>CAVTKE010000001.1:0-232354 GCA_963735225.1 uncultured Alphaproteobacteria bacterium
AAGATTTCGATCTATGGCGGATCCAACGAAATCCAGCACAACATCGTCGCCAAGGCGATCCTCGGCTTTTAGGAATCTGACCTCATGGATTTCGACTTCAACGACGACCAGCGGATGCTGCGCGACAGCGTGGAGCGGCTGATCACCGACCGTTACGGCTTCGAGCAACGCCGCCGATACGCCGCCCAGCCCGATGGCTGGAGCCGCGAGGTTTGGGGCCAACTGGCCGAACTCGGCCTGCTCGGCCTGCCTTTCGCCGAGGAACATGGCGGTTTCGGCGGCGGCGCGACCGAGACCATGATGGTGATGGAGGCGTTCGGCCGCGGCCTGGTGGTGGAGCCCTATCTCGCCACCGTCATCCTCGGCGGCGGGCTGATCCGCCATGCCGGTTCGGGCCAGCAACAGACGGCGATCCTGCCCGAGGTCGCGGCCGGCAAGCTCATCCTCGCCTTCGCGCATGTCGAGCGCCACTCTCGCTACAATCTGGCGGACGTCGCGACCACTGCCCGGCGGGACGGCGGCTTCTGGGTGCTGAACGGCGAAAAAAGCGTGGTGCTGCACGGCGACAGCGCGGACAAACTGCTGGTGACCGCGCGCACCGGCGGCAGCGAGCGTGACCGTGGCGGCATCGGCGTCTTCCTGGTGGACGCGAACGCGCCCGGCGTCACGAGGCGCGGCTATCCCACGCAAGACGGGTTGCGTGCCGCGGAGATCAGCTTCGACAACGCGCCGGCCGAAGCGGTCGGCGATCCCGGCGGCGGTTTGCCGGTGGCGGAGCGGGTGGTGGACGAAGCGATCGCGGCCATATGCGCCGAGGCCGTCGGCGGCATGACGCAGATGCACGAGATCACCGTGGATTACCTGAAGACGCGAAAACAATTCGGCCGCGCCATCGGCGAGTTTCAGGTGTTGCAGCACCGCTCGGTGGACATGTTCGTCTCACTCGAACAGGCGCGCAGCATGGCGATGTACGCGACGATGATGGCCAGCGCCGACGATGCCGCCGAACGTGGCCGCGCGATGTCGGCGGCGAAGGTGCAGATCGGCAAATCCGGCCGGCATATCGGGCAGGAGGCGGTGCAGCTGCATGGCGGCATCGCCATGACGATGGAATACAAGGTCGGCCACTATTTCAAGCGCATGACCATGATCGAGCTGATGTTCGGCGACACCAACCACCATCTTGCCGCCGTCGCCGCCGGCGACAGCTTGTTTTAACGTCGCCGGCGGCGACAGCCTGTTTTAGCGTCGCTGCCGCGACCGTCTGTTTCAAGGGACAAGATGACCAGCCTCTCACACGCCAACAAGCTGCGCTACGACCTTTCCAGCAAGGCCGCCATCGTGACCGGCGCTGCCTCCGGCATCGGGCTTGCCACCGCCACCATGCTGGCCCGCATGGGCTGCGCGGTCGCGGTCAATTTTCTGCCCGGCGACCCGCGCGGGCCGGAAGCGGTGGCCAATTTGCGCCAGGAGGGACTGAACGCGGTGGAGGCGCCCGGCAATGTCGGCGAGGCCTTGGAAGGCCCCGCGATGATCGAGGCGGCGATCCGCAAGCTCGGGCGGCTGGACCTGCTGGTGAACAACGCCGGCACGCCCGGGGTGCGCGAAGTCGTCGAGCCGGCGCGGCTGGACCTGATCACCGACGCGCTGTGGGAGGAGGTGTTGCAAACCAACCTGCTCGGCGTGTTCCGTTGCTCCAAGGCGGCGGCGGCGGCGTTGAAGGACTGCCATGGCGCCATCGTCTCGGTGGCGTCGATCGCCGGCCTGCACTCGGTGGGAAGTTCGCTCGCCTACGGCGCCACCAAGGCGGGCGTCGTCAACCTGACCAAGAATCTCGCCCGTGGGCTGGCGCCGGAGGTGCGGGTCAATGCCGTGGCGCCAGGGGCGGTGGACAGCTCGTGGCAGATCGAATGGGGCGATGAGCGGCGCCGGCAGTCGATCGAAAAGGCGGCGCTGAAACGCCGCTGCACGCCCGAGGATCTGGCCGAGGTCATCGTTTTCCTGGGCTTCGGCGCATCCATGGTCACCGGGCAGACCGTCGTCGTCGATGGCGGCCTGACGCTCTGACGCGGAGCAATGAGCCGATGCCGTAAACTTTTCGTGCCGGCGCGCCTCGCTGCGGTGGATCGTGCAAACTTGGTGTCGTGACCAGTGGAGAGACGACGCCATGAAAGCGATCCTGTTCACCGCGGCGCTGAGCCTGTTCGCCGCCACGGCGTTGTGGCCGTCAATGGCCTCGGCGGCCGACATGTCGTGCAAGGCCACCGCCACGGACAAGAAGCTTGCCGGTGCGGCGCTGACCAGCTTCATGAAGAAATGCCAGTCCGATGCCACGGCTTCGTGCGACACGGCGGCGGCCGACAAGAAGCTGGCCGGTGCGGCCAAGACCAGCTTCACCAAGAAATGCGTGACCGACGCCGTCGGCGCGTAACCACCCGAGGCCGGGCTTGCCGCCCGGCCTGGCCCCCGCGTCAGTCCAGTTCGCAGATCGTCAGCTCGCGGCCGTCCAGCAGCGGCTTTGATCCTTCGGCGACGCTTGGCATGCGCGGATTTCGGCGATGGGCGTCGAACGCCGCCATGTCGTTGTAGACCTCGCACAGCATGATGCGCCCGTGGTCCGGCTTGCCGTCGTCGCCCAGCGGCTGCAGTACGTCGAAACGTTCGCAGCCCGGCTCCTCCTGCAAGGTGCGGCTGGCATGCGCGCGGATATGGGTGTTGAACGCGGCCCAACTGCCGGGCTTGATCCTGAAATCCACCATGATCCCGATGCGCGCCATTCGTGTCATCCTCCGTGCCGTGTAGGGTCCGTGTCGAAAGCGGGCGGCCTCGCCTCGCTTGTTCGCATGATGCGGAGCAAATGATCCGTTAACAAGTCACATGGGATTTTTGCCGGGCGAATCGTGCAACCCCGGTCGGTCCTGATATCGCAGTGAAATCGTTCTTCCGCCTGCTGATGCTGATGCTGATCGCGCCGGCAGCCATCGCTGGACTGGGCGTGCCGCTGCATGCCGCCCAGGCGATGCAGTTCACCTTGCGCGAAGTGCCGGGCAACCGAACCGTGATCGACGCCACCGGGCCGGTGGTTCCGGGTGATTTTCATCGCCTGCTGGCATTCTGCGACACCATCGACAAGGCCGAGCGACTGGCCGGCCTGATCGTCGACAGTCCCGGCGGCAGCGTGCTGGAGGCGGAGAAGATGGCCGGCGCGATCCGCGACATGCAGCTGTCCGTCGCGGTGGCCGCCCACGGCAAATGCGCCTCCGCGTGCTTCCTGATGTTCGCCGCCGCCCCGTATCGGCTGGCCGGGGCAGGGGCCAGGATCGGGGTGCACCGAGCCTCCCTCGCCGGGGAGGAAACCGCGGGCTCGATGGGAGCCACGGACGGGATGGCGGTGCAGATCGCGCATTTCGGCGTGCCGCCGGCAATCGTCGCCAAGATGACGCAGACGGGGCCGGGTGGCGTGACGTGGCTGACGCCGGCGGACATGGCTTCGATGCATGTCGTCGTCACCGATCCGGATGCGGGCCCGAATGACGTCATGCCGCCGGAGCCGGGGCAGTCGCGGGCGAAATAGATCGGCGTGGGGAGCAACCCGCATCCTTCGGCGGCGTTCCACACGGATAGGCAAAACGGGCCGACAGGAGATCCGAAATGAGCAGTTCAACCTCCGCGACCTTCGGCCAGACCGTGCAGAATGCGGCGCAGAGCGTGGGCGAAGGCGTCTCCAACGCGGCCGGCCAGGGTGCCGCCGCGGTCGCCAAAGTCAGCGACGGCGTGACCAGGTTCCGCTCCGCGATGCGGCGGGAGCCGATCACCATGGCTTTCGTGATGCTGGCCGCGGGCTACATGCTCGGCACCCTGCTCCGGCGCTGAGCGGCGCCTGCCGCCAGGCGCGGCCACTGCGAAGCCGGCGTTGGCAAACCCGCTGGAGGCCGCCTGGTCTCCGGCCCGCGGTGATGCGTTCCCGAACCCGGCACTAGCCAAGGTGCCGCGACCGATGCGGCCGAGGTCGAGCGGTTTGCGCTCGCCGACGCGCCGCCTTACCAACATCGGGGCTACCGCTCGTCGGCACCAACAAGGTCGCTCGCCGCAGCTTGAGACAGCGGCCGCCTTGTTGTCCTGACCAACCTGCACCGGAGATGAAAATGGCCCTTCCAGCCCCGACGATCGACCACGTCGTCGTCAATTGCCGTGACCGGCTCGACGAGGGCCTCGAGGTCTATCGCCGTCTTGGCTTCACGATGACGCCGCGCGGCTACCACACGCTCGGCTCGATGAACCATCTGGCGATCTTCGGCACGGATTATCTCGAGCTGATCGCCGTGGCGCCCGGCCCGACCCAGCGCACCGATGTCATGAACGCGCCGATCGGGTTGAACGGTTTGGTGTTCGGCACGGAAGATTCCGCCGCCGCCTATGCCGCCTGCGCGGCGGCCGGTGTGAAGGTTCAGCCGCCGATGGAATTCTCCCGCCCGGTCGAGTTCGAAGGCGGCGCGCGCGACGCGGTGTTCCGTACCGTGCATCTTGCGCCGGAGACGATGCCGGCAGGGCGGTTTTATTTCTGCCATCATTTCACCCGCGACCTGGTCTGGCGGGACGAGTGGCGCAGCCATGCCAACGGCGCGGTCGGCATCTCCCGCGCGGTGATCGCGGCGAGCGACCCGGCAGCGCCCGGCGCCATCCTCTCGCGCATGTTCGGGCCAACATCGGTCCGCCAGATCGACGGCGGATGTCGGCTGGTGGCCGGGTTGTCGTCGTTCGACTTCGTGACGCCGGACCGCGTCGCCGCCCAGTTCGGTGCGGCGGCACCTCGCGGCGATGGCCGCGCGCAATACATGGCGGCGCTCAGCATCCGCACCCGCGACCTGGCTCAGGCAGAGGCGGCCTTCGCCGCCGGCGGCGTCACCGGCCTGCGGCGCGACGGCGGGCGAATTGTCGTGCCGTCTTCCCACGCGATGGGCACCGTGCTGGAATTCCATGAATAGGCAGCGGGTGTAACGATCCCCGATCGCCTGGGTCTTGACGTAAAGGGGAGACGCCATGAACGCCGGCTCCGACCGCATACTGAAATGGCTGACCTGGCCGGCGGCGCTGTTCATCGCCGGCATCCTGTTGTGGTACGAGCAGTACAAGCTCACCGGCAACCCAGGCTCGGTGTGGCTGTTCACCGTGTTGTCGGACTGGCTGCATATCCATGGCCACGAGAAGCCGTTTCGCCTCGCCGTCGCCAGTATGGAGATCACCGCCGCTGTTCTGGTGGTGATGCCGCCGACGCGGATGTGGGGCGCGTTGCTGGCGCTCGGTATCATGAGCGGCGCGATCTTCTTCCATGTCGTGAGTCCACTCGGCATCGACCCGTATGACGACGGCGCGTCGCTGTTCAAGCAAGCATGCGAGGTGTGGCTGGCGAGCCTGTTCGTCCTGCTGGCGTATCGACACGAAATGCGGCTGACGCTGGCCGTCTGGGGCATCCAAGCCGGCCTTTGAGGTGACCGCCGCCGCGCATGCTCGGTTTGCCCTGGCGTCCGCGGTCACAACAGCGGAACATAGCGGCGGCGTGCTTGCGGAGCGGCGAGCATCGTTTGCAGCATCGCAGCTGTGGTCGGCAGCGCGATCTGGCGTCGGTGGGAACGGGGAGGAAGGCCATGGAAATCCAGGCATTCGGCTATCTCGGGATCGGTTCGCCCAAGCTCGAAGACTGGGGTACGTTCGCGACCGGTTGGGTGGGGATGCAGGCAGTGGATCGCGGCGGCGGCATGCGGGCGTTCCGCATGGACGACCGCAAGCAGCGGTTGATCGTCGATCGCGGGCTTGCGGAAGGCGAACAGCTGTTCGGCTGGGAAGTGGCGGATGCCGCGGCTCTGGATGGCCTGGCCGCACGGCTGGATCGTGCAAACATCCCCGTCCAGCGCGAACCTGGCGCCCTTGCCGACCAACGCTGCGTGGCCGGGTTGATCTCCTTCCGCGATCCTGCGGGCAACCGGCTGGAGGCATTTCACGGCGCGCAAATCGCCGATGCGCCGTTCCTGCCCGGGCGCAACATCTCGGGCTTCCGCACCGGCCCGCAGGGAATGGGGCATACGTTGCTTGCGGTGCCGGAGATCGAGGCCGCACGCGCGTTCTATTGCGATCTGCTCGGCTTCCGCGTCAGCGATTACATCCGCGCGCCGATTGCCGCGTATTTCCTGCACGTAAATCCCCGCCACCACAGCCTGGCGTTGGTCGAGGCGCCGCGGCGGGGAATGCACCACCTGCTGGTGGAGTATTTTTCGTTCGACGATGTCGGGCAGGGCTACGACATCGCGCTCGGCGAACGGGCGAGGATCGCGGCGACGCTGGGCCGGCATCCCAACGACCTGATGACGTCGTATTACGTGCGCACCCCGTCCGACATCCTGGTGGAATGCGGTTGGGGCGGGCGGGAAGTGGATGACGCGACGTGGCGGCCGCACGAGATGACCAGCGTGGGAAGTTACTGGGGCCATCACGGCCTGTTTAAATCGCTGGGCGACGGCCCGCCGGCGGATGCGCCCGCACCGATGACCACCGAGGCGAGGCGGGCACCGGTGCAGGTGATCGAGGGAAACTACCAACGGATGACCGGGGTCTGTCCGTGGTGGGATCAGGTGCGCGGGGGACAGGCGGAGGTTCCGCGCCGCTGAGCGTCTTGCGTTGTCGCGCCAAATCGGTCGAGCGGCGTTTTCGTCGGACGCTGGCGGGCGCCGCAACGCCGGCGCCCGCCACAGCACGGTCGCTATTTCAGGTGAAGGGTGACGGACCCTTCCGAAACCTTCGGTGCGGCCGCGCCAATGCTTCCGGCATGTTTCGCGATCCAGTCTTTCGCCTTTTGCACGCTTTCATCAACCCCGGCTTTGTCCTGGCACACGGTCACGGAGAAGCCACCGTCGCCGCTGCGGGCGAGGGTGTAGCCGACAAGGCCCTTGACCGACCGCATCAGCTTTTCCACGTCTGCCTTGTGCTTTTCCAGCAGATCAAACAACTCCTTGGCGCCCTTGCCGGAATATGCTCGTACAACTGTTTGCACGTGAACCTCCCGTATTATTGTCTTTCGCGTCGCGTGATCTCCCGTCAGCCGCACCGAGGCTGCTTTTCGCTTTAAGTCCGGTGCACTGATTGCGATCAATACCACGAGCACGCAGCGCCCAGCCGCCAGGTGCGGCAGAAATCCCTCCTCAATTTTTCGTTCGTGGCATGGTTTGGCGCGCGCAGGGACCGGGCCGTGGGCGACAGCATCGCCAAACCACAAGCTTGCCAAACTGATCGTCGGCCACGTCCTGTTATGGGCTGGCGCTGCTGTTGCCTGCCGCACATGCTGAACAACACGGTTCAGATGCTGATAACCTAGCGCAATCCCTCCTAGCCGTAGGCTCTTGCAGCAGTCCGCCCCTTTGCCCAGTAGCTGCCCGACAAGGCCGGTCTGAACGACATCTCCCGCACCCCGGCCAACGCCAACCCGGCATCGCCGTTCGTCCAGCGCCACGCGGACTCTGCCGCGTGCCAACCGGAAGAAAGACGGGCGTCATCGAGCGGCACCTCGCGCCCGTCAAGACATAGACCTGAGATGGCGACGCCCAGACTGCGCGTGTCGTTCTCATCGCGCATGTGGGCCGGAACCCAAGTGCGGGAGACCAGCCGCACACGCCTCGCCGAAATTGGCAGATGGGCATGCCATGTTGGACCTTCGATATGGACCGGAATGACCATCCCATCCACCACAACCCGTAAGTCGGCATCCGCGGTGATCAGAGCGCCACCCAACGCGGCCTCTGCCAGCAACCGGCGCTTCACTGCCGCCACGCGTGGACCGTCCAGCACCAGTTCGGCGCAAGCCTTTCGAGACCACACCGCACGCGCGAAATCCGGGTGCAGCATGACGGCGGGTCCAGCGTTGGCGAAGGCGGCGCGGTTGCCGGTATCGAGATAGCTTTCGCAGGCAAGCCCTTCGGCCAGGATCACGTCATGGCTGGAGAGTTCGAGGTGGTAGTAGGTGACGTCTGGAACTTGCTCCTGGACGATGCTGTGCCCGTTGAGGAGGTAGCGGATGGGGATCAGGATTCCGGCCGCGTCGGCGTCGGCCGCGACATAAACCGCGTGATCAGGGCTGAGCCGCAGATCGCGGACGGGGAGGCCCGGGCCGAACGCGTCGGCCCGCACCCGGACCGGCAGCACGTCTTGCGGGCGAGGATGGCGGCGACAATCGATGCGCCGATGACCAAGCCAGCGGATCGGCGCGATGCCGCCGGAGGCGAGGCGGATGAGGTCGCCGACCTGCAGAGCCTCGACCGCGACCTCGCCACGCGCGGTGAGGATGCGGGTGCCTGCGGCGAAGCAGGCAATGGAGACGATGGCGCCGGTGCCATTGTCCGCAGTGACGTTGAAGTTGTCGCCTGTGAGATCGTCTGTCGTGGCGACGATTTCGACCAGGGTACCGCCATTGAAGGCGAACACCCCGCCGCTGGCGAAGACCGCCGCGGTGACCGTGAGACCTGGGGCGAAATTCAGCACGTCGCCGATGGCGAGCCCGCTCAACGTTCCGCCAAAACTGGACGAGCCGAGGACGACGGTGTTGGCGGTTCCAGTCAGATCGATGGCCCCGTTGGCGACGCTGGTGAAGCTGACCTGCGCGCCGCCGAGCAGGTCGATCGTGCCAGCGCCGCTGTAGGCGCCCATGAAGCTCGCCCGATCGCCGGCGCCGATACTGATGACGCCGTCATTGATGAAGGCGGGGGTTGAGGCTGCGACGTTGGCCTGGACCAGCAACGAACCGGCGTTTGGGTCGATGACGATAGAGCCGAGATTGTGGACGAGCTGGGCCGTGTTGACGCGCAGCACCGCCGGGCCGGTGCCTTCGTGAACGTCGACGACAAGATGGGCGCCGAGCGTCAGCAGGTCGGTCGAGCCGGGGGCGCCGAGGGTGAGCTGGCCGACCTGACCGAATTGGCCCTCGGGTTGTGCCGAGGTGACGTTGAGGGTGGCGCCGTCCAGCGTGGTGGTGCCGGTGAAGGCGAGAACCTCGAATTCGGCTGGTGCGTTGATGACGCCTGCGCCGTTGCCCGATGAGCCGGTGAAGGTCACGCCGTCGGTGAAGGTCAGGCTTTCCATGCCGCCCGGCAGCGTCAGCGGCCCAAGGATCGTCACATTGTCGAGGGTCGCCAGGCTGAAGACCAGCGAGCCGTCTCCGGCATCGAGGGTACCGCCTTGGATGGTTGCGCTGGAAAACAAGGAGCCGAGGCCGGTCACGCCCAGTGCATTCGCCTGGGCAAAATCAAAGATCGTGCCGGTGTTGGCGATCGTGCCTTCAAGGGTAATGTCGATCGGGGCGCCATTGTTGGTGATCGTGCCAAGGCGGGAGGGAAGTGCCGCCAATGTCGACTGAAGTTCGAGGCTCACCTGGGCGCCGGCGCCGATGACGATGGTGCCGGTGTTGGTGAACTGCGCGCTGGAGATGTCGAGACTGGCGTTCGCGCCAACGACAACAGAGCCGGCGTTGTCGAATGTCGGCGTGTTGATCTCAACCCCGAACGTGCTGTTGCCATCGACCTCGATGACGCCCTGGCTGGTGACCGCGGAAATGGCGTCCAGAAATGCGCCGTTCTGCAGATCGAGGGTCGATACCGAGCCGATCGCCAGCGCACCCGGGATCACAAAGCTCGAAACCGAGAGCGTAACGGGAGAGAGCAACAGCGCAAGGTCGGCAAACCCCGGTTCTGCGCCCGTGCTCCAGTCGGCACCGGTGGTCCAGTTGCCGTTCGCGAGCGCAATCCAGGTGTCAGTGGCCATGAAAGATCCTGCGGCGTTGAGACGTTGCGTCAGCTATGGACCGGCCGACAGAAGCGGTCGTGATCGCGCGCTCGTTGCGCGAGCGGATTATCGGATGTTTCTGGTGGCGTCGTAGGATCGTGGCCCTTCGCTGCCGCCCGAAATGACAATGACGAGCGCGGACAGAAGCAGGCGTGAGACCGGGCGCATGATCAGGCTTTCTGTTGCGAAGCTAGACCGATCCTAGCGAACGGGATACAGGAATGCCAGCTTCAGTCGCCGGATCGCCGAGGCGCCGTGTCGCTGACGAAAGTGCCAGCGGGACTGAACGAGATGCGCCATATGAGACGGAATTTCGCCTCTAGACATCCGCTTCCGTCATCAGAGTGCCTTGAACATGACGAGCGCGTCCGTATAGCCATCGTGCGGATGCAGGAATGCCAGCGGTAGGCGCCCGACCGTTTGGAAGCCGAGGCTTTGCCAGAGGCGCACGGCACGTGCGTTGCTGCTGACGACGAAGTTGAACTGCATCGCCTTGAAGCCGCGCTCGCTGGCGCGTTCCAGAGAGTGTTCGCACATTCGCCGCGCGACCCCGCGCCCGGTCGCTTCCCTCGCTGTCATGTAGCCGCAGTTTGCGACATGCGTGCCGCCGCCTTGCTGGTTGGCGCGGAGATAGTACGTGCCGAGGATCACGCCCTCGTCCTCGGCGACGAAAATCTCGTGGCCGGGCGCGGTCCAGTAGGCGAGGGCGTCCGCTTCGGTCATGTCGCGGGGCAGGGCGTATGTCTCACCCGCGCGGATCGTTGGCTCCAGGATGCGCCAAATCTCGGCGTGATCCTCCGTCCGCGCGGGCCGAATCAGCATTTTGCGGCCCTTTCGAGTGTTGGTGGACGGATCGTTATCGCCGCGCCGCCGCGATCGTCTCCCACAGCTTCAGCGGCGTTGCCGGCATGTCGATATGGGTGATGCCGAGTTCGGACAGCGCGTCGACCACGGCGTTCATCACCGCGGGCAGCGAGCCGGCGCAGCCGGCTTCGCCGCAGCCTTTGGCGCCGAGGCGGATTGGTGCGGGCGGGCACGGGATGGCTGGCGAAGCCGAAGTTCGGGGCGTCGTCGGCGCGGGGCAGGGCGTAGTCCATGTAGGTGCCGGACAGGATCTGGCCGTCTTCGTCGTAGACCACGACTCTCGGTCAGGGCCTGGCCGATGCCCTGGACGATGCCGCCATGGGCCTGGCCTTCGACCATGCATCGGATTCACCAGCACGCCGAAATCATTGACCGTCGAGTAGCTGACGACGTCCATCTCGCCGGTCTCGGGTCGATTTCGACTTCGGCGATGTGGCAGCCATTGGGGAATGCGCTGAGGCACGCCTTTGAAGATCAGGCTGACATCGAGTGCTGGCCGGCACGTCGTCCGGCAGGCTGGCGGCGCCGCGAAGCCTTTCCGCGAGGTCCATGATGCCGATGCCGCGGTCGGTGCCGGCGATGCTGAAGCGGCCGGCGGACGAACTCGATGTCGGCGACTGCGGCTTCGAGGATGTGGGCGGCGGCTCTGCTTGCCTTGCTCGATGACGTATGTCGCTGGCTTCGACGATGGCGCCGCCGCTCTGCATGATGGAACGCGAGCCGCCGGTGCCGCCGCCGGCGATGCAGCTGGTCGGAATCGCCCTGCAGCAGGTTGATCCTTCTCGAACGGCACGCCGAGCTGGTCGACGAGCACCTGCGCGAAGGGCGAAGCGTGGCCCTGGCCGTAATCCAGGGTGCCGGTGACGATGGTGACGGTGCCGTCAGGCTCGAAGCGGATGCCGCCCATTTCGTTGCCGGCAGGCTGCGGTCACTTCCAGGTACTGGCCGATGCCGCGGCCGCGCAGCTTGCCGCGGCGGCGGCTTTCGGCGCGGCGGGCGGCGAAGCCGTCCCAATCCGCGCCGGCGATGGCGCGTTCCAGCACCACCGGGAAATCGCCGCTGTCGTATACCATGCCGACGGCGCCTTGTAGGGCATGTGCGTCTGGGGTGATGTGGTTGCGGCGGCGCAGCTCGATGCGGTCGATGCCCATCTCGCGGGCGGCGGTGTCGACCAGGCGCTCCATGTAATAGTTGCCTTCGGGCCGCCCGGCGCCGCGATAGGCGCCGACCGGGGTGGTGTTGGTGAACATGCATTTCACCGCGACCTCGATCAGCGGCGTGCGGTAGACGCCGATGATGTTCTTCACGATGTTCATGGTCGGCGGCAAGGTCGTCGCGTTGGACAGGCCGGCGCCGAGATTGCCGTAGCCGGTGACGCGCAATGCGAGGAAATGGCCCTCGGCATCCAGCGCCAGTTCGGCGGTCATGTCGTGGTCGCGGCCGTGGCTGTCGGACAGGAAGCTGTCGCTGCGCTCGTCGGTCCATTTCACCGGGCGGCCGAGCTGTTTGGCGGCGTACAGCAGGCAGAGATATTCGGGGTAGCAGCTGCCCTTCATGCCGAACGAGCCGCCGACATGGCCGGTGAGGATACGCAGCTTGTCGGCGGCACAGGCCCATGACGTTGCCGACGGAACTGCGCATGCCGAAGACGCCCTGGCAGCCGAGGCGCAGGATGTAGCTTGCGGCGGCGGCGTCGTATTCGGCGAGTGGCGGAGCGCGGCTCCATGGCGCAGACGACGATGCGGTTGTTGCGGATCCGCAGCTTGGTGACGTGGGCGGCTTTGGCGAAGGCGGCGTCGACCAGGTCGGCGTCGCCGAATTTCCAGTCGAGCACGACGTTGCCGGGAGCTTCGTCGTGCAGCACAGGCGCGCCGGGGGCGGCGGCGGCGCGGGCGGTGGTGACGGCGGGGAGGGTTTCGATGTCAGGCAAGATCGCCTCGGCGGCGTCCGGGCCTGCTTGGCGGTCTCGGCGACGACGATGGCGATCGGGTCGCCGACATAACGCACCCGTCGGTGGCGAGCGCGTCGTTGGACGGGTGTGGGGATCGGGCGGCCGTCGTGGTGCTGGCGCCGGTGACATTGGCGTTCATGGTCTTGATGCCGGCGGCTTTCAGGTCATCCGCGGTGATGACGGCGAGGACGCCGGGCATGGCGCGGGCCTCCGCCGTGTCGATGCCGCGCAGGATGCCGTGCGCGACGCGGCTGCGGACCATGACGCCATAGGCTTGGCCGGGGAGGTTGAGGTCGTCGGTGTAGCGGCCTTCGCCGCGCAGCAGCACCGGGTCTTCCTTGCGCGACACCGGCTGGCCGACGGCGAAGCGGCCCGGCTCCAGCGTTTCGGACGAGCGGCGGCGCTTGGGGTCGAAGGGTGCGTTCATGAGGAGGAGTTCCTTGCGGCGGAGATGCCCCCATAGTGGGGACGGAATGCTGTCCTTAAAGTGCCGCCGCGGCGCCGGATGTGCAACCGCGGGACAGGATACTTATGACGCATACCTATTTGGCCGAGTGTGCCCTGGTGGATGGGGCGATTTTGGCCTCCGTCGGCATCGAGATCGGGACTGACGGGCGGATTGTGGCGGTGAATCCCGGTGCCAGCGAGGGCGAATTGATCCCCGGCGTGGTGATTCCCGGGGTTTGCAACGTGCATAGCCACGCCTTTCAGCGCGCCATGGCGGGGTTGGCGGAGCGGTCCGGGTCGGATGATTTCTGGGAATGGCGAAGCGTCATGTACCGCTTCGTGGCGGCGCTCACGCCCGAGGACGTGGAGGCGATCGCCGCACAGCTTTATGTCGAGTGCCTGCTGTACGGGTACACGGCGGTGGGCGAGTTTCACTATCTGCACAACGCGCCCGATGGCTCGGCTTACGATGACCGGGGGGAATTGGGGCAGCGGATCATCGCCGCGGCGGATGCGGCCGGGATCGGGCTGACGCTGCTGCCGGTGCTGTATCGCCGGGCCGGGTTCGGGGCCGCGTCGGCGACCGAGGGGCAGCGGCGATTTGTTTTGGATACAGACACATACGCAGATCTGTGCGGAAAATTTGCCGCCCAGACCCCTGTTGGCATCGCGCCGCACAGCCTGCGCGCGGTCACGCCGGAAGAATTGCAGGCGGCAACCGCACTGGCACTCGATCTCGGTGTGCCCGTCCACATCCATATCGCCGAGCAGGAACGCGAGGTCGCCGACTGCCTGGCCTGGAGCGGGCGGCGGCCGGTGGATTTGCTGCTGCACAGCGCCCCGGTGGATGACCGCTGGTGCCTGGTGCATGCGACGCATATCAACGCGGCGGAATGCCTCACCCTGGCGAGAAGCGGCGCGGTGGTGGGATTGTGTCCGAGCACCGAGGCCAATCTTGGCGACGGCATTTTTCCTTTGCGGGCGTTTTTGGCGCAAAATGGGTTGGTTGCGGTGGGGTCCGACAGCAATGTCTCAACCAGTCCGGTGGAAGAATTGCGGTGGCTCGATTACGGACAGCGTCTGGTGCAGCGGGGGCGCGGCACCGATGGGCACGGGCTGCTGGCGCGGGCGACGGCGGGCGGAGCGCAGGCGCTTGGGCGCGACGCCGGCCGGATCGCGGCGGGGTGCCTCGCGGATTTGGTGGTGCTGGACCGGGCGCATCCGGCGTTGGTCGGACGTGAGGGCGACAAGCTGTTGGATTCGTGGATCTTCAGCGGCAATTCGTCACCCGTGCGGCACGTGATGGTGGCGGGGCGCTGGGTGGTGCGGGACGGGGTTCACCCGGCGGCGGAGCGGATTTTCGCAGCCTTCGCCCGCTCCATGCGTCGGCTGGCCGATGTTGTGTGACGACCGGCGCACCAGGACCGGTTTTCGGTGCCTGGCGCGCGGGGCAGTCGGTTCGCTTTTTGCGCGAGGCGGCAGTTTGCGAAAGAGAGTTTAACGAAGCGTGAACGGCTTCGGCTCACGCCAGAAAAATCCACCCAACAGCAGCATGATCAGCATGGCGGCGGCCAGCAGCCCCACCACGCCGGGCCATCCCGCCCAGCGCCATAAGCTCGCCGGCGCCACGCCGCCGAGGGCGCCGCCGGTATAATAGGTGGTGACATACAGCCCGACGGCGGTCGATTTCGCCCGCGGCACGGTGGCGGCGACGAAGCCGAGGGACAGCGTCTGCACCACGAACAACCCGCCGGCAATCGCCGCGAGCCCGGTGATCACCAGCCACAGCGTTGCCGAGAGCGTCATCATCGTCCCCGCCAGCGCCAACGCCGCCACCAGCAGCAACGTCGCCCGCCGCCCCGCCCGCTGCGCCATCCGCGAGGCCAGCGGCGTGGTGACGAGGCCAAGCAGATAGACGGTGAACACCAGCGAAAGTCGCGCCGGGCTCAGGTTGAAGGGCGGCGCCGCCAAATGGAAATTGACGTAGGTGAAGGTCGTAACCATGGAAAACAGCATGCAGAACCCGACGCCGCAGGTGGCGAGCAGGCGTGGGTTGGTCAAATGTTCGCGGTAGGTGTGCCACGTGGCGCCGATGCCGCCGGCCACTGGGCGGAAATTCTGTTCCTTCGGCAGCAACATCAGGATGGCGGCGCCGCAGATCATTGTCATGATGCCCAACACCACGAAGCCGCTCCGCCAGCCGCCGAATTCGGCGGCGACGCCTGCGACGAACCGGCCGCCGAAGCCGCCGAAAATGGTGCCGAGCGCGTAGGCGCTGGCCACGCGTATGCTTTCCGGACCCAGAGCCTCGTCGCCGATATAGCCGACGGTGACGGTGAAGATGAACGGCAGCAGCAGCCCCTGGACGAATCGCAATGCGATCATCGCCTCCAGGCTGCCGGCCAGCGGGATCAGCAGCGTCGGCAGCGCCAGGGCGAAGCAGGCACCGACGATCAGGCGCTTGCGGCCAAGCCGGTCGGAGATGCTGCCGACGAACGGCGCCACCAATGCGACGGCCAGCAATGTCGCGGTAATGGTGATGCCGGTGCGCGCCGATGGCACGCCGAAGCTTTCCGCCAGCGCCGGCAGGATGGCCTGCGGCGGATACAGGTTGAGGAAGGTGGAGAGCCCGGCGATGGCGACCGCAGCCGCCCGTCGGTCAAACCTCACGCGCCAATTTCCGCTGAGCTCAAGGGGCGGCCATGATGGCGCGGCACGCGGCCGGAAGCACCGGCGGCCGGGCGGCTGGTTGCGTGGTCGCGGGCTTGGGTGGCGCGCCCAACTGATCGAACCACCATTGCAGCGTGGCGTCGCAGCCATCGCCGGGCGGCGGCGGTGGCGCCTGCACGCAGGCAGGTTGGTCGGTGGGGCAGCGCCAACGGATATGCATGTGGCTGGCATGGCCGTACCAGGGCCGGATCAGCCGCAGCCAGGCGCGGTCACCCGTCACGTCGGCGCAAAGCTGCTGCTTGATCGCCGGATTGACCAGGATGCGGTCGATCCCCGGCAGCCCAGCCGCGAGCCGCAGCAGGGTGACGTGGTCTGGCCGCCAGAGCGCGGGCTCAATGGCGCGGCCATCGGCGCGAACCAGGCTCGCCGGCTCAATCGCCTCGCGTTCCGCCACGGGTCGGACCGGATGCGGCGGCTGAAGGTCGAGCCAGACATCGGCGTCGATGCCCATCTGGTGGCTGAAATGGCCGCCGCGCAACGGGCCGCCGCGCGGGTCGGAGATGTCGCCGATGTAGATGTCCGCAAGACCCGCCGCCTGTGCCTCGCGGCCGAGCGTCTGCAAGGCGGCGATGGTGTCGGGATGGCCCCAGAAGGAGCTGTTCGACAGCCGGATGGTCTGCATGCCCGGCGCCGTGTCCGGCAGCCGCACCGCGCCGGCGATGCAGCCCGAACCCTGGGCGCCGATCACCCGGACCGGCCCCGGCGCGGGCGTGGTCGGCGAAGCCGCGGCGCAGACGACGATGACCGCCAGGAGGGAAAGGCACCGGATCATTTGAAGACCACCGTGCGCGACATATGAAAATTCAGGAACATGCCCATCAGCGTCCCGGCGAAAATCGCCAGCACCGGATTGGCGGCGCAGACCGGGCTGATCGTGACCAGCAGGAAATAGGTGCCGCGATTGAGCACGAAGCCGAGCGCGTTGGTGGCGATAAACAGCAGCCATTGGCGGTGCATCGTGCCGCCGCCGCGGCCGCGAAAGGTCCATAACCGGTTGAGCGCCCAGGTGGTGGTCGCCGCCAGCAGATAGGCGGCAATGCCCGACCAGTACAAGCCGATCGCGCTGCGCAAGCCATAGACGGTGGCGTTGTCCACCAGGAATCCGACGAAGCCGACCGTGGCGAAGCGCAGGAATTCGCGCAGCAACGCCAGCCGGTGCGCGGTCAGGGCGCGTGCGAGGATGGCTTCCATGCCATCCCGCTCTTAAGCTTCGCGGGTCGGAAAGGGAAGCAAGCTTGATCATCGGCACCGCGGGCCATGTCGACCACGGCAAGACCACGTTGGTGCGCGCGCTCACCGGCGTCGATGCCGACCGGCTGCCGGAGGAGAAGCGGCGCGGCATGACCATCGACCTCGGCTATGCCTATGCCGGCGCGCTGGGATTCGTCGACGTGCCCGGGCATGAGCGCTTCGTCCACACCATGCTGGCCGGCGCCGGCGGCATCGACGCCGCCTTGCTGGTGGTGGCGGCGGATGACGGGGTGATGCCGCAGACCACCGAGCACCTGCAGATCCTCGATCTCCTCGGCGTTTCGCGAATGATCGCGGCGATCACCCGCATCGATCTCGCCCCCGGCGACGTGCACGCAGTGACGCAGCAATTGCGGGGCTTGCTGCCGCCGGGCACGCCGGTGCTGCCGGTCTCGGCGATAACCGGGCAGGGGGTCGAGGCGTTGCGGCACGCCTTGCTCGGCCTGGACCATGCGGCGCGGGACGCAGACGGCCATCCGCGTCTCGCCGTCGATCGTGCCTTCACCATCGCCGGCGCCGGGGTGGTGGTGACCGGCACGCTGCTCGCCGGGCGCATCGATGTCGCCGACCGGCTGGTGCTGTCGCCATCGGGCGTCGCGGTTCGTGTCCGCGGGCTGCACGCGCAGAACCGGCCGGCCGAATTCGCCGTGGTGGGGCAGCGGGTCGCGCTCAACCTCGCGGGCGTGGAGCGGCAGGCGGTGGCGCGGGGCGATTGGGTGCTGCATCCGGACGTGCACGCGCCGACCGCCATGTTCGACGCGCGTATCCGCCTGCTGGCCACGAGCCGGCCAATGCGCGGCGACATGCAGGTGCATCTGCACCTCGCCGCCAGCCACGTCACCGCCCGCGCCTCGGCGCTCGGTGGCGCGATCGAGCCGGGTGGCAGCGGCCTGGTGCGACTGTCGCTGAGCCGGCCGATCGGCGCGCTGGCGCTCGACCGGCTGGTGCTGCGCGATGCCGCGGCGGCGGCCACGATCGGCGGCGGCGTGGTGCTGGACCCGGCGCCGCCACGCCGCGGCGGGCGCACGCCGACGCGCCTCGCCACGCTGGCGGCACTGGACCAGCCGGTCGCCGCGGCATTGCGCCAACTCACAACCGACGCGCCGCTGGCATTCCCGCCCTTCGCCCGCGCCCGCAACCTGACGGCGCAAATGCAGGAATCGGGTCCTGGCGCAGGCCGGCGCCGTGCTGGCCGGCGGCTTTGCCGTCGCACCCGATTGGCTGGCGGCCCTGCGCGCACGTCTCAACGACACCCTGGCCACGCAGCATCGCGAGCAGCCCGCCGAGCCGGGCCTCACCTCGGCGCAGCTGGCGCGGGCGCTCGGCAACCCGCCATCAGCGCTGTTTGCAGCCTTGCTGCAGGAGGCCTTGCGCGATGGCGGCATCCGCCAGGACGGGCGCTTCCTGCATCTGCCGGACCATCGCGCGATGCTGGCGGCGGAGGACGAGCGGATCTGGTCGCTGGTGGCACCCGCCATCGCCATCGCGCGGTTCAGCCCGCCGCGGGTGCGCGACCTGCTCGTGGTGGCCGGGATCTCCGAGCCGTTGCTGCGCGCCGCGATGCGCCGCATCGCCCGGTTTGGCCGGCTGGTGGAAGTGGCTCCCGACCATTTCTTCCTGCGCGAAACACTCGCCGAAATGATCACCATCGGCGCAGGGCTTGAGCAAGAAACGGGCAGCCTCGGCACCGGCGCCTTCCGCGACCGCCTGGGCATCGGCCGCAAGGTGGCGATCCAGGTGCTGGAGTTCTTCGATGCCGCCGGCATGACCCGTCGCCATGGCGATGCACGCCTTGTCAGCCCGGAGCGAGCCGACCGGTTCGGCTGATCCTACGGCGCGCTCGGGCGCAGGCACGCGGTTTGCTTGCACCGCAGGCTGGCGATGGCCTGCTGTGGCACGACCTGACGCCAGTGCTGGCGCGCGACTGCGTCGCCAGCATCAAGCGCTGGGCGAAACGCGACGCGCTGGGCGACGCTTTGATGGCGGCGACCGACGAACTCTCGGCCGCCGACGACAAGACCATCCAGTTTCGCCTGAAAAAGCCGTTCCCGCTGCTGCCGGTGGCGCTGGGCAAGGTCGGCTCGCCCATGCCGGCGATGATGCCGGAGCGGCTGGCCAACACCGATCCGTTCAAGCAGATCACCGAGATCATCGGCAGCGGCCCGTTCCGCTACAAGATGGACGAACGGCTGCAAGGCTCGCGCAACGTCTACGAGAAATTCGCTCAATATCGCCCGCGCGAAGGCGGCGCGCCGGATTGGACCTCGGGGCCGAAGATCGTCCATTTCGACCGGGTCGAGTGGACCACCATCCCGGATGCCGCCACCGCCGGCGGCGCGTTGCAGAACAACGAGCAGGAATGGTGGGAACAGGTCGCGTTCGACCTGGTGCCGCTGCTGAAGAAAAACCCGAAGCTGAAGGTCTACGTCGCCGACAGGACCGGTGCCGTGGAGATGATGCGCCCCAACCACCTGCAGAATCCGTTCAGCAACCCAGGCATCCGTCGGGCGCTGTTCGGCGCGATCGACCAGGCTTCGTTCATGCAGGCGATCGTCGGCGACGATGCGGAGATGTTCCACACGCCGCTCGGCGTCTTCACGCCCGGCACGCCGATGGCGAGCGAAGCCGGGCTCGAGCCGTATCGCGGCAAGCGCGACTACGCGAAGGTGAAGGAGGAGCTGAAGGCCGCGGGCTATGCCGGCGAGAAGACGGCGCTGCTGGTACCGACCGACTACATCACCCTCAAAGCCCTCGGCGACGTCGCCGCCGACATGATGCAGAAAATCGGCATGAACGTCGATTACGTCGCCACCGACTGGAACACCATGCTGCAGCGGCGCAACAACAAGGGCACGCCGGAGCAGGGCGGCTGGAGTGCCTTCATCACCGGCTGGGCCGGCAGCGACTGGATGAACCCGGCCGGGCATATCGCCATGCGCGGCAACGGCGATGCGCCGTCCGCCTGGCCCGGCTGGTCGGTCAGCCCGCGGATCGAGGAACTGCGCCAAGACTGGTTCGACGCGCCCGATCTCGCGGCACAGCAGCAGATCTGCGCCAAGATCCAGCGGCAATGCATGATCGACGTGCCATATTATTCGCTCGGCCAGTTCCAGCAGCCGATCGCGCACCGCTCCGACCTGGTCGGCGTGCTGCCCGGCTTCTCGACGTTCTGGAACGTGCGGCGCGGCTGAGGCATCCGCAAACGGGTTGGGACCGGCCGTGAAATCGCCCAAATAGTCATAGGCAGCGGCGACGGCTGCGGCTACATATGCGCGCATTACAGCGGGATGACAGGCGCCAACCCCGCTGAACATAAAACCGGGCGCCAGGGAGATGCCGGTTCCAGGTCCTCGGGCCGGGACTGCGACAGGGGATTGAAGCCGTGGCGCCGAGCGGCGTGTATGCGGGCTTCCTGTGCAATTCCTTCCCGACGGGCTGGCCCGGACGGTACGGTGGCCTGTGGCCAGCCGTGGACGCCTGGGGCATGGTCGTCGTTGCCGGAGTGAGGGCCGGCGGGCGATGATCGAGACCACCCCGATAAGGGAAACCAAAGGATGCGCCCGCCCATGAAGCGTCGTGAGTTCCTGAAATCAGCCGCCATCGGCGCTGCAGCCGGCGCCGTGCCGCTGGCCGCCCCGCGCATCGCCTCGGCGCAGAATGCGCGGGTGCTGCGGTTCGTGCCGCAGGCCAATCTGGCCAACCTCGATCCGATCTGGACCACCCAGTATGTCGTGCGCAACGCCGCCGTGCTGATCTGGGACACGCTGTACGGCGTCAACGACAAACTCGAACCGCAAGCCGCAGATGGTGCGAGGGGCACGAGGTCTCGGCCGATCAGCAAGACCTGGACCTTCAAGCTGCGCACCGGCCTGAAATTCCATGACGGCGAAGCCGTCACTGACGCGCGACGTGCTGCCGAGCCTCAACCGCTGGATGGTGCGCGACACCATGGGCCAGGTGATCAAGACGCGGCTCGACGCGCTGGAGGCGGTGGACGACCGGACGTTCCGCTTCCGCCTGAACCAGCCGTTCTCGAAGATGCTGTTCGCGCTCGGCAAGAGCAGCACGCCGATGGCGCTGTTCATCATGCCGGAGCGGATCGCCACGACCGATCCGTTCAAGCAGATCACCGAGTATGTCGGTTCCGGGCCGATGCGCTTCAAGACAGGACGAATGGGTGCCCGGTGCGACGGCGGTGTTCGAGAAATTCGCCGACTATTCGCCGCGCGCCGAGAAGCCGGGGACTGGCTGTCCGGCGGCAAGCGCATGCTAGTTCGACCGCATCGAATGGAAGATCATCCCGGACGCCGCCACCGCCGGCGGCGCGCTGCAGAACGGCGAGGTCGACTGGGTGGAGACGCCGCTGCCGGACCTGGTACCGCTGCTGAAGCAGCAGCCGCAACATCGCCGTCGACATCGCCGATCCGCTGGGCAATATCGGCTCGTTGCGGATGAACCACCTGCATCCGCCGTTCAACGACGTGCGCGCCCGCCGGGCGGTGCAGATGGCGCTGAGCCAGGCACGACTACATGCAGGCGGTGGTCGGCGACGACAGCGAACTGTGGAAGCCGCTGCCGAGCTTCTTCACGCCCGGCACGCCGCTCTACACCGAGGACGGCGGCGACATCCTGAAAGGCCAGCGCAACTATCGAAGCCGCGCAGGAAGCTGCTGGCCGAGGCCGGCTACAAGGCGACCAAGGTCGTCGCTGGTGGTGGCGACGGACGTGGCGATCACCAAGGCCGCAGGGCGACGTCACCGCCGACCTGCTGAAGAAGATCGGCATCGAACGTGCGATTATCGTCGCCATCGATTGGGGCACCGTCGGCGCAGCGCCGCGCCAAGCAAGGAGCCGCCGAGCCAGGGCGGCTGGAACATCTTCCACACCTGGCATGCCGGTGCGGATTGCGTGAACCCGGCGCCGTACACGGCCCTTGACGCCAGCGGCGACACGGCATGGTTCGGCTGGCCGAAATCGGACGCGGTGCAGGCGAGCATCGCCGAATGGTATGCCGCCCCGGACCCCGCGGCGGAGAAGGCGGCGATGGCGCATGTCAACCAGGCCAGCGATCGACAACGTGATCTATGCGCCGACCGGCTTCTTCAAGATGTACCAGGCCTGGCGGACCAACCTGTCCGGCGTGGTCAAGGCGCCGTTCCCGGTCTTCTGGGACGTGAAGAAAACGTGATACTGCGCTAATTCAGGTCCGGTGCGGCCAGTGCCGGACCTGCCTTCGTTTCTCATCCGGCCTTCGCCTTCCATTTGGCCTGTGGCTTTCGTTTGCTGAAAAGGGAAATACCCGGCGCATGTTTGCCTATGTCATCACGGCGCATCCTGGCCACGATTCCGGTCATGCTGCATCGTGGCGCTGTTCGTGTTCAGCCTGCTGTACATCGCCCCCGGCGACCCGGCGGCGATCATCGCCGGCGACCAGGCGACACCGGCGGACGTGGAGCGGATCCGCGCCTCGCTCGGCCTCGACCGTCCGTTCCTGATCCGCTTCGGCGAGTGGTTCTGGCACGTGCTGCAACGGCGACCTCGGCACCTCGATCTTCACCAACCTGCCGGTCACCCACATGATCGCGCAGCGGATCGAGCCGACGGTGTCGCTGATGATCCTGACGCTCGATCCTCTCGCTCGTCGCTGGCGATTCCGATGGGCGTGCTGGCGGCCTGGAAGCAGCGGCACCTGGATCGACCGCAGCGTGATGGTGGTCGCGGTGTTCGGGTTCTCGGTGCCGGTGTTCGTGGTCGGCTACGTGCTGGCCTACATCTTCGCGCTGCAGCTCGACTGGCTTGCCGGTGCAGGGCTACACGCCGATCGCGCAGGGCTTCTGGCCCTGGCTGCACAACCTGCATCCTGCCGGCGGTCGCGCTCGGGCTCGTCTACATGGCGCTGATCGCGCGCATCACCCGCGCCACCATGCTGGAGGTGCTGTCCCAGGATTACGTGCGCACCGCCAAGGCGAAGGGGGTCGGACCAGCGCGAGATCCTGTTCGTGCACGCGCTTGAAGAACGCCGCGGTGCCGATCGTCACCATCATCGGCATCGGCTTCGCCAGCCTGATCGGCGGCGCGGTGGTGACCGAGAGCGTGTTCGCCATCCCAGGCGTCGGCCGCCTGGTGGTGGACGCGATCCTGCGGCGGGATTACCCGGTGATCCAGGGCGTGGTGCTGATGTTCAGCTTCGTCTACGTCCTGGTCAATCTGGGCGTGGATCTCCTGTACACATTGTTCGACCCGAGGATCCGGTATTGAGCACAACAGCACTCACACCCCAGGATTTCAACGCCGCCCCGATCATGCCGGAGGTGCTGCCGCCGCGACGCCAGCGCGGCCGGGTGGCGATGTTCATCTATCGCCACCCGACGATCTTCGCCGGCGGGCTGCTGCTCGCGATCATGGTGTTCATCGCCCTGTTCGCGCCGTTGCTGTTCACCTCGGACCCCACGGCGCTGGCGCCGGCGCGCCGCACCCGCGTGCCGATCGGCGCAATACTGGTTCGGCACCGACATGCTCGGGCGCGACGTGTATTCGCGCGTGCTCTACGGCTCTCGCGTGTCGCTGATCGTCGGATTTTCGGTGGCGTTCTGTGCCTCGCTGATCGGCATGACCATCGGATTGCTGGCAGGCTTCATCCGCATCATCGACACGGTGGTGATGCGCGTAATGGACGGGTTGCAGTCGATCCCGGGCATCCTGCTGGCCATCGCGCTGATGGCGCTGACGCGGGCGAGCGTGCAGAACGTGATCGTCGCGATCGCCGTCACCCAGGTGCCGCCGGTGTCGCGGCTGGTGCGCAGCGTGGTGCTGTCGCTTGCGCGAGCAACCGTATGTCGAGGCGGCGGTCGCCGCCGGCACGCGCGTGCCGGATGATCATCCTGAAGCACATCCTGCCGAACACCCTCGCGCCGGTGATCGTGCAGGCGACGTTCATCTGCGCCTCGGCGATGATCACCGAGGCGACGCTGTCGTTCATCGGCGCCGGCACGCCGCCGATCATCCCGAGCTGGGGCAACATCATGGCCGAGGGCAGGGCGCTCTGGCAGGTGAAGCCGTATATCGTGTTCTTCCCGGCGATCTTCCTGTCGATCACCGTGCTGGCGGTGAACCTGCTCGGCGATGGGCTGCGCGACGCGCTCGATCCTCGCCTCGCGAAGCGGATCTGACGGGCATGGCAGCGACGAAAATACACGGCGGCGAGCCGCTTCTGAGTGTCGAGAATCTGCAGACGCATTTCGGCACCATCGACGGCGTCGTCCGCGCGGTCGAAGGTCTGTCCTTTCACATCCACGCCGGCGAGACGGTGGCGATCGTGGGCGAGATCGGGGTGCGGCAAGTCCGTCACCTCAATGTCCATCCTGCGGCTGATCCAGGAGCCGCCGGGCAAGATTGCCGGACAGGTGACTTTTCCAGGGCCGCAACCTGCTGGAGCTGCCGGACGCGGAGATGCGACAGATCCGCGGCAAGGACATCAGCATGATCTTCCAGGAGCCGATGACCAGCCTCAACCCGGTGCTGACGGTGGGCAAGCAGATCGGTGAAACCGTGCGACTGCACGAAGGCCTGAACCAGCGCGGATGCCGAGATGCGCAGCGATCGACGATGCTGGACACTGGTCGGCATTCCCGAGGCGAAGCGCCGGGTGCGCGAGTATCCGCACCAGCTCTCCGGCGGCATGCGCCAGCGCGTCATGATCGCCATGGCGCTGGCCTGCAACCCGCAGTTGCTGATCGCCGACGAACCGACGACGGCGCTCGACGTGACCATCCAGGCGCAGATCCTGGACCTGATGCGCGACCTCAAGACCCGGGTCGGCGCGGCGATCATGCTGATCACCCACGACCTCGGCGTGGTGGCGGAAATGGCCGAGCGGGTCGTGGTGATGTATGCCGGCCGCAAGGTCGAGGAAGCGACCGCGCTGGAGATCTTCGGCAATCCCCAGCATCCCTATACCCGCGGGCTGTTGGGCGCGGTGCCGAAGCTTGGTTCCTCGCTGTCCGGCGAGGGCCGCACCAAGCTCACTGAAATCGGCGGCCAGGTGCCGAGCCTGCGGCAGAAGATCATCGGCTGTGCCTTTGCCAGCCGTTGTCCGATGGTGACCGATTTCTGCCGCACCACCGCGCCGGCGGTGGAAGCGAAAAGCCCCGGGCACTACGTCGCCTGTCATTACGCGGAACGGACCATGGCGGCATGAGCACTACGCTTTCCACCCCGGCGACCCTTTCCACCCCGGCGAACGGCGCGGCCGCGAATGCCGCGGATCGGCCGCTGCTCGAAGTCAACGTGCTGAAGAAGCATTTCCCGCTGAAGACCGGATTGTTCGGCGGCAAGCGCGGCTTCGTCTACGCCGTCGACGGCGTGACGTTCAGCATCCGCAAGGGCGAGACCCTGTCGGTGGTCGGCGAAAGCGGCTGCGGCAAGTCGACGGTGGGAAAAGCCATCCTGCGCCTGGTCGAGCCGACCGATGGCGAGGTTTATCTCGACGGCCAGCGCATCGACAACCTGCCGGCGAGTCAGCTTCGCCCGCTGCGCCGCCGCGTGCAGGTGGTGTTCCAGGACCCGTTCAGCAGCCTCAACCCGCGGCAGCGCGTGCGCGACATCATCGCCGAGCCGATCATCAATTTCGGTTTGGCGCAGAACGGCTCCGAGCTTGATGACCGGGTGGCGTCGCTGATGGACAAGGTGCGGCTGCCGCGCGACGCGATGCGGCGGTTTCCGCACGAATTCTCCGGCGGCCAGCGGCAGCGCATCGGCATCGCCCGGGCGTTGGCGCCAGGCAGCGACCTCATCATCTGCGACGAGGCGGTGTCGGCGCTGGACGTGTCGGTGAAGGCGCAGATCGTCAACCTGATGTCCGACCTGCAGGACGAACTCGGGCTGGCGCTGCTGTTCATCAGCCACGATCTGGCGATCGTCGAGCATCTGACGCATCGCATCGCCGTGATGTATCTCGGCAAGATCGTCGAGTTGACGGACCGGCGCACACTGTTCGCGACGCCGCACCATCCCTACACCCGCGCATTGCTGTCCGCGGTGCCGGTGCCGGACCCGACGGCGAAGCGGGCGCGGATCATCCTGCGCGGCGACGTGCCAAGCCCGATCAACCCGCCCAGCGGCTGCCGCTTTCACACGCGCTGCCCCTACGTGTTCGACCGCTGCCGCGTGGAGGAGCCGCAACTGCGATCGGTGAATGCCTTCACCGGCAGCAACGCGGCGCAGAGTTCTGCCTGTCACCTCGACATGGTGCCGCAGATCCCCGTCGTTCCCGTGGCCGCATAACGCGGATTTACCCCGGGGCAGCTTCGCGCCGCGCATGGCTTGACCATAACAGGTGCGGGTGACAACACTCCCGCCACGTGATCGCGGTTGGCCTTCCGGTCCGCGCGTCCGATGTTTCAATGCGATTAATGAGGGGAAGAGACATGCCGCAAGTGACCCTGACGGTGAACGGCAAATCTGCATCGGTCGAGGTCGAGGGGCGCACCCTTCTGGTCGAACTGCTGCGTGACAAGCTCGGGTTGACCGGCACCCATGTCGGCTGCGACACCAGCCAGTGCGGCGCCTGCGTGGTGCATGTCGACGGCAAGTCGGTGAAGTCCTGCACCATGCTGGCGTTGCAGGCCGAGGGCAGCAAGGTCACCACCATCGAAGGCCTCGCCGCGGCGGATGGCACGCTGCACCCGATGCAGGAGATGTTCCGCGAGCATCACGCCCTGCAATGCGGCTTCTGCACGCCGGGCATGGTGATGAGCGCCGTCGACATGGTGATGAGCAATCCCCAGGGCATGACCGAGGAAGAGATCCGCCACGGCCTCGAAGGCAATCTTTGCCGCTGCACCGGCTACCACAACATCGTCAAGGCGATCGCCGCGGCGTTGCCGCTGATGCACGGCAAGCAAGCGGTGGCCGCCGAATAAATCGCACCGGCGAAGACCGAGCCCAAAAGAAAAAAGCCCGCTAGAGGCGCATCGGAGGGAACAATGGACGCAGTGTTCGAAGGCATCGGCGCATCGGTCCGGCGCAAGGAGGACCTGCGCTTCATCAGTGGCCGCGGCAACTACACCGACGACATCAACCGTCCGGGCCAGTTGCACGCGCATATCCGCCGCAGCGACCGGCCGCACGCGAAGATCGTCTCCATCGACACCGCGGCCGCGAAGGCGGCGCCGGGGGTGGTCGGCGTGTTCACCGCCGCCGACATGGCAGCGCTCGGTGGGCTGCCCTGCGGCTGGCAGATCCACAGCAAGGACGGCAGCCCGATGGCCGAGCCGAAGCACCCGGTGCTTGCCGAGGGCAAGGTGCGCCATGTCGGCGACCCGATCGCCGTCGTGGTCGCCGAGACGCAGGCAGCAGGCGCAAGGACGCCGCCGAGTTGCTCGACATCGTGCTGGAAGACCTGCCCTCGGTCGCCACCGTCAGCGACGCCGTGGCACCCGGCGCGCCGCTGGTGTTCGACGAAATCGCCGGCAACCAGTGCTTCGACTGGCATCTCGGGGACAAGGGAGCGGTGGACGCGGCATTCGCACGCGCAGCGAAGGTCGTGAAGCTCGACCTCGTCAACAACCGGCTGATCCCGAACGCGATGGAGCCGCGCGCCGCGATCGGCGAATTCGATCGATCGACCAACGACTACACGCTCTACACCACCAGCCAGAACCCGCATGTCATTCGGCTGCTGATGGGCGCCTTCGTGCTGCAAGTGCCGGAGCATCGGCTGCGGGTGGTCGCACCCGATGTCGGCGGCGGCTTCGGCAGCAAGATCTACCACTATGCCGAGGAGGCGATCGTCACCTGGGCGGCGGGGCAGGCTGAAGCGGCCGGTGAAATGGACCGCCGATCGCAGCGAAAGCTTCATGTCCGACGCGCATGGCCGCGACCATGTCAGCACCGCCGAAATGGCGCTCGACGCGGATGGCGTGTTCCTGGCGCTGCGGGTGAAGACGCTGTGCAACATGGGCGCCTATCTCTCGACCTTCGCGCCCGGCGGTGCCGACCTATCTGTACGCGACGCTGCTCGCCGGCGTCTACAAGACCCCGGCGATCTACGCCGAGGTGAAGGCCGTGTTCACCAACACCGTTCCGGTGGACGCGTATCGCGGCGCCGGTCGGCCGGAAGCGACCTTCCTGCTGGAGCGGCTGGTCGACACCATCTGCCACGACACCGGGCACGACCGGATGGAGATCCGCCGCAAGAACTTCATCCCCCGCGACGCCTTCCCGTACCAGACCCCGGTGGCGGTGCAGTACGACAGCGGCGACTACTTCGCGACGCTCGACGCCGCGATGAAGGCAGCGGACTGGGCCGGCTTCCCCGCCCGCCAGGCCGCCGCCGCGCGCCCGTGGCAAGCTGCGCGGCATCGGCAGTCTCCACCTACCTCGAAGCCTGCGGCATCGCGCCGTCCAAGGCTGGTCGGCCAACTCGGTGCCCGCGCCGGGCTGTACGAGGTCGCCAACGTGCGCGTGCATCCGACCGGCAGCGTCACCGTGTTCACCGGCACCCACAGCCACGGCCAGGGGCATGAGACCACCTTCGCACAGCTGGTCGTGGATCAACTCGGCATACCCTTCGCCCAGGTCGACGTGGTGCATGGCGACACCGCGAAGATCCCGTTCGGCATGGGCACCTATGGCAGCCGCAGCCTCGCGGTCGGCGGCTCGGCCATGGTCAAGGCGATGGACAAGATCATCGCCAAGGGCAAGAAGATCGCGGCCCATTTGATGGAAGCCTCGGTCGAGGATATCGAGTTCAAGGACGGCAGTTTCTCCGTCGCCGGCACCGATCGCTCGAAGACCCTGGGCGAGATCGCGCTCACCGCCTATGTGCCGCACAACTACCCGATCGAGACGCTGGAACCAGGCCTGGACGAGACCGCGTTCTACGACCCGATGAACTTCACCTTCCCCGGCGGCTGCCACATCTGCGAGGTCGAGATCGACCCAGACACCGGCGTGGTCGAGGTGGTGCAGTTCGTCGCGGTGGACGATGTCGGCCGGGTGGTCAATCCGATGATCGTCGAGGGCCAGGTGCAGGGCGGCGTCGCCCAGGGCATTGGCCAGGCGCTGCTGGAAAACGCGGTCTACGACAAATCCGGCCAGCTGCTGTCGGGATCGTTCATGGACTACACCATGCCGCGCGCCGATAATCTGCCGAACTTCAAGGTGTCGACGGAAAACACCATGTGCACCCACAACCCGCTCGGCTCGAAGGGCTGCGGTGAGGTCGGCGCCATCGGCTCGCCGCCGGCGGTGGTGAACGCGGTGGTGGACGCGCTGAAGGAATTCGGCGTACGACATATCGACATGCCCGCCAGCCCGCAGAAGATCTGGGCGATCATCCAATCCGGCCGTCCGCGCATGGCGGCCGAGTAAGCCTTGCTTTCCCGCGGCCGCCGCCTACGGGCGGCCGACCAAGTCCTGCTCCATCGGAGATACGAAGATGTATGAATTTGCCTATCAGAAGCCGACCAGCCTCGCGGACGCGGTCAAGACGCTGAGTGCTGACAGCGAGGCCAAGGCGCTCGCCGGCGGCCAGACCTTCATTCCGGTGCTGAAGCAGCGCCTGAACAAGCCCTCCACCGTGGTGGACCTGTCCAAGCTCGGCATGACCGGGGTCAGCGTCTCGGGCGACACCGTCACGATTGGGGCGATGACGACGCATTCCGACGTGGCCAACTCGCCCGAGCTGAAGAAGTCGTTCAAGGCGCTGGCCGATCTCGCCTCGATGATCGGCGACAACCAGGTTCGCCATCGCGGCACCGTCGGCGGCAGCCTCGCCAACAACGATCCGTCCGCCTGCTATCCCGCGGCGGTGCTGGCCACCGGCGCCACCATCAAGACCGACCGCCGCAGCTTGCCCGCGGAGGCGTTCTTCCAGGGCATGTTCACCACGGCGTTGGAGCCGGGCGAGATCATCACCTCGGTGAGTTTCCCGATTCCGCGACAGGCGGCATACATGAAGTTCCGCAACCCGGCCTCGCGCTACGCCATGGTCGGCGTGTTCGTGGCCAAGACGGCCGGCGGCGCGCGCGTCGCGGTCACCGGCGCGTCGCAAGGCGGGGTGTTCCGGCACAAGGCGTTCGAGGCGGCGCTGGACAAAAACTGGTCGGCTGGCGCGCTTGATGGCATCACCACGCCGGCGGACGGCCTCAACAGCGACATCCATGCCAGCGCCGAATATCGCGCGCATCTGATCGGCGTGATGGCCAAACGGGCGGTCGCGATCGCCGCCTGACGGAACGCGCGGCAAGGATCGAAGGGCGTCGCCGTCGGGCGGCGCCCTTTCGTTTCAGAACAGGCGCGGCAGCGTGTTGACCAGCAGCACCACGCCGGATGCCAGCAACAGCACCAGCACGACGCGGCGAAAGCCAATGTCGCCGATGCGCCGGTAGAGCCGGGCTCCCAACAGCGTCGGCACCAGCATGGTCGGCGCGGCGATCGCGAACAGCCGCAGCGTGTCGATGGTGAGCAGGCCGCCGGCGGCATAGACCATCAGCGTGGCGGCCAGCATGGTCAGGTTGAAGCTTTGGAACACTGCCCGCTGCGCATCCTTGTCCCAGCCGCGCAGCGTACACCACAACGTCGGCGCCGGGCCGGTGAGGCCGCCGAGGCCGCCCATAACACCGCCGAGCCAGCCCGCGGTCGCGTCGGCCAGCCGGCCGCCGCGGACGATTCGCGGCAGCTCGCGCGCCAGCAGCAAGGCGGTGCACCACAGCACCAGGAACGCGCCCACCGCCGTCTTGAAGACGGTCTGCTCGACATGCGGCAGCAGCGCCGCCCCAAGCGGCACGCCGAGCAGGCCGCCGACGATGAACGGCAACGCACGCCGCATCTCGAAGCTGCGGCGAATGGTGCCGACGCCCAGCAACTGGCCGAGCAGGGCACAGGCGACCACCAGCGGGCCCATCACGTCCGGCGCCATCACCCAGGCCCAGAACGCCACCGCAACGAGACTGAACCCGAACCCGGACAGGCCCTGCACGAACCCTGCAGCGCCTGCCCCGGCGGCGACGACGAACAGCACGGACCGTGTGGCCGTTACTTTACGGTCGAGAAGTCGGTGGGCAGCAGCAGCTGGTTGCTGACATTGGCGTTGATCGGCCCGTCCTTCTCGCTTTCGGCGCGGACCTTGTGCCATTCCGGGTCGGCCTGGAACGCCGCCCATTTCTTTTCCCGTTCGGCCAGCGATTCCCAGGCCACGAGATAGGTGAGGTCGCCGGCCGATTCGCCCACCAGCGTCGTCCAGAAGCCGGCCTGCTTGATGCCGTGACGTTCCCAGATCCGCAACGTGTGGTCGCGGAATCGCGCAAGCAGGTTGGGCAACCGGCCGGGCAGGGTGCGGTAGATGCGAAGCTCGTAGATCATCGTTTCCTCCGATGGAAGCTGTTGACTTGTTGCAACTGGGATATCGTGCCCGCAGAGCGCGGGCGGCGATAGCCCGTGAGGTCGGAGCGCTGCCATGCATGTCGTCGTCATCGGGGCCGGGATCGTCGGCGCGGCCACTGCGGTCGAGCTGCTGCGCGACAGCCATCGCGTCACCATCGTCGAACCGGGCGACCCCGGCGGCGAGCAGGCGGCCAGCTACGGCAATGGCTGCTGGCTCAGCCCAAGCTCGGTCGTGCCGATGAGCGTGCCCGGGCTGTGGAAGAAGGTGCCGGGTTTCCTGTCCGATCCACTGGGGCCGCTGGCGATCCGTTGGTCGTATTTCCCGACGGCGCTGCCCTGGCTGTGGCGCTTCCTCAATGCCGGGTCGAGCGTGGCCAAGCTGCGCCGCACCGCCGCCGCGTTGCGGCCGCTGGTCGCGGATTGTCCGGCGCGGCACAAGCAGCTTGCCGAGGAGGCGGGCGTCGGCGAACTGATCCACAAGACCGGCCTGCTGTACATCTTCCCCACACGGGCGGATTTCGAGGCGGAAAAGCTCGCCTGGGACCTGCGCCGCGAAAACGGCGTTGGCTGGATTGAGCTTGATGCCGACCAGTTGCGCCAGTACGAGCCCGCGCTCGATCGCCGCTACAGCTTTGGCCTGCTGGTCGAGGAAGGGGGGCATTGCACCGATCCCGGTGCCTATGTCGCCGCTTTGGTGCGGCATGCGCAGGCGCAGGGCGCCGCATTGCTGCGCGACCGCGCGGTGGGCTTCGACATCACGCAGGGGCGATTGCGGGCGGTGCGGACGGCGGAGCAAAGCATAAGCTGCGACAAGGCGGTGATCGCGGCCGGCGCGTGGTCCAAGCCGCTGGCGGTGCAGGCGGGCGACCGCGTGAAGCTGGAGACCGAGCGCGGCTACCACGCCATGATCGCCAACCCAGAGAGCTTTCCGCGCACGCCGATCATGCCGAGCGACGGCAAGATGTCGAACACCATGACCCGCATGGGTCTGCGGGTGGCTGGACAGGTGGAAATCGCTGGGCTGGACGCGGCACCGAACTGGAAGCGCGCCGAAATCCTGCGCGACTATGCCCTTCGCACCTATCCCGGCCTGCCGCGCGACCTGCCGGCCGAGCGGGTGAAAGTTTGGATGGGGCATCGGCCGTCAATGCCCGACAGCCTGCCGTGCATCGGGCCGGCGAGCGGCTGCGGCGACGTGGTGCATTGTTACGGCCACGGGCATATCGGACTGGCCGCCGGGGCGATCTCGGGGCGGCTTGCCGCCGACATCGTCAGCGCCAAGCCGCCGGTGATCGATCCGGCGCCCTATGACCCGGCCCGCTTCAATTTTTCCCTGTTCCGGTAAAAACCCGGGTCAGGGTCACCTCATTGCGAAACAGGTCGCGCGGTCGGCCGGCGGGCCGAAATCGCGCGGCCGCAAGCCCGCATGCAGCCAAGTGACAAGCGAGTAGATGTCGAACACGGGAACGCCGAGCAATTCGCGCAACGCATGCGCGTATGGCGGCATGTTGGTGCACTCCAGCACGATGGCGCCGATGCTTTCATCCGCCGCCATCAGCGCCCGCCCGGCATCGAGGATGTCGCGCGCCGCCAGCGATACGTCCATGTCCGGCTTCGCCGCCTCGATCAGCACCCGGAAAAACTCGCGGCCGTTCTCGGTGCCGGCGATCGGGGTGTCGAGCGGCACGCCGGCGGCTTCAAGGTGGCGGGGCGTCAGGGCTGCGCGGGTGACGGTGATCACGCCGACGCGCTTGCCCGGCGGCAGCGTCGCCTGCACCCATGGCACCTGGATCAGCGCGCTGGTCGCCACCGGCACGCGCACATGCGCCGCGATCTCGCGCTGGAAGAGGGAGAGGAAGCCGCAATTGGTGGTGATCGCCTCGGCCCCGTCGGCGACCAGGTCGGCGGCAGCATCGAGGAACGCCGGCAGTAGACCCTCGGCGCCGCGCAGCACCACGCGCTCGGGTGTTGCGCCCTTGACCACGCGGTACAGCACCGGGAACGGCCAGGTCCCTGCGTTGCCCATGTCGCCCGGGATGCGCGGGAACTTCGCCTGCAGCATGAGGATACCGAGCGGTGCGCCGTAGACGGCTTTGCCGCCACGGGCGACGTTTGCGCCGGCGGAGTCGGGTTGCATGGCAGCACCTGCGTTGCGTGCGATTGCCGAAACCGCACATCCACGTCAGATTGGCATGACGGCTAAGGGGAGGAAACCAGCATGGCTGACATTACGCGCGCCGATCTCGAAGTGCTCAAGCAATGGGACACGCCGACGATCTGCAATGGGCTCGAACTCATCGTTCCCGCGCGCCGCGCCATCGGTTTCACCGTTGAGCAGATGTTTTGCGTCGATCGCAAGTTTCCGCCGATCGTGGGCGTTGCCCGTACCGGCCTGATCCGCGCCAAGGAGCCGCCGACCGGCCCCATTCCGTCGCGCGAAGACTGGTACGAATATGTCGAGGCCGGCGACTTGCCGACCATCGCGGTGATCCAGGACATCGACGACCGCCCCGGCTACGGCGCCTTCTGGGGCGAGGTGCAGACGACGGTGCATAAAGGTCTCGGCGTGCTTGGCTGCGTCACCAACGGATCGTTCCGCGACCTCGACATGCTGGCGCCGGGATTCCAGATCATTGGCGGCCGCATCGGGCCGAGCCATGCGCATGTGCACATGGTCAGCATGCGCGGCGACGTGAACATTCTCGGCATGCTCGCCAGCCATGACGACGTCATCCATGCCGATTTCCATGGCGCCGTGGTGATTCCCCGCGATTGCGTCAAGAAACTTCCTGGCGCCATCGATCTGTGCACCCGCCGCGAGAAGGTCATTCTGGACATGGCCAGGGCATCGGGCTTCACCGGTGCCAAGATGCGCCAGGCGCTGAAGCAGGCTGGCGAAATTCATTGATTCCGGGGGTGCCGGCTGAGGCCGGCACCCGCGTCCTGCCCCTGGAATGATCCAGGGCGGCGCGCCCGGACCCTTTTTCCGAGGCGTGCCGACATGTCGATCTCCCTTCGCAGCAAACCCGCGACCACGCGGGAAATCAGCGCGACCTTCCGCCTTGCCTTGCCGATCGTGCTCAGCCAGCTCGCCATGATCGGGGAGAGCGTGGTCGGCATGATGATGGCCGGGCATCTTGGTGCGCGGGTGCTGGGCGCCGTCGGGCTTGGCGTGAATGTCTGGATGGTCGGTCTGATGGTTGTCATCGGCGTCATGATGGCGATCCCGCCGAGCGTCGCCCAACTCGACGGTGCCGGCCGGCGTGCGGAGGTCGGCGGCCTCGCGCGCCAGGCGATGTATCTGGGGCTGGCGATCGGAATCCTGGTGCAATTGCTGTTCTATTTCGGCGCGCCGTCGCTGCTGCCGGTGATGGGGATGGATGCGGAACTGGTGGCTGGCGCCACGGCGTTTCTGCACGCGGTCAGCTTCATGGCGCCTGCACTGGGCCTGTACATGGTCTGCCGCGGTTTGTCCGAGGGCCTGTCGCTGCCGCGCCTGCCGCTGCTGCTCAACCTGCTCGGCCTGCTGATTCTGGCGCCGATCGGCTATTTGTTCCTCTATGTGCTGCATCTCGGCGCCTTCGGCAGCGGCCTCGCGACGGCTGTCGTGACGTGGCTTCAGCTTGGCACGTTCGCGTTCATGCTCTGGCGCAGTCCAGCCTATCGCGGCCTGCGCTGGGGTGCCGGACGGGCCGGGCCGGATTTCGCGGTGATCGGCGGGTTGCTGAAGCTCGGGCTGCCGATGGCCTTCAGCGTGGTCATGGAGGTCGGCATGTTCAGCGGTGCCGCGCTGGTCATCGGGCGATTTGGCGAGACCGCCATCGCCAGCCACCAGATCGCCCTCAATGTCGCCTCGGTGACCTTCATGGTGCCGATGGGCATCGCCATGGCGATCACCGTGCGGGTCGGCAATGCCGTCGGCCGCGCCGACCGTGCCGGCATGCGCCGGGCAGGGCTGGTCGGCATGGGCATGGCGCTGATCAGCCAGACGGCCGGCTGCGTGCTGATGCTGACGTTGCCGAACCGCATCGCCGGGCTGTACACGAACGACGCCGCGGTGTTGTCGGGGGCCGCTGGGCTGCTGTTCCTGGCGGCCTTGTTCCAGCTCTCCGACGGGCTGCAGGTCGCCTGCAACGGCGCGTTGCGCGGCATGAAGGATGCGCGCGTGCCGATGGCGATCACCTTGCTCGCCTATTGGGGCATCGGCATGCCGGTGGGCTGGTTCATGGCCTTTCCGATGGGGCTGCGCACGCCGGGCATGTGGATCGGCCTGGTCGCCGGCCTGACCGCCGCGGCGGCGTTGCTGTTCGCGCGGTTCCTCGCCCGCTCCCGCCGGATGCCTGCCTGACCTGAGGCGGCGATCCGGTCGAGCGACGTGGGGCGGCGACCAGAGAGTCGGCCATTTGCCGCGGCTCCGGCGAAATCTCATGTCTTGCCACGCCTGGCCAACTTGCGGGAATTGGGATGAAACCCCACCTCTACATGACCTGCCTTCACCCACGGCGGAGAAGAAATCCCATGCGTCACATCGCAACCCTCGCCGCACTCGGCGTTACCTGCGCAGGCTGCAGCATCGGCGGCCCACCGCCCGCCGAGGTGACGTATGTCAATATCCGCGTCGCCCCCGACGATCCCAATTGCCGCGTCTACACCGCCGTCGCCCAGGTCGACTACCGGCAGGAGAATCTGTTCGGGCACGCCTGTGCGCTACCGGGTGGCGGCTGGCAGGTGACTGAGGGTACCAACACCAACCCCCGCCGCTTCCAACAGATCGTTTCGGCGCAGACCGCCGCGAACTTTCCCTGGCGCAACGAGCCGCCGGTCGGCATCAGCACCGGCCGGCTGGTGATCAACTTCCCATTCGACCAGCCGCCGAACGACGCCGACAAGTGGCACCGCTGAGTCACGCGCCGCCTGGCCGGTTCGCTTAAGCGGCGGCGCGCCGTTCCGGTGCCGCCTCGGGTTCTGGCAATCCGCTTCATGTTGATGCACGGGCTGCCTGCCGATGCGTCTGCTGGGCTGCCGCATCGCGATGTCGGCGCCGGCACCCTCGCCGCCATCTTCCTCCTCGTGCTGGCATTCAACGTGCCAGAGCAATATGGCTTTAGGTGGAATTACCGTGCCATAAAATTGCTCGCCGAAACAAAAGGCGAGATCGTGATGGTCGCCGATACCAGCGGCCATCACGATCTGGGCGATACGCTTGCGGATGCGCTGGACCCCGGGCGTCGGGTCGAGGAAGATCAGGAAACCATGGTAAAGTGGCGGGCCAGGAGCAACGTCTGGATGCAGCCGATCCGTGAGCAGTTGTGGCTGGCCGCGTCCGGGCGCACCATCGCCGTCCGGGCACACGGCATCTGCGGCGTGGGGCTCCAAAAGGGCCTCGACATCAGCCAGACGACACAGGACCGTTCATGCCGACAACCCTGATCCGCAACGCCGATTTCGTGGTCGCCTGGGATGCCCAGGCGAAGCGGCACGTCTACATGCCGGATGCCGACGTGGCGTTCACCGACGGGGTGATCGGCTTCGTCGGCCGCGGCTACGACGGGGTGGCGGATCAGGTGATCGACGGTGCCGGCATGATGGTGATGCCGGGGCTGGTCAACATCCACTCGCATCCCTCCAGCGAGCCGATGAACAAGGGGCTGATCGACGAGATCGGCACGCCCGGGCTTCTACAATTCCTCGCTTTACGAATATTTGCCGATCTTCCGCGCCGATGCCGAGGCCGTGCCGCACTGCGTGCGGGTGGCGCTGTCGCGAACTGCTGCTGTCGGGCGTGACCACGCTCGCCGATCTGTCGATGGCGCATCCGGGCTGGCTGGATCTGCTGGCCGAAGCCGGCATGCGGGTCTGCATCGCGCCGATGTTCCGCTCCGGGCGCTGGTACACCAAGAACGGCCACCTGGTGGAATACGCCTGGGACGAGGCGGCCGGCGAGAAGGCGATGGCGGAGGCGCTGTCGCTGATCGAGCGCGCCGAGCAGCATCCGTCGCGGCCGTCTGTTCGGCATGGTGGTGCCGGCGCAGATCGACACATGCACCGAGGGCCTGCTGCGCGAGAGTCGTTCGCAGCGAGGCGAAGGCGCGCGGCGTGTCCTGGCAGATCCACGCGGCGCAGTCGGTCAGCGAGTTCCACGAGATCACCCGGCGGCATGGGTTCACGCCGATCGGCTGGCTGGATCATCTCGGCCTGCTGTCGGAGCGCTCGATCATCGGCCACGGCATTTTCCTCGACGATCATCCCTCGACGCGCTGGCACACCGACACCGATGTGACGCGACTGGCGGAGACCGGCACGACGGTGGCGCATTGCCCGACCGTGTTCGCCCGGCGCGGGATCACGCTGAAGGATTTCGGCCGCTACCGCCGCGCCGGCGTCAACATGGGCGTCGGCACCGACACCTATCCGCACAACATGCTCGATGAGATGCGGCTGGTCGCCTACCTGGCGCGCACCCAGGCGGGCAATCCGCGCACGCTGAACTTCGACCGATCTGTTCGAGGCCGCGACGATCGGCGGCGCGCGCGCGCTTGGGACGCGACGATATCGGCCGGCTGGCGCCGGGTTGCCGCGCCGATATCGTGCTGGTGGACATCACGCATCCGATGATGCGCCCGGCGCACGATCCGGTGCGCAGCCTGATCTACGCCGCCGGTGATCGCGCCGTGCGCAGCGTCTTCGTGGACGGACGAGAAGGTGGTCGAGGATGGGCGGCGTGCTGACGATGGATTATCCCGCGGCGGCGGCGGCGCTGCACGAGGCGCAGAAGCGGGTCAAGGCGAACGTGCCGAAGCTCGACTGGGATCACCGCACGGCGGAGCAGATCTCGCCGATGACGTTCCGCACCGCATGAGCGACCTTCAGAACAGCTCTCGGACGGGTTGGGAGGGGGCGCCAGCACTGCACCCAACCCTCCCTCGCAAGTGGGGAGGGAGCTGTCCGCACGGCTCTCTCCGCACCGTGTTCCGCACCGCCGGCGGCGACGTCGCCGCGGTCGACGGCGTGGACTCTCGCCGTCGCGCGCGGGCGCGACCCTCGGCATCGTCGGCGAGAGCGGCTGCGGCAAGTCGGTGCTGTCGCTGTCGGTGATGCGGCTGGTGCCGCCGCCCGGCCGCATCGCCGCCGGACAGATCATGTTCGACGGCCGGAACCTGCTCGACCTCTCGCCCGCCGCAGATGCGCGACATCCGCGGCAACCGCATCGCGATGATCTTCCAGGAGCCGATGACCAGCCTGAACCCGGTGTTCACCGTCGGCGACCAGATCACCGAGGCGATGCGCGCGCACGACCGCACCGCCTCGGGCGCCGCGCTGCGCAGCCGCGCCATCGCGGCGCTGCAACGCGTGCGCATCCCGGCGCCGGAACGCCGCTTCGACGAGTATCCGCACCAGATGTCCGGCGGCATGCGCCAGCGCGTGATGATCGCCATGGCGCTCGCCTGCGAGCCCGACCTGCTGATCGCCGATGAACCGACCACCGCGCTCGATGTCACCGTGCAGGCGCAGATCCTCGATCTGCTGCGCGAGCTGCAGCAGCAGACCGGCATGGCGATCATCCTGATCACCCACGATCTCGGCATCGTCGCCGAAATGGCCGAACGAGGTCGCGGTGATGTATGCCGGCCGCGTGGTGGAACGCGCGTCCGGCGCCGCGATCTTCGACGATCCGCAGCATCCCTACACGCTGGGCCTGCTCGGCAGCATTCCCGAAGATCGAGGAGACCCGCGACCGCCTGCTGGCGATCGAGGGCACGGTGCCGGCGCCGTTCGACCTGCCGCCAGGCTGCCGCTTCCATCCGCGCTGCGTGTTCGCCGACGCCGCCTGCACCGTGCGAGGATCCCGCCGCTGCGCCTGCTCGGCGAGGAGCCACGCGCCGCCTGCATCCGCGCGCCGGTCGAGGTCGACTGAGTCGTCGTGAGCGTCGCTGCTCGAAGTCGAAGACCTGACCAGGCACTTCAGCGTCAAGCGCGGTCTGGTGCTCGGCAAGACGGTCGGCGTGGTGCGCGCGGTCGACGGCATCTCGTTCACGCTCGAGCCGCGGCGAGACGCTGGCGCTGGTGGGCGAGTCCGGCTGCGGCAAGTCCACCACCGCGCGGCTCGTGCTGCGGCTGATCGATCCGACCTCGGGCACGATCCGCTTCGAGGGCACGGACATCACCGAGATGCGCGGCGATCCGCTGCGCAAGCTGCGCCGGCGCATGCAGATCGTGTTCCAGGATCCGTTCGCCTCGCTGAACCCGCGCATGACCGTCGGCGAGATCCTGGAGGAGCCGCTGATCGTGCACGACATCGGCGACCGCACGGCGCGCCGCGCCCGGGTGAACGAGCTGCTCGGCCTGGTCGGCCTCGCGGCGTATCACGCGCAACGCTATCCGCACGAATTCTCCGGCGGCCAGCGCCAGCGCATCGGCATCGCGCGCGCGCTGGCGGTGGAGCCGGCGCTGGTGGTGTGCGACGAACCGGTCTCCGCGCTGGACGTGTCGATCCAGGCGCAGGTGGTCAACCTGCTGAAGGATCTGCAGGCGCGGCTGGGCCTGTCGTATCTGTTCATCGCGCACGACCTTGCGGTGGTGAAGCACATGGCCGACCGCGTGGCGGTGATGTATCTCGGCCAGATCGTCGAGATCGCGCCGAAGGACGTGCTGTTCTCCGAGCCGCGCCATCCCTACACGCGCACGCTGCTGACGGCGATCCCGCGGCCCGACCCGCATCGCCACGGCGCGCGGCAAATTCCCGGCGGCGACGTGCCGAGCCCGATGAACCCGCCGTCGGGCTGCCGCTTCCACACGCGCTGCCCGTTCGTCATCGACCGCTGCCGCGATCGAAGATGCCGCCGCTGCGGCAAGTGGAGCGACGGCCACTTCACCGCCTGCCATTTTGCCGAAACCCTGCCCCCTGCTGCGGCGGCGGATAGTGTCCACGCCACCTCGGAAAACGCCGCCAAGCGCCTGGCGCTTTACGCCGAACGGCGCGGCCGCGTGGCGGCAACGGCAGGATAACGCAACGAAAACGGCTGGGTCACATTGCCCGACATCACAACTGATATCCGGCTTCGCGACGAGCGTTAACGCATCTGGACACATGCCTTGCAAGGGTCGAACCTTGACTCATGCAACAACGCATCATAACCGAGCCGCCTGACCCCGGCGCGCCTGCCACCGCGCGCCAGAGACGGCTGGCGTTCGCCGGCCTGATGCTGGCGATGGTCACCGCGGCGCTCGACCAGAACATCGTCAACACGGCCCTGCCGAGCGTGGTCAGCGACCTTGGCGGCCTCGCGCACCTGTCGTGGATCGTCACCGCCTTCATGTTGACCTCGACGGCGACGACGCCGATGTACGGCAAGCTCTCCGACATGTACGGCCGGCGGCGTCTGTTCACCGTCTCGATCGTGGTGTTCCTGGTCGGTTCGATGCTGTGCGGCGCCGCGCGATCGATGACCGAGCTGATCGTGTTCCGCGGCTTGCAGGGGATTGGCGCCGGCGGCTTGATGACCCTGGCGCAAACGGTCATCGGCGACCTCGTGCCGCCGCGTGAGCGTGGGCGCTACCAGGGCCTGTTCACCGGCGCCTTCGCGGTCAGCAGCGTCGCGGGCCCGCTGCTGGGCGGGGTGCTGACGACGCAGCTATCCTGGCGCTGGGTGTTCTACGTCAACCTGCCGGTCGGCGCGCTCGCGCTGGCGATGATCCTGGCCGGGCTGCGCGGCCGCCCGACACGGCATTTCCATCGGCTGGACTACGAAGGCGCCCTGCTGCTGACCGGCGCGACCACGGCGATCCTGCTGGTCCTGAGCTTTGGCGGCATGAGCTATGACTGGCTGTCGGCGGAGATCCTGGGCCTGGTCGTAATCGCCGCCGGCCTGTCTTTCGCATTCTTCGGACAGGAGCGGCGGGCGGCCGAGCCGATTCTGAACCTCGCATTGTTCCGCAACCCGGTGTTTACCCGCTCCATCGCGGCGTCGGGGATGATGAGCTTCGCCATGCTCGGGGCGTTGGTGTTCGTGCCGCTGTATTTTCAGCTGGTGCTTGGCATGTCGCCGACAGAGGCCGGAATGATGCTGCTGCCGCAGATCGCCGGCATGATGACGACGTCCGTGCTCGGTGGCCGCATCGTCTCCATCACCGGCCGGCTGCGCCCGTTCCTGATCGCGGGAGTGGGGCTGGAGGCATTGGGCCTTGCCAGCATCGCGGTGCTGGCAAGCATGGACGCGTCGCCGCTGGGCTTCGGCCTGGCATTGCTGGCGTTGGGCATGGGCATGGGGATGGGCATGCCGAACGTCACCACCGCCCTGCAGAACGCGGTGGCGCCGGGTGAGATGGGTGCGGCGATGTCGGCGATGTCGTTCACCCGGGCGATGGGCGGCGCACTTGGCGTCGCGGTCGCGGGCGGAGTGATGAGTTCCAGGCTGCGCGACCTGCTGGCCGGAGCGATGCCGAGCGGCGATGTCCGCACGATGCTGGACCGCGGCATCTCGCAGATCGCCGGCCTCGATGAGGTGCAGCGGCAACTCGTTCAGATCGCCTATCGCGACGCCATCAGCGCCAGCATGTTGCTGGACGGGGCGGTGATGACGCTCGCGTTCCTGCTCGTCACCACGTTGCCGACGCAGACCTTGCGCGGACAGCCGGAGGCGGCGGAATAGATCCGACGCGATTCCACGGCCAAGGTTTCACGCTGTCCGCTCCGACCCGTTGTGCAGCGCAGCAATCCCTGACCGCGCTACTGATGCTTTTTCGGGCCCGGAAGCTGCGGAAAGATATCGAGCAGCGGTGCGAAGCGCTTGCGCATGGTGCCGACGGTGAGCGGTTCCTCGGGCCGGTCCATGCTGGCCAGGCTTTGCAGCACCACGTCCTCCGTCGCGTCGTAACGCCGGCAGAATTCGCACGCGGCCAGCGCCGCCGCGGCGACGCTTTTTTCTTGGGAGATGCCGTTGCCGATCGTCACCCGCACGCCGTCCATGTCATCGAGCACGCGCCAGGCGCCGATGTCCGGCTCCGCGGCGATTTCGATGTAGAGGATGTGGCCGGTCGGTGTTGTGTGCAACTTCGTCACGTTCATCGTCCAGCGCACAGGTTGAAGGGGATCGGCGCCATTTTGGTGACGAGACGCCACGGATGCATCGCACCCATCGCCGTCGGAGGCAAGCAGGTTTTATTGAGACTATCGCTGAACGTTGGCCATCATGACCGAATTTTTTGCACTCGCAAAAATGAGGTTGTCGCGAGGGAATATTCTGGCGGTGCGGCCGGTCAGAACTCTTTCAGTTCGATGCGGGCGAGGAAATTCCGCAACCGCTCGTGCTGCGCCCGGGCCGCCAAACACGTCTTGCGGCGTGCCTTCCACCGCCACGCGGCCGGCATCCATGAACACCACGCGTGACGACACGTCGCGCGCGAAGCTCATCTCGTGGGTCACCAGGATCATCGTCATGCCGTCGCGCGGCCAGCTCGCGCACCACCTTCAGCACTTCGCCGACCAGTTCGGGATCGAGCGCCGAGGTGATCTCGTCGAGCAGCAGCACCTTCGGGTTCATCGCCACGGCGCGGGCGATGCCGACGCGCTGCTGCTGGCCGCCGGACAATTCGATCGGCAGGCTGTCCAGCTTGTCGCGCGAGGCCGACGCGCACCAGCCATTGCTCGGCGGTCGCGCGCGCCTCGGCGCGGCCGATGCCGCGCACCTTGCGCAGGCCGAGCATGACGTTCTCCAGCGCGGTCAGATGCGGGAACAGGTTGAACAGCTGGAACACCATGCCGATGTCGGCGCGGATGCGGGCCAGTTCGCGCTCGCCGCGCGGCGCGCCTGCGGCCGTTGTCGTCGCGGTAGCCGACCTCGACGCCGTCGACCTCGATCGAGCCGTCGTCGTAGGTCTCCAGCAGGTTGACGCAGCGCAGCAGCGTGGTCTTGCCGCTGCCGCTGGCGCCGATGATCGACACCACCTCGCCCTTCGGCACGTCGAGGTCGACGCCCTTCAGCACCTGGTTGGTGCCGAAGCTCTTGGTGAGGCCGCCGCACCTGCGCACGAGCGCGTCGCTCGGCGGCGTCATCGGCTCACTCGCGGACATAGGCAAACCGCGCCTCCAGGAGACGGCTGGTGAGGGACAGGGCGTAGTTGATGACGAAGTAGATCAGCGCGCCCAGCACGTAGATCGGCATCGGCTTGAAGGTGCGGCCGATCACCTGCTGGATCGCCAGCATCAGGTCGACGATGCCGACCAGCGAGACCAGCGCGCTGCCCTTGACGGTGTCGACCACGGTGTTGATCCAGGGCGGCAGGAAGCGGCGCAGCGCCTGCGGGAAGATCACGTAGACCATGCGCTGGCCGAAGGTCAGGCCGATCGACTTGCCGGCCTCGTTCTGGCCGGGCGGGATCGACTGCACGGCGCCGCGGGTGATCTCGATCACATGCGCCGTCTGGAACACCGCGAGCGCGCAGACCGCCGCCCAGAAACTGCTGATGTTCCAGCCGGTCAGCGGCAGCATGTAGTAGACGGAGAAGATCAGCACCAGCAGCGGCATGCCGCGGATGACGTCGCTGTAGACGCGGATCGGCCAGGCGATCCAGCGCGGTCCGAAGCTCGAGCCCGACACCGAAGCAGCGACGCCGAGCACCAGCGCGATCGACCACCACGATCGCCGAGACCTGCAGGGTGACCAGCAGGCCCTGCCACAGGAACGGCAGGCTGTTGAGCATGACGTTCATCGGCGGCGGATCGCGAAGCGGCGTTCGAGCAGCCGCAGCGCCGACCGAGCAGGACGAAGCCGGTGACCAGATACATCGGCGTCACCACGGTCCAGACCTCGACGATGCGGAAGGTGTTGGTGTTGATCCAGTTCGCGCCGTAGGTCAGCTCCGGCACCGCCAGCACGGTGGCGAGCGAGGTGTCCTTGAACAGCGAGATGAAGGTGTTGCCGAGCGAGGGCAGCACGATGCGGAACATGGTCGGCAGGCGCACGTAAAGCACCCGCTGCGCCGGCGTCAGGCCGATCGCCTTGCCGGCATCGATCAGGCCCTTGGGAATCGCATCGAGCCCGGCGCGGAACACCTCGACCAGATAGGCGCCGGCATAGACGACAGCGTCGCGATGAAGCTGGTGGTCGCGTCGTAGGCGAAGCCGCCGACGCTGGGGATGCCGTAGAACACCAGATAGACCAGCAGCAGCAGCGGCACGTTGCGGATGAACTCGACATAGGCGCCGACGCAGGAAACGAACCGGGCGCCCGGCGCCATGCGCCAGCACGGCGAGAGCCAGGCCGATGACGCATGCCGATCAGGATGCCGATCACCGCCAGCTCGAGGCTGAGCGACCAGGCCCCAGGCAAGCCTGTCGAAATACTTCCAGATGAAGTTGAAGTTGAGATGGTAGCTGCAAGCCGGCGAACCCGTACGCCGACAACGCCGCGCCGACGTCGGCCGATCAGAACGGAGGGAAGCCCGGCTTCTGCACCGGCGGCTTCTCGCCGAAGAACTCCAGGAACGCCGCGGTGTAGATTTCCGGCTGATGGCCGTGCATCGCGACGTTGAAGCAGGTGTTGATCCAGTTCAGCCAGTCCGGATCGCCCTGCCGCACGGCCGCACTGTAGAGTTGCGCCTCGTAGGCGTAGCCGGGATCGGCGTAGTCGCCGGGATTTTTCTTCACCAGCCACTTCACCGTCGAGGCATCGACCACAGCCGCATCGGCGCGCCCGGCGGTGACCGCCTGCATCACGTTGGCCTGGCTGTCGAGCTGCATCACCTGCGCGTCCGGCAGCGCATTGTGCACCAGCGTGTCGGCATCGACGTTCTGCAGCACCGAGACCCGCGCCTGCTTCCCGGCGGCCTGGAGGTCCTTGTAGGACTGCCATTTCGATTTCGGCGCCAGTCAGCAGCGCCGCGCCCTCGACGTAGTAGGGGCGGGAGAACGCCACCAGCTGGGCGCGCGCCGGCGAGACGGTCATGAACTGGATCACGACGTCGACCTTGCCGGTGGTGATGTTGGGGATGCGCGCATCGGCCTCCTGCCGGACGTATTCGACCTTGGTCTCGTCGTCGAACAGGCCCTTGGCGAGGATGCGCGCCATGGCGATGTCCATGCCGGTGAGTTGGCCCTTGTCGTCCTCGAAATGCCACGGCGGATTGGTCGAGCCGGTGCCGACGATCAGCTTGCCGCGGTCCAGCACCGTGCGCAGCAGGCTGGTGGAGGCCGCCTGGGCCGCCGCCTTGGATGGGTCGAGCGCCGCCCCGGCCGCCGCCAACGCCAGACCGGCGCCGCCGAGCTTGAACAGGTTCCGTCGTTGGGTGCTGTCGGTCATCTGAACCCCCGCGTTGTTGGTTTTGGTTCTGTCGCACCCGCAACGCTATCGTTCGCCGCATCGCTCGGCAACAGCGACGACGCCGTGGGCGAACGGGTGGGGGCTGGCAGGGGGCAGAAGGCCAGCGGCCTTACCGGAAGCGATCGGCCGGGTCGGCGTTTTACCTTCGCCCGAAATGCCGCGCGGCACCCCGTCTGCGTGCCCATCCCAGGCCCGCGGCAGCGATGGCGAGGAGGACCGCGGAAGCCGGTTCGGGGACGGCGACCGGCGCGATCGTGCCGAACAGCCCGTCCGTCTCATCATTTGGCCCTGCACTGAAGAAGATCTGCTGCGGGCTGCCGGCGTTCGCGCCATTGCCGGGGATCAACCCCCACAGCCCGTCGATGACCAGCGGCGATCCGCCGGCATCGGTCAGTGCGCCGGCGAACGCTCCGGTCGTGGGATCGTAGGCGTTGATCTGCCCGTCGCCGAAATTCCCGACCAGCAGATCGCCGGCCAGCGACCCGAACCCCGACGGGGCCAGCGCCAGGCCCCACGGCGAATCAAGGGCGCCCTGCGACACCAGGCGGGAGAGCAGGTTGCCGTTGAGGTCGAAGACGTCGACGAAGCCATGGCCGAGGCCGGCGACGTCGTCATGCTTCGCCGCATCCTGCAGCGCATAGGACACGTAAAGCTTGCCGCCAAGTTGCTGGATGTCGAACGGGGCGTAGCCGGAGGGCAGGTTCGGATCCGCGAAATTTCCGGACAGCGCGGGCGCGCCTGCGTCGCCCTTGACGACGTCGATGGCGCCGGTCCGGAAATTCGCACCATAAAGATACGTATGACCGCCGGTCGATGCGACCGCCGTGCCCTTGTAGACATTCGCGTTCGAGCCCGCCTGCAACGTCTCCGCCGTGGTGCCAAGCGCCGACCGCCAGCCGGAAATCGTGCCGTCCTCGCTCACGAACATGAACAAATCGCCGTTGAACGCGCCGGCGCCAGAACCTGAATTAAATGCCTGCCCCGTCGGCGTTCCCGTGCCTGACGGCGGAATCGTCACTTCCAGCGATTGCTTCGTCGTGGCGTTGGTGGCGGGGTTGACCTGGTACAGCGTCGCCACGCCGGTCGCGTTGTCGGAGACCCAGAACGGGCTCGTCGGCGAATAGGAGATGCCCCAGGCATTCTGCAACTGCGGATCGGTGATCTGGGCCGCATTCGCCGCCTGATCGTTGGTCACGAGGTTGGTAACATCAAAATTCGTGGCCTTCGCCTGAGCGCCCGCGACCAGCAGCATTGTCGCGGCGGACCATACGCCAAGCGTGCGTTGCATGATCTCTCTCCCAATTTCCGTTCAGCTACGTTTAACGACGCATCCCATTATAGCCCTATTCCTCGCCTCCCCGGATTGCCTCACAAACGTGATCGGCAATCGCGCCACGGGGCAGGGCGGCAAGGTTAACCGTGGGTTCAATGAGGATGAGCGCGCTGCAAGCATCGTTCGTTTGGTTGTTGTTGCGCGGAGGTGCTGATCTGCTACGGTTTTCCCGAAGGGGATCCGACCAAGTGGGACGCGGTTGCACGCCTGACCCTGGCAAACCGGCGCCTTCCCCTTCGGCGGAGAGGGGTGCCGTGTCGATTGCGGTTCGTATGGCGATCAACAAAGGAGAATTCCGAGTGTTCTCACCATCTCGTGTCTCGTTCGCCCTCGGCGTTGCAGTGGCCGCTATTTTTTCCACGATACCGGCACGAGCGCAGGATCCGAAGTTCTTCTTCGAAACCCAACCGACGTTCGACAATTGCGGCGACGGCTCGCTGCCGGGCGCAGAAGGACGGCATCACCCTCGGCTTCTCGCAGAACCCGCCCGAGGCGATGCTCGACGAGAAGACCAAGCAGGCCAGCGGCATCGACTGGGACATCAACAAGGCGGTGCTGGACTGGATGGGCGTGAAGACCATCAGCCGGAATGGATGCCGTGGGAATCGCAGGTGCCGGCGCTGCTCTCCAAGCGCACCGACGTGATCGCCGGCAACATCCACGTCAACCCCGAGCGCGAGAAGGTCATCAGCTTCACCGGGCCCGCCTATTGGTACGGGCCGGTGATCATCGTCGCCAAGGGCAATCCGCTCGGCGTCAAGACCTATGACGACCTGAAGGGCAAGAAGGTCGGCTCGATCTCCGGCTCGGCCGCCGATTTCTATCTGCGCCAGATCGGCGTCACCACGACGCCGTTCAAGACCGAGATCGACGAGCTGCAGAGCCTCAACCAGGGCCGCCTCGAAGTCGTGCTGGAGGACGATCTGGTCTATCTCGAATTCGCCAAGACCAACCAGAAGAACAACCTCGAGCCGCTCTGGAGTATCGCCGCCCCCGCGGAGATCATCAACGGCGGCGGCTACGGCATGGCGCGCTTCGCCTTGCGCAAGGAGGATTGCACGCTGCGGGTCGCCTACACCACGCGTTGTCGGAGATGCGCGCCAACGGCATGGTCAGCTCCATCCTGAAGAAATACGGACTGAGCGACCGCAACCTCGGCATGTACAAGCTGAATCCCTGATCGACGCGCCGCCGGGGCATCCGTGCCCCGGCTGGCTCACCGCGATGGAACTGTTCAACCTCGAGATCGCGGTCGCCAATTTCGGCCCGCTGCTGGCCGGCCTGCTGATGACGGTCGAGCTGACCTTCGTCGTCATCCTGCTCAGCCTGGTCTTCGCACTGCTCGTCGCACTCGGCGGCATGTCGCGCTTCCGGCTGCTGCGCTGGCTGATCAAGGCGTATATCGAGATCATGCGCGGCACGCCGCTGCTGCTGCAGCTGATCTACATCTATTACGTGCTGCCGGAGATCGGCATCCGGCTCGATGCGTTCACCGCCGGCGTCATCGGCGCTGACGCTGAATTATTCCGCCTATATTTCCGAGGTGTATCGCGGCGGCATTCAGGCATTCCCGCGGCCAGCACGACGCGGCCGCGGCGCTCGGCATGACCGGCCGTTGGCGATGCGCCGCATCGTCCTGCCGCAGGCGATCCGCATCGTCATTCCGACGCTCGGCAATTACTTCATCGGGCTGTTCAAGGACACCGCGCTGTGCTCGGTCGTCAGCATCCAGGAGGTGGTGTTCACCGCGCAGATCCTCGCCGCGCGCAATTTCCAGTATTTCACGCTCTATACCGTCGTCGGCGTCATGTATTTCGCGGTGAGCTTTCCCGCGGCACGGCTGGTCGGCTATCTGGAGCGGTCACCCGCAGCGGCTACAGCCGAAGGCGCCGGGCATGAGCGCGCGGCCGATGATCGAGATCGACGGCCTGCACAAGCATTTCGGCCCGCTGCATGTGCTGCAGGGGCATCGATCTCTCGGTCGCGGCCGGCGAGGTGGTCTGCATCATCGGCCCGTCCGGCAGCGGCAAGTCCACGCTGTTGCGCTGCATCAACCATCTGGAGGTGCCGTCGCAGGGCCGCATCCGCATCGACGGCAAGATCGCCTATCGCGAGGAGCGCCAAGGCCGTATTCCTGCCGCATTCCAACCGCGCCATCGCCGCGGTGCGCGCCCAGGTCGGCATGGTGTTCCAGCACTTCAACCTGTTCCCGCATCTGACGGTGATCGGCAACGTCATCGAGGCGCCGGTCCATGTGCTGCGTCGCCGGCAGCAGGAGGCGCGGGCGCGCGGCATGGAGTTGCTGGCGCAGGTCGGGCTCGCCGACAAGGCCGACGCCTACCCGGAGGAACTGTCCGGCGGCCAGCAGCAGCGCGCCGCGATCGCCCGGGCGCTGGCGATGGACCCGAAGGCGATGCTGTTCGACGAGGCGACCAGCGCGCTGGACCCGGAGCTGATCAACGAGGTGCTGACCGTGATGCGCGACCTCGCACGGCGCGGCATGACCATGTTGGTGGTGACGCACGAGATGAACTTCGCCCGCCAGGTCGCCTCGCGCGTCATCTTCATGGACCACGGCCGCATCGTCGAGGAAGCACCGCCTGAGATCATGTTCGGCGCCCCGCGCGAACAGCGGACGAGAGATTTCCTGCGCAACGCGCATCGGCACTGAACGCTTGCCGCGAAGACGTGAATGGCCGGACAAGCCGGCTGCTACTCCCTGAACAGCACCGCCGGGTCCGGCGTGTAGCGCGCGAGCTTTTCGCGATCGAGCCGCACGCCCAACCCTGGCGTATCGGGAATGGTCAAGAAACCGTCAGCATCCAATGCGAAGGCATCCTCCAGGATACCGTCCACATAGGGGCTGCCGCCGATGAACTCGACCAAATCGACATTCGGCAGTGCTGCCGCAAGCTGCAGGTCGGCGGCGACACCCAGCGCTGTGTTCCAGCCATGGCCGACATAGCGCACGCCGAAATCATCGGCCATCCAGGCGATGCGTCGTTGCTCGCTGATGCCGCCGACCTTGGTGACGTCGGGCTGCACGATGTCGAACGCACCACGCGCCAGCCATGGCAAGAACGCCTGCCGCCTGGTCAGAACCTCCCCGCCGGCGATCGGCACCGGGCTGGTGCGGCGCAGGTCGCAGAAATCGTCGATGGCATCGGGGCGCAACGGCTCCTCGAACCAGCCGACATCGTACTCCGCCAGCATCGACGCGGTGCGCATCGCCCATTTCAGGCCCTGTGGCCAATGCGCGTCGCTGGCTCCGGCATCGACAAACAGCTTGGTACCGTCGCCGGCCGCCCGCCGCGCCGCCTTGACGATGGCCTCGTCCAGCTTCACGTCGTCGGCACGGCCGAACGGCCCCCAGCCGATCTTGAAGGCACGAAAGCCGCGATCCCTGAAGCCCGCGACCACGGCTTCCATCTCGCCCGGCGGCTCCATCAGCAGCGAGCAATATGGCAGCACGCGATGGCGATAAACGCCGCCCAACAACCGGCCGACCGGCATGCCGGTCGCCTTGCCCAGAATATCCCACAGCGCGATGTCGATGCCGCTGATGGTGTGCGTCAACGTGCCGCCGCGGCCCATCCAAAAGGTGTTCTGGCGCAATTTTTCTGACACGCGTTCGGGCTCCAACGCGTTCTCGCCGCGAAACAACGGCTCCAGCACCTGCAGCCCTGCCTGCACCAGCCGCCCGTCGGTGAACACGCTGCCGTAGCCGGTGATGCCGGCGTCGGTGTGAACGGCGATGATGGCATGGATGGAATCCTCCGGCTTGATTTCGGCGGACCATCCGCCTTTCGGGCTTTCCCCGAACAACGGCGCCGCGGAGATCGCGGTGATGGTGATTGCCACGTCCGCGCCGGCCGTCCGGGTCTTTACAGGGAGGCCCATTTCATCGTCCCTTCGCGCTGTCTTGTCCGCACCAGCCATCGCAGCCTAGAGCGGTTTTCCATCGGGTCAAACCACGCCAACGGGGGCACATGATGTCGCGAATCCTCATCGTCGAATGCATGCAGGAAATCTCCTCGTTCAATCCGATGCCCTCCGGCTACGAGAATTTCGCGGTACAGCGCGGCATGGAAATGCTACGGCAAGCTGGCCTGAACACGGCCGTCGGGGGTGCGCTGGCGGTGTTCGGCGACAACGCCGACGTCGAGGTCGTGCCGACCTACAGCGCCCGCGCCGGCAGTGCCGGCCTGCTATCGGCCGCCGGCTGGGCCAGGCTGTCCGGCGAATGCATCGCGGCCGTCGCCTCGGGGCTCACCGATATCGATGGCATCTACGTTTCCATGCACGGCGCCATGGGAGCGGACGGCGAGCTGGATCCGGAAGGTTTCCTGCTCAGCGAGATCCGCAAGCTCGCGGGACCTCGACATCCCCATCGTGGTCTCGCTCGATCTGCACGGCATCCTCACCGACCGAATGCTGCGTCAGATCGACGGACTTGCGATCTATCACACCTATCCGCATGTCGATTTCGCCGACACCGGCGCGCGAGCCGCTCGTTTGCTGCTGCGGCTGATACGCACGCCGACCCGAACCTCGATCGTGCGGGTGGTCATTCCCGCCCTGGTACGCGGCGACGAGCTGATCACCAAAAGCGGCTGCTACGGCGACATGATCGGCGAATGCAAGCGGCTGGAGGCCGATGGCCTGGCGCTGGCGGCTGGCATCATGATCGGCAATCCCTTCACCGACGTGCCGGAGCTGTGCAGCCAGGTGATCGTGGTGACTGAGGGCGATGCCGGTGCCGCGCGTGATGCGGCGATCGGCCTGGCGAAGGAATTCTGGCCGCAGCGCCACCGCATGCAGGGCAAGCTGATCGCCGATAGAACGCGCCATCGCTCAGGCACGCGGCATGGCCGGCCCGGTGCTGTTCACCGACGCCGCCGACGCCACATCATCCGGCGCCACCGGCGATTCAAATCTCATTCTCCGCGCCCTGCGCGACGCCGGATACGCCAAGCGGGTGCTGGCGCAGATCGTGGATCCCGAGGCGGCCGCGGCGGCGCATCGCGCCGGTGTCGGCGCCACCATCGACGTCACCCTCGGCGGTCGCCACGACCCCGCCCGTTTCACGCCGATGCCGGTGACGCGCGCAGGTTCGGCTGCTCGCCGACGGCCACGCCAGGCTGGAGACCATGCGCGCCGCCTTGCGGGCCGGGCTGACGGCGGTGCTGACCTACGACACCGTCACCGTCGTCGTGCTGACAAATTCCGTTAGCCTGTTCGACCGGGCGATGTATTATGCGGTGGGATTGGAGCCGCGCGATTTCGATCTGATCGTGGTGAAGTCGCCGCATACCGAGTACCACATGTACGACCAGTGGGTTGAGCAGAACTTCAACATCGACGTCCCTGGCGCCACCTCGGCCAATCTGCGATCGCTCGGCCACCGCATCTGCGCTCGCCCGATATTCCCGTTGGATGACGGCGTGACGTTCACGCCCGACGGGCGCACTTACACGCGCCAGCCCGGCGACGCCGCATGAAGATCGAAGCGGTCGACCTGTTCTATCTGGCGATGCCAGAGATTACCACCGAGGCGGACGGCAGCCAGGACGCACTGGTGGTGCGGATCGCCGCCGGCGGGCATGTCGGCTGGGGCGAATGCGAGGCCTCGCCGCTGGTCTCCATCGCCGCCTTCGTCTGCCCGATGTCGCATGGCGTCTGCCGCCCGGTCGGCGCCGCCGTGCTCGGTGAAACGCTGGAGGGGCCGCGGGACATTGCGCGCATCGCTGCGCGCGTGGAGTACGACAGCATGGACCTGCTGCAGGCCGCCCACATGTTTTCCGGCATCGAGATGGCGCTTTGGGACTTGCTGGGAAAGGCGCGCGGCGAACCGGTCTGGCGGCTGCTCGGCTACCGTCGGTCGCTGCCAAAAATCCCATACGCCTCGGCACTGTTCGGCGACACGCCGCAGGACACGTGGCGCACCGCCGTCGCCAGTCGTGCCCAGGGGTTCACTGCCGCGAAATTCGGTTGGGGACCGATCGGTCGCGCCGGCGTGGCCGAAGATGCCGCGCATTTCGTCGCGGCGCGCGAAGGCCTGGGGCCGGACGCAATTCTGCTCGTCGATGTCGGGCAGATCTGGCGCGAGGATGTCGAGGCCGCAGCCGCCCGCCTGCCGGCGCTGGAGGCCGCCCGCGCCACCTGGCTGGAGGAGCCGTTCCATGCCGCGGCACTGTCCAGCTACAAGGCGTTGTCGCAACGCAGCCAGCGGGTGAAATTGGCCGGTGGGGAAGGCGCCCACAACGTCGCGATGGCGACGCATCTGATCGATTATGGCGGCGTCGGCTTCATCCAGATCGATACCGGCCGCATCGGCGGCATCGGCCCGGCCAAACAGGTGGCGGATTACGCAAAGGCGCGTGGTGTCACCTTCGTCAATCACAGCTTCACGTCGCATCTGGCCCTCAGCGCCTCGATTGCAACCTTTCGCCGGTCTGGCCGATCATCGGATCTGCGAATTCCCCTTCGCGCCGAAAGCCTTGGCGACCGACATGATTGCCACGCCGCTGCCGCGCGACGCCAACGGAGAGGTGGCCGCGCCGGACGCGCCCGGACTTGGCGTCGAGATCGACCCGGCGGCGTTGCGCCGGTATCGCGTTGAGGTGGAAATCCGCGTCAACGGCGCCGTGCTTTACGCGACGCCGCTGATGTGACCGCGACGATGGGTCAGGACGTTGAAGTGGTGCCAGGAGAAGCGCTGGCGCCGTCGACAATGCCGATGGTGCCGGAGACCCATGAATTACACTCAGAAGGTATTTTCGGGGGCTGAAATTTGCCAAAAACCTGGCGATTTCAAATGGTGCCCAGGGGCGGATTCGAACCACCGACACTGCGATTTTCAGTCGCATGCTCTACCAACTGAGCTACCTGGGCACTGCCTGCATGCGCCGTCGGATCAGAAGACGGCGGCAGGCGTTGGAGGTCGCGGACATAGCCTAGCCTGCCGCGCGGATCAACCCACCCGCATCAACTGCCGTCGTCCTCGTCATCCGGCAGCGCGTCTTTCTCGGTATCCGGCGGACCTGCTGGCACGGCGTAGGATTCGGTGAACCAGCGCCCGAGGTCGATGTCGGCGCAACGGCGGCTGCAGAACGGGCGGAACGCCGGCTGGGCCGGCTTGCGGCAGATCGGGCAGCGGAGATCAGGCACGACCTTCATCCTCCAGTGTCCAGCCGAGCGGCGGCAGCGTGCGGTCGAGGCGAGGCCGGAGCGGTTGCCCGGCGCGTGCAGCGAATTCGGCCAGCGCCACGGGGTCGGCTTGTAGCGCATCGGCGACGGCGGCCGATACGCGCAGCCCCAGCGCCTGCTGCGGCCGCGCCGCGATTTCGGCGGCGGCGCGACGCAATGCCGCCAATCCCGCCGCGTGCGGGCTGGACAAAAGCTCGTGCAGGGGCGGATGCACGCGCGGGCGCAGGACTTCGGCGAGGCCCAGGGCGGAGAAGCCGAGGAAGCGCGGGTGCAGCGGGTCGCGGGCCAGCGCCGCGGCGAAATCCGGGCCGAGGGCGGCGCGGCGGCGGGCCGACATGCCCGCAAGATCGACGACGATGGCGCCGCCGAGATTGCGCAACCGGATCTGCCGCGCCAGCGCCGGCAGCAGCGCGCGATTGGCGTGAAGCTGCGCCGGCGCCTTGGCGCGGCGATCCGCGGTGGCGGCGCCGAGATCGATGTCGATGGCGGTCAGCGCCGACGTCGGAGTGACGGTCATGCGCCCGCCGCCCGGAAGGCCCGCGACATTGGCGCCCAGCGCCTCGATTTCGGCCTCCACGGCGTCCGGAAAGAAAATGGCGAATAGTTGCCCCTGTCGCAGCCGGTCGCCCAGGCGCGGCCGCAGATGGGCTGAAAGGGCAGGGTCGTCGACCTGCACCGGCGCTTCGGGATGCAACTCGGCGAGCCGTTCCGCCGCACCGGGGCCGCGCCGCAGCAGCGCCAATGGGCCGGCGGTAAAGAGACTCGATTCGTCCTCGGTCAGCCGTGCCGTCAGCCGTGGGCCCTTGCCACCCTGGGACGCGCGGGTGATCCGCACACCAAGCACGCTGCCGGCGTGGACGGCGTCGGCGCCCTGGCTGTCGGGCAGGAAGCCCTCGGCGCCCGCCAGCGCCACGAACGCGCCTGCCAACGCGGGTACACGGGCGATGACCCGGCCGCGATGCAGGTCGCCGACGCCGTCTGGCGCGCCGGGGCGTTCGATGGCGTAGTCGACGAGGCCGTCATCCCAGGCGGCGGCGCGGATCTCACCGGGGCTGACGCTGACCAGGATCTTCACGGCAGCGGATAGCCGAGCCCGCGCAGCAATTGCGCGGTTTCGAACAACGGCAGGCCGACGACACCGGAATAGCTGCCGGACAGAAAGCGAATATGGGCCGCGGCCTGGCCCTGCACGGCATAGCCGCCGGCCTTGCCGTGCCATTCGCCGGTGGCGAGATAGGCGCGCTTCTGCGTCTCGGTGAGCCGGGCGAAGATCACCACGCTGTCGCAGATCCGCTCCAGCCGCCTGTTGTCGGGGCCGAGCAGCACCACGGCTGTGAGCACGTGATGGCGGCGGCCGGACAGCAGGTCGAGGCACGCGCGGGCCTGTTCCTCGGTTGCGACCTTGGGCAGGATGCGGCGGCCGCATGCGACGACGGTGTCGGCGGAGATCACGTAATCGCCGGGGGAGGGGGAGGCGGCCGCCTTGGCGCGCGCCAGCCGCTGCACATACAGGCGCGGAGACTCGGCTTTGCGGGGCGTCTCGTCGATGTCGGCGGGCCGAACGGCATAGGGCACGATGCCGATCTGGGCGAGGAGGGCCAGGCGCCGCGGACTGGCGGATGCCAGAATCAACCGGGGAGGGGCGCTCGCCACCCCAGTTGCGGGCAATGCGTCTACTTGAATCGGAAAGTGATCCGTCCCTTGGATAGATCATAAGGCGTCATCTCGACATTCACCCGGTCGCCGGCCAGCACGCGGATGCGGTTCTTGCGCATCTTGCCGCTGGTATGGGCGAGGATGCTGTGCTCGTTATCCAGCTTCACACGGAACATTGCGTTGGGCAGCAATTCCATCACCGTGCCGCTGAACTCGATCATATCTTCTTTTGACATCTAGTCTCTTTATCATGTGATTGTTGGCCGGAACATGATGGCCGGATCCCACAAGGTCAAGCGATCGCCAAATTTCCGAGTCGGAGTGAGATACTTCGGCCATGCGCCTGCAGCCCCTCGGCCTCGGCCAGGGCAATCGCCGCCGGCCCGACCCGCGCCAGTGCAGCGCGATCCGCCGCCACCCAGGTGGTGCGCTTGATGAAATCGAATACCGACAGGCCGGACGCGAACCGCGCGCTGCGCCCGGTGGGCAGCACGTGGTTCGGACCGGCCACGTAGTCGCCGACCGCCTCCGGGCAGAAGCGGCCGAGAAACACCGCGCCGGCATGGCGGATGCGGCCGAACAGGTCCTCGGGATCGGCGGTCATGATCTGCAGATGCTCGGGCGCCAATCGGTCACAAAGTCCGGCAGCCTCGGCCCAGTCACGAACCAGGATGACCGCGCCGTGGTCGCGCCAGGACGCGCCGGCGATGGCAGCGCGCGGCAGGGAGGCGAGTTCCGCCTCCACCGCCGCGATCACCGCGTCCGCAAACTCGGCATCGTCGGTGATCAGGATCGACTGCGCGGATTCGTCGTGCTCCGCCTGCGCCAGCAGGTCGATCGCGACATGGCGCGGGTCGTTGCCGGCGTCGGCGATCACCACCACCTCCGACGGGCCGGCGATCGAATCGATGCCGACGCGACCGAACACCTTCTTCTTGGCCTCGGCGACATAGGCGTTGCCGGGACCGGTGATCCGATCGACCGACGCGATCGTGGCGGTGCCCCAGGCCAGTGCCGCGATCGCCTGGGCGCCGCCGACGCGGTAGATCTCGCTCACGCCGGCGAGCCTGGCGGCCGCCAGCACCAGGGGGTTCAGCACACCATCCGGTGTCGGCACGCACATCGCCACCCGGCCGACGCCGGCGACGCGGGCGGGCAGCGCGTTCATCAGCACCGAGGACGGATAGGCCGCCTTGCCGCCCGGCACGTAGATGCCGACCGCGTCCAGCGCCGTCCAGCGCATGCCGAGCGTCAGCCCGGCCGCATCCGTCATGCGAAGATCCGACGGCATCTGGGCGCGATGGAACGCCTCGATCCGGGTTGCGGCGAGCCCGAGCGCCTGGTGGAGCGCCGCCGGGACCATGGCGACGGCGGCATCGATCTCGGCGGCGGTGACACGCAGCTCACTCGGTCGGACCGGCATGCGGTCAAAGCGTTCGGTGTAGTCGCACAGCGCCGCATCGCCGCGGGCGCGGACGTCGGCAATGATGCCGTCTACCGCCGCCTCGACGCTTTCGGAGGTTTCGCGCGCCTCGGCGAGCAGGGCTGAAAATGCGGCTTCGAAATCGGGTTGCCGGGTGGAGATTCGCCTCACGGCGCGGTCGCCGAGACGGCGGCGCGGAAACGGGCGATCCAGGCGCCGATCTCCTCCGGGCGGGTCTTCAACGCGGTGCGGTTGACGATCAGGCGGCTGGTGACGCTGGCGATCACCTCGGTTTCCACCAACCCGTTCGCCCGCAAGGTCGAGCCGGTCGCCACAAGGTCGACGATCAGCCGCGACAGGCCGAGTTGCGGCGCCAGCTCCATCGCCCCGTTCAGGTGCACGATCTCGGCATGGATGCCGCGGGCCGCGTAATGCCGCCGGGCGATGTTGGGATATTTGGTCGCGACCCGGACCCGCGACCAGGTGGCGGGATCATCGCCGCCGGCAGTGCCGCGCGGCTCGGCGACGCTGACCCGGCAGGCGCCGATGCCGAGGTCGAGCGGGGCGTAGATCTCCGGGTAGTCGAACTCCATCAGCACATCGGCGCCGCAGACGCCGATCTGGGCGGCGCCGAAGGCCACGAAGGTGGCGACGTCGAACGAGCGCACGCGCACCACGTCCAACCGCGGGTCAGAGGTCGTGAAGCGCAACGACCGGCTGTCCTCGTCGGCGTAATCGCCGTCCGGAACGATCCCGGCATGCGCCAGCAACGGCACGCACTCGGCGAGGATGCGGCCTTTCGGCAGCGCCAGGATGCAGGGTCCGTCCGAATCCGATCGTAGTGAAGCCGCCTTGAGTGCAGCCGTCATCGTCCCTCCAGTCACGAGGGGCGGACCTACACCGGCGAGCGGCGGGGCGAAAGGGTCAGGCGGACAGACGTTCTATGTCGGCGCCGCAGGCCGCGAGCTTCTCCTCCGCCGTCTCGTAGCCGCGGTCAAGGTGGTAGACGCGGTTGACGGTGGTCTCGCCGGTGGCCGCGAGGCCGGCCACGATCAGGCCGAACGAGGCCCGCAGGTCGGTCGCCATCACCGGCGCGCCGGACAGCGTCGGGACCCCGCGGACGATCGCCGAGGCGGCGTGGTACTTGATGTTGGCACCCATGCGGTTCAGCTCGGCGACGTGCTGGAAGCGGTTCTCGAAAATATTCTCGGTGATCATCGAGGCGCCGTCCGCCACCGACATCAGCGCCATCATCTGCGCCTGCATGTCGGTCGGGAACCCGGGATACGGCTCGGTGACGACATCGACGCCGTGCAGCCCGTTCAGCCGCCGGACGGTCAGGCCGTCGCCGTCCTCGATCAGCTCCACCCCGGCCTCGCCGAGGCTGCGCGCGACCGCGGTCAAATGTTCCAGGCGGCCGTGCTTCAGGTGCACGCTGCCACCGCTGATGGCGGCGGCACAGGCGTAGGAGCCGGTTTCGATCCGGTCCGGGACGATCGGGTGGGTGGCGCCGCGCAGGGCCTTCACGCCCTCGATGGTCAGGCGGTCGGAGCCCGTGCCCTCGATGCGCGCACCCATGGCGATCAGGCAGGCGCAGAGGTCGGTGATCTCCGGCTCGCGCGCGGCATTGGCGATCACCGTCTGGCCGTCGGCGAGCGACGCTGCCATCAACAGGTTCTCGGTGGCGCCGACGCTCGGGAACGGCATCACGATGGTGGCGCCGCGCAGGCCCTGGGGTGCGAGCGCATGCACGTAGCCGCCGTCGAGCCGGATGGTGGCGCCCATCTGCTCCAGCCCCTTGAGGTGAAGGTCGATCGGCCGCACGCCGATGGCGCAACCGCCGGGCAAGGAGACCTTCGCCTCCCCGGTGCGCGCCACCAGCGGGCCGAGCACCAGCACGGAGGCCCGCATCTTGCGCATGATGTCGTACGGCGCCTCGGTGCTGCCGATCGGACCGCCGATCGAGAGGCTGCGGCCGTCATTGCCGAGCTTGTCCACCGCAATGCCGAGTTGGCGCAGCATCATCGCCATCATGTGCATGTCCGCCAGCAGCGGGACGTTGGTCAGCACCAGCCGCTGATCGGTCAGCAAGCCCGCCGCCATCAGCGGCAGGCCGGCATTCTTGGCCCCACCGATGATGATCTCGCCAGACAAAGGCCGGCCGCCGCGGATACGAAATTTGTCCATCGCCCGTTCATACAGAATTCCTTCCGTGTCGGGGAAGAGGAGGTTGAAAGGAATGGCCGGGCTTGCAGCGGCGGGGGAGACAGTTAGTATATTTAACTTTACGGCAAGGGGTTGGGCATGGCGGATGATCGATCAAAGACGGCTGGTCATGACGACCTCGAATGTCCCTTCATCTTCGTGCGACATGGGGACCCGTCGCCCACCGAGTGGTTGGCGCAGCATCCCGAATGGATACGGATACCGGCGACGATGGTCCCGCGCGGTCTGGCTGCGCCAGCGCCGTCTCGCGACGCGCCAAAGGTTTCGGTTGGCATCGCCGGTTCGGCCGCGGTGGAAGCCGCGGTTCCGGACATTTTGGTGGGCTTCGCAGCTCCCACCCTCGCGTTGATCGCACGCGCCGCCCCATGGCTGGAGTTCCTGAGTCTCGTCATTCCGAACAATAATACTCCGAGGGAACTGGACGAAGTGCCGCTGGAATTGCGACTAGAGCAGCAAGAACGCGAACGACTTCTCCCGAAGACGGTCTTGACTGTAACACCACCACCGCCGACTCCCGCTGTCCCGGGCCTGGTCCCACCTTCCGAAGGCAGCCAGAGGCCCGGGGAAGGCGGCTTCACGCCAATTCCACCGATCCCCGCCTTGCCTGGCTTCGACCAGACAGCACCGCAGCCAACCAAGCTGCCCGGACGGCCGGCGGACGAAACGGCTCCGGTCGTGCTGAACGCCGATCGCAACGGCGGTCTCATCGGCGGGCAAAGGACCAACTCGCCGCGTGCCCGAAGGGCGGCGCGGGCTGCCGATCCGGCGACGGCACAGGCGCTTTCGAACGCCGACTGGCAGGCGCATCACCTGATCAACATTGCCGGCATCAAAGCCGCGGCGGATCTGATCGCCGCAGCGGTCAAGGCGGGATGGACGACGGACGATGCCGGCAACCTCGCGCCGCTGCCGTCATCGCCTGAAGCGCAGGAGAAGCTGAAGGCGGCCGGAATTGACCGGCCGGTGCATAATGGCGGACATCAGGAGTGGAATAGTGATGTCGAAGCGGAGTTGAACAAGATTTCGGAAGATCTTTCTAAGCGAGATTTGGCCGAGGGATCGGAGGCGTTTGAGCGCGCCGCGAAAGATGCGCTCGAAAAGTTACAGGTCAAGCTTCGCGACAAGCTGCTGCAGTTTGACAAGCTAACCGAGACTGACCAAAACAGTGCAATCGAGTTCGCCTGAGATGGTAGCAGATCGAAACGTGATGACCTCAGTTCCGAACCTCTGGCTGCTGAGAAATGACACCAATGTCAGTTATGCCTACGGCAAGTTACTGATTCGGGATTCAACGCTCGGCGTATCAAATGTTTCGGAGCTCAAGCGCACGGAGCATGAGCTCAAACTGAAAATGAATGTCGAGGTTTGCGGTGATACACCCCTGCCTAACGATTTCCCGGCACCTCGATTGGCGATGCCGTATGGCAAATTCGCTCCTGATTACCTGATCTCCTCCGGATACCATTTCTGTTCGCGGCGATTCCGCGATGCACTGGCCCAGCCCGATTATGTCGTTCAGTGGGCGCCGGTCGAACTGATCGCGGGCGGGGCCGCGGCGCGCGATCAGGACTATCGGCTGATGCGGGTCTTGCCGCGACAACCGGCGATGGACCTCGAACGCTCCGACCTCACGATGGAGCACGCGACCAATGCCTTGACCGGCGAACCCATGTCCTACCCCACTTTCATTGTCCACCTCGTGCTGCTGAGCGGATTGCAGCCAAAGACCGAGATCTTCCGCATGCACGAGAGTACCACCTATATCTTCGTCGCGGATTCCGTGGCCCTGCGAGTGCTGCGTGCCGGCTGCACCGGCATGCGCTTCGCCGATCCGGACAGCTTGCTGCATGGCAAGCGCATCGAGCGCTGCCGCAGCGCGGACGGCATCATCGAACGGAAAATCGGGTTCCATGCAGACAGCTGATCCGGGCGCATGGCGCTCGCGACCAACCAACCCTCGACGCCATCACCCCAGCCGCGGCAGCGATACGCCGCGCTGGCGCATGTATTTCCCCGCCTTGTCGGCATAGCTCGTCTCGCAGGCTTCGTTGCCCTGGAGAAAGAGAAACTGGCAGATGCCCTCGAAGGCATAGATCTTGGCCGGCAGCGGCGTGGTGTTGCTGATCTCGATCGTCACCTGGCCCTCCCATTCCGGCTCCAGCGGCGTCACGTTCACGATGATGCCGCATCTTGCGTAGGTGGATTTGCCCAGGCAGACCACCAGCACGTCACGCGGGATGCGGAAATACTCCATGGTGTGGGCAAGGGCGAAGCTGTTGGGTGGGATAACGCAGACCGGGGCGGTACGGTCGACGAAGCTGTTCGGGTTGAACTGCTTGGGGTCGACGATCGCCGAATCGACGTTGGTGAAGATCTTGAACGCGTCCGCCACGCGTGCGTCGTAGCCGTAGCTCGACAGGCCGTAGCTGATGACGCCCTCGCGCTTTTGGGTTTCCACGAACGGCTCGATCATGCCGTGCTCGGTGGCCATCCGGCGGATCCAGCGGTCGGACATCACGGGCATGGCGGCGGAATCCCTTGCATTCGAACGCGAGCGATCTAACCCGCCGGCCGCGGCGCGGCAATGAGGGAAGCGGCATGAGCGGCAATGCCGCCCCGGCGCGGCCGCCGCGCGACCAGCGGCTGGACATCGTGCGCGGCTGGCTGCAGCTGACCATTTTCGCCAGCCACACCTATGGCTCGTTCATCGGCGGCTGGATGATTTACAGCTCCTGGGGTCTGTCGGACAGTTCGGAGCTGTTCGTCTTCCTGTCCGGCTTCACCCTCGGCAGCGTGTTCGCCCGCAAGGCGGCGCGCGACGGCTGGCGGGCCGGCACCGCCGACATCCTCGGCCGCGCCCTGCGGCTGTACCGCATCCACCTCACCGTCTTCGCGCTGTTTGCCGCCATGCTGCTGCTCGTGGCCGCGACCTTCCTGCCCGGGGAGGCGCGGCGGCTGGGCTTCGGCTTCCTGCTCGACCATCCCATCCGGGCACTGCCGGGGGTGTTGAGCATGCTGTACCAGCCGGAATGGATGGGCATCCTGCCGGTGTTCGTCTGGAGCATGTTTCTGCTGCCGGCCTTCGCGGCGCTGGAGGCACGATGGGGCGCGTGGGGGTTGCTGCCGTCGGTCGTGGTCTACCTCGCGGTCTGGTTGTTCGGGCTGGCGGCGCCGAGCCTTGGGCCCGACACCGGCATCGCCTTCAACCCGTTCGCCTGGCAGTTGGTGTTCCTGACCGGCGCCTGGCTCGGGCGCCGGGCGCTGCTGCAGGGGCGGGCGCTGCCGTTTGGGGCCGCATGGGCGCGGTGGGTGACGATCGCTGCCGTCCTTGTCCTGCTGGCCGGGCTCGGGTTGCGGCTGGCCTGGTACGGCTTCATTCCGCTGCGGGCGCCGGTCGCTGAAACCTTCTGGATCGTCGGCAAGGAGGATGTCGCCTTGCCGCGACTGCTGCACGCCTGGGCGCTGGCCTGGCTGGTGGCCGCCATGGTGCCGCGGGACGCAGCATGGATGCACGCCTTTCTGCCGCGCGCCATCGCGGTCATCGGGCGGTACAGCCTGGAGGTCTTCTGCCTCGGCCTGTTCCTCGCCTGGGTCGGTTCGACGGCGCTGGAACTCCTGCCGGATCGGCCATGGCTTGACCCGCTGGTGATCGCGGCGGGCGGCGTGCTGTTGGCCGCCTTCGCGCGCTGGCTGGATCGCCGGCGGAACCTGGCCAAGGTGCCGGCCTGACGACGCCCAGGGCGATCCTTCAGTCCTGGCGGTCCGGTTCGGGCAGATCTTTCCTGGCCTGCGCCTGTTCCTTGCGCCGGCGCAGATTCGCCCGCAACGCCGCGGCTTCACGCGCGGTTCGCGCCTGCTGCGCCGCCTGTGCGCGCGCGGTCAGGTGCGGTTCGTGCGGATTTGCCGGGGGGCAGGGGCGGGACGGCGGCTTCATGGCGGGAACACACCGCTTCGGCGCTGCCGGGTCAAGCCGAAGCCGTTAATTGCCGTTTTGCCTCCCACTTTTTCGTGATATGGCGCATGCCCCAACGCCGCTCCGCTTGGGCGCGGTCAAGAATTTCCAAACGGAGGAACTCGATGCGTATCGTGACCATCCTGGCGCTTGCCGCCGGCACCGCACTTGGCAGTTCGTTCATCGCGGCCGGCGCCTCCGCGGCCGATCCGATCAAGATCGGCCTGTCCGGCCCGTTCACCGGCGGCTCCGCCTCCATGGGCGTGTCGATGCGCGACGGCGTGAAGCTCGCGGTCGTGGAGATCAACAAGGCCGGCGGCGTGCTGGGCCGCCAGATCCAATTGATCGAACGCGACGAGGAAGCCAAGAACGAGGTCGGCGTGCAGGTCGCGCAGGAACTCATCAACAAGGAGCAGGTGGTTGCCACCCTCGGCTTCATCAACACCGGCGTGGCCCTGGCCTCGCAGCGCTTCTATGAGGAAGCCGAGATCCCGGTGATCAACAACGTCGCCACCGGCACCGCAATCACCGGGCAGTTCAAGGCGCCCGAGTACAAATCCAACTACGTCTTCCGCACCTCCGCCAACGACCTGATCCAGAGCGCCATGATCGCCGACGAGGCGATCGGTCGCCAAGGCTTCAAGAAACCGGCGATCCTCGCCGATTCGACGAATTACGGCCAGCTCGGCCGCGAGGACCTGGAGCGGTCGCTGAAGGCCAAGGGCGTGACGCCGGTGGCCGAGGAGAAGTTCAACATCGGCGACACCGACATGACGGCGCAGCTCCTCCGCGCCAAGCAGGCCGGCGCGGACGTGATCCTGACCTATGCCATCGGGCCGGAGCTGGCGCAGATCGCCAACGGCATGGCCAAGCTCGGCTGGAAGGTGCCGCTGATCGGCAGCTGGACATTGTCGATGTCCACCTTCGTCGACAATGCCGGCGCCAACGGGGACGGCGCGATGATGCCGCAGACCTTCATCCAGACCGCCAGCACGCCGAAGCGCCGGACTTCATCGACGGCCTACCAGGCAGGCCTACAAGGTCGATCGCATCCCGTCGCCGGTTTCCGCGGCGCAGGGCTATGATTCGGTCTACCTGCTGGCGGCGGCGATCAACCAGGCGAAATCCACCGACGGACCGAAGATCCGGGCCGCGCTGGAAAACCTCAACACCAAGGTCGAAGGCGTGGTCACTATCTACGACCATCCCTTCTCCGCCACCGACCACGAGGCGATCAGCGCCAACATCCCGGTGTTCGGCGTGGTGAAGGGCGGCCGCGTCCTGCCCGCGCATGAGGAAGACCTGGCCGGCGACAAGGCCGTGCGCATCAAGCCCAGGACCTGATCCTTCAACACCCGCCGCCCTCTCTCGCATGCGCGGGAGAGGGCGCCTTGATCATCCGGAGGCGCCGTCGCGATGCAGATCTTTGCCCAGCTTATCGTAAGCGGCATCGCCGTCGGCATGATCTATGGCGTCATCGCCTTCGGCTACCAGCTGACCTTCGCCACCTCCAAGACGTTGAATTTCGGCCAGGGCGAGGCGTTGATGCTGGGCTCCCTGGTCGGGCTGACCGTGGTGGGGATCACCGGCTACTGGCTGATGCTGCCGATCGCGCTGGCGTTCGGGTTGCTGCAAGGTGCGGTGGTCGAACGGCTCGGCGTGCGCCAGGCGATCCGAACCAAGTCCGAAGTCCGGCTGGATCATGGCGACGATCGCGCTGGGCATCATCTTCCGCAACCTCGCCGAGAACATCTGGGGCCGTGACGCGCTGAAATTCCCCTCGCCGCTGCCGGAAGCGCCGATCGGGCTCGGCGGCGGCGTCAACGTGCTGCCGATGGAGATCGTCATCGTCGTCGGCGCGCTCGGCATGATGCTGCTGGTGGAGCTGTTCAACCGCCGCTCGATCTTCGGCAAGGCGGTGGTGGCAACGGCGAATGACCGCGACGCCGCCGGCCTGATGGGCATCAACACCTCGCTGGTGATCACCTTCTCCTATGCCCTGTCTTCCATGACGGCGGCGTTCGCCGGGGTGCTGATCGCGCCGGTGACCCTGACCGGCGCGAACATGGGCGCGGCGCTCGGCCTGAAGGCCTTCGCCGTCGCCATCATCGGCGGGTTGTCGAGCGGCATGGGCGTCGTGGTCGGCGGCCTCATCCTCGGCATCACCGAGACCATGACCGGGTTCTATCTGTCCACCGGCTACAAGGACGTGCCGGGGCTGGTGCTGCTGCTGCTGGTGCTGTCGTTCAAGCCCTCTGGCCTGTTCGGCCGCGCCGCGATCAAGAAGGTCTGAGCCTGGTGACGGCAAAGCACACAGCGACGCTGCTGGGCCTGGTCGCGCTGGCGGTGTTCCCGTTCGTCGTCACCAGCCCGTACTATGTGCATCTGGTGATGGTGATCGCGATCTTCTCGATCGTGACGCTCGGGCTCGACGTGGTGTTCGGCTACACCGGTGAGGTGTCGCTCGGGCATTCGGCACTGGTCGGGATCGGCGCGTACACCGCGGGCGTTCTCGCCTTCCAGCTCGGTTGCGGGTTCGCCGCCGCCCTGCCGTTCGCCATCCTGATCACGGCGCTCTTTGGCGCCATCCTCGCCTTGCCGGCGCTGCGCGTGACCGGGCCATATCTCGCCATGGTGACGTTGGCATTCGGCACCATCGTGCAGATCCTGATCAACGAGATGACCTTCCTCACCAACGGTCCGCTCGGAATCTCGCTGCGCCAGCCGGTGTTCTTCGACTTCCGCGATTACGGCGAGAGCCTGCCGTTCCTCGAGATGTCGCTGGCACGGATGCGCAATATCGAATTCTATTACGTCGTCATCGTCTGCCTGTTGCTGACGCTGGTGGTGATCAACCGGCTGCTGGCCTCGCGCTATGGCCGCGCGTTCGAGGCGTTGCGCGACATCACCGATCGCGTCCGATTGCATGGGCGTCAGCGTCTACAAGCACAAGGTGTTCGCCTTCGTCGTCAGCGCCGGATTCGCCGGCCTCGCCGGCGTGCTGTTCGCCTATTCCGAGCAGTATATCGCGCCGAACAATTTCAGCTTCGACCTCTCGATCACCTTCCTGCTCGCGCGTGACCATGGGCGGGCGCAAATCGCGGCTGGGCCCGATCATCGGTGCGGCGATCGTGGTCTACCTGCCGAACCTGCTGGCGGACATCTCGCTGTTCCGCATCGTCGCCGGCGGCATCGCCGTGGTGGCGGTGCTGGCCGGCCTCGCGGTCGCGGTCCGGCGCCCGGACGAGCGGCGGGCCGTCGCGGTTCCGGTGGCGCTGTGCGTCGCCTTCTTCGTGTTCTCGCTGCTGCTGGAGAAGATCACCGACTACAAGCTGACCGTCTTCGGCGATGATGATCCTGTTCGTGGTCTATTACCTGCCCGATGGAATCGTCGGTTTTCTGCGGCAGGTCGTGGCGCAGATCCGTCCCGGCTGGGTCCGCGCGCACGCGGTCATCGACGCCGAGGCGGATGCCGCCCAGACCTGGGCAACCGCCGCACCGCAAGTGACGGCCGGGCAGCCGCTATTGCAGGTCGACCAGGTGGTCATGCAGTTCGGCGGCCTGAAGGCGCTCGACCGCGTCGACCTCGCGGTGATGCCCGGCACCGTCCACGGGCTGATCGGGCCGAACGGTTCCGGCAAGAGCACGATGATGAACGTGCTGACCGGCATCTACCTGCCGACCGGAGGCAGATCCGTCTCGAGGGCAGTCGCCTGGTCGGGCCGCACGCCGTCCGAGATCGCCGGCATGCGGCATCGCCCGCACCTTCCAGAACGTGCAGCTGTTCGGCGAGCTGACGGTGATCGAGAACGTGATGGTCGGCCTGCACCACACCTACGCGGCCGGCATGGCTCGACGTGGCGCTGGGCACGCCGGGCGCCAGGCGCGAGGAGCGGTCGGCCCGGGTGCGCGCCGCCAGCCTGCTGCGATTCGTCGGCCTCGACACGCTGGCCAACGAGGAGGCGCGCAACCTGCCCTACGGCAAGCAGCGCCTGCTGGAGATCGCCCGCGCGCTGGCGCTCGACCCCAAGCTGCTGCTGCTCGACGAGCCGGCCGCCGGGCTGACCGCGCCGGATATCCGTGAACTGGTCGCGATCATCCGCAAGATCCGCGATCACGGCATCACCGTCATCCTGATCGAGCATCACATGGACGTGGTGATGAGCGTGTCGCGACATCGTGACCGTGCTGGATTTCGGCCAGAAGATCGCCGAGGGCCGCCCGGCCGAGGTGCAGGCCGACGCCGCGCGTGATCGAGGCCTATCTCGGCGGCAGCCACGCGCCGAAGTGGCGGCCTGAGATGCTGCAGGTCGAGAACCTCGTCGCCGGCTACGGCAAGGTGCAGGTGCTGCACGGCATTTCGATCGCGGTGCCGGCAGGGCACGCTGGTGACGCTGATCGGCTCCAACGGTGCCGGCAAGACCACGACATTGCGGGCATTGTCGGGCATGATCCGCCCGCAATCCGGCCGCATCCTGCTGGACGGCGCCGATATCACCGGCCTGCCGTCCCACGAGATCGCCCGGCGCGGCATGGCGCATTCGCCGGAGGGGCGGCGGGTTTTTCCGACCTTGTCGGTGGCCGACAACCTGTCCGCTCGGTGCCTTCGCGCGCCTCACCGGCTCGCGTCCGCGCGGCGACGTGAGTGCCGACCTGCGACCGGATGTTCGAGCTCTTCCCGCGCCTCGCGGAGCGCCGGAAGCAGCTGGCCGGCACGCTCTCGGGCGGCGAGCAGCAGATGCTGGCGATGGCGCGCGCCCTGATGCTGAACCCCGACGTGCTGCTGCTGGACGAGCCGTCGATGGGCCTGGCGCCGCGCCTGGTCGAGGAGGTGTTCGCCACCATCGCCCGGCTGCAAGGAGCAGCGCATGACCATGCTGCTGGTCGAGCAGTTCGCCGCCGCGGCGCTGGACGTGGCCGATTTCGGCTATGTGCTGGAGAATGGACGCCTGACCGCGTCGGGGGCCGCCTCGGCCCTGAAGAACGATCCTGCCGTGCGCGCCGCCTATCTCGGCCAGGCGCACTAGATCGTGATGGTCGCTGGCATCAGCGACCATCACGATCTAGCCTTTTGTTTAGGCGAGCAATTTTATCGCCCGGTGATTCCACCTAAAGCCATATTGCCCTAAGCACCAGCCGGTTTCACGACGGGGCCGGCGACCCCGTCGTCATCGCGCGCGTCGGCTGCGGCTTTGCCGCGACCGCAGCTTCATCCCTGGCTTTGCATCCCAGAACCCGAGTTCCCGGCCGCGTTCACCATCAAGCCTTGCAGCTTTCGCAAGAATCGCTGCCCTGTTGGTGTTCTCGCCACCAGCACGCTGCGGGCATCGCGCGGGTCAGGCTGGCGCTCGATGAGATCGAACTTGGACAATCGATCCAGTGAGCGGCTGACCGCCGGCTTCGCGATGTTCAGCTCCTTCGCCAAGCCGCGCACGGTGTGGGGGCCTTCGTCGAGATAGCAGATCAGCATGGTTGCGAATTGCCGCGAGCCGAGGTCCGGGTGGTCGTGCCGGATCGTGTCCACGATCGTCTCGCGAAAAATCGCCAGGAGTTCGTTCGGCGACAACCGACGGGGCCTCGGTTTGCTCGTGCTCATGTCCCGTCCGCTGCCAGTTTGGCCAGGGTACGGAGCGTTTTCGTCCGCTTCCGCACGGTCGAAATAGCGGTGAGGGACACAATTATGTCTCCTGCCGCACGGAGTGAAAAACGTTTCAAAACCATTATTTTCCTGTTAAGTATGCTTAACATTGCTATCCGTTAACGAGGAGCGAAGCCCCGTGGAATACCGCGTTCGGGTGCTGGACAGCATGGGTTACGTTCGGATTCGGTTTGTTTTCGAGTGTGCCAGTGACTTGGAAGCCAGCACCCTCGCAAATAGGTGGGCCGGGGATGACATGCATGTCGAGGTATGGAGCGGTGAAAGGCTGGTGAGCATTTTCTCGGGGGGCGCGCCGAAAGTGCTTCTCGCCGGGCCGCTCCCTCCCGCCGCTCCGGATGACCAGCCACCGTCTCCCAAGGACGATGAAGATCCGTGACAGCCGGTGCGGCGTGTCGGCCATGTGTCACTGCCAAGTGGGGGTTGCGCCGCATCCGGTAAATGGCTAGGAACGGCGCGGCTTTGCGGGCGAACGCTGTTGTAGCTCAGTGGTAGAGCACTCCCTTGGTAAGGGAGAGGTCCAGGGTTCGAATCCCTGCAACAGCACCACGGCGAGAGGGGATTTCCCTCCCATCCGGCGGCGGAGCCTCCTGCCGAAGCAGGCGCCGTTTGCCTTCCCCCTAATCCGATGAAAACGGCTTTGTGCCAGCTGCGGCCCTAAAGGCGACACGCAGGCGGATGATCCTGTCGTGGTCGTACGATTGGTCCGCGAACGTGGTTGCGACGGCGGTTCGCCCACCCATGGAGACGGGCTGCGGCGGAAGGGCGAACCGCCCGTCATCAGGCGGGCACGCGCCTTTCGGCGGCGTGCACTCCGCCGCCGCCGAAAGCGCATTGATCACCGCCACGTCGGTCGAGACGATTTCCGCGCCCGCTGGCAGCAGGACGGCCAGGGGCGCGCAGTTGGCGCTCGCGGCCGTCCCCTCCGCTTGGTGCAGGAGGTTCCTGAAATCCAAACCCACCTCTTCCACCAATCCGGCATAAATAGGCGGCGGGAGGCGCCGCGCTGTGCGCAACAGGTTGCCCGACAGGTTCGCGTCAAGCCGCGGTGCAGCGACCTCCAGGACGGTTTTGAAGAACTCTGCGCTGGCTTGCCGGACGCAGGCGGGGTTGGTGTCGGGCACGAGCGGCGCCGCGGCGCGCAGCCGGATGCTCGCCTCCTGCACGTAGCAATCGGCGCAGCCCTCGTTCCGCTCAGGGCTCCCGGGCGGAAACAGTCGATTTTCCTGGGCGTGAACAGGCGCCGACGACATCGACAAGATTGTGATGAGAACCATAACAACCCGCATATCCGTTGCTCCGATTTCCCGCTCGCGGCTGGCGTCTCGCCTGCCGAAGCAGGGTTTCAGCCAGAGTGCGCAAGCATGCCGGTGAACGCCATCAAATCTCCAAAATCCCGGTCAGACTACGCCATTCAAAATGATCGCAATGAAGAAAACCGCACGGCCCGACGCGGAGCTATCCCGGGGCGACGCGGAATAGGGCCGGCGCTTGGGCGTCCATGCATATGATAAGCTGCCGTCGCAGGGGAATCTTAAACGCCGCGCCATCTGGTCAGGATGAATGCCATGCGCAACCTTGTTTTCGCAGTGCTCGGCTGCATGATCTGCTCAACCTGCCCGGCGGCGACGCCGGAGCCCGGAACCTCGGGCGTCGCCGTCATCTATGGTGCGGGAAGCCAGGCGGACTGTCGTGATTACGCGGCGACTGCGCTCATCGACGGACGGCAGCAACCGGTCGTGGGCCGTATCTGCCAGCAACCTGACGGCTCCTGGCACATCACCGACGCGACGCCCCGGCCGCCCACCCCGGATGAAATCCTCGAACCGCGGTCGATCGATTCCCCATACGCCCCGCCGCTCTGGTCCTCCTACGACCCCTGGCTTTGGGGTCCACCTATTGGCTTCGGGCTCGGTGCCGTCATCGTCGGCGGCGGACATCGCAATTCGCCGCGGTTCGACAGCGTTCATGTCTTCATCCCAGAGCATCTGCATGAGCGGGCCATCCGCGAGCGTCGGCGCGAACGGGTGGAATTGGGTAACCCGCACGAGCGCCTCCGCTTTGGCGACATTCGCGCGCACGTCGGCCACGAGCACATCGGCATGGAACGCCCGCGCGCGCACGTCGAGGCCGGCGACATCCGCGAGCGCCATATCATGTCCGTCCCGCGCGGGCGTCCGGGGACGGGTGCGATGCGCGGAGGTTTCGGCCGTCACGGATAGGCACACCCGCCGGCCACGCCGAATTGGAAGCGGCGTCTACCGCGGCGCGTCGCGCGTCGCCGGCACGTCATGGGCGTAGACGCGTGCGGCGCCGTAGTCCCGATAGGCACGCATGATGTGCTCGACATGGCCGTCGCCGACCCAGGCGGCGACCAGGATGCCGCCGGCGCGCATGCCCGCTTCGTACGCACGCACCGCTTTTTCCGGCAGCCCCAGCGTCGGCAGCGAAAGCTCCGCGTCGATGTCGCTGTCCTGCGGCGAGCGCGTGCTCGCGGCGCCGGCCTCGACCGCGTGGACCTGGACCCGCTCACGCGGAACGTCGAACTCCTGGACCAGGTGCTCAACCACCAGATCCACCTCGCGGCGCTTGTCGAACAGAGCGATGACGAGACACGTCATGGCTGCCTCTCCCCGGTCGGCGTGTTGGTTTGGCGGGCATATGGCGTGTGCGGCCGCCGTCTCAACGCCCTGCGCGATCCGACAGACCAGTTTACCCCGGCCACCGATCGTCATGGTAGGATCGCGGCGTCCCACGGCGAGTCGAGGCGGAAGCGCATGCCCTACTACACGAAAGTCCTCCAGCCCGGCGAAACCGTGAAGGCGGTCGCGACCCTGCATTGGCTGGTCTACGGCAAGTCCTTGCTGCTGTTCATCGTGGCCGCGCTGCTCGTGGCCTTCGCCTGGAGCTTGCAGGACGAAGGCCAGAAGCGCCTGGCTCTCCTGGCCGCCCTGATCGCCTACGCGTTGATGCTGGTGGCGTTGATCAGCGAATGGATGACCCGCCGCGGCACCGAGATCGTCGTGACCGACCGGCGGGTGATCTACAAGCGCGGGCTGCTGTCGCGCCACACCGTCGAGATGAATATCAGCAAGGTCGAGACGGTCGATGTCCTGCAGAGCTTCTGGGGTCGTCTGCTGGATTACGGGACGATCAACATCCGGGGCACTGGCGAGAGCCTCGAATTGCTGGAACGCATCGGCTCACCGCTGACCGTGCGCAACGCGATCACCGTGGGATAGAGACGCGCAGCTTTGGGCGTGCTGGTGCCCGAACGGACTGCATTGATGCAGCGCCAGGTCTTCTGCATTCCAGGGTGATCTGCCTCACAGCGCCGCCGCCGGGCAGCATGCATCCTTGCCCCGCCGCATGATGCGGCAGTTCGGAGGGCAAGCCCATGACCAGCCAAAAGAATATCCTGATCGTCGATGACGACCGCGCATTGCTGATCACCCTGGCGGCCGCCCTCGAAAGCGAAGGCGCCTTCCAGGTGACTCAGGCCGACAATGCTGCCGACGCCGCCGCCGCGGCGATGTCGCGCGACCTTCGCTTCGACGCGATTCTGCTCGACATCGAGCTGCCCGATGGCGACGGGTTCGAGCTCTGCGGCCGGCTGCGCAAGGCCGGGGTGCGGGTGCCGATCCTGATGCTGACCGGTGCAGCGGCCGAGGATGACGTGGTGCGCGGGCTGGATGCCGGCGCCAATGATTACGTCGTGAAGCCTTTCCGCATGGCCGAGCTGACCGCCCGGCTGCGCGCCCAGATTCGCGCCCATCAGTCCAGCGAGGACGCGGTGCTGATGGTCGGCCCGTACCAGTTCCGTCCCGGCGTCCGCAGCCTGTTCGACCCGGTGGAAAACCGGCGCCTGCGGCTGACCGACAAGGAGGCCGCGGTGCTGAAATACCTGTATCACAGCGCCGGCAAGCCGGTCGGGCGGCAGACGCTGCTGCGCGAGGTCTGGGGTTATGCCAACGGCGCCAGCACCCACACGGTCGAAACCCATATCTACCGGCTGCGGCGGAAGATCGAGCCCGATCCTGGCTTCCCGCGCATCGTCGTCAACGAGGAGGGTGGCTATCGGCTCTGCCATGACCGCCGGCCGTCGGTCGCGCTATCATCGCGGCCGCGCCCCTTCATGGAATTGGCCGAGCGAGCGTAACGCCGCCGCCCTGCTCATTCGGCCGCGCGGGCAATTTCGGCGGCGGCGAAGCGGACATGCGGCTGGCGGTCCAGGGCCCAAAGCTGGGCGATCAGCGCCTCGGCGGCTTCGCGGCCGATGGCGGGGCCGGCGAGTTCGAAGAATTTCTCGGTCAGTTCGAGGTCGCTCAGCGGCGCATCGGGGTCGCCCTTGCGGGTCGGCTGATAATGCCGCAAGCGGCGCCCGTCGGTCATCTCGATTTCCACCACCGCCGAGCGGCGGGACGGGAAATCGGCCTCGCATTGCGCATCGACGAGGACATCCACCTTCTGCATCAGGGCCAGCAAATCAGGGTCGCGCAGCCGCTCCGGCTCGAACGCCGCCAGGCGCACGCTGCCATGCACCAGCGCCGTTGCCACCGTGAAGGGCGTGCTGAAGCGGCCTTCGAACGGTGTGCCCGCCTGCCTGCGGCCGGTCACGTCCACGGTCGCGCGATAGCCACCGATGGTGACGCGGGCGATCGCCTCCGGGCGCAGCGAATACGCGGCCTTCAGCGCCAGCGCGCCGTCGATGGCGGCGAAGCTGTGGCCGCAGCAGCCGTGATTCTTGAAGGTCATGGCGGTGATGTTGTAGCGGCGGCCGAGGCCGTCCGTCGCCCGGCTCCAGTCGGCGCCTTCGCTCATGGCGGCGCCGAAGCCGGCGGCACCCTCCAGCACATCCAGCGCCCCGGTCACGCCCTGCGCCGCGCCGAGTGCGGCCATCGCCCCGGCATCGGCGGCGTGGCCGGCATGCAGCGGCTTGGACATCGCGTCCGACCGAAACGCCTGTTGCAATGCCGCGGCGAAGGTGCCGGCGGTGGCCAGGGCATGCGCGGTCCTGACAGCGTCGAGCCGCAGCACGGCGGCCACGGCGGCGGCGGCGCCGAACGTGCCGATGGTGCCGGTGGTGTGCCAGAAACGGTAATGCGACGGCTGCACCGCGACACCGATGCGGGTGGAAACCTCATAGCCGATGACCACGGCGCGCAGCAGCGCCTCGCCATCCGCGTCCTTGGCCTGCGCCGCCGCCAGCGCCGCGCCGATGGTTGGGCAACCCGGATGGTACACGGCGTCGCGAAAGATGTCGTCGAACTCGATGGTATGGCTGGCGGTGGCATTGATCAGGGCGCCCGCCCGCAGCGAGGCGCGCGCGCCGGAACCGTAGACGATGGCGCGGCCATGCCCGAGTTCATCCGCGAGCCCTTTCGCCAGCAGCGTCGCCGGCGGCAGCAGCGCGCCCGGCAGCAGGGCGGCGAACCAGTCGATCAGCGCCCGCTTGGCGTGGTGGCGCACCTCCTCGGACAGTGGCGCGCTTTGCTCGCTTGCGGCGTAGTCGGCCAGCGTTTCGGCGATTGTCATGCCCGTCACTCCCGAAAAGAGGAATCCCGGCGATCGAGTTGGCGCATCAGCGCCGGCCATTCGAGGATGCCGAAGGGTCGGCGCACATTCGGCTTATACAGGTGGTTGGTCTTGGCGATCACCTCGGCGGGCGGCAGCAGGATCTCGCTGTTGGCCGATTGCGCCAGCAACTGCGCCTTGCAGGAGAGTTCCAGCCGATAGATGTTGCTGAACGCCTCGGGGATCGACGGCCCGACCGCCAGCAGCCCGTGATTGCGCAGGATCATCACATCGCCGTCGCCGAGGTCGGCCACCAGGCGCTGCTGCTCGTCGAGATCGACGGCGACACCTTCATAGTCGTGATAGGCGGCACGGCTGAAGCGCATCGCGGTCTGGGTCATCGGCAGCAGCCCCGACGCCAGCGAGGACACCGCCATGCCGGCGGCGGTATGGGTGTGGATGATGCAGTCAACCTCATGCCGGGCGCGATGGATGGCGCTGTGGATCACGAAGCCGGCGCGGTTGATGCCATAATCCAGGTCCGGCTTGGCAATGACGTGGCCGTCCAAGTCTATCTTATAGAGCGAGGACGCGGTGATTTCCTCATACAGCATGCCGTACGCGTTGATCAGGAAATGCCCGGGCTCGCCGGGAACCCGCACCGAGATATGGTTGGCGATCATGTCGGCCATTCCATACAGCGCCACCAGCCGGTAGCAGGCGGCGAGGTCGGTGCGCGCCTGCCACTCGGCGGCGCTCACGTCATCCTTCATCGATCTTATCTTCAGTTGCGTCATCAGGAAGCCTCCGTCATTCAGTGCTTGCTGCGGTCGCGATCGCCCAGAAGGCCAGCGAGCGTCGGCTCCATCGCGGCGGCCATCCGCTCCTGCGCCTCGGCCGTCGGATGCAGCGCCGCCGCCGGCGGTTCCAGAAGCGGATCGACGAACAAGGACCGATCCACCACCCCGTTGCGCAGGAACACGCGGCCGACATCGAGATAGGTGACGCCCGGCACCGCCGACGCGCCGTACCGTGCGGCCAGCGCGCGATTGATCGCCAGCGTCGTCTGCGTCGTCCATTCGCTGCGCTCGCTCGGCAGCACGCCCAGCAGCAGGATGTGGGTTCTGGGCAGGCGCCGGCGCACCTCGTTCACCACGGCATCGATGCCGATGACGTCCTCGTCCGCCGGCCAATGCGCGCGGCCGAGATTGTTGGCGCCGATCAGGATCACCGCGACCTTCGGCGCAATCCCGTCCAGTTCGCCGTGGCCGATGCGCCAGAGCAGATGCGACGTCGCATCGCCGGAGAAACCGAGGTTGATGGCGCGGCGGTCGCCGTAGTAGCGCTGCCAGACCGCGCGGAAATCACCCCAGGGCGGCGGCCCGGACCGCTCGTAATCCTGGGTGATGGAATCGCCGAGGAACACCAGGTTGAAAGGACCCTTTTGCAGCTCGGCCAGCTTTTCCTGATGCCGCGCCCGCCACCACGGCGTGTCCAGGCGGGCGATCGGCACCGCGGCGAGGGGGATCTTCGGGTGCGGGGCAGGGGCCGCCCCGGGCAGCAGCAACGATGCTGCGAGCAGCGCACGGCGGGGCAGGGTCATGCGGAACCTTCGGTGATCTCGGCGATCTCGGTGGCGGAATACCCGGCCTCGGTCAGCAATTCGGCGGTGTGTTCGCCCAAGCCGGGGGCCAGCCTACGGATCGCGGTGGGGGTGGCGGAATACGCGACCGGTGGCGCCAGCGTGGTGGTGGCGCCTTCGGTCGGATGGACGATCGAGCGGAAGAACCCGGCCTCGGCCAAATAGGGGTCGTGCCGCAGGTCGTCGAGCGAATTGGCCAGACCATGCGGCACATCCGCGTCGGCGAGCCGTGCCAGCCAATCCGCCGTGCTCCGCCGGCAGAGTTCACTCCCCAGCACGCCATAGACCGCATCGATGTTCTCGGCGCGGCCGAGCATGGTGGCGAAACGCGGGTCGGCGATCAATTCCGGCCGTTCCAGCACCCGCAGCAGCCGCGCCCATTGCGCGTCGGTGACCGCGATCAGGCACAGAAACCCGTCGGCGGTGGCATAGGGGCGGCGATGCGGCGTCATCATCCTGGTGTAGCCGAGCCCTTCGTCGGCGCCGTCAGCGGTTCCGCCTTCGAGCGTGGCACCCCAGAGATGCTCGGGCAGGAAGAAGGCGAGCATGGTGTCCAGCATCGGCACATGCAGCGCCTGGCCGTGGCCGGTGCGCTCGCGGTGATACAGCGCCATGCCGATCGCTGCCGCCAGCGCGTGGCCGGTGATCTTGTCGGCCATCACCATCGGCACGTAGCGCGGCCCGTCGGTACCGCAGGCGATGCCGTTGACGCTGGCGACCCCCGATTCGCCCTGGATGATGTCGTCATAGGCCGGGTCGTCAGCGCGCGAGCTGTCGAGGCGGTAGCCGCTCGCCGAGGCGTGGATCAGGCGGGGGAATTTCGCTGCCAGCGTGGCAAAGTCGAGCCCCAGCCGCGCCGCCGCCGAAGGGCGCATGTTGTGCACGAAAACATCCGCGCCGCCGATCAGCCGCAGCAGGGCCGCATGCGCCGCCGGGCGCTTCAGGTCCAGCACCACGCTGCGCTTGTTGCGGTTCAGGTTGAGGAAATAGGCGCCCATATCAGCCGAGCGGCGCGGCCCGATCTGGCGAATGGGATCGCCCGCCGGTGCCTCGATCTTGATGACGTCGGCCCCCGCGTCGCCCAGCAATTGCGTGCCGATCGGCCCCAGCACGGTGCCGGTGAGGTCGATGACCCGCACGCCGTGCAGCGGGCCGCTCATCTCAGGTGAACGCCATCCAGCCGAGTGCGGCCAACCCCGCGGCGATGCAGTAATAGGCGAAGGGGTTGAGCGCCCAGTCGTCGTGGTCGCGGAAATAGCGCATCAGGAACCAGGTGCTGAGCCAGGCGGTGATGCCCGAAAGCACCGCGGCCACGCTGGCGAGGGCGAACACCCCGTCCGGCACGCTGTCGTGCAGCAGATGCGGCACTTCCAGCACCGTGGCGCCGAGGATGATCGGGGTGGCGATCAGGAAGGAGAAATGCGCCGAGCCCTCGTGGTCGATGCCGCGCAGCAGGCCGCCGACGATGGTGGCGCCGGAGCGCGAGATGCCCGGGAGCAGCGCGGTGCATTGCCAGCAGCCGATGATCAGCGCGTCCATCATGGTGAGGGTGGACGAGCTGCGCGATGGCCGTTGCCGCGGATGCGTTCGCCGAACAGCAGCAGCACGCCGTTCACCACCAGGAAAGCGGCCGCGATCATCGGCGAGCCGAACAGGCCGCGGACGAATTTCTCCAGCACGAAGCCGACGATCACCGCGGGGATGGTGGCGACCACGATCAGCAGGAACACCCGCCGGCTCTCGCGCGACCTGGTGCGCCGTCCGACAGTCCGAGCACGCCGATCAACAGCGCCCACCAGTCGCGCCAGAAAAAGGCCAGCAGCGCGGTCGCCGTGCCCAGATGCAGCATCACCAGGAACGGCAGGAATTCCGGCGAGCGTTGGTTCGAGCGTCCAGTGCAGGATCGCCGGCAGCACCACGGCGTGGCCCAGGCTGCTGACCGGAAACAGCTCGGTGGCGCCCTGCAGGATGGCGACGGCAATTGCCTGGAGCGTGTTCATGGGCCGGTCCCTTTCGGCGGTTTCCTGCCAAGGTTGGTGGCCGAATTCGCCGGCTCTGGCAAGGTGGGCCATCCGGGCGACTCGCACAAAGGGCCTTGGGATGATGGAATGGCCCGGGACGAAAGTCGATCGACAAACCACGCGGCAAGATTGGGAAACTCCATGGCATCTCTGTTCGACCTCACCGGCAAGGTCGCTGTCGTCACCGGCTCCAGCAAAGGCATCGGCCGCGCCATTGCCGAGCGTATGGCCGAGCACGGCGCGCGGGTCGTCGTCTCCAGCCGCAAACAGGAAGGTTGCGACGAGGTGACGCAGGCGATCCTCGCCAAGGGCGGGCAGGCGATCACCAAGACCTGCAACATCGGCCGCAAGGAGGAACTGCAGGCGCTGGTCGACACCACCGTGGCGCATTGGGGCGGCATCGACATCCTGGTGTGCAACGCGGCGGTGAACCCGCATTACGGGCCGGCGATCACCGCGTCCGACGAAGCCTATGACCGCACCATGAACTACAACGTGCGCAGCAATTTCTGGCTGTGCCACATGGTGCTGCCCGGCATGGCGGCGCGCGGCGGTGGCTCGGTGACAATCATTTCGTCGATCGGCGGGTTGCGCGGCTCGGCCAATCTCGGCATCTACGCGCTATCGAAGGCCGCCGACATGCAACTCGCGCGCAACCTGGCGGTGGAGTGGGGGCCGAAGAACATCCGCGCCAACTGCATCGCCCCCGGCCTGGTGCGCACCGATTTCGCCCGCGCGCTGTGGGAAAACCCGGAGATCTACCGCAAGCGCACCCGCGAAACCCCGCTGCAGCGCATCGGCGAACCGGATGAGATCGCCGGCGCCGCGATCTTCCTGGCCGCCCAATCCGGCAGCTTCACCACTGGCCAGACCCTGGTGATCGATGGCGGCACGACCACCGGCAGTGTCGTCTCCAGCGACGAGTAGTCACAAACGTTAATATGGCAGATCAGGACCGATGGCAGACCGCATCAAGATCGACGAGCATCTGTCCATCGACCCTGGCGAATTGGAGGAGAGCTTCATCCGCGCGTCCGGCCCGGGCGGGCAGAACGTCAACAAGGTATCGACCGCCGTGCAACTGCGCTTCGACGTCCGGCACTCCCCGTCGCTGCCGGAGGGCGTGCGCGCAAGGTTGGAGCGGCTGTCCGCCAGCCGGCTGACCAATGACGGCGTGCTGATCATCACCGCCCAACGCCATCGCAGCCAGGACCGCAACCGCCAGGAAGCGCAGGCGGCGCTGGTCGAGCTGATCCGCAGCGCGACAGTAGTGCCGATCAAGCGCCGGCCGACCCGACCGACCCGGGCCTCCCGCGAACGGCGGATGGACGAAAAGACCCATCGCGCCGGCATCAAGCGCGGCCGCGGCAAAGGCGATACGGAGTAGAATCCGGTCTGGGCTGCCTGGGTAACGATTTGGTAGGAAATTCGGGCGCATCCTGGCGGGCATGATCGACATCTCTCCCGATGCGCTCGTGTCGCCGCTGGCCGATATCGAAAACTCGGTCCGCGGCAGCCGCATCGTCATCGCGGCGGGGGCGGTCATCGACGCATTCGTGAAGATCAAGCCATCCGGCGGCACCGGCGATGTGTTCATCGGCCCCGGCGCGGTGATCAATTCCGGCTGCGTGCTGTACACCGGCAACGGCATCCACATCGGCGCCCACGTGCTGATCGCTGCCAACTGCACGCTTGCGCCCACCGACCACGAATTCGCCAACCCGGATATGTTGATCCGCACCCAGGGTTTTCGCCCGAGCCGCGGCGGCATCAACATCGGCCAGGACGTCTGGATCGGCGCCAACACGGTGATCCTGGATGGCGCGCGGATCGGCGCCGGCTGCGTCGTCGGCGCGCATTCGCTGCTGCGCGGCGTCTATCCTGAATTCTGCATCGCCCACGGCGCGCCCGCGACGATCAAGGGTTGGCGGCGGCGCGGGGAAGGCGAGTGCCGCGGCGAGGCGAGGACGGCGTGAGTCGGTTTTCCATTCTCGGTGCCGGCGGCTTCATCGGCTCTGCCATGGTGGCGCATCTGCGGGCGGGCGGCCATCCGGTCAACGCCGTCAACCGCGCCGACATGCCGGGATTCCTCACCGGCGGGAGGCCGGCCGGGCACGTCATCTATTGCATCGGCCTGACCGCCGATTTCCGCACCCGCAAACTGGCCACGGCGGACGCGCATGTCGGCCTGGTCGGCCGCATTCTCGCCGAATGCGACTTTCGATTCCTTCCTGTTGCTGTCGTCCACCCGCGTCTACGCCCGCGCCGACACCGGCCGCGAGGACACGCCGCTGGAGGTGCAGCCGGCCGCAGCCGACGACCTCTACAACATCACCAAACTGGCCGGCGAGGCGCTTTGCCTGTCCGACCCCCGCGCATCGGTGCGGGTCGCCCGGCTGTCCAACGTCTACGGGTCCGGCATGCATGAGGAGAGTTTCCTCGGGCAGGTGCTGCGCGAGGGGACGCGGCGCGGCGCGGTGACGCTGGGCCAAAGCTTCCGCTCCGCCAAGGACTATGTCTCCCTCGACGATGTCGTGGCGGCATTGCCGGCCATTGCGGCGCGTGGTGAGGCGCGGCTCTACAACGTCGCGAGCGGCGTCAACACCAGCCACGACGCCATCGCGGGCGTGCTGGCCGCACGGCTCGGCTGGCGCGTCGACGTCCGCGAGGATGCCGCGGCGATTCGATTTCCGCGCATCGACGTGAATCGGTTGTCGGTCGAATTCGCCGCACCCGCACAGAATTTCTTGCAGGACCTGCCGCTGTTGGCGGCGCTGCTGCCACAGGAGGCAATATGCTGACGATCGACGAAGAAGCGGGCCAGGTGTTGGTGACCTCGGACGACGGCGCGCGCCAGGTGCACCGCATGGACTCGCCCGAGGCGTTCGAGGCGGTCTCCGCCGCCTGGCTGCGCTGCGGCTGGGACACGAAATACGTCTACAGCTTCACCTGGATGGGCCGCCCGATCATTCAGCTGCCCGAGGACATGGTCCGCATCCAGGAGCTGATCTGGCGCCTGAAGCCCGACGTCATCATCGAGACCGGGGTCGCCCATGGCGGGTCGCTGGTCTTCTACGCAGGCTTGTTCGCGGCTCTCGGCCGTGGCCGGGTCATCGGCGTCGATATCGAGATCCGGCCGCATAACCGCGCCGCCATCGAGGCGCATCCGATGGCCGGGCGTATTTCGTTGATCGAGGGCAGCTCCATCGCGCCGGACACGATTGCCGCGGTTCGGGCGCAGATACGCGAGGGCGAACGCGTGCTGGTGATCCTCGACAGCAACCACAGCCGCGACCATGTCGCCGCCGAGCTTGAGCTTTACGCGCCCCTGGTGACGCAGGATTCCTACATCGTCGCCTGCGACGGCATCATGGCGCAGGTGACCGGCGCGCCGCGCAGTTCGCCAGACTGGAGCTGGAACAACCCGATTTCGGCGATCGACGGCTTCCTGGCCGACAGCCCTGATTTTCGGCTGGAGGAACCGGCTTGGGCGTTCAACGAGGGCAGCGTGCGTGAGCGTGTCACCTACTGGCCGAAATGCTATCTGCGCCGGGTCCAGCCTTGAAGGCGGTCATCCTCGCCGGCGGCAAGGGCACCCGCATCAGCGAGGAATCGCATCTGCGCCCGAAGCCGATGATCGAGGTCGGCGGCCGCCCCATTCTGTGGCACATCATGAACATCTACTCGTCGCACGGGGTCACGGATTTCATCATCGCGCTCGGCTATCGCGGCGCCATGATCAAGGAGTATTTTTCCAACTACGCGTTGTATTCGTCGGACGTCACCGTCGATGCCAGGCGCGGCGAAATCACCTACCACCAGAACTATGCCGAGCCCTGGCGGATCACCATGGTCGACACCGGCGAGGATACCATGACCGGCGGCCGGCTGAAGCGCCTGCGCCGCTATCTCGACGACGAGGACAGCTTCTGCATGACCTATGGCGACGGCGTCACCGACCTCGACATCTCCGGCTTGATGGCGTTCCACCATGGCCACGGCAAGCTCGCCACCGTCACCGCGGTGGTGCCGCCGGGACGCTACGGCGCGCTGATGCTGGAGGGGGACGCCGTTGCGTGCTTTTCCGAAAAGCCGCCGGGCGACAACAACTTCATTAATGGCGGGTTCTTCGTCCTGCATCCTGACGTGCTCGACCGGATCGATGGCGACGACACGCCTTGGGAAACCGCGCCACTGGAAGGGTTGGCGCGGGAGGGCGACCTGGCGGCGTTTCGCCACCACGGATTCTGGCAGCCGATGGACACGTTGCGCGATCGCACGACGCTGGAATCACTGTGGAACAGCGGCCGGGCGCCTTGGAAAATCTGGGCCGATTGAGCGCTACCGCAATCCCAAACCACGCGCGATGATCCCGCGCAGGATCTCGCGCGCGCCGCCGCGCAGCGAGAACGACGGCGCATGCAGCATGGTGTGCGCGAGCATCGCGGCGAACGCCTGGGTCGAACCGTCGATCCGGCTCGGCCGTCGACCAGCAGCCGCGCGATTTCGGGAATTTCCTGTTCCAGCAGTGCGCCCGAGATCCTTCACCAGCGCCGCCTGCAGCGCCGGGTTCTCGCCCGCCTGCAGCATGCCGGCGACCGAGCGGGACAGCCGCCGCAGTGTCATGATATGCGCCGTCAGCCGGCCGATCGCGATCGCCGCCCGCGTCCGACGGATCGCGGCCCGAGCGCGCGGACCAGTTCGACCAGCAGGCAGAACGACGACAGGAACCGTTCCGGCCCGCTGCGCTCGAAGGCCAGTTCGCTGGTCACCTGCTGCCAGCCGTCGCCCTCCTTGCCGAGCAGCGGCGCTCTCCGGCAGGAACGCGTCCTGGAACACGACTTCGTTGAAATGATGCTCGCCGGTCAGCGCCAGGATCGGCCGGATGGTGATGCCCGGCGTGTGCTGCAGGTCGACCAGGAACTGGCTGACGCCGCCATGCCGATCGCTCTGCCGGCGACCGGTGCGGCAGAACAGGATCATGTAGTGCGACATATGCGCGAAGACTGGTCCAGACCTTGGTGCCGTTGACCAGATAGCCGCCCTGGACCGGCTCGCGCGCGGGTGCGGACCGAGGCGAGGTCGGAGCCGACATCCGGCTCGCTCATGCCGATGCAGAACATAGCATTCGCCGCGCGGCGATGCGCGGCAGGATCTTCTTCTGCGTCGTCCGTCGCCGACCGTGCGGAGAATCAGCGGACCGCTCTGCCGGTCGGCGATCCAGTGCAGCGCCGACCGGCGCGCCGGCGGCGAGCATTTCCTCCAGCACCACGTAGCGTTCCAGCGCGGAGCGTTCGTGCCCGCCATAGCTGCTTCGGCCAGGTCATGCCGATCCAGCCGCGCTCGCCCATCTTGCGGCTGAACGCGGGATCGTAGCCGGACCAGCTTTCGGCCCGCTGCTGCGGCGAACGCTGGGCGAGCTCGGTGCGCAGGAAGTCCCGCACCTCCGCCCGCAGCGCTTCTGCCATGAGCACTGGCGGCGGCGGCGCGAACACGAATGCGTCCATTTCCCGAATCCCTTCAGGCGGCGGTGATTTCGGGCCACAGGCGGTCGGCGCCGGCCGCGATCAGCTGGCGGCCGATCAGCAGCGACCATTCGGTTTCGGAGCCGAACTCGTCACGCCACGACCATAGTCGTTTGGTCAGGAAATGCAGGCGGTGTTCGTAGGTGAAGCCGATCGCACCGTGCACCTGATGGGCGATGGCCGCACCGAGGCCGGCGGCCTCGCCGGTGCGGATCTTGGCCGCGGCGATCGGCAGCAGCCGGATGCCGTCGCCGAACGCCGCCGCACCGGCCGCGGCAGCCGCACCGGCGGCGGCGGAATTCGCCGCGAGCAAAGCGAGGTTTTGCTGGATCGCCTGGAACTTGCCGATCGCGCGGCCGAACTGCACCCGCTCCTCGGCATAGCGCGTGGTCATGTCCACCAGCCGCGACAGCGCGCCTGCCATCTGCAGGCTGCGCATGGCGGCACCAAGGGCGCGAAGCTGCAACAGCCCGATGCCGGCGAGCGGCGCGATCGCGGTGTCGGACAGGGTCTCGTCGAACTGCAGCCGGTCCCGTGGCTCGCGGGCGATGTTGTGGCTCGGTTCCATCTGCCATGCGCCGGATTCGACCAGCGCCACCATGGGGATGTCGCCGAGTTGCGCCAGCACCGCGAGCGCCCCGGCGTGCCGCCCCCACGGCACCCGCCTGGCCGTGCCGGTGAGTTGATAGCCGCCGGAAACCCGCCGCAGCAAAAGCGCGTCGTCGGGCAGCACCGGCGCCACCGAGAGCGGTCCTTCGGGGATCGGCAGGCCGCCGGCGGCCAGCAGCCAGGATGCCAGCATCGTCTCGGCCAGGGGCAAAGGCACGGCGTGGGCGCCGGCGACGCGCAAGATCGCCAGTGCTTCCGCGGCGTCCAGCCCGAAGCCGCCGGAGTCCTCCGGAACCAGGGCCCGCGGCAAGCCGGCCTGCTCGATTTCCTGCCAGGCCCGACCGAGCCACTCGCCTTGCTCGGCGGCGATTCGCGCGGCGGGCTGCACATGATCCTCGAAGATCCGGGCCGCCGTCCGCTCCAGAGGGTCGCCGTCCGGTTGCATCGCTGGTTCCTCCGCACCGATTCTGCGACGGGCGCTGCCGGACGATAGCGGGCCGGAGCAGGTGAGGTCCATGGTGCGGTGGGCCTGGCAATGGACGGACCGGCGGCGCTGCGATATCAGAGCGCGACGCCCACTGGCCCGCGGCTCCAGCAGGAGGGACAGCTTCATCCCCGCCCCCTCCAGTCTCTTCCCCGAGCTGCAGCAAATAACCGACCCGGAGCCGATCGCCTCCCGGCTGCCGCCTGCCGCACGGCCGCGGTCGGTGTGGCGCCGCTTCATGCTTGGCATGGCCGGCAGTTTCGCCGCGGTCACTCTGGTGTTGTTCGGGTTCGTGGCGGTCGTCGATCCCTGGGGTGCCTTGCCGCTGGCACCCGCGCTGCCGCGCCTGCCGGTGACGTCCAACTCCGCGTATGCGCTGCCGATGCTGGCGCGCAGCGAGGCATTCGAACTCCGCCATCATCGGCAATTCCACCGCCCGCCTGCTCCGCCCGGCGGTGCTCGACCCGTTGCTCGGCGCCCGTTTCGTGAACCTGTCGTTCTTCGCCGCCACCGCGCATGAGGAGGCGCGAATGCTGGGCGTGTTCCTGCAGGCGCATCCGCGGGCGCGGCACGTCATGATCGGGCTGGACATGCGCTGGTGTGATCCGGCGCCGCAGCCGGAGCATGGCGTCACCGAATTTCCGGAATGGCTGTACGAGCCGGTTTCCTGGCGTGGCTACCGGCAGATGCTCAGCCTGTTCGCCTTGCGTGAGGCCAGCAGCCAGATGCAGGCGATGCTTGGCCGGCGCCCGCCCCGCCACGGCCTTGATGGCTACACCGATTTCGAACTGCCGGATTCGGTGTTCGAGCCGAACGCCGTGCATGCCCGGATCATGGCCGAGGGTGTGGCGCCTTCCTGGCCAGATCCGCAAGTGCCGGCGTCGGCGTGGCAATTCACCACCCATGCCGCGTTGCGGCAATTGCTGCAGACCATTCCCGCCGGCACTCGCACCTTGCTGTTCTTCGTGCCGTTCGTGCGGTCCTTCCAGGGTGCCGATGACAGCCCGACCCACGCCTATTGGCAGGAATGCAAGCGCCGGGTCGCCGCCATGGCGGCGGCGCGGCCGGACCTGCTTGTGGCGGATTTCAGCATCGACAGCGCCTTCGCTCGCGACGAGGCAAATTTCTTCGATGCGATCCACTACCGCCGAAATGTCGCCGACCGGCTCGCCGCCGACCTTGCCCGCGCGGCCGCGGGCGAAGGCGCCGCGAACGGCGACTACCGAATGCTGACGCCATGAGGCCCGCGCCGCGCCACCGCTCCGACGCCGAATTGCTGGACGCCAACCGCAGGTTTTACGACCGGCTGTGGTCCGAGGCCCAGCTGGTGCGGCCAGAGCGGTTTAACACCTGGCCGCTGGCCAGCCAGCTTGCGGCCGAGGTGGGGCGGCGGCTCGAAGTGGCGCCGGGCTTGCGGCCGCGGCTGCCGATCGACGGCACCTGTTTCGCCGATGTCAGCGCGCCGGCAATGCGCAGTCTGCGCGCCCAGGGTGGCCAGGCGGTGCTGGGAAAGGTGACCGCGATCCCGTTCGCCGATGCCGCCTTCGACCTGCTTTGCGCGCTCGATATCGTCGAGCATGTCGATGACGACCAAACCGCCGTCGCCGAACTCGCGCGCGTGGCCGCGGACGGCGCCATTTTGCTGCTGGCGGTGCCGCTGTACCGGGCAAAATGGACCGCGTTTGACGAATTCGTCGGCCATCGCCGCCGCTACGAGCCTGCTGATCTGGTCGCATTGCTCGCCCGCCACGGCTTCACCATCGAGCGCAGCGCCACCTACGGCATGCAGCCGCGCTCCACCTGGCTGCTCGAAATCGGCATCTGGTTCCTGGTCCATCGGCGGGAACGGGCGATGTGGTGGTACAGACCACCTGGGCATGCCGCTTGCTCTGCGATTCGAGCGGCCGTTGCAACTGCATCCCGGGCTGATCGCCACCTCCGGCATCAACACTGCGCTGCTGGTGTGCCGCAAAACCGTGGGCCGCAAAGCCATGGGAACATCGCCGCCAGCGTGACATATTGAACGCCCAATCCATTCTTGACCGCAAAGCCTATTCGCCGACAATCATCGCCCGCAGGTTCCACATGTATCGCCGCTTTTTCGTCCGCTGCGCCGTCGGCCTTGCCGTGGCGATGACATCAGCAGCAGCGCCGGCCCGCGCCCAACCGGCACCCCAGAACGACCCGGCGCAGGCGCGCGCGTTCGTGCAGAAGGCCGGCGGCGAGATGGCCGCGCTGATGAACACACCGGGCTCGCCCGCCGAGAAGCGGGCACGGCTGCAGACCTTCGTCGACCGTGTCGCCGACGTGAACGCCGTGGCGGAGTTCTGCCTCGGCCGCTACTGGCACGCCGCCACGCCCGCGCAGCAGCAGGAATACACCCGCCTGTTCCACGCCGTGCTGGTCAAAAGCGTCGCCGGCCGCGCCAGCGCCGAGCAAGGTCAGACCGCGAAGGTCACGGTCTCGCAGGCGGAGCCACGCGACGACGGCACCCGCGTCGCCACCCTGGTCGAACGCACCGGCTCGCCGCCGTTCCGGGTGACCTGGGTGGTTGGATTCGCAACCGGCGCCCCAAAGATCATCGACGTGATCGCCGAAGGCACGAGCCTGCGACTGACCCAGCGCAGCGACTACACTGCGTTCCTCAGCCGCAACGGCAACACCGTCGAATCGCTGCTCGCCGCCTTGCGGCAGCAATCCGGGCAGGATTGAAACCAGCCGGGAAAACGCCGCCTGCCGGTCCGATCGTCGGCAAGGACGGGTGGGCGATGCTGGCCTTGTCCGGCGCCGTGGTGATTGCGTCGCTTGGCGCCAGCCTGGTCGCGGCCTTCGCTTATGTCGCCTGGATCGGCCTGACCGCGCCGACAAGGCACACTGGCTTCAACCGGGTGCTGGTGCTGGGCATGCGACTTCGCCCCGACGGCACGATTCCGCAATGGTACCGGTGGCGGCTGGAGCGGGCGCTGATCCTGCTGCGCGCGGAACAAAATGCCGAGGCGATCCTGCTCGGCGGCACCACCGTGCCCGCACACATGTCGGAGGCGGAAGCAGGTCGCGTTTGGCTGCGTGACGCCGGCGTGGCCGCCACGCGCATCCGCACCGAGGACCGTTCGCGCCACACGTTGGAAAACCTGCGGCATTACCGCGCGGATTTTCACGCGGGCGCCATGCCGCCTGTGCTCGTCACCAACCGCTTTCACCTAGCCCGCAGTTCCCTGATAGCAAGCGGGCTCGGCATTGCGCATGCACGCTGCACCGCCGAAACGGCAAGCTTGCTGCCGTGGCGCCAACTGCCGGCGATGCTGAAGGAGGCAAAGCTGATCCACTGGTACGTGGTCGGCCGAACCTATTCCCGGCTGACCCGCCACCAGAAGATGGCCGCACGCATCAGTTGACCTGCCGCCGCCTACGAAGCCGCCGTCACGTCAGTCGACATGATCCGCCCGTTCTCCGGCAGCTTCGCACCGAGCTTGCGCAACGCCTTCTGCAGGTAGAAGGCGCATTTGAACAACATCAGTGGCAGGCGTGCGTTCTTCATCCCGTCGAGATTGCCGGCAAGCACCGAAACCACCGCCGCCCGCATCCGGAACTTCTCCGTCGGGTTCATGAACATCGAGCGCAATTCCGGCGTGTTGATCCGGATGATCAGCCAACTCAGCGCCCCCATCATGCGCCGCACGCGGCGTTCGGATGCATGCGCGAGGCGGATGCCCTCACGGCGATTCTCCAGCCACGCCGCCGCGATCTCCGCCCCGGTCTCACCGGTGCTCATCGCCAGCAGCACGCCGCTGGAGAAGACCGGATCGATGAAGGCGAAGGCGTCGCCGATCATCATGTAGCCGTCGCCGCCGATGAAACGGGCGTTGTACGAATAATTTCCGGTGGAGAACGCCTCGTCTATCATCGTGGCGTTCTGCATCCGCGCACTGACGGTCGGGCTGCGGCGAATGCGGTCCATGAGCAACTCGGTCGTGTCGCCGGTCCGGCCCTTGAACGCCGCCGGCATGCCGACGAAGCCGACGCTCATCACCTCGTCGTCGATCGGGATCATCCAGAACCACCCGTCCTCGGTCAGGTGGACGGTGATGTAGCCCTGCATGTCGCCGGTGCGGAATTCGACGCCGCGGAAATGCGCATAGACGGCAGCAGTGTTGTTCTTCTTGTTGGATTCCTTGCAGCGGAGTTTGTTGGCCATGAAGGTGTCGCGGCCGGATGCATCGAGGATGTAGCGCGGCGCGAAGCGGCGCTGCGTTCCATCCGCGGATTTCGCCTCGACGCGGGAGCGGCCGCCATCCTTGCCCAGCGTCACCTCGGTGACGCGCGTCTCCTCCAGCGCGCGGGCGCCGCGGCGCTTTGCGTTGTTGAACAGAATTTCGTCGAAGGTCGAACGCCGCACCTGGTAGCTGTAAGTGTATTGGTGGTCGAGGCCGTTGGCGAAGTTGTAGGCGATGCTGCGGCCGTTCTCGTCGGACACGAATTCCGCGCCTGGCTTCAGCACCCCGATCGCGGCGACGGCGTCGCGCAGACCCAGCCGCTCCAGCACCGCGAGGTTGCGCGGCAGCAGCGACTCGCCGATATGAAAGCGCGGATGCCGCTCCTTCTCGATCAACACGACGTCGCGGCCTTGCTCGGCGAGAATGGCGGCAGCAGTGCTGCCGGCCGGGCCCGCGCCGATCACCAGGATTTCGCATTCCTCGGCAGCGCGGGCCGTAGCGGTCTCAGCGGATTGATTGCTTTGCTGCACGGACGTTCTCCGAATGTCGCTGGAAGTGATACCACGCGCATGCGATGACCGGAAGAAATGGACCGAGGGATCAACGCCATCACGAACGTAGCCGCAATGAAGACTCTCGCGGACCATTGCGATTCGAAACCGTTCCTTATTGTCATCCCGGCCTTTGGTGAGGAAGCGACCATTGCCGCGATCGTTGCCGAATGCACGGCGTCGGACGACATCGCCGGCGTGATCGTGGTCGATGACGGGTCCGGCGATGCGACGGCGAGCCGCGCCGAAGCCGCTGGCGCCTTGGTGCTCCGCAATCGCCGCAATCTCGGCAAGGGCGCCAGCCTGGTGCGCGGCATGGAGGCGGCGATGCGGGAGGGTGCGGCCGGGATCATCACCCTCGATGGCGATGGTCAGCATCGGCCGGAGGATCTGGCACGCATGATCGCCTGCGGCCGTGCCCGGCCGGATTGCATCGTGATCGGCTCACGCCGCGTCGGCGGGTCCGCGCCGCCGGGCGGAATCGGCGGCGCCGCACCGCGCGGCCGCTACATCGCCAACCGGATTGCCGATTTTTGGATTTCCTGGGCATCCGGGTTTCCCGTCGATGACAGCCAGTCCGGGTTTCGTGTCTACCCGATGGCGCTGCTGCGACGATTGCAAGGCGGACGGGGCATGGCCGCCGGCTTCAGCTTCGAAAGCGAAATCCTGATCGCCGCTGGTTGGGTCGGGGTGCGGACGGTTTCTCTTGAAATTCCCGCGATCTATGGCGCGGCGCTGCGGCGTCGCAGCCATTTCCGACCGGTCGCCGACATCACCCGCATCGTGCTGATGGTGGCAAGGCGCCTGCTGCGGCGCGGCATGCACCCGGCTGGGCTGTGGCGGTGGTTCAGGCGATCCCGCCATTGATCGAGACCATCTGACCGGTGATGTAGGCGGCCTGCGCCGATGCGAGGAAAGCCACCAGATCCGCGACCTCCTGCGGTTTCCCGGCGCGCTTCATGGGCACCACGGCGGCGATCGCCTTGGCGTCCATTACCGCGTCCACGGCGGGGGAGGCGATGATCCCCGGTGCCACGACATTCACGGTGATGCCGCGGCTGGCGACCTCACGGGCAAGGCTTTTCGCCGCCCCGATCAGCCCGGCCTTGGCGGCGGCGTAGTTCGCCTGGCCGCGGTTGCCGGTCAACGCCGACACCGAGGAGATCGCGACGATGCGGCCCCAGCGCGTCGCCATCATCGGCAGCAGCAGCGGCCGGGTGACGGCGAAGAAGCCGTTCAGCGACACGTCCAGCACCGAGCGCCACTGCGCCTCGGACATGCCGGCCATCGGCACGTCCAGATGGGTGCCGGCATTGTGCACCACGACCTGCGGCACGCCCCCGGCGCAGATCGTTTCCATCGCGCGTTGCGAGGCGGAGAAATCGGTGAGATCGAGGTGGAGCGTCTCGGCCGAGCCGCCGGCGGTGCGAATCGCCTCGGCAACCTGTTCCGCCGCGGTGATCGAGGCATGGGCGTGTACGATGACATGCAGCCCGTCGGTGGCGAGACGGTTGCAGATCGCGGCACCGATCGGGCTCGCGCCTCCGGTGACCAGCGCCCGCATCATGCCAAAATCCGGTTCACGCCATGGTTCCGCTCATACCTGGGGCACAACGATGGTGCCGCGGCCGGAAACGAGTGTGGCGCCTGCCTCCGAGGCAAGATCGAAACCATAGATCCAGCCTTTGCTCTCGCGAAGCAGCAAGCGCGCCCGCACCTCCAGCACGCCGAAGCCGGGTCATCGAGCCAGGGCACGAACATCTCGACGGCGCGAATCGCCGCGAGGTAGGCGGGTGGCGCGTTGCCCTGTTCGTCGATCAACGCGCCATGCGCGGCGGCGGCCTGCAGGCCGTATTCGATGCCGCATAACGAACTCAGCCGGCCGCCCCGCCGCAACGGATTGGCGGGATCGAGATGCGATCGCGCCTCGCATCTTATCGCCTCGACCGACCAGTCGAGGACCTGGTCCAGCAGGCACATCCGCCCCTGATGCGGCACCAGGCCGGCGAGGTCCCGGGGCGCCCGTCGCTCGGCGATCGTCAGGTCGGGCATGGCTGCACATCGATGTCAACGCGCCCGTCCAGCAGGCGGGCCGAGATCTCTGCCGATTCATGGCGCGCCAAATGCTCCAGCAGCCGCAACGCCCGCGCCGCCGGATTGCCGCGGCGATGTCGCGCAAGCCTTCCAGCAACGGCCGCTCGGCCTCAGCTTCGGGGATCTCGGGCCGGTATCGCACCGCCACGCGAGCGAAGGCGCGCTGGTCTTGCTCGGGCGCCAGCACCAGGGCGGCGGCAAAGGCCGCGCCGGTGTGGCGTTTGGCCAGCAACGGCTCCGGCAGCGCCGCGTCGTAGACGCAGAGCAACACCGGCCGGCGCTCGACGGTCAGCTCCGCCATCGCCTTCAGCAGCGCCGCCGCGAAGGTCGCGTCGTGGCAGCCGAGCGAGGTCGCGGCCTCACGCGAGCCGGTGGCGATCGTCCAGTAGCCGGCCGCCGCGTTGTGCACCGAGTTGTGGAACTGCGTCGGCGACACCTGCCGGTCGTCGCTGGCCAGGACCTCCAGAATGCCGTGCACCACGGCGCCGTCGCCGTTGGCGCAGCCGAACACGCTGCGCACCGATCCGAACGCTTCGCCCGCCATCTCCATCGCCTGCTGTGCCACGGTCAGCGCGAGGCGCACCGCGAGACCGGTGCGCCGCCGCTCGTTGGCCGACAGAATCGGCGGCAAAGGCGGCGGCGTTGCCACGGGAAGATAGGCTTGCGTGCCGGCCAGGATCGGCGCGCTCGCCGCCCACCCCGGCAGGCCCGCTCCCCAGACCGCCACGCCGGTCACAAAGGCATGCATCAGGCGATCGACCCGAACACCAGGCTGCAATTGATCCCGCCGAATCCGAACGAGTTGCTGACCACGCGCCGGACCTGGCCCTGCGCATTGTCAACCAGCACGCGCGAGGTGAAGGAGGGATCGACCTCGCCGACGTTCAGGCATCCCGGCATGAAATCGCGGGACATGCACAGCCCGACCATCACCGCCTCGGCGGCCCCGGCCGCGCCCAACGTGTGCCCGGTCCAGCCCTTGGTGGAGCTGCACGGAACGTGCGGCCGAACACCGCGGTCACGGCCAGGTCCTCCACCGCGTCGTTGGCGCGAGTGCCGGTGCCGTGCAGGTTGACGTAGTCGATGTCGCGAGGCTGCAGGCCGGCGCGTCGCAAGGCGGCCTGCATCGCCCCGATCGCGCCGGCACCTTGTGGATGCGGTGCGGACATGTGGTAGCCGTCGCTGGTGACACCGTAGCCGAGCAGCGCCATCCCGCCGCGTGCGCGGCCGGGACCCTCCTTGCGTTCCAGCAGTGCCAGCCCCGCTGCCTCGCCGATCGAGATGCCGTTGCGGGCGGCGTCGCAGGGGCGGCAGGGAACCGGCGAAATCAGTTCCAGCGCCGCGAAGCCGTGCAGGGTCATGCGGCACAGGCTGTCGACGCCGCCGACCACCGCCGCGTCGCAGACCCCGGATTCGATCAGTTGCTGCGCGTCGGCGAAGCTCAGGCGCTGGACGCGCAGGCGGTCGACACCACGGCGGCCGGGCCGCGCAGCCCCAGTGCGGCGCGGACGAAGCGCGCGAGCGAGAACATGTCGTGGGTGTGCTCATAGTCGAAGGCATCGGGCAGGGCACCGGTCGTGGCGTCGCGGGCGGTGTAGGCGTCTTCGCCGGCGGCGATGCCGGACGTGCTGGTGCCGAGGATGACCGCGATGCGGTCCGCCCCATAGCGGGAAACGGCGTCGGCCACGGCGCCCGCGAAGCCGTCGGTCGCCAGTGCCAGATCGGCAAGGCGGTTGTTGCGGCAGTCATAGGGATGGAATTCAGCGGCCAACCGGTGCGTGTCCAGTTCCGAAATCCGGCCGATATACCCGCCGACCGTGACATCAGCGACGTCGCACGGCCGCAGGCCGCTTCGGCGCGCGCTCAGGGCGGCCAGCGTCGCGTCGGCGCCCCGCCCAATGGCGGTGACCAGAGCGGTCGCGGTGAGGACCAAGGGCTGCATCATCGGCCTCGCTGTAAGGCCGTCTCCGGCCGCGGTCCAGCAAACAGGAACGAGAACACCATCGCCGCCAGCACGCCGATCACGACGGTGCGGCCAATGTCGCGCAGCAGCGGCGTTCGGCACAGCGCCAGCAAACCGAACGTCATCAGCGTCATGGCGTTGCAGGTCACCAGTGTGCGCAATGTCCGCGCCCGTTCCTCGTCGTCGATCAACGGCCGGGCAAAGAACAACGCGTAATCCAGCCCGACGCCTGCGACCAGTTGCAGCGACACGATATGAATCAGCGACAAGCGCGTGCCGGTCGCGGTCAGCAACGCCACCGTCACCACAGTGGCGGCCAGTACCGCGCCGGCGACCCTGCAGGTACGGCCGAGATCGCGCAGCCCCGCCAACAACGCCAGCACCGCCGCCAAGCAGCCATAGGCGAGCCAATGCCAGGCGCTGACGGTGTACGCCGCCACCATCCCGTCGGTTTCCGCCTTCATGTCCACGAAGGTCACGTCCTCGGGTTGCAGCGCCGCCAGCAGTGCCGCCTTGTCGCGCAGATCAGACGGCGCGATCACGCCGAACCAGCGGCCATCGCGTTGAAACAGCAGCGATTGCAACCGGGTGGCGATCAGCGGCAGGGTGAAGTCAGACGGCAGCAGCGGCGCCATCTCAACCGTCGCCGCGACGTCTTCCTGAAACCGCTGGAAAGCCTCGGCGCGGAACGGCAATCCGGCCCGCGCCTCCGCGACGCGGGCGGCGAGATCGCGGACGCTGGGCAACGCCGCCCGGCGCGCCAGTTGGGTGGCCTGGCTGGGCACGAGTCGCGCCGCGATCTGCGCGCCGGACATCACGCCCTTGGCCGTCAGCGCGTCCAATATCGGCAGCAGTTTTTCCTCGTGTTGCAGCACCGCCTCGGCGCTCTCGCCGTGCAGCATCAGCAATTGCACCTCATCCGGCGCGCCGATCTCGGCCCGCAACTCGGCGTCCAGCGCCAATGCTGCCTTGGGCACGGGACTGAGGCGGGACAGATCATCCTCCCAGCGTGGCCCGCCTGTCCCGGCCAGGTAAAGCACCGCCGCGAGCACCGGCAGTAACCCCAGGTAGCGCCAGCGCCGAAATCGTTCGATATGCAGCATTTGGCCGGGATCACCGGCATAGACGGGTGCGAGTTCGGCCGCGACGATCAGGCGCGGCAGGATCCAGCGCGTCGCCGCCGCGGCGACGACGATGCCGACCACGGAAAACAACCCGAGCTGGGCCAGCCCGGCGAAGCCCGAGAACAGCATCCCCGTCAGTCCCAGCGCCGCCGAAGCGACCGCCAGCACCAAAGTGGGGCCGATCCGCTGCCAGGTGCCGGCAGGGGCTTCGTTCAGCTTGCGATGGCCAATCAGCAACACCGGGTAATCCACGGTCACGCCAAGCATCGTCATGCCGAATCCCAGCGTCACCCCATGCACGAAGCCGAAAGCGACCTGCACTGCCAGCGCCGCCGCGGCGATGCTGAGCAGCACCGGCACCCCGATCACCCCCAGCACCCAGGGCGAGCGGAAGCGCCACAGCAACAACAAGGCGATTAGAACGGCCGAGACGATCGACAGCAGCCGCACGTCGCTGCGGATGGCCTGCGCGGCCTCGCGCGCGAACACCGGCGGCCCGGACATCAACACGTGGGCGGATGCCGGGTGCGTCGCCTGGAACGCCGCCTCGATCGCTGCCACGGTGTAATCCTGCGCGGTCACGTCCATCCCGGCCGCTATCGTCTTGCCGAGCAGCAGCGCGCGATCCCGGTCGGCGGCGAACCACACGCCGGCGACCTGTCTGATGTGGCTGGCACCCACCCAGTCCCGCAGCATCGCCTGCGCGGCGCCGGGCGGATCGGCGAGGCCGAATTGCAGCACCAGCGGTGCGGCCGAGGACGACAGCCCTTGCAGCAGGCCGTCGAAATCGTGGCGCAGGGCTGGCACGGTGAAGGCCTCGGCCGTGGTCGCCGGCGACAGCAAATAGCGGTGGCGGAACAGGAGCGCCTGCTCCTCGCCGCCCAACCCTTGCTGGCCGTTGTTGACGAAGGCGAACAAGCCTGACTTGTCCAGTTCCGTCCGCATCACGCCGCTGATCCGCGCCAATTCCTCCGGCGCCGCGTCTTCCACCGCGATCAGCACCAGGCTGCCGACCCCGCCGTTGCGAAGTTCCTGCAGCATGAAGCGCGCCGCCTCGGTCTGGCCCGACGGCAGGAAATCCGCCATGTCGGTGCGCACGTTGATCCGGCTGAACGCCACGGCCGCCAGCAATGCGGCAAACCCCAACGCCGCCGCGATCGGCCAGTTACGACGCGACATCGTGGTCACCTGGCCGGGTCGCCGGCCGGTGCGACCGTCATGCGCTGGCTGTCGCCATTGGTCTGGATGGTCTCGAACACCAGCGGCGTCGATCCCGTGCCGTCGATCCGCACCACCGCCACGAACTGCGCGACCACCGGGTCGGCGGGCTGCAGCGTCAGCCGCCAGGCTTTGGTCGTCCCCTCCGCCGACACGCGGTAATGCCGCTGGAGCGCCGCCAGATTGCCGGAAAGCACGCCAAGCACGCTGTCCACCAGCCCACGCAGCGCGGGCTCGCTGCCGAGTTGCAGCACCCGCTCGCCACCGCCCGCGTTCGAGACGGTCAGCCGGTCGCCATCCACGACCAGGGTTTCCGCCACTGGGCCGAGCGTCCGCTTCTCCATATGTCCGGGCCGCCGATATTCCAGTTCGCCATGCGCGGTGAGCGGCCGGTCGAGGGCGGCGAACCGCCGTTCCTCGGTGAAGCTGCCGTGGCGTTCCGGAGCCGCCGCAAGCTCGCGCATCAAGACGTTGATTTCGATGGGTGCCGCCAGATAGGGGCTCAGGTCATACCGGGCCGACGGGGGCTGATCGGCCAAGCTTGGGGTTCCCCACAGACTGGCAGCGATCAGCCAGGCAAAGTTCCGCCGACGGCGCCCAAAAATCAAAGAAATTGAACCAGTTGTATGGAAAATTTCGCGCGTGATGTTCGAGCCGGCCGGCGTAGACCGCGAGCCAGTGCTGCAGGTCTGCTTGGCGCGTGGCGCGGTGCAGGGTGATGGCATCGGCAAATCGTTCCAGATGAATGCGGTAGCGACGCGGCCCCGTACGGATGCCGAAGAACAGGAAGGTGGGTGTCTTCAGCACCGACGCCAGAATCAGCGGCCCGGTCGGGAACAGGGCCTGCTTTCCGAAGAACGCGGTGCAGAGACGTTTCTGGCCCTTGGGCGCGCGGTCACCAAGGATGCCCACGACCTCGCCGCGGGCGACGCTTTCCCGCACTTCCAGCATGGTGGCGGTGGTGCCGATCCCGATCACGTCGCGCGCCAGCTCGGGATTCAGGTGCTCCAGGACGCGGCTCAGGGCGCCGGCGTTGTCCAGATACATCAGCGCCCGGATGCGCACGGGCGCTTCCCGCGCCAAGGCCCGAAGCACTTCGAAGCTGCCGAGATGCGATCCCAGCAACAGGCAGCCGCGGCCCTCGGCCAGCGTGGCGTGAAGCGCCTCGACTCCGGTCATCTCGAACTTGTAGGCGTCGATCCGACCGGTCAGCAGGAACAGCCGGTCGAGGATCACCGACGAAAAGACGAAGAAATGCCGGCAGATATCGGCCACGGTGGCGGGGCGGCCGAGTGCCTGGGTCAGAAAATCACGCGAGGCGGCGCGGGCGGCGGCGGAAAAGACAAGAAACCAGGCGGTGATGGGATAAAGCAGCACTTGGCCCACACGCCAGCCGAGGCTGAGCGTGATCCAGCTCATCAGCCGCACCAGCATCATGCTGCCCCGCTCGGACTGCGCGGCCCAGGCGGCGTCGGGATTGCTCATGGCCGGGAGAGGGCGGCGGCGAAGGAGACCACCCCGCTGGCCGCGATCGCGCCCTCGATGCGGCAGGCGAAGCCGATATGGCCGTCGCCGGCGCGTTCCTCATAGGCCACCTCCACGTGCTGGCCGGGCAGCACCGGGGTGCTGAACTTCACGCGGGCGAGCAGCAGCGGCGGGCCGGCGCCAGTCGCGGCACGGATCTGGTCCAGTGCCGCGTCCAGCAACACCACGCCCGGAACCACCGGCCGGCCGGGGAAATGGCCCTCCAGGCAGGGGTGGTCGGGTGGAATGCTGAAGCCGCCGGCTTTGCGCATCTCAGGTCTCGCCCAACCGCGCCTGCAACGCCGCAAGCGCCTGCAACGGCACCTTGCCGACATCGTTGCGCGGCAGGTCGTCCACCAGAATGATCCGCCGCGGCAGGAAGATCGGGTCGATGCGCGCCCGCAACGCCACCAGGATATCCTCGGCCGAGCGCTCCGGCGCCACCACGAATGCCAGCAACCGCGCTGAAGGCCGTGCATCGAGGTCGTCGGGCGCCACGAACACCCCGTCGGCGACACCATCGATGGCGTTGAGGATCAGGTTGAGCCCCGCGAGCGAGGCGCGCTTGCCCGCCAGCTTGATTAGATCGGCCTTGCGGCCGAGCAGGAGGAATCGTTCACTGTCAAGAAGTTCCACGTCGTCGTTCAACAAACAAGGTTCGGCGAACGGGGCACAGACGACCACTTCGGCCGGCGCATCGCCCCTGACGGTTCTGCGCTCGAGCCGCAATCCGGGATAGAGGTGCCATCGGTCGCCCTCGACAGTGCGGCGGGTCGCGATCGAGCCCACCTCGGTGGCGCCGAAAATCTCCTTCACCGGCGCGCCCCATCGCCGTTCGGCGGCGGCGGCGATTTCGGCCTGCAGCGGGGCGGTGGCGGAGATAACCTGGGCCAGTTCCGGCAGGTCCAGATCCGCGGCCAGGAGGTTGCGGATCTGCAGCGGCGTGGTGACCAGCACGCGCGGGGTGGGGACCGCGGCCAAGGCTCGCTGAATATCAACCGGGTAGAAGGCGGTGCCGCACCAACTTGCGACATCAGCCTGCAGGGGCAGCATCACGGTGGTTTCGAAGCCGTACATGTGCTGCGGCGGAATGGTGCCGACGATTTGTGCCGGTTGATCTGCCGCGAAACCAAAGCGATCGGCGGCGATTCGGCTGCGTGTGGTGAGGACGCCCCAGCTCTTGCTGTTGCCGACCGGCTCTCCGGTGCTGCCTGACGTGAAGATGATTGCGGCGAGTTGCGCGTCCGGAATCGGCGGGTTTTCGCAGGCGAAGTCCGCGGAAGGCATGAACATGCTGGGAAGGAACAGATGATGCGGCAACGGACTTTCCACCGCCGGGTCGTCTGACACCGAGCAGGTGTCGGGATAGCGCGCGGCCAGACTGCGCAGCCGGCTTGGCGAGCGGTCGCTGGTCAGGAGGCTGACCTGGCCGCGCAGCACCGCGGCGGCCAATGCGACGGTGAAATAATACCGGTCCCGGCACAAATTCACCACATGAGTCGCATCCGGCAAGGCCTGTGCCAATGCCTGTGCCGAGGCAAGGAACCCAGCGCCGGTCACCGCCGCCCCGGGGGCGCGGAACAGGATGTCCTCGGCCGCTCGGCCGATCAGCCGGGCGCCAAGCCCGGTCACCGCGTTCATCAGGCGGGCAACCCCAGCGGCTGATGCGGCATCACCATCCGCGATGCCTTCCACCGCGCGCGAAAGCCGGCGCTACTTGGTGCGGTGCTGGTCGATATGCGCGGCGAGGCTGCGCAGGGAGGAGAATATCTTGGAGTTGCGTTCGTCATCTGACTTCAACTCCAAGCCGTACGCGCGCGAGATTGCAAGCGCGAGTTCAAGGGCATCGATCGAATCGAGGCCAAGGCCCTCGCCGAACAGGCGTTCGGAAGGGACGATGTCGGCTGGCGCGACTTCGAGGTTCAAGGTCTCCACAATCAGTCGGGCCAGGTCCGTCTCGGTGGCAGTGGGAAAATCCAACGACATCAGCTTAAGCGATCCCCGGATTGAACATTTTTCAACAATTCCTGCATGGCCGTCTGGCCAGATCGGGGCTGGCCGGAACAAGGAACGAGCGAGTATACGAGCGCTGCGGAAACCCGTAAACGTTTCAATCGTTTGCCGGTTCCAGTATGCCGCCTCGGCTGCTAGATCTCACAACGTGCGCCGCGGCCGTCGCGGCAAGCCGCGTGAAGCATGGAAGCTGCGGTTTCGCAAGGAGGCGTGCTCGAGCGTGTCTGCCGTCTTGACCTGTCCCGCCGCGGTGACCTTCACCGTGGATGTGGAGGAACTCGCAGGCCCCGGCGAACCGGTGACGCGCTGCCCGCCAATGACCCGGCGCCTCCTGGATTTCCTGGAGGAACGGGGCATCCGCGGCAGTTTCTTCATCGAAGGCAGCGTCGCCGTCGGCGCTGCGGGCCTGGTGCGCGAGATCGCTGCCCGCGGGCATGAGGTCGGCAGCCACAGTTTTCGTCATGTCGATCTGGTGCGTGAAACGCCGCGCGTCTTCGCCCGCGGCATCGCCGACGCGAAGGCGCGGCTGGAGGATCTCACCGGCCTGGCCGTGCTTGGCTTCCGCGCGCCCCGATTCTCGCTGACCACCAGCTCGCGCTGGGCCGTGGACGTGCTGGGCGATTGCGGATTTGCCTATTCGTCCAGCGTGCTGCCGGGGTGGGGCATTCCGTTCGGTTATCGCGGCGCGCCGTCGCGCCCGTTCCTGTGGTCGAACGGATTGCTTGAAATTCCCTGTCCGATCGCCCGCGTCGGGCCGGTGAGCGTCGCGTTCCTGGGGGGAATGAACCTCCGTTACCTGCCGCCCTGGCGCTATCGCTGGATGATGCGCCAGACCGGCGACCAGACCTGCTGGACCTATTGCCATCCGCACGACGTGGACGAGGAGGCGGGATTTCGGCTGCTGCCGCAATTCGGCCTGTGGCGAAGCGCCCTGCTGGCTTTCAACCGGCGGATCATGCTGCGGCGCTGGGGCGGTCTGGCGCGGCACCCGGCGGCAAGCTTCGCCGACCGGCTCCACGACATCCGCGCAGCCGCCCGGCCCTTCCTGGAAGCAGCACCGGCGCCGGCCTATCGTCCCCGCCGGCTGCCCGGCAAGGCGATGCCGCAGCTTTCAGATTGAAGCTTGTTTCGCGACCAGTTCCAGCAGCTTCGCCGTGGTGCCGTTGAGGTCGGAAAGGCGCGCGCCCTTGGCGACCTCGGCCAGCCGCGGCCCCTCCGCCTGCTGCATTTCGATGGCGCGGCGGGCGGCGGTGGCGATTTGTGCCGGCTTCAGCACCAGCACGCCGTTCTCGTCGGCCAGGATGGCGTCGCCGGGATGCACCGGCACGCCGCCGCAGGCGATGGGGACGCAGAATTCTCCCTGTTCGAACAGGCGCTTGGTTGTCACCGCCGACAGGCCGCGCGCCCAGATCGGCATGGCGTAGTCGCGGACTTCAGAAATATCGGTGGCGACGCCGTCGATGATGATGCCGCGGCAACCCGCCTCGCGTGCCGCGAACGCGACACCGCCGCCGACCGGCGCGTGCCGATGGTCACCGGCGCGGTCGATCACCAGGACGTCGCCAGGGCGCAATTGGCCGAGCGCGTAATGCACGATGGTGCTGTCGGTGCCGGCGCAGCGCAGGGTCACCGCGGTGCCGGCGATGCGCGGCAACTGCCACATGGCGCGGATCGCCGGGTCGACGAAGCCGAAATCCAGGAAATGCCCGATCGTCGCCGGCTCGGCCTGTTGCAGCAAGGCGATCAGCGCCGGGTCGATCTGCGGCGGCAGCGGGTTCAGCGTGAACATTGTCCATTCCCTCGGTTTTCAACGTCATAGAAATTATCTTCCGACCGTCTTCATCAGCCCGATCGCCCGCTCCAGCACCAGCACCACGGCGAGCGTGAGGAGAACCAGCATGGCGGAGATGGCGGCGACCAGCGGATCGGTCCGGTTTTCGACGTAGCGGAACAATGCCACCGGCAAGGTGGTGAGCTTCGGCCCGACCACGAACAGGCTGATCACCACCTCGTCGAACGAGATCAGGAAGACGATGGCGGTGGTGGCGATCAGGCCGGGCAGCATCAGCGGCAGGGTGATCCGGCGCAGCACCGCCAGCGGCGGCGCGCCGAGGCTGGCCGCGGCATCCTCGACCGCCTCCGGCAGGGTCGAGAGCGAGGTGATCAGCACCCGCAGCGCGTAGGGCAGGGCGATCAGCAGATGTGCCAGCACGAGCCCGGTCCAACTGCCGATCAGCCCGTAGCCGACGAACACGATCAGCAACGCCAGGCCGAGCACGATGGTCGGCAGCAGCAGCGGCGCGGTCAGCACCGCCAGCAGCAGCGGGCTTGCGGGCAGGCGCCCGCGGGTCAGGGCGAGGGCTGCGGGCACTGCGATCACCAGCGCCAACACGGTCACCACCGTGCCGAGCACCAGGCTGTTGCGCGCCGCGGCGGCGAGGTCGCCTTGCTGGGCCAGAGCCACATACCAACGCAGGCTGAACCCCGATGGCGGCCAGGACATGAACCGGTCCGCCGAGAACGACATCGGAAACACCAGCAGCACCGGCGCCAGCAGGAACACGAACAGCAGCAGCACCACGCCGCGCCAAAGAACGCGCGCGAGAATCCCAGTCATGCGATCGCCTTCGCGATCCGCCCATAGGCGAGTAGGGCGGCACCGAACACCACCAGCACCACCACCGACAGCGCCGCCGCCAGCGGCCAGTTCAGCGTCACGATCGCCTGGTCGTAGATTTCGGTGGCGAGCAATAAGACGCGGCCGCCGCCGAGCAGTTTCGGGGTGATGAAGCTGCTGAGGGTGAGCACGAAGGCCAGCAGGCAGCCGAGCACGACGCCGGGCAGCGTCAGCGGCAGCACGATGCGCAGGAACACCTTCCAGGGCGAGGCGCCGAGGCTGGCGGCGGCCTCCTCCAGCGCCGGGCTGAGCCGGCCGAAGCCGGCGAGCAGCGACAGGATCATGTAGGGCATCAGGATCTCGATCAGCCCGATCACCACGCCGGTCATGTTGAACACCAGCCGCGGCGGCCTCGCCATGCCGAGCGAGCGCAGCACCGAGGCAACCAGCCCGGCATCGCCCAAAATCACCAGCCAGCCATAGGTGCGCACCACCGCCGAGATCAGCAGCGGCGAGATGCAGACCACCACCAGCAGGTTGCGCCATCGCGCCGGCGCGCGGTGCACGAACAGCGCGACGGGATAGGCGCAGAGCAGCGCCAGCACAGTCACCAGCAGCGCCACGCCGATCGAGCTGACCGCCAACTCGGCGTAGAATCGGTCGGTCAGCAGGGCTTTCCAGGTCGTGAGCGAAGGCGCGCCGATGCCGCCGCCCGACAGCGCCTGGCGGAACGACAAGGCGGCGAGGTTCAATACCGGCCAGACGAATGTGACCATGTTGACCAGCAGGATCGGCAGCAGCAGCACCAAGGCCCACGGTACCGCGCCGATCGCGCGCTGGACGGTGCGCGGCCGTTTCATCCCACAGGCCTCATGCCGAACCGCGGGGAAACACCAGCGTGTCGGTGACGCGCCAGGCGAGGGTGACCTGCTCGCCGCCGCGCAACTTGGCCATGCCGGTCAGCGTCGGTTGCTCGATGGTCATGACGGCGCTGTCGTTCTCGACCTCGCAGGACAGCACGTCGCCGACATAGGTGATGCGGCGAACCCGGCCGCCGCACATGTTCCAGGCATCGCCGCGGGTGCGCCCGGCGATCGGATCGGCGGAAATTTCGATGCGGTGCGGCCGGACCATCAGCATGACAGGACCTTCCGGCCCGACGATGCCGCCGCGCAGCCGCAGCCCGCCGACATTGATCTCCCCACCCGCCACGCGCATCCCGTCCATCCGATTCATCCGGCCGACGAACTCCGCGACGAACGGGGTGCGCGGCTGCTCATAGATCTCGAACGGGGTGCCGAGCTGCTCGAGCCGGCCGGCGCGCATCACCGCGATGCGATCGCACATGGTCAGCGCCTCGGTCTGGTCGTGGGTGACGAACACGGTGGTGATGCCGAGGCGGCGCTGGATGTCGCGGATTTCGACGCGCATCTCCTCGCGCAGCTTGGCGTCGAGATTGGACAGCGGCTCGTCCAGCAGCAGGATCGACGGTTCGATCACCAAGGCACGCGCCAGGGCCACGCGCTGTTGCTGGCCGCCAGACAGCGCCGATGGCCGCCGGTCGCCGAGGCCGCCGAGACGCACCATCTCCAGCGCGCGGGCCACGCGCCAGGCCAGCTTGTCGCGCGGCATCCGGCGCATCTCCAGGCCGAAAGCGACGTTGGCGGCGACGCTGAGATGCGGGAACAGGGCGTAGTTCTGGAACACGATCCCCATGTCGCGCTTGTGCGGCGGCAGCCGGGTGACGTCGCGCCCGGCGACGACGATGCGCCCGGCCGAGGCGGGAACGAGGCCCGCGATCATCCGCAGGGTCGTGGTCTTGCCGCAGCCGGAGGGGCCGAGCAGGCCGAGAAGCTCCCCGGGTTCGACCTCCAGCGAAAGCGCCGCCACTGCCGGGGGATTGTCGCCATAGGTCTTGGCCAATCCCACGACAACAAGCTTGGTGGCGGGCATCAGGAACGATTCATCGCGAAGTGCTGGTCACAGGAAACATCACCGCCGGGTCAGCACGCGGCGGCGCCACTGCTCGGTGATCCCGTCGCGGATCTTCGCCACCTCCATCCAATCGACGTCCAGCATCCGCGACATCCGCTCGGGCGTGGCGGCGGTGCGGTTCATTGCCTCGGCACTGATTTGCGCGTGCGTGTTCACCGGCGCGTAGAACATCTTCTCGGTGAAGCTTTTCTGTGCCTCAGCCCCGAGCGCGTAATTAATGAAGGTGCGGGCGGCGGCCGTCTGTGTCGAGCCACGCACCGGCGCCATGACATTGACCTGGAACAGCGAACCTTCCTCCGGCAATGACACCGCGAGGCGGCCTTCGGATTGCTGGCTGTAGAGCTGGCCGCGCGCGTTCCAGCCGACGCCCAGTGCCGCCGTGCCATTGATGATGAAGCTGTAGGTGTCCGGACGCGGATCCCAGCTCAGCACATCGGGCGCCAGTTCACTAAGGGCGGCGATCCCGTGTTCGGTGGAAATGCGGTAGTCGCCGCCGCCGAAGACCTTGTTGGCGATCAGGGTGAAGCCGATGCCGACGATGTCGGGCGCACCGGCGACGGCGATCTGGCCGGCGTATTTTTTGTCCCACAGTACCTTCCACGATGTCGGCGCCGGCTGCACCCGGGCGGGCGAATACAGCAGCACCAAATTGTCGAAGGTGACGGCGGCACCGTGTACGCCTGGGGTGAAGGCGCGCGGCGACAGCTCGGCCAGAACCGGCAGTCCGTCCGCGGAGTCCAGCAGACCCTCGTCGGTCGCGGACTTCGCGACGGAGACGTCGAACATCACCACGTCGATCTGCGGCGCCGCCTTCTGGGCGCGCAGCAACCCCAGCGTTTGCGCCGAGTTGCCCATCGAGTAGTAGGTGATCTGGATGTCGGGATTGGCCTTCATGAACGGCTCGACCACGGCCGCGCGGTAATTCTCCTCGAAGATGCCGCTATAGGCGGCCAGCGTCACGTGGCCTTCGGCTGCGCGAGCGGGGCGGATGAATGGTGCGGCGAGTCCCGTGGCGAGCAATCCGCGCCGGCTCAGTCGGGGAGGGATCGGGGGCGGGGTCATGCGCGGATCTCCTTCGGCTCTGGCGTGGGGGTCGGGCGCGCCAGGGTGCAGAAAGCGGCGGGTGGCGGCAAGCCATCACGCAAGGGTGGAACCAATTGCCTATTCCGCCCAGGCCCTGTACCTCGCCCCGGATCGCAATCGGGAGGACAGGCCGCCATGGCGCTTGCGCATGACGCCGGGAAGACGGATTTCACCAGGTGGACGCCGGAGCATTTCCTGTGGTCGCTCGATGGCCGGGTCGCCACCATCACCCTGAACCGTCCGGAGCGGAAGAATCCGCTCACCTTCGAAAGCTATGCCGAACTGCGCGACCTGTTCCGGACGTTGCAATATGCCGACGCGGTGAAATCGGTGGTGATCACCGGCGCCGGCGAGAATTTCTGCTCCGGCGGTGACGTGCATGAGATCATCGGCCCGTTGGTCCGCATGCAGGAAGCCGGCGACATGCAAGGGCTGCTGGATTTCACCCGCATGACCGGAGACGTGGTGAAGGCGATGCGCGCCTGCCCGCAGCCGATCGTGGCAGCGGTCGATGGCGTGTGCGCCGGCGCCGGCGCGATCCTGGCGATGGCGTCCGACCTGCGGCTGGGCACGGCGCGCAGCAAGGTGGCATTCCTGTTCGCCCGCGTCGGCCTGGCCGGGGCGGATATGGGCGCTTGCAACATCCTGCCGCGCATCATCGGCGCCGGCCGCGCCGCCGAGTTGTTCTACACCGGCCGCTCGATGGATGGGACGGAAGCCGAGCGCTGGGGCTTCTACAACCGTCTCTGCGCGCCCGAGGATGTGCTGGACCAGGCCCAGGCGCTCGCCGCCGACATCGCCAGCGGACCGACCTTCGCCCACGCCATGACCAAGCGCTGCCTGCACCAGGAATGGAGCATGGGCATCGACGACGCGGTGGAAGCCGAGGCGCAGGCGCAGGCGATCTGCATGCAGACGCGCGATTTCGCCCGCGCCTACCACGCCTTCGCGCAGAAACAGAAACCCGTCTTCGCAGGCAATTGATGGCCGACTCCTCTTTCCTCGACTGGCCGTTCCTCGATCAGGCGCATCGCGATTTCGCCGGCCGGCCTCGAAGCCTGGGCCGCGTCCAGCATTGGCACCGGCGTGCATGCGCATCATGACGTCGACGGTGAATGCCGCGCGCTCGTGCGCGGCCTTGGGGCAGGGCGGCTGGCTCGCGGGCGCGGTGCCGGAGCCCGGTGCGCGCGGCGTTCGACGTGCGCACGGCTGTGCCTCGCCCGCGACATCCTGGCGCGGCATTCCGGACTCGCCGATTTCGCCTTCGCCATGCAGGGCCTTGGCACCGGCGCCATCACCTTGTTCGGCAACGACGCGATGCGCGCCCGCATCCTGCCTGCGGTGCGCAGTGGCGAGCGCATCGCCGCCTTCGCCCTGAGCGAGCCGGACGCCGGCTCCGACGTCGCGGCGATCGCGATGACCGCTGCACGCGACCGCCGGCGGCTGGCAGCTCGATGGGCTGAAGACCTGGATCTCCAACGGCGGCATCGCCGACCATTACGTGGTGTTCGCCCGCACCGGCGAGGCGCCGGGGTCGCGTGGCCTGTCGGCGTTCCTGGTCGAGGCGGACACGCCGGGCCTGCGCATCGCCGAACGGATCTCCGTCATCGCGCCGCATCCGCTGGCGACGCTGGTGTTCGAGAATTGCGTGATCCCGGCAGGCAACCTGCTCGGCGCGCCGGGCGAGGGCTTCAAGGTGGCGATGGCGACGCTCGACGTCTTTCGCCCCACCGTCGGCGCCGCGGCACTCGGCTTGGCGCGCCGCGCGATGGACGAGGCGGTGCACCGCGCCACCACCCGCAAGATGTTCGGCAGCGACGCTGGCGGACCAGCAGATGACCCAGGCCAAGATCGCCGACATGGCGCTGGCAATCGACACCAGCGCCTTGCTCGTCTACCGCGCCGCATGGACGCGCGACGTGCTGCGGCCGGCGGATCACCCGCGAGGCGGCGATGGCCAAGCTGCACGCCACCGAAACGGCGCAACGGGTGATCGACGACGCGGTGCAGATCTTCGGCGGCCTCGGCGTGACCACCGGCGTCAAGGTCGAGGAGTTGTACCGCGAAATCCGCGCCCTGCGGATCTACGAAGGGGCGACCGAGGTGCAGAAGCTGATCATCGCGCGCCAGGTGCTGGCGGAACGGCGGAACTAGCCGGCCGGTTCGGCCAGCACATTCGTGTACAACTGGATGTGCTCGTCGATGATTTGCTGGGCCGTGGCCGGATAGCGCATGCCTTCGGAAATCGCCGAGACCCGCGCGCGGTCTTGCGAAAGCGTTTCCAGCAAGGCCGCGAGATCGGTGGCGCTGCCGACCGGGAAGTGGAAGCCGTCGATGCCGTTGCGGACTTTCTCGGCCATGCCGCCGATATTCGAGCAGACGATCGGGCGGCGGTTGCGCAGACACTCCTGGATCACCACCGGCGAGTTCTCCCACCAGATGGAGGGCACCAGCACCACGTCCACCGAGCGCATCAACTGGTCGACACGCTCGTTCTCGTACGGCCCGTGGAAGCGGACATTGCGGCCGGCCTTTTCCATCCGTGCGAGAAAATCCTTCCGGAATTCCTCTGGCTGGCCGCGATAGTCGCCATGGATGTCGAATTGCACGTGGCCGATTTCGGCTTCGTCCAGCAGATGCGCGGCCTCAAGCAGGATATTGATGCCTTTGAGGAAGGAAATCTGCCCGAAGAAGCCAACCCGGAACATGCTGGAATGGGTTTCCACCACGCTCTCGGCAAGCGGTGAGGCCGGTGCCGTGACGTTCTCGATCACCGTCATGCGCTCGGCCGGAACGCCCCATTTGATGTAGCGTTCGGCGAGGAAATGGCTCGGCGCGCTGAAATGATCGACCAGTGCGAAGAACCGCTCGATATAGGTCTTGCGGAGGAAGAAATCCGCCCGGGTGAATTCGGGGAAGCAGGCGTTGCAGTCGCGCGGTGAAGATTCGTAGCAAAGGCTTTTCGTCTGCCGCGTCACCATCTGCCCGTAGTGATTGCAGATCGCCTGGAACTCATGCAGCGTCAGCACGATCTTGCTGTCCGGCAGCAACCGCTTGATGTGCAGGAAGGTTTCCAGGCCGAAATTAGCGTAATGGTGGAAATGCAGCACGTCCGGCCGGATTTCGAGCAGCATCGCTTCCAGCTCGGACGGGTAGCTCGTGTCTTGGTTGGCGAATTTGAACCAGTCGAAGCTGTTCGGCGCGTAGAGGAATTCGCGGTCGCTGAACGGTTGGGTGATGTTGCTGCCCAACCGGCTGCCTGGTTCGCGCGCGCAGCCCATGAACCAGGCCTGCCAGTCCTTGCTGGGTGTTGAGACCTTCGAATAGCCGCCACGCCGCGATTTCGGCGCCGCCCTTGGTGATGGCGGGGTGGCTGTGGGTGGCGATCAGCACGCTTGGCGGCTGCGGGGGTGTGGCTTTCGTCGCGTCCAGCGTACCGCGGCGGCGATGCTGGGACAGATGCGTGACGCCGGCGCCATCGGTTTCTGATATCATCGCGGACGCACCACCTTCGAAACGTCGCCTGGCCTCGCTTTGCGCGCCCGCGGGGGATCACGCGTTGGTTCTGCCCCGCCTGCCTCGGTTCCACCCTCGGGCGGCGCGTCCTGCATCGACAATGGTGTGGCCCGCTCGCGCAGCCTTGCGCCCCAACGCCCTTCGTGCACCCAAGCGTTGTACAGGGTGAGGTTCATCCGCCAGCGCTGCTCCGAGCCGGCTTGGGACTGCCGCTCCAGGTGGTACATCGTGATGTCCAGGTCGACCGCGCAATCGAGGCCACGTTCGGCGATCTTCATGCAAAGGTCGCGAATCCTCGAAATCGCCGATCACGAAGCTTTCGTCGAAGTCCACCGAGCTCGCGCAGCAGCCGCCGCTCCATCACCATGCAGGCACCGGTGATCGCCGCGCATCGCTGCACGCCACGCTGCGCCGGCGGCCTCCAACCCTTGCGCTCATGCTTTGGGAACAGCCAGTCGCCGAAATCCGGCAGCTTCTCGAACACCATGCCCATGGTGCTGCACCGAGCGATCCTCGAACAGCAGCAATGGCCCGATCGCGCCGATGTCGGGGTTTTCGGCCAGCCGCGCGACCAGCCTCTCCATCCAGTCCGGCGTGTCCGGGAACACGTCGGAATTCATGAGGCAGACATAGCGGCCGCGCGCCAGCTCGATGCCGACATTGTTGGCTGGGCCGTAGCCGACATTGCGCGATAGCAACACCAGGCGGAACGGAATGTCGAAGCGTGCGAAGACCGAGGCGGCAAGACTGCTCGGCGTCCCGCTGCTGGGCGGGATCGTCGAGCACGTAGATGAATTCGTGCGGGATGGCCGCCTGATGGCGAGAGAACAGCGCGAATTGGTACTCCAGGAAATCCAGCCGGCCATAGAGCGGCACGATGATCGACAGGGCAGGGGTGTCGCCCGGGCGCCGAACGCGATCACTTCGTAGCTCGACCTTGTCGCGCAGGCGCTCCCGGTTGAGGCTCGCGACCGCCGGCCCGATAATGTGGTCATAGCTGCGCACCAGTTCGTCGTAGCGCAGGTCGATGCGGTCGAGCAGGAAGCGGATGGCGGGCAGGCCGTGCTGGCGCGGCTCGGTAAGGCCGCGAATAGCCAAGCTCGCCGCGTTCGGTCTCGATCGAAAGATAGCTCAGCTCGCCCGGGGTATAGGCGTTGGGGACATACAGCACGAAGCCGCAGCGCAACTCCTGAAAGCCATATTGCGCACCGACGCTTTCCAGCACGTCCGGCCGGGCGATGCGCAGGAAGTGCTCGCGTTGCACGGCCACGTCACGCGCCGCCGCAATGCAGCCGCATCGACTTGACGACGCCGGGATGCGCCATCATCCAGCCGATCAGCAGCACGCCGTGCGGCGGGCAGAAAATGGTCTCGTCGATCTCCACGAAGACACGGTCCCGCAGATCGCCGAGCGTGTTGCTGCCGGTGTAGCCACGCCGGCCGGCCAGCGACGACCGATGCCGCCTTGCGGCGTTGGCGCGCAGCCGGCCGAGCATCGGGCGAAGCGGCACCGCCAGGTCGTCGTCGCGCAGCATCAGCGCGGTCTCGCGCGGGATAGCAGCGTCCAGCTCGCGCCGTCGGCGATGATGCTGAGCGAGATCAGGCTGCCCATCGGCCGCCCGCTGCCTTCGACGAACAGCACAAGCCCGATGCCGGTGCCGGTGAGATCGTCGCGGAAATGGCTGCTCATCACCGCCGGGGCGGCGATGCTGCCCTGTTCGAAATAGGCGATGGCCTGCGCGCGGTCGTCCAGCGCCAGATGCTCGGGGATCACCCAGCCGCAGAAGAACCAGCCATGGGCGGGGGTGTGGAAACCGAAGAAGTCGATCCGTCCGTGGCCGGATAAAGCTGGCGCCGCCGCTGGCGCCGTTTTCTCGGCCGCATGCAGCAGCAGATGCGCGAAACCGTCCCGCACCACACCGGCGTCAATGTCGCGGGCCAGCGTCTCGCCGCGTTCGAAGTAGCTGCGCAGATCGATGTCCGGCGCGGGATCACGCAGGTCGAAGACGCCGGATTTCAGAAAATGGTCGTAGCCGGAGCAGGAACGCCGCGCTGCGCACGGCGGCGGCGGCGTCGGGGTAGCGGTCCTGGTAGAAGATCTCGGAGAATTCCGGCAGCGGGTCGCGCGAACTCGGGTCCGGTGCGGTCGAAATAATGCTGCAGCGCGCAGACATACTCGCCGTGCTCCACTGCTTCACGGGCGTCGTCGTAGCGATCGAGATACCAGGCAGGATCGAAATAGATCGACGTCGTGGCATCGCGGCGCTCGTACCAGACGCGTTGCAGGAAATGCTGAAACGGGCCGGCGGCGTCAATCGGCGAGGCGCTTTTACCGTCACGCTCGATGGCCTCGCGGTAGGTCGCCGGATTGAACAGCAGATGCGCGATCCGCTGCTCCCGGGCGCCGGCCTTGATATAGTGGTCGTAGCGATTGAAGCACTCGAATTCGAGCAGGATCTGGTCGGTCAGGTCGCGCGAACTCTGCGCATATATGTCGTCATCGTAAAGGAAATGCGGCGATCTGTTGAGGTAGCCGATCGCGCAGTAATGCTCGTATCCGGAGCCGTAATCACCGTTCAAGACTTCATCGGCGACGTCGGGGTAGCGTTGGATGTACCATTTTTCGTCGAACAGCATGTTCGGCGCGTGGCGCTGGGCCCGGCCATGGTCGACATAATATTGCCGCACCGTCTCGAACGCGTCGTCCGCGATGGCGCGGCGGACCTCCGGATAAGCCTGCAGGTACCATTCATGGTCGAACAGACACCAGGCGGCGCGGAGATTTCGACCTCGATCCGAGGATCTGGTCCATATCCTCGATTGTCATTGCAGTCGGCTCCGCAGCTTTGTGGCCACAAGAAGATTGAATGCCCGAGATAACAACAACGTTAACCTGGCAGCAGCCGTCAGGCTTAACTCTGGCGACAAGTGTAGCGTCCCGTCGCCGTCAAGCCAATCCGAATGCGGTGATGCCGAGCTAATCGGCCGGTCCATATCCGTGGGCGTGCGCCACCCGCCATTGCAACGCTGTCTCGACGATCTCATCGAGCGCCGTGAAAGCCGGCCGCCAGCCCGTCTCGCGGGCAATCAGCCCGGAGGCCGCAACAAGCACCGGCGGGTCGCCGGGCCGGCGCGCGTCGAGGCGGACCGGGACCAGCCGGCCGGACACCCGTTCCACCGCGCGAATGACCTCCAGCACCGAATGCCCGCGCGAGCTGCCGAGATTATAGGTGACGCTGCCGCTCTCCAGCCGCTCCAGCGCGCGCAGATGCGCTGAAGCGAGGTCGCTGACATGGACATAGTCGCGAATGCAGGTGCCGTCGGGCGTGTCATAGTCGGTGCCGAACACCACGATTTCCGGCCGGCGGCCGAGGGCGGCGTCGATCACCAGCGGCAACAGATGCGTCTCGGGCCGATGATCCTCGCCGAGCCGGCCTTCGGGATCGGCGCCGGCGGCGTTGAAGTAGCGCAGTACCGCGCTGCGCAATCCGTGCACCTGGTCCGCCCAGTGCAAGGCGCGTTCCAGCATGAACTTGCTTTCGCCATAGGGCGATCCCGGGTCGATCCGCGCGGTCTCGTCGATCGGGACGTGCTCGGGTTGGCCGAACAGGGCGGCGGTGGAGGACAGCACGAAGCGCTTTACGTCGTGGCGAACGCAGGCGTCGATCAGCCGCAGGCCGTTGCCGACATTTTCGGACAAATAATGCATCGGCGCGCGCATGCTGTCGCCCACCAGCGACAAGGCGGCGAAATGGAACACCGCGTCCCAAGCGTGGCCGGCAAGGGCCGCATCGATGGCGGCGGCGTCGGCGAGATCACCGGCAATGAACTCGGCGCCCGGCAGGACCGCCCGGCGGTGCCCGGTGCGCAGATTGTCGAAGACCACGCATTGGTCGCCACGGGCGAGGAGGGCCGCGACGAGATGGCTGCCGACGAAGCCGGCCCCGCCGGTGACCAGGAATTGCGCCATCAGCTCGGTCTCCAGGAACAGCCGCCGGGGGGATTCATGCGAGGGCGGCCGGCTGCTCGCGCCGTATCCAGCTTGCGAAACTATCGCCCTCGCTCGCGAACGGATCGTCGAACACGGCGTGCAGGTCGGGCCGCGCGCGCCATAGCAGCCTGGCGGCGCGCGGGATTGGGGTTGCGTCGTCAAAACAGCCGTAGCGCCAGGGCGGCGGGGCGGCGGTCGTGTCCGCGCGCAGTTGGCGCTTGTACCAATTGACGATCTCGAACACCTCGGTTCCGGCCTGGGCGTAGCGCTCGGTCATGGCATCGCCGATGCCGCCGATCTTGGTGAAGTGATAGAATTTCAGTGGCTGCCCGTTCGCCGTCAGCCCGCCGTCGCGGTCGAATTGCAATCGCCGGTGATCGAGGTTCCAGCTGGCCACGTTGCAACCGGGGTCGCGTTCGATATGGACGCCGTCGAACAGCCCCGGCACCAGGTCGCAATATTTCTGGTCAGTGAAGATGCCGTTCGCCACATCGTCGTAGCAGGCGCTGCGCGTCATCGCCGCCCACCATTGCGCGAAGCCGCGGCCGGAGGCGTCGTTGCGCACCGCGATGAAGCCGAGATTGTAGATGCCGTATCGCAGCGACGTCATTTCGTTGTCGCGCACGGCCGCCTCGCTGGTGCTGGGTACACATTGATGCGGGGTGAGCACGATGGAAGCGTGTTCGAGACGCCGCTCGATCGGCGTCAACGCATGGAACACGGCGATGTCAGGGTCGAGATAGATCACCTTGTCGGCACCCTCGATCCAGCAGCGCCAGCAGCATCGGCGCCTTCATCGCAGTGCAGGCCTCCACCAGGTCATGCTTGAAAATCCAGCCGGGGAAACGCGGAATCGCCAGCGTGTCGGCGGTGACCACCCGGTCGAACGGCGCGAATGCGCCGGATTGTTCAAGCGCCGGCGGCATCGCGTCGACCAGCAGGGCCACCATCGCCCAATCCGGATGCGCCGCCTTGACGCTGCGCGCCAGCACCCGCGCCCGCGCGAGATAGCCGAGGCTGAAGCTGGTGAAACAAACCGTGCCGACCATACGGTCAGGCCAGTCCTGCGAGTGGCGAGCGGACATAGGTGAGCAGCCGCTCCAGGACAACGTCCATCGTCGTGGCGCCGGCAACCGCGACGGTGGCGTCGCCGCTGGTCCATTCCCAGGCCTCATCCGCGCCATGCCAGCCGGCGACGCGGCGAGGGTCGCCGGGCGGCACGATCGCGCCGTCCAGCAGCAACCGCGACACCGCGACGCCGAGTTGGCGCAAATCGGCCCGGCAGGGATGCACGAGTCCCGGCACCAGGCTTCGCGAGACCAGGCGGATGGTCTCCAGGCCCTCGGGGAGCGTGAAGCGGAATTGGTCGCCCTCGGCTTGCGGCGTCAGCACCCGGTCGCCGGCGATCACCTGCAGGTCAGGGTCAGCAGTTTCGAACCGCAGCGGGTCCGGTCCGTCAAGGGCCGTGAGGTCGACGGTCGCTGACGTGCCGCAGACATGCAGCACACCGCGCGGCCGCAGGCTGGCGAGGCGCGACCGGGCGTACTGCGCCGCGTGAAGGTCGCCGAAGAAGCGCCGCAATGCCGCGCCGTCACGCAGCACCACGCCGCTTGCGTATCGGCGCACGGCGTCGGCGACGTTGCCGCTGTCGGCGAGCGCCACCACGTCGGCGCCGGCGGCAAGCGCCTCGTGCATCACGTAGGAGAAGGTCTCCGGCCAGGGCGACAGCAGCAGCACGAGGTCGATCGCGTGATCGGCGAGGGCGCGGACCATGGCGAACCGGTCGTAACGGTCCACCTGGGCGGCGACACAGGTGAGGCCGTCCATCCGCTGCAGGGTTTTGGAAGTGGAGAAATGGTAGAAATCGTAAATGCCGAGCGCGCGGTTGTCGCGCACCAGGTCAAGGAACAGCGGCCAGCCTTTATGCGGCATGGGGTAGCCGACGAAAGCGACGCGCACGGGTTGGCGCAGCGCCGCCTCGGCCGGCGGCGCTCGCGTGACGGGTGGCAGCGGAGTGAAGCGGCAGTTGGCGTGCACCCGCGCCGAGACATGCGGCAGGTCGGCGGCGCGCCGCCAAAGGTCGAGTGCTGCTTGCGACGGAGCCAGCACGTGAAAGCCGATGGCGGCGAACAGCGCGTGCATCGCCGCCCGGTACTCACGCCGATGCTCGCCATAGACGCAGATCCGGCATTGCATGCTTGCGGGCGGCGGCGCGCCGCAGAACACCGCGTCGTCGCGCAGCAGGTTGTAGCCTTCGCAAATCGTGGCGTAGTCATGCAGCCAGAAGAAGCGGTCGGCGGTGCCAAGGCCGGCTGCCAGGGCCACGAGGTCGGCGACGCGGTGGCCGAACACCGAATGCACCACGAGCAGCCGCCGCGGTGCCACGCCATCGGGCAGGGCCGCCAATGCCTGCTCGATACAAGAGCGGGTCGCAAGACCGGCGAAGCGGCCGTCGATGACGATCTGCAGGCAAACCGGCGGGTCGTCCTCACCAGCGAGGGTGAGGCGGGCGACCTCGGGCGACAGATGCAGGTAGGCAAAGCGGTCGCCGTTGAACAGCATCTGCTCGTCGGCGATGAAGATCTGCACCCCGCCGGTGATGTCGATGTAGCGGTCATGACTGACCGACATCACCAGCCCACGCCCACCGACGCAGGCGGCGGCGAGCAGGCGGCCCAAGGTCGCCGGTTCCAGCCGCGGGGCGTTTTCCGGAGCGTCGTTGCCGCGCGGCCGGTCGCGCGGCGGCTGTGCTGCGTCGACGATCGTTCGCAGCGCGCCGCCGGGGCGCCGGGGCTGGCGACCCTCGTGGCGGCCATGGGTAACGAAGTGCAACAACGGGTCGATGCCAGCCGCGCGAATGTCCGGATTGGCTTCGAGGTAATATTTCGTGTCGAACCAGGTGTTCGGATCGCGCCCCTCGCGCCAGCCATCGGCGTGGAAATGCAGCACCGGATCGAGCCCGCTGCGCGCGATATCCGGATAAACAGCGCGATAATGCGCGGCGTCGACATGCGGCGCGACCAGGGCGGTCATCGGGTCGTCATAGCGGGCGGAAACGGCCGCGTCCGCCCGCGCCACCAGCGGCGCGCGGTCGAAGGGCGATGGGGCATCGAGAGTGGCGAGCGGGAAGCGGGAATAGGGCACGGCCGGATCCATCCCTCGCCGCTACGCCAACGCCGAAGGCCGCGCAAGACCGCGAACGGACAAAACGTGAGGTCGACTACCGACCTGACATCCGGGTTCCAGGTACGAGCCGCGGGAACGATATGCCGAACGGCTGACGCGGATGTGAGCTTTGGCCGCAGGTTTCGCCCCGGAATGCCGTGCCGTGCCGCGCACGGTGCCCCGGGGCGGATGCTCTTCTCAGGCGGCAGCGGCGCTGGTCAGGAAGTCCTTGTATCCGAACAAGCCGACCTGACCGCCGGTGTGCAGGAACACGATATTCTCGTCCGGGCCGAACTGCTTCTTGCGCACCAGGTCGATCAGCCCGGCCATGCCTTTGCCGGAATAGACCGGGTCGAGGAAAATGCCCTCCATCCGCGCCAGCATCGTCACCGCCTCGGCCATGCCCTGGGTCGGAATGCCGTAGCCGTCGCCGACGTAGTCGCAATTGGCCTCGACCGCCTCTCGCCTGATGCCGTCCTTGAGGCCGAGCTTCTCCGCCGTCGCCTGCGCCAGCTTGAACACATTCGCCTCCTGCCGGTCCTTCGGCAGGCGCACGCCGATGCCGAGCACGCGGATGCCGGAATTCAGCGCCTCCAGCCCCGCGACCAGGCCGGCCTGGGTGCCGGCGCTGCCGGTGGCGTGGACCAGGCGGTCGATTCGCAGCCCGATTTCGTTGGCCTGGGCCAGCAATTCCAGCGCCACATGGGCGTAGCCGAGGGCGCCGGTGGCGTTGGAGCCGCCGCCGGGGATCACGTACGGCTTCGCCCCCGAGGCGGCCAGCCGCTCGCCGACCTCCTCGATCGCCGCCTGCATGTCGGTGCCGCCGGGGCGGTACTCGATCTGCACGCCCATCAGCCGGTCCATCAGCACGTTGCCGCTGTCCAAATAGTCGGAATCGTTGGTCTGGATGCGGTGCTCCAGCACCACGCTGCATTTCAGGCCGAGCTTGGCCGCACAGGCGGCGGTCTGGCGGACATGGTTGGATTGCACCGCACCCTGGGTCACGATGTGGTCGGCCCCCTGGGCCAGCGCCTCGCCCAGCAGGTATTCGAGCTTGCGGTTCTTGTTGCCGCCGGTGGCGACGCCGGTGCAATCGTCCCGTTTGATCCAGAGCTGCGGCCCGCCAAGATGCTTGGTGAGATTCGGCATGAATTCCAACGGCGTCGGAGCATGGCACAGCTTGACGCGGGGGAAGCGGGCGAGATGCATGGTGAGGACTTTCCTGGCGGACGCGTGTAATATCGGCGCTGTCTGCTTGTTTCTGTCATAAGCGGCGGCAAATCAATCCCGTCCGTCGCCGAGAGCGTTGCCGAGGGGGGTGCAGACGGGGCAAACTCGCATCCGCCGCCATCCTTCCGACGTAGCGGAAACGGACGCAGGAAAAGGAACTGGACTGATGTTCATTCACAAGCGGCGCGGTTGGGAAATTCCCGAGCGAGAGGCCACGCCCGAGGCTCTGGTGGTGGGGCGGCGCGGCCTGGTGGCCGGTGGTCTTGGCGCAGCGGCGGCTGGCCTGGTCGCGGCAACCCCGGCGCAAGCACAATGGAAGCTGTTCGGCGGCAGCGACAAGGCCGCGAACGCGGTCGCGTTGCAGCCGCTGACCGCCGCACGCAACGCCAAATACGACCCCGGCCGGACGATCACGCCGGAAAACGACGCCACCACCTACAACAATTACTACGAGTTCGGCCTGTCGAAATCGGTCTACCAGGCCGCCCGCGCGCTGCCGCAGGACCCCTGGAGCATCAGCATCGACGGCATGGTGAAGCAGCCGCGCAAGATCGCCTTCGAAGACCTGATGAAGCAGGTCAAGCTGGAGGAGCGGGTCTATCGCCATCGTTGCGTTGAAGCATGGGCGATGACGGTGCCATGGACGGGCTTCCCGCTGGCCGATCTGGTGCGTCTTGCCGAGCCGACATCGTCGGCGAAATACGTGGTGTTCACGACCTTGGCCGACCCCAAAAACATGCCGGGGCTGCGCCAGAGCTGGTATCCCTGGCCCTATACCGAAGGCGTCACCCTGCAGGAGGCGGGCAACGAATTGGCGTTCCTGTCGGTGGGCATGTATGGCAAGACCTTGCCGCCGCAGAACGGCGCCCCGATCCGCCTGACGCTGCCGTGGAAATACGGTTTCAAATCGGCCAAGTCGATCGTCAAGGTCGAGTTCACGGACAAGCGGCCGGTTTCGTTCTGGCAGGCGCTGCAGGACAGCGAATACGGGTTCTGGGCCAACGTGAACCCCGCGGTGCCGCATCCCCGCTGGAGCCAGGCGCATGAGCGGCTGCTCGGCAACGACGAGATGGTGCCCACCAAGATCTGGAACGGCTATGGCGAGCAGGTCGCCGCGCTGTATTCCGGACTTACGAACGAACAACTCTTCGCTTGACCGCCCCACGCCACATCGCCGAGCGTCTCCTGGCGGTGCTGGCGTCGGCTTGTTTCGTCGTGTCCTTCGCGGTGGCGGCCCTGCTGCCACCGCTCACGCCGTTGGCGGCCCTGCTGGCGCAGGCAAACGAGACGCTGCTGCCGAACATGCAGTATTTCGTGCGCACCCATGTGTCGGAATGGGTCTGGCGGTCGCTGTTCCTGCCGGTGCTGCAGCGGCCTGGCTGGCTGCTGCCGCTGGCGGTGGGCCTGGTGTTTGCCGGTCTGGCATTGTCCGCGGCGTCGCGCAAACGGGTGCCGCGCTCGCCGCCGCGGCGGAATTAAGCCCCACGCGGAATTAGATCACCCCGCGACCGCGCTAGAGCATCGTCCGATCGACCTGTCTTTTCGATCGGACAAAGATGCTCGCTAAAACGAATGACTAGAGACTTTCCAATTCACTTCAATCGGAAAAATCTCTAGTTCTTCTTCTGCAACACCGGCATGGCGCCGCTTATGAACTTGGTCATATTAGGATCTAGCAGCAGCTTCCAATAGGCGCCGACACAGCCGATCTCCGGCGGCAAGGCGGGGAAGCGCTCATGCACGTAACTGTCGGCGACGCCACCGATCGGCAAGGCGGTCCGCACCGCGTTCAGCGCCGCGGCCAATCTTGGGTCGGCGGAGGGCGGCAGGGCGCGGAGTTGTTCTTGCACCAGGACTGCAATGCGCTTCTCCAGTGCCAGGCACGGCCCGTCCGCATGCTCCTTCCAGCCGGGATAGAAATAAATTCCGGCGCCGGCGAGCAGGATCAGCAGAATCAGCGTCTTCATCGCATCACCCCGGGGCTGCCGTATTTGGGCTGCCGCATTTTCAGCAGCCCAACAGCCGCCTTGCAATGGCGATCACGCGATGCGCCTCGGTCCAAAGCTTGTATTGCGATATCTCATCGAAATCCGCCCAGGCGATGTCGCTGGCATCGCCGCCCGCCACCGCCTCGCCATCCGTCCAGGCGGCGGCGAAATCGATGATGGTATAGTGATATCGCACCCGCCCATCGGGGTCGCGGTGGATGCTGTCGACATTGGCCGCCAGCAACAGCGGCCCGACGACCAGGCCGGTTTCTTCCTGCAATTCCCGCCGCGCCGCCGTCTCCGCGGTTTCGCCCAATTCCTGCGCGCCGCCGGGCAAGCTCCAATGGCCCCGAATTCGGCGCCTTGCCGCGCCGTACCAGCAACACCTCGCCACCATCAAGGCGGCGGCGGAGCACCACGATGCCGATGCCGACGATTGGGCGGGTGGGGAATTCCCTCTCCACTATGCCTGCTCGGCCATTATGGCTGCTTGGCGGCGTCCGGGGTCGGAGCTTCGGAGGCCGGCTTGGCTTCGGGCTCGTCGGCCTTGAGCATGTCGAGCGTCGGCACGAAGGATTTTTCCTTCCAGGCACCGACCTGGAACGCCCAGCCGGAAACGCGCGCCTGCATCGCCTCGGCCGGCTTGCGGGCGTCGCCCTCGCCGGTGGCGGCGTATTGGGTCCAGATGTCGTTGCCGGCCTTGAACACCGTCACCGTCACCTTCATGCCGTCGGTGGTGGTGAGATCAGCGGTGCCGAGTTTCTCGCCCGGCTCCTGCGCCGCCGGTTTCACATCGGTCAGCGTCAGAAGTCTCCAGCGAACGCCCGACATCCTCGACGCGGTACTCGTCCAGCTTCGGATGCTCGGGCGGAGATTTCAGCACCAGCTTGTCGCCGTCACGGCCGAACGCCAGCACGCTGTCGCCGCGGGTCACCAGCACGGAGGCGATCTTGGCATGGTCGATATTGGCGATGTCGCGGTCGAACCACAGTTGCGGGTCGGCATCCACCGGCAGCCGGCCCTCGGCGAGCCAGGCCTGGCTCTCGCCGGGACGGCGGATATAGATGGTCTCCGGCACATTGCCCTGGGTGCGCACGCGGCGGTGGCCAACGACCAGTTCGGCCAGCTTGTCGCCTTTTTCGTCCAGCAACGTCAGCAAGTTGCTGTTGGCGGTCGCGGGGGCGGGATCCTCGACGCCGAGACGCGCGAGCTGGGTCGGATCGCTGGTGCGCGGTTCGGTAATACGCAGTTCGGTGAGGCCGGTGAGCAGCTCGCGCAGCTTGTCCTGCTGCACCGGGAAGCCGCCGCGATCGGCGATGCCCCATTTGCCGTTTGCCTGCACCAGCGCCAGATGCTGGCCCTGGTGCAGCACTTCAATCCGCGTCACCTGCGGCAGCTTTGCCGCGAGGCCCGGGAACACCAAGGTACCGGCAGCGATTTCGGTCCGCCCGGCGGGCTGGGTGCGGGTGCCGAACTGCCAGCCGAGGCCGACGGCCACCACGGCCAGCACGATCAGCAGGATCAGGGTGCGCTGTTTCATGCCCGCGCCCTCGCGCGCCGGCGCCGTCGTACCAGACCGAGGACAACAGCGAGCAGCGTCAGCAGCGCCGGCACCAGCACGATGTCGAACAGCCGCAGATCGTTCTGCAGGCGGGAGATGTCGCGCCGAAGTTCCAGTTGCACGTTGCGCAGCTTGCCGCGCGTCTCGGCGACGTCGTGGCGGAGGTCGTCGATCGCGGCGCGTTGCTGCTCGCTGATCACCGCGTTGGCGCCGGCCTCGCCGCGGCCGGTGCGCAATTCGGTCAGTTGCTTCTGCACGTCGGTCAGATGCGCCTGCAACGCCTGTTCGGTCTGGCGGAACTTGGCCTCGGCCTGGCGCTGCATGTTGTCGACGAGGTCGAATGGCCGCAGGCTGGAGCCGCGGCTGCGCAGCCCGATCATCGCGTCGCCACCGGCCAGCGTGCCGATCAGGTTGGCGACGAACGGCCCGTTGTCGCTGAACGGCGTCGCGTCCTGTTGGCCGAAGAAATCCTGCACCCGCACCCAGTAACGATCAGCGAGGATGTCGCTGTCCGCGACCACCACCATGTTGGCCGGACCATCGGTCTGCGCCTTGTAGGCGGGGAAATTATCCGGACGCTTCGGGGCTTCCTTGCCTGGTTCGGCCTTCGGCAGGTCGGGCGGCCCGGCGAAGGCTGAATGCAGCATGCCGCGCACCCTGGCCGCGATCACTCGCTTCGTGCCATCCGCCTTGAAGTCGGCAAGGATTTTCGCCGGATCGGGGAATTCGCGCAGCTTCGCCACTGGAATCAGCGCCGACTGATCGTCGGTCGACAGCAGCGGCGAGAACTCGATGATCGCGTCAGGCTTCTTCGAGATCGCCCCGGGCGAGGCGACGGTCACCTGGGTGAGGTCGGCGGTCGCCGGGTCGTCGTGGGAAATGCCGTCGCGGATGTTGAACCAGGCGACGAAATCCACCGCCTGCACCCGGTCGCCAGGGTTGGCGCGCACCCGCCAGGCGCCGGTGAGGTCGCCGACCACGCTGTTCGGGTCATAGGCGATGCCCCAGGCGTCGAACAGCTTGGCGAGATTGCTGGAGGTATTGGTCGGCGGCTGACCTTCCGGACCCGGCGTTGCCGCCTGCGCGTCGCTGTGCGGGTCCACCATCACCATCAGCCGGCCGCCGCGCATGACGAACTGGTCGATCGCATACAGCGTGTTGTCGGACAGGTTCTGCGCCTGGGCGACCAGCAGCACCTGCACGTCGGGGTCGATCGACCTGCGTATCGGTCTGCACGTTCTTGACCGTGAAGGTCTGGCGCAACTGCAGCATCGAGGCCCATGGCGCGCCGGCGCCGCCCTGGCCGCGCGACATCATCATCATCCGCGGATCGCCATCCATCGGCAGCGACGACATCACGCCGACCACCGCGCGGGTCGGGTTGGAAAGTTCGTAGACCAGCCGCGTCAGGTCGTATTCCAGGAAGCGTTCGCGCTCGGGCTGGAAGAAGGCGATGCTGCGCTCGTCATCGAGCAGGTTGCTGGCGGCGAGGCCGAAATAGACCTGCTCGCCGGATTGATCGATCGGCACGCCTTGCATGCCGAACGCCATGGCGCGATCCTCGGTGTCGCTGAACGGCTCGGGATCGAAGAATTCCAGCTTGACCTTGCCGCCGGCGACGCTCGCGTATTCGTTCAGCATCTCGCGCACGCGATCGGCATAGGCGCCGTACATCGGAATGCGGCTGCCCAGCGCGCGGGAGTAGTACAGCCGCAGGGTGATCGGCTCCTTCAGGCCGGCCAGGATTTTCCTGGTGCCGTCGGACAGCGTGTAGAGATGCTGCTGGGTGAGGTCGGCGCGGATATCGGCCAGCCGTGAATCGGTGAACATGTTGATGCCGACGAGGATCGCCGCAACCGCGACGACGCCGACGGCGGAAGTCCAGAAGCGACGCATATGCTCAATCCGCCTTGCGGTGATCGACGATGACGGTGTTCAGGAACAACCAGAACCCGATGAATGAGGCGAAGAAGACGACATCGCGCAGCGACACGATGCCGCGGGTGAAGGCCTGGAACCGTTCGGCCACCGAAATGCGGCGGGCGATGTCGGCCAGAGCAGGCACGTTCCTGGAGAGGAAGTCGGTCACCAGTGGGTAGGACGCGACGGCGAACAGGAAGCACACGGCGACCGCCAGCACGAATGCGATCACCTGGTTCTTGGTCGTGGCGGAGACCGCGGCGCCGATTGCCAGGAAGCTGCCGGCCACCAGCAGCGCGCCCGCGTAGCCGGTGGCGATCACCCCGTTGTCCGGCCGGCCCAGGATGTTGACGGTGATGACGAACGGGAAGGTCAGCGCCAAGGCGATGGCGCAGAATACCCAGGCGGCGAGAAATTTCCCGACCACGGCCTGCGCCTGGGTGATCGGCAAAGTGAGCAGCAACTCGATAGTGCCGAGCCGGCGTTCCTCCGCCCATAGCCGCATGGTGATTGCCGGGATCAACAGCAGGAACACCCAGGGAATGAAGTTGAAGAAGGGCGCGAGATCAGCCTGGTTGCGGTCGAAGAAGCTGCCAAGGTTGAAGGTCAGCACGCCTTGCAAGGCCAGGAAGATGACGATGAACACGACCGCGACTGGCGTCGCGAAATAGCCGCCCAGTTCGCGCCGTGCCACGATCAGCGTGTTGCGCATCTCAGGCGGCCCTCTCGGCGGCGGGGTTGGTGAGGTCGCGGAACACGTCGTCGAGCTTGCCGCTCGGGTGGCGGGCCATCAGCTCCGCGGGCGTTGCATCGGCGACGATGCGGCCACCCGCGATGACGATGGCGCGCGAGCAGACCGCGTCGACCTCCTCGAGGATATGCGTGCTGATGACGATCGCCTTTTCCGGCGCCATGCGCGCGATCAGGGTGCGAACCTCGTGCTTCTGATTGGGATCGAGGCCATCGGTCGGCTCGTCCAGCACCAGCACCGGTGGATCGTGCAGCAGTGCCTGGGCGAGGCCGACGCGGCGCTTGAAGCCCTTCGACAAGGTTTCCACCGGCTGCAGGCGGACGCCGGCGAGGGTAGTGAGGCCGATCGCGTGTTGCACCCGGTCGGTCAGTTCGCCGCCGTGATAGCCGCGAATGGCGGCGACGAAATTGAGGAAGGCCAGCACCGTCATTTCAGGGTAGGTCGGCGCGCCCTCCGGCAGGAAGCCCAGGGTTTTCCGCGCCGCCACCGAATCGGTCTGGACGTCGTGGCCGCAGATCCGCGCGGTGCCGGCCGATGGTGTCATGAAGCCCGCGAGCATGCGCATGGTGGTGGACTTGCCGGCGCCGTTCGGTCCAAGGAAGCCGAGCACCTCGCCGCGCGCCACGTTGAAGGTGACGCCGTCGACCGCAACGAAGGTGCCGAAACGTTTGGTGAGGCCCTGGATCTCGATCAGGGATGCGGCCGGGGAGTTCGGCACGATCACGTCAGCCACGGGGCGGTCTCCAGGATTCAAGTCGCCGAAGTGGAATCGGGTGCCGCCGGAATAGCGCAACTGCCGTTGAATGCAACCGGTGGCACCTGGAATGGAGATTGTTTAACCCGAATGTAGGGTGCGGAAGGCGGCGGTGCGGTCGAACAGGCGCAGCAGGATGCGCACCGCACGGCCGCGCTCGCTGATAAGTCGAGGGTCCTTCTGCAACAGCAATTCGGCGTCGCCCGCCGCCATGTGCAGCAGGCCCTCGTCCTCGGTGGGGTCGGCGATGCGCCAGCCCGGGCCGCCGGATTGCCGGGTGCCGAGCAGGTCGCCGCCGCCGCGCAGGCGGAAATCCTCGTCGGCGATTTCGAAGCCGTCATCGGTGTCGCGCAGCAGCATCAGCCGCTGCCGCGCCGCTTGCGGCATCCAGTCGGCGTGCAGCAGCAGGCAAAAGCTCGCCTGCGAACCCCGGCCCACGCGGCCGCGCAACTGGTGCAATTGGGCGAGGCCGAAGCGCTCGGCATGCTCCACCACCATGACGCTGGCCTGCGGCACGTCGACGCCGACCTCGATCACCGTGGTCGCCACCATGATGCGAGTCTCACCTGCGGCGAAGGCGGCGAGGGCGGCTTCGCGGACGGCGCTGTCCTGGCGGCCATGCGCGAGGCCGACGGCGGCGCCGAAACGACCGCGCAAGGTTGCGAAACGTTCCTCGGCGGCGGCGACGTCGAGCATCTCGCTTTCGGACACCAGCGGGCACACCCAGAACACGCTGCCGCCGGCATCGAGTTGGCGGGCGATGGCGTCGAGGATGTCGGGCATGGTGGCGAGCGAATGCAACGTGGTGCGGACAGGGCGGCGCCCCGCCGGCTTGCCGGTCAGGCGGCTGACCTGCATCTCACCCCATTGCGTCAGCAGCATGGTGCGCGGAATCGGCGTCGCGGTCATGACCAGCACGTCGGCGGCGTCGCCCTTGCGGCCCAGCCGCAGCCGTTGATCGACGCCGAAACGATGCTGTTCGTCGATCACCGCGAGGCCGAGGGAGGCGAATTCCACCCCCTCCTGCACCAGCGCGTGGGTGCCGACGACGATGGGCAGGCTGCCGTCCTGCAAACCCTCCAGCACCCGCGTGCGGGCCTTGCCGGTGACGGTGCCGGTTAGCAGCGCCGCCGGCACCGGGCAAATCGCCTCCAGCGTCCGCATGTGCTGGCGGGCGAGGATCTCGGTCGGCGCCATCAATGCCGCCTGCGCTCCTGATTCGACGGCGCGCAGCATCGCCAGCACCGCCACCAGCGTCTTGCCGGCGCCGACATCGCCTTGCAGCAATCGCAGCATCCGCCGCGGTGCCGCCATGTCGGCGTCGATCTCGGCCAGCACCTGGGATTGCGCCGTGGTCAGCCGGTGGCCGAACGCGGCGATCGCCTGGGCACGCAAGGTTTCATCGCCGGGCATGGCGCGGCCGGGGCGGGCGCGCTCGCGCCGGCGCACCACCGCGAGCGACACCTGATGCGCCAGCAACTCGTCATAGGCGAGGCGGCGGCGCAGGGCCGGGGAGGGCGGTTCGGTCGGCGCCTGCAAGCCGCGCAGGGCCTGGCCGAAGCTGGGCCAGCCCTCGCGCCGGAGCAGGGCCGCGTCGTGCCACTCGGGATAACTGGGCAAGCGGGCCAGGCATTCCGCCACCGGCCGCCGCAGGTGCCAGGCGAACAATCCGGCGGTGAGCGGCCAGACCTGTTCGATCCCGGGGAAGGTCTCGGCCATGCCCACCGGCACGATGTGGTCGGGGTGAACCATCTGGCGCCGCTCGTCGAATTTTCCGGACAGCAGGATTCGGGCGCCGACCGGCAGCTTGGCCGCGGGGTAGCGCTGAAAGAACACGAGTTCGGCGAAGCCGCTGCCGTCGCCGACCACGACCTTGGTCGGCTGGCGCGGCGTGGCGGGCGGCTCGATCCGGATCACCTCGACCTCGAGGGTGCAGATCTGGCCGGGCACGGCTGCGCGAATGCTGCTACGGGTGCGGCGGTCGAGGTAGGATTCCGGCAAATGGAACAGCAGGTCGAGCACCCGCTCGCCACCGGCCGCGCGCGCGATCAGCCGGGCCACGGCCGCGCCGACGCCGCGAAGGCTGGTCAGGGGTGCAAGGAGCGGGATGAGGGGGTCGGGTTCCACGGGCTGACACTGTTAGGGGCCATCGCTATATGACAAAGCATTGATGGCAGACACCGATTCTCAGGCAAACTTGGTTTCCCAGGCAACCCGCCGCCGGCGTCTGTTGTTCCGTGCCACGCATCGCGGCACGCAGGAGAACGATCTGCTGATCGGCGGCTACGTGCGCGCCCGGCTGGAGATTCTGACGGAGCCGGAGATGGATGCGCTGGAAATGCTGATGGAATTGCCCGATGTGGACCTGGCGGACTGGTTGACCGGGCGGCGGCCGATCCCGGGCGAGGTCGATTGCCCGATGCTGCGGGCGTTGCGGGACGCGGCCGGCAAGTGAAGGTCGGCCGATGACCACGACCGTCTACGGCGCCCCCGAAGGCTGGGATGCGATCCTGCTGGCGCGGCGCAGCGCCGAGCACGACGGCCCGTTGCTGCACGCCGCCCGCGACGACGCCCGCATGGCCCGCCTCGCCGAGGCGTTGGCGTTCTTCGCACCCGACGCCGAAGTGCTGCGTTTCCCGGCCTGGGACTGCCTGCCGTACGACCGCGTCTCGCCGAACGCGGAACTGGTCTCCGAACGGATCTTCACCCTGGCGCGCCTGCTGGAGCCGGGCAAGCGCCGCCGCATCGTGCTGACCACGGTGAACGCCCTGGTACAGCGCGTGCCGCCGCGCCACGTCTTCCAGGGCAGCAGCATGGTGTTGGCGAGCGGCGGCAGCGTCCGGCCGGAGGAGCTGACGCGCTTCCTGGAAGCCAACGGCTACGGCCGCGCCGGCACCGTCATGGAGCCGGGCGAATACGCCGTGCGCGGCGGCATCATCGACATCTTTCCATCCGGCAGCCCCGATCCGGTGCGCCTCGATCTGTTCGGCGACACCATCGAGAGCATCCGCAGCTTCGATCCCGCCACCCAGCGCAGTGCGGCCAAGCTCGACCGCCTGGTGCTGCGCCCGGTGTCGGAGGTGTTTCTCGACAAGGCGAGCGTCGCCCGGTTCCGCACCGAATGGCGCGAATTGTTCGGCGCCAAGGCGGCGGAGGACCCGCTTTACCTCTCGATCTCCGAAGGCCGCCGGCATCCGGGGATGGAGCATTGGGTGCCGCTGTTCCACGATGCCATGGAGACGCTGGCGGATTACCTGCCGGGTGCGTCGGTCAGCCTCGACCATCAGGCCGAAGACGTGCTCGCCGCCCGGCTCGAAATGATCGAGGATCATTTTTCCGCCCGCCAGACGGTGCCGCGGGACGGCGAGACGCCGTACCGGCCGCTGCCGCCACGGCTGCTCTATCTCGATCGCGCCGGCTGGGACGACATGCTCGGCGACGGCAAGCCGGGGCATCCGCCGATTCTGGTGTTCAGCCCGTTCGCCATGCCGGACAAGGCCGCCGGCATCGATGGCGGCGGCCGTCCCGGTCCGATCTTCGCCCAGGCCGGCGGCGGCCCGGGGGTCAATGTATTCGACCAGTTGCGCGAGCAGGCCGAGCGTTTCGCCAAGGACGGGCGCAAGCTGGTGGTGGCGGCCTGGACCCGCGGCTCGCGCGAGCGGATCGGCAATTTGCTGCGCGAGCACGGGATCAACATCGCGCCGGCCGAGAGCTGGGCGCAGGCGCAGACCCAGCCGGCTTCGCTCGTCACCCTCGGCATCGAGCGCGGCTTCGTGGCGCGCGAGGTCGCGTTGGTCAGCGAGCAGGACCTGCTCGGCGAGCGCATCAGCCGGCCGCCGCGCCGCCGCAAGCGCGCCGACCAGTTCATCGCCGAAGCCACCGAGATCGCCGAGGGCGACCTCGTGGTGCATGCCGACCACGGCATCGGCCGTTACGACGGTCTGGTGACGCTGACCGTCTCGGACGCGCCGCATGACTGCCTGCGGCTGCTCTATGACGGCGACGACAAGCTTTTCCTCCCGGTCGAGAACATCGAGATGCTGTCGCGCTTCGGCAGCGAGACCGGCGGCGTGGCGCTCGACAAGCTCGGCGGCACCGGCTGGCAGGCGCGCAAGGCGCGGATGAAGAGCCGCATCCGCGACATGGCCGGCGAGCTGATCCGGATCGCTGCCGCCCGCAAGATGCGCGACGCCGAAATCCTGGCGCCACCAGAAGGTGCGTGGGACGAATTCTGTGCCCGCTTCCCGTTTGCCGAGACCGAGGACCAGTCCCGCGCGATCGCCGACGTGTTGGAAGACATGGCCAGCGGCCGGCCGATGGACCGGCTGATCTGCGGCGATGTCGGCTTCGGCAAGACCGAGGTGGCGCTGCGGGCCGCCTTCGTCGCCGCGATGTCCGGCGGCCAGGTTGCCGTGGTGGTGCCGACCACGTTGCTGGCGCGTCAGCATTTTCGCACCTTCACCGCGCGCTTCGCCGGCCTGCCGGTCAAGATTGGCCAATTGTCGCGGATGGTCACGGCGAAGGACGCGACCGAGGTTCGCCGCGGGCTGGCCGACGGCTCCGTGAACATCGTCATCGGCACCCACGCGCTGCTGGCAAAATCGGTGCAGTTCAGCGAACTCGCCTTGCTGATCGTCGACGAAGAACAGCATTTCGGCGTCTCGCATAAGGAAAAGCTGAAGGCCATCAAAGCCGACGTGCATGTGCTGACGCTGACCGCGACGCCAATTCCGCGTACCTTGCAACTGGCGTTGACCGGCGTGCGGGAGATGAGCCTGATCGCCACACCGCCGGTCGATCGGCTGGCGGTGCGCACCTTCATCATGCCGTTCGACGCCGTGGTGATCCGCGAGGCGCTGCAGCGCGAGCGGTTCCGCGGCGGCCAGGTGTTCTGCGTGGTGCCGCGCGTCGAGGACCTTGGCCGGATGGCCGAGCGGTTGGCGCAAATCGTTCCCGAGGCGCGGACCGTGCAGGCGCATGGCCGCCTGGCGCCGACCGAGCTGGAACGGGTGATGACCGAGTTCGGCGACGGCAAATACGATATTCTGCTGTCCACCAACATCGTCGAGAGCGGGCTCGACATGCCGGCGGTCAACACGCTGGTGATCTATCGGGCCGACATGTTCGGCCTTGGGCAACTCTACCAGTTGCGCGGCCGGGTCGGGCGCGGCAAGCAGCGCGGCTACGCCTATCTCACCTGGCCGCCGAACCATCGGCTGAGCGTTGCCGCCGAGAAGCGTTTGACGGTGATGCAGACGCTGGACGCGCTGGGCGCGGGCTTCACTTTGGCCAGCCACGACCTCGACATTCGCGGCGCCGGCAACCTGCTGGGCGACGAGCAGAGCGGGCATATCCGCGAGGTCGGCATCGAACTTTATCAGCAGATGCTGGAAGACGCGGTGGCCGAAATGCGCGCCGAAAAGGGCCGCCGCCGCACCGATGACCGGGACTGGACACCGAACATCGCCCTCGGCCTGCCGGTGCTGATCCCCGAGGACTATGTCCGCGACCTGCCGGTACGGCTCGGCCTGTACCGCCGCATCGGCGCCCTCAGCACCGACGCCGAATCCGAGGCGATGGCGGCGGAGCTGGTCGATCGATTCGGGCCGTTGCCCGAGGAAGTCGCGAATCTGCTCGCCGTGGTCGGCCTGAAGCGGGGTTGCCGGGCGGCGGGCGTGGAGAAGCTGGAGGCTGGGCCGCGTGGCATGGTGCTCGGCTTTCGCAGCAATCAGTTCAGCAATCCGGCGGGGCTCATCAATTGGTTGGCCAAGAAGGGCGGGACGGTGAAGCTGCGCCCCGATCATCGGCTCGCCATCGTTCGCGAGATGACGGTGGCCGAGCGGCTGAAAGCGGCGAACGACATCGTCGCCAACCTTCAGCGCATCGCCGTCGAGGCGCGCGCCGCCTGACGGCACGCTGCGGCCGCACTGGCGGGCCGATGCGATCAACTTTGCGTGAGCTGCCGTAAATCCGTCCATCGGACAGGTAACTCGTTACGGCTGCGCAAATCACTGACCGGTTCTTAACAACACGATGGCTATTTTTTCGAGATGCCTCACATGACTACGAACAGGAATGTCGTGATGATCAAGCTCTGCCGCCTGCTTTCTCTGTTGCAGCGTGACGTGAATGGCGTAACCGCGCTGGAATACGGCCTGATTGCCGCGGTCATCGGCGGTGTCGTGATCACCGGCACGCAATTCGTCGGCAATGGTCTCGGCGACGTGTTCAACACCATCGCAAACGCGCTGGTCACCGCCGGCACCTAAAGCACGCTCAGCTTGAGCGTACTCGTTCCTACATAGGGACAAAGCCGCTTTATCGACGCATTCGGATCGCCAAGCGCTTCCGAATGCGTCGATTTAGGCGCGGGGCAGGCCGAAGCCGTTCGGCAGCAACGCGCGCAGGGTGAAATCCCCAGCGCCGTCGACCTGCACCACGGTGTCGGGGTCGGCGAATTCGGCGATCACCTGCAGGCAGGCACCGCACGGCATCAATGCGGCACCACCCTCGGTGGTGGCGTCGATGCAGGCGAGGGCGATGCGGTCGATCCGCCGGTGGCCCGCGCCGATTGCCGCGAAGATCGCGTTCCGCTCGGCGCAGACCGTCAGTCCGTAGGATGCGCACTCGACATTGCAGCCGCGGAATACCTGGCCGCCGGCAAGCACTGCGGCACCGACGCGAAAGCCGGAATATGGCGCGTAAGCGGCGAGTGCGGCATCACGGGCTTGGCGAACAAGCGCATCCGTCACGCGAGTTCGGTCGCCTCGACCACCGCGACATCGAGCAATCGCTCGATCACTTCGGATTCCTGCGCCCCGGCGATGGCATGGCGCCCGCCGATCACGAAGCACGGCACGCCGTTGATGCCGAGCCGATGGGCGCGGAGATTCTCCGCGTGCACGCTGTCGCGTTCGGCGTCGCTCACGAGGAAGGCGCGGGCCGCGCGCCGTCCAGCCCGAAGGCCACGGCGAGGCCGGTCAGGAAGGTGATGTCGCCGATATCGGAGCCGTCGGTGAAATGCGCGGTGAACAGCGCCTCGACCAACTCGGTACGCGAGCCCGAAGCCCGCGGCCCAGCGCACCAGGCGGTGCGCATCGACCGAGGACGGGGTGCGGCGAATGCGCTCAAAATGGAACACCATGCCCTCGGCACGGCCGATCTCGGCGATCGATGCATAGAGCCTGCGCGCGCGATCCTCGCCGCCGAATTTGCGGATCACGTAGTCGGTGCGCGGCATTCCCGGCGCGCGGCATGTCGGGATTGAGCAGGAACGGGCGCCAGGTGATGTCGTAGAGCAAGTCGGGTCGCCGGCGCAGCGTGCGCATCAGGCGCCGGAGGCCGAGATAGCACCAGGGGCAGACGAGGTCGTGCACGACCTCGATCGACAGACGGGCCCCGAGGGGATGCGAGGACGTTCAAGCGGCCTCGCGGTAATGGTGACGCTTCTGTTGCATGGATCGCGGCATTATCGCGGCGGGGGCAGCCGGTGCGCAAGTCTTGCGCGATTGATATGACGCATCACGAAGATGCGGCATCGCCATGCCCGCCCATCGTGACGCAAGCCGGCCGCCGCGCTAGCCTATGGGCCGAACAGGAGGCAGACATGGCCATCACCCTCTACGAGCTCGCTGGCGCAGATCCGGACCTGCGCTTTTCCCCGTATTGCTGGCGGACGCGGCTGGCGCTCGCGCATAAGGGGCTTGATGTCGAGGGCGTGCCCTGGCGGTTCACCGAGGGCGAAAAGCTTGCATTCTCCGGCCAATCCAAGGTGCCGGTGATCGTCGACGGGTCGCGGGTCGTGCATGATTTCATGGGCGATCGCGGAATATCTCGAGGACGCCTATCCCGATCGCCCGAGCCTGTTCAACGGCGACCGCGCCCATGTGCGGTTCATCAACGCCTGGGCCGATACCGTGCTGCTGCCCGGCATCGCCCGGCTGGTGGTGCGCGACATCCTCGATGTCATCGGACCGGAGGACCAGGCTTATTTCCGCCAGACCCGGGAGCGGAATTTCGGCACGACGCTGGAGGACGTGATCGTCGACCGGGCGGAGCGCGTGGTGCCATTCCGAACCACGCTGGCGCCGCTGCGCCATTTGCTGCGGCACCAGGATTGGCTCGGCGGCGCCGCCCCTGACTATGCCGACTACATCGTGCTGGGCACCCTGCAATGGCCGCATTGCGTCAGCCGTTTCGAATTGCTGGAGGCCGATGATCCGGTGGCGGTCTGGCGTGACCGGGGCAGGGCGCTGTTCGACGGCCTTGCCGCCCGCGCGCCCGCGGCACTCAGCGGGGCGGCCTGAGCCATGCCGTTCGACGACGCCGGCGACGGCAGCGGCCGCCGGCCGTCCCGCAACGTGCTCGGCGGCGTCCTGCTGGGCTGCTCGGAGGGAGGGGAGCCTCCCGGGCCGACCACCGGCTTCTTCCGTAACGGTTGTTGCGACACCGGCCCCGCCGATCTTGGCAGCCACACCGTCTGCGCGATCATGACGGCGGCATTCCTCGCCTTCAGCCGCAGCCAGGGCAACGACCTCTCGACGCCGATGCCGCAATACGGGTTCGCCGGCCTTCGCCCCGGCAATCGTTGGTGCCTCTGCGCGCCGCGTTGGCAGGAGGCGCTGGACGTCGGCGCCGCACCCCAAATCGTGCTGGCGGCAACCCATGAGGGCGCGCTGCGCTATTGCCGGCTCGAAGACCTGAAGCAGCACGCGGTGGACCTGCAATAATCGGCCAAGGGGCAGGACCGAACGCCGATCCAGACCCGGCGCAATCAGCGGACGAAGAGCCACCAGAGCAGGACGGCGATGGCGAGCAAGGCGGGAATCGCTGGCCAGTAGACAAGGAAGCCGGAGCGCTCCTGCCGCCGGCTGAACGCCGCGGCCCGGCGGTCACCACGCGCCTGGCGCGTCCGCGAATGCTCAGCCAGGGTCGGCTGGTACTTGGCTATGGCAATTCTCCCGCGTCGGCGCGCGAGGCTAGATGTTTTCGCCGCCGTACGAAAATCGAGATCCCGTCATTTCGGTGCCGGTTGAGGCCGGCGAAAGGCTGCGCTCTGCAACTCAAAGCCGCCGCGCGCGCTCGCGCAGCTGGAATTTCTGCATCTTGCCGGTGGAGGTCTTCGGAAGCGGCCCGAACACGACGCTGCGCGGGACCTTGAAGCGCGCCATGTGGTCGCGGCAGAAGGCGATGATCTCCGCTTCCGTCGCCGCCATCCCCGGCTTCAGGGTGACGAAAGCGCAAGGGGTTTCGCCCCATTTCGCGTCCGGCCGGGCGACCACCGCCGCTTCCAGGATGGCGGGGTGGCGGTACAGGGTGTCCTCGATTTCGATGGTGGAGATATTCTCGCCACCGGAAATGATGATGTCCTTGGACCGGTCCTTGATTTCGATATAGCCGTCGGGATGCCAGACGCCGAGGTCGCCGGTGTGAAACCAGCCGCCGGCCAGGGCCGCGGCGGTTGCGGTCGGATTCTTCAGGTAGCCCTTCATCACCATATTCCCGCGCAACATGATCTCGCCCATCGTCACGCCATCCTTCGGCACCGGGAGGAGGGTTTCGACATCAGCCACCATCAGCCCTTCCAGGGTCGGGTACGGCACGCCTTGGCGGGACTTGATGCGGGCGCGCTCCGGTGCGGGTAGATCGTTCCATGCATCCTGCCAGGCGCAGACGGTGACCGGGCCATAGACCTCGGTCAGGCCGTAGACATGGGTGACGGCGACGCCGCGGCGCTCCAGACCCTCGATCACCGCCGCCGGCGGGGCGGCACCCGCGGTCATCATCCGCACCGACCGGCCCGCGAGATCGGGCCAAATGGCCGCGTTCAGCATCATGTTCATCACGATCGGGGCGCCGCAGAGATGGGTGACGCCGTGGGCGGCGATGGCGGCAAGGATCGCCTCGGCCTCGACCCGGCGCAGGCAGACATGGGTGCCGGCAAGTGCCGTGATCGTCCAGGGAAAGCACCAGCCGTTGCAATGGAACATCGGCAGCGTCCAGAGATACACGGGATGTTCCGTCATGCCCCAGGTCAGCACGTTGCCCAAGGCGTTCAGATAGGCGCCGCGGTGATGGTAGACCACGCCCTTCGGATCGCCTGTCGTGCCGGAGGTATAGTTCAGCGCGATCGCGTCCCACTCGTCCGGCGGCTGGGACCAGGCGAAATCGGGATCGCCGCCGGCCAGGAACGCCTCGTATTCGATCAGGCCGACGGGATCTGCGGGTGCCGCCATCGCGTCGTCGATATCCACCACGAACGGACGCTGCGCCGGCTCCAGCAACGCCAAGGCGCCGGCCGCGACGCCGGCGAAATCCCGGTCGACGATCAGCACGCGCGCGCCGCCATGCAGCAGGATGAAGGCGATGCCGGCGGCGTCCAGGCGCATGTTCAGCGCGTTCAGCACCGCGCCGATCATCGGCACGCCGAAATGCGCCTCGAACAGCGCCGGCACGTTCGGCGCCATCACCGCCACCGTGTCGCCGCGGCCAACGCCGCTTGCCGCCAGTGCCGATGCAAGCCTGCGGCACCTTGCATAACTGTCGCGCCAGGTGATCCGCCTGGTGCCGTGGATCACCGCGAGGCGATCCGGATACACCGCGGCGGTGCGCGCCAGGAACGACAGCGGCGAGAGCGGCACATGGTTGGCCGCGGTTTGCGGCATGTCGAAAGCAGTGCCCCGATGTTCTTGGCCCGGATGTTCTTGTTGCATTGTCAATTTCCCCCGCGGCGCGTGCGACGGACCCTACTCAAACTCGCCAAAGCCGAGAAGCCCGTGCGATTGCGGACGGCGCAACAACGCGGCGCCTCTCAGTTGTGGAAACGGCCGACCGGGTCGAAGTCGTGAACCTCGCCCGCCGGCGTCAGGGCGTCGCGCAGCATCGCCGCCAGGTCGGCCATGTGGAACGGCTTGCCGAGCACCCATCGCTCGCCGGCCAGGCGGTCGTCGTCGCGATATCCGGTCATCAGCACCACCGGCAGGTCCGGCTGCCACTCGCGCACCGCCCTGGCCAGCTCGGCACCGTTCATCTCCGGCATCGCGAAGTCGACCAGCAACAGGTCGAACCGGCGGCCGGCCTCGAACAATTCCAGCGCCGCCTTGCCGTCGATCGCCTCGACCGTCGTGTAGCCGCCGGCGGAGAGCATGGCGCCGACGGTTTCGCGCACGCTCACGTCGTCGTCGACGAGCAGGATCGTCCGGCGGCGGAATGCCTCCGGCAACGGCGCGGGCTGGACGTCGCGAAGCTCGGTCGGCGCCGGCGTGGCCGCTGCCTTGACGGCGCGTGGAAGATAGACTCGCACGGTGGTGCCAACGCCCGCCTCGCTGCTGATCTGCACGCCGCCGCCGGATTGGCTGGCCACGCCGTACACCTGACTCAGCCCCAGACCCGAGCCCTTGCCCGGCGCCTTGGTGGTGAAGAACGGCTCGAACACATTCAGCAGCACGTGGTCCGGGATCCCGGTGCCGGTGTCGATCACCGAGACCACGACGTAGCTGCCCGGGGGCAGGTCGCTGTTCACCCGGCCCGGCCGCCCGGCCGCCGTTGCCGGTGCATCCAGCACCTCGTTGTCGGTCGCGACGGTCAGCACGCCGCCGTCCGGCATGGCGTCACGGGCGTTGATCGCGAGGTTGAGGATGACGTGCTCGATCTGGATCGGGTCGACCAGCGCCGACCACAGCGCCGGCTCCAGGCGCGTCTCGATCCGGATCGTGGTTCCAAGCACGGTGCGCAGCAACTCCCGCAGGTCGCGCACCGCGCGGTTCAGGTCGACGGCGGTGGGCGCCAGGGTCTGCTTGCGGGAGAACGCCAGCAACTGGCGGACCAAGGCGGCGCCGCGTGAAGCGGACTGGACGATGATCGCAGTCTGGCGGCCATGCACCGGGTCGTCGCACAGGTCGCGCTGCAGCATTTCGGCGTTGCCGATGATCGACGACAGCAAGTTGTTGAAGTCGTGCGCCACGCCCGAGGTCAGCCGGCCGATCGAGGCCATGGTCTGGGCCTGACGCATCCGCTCCTCCGCCTGGTGGCGGGCGGTGACGTCGGTGTAGAGGGTTACGAAGCCGCCACCCGCCATCGGCTTGCGGCGCAACTCCAGTACCCGCCCATCGGGGCGCGTGCGGGTGATCGTCCCGGTCGCGGTGCCGGCCTGCAGCAGTTTCAGCCGCCTGTTGACCTCGGCCTCGACATCGACCGGCCCGAACTCGCCGGCCTGGGCCTGAGCGCGCAGGATCTCCTCCATCGGCAGGCCAACCCTGAGGATGTCGGGGTCCAGGCCGACGCATTCGGGGAAGCGCTGGTTCCATTCCAGCAGCCGGAGATCGGCATCGAGCATCATCACCCCGTCAGTCATGCCGGTCAGGGTAGCTTCCATCTGGGAGGTCTTGGCCTGCGCCCAGGCGTTGGATTCGGCGAGCACGGCACGATCCTCTCCCAGCGCCGCCTCGCGCCGGCGGGCGGCACTGATTTGACGCAGCAACATGGTGGTCAGCAGCACCAGCAGGGCGGAGATGCCGCCGGCGAACAGCAGCGCGCTGCGTTGCCACAGCACCGCAGGGGCCAGCGCATCGGCTTCGTTGATGCCCACCAGCACGGTGAGGTCGCGGTCCGGGACACGGCGAAAGGCGTGGAACCGCCTGACGCCGTCCGGCGCCGAGGGGCCGGTCCATCTTCCGTCGGCACTCGCCGACAGGGCCGCGAACATCGGCGTGCCGGCGATGCTGGCATCGGGCGTCGCCGGCATCGGCCCGACCATCGTCCGCAAGCCGCCGTCCGGGGTGTTCACGACCGCAATCAGGCCCTTCTGCCCCATATCGACGCCGCCATAGAAACGCGCCAGTCCGGCGATGTCGTACGTGGCCGAGATCACGCCGGCAAAGCTGTTGTTCCCGCGATCGAGGCGGCGGACCATGTTCAGTTGCCACCGGCCGGTGTTGAAACCCTGGATTAAGCCGCCGATGAACATCCTGTCGTCATCGGCCGGAAGTGCGGCCTCACGGCGGAAATAATCGCGGCCGCTGACGTCGTCTCCAATGATCTCCGGGCGCGAACTGGCGCGCAGGATGCCTTTTTCATCGGTCACGAATATCTGCAGCGCCGTATCGGCGATCAGCACCAACTGGCTGCTCCAGATCGAAATGTCGAAATGATCCGGGTCGCGCTGCCATTCGAGTTCGAGGATGCGCAGGGTCTGGTCGATCGCCAGCAACTGGCGGCGGAGCTGCTCTTCGAGCATCAGCGCCTTGTTGGCAGCCTCGCTCTCCGCCCGCCCGACGACTTCCGCGTATTGTGCGCGGATTGTGCTGAGAGTGCCGATCCAGGTGAGCAGCGCCAGCAAGCTGGCGGCGAGGATCACCGCGCCGGGGGCAATCCAGCGAAACCGGCCACGGGCGGCAGGTGCGCGTCCGGATTGGGGCCAGGCCGATTTGGCCTGTCCTGCTGCCTGGCGGATCTCTGGCGCGCTTGATCCCACTCCAACCTGCCGATCTCATCCGTGCCACGGCAACCCGAAGACGCCCCACGGCAATACGCGAACACCTATTCGAGAGCAAATCGGCGAGGCGCTGGCATTCGATCTGCGCCGCCGCGGCGCCGCGGTCCGGGCCCGGGATCAAACCGGCGGACCGGCCCCGGTTTCGTCAGCCGTCAGCGCCTGATGCCGATGCGCCTGATCACCGAGGCTGCCCCCATTCCAAGGCCGTTCGGCGTCTTCCAGTGCGAGCAGGCGGCTGTACCTGGTCGCAGAGGACGCGGTAACAGCCGCAGGCAACACGCTCCAGCCCCGGGCGGTCCACGATCGTCAGCCGGCCGCGGCGATAGGCGATCAAGCCGGCCTTCTGCAGGGCCTTCTGCGCCGCCGTTACGCCGGGGCGCCTCACGCCCAGCATATCGGAAAGCAACTTCTGCGTCACCGCGAGCTCATTCCCGTCGATACGGTCATGGGCCATCAGCAGCCGTCGCGCCGCCCGCTTCTGCAGCGGATGGATGGCGTTGCAGGCGGCATTCTGGGCGGACTGCGCCTGCATGGCTTCAAGGAAGCGAAACCCAAGCCGGCGCAGCGTCGGCAGCTGTTCCGCGGCCTGCCGCAATCTGGGGACCGGAATCCGCCACGCGGCGCCGCCCATCTGCGCCAACGTGCGGCATATGGCGATCCGGGAGCCGTCGAACATCGCCCAGGCCCCGACCAGCCCGTCCCGGCCGATCATCCCGATCTCGACGCCGACCTCGTTCTCGCCGATCCCGCTGACCAGTGAAACGATACCGCTTTCCACGAAATAGGCGTGCTCGATCAAGGCTCCGCGCTCGTGCAGAACCTGGCCGGTGACCATCTGGACACGGGAGAGCTGAGGACGCAGCCACTCCAGCTCCCCGGCCGGAAGGGTTGCGAGGAGTTGATTGCACGGGACCACGGGACTTGCGACAAATGTCACGCCTAAACCTCCATTCCGCTAAATGGTTGAAAACGCGCGGTAGTTGCCTACGGGGAACGACGGTATGGGGTTTTTTTCAACGTGAAAATTGCAAATATTATCAGCTTACTCACAAATCGGTGATTTGCTTCAAGAAATAATCTCTGTTCGCCTCGCAACGTAGTGAAAAGAGGGCCGGGACATGCCCCACGAGCAAACTATACGGGCGCGAGTAAACGGCACGACGTTTATGGGAGTCTATGAGGTCATCGAAGGAGCGTTGGCATTGACCAGCCTCGACTTCGGAGACCGGGTGGCACCGCTGCACGGTGCCGCCCCGAGGCTCGTTGCCGAGCGAATGCTGCGTTCGTTGGCCGAAGCAGCCATGCGGCGCAACGACCCGCCTTTCATGCGCGACGACGAAACTGCCTGAGCAGGTGCCCGCCTTGAAGAATCCGCCTGAAAGACGTTGACTTCCGCTGGTCGATTTGCCGCCAGACCGGCAGAGATTTCGCAGGAGTTACGAGCGGATGTTCGGCATGAATCCCAGCTGGGCGCGATGGTCTCCGCAGATGCTCGCAATTCTGCGGATTTTCGTGGCCCTGCTTTTCCTCCAAAGCGGATTGTCCAAGTATTTCGGGTTTCCCGCGCCGCCACCGCCAAACTTCACGCCGTTTTCCGAGACTGGCCTGGCGGGCGTGATCGAGATCGTCGGCAGCCTGTTGCTTCTGCTGGGCCTGTTCACGCGCGAGGCGGCGTTCTTCATGTCGGGTGAAATGGCGGTGGCCTATTTCCAACTGCGAGCGCCGGTGAGCTTCTTTCCGCTCCTCAACAATGGCCGACTGGACGCGCTGTTTTGCTTCGTCTTCCTGTATTTCGTCTTCGCCGGACCCGGCGCATGGAGCCTGGACGGCCTATGGCGTCGCGAGAGGCGGCTGGATCGCGGATTCGTCTGAAGCCGATTGTGGCATAGACGGTGATTTTGCGTAGACCAACCGGGTTTCGGTTCTTCCGCACCCTGTTTGCCGTCTTCATTTCCATCACCGGCATGCTCCTGCCGACCAGCGCCACCCAGGCGACGCCGATCTATAATGCCGTTGCAGCCGGGGACATGTCGGCCACCGACGCGATCTTGTGGACCCGGGTCGAGAACGGCGGCCTCATCACCGGCCTCATCGGGCAGGTCTCGACCGATCCGTCCTTCGGCAACATCGTCTGGAGCGGTGGCGGCAGCACGGTCGCGACAAACGACTACACGCTGAAACTCCATGCGACGGGGCTCACCGCCGATACCAGATATTATTATCAATTCACCAACGGCACGACCGCGAGCCCGGTCGGCCAGTTCTCTACCACGCCCGCGGCAAACCAGGCGGTTGCGTTCAAGATCGGCTTCACCGGGGATGCCGACGCCCGCTTCCGCCCGTACATATCGATGGCCGGGTTCGGCACACAAGCCAATCCTGGCTCGCAAGGGCTGAACGCCTTTATCTTTCTCGGCGACACGATGTACGAAACCGCCAGCGAAGGCTCACCGGCGGCACCCGATCTCACCCCCGCCAGCAGCGCCGCGGCCGCTGAGGGCGCGTTGGCGGATTACAACCGTAAATACCTCGAAAACATCACCGGCGTCACGCCCTCCGGCGCCATCACCACCACCGCCGGCCAGCAGGGGCTGCGAAGCTTCCTCGGCGCGGTCGGCATCTACGCGTTGCTGGACAACCACGAGCTTGGCAACAAGGCGCTTCAATCCGGCGGCGCACCGCCGGCGGCTGAGTCGCCGAACACCAACCCGGCTTTCGACGTGAACCGCACCGGCAGCTTCAACAACCAGACCGTCGCGTTCAAGGCCGCCGAGAAATCCTTCTTCAACTACCACCCCACCGCCGTTGACATCGGGGGTACGCCGACCGCCGGCCTTGCCATCACCAACCTGCAAACCGCCACCCCGACGGTGATCGCGCCGGCCGACCCGCGGAGCCACGGTACGGCACAGAACTACTTCAGCCGTTCCTGGGGCAAGAATGCCACCTACATTCAGCTCGACGACCGGTCCTACCGCGATGTCCGCCTGGACGTCGTCGGCGCGTCGCGCGCCGACAATCCAGACCGGACGATGCTGGGCGCAACCCAATTGCAATGGTTGAAGGACCAGCTCACGGCGGCGAAGGCAGCGGGTTCGATCTGGACGGTGATATCGATCTCCACACCGATCGATCAGGCCGGGGTCCACCAGGACACGAAATCCTGGTTCGGCAATTACCGTGCCGAACGCAACGACATCCTGAAATTCATCGCCGCCAGCCACCTCGACCACGTCGTCTTCCTGACAACCGACGACCACGAGATGCGCGCCACCCGATTGCGATACGAGCCGGACCCCCGCCACCATCCCGGCGTGTTCACGACCCTCCCGGGCGCCTTTCAGATCCTGACCGGCCCGCTTGGCGCCGGCGGCCCCGATCTCATCACCGACCACAGTTACGCCAACGTCCAGCATTTGCTGTACAGCTCCAAAACAGGTGCCGACAACAATCCCGAGCTGATCGCGCACGGCGACCCGCCAATCGGCCTGACCGGCTTCCCAGGCCTATCGGACGTGGTGCGTGAGGGCGATCCCGATGCCGCGGGCAACCCGAGCAGCATCGACTTCTTCGCTCCCGACAAGTTCGGCTATACCACCTTGGCTTTTGGCCGGAACGGTGATCTGCGGGTCGAGTTCTGGGGGATCGATTCCTACCAGCAGAACACCTACCCGGCTTCCAGCCCCAGCACGTCGCTGATCATGGCGTTCTCGATTGCCGTGCCGGAACCCACTTCGTTCGCACAGCTTGGCGTGGCCTTGCTCGGTCTCGCGGCAGCCCGCCGCGTGCGAGCTTCACGAAGCGTCGTGTGCCGGGAGAGGCAGCGCTGATCCGGTTTGATCCGCAGGCTCAGTCCCAGAACGGTTTTGCGGCGGCAAATTCCGCCCATTCTCCAGGCAATTTGCCAACCGCCTTCTCGCGTCGCCGGTCGCTCCACGCGGCGCAACCGGATATGGCAGGCGCAAGCTCCGCCGGCGCGCCGGCGCGGAGCCGGTCGGCAAGGACGTGGGCCATCGCCGCGTCATTGATGGCGCCAAGCACTTTCAACACGCGCTTGCAGGCCTGGCGATAATGTTTGACCGGCTTCGGCGGGTAGAGAGCCGCGAGGTCGTCGACGCTGTATCGCAACTTCTTCAGTGATTTTCGCAGGCCGTGCAACGCTTCGGGCGAAAGCCGATCGGGGTTCCGGCCGCGCTTGGCCACCCGCTTGCGCATCCGATCCAACATGGCGGGCGCGCGCTTTCGCAGCGAGCCCTGCAACCAATCGTCGCCGGCAGGTGGTGCCTGCGCCTCGTATGGTTCCACCCAGACGGTGAGAGCCAGCACCAGCCGAGTGAGTGCGGGGCGCCTCAACTCCTCCTCCAACGCATGGTGGGCTTTCACCCGCTCAACCGCCGCCGCGGTCCGAAGCGGCGCGGCCCAGGCCAGCTTGGCTTCGTGTGCCCGTGGCAGAAGCTCGGTGCAGAACACGTCCCAATCGCGGGCGGCGCCTAGCACCTGGCCAAAGCGCTTCAGCTCGGCTTCAAAGTGCTCCAGAGCCGTCGGCTCCAGATGCTTGCCAAAGAGACTCAAGGCAGTCCGCAGGCGGCGGATGCCCACCCGCATCTGATGCACGCCCTCGATGTTGCCCATGCACGCTGCCGGGTGATTCGCGAGGATATGGCTGAAATCCGAGCCAATCATCCGCTCAAGGGCCGCAACAGCCGGATGATCGCCATCGAGCGCCGGGCTCTGACCCTTTTCCGGTTCAGGCAGTTTACCCGTCGATAGCCGGTAACCTCGCTGTGACTTGGTTTCCGTGCCGATGACGAAGGGCACCGTCGCGTGCAGGTCCAGTGCCAGGCGATAGAGCTGGCCCGGTGGACCCTGTTTCAGTTCCAGCTCAAACTCGCTGACCTCTTCCGTCTTCTCACCCGCGACGATCCGGCCCTCATCGATGGCCACCTCGATGAGGCTCTCGTCGAAAAGGCGGAGGTTGCGGACGGTACGGTGGATTTCGGTCGTGAAGACCGGCTGCAGCGCGGATGCCTCTTCGATCACGATCTCAGCCCCGAAGGGCGTTTCCATTAAACGAGCGAGGTCAGGCGCGTCCTGATCCACCGGCCATTCCCATTCCGGCCGCGATGACGCAACCATGCGATCGACGGGCGAAGACTTCAGGGTTTGCACATGGTCCGTGCCGCGGCGCCTGATCCGCAGGCTCAGGCCCTGGCGGGCAAGGCTCTGCTGCGGCGTATCAAAATAGGTCGTGTGTTCCTCGCGGATCTCCGCGTCGGCGGAGCGCAGAATCGGGTGCTGTGCCAAAGCGGTCGCAGCGTGCTCCGGCAGCAACAGCTTCAGTTCGATTTCCATCGGCCCCTTGCCGTCCTTGCCGTGCCAGTCTCCTTACCGTGCCCGCCGTTTTGCAGGGCAGGGGGGTGGCCGCGCTTCGCATGACCCCGGCAGACTAATACCGTGCCGACAGCTTGGTTGCGGCCACCTGGCAACGCAACCCGTGGCCGTAACCGCTCGGCGCCGGAGGTCCCTGCCGTCGCCGCGCAGTGTTCCCTTCGCGAAGGAGACCACGCCGATGGTGAAACCTTGGCTGTTTGTGGCGCTCGCGGGGCTTGGCGGCGTGGTGACGATCGCCGCCGCCTCGGCGTCACCGCCGCGAGGGTCCGAGAAGGCCGATCCAGCTTTGAAGGACTGGTTCGACGACCTGAAGCAGCCAAGAACCGGCGCGCCATGTTGCTCGATCGCAGACTGCCGTCTCGCGGAGTACAGGATCAGGGATGGTCACTACGAGGTTGAAATCCTCGGCCTATGGCTGCCGGTCCCGCATGAACGCGTCCTTGACCGCGGCGATAATCCCACCGGACATGCGGTGGTTTGCTGGCTGCCGACGGTCGGCATCATGTGCTTCGTGCGGCCGTCCGATTCATGACCCCAGCCGATTGAAAGCTACGTACCGACGCAGCGAGACCTCACCCCTCAGGATCCAGCCAAGAAGCACGCCGGCGCCCAGGGCAATGCTGACCGCCTGAAGCGGCTGGCGGCGGACCGCCTGGCGCAATTTCACGGAAATGGCCGGCGCGCCCGGCTTGAAGGGAGGCAAAGGCTGGCCATTGCTGTCCACGCTCCGGGCAGCCGCAACCAACGTGGCCTGCTGTTCGGCGCTGTCAGCCCTGGTGCTCCGCCCTTTCCAGAGCTGTCCGGGCCCCGGGGCAGGGGCCGAAACTGCCTGGTCTTCGCCCTCGGCTTGCAGGGACCGTTCGGCTTCCTGCCAATGCCCCGCCGCCCGCCCTTCCGGCTGACCTTGGCGTTCCCAGATTTCATAGGCGCGCTGTTTGAGTCGATTCCACCGTTGATCGGACATGCCGGGCTCTCAGGGTCGAAGTTCATGATTCTCGCGGAGGGTGATCTGCGCGCGATGCCGTGCGCCACTATAGGCAAGATCGCCAGCCATCCGCGCCTTCTGCCGACCACGCCGGGGAACGCAAAAAGGCCGCGATATGTTCCGCATCGACGATCGCCCCAGGGAGCCCCGAGCGGCATTCCCCGCAACGAAGTCACGTCCTTCGATGCCCGGGTTGGGGCCAGCAGCGATTGAGGCGCGTGTGGGGCCGGCAATGCCTTGTCGCCCTCTTGCCGAGCTGCAAGCCGCCCCGGTGAGAGGTAGGGCAACAGATTTGGCCCCCGAGTACCGGGAAATTTTACAGGGTCGGAGATTTCCTGACGAGCGGAACCATCACCATAACCTGATGAGGTGGCATCGACTTTTCAAATTTCGCCAACGTGATCAGGAGGACGATCTTGCGCGCGTCCAGGCCTGCGTCGCCGCGTAGCCCAGCACCGCCTCGATATGCCCGCTGAGCCGGGACGCTGTCTCCGGCTTGATGTGCCAGATCGGCTCCAGCACGCGCATGACGGCGGCGGTGTCAATCGCCCATCTGCCGCGACCGCCCGGCGATCGTGAGCCGGAATGCCCGCGACCGCTGGGTCGCGGTCTGCTACTGAAGCCACAGGTTGCCGCCGTCACCATAGAGCCCGGGCTCAGTGAGGCTTCGCACCTCAAGCGTGGTGGGCTTGCCTGCCATCCTGCATCCTAAACCAACATGCCAACCCACGATGCCGCAACGGATTGTGGGGTCAAGCGCGAACGGTGGCAAATCGGAAAACTGGCAAAATGCTTGGATTTCTGGGAAACCGCGAATTGTCGCGAACGAGGGCGATTAGGGATCTGGCGGATGGGGTGTCCGCCAATTGGTGTCGTAACCTATTGTTATTGCTAGTTTAATTTGAAGTTTCTGCTGCGGCCCACAATTTCGCCCACATGCTGGGCTGATGACTTCGCAAGATCATGGCGGCGCATACTGGAACCGGGGATCATACCTCAAGCCAACGGCCTCCATCCGGCCGGGCCGCTAGGCGGTCGATCTCTCTTGCTAGTTCGTCAAAATGAGGAACGCAGTCAGGCATCAATCGCAGTGCGGTTTTCACGTCGCCCGGCGATGTTTCGCTAACCGGGTCCTCCGCCGCTCCGCGGGCGTAGACAAACAGTCCATTGCACCTGGCATAGATTTCCGCGGCGCCGATCAAATTGGAAACAACGTTAGCCCGAACAAAGATTAACCCGTTCCGGTTTCCCAGCCGCATCGCAGCATCCTCTGCCCGTGAGTGGTGTATCTGCACGCGTCTGGCCAGGGTGATCAACGCCATGGCATGGGCCGGGTCACTCACTTCGATCAACTGGGTCAGATGGTCCGCTAGCCCCGCTGGAAGCGGCGGAAAATGCAGGTCTGCGGTCGTGATCGGCAGACTGTTTGGCTGCGCTAATAGCCCCGCATAGATCGCCGCACAGCTAGCCGTGTAGTCGGATAGCTCGGCAAGCGCGAGGGGCAACACTGCCCGCAACGCCTCGGCCCTTCGCATCAGCCGCGTCTCCGCCTGCCGCCGTGTGGTCCCGGTTTGGTGTAGAACCACGGCAGCGCCGATGACCGCCGCGACAAGCGCGATCATGGCCCCAGTCTGTGTTTGCCAAAGGAATAGGAGCGCAGTCAGTTGCTCCAGTGTCGGGTGTCGGAACATCGAGCGGACGAATAGGCCGCCATACACTGCCAGCATGACCGCGATTGTCGATCCCGCGACCGCGGCAAGGATCTTGGTAGCGAGTCCTGCCCTGCGCATCTCTATGTCCCGGCGCCGTTTCTCACTTGCGCAGCCACATCTTCCGGACGTTGAACGGCAGTGCGATAATCAGTAATTCCTGGATTTGGTCGGCCGTTGCCACTCATGAGCTGGGGATAGTCGGGCGCGGTCATACGACGTGATACTGGGCGGTTAGTTTAGGCCATCACTTAGAACGCCTTTCAAAACCCTTGTACTCGGAACTGGGCTGATTCATGAGAAGGGATGCCCACTCCCCTTGTTCCCGAATCGCTGTGGCTGATCGTCGAGCCACTGCTGCCACCTGTTTCTTTGAAGCCCAAAGGCGGCCGGCCGCCTGTTCCGGCGCGTGCGGCGTTGAGCGGCATCCTGTTCGTCCTGCGTACGGGCATTCCGTGGGAGATGCTCCCGGCGGAGATGGGATGCGGCTCGGGCGTGACCTGCTGGCGACGGTTGCGGGATTGGCAGGCAACGGGCGTGTGGGACCGGCTGCATCGCGAGCTGCTCCGGCGGCTGCGCGACGCAGACCGGATCGACTGGAGCCGGGCCTGCATGGACAGTTCGTCCATCGCGGCGAAAAGGGGGGTGCCGCGACAGGCCCGAACCCGACGGATCGCGGCAGACCAGGCACCAAGCGTCACCTGATCACTGATCGCCGCGGTATCCCGCTCGCCTTCATCCTGACCGGGGCCAACGTTCACGACAGCATACCCTTCGAAGACCTGCTCGACGCCGTTCCGCCGGTTGCAGGCAAGCGCCGCCGACCACGGCGCAGACCAGATAAGCTGCACGCTGACAAAGCCTACGATCACCGTCGCTGCCGCCGCGCTTGCTTGCGCCGCCAGATCCAGCCCCGCATCGCCCGGCGCGGCATTGAGACCAGCCAGAAACTCGGTCGCCACCGCTGGGTAATCGAGCGCAGCTTCGCCTGGTTTAACAAATTCCGACGGCTCACCATTCGCTACGAATGCAGGATCGACATCCATCACGCCTTCACCTCCCTCGCGTGTTCACTCATCTGCCTGCGCGCATTGCAGGGCGGGTTTTGAAAGGCGTTCTTAAAGGGATTGCCGCCGGGCGTCTCGCTATTGCTATGTATTCCCGCGCAAGTACGAAAAGCATTTGTTGCCCTGGTGCTGCCGGTTAGAGAAACGGCGAACGGCTTTGCTTTGCCAACTGTCACCGTCATGGACGCAGATTTGTCCATAGCAGCGAAGAACGCGAGGGCACCAGACGCCGAGAGTGGCGCATCGATCGTTGTGGCGGTGTTTTCGGCGATAGCCAGCTCGGTCTTCCAGTCGCCGGCGCTGACTATTATTGAACCAGTGGTATTTGCCGGGAGAGACCAGCTTTTGTCTGTTACGCGAAAATCCACGCCATCGTCGTCCGCCCGAAACGCAACATTCGCTTCGAGAGGGAAGACGATACATACATCTGGAGCTGCCGTGACACTCACCCGATGGGCCATGGCAACCCAATTGCCGCTTTGCGCTAGCACTACTTTGGCACTTTGGAGGCGATGAGCGATAGACGCTTGTGGCAGTGCGGACATCGTGACGGCGGTCGTGGTGGCGCAAACAGGCGGGCGCTGATGGAGCGGCGCAGTTCAGGCAGCGTCGGTCGCGGCGGCGGCGCGTTCGGCGGCAGATTTTTTTCCCCGCCCGGCGGCCTTGAGCCGCAGGTGCTGAAGATAGGCGAACGCGATGCAGGTCATGAGTGCGTGTCGGTGTAGGCCGGTCCAGGATCGGCCCTCAAAGTCGTCGAGGCCGAGCTCCTGCTTGAGTTGCTGATGCGCCTGCTCGCACACCCAGCGCGCCTTGATCGCCGCGGCCAGCCGCCGCAGCGCGGTGCGGACAGCAAGATTGCTGAGATAGTATTTGCGCTCGCCACTGCTGCGCCATTCCCCGATGAGCCAAACTTCTTCGCCCGGCAAATGGCCGTGGCGGGGACTACGTGGACCATCGGCCACCCGCACCCGCACAGCGGAAAAGCGTGCGGCGAGCGCGCCCTTGGTGCCCTGCCGCCAGACGACGCGCCGCCAGAGACATCCTGCCAGCACATCCGCGGCATCTCGTGCGACTTCACTCGGCACGGGATGCTGCCGTGGCTTTCCCCTGTTCGCTCGGGGAAAGAGCAAGCCCACACCGGTGGTGAAGACCTTCAGGGTGCGGGGAACCCCGACTGCCCACGACAGGCCGCGCTCGCTCAGCCCTTGGCGGAACGGGGCCCCGCTGCCGTATCCGGCGTCCGCCAGCACGCAGCCGACGCGCAGTCCCGCCGCCATCAGTCGGTCGATCTCGGCAAGCGCGATCTGCGGCTTGGTCTGCGCAATGCGCGCCGCCTCGGGCACGCCAGCCTTGACACAGCGTGCGGGATCGTCGGTCCAAGCATTTGGCAGGAAGAGCCGCAGCCCGATCGGCACGGGCACCTCGCGGCGGGCCAGCGTCAGCGACACCAGGGACTGACAGTTGGCCTGCTTGCCCAAAGCGCCGCAGTATTGCCCCGCTACCCCGACCGAAACGGTGCCTTTCTTCGGCAGTGCCGTATCGTCGATCACCAACACCGCGTCGTCACCACCCACCAGACGATCCGCCTGCTCGGCCAGCACCCGCCACAGTGGCGTATCATCCCAGACCGGACTGCTGACGAAATGGTGGAGCTGGTCGTGGCCAGCAAGCCCAAGCCGGGCGGCGATCGGCTGCACACTTTTCGGTCCGTCCGGCCCGAGCAATCCTTGCACGTACAACGGCGCCCATTTGCTCCGCGTGCTGCGCCCGATCACGCCGAGAAACGGCGCCAGCCACGCATCAAGATCCCCACCAATGTCGCTCACCCGGGACACAGCGCATACTCCACTGAATCCCAGTCGGTTACACAATCGCCTCGTAACCGTACAAGTGCCAAAGTAGTGCTAGGGCCTCCATCTGCTCATCGGCCGCAGCCGGGGTAATTGCTGCGATTACCAAGGTAGCAGCCCAAATGGAGATTCTCATTGCACGGCCTGTCGTTGGTTGTCGGGAACGATAAGCGCCAAACTTGAAGCCGGCAAGCATTCTGCGTCGGCTACTGGGCCGACCTTTCGATCTTCCTCAACCTCACCCCAGGTCCCCCACCATTCTCCGCGATGAACTCGACGCCGGCCGCTTCTAGGGCGGCACGGATGGCGGTGAGATTGTTCGGGTAGGGAACCCTAGCCCCTCGCTCAAAATCTACGATCGTTTGCCGCGATACGGATGCTGCGGTTGCTAGATCAGTTTGGCTGATCCCGAGCATCGCCCGCGCACCGCGGCACTGTTCAACTGAAATCTGAGCGGTCAAGTTCATTCTTTCTGATTGACGTTTGCACCTATCTCAATCAATCTAATTGAGGTTAGGCATTTCGCCAACCGAAATCGGCCGGCCAGAGCGCTCCAACGCTCCGCCCGGCCTAACCTCATCATGGAGTGACCCATGCCAAAGGCTGTTGCTGAGGATATCACATACGACCGGCCGCCGGTCGTAACCCTTCCCGCACGTTCTCGATCGCCTATGCCGTCCCCGCTTGACCTGGCGAGAATGGCACGGGCTGCCGGTGATGCGCGCGACGCGCTCGATCGCCGGCGCGTCGCCACGAAGGACAAGAACATCGTCGAGGGCTTGGCGCTCGACCGTCGGATGGCGCTTTCATTAGGCCAGCAGTTTGCCCTGCAAGATCTGGCCTTTACGCTTCAGGCCAGAACGCTCGGCGATGCGGCAGCCCAACTGGTGATGCTGGATATTGTTCTGTCCGCGATTGACGACCAAGCCCTCGACCCGCTTGGCATGGAGCGGCGCATCGAAACTTTGCGTCGCGTCCATGCCAGCGTGGTCGTCGTAGTCTGTGCGGCAGCCGGAATTTCTCTTGATGAAGTGGGGGACGATGGCCTGGCCGATCGCTGCGCAACGTATTTTCATGACGAGGTGCTGGCATGAGCGCGCGCACGTCTCGCCGTAGGCTGTTCGGGTCCGCCGCGGCGGTTGCCCTCGTCGGCGCGCTGCCGGCCACCGCAGCCACACCGCACCCCGACGCCGATCTGATCCACCTGTGCGCCGAGTTCGACGCTCTCGAACGGAAAATGCAGGCGGGGCCGCCGGCCGGCCTCAAGTTCGGTGAGGATGAGATCTGGAACGAGGCCATATTCGCACCGCAGCGAATCCTCCTTGACCTGATCTGCGCGGCTCGATGCACTACGCTGGAGGGGATGCGCGCCAGGGCCAGGACGTTCGCGCTTTGGCAAGAGGACGATCCGTCTTTCAGTCCGGATTCGGGATATTGGGACGACCGGATGGGCTTCGCGCTGATGCGCGATCTTGCCGCAGCCCCGGTTGCTTCCAGCTCGCCTTGCCGTGATGCGGACCTGGTCCGCACGGCTGCTGCCATGGTCGCCACCTGGGGCGAAGTAGATCGGATCAGCACCGAGTACGACGACTTCGTAAGGCGCCCACGGCATATCGAGGCTCAGATTGCCACGCTGGTGGGCCAGCACCACGAACGCCGCGCCGAACTATCCGCCATGCAGGCCACGACGATGGCAGGGTTCACGGCCAAGGCGCGCGCCCTGATGGTGCAGTTCTCTCCCGGCGATTGGCGGCTGGGTCCTGACCCTGAGGACGACCATTACCTCGCGTGGACGCTGTGCCGCGACCTTCTGGAGGTAGCGGGAGCATGAGCGCCGGCCGGGTTCCTATCCGCCCCTGGTCCGCGCCTGCGCGACGCTGGCGGCGGTTGCGGCAGGTCTGGCACCGGCTGCGCCTCGCCGCAGCCTAGCCTCGGAACCGGCGTCGTCCTGCGGCGTTCTCCGGCCGGTCTAGAATTGTCCTCCAAACTGGCCGCCCGCGATGAGTTGGGCGGCCATTTTGCGTTCCAACGCGGTGATGCCCACCTCAGCGTGAGGTGAAACTTTGAATAGGATCGGAGGTCTCTGATGCGCAACTTGCGGTTCATGACGATCGCCGGGCCAGGGCTGATGGCCCTCGGCGGTTGCCTGGATTCTGGATATGACGCCGGCTACCGGACTGCATATGCACCCTATTACCCGCCGACCATCTATGGGCAGGGCTACTACTCGCCCTACGTGCAACCGGTCATCCCATACGACGGTCGCCGCTTCGACCAGCAGCGACGTTTAGACGAGCGACGCTTCGACCAGCAGCGGCGCTTCGACCAACAGCGCTTCGAGCAGCAGCGCCTTCTCGACCAGCAGCACCGGTTTCCGTCGCCCGGCTTCCGCGCCCCACCGGCCCCACCAAGGGCCGCCCCACCGCCGATGGCCGTCTCACCGCCGAGGATGCCGCCTGCCGCGGTGCAGATGGGTCCCGACTTCCAGCGTCCGGAGGGCGGTCGGGGCGAGGGGGCCCGCTAGCCCGAATACCGCCCCGGTGTCACAGCGGGGGGGGCCGACGTACGCGGCTCATGTACGCGGCTCTATGTACGCGGCTCATGTACGCGGCTCTACGTACGCGATTCTTGGTACTGCGCCCCCACCAGCCACGTCCGAACCAAGGCGGGCCGGCGGATGCCGACCACATGCACCAAGGCGACCGTCTCCGGGCGTATTCCGTCAGCCCAGAAGATACCTCGCCACAAAATACGTCGCCGCCCAGATCAGCAGCCCCAGCACCGTCCCAAGCACAAGGCCGCGCGCCGCCGAGAGCGGATTATCGAGTTCCACATCCTCGCTGAAGGGGACGTCCGCAACAAAGTCGCCTCGCAGCAGGCCGACCAGCCCGGGTGACACATGCGCAGGCCGCCCCAGCCGGCGGCGATCCTTGGTTTCGGGTTCGGCGTGCGTTCCCAACTCACTCAGGATTTCAGCGATTGTGTCGTTGAGCATCTAGGCCCCGTGTTGACGAGAAGTCACTTAAATTGCGCATTAGCAACGTCTTATGCGAGATTAGAGTTGCTGCCTGAGTTTTCTGTTAATAAAGCAGCCAAGTTCGGGTCAGGTTTATTCCGCCTACGCGGCCGAACAGGAGCGTCCGCATCACAAAAATTCACAGCGAATCAATAAGTTACATAGACCGTTAACGAAATACTAAGATTAATGATGCGGTTATTAGAGCCGCAAGTCCCTACCAACATCCGTGCCCGCCGCAGCAACTGCGGCGGAGATGACGTGATCAACGCAGGAGTACGAGATGTCTAATCTGGTGAGAAAATTTCGCGCGCTGTGGCCCGGCGAACGTCGAGGCGTAACCGCCCTCGAATACGGCCTCATCGCGGCCGTCATCGGTGGCGTCGTGATCGTCGGCGCCAACACGGTCGGCAACGGCCTGACCGACGTCTTCGCGACGATCGGCAATACGTTGACTAACGCCAACGGCTAAGGTTCGACCATAACCGGAGCTGACGACCGACACCGAAGTCGTCAGCTGCCGGATATCAGGTGCGATGGTCGTGGCCGCTCTCCGGCCAACCGCACCGGCTGGAACGCCGACCCGGTGCCAAAGCCGGGGCGGTATTCGTTTGCGGTGGCTCGGCGCCAAGGTAGAAGCGCCCTATGTCAATCAAACCTCTTGGCCTACCGCCTGACTGGCACGCCCAACAGATCGAGGCGCATTTCGGCGGCTTCGGGCGCGCTCAGTTTGTCCTGCCTACTGGCCGGCGCTATCTATTCGTGTGCTTCACGAACCGCTCCGGGTCGAACTACTTGGCCGAGCTACTGGCAGGGACCGAGGTGTTTAATCGGGCCGAGGAACGATTTACATGGGATCATGTGTCCTACCCATCAAAGGACGGACATGTCGACAGCTTCGAGGATTATATCGGGAGAACCGTGGGGTGGGCCTCCCGAGGAGACTGGTTCGCCGTCAAGGCCGCTGCGGGCCAGTTGGAGTTACTTGCGCGGGTTGGCTTCTTCGCTGCAATCCAAGCCGTTCCATCGTTCATCATCATTCATCGCGCTGACAAGCTAGGGCAGGCAATATCGTTCGCCATTGCCGAGCAGACCGGACGCTGGACCTCCGATACGCCGGCCGCACTCGCCACCGCAGCAGTGTATAACCGGCGCAGGATAGACCATTTCCGCAGCACCATCACGGCGATGTCGACCGAGTTGGAACAATTCCTAGCTGTTAACAACATCACGCCGCTGCGGATCGGCTACGAGGATTTTGTCGCCTCCCCACAGACAGAACTCGACCGAGTATCGAAGTGGCTGGGAATCGGATCTCTCACGGCACGTCCGGAACGAGTCTCGATCACCCGGCAGCGTGATGCCACGAATGAAGCGTGGCGAAATCGCTATCTTGCGGGAGAATAACCGATCAAGGCGTCCCGTTGCCCGTTAACGTTCCCTTCGCAATGACATTGCCTGTCGTCGGGTCGATCGAGAACAGGCGCGTTGTCCCATTGCCGATCACGACTTTCGACGTGGCGCTGTCGTACTCGACCCAGATGTTGCCGGGATTTGTGCCGTTCGGGAAAGCCCCGCCACTGTGTCCGTCAGGCGTGTTCACCGCGTTTAAATAAACCCGCTGATTGGCTGCCAGGGTGACGGCCGCCTGGTTGGTCGTCAGGGCTGCGGTCGTGAAATCAATGCCGACCTTGGCTGGGCCGCTGGCAGACCAGAACGCGTCAATCGGCTGCGTGCCTTGCGACTGAATGCGCTGCCCGATCCAGGTTGCACCGAGCGCGCCGGTCGAATTGCGACGAAGCAGGTTTAGCACTGATCCGATTGCGGCAACGTCATGCGTGCCTGCATCTAGATCGAATTCCGTGCCCACCATATACACGCCGTCCACCGTGGTGGTGACCTGCCCGTCATGAATCGTGCAGGCTGGCGAAGCTAGGAAGCTTGTAGCCGTCGCCATGTTGCTTTGGCATTCAAGTGCTACGCTTGTTCCTACTACGTCACCCTGTCCTAAATGCGTCCCGACGGTTCTAAATATCGCGACGCCAGTTCGACCTGCATTGCTATTGGTCGAATTGTTCCAGCCGCTAGAATTGACGAACCACGTTAGATACGGCGACGCTTCAGGCGTCCATAGAAAGCCGCTAGTCGGCTGCCCGAGTGTCGCGGCGCCCGAGACATGATGCTCAACCGGGAACTGAACGTGCGAGATATCCGAGCCGAAAGCGGCACCCCATCCGAACGGCCCGGAGCCGCTTCCAATGCTCGCCGATGGTGCAGAGGTCAGGCCGGAAAAGAACGGAGCACGCGGCGTGCCGTTGGCGGTAAGGACCTGCCCAGATCCGCTGAACTTACCGGAAAAATTGACCGTGTTGCTGTCTTGAAGCGTTGTTTTGTAGATGCCCGCCGGCAAGTTGCCCAAGCCAGCCGCAGTGGCCGCAAGAATGGCTGCGGTATCGTCCGTGCTGCCATCCCCGACCGCGCCTATGTCTTTGGCGTTCAAGCCGTCAGCGATCCTCGCCGCCAACGTCCGCGCTGCGGTGCCGCCTGTCGGTGTCACCACCGTTGCCGAGGCGTTGCCGCCCGCAGAAGCCACAGCCACGGTCGCGAGCTGGCCGCCGATCGCCGCCGCAACCTGCGACACCACGTTTCCCAGCGGGACCGGGATAGCGTTGACCTGGCCCATTACGCCCGCACCTGGGCGACCAAATCGCCGTCCGGAGTCAGAAGAAAGTTGCCGTTGCCGTCTTGAAAGACGTACGTGATGCCAAAGCCTGGCGGCAACATTGGCAATGCACAGCGATCAGCCGGCGGGGCGGATTCTGTCTCGCTCATTGCGTCGGGATTTTCCTGCTCTGACATCAAATCGTCTCCGCGTCGCCGGCCAGCGCCGCAACGATCGCGGCCTTCAACTCACGCAGCACCGCCCGATCCGGCTCAGTCAGCAACGACGCGGGCCGGGCAACTATGTCGCCGATCGGGGTAGCGGTCAGCGTGACGCCGCGCGCTGCCAGGTGGGCGATGAATTCGGCGGGCTGAACTCGTGGGCGCATCTGGACGACGGAGCTGTTGGCAAGCTGCCGCTGCAAATCTGCCTGCGTAGATTCCACGGCCGGGTTCGACCCATCGATCCGAACCGCCTGATTTCGCAGCATGCGTCCGAGGGCGGCGTCGTCGGCCTCGATCATGGCCTCCAGGTGCCCGGCAAAACCCTCACAAACCCTCACACCTGAGCTTCATTGACCGTCCTGCCAACTTTGTTCGCGCGGCTTTAGCCCGATGCCGTCGAACATTGCCCGCCCCGTTCCAGCCTGCCGGTTCTTCGCGAAGCCTCGCGGCTCAAGTGCCTGCCCGAACCGCTTCTGTGAGCCAACGAACTCGCCGGCGAGTTCAGCCCACTGCTTCCAAGATGCGAATAGATCGCCGCCCGTCGTCTTGTAGGACTTCGACACAAGGCAGCATTCGGCGATCCAGATGGCCATCGCGTCTTCGGCTTCCAGGTATTCGGCCGTCGCGTCCTGCACCGCCTTCGGCTGAGCCAAGCCGTGCACCTGCCAATCGACACAGCCGGCGATTGCCCATTTCAGGATCCCCGGCCATTCCGCCTTCAGCTTTTCTGGCAGATCGTGATCCCGCTCGGCTGCTGGGATCTTCACCGCGAACGGGATCAGGTTGAACCGCCGCCGGATTGCTTCATCGACGTTCCGCAAGCCGGGCCGGTGGTTGCCGGCGATCAGGAGTTTGAACTGAGGAATGAAGGTGAAAAAATCCTGCCGCATGAACCGGGCAGTGATCGGGTCGCCGCCGGTCATGGCTTTGATCCGCGCCTCTGCCCAGCGGCGGCCTTCCTCCGTCTCCTGCGCGGTGACCAGTCTGGCGCCGCGGAGCATGGCAAGGTCCGTGGGATGCCTGTCGCCCGGCGACGCCGTGAACACGTCGATAGATGCCACCGCGGCGTAACTGCCCATGATCCCGGTCAGGGTGTTGATCGCGACGCCCTTTCCGTTCGCTCCGGTGCCGAACGCGAAGAATAGGGCATGCTCACGGATGCTGCCGGTCAGGGCGTAGCCAGCCATTCGCTGGATGAAGGTCTTCAGCTCGGTATCTTGCTTGGTTACCTTGTCGAGAAACGCGTGCCACATCGGGCAGTCGCCGCCTGGCGCTATGGCTGTCGTTTTGGTGATGTAGTCGTCGGGTCGGTGATGACGCATCTTGCCCGTGCGCAGGTCCACAACGCCCCCAGGCGTGCCCAGGAGCCACGGGTCGGCATCCCACTGATCCACCGTAGCGGCATGGCATCTGTCGGACTTGGCGAGCCGTTCTACGGCGGCGACGGTGCGGGCAGATGCAATGATGCTGGCGGTGTTGTGGTCGTTGCATTCGGAGCTTGCATACCGACACACCGCGCGGGCGAAATCGAAGGCTTGCATCGTCTCGTCCGTGCGCCAGGCGGCGCCGTCCCAAATCATCCAACGCCCCCAAGCAGCGACGTATCGAAGGCGGTTCTCGTGGGCTGCCGTAAAACGCAGCGCTAGAGCTTCGTCGGTGAACTCGGGCGGCCGAGCATCGCCGGAATCCGAAGCCAGTCGTTCCGGCACCCCACGCGCGCCACGTACCGCATCATCTAGGGTGACGACGCGGCACCCGAGGCGTTCCGACTCGGCAACGCGGACGCGGTCGTATTCGAGTGGGGCGAGGGCAGCTAGCCGAGCGATGCTAAGGGCATCGGCGACGCGATCAGCACCAGGCAAAGTCTCCGCTGAGGTGACGGCATCCATCAGCGGCGCGCCTCGGGTGAGGGAAGCGCTCGGGCAGGCAGAGCGAACGCCCAGGCCAGGATGCTCTCGCACTCATCGGAAGGCTTGCCGACGCACTCGCCGGCCTGGATCAACGTCGATCGCACCTCGCTCTGAGTGAGCAGTCCGGCGGCAATGAAGCGGGACAGCCCGAGAGCCTGTTCCAGGATCGTGTCATGCCGCCTGCCTTCGGTTGCGCGGTGCACGCGGGCAGCGGCGTTCGTCAGGGCAGCGGTGGCGTAGCGGTTCGCAGAAGGGTCGCGCGGCGCGGGCAATGGAGCTGGCGGCCGTGAGCGAGGCGTGAGCGAGGCGGCCGCCGGCGCCGTCACGGCGGCCGCCGCCCCCGACAGCATGAGCATGCGGATAGGCAGAGGATCATCGGCAGGGCAATCGAACGCCGGTGCCGCGGTGTAGATCGGCTGCGCCGGGCGGAAGACGGCCTGGTCGACCGGGGCGGCCTTCAGCCACTGCTTCAACTCGCGCCCCGTGAGCGCGCGGTTCAACCAATACCAGATTCTGCAGCCGCATACCTGGCTTCAGGCCGTGGCTGCCGCTGGCTTGGACTATGCACGCCACGTCTCGAAACGCCGCAGGAAGCCCGCTGATGGCAGCGGCGGCGCAGCCTGCCAGATCGTCGGCGCGAACACCTGCTGGACGCTCTGTGCCGTCCACATCGAGCGCCAGCCATAGCCGAGCCCGCTCCTCAAGCGTCGGGCACTCGCCGGTTTTCGGATCGGCATGAACCCGGCGCCGCACGCCATGCGTCCGGGTCGAGTCGATGATGCCACCCCGCACCACGGCGCAGTCAGGCCGGCCGAGCAGGTGCGTCAGGAGCTTGGCCAGTGCGGCCAGGTCTGCAACCGGCATCTCGAACATTTCGTAGGTGCGGGCGCTGTCGTAGGCCGCGATCGTGCCGTCAGCGCGAACCCGCTTAGTGAGACGCCGGCCACGCGCGCGGATGACGGTGATGGATTCGGGAGCGGTCACTACATCGCCTCCCGCAGCTCGGCGGCCTGCCGCGAGAGCCGTTCCGCCGCGTCATTATGCCCATGCGCTAGTTCATAGTCGGCGATACGGTCCAGGCGTGACGCCCATTGCGAAAGCCGGGCGGAAGCATTAGTTTGATGGATGCTGCTGCCGTCTTTGAATTCCGCCCGGTTGATCGTTCCCGCGATCGCCGGGCGTTCTCGTTTCCAGTCAGGCGGCCCAACCCAGCGGCGGCTGAAGTTGAAGTTGCGCAAGGGATCAGACATCGCGGCCATCCGTGCGGCATCCACGATCAGGCCGCCTTCTTTTCCTTTGGGGCGCGAAGAGTTGGCGCTGGCTGCAATGCAAGCCATTCCAGTGCGGAATCGATGTCTACCAAAGTACGGCCACCGGCTTTGACCAGCTTGAAGCAGCCTTTACCGGCCAGTTCGTAGATCTTGGTGCGGCCGAGTCCAGTGATGGCGCAGGCCACCGGCAGAGGACCGTATTTCGGGCGGATGGAGTGGGGAATTGCGGTGGTGTTCATCGCTGTCTGCTCCGGTTCTGTTGAACGCGGATGGACAGTAAGTTTGCGGCGATGTGGTCCGTGACAGACAGAAATGGCAGAAAGTTCGGTCTATTCTGTCCCCCTCTCCCAGCGGCCCATCTCCAGCTCTATGCGCCATCCGTTCCGGACGCTTGACGTGAAACTCAGGTTCGTGGCTGCGGGGTGGCTCTTTGCCGTAATCAGGTGCCGTTCCCATCGCCCGCCGGTCACGTCTTGTTTCGCGGGTTCTTTTTTCGCTGGTTCGCCTCCTGCCGCCTGCCAAACGTATTCGCAAGCTTCCAGCACGCAGGCGTTTCTTACTCCTGGGTCTCGCTTAGCAAGACGCCGCCAAGCCTCGCTAACAAGTATTGCGCAAATCACCTCTGGCGAGGGCGCTTCGCTCTGTCTAGCGCCTCCTAGAAGTGGCCACGCCAGGTTCGCTCCGCCACCAGGCGGGATGGCAAGATGTTGGATGCGAGCCCGCTCGGAAATATCCGATAGAAGCAGCGATGGATTCTCAATCGTTGGTGCGCCTTTTGCGTTTGCGACGAATACCCAAGCCCAGCTTCCGTCTGTCAATTTTGTTGCAAGTTCTTTTGCGAGTTGTTCGATACGAAGCAGCTCTGCCTTTATTTCCGCTCGCCTCGGTTGCGTCTTCCGACCCATGGTGCCTTGGTGGACCCAAATGGCCCCATGCGTCAGAAAGCCGGCTAACCATGGCGGGGGAGTGCCGTCCACAAGGCTCTTGGCCGCGTCTTCAATAAATAGCGGCGCCGGGAGTGCGATCTCACGCACTGGCCTGCACCGCAGCCATCGACGCCATCTTCACGACTGCACCTGCGCCCGCCGCCCGCTCACAGTGCGCAGCCCAATCCGCCATCATCGCCCGCCGTTTCTCGAAAAGGTCCCCGCGGCGATCTGCGGCCTCTACGCGCCCTTTAACTGTGTGTGCCAGCGCCGCCTCGGCCACGTCGCCGGGGTAGGCGGTCGTTTCGCTCACCCAATCTCGGAACGTCGAACGGAACCCGTGCACCGTCAGGTCCTCGCGCTTGATCCGGCGGAGGAGCATGTTCATGCCCATATTTGACATTGCGCTTCCGACCTTTCCGCCGGGGAACACGAAGCCGTCGCCCTCGGCTGGACGGTTCGGCAGAAGCTTGCTCAATACCGCCAGAGCCGGCCTCGACAAGGGAATACGGTGTTCCTTTTTCGCCTTCATCCGTTCCGCCGGTATCGTCCAAGTCGCCTCGGCCATGTCGATCTCTGACCACTTGGCGCCGATCACTTCGCCTGTTCGCGCTGCCGTCAGGATTGCGAATTCCAGGGCCAAGGGGGACGTGCCGGCCTCGGCGCGGATGGTGCGCAAGAATGCGCTCATTTCCTGCCAGGGCAGGGCGGAATGGTGCTGCTGGGGCGCGACCTTGCTGCGAGCCGGCAAAAGGTTCGCAACGTGGCCACGCCAGCGGGCGGGGTTGTCGCCGTGGCGCCAGCCGCGGGCCGTCGCGTAATCCAACACCGCCTCGATGCGCCCCCGCACCCGCGCCGCCGTCTCGGGCTTCGTGCGCCAGATCGGCTCGATCACCCTCATTACGTCGCCGGTGGCCACGGCTGCGACCGAGCGATTGCCGAACGCCGGATAAACGTAGGTGGCCAAGGTTGCGCCCCATTGCGCCCGATGCTTGGGGTTGCTCCACGAATTGGCGTGTGCGGCGATGTAGCGCTCGGCCACCTTGCGGAAGGTCTCGACGCCGGCCTTCGCTGCTGCATCGGCTTTTAATTGCTGTTTCTGCTCGATCGGGTCGATAAAGCTGCGCACCAGCCCTCGGCACCGCTGGGCTTCCTCTCTGGCCTCGGAGAGCGGCACATCAGGGAAAGGGCCGAGGCCCATCTGCCGCGCGCGGCCATTCATCTGATAGCGATAGAGCCATGAGCGGTGATCAAGGTCCCGCACCTGAAGCCACAGGCCGCCGCCGTCACCGTAGCGTCCGGGTTCGGAGAGGTTCTTGATCTTCACCGCGTGAAGCTTGCAGGCCATTCTGATGCGCCTTTCCAGCCACCAATTCAGCCCACAATATATACGCGAATGGTTGCGGTCAAGGACGAACCTGGATGAATGTCAAATCCACCTAACTCGCTGTTATTATAGGAGTGTTTCGGATTGCTGCGGCCGATGACGAATGCCGTTCTGGCGGATGGGGTGGGATTCGAACCCACGGTACGCTCGCACGCACGGCGGTTTTCAAGACCGCTGCAATCGACCGCTCTGCCACCCATCCCCAGCGGCCAGGAACTAACCCGGGATGTCCCGGTTGGCAATCTGACCGGCTATGCTTCCCTTGGGAGTGACGCCGGCGCCGCGCCTGCAGGACCGCCGATCTCTATACATACCATTAACGCTTGGACCCTATAGGTGGACCGATGTTTCCGCGCCGGCCCTGGGGTTTGCCTGCCTCTGCCGGCGTCTGCACCTCAAACCCCGGCGGTCCCTTGGCTTCGACCCAGATAACAAACAGACAGCCGGCGATAGCCACCAGCGCCTGGCCGATTCTGCATGGGGCGAAGGTGCATATCTGCCTGACCGCCATTGCCATCGGCGTTATCTGGCTGGGTATCACCATCCATCTCAACCAGAAGCTCGAAAGCCTGACCCAGGAAGCGTTCACCACGAGCTCAAACCTCGCCTACGCGGCGGAGCAGGGCATCGATGGGATTGTCACCGGCATCGATCAGATGCTGCTGCTGGTCCGGACCGCCTATGCCAATGATCCCGAAGGATTTCGACCTCGACCGCTGGACCGCCGACGCACGCATCCTGCAAGGCAATTTCCAGATTTCGATCATCGACCAAGACGGCGTGCTGCAGCCGTCGCCGCGCAACCCGGCCGCGAACCCGATCAAACCGATGGGGCGTGATTATTTCCGCAGCCAGCTGAACAGCCCGGAGGATCGCCTCTTCATCAGCGAGCCACTGCGCGCGCGCACCGGGGGGTGGGTGCTGCGATTCGGCCGCCGGATCAGGGCACGCGACGGCTCCTTCGGCGGCATCGTCATGCTCTCGCTGGACCCGTACTGGCTGACCCGGCTGTATGGCACGCTGGACATCGGGCAGGGCGCCCTGATGTTGCTCGGCACGGACGGTATCGTGCGGGCGCGGGCATCCAGCTCCGGCCTGGGGATGGGCCAGGACATCCATCTGTCCTCGCTGATGGAACAGGCTCGCGCGATGGATCACGGCAGTTTCCGCTCGGTCAGTCCGCTCGATGGGTTGGAGCGCATCGTCAGCTTCCGCCGCCTGCTGGACTACCCGCTCTTGGTTTCGGTGGGGCTGAATGCCGCCGAGGTGCTGGCGCAGTACCAGCGCGAACGCTGGCATTATTTGGCCGCAGGGGCGGTGGCAACGATCTTGATCCTGATCGTCCGGACCATGCTGATCTTGCAAAACCGGCGCCTGCTGCGGTCCCGGCAGGTGCTGTCCGACGCGGTCGAGAACATCAACCAGGGCCTGCTGATGATCGACGAGAAACGGCAGTTGCCGCTGGTCAACGGCCGCGCCATCGAGCTGTTGGATCTGCCGCGCGAGCTGTTGACCCGAACCCGGACCTTCGACGAACTGGTCGAATGGCAGATGTCCACGAAGGAATTCGCCAAGGCTGCCGAACAGCAGAAGCAGTTCCGCTCCGAAACCTGGTTGCGCCGGTTCGACCTGCAGGATGCCTGCTACGAACGCACGCGCCCGGACGGACGGGTGCTGGAGATCCGTACCCAAATGCTGGCGAGCGGCGGCGCCGTGCGCACCTACACCGACATCACCGAACGCCGCCGGTCCGAGGAGCGGATCCGCCACATGGCGCATCACGACGCGCTGACGGGCCTGGCCAACCGCACGCTGCTGAACGACCGCCTGAACCAGGCGGTGAAGCAGGTGGGGCGCAACGGCAGCGCGCTCGCCGTGTTCGCGCTCGACCTCGACCGTTTCAAGTCGATCAACGACGCGTTCGGTCACGCCGCCGGGGATTGCCTGCTGCAGCAGGTCGGCCGCCGCCTGGAGGGCGTGGTGCGTGCGACCGACACGCTGGCACGTCTCGGCGGCGACGAATTCGTGGTGGTGCAGACCGATGTCGGGCAGCCCGTCGCCGCCGAGGAACTGGCCCGCCGGCTGGTCGCGGCCCTTGCGCAACCGTTCGAGGTCGACGGCAACAAGCTGCGGATCGGCATCAGCATCGGCATCGCGCTCTATCCCGAGGACGGGGACGACGCGACATTGCTGCTGAAGAACGCCGACACCGCGCTGTATCGCGCCAAGGCTGACGGTCGCGGCGCCTTCTGCTTCTTCGAACCGCAGATGGACCTGCATCTGCGTGAGCGCCGAGAGCTGGAGCTGGACCTGCGAGCCGCCATCGGCACCAACCAGCTGTACCTGCATTTCCAGCCGATCTTCGCCAGTGCCACGCGCTCCATCACCGGCTTCGAGGCGCTGCTACGCTGGCAGCACCCAGTGCGGGGCAACGTCCCGCCCACCGAGTTCATCCCGATCGCCGAGGAGACCGGAATGATCCAGGCGATCGGCGGCTGGGTGCTGGAGCAGGCATGCCGCGCCGCCGTCGCCTGGCCGGACGGCAAGCGACTCGCGGTCAACCTGTCGGCCGCCCAGCTTCGCGATCCCGGCCTGCCGGGTGAGGTGGCGGAGGTGCTTGCCCGCACCGGCCTGCCGGCTCGGCGCCTGGAGCTCGAAGTGACCGAGACGCTGCTGATCGACCACCCCGAGCAGGCGCTCGCCATTCTGCGCAAGCTGCAGGAACTGGGCGTGCACATCGCCTGCGACGATTTCGGCACCGGCTATTCCAGCTTCAGCTACCTGCAGAATTTGGCCTTCAATCGCATCAAGATCGACAGATCTTTCGTGCAGGTGCTGGAAGTGAACCCGAGCGCGCTGCGGATCGTCCAGGCCATCCTGGTGATGGCGCAGAGCCTGGGAATGGACGTCACCGCCGAGGGCGTGGAAACCGAGGGGCAGTTTGCCATGCTGCGTGACCAGCGCTGCGGCGAAATCCAAGGCTTCCTGCTCGGCCGGCCGATCTCCGGGGAGGAGGTCCGGCGCATCCTCAGCGGCACCCCGTCGGACATCTCGACCTGGATGGTGACCGCCTGATCCCACCCGCGTTGACCCTCCGCCGGCGCCGTGAAAAGGTCGCCGCCGGAGGATCTGCATGCGCCACGACGGGCACGGCCTGAGCATCACCACGACGTCCGACGCGGCCGCCGCGGCGTTCGACGACGTGGTCATGGGCTATCTGAAATACCGCGCCGACACCCCCGAGCGGCTGCAACGCCTGTTGCTGGCCGATCCTGATTTCGCCATGGCGCATTGCCTGCAGGGCTATTTCGCGATGCTCGCCTATCGGCAGGACGCCGTGGCGCTCGCGGCCCGCGCCGCGTGCACTGCCCACGACCTCGGTGCACACGCCACGCCGCGCGAGCAGACTCACATCGCCGCTCTGTCGGCCTGGATCACCGGCGACCTCGATGGCGCGCTCGCGGCATGGGAAGCGATCCTCGCTCAACATCCGCGCGATGTGCTGGCGTTCCGGCTCGCCCATTTCACCAATTTCTGGCTCGGCCGGCCGCAGGACATGGCGGCCTCGGTCGAGCGCATCTTCCGTCATTGGTCGGCGGCGCTGCCGGGGTTCGCCTCGGTGCTGGCCTGCCGCTGCTTCGCGCTGGAGGAATGCGGCAACTTCCTCGCCGCCGAGCCCGTCGGGCGCCAAGCGATCGAGCTCGATCCCGGCGACCTCTGGGCCGCCCATGCGGTGGCGCATGTGATGGAGATGCAGGGACGCCGCGCCGAGGGCGTCGCCTGGCTCGACACGCTCGCGCCGAACTGGGAGGGCGGCAACAATCTGCAGCATCATCTGTGGTGGCATTGCGCGCTGTTCCAATTGGAACGCGGCAATTCCCCTGCTGTGCTGGAGTTGTACGACGGCCGTTTCCGCAACCTGCAATCCCCGCTCATCCGTGCCCAGCCGGATGTGTATATCGACGTGCAGAACGCGGCCTCGATGCTGTTCCGCCTCCAACGTCTCGGCGTCGATGTCGGCGGGCGCTGGGACGAACTGGCCGACCGCGCCGAGGCCCGCATCGGCGACTGCCTTTCCGCCTTCACCCTGCCGCATTGGATGATGGCGCTGACCGCCACCGGACGGGACGACGCGGCGCTGCGCATGCTGGCGGGGATGCGCGACTTCGTGGCCAGCGCCAGCGAGACCCGCTCCACCATCGCGCCCATTGTGCGCGACCATGCGTTGCCGGTGTCGGACGCGGTGCGCGCCCACGCCCAAGGCCGCCACGGCGATGCGGTGGCGTTGATGCGCCCGGCACTCGGCGGCATGTACCGGCTCGGCGGCAGCCACGCGCAGCAGGACGTGCTGGAGCAGCTTTTTCTCGATGCGGCACTGAAGGCGGATTCGCGCGACGACATCGCGATGATCCTCGAGCGCGTCGCCGGGCGCCGCCATTTGCCCCCGCACCGGCAGGTTGGCTGGCGCGATGCCGCCCCGCCACCAACATGACGACAGGAGAGACCATGCGCATTGCCGTGATCGCACCGGGAATGATGGGCGCCGGTGTGGCGCAACGCCTGCGCAGCCGTGGCGCTGACGTGGCCGTCACGCTGGAAGGCCGCAGCGCCGCGAGTGCTGCGCGCGCCGCCGGCATGGCGTTGTGCGAGAACGAGGAAGAACTCGCCGGCTGGGCCGATTTGGTGCTGTCGATCGTGCCGCCGGGCGAGGCGCTCGACCTCGCACGCCGTCTCGCGCCGGCGTTGGGCAAGCGTTCAGGGGTGATCTACGCCGATTGCAACGCGGTGAGCCCGGCCACGGTGCAGCAAATCGCCGCCGCCTTGCCGGGCGTCGCGTTCGTCGACATCGCCATCATCGGCGGGCCGCCGAAGGGCGACGATGCCGGGCCGCGTCTTTATGCCTCCGGCGACCGGGCGGCCGCTCTCGCGCCGATGAACGGCTGGGGCATCGATCTGCGCCCGATCGAAGGCGGCATCGGCGCCGCCTCCGCACTGAAGATGAGTTACGCCGGCATCACCAAGGGGCTGACCGCCCTTGGCAGCGCGATGGCGCTCGGCGCGGCCCGCGCCGGTGCCGCCGGCGCGTTGCATGCTGAACTCGCCTTCAGCCAGCCGGCGCTGCTGCGGTATTTTGAGCGCTCGGTGCCGGACATGTTCGACAAAGCCTATCGCTGGGTCGCCGAAATGGAAGAAATCTCGGCATTTCTCGGGGACAGCAAGGCGGCGCCGATCTACCGCAGCATCGCCGATCTTTACACCCAACTGGCCGCCGATCGCGCGGCACCGGCCAATGATGGGCCGGTGGCCGCACTGGCGGATTTCTATGCCAAGCATGACGCGGCGCCAGGCACGACGCAGCCCACAGAAAGCAAACGGAACAATTCATGAGCGCCGAACAGCGACTGACCGAACTTGGCCTGACCCTGCCGCCGCCGCCGAAGCCCGGCGGCAACTACGTGCCGTTCCGCATCGGCGGCGGCCTGTTGTTTCTCTCCGGCGTCGGTCCACGCCATCCGGACGGCAGCAGCACCGTGGGCAAAGTCGGCTCGGTATTGAATGTCGAGCAGGCCTATGCCGCGGCACGACTCTGCGGCCTCAACCTGCTCACCAACATGCGCCTCGCCCTCGGCTCGCTCGACCGCGTCGACACCATTCTCAAAGTGCTCGGCATGGTGAACGGCGAGCCCGACTTCGCCGCGCAGCCGAAGGTGATCAACGGCTGCACCGACCTGTTCGTCGAGGTGTTCGGCGACAACGGCCGCCCGGCGCGCTCGGCCGTCGGCATGGGCAGCTTGCCCGGGAACATCTCGGTCGAGATCGAGGCGATTGTCCTGCTCAAGAACTGAGCCGGCGTTCATCCCGCAAATTTTTCCTGAAGGAGCCTTAGACATGGCCAAAGCCTATTGGCTGAGCTGCTACCGATCCGTCTCCAACCCCGCCGCCCTGGCCGAATACGCCAAGCTCGCCGGACCCGCGATCCAGGCCGGCGGCGGCCGTTTCCTGGCGCGCGGCGGCACCGCCAGGACGTATGAGGCCGGCGTCGATGCGCGCACTGGTACTGATCGAGTTCGACAGCGTGCAGCAGGCGATCGCCGCGTACGAAAGCCCCGGCTACAAGGCCGCCCTGGCGGCCCTCGGCAACGGCGCCGAACGCGACATCCGCATCATCGAAGGTGTGTAGGCGCCCGTTCTGACACTTGCATAATCGCGTCGCCGGGCGGGCGTGGAGAAGCAGCGAGACATCATCGCCGTCTTCTCCGCGTCTTCCCGGCGATGCGGTGAATCTTCCTGCTTCGCCTACTCGCCGGCCAGGCGTGCCGCCATCAGCGGTGCCGCCTGGCGCATGAGCGATGAAATATCCGCCGTCGTGTCGATCGCCAGCACCGCGTCCGCGAGTGCCGCCGCGCGATCATGGCCGAGCACCGCCTCGGTCAACCCAGCGAATTTCACCCGCAGCTCGGCCTGGTTGAGGAAATTCTCCGGCTCGCCTTTCATGACCAGGACTTTTTTCACGAACTCCTGCCCGCGCGCCTGCACCGTCACCTTGCCGGACATGCGTTCGGGGAAGTCCGCCTGGATCTCGGCGTCGTGCACGCATTTGATCTTCGGCAGCAAGCCACGGATCACCGGGTCGTCAAGCAGGGCGTAGCTGTCCCAGCCCATCGCACCCGTCACCAGCGCGCAGGCCAGCACGAAGGGGCCGCTGAACTGCCCGTCCACCACATTCAGCGGGTTCGCCTTCTTCTCGGCCGGCATGCCGACCAGCAACATGCCGGAATGCGACAAGCCGTAGGTGACGCTTTCGATTTCCTCGGGGCGAAGCTGGTATTCCTGGCGCAGCATCAGCGCCGCGTCGATGCCGGCATGGCCGAAGCGGCAACTCGGATACGGCTTCACCGCCGTCTGCATCAACTCGAACGTCGTGCCGAGATCCTGCAGCGCCCGCTCCGGCGTTGGGTTCGGCGCATAGGCGCGCATGAAGCCGTGCTTGCCCTCCAGCGCCTCGGCCGCACCCTTCACGCCCTCGCGCGCCATGGTCGCGGCGGCCAGGCCGTTCAACGCCGCCCAGCCGACCTGGACGCGCTTGGTCCAGGCGCCGTTGGCGAGGAATTGCAGGCTGCCGGCGGCTTGGCTCAACGCGATGCCGAAGGCCGAAGCGATCTCGTCCGCCGACAGCCCGAACACCCGTCCCGCCGCCGCCGCCGCGCCAAACGCGCCGCAGGTCGCGGTGGGATGGAAGCCGCGCTGGTAGTGCTCGCCGGCGGGCAAAGCCAGCGAGATGCGGCAGGTGACCTCGTAGCCGGCGACGATGCCTGCCAGCACGTCGGCCCCGGAGGCGCCGACCATTTCGCCGGCGGCGAGGGCGGCCGGGATCACCGGCGCGCCGGGATGCAGCGACCCCGCGGCATGGGTGTCATCAAAATCCAGTGAGTGGGCGAGCGCGCCGTTCAGGAATGCGGCACCCGCCGGCGTGTAGCGCGCCGCGTCGCCGAACACCCCGGAATTGCCGCCGGCCATGCCCAAGGCACGGGCCGAGGCGAGCAAAGCCGGCGTGCTCTCAGCGTCGTGCCGGGCACGGACGATGTTGCCGACAAGGTCGAGCACCAGGAAGCGGGCACGCTCGACCACATCTTCGGGCAGCTGATCGAGCCGGATGGCGGCGCTATATGCGGCGAGGGTCTTGGTGACGGACATTTCTTCCTGCTCCCATGCTGCCGGCAATTTGGCCGATCGGCAGGCGCCTGCCAACTCGACAAGATTGCTCGCGACTCCACTGCCGTGGCAGAGATCGGCAATGCTCAACCGTCGCACCCTGATCGCCGCCGCCCCATTGGCCGCGGCGGCCCCGCTCATTCCACCGGCCTTCGTTCCCAAGGCCATGGCCGCGACGCCCGCGGCCGACAACTTCCCCGGCTTCGTGGGCGGTGTGAAGGCCGAGGCCCGCCGCGCGGGCATCCGCCCGGGCACGCTGGAACGCGCCTTCGCCAATGTCCGCGTCAATGCGCGCGTGATCGAGCTTGACCGCCACCAGCCGGAATTCACCCTCACCTGGGAGCAGTACCGCGACCGCATCGTGTCGGACGCGCGCATCGCCCGCGGGCGAGAGCTGTATGCCCAGCATCGCGGCTTGCTCGCCGAAGTCGCCGCCCGCTTCCATGTGCCGCCAGGGCCGATCATCGGCATCTGGGGGCTTGAGAGCAATTACGGCCAGTCCAGCGGCGGCTTCAACGTCATCGAGGCGCTGGCGACCCTCGCCTGGGAGGGCCGCCGCGCCGCGTTCTTCCGCTCCGAGTTGATGGATGCGCTGAAGATCCTCGACCACGGCGACATCGCGCCGGAGCGGATGATCGGCAGCTACGCAGGCGCGATGGGCCAGCCGCAATTCATGCCGGACAGCTTCCTGAAATTCGCCGTGGATTTCTCCGGCAACGGCCGCCGCGACCTGTGGGGCGATCTCGGCGACGTCTTCGCCTCGGTCGCCAACTATCTCGCCCGCTCCGGTTGGAGCGAGCGGCTGCCCTGGGGCGTGCCGGCGCGCCTGCCGGCGGGATTCAACTTCGCCTATGGCGGGCGCGAGAATCGCAAGCCAATGGCGGAATGGCGGGCGATGGGCGTGCAGCCGCTGAGCCCGCTGCCCGCCGACGCCGTCGCCGCGGTTATTCAGCCCGGCGGCCCGGACAGCGAAGCCTTCCTCGCCTGCCATCCGAATTTCCTGGCCATCCGCCGCTACAACCCGTCGGATTTCTACTGCATATCGGTGGGCTTGATCGGGGACCGGGTGACGGGGTGAGACGCGCTTTCGCGCTGCTGCTCGTTCCGGCCGGCATCCTCGCCGGCTGCACCGCCCGCCGGCCGCCGGCGATGCCGCATTACGAACTCGGCGGATCGTACCAGGCGGCCGGATTCTGGCATTATCCACGCGAGGAATTCGCCCGAAGCGAAACCGGCCTTGCCGAAGTGATCGGCACCCACGCGCCCATGACCGCCGATGGCGAGGCGTTCGACCAGACGGCACTCGCCGCCAGCCATCCGACATTGCAGCTTCCGGCGCTGGCGCGGCTGACCAATCTCGACAATGGCCGCTCGGTCGTGGTGCGCATCAATGATCGCGGCCCGGCATCGCCGTGGCGGGCGGTCGGGATCACGCGCCGCACCGCCGAGTTGCTGGCCGCCGCCGACCCGAAGGCGATCCCGGTGCGCCTCGAGGTGCTGGAGGATGAGAGCCGGCGCATGGCGGCGGCCCTGCGCCCCGAATCGACGCTCGACGTTGCCCGCGCGCCGCGCCCCGACGTGCAGGTGGAGAATCTCGCGGCGCCTGATGGTGCCAGGCAGTCGGCGACGCAAGCGGCGGTGCGATCTGATCACACGCCCGAGGTCCAGGCGCCCGCCGCCGCTGCGGTGCCGCTGCGGTTGCCGGAAGCGGTGACGCAGTTCCCGGTCCGCCCGCATGATTTCACCATCGAATGCGCAGCCTTCAGCCGCGCCGATTATGCCAACCTGCTGCGCGGCCAGCTGCAGTCGCTGGGCGCGGTCACGGTGACGGACTACGCCGCACCGCGCGATCGCGCCTATATCGTGCGCATTCCCGGGATCGCGACTGCCGCCGCGGCGGACGCGTTGCTGCAACAGGCGCGATCTGCCGGTGCCACGGATGCGAGGATTGTCGTAGAATGAGGTGGGTTTCGCTTTCGCGGATCGAAGGCGACCCGCTGTCGCTTGAGTTGCCGCGCCGAGGGGGCGCGTCTGGGGGGATTCCAATGCTGAGTTGCCGCCTGCTGCTCTGCGCCACTGCCATTCCGGTCCTGGCCATGAATGCCGCAGTGCTGGCGCAGCCACGGCACCCGGCACCGGCACCGGCCCATCCGCCGGTACGGGCTGGCGCGGGGCGCAAGGCCGCTGAGGTGCCGCCCAGCGGCAGCCCGGCACAGACGCCGATCGGGCCGGTGGATACGGCCGCGAAATTTGCCGTGGCGATCGACTTCACCACCGGTGCCACGCTGCTCGACAAGGAGGCTGACACATCGATGACGCCGTCGTCGATGACCAAGCTGATGACCGCCTATATCGTCTACGGCATGCTCAAGGCCGGCCGGCTCAAGCTCGACCAGGAACTGCCGGTCAGCGAGCGCGCCTGGCGCATGGGCGGATCAAAAATGTTCGTCCAGCTCGGGTCGCAGATCAGGGTCGAGGATCTGGTCCGCGGCATGATCGTGCAATCGGGCAACGACGCCTGCATCGTCCTCGCCGAGGGCATCGCCGGCTCCGAGGAGCAGTTCGTCGAGCTGATGAACGCCAAGGCCCGCCAGCTCGGCCTCGACAAATCGAATTTCCGCAACACCACAGGTTGGCCCGACCCCGACCACCGAATGAGTGTGCGCGACATCGCTACCCTGGCCCGACGGCTGATCGCCGATTATCCTGAATATTACAAATACGACGCTGAAAAGAGCTTCAAATACAACAATATCGATCAGCAAAATCGCAACGGCCTGGTGCAGAAGGGCGTAGCCGACGGACTTAAGACCGGCCATACCGAGGATGGCGGTTACGGCATGGTGGTGAGCGCCCAGCGCGGCGGCCGGCGGGTGGTGGTGGTGGTCAACGGCCTGACCTCGATGCACCAGCGCACCGAGGAATTGGAACGGTTGCTGGACTGGGCATTCCGCGAGTTCGAAGACGTCACCCTGTTCACCGCCGGCGACACGGTGGAACAGGCGCGGGTCTGGCTCGGTGCCAGCCCCAGCGTGCCGCTGGTCGGCGGCCGCGACCTGGTGATGACGTTGCCGCGCGGCTGGAAGAACAAGGCCAAGGTCGCCGTCGAATACACCAGCCCAATTCCAGCGCCGGTGACCCGTGGCATGACGCTGGGGAAACTCACCGTCAGCGGGTCGGGGGTGCCGGAGATGAGCGTGCCGCTGCTGGCCGGCGCCGACGTTCCCCGGCTCGGCCTGCCTGGCCGGTCGATGGCGGTGCTGGCGCGCATGGTCACGGGAAGCTGAGCCAGGCTCCCCGCATCACGCCCGGTGGCTTCGTCACGCGGGGCCGCTTCATCACCCTGGAAGGCGGCGAGGGCGCGGGCAAATCCACCCAGGCAGGCAGGTTGGCCGACGCCTTGGCCGAGCGCGGCCTGGCCGTGCTGCGAACCCGCGAGCCCGGTGGTGCGCCGGGTGCCGAAATGCTGCGTGGGCTGTTGCTGAACGGCGATATCGCCTGGTCCCCCGCCGCTGAGACCCTGCTGCACTTTGCCGCCCGCAGTGAGCATGTCGCACGCAGCATCCAGCCGGCGCTGGACGCCGGAATGTGGGTGGTGTGCGACCGCTTCGCCGATTCCACGATGGCCTATCAGGGCTGGGGGCAGGGGGCCGATCGCGACCGTATCGGAACCCTCACCGCCATGCTCGGCCTCAAGCCGGATCTGACGCTGGTGCTCGATGTGCCGGTGTCGGTTTCGCTGTCCCGCCTCGCCAGCCGCGGCAACGCCGCCGACCGTTATGAGCGGCTCGGCACGGAGTTCTTCAGCCGCATCCGCACCGGTTTTCGCGCCATCGCCGATGCCGAGCCGGACCGCTGCGTCCTGATCGATGCCCAGGCCGACGAAGCGACCGTCGCCGCGAAAATCCTCGAGCAAGTGGACAGCAGATTCCCGTGTCGTCTCGCCCGCAATGGCGGGGCGATGTCGGCATGATCGCGCCGCGGGCCAATCCGCAACTGCTCGGCCACGCAAGCGCCGAGGCGCTGCTGGCTGAAGCCTTGGCGTCGGCGCGCATGCACCATGCCTGGCTGCTGACCGGGCCGCACGGCATCGGCAAGGCGACGCTCGCCTTCCGCTTCGCCCGGCGCCTGCTGGCTTCACTGCCGCCTGACGGCACGCTGGCATTGCCCGAAACCCATCCGGTGTTTCGTCGCGTCGCCGCCGCCAGCCACGCAGACCTGCTGACGGTCGAACGCGAATGGGATCCGAAGCGCAAGCGGCTGCGGAGCGAGATCGTCGCCGAGGATGTCCGCGGCATCGCCGACTTCATGCACCGAACCGCCGCCGAGGGCGGCTGGCGGGTGGTGGTGGTGGATGGTGCCGAGGATCTCAACCGGCACGCCGCCAACGCCTTGCTGAAGATCCTGGAGGAGCCGCCTGCGCGCGCCATGCTGCTGCTGGTCTGCAGCGCCGCCGGGCGCCTGCTGCCGACCATCCGCAGCCGCTGCCGGCAGTTGCGGCTCGGCCCGATTCCGCAATCCGACGTCGCCGCCGTGCTCGCCGCCGCGCGGCCGGAACTGGACGCGGCGCAGTGCGACCGGCTGGCCGCGATGGCCGAGGGCTCGCCGGGCAGGGCGCTGATGCTGGCCGAGGGCGGCGGCGTCGGTTGTGCCGAATTGCTCAGCCAAGCCCTGGGCGCGCTGCCTGATCTCGGCGTCGAGCAGGCGCATGCGGTGGCGGACGCGCTGGGGCGGACGGAGGAGAATTTCTCCACCTTCATGGAGTTGCTGCGTGCGGCCATCGCGGCGGCGGTGCGCGACGCCGGGCGCGGACGCCTGGACCCCGAGCAGGCGAGGCTGCTCGGCACCCGGCCCCTTGATGCCTGGGTCGACGTGTGGCACGCGCTGACGCGGCTGCAGGACGAGACGGAATCCCTGTATCTAGACAAGCGGCAGGCGATCGTGGCCGGTCTCGGTATGCTCATAACGACCCGATGAAAAAAATATGAAACCAAAATATTATCTCACGACCCCGATTTATTACGTGAACGGCGCGCCGCATCTCGGCCACGCCTACACCACCATTGCCTGCGACGTGCTGGCGCGCTGGAAGCGGCTTGACGGGTTCGACGTGTTCTTTCTGACCGGTACCGACGAGCATGGCCAGAAGGTCGAGAAGGCCGCTGAGGATGCCGGGATGGACCCGCAAACCTTCACCGACCGCACCAGCACGATGTTCGCCGAGATGTGCGCCGCCATGGGTATTTCGAACGACGCGTTCATCCGCACCACCGAGGCACGGCACAAGCGCGCCAGCTCGGCGCTGTGGGAAAAGCTGGTGGCCGCCGGCGACATCTATCTCGGCAGCTATGACGGCTGGTACGCGGTCCGCGACGAGGCATTCTACGACGAGGCTGAACTGACCACGCGCCCCGACGGCACCCGCGTGGCCCCCTCCGGTGCGCCGGTCGAGTGGGTCACCGAGCCGAGCTATTTCTTCCGCCTGTCGGCCTGGCAGGATCGGCTGCTCGCGCATTACGAGGCGCATCCCGATTTCATCGGCCCGGCGTCGCGCCGCAACGAGGTGATGAGCTTCGTGCGCGGCGGCCTGCACGACCTGTCGGTCAGCCGCACCAGCTTCCGCTGGGGCATCCCGGTGCCCGGAGACCCCGACCACGTGATGTATGTGTGGCTGGACGCGCTGACCAACTACATCACCGCCGCCGGCTACCCTGACACGAACTCGCCGCGCTGGGCGTTCTGGCCGGCGGACCTGCACGTCGTCGGCAAGGACATCCTGCGTTTCCACGCGGTGCACTGGCCGGCCTTCCTGATGGCGGCCGGAATCGAGCTGCCGAAGCGCATCTACGCCCATGGCTGGTGGACGGCGTCGGGCGAGAAGATGAGCAAATCGGTCGGCAACGTCATGGATCCGGCCGATCTCAAGGCGACCTACGGCCTCGATGCGTTGCGGTTCTTCGTGCTGCGCGAGGTGCCGTTCGGCAATGACGGCGATTTCAGCCGCCGTGCGCTGGTCAGCCGCCTCAACACCGAACTCGCCAACGACCTCGGAAATCTGGCGCAACGCTCGTTGAGCCTGATCGCCCGCAACTGCGGCGGCATCCTGCCGGCCCAGGGCGCGCATAGCGAAGAAGACCTCGTGATCCTCCAGGCCGCGGCCGCCATGCCGGACGCGATGCGCGAGAAACTGGATCGTCAGGCGTTCGGTGATGCGTTGGAAGAGGTCTGGCGGGTGATCCGCGCCGCGAATGGCTATATCGACCGGCAGGCGCCGTGGGCGCTGCGCAAGACCGACCAGGCACGGATGGCCGACGTGCTGCGCGTCCTGGCCGATGTGCTGCGCGCGGTCGCGACAGTGCTGCAGCCATTCATGCCCGGCAGCATGGCTGCGATGCTGGACCAGCTCGGCGTGCCCGCGCAGCAGCGTCAATTGGCCGATCTGGCGACGCCGTTGCCTGCTGGCATAGCGTTGCCGGCGCCATCAGGCGTGTTCCCGCGTTACGTCGAAGACGCGGCGTAATCCGCAGATGCTCATTGATTCACATTGCCATCTCGACAGTTTCTCTGCCGCGGAACGCGGGGCGCTGCTGGAGCATGCCGCGGCCGCCGGGGTCGGCGATATGGTCACGATTGGGACGAGGCTGACGGAGTCCGACACCGTCCGCGCCATCGCGGCGGCGCACGGCAATGTCTGGTGCACGGTGGGCGTTCATCCGCATAACGCCGGTGAGCATCCGGTCCCGACGCCTGAAGCGATCGCCGCCGAGGCCTGCTATCCCAGGGTGATCGGCATTGGTGAATCCGGCCTGGATTACTTCTACGACAAGGCGCCGCGCGACCTGCAGCAGGCCAGCTTCCGCGCCCATATCCGCGCCGCGCGGCTGGCCGACCTGCCGCTGGCGATCCATGCCCGCGACGCCGACGACGATATCGCCGGCATCCTGCGCGACGAACGGGACCGCGGCGGCTCGTTCCAGTTCTTGCTGCATTGCTTCAGCTCGACCAGGGCGCTGGCGGAGGCAGCGGTCGAGATGGGTGGCTATGTCAGTTTCTCCGGTATCCTGACATTCCCGAAATCACAGGAAATCCGCGACATAGCCCGCGACGTTCCACGCGACCGGCTGCTGGTGGAAACCGATTCGCCGTATCTCGCCCCGGTCCCGCATCGTGGCAAGCGCAACGAGCCGGCATGGGTCGCGCACACCGCCAATGTGCTGGCGCGGGTTCACGGCATGACGGCCGCCGAGATGGCGGAGCTGACCACGGCAAATTTCCGGCGGCTGTTCCGCAAGGCCGCCTGATGCCGGCGGCTTCACGCTGATGGCCGCGTAATGCTGGTCACGTTGCTGGGCTCCGGCGCTTCGGCCGGCGTACCAATGATCGGCGGCGCCGATGGGCGCGGCGAATGGGGCAAATGCGACCCGGCAGAGCCGCGCAATATCAGGTCGCGTTCCAGCATCGTGGTCGACGATGGGGCAGGGGTGTTGCTGGTAGACACGCCGCCGGAGCTGCGCACCCAGTTGATTTCATGTGGAATCAATCGTGTGGATGCCATTCTTTATACCCACGCGCACGCCGACCACATCACCGGTCTCGATGACGTGCGGATGCTGAACCGGATCATGCAGCGGCCGTTGGAAGCGCTGGCGACGCAGGGCACGCTGAAGGAATTGCAGCTGCGCTTCGATTACGCCTTTCGGCCCTGGCAACCGCCGCACTTCTTCCGTCCAGTGCTTGAGCCACGAATCGTCTCGCCAGGCACCACCGAGCGCGCCGCCGGCATGGATATCAGGTTGTTCGACCAGGACCATGGCTTCGGGCGGACGCTGGGTCTGCGGATCGGCGGGTTCGGCTATTCGACGGACGCCGTGGATCTGAATGACGCGGCATTCGAGGCGCTCACCGGCGTCGACACCTGGCTCGTCGGCTGCTTCCAGCGCGAGCCGCACCGGACGCATGCCTGGCTGGAGCGCGTATTGTCCTGGATCGCGCGACTGCGGCCGAGGCGCGCCGTGCTGACCCACATGGGCGTGGAGATGGATTTCTCGGCACTGTGCGCTGAACTGCCGCCTGGAGTAGAGCCCGGCTACGACGGCCAAGTCCTGAAAATCGAATAACGCCAAAACAAGATACTACAGAGGAAGGCAGCGATATTATGGAAAACAAGCGCGCCCAAGACGCAGCTGTTCTTTCCATAATATACCTTCTGCGACTTTCGGATGTGAGGTGTGCGGCACCTTCCCCTCTTCTGCGCGCCCCGCTTCTGCGCGCGGTGCCGCGTCGGGGATACCGTGGTCAGGGCCGCCGCCCCCGTGCATTCATCCGGCGGCGCAGGTCGTTCCCGAATTCGGCGCCGAGGCTCTGGAGCGTGGCGGCGAACAGCATGGCGATGCAGAATGTCTCGATCACCAAGGCGGCGCCGGTCCGCGGGATTTGCCACCAGCCGGATTGGATCGCCACGATCGGTACCAGCCACATCGCCGAGCGCAGCCGCAATGCCGCGCCGTCATGGCGGAACGCACCGGTCCCGAGCCACAGCCCGATCACTACCAGGGCGCCGGCGTTGCAGAAAATCTCGGACTCGATTTCCACTCCCCGCGTCCCGAGTAACACCAGGAAAGACGCGGCGAGCCCTATGGCGAGCGCCGCGGATTGCACCAGAAAGGATTTCGCCGCCTGACCTGCGGGCAGTTGCGGCGCCGATGGCGACGCGGCTGGTGGGAGTTCGGCGATCTGATGGGCGGGCTGGTCGAAGGGCATCGGGAATCTTCCAGAATGAAATCGGGCCAAAGCAGCGGGCGAACCCGAGTTTTGGTCGCCAAGATCAAGATTTCATAAAGGAAAACAAAGGTTAACCGGTCGTTCCTGCATAACAAAGATTAACCGCTTCTGCCATCCTTCGCAAGTGTGGTCTATGAGACCGAGGCCCGTGCCTCGGCCAGTGCGATTTCGATCTGCGCCGCCAGTTCCGTCGCGCGAAACGGCTTGCGCACGATGCGCTGGCGAATGGTGTCGCCCGCCACCGCCTCCGGGTCGGCATAGCCCGAGAAGAATACGATCGGCAGCAACGGGCGGATGACCCGGACTTGTCGCGCCAGTTGCGGCCCGTTCATGCCCGGCATGGCGACATCGGTCAGCAATAGGTCGACCCCCTGATCGGACCGCAGCAACGTCAGTGCGCCCTGCCCGCTTTCGGCCGTCACGATGGTGTAGCCCATTGTTTCCAGGATCATCCCGGTGGTACTGCGCACCGCCTCGTCGTCATCCACCAGCAGGATTGTCGACGCGCTGCCGCGGTCGAATTCGGCCAAGGCGGGCGCGGATTGCGGCACTGCGGTCATGGTGGCGCGCGGCAGGTAGACTTGCACCACCGTGCCCTTGCCTTGCATGCTGTCCAGCTGCACCCCTCCGCCGGATTGGCGGGCAAGGCCGAGTACCTGTGAAAGACCAAGGCCGGAGCCACGTCCGGGACCCTTGGTGGTGAAGAATGGCTCGAACGCCTTCGCCAACACGTCCGGGGCCATGCCGGTACCGGTGTCGCCGACGCGAACCACGATGTAGTCGCCGGCGGCCGCGGGTGCGCCGGGCGAGGCGCTGCCATCCTCCGGCGACGCCTGCATGCGCAGATTTTCCATCGTGATCGTCAGCGTGCCGCCTTTGGGCATCGCGTCCCGCGCGTTAATCGCGAGGTTAAGGATGACCAATTCGATCTGGGTGGGGTCGATCATCGCCGGCCACAATCCCTCATCGAGCTTGGTATCGATGCGGATGTTGTTGCCGATGGCGCTTTGCAGCAGCCCCGACATGCCGGAGATCACGGCGTTCAGTTCCACCGCGCGCGGCGCCAGCGGCTGGCGCCGGGCGAAGGCCAGCAACTGGTCCACCAGCGTCGCCCCGCGCTCGGCCGCCCGGCGCATCCGTTCCAGCCGCTGCTTGGCCGCGGCGTCGAGCCGGTCGGCGTGCTGCAGCAGATCGAGGTTGCCGAGCAGCACGGTGAGCAGGTTGTTGAAATCATGCGCCACCCCGCCGGTGAGCTGGCCTACCGCCTCGATCCGCTGCGCCTGGCGCATTGCCGCCTCGGCCCGTTCGCGCTCCCTCAGTTGCACGACCAACGCGGCGTTGGCGCTCTCCGCCCCCTCCTTGGCGGACCTGAACTCACCGAGCAGCGTCTCCACCCGCTTTGACGTCCGCGCCAGCAGCAACAGCAAGGTGCCGATCACGGCGCCACCGGCCAGTGCGGCCAAGGTCAGCACCCGGCTTTGCTGGCGCCAGGGTGCCAGGACGTTGCGTTCGTCAACCGACACGTTCACCGCCAAGGGAAACGCTTTCAACGCCCGGATGGCGAGCACGCGCCGGCTGCCGTCGACCGGGCTGTCCATCAGCACGGTGCCGGCGATGGCGTGCGCCAAGGTTTCCTTGAACGGTGGCGATTCGGCGAAGCTGCTGCCGATGATGCTGTCGCTGTGCGGATAACGCGCCAGGACCACGCCATCGCGGCGGTGCAGGACGATGGCGCCGTTCTCGCTCAGCTCCACCGCCTTATAGAATTCCTCAAAATACAGCAGGTTGAGCTGTGCCACGACGATCCCGGCGAAACTGCCGTCGGCGTTGTCGAGGCGCCGCGACAATAGCGTGAGCCACGGCCCATTCCCGATCCGCAGCGGCTCGCTGATCTGCAGGCCGGTGGTGGGATGGGTCGCGTGGAAGGCCATCAGGGTCTGGCCGGCCGGCGGCAGCGGTCGGCGCTCGGCCAGCGGTCGCGACGATGACAGGATGGCGCCGGTGGTGTCGAATACCGAGACCTCGGAGACTTGGCGCACGCCTTCGATGCGGCGTCGCAACATATCGTCTAGCCGGCTGGCGTCGGGGATCTGATCATCCTGCCCTGGCATGCCAGCCGTCACGTCACGCAGCACCAGATCGACGGTTTCGACGGCGCGGCCGGTCTGCTCGGCGAACACCATGTCGAGGCGGGCCATCTGCCGCTCGGCATCGGCGATCAGGCGAGCCCGCATCTGCAACAGTTGCTGGCCGGTGACCAGGACAATCAGGACCAGCAGCAGTACCGCCACGATGTGCAGCGAACGGCTGACCCGGGGCATCATGCTGCTGCGTCTGCCGGTTGCCGAACCGCCCATGAATGTATCCTGCGAGCCGGCACGAGGGTGTCCGGACATTGGTTTTAACCTAAAGGAAATCATCGGCGCAATGCGGGCGCGTGCCTGGGTCATGTTAAGGAAGACCTTTTATCCTGCAAGATTTGGCGGGCATCACGGAGTTTTGAGACAGGACGTGACGGACTGGCGCCCGCTCTTGGCAGATCCGGTCCTTGGCTGGAAGCTGGGGCCATGTCTCAAGATCTCATCCTGGCACTCGACCAAGGCACGACCTCCACCCGCGCCGTCGCGTTCCGCGCGCCGCGCCTGGCACCGGCGGCGATCGCAAGGCGCGATCTCACCCAGCATTTTCCCGAGAGTGGCTGGGTGGAGCACGCGCCCGAGGATCTGTTCGCCGATAGCGTGGCGGTGCTTCGCCAAGCGCTTGCAGACGCGGGCGGTCGCGCGGCTGACGTCGCTGCCATCGGCATCACCAATCAGCGCGAAACCACGCTGATCTGGCGCCGCGACACTGGCCAGCCGATTCATCCGGCGATCGTCTGGCAGGACCGCCGCACCGCGAGCGCCTGCGCGACGCTGCGCGACGCGGGGCACGAACCGCTGGTCACCGCCCGCACCGGGTTGCTGATCGATCCGTATTTCTGCGCCAGCAAGATCGCCTGGCTGCTCGACCACGTCGCCGGTGCGCGGGTGGACGCGGCCGCCGGCCGGCTGGCCTTCGGCACCGTCGACACCTGGCTGCTGTGGCGCCTGACCGAAGGCCGGGTGCATGCCACCGACGCCACCAACGCCAGCCGCACCATGCTGTTCGACATCACCGCCGGCACGTGGGACGCGGAGTTGCTCGACCTGTTCCGCATCCCCGCAGCCTTGCTGCCGGAAGTTCGCGACTGCGCCGGCATGTTCGGCATGGCCGCGGCCGGGATCCTCGGCGCTGAGGTGCCGGTGATGGGCATTGCCGGCGACCAGCAGGCCGCCTGCATTGGCCAGGCCTGTTTTGCGCCCGGAATGGTCAAATCCACCTACGGCACCGGCTGCTTCCTGCTGCTTAACACCGGCGAAGTGCCGGTGGTCTCGCAAACCCGCATGCTGACCACGATCGCGGCCCAGATGAACGGACGGCGGACCTACGCGCTGGAGGGATCGATCTTCGTCGCCGGTGCGGCCGTGCAGTGGCTGCGAGACGGGCTGGGGCTGCTGTCCGAGGCCGCCGAGGCCGGCCGGCTGGCGGTTCGGGCCGATCCTTCGCAAGCGGTGTACCTGGTGCCGGCCTTCACCGGCCTGGGCGCGCCGCATTGGGACGCCGATGCGCGTGGCGCGATGTTCGGCCTGACCCGCAATTCCGGCCCGCGCGAATTCGCCCGCGCCGCATTGGAGAGCGTCGCCTACCAGACCCGCGATTTGATCGCGGCGATGCGGAAGGATTGGCACGATGTGAACACGCCGGAGTCCGGCGCCGGCGGAAACACCGTGCTGCGGGTCGATGGCGGCATGGTGGTGAGCGACTGGACCATGCAGTTCCTGGCCGACATGATCGATGCACCGGTGGATCGTCCCGTCGTGCTGGAAACCACTGCGCTGGGTGCCGCCTACCTCGCCGGCTTCGCTGCCGATGTCTGCCCGCCGCCCACGGAATTCGCCGAGACCTGGGCACTGCAAAGGCGCTTCGAACCGGCCATGGACGCGGCGTTGCGGGAGCGCCGATACGCCGGCTGGCAAGACGCCGTGCGGCGAACCCTCACCGCGATCTGATTGACCCCTCGTCCTGATTGACCGGCGGGCGCAGCGGCGGCAAGAGTGCCGCATGATCCTGCTGATCGACAACTACGACAGTTTCACCTTCAACCTGGTCCAGTTCCTTGGCGATCTGGGCGCGCGCTGCGAGGTGCGCCGCCATGATGCGCTGGACGTGGCGGAGGCGATGGCAATGGCGCCGGAAGCGATCGTGCTCTCGCCCGGTCCGTGCACGCCTGATCAGGCCGGCATCTGCCTCGACCTGATCGGACAAGCCGCCGGCGGCATCCCGATCCTTGGCGTGTGCCTCGGCCATCAGGCGATCGGCCAGGCCTTCGGTGGCAAGGTGATCCGGGCGCCGGCGCCGATGCACGGCAAGGTCAGCGCCATCAACCATGAAGCGACGGATATCTTTGCCGGCATCCCGAGCCCGTTCGGCGCCACGCGCTATCACAGCCTGATCGTCGACGCGGCCACCCTTCCCCACGCGCTGGTGGCGACGGCGCATACCGCTGACGGCATCATCATGGGCCTGCGCCACCGCACGCTGCCGATCTACGGCGTGCAGTTCCACCCCGAGAGCATCGCCAGCGAGCACGGGCATCGCCTGCTGGGCAATTTCCTCGACCTCGCGCGCGCCAGCACGGCGCGGGCGGCGTGATGCCCCCCGTCACGATGTCCGGCAACCTCAAGCCGGTGCTGGCACGCCTGGCTGTCGGCGAGACGCTGTCCGAGATGGAAGCCGAAACCGCGTTCGACACCATCATGTCCGGCGAGGCGACGCCGGCGCAGATCGCCGGCCTGTTGATGGCGATGCGGGTGCGGCGTGAGACGGTGGCGGAGCTGACCGGCGCGATCCGCGCGATGCGGGCGCGGATGATCCGGGTGGAGGCGCCCGCCGGCGCGATCGATGTCTGCGGGACCGGCGGCGACCATGCCGGCACGCTGAATGTCTCGACCGCCGTGACCTTCGTGCTGGCCGGCCTTGGCGTGCCCGTCGCCAAGCACGGCAACCGTGCGCTCAGCAGCCGCACCGGCGGCGCCGACGTGCTGAGCGAGCTCGGCGTCAATGTCGACGTGCCGATCGACCGGCTGGCCGGCATCATGCGCGCCGCCGGCTGCGCCTTCATGTTCGCGCCGCGCCACCACGCCGCCTTGCGTCATGCCGCCGGGCCGCGGGTGGAACTCGGCACCCGGACCATCTTCAACCTGTTGGGTCCGATGACCAATCCCGCCGGCGTCACGCGACAACTCACCGGCGTGTTCGACCCGGACTGGGCGCGCCCGATGGTGGAGGCGCTGGCCAATCTCGGCAGCACCGATGTGTGGCTGGTGCACGGCCAAGGATTAGACGAACTGACCATCGCCGGCGACAGCCAGGTCGTGGCGTTGCACGGCGGCACCATCCGCGAATTCACCGTCGGTCCGGCGGAGGCGGGTCTGGGCACGGCGCCGCTGGCGGCGATTCGCGGCGGCGATTCTCGCACCAACGCGGCAGCCCTCAATGCGCTGCTGCGCGGCGCACCCGGCGCCTACCGCGACACGGTGGTGTTGAACGCGGCCGCGGCCCTGATCGTGGCCGGCCGCGTCGAGCGACCTCCGCGACGGCGCTGGCCTGGCCGCGCAAGGCTTGGACAGCGGCGCTGCCCTGGCCGCGCTTGAAACGCTACGGCGGGAGACGGCATGAACGACGGGCCCATGTCAGACGCGCTGAGCCGCATTTGTGCCGACACCCTCGTCGAAGTGCAGCGGCGCAAGCTGCTGACCTCGCAGGCCGAACTAGAAGCGGGATTGCCGACCGCCAACCCGCCACGCGGCTTTGCCCGGGCGCTGCGGGGGACGGTGGCACAAGGCCGGTTCGCGCTGATCGCCGAGATCAAGAAAGCCTCGCCGTCCGGCGGGTTGATCCGCCCGGAGTTCGATCCCCCTGCCCTCGCCCGCGCCTACGCCGAGGGCGGCGCCACCTGCTTGTCGGTACTGACGGATTTTCCGCATTTTCAAGGAAGTCAGGCGCATCTCCTGGCCGCTCGCGAAGCGGTGAAGCTGCCGGTGTTGCGCAAGGATTTCATGCTCGACCCCTGGCAGATCACCGAAAGCCGGGTGATGGGTGCCGACTGCATCCTGTTGATTCTGGCGGTTCTGGACGACATCAAGGCAGCCGAGCTGGAGGCACAGGCGATGGCGCTTGGGATGGACGTGCTGGCCGAAGTGCACGACCGCGCCGAGCTCGACCGCGCATTGCGCCTGAAGACCGAGTTGATTGGCATCAACAATCGCAATCTCAAGACGTTGCAAACCAATGTTTCGACAACGGTTGAGCTTGCGCCATTGGTGCCGCCCGAGCGGCTCGTGGTCGGCGAGAGCGGGTTGCGCCGGCATGAGGACCTGCAGCAACTCGCGGCCGCCGGTGCCCGTTGCTTCCTGGTGGGAGAGGCCCTCATGCGCCAGCAGGACGTCGCCGCCGCCACCAGGACCCTGCTCGGGTCATGAGCGGGCTTACCCATTTCGATGCCGCCGGCAACGCCGTGATGGTGGATGTCGGGGCCAAGCCGGTGACGGACCGTGCGGCGACCGCGAAGGCGCGCGTGGTGATGCAGCCGGAGACGTTGCGCATGATCCTCGGCGGCACCGCCAAGAAGGGCGACGTGCTCGGGGTTGCCCGCTTGCCGGCATCATGGCGGCCAAGCGCACGGCGGAACTGATTCCGCTGTGCCACCCGCTGCCCTCGTCGAAGGTCACGCTGGATTTGGTCGAAGCCGAGGGCAGCAGCATCGAGATCACCGCCACCGTCGCCACCAGCGGCCGCACCGGGGTGGAGATGGAGGCGCTGACCGCCGCCTCGGTCGCAGCGCTCACCGTCTATGACATGTGCAAGGCGGTCGACCGGGGCATGCGCATCGATGGGCTCCGCGTGGTCGCCAAGTCGGGCGGCAAGTCCGGCGATTTCCGGCAGGAATAAACCCGCATGATCAGCGTCGACGAGGCCCGCGCCCGCATCCTCGCCAGCCTGCGCCCGACGCTGGCCGAGATCGTGCCGCTCGCCGACGCCTGGGGCCGGGTGAGCGCCGCGGCCGTCGCGTCCCGCCTGACCCAGCCGCCGCGCGATGTCTCGGCGATGGATGGCTATGCGCTGCGCAGCGCCGACGCCAGCCTTGGTGCGACGCTCGATGTCGTTGGCAGCGCCCCGGCCGGGCATCCGTGGGACGGCACGCTCGGCCCCGGGCAGGCGCTGCGCATCTTCACCGGCAGTGTGGTGCCGGCGGGTGCGGACGCGATCCTGTTGCAGGAAGACGCGCGCCGTGACGGCGAGCGGGTGACGGTGAACGAGGCCGCCTCCCCCGGCCGCCACATCCGCCGCGCCGGGCAGGATTTCGCCGCCGGCGACGTGCTGGTGCCGGCGCACCATCGCCTCTCCGCCCGCGACATCGGCCTGATCGCCGCCGGCAATCATCCTTGGGTTTCGGTGCATCGCCGCCCGCGCATCGCCATCCTCGCCACCGGCGACGAGATCGCGTTGCCGGGCGAACCGATCCCCGAGGGCGGCATCGTCAGTTCCAACTCGCACGCGCTGGCCGCCCTGGTGCGCGCCTGTGGCGGCGCGCCGATGGTGCTGCCGGTGGCCGCCGACGACCGCGACGCCATCGCCGCCGCCGCCGATGCCGCAGCCGGCAGCGACCTGCTGGTGACCACCGGCGGTGCCAGCGTGGGCGAGCATGATTTGGTGCAGGACGCGCTGGCGTCCCGCGGCATGACGCTGGATTTCTGGAAGATCGCCATGCGCCCGGGCAAGCCGCTGATGCACGGGCGGCTCGGGCAATTGCCGATGCTGGGTCTGCCGGGAAACCCCGTCTCGTCGCTCGTCACCGCCATCCTGTTTCTGCTGCCGGCGGTGGCTTTCCTGTCCGGGCTGCCGGGCGCCGCGCCGCCGGTGTCGATGGCGCGGCTGGGCGAGCCGCTGAAGGCCAACGACCATCGCGCCGACCATTTGCGCGCGCGCCTGTCCACCGCACCCGACGGCACGCTCGTGGCGACGGCATTCGGCCGGCAGGATTCGGCGATGCTGCGGCTGCTCGCGGAATCCGACGCATTGATTCTACGGCCGCCACATGCGCCGGCATTGGTGGCCGGCGCAGAGGTGCCGATCATCAGGTTGGACAGCTTGGGAATCTAGCGGAGAGAATCGGACGGCTGGGGCCGTCCGGTTCTCTCCGCTACAACAACATGGATTACGCGATCGTATTGAGCGTGCCGCTGGCCGGGGACGGCGAAGGCGAAGATACGGCGGCTTTGGCGGCGGCCTTGGCCGCGGCTTGTGCGACCGTGGTGCCATCATGATCGCCGTCGGCATCTTGCGGCTTGGCGGCCGGGGGCGGCGGCGGCTGGCGAATGATCTGGGCCGGGGCTGACGAAATCGCGGAAATGCTCATCGAAACTTCTTTCTATGCAGAAAGTCATATGCAGAGACCGGAAGTTTTTTCCGCGGGCCGTGCTGTCGTAGACGGCGATGCAGAGAGTGGCCGAAAGCCATGACCAACCGGTAAACGCCTTGCCTCAATGTGCGTCGGCGGCAACCCGCTTGGGTTTGGCCAGCAGCAGGGTCAGCGGCACGGCGGCTGCGAACAGCAGCGCCATCAGCAGCAGCACGTCGTTGTAAGCGAGCGTCAGCGCCTCCCGCTGCACCAGCAACGACAGCTTGCGCAGGGCGGCGAAATGCGCGTTGCCGGATTTCGCCGCCGTCATCACCTGGGTGATGTTGCCCAGCATGTTGGCCGCCGCCGGCCGCGACCAGGTCACCTGTTCCTGCAAATGCAGCGTATGCATCGCGGTGCGCGAGGTGGCGATGGTGCCGATCGCGGCCAGGCCGAACGCTCCGCCGAGGTTGCGCATCAGGTTGTACAGCCCCGACGCATTCTTCAGCGCTGCCGGCGGCAGGGTGCCCAGCGACAACTGATTCACCGGCAGGAACAGGAACATCATCGAAAAGCCGCGCAACATCTGCGGCAGCAGCATTTCCCAGAAGGCCGATTGGCTGGTCAGGTGGCCCAGCCACCACACCGAGACCGCGAAGGCGGTGAGTCCCATCGCCAGCATCAGGCGCAGGTCGAGCGATTTGCTGAGCCGGCCGGCAATCGGGGCGGACATGAACATCGCCGCGCCGGTCACGAACATGGTCCGGCCGATCTCAAGGCTGTCGTAACCGCGAACCTGGCCGAGGAACAATGGTGTGACGTAAACCGAGCCATAAAGTCCGGCGCCGATCACCAGGCTGAACAGGCTGCCAAAGGCGAAATTCACGTTGCGAAAGGCGCGCAATTCCACCAGCGGGTCGCGCCGCACCATCATTCGCCAGAAAAACGCGATGCCGGTGACCGCCGACAGGCTGGCGAGGCGGCGGATCACGGCATCGCCGAACCAGTCGTTGCGGCTGCCTTCCTCCAGCACGTATTCGAGCGAGCCGAGGAAGGTCGCCATCAACGCCAGGCCGGTCCAGTCGAAGCGGCGGAACATCGACAGGTCAGGCTTGTCGATGTCGATGAAGCGCCAGACGCTGGCGGCGACCATGAGGCCGGTCGGCACGTTGATCAGAAACAGCCAGTGCCAACTGAATGCCTCGGTCAGCCACCCGCCGAGCGTCGGGCCGATGGTCGGCGCCATCGTCGCGGTCAGGCCGATGAGGACCGAGATCTGCGCGCGCTGGGACGCGGGGAACAGCAAATAGGAGGTGGCGAACACCGTCGGGATCATCGCGCCGCCGAAGAACCCCTGTGCGGCGCGGTAGGCGATCATGGCATCGAGGCTGGTAGCGGTGGCGCACAGCCCGGAGAACAGCGTGAAGCCCAACGCGCTGACCACGAACAGCACCCGCGTCGAGAGCATACGCGACAGCCAGCCGGAAAGCGGGATCATGACGATCTCGGCGATCAGGTAGCTGGTCTGCACCCAGGCCGCCTCATCGGGGCTGGCGGAAAGGCCGGCCTGGATTTCGGCAATTGAGGCGCTGACGATCTGGATGTCCAGGAACGCCATGAACATGCCCAGCACCATGGACATGAACCCCGCCCATTGCTGCCAAGTGAGGCGGATTGGCGGCGATGCGGCGCTGGCCGGGGTCATGGCGGTCGGTGCAAAGACGCCGTCGTCCCGAAGGCGACCAGGGTCGCGGCGTGGGCGGCCAGGCTCGCCACGGCCGCGCCGAACAGGCCCAGGCGCTCGGCCTGCGGGCCACGGGTGTCGACTTCGGCGGTGACGGACAGCCCGGCGCGCAGCCAACCGGCGGCGTCGGCGCCGGCGGCGTCGAGCACGACCTTCACCGGCACGCGCTGCACCACCTTGGTGAAGTTGCCGGTGGCGTTCTCCGGCGGCAGCAACGAGAACAGCGCGCCGGTGGCCGGAGCCAGGCTTTCGACATGCCCGGTGACCGCGCCGCTGCTGTCGATGTCCGGCGTCAGCAGCACCTTCTGGCCCGGCTGCATGCGGCGCAGCTGGGTTTCCTTGAAGTTGGCGATGACGAACAGGCTCGGCGCCGGCGGCGTCACCGACAGCAATTGCTGCGCCGGCGTCACGTGCTGGCCGAGCTGGGCGGCGCGGTTGCCGACCACGCCGTCAAACGGCGCGCGGATGACGGTGTAGGACAGCGCATTCTCGGCCAGCCTCACCGATGCCTCGGCCGTCCGGTGCCGCGCCTCGGCCTGCACTGCCTGCGCTTCGGACACCGACATGGTCTGCTCGGCCGAGATCCGCTGGGCGCGCGCCGAGGCGAGCGCCGCCTCGGCCTTGCGCGCATCGGCGATCATCTGGTCGTTTGATTGCCGCGACGTCCAGCCGGCGCCGACCAGCGCGCCGCTGCGGCCGGCCTCGGCGGTGGCGCGGGTCAGTTCGGCCTGGGCCAGGGCGATCGTCGCGTCGGATTGGCCGATCATCGACCGGCTCTGCTCGATCTGGCGGCTCGCGGTCACGGCGGCGGCGGCGGCCTCGGCGGCCGCACCACGGGCCTGATCCAGCTTGGCCTGCCAATCGGCAGGGTCGAGCGTGATCAGCGGATCGCCGGCCTTCACCGCCTGGTTGTCGGCGACATGGATGCGGGCGATGTCGCCCTCGATGCGCGGGCCGAGCACGACGATGTCGCCCTGCAGATAGGCATTGTCCGTGCTCTCGATGTAGCGGCCTTCGCTGAACCACCAATTGGCGGTGACGGCGCCGCCGACCAGCAGCAGCAACACGACGAGTACGCGCAACAAGGCACGCCCTGGACGCCGCTTGCGCCGGATCGGCGGCGCCCCGTCCTCTGACGACTGTCGGGCGGAGACGGCGATCGGCTTTTCGGCGATGGCGTTCATGCGGCGACCTCGGGATGAACCAAACGGTTCAGTCTGGTCAGCATTACGGGAATCGGGGCGGGAAAGGTCAAGTAAAAACTGGACGGTTCAGTTCAAATTTGGCTTGACCCCGCCATTTCCGCGTCCCAGATACATCGGATGGATCATGCGCTCACTGTGGCCGCCCCGGAGGCGAGACCGGATTCCTCGCCAAAACGCCGGCAGATCGTCGATGCCGCCGTGGCATTGTTCATGGCGCATGGCTATGGCTCGGTCAGCATGGACGCGATTGCGCGGTCGGCCGGCGTGTCCAAGGCGACGCTGTATGCTTATTTCACCTCGAAAGACCAGCTTTTCGCCACCATCATCGGTGACGCCTGCCGGGAAAGCACTGAGGATCCGGGCACCTTCCCCGCCGAGATCGACGACATCGCCGCGGCGTTGATCGCGATCGGCGACCGCATCCTGCATTTCCTGCTGCAGGAACGTAAACTCGCGATCTACCGCATGACCGTCGCCGAGGCGGCGCGCTTCCCGGAACTCGGCCTGGCCTTCATGGTCAACGGGCCGCAGAAATTCGTCGATCGCCTCGCCGACTGGATGGCCCGGCAGACCGAGGCCGGCCACTTCGCAACCGACGACCCGCATCTTGCCGCCGAGCAGTTCCTGGCGCTGCTGCGGACCACGATGTATCTACGCGCCACCCTGGTCCAAGGCGCACCGCCGACCGAGCCGGAGATCGAGGCGACGGTGAAAGCGGCGGTCGCGACATTTCTGCGCGCGTTCGGCCGCCGGGCTTAGCGGCGGCCGGCGCTCTCCCGAAAAAAATGGCGGCACCCGAAGGCGCCGCCAAGTTTAGGGAGGAAACGTCCAAGAAGGCAGCGCCTCAGCGCCGCCGTGGATGAACCTATGCGAAACGCCCGGCCCGCGCAAGCGTACTTTGCTGCAATGCACCAATGCCGTATTCTCATTGACATATGCCGATTTGCTTGCTCCGAGCATCGAGACCGATGACACCGCCTTGTTCCGGGCGCGGTTTTCGCTCTAGATAGCGCGCGACAGCTTCCCGAGGGTCGGGAGCGGCGCTCCCAAGCCCCAACCCTCCCCCTCCCAAGGGCTGAATTGCATGCTGATCCAGCTCCTGGCGCCGGCTGTCATCAACGGGCTCCTCACCGGCGGCGTCTATGCCCTGGTGGCGTTGGGGCTGACGCTGATCTACGGCGTGCTGCACATCGTCAACTTCGCGCATGGCAGCCTGCTGATGCTGTCGATGTACGCGGCTTGGCTGCTGGTCGTGTGGGGCGGGCTCGACCCCTATGCCAGCCTTCCCGTCGTCGCGGCGGCGATGTTCGCCGTCGGCTGGGCGCTGTATCGTTTCGTGATCGACCGCGTGTCGCGCGGCGAAGATCGGGCGATCCTGCTGACCACGCTCGGGATCGCCGTCATTCTCAACAATCTGGCCCTGATCATCTTCACCGGTGACAGCCGAACTGTCGAGACCAGCTATTCCTTCAGCACCGTCGAGGCCGGCGATCTGCTGATTTCGGTGCCGCGGCTGATCTCCTTCGGCTTTTCGCTCCTTCTCGCCACGGCATTGTGGAGCTTCATGGCCCTCTCCGAAACCGGTCGGGCAATCCGTGCCGTCGCCAGGGAGCCTGAGGGCGCGCGCCTGATGGGCATCCGGCCGGAGCGGATGTTCGCGCTGGCGTACGGCATCGGCATCGCCTGCGTCGGCGCCGCGGCGTGCCTGCTGTTGCCGACCTTCTATGTCTCGCCGCAGGTCGGCGACGGGTTCACGCTGGTCGCCTTCACCATCGTCGTCCTTGGCGGCATGGGCAGTTTTCCAGGCGCCATGATCGGCGGCCTGCTGATCGGCGTCACGGAAAGCCTGTGCGGCCTGTTCTTCGGCGAGCAACTCGGCCAGCTCGGCGTCAGTGCCGTGTTCGTGGCGGTGCTGCTGATCCGTCCGAACGGCTTGCTCGGAACGGCCGCGCGATGAAGGCGGCGCGCTTCCTGCCGGTGTTCGCGGCATTGCTCGTGGCGCCGTTGCCGCTGCTCTCCTCCTCGCATTTCCTGGTCAACCTCGCGACCCTCACGGTGGTGTCGGCGTTCCTCGGCCAGGCTTGGAACATCGCCGGCGGGTTCGGCGGCCTGACGAGCTTCGGCCATTCGGCGTTCTTCGGCGTCGGCGGCTATGTCGCCGCGATCCTGCAGACCCGATGGGGGATCAATCCCTGGATGGGGCTGCCGGCCGCTTTTGTCGCCGGCGGCGCGCTTGGCGGCGCGATCGGCTTTGCCGCGTCCCGCGCCGGGCTGCGCGGCTCGTACCTCGCCTTGGCGACGCTCGCGATCTCCGAGGTCCTGCGGGTCATCGCCTCAAGCGCGTCCTTCACCCGCGGCGGCCTCGGCATCCTGTTGCCGCTGGATCGCTCGCCGGCCAATTTCCAGTTCGTCGACGAGCGCGGCTACTACGTCGTGGCCGTATTGATGCTGACCGCCAGCATTCTCGTTGCACTTTGGCTGAAATCGTCCCGCTTCGGCGCGCAACTGGTCGCGGTGCGGGAGAACGAGGATGCGGCGCTGGCACTGGGGATCGGCATCGTGCGCACCAAGTCGCTGGCCATGGCCATCTCGGGCGCGCTGACGGCACTTGGCGGTGTGCTTTACGTGCAGATGTTCCTGTATCTCGACCCCGGCATCGCGTTCGGCCCGGAACGGACGATCGAGATGCTGCTCGTCGCCATGATCGGCGGCGCGGGCACGGTATGGGGGCCGGTGCTCGGCGCGATCCTGCTGCATGCGATATCGGATTTGTCGCGCATCGCCATCACAACGCCCGGTTTCGCGCCGATGCTTTACGGCATCGTGCTCCTGCTCATCGTCGGCTTCCTGCCGAACGGGATTGCCGGCATTCGCACGCCGATGTCCCGTGCCTGAGGTATCCGGTGCTTGAAGTCAGGGGCCTCAGCAAGCGTTTCGGCGGGCTGGCTGCCGTGCGGTCGGTGGATCTCGATGTGCCCGAGCACGCGATCAGTGCGCTGGTGGGGCCCAATGGCGCCGGCAAGACCACGACCTTCGCCGCCATCTGCGGCTTCGTCCGGCCCGACGCCGGCACGGTCAAGCTGGACGGCCGCGACGTCACCGGCTGGCGGCCGAATCGCATCGCGATGGCGGGGATGGTCCGCACCTTCCAGATCACCCAGCCATTCAGCGGCCTGACAGTCATGGAGAACATCCGCGTCGGGGCCTTCCTTCGCATCCGCGACCCACGCGACGCGACGCAGGCAGCGCGGGAGATCGGCACGCGTCTCGGGCTTGGCTCAATGCTCGACCGTCCGGCCTCGGCGTTGACGGTGGCCGGGCGCAAGCGTCTGGAGGTCGCCCGCGCGGTGGCGACGCGGCCGCGCTTCTTGCTACTCGACGAAGTCATGGCCGGGCTCAATCCGACCGAGATCACCGAGATCGTCGGGTTGATCAGGAACGTCCAGGAATCCGGCGTGACGATCCTGCTGATAGAGCATGTGATGCAGGCGGTGACGGCTTTGGCGGCGCGAGTGCATGTGCTGGCTCAGGGATCGCTGATCGCGTCGGGCACCCCGCGCGAGATCGCCGGGGATCGCCGGGTTATCGAGGCGTATCTCGGGCATGGCGCGGCGCGGCGCATGGCCGATGCCTGAGCCGCATTTGCTGGACGTGCGCGGGCTGGAAGCCGGCTACGGCCCGTTCAAGGTTCTGCACGGCATCGACCTGCATATCGGCGAAGGCGAGATCGTCGCCGTGCTGGGTGCGAACGGCGTCGGCAAGACCACGCTCAACCGCGCCTTGTCAGGCGTGTTGCGCGCCTCGGCCGGCAGCATCCATCTCGATGGCGCCGACATCACCCGCGCCGAGTACAGCGACATCGTGCGGTCCGGGCTGATCCATGTGCCCGAAGGCCGCCGCGTGTTCCCCAACCTCGCGGTCCGCGACAACCTTCTTCTCGGCGCCTATGCCCGCGGCCGTGCGGCGCGCGCGGCAACGCTGGAGCGGGTCTTGCAGGTGTTTCCCCGGCTGCGCGAGCGCCTGGGCCAGGCGGCTGGCTCGATGAGCGGCGGCGAGCAGCAGATGCTGGCGATCGGGCGCGGCCTGATGGCCCAGCCCCGCCTGCTCATTCTGGACGAGCCGTCGCTCGGCCTGTCCCCGCTGCTGACCGAGGAATTGTTCACCCTCATCCGGACATTGAACGCCGAAGGCTTGGCCGTGCTGCTGGTCGAGCAGAACGTCGTGCAATCGCTCGACATCGCCGGCCGCGCCTATGTCATCGAACAGGGCCGCGTGGCGCTCGAAGGCCCGGCGGCCACGCTCGCGGCCGACCCGCGCCTCAAGGCCGCGTATTTGGGTTTTTGAGGGCCATGGCTGCCCCCTGAAGCGCTGGCCTGCTTCAGGGGGCTGGCCGTCAGGTCTTCGGCGTCGTGGTTTTCGGCGTGGCGGTGGCCTTGCGGGTGGCGCGCTGCGCCTTGGCGAAGCTGTCGATTTCGTCGGCGGTGACGTAGCCCTTCTTGGCGGTGTCGATGTCGTCGAAATGCTTCACCGTGAAGGTCATCTTCGCGTCGGCGGCCTGCGCCTTGGTGAGATGCCCGTCATGGCTGGTGTTGGCGGCGGCGAAGCGCTGCTTGAACGTCATCCGCTTGTGCGAGGTCGCCGGCGCGGCCGGCGCCGCAACCGCGGGCGCCGCGGCAGCGGCGGGTGCGGCAGGGGCACTGGGCGGCGGCGCCGTCTGGGCCTGCACCTGCAAGCCGATCAACGACAGGGCGAGCGTAGCTACGACAATCCGCATGAAATTCTCCTTCAAGAGCAAAACCCGATCATAGTCCGCGCGACTGCGAGTCGCGTCACGCTGCCGTTGCCAGGGCGTGACGGACCACCGAAATCGCCTCCTCCACCTGTGCGCGGGACACATCGAGGTGAGTGCACAGCCGTGCGCGGTACTTGCCGTTGCCGGAGAACTGCACCCCCTCCTGCCGCGCCTTGCGCGACAATGCCTCGACCGTCACGCCGGTACCCTTCAAGTCGATGAACACCAGGTTGGTCTGCGGCTCCTCGACGGTGATGCCCTCGATCTGCGCCAGGCCGCGGGCGAGGATTCGCGCGTTCTCGTGGTCCTCGGCGAGGCGGTCGACGTTGTGGTCCAGCGCATACAGGCAAGCCGCGGCACAGATGCCGCCCTGGCGCATCGAGCCGCCGAGCCGCTGCTTCCACCGCCAGGCGCGGCCGATGAACTCGCGGCTGCCGCACAGCACCGCCCCCAGCGGCGCCCCCAATCCCTTGGTGAAATCCAGCCAAACGCTGTCAAAGCCCGCCACCATGTCGGATGGCGCGACGCGGGCTGCGACGGTCGCGTTGGTCAGCCGTGCGCCGTCCATGTGGGTGGCCATGCCGCATTCATGCGCGAACGCCGCAAGCTCGTTCAACACGTCCAGCTTCCAGACGGTGCCACCGCCGGCATTGGCGGTCTGCTCCACTTCCATCAGCGTCTGCGGCGGGGCGTAGCGGGTCTTCGGCCGGATGGCGGCCTGCAGCGTCGCCAGGTCGAACTGGCCGTTGTCGCCACGCAGGCCGGTGATCTGCGCGCCGGTCAGTGCCGCCACGCCGCCGCCTTCGCTGGTCAGGATATGCGCCGTTTCATGCGCCAGGATCTCGTCGCCCGGGCGGCAATGGGTGAGCATGGCGATCTGGTTGCACATCGTGCCGCTCGGCAGGAACACCGCCGCTTCCTTGCCGAGATAGCTCGCCATGCGCTCGCACAGCGCCGTCACCGTCGGGTCGGTGCCCCCCTGCTCGTCGCCGAGCTCGGCGGCCATCATCGCCGCCTTCATCGGCGGGCTCGGACGGGTCTGAGTGTCGGAATACAGGTTGATGCGAACCGGCGGCAAACCGGCGACGGGCAAGGGCGGGGCGAAATTCATGTTCTTCTCCACACGGGAACGCCGGCCAGGAAAGCAGCAACCGCGCCGCGGCACCAGAGCCGCCAGCGGCCATCAGCTATCCGGTCCGGCCTCGCTCAGGCGGCCGTAGAACACCACCGGCCCGGTTGGCTTGCCGCTCGGCGATCCGCCCTCCGGCTCGATGCTGATCTCGATCAGCACGCCGGCAACCGGAGGGACCGCCGGCGTCTGGATGGTGGTGACGCGGCCCGGCTCATGCGGCATCACGCCGAGGCTTACCGGCACGCTGGCCCCCGGCGGCAGTGCCCAAAGCTGTAGGGAACGGCCGGAGGGAGCCGTGAGATTTCGCCCGGTGGCGGCCGCCACCGTGTTCAGCCGCAACCCGCCGCGGTGATCGATCTCGGCCATCAGGGTCGGCGCGTTGCGGTCGCTGACCAGCACCGTCATCAGGCGCGGCGGCGTCGGCCGCGGCACCAGCACGAACGCGGCAAGGCCGGCGGCGACGAATGTGGCCCCGATCGCCCAGCCCCGCCACCACCAGCCGAGGCGCGCGCGGCGGCGGGCCGCGTGGGGCTGCGGCGGCGCGATCCGCGCCTCGATTCGGTCCCAAGTATCGGGCGGCGGCGTCTCCGGCCGCGCCAGCCCGGCCAGCGGCGCCAGCCGGATTTCCCATTCCTCCACCGCCTGGCGCCAGAGCGGGTCGCCCTCGATCGCGGCGGCGACGCGGCGAGCCATGCGGGTGTCCAGCGTGCCCAGCACGTATTCGCCGGCCAGCGCCGTCCGTCCGGGGGCATCGCCAGGCAAAGCGCGATCGACATGCCCGCTCATGCCAGGCATTCCCGCAGGGCCAGCAGGCCGCGCCGGATCCAGGACTTGACGGTACCGAGCGGCTGATCGAGGCGGGCGGCGATTTCCGGATGCGACAGGCCGTGCACGAAGGCGAGCACGATACCCTCGCGGTTCTTCACCTCGAGGCGCGCCAGGCAGTCGCGCAGCCGCGCCCCGGATTCGGCGGTGGTCAGGGCATCGAGGGCGCTCGGCTCGATGGCGCTGTCGCCCAGATTGGGGTCGTCGCTGGGGATCTCCCGGCCGCGGGTGCGCGCCACGTCCAGCGCGCCGTAACGCACGATCGCGCCGAGCCAAATCTCCGCGTTGCCGCGGCCGGGATCGAACTGGCGTGCCCGCTCCCACACCTTGAGGAAGGCGTCCTGCAGCACGTCGGCGGCGGCTGGGCGATCGCGCAGGATGGCCATTGCTATTCCGAACAGGCGGGCGGACTGCCTGACATAGATCGCCCGCAGCGCCGCCTGATCGCCCGAGGCGACCGACACCAGCAGGTCCGTCAGTTCAGCTTCTTCCTGCATTACGTCCTGATGAACGGTTCGGATGCATCTGCCGCGGCCGGCATACCATGCGGCTGATGCGCGCGAAACTCATCACTTTGCCGTAATCATGGATGCGGCGGACGCAAGGATTCCCCGCCTCAGGACTGGACGGCCGTCGCGGCCGGCGGACCGTAGACGTCGCGGGCGCGTTTGAGGAATGCATTGACCATGCGGCGCACCGCCTCGTTGAACACCACGCCGATCGCCGCCTGCAGCAGCCGGCTGCGGAACTCGAAATCGACGAAGAAATCCACCCGGCAGCCGCCCGGATCGGGCTTGAAGCTCCATTGGTTGTTGAGGTAGCGGAACGGGCCGTTCTCGTATCGCACCTCGGATCCGGCCACGGCCGGTCCAGCGACGACCCGGCTGGTGAAGCTCTCGCGGAACGGGCCGAAGCCGATGGTCAGGTCGGCGACCAGCTCCGTCGCCGTGCGCGCTGCGCACGCGGGCGCCGACGCACCAGGGCAGGAACTCGGGGTAGCGGCCGACATCGGCCACCAGATCGAACATCTGCTCCGGGCTGGTAAGGCACCCGCTTGGTCTCGGCATGAGTCGGCATCTCAATCCGCGGCGAGCAGGGCTTCGCGGGCGGCCTTGCAGCTGCGCGAAATCGGCGTCGGCATGGTACGAGCTGCGGGTCAGCGGCGTCGCGGAGACCAGCAGGAAACCCCGGGCGCGGGCCATCGTCGCGTACTCGGCGAACGCCTCGGGGGTGACGAACTCCGGCGACCGCGGCGTGCTTCACCGTCGGCTGCAGGTACTGGCCGATGGTGAGGAAATCGACATCGGCCACGCGCAGATCGTCCATCACCTGCAGGATTTCGGCGCGGGTTTCGCCGAGCCCGACCATCAGGCCGGATTTGGTGAAGATCGTCGGATCGAGCCGCTTCACCGTGTCGAGCAGACGCAGCGACTGGTAGTAGCGCGCGCCCGGGCGGATCGTCGGATACAGCCGCGGCACGGTTTCGAGATTGTGGTTGAACACGTCCGGCCGGGCTTCGGCCACCGATCTCGGCACCGCCCGGCTTGCGCAGGAAATCCGGCGTCAGCACCTCGATGGTGGTGTCCGGCGCGGCGGCGCGGATGGCGTGGATGACCGCGGCGAAATGGCCGGCGCCGCCATCGGCCAGATCGTCGCGATCGACCGAGGTGATCACGACATGGCGCAGGCCCAGCCGCGCCACGGCGTCGGCCACCCGCTGCGGCTCGTCGGCGTCGAAGCGGCGCCGGCATGGCCGGTGCGGACGTTGCAGAAGCTGCAGGCGCGGGTGCAGGTGTCGCCCATGATCATCATGGTGGCGTGGCGCTGCGACCAGCATTCGCCGATATTCGGGCAGGCCGCTTCCTCGCATACCGTGACCAGCCCGTGCTCGCGCATCAAGGCACGGGTCTCGTGATAGATCGGGTGCGACGGCGCCTTCACCCGGATCCAGGCCGGCTTGCGCTGGATCGGATTGTCCGGCCGATGCGCCTTCTCCGGATGCCGGGCGCGCTCGGGCATGGCCTGACGATGGTCGATGACTATGCGGGTGGGCATCAGTCCCGTTCCTCAAAGCCTGGGGCATGATCTGCTCGATCATGCTCAGCTTGAATGAAGCTTGAGCAGCTCTAGAAGTGGATGACCCGCCCGTAGGCGTCAAGGACCGCCTCGTGCATCGTTTCGCGACACTGTGGGATGCGGGAAGACCGTGTGCATCAGATCCGTCTCGGTGGTTTCCAGGGTGCGGGCGATGACATAGCCCTGGATCATTTCGGTCACCTCGGCGCCGATCATGTGGGCGCCGAGCAGTTCGCCGGTCTTCGCGTCGAACACGGTTTTCACCATGCCCTCCGGCTCGCCCATGGCGATCGCCTTGCCGTTGCCGATGAACGGGAATTTCCCGACCTTCACCTCGTGCCCCGCGGCCTTCGCGCGCGCCTCGGTCATGCCGACGGACGCCACCTGCGGGCGGCAATAGGTGCAGCCGGGGATGTTGCCGACAGTCGACGGGATGCACGTCGTTGACGCCGGCGATCTTCTCGACGCAGACCACGCCCTCGTGGCTGGCCTTGTGCGCGAGCCAGGGCGGGCCGGCGAGATCGCCGATGGCGTAGACGCCAGGCTCGCCGGTGCGGCACCATTCGTCGATCACGACATGGGTGCGATCGACCTTCACCTCGGTGCCCTTCCAGCCCGAGGCCCTCGAGTGTTGCCGACGATGCCGACGGCGGAGATGACCCGGTCGACGGTGATGTCCTGCGACTTGCCGGCGGCCTCGACCGTCACCGTGACGCTGTCGGCGGCCTTCTTCGCACCTTTCACGGTCGCCGAGGTGAGGATCTTCATGCCCTGCTTCTCGAACGCCTTGCGGGCGAAGGCCGAAATCTCCTCGTCCTCGACCGGCAGGACGCGGTCCAGCACCTCGACCACGGTCACCTCGGCGCCCATGTTCAGGTAGAAGCTCGCGAACTCGATGCCGATGGCGCCGGAGCCGATCACCAGCAAGCGACTTCGGCATCGCCGGCGGCACCATCGCCTCGCGATAGCGTCCAGATCAGTTTCCCGTCCGTCTCGATCCCCGGAAGCTGGCGCGCCCGGGCGCCGGTGGCGAGGATGATATGCGGCAGCCTTCAACGTCGCGACCGGCTTACCGTCCTTTTCGACGGCCAGCGTCTGCGGCCCGGCCAGCTTGCCACTGCCGTCGAACACCGTGACCTTGTTCTTCTTCAGCAGATGCGCGACGCCGGAGGAGAGCTGCTTGGCGACGCCGCGCGAGCGCTTCACCACCTTCGCGAGATCGAAGCGCACATTGTCGGCGGCAAAACCGAACTCACCGAGGTTGTGCAGCAGATGGTTGATCTCCGAAGCTGCGCAGCAGCGCCTTGGTGGGAATGCAGCCCCAGTTGAGGCAGATGCCGCCGAGGTTCTCCCGCTCCACCACCGCGATCTTCATGCCGAGCTGGGCGGCGCGGATCGCCGCGACATAGCCGCCGGGGCCGCCGCCGACGACGATCAGATCGAAGTTCTGGTCGGCCATGAGTGGCTCCTGTTCAGGCGGCAACGCGGCGCGAGCGTGTCGCCGCTCAGGCGTTGCACGGTCCATTGATCCATCGCTTCGGCATTGAGGCTGCGGTAGAATTTGATCGCAGGGTCGTTCCAATCCAGCACCGCCCATTCCATGCGGGCGCAATTCTCCGCCAGCGCCCGCCGCGCCAGTTCGCGGAAGATGGCGCGGCCGATGCCGGCGCCACGATGCGCCGGCAGCACGAACACATCCTCGACATACAGCCCGGCGCGGCCGGCAAAGGTGGAGAAACTGTAGAACCACAGCGCGAATCCGACCGGCTCACCCGCCACTTCCGCAAACAGCGCGTGGCACCGCGGCTTCGGTCCGAATAGCGCTTCGGCGAAATCGGCTTCAGTGGCGCGAACTTCGTGCGCGAGCCGCTCGTATTCCGCAAGGGCACGAACGAAGCCCATGACCAGCGCCTCGTCGCCGGGGACCGCGTCGCGAAAGGCGATGTCGCTCACAGCATCAGGCTCAGCGGATCCTCGACGATGCGCTTGAACTCCGCCAGCCATTCCGCCCCCAGCGCGCCGTCGACGACGCGGTGATCGACGCTCAGCGTGCAGGTCATCACGGTCGCGATCGCCAGCGCGCCGTTCTTCACCACCGGCGCGCTGCTGCCCGGCGGCGACCGCGAGGATGGCGGCCTGCGGCGGGTTGATGATGGCGGCGAATTGCGACACGCCGTACATGCCCATGTTGGAAATCGAGAAGCCGCCGCCCTGGAATTCCTCCGGCTTCAGCTTCCCCGATTTCGCGCGGGCGCCGAGGTCCTTCATTTCGTTGCTGATGGCGGCGAGGCCCTTCTGGTCGGCCTTGCGCACGATCGGGGTGATCAGCCCATCGGCGATCGACACCGCGACGCGAAACGTCGACGTCGTCGTACAGCACCATCGCGTCGTCGGTCCAGCTCGCGTTGACCTTCGGCACCCGGCGCAACGTTAGCGCCGACGGCCTTGATGATGAGGTCGTTCACCGACAGCTTGAATGCGCCTTCGGCCGTCCTTGGGGCTTTTCGCGTTCAGCTCGGCACGCAGCTTCAGCAGGGCGTCGAGTTCGACATCCATCGAGACGTAGAAATGCGGGATCGATCGACTTCGCTTCGGTCAGGCGGCGGGCGATCACCTTGCGCATCGAGCTGTGCGGGACGAGCGTGTGCGGCGCCGTGATCGCGGCGGCGGGCGCCCTCGCGCACCGGTGCCGCTGCGGGCGACGCGGGTGCGGGCGCCGGCTTGGCGCCGCCGGCATGTGCCGCGTCGATGTCCGCCTTGACGATCCGGCCGTTCGGTCCGCTGCCCTTCAGGGCCGAGAGATCGATGCCGGCCTGCTTGGCCATGCGGCGCGCCAGCGGGGACGCGAAAACGCGCTCACCCTGCGCATGGCCGTTGGGTTGCGGCGCGGCGGCGGCAGGCGCTGCCGGTGCGGGCGCTGCGGCAGGCGCAGCCTCGGCCTTCGGGGCGGCGGCAGGCTTCGGCGCTGGTCGCCGCGGCGCCGAAGGAACTGCCTCGCCTTCGTCGACCAGCACCGCGATCGGTTCGTTGACCTTCACGCCCTCGGTGCCGTCGGCGACCAGGATCTTGCCAAGCACGCCTTCGTCCACCGCCTCGACCTCCATCGTCGCCTTGTCGGTTTCGATTTCGGCGAGCACGTCGCCGGCCTTCACCGCGTCGCCTTCCTTCTTCAGCCAGCGCGCCAGCGTGCCCTCGGTCATGGTAGGCGACAGCGCGGGCATCAGGATATTGGTGGCCATGTCGGATTTCCCCCGGTCTTGGCGTCTGGCGGTCTTTGGCGTCTGGCGCCGTCAGCCCATCATCTTGGTCACGGCGGCAACCACCCAGTCGGGCTGCGGCAGCGCCAGCTTCTCGAGATTGGCGGCATAGGGCAACGGTACGTCGAGCCCGTGGACGCGCACCGGCGGCGCATCCAGCCAATCGAAGCATTGCTCGATGATCTGCATGTTCACCTCGGCGCCGATGCCGGCATAGGGCCAGCCCTCTTCGACGGTGACGATGCGGTTGGTCTTCTTCACGCTGGCGACGATCGTGTCGATGTCGAGCGGCCGCAGCGTGCGCAGGTTGATCACCTCGGCGCTGATGCCTTGCTCGGCCAACGCTTCGGCCGCCTTCAGCGCCACGCCGACCATGATGCTGAACGCGACGATGGTCACGTGCTCGCCGGCGCGCTCGATCTTCGCCTTGCCGATCGGCAGCACGAAATCCGGGTCGGTCGGGCAATCGAAGGTCTGGCCGTAGAGAATTTCGTTCTCGAGGAAGACCACCGGGTTCGGGATCGCGGATCGCGGCGCGCAGCAGCCCCTTGGCGTCCGCCGAAGACCAGGGCGCTACCACCTTCAGGCCGGGGCAATGGGCGTACCAGCTGGCGTAGCACTGGCTGTGCTGTGCGGCGACGCGCGAGGCGGCGCCGTTGGGGCCGCGGAACACGATCGGGCAGCCCATCTGGCCGCCCGACATGTACAGCGTCTTGGCGGCGGAGTTGATGATCTGGTCCATCGCCTGCATGGCGAAGTTGAAGGTCATGAACTCGACGATCGGCCGCAGCCCGTTCATCGCGGCGCCGACCGCCATGCCGGTGAAGCCGTGCTCGGTGATCGGCGTGTCGATGACCCGCTTCGGGCCGAACTCGTCGAGCAGGCCCTGGCTGATCTTGTACGGCGCCCTGGTACTGCGCGACTTCCTCGCCGAGCAGGAAGACGCGGTCGTCGGCACGCATCTCGGCGGCCATGGCGTCGCGCAGCGCCTCGCGCACGGTCGTCGGTGCGGTGGCGCCCCAGTTCGCGGTCGGCGACCGGTGCCGCCGCCGGCGCGGGCGGGCTGGGCGCCGGTGCCGGCTTGGCGGCAACAGGTGTTTTCGCCGGTGCCTGGGCCGGGGCCGCGGCCCCGCCATTGCCGCCGATCTCGGCGATTGGCGTGTTGACGGCCACGCCCTCGGTGCCTTCGGGCACCAGGATGCTCGACAAGCGTGCCTTCGTCCACCGCCTCAACCTCCATCGTCGCCTTGTCGGTCTCGATCTCGGCGATCACGTCGCCGGCCTTCACGTCGTCTCCCACGGCCTTCAGCCAACGGGAAAGCTTGCCCTCGGTCATGGTCGGCGACAGAGCCGGCATCAGGATCTGGGTGCCCATGACCTCAACCCTCCACCAGGATGTCGGTCCACAATTCGGACGAATCCGGCTCGGGGCTGGCCTGGGCGAAATCGGCGGCGTCCTGCACGATGCGCTTCACGTCGTCATCGATCGTCTTGATCTCGGCGGCATCGACGCCCAGCGCCTCCAGCTTGTGCCGTGCGCCCTCGATGCAGTCGCGCTCGCTGCGCATTTTCTGAATTTCCTCGCGAGTGCGGTATTTTCCCGGGTCCGACATCGAATGGCCGCGATACCGGTAGGTCTTGACCTCCAGCAGGTATGGTCCGCGGCCGGCGCGGCAATGCGCCACCGCGACATCCGCCGCGGCCTTCACCGCCTCCACATCCATGCCGTCCACTGCGACGCCCGGCATTCCCCATGGCGCGCCGTTCTTCGACAGGTCGCGGCTGGCGGTCGCACGGTCGACCGAGGTGCCCATGCCGTATTTGTTGTTCTCGATCACGAAGATGCACGGCAGGTGCATCAGGCTGGCGAGGTTGAAGCTCTCGAACACCTGGCCCTGATTGGCCGCGCCGTCGCCGAAATACGTGACCGAAACGCGGTCGTTGCCGCGATACCAGTTGCTGAACGCGAGACCGGTGCCGAGGCTCACCTGCGCGCCGACGATGCCGTGGCCGCCGAAGAAATTCTTCTCCTTGCTGAACATGTGCATGGAGCCGCCCTTGCCGTGCGAGTAGCCGCCGCTGCGCCCGGTCAGTTCCGCCATCACGCCGCGCGCCTCCATGCCGGTGGCAAGCATGTGGCCATGGTCGCGATAGGAGGTGATCACCTCGTCACCCTCGCCGAGCCCCATTTGGATGCCGACGACCACGGCTTCCTGGCCGATATACAAATGGCAGAAGCCGCCGATCAGGCCCATGCCGTAAAGCTGGCCGGCCTTCTCCTCAAAGCGGCGGATCAGCAGCATGTCGCGATAGGCCCGCAACAATTCGCTTTTGCTGAGGCCGACGTTGCTCTTTGCACGCTTCTTGCTGTCTGCTTGCGCCATCCCGCTCGCCCTTCCCACCGCCATGCCAGCCGCGACCAAGGGCCGCCGAGTGCGACACCTACCCGTGCGGACGCGCGCAGACAAGCATCGAACTGCGAATAAAGTGTGATTGTGCAATGCAATAGACATGTTTAACTGAATTTCAGTTAAACGGTTGTCCGCGAGGAAACACCGCGGCCGGGGCAGGTGTGGAATTGCGCCAAAATCGCCCGGCAAGAATGATTCTTACGCCCGAAAGGCCAACTTCGCAGCGACGTTGCCAGCGCAAGCGGCGGATGGCTGGCATGCGCGAAACCCGATCAGGTCAGGGCGATACAAAGGAACGGAGCCGCCGCATGTTGCCGATCGAATTCCGCCGCCTCGCCTGGTCGAACCTCGCCGCCCAGGCTGGCGAGCAGATGGGGCTGGCGGCCGCGCCGATGATCGCGGTGTTGGCGTTCGGTGCGGGCGCCGGACAGACGGGCCTGTTGTCGGCCGCGCAGGCGTTGCCTTTCCTGGTGTTGTCGCTGCCGGCAGGCCTGCTCGCGGACCGCGTCGCCAAGCGTCGGCTGATGGTGGCGGCCGAACTGGCGCGGGCGCTGGCGCTGGCCGCCGTGCCGATGTTGCTGCTGGCCGGGATGCTGACGCTACCGGTGCTGGCCGCAGCCGGCGCCCTGTCCACCACCGGCACCGTGGTGTTCAGCGTCACCGCACCGGCACTGGTCCCCGCATTGGTGGACCGTGCGCAGTTCGCCCGCGCCAACACCCGCCTCGAGCTTGCCCGCAGCCTGGCCTTCGCTGCCGGTCCGGCGCTGGCCGGCGCCGTGGTCGGCGTCGCCGGCGGTGGCGCGGCCTTCGCACTGGCGGCAGGACTTTCACTCGCCGCGGTGCTGCTGCTGAGCGGTTTGCCCGAGCCAGTTCGCCCTGCCCGACCTGACCGGCATCCACTGGCCGAACTCGCGGATGGATGGAAATTCGTCTCGGCACATCCGTTGCTGCGCCCGATCATGGCGACGGCAATTGCCTGGAATATGTCATGGTTCGTGCTCCAGGCGGCGTTCGTGCCGTTCGCGGTTCAGGTGCTGCGGCTGGACGCCACCAGCATCGGCCTCACCTTGGCGGCATATGGGGCCGGCATGGTCGCCGGCGCAGTGCTGGCGCCGTGGCTGGGCCAGCGGCTGCGGTTCGGCTGGATGATCGCCATCGGGCCCGCGACGTCAGTGGTCGGCGCCACGGCGATGGCGGCAAGTGTCGTGATCCCCACGGCAACCCTCCCGGTGATCGGTTTTTTCCTGTTCGGCGTCGGGCCGATTCTCTGGACCATCGGCCAGACAACTCTCCGCCAGGCCGTCACCCCAGGCGCCATGCTCGGGCGGGCATCGGCGCTGTTCATGATGGCATCATCCGGAGCCCGCCCGATCGGGGCCGCTCTCGGTGGCTTGGTCGGTGCCACGATGGGGTTGCCGGCGGCGATCTTGCTTTCCTCGGCCGGTTTCGTGCTGCAACTGGTCCTGATCATCGCATCGCCGGTGCCGCGGCTGCAGGAGATGCCGCAGCCCGCATGACGACAGCGGGCGCTGCGTCAGAAAAGCCGCTGGCCGGTGCCGTAAGGTACGATGATGTCAGCCGGGTCGGACAGGTTCAGCATCGCCCGCGACCGTTCGTCCAGCGCATCGGGATCAAGCCGGCTGGTACGCATCGCCGCGACCCGGCGTTCCCATCCGGCAAGGTCGAGTTCGGCCCGCGAAAGCTCCGCCTGCGCCGCGACGAGGTCCTGCTGGCGCAGGGCGTAGGAGGTCAGGCCGCGCTCACCCTGGGTCGCTTGCCACAGGAAATAGCCGACCAAAGACAGGAACAACAGCGGCGGCATAGTCGCCTTCGCCCACCATTTCAGTCTGCGCGTGATGTTCATCGACGAACCCGTTGGAGTTGTGTTGGTTTATTGAAACCAACGATAAAGTACAAGCTGCCGCGGTGATGTCAAAGCTTTGCCGCGATTTGGCCATCCGCCCGCGTTGGAATCCGGCTCAGCTTCATCCCTGCCGCAACACGGAGGACCCCGATGAGTGCTCGTTTGATGGTTCTCGCCGCCGCCGGCGTGGTGGCACTGCTCTCCGCCGCCCCCGCCCGCGCCTATTGGGACCGCGGCGACTGGCGGCGGGAGCAGTGGCGCGAGCGGGAATGGCGACGCCACGAGTGGCGCGAGGCGCGTCGCCCCCACTTCTATGTCTCGCCGCCGCGCGTCTACTACGGTCGGCCGCCGGTTTACTACGCGCCGCAGTACCCGTACTACGGATATCCGTAGTTATCGCGCCCAGCAGTCATCCTGCCTTCAGGATCGTCCGGCCGGCATAGCGCGCGGCGCCGCCGAGCATCTGCTCGATGCGGATCAGTTGGTTGTATTTTGCGGTGCGGTCGCTGCGGGCGAGGCTGCCGGTCTTGATCTGGCCGCAATTGGTGGCGACCGCGAGGTCGGCGATGGTGGCGTCCTCGGTCTCGCCGGAGCGATGGCTCATCACTGCCTTGAAGCCGGCGCGCTGCGCCATCTCCATCGTCTCCAGCGTCTCCGAAAGGGTGCCGATCTGGTTGACTTTCACCAGGATGGCATTGGCGCTGCGTTGTGCGATGCCGCGGCGCAGGCGCTCGACGTTGGTGACGAACAGGTCGTCGCCGACCAGTTGCAGCTTTGCCCCGAGCCGCTCGGTCAGCATCGCCCAGCCTTCCCAGTCATCCTCCGCGCAGCCGTCCTCGATTGAGACAATGGGATAGCGGCCGGCCAACTCCGCGAGGTAGTCGACCATCCCGGCGGAGTCGAAGTTCCGGCCCTCGCCCGCCAGCACGTAGCGGCCGTCCTTGTAGAATTCGGTCGCGGCGCAATCCATCGCGAAGGTCACGTCCTCGCCGGGACGGTAGCCGGCTTTCTCGCAGGCCTTGTTGATGAAGGCGAGCGCCTCGTCGGCAGATTTCAGGTTGGGCGCGAAGCCACCCTCGTCGCCCACGTTGGTGTTGTGGCCGGCATCGTGCAGTTGCTTCTTGAGCGCCTGGAAAATCTCCGAGCCGATCCGCACCGCCTCGGCGACGCTGGCGGCCCCCACCGGCTGGACCATGAATTCCTGGATGTCGATCGGGTTGTCGGCATGCACCCCGCCATTGACGATGTTCATCATCGGCACCGGCAAGGTGCGGGCGAACACGCCGCCGACATAGCGATACAACGGCATGTCAAGCTCGGCCGCGGCCGCCTTCGCCACGCCGAGGCTGACCGCGAGGATCGCATTGGCGCCGAGGCGGGATTTGTTGGGCGTGCCGTCGAGATCGATCATCGCGTCGTCGATCAGCAATTGCTCGCTGGCATCGGTGCCGGCGAGCGCTTCAAGGATTTCGCCCTCGATGTTGGCCAGCGCCTGAAGCACGCCTTTGCCGCCGAACCGCGCCTTGTCGCCGTCGCGCAATTCCACCGCCTCATGCGCCCCGGTGGAGGCGCCGGATGGGACCGCGGCGCGGCCGGTGGCGCCGCTTTCCAGCACCACGTCGACCTCAACCGTCGGGTTGCCGCGGCTGTCGAGGATTTCGCGGGCGATGATATCGGCAATGGCGCTCATGACGGCGGCTCCGGGCTGGATAGGATGCGGCTCGACTGTGGGTAGCAGCCGCGCGGCGGGCTGGCCAGACCGCGGCCGCACCGGCACGGCCCGGTCATGCAACCTTCATCGCCGCCGCCGTCATCGCGGCCGCGCCCGAAAAAACTATTCGACGCCGAGCAATTCCACGTCGAACACCAGCGTGGCGCCCGGCGGAATCACCCCGCCCGCGCCCTGCGCGCCGTAGCCGAGCTCCGGGGGAATCACCAGCGTGCGCTGGCCGCCGACCTTCATGCCGGCGACGCCCTGGTCCCATCCCTTGATCACCCGGCCGGCGCCGAGCGGAAAGCGGAACGGATCGCCGCGGTCCCGCGAGCTGTCGAATTTGCGGCCCTTGTTGTCCGCCGCCGCCGGGTCGAACAACCAACCGGTGTAATGAACCACCACGGTCTTGCCGGCGACGGCGGTGGCACCAGTGCCCATCTTCTGGTCGGTCATGCGGAGATCCTTCGGAGCTGGAGTTTGCGCGGCCACATCCGTGGCGGCGGCGATTGGGAGCAGCATGGGTACGATGCCCAACAGCGAACGGCGGGAAAGAATGACAACCTCCTGCATGGAAACTGAGGGTTCGGTCAACCGAGGCCTGCGTCAACTGAGGATTTGGCGAGCGCGTCGAACGCCTTCAGGCGCGCGATCAAGGCCGGCATCTCCCGCAGCTTGATCATGTTGGGGCCATCGCTCGGCGCTTGGTCGGGGTCCGGATGCGCCTCGATGAACACCGCGGCGACGCCGACCGCGAGTGCGGCGCGCGCCAGCACCGGCGCGAACTCCCGCTGGCCGCCGGACGAGGCGCCCTGCCCGCCCGGCTGCTGCACGCTGTGGGTCGCGTCGAAGACCACGGGATAGCCGGTCCGCGCCATGATCGGCAGCGCGCGCAGGTCGCTGACCAGCGTGTTGTAGCCGAAGGTGGCGCCGCGCTCGGTCAACAGGATCCTTTCGTTGCCGGTGGACGCGATCTTGGCGGCGACATGCTGCATGTCCCAAGGTGCCAGGAATTGGCCCTTCTTGACGTTCACGGCACACCCGGTTTCGCCGGCCGCCAGCAAAAGATCGGTCTGGCGGCACAGGAAGGCGGGGATCTGCAGCACGTCCACCGCCTCGGCCGCCGGCGCGCATTGCTCGGCGCCATGCACGTCGGTCAGCACGGGAATGCCGAACCGCTCCCGAATTTCGGCCAGGATCGCCAGACCGTCATGCATGCCGACGCCGCGGGCGGCGTTGGCGCTGGTGCGGTTGGCCTTGTCGAAGCTGCTTTTGTAGATCAGCGGAACGCCGGCGCCCCGGCACATGCCGGCCAGCGCGTCGGCGACCTCCAGCGCATGCGCGAGGCTTTCGATCTGGCACGGCCCGGCGATCAGCACGAATGGCAGGTCGTTGCCGATCGCAACGCCACCCACCTCGACGACCTTGGAAACCGAGGGCTCAGACAAGCCGGGCCTGCCGCACCGCCGCGCGCGATGAAGCCGCGAAACAGCGGGTGCGGATCGAACGGCTTGGATTTCAGCTCCGGATGAAACTGCACGCCGACGAACCACGGATGGTCCGGCAACTCGACGATTTCCGGCAGCACGCCGTCCGGCGACATGCCGGAGAACCGCATCCCGGTCGCCTCCAGCGACTCGCGGTAGTGGACATTGACCTCGTAGCGATGCCGATGCCGCTCGTCGATCTCGGGCGCGTCGCCGTAGATCGAGCGCACCAGGCTGCCCTCGGCGCCAGCACCGCCGGATAGGCACCGAGCCGCATCGTGCCGCCGAGGTCGCCGCCCTCGGCACGGCGCTCGATCTCGTTGCCGCGCGCCCATTCCGTCAGCAGCCCGACCACCGGCATCGTCGCACGGGCCGAATTCGGTGGAGGAGGCGTCCGGCATGCCGGCCAGGTTGCGCGCCGCCTCGATCACCGCCATCTGCATGCCGAAGCAGATGCCGAAGAACGGCACGCCGCGTTCGCGCGCGAACCGCACCGCCGCGATCTTGCCCTCGGTGCCGCGTTCGCCGAAGCCGCCGGCACCAGGATGCCGTGCACGCCCTCCAGCCGCTGCACCGCACTGGGCTTTTCGAATATCCTCGCTGTCGACCCAGTCGAGTCGCACGCGCACCCGGTTGGCGATGCCGCCATGCGTCAGCGCCTCGGCCAGCGACTTATAGCTGTCGAGCAGGTTGGTGTATTTGCCGACGATGGCGATGCGCACCTCGCCTTCCGGCGCTGCGCACGACGTTGACGATGTTCCACCAGCGGCTGAGATCGGGCGGCACGTCGAACGGCAGATCGAAATGCCGCAGCACTTCGCGGTCCATGCCCTCGCTCGTGATAGCGGATCGGCACCCAGTAGATGGTGGCGACGTCCGAGCGCGGGGATCACCGCCTCCGGCCGGACGTTGCAGAACAGCGGCGATCTTGCGCCGTTCGCTCTCCGGGATCGGGACGGTCGCAGCGGCACAGCAGCATGTTCGGCTGGATGCCGACGTTCAGCAGTTCCTTCACCGAGTGCTGCGTCGGCTTGGTCTTCAGTTCGCCGGCCGACGGGATGTACGGCACCAGCGTCAGGTGCACGAACATCGACGCGTTCCGGCCCGAGATCGTTGCCGAGCTGGCGGATCGCCTCCAGGAACGGCAGGCTCTCGATGTCGCCGACGGTGCCGCCGATCTCGATCAGCACGAAATCGAGCCTCGCTCGGTGTCGCGCGGGATGACGTCCTTGATCGCGTCGGTGATGTGCGGGATCACCTGCACGGTGGCGCCGAGATAGTCGCCGCGCCGCTCCCGCGGGATCACGTCGGAGTAGATGCGCCCGGTGGTGGCGTTGTCAGTCTGCGTCGCGTGCACGCCGGTGAAGCGCTCGTAGTGGCCGAGGTCGAGGTCGGTCTCGGCGCCGTCGTCGGTGACGAACACCTCGCCGTGCTGGGGCGGGCTCATGGTGCCGGGATCGACGTTCAGATAGGGGTCGAGCTTGCGCAGTCGCACGCTGTAGCCGCGCGCCTGCAGCAGCGCGCCGAGCGCCGACGCGGCGATACCCTTGCCCAGGGAGGAAACCACGCCGCCGGTGATGAAGACGAACCGCGTCATGGGCGGCCCTTATACGCAGGCGAATCGGCCGAGTGTCGGGAAGCCCGCTCTGTGCGCGTGCAAGCGTTGAAGGTCAGTTGCGTGGGAAGCGCGGCTTAGTCGGCGGCACCGACGGACCGGTCGGCGCCGCCGGGGCGGCGCGGCGGCACGGGCGCGATGGCCGGTCGCGCCGGCGGCGCGTCCAGCATCGAGCGGCCGGTGCCCATCGTGCCGCGGTTCATCAGCGCCAGCGTCAGCGACAGCGCCATGAACGCCGTCGCCAGGATCGCCGTGGCGCGGGTCAGCAGGTTGGCGGTGCCGCGGCCGCTCATGAACGAGCCCATGCCCTGGGAGGTGCCGATGCCCAGACCGCCGCCCTCGCTGCGCTGGATCAGCACGACGCCGATCAGGGCGAGGGTGACGAACAGGTGGATGATCAGCAGAACGGTGGTCATGACGTGTCCCCGGAAGGGCGCGCGCGTTCTAGCGCCGCCGCGCCGCATTGCAAAGCGCAGCTCGCCGGGGCTCGTCGCGCGGCCGAACTGCGGCCCGGTCGTTCGCGGCCTGGCGATCGCCAGGAACTCCTCCGCCTTCAGGCTGGCGCCGCCGACCAGCGCGCCGCCGACATCGGGCACCGCCAGCAGCGCCGCGGCGTTGCCGGGCTTGACCGAGCCGCCGTAGAGGATGCGCAGCCCGTCCCCGGCCTCGCCCAGCTGGCGGCGCAGCTCGGCGCGGATGAAGCGCGTGCATGGCCGCGACATCGGCCTCGGTCGGCGGTTCGGCCGGTGCCGATCGCCCAGACCGGCTCATAGGCGACCACGCCGGCGAACCCGGCCGGCAGGCTGCCGGCCAGCTGGCGCGCCGACCACTCGCGTCTGCTCGCCGGCCAGCGCGCTCCGCCTCGGTCTCGCCGACGCAGACGATCGGCGTCAGGCCGGCGGCGATCGCGGCCTCGGTCTTGGCCCGCACCAGCGCGTCGGTCTCGCCGTGGTCCGGCGCGGCGCTCGGAGTGGCCGAGGATCACCCAGCGTCGCGCCGGCGTCGCGCAGCATGGCGGCGGAGATGTCGCCGGTATGCGCGCCGTTCGGCTCGGCGTGGCAGTCCTGCGCCGCCGACCGCGACCGGCGAGCCGGCCAGAAGCTGCGCGACGGCAGCGATCAGGGTCGCCGGCGGGCAGACCAGCAGGTCGCAGGCGAGGCTCGCGGCGCCGGCGCGCAGCGGCGCGGCGATCGCGGCCGCCATCGCTCGGACAGGCCGTTCATCTTCCAGTTGCCGGCGATCAGTTGGCGCATTGCATCCTTCCCGGCCCCTCGGTTGTCCGCCGTGCGTGGTATAGGATGCAATTCGGGCTGGCGACCGGCCGCTGGCATACCGCTGCGGCCACGCTGCCCCCGGGCCAGCCGGCGCGACGGATGCCGGTGGCACTCGCCACTGGAAGTACGCATGCTCGTCTCCGTTCCGCCGCCACCTGAACTCCTGGGTCGCGCGCCTGTTCTTCTTCCTGCTGATCGCGATGTTCGTGACCTGTGGGGCGTCGGCGACGTGATCCGCAACATCGGCCTGGACGACACCTCGGTCGCCACCGTCGCCGGCCACAAGATCGAGCTGCCGGAGGCGCAGCAGGCCTACCGGCGCCAGTTGCAGCAGGTCACGCGCATGCTCGGCGGCAAGACCGAGCCGACGCCGGAGATGCGGCGCGCGATCGCGGCCGACGCGGTGAACCAGCTGATCACCCAGGTCGCGATGAATATCGCGGTCGCCAACATGGGCCTCGGCGGTGCCCGACGACGCGCTGCGCCAGGCGGTGTACGACATGCCCGCCTTCCGCGACGCGAAGGGCCAGTTCGATCGCGCCCAGTTCCAGGCGGTGCTGAACAACAACAACCTCACCGAGGCCCGCTTCCTCGACCTGATGCGCGCCGAGCTCGTGCAGCGCCAACTGATGGAAGCCGCCCGCGCCGGCGCCGTCAGCCCGGACACGCTGACGAAGCCGGTCTACGCCTTCCAGCAGCAGAAGCGCATCGCCGACGCGGTCGACCTGCCGTTCGCGCCGCCGCGCCCCGCCGGCGCCCACCGAGCAGCAGCTCACCCGCTGGTACGAGAACCACAAGGACCTCTACTCCACGCCCGAATATCGCCGCATCGAGGCGGTGGTGCTGTCGCCGGAGACGCTGGCGCAGGAGGTGCAGGTCACCGACGACGAGATCGAAGGCCGCCTACGAGCAGCACCGCGCCGAATACAACAAGCCCGAGAAGCGCAGCCGTCGCAGGTGCTGCTGACGCCGGACGAGGCGCGCGCCACCGCGCTCGCAGCGAAATGGTCGTCCGGCGCCGACTGGGCGACCATGCAGAAGGAAGGCGCCAACGCGGTCGAGCTGACCGATGCCGCCAAGTCGGAGATCCCCGTCGCCGGAACTGGCCGAACGCCGCCTTCGCCGCGCCCGCAGGACACGGTGCCGCCGCCGGTGCACACCGCGCTCGGCTGGCAGGTGTTCAAGGTGACGAAGATCACCCCCGGCGCCGGCCAGGCCGCTCGACGAGGCGACGCCGGACGCCTGCGCAAGCAGGTGATCGCCGACAAGGCCGCCGACCTGATCTACGACCGCTCCAGCAAGCTCGAGGACCTGCTGGCCGGCGGCGCCACGCTGGAAACCCTGCCCGCCGATCTCGGCCTCGCCGCCGTCACCGGCACGCTCGACGCCAAGGGCAACACGCTGGAAGGCAAGCCGGCGCCGATCCCGGGGCCGCCGTCGCTGGTGCACGCGCTGGTGGGTGCGGCGTTCCAGGCGAAGAAGGGCGATCCCGCGCACGCTGATCGAGGCACCGCGCGAGAAGGACGGCGGGAAGGCCTATTTCGCCGTCGGTGCAGGACATCACGCCGCCGGCCGCGAAGCCGTTCGACGAGGTCGCCGACGCCGTGCGCGCCGACTGGACCCGTGACGCCGTCCGCCATGAGCAGGAGACGGAGGCCGCCCGTATCCTTGCCGAGGTCAAGGCGGGCAAGCCCCTGGCCGACGCCGCGCCGGGCTGGAGGTGCAACGTTTGCGCCGGTGCTCGTGCCACCGGCGTCAACGGCGTGCCGGCGCAACTGGTCGATCCGCTTTCGACCTTGCGGTCGGCGCCGACCATGGTCGGACCCCGATGGCTTCGTCGACGCGGTGAGCAATTGGCGATCTTCGAAAAAAAAAAAATATGGTTCTGTCTGTTCTGGCTCGGTTGGTCTTGCTCCACGAGGCAGATCAGATGGCACGCGTTAACGGGCGGCACCGGTGGAACGTCGGGGCGCCGGGGTAGAGACCAGGGGGCCGTCGTCGGTGATGGCGACCGTGTGCTCGGAGTGGGCGGTGCGTGAGCCGTCGGCCGAGCGGATCGTCCAGCCGTCGGGGTCGAAGACGATCCGGTCGGTGGTGCGGGCGAACCAGGGTTCGAGCGCGAGGGTCAGGCCCGGCTGGAGTGTCAGGCCGCGGCCCGGCGCGGCCCCGTTGGGGACGTGCGGGTTCCTCGTGCATGGTGCGGCCGAGGCCGTGGCCGCCGAACTCGGTGTTGACCGGGTAGCCGTAGTCGTGGCGACGGCCCCGATCGCGGCCGAGATGTCGCCCAGGCGGTTGCCCGGCTGCGCGGCCTCGATGCCGGCCTCGAGCGCTTCCTCGGTCGCGCGGACGATCCGCAGGTCGTCGTCGGCCGGCGTCCCGACGACGATGGTGCGGGCCGAGTCGGCGACCCAGCCGTCGATGCTGACGGCGAGGTCCATGCTGAGGACGTCGCCGTCGCGCAGCGGGTAGTCGTGCGGCAGGCCGTGCAGGACCGCGTCGTTGACCGACAGGCAGATGACGTTGCGGAACGGGCCGTTGCCGAAGGACGGGCGCGTAGTCCCAGTAGCAGGACTCTGCGCCGCGCTGGTGGATCCGGTCGCGGGCGTGGTGCTCCAGGTCGAGGAGGTTGACGCCGACGTCCGCGAGTTCGCCGAGTTCGGACAGGATCTCGGCGACGAACCGCCCGGTGACGTGCATCCGGTCGATCTCCGCGGGCGTCTTCAGCTCGATCACGGGTACCTCTCGCCGACTTGGTATAATAATACCACTAGCGCTTGCGGTATGAAAATACCAGCCATCGTGTGGCGGCATGGCATTCAATACGACGCCTTTTTTTTTTTTTTTTTTTTTTTTTTTTTTTTTTTTTTTTTTTTTTTTTTTTTTTTTTTTTTTTTTTTTTTTTTTTTGTTTTTTTTGCTCGTTCAGTTTGGTCTGTCTGGGCGGCCAGCCGGTGACTTCCATGCCGAGATGCAGGCCCATCTGGGCGAGCACTTCCTTGATCTCGTTGAGCGACTTGCGTCCGAAATTGGGGGTCCGCAGCATTTCGGCTTCCGACTTCTGGATGAGGTCGCCGATATAGGTGATGTTGTCGTTCTTCAGGCAATTGGCCGACCGCACCGACAATTCCAGTTCGTCGACCTTCTTGAGCAGCGCCGGGTTGAAGGCGAGCTCGGGGATCGACTGGGCGGCCTCTTCGCGGCGCGGCTCCTCGAAATTGACGAAGACATTGAGCTGGTCCTGCAGGATGCGCGCGGAATAAGCGAGCGCGTCTTCCGGCGCCAGCGCGCCATTGGTCTCGATCGTCATCGTCAGCTTGTCTTTGTCGAGGTCCTGGCCCTCGCGGGTGTTCTCGACGCGATAGGAGACTTTGCGCACCGGCGAGAACAGGCTGTCGATCGGCATCAGGCCGATCGGCGAATCCTCGGCGCGGTTGCGCTCGGCCGGCACATATCCCTTGCCGGTCGTCACCGTGAATTCGAAGCGGATTTCCGCGCCTTCGTCGAGCGTGCAGATGACGAGGTTCGGATTGAGGATCTGGATGTCGCCGGTGGTCTGGATTTCGCCCGCCGTCACCGCGCCGGGGCCGTTGCGCTTGAGCACGAGGCGCTTCGGCCCCTCGCCCTGCATCTTGACCGCGATGTCCTTGACGTTGAGCACGATGTCGACGACGTCCTCGCGCACGCCGGGGATCGACGAGAATTCATGCAGCACGCCATCGATATGGATCGAGGTGATCGCGGCGCCCTGCAGCGACGACAGAAGGATGCGGCGCAGCGAATTGCCGAGCGTCTGGCCGAAGCCGCGCTCCAGCGGTTCGGCGACGACGGTAGCGAAGCGGCGGGGATCGTCGCCATGCACGACTTCGAGTTTCTTGGGCTTGATGAGTTCTTGCCAGTTCTTCTGAATCACTTGGATCGCCTTCCATTCGTCGAGACGGGGGGACGAATTCTCCCCCGGCTTCCGCGGATGCGCAGTTCAATAAAAAGCGCGTTGCGGCTCCGCGCTTTGCAAACGATTAAAGGGCGCGATCAGACGCGCCGACGCTTGCGCGGCCGGCAGCCGTTATGCGGGATCGGCGTCACGTCGCGGATCGAGGTGACGTTGAAGCCCGCCGCCTGGATGGCGCGCAGAGCCGATTCGCGGCCGGAACCCGGTCCGGAAACCTCGACCTCGAGCATGCGCATGCCATGTTCGGAGGCCTTCTTGACCGCGTCCTCGGCGGCCATCTGGGCGGCGAAGGGCGTCGATTTGCGCGAGCCCTTGAAGCCCATCGTGCCGGCCGACGACCATGAGATGGTGTTGCCCTGCGCGTCGGTGATGGTGATCATCGTATTGTTGAACGTCGAATTCACATGGGCGACGCCCGATACGATATTCTTGCGTTCGCGACGGCGGACGCGGGTCGCTTCCTTAGCCATTGTTCAATCCTTAAGCAGCGCCAGCGGCGCGAAAACCTTCGGGAAACCTTCAGCAGTCCAGCCGTCACTTCTTCTTGCCGGCGATCGCCTTCGGCTTGCCCTTGCGGGTGCGGGCGTTGGTATGGGTGCGCTGGCCGTGCACCGGCAGGCCGCGACGATGACGAAGGCCGCGATAGGCGCCCAGATCCATCAGGCGCTTGATGTTGACCGCCACTTCGCGACGCAGGTCGCCCTCGACCATATAGTCGCGGTCGATCGTCTCTCTGATCTGCAGCACTTCCGAATCGGTCAATTGCGCGACGCGACGCTCCGGCGGGATATGAACCTTCTCGACGATTTCGGCGGCCTTCTTGGCGCCGATGCCATGAATATATTGAAGCGCGATGATGACGCGCTTGTTGGTCGGAATATTGACGCCTGCTATACGAGCCAAGCTCTTTCTCCATATGGCCGCGCCGGAGCGCGGGGCTGAAACGCCCAAGACGTCCGGTGGAGGCCGGCCCTTGTCGAGGGATCCAAAACGCAAACGAGCCCGGTCGCACAAAGCGCGCCGGGACCCAGAACCATTCGGGATGGCGGCTATGTAGTCGCTCGCCGCCGCCGCGTCAACCGCAACATTGGCGCCGGCCGGCGCGCCGGGACGCTGCCGCCGATCACGGAAATTTTGCGTTGCATCTCTTAAGGACCTGCTAAAATCAACGATATCAATTGTTTGTTGTTTTGAGAGCGGCCTGATGGAACAGAGGTTCACCTTCGACAAGATCGCCTCGCTCTATGACGCGGCGCGGCCCGACTACCCCGAGGCGCTGTTCGGCGATATCGCCGGCATGGCGGATCTGGCGCCCGACGACGCCATACTCGAGATCGGTTGCGGCACCGGACGGGCGACGCAGGGCCTTGCGCGCCTCGGCGCGCCGATCCTCGCGCTCGACCCGGGTCCGGCGCTGCTCGACGTCGCGCGCGCAAGGCTCGCCAATTTCGCCAATGTCCGTTTTGCCGAGGCGACTTTCGAGGACTGGCCGCTGACGCCGGCGGCGTTCAAGCTCGTCGCCGCCGCGCAGAGCTGGCACTGGGTCGCGCCGCATATGCGCTTCGTCAAAGCGGCGGCGGCGCTCAAGGCGGGCGGATTTCTCGCTGTGTTCGGCAATGTGTCGATGCCGCTCAAAGCCCCGCTCGGGCCGGCGCTCGACCGCCTCTATGCGCGCTACGCGCCGCGCCTGCTCGAATCGGCGCCGGGCGACTGGTATCTGCCCGGCGGTGTGCGTCACGAAACTCTTCGCCGATTCGGAACTATTCGGCTCGGCGACGCATAAAGCCTATCCGTGGACGCGCCAGCACGACGCCGCCGATTATGTCGCGCTGCTGCGCACGCGTTCGGACTGCCAGATGCTCGAACCGCCGCGCGCGACACGCTGACCGCCGCGGTGGCGCAGACGATCGACGCGCATGGCGGGGCGTTTGAGGCGGGCTATGAGGCGCATCTTTATATGGCGCGGCGCCGGTAACTTGATTGCGGGAATTCGGCGACGGCGGCGAGGCCGCGCACCAGAGTTTCGCCGCGCTTTCGAACATGACGTTGAACTGACGGAGCAGCTTGCTTGAATGGCCGGACAGACTAGTTATATGACTAGGCTTGATGATCGAGGCGACAATGACCATTTGGCCTGTCCAGGACGCGAAAGCGCGGTTCAGCGAATTTCTTGAGACATGCCTGCGGGACGGCCCGCAGGTCGTGACGAAGCGCGGCGCGGAGGCGGCCGTGCTGGTGCCGGTCGACCAATGGCGCCGATTGCAGCAATCGGCGCGCCCGACCCTCGAGGATTTCCTGCTGTCCGAAAGCCCCCGCATGGACATTCCGGTCCCCAAACGCGGTCAGCAAGGGCGACGCAAGCCGCCGCGCTTCGATTGGCGCGATGTATCTGCTCGACACCAACGTGATCTCCGAATTGCGCGCGTCCGGCCTCATGGCGCGGTTGTCGCGTGGTTGCGAGAGCATTCCCGACGCCGATCTCCATCTCTCCGCCGTCACGATCGGCGAATTGCAGGCGGGCGTCGAAATCACGCGAGAGCAGGACGTCGATAAAGCGTTGGCGATCGAGACGTGGATCGACCAGGTCGCCGACACGTACAATGTGCTGCCGATGGACGCGCGAACATTCCGCTGCTGGGCGCGGCTGCTGCATCGCCGCTCAAACGCCTTGTTCGAAGACGCGATGATCGCAGCGACCGCCAAGACGCATCATTTGACTTTGGCGACGCGGAATGTGCGGGATTTCGCGTCGTTCGGAATCGCTGACGTTCGAATCCGATCTCAAAGCAGGCGGTCTCAGCCCGAGCGGCGCGGTCAGGAACGAGCGCACGATCGGGTTGATGATATCGGGCCGGGTCAGCGGCGCCATATGGCCGCCCTCAGCGATCTCGCGATAGGTCCAGAAGGGACAATGGCGGCGCAGCAGCGCATCGATCGCGCGAATGGGCGCCACCGTATGGGGATCGCTGACGACAAGCGTGGCGCGCGGCAGCAGACGCGCCCATTGCGAGACGGGCGTGCTCTCGTCCATCACCGCGTCCCATTCGAAATAATTCGGCTTCAGCGCCTCCGCGAAAGCGGCGCGCCGTTCAGGCGACATATCGCCCCATGTTCCCGCGCCGCCCCAGTAATCGGCGAAATGCTCGGCGGCGACCGCCCATTGGCCGAGAGCGCCGAATTTCTTGATGCAATCGCGCAATCGCCAAGCTTCCCCGAATGCGTCGGTCTCGCCCGACTTGCTTGAGGAGATAAAACGGATTGGCTTCGAGAAGCGCCAGCTTTTTCACGCGGCCGGGCAGCCGCGCCGCCAATTTCATCGCGACCGACCCGCCGAAGGAATGGCCGACAAGACTGAACGTTTCCGCGTCCGCTGGCAGCGCCGCTTCCACAAGGCGCGCCTGATCGTCGAGCGACTGCGGTCTCTCGTTCGGCCAGGGCGACGTCTTGCCGTAGCCGAACATGTTCACGGCGCGGACATGATGGTCGGCCTTCAGATCGTCGATCAGACGGCGCCATTGACGCGCGCCTGACACGCTCGAATGCAAGAGCACGACGAGCGGACCGGCCCCCGCCTCCAGGAAATCGACAGCGATCGGCGGCGATCCGCTCACGCGTCCGCTTCCGGCCATTCGTCGTTCGATTGGCCGTGCAGCGCGCCGACGGCGACGCTCTGGCGCGGGGCGGCAGGTTTGGGTTCCTTCGCCCATATCAGGATCGCCGCATAATCCTGATTGGCGGGGTCAGCCATCAGACGTTCGAACGACGACGGCTCGGGCGCAGTCTTGCCCGCCTGCTCGATCTTCTCCAGATGGACGGCAAGATCGTCGGTCAATGCGGCGCGCAGCCTGTCCAGGGTTTTCGCGGCGACGAACAGCCCGGGAAAGTCCGGCAATTTCGCGGCGAGGCCATCTTTTTCATTCGCCTGGATGAGGGCGATATATTGGCGCATGATAGGGTCTCCGCGACGCGCTGCGACGCCAGTCAATCATTAGCGGCAGTATGAGTCCATCGCTGGAAAAAGCGGCGATTATTGAGTATGATCCACAGTCGAAACAAAGTCCGTCATTGCGAGGTCAGGCGAATGTATTCATTCGCCTGACCTCGCAATGACGCCAGGATCATCTCCCCAGAATTCATCCCGCTCTAAGTATCCGTCTCCTTCGGCCGTCGCCCGATGCGGATGGCGAATAATCGACCCGCGATGGCGCCGCCAAGATCGTCGGTGATTTTCACCGGCAGGCATTTTTCCAACGCGCCGATCGCCAGGGCGACGAAGTTTTTTTGCGCTTCGGCATCGCCCATCAAATGCGAATGAGTGATGCGCGGCGTCCCCAGCAAAGTCCCGTCCCGCTTCAGCGCAAAAACGATGGTGAGTTCGGAACCCGCATTGTCGCCCGGCGCGCCGATGCAGCGGCTGAGCCCGCGCCACAGATCGGGCAGCGAATTGGCCGCGACGCTTTGCGCTTGCGCCGGGGCGGCGGCGAGCAGGGCGAGCGCGACGATGATCAGCAGTTTGCGGCGCATGGCGCGATTGTAGCGGCGATTGCCTGAGGTGACGACCTGTTCAGAACAAAATTACCAGGTCGGACAGACAGGCGCCTCGCCTTTTCCCGAAACGGCTGTTTCGCCTGCCCTCGACCGCGGCCAGCGCGGTATGGCAGACTGCGCATCGGCATGATCGGCGGGAACCGAACGCATGGGAGGTCTCGATGCTTCCAAAGGCTGAAGCGGCATATTTCGCGATTGCCGACATTTCCGGCTACACCAATTTCCTCGCGGCGGTCGAACTCGACCATGCACAGGACATCATCGCCGATTTCATGGACACGGTGGTGAAAGCGCTGCGCCCGCCATTTCGCCTCGCCAAATTCGAAGGCGACGCCGCCTTCGTCTACACGACCGTCGAGAACATCGACGGCTCGCTGCTGCAGGACGCGATCGAGAGCGCCTATTTCAAGTTCCGCCGACGCCTGCGCAGCGTTCGCCAGGCCTCGACCTGCGAGTGCCAGGCCTGCGCCGCGATGGCAAATCTCGATTTCAAATTCGTCGTCCATCACGGCGAGATGGTGAAGCAGAGAATGGGCGGGAGAGAAGAGCTCGCCGGGCGCGACGTCATTCTCGTTCATCGCCTGCTCAAGAATAGTCTGAGCGAAAAGATCGGCGGGCGCGCCTATGCGCTCTACAGCGACGCGGCGATACGCGCCATGGGCGTCGACCCGGCGGCGCAAGGCCTCATCTCTCATAGCGAAGCCATCGACGTCATCGGCGACGTGACGCTATGGGCGCGCGATCTCGAAGCGGCGTGGCGGCATGACGACGCACAAATTCGCAACGAGGTGACGCGCGACGAGGCATTCGCCACATTGGAATTCGATATCGCCGCGCCACGGCAGCTTGTGTGGGAATATCTCACCGTGCCCGGGCAATGGCGGAAATGGTGGGACGCCGACGACATCGTCGAGGAGTCGCGCAAAGGGCGACGCGGAATCGGCACCGAGAACCATTGCATGCACGGCAATCATACAGAATATCGAGGAGACGCTCGATTGGCGCCCGGTCGATTATTTCACCGCCAGCATCGCGCTGCCAATTCCAGGCGCGCCGCGGATCGTGATGACCCGCGCCCTTTCGGACAACCCGGACGAAACGACGCATCTGGAATTCCGGGTCGGCAAGCCGAAGCCGAAGGACAGGGCGTTCGTCGAGGGCGCTGCGGGCAAGTTCGCCGAACGCATGAACAAGGCGATCGGCGAATTGCGGTCCATGGTGGAGGGGGAGCAACCTGCCCTCAGTCCGGTGGAAGAGCCGGCGCTGAAGCCATCGAGCGGACGATTCTTAACCCAGCCGGTGAAAGCGGGCGCGTAAGGCTGAAGGCGTCACAAGCGAAGAGGCGCAGACGCCACGCCGACCCATGCGAACCGGGATCGCCGATCGCACCAAAGGCATATGACGTTTGAGTCGACGCAGAAGCGCGACGCCTCGCTTGGCGACAAACCTTCATTGATCTCTTGGCGGCCATTTTGCGCTGAAGGATATCGAACTCAAGGGCGACCCCCAGAGCCCGTCCGTGCGACGGGCGTCTCTCGACGCCGTATTGGGGGTCGTCGCCGAAGGCGATGCGCTTCGCGCACCCCCCTCGAGCGTTCTCCGTCCAGGCGCGAAATAAATCCACCTAACTAAGCGCTCTATTCGCCCGCTTGCTCCCCCGCCCTGCCCTCGCCCGCCGCCGCAAGCGCGCCGCAGGCCCTCGCGATAGGTCGGGTATTTCGGCGCGAAGCCCAGTTCCCTTTTCAGCTTGGCGATCGAGACGCGCTTGTTGTCGGCGTAGAAGCTGCGCGCCATCGGCGTCATCGTCGGCGGTCTCGAACGGCTCTTCGGGCGGCGGCGGCAATCCCGAGCAGTCCGGCGGCGAAGGCGATGACGTCCTGCGGCGGCGCCGGCTCGTCGTCGGCGACGTTCCAGACGTCGCCCTGCCCGCCCGCCGCCAGCGTCAGCCCGATCGCCTGCGCGATGTCGTCGACATGCGTGCGGTTGAACGTCTGGCCCGGCTTGACGATGCGCCGCGCTTCGCCCGCGCGCAATTTGAGCAGCAGATTGCGCCCCGGCCCGTAGATGCCGGCAAGGCGCAGGATATGGACGGGAACGTCCATCGACGCGCCGAGCGCGATCCATTGCTTCTCGGCGGCGAGCCGCGCGCGGCCGCGCTCGGAACGCGGCGAGGCCGCGCTCGTCTCGTCGATCCAGGCGCCGCCATGGTCGCCATAGACGCCGATCGTCGAGAGATAGACGATGGCGCTGAGGCGCCGCATCGCGCCGATCGCATTGGCGAAGCGCGCCAGCACGACATCGCCGGCGCCCGGCGCGATCGAGACGATGCAGCGCCTCCGCCTCGGCGAGGCGCGGCGCGATTGCCGCTTCGGCGCGCTCGCCGTCGAAGACGAAGGCCTCGACGCCGTCGCGCCGCAGCGCCTGCGGCCTTGTCGGCGTCGCGCACCGTGCCGCTCGCCTCGACGCTCTCCTGCGTCGCGAGAAAATGCAGCGCGGAATAGCCGAGGCCGAAACAGAAGATTTTCACGGCGCGGCGCCCTCGTCGGAACTTTTCGCGCGGTCGAGCGTGCGCCCATAGAGCAGCATGCACGGCCCGGTCGGCGCCGCGGCGGCGATCAGCGCCGGCATTTCGGCGAGCGGCGCGACGAAACGGCGCTCCTCGGCAGACTGGCGTTCTCGATCATCACCGCCGGCGTCGCCGGATCGAGCCCTTCGTCGAGCAGGCGCCGCGCCAGAGCCGGCAGCGTCTTCACGCCCATATAGACCGCCGTCGTCGCGCCGGGATCGACGAGCGCCGGCCAATCGAGCCGCTCCGGCAGCGAGCCGTCCGCCGCATGGGCGGTGATGAACTGGATGCGGCGCGCGCGGTCGCGCTCGCTCAGCGAAACGCCGAGCGAGGCGGCGGCGGCCAGCGCGGCGGTGATGCCCGGAATGATCGTGCATTCGATGCCGGCGGCGCGGGCGGCGGCGATCTCCTCATTGGTGCGCCCGAAAACGGCGGGATCGCCGCCCTTGAGACGGACGACCTTCTTGCCGGCGAGGCCGAGCGACACCAGCAAGAGCCGAAATGTCGGCCTGGCCGACCGACGGCCCGTGACCGCGCTTGCCGACATTGACGCGCTGCGCCTCGCGGCGCGCCAGCTCCAGCACGGCGGGCGAGACGAGATCGTCGAACAGGATGACGTCGGCCGATTGCAGCGCGCGCACCGCCTTCAGGGTCAGCAATTCGGCGTCGCCCGGGCCGCCGCCGACCAGCACCACCTGCCCCTTGCCGTCGCTCCTTTTCGCCGGCCGCGGCCGGCCATCAGGCCGTCGAGATCGCGCGGCGGCGGGTTCGCGGCCGGCGCTGGCGAGGGCGAGCGTCGCGAAGCGCTCCCAGAAATTGCGCCGCTGCCGGAAGCGCGGCGCCCAGTTCGCGAAAATTGCGGCCGCCATTCCTTGGCCGCCTGCGCCCAGGCGGCGAAATTCGCCGGGATCAGCGCTTCGATCCGCGCCCGCAACGCCTGGCCGAACACCGGCGCCGCGCCATCGGTCGAAATGCCGATGACGAGCGGCGAGCGGTTGACGATGGTCCCGAACGAAAAGTCGCAAAATTCCGGCTGGTCGATGACATTGACCGGCGTCGCCGGCCCGCGCGCCGCCTCGCGCGAAGGCTTCGGCCTCCTCGGCGCTGGCGGCGTCGGCGACCGCCAGCGCCGCGCCGGCGAGATCGTCCGGCTCCCAGGCGCGCAGGAAAATCGCGATTTGCGGATGGCGCGCCGCCGTCTCCAGCATTTTCGGCGACGGCGCGGGCGCGAACACGGCGACATCGGCGCCGCTGGCGGCGAGCAATTCGGCCTTCCAGGCCGCCGCCTCCGAACCGCCGGCGAGCGCGACCCGCCGCCCGTCAGCTTGAAGAAGACCGGCAGGTTGGCGAGCGGGCGTATGGCGTCGAGCGCCCGCTCGCTCGGGTTGCGGCGCGGCGCGGCATCGCCGGCAGATTCGGATCGGGCGCCCAAATCGTCGGGCATATCGTCACCATTCCCTGCGGGCGCGCGCGTAATTCTTCTTCAAACGCCCCGGCAAGACGCCTATATCAAATGCCGCGCGATCCAAAGCTTCCGATTTTTGACAGCCAGACCCCGAGCGGCGCAATGCGGAAGCGGCGACGCCGGATCGGCGCATGGATGGAGAATGAATTTTGCTCGACGAGAATGCGATCGCTGAGGCGCTTGGCGCGGTTCATGGACCGGACGGCAAGACGCCGCTGCCGCAATCGGGCGCGATCGGCGGGCTCACCCATCGCGACGGCAAGGTCTATCTGTCGATCGTCGTCGACCCCGCGCAGGCGGGCAAAGCCGAGCCGATGCGCAAGGCGGCGGAGACGCGCGCTGCGCGGCGTCGATGGCGTCACCGCGGCGATCGTCACGCTGACTTCCGAGCGCCTGCCAGGCGCGCCGCCCGCGCCGAGCCATAGCCATTCCCACGCGCCGGCCGGCAAGGGCGCGCCGCGCCGCGTTCCTGAAAGCGTCGCCGGCGTGCGCAACATCATCGCCGTCGCCTCGGGCAAGGGCGGCGTCGGCAAATCGACCGTCGCCGCCAATCTCGCCATCGCGATGGCGCAGGAGGGCTGGCGCGTCGGCCTGCTCGACGCCGACGTGTTCGGCCCCTCGGCGCCGCGCCTGTTCGGCCTGACCGAGAAGCCGAAAGTCGAGCAGAGCTTTCTCGTGCCGCTCGTCGCCTATGGCGTGAAAGTCATTTCGATCGGGCTGATGATCGAAGAGGAATCGCCCGTCGTCTGGCGCGGGCCGATGGTGATGTCGGCGGTGACGCAATTGCTGCGCGAAGTGGCGTGGGGCGAACTCGACTGCCTCGTCGTCGACATGCCGCCCGGCACCGGCGACGTCCAGCTTACGATGGCGCAAAGCGCGCCGCTCGCCGGCGCGATCATCGTCTCGACGCCGCAGGATCTGGCGCTGATCGATGCGCGGCGCGGCATTGCGATGTTCGACAAGGTGAGCATTCCGGTGCTCGGCATCATCGAGAACATGAGCTATTTCATCTGCCCGCACTGCCAGGGGCGCAGCGATATTTTCGCGCATGGCGGCGCCCGTCACGAAGCCGAAAAGCGCGGCGTCGCCTTCCTCGGCGAAGTGCCGCTCGACATCGCCATCCGCGAAACCTCCGATGCCGGGCGCCCGATCGTCGCCGCCGCAGCCCGATGGCGCGCATGCCGCGGCTTTTCGCGCGATCGCCCGCGCGGTGATCGGCCGGCTCGAGGCGCCGCAACGCGCCGCGCCCAAGATCACGATCGGCTGAGGCGCATGGCTGAGGCAAACAGCAGAAAGAAGCCGAGCCCTGGCCGACCGAGCTGCGGCTGACCGACGAGGGGCGGCTGCTGACGATCGCCTTTGATTCCGGCGAGGTCTTCGCGCTTGTCGCGCCCGCCGCCTGCGCCTCGCCACGCCGAGCGCCGAGGCCAAGCGCCTGTCGCCGGCCGAACGCGAAGCGCAGATCGGCGACCGCCCGGTCCGCATCGTGGAAATCGAACAGGTCGGCAATTACGCGATCCGGCCGACTTTCGACGACGGCCATTCGACCGGCATTTTCACCTGGGCCCATCTGGCCAGGCTCGGACGCGAGGCCAGTTAGAAAGGCCAAGGGGATTGGCGCAAGAGAATTGGCGGAGGCGGCGTTCCGTGCTCTACAATGGCGGAACGGGCTATGGCCGAAGCGGCCGCGCCAGAACGGAAGACATCCAGTGACCCCTGAACAATGCAGAATGGCGCGCGCCGGCCTTTCGCTCGGCGTTCGCGAACTGGCGGAAGCCGCGCGCGTGTCGATCGGCACGGTCAGCCGCTTCGAATCGGGTCAGGGCGTGCCCGATATGACCGTCGGCCTGTTCCAGAAAGCGCTCGAGCGCGCCGGCGTCGAATTCGTCGCCGACGGCGGCGATGTCGGCGTCTGGCTGCGCAAGGGCGGCAAAGGCGCGGCGATTCCGATCGAGGAACTGAACGCCGAAAACGACGAGTGAGGCGCGAAGGCCTACGCCGGCGTCAGAATATGGATCGCGCGGCTGGCGATCAGGTCTTTCGTCTTCTCGCCATAGGCGACCATATGCGGCGCCACGGCATGCGCTTTCAGCGCGTCCGCATCCGTCCAGGTCTCGATGACGACGAAAGTGTCGGGACCCATTTTGGCCTGAAAGGAACCGAACCCGTCGGCGTCGACCGTCGGTCCATATTCGATGCAGCCTTTTTCGGCGCGCACGGCCGGAACATTGGCGCGAAAAGCGGTGAGGATTTCCTCCCGCCGTCCCGGCTTGGCGGTGACGATGGCGATGACCCGGATCATTTTTGTCGCTCCCTCTGTTTGCTTATTGCTTGCATGTCGCGCCGCCCGCTACGTCCCCTGCCGGCCGCGCTTCGCCCGTCTTGTAGGTGACGCTGATCTTGTCGGTGACCGTGTCGCGCACGCAATTGAAATAGCGCCCGCAGCCGGCGACATGGCGCCAGCGCTCGGCATGGAGGCCCTTGTCGTTGACGCGCAGATAGAGGAAGGCGCTCCATTCCTCGTCGCTGGCGGAAGCCGGATCGCGCACCAGATGCGCCTCGCCGCCGTAGCGGAACTCGACCTCCGGGCGCTCCATTTCGCAATAGGGGCAGCGGATCAGCAGCATGATTTCAGCCTCTAATGCGCGACCGCCGCCGCCGCCGCCTCGTTGATGAGGGCGCCGGCGCGGAAGCGGTCGAGGGTGAAGGGCGCGTTGATCGGATGGGGTTCGCCGGTGGCGACCGTATGGGCGAACACATGGCCCGATCCCGGCGTCGCCTTGAAGCCGCCGGTGCCCCAGCCGCAATTGACGAACAGGCCGGGAACCGGCGTCTTCGAGATGATCGGCGAGCGGTCCGGCGTGACGTCGACGATGCCGCCCCAATTGCGCAGCATGCGCAGGCGCGAGACGGTCGGGAACATTTCGCAGATCGCCTCCAGCGTCTGCGTCGCGATATGCAGGCCGCCGGTCTGGCTGTAGGACGTATAGGCGTCGGTGCCGGCGCCGATGACGAGTTCGCCCTTGTCCGATTGCGACATATAGGCGTGGATCGTGTTCGACATCACGACGCAGGGCATGATCGGCTTCAGCGGCTCGGACACCAGAGCCTGCAGCGGGAAGGATTCGAGCGGCATGCGAACGCCGGCCATCGCCATCACCACGCTGGTGTTGCCGGCGGCGACGACGCCGATCTTCTTGGTCGCGATCGGCCCGCGCGTCGTCTCGAGGCCGCTGACCGCGCCCGAGGCGTCGCGGTTGATCGCCCTTGACCTCGCAATTCTCGATGATGTCGACGCCGAGCCCGGAGGCGCCGCGCGCATAGCCCCAGGCGACCGCGTCGTGGCGCGCGGTGCCGCCGCTGCGCTGCAGCGCGGCGCCGACGATCGGATAGCGGATCGAACGGATCGATATTGAGGAGCGGGCAGAATTCCTTGGCCTGTTCGGGCGTCACCCATTCGTTCTGCGTGCCGGCGAGGCGGTTGGCGTAGATGTGGCGCTTGAAGATCTGCTCGTCGTGATGGCTGTGGGCGATCAGCATGACGCCGCGCGGCGAGAACATCACGTTATAGTTCAGCTCCTGCGCGAGCCCGTGCCAGAGCTTATGGGCGTGGCCGTAGATCGCCTCCGACGGCTCCCAGAGATAGTTGGAGCGGATGATCGTCGTGTTGCGGCCGGTGTTGCCGCCGCCGAGCCAGCCTTTTTCGAGGACGGCGATGTTGCGCATGCCGTGCTCTTTGGCCATGTAATAGGCGGTGGCGAGGCCATGCCCGCCCGCCCCGACGATGACCGCGTCATAGGCGCTCTTGGGCTCCGGCGAAGCGCCATTGCTCGGGCCAGCCCTGATGCCCGTTGAGCGCCTGGCGGGCGAGATTGAGAAACGAAAATTTCAAGGCTGAAGAACTCCCTGCGGCCGCCGCGAACGCCAATGGCGCCATGCGCCGCCGCCTTTGTCCAGCCTCTATATGACGCGAGCCGCGATGGGCGCCCCTAATTGTTCATTGCGCGCCCATACTCTTGGTCATGCGGCGGCGTGAATCAAGCGCGCGCGGCGAAGTTTGGGCTTGGCGCGATGAAATAATGGCCGCAAGATGCAATGGGGAAGCTTGTTCGCCGTTTGTTTCGCGTGTTCAAGGGGGAGATGGCTCGATGGCCTATAATGTCAGCGATGATTTTCGCCGTCCCGTGCCCTTGGCCCTTGCCGCCGTCGCGATCCTTGGTTGGCTGCTCGTCGCCTATTTCTCTTCGCAGGTCTCCGCCGTTCAGGGCGACATGCGCGATGCGTTGAACCGCGCCGAACATGCGCGCGAGGGCATGGCCGCCGACCTGCAGAATCTGCAAAAAGCCTCCGGCAGCTTCGCCGAAGTGCAAAAACAGGCCGAGGACGCAAAAATCGCCCTTTCCGAGGCGACCGCGGCGCGGGCCGCCTCCCAGAACGAATTGACCGACCTCAACAAACAGATCACCGACGCGCGCCTGACCGTCTCCGGCGCGCAGGAGGAGGCGAGCGCCAAGACCAAGGAATTGCAGGCCGCCGACGCCAAGGCCAAGGAAGCCAACGACCAGCTCGCCGCGCTGCAAAGCCAGTTGCAGAGCGCATCGAGCGATCGCGACCAGCTTGCCGCCGCCGTCGCCGCCGCCAAGAATCAATTGGCGGATCTGCAACAGCAGGCCGATAGCGCCGGAAAGACGCTCGCCGATCTGCAGCGGCAATCCGACGCGGCGGCGAAAAATCTGGCCGATCTGCAACAGCAAGGCGCCGACGCCGCCAGGACGCTCGCCGATCTGCAAGCCAAGGCGCAAGCCGTGCGGATCCTGCGAAGCCGCAATGAGCCTTTAGCCGGGCTCATCGATTTCGGCCGGGACAGCCGACCGTAAGAGTGAAGACGGCGCGGGCCGGCCTTCGCTAAAGGTTCGCGTTTGCGGCGAGGATTTGCTATTTTGCCGTCAAGGGAAGGCCCGGCGTCATCCGGCGCATTTTCAGGTCCAAGGGTTTACGATGTCGAACGATCGAAGCATTTCGGCCGCGCCGTGCGGCGAAGACGAACGGCAAGGCCGCGCGCAGGCGGCGGATTGTCGCGCCTCGCCGCGGCGGCGCTCCTTGCCGCGATCGCGCTCCTCGCTTTGCCCGCGGCCGCCGAGGCGCGCTCGCTCGCGCTCGTCATCGGCCAGGACGCCTATGTCAACGTCCCCGCGCTGAGGACCGCGGTCGGCGATGCGCGCGCCGTCGGCGATCAGCTTGAGAAGATGGGTTTCATCGTGCGCCGCGCGCTCAACGTCGACCAGCGCGCGATGAGCCGCGCCCTGGTGGCGTTCGAGTCCGAATTGCAGCCGGGCGATCGGGCTGTTTTCTTCTACGCCGGCCATGGCTTTGAGATTTCCGGCGCCAATTATCTGCTACCGACCGACGTGCCGGCCGCGCAGGCCCACCAGGTCGGCATCGTCCGGGACGCCTCTTTTTCGGTCGAGAGCATCATCGACGGCATCCGCGAGAGCGGCGCGCGCCTGACCGTGCTGGTGCTCGACGCCTGCCGCGACAATCCCTTCGCGCCGTCGGGCAGAACGGGCGCCAAGACAGGCGGCCTTGCCCGCGTCGATGCGCCGGAAGGCGTCTTCGTGCTGATGTCGGCGGGCGCCAAACAGGAAGCGCTGGACCGCCTGTCGGACGATGACGGCGAAAAGAATTCGGTGTTCACGCGCACGTTCCTGCGACGAACTCGCCAAGCCCGGCCAGACCCTGGTGCAGATCGCCAAGGCGACCCAGGTCGAAGTCAAGGCGCTCGCCGCCACCATCGGCTACGAACAGACGCCGGCCTATTACGATCAGGTCATCGGCGACATCGTCCTGTCCGATTCCTCGCCCAATGGTCCCGCCGCGAACCCGGCGCTGGTCGCCCAAGCGACGCCGGCCCGCCCGCCGCCGGCGCCGGTGCGGCAGGAAGTCGCCGCCCTCTCGCCCGATCCGAAGCTCCCGAGGCGCTGAAAGTCGGCGGCCACGCGCCGATCGCCAATTTCATGCGTTCGAACGCGGGCTGGACGGTGACGTTGTCGCTGCCCGAGCCGGCGACGGCGATCTCCTATCGCATCGGCGATGCCGGAGAATTCAAGTCGACCGGCCTCACCGACATTCTCGACCAGCGCACCGGCCAGCGCATGCCGAATCCTTCGTTCCCGCTTTCGAGCAAAGCGGCGGCGACGATCATCCAGGTGCGCTATGAAACGCTCGACGGCGGCTCGGTCGGCCCGTTCCCGATCCGCTTCGATCCCGACGCCGCGCTGTTTCGCGAGCAGAAGCAGATTCTGGAGCAGATGCCGACCAATTGGGTCGAGTTCCGCCAATTCAACGGCAATCTGATCTATTTCACGACGCTGGTGACCTATCGCTGCGCGATCGCCGATCTCTATTACGGCCTCGACGACGGCAAGCCGCTGCAGCGCTACGACCTGCCCGCCTGCAATGCCGAAGCGATCCATTCTCGATGCCCGAGAAGGCGCAGCTCTATTTGAAGGCGCCGCCGCAGACCAAATCGATCAGCCTGCAGATCACCTGGCGCGACGGCACGCAATCGGACAGTCAGCACGATCGAACGCAATTGAACGAACAATTTCCGGCCGCGTCCTGCAGCGCGCAGCCTAGACGATTGGGGAGACGTCGTGAGCGGAGCGATCAGAATCGGCATTGGCGGCTGGACGTTCGAGCCGTGGCGCGGCGTGTTTTATCCCGACGGCCTCAGCCAGAAGCGCGAGCTGGAATTCGCCTCGCGCGCGCTGACCTCGATCGAGATCAACGGCACCTATTATTCGACCTTCAAGCCCGATAGCTGGCGCAAATGGCGCGACGAAACGCCGGATGGCTTCGTCTTCTCGGTGAAGGCGTCGCGCTTTTGCACCAATCGGAAGATCCTCGCCGAAGGGCGCGAATCGATCGATCGTTTCATCGATCAGGGCCTGACCGAGCTGGGCGACAAGCTCGGGCCGATCAACTGGCAATTCATGGCGACCAAGAAATTCGAGCCGAAGGATTTCGGCGCCTTTCTCGCGCTGCTGCCGAAGGAGAAGGACGGCGTCGCGCTGCGCCACGCGGTGGAGGTGCGCAGCCCGACCTTCGCGACCGAGGCCTTCTACGATCTCGCCCGTCAGCCACAATGTCGCGATCGTCTACGCCAAGGACGAGGATTTCCCCGAGATCGACCAGCCGACCGCCGATTTCACCTATGCCAGGCTGATGGCGAGCCGGGAGGATATCGAGACCGGCGTCACCGACAAGGAGCTCGACGGCTTCGCCAAACAGACCAAGGCCTGGGCCAAGCATGGCGACGTGTTCGCCTATTTCATTTCCGGCGCCAAAGTGCGCAATCCCGCCGCGGCGCAGGCGCTGATCAAGAAGCTGAAGTGACGGCATAGCAGTCCGGACGGCGTTCGCTGCTTGGCTCGCATTGGTCAGCCGGCGGTTTTTGCCAAAACAATATTACCCGGGTATAATTAAGCGCGCCTCCCTGACGAGAGGCGGCGATGGCGCTTGCCGGAGCACGAGGACGCGCTGATGAACAGAGACGACAAAAAGGCCGCCGTCGCGGCCTATAAAGAGCGCAAGGCGGTCGCCGGCATCTATGCTTTGCGCTGCGCGCCGACCGGACAGCGCTGGGTCGGCCGCGCGCTCGACCTCAGCACGATCCAGACCCGTCTGTGGTTCACGCTGCGCCAGGGCGCGACGCCGCATCGCAGCCTGCTGGATGCCTGGAAGGCGCATGGCGCGGACAATTTCAGCTTCGAGGAACTGGAGCGGCTCGAGGAGGAAGAGCTCGCTTATGTCCGCGACGCCGCGTTGAAGGATCGCCTTGCGCATTGGCAGGCCGAATTGAACGCCGCCGTCATTTGGCGGCGGGCGCCGATGCGCCCGGCCGCCGCCTTCGTCAATGGATCGCCTGCGTGCCCAGATGCGCGAGCTTGTCGGGATTGCGCATGATGTAGACATTCGTCGCGTTGCCCTGCTTCGTCATAGGCGAAGGAGACCGCGGCGACGGTCTCGCCGCCCTTTCGCACGATGATGCCGCGCCCGCCGTTGAGATCGGCGCCGATCCAAACAAGCTCGGACCAGAATCGGCGCAGAGTCCCGCCGATGAACGCCAGCACCGCAGCCTTGCCGCGCAGCGCCTCCAGAATCGCCGGCGCCTTGCCGCCGCCATCGGCGCTGAGCTGGATGTCTTCCGAGAGCAGCGAGGCGAGTTGCGCCGTCGCGCCCTCGGCGATCGCCGCCTGAAAGGCGGCGAGCAGCTCGTCCTGCCGCGCCAGCGGCGTCATGTGCCGGACCTTGGCCTGATCGACATTGGCCTTGGCCCGCGACACCAGCTTGCGGCAGGCGTCCTCGCGAAGATCGAGCGTCTGCGCGATTTCGGGATAGGAAATGTCGAATATTTCGTGCAGCAGATAGGCCGCCCGCTCCTTGGGCGTCAGCCGTTCGAGCATCAAGAGGAACGCCGTCGTCAGCGACGAGGCGAGATCGAGCCGGCTCTCCGCCTCGTTCTCGACCGGCGTGTGGATCGGCTCCGGCAGCCACGCGCCGACATAATTGACGCGGCTGCGATGGGCCGCGCGCAACAGATCGAGGCAGCGGCGGGTGCAGATCGTCGTCAGCCACGCCGCCGGATTGTCGATGTCGTCGCGATCGGCCTTGCGCCATTTCAGGAACGTGTCCTGCACCGCATCCTCGGCGTCGGCGAGCGTGCCGAGGATGCGATAGGCGAGCCCGATCAGATTGGGGCGGGCGGCCTCGAAAATCCTGACATCGTCGCGATCCGCTCATGATCAATTGCCGCGCGTGATTGATGCGGTTCCAGAGATTGACCATGGCGATGGTCGAGCTCAGCGCGGCGATCTCCTTCTCCGAGAAATGCTCGCGCAACCTGGCGCGCAGCGCGCCGAAATCGGTCTTGGCGTCGAGGATCGTCAGCGCCTCGGTCCAGGCGAGAACGGCCCGCTCGCGCTCGGTGAAATCGCTGACCTGGTCCCATACGACGACGCGGTCGAGACGTTCGTTCGCCTCGCCGTCCTCGCGCGCCTCGCGGGTGTGCATCTTGACGCAAAAGCCGCAGCGGTTGATCTGCGACGCTCTGAGATGCGCGAGATGGGCGAGGCTGCGATCGAGCCCCTCCGCCGCGATCGCCTGATGGACGCCGACCATCGCCTTGAGAGTTTCGGGGATGGCCTGTTCAAAATTAAGCGTTTTCACATCGTTCATGGTCTTGCTCCTTCGTCGGGCCAATGGCCTTTGCGACCTAACGA
>CAVTKE010000002.1:0-23147 GCA_963735225.1 uncultured Alphaproteobacteria bacterium
CGCACGCCGTCGTAATAGCCCGGCACCTGCACCCGGCCGTGTTCGTCCTTCAACTGGCCCAGCGCGTGGGTCAGCGCGTTGATCGGGTTCAGCGCCGAGCCGCCATACATGCCGGAATGCAGATCGCGGTTGGCGGCGTGCAGGTCGACCTGCATATAGACCATCCCGCGCAGGCTGGTGCTGATCGCCGGCGTGTCGATGTCCCACATGCCGGTGTCACTGATCACCGCGATATCAGCCTTCAGCTCGGCCGCATTGGCGACGACGAACGGCTTGAAGTTGACGCTGCCGGTCTCCTCCTCGCCCTCGATCACCACGCTGATGCGGCAGGGCATGGTTCCGGTTTCGGCATGCCAGGCGCGGAAGGCGCCGAGCCACATCGACACCTGGCCCTTGTCGTCGACCGCACCGCGGGCATAGACGCGCTTGCCGTGCGGGCCATCGACCAGCGTCGGCTCAAACGGCGGGTGGGTCCACAACTCCACCGGGTCGGCGGGCTGCACGTCGTAATGGCCATAATACAGCAGATGCGGGACCTTCGCGCCGTTCGCGGGCCCTGGATGATGCGCCACCACGACCGGATGGCCGGCGGTCTCGCGCACGCTGGCGGTGAATCCCAGCTCGGCGAGGTCGGCCCGGGCGAACTCCGCGGCGGCGCGGCAATCGCCGGCATGGGTCGGCTGCGCGCTGATGCTTGGAATGCGCAGCCAGTTCATCCAGCGCGCCTGCGATGCGGGCAGGTCAGCGTCGATGCGGGCGAGAATCTTGTCGGTTGTGGTCATGCCGTCCTCTTGTCTTGTCCGTAGCTTCGGTAGCGGTCGCGTGCCGCGTCGATCTCGGCGGCATTCAGCAGGCGCGGAGTGCCGGCGGCGCGGGCGAGCAGATATTGCCGCGCCAGCGCCTCCAGCCGCAGCGCCGTGCGCAAGGCGCTTTGTGCATCACGTCCATGGCAGATCATGCCGTGATTGGCGAGCAGGCAAGCGGTGCGCCCGGCGATTGCGGCGGCGGCGGCGTGCGCCAGCTCCGGCGTGCCAAACGTCGCATAGGGCGCGATCCGCACGTCGTCGCCGCCGAATCCCACCACATCGTAATGGAACGCCGGCAGGGGTAAATTCAGGCAGGCGAGCGCCGTCGCGTGGTCGGAATGGGTGTGCAGGATCACCATGGCGTGCGGCGCCGCACGGTAGATTTCGGCATGCATCTGCCATTCCGACGACGCACCGGCGCCACCCGTGCCATCCAGCCCGATTTCCACCAGGCATTCCGGCGTGACGGTACCGCCGGCAATTCCGGTGGGGGTGATCAACATGCCGGTACCTGCGCGCGCGCTCACATTGCCGGAAGAACCGACATTCAACCCGCGCGCGCCGACCTCGCGATACAGGGCCGTGATCGCATCCCTCATGCCGCCTGCCTTCGCGCGCCAATCACGCCGCTGCGAGGTCGTGCCACGGGCGCGGTGGCGGCGAGGCGGATCAGGTCGTCGGACAGGGACGGCGGAGCGAGATGCATTGCCCGGCATTTCAGCCGCTTCGGAACTAAGGTGCAATGCGCACCACGCATGCCGGCCGCGTTGACCGGCCGGGCAGGGAGATTAGGTTGCCCGGGACCGTGAAGGAGCCTGATTGGATGACCAGCCCGCGCCGAAACCTGCCGTTCGCGGCGATGGTGCAAAAGGCGACGGTCCTCAGGGTGGCGGTGCTGGCATCGGCGGTGATGTTGGCGGGCTGCACCGTCGGCCCGGATTTCGAACGCCCGGCACCCTGGTGGTCGCCCAAGTCCTGGCTTGCCGGTTCGCCTGCGCCGACAGCGAAGGTCAGCGAGGCGGTGGCCGAACCGCTGGACCCGCAATGGTGGACGCTGCTGGGCGATCCCCAGCTCACGGACCTGGAACACCGCCTGATCGCCGCCAACCTGGATCTGCGGCTGGCCGAGACGCGGCTGGCGGAAGCGCGAGCCCAACGCGGCGTCGTCGCGTCCGCCCTGTATCCGCAGGTGAACGGCAATGCCTCCTATCAGCGCCAGCAGCAGAGCCGCCTCGGCGTCTTGTCGTTGGGCAGCGGCACGTCCGGCGCCGGGTCCGCTGGCACCGCCAATGGATTGAGTGGCATCGGCGGTGTGCCGAATTCCAGCCTGTTCAACCCGTACGACCTGTTCCAGTACGGCTTCGACGCCAGTTGGGAGCTGGATTTCTGGGGCCGGGTGCGGCGTGACGTCGAATCCAGCACGGCACAGGTCGAGGCCAGCGGCGACGCGCTGCGCGATGCGCTGGTCACCGCCAGCGCCGAGCTGGCGCGCGATTACGTGCAGTTGCGCGGCGTTCAGCGCAAGCTCTCCATCACCCGTGAGAACCTCGACAGCGCGCAGCAGAGCCTCCGCCTGACGCAGGAGCGCGCCACCGGTGGCGTCACCACCGACCTCGACGTCGCCAACGCCGCGACCCAGGTGGAGGCGACGGCGGCACAGATTCCGGCGCTGGAGCAGCAGCAGGCGCAGCTGATGAACGCGGTCGCCTTTCTGCTCGGCGAGCAGCCGCGCGCCTTGGAAGTGGAGCTTGCCGCCCCGCGTGCCGTGCCGCCGGTGCCGCCGCGCGTACCCGTGGGCCTGCCGAGCGAACTGGCGCGCCGCCGGCCCGACATTCGCCAGGCCGAAGCGCTGCTGCATAGCGCGACCGCCGACGTGGGCGTGGCGGTGGCCGATTTCTATCCGCGCGTCACCCTGTCCGGCAGCGGCGCGATCCAGGCGATCGACGCCGCCAACCTTACGAACTGGGCTGCGAAGACCTACGCCATCGGCCCCAGCATCACCCTGCCGATCTTCGAGGGCGGACGCCTGACCCGCACCCTGGACCTGCGGAAATCGCAGCAGCAGGAAGCGGCGATCACCTACCAGCGAACCGTGCTGGCGGCGCTGCACGAGGTCGATGACGCACTGACCGCCTACGGCACCGAGCAGCGGCGGCTGCAGCGGCTGAATGCGGCGGTCGCGCAGAGCCGCCGTGCCCTGGCGCTCGCCCGCCAGCGTTATGAGCAGGGGGTCACCGACTTCCTCAACGTGCTGACGGCGCAGCGCAACGTGCTGCTGTCCGAAACCGACGCGGCGGACAGCATCGCCACCGTCTCGGTCAACCTGGTGCAGCTCTACAAGGCGCTCGGCGGTGGCTGGGAGGAAACCTTCCCCGATAACCCAAAACCGCCGCACCACCCGGCGAAGATGTGAGGCCGCTGCCGGTGCCCCGGTCGTTACGCGTTCTCGAACCCGGCCTGGACGCGCATTCGCGAGCCTTCTCCTTGCAGGCGCTGACGGCCGGGCTGATCGCGGCGATCGTCGGGTTCGCCAGCACCTTCGCCGTCATCATCCGTGGCCTGACCGGCGTCGGCGCCAGCCAGGCGCAGGCGGCATCCGGGCTGATGGCGGTGTCGGTCGCAATGGGCGTCTGCGGCATCGTGCTCAGCCTGCGCCGGCGCCAGCCGATCAGTGTTGCGTGGTCGACGCCAGGGGCGGCGTTGCTGGCGACATCAGGCGTGCCGGCGGGCGGTTTCTCGGCGTCGGTCGGCGCGTTCCTGGTGACGGGTGCGCTGATCGTCGCCGCCGGACTGTTCCGCCCGCTCGGGCGCTGGGTGGCAGCGATCCCGGCACCTCTGGCCAACGCCATGCTCGCCGGCGTGCTGCTGAGCCTGTGCCTGGCGCCGGTGCGCGCGGTGGCGCAGGTGCCGGCACTCGGCCTCGCGGTCGTGGTCGCCTGGGCGGTGATGGGCCGCATCCGCCGGCTCTACGCGGTGCCGGCGGCGGTGCTGGTCGCCGGTGTGCTGATCGCCGCCACCGCGCCCGCCATCGGTTTCGCCGGCAATTTATGGCCCGAGCCGGTGCTGGTGCTGCCGAGCTTCACGCTCGCCGCCTGCATCGGCATCGCCCTGCCGCTGTTCATCGTCACCATGGCCTCGCAGAACATCCCCGGCATTGCCGTGCTGAACAGCTGCGGCTACCGGCCGGCGCCTGGGCCGCTGTTCACCGCGACCGGCATCGCGAGCGTGCTCGGCGCGCCGTTCGGGGCGCATGCGGTGAACCTCGCCGCCATCACCGCCGCCCTCTGCGCCGGGCCGGACGCGCATCCCGACCCGTCGCGGCGATATTGGGCGGCGGTGGTTGCCGGCGGCTTCTATGTGCTGTTCGGGCTGCTCGCCGGCACCGCCACCGCCTTCGTCGCGGCGGCGCCGCCGATCCTGATCGAGGCGGTCGCCGGGCTCGCTTTGCTCGGCGCGTTTGGCTCGGCCCTGATGGCCGCCGTCGCCGAGCCGCGGAGCCGCGAAGCCGCCACGATCACCTTCGTCGTGACGGGCTCGGGCCTGACTTTCCTCGGCATCGGCGGGGCCTTCTGGGGCCTGCTCGCGGGTGGCGCGATGCTGGCGCTCACCCGCTTCTTCAAAGCGAGGTGAGCTTCTATCCGCGTCCGGCGAACGGCATCTTGGTCGCCATCACGGTGATGAACATGGCGTTGGCGTCCGGCGGCAGCCCGGCCATGTAGGCGATTGTCTTGCCGACGCTGGTGACGTCCATGGTCGGTTCCACCTTCATGCCGCCGTCCGGCTGGATCACGCCCCTGGCCATCCGTGCCGTCATCGGGGTTGCGGCGTTGCCGATGTCGATCTGGCCGCAGGCGATGTCGAAGGCGCGCCCGTCGAGCGAGATCGACTTGGTCATCCCGGTGATTGCGTGCTTGGTGGAGGTGTAGGCCGCAGACCCCGGCCGCGGCGTGTGTGCCGAGATCGAGCCGTTGTTGATGATCCGCCCGCCCATGCGGCGACTGCTCGCGCATCATCCGGAACGCCATGTTGGCGCACAGGAACGAGCCGTTCAGGTTCACGTCGACCACGTGGGCCCATTGCTCGAACGTCATGTCGCCGAAATTGGTGCTCGGCACATTGCCGCCGGCGTTGTTGAACAGCAGGTCCAGCCGGCCGAACTTCTCCTTGATCGTGGCGAAAGTGGCGGCGACGGATTCGGGATCGGTCACGTCGGTGGCCCGCCGGCAGGCTGCGTGCATTGGCGCCGGCCAGCTTCGCCGTCTCGTCCAGCGCATCCTGGCGCCGCCCGGCCAGCACCACCGTCCAGCTTCTCAGCCAGCAACGCCAGCGTGGCTGCGCGCCCGACGCCGCTGCCGGCGCCGGTCACCAACGCGATCTTTCCGTTTCCGCTCATCCGCTCTCTCTCCTGCATGGATCGTTTCCTGGCGCCAGTGTGGCAGCAGCGCAGAATAAATCCACCGGCGGTTGACGTGGCGGCCGCGCCGCGCTGCCATGCGTCCGATCGATGGGGATCTGCTGCCATGAGCATGACGCGGAACGTGACGGTCGATGCGGCGCTGGAGGAGGCGCGGCGCGACTACGCCGCACGCAACCCGGCAAGCCTCGCCAATCACCAGCAGGCCACCGGCGCCATGCCCGGTGGCAACACCCGCTCGGTGCTCTACTACGACCCGTTTCCGCTGACTTTCGCCCGCGGCGCGGGGGCGCGGCTGTGGGACATCGACGGGCATGAATACATCGATTTCCTCGGCGAGTTCACCGCGGGCATTGCCGGCCATTCGCACCCGGCGATCCGCCGCGCGATCGAGCGGCGTTGGACGGCGGCATCAACCTTGGTGGCCACAACACCCTGGAGCCGCGTTTCGCCGCGGCGGTGCAGGCGCGATTCCCCTCGATGGAGCTGGTGCGCTTCACCAATTCCGGCACCGAGGCGAACCTGCTGGCGCTGAGCACTGCCGTCGCCGTCACCGGGCGGCGCCGCGTGATGGTGTTTCGCGGCGGCTATCACGGCGCCGTTTTCACCTTCTCGGGCGGCGCCAACATCAACGTGCCGTTCGATTACGTGCTACGGCACCTACAACGACATCGCGGCGACGCTTGGCCGAGATCGAGGCCAACGGCCCCGAAATCGCCGCGATCATCCTGGAGCCGATGCTTGGCGGCGGCGGCTGCATCCAAGCGGAAGTGCCCTTTTTGCAGGCCTTGCGCGAGGCCGCCACGCGGCACGGCATCGTGCTGATCTTCGACGAGGTGATGACCTCGCGGCTTTCGCCGGGCGGCTTGCAGGCGGTGGTCGGCGTCACGCCGGACCTGACCACGCTCGGCAAATATGTCGGCGGCGGCATGTCGTTCGGCGCGTTCGGCGGCCGGGCGGAACTGATGGCCAGCTACGATCCGCGCGCCGCCGACCGCACTGCCGCATGCCGGCACCTTCAACAACAACGTGCTGACCATGTCGGCGGGAATCGCGGCGCTCACCGAGGTCTACACGCCGGAGGCCGCGAACGCGCTGAACGCCGTGGGCGAGGATCTGCGGGCGCGGCTGAACGCGGTGGCGGCGCGGCATGGCGTGGCGATGCAGTTCACCGGGCGCGGTTCGATGCTCGCCGTGCATATGCGGCACGGCGCCATCCGCAGCCCCGCGGACGCCGCCGTCGGGAACGTCAAGGCGCGCGACCTGTTGTTCTTCGATTTGCAGAAGGCCGGGCTGTGGATCGCCCGGCGCGGCATGATGGCGCTTTGCCTGCCACTGACCGCCGCCGACATCACGGCCATGGTCGACGCGGTCGATGAGTTCGCCGCCTCCCGCCGCCATTTGCTGAACTGAGCGAGAGCTGAACAGGGTTGAAAACTCCCTGGTGCGGCGGCTGAAGCCGCTGATGGCGGCGTTCGCCTTATGGAGAAGATGAAGATGCTGCCCGATGCCTTGCGCGCCCGCGCCGAGCGGTTCCGCCCGTCCAATTTGCGCCCGCTGGTCTACAACCCGCAGATTCGGCCACATTGGATCGGCAACACCGACCGGTTCTGGTACCGCCACGAATCACCGGCGGGGATCAGTTTCCTCGTGGTCGACGCCGCCGATGGCCGCAAATCTCCTGCCTTCGACCATGCGCGTCTCGGCGCGGCGCTGTCGCTCGATCCGGCGCGCCTGCCGCTGCAGTGCCTGTCGCTCGATGACCACGGCGACGCGCGCTTCGAGGCGGGCGGCGTCGCCTATAGCTGGTCCGACGCCGGCGGCCTGCAGCCTTTGGCCAAGCCGGAACCCGATCGACCGGGCGAAGTGCGCTCGCCCGACGGGAAACACGCGGCCTTCCGGCGCGGCGACGACCTTTGGCTGCGCGACATCGCCAGCGGCGCGGAACGGCGCCTGACGCTTGATGGCGCGCCGCATCACGCCTACGGCAAGTCGCCCGACATGAACCTCACCACCGTGACCTTGGCGCGGCGCGGCATCGTCTTGCCGGCGGTGGTGCTGTGGTCTGGGGATTCCTCACGCCTGCTCATCTCCCGGCTGGATGAACGCGCCGTGCTGTCGCTGCCGCTGGTGCAGCACGTGCCCGATGACGGCGCCACCCGTCCGGTGCTGCACGCGCTCAAGGTCGCGTTGTCAGGCGACGAGGCGTTGCCGATCGAGCAACTGATGGTGATCGAGATTGCCACCGGCGCGATCATTCCCGGCCCGCTGACGGTCGCGGGCGTCATGACCTGCGTCGAGCGCGAAGAGGCGTGGTGGAGTGCCGATGGAAACAGGGTGTTCTTCATCGACCGCGACCGGCATTCCAGGCGGATGACCCTGAACGAACTCGATGTCCCGAGCGGCGCGGTCCGCCCTGTCGTGACCGAGGAAGCGGACAGTTTCGTCGAGGTGAACCTCTCTGTCACCGGCCTGCCGAGCATCCGCGTGCTCGATGCGTCCGATGAGGTGATCTGGTTCTCCCAGCGCGACGGCTTCGCGCATTTCTATCTCTACGACCTCATCACCGGCGCGTTGAAGAATCGCATCACCGCCGGGCAATGGGTGGTGCGCGACCTGCTGCACGTGGATGAGGCAGCCCGCAAGATCCTGTTCCTCGCCGGCGGCGTCGACCCGGCGGCCGATCCCTATCACCGGGTTCTCTGCAGCGTCGGGTTGGACGGGGCCGGCTTCACCGTGCTCACGCCCGAAGCAGGCGATCATGCCGTGGCGGCGGCGCAGAAACGCGTGCCGCGCGACCATATCCGCCCGGTGGGCGAGGTCGGCGCGTTTCTTTCACCAAGCGGCCGGTATTTCGTGCACACCCATTCCACCCTGGAGCGCGCGCCGGTTTCCACCCTGCGCCGAATCGACGGCGGCCTGGTGGCGGTGATCGAGGAAGCGACGCTCGACGAGACATTGCGTGCCGCCTGGCGTTGGCCGACCGCCCTGCGGGTGAAGGCGGCGGACGGCGTGACCGACTTGTTCGGCGCCATGTGGCTGCCCACCGATTTCGACCCGTCGCGAAAATACCCGGTGATCGACTACATCTATCCAGGTCCGCAGCGCGGCATGACGCCGCCGGTGATGTTGACCGACAGTATGCCCGATCTGTTTCGATCTTGCCTGCCGCAGATGTTCGCCGAACTCGGTTTCGTCGTGCTCAACATCGACGGCCGCGGCACGCCGCTGCGCGACAAGGCGTTCCACGATGCCAGCTACGGCCGCCTCGACGATCCCGGCACCCTGGCCGACCATGTCGCCGCGCTGCAGACGCTGGCCGCGCGACACGACTTCATCGATCTTGGGCGCGTCGGCATCATGGGCCATTCAGGCGGGGGTTACGCCTCGGTGCGCGCGCTGCTGGAATATCCTGAGATCTTCCATGCCGCCGTGGCGACTTCGGGCAATCACGACCAGAAGGGCTACAGCTTCTCCTGGTGCGAGAAATACATGGGCCCGTTGATTCGCGCCGCCGACGGCACGACCAATTACGACACCGCTGCAAACCCGCCGCTGGCCCACCGGCTGCAAGGAAAGCTGCTGCTGGCGTATGGCGACATGGACGACAATGTCCATCCGGCACTCACCTTGCAGTTGGCCGCGGCCTTGATCGACGCCGACAAGGATTTCGACCTGATCGTGCTGCCCAACGACGACCACACGACGGTCTGGAACAACCGCTATTTCCTGCGTCGCGCCATGCAGTTCATGGTGACGCATCTCGGGGCAGCACCACCCGGGTGAGCATCGGGAAATGCGTGTTGCCGCCTGAGAAGGCCGGGAAGTTCTTGAAATCCTCCCGCATCTCATGGCGCACCGGCGAGTTCAGGGCCGCCGTCAGGGCGCCCTCGGAATCGAACACCACCTTGTTGCGCTGCATGTACTCCGCGCGCGGCCAAGGCAGGAAGCCGCACCAGTCGAGGCGGGTGTAAATCTCGATTTCGCGAATGCCGGGAAAGCGCGCCATGATCGTCGGGTGGTGCGTTATGTAATAGGACAGCCAAAGATTGAGATCCTCGGCCGTGCCCTCATACACCACCAGATAGCTGCAATGCGCGGCACCTGAGGGGCTACGAAATCGCGGGTCAGGGACAGGGAATTTACGGGTCAGCATCGCCTGCTGCGTCACCTCGGCGCCGGCAAGGCTCGGCAGCAGGCGGCCATCGGCCAACGCCTGCAGCCGGCCATTGCGCGCCAGAGCCGCTTCCAGCGCGCCGATATCGGAGAAATACAGTTGCAAGCCGAGGGCAGGGGGCGCGCCGTCGTGCAGATACGGATCGCTGGTGCTGCCGGGCGTGTAGACCAGGGCGCGAACAAGCCCGTCTGTTCCGGCCAGGAAGTCCGACACCGCGGCCAGTTCGGCAGGTGGTGCCACCGATGGCGCTCGGAACATGGCAAAATACGAAATCATCAGACAGCGCCACGGTGTTCAAAAGCATCGCTCAGCATGGTGATGTCCTCCCGCCCGGAGCATGATCCAGCACCGCGCGCCCGGCAAATCGCCGGCTGAGGACGCCGCGCCGCGCCCCGGATCGCGGAGCGCGGCGCCGTCAAGCGGAGGTTCAGCCAGCCTTGGCGTGATTGGTGCGCGCGGCGGCCATATTGCGGAACATGTCGTCCGCGGCACGCTTCTGCTCATCGGAGAGCGACGCGTAGAGCGCCTGGAACGCCGGCACCAGCTTTTGCAGGTCGGCGGCGTGCTGCTGGGCGATCGCCTCGTAGGACGTCATGTTGTCGACCGCATTCATCGTGGTGAACTTGCCGACGCGGTCTTCCACGACTTTCTGCATGTTGCTGGCGTTGTCCCGCATCACCGCCGAGAACGCGTCCCATTGCGGTTGCTGCGCGGCGGTGATGTGGAGCTTCGAATGCATCTCCGCGATGCGGTGCTCGACCCGATCAGTCACGTTCTGGCCGGTGTGGGCGGCGGTGTGCTGCATCGGTGCTGCGTGCGGCATCGGTGCGGTGGCGGGCGCGGGGCTCGTGGTGCCCGGCGTCTGCGCCAGCGCCGCCACCGGCAGCGCGAAGCTCGCCGCGAGCAGCACGGGAAATACTCGGTGGGTCATCGTCGGTCGCATGATGCTCTCTCTCTCAATCCTGTTTGGAGGGTAGCCGCCGGTCGGCCGCCGTGAAGGTCAGTAGCCGTAGTAAACCGCCGGCGGCGGGGCGTAGTAGTAGCCGGGGGGCGGGCCGGCCGGACGCGCGTAGTATACCGGCGGCGGCGCGTAATAGACCGGCGGAGGCGCGACAAGGGCACCGATCGCGGCGCCGACGCCCAAGCCCAGCAGAGCGCCGCCGACCACGGCACCGGCATCGTTGCCGCGGTGGTCGAAGCCGCGACGATCGCCGCCATGCCCGCCCTGAAAGCGCTGGGCGGAGGCGGGTTGCGCCAGCGGCACCGCAAGAGCTGCGGTCATCGCGAGCAGGCCGAATTTCGCAGAAAGGCGCATGACTGATCTCCTTGATCGATTTCGGCATCGTCGGCCCTGATTCCAACTGGATCACGGCACAACTGCGCCGGAAATGCGGCACCGGATGAATTATCGTTTAGGTTGTACCGGACTCTCCAATACCGGCCTCTTGAATGCCGAGTCTCAACAGGGAAATGACCGGCAAGCGAAATGGTTGCATGCGCGCGGGCGATACCAGCATCCGCTGGACAAGGCGCGTTCTGCTGCGGAGACTGTGAACCGGCGCGAGATCGGGCAAAAGGCAGCAACACGTGGCCGCGCAAGCTTTCCGCCAGGACATTTCGGTGAACGAGGACGCTTCTGACAACCCGCATGAGGACGATGCCACCTGGCTGCGCCGAGTTGGCGAACGGCTGCGTCGTGCGCGCGCGCAGCGCGGCATGACCCGCCGCGCGCTGGCCAGCCAATCCGGCGTCTCCGAACGCTACCTCGCGCAAATGGAGGCCGGCGGCGGCAATGCCTCCATCGTGCTGCTGCGCGCGATCGCCAAGGCGCTGGGCATCGAACCGGCCGCACTTCTGGCCGATCTGCCCGACCGCGATTCCCAGCGCCTCGACGGCCTGCTCGGCCGGCTCACCGAAGCCCAGACAGCCGAGGCAGAGTTGCTGCTGCTGCGCCATTTCGCGGTTCGGCTGAAGGACAATCGCGGTGACCGCATCGCCCTGATCGGCCTGCGCGGCGCCGGCAAATCGACCCTCGGCCGCCGCCTCGCCGATATGCGCGGCATTGCCTTCGTTGAACTGGACCGTGAGATCGAGCGCGAATCCGGTATTGAATTGCGGGAGATCTTCGAGCGCCAGGGGCAAACCGGGTTCCGTGCATTGGAGCGCCGCGTGCTCACGCGGCTGCTGCAGGAACCCGCCGCGGTGATCGCCACCGGCGGCAGCATCGTCGCCGACCCGGAGAGCTTCGCCCTGGTGCTGCGCGGCTGCCTGACCATCTGGGTGCGCGCGGCGCCGGAGGAGCACATGCAACGGGTGATCGACCAAGGCGATTTACGGCCGATGCGGGACACCAGACAGGCAATGGCGGATTTGCGCGCCATTTTGGCAAGCCGCGAGGAGTTGTACGCGAAGGCCGACCTGGTGCTGGACACCACCGGCCGCACGCTGGAGCAGAGCCTCGGCGATCTGCGGCGGTTGTTGGCCGCCACCGCATGATCGACGCGGCATGGAATTTAGTGGCGGAGGCGATCGCCGCCGGTGCGATTCCTGGCGCCGTGCTGGGCGTGGTGAGCAGCAGCGGCGCGCGTGAGTTGCGCGCCGGCGGCCACGCGCAGCTGGAGCCATATCCGATCGCCATGCATGCCGATACTTGGTTCGACCTCGCGTCGCTGACCAAGGTGATTTTCACCACCACCACAATCCTGCGTCTCGTCGCCGCCGGAAAAATCGCACTCGACGACCGCCTCGTGGCCGCGATTCCGGATTTGCGGCAATACGACGCCCAGGCGGCGGAGCGGCAGTTGACCTTTCGCCAATGCCTCAGCCACCAGACGCATCTTCCGGCGGTGGAGCCGCTCTACACCTATGGCCAGGACGCAGCGACCCTGCGTGCCTTCATCCTGCAGCGGGAATGGCGCGCGGGGCCGCCGGTTTATTCGGACATCAACTTCATCCTCCTCGGCATCGTGATCGAGCGCCTCACCGGCCGCCCGCTCGATCAGCAGAAGCTGGCGCCCGGCCTCAGCTTCCATCCCGATCCCGCCGCCTGTGCCGCCTCCGAACGCTGCAGCTGGCGTGGCCGGGTGCTGCGCGGCGAGGTGCATGACGAGAATGCCTTCGCGCTCGGCGGCGCCGCCGGCCATGCCGGATTGTTCGGCACCATCCACGGCGTGCTGGATTTCGCCGCTGGTCTGTTGCGGCAGGACGACAGCGCGTTGGCGCCGATCCGCGAGCGGCAATCCGCCACGCGAGGCCTCGGTTGGGAATGCCGCCATGACGGTTGGTCCGGCGGCAATGTTTGCTCGGCCGCCAGCATCGGCCATACCGGTTTCACCGGCACCGGGCTGTGGCTGGATTTTGAGCGCGGCCTCGCCTGGAGCCTGCTGACCAACCGCGTGCATCCCACGCGCCACCGCGATAGCGGCATCGTGGCCTTGCGCCGCCACGTCGGCGATTGCGTGGCGGCGGCGGGTTCCGATCGTTGAGGCTTATTCCTCGATCTTCACGTATTCGAAGTCCCCGGGCTTGTTGTCGACGCCGGTCTTTGGCGGGGCGATCCACCCGGCGTATTTGCCAATTTCCTGCACTGGCTGCATCAGGCTGGTGATGTAGAGATTGTCGTCGAGCGACGGCAGATAGGTCTCGCGCGACGCCTCCCACTCGGCATCGGCCAGGATGCGCCCTGATGGCTCCGCATGCACGGCCGAGAATTCGCCGATGTGGCGATAGAAGGCGACGTGCGGCAAAGTGAGGCGATACGCGAAACCGGCCCGCTCGATCGCCTTGTTCCAGCGCCCGACGCCGCCCGAGGCATCGGCGCCGAAATCGTCGCGCAGGCGCATGTTGAGCGCCGACAGCGCCGGCACCGCCTCCTCGACGATGACGCCGTCCTTGAGGCGCAGCACCGGATAGGTGTCGTTGAGCAATTCATGGTCGTCGGCCAGCTTTTCCTCGCGGTAACGGCCTTTGATGCTGGCGTTGAAGGCGTTGGCGGCATTGGTCGAAATCTCGTTGCCGAACAGGTCCAGCGTCAACGAGTAGTGCAGGTTGATCTTCTTCTGGATGGTCGGAAGGTCGATCACGCCGAGGGCGCGAACCGCCGCGATGTCGGTCGGATCGGTGATCCCCGCTTCGTTCATTGCAGCACAGGTCCGTTCGATCACCCGTGCCACACCGGTTTCGCCCACGAACATGTGGTGGGCCTCCTCGGTCAACATGAAGCGGCAGGTGCGGCTCAGTGGATCGAAGCCTGATTGCGCGAGTGCTGCCAACTGCATCTTGCCGTCGCGGTCGGTGAAGGTGGTGAACATGAAGAAGGAAAGCCAGTCCGGTGTCGCCTCGTTGAAGGCCCCCAGCATGCGCGGCGTGTCCTGGTGGCCGGAGCGGCGGCGCAACAATTCCTCGGCTTCCTCGCGTCCGGCGGTGCCGAAATATTTTTGCAGCAGGTACACCATCGCCCAGAGATGACGGCCTTCCTCGACATTCACCTGGAACAGGTTGCGCAGGTCGTACAACGACGGCGCGGTGGCGCCGAGATGGCGCTGCTGCTCGACCGATGCGGGCTCGGTGTCGCCCTGGATCACCAGCAGGCGGCGCAGCATGGCGCGGTATTCGCCCGGCACCTCCTGCCACACCGGCTCGCCTTTGTGCTTGCCGAACGGGATGGTGCGGCCAGGCACCGCGGGGGCGAGCAGGATGCCCCATTTGTAGTCGGGCATCTTGACGTAATCGAATTTCGCCCAGCCCTTCGGATCGACGCTGATGGCGGTGCGCAAATACACCAGCGCATCCTGGAAACCCTCCGGCCCCATGTCGCGCCACCAGTCGATATAGCCGGGATGCCAGGTCTCCAGCGCCTTGCGCACGCGAAGATCTTCGCTGAGACCGACATTGTTCGGAATCAGGCCGTCATAATCGACGTTCAGGCCATCGGGCATTTTGCTTCCCCCTTTATACGCGTGTGACGTCGTAGCTTGGCTGGATGCCGCTGCCGTAGCGCTTCAACGCGCCGTCCTCGCCGACCGCGTTCGGGCGTTGGAACACCCAGTTCTGCCAGGCGGTGAGGCGGCCGAAGATGCGCGTCTCCATCGTCTCCGGCCCCGCGAAACGGAGATTGGCTTCCATCGCGGTCAGGGCATCGGGCGAGAAACTGGCACGTTCCTCCAGCATCATCCGCACCTCGTCATCCCAGTCGAGCTCATCATAGGCCATGGTGATCAGCCCCAGCATGTCGGCCGTCGCGGCATCGAGGGTCTCGCCGACATGCGCCTGGGCGCTGATGATGCTGTCCGGCTCGCCGAGGAAGCGGGTTTGCAGGCGGGTGAGCCCGTTGCTCATCGCGTAGGCGCCGAAGTTGAGCGTACTGAGGTGCAGCGTGGCCGGCGCCTGGTTGTTGCCGGCGCGGCCGCCGGTGAACATGATCGCGCGATCGGCGGCGAAGGCGAGTTCGGCCAGCGTGCCGGCGAAGCAGCTTCCCGGCTCGATCAACGCGATCAGGCTGCGCGAGGTGAGGTCGAGGCGCTTCAGGACGCGGCGCAGATAGAGTCGGATTTCGCGCACCAGCCAATCGCCGGCATGCGTCTCCAGCAACGCATCGGCGGCGAGCACGGCCGCGGCATCGCCTTCGGTGCGCAGCGTCAGCAATCCGAGATTGGGCTCGTTCAGCCGCAGATGCAGGATGGCGTCATCCAGTTCGCGTGCCAGTGCCAGCGGCCAGAACGCAGCGCCGGCGCGATGGATGTCCGCGAGATCGGCGGGCAGGGCGGCGGGGCCACGGATGGTGATGCCGGCCCGCCGGCCGCGCCGGTCCAACTCGACCCTGACATGCTCGTAGACGACGGCATCGGCGGTGAATTCGCGCGCCAGCTTGGTCAAGGTGATGCCCGCTGCATCAGGCCGGTCGGAGCTTGCGGCGAGTTCGCGGGCGCGGGTCAGTACGGCATTTTCCCACGCACTCGGGGAGACGACTTCATCGACCAGCCGCCACTCGATCGCGCGCTCGCCGCGCACGCCTTCTTCCATCGAGCAGAACAGATCGGCGCGGTCGCGACGGACGCGGCGCTTGTCGGTGAGGCGGGTGAGGCCGCCGGTGCCCGGCAGCACCGCCAGCAACGGCGTCTCCGGCAGGGAGACGGTGCTGCGGCGGTCGTCGATCAGCATGATGTGGTCAGCGGTCATGGCGATCTCGTAGCCGCCGCCGGCACAGGCGCCGCTGACGGCCGCGAGATAGCGCTGGCCGGAATTTGCACTGGCGTCCTCGATCGCCATCCGGGTCTCGTTGGTGAACTTGCAGAAATTCACCTTATGCGCGTGGCTGGACGCGCCGAGCATGCGGATATTGGCACCGGCGCAGAACACGCCGTCCTTGCCGGAACGCAGCACGACGCTGCGGATTTCCGGATGCTCGAACCGCAGCCGCTGCACCGCGTCGGCCAGTTCGATGTCGACGCCGAGGTCGTAGGAATTGAGCTTCAGCTCATAACCGTCGAACAACCCGCCTTGCGGATCGACGTCCATGACGAGATGCGCGACCGGCCCCTCGAAGCGCAGTTTCCAGTGGCGATACTGGTCAGGCTGCGTCTGAAAATCGATCCGATGTCCGGCGGCTTTCTGCATGGTCCGTTTCTCCCGAAAGGAACTATAATGCACTTTTGGCTTCGGACGAAAGCGGAATTATAGTTCCAGTTTCCTGACGAAGGCCGTGATCGCGGCCAGTGTCGGCGCCGTAGCCTCGAACTGCGGCGCGTGTTTCGCCGGCAGCAGCACCGTGGTGGCACCGGCCAGCCGTTCGCCGGCGTCGGTTTGTGCTTTGGTGCCGTATTGGTCGTCACTGCCTTGAATTTGCAGGATCGGCACACGGATCGCGGCGAGCTGGCCGGTGATGTCAAAGGCACGGAAATCCGGGTTCAGCCAGGCGCCATTCCAGCCCAGGAACGCCCCATCGACGTCGGCATGGTAGCGGGCAAGGCGATCACGCAGCCCGTTCGGGTAAGCGTCACGCGCCTGCGCGATCGAATCGAGGCACATGTCCTCGACGAAATAATGCGGTGAAATCAGCACGATGCCGCGCATTCGTGGATCGGCGACCGAACCCGCATAGATTGCGGCGATGGAAGCGCCATCGGAGTGCCCGATCAGCACGCAATCTCCGATCCCCGCAGCATCGAGGACGCAGCCAAGACGAGCCGCCTCGTCTTGCATGTAGGAGACCGGGCGCGGCAACGTCACCGGATCTGACTGCCCATACCCAAGGCGCGACCACGCGAACACCGCGCAGCCGGTGGCCTCGGCCAGAAGCTGCGGAAAATCCCGCCAGAGTGCCACGCAGCCAAGCCCCTCGTGCAGCAGCACCAGGGATGGCCGCTTGCCGGGCGTGCCCCACCAGGCCGATTCCAACCGGTGGCAGCCGACTTCGATCATTCCGCACGCAACAGAAATCGCTGGATTTTCCCCGTCGCCGTCTTCGGCAGGCGCTCCACGGTTTCGATCCAGCGGGGATATTTCCAGGCGCCGGCCTGCGCCTTCACGCAGTCTTTCAGTTGCTGGTGCAGCACAATGAGATCGACCTGCTCGGCCGCCGCCTGCAGCACCACGAAGGCTTTCGGCTTCAGCAGCCCGTCGCTGTCGCGATGGCCGACCACCGCCGCCTCCAGCACCAGCGGATGGGTGATGAGTGCCGACTCCACCTCGAACGGCGAAACCCAGATGCCGCTGACCTTGAACATGTCGTCGGCGCGGCCCCAATAGCGGTAGGTGCCGTCGGCCTCGCGGACATAGGTATCGCCGGTGCGGGTCCACTCGCCGATGAAGGTGCGTCGCGTCTTGGCCCGCTGGTTCCAATAGCCCTCGGCGGCGGTCGATCCGCGCACCAGCAACTCGCCGCTGACGCCGTCCGGCACCTCGACGTCGTTCTCGTCGACGATTTTCAGCTCGTAACCGGGCACCGCCACGCCGCTGGTGCCGTAATGCACCTCGCCAGGGCGGTTGCTGACAAAGATATGCAGCATCTCGGTCGAGCCGATGCCATCAAGGATGTCGACGCCGACCTGTGCCGACCAGCGGTTTCCCACCGCCTCCGGCAACGCCTCCCCGGCGGAGATGCAGCGGCGCAGGCGGTCCGAGCCGGCACCGCGGCCCACGGGAAGTGCCAGCATCGCCGCATAAAGCGTCGGTGCCGCACAGAAGATCGTCGGCCTGTGCCGCTGCATCATGTCCAGCACCGCGGATGGCGTCGGCCGGTCGGCCAGCAGCACGGCATGGGCGCCGACCGCCATCGGAAACGTCATCGCATTGCCCAGGCCATAGGCGTGGAACATCTTCGAGGCCGAGAATACCACGTCCTCAGGGCCGATGCCCACGACCTGCGCCGCATAGGTCTCATAGGTCCCGCGCAGGCTGCCATGGACGTGCCGCGCACCCTTCGGCGCGCCGGTGGAGCCCGAGGAATACAGCCAGAACGCCACTTCGTCGGCGACCGCATCGACCGGCGGCGCCGCATCGTGGCCGGCCGCGAGGAATGCCGCCATGCCCTGCGGCGGCCCGGACACCACCATCAGGCCGACGCCCGCCAGTGCCGGCGCCAAGCCCGGCCGCAATGCCTCGGACACCACCACGCCAGCCGCGCGGCTGTCGGCCAGGATGTAGGCGATCTGGTCCGGCGGCAGCAGCGTGTTGACCGGCACCGGGATCACCCCGGCATGCAGCGCGCCCCAAAAGGCGATGGGGAAATCGAGGCTGTCCTGCATGATCATCACCAGCCGGTTTTCCCGCCGCAGCCCGGCCGCGAGCAGCGCCGTGCCGAATTGGCTCGCGGCGCGGCGGAGTTGCGCATAGGTGAGGCTGCCGCCGGCGTCGACGAAGGCCAGGCGCTCGCCCTGTCCGGCGGCGATATGCCGGTCGATGAACCACGCGAAGGCGTTGCCGTCCATTCAATCCCCCAATTCCCGCGCCATGTCGCGCCATTCTTGTCGCACTGCAGCAGCCGTCTTAGGGTGCGGCATGTCCGCCATCGCCCCTGCCATCGACCTGGTCTTTCCCCGGCCGTTGGCGCCATCCCCCGGTGATATCTCTGAAATTGCCCCCGGCATCCTCTGGCTGCGACTGGCACTGCCGTTCCAGCTCGACCACGTCAACATCTACCTGATCGAGGACGGTCCGGGCTGGGCGGTGCTCGACACCGGGGTCGCCGATTTGCGAACCCGCACGATCTGGGAAAGTGTGTTCGCCAGTCGCCGGCTGACGCGGGTGATCGCCACCCATTTCCATCCTGACCACATCGGCCTGGCGGGCTGGATGACCGAGCGATTCGGCATCGGCCTGTCGATGAGCCAGACCGAGTACCTGTTCGCCCAGAACCTGCGCCACAACCCGCACGCCTGGGGCTCGACCGCGCATCGCGATTTCTACCGCTTGCGTGGTGTCGATCCCGCAGCCGTCGAGGACATGGTCAGCCGCGGCCACAGCTACCTGAAACTGACCACCGAGCTGCCGGCAGTCTATCACCGCCTCGTCGCCGGCGAGCACATCGACATCGGCGGGCGGCGCTTCGACATCCTCACCGGTGGCGGCCATGCGCCCGAGCAGGTGATGCTGCTGTGCCGCGAGTTCGGCATCTTCCTCGCCGCCGATCAGGTCCTGGCCCGCATCTCGCCGAATATCGGGGTGTGGCCGGGGGAGCCGGACGGCGATCCGCTGGGCGAGTACCTCCGCTCGCTCGCATCCCTGCGCCAACTGCCGGAATTGGTCCTGGTGCTGCCCGCCCACAACCTGCCGTTCTACGGCCTGCACGATCGCATCGCGGCCCTGGAGCAACACCACGAGCTGCGCTGCCGCGAGATCGCCGCCGCCTGCGCCACGCAGGCGCGGAGCGTGGCCGAGATCCTGCCGTTGCTGTTCCCCCGGGCGCTCGATGCGCACCAGATGGGCTTCGCGTTCGGCGAGGCGCTGGCGCATGTGAATTTCATGCGCCGCTCGGGCAGGCTGGCCATGCAAACCGACCCGGGCGGCATCCAGCGTCTGCATACCGCCTGACACAATAGGGGCCGCCGATGGACATCTATCACGTCTGGTGCGACCTCAAGCCTGGCGTCGCCGACCTCGATTTCACCGACGGCCTTGGCCGCTACATGGAACATCTCAAACAGGGCGGCCGGATCGAGGGCTGGCGGCTCACCCGCCGCAAGCTCGGCCTCGCCCCGCCCGATTTGGGCGAGTGGCACATCATGATCGAGGTTCGCGACCTCAGCACAACTCGACGAGGCGTTCCGCCACGTGGCGGAGCGCCGCGATCCGGTGGAGGGGGTGCATTTCGGCGTGAACGCGCTGGTGCGGAACGCGCGCTTCGCGCTGTACCGCGATTTCCCCGATCCGTTCCGCCATCGCGGCGAAGAGCGCTTCTGAATCCGCTTGCGGCCGCCCGTCATTTCCGCTTGAACCCTCGCCCCCCGGCGAACAGGACGTGACATGACGGCGGCGATCGGCATCGATTTCGGCACCACCAACAGCGTCGTCTCCGTGCTCGCCGCGGACGGCCGGTTGACCACCGCGCGGTTTCCGGCCGGGGTGGAACTGGTTGAAACGTTTCGCTCCGTGCTGTGCTTCTGGACCGAGCAGCCGCGCGACGGCGGAAAGCTGCGCCACGCGGCCGGCCCCGACGCGATCGAGGCCTATCTCGACGATCCGTTGGACAGCCGGCTGATCATGTCGATGAAGACCTATTTGGCGCAGCGCAGCTTCACCGAAACCCGGATCGCCGGTCGGACCTTCAGTCTCGAAGGCCTGGTCGCGCAGTTCCTGCGTTCGTTGCTGGACGGCGCGGGGATTTCCACCACCGACGTCGCGAACCGGCGTGCGCGAATCATCGTCGGTCGGCCGGTGCGCTTCGCGGGCGAGTTGGCGGATGATTCCCTCGGCGAGGCGCGGCTGCGCGGATCTTATGCCGAAGCGGGGCTCGCCGATGTCGACGTGGCGCTGGAGCCGGAGGCTGCCGGCTGGCGCTTCGCGCGCACGCTGAATCGTGCCGCAACCGTGCTGATCGGTGATTTCGGCGGCGGCACCAGCGATTTTTCCCTGTTGCGGTTCGAGCCGGGCAAAGTGGTGCCGCTCGGTCATGCCGGCATCGGCATCGCCGGGGATTTGTTCGATTTCCGTATCATCGACCGGGTGATTTCGCCGCGGCTCGGCAAGGGCGATGTCTACCGCATCATGGGCAAGGAATTGCCGGTGCCGCCCGAGTATTTCTCCCGCTTCGCGCGCTGGCACCAGATGTCGCTGATGCGCAATCCGCGCACCCTGCGTGAGATCGGCGAAGTCGCCCGCGCCAGCGCCGATCCAACCAAGCTCCGCCATCTGATGGCGCTGATCGAGGATGAACTCGGCTATCGGCTGTACCAGACCGTGGCCGCGGTGAAGGCGGCGCTCTCGCATCACGACAGCGCCGAGCTTCGCTTCACGCACAAGCAACTGGACATCGCCCGCCGCATCACCCGCGCCGAGTTCGAGGAGTGGATCGCCCCCGAACTCGCTTCGCTGGCCGCCACCATCGATCGGGCCTTGGTAACAGCGGGGCTGGCCGCGGACGCGGTGGACCACGTGTTCCTCACCGGCGGCACCTCGTTCGTGCCTTCAGTGCGTCGTTTGTTCGAGGATCGTTTCGGCGCCGCCAAGGTCGCCGCCGGCGGCGAGTTCGTGTCCGTCGCCGAGGGGCTGGCGTTGATCGGCCGCGACCGAGGCCGGACCGCAAAAATGACCATCGCGCCGACGACCCGGGCAACTGCGCGGGGATTTCGCGCCCATGCCAGCGGCCTCGACGCCGAGGTGATCGCTTGCGCCGCCCTGGAGCGCGACGGCTGGCGCGTGCTCGGGCGCCGCTTGCGCACTCCGGCCGGCGAGATCGACGTGGTGGCGGAGCGCGACGGGTTGGTGGCTTTCGTCGAGGTGAAGCAGCGGCCGACGCTGGCCGGCGCCGCGGCGGCGCTGTCGGCGCGCCAGCGCCTCCGCCTGATGGCGGCGGCGGAAATCCTGCTCGCCTTGAATCCGGACTGGGGTGCCGCGGGCGTACGTTTCGACGTGCTGGTGGTGGATCAGGCGGGTGCTGTGCGACGCATCGCCGATGCGTTTCGCGACCAGGGGTAGGCGCGTCGCACCGCAGGATTGCTGGCCAGAAAGATCGGCTTGGGAACCGTTCGGACGCCGATGCGTTGGTAAAGCGATCGCGTCGTCCGCGTCAAACAGAACAAAGGACCCAGCCATGATCAGCGTCGTTCGTTTCGCCGCCGCAGCCGCGTTGCTGACCTGTGCCGCCTGCTCCGTCACCACGGCACCGCCGGCGCCTGCGCCGGTCGTGGTGCAGCAGCCGTCGCCGAGTGTCACCACCGCGCCGCCCGGCTCGACTATCGTGGTGCCGCGCCCTGCTTATTGATTGAGTGGCCGGCGCATCCTGAGGGTGCTCGGCCGCATCGAAACCTGTCCCGCCCTGCCGGTCGCCGGCAGGGCGGGATCGCTTGCTCTTTGCGCATCGGCGTGTGCTATCACGGCCGGGATAGCAGGGGGGATAGCACATGGCCGCCAAAGCCTATTGGATCGCGCAGGTCGATGTCAGCAACGCCGAGGCGTACAAAGCTTACCAGGCCGAAAACCGAATTCCATTCCGCAAATATGGTGCCCGCTTTCTCACCCGTGGTGGTGCCTCCGAAGCCGTCGATGGCAGCTTTCGGTCGCGCGTCGTGGTGATCGAGTTCAAGGACTATGCGACCGCCCTGGCATGCTACCACTCGCCGGAATACGCAAAGGCGAAAGCCTTGCGGACGGCACATAGCGTCGCCGATATCGTCGTCGTCGAAGGATATGAAGGGCCGCAGCCCCGCGACGGTTGATCGGTGCGGCGGTCAGATCTTTCGCCCCGGCATCCGGTGGCGAAAGCCCAGCGCCTCCGCCACGTCCTGCCGGCGTATCATGTCCGCACCGGCGAGGTCGGCGATGCTGCGGGCCACCCGCAAGGTGCGGGTGTAGCCGCGGGCGGAAAGACGCAGCTTCTCCGCCGCCTGTTCCGCCAACGCCCGTGCATCGGGGTGCATCGGCAGGTTCTTGATGTCTGCTTCGGCATTGGTCGGGCCGAGCGTTTCCCCGGCCCGCGCGCGTTGGGTTTCGCGGGCCCGCGCAACCCGCGCCGCAACACTCGGGCTTGCTTCGCCCAGCGGCGCCCGCGATAGCTCCACCGGTGGCACCGGCTGCACTTCGACGGTGATGTCGATCCGATCGAGCAATGGCCCGCTGATCTTGTTCTGGTAGTCCTCGCCACAGCGCGGAGCGCGGCCGCATTCCCGCGCGGCGTCGCCAAGATGCCCGCAGCGGCAGGGGTTCATTGCCGCGATCAGCTGGAATCGCGCGGGGTAGGTGATGTGGGCGGCGGCCCGTGCCACAGTGGTCCGCCCGCTTTCCATCGGCTGGCGCAACGCTTCCAGCGCCTGGCGGGGAAATTCCGGCAATTCGTCCAGGAACAGCACGCCGCGATGCGCAAGGCTCACCTCGCCCGGCTTCGCCCGTTGCCCACCCCCGGTGAGTGCGGCCTGCGACGCGCTGTGATGCGGTTCGCGAAACGGCGGACGCATCACCAACCGGCCGCCGTCGAGCATGCCGGCGACGCTGTGGATCATGCTGACCTCCAACGCCTCGCGCGGCGTGAGGTCGGGGAGCAATCCGGAAATCCGAGCCGCCAGCATCGACTTTCCCGATCCGGGCGGCCCGATCAGCA
>CAVTKE010000003.1:0-252341 GCA_963735225.1 uncultured Alphaproteobacteria bacterium
CGATCACTTCGATTCGTCTCTCCCTGGCCTAGCTCTGCGCATCTCGAGCAGCGGCCGGTAGACGTGGGTGTACCTCTATCGTGCGCACGGCAAGCCTCGGCGCCGGACGTTCGACATATACCCGGCGATGTCCGTTGCGGCAGCTCATGTCAAATGGCTTGAGGCCCGGGACATGGTTCAGGCTGGGCAAGATCCTGCCCGCGTCGCCGCGGCCGGTGCCACCGACTTCCGTGGTGTGGCCATGGAGTGGTTACGGCGTGACCAGTCTGTTAATCGCACCCACGACATCGTCAAACGTGCGCTAGAGCGCGAGGTGTTTGACCGTTGGGGCCACCTCAATATCGCCGACATCAAACGCCGTGATGTGCTCGACCTGATCGACGGCATCGCCGACCGTGGAAGTCTCATCGGGGCGCGCCGGATGCACTCACACCTGCATCGTCTATTCCGCTGGTCGGTAGGCCGCGGCATCATCGACATCAGCCCAATGCAGGATCTCCCCAAGCCTGGGAGCGAGACGAGCCGTGACCGTGTGCTCACTGACGACGAGCTGGCGCAGGTATGGCGCGCAAGTGATCAGCTCGGTGAATACGGCACAGCGATCAAGCTGCTGGTCCTGACTGGCGCGCGCCGCACCGAGATTAGTGAGCTGCGCTGGGATGAGATCGTCGGTACCGACATCCTGCTTGAGGGCAGCAGAACCAAGACGAAGGAGGCGCGCACTATTCCGCTTTCCACCGCAGCGCTTGCCGTACTCAACCACGTCCAGCAACGCTCACCGCGCGTGTTCGCATCAGGCCTGCCGGATTGGTCCCATGCTAAGGCCAAGATAGACGAGCTGGTGAAGATCCCTGAATGGCGGACGCATGACATCCGCCGCACCACCGCCACCGGCCTTCAGAAGCTTGGCGTGGCGCTGCAGGTTACTGAGGCGATCCTAGGTCACAAATCCGGGTCTCGATCCGGCGTCATCGGCGTTTATCAGCGGCACAATTATGCGCCGGAGAAGCGCACCGCGCTTGAAGCCTGGGGCGCTCACGTCATGGGGCTGGTAGAGGGCGGGACGCCGGGGAAGGTGGTGCCCACCGATACCAAACACCGTGCCAACAATCGATCTCTGATCGCGGCCATCGACACCGGGCATTCGTCGGTGCGCGTGCATCTGTACAGATGGCGCGAGCAAACCAAGATCGAGATCAAGCATTACACGGCCACGGTGCCGAAATGCTTCATGGCGTCCGGCGTCGGCGTCAGCCTCGACATCGAGAAGTTGCCGGAGCTGATCGATGCGCTCAAGGCGGTGCGGCCATGAGCAAGCATGACAAGGGTCGCATTGGGGGCAGTTCACTCCCCTGCTTTGGCCAACTCTAAACTCGCCTGCGTGGAGGGCATTGTCACGGAGCTAAGAGTCTGTACGTTGCATTGAAGCGCCGGGTTCCTCGGGGACGCAATCGCTCTTATGTCTCGTATCGGTGATGGCAGAGCGTGGAACTTAAGTCAGGCCGGCGCAAAATCCGCGAGTGGTTTGCGAGAGCGGCGCGTTACGGCTCTCATCAAGCTTTCGCTGCCGCTGGTTGCCTCGGCGTGGATGGTAAGGGTAAGGCTCCGCATTGGTTTCTTACCGAGCTTGGCACCACGAGCAAGGCCAGTGCCGGTGGCCTGTTGGACCCGCCAAAGAATGACTTTTTAAGGTGGGATGGGGTTGTAGTTTTTGACCCCAAGCCATACAGGGCTGGGCGCACCTGGGACTACGAAAAACAAAATCCCGGTGCTCACGTGGACTCCACCCCGGTGCTCACGTGGACTCCACCCCGGTGCTCACGTGGACTCCACCCCCGATGCTCACGTCAGCAACACCCAAATCGCAAAGTGGTGCTCATGTGGGTGACATAGAGGTGAATAGCAGTGGTGCTCACGGGTGAGGCTTCTCTCACTGATCCTCCCTCCGCCCGCTTGTCCACTACCTCGACCGATGGCAGGAACAGCGGCAGCGGCAAATTCAAGCGGCGGGTGGCGTCATGACCGACATTCGCAATCGGCTTGCGCTCATCTGCGGCATGTTCGGTAGCGCGCATGTTGGCGAACGTGCAGCGGCGGCGGCAAAAGCTCATGAGATTGTCCGCGAGCTTGGCGTTACGTCGCAGGACGTCCTGATCTTCCCAGAAGGCAGGGCTGAGATGGCCGAGGTTCGGCGCTGTGCCAGGACGCTCTTGAAGCACACAGAACTGTTCTCGCAATTTGAAATCAACTTCCTGAACACCCTGAAACGCTACACGCGCCCGCTTTCGCAGAAGCAACGCGACTTGCTTGCGCAATTGGTTGAGCGCCTGAGGAGTCAACCGAGGAGGACGCGGCCTGATAACTCGGTTTCCGTTTCGTCACTGGAACTGCTTGCCCTATGCGCTTTGCTATATCGAGCGGCTTGGCGTGCCTGACGCGGCGTCGGCCTATCCGCTTTCTGCTCGACTATGTGAAGGAGCATGGGTGGCCTTGCGACATTGGCGCGGATGAGATTGCCAAGACGCTCAAGATGCCCAAGCGCCGCGTGGCGAATGCGATTGAGGACTTGAAGGAGTTTGGCGTCGCCGATCTCAACGGCTCCACGAACACGCTCAACGTTAACTGGCGCGGCCTCCGCAATTTGGAATTCCGGGAGCAGAAGGCGCGCACCGCATGACACCGATAGGTTCCAACCGCGAAGTTGAAACCCTCCAAACGCCTCTGTGCTTTATGATCATAAGGCATGGTTGCATTTCATACAAAAATCCACTACATCAGGATTCTCAGGTAACGCAGAGGTAACGACTTTACCTCATTGGAGGCTTTTTATGGCCGATACGACGAAGAAGATGGTGCAGGTGCTTTTATCGGACAGCACGCACCACGCAGACGCTGGCGGTCACATCCACATTGGGCTTGACTGGCCTGTCGGCAACCCGCAGGTCTCGCTCGCTCCGGCGACCTCACCTTCTTCCCCGGACAGATCCCTAGACCAACCTATGCGACCGTTGCCAGCTCTTGATGCGCGATTGGGACTGCACACCTTTGGCCACGATCCGCTTTTCGCCGGGTCGAGTTGATTGAAGGAGTAGTTTGACGCGTTGACCTCTAAGACCGGCGCTACGATGGAAACAGACGTTGAGGAGACGCCCTCCGCCGGGGTAGCTCGCTTCCTATCGTCAGTAAGGACCTAGGAAGAATGAAGCCGCAGCGCGCGGTGTTCCCCAGCAAAGCCGATGCCATCGCGTGGTTGACGGCGGAGGCCACTGCCCATGGCTTTGTTTTCGAGCCATCGGTTTAGGGGCTATTGATGAAGTTCAGAAGCTCAGATGCGAGGCGCGCTGTAGTTGGCCGTCGTGCACGTAGGCTTCAAGTGTTACCAATGGGGGATTTGCGGAACAATACGCGCGCGCGTCGATGCCGAGCGATTCTCGCAGCGTCAACTCAGAGAAAGTCTGTTGAATGCCTAGACCTAGACAGAGAGCTTGCTTCGAGGCTGGGCTGAAGCTCGACATCAACAAACTCGCTCGTGAGGGACTGCTCCGGCCTGGAGCAAGGTTTTCCTGCACGTATAGTTGGACCAACAGTCATACCGGCGAGCGGATTGCGAGCGCACTAATCACTGCACAACTGCAAACCGAGCGCGCAGGCTGGTTTCGCATTCAAATGGGAGAGCTTGACCAATGGATCGATCTAGTCGCACAGCCTCGGCATTTCGGTGGACGCCAGTGGTACTTTAGATCTCCCATTACTGATCGACGCTGCTCTGTCCTGTGGATGCCTCCAGGCGCGAGGCGCTTCTGCGGACGGCATGAATGGGGAAGACAGGTCGCCTATGCCTCGCAGTTCGATACCCCCGTGGATCGGGCACACCGCGGAAAGGCGAGGATCAAAGCACGATTGATCGGCGACTGTGATCCTGACGACTGGGATCTGCCGCCAAAGCCTAAATGGATGCGCTGGCAGACCTACAACAAACAGGTCCACAAATTTGACCACTACGAAGGAATGCTCGACACCCTGTGCCGACAAGCACTAACGCGCATTTTGAGAAGGGGTTAGGCAAGAGATTTCGATTGAGGACCAATATGAGAGCGCATCGACGCGCTGCCTCAACTGGCTAAGCGAGAGGAACTTCCAGCGCGACGCCGATTTAAGGCGTGAATTAGAAGTTAGAACGTCGCGAGTTCGGCGCGGCTGGATAGATCGGCTGAAAGGCAACGACCGCCGCCTTTATGAGACCAAGCTAACGGACGGCGAACGCGCAGCTTACGGAAGGGGACCAAGCAAGCCTCAGAAGAAGCGGCACTAAGAAATTGGAACGCCAAGTTTCGCGACCTCGAAGCGGCGCGAGGCGAGATGACTATCTGCTGAGTTCCTACGCGGACGGCTACCCGATCCTGCCCGCATGCCTCGACCAGAGGAGCAAAGACATCGCTTTCGAGAAGCCGCATGACTGACACAAGCATGACCAGACGAAGCGCCAAGCCGTCGAGCGCTCAATCCACAGAAATAGACGGCGGAGGCGCTCGCTTTTGCAAAAGTATTAAAAAATAGCGATCGTCCTGGATGCGGAAGCTATCGCTCAGCGGATGGTTTTGAAAAACAATCAAAAAAAATCAAAAGAGCAAATCCTGAGATCTTATTTTCCCTCAATTATGAGATCGTGTTGGTGACGTAGGGTGGAGTGTCACTGCACGGGGACCGACGTGTTATGCCCACTTCGAGAAGGTGGTCCAACGACTGATGAGCCAACGGGACTTTCCGCGCGCGCACTAAATGGACCTACGGAACGTATGTGTTTTCGCATGACGTTCGAGCCATAAATGCGACACGGCTGACGCTCTCAGTTTGCTGGTTCGATGCCGCCGCGTGTAGTGAAGGCCTCAAGGCACTGCGCAGCTATCGCAAGGAATGGGACGAGGAGAAGGCCATCTGGCGAGACAAACCCCGCCATGACAGCGCTTCCCATGGAGCAGATGCTTTCCAAACATTGAGCGTCTGGTGGCGGGAGATGCGCGAAGAGGAGCCGCCGGAGGATCTTGAAGGCCGCATGCGCCGGCAACACGCTGAGCACGCCAAGGCAGTAAAAGAGATGCTCAAGCCAAAGACCTTGGACGAGCTTTTCGAGGAGTTGGATTTAGAGATGGCAGAGGATTGAGCAACGACCTACCCCGGCACAAATTCTTGAAGAACCCTAGCGTGGGTTCGAATCCCACCCTCTCCGCCAGAAGGGGCAAAAACATCAGCAATATCAATGGGCTTCTGAAAGTGACATAAAACGTACGTACAAATGCCTTCGGAGCGGGCCAAGGAAGGGCGTGGGCTTGTTAAGCGTACCGATCCGTTGAGAAGAGTTTTCTGTGCGGAAACCGGCTTACTGGGCCGTGTACTTATAAAATCCTTGCGGGGATGTCTGCTTTATCCCCCAATTGCTGAGTGTCCTCAAATTCGAGCATGACTGCAACGCATGTCGCTATCGAGGAGAGCCTTTCGCCCACGCCCAAGCCGCTATGCGCCACCCCTCGGCGAGCTTGCGTAGCGCCACCGTAAAGACCGCGCCAGATTGCGTAACCTGCTTGCCGCCCACTTTGAACGTCATGGTCGCGGGAACAACCACATACGCGCTGTCGCCCGTGACATTGTTGTGCAACGGCTCACCAAGAGTGACGAAATAATCTGAAGCACCGTGTTGCTTGCCTTCAATCAGCACGTCTCTATACCAGTCCTGAGTGGCTGTTGGCCCATGCCAGACGTGTGGCGCCATGCCGTCTAGGATTGATGCCGGGACAGCGAAAGTCGCCGCCATCACCTCTACGTCACCTTTGTTAAAGCCATCGATGTACTGGCGTACCGCCGCCATAGGATCGTTCGTGCTCAACTCGGTTCTCCCTTCATCTCGGCGTCAAGTACAGTACGATGGCATACCACAAGCGCCAAGACCCGGTACGGCGGGGAGGATTGGTAAGCAGCGGTTGGTCAATGTCCGCTTTGCCCCCAAAAGCGGACATTCGTCAGCGCATTGAGCATGTCTGCTTTGTGCCAAGAGCGGATCTTCGGTGAAGGCAGCCTTCGCTCAACCTGCGGGGTAATTCGGCTGGATCGACTTGATTTCGTTCTGCTCGATGCTCAGAATTAAGATCATAAGGGGTGGACGCGCTTTGAACGCCAGGAGAGAATTATGGCTTACCCGACCGCTTACACCTCTACTGTCGTGATTCCATTGCCCTCCGAGCAAGCCGTCCGTCAGATTATCGGCAAATCCTATGATCCAGAGAAGACCCTGAACGTCCTGAAGATGTTCGCCGGAACTGAGGACATGTACGAGGCGACAATCGGCATAGTCAAAGCAATGTTCCAGGCGAAAGGTATTGATCCCCGGACACGCGAGATGATCATCCTGCGTGCGGCAAAGGTGTTGAATGCGCCTTACGAGGCGCAAGCCAACGTGCAGATGGCAAAGAACGCGGGACATCTCCCGCGGAGATCGACGCTGCCGCCACCGACGGTCCGGTATCTGGAATTAATCCAGAGTATGTTCTTGTGTGCAAAGCGACCGATGAGTTGTCAAAGAGCGGAACATTGCGCGATGAGACTCTACACGAACTTCTGGACAGGTACGGTGAAACAATCTCTCGCAAAATCGTGCTTATGATCGGCTGGTTCAATATGCTCACTTTGTTTTTGAACGGGTGCCGGGTCCCGCTCGAGACGACCGACAAGATAGGAACGAGGACCTCGCCACTCGGATGACGCCAAGATGGATAGTTAGCGCGTCCGTTTTGGGTCATTTCGGACGTACCTGGCGACTCCGCGCCATGTCCGCTTTCGGTCAGCCAATCTTCAGGCAGCATGGGGACAATGCGCGCCATAGCGTCTAGGAAGCGCCGCTGCTGCCCGTTGCCGGGGAACGGGACGGCATACGTAAGCCGTTAATGACCCTTGCGGGCCTTCGCATGTCAATTCAAGATGCCGCTCACTTTTGAAGAGGGGCAGCCGCCATCCGCAACAAATCTGCGATCAAAATCTGTCCCCATTACTAAAACCAGCGTAGGTAGCCGGTGACTAGATCGGCATGAGGGCAGGCTGACCTGGGGGGTATTGCGTCGATGGCCGAAACACCCGAGCAGAGAGCGCGACGAGACATCGACGCTGAGTTGATGGCGGCGGGGTGGACCGTTCAAGACCGGGAAGACCTTGACCTCACCGTCGGACGCGGCATTGCTGTGCGTAATTTCACGATGAAGCCCGGTTTCGGCTTTGCCGACTACCTGCTCTATCTCGATCGCAGGGCGGCCGGTGCTGTGGAAGCCAAGCCAGAGGGTACTCTGACCGGCGTTGACTGGTGATTATCAAGTATGCGCCCTTCATGTGACACTACCAAGGCCGCGCTTGGCATTTTGCACCACTAACTCCGCCCTGCCGCGAGATTTTGCAGCCAGGGAATTTTAATTGTCTTGCCGGTCATTGTACTTCTCGTGTCTGTTGACCATATGCGGAGTGAGAGTCGGCGGCGCCCGTCTTAGCGCTGAGACAAAAATTTCAGTAAAAAATCAGTCCAAGTTGGTGTCGTCCACTCTGTGGCGGGAGGTCCCTCCCCATCACAGTTCCCCCCAAAAGGAACTTATCGCGCTCCGCCCGTGCGGGGTTTCTTCTTTACGGCGATCGGCTGCGCCCCTTGCCAGGCCCTAGCTCCCGCTCGGGTTGTCGCTGTGGCTCGGTGCGCTGCAGCAGTACTCATAAATCGAGATTGGTGAGCAGCGGTTGGTTCTCGCCGCCCCCAAAGCGAACCTTCCTCAGCTTTGTGTCATAAGCGGACATTTGCAAAAGCAAGGCGCCGAGCTTGACTTTGGTGTTCAGACCGGAACGTGACTTCAGCTCTCTAGCCCTAATCAGACGTGGGATCGAGGAACGTCCGCTATGCGCGCAACACGGCTTCAGAATCGGCGAACCGAAAAGTAGAACCTGAAGTCTGGGTCAGTTGCCCTACCGAATTGGTCGGCTGAGTGCCACTAGCGGACTTACTAACGCGGAGCTACCGCCGTGACCTATTTTAAAATTACCTGAGTTTCATAGTGCTCAATCATTCTTACCAGGTCCGCCAATGTCCTGACGCGCAATTTTCGCATGGCGTGGGCACGATGTACCTTCACCGTAACCTCGCTCAACCGCAGCTCGGCAGCTATTTGCTTATTCAGGTGTCCGGCTGTCACCCGGGTGATCACTTGTCGCTCGCGGGCACTTAGTGATTCAAACTGCTCCCGTAAAGTTGAGTGTGATTGTTGCGTTTCGCGGCGGGCCCTATCCTGTTCTAGGGCCATGAAAACCGCATCCAGTAGGTCCTGGCTACAGAAGGGCTTGGTCAAAAAGTCGATTGCTCCTACTTTCATCGCTCGCACGGCCATCGGGATGTCGCCATAAGCGGTGATCAAGACGATCGGCATGTGAACTTCAGCTCTCTTCAGTTCCTCTTGAACTTTGAGGCCACTCGTTTCGTGCAACCTCACATCGAGCACCAAGCAGCTCGTAGCGTCTGGAATGCGATCTTCCTGGAAGGCATTCGCCGATGCGTAGAGCCTGACTTTTAGCCCGACGGACTCCAAGAGCTCCTTTAGAGCTGCCCGGACTGAGTCATCATCGTCAATCACGACGACGACTCCCTCTCTGGTTACGTCCTTCTTCATGGGTAGCTTGTTGGAAAGCTCAAAAAGCCAGTCGCCCCGGCATCCAGCACGTGGCTGCATATTCGCTCAACGGGTGTGGTTGCCGTTGCCGCCGTTGACGATGTCGTTGTCGTCGCCGCCGTTGAGGGTATCGTTGCCGTTGCCGGCGTTGAAGATAGCCATGGTCGTAATCCTTTCAAGCCGCACGAGACGCGGCCTGCGGACTGGTTGCGAGAACATAACTGGTAGCTGCTGAGCAGCTCACGAACCTCAAGCTCGACCAGCTCCAACAGGTCCGGATCGGCGATATCGCATTTGTTCAGGAAGACCACCAGCGCCGGCACGCCGACCTGGCGGGCGAGCAGGATGTGCTCGCGGGTCTGCGGCATCGGGCCATCGGCGGCGGACACCACCAGGATGGCGCCGTCCATCTGCGCCGCGCCGGTGATCATGTTCTTCACATAGTCGGCGTGGCCGGGGCAATCGACATGCGCGTAATGGCGGTTCTTGGTCTCGTATTCCACGTGCGCGGTGGAGATCGTGATGCCACGAGCGCGCTCTTCCGGGGCTTTGTCGATCTGGTCATAGGCGGTGAAGGTCGCACCGCCGCTCTTAGCCAGAATCTTGGTGATCGCCGCCGTTAGCGACGTCTTGCCGTGATCGACATGGCCAATCGTGCCAATGTTGCAATGCGGCTTGTTGCGCTCGAATTTCGCCTTACCCATCGTCGTATGCTCCGTGCCCGCTCAGGATGTCGGGGGTGGGGGATATGTCTACCAGCGGTAATGGCTGAAGGCTTTGTTCGCCTCGGCCATCCGATGGGTGTCTTCACGCTTCTTCACTGCTGAGCCGCGGTTGTTCACCGCATCCAGCAATTCGTTCGATAGCCGGTCTTCCATCGTGTGCTCGCCGCGCTTGCGTGCGGCATCGATCAGCCACCTTATCGCCAGGGCCTGCCGCCGCTCGGTGCGGACCTCGACCGGAACTTGGTAGGTGGCGCCACCGACGCGACGCGAGCGAACCTCGACGGCCGGCTTCACGTTGTCCAGCGCCTCGTGGAACATGCGCACCGGGTCGGACTGGCTGCCGCCGCGCTTCTTCATCACGTCGAGCGCACCATAGACGATGCCCTCGGCGGCGGATTTCTTGCCGTCATACATCAGCGCGTTCATGAAACGCGTGATGACGACGTCACCGAACTTGGCGTCCGGAAGGATGTCGCGCTTGACGGCGCGGCGACGACGACTCATGCCCGCTCTCCCTTACTTCGGCCGCTTCGCGCCATACAGCGAACGGCGCTGACGACGCTTGGCGATGCCCTGGGTATCCAGCACGCCGCGGAGGATGTGGTAACGCACGCCCGGCAGATCCTTCACGCGCCCGCCGCGGATCAGCACGACGCTGTGCTCCTGCAGGTTGTGTCCTTCACCGGGGATGTAGCTCACGACCTCGTAGCCATTGGTCAGGCGCACCTTCGCGACCTTACGAAGCGCCGAGTTCGGCTTCTTCGGGGTGGTCGTGTAGACCCGGGTGCAGACGCCGCGCTTCTGCGGGCAGCCCTGCAACGCCGGGACCTTGTTGCGCTTGGCCGCCGGCTCGCGGCCTTGGGCAATCAGCTGGTTGATGGTCGGCATAGACCCTCTTTCGATTCTGCTGGCCTCCCTGCACCTGCACGAAGACCGTCTTCCACACGCAAGCCCCGCAGGACGGCAGATGCCGGTACTGCGGGGTTCGACCCTGCAAGCGGCCTAGGCCCCCCTGCCCACCGCGGAACGGGAGGAAGAGGTGCGGCGCCGCGTGCTCTGGTGCCTGCAAACGACGGCCACCCGAGCGAAGCAAAGGGGTTGGCCGAGGGGGCGGAACCTACGGAGACAGGGGAGGCAAGTCAATACCAACCGAGACGCCGCAACCTGAAAAGGTGAAGGCCGGCGATGCAGTAATCGCCGGCCTTCCATGCGTACGCGGTGATGACGGTGAGAAAAGCCGCCTATTCGGCCGCGATGTCGCCCGTAATCGCCGCCTGCGGCTCCGGCCGGATGCCGCGTTGCTGATCGCGGCCGGCGGCGAGGGCCCGCAGCTTGTTCATCACTGCACCGGTGCCCGCTGGGATCAGACGGCCGACGATCACGTTTTCCTTCAGCCCGATCAGGTTGTCGACCTTGCCGGCCGTCGCCGCCTCCGTCAGCACCCGCGTGGTCTCCTGGAACGACGCCGCACTGATGAAGCTATGCGTCTGCAGGCTGGCCTTGGTTATGCCCTGCAGCACCGGCATGCCGGTCGCAGGCCGCTCCCCCTCGTGCAGGCGCTTGGCGTTCTCCTGGGCGAACTCCATGCGATCCACCTGTTCTCCGGCCAGGTACGTCGTGTCGCCGGGCTCGATGATCTCGATCTTCTGCAACATCTGGCGAACGATCACCTCGATGTGCTTGTCGTTGATCTTCACGCCCTGGAGCCGGTAGACGTCCTGGATCTCGTTGACCAGGTAATCCGACAGCGCCTCGACGCCCAGCACCTTCAGGATGTCGTGCGGCACCCGCGGGCCATCGACCAGCGGATCGCCACGGCGCACGAAGTCGCCTTCCTGCACCGAGACGTGCTTGCCCTTCGGCACCAGGTACTCGGTTTCCTCGCTGGTTTCGTCGTTCTTCACCACGATGCGGCGCTTGGCCTTGTAGTCCTTACCGAATTCCACCCGCCCGTCGGTTTCGGCGATGATCGCGTGATCCTTCGGCCGCCGTGCCTCGAACAGTTCCGCGACCCGCGGCAGACCACCGGTGATGTCGCGGGTCTTGCTACCCTCTCGCGGAATTCGCGCCAGCACGTCACCCGCCGCCACTTCCGCCCCGTTCTCAACCGAGAGGATCGAGTCCGGTGCCAGGAAGTACCGGGCATCGGTGTTGTTCGGCAGGCGGATCACCTCGCCATTGGAGTCCTTCAGCTGCAGCCGCGGCCGCAGATCCACGCCGCGCGCGTTCTGCTTGTAGTCGACCACCACCTTGGAGGTCAGCCCCGTCACTTCGTCGACCCGCTCCACCAGCGTGACGCCTTCCATCAGATCGAGATATTCGACCTGACCGTTGCGCTCGGTGATGATCGGCAGGGTGTACGGATCCCATTCCGCGAGCTTCTGCCCGCGGGTCACCGCCGCACCCTCATCGACCAGCAGCCGGGCGCCGTACGGCACCCGGAAGCGTGCCCGCTCGCGGCCCTTGTCGTCGGACAGCACGATCTCGCAGTTGCGGCTCATCACCACCGGCACGTTGGCGCTGTTGATGACGACGTTGCGGTTCTTGATCACCACCGTGCCGTCATGGCTCGCTTCGACGCTGCTCACCTCGGCGCCGCGCTGGGCCGCGCCGCCGATATGGAAGGTGCGCATCGTCAACTGCGTGCCCGGCTCGCCGATCGACTGCGCCGCGATGACGCCCACCGCCTCGCCGACATTGACCGTCGTGCCGCGGGCCAGGTCGCGCCCGTAGCAGTGGCCGCACACGCCGATCTTCGCCTCGCAGGTCAGCACCGAGCGGATCTTCACCGCCTCGACCCCGGCCTTCTCGATGCGCTCGGCGTCTTCCTCGCCGATCAGCTGGTTGGCGCCGAGCAGCACCTCGTTGGTGATCGGGTCGGTCACCACCTCGGCCGTGGTCCGACCCAGCGTCCGCTCGGACAACGAGGACACCACCTCGCCGCCATCCATCACCGGCTTCACGGTCAGGCCACGCTCGGTGCCGCAATCGACCTCGACGATGATGCAATCCTGCGCCACGTCCACCAGACGCCGCGTCAGATAGCCCGAGTTCGCCGTCTTCAGCGCCGTGTCCGCGAGGCCCTTGCGGGCGCCGTGGGTGGAGTTGAAATACTCAAGGACGGAGAGGCCTTCCTTGAAGTTGGCGATAATGGGCTGCTCGATGATCTCGCCCGACGGCTTGGCCATCAATCCGCGCATGCCGGCCAACTGGCGCATCTGCGCCGGCGACCCACGCGCGCCGGAATGGCTCATCATCCACACCGAGTTGGTGGGATAGCCGACTTCCTGGCGCGAGATCTCCTTCATCATCGCACCCGCGACCTCGTCGGTGCAGCGCGACCAGGCGTCCACCACCTTGTTGTAGCGCTCGCCGGCGGTGATCAGGCCGTCCTGGTACTGCTGCTCGAACTCCTTCACCTCGGTCTGGGTCTTGATGATCATCGCCTTCTTGTCGTCGGGGATGATCATGTCGTCCTTGCCGAAGCTGATGCCGGCACGGGCCGCCTGGCCGAAGCCCAGGCCCATCAGCCGGTCGGCGAAGATCACGCACTCCTTCTGGCCGCAATGGCGGTAGACCGCGTCGATGACGTCGGACACGTTCTTCTTGGTCAGCGTGCGGTTGATCAGGCTGAACGGGATCAGCGGGCTCTTGGGCAGCACTTGCGCGATCAGCATCCGCCCGGCGGTGGTGTACACCGTCTGGTGGATCGCGTGGCTGTCGGCGTCGATCGTCTCGTAGCGCGCACGGATCTTGTCGTGCAGCTTGATCGAGCCGCTATGCAGCGCATGCTCGATCTCGCCGATCGTGCCGAAGGCGCGAACCTTGCCGTCTTCCGCCGCGCGGAACTCCGGGGTTTCCAGCGAGAGATAATAGATGCCGAGCACGATGTCCTGGCTTGGCACGATGATCGGCTTGCCGTTGGCGGGGCTGAGGATGTTGTTGGTCGACATCATCAGCACGCGGGCTTCCAACTGCGCTTCCAGGCTCAGCGGCACGTGGACGGCCATCTGGTCGCCGTCGAAATCGGCGTTGAAGGCGGTGCAGACCAGCGGATGCAGCTGGATCGCCTTGCCCTCGATCAGCACCGGCTCGAACGCCTGGATGCCAAGGCGGTGCAAGGTCGGCGCGCGGTTGAGCATCACCGGATGCTCGCGGATCACTTCCTCAAGGATGTCCCAAACCTCGGGGCGCTCCTTCTCCACCATCCGCTTGGCCGCCTTGATGGTGGTGGCGTGGCCGTATTTCTCGAGCTTCGAATAGATGAACGGCTTGAACAGCTCGAGCGCCATCTTCTTCGGCAGGCCGCATTGGTGCAGCTTCAGCTCCGGCCCGACCACGATCACCGAGCGGCCGGAGTAATCGACGCGCTTGCCCAGCAGGTTCTGCCGGAAACGGCCCTGCTTGCCCTTCAGCATGTCGGACAGCGACTTCAGCGGGCGCTTGTTGGCACCGGTGATGGCGCGGCCGCGACGGCCATTGTCGAACAGCGCATCGACCGATTCCTGCAGCATGCGCTTTTCGTTGCGCACGATGATGTCAGGCGCGCGCAGTTCGATCAGCCGCTTGAGGCGGTTGTTGCGGTTGATCACCCGGCGATACAGATCGTTCAAATCCGAGGTCGCGAAGCGGCCGCCATCGAGCGGCACCAGCGGCCGCAGCTCGGGCGGAATCACCGGCACGACGTCGAGGATCATCCATTCCGGCTTGGCGCCGGACTCCGAAAACGCTTCGATCAGCTTGAGGCGCTTCACCAGCTTCTTGCGCTTCGCCTCGCTGGTGGTCTCCTTCAGCTCGGCACGGAGCTGGACCTTCTCGGCATCGGCGTCGATGGCCAGCAGGATGGTCTTGATCGCCTCGGCGCCGATGCCGGCGCGGAACGCGTCGTCGCCGAACTCATCTTGCTTGGCCAGCATCTGATCTTCGGTCAGCAGCTGGTGCAGCTTCATGTCGGTCAGGCCGGGTTCGAGAACCACGTAGCTCTCGAAATACAGGATCTTCTCCAGCTCCTTCAGCGTCAGGTCGACCATCAGGCCGATGCGGCTGGGGAGGGATTTCAGGAACCAGATATGCGCGACCGGCGAGGCCAGTTCGATATGGCCCATACGCTCCCGGCGCACTTTCGCCAGCGTCACTTCCACGCCGCATTTTTCGCAGATGATGCCGCGGAACTTCATGCGCTTGTACTTGCCGCACAGGCACTCATAGTCCTTGATCGGCCCGAAGATGCGGGCACAGAACAGCCCGTCGCGCTCCGGCTTGAAGGTGCGGTAGTTGATCGTCTCCGGCTTCTTGATCTCGCCATACGACCAGCTGCGGATCTGCTCCGGCGAGGCCATCTGAATCTTTATCTGGTCGAAGGTCATCGACTGACCCGTCTGACCTAGGATCTTCATAAGTTCGTTCATGCTGTTACCCCTTGGCCAGCCGGGGAGCGACCCCGGCTGCCGTGAAATTTAGGGACTCCGCCGCGTACCCGATCCGCGTACGCAACCTGTTTGCTGGCGTGGACGTGCTGCAAGATCAGGCCGCGCGCATATCCAGGTCGACGTTCAGGCCAAGCGACTTCAGTTCCTTGACCAGCACGTTGAAGCTCTCGGGAATGCCGGCCTCGAACGTGTCCTGCTCGCGCACGATCGCCTCGTAGACCTTGGTGCGGCCGGACACGTCGTCCGACTTCACCGTCAGCATTTCCTGCAAGGTGTAGGCGGCGCCATACGCCTCCAGCGCCCACACCTCCATCTCGCCGAAGCGCTGTCCACCGAACTGCGCCTTGCCGCCCAGCGGCTGCTGGGTGACCAGGCTGTACGGCCCGATCGAACGGGCATGGATCTTGTCGTCCACCAGATGGTGCAGCTTCAGCATGTAGATGTAGCCGACCGTGACCTTGCGCTCGAACGGCTCGCCGCTGCGCCCGTCGGTCAGCACCACCTGCCCCGAGGTGTTCAGTCCGGCGCGGGTCAGCATGCCCTCGATATCGGCCATGCGGGCGCCATCGAACACCGGGGTGGCGATCGGGATGCCCTTCTTCAGGTTCTCGCACAGCTCAATCAGCTGCGCATCGTCCATGCCGGCGATCTCCTCGGCGAACACGCGCTCGCCGTAGGCGCCGCGGAGATGGTCCAGCAGCTCCTGCTTGGCGTTGCCGGTGCGACGATACTCCTCGACCAGCTCGCCGACCTGCTTGCCCAGCGTGGCGCAGGCCCAGCCAAGATGCGTCTCCAGGATCTGCCCGACATTCATCCGGCTCGGCACGCCAAGCGGGTTGAGCACCAGGTCGACCGAGGTGCCGTCTTCCAGGAACGGCATGTCCTCGACCGGGACCACGCGCGACACCACGCCCTTGTTGCCGTGACGGCCGGCCATCTTGTCGCCCGGCTGCAGCTTGCGCTTCACCGCCACGAACACCTTGACCATCTTCATCACGCCGGGCGGCAACTCGTCGCCACGCTGCAGCTTCTCCACCTTGCTGTCGAAGCGGGCCTGCAGCTTGCTCACCGCGGCATCGAATTCCCGCTTCAGGACCTCGATCTCCGCCATCACGGCGTCGTCCTGCACGCCGATATTGCGCCAGGCGCCACGCGGATGCTCCGCCAGCACAGTCTCGGTCAGCGGCGTGCCGGCCTTGATGCCCTTGAACCCGCCCGATGCCTTGCGGCCCAGCAGCTTCTCGCGCAGCCGGTTCAGGAACGACCGCTCCTGGATCGCCTTCTCGTCGTCGCGGTCCTTGGCCAGCCGTTCGATCTCGGCGCGCTCGATCGCCATCGCGCGCTCGTCCTTGTCCACGCCACGGCGGCTGAACACGCGCACGTCGACGATCGTGCCGGTGACACCCGGCGGCAGCTTCAGCGAGGTGTCGCGAACGTCCGAGGCCTTTTCGCCGAAGATCGCGCGCAGCAGCTTTTCTTCCGGCGTCATCGGGCTTTCACCCTTCGGCGTCACCTTGCCGACGAGAATGTCACCCGGATTCACTTCCGCGCCAATATAGACGATGCCGGCTTCGTCGAGGTTCTTCAGTGCTTCCTCGCCGACATTCGGAATATCACGGGTGATTTCCTCCTGGCCGAGCTTGGTGTCGCGCGCCATCACCTCGAATTCCTCGATGTGGATGGAGGTGAACACGTCGTCGCGGGCAATCCGCTCGCTGATGAGGATCGAATCCTCGAAGTTGTAGCCATTCCACGGCATGAACGCGACCAGCACGTTGCGCCCAAGCGCCAGTTCGCCGAGATCGGTGGACGGGCCGTCGGCGATGATGTCGCCATCGGCCACCCGGTCGCCCACCCGCACCAGCGGACGCTGGTTGATGCAGGTCGACTGGTTGCTGCGCATGAATTTGCGCAGGCGATAGATGTCCACGCCCTTTGTGGTGCCGTCTTCCGCCGTCGCCCGCACGACGATGCGCGCGCCGTCGATCTGGTCGATCACGCCGGCGCGCTTGGCGACGATGGTGGCGCCGGAGTCGCGTGCCACCGCCGCTTCCATGCCGGTGCCGACGAGCGGCGCATCGGCGCGGATCAACGGCACCGCCTGGCGTTGCATGTTGCTGCCCATCAGCGCGCGGTTGGCGTCATCGTTCTCAAGGAACGGAATCAACGCCGCGGCCACCGAAACCAGCTGCTTCGGCGACACGTCGATCGCGGTCACGTCTTCCGGCTTCACCAGCCGGAAATCACCTTGCCGGCGCACCGACACCAGTTCCTGGGTGAAGCGTCCGTCCGCGTCCATCGGCGCGTCCGCCTGGGCGACGACGAGTTTTTCTTCCTCCATCGCCGAAAGATAGCGCGGCGTCTTCTGCACCACGCCGTCTTTCACCAGCATGTAAGGCGTCTCGATGAAGCCGTATTTGTTCACCTTCGCGAACGTCGCCAGCGAGTTGATCAGGCCGATATTCGGGCCTTCCGGCGTCTCGATCGGGCAGATGCGGCCGTAATGCGTGGCGTGCACGTCGCGCACCTCAAAGCCGGCGCGCTCCCGCGTCAGACCCCCCGGCCCGAGTGCGGACAGGCGGCGCTTATGCGTCACTTCCGAGAGCGGGTTGGTCTGGTCCATGAACTGCGACAGCTGGCTGCTGCCGAAGAATTCGCGCACCGCGGCGGCCGCCGGCTTGGCGTTGATCAGGTCGTGCGGCATCACCGTGTCGATGTCGACCGAGCCCATGCGCTCGCGGATGGCGCGCTCCATGCGCAGCAGCCCGACGCGATACTGGTTCTCCATCAACTCGCCGACCGAACGCACCCGGCGGTTGCCGAGGTTGTCGATGTCGTCGATCGTGCCGCGGCCGTCCTTCAGCTCGCACAGGATCTTCACCGTGCGCAGGATGTCCTCCTTGCGCAGCACCCGCACGCTGTCCTCGACCTCCATGCCGAGGCGCATGTTCATCTTCACCCGGCCGACCGATGACAGGTCATAGCGGTCGCCGTCGAAGAACAGGGTCCGGAACAGCGATTCGGCGGTCTCGGCCGTCGGCGGCTCGCCGGGGCGCATGACGCGGTAGATATCGACCAGCGCGTCCTCGCGGCCGGTGTTCTTGTCCACCGCGAGGGTGTTGCGGATCCACGGGCCGTTGGACTGATCGACCGCCAGCGTCGGCAGCCGGTCGATGCCGGCCTCCTCCAGGGCAGCCAGCCGCGCCTCGGCCAGTTCCTCACCGGCTTCGGCGAAGATCTCGCCGGTTTCCTCGTTGACGAGGTCGACGGCGACGAAGCGGCCGAGCAGGTCGCCGCGGCCGACCAGCACTTCCTTGGTCGTGTCGGCGATCTTGCGCACGACGCGGGCGGTCAGCTTGGTCTCGGGATCGGCCACCACTTCACCGGTGTCGGCGTCAACCAGCGGCTCCAGCAGCTTGATGCCGCGGAACGCGTCGGGGTCGAACGGCCGCGCCCAGCCCTTGGCGGTGCGGGTGAACACCACCTGGCTGTAAAAATAGGAAAGAATTTCCTCGGCATCCATGCCGCGGATGTCGCCGATATCCATCGTCTGGCCCGGCTCCATCGCGGCGCGCCTGCCCTCGGTGGCCAGGTTTTCCAGCGCATAGAGCAGAGTCGTCACCGGCAGCTTCCGCTTGCGGTCGATGCGAACGTAGACGAGGTCCTTGCTGTCGAATTCGAAGTCGAGCCAGGAGCCGCGATACGGGATGACGCGGGCGGCGAACAGGTATTTGCCCGATGAATGCGTCTTGCCCTTGTCGTGGTCGAAGAACACGCCGGGCGAGCGATGCATCTGGCTGACGATGACGCGCTCGGTGCCATTGATGATGAAGGTGCCGTTGTCGGTCATCAGCGGCATGTCGCCCATGTAAACGGGCTGTTCCTTGATGTCGCGGATCGACCGGGCGCCGGTGTCCTCGTCCACGTCCCAGACGATGAGGCGCAGGATGACCTTCAGCGGCGCGGCGAAGGTCATGCCGCGCTGAATGCATTCCTCGACGTCGTATTTCGGCTCTTCCAGCTCGTAATAGACGAACTCAAGCCGGCCGCGGCCGGCGAAATCGTCGATCGGGAAGACGCCCTTGAAGACTTCCTGCAGCCCGGTCGTGGTGCGGCTGTCAGGCGGTGTCGCCATTTGCAGGAAGCCCTCGTAGCTGGCCCGCTGCACATCGATCAGATTCGGCATCACCGCCACTTCGGGAATCCGCCCGAAGCTCTTGCGGATGCGTTTGCGTGCGGTGAAGGACCTGTTGATGGCGTTCATGCTGTCCTGCTGCCCCATATCGCTCGTCGGTCAATTAATCATCGTCGTGCGTAGCCTTGCCGTCGCGTCTTGGCGTGCGGCCGCGTCTAGGGCGCGCCTGTGCCAGAGATTCCGCAACAGGTTCGCGGACGGAAACCGACCTCGGTTTCCGCCCGCTCCAGTCTCAATCGCGGCCGTGACCGGCCGCGTCTTACTTAACCTCGACAGTGGCGCCCTGTTCTTCCAATGCCTTTTTGATCTTCGCGGCCTCGTCCTTATTCACGCCTTCCTTCACCGTCTTGGGAGCGCCCTCAACCAGGTCCTTGGCTTCCTTCAGCCCAAGACCGGTAATGGTGCGGATCTCCTTGATGACGTTGATTTTCTTGTCGCCAGCGGCGGCAAGGGTCACGGTGAACTCGGTCTGCTCTTCAGCGGCCTCGGCCGGAGCGCCGGCGGCCGCAGGAGCCGCGGCGGCGGCCACGGGAGCCGCGGCGGAAACGCCCCACTTCTCTTCCAGCATCTTGGAAAGCTCGGCGGCTTCCAGCACGGTCAGCGCGGACAGGTCGTCCACAATCTTCGACAAATCGGCCATTTCTGTGTTTTCCTAACTTAGAGCCTGATCGGTTCCATTCAAGTCCGTGTTTGCGGACCTGCTATCGTCTTGGTGCAAGCGTGCCGGCTATGCGGCCTCGGCCTGGGGGGCGCCCGCCTTGTCGGCGTGTGCCGCCAGAACCCGTGCGAGCTGTGCGCCCGGTGCCTGCAGAACGCCGGCGATGCGCGTCGCCGGGGCGGCAAGCAGCCCCAGCAGCTTTCCGCGCAGCGCATCCAGCGACGGCAGTTCGGACAGCGCCTTGATCCCGGATGCGTCGAGCATCTGGGTTCCAAGGGCGCCACCGAGCACCACGAACTTCTCGTTGATTTTGGCGAACTCGACAGCCGCCTTCGCCACTGCAACCGGGTCGGTCGACCAAGCAAGCGCGGTCGGACCCTTCATCAGGGGCTTGAGGGCTTCGAATCGGGTCCCATCCAAAGCGAGGGTGGCCAGCCGGTTCTTCGCGACTTTGTAGTTCGCGCCCGCATTGCGCATCCGGCGTCGAAGATCCGTCGCTTCCGCCACGGTCAGCCCGGTTGGACGGGTGACCACGACCATTGACGTATCCGCAAACACCGAAGCGAGGGAGGCTACGAACTCCCGCTTCTCCGTACGGTCCAAATCTCGTCTCCGTCGGTGGCCAGCTGCGTGTGGACCGCAGATGGCCGGGTTGCCCTTTAGGGCTTGCACCAGCGCAATCCAGGCGCCGGGACAAACCCCGGTTCGCCTGTCCCCGGATGCGCGACCGCGCACCCGTCTAGTCGGAACCGCCAAGCTCCCCGGGCGTCGCGCCCGAAAATCCCTGGCTTCCCCGTCTCCTGTGCGCGCACCTTGTCGCGGGTGCATTAAGGCCCCCAGGGAATTGGCCGGGGCGCCACGAACAGTCTCGGACAGGTTCGGAGGGCTCCCGCCCCCCTGCCCGCCGCCCGATTCAAGGGCGGCGTATCTCGTCAGGCCGCGAGCGTGCCCGTGTCGACCCGGACGCCGGGCCCCATGGTCGAGCTGACCGCAACCTTCTGCACATACACGCCCTTGGAGCCGGTCGGCTTCGCCTTGACGATGGCGTCGGCGAAGGCGCGGGCGTTCTCCAGCAGCTTTTCGGCCGGGAAGCTCGCCTTGCCGATGCCGGCATGCACGATGCCCGCCTTCTCGGCACGGAACTCGACCTGGCCGGCCTTGGCGGCGGCAACCGCACCCTTCACGTCCATCGTCACGGTGCCGAGACGGGGGTTCGGCATCAGGCCACGCGGCCCGAGGATCTTACCCAGCCGGCCAACCAGGGCCATCATGTCAGGGGTGGCGATGCAGCGGTCGAAATCGATCTGGCCCGCCTGGATCTTCTCGGCCAGATCGTCCGCGCCGACCACGTCGGCACCGGCGGCCAACGCCTCCTCGGCCTTGGCGCCGCGGGCGAACACGCCGATGCGCAGGGTCTTGCCGGTGCCGTTGGGCAGGCCGACGAGCCCGCGGACCATCTGGTCGGCATGGCGCGGGTCGATGCCGAGATTCATCGACATCTCGACCGTTTCGTCGAACTTCGCAGTCGCGTTCGACTTCACCAGCTCGATCGCGGCGGCGAGGTCATAGGTCTTGGCCGGGTCGACGTGCTTGTAGGCCGCCTTCAGGCGCTTGCCGTGTGCCATGATCAGCCCTCCACCACCGACAAGCCCATCGACCGGGCCGAGCCCGCGAGCATGCTGACCGCACCCTCGACGTCGTTGGCGTTCATGTCCTTCATCTTGATGGCGGCGATCTCGCGCAGCTGTGTCATCGTCACGCGGCCGACAGTCGCACCCTTGCCGGCGGTGGGTGTGCCCTTCTTGATATCGGCGGCCTTCATCAGGAAATAGGTGTTCGGCGGGGTCTTGGTGATGAAGGTGAAGGTCCGGTCGGCGAAGGCGGTGATGACCACGGGGACCGGCATCCCCGGCTCCATATTCGCGGTGACCGCGTTGAATTCCTTCACGAACGCCATGATGTTGAGGCCGCGCTGACCGAGTGCGGGACCAACCGGCGGGGACGGGTTGGCCTTCCCCGCTGGTATCTGCAGCTTGACGTAGCCGACAATCTTCTTCGCCATGATCCCTGGTCCTTGCGCCCTGGGGACCGCGGTACATACGATCCAGGCAATCCCCATGCGGGATTGCCCGAAAATCTCCCGCGTTCCGGTTGAGCCGGGGCGTTTAGCCGACGCCTGCGCAGGAGTTCAGCGCTATCTGGAAAATTTGTGATGAAATATAACCATTCGGTCAACTCCACGCGCTATCACTTCGCCGACCTCAGGACGTTGCTGGCCCGCGCCACGCCGCCGCGCTCCGGCGACGCCCTGGCCGGCGTGGCCGCCGCCTCCGCCAGCGAGCGGGTGGCGGCCCAACTGGCCCTGGCCGACCTCCATCTCGCCACCTTCCTCAGCGAATTGGTGGTGCCGTACGAGGAGGACGACGTCACCCGTCTGATCATGGATCGGCATGACGGCGCGGCCTTCGCGCCGATCTCCCACCTCACCGTCGGCGGGTTCCGCGATTTCCTTCTCGCCGCCGATGCCGCCGCCCTGGCGCCGCTGCGCGCCGGCCTGACGCCCGAGATGGTCGCAGCCGTCAGCAAGATCATGCGCCTGCAGGATTTGGTGGCGGTCGCCGCGAAATGCCGGGTGACGACGGCGTTCCGCAACACCATCGGGCTGCCCGGGCGGATGTCGGTCCGGCTGCAGCCCAACCACCCTGTCGACGACCCGCGCGGCGTCGCCGCGGCGACCCTGGACGGTTTGCTGCTGGGCGCGGGGGACGCGGTGATCGGCGTCAACCCCGCCAGCGACAGCGTGGCCGCCACCGCCACGCTGTTGAAAATGCTGGATGAAATCCGCGACCGCTACGACATCCCGACCCAGACCTGCATCCTCGCCCATGTCACGACCACGCTGCGCTGCATCGAGCAGGGTGCGCCCGTCGACCTCGTGTTCCAGTCGATCGGCGGCACCGAGGCGGCAAATCGCAGCTTCGGGGTCTCCCTCGCTCTGCTCGCCGAGGCGCGGGACGCGGCACTTTGCCTTGGGCGCGGCACGGTCGGGCACAACGTGATGTATTTCGAGACCGGCCAGGGCAGTGCCCTGTCGGCCGACGCGCATCACGGCGTCGACCAGCAGACCATCGAATGCCGCGCCTACGCCGTCGCCCGCGCGTTCGCGCCGCTGTTGGTCAACAGCGTGGTGGGATTCATCGGGCCGGAATACCTTTATGACGGCAAGCAGATCATCCGCGCGGGGCTTGAGGACCATTTCTGCGGCAAGCTGCTCGGCCTGCCGATGGGGGTGGACGTTTGCTACACCAACCACGCCGAGGCCGACCAGGACGACATGGACGCGCTGCTCACCCTGCTCGGCGTCGCCGGCGTCACCTACGTCATGGGTGTTCCGGGCGCCGATGACGTGATGCTGTCCTACCAGAGCACCTCGTTTCACGATTCCCTTTATCTCCGCGGCGTGCTCGGCCTGCGTCCGGCGCCGGAGTTTGAGGCGTGGCTGGAGCGCATGGGGTTGGGCCGCCCGGGCGGCGACGCCATTCCCGCCGGCATGGCCCCGGCGCTGATCGGGCTCGCCTGATGACGCCGGCGTTGTGGCGCGACCTGCGCCGCTTCACCCCGGCACGGGTGGCGTTGGGGGTGGTTGGCAACGGGTTGCCGACGGCGGCACATCTCGCGTTCCAGGCCGCCCACGCCGCCGCCCGCGACGCGGTCCACGCGGCCCTGTCGGTGCGCGGAATTGCAGGCCGAACTCGCCTTGCCCTCTCGTGTCGTGCACAGCGCCTGCCCGGACCGGCAGACCTATCTGCGGCGCCCCGACCTCGGCCGCCGATTGCGCGACGCCGACCGGGCGGCCCTGCGCGCGACCCCGTCGCCCGGCATCGCCCTGGTGATCTGCGACGGCCTGTCGGCGCTTGCCGCCCAGCGCCACGCCGCCCCACTGGTGGCTCGGATCGCCCCGGCACTCGGGCCGGTGCCACCCGCGGTGGTGATCGCGATCGAAGGACGGGTGGCGCTCGGCGACGACATCGGCGAGGCGCTGGGCGCCGAAGCGGTGGTCGTGCTGATCGGCGAGCGGCCTGGCCTTTCCGCCCCGGACAGCCTCGGCGCCTACCTGACCTGGCGGCCGCGGATCGGCCGCACCGACGCCGAGCGCAACTGCATTTCCAACATCCGGCCGGCGGGCCTGCCGGTCGAAGCCGCGGCGGCGAAACTATTGTGGCTGATCGCCGAAATGCGTCACCGCCGGCTGTCCGGCGTCGCGCTGAAGGACGAGCAGTCTCAGGACAGGTCGATATCGGTGGTCAACACATAGCCGGTGCTGCTGCCGACATCGATCTCGGCCCATTGCACCAGCATGTTCCACAGCAGCCGGTGGACCACGACCGGCATGCCGGCCCGCAACGTCGCCAAAACCGGGGCCGCGCGATCGGGCTGGACGAACACCGCGGCACGCGGGGCGTGCACCACGCCCATCCGCCCCGCCCCCTGCGCCCCAACCCCCGGAGCGCCAATCACCGGAGTTCCACCACCCGGAGTCCTGCCTGCCGGCGCGCCGGCGCCCGAAGGCGCCGCCATCTGGGCGGCGGCGACACTGCCCGGCGGCGGCGCCAGCGCGGTTCGGACCGGTGGGCGGAAATAGCCGACGGCGGCCGCGACCGTCAGCGCCACCAGCACCGCCCCCACCAGTACCCGGCGCAGCTTGGACCCGCTGCGGCGGCGGTCCAGCGTCATCCGCAATGCCGCGATCTCATAATTCAGCGCGTCCCGCTCGCGCTCGACCACCCGGCCATTGGCCTCCACCAACCGCAGGCTGGCGCGCAACGCCGTCACCTCGCGCTCAAGCCGCTCTACCGCGCCGACGCTCTGGTGCAACCGCGCCGTGCGGTCGTTGGCCGCGGCACCGGCGAGGAAGATCTGCTTGAGGTCCCCGCCGGTCAGCCCAAGGCGCCGGGCAAGCTGCCCCACGGCGCGCCCGGCATTCGCCGCCTCGCCATCCTCGGAGACCACCATCGCGAGACGGCTGGCGATCCGCTCGATATCCGCTTCGCTGTTATCGGCCAAATCCGGCTCCCGGTGGCGTCCCTACATCATTGCGTCGCCGACCTGACGATCGCCAGCCACCTTGGCGACCACGAAGCTACTTGGACGACAGAAATCATATTGCGCACAGTTGCGTCATTTAATCGTCAGGATCGGCCGTTGGGCACCGTCAGGTGGCGCCGGCGACGATTCCTGCCACCAACAAAGGGTCGACCTCCTCGATCCGTGCCGGGGCGAATTTCGGCTTGCGGTCCTTGTCGACCACCATGGCCCGCACCCCCTCGGCGAAATCGGCATGGGCGGTCACGCCCCGAGTCGCGCGCAATTCCATCGCCAGGCACTCGCGCAAGGTCTGCCGGGCGCCGCGGCGGATCAGTTCGAACGACCACACCACCGCCGAGGGCGACATCGCCCGCAGCGTCGCCAGGGTTTCCATCGCCCAGGCGCCACCGTCGGAGTCCAGGCGGGACAGGGTTTCGGCCACGCTGTCGGCGCCGAAGCAATGGTCGATGCGGCTGCGATGCGGCGCCAGGCTGAATGGCGGCAAGACCTGTGCCTGGGGCGCGATCGCCGCCACGCCATCCTGCGCGATCGCCTGCCGCAGCGTGCCGATCGCCGGCCGCGGCACGAAATGGGTGGCGATGCCGGCATGCACCGCGTCCGCCCCCTGCAACCTCGCGCCGGTGAGGCCGAGATACATGCCCAACGCCCCCGGCAGCCGCGGCAACATGTAGGTGGCGCCGACGTCGGGGAACATCGCGATCGCGGTTTCCGGCATGGCGAACATCGCAGCCTCGGAGGCGACGCGGATCTGCCCGTGCACCGACACGCCGATGCCGCCGCCCATGCAGATGCCGTCGATCAACGAGACATACGGCTTCGGGTATTCGGCGATCATCGCGTTCAGGGCGTATTCGTCGGCGAAGAACCGTTCCACCTCCGCGCGCTCCCCGGCCATGGCGAGGGTGCGGATGGCGCGGATATCGCCGCCGGCGCAGAAGGCGCGATCGCCGGCGCCCTCCACCACCACGGCATGCACCGCCGGGTCGTCGGCCCATCGCTGCAAGGCGGCGGTGATCGCGCCCAGCATCGGCAGGTCGAGCGCGTTCAGCGCCTTTGGCCGGTTGAGCAGGATATGGCCGATCCGGCCCTGGCGGGTGGCGACGACGCTTTCGGTCGGCTCGTGTGGCGCGTGCATGTTGAATGAGGCCCCGGCTTGCTTGACCGCGCCGCTATAGCGCACCCGCAAAGCCAGCGTTAGTGAAGGCGGAACCGGCTGATGCTCGTAATCTAACGCGCAGCTGGTGCTGGTCGGCGAGGCCAATCCCTCGACGCCGGTAACGACGGCCCGCGCGCTTGTCCAGACAATCCGGGGCGCCACGCTCCGGATCGTGCCGGACCAGGTTCATCTGCCGCTCACCGAGGCGCCCGACCAAGTGACGACCGCCATGTGCGACTTCCTCGGCTGCCTGGACGAAGGCCAAACCAAAGGAGAGACGATGATGCAGACCACCGCCGCTCTCAGAGGCACCTGGCCGTGCCGTCGAAAAAACCGCGTCGCGCGTATAGCCTTATTGGCGGCGTTCCGGAGGGCGGATAGAGTCGGCGTAGCCCTCCAGAGCTTTGTGCAGCGTGGTGATTTGGCGTTGCAGGCGGCTGAGATCCTCGGCACTCAAGCCTGACGCTTCGAGGATGCAGTGCGGAATGTGCGCCGCCTCATCGCCGAGCGCGCGTCCAGCGGCCGTCAGTCGGACCCGCACTTGGCGCTCGTCCCGGAGGTCGCGCACGCGCCGGATCCGTCCCTGGTTTTCCAGTCGCTTCAGCAACGGCGTGAGCGTGTTCGATTCCAACGATAGCCTGTCGCCGAGCCCGCCAACGGTCTGATCGTCCTGCTCCCAGAGCGCGGTCATGACGAGATATTGCGGATAGGTCAGGCCGAGTGGCTCGAGCAGCGGTTTGTAAACCCGATTGAAGCCGTGCCCCGCCGCGTAGACGGCAAAGCACAGGAAGTCGCGCAGCTTCAGGTCAACGGGCGAGGTCTCTTCGGGCATGTTCATCTCCTTGCCGGCATATAGATCGTGCGCGATTTAATCGCAAGCGCTTGACATCATGCCAACGATGCCTATGTATCGTGCGCGATCTAATCGTGATCGATTTATCAATCAGGAAGACCTCCAATGACCAAGTTCGGTACGGCGACCGCGATGGCCGCCCTTTCCGTCGCTCTTGCCGGCTCCGCCGTCGCGGCGCCGGTCCTTGAACCGACCACCCAACACTTCATCGACAGCCTGGCGGGCTCGACCCCGATCTATACGCTGAGCCCGACGGCTGCCCGCGCGGTCCTCGACAAGGCCCAGTCCGGCGCCGTCGAGATGGCGCCGGCGACCGTCCGGCAGATGAACCTGCCGGTTGACGCCACCGGCCAGACCTCGGTCCATGTCGTACGCCCGGATGGCGCCACCGGAACGCTGCCGGTGATCGTCCATTTCCATGGCGGCGGCTGGATTCTGGGCGACTTCCATACCCATGAGCGTCTGGTGCGCGAGCTGGCGACCGGCGCCGGAGCCGCGGTCGTCTTCGTCGACTACACGCCCTCGCCCGAAGCGAAATACCCGGTCGCGATCAATGAGGACTATGCGGTCACCAAATACATCGCCGAGCATGCGGCCGACCTCAACGTCGATGCCTCGCGCCTGGCCATCGCCGGCGACAGCGTCGGCGGCAACATGGTCGCGGTCGTGAGCCTGCTCGCCAAGGAGCACAACGGACCGAAGATCGCGGCGCAGGTGCTCTTCTACCCGGTCACTAACGCCAACCTGAACGATGGCTCCTACAAGACCTTCGCCAACGGCCCCTGGCTGACTCAGGCGGCGATGAAGTGGTTCTGGGACGCCTATCTGCCGGACGTCAAGGCGCGCAAGGACATCCATGTCTCGCCGCTGAACGCCACCACCGACGAGCTCCGCGGCCTGCCGCAGGCGCTGGTGATCACCGACGCCAACGACGTGCTGCGTGACGAGGGCGAAGCCTATGCAGAGACGCTGATGAAGGCCGGTGTCCCGGTTACGGCGACGCGCTACCTCGGCACCACCCATGACTTCGCCATGCTGAACGCGTTGGCCGACACCGCGGCGGCGCGCGGCGCAATCGCCCAGGCGGTGGACTTCCTGAAGTCCACTTTCGCCCGCTGACCACCCGACCCACAGATCCTCAACTCAAGGAGACCAAAAATGTCCGTTAATGTTCTCTACCGCGCCACCGCTACCGCCACCGGCGGGCGCGATGGTCGGGCCCGCACCGCAGACGGGGCCTTCGATGTAGCGCTCGCCACGCCAAAAGAACTCGGGGGCGCCGGCGGTCCTGGTAGCAATCCGGAACAACTGTTTGCCGCCGGATATTCGGCCTGCTTCCTCGGGGCAATGAAGTTCGTCGCCTCGCAGGGCGGCCCGAAGGTCGCGGCGGACGCCACCGTCACAGCCACGGTCGGCATCGGGCCGCGAGTGGCGGGCGGCTTCGGGCTCGAGGTGGCGCTCACTATCACCTTGCCCGGCCTCGAAAGGGCGGCGGCCGAGGCGCTGGTGGAGAAGGCCCATCAGATCTGCCCGTACTCCAACGCAACCCGCAACAACATCAACGTCAAGCTTTCGGTGGCCTGAGCAACTTTACGATGCGGGGCCGGCAACGGTCCCGCACCCGTCCGACAAGGCCGCCGCGGCGCTCGCCGCGACCGTGCTTGCACAATGCCCATCGCGCCCGACGATTTGAGATGCACCGATGGGTGCCACGACGCCCTTATGGGGCACGAGAAGCGACGCCCAGCCGGAGCCTCCAAGCACGACGCCTGCACTATCCGCCCCCACCGGAGATGCCGACGGCACGCCGCGTGACGTGTAGTCTGCTTTCGCTTTAAGTGGTCATTGCAAGCGAGGCGCCGGGTGTCCTCAACCCGATCACGGTGCGGAAGAGAAGCGCCGCATAGATGCAGAAGCCAACGGTGTTCGTCAGCGGCGGGAGCGGCGCCAGACGGTCAGGATGGTGGAGAGCATGCTGGTGAAGGCGAGGTCGCGCTTCACCGCCGACCAGGCGTCGCGACGCAACTGCAAGGCTGCCCGCTCGTCGGCACTCGGTTGGTTGCGCATCGCCAGCAGCCCCAGCACCAGGGCGATCAGCAGATTGCCGCCGCCGACGATCAGGCAGGCCCAGCCCAGCGCCACGCTGCGCAACAGCAAGACCGCCAGCGCCGCCTCGATCGCCAGCAAGGCGCAGAATGCGAAAGTCGCGGCGAGCGCGCCCCACATTGCGCGCATGACCATGCGGCTGGCCATTGCCTTGAGGCGAAGCCGTTCCGCCTGCGCCACGGATTCGGCAAGGCGAAGGGTCCGCACCGCTCAGGTCCCGCCGAGGCATGGCTCGGATGAACTGTTCGGCGCCTCGATGCCGAGGCGGCCGCTCGCCGGCGTGCGATCCATCATCGCCTCAACGTGTGAAGCGGCCGAGCAGGAAGCCGGCGGCGGCGGCGATCAGCACCGCGCCGATCGGCTGCCCGCGAACCCGTTCGGCCACCGAATCGAGGTTCTCGCGGGCGGAGTCGTAGCTGTGGCGGACCGCGTCCTCGGCACGGCCGGCGACGTCGGCCAGATAGGGCGCGGCGCGGTCGGCGATCAGGCTCTGAACCTGGTCGCGCAGACGCTGGATCTCGTCCTGGACGTTCATGTCGCTCTTCGCATCGACCCGGGCGGCCATCGTCGCTCTCCCTCAGTTGCGGAATTCCCGAAGCCTAACGCAAATGCTTCCGCACAGTTGCAAATGGAGTCGCGATGCCCGTTGATCTGCCGATGGTCCGCCTGCGCCAGGTCCGAAAGCGCGCTTTCGCACCGAGCGCCGGCACGCGCATGGCGGCGTTGGACGGGTTGTCGCTGGAAGTGGCGGCCGGCGAAACGCTGAGCCTGCTTGGCCCTTCCGGCGCCGGCAAGACCAGCGTCTTGATGCTGCTGGCCGGATTCGCGCGGCCGGATTCGGGCGAGATCTTCCTCGATGGCCGCCGGGTGGAGCACACGCCGCCGCAGCGGCGCGGCATCGGCATGGTCTTCCCCACACCGGCGTTGTTCACGCATCTGAATCTCGCAGAGAATGTCGCCTTCGCGTTGCGCCACGACGACGGTCTCTTTGGGCGCCGCCGTGCGCCCGCCGGCAGCGACACGCGCGTCGCGGCCGCCCTGGCGCGGGTCGGGCTCGGTGGCCTCGGCGGGCTGATGCCGGCACAGCTTTCGCCCGAACAGCAGCATCGCGCCGCGCTGGCCCGGGCGTTGTCCTTCGCGCCGAAACTGCTCCTGCTCGACGAACCGTTCGCGCAGCTCGACCCCGCCGCGCGCGAACGGTTGCAGGATCTGCTACACGCCCTGCCCGGCACCGCCACGACGATCATCCACGCCACCAGCGACGCCGCCGAGGCGCTGGCGGTGGCGGACCGCATCGCCGTGTTGGACCGGGGCGAGCTGCTGCAGATCGGGCCCGCGCAGACATTGTACGACGCCCCGAACGACCTGCGCGTGGCGCGGCTGCTGGGGCCGGTGAATGCGATTCCCGGGCGGGTCGAGGCGCTTGAGGACGACCTCGCGGTGGTGCGGCTCGCCTGCGGGCCGGTGGTGGAGGCGCTGGCCATCGACGTCGCCGCCGGTGTGGATTGCATGGTCGCGATCCGGCCGGAGCGGATCGCCGTCGCCGGCATCACCGCGGAGGAACTGGGCGACGGCGCGATGTCCGCCACGGTGCTGGAGATGCGGGCGCGCGGCGACCATACCAGGTTGCGTCTGGCGATCGGCGAACCCGGCGGCGCCCAGGCGGAACTCATCGTGCAGCGTCCGGCCGGCGTGCCGCTGTCGGGCCTGCAGCCCGGCCAGGAAGCGGCGATCGCCTGGCAACCGCACCATGCCCGGGCGTTCGCGCCGAACGCGGCTGACGGCGGCACGTAGCGGTTCCGGCCGACCATCCCGGGTGATCGCGGCAGATCCGGGCAATCCGCGATCGAACATTTGCCTTGACCAATGATTCACCCCGCCCCTAGCGTCACCTGCTCCCAGCGTCGAAGCAGATAGGGTCTTCATCCATTGATGCTGCGGTTTCTCGGCATGAAAGCGGGTGGCATGGCCAGGCATCGTCTTTGGCCGGTTCTCACGGCGTCGCTGCTGTTCCTGGGCCCGGTATGCGTGGGCCCGGTGCGCGCCTCCGAGATCCGCGTCGGCTTCACCCAGGACGCGGTGACGCTCGACCCGGCCATCCCCGGCAATGCGTTGACCGAGACCATTCTGCGGAACATGTTCGACGGGCTGCTGACCCGCGATCCGCAGATGCGCATCGTGCCGGAAATCGCCGAGAGCTGGCGGCGTGTCGACAAGCTGACCTACGAATTCAAGCTGCGCCCCGGCGTGCGCTTTCACGACGGCACCGAGGTGACGGCCGACGACGTGAAATTCACCATGGATCGTGTGCTGGCCGGCAAGATCGGCGGCCAGACCAGCCCGCGGCGTGACCTGCTGGGGCCGCTTGCGCATGTCGACATCGTGGACCCGCAAACCCTGCATTTCGTGTTGTCAGCACCCTGGCCGCTGCTGCCGGCGATGCTGCCGTTCCAGGAAATCGTCAGCCGCGCCTTCGCGCAGAAGGTGGGTGACGAAGGCATGCTGTCGCAGGAGAACGGCGCCGGCCCGTTCAAGCTGGTGGAATGGCGGCGCGGCGACAGCATCATCATGCAACGCGTGCCGGATTACTACGGCGGCTCGCCTGATATCGGCAAACCCGGCCCGGCGTTGGTCGATCGGCTGATCTTCAAGGTGATGCCCGACAACGCCGCCCGCGTCGCCGCTTTGCTCGCAGGCGATGTCGACATCATCAACAATCTTCCGGTTTCGGCGATGCGCCAGGTGCAGGCGAGCGGCAATGCCGAGGTGGCGCTGTCCAACGGCACCCGCAGCAATTTCGTGGCGATCAACACCAGCAAGCCGCCATTCGACGACGCGCGCGTGCGCCGCGCGCTGAACCACGCCGTCGACAAGAAACTGATCATCGCCAGGCTGTTGAACGGCAACGCCGTCCAGCTCCGCGGCGTGCTCAGCCCGGACGCCTTCGCCTTCAAACCCGACCTGCCGGAATACGCCTACGACCCGGCGCGGGCCAAGGCGCTGCTGACCGAGGCAGGCGCCGGCGGCCTGACACTGACCATCGACACCGACGGGCCGCAGAAGGAAATCGCCGAGGCGATCGCGGCGATGCTCGGCCGCGCCGGCGTGCAGGCGAAGGTGCAGGTGTGGGAGACCGCCGTGCTGGTGCCGGTCTGGCGCGACGCCAAGACCCGCGCGGCACGCGACCTGCTGTTGAGCTCATGGGGCAATGCGACGCTCGACCCGTCGGACATCATGATGCCGGCCATCCGCAGCCTCGGGCGCGGCAATTACTCAGGCTTCACCAACGCCGAAGTGGACAGGCTGCTCGATGCGGCGGATGTCGAAGTCGATGCCGAGAAACGCAAGCAGGCGTATTTCCGGGTCCAGGACATCGTGACCGATGCCGCGCCGTGGATCTTCCTGTATCTGCCGAAAGACATCTACGGCGTATCGAAACGGGTGCATGGCTGGAAACCGCAGCCCGACGGAAAAATCAACCTGTTCCGCGCCAGCGTCGACTGATCACCGCCGCCCATGAGTCTCTCGCGTCTGTTCGAGCGACTGCTGCATCTGCTTCCCGTGCTGCTGTGCACCAGCCTCGTGGTGTTCGCGATGATCGCGGTGACGCCGGGCGACCCGGTGGAAGTGATGCTCGGCGACCAGCGCGCCTCGCCGGCGCAGATCGTGGCGATGCGTCATGAGATGGGGCTCGATCTGCCCGTGGCCGAGCGGTTCGCGCATTTTCTCTGGCATGCGGCACAGGGCGATTTCGGCCGCAGCTTCTTTCATCGGCGGCCGGTGATCGATGTGATCGTGGAGCGCCTGCCGGCGACGATCGAACTCACCCTCGCCGCCTCGGTGCTGGCGATTGCGATCGGGATTCCGCTCGGCCTGCTCGCGGGCGTGAAGCGTGGCGGCATGATCGACCGGTTCGCCAGCCTCGGCTCGCTGATCGGCGTGTCGATCCCCGGATTCTGGCTGGCGCTGCTGCTGATGCTGCTGCTGTCGATCACGCTGCACTGGCTGCCGGTCGCGGGGCGCACCGGCTACAGCGACGAGCCGCCGGCGGTGACGCATCTGCTGCTGCTGGACAGCGTCATCGCCGGACGGCCTTCGTCGTTCGTCGCGGCATTGCTGCATCTGGCGCTGCCGTCGCTGACGCTGGCATTGCCGATGGCGGCTGTGCTGATGCGGGTGACGCGCGGCGCGGTGATCGAGGTGCTGCGCGCCGATTACGTGATCTTCGCCCGCGCCAAGGGCTTGCGCGACCGCCGAATCTTCGGGCTGCATGTGCTGAAGAACGCGCTGGCGCCGGCGGTGAGCATCGCCGCGATCGAGATCGGCGCGCTGCTCGGCGGCAACATGATCGTCGAGACGATCTTCGCCTGGCCCGGCGTCGGAAGGCTGGTGGTGGAGGCGATCTTCGCCCGCAACTACCCGCTGGTGCAGGCCTGCGTGCTGCTCTACGCGCTGACCTATGTGCTGCTGAATTTCGTCGCCGATCTGCTCTACACCGCGCTCAATCCACGGATCGCGGCATGAGCGCCGCGATCGGCATCGTCGCACCCTCCCCCGGCCGCCTGGCATGGCGGCGGTTCCGGCGCGACCATGTCTCGGTGCTTTGCGTCATGCTGGTGCTTGGCGCTGTCGTTATGGCGGTCGCGGCCCCGCTGATCGCGCCGCACGATCCGGCCGAGTCCGATTTGCTGCGGCGCCTGCAGCCGCCGGGCTGGATGGAAGGTGGGGACTGGGCATTTCCGCTCGGCTGCGACGGCCTCGGGCGCGACCTGCTGTCGCGGCTGATCCATGGCGCGCGGATTTCGCTCGGCGTCGGCGTCGGCGTGGTCGGCATTGCCACCGCGGTCGGGCTGCTGCTCGGGCTGGTCGCGGGATACGCGCGGGGGGCGACGGACGTGGTGCTGTCGCGTCTCGCCGACGTGCTGCTGGGGTTTCCGTACCTCGTCTTCGCCATCGGGCTGATGGGCATGATGGGGCCGGGCCTGTCCAACATCGTCGTCACATTGGTCCTGAAGGAATGGACCGTTCCGTTCCGGCTGGCGCGCGGTGAGACTCTGGGCGCGCGTGAGCAGGATTATGTCGAAGCCGCGCGCGCCCTCGGTTGCCCGGGCTGGCGCATCATTGGCGGCGAGATCCTGCCGAACATGCTCTCCCCGGTGCTGGTCATGGCGACCTTGCGGGTGGCGCAGGTGATCATCATGGAAGCGAGCCTGTCCTTCCTCGGCCTGGGCGTGCAGCCGCCGGTGGCGTCCTGGGGCGGGATGGTGGCCGATGGGCGCGAATTCCTCGCCGATGCCTGGTGGGTGGGGACGTGGCCCGGCTTGCTCATTCTCATCGTCGTGCTCGCCATCAACCTCGGCGGGCAGGGGCTGCGCGAAGCCTTCGACCCGCGGCTGCACCGATGAGCGGCGCCACGACGAACGACCCGCCAATCCTGGAGGTTCGTGGCCTGCGCTGCCAGTTTCCCGGCCACGCCGGAATCGTCCGCGCCGTGGACGGGGTGGATTTTGAGGTGCGGCGCCGCGAGTGCCTGGGCGTGGTGGGGGAATCCGGCTCGGGCAAATCGGTCAGCTTCCTCGCCGTCCTCGGCCTGGTGCCGCCGCCCGGCATTGTCGAGGCCGAGCGCATCCTCTGGCAGGGGCGCGACCTGCGGACGCTGTCGCCGGCGGCGTTGCGGCGGGTGCGCGGCGGTGAGATCGCGCTGACGCTGCAGGATGCGCTGACGGCACTCAACCCCTCGCTCACCGTCGGCACCCAGATCGAGGAGATGTTGGCGGCGCATGGATCTTTGGCCAAGCCGGCGCGACGGGCGCGGGCGGCGGAACTGCTTGGGCTCGTCGGCATCGCCGATCCGCGGCGGCGGTTGGCGGCCTATCCGCATGAGCTGTCCGGCGGCCTGCGCCAGCGGGTGATGATCGCGATCGCGCTGGCCGGCGAGCCGAAATTGCTGATCGCCGATGAGCCGACCACGGCGCTTGACGTGACCGTGCAGGCGCAGGTGCTGGACCTGATGGCGGAGCTGCGGGTGCGGCTGGACATGGCGCTGGTGCTGATCACCCATAATTTCGGCGTGGTCGCGCAATATTGCGACCGGGTGGCGGTGATGTTCGCCGGCCAAATGGTGGAAACCGGGCCGACCGCGGAGGTGATCGCGGCGCCGGCGCATCCCTACACAAAGGGGCTGCTGGCATCGCTGCCGCGTCTCGACCGGCTGGACGCGCCGTTGCCGGCCATCCCTGGCCGCATGCCGGACCCGATGCATCTGCCGGCCGGTTGTCGTTTCGCTGAACGCTGCGCCTTTCGCATCGCCGTCTGCGACGAAGCGCAACCGATGCGCCAGGCCGAACCAGGGCGGCAGGCGCGATGCCGCCTTGTCGCATGACGGCGCTGCTCGAAATCACCGCGGTAAGCCGGCATTTCGCCGCCCGCACCAGCCTGTTCGCACGCCTCGCCGGCCGCAAGGCGCCAGTGATCCGCGCCGTCGACGGCGTCGACCTGCGGATCGCGCGCGGCGAAACCTTTGGCCTGATCGGTGAGAGTGGCTGCGGCAAAACCACGCTCGGTCGGCTGGCGTTGCGGTTGCGCGAACCCTCCTCGGGCTCGGTGCGCTTCGACGGCGTCGATCTCGGCGGGCTTTCGGCAGCGGCGTTGGCGGCGTTGCGGCCGCGGATGCAGATCGTGTTCCAGGACCCGTATTCCTCGCTCAACCCGCGCCGCACCGTCGGTGAGATCGTGGGCCTGCCGCTGCGGCTGCACCGGCCGATGAGTGCGGCGGCGCGCCGCGATCGGACGGTCGAAATCCTGGAAGCGGTCGGCCTCGGCGCGGAACACCTGCACCGCTATCCGCATCAATTCTCCGGCGGTCAGCGGCAGCGCATCGGCATCGCCCGCGCGCTGGTGCTGCATCCCGAATTCCTGGTGTGCGATGAGCCGGTTTCGGCGCTCGACGTCTCGATTCAGGCGCAGATCATCGCGTTGCTGGAACGGCTGCGGCGCGAGCTTGGCCTCACCTGGATGTTCATTTCGCACGACATCGCGGTGGTGGCGCGGCTGAGCGATCGCGTCGGGGTGATGTATCTCGGCCGCATCATCGAGACCGGTCCGACGCGCGACATCATCGCCGCACCTTCACACCCCTACACCAAGGCGCTGCTCGCCGCAGTGCCGCGCGTCGACGCGCCACGCGGCGAACGCGCCGGCGTACGCGGCGAGCCGCCGTCGGCGTTCTCACCGCCCCCAGGCTGCGCCTTTCACACCCGCTGCCCGATCGCCGCCGAGATCTGCCGCCATCAGACGCCGGCGCTGGTGCGCCACGCGGCGGGCCGCGAGGTCGCGTGCCATTTCCCGGCGTAGCCGATCATGCCGGCACTTCGACGCCGAGCAACGGCCCGTATTGCTGGCTGCCGAAAATATCGGCGTCGCCTGGCGAACCGCTGCTGACTGTTCGGAAAAAGGTGAACTTGATCGCCAGCGCCGGCTCGAATTCGACATGTGCGGCGATGCGGCTGTCGGGGACGCCGTACAGCTTGCAAATGGCCTCGCGGGACAAGGCGCCGCTCTTGCGCACCAGGTCGAAATCGGGGCGATTGGCGAAGATGACATCGAAAGTGACCTTGTCCGGCCCCGCGTTCTTGCTGCGGATGGTCTTGGCGATGTCGACGAGCTTGCGGGCCGGCATCGTCATATCCCCGCCTCGGTGATGAATGTTGGAAACAACTCCAGCGGGTCGCGGACGTGCATCGTGTGGTTCATCGTCCAGCGATAGGAAGGGCTGGCCCGCACCACTTCGTCGAGCGCGAAGGCGACGCCGCCTGCGGTGCCTTTCACCGACGGCAGCCGGGCATAGAACATCTGCCGCGTGCCGGTCAGGCAGACTTCCTCCGCCATCGCCGCGGTCGGCGCGATGCCCTGCACCATCACGCACACCTCATGCCCTGGCTGGCCACGCAGCGGCTCCATCGCGCCGAGCACGCCATCGCGGCCGTAGACGGTGTAATGCAGCTGATAGCCGGTTTCGCCGAAAGCCTCGCGGACGTGGCGGCGGGCCCAGTCGATCACTGCGTCGACATTGGCGATGGTGTAGGGGTCGCGGATGCCGACGATGCCGATGAAGCGCTCGCCGACCTTCCCGGCGCCCTCCAGCTTCACCCGCAATTCCGTCGCTGGAATGTATTTCGGGCCGGTGACGCGGCAGGTGCGCGGGTCATATTGTTCGTAGACGCACTCGCTCATGTCCATGTGGCCGCCGAGGAAATACTCGCGGTACGGGTCGGCGCGCTCATACATCGCGTGGGTGGCGACGGAGGCGATGGTGCAGCGCTGCTCGGGCAGCATCGCCGTCACCTTGATGTCGTCCATGGTGATCTCGCCGAGAACCAATTCCTTGCCGCCATACGGTTCGGCGCAGAACGACGCGCATTCCATGATCTTGCCATAGAGATAGGCGAGCGCTTCGGGATAGCCGTCGCGGATCGCCGGGGCGGCGAAGATGGCGCAGTCGCTGCTGCGGCCGCCGATGATGACGTCGGCACCTTCGTCGAGCAGCTTGATGAACGGATGCACCCCGGCGACGGCCACCACCCGCTCGGTCGCTTCAAGCTCGGCGGCATCGAGATCGGCGCGGCCGTCCAGCCCGATGATTCTCTCGCCCGCGGCAAGCCGGCCTGCGAGCAGGGATTTCGGCACGTCGGAGTAGAAATAGCCGAGCTTGAAGCGTGGCAGACCGTGCCTCACAGCGAGATCCTTGATGATCTCGACGTACATGTCGACGCGGCTGCGCGTGCCGGTATCGCCGGCGGAACCGATGATCATCGGCTTGCCCAAACGCCGCGCGCCGCGCAGCATGTGCTCCAGGTCATGGGTCTGCCAGTTGCGCGGGCTCGCCGTGCCGTCCGAGCCGAGCGGCCCGGGGCCGCAATCGCAGGAACCGGAATCGGCGCAGAGCATGTCCGGCGAGGCTTCGAGGCCGATTGCGAAGCTGCCGGTCTTGATCGGTGCGAAGCCGAGATGCCCGTTGGGATTGACAATCCGCAGCGACCGGTTGGCGGAGCGATGTTTCTGGATGTCGACGTTCACGGCGCGGCTCCCGAATTCGGTGCGAGAACCCTAGGTTTCACGGAAAATATTGGTCAAGGCCAATGTTCGCCTTATCACGTGGCGATGTCGTTGGACGAGGCAAGGCCATTGAAGACGCTGCTGATCGTGTTCCATTCTCTCACCGGCGGCACGCGGGCGATGGCGGAGGCGGCGTCGCGGCGCGCGGCGGCGGAGCTGCAGGTGCGGCTGTTGACGGCGGCGCAGGCGGGCCCCGAGGACCTGTTGGCCGCCGACGGATATCTGTTCGCGACGCCCGAGAACCTCGCGGCAATGGCCGGCATCATGAAGGATTTCTTCGACCGGACGTATTATCCGGCACTCGACCGCCTCAACGGCCGTCCCTACGCCACGATGATCTGCGCCGGCAGCGACGGCACCAACGCCGCGCGCCAGATCGCCCGCATCGCCACCGGCTGGCGGCTGCGGCCGGTCGCCGAACCGCTGATCATCCGCACCCATGCCCAAACGCCCGAGGCGATCCTGGCGCCCAAGCACCTCGGCGCCGATGATCTCGCCAAATGCGAGGAACTGGCCGGCGCCCTCGCCGCGGGAATGGCGCTCGGCATCTTCTAGGCGTCGACCACCAGCGCCGAACCGTCGGCCTGGATCAGCCGCGCCGCCATCGTGCCGATCATCACACAGGTAAAATGCAGGTTGGCACGGCAATCCGCCGGCATGATGGAGGCATCGGCGATCCGCAGGCCGGCAATGCCTTTGACCCGCAGGTCGGGATCGACCACACCGCGCGGGTCCTCGTAGGCGGTCATCCGGCAGGTGCCGGCGGCGTGCTGGATGTCGCCGGCCTGCTCCAGCATCACGGCATCGAGCTCGGCGTCGGGCAACGCCGCCGCCTCGGGAAGGCTGAGGCCGGTTTCGCCGAAGGTGATGCTCTCGGCGATCGCGGTCAAAGCCGGTTGCCGCGACAGCTCCGCCAGCCGGCGAACGCCGTCACCCATGCGCAGCCGGTCGCGCGGATCGTCGAGCATGTTCTCCTCGATCACCGGGTTGTCGTCCGGCCGGGGGGAGGCGAGGCCGACCGCGCCGCGCGAGAAGGCTTCATACAGCGCGACCCCGACGGCGGCGGATGCGCTGGGCATGGCATTCGCCGTCAGGCCGCGATGGTTGAAGCCGATCAGGATCATGTCGCGCGCCCCGCCGCCGCCCAGCCGCGAACTATAGGTGACGCAGCAATTGGTGTGCCGCTGTGCCGGGTCCGTCGCCGTGGCGTGGCGCCGCAACGCCAAGGTCGCGCGCAGGATCGGATGGTCCATGAAGTGCTGCCCGACCGCAGGCAGATCGCCCAGCACCGCAATGCCGAGGCGGCGGAGCGCGTCGGCGGGGCCCAACCCCGAGCGCAGCAGGATGGCGGGCGAGTGGATTGCGCCGGCGCAAAGCAGGATTTCCCGGGCCGCGATTTCCGTCCAGCCGCGGCCGGGCAGCCGCACCCGCACGCCGGTCGCGCGCCTATCCGCGACCACCACCCGGTCGACCAGTGCGTCCCCGAGGATATCGAGGTTCGTGCGGCCGCGGGCCGGTTCAAGATATGCCTCGTTGGTGGAGATGCGCCGGCCGTCACGGCTGTTGATCGGATAGCAGGAGACGCCTTCGCCGGTGGCGGCATTCAGGTCGGGATTCCAGGGATAGCCGAGCGCCAGTGCCGCGTCGCGCAGGGCAAGGTCGACATGGCCCCAGCTTTCCGGCGGCGCGCGATAGACCGGCAGCCGGCCACGGTAGCCGTTCGCCGGATCATCCTCGATCGTGTCGAACACCGGCAGGACATCGCGCGCCGACCAACCCTCGCAGCCCATTTCCGCCCACGCGTCGAAGGCGGCGGCCACGCCGCGGATGGCGATCTGGGCGTTGACCGCAGAGCTGCCGCCGAGCGCCTTGCCGCGCCAGTAGAAAAGCGGCGCCTGCGCGCGGGTGCGGCGGGCCATCAGGTCAGGCCATTGCCATGCCGCCTGGTGCGCGCGGTCGTGCATGAAGGGGATGATGTTGGCGCTGCGCATCGCCACCGGTGCCTCGGCCGCGCGCCAGTCCCGCCCGGCCTCCAGCAGCAGCACGCGGCGCTGCGGATTTTCCGACAAATGGAACGCGGCGGCAGCCCCGGCCGACCCCCCGCCCACGACGATGACGTCGTACATCCGCTTGCATCTCCTGGCCCAATTCCGCCGCATTCTGCATCGCCGCGCCGACCCGCGGCAAAACTCGCTATCTCCGCCAATCGCGGAATCGCCGCCGATGGTTGACCCCGGCCGTTCAGTCGTCGATGAAGCACGATGGCCGCACCGTTGCTGTTGCATGTCTATTCCACCTTCTCCGTCGGCGGCGCGCAGGTTCGCTTCGCGGCCATCGCCAATCGTTATCCCGGCCGCTGGCGACATGCGGTGGTGGCGATGGACGGAAACATCGCCTGCCGCGAACGGCTGGCGCCCGATGTCGACGTGAGCTTCCCCGAAATCGACATCCGCAAGGGCGACACGCTCGGCAATTTGCGCCGCTTCCGGGACGTGCTGCGGGCGATGCGGCCGCATGCCCTGGTCACCAGCAACTGGGGTTCGATCGAATGGGCGATGGCCAATGCCGTGAAGCTGGTCCGCCATGTCCATGTCGAGGACGGGTTCGGGCCGGAGGAGCGGGAGGTCCAGTTCGCTCGGCGGGTATGGGCCAGGCGGATCTTCCTGCGCCGCAGCCTGGTGGTGGTGCCGTCGCGGGTGCTCTGGGGGATCGCCACCGGCGTCTGGAAGCTCAATCCACAACGCCTGCGCTACATCGCCAACGGCATCGACCTCAGCCGCTTCGCCGAGCCGACCGAAGCCTCGGCGCCTGGTTCAGGTTCCGTGGCGGAGCCTGTCGTCGGCACGGTGGCGGCATTGCGGGCGGAAAAGAACATCGGCCGGATGCTCCGCGCCTTTCGGCTGGCGGCGGTGGACACGCCGGGCCGGCTGGTGATCGTCGGCGACGGACCGGAACGCGGCATGCTGGAGGCGCTCGCGGCGGAGCTGGGGATCGCCGATCGGGTGGTCTTCACCGGCTACGACGCGCAGCCGCAGGGCCGCTATCGCGGCTTTGACATCTTCGCTCTCTCCTCGGACACCGAGCAGATGCCGCTGTCGGTGCTGGAGGCGATGGCCACGGGCCTGCCGGTGGCGGCAACCGATGTCGGCGACGTGAGAGCGATGCTGGTGCCCGACAACGCCGAATTCCTGACCCCGAAAGACGATGCCGCGCTGGCCACGGCACTGAAGGCGCTGCTGCTTCAGCCAGAGCTGCGCCGCCGGATCGGCGCCGCGAACCGTGCCAAGGTGCGGCGGGACTACGACGAGGAAGCCATGTTCCGCGCCTACGCCGAAATCTTCGACGGTTCGGCATAGGCCGGTGCAATGAAATGCCGGGTCAGGCCGGCAGCCGCCTCACCGCCCGGCGTGGGCGCAACAGGCGCAGCAAAGGCTGCTCGACCATTTGGCTGAAGACGATCCCGACCGCGACAGCGGCGACGACGACCGCGACGAAGGTCAGTTCAAGCTGAAGCGGAACATATCGGCCCAGCACAAGCAGTGCCTGCTGCGCGATCAAGATCACGACGACATGCACCAGGTAGATGGAATACGAAGCACCGCCGAGCATCACCAATGCCGCCGGCGTCCTCAGCCGGCCGGCGCGTTCTGCGGCGACGACGCCGTAAAGCGCCATGGCCGCGCCGGTTGCAAACGCGAGGTGGCGCGGCGGCCATTCCGGCCGAAATACGGGCCGAAGGATTCCAGTAGGCCGGTGGCAAGGAACAGTGCCGCGCCTGCCACCAGCAGCGTTCGGCCGTAGCGGGCGCGGCTGCGCAATGCCAGATGCGCCACGGCGATGCCGAAGAAGAACTCGATGTTGAAAATCCGGAACAACAAGTCACCGGCGATGCCATCGAAATAAGGTGTTCCCGTCGCCCACGAAACGGCAATGTTCCAGGCGGTCAACAGGCCCCAGACGCCCATCACCGCCCATCCCAGCCGGTGGCTGAGGAACAACGTGGCGAACAGCAGGTAGAATAGGATTTCGTGCTTCAGGGACCACGCGACGCTCAGGATCGGCGCCTGCATCGCCGGCAGCAGGAACAGGCTGGTGACGATAGTGGCAAGCTGCTGCTCGGACCGGTCCTTGGTCGGGCTGAAGAACAGGATGGCGCCGAACAACGCCGTCACGACCCAGTAGACCGGATATATTCTGACACAGCGCTTGGCGCCGTAGCCTGTCAGCGCAGATGGATGTCCGATATCTGCCTGATGAATGTAATAGATGATGAACCCACTGAGAACAAAGAAGAAATCAACCCCTGCATGGCCGAATTCAAATAACCCGTCAAAAGCGAGATGGCTGGAATAGTTCGGGATGGCCAGTATATGCGACGCGTGCAGCAGAACCACCAGCAATGCGGCGATGCCGCGGCCGGCTTCCACCCCCAAAAGCTTCATCTGGCGTCCTTTCGGGCTGGAACCACGGCAGTGAGGCTAACGGTGCGGATCGGACGCTCGAAATGAACTTGCGGCGATAGAAGCGGCAATTATGGATCGGCGAAGCCACTGACTTTGCCCGGCGTCCCGGCCGCTATTGCAGTCCCGCCCGTTCGCCAGGATCATGACCACCAGCCATAGCCCGGATTTCAGCCTTGTTCCACAACATCCGTCCCGCCTTCCCGCGCGCCGACAATCCGGTATGCGCCGTCGCCGTGGATGCGGAGGAGGATTTCGACTGGATGAAGCCCGTCTACGGGACCGGAATGTCGACCGCCTGCATGAAGAACATCCGTGTGCTGCAAGAGATCGTCGGCGCCTACGGCATCGCGCCCACCTATCTCCTCACCTACCCCGTGCTTGAGGACGCGGAAGTGGTCAGCATCATCCGCCGCCAGCTCGATCGCGGCGAGTGCGAGGTCGGCGTCCAGCTGCATCCCTGGGTGACGCCGCCGTTCGACCGTGACGCCGACTCCGCATCTTCGTTTCCGGGGAACCTCGCACCCGAGATCGAGGAACGAAAGCTTCGGTCGCTGATCCGCAAATTCGTCGAATGCTTCGGCGCCGAGCCACGCATCTACCGGGCCGGCCGCTACGGCATGGGCAGCCACACCGCCCAGATCCTGGAAAAGCTTGGTTTCGAAATCGACATCAGCCTGGCGCCGCGCACCACCTTCACCGCCGAGGGCGGTCCCGATTACGCCGACCAGGAATACCGGCCATTCTGGTTCGGCGAGAATTCCCGCATCCTGGAATTGCCGCTGTGCCGGAGCATCGTTGGCTGGGGCGGTCCGGCGGCGCCGGCGATCTACCGGGCCTTCACGGCGCCGGCTTTGGTCAACATGCGCATCCTGACCATGCTCACCCGCTCGCGCTGCGCCGAACGGATCACCTTGTCGCCTGAAGGCAACGACCTCAGCGCGATGATCCGCCTGGTGCGCCGGCTGCATACCGGCGGCCACCGCATTTTCGTCGTCAGCTTCCACAGCTCCTCGCTCGCGATCGGGCGCAATCCCTATGTCCAGACCAAGGCGGAACTGCACGCCTTCTACGATCGTTTGTCCGGAATCCTCGACTTCATGGCGAGCGAGCTTCGCATCGGCTTCACCAGCGTCGGCAAGATCCCCGACCACCTCGAAGCACCCACGTGATGATTGGCCCCCTCGCGATGAGTACCAAGCACCGCGTTTTGCTGATCGCGAACAACTTCCCCCCGGTCCGGGGCGGCTCGGCCGTGGTGTACGCGAACCTGGCACGCTGCGCGGACCAGCGGATCATCGTGCTCGCCTCGCGGCTGAGCTACGCGGACGGCCTGCCGATCATCGGCTGGCGCGAACACGACAGGCATGCGCAATATCCGGTGATCCGGCTGAATCTGCTGCGCACCACGATCGGCGTCCAGCCCAGGCATGGCGCCGGCAAGCTGCTGTTTCGCGGTTGGGACGCGGCAATCCGGCTGCGCGCGGCCTTCGTCATCCTGCGCCTCGTGCTGCTCGACCGCGTGCGCACGATCTGCGTCGGCGAACTCCTCGCCAGCAGCTGGATCATCGAATTGATCCGCTATCTCCCCGGCATTCGCACCGTCGTCTACGTGCACGGAGAGGAGATCACCACCGAAGATCCCTACGACAAAAACCATTCGCGGTCCCGCCGGGCCCTGCTGGGCTGCGATCGGATCGTCGTCGTCAGCGATTTCACCCTGCGCGCGGTGGAAGCGCTGCTGGGACAGGCCGCGCGCGGCCGGATCAGCCTGATCAGCAACGGGGTGGACACGCAGCGCTTCCGCCCGCGCGCCAAATCGGCCGAGTTGCTTTCGCTCTATCGCCTGCAGGGCTGCTTCGTGTTCGTCTCGGTCTGCCGGCTGCTGGAGAAGAAGGGCATCGACAACGCCATCCGCGCCTTCGCAAGCGTCGTCCGCCGCCATCCCGACTGCCGCTACCTCGTGGTCGGCACCGGTCCCTACCAAGACCAGTTGCATGAGCTGGCGGCGGCCGAAGCTGTCGCCGATCGCGTGGTGTTCACGGGCCAGGTCGGCGACGACGAATTGGTTGAGCACTACCAGCTCGGCGATGTCTTCGTGATGCCGAACCGCGAGCTGGCGAACGGCGACACCGAAGGCTTCGGCCTGGTCTTCCTGGAAGCCAATGGCTGCGGCCTGCCGGTGATCGCCGGACGCGACGGCGGCAGCACCGATGCGGTGAAGCAGGGCGTCAACGGCCTGGTGGTCGATGGCCGCTCGGTCGACGAAATCCTGAACGCGATGCTGGCGCTGTACGAGAACCCTGAGCTGCACGCGGCGATTTGGGAACGGGCGCTGGACGTCGCAGCGCAGGCGGGGTGGGAGGAGAAGGCGCGGGCGTTCATGCAGATCTGCGTCGGCGATGGTGGGCCGGCCGACGGCACCGCCGCGTCACCGGCGCCAGGGCGGCCGCCGGGCACCTGATCATCAGCACGCTCATCCTCATCCTGCCGCCGCATGAGCTGTGGGAGCCATGGACCGGCCGGCCGCCCGGCGACAGCGAGGACCTGGAATACCCGTATCGCCTGCTCGCGTCGCGCGGCTTCAGCTACCGCCGCATCGACATCAACCGGCGGCCGTGGAACCCGCTGGCGAAATCCCATCCGCTGCTGCGCGCGATCGACCCGCTGCGGGCTTTGCGCGTGCTGCTGTTCGAGCGCCGGGCCGCGGTCGCCCTCTGCTCGTTCGAATTGTCCGCCTTGGTGCTGTTGCTGCTGCGCCGCTTGTTCATGTCGCGCCTGAAAATCGCCATCTACGACGTCGGCGTCGCCGGAACCTGGAAGCTTCGGCGCCATTTCCTCAACTTCGTCGTGCCGCGCGCGGACGCCTTGTTGCCGTTCAGCTCGAACCAGGCAGCGGAGATTTCGCGGCGCTGGAAACCAGGCGGCTTCGTCCAGGCCGCGCCGATGTGCATCGATTGCGACTTCTACCGCGAAGCGCCGGACCGCCCCGATGGCCCGGTGCTGGCGATCGGCGACGACATCTCGCGCGACTACGCGACGTTCCTGCAAGCGATCGAGACAGTGAGTCGTGACGTCGTCATCCGCACCCGCAAACTGCGGCAGGACCAGATAAAGCGGCCGAACCTGGTTGTGCTGCGGCAATTTCTTGCTCCCCTCGAATATCGCGAGCTGATCGCCTCGGCGGTGATCGTGGTATTGCCGTTGCACCCTTCGTCGCACCCTGGCGGCATCACCGCGCTGGTTCAGGCGATGGCGTCGGGGAAGGCGGTCGTCGTCAGCGCGTCCGAAGGGATCGCCGAGTATTTGCACCATGAGCAAACCTGCCTGGTCGTGCCCTGCCACGACCCCTCCGCCTTGCGCGCGGCGGTGGAACGCTTGCTGCGTGACGACGCGCTGCGAATTTCACTCGGCCGCGCCGCCCGCGCCTATATGCTGGTGCACGGATCGCTGAGCGTGGAAGCCGATTTTCTGCAAGGCGTGATCACCCGGTTGACGCAGCCGCCAGACAACCGATCCATCGCCGACCGCTGAACGCTCAAACTCGCGGCTGCGCCCTGGGGGCGCGAACCAGGCCCATCAGGACCGGCCGCCCAGAAGATGCCGGCGCAGGTTCTCCGCCATGTCGAACCAGTGACGGACCGAGCGGCGGTGCGTCAACTCGATCCAATGCAGTTCACGGCCGGCATTGGCCATGCTCGTCTTGTAGCGATCGGCGCCGGCGAGGAAGTCGTAGGTCGCGATCCCTTCGCGGCGATACATCTCGATCGCCAGATGGTGGCTGGTCAGCCCCGGCTTCTGGTGCGGATGCGAGACGTCATAGTCGAACCCGCTCTGGTAGGCGTAGGCGCGGTTGCGGAAGCGGAAATTATACAGATAGCCGACCACCCGCGCGCCGGCGGTGATGCGCAGCAGGTCGATCTCGCCCACCGGCCACGCGCGGCTGAGCAGGGTGCGGTGAAAGCGCATGAAGGTTGGGCTCGCGAAGGCACCCGGACGGCCGCGACCAGTCCATGTCGCCTGGTGCAAGCGCGCCAACTCATCGAGGAACAGATTGGCCTGCGCCAGCGTGTCCGCCCGTTCGAGCGCCAGCGCACCGGCCTCGCGATAGCGGCGTTCGGACCGGCGGATCTGATAGCGGGTATTGGTGCTGAGGCTGGCAAGGTAGCCGCTCGGCGCCGGCCCGGGCTCGGCGGGAAGTGCCGTGAAGTCCACGCATGGCGCCAGCCGGGTGCTGCCGCGGCGGCGAATGGCGCCGTGGGTGGCGCAGGCGGCGCGGAGCACGTCGTCGTCGATGCCGCTGAGGATCAGTCGGCGGCCGCGCCGGCGCCCCAGGATCGGGGCGGACAACCCGGCGCGCAGGCAGGCGGGCAGCAAATCCGGTTGCGCGCCCTTGGCGATCAGCGGGCCGTTATATTCGGTGAAAACAGCGTCCAGTTCGGCGTTGCCGCTCTCGCCGAGCCATAATTCATCGCCGAACCAACCGGCGCGGCGGTTGAACAATGCCAGCGCCGCCGTCTTGCCCTGCGCGCACACTTCCAGCAGGACGGGCTCGGGAAAGCGCTCCTCCGCCAGGCAGCCGATCCAGTTCCAACTTTGGAAGAACGACGCATCTGCGTCCGCCTGCAGCGCTTGCCAGCGTTCCCCGACGGATGCGAGATCGGCGGGCGCGGACACTGTGACATTGGGCATTGAAGCTCAGGGTGAAACTACATCGATTTCGCTTTGTCAATCACGCGACATGCGAATGCGCCAGAAGACGCCAAATGGATATCAAATACAAATACGCCTTGCTCGGTATTTGCGCCAATGGCGCCAAATGCGGCAAAGGCGGTTTGCGGCGATCCGATCAAGGTATCTCCCGTCACCGGCACGCACGGTGAAACTTCCCTTGCGCCGGCACTTGGTGCAGCTTGCCACCGCCGACGCCCCGTGTGGACATCGGGGGGAATTTCGTGTCGCTCAGTTCGCTGCCCACCGCCCTGCTGATCCCGCCGCTCAATCTGCTGCCGCTCGGCCTCGCGGGCGCCGTGCTGGTCAGCCGCAGCAAAAGCCCCGCATGGCGGCGGCGTGGCTTCGCCGTCGTTTGGCTGGCGCTGGCCGGCCTGTTCATCCTGTCGCTGCCGGTGTCGAGCCTGTTGCTGATGGCGTCGCTGGAAAGCGGCCTGCCGCGCCAAACGCTGGATGAATACGCTTCTGCCGCCGGCGCACCCGGCCCGGGCGCGATCGTCATCCTGAGCGGCAATGCCAGCCATGGCGATGAAGGCGGCATCGAACAGGCCAGCGGCATCGGCGAGATCACCCTCGACCGGATGCGCGCCGGCGCGCTGCTTCACCATCGCACCGGACTTCCGGTCCTGGTCACCGGCGGCGTGCTGGAAGACGGTGCCGTTCCGATCGCCACCCAGATGGCCGCGAGCCTGCGGAGCGAGTTCGCCACCCCGGTTCGCTGGGTCGAGCCGGATTCCATCGACACGTGGGAGAATGCGCGGTTCAGTGCCGCCCTGCTGCGCGAAAGCGGCATCGGCGGCGCCTACATCGTCACCAATGCCTGGCACATGCGGCGGTCGCTGATGGCCTTCGCGCATTTCGGCATCACCGCGGTTGCAGCGCCAATCCGGTTCGACCCGTGGCCGAAGCTTCGCCTGGACGATTTCGTACCATCCCCGACATCGCTGCACAACAGCTACTACGCGATGCATGAATTGCTCGGCTGTGCCTACTACTACGCCCGCACTCACCTGGGCATGATCAGCTCGATCATGCCTTGATCGACTGAAGACCGAGCGCACCTGCAATGATCGGCCCAGTCGAGGCGTTCGCCGATTTCGACGCGCTGCCGATGGCGTGCCCGGAGCTTTTCGCGCACGCATCGCGTGACAGCTTCTTCGCCACCGCCGCCTGGTGGCGCAGCATGCTGGCGGCTGGGATGCCGCAGGCGGCGGCGGCGCAGTTCCTGCTGTGCCGCGACGGCGACCGCCCGGTGGCGCTGTTGCCGTTGCAAACGCTGAATTTCGGCCGGGATCTCCAGAGCCTGACCAATCCCTATAGCTGTCTTTACCAGCCGTTGCTGGCGCCCGGACTTGATGATGCGGCGTTGCGGGCGATCGGGCGCAGCATGGCGGTATTCTGCCGCCGCTGGCCGGTGCTGCGGCTTGATGCGCTGCCGGAGGAATTGCCCGCGCGCGACCTGCTGCTGGCCGGCATGCGAAGCGAGGGCCTGCTCGTCCGCCGCTTCGCCCATTTCGGCAATTGGCACGAACCCGTCGCCGGGCGGTCATTCGCGGAGTATTTGCAGACCCGCCCGGGGGAATTGCGCGAAACCATCCGCCGCCGCATGCGACGGGCCGAGCGCGAAGGCGTTGCCCTCGAAATAGTGGCCAACCCGGCAAACCTCGCAGATGGCATCGCCGCCTATGAGAGCGTCTACGCCCGCAGTTGGAAAGTGCCGGAGCCATATCCCGATTTCAACGCCCAGATGATGCGCCATGCGGCTGAGCTCGGCGTGCTGCGCCTCGGCGTGCTGCGCGCGCGGGCCGAATTGGGCGGCAGCGGCATCGCCATCGCGGTGCAGCTATGGATCGTCATGAACGGGCAGGCCTGCGTGCTGAAGCTGGCGCATGACGAGGCATTCAAGTCGCTCTCGCCCGGCACCCTGCTGACCGCGATGATGATCCACGAGATGCTGGAACGCGAGCAGGTGCAAGAGCTGGATTTCGGCCGCGGTGACGATGACTACAAGCAGGCCTGGACAAGCACTCGGCGCCAGCGCATCGGACTGTTGCTGATCAACCCGCGGCGGCCGCGCGGGCTCACGATGCTGGCGCGCCAGATGCTCGGTGCCACGCGCCAGTGGGCGCGGCGGCGGCTTAGCTGAGCAGCGGTTCCGTGCGCATCCTGTACAGCCACCAGATCCGGTCGCATGACGGACCACGCATCCGGCTGGAGGAACAGGTCTCCGCTCTGCTGCGCGAAGGCCACGCGGTCCGCGTGGTCGGACCCGACGCCGCCGCAAAGGCGGAGCGGGCGGGGGCGCTGGGCAGCCTGATGGCGCTGGCCGACAGCGTTCCGGCCTATCTGCGGTTGCGCCGCGCCTGCGACGCGTTCCGGCCGGACCTGATCTACGCCAGCTATTCCCCTTGCCACCTGGCCGCGGGCTGGCTCGCGCGGAGTCGCGGCCTGCGGTATTTTCTGGAGATCGACGCGCAGCGGAGCGGCGTGCTGGAGCGCGGCGGCGGATCGCGATGGTCCCGTCTGGCCCGCTCGATGGAGTGCCGCATCTGGCGCCGCGCCGACCGACTGCTGGTGGTGAGCGGCGTGCTGCGCGAGCTCGTCATGACCAGGTTGCGGGAGGGCGGCGCCGAGCCGGCGACGATCGACATCGCCCCGAACGCCGTCCTGCTCGATCGCTTCCTGCCGGCGCCGTTCGCGCCGTCGGCAGCCATGCAAGCAGCGTCGCGCCCGGTGGTGCTGGGCTTCGTCGGCTCCGCGCGGAACTGGCCGGGGCTGGACGCGGTGATCCGGAGCATCACCGCACAGCGGCGTTCGATCACGCTGACACTGATCGGCGGCGGCCCGGATCGCTCGCGGCTGGCGCATCTCGCCGCCGAACTCGGCCTCGCCGATCGCGTCACCCTGACCGGGGAGGTGGACCCCCTACGCATTCCCGACCTGGTGGCGGATTTCGACATCGCCTTGCAGCCATGCGCCACCGCCGGCGAATCGCCGCTGACCCTCATCGACTACATGGCCGCCGGCCGCGCCATCGTGGCACCGGACCAGCCCAACATTCGGGAGATCCTGGAGCATGGGCGGACGGCGCTGCTGTTCGACCCTGCGGCCGAGGGCGCGCTATGGCAGGCGATCGCGCTGCTGATCGGCGATCCCCGGCTGCGTCAACGCCTCGGTGAAGCCGCGCGGGCCGAGCTGATCGCGCGAGATTTCACCTGGAGCGCCAATGCCCGGCGGATCGCCAAGCTGGCGGCCGAGCGCGGCGCGATGGACGAGGGCGGCAAACCAGCCTGACTTGCCGCCGCCGGGAATCAGCTGGCCGGCGCGGTCCGCGGAACGGCAAGCTGCCCCACCAGTGCCGTCAACGCCGGCTGGCCGCCGAGGAAGCCCGCGATCCGCGCCCGGATTTGCTGTTCCTCGTCGGGGTAGAGTTGCGGATGGGTGGAGCTTTGGCTGACCGCGATCAGCACCGGCGCCTGCGCCGCGCCGAACAGGCTGTTGCGCGCGAGTGCCAGGCGCCCCGCCAATCCGCCTTTCGCCGGCTGGCCGTCGACCCACAGCGCGGTCGCGGTGGCGCGGGCCGGTTTTTCGGTGGTCACGAAGCGCCAGCTGGGCGGCTGCTGGTTGGGAATCTCGACGTTGGAATAGGTTGGGTCCTCGGCCTCCTGTTCGCCGGTCATCCGGCGCAATGCCGCCATGATGCGGGCGGGATTCACCCGTGGCGAGAAGGTCTGCACGGTCACGTCCAGCCGATTGCCCGGACAGGCGAAGTGCAGCTTCTGGAGTCCCGCGGCACTGGAATCGACGATGGCCGGGCCGCAGCCGGCGGGCGCGGCAAAGCGTGCGGCGGGGGTTGGCGGCAGGACGTCGCCGGCGCTGTCGACCCAAGCGGCCAGCCCCAGTGCCAGAGCCGCGATCCCCCCGATCCCCACGACGGAGACGAACAACGCCCTCTGCCGCGGGCCGGCCATGCCGGGCGAAGGTGAAGCGCGTGACGCGAGCGGGGCGGGGATGGTCCGGCCAGATGCAGGTACCGCGTCCTGACGGAACGGCAGGCCGGCCAGGATCAACAGCATGATGACGATCGAGAAAAACAGCCAGCCATAGAGGACGTGGTCCGTCGCCGCCGCCTCGGCGCTGCCCAGCACATGGCCGAGCACCACGATGCCGAGCGCGCGCACGCCGTTGGCCACGATCGGGATGACGATGGAGGCACCGATGAAAGCGAGGCGGCGGGACATGCTGGTGTACATCAGGCACGCGTACAGCACGCCGAATGCGATCGAGGCGATCAAGAAGCGCAAGCCGGCACAGGCTTCGGCCACGAAGAAGCGGCCTTCTGGAATCTCGATGATATAGGCGTCGGAGAAATGCGGGATTGCCAGCACCCTCAGCCCCACGTCGATGAACGACGCAGTGAAATCCTGCAGCGCCGGCGTGAGGAAGGCGCCGAACGGCACCAGGAAAAACAGGTACAGCAATGGCGCGGCGAGCGCCTTGAACATCTGCCAACCGAGCACCGCCAGGAACAGCAATTCCAGCATCGCCACCGCGATCAGCTGCCGCCCCTCCATGATGCCGAGACGCTCGGCCGCCAGCCAGGCAAGGCTCAGCGGCAGCGCGCCCACGACCAGCCAGTTCATCTGTTCGATCCGCACGCCAGCTAACATGTGCCGGCGCTCCCACCCGAGATAAATCGCGATCGGCAGCACGAAGAAGCAATGGCTGTAGGCGGTGGAAGCGTACCAGACGCCGATTGCCGCCGTGACTTCGGTGCTGAATACAAACCCGAGCACGATCACGCCGAGGCCGACAGCCTGGATCACCGGCATCTGGGCCAGCCGCCACACGGTCTGCAGGTCATTGGTGGAAGTGGAGGTTTGGGCGGTCATGCGATGTCCCTGCCCGGGCGATCAGGCACCCGGATCGTTTCCAGCCTAGCCGATCCGGCGCCGCCGGCGTAGCGGTGTTCGGTCACGCGCCAGTCGACCGGCCCGCGCATCAGCCGATCCCACGCACGACAGGCGGTCCCAGCAGATTGGCGACCGGCAAAGGCAGCCGCTTCCAGGCAGCGATGAACAGCCGGTATTTCGGGTTCAGCGGGTTGTGGTCCGGGATCGCGGCACCCGGCGCCAAGCGGTAAGCGATAATGCAGCGGCTCCGGCGCGAAACCCCAGTTCTTCTTGAAGGCGAACGCGCCGGTGCCGAGCTTGCTGCGGCCGAAATCGAACACGCGCGCAGCCGCGGGCGGCGGCGCGGCGCATCACCTCCCAGTACATGAAATCGTTGCCGTACCGCTCTCGGGCGATCGCGCGGCCGCCGCCGTAATAGGGCAGCACCTCGTCGCGAAAATAGAAGTTCATCACCGCGGCGATCGCCTCCTCGCCATCCCTGATGGTGACCACGTCGCAGTTCTCACCGAACACCTCCGGCAGAATGCGGAAATAGCGTGGCGCGAACACCGGGGTGCCGAGGTTGCGCACGCTCTCGGCGTAGATCGCGTGCAACTGTGCCACATCGCGATCGACCGTCGATGACAGTCCGCGCTCAATGCCCTTGCGCACCATCGCCCGCTGCTTGCGCGGAATCGCCTTGAGGTTGGCGTCGTCGTCGGCGGCCGATGGCCTTGCGGAACGTCACATAGAGATCGGACCGGACCGACCAGCCGGCGGGATCGAGCCAGGCGGGTGGCTGGCGAAAACGGAATTCCATCACCGGCACGGCGAGCCGCTGCATCAATGCCGCCGCATGCGCCTGCCAGCGCGCCGGCGGCGTCGGCGTGGCGGCCAGCGGACCGCCATAGCACGCAGAACGGCACAGAGATAAGCGAATTGCCGAACAGGCGCGTCTTCACCTGCGCCAGCGGAAGCATGCCGATGATGCTCGCCGTCGCGTTCGGCGAGGACGTAATGCGTGGGTGGCCGAAGGCACGCTCGATCACCCGGCGCCAGCCGGCGAGATGGAAGAAGCTGCCATCGGGCTGGGCATGCACGAACGCATCCCAGCGGCAGCGGACGCGTCGTCGAGCAGCTCAGGCAGATCGTCGCGTCATGCCGGCGACGGCGGCCAATTCGGCGAATACGCGGTCGATCCGGTCCCAGGCGAAATCCCGCAGCAGCCGGTCGAGCCGCCCGGACATCGCAGCGAGATTGACGTAATGGCGGAATCGCGCCGCCCGGCTGGCGGCCGGGAACGCGCGGCTGGCCGGGGTCGACCTCCCAGGGATGGAAGTAGAAGATGCCGGACTGGCGCTCTGTCGCGGTTGAGGCGGCGCAGCCCCATGCGGAACAACGCATAGGGCAGCAGCCGGAAATAGCCGCCGCCGGCGCAGGGCAGATTGCGCCCGCACGCCGGACCGTGGTCATCGGCATCTCCCAGATCGCATGCCCGGCCGGGCGGAAGGCGAAGCGCGGCGCATCCGGCTCGCCATACAGATCGTGGCGGATCGGGAAGATCGACGAAGCTGTAGCGATAACCCTTCCTCTCCAGCACGTCATACGCCCAGGGAGTGCGCGGCCCGATCGAGAAGGTGGGCGCGCGATAGCCGCGCACCGGCCACGCCGCCGGCATCCTCCAGGATCGCCCTGGCGCGCCGGATGTCGGCGCGGAACGCCGCCTCGTCGAGCGAATTGACCAGGGCGTGGCCGTAGCCGTGGCTGGCCAGCTCGTGCCCGTCCGCGACGATGCGGCGGATCAGCGCCGGGTAGCGCTCGGCGACCCAGCCCAGGGTGAAGAAGGTGGCCTTGCACGCCGGCCGCGGCGAACTGCTCGAGGATGCGATGGGTGTTCGCCTCCACCCGCGACGCGATGCCGTCCCAGTCTGGCGCGGTCGATGACGCCGGCGAAGGCCTGGACCTGGAAATAGTCCTCCACGTCCACGGTCATGGCATTGACGATCGGAGGCATGGTGGCGGCAGGCATGGCGTCTTGCGGCTTCATCCGCGATTGGCGTTGAAGCCGCTGAACACGTCCATCAGCCGCTGGAACACCCGCTCGCGCCGCGCCACCGCGTCCTCCAGCAGCCTGCACCCGCTGCGCAAGCTCGTGATCGGCGGGCCGCGATCCTCGGCGAAGCCGGCGGCGCCGTTCAGCGAACCGCCGATCACGCTGCCCGATCTGCGCGGCCAGGTCGCGCCCGTGGCCGCGACCTTGCCGGCCGCGCCGGCACCGCCGGCGCGACCCTCCGAGGTCCTGCTGCAGCTCGTCGGCGGTGTTGTCGACCATCGGGCCGGTGATGCTGTCGCTCTCCTCCAGCGCGCCATACAGCAGCACGCGCGAGCACAGCCGGTTGATCCGGCGCGGGATGCCGCCGGTGTAGCGGAAGATCGCCGAGAACGCGCCGTCGGTGAAGATGCGGATTGCCGTTCCAGCCGACCGCGGTCAGCCGGTACTCGATATAGGCCCGGGTCTCCTCGTCCGACGAGCGGCCCGAGATGGTAGGAGGCGAGCACGCGCTGGCGCAGCTGGTCGAGGTCGGGGCTCGCCAGCTTGCGGCGGAACTGCGGCTGGCCCAGCAGGATGGTCTGCAGCGATGCGCCGGCCTCGACGGTGACGTTGGAGAGCATGCGCAGCTCCTCCAGCGCCGGCGAGCGACAGGTTCTGCGCCTCGTCCACCACCAGCAGGCAGCGCCGGCCGCCGGCGCTGTAGGTGCGCAGCATCTCCTCGAAATCGCGCAGCAGCGTGGCCTTGTCGATGCCGGCACTCGGGATGCCGAAGCCGGTCATGGCCAGGCGGAACAGATCGTCGCCGGACACCTGCGTGGTGTTGATCTTGGCCAAGCGTATAGGTGTCGCGGTCAAGCTCGGACCACAGCCGTTCGACCAGCGTGGTTTTGCCGGCGCCGACCTCGCCGGTGACGACGATGAAGCCCTCGCCCTGCGACAGGCCGTAGATCAGGTGCGCGATGGCGCGGCTATGCCCGCTGCTGCCGAAGAACAAGCGGCTGTCCGGCGTCAGCTGGAACGGCATGCCGGTGAAGTCGTAGAATTTCTCGTACATCTTCGCCCGTCAGAAGGTTTTTTGCAGGCTGACCGTCGCTATGTCGTGCCGGGGCGGTTGGCCGAAACTCGGGCCCGTGGTGTTGATGCGGGTGTATTGCAGCATCCCGGTCAACGTCTGGCTGAACGAATAGCTGAGCGACAGGTTGAGGCTCAGCGTGGTCTGGTCGGGGCTCTTGCCGGTCGCGCCGATCGCGCGGAACGGCACCGTGCGCGTGGTGTACTGCAGTGTCGCGTTGCTGAAAAGGTCCGGGGAGACGGTGTGGGTCCAGGCGGCGCTGGCCTGGTAGCCGGAGGTGGAAACCGGTGCGCCGAACTGCGTGCTGCTCTGCGCCGTCGCCGACAACAGCTGCTGGTCGTCATGCGAGGCCGAGACGCTGAAGATGTCCCGGTCGTAGTTGAGCACGCCCGTGGCCGAGGCCGTTGTCGTGCGATAAACCGGCAATTGGGTGCCGGTGGCGAAGTTGTTGTTCACCTGGATCGGCACGCCGGTCACCGGGTCGATGCTGATGCCGGTGGCCGAGGTGCGCGAGCCGTTGAGGTTGTTCTGCAACTGGTCGAGCTGCGTACCGACCGTCTGGTAGTAGCGGACGAAGATGCGGCTTCGCGCGGTCGGCGCGAAATTGCCGTCCAGCGACAACGAGTTGCCGCCGTCTGGTGGCCGTAGCTGATCCCGAGCGACGTGTCGGCGTCCGGCGTGGCGCGGATGCCGACGTTCCAGGTGACGTCGTTGACGTTGAACCCCGACGTTCCGCTGTAGCTGATGTTCTCGTGCCCGATGCCGGCGGACACGGTGAAGATGCGGGTGAGCGCATAGCTCGCGTCGTAGCCGTAGGTCAGGCGGTGCGACGCCACGGCACCGCACCGCTGCCTTGTGTCTGCGACGCGAGGAAGTCGAGGCTGTTCTGCAGGCGGCCGAAATCTTCGCCGGTGGTGAAGTTGGCGTGCTGCTCGTTGGTCAGGGCGGTGCCGTTCACCACCTGCGGGAAAAATGGGTTGACGGCGGAGTTCGCCGGAAGGGCGTTGTTGTTGGCGCTGCTGGTCTGGGTGCGCGACAACGTATCGCTCAGTACCAGCGTGCCGGTGCCGTCGAAGCGATGCTCCAGCCGGGGCGCGATGGAGAAATTGGTGGTCTGCACCTGGCCCTGGCTCTGGCCGTTGTAGTTGGTGGCGACCTGGCCACCATAGGCCGGCTGCTCGGCGGCGTAGGCGCGCAGATCGATGTAGAAAAGATTCGGGACCACCGTCGCGGTGAGGCTGCCGTTCAGGTTTTGCCCGACATAGGTCTGGTTGCCGTGGAACGTGTAGAGGTTCAGCGACGGGGCGTAGAAGATGTTGCCCTGAACCCGGCTGGAATTGGCGCTGATGGCGATATTGGGCGAAATGCGCGTGATCAGGTCGCTGCCGAAGCGCCCGTTGAACCCATTGCCGCTGGCCAGTACGCCGTCGTCGTAGGTTTCGCTGACGCCCAGCCCGTATGTCACGTCCCAGGCTTTCGTGCCGGCGGGCGAGACATTGCCAAAAACCGAATCGAACTGGCCGCGGAGATCGCCGACCCTTAGGTCCGGGCCGACGCGGCGCCAAGCTCTGCGCCCGGGCATCGCCGGCGCAGGCGAACCAGCCGCCGATGCCGGCCACGAGCAGATAGCCGACGCGGCCGCTGTACCGGCTGCGCGGCTGGCGACTGCCGATCGGCTGCTCCCTGGGCCGAAACTCAGGCCTGGTGAGCGATCGAGCCGCTACGAATAGGTTCCGAAATAATGGTACGCCCCGAAGGTGTAGCTGGTGGTCAGCCGGATCTTGTTCAGCATCAGGGTGACCGACGGGCAGGCCTTGATCAGGTCGAGGGCCGCCACGACCTCGTTGCGCTGGGTGCGCTCGGCCTCGACGACCATGCACGATCTGGCCGACGAACGGCGCCAGCGTGCTGGGATCGCTGGTCGACAGGCAGGGCGGCGCGTCCAGCAGCACCACCGCGTTGGGGAAGCGCCGGGCGATGCGCTCCACCAGCGCCGTCACCGGGCGCGTCGGCGAGATATCCGCGCCCGTCGTATGGCCGGACCCGACGGTGATGACCGACAGATGCGGGATCGCGGTCCGCACGATCACGTCCTCGATGCGCAGCGCGGTGTTGGCCGACAGGTCGAGCAGCCCCGGCCGCTCGGCCAGGCCAAGCTCGGCCGAGATCGAACGCTGCTTGGCGTCGACGTCCACCAGCAGCACCTCGCGCTGGGTGTGCTGGGCGATCGCTGCCGGCGAGGTTCAGGCGTGGAGAAGCTCTTGCCCTCGCCCGGGCGCGCGCTGGTCACCATGATCACGTTCGGCGCGCCGCGGCCAGGCGTGTAGTTGGCGTGCATCGACCGCAGGATATGGCCGACGGTGATGCGGAACTCCTCGGAGATGCGGGTGCGCACCTTGTGGCCGACCACCAGGCCCGGCCTTCTCCAGCGAGGCCATGTCGAGCGGCGGCTGCCGCTGCGCCTCCGGCGATCGGTCAGCGACGTGGCGGCATCCGCGAGCACCGGCGCCGAGCGCCGCGCCGCGTCGACGACCGCCCGACCGGGCGATTCCTCGTCATCGTGCGGCAGCGCTGTCGGGAAGCTGCGGCGGGTCGTAGTCGTCCGCACCCTCGCCGGGGCCAGCGCCCGCGGGCAGATCGTCCGCCGCCTTGCGTTCGTCTCCCGCGCCGCCGGGTGGCACGGATCGTGCCGGAGCGGAGATCGGAGAATGACAGCTCGCGGCCGATCAGCCTGTGTCCGACGACCCCGAGTCATCGGCGTGCTCGGCGCGCCTCGGCACGTCGTGGGCGGCGCTGCACCGGCTTACGCTCGCGTCCTCACGGATGATCCGGCGGCGATCGCGCTCCGCCGCCGGCTCTGGCGCGGAAAGCCCGCCGACGCCACGCAGCCGCTCGGCGACCCGTTCGACCAGATGCGAGGGATCGGATGCCATGGTCAGGCCACGCCCGGCGTGTGGAGCGATGCGGTACAGCAAGCCCGCCATAGACGCGCGCCCAGCAGCACCAGCGACATGCCGAACGCCAACACCGCAGCGAGCCGTCCGCGGGTCACGGACACGTTCAGCAGCGAGACGCCGCCGGCCACCGGCAGGCCAAGGTCGCGCAGTTCGTCGATGGTGTGGAACGACTGGTCGAACTGCACCAGCAGCACGCCGCCGCGACACCGGCGATGAGGCCCGCCGCCAGCACCGATCGAGAACAGCTGGCGCGCGCTTCGGCGCCACCGGATTCTGCGGCACCTGCGGCGGATCGATCATCTGCATCTTGATCTTGTCGGCATCGGCTTCGGCGGCCGTGGCGATCCGCATCTGCTCGCGCCGGGACAGCAGCTCCTCATAGTTCTTGCGCAGCACGTCGTAGTCGCGGTTGAGGTTGATGTATTCGGCCTGCATGCCCGGGCGCGCTGCGCGCCATCTCCTCCAGCCGGTCGCGCTCGCGGGTCGCGTCGGCGATCTGCCGCTGCAGCGAGGCAATCTGCGATTCCGCCTCGTACAGTCCGCACCTTGAGCTGCTCGAAGATCGGGTTCGGCAGCGAGCGCGTCGGCCGCGCCGACCGCGGCCGGCGTCGCGGCATCGCCGGCGACCACGGCGCCTGGGATCGCGGCAACGCCGGGCGTCCGGCGGCGCCGGCGGTCGGCACGTCCTTGCGGCATCGCATTGCCGGCGAGTGCGGCACTTGGCGGCCGGCCTTCGCCCGGCTCGGCGGCCTGCGGTCCTCTTGCGCCGCCGCAGCGGCCGGCGCGCGCGCCGCCGTGGGCCGCTGACGCCGTGGCCGTCTCGGCGGCGGACGACTTGACCGCCTCGAGACGCCGCTTGGCGGCGACCACGTCGGGGTGGTTCTCGGTGTAGCGCAGCCGCAGATCGTTCAGCTCGTTTTGCGCGCTACGCGGTCCGGCGCGATCGAACTCGCGGGGTCGCGGGCGCGCCGTCCCGCCCCGGGCCCGCCGGCGGCAGCCTCGGTCTCGGTGACGATCAGCGGCGAGGTCGAGGCCAGCTCCTTGTTGAGCAGGTCGCGCTTGGCCACCTGGTCGGCGAGCTGGCCCTGCAGCGCGCGCAACGGTCCCCTGCGCCTGGTCCAACCGGGTCTGCCCCGGTATCGCCCATCGGCAGCAGATCGAGGTATTTGGAGCGGAAATCGGCCCGCTTCCGCTCGGCGTCGCGCAGCTGGCGTTCGTAGGCCGCGATCTGCTGCTGCAGGAACAGCTGCGCGTTCTCCATCTCCGAGCGGTTGTTGCCGGTCTTGCTCTCGATGAAGGTGGTCAGGATCGTCTGCACCACGTCGAAGGCGAGCTTCGGCGCTGGTGTTGCGGTAGGTGATGGTGAACAGGTTGCGCGTCTGCGGCGTGATCTTGATGTCGGTGCCGAGGCGCGCCGACCAGTCGCTTCGAGGTCGGACGGCCCGGTGATGGTGAGGTCGAGGTCGGTGTTGGAGACCAGCTTCTCGAGGTTGGGCCGGCTCAGCAGGGTCCGCTGCAGCACGTCGAGCTGGCTGCGCCAGCGAGTTGTCGATCGACAGCCCGCGCAGCAGCGGCGTCAGCACCGCGTCGGCATCGACATACAGCCGCGCGCTGGCCTCGTACTGGTTGGGGATCGGTGTAGACTACGGCCCAGCCGGCGCCGCAGATCATCCAGACAACGCGACCGCCGCCCAGCGGTAGCGCCACGCGGCCACCAGGATGCGGCGGGCAAGGATCAGAAGCGTGCTCATCTGTGCTCACGATTTGATGCTCGGGCGCTGCGGGGGCGACGGCGTCAGAACCAGCTTTGCGGAATGATCAGCGTGTCGCCCGGCTGCATCTCGACATTCTGATCGATGTCGCCGTCCTTCAGCAGGTCGCGACAGCCGGACCTGGATGCTCTCCTGCTTGTCGCCGACTCTGACGCACGATCACCGCGCGGTTGCCGGAGGCGAACTTGGTCAGCCCCTTGGTCGCGATCATCACGTCCAGCACGGTCATGTGGTCGCGGTACGGGATCGCCATGCGGCTCGGTCGCCTCGCCGATCACCCGGACCTGGCGGTTGAACGGGCCGACGAAGCCGGTCACCATGACGGTGACGATCGGGTCCTTGACGTATTCCTTCAGCCGCTCCTCGCAGCTCCTTGCCGAGCTGGGTCGGCGTCTTGCCGGCGGCCACGATGTCGGGGATCAGCGGCATCGAGATGCGCCCGTCCGGCCGCACCGGAAGGCTCGGCACGCTGAGCTCCGGCGCGCGATAGACCGAAATGCCGAGCTGGTCGCCGGCGCCGATCACGTATTGCGCCGCCGGTTCTGTCCTGAGCCGAACCGACATTCGTGGCCGGCACGTCGGGCATGACGGTGGTGACCGGACCGGATTTCGACGAACAGGCGCCAAGAAAAAGCCCCATCATCAGGGCGGCAAACGGATGTTTTTCTTGCCGTGCCAGGAAAGCCGGACAGGATTCCCGCCGGCGGGATGCAGGAATGACATCATTCGATGTTTGCTGATCTTCATGGCTGCCCCGGTTCCGCAATGTCGGTAGGCGCGGAAGGAATCGAACCCCCGACCCCTGCCATGTAATGACAGCGCTCTGCCACTGAGCTACACGCCTTCATCGACCACGCCCCTCGCAAACCCGCGGTCTCCAGGCCTCTCCCATTGTCATGGAATTGCCTTTGAGCACGCTCGGCCGTTCGATCTTCGTACCCGCGACTTGCATGTAGCACCGCTATCATTCCAACGTAAAGGTTAGGTTTAAGGCCGTGCATATGGTTGAAAATCAACATGAATGCCGATTAAGCTCCCGCCTTCGCCGATATCCGTGCCGGTCGAACTTCGCCCGCTTCTCGGCCCATCCCGCCACCCCGCCGGTCACGTTTTCGGTACCGCCCCGCCAGCCGCCCACATCCAACCACATTGTTACTCTGTCGTCGCGACGCCGGCGCGTGGATATCCTGTTACCATACTAAATCGTGATCGGCACGATTTTGATGTTCAGGGAGGGTGATTGGCTCTTGACCTCTGCCCGAGCGCGCCCGTACAGCATTTTTGCCGAGATCACGCTCAATTTTTTTCAGTCGTTGCCGCAGTTGTCACCACCCCCACCGAGCCGCCCGCCTTCCGCCTGACCGAACCGCCGAACCGCGTACGTTCATGACGACAACAATCAGGCGACGTCCATGACGGCGAATTTCCACGCAAGACCAGCCACCGTGACCCGGCCCGGCGCCAACCCGGCCGCCCCTGTTGTGATGGCTGCGCGATGACGCGCCTGTTCGGTCATTACGTCGCGCCGGAAATGGTCCTGCTCTGGCTGCTCGAATTCGTTCTGTGCTTCCTGGTCATCTACGTCTTGCTGATGCCGGCGACCGCGGCGGCGGCGGCCATGCACATCGATTTCAGCCTGGCGCAACACGCCGCCCTCCTCGCGATGACCGCCGGCGTGACGTCGATCGCCATCGGCCTGTACCGGCCGGAGATCTGCCTGCAGACCCGCCGGCTGGTGGTCAACACCGCGGTCGCGGCCCTTCTGGCCCTGCCCGCCGTGTTGCTGGTCGCTCTGTTGGCGGGCATCGACACCAGCTTCCTGATCGGCCCCGACCTGCTGCACCCGCTGCGGTTCGTGCTGATCTGGGTACGTGATGCTGTCCGCCACCCGACTTGCCTTCAGCCTCGCGATGCGGCTGAACCTGTTCGCCCGCCGCGTGCTCATCATCGGCGCAACCCTCGACGCCCAGCACACCGAGACGGCGATCCGCGCCCTGCGCCCCGGCTTCTTCACGGTGGCGGGCGTGCTACCGCCCGACGCGGGTGCTCGCCTCTCCCCTGCGAGCCTGAAGCGGCGGCGCGTCTGGGGCGTGGTGGTCACGTCGAAGGCGCGCGGCGCGGTGCCGCAGGACGAACTGCTGCGCTGCAAATACGCCGGCATCCAGATTTTCAGCGACGTCGAGTTTCGCGAACAGCAATTGCGGCGGATCGACCTTGAACATCTTGAGGCGGACTGGATGCTGTTCGCCGCCGGCCTCGCGCGCGGCCGCGTCGAGGAGATGGCGCGGCGCGGCTTCGACATCGTGATCAGCGTCGCCTTCCTGATCGCGACCCTGCCGGTGATGCTGCTGACCGCATTGGCCGTGCGCCTGGAGAGCCCGGGACCGGCGCTGTATCGGCAGGAGCGGGTGGGGCTGCACGGCGAGGTGTTCACCCTGCTGAAATTCCGCAGCATGCGCATCGATGCCGAATCGCGTGGCCCGACCTGGGCCAGCCAGAAGGATCCGCGGGTGACCCGCATCGGCGCCTTCCTGCGGCGGGTGCGGATCGACGAGTTGCCGCAGCTGTTCAACGTGCTGCAAGGCGACATGTGCTTCGTCGGCCCCCGGCCCGAGCGTCCGCATTTCGTCGACCAACTGGCCGAGGTGATTCCGTTCTATCGCGACCGCGCCAGCGTGAAGCCGGGCATCACCGGCTGGGCGCAGGTGAATTATCCCTATGGCGCCTCGGTCGAGGACGCCCGCCAAAAGCTCTCCTACGACCTTTATTACGTGAAACACCGCAGCCTGTTCCTCGACCTGCTGATCCTGTTCGCGACGGTGCGGGTGATCCTGTTCCAGGAAGGGTCGCGTTGATCCTGATGCCGCCGGCAGGCCGGGCAGGCCCTTGGGCGTGAGCGGCGTCCGATGACCTGGATCACCGCCACCATCGTGCTGCACGCCGCCTGCGCCGCCCTGTATTTGCTGCTTTGCGCGCTGATCCTCAGCCGCTCGCCGCTCAGCAAGACCGGGCGGCTGCTCGTGCTCGCCTGTCTCGTGACCGCGATCTGGGCCACCTCGATGACCCTGATCGCGCGTTATCCCACCGGCATGCTGCCGGGCCTGCTCGATCTCGCGCGGGCGGCGGCGTGGTGCGGTTTCATTTTGCACCTGTACCGGCGCACCGTGCTGGGCGCCCGCCAGCGCAACCAGGCCTTCCTGATGATGGGGCTGGTGGCCGCCCTGGTGGCGATAGTGACGCTCATGCTGGCCAGCGCATCGCCGGGCGCTTCGGTCACCACCTGGTCGGCGGTGATGGTGGCGCGGCTGGGACTGGCCGTCTGCAGCGTCCTGCTGATCGAGAACCTCTATCTCAACACCCCGGCGGAGATGCGCTGGCACGTCAACCTGCCCTGCATCGCCCTTGGCGCGCTGTCCATCTACGACATCGCATTGTCGGCCGACGCGCTGCTGTTCCGCCAGATCTCGGCCGCCCTGTTCGACGGCCGCGCCATCGCCACCGCCGTGGTGGCGCCACTGCTGGCGGTGGCCGCCGCCCGCAACCGCCGTCACTGGCAGGTCGACATCCATGTCTCCCGCACCGCGGTGTTCCACAGCGCCACGCTGATGGTGTCCGGGATCTTCCTGCTCGGCGTGGTCGCGGCCGGCGAGGCGTTTCGCTACATCGGCGCCGATTGGGGCGGGGTCGCCGAGATCAGCCTCATTTTCTCCGGGCTGGTGACGCTCGCGGTGCTGCTGACCTCAAGCTCGACGCGCACGCGCCTGCGTTTCCTGCTGGTCGATCACTTCTTCAGCTCGCGCTACGACTATCACAAGGAATGGATGCGTTGCATCGAGATCCTGTCCGCGCCGGACGCCTATATCGCCCTGCACACCCGCGTCATCCGCGCGGTGGCGGAGGTGCTCGACAGCCCCGGCGGCGTGCTGTTCCTGCGCGAACCGGCCGAGGCCGCGTTCCAATGGGCGGGGTCGTGGAACATGCCGGCGGCGGCGGCGCCGATCATGCTGGACAACCCGCTGGTGCCGGCGTTCCGCGACGGCGACTGGGTGGTCGAAATCGCCAAGGCGAGCGCCGACGCCGGCGTGGCCGTGCCCGGGCTCGCCGGTTTCTGGCTCGGCGTGCCGCTGAACCATGGCGGGCGGTTGATCGGCTTCGTTTTGGCCGCCCCGGCGCGCGTCCCCTTGAAGCTGGACCGCGAGGCGTACGACCTGTTGCGCATCGTCGGCCGCCAGGTCGCGACCCATGTCGCCGAACAGCGGGCGACCGAGGTGATGATGCAGACCCGCCAGCTGCATGAATACGGCAAGCGCTTCGCGTTCGTGGCGCACGACATCAAGAACGTTTCCAGCCAGTTGTCGTTGCTGCTGTCCAACGCCGAGGTGCATCTGGACAACCCGGAGTTCCAGCGCGACATGCTGGCGACCATCCGTGCCTCGGTGCAGAAGATCGGCGCGCTGATCAAGCGGCTGGCGACGCCGGACGGCGACGTGGCCGAAACCGTCATCATGCCCGCCGAACGGCTGGAGGCGATCGTCGCCAACACCAGGCGGATGCGCCATGCCGCGATCGAGCTGGTCGATGACGGGCGCAGCGTCGGCGTCGCCATCGGTGCGGCCGCATTCGATGCGGTGGTGACGCATCTGCTCGACAACGCGATCGAGGCGAGCCGTGAGGCCGGGGATTGCCCGATTCGCTTGGCGCTCCGCCACGAGGGGCGCCGTGCGATGATCGATATCGTCGACCAAGGCCCCGGCATGACGCCGGAATTCATCCGCGACGAATTGTTCCGCCCGTTCCGCACGTCCAAGCCCGAAGGTAGCGGCATCGGCGCTTTCCAGGCGCGCGAGCTGTTGCGCGAGGCAGGCGGCGACCTGCTGGTGATGAGCCGCACCGGCCAAGCCGCCGATTCCGGCACGACGATGCGGATGCTGCTGCCCTTGGTCGAAGCCGCCGAGCCGGAGCGGACGCCGCTGTCAGCGGCGCCCTGAACCTGGCGGCCCGCCCCCGGAAGGCTCAGCCGGCGGGCCGGCGCCGTGGGATGAAGCGGCCGGCCAACGCCAGCAGATCCGCCTCACCACCGGCCGGCCGGCCACAGGCGAACCAGGTGCCCAGCAGCACCGCGACATAGACGCTCGCTCCCAGCGCCACCGCCGCGGCCAGGGTCCAGATCGGCGAAGTGGTGATGCTGGCCGCACTCCAGCCGAGGCCGGTGGCGGTGAGGACGGCCGCCATGACGGCCCCCGCCACCGCCGCGCGCCAGATTTGCCGGAGCAGGTCGACACCGCGAATCCGGAACCGCCGGAAGGCGACGGCGATGTACAGCAGGTTCTCGGCGCTCACCGAAATCGCCCAGGCCGCCGCCGCCCCGGGCAAGCCGAATGCGGCGATCAGCACCGCCATGGCCAACACCCGTATCGCCACCGACACGATGCCAACCGTGAAGGTCAGCCGCATCAGGCCGTGCGCCGCCAGCAGGCTGCCGGTGATCGTGCCCAGCACATAGGTGATGCTGGCGATGCCGACGACGCGGATGATCCCCACCGCCGCCCCCCATTGCGGACCAAGCGCCAGCACCACCACTTGGTCCGCCACCAGGGAAATGCCGAGGCCGGCCGGCAAAGCGAGCAGCAGCCCGCCCGCGAGAATCCGCAGATAGCTCTCGGCGCCGCTGATCCCGGAGCGCAGGGCCGCGGCAAAGCCCGGCAGGCAGGCGCGGCTCAACGGACCGGCAAGCTCATAGGTCGGGATGATCGCGACGTCGGTACCGACCGAGTAGATCCCGACCAGGGTGACATCGAGCACCCGGCCAATCACGAAGCCGTCAACCCGGTCGCGCACCATCCCCGCCGTGCTGATCGCCCAACTCCAGAACGAGAACCCGGCGAGCTGGTGCCACGCCGACAGCGTCAGGCGGGGCCGATGGGGATGCATCGCGTAGCCCATGACGATCCACAGGATTTGCCCGGTGGCGATGCCCGCGACCAGCGCCCAATGGCTTTGCCAGACCACCGCCACCGCCACCGTCACGACGATGCCGGCGAGCCTCGGCAACACCAGCAGCCGGAATTCGCGGTCGAAGGCGAAGTCGCGGCGAAACTCGATGGTGCCGATATTCTCAAACGCGGTGACCATGGACACGGCGGCGAGGGCGATCAGCACGGGTGCCAGGCGCGGTTCCTTGAAGAACACAGCCACCGGCCAGGCCGCGGCGCAGATGATGCAGGCGGTGGCGAGGCCGCGAAAGAGGTTGATGGTGAAGGCGGTGTCGTAGGTTTCCCGCGTCGGCGCCTGCTCACGGATCACCGCTTCCTCGATGCCGAGGGCGGAAAGCTGGCTGATGGCCTGGGCGAATCCGGTGGCCAGGGCGACGAGGCCGAAATCGCCGGGCACCAGCAGGCGCACCAGCACAAAGGTGTTGACCAGGCCGAGCAGCCGCGTGGTCATGCGCCAGCCGATCGCCCAGCCCGCCCCCCGGGCGGTTCGCGTCAGGATGGAATCAACAACCATGCCAGCCGATGACTCCATTGATTTCCACGCCATGCTGGCCCTTGACGCCACCAGCTAGCATTGTCGCCGTTAACATTGCCTCAGCTACAATGCCGGCCGCGGCCATGCCAGCATCGCGATTCGCCGCTATACTGCCGCCATCCATGCGCCAACGAACCAATTCCGCCGCCGAACCGCCGAACGGGACACTGCATGACCAAGCCGAAGCTGTTGATCATCGAGGATGACGAGGGCCTGTGCAGCCAGTATCGCTGGGCCTTTCCGGCCTGCGACCTGGTCATCGCCCATGCGCGTCCGCAAGGCCTCGCCATGGCGCTGAAGGAGCGTCCGGCGGCGGCGATCGTCGATCTCGGCCTGCCGCCCGATCCCGATGGCGTGAGCGAGGGCTTCGCCACGATCGAGGCGCTGGTGCGCCAGGTGCCCGACATGAAGGTGATCGTCGCCACCAGCCACGGCGACCGCATGCATGCCCTGCGCGCGATCGGCTCCGGCGCCTATGATTTCTGCGAGAAGCCGATGGACATCGCGCTGCTGCGGACCATCGTTGAGCGGGCGCTGCGGGTGCACGCGCTGGAAGACGAGAACCGCCGCCTGGCCGAGGCACCGGCGCCGTCCCCGATCAAGCGCATCGTCACCGCCAGCGACACCATGCTGAAGGTCTGCCGCACCATCGAGCGGCTCGCCACCACCAACGTCTCCGTGCTGTTGCTGGGCGAGAGCGGCACCGGCAAGGAGGCGCTGGCGCATGCGGTGCACGAACTGGGGCCGCGCGCCAAAATGCCCTTCGTTGCCATCAACTGCGGTGCCATTCCGGAAAATCTGCTGGAAAGCGAGTTGTTCGGCTACGAGCGCGGCGCCTTCACCGGAGCGGTGAAGCAGACCATCGGCAAGATCGAGGCGGCGAACAAGGGCACCCTGTTTCTGGACGAGATCGGCGACCTGCCGCATCCGTTGCAGGTGAAGCTACTGCGCTTCCTGCAGGAGCAGGTGATCGAGCGCGTCGGCGGCCGGTCGACGATTCCGGTCGACGTGCGCATCGTCTCGGCGACCAACATGATGCTGGAGGAGCAGGTCACCGACGGCCGTTTCCGCAACGACCTGTTCTACCGCCTGAACTCCGTCACCGTACGCATCCCGCCGCTGCGCGAACGGTCGGGCGACGCGATGCTACTGGCCCGTTTCTTCCTCGGCCGCTTCAACCGCGAGTTCTCCCGCAACCTGCGCGGCTTCTCCGAGGAGGCGATCTCGGCGATTTCGGTCCATCCGTGGCCCGGGAACGTGCGCGAGCTGGAAAACCGGATGAAGCGCGCGGTGGTCATGGCCGACGGCCGGTTGATCGACGCGGCCGATCTCGAACTGGTGGCAGGCGTTGCCGAAACCCAGGACCTCGACCTCCGCGCCGCCCGGCTGCGGGCGGAGCGGGACGTGCTGCAGAAGGCGATCGCGCGCAGCAACGGCACGCTGGCAACCGCCGCCAAGCTGCTCGGCGTCAGTCGCCCGACCCTGTACACGCTGATGGAGGCGCATGGGCTGGCACCGGGCGCCGCCACCTCCGGGAGCGGTGGCCCCGGAGGCGACGAGGATGCAAGCCGGGCGGCCCCATGAGCGCTGCCCCGATTCCCCCGCACGATCAAATGGTTGCGCCATGGCGCAATATCGTGTCTGTCGGCTTTCCCGTGACCGCATGGGCTGATCCACGATGAAGAAGCTGCTGCTGCTGCTGGTGCCGGTGCTGATCTTCGCCGGAATCGTCGGCGGCGTCTGGTGGCGCTACGGCCGCCAACGTGATTCCTACGCCGTCGCCCAGCAACTGATGGACAAAGGCGACCTGAAGGGCGCCCAGCTCGAACTGCGCAATGCCGTGCGCACCAACCCGCAGAACACCGCCGCGCATTACCGCCTCGGCCAGGTGCAGCTCCGCATGGGCGATCCGGTGGCCGCCGAAAAGGAATTGAAGACCGCCCGCGACATGGGTTTCGACGCCCGCACGCTGAGCCCGCTGCTGGCGCAGGCCTATATGGCGCAAGGCCATTACCGGGAGTTGCTGCGTGACTTCCCATCCCAGGGGTTGCCACCGGACCAAGCCTCGCCGCTGCTGGTGCTGCGCTCGCTGGCACAGCTTTCGATCAACGAACCGGACGCGGCCCTTGCCTCGGCCACCGAAGCGGAACGCCTGACGCCGCAATCGGTCGATCCGGAGATCACGCTCGCCCGTGTCGGCGTGGCCCGGCAGGATTTAACCTTCGCCGAACAGAAGGTCGACCGGGCGTTGCAGATCAATCCGCGCGCGGTGGACGCATTGCTGCTGCGCGGCCAGCTGCAGAACCTGAAGGGCGACCGCGTCCGCGCGCTGGAGGCGTTCGACTCGGCGCTCGCCTTGGCGCCGAACAATCTTTCGGCGAGGCTCGAGCGCGCCAACGTGCTGCTGATCGCCGGCCAGGACGTGCGGGCGCGCGAGGACATCGATCTCGCGCTGAAGTTGGAACCGCGCAGCGCCATGGGGATCTATCTCCAAGGCGCGTTGCTGACCAAGGACAAGGACTACGCCGGCGCCGACGCGGCGCTGACCAAGATCGCCACCCTGCTGGGCCGCTTTCCCCGCGCCTACTACTTCCTGGCCATCGCCAAATACAATCTCGGGCAGGCCGAACAGGCGAGTGATGCCGCGACCAAGTTCCTCGCCAGGAACCCGACCGATCCCGACGCCATCAAGCTGTTCGCGCGCATCGAACTCGCCGCGCGACGCACGCCGGCGGCGATCAATGTGCTGAGCAAGGCGGTCGGCGGCGGCAATTCGGACGGCGAGATGCTGGATCTGCTGGGCCGCGCCTATGCGCTGGCCGGCAAGCCGGAACAAGCGGTGCAGAGCATGGAGCGGGCGGCGGCGCTGTCGCCCGACAATGCCGACATCCTGTCCCGGCTGGCGTCGATGCGCCTCGGCATCGGCGACGCCTCGCGCGCCACCACCGACCTTGAGCACGCGTTGCGGCTGTCGCCCGAAATTGCCGGCGCGGGCGAGACCCTGGTGGTCGCGGCGATCAGCGCCGGCGAGATGGACAAGGCGGCACTGGCGCTCGACAAGCTGCGCAAGGCGCAGGGCGAAAGCGAGGTGGTCGGCAATCTCGCGGCGCTGGTCAAGATGGGGCAGCTGGACCTGGAAGGTGCCAGGCTGTCGCTGCTGCAGACGATCGCCAAATACCCCGACGCGATCCAGCCGCGCATCAACCTCGCCAAGGTCCTCGTGCTGCTGGACAAGCCCGTGGAGGCACAAGCGGCGCTGGCCGAGGTGCTGGCCCGCCAGCCGACCAATGCCGCGGCTTTGAGCACCCAGGTAGGACTGCTGCTGTCCGACCGGCAGACCGCGAAGGCGATCGCGTTGCTGGAGGCGGCGCACGCCGCGGCGTCGAAAGACGCTGAGCTGACCATCGGCCTGATCAACCTCTATGCGCGCAGCGGCGACGCGAAAAAGGCGTTAGCGCTGCTGGACCAAAGCCTGAAGGAGACGCCGGAGAACACCCGGTTGCTGGTCGCCAAGGCCCGGCTGCAAACCGCACTTGGCCAGGGCGACGCGGCGCGCGCCACCTATTCGCAACTGCTGGAGCTGAACCCCGAGGACATCGACAGCCGCCGGGCGCTTGCCGACATGCTGGTGACCGCGAATGACGCGGCGGCGGCGAAGTCGGTGATCAACGACGGGATGAAGCGCCTGCCCGGCAACGGCGCGCTGCTGCAATCCTATGTCGCCATCGTGCTGAAATCCGCCGGCCTCGACACCGCGCTAGCCAGTGCCGAGCAATTGGCCCGCGACCCCACCAACCAGCCGGCCGCCAGTTCGCTGAAGGGCGATGTCTACATGGCGGCAGGCAAGTTCAACGAGGCGGCGAACGTCTACCTGGCGGAGCTGCGGGCCGCGCCCTCCACCCCGCTGCTGCTGCGCACGGTCGGCGCCATGAGCGCCAGCGGCCACGGCGACAACGCGTCGCAACTGCTGCGCGACTGGCTGGAACACCAGCCGACCGATGCCCAGGCCGCCGAGGCGCTGTCGTCGCTGGACATCGTCGCCCGCCGCTTCTTCGATGCGGAGGCGCATCTGCAAGTGGTACTGACCGCCCGCCCGGGTGACGCGCCGGCGCTGAACAACCTCGCCTGGGTCTATCAGCAGCGCAACGATTCCCGGGCCCAACCGACCGCCCAGAAAGCCTATTTGATCGCCCCCACCCCGCAGGCCGCGGATACGCTGGGCTGGATCCTGACCACCCAGGGCAAGGCCGCGAGCGGCCTGACCCTGCTGCGTCAGGCGGCGGGGCAGATGATCGGCGAGCCCACGGTGAACTACCATTTGGCAGTGGCGCTCAGCCAAACCGGACACAAGGAGGACGCGATCGGCATCCTGCGCGGAATCCTGCAGGGGCTGCTCGACTTCGACGACCGGCCCGCGGCACAACGGCTCTATGACGAGTTGAGCAAAGCCCCGTGAATTCCGGCGGCTTCGCACGCTCGGCGAACCCGGACCCTATCCGGCTCCTGACCTTCTCCACCCTGTTCCCGGACCGGGAGCGGCCCAACCACGGGGTGTTCGTCGAAAACCGGCTGCGCCATCTGGTCGCGACCGGCGAGGTTGAAAGCACCGTCCTGGCGCCGACCCCGTGGTTCCCGCGCGCCGGGGCGAAATTCGGCCGCTGGGGCCGCCTCGCCCGCGTGCCGACGCTCGAGCACCGGCATGGCCTGACCATCCACCACCCCCGCTATCCGGTGATCCCACGAGTGGGCATGTCCGCCGCCCCGGTGCTGCTCTATCTCGCCAGCCTGCGGGCATTGCGCCGCCTGGTCGCGGCCGGGCTGCGGTTCGACGCGATCGATGCCCATTACCTCTACCCCGACGGGGTTGCCGCGGTCTGGCTTGGGCGGGCATTCGGCAAGCCGGTGGCGATCACCGCGCGCGGCTCCGATGTCACCCAATTGCCGGACCACGCCGTACCGCGCTGGTTGATCCGCGGGGCGATGCAGCGGGCCGATGCGCTGGTCGGCGTCAGTGCCGCATTGTGCCGCCGCATGGTCGAGCTTGGGGCCGACCCCAGCCGGGTCACGACCTTGCGCAACGGCGTCGACACCGGGCTGTTTCGTCCACCCGCTGACCAAGCCGACCGCGCCGCCACCCGCCACGCTCTTGGGATGAGCCGCAAGACGCTGCTCTCCGTGGGCTTGCTGATCGAGCGCAAGGGCCATCACCACACCATCGCGGCGATGGCGGAGTTGCCGGGCTTCGACCTGCTCATCGCCGGCGAGGGTCCGGAGCGGGCACGGCTCGAAGCGCTGATCGCCCGCCTCGGGCTGGGCGGACAGGTTCGGCTGCTGGGTCCGCGTGCGCATGCCGAGCTGCCGGCGCTGTACGGCGCCGCCGACGCGATGGTGCTCGCATCCTCGCGCGAGGGCTGGGCGAACGTGCTGCTGGAATCGATGGCCTGCGGCACCCCGGTGGTGGCGAGCAACATCGCCGGCAATCCCGAAGTGGTGCAGCGTGCCGCGGCTGGGCTGATCGTCGAGCGGAACACGCCGGCCGGAATTGCCGAGGGCGTGCGCCGGCTGTTCCATTCCCTTCCGGACCGACAGGCGACCCGCGCCTATGCCGAGCAGTTCGGCTGGGAGGAGACCAGTGCCGGCCAGTTGGCGCTGTTTCGGCGAATCCTTCGCCGTGACGGGGTCATTGGCGGTGACTTGGCGAAGCAGGATTCATGAACCGGGAAACCTCGATCTATCTCGATCTGGTCCGGTTGTCGGCGGCCGTCACCGTCTTCCTGTCCCATGCCGCCTGGCGTCACAGCTCCGGCGGCCTGCTGTGGCAGTTTGAAGGCCACGGCCGCGAAGCCGTCGACGTGTTCTTCGTGCTCTCGGGCTTCGTCATCGGCTATGCGGTGGACGGGCGGGAGCGATCGGCGGTGGAATTCGGGGTGAACCGACTGGCCCGGCTGTATTCGGTGGCGCTGCCGGCAATCGTGCTCACCTTCATCCTCGATGGCATTGGCCGTTCGTGGCGTCCGGACCTCTATCGGGGATGGTGCTGCGACATCTCCGGCAGCGAGGCCACGCAGTATCTCAGCAGCTCGGTTTTCCTCAACGAGATCTGGTGGCTGCACGCGCCGCCCGGGTCCGACGTGCCGTACTGGTCGCTCGGCTTCGAGGCGCTGTACTATGCCGCATTCGGCGGCGCCTGGTTCATGCGCAAACCGTGGAACCTGCTCGCCGCTGCCATCGTCATGGCCGTGGCGGGACCAGGAATCGCCGTGCTGTTCCCGCTTTGGCTGATCGGCCTCGCTTGCTACCGGCTCTGCGCCCGCCGGCCGCCGGGCTGCCGCCTCGGGATCGTCCTGTTCGCCGGCAGCCTGCTGGGCCTGGCCGCCAATATCGTCTGGGGAAGCCGCTACGGCGAGATCTACGGCGAGTTCGAGCTGACGGCCGCGCGCATGCACGACTACGTGCAGGACTACATCGTGGGCCTCCTGTTCGCGGCCAATCTCGTCGGCTTTCGCGCGATCTCGGGATTGTTTCCTGGCACGCTGGAGCGGGTGGCCCGGCCGATCCGCTGGTTGGCGGGCGCCACCTTCACGCTGTATTTGTTGCACCAGCCGCTGATCCATTTCCTCGTCGCCGTGGCGCCGTGGTCCGAGTTCGGCCTGGCAGACCCAAATCCTGGTGTTCGGCGGCGTGCCGATGCTGGTCCTGTTGCTGGCCGAAGTGACGGAGCGCCGTCGCAACGCCTGGCGCCACGCGATCATGACGCTGCCCGGCCTGCGTCCGGCCGCCGCCGGCCGGAACAGCCCGACCTGATCCGCCCAACCAGATCCCGCGGCCCCCCTGCCGCGCGGACGGCTACAGAATGCGCCCGGCTTCGCGCAATGCCCCGATCTCGGCTTCGGAATACCCCAGTTCGCCGGCGATCTCGCCGCCATGTTCGCCGATCCGCGGCAGGTCCAGCCGCCGCCCCGGGCGTTCGCCGTCGAATGCCAGCGGCAACGCCGGCAGCTTGGTCTCCCGCCCGTCCGGCAGCGTGATCGGCACCAGCCCGCCGGAGCCGTTCAGATGCGGGTCGTCGAACAATTCGACCGGCCGGACGATCGCCGCATAGGGCAGGCCAAGCTGCTCGCATTTGGCCATCAGCGCCTCGCGCGTGAAGGCACGGAACGCCGCCGCGACGATCGGCAGCACCCGCGCCCGTGCCGCCACGCGCTGGTGCTGGGTGGCGAGGGTCGGGTCGCCAGCCAACGCCGGCAAGGCGAATGCATCGCACAGCACCTTCCATTGGGTGTCGGTGACCACGCCCACGAACACCTGGCCGTCTTCGGCGTCGAAGATGTCGTAGATCGGCCAGGCCGGCAGCCGCTGGGTCATCGGCGGCGCCTCGACGCCACTCACCGCGTGCTGCGCCATGTGCTGGGCGACCAGCAGGACGTTGTTTTCGAACAGGCCGGCCTGGATCAACCGCCCGCGTCCGGTGGCATGGCGCTCGTTCAGGGCGGCGAGGATGCCGATGGCGCCGAACATGCCGCCCATGATGTCGTTCACCGAACTTCCGGCGCGCAACGGCCGCCCGGGATCGCCGGTCATGTAGGCGAGGCCGCCCATCATCTGCACCACCTCATCCAGCGCCACCCGATGCTCGTACGGGCCGGGCAGGAATCCCTTGCACGAGCAATAGACCAGACGCGGGTTCAGGGCGGCGACATCGGCGTAGCCCAGGCCGAGCTTGTCCATCGCACCGGGGCGGAAATTCTCCACCAGCACGTCGGTCGTGGCCAGCAGCTTGCGGATGAGCGCCATGCCCTCCGGCGATTTCAGGTCCACCGCCAGGCTGCGCTTGTTACGGTTGGTGAAGGCGAAGAACCCGGCGCCGGAGCCGCCGAGCCTGCGGGTATTGTCCCCGTCCGGCGCCGGCTCCACCTTGATGACGTCGGCGCCGAGGTCTGCCAGCACCAGGCCGCAGGTCGGCCCCATCACCATGTGAACGAACTCGACAACCCGGATACCTTGCAAAGGCAGTGCCATGCTCAATCGCCGCGTCGCGTGAAGCCGGGTTTCATGCAAGCGATCCTGGCCAATGTCATGCGCGCAAGGGTGGCGCGCCGCCGGGGTTGTGGCAATGTCCGGTCGTGGCAATGTCTGAGACTAACTATCCCTGCGCGGGATGCCATATGTGCACCGCGACGACAACTCCCGCCATGCCGAGGTTCCTTGATGCGCCTTCTGAATGCCTTGCCGGTCCTGCTCCTGCTGCTGCCCCTTCCCGCCTTCGCGCAGCTCGGTCCCGGCGGCCCGCCGGCGGTGGGCGTGGTCACAGCGCAGAAGCGCGCGGTCACCGAAACCAGCGAGTTCGTCGGCCGGGTGCAGGCGATCGACAAGGTCGACCTGGTCGCGCGGGTGACCGCCTTTATCGAGGAGCGGAGCTTCGTGGAAGGCACCGAGGTGCAGCAGGGCGACCTGCTGTACCGCCTGGAGCGGGGCCCGTTCGAGGCCGACCTCGAAGCCAAGCAGGCCGCGGTGGCGCAGAATCAGGCCTTGCTGCGCAACGCCACCATCACCCTCTCGCGCGCCCAGACCCTGCTGAGCACGCCGGCGGGACAGCGCTCGACCGTCGATGATGCGCTGGCCAACCAGGCCAGTATTGCGGCCCAGGTGCTGGCCGCCCAGGCGCAGGTGCGGGCGTCGCAGATCAACCTTGCCTATACCGAGATCCGTGCGCCCGTCAGCGGCAAGATCGGCCGTACCACGCTGACGGCGGGCAACGTCGTGACCCCCGCTTCGGGACCGCTGGCGACGATCGTCAGCCAGGACCCGATATATGTGCTGTTCCCGATTTCCGTGCGCACGGCACTCGACCTGCGTAACCGCTACGCCGACAAGGGCGGGTTCGCCGCGGTGGTGATCCGCCTGAGGCTGCCGGACGGCAGCACCTACAAGCCGAGCGGCCAACTCGATTACGTCGATCCCTCGGTATCGGCCAACACCGATACGGTGACCCTGCGCGCCCGCATCCCCAACCCGCTGCGCCCCGGGGCCAAGACCAGCGACCCCGGCAACCGGAACCTCGCGGACGGCGAGTTCGTCACCGTGTCGCTGGAAGGCGTGATCCCGGTGCTGGCGCTTGCGATTCCCCGCTCCGCCGTGCTGTCGGACCAGCAGGGCAACTATGTCTACATCGTCGATGCCGAGAAGAAGGCGCAACAGCGCCGGATCACGCTCGGCCAGTCCACCGCACAGATCGCGGTCGTCACCGCGGGGCTGCAGGAAGGCGAGACGGTGATCGCCGATGGCATCCAGCGCGTCCGCCCGGGCATCGTGGTCAACCCGGCGCCGGCACCGCCGCTGCCTGGCACCGCGGCCAGCGGCGCCGCCGCCGCCGCTCCGGCTACGTCGATCAAGAACTGACGCATGTTCAGCGCCATCTTCGTCGACCGCCCGCGGCTGGCGATCGTCATCGCCATCGTCATCAGCATTGCCGGGCTGATCTCGCTCACCAGCATCCCGGTCGCCCAGTTCCCCAACATCGTGCCGCCGCAGGTCAGCGTGCAGACGCGCTACCCGGGCGCGTCGGCGGCGGTGGTGGAAGCGACCGTGGCGCAGCCGTTGGAGGCGCAGGTCAACGGCGTTGACAAGATGCTGTACATGAAATCCAACAGCGCCAATGACGGCAGCTACACGCTGACGGTCAGCTTCGAACTGGGCACCGACCCCGACATCGACACCGTCAACGTGAACAACCGCGTCCAGGCGGCGCTGTCGCGCCTGCCGGCGGAGGTGCAGCGCCAGGGTGTCACGGTCAAGAAGCAATCCTCCGCCATCCTGGAATTCCTTCAGTTCTACAGCGAGGGCAGCAAGCAGACGCCGCTGTTCATCAGCAACTACGTCACCATCAACGTGCTCGACGCGATCTCGCGCGTGCCGGGGGTGGGGCAGGCCTTCGTGTTCGGCGCGCTCGACTATTCGATGCGCATCTGGTTCTCCACCGACCGGCTGATCCAGCTCGACCTCGCACCGTCGGACATCATTGCGGCGATCCAGACGCAGAACGTGCAAGGCGCGGTCGGGCGGGTCGGCGCCAAGCCGATCGACGATTCGACGCAATTCCAGATCAACCTGCAGACCAAGGGACGGCTGGTCACGCCGGAGGAATTCGGCAACATCGTCGTGCGCGCCAACCCCGACGGATCGGTGCTGCGGGTGCATGACGTGGCGCGCATCGAACTTGGCGCGGCGACCCAGGACACCGAAAGCCGGCTGAACGGCAACCCTGCCGTGACCATCGGCATCTACCTCGCCCCCGGCGCCAACGCGGTGTCCACCTCGAAGCGCGTCGCGAACCTGCTCGACAGCCTCAGCACCCGGTTTCCGGACGGCCTGAAGAAGATCATCTTCTACGACAGTTCAAGCTTCGTTGCCGACACCATCCAGGAGGTCATCAAGACCTTGGGCGAGGCGTTCGTGCTGGTGGTGCTGGTCGTGTTCCTGTTCCTCGGCAATTTGCGCGCCACCATCATTCCGACGATCGCCGTGCCGGTGAGCCTGATCGGCACCTTCGCGGTGCTGCTGGTGCTCGGCTATTCCGCCAACACCGTCTCCCTGCTCGCGATGGTGCTGGCGATCGGCATCGTGGTCGATGACGCGATCGTGGTGGTGGAGAACGTCGAACGCGTGCTTGAGGACGAGCCGGACCTGACCCCGCGCGAGGCGACGAAAAAGGCGATGGCCCAGATCACCGGCCCGATCATCGCCATCACCCTGGTGCTGCTGTCGGTGTTCGTGCCGATCGGCTTCATCCCCGGCATCTCCGGCCAGTTGTTCCGCCAGTTCGCCGTCACCATCAGCGTCGCCATGCTGATTTCGGCGATCAACGCGCTGACCCTGTCGCCGGCTTTGTGCGGCGTGTTCCTGCGCCATACCGGGCCACGCCGGGGCATCATGGGCCGGGTGATGCGCGCCATCGACTGGGTGCGCGACGGCTACGCCGGCATCGTGGTGCGGCTGCTGCGCGTCTCGGTGCTGGCGGTGGTGCTGATCGCCGTCTGCGGCGCCGGCATTTTCGGCCTGTCCAAGGTCACGCCGACCGGCTTCCTGCCGGAGGAAGACCAGGGCGCGTTCTTCATCGCGGTCCAGCTGCCGGACGGCGCATCGGTGGCGCGGACCCGTGGCGTGGTGGAGCGGGTCGAGGCGACGCTGAAGACCATGCCGCAGATCCAGAACGTGCTGTCGATCGTCGGCTACTCGCTGCTCGACGGCGGCGCGCAGAGCAACGCCGCCTTCATGGTCGCCCGCCTGAAGCCGTTCGCTGACCGCACCGCCGCCGCGGACAAGGCGCAGGCGGTGATCGGGCGGGTCTTCGGCGCCGCCCAGAGCATCCGCACCGCCGTGGTGTTCCCGTTCAATCTGCCGCCGATCATCGGCCTGTCGACCAGCGGCGGCTTCGAATACCAGTTGCAGAACCTGGAAGGACGCGATCCGGCCGAGATGGCGTCGGCGTGATGCAGGGACTGATCGGCGCCGCCAACCAGGATCCGCGGCTGTCGCGGGTGTTCTCGACCTTCAGCCGCGACCACGCCAAGCGCTCTTCCTCGACATCGACCGCGACAAGGCGCAGGCGCTGGGCCTGAACATCGGCGACGTGTTCACCACGCTGCAGGCCACGCTGGGCGGCTTCTACGTCAACGACTTCAACCTGTTCGGCCGGACCTGGCAGGTGAACATCCAGGGCGAGGCGGTGCGATCGCGACGACATCTCGGCGATCTGGAAGGATCTTCGTGCGCAACGACAAGGGCGACGATGGTGCCGCTGCGCTCGATCGCCGACATGCGCATCGTGCTCGGGCCGCAGATCATCAGCCGCTACAACAACTACCGCTCGGTCAGCGATCAACGGCGCGCCCGGCGCCGGCGTTTCCTCGGGCGACGCGTTGGCGGCGATGGAGCAGATCTCCGCGCGGACCCTGCCGCCCGGCTACGCCTTCGAATGGACCGGCACCGCGTACCAGGAGCACCAGGCCAGCGGCCAGACCGGGCCGATCCTGGCGCTCGCGGTGCTGTTCGCCTATCTGTTCCTGGTCGCGCTGTATGAGAGCTGGATGATCCCGATCCCGGTGCTGCTGTCGGTCGCGGTCGGTGTGCTCGGCGCGTTTGTCGGCGTGTTGATCTCGGGCTCGCCGCTCGATCTGTATGCCCAGATCGGCCTGGTGGTGCTGATCGCGCTGGCCGCCAAGAACGGCATCCTGATCGTCGAGTTCGCCAAGGAACAGCGCGAGGCGGGAATGCCGATCCGCGAGGCGGCAGCGCTGGGCGCGCGAATGCGGTTCCGTGCGGTGCTGATGACCTCGATCGCGTTCATCCTCGGCCTGGTGCCGCTGGTCATCGGCGCAGGGTGCCGCGATGCTGAGCCGGCGCGCGGTCGGCACGCCGGTGTTCGCCGGCATGATCGCGCCAGCACGGTCGGCGTCTTCCTGATTCCGATGCTGTACGTGATGTTCCAGACCATGCGCGAACGGTCCGAAGCGACGCGGCCAGGAAACGCCGCCGGCGTGCGACGACGCGCTGAAGTCACGCCCGGATTTCGCCGCTCGCGCAGTGGTGCGCTGGGCCACCCCATGGCGTTTGCCCCGCAACCGTACATGCTGCGGCCGACAACGCACTCGACGCCCCGGAGACATCGCTCATGACCCAGTTCGGCCTCGCCCAGCCCGTCCGCCGCGTCGAGGATCCGCGCCTGCTGAAGGGCCATGGCTCGCTACACCGACGACATCGTCGCTGCCCGGCAGCTGCATGGCGTCGTGCTGCGCAGCCCGCACGCCGCCGCGCATCATCACATCGATCGACGTCAGCGCGGCGAAGGCGATGCCAGGGGTGCGCGCCGTCTACACCGCCGCCGATCTCAAGGCCGACGGCATCGGCACGCTTGCCGTGCGCCGGTCGCCGGTGAAGAACCGCGACGGGTCCGACAGGCCAGTCCCCGCCGCATCCGGTGCTGGCGGACGGCGCGGTGCACCATGTCGGCGACCCGGTCGCGTTCATCGTGGCCGAGACCACGCAAGGCAGGCGCGCGACGCCGCCGAAGCGGTGATCGGTCGATTACGACATCCTTCCGTCCGCCACCGACCTCGCGACTGCGATGGAGCCCGGCGACCGCCCAGGTCTGGACGGACGCACCGCGCAACGTCGTGCTTCGACTGGGAGATCGGCCAGAAGGACGAGACGGAAAAACTGTTCGCCAGGCCGCGCATGTCACCAAGCTGACGGTGGTGAACAACCGCGTGATCGTCGCCTCGATGGAGGCACGCGCGGCGCTCGCGGACTATGACGCGCAGGCCGAGAAGTTGGACCCTGCACACCAACACCCAGGGCGGCTGGCTGCTGAAGAACGTTCTGGCCGACGCCGTCTTCAAGACCGACAGCCCGAAATTCCGCATCATCACGCCCGATGTCGGCGGCGGTTTCGGCATGAAGATCTTCCTGTATCGCCGAGCAGGTGCTGACCTGCTACGCCGCCCGCAAGCTGGCAGCGCCGGTGAAATGGGCGTCCGAGCGCAGCGAGGCGTTCGTCTCGCGACTACGCATGGCCGCGACAATTTGACCGAGGGCGAACTGGCGATCGATGCCAACGGCAAGCTGCTGGCACTGCGCACCCGCAACATCGCCAACATGGGCGCCTATCTGTCCAATTTCGCTCCGGCGATATCCCGACCTATGGCCGGCACCGGCGTGCTGGCCAGCGTCTATGGCTTCCAGGCGGTTTACGCCAACGTCATCGGCGTGTTCACCAACACCATCCCGGTCGATGCCTATCGCGGCGCCGGCCGGCCGGAGAGCAACTATCTCGTCGAGCGGCTGATCGATGCCGCGGCGCGCGAGATCGGCATCGACCGCGTCGAGCTGCGCCGCCGCAACATGGTGCGGGCCGGAGGCGATGCCGCACAAGACGCCGGTCGGCAAAACCTATGACAGCGGCGACTTCAAGATCGTGCTCGATGCCGGCCTCGCGACGATGGACTGGGCGGGCTTCGAGGCGCGCCGGGCCGAGGCCGCCAAACGCGGCAAGCGCCGGGGCATCGGCATGGCCTACTACCTTGAGGCGACCGGCGGCGACGCCACCGAGCGCGCCGAGATGCGTTTCGCCGACGATGGCTTCGTCGATGTCTTCGTCGGCACTCAGTCGACCGGCCAGGGGCACGAGACCGCCTATGTGCAGTTGACGGTCGACCGCCTGGGCGTGCCGGGCGAAAAGGTGCGGATCCGGCAAGGCGACACCGACACGATTCCGGTCGGCGGCGGCACCGGCGGCGCCCGCAGCCTGTATTCCGAGGGGCAGGCGATCCTGGCCACCGCCGCGACCGTGATCGCCAAAGGCACCCAGGCCGCGTCCAGGCGCTGGAGGCCGCCGCTTCGGACATCATGTTCGAGAACGGCCGCTTCTCCATCGTCGGCACCGATCGCGGCATCGACATCATCACGCTCGCGGCGACGCAACGGTCGCGCGTCGCCAAGGGCGAGGACGTGACGACGCTGGATGCGGCCGAGGTGGCGAATATCGACTTCCACACCTTCCCCAACGGCTGCCACATCGCCGAGGTGGAAATCGATCCCGAAACCGGCGTCATCGATCTGGTCCGCTACAGCGTCACCGACGACGTCGGCACGCGCGGTCAACCCGATGATCGTGCAGCGGCCAGGTGCATGGCGGCGTGGCGCAGGGCTTCGGCCAGGCAGTGCTGGAGCGCACCGTCCTACGATCCCGATTCCGGCCAGCTGCTGTCCGGCAGCTTCATGGACTACGCGCTGCCGCGCGCCGACGACCTGCCGGACATCGAGGTCGAGTTCGTCGAGGTGCCGTGCCGCGACCAACCCGCTCGGCGTCAAGGGCGCCGGCGAGGCCGGCGCGGTCGGCAGCCCGCCGGCGGTGATCAACGCCATCATCGACGCGCTGTCGCCGCTGGGCGTCAAGCACATCGACATGCCCGCGACGCCGGAGCGGGTGTGGAAGGCGGTTTCGATGGCCAAAGCCGCCTGACCTGAATAGCGGGGCGGGGATTTTCCCCCGCCCCGCATCGATTCCTTGCTGTTGAAGCGTTCGATCAGCCTGCCGGATGAAACCGCAGACCACGTGAACGATGTGGCGCACGACCTTTCATGAAACCTCGATCGACCGAGGGCGCGGACCCCCGGGCGGTCAGTTCAGGAAGATCTTTCCCGGATTGAGAATGCCCCGCGGATCCAGTGCCGTCTTCACCGAGCGCATCACCGCCAGCGCCTCGGCGCCCACGTTCCTCGTTCGAGGAACTCCCGCTTGCCGATGCCCACCCCGTGCTCGCCGCTGCACGAGCCGCCGAGCGCCAGCGCGCGGGCGACGATCTTGCTTGTCGAGCTCCCAGGCGCGATCGCAGGCCGTCAGGTTCCGGCGGGACCAGGATCACGGTGTGGAAATTGCCGTCCCCGACATGGCCGACGATCGGCGCGGTCAGGCCGGAGGCGGCAATGTCCTCCTTGGCGCCGAGAATCGCCTCGGCGAGGCGTGAGATCGGCACGATGGCGTCGGTGGCGATGCCCTGGTGGCCGGGCTTCAACGCGAGGCACGCCCAATAGGCGTCGTGCCGGGCCCGCCACAGGCGGTTGCGCTCGTCCGCGTCGGTCGCCCAGTGGAAGCCGCTGGCGTCGAAGCCGGCGGCGATTTCCTCGGCCTGCTTGCGCCTGCTCGGCGACACCAGCCGGCGTGCCGTGGAATTCGAAGAACAGCGTCGGCAGCGGCCTCCAGGCCGTCCAGCTTCGAATAGGCGATGCAGGCGCCCATCTGCACATCGTCGAGCAGTTCGATCCGCGCGACCGGCATGCCAATCTGCATCACCGCGATCACCGTCTCCACCGCGTCGGACAAGGTGGGGAACTGGCAGATCGCGGCGCTGGCGGCTTCGGGAATGCCGTGCAGCCGCAACTGGATCTCGGTGATCGACGCCGAGCGTGCCTTCGGAGCCGATGAACAGCCGCGTCAGGTCGTAGCCGGCGGCGGATTTGCGCACCCGCCCGCCGGTGCGGATGATCCGCCCATCGGCCAGCACCACGGTGAGGCCAAGCACGTTCTCGCGGATCGTGCCGTAGCGCACCGCGTGGTGCCGCAGGCGCGGGTCGCGCACATGCCGCCGAGCGATGCGTCGGCACCGGGATCGACCGGGAAGAACAGACCCTGGTCGCGCAGATGCGCGTTGAGCGAACGGTGGGTGACGCCGGCCTGCACGCGGCAATCCATGTCGGCCTGGTTGACTTCGAGCACCGCCGTCATCCGCGACAGATCGAGGCTGATGCCGCCGCGCACCGGCGTGACGTGGCCCTCGAGCGAGGTGCCGGTGCCGAACGGCACCACCGGCACGCCGGCGGTGTGGCACAGGGCCAGCAGCCGTGCCGCCTCCTCGGAGGTTTCGACGAAGGCGACGGCGTCGGGCAGCGACCGGCGGCTGGGTGTCCTGGCCGTGCGAATGATGGTCGCGCAACCCGGCATTGGTGGTCAGGCGGTCGCCGAGGAATTCGCGTCCGGCGGCGATCACCGCGTCGACGGGTCGTGACATTTCTTTCCGTCTCCTGCTCAGCTCGCTTGCAGCTTTGGACCCGGTCGCCCAGGCTGGCAAGCCATGCCAAGTCCTTCGCCCCCCGTGCTCGAAATCACCGACCTGCGCACCGAATTCCGCATCGACGGCACCTGGCATGCCGCGGTCGACGGGATCTCGTTCACGCTCCGGCGCGGCGAGACGCTGGCGCTGGTCGGCGAGAGTCCGGCTGCGGCAAGTCGATGACCGCGCTGTCGATCATGGGCCTGGTGCCGCAGCCCGCCGGGCGCATCGGCGGCGGGCAGCATCATGCTGGAGGGCACGGACCTGGTCGGCCTGCCGGAGCCGCGCGCTCGAGAAGCTGCGCGGCGACCGCATGGCGATGATCTTCCAGGAGCCGATGACCAGCCTCAACCCGGTGATGACGATCGGCGACGCAGGTGGCCGAGGCGCTGGTGGTGCATCAGCGGCCTGTCGCGGCGCGGAGGCCGATCGCCAAGGCGCTCGCGGTGCTGGAGGAGGTGAAGATCCCTTCGGCGGCACGGCGCTTCCACGACTATCCGCACCAGTTCTCCGGCGGCATGCGCCAGCGGGTGATGATCGCGATGGCGCTCGCCTGCGAGCCGGCGGTGCTGCTGGCCGACGAGCCGACCACGGCGCTGGACGTGACGATCCAGGCGCAGGTGCTCGGCCTGCTGGCCGACCTGAAGGAGCGGCACGGCATGGCGATGCTGTTCATCACCCACAATCTCGGCGTGGTGGCGCAGATCGCCGACCGGGTGGCGGTGATGTATGCCGGCCAGATCGTCGAGCAGGCGGCGGTGGGCGAGATCTTCGCCGCGCCCCGCCCATCCCTATACGCGCGCGCTGTTCGCCGCGATCCCGCGCATGGACCGCGACGACGCAGGCACTGGCCGCGATCCCCGGCCGGGTGCCGCCGCTGGACGCGATGCCGACGGGATGCCGCTTCGCGCCGCGCTGCCCACTGGCGCGCGCCGGCTGCGAGTTGCCGCAGAAACTGGCGCCGGTCGCGGAGTTGCATTTGGCGCGCTGCCATGTCGCGACGGAAGCGTTGGCGGATGCTTGAGGCGAAGACTACCATCGGACGAAACGAGGGAGACTTCATATGAGACTGCGCACCGCCCTGCTGGCCGCGGCAACTTTCCTTGCCATCCCTGCCGTGACGCCCGCCTTCGCCGCGCCGAAGACCACACTGAACGTCGGCATGTCCGCGCAGGACATCGGCCAGCTCGATCCGCATTTCGCCGTCTCCACCATCGACCGCGTCGCTCGCCGCGCTGGATGTTCAACGGCCTGGTGCGGTTCGCGCCCGGCAGCATCGATCCCGCCAAGCTGGAGCCCGATCTCGCCGAGAAGTGGGAAGCTCACCGAGGACGGCAAGACCTGGACCTTCCATCTGCGCCACGGCGTGCAGTTCCACGGCGGCTTCGGCGAGCTCACCGCCGACGACGTGGTGTTCAGCCTGAAGAAGGCGGGCGATGCCAAGACCTCGGCGTTCGCCTCGGAGATTGCGGCCGTTCCAGACCATCGAGGCGGTCGATCCCTACACCGTCCGCCTGGTGCTGAAGGACAACGTGCCGAGCGTGCTCGGCATCCTGACCAACTATGCGCAGGGCTTCATCGTCTCGAAGAAGGCGGTGGAGCAGCGCGGCGACGACTTCAAGCGCAATCCGATCGGCACCGGGCCGTTCGCCTTCGCCTCGGTCACGCCGAACCAGTCGCTGGAGCTGGTCGCCAACGAGGCGTATTTCCGCGGCGCGCCGAAGATCAAGAAGATCAGCTATCGCTTCATCCCGTCCGACGCCTCGCGCGATCTCGCGTTCCAGAACGGCGAGCTCGACCTGAACTACGGCCGCGCCGACCAGGCCTGGGTCAACCGCACCAAGGCGCCAGCCGCACACCATCGTCGATGTGTTCGCGCCCGGCCGAGGAGGCCCAACTGCATCTCAACACCACGGTGAAGCCGCTCGACGACATCCGCGTGCGCCAGGCGATCGCCTATGCGATCAACCGGCCGGAGCTGCGTGCGCTGGCGCGGCGCCGATGTCAGCCGCGAGGGCCAGAGCGTCATCCCGCGCGGCTATCTCGGCTTCACCGCCGACAACGGCCTGCTGCCGAACAACGTCGAGAAGGCGAAGGCGCTGCTGAAGGAGGCCGGCTATCCGGACGGCATCACCATCAAGATGATCCAGTCGCAGCTGCCCGAGATGCTGACCGCGGCGCAGGTGTTCCAGGCGCAGCTCAAGCGGGCGGGGATCAACCTCGACATGCAGGTGGTGGAGCACGCCACCTACCACCAGCAGATCCGCCAGGACCTCAGCCCGATCGTGTACTATTCCGCCGCGCGCTTCCCGGTGGCGGACATCTACCTGACGCAGTTCTTCCACTCGCGCAGCATCGTGAAGACGCCGACCGCGGTGACCAACTTCAGCCACTGCGACGTGGCCGACAAGGAGATCGACGCCGCGCGCGGCGAGACCGACAAGGCGAAGCAGCTCGCGCTGTGGGCCGAGGCGCAGAAGAAGATCGTCGCGCAGGTCTGCGCGGTGCCGATGTTCGAGACGCTGCAGGTGTACGCGCGGCACGACAACCTCGATTACGGCTACAAGCTGGAGGGCTCGATGTCGCTCGGCCCGATGATCACCGAGGCGACGCACTTCAAGTGATGCGTCAACGCTGCAGGCGAGCCCGCATCCACGTCTCGGACCAGCTGGATCGCGATGCGGTGCACGGCGCATGATCTTCTACATCATCCGCCGTCTGCTCGCGGCGATCCCGACGCTGCTGGCGGTCCTGACGCTGGTGTTCCTGATCGTCCGCGTCGTGCCGGGCGATCCGGCGATCGCCATCCTCGGCGATCGCGCGACACCGGACGGCATCGCCGCGCTGCACGCGAAACTCGGCCTCGACAAGCCGATCTGGCGGCAATACGTCGACTTCCTCGCGCAATCGCTGTCGGGCGATTTCGGCCGCTCGATGGTGACCGGCCGGCCGATCCTGTCCGATGTCGGCGCCGTGCTGCCGCACACGATGGACCTGACGCTGGCCTCGCTGATCGTCGGCAGCGTCATCGGCGTGCCCGTCGGCATCTGGGCGGCGCTGCATCGCAACCGCGCCGATCGACTACGCCGCGCGCCTGCTGTCGCTGATCGGCCTGTCGTTCCCGGTGTTCGTCTCCGGCATCTTCATCCTGCTGGTGTTCGCGCTGCACTGGCGGCTGTTCCCGGTGATCGGCAACGCCAACCTCGGCGATCCGATCGATCGGCTGGACAAGCTGGTGCTGCCGGCGGCGACGCTCGGCCTGGTCATGGCCGCCTACATCACGCGCGTGACGCGCAGCGCCATGCTGTCGGTGCTGGGCGAGGACTACATCCGCACCGCGCGCGCCAAGGGCATTCCGTGGCGCCGCGTGGTCTGGCGCCACGGGTTGCGCAATGCCGCGATGCCGGTGGTGACCGTGGTCGGCCTCTATATCGGCATCCTGATCGGCAACTCGGTGCTGACCGAGATCGTGTTCAACCGCCCGGGCCTCGGCAAGATCATCGTCGGCGCGCTGAACCAGCGCGACTACACGATGCTGCAGGGGCTGATGGTGATCTACTGCTTCCTGATCGTGGTGGTGAACCTGATCACCGACCTCACCTACGGCATCATCGATCCGCGGGTGAAGCAGGCGATGAGGCGTGGCGGCATGACTGCGCCTGCATGCTGCGCCAATCCCGCCACCATCGGCATCGGCGTCGTGCTGTGCCTGATCGTCGCTGCTCGGCGCGCTGCTCGCACCCTGGATCGCGCCGTTCGATCCCGAACGACCAGAACATCATCGACCGCCTGCAGCCGCCCGGCGGCGACTACCTGTTCGGCACCGACTCCTTCGGCCGCGACGTGCTGTCGCCGCATCCTGTGGGGTGCGCGCATCTCGCTGCTGGTGGCGGTGACCTCGATCGCCGCGGCCATCGCTGATCGGCGGCACGATCGGCATGGTCAGCGGCTATATCGGCGGCCGGTTCGACCTGTTCGTGATGCAGACGATGGACGTGCTGCTGTCGTTTCCCAGCCTGATCCTCGGCCTGATCGTGGTGGCGCTGCTCGGGCCCGACCTGATCAACCTGGTGTTCGCCATCGCGCTGACCGCCATCGCGCCGTTCGCCCGCATCGCGCGCGCGCCGGTGCTCAGCCTGAAGGAACGCGCCTTCATCGAGGCCGGCCGCGCGCTCGGCTTCTCCCACACCCGCATCCTGTTCGTGCACGTGCTGCCGAACATCCTGAGCGAGGTGCTGGTGATGGGCTCGCTCTGGATGGCGACCGCGGTGCGCACCGAGGCGTCGCTGTCGTTCATCGGCCTCGGCGTGAAGCCGCCGACCGCGACCTGGGGCGGCATGATGCGCGAGGGATTCGAGAACATCCTCGATGCGCCCTGGCTTTCGGTCTGGCCGGGCCTCGCGATCCTGCTGCTGGTGCTCGGCCTCAACATGATCGGCGACGGGCTGCGCGACGCGACCGACCCGAAACTTACGGGGACGTAGACCAAACCCCGGAATTCTCCACATCGGCGAACCCATTTTCTTGTTTGCAGGACTTGTTTGGGCGCCTTCACCATCCATCTACCATCCATGTGGATGGTAGATGGATGGTGCCCGCTATGAACAAGGTGGTCGACACCGAGAAGATCACGATCAACCTCGGCTATGTCGATCTCGGCCAGATCGACCTGATGGTGCAGGACGGTTTTTTTTCGAACCGAACCGACTTCATCCGCACCGCGATCCGCAACCAGCTCGACCGTCACGGCGACATGGTCCGGCAGTCCTTGGTGCGTAAAGCGCTGGAGGTCGGTCTTCGGCACTTCAGCCGCCTCGATCTCGAAGCGGCGCGCCAGCGCGGCGAAATGCTCGATATCAAGGTGCTCGGACTGGCCAGCATCGCGCGGGACGTGACGGCCGAATTGGCCCGGGCGTCGATTGCCTCGGTGACCGTGCTCGGCGCGCTGCAGGCCAGCCCCGAGGTAAAGGCAGCACTTGCCGACCGAACGCATTGAACCCGCCACGACCCGGCAGACCAGCCGACTCCAATCCGAGCGGGGATGCCCGAGCGGCTCCCAACCCAGAAAGCCCCGGCCCATGAAGCCTACCTTGCCGAGCGACCTGCTCGCGGCGACACGCCTGACCAAAGCCGGCCGACTCACCAAAGCAACCATGACACTGCAACGCATGCTCCAGAACCAGGCGGCACCGGTCGGCACGGCGGAGGGCTGGTGGCCGCCGCCGCCCACAATGCGGCCCGGCCTGGTCGAACCGGTTCGCAGGAGTGGATCGACTTTGCCGGGCGGCATTCTGGCGCGTGGCACTGCCGCGTTCAGGCCGGCCGCCACGCCGAACGATGCGCAGTTCCTGACCATGACCTTCAGCAACCATGCCGGAAGCCGCCCCTACAAGCTCTACGTGCCAAGCACCTATCGCGGCCAGAACGCTGCCCTTGATCGTCATGCTGCACGGCTGCACCCAGTCGCCCGACGACTTCGCCGCCGGCACGCGCATGAACGAGGCGGCCGAGCGAGCACGGTTGCCTGGTCGCCTATCCCGCGCAGACCAGTGCCGCGAACATGCAGAAATGCTGGAACTGGTTCAACGAGGCAGACCAGAAGCGTGACGGCGGCGAGCCGTCGCTGATCGCGGGGATCACCCGCGAGGTGATGGGCGACTACGCGGTCGATTCCGGGCGCGTCTATGTCGCCGGGCTCTCGGCCGGTGGTGCTGCGGCCGCGATCATGGGCGATGCCTATCCCGACCTCTACGCCGCCATCGGCGTGCATTCGGGCCTCGCCTGCGGCGCCGCGCGAGACATGTCCTCGGCGTTCACCGCGATGCAGCGGGGCGGCCGGGCGCGTTCCGGGGCGCGGCGGCGGGTCGTGCCGACCATCGTGTTCCATGGTGACCGCGACAGCACGGTCAATCCGCGCAACGGCGACGGGGTGGTCGCGCAGTCGGCGCAGGGCGCCGCGTTACGAACGGACATCGAACACGGGCAGGTGCCCGGCGGCCATGCCTACAGCCGCATCAATCACGCCGACGCGGCGGGCAAGACGGTGATCGAGCAATGGGTCGTCCACGGCGCCGGCCATGCCTGGTTCGGCGGCAGCCCGGCGGGCTCCTACACCGATCCGCGCGGCCCGGATGCGACAGGGGAGATGCTGCGCTTCTTCCTCGAACACCAGCACGCCCCGGCGGGAAGGTAACGGCGGCGAGCCTATTGCGCGTTCGCCGACGCCTCGCTGCGGGTGGCGCCGACGCGGGCGGCGAGGGCGGCGGCCATGAATGCATCGAGGTCGCCGTCGAGCACCGCGGCGGGGTTGCCGGTTTCAGCGCCGGTGCGCAGATCCTTCACCAGCTGGTACGGCGCCAGCACGTAGCTGCGGATCTGATGGCCCCAGCCGACGGTGGTCTTGGCGTCTTCCTGGGCGCTGGAAATGGCCTCGCGGCGTTGCAGCTCCGCCTCGTACATGCGTGATTTCAGCATCGCCATGGCGGTGGCGCGGTTGCGGTGCTGGCTGCGGTCGGTCTGGCAGGCGACGACGATGCCGCTTGGGATATGGGTGATGCGGATGGCGCTCTCGGTCTTGTTCACGTGCTGCCCGCCGGCGCCCGAGGCACGATAGGTGTCGACCTTGAGGTCGCTGGGATCGATTTCGATCTCGATGCTGTCGTCGACGACGGGATAGACCCAGACGCTGGCGAAGCTGGTCTGGCGGCGGGCGGCCGCGTCGAACGGGCTGATGCGCACCAGGCGATGCACGCCGGCCTCGGTCTTCAGCCAGCCATAGGCCATGTCGCCGGAGACCTGCAGCGTCGCGGACTTGATGCCGGCCTGCTCGCCGTCGCTCTGCTCCAGCAACTCCGCCTTGTAGCCGTGTTTCTCGGCCCAGCGGGTGTACATGCGCACCAGCATTTCCGCCCAGTCCTGCGCCTCGGTGCCGCCGGCGCCGGAGTTTATTTCGAGGTAGCAGTCGCGGCCGTCGGCCTCGCCGGACAGCAGGCTGAGGATCTCGCGGCGCTTCGCCTCCTCGGCCAGCGCGTCGAGGGACTTCAAGGCGTCGGACACCATGGCGGCGTCGCCCTCGGCCTCCGCCAGCCCGATCAGCTCCAGCGTGTCGGCGACCTCGCTCTCCAACCTGCGGACACCGTCGATGGCGTCGGCGAGGTGGTTGCGCTCACGCATCAGCAGCTGGGCCGCGGCGGCGTCGTTCCACAGCGCCGGGTCTTCGGCCTTGTGGTTCAGTTCCTCAAGACGGCCGATGGCGACATCCCAGTCAAAGATGCCTCCTCAGCAGCGCCACGGACTGCCTGATCTGGTCGTTGAGGATGTCGGCTTCGGTGGACATGATGATTCTCTGGCGCGAAAAGCTTTAGAGCAATATGGCTTTAGGTGGAATCACCGGGCCATGAAATTGCTCGGCTAAACAAAAGGCTAGATCGTGATGGTCGCTGATACCAGCGACCATTCACGATCCAGGGCGCAGGTCGGGCTCAATACAGCCCGCCCAGCCCGCTGTCGACCCCGGCGGCATGGGGCGATGCGCCGGCCTGCGCGTCGGCGGTGGCGGCGCCGGCGCCGCCCATCGGCCCGGACGCGCCAGGGGTCTGGCCGGGCTTGAACGCATCCGTCACCTGACCGCTGCCGCTGTCCCAGGCGGCCATGGCAACGCCCGGCGGCGGCGTGAATTTCAGGTTCGGCCGGTTCTTCAGCGCGAAGGCCATGAAATCATGCCAGACCGGAGCCGAGACGGCGCCGCCGGTCTCGTTGTTGCCAAGCGTGGTCGGCGTGTCAAAACCGATCCAGACCGCGGTGACCAGATCCGGGGTGAAGCCGACGAACCAGGCGTCGTTGAAATCCTGGCTGGTGCCGGTCTTGCCGGCGATCGCCCGCCCGAGCCCCTGCCCGGCCGCGACCCCGGTGCCGCGTTGCACCACGCCCTGCATCATCGTCACCAGCTGGAACGCGCTGGCGGCGTCGGCCACCTGCTTGCGGTTGTCGGTGAGGACAGGGGGATGATCCTTGTCGGCACAATCCGCGCAATCCGGTCCGCCAGCCCGCCACACCACATGCCCGTCGCGATCCTGGACGCTGTCGATCAATGTCGGCAGCACCTCGCGCCCGCCGGCGGCGAAGCCGGCATAGCCAGCGGTCTGCCGCAGCACCGTCGTTTCGACCGCGCCGAGGGCCGCCGGCAGCACACGGGGCATGTCGTCGAACACATGGAAGCCGATCGCGGTCTGCGCCACCGCCTCCATCCCGACGCGATCGGCAACCCGCACGGTGACGAGGTTGAGCGATTTCTCCAGCGCCACGCGCAACGGCACCGGCCCGTTGAAATCAAGCTCGAAATTGCTCGGGCGCCATTTGCCGGCGGCGCCCTGGTCAACCACGAATGGCGCATCGAGGAAACGCTGCGACGGTGAGATGTTCTGCTCCAGCGCCGTCAGATAGACATAGGGCTTGAAGCTGGAACCCGGCTGTCGATTGGCCTGGGTGGCGCGGTTGAACTGGCTCATCTCGAAGCTCCAGCCGCCGGACATCGCCAGCACCCGGCCGGTCGTGGGATCGAGCGAGACCAGCGCGCCCTGTACCTGCGGGATCTGCCGCAGCAGCAGGCGCTCCGGCCGGCCCGGCGTCTTTCCCTGGACCGCCGTCGCGGGGGCGAGATCGGCCATCACGATGTCGCCCGGCTGCATCACATCGGCCATGCGGCGCGGCGATGCGCCGAGCTTGCCGTCATGCACCGGTTTGGCCCAGCCAAGATCGGCCAGCTGCATCGCGAGCACGCGCGGCTGCGGCGCCACCGTCGCGGGCGCGGCGGCGGGCTGATCGACCACGCCGAGCTTCGCCTCGTTGTCGGTCTGCTCCAGCACGATCGCGAGCCGCCATTCGGGGAGCATCCCCGGCGGGCGGGCCGTCTGGGCAAGTGCGGTGGTCCATGTCGTGCGCAAGCCAGGTCCGGCATCGACATGGCTGACCACGCCGCGCCAGCCGCCCCGGCGCTGATCGTATCTGATCATGCCTTCGCGCAGCACCCGGTCCGCCACCGCCTGCAGCGCGGGATCCACGCTGGTGCGGACCACGAGGCCGCCTTGCGTGGTCTGGTCGGCGCCGAACTTGTCGATGAGTTGCCGCCGCACTTCCTCGGCGAAATAATCGCCGCCGACCATCATGTCGGGCCGGCGGAAATTCGCCGGCGAAATGGCGGTGGCCTTCGCGGCCGCGGCCTGCTCGGCGGTGATCACCCGGTCGTCGGCCATGCGGTCGATCACCCAGTCCCGCCGGGCGCGGGCGGCATCGGGGAAGCGGAACGGGTTGTAGTTGTTGGGCGCCTTGGGCAACGCCGCGAGGAAAGCCGCCTCGGGCAGCGTCAACTCGTCCAGCGACTTGTTGAAATAGGACTGCGCAGCCGACGCCACGCCATAGGATTGCAGGCCGAGATAGATCTCGTTGAGGTACAGCTCAAGGATGCGTTCCTTGCTCAGGCTTTCCTCGATGCGGATCGCCAGGATCGCCTCGCGCGCCTTGCGGGCGATAGACACCTCATTGCCCAGCAGCATGTTCTTGGCCACCTGCTGGGTGATCGTCGATGCGCCGACCGGGCGACGGCCTTGACCGTATTGTGACAGGTCGGTCACCGCTGCGCGGAGGATGGCGATCGGATCGACGCCACGATGGGTGAGGAAATTCTGGTCCTCGGCCGACATGAAAGCGTGCTTCACCATCTCCGGGATGGCGTTGTACGGCACGAAGATGCGGCGCTCGGTCGCCAGTTCCGCAAGCAGGCGCAAATCGCCGGCGTAGACGCGGCTCATCACCCGCGGCTGATAATGGCGCAGGCTGTCGAGATCGGGCAGGTCGGCGCTAAACCGGGCATAGGCGCTGTACAGCACGACCGAACCGCCGGCGCCGACCAGAATCACCAGCGTAAACAGCGCGCCGAAAACGCGCCGCAACCAACGGAACCGGCGCGGCGCCTTCGCCGCTCGCCGCGGCTTGGCCGGCGGCTTGTGGCGGCGCTTGTCGTCCGGAGGTGGCGCGAGCGGCTCACCGGCTGTGATTGGGGCAGTCATGGCGTGTGATTACCTAATATACGCCTCGGCCTAACGCAAAAGGCGGTGATGGGGTTCAGCCGGCCATACGTGTGGATGGTAGCTGGGGTCCCGCATGGGCGAAGTAAACCTCGACCGCGCGTTTCATCGCACTCGCGACCCTGGCACGGTGGTCGGAACGGCGAAGTGCGGCCTCGTCGACCGGGTTCGACATGAAGCCCATTTCAACCAGCACGCTCGGGATGTCTGCCGCTTTCAGCACCATGAAGGCGGCGTGGCGAGAGGGATTCTGCAGCAGCGGCACGTCGTGTCCAAGCTCTCCCACCACGCCGCGCGCCATCCGCGCCGAGCCGGTCCGGGTTTCCTGGCGAACCAGGCTCGACAAGATGCGCGCGACCTCCGGCGGGGTGTCGCGGAAGCTTGGGCCGCCGAACCGGTCAGCGGCATTCTCGCGCTGCGCCAGCGCCGCCGTCTGCGCGTCCGACGCGTTGTCGGAGAGGGTGTACACGCTGACCCCGCGCACGCCGTGGTCGCCGATGGCGTCGGCATGCATCGAAACGAACAGCTCCGCCCCCCGGCGCTGCGCGATCGCCACCCGGTCCTGCAACGGAATGAAGATGTCGCGGGTGCGCGTCAGCTCCACCCGAAAACGCCCGCCGGCCTGCAATTGCCGCTGCAGCTCCTGCGCGGTGGCGAGCGAGACATGCTTCTCATAGGTGCCCGAAACCCCGATCGCCCCCGGGTCCTTGCCGCCATGCCCGGGGTCCAGCACCACCAGCGGCGGGGGTGGCGCGGTTCTGGCAGCGGGTGGCTGGTGAGCTTTGGCGAGCGGCGTGGGGGTCGTGGCCCACCCGCCATCCGGCAGCGAGAAGCTGGCCGTGACGCCCGATGCCAACAACAGCCGGCGAGTGATCATAGGTTAATGTCCGTTCGCGCCAAGCACCGCCCGGCACTTTAACATGCCGGATGCGGAAAATCATCCTTGGCCTTGATTACGGCTGATTCATGTCCCATGTCCGACGCATGCCATCGACCGCTTCGCCAAATCGCCAACGGCGCCTTGCGGACAAAGACGGTTTGCGTCATGGTCATCGGGCTTCGGTGACGTCCGGGCGCGGAACCGGCCAGTCGGCCGGTTCGATCCTTGCCACACTGCGTCACCGCCCGCGCCGCGCGCAGTTTGCGCGCTGGCCATGCCACGGCAGCGCCTGTCGCATCGTTGCGCTCGCGCGGCTTGGCGGCGGGACCGGTAGAGGCCGGTCGGCAGCAAGTTCCACCGGGGCTGCGCTCCTTCACCGGCGCGCGCCCGTCCGCAGCTACAGGGCCAGATGACCGTCGCCACGCCAGTTTTCATTGCCGAGATGAGAGATCCCGCACCCGGGCTTCGGGTCGCGGCCCCGCTTCGGGGTTCGGCATGGCAGGCGCGACGGCTTCCGGCAGCACCCTCCTCCCTGCTTCATCTGCGGTCGGGTACGCCTCTCCCGTCACGTCTATTCTGCCGCTCCCGCCGCGCCGACGCGCAGGCCGGGACCGCGGCGCACCGGAGTTCAGGGCTTAATGACCAAGCGCATGCTGATCGATGCCACACACGCGGAAGAAAACCGCGTGGTGGTGCTGGACGGTAACCGACTCGAAGATTTCGACGTCGAGACGTCTACAAAGAAGCAACTCAAAGGCAACATCTACCTCGCCAAGGTCGTCCGCGTGGAGCCCAGCCTCCAGGCGGCATTCGTGGAATACGGCAATGGCCGCCACGGCTTCCTGGCGTTCGGGGAAATCCACCCCGACTACTATCAGATCCCGGTTGCCGATCGGCAGCGCCTGCTGGAGATGCAGGCCGCCGAAGCCCGCGCCGAGGAGGATGAGGAAGACGAGCCGCGCGCCGCGCCGCGACGCGGCCAGCGCAGCCACGAGACCACCACACCGGCCATTCCCGATGCCGAGATCGTGGCACCGGATCTGGCGGCCGATTCCCAGCCCCAGCCGCCCGCGGGCGACCCACCGGCCGAGCCGCCGCCCTCGAAGGAGCCTCCGAGCGGTGAAGCTCCGGTCACCGAACCCCCAACCGACGACGCACCGGTTGACGACGAACCGGCCAACGACCCGGCGGCCCGCGCTCAGCCGGCGCTGATCGCCCAGGAAGTCAAGTTCGGCGCCCTCGGCTTCGGCGAGTTCGACCCGGATTTGGCCACCTCGCCCTCTGAAGCGAGCGTTGCGGCGGCCGAGCCGACTTCGATGGACGGCGCCGACGAGGCCGAGCAGCCCGATCTGCCTGCCCCCGAGGTCATCGGCGGCGAGAGCGACGTGTTCGAGGGCAATGGCGCCGAGGAGGCCCGGGCCCGCCGCACATCGCGATTCCTGCGCAGCTACCGCATCCAGGAAGTGATCCGCCGCCGCCAGATCATGCTGATCCAGGTGGTCAAGGAAGAGCGCGGCACCAAGGGCGCGGCGCTGACCACCTACATCTCCCTCGCCGGTCGCTTCTGCGTGCTGATGCCGAATTCGCCGCGCGGCGGCGGCATCTCGCGCAAGATCACCTCGGCGGCCGATCGCCGGCGGCTGAAGGAAATCACCGCCGAGCTGGAAATCCCGCAGGGGATGGGCCTGATCGTGCGCACCGCCGGCGCCGCCCGGCCGAAGCCCGAAATCAAGCGCGACTGCGAATACCTGATGCGGCTGTGGGACGACATCCGCGACCACACCATGCGTTCCACCGCGCCGGCGCTGATCTACGAGGAAGCCTCGCTGATCAAGCGCAGCATCCGCGATGTCTACTCCCGCGATATCGAGGAAGTGCTGGTCGACGGAGAAGATGGCTGGCGCGCGGCGCATGACTTCATGCGCATGCTGATGCCGAGCCACGCCAAGAAGGTCATCCTGTGGAAGGGCGGCGGCCAGCCGCTGTTCAGCAAGTATGGCGTCGAGGCGCAGCTTGAGGCGATGCTCAGCCCGACCGTGCAGTTGAAATCCGGCGGCTACCTGGTGATCAACCAGGCCGAGGCGCTGGTGGCGATCGACGTCAACTCCGGCCGGTCCACCCGTGAGCGTGGGATCGAAGAGACGGCGTTGCGCACCAACCTTGAGGCCGCCGACGAAGTGGCCCGCCAGTTGCGGCTGCGCGACCTCGCCGGGCTGATCGTCATCGACTTCATCGACATGGAGGCGAAGAAGCACAACAGCATGGTCGAGCGGCGCCTCAAGGACGCGCTGAAGAACGACCGTGCGCGCATCCAGGTGGGCTTCATCAGCCATTTCGGCCTGATGGAAATGAGCCGCCAGCGCCTGCGCCCGTCGCTGACCGAAACCAGCTTCGTCACCTGCCCGCATTGCGCCGGCCTCGGCCTCGTCCGCAGCGTCGAGAGCAGCGCCATCCACGTGCTGCGCGCGATCGAGGAAGAGGGCGCCAAGGACAAGGCGGCGCTGATCATGGTGCACGTGGCGAACGCGATCGCCATGTACATCCTCAACAACAAGCGCGAGCGGCTCGGCGAGATCGAGGCACGCTACGCGATGAAAGTGCATTTCACCGCCGACGATACTCTGGTGCCGCCGGAGAGCCGCATCGATCGCCTGAAGCCACAGGTGCCGGAGGCCGAGCGCGCCATCGCCGCCCCGGTCGCGCCGGCCGCCCCGATCTTCGATGCCAGCGAGGATGTCGACGACGACGACATCGCCGCCATTGACGAGGAAGATGACGAGGCACCACCGGCATCCGGGCGTGCCGCCCGATCCGAGGCGCCGCGCGAAGCCGCATCCGAAGCAGGGTCGGTTGGCGAGGACGGCCAACGCCGCCGCCGCCGCCGCCGCCGTGGCGGACGCCGGGAGCAAAACGAGGGCGCCACTTCAGGCAGCGTCGACGCGCCCCAGCCGGACGGCGCGTCCGACGCAGAGCCTGCGGCCATGCCGGCTTCCGCCGTGGCCCAAGACGAAGCCGAGCCGGGCGGCCCGGCGACGCAGCTCGAAGCAGCCCAGTCAGACGCCACTGAGACCGATCTCGCCCGCGCCGAGCAGCCGAGCCTCGATCCGGCCGAGCTTGACGAGAACGGCATGCCGAAGGCCCGTCGCCGCGGTCGCCGCGGTGGCCGGCGCCGGCGTCGTGACGGCACCAGCGAGACCGCCAGCGCCAATGCAGGCGATGGCGAGGTGCGCGAGCTTTCCGATGAGCCGCAACCCGGCGAGGACGCGCGCTATCCGGAGGGGGACAGCTACACCCCGCCGGTCTACACCGGGCCGACGCCGGCCAACCCGTTCGGCGGGCACACCTACGATATCTTCGACATGATCGACCGTGCCACCGAAGAGCCCGCTCCCGCCGCTGCCAGCGCACTGGACATTCCGCCGGTGCCGCAGCCGGCCGCCGCACCGCCGCCGACGCCGGAGCCTGCGCCAATGTCGCAGCCTGAGCCTGCGGCGCCGCCCGTCGCCGCCGCGACGCCGGTGGCGGAAGCGTTTGGGGAGCCAGTGGCCGACGTCACGCCAGCGCCGGAGCCGAAGCCAACAATGGTGCCGGTGTCGCCGCCGCCGGCCGAGCCCAAGCGTGGCTGGTGGCGCCGGAGCTGACCGCTAGCTGAAATTCCGGGCGACCACCGCCGCCAGTTCCGGTTTGCTCGCCGTCGCATCAGCGGCGGCGAGCAGCTTTGGCGTATGGGCCGCGAACCAGGCCCGTTTCGGACGCCAATGCGTCATGACGCAGAGATAGAGATCCAGCGCAGTAAACCGCTCTCCCAGCATGAACGGGCCTGATATGCCCTGCTCAAGATGCTGCCACAGCTCGGTGCGGCGACGATCGAGCCGCGCGCGCAGAAGCTCGGCGGCCGATCCGGCCTCGGTCCAGTCAGACGGCGTGTCGCCATAGGTGAAGGTCGGGTAGATCGCCGCGACCAGCAGCACCAGCAGATTCAGGAAGCGCGGCCGAAGGATGTCGGTGGCCGGCGGCGCCAAGCCCGCTGAAGGCACAAGGTCAGCGACATGCAGGATGATCGCGGCACTTTCGGTCATCACCTCGCCGCCCGGCAGCAGTAATGTCGGCACCTGTCCCAGCGGGTTGAGCGACAACAGGCGGTCTCGTTCCGGCCCGGGCTGCAGATACGGGATCAAGGTGACGCGATACGGCAGCCGCGCCAGTTCGAGCGCCATTTCCACGATTGCCGACCCGGTACCGCGCGAACCGATCAGTTCGTAAGGTCGTGTTGCCGGCCGGTCCATCTCGACGCTCCCCCGCAGCAAACCTCGTGCTGCAAATAACAAAAAAGCGGCCAAACGGCCGCTCTTTTTCCGGTGCGTTGCCGGATTTTCCGGCCGGGTGGCGCTCAGGCGGCGCGCTTGCTCGCCAGCGCCGTCGGAAGCTCACCGATTGCCCGGTCGACCAGCGTCGCGTCGGCGGAAGCGCTCAGCCCTTCGCGGATCACTCGTTCGGCGGCGGTGGTGGCGATGTCCGCGGCGGTCATGCGCACTTCGTCGATTGCGGCCTTCTCGGCGGCGGAGATACGCTCGATGGCCATCCGCTCCCGGCGGGTGGCGGAAGCCTGGGCATCGGCGGCGGCGGCGGCGGCGAGCCTTGCCGCCTCGGCTTTGGCGCCCTGCAGCAGTGTCTGGGCATCGGCGATCGCGCTGTCGCGGCGAATCTTGGCGTCACGCAACATCGCCTCGGCCTCCTGGCGCAGGCGCTTGGCCTCCGCGAGCTCGGTCCGGACCGAGGCGGCGCGCTTGTCCAGGATGTCGGTCAGCGCCTTGGCGATCGTCTTGCCGAACAGCAGGAAGAACGTGACGAACGCGAGGACGACCCAGGTCGCCGGTTCGTGCAGCAGGCTTTCCTCGTGCATCGCAAGACTTCTCCTAGAGCACGCTCAGCTGAGCGTGCTCGCTCTTGAGTAAGATGGAGCAGCTTTATCGGCGTATTTGGATCGTGAAGCGATTCCAAATGCGCCGATGCTGCTCTAGGCGGCCCGGCGGGCGGCCAAAGCACCGTCGACAGCGGCGTCGACGGCGTCGGTGTCGGCTGGTTGGCCGGTCAGCCGGGTGACGACGGCGGTCGCGGTTTCGGTCGCCACCTGGCGCAGCGCCCCAAGCGCCGCATTGCGGGCGGCGGCGATCTGCCGTTCCGCGGCGGCTAGTTGCGCATCGAGCTTGGCATTCAACGCCGCGGCTTGTGCGGCCGCTTCTTGCTTGGCGGCGGTCACCGCCGCATTGATCTCCGCCTGGGCACCGGCCTGGGCGCTGCGGGTCGCCGCGGTCAATTCGGCAACGGCCGCGTCGCTGGCATCCTTGGCGCCACGCGCCGCTTCAAGATCGGCGCCGATGACGCGCGCCCGCGTCTCCAGCACGTCCGCGACCCGCGGCAGCGCCCAGCGCGATAGCAGCACATAGAGCAGCGCGAACACGATCGCACCCCAAACCACCTGGCTGGTGGTCAGGGGATTGGCGAAATCCATCTGCGGCATGCCGGCCGCGAACGCCGCACCGGGCGCGCACAGCAGCATGACCGCGCAGGCCTCGATCCGGCGAAGGATCATGCTCAGCTTCGACATGTCACCCCACCTGCAGGCGGGCTGGCGCAAGGAGCACCGGCCCATGCCTGCGCCCGCTCAGACGAACAGAATGATGAAGGCGATCACCAGCGCATACAGCGCCACCGCTTCCGTCAACGCGAAGCCGAGAATGGCGAGGCCGAACACGTTGGCGCGGGCGGCCGGGTTGCGGGCAACGCCGCTGACCAGGGCCGCGAAGATGTTGCCCATGCCGACGCCCACTCCGGCGAGCGCGATCATTGCAATGCCAGCGCCAATGCTCTTGGCTGCGATGGGATCCATAGTCCTATTCCTTTCGTTGCAACTCGCCGCACCGGGCGCTGACGGCCGATGCGGAAAATCAGTGAGTGAAAGCGTGCCGAAGCGGGGAGATACAGCGCCTTAGTGAAGGTGAACCGCGTCGTGCAGGTAGATGCAGGTGAGCACCGCGAACACGTATGCCTGCAGCACCGCCACCAGAACTTCAAAGCCGATCAGCGCGGAATTGACCGTGAAGGCCAGCACGGCCGGCAGGAACGAGAGCGAATGCAGCCCGCCCAGCATGCCGGCGGTGCCGAGCATCACCACGAAGGCGCCGAACACTTCAAGCATCACATGCCCAGCCATCATGTTGGCGAACAGACGCACCGAAAGTGAGACGATGCGCGAGATGTACGAAAGCACCTCGATCGGCACCAGCAGCGGCAGCAGCAGCTTGGGAACGCCCTGCGGCACGAAGTAGCTGAAGAAATGCAGCCCGTGCAGCCGCAACCCGACCACCGTGACCAACCCGACCACGAACAGCGCCAGCGCCAGCGTCACCGCGATATGGCTGGTATAGGTGAAGAACAGCGGGAACACGCCGAGCAGATTGCCGGCCAGGACGAAGGCGAACAGGGTGAAGACGAACGGGAAGAAGCGGCGCCCTTCGGGCCCGATGCTGTCCACGCACATGGACATCACGCCCTCATACGCGCTTTCGGCCAGGGATTGCAGGCGTCCGGGCACCAGCGCCTTGGGTCGCGCGCCATAGAACATCGCTCCCAGCACCAGGGCGCTGGCCACGAGCATCATCAGGTTGGATTGGGTGAAATTGACGGAGGCGCCGAGCGGCCCCAGGGCGGTGTGCAGCTGGAACTGGCCCAGCGCGTCAATGGAGTTGGACTCGGCAGCCACTCTGTCGTCCTTTGCATCCGGCCAAGCGGGCCGCCTGATCCATTCAGTCTCCGCGCGGCGCGAAGATGCGCCACACGTTCAATACCCCGGCGGCGCCGCCGAGCAGCACGAACACCCCGATAAAAATGGGCCTCGTGCCAAGCCAACGATCCAACCCCCAGCCGATGGCCACCGCCACGACGAGGGCGGAAACCATCTCCACGCCGACCCGCATGCCGAGCCCCCAAGGGGATCCCCCAAGCCCCGCGGCGTCGTCGCCTGGCTTGGGCGGCGGGGCGTCGAGGCCCTGCCGGGTGCGTGCAGCATTGAGACGCGCCTCGAACGAGGCATCGCCCGCCTTCGGTTTTTCATCCATGTCCGCAAGTCGCCTTGCCGGAAAGCGTGGGCTTGCTACCGTTGCGCCGCTGGCGTGTCAAGAATGTCGGCCAGGTTTCGGCCTCTCGTACGGCGAAGGAATTCAGATATGAGCCGCCTGTTGCACCGCACCCTGTTCGCCGACCCGATGATCGCCACCGGCGGTGACGGAATCTACCTGCACGGCGCAGACGGCCGCCGCATCATCGATGGCTCCGGCGGCGCCGCCGTCGCCTGCCTCGGCCACGGCAACGCCCGCGTGAAGGCGGCGATCGCCGAACAATTGAGCCGCGTCGCCTATGTCCACACCGCATTGTTCAGCAACCAGGCGGCCGAGGATCTCGCGGAGTACCTGCTGGACGGCGAACCTGGCGGATTGTCGCATGCCTACTTCGTCTCCTCCGGCTCCGAGGGCATGGAGGCGGCGGTGAAGCTGGCGCGACAATATTTCCTGGAAATTGGGCAAAAACAACGCACCCGCTACATCGCCCGCCGCCAGGGTTATCACGGCAACACCCTCGGCGCGCTGTCTGCCGGCGGCAACGCCATGCGCCGCGCCCCCTATGCGCCGCTGCTCTCGAACGCGTTCAGCCTGGTCAGCCCGTGCTTCTCCTATCGCTTCCAGGACGAGCGCGAGACGGACGCGCAGTACGTCCAACGCCTGGCCGACGAGTTGGAGGCCGAATTCCAACGCCTCGGCCCAGGCAACGTCGTCGCCTTCTGTGCCGAGCCGGTGGTCGGCGCGACCACCGGCTGCGTCACCGCTTTGCCCGGCTATTTCCCGGCCATGAAGAAGATCTGCGAGCGCCACGGCGCGCTGCTGATCCTCGATGAAGTGATGTGCGGCATGGGCCGCACCGGCACCCAGCACGCGTGGGAGCAGGAGGGCGTGACCCCTGACATCCAGATCGTCGCCAAGGGCCTCGGCGGCGGCTACCAGCCGATCGGCGGCATCCTGATCGCGCGGCGCATCATCGAGGCGTTCCGCGCCGGCAGCGGCAGCTTCATGCATGGCCACACCTACCAGGCACATCCGGTCGCATGCGCCGCCGCCCTGGCGGTGCAGCAGGTGATTCGCGAAGGCGGCCTGATCGCCAATGTCCGCGAGATGGGCGCGCATCTTGCCGCCGGGCTGACCGAGCGGCTCGGCAACCACCGCCATGTCGGCGACATCAGGGGCCGCGGCCTGTTCCAGGCGATCGAGCTGGTCGCCGACCGCACCAGCAAGACGGTGTTCGACCCGGCCCTGAAAATGAACGAACGCGTGAAGCAGGCCGCGTTCGAGCGGGAACTGGCGATCTACCCGATGGGCGGCACGATCGACGGCAGGCAGGGCGACCATATCGTCATCGCCCCGCCCTATATCGCCACCGCCGCCGAAATCGACGCGATCGTGCAGCGGTTGGGCGATGCCGTGGACGCCGCGGTGGCAAGCGTCTGATTTCTTTCTCCTGCCGCCTTCGGGGCACCCACGGGTGCGCCACCTTGTCGCGCCCACGGGGTGACACGATCGTTGCGTTCGTCCAGGTTGACGCTGCGGAAAAGCCGTGACCGCTGGAGGACCAGGAATGAGCCATACGCCGCCCGAGCTGATCGACTCGCTGCTGGATGTCGACGGGCGCATCGCCACGCTCACGCTGAACCGCCACGACGTTCGCAACGAGTTGACCGGCACGAAGCTGTCCGCCGAGATCGTCGAGGTCGTGGACTGGATCAACGCCGAGGAAACGATTTCGGCGCTGATCGTCACCGGCGACGGCACGGCATTCTCCGCCGGCGGCAACGTCAAGCACATGCTCAATCGCGACCAGGGCAGCTTCGCTGGCGACGTCTACACGGTGCAGAACCGTTACCGCCAGGGCATCCAGCGGATGGCGCTGGCGATGCACCGCCTGGAGGTGCCGGCGATCGCCGCGGTGAACGGCCCCGCTGTTGGCGCCGGCTTCGACCTCACCTGCATGTGCGACGTGCGCATCGGCTCCACCACCGCCCGCGTGGGCGAGACCTTCATTAATCTCGGCATCATTCCCGGCGACGGCGGCGGCTGGCTGCTGCAGCGCCTGGTGGGCTATCAGCGCGCCGCCGAGATGACTTTTTCCGGCCGCATCCTCGATGCTGCCGAGGCTCTGGCGACCGGCATCTTCCTTGAACTGGCGGAGCCCGACGCGCTGCTTGCAAGGGCAAGGGAGATGGCGGCCAGCTTCGCGGCCAAGCCGCCGCGCACGGTGCGGCTGACCAAGCGGCTGCTGAAATCGGCGCAGAAGATGGAACTCGCGGAATATCTGGAACTATGCGCGCTGATGCAGGGCATGTGTCACGCCACCGACGACCACCTCGAAGCGGTGTCGGCGTTCATCGAAAAGCGGCCGCCGGTGTTTCAAGGCCGCTGAGCGGCCAAACTGAAGGCCGTGTCGCGCAGTCCGGGCGGGATTATTTCGCTTTCGGACGCGCGCCGGCCAGCGCCGGGAGATCCTCGTCGAGAATGGTCACGTGCAGCGAGAACGACACCTCGTTTTCCTCCTCGTCGCGATGCAGGGTGCCGAGGAATTCGGTGCCGACCCGCACCTCGACCGAGGCGCCCTTGCGCTTCGGCGCATCGACGTGGATACGGTCGTTTCCCAGCGTCGCCCTGAGATAGGCCTGCACCCGGGCAATGTCCGATTCCTTCACGTGTCCTCGCTTTCGCAGCGCCACCGGCGCAAAGCCGCCAGTTGGCCCGCACCGCATAACCCGAGCGCCTTTGCGCGGCAAGCGTCCGCGCCGCGCCCGCTCGGACGGCTTATTCCGGCGTTTCAGCGGCCGCGCGATCGTCGTGGTGGATCGAGGCGTCGCAGGCCGACCTGGCGCAGGTTATCCCCGTCGGCCTGCCCGGCTCAGTGCGTGGAACCCACAGACTCGTGAACTGTCAATAACCTGGCCCCGTGGTAAATCACGATCGTTTTCAGAAGGTTCCGTCGTTTCTCTCAAAAATGTGACTGTTGCTCGCAATTATTACAGTTTCGCTGTGTTATGCGGGACGAAAAATATCCCCGAAGTTCTCCACAGGCTCGTTCACGCTGCGGGGACCGGACCGGGAGTCGATTCGACAAGCAATTTCAAGGGTTCCGCCGGTCGCGAGGCGGCACCCGGCCGCCATCGGCTGACGACGCGCCGGCCGCGTTTGCGTGGGCCGTGGGCGGTTTCATTCACCCATGGGATCGCGACCGGTCACAACTGCGCAATGATCCGGGATCAGCATCACATTCTGAGATTCGCCTCGAAGATTTACCGTTGGTCCGCAGACCGCTTGTCACCCCTCGGCGGCGACCAGCAAAGCTCTGATCTCCTCGGTCGATCCGGCATTGCGAATCGCCTGCGCGATGTCCAGACGACGCAACCGCCGCGATACCGCGGCCAGGCTCGCCAGATGGGCGCTGTGGGCCTGGACCGGGCTGAGCAGCAGAAACACCAGGTCGACCTTGACGTCGTCGATCGCGGCGAATTCGATCGGCCGCTCCAGCCGGGCGAAGAATCCGAGCGGCGCCGACAGCCCCGCCAGCCGCGCATGCGGCACGGCGATGCCCGCCCCCACCCCGGTCGATCCGAGATCCTCGCGCGCCACCAGCGCCGCCCGAATCTCCTCCGCCGGCAATCCCACCGATGCGGCACTGCGCCGGGCGAATTCGGCCAACAACACCGCCTTGTCGGGCGCGGCCAGGCGCGCGAACACATGGCCGGCAGGGATCAATGCGGGCAGGTCCACGGGAACCTGGGGTTTGGCGCGCTCACTCATCGGTCTTGAGCCGATAGCCGACACCGGTCTCGGTGACAATGTGCCGCGGTCGCTCGGGGTCGGCCTCGATCTTCTGCCGAAGCTGGCGGACATAGACCCGCAATTGCTGCACGTCGCCCGAGGGGCCCCACAGCTTGCCCATGATCAGCCGGTGGGTCAGCACTTTCCCGGCGTGGGTGACCAAAAGCTTCAGGATGTCGAACTCCCGCGGCGACAGATGCACGTCGACCCCGCCCACGGTCACCACCCGGCGCACCAGATCCACCGCCAGGTCACCGCTGCGGAACACCGGGATCGCGCCGTCCTGCTGCAGCCGGTGGCGCAAGGCGGCGCGAAGCCGTGCCGACAATTCTTCCATGCCGAACGGCTTGGTCACGTAGTCGTCGGCCCCAAGATCAAGCGCCGCCACCTTGCCGCGCTCGTCCTCGCGCGAACTCAACACCACGATCGGCACCGCCGACGTGGCGCGGATGCGCCGGATCACCTCAAGCCCGTCCATGTCCGGCAGCCCGAGGTCGAGCAAGACCAGGTCGGGCTGGTCGTGGTCCGATCGTCCGACGGGATCGCGGGACACGACCTGCGCCAGTGCCGCCGCACCGCTGTCCGCCTCCAGCGTGCGGTAGCCGCCGGCGTGCAGGCTGGTTCGCAACAGGCGGCGGATCGCCGGCTCGTCGTCGACCACCAGCACCATCGCGGCGAGGGTCATGCCGCCACCGGCTGTGCCAGCACAGGCAATTTCAACGTAAAGATCGCGCCGGAGCGATCCTGACGGTTGGCCGCCGTGATCGTGCCGCCCATCGCCTCGACAAAGCCGCGGCACACGGCGAGGCCGAGGCCGGTGCCCGCGCGCTGCCGATCGGCGCCGCGCACGCGGTAGAACTTGTCGAACACCCGCTCCAGCGCCTCGTCCGGAATGCCGGTGCCCTCATCGATCACCTGCAGCACGATATGTCCGGGCAAGAATTTCGCCTCCGTCGCGTCCGGGTTGCCGGTGCCGCTTGCCCGGGCGGCACCGCCCTGCGCCGGCTCATGCCAGGCGCGCAGCGTCACGGTGCTCCCGACAGGGGCGTATTTACCAGCGTTGTCGAGCAGGTTGAACAGCACCTGCTCGAACAACACAACATCGAGCTGCGGCAACGGCAGGTCGACGGGGATGCGGATGTCGACGGAATGCCCGGCCAGCACCTTGGCCGCGCGGGCCAGCACGCTGCCCACCGCCTCGCCGAGATCGGTGGGCTCGCGCCGCAATTCGCACCGCGCCGGATTCCAGCCGCGTCATGTCCAGCAGGTTGGCGACGAAGCGGTTGAGCCGCTCAGCCTCCTCCTGGATGGTCCGCAACAGTTCGATGCGCCCGGCGTCATCCAGCTGCGCCTGGTAGGTCTCGAGGCTGCTCGCGGCGCCCAGGATCGATGCCAGCGGCGTGCGAAGGTCGTGCGAGATCGAGGTCAGCAACGCCGAGCGCAGCCGCTCGGTCTCGGCCAGCAGCTTCGCACGGTCGACATCCTCGGCCAGCTTGATGCGCTCCAGCGACACCGCCGCCTGGTCCGACAGCGCATCGAGCAGCCGCCGTTGGTCCGGCGTCAGCAGCGGCCCGGGCCGGTCGCTGTCGATGCCGACCACCCCGAGCGGGCCGCGGCCGGTGCCCCATGGCAGGAACAGCCGCTTCGCCCCCGGCAGCGTGTCGGCACCGCGCCCGGCCGGGCGCTTGCGCTGCCAGCACCATTTCGCGGCGGCGAGATCGGCCTCGTCCAGTTCGTCCTCCGGCGGATAGCCGGCGCGGACCGCGATGTTCTCCCCAGCCTCGGATTCGGGCAGCAGCAGCACCACGCGCAGCTTCAGCATCGCCGCCATCTGATAGGCGGTGGCCCAGAGCAGGTCGTCGAGATTGACGATGCCGGCAAGCTTGCGGCTGAACTGGTACAGCTCCTCCGTCGTGCGCGCCCGCTGTCGGGCCGACACCGCCTGCGCCCTGACCCCGCCCGCAAGGTTGCTGGCAATTACCGCCGCGATCAGAAAGAAGAACAACGCGACGACGTTTTCCGGGTCGGCGATGGTGAAGGTGTAAAGCGGCGGCAGGAAGAAGAAATTATACGCCAGCACGCTGATCGCGCAGGCATACAGCGACGGGTAGAGACCCCAAAGCGCCGCCGACGCCAGCACGGCAGTGAGAAACACCAGCGAGATGCTGGTCACCGCCAGCACCTGGTGCAGCGCCGAGCCGACGGCGATCGCCGCCACCACCAGGAGCGTGGTCAACAGATAATGCCTGGCGTTGAGGTCCGCGCGGAGAGTGCCGATCCGCCGCCCACCTGGCGCCCCGCCTGCCGGTACGGCGCTGCCCACGACATGCACCGGCAGTTCGCCGGCCAGGGCGATCAGTTCCTGCGCCACCGACCCGCCGAGACCGGCACCGAGGCCCACGCCGACCAGGCCGAACCAGCGCGACCGGCCGGGATTGCCGATCACCACATGGGTGAAGTTGTTCGCCCGCGCATAGTCGACGATGGCGGCGGCGACGTGCTGCCCGGGAATGGTGACGGACTCGGCGCCCAAACGTTCGGCCAGCAGCAGGCTATCGGTGATGCGGTCGCGATCGGCTTCGCTCAGCCGCACATGCGCCGAGGTCTCGACGTACAGCGCGGTCCAGGGCGCGCGCAGCCGCTCCGCCAGGCGCCGCCCGTAGCGGACCAGCGCCGCCCCGGCGCCGGAGCGGGTGACGCAGACCAGCACCCGATCGCCGGCCGCCCACGGGCCGCTGATGGCGTGCGCCTGCATATGGTCGAGCAACTGGGCATCGACCCGCTGCGCCGTCCGCCGCAGCGCCAGCTCGCGCAGTGCCGTGAGGTTGCCGGCGGAGAAGTAATGCCCGGTCGCGCGCTCGGCGGTCTTGGGCAGATACACCTTGCCCTCGCGCAGCCGCTGCAGCAGGTCGTCGGGCGTGAGGTCGATCATCTCGATTTCGTCGGCGCGATCGATGATCGAATCGGGCACGGTCTCGCGCACGCGGATGCGGGTGATCTGCGCCACCACGTCGTTCAGGCTCTCGACGTGCTGGATGTTCAGCGTGGTGTAGACATCGATCCCGGCGGCGAGCAATTCCTCGATGTCGAGGTAGCGCTTGGGATGCCGGCTGCCCGGAACGTTGGTGTGCGCCAGCTCGTCGACCAGCGCCAAGGTCGGGCGGCGGGCCAGCAGCGCATCGAGGTCCATCTCCTCGAGCTTCCGGCCCTTGTAGTCGATGACCCGGCGCGGCAGGACCTCAAGCCCGTCGATCAGCGCCTGGGTTTCGACGCGGCCATGGGTTTCGACCAGGCCCACCACGACGTCCACGCCCTCGCGCCGCCGCGCCTGGGCCGCCGACAGCATCTCGTAGGTCTTGCCGACGCCGGGGGCCGCGCCGAGAAAGATCTTCAGCCGGCCGCGGCCGCCCTCGCGCGCTGCCTGCTTCAGCAGCGCTTCGGGCGAAGGTCGGCCTCGGCGATCGGACATTCCCTATTTACGGCTCGCCATCTCGTCGAGCGCAAGGTTCAGCGCCAGCACGTTCACTCGCGGTTCGCCAATCAGCCCGAACAGCCGGCCCGCCGTCTCCCCCTCCACCAGTGCCCGGACCCGGTCTTCGGGGATGTCGCGGGCCTTGGCGACGCGCGGCACCTGGAACAAGGCGGCCGCCGGTGAGATATCGGGATCGAGGCCGCTGGCCGAGGTGGTCACGAGGTCGGCGGGAATCGGCGCGTTCGGGTTTTCCGCGCGGAGCTTGGCGACGTCGTCGCGCACCCGGTCGGCCAACGCCTTGGAGGTCGGCCCCATATTCGACGCGCCGGAGTTGGCGGCGTTGTACGGTGCGGGAACCGTCTTGGTCGCGTCGTTCGGGTCGGCCGCCGTGGTCGCGGACGGGCGGCCATGGAAGTATTTGGCGTCGCTGAATTGCTGGCCGATGAGCGTCGAGCCGACCACCTTGCCGTTCTGCTCGATCAGGCTCCCAGCCGCCTGGCGGGGAAACAGCAATTGCGCGACACCGGTCATGGCCAGCGGGTAGGCAAGGCCGGTCAGGGCGGTGAACAGGACGATCATCATGATCGCCGGGCGGAGTTCCTTTAGCATGTCGCTTCCTATGCCAAACCGAGAGTGCTGACGAGCATGTCGATCAGCTTGATGCCGACGAACGGCGCCGCGATGCCGCCGAGGCCATAGATCAGCAGGTTGCGGCGCAGCAGGGCCGCGGCGCCGATCGGGCGATACCGCACGCCCTTCAACGACAGCGGGATCAGCATCACGATGATCAGCGCGTTGAAGATGATGGCGGACAGGATCGCCGATTCGGGCGTCGCCAGCCGCATCACGTTGAGGCCGCCGAGCTGCGGATAGAACACCAGGAACATCGCCGGGATGATGGCGAAATACTTGGCGACGTCGTTGGCGATGGAGAAGGTGGTCAAGGCGCCGCGCGTCATCAGCAGCTGTTTGCCGATCTCGACGATCTCGATCAGCTTGGTCGGATCGCTGTCCAGATCGACCATATTGCCCGCCTCGCGGGCCGCCATGGTGCCGGTGTTCATGGCGACGCCGACATCGGACTGCGCCAGCGCCGGTGCGTCGTTGGTGCCGTCGCCGCACATCGCCACCAACTTGCCCTCGGCCTGCTCGGCGCGGATCAGCGCCAGCTTGTCCTCGGGCGTCGCCTGGGCCAGGAAGTCGTCGACACCGGCTTCGGCGGCGATCGCGGCGGCGGTCATCGGATTGTCGCCGGTGATCATCACCGTGCGGATGCCCATCCGCCGCAGCTCGGAAAACCGTTCGCGGATGCCGCCTTTGACGATGTCCTTGAGATGGATCACGCCCAGCAGGCGCGATCCGTCCGCCACCGCCAGCGGGGTGCCGCCGGCACTTCCGATGCGGTCGCTGATGGTCCGCACCTCGCGCAATGCCGCCTCCGCCACCGGTTTGCCGGTGACATCGAACGCCTTGACATGCGCCAGCACGGAATCGACCGCACCCTTGCGGATGCTGCGCCCATCGAGATCCACGCCGCTCATGCGCGTCTGCGCGGTGAACGGGATGAACACGGCGCCGAGCTCGGCCATCTCGCGCGCCCGCAGCCCGTATTGCTCCTTCGCCAGCACCACGATGGACCGCCCTTCCGGCGTCTCGTCGCTCAGCGAGGAGAGCTGGGCCGCGTCCGCCAGCTCCTGCGGGCTGACCCCGGTCACCGGCACGAACTCGGATGCCTGGCGGTTGCCCAGCGTGATCGTGCCGGTCTTGTCGAGCAGCAGGGTGTCGACGTCGCCCGCCGCCTCCACGGCGCGGCCGGACATCGCCAGCACGTTGAAGCGCACCAGGCGGTCCATGCCGGCGATGCCGATCGCCGACAGCAGCGCGCCGATCGTGGTCGGAATCAGCGTCACGAACAGCGCCACCAGGACCAGCACGCTCAGCGATCCGCCGGCATAGGTGACGAAGCTCGGGATCGTCGCCACCGCAATCACGAAGATCAGCGTCATGCCGGCGAGCAGGATGTTCAGCGCGATCTCGTTCGGCGTCTTCTGCCGGCTCGCCCCTTCCACCAGCGCGATCATGCGATCGAGGAAGGTGGAGCCCGGGGCCGCGGTGATGCGCACCTTGATGACGTCGGACGCGACCTGCGTGCCGCCGGTCACCGCCGAACGGTCACCGCCTGCTTCGCGGATCACCGGTGCGGATTCACCGGTGATCGCCGCCTCGTTCACCGACGCGATTCCCTCGACCACCTCGCCGTCGCTGGGGATGATTTCGCCAGCGGTGACAAGGACGACGTCGTTCTGGCGCAGCGATGTCGCGGCAATCACCTCGACGCTGCCGTCGGCACGCAGCCGGTTGGCGGTGGTCTCGGTCTTCGCCCGGCGCAGGCTGGCTGCCTGCGCCTTGCCGCGACCCTCGGCGACCGCCTCGGCGAAGTTCGCGAACAACACGGTGAACCACAGCCAGATGTTGATCTGCAGCGCGAAGCTGAGATGCTGACCGCCGCCCAGCAGGTCGCGCAGGAACAACAGGGTGGTGAGGACGGAGACGACCTCGACCACGAACATCACCGGGTTGTGCCACATGACCCGTGGGTCAAGCTTGCGGAAGGACTGCCCGACCGCCGGCCAGAGGATGGCAGGGTCGAGCATCGACGAGCCGCCACGCCGGCGCGAGATTGGCACTTCGGCGCGCAGGGTTGCAGGAGTTGAAGCGTCCATCTTGCGAATTCCGATCAGAACAGGGTACCGGCGTGCATCGCGTAGGCCTCGACGATGGGGCCGAGGGCGAGTGCCGGGAAGAAGGTGAGACCACCAACGATCAGGATCACGCCGACCGCGAGGCCGACGAACAGCGGGCCATCGGTCGGGAAGGTTCCGGCCGAGGGCGCGATGGTCTTCTTCGCCGCCATCGCGCCGGCGATCGCCAGCACCGGAATGATCACGAAGAACCGGCCGATCATCATGTCGATGCCGCCGGTGGTGTTCCACCAGAGCGTGTTCCCGGAGATGCCGGCGAAGGCGCTGCCGTTGTTCGCGGCCTGGGACACATAGGCGTACAGCGCCTCGCTGAAGCCATGCGGGCCGCTCGCCGACAACGCCTCGAGCGGTCCCGGCAGCACGATCGCGAGAGCCGTGAGGCCGAGCATCATCAGCGGCAGGCAGAGGATGGCCAGCATGGTCATCTTCATCTCCCTCGCCTCGATCTTCTTGCCGAGATATTCCGGCGTCCGGCCGACCATCAGACCGGCGACGAACACCGCGACGATGGCGAACAGCAGGAAGCCGTAAAGTCCCGACCCGACGCCGCCGAAGATGATCTCGCCCAGCATCATGTTGACTATCGGCACCATCCCGCCGATCGGCAGGAAGCTATCATGCATGGAGTTGACCGCGCCGCAGGACGTGTCGGTGGTGATGGTGGCGAACATTGCGCTGGCGGTGATGCCGAAGCGGACCTCCTTGCCTTCCATGTTGCCCATCGCCGGATCCATGCCGAGCGCCACGAGATTCGGATTGGCCTGCGCCTCCGAGCCGTACAGCACCGCCACGCCGAACACGAACAGCAGCCCCATCGCGGCGAAGACCGCCCAGCCCTGGCGCTCACGGCCGACCATCCGGCCGAACATGTTGGTCAGTCCGGCACCGAGTGAGAAGATGCTGATCATCTGGATGAAGTTCGTCAGCGCCGTCGGATTCTCGAACGGATGGGCGGAGTTGGCGTTGAAGAAGCCACCGCCGTTGGTGCCGAGGATCTTGATGGCCTCCTGCGAAGCCACCGGCCCGACCGCGATGCTCTGCTTGGCGCCTTCCAGCGTGACCGCATCGACATAGGTGCCGAGTGTTTGCGGCATCCCCTGCCAGACATAGAACAGCGTGATGACGATCGACAGCGGCAGCAACAAATAGAGGGTGATGCGCGTGAGATCGACCCAGAAATTGCCGATGCTCTTCGCCGAATGCCGCGAGAAGCCGCGCACGAAGGCAACCGCGATGGCGATGCCGGCGGCGGCCGACAGGAAGTTCTGCACCGTCAGGCCGACCATCTGCACCAGGTAGCTCATGGTGCTTTCGCCGCCGTAGTTCTGCCAGTTGGTGTTGGTGAGGAAACTGACCGCGGTGTTGTAGGAAAGATCAGGCGGCACCGCCGCCTGTTCGGCCGGGTTCAACGGCAGCAGTGCCTGCACCCGCAGCAGCGCATACAGCGCAAGGAACCCCACGAGCTTGAACACCAGCATGGCGACGGCATAGCCGAGCCAGCTTTGCTCGGCCTTCTCATCGACGCCGGACACGGCATAGATGCCGCGCTCCACCGGCCGCAACACCGGCGTCAGGAAGGTTCGCCCGCCGGCGAACAAATTGGCCATGAAGCCGCCGAGCGGGCGGGTGATGGCGATGATGATCGCGCCGAACAGCGCGATCTGGATCCAACCGTTGGCGGTCATCTCAGAACCGCTCCGGCCGAACCAGGGCGTACACGAGGTACGCAAGCAAGCCGGCGGTCACCAGACCGCCGAGCGCATAGTCAAGAAACATCGTGGGTCTCCTGGACCAACATCGCGCGTACACGCGGGGAACTGATTTCGCGCTCCGCGCGTGGGCTCTAAAGCCGTTCGCAGAGGTAAACGTACCCGAGGCAGACGGCGAAGCCGCCGATGCCGAGGGCAACGAAAATCACGTCGAGCATAGCGGCAAATGTCCGTGTGGTTGCACCCGGCAAGTTCGCCCCAACGCCATAGGAATGCGATGCGACCGCCACGGCAGCGATATAGGAATTCCATAGGAGCGCCGCCGAGCCATCGCGCACGAACCAAGCCGCAGCGCGAGCAGGCTCAGGCCAGGCGCGGGTTACGCGGCCGGCGGCGTTTGCGCAGGATGCTCGGGCGCGTGATGCACAGGATGGCCGAGATAATGCTCCAGCACTTCGGCCGGCGGGCCGTCCTCGCGGATGCGGCCCTGATCCAGCCAGATCACGCGCGTGCACCATTCGCATGATCACGGCCTGGCTGATGCGTCGACAGCACCAGGATCTCGGCGCCGCGCACCATGTCCTCCAGCCGCGCCGTGCGCCTTCTCCATGAACTCGGCGTCGCCGGCGAGGAACCATTCGTCCATCAGCAGGATCTGCGGCCGGATCGCCGTCGCCAGGGCGAAGCCGAGCCGGACCACCATGCCGGAGCGAGTAGATGCGCACCGGCAGGTCCATGAAATCGCCAAGCTCGGCGAAGTCGGCGACATCCTCCTCCAGCCGCGGCAGTCGCGGCGCGGTCCAGGCCGCTGTACAGGCCGCGCAGCATGATGTTCTCGCGCCCGGTCAGCTCGACGTTCATGCCAAGGCTGGTGTCCAGCAGCGCGTTCAGGCTGCCCTGGACGCGCACCCGGCCCATCGACCGGCTCGTAGATGCCGGCCAGCGTGCGCAGCAGCGTGGTCTTGCCGGCGCCGTTGCTGCCGATCAGGCCGAGCCGGTCGCCGCTGCTCGAGGGTGAACGAGATGTCGCGCAGCGCCTGCACGACGACGCGGGACTGCTTCGTCCTGGCCCCAGCCGGCCGGACGCGAGCCGCCATCACGGTCTTCTTCAGGCTGCGGCTGCTGCCGTGATACAGCGGGAAAAATACCGAGACGCTCGGTGACGTCGATGCGCGCGTCGTCGGTCATGCTCAAATCCAGAACGCGATCCGCCCGCGCACGCGCGACGAACATCATCCACGACACGCCGCACAGCAGCAGCGCTGTAGTCAGCAAGGCCGAGAACCAGAGTAGCACTCGGAGGCGTTGTGCCGAGCAGCGGCGCGCGCACGATCTCGAGCAGCGTGAAGAACGGGTTCAGCGGCAGACAGCCACGGCATGCGCGCCGAGCTGCTCCGGCTTCCAGATCACCGGCGTGATGAAGAAGGCGATCTGCATGATGCTGGCGACGATCGGGCCGGATGTCGCGGAACCGCGCGCAGAACGCGCCGAGCAGCAGGTCAGCGCCAATGCATCGAGCATCCAAAGCACTAACGCCGGCAATGCGAGCAAGCGCGTGCCAGCCCGGCCAGATGCCGAAGATGACGAAGACCACGACGATCACCACGACGTTGTGCGCCAGCACCAGCACGTTGCGTAGCAGCGATGCGCATCGCGTGCAGGAACAGCGGCATGCGCATCGAGCGGATCATGCCTTCGGCCTGGGTGAAGCAGGTGCAGGCGTCGCCGACCAGGTTGCTCAGAAAGGCCCACAGGACCTGCGACAGCGGCCAGGAACGGCAGGTACTCGTGCAGCGTCCATGTGGAACAGGGTCGAGTAGAGCACGCCGAGCGCCGCCACCATCACGGCGGTGGACAGCGTCAGCCAGAACGGCCCGAGCATCGAGCCGCGATAGCGCAGCTTGATGTCGAGCCAGCCGAGGGTCCAGCACAGATTCCACAGCCGCGCGGCCTCGGCCACGTCCCGCACTGCCATGCGCTGGTGCTCGGCCATGGAGTGCCCGGGGGAGATTTCGATGGGATCGGCACCGCGGGCGCCGGGATTGAGGGCGGTCGTCATGCCGGGCGGGGCGATACCCGATATGCGGGCCGCCTGCAACCGGCGCCACGGGCGAATCACGGCAAAGCGCTCCTCATCACTCCAGACGGGCCAGGCCGGGACGTGGCTTATCCTGCAGACGCACCCGCTCGCCGACCCGCAGCCGCTCGGCATTGGGCTGCATGACCGAGATGGTCCGGCCGTTGTCGCCGCGCACCACGAATTCCACGGCCGAGCTGGCCCTGGCGTGGTCGTCCGTACTGGCCACGCTGCCGATCGCCGCCAGGATTCCGCCACGCACATCGCCGGCGGCCGGCCCGACCGCCGGCCGGATCGAGACGATCACCCCCTGCATGGCGACGGGGCCGAGCTTGGCCACCGGTGCCGGCGCCGGTGCGGCGCAACCGGCCAGGATGGCCAGCGCAAGACCGGCGGCAAGGCGCCGGCCCGCCGAATCGCTGTGCCAAAATCGCAACAGGGCATCCCCAATCAACCGCGGCCAAACCCGATCCTATCGCGGCGATCGGCCGTCCGCCAAGGATTTGCCACCTTCGCCGCCGACGGTGACGTGAGGTTGCTATTGATCCTAACATCCCTTTGCGATAGTGGCTTACCCTGCCTTTCTGATAACCGCTTTGAACGACGGTCGGTTGACCGCTGTCCCTTGTGGATGAATGGCCATGCCACGACGGAGACTTTGCCGGATGAACTTCCGCCCGACGCTGCGCCTGCTGGCCTGCATCGCCTCCCTCGCAGCCCTGGCCGCCTGCTCCAGTGGTCCCAGGATCTCCGCCACGCAGGAGGCGAACGAGTACGCCTCCCGCGCCCGGCGCGACTATGTGGCGCCCGGCCCGGCCGGCGATCCCTGGGGGCCGTACATCGTCGAGGCCGCCGCCAAATACGACGTGCCGGAGCGCTGGGTCCGCGAGGTGATGCGCCAGGAATCCGGCGGCCAGCTGTATCGAGAACGGCAAGCTGATCACCTCGCCGGCCGGCGCGATGGGCCTGATGCAGGTGATGCCCGACACCTATGACGAGCTGCGCGGCCGCTACGGCCTCGGCGACGACCCCTACGATCCGCACGACAACATCATGGCCGGCACCGCCTATCTGCGGGAGCTGTATGACGTGCTTCGGCTCGCCGGGCTTCCTCGCCGCCTACAACGCCGGGCCCGGGCCGGCTCGACGACTACCTGACCGCGCCATCGCCCGCTGCCGGACGAGACGCGGCGCTACGTCGCGCGCGATCGGCACCGCCATCGGCGACAGCCAGCCCGAACATCTGTCGTCCTCATCGCAATACGCGATGAACCAGTTGCCCATCAACATTCCCGCCGGCCCCCGCTATCCCCGTGGACGCACCGCGGCACCCGTGGCGCTGGCCGACAACCGTCCGTCGCGCGGCACGTATGAACGCGGCGTGGTGCAGCTCGCCGCCTTGCCGGAGCCGCCGCGCTACGCGCCGCCGCCGCCGGCACCGGTCGTGGTCGCCTCCGCCCTGCCGCATGGCCGTGGCGGCTTCCACCTCATTCCGCAGGCGATGGCCGACACGGTGCCGACCCAGCACAATGCTGCTGTTGGCGGCACCTGGGCGATCCAGGTCGGCGCCTTCGGCAACGAGTCGCTGGCCCGTGCCGCGACCGACTCCGCCCGCCATTCCGCCCAGGAGGTTCTGGGCGCCGCCCACCCGGCGATCGGCACCGTCCGCCAGGCCAACGGCACGTTGTATCGCGCCCGGCTCATCGGCCTGTCGCGCGAGGCCGCCGTGCAGGCATGCGAGCTATTTCGCATGGCCGCGGCAACTGCATCGTGCTGTCCCCCGGCGCCCAGACCTAAGTTCCAGCGAAACCGTACGTCGCCTCCTCGCGGCCGCGGGTTGTTGCCGCGTCGGCATGCCGCCATGATCGCGGCCGCTGCGGAGGGAACGAGGTAAGATGGACGGCCAGGGTTCGCGTTTCACCAGCCTCGGGCCATTGCTCAACCCGCGCTCGGTCGCGGTGCTGGGCGCCTCGGCGGATGCGACACGGATCGGCGGCCGGCCGGTCGCGTATATGCTCGCCCAGGGTTTTGCCGGGCGGATCTACCCGATCAATCCGCGGCGCGACGAGATCCAGGGCCTGCGCGCCTATCATTCGGTCGCCGACCTTCCCGAAGTGCCCGACGTCGCGGTGGTCGCGGTCAGCGCCGACGTCGCCGTGACCGCCGTGGCCGAGCTTGCTGCGGCCGGGGTCGGCGGCGCCATCGTGCTCTCCGCCGGCTTTGCCGAGGTCGACGCGGCCGGGGCCGAGGCACAGGCGCGCATGGTCGCGACCGCCCGCGCCGCCGGAATGCGGCTGCTTCGGCCCCAACTGCCTCGGCCTGTTCAACGCCCGCATCGGCTTCTACCCGACCTTCACAGCGTCGTTCGAGAACGGCTTTCCGCTGCCCGGCCGCATCGGCATCGCCAGCCAATCCGGCGCCTACGGCACCCACCTGTTCGCCGCCGCCCGCGACCGCGGCATCGGCACGCCGCTCTGCGTCACCACCGGCAACGAGGGCGACGTCACCATCGGCGACGTGATCGGCTGGCTGGCCGAAGACCCGGAAACCGACGTGATCGCGGCGTATGCCGAGGGCATTCGCGAATCCGCCAGCCTGCTGGCGGCCCTTGCCGCCGCGCGGGCGGCGCGCAAGCCCGTTGTGATGATGAAGGTCGGCCGCAGCGCCCTTGGCGTCGCCGCCGCCCGCTCCCACACCGCCTCGATCGCCGGCGACGACGCCGTCACCGGGGCGGTGATGGAGGAATTCGGCGTGGTGCGCGCCCGCACCACCGAGGAGATGCTTGATATCGCGCATCTGGCGACGCGGCGGATCTATCCCGCGCGCAACACCCTCGGCGTGATCACCGTCAGCGGCGGCGCAGGCGTGCTGATCAGCGACGCCGCCGACGCGCTCGGCCTGGCGATGCCGGAAATGCCCGCCGGCGCGCAGGCGCGACTGACGGCGATCGTGCCGTTCGCCGCTCCACGCAACCCGGTCGACTGCACGGCGCAGGCGTTCAACGATTTCTCGATCATCGGCCGCTTCGCCCGTTCGGTGGTCGAGGACGGCGGCTACGCTTCGGTGCTGGCGTTCTTCTCCCAGGTCGGCGGCGCGCCGAGCGTGGCGCCGAGCTTGCGGGCACAGCTGAACGCCACCCGAACGCTGCATCCGGACCGGCTCTACGTGCTGTCGATCCTCGCACCGCCTGCGATGGTGCGCGAGTACGAGGCGGACGGCTTCACGGTGTTCGAGGACCCGACCCGGGCGGTGGTCGCAATCGCTGCGATGGGCCGCTTCGGCGCCGCCTTCGCGGCGGAGCCCGACGCCCCGCCGCCCGCGACCCCGCCAGTGCCGCTGCCAGCCCGGAAGCTGAACGAGGCGGAGGCGAAGAACCTGCTGTTCCGCGCCGGGATCGCCACCCTGCCCGGCAGCGTCTGCACCGATGCGGACGCGGCGATCGCTGCGGCGAAATGGTTTTCCTACCCGGTGGTGATGAAGATCGCCTCGCCCGAGATCGTGCATAAGTCCGAGATCGGTGGCGTGCTGCTCGATGTCGCGGATGCCGACGCGGTGCTGGCCGGCTACCACGCCCTGGTGCAGCGCGCCGCCGCCGCGGCCCCGCAAGCGCGGCTCGACGGGGTGCTGGTGGAGAAGCAGCTCACCGGCGGCGTGGAATGCATCCTTGGCATCCACCGCGACCCGGTGTTCGGTCCGATCGCCATGTTCGGCCTCGGCGGGATCTTTGTTGAAGTGCTGAAGGACGTGGTGTTCCGCCGCTGTCCGTTCGGCGAGGACGTGGCCGAACGGATGATCCGCTCGATCCGCGCCGCCCCCCTGCTGCTCGGCGCCCGCGGCCGCCCGGAAGCCGACATCGCGGCGCTCGCACAGATGCTTGCGCGGCTTTCGGTATTCGCGCATCAGGCTGGTCCGGCGCTCCAGGCGATCGACCTCAACCCGGTGCTGGTGATGCCGCGCGGCAGCGGGGCGTTCGCCGTCGATGCCGTGGTCGAATTCGAACTGGAGGAAAAATGATCAACAAGATCGTGCAGACCATGGCCGACGCGGTCGCCGGCGTGAAGGATGGCGCGGTGATCCTGCTCGGCGGCTTCGGCTCGGTCGGGCAGCCGAACGCATTGGTGGACGGGCTGATCGAAACCGGCGTGAAGGACCTTGTGGTGGTCGCCAACAACGCCGGCGGCGGCCATGTCGGCCTGGCGCTGCTGATGGAGCTGGGGCGGGTGCGCCGCATCGTCTGCTCGTTCCCGCGCAGCTCCACCTCGACAATCTTCGAGGAGTTGTACCGGGCGGGAAAGATCGAGCTGGAGATCGTGCCGCAGGGCACCATGGCCGAGCGCATGCGCGCCGCGGGTGCCGGGGTCGGCGCGTTCTACACGCCGACTTCGGTCGGCACCAAGCTTGCCGAAGGCAAGGAAGTGCGGGAAATCAACGGCCGCATGCAGGTGCTGGAATACGCCTTGCGCGGCGATTTCGCGCTGGTGGAGGCCTGGCAGGCGGATCGCTGGGGCAACCTCACGTTCAACAAATCCGGCCGGAACTTCAATCCGGTGATGGCGACGGCGGCCGACTGCACCATCGTGCAATCCCAGCACGTCGTCGAACTGGGTGAGCTGGACCCCGAACATATCGTCACGCCAGGCATCTTCGTGGACCGTGTGCTGCATGTGCCCTACGGTAATCCGCCGCTCTGACCACCGGCCAATCGACGTTTTGGCGCCGCGCGAAAAGGCGCCCTGGAGGAGGAAATCATGGACGCCGCTGTCGAGCTGAAGCCATGGACGCGCGCGCAGATGGCCGCCCGCCTGGCGCACGACATCCCCGAAGGCTGGTACGTCAATCTTGGCATCGGCATTCCGACGATGGTCGCCGATTACGTGCCGATGGAGCGCGAGGTCATCATCCATTCGGAGAACGGCGTCCTCGGCATGGGCCCGGCGCCGCCGGCCGATGAGCGCGATCCCTGGCTGATCAATGCCGGCAAGCAGCACGTCACCCTGCGCCGCGGCGGCAGCTTCGTGCACCACGCCGACAGCTTCGCGATGATCCGCGGCGGCCATCTCGATCTATGCGTGCTTGGCGCCTTCGAAGTGGCGGAAAACGGCGACATCGCCAACTGGGCGACCAGCGAGAACGACACCGCCCCCGCCGTCGGCGGCGCCATGGACCTCGCGGCCGGCGCCAAACGGCTCTGGGTGGTGATGGAGCACAGCACCAAGGACGGCCGGCCGAAGCTGGTGAAACGCTGCGGCTACCCGCTGACGGCGGTCGGCGCGGTGAAACGCGTCTACACCAATTTCGCCGTGCTGGACGTGACCGAGGCAGGCTTCACCGTGCTCGACATGCTGCCCGGCCTGTCGCGCGACGACCTGCAGGCGCGCACCGGGGCGGATTTGCATTTCCCGACATGAGCGAGACCGCCGAAACCGGCGCCGAGGGCGCGGTCGAGAACATCCGCCTGATCCGCGACAGCGCCGCGGCGATCGCGACGCCGGCGGACCTGCGGCGCATCCGTGCGCTGCGCTTCCAGGATCCGGGCTTCGATCGCGCGGTCTGGCGATCGATGTGCGAACTGGGCTGGGCTGGCCTGCTGGTTCCGGAAGCCGATGGCGGCTCCGGCCTCGGCATGCGGGAATACTGCGCCCTCGCCGAGGAACTCGGGGCAGCGCTGGTGCCGGAACCACTGATTCAATGCGCCATGGCCGCGTCGCTGCTGCGCGGCGGGCCGCTGGCCGGATTGCTGTCGGGCGAGCATGTGGTGATCCCGGCCTGGCAGGAACGCGCCAACACGCTCAACACCGAAGGCACCACCCATGTCGCCCACGGTAGGGTTTCGGGGCACAAGATGTTCGTCCCGATGGCCGCGGGTGCCGACGCGTTCGTCGTCACCGGCCTCGATGGCTGCGTGCTGGTGGAGTGCCAGGCGCCAGGCGTTTCGGTGACGATCGAGCGCACTCAGGACGGCGGCAATTTCGGACTGTTGTCGCTGCGCGAAGCGCCGTGCACGCCGGTCGCCCACTCCGCCGTGGCAGCCCTGGACGAGGCGGCGCTGGCGACGGCGGCGTATCTGCTCGGGGTGATGGAGCGCGCCTTCGCGATCACGCTGGATTACCTGCGCACCCGCCAGCAATTCGGCCGCCCGATCGGCAGCTTCCAGGCGCTGCAGCACCGCGCCGCCGACCTCAAGATCCAGATCGCCCTGACGCGGGCCAGCGTCGAATCCGCGGCGGCGCGGCTGGATGCGAGTGCGGCACCCGCGATTCGCCAGGCCGCGGTCTCCCGCGCCAAGGCCCGCGCCGCGGAGGCATCACTGCTGGTGACCCGTCAGGCGATCCAGCTGCATGGCGGCATCGGCTACACCGACGAGGCCGATATCGGCCTGTTCCTGCGCAAGGCGATGGTGCTGGGCAATTTGTACGGCTCCGCCGCGGTGCACCGGGCACGCTACGCCGCCGTGGCGCCGGACGCGGAGGACGAGGCGTGATCCGCGAAGACCGGGACGGCGCCACGGCGATCCTGACCCTCGACGTGCCGGCCCGGCGCAACGCACTCTCGATGGCCCTGCGCGCGGCACTGATCGAGGCGATCGAGCGGGCGGAAGCCGACCCCGCCATTCGTGCCGTCGTGCTCACCGGCTCGGGCGGCAATTTCTCCGCCGGCGCCGACATCGGGGACATGAACGCCACCGATTTCGCCGCCGGCCGCGACCGCTTCCGGATCAGCCACCGGCTGGTGCAGCTGGTGATCAGCGGCAAGAAACCGTTCATCGCCGCGGTGGAAGGCTGGGCCGTGGGCGCGGGGCTCGGGCTGGCGCTATGCTGCGACAGCATCGTCGCCGCCGAGGATGCGCGTTTCATGGCCGGCTTCGGCAAGATCGGCCTGGTGCCGGATTTCGCCCTGCTCCATACCCTGCCGCGCCGCGTCGGCGAGGGCCGGGCGCGGCAGTTTTTCCTGTACGGCGAACCGGTCGACGCGCCCACCGCCGAGCGGATCGGGCTGATCGACGCGATGGTCCCCGCAGGCTCGGCACTCGACCGCGCCATCCGACGCGCGGCGCTGTTCACCGACGCCGCCCCACTGCCGGTGACGATGACCAAATCCTATTTCGCCCACGGCCTCGACGAGGCCCTGGAATGGGAACGCAACACCCAGTCGACGTTGTTCCTGACCGCGGACCACGCCGAGGGCAAGGCGGCGTTCCTCGAGAAACGCGCGGCGAAATTCTCCGGAGTTTGAGCCGATGGACCATGCGGCCGACGAATTCGCGGGATTGGACGATGACGGTTTCCGCCGCGTCGTGCGGGAATGGATCACGGCCAATTACCCGCCCGAATTGCGCAACCCGCCGAAGCGGCTGCATTGGCACGACAACCGCGCCTGGTACCTGAAGCTTTCGGAAAAGGGCTGGCTCTGCCCCGGCTGGCCACGCGAGCATGGCGGCATGGGCCTGTCCGCCGCCCGCCAGATCATCATGATCGAAGAGCTGGAGCGGCACGGCGCCGCCCGCACCAACGACCACGGCATCGTCATGGTCGGCCCGCTGCTGATCCAGTACGGCATCGCGCCGCAGCAGCGGGAGTTCCTGCCAAAGATCCTCTCCGGCGAGCATGTCTGGTGCCAGGGCTACAGCGAGCCGAACGCCGGCTCCGACCTCGCCGGCCTGCGCACCGAGGCGGTTTCGGACGGCGAGGACTGGATCGTCACCGGCCAGAAGACCTGGACGACGCTCGCCAACGATGCCAACTGGATTTTCCTCCTCGTCCGCACCGACCGGAGTGCCAAGAAGCAGGAGGGAATTTCATTCCTCCTGGTGCCGATGGACCTCCCGGGGATCACCGTGCGCCCGATCGTCAACCTCGATCTGCACGACGAGTTCTGCGAGGTGTTCTTCGACGCCGTCCGCGTGCCGAAGGCGTGGACCGTCGGCGAGGTCAACAAGGGTTGGACGATGGCCAAGGCGCTGCTCGGGTTTGAGCGGATCTTCCTCGGCTCACCCAAGCTGTCCGGCTACGCCCTCACCCGCCTCGGCCTGCTCGCCGAACGGATGGGCATCGCCGACACGGCGGATTTCCGCGATCGCTTCATCCGCTTGCAGCTGGAGCTGGCCGACCTCAAGGCGCTGCACGCGAGCTACGTGGACATCGTGCGGCGCGGCGGCACGCTCGGGCCCGACGTCTCGATGCTGAAGGTGATCCAGACCGAGCTGTTCCAGAAAATCACCGACGCCATGCTGGAGATCGCCGGCGAGAACGCGGGCCTGCTGGATCCGATGGAGGGCAATCGCGAACTGCACCCCGCCGGCCTGTTCATCCAGGCGCGGCCCAGCACGATCTACGGCGGCTCGAACGAAATCCAGCGCAACATCCTCGCCAAGAACGTCCTGGGATTGCCGGGATAGGCAATATGGCTCCAGGTGGAATCATGGTCGCCGATGCCAGCGGCCATCACGATCTGGAAGCGGCTACGCAGGCGCCGGCATCTCCCCGCCCGCGGGCTCGCTGACTGGTGTCTTTTCGGCCGGCCCCGCGCGCGTTTCCATCTCGGCGTCGAGCTGGGCGCCGATCAGCACCACGAAGGCCGACAACCAGATCCAGGTCATGAAGCCGATCACCGCGCCGAGCGAGCCGTAGGTCGCGTTGTAGTTGCCGAAATTCGCCACGTACCAGGAGAACGCGGCCGACGAGACGATCCAGGTGATGGAAGCGAAGGCGCTTCCCCAGCTCACCCAGCGCCAGGCCACACTCTCGCGGCTGGGTCCGAAACGGTAGACGAGGGCGATGAACACCCCAACGCCCAGCAGCAACACCGGCCAGCGAGCAAGCCGGACCAGCGTGTCGGTCACCCCGCCCAGGCCGAAGAAATTCAACACGATCGGCAGCACGACGATGAACGCCATGGCGATCAGCACGAAGGCGATCGTGCAAATGGTGAATGCGAGGGTGAGGGCGGTGCGCAGGAAGAAGCCGCGCTTCTCCTTTTCGCGAAACACGATGTTCAGGCTGTCGAACAGCGCCTTGACGCCTTGGTTGGCGCTCCAAAGCGAGGTGGCGAGGCCGATCGCCAGGCCGAAGCCAAGCTTGCTCGCGCCGTTCGAGGTGACCCGCCGGATCTGATCGTTGATGACCTCCATCCCCCCGCCCGGCACCACGCCGGACAAGGCCGAGAGATGTTCGGAAACCGTGTTCGGGTCCGCGTACAGCCCATACAGCGAGATCATGGCGCCGAGTGCGGGGAACAGCGCCAGCAAGGCGTAGAAGGTGATGCCGGCTGCCTCGGTCATCAGCCGGTTCTCCGAAACGTCTGACACGACGTCTTTGATGACCGCCCACAATCCTGGCGCGCGGGTGGCCGGCGGATGGGCCATGCTGTCGGCTGGACGGCCGTCGCCTGACCGCCTGTCGCGAGATCGGTCGCCCCGGGCGGCTTCGCGCGATGCGGACGTCGCCAGCAGCAGCGTCAACGCCACCGCCGCAGCCACACCCAACTCGATCCCTTGTCCACCCGCCCGTCGTGCCATCTGCACCTCCGCCCTGTGACCGCTGGCTTAAGGCGAGGTATGCTCGTTTTGTTGCAGCGAGTCCGGCGAGCTGGACCCGAAGTGAAGGCCGGACCCACGCTCGCGCGCGAGCAGCGGCGCGAGGTAGAGCAAGGTGGCGAACACCGCCAAGGCGAGCAGCGAGACCCAAAGGGCCGCGCCGTGACTGCCCGAAATCAGCCGCATCGTGACATAGGCATCGCCCACCAGCCCGACGGCAATCAGGCCTTCGGCGGGCAGCATCATGCGGACGGCATATTTCAGCACGCCCGCTTGCGCATTGCCGTGGGCGGTGATGCGGTGGTAGGCGGCCGGGGCGATCAGCATGATCACCGCGATCGCGACCACGGCCGTGCTGGCGAGATGCACGTAGCGGGACGTCTCCGGCAGCCGGCCGAACTCCTCGGTCAGGACGGCGGTGAACTGGAAGCCGAATAGCGCCTGCGCGCCTGGCAGGATGACGCGGATCTCGGTCAGCGCCTGGACGATCCGAGCCTCGAGCAATTGCTGCTGGTCCTTGGTTTCTGGCTCCATCTCTCGCTCCCGGTGGTCAGGCCGCGCCGCCCAGGCCGGGACCACCAGCCACAGCAAAGCCGCAACCAACAGAAATCCTCCTCCGACCAGCATGGCGCCGGATTTGCCCAGGCTCGTGACCAGCGCCAGCGCCACGTCGATGGCGAGTGCGGCCGATAACGGCGCCAGGGCCCATACCAGGCAGGTGGAGGCCCGCTTCAGCATCCGCCCCGTCGCGCGCCCTTGTTCGGCAATGTGATGGAAGGCCGGGGTCGACAGCAGCAGCGCCGCCGACGTCAGTATCAGCAGCAAGGCAGCGCCGGAGAGCCAGCGGAATGTCTCGGGCAAACGCGCGAAGCCCGGCGTGAATGCCGCCCGGTACTGCAGGCCCATGAGCACCTGCGTACCCAGCATCGCCATCCTGGTCTCGTCCAAGGCATCCTTGAGTCGGGCCTCGATGGACGGCATCGCGCATTTCCGCCTGGATCAAGCCGCCTTCGCGTCTTGCGCGGCTCCGTTCCGTTTCTTGTGGGCCTGCGCCCCATCCTCGATGAGCTTGCGCGCCTTCTTGGGACCTGATCGGTCGATCGGCTTGAATTCCTTTCCGTTCAATTCGTTATAGTTACGAAAGAACAGCTCGATTTCGTCGAGCAGATGCGGCCTGAGATCGTCGAGGTCGGCGATATGCCCATGCGTGTGGGCGTGGGTGGCCACGGCGAGCAAGCGGTCGTTGCGTATCCATGCCTCGCCCTTTTTGCGCTGCTTGGCTTCGATCACGCCGATCAGGCGGATGGTCAGCACGCAGCCGACCGGCACCGGCGCATCCATGAAGACCAGCACGTCAAGCGGATCGCCATCCTCGCCTACGGTCGAAGGGATGAAACCGAAATCGTACGGAAAGGAACTGCCCTCCGGCAGCACGGCCGCCAGCCGGAACGCGGCGCAGGTGCCGTCATAGTCATATTTGTTCGAACTGCCTTTCGGCGTCTCGATGACGGCCGTGATGTCGCCGGTTTCAGGGTCCTGGATCGGCAGGCAAGAGAGCAGGTCGCGTTCCAATCGTTCCTCCCTTGGCCTGACGGGGATGCTGACGCGGACGGAAAGGTCGCGTCACGAGCCGGTCAGATAAGGGATGGATCGCCGGAAAGTTCCCGCGGGCAAAGGCAGGCTCAGCCGCCCGGCTTGGCCTCGGGTGGCACCAGTTCGACGCGCAGCGCCAGGTCCGGATCCATCTTGCGATGGAACACCAGGCTGCTGCCGGCGCTGCCCATCAGTTGATCCTGCCGCTGTGGGTCGGAGATCGCCGCCGGCCCGGTCAGGGTGAAGCGCAAGGTCGTGGAAGTCGGCAATCCCTGGTGGGTCGCCATGAAGACCGGCCCGACGAAACCCTTCTCGAATTCCACGACGTTCCCGACGTCCTGGTCCTGGGCCTGCAAGCCGACATAGGCGCCGCGCGCCGCCGGCGTCACGCTGAGCAGAAAACGGTGCGGCTTGCCGAGCACGTCCAGGGTGATGATCTGCTGGCAGCCCGATTGCGGGCAGGACACCACCTGCGGCGCGGCGGCCAGGGTGCCGGCCTTGTCGAACTGGGTGACGGTCACCTGCCACGGCAAGGGCGGTCCGGCGGACCATGCGGCAGATGCGGCCGCCACCACGGCCAGCAATGCGCCCGCGATCAGGCGCGGGCCGCGAAAGCCCGCGTGCCACGGGCGCCGCATCGTCAACGCCCGCCGTTGTCGAAGAACTCCTTCACCTTGGCGAAGAAGCCCTCGCTCTCCGGGCTGCCCTTGCCGTGGCCTTGCGCCTCGGCCTCGAACTCCTCGAGCAGCTCGCGCTGGCGGCGCGTCAGGTTCTGCGGCGTCTCGACCGCCACCTGGATATACATGTCGCCGCGCGCCGCGCTGCGCAGCACCGAGAACCCCTTGCCGCGCAGGCGGAACTGATCGCCGGTCTGGGTGCCCGGCGGGATCTTCACCTTGCGCCTTGGTGCCGTCGATGGCCGGCACCTCGACATCGCCGCCCAGCGCCGCCTGCGTCATGCGCAGCGGCACGCGCATGAAGATGTTGGCGCCGTCGCGCTGGAAGATCGGATGCGGCCGGATCGCGACGTGCACGTAGAGATCGCCGGGCGGCGCGCCCTGGCCGCCGGCCTCGCCTTCGCCGGCGAGGCGGATGCGCGTGCCGTCCTCCACGCCCGGCCGGGATCGCCACCTGCAGCGTGCGCTCGCGCTGCACGGTGCCGGCACCGTGGCAGACCTTGCACGGGTTGCGGATCACCCGGCCCTGGCCGCCGCAGGTCGGACAGGTGCGCTCGATCAGGAAGAAGCCCTGCTGCGCGCGCACCTTGCCGGCGCCGCGGCAGGTCGCGCAGGTGTCGGCCGCGCGCGTCCTTGTCCTCCGACCCGGTGCCGGTGCAGGCGTCGCAGGCCACGCGCGTCGGCACGCGCAGGTTCGACCTTGGTGCCGGCGAAGGCCTCGGTCAGGTCGATCTCGACGGCCTGGCGGATGTCGTTGCCGGCGCGCGTGCGGCCGGCGCACCGCCGCGGCGGCCGCCCATGAAATCGCCGAACATCTGGTCGAAGATGTCGCCCAGGCCGCCGCCGGCCGAGAAGTCGAAGCCGGCGTTGAAGCCGCCGCCGCCGCCCTGCTCGAACGCGGCGTGGCCGTAGCGGTCGTAGGCGGCGCGCTTCTGGTCGTCCTTCAGGATGTCGTAGGCCTCGCTGATCTCCTTGAACTTGCGCCTCGGCCTGCTTGTCGCCCGGATTGCGGTCGGGATGGTACTGCATGGCGAGCTTGCGATAGGCCTTCTTGAGGTCCTCCGCGCCCGCCTCCCGCGCCACACCCAAGGTGGCGTAGTAGTCCTGCTTCGCCATCTCAGCCCTTCTCGTGCCTGGCGCTGAACGAAGGTCGCGCCCGCCTTCGACGAAGCGCGGGCGCGACTACCGTCATGCTGACCGTCGGCCCTGGACCGGTATCAGGCGGACTTCTTCTTCTTCTCGTCAACTTCCTCGAATTCGGCGTCGACCACCTTCTCGTCAGGCTTGCGCCCCGCCGCCCGTGCTGGCCCGCCGGCCGCCACCGGCCTGCGCCGTCGCGTCGGCGGCCTGCTCGGCCTGCTGCGCCTTGTACATCGCCTCGCCGATCTTCATCGCCGACTGGCTGAGACGCTCGGTGGCCTGCTTCAGCGCGGCTCGGCGTCGGTGCCTTCCATCGCGGAGCGCGCCGCAGCGATCGCCGCCTCGGCCTCGCCCTTCTCCTGCGCCGGCAGCTTGTCGCCGTGCTCCTTCAGGTTCTTCTCCACCTGATGGATCAGGCCGTCGGCCTGGTTGCGCGTCTCGACCTGCTCGCGGCGCTGCTTGTCGGCTTCGGCGTTCGCCTCGGCCTCCTTCACCATGCGCTGGATGTCGGCCTCGGACAGACCGCCCGCTGGCCTGGATGCGGATCTGCTGCTCCTTGCCGGTCGCCTTGTCGCGCGCCTGCACCGAGACGATGCCGTTGGCGTCGATGTCGAACGTCACCTCGATCTGCGGCACGCCGCGCGGCGCCGGCGGGATGCCGGTCAGGTCGAAGTTGCCCAGCAGCTTGTTGTCGGCCGCCATCTCGCGCTCGCCCTGGTAGACCTTGATGGTCACCGCGCTCTGGTTGTCGTCCGCGGTCGAGAACACCTGGCTCTTCTTGGTCGGGATCGTGGTGTTGCGCTCGATCAGCCGGGTGAACACGCCGCCCAGCGTCTCGATGCCGAGCGACAGCGGGGTCACGTCGAGCAGCAGCACGTCCTTCACGTCGCCCGTCAGCACCGCGCCCTGCACCGCCGCGCCGATCGCCACCACCTCGTCGGGGTTGACGTTGCGCGCCGGCTCCTTGCCGAAGAACTGTCTTCACCGTCGTCGATGACCTTCGGCATGCGGGTCATGCCGCCGACCAGGATCACCTCGCCGATCTCGCCGGCGGTGACGCCGGCGTCCTTCAGCGCGGCGCGGCACGGCTCGAGCGTCCGGCTGATCAGGTCGTCGACCAGGCTCTCCAGCTTCGCCCGCGTCAGCTTCATCACCAGGTGCTTCGGCCCGGAGGCGTCGGCGGTGATGAACGGCAGGTTGATCTCGGTCTCCTTGGAGGACGACAGCTCGATCTTCGCCTTCTCGGCGGCTTCCTTCAGCCGCTGCAGCGCGAGCTTGTCCTGGCGCAGGTCGATGCCCTGCTCCTTGCGGAACTCGTCGGCCAGGTAGTCGATGACGCGGGCGTCGAAGTCCTCGCCGCCCAGGAAGGTGTCGCCGTTGGTGGACTTCACCTCGAACACGCCGTCGCCGATCTCGAGCACGGAGATGTCGAACGTGCCGCCGCCGAGGTCGTAGACCGCGATCGTGCCGGTGTGCTTCTTGTCCATGCCGTAGGCGAGCGCCGCCGCCGTCGGCTCGTTGATGATGCGCAGCACCTCGAGGCCGGCGATGCGGCCGGCGTCCTTGGTCGCCTGGCGCTGGCTGTCGTTGAAGTAGGCCGGGACGGTGATCACCGCCTGGCTGACCGGCTCGCCGAGATACGCCTCGGCGGTCTCCTTCATCTTGCCCAGGATGAACGCGCTGATCTGGCTCGGCGAGTATTTCTCGCCCTTCGCCTCGACCCAGGCGTCGCCGTTGTCGCCGCGCACGATGGTGTAGGGCACCAGGCCCTTGTCCTTGGCGACGATCGGGTCGTCGTAGCGGCGGCCGATCAGGCGCTTGATGGCGTAGAGGGTGTTGGACGGGTTGGTGACCGCCTGGCGCTTGGCGGACTGGCCGACCAGGCGCTCGCCGCTGTCGGCGAAGGCGACCATGCTGGGCGTGGTGCGCGCGCCCTCGCTGTTCTCGATCACCCGGACGTCCTTGCCTTCCATGATGGCGACGCAGGAATTCGTCGTGCCGAGGTCGATGCCGATGACTTTGCTCATGTAGTAACGCTCCTTTCAGCGGACGCGGGCGGCCCGAAGCACCGCGAGCGTCCCTACGGGGAATGTATGCACCAGGATGTATGGGGGTGAGGCCGGCCGGGCAAGGGGCGGATGCGCGGATTTTCGTGCGTCGGCGACACGATCGCATCAGGCGGTGGTGTCCAGCCGTTCGCGCCGGACTGGCCCGCATCTCGGCCGGGCGGCGCCTTGGCGACCACCACCATGGCCGGGCGCAGCAGCCGGCCGTTCAGCGTCCAGGCCGGCGTCCAGGCCTGCATCACGCTGCCGGGCGGATGCGCCGGCGCTTTCCTGCTCGGCCATCGCCTGGTGCAGGTTGGGATCGAACGGCGCGCCGGTCGGGTCCTCGCGCTTGATGCCGTTGCGCTCCAGGATGGCCGACGAAGTTGCGCTCGATGCCGTCCAGGCCCTCGCGCAGGCGGGCGACGATCTCCGGCTCGCCGGCGGCCGGGCGGCGGCAGGCTGTCGAGGCCGCGGTGCAGGTTCTCGGCCGCCTCCACCACGTCGCTGGGCGAATTTCTGCACGGCGTACTGGCGGGTCTCGTTCACCTCGCGATGGGCGCGGGCGCGGACGTTGGCGATTTCGGCCTCCGACGCGCATCCAGCGGTCCTTCATCTCCGGCCAGCTCGGCCTCCAGCTCGGCGATGCGGGCGGTGGCGGCCTGCATCACCTGCTCCGGCGTCTGCGGCGCCTTGTCGTTCGCCGCCGCCGGATCGGCGGCGGTCGGGCGCGCCTGGCTCGGCGGAACCGGATTGGGACTTGGCCTGGGCATTGGCCTCGGCCGCTCATGGCGCGAGCCAGGTGAGGCGGCCAGCGGATCGGGGTTACATGGATGCGGTGCTCATGGCGCATCAGTTAGTTGGACCGGATGCCGACGGCAAGCGCCAGCAACCGATCGCGGCACGAAATTGCATTAGCCGAGCAGCCGCCCGATCACCCGCGCGGTGTAGTCCACCACCGGGATGATCCGGCCGTAGTTGATCCGGGTCGGCCCGATCACGCCGATCGCACCGACGATCCGGCCGCCGTCGTTGCGCGCCGGCGCCACCACCATCGAGACGCCCGAGGTGCCGAACAGGCCGCTCTCGGCGCCGATGAAGATGCGCACGCCCTCCGACTGCTCGGCCAGTTCCAGCAGGCGCAGCATCGTCTCCTGCGTCTCCAGCCGCTCGAACAGCGTCTGGATCGCCGACGAGCCGCTCGATCTGGGTCACGTCGGACAGCAGCCGCGCCTGGCCGCGCACGATCAGGCTGCCGGCGCGGCCCTCGCCGGTCCAGGTGGCGAGGCCGGCCTCCACCACCAGGGCCGACAGCGCGTCCAGCTCGGTGCGGTTGGCGGCCATCTCCTCGGCGACGATGCGGCGCAGTTCGGCCAGCGAGCGGCCGGACAGGCGGGCGTTGAGGTAGTTGCCGGCCTGCTGCAGCGCCGAGGGCGGCAGGCCCGGCGGCGTCTCGATCACCCGGTTCTCGACGTGGCCGTCGGCGTTGACCAGGACGACCAGGGCGCGGCCGGGACCGAGCGGGACGAACTCGATGTGGCGGATCGCGCCCTTCGGATTTCGGCGCCAGCACCAGGCCGGCGGCCTGCGACAGGCCGGACAGCATGGAGCTGGCCTCGGCCAGCGTGTCCTCCAGGCTGCGGCCCGGAGGCGGCCAGCGCGGCGGTGATCGCCTCGCGCTCGTCCTCGGCCAGTTCGCCGAAATGCAGCAGCCCGTCGACGAACAGCCGCAGGCCCTGGTCGGTGGGCAGGCGCCCGGCCGAGGTGTGCGGCGCGAACAGCAGGCCGGCATCGGTCAGGTCGGCCATCACGTTGCGGATGGTCGCCGGCGACAGGTTCATCGGCAGGCGGCGCGACAGGGTCCGGCTGCCGACCGGCTCGCCGGTCTCGACATATTGCTCGACGATCTCGCGCAGCACCGCGGCGGAGCGCGCGTCGAGCCCGGCTGCCGCCAGGGGGGTTCGGCCGGGAGTGGGAATGAAGCTCTGGTCCATCGCACAGAGTGTGCCAGTTTTTGTGGCGTATGTCCTTGATTCCTGAAATCCCGGTAGTGGGTCAGTTTGGAGCTGACCGATGACTGAAGTCCTATCCGGCTACAGTAATCACGAACCCGTGCCGGCATCAACGAATGCAGCTGTGCGCGCGTTAGATAGCATGGCTTGTCATAGAGAGGTATTGGTTAAGGTGAACGCGCCGGTCGATGAGGAAATCGCCGAGCTAGTCGAGGCGCTGTCCGAGGTGCATGGCCTCATAACCATGGAGAGCTGCCAGGGCGATACTGCGGTTAAGGATGCTTTCGTGGTATTTCGGCTGGGGTCCTGGAAAGAATGTGGCCACTTTCTTTTCGATCAGCTTCTAACCGAAATGTCTGACGATCTTCGATCCGACGTTTCGCTGCGGATTGAGGCTTATGACACAGACTACGCACGAGGATGGATATCGCTTAGGCCAGAGGCGATTTCTACCCTCGCGCGCTGTATCAGGAATCTAACTTCTTCCGTAGGTTCTCGTATTTTGGTGGCAGGGAATACACATCACAAGCAGGTTGCTTAGCGCGTCCGTCCCGCCTGAACTCACCGCTGTCTTATGATGGGCGTGCCAGCTTCCGCTGCTGAGTGTTTTGCCGCATTTCCCGCTGTGGCCGCACCCGCTCATTGTGCACTGGCACCTACCTCCAGCGTCCTTAAACGCCTGCGCTTTTGTTGCTTCGCTGAATGCCATGGATTCGCCTCCCGATCGTTAGGAAAGCGTACATATACTAAGGATGAAATGGGCGCTAGCAGGATTACTCCGACTTTGCCTCCCAATCCTCCAGCACCTTCACCATGTCGGCCAGTTCCCAAAGGATAGCCGACACGCCAGCGGCCATCGCCGGGGTGCAGCGAAGCGTCTGGTGAATGCGGACGAAGTTGTAATGCATGGAGTGGATCGCGACGGAATGGGCGTGGTTCTCGACCTTCTTTGAAAATCCGTTGGTCAGACGGGTGAACCGGCGGGCGCCCATCCGCATCGTCAGGTTGGCCCGCTCGGCGTAGCTGGTGCTGACATGCGCCGGATCGGGGCGGCCCTCCACCCGGCGCTGTTCGGCGCCGATGCACTCGGCGGGGCTGTAGCGGCCAGGGCACCGACCGGCTCGCCGTAGTGCTTGACCAGCATGGCGTAGTCGATATCAGCGCCGAAGGACTGCTCCACGGCCGCCAGATAGGGCTTGTGGCCGTCGCTGGTGAGCTGGACGCGATTCGCCAGGCGAAGCGCCAGGTCGCCGATGAAAGCCTGTGCCGCGTAGGCGTCGCGGGCGCCGATGTAGAAGCTCGGGATCAGCTTGGTATCGGCGTCGATCGCCATCCACGTCCAGCAATCGCCGGCACCTTCCGGAGCGGCTTTGGCGGTCTTCACGTTCTTCGCCTTGGCGTAGACGAAAGCCCAAATTTCATCGACCTGAACCCGCTTGCAGGTCAGGCCGCGCAGGGTGCGGTCCTGGTAGTCGCTGAAAGCCTCGCCCGCGTCGGCCAGCAGCTTGACGATGGTGTTCTTGCTGGCGCCCGTCATGCGGCTGATCGCCCGGATCGACACGCCTTCGACCATCAGGCCGAGGATTTGGGCGCGCTCGGTGCGGGAGAGCTTGTTCATGCGCACGGTAATGCGCCCATCGCGGCATCAAGTCAAGCATTTTGGTCAGTTTGCAAGAATCGTCAATTTGCCATTGCGCAGCCATGATCAATTGATTATAAGGCGTCATGGAGATCGTCTTTGCCGACGCGCCGTTGGCGCTTATTGAAACCGATGCGGCCGGGGAAACGAAGCTGCCGGTCGCGGTTATCAAGTCGGCTCGGCGCAAGATCACGGCCTTGCGGGCGGCAGTCGATGATCGCTCGTTGCGTAACTGGAAAAGTCTACATTATGAAAAGCTGAAAGGAGATCGTGAGGGGCAGCGCTCAATCCGGTTAAATGATCAATACCGTTTGGTATTCGTCCTAAAGGAGATTGAACCACTGACAGCAACGATCCTTGCAGTTGAGGACTATCACTCATGAAAAAATCTACCGTCATGCCAATTGACCACCCTGGTTCCTTCATAGCTGAGGAGTTGGAAGAGCGCGGCTGGTTGCAGGCCGACCTCGCCTACATTCTTGGTATGGACGCTGGGCAGCTAAACAAGCTCATCAGCGGCAAGGCAGATATCAATCCTGATATCGCTGTTGCGCTGGGTGAGGCGTTTGACATGCCGCCCGACTTCTTCATGAACCTACAGAAACTCTATGACCTTAATCGCGCAAAAAAAGCTGATCCCGGCGTGCGCGCTCGTGCATCCTGGCTTTCAGCCTTCCCCGTCCGAGAGATGATTAAGCGGGGCTGGATTGAGGACGCAGAGCCAGCGCTGTTGGACCTTCAAATGCTGCGGTTTTTTGAGAAGAACCGTGTTCAAGACATTCCTTTTGTTGGGACGGCATCTTTGATGCCTTATGCAGCCCGAAAGGTCGGCTACGAACATATGACGGCACTTCAATATGTTTGGCTTACGCGGGTTCGGAAGATTGCTGAGCAAATGACCGTGCCGTTGTACTCAGAGGCAACACTGCGCGCTAATCTGCCTATCATTCGGTCTCTCATGATGGAAAAGGAAGATTTGGGTCTAATTCCAAATATTCTTGAGAAATGCGGCGTTCGGTACGTTCTAGTCGAGGCTCTTCCCGGATCAAAGATCGATGGCGTCTGCGTCTGGCTTGAAGGTCAGCCGGTAATTGGAATGACCTTGCGGTTAGATCGCATCGATAATTTCTGCTTTGTATTGCGTCATGAAATTGAGCACGTCCTGAATCAGGACGGGATGACCAAGTCGTTTGCGCCAGTTGACGAATTCGACAACGAGGACAGCGATGCGCCCGACTATGAGCGGGCGGCAGACGCTGCCGCCGCAGAATTTTGTATTCCTCAGTCTCTGCTTGAATCGTTTATCTTACGCAAAAGCCCGTTCATCTCGGAAAAAGACGTTTTGATTTTTGCCGCTCGGGTGGAAATCAACCCTGCGGTTGTGGTTGGGCAAATCCAAAAGAGAACGAAGAAATGGACATTTTTGAGGAAATATCAAACTAGCAGTCGTGAGAACGTTCTCGACTGGCCGTTTAAGGACGGCTGGGGTTTTCATATTCCTACAGGATTGTGAGACGAAAAATGGCAGATTATAACGAGCAAGTTAATATTTTGTGGGATGAATGGATTACGGAGACCGGCCAAGAATCTGGCGATCCCGGCGATTTTATCGATTGGGCGACTTCTAGGCGACTTCTTGCCATTGCCCCGCAAGACATGAAACAGCTTCTCAGAAAGCGCGTGACACAGGCGCTACGACAAGCTCGCAGATATGATCCGACAGGCGGATTTCACTACCGGGCCAAGCAGAGCATCACGCTATTTGACTACAGCGGGATGCCCGTTAAGCACTATTTTGACACTGATCGCGGTGGCTCACCTACGATGCGGCAGCGCGCGAACCGGCAGCGCAGGGAAGCAATCGCACATGATGTGTATCGTGCTGTATGTGATGTTGAGCACATGAACAGGGTCTTTCCCGAAGACCCGCAGCTTAACTTCTTTCTGGACTTCGCCGACGACGTTGCGGAAATGCGGTCAGCAGAAACCTCCGATTCTGATCGAGACGAAGGCGAAGCAGCCTAACTTTTCTTCCAGCGCGCCGAAGCAGCCAAGGAAGCTATTTCTGACCTTTGGCGTGGCGTGAGGGCTTTAGCGCGTGCGGGTCCTCCCTTCTCCCCGCCCGCGCTGGCGCGAGCAGCCTTGGGATCATCCACCGCATCCGGCACCGCGCCGGTGGCGATATCCACCATGAGCTTGCCAAGCTGGATCGGGTCGCGGGGGCGGGGGGTGCGTTTGATTGCCATGCCCGCATTCTACATCAGTCTGCGGAGCGGTGGAGAGCCTATCCGCTAGGGAAATATTCCAGGCGATTCAAACTGACCCACTACCGAAATCCCGGGAATTCTGCGAAACCCGGGATTCACGCGGGCACCCGACACCATCTTGGTCATCGGGTGGCCGCTTGCAACGCTGCCGTCCTGGCGGGCGCCGCGCTATGTGCCCAGGATCGTCTCGACGACGCGCTGCACCGCCAGGGCCTCGTCCAGGCGGGCCAAGTGATGCGGCTCGCCGCCTGTCATCGCCGCCACCCCGGCGAGTTGGCGTTGCAGCACCAGCGGCCGCATCTGCGCGTTGGGCAGCGCGTCCGGGTCCGCCTGCCAGGCGCCGTCCTGCAGCCGCTCGGCGAACGACCAGTCGCGCAGACGAATCTTTCCGTTCGCCCCCTGCAGCGTCCAGAGGTTGTGATCGTCCTTTTCGGTGATCCCGACGCCGCCGGTCAGCGTCACCTTCACGCCGCCGGCCATCAGCGTGGCACTGATCGACCGTTCGCTGCGGCCTGGCACGTCGAACGTCGCTGTCCGCGCCTGGAGGTCCAGCGGCCCGAGCAGGCGATGCGTGAGGAACAGGAAATGCGACACCACCTCACGGGTGAAGCCGCCCTGCGCCGTTGCGTCCAGCCACCCCGCGGCGTCGCGCTGCCAGGAGCGCGGCCATTCGGCGAACGCCACTTCGATCTCGAGCGATTGCGGCGCGCCGACCACGCCTTCGGCGATCCATTGGCGCAGCCGCTGCACGGCGAAGGAGGACGCGAACGGGAAGTTCACCGCCGCCCGCGCGCCATCGGCGCGGGCGACGAAATCCGTCGCCTGCGCGACGTCGACGGCCAGCGGCTTCTCGCAGAACAACGCCCGCCCGGCGGCAACGATCCGCCCGGCATGCTCCAGATGCGATCCCGGCGGCGAGGCGACGTAGACGCAGTCGGAGGCGGCGATCAGCGTTTCCGGTGATGCGGCCGCTGCAATGCCGGGGAATTCGCGCCCCATGCGTGCCATCGCGGCCGCCGCCGGGTCCCAGATCCCGGTGATCCGGACGCTGTCCGCCGCCTGTTCGACGGCGGCGCGAACCAGCCGCTCTCCCATGATTCCCGCGCCGATGATGCCAAGTCCAATCACGCCTTCTCTCCTCGTTATGCCGCCGCCACTCTTGCGCGCCGCCGCCGGGACCGCCATAGCCGCCCGCGAACACGAGGAACACCCCAAATGCGCCCATCCGGCCGCAGCCCCGACGCGCTGCGCGACATCACCATCACCCCAGGCTTCTCCCATCACGCCGAAGGCTCTTGCCTGATCCGCATGGGCGGCACCGAGGTGCTTTGCGCCGCCAGCGTGGAAGCGCGGGTGCCGGGCTTCATGCGCAATTCCGGCCACGGCTGGGTGACCGCGGAATACGGCATGCTGCCCCGCGCCACCCACACCCGCGGCGACCGGGAGGCGGCGCGCGGCAAGCAGTCCGGCCGCACCCAGGAAATCCAGCGCCTGATCGGCCGCAGCCTGCGCGCCGTGGTCGACCGTGCCGCCCTCGGCGAGATGACGATCACGCTCGACTGCGACGTGCTCAACGCCGACGGCGGCACCCGCTGCGCCAGCATCACCGGCGCCTGGGTCGCGTTGAACCTGGCGCTGCGGCATCTGGTGAAGATGAACGTCCTCAAATCCATCCCGCTCACCGGCCAGGTCGCCGCGGTTTCCTGCGGGCTCGTGGACGGGCGCGCCGTGCTCGACCTCGACTACCAGGAGGACAGCAACGCCGAGGCCGACGCCAATTTTGTGCTGACCGACACCGGCGGGATCGTCGAGATCCAGGGCACGGCGGAAAAAAGCGCCTTCACGGAGCAGCAGTTCCTCGAATTGCTGGCGCTCGCCAAAGCCGGCACCGCGCGGCTGTTCGAGTTGCAGCGCCAGGTCCTCGCCGCCTGATGCGCCGCATCCTGCCGCGCGGCGCGAAGCTGGTGCTGGCCAGCCACAATGCCGGCAAGCTGCGCGAGATCCTGGAGCTGCTGGCGCCGCACGGCATCGATGTCGTCTCCGCCGGCAGCCTCGGGCTGCCCGAGCCCGCGGAGACGGCGCCGGATTTCGAGGGCAATGCCCGGCTCAAGGCGCTGGCCGCCAGCACCGCCACCGGCCTTGCCGCACTGGCCGATGATTCGGGCTTCTGCGTCGCGGCACTGGACGGCGCGCCCGGCGTGCTCTCCGCCCGCTGGGCCGGGCCGGACAAGGACTTCGCCGCCGCGATGGCACAGGTCCACACAAGGATGGGTGGCACCGCGGATCGCCGCGCCTGGTTCGTCTCGGCACTCTGCCTTGCGTGGCCGGACGGGCGGACGGATAGCTTCACCGGCCGGATCGACGGCCAGGTGCGTCTGGCCGCCGCGCGGCACGCTCGGCTTCGGCTACGACCCGATCTTCGTGCCCGAAGGCGAAACCGAGAGCTATGGCGAGATGGAGCGGTCCCGCAAGCACGCCACCAGCCACCGCGCCCGCGCCTTCGCGCAGTTCATGGCCGCATGCCTCGGCTGATTCCCCTCCTGCTGGCACTGGCACTCATCGCGGCGGCCCCGGCGGCGCCGTCGCTGCATCCCTCTGCCGCGTTCGTGCCGCTGGGACCCGAGCGCGCCGCCGGAATCCTGGTCTGGCTGCATGGCGGCTACGACAGCGACGTGGAGCCGGACGGGCCGCCGGAGCCCGGCTGGGTCGCGCGCATGGCCGAACGCCACTACGACATCTGGCGATTCGACCGGCCGCCGGGGCAGGACAGGCTGGACGCCAGCGGCGCGGCGCTGGTCGCCAGCCTGCAACGCCTGCGCGCCGATGGCTACCGGCGCGTGGTGGTGGCCGGGCAGTCGCGCGGCGCGTTCGTGGCGCTCGGGGCACTGGCGCATCCGGAGCTGGTTGACGCGATCGCCGCCATCTCGCCGGCCGCGCATGGCACCAACCCGGCGCGCCGCCCGCAGGCGATGGCGGATTTCATGGCCCGCCTCAACGACGCCGCCGGGCCGATGCGCTTCGCCATGGTGCAGCTTGCCGACGATCCGTTCGACCCCGATCCCGATGCGCGCACGGCGGCCGTTCGCGCCGCCGCCGCGCGGGCCGGCATCAGCCTGCTGCTGATCGACCGGCCATCCGCGCCGGTGGGCCACATGGGCAGCTACGAGCCGGCGTTCGACACGCTGTTCGGCGCCTGCCTCGCCGAGTTCCTCACCGGCGCCGCAAGCACAATGTCGTGCCCGGGCTGATCGGCGATTTCGCTTGCCCCCGCGGGTCTGTTATCTGCCCGTCAGTCCCATATTTGCCGTCCCACTCGCTCGCCCAGCCATCATTGCGGTAACCAGCGAAGATCCAGGCAAGCCGATGCACCGTGGCTGACCCATCCCCCGCCCCGCCTGCTGCCGGCCGGTCCCGCGACTACCGCCTGGATTTCTTCCGCGGCATGGCGCTGGTGTTCATCTTCATCGACCACATCCCGGACAACCGGCTGAGCTACTTCACCTTGCGCGCCTACGCCTTCTGCGACGCCGCCGAGGTGTTCATCTTCATCTCCGGCTTCACCGCCGCCATGGTCTACGGCCGCGCCTTGCTGCGCGAAGGGGCGCTGATGTGCACCGCGCGGATCTGGCGCCGCGTCTGGCAGCTCTACGTCGCGCATCTCTGCATCTTCATGATGTACAACGCCGAAGTCGCCTACACGATGGCGCATTTCAACAACCCGCTGTTCGCCGACGAGCTGCAGGTCGGCGCCTTTCTGGAAGAGCCGGGCGAGACGATCTTCCGCGTCCTGCTGCTGCAGTTCCAGCCGTCGCTGCTGAACATCCTGCCGCTCTACATCACCCTGCTGCTGGTGTTTCCGCTGTTCCTGGCGGCGATGCGGCGCAGCCTGCTGATGCCGCTGCTGGCTTCCGGCCTGCTCTACGCCGCGGTTCAGCTCTGGGACCTGAACCTGCCGGGCTATCCGCCCGGCACCGAATGGTATTTCAACCCGCTGTCCTACCAGTTCCTGTTCGTCATCGCCGCCGCCTTCGGCTTTGCCGAAACCCGCCACCGGCGCATCCTGCCCGGGTGCAATTTCCTGGTCGTGGGGGCGCTGGCGATCGCGGCAGCAGGCGTGGTGGTGCAGGGGTCGTGGACGCTGCACGCGGCCTTCCCGGGCTTGCGGCCGCTGCTGAGCCTGCCGGAATGGGCAGACGAGAAATCGCGTCTGGCGCCGCTGCGGGTGCTGAACATGCTGTCGCTGGCCTTGCTGGTCGCCCGGCTGGTGCCGCGGAACGCGCGTTTCATGACCTCGGCACTGGGCTGGCCGATCATCCTTTGCGGGCAAAATTCGCTGTATGTGTTCTGCCTGACCATCCTGCTGTCAGTAATTGCTAATATAGTGCTCACTCTCGTCGGTCATGGCTTGATCGTTCAACTTGGGCTCTCCATCATTGGTCTGATGATCATGATCGCCTTCAGCACGCTGCTGGCGTGGTTCGGCGCGGGCGGCCACCTGCCGGTGCGGCCGCATGCGCCGCGCGAACGCTCGCACGCCCCGCCGCAAGCGCCGGCGGGCGCATGAGAGGCTGGCCGGCGCTGCTCATCTGGCTGTTGATGGCGACAACCCCTGGCGTGGCGGCCGATCCGGCCTGCCCGGTCGCCGACGACCTCGCCTTGCACGGGCTTTCCCTGCCGGCGACCAAGGCCGCGGTGGCCGCCGGCCACTTGATCATCATGACGATGGGCGGTGCGGCCAGCGCCGGCCAAGCGGCGCACGGCGCCGAATTTTCCTACCCCGTCCGGATGGCGGCGCGGCTGCGCGCGGCCTTGCCGAATCTCGACGTCAGCGCCGTCTCCCGCGCGGCACCCCGCCGCTCCGCCGCCATGTCCGTGGCGCATCTGGACGCCGACCTCGCCGAAGTTCACCCCAACCTGGTCATCTGGGGTCCTGGCGCGATCGAGGCGGGGTCCGGCACGGATATCGACGACCTGGTCGCCCAGGTCGAGCAGGGCATCGCCAAGATCCGCGACGCCGGTGCCGACCTGATCCTGATCGACCTGCAATACGCCCCCAGCATCGCCCGCGTCGTCAACCTGGCGCCCTATCGCGAAGCGGTGCAGCGGGTCGGGGAAGCGAACGGGGTGCCGGTGCTTGACCGCTATGAACTGATGCGCCGCTGGAGCCAGGACGGCGTGCTCGACCTCGACGTCGCCGACAGCGAGGCGCGGGTGGGGGTGGCGCGACGGCTGTTCGACTGCCTGGCCGCGGTGATGGCGGACGAAATCGTGGAGGCCGTGCGCTGAGATTGTTCGCAAACCTCCGGGCGGCAATCCGCCTCGGCATCGTCATCATCGCCTTGTGCTTCGCCACCGGCGCCAAGGCCGGAACGGTGGTCCCGGCGGAGTTCGCCTCCAATGTGCTGGGGCGTGCCTGGGCCTTCAACGTCTACCTGCCGGACGGCTATGCCACCAGCCGGCTGCGCTACCCGGTGTTGTACCTGCTGCACGGCATCGGCCAGAATCGCGACGAATGGGTGACCAAGGGCGAGATCGCCCACGAGGCCGACCTGCTGATCGCCGCCGGCCAAATTCCGCCTTGCGTGATCGTCATGCCCAGCGCCGGCGACAGCTGGTTCGTCGACGGGCCGGAACGGATGGAGACGGCGTTCGGCCGCGAGTTCGTGCCGTATATCGACCAGCATTATCGCACCATCGCCAGCAGCGACGGCCGCGTCATCGCCGGCGAATCGATGGGCGGCTACGGCGCGTTGCGGCTTCTGATGCTCAACCCGCGCATGTTCTCCGCCGCCGCGCTGCTGAGCCCCGCGGTCTATGTGCCGGAGCCGCCGGAACACTCCTCCAGCCGTCGCTCGCCCGCTTTCCAGACCAACGGCACGTTCGATCCCGCGCTGTGGGAAGCGCGGAACTATCCGAAACTGATCGACCGGTTCGCGGCCGCCCGGGTGCGGGTGCCGGTCTACATCATGTCCGGCATGGATGACGAATTCCACATCGAGGACCAGGCGATCGTCCTGTACCGGGCGTGGCGGCGGCATGGCTGGCCCGGCCGGCTGCTGCTGATCGCCGGGCGGCACAATTTCGACGTCTGGCGGCCCGCGATGCCCGACGCGCTGCGCTACATCTTCCGCCACGTCAGCCGGCCGCTGCCGGAAACCTCCGTCCTCACCGCATTGCCGGTCGCCGGCCAGGGCATTCCCTAGCGATTCCTGCTCCCGCAAGCGGCTTTTTCATTCCACCTGGCGCGCTCTGCGGCGATGCTGCGGGAAACCGCAACGGAGTCTCTTGTGATGTCACGCCTTCGGTCGACCTTGCTGTGCCTGCTGGCGCTGTGCTGCCTCTCCACCGCATCCCGGGCGCAAACCTTGCGAATCGCCTTGCGTGAGGACGCCGACCGCCTCGACCCGACGCTCGCGCGCACCTATGTCGGGCGGATCGTCTTCGCCGGGCTCTGCGACAAGCTGTTCGACCTCGATGAGACGCTCACCATCGTGCCGCAATTGGCGACCGGGTACGAATGGGCCGACAGCAAGACGCTGATCATCCATCTCCGCGCCGGGGTGCTGTTCCACGACGGCACCCGAATGGACGCGGACGCGGTGAAGTTCAGCCTCGACCGCCATCGCACGATGCAAGGCAGCTTCCGCCGCGGCGAACTGGCACCGATCGAGCGGGTGGAGGTGGTCGATCCCGCCACTTTGCGCCTGGTGCTGTCGCAGCCCTCCGCGCCGTTGCTGTCGTTGCTGACCGATCGCGCGGGCATGATCGTCTCGCCGAAAGCCACCCAGGCGGCCGGCCAGGATTTCGCCTTGCACCCGATCTGCACCGGCCCGTTCCGCTTCGCCGAACGGGTGCCGCAAGACCGTATCGTGCTTGAACGCTTTCCCGAGTATTGGGACCGCGCGCGCATCCACCTCGACCGGGTGATCTATCAGCCGATCCAGGACGGCTCGGTCCGGCTGGCCAATCTGCAAGCCGGCAGCATCGATCTTTCCGAACAGATCGTGCCGAGCGACGTCGACGCGGTACGGCGCGATCCCCGGCTGCGGTTGGTGATTTCCGACGCGCTCGGCTATTACGGCATCACCAACAACCTCGCCAACGGCCCGCGCGCCAACACGCCGTATGGCCGCGACCCGCGGGTACGCCGCGCGTTCGAGCTGTCGCTCGACCGCGCCGCCCTGATCAACGTGGTCTATAACGGCATGTACACGCCGACGGCGCAGGCGGTGGCGCCAAGCTCTCCGTTTTACGTGGCCGGCGTGCAGCCGCCGGCGCGCGATGTCGCCGCCGCCCGCGCGCTGCTGCGCGAAGCCGGGGTGAGCCTGCCGGTGAAGCTCGAACTCACCGCGCCGAACAGTGCCGATGTGCGCCAGCAGGCCGAGGTGATCCAATCGATGGCCGCCGAAGCCGGGTTCGAGGTGCATGTCCGGGCGATGGAGTTCGCCGCCTCCCTCGATGCCGCCGAGCGCGGCGAGTTCGAGGCGTATCTGCTCGCCTGGTCCGGACGGCCGGATGCCGATGGCAACATCTGGGGCTTCCTGCATAGCGGCGCCCCTGGAAACGTCACGCATTACGCCAATGCCGACATCGACCGGCTGACGGACGAGGCCCGCCTTGTCCCCGACATCGCCGCACGGCGCGGGATCTATGCGCAAGTCTGGGCGCAGGCACGGCGCGACCTGCCGATCACCTATCTGTTCGTGCCCCGAAACATCGTCGGCATGACCGCGCGCATCACCGGCTTCCGGGCCATTCCGGACGGCATGATCCGGCTGCAAGACATGCAGATGGGAAAGTCGCCGTAACGAAGCGGGCGCTGGAGCAATATGGCTTTAGGTCTCGCCGAAACAAACGGCTAGATCTCGCGAATATCCATCGCGGGCGCACCGGTGATGCGCAGCAGGGTCGCGGCCTCGGTGGAGAAGACATGGCTGGGCGAGCCGGCGGCCGCCCAGATCGGGTGCAGCGCCAGCAGGTCCTGATCGAACAGCAGCAGCGGCGCGCCGAGCAATCCCACCGGCGCCACGCCACCGATGGCAAAGCCGGTGGCGTCGCGCACGAAATCCGCGTCGGCGCGGCGCACCGCCATCCCGAGCGCCGCCGCGACCTTGCGCGCATCGACCCGGTTCGCGCCGGAGGCGATCACCACCACGGCGCGGTCGCCGGCGCGAAAAACGATGGATTTGGCAATCTGCGCCACCTCGCATCCGACCGCGGCCGCGGCGTCCGCGGCGGTGCGGGTGCCCTCGGGGAATTCGACGATGCTGTCGGGATGGCCGGCGGCACGCAGCGCCTCGCGCACCCGCTCGATCGAGCTTGCGGACATCAGGCCCGGTCCAGGACGAGCTTGGCGCCGAAGCCGATGAACACCGCACCCGCCAGCCGGTCGATCGGGCGTCCGAGCCGGACGAAGATGCCGGCGAACCCACAGACGGCGCTGCCAAGCCCGATCCCCGCCACCGCCGCGATTCGCGCGACGAGGACGAAATTCGGCCCCGGGATCACCACCGCGACCAACCGCATCAGGGCAACGCTCGTCAGCATCGGCAGCGGCGGCATCGCGCGACTCCTGGTATGAGGGCGCCATGGAACCCCTCGCCCTCTATATCCACTGGCCGTTCTGCCTCGCCAAGTGCCCCTATTGCGACTTCAACAGCCATGTGCGCGAGCGGATCGACCAGACCCGGTTCGCCGCCGCCCTGCGGCGCGAGCTGGCCTGGGAAGCCGAACGCCTCGGCCGCCGCCCGCTCGCCTCGATCTTCTTCGGCGGCGGCACCCCGAGCCTGATGGACCCCGCCACCGTAGCCGCGCTGATCGCCGACGCGACGTCGCTGTTCGACGTCCAGCCCGGCATCGAGATCACGCTCGAAGCCAATCCGACCAGCGTCGAGGCCGGCCGCCTCGCGGCGTTGCGCCAGGCCGGCGTCAACCGGATTTCGCTCGGGGTGCAGAGCCTGGACGACGCCGACGCTGCCGCTCTCGGCCGCCAGCATTCCGCCGGCGCAGGCGATGGCGGCGCTGGAGATCGCGCGCGCGGCCTGTTCCCGCGCATTTCGTTCGACCTGATCTACGCCCGGCCCGGCCAGACCCTGGCCGCCTGGCGGGCGGAGCTGCGACAGGCGCATTGGCGCTCGCCGCCGACCACTTGTCGCTGTACCAGCTCACCATCGAGCCCGGCACCGCCTTCGAGGCGCTGCACCGCCGCGGCGAGCTGCTGCTGCCGGACGACGATCTCGCGGCCGCGCTGTATGACGCGACCGGCGAGGAGGCGGCGAGTTTCGGCCTGCAGGCTTATGAAGTTTCCAACTATGCGAAGCCCGGCTGCGGAAAGCCGTCACAACCTCGCCTATTGGCGCTACGCCGATTACGCGGGCATCGGTCCCGGCGCGCATGGCCGCGTGAGCGCTCGGCGGCGAACTGATCGCCACCCGCCGTCACCGTGCCCCGGAGCCATGGGCCGAACTGGTCGAACGCCAAGGCCACGGTTCGACCGCGGAAGAAAAACTGCCGCCGCGCGACCGGGCGCGGGAGATGCTGCTGATGGGGCTGCGCCTCACCGAAGGCGTCTCGTCGCGGCACTTCCGCGAACGCGCGGGGATGGAGCTTGATGCGGCACTGGATGCGCGAACCCTGGCGCAGGCGATCGCCGAAGGCTACGTTGAGCGAACAACCGAAGCCCTGCGCACGACCCGGGAGGGACGCAAGCGCCTGGATGCCCTGTTGCCGGCGCTGGTGTTATAGAAACGACCCATGATCATCCGCATCGCCGTCCTGCTGCTGCTCACTTGCCGACCTGCGTTTGCCGAGGCGGTGCCAGTCTTCTCCAACACCGGTCCGGACGCCGCGGGCTTCGGCGCGGAGCAGAATTATCCCGTCGGCACACCGCAGACTTCGAGCCAGCAGCGCAACCTCGTCGGCGCCTACAGCCATTACGACATGCTGATGCCGACCCGGACGGTGGCGCGCGGCACCGCGGTTGCGCCGTTCACCCGTGCCGAGCAGGAACTGTCGCTGGCATACGAACACCAGGGCGCGAAACACGATCTGGCGGACTATCTTGAGCGCCATCCCACCACCGGCCTGCTGATCGCCCGCGATCGTGACATCCTCTACGAACATTACCGCTACGGCCGCAACGACCAGGACCGCTTCACCTCGCAGTCCATGGGCAAGACGGTGCTGGCGATGCTGGTCGGCATTGCCGCCGCCGACGGCCAGATCCGCTCGCTCGACGACAAGGCCTCGGCGTACGTGCCGGAACTGGCGAACACCCCGCTCGGCGACACGCCGATCCGCGCGTTGCTGCACATGGCCAGCGGCATCGCCTTCAATGAGGTCTATAACGGCCGCGACGATATCGCGCGCATGGGCCGCGACCTGCGCCACGGCGACGGCCCTGGCACCATCGACACGTTGCGCCAGTTCGACCGCCGCGTCGCGGAACCGAACACGCTATGGCATTACGCCAGCTTGAACACCGAACTGCTCGGCCTGGTGCTGCGCCGGGCGACCGGGGTGCCGGTGGCGAATTATCTGTCCACCCGCATCTGGCAAGCCATCGGTGCCGAGGCGGATGCCAGCTGGTCGGTCGATTCCGCCGGACAGGAAATGACGTATTGCTGCCTCAACGCGGTACTGCGCGACTGGGCCCGTTTCGGCGTGCTGCTGGCCAATGACGGCGCCTGGGACGGCAAGCAGGTGATTCCGCGGCAATGGGTGCTCGACGCCACCACCGCCGCCCCGCCCGGCACCTTCCTGGCACCGCGGCGGGCCACGCGGTTCTATGGCTACGGCTACCAGGTCTGGATTCTGCCGGGCGAGCGACGCCAGTTTGCGCTGCTCGGCGTGCATGGCCAGACCATCCTGGTCGATCCAGGCGCGAAGCTGGTGCTGGTGCACACCGCCGTCCGTCCCCAGGCCGCGCGCGACCCGATGGCGCAGGAGCTGCTTGCGCTGTGGGCGGCACTGGTGGCGCAGGAAGGCAAATAGAGCCAGGCCTGCGCGACCAGCACGGTGATTCCACCTAAAGCCATATTGTTTTAGGGACGGCTGATTTCGAGCGCCCTGGCGTAGACCTGCTTGCGCGGCAGGCCGGTCGCGGCCGTCACCCGGGCCACCGCTTCCTTCACGCTCGCCACCGCCAAAGCGGCGCGAAGGTGTGCGTCCAGGGCATCTTCCTCGACCATTTCCGCAGGTGCCGGGCCGACCACCACGGTCAATTCGCCGCGCGCGGCACTGGTTGCGTAATGCGCGGCCAAATCGGCCAGCGAGCCGCGGCGCACCTCCTCGAACAGCTTGGTCAGTTCCCGCGCCACGGCGGCGGGCCGATCGCCGAACGCCTGCGCCATGTCGGCCAGCGTCTCCGCCAGACGGTGCGGCGCCTCGTACCAAACCAGGGTCGCGACCAGCCCGGCCCGCTCGGCGGCGCGCAGGCCGGCGAAGGCGGCAAGGCGCGCGGCTGAGCGCGGCGGCGGGAATCCCAGGAACAGGAACGGCTGCGGCGGCAGGCCGGAGAGGGTGAGTGCGAGGATCGCGGCGTTGGCGCCGGGCACCCCACCCACCTTCAGCCCTTCCGCCAGCGCCGCGCGCACCAGGCGATAGCCGGGGTCGGACACCAGCGGCGTCCCGGCGTCGGAGACCAGAGCCACTCGCCGCCCGGCGCGCAACATCTCCAGCACCGCGGCGATGCGGGCGTCCTCGTTGTGGTCGTGCAATGCCAGCAACCGCGTGGCGATGCCCCAGGCGGCGGCGAGGCGCGCGGTCATCCTGGTGTCCTCGCACAGGATCACATCGGCGGCACGCAATGCCGCAATGCCGCGTGCCGTCATGTCACCAAGGTTGCCGATCGGCGTTGAAACCAGCACAAGACCATCGGGCGGCGGCGACGCGCCCGGGGCTACAGGAGGAAATTCGAATGCTTCGTCGGACATGGGTGCTCCTCGCCACGACCCTAGCACTACAGGCCTGCGTCGGCGCGCCCGGCACCGGCCGCCCGTCGCCGTCGGTGCTCGGCCGGCCCGGCTTCCAGGCATCCACGACAGCGCCTGCCGGTCACGGCGTGGCACTCCTGGCACCGCTGAGCGGTCCGAATGCCGAGCGTGGCCAGGCGTTGCTGCACGCGACGCAACTGGCGCTGGCCGGGCCCGGCGCGCCGAAGCTCGACGTGCGCGACACCGGCGGCACCCCGGCCGGCGCCGCCGCCGCCGCCCAGGCCGCGATCGATGCCGGAGCGGGGCTGATCATCGGGCCGCTGACCGCCGCCGAGACCGCCGCCGCGGCCGCGCCGGCGCGGGCCGCCGGGGTTCCGGTGCTGGCCTTCACCAGCGACCCCGCGCAGGCGCAGCCGGGCGTCTGGACCCTCGGCATCACGCCCGCGCAACAGGTCAACCGGCTGGTCGGCGCGATGGTGGCGCAAGGCAAGACGCGCTTCGCCGCGGCGCTGCCGCAGACCGATTTCGGCCAGGCAATGAGTGCGGCGCTGGTTCAGGCGGTGTCGGGCGCCAATCTGCCCATCCCCTGACATCCGCACCTATCAAGGCGGCATGTCGTCGATCAACGCCGTCGTGCGCGACATCTCGGGCTACGCCAACCGGCGCGGGCCGCTCGACGCCCAGATCAAGGCGGCCCGCGCCCAGCACGATGCCGAAGGCCGGCGGCGGGCGGTCGAACTGAGCCGCCAGGGCATCCCCGCCGCCGCCATTCGACGCGTTGCTGCTGGCCGAGACCGGGGAGAACCTGGCCACGCTGTCGAGCCTGCTGCCGTATTACGACATCGACCCGCCGGCGGTGCGGGTGCTCGGCCCGGCGCTGTGGGCCTCGCCGGCGGCGCGGGGCGGCGCCGGCCTCGAAGGCGCGATGTATGCGGCGCCGGACCCCGCGAGCCGCAGCGATTTCGACACGAAATACACCGCCGCCAACGGTGCCGCGGCACCCGGCCTCGCCGATTTCGCCTATGACGCCGGCTCGATCGCGCGGGTGCTGGCGCAGGGGGACGGATTCTCCGCCGCCTCGCTGTGCCGTCCGGAGGGTTATGCCGGGGTCGACGGGCTGCTGGTGCTGCTGCCGGACGGCCACGTGCGGCGCGGTCTGGCGTTGTTCGAGATCCAGCGCGGCGGCCCGGTGATGGTCGAGCCGGCACCGGGCAGCCTGGCCTCACCGGGCATCTGACCCGGCCATGCGCGTGCGCCGGCTGCTGCTCGCCGCCCTTGCCGTCGGAGGCGTGCCGGTGGCGTGCATGCTGATCCTGGTGCTCGGCGGGGCCGCGGCTCCGGGCCCCACCGTGCTGGCGATGCTGACGGTGACGTCGGCCGCCTTCGCGCTGGCCGCGATCTGGGTGCTGGATGTTGATCGCCTGGCCGAGACGGTGGAATACGCCACGCGTGAGCAGGTGCCGCGCCCGGCCAGCCCGCGCACCCCAAGTGCCGAGCGGCTGGCCCGCGGCATCGAACGGCTTTCGCGGACCCTTGCCGCCCGCACCGCCCAGGTGACCGAGTTGCTGCGCGCCAACGAAGCGATCGTGGAGCGGCTGCCGGACCCGCTGCTGGTGCTCGGCGCCGACCAGGGCATCCGCCGCGCCAACGCCGCCGCCCGTACCGCGTTCGGCGCCGACATGGCCGCGGTGGTGCGCCACCCCGGCCTACGCAGCGCGATCGAGCAGGCCTATGTCCAAGCCAAGCCGCAACAGCGCCGAACTGATCCTGGCGGTACCGATTCCGCGCGAGGTTCGGGTCAGCGTCATTCCGTTCGATCCGCCGCTGGCCGATGGCGGCCATGCCATCGCACTGCTCTCGGACCGCACCCGTGAGCGCGCGGTGGAGCGGATGCGCGCCGATTTCGTCGCCAACGCCAGCCACGAGCTGCGCACCCCGCTGGCCAGCCTGATGGGCTTCATCGACACCCTGCGCGGCCCCGCCGCCGACGACCCGCCGGCGCAACAGCGCTTCCTCGGCATCATGGCCGAGCAGGCCGGGCGGATGAACCGCCTGATCGACGACCTCATGAGCCTGTCGCGCATCGAACTCACCGAGCACCAGCCGCCCGCCGACCAGGTGGACCTCGCAGCCCTCGCCCGCCGCATCGCCGAGGGGTTCGAGCCGCGCCTCGAAATGCGGCGAATGAAACTGGAGCTGGCGATCGCGCCAGACCTGCCGACGATCACCGCGGACGCCGACCAATTGGTTCAGGTGCTGACCAACCTGCTGGACAACGCCATCAAATATGGTCGCGAGGGCGGCGGCATCCGCCTCGGCCTGGCGGCCCCGCCGCGCGGCGGGGCGTGGCCGACCCGGCCGGCATTGCTGCTGTCGGTCGCCGATGACGGACCGGGAATTCCGCGCGCGCAGGTTCCGCGGCTGACCGAGCGCTTCTACCGCGTCGACCAGGGCCGTGCGCGGCAGGCCGGCGCCAGCCCGGGGGGTACGGGGCTGGGCCTCGCCATCGTCAAGCACATCGTCAATCGCCACCGCGGCCAGCTCAGCATCGAGAGCGACACCGGCCGTGGCGCGACCTTCACCGCCTGGCTGCCGGTGGACGGCGAACATCAGTCGCCCGGGATCGAGGCAACGAGACAGGCCGGGGGGTGAGAGCGCGGGGGTGAGAGCGCGGGGGGTGACAGGGCGGGGTGAAAATTCTATCACCCGTGGCTTGCATCGAACGGATGGACATCGCGTGTTGCGTTTTGGCACGTCCGGCCTCGTGGCCGTCCTGCTTGCAGCCCTTGCCGGCTGCAGCCCCGACTATTCCCCGAACACCTATGGCAGCAGCGCCGTGCAGCAGGCCAACAAGGTCGAGCAAGGCGTCGTGGTCGGGGTGCGCGGCGTCGGCATCAACGCGTCCGGCGCCACCGGTGCGGTCACTGGTGCGGCCGCCGGCGGCATCGTCGGCTCGCAAACCCCCGGCGGCGGCCTAGGCACCGCGTTCGGCGCGCTGGGCGGGACCGTGATCGGCGGGCTGGTCGGCAGCACCATCGAGCACAGCACCGCCGACACCCTGGCCTTCGAGTATGTCGTGCGGAAAACCAATGGCGAGTTGCTGTCGGTGACCCAACGCGACCCGGCACCGCTCGACATCGGCCAGCATGTGCTGGTGATCGCCGGCAGCCAGGCACGGATCGTCGCCGATTACACCGTGCCGGTGACGCCGGAGCCGCCCACCGCGGAACGGATGCCGACCGCACCGTCGCTGCTGCCGCCGATGCCGGCGCCGCTACCGGCCGGGAACCCGCCGCCGGTGAACCCCGCGCCGGTGAGCCCCGCGCCGGTGGATCTCACGCCGGGCGCCGCCGACCACAAGCCTGGTGAAGCTGCGCAATAGACGAAGCGCTCAACCCTTCGGCGTCTTCGCGAACAGGCCATTGAGTTCGCGGCCGGAAGCGCCGCGGGCAAATGCGTCGAAAGAACCCTCGTCCTTGATCTGTCTGGCGGCGCGGATGAACTCACCCCAGGCCGTGCGCGCCAACGCCCCGCCGACGCTGATCCGGCGCACGCCGAGTGCTGCGAGTTCGGCGACGCTGAAGCCGGGCGAGCCCATCAGGATATTCACCGGCTTGGGCGCCGCCGCCTTCACCACGGCGGCGATGTCCTCCGCGGTTCGCAGCCCGGGCGCATAGAGGCAGTCGGCACCCGCCTGCGAATACGCCCGCAGCCGCGAAATCGTGTCCTGCAGGTCGGGCCGGCCGACGATGAAATTCTCCGCCCGCCCGGTCAGCAGGACGCCGCCGCCGGCAGCGTCGATCGCCGCGCGCGCCGCCTTCATCCGGCGCACCCCCTCCGCCAGCTCGAACAGCGGCGCGTCGGGGTTGCCGGTGGAATCCTCGATCGACAACCCGCTGATCCCGGTCGCTGCAGCACGGCGCACGTTGACGGCGAGTTCCTCTGGCGTATCGGCGTAGCCCGCCTCGAAATCGGCGTTGACCGGCACGTCCACCGCGGCGGCGATGCTGGCCAGATGCGCCAGCACTGCGTCGCAGCCGACCTCGTTGTCGGCATGCCCGACCGACCAGGCGAAACCGGAACTGGTCGAGGCCAGCGCCTTGAACCCGAGATCCGCCAAGTATTTCGCGCTGCCGACATCCCAGGGGTTGGGAATGACGAAGCAGCCGGATTCGTGCAGGCGGCGGAACTCCGCACGTTTGGCGGCGGTGTCGGTCGGCATGGCGTTTTCTCCCCAAGGGCGCAGCCACCCGAGCTTGGCAAGGCCCGACCGAATTGCAAAGCCACCTGCAACCCGAAGCCGCCGTGCTAGGTTTTGACTGCGTCGCAGGCAACCGGAACCGTTGAGTCGATGCACATGCACCACCCCAGCCTGGCACTTGTGACCGGGGCTCTCGCCGCCATGCTCGCCCAGGCGCAAGCAATCATGCCCAGCACGGAACCGACCCGCGCGCGGAGCACGGACGCGCCTTTCGCGCCGAACGCGGCGGCGCCATTGAACCGGCAGGTAAACCGGGCCACCCTCGGGCCGACGCCACTGGAGCAACCATGCCCGACGCCCCGCTTACCGTGCACCGGTCCGACTACCAGAAGCCGGATTTCCTGATCGACCGCGTCGAACTGGATTTCGACCTCGACCCCGCCGCCACGTCCGTCCGCTCGCGGCTGACCATTCGCCGCAATCCGGACCGCGCGCATCCGGGTTCCGCCCTGCGTCTCGACGGCGAGGCCCTGACCCTGGTGGCGCTGCGCCTGGACGGCGAGATCCTGAACGGCAACCGGTACGAACTGACGCCGCATTCCCTGGTCATCCACGACCTGCCGGAGCATTGCACGCTGGAGGTGGAAACCAGGATCGCGCCCGATGCCAACTCGGAGTTGAGCGGGCTGTACACCTCGGCCGGAAGCTTCTTCACCCAATGCGAGGCGGAAGGGTTTCGCCGCATCACCTACTTCCCCGACCGGCCGGACGTGATGACGCGGTTCACCACCACCATCCACGCCGATCGCGCCAGCGTTCCCGTCCTGCTGTCCAATGGCAACCCCACGGCCAGCGGCGAGGACGGCGCGCGGCATTGGGCCACCTGGGTCGATCCGCACCCCAAGCCTGCCTATCTGTTCGCGCTGGTGGCCGGCGACCTGGTGGCAGTGCGCGACAGCTTCACCACCCGCTCCGGCCGCCATGTCGATTTGGCGATCTGGGTCCGCCGCGGCGACGAGGGCAGTTGCGGCCATGCCATGCACGCGCTGAAGACCTCGATGAAATGGGACGAGGACGTCTACGGCCTGGAATACGACCTCGACGTGTTCAACATCGCCGCCGTGTCCGATTTCAACATGGGCGCGATGGAGAACAAGGGTCTCAACGTCTTCAACACCAAATACGTATTGGCACGGCCGGACACCGCGACCGACGGCGATTACGAGGGCATCGAGACCGTCATCGCGCATGAGTATTTCCACAACTGGACCGGCAACCGCGTCACCTGCCGGGACTGGTTCCAGCTGTCGTTGAAAGAGGGCCTGACGGTCTTCCGCGATCAGCAATTCTCCGCCGATCAGGGCAGTGCGGCAGTGAAGCGGCTGGCCGACGTGCGGCGCCTTCGCGCGGCGCAGTTTCCCGAGGATGATGGCCCGCTGGCGCATAACGTGCGACCGGACAGCTACATGGCGATCGATAATTTCTACACCGCGACGATCTACCAGAAAGGTGCGGAGATCGTGCGGATGATGCACACGCTGCTCGGCGCCGAGCGGTTTCGCCGCGGCATGGACCTCTACATCGCGCGCCACGACAACGACGCCGTGACGATCGAGGATTTCGTCCGCGCGCTGCAGGACGGATCGGGCGTCGACCTCGCCGGGTTCATCACCTGGTACGCCCAGGCGGGCACGCCGGACCTGACGGTGAGCGATCATTACGACGCCGCCGCGCGCCGCTATATCCTCACCTTGCGCCAATCCACCCCGCCGACGCCGGGGCAGCCGAGCAAGCGGCCGGTGCCGATCCCGGTCGGCATGGGGCTGCTCGATCCGCAGGGGCAGGAAATCATCACGCGGATGCTGCTGCTGGACCGCGCAGAACAGGAATTCGTCTTCGAGGGTATCGACGCCCCGCCGGTGCCGTCGCTGCTGCGCGGTTATTCGGCGCCGGTGAAGCTGTCCGGCATCTCGCCGGACCGGCTGCGTTTCCTCGCGGCCCACGACACCGACCCGTTCGTGCGCTGGGATTCGGGCCAGCAATACGCGCTGGCGCTCATGCTCGATGCGATCGCGGCATGGCGAGGCGGCGTCGCATTGGCACTCGACCCCGGGTTGGAACAGGCAATGGCGGCGGCATTGTCGCACCCCGATCCGGCCTTGGCGGCGGAGGCAATTCTTCTGCCCGGCGAGGCTTTCATCGCCGACCAGATGCAGACCGCAGATGTCGATGCCATCCACGCCGTGCGGCAAGTGTTCCGAACCCAGCTTGGCCAGCGCCTTTCGGGCAAGCTGCGCGCGACCTACGATGCGCTCGGTGACAGCGGGCCGTACCGGATCGACGGCGCGTCGATCGGGCGGCGGGCTTTGCGCAACGCTTGCCTCAGCTATCTCGTGGCCGGCGATGCGGCGAACGTGGCGCTGGCGAAAGCGCAGTTCGACGCGGCTGAAAACATGACCGACGTGCTGGCGGCGCTGGTGGTGCTGGCGGCGACCGATGCGCCCGAACGCGACGCGGCGCTGGCGGCGTTCCACACGAAATTCCACGGCGACGAGCTGGTGCTGGACAAATGGTTCGCGATCCAGGCGGCCTCGCCCCGGCCGCAGACGCTGGACGAAGTGCGGCGGCTGTATCGCCATGCGGATTTCGATTTGCGCAATCCCAACCGGGTGCGCGCCTTGGTCGGCAGCTTCGCGGCCAATCAGGTGCGCTTCCACGACGCCACCGGCGCCGGCTACCGCTTCCTCGCCGATACGGTCGTGGCGCTCGATCCGGCCAACAGCCAGGTGGCGGCACGGATGGTCAATCCACTTGGCGCCTGGAAGCGCCAGGACGCGGCGCGGGCGGCGCTGATGCGCGGCGAGTTGGAGCGAATTCTGGCGTTGCCCGGACTCAGCCGCGGGACATTCGAGAAGGTGTCGAAGGCGCTTGCCTGAAGCTTCATCTCACTCGAGGACGAGCACGCTCACTCTGATCCTGCTCTGGGGTGAAGACCAAATCAGAAACCAGCGCTCACGACCAACTCATACCTGACTTTAGTTCCGTGCAGAAACCCCGGCTACGCCCCCAAGCACCTCCTGAAGCTCTACATCTAACGGCTGCCTCAACCGGGTGCGGTCAAGCCGCAAGCTGGAGGCGGAGACCCACCGCAACATCGAGGTGATCTGGTTGCTGCGGCACCTGAAGCCCAACTTCAAGACTATTGCCGATTTCCGCCGCCGTGCGCTTCTGAAGGTCGATTTCGCTGACACCAGAGCGCAGGTGCGTTTTCGCACGGTCTGCTTAACTTCTGCACGGGCTCGGTCAGTCCGCTCGGAGCGGGCCGAGCAGGTGCTACGGTAAATGCATCGGAGCGATGCTAGATCGTGATGGTCGCTGGTATAAGCGACCATCACGATCTAGCCTTTTGTTTGGGCGAGCAATTTCATGCCCGGTGATTCCACCTAAAGCCATATTGATCTAATGTGAGCGGCGGCCACGTCGCTAACCCGTTCATCGGGTAGCCGGCGCTGCCAACGGCCGATCCGGAGGTGTCCCGATGACGCGCTACATCCTCTATGGCAGTCCACATTCGCTTCCCACCTACAAAGTCGCACTGATGTTGCGAATGTCGGACCAGCCGTTCTTTTTCCGTTACATCAGTTTTCAGAAAGGCATGCATCAAACTCCCGAGTTTAAGGCCCTCTCACGCTGGGGTCAGGTCCCCGTGCTGGTCGATGGTGAGGGGGTTCATGTCCAATCGGCGGCCATTGTCGAGTACCTGTCGGAGACACTGGGCCGCTACCAAGGCCCTGACCCAGTAGCCCGGCAAGCCGTTCGAGAATGGCTCTTTTGGGACGTTGACACCCTATTTCCTGCTATTTTTGGCTGCTACGCTGTCGAGCTGGACCGCAAAAAACTTTTACCGCTAAACGTCGAGCCGACGATCGCGGCTTATCGTCAGCGGGGAGCTAAGTCCGCGCTCTCGTCGTTGGAGACCAAGCTCACGCCTGGTGCCTTTCTCTGTGCTCCCGTTCCGACGACAGCAGACCTTTTCTGTTTGGGCGACATTGCTTTCGCAGAGGTTTGCGGGTTCGATCTCAGCCGTTGGCCGAAAGTGGCGGACTGGGCGGGGCGCCTTAAATCACTGCCCGGCTTCCTGGCGCCCTTCGATCTTCTGGTGATGCGGGATACAGAGCTGTAGAACCCATCTAATTCGCGATGCTGGCCCTGATCGCCGTCGTTCTCGTGCGTGGTCACGGCATGGGCGGATCTGGGGCGATGCGGACGGCGTTGCTCAAATGGTGGCCGGCGTCGTCACCGGGTTCGGCATTGGGATTGTCGCCGCCCTGCTCGCGTCGCGGGCGGCGAATCGCTGATCCCAACTTTGGTGCTGCTGTTCGGCGCTGATATTAAGCTGGCGGGTAGACTCTTACTCGCAGTGAGCCTGCCGACGATGATCGTCGGCTTCACCCGCTACAGCCGGGATCGTAGCCTTGCCGTGCTGGGCGAAAATAAACGCCTCGCGCTCGTCATGACGGCAGGCTCGATAGTCGGGACTTTCACCGACGGGCAGGGTCTGGGCCTCTTCCCAACGGCTATGCCGCTGCCCTTGTCGACGGGGAGTCTGGTGATTTCCGCCGTGAAGTCTTCGACAGGCAGGTCGAGCCTGATGACTTCCACTACCGGAAAGCATCAGGCTCTAGCCGGTTGCCCGCACGGACAGGGCCATGCTTGAGTTGTGGCATGACACACGCCCTCTACCCCCGCGACATGATCGGCTACGGCCGCAACCCACCCGATCCGCGCTGGCCGGGCGGCGCTCTGCTGGCGCTGAACATCGTGCTGAACTACGAGGAAGGCGGCGAGAGCTCGGTGCTGCATGGAGATCCCGGCTCTGTCGCCTTTCTGACCGAGCACATCACCACTTCGGTGCCGCAGCGCGCACCAACGGCGGAATCACTTTGGGAATACGGCTCGCGCGTCGGCTTCTGGCGGCTGTGGCGGCTCTTGTCGCAGCGCCGCCTGCCGGTCACCGCGTTCGCCGTCGCCATGGCGATGCAGCGCAACCCCGAGGCGGTGGCGGCGATGGTCGAGGCGCAGTGGGAGATCGCCTCGCACGGCATGCGCTGGAACATTAACCCGCCGGACAGCGAGGACGGAGAGCGGGCGGAAATCGCGGCAACCCTAGCACTTCACAAGCAGCTTACCGGCCAAAAGGCGCTGGGCTGGTATAACCGCAGTACCGCACGCACCTACCGGCTACTGTCCGAACACGGCGGCCTGCTCTACTTCGCCGACAACTACGCCGACGACCTGCCGTTCTGGGCGGATGTGGCGGGCAAGCCTGAGCTGTTCGTGCCTTACACGCTCGACGCCAACGACATGCGCTTCGCGGTATCCAACAACTTCCCAAGCTCCGACGAGTTCTTCGCCTATCTACGCGATACGTTCGACGTGCTCTACCAGGACGGTCTCGAAGGCCGTCCGCGCACGATGAGCATTGGCCTGCACGGCAGGCTCGCCGGCCGCCCCGGCCGCACCGCCGGCCTGATCCACTTCCTCGACCACGTGGCGCGGCATGACCGCGTATGGATAGCGACGCGGGCGGACATCGCGCGGCACTGGCGGGCGAATTTCCCGCCAGGAGAGAACCTCGATCAGCGCTGGTAGCCACCAATCCGTAGCGCGCAAGGAGCATCTGCCGTTATCGATGTTCACGCTTGTGAAACGGCGCGGGGTTCTTGCGCCGATCGGCACCGTAATTCTCTGATTTTGCTCACATCCGAGGGGTCCCGAGGCTATGCCTGTCCACAATCATGTCGGAGCGAACCGCAACAATGTCCACGATGCCGGCGGCAAGGCGGCGGTGATGTGGGCGCCGTCGAGCGCCACGCCCTCCAGCGTTCGTGGCGCGATCCGGTTGGGCGCGGCCTTGGAATTCACCGCCTTCAGGTCGTCGTCATGCATGGTGACGGCTTCAACCAGCGAAAGTCCGGCGAAGCTGCGGGCTTCGACGTCGAGCCGCATGGGTCCCACCAGATCACGGTTCAACGCGAACAGCACGAGGCCGCCATCGCTGTTGCGCACGGCGGAGAGTTTCAGATACGGCACGCCCTTCATCGGCGTGCGGTATTCGTCGTCCATGCCGGCGGGGTCGAAGTATTCGGTGTCATAGCTGTCGCAGACGATCTTGGTGCGCAGCACTTCGCCCTGACCGAAATTGCTGAAATGCTTGAATGGCCAGAAAATCGTCTGCCGCCAGGCGGGGCCGCCGGTTTCGGTCATGATCGGGCCGATGACGTTGACGAGTTGCGCGAGGCAGGCGCAGCGCACGCGGTCGGCGTGGTTGAGCAGCGAGATCACCGCACCGCCGAACGCCAGTGCGTCCTGCATGTCGTAGATTTCCTCCAGGATCGGCGGCGCCACCGGCCAGCCGGGCAGGATGCGTGCCTCCCGCGGGCGGCGGGTGCGGTACCACACGTTCCATTCGTCAAAACTCAGCATGATGCGCTTGCTGGAGCGTTTGCGGGCGGCCACCGCGTCGGCAATGGCCACAACCTCTTCGATGAAGCTGTCCATCAGGTCGGGACTGGCGAGGAAGGCCGGCGTGTCGTCGGCGTAGTTGTTGAGGTAGGTATGGAGACTGATCCATTCCACCTCGTTGAAGGTGTGTTCAAGCACGCGGTCCTCCCAGGTGCCGAAGGTGGGCATCTTGCGGCCGGAGGAGCCGCAGGCGGCGAGCTCGATGGTCTTGTCGACCCAACGCATGATCTTGGCGGCTTCCTGGGCGACGCGGCCGTATTCGTCGGCGGTGCGCGCGCAGGTCTGCCAGGGGCCGTCCATCTCGTTGCCCAGGCACCAGAATTTCACGTCGTGCGGCTTTTCCCAGCCGTGCTTGCGGCGTAAATCGGAATAATGCGTGCCGCCGGGATGGTTGCAGTATTCGACGAAATATCCGGCATCCTGCGGCCCGCGCGTGCCAAGATTGACGGCGAGCATCGGCTCGATTCGGGCCTCGCGGCACCAGTCGATGAATTCGTTGGTGCCGAAGCTGTTGGGCTCGGTGGAGAACCATGCGTAATCCAGCCGCGCCGGGCGTTCCGCCACGGGTCCAACGCCATCTTCCCAGTTATAGCCTGAAACGAAGTTGCCACCGGGGTAGCGTACGATGGTGGGTGCGAGCTCACGCACCAGTTCCACCACGTCCTGGCGGAAGCCCTTGTCGTCGGCGGTGGCATGGCCGGGCTCGAAGATGCCGCCATACACGCAGCGCCCGAGATGCTCGATGAAGGCGCCGAACAGGCGAGGGTCGGTCTGGCCGATGGTGAAATCGCGGTCCAGGAGGACGGTGGCTTGGCGCATAAGGAACGCTCCGGAAATTGAGAAGACCGCGCGCCCCTGGCCGGGGGCGCGCGGGCGTGGATGGTTCTAGCGGCCGCGCAGCAGCGGGATGCTACGTTCCTGGGCGGCGTCGGCCGCCTGCTCGGCAGTCTTGCCGGAATTGATGATGTTGGCGATCTCTTCGCCGATCATGCTCTGGAAGCCGAACTGGCGACGCACCTCATGCGGCAGAGCGTGGCCGATGCTGGGAATATCGATGACATATTGCCGCAGCGGCAGCTTGCCATATTCCGCCATCAGCGATTGCCGCGCCGGCAGATGGCCACCGCCGCGTGCCCAGTCGAAATTGTGGTCCCACAGGAACTTCATGAAGATCAGCGCGGCCTTGCGGTTGGCCGGCGTCGTGCCGCCCTTTGGCAGAACCCAGCTGTGATTGTCGGTCCACACTGACGGCTTCTTGAACAGATTCGGGAACACGCGCGTGGTGTAGCCGTCCGACAGCGCGCCGTCGGGCTTCGCGGAGGCGGCAAGGAAATCGTCGATCCGCCAGGTGCCGGTCATGTAGATGGCGCCGACGTCATTGAGGAACCCGCCGAGGCCGCCTGACGCATCCAGCCCCTTGGTGATGTATTCGCCCTTGGCCAGCGCCTCGAAGGCACGAAAGGCATTGAGCGATTCAGGCGTTTTGAAATCGGCCTTCTCGTAGCCGTTCGGGAAGATGCTGCCGTTCTGGTCATACAGCCAGGAGTAATAGCCGCGCGCACCATTTGCGAAGTCACCAGGGCCGGAGGTGGCAATGACAATGTAGGGCTTGCCGGTCTTTTCCTTCATCTGCTTGGCATGGGCGAGCATTTCATCGACCGATTTCGGCACCAGCGGCTGGCCGGCGGCATCGACCAGACCGGCCTTCTTGAACAGGCCGATATTGAAGTGCCACAGCCAGGAATGCGTGTCCCACGGCATCGCATAGATCTTGCCGCCGACCGTGACGCCGGCGCGGGCGTTGGGGGTAAAGTCACCAGCGTCGATGCCGGCTTCCTTAAGGACGGGATCAAGCTCCTCGACATAACGCGTGTAGTCACCGAGCTGCGCCGTGTGCATCACGGCAATCGTCGGGATGTCATGGGCGGCGATGCGGGCGTTGAGCTGCTGGTAGTAGGGGCCCCATTCGATGATCTGCGGTTTGACCAGAATGTTGTCCTTGTTGGTGGCGTTGAACAAATTGACCAGCGTGGTCATCACGCCGCATTCGCCACGCGCCTTGGCAACATCCTGCGAGGTGCCGTAATCGTTCTCGCAGGCACCGAAGAAGCGGGCGAAAGTGATTTCGGTTTTCGGTTGGGCGGCGGCGGGGCCTGAAAGAAAAGCCGCCAGGGCCGCCCCGGCCAGGGGAAACAGGGCTCGTCTCAGCATCATCATGTCCTCCGAATTCTTGTTGATTTTTGGATGGTCACTTCGAGCCGCCACCGGCCACCGCATTGACGATGTACTGCTGGAAGAACAAATAGAGAATGAGTACCGGCAGGCCCGCAAACACCGCCTGGGCCATCAGGAAGCCGATGCCCTCGGTCTGCGCGAAATTGGTCTGCATCGAGGCGAGGCCGATGGTGAGCGTGTACATCTCCGGCTTCGTGGCCGACACCAGCGGCCAGAAATAGTCGTTCCACGCATGCAGAAAGGTGTAGATGCCGAGCGTCACCTGCGCCGGCACGGACAGCGGCAGCACGATGCTCCAGAAGATCTTGAAGCGTGAGGCGCGGTCCAGCAGGGCGGCTTCCTCGATCTCCGGCGATATCGCGCGGAAATACTGCGTCATCAGCAGCACGCCAAACGGAAAGGCGAGGCGCGGCACAATCAGGGCCGCGTAGGAATTATGCAGGTCGACCGCCGCCACCATCGTGTGCAGCGGCACGATGATCGCCTGTTCCGGCACCGCCAGTGCTGCGAGCACGACGATAAGCAGCGTGTTTCGGCCACGAAAGTTGGTGCGGGCGAATCCGTAGCCGGCGAGCGAGGCGATGATCAGGGTCAGCACCGTCTGGCCGATGGCGACGATGGCGCTGTTGAGCATCCAGCCGAACACCGAACTGGACGCCAGGATATCGACATAGTTCTTCAGCGTGAACGGCGGGGCGGCAATGCCGCCGGTGCTGTGCATCAATATTTCGTTGGGCTTGAACGACAGCCCGACCACCCAGACGATTGGTGCGATCCAGATGGCGGCCAGGATGGCGACGGCCACAAACAGCAAGCGGTCGGTGCGCGTGTTGCCGCGACGATAGGTTACCATCGCTCAGCCCTCCCGCTTGCGGCTCGCCCAGGCCTGGGCAAGTGCGGCCAGGAGCATAAGCACGAACAGCACCTGCGAGGCGGCGGCAGCGAACCCCAGTTGCAGGTCGCGGAAGCCGGCCTCGTAGATAAACTGCACCATCGGCCGCGAAGTGTTGTTCGGTCCACCGCCAGTGATCAGCAAGGCCTGACCAAACAGCTGGAACTGCAGTATGACTTCGAGCACGGCGACCACGACCACGGTGCGGCGAATGGAGGGCAGCGTGATCGACAGCAGCGCGCGCCAGCGTGATGCGTTGTCCAGTGCCGCTGCCTCATAGAGATCGCTCGGGATCTGCTGCAGGGCAGCGAGGAACAGCGTCATCGGCAGGCCGATGATCCACCATACCGTGACGATGGCGATTGCCGGCAGCGCCCAGGTCTCGCTGGTGACGAGATCGACGCCATGCAGCCCGACCGAGCCGAGCACATTGGCGAGCAGGCCGCGATCGGGCAGGTACACGAGACGCCACACCAGGGTGACGATGGTGACCGACAGCACCGACGAGCCGAAGAAGATCGCCCGCAGCATGGCGCTGCGCCGCAGTCGGTTGTTCAAGGCCAGCGCCAGGCCCAGGCCGAGGATCACGAAAGCCGGCGTCGTCATCAGCACGAACAGGATCGTGTTGCGCACCGTGCCGCGGAAGATCTGGTCATCGAGCAGGTTCTTGAAGTTCTCCAGCCCGACATAGCTGTCCCAGCCGCCCAGCATGTCGTAGTCCTGGAAGGCCAGCCAGATGCCCAGGACCAGTGGCAGGATCAGCAGCACCAGCAGGATCAGCATATACGGAAGCACGAACAGCGCGTTCGCCAGGCGCGGGATGCCGATGCCCGCAGCGGCTGTCGGCTGTGCCGCGTCAGCCACGGATCGCCCGCCCGTCGGGGCTGAACAGATGGGTGCTGGCGCCGTCGATGGAGAGTTGCACGGCATCGCCGATGCTCACCTGCACGTCGCCGGTCTCGTCGTAAACCACCGTGCTGCCGTCTCGCAGATTGGCGTAGACCAGCGTACGTTCGCCCAGCCGTTCGACCACGTCGACCCGCGCCGGGATGCCGCTGCCAGGCTGGATATTCTCCGCGCGCACCCCCAAAGTCAGCCCACCATCCGGCAGGGCCTGCGACGGGACGGCGGTGGTAACGAGGCTACCATCCAGCAGGCGCACCTGGGCCAGACCGCCCCGGTCCTCGATGCCCACGACCTGAAGAAAGTTCATCGCCGGCGTGCCGACGAAGCCTGCGACAAAGCGTGTCTTGGGGCGCCGGTACACCTCCATCGGCGTGCCGACCTGTTCGATGCGGCCGCGGTTCATCACCACGATGCGGGTCGCCATCGTCATCGCCTCGACCTGATCATGGGTGACGAAGATCATCGTCGATTGCATGCGTTGGTGCAGGCGGGCGAGCTCGATGCGGGTCCGGCTGCGCAGCGTGGCGTCGAGGTTGGACAATGGTTCGTCGAACAGGAACGCGCGCGGCTGCTTGACGATGGCGCGCCCGATGGCCACCCGCTGACGCTGCCCACCGGAGAGCTGCGCCGGCTTGCGGTCCAGCAGCGGCGTGATCTCAAGCATCTCGGCAGCATCAGTGATCTTGCGGGCGATCTCGGGGCCTGGCGTGCCGATGTTGCGCAGGCCGAACGCCATGTTCTGCCGCACCGTCATGTGCGGATACAGCGCGTATTGCTGGAACACCATCGCAACACCGCGATCGCCGGGTGGCATGGTGTCGATCCGCGAACCACCCAGATGAATCTCGCCGCCGCTCAACGCCTCAAGCCCCGCGATCATGCGCAGGAGCGTCGATTTGCCGCAGCCGGATGGGCCAAGAAATACGGCGAATTCACCGGACGGAATGTCGAGCGACAAATTCCCGATCACCTCAGTCGGGCCAAAGCGCTTCGATAGCTGCCGCAGATTGAGCTCGGCCAAAGCTTCCTCCCCAGAAAGCTACTCACCGCACATCGCACCGTTTGGCGCGGTATTTGTATGATGATTGACGACGGTATGGACCGATCCTAGGCTTGTCAAGCAATGCCTGGATGGCGAAATCGGGAGATCGCGAGCCTTGCCTGTGCGCACTGGTGGCAAGCTGTGTTCGGCTGTGACGGCCGATCTGGGACGGCAGATCGTCAACGGCGGCTTTGCGCCGGGGGAGCCGCTTCCGACCGAGAACGCGCTGTGCGACCTGTTCGGCGTCAGCCGCACCACGGTGCGTGAGGCGGTGATGCGGCTGCACGGCAAGGGGCTGCTCGATGGTGGCCCGCGCACCGGCATGAAGGTGCTGCCGACCTCGAAGTGGAACCAGCTGGACGGCGACGTGCTACGCTGGCGTGCGGCCGGCGGCATGGATCCGGAATTTGCCGATCAGCTCTACGAGGTTCGCGGCTGCATCGAGCCGCAGGCATGCCGGCTGGCGGCCGCGCGTGCGACGCTGGAGGATTTGCGGCAGATCAGCGTGATGTTCGAGGCGCTGGCCGTCGACGCCGGCGACGTCGCCTCCCATGTCGCCGCCGACGTCGCGTTCCATCTGGCGATCTTTGCCGCCACCCACAATCCGATTTTGATCTCGCTCGGCGGCTCGATTCGCACCGGGCTGGAATTGGCGTTCCGGCAGAGCCAGCAACGCAAGCGGATGAGCCTGGCCGAGCTTTCGCTGCACGGGCGCATTGCCTCCGCAATCGCCGCGGGCAAGGGCGACGTGGCGGCGGCTGCGATGACTCGCTTGCTGAAGGAGTCACGCTTGGCCTTGACCTAAGAACGCCTTTCAAAACCCGCCCTGCAATGCGCGCAGGCAGATGAGTGAACACGCGAGGGAGGTGAAGGCGTGATGGATGTCGATCCTGCATTCGTAGCGAATGGTGAGCCGTCGGAATTTGTTAAACCAGGCGAAGCTGCGCTCGATTACCCAGCGGTGGCGACCGAGTTTCTGGCTGGTCTCAATGCCGCGCCGGGCGATGCGGGGCTGGATCTGGCGGCGCAAGCAAGCGCGGCGGCAGCGACGGTGATCGTAGGCTTTGTCAGCGTGCAGCTTATCTGGTCTGCGCCGTGGTCGGCGGCGCTTGCCTGCAACCGGCGGAACGGCGTCGAGCAGGTCTTCGAAGGGTATGCTGTCGTGAACGTTGGCCCCGGTCAGGATGAAGGCGAGCGGGATACCGCGGCGATCAGTGATCAGGTGACGCTTGGTGCCTGGTCTGCCGCGATCCGTCGGGTTCGGGCCTGTCGCGGCACCCCCCTTTCGCCGCGATGGACGAACTGTCCATGCAGGCCCGGCTCCAGTCGATCCGGTCTGCGTCGCGCAGCCGCCGGAGCAGCTCGCGATGCAGCCGGTCCCACACGCCCGTTGCCTGCCAATCCCGCAACCGTCGCCAGCAGGTCACGCCCGAGCCGCATCCCATCTCCGCCGGGAGCATCTCCCACGGAATGCCCGTACGCAGGACGAACAGGATGCCGCTCAACGCCGCACGCGCCGGAACAGGCGGCCGGCCGCCTTTGGGCTTCAAAGAAACAGGTGGCAGCAGTGGCTCGACGATCAGCCACAGCGATTCGGGAACAAGGGGAGTGGGCATCCCTTCTCATGAATCAGCCCAGCTCCGAGTACAAGGGTTTTGAAAGGCGTTCTAAGTGCCGTGCTTGCCGAACCAGAGGAAACATCCATGCAGCCACGACTGCGCCGTCCACCCGCCGTGCCTTTGGTCACAATCGATCCGAACACCAGCGTCTGGTGCTGCGCTGACCGGCTGACCGATGACTGGCCACGCCATTGGACCGGCAGTAAAATGACGCTCTATAGTGTGGTGCGCGTGGATGGGGTTGCTTATCGCTTCCTCGGTGGACCTGCATTTTTGGCCCAAGCTGCCGAGCAAATGTCGCTGACGGTCGGCGCCACCCAGACCCGCGCCGTGTTCCGCTGCGGTGCCATCGAACTGGGCGTGACCTTCACCTCGGCGCTGCTGGCCGATGATCTTGACCTGCTCTCCCGCCCCGTGGCCACTATGACGCTGTCGGCACGCGCGCTGGATGCACGGCGGCACGACATTGCAGTCTATGTCGACATGACCGGCGAGTGGGCCGTCAATCTGCCGCATGAACGGGTGTTCTGGCGGCACGACCAGGCGCACGGGCTTCGCGTCGCGTCCTTCCGGTCCGAGCATCAGCGCATTCTGGCGGAAGCAGGTGATCACCGCCGGATCGAATGGGGCACAGCGTTTCTCGCCATCGCCGAGACCGCGGGCGAGGCCATCATCGGCGACATCGACCAGTGCCGCGACGGCTTCGCACGTGAGGGGCGGCTCACCGCCGAAGGGCTGAAGCCGGCGCCGCGCAAGGTTAACTACAATTCAGACGCGATTGCGGCCGTCATGCTGACGCTGCCAGATGACGGCACCACTCGCGACGTTCTGATCGGCTACGACGATGAATGGTCGGTCGAACTGATGGGCCAACGCCTGCGGCCCTGGTGGCGACGGCACGAGACTGTGGATCCCTTGGCGATGCTCGCCGATGCGATGCGCGAGGCGCCCGATATACAGGCGCGTTGCGCCGCATTCGATGTGCATCTGGCGGCCCAGGCCGAAGCGGTGGGCGGGCCTGGCTATGCCGATCTGCTGGCGCTGACCTGGCGCCACGCGATCGCCGCCCATAAGCTTGCCGCCGGACCGGACGGACGACCGCTGTTCTTCTCGAAGGAGAATTTCTCCAACGGCTGTATCGCCACCGTGGATGTCACCTATCCCTCGGCGCCGCTGTTCCTGTTGTTCAATCCAGATCTGCTGAAGGCGATGCTCGATCCGGTGATGGCCTATTGCGCCTCGCCGGACTGGCCGCATCCGTTTCCGGCGCATGATCTGGGCACCTATCCGCTCGCCAATGGCCAGACCTATCGGGACTTCGTCAAAAAGCGCGGCCCTGACGAGAACATCGTCGAAACCCAGATGCCGATCGAGGAAGCCGGCAACATGCTGATCCTGGTCGCGGCCCTCGCCCGGGCCGATGGGAATCCAGACTACGCGGCACCGCACTGGACGCTGCTGCGGCAATGGGCGGAGTATCTGGTGGGCTTCGGCTTCGATCCGGGAGAGCAGTTGTGCACCGATGATTTCTCCGGCGTGCTGGGCCACAACGTCAATCTCTCGGCCAAGGCGATCATGGGCATCGCCGGCTTCGCCCAGGTGGCCGCCGCACTTGGCCACACGGCCGACGCCGACCGGTATCGCACCACGGCCGAGGTGTTCGCCGCCAACTGGCTCGACCGCGCCAGAGACGGAGAGGCGACGCGGTTGGCCTTCGACCAGCCCGGCAGCTGGAGCCTGAAATACAATCTGGTGTGGGACCGGCTGCTCGGACTCGATCTGTTTCCCAAGGCGGAGTTGCGACGTGAGCAAGCGTTCTATCGCGGAAAGGCCGAGGTCTATGGCGTGCCGCTCGACGGGCGCGGGACGCTGACCAAGCCAGAATGGATGCTGTGGGCCGCCTGCCTCGCCGATGACCCGGCGTTGCTTCGCGATTGGACGGACCGCATTCTGCGCTACGCCAACGAGACACCGAACCGTGTACCGCTCTCCGACCTGTATTTCACCGAGAGCGCTCGCCAGGTCGGCTTCCAGGCCAGATCCGTGGTGGGAGGCTTGTTCGTGGCGCTGCTCGCCAATACGTGGCGCGTGTGATGCTGGGTGAGGCAGGCTGAAGCGACACGACCGAAATGGTCCGATTTTGATGTTAGTTTTCCGCGGATTTCCCCGTAGGAGATGAGGAGGCTTGCCATGAAAAGGCGGTTCTCGGTGGAGCAGATCGTGACGGTGCTGAAGCGGGCGGATTTGGGCCTTGCGGTCGCCGAGCTGACGCTTTCCCGGTGGTGTGACCCTCGGCGATGTTTGTCAGAACGTCGCGCAAATAAATCTCCGGGTTTGAGCCGTTGAGCTTCGCCGTCCGGGTCACCATTCGGGTTGGAGGATGATCCGTAATTCGGGCCGGCGCTAACATTTTCACCGCCCCCTGGGTAAGGCCGGAGATGAAATGCCGTTGCAGCAGCAGGAATACTGGCGGCGACGCTGCGCTCGACATCGCAGTGGTCCGTGGCGTGCCGGCAGGCGTCACCATACAGGATCTCGCCGCATTCGCTGAGCGGAGGGCAATGGAAGCCGCAGCAGTTCAAGACGCAGCCGCTCCGCTCCATTTAACCTCCGCGATCGCTGTGATCCGGCAGGTTCGATCGGATAAGATCCTGAGCCACGCCGCTGCAGTGAAGAGTGGCTGACGCCGCTGCGGCTCTCGCCGCAACAGCCGCGGCGCTGTGGGCCGTATTCGCACATATCGCCTAGTAAAAGCCAGCACGTGGCGCGGCAGCCTCCCCGGCAGGTGACGGAAGAGCAGATCCCGATGTCGATCTTTGGTAGGCTATGCTTGAGCCGCTCACCTCCATTGGCTCCTCCGGAAGGCGTTTCCTCGCCCCATTTGGGGGATGTGGGAAGACGTTTGACGTCGACAAGATGAGGTGCGGCGGCGCGGTCCACACGCTTGCCTTACGGTGAAACGGAACGCTAGCTTAGTCAGTCGCGCATATCTTTTGGGAAAGAGATAAAGCAGTGCCAGCAGAGCCAATCGAAAACGATGCACGGGGCACCGGTGCGCAACGGGCAAGCCGAGCGGCCTCCCCGGTCGCAGCCGGGGCCATCGTCAGCATTTTGTTCCTCACAATGATCGGTCTGTCGGTTTGGTACTTGACGCGCCGCGAACCACTGGTTGTGCAAGGCGAGGTGCAGTGCAGAACCTTCGATATGGCGGCACGGGTCGACGGACGCATCGCTCAGATTGCGGTGTCGCGTTCGGAGAATGTGAAGCAAGGCACGCCGATTATCCGTATTGATAACCCGGAGCTGATAGCGAAGCATAGCCAGAGTAAAGCCGACCTTGACGTTGCGGAAGCGGAGCTTGCCCGCGTCAAGGCAGGATTTAGAGCCGAGACGATCGCGGTCCGAAAGGCGCAGATGAATCGGGCTGGCGCGGATCTGACGCTCGCGCAGCAAACCTATGACCGGAAGCGGCAGCTGGCTGCCAACCACGACGCTCCACAATCCGATCTCGATAAGGCGACTGCTACGCTCGCCGTCGCGGAGCGTGGACTGGAGCAAGCCCGTTTCGCCTATAACGAAGCGGTCGCGGGCTTCACGCGAGAAGACCTTGGGATTGCTCAAGCCAAGGTCGAGGCAGCCAAAGCCGGTGCGGAGACCCTGAAGGCTCTGGTCGATCAAATGGTGGTCCTGGCTCCTGCCGACAGCCAGGTTTTCCGCATCCCAGTCGAGGACGGAGAGTTCGTCCTGCCCGGCATCCCGCTAATTACGCTGGTTGACCTGGCCGACCTGTGGGTCCAGTTCGATCTCCGCGAGGATCTGCTGCGCGATGTGAAAGTCGGCACAAAAATATCCGTTCGAGTCCCGGCCCTGCACGACCGGGCCGTTGAACTGGAGGTCCGCGTTGTAGGCGCCAAAGGCGAATACACCGGCTGGCGCGCGACGCGCGCAACCGGGGACTTCGATCTTCGCACCTTTGAGGTGCGTGCGTACCCCTCGCAACCTGTCAGTGGCCTCCGGCCGGGGATGAGTGTCTACACCGATTGGTCGGATATAGGCCCATGACCACACTCCATCCCGGGCTGCTCTGCGTGGTACTGCGCGAGGTGCGGTGGATTCGGCGTGATCCGGTTGCGCGCTTTCTGCTGTTCGGCGTGCCCATGATTGCGTTTGCCGTGCTCGCCCTGACGTTTAGCTCCGCCGTCGTGCGCGGTCTGGGCGTCGTGGTCGTGGACATGGACCACTCGGCCATGTCGCAACAGTTCATTCAAACATTAGCGGCCGCGCCTGGGATAGCCATTACGAAGCGCGCCAACGACCTCGGCGCGGCGGCCGGCGCGATCCGCGCGGGAGACGCGATCGCCGCAATCTATTTGCCACCGGAATTCGAGAAGGACCTGTTGGCCGGCCGCAGGCCGCGCCCGGTCGCCTTCTACAACACGCAGTACTTCACGCCCGGCAACAACGCCTCCAAGAGCATCCGTGAGGCCATGTCAGCGGCCTCCGCTGCCGTCGCCCCAGCTACCGTGGCTGTGCCGCATGCCAGGGAAGCAACACCTGGATTGGTCCCCGAGGAATATGTCCTGACCAACCCCGCGCTCAACTACGCCGCGTTTCTGCTCCGCGCGGTGCTGCCGACAGTCCTCCACGTGGTCATCGCGATATCGGCAGCCTATGCGGTGGGGTCGGAGTTCCACCGTCGCGGTATCCGGGCGTGGTGGAACCTCTCGGGCCGAAGCATCGCGACCGCTTTGGTAGGCAAGATGCTGCCCTATTACGTCGTGCTGATGTCGATGTTCGTGTTGATGGTCGGCATCCTCGACGTGGCGCTCGGGGTGAGCTTCCGTGGAGACGTTTTGCTGATGGCCGTCTCCGCCACGCTTCTGATCGTCGCCTACCAGATGATCGGTTGCCTGATGCAGTTTTTGACTCGCAACATGGCTCTGGGTCTCAGTCTGACCGCCATTATCGTATCGCCCGCATTCGGTTACGCCGGCGTAGGCTTTCCGGTGGTCGCAATGGGGACGTTCCCCCGGGCTTGGGGCGGCATTCTTCCCCTCCGCTGGTATATCCAGATCCTCTTTGATCAGGCATCTCGCGGGGCTCCCTTGCGCCAGACGGCGGAGCCATTCGCCATTCTTTGCGCGCTCACGATCATCCTGGCGTTCCTGGCATGGCTGCGCTTTCGTTCGCTCAGCCGCTCTGGCTTCACGATTCAGCCCGAAGAAGAGCCCGCCGTGGACCGCGGGAAGTTCGGCATCGCGGGCGCGTTCCTGGCCGAGTGGCGGCGCGTGCTGAGCGACCGCGGGGTGATCAGCCTGTTCGTGCTTGGCCCGGTCTTCTATGCGTTCTTCTATCCACAACCCTATCTCGGCCAGATCGTTCGAAATATCCCGATCGCCGTGGTTGATCAGGACAATACGGAACTAAGCCGGGGCCTCATCCAAGCAATCGAAGCGCATGGGAACCTTTCGGTCGCTGTGCGGGCCAGCAGCTATCAAGAGGCGAGAGAGGCCGTCTTCGCACGCCGGGCGTTCGGCGTCGTTGGAATCCCACCGGATACCGAGCGGAACGTTTTAAAGGGCGTTCAGGCGAGACTTCCAATCTACGCGGACTCTACTTATTTCATCCTCTTCAACCGCACCCTACAGGGCATTCTGGAATCGGTGCAGGCTTACGCGGCCGATGCCGCCACCCGCGGTGCGCGACCGCAGGGCGCCGCCGCCCAGACAGCGGCGCTCGCGCGGGATCCTGCGCAACTGATCATGGTGCCCGTGTTCAACCCGACGGCTTCGTATTCGAGTTACGTCGTTCCTGCCGCGTTCGTCCTGATTCTGCATCAAACGCTGCTGATGGGCTCAGCAATGCTTGGCGGCGTCGCGTTCGAGCAGGGTGGCTCAACCGCTCGCGGGGCCCGCGCTTCTGCTGCTGCGATCCTTGGGCAGGGGCTGGCACATTGGACCATATACCTCCCTGCGCTTCTGCTTTACTTCGTGATCATGCCGCGGGTGTACGGGTTCTCGACGCTTGGAAGCATCTGGCAACTCGCGACCCTGTCCTTCCCGTTCATCCTGGCCACCAGTTTTCTCGGCCAGGCGCTCGGCCTCACGTTCCGTCACCGCGAGACCGCGGTCCTGCTCGTACTCGCGAGCAGTCTGCCGCAATTCTTCCTCGTCGGCGCATCCTGGCCTGTCGAAGCCATCCCGTCGTTCCTGCGGAGCGCGCGCGAGATGCTGCCGAGCGTCAGTGCCATCGACGGGTTCGTTCGGATCGGGCAGATGGGCGCAAGTCTTCTCGAGGTTCGCCAAAACTGGCAGACACTATGGGTCCTGACATTCATGTATTTCGCACTGGCCGCTATTCTTGCGCATGTGCGGCGCCTTCCGAGGCACGAACGTGCGTCGGCCCTCTAGCATCAAGGCAAGCCTCGTCGGCGTCGGCGTGTTGGTCATCATCGCGCTTGCGGTCTGGTTCGGGCGGCCACGACACACCAATGCGCCGACAGCGATCGCAGGCGTTGTGCGTGCGACCGAAATTCGTATCGCACCGGAGATCAGTGGCCGACTGGCCGACGTCTTGGTCAAGCCCGGGCAGGCGGTGCATCGCGGGCAGCCCCTCGCCCTACTCGGCAACCCCGAGCTATCGGCGGCAGTTGCCGAAGCGCGCGCGCAGGTCGGGAAAGCCGTTTCCAACAGAGACCGCGTCTACGCCGGCGTGCGGGAGGAAGAGATTGAGACCCTTGCCAGGGAAATCTTGAAAGCGCAGGCCGCCCTGACGCTGGCCCGGCAGGACTTGATCCGAAAATCCACTTTGGCCACTCGTTCAGACGTCTCTGTCCAGCAACTCGACGAGGCGCGAGCCGAAGCAGCTCGTTGCGAGGCGGACATGGCCGTCGCACAGGCCCGCTACGCCGAAGCCCAGGCTGGCCCGACCATGGAGGAACGGGCTTTGGCGGACGCGCAGGTGCGAGCCGCCGAGGCTGCTCGTGACGTTGTCGAGGCAAGGGCTGCGAAGCTGTTGCTGCGCGCGCCAACGGCAGGCGTCACTGGCATGCTTGTTCCAGAGGTCGGCGAAGCAGTTGTTCCCGGCGAGCCGGTATTGACCCTGCTGCCCGAGCATGGGCTCTGGTTCGGCTTCAACCTGCGCGAGGACGCTTTGGGAGACCTCGCGATCGGATCGCCAGTTCCGGTTGGAACGCTGAGTGCGGCAGGCGGAACGCTCGGGAGGCTGACGGAAGTACGAAACTGGGGGGAGTTTGCCACCTGGCGGGCCGCTCGTGCCGTCGGTGATCACGATCTCAATACCTTCTTCCTTCGTGTCGATCCAGTGACGCCAACGCAGACCCTTGTTGCTGGTCAGACCGTGTGGCTGAATCCGACGGGTCAACGATAACTGCTCAGGCGGAGCCTGAGGGTGAACTTGCCGACCGCGGTGGCGAAGTTTCTCAGTCGTCTGCACCTTGTATTCGTAGTCTTTGCTGAGGCGTCTGTTGCGTCCGAACCAGGCAAAGCTGCGCTGGACAATCCAGGCCGCGGCAACGGCGTCCACGATCAGGCTCCCGCCGCGTGTTCGAGTTCCTCGATATAGACGGCATACCACGGGCGTCGCATGTGCCAGCCGCCCCATAGCTTGAAAGCAGGCAACTGCTTCAGTTCGAGAAGATGGTTCGTCTGCCGAACCGTCTTCCCAATGAAGGCGGCAATCTCAGCGGCACCCTCAAGAGTATCGTCCGAGATGGACGTGAAGGAAGACGTAAGACGTCTCCCGTCTTTAAAGTGCTGAAGCCGTTCCGCGAAACTTCACAGGGAGATACCGCTGAAAATGATTGTGAGGTTTAGAAAGGCTCCTTGGACTGCCTTGCGGACGTGCGCCACCATGATCTCTTCCGACTGCAAAGCGATCGAAAGAGCGACGCCGGGCTGATCAGCGGCGGACCATGGGATCATCGACAGATAGATCGGGCCCGTGCCTGCGATCGCGGCTTGCCAAAACTCCTCTTGGTCCTGCTGCAAAGACGGCAAGCTCTCGCTCACCGCCTTGAGCGCGCCGATCGGCAATCCCCAATCGGCCAGATAAGTGAGGATGACAGCCACGTAGACAGCACCGGGCATATAGCGCCTATGGCGGCCGGTCCCTGCGTGAACCGCACCGACGGTCGGCATTGCGCCTGCTAAAGTCCAGTGTCGAATACGCCGGGCGACAAGATCCAGATCGCCAGTGAGCTTGCTGGAAACCGCCTTAGACAACTCCGCAAGGGTGAGGGTGTCGGTCATCAAACTGCCTTAAAGACGTAATGCGTCTTATGTCAAAGAATGAAAAATGGCGGTGGCCCACGATTGACCATGGGATTTTTCTGCAACATGATGGGCCCTTCCCCCGCAGATGCCCACATGGCAATCGTCGCAAGCGCTCTGCGCCGTTTTGCGCCCCCCTTTTTCGGCATCCCAAACTATGATCCAGATCGACAACGTCGTTTTCAATGCCTGGGGACGCCGCTTTTTCGACCGTGCGACGGTGACTTTGCCGCTGAATTCCAAGGTCGGCCTGGTCGGCCGGAACGGCGTTGGCAAGTCCACTTTGTTCAAGCTCATCCTCGGCACCCTGCAGCCGGATAGCGGGGAGATCGTGGTGCCGCGCCGGCGCGCGTGGCGGCGGTGGACCAGGAGCATGCGGCCACCCCGGTCTCGCTGCTCGACACCGTCCTGGCCGCCGACATCGAGCGCGACGCGCTCTACGCCGAGCTGGAAACCGCCGCGCCGGAGCGCATCGGCGATATCTACGTGCGGCTTGACGAGATCGACGCCGACCGTGCGCCCGACCCGCGCCGCCGAGATCCTGAGCGGGCTCGGCTTCTCGACCGAGGACCTGGCGCGGCCGATGGCGGAGTTCTCGGGCGGCTGGCGGATGCGCGTGGCGCTGGCCTCGGCCCTGTTCGCGGAGCCCGACCTGCTGCTGCTGGACGAGCCGACCAACTACCTCGATCTGGAAGGCGCCCTGTGGCTGGAGGCGCGGCTGCAGAAATACCCGCACACCGCCCTCATCATCAGCCACGACCGCGAGCTGCTGAACAACTCCGTGCAGCACATCCTGCATCTGAGCGAGGGCAAGCTCGATCTCTACACCGGCGGCTACGACGACTTCGAGCGGCGGCGCGCCGAGAAGCTGCGGCTGCAATCCGCGTCCCGCGCCAAGCAGCGAGGCCGAACGGGCGCACCTGCAGACCTTCGTCGACCGTTTCCGCGCCAAGGCCAGCAAGGCCGCCCAGGCCCAGTCGCGCATGAAGCGGCTCGCCAAGCTGGAGCCGTATCGGCGCGACCATCGAGGAGCAGGTCGCGCCCTTCTGCTGCCCTCGCCGGAACGCCCGCTGGCGCCGCCGCTGATCCGGCTGGAGAATGCTCGAATCGGCTATGGCGACGACCCGCCGATCCTGCGAGGTCTCAACCTGCGGCTGGACATCGACGACCGCATCGGCCTGCTGGGCGTCAACGGCGCCGGCAAGTCGACCTTCGCCAAGCTGATCGCCGGCGCGCTGCGCCGTCCGCTCGGGCCGCATGCAGCGCGAGCGGCCGCATCAAGGTCGGCTGGTTCCACCAGCACCAGATCGAGGCGATGGACCCCGACCGACACGCCGCTGGAGATCGTCCGTCGCGACCATGCCCGAAGCCAGCGAGACCGCACCGCCGCTCGCGCCTGGCGCAGTTGGGGCTTGGGCTTCGCCAAGGCGGAGACCACGGTCGCCGACCTCTCCGGCGGCGAGCGGGCGCGGCTGCTGCTCAACCTGGTGGCCATGGAGGCGCCGCACCTGCTCATCCTCGACGAGCCGACCAACCACCTGGACATCGACAGCCGCCGGGCCCTGCTCGACGCGCTGAACGACTACGAAGGGGCGGTGATCCTGATCACCCACGACCGTTCGCTGATGGAACTGGTGGCCGACCGCCTGTGGCTGGCGGCGGACGGCACCATCGAGCCCTTCGACGGCGACATGGACGACTACGCACGCTTCGTGCTCGATCGCACCAAAGCCGGCACGCCCGCCCCGACCCAGATCGTGCGCGGGGGAAAGAAAAAGAAGGGCAAGGCCGCGTAAGTCACCGGCGCGCCGCCTTGCCATCGGCGAGTGTCACGAGGCGGCGACGTCGCCCGGCCTAAACCCCGTTCGCGTCCCCCGCTGTCGGCCCTTGGCCGCGCCCTGGCGTCCAGACGGGGTCGGGGGTGCGCCAAAGCGCCGCGTCATGGATGGCGGCGGCGACTTCCTCGGCCAGAATGTCGAGCAGCTTCTCGCCTTTCTCGGCCGTGCCTGCGCGCGGGTCGCCTTTGGTGCCGGTGATCGGCGCGCGTTCGGAGAAGCTCCAGAACCGATCATAGCCCTTGCGCCCAGGGACGGCGGCGGGGGCCTGGCGAACCGCTTCCTCGATCTTCGCGGTGCGAACGAGGTCCGGGACCATCGCAAGCATGACAGAGGTTTCGCCCTCGCAGGCGTGTTCCGGTCCCGGGGCGGACTCCATGACCTCGGACACGCGCTCGGACGCGACAAACCACGGCGTGGTCGCGACCACCGGCATGGCGAATTCCACGCCGAGCTCGCGCGCCGCGACCGCCAGCGGCGCGATATTGCCGCCATGGCCGTTGACGATCAGCAGCCGCCCGATGCCGATCGCGCGCAGGCTGCGTGCAATGCCACGGAGCATGCCGTGAAATTCCGCGTAGTTCAGGCTGATCGTGCCGCCAAACGGCAGATGGTGCTCGCTCATTCCGGTCCACATGCCGGGCAGCACAACCACGGGCGCGGTCCCGGCAGCGAGCCGGGCGGCGCGGATCGAGATTTCCGAGGCGGTGCGCGTATCGGTGATCACCGGCAGATGCGGCCCGTGCTGCTCCAGCGAGCCGACGGGCAGGATGGCCAAAGCGCCTGGGCGGGCGGCGATCTCTCTCAGTTCCGGCCCGGTCAGGCGGGCCCACTCGACCTCGGTCATGGGTTTCCTTCATTATCGTGGATCAGTGACGAGCGAACCGTCACACGAAAGCCATGCCGAATCGAGTCCCTGCCCGCAGAAGCTAGCCGGACGCGCCAACGCATGACATTCTCCTGCAAATTCCTTCGCGACGACAAGCGCAGGACAAGGGGGATCAAGTGAAACGTTTCGTTGCAATCGCCGTCGCGTTCGCCTTCGCCGCCATCACGCACGGCGCGCAGTCCCAGGAGCTCTACGGCACGCTGAAGAAGATCAAGGAGAGCGGCGTCCTGGTCATCGGCCGCAGCGAGAACTCCATCCCGTTTTCCTACACCGGCCCGGACGGCACCCCGGTCGGCTATTCCATCGACATTTGTGGCCGGATCGCCGAGGGCGTTCGCCAGACGCTGAAGCTCGACAAGCTCGAGATCCGTTACGTCACCATCATGGGAACGACGCTGATCCCGCTGCTGATCAACGGCACCATCGACATCGGCTGCTCCACCACCACGCATAACCTCAGCCGCGAGCGGCAGGTCGACTTCCTCGCCACCACCTACGTCACCGGCAACCAACTACTGGTGCGCAAAGATTCCGGGATCCACGAAATCGAGGACCTGAAGGGCAAGCGGGTCGCGGTGAACCAAGGCACCACCAACGAGAAGATCATGAAGGAGCTGGATCGCCAGCTCGGCCTCGGCATCCGCTTTCTCGACACCGAGGACCAGCCGCGTGGTTGGCTCGCCTTCGAGACCGGACGGGTCGATTGCTACGTCACCGATGCCATCATTGAGCATGGGTTGATCGCCAAGTCGAAAAACCCCGATCAGTACGCCGTGGTCGGACGCCTGCTGTCCTTCGACCCCTACTCCATGGTCGTGCGCCGCGACGACTCCGCCTTTCGCAGCGTCGGCAACCGCGTGCTGGCGGATCTGTTCCGCGACGGCGAGATCCAGGCCATCTACGACAAGTGGCTCGGACCGATCGCCGGTCCGCCGAGCGATGAACTCAAGATGACCTGGAAGATCCAGGCACTGCCGAACTAGGACAGGCGGCTTCGGGGATTTTTGCCTCCGCCATGCACTACAATTGGAACTGGGAGGTTCTGTTCGGCCCTCCCTATCTCGGTTGGATCATGTCCGGGTTGGGTTGGACGGTGCTGGTCGCATTGGTGGCATGGGCCATCGCCTTCCCGCTCGGCTCGCTCCTCGGTATCGCCCGCACGCTCACCAACCCGGTGGTGCGGGCGGCCGCGGCCGCCTATGTCGAGCTGTTCCGCAACATCCCGCTCCTCGTGCAGATGTTCCTCTGGTATTTCGTGCTGCCCGAGATGCTGCCGAAAGCCTGGGGCACCTGGTTGAAGCGTGACCTCGACCACGCGGAATTCTGGACCGCAGTGCTCTGCCTTGGGCTGTATACGGCCGTTCGCGTGGGCGAGCAGATACGGAGCGGCATCGAGGCGATCTCACGCGGACAGAGCTATGCGGGGCTCGCGACCGGGCTCAGCCGTGTGCAGGTCTATCGCCACATCCTGCTGCCGGTCGCCTACCGCATCATCGTCCCTGCGCTGACGACCGAGTTCCTCAGCATCTTCAAGAATTCCTCCCTGGCACTCACGATCGGCGTTCTGGAGCTCACCGGCCAGACAAGGCGCATTTCGGAATATACCTTCCAGCCGATCGAGATGTTTCTCACGGCGACCGCGCTGTACGGCGCCGTGACACTGACCGTGACCTTCCTGATGGGCATCGTCGAGCGGCGCACGCGGCTGCCCGGGATGGTCGCGCCCGAGAGCACGTCGTGAGCCTCACCTATCTGCGCTCCATCCTGCCGCTGCTGCTGGACGGGCTGCAGACCACCTTTGTCATCTGGATTCTCGCGCTGGTTGGCGGACTGACGCTGGGCATCGTGCTCGCGGTGCTGCGGCTGTCGCGGTCACGTCCGGTCGCCTGGCTCGCCGGCGCCTATGTGAACATGTTGCGAGCGCTGCCGCTGCTGCTGCTGATCTTTTGGTTCTACTTTCTGGTGCCGCTGATCGTCGGCCGCCCGGTCGGCGGCTTCACCTCCGCCGTCATCGGCTTCGTGCTATTCGAAGGCGCCTATTTCTGCGAGATCGTCCGCTCCGGCATCCAAAGCGTGCGTCGCGGCCAGGTGTTGGCGGGGCTTGCCTCGGGCTTGACCGAGCAGCAGACCATGCGCGCCATCGTGTTGCCGCAGGCGCTGCGCAACATGCTGCCGGTGCTGCTGACCGAGACGATCAATCTTTTCAAGAGCACCGCCCTGGTCTACGTCGTCGGCGTGCGGGATTTCCTCACCGCGGCCGGCATCATCGGCACCCGCGACAACGATCTGGTCGAGCTCTATCTGCTGGTGGCCGCCGTCTATTTTGTTCTTTGCCTGGCGGGATCACTTGCGGTCGGGCGGCTCAAACGGGGATACGCGCTGTGATTATCGTCGATGCCGTCAGCAAGCGCTTCAAAAGCTTTCAGGTGTTGACCGAGTGCAGCCTGCGCGTGGCGCGCGGTGAGATCGTCGTGGTGTGCGGGCCGTCCGGCTCGGGCAAGAGTACGTTGATCAAGTGCATCAATGGGCTGGAGCCGATCGAATCAGGCCGCATCACGGTGGACGGCATCGAGGTTGCCGATCGGCGCACCGACCTGGCCCGGCTGCGCGCGCGCATCGGCATGGTATTTCAAAGCTTCGAACTCTATCCCCACATGACGGTGACGCAGAATATCACCTTGGCGCCGGTCAAGGCGCTGGGGCGGCCACGCGCCGCCGCGGTCGCGCGTGCCCACGAACTGCTCGAGCGGGTGGGCATGCAGGGCTTCGCCGACCGCTATCCCGCCAACCTATCCGGCGGGCAGCAGCAGCGTGTCGCGATCGCCCGCGCATTGGCCATGGACCCCATCGCGATGCTGTTCGACGAGCCGACTTCGGCGCTCGACCCCGAGATGATCACGGAAGTGTTGGACGTCATGAGCGCGCTCGCGCAGGACGGCATGACCATGATCGTGGTGACGCACGAGATGGGCTTTGCGCGTCGTGTCGCCGACCGCGTGGTGTTCATGGATCAAGGGCGAATCGTCGAGGATTCCCCCACCTCGGATTTCTTCGCCGCGCCACGCAGCGACCGGGCTCGGTTGTTCCTGTCCAAGATCCTCTCGCACTGACCTAACCCACCCCGCCGGGTTGCTCAACCGCCCAAGGCGGCCCTCGCCTCGGGTGCAAGTGCCCGCCTTTTCGCGGCTTGGTGTGATCGCTTCATACCTGCGGGGCGACCTGTGTGAAATTCTCCGTGCATCAGATCAGCCCAGCCGTGCGACACCGTGAAGCCGCCTGGGACCGGTATCACACCAAAAGGGCGCGCAGCATGGCGCGCCCGGAGAGTCGAGGCGATGGCCAAGTCCTACCGTTTCAGTTTTTCCGGCGAGAAGCTTTCCGACGAAGACCGGGAAGAGCAGGATCGTCAGACCCGCAGCCTGGCGGGTATGGCGGTGACGCTGATGGTGCTCGTGATCTCGGTGTTCCTGATGCGCGAACTGCAGGCGCAGTCGGCGATCGAGGATTGCCTGGCATCCGGCAGCCGAACCTGCGACCCGATCATCGCCAGGCTGCTCTGACGCACTCTCAGGCGGACAACTGGTCTACGCCATGTGCGCGTCAAACAGGCGCCAGCTGGCGTCGGGATATTGCGTCCATTTCAGCCTAGCGTCGCTCGCCTGCAGGATCGCATCGAAATGCAGGAACAGCATCGGCGCGTCCTGCCCCAACAAGCTTTGTGCCTCGTGATACAGTTTCGCCCGCGCAGCTCGATCGATCTCCGAACGCGCCTTGCCGAGCAGGGCGGTCATCATGTCGCTAGCGTAGCCGGCGAAATTATTCGGGCCGCCCTTGGTGAACCAGAAAAACATATTTCCGTCAGGGTCGTAGCGGCCGCTCCAGGGCGACATGCAGATATCGAAGTCGCGCGCCCGCAGCACGGTGATCAGGCTGGTGGGGTCGATCTGCTTCACCTCCACCTGAAAGCCCGCTTCGCCGGCCTGCGCCTGGATGATCTGCGCCACGCGCACCATCTGCGGCGAGTTAGTGGTGGTGATCGTCACCGCCAGCGGGGTCCTGACGCCCGCTTCCGAAAGCATCGCCTTGGCAGCCTGGGAATCATGTCCCGGCGGATCGAAGTTGGGGTCGAACGCCCAGGGCACTGCCGGGGAAAGTGGGCCGTGCGATACCCGGCCGGTGCCGAAATACACCACGCGCTGCACCACATCGGGATCGACCGCCCGCAGGAAGGCGCGGCGGACCCGGGCATCGCTGAACGGTGCCCGGGTGCAGTTCAGCGACCAGGCGTTAAAGCCCACGCCGGGCATCTGCGCCATTTGCAGCTTTGCCTCTCGGCCGAGTTGGGCAACGGCCTGCGGCGGCACGCTGTCGATCAGCTGCAGTGTTCCACTGCGCAGATTGGCCAGCCGCACCGTTTCGTCAGCAATTGGCCGGAACACGAGACGATCAAAGCTGTGCTTGTCGCCCTGCCAATAGCCGGGGAACTTGTCCATGACCAGTTCGGCATTCTTGGTCCAGCTGGTGAATTTATAGGGTCCGCAACCGACCGCCCTGGTTGCGAAATCCGCCCCCATGGCGGCCACCGCTTTCATCGAGACCAACATGCCCGCGCGCGTGGTCAGCACCAGCGGCAACGGCGCATACGCTGCCGACATCCTGATGGTGAAGACCAGTGGCCCGTTGACGTCCACACCGGCGATCGGGCCGAAATCGGATTTACGGATGGAGCCGACGGCAGGGTCGAGATAGCGTTCGATATTCGCCTTGGCGCTGGCGGCGTCGACCGGCGTGCCGTCATGGTACGTCAGATTTGGCTTCAGCGTGATGACGTAGGTGAGCGGATCCTTGATTTCATAGCTCGCCAGCCCTGGCGTCACCTCACCATCGGGCTGCGCCGTCAACAGCGTCTCGTGCAGGTTGTAGAACACCTGTGCCTCGAAGAAGCTTCCGGAAAAAGCGGGATCAAGCGTTACTGGATCGGACACCACGCCGGCGGTCAGTACGCGCGGCTCGACGGCGGCGGCTCGCTCGGCCAGCAGCAAAGCCGGTGCGGCGAGCAACGTGCGGCGGCGCAGCGTCATGGTGATCTTCCTTTCGTGGGGAGCGTCTGTGGGTACGTCTCTTGGCTTTCGTCTACCGCAATCTTGCATCCATCCGGTCGCGCAATCCATCGCCGAGAAGGTTGAAGGCCAGTACCGTCAGGAAGATCGCAGCGCCGGGAAACCAAGCGAGCCAGGCCGCCTGATCCAGGAAGCCAGTGGCGTCGTGCATCATGTTGCCCCAGGTCGGCGTCGGCGGCTGCACGCCCAGGCCGAGGAATGACAGATAGGATTCGGTGATGATGGACGTTGCCAGCAACAACGAAGCCTGGACCAGAACCGGGGACATGGCATTTGGCAGAATGCACCGCCGGAGAATTGCCGCCTCGGACAGGCCGACCGCGCGGCCGGCTTCCACGTATTCGGTCTTGGCAACGAGGCGAGCCTGGGCGCGAGCCACCCGCGCGAAGACCGGCAGATTAACCAGGCCAATCGCCAATGCCGCATTGCGTGCCGAGGCGCCAAGCACGGAGGTGACGCCGAGCGCCAGCAGGATTCCCGGGAAGGCGAGGAGCACATCCATGCAACGCATCATGATCCGATCCGTCCAGCCGCCAAAGGCGCCGCAGACCATGCCGATTGCCACACCCAAAAGGCCGGCACCAACCACGGCGCCGATGCCCACCGCCAGCGAGACCCTCGCACCCACCAGGATGCGCGCCAGCACGTCGCGGCCAAGATCGTCGGTGCCGAACAGATGCGCCGCGGAAGGCGGCGCCAGCGTCGCGATAAAGTCCGGCTGATTCGGCCCGTACCCGACCAGAATGGGACCGATCGCCGCCGCGACGATGATCAGGACGACAAGGATCATTCCCACTGCGCTCCGCGGGTCGCGCCTCACCTGGCACCCCTTTGCCTTGGATCGAGCAATGCGCAGGCAAGATCGGTGCAGAGGTTGAGCAGCACAAACAATGTTGCAGTAACGAGAATCGAGCCCTGGACCACCGGATAGTCGCGCGCAAAGATCGCGTCGACGGTGAGTTTGCCGACACCGGGCCAGGAGAACACCGTCTCGGTCACCACGACGCCGCCCAGCAACTGGCCGAGTTGGATGCCGATCAGGGTCACGACGGGGATCAGTGCATTGCGCAAGGCGTGGCGCCAGATCACCCGGCTTTGCCCGAGCCCTTTCGCCTGAGCGGTGCGGATGTAGTCGGCCGGCAACACCTCCAGCATAGCCGAGCGCGTCATCCGCATCGTTGCGGCGGCCAACGCCACGCCGAGCGTTGTCGCCGGCAAAACCAGATGACGCAGTGCCTGGGACGGATCGGAGGTGAACGAAACATAGCCGGAGGAGGGGAAGATCGGCAGCCCGATCGACAGCGTCAGGATCAGCAGGATCGCGAGCCAGAAGCTGGGCAGCGACAAGCCGCACAAAGCGGCGACGGTCACCACGAAATCAGCCGGCTGATTGCGCCGTGTCGCCGCCACGATCCCAGCGGGCAGCGCAATCACCAGCGACACCAGCAGCGCCGCCGCGGCCAGCACGGTCGTGGGGCCCAGTGCCGTCAACACCATCGGGAGTACCGAGCGGCCGGTCTGGATGGAGCGTCCGAGATCGCCGGTCATTACATGGCCGAGCCAAGTCACGTACCGGATGGGGAATGGCTGATCGAGCGCGAACTTTGCCCGGAGCGTGGCAATGGCCGCCGGGTCGGCTTCCAGGCCGAGCATCGCGGTCACCGGATCGCCTGGCACCAAGGCCAACAAAGTGAAAGAAAGCAGCGACAGGCCGAACAGGATCGGCAGCAAGGCCAGAACGCGCCCGGCCAGTGTCCGCATCAGAAGAGATCGGGTGGAGACATGTCATTGAGCATCTTCTGAGGGCGGGATATCGTCAACCCGATCGCATGGAACCCGCGACCTTATGCCGACCAAGCCCGCATTCCGAACCACGGCACTGAGGCGCCCCCGCAAGTGAGCCGCGTATTCGTCCTCGGCAATGCCTCGATCGACGTCACTCTGCCGGTACCGCGCTTGCCCTCGCCGGGGGAAACGCTGATGGCCACCGGGATCGCCCGGTCGCCGGGTGGGAAGGGACTCAACCAGGCGGTTGTGGCGGTCCGTGGTGGGGTTGAAGTGCATTTCTGCGCCCCGCTCGGCGTGGAGCCGGAGACCGCGATGCTGCGCGCCGCGTTGGCGGCGGAAGGCTTCGCGGCGTTGCGGCTGCCCGATGTCGCTCAGCCCAGCGATCTGTCCATATTGTTGGTGGCGGATGACGGAGAGAACTCCATCGTCAGCATCGGCGCCTGTGCCGAAGCGCTGCCGGTCAGTTGCGCGGAGGCCTTCGTCGCGGCGATGGCGGACGATGATTTGCTTCTGCTGCAGGGCAATTTGTCACAGATGGCCACGCTTGCCGCGGCCAGGCTCGCACCTCGCGTCATCATCAACACCGCGCCGCTGCGCTGGCCAATCGCCGAAGTCGTCCGATATTGCGAAATCGTCATCGCCAATCGCCTCGAGGCCGAGCAGATCACCGGATGCAGCGATCCCGCGGCGGCCGCGACGCGGCTGGGAAGCCGTATCGGCATCGTGACGAATGGCAAGGATGGCTGCGTCGTGGCGACGGCCGATGGAGTTTCGCATTTTCCCGCCTGCACCGTTTCCCGCACCGTTGATACGACGGGTGCCGGAGACAGCTTTTGTGGCGCGTTGGTCGCGGGATTGGCGCGCGGCATGTCTCTGACCGGCGCGGTGGCGGCGGCGCAACAGGCGGCAGCGCTCGCGGTCGGACGACACGGATGCTTTCCCGCGCTACCGACACGCAGTGAGATGACAGCCATTTTTGGACCCGCGGGGCGATGCCTGTAGAGCAATATGGTTTTAGGTGGAATCACCGTGCCATAAAATTGCTCGCCTAGATTGTCTGAGGTGGTGCCGCGCTACTGCGCGAGCAGGAGTGCCAGATCGTCGGCCGCACCGTCGTCGACCAGCGGATCGCGTGGCAGCACCCGATGGCGCAGCACCATCTCCGCCATGACAAGCCGGCATCGGTCATCAGTGGCCGCGGCCTCCCACGCCATCGTGGCGGCCGACGTGATGTGGTACAGCGCGGATGCCGCCTGTCGGACCAGAGGGGCGGCCTGATCCTGAGCCACGTTCATGAGCGCGATCGCCCGATCCAGCGCTGGCAGCGCCGCCGGCAGATTTCGGCCGATGTCCAGGCTCTGCACATGGGCGCGGAGCGCCCCGAGCGCGTCCTCCCGCGTGGCCGCCCGCAGCACGTCGAGCGCCACCACGTTGCTGGTGCCTTCCCAGATCGAACCGAGATGCGAATCGCGCAGCAGGCGCGGGTCGGGCCATTCCTCGATGTACCCGCAGCCGCCACGCACCTCCATGGCGTCCCCAGTCACCTTGCGGGCATCGCGGCAGGCGCGGAACTTCAGCAGCGGTGTCAGGATCCGCAGCAGCGCGTAAGCCCCAGTCTCGCCGGCATCCGCACGACGCAGGGCGTCGGCGGCCTGGAACATCATGCTGCGGGCCTGCTCGGACCACACGAGCATTTTGGCGAGCTGGCGCCGCATCAACGGCATGTCGATCAGCCGGCGACCGAACGCCTCGCGGTTGCGGGCGACATACAGCGCCTCGGTCACCGCACGGCGCATCAACCCCGCGGCACGGACGCCGTTGGACAGGCGGGAGTTGTTCACCATGTCGGCCATCTGTCGGAAGCCCGCCGTGACGTCGCCGACGAGCCAGGCGGTGGCGCCCTGCAGCGTGACCTCGCCCGACGCCATCGAGCGCGTTCCCATCTTGTCCTTCAGGCGAATGATCCGGTGGGCGTTCGGCGTACCGTCCGGCAAGCTGCGCGGCAGCAGGAACAACCCGACCCCCTTGATGCCGGCGGGCGCGTTCGCCGGCCGCGCCAGCACCATCGCCAGCTCGGCATCGGGATTGCTGCAAAACCACTTGTCGCCATGCAGCGCCCAGGTGCCATCCGCCTGCGGAATCGCGGAGACGGCGGTCGCCCCGACATCGGACCCGGCGCCTTGTTCCGTCATGAACATCGCGCCCTGGTGCAACGCGTCCATGTCCTGGCTTGTCAGTGCCGGCAAATAGCGCGCCACCAACGCCGCATCCCCGAAACGGCGAAGTGTGCGCGCCAGGCTGTCGGTCATGCTGACCGGGCACATCAGGCCGAATTCCGCCTGCACGAACAGGTAGGTCAGCAGGTATTTGGCCGCCGGCGGCATTGGCGTGGGCCAGCCGAGGACATCGCCGCGATGGGACAGGGCCGCCAGTCCGAACTCGCCGAAGGCGAGCCGCTCCATCTCCTGGTAGGCCGCGTGTTTCTCGATCGTTTGACGGTCCTCGCCGCGCCGCGTCCGCGGGCGCAGCACTGGCGGATTGCGGTCGGCCTGGCCGGCCAGCCTGTCGAGCTCTCCCCCGGCCAGCGCTCCCAGCCGGTCCAGATGCGGCGCCAGGTGGGCGTCGAGGTCGGCGGGAAGGTACAGCGACGCCAACCGGGCCAGGGTCGGGTCGGCTCGGTAGAGGTTCAACCCGTAGCTGTCCGGCACAGCAAGCGTGGCGGCTGCTGCCCCTGCATCCATCAGGCGGGAACCATGGCACAGCCGCCGCCGGCCAGGGGGCGGAACGCCTGGTTGCCGGGGGTCGTGGAGACATAGCGGTAGATATCCCACTTCCCATGACTGTCGGCGGGCGACTTCACCTGGAACAAATGGGTGTCGCTGAGGAAGCGGCCGTCGGCGCGGATGCTGGCGGCGCCGAAACAATCATCGTCGGTCGGGGCGGCCTTCATGCCTGCGATCGCCGCGCGGCCGGACCGCATCTTTTCGGGACCGATGGTGACGGCAGTTTTCATGTAGTGCATGACCGCGCTGTAGGCGCAGGCATGCAGACTGCTGGGGTAGTTGTCGCCGGCCTTGGGCAGGAAGCGTTTGGTGAAGGCGCGGGTGCGCTCGTTCAGGTCCCAGTAGAACGGCTCGGTCATATAGAGGCCCTGCCCGGTTTCCAGCCCCAGCGCTTTCATTTCCGTGATGAAGCCGAACATCGCCGCCACCGTCTTGCCGCGCCGAACCAGGCCGAACTCGTGCGCCTGCTTGATGCTGTTCTCCATGTCGCCGCCGGTGTTGCAGAACGCGACGACATCAGCGCCGCTGGCTTGGGCCTGCAGCAGGAAGGATGAGAAATCTGTGGTGCCGGGGAATGGATAGGCGATGCTCCCCAAAACCTGGCCGCCGCCCGCCTTGACCACGTTGATGACCTCGGCCTCCAGCGAATGGCCGAAGACATAGTCGGCGACGACCAGGAACCAGGTCTTGCCGCCATTCTTCAGGATGGCGTTGCCGGTGGAATGTGAATCGCCATAGGTGTCGGGCGCCCAGTGGACCATGTTGGTGTTGCACCATTTGGTCGTGAGTTCCGCCGACGCCGCGCCGGTGACCAGCAAAGCCTTGTCCTTCTCAATCGCCAAGGTTCGGACCGCCAGGGCGATCGCGGTGTTGTTCACGTCCGCGATGGCATCGACCCCGTCCCGGTCGAACCATTGGCGGGCGACGCTGCCCGCGACGTCCGGCTTCTGCTGATGGTCGGCGGCGAGGATCTCCACCTGGAAACCATGGTTCTGCGGCTGGAACTCCTCGACCGCCTGTCTGGCGGCAAGGACCGAGGTCGGCCCGGAATTATCACGATATTGCCCAGAGAGATCGGTCAGCACGCCAACCCGCAGCGTCGGAAGGCCACCCTGCGCATTCGCCCGGCGCGAGGCGGCGGCCGCCGACATCAGCAAGGACGTCCCGAATAGCGAGCGACGTGTGATCTGCATGGATGGTTTCCCCGGATGTGGTCTTTGTCGCCAGCGTAGCCGGGAGCAATTCTACCATGTGGAACGGCAGCGCCTACCAGGCTCCGCGTTTCACATCGTCGCGCCAAGCACCCAGGGTGCGAACTCGGCACCGCCGAAATCGAAGCTCTCGCTTTTCGTGGCTTCGCCGGAGGCGACGCGGATCATCAAATCGAAAATCCGCTGCCCGCATTCCTGCACGGTTTCTTCGCCGTCCAGGATGGTGCCGCAATTCACGTCCATGTCGTCCTGCATCCGCGTGTACATCGGCGTGTTGGTGGCGAGCTTGATCGACGGCGACGGCTTGCAGCCGAACACGCTGCCGCGCCCGGTGGTGAAGCACACGAGGTTGGCGCCGCCCGCCACCTGGCCGGTGGCGGCCACCGGGTCGTAGCCGGGCGTGTCCATGAACACGAAGCCCTTTTTGGTGACCTGCTCGGCATACGCCACGACATCGACGAGGTTGGTGCTGCCGGCCTTGGCCATCGCGCCGAGAGATTTCTCCAGGATGGTGGTGAGTCCGCCGGCCTTGTTGCCGGGGCTGGGGTTGGCGTTCATCTCCGCACCCTGGCGCTCGGTGTACTCCTCCCACCAGCGCATCAGCGCGACCAGCTTTTCGCCGACCTCGCGGCTGACCGCGCGCCGGGTCAGCAAATGTTCGGCGCCGTAGGTCTCAGGCGTCTCGGACAGGATGACGGTGCCGCCGTGGCGGACCAGAAGATCGCTCGCCGCCCCAAGTGCCGGGTTTGCCGAGACGCCGGAATAGCCGTCCGAGCCGCCGCATTGCAGGGCGACGGTCAGTTCGCTCACCGGCATCGGCTCGCGCTTCACGTCGTTGGCTTCCTGCAGCGCCTCGCGCACGAAGGCGATCCCGGCCTCAACGGTCTTGCGGGTGCCGCCGACCTCCTGGATGTCCATCGCGCGCAGCCGGCCGGCGAGCTTCTGCTCGGTCATCAGGCCGCCGATCTGGTTCACCTCGCAGCCGAGGCCGAGCACGATCACCGACGAAAAATTCACGTGCCGCGCGTAGCCGCCCAAAGTGCGGCGCAGCACCGTCAGCGGCTCGGCCTGGGTCATGCCGCAGCCGGTCTTGTGGGTCAGCGCCACGACGCCGTCGACATCGGGGAAGTCGGCCAGCGGGTTGTGGCCGGTGAACGGGTTCTTCTTGAACATGTCGGCCACCAGGCCGGCCACATGCGCGCTGCAGTTCACGCTGGTGAGGATGCCGATATAGTTGCGGGTGGCAACACGGCCGTCGGGCCGGCGGATGCCCATGAAGGTCGCCGGGAGGTCGAAATTCGGTGTCGGCGTCGCGTCCACGCCCCAGGCGTAGTCCTTGGCGAAATCGCCCATGCCGCAATTATGCTCATGCACATGCTGCCCGGGCGCGATCGGGGCGGTCGCGAAGCCGATGATCTGGCCGTAGCGGCGGATTTCGCCGCCCACGCCGATCGGCCGGATCGCCACCTTGTGGCCGGCGGGGATGCGCTGGACGCAGGCCACGCCGGGGGCGGCTTCCACCCCCGGCAGCAGCGTCGTGCGGGCGATGACCACCCCGTCATCGGGATGCAGGCGGATGACGGACGGTTGCGCCATGATCGGTCTCCTGTTCAGGCGATGCCCTTACTGTCCTTGCGGGTCTGGGCGATGCAGGTTTTCGCGTATGTGGCCATCATGCCGCTGTCATTCATCAGCGTCACCAGGCGGAAACCCATGCTGATGCAGTTGGCGGCGTCGGCCGCACCGCTGGTGTGGATGCCGGCGAAGATGCCGCGCTTGCTGCATTCCTTGACCAGCTTGTCGTAGATCTTGAGGATTTCCGGCTCCTTGCGGTCGAGCTTCGGAGGCAGGCCGTAGGACAGGCCAAGGTCGGACGGCCCGACATAGATGCCGGCGATGCCTTCGACATCGAGGATCGCCTCCAGATTCTTGATCGCGGTCTTGGTCTCGATCATCGGGATGCACAGCGTCTCGTCGTTCGCGTGCGTCTGGTAGCTGGTCGCCTCGCCGTACATGCCGGCGCGGATCGGCCCGTTGCTGCGGGTGCCGAGCGGCGGATACTTGCAGGTACTGGACGAAATTCTCGGCCTCTTTCTTGGTGTTGATCATCGGGCAGATCACGCCATAGGCGCCGCCGTCGAGTGCCTTGCCGATGATCCCCGGCTCGTTCCACGGCACCCGCACCATCGGCGTCACCGGATGCGCCTGCATGGACTGGAAGCATTGCACCATGGACTGGTAGTCCTGCACGCCGTGCTGCATGTCCACCGTTACCGAATCGAACCCGCATTGCGCCATCACCTCGGCCGAGAAGCCGGAGGGGATCGCCAGCCAGCCGTTCACCACGGCCTTGCCAGAGGCCCAGATCTTCTTGACGTTGTTGGCCATTGGCCGCGTCTCCCTTAGCGTCGATGGTTGCGATAACTTTCGAAGACGCTAGGCGCGCGGCTGCGTGCGGTCAATTCGCAGGAGTTCAGTGACCATGCCGACCCGATATTCCGGCCCGATCATCGATGCCCACCATCATTTATGGGACATGGCGCTCGGGCGGCATCCGTGGCTGACCGATCCCTCGGGCGGCATCGGCGCGCTGGGCGACATCGCCTATATGCGCCACGACTACCTGCCCGCCGATTTCCTGCACGACGCCGATGGCGCGCCGATCGTGGGCACGGTGGTGATCGAGGCGGTGTGGGACCGCAGCCGCAGCCCGGTCGAGGAGACCGAGTGGCTGGAGACGGTGGACCTGCCGCAGGGGATCGCGCGTCGATGCATCGCCTTCGCGCCGCTGCAGGCGCCGGATGTCGAAGCGACGCTGGAGCGCCACGCCTCCCACGCCCGCGTCGCCGGCGTGCGGGAGACCATCCGCTGGCATCCCGACCCGGCACGCCGCTGGACCGAGCCCGGGCGAGTGGAACATCCGGCCTTCCGCCGCGGCGTCGCCGGGCTGCGCCGTTTCGGCTTCGTGCTGGAACTGTTGATGAACCCGTATCAATCGGCCGAAGTCGCCCGCCTTGCCGCCGACTTTCCCGATCAGCTTTTCATCGTCAACCATTGCGCGACACCGGTCGACCGCGACGCCGACGGCATCGCGCGCTGGAAGGCCGGCATGAAGCTGATGGCGGCGCGCCCGAACATCGCCATCAAGGTTTCCAACTTCGGCGCCTACTCGCCGGACAAGTCGCTGCCGGCGTTGCGCGACACCGTCATGGCCTGCATCGACGCCTTCGGCACCGACCGGGCGGTGTACGGCAGCGATTATCCGGTCGCGCGGCGGAACATGACGATGCGCGCGATGATCGACGCCTTCAGCGACATCATCGCCGGGTTTTCAGCCGACGAGCAGCGCGCCTTGTTTCACGACAACGCGGCGCGGCTCTACCGGTTTTAACACCGGCGGCAGGTGGCAGCCAGGCGTCTGCTATCCCAGCGGATGATGGCAGGCGGTGCCATGGCCATCGGATCGCGTCCTGTCAGACGGATAGGTGGTGCGGCAGAGTCGCTCGCGCGCGGGCAGCGCGGATGGAAGTGGCAGCCGGCCGGCGGCGCCGCGGCCGAGGGAATTTCGCCGACCACCCGCGGCAGCACGCCGCGCCGCGACGGGTCGGGGATCGGCGAGGCGTCGCGCAGCATGCGGTGTAGGGATGGCGCGGCTGCGCGAACACCGCGCGACCGGCCCCTGCTCGACGATGCGGCCGAGATACATCACCGCGACGCGCGCGCAGAACCAGCGGATCACGCTGAGGTCGTGGCTGACGAACACGAAGGCGAGGCCGCGGCGCTGCTGCAACTCCTTCAGCAGCAGCAGCACCTGCGCCTGCACCGATACATCCAGTGCGGACACCGGTTCGTCGGCGACGATCAGTTCCGGCTGCAACGCGAGCGCACGCGCAATGCCGATGCGCTGGCGCTGGCCGCCGGAGAATTCGTGCGGATAGCGGTCGAGCGCGCTGGCCGGCAGGCCGACCTCGGCCAGCAACGCGCCGCGCGGTCGCGCGCCGCCCGGACCGCTGGCGCGATGCCATGCACGGCAAGCGGCTCGGCCAGCGTGCGGCCGATGCTGCGGCGCGGGTTGAGCGACGAATACGGGTCCTGGAAGATGATCTGCATGCGCCGGCGCAGCGCGTTCAGAGCGCCGCACGCCGGCCGCGCGGACATCCTCGCCGGCGAAGCGGATCGTCCCCGCGTCCGGTTCGATCAGCCGCAGCACGGCGCGCGCCGCGGTCGACTTGCCGCAGCCGGATTCGCCGACCAGGCCGAACGCCTCGCCGCGATCGACGGCGAAATCGATGCCGTCAACCGCCCGGACGACTGTCTTCACCGGGCGAGGGAAACCCTTCGAGCTGGTGAAATGCTTGCGCAGGCCAGCGACGTTGAGGATGGGGTCCAAATCGATGCCTTGCCGGTTGCAGGCGGAATTCAGGCTTCGCGCCGGCTCTCAGTTCGCAACTGCCCGCAGGCGGCCAGGATGTCGCGCCCTCGCGGCACCCGCACCGGCGAGGAAAACCCGGCATCCATCACGATCTTGGCGAACCGGTCGATCGCCGTCCCGCTGCTGGTGGTCGTAGGGGCTGCCGGGCCAGGGATTGAACGGAATGAGGTTCACCTTGGCCGGGATGCCGGCGATGAGGCGCACCAGTTCGCGCGCCTCCGCCTCGCTGTCGTTGATGCCTTTCAGCATCACGTATTCGAAGGTGATCCGCCGCGCGTTGCTGGCCGAGGGATAGCGGCGGCAGGCGGCGATCAGCTCGCGCAACGGGTATTTGCGATTGAGCGGCACGATTTCGTCGCGCAGCGTCGTCATTCACGGCGTGGAGCGAGACCGCGAGGTTGACGCCGAGTTCCCGCCCGGCGCGGTCCATCATCGGCACCACGCCGGAGGTCGAGAGCGTGATCCGCCGGCGCGAGAGGCCGATGCCTTCGCCGTCCATGACGATGGTCATCGCCTTGGCGACGTTCTCGTAATTGTAGAGCGGCTCGCCCATGCCCATCAGCACGATGGTCGAGAGCAGGCGCGGGGTTTCGCCGTGCGGGCTCGGCCATTCGCCGTAGCTGTCGCGCGCCGCCATGAACTGGCCGACGATTTCGGCCGGGCCGAGATTGCGCACCAGCGCCTGGGTGCCGGTGTGGCAGAACCGGCAGGAGAGGGTGCAGCCGACCTGCGAGGAGATGCAGACGGCGCCGCGATCCTGCTCGCGATCGGGAATGTAGACGGTCTCCGCCTCCTGCCCGTCGCGGAAGCGGAACAGGAATTTTCGCGTGTCGTCGGCGCTGGTTTGCACCACCGCCGCTTCCGGCCGGCCGACGACGAAACGCGCGGCCAGTTTCTCCTGCGTCGCGCGGGAGATCGACGACATGGCGGAAAAATCGGTGACGCCCTGGTGGTAGATCCAGTGCCAGAGCTGCTTGGCGCGAAACTTCTGCTCACCGACCTCAGCCATTGCCTGGGCCAGCTCGTCGCGCGACAGGCCGACCAGCTCCTGCCGGCCATCGGGCAGAACGGCGGCGGGCGGCGCAAATCGCGGGAGCTTGGCGCGAATTGCGATCCGCTCGGCCTCGCTGAGTTCGAGAGCGGCGTGCGATTCCATGGTGGCACTCATTTGGCGGGGCATTCGCGGTTGATCGCGGCGTAGGCGCGGTCGAAGCCTTTCAGGCTGAAGCTGTCGGCGATTTCGGCGTGGCGGGGGCCGGGGGATTTCGCCGTCACTTTGACAGCCTTCAGGAATGCGGCGACAGCCGCGTGGCCATCGCGGGCGAAGGCGGAGCGCTTGGCGGTGTAGAACTCGAACCCGGCGCCGTCCGCCTGCACCGCGACCGCGGCATTGGCCGGGTATTCGAAGCCGGCGCTGATCGACACGGCGTCCCGCCCGCCCTGGCGCTGGGTGACGGTCAGCAGCACCGCGTCGCCACGGCCGGCGGGTGCGGGGGCGGAACTGGTCGCCCGGGTGAAGGCGTAGCAGACCTTCTGCCCGGCCTCGGTGTTGGTCGCGGCGGTCCAGTCGTCGAACGTGCCGATGGCCTTGGGGGCCGCGGCCTGGGCGGGACGGGACGGCGCCGGCTTGGCCGGCTTGGTCTGCGCCGCCGCTGGATGAGCAAGGGCCAGCAAGGCGAGGGAGGAAATCATGAATGCGCGCATGGGCGAACAGATACGGAGCCGCGGGCCGCCGGACAAGCGCCGCGTGGTCAACTCTCCTCCTCGCGCGCCCAACCCGGGATGTTGCGGCGGAACACCGGCGTGCCGTGACCGGCGGGATCGGAGGGCGGCGCGGCACCCCCGGCCATCACCGGCCGCTCGGCGAAGCGCCCGTGCTGCAGCAGGCGGTCGTACAACACCAGGGCGCCGGCGACCGCCAGGTTGAGCGCGAACCGGGTGGGAATGCGGACCACGTGGCGGCACCGCTCCAGCATCGCCGCCGACAGCCCGAGCCGCTCCGGCCCCAGGACGTAGGCGGCATTCAGCGGATGGCGGAACGAGGGCAGGTCGGTGGCGTCGTCCAGCAGTTCGACGCCCGACCAGCACGCAGCCCTCGGGCAGTGCCACGGCCGCGACGGAGTGGAAGCGCCACAGCGGCACGTGCGACGGCGTGTCCGCGGTGTCGGCCGAGCGGCCGGCCCGCGCGTCGAAGCCGGCGCCGACGGTGAAGCAGAACGCCGGCGCCGAACGCGTGCGCGGTCCGCAGCAATGCGCCGACATTGGCGGATTTGGAGACGCCTTCGACGCCGATTCCGAAATAGCCTCGTGTTCTGGCGTCCCATCGGGCTGGTCTAGGGCATGTTCGGCGCGGTTAGAAGCACGCCGGCGGCCTTGGCCGGCGGTTTTCCCCATCGGGCTGCGGTGGGTCGCCTGGGGCCATATGTTTCCCTACGGACCGATGTTGCTCTATTCCGCCGTCATGACCGACGCAATCGACCGCCGCCTCGCCGCCCAGTACGAGGCCTACCCCTATCCGCAGCGCGACCCGCGCGACGAGGCGCAGACGCCTGGTGGTCGGCAGCCCGAGCCATTTGCGCGAGGTCGACATTGGGTGTTCGGCGCCGCCGGCCGCGTCGCGTCCGTTGCACGCGCTGGTCGCCGGTGGCGGCACCGGCGATGCGACCATCATGCTGGCGCAGCAGATGACGCGTTGGGGCCGACCCGGGACGGTGACCTGGCTCGACCGGTCGGCCGCCGCGCTGACGATCGCACGGGCCCGCGCGGAGGCCCGCGGGCTGACCAATATGATTTGGGAGCAGCGGTCGCTGCTCGACCTGCCGGGATCGAGGCCTCGGCCCGTTCGACTACATCGATTGCTGCGGCGTGCTGCACCATCTGCCGGAGCCGGCGGCCGGGTTGCGCGGCGTTGCTGTCGGTGCTGGCGCCGGGCGGCGGCATGGGATTGATGGTCTACGCGCCGCATGGCCGGACCGGCGTCTATATGCTGCAGGACGCGCTGCGCCGCCTCGCGCCGCCGGATACCGAAACGCCGCCGGCGCGGCTCGATGTCGCCCGGCGGGTGATGAGACACCTGCCGGAGACCGCCTGGCTGCGGCGCCAACCGGAATTTCTCCGACCATCTCGACGGCGGCGATGCCGGGCTGTACGACCTGTTGCTGAACCCGCGCGACCGGGCCTACGACGTGGCCTCGCAGCACGCTTGCTCACGGAGACCGGGGTTGCCGTCACCTGCTGGTGGAGCCGATCCGCTACGATCCGATCGCCCTGCTGCCCGATCCGAGGCTGCGCGCGCTGGCGGGCAAGCTCGATCCGGTCGCCCGCGCGGTTCTCGCGGAGTTGTTGGCCGGCAACATGAGCACGCATATCGTCTATTGCGTTCGCGCCGGCGCGGTTCCGGTGGCCGACCCGATGGCGGCGGACGCGGTGCCAATTGCCCGTGAGCTCGCCGCCGAGGAACTCGCCCGCGCCATCACGCCGGAAGGCACCATCGGCATGGTGTTCGACGGCCTGCGCGTGCCCGTTCCGCTGCCGCCGCTGGCCGCGGCCATCCTGCGGCTGATCGACGGCAGACGCAGCGTCGGCGACATCGCCGCCGCCCTGGCGGAGAGCGGCACCGACGCGGCCAGCTTCGCCCGTGCCTGGCGCGAAACCTGGGACAAGCTGTCGGCGCTGAACCGGATCCTGCTCGCGGCCCCGGCCTGAGCCGCCAAATGCCGAAATCCACCGAGCCACCGAACGACGCGACCCATCCGAACGCCTTGGTGCCGCATGCCTTGGTGCCGCATGATTTGGTGCCGGATGCTTTGGTGCCGCGGCCTTGGTGCCGCGTGCCTTGGTGCCGCGTGCCTTGGTGCCGCATGCCTTGGTGCCGCATGTCTTGGTGCCGCATGCCTTGGTGCCGCATGCCTTGGTGATCGTCATCTTCGGTGCCGCCGTGGGCGCCGATGGCAACCCCAGCATTGCGTTGCGCCGCCGCGTCCATGGCGCGCTGCGGTTCGGCCTGGCGCAGCCGGATGTGCTCTATCTGCCGACCGGCGGTGTCGGCTGCCATGGCCCGTCGGAGGCTTCGGTCATGGGGCGGCTGCTTCAGGCGGCCGGGGTGCCGCCCGCGCGCATCCTGCTGGAGGAGAGCGGCACCAGCACGCTGACCTCGGTGCAATGCGTCGCCCGGCAGTTGCGCGCCATCGGCCATGCCGGGCCGGTGTTCGCCGCCAGCAGCGCGTACCACCTGCCGCGCTGCCTGATGCTGATGCTGCTCGCCGGCCTCGACGCCTGGGCCTGCCCGGCGGCGGCGGGGCGGGCGTCGCGCCGGTTCCGCAAGCGCTGGTACTGGCGTCTGCGTGAGGCGGTGGCGCTGCCGGTGGATCTATGCGCCGCGCTCAGCCTGCGGTTGCGCGGCAAACTATGACCGGCCGCCGCCGCATGGCGACCAATGCGGCGAGGCCCGCGCCGAACACCGGCAACGAGGCCGGTTCGGGCAGCGACGGCACCACTGTCTCATGCACCAGCACCTGCAATTCGGTGATGCTGTAGCTGTTGGCATTGTGGGCGAAGGTCCAGTTGGGATTGCTGCTGTTCTCGTTGCCGATGCCGAGATCGCTGATGCCGCTGCCGGAGTTCCAGCCATTGTATGAGAACAGCATCTGCTTGGCGGCGGGGTCGGCGATCTGGAACGCACCGTTGTTGCAGGCCACGCCGCCCGAGGTCGGCACCCGCGTGTCACCCCAGTCGAAGGCCGAGGTCGCGTTCAACACGCCGGTGCTGTTGGCGGAGGAAGAGCAACTCGGCCAGAACTGGATTTCACCCGATAGCCCGGTGCCGGTCAGGAGCGATCCGACGTTGGAGAACACGTTCAGGCCGGTGACGGCCTGCTGGTAGATCTCGCCTGAGGCCGTGGTCGGCACCCCGATCGTGCCGGCGCTGCTGGTGAATGCGTCCATCGACACCGACACCCATTGCAGCACGCCGAGATTGCTGGTCAGCCCGACGTAATAGCCGATGCGGTCGAACGAGTTGTTGGGGATGCTGGCGGAATTATCGACCGAATACGGGACGGCATGGGTGCGGAAATCGGCGGCGCTGGGAATGCTCAAGGTCGTAGACCAGGGTATACCCGCTCTCGACGAAGCCGGGCCCGACCGTCGCCGCCGCGCGCCCGCCCGAGAACAGCGCCGCGCCGAATGCCAGCAACCATGCGTATCGCTTCACCGACGCTTCCTTCCTGGAATTGTGCTCCAGGGAAATTATCAGCGCCACAAGAGAATGCCCCCCAACAAAGCCTTAATTCGAACGAAGTCTCAAAACCCGCGGATGAGGTTTGGCGATCAGGCGCGCCGGAGCTGGAACAACGCCTGTTCGCCGAACAGGTTGGCCAGCCGGGAAGCGCCGCCAGGGCCGCGGCGGCCGTCATCGTCGGCGGCGAGCCATTGCTCGACCACGTAGTCCTTCCTCGGCGCAGAGCGCGAAGAAGTCGCGGATGGTGCAGGGATGGATGTTCGGCGTTTCGTGCCAGGGCCGCGCCCAGATCGTCGTCATCGGCATCCGCCCGGTCCACAGCAACTGCCAGCGCACCTGCCAATGGCCGAAATTCGGGAAGCTGACGACCGCGCGCGTGCCGATCCGCAGCATCTGCGCGCAACACCTGGCGCGGCTGCTCCACCGCCTGCAACGTGCGCGACAGCACCACGTAGTCGAACGCGTGGTCGGGATACTGCGCGAGGTCGGTGTCGGCGTCGCCATGCATCACCGGCAGGCCGTGCGCGACCGCGCGCGTCACCTCCGCCATGTCGATCTCGATGCCGCGCGCGTCGCAGCCCTTGGTGCGGTACAGCTGCTCGATCAGCGTGCCGTCGCCGCAGCCGATATCCAGCACGCGCGTGCCGGGCTCGATCATCTCGGCGATCAGCGCGCAGGTCGAGCCGCATGTTCTTGGCCACGTAGCGGACCGGATCGGCGATCGCCGTCCATTACGGCAGCCCCGCATGCACCGCGCACCCCGCCAGGAACCCCGCCAGCGTGCGGTGGAAATCCGGCTCGTCCAGCAGGAACGCGTCGTGGCCCTTGTCGGTGGGGATCTCCACGAACGACACGTTCGCCCCCGCCCGGTTCAGCGCCCGCGCGATCGCGCGGCTTTCCTCGGTCGGGAACAGCCAGTCCGAGGTGAACGACGATCAGCAGGAACCGCGTCTTCGTGCCCCGGAACGCATTGGCCACATCGCCGTCGTAGTCCGCCGCCAGGTCGAAGTAGTCCATCGCCCGCGTGATCGTCAGATACGAATTCGCATCGAACCGCTGCACGAACGTGGATCCCTGGTGGCGCAGATAGCTCTCCACCTCGAACATCTCGCCGAACAGGCCGATCGCCTCGCTCGGTCCTTCGGCGCGTTCTGCAGCCGCCGGCCGAACTTCCGGGTCAGCGCCTCCTCGGACAGATAGGTGATGTGCGCGCACATCCGCGCCACCGCCAGGCCGCGCGCCGGGATGCGCCCGCTCGCCCAGTAGCGCCCGCCCTGCCAGTCCGGATCGGCGAAGATCGCCTGCCGCCCGACCTCGTGGAACGCGATGTTCTGCGCCGAGTGATAGGCGGCGCACGCGATCGGCAGCGCGGCGAACACCGCGTCGGGATAGCTCGCCGCCCATTGCAGCACCTGCATGCCGCCCATCGAGCCGCCCAGCACCGCGAACAGCCGCGTGATGCCCAGATGGTCGATCAGCATCTTCTGCGCGCGGACCATGTCGTGGATGGTCACCGGCGGAAAATCGGTGCCCCACGGGCCGGCGTCATCGTCGCGCAGGCTGCGCGGGCCGGTGGAGCCCATGCAGCCGCCCAGCACATTGGCGCAGATGACGAAATAGCGGTCGGTGTCGATCGGCCGGCCGGGGCCGACCACCACGTCCCACCAGCCCTCCTTGCCGGTGAGCGGGTGGCGGCTCGGCGACATACTGGTCGACGGTCAGCGCATGGCAGACCAGCACGGCGTTGGAGCGCGTCCGCGTTCAGCGTGCCGTAGGTGCGGTAGGCCACCGTCATCCGCCGCAGCCGCGCGCCGCAGTCCAGCGTCATCCCGTCCTCGAAGGTGACGTGCTGGTGGTGCGATGTCGGCGAGTCGGGTGGTCGGCTGACGTGTCCATCCCGCGCGTTTGCATAGGCCGGGCGCCGGCCGGTCGCAACCGCTGGATGCCGGCTGCTGTTTGCACGTCCGCCGGCTTCGGCTATCAGTGCCGGCTCCGTTTCGGCCAGCATGATGTCCAGTTCCGCCCCGACAGACGCAGCGCCCCCCTGCCGCCTCGGCGAGGAGCCGCCCCCGCAGGATGACTGGCCTGGCGGCTCGCCGCGCTGCGCGCCGAACTGGACCGCATCGACGACGCCCTGCACGGCCTGCTGATGCAGCGCGCGCGCGTGGTGGAGCAGGTGGCGAAGTCCGGCAAGCGCAGCGCGTATCGTCCCGGGACGCGAGGCATCGATCATCCGCCGCCTGCTGCGACGGCACAGCGGCGCGCTGCCGCCGCAGACGCTGGTGCGGCTGTGGCGCGAACTGCTCGCGGGCACCACCGCGATGCAGGGCCCGTTCGCGGTCGCGGTGTGCGAGCCGGACGGCGGCAGCCGGCTTCACCCAGGCGGCGCGCGAGCATTTCGGCGCGCTGACGCCGCTGCGTGCCTATCGCAGCCCGGCGCAGGCGATGGCCGAGGTCAGCGCCGGGATCGGCCGCGGTGGCGGTGCTGCCGATGCCGTCGGAGACCGATACCACCCGCGAACGCCTGGTGGACCGCGCTGCTGCAGAAGGACGAGCCGCGGATCCACGTGGTGGCCGGCTGCCGTTCTGGGCGCCGCGGCCGGATGGCGCGCCGACCGTCCAGGCGCTGGTGATCGCCACCACCGCACCGGATCAGTCCGAGCGCGACCGCTCGCTGCTCGGCCTCGAACTCGATCGTCGATGTCAGCCGCGCCCGGCTGACCGCGGCGCTGACCGCGGCCGGGCTCGCGCCGGGCGCGATGATCCTGCGGCGTGATCCAGGGCGCGCCGGTGGCCCATGCCCTGGTCGAGGTCGATGGCTTCCTGACCGACGACGATCCTCGGCTGGCGGGCCTGGACGCGGTGCTGCGCCGGCCGGTGGTGCTCGGCGCCTACGCGATCCCGGAAACCGGAGGCACCGCATGACCGCGCCGCGCCCGCGCCCCGAAGTCCTCGACATCTCGCCTTATGTCGGCGGCGAATCGACGGTGCCCGGCGTCAACCGGGTGCTGAAGCTGTCGTCCAACGAGGGCGCGTTCGGCGTCGCCGCCCGGCGCGCAGGAGGCGTACCGGCGCGCGGCCGACGAGCTGCACCGCTATCCCGACGGCGACGCCGACCGAACTGCGCCGGGCGATCGGCGCGCGGTTCAGGCTGGATCCGGCGCGGATCGTCTGCGGCGCCGGGTCGGACGACCTGATCTACCAGCTCTGCCTCGCCTATGGCGGGCACGGCCGCGACATCGTCATGAGCGCGCACGGCTTCGCCATCTACCACATCGCCGGCACCTATGCCGGCAGCCGGGTGATCAAGACGCCGGAGCGCGACCTGACCGCCGATGTCGATGCCATGCTGGCGGCGGTGTCGCCGGCGACACGGCTGGTGTTCCTCGCCAACCCGAACAACCCGACCGGCAGCATGCTGCCGTATGCCGAGGTGGCGCGGCTGCGCGCCGGCCTGCCGCCCGAGGTGCTGCTGGTGCTCGACGCCGCCTATGCCGAATACGTCGAGCGGCCGGACTACGACCCGGGGATGCGGCTGGTCGATGCCGGCGACAACACCGTGATGCTGCGGACCTTCTCCAAGATCTTCGGGCTGGGCGGCATGCGGATCGGCTGGGCCTATGCGCCGCCGGCGGTGATCGACGTGTTCAACCGGGTGCGCTCGCCGTTCAACGTGTCGCTCGCCGCGCAGGCGGCGGCGATCGCGGCGCTGGCGGAGCCCGGCTGGGTGGAGAAGGGCCGCGCGCACAACGCCGAATACGCGGCCGAAGCTGGCGGCGGGACTGAGCGCGGCGGGCATCAAGGTCTGGCCGATCCGAGGGCAATTTCGTGCTCGCCGATTTCGGCGTCCGCTGGAGCGCGCCAACGCGGCCGATGCGTTCCTGCGCACCCGCGGGGTGATCGCCCGGCCGGTCGGCGGCTACGGCCTGCCGCACTGCCTGCGCATCACCGTCGGCACCGCCGAGGAAGTGCGAGCATCGTCATCGCGACGCTGACGGAGTTCATGGCGCAAGCGCGTGGCTGAACCGCTGTTCCGGCGCCTGGCGCTGATCGGCATCGGCCTGATCGGCAGCTCGGTCGCGCGCATCGCGCGCGAGCGCGGCGACCTCGCGGCCGAGGTGGTGGTGAACGCGCGCACCGCGAAGACGCTGGAGCGGGTGCGGGAACTGGGCTTCGCCGACCGGATCGAGGCGGATCCCGCGCCGCGCGGTCGCAGGGCGCCGACTGCGTGATGCTGTGCGCGCCGGTGGGGGCGTTCGCCGACACTCGCCGCGGCGATCGCGCCGCACCTGACGCCGGGCGCGGTGCTGACCGATGTCGGCTCCACCAAGCAGTCGGTGATCCGCGACGTCGGGCCGCTGGTGCCGGCGGGCGTGCATTTCGTGCCGGCGCATCCGGTGGCGGGGACGGAATATTCCGGCCCGGATTCCGGGTTCACCACGCTGTTCGAGGGCCGCTGGACGCTGCTGACCCCGCCGCCCGGCACCGACGAGGCGGCGGTGGCGAAGGTGGAGGAGTTCTGGCGGCGCTGCGGCTCGATGGTGCAGCGGATGGAGCCGGGGCATCACGACCGGGTGCTGGCGATCGTCTCGCATCTGCCGCATCTGATCGCCTTCACCATCTGCGGCACCGCCGACGACCTGGCCGACGAGAGCCGCCAGGCAGGTGCTGCAATTCGCCGCCTCGGGGTTCCGCGACTTCACCCGGATCGCCGCCAGCGACCCGGTGATGTGGCGCGACATCTTCCTGAACAACCGCGAGGCGCTGCTGGAGATGCTGGCGCGCTTCGTCGAGGACGCGCAGGCGATGTCGCGCGCGGTGCGCTGGGGCGACGCGGCGTATATCGAGGACATGGTGGAGCGCGGGCGGAAGATCCGGCGGAGCCTGATCGAGCTGAAGCAGGCCTGACGCGCGCTTCGCGCGCGGCGGGGGTGACCGCTCTCGGCGCGCAAGGGCGCGCCTGCCGCTTACCTCGCCGCGCGAAGGCGCGCGTCTAGGAGTGCGAACACCCGCTCGCTGGCCGGCCAGACCTGCATCACCGCATCCCGCCAAACATACGCGGCGGCGGCGATCGCCACGAGCAGCACCACGCTGAAGACCAAGGCCGCCAGCACATCCACCCGCACGCCGCTTCCGCCGCGCCGGCGACGCGGTTTCGCTGCGCTTTCCAGCCGTGGCGGTGGCAAAGCCGCGTCTCCGGGCCATTCGGTCGACGGCAGCGGCGGGGCGACGCGGGGGGCCTGCCCAGCGACGCCCTTGGGGAACGGCTCGGCGATGGTGGCGAACGCCCTTTCGACCGCCGGCTCCTGCGGCAGCTCGTCGAGCTGTTGCGGCCGCCATTCGGTCTGGCATCTCGCGCAGCGAACCTGCCTTGTGGCGGTCCCGACGAGCGTCTCCGGCACTTCGTAGGTGGCGCGGCAGTTCGGGCAGACGATGCGCATGCGGTTCCTCTCGGCGGAGGCCAATCCTGCGCGAGCGCCAACCGGGCCGCAAGCGGATGCTTCCGGCGCGGCACGCAATGATGGCACAAGGTGGCGGTGTCCTGCCCCCGGAAATCCTGCGGCGCGTTTTCCGTGACGGCGGGGCCAGGGTTTGTTGGGCGGGGCTCCGCTTCACGCATGCACCGGGCGGCATCATGATTCGTCTGCAGGGGGTTGGTCTGCGCTACCAGCAACCCGGTACCCGGGCCGGTGTCGAGGTGTTGCGCGACCTCGATTGCCACATTCCCGAAGGCGGGTTCCGCTGGCTGCTTGGTCCTTCCGGCGCCGGCAAGACCTCGCTGCTGCGGCTGCTGCACCTGCAGTTGCGCCCGACCAGCGGCCGGCTGACCTTGCTCGGCGCGCAGCTCGGCCCGGCCGCCGCCCACGCCATCTCGCGCGCCCACCTGCCGGTGCTGCGCCGGCGCATCGGCATGGTGTTCCAGGATTTCCGCCTGCTCGCGCATTTGCCGGCCTTCGACAACGTCGCCCTGCCGCTGCGCCTCGCCGGCCGGCCGGAGGGGCAGATCCGCGCTGACGTCACCGAGATGCTGCGCTGGGTTGGGCTCACCGGGCGCAGCGAGGCGCGGCCGGCGGAATTGTCGGGCGGCGAGCAGCAGCGCGTCGCCATCGCCCGCGCCGTGGTCGGCCGGCCGCATCTACTGCTGGCCGACGAGCCGACGGGGAATCTCGACGACATCCAGGCGGAGCGGCTGATGCGGCTGCTGAAGGAGATGAACCGGCTTGGCGCCACCGTGATCGTGGCGACCCATAACGACGCGCTGGTTGCCCGCCACCCCGGGCCGGCGCTGCGCCTCGAACATGGCCGCCTGGTCGAGGACGGCGAGGCGGCGCGAGGCGCTACCCTGGCCGAAGCCGGCATCGGGGACGACGAAGATGTCGAATAGGGTCGTGCGCCGGCCAGGGTCGCGCCAGCCGGATTTCCGGCGCCGGAACTTCGACGATCTCGGCCTGAAACGCGCCCTCGGCGACCGCATGCTGCCGCTGCTGGTGGCGGCTATGGCGTTCCTCGCGGCGTTGGCCATGGCCGGGTCGGTCGGCGCCGCCGCCCTGGCGCGGCATTGGCAGCAAGGGGCGGCGGCGGCGATGACGGTGCAGGTGCCGCACCCGTCCGACGCCGCCGCCGACGCGCCGGTCAACCGGCTGGAGCGGGTGGTGGCGATCCTGCGCGCAACGCCCGGCGTCGCCCGGGCCCGGCCGCTGAGCGAAAGCGACCTGGCCGAGCTGTTGCGGCCCTGGCTCGGCAATGAGGCGGGGAGGCTGGCGCTGCCATTGCCGGCGGTGGTCGAAGTGCGGCTCGGCGACGCCGGCGCCGATATTGCCGGCCTCACGGCGCACTTGCAGGCGGCGGCGCCGGGCACGCTGGCCGAAAGCCACGGCGTTTGGCTGCAGCGGCTGTCGGTGCTGGCGCGCAGCCTGCAGGCGGTGGCGTCGGCGGCGCTGCTGGTGGTGGCGCTGGTGGCTGCCGCGGTGATCACGGTGGCCACCCGCGCCGGCCTCGGTGCCCGGCGCGCGGCGATCGAGATCGTGCATGGGCTGGGCGCCACCGACGGCTACATCGCCGGCCGCTTCGCCGCCCGCGCGACCTGGCTCGCGGCCATCGGCGGCGTGGCGGGGGCGGTGGCCGCGTTGCCGGTCCTACTGGTGCTGGCGGACATGGCCGCACCGTTTGCCAGCCCCGCACCGACTGCCATGGCGGCGGTGGCCGACCCGGTCCAGCTGCCAGTGCAGCAACTGCTCGGCTGGTTTGCCGCCTTGCCGACGGTGCTTTGGGTCGCCTTGCCGTGCCTGCCGCTGGCCGCGGCGCTGATCGGTTTCGCGACCGCCCAGGGCACCGTGCGCCGCTGGTTGCGGCATCTGCCATGACGCGCCACCGCCGCATCGCCGCCGCCGCACTGCTGCTGCTCGGCCTCGGGCTCGGCTGGGCGGCCGGCTTCGCCTGGTTCGTGCGCACCGCCCTGCGTTCGACCGACCCGCCGCCTGCGTCGGACGGCATCGTCGCCCTGACCGGCGGGGCCGGGCGGGTGGACGCCGCGCTGCACCTGTTGGCCGAGGGGCGTGGGCGCCTGCTGCTGGTCTCCGGCGTCGGCCGGCCGACGGAATTCCCGGAACTCGCGCATCGCGCCGGAGTGAGCCCAAGCCTGGCACCGTTCGTGACCCTCGGCCGCGCGGCCCTGTCCACCCACGGCAATGCCGCCGAAACCGCGGTCTGGGTGCGCGAGAACCACATCGCCTCGTTGATCGTGGTGACCGCCGGCTACCACATGCCGCGCGCGCTGGCCGAGTTGCGGCACAGCCTGCCGGGCGTGGTGCTGCATCCCGCCCCGGTGGTGCCGCCGGCGTTGCGCGGCACCCCTGACACCGCGACGTTGCGCATGCTCGCCGGCGAGTACATGAAGTACCTGGCGGTGCGAACAGGGCTGTCCGGCTTCACTTTCGACGACCACGATGCGACAGGCCCCCCGGCCACCCTGTCGCCGCAACCCGCGTAGAGAATGGAGCATGGCGCCGGATGATCCTGCTGCGATCCTTGGTGTTCAACCTGTGGTTCTATTTCGTCACCGTCGTGCTGGCGCTGAGCGCCTATGTCCCGCGGGCGCTGACCAGCAGCCGGGTGCCGCAATGGGCGATCGCCCGCACCTGGGCCCGGTTGACGCTCGGCGGCCTGCGCTGGATCTGCGGTGTGCGCTGGGAGGTCACGGGGCGTGAGCACCTGCCGCCCGAGGGGCCGGCGCTGATCGCCTCGATGCACCAATCGGCGTTCGACACCATGATCTGGATGCTGCTGGTGCCCTGGCCTTGCTACGTGCTGAAACGCGAGCTGGTGCGCATTCCGGTGTTCGGCGCGATGTGCACCGCCACCGACATGATCGCGGTTGATCGCGACGCCGGCGCCAACGCCATCCGCGGCCTGCTGCGCGAAACCGATCGGGTCTTGCAGGACCGGCGGCAGATCGTGATTTTTCCGGAGGGCACCCGCACGGCCCCGGGGCAGCTTGGCGAATTGCAGCCAGGGATTGCCGCCATGGCGCGGCATAGCGGCTTGCCGGTGATCCCGGTCGCCACCGATTCCGGCTTTTGCTGGGGGCGCCGCGCCTTCCGCAAGCGGCCGGGGGTGATCCGCATCACGATCCGGCCGCCACTGCAAACCGGGTTGCCGCGCGCCGAGCTGATGGCGCGGCTGGAGCAGGAATTCAACGAGGGCGCGGCGGCCCTGGCCACCGGCCATCTGTGGACAACTCTGTGAGCGAACGCCGTTTCTGGTTCTCAGTACACCCAAGCCGCACGGAATAAGTTTTTGATACGTAAAGCTAAATCACCAAGATATTCCACAGTTGCGGACGAGTCTGCTCCCTGGGGACGGAAATGATTTGGCGCAAGCGCGTCCTGGTGCCATTGCTGCTGCTGGCGCTCGTCGGCGGCCATACCTTGCTTTGGCAATGGGCGGAGCGGGCGTTGGAATCGGGTTTTGCCGATTGGCGGGCCTCGCGCCGGGCGCTGGGCTGGACCGTCACCTCAGGGCCGCCGACGCGCGGCGGTTGGCCGCTGCGTGCCCAGTTGGTGGTGCCGGACCTGGTGGTGTCCGCCAACCCGCCGGCCAATCCGCTGGCGCTGGAATGGAGCGCCAGCCGCGCCCGGCTTGACGTGCCGCTGCTGCACCCGCGTTTGCTGAGCGTCTCCGTCAGCGGACAGCAGGAACTGCGGCTGGGCGGCTTGCCGCCGGTGCCGTTCCGCGCCGACGGCAGCGTGCTGTCCGTTCCGCTCGACCCCGGCGTGCCGCCGCGCGTGTTCGACCTTGATATCGACCATCTGCGCGCCGGGATCTCCAGCGGCGACGGCCAAGCTGCGTTGACCTTGACGCGGCTGCAGATGCACGCCGAAACCAAGCCGGGGGCGGCGCAGGGCGAACCGGCGCTGGCGATCACCCTTACCGCCGGTGACATCGATCTGCCGCCCGGCAATTGGGCGTTCGGGCCGCGCATCGCCTCGGTGCTGGTGGAGGCGGTGTTGAACGGGCCGCTGCCACGGCTGGCGACGCTGTATGCCCGCGCCAATGGCTGGCGGGACGGCGGCGGCACGCTGGAGCTGCGGCGCGTCGCGCTCGGCTGGGGTCCGCTGGGCCTGAGCGGCAGCGCCACGGTGGCGCTCGACGACCACATGCAGCCGATGGGTGCTGCCACCGCGCGGGTCGTCGGACCGGCGCAGACATTGGATGCGCTGGCCGCGGGTCACGTGATCGGCAACGGCACCGCCGCTTCCGCGAAGGCTGTGCTCGGCCTGATGTCGCGCATCCCCGAAGGCGGCGGCGCGCCGGAGGTGGAGGTGCCGCTCACCCTGCAGGACCGTGCCTTGGCCGTCGGGCGCATCCCGCTGGCCAGGGTTCCGCCGCTGATCTGGCCAAACTCGCCGTGACACCCGCGCCGTGACACGCGCGCCGTGACCTGCTAGCTTGCCTTCGATGACATTGCGGACCCACAGCGCGCGAATGCGAATTATCACCACGGCTGCCTGAGCAGCCGAAGGTTTTTCGCGCCCGTCGTCTTACTCCTCCGGAGTCCGCATCCCCATGTCGCTCGCACCCTGGACCCTTGTGGGTCTGCTGTCGTCCGTCCGTTTCACTCTCGTCGCCGATGCCTGCCCCGGCCTGTTGCCCCGCCTGCTGCAACCCTTCGCCAAACGCGACCTGACGCCCGACGGGTTCGAGGCGAAATGCGACGGCGCCACCATGCGCGTCGACATCGCGATGGACGCCATGCCGGCCGAAATGGTGCAACTGGTGCAAGGTAATTTGGCCCAGACCATCGGCGTGCGCAGCGTGGTGCTGCGGCAGGAAATCACTGGGCAGGTACGGCGTCGCGCGGCCTGAATTCCGGCGGGTGGCGGCGAAGGATATACAGCATGATCATCATCGCCGGCAGCGACGCCAGCATCGCCAGGACGTAGAACAGGGTCCATCCGGTTTCCTGCACCAGGAAGCCGGAGAATCCGCCCACGGTGTGCGAGGCGATCGGCGCCACCGAACTCAGCAGCGCATATTGGGTCGCGGCGAATTGCGGCGCGCACAGCCCGGACAAGTAGGCGAGAAACGCGGCACTCGCGAGACCCTGCACGAACGCCTCGGTCACGACCGTCGCGTACAGCATGGCGTGATTACCGGCGGACGCGCTGAGCAGCACGTACATCGCCATCGCCGCCATCTGGATGAAGCCGGTGATCACCAGCGCCCGCGACAGGCCGATCCGCGCCACCACCCAGCCGCCAAGCCCGATTCCGGCCAAGGTGGCGGCCAGCGAGAACGGCCCGATCGCCGTCGCCACCGCCGCCCGGTCGAAGCCGAGATGGCGGTAGAACGGCGCCAGCATCACCCCGGCCATCGCCTCGCCGAGGTTGAACAGCGCGACATAGGCCAGCACCGGCGTCGATCCCGGCCGGCGGAGGAATTCGCGCAATGGCGCACGCACCGCCGCCAGCGATCGCGCCAGCAGGCCGCCCTGAACCACCGGCCGCGAAGTGGCCGCGGGCTCCGGCGCCAGCAGGGTCACGATGATGCCCAAGGCCGCCAGCACCGCGATTCCCAGCAACGCCAAATTCCAGCCGACCAGGCCGGCGGCGGCGATCACCCCAGCGCCGGACACCAGCATCGCCACGCGGTAGCCCCAGACATAGACCGCGGTCGCGGCGCCCTGCAGGTGGGGCGGGAAGATCTCGATCCGCCAGGCGTCGATGGCGATGTCCTGGGTCGCCGACAGCACCGCGATGCTCGCCGCCGCCGCGATTGCGCCGACCGGCGCCAGCGCCGCGTCCGACAGCGCCAGCCACACGCAGGCGGCCGCCAACACCGGCTGCACCGCCAGCAACCAGCCGCGCCTGCGGCCAAACCGCGCGAAAACGCCAGGCGGAAGCTGGTCCAGCACCGGCGCCCAGAGGAATTTCAACGTGTAGGGAAGGCCGATATTGGCCGTGAGCCCGATCGCGGCGAGGGACACGTGACCCTCGGTCAACCATTGCCGCAAGGTGAAGCCGGACAATGCCAGCGGCAGGCCGGACGAAAAGCCGAAGGCCGCGATGAGCCAGAGATGGCGGCGGAGGGAGAAGGCCGGGGGAATCACCCCCGGACCCCGACCAGGGCTCCGCCATCGAGCGGCGAAGCGCCCGGGGCCTGGGGAGTGAAACTCCCCAGGGCTTTCCTCAAGCCGCCGCCTCCGCCTCGCTCTTGCGCTCGTTGCGTTTGCGGGCGTTGGGGTCGAGGTAGCGTTTGCGCAGCCGGATGGCCGACGGGGTGACTTCGACCAGTTCGTCGTCTTCGATGTAGGCGATGGCTTGTTCGAGGCTCATGCGGCGCGGCGGAATTAGCAGCATGGCGTCATCCTTGCCGGCGGCGCGGATGTTCGTCAGCTTCTTTTCCTTGATCGGGTTCACGTCGAGGTCGTTGTCGCGCGAATGCTCGCCGAGGATCATGCCGAGATAGACCTTGTCGCCGGGATCGACGAACAAGGTGCCGCGCTCCTGCAGGTACCACAGCGAGTACTGGATCGCGACGCCGTCGGAATTGGAAATAAGGCTGCCGTTGCGGCGGCCTTCCATCGGGCCGCGCCACGGGCCGTAGCCGGCGAACAGGCGGTTCATGATCCCGGTGCCGCGCGTGTCGGTGAGGAATTCGCCGTGATAGCCGATCAGGCCGCGGCTGGGCATCAGGAAGGTCAGGCGAACCTTGCCGCCGCCGGAGGGGCGCATGTCGCGCATCTCGGCCTTGCGGCGGCTCATCTTCTCCACCACCACCCCGGTGAAGGGCTCGTCGACGTCGACCAGCACTTCCTCCATCGGCTCCTCGCGCTCGCCCGTCTCGGGGTTCTCGCGGGTGAGCACGCGCGGGCGGCCGATCGTCAGCTCGAAGCCTTCGCGGCGCATCGTCTCGATCAGCACGCCGAGCTGGAGTTCGCCGCGGCCGGCAACCTCGAAGGCGTCGCTCTCGCTGCTCTCGGTGATCTTGATCGCGACGTTGCCTTCGGTCTCGCGCATCAGCCGGTCGCGGATCTGGCGGGAGGTGACCTTCTTGCCTTCGCGGCCACCGAGCGGGCCGTCATTGATGCGGAAGGTCATGGCGAGCGTCGGCGGATCGACCGGAATGGCGTGGATCGGGGCGGTCAGTTCCGGGGCGCCGATGGAGTCCGGGATGGTGGCTTCGGTCAGCCCGGCGATGGCGATGATGTCGCCGGCCACGGCTTCCTCGATCGAGACGCGTTCGAGGCCGCGAAAGCCCATCAGCTTGGTCAGGCGGCCGGTTTCGACGACGCTGCCATCCTGGCGCAGCACCTTCAGCGGCATGTTCAGCTTGGCGCGGCCTTGCTCCAGGCGGCCGGTCAGCACCCGGCCGAGGAAGTTGTCATAGTCCAGGATCGAGGCGACCATCGCGAACGGGGCATCGCGGTCGAGTTGCGGCGCCTTCACGTGACGCAGCACCAGGTCGAACATCGGCGACAGGTCTTTTCGCTCGCCGTCGAGCGCCTCGGTGGCCCAGCCCTGGCGGCCGGAGGCGTAGAGCATCGGGAAATCGAGTTGCTCGTCGGACGCGCCAAGGGCCGCGAACAGGTCGAACACCTCCACATGCACCTCGTCGGCGCGGGCATCCTGGCGATCGATCTTGTTGACCACGACGATCGGCTTCAGGCCGCGCTCCAGCGCCTTGCCGACCACGAACTTGGTTTGCGGCAGCACGCCCTCGGCGGCGTCGACCAGCACGATGGCGCCGTCGACCATGTTGAGGATGCGCTCGACCTCGCCGCCGAAATCGGCATGCCCGGGGGTGTCGACGATGTTGATGCGGGTGTCTTTCCACATCACGCTGGCGCATTTGGCGAGGATGGTGATGCCGCGCTCACGCTCCAGGTCGTTGCGGTCGAGCGCGCGCTCGGCCACCTGCTGATGCTCCCGGAAGGCGCCGGACTGCTTCAGAAGCTGATCGACGAGCGTGGTCTTGCCATGATCGACATGGGCGATGATGGCGATATTGCGGATGTCCATTGGGGGACCTAAGGGCACAGAGATTTCGGAACGTGGACGCGCACCGCGCGGAACCAATCCGGCGCGGTGAAATGCTGCGGCGCACACATAGGCGATCGGGACGCCAGATGCGAGCTAAAACGTCGAATGCCAGCCCGGCGTTTGGCCCCCGGCGTCAGTCCAACGCGGCGTGGGCGTCCGCCGGTGGGGCGGCGGCGCCCCGCGGCTTGCGCATCAACAGCAGCAACAACAACGTCGGCAGGGTGACGCAGGTCATCAGCAGGTAGTCGTCGTTATAGGCGATGATCTGCGCCTGCCGGCCGATCATCGCCTCGAACATCTCCGCCCCGTGCACGGTGGCGGGATTGAGGAAATGCGACACCGCGCCGTTGCCTTGCAAGGCGCGGTTGAACGGGGTGGCGAGTGCGGCCAGGTCGGCATGCGAGACCTGGGTGTTGCGGGCCAGCGAGAACGAGGTCACGGAAACCCCGATCGCCGAGCCGATGTTGCGGAACAGGCTGAGCAATGCCGCCCCGTCGCCGCGCAACTGCGGCGCCAGCGTGGTGAAAGCCATCACCGATAGCGGGTTGAACACCATGCCCATGCCGAAGCCCTGGATGATGATCGTGAGAATGAGCGTGCGTTCCGGTACGTCCGGCGTCCAGCCGCTCATCGACCAGAGCGACCAGCTGAGGACGAGCAGCCCCAGCGCCATCAGCTTGCGCTGATCGAAGCGGCCGCCGAGGCGGCCGGCGATCATCATCGCCGACCATGCGTGCCGAGCGCCGCGCGGCGCCATCGACCATGCCGGCCGTGGCGACCGGGTAGCCGGCGAGGTTCTGCAGATACGGCGCCAGCAACGCCGAACTCGCCAGCAGCACCATGCCGATGGCGAACATCATCGCCATCGCCGCCGCGAAGTTGCGGTCCTTGAAGATCACCGGCGGGATGAACGGGCTGCTCGGCGGTGAACATATGGACGACGAACAGGTAGAAGCCGAGTCCCGCCAGCACCGCCTCGACGATGATCTCGCGCGAGGTGAACCAGTCCTGGTCCTGGCCGCGATCCAGCATCATCTGGAACGCGCCGATGCCGAGCGCCAGCACGCCGAAGCCGGTCCAGTCGAAGCGCAGCTCGGTATTGGCGCGGGCTTTGCGGCATGAACAGCACCAGGCCGGCGATCGCCAGGATGCCGAATGGCAGGTTGACGTAGAACACCCAGCGCCAGTTATACGCATCGGTCAGGTAGCCGCCCAAGCGTCGGCCCCAGGATCGGCCCGATCATGACGCCCATGCCCCAGATCGCCATCGCCTGCGCCGCGCTTCTCGGCACGGGTAGATGTCCAGCATCGTCGCCTGCGACAGCGGCACCAGGGCGGCGCCGAACATGCCTTGCAGCAGCCGGAACAGCACCATCTGGGTCAGCGACTGCGCGGCGCCGCACAGCATCGAGGCGACGGTGAAGCCGACCAGGCAGGTGATGAACAGGTTCTTGCGGCCGAACCGCGTCGCCAGCCAGCCGACCGGCGCGGTCATGATCGCGGCGGCGATGACGTAGGAGGTCAGCACCCAGGTGATCTGGTCGCGAGGTCGCCGACAGGGTGCCCTGCATATACGGCAGCGCCACGTTGGCGATGGTGGAATCGAGCGCCTGCATCAGCGTCGCCACCATCGCGCAGCCGGTGATCAGACCGCGATGCGGCACCTGTTCGGTGACGCCGCTCATGGCCGGAAGGGTTCATTCATGGGCATAACAATCATGGGAATGATCATAAGCAGGCTTATCATAAGGTCGATACCAGGAAACCGCACGGCCGTTCCGCTTTATTTGCTTCCCAACCTCAAGACTTTTTGGCGTGCCGCCGGCGCGATTTAGTTGCGCGCCGCAGGCACCCTCTAGCTGCGCGCCGCCGGCACGACACGCCGGTGGCGGCGCATCAGCAGCAGCAACAGCAGCGGCGGCAACGCGACGAAGGTCATCATCCGGTAGTCGCCGCTATAGGCGATGATCAAAGCCTCCCGGTTGATCATCTGGTCGAGCATCTCGGCACTTCGCGTCGCCACCGGGTTGAGGAAATGGGTGATCGCCCCATGCGACTGCAAGGCCCGGTTGAACGGCGTCGCGAGGGAAGCGAGGTCGGCGTGGCTCACCTGGGTGTTGCGCGCCAGCGTGAAGCTGGTCACCGACACGCCGATCGCCGCCCCGAGGTTGCGGAACAGGCTGAGCAGCGAGGTCGCCGATCCGCGCAGCGTCGGGTCGAGCGTGGTGAACGCCAGCACCTGCATCGGGTTGAAGATCAGCCCCATGCTGAAGCCTTGCAGCAGGATGGTCAGCAGCAATTGGCGGTCCGGCACGTCCGGCGTCCACAGGCTCATTTCGTACATGGTCGCCGAGAGCAACACCAGGCCGAGTGCCACCATCATCCGCTGGTCGATGCGGGTGCCGATGCGCCCGGCGATCACCATCGCCACCATGGTGCCGGCGCCGCGCGGGGCCAACGCCATGCCGGCGGCGTAGACCGGGTAGTTGCCGAGATTCTGCAAATACGGCGCCAGCAGGGCCGAACTGGCGAGCAGCACCATGCCGACGAAGAACATCATCAGCATGGCGGCGGTGAAATTGCGGTCGCGAAACACCGCCGGCGGAATGAACGGCCGCGGTGCCATGAACATATGCACCACGAACAAATAGAACCCGAGCCCTGCCAACACCGCCTCGACGATGATCTCGCGCGAGGTGAACCAGTCCTGGTCCTGGCCGCGGTCGAGCATCAGCTGGAACGCGCCGATGCCCATCGCCAGGACGCCGAAGCCGGTCCAGTCGAATTTCAACTCGGTGTTGGGGTTGGCCTTGGGCAGGAAGATGCTGAGCCCGGTGACCGCCAACAGGCCAAACGGCAGGTTGACGTAGAACACCCAGCGCCAGCTATAGGCGTCGGTGAGATAGCCGCCGAGTGTCGGCCCGATGATCGGCCCGACCATGACGCCCATGCCGAACACCGCCATCGCCTGGGCCCGCTGCTCAAACGGATAGATGTCCAGCATGGTGGCCTGGGCCAGCGGCACCAGGGCGGCGCCGAACATTCCCTGCAGCAGGCGGAACAGCACGATCTGCTCCAGCGATTGCGCGGCGCCGCACAGCATCGAGGCGGCGGTGAAGCCGACCAGGCAGCAGATATGCAGATTCTTGCGGCCGAACCGCGCCGCCAGCCAGCCGACCGGCGCCGTCATCACCGCGGCGGCGATGACATAGGAAGTCAGCACCCAGGTGATCTGGTCGGAGGTCGCGGACAGGCTGCCCTGCATATAGGGCAGCGCCACATTGGCGATGGTCGAATCGATCGACTGCATGAGGTTGGCGACCATCACGCAAGCCGTCAGCAGGCTGCGATGCGGCACCTTGACCGCGGCGCCGCTCATGGCAGGAGCATTCTCACCGGGGCGAACCCGGGTCTAGGGAATGAGGTCCTGCCAGTGGCGGACGTGGCCGGTGTCGATATCCACCACCACGCTCATGCCGGCGCGCAACTCGGGATCGCCGGGCTTGCGGCCGACCCGCACCCGCAGCGGAATGCGCTGCACCACCTTCACCCAGTTGCCCGACGCGTTCTGTGCTGGCAGCACGGAAAACTCGGCGCCGCTGGCCGGTGCGATGGTGTCGACCACGCCCTTCCACCGGCGGTCCGGATAGGTGTCGACCAGCAGATCGACGCTGTCGCCGGGCTTCACGTGGGTAAGATCGGTTTCCTTCGGATTGGCTTCCACCCAGATCCGGTCGGTCGAAACCAGGCCGAACGCCGCGGTCGAGGCGGCCAGGTACATCCCGGGCTGCAGCGTCTCCACCTGGGTGGCGATGCCGTCGAACGGCGCCGGCACCACGGTATGGTCGAGCCGGCGCTGCATCTCGTCGACCTCCGCCTGCGCCTGCATGTGTTGCGGCGTCTTCGCCGGGTCGATCTGGGCGTCGCCGCCGAGGCGGGCGAGTTGCACCATCGCCTGGGTCTTCAGGCTCTCGACCGCGGCCTGGTCGGCGGCGAGGCGAAAGCGGGCGTCGTCATACTCGGCGCGGGTGACGCCGCCGCCTTTCACGAGATTGGCGAAGCGGTCGAAGCTCGCCTGGTCGGACTGCACCTGGGCGGCCTTGGCGTCGGTGTCGCGCATCATGCGCTGGTAGTCGCGCTTCATTGCCTCGATGTTCAGCGCGATCTGGGCGAGGTTGGCGCGGGCGCCGGCGAGGGCGATCTGATAGGGCCGCTGGTCCAGGCGGAACAGCATGTCGCCCTTCTTCACCCGCTGGCCTTCCTTCACGTCCACCTCGGTGACGATGCCCGACACGTCGGTGCTGATGGCGAGCTTGGCGGCGCGGACATAGGCGTCGTCGATCGACACGACGCGGCCGCCTTGCAGCCAGTAATAGCCGGAACCCACGATCACCACGGCGATGCCGCCGAGCATCAGCAACGGCCGCAGCACCCGGCGGCGTAGATGGCTTGCGACCCGCGAGCCGCCGGCTTGCTTGATGCCCGGGCTGACCCGGGGGGCGGCGACACTGGAAGGCGACGTGGCGGACATCAGGAGGAGACCTTTTCCAGCGCTTTTTCCAGCGCCTTGTTGCGGAGATCGTCGTCGACATTGGCCTTCATGCGGGCGAGGCCGGATTTGACCGCCTGCAACATGTCAGGATCGAGGCCGGCGGAGACCATCCGCAGCATGTCGGCGCGTTCATGCGCCAGATCCTGCAACACCGGGCGGGCGGGCGGGCAGAGATGCAGGCGCCAGATGCGGCGATCATGCGGGTCGTCACGCCGCTCAACCATGCCGCGTTCCTCCAGACGGTCGATCAGCCGCGCCACGGTGATCGGCTCAACCTCCAGGATCTCGGCCAGTTCCTTCTGCGACAGGCCCGGCTGATGCTCAAGGCGGATCAGGATCACCCATTGGGCGCGTGTCATGCCGTGCGTCGCCGCCCGCCGGTCGGCGTCGAGCCGGACCGCGCGGGCGAGATCGTGCAGGAGGAACAGGAGGTCCGATTGGTTCACGCCAAGATAATAAGCAGCGTTATCTTAACGCGACCATAGATTTCCCATGTCGGGCGTGCGTGGCTGCCATGCGGACCGGCAAAGCACGCGGGGCAAACGGCCGGGTGGTTACTTCTTGAACAGCGGCGCCGGTGGCGGGGCTTCGCGGCTGTAGTCGATGATCGTGTAGGCGCCGCCCTGGTAGCGTTCCTGGATTGCGCTGTCGCTGACCTTGCCCGCCATCTGGCCGGCATAGGTGTCGGCGGTGTCGCGCGGCAGCCAGTCCAGGGTGTCGCGGGCGTCGTGACGCCAATAGGTGCGGGCGTTGTTCGATGCCCCCCAGATCACGCAGCTGCCGGTCTTCTCCGCCAGCGTGGCGCGGATCACCAATGCCGGTGAGGTCGTCATAGGACAGCCAGGTCGACAGCATGCGGGCGTCCACCGGCTCGGGGAAGCTCGAGCCGATGCGGACATTGACGTTCTCGACGCCGTGCTTGAACCAGTACATCCGGCCCATCAGCTCGCCATACGCTTTCGACAGGCCATAGATACCCGTCGGGCATGAACTGGCAGTCGTCGTCAAGCGGGGTGGCGCGTTCGTGAAAGCCGATGCTGTGGTTGGAGGAGGCGAACAACACCCTCGCACCCTCCCGCCGTGCCGCCTCATAGATGTGGTAGAGGCCGCGCAGATTCGGGCCGAGCACCTCCTCGAACGGGTGCTCGGTCGAGACGCCGCCGAAATGCAGGATCATGCCGCAGCCCTCGGCGAGGCGCAGGATGGTGACGCCGTCGTTGAGGTCGGCCCGGACGAAGCGGCAGCCCGCGGGCACCGCGTCCGGGAACGGCGCGATGTCGGTCAGCACCAGCTTCCAGCCGGCGGCGCCGAGATTGCGGGCGAGCATCCGGCCGAGCGCGCCGGAGGCGCCGGTGAGCAGGACGGGCTTGGTGGGGATGTTTTCGGCCATGTGACTTTCAAGGAGTTATTGGGCAAGCAGTTATGGGCGATCCGGTCATTCGGCCAGCGTCCAGGCGCCGTGGTCGAGCTTGACCACCACGCGTGAGCGTTCGTCGGTGCCGTAGCGTTCGCCGGGGGTGAAGTTGTAGACGGCATGGGTGCCGATCACGTTCTTGCTCGACACCAGCGCGTCGCGCAATGCCAAGCGGAATTCCGCGGTGCCGGGCTTGGCCGGACCAGCCTCGGCCCGGCGGGCGGCGTCGGCCAGGATCAGCATGGCGTCGTAGGAATAGGCGGCGAAGGCGTCGGTCGATTTCTCGTTGTTGGCCTTCTCGTACAGCGCCCGGAACGCCAGCGACGCTTGCTTGATCGGGTTGCTGTCCGGCAGTTGCTCGGCCACCACCACCGGGCCGGTGGGCGCCACCAGCCCTTCCACCGATGCGCCGCCGACGCGGACGAATTCGGAATTGATGATCGCGTGGGTGCTGTAGATCTGGCCGCGGTAGCCGCGCTCGGCCAGCGCCAGATGCGGCAGCGCGCCGGGGGAGCCGGAGCCGCCGGTGAACACCGCGTCCGGATGCAGCGCCATGATCTTCAGGATCTGCGGGGTCACGCTGGTGTCGGCGCGGGCGTAGCGCTCGTTGGCGATCACCTTGATGCCCAGCGGCTCGACGATCTTGATCAGCGAATCATGGACGAGGTCGCCCCAGGCGTCGCTGAAGCCGATATAGCCGATGGTCTTGACGTTGGCCTTCTTCATCGCCTCGACATCGGCCGAGATCATCAGCGGCACCGGCTGCGGAATGGTGATCTCCCACGCGCCGCGCTCGCCGGGCACCAGGCCGTTGGCGGTGATGATCATCGGCGTCTTCGATTCCGCCGCGACGCCGTAGATCGCCATCGATGTCGGCGTGCCGGCGGAGCCGACGAGCACGTCGACATGCTCCTCCTCGACGAGCTTCTTCGCCGCCCGCGCCGCGGCGGCGGGGTCGGAGGCGTCGTCGATCTGGATGATCTTCATGCCCTGGGTGCCGCCGGCCTGCCAGGCCAGGAAGCCTTTGTTGTAGGGCACGCCGATCGAGGCGACCGGGCCGGACAGCGAGTTGATGATGCCCACCTTCACCTGGGCCTGCGCCTGCGATGCCGCGGCCACGGCTGCAATGGTGGCCAGAGCGAGTTTGGTCCAGTGCTGCATGTCGGTCCCCTTTGTCGCGGATCGGCTTCTGGGCGATCGAAATTCCGGGGCTATCGAACGGCGAATGCGCCGCCATGTCCAGCGGGCTTGTGCGCATCGGCCGCGCAAGGCACGTTTCGGGCATGCGCAGCATTCACGAGGCTTCGGCCGCCCTCGCCCGCGGTACCACCACCTCCCGCCAACTGGTCGAGGATTGCCTCGCCCGGATCGCCGATCCTTCCGGGGAGGGCAGCCGGGCGTTCATCAAGGTCTATGCCGAGCAGGCGCGGGTGATGGCCGATGCCGCCGACGCGCGGCGGCGGGTCGGGCGGTCGGCGGGGAAGTTCGCCGGCATTCCGATCAGCGTCAAAGACCTGTTCGACGTCGAGGGTGAGCCGACGCCGGCAGGCTCGGTGGTGCTGGCCGATGCGCCGCCGGCCAAGGCCAACGCCCCATTGATCCAGCGCGTGCTGGACGCCGGCTTCATTCCGGTGGGCCGAACAAACATGACCGAGTTCGCCTTCTCCGGCCTCGGCATCAACCCGCATTACGGCACGCCGCGCAGCCCGTGGGACCGTGCCGCCGGCCGCATCCCGGGCGGCAGCTCGGCCGGTGCGGCGGTGTCGATCTCGGACGGCATGGCGCTCGCCGCACTCGGCACCGACACCGGCGGCTCGTGCCGGGTGCCGGCGGCGATGTGCGGCATCGTCGGCTACAAGCCGACCGCGCGGCGGGTGCCGATCGAGGGCGTGCTGCCGCTGTCACCGAGCCTCGATTCGATCGGGCCGCTGGCCAACACCGTCGCCTGCTGTGCCGCGGTCGACGCGGTGCTCGCCGGCGAAACCCCGCCCGATCTGCGGCCGATGCCGGTCGCCGGCATGCGGCTCGCGGTGCCGCAGAACTTCATGCTCGACGGACTCGACGCGACCGTCGCGGCAAGCTTCGAGCAGGCGTTGGCACGACTTTCGGCGGCGGGTGCCAAGCTCGTCGCGATGGCGTTCCCGGCGCTCGATGACATTGCCCGCGCCAACAGCACCGGCGGCCTCGCGGCGGTCGAGGCCTTCGCCTGGCACCGCAAGCTGCTCGCCGAGCGTGGCGACGGCTACGACCCGCATGTGCGCAAGCGGATCCTGCGCAGCGAGCGCATGCTGGCGGCGGATTACATCAAGCTGCTGGAAGACCGTGCTGCGATCATCCGCGCCTTCGATGCGAGTACCCAAGGCTTCGACGCGCTGGTCATGCCGACCTGCCCGCTGGTGCCGCCGGTCATCTCCGACCTCGACGACGAGGCGGAATACACCCGGGTGAATCTGCTGCAGCTGCGCAACACCGCCGCCGGTAACTTCCTCGACCGCTGCGCCATCAGCCTGCCCTGCCATCAGAGGGGTGCGGCACCGGTGGGGTTGATGCTGATGGGCGAGACCATGGGCGACGCGCGGCTGTTCAGGGTCGCCGCGGGCGTCGAATCAGCGTTGCAATGATTTCTCAGACGAGGACCACATCATGCGTCTTTCACTGCTCGCCTTGCTGATCCCGTTGGCGCTGGGCGGATGCCTCAGCTTCAGCAGCTCCTCGCCGCCGCCGCCGGCGCAGGGTTCCACCATCGTGCTGCCGCCCGGCACCACCGCGGTGTGCGCCAACGGCACGCGGCCACCCTGCTGAACGCCAGCCGGACCAGAAGGGCGACCGCGTCCGGCTGAACCTCAGTGGAAAGTTCCTGCCCTACAAAAGCGACTGAGGCGTATCCACAGCGATAAAACCTACTCGCGCGCATCCCCGGCGATGCGACGCGCCTGGGCGGCGACCTCGCCGGCGAACAGCACGCCGCCGGCGTTGACCGGCAGTCCGGCGGCGGCGAGGGCTTCGGCGGTCCAGGTGTTGCAGGTGTAGAGTGCCGCGTAGGTGGCGGTGGAACGATAGAAGGCGCTGCCCGGATAGGGGCCGTCATGCAGGCGCTGCGGCGCGCCGGTGGCGGAGTGGCCGAGCGTGGCCCAGATGAAATCGGACAGCCGGTCGAGCTGGGGTTGCGACACGGCCAACCGCACCACCTCGCTTGCCCCGAACGCCCGTTCCGGCGTGTCCTTCAGCGCGGTGGCCAGGACGATACCCGGACCGGGCAGCAATGCGCGCAACATCTGCAGAAAATCCTGCCGGTCGCCGGCGTAATAGGTCTGTTCGCCGAAGCCGAAGACGAGGGTGCGGACGCCGGGGAAATCCTGTTCCAACATCCCAAGCCGGCCGATTCCGGGACCGGCTTCAACGCCGATATCGGTGTGCCAGCCGCGTTCGACGACATAGATGGACGCGGTTTGCGGCGCCGGTGGGATCGCCTCGGAGACAACCGGCGGACCGTGCCCGCAGGATGTCAGCACGCACAGGAACGGGAAAAGAAACCGCCTCAGCCTGCTTCGCCCGGAAGCTTGATGCCGCTCAGCGCCTGATAGACGCGGATGACGAAGGCGTCGTCGGCGCCGCCATGGCCGGCGGCCGCGGCGGCGAGGAAAAGCTGGTGCGCGGCGGCGGCGAGCGGCAGCGGGAAAATGAGGCCGCGGGCCTGGTCCAGCACGATGCCAAGGTCCTTGACGAAGATGTTCACCGCCGAGCGCGGGCTGTCGTCGCCGTCGAGGATATGCGGCACCCGGTTTTGCCACATCCACGAACTGCCGGCCGAGGCGCTGATGACGTCGTACAGCGTGCGCGGATCGGCGCCGGCGCGGATGCCCAGCGCCAACGCCTCGGCCGCCGCGGCGATATGCACGCCGGCGAGCAATTGGTTGACCATCTTGACCGTGCTGCCGACGCCCGCCGTGTCCCCAAGGCGCCAGACCTTGCCGCTGATCGCATCCAGCACCGGCTCGGCGCGGGCGAACGCGGCCTCCGACCCCGAGGCCATGACCGTCATGCTGCCGGCGCGGGCCGCGACCGAGCCACCGGAAACCGGCGAATCGAGCATCAGGATCTGCGATTCCGTCAGCTTCGCATCCAGCGCGCGCGCCGCCTCCGGTGCCACGGTGGTGCAGCACAGCACCACCGCGCCGGGGCCGAGCTTGCCGACGCAACCCGCCGGGCCGAACAGCGCCTCATGGGCCTGGGCGGCGTTGACCACGAACACCACCAGGGCCTCGATGCCCGCTGGCAGATCGGCGGCGCGCTGCACGGCGTGGCCGCCAGCGGCGACCAGCTCGGCATGGGCACTCTCACGCAGCTCGCAGCCATGCACCTCGTGACCCTTGGCAGCGAGGTTGAGGGCGGCGCCCATGCCCATCGATCCCAGGCCGATCACGCCGACTTTCATGTTTTCTTCCACTCCCGCAACGCCGGTTGGTCAACGTTCATGCCGAAACCGTTCGACGGCGGCGACCAAGGCGCGCCGCACCCCCGGCTCCAGCGCCGAGTGGCCGGCATCGGGGATCACCGACAGCCGCGCGCCGGGCCAGCGGGCGGCGAGCTCGAAGGCGGTGTGGGCGGGACAGATCATGTCGTAGCGGCCCTGGACGATCTCGGCGGGGATGGTGGCGACGCGATCCATGCCGGCGAGCAGGCCGCCCGGCGGCAGGAACAGGTCGTTGGCAAAATAATGCGCCTCGATCCGCGCCAGGCCGAGGGCGGTGCGGTCCTGGGCGAAGGTGGAAACCGTATCCGGACTCGGCAGCAACGTGCTGCAGGACCCCTCGTACACCGACCATGCCCGCGCGGCGGCGAGGTGCACCATCGGGTCGGGATCGGTCAGCCGGCGGAGATAATTGCCGAGCAGGTCGCCGCGCTCATCCTCCGGCAGGAATCCGGCGAAGGCCGCGTGCGCATCGGGGAACATCGTGGCGATGCCGTGCAGGAACCACGCGACCTCCTTCGGCCGGCCGAGGAACACCCCGCGCAGCACGCAGGCGAACACCCGCCCGGGATGCGCCTGGGCATAGGCGAGGGCGAGGGTGGAACCCCAGGAGCCGCCGAACAGCAGGAACCGCTCGATGCCGAGATGGCGGCGCAAGGTTTCGATGTCGGCGACCAGATGCGGCGTGGTGTTGGCGGCGAGGCTGCCGAGCGGCCGGGAGCGGCCGGCGCCGCGCTGATCGAAAATCACCACGCGCCAATGGGCGGGATCGAAGAAGCGCCGGTGCACCGTGCCGGCGCCGGCGCCGGGGCCGCCGTGGAGGAAAAGCACCGGCGTGCCGCGCGGGTTGCCCACCTGCTCCCAATACATGACATGGCCGTCGGTGAGCGGCATGTAGCCGGTTTCGAATGGGCCGATTTCGGGAAACAGATCACCGCGTGGCATGGCGCGCAGTCTATACGGCACGGCCGAATGGCGAAACAGCGGGCGGGCGGATAGCTTCACGGCATGGACAGATTCTGGATCGGGCTCGGCGCGCTGTTCGGCGCCGCCGCCGTCGGCATGGCGGCGGTCGCGGCGCATGGTGCCGCGACGCGGATGGACGCGCAGATGCTGCAGGTGTTGCGAAGCGCCGTGGAGATGCAGGGTTGGCATTCGCTGGCTTTGCTGTTCACCGGCTTGTGGGTGGCGCGCGGCGGCGGGCATCCGCTTCACCTGGCGGCACAGCTCGCGGGCGTCGCCTTCGCGCTCGGGATGTTGCTGTTCTGCGGCTCGTTGTACACGCTCGCCTTTTATGGCGTGCGGGCAGGGCTGGCGCCGGCCGGCGGCATTTCCCTGATGATCGGCTGGCTGTTGCTCGGCGCGTCGGTGCTGCGGCGGCCACGATGATCGGCGCCGCCTATTTGGCGCCGGAGGGTCTGGAAGAGATCTTGGCCGAGGAGCTCCGTCGTGCCGGCGTCGTGGTCGAGGCATGGCATGGCCGGCTGGCTCTGTCGCCCGACCCGCCTGTTCATGCCGCCTGGGCGCTCGAAACCTGGACCGCGCCCACCGAGGTCGCGATCACCTCGGTGAAATCCGCCTCCGACGCGCTGCGGGCGATGCAGCGCAACTGGGCGGCCTACGGCGCCGGGCACCACCGCCGCATGGCGCTGATCGCGGAGCGGTTGCCGCCGGTGAAGGCGCGCCCGCTGGTGTTTCCGCAGCCCGCACCCGCGGCGCATCTCGGCGCCTGGACGCTGTTGGCGCCGGACCGGCTGCTGGCCAGCCGGACCAAGACCACGCCCTTCGTCAACGGCGAATGCCGGTTCGAGGAGGATCATATCGGCCCGCCCAGCCGCGCCTATCTCAAGCTATGGGAGGCGCTGACCCGCATCGGCCAGTTTCCGGCGCCCGGGCAGACCTGCCTCGATCTCGGCGCCTCGCCCGGCGGCTGGACCTGGGTGCTGGCGACGCTCGGCGCCGATGTGGTCGGCGTCGACAAGGCGCCGCTGGACCCGCGCATCGCCGCCATGCCGAACGTGACGCAGCGCCTGGAATCCGCGTTCGCGCTGCCGCCTGAGCGCGTGGACTGGCTGTGCAGCGACATCATTGCCTATCCGCAGCGCCTGCTCGCGCTGGTGCAAAGCTGGATCGCGGCGGGAAGCGTCGGGCGAATCGTCTGCACGGTGAAATTCCAGGGCGAGACCGATTTCGCCGCATGCGATGCGTTCACGGCGATCCCTGGCGGCCGGCTGTTGCATCTGTTCCACAACAAGCACGAACTCACCTTCGTCTGGTCGGCCGATCAGAGCAGCGGCAGCCCGACATAGTTTTCCGCCAGCGTCGTCGCGGCGGCCTTGGACGAAGTGAGGTAGTCCAATTCGGCAAGCTGCATGCGGCGGTCGAACGGATCGTGGCCGGGGAACATGTGCAACATGCTCGTCATCCACCAGCTGAACCGCTCGGCTTTCCAGACGCGGCGCAAGGCGGTGTCGGAATAGGTGTCGAGGCCGTGATCGTTGCCCGTGCGGTACCAGTCCACCAGCGCGCGGGCCAGCACGGCGACGTCGGCGAAAGCGAGGTTCATGCCCTTGGCGCCGGTCGGCGGGACGATATGCGCCGCATCTCCCAGCAGGAACAACCGGCCGTGCCGCATCGGCTCGGCCACGAAGCTGCGCATCGCCGTCACGCCCTTCTGGGTGATCTTGCCCTCGGCGAGGGAAAAACCTTGCGTGTCGGCAAGGCGGCGATGCAGCTCCGACCAGATCCGGTCGTCCGACCAATCGGCGATCTGCTCGTCCGGTGCGCATTGCAGGTAGAGCCGGCTGACGCTGGGCGAGCGCATCGTCAGCAGCGCGAAACCGCGATCGTGGCTGGCATAGACCAACTCGTCACTTGAAGGCGGGACATCGGCCAAAATGCCGAGCCAGCCGAACGGGTAGCTGCGGTCGAACACGGACAGCAGATGGCCGGGCAAAGACGGGCGGCAGATGCCGTGGAAGCCGTCGCAGCCGCCGATCACGTCACAATCCAGCGTCTGGTCGCGGCCGTCATGGCGGAAGGAAATTCGCGGCCGGTCCGACGTCACGTCGTGGACGGCCGCGTCTTCGACATCAAAAAGAATCTGGCCGCCGGCGGCGAGGCGTGCCGCGATCAAATCCTTCACCACCTCGTGCTGGCCATAGATGGTGACGTGCTTGCCGGTCAGCTCGGTGAGCGGGATGCGGTGGCTGCGGCCGTCGAAGCGCAGCACGATGCCTTCATGCACCATGCCCTCGCGGTCCATGCGCGCGCCGACACCGGCTTGGCGGAGGAGGACAGTGGAATCATGCTCCATCAGGCCGGCGCGGACGCGGTGCTCGACATAGTCGCGCGACCGGGCTTCCAGCACGACGGATTCGATGCCCTGCAGATGCAGCAGATGCGACAGCAGCAGGCCCGCGGGGCCCGCGCCGATAATGCCGACCTGGGTGCGCATATGGCTAAGAAGCGGCAGCGAGGCCGCCGAGATAGGCGGCGCGGACCTGCGGGTCGTTCCACAGATCGGCCGGCTTCCCGGCGACCAGGATGCGGCCGGTTTCCAGCACGTAGCCGCGATCGGCGACCGACAGCGCCATATGGGCGTTCTGCTCGACCAGCAGCACGGTGGTGCCGCGGGCGCGGATGTCGCCGATGATGCGGAACACCTGCTGCACGATCAGCGGTGCCAGGCCGAGCGACGGCTCGTCCAGCAGCAGCAGCTTCGGCCGCGCCATCAGGCCGCGCGCCACCGCGACCATCTGCAACTGCCCGCCCGACAGCGTCCAGCCGAGCGCGTGCTCCAGGCGCTTCAGGTCGGGGAAGAAGGCGATCATCTCGTCGACTTCCAATTCCAGCGCGCGACGCCCGACGCCCTTGCGGTTGGAGGCGCCGAGCATGATGTTTTCCCGCACCGTGAGCCCGGGGAAGATGCGCCGGCCCTCAGGCACGTGCGAAATGCCGAGGCGGACGATCGCTTCCGGCTTCTGCCCGAGGATATCGCGGCCGCCGAAACGGATGCTGCCGGTGACGTTGGCCACCAGGCCCGAAAGCGTGCGCAACGTGGTGCTCTTGCCGGCGCCGTTGGCGCCGAGCAACGTCACGATCTCACCTTCCTCGACCGAAATGTCGATGCCCTTGAGCACGTCGGCGGCACCATAGCGCGCGACCAGGCCCTTGATTTCCAGCAGGCTCATGTTCAGGCCGCCTCGTTGCGGCGCGGCTCGCCGAGATAGGCCGCGATCACGTCGGGGTGGCTCAGCACCGATTGCGGCGTGCCGTCGGCGATGCGGCGGCCGAAATTCAGCACGGTGATGTGGTCGGCCACCTGTTCCACCAGATTCATGTCGTGGTCGATGATCATGATGGTCAGGCCGTGGCCCTTCAGGCGGCGCAGCAAATGCCCGAGCTCGACCTTCTCGGTCATGTTCAGGCCGGCCGCCGGTTCGTCCAGCAGCAAGGTGTGCGGGTTGGCGGCCAAAGCGCGGGCGATCTCGACATAGCGCTGGTGGCCATAGGAAAGCTCGCCGACCATGCGGTGCGCATCGCCGCGCATGTCGACGAAATCCAGCGCGGCAAGCGCCCGGGCGACCACGGCGGCGGGGTCTCCGGCGACGTCGTTGCCGGGCCGCTCGGCGCCGACCATGACGTTCTCCATCACCGTCATGCCGCGGAACACCCGGATGTTCTGATAGGTCCGGGCGAGGCCGGCGCGGTTGCGCGCATGCGGCGAGCGCGTGGTGATGTCTTGCCCGACGAACGTGATGTTGCCGCTGGTGGCGGCATACAGGCCGGTGACGACGTTGATGAAGGTGGTCTTGCCGGAGCCGTTGGGGCCAATCAACGCGTGCACGGTGCCGCGGCGCACCGCGAGGTCGACACCATCGATCGCCTTCAGGCCGCCGAAATGTTTGGCAAGCTGCGCCACGCTCAGCACGATCTCATCCGATTCGCCGCCGGTGCGGCCGAGCAGCGGCAGCGGTGCCACCTGGGCGTCGCCGACAGGGCGGGCGCGCCTGCGCAACCTTGCATCGACGAAGCCCCACAGGCCATCGGGCAGAAAGACCATGATGAGGATCACCGCCGCGCCGTACACGGCGAGGTAGACCTGCTTGAGGAAGCGCAGCCATTCCGGCAGCACCACCAGCAGCGTGGTGCCGATCAGGCCACCGAACGGCGACTGGATGCCGCCGAGCAGGCCCATCGTCAGCAGCACGATGGATTCGGCGAAGCTGAACTGGTCGGGGCTGATGTAGCGGAAGCCGCCGGCGAACAGGCTGCCGCCGATGCCGCCGAGGATGGCGCTGATGCCGAACGCGACCACCTTGGTGCCGAACACGTTGATGCCGCAGGTGCTGGCGGCGAGGTCGTTGTCGCGCACCGCCTGCATGGCGCGGCCGAGGCGGCTCGATTTCAACCGCCAGACAAACAGTGTGCACAGCACCAGTGCCACCAGGCAAACACCGAGGAAGGCGTTGCCGTTTTCGAGGCTGATGCCGAACGGATGCGGCCGGGCGATGTTGCGCACCCCGTCCGGCCCGTGGGTGAAGCCGATCCAGTTGGTCAGCACCAAAGTGAGGATCTGCTGGAAGCTGATCGTCACCATGCCGATGTAATGGCCGCCGAGGCGCAGGCTCGCGAGCCCGAGGATCGAATCCGAAGGCGGCCGCCAAGGCGACGCCGATCGCCATGGCGACGAAGAACGGCATGCCGTAATCGACGGTGCCGAGCGCCACGCCATAGGCGCCGATGCCGAAGAACGCCGCCTGCGCGATCGAGATCTGGCCGCAATAGCCGAGCACCACCACGAGGCCGAGCACGCCGATGGCGTAGGTCGCTGCCTGGATCAGGATGTTCAGATAGTAGCCCTGCTGGGGTGCGACGAAGGCGAAGCCGATGGCGACCAGGATCGCGGCCCCGGCGAGCGGCAAGCCGCGCCAGGGGTTGGCGCTCCGCGCGCCGGCGCCCGCGACCGACGTCATGACGCTGGTGCTCATGCCTTCTCCGAGATCTTCTCGCCGAACAATCCCTGCGGGCGGACCATCAGGAACATCAGCAGCATCGATGAAGGCGAAGGCGTCCTTGTAGGGCACCGAGATATAGGCCGCACCCAACGTCTCGGCGACCCCGATCGCGAGCGCCGCCGAGGATCGCGCCGGGAATGCTGCCGTAGCCGCCGATGATGTTGGCGGCGAAGGCCTTGAGGGTGATCGCTCCGGCCATGTTGACGGAGACGAACAGGATCGGTGCCACCAGGATGCCGGCCAGCCCGCCCATCGCCGAACTATAGGCGAAGGTGATCATGATCATCGCCACCACGGGAATGCCGAGCAGGCTGGCCATTTCCTTGTCCTGGCTGGTCGCCTGCAGCTTCTTGCCGAGCAGGGTCTTCTCGAACACCAGGTATTGCAGCACCACCAGCACGACGGCGATGGCCATGATCGCCAGGTACTGGCTGGCCAGGAACACCTCGCCGATCTGCCAGCCATCGGATTCGAACAGCCCGTCGAGCGGCACCGAGGTCGGGCCGTACAGCACGAGCACGATGTTCTGCAGGAAGATCGAGGCGCCGATCGTGCTGATGATCACCGGCAGGCCGCCACGAAAGCGCAACGGCCAATAGGTGATGTAGGCGAAGATCGGCCCGAACGCGGTCATCAGCAAAACCGCGAGCAGGACGCCGAGCAAATACGGCACGCCCAGGATGTTGAACAGCACGACCATGCAATAGGCGCCCAGCATGGAGAACTCGCCCTGGGCGAAATTCACCACGCTGGCGGCGCGGATCAACAGCACGAAGCCGAGGGACACCAGCGCGTAGATCGCGCCGATGCCCAGGCCCTGGAACAGCAACTGGAGGAAATCGCTCAAAACGGCGGCACTCCGATCCGGCGATTCTCAGTCGGTGAACTCGATGTGCTGCTTGAAGTCGATCTTGTCGTTGTTGTTGACGACGACGTTGTAGCCGTGCAGCCCGTCGCCGAACTGGTCGAAATTATATTCGCCCTCGGTGCCGGGGAATTTCTTGACCGCCAGGATCGCGCCGCGAATTTTTTCCGGATCGGTGCTTTTTGCGGCGTTCATCGCCTTGGCGAGGATCAGCATCGCGTCATAAGTCCAGCCGCTGTCCGGTGATTCCTTGTGTGCGGCGCGGTAGGCGTCGGCGAAGCTCTTGGCGGTGGGATTGCTGTCCTCGACGAAATCGGCGACGGCATAGGTGCCGTACAGCGCGTTCTTGGCGAGGCCGCGCGTCACCGGCGACTGGATCGACGGCGAGCCCACCCAGGGGGTGCGCACGCCAAGCTGGCGGAGCTGGCGGGCGAACACCGCGCAATCCGGCTCGTTGGTGAAGTAGCTGACGATCACGTCCGCACCGGAAGATTTCACCGCCAGGACCACCGGGCTGAAATCGGACTGGGTGTTGGTGTAGCCCTGGATCAGCGCCGGGGCGAGCTTCAGCTTCTCAAGGTTGGCGACGATGGCGTTCTTGCCGCCGGTGCCGAACGCGTCGGTGGAATGCACCAGCGCCACTTTGTTGAGCTTCAGCGTGTTGGTGCAGAAATCGACGATCACTCGGCCGGAATAGCTGTCGTTCGGCCGGCAGCGGAACAGCCAGGGGTTGCCGAGCTTGGTCAGCGTCGGGTCGGTGCCGCCGAACATCACGGGCTTGCCGACCTTCTGCATGTCGGGCGCCATGGCGTTCATCTGGGTGGAGCGGATCGAGCCGACGAAGGCCACGATGTCCTGGTGTTCGGCCAGCCGCGAGAAAGCCAGCACGGCGCCGGGGTTGGTGCCCTGGTCGTCCTCGACAACCAGCTCCACCTTGCGGCCGAGAACGCCGCCGGCGGCGTTCACCTTCTCGACCGCGAGCTTGATGCTGTTGAGCTGGATGCGGCCGGGCTCGGCGACCGGGCCGGTCACCGGCGAGACCACGCCGATCTTGATCGTGTCTTCGGCACGGGCGCGGCCAGTGACGGCAAAGACCGGAAGGGTGGCGGCAGCCGACAGCAATGCTGTCCGACGGGTAATCGGCATGGATATTCCCTCGTTGCTTGGTTGAATTGGGCCGATCAGCGCCGCCCCTTGGAAGTCTTGTCGTTGGGTTTCTATCGTCCTGGCTCTGGCGCCGTACCGCAAGCGGCGCGTCGGATCAAGGCGTTATTTTCATTCCGCCGCCGTGGCGGCGGCCTTTCGCGTCCCGTACGCGCCGGCGCCGTCCGCCGAGACGTAGCCGTCGGCGATGTCCTCCTCCAGCCGGGCGCGGTCGCGCGAAGCCGGATCGCCGAAGCCGGCGCCGCCGGCCAGTCGCACCTCGACGATCTGGTCGGTGCGGGTCAGCGTCACCAACTCGCCGGTGCCGCAATCGTGCACCACGTTGCCGTCCGGATCGAGCACCACGCCGCGCACGCCCCCGCCGGGCAGCCCGCCGTGCAGTCCCTGCACGCGTGACGCCGACACCTTCCGGATAGACCGATGCCAGCGTCGGCAGCCCATCGTCGTGCAGCTTGCGCAGCCGCGTGCGCACGCCGCAGCCGCCGCGATGCTCGCCGGCGCCGCCGGAATCGGTGACGAAGGATTTCTCCAGCACCAGCACCGGCGCGCGCGCTTCCATCAGTTCGACCGAGGTGTTGGCGGCCGAGGTCGGATACAGCAGCGCCGACTTGCCGTCGCCGTGCGCGCGAGGCGCCCTGGCCGCGCACCCATGAAGAAATGGTCGGCATAGACATGGCCGTTCGCCGTCGCGGCCGTAGATGTTGATCGCGACCGGCAGGCCGGTCGCCGCCTGCACCTGCGCCGGCGCCGCATCGGCCAGCGCGCGGAAGATGTTGGGCGCGATATACCAGCCGACGCGGGTGCGCAGGTTGACCGACGCCGGCTTGGTGCAGTTGAGGATCGAGCCCTCCGGCGCCTTCACGGTGAACGGCCGGTAGCAGCCGGCATTGCTGCGCACCTGCGGGCTGAGGATGCACTTCATCGGATAGGTCGCGTGCGCCGCGGTGTAGGTGTAGGTGCAGTTCAGCCCGCCCTGCGGCAGTTGCGCCGGCGCGCCGGCGAAGTCCAGCTCGATCGCGTCGCCCTGCACGGTGAGCTTCAGCGGATAGTGCAGCTGCTCGCCGAGCGGATTGTTCCAGATCTCCGAACGATACACGCCGTCCGGCAGCGCGCGGATCGCCTCGCGCATCGCCGTCTCGGCGCGCGTCTGCACCACGTGCGGCGAGCGCGCGCAGATCGTGCATGCCGTATTCGTCCATGAACGCCAGCAGCCGTTCGGCGCCGAGCGCGTTGGCGGCGATGAAGGAGTGGATGTCGCCGAGCACCTCCTCGCTCTTGCGCACGTTCTCGGCGATCAGCGTGAACAGGTCGTCGTTCGGCACGCCGGCGCGATACAGCATCATCGGCGGGATCTGGATGCCTTCCTCGTAGATCTCGCGCGCGCGCAGCGAGTCCTTGGTGCCGCCGATGTCGCCGACATGGCCGACCGTGCCGGTCAGCGCCACCAGCGCGCCGTCGCGGAACACCGGCGTGACCACGGCGATGTCGAACAGATGGCCGGCGCAGAGCCACGGATCGTTGGTGACCAGCACGTCGCCGGGCCGCAGCGTCTCGGGCGGGAATTTCTCCAGCAGCGCCTTCACCGCGCGCGGCAGGGTGAGGTTGAACACCGGCATGGCGCGCGGCGAATGCGCCAGCGAATCGCCGTCGGCGTCGAGCAGGTCGCAGGCGAAGTCCTGCGCCTCCGACACGATCAGCGAGAAGGCGGTGCGGCAGATCGTGTGCCACATCTCCTCGACCACGGTGACGAGGCGGCTCCACATGATTTCGAGCGACACCGGATCGGCTTCGATCAGCGCCGCGGCCTGCTCGATCGGCGTGTCGGCGGTGACGCGCGCGGCGGCGGCGGCGGCCAGGCCGATGTCGATGCGCCAGCGTGCCGGTGGCATCGACGGTGACGGTGTCGCCGGGCGGGACGATGGTGGTCGCCTCGCGCTCCTCGATGATCGCCGGGCCGGCGATGCGCGCGCCTGGTGCCAGCGCGTAGCGGTCATAGACCGGCGTATCGACGAAGCCGCCGTCGAACCAGGCCGCGCGCGTGCCCTTGCGCGCCGCGCCGGCGGCGCGCGCGCCGGCCTCGGTCAGCGACAGAGCTGCGGCACCGGCCCGCGGCAGCGCACGCGGAACGACACCGCCATGCACGCCGACGCCGGCATAGACGGACGTATAGCGCGCGGCATAGGCGGCGGCGAACGCGGCACGGATCGCCGGCATCGTCGCCTCGGTGATCGCGGCCGTCCGGGCAGCGCGCACGCTGATCTCGTGCATCTGGCCGATCGAGCCGCATGTCGGCGAGGCGCTCCGTCACCACGTCGCCTGCGTCAATGCCGGCGGCGAGCAGGCGTGCGCGCGGCTCTGCGGTCAGTTCGCGCAGGATCGCATCGATGGTGGCCGCGGCGTCCGGCGGCGTCGAGGCGCACCGGATGGCTGCGCACCTGCTCGAACGACAGCGGCGCCGCGAGGAAGCCCAAGCGCCGAGGCGGCGCCCGAGGCCGGCGGGATCAGCACCTCGCTGCACGCCGAGCACGCGCGCCACCTCGGCCGCATGCGCCGGGCCCGGCGCCGCCGAAGCCGACCATGGCGTAGGCGCGCGGGTCCTTGCCCTTCTCCACGATGTGGATGCGCGCCGCGGCGGCCATGTTCTCCACCACCATGCGGTGGATGCCCCAGGCGGTGTCGATCGCCGACAGGCCGAGCGTCGCGCCGACCGTTCGCCAGCGCGCGTTCCGCCGCATCGCGATCCAGCGCCATGCGGCCGCCGAGGAAGAAGCCGGGATCGTAATAGCCGAGCAGCAGATTGGCGTCGGTCACCGTCGGCTCGGTGCCGCCGCGGCCGTAGCAGGCCGGGCCCGGATCGGCGCCGGCGGAATGCGGGCCGACGCGCAGCAGCCCGACCTCGTCGATCGCGGCGATCGAGCCGCCGCCGGCGCCGATCTCGATCATGTCGATGACCGGCGCCTTGATCGGCAGGCCGGAGCCTTTCTTGAAGCGGTGCACGCGCGCCGCTTCCATCATCGGCGCGATCTCGGCGCGGCCGTTCTCGATCAGGCAGGCCTTCGCCGTGGTGCCGCCCATGTCGAACGAGATCACGTCGGGCTTGCCGGCGGCGGCGCCGAAGAACGCGGTGGCGAGGCCGCCGCCGGCGGGGCCGCTCTCCAGCATGCGGATCGGGAAGTCGCGCGCGGTCTCGGGCGACAGCAGGCCGCCGGCGGAGTGCATGAAGCGCAGCTCGCCGCGGAAGCCGCGCGCGTGCAGTTCGCGCTCGAGCTTCGCGATGTAGCGGCCCATCAGCGGCTGCACGTAGGCGTTGGCGCAGGTGGTGTTGCAGCGCTGGTATTCCCACAGCTCCGCCACCACGTCGGACGAGATCGAGACCGCGATGTCGGGGAATGCGCGCGCGCACGATCGCCGCGGCGTCGCGCTCATGCGCGGGATTGCGATAGGCGTGCAGGAAGCAGACGGCGATCGCCTCGACGCCGTCCGCGACCAGGCGCTGCGCCGCCGCGCGGACCTCGGCGGGATCGAGCGGCGTCAGCACGTTGCCGTCGCGGTCCATCCGTTCCGCCACTTCCAGGCGGTGGCGGCGCGGCACCAGCGGGTCGGGGAATTGCAGGAACAGGTCGTAGATGTCGTAGCGCTGCTCGGTGCCCATCTCGAGGATGTCGCGAAAGCCCGCGCGTGGTGATCAGGCCGAGGCGCGCGCCGCTGCGCTCGATCAGGGCGTTGGTGACGAGCGTGGTGCCGTGCACGATGTCGCCGATGTCGGCGAGCGTCAGGTCGGCCGCGTGCAGCAGTTCGGCGAGGCCCTCCAGCGCGCCGACCGAGGGGTCGTGCGGCGTGGTCAGGCACTTGTGCAGGCGGATGTCGTTGCGCTGCGTGTCGAGCAGGATGAAGTCGGTGAAGGTGCCGCCGATGTCGAAGCCGATGCGATAGCGCGATGACATCGTGTTTTCCTCTGCATCCGCCGCGAGCTTACGTAGCGCCGGCCACCGATGCCAGGGTGGAAGCCGCCAAATGAGGCGCGGGCCGGGATGAAGCGTGGGCAGATCAGGATCGGGATCTCCGGCTGGACCTACGCGCCGTGGCGGGGCGTGTTCTTCCCGAAGGGGCTGCGAGCGCGGGACGAGCTTGCCTACGCCGCCGCGATCTTCCCCAGCATCGAGGTGAACGGCACGTTCTACGGCTTGCAGAAACCCGAAGCCTTCGCCCGCTGGGCCGCCGAAACGCCGGAGGATTTCGTCTTCGCGGTGAAGGGCTCGCGCTACATCACCCATATGCTCCGCCTGCGCGAGGTCGAGGTGCCGCTGGCGAATTTCCTCGCCTCCGGGGTGCTGCGGCTGGGCGCCAAGCTCGGGCCGGTGTTGTGGCAGTTCCCGCCGAATTTTCGCTTCGATCCGACGGTGATGGCGCCGTTCCTGGCCTTGTTGCCGCAAGACACCAAGGCGGCGGCGCGGCTCGCCCGGCGGCACGACGCCAGGCTGGACGGCCGCGCCTGGGTGAAGGCCGACGCGGAACGAAGACTTCGCCACGCCGTCGAGATTCGCCACCCGAGCTTCGCCTGCCGCGAATTCATCGACCTGCTGCGCGCCCATGGCGTCGCCCTGGTCTGTGCCGACACGGTGCAATGGCCGCGGCTGTTGGATGTGACCGCCGATTTCGTCTATTGCCGCCTGCATGGCTCCAAGGAGCTGTACGCCAGCGGCTACGGCGCCGCCGCGCTGAAGCAATGGGCGGGGCGGATCGCCGTTTGGCGGCAGGGCGGCACGCCGGCCGACGCCGGTCGGCTGGCGCCGGTGGCGCGGCGGGTGGTGCGGGACGTCTTCGTGTATTTCGACAACGACATGAAGGTGCGGGCGCCGCTTGATGCGAAATCGCTGATGCGGCTCGTCGCGGGGCAGCGTAGAAGCGAGGCATGAAACAAGGCATCGGAATCGCCGGAATCGCCGGCCGGATGGGACAGTTGCTGGCCGAGGAGGTCGCCGCCGCCGGCGCCACGCTGGCCGGCGGCATCGAGCGGGCGGGCGTGTCGATCCCGGCCAAGGCGCCGATATTCAGCGACATCGCCGCCCTCGCGGCCGCGAGCGAAGTGGTGATGGAGTTCACCCACGCCAGCACCGTCCAACCGCACGCGCGCGCCCTCGCCGAGGCCGGAACCGCCTGGGTGCTCGGCACCACCGGGCTGTCGGCCGCGGACGAGGTGGCGGTGGCGCGCGCGGCGGAGCGGATCGCCGTGGTCTACGCGCCGAATTTCTCGCCCGGGGTGACGCTGGTGCTGGCGCTGGCGGAGAAAATGGCCGCCGCCCTCCCGGGCGATGCCTACGACGCCGAGATCGTCGAAATGCACCATCGCCAAAAAGTCGACGCGCCCTCCGGCACCGCCATTGGCATGGGCCGCGCGGTGGCGCGCGGACGCGGCGTGGAGCTGGAGGCGGTGAAGGAGAGCGGCCGCGACGGCCATACCGGCGCCCGCAAGACCGGCGCCATCGGTTTCGCCGCATTGCGGGGCGGGCAGGTGGTGGGCGAGCACACGCTGCTGTTCGCCTCCGGCACCGAGCATATCTCCCTCACCCATCGCGCTTTCGACCGCCGCGCCTTCGCCAGCGGCGCCGTTCGTGCGGCGCTGTGGGTGCGGGGACGCAAACCGGGTCTCTACAACATGATGGACGTGCTCGGGCTGGCGTGAAGCCGCGCCACGCGGCGGCCTGCCCGGCACGACCGTGCCGGACCGATGCTGCGCGTGACCGCCGGCCGAGGCTTGACCCCCGGAACCCTTTCGGCCACACACCCCCCGCCCCCCTGTCTGGGGCAATCACCACCGGCAACATTCCTGCCACATACTGTCAGCACGGGAAGAGATATGCGCGACAAGGGCGAATTCCTGTTCACTTCCGAATCCGTTTCGGAAGGCCATCCCGACAAGGTCGCCGACCGGCTCAGCGATACCGTGCTGGACGCGTTCCTGGCAGCCGACCCGCAGGCGCGCGTCGCCTGCGAAACCCTGGTCACCACCAACCGGGTGGTCCTCGCCGGTGAGACCCGCGGCCCGAATCGGTTGACACGGCGCAGCTCGAGGGCTTGGTCCGCGAGGCGATCAAGGATATCGGCTACGATCAGGCCGGCTTCAGCTGGAAGCACGCCGACGTCGCCATCCATCTGCACGCGCAGTCCACCGACATTGCCGCCGGCGTCGATTCGGCGGGAAACAAGGACGAAGGCGCCGGCGACCAAGGCATCATGTTCGGCTACGCCTGCACCGAGACGCCGTCGCTGATGCCCGCACCGCTGCATTACGCCCACCTGATCCTGCGCCGCATCAACGAGAAGCGGCATGCCGGCGACTCCGTGGTGAAAGGGCTGCTCCCCGATGCCAAAAGCCAGGTGACGCTGCGCTATGTCGACGGCAAGCCGATCGGCGCGACCTCGGTGGTGCTGTCCACCCAGCACGAGGAAGGGGTGGAGCAGGCCGAGATCAAGCAGATGCTGATGCCGCTGATCAAGGCGGCGCTGCCGGATGGCTGGATGCCGCCGGATCGCGACATCTACATCAACCCGACGGGGAATTTCGTCATCGGCGGCCCGGACGGCGATTGCGGCCTGACCGGGCGCAAGATCATCGTCGACACCTATGGCGGTGCCGCCCCGCATGGCGGCGGCGCGTTCAGCGGCAAGGACCCGACCAAGGTGGACCGCAGCGCCGCCTATGCCTGCCGCTACCTCGCCAAGAACGTGGTGGCCGCGGGCCTCGCCGAGCGCTGCACGCTGCAGATCAGCTACGCCATCGGCGTTTCCGATCCGCTGTCGGTGTATGTCGAGCTGCATGGCAACCCGTATGACGTGGAGGAGGAAAAGCTCGAGAAGACGCTGCGCGAGCTGATGAACCTGCGTCCGCGCGGCATTCGGGAGCATCTGCAGCTGAACCGCCCGATCTATGCGGTGACCTCGGCCTACGGTCATTTCGGCCGCGATCCCGACCCGGCCCGGAACACCTTCACCTGGGAAAAGACCGATCTGGTGCCGGCGCTGAGATCCGCGTTCGGCCGCTGAGAGCGGTTTTCCCTCCCGCCATGGGAGGGCTGGACATGAAGCCGCCGCCCGATCGCCTGTACGGGCGCCAGCGCAGCCACCCGCTGCGGCCTCGCCAGCATCGCCTGCTGGCCGAGACGCTGCCGCGGCTGCGCTTCTCCGCCGAGGCCGCGGGTGACCCGTGGGCGGCGTTCGATCCGCGTCCGCAGGCGTTGTGGCTTGAAGTCGGCTTCGGCGGCGGCGAGCACGCGCAGGCGCTGGCCGCGTCCAACCCCGAGATCGGCCTGATCGCCTGCGAGGTGTTCGAGAACGGCATCTGCTCGCTGCTGTCCCGCCTGGTGCCGGAAGGCGGCGAGGCGACGGCGTCGCTGCCCGGCAATTTGCGCCTGTGGGACGATGACGCGCGGGCGTTGCTCCGCCTGCTGCCGGATGCGGCGCTGGACCGGCTTTTTCTCATGTTTCCCGATCCCTGGCCGAAATCGCGTCACGCCAAGCGGCGCTTCGTGCATCCGGCCCAGTTGCCGGAGGTGGCCCGGGTGCTGAAACCCGGCGCCGTATGGCGGATTGCCAGCGATGACCCGACATACCAGGCCTGGGTGGCCGAGGTGCTGGCCCGCCAGGATTTCTTCAATGTGCCGCCGCCCTCGTCGCGGCGCCCGGAAGGCTGGCCGGCGACCCGTTACGAGGCCAAGGCGCTCGCCGCCGGCCGGCACCCGCTGTACTGGTCGCTCACCCGCCGCTGAATCGCCCCTGTCGTTATGAGCGCCGCCAGGTGATCACCGAGCTGACGGCGTAGTTCCACACCAGGCTCATGCCCGCGCCGGCGATGCCGGCCAGCCACCACGACGAATGCGCGGTGCCGAACAGGAACGACGACACGCTGATATTGCCCGCCGCACCCACGCTCGAAATCAGCGCGAAGGTGAGCAGCCCCTGCACGAAGCTCCAGCCACGCAGCCGGCGCTCGCGGAAGGTGAACAGGTTGTTGAGGGTGAAATTGCCGACGATGGCGCAGGCGGTGGCCAGGATCTGCGCCGCCTCGAAGCCGAGCCCGCCTTCCAGGCCGAGCAGCAGCACCAGCATATGCGCGGCGATGCCCAGCGCGCCGACGGCGGCGAACAGCAGGAAGCGCACCGGCACGACGTGGCCGATCAGCTTGTCCAGGATCAACATCAGGAAGTCGCGCAGCACGCCGGCGTCGAGCTTGCTGTCGCCGGCCACCCGGTTGCGGAATTCGTAGGGCAGCTCGCGCATCACCGGCCGCTCCGGCAACGAGGCGATGATGTCGAGCAGGATCTTGAAGCCCATCGCCGACAGCCGCCGAACCGCGCGGTCGAACACGTCGCGGCGGATCATGAAGAAGCCGCTCATCGGGTCGGCCACCGGCACCCGCAGCACGAAGCGCGACAGCCTGGTCGCGAGGCTCGACATCCCGGCCCGCCGGCTGTCCCAGCCGCCGACGCCACCGCCGTCGACATAACGGCTGCCGATGGCGATCTCGATGCCTTCGTCGCGCATCAGCGCGAACATCGCGCGGCAATACCCGCTCGTCATGCTGCATGTCACCGTCAAGGGCCGCGATGTACGGGGCGAGACTCGCCTGCGCGCCTTCGATGAAGGCGGTGGACAGGCCGCGCCGGCCAATTCGGTGCAGCAGCCGGATGCGGCGATCGGTGATCGCGAGGATGGCCACGGCCTCGCGGGTGCCGTCGGTGGAAATCGTCGTCGACGAAGATCACCTCCCACGCGATGCCGTCGAGCGCCAGCCGCAGCCGGTCGACCAGCGGGGCGATGTTGTCGTGCTCGTTCAGCACGGGGATGACGACGCACAGATCGGCCGTGCGCAGCCGGGTGGTTTCGGGCAGGTCGTTCGGGCGTACGCGGTCCATGGTGGATTTTATACAGTTACGTGATCGCCTGGCCAGGGAAGCAAGGGCATAAATCGGCGCGCCGGCTGCGGTGCGAACCGGCGCTTCACCCTTGCAACCGGCGGCCCTCGGCGCTAAATAGGTCGCTTACGACATCTTCCGCTGCTTTGGAGGGTGGCCTTCGCGGGCCGCCTTTTTTGTTTTGGACTGTTTTGTTTTGGACCAGGATCTTCCCCTGCATACCGGCCTTGAGGCCCGCATCGCCGATGCGATCGGGCCGACCCTGGTCGATCTCGGCTACGAGCTGGTGCGCGTCGCCGTGCTCGGCCGTGAACGGCCGACCGTGCAGGTGATGGCCGACCGCACCGACGGCAGCACCATCACGGTCGAGGATTGCGAGGTCATCAGCCGGGCCTGCGGCGCGGTGCTCGATGTGGCCGATCCCATCCCCGGCAACTGGACGCTGGAGGTCAGTTCGGCCGGGATCGACCGGCCGCTGACCCGGCGCAAGGACTGGAACCGCTTCGCCGGCCACCTCGCCCGCGCCGAGATGTCGATCCCTCTCGATGGCCGCCGGCGGATCACTGGCACGGCGCTCGGCGCGGACGCGACGCATGCGCGGATGCGCCTCGATGACGGGGTGGAACTCGCCCTGCCGCTCGCCGATATCCGCCGCGCCAAGCTGGTGTTGACCGACGAGTTGATCGCCGCCACCGCCGCATCGGCACCCGCCGAGGAAGACGGCCCGGCAGCCGATGCGCCAGGAAACGGCGCGTCAGGAAACGATATGCCAGGAAACGAAATGACTGCCGCCATGACCGGCCACACCGCCCGGAAACACTGAGAGGCCCATGATGGACACCGCGATTGCCCGTCCCGAACTGCTCCTCGTCGCCGACGCCGTGGCGCGGGAGAAATCGATCGATCGGGATGAAGTGCTCGAGGCGATGGAACAGGCCATCCAGAAGGCCGGCCGCGCCAAATACGGCCACGAGAAGGACATCCGCGCCACCATCGACCGCAAGACCGGCGATGTGCGCCTGTCGCGCTGGACCGAGGCGGTCGAGACGGTGGAGAACGAGGAAACCCAGATCCCCGTCCACATCGCCCGCAAGTTCAAGCCGGACATCGAGATCGGCGGCCACCTGATCGACCCGCTGCCGCCGATCGATTTCGGCCGCATCGCCGCCCAGACCGCCAAGCAGGTGATCGTGCAGCGGGTGCGCGAATACGAGCGCAGGAAGCAGTTCGACGAGTTCAAGGACCGCGTCGGCGAGATCATCAACGGCGTGGTGAAGCGCACCGAGTACGGCAACCTGATGGTGGAGATCGGCCGTGCCGAGGCGCTGCTGCGCCGCGACGAGCTGATCCCGCGCGAGAGCTTCCGCAACGGCGACCGCGTCCGCGCCTATATCTACGACGTGCGCGAGGAGCCGCGTGGCCCGCAGATTTTCCTCAGCCGCACCCACCCGGGCTTCCTCGCCAAGTTGTTCGCGCAGGAAGTGCCGGAGATCTATGACGGGATCATCGAGATCAAGGCGGTCGCGCGCGACCCCGGCAGCCGCGCCAAGATGGCGGTGATCTCCCGCGATGCCTCGATCGATCCGGTCGGCGCCTGCGTCGGCATGCGTGGATCGCGGGTGCAGGCGGTGGTGCAGGAGCTGCAGGGCGAGAAGATCGACATCATTCCGTGGTCGCCGCAGGCCGCGACCTTCGTGGTGAACGCCCTGGCGCCGGCCGAGGTGACCAAGGTGGTGATGGACGAGGAAGCCGGCCGCGTTGAAGTCGTGGTGCCCGATGACCAACTTATCGCTGGCGATCGGACGGCGCGGGCAGAACGTCCGCCTCGCCAGTCAGCTGACCCGCTGGGACATCGACATTCTGACCGAAGCCGAGGAAAGCGAGCGCCGGCAGGAAGAATTCCGCCGCCGCACCGGCCTGTTCGTCGAAGCACTGGATGTCGACGACGTGATCGCCGGGTTGCTGGTGACCGAGGGTTTCAACACGATCGAGGAGCTGGCGTTCGTGCCGTTGGAAGAATTGGCTGATATCGAAGGCTTTGACGAGGCGGTCGCCGAGGAGCTGATCCGCCGCGCCGAGCAGCATCTGCGTGAAGCGCGACGGCGAGCTCGACGACGAAGCGCGTGGAGCTCGGGCGTGTCCGACGAGATCGCCGGCGATCGAGACGCTGACGCCGGCGATGCTGGTGGCGCTTGGCGAGAAGGGCGTGAAGACGCTCGACGATCTCGCCGACCTGGCGTCGGACGAACTGGTCGAGATCGTCGGCGAGGCCAACATGGACGAGGCGACCGCCAACGACGTGATCATGGCGGCGCGGGCGCATTGGTTCGCCGAGGAGTTCCGGCGCAGACGGCAATGGCGCTGCGGGGGAGAAAGGCCACGCCTGACCGAGCGACGAGTGACCCGGACGAGCCTGAGTCGACCGAACTGGCGGAGGAGCCGGAAACCGGCCCACTGCGGCGCTGCGTCGTGACGCGCGAGCGGTTGCCGGCGGAATCGATGATCCGATTTGTGATCGGACCGGACCGGCGCGTGGTGCCCGACCTGGCCGCAAGGCTGCCCGGCCGGGGAATATGGTTGAGTGCCCGTTTGGATGTGATAGAAACCGCCCGTACCCGGGGCGCATTTGCCAAAGCGGCCCGTGGGCAGGTGACTGTGCCCCCCGATCTCACGCTCGACCTGAAGGCGGCGCTTGCACGGCGGATCGGCGACACTCTGGGGCTTGCCCGCCGCGCGGGGCAGGCGATCAGCGGCTTCACCAAGGCGCGGGAATGGCTGGACGGCGGACGCGCGGGGCTGGTGATCCAGGCCTGCGACGGCAGCCCCGAGGAGCGGGTTCGTTTCCTGGGCGGCCGCGCCACCGGACTTGCGGTGGTGACGCCGCTGGACGGTGCGACCTTGGGAGCGGTGTTCGGCCGTGACCATGCGGTGCATGTGGCGGTGGCCCGCGGCAGGTTGGCGGAGACGCTGAGGATCGAGGCCGGGCGGCTGGCTGGCTTGACGCCGCCGGACGCTGCGGCCGTAGACAGGGCCAAGCGGGCTTTGGGACCGGGTGCGATGAGACCGGATGCCGGGATGCCGGCGGCGGCAGGGAATGACTTGAAAGCAGGCGAGTAGATGAGCGAAAGCAACGATCAGGACGCGGCAAAAAGCCGGCTCTCCTTACGTCCCGCGGGGCGTCTGGAGTTGGGGCGGACCGTGGATGCCGGATCCGTGCGACAGAGTTTCAGCCACGGCCGCTCCAAGGTGGTGCAGGTCGAAGTGCGAAAGAAGCGCGCCGGCGTACCGCAGCCGGCCGTGCCCTCGCCCCTCGGACGCCGCCGGCCCCGGCGCGACCGGGACCGCCCGTGCGCCAAGCCCCGCGGCGCGCGCCCCGGCCGGTGCCGGCCGGGCGCTGACCGCGACCGAGTTGGCCGCCCGCCAACGCGCGTTGGTCGAGCAGCAGCGCGACAACGCCAAGCGCGATGCCGAGCGCCGCGAGCAGGAAACGATCTCGATCCTGTCCGCCGCCGAGGAAAATCGCCGGCGCGAGGAAGATGCCCGCAAGGCCGCCGAGGAAGAGGCGCGGCGCAAGATCGAAGAAGAGGCGCAGGCGAAGGCCGAACTGGAAGCGCAGCGGGTCGATGCCGCCGCCGCCGCCGCCGCCAATGCCGCGCGCACCAGCGCCCCGGTCGAACGTGGCGCCGACGACGTGCGCCGCGCGCCGCGGCCGGCGCACCCCGTCCGCTGCCGCCGCCCCCGGTGAAACGCTGCGCCTGAAGCCGGCGCGCGTGACCGAGGAAGACGAAGAAACCCGGCCGATCCGCCGCAGCCCGAGTGGCGTGATCCTGCCGCCGCGCAAGCCCGCGACCGCCGCGCCGAAGAAGGGCGTGGACGATCGCCGCCGCGCCGGCCGCATCGACGTTCAGGCGGCGATCGAAGGCGAGGACGACCGCGTCCGCAGCTTGGCATCCGTCCGTCGCCAGCGGGACCGTGAGCGCCGCCAGGCGGAACTGGAGCTGCTGCGCTCCGATCAGGTGAAAGTCGTGCGCGAAGTTGTGTTGCCGGACCACATTACCGTTCAGGAGCTGGCCAATCGCATGGCCGCCCGCGCGCCTGATGTGGTCAAGGCGTTGATGAAGATGGGCGTCATGGCGACCATCACCCAGAGCCTGGATGCCGACACCGCCGAACTGGTGGTGCAGGAGTTCGGTCACCGGGTGAAGCGCGTCTCCGAGGACGCGGTGGAGATGGGGCTGGAAGGCACCGTCGACACCGACACCCAGCTTGAGGGCCGTCCGCCTGTCGTGACCGTGATGGGCCATGTCGATCACGGCAAGACCTCGCTGCTCGATGCGCTGCGGGCAAGCGACGTCGCGTCCGGCGAGGCTGGCGGCATCACCCAGCATATCGGCGCCTATCAGGTCACGTTGAACAACGGCCAGCAGATCACCTTCATCGACACGCCCGGCCACGAGGCGTTCACCGCCATGCGGTCGCGCGGTGCCGGCGTCACCGACATCGTCGTGTTGGTGGTGGCGGCCGATGATGGCGTGATGCCGCAGACCATCGAGGCGATCCGCCACGCCAAGGCGGCGAACGCGCCGCTGATCGTGGCCATCAACAAGATGGACAAGCCGGACGCCAACCCGAACCGGGTGCGGCAGGAATTGCTGCAGCACGAGGTCGTCGTCGAGGAGATGGGTGGCGAGACCCAGGACGTCGAAGTGTCCGCGACCAAGCGCACCGGCCTCGACAAGCTGCAGGAAGCGATCCTGCTGCAGGCCGAAATCCTCGACCTGCAAGGCCAACCCGGAACGCAACGCCGAGGGCACGGTGATCGAAAGCCGGCTTGACCGTGGCCGCGGCCCTGTCGCGACGGTGCTGGTCCAGAAGGGCACGCTGCTCCAGGGCGACATCGTCGTCGCCGGCGCGGAATGGGGCCGGGTCCGGGCGATGCTCGACGACCGCGGCCGGGCGATCAGGCATGCCGGGCCGTCCAGCCCGGTGGAAATCCTCGGCCTGGCCGGCGTGCCGGTGGCGGGCGAGCCGTTCGTCGCCGTCGAGACCGAGGCGCGCGCGCAGCGAGATCAGCGAGTTCCGCCAGCGCAAGCTGCGCGACAAGAGCGCCGGCGTTACCGCCGCGGCGCGCGGCACGCTGGAGGAGATGCTGGCCCGCATCCAGGCGGGCGTGCAGAAAGAGGTCGCGGTGCTGATCAAGGCCGACGTGCAGGGCAGTGCGGAGGCTATCCAGGCCACCGTGCTGAAGCTCGCGCATGAGGAGGTCCGCGTTCGCGTGCTGCTGTCCTGCGGTTGGACAGATCACCGAGAGCGACGTGCAACTGGCCAAGGCGTCCGACGCCATGATCGTGGCGTTCAACGTCCGCGCCACCAGCCAGGCGCGCGAACTGGCGACGCGGGACGGCGTGGATATCCGCTACTACTCGATCATCTACGATGTCGCCGACGACATTCAGGCGTTGGTCAAGGGCAAGATCGCACCGAAGGCGCGCGAGCGTTTCCTGGGCTATGCCGAAATCCGCAAGGTGTTCGACATCACCAAGATCCGGCAAGGTCGCCGGCTGCATGGTGACCGAGGGCCTGGTGAAGCGTGGCGCCGGCGTGCGGCTGCTGCGCGCCGGCGTGGTGATCCACAACGGCGAGCTGACGCAGCTGAAGCGCTTCAAGGACGACGTGCGCGAAGTCGCCCGCGGCTACGAATGCGGCCTGTCCTTCGCCAATTTCGAGGACATCCGCGAGGGCGACGTGGTCGAGTGCTTCGATATCGAGATGGTGCCGGGTTGAGGCAGGGCGCCGCGAAGGCTTCGGGGAAGTCGGCCGGCGCACGCACGAAAGCCGGGCCGCCGGCCAAGCCGCGCGCCGCGCGGCAGTCGGCCAAGGCGCCGAGCCAGCGGCAGTTGCGGGTGGCGGAGGAAATCCGCCACGTGCTCGCCGGGGTTTTCCAGCGCGGCGAGATCCGCGACCCGGAACTGTCGGACGTGGTGATCACCGTCACCGAAGTGCGGATCGGGCCGGACCTGAAGCGGGCGACGGCGTTCGTCACCCGGCTCGGGCGGTCCGACATCGACCGTAAACTGCCGGCGTTGCGCCGCGCCGCGCCGTATCTGCGGGGCCAGGTCGCCAAGGCGCTGCGGCTGCGAATGGCGCCGGACCTTTCTTTCCAGGCCGATACCAGCATCGACTACGCGATGCATGTCGACAGCCTGCTGCGCGCGCCAGATGTCGCCCGCGACCTTGCGCACGATCCCAATCAAGACCAAAAACCTGACTGATTTCAAAGACATGCGCCAACGCAAACTTCGCGGCCGTCCGTTGGACGGCTGGCTCGTCGTGGACAAGCCGCAGGGATTGACCAGCACCGACGTCGTCAACCGGGTGCGGCGCGCGTTCGATGCGCGCAAGGCCGGGCATGGCGGAACGCTCGATCCGCTTGCCACCGGGCTGCTGCCGGTCGCGTTCGGCGCCGCCACCAAGACGGTTCCGTATGTGATGGACGGCACCAAGATCTACCATTTCACCCTTCGCCTGGGCGAGGCGCGCGACACCGACGACGCCGACGGCAAGACCGTCGAGACCTCGCGACGTGCGGCCGACCGACGACGCAGATCCGCGTGGCGCTGCAGGCGTTCCGTGGCGACATCATGCAGGTTCCGCCGGCGTATTCGGCGATCAAGGTGGCGGGCGAGCGTGCCTACGACCTGGCCCGCGCCGGCACGCCCCCGGTGCTGGAGCCGCGCGCCGGCCCGGGTCGACCGGTTCGACCTGATCGACCGCCCGGACGCCGATACCGCGGTGTTCGAGGTCGCAGTCCGGCAAGGGCGTGTACATGCGCAGCCTGGCCCGCGACCTCGCGAAGGCGCCTGCGGCACGCCTGGGCCATGTCGCCGCCCTGCGCCGGCTGCGGGTCGGCCCGTTCAGCGAATCCCAGGCGATTCCGCTGGACAAACTGCTGCGGGCAGAGGATACCCCGCCCACCTCTCCGGACTTCCTGCTTCCGGTCGCGACCGCGCTGGCCGACATCCCGGCACTGGCCTTGACCGAAACGGAAGCCTCCGGCCTGTCGCATGGCCAGGCAATCAGCCTGGTCGCGTTGATGGGCCGCATTCCAGGGGCGGCCGATCCCGATGGGGGACTGGCCCGCGCCATGGCGGGGAGCCGCGTGATCGGACTGTGCCGGCTGGAGGATGGCTGGCTGAAACCCGAACGGCTTCTCTAGAAGTCGCACGCTCCTTTCAACCCAATCAGGAGTATATGCGATGTCGATCACCGTGGAGCGCCGTACGGCGCTCATCACCGATTACGCCACCGGCGCCAAGGATACCGGCAGTCCGGAGGTTCAGGTTGCCCTGCTGTCCGAGCGGATCGGCAACCTGACCGAGCATCTCAAGACCCACGCGAAGGATTTTCACAGCCGTCGTGGCCTGCTGATGCTGGTCGGCCGGCGCCGCCGCCTGCTCGATTACCTGAAGCGCAAGGACCAGCGCCGCTACGAGACGCTGATCGGCCGCCTCAGCCTGCGTCGCTGACGCCGAGTTCGCCGGCTTGGTTCCAACCGGAACCTCGCCGGTGCCGCTCCTCGCGTCATGGTGGCGCGGGGCAATAACTGCCCGGGGCATGGTGCTCCGGCCGCCGTCGCGGCGGAAGACAGCCAGCCGATCCGGATTTCCCTGACCAGGGAGCCGTGACGGCGTTTCCGGCCACATGGTCGTGATGGTGCTCCGGCGCTTGCGCAAACCGGCATCGTCACATCGCGGCTGCGCCAAATGTGCAGACCGCCCCCGTGCCGCCCGAGACGCCGTCTCCCACAGTGAACTCTGACGGATCGACCCCGCTGCCGTCCGTCCCGCCGGACTTCAGAGAGGATTGAGACATGTTCAACTATTTCCGTCAAGGAACTCGACTGGGGCGGCCGCAAGCTGGTGCTGGAAACCGGCAAGATCGCCCGCCAGGCCGATGGCGCCGTGCATGGTCAGCTACGGCGACACGATCGTGCTGTGCACCGCCGTCGGTGTCCGCACCGCCAAGCCCGGCCAGGACTTCTTTCCGCTGACGGTGAACTACCAGGAAAAGACCTTCGCCGCCGGCAAGATCCCCGGCGGCTTCTTCAAGCGCGAAGGACGCCCGACCGAGAAGGAAGTGCTGACCAGCCGCCTGATCGACCGCCCGATCCGCCCGCTGTTCCCGCAGGGCTTCCGCAACGAGGTCCAGGTGGTCGCCACCGTGCTGAGCCATGACCTGGAGAACGACCCCGACGTCGTCGCCATGATCGGCTGCTCGGCGGCATTGACGCTGTCCGGCATTCCGTTCTTCGGCCCGGTCGGCGCCGCCCGCGTCGCCTATATCGATGGCCAGTACGTGCTGAACCCGACCGCCGACCAGATCAAGGACAGCAAGCTCGACCTGGTGCTCGCCGGCACCGTCGAAGGCGTGCTGATGGTCGAGTCCGAGGCCCAGGAACTGACCGAAGAGGTCATGCTCGGCGCCGTCGGCTTCGGCCATGCCGGCTTCCAGCCGGTGATCGAGGCGATCATCGACCTCGCCGAGCAGGCCGCGAAGGAGCCCTGGCCGCTGCCCGAGCCGTCCGAGGCCGAGCGCGCGCTGTCCGCCCGCGTCGACGCGCTTGGCCGCGAGCGCATGACCGCCGCCTACAAGGAGCCGCTGAAGCAGGTTCGCCAGGAGCTGGTCGCCGCCGCCAAGAAGGAAGCCGCCGCGGCGCTGACCGCGGAGGGCCTGGACGCCGACCGCGCGAAGGGCCAGTTCAAGGAGCTGGAGGCCGACATCGTTCGCAACGCCATCCTCGACACCGGCCTGCGCATCGATGGCCGCGACACCAAGACGGTCCGCCCGATCATCGCCGAGGTCGGCGTGCTGCCGCGCGCCCATGGCAGCGCCCTGTTCACCCGCGGTGAAACCCAGGCACTGTGCGTGGCGACGCTCGGCACCGGCCAGGACGAGCAGATCATCGACGCGCTGGCGGGCGAGTACCGCGAGCATTTCATGCTGCACTACAACTTCCCTCCCTACTCGGTCGGTGAAGCCGGCCGCATGGGCAGCCCCGGCCGCCGCGAGATCGGCCATGGCAAGCTGGCCTGGCGCGCCATCCACCCGCTGCTGCCGGCGAAGGACAAATTCCCGTACACCATGCGGATCGTCAGCGAGATCACCGAGAGCAACGGCAGCTCCTCGATGGCGACGGTGTGCGGCAGCTCACTGGCGCTGATGGATGCGGGCGTGCCGCTGCTGCGGCCGGTCGCGGGCATCGCCATGGGCCTGATCAAGGAGGAGCGCGGCTTCGCGGTGTTGTCCGACATCCTCGGCGACGAGGATCACCTCGGCGACATGGACTTCAAGGTCGCCGGCACCGACCAGGGCATCACCAGCCTGCAGATGGACATCAAGATCACCTCCATCACGCCGGAGATCATGCAGGTTGCCCTCGGGCAGGCGCGGGACGGCCGGCTGCACATCCTCGGCGAAATGGCCAAGGCGCTGACCGGTGGGCGTTCCGATGTGGCGGCCACGGCACCGCGCATCACCGTGATCAACGTGCCGAAGGAGAAGATCCGCGAGGTCATCGGCACCGGCGGCAAGGTGATCCGCGAGATCGTCGAGCTGACCGGCTGCAAGATCGACATCAACGACGACGGCACCATCAAGATCGCCTCCAGCGATGCCGAGAAGACGCAGGCGGCCATCGACCGCATCCGCGGCATCGTGGCGGAGCCGGAGCTCGGGGTGATCTACAACGGCAAGGTCGTGAAAACGGCCGATTTCGGCGCCTTCGTGAACTTCCTGGGCTCACGCGACGGCCTCGTGCATGTCAGCGAGCTCACCCAGGGCCGGGTCAACAAGACCACCGACGTGGTCAATGTCGGCGACGCGGTGCGCGTGAAGGTGCTGGGCTTCGACGATCGCGGCAAGGTGAAGCTGTCCATGCGGGTGGTCGACCAGGCGACCGGCGAGGACATCTCCGACAAGGTCGGCGCCAAGGGTGGCGGCGACCGCGAGGGTGGGCGCCGCGAGGGCGGCCGTGATCGCGGCGAAGCCGCGGCGGAGTGATTTCGGGACCGCAAGCGGGGAATGCTTCTCCCCGCTTGTGGTGCATCCAAGCTTCAAACGGCCCATATTAGGTGACGGTTGTTCGGTAACATAGCGTGTCCAAGGTGAACCGCGAGGCGACAGGACCATGAAGGCGATCAATGCGATCCGCATGGGTGGCGTGGACGTTCTGCCGCTGGTGGAAGGCGGCAAGGGCGTCGCCATCTCCAACGGCACCACCGCCGGACATTGGGCGGCGGGCGGCGGCGCCGGCACGCTCAGCGCCGTCAATGCCGACAGCTACGATGACGACGGCAACCCGATCCCGCAGCTCTACCACGGCCGCACCCGGCGCGACCGGCACGAGGAGCTGGTGGAATACGCGCATTCGCGGCGGCATCGCCCAGGCACAGCGGCGCGCACGACATCGCCGGCTGGCAAGGGCCGCATCCACGCCAACGTGCTGTGGGAGATGGGCGGCGCCGAGCGGGTGATGAACGGCGTGCTGGAAGGCGCCAAGGGCCTGATCCACGGCATCACCTGCGGCGCCGGCATGCCCTATCGGCTGTCCGAGATCGCCGCCCGGTTCAACGTGCATTATTACCCGATCGTCTCCTCCGGCCGCGCCTTCAGCGCCTTGTGGAAGCGCGCCTACCACAAGGCGGCTGCCCTGCTCGGCGGCGTGGTCTACGAGGACCCGTGGCTCGCCGGCGGCCATAACGGCCTGTCCAACAGCGAGGACCCGAAAAAGCCCGAAGACCCGTATCCCCGCGTCCTCGCGCTGCGCAAGCTAATGCGCGAGTTCGGCCTCGGCGAAACCCCGATCATCATGGCCGGCGGCGTCTGGTGGCTGGAGGAATGGGAGCACTGGATCGACAACCCGGAACTCGGTCCGATCGCGTTCCAGTTCGGCACCCGGCCGCTGCTGACCAAGGAAAGCCCGATCGGGGACGCCTGGAAGCAGAGCCTGCTGACGCTGAAGGAGGGCGACGTCTTCCTCAACCGCTTCAGCCCGACCGGTTTCTATTCCATCGCGGTCAACAACGCTTCATCGCGCGAACTGCATGGCCGCACCGAACGGCAGGTCGCCTACACCACCGAGCCGGTCGGCGAGCACCAGCGCCGAGTACGGCGTCGGGCCGCGCAAGCGCATCGGTGTACCTGACCCCGCCCGATCTGCAGCGCGCGCTGCGGCTGGGAAGCCGAGGGCTTCACCGAGGCGCTGCGCACGCCCGACTCGCACGCTGATCTTCGTCACGCCGGAGAAAGCCCGGGAAATCCTGGCCGATCAGACCGCCTGCATGGGCTGCCTCAGCACCTGCCGGTTCTCCAACTGGTCGCAGCACGAGCCGGAATTCTCCACCAACAAGCAGGCCGATCCGCGCAGCTTCTGCATCCAGAAGACGCTGCAGGACATCGCCCACGCCGGCGACAATGCGGCGGCGCTGGAGAACAATCTGATGTTCTCCGGCCACAACGCGTTTCGTTTCGCGACCGATCCGTTCTACTCGCAACGGCTTCATCCCGACCGTGCGGCAACTGGTCGAGCGCATCCTGACCGGTCGATGAGGTTCGGCCGGCTTTCCGGCCGGCAACCTTACCCAGCCCTTATGCAGCGCTGACCGAGCGCCGCCGTTTGGCCGGCGCCGGGATCGGCTGGGGTGCCGCATCCTCCGGGCTGGCGAGCGCCGTCAGCAAGGCGGCGCGCAATTGGGCGAGCTTGCGCTCGTTCTCGACCTTCAGCCCGAACACGTCCTTCACGTAGAACACGTCGACCGCCCGCACGCCATAAGTGGTGACATGCGCCGAAGCGATCTGCAGCCCCTGCTCGCTGATCGCCGCCGTCACGTCGTGCAGCAGGCCAGGACGGTCGCGGCCATTCACCTCCAGCACGGTGTGGGTGTTGGAGGCATGGTTGTCGATCACCACCCGCGGCGGCACGTGGATCGCGCGCATGCGCCGGCCAAGCAATGCCTTGGACGCCTTGCGGATTTCGCTGGCCAGGCGGATGCGGCCGGACAGCGCCTGCTCGATCAGCACATAGAGCCGGGCGAGCCGGTGCGGACTGTCGAACGCGCCGCCGGCGGCGTCCTGGATCCAGAACGTGTCCAGCGCCATGCCATTGGTCAGCGTGTGGATGCGGGCATCGACGATCGAGGCGCCGGCGACGGCCAGGGCGCCGGCGATGCGGCTGAACAGCCCGGCGTGGTCGGCGGCGTAGACCGTGACCTCGGTCACGGCGCGGGCGGGCAGCGGCTGGGTTTCCACCGTCAGCGGCGCGTGCCGCGCCTCGGCGTCGCGGATCATCCGGGCGTGGCGCACATGCGTGTCGGGGTCGAAGCCCAGCCAATAGCCGGGGTAGCCGAGCGAGAGGAAGCGGTCGATGTCGGGTTGCGGCCAGCCATCCAGCATCGAGGACGCGGCTTCCTTGGCGCGGCTCACCCGGACGTCGCGCTCGGTGGTCGACAGGCCGCCGGCCAGCACCTCGGCGACGCGGGAATACAGCTCGCGCAGCAGCGTCGCTTTCCAGCCGTTCCACACCTTGGCCGAAACCGCGCGCATGTCGGCGACCGTCAGCACCAGCAGCAGGCGCAGGCGCTCGGGTGATTGGATTACTTCGGCGAGGTCGAGGATGGTCTTGGCGTCGTCGATGTCGCGCTTGAAGGCGGTTTGGCTCAGCAGCAAATGGTGCAGCACCAGCCAGGACACCATTTCGGTCTCCTCGGCCGACAGGCCGAGTGCCGGCCCAACCTCCAGCGCCAGTTCGGCGCCAAGCGCCGAATGGTCGCCGCCGCGCCCCTTGGCGATGTCGTGCAGCAGCATCGCCACGTACAACGCCCGGCGGGATTGCAGATGGTCGACGAGGCCCGAGGCGACCGGCGCGATCTCCTGAAGGTCGCCGCGCTCCAGCGTGTTGAGGATGCGCACCGCCTCGATCGTGTGCTCGTCGACGGTGAACACGTGATAGGTGTCGAACTGCATCTGGCCGACGATGCGTGCCCAGTCCGGCAGCAGGCGACCGAGCACCCCCGCCTCGTTCAGGATGGTCAGCCAGCGGGCGCCGTCGGCGCGGTGGTTCTCGGCGTCGCGGCCGCAGAGCAGGTCGAGGAACAGGGCGGAGGCTTCGGGGTCGCCGCGCAGCAGCATGGCCCGGCGCTCGTTGCGGATCAGCGCGCGCATGGCCAGCGGGTGCAGCTTGAGGTTGCGGTCGCGCGCGAGCTTCAGCATCCGCAGCATGCGGATCGGCTCGTCGTGGAAATCCTTCGCGTTGGCGGGCATCAGCCGCCCGTCGGCCAGGATGAAGCCGGCCTTGGCGAGCTGCCCATCGGTTTCCGGCGCCCGCGCCGATGGCCCGAGCGCCGCCCGCTCCAATGCGGGTTCGAGCACGTGGGTCAGGCGGGTGACCTCGCGGGCGGTGAGGAAATAATGGCGCATGAACCGCTCCACCCCGTCCTGGCGGCCGTGCCTGGTGTAGCCCATGCGGGCACCGACCACCGGTTGCAGGTCGAAGGTCAGGCGTTCCTCGGCGCGGCCGGAGACGTAATGGAGGTGGAACCGCAACGTCCACAGGAAATCCCAGGAGCGGCGGGCGAGGCGGGCTTCCAGTTCCGTCAGGATGCCGCCGGCAGGGCCCGCGGGGTCCGCGAGCTCGGCCATGGTCCTGGTGTCGAACAGATAGCGCGCCATCCAGTACAGCGTCTGCAGGTCGCGCAGGCCACCGCGGCCTTCCTTGATGTTCGGCTCGACCACGAACGGCAAATCGCCGTAGCGGCGGTGGCGCAGGTCGCGCTCCGCCTGCTTGGCGGCGAGGTAGGAGGCGGCGCCCGCCTCGGTGCAGGCGGCACGGAAGCGGGCGGAGAAATCGTCGAACAATGCCGCGTCGCCGGCCAGGTGGCGGGCGTCCAGCAGAGAGGTGCGCACCGTCGCGTCGCCGTGGGCCTCGGTCAGGCAGTCGGCGATCGAGCGGGTGGCGTGGCCGACCTTCAGCCCGAGGTCCCACAGGAAATACAGCATGAACTCGACCGTACGCAGCGCCGCCGGCGACGGCTCGGCGGCGGTGATGAACAACAGGTCGATATCGCTGAACGGCGCCAGCACGCCACGGCCGTAGCCGCCGGTGGCGGCGACGGTGAGCCGGCCGACATCGCCGGACGCGTTGATCGCCAAGGCGTAGAGATGCAATTCGGCGATCAGCCCGTCGGTCAGCGCCGCCAGGGTGCGGGCGGCGCGCAGGCCGGCGATGCCGCCTTGCTCGAAGGTTTCGCGGACATTGGTCTGGATGCGCGCCAAATGGCGGCGAAATGCGGCGAGCGCCGCGTCGCGTGGAATCCGGCCTTTGGCAATGCCCGCGCCGGCGCCCAGCGCCGCGAGCGCATCGCGCAGCGGGGCGGCGGAATCCTCGACTAAGGTCGGCAAGGGCGCGGGTGCCAGCATCACACCTATGCTATCGGGTCGTTGTTGACTGGAACAGCCATCAATGCCCGCAAACGGTAGATCGCGTCGAGCGCCTCGCGCGGCGTGAGCCGATC
>CAVTKE010000004.1:0-488815 GCA_963735225.1 uncultured Alphaproteobacteria bacterium
CAACGCATCGCCGAGGCCGCCACTCGACAGCATGATGTGAAAACGTCCGCCGAAACCCAGGCCGTCAGCCCGCGCGTGAGCGAGTCGAGATGATGCGCGTCGCCGGCTGCGCGTAAGCATTCGCGACTGTCGTCGAGGTGCGCTCGAATTCGCGGATCTCGGGCTGGATTTCGGACGAAAGCGAAACGGCGATCCCGGAAATTCGCGGCGTATCAGTTCGCCGATCGCCTGTTCGTGGCTGCGGATTGATATAGGAATGCAGGAGACACACGGCGATCGCGGCCGCGCCGTCATCGACGAGCGACCTCACGACTCACGCGCTTCGGTGAGGTCGAGCGGGGTGAGAACGGCACCCGCCGCATCCATGCGCTCGGTACTTCGCGCCGCATCGCGCGCGGCACCAGCGGCGGCGGCAGGTCAATGCCCAGATCGTAGATGTCGTAGCGCGTTTCCGTGCCCATCTCGATGATGTCGCGAAAGCCGCGCGTCATGATGAGGCCGGTTAACGCGCCCTTGCGCTCGATCAGCGTGTTGGTGACGAGCGTCGTCGCATGAATGAAGAGATCGAGTTCGGCCGGCGACTTGCCGTGTTTTTGCAGCAGTCGGCGCGTGCCGTTGATGATTGCGACGCTCGGATCGGCCGGGGTCGTCAGCAACTTGCCGGTCGCGATCGCGCCGAATCACCGTCGTGCAGCACGAGGTCGGTAAAGGTGCCGCCGACGTCGACGGCCAGCCTGAGGTGTCCGGGACATTAATTGTGCAGGATGCCGCGGGGAGAAATTGATTGTAGCAAATGCGTTCTGCTCACCGACGGCGCATTCCCGTGCCCCACGATGAAGCTCGTGCACCGTCGTGAAGCCTGCATTGCATTCGGGATTTTGGGCTGTTATCGTGAGTGCGCGTCGCGGTTCGTTGGATCGTTTCGCGTGCGAGGCCACATGAGAACTTGTTTCCGGCAGTTTGCACTGGCGCTGTCGGCAGCGCTCGCCTCTCGTTCGCTCACGCGCAGATAACGTGCCCCGACAAGAACATCAAGTACTGGCAGGGTTTCCCGCCCGGCGGCGAGTCGGACCTGTCGGCGCGCCACCAGCAGCTGGTGCTGAAGAAGAAGTGCCCGGCGATCGACACCATCATCCAGTACAAGGCCGGCGCCGGCGGCGGCCTGCTGTGGGCGCAGATGAACACGCTGCCCGGCGACGGCTACAACGTCGTCGGCATCAACCTGCCGCACATCGTGCTGCAGCCGATGGAAGGCCAGGTCTCGTACAAGACCGACGACGTGACGCCGGTGTTCTGGTTCCACTACACGCCCGACGCGTCGTCGTCCACGAGCAGAGCCCGATCAAGACTTTCGCCGACTTCGTCAAGGCGCAAGGAGACAGCCGGGCAAGCTCAACCTCGGCGGCTCGGGCCTGCAACTCGGCCAACCACGCCGCGCACGAGAGGCTGAACCTGCGTTACTGGCATCAAGACGACGTACGTGCCGTACAAGGGCACCGGCGATCTCGCGCTCGCCGTGCTCGGCGGGCACGTCGACGGCGCGATGACGTATACGCCGTTCGCGATCGACCAACAAGGGCAAGGTGCGGCGCGCTCGCGGTGGCGATGGAGAAGCGCCACCCGCTGCTGCCCGACGTGCCGACGTTCCGGGAGCTCGGCGTCGACTGGGTCGACGGCGCCTACCGCGGCATCGGCGTGCCGAAGGCGACGCCGGCCGAGAAGCGCAGGACGCTCTCGGAGCTGTGGGCGCGCTCAACGCCGATCCGGAGATGAAGGAGCTCGCGGCCAAGGCCGGCTTCGAGCTGATCGACATCGACATCGACAGATGGACCCGTTCATGAAGGAGCGCACGCAGGCCTACATACCGGTCGCGAAGCGCATGGGGCTCGTCAAGTAGGAAATCGCCCGGGCGCGGCGCGCATCCACCAGCGGTTGGTGTAAAGTTCGGGGCTTAGTTCACAACCCGAGTCCTCGCCATGACACTCGAACTCGCAGTCAACAACGAAGCCTGCCGCGGCAGCACCCGCGAAATCGCTTTCGCGCACGATTGCGGAATTCGTGCAGGACGTCGAACTACACCGCACTACCGCAGCGCCTGCGCGACTTTGCGCGCTTTCACATTCTCGACGTCGTCGGCACTGCGCTGGCGGCCACGAAGTTCGAATTCGCGCAGCGCGCGCTAAACGGGCTCGCCGCGATGGCCGACGGCGGTTCGGTATCGGTGCTGGGCATGGGCGCGAAGCTGCCGCTGAAAGACGCCGTGATCATGAACGGCATACTCGCGCACGGCCTCGATTACGACGACACGCATCCAGGCGGTCCGGTGCATCCGAGTTCTTCGGCGTTCCCGTGCGCACTTGGCCTCGCCGAATTTCTCGACCGCAGCGGCCAGGATCTGCTCACCGCTTATCTGATCGCGGTGGAAATCTCGACGCGCGTCGGGATCGCGACCAACGGCGCGCTGCTCAAGTCGGGCTACCACACCACCGGCGTCGCCGGGCACATGGGATGCGCGCTCGGCGCCGGCCACTTGATGCATCTGAATGCCGAACAGCTGGTCTACGCGCAAGGGCTGGCGGGCAGCACGGCTTCCGCGCTCGCCGAGCATCGCGCCGACGGTGCGTGGAACAAGCGTTTCCATCCCGGCTGGGCCGGCGCCGGCGCGATCACCGCGGCGAGCCTCGCACGCAGCGGCTTTCTCGGCACGCGCAAGATCTACGAAGGCCAGGACGGCCTGTTCCGCAGCCACGCCGGCACGCATCTTTCGCTGGTGATGCCCGACGCGTTGATCGACGGCCTGGGCACGACGTGGCGCGCGGAAGAGGTCGCGATCAAACCGTATCCGGTTTGCCACATGCTGCACGCGTGCATCGACTCGGTGCTCGCGCTCAAGCGCGAGCACCAGTTGAAAAACGACGACATCGCGGAAGTCCGCGCGCTGCTGCACCCGGCGGTCTTTCACAGCGTGTGCGAAAACCCCGAGCTGCGGCGCAAGCCCGCGAGCGACTACATCGCGAAGTTCAGCGTCTATTACACGCTCGCGGCGGCGCTCGTGCGCGGACGCTGCGGCTTTGCAGAGCTCGAAGCCGAAGCGCTCAACGACCCCGCGATCCTCGCGCTCGCGGCGCGCGTCACCTACGATGCCGATCCCGAATCGCTGTATCCGGAATATTTCTCCGGCGGCGCCGTTATCACGCTGAAGAACGGCAAAACGTTGAAGCACGTCGACAAGATCAACCGCGGCGCCGGCGAGCGCGCGTTGAGCGGCGACGAGATCGGCGCCAAGTTTCTCGAAAATGCGGAACTCGTGACTACACCGGCGCGCGCCCGGGAGATTCGCGACAGCGTGCTCGATATCGAGCAGCTGAGCGCACGCGACTCGCGAGCGCACTGGCCCGCTTTAGCTCGCCTGCGAGTCACCGCGCGCGATCCTCGCCGCGGCGTGCCGCGCGCGGCTCGCTCAAGGAACGCAAAAGACTGCCGCGGTCGCTGATTTTCGGATCAACGCCGAGCGCAGCGAATGCCTGCCAGGCGCACGCCTGGTTAACGCCATAAACGGGCTTGCCGATGTCGCGCTCGAGCAGGTCGAGGACTTCGAGCGCACGCACCTGCGTGCACGCGATGAACGTCGCTTCCGCTTTCGCATGGTCGAGCGTTTTTGCCTTGGCGTAGATATCGGCGGGCTCGATTTTCGCGTGGTCGAACATGTCGAGCATGTCGAACGTCGCGAGCTCGACGACTTCGATGCCGCACGCCGCGAGAAACTGCTTGAGTCGCTCGTTGGTCGTCTGCACGTACGGCGTCACGACGTTTACCCGTCGGATGCCGTTGGCTTTGAGGCAATCGGCCATCGCGCCCGCCGCGGTGACGGCCGGCGCGTTGACGACTAGCCGAGAGCTCGCGCTTCACGCGCTCGTTGCCTGCGGGCCCTTCATAGAAGCTGCTGCTCGTGCAGCCCCAGACGACCACGCCGGGCTCGCCCTTCGCAACTTCCGCGGCGGCGGCAAGGCTCGCCGCTTCCATTTCGCGCAGCGCCTCGGGCGTGCCGGCGCGCTCGGTCGGCACGCGCGTCGTGTGCACCGATACGCCCGGCGGCACGAGCTGCCAGAATTCAGGCTCCATCACGGTATTGATAGCCGTTGCGAGCAGGCCGATGCGGCCGCGCCATCCGTACATCCTGAGGTCCCCTGCGGAAAAGATGTTAAAACGTGCCAGCCGCCAATATACCGCGCGGCGCGTTTTCCGTCGTAAGCGCGCAATGAGGATCGCGATCGGCCGCCGCGGGCGCGAGCGCAATTTTATTGCGCACGCGCGCCGTCCAACAGCGTTATCGCGCGGCGCTGCAGGCGGGAGCCTCATCAGCAGGAGAGAGGGGAAGAAGCTCTGAACGCCTCACGGAGGCCCGCCGGCGGCGAAGCGCAAATGCGAGCACGACCAGCCCCAACGTGGTCGAAATGGTTATCGACGGTTCAGGTACTGCTGCGGTGACAGCAATATCCAGCAGTGCTACGGATGCGCCTATCGTGCCGACGAGAGTACCCGCGCCGGTCGCTAAATTAACGGTAAACAAAGACGACGTCGCCGCCCCGGGCGCTGTGAGCGATGCGAATGCCGTTCCGTTAAGGCCGGAAATATCGAAGCCCACCAGATCGGACGTATTAAAGCCCAGCGCGCCCACCGTATTCAGCGTGCCGTTATTGGGCGGGTTTTGGGTCGCGAGAATATCGAGGTTCGAATCGATGTTGTACAGCGTGGTCGTTGTGGCCGCGGAGAAATTGTTCGTGTATGCCGAACCTACTATGCGCGGAGTCGCGCTGAAGTTCGGATCGCCGGCGGCATAAGCGAGCGCGGAATCGGTCGCGGCGAGCGTCCCATCGTTCGGGTTGAGACGCAGATTCTGAGTCGTAGTGGTGGTCACGCGTATCCGGTCGACGGTGGGATTAAAATCGAAGCCGAAAGCGGTGCCGCTCAGAGTAAATGCGCCGCTGCTTCCTACCTGCGTTGCCGCACCCGTGACGTATTGATGACGTATAAGTGGCTTGCACTGCCAAGCATAGAGCTGTACGGTTGCCGGCCGCGGTCGATGGCAACCAGGAATTCGCCGGCGCCAGGCCGGTAATGGCGCCAGGCGCGCTGACGGCGCAGGGCGTTGCGCTGTCGAAGGTCACCAACGTATTGGTGACGGTCAGTCGTAACGAGTTCTGCGCTCGCATTGGCGCGCTGCTACACAGCGTTCGAACACCAGCGTCATGCGATTCTGGTCAGATTCATCGCGGTTTTTCCTTGCCTGGTTGGTCAGCACGTATTGCGGATAGCGGCCGGGCCTGCACGATTCGTAGTTGAATCTCGACGTTTCGGTCAAGGGCTCAATCAGGGAAGCTACGTACGAGCCGCGACAACAAGTGAAGAAATGTCGGTAAATCGCCAGACAACTTAACGCACTATCTAAAAACGCGCAATACTCAAATGCTGCTTAAGCGAATGCCAAGGATCTGAACCGCATGGACGCCCTCTTCGACGACCAGACCGACAAACAACACGCGTTAAGCCGGATGAGATTGATTGCGACGGCGCTGTTCCTGGCAGTCACCGTGATTTACCTGCTGTCGCGCATTTTCGAACGGCGTTACCCGGCGCTCGCCCTCGTAGCCGCCTTCGCCGAAGCCGCGATGGTCGGCGCGCTCGCAGACTGGTTCGCCGTCGTCGCGCTGTTCCGCCATCCGCTCGGACTGCCGATTCCGCACACCGCGATCATCCCGCGGAACAAGACGCGGCTGGCGCAAAACCTCGGCACGTTCATCGCAGGCAATTTCCTCGGCACCGCAACCATCCTCGAACGCATACGCGCATTCGATCCGGCCGCGCGGCTCACGGCGTGGCTCGCCAAACGCGAAAGCGCGCAGATGCTCAGCGACTATGCGGCGCGCGGCATGCTGTTCTGGCTCGATGCGGTCGAAGATACGCGCGTGCAGCGCTTCGTGCAGAACGTTGTGACCGGACGCCTGAAATCGCTCGACCTCGCGCGCCTCTCCGGCGAATTGCTCGACGTGCTCACGCAGCAGGGCCGGCATCAGCAACTGCTCGACCAGCTGCTCAAAATAGGGCGTGTTCTGTTAAGGCGCCAGGCGACGCGCGCGCTGGTTGCCGACCTCATTGAGAAGAACCTCAATGCAATGCTGCGCACCTTCAATTTCAGGAACGTGATCGGACATTACGTCGCGCGTAAGCTCGTGCTCGGGCTCGCCAAATTCCTCAAGGGGGTCGCAGCCGACGCGCAACATCCGTTCCGCCGGAAGTTCGACGAGTTCGCGCATGACCTGATCGTCAAACTCAAAACCGATCCGCAATACCGGTTGAAAGGCGAGCAGATTCGGGATCAAATCCTGGCGAGTCCGGAAGTAGCCGAATATCTCAGAAGCATCTGGCTGCAGCTGCGCGACTGGCTGCGCGGAGATCTCGCCGGCGCGGATTCAACCATCAAGGCGCAGATCACCGCGGCGGTCCTCGATATTGGCGCCAGGCTGCAGGGCAATCGCGAGATGCAGCAGTGGCTCAACGAGACCATCGAAAGCCTCGCGTCCGCGCTCGTCGAACGCAATCGCGAGAAGGTCGGCAGGTTCATCGCCGAACAGGTGGGCGCATGGGACGATCGCCACATGGTGCGGCAGGTCGAACTCAATATCGGCAAGGACCTCCAGTTCATCCGGATCAACGGCACGCTCGTCGGCGGTCTGGTCGGCGTACTGATCTTCGGCGTCAATCGCCTGCTTGCGATATAACGCAACCAATATGCGCATCATCCTGAACGCGTTGATCACTGCCTGCACTGTGCTGGCTGGCACAGCCGGCGCGCAAAGCTATCCGGTACGTCCCGTGCGCGTGATCGTGAATTTTCCGCCGGGGGCCGGCGTCGATATCGCGACGCGCATCGTGACAGCGAAGCTCGGCGAGACGTTCGGTCAGCAATTCGTGATCGACAATCGCGCGGGCGCCGCCGGCAACATCGGCGTCGAGCTCGGCGCGCATGCCGCACCCGACGGCTACACGCTGTTGAGCGGGACCGCCGCGATCGCCATCAGTCAGACGATCTTCAGCAGAATTTCGTACGACCTCCTTCGCGATTTCGATCCGGTCGCGATGATCGCGTCGGCGCCATTCGTGCTTGCTGTGAATCCCGCGCTGCCGGCGAAAACCCTGCAGGAAGTCATCGCGCTCGCAAAATCGAAACCCGGCCAGCTTACGTACGCTACACCCGGCACCGGCAGCTCGCCACACCTCGCATTCGAGCTTTTCAAGATGCAGGCGGGCATCGACGTGCTGCACATACCTTACAAGGGCATGGTGCTCGCCGTCACTGACGTGATCGGCGGCAGCGTATCGATGACGCTCGGCAACACACTCACGGTGATGCCGAACGTTCGTAACGGCCGACTTCGCGGCATCGCGATCACCACCGCGAAACGAAGCGCAATTGCGCCGGAACTGCCTACGTTCCCGGAAGCGGGCTTGCCGGGATTCACGTCAGGCACGTGGTACGCAATCCTTGCGCCCGCGAAAACGCCACGCGAGATGTCGCAAAGCTCAACGCGGCGATAGTCAAAATCGTGCACGAACCCGATGCGAGCGCGAAGCTGCTCGCGCAGGGGGCCGAGCCGCTCGATGCAACACCTGCGCAAATGCGCCAGTTTCTGCGCGACGAAATAGCGAAGTGGGGAAAGGTCGCGAAAGCGTCGGGCGCGCGATTCGAGTAGATTTGTGCATGGGAGCCTCAGCGCTGCAAGTGCGCGAGCACTTGACGCGTATGCTGATTGGCATCACTTGAGATCCTGCAGATACCTCGAAACAATAATCTCGCGCTGAGAGATCGAGGACTGGATGCCTGCTCGCACTTTGCCGACGTTCTCCGTTGCTGCGCAGAACTATCCGTCGAAGGCGATGCGCCTGGTGTCGCCATTTCCGCCGGGCGGCAGCGTGGACGTCGTCGGGCGGATGCTGGCGGCGAAGCTCACCGAGAGTCTCGGCCAGCAGATGATCGTGGACAATCGCTCGGGCGCGTCCGGCATCATCGGCACGGAGCTGGTCGCGAAAGCGCCGCCGGATGGCTACACGCTGCTGATCAACACGCTCCCGCTCGTGACGAACCAGTTCCTGATGGCCGCGGGTGCCGTACGACCCGATGCGCGACTTCGAACCGATCTCGATGGTGACGTCGTCGCCGTCGCTGGTCACGGTGCATCCGTCGGTGCCGGCGCGCTCGATCAAGGAACTGATCGCGCTCGCGCGTTCCAAGCCGGGCCAGCTCAACTACTCCGCGGCCGGCGTTGGCACCAATCCGCACATCGCAGGCGAGCTTTTCAACCTGCTCGCTGGCATAAACATGGTCGCCGTGCAGTTCAAGGGCGGCGGGCCCGCGGACATTGCGGCGATCGGCGGCGAAGTGGCCGCCACGTTCGGCAACGTCTCGCAGGAAGTCGGCTACGTGAAATCCGGCCGGCTGCGCGCGCTCGCGGTGACGAGCACGACGCGCTCCCCGGCCCTGCCGGATCTGCCGACGGTCGCCGAGGCCGGCGTCCCGGGATACGAGTTCCTCACGTGGCACGGGATCCTCGCGCCCAAGGGAACGCCGGCGTCGATCGTGAACCTGCTCAACGAGCAGATTGAAGAAAATCCTGACCGCGCCGAGCGAGGCGAAGCGATGGCAGGAGCTCGGCCTCGACGTCATCGCGAGCACGCCCGCGGATTTCGCGGCGCGTCTCCTGAACGAACAGAAGAAGTGGGGCGACGTGATCAGCAAGCGCGGGATCAAGCCCGAGTAAAGACTCAACGGACGAAGGGGCAACAGAATGGGTGCGATGGTAGCCGGCAAAGTAGTCGTGGTGACGGGCGCGGGTGGCGGAATCGGGCGCGAAAGTGGTCGTGAACGATCTCGGCGTGTCGCTGACGGGCGAAGCGGGAGATGAAACCGCCGCTGAAAAAGTTGTGCGCGAGATCCGGATGCGGGCGGCGAAGCCGCGATCAGCGCCGATTCGGTTTCGACCTGGGCGGGTGCCGAAAAGATCGTTCAGTGCGCGCTCGACAATTTCGGCCGGATCGACGCGGTCGTGAACAATGCCGGCAATCTGCGCGATCGCATATTCTTCAAGATGAGTGAGGAGGAATGGCGCGCGGTAGTGAACGTCCACCTCGACGGCAGCTTCTTCGTGAGCCGCGCCGCCGCGAACCATATGCGCACGCAAAACGCGGGGGCTTTCGTCCACATGACTTCGACTTCCGGCCTCATCGGCAACTTCGGTCAGGCGAACTACTCGGCCGCCAAGCTCGGCATCGCCGCGCTGTCGAAGAGCATTGCGCTCGACATGGCGCGCTTCAACGTGCGGTCAAACTGCATCGCACCGTTCGCGTGGAGCCGCATGACGAGTTCGATTCCCGCCAATACGCCGGAGGAAAAGCAACGCGTCGAGAAACTCAAGAAGCTGGAAGCGCGCAAGATTGCGCCGATGGCCGTCTATCTCGTCAGCGATGCGGCGAAAGACGTGACCGCGCAGATTTTCGGCGTGCGCGCGAACGAGATCATGCTCTTCAGCCAGCCGCGGCCGATCCGGTCGGTGCACCACACGCCGGAATGGACGCCTGAAGCAATCGCTGAAATCGCGGTGCCCTCGATGCAGAAATACTTCTACCCGCTGGAGCGCTCGCCCGACGTGGTGTCGTGGGACCCGATCTAGGCGCCGCCGCTAAGCAAGCCGGTCGGGAACGGGCGCGCCGCCAAAATGCGCGCGCAGGTTGCCCAGCAGTACAGCGCCGCGATGCTCGCGGATCTCACGCGTTGACGAGCCGATGTGCGGCGCCAGCACCACCCGCTCCATGGTCAGGAGCGCAGGCGGCACGCGCGGCTCGTCCCAGAATACTTCGAGTCCCGCACCCGCAATGCGGCCGTGCGTCAGCGCCTGGATCAGCGCCGCTTCGTCGACGATGCCGCCGCGTGCGACGTTGACGAGAAATCCGTGCGGCCCGAGCGCATCGAGAACGCGCGCATCCACCGAATTGCGCGTCGCCGGCGTTTCCGGGCACGTCACGATCAGGCAATCGCAGTCCTGCGCCATTGTCAGCAGTTCGGGATAGTACGGATGCGCGACGCCCGGTTTCTCGCGCGGGCCGTAATAGCAGACCGACATCCCGAATGCCGTCACACGCTTCGCCACCGCGCTGCCGATGCCGCCGAAACCGATAATGCCGCAGGTTTTGCCGCGCAAGTCGGTGCTCATCGGGAAGGCCCCGGCGGGCCATTTGCCAGCGCGGATGAAGCGATCGGCCTCGCCTATGCGGCGCATGACTGCGATGAGGAGTCCTGTCGCAAGGTCCGCCACCGCGTCGACGGTCCAGTCGGGCGTATTGGTCACGACGATGCCGCGTTCTTTTGCTGCCGCCAGAGGGAGCGAGCCGTGCGACGTTCCGAAGCAGGCGATGACTTCGAGTTTCGGCAAGGCATCGATATCTTCGCGTTTGCACCCCTTGAGCCCCGTGGTGACCACGCCACGAACGTTCGGTGCGGCCTGCACGAGCATCGCTTGCGGATCGCGCGTCTCCCACACCTTGTGCACGACGTAATCGCGGTCGAGCGCCTCCAGCGTCGGTTTGTAGAACGGCGTCAGCGCGAGCAGCTCCGGCTTCATGACTTCAGGATTTTTCGCCGAGCAACTCGAGCGCATTAAGGCCGAAGATGCGATCGCGCTGTCCGGCGGAGAGGCCCTCGACCGCCTCGAGCATCGCGATCGGATCGTCCTCCGCCATGTCGAACGGCGCGTCGGTGCCTATCGTCACGCGGTCGGCGCCGACTTTTTCGATCAGGTAGCGCAGCGCGCCGGCGTCGTGCGTGAGCGCGTCGAAATAAAACCGGCGCAGCAGTTCCGCCGGCGATTTATTCGTATGGGCGCGCGCCTCCTTGCGCACCTTGTAGCCGTGCGCGAGGCGGCCGATCTGGTAGGGCAAATGGCCGCCGCCGTGCGCCAGGATCATTTTGAGCTGCGGCAATTCGTCGAGCGCGCCGCTGAACATCAGGTGCGCCGCCATCAACGCGGTATCGAACGGCATCGCCGCGGTGTTGCCGAGGTAGTAGCAGCCGAGGTCGGGCGGCAGATCGCCGGCAATGTACGGATGCGCGAAGATGAACACGCCGAGTTCCGCTGCGCGCTTCAGCACCGGGCCGAAACTTTGCGTCCGCCAGCAATTCGCCCTTTACGCGGCAGCCGAGCTCGATCGAGCGGAAGCCATGCTCCCTGACGACGCGCTCGAGTTCGGCGATCGCGGCATCCGCATCCTGCAATGGCAGCGTCGCCATGCCGCGCAAGCGGTCGGGGCGCGCGGCCGCCATGCGCGCAATGCCATCGTTCATTACGCGGCATGCGGCCAGCCCGGCTTCGGCAGAGAGCCAGTAAAAGAATACGACCGGCGTCACCGAGATCACCGAAATGTCGATGCCCTTGCGGTCCATGCCTTCGACTTTCGCGTCGGCGTCGAAGAACTCTGCGTATATCGGCGTGCCGTGCTTGTCGTCGCGCACGAACTTTTCCGCCTCGCCCGTGCCTTCGACCCGCATCTGATAGTCGCGCGGGTTTCTGCGGATCAGCTCGATCAGTTCGCGCGGCAGCACGTGGCTGTGCACGTCAATGCGTTTGACTTTGCCGCCCTTCACTCACCTTTGATCCCCGCTTCCTTGATCACCTTGTCGAAGCGCGCCGCCTCGCTCCGGATGAAATTGCCGAATTCCTCCGGCGTGCTCGTCGAGCGGCTCGACGCCGGCCTGCGCGAGCTTCGGCTTCATGTCGGGCGCCGTGACCGCCTTGATGAGTTCGGCGTTCAGGCGGTTGATGATGTCGCGCGGCGTGCCGGCCGGCGCGAGCATGCCGTACCAGACGCTGATGTCGAAATTCGGGAAACCCTGCTCGCGCGCGGTCGGCACGTTCGGCAAATCGGGCATGCGTTCGGGCGACAGCACCGCCAGCGCGCGCACGCGGCCGGACTGGATCTGGCCGAGCGCCGCCGGCGCCGCCAGCACTTCCATGTCGACCTGCCCGCTCGCGAGCCCGATCAGCGCGAGCCCCGAGCCTTTGTACGGCACGTGCACGATGTCGAGCTTTTCGAGGCTCTTCAGAAGTTCGGGCGCGAGATGCGTCGTGGTGCCGATGCCGCCCGAGCCGTAGTTGAGCTTGCCCGGGATTCTTGCGCGCGATCTGCGATGAACTCCTTGAGCGTTTTTGCCGGCACCGACGGATGGATGACGAGCACGTTGCGCACCGCGCCGACCAGCGCGATCGGCGCCAGGTCCTTCCACGGGTCGTAGTTCAGCTTGCCGTAGAGCAGCGGGCTCAACGCGATCACCGGCGAACTCAGCACGATCGTGTAGCCGTCGGGCGGCGACTTCGACGCGATCTCGAGCCCGACGTTGCCGCTCGCGCCCGGCCGGCTGTCGGCCACCACCGACTGCCCGATCTGCTCGGACAGCTTCGGCCGCGACCAGCCGCCCGACGATGTCGGTCGGCCCGCCGGGCGGAAACGGCATGATCATGCGGATCGGTTTGGCTGGGATAGGCTTGTGCTTGCGGCGACCGGTGCGGCGCACACGGCCGCCAGACAGTGCAAGACAACATGTGCTGACTTCGCCAGCATGACGACGCAAGTGACGGCGACAGCGATTCGGAGAGACACCTCGAACTTCAGTCATTCAGCCGATCAACTCCCGTGTCATTCTAGTAATGCGACTTGAAGCTGATCGCGTCGCGATAGGCGAGATCTTCGAGATCGATGTACGAGCGCTTGGTTTTCTTGTCGACCGTGTACTGGATCTTGCGGTTGGTCTCGTTCGTCGCGCGGATGTCGAGCAGCTCGAGCGACTCCTTGACTTCCCACTCGTGGGCGCCGGCGATGCCCGGCGGCGCGTAGATCATCGAGCCGGGGCCGACTTCGAATTCCTTGCCTTCGATGTTGCGCACCGTGGCGTGGCCCGGAAATCACGTAATAGCACGCTTCGATCGGATGCCAGTGCAGCTGCTCGTAGGTGCCGGGCTTGTAGGTCGCGCGGCCCGAGCCGCACGCGGTCGGTCTCCTGAATCTCCGGGCCACCCGATCATGCGCTGATAGGTCTGGCCGTCGGTCACGCCGCGCCGGCCGGGGCAGTCGGCCTGGTTGATCACCGTCAAAGTCGATTTAACTTCCATGTCAAGTTCTCCTCATTGCGAATTTGTGTCCTGCGTATTTTACCCGACATCAATCCGGCGCGAGCTTCGCAGTGGTAACGACCTTCTTCCACTTCGCGATTTCCTGGCGAAAGGTCGCGTCAAACTCCTTCGGCCGGGTGCCCGCGGGCTCGACGCCGACTGCGCTCCAGCGCTCTCGCATGTCGGGCGCCTGCATGATGCGAATCGACTCGGCGGCGATTTTTTCGATGATCGGCCGCGGCGTGCCGCGCGGCGCGAATAATCCGTACCAGACATGAGCTTCATAGCCCGGCACGCCTGCTTCGGCGATCGTCGGCACGTAGGGCAACTGCGGCGAGCGCTTGAGCCCGCTGGTACCGAGCGGCCTCACCTTGCCCGCCTTGATCATGGGCAGGCGGAAGTAATAGCTCCGCGCGATCGACGGCCTCTCCGCGGCCGAGCGCGGCGATCACTTCGGGCGCGCCATGGCGCAAACCCTGAAACGTCATGTAGATCCGCGCCTGGTCGTCGGTCTCGAGCGTAATCCGCAGGTCCAGCTCCAGAACGTTGTCGGACCGCAGTAACAACCCGTCGCCTCCCCCGAAGAGTATCTCGCCGCGAAGTCGCTGGCCTTCAAAATGGCCACCCGTAACCGGCACGACGGTGCGATTGCCGTAGGGCACCCTACCGAGCTTTTGTGACGCAGCTGTAGCGATCCTTACGGTCGTCGGCGGTCGCGAGTTCATAGCTGCGTATACCGCTCTCGCGCTTGGAAACGTGTTTCCGACCCTCGGCCGCATCCGCGCATGCCACCCCGCCGCTTGTGGCACCTGCGAGGAGGGATGCAGCCACCGTCTTGAGCACATCTCTGCGGGGAACGCCCATGAGTTGTCGCTTAGAGAATCTCTTGAACCGTGTAGATCGGTCCGCTCGCGCGGCGGTCGCCGGATGCGATGGCCACCAATTGGTTCAGGTACGCATACTTCGGTGCGCTCGTTTCGAGAATCTTGGGGTGGTCCGGAAGTAATACTGGTCCGGATCAACGGAATCGCCCCGCGCAAGCGCAGCCACACTTCGGGCGGGCCATGGCGCAGGCCAAACGAGTTCATGTAGATCAATGCGCCGTCGTCCGCCTCGAGCGTGATTCGCAGATCGAGCTCAAGCACGCCGTCCGAGCGCAACAGCGTCCAGTCACTTCCACCCGGCAAGATCCTGCCGCGGAGCCGTGCGCCTTCGAAGCTGCCGCCGGCAATGGGTACGATCACGCGTGTTCCGTGGGGTACCCCGCCGAGCCTGTGCGGCGGGGACACGACGACCTGAAGCGTCATCAGCGGACGTGAAGCCAGGCCCTCTGCGCTGATTTTGGAGTCGTTGGTCATGACGGTAGTAGCTTGCCGACTGCTTGGGTACAGCTCACGCGATGCTCCTTGTGACTAAAGTGGGGCGTGCGGAACGTATGCAATGACAACACACCCATCCCATCAGAATCGATTAGACGATGGTATCGAACACTCCGTCGTCGGTCGCCCGGCTGGCCGTGCATTGTTGTGACCGCATTGCCGTCGTTCGATTCCTAAGGAAGCGAGCGAGCATCCTCCGCGCCCCACGCGGCGCGGCAGCTTCGCTCTCGCCGGGGTAGAGTCCGAGTCCCGGCTTATGGATTCTGTGTCAGGAGTAGCGGACAGCCAAGGGGCAAGCGGGCGACAACGACGCTACCGCGTCCCGCACCGCAACTCCTCGTCTCAATCAACCCTCCATGCATCTGGACAAGCTCGCGCACGAGCGCCAGACCGATATCCGGGCCGAGGGTCGTCGCACTGCTCGATATACTGGCGCTCTCGTGCGCGATGGTAAGAACCGCCTCCTCACCGAATCGCTCGAGCAGGAGAGAGACACGACCCAACACGTGCGTGTGCTTGCAGACGTTGTCGATCAGATTCGCGATTACCTGACGCAATTTGACCGGGTCGACGTATCCGTATACGGGCACATCCGGGACTTGCATGCATAGCGACTGCTGATGTCCGGCGACGGCCCACGAGCAGGCACTCACAGCGGCCACGACCTCGGGTACCAAGTCGATCGAATGCCGCTGCAGCTGAGACGTGCCGCGTGCCAGGCTTTCCAACTCAAGTACGTCGTCGACCAGGATCGACAGCTGTCTAAACTGCGTGCCGATGAGGCGGCGAGCATGATCCATGGCGTCGGGGAGCTTTTCCGCAGACTCCAGCATGCCGATGGCGTTGCGAATCGCCCGGATCGGCTTGCTCAGCTGGCGTGCCAGTACCGCCATGGGTGCCCAGAGCCCGGGCAAATGCGCCAGTCCTGTTTCGACTGAACCAGTCTCTATGGAAAGCATCTGAATACCCACTTATATAAGGAGCTAGTCCCCGGTGGGCCATCGCGTCTGCATCGGGTGAGGTTGAAGTCGGAACGATTGCAAAAGGGGCCGGCGACAGCACTGTCGGGAACTCCGGCCTTGACTCGCTCGTCGCACTCTACTGACGTTGTGATGTCTCTGAACTTCAGAACAGACTCTGGCCCCGATGATCTGAGGGATTGCGCTCTATGGAGCGCGTTAGAGACCCGCGACTGCTGCACGTGCAACAGTGACGTCTTGTTCGACACTGCCGCCACTCGCTCCGACGGCTCCATTCACCATTCCATCGGCTTGACGGGAATGCCGCCGCCGAAGATGACGACTCTCGAGTCATTGGTCGTGTCGAGTCCGAAGCCTTGCTGACCACTCTGGGTCGGTGCGCATGTCCTCGGTCGACATGTCAAAGGCCCGCGCCGTCCACGCCTTATTAATCGCGATTTCCACGCTTCCCAGCCACGCGCCATCCATACGCACGTGTGCCATCAGCCCGCCGCCCGCATCAGCGACGGCGATGTTGTATGGGATACCAGTGCGATCGCCTTGCGCTCACCTGCGGCGATGATTCGTCGCGCGTCGGCGAGGTCCAGTGAAAAGGCTTGTCGAGTCATGTGAAGCTCCTGCACTTGGCATCGGTGGCGTCATGAGAGCATCAGGATCAGTGGTGATCCATTGCACGATGGTATCGGCTTTGACAGCCAGCTAGCCTCGCAAGGGTATCCAGCGGCGCGGCTTCTTTAAAGCCAACACCGACGGCGAGCGGCTCGAAGGTCTGCAACGACCGCAGCGACGAGGAGAGCTGGGTCCGCCTGCCCGACGGGCGCGTGATGACCTACACCTTCGTATCATTGCTTCAACTCCAATGAAGGCAGAGACTGGCGTCACGGCATCCGGCGAACGTTCTCGAATCCGGGATGCCCGTCCCCCACCCTAAGGAGCCGAGCATGTCCGCAACCGTTTCGTCCACGTTCTCCCGCCGCTTCCGCCGAGTCGCGGCCGGCCTCGCCGCCAGCCTGGCGCTGGGCGCCCTGTCGGCGCACGCCGCGCCCACGCCCTTCCCGGCCGACTTCCGCAGCTCGCAGGTGGTGAACGCCGACGCGACGATCAACGTCCGCGTCGGCGGCCACGGGCCCGCGGTCGTGCTGATCCACGGCTTCGGCGACACCGGCGACATGTGGTCGCCGATGGCCGCCGAGCTCGCGAAGGACCACACCGTCGTCGTGCCCGACCTGCGCGGCATGGGCCTGTCCTCGCACCCCGCCGGCGGCTACGACAAGTGGACGCAGGCCGGCGACATCCGCGCCGTCCTCGACAAGCTCGGCATCGACCGCGCCGACATCGTGGGCCACGACATCGGCACGATGGTCGCGTATGCCTACGCGGCGCGCTATCCGGACAAGACAAGCCGCCTGGTCGTGATGGACTCGCCGGTGCCCGGCATCCCGCCGTGGAACCAGATCGTGCGCCTGCCCGCGTTGTGGCACTTCAACTTCGGCGGCCCGGACGCCGAGCGCCTGGTCGCCGGCCGCGAGCGCATCTACCTCGACCGCTTCTGGAACGAGTTCGCCGGCGACCCGTCGAAGATCGACGAAGCGACCCGCCGCCACTACGCCGCGATCTACGCCAGGCCCGGCGCGATGCATTCCGCGTTCGCCCAGTTCCTCGCGATCGACCAGAAGGACGAGGCCGACAACCTCAAGGCGATGGAGACGAAGCTGGCGATGCCGGTGCTCGCCATCGGCGCCGAGAAGGCCTTCGGCGCCAACGTGGCGGTCGTCATGCGCAACGCGGCGACGAACGTGCAGGAACTCGTCGTGCCGAACGCCGGCCACTGGCTGATGGAGGAAGCGCCCGCGGCGACGATCGCCGCGGTGCAGGACTTCCTCGCAGCGCACTGAGTCCGGCGGCCGCTCCTTCGCTCAGGCCACTCCCACGCGGACACTCAAGGTGCCATGAATTTTCTGCTCGGTCGGGAAAAGGCGCACCGGAACTTTGAAGCAATTGCCGCGCAAGAGATAAACAGACCAAAGATGACAATTGCTGTTCGCGTCGTCGGTCTGATGCGACCGCGCCCACCTGCGCCAGAGGACCGCGATCTAGTACTGCTGCGTAATGCAGAGTTTCAGATCATGCTGACTGAACCGCGTTACCCCCCGATCCGCTATCTGTAGCAGGAATGTGTGCAACATTCGCCTTCGGATTCTTCGACGCTTGCAGACAGCCGACGCGAGTCATTCAACTTCGCGCCAACGCCGCTGCGGCGAGTGATTCGTAGGGCCGTGAGTTGAAGGCCTACTGATTACGCCAGTTGGATGGGAAGAGAAACGTTGCAGACACTCAACGCAAAATCCGAGCCTTTGAAGTGTCTTGGTCAATACTAGATAGAACCTTATATAAGGTCTATAAGATGTTGTTTTTATTTATAAATTAGATGTGGAGCGGAAGGGAAACGCCTAAGTATCCTAGCCGACTGTATTCAAAGGCTTTTCTATCGCGTCGACGTCGTGGTACCCCGAACGATACCCCATTGTCGACAACGCTGGTTTCAGCAAGCAGCGGGCACGCGATGAACCCCGGGAGTAAGTCGCGCTGTTTGAGCCGCTGCGAGGGACCTCGCTGCAGCCCCACCACAGGTTGTGGAATCGCACCTGAGTGCGGGGCTTGACGTCCCTTGGGCCGACAGGGATCGGATTCGGGCTTGGGTTCGCCGTCATGAATGATCCCACGGAACCAGGCTATATGAATTCTTAGGGAAGCTTCTTTTGGTGGGGCATCGCTAACACGCACTTCTGGATCGATCCCAAAGAAGACATGGTGGTTGTAGCCATGACGCAGCACATGGAAGCACCAAGCGCAGAAGCGCTCCGGCCACAGATTCGTGCCCTCGTTTACAGCGCCCGGACAGATTAGACCAGCACGCTGTGCCTGTCGGAGATTGAATTGCGCGGCGGAAAGGAATTCTTCAGCGGTTCACCCCCGGGGAAACTCCCAGCGTTGTGGCAAAAAGGGGGCTTTGCCGTACCACTGGATCGACGAGGGGGCCCTCAAATGCCAGTAGGGTTAGGCCCGCACCTACATTGGGAGCAGGGGCCTTAGCGCCACGTGGCTGCCGGCGTGGACGTCACAATCCGAGCCGCGCGCCGCCCGCGCACGCTTGATTCCGCATTCCAAGTACTCCGCCGCGCGAACCTCGGAGTAGCCGAGACCAGGCTTCGAATCGAAAGTGAGCGGCGGGTACGCGGTGACGCCGTCGAGATCCAGGACGCCGGTGTGACCGCAACGAACTGCGGATCCGCGAGCAATTGCGCCCCGAAATCCGGCGCCCGAACGACGTCCGTCACCCACAACGGCATAGGTGATTGAATTCTGACGGATGATTCAAGTGGCACAACTCTTGCTCCAATTCTCACGCACCCAAACGCCAGAGCGCGTCCGAAACGCAGGACAACGTGTTGACTCAGAGTTTCTTAGCTTTCCATCGTACCGATGCGCACCAGCAAAGTGGGCCGCGCGATGTTCCCGTGTCGGTGAGCAACCGCCGCAGTCTCGCCGGACTTTGCCGAGGGGATCGGCTTCTGGCGGGAAACGAAGAGCCACCGTTGGGCGCGCACCTCGTTACGCCCCGTCTCGGCTTTACCCACCACGGCATCTACGTGGGCGGCGGCAAGGTCGTGCACTACGGTGTCCTGGTGTTTGCGCTTCACGGGGGGCCGGTTGAAGAGGTTTCTCTCGCAAGTTTTTCACAGAAACACGCTGTTTGGATTCGGTTCGATCTAGCCGTGGCGTTTGCCCCCGAGGAGGTGATCCGGCGGGCGCGCTCGCGTATCGGTGAATATCGCTATCGCCTGCTAAGCAACAATTGTGAACACTTCTGCGAATGGTGTCTGCATGACGAACACCGCAGCTACCAGGTCGATCGACTGATTTTGCTCCCCCAGAGACTGGCACGCCTGCTCAGCGAGGCTATCGCTCCACTGCGGGCGGTTCAGACCTTGCGCGGCCTCTGGAGCTAGCGACCAGCGCATCAGAGCCTATTTAGCTCGCGTGCTGCACGCCTCCCCCCAAGCCGTAGCACGCAAACTTCGGCCGGCAACTCACTTGCCGGCCATCTTTTTAATTACGGCAGAGTCACCATGCGTCGCCGCGCCGCGGCTACATGTGGGCTGCCACAGCCGGCTGCGGCTGCCTGTGGGTCTTAGACTACGCGTCCTCGTTCAGGCCCCATCCAATGATGATTCACACGCCGCACGCAACGCGCGCATTCTGGCACACACCTTGCAGGCCTAGTTTGCGGCCTCATGTCCGCGAGAATTTTATCTGGAGCTGCAATGAGCACCCGCACGTCGGCACCGACGACTGCAGCGCGCGCCGTCTTCCCGCCCGACGCATCAGCGGTCGTGACTGTCGCCGGATCGACCCTCGGTGCTTTGCACAGCCCGCCGCGGCTGCTGGGAGCGCTGGCAGTGCTCTCTGGGTTCTTCGGCTCCGCATCAGCCGCCCCCGATTTGCCGGTCAAGAAGGAGCTTACGCTACAGGTTGCCAACCAGCTGGCCGACGCCGCCCAAGCTGAAGCCGAAAGGCGCAATGCAACGGTCGTGATCACCGTTGTCGATGACGGCGGCTATCCCATTGTGTTGCGTCGCCTCGACAACACCCAGGTGGCTAGCGTGCAAGTCGGCATCGACAAGGCACGAACCGCGGCGATTTACCGCCGTCCCACCAAGGACTTCGAAGATCAAGTGAGAAATGGACGCGTGTCCGCGCTCGCCCTTGCAGGGAGCGTGCCACTGCAGGGGGGATTACCGATCAAGGTTGACGGTGTCGTGGTCGGCGCAATCTCAGCTTCCGGCAACACACCGCAGGAGGACGAAGACATCGCCGCCGCAGGACTCGCCGCCCTCGAGGCGGCCCAAGAGGCGCACTACTTCCCCGCTGCGACGGTGGATACGGCTTTCTCCAAGGGCGTGCCAATCTTCGAAACGACGTCGTTCAAGGTGCACGCCAGTCGGCGCGATACTCCTGGCTTGGCCGAAGTGCATCTGTACGAAACCGACGTAATCCATGTGCTGCAAGGCTCATCCACCTTCATCGTCGGTGGCACCATGACCGAATCAAAACAAATCGCATACGGCGAGCTCCTCGGTAAGAGCATCATCGGCGGGACCAGTTACGCACTGAAGCCTGGCGACGTCATGGTCGTGCCGCCGCACACCCCGCATTGGTTCAAGGGAGTGACGGCGCCCCTCCTCTATTACACGGTCAAGCCGATTTCAAAGTGACTAACGAAGACCGTGTCAGTTGAATCGGGCAGCGCCACCTAGCCGGTATTCGCCGTCGAGGTCATTGGAGGGCCCGGCATTTTTACTGGCTTCACGCCGCTGGTCTTTTCGGCGCGGATTCCGGTACGCCTGGTTGCAGCTTCGGTGCACTGGCGGAACGCTTGGTCCCACACGAGCAAAAGGGGCGGTTGGGACAACCCAGTGTTTCTGGCGGCTCCGCCACTGGCGCGTGCACTGATCGGTGACGGCGTACTGGCCCGGGCGCCGCAGCGCTCCAGCGTTTAACGACGCGGCTCCGCCTGGGCGTCACCCTGCTGGCTCTTCCTCGCGCTGGTCGTGAGTTTAAGCAGCTGTGGCAACGTGAGCGCGGTTGGCACCAACTGACGCCCGATCAGGAAGCCTGGCGTGCCCCTGAGGCCAAGTCCCTTGGCTTCGGCCGCACTTCGATCAAGAGCCGCATCAATTTCCGCTACGTGCCTTGACCGGTCGTCGGACAAGCGCTTCAAATCAGCGCCGACACCTTTCAACAGGGAGTCGACCTGGGATTTCTGGTCAAGGTCACCTTGCGCGCCGATCAGCGCGTTGTGCGCGGCGAGGAATTTCCCCTGCCAGTTTGCTGCTAGTGCCGAACGGGCGGCGTACTCCGAGACGTCCCCGAAGATCGGCCACTCTTTGTAGAGTATTCGCACACGCCGGTCGGCCTGCAGTAGTTTCTGCAACTCCGGCGCGGTCTTCTTGCAAAATGGGCAGTTGTAGTCAAGAAACTCAACAATCGTCACGTCGGCGTCGCCACTGCCCGCGGCCGGCATCTCTGGGCGTGCCACAATCGCGGCTTCGACCTGCTGTGGGATCGAGTGCACGTCTTGCGCCTGCAGCGAATACGTCGCAAGACTTGTGACAACACACAGAACCGCTCCGATGCGGTTGGCAATAGAGCGCCGGCTGAAAGTCAAGGCTCGCGTGCATTCCCGACCACGCCGCGCATCTTGGCGCGTTTGCCCGCGGCCAGCACGTCGAAACCTTCGCATCATTGGGAACACTTGCGTGGAAGTCACCATGATACGGGAGACCGGGTAAGTCACCCCGATATCGCGTTCCCAGCAGCGGCAGACGCAGGCGGGGGAATCCCATCGCCGCCCTCCCCGCTTAGTTCTCTGCATAAATACCGTCCGTTCCGCAATAAAGGCTCTGAGCGCCCGGTCTGATCCGAACAAGTTTCCCCCATGCACTCCCACTATCAAATCACGGGCCCACGCCCCCGGGATCTTCATCTGCTGCCGGCGATCGAGCTTGCGGCCGCGGTCTTGCTGAATGGCCACACCCACGCGTCGGTTCTTTGCGAGACCACAAGTGATCGCGAGTCTCGCGCCCCACAGCGAGCTGGCCGGCTTTGGGTAGCACTCAACCGTGACACTTCCGTGGGCTTCGCGCAGGTCCAGGGTCCTCAGTTCACAAGACGCGCACCTCAAGGAAACGCTGAGTGCCACCTTGCGCACAGTGACCCGTGCTTTGAACGTCCCCGCAGTCACCGCGCCAGCAGCGCAAGTTGGAGCGAATGAAGTGAACGTAAATAGACGGCAGTTTCTGCGCCTTACCGCCGGCGGCGCGCTCGCCTGCAGTACGCCGCTAGCGTCGGCGGCGGACGCGAAGTGGGCTTCCGCACTTAAAGCGATCGTCTTCGACGCCTTTCCGATTTTCGATCCCCGTCCCGTGGCGCAACGGGTCGAGGCGCTGTTTCCGGGCAAGGGCGGCGCCATCATGAATGCCTGGCGCACGCGACAGTTCGAGTATCAGTGGTTGCGCACGCTTTGCGGACGATACGCTGACTTCCTGCAGGCGACCGAAGAAGCCCTAGTGTTCACTTCTGAGCAGCTCGAGCTTGACCTGTCGGCAGGTCAGCGAGAGCAACTGATGGCGGAGTGGTCGAATCTTAAGGTTTGGCCTGATGTTCCGGAGGCAGTCAACGCGCTGCACGCAGCCGGCCTTCGCCTGGGTGTGCTGTCGAACATGACCGGTTCGGTGCTGGCCAATGGCCTTAAGAATGCACGGCTCGAGAGCTTGTTCGAGGCCATTTTGAGCACAGAGCAGATACGCACTTTTAAGCCTGATCCGCGGACCTACCAACTCGCCACCGATCGGCTCCAACTGCGGCGCAATGAGATCTTATTTGTGCCGTTCGCCGGGTGGGACGTCGCCGGCGCCAAGTGGTTCGGCTACCCGACCTTCTGGGTCAACAGGTTCAACGCCCCTGCGGAGGAGCTAGGCGTCGATGCAGATGCCGCCGGGAACGACCTGACTTCGCTCCTGAAGTTTGTGCTGAGCAAGGAACCCGGGAGATCGTACACCAGCTAGAGTCAACCCAATTTGCAGGGCGAGCTCGCTAAATGACGGATCATCATCCGCCAATGCTCAACGGAGAACTGGCAGTTTGTGCACTCGAACTTGATCCGCCCGTGCAGTTCCTCGGCCGGAACGTAAGCGTATCGGGCAACCAATACAGCCTAGCGTTCATTCTCGAGAATTAGCATCGCCGCTTCACGTGGGGTATCGCGTCGAAAGTGCAGTTCCTGCGCGGGAAAGTAAATGGTCCTATAGGCGCGGATCGGTTTCCTCCGGCGGTCAGCCCCTCCTGCGCACGCGCCACGGCGCGCTTCAATGCTGTATCGAAGCTGCAGTCGATCCAGATCGAGACGTCATAGTGATCGCGGTACTCGAGCTTTAAGAGATATATGCCCTCGAGAAGGATGATGTCGATGTCGGCGAACTCGTAGTGCATCCTTCGGTACGTCGTTGCGGTTTCCTCCGCGAAATCCGCTTCGACACTGACTCGCCGTCGTTCACGCAACGGTACTACCAGCTGTCTCGAACATGTCCTCAAAACGAAATGCGTGCGTGTAAAAGTGCTCGGCAGGCCTCGTCGCAGCTGAATCTTTCGTGCTGGCAAGCGGAACCAGCCATCGAGCATTGATGACGGCGACGGTGAATCCCCGTTCGACGCAGGAGGCCGTCGATCTCTCGCGCGAGGTAGCCCTTGCCGCTTCCGTCGATGCCGCTGATTGCGCCCAGCGTGCTGCGCCGAGGATCGATTTGTTGCTGCACAGACGGCGATTCGATCGACCGCCTTGCACGGAACATGCTTGGTGTGGCGGTCGATTCCATTGGCACCAAACGAGCTGCACATTGCATGCCAACAAGCGTGTGGGCGCAGGACGCGGCAAGGGCGGCATCGTCTTGAGCACGGCACAATGTCGACTTCGTGCCGCTTGGCCGCAACCGGCTGCGGATCCGCGGCTGGTTGCGGCCCGCGATCCGATGCGCCAGTCGATGTGCCGACGGCTCGCAGCAGCATAACTGCCTGAATCCTCGGTGGATGATTCGATTGGCACGAGCTCTTGCTTTAGCAACTCGCTGCCGAGTCGCGCATAGCGCGCGTCCGGACACCTCACTAACCAAAGGAGCGATGAGACATGACCTCGAAGACCGCGATTCTCGCTGCAGCCGTGAGCAGCCTTTTCGTGCTGACGACGACGGCGTTTGCGGCGGACGACAGCAACTCGGAGAAGTGTTACGGCGTAGCCAAGGCAGGCAAGAATGACTGCGCCGGCGGTGCACATGCCTGTGCGGGCCAGGGCACGAAGGACAAGAGCGCCAAGGAGTTCATCAAGCTACCGAAGGGCACCTGTGAGCGCATCGTGGGTGGCTCGGTCACTCCCGGCAAGTAGTCCCGACCCAGCCGTGAGCCTTCCCGCCACTCAGCCGACGCCAGCCCTCTCCCCGCGATCCGGGGAGAGGGTCATGGCCTCAGGTCCGGCGCTGAGCACGGGCATCGGCCTGCGCGCCCAGCATCACGAAGAGATCATTTCGCGCTTGCCTGTCGGTGGGCTGGTTCGAAGCTCACAGTGAGAACTACTTCGCGCGCAGGCGGCGCCCATCGCGAGCACTTGATACAAATCCGCGCGCACTACGAACTGAGCCTTCACGGAGTCGGGCTGTCGATTGGATCTACCGACCCGCTTGACCTGCAGCACCTGCGTGAGTTGAAGCGCCTGGTGAACGATGTCGAGCCCATGTTTGTATCCGAACATCTCTCGTGGGGCTCATCGGGCGGTCGCTACATGAACGATTTACTGCCACTGCCCTACACCGAAGAGGCATTGCAGCACATGGCGGCTGCGGGTGCGCGAAGTCCAAGACGCCCTCGGACGTCAGATTTGATCGAAAATATTTCGAGTTATCTGCGCTTTCAAGTGCTCAGAGGTGCCCGAATGGGAATTTCTGACGGCGCTCGCGCAGGAGTCCGGCTGCGCAGTACTGCTGGACGTCAACAACGTCTACGTAAACGCCATGAATCATGGGTTTGATCCCGCACAGCTACCTGCACGGAATTCCACGACCGTCGTCAAGGAATTCCACCTGGCGGGCCACACGGTCGCTCGTATTCAGGACCGCGAGATCCGCATCGATACCCACAACACTCATGTCTGCGATGAGGTATGGGGCCTGTACGGCGCGGCCGTGAAGCGCTTTGGCCCCGTACCGACGCTCATCGAGTGGGACGCGGATATTCCCTCTCTGGAGACACTTCAGGCCGAAGCCGCAAAAGCCGACTGGATCTCGGAGCCTTTCCGTGCTGTCGCTGCGTGACCTTCAGAACTGTTTCGCGGCTCATCTGTTCGAGGATGAGCCTGCTGCCATCGTTCCGTGGATCCGAGCCGACGGCATCGATCCGACCGCCCGTCTGCGGATTTATCGAAATAATCTGCACGAGGGGTTTCAGAAGACCCTCGCGCTGGAGTATCCCGTGATCGGCGCGGCTCGTCGGAAGCGAGTACTTTCGGCAACTCGCCCTCGCGTTTCTTGCGCGTCACCCCTCCACGTCCGGTGACCTGCATCACGTCGGAGCGCCCTTTGCCTCCTTCCTGCGGCAGCAGTTCGCAGATACCGGCTACCTGTACCTCGCAGACGTGGCAACCCTTGAATGGGCCTACCAAGAATGCCTGGTGGCGGAGGAATTCGAGCCCCTGGATCCTCTGACGTTGCGCGAACGTTCCCGCGCAGTCTTATGGAACGCTGCGGTTTACATTGAGACCGGCCTGCCGCTTGGTGCATTCACAATTTCCGGTCCTCAAGATTTGGGAAGCCAATCAGCCCGAGGCCGCCGGCCGATGAAATCATCGATCTGGACACCGGGCCCGATTTCCTAATGGTCTTCCGGAATTCCAAGGGGCATCTATTTTCGCCGCATCCACGAGGATGACCATCGACTGCTCGCGGCCTTCGCCGCGGGCCGCTGTTTGGATGAGGCGCTGGAACTGAGCCTGGCCTCAAATCCAGCAATTCAATCTGAGCGCCGCATTGCAGTCGCTGCATTGAATTTGGCGTTCTTTCTCAAATGACATTCTTCCAAAGCACCCCTTAAGGAGCCCCTCATGTCCTCGCTGTTGAAACTGGCAGGCGCGCACGCCGCGCTCGGGCGCCTACTCGATCACTTCCGCTCGCTCGTGTTGCTCGCCACGCGCTTCTACGTCGGTTGGCAATTCTGGAAGTCCGGCTGGCTCAAGGTGAGCTCCTGGAGCAGCACGCTGGACTTGTTTCGCACCGAATATCACGTGCCGCTGCTGCCACCACAGTTGGCTGCCATAACGGGAGCCGGCGGGGAACTGTTCTTCCCGACGCTGCTGTTCCTTGGCCTGTTCAGTCGGGTCGGGGCCTTGGGTGCATTCTTCGTCAACGCCATGGCCGTCATTTCATACCGCCAGGTCCTCCTGGCTGAAGGTTCAGAGGCCGCCCTGGGCCAGCATATTCTTTGGGGTTTCATGCTGTTAGTCCTCGCGGTGTTCGGTCCCGGCAAGATAGCCCTCGACAACTGGTTGGAATCTCGTCTCGCGGCGCGCTGCCGGCCGTTTACCCCTGCCGTGTCTGCGGCGGTGGGTGTACGCTGATCGAAAACACTGGCCGTTGACCGAACATGGCAGAACTTCAAGCACTACAGCTGCTACGCACACTGGATGAGGACGTCGCCGCAAAGACCGGAACCTCATTCTTTGAGCATCTGGTCGGCTCATTGGCCAAGACCTTGGGTGCTACGTGTGCGTTTGCTTCGGAAATCGACGCGGAGGCCTACCGCGCACACGTGCTCGCCTATTGGCACAACGGTGCGTTGGGCGAGGTCTTTGAGTATGGGCTCTCCGGAACCCCCTGTGAGTGCGTGCTCGACAACCAGATCGTCGCGTTTCCGCGCAATATTCAGGAGATGTTTCCGCAAGATCGGGAATGGTTTGCCAGTCTCGGCGCGCAGAGTTTCCTTGCCATTCCACTCTGCGACGATCACGGCAAGATACGCGGACACCTCGCCGTCCTCGACACGAAGGAGCGCGACTGGAACGAAGCCGACTTCGAAGTTCTGCGGATCTTTTCCAAGCGCGCCGGGGCGGAGGTAGAACGTCGCGAACATCAAAAGCGACTGGAGGCGATGAACCTCTGCACTGCAGAAGGCCAACGCCCATCTGCGACAGGAGATCACCCAACGGCTGCAGACCGAGTCACAGCTGGCATCCACGACTGCTCGTTCAGAGCACGTCGCAGAGTTGTTGCGCGTCATCAACTCGGGAATCACCTCCAAGACCGGTACGGAATTCTTCAGAGAGCTGGTGCGATCGCTGGCCGAGGCACTGAATGCTCATATCGTATTTGTCTCGCAGATCGATACCGAACGATACGAAGCCGATGTGCTCGCAATCTGGCTCGGCCGCTCGTTCGGTGAGCCGCATCGCTTCAACCTGTCCGGGACTCCCTGCGAAAGCATCCTGGATGGTCAGATCGCCGCCTTTCCGCGTCGTGTCGCTGATTTGTTCCCAGGTGCGAAAGACATTCTGGAAAAGTTGGGAACTCAAAGTTTCCTCGCCATTCCCATTCTGGAAGAGGATACGACCGTAATTGGTCATATCGCCGTCCAAGATCAGCGCGAACGTGACTGGGGCGACACTGAATTCGGGATCCTCAAGCTCTTTGCCAATCGGGCAGCCGCCGAATTAAAGCGGCGCGGACACGAAAAAAGCCTCGAGGACGCGAATTCGCAGCTGCAGCGCGCCAACGCCGCCCTGCGTCGCGAGGTCGCAATGCGCCTGGAGACGGAGAAACAACTGGAAAAGGCCACCAAGGCTTCAGAGGCTGCCAACCAGGCCAAGAGTCATTTCCTGGCACATATGAGCCATGAGTTACGAACTCCGTTGAACGGAATACTGGGCTACGCTCAATTACTCAAGCGCGACGACGCTCTGACATCGGATCAGCAGCACAGCGTGGCGGTCATTGAACATTCCGGTGAGCACTTGCTCACTTTGATCAACGATCTGCTGGATCTGGCGAAGATCGAAGCCGGACGACTTGACCTGCAGACAGGCTCAATCGACCTGCCGCAGTTGCTCAAGCAGGTCGTGGATCTGGTCTCCGTTCGCGCCGGACAGGCAGGAATTGGATTCACGTTCCAGGTGGCGCCCGAACTTCCTTCGCAAGTACGCGGCGATGAACGCGCGGTGCGTCAGATACTGCTAAATCTTCTCGGAAACGCAGTCAAATTCACCAGAATCGGGAGGAGTCGAGTTCCGTGTCCGCAGCGTCGCAGGCAACAGAGCGAACGATGCGAGCTTCGCTTTGAGATTCAAGACACCGGCCGCGGCATCTCCGCAGCGGATTTGGATCGCATTTTCGAGCCGTTTGAGCGCGTGGACGGCCCGACCCGAGTCGAAGGTACTGGGCTCGGTCTCTCAATTACCCACCGGTTGGTACGGGCCATGGCCGGACGCATCGACGTCGCCAGTGAAGTGGACAAGGGCAGCACCTTTACGGTAACGCTGCCGTTTGAGACGGAAACGCACGGTGACGTTCCGTACACCGTCCAGCGACGAATTGCCGGCTACTCTGGGCCACGGCGACGCATTCTGGTAGTCGATGACGATGAGGCCAATCGCCACCTCGTCGTGCGGATGTTGGGAGATGTCGGCTTCGAATTACAGGAATCCCCGAACGTCGAGGACGCGTTGCTTCATCTTGGTGGACAGAATGCGCCAGATCTCATCGTTACGGATTTGGCGATGCCCAGACTGAGCGGACTGGACCTCGCGCGCCGTGTGCGGTCCAGCGATATTTCCCGGTCGACGCCGATCGTTGCGATTTCCGCCAGCGCCTCTGTTTATACGCGTGAAGAGGCACTCGCGGCCGGCTGTGATGACTTCGTGGCCAAGCCGCTACGCGCCGAGGAACTGCTGGACTCCGTCGGAAGGCTGCTAAGGCTCTCGTGGCATATGATCGAAATTCACGCGCCCAAGGCCACTGACGCCGGCGCGACAACTGCCGGGATCGTGGTGGACGAAGCCCGCGCTACGGAGCTCTATGATCTCGCGATGAAAGGGGACATCAAGGAACTGTTGGCACGCGCCGATAGCGCGTCCGCAGGCGATCCCGCCGCGGCGCCGGTCTACGAGGAGGTGCAGCGTCTCGCCCGCCGCTTTGATTTTAAGGGCATCCGCCGGGTACTTGACCTGGCCCGCGAGAGGAACTCATGAGCAGTGGCGACCGCGCAGCGCTCGATCTTGGTTGTAGACGACACCGCGGCGAATATCGGATTTCTCCTTGATACGCTGTCCAAGGCCGGCTACCGGGTCCGAGTCGCGGCTGACGGCGAGAGCGCCTTGGAACAACTACAGTACTCGCCACCCGATCTGGTGCTGCTCGACGTCATGATGCCCGGAATTGACGGCTTTGAGACCTGCCGACGCCTGCGACAGCTGCCAAAACTGGAAAAGATTCCGGTGATCTTCATGACCGCTCTCTCCGACGCCCAGGACAAGGTACGCGCCTTCGCGGCCGGCGCCGATGACTACGTCACGAAGCCGTTCCAATACGAAGAGGTGTTGGCTCGCGTTCGGTTGCATCTCACGCGCCGCGAACTCGAGTGCAAGCTTGCGCACCTCAACCGCGACTTGGAATCGCGCGTGGTGGCACGCACTGCCGAACTCAAGGCCGCGCTTGAGCAAGTGGAGGCGCTCAAGAGTCGATTGCAACAGGAAAATCGCTATCTGAAGCAGGAGATTTCGGAGGCCGGCAACCTCGGAGAGATCATTGGGTCCTCACCCGCGTTGCAAGCCGCTCTGCGCAAGGTCGCGGCCGTGGCCGCCACTGACTCAACTGTTCTGATTCACGGCGAAACGGGTACCGGCAAAGAGTTGTTCGCACGGGCGCTGCATGCGCAGAGCGCGCGGCGCGATAAGCCTATGATTAAACTCAACTGCAGTGCGATTTCTGCAGGATTGGTCGAAAGCGAGCTCTTCGGGCACGTCAAGGGCGCCTTTACCGGCGCGACCGAGAGGCGGATGGGGCGTTTCGAGCTTGCGGATGGCGGAACATTGTTTCTCGACGAAGTTAGCGAGCTGCCCCTCGAAACCCAGGCCAAACTTCTACGCGTGCTCCAAGAGCAGGAATTTGAGCCGGTGGGTAGCTCCAAGACGCATCAAGGTCGACGTGCGCGTAATTGCCGCCACCAATCGCGAGCTTATCGCGGACGTCCGTTCCGGTCGGTTTCGATCGGACCTGTACTATCGGCTGAATGTCTTCCCGGTCGATCTTCCCGCTTTGCGTGAACGGCCTGACGACATTGCCTCGCTCGCCACACACTTCATGCATCGCATGGCTCGCAAGCTCGGCAAGCCGCTTGAAAGCATTGCGCCTGCTACCTTGAACAAGCTCAATAACTACTCCTGGCCGGGCAATATCCGTGACCTGCAAAACACTATAGAGCGCGCAGCGGTACTGAGTAGTGGACCGGTCCTTTCGGTCGAATGGGACCTCGGACCGCCCGACTTCGGTGGTGAGCGCTAATGGAAGCGGTGCCACGCACTTTTCAACGTCCCATCCAGCGGACGTCGCCCACCGGGGGAGCCGGAATCGCAAAGCCTTGAAGCGATTGAGCGCGAACACATCGTCGCGATGCTAAGAAAGACGCGGGGCGTCGTCGAGGGCCCGAACGGGGCGGCCCAGCTCCTTGACATGAATCCAAGTACCGTTCGCTTTCGGATGAAGAAGCTCGGAATATCAAAGGTTGACTACCTGACAGATACAAGTACACGTCCCGGAACTAGCCCATAACAACAAGCAAATCGCGTTGACTCTCGGAGATCACGCCGAATGATTTCTGGCTTCGAGATTCGCACGGAGATAGGCAGCGCAGAGCCCTACCGTCTATTTCGCGCGCTGCGGGAGCGCGACGGCTCCGCCGTGTTGCTCAAGACCTGCGATCTGGATGGCGACATCGGACGCACGGCGCTCGCGCGCGAATTTGAGATATTACGGACGCTGACTGGCGCCAGAGTCCTGAACGCCGCTGGAGCACGTGGATCACCCCCGCACCGCCGCCGTGGTCTTGCACGACCCGGGTGGCCAGCCGTTGCTGGACGCTCTTGCCCAGGGAGAGCTTCAGATCGTCGAGTCCTTGACGATCGCGGCGCGGATAGCTGACGTTCTCGCAGAGCTGGACGAACGTGGAGTGGTTCACAACGATTTGGGACCGCATAGCGTCTGGCTGGACGAGAGCCGCTCGCAGATATGGCTCTTGCACTTTGCGCGGGCGACGTGTCCCGGAGTTTCTCCTTGCACCGCGCGCCGCCACCCGGACGGCACTCTGGCGTACGGCTCTCCTGAGCAAACGGGGCGGACCAATCGCCGGCCGGACCTCCGAACGGACTTCTACTCGCTCGGCGTCATTCTCTATCGCCTCCTAACGGGTGTGCTGCCCTTCGCGAGTGACAACCCCATCGAGCTCGTGCACGCCCAAGTAGCGACCCGGCCCCTTGCTCCGGGAGCGCTGAATCCGGCGATTCCGGAGGCCGTGTCAAATCTGGTGCTCAAGCTTCTCGCGAAGGATCCGGAAGAACGCTATCGCAGTGCCTCGGGGATCTCCCGCGACCTTGATCACTGCTGCCGGGAGTATCTGGAAACGGGAACGATCGCATCGTTCCCGCTGGGGTCGACCGACACATCCACCCGGCTGCAAATTGGCTCGCAACTGTACGGTCGCGACATCGAGATTGCGATGCTTTTGGCTGCCTACGAGCAAGTTCGAAGTGGCGCCGCCGAGCGTGCACTCGTTCTCGTACATGGTTACTCCGGGATCGGGAAGACTTCACTGATAAACGAGCTGCACTCCCCACTTGCTCCGCGACCACGGGCACTTCATTTCCGGCAAGTACGATCAACTGCGAGGCAACGTCCCCTATTCATCACTCATTCAGGCATTCGGGAATCTTGTGCAGCAGCTGCTGACCGAAACTGAAGAACGGTTGGCTGAATGGCGCAACCGGCTCCTGGCGGCGCTCGGAGGCAATGGAAAGGTCATCGTTGACATTCTCCCGCAGATCGAACGCGTGATCGGACCACAGCCGGAGCTCCCGGTTCTAGGTCCGGCGGAGAATCAAAATCGCTTTAACCGGGCATTTCTCGCCTTTAGCTCTGTGTTTGGCAATTCGGCTCACCCGCTGGTCCTCTTCGTAGACGATCTGCAGTGGGCCGATATTCCAACCCTGAGCCTGCTGCGGCTCATGCTGCTCAACCCCGATAGCCACGGCTTGCTCGTGATAGGCGCCTACCGCGACAACGAAGTCGACGCCGCTCACCCGCTCGCGAAAATTCTAGGCGACCTTCGCGACGAGGTACCCACGTCCGATCTGGCTCTGTCGACACTCGCTCTGCCGGACGTACAGCGCTGGCTTGCCGATACGCTCGGATCTCCGGCACGTGCCGTCAGACCACTCGCAACGGTCATTCAGGAAAAGACCGAGGGAAATCCGTTCTTCATGACGATGTTTCTCAAGGCACTTCATGAGGAGAAGCTTCTGGCGTTCGACCACGCGGCCCATCGGTGGGACTGGCAATTGCAAGCCATTGCGGACCTTGCGATCACCGACAACGTGGTGGATCTCATGGTTCGGCGTATCCGCGATTGGGACCCGACCGTTCAGGCGGTAGTCTCACTCGCCGCAAGCCTGGGCAATCACTTCGATCTGCAGACTCTTGAGGTTATCAATGATCGCGAGGGTGTCGACTGCCGCGCGGCATTGCGGACGGTCGCGATACAGGGGCTTCTGGTGCCGCTGGCGGACGTCTCCGGCGCCGGGACCGAGCAAGCGCAATCGAAGGTACAAGTTCCTCCACGACCGGGTTCAGCAGGCCGCGTATTCCCTCATTCCAGCCGCTGATCAGCCAGCACTGCATCTGCGCATCGGCCAGCTTCTCTTACGAACCTTAAGTCCCCATGCAGCTCGAGGAACGCCTTTTCGAAGTCGTTACGCACCTCGTGCGCGGCGCCCCGCTCCTGCAAGGCGATGCCGAGCGCATTCGTTACGCCGAGCTGACCTTGGCCGCTGCGCGCAAGGCAAAAGCGTCATCGGCGTATGAGCCTGCCCTGAGCTACGTAGTCGCGGGCATGGAACATCTGCCCCCGCATGCGTGGCGAGACCACTACGACCTCGCATTCGCCTATCGACTCGAAAAGGGAGAGCTCGAATATCTCTTGGCAGAGTGGGACGCCGCCATATCCACATTTGACGATGCGCTTGCGCACGCGTCCGTAGTACTGGATCGCTGCCGCGTCAACCAGTTCAAGGTGGTGTTATATCGCGCCAAGAACGAGCTACGCACCTCCCTGGACATTGGGCTCAAAGCGCTGGCTGAACTGGGCATCCCGCTGGAGGAGCCCGACGATGGTGAAATCGAGCGCTCGTTGCAGCGCTTTTACGCAATGACGGCGGTCGACGACCAGGCCCTACTGAACCTTCCCGAACTCGACGACCCGCACAAGCTGGCTGCGATGCTGCTGATGCGCGAGGCCATGAATGGCGCGTTTTTCGTCGGGTCCAACCTGCTCTTTACCATCAGCATGAAGATGGTGGAAATCACGATTGAATCTGGGAACAGCCCGCACGCGGCCGTGGCCTATATTTATCAAGCCGCATTCATGCTGGCGGGCCGCAAGCGCGACTTTCCCAACGCGCATCGCTTTGGCCAACTCGCTTGGCGCCTCAACGAAGAGCGCTACCACGTTAAGCCCTACGAGGCCATTATCCTTGACTGCCTGGGCGGTTTCATCTCGCACCACACCCAGGATATTCCTACTGCGCTGACTCAGCTGGAGCGCGGATATTACGTCGCACTCGAGAACGGCATGTACACCTGGGTGGGGTACTGCGCGATCAACGCGCTCTACATGAGCTTTTGGGGACCCTATTCGCTTGAAGAGATTCGCGAGCCGGATCGATGCGAATCTGCCGTGGTTAACGCGCTTTGACCCGAACATGGCGAGCTACTTCTGCATATTCCGATCCACAATGACCCAATTGCAGGAGACGCGGAGTAATCGACACGACTTGCCGGACTACACCTGGCCTCAAGCAGCCACGGTCTTGGAGGGCTTTCGACGAAACGAAGATCAGATTGGATTGCTGGTTTACGCGACGAACCGGCTTTCGCTCGCCAACTGGGTTGGCGACACCGCCTCCGGCCGCTGCCCTGGCAGCCGAGGCCGAGACGTACGCACTGGCCGGCACCGGCATGTTTCTAGAGGCGGCTTTTCATTTTCACGCCGCCATCGCCTACGCAGGCGGCCGCCACGGATGCTGACTGCGAAACCCGGAAACGCCACCTGGAGACAGATCCGTGGCCGCCTTGCCCGCTTCGAGGATTGGGCCCGGGCGGCACCGACTACTTATTCGCATATGCAGCTTCTGATTGCGGCGGAAGTCGCGCGCCTTGAATCCAGCATCGTCGAAGCAATGGCTCTCTACGACCGCGCGATAGCCGAGGCCGACGCTCACCGCTTTCTGCAGAACGCCGCGCTCGCGAGCGAACTCGCCGCGCGCTTCTACGAGGGTCTCCGGCGTCCCGAGTTCGCGTTCCTGTATCTGCGAAAGGCGCACGCCAAGTACGAGCGCTGGGGCGCGCAAGGTAAGGCGGATGCTCTTGTCCGTGAGTACCCGGGCCTTCTGGCGTCGGCCGTTTCGGAGCAAGACGAAGGCACCCTCCGTGACCTGGACTTCTCTGGCGGTTATCACGGGCCTCGCAGGCCATCTCCGAAGAGCGTGCATCTGGCGCAGCTTCTGAAGACGCTGCTTACGATCGCCATCCAGCACGCGGGCGCCCAGCACGGATACCTCTTGCTGGAACAAGATGGTGTTCTTCGGATCGAAGCACAGAGCAGGGTTGGTGCGCCGGAAGTGGCGCTTTTCAGTGGGACTACCGTCGAAAGCAGCGACGCCCTGTCCCCCGCGGTTATCAATTACGTCCGTCGCACCCATGAGCCGCTGCTGATTTCCAACGCGGCTGACGACTCACGCTTTGCAACCGATGCCTACATTGAGCGATTCCGCCCAAAGTCTCTCTTATGTATGCCGATACTCCACCGGGGCCAGTTCTCTGGTTTGCTTTATTTGCAGAATGATCTGACAACGGGCGCATTCCCCACTTCGTGCATTGAGGTTCTGCAAGTCCTACTCGCTCAGGCCGCCATCTCTCTGGAAACGGCCCGCATGTATGAAGACATGCAGCAAGAGATCCGCGAACGCGAACGCGCGGAGCTGTCTCTTCAGCAGTCATATGAGAGTCTCGAGGATCGCGTCAGCGAGCGCACAAAGGCGTTGACTGCAGCGAATGCACAACTGCAGCGCGAAGTGATTGAGCGGGTTCAGGCCGAGGAGGCGCTCGAGCATCGTCTGGCGATGGAAGATGCCATCGCAGTCACCTCTACCCGATTCATTAATCTGCGACCGGAGGATTTCGGCTCCGCCATCACCAAGGCTCTAAACACGATCGCGGGCTACGTTCGAGCGGATCGCAGCTGCCTTGTGATATATCAGAAGGGCATTCCGCCCCTCCTGTACGTCGAGGAGCGTGGCGTTGTGAACCCCAGCGCGACAGCGCGTTCATGGGCCGGCGCCGCAAGCAGCGGCGACGCTTGGGTGTTTCGGTACCTCCGGGATCACGGCCTCCTGGTGGTACCGCGGCTCGATGCCCTTCCGGTCGAGGCCGCTGAGTTTCGCGATCAATGCGCGCACGCCGGCGTGCACTCGTCGATCTACCTCTCAGTCACCAGTGGCACCGCCCCGTTAGGCCTTCTTGGCTTTGAGAATCTCGGGACGGAGCGCGACTGGGCTGCGGAAGATGTCAAGGTTTTGCGTATGTTCGGGGATATCGTGGCCAACGCCTTAGCACGCCAACGCAGTGAAGGGCTCCTGCAGCACGCGAAGGAGGCGGCAGAGGCGGCTAACCAGGCCAAGAGTGGCTTCCTTGCCAACATGAGCCACGAGTTGCGCACGCCCCTTAACGCGATTCTCGGATACGCCCAGGTGTTACAGCGAGACACCCGTCTGGGTGAGGATCAGCGCCGTCAGATCGGAGTCATCGAAAACAGTGGCGAGCACCTGCTTGCGCTGATCAACGATGTACTGGACCTGGCCAAAATTGAGTCTGGGAGGCACGAAGTCATCCTCGCCGAATTCCGCTTGCCGCAGTTTCTCATTGACTTGGCCAGCATTGCGCGTGTGCGCGCGGAGCAGGCGGGTCTCACGTTCCAGTATGAGGCGCTGTCGGCGATTCCAGACGTGGTTTTGGGCGATGCCCGCAAGCTGCGCCAGATTGCGCTGAATCTACTCGGCAACGCAGTGAAATTCACCGCCAGCGGTGGCGTTACGCTGCGAGCTCGATGGGAACCTCAGGACCGGCGGCGCGGGCCGGTTGCGACTCGAGGTCGAGGACACCGGCGTCGGAATAGAACCTGACAAGCTGGAAGAGATTTTCCTTCCCTTTCGCCAGCTGAACAACCGCGGTCGCGTGCTCGAGGGAACCGGGTTGGGTTTGGCGATTAGTAACCGGCTGGCGCGCCTGATGGGAGGCGAAATCACGGTCGAGAGCACTCCGGGGCGAGGAAGCTTGTTTTGTTTCGCGGTTGAGCTTCCGGCGGTCTCCGGCGCGCGGCCCCATCTCAACGAAGTCCCGCGGCCCGTGGCGACTCGTCGACGGCCGCGGCAAGAAGGTACTTGTGGTTGACGATAAGGATGAGAATCGGGCGGTTCTCACCGCCCTCCTTCGTCCTCTGGGATTTGACGTGACCGAGGCAACGAATGGACGTGATGCCTTGCGACTGGCTTCGCAGTCCGGCCGCCTGATCTTGTGCTAATGGACCTCGTGATGCCGGACATGGACGGCCTCGAGGCCACGCGCTTGATACGTGAGCTCCCGGGCCTTGGAGACGTCGTGATTATTGCCGTCACCGCGCGTGTGTTCGAACAGGACCGTCAGGCAAGTCTCGCTGCGGGTTGCAATGAGGTGATTCCCAAGCCCGTAAACGCGGTGCAGCTGATTTACAGCATCGGGACTCACCTTGGCATTGCCCCGGAAGAGCACCGCCCATCCGAGGCTCCCGCAGGCGCCGGCGCGCCTGCCCTGCCCGCAGAGGCGGCACAGGCGCTCTACGAATCTGCGCTGCTCGGCGACGTAGTAGAGCTGATGAGGCTGTTGGATGACATCGAAACGGCTCAGCCTCAACTGGGTGCCCTCGTCTCCGGGCTTGCGCACTGTTGCCCGACAGTACGACATGAAACGCGTCCGCGGGCTGGTTCAGCCGCATTTGCGCATCAACTAGGCGCGTCATTTCCTGCTCCACGCGGAACTGCGCTCGCATCTAACACCCTAGGCCTCAGCGGGTTGCTTGCACCCGCAACGCGTTGCGGCGAATCGTCCGCTGCTTCGCGGTCTACCGCTTGCAATTATGCCGTGCTGCGCTACGTCAAACCCTAAAAAGTCCACAGTAATCCGCTACTTGGCCGTCCGCATGCGCTTTGCCGGCCCACTTGGCACGCTGATTGCTTTTAACAGCGTGGCCGACGAGTTAAGTGCGTCGCAACTCACAAACCAAATTTCAGGAGCAAACGCAAATGAGCAAACAGAGTTCCATGGTCCACCTGGCGATTTCGAGCGTGCTGGCGCTTTCCGGCGTCGCGCTGACCTCGACCGCCCTCGCTGCCGACGACGGGAAGGAACAGTGCGCCGGAATTGCCAAGGCCGGCAAGAACGACTGTGCGACAAGCACCAACGCCTGCCACGGTCATGTCACGAGCGATGGCAACGCCGAAGCCTGGATCTACGTCCCCGCGGGTACGTGCGATCGCATCGTGGGCGGCCGCGTCGTCCACGTCAAAGCCCCCCCTCCGTCAAAGTAAGCATCACATTCCGCTCCAACGTGCTCGTCTCCCCTCGACATGTTGGAGCGGAATGGGAGCCAAAGGTATGAATACCAAATACTGACTTTACGTTGAGCTTCGATCCGGACGCCTGGGAATTCTCCGTGGTGACGCATACGCCACGCAGCTGGCTGCCCTCCTCGGTGCGGTCCACCTCGGCGGTAAATCCCAGGTTCTGGCAGACGCGCGCCGCGCGGGGCCTGTCCTGGCACCGTGCCGGCCGTGCCCCCCGACGGGAGCTCACACGATGAGACCCACCAACCGAACGTGGGCAGTCGTGCTGGCCGCCGGTGAAGGTACGCGACTTGCCTCACTGACGCGCGATGCCTCCGGCAACTCGGTGCCGAAGCAATTCTGCTCGTTAAATGGCGGCAGCGCACTCGTGCACGACGCCCTGCAGCGCGCACGTCATATCGCGCCTCCGGAGCAGGTGTGCGCCATCGTCGCGCAGCAGCATTCCCGTTACTGGCGCAAGGCCCTGCGGACGCTGCCCGCCAGAAACATCATCATTCAGCCGCAGAACCGCGGAACCGCCAATGGCGTGTTGCTCTGCGTGCTGGCGATTCTCGAGCGCGATCCACTCGCACGAATCGTCTTCCTACCGGCCGATCACTTCGTGCTCGACGAGAGCGCGCTGGCGCGGACGCTTCGCGACCTCGCCCTTCATCTGAACCACAACCCCGACGGATTGACGCTAATCGGCATCGAACCCGACGAGGCTGATCCGGAACTGGGCTATATCGTGCCGGGCCGCGCCCTATCGGACGGATCGCGCACGGTTGACCACTTCGTCGAAAAGCCGCCGTTGCGCGGTGGCTCGGGAACTCTTCCACGGCACAGGCACTCTGGAACAGCTTTATTTTCGCGGCGACGGGCACCGCGCTGCTGGGACTGCTGCGCCTTCAAATGGGCGCCAGCGTCGATGACATGGCCACAGCACTCGCGCGTGATGCGCAGTCGGCCGAGAGTTCCGCGCTGGTGGAACTCTATGAACGCTTGCCCGTCGTGGACTTCTCGCGAGCGGTCGTTCAGCAGGCACCCCACTCCCTAAGAGTGATCAAGGGCCCCGCCTGCGGGTGGACCGATCTGGGCACGCCGCGGCGCGTGGCTGAGACGCTGAGGCGGCTCGGCGACAACGCGCCGCGCCCAAGGAACCCTCGCCGGCACGGTTCGCCACATGCCCATACCCGGCTTGATCAATCTTGCCGCCCAACACGCCCGCGTAGCACTCGTGGGCTAGGGAGATCTTTCATGAAGGCGCTGCCGCTTTCGCTCGCTCTCGCCTTGATCGCCGCACAGGCCGCCACGGCCGGCGACGTGACCACTCAACCGACGCTGACGCTCGAAGGCGCCAAGCGCGTCGTGGCGGCTGCCATGGCCTATGCACGCAGCCACGACGCGCCTGGCGCTGCTGTTGCCGTGGTGGATGCCGGTGGGCACACCATCTTGCTGGAACGCCTCGATGGAAGCTTTCCCGCCAGCGCCGATGTGTCGATCGGCAAGGCGCGTACGGCTGCGAATTTCGGTCGGCCGACCCGCGCGATGGAGGAATCGATCAACAAGGGCCGTCCGGCTCTGGCGGCAGTGGCAGCGGTCACCCCGTTTACGCCGCTGATGGGTGGCGTTCCGATCATGGTCGGCAAGGAGATCGTGGGTGCCGTCGGCGTCAGCGGCGCCGCCAGCGCCCAGCAGGACGACGAGATCGCGGTCGCTGGCGCTGGCGCGCTGCAGAACACCCCTGCGACCAAGGGATGATCCGGATGAACGCAGTCTTCGTCCCGCGCTTTCGAGACGCCCCGGCCCTCCTCGCCCGGCTGAGCGTCCTCGGGATTCTGGGCGTTGCTTTGTCGACGGCCCACGCGGCCCCGGCCGGCGAGGCTGAGGCGACCGTCGATCTCACCACCGAAGCGGGCGCGCAGCTGACGCAAGCCACGTGGCGCTACAGCGACGCACAGCATCGTGGAGACCTCCTTCCGCGCACCCGACGCTCAGGGGCAGCCCACCGGCAGTCCCATCCGAACCAACGACATCGTCCCGCACGCTGGTGTTGCCGACTTCGACGATTCGCAGTGGCCGACGATCGCCCCGGCCTCGTTGAACGAACGCCGGGGCACGGGTCGGGTGTCCTTCAATTGGTATCGCGTGACATTCACCGTCCCGAAGCGGGTCGGGGACTTCGACCCCACGGGCGCCAGCATTTGGTTCGAGACCCGCCTCGATGACTATGCCGAGGTCTGGGTCGACGGGGAACTTGATCGCTCCTTCGGCCAGGAAGGCGGTTCGGTCGTGGCGGGTTGGAATGCCCCTAACCGCGTATTGATCAGCCGCAGCGTCAAGCCGGGCCAACAGGTGCGGCTTGCCATTTTCGGCATGAACGGCCCGATCTCGGACGCCCCCACGAACTACATTTACGTGCGCGAGGCGCGCCTGAAGTTCTATCCCGGCACCGAGACGCCCGTCGCAGTCTCACCGCATGAAGTCAACGTGCACGTCGAGCGCAATGACCCGGCGATCGACAGCATCGTGCCGCCCAACGCCAAGCTGTTCAAGGTCGCTGAGGGCTTTCAGTTCACCGAAGGCCCGATCTGGCTGCGCGACAAGGAAGTACTCCTCTTCAGCGACCCGAATCACAACACGATTTATCAGTACAGCGACAGCGGTGGGCTTTCCGTGTTTCGCGACAAGAGCGGCTACGACGGTGCCGATATCGCCGAATACGGTCAGCCGGGGTCGAACGGTCTGACACTCGATCCGCAGGGCCGACTGACGATCAACGAACACGGCCGCCATCGCGTTACCCGCCAAGAGCGCGACGGGAACGCTCTCCGTACTCGCCGAGCAATACCAGGGTAAGCGGCTGAACAGCCCCAACGATCTCGTTTACCGCTCCGACGGCACTCTCTATTTCACGGATCCGCCCTTCGGTCTGCCGAAATTCTTTGACGACCCGCGCAAGGAATTGCCCTTCAGCGGGGTCTTCTCCTGGAAGGACGGCCATCTGCGATTACAGACCCAGGAGCTTAAGGGGCCCAACGGCATCGTCTTTTCGCCCGACGAGAAGTACCTCTACGTCAGCAACTGGGATCCGAGCGCCAAGACGGTCACGCGATATCCAGTGAGTCGCGACGGCTCTCTCGGACGAGGCGTCATCTTCATCGACCTCACACAACAAGTACCGGGGGAAGAAGCGTTGGATGGCATGAAGGCGGATGTAAAGGGCAACCTCTATCTTTCCGCTCCCGGCGGCGTCTGGATCTTCGACCCTCAGGGACGTCATCTGGGCACGATTACCGCCCCGCGCGCAGTGCACAACTTCGCCTGGGGTGGCAAGGACGGCCGCACGCTCTATCTGTGCGCACGCAGCGCTCTCTATCGCATCGATCTCCTGCAGCCGGGAATTCGTCCGTGACTTTTCACCGCACGGACTTTGCCTCCGCCGCGAATGCCTTCGAGCGCGAGTGGCTGGTGACCAATGCGCTGGGTGGCTTCGCCTGCGGCACGCTTGCGCAGGCGAACACGCGCCGTTACCACGGACTGCTGGTCGCCTCGCTGCAGCCGCCCGTGCAGCGCGTGCTGATGGTCGCGAAGCTGGAGGTGCTCGCGCGCTACGGCAATCGCACTTACGAGCTAGGGCTCGAACGAGTTCGTCGGCGGCACCTTGCGCCGCGCGGCTTTGAGCTGCTGAGCACGTTCGAAGATCACGATGGCCTTGCCGGTCTGGACCTATGCGTGCGGCGATGCTCGCCTTGAGCAGCGCCTGTGGATGGCCGATGGACGCAACACGACCTACGTCAGATTCCAGCTGCGGGAGGCCAGCAGCGCGATGGAGCTCGAGTTGCGACCCCTGTGCACCTACCGCGACTATCACGCGCATACGCGCGGGCGGTTGGTCCCTCGACGTGGCGGAGGAGCCACGCGGCTGTACCGTAACGGCCTTTCCGGGTGCCCGCGCCTACCGTGTTCTGATCGATCGTGGCGATTTTCAGCGCGAGCCTGACTGGTACTGGAATTTCTACCATCGGGCCGAAGCCGAACGGGGCCTCGATACCACGGAAGACCTATTCCGACCCGGCACGTTCCGAGTGCGCTTCGAACTCGGCGACGTCGTGACCGGTGTCGCCTACCGCCGAGACCGAATTCGACCCGCCAGAGATCGCGTTCGAGCGGGAGCAAAAGCGGCGTCGTTCGTTGCTGCGTGCAGCGCCGGCTGGTGCGCCTGACTGGGTGAAGCGACTGACGCTCGCGGCGGATCAGTTCATCGTCCGGCGCGCGACGTCCCGACGGAGAGTTTCGCGGAACGACCGTCATTGCAGGCTACCCCTGGTTCAGCGATTGGGGTCGCGACACCATGATCGCGCTGCCGGGCCTGGCGCTCGCGACCGGACGAACCAAGGACGCCGCCGCCATTCTGCGAACGTTTGCGGCCTTCACGTGAGCGAGGGAATGTTGCCCAATCGCTTTCCGGATGGCGGCGAGCAACGCCGGAGTACAACACCGTCGACGCGACGCTATGGTACTTCCACGCGGTGGCGTCGTACCTCGCCGCCACGGCGGATCATGCGCTTGCTGCGCGACCTATACCCCGTCCTCCGCGACATCATCGACTGGCATCACCGCGGGACTCGATACGGTATCCGTGTCGATCCGCAGGACGGGCTTCTGTTCGCCGGGGAACCGGGCGTGCAGCTGACCTGGATGGACGCCAAGGTCGGGGACTGGGTCGTCACTCCCGCGGATTGGCAAGCCCGTCGAGATCAACGCGCTGTGGCACTACGCCCTCACCCAAATGACGACGTGGGCACAGGGACTCAACGACCGGCGCGCCGCGACGGAATACGGAGAACGCCGCCGCCCGGGTCGCCGCCAGCTTCGCGAATCGATTCTGGTATCCCGACGGCGGCTACCTCTATGACGTGATCGACGGACCCGACGGCACCGTGGATATCGAAGGTCGGAGGGTGGATCCCAGTCTCCGTCCCAACCAGATCTTCGCCGTTTCTCTCGGCACCAACCTGTTGGATGCCGCGCGCGCACGGGCGGTCGTCGACGTGTGTGCGCGAGAACTGCTCACGCCAGTCGGTCTGCGCAGTCTCGCCCGCAGTGATCCGCACTACGCGGGCCGGTACACCGGTGATTCACGCCAGCGCGACGGCGACTTACCACCAGGGAACCGTCTGGAGCTGGCTCCTCGGGCCCGTTTGCCCTCGCGCATCACCACGTCTACGGCGATCCCAGTCACGCCGTCGCGCTTCTCGAAGGGCTGGCCAGTCATCTGGACGAGGGCTGCATCGGGAGCGTCAGCGAGATCATGGATGGCGATGCCCCGCACGCACCGCGCGGCTGCTTCGCCCAGGCCTGGGGTGTCTCCGAGACGCTGCGCGCTTTTCACAGCCTGACGCATGAGCGTGCCCGCAATAGCACCACCCGCGCCGTCGGAGGTTGACATGACAGATCCCGCAAGTGTCGAACAGGTCCGCCTCTCAGCCGACGGTGAGCGCTGGAAGACCTGGGGCCCGTATCTCTCAGAGCGGCAGTGGGGCACGGTGCGCGAAGACTACAGTCCGCACGGCAATGCGTGGGACTACTTCCCGCACGATCATGCCCGCAGCCGCGCGTATCGCTGGGGGGAAGACGGTATCGCGGGCCTCTCCGATCGCGATCAGCGACTTTGCTTGTGCCCTGGCGCTGTGGAACGGGCGCGACCCGATCCTGAAAGAGCGGCTGTTCGGACTAACCAACGGCGAAGGCAATCACGGCGAGGACGTCAAGGAGCTCTACTACTACCTTGACGCCACGCCGACGCACTCGTACCTGAAGATGCTCTACAAGTATCCGCAGGGCGAGTATCCGTACGGCCACCTGGTCGAGGAAAACCGCCGGCGCGGCATCGGACAGCCGGAGTTCGAACTGATCGACAGCGGTCTCTTTGACGAGAATCGCTACTTCGACGTCTTCGTCGAGTACGCGCAGGCCGAGCCGGGCGACATTCTGGCGCGGATCACGGTCGAGAACCGAGGTCCCGAAGCCGCCAAGATTCACCTGCTTCCTCAGCTCTGGTTCCGCAACACCTGGAGCTGGAAGCCCGATGCGGCACGCCCCGAGCTTACTCAGGCGGCTCCAGGGATCATTCGGGCCGAGCATCCCGAGCTCGGCGTTTACCACCTTCACGCCGACGGCGAGCCCGCGGAACTGCTGTTCTGCGACAACGAGTCAAACGCGCATCGACTCTGGAACCAACCCTACAGCGCGCGGCTTCTTCAAGGACGGCGTGAACGATCGCGTCATTCACGGTGACACAACGGTCGTCAATCCCGCGCAATCCGGTACCAAGGCCGCGGTCTGGTACGCCGAGGAGGTTCCCGCGGGCGGACACATTCAGATCCGGCTGCGTTTGACGAGGGAAATGCTTCCCGCGGCATTCCGCGACTTTGACCTCGATCTTCGCAGCGTCGGATTCGCGAAGCCGACGAGTTCTACGCGCACTTGCAGCGCGGAATTCCGAGCCCCGATGCCCGCCTCGTTCAGCGCCAGGCCTTTGCCGGGATGATCTGGAGCAAGCAGTACTTCTATTTCGACGTGGCCGAGTGGCTCAAAGGGGACCCGACCCAGCCTGATCCCCCGGCCAATCGACGCCACGGTCGCAATCGCGAGTGGGAGCATCTGAACAATGCCGACATCATCTCGATGCCGGACAAGTGGGAGTACCCCTGGTACGCGGCCTGGGACCTCGCCTTCCACTGCATCCCGCTTGCCGATCTCGATGCGGAATTCGCCAAAGAGCAACTCACGCTGCTGACGCGCGAGTGGTACATGCATCCGAACGGCCAGATCCCCGCCTACGAGTGGGCCTTCGGAGACGTCAACCCGCCGGTTCATGCCTGGGCCACGTGGCGCGTGTTCCAGATCGACCGCAAGCAACGCGGCGACCAGGGCGACCTGGCATTCCTCGAGCGCGTGTTCCACAAGCTGATGCTGAACTTCACCTGGTGGGTCAACCGCAAGGACGCGGAGGGCCGCAATGTGTTCCAGGGCGGCTTCCTCGGGCTCGGACAACATCGGGGTCTTCGACCGCAGCAGCCAGCTGCCCACGGGCGGTCATATCGACCAGTCGGATGGCACCAGCTGGATGGCGATGTACGCGCTGAATCTTATGCGCATCGCGCTGGAGCTGGCGCAGCACAACCGGGTCTACGAGGACATCGCCACCAAGTTCTTCGAGCACTTCCTGCACATCGCCGAGGCCATGAGCCACGTCGGCGGGGAGGACGGAGGCATCGGCCTGTGGGACGACGAGGACAAGTTCTTCTACGACGTTCTTCACCTCCCCAACGGCAGCCACGCAACCGCTGAAGGTGCGCTCGATGGTCGGGCTCATTCCGCTCTTCGCCGTCGAGACGCTCGAGCCGGAGCTGCTGGAGAAGCTCCCGGACTTCAAGCGCCGCCTGGAGTGGTTTCTCGCCAATCGTCCAAAACTCGCCTCACTGGTCTCGCACTGGAGCCAGGAAGGCCGGGGTCACCGGCGTCTGCTCTCTCTGCTGCGCGGGCATCGCATGAAGCGTCTCCTGACGCGAATGCTGGACGAGACCGAGTTCCTCTCCCCTTACGGCGTGCGGGCGCTCTCCCGGGTCCACGAGCACTCGCCCTACGTGTATCGGCACGACGGCATGGATCTCACGGTTCGCTACCAGCCGGCCGAATCCGACAGCGGGTTGTTCGGCGGGAACTCGAACTGGCGCGGCCCCATCTGGTTTCCGGTCAATTTCCTCATCATCGAGTCCCTGCAGAAGTTCCATCACTACTACGGCGATGACTTCCGGATCGAATGTCCGACGGGCTCAGGAAACCTGGTCACCCTCAACGAGGCGGCCAACGAGATCGCCACCCGCCTGACTCGGCTGTTCCTCGCGAATGGCGACGGCCGTCGGCCCGTTCACGGCCTGAACGAGCGGACTCAGGCGGATCCGAACTTCCGGGACTACGTCCTCTTCTATGAGTACTTCCACGGCGACACCGGTCGTGGCGTCGGTGCCGCCCATCAGACCGGCTGGACCGGACTGGTGGCCAAGCTTCTCATGCCGCGCTACGCCGCCGAGGTGCGTCCCTGCAAGGCGCGAACCGCAGGCCCCGGAGCAGTGCGACGGAACCCGCTGAAGATCGCGGCAACGCCCAAGTCCCGTCGTTCGCGCGACATCCGCCCCACCCCCTGACATCTACCGAGGTCCTCCATGGATGCCCCAGTTCGTTATGCCCACCTGCCCCAGCCGGTCATGCCGCGGGTTCCGCCCCAAAAGCTCCTCCTGGGGCAGAAGGCGCTCGTCACCGGGGCAAGCTCCGGTATCGGGCGCGCCATCGCGCTCTCGCTCGGGGACGCCGGGGCCGACGTGGTCATCAACTACGTCAGCGACGAGGACAAGGCCCAAGCCCTGGCCGAGGAGATCCGCGGCAAGGGATCACAGAGCCCTCGCAGTGCGCGCCGATGTGTCGGACGAGTCGCAGGTGCGGGACATGTTCGGCACCATGCTCAAGGAGCTCGGCACGATCGACATCCTGGTCAACAACGCCGGTCTGCAGCAGGACGCTCCGTTCCACGAGCTGACGCTGGCGAAATGGAACAAGGTACTGGCCGTGAATCTCACCGGTCAGTTTCTGTGCGCACGCGAGGCGGTACGCGAGTTCATGCGCCGCGGCGTACGCCCCGAGGTGTCCTGCTCGGCCGGCAAGATCCTGTGTGTCAGTTCGGTCCACGAGGTGATTCCGTGGGCCGGCCACGTGAACTACGCGGCCTCTAAGGGCGGCGTCATGCTCATGATGAAGAGCCTGGCGCAGGAAGTCGCCCCCTACCGGATCCGGGTCAACTCGATCTGCCCGGGCGCGATCCGCACGCCGATCAACATGGAAGCCTGGGACACCCCGGGTGCGTACAGCGAGCTTATGAAGCTGATCCCCTACAAGAGGATCGGTGAACCGGAGGAAATCGGGCGTGCGGCGGTGTGGCTGGCCTCGGACTATGCCGACTACGTTCACGGCATCAGCCTGTTCGTCGACGGCGGGATGACCCTGTATCCCGGCTTCGAGACCGGCGGCTGAGAGCCAGGCGGATCTATGCCCACCACCCTTAGAACCGCGCTGCGCGAACACTGGCCCGAGTATCTGATCGAGGCTTGGGCGCTCGGCTCCTTCATGGTGTCCGCCGGAGTCGTCGCCACCCTGCTCGGGGCGCCGGATTCACCCGTCCATCGGGCGATCCCCGAGCCCGATGTGGCGCAACGTGGTCGGCGGCCTCGCCATGGGGCTCACCGCGATTGCACTCATCCACTCTGGATGGGGCAAGCGCTCGGGCGCGCACATGAATCCCGCCGTGACGCTCACCTTCCTGCGCCTGGGAAAGATCCGCCCGTGGGACGCGCTGTTCTTCGTGACCGCTCAGATCTTCGGCGGAATCGCCGGCGTGCTGCTCGTGGTCGCGGTGTTCGGCCATGCATTTACCGATCCACCGGTTAGTTATGCCGCTACGCAACCAGGACCCGCAGGGGCCGGGCGTGGCGTTTCTGGCCGAAGTGGCCATCTCCGCATTTCTCATGCTGGTCCTGCTCTCGCTTTCTTCCTCGAGACGATATGCCCGCTTTACCGGATTTGCCGCCGGGTGCCTCGTGGCCACCTACATCTCCTTCGAGTCACCGCTCTCGGGCATGAGTATGAATCCGGCGCGCAGCTTCGCGTCAGCGGCTCCGGGCATGCAGTGGCAGCACTTTTGGATCTACATCACGGCCCCCGTGCTCGGCATGCTCACCGGCGCCCAGTTCTTTCTCACGTTAACGGGCGCGCGTCGGGCGCTGTGCGCCAAGTTGTTACATCCGCTCGGCGTGCGATGCATCCACTGCGGATATGAACCGCCCGTCGCCGCTGCGGTCTCCGCGCCTTCCCCACTTAGATCCCTGGAGCGCCAAACCATGAACGTGCCGCAATATGACGCGATTGTCATTGGTTCGGGTGCCGGCGGGAGCCGCAGCCGCGTACCGGCTCGTTTCGCGGCGGCATGCGCGTTCTCCTGCTGGAGAAAGGCGGTCATCTGCCCAGAAGACGGCAGCACACTCGACGTGCGGCGCGTAGTTCACGACGGTGAGTACCTGAGCCGCGAACCGTGGCTCGACGGGGCCGGCCAGAGAATCACCCCGGAAGAGCACTTCAATGTCGGCGGCAAGACCAAATGGTACGGCGCTGCCCTCTTTCGGTTCGGCGCGCCACGAGTTTCTTCCGGAGCCCGCGTACGGGTGCCTCGGATGGCCGATTTCCCGGAACGATCTGGCACCGTACTACGAGCAGGCGGAAGCGCCTACTGGGCGTGCGCACCTTCGACTGCGAACCGGACCTCTGCGGCAATTCTCAAGCGTCTGCAGGGCGCCGCTCCCGGCTGGCAAAGCTCGCCGATGCCCATGGGGCTCTCCGGTCGACATCTTGAACGATCCCACCGAGGCCGCTCACTTTGACGGATTCGCGTCCGTCAAGAGACTTAAAGGCGAGGCTGAGACCTCGATCCTTTCGCAACTTAACGGGCGCACGAACTTTACTCTGCTCCCCGATGCGGAGGTGGAAGCTCTTCTCGGACATCCTGACTCTCCCGCGACGGTGATCGGAGTACGCCTGCGCGATCGAACGAACGTTCTACGCACCGCGAGTATTGCTTGGCCGCAGGCGCATTGCATTCGCCCCGCTTGCTGTCCCGCTACCTCTGCCGAGGCCCGGCTGAACTCCACGTTGCCGGCGGCCGCCCTCGTCGGTCGCTACGTAAAGCTGCACCTCTTGACTGCCATGGTGTCGGTGTCCCTCGGCATCAAGACGGACCTCATCCGAAAGACGACGGTCTTGACCAATGAACGATTTCCGCATTCGAGCGTTCAGCCCCTGGGTTTCGATGCCGCGCTGATTGAAACTCTGATGCCGCGTTTTCTGCCCCGAGCGCTGCGTCGGGCCGTGGCGAGGCGTGCCTACGGGTTCTTTCTGCAGACTGAAGACGGTTCCGACGCGGACAATCGGGTTCTGCAGGGACGCGCCGCCAGTCCTGGACTACACTGAGAGCCCGCTTGCCTGACGCCTCTCAGGAGCATCGGCGCTTCACACGGGCGTTCCAAACGTCGCTTCTCAAGGCTGGACTCGTCAGCTTCACGAAGCGCATCGGGCTCAACGGGACGGCGCACGTCTGCGGTTCCCTCGTGTGCGGTCGCAGTCCGTCGGACTCCGTGGTCGATGCGGGCGGACAGGTCCACGGGATGACCGGGCTGTATGTCGTCGACGGCAGTGTGCTGCCACGCTCTAGCCGCGTGAATCCGTCACTGACGATCTACGCCTGGGGATTAAAGGTCGCAGATGCGCTCGTTCGCAGATTCCAGCCGGCCCCAGACGCTCGCTCGCAGGTCGGAAGTGAGGCGGCCTATGTGGGCGTGAGCGACACATCTGCGAGCCGTCGCACCGAGACCCTCTGGCACTCTGCGCAGCTGCTCCTGAGCTGCATGCCTGCCCGCATTCTCCGCGCGCCCCGCCGTCCCCGATAACTCAGGTCGAATCGGTCGCTATGACCGTGGCCGACATGGATCGCGCGGTGGACTTCTACACGCACGTGCTCACTTTCGAGAAGCTCAGCGACCGTGAGGTCTCGGGAGACGCCTACGAGCATCTCTGGGGCGTTTTCGGGTTGCGCGTTCGCGCCGTGCGGATGCGTCTGGGCGAGGAACAGATCGAACTGCTTGCAATTTCTCGCCCCAGGCGGCCGCCCGATTCCTGTCGACTCGCGCAGCAACGATCGGTGGTTCCAGCACGTCGCCATCATCGTGAGCGACATGGCTGCGGCCTACGCCCGGTTGCGAAGCTTCAATGTCCAGTATGCCTCCAGTGGACCGCAACGTTTGCCGGACTGGAACGCAAACGCAGGCGGAATCGAGGCGTTCTACTTCCGTGACCCGGACGGCCACAATCTTGAAGTCCTCGCTTTTCCGGCCGGCAAGGGACCTCGCCGAAGTGGCACAACGCCAGGCGGACGACTATTCCTGGGTATCGATCACACCGCGATCGTCGTGAGTGACACCGAGCGCAGTCTGCATTTCTACCGGGACATCCTGGGATTGCGGGTGGCCGGTTCGAGCGAGAACTACGGCACCGAGCAGGAGCATCTGAACAACGTCTTTGGCGCTCATTTGCGCATCACCGCGCTGCGCGCCGAGCGAGGCCCAGGCATCGAGTTCCTGGAGTACGTCGACTCCGGCCGGCGGCCGCCCTATCCCCGCCGACACGCAGGCTATCGGACATCTGGTACTGGCAGATCAATCTGTGCGCCAGCCAGCCGCGCCGCGATTCGAAGCGTCTCTCAGGAGCTCAAATTTGCAATTGATCTCGAGCGCATCACGGCACTGCCGCAAGGGGAGCTCGGCTGGCACAGCGGCCTCATCACTCGCGATCCGGACGGGCATGCGAGTCTGATCGGAGAGGGAACGACATGTACAAGAACCTAGTCATCGTCGGCGGTGGCTTCGCGGGAACCAAGACTGCGCAGCTTCTGGAGCACACGCTTGCCGCCGGACTGGACCCTGACACTGATCAGTCAGGAGAACTTCATCACGTTCAACCCGCTTCTCCCCGAGGTCGTGGGCGCTTCGATCATGCCGAGCCACGTAATCGCACCCCACCGTCAGATGCTGCATTGCAGTCACGTCTGCATGGCGCAGGTCATCGATATCGATACCACCGAACCGCGTGGTGCAGCATCTCGGGGAAGGCCCCGGTACACCTGCGTTACGACCAGCTGGTTCTCGCCTGCGGCACCAATGCGAACCTCGACATCGTCAAGGGCATGGCGCAGAGCGCTTTGCCCCTGAAGACGATCGGTGACGCGCTCTTTTTGCGCAACCGGATCATCGCGCGCCTGGAGCAGGCCGAGCTGCAGCCGGATCCCGAACATCGGCGCTGGCTGATGAGCTTCATCGTCGTCGGCGGCGGCTTCAGCGGTGTAGAAACCGCCGGCGAACTGGTGGATTTTCTGTACTCGAGCTTGAAGTACTACAAGCGGATACGCCGCGACGACCTGCGCATCACCCTACTGCACAGCGGCGACCGCCTACTGCAGGAACTCTCGCCGAGCTTGGGACGGTTTACGCTTCGCAAGATGATGGACCGCGAGGTTGACGTACGTCTCAACGCCCGCGCCGTGCGCGTGACCGATCGTGATGTCCATCTCGAAAGCGGCGAACTGATCTCCGGCGGGACCGTCGTCTGCACCATCGGCACGCAGCCCAATACCCTTCTGGACTGCATTCCCACAATGAAGAGCCGTGGCCGCCTTGTCGTCAATCCCGACATGTCAGTTCCGGGCGTGCGAGGGGGTCTGGGCCATCGGTGACTGCGCGGCGGTTACAAACGCTCTGGACGGCAAGGTGTGCCCGCCAACCGCACAATTTGCGGAAGCCCAGGCGCGGCAGCTCGCGGCGAACATCGTCTCGTCACCTCGCCGGCCGATCCGACACGGCCCTTTCAATTCCGTCCCAAAGGACAGCTTTCCTCTGTCGGACACAACAAGGCCGTCGCTGAGGTATTTGGCCTCAAGGTCTCAGGCTTCATCGCCTGGCTGATGTGGCGAGGTCTTTATCTCCTCCGAATCCCGACGTTGGCGCGGAAGACGTCGTCTATTCCTTGAGTGGAACTGGGCTATGTTCTTTCCGCCTGACATCTCGCACCTCGGTTATCGGCGTACCCAGCGGCGCACTCCGCAAGTCCCGGTGCCATCCGTGCATGAGACACGGGTAACCGCCGGGCAGAATGCGAGCTCACCAGCCTAAAGCGAAATCAGGCAGTACGGAAATTCATACGCGTTCTCAGACACCAGTCCCTCAATCAACGGAGCCTCCAATGCAACTCTCAAGCCGCTCGTTCCTCATCACCGCGTTCCTAGCGTTAGCCCCCGTCGTCCACTCAGTTTCCTTTGCCGACGAGATGGCATCCTTCGCGACGGGCGGTTACGCGGCAGGTCTTCGGACCATGGAAATGATGCACATGATTGATACGAACAAGGACGGAAAGGTCTCCAAGGAAGAGTGGATCGCCTTTCAGGAGCGCGTGTTCACGGGCCTCGATAAGGACAAGTCAGGCTTTCTGGAGACTGTGGAGTTCTACGGCACGCCCTCCGACGACGTCGCGTTCGCAACCGCGGCGTTCTCACGCGGCCTGCGTACAAAAGAGATGTTCGCAAAGGTGGACGTGAATGGTGACGGGAAGGTTTCGCGCGATGAGTTTATGAACTACCAGAGTATGATTTTTGAAGCGATGGACAAGGGCAAGAAGCAGGAACTTTCTGTCACCGATTTCATTGTTCCTGCTCACTAAGGCGTACTCGTCGAGCATCCGAAACCGAATACGGGACTCTCGTCAGAGAGAGCGATTCGTGAGACACGCGGGCCCTTAGGTGCTATTTGGGCTCCTCTTAGGCAGACCCATCGACGTTTGCGGTAAGTGGCGATGAAAAGAGAAACCTTGCAGACGCTCAAGGCAAATCCGAGAGTCGACTCGTTTCAGTTGGTTCCTTAAATCAGATTATATATAGCTACTAATATATTGTTTTTATTAGTGAATTAGATGTGGAGCGGAAGGGGAACGCCTTAAGACTTTAGCCTATTGTGTTTTCACGCTTTTTTTATGGCCTCAATTTCCGGGTACCCCACGTGATACCCCGCATTTAGTCCTTCCCAAGCGACTTGGCTGAGATCCTTCAACGGATCCATGCCCGCCCCTGCCCCGTCCATCACGCGCGGCGATTCGTACTCGACCTGATCGCGCTCGCGGCAATGATCCTTTCCGGACTGAACAGCTCGCAATACGAAAGTATCGCCGATACCAACGTGCAATCGTTCTGCATGCCAACTTCTGATGTGATCACGTCGTCATCGCATCCAGTGCTAGTTGGCAACCCGCAGTGAAACACCTTCAGAAAGGGAATTCGACGTGACCCACTTGGCAAAGACGACGAAGAATCTTGTAGAGGTTATTTCGGAGGTAGCTGGCTCTCCTGAAAAACGCCTGGCGACGTCCTTAACCTGTGCATTGCTTCTGCTGGCTTCCGCAGCGGCCACCGCAGAGGAGCCACCCGTCGCGACGCAAATCGTCGATTTGGCGAACAAGGTAGACGGCGTGCATCCGGGGTTTCGTGCCTTTCATGCCAAAGGCGTCGTGGTGGAAGGCACCTTCAAAGCCTCGACCGAAGCTGCGCGGCTCAGCCGCGCAACGCTATTCAATGGCACCTCAATTCCCGTAATCGCACGCTTTTCTGACGGCAGTGGGATGCCGACTGTCCCCGACGGCTCGCCCGCGATGCCTCGTGGCATCGCCATCAGGTACCACCTGCCCGGCGGTGGTGACACCGACATGGTGACAAACTCCTTCAAGTTCTTCCCGGTAGGCACCGGAGAGGACTTTCGTGATCTGCTGCAGGCCATCGTCGCAAGCCCACCCGATGCTCCGAAGCCCACGAGACTGGAGCAGTTCTTTGGCAGCCATCCGAATGCACCCAAGGCAATCGGTTCGCTCCCCATTCCGGACAGCTTTGCTGACGAGGAGTACCACGGCATTGACGCCTTCATCTTCGTCAACAAGAGCGGCCAAAGGCAGGCGGTGCGTTACGTGATAGCGCCAGAGAAGCTGGTGCACATCACGCCCGAAGAGGCGGCCAAACTGCCCCCTAATTACCTGTTTGACGACCTGGCCAAACGGGTCGCGCAAAAGCCGCTGGTTTTTCACCTGAAGGCGCAATTGGCTGAGCCCGGCGATCAGACCAAGGATGCGAGCCAACCGTGGCCGGATGATCGCAAGCTCGTCGATCTCGGTGTGCTGACGCTAACTAAAGTGCTACCCGACAGCGCGGAGGCCGAGAAAAAGCTCCTGTTTCTGCCGACGAACCTCACGCCCGGTATCGAGCTCTCCGACGATCCGCTGCCAGGCGTGCGCACTGCGGCCTACGGCGTCTCCTTCGGCAGGCGCAGCCAGTAGTAGACCAAGGAAAGCGAGTATCCGCGGCAACTGATTGCCACGGACTGGCAAATGGGCAGATCACATGAATCAACAGAAGTTTGACACCAGCGTATCGAAGGTTCCCATGAACCTCGAGGTCCACGTCATCGCCGTGTCTGATGTCGAGCGCTCCAAGAGTTTCTATCAACAACTAGGCTGGAGGCTCGATGAGGATGTAGCACCGGCCACGGACGTTCGCATCGTCCAGTTCACGCCCCCCGGCTCGGCGTGCTCGGTTAACTTCGGGAACGGACTAACCGCATCGTCTCCTGGCTCGGCCGTGGGGGCGCTAATTGTCTGCGACATCAAAGCGGCTCATTCCGAACTCATCCGCCGTGGCATCGAGGCGAGTGACATGTGGCACGGGGCGCCGTTCCCTCCGGAGGCACGTCTTCCGGGCCCCGATCCAGCGCGCACGAGCTACGGCTCCTTCTTCGCCTTCGCTGATCCCGACGGCAATGCGTGGCTTGTGCAGGAAGTCACGATGCGGCACCCCGGCCGCTGACACGACCTGTGCGTACAGAACGACGTTGGGTTTGCATGAACGAGAAAGATGTTGCGGTGGCTGAAGCGCGGAGTTGCAAAACGTATGTCACCCGCCGAGAGGGGCTCAAGCTCGCTGCGGCCGGGATGGCAGCAGCGCTGCTGCCGCATGCGTCTCGCGCGGAGACACCAACCGAATCACCACGGTCCACTCACCTTGAGGGCAGGAGCAAGCGGATGAGCAGCTATATCGAAGTTGGCCAGGAAAACTCAACGCCTATTGAAGTCTACTACGAGGATCATGGCTCGGGATCGCCGGTGGTTCTTATACACGGCTGGCCCCTGAGCGGCGCATCGTGGGAAAAACAGACAGCGGCACTGCTTTCTGCAGGGCATCGGGTCATCACGTACGACCGCAGGGGTTTCGGCAGGTCCAGCCAGCCCGCCGTGGGCTACAACTACGACACGCTCGCGGCCGATCTCGACGCGGTCCTGAGGACGCTAAATCTCACGGAAGTCTCTCTCGTCGGCTTCTCTATGGGCACGGGTGAAGTCACTCGGTATATCAGCAAGTACGGCACGAAGCGGGTGCGCAAGGCTGTGCTCATCGGCACGCTGGGCCCCTATCTGGTCAAGACGTCAGACAACCCGGAGGGGGTGGACCGGAGTGTCTTCGAGGGTATCAAGGCGGCCATCAAAGCAGATCGACCTGCTCTGGTGATGGAATTTCTGAAGAACTTCTACAACTACGATGTCACGGCAGGCAAGCTCGTGAGCGAGCGCGTCCTTGAAGAGAACTGGAACGTGGCTGTCGGTGCTTCCGCGATCGGCACGCTAACTTGCGTCGACGCGTGGATTGAGGACTTCCGTCAGGATATTTCTCGCAACACCGTTCCCGACGCTCCTTCTGCATGGTGACGCCGATCGCATCCTGCCGCCCGACGCCTCCTCCAGACGAGAGGCGAAGATGATCAAGAATGTCAAGTTCGTGGAGCTCAGGGGCGGCCCTCATGGGGTGCTGTGGACTCATGCGGAGCAGGTCAACTCGGAGCTGGTGAAGTTCCTCGCGTAGCTCGGGAATTGTACATGCGCCTTGTCAGCGGCGGCCCCTGCTGGCACCGCACGCTAACCCAGGGTGCTCGGCGCTCACACTTGATACGGGAGAGTTTTCTGTGATTCGCAAGGCAAGAGCGGTCTGTTACGGCACCCGAGACGGGAGAGGGGACGGGCTTTCGCCCGACTCTGGCGTGCGCACGCAGCCTGTAACGCCTTGCCCAAACACATCCTGGACGATGTTCATCGCCGCCCAGCCGCGCCGTCGGGCTTCATGAATTACCTGAAGTATCCAAAATGAAAAAGCACACCCTTACTGCGGTGCTCCTCGCTGCCGTCATGGCAGGCATCCATTCCGCTCACGCCGTCGAGGCCGCGGAGGCCCCCGGCACCAAGGCAGAGGGGGTGTCGAAGCAGGAGATCCGGCTCGAGCGTGTCACGCCCGAATACTGGCGCGTCATACTGGACCACCCCCCGTTCAACATTTTCGGTCCCGAGACCATTCCGCAGCTGAACGGCGTCATCACCCAGATCGAGACTGATCCCAAGGTCAGGGTCGTCGTGTTCCAGAGCGCAGTGCCGGGTTTCTTCTTAACGCACTACGACTTTCTTCCGCCGCTCTCAGCGACGACCAGCATGCCGGCCGGTGCGACTGGCCTTGCAGCGTTGCCGGACATGCTGGTGCGCCTGAGCCGCGCGCCGGTCGTGTCGATCGTCTCGATCCGCGGTCGCGCCACCGGCGTTGGCAGCGAGCTGTCCCTGGCGAGCGACATGCGCTTCGCCAGCCGCGAGAAGGCGGTCCTGTCGCAGTGGGAAATCGGCGCCGGCTTGGTGCCTGGTGGCGGCCCCATGGCCCGCCTGCCACGCCTGATGGGGCGCGGTCGCGCGCTGGAGGTTCTGCTCAGCGGCGAGGACATCCCCGGCGACCTGGCGGAGCGGTACGGCTACGTTAACCGCGCGTTGCCCGACGCCGAGCTGGACCACTTTGTCGACACGCTCGCGCGGCGCATCGCCGGGTTCGACAAGCAGGCTATCGCCGACATCAAGCGCCTGGTCGACATTCCGACCCTGCCACCTGACATCGAGATCGGCTCCGAATGGGACGCTTTCCTGGCCTCCGCGCACCGCCTGCAAGCCCAGCAAAACCTCAAGCGACTGTTGGAGATGGGCCTGCAGACCAACCCCGACGTCGAGAAGCGCCTGCCGTACTACACCGGCACCCTCGCTCAATAGTCGCGCCGAGACAAGATCAAGGAGCCACGCACCGTGTGCAAATACAAAAGACAGCTGGCGGTAGCTATAGCGGCGGCCAGCCTCTTGACCTCCACGCTAGCTAGCGCCGACGACGCTGCGCTCGTGACCGAGATCGTCGACACGTTCTACAAGATCTACGGAACCCATCCGGGATTTCGCGTCAACCACGCCAAAGGCGTGGTCGCGAAGGGCAGCTTTGTCGCCACGCCCGCAGCGTCATCACTCAGTCGCGCGGCGCTCTTCGATGGCAGCAGAATTCCCGTGACCGTGCGCTTTTCCAACGATGGCGGCTTTCCGTCGGTCCCGGACGGCGCCCCCTCCAACCCAAAGGGCATGGCCATCAAGTTCCACATGCCTGGCGGGGCCGAGGTGGACATGGTGATTCTGGCGGTGAAGTTCTTCCCGGTGGCCACCGGAGAGGAGTTCCGCGATCTGCTAGTGGCGATCAGCGAGAGTCCCGCCGATGCGCCCAAGCCGACCAAGCTGGATCAATTCGCCTCCAGCCACCCGACATTCCCCGCGTCATTCGGCTCTGCGCCCACGCCTGACAGTTTTGCGGATCAGGAGTACCACGGGATCAACGCCTTCATCCTCGTGGACAAGGCCGGGCACAGACAGGCGGTGCGGTACATCATGACCCCGGAAAAGTCCGTGACTCTGACTGCCGAGGAGGCCGCCAGGAAACCTCCCAATTTCCTCGTCGACGACCTGCCGCAGCGCATCGCGAAAAGGCCGGTCGTGTTCCATCTCAAGGCCCAGCTTGCCGCCGCCGGCGATCAGACCAAGGACCCGACCCAGCCCTGGCCCGAGGATCGCAAGGTCGTGGACCTGGGCCTGCTGACCCTCGACACACCCGTCGACACCCTGGAGGCGCAGAAAAAACTGCTGTTCCTCCCGAACCGCGTCACCGATGGAATCGAACTGTCAGACGATAGGCTTCCGGTCATCAGGTCTGAGGTCTACGTGCTGGCGTTCGCGCGGCGCGGCAGCTGAACCGCACGCCGGGAACTAGGTGGCCGATGCAAGCTCGCAAACTATCTTGTCTTCTTAGACCGTCATTCGCACGACGTGCAGGTGCAGCGGGCGTTGCAGGCTGGCTACTGGGCTCGAGCGCTCTGGCCGTTCCAACATCGATCGACCTACCCGGCGACCGGGTGTTTCCCGAGAACATCACGTCAGCCAAGGACGGTTCCCTTTACGTGGGGAGTCTCGGCTCGGGGGGAATCATTCGTATCAAGCCCGGTACGGGGAAGGCCGAGGTGTGGATCAAGTCCGGCGCCTTCGGCAGTCGTTCGATTTTTGGGGTACTCGCGGATGAACGGTCAAATACCCTGTGGGCATGCTCGAACGACCTGTCCTCGCGCGGCATCGTCATTGCGAGTGCCGAGAGCGGGAGTGCACTGAAAGGTTTCGACCTGAAGACTGGTGAGGGCAAGGTAAGCGCCAAATTACCCGGCGATCACCCGCTTTGTAACGATATCGCGATAGGCGCGGACGGTTCCGCCTTCGTGACCAACTCGGCGGCGCCCCAGATCCTGAGGCTACCACGGGGAAGCAATCAGCTAGAGATATGGGCCGACGATCCATTGCTTGCACCGCCCGCCGGTGGTGCTGGGTTAGACGGCATTGCGTTCGGAACGAGCGGGAGCTTGTATGTAGATACCTACACGACCGGCGAGCTTTTCCGAGTCGACGTTGTCGATGACAAGGCCGCCAAAGTAAAACGGCTCAAGCCCTCGCGTCCCTTGACGCTTTCCGATGCAATTCGACCGCTTGGAAACAACCAATTCCTGATCATAGAGGGTGCTGGTCGCCTGGATCGGATGCGTATCCAGGGGGACGGCGCGGTGATCGAAACATTGAAAGACGGCTACGCGGTTCCGACGGGCGTCACCGTTATCGGGCACACCGCCTGGGTCAGCGAGGGCCAGCTGTCGTATGTCTTCGATCCGGCCAAGAAGGGTCAGAAGCCGAACGTGCCGTTTCACATCCACTCCGTCCCACTGCGAACTCACTGAGGATGGTCGGTTGTCTCAAAGGACTTTGAATTGCGCAAGGGAGAATTCCCGATGTTTTATTCCGTCAGTCAGCCCAAGCTAGCGCGCGCCGCGCACTGGTCAGCTGTTGCGGTGATTCTGGTCAGGCTGGGAACGACAAACGCAGCTCCCACGACAGGTTGTCCCGACACCGACACCGGCATTGCGTTGTCGCGGGGGTTTTGCGCCAGCATCTTCGCGGACAATATCGGGCACGCCAGGCACCTGACTGTCTCGCCCTCGGGCGTCGTCTACGTCAATACCTGGAGTGGCGTCTATTACAACTCGGATCCGACGCCCCCGGGCGGTTTTCTGGTTGCTTTGAAGGATACCCGGAATACGGGCAAGGCCGACGTCGTGAAGCGATTCGGCGAGAGCAAGGCGGAGGGAGCAGCGGGCGGTACCGGCATCGCCATCTACCATGGCGCTATATACGCTGAGGTGAACGATCGCATCATGCAGTACGCCTGGGCGGCGAACGAGATCGTTCCCTCGGGCAAGGGCAAGGTCATCGTCTCGGGGCTTCCGATTACGGGGGATCATCCCATGCACCCCTTCATCATCGATGCGAGGGGCAATCTGTTCATCGATGTAGGAACGGCTACCAACGCGTGCGAGGAGAAGAATCGCGTGCCGAACTCGCCGGGCCGTCAGCCCTGCACGGAGAAGGAGACCCGCGGCGGCACCTGGCGCTACGATGCGAACAAAACCGATCAAAGGTTCTCGGCCGCGGAACGTTATGGAAGCGGTATTCGCAACGGCGAAGGCTTTGCGATAGACGTCGACGGAAGACTGTTCGTCACGCAACACGGGCGAGATCAACTCGCGGAAGACTGGCAGCAGTTCTACAAAGGACAGATCGGGTCGAATCTCCCAGCCGAAGAAATCGTTCGCCTTGAGCAGGGTCATGACTACGGTTGGCCGGAATGCTACTTCGACGGCTTTCAGAAGAAGCTGGTTCTCGCACCTGAATATGGCGGCGACGGCGGCAAGAAGGTGGGCGTGTGCGCCACGAGGACCCCACCGGTCGCATTCTTTCCGGCGCACTGGGCACCCAACGATCTCTTGATCGCATCGAACCCCGCGCTGCCCGCCGTCTATCGGGAGGGGGCGTACGTCGCCTTCCACGGGTCGTGGAACCGCGCACCAGCGCCGCAGGAGGGGTACGACGTGGTGTTTCAACCGATGAAAGATGGCAAGGCATCCGGCAAATTCATCGTCTTCGCGGACGGCTTTGCCGGCGCCATCAAAGAACCAGGTCGGGCTGCTTTTCGTCCCTCGGGACTCGCACAAGGTCCCGACGGCGCGATTTATATCGCGGACGACTTGCACGGCAGAATCTGGCGCGTGACCTATCAGGGTGGGCCTAATGCAGCGCTCGCCTCCGCGCCGGCATCTCAGCGTCACGCATCCTCCTCCTCGGCGGCCCTGCCGCCCGAAGGTGTACATCCCGATGCCGGGCTCGAGGGCGTGGCCTCGCTGCCGACGCCGCCGGGCGCAACCCAAGCTGAAGTGGCGCTCGGGTCCCGCATATTCCACGGCCAAGTCAGCAACGGAACGTGTGCCGGATGCCACGGTTCAGACGGCAAAGGCAGCCCCGTCGGCGCTGACCTGACGGCGGGCACGTGGCTGTGGAGCGATGGAAGTCTCGAGGGTCTGACCAAGTCGATTTCGGAGGGCGTCCCCAAGCCGAAAAAGCATCTGGGCGCGATGCCCCCGATGGGAGGATCCCCTCTATCTGCTGCGGACTTGAAAGCGGTGTCCGCCTACGTTTGGTCGATCGGTCACCCGCATTGAATGGGAGACGCGTTCGCACCCGATCCCAATCCCCTTTCCCTCAAAGTTCGATCAGATGGAGACTCCCATGAGTAAGGTATTGATTCTCTATTATTCGACCTACGGCCATGTCGAAAAATTGGCCGTCGCTGCGGCCGCCGGGGCGCGAGAGGCCGGCGCTACAGTCGACATCAAGCGCGTCCCGGAAACCGCGCCCGAGGCGGTGGCCAAGGCCGCGCACTTCAAGCTCGACCAGACCGCCCCCGTTGCCAAGATCGAGGATCTGGCCAACTATGACGCCATCATCATCGGTGGGCCTACGCGGTTCGGGCGGATGGCCGCACAGATGACCGCCTATCTCGACCAAGCCGGCGGCCTTTGGGCGAAGGGTGCGCTCAACGGCAAGGTGGGCTCGGCCTTCACCTCGACCGCGAGCCAACATGGCGGCCAGGAAATGAGCCTGTTCTCGACCATCACCAATCTATTGCATTTCGGCATGGTGATCGTGGGCCTGCCCTACAGCTTCGGCGGACTGACTGAGCTGCGTGAGATTACCGGTGGCACGCCCTACGGTGCCACCACCATCGCGGGACTCGACGGCAGCCGCCAGCCGAGCGAGAACGAGCTCGAAGGGGCGCGCTACCAAGCTCGCCATGTGGCCGAGATTGCCAACAAAATCTTTGGCTAGAGCGGGCACCCAAAAAGGCTGAACGAAGGCTTAGCCTCACGCGTGGTGCGATCGCTTACTCACGCTGCTAGTTGTGACTTGGCGCAAAAGAGGATGGGGAAAAATCTGTGGCCAATGAAAACGTCGACGACCTGCTCGATCTGTCCGCAACAATAGTGACTGATAGCCCCATATTCGCGATCCTGAACGGGCTGCTTAGTGGCCTCTGGAGAGCCTGCATTCAGCATCAGACCCATGTCGCAGTGATCGAGGCATTGGGCCTGCAGGGCCTCGCCGATGCGATGCGAGTACGGACCGCGGATGAGCCGACAGCGATTCGTGGGCTCCTCAATCGGCTGGTCGATCTCGGCGGCACACCCGTATTCACGATCGCGGCACCCGCCATCGGTGCAACCGTGCGCGAGATCCTCGACAACGACATGGAACTGCAGCGCCATGCTCGCCCCAAGCTCAACGCAGCAGCCGAGACCGCTGGAGCCGCTCACGATGCCACCACCCGCAATCTGATCGAGCAGATCCTCGCAGATGAGGAGAAGCATCTCAGCTGGCTCAAGACCGAAATCCTCCTGTACGAGACACTCGGAGAGTCCTTATATTGTGCCAGTCGACTTCAGGCCGGGATGGCGAGCGCTGCGTAACTAGAGGGTCGGTTCCGGCGGTCTCTGTAAATGTTCTATACCTGTGGGAGGGTCACGGTACGCGGAGCCCGGGTGTGATTCGAAGTGGGAACTGAGACTCGGAGCACAGGCGTTTCATGAGGTAGCGGCAGGCTGGTTGGTGCAGTGTCGGCCGTTAGGAGTGGATGCGAGGTCTAGTCTCGCGGCCATATTCACCAGGTCGGCGAAAGAGCCCGCCTTCATCTTCCGCATCATGTGCCCCCGGTGTGCCTTCACCGTGATCTCGCTGATGCCGAGCTCACCACCGACCTGCTTATTCAGCAGACCGCGAACCACCAGCGCCATGACCTGCCGTTCCCGACGGCTGAGTGAGGCGTAAGAGTCCCGGATCGATCGCATCTCCACCTCGAGACGCAGCGCAGCATGGCTGCATTCGATAGCTCCCTGGATCGCGCTCAACAACACCGAATCCCCGTATGGCTTGGTCAAAAACTCCACCGCTCCCGCCTTCATCGCACGCACCGTCATCGGCACATCACCGTGGCCCGTGATAAATATGATCGGCATATCGCTTCGATCAGTAGCGATGCGCTGCTGTAGGTCGAGACCATTGAAGTCCGGAAGCGTAACGTCTAATACCAGGCAACTTGGGACGAAAACGCGTGGGCGAGAGAGGAATTCCTGCGCACACGCGAATGTCTGCGGCTGCCAGCCTGCGAAGCGAATCAGAGATTCCAGTGATTCGCGCACCGAGATGTCGTCGTCAACGACGAACACGATTGGTGTGTCGCCCGACATGAGGGATGACCGCGATTCAGGCAGAGATGCGTTCGCTGAATTCACTTCATTTCTCCCTGGCGTCCGATCGCTCAGCTCACGCAAAATGCGGCATTGAGCGCCTCAAACAGAGCCGTGTCGCTGAACGGCTTGATTAGGCACTCCACGGCACCCTGTTCAATCAAGCGTGTACGGACGTTCTCATCTGCTTGAGCGGTGATGAAGATGATCGGAATCTCTTGCCCGCGGACTGCCAATTCCTGTTGCAGCGCGGGTCCCGTCATGCCGGGCAGGGCAATGTCGAGGATCAGACACCTGGTCTCACCGATGTAACGGGACCCGAGGAACTCTTCAGCCGACGAGAACGCCCGAACCGAGTAGCCTAACTCTCTTAACAGGTCTGGTAGCGACTCGCGCACGGAGTCGTCGTCATCGACCACCGACACGAGCGGACGGTTACCGTCACAGTCACTTCCCATAGCGTTCCCCTGCATTCCTCACAACGGACATCCGAATTGCGCCACGACCGCGGGCGCCGGTGGCACCGGCCGTCACATTCTGGTCCCCGCAGGGAAGGGAGAACGAGAATGTAGCTCCCGGACCATCGTTCGGTGTTGCCCATAGATGACCCTCGTGGCTCTCGACAATGGAGCGACTGACGGATAGGCCTATGCCCATGCCGCTGCTTTTTGTCGTGTAGAACGCATCGAATAGTCTGTCCCCCTCTTGAGCTTCGAAGCCCACCCCCGTATCTCGCACGCTCACGCGTACACGATCCTCTTCGTCTCGTTCTGTTCGGATCAACAACTGTCTCGGTCGATCATCGACGCCGGTCATCGCCTCTGAGGCGTTCAGGAACAGGTTTAGGATGACCTGCTGCAGCTGAATCCGATCGCCCTGAACTGGTGGTAGTTCGCCCGCAAGGTCCGTCCGCACCGTCACCTTATTTCTCTCAAGTTCACTCAGCGACAGCGCAACCACCTCCCGTGTTACCTCGTTCAGATCCAGTGATTCGCTCGTGGTGCCCTGCTTGCAAAATAGGGCGCGCACCCGCTTAACTATCTCCGACGCCCGCTCCGCATCGCGGATCGCGCGTCTCGCCGTTTCCCGCGCTCCGTCGACGTCCGGAGGGTCTGCCGCGAGCATCCGCCGACATGTGCTGGCGTTCGTAACGACTCCCGCCAGGGGCTGGTTGACCTCATGCGCAATCGTTGCCGTTAGGACCCCAAGGCTCGTGACTCGCGCCGCTCGCGCGAGTTCAGCTCGCAGCTTGGCGAGGTCTTCCTCCGTATGGCGGCGATGTGTCACATCCTGGACCGCACCGACATATTCCAGTTGACCGTCCTGATCGCGAGTCCCGTGCGCAACGATGCGCAGGTACTTGATCGTGTTGTCGGGCAGGCGTAGCCGGTGCTCGAAATCAAAGTCCATTACCTCAATTCGGGCCCGTTCGATCATTTCAAGGAAGGTCGGGAGGTCTTCGGAATGGACACGAGCGGCGAGCCGCTCAAGTGTCACCGGCCCATCTGTCGGGTTCAGGTCGAAGAGCCGATAGAACTCGTTGGAGCAACTGATTTCGTCTGTTTCCACGCGCCAGGAGAAGCATCGCGTCGCACTGAGGTGTTGCGTTATTTCAAGACGGCCGGCACTTCGCTTAAGCGCATCGTCGCTTCGCATTCGGTCAAGGGCGGCGCTCGCGACGTGGGTGAACCGCGAGACAAGTGCGGAGTGATGATGGGTGACGTCAGGGTTGCCCTCGCGCTGATAGACCGCAAAGATCCCGATCGGCTCACCCGTTAGCGACAGAATCGGCGAAACCTCATGCAACCTGAGACCGGGGGCGGCGGCCGGGGCTGCCTCCGGGCTCTCCCGTAGAGTGTCCGAGACTGGATCCAACACGATCATTGGTGTCTGCGCATTGATCGCGGCCCCGGACGGAGTCGCGATCCAGCTGACTCGCCGGCCCTCAAGGTGCTTCAAGTATCTGGCGGGCAAGCCAGGCCCAGCGGCCTTTTGTACTCTTCCACCGGTGCCGTCAAGAAGGAGGATGGCACTGGAGTATCCTTTGACGGTGGCGTCGAAGAATCGACACAGGCCGGTGAGAACGACGGGCAGCGGATCTCCCTGCCGAATCAGTCTGCCGACCAGTGCACCGATTTCGGCGATGTCGAGCCCCGTCCACGTTGCTGCTCGGTCCTCTGCCGCGGCGCTATTTCTGGGTTCGCGATGACGGAAAGGCAGTGACCCAATACGCCGCTCCGCCGAACGGCCACAGTCGGTAACTTCATCGCACATTCGCCGAGTAACGTTCACACCAGCTTCGCGTCCAGTGTGATTTCGGCCCTGAGGACCCGTGAAACCGGACAATTCTGCTCGGCATCCTGCGCCAACCGAGCAAATGTGGCCTGATCCAGATTCGGCACGCTCGCGCGCAGGGTCAGGGCGGAGCGCGTGATACGGAAGCTCTCCTTGTCCTGTTCGAGCGTGACGGCTGCCTCGGTATTGAGCTCCGTAGGGGTGTATCCGGCGCCCTGCAGTCGAAAGGCCAAGGCCATCGTGAAGCACCCCGCGTGCGCCGCTGCGATCAGCTCCTCAGGATTGGTTCCTTTCTCGTTCTCGAATCGGGTTTTGAATGAATACGGCGTGTTTGCAAGCACGCCAGAGTCGGACGAAAGGTCGCCATTGCCGGCACGGCCGCTGCCGCGCCAGACAGCTCTTGCTCTGCGAATCATAGACTCTCCAGTATCAAATGCGAGTGCCGAACACCCCAGATGAATGTGAACGCGAATTTACCGTGCGCCGGCGGGCGTCGATGAGGATCAGCGGCGATCCGGAGCCACGCGCCTCGAGGTAGACTTTAGGGGCGAAATTTTCCCGGGCGATTTTTAGGTAACTACTCATGGCAGCTCACCGTGAAACAAACCGCTCAGTCACCAATTTCGAAGATGCACTCTAGCTCGACACACATGCCTACCGGGAGGCTCGCCATGCCAAAGACCAGACGAGTCGATGTCTTGCCGGGTCCGAATACACTGGCCAGCAGTTCCGACGCGGCATCCGCGACTTTCGGGTGCTCACGGAACTCCGGAGTCGTCACGAGTGACACCCCGAGACGGACCACGCGCGTCACTCTGTCCAGCGACCCCAAATGCTCCTTGACGAGTGCAAGAGCGTTCAACGCGGCCACGCGAGTCGCTCGTCGTCCGTCTTCGACGCTCAACTCACCTCCAATACGTCCCAAGCACTTCGCAACTCCTCCCTCCACTGGCAGCGTGCCACTCAAAAAAAGCAAGTTCCCGGTCCGTACCGCCTCCACGTAGGCGCCAAGGGGAGCCGGGGCATGAGGTAGGTCTATGCCAAGATCTTTGACCCGTTGTTCAGCACTCGCGTTTGTAGTGTTCATCGACGTTACCGCTTATCCATGGATATCAATCGAGGCCGTCTCCGGAGACTGATAGAAATCCCTGCCTTTTGTGTCGCCAAGCTCGCCCCTTCATCTGCGACCACATCACCACCGACCTAGATGCGCACCGCCGTCAACGTGCAGCACCTCGCCGGTGACCTGGCCCGCCTCAGTGAGATAGAACACGGCCTCTGCGATGTCCTTGGCGGCAGCAACTCGCGCCAGAGGTGACAGCGTGCGCAAGAACTCCTTGGGATTGTTCTTGTGCAGCGGGGTATCCACGACGCCTGGCGCTACGACGTTCACACGAATGCCCTGTGTGGCGTATTCCATCGCGAGACTCCGGGAGATCGCGTCGATTCCACCCTTAGTAATCATCGGGACTGACGCGGTCACTGCCGCAAGCGGGTGATCGACGATAGACGTCGTGATGCTGACCACACTACCGCCGCTTTTTTGCAAGAGCATCTGCTTCACGGCCAATTGCGTCGTATGGATAAAGCCATCCAAATTGGTCGACGACAATGCCCGGAAGTCCTCAAGTGTGTACTCGGTGAACGGCTTCACAAAGAAGATCCCGGCGTTGTTCACCAGGGCATTGACCGAGCCGAACCGCTTTACCGCCGTATCAACGATCATCTCGGCGGTCGAGGCCAGACCGATGTCCCCATCGACCAAGGCCAACTTGTCCGAGCGCTGCAGCTCATTCTTCTGACTGATTTTGCGCGAGTTACCCACCACGTTGTAGCCACGATCGAGGAAGAGGTTAGCCACCGCGGCGCCGATTCCCTGAGAGGCTCCCGTTACGATCACGGTCTTCTGTTTCGTAGTCATATCAGACTTCCGCCTTCGGCTGTGTGTATCAGCCCTGGGTACAAATCATTCGTCTGTTGGCGGGTATTCTCGGGCTGTGCACTGCTACTTATTAGATGGGAAACTCTGGAATCTAATTTCCAATAATGGCAGAGTGATCCCCATGGCCTACCTCGACGACGTCCTGATATTCGTCAAAGTGGCCCAGTTTGAGAGCATCAGCAGGGCGGCCCGCTCGTTGGGTATGCCGATCTCGACGGTGAGCAGGCGGTTATCAGTGCTGGAATCAAGCCTCGGCGTCTCGCTTCTGAGGCGCACGACGCGACGGGTGACCCTGACTGCACAGGGACGCGAGTACTTTATTCAGTGCCGGGAGCCCCTGACCCTCCTGGAAGAAGCTGAGCGCGTGCTGACTCACGCGCAGAAGAGACCGGAAGGTCTGCTGCGGATCACCGTACCGGTCATTCTGACTCAGGAACCTTTTTTTAATTTCATGTCCGCCTTCCTGAAGGACCATCCTCGTATCCAAGTCGAGCTAGTTGTTTCGAACCTGATGCTCGATCTGGTCGCGGAAAATATCGACGTCGCGCTTCGGACCGGAGAGCTGCAGGATTCCAGCGTCATCGCCAGGCGGCTCGGCACGAGTGTTTACTGCCTCGTGGCCGCTCCGGAATACCTGAAGGCCCGAACCCTCCCAGCCGAACCCGCCGATCTGCAAGCGCACGACTGTGTGATGTTCAATGCCAAGAACAACGAGCGCGACTGGGACCTGGTAAGCGGGAGACGCAAGGTCAGGGTCCGCGTGTCCGGCCCAATCGCGAGTCGCGACATCAACTCGGCCAGCGCGTTCGTGCACCGGGGCCATGGAATCGGGCTGTTGCCTTTGAGGCACTGCGACGAGGCTATTTCCAAAGGCAAGCTCATCCGGCTGCTTCCGAAGTGGACTGCCTCGCCGACTCCCGTTTTCGCGATCTACTCGAGTCGAAGGTTTTTGCCTTTGCGACTGAGTGTCTTTCTGGAGGCGCTGGCAGCCTGGAAGAGTCCACTGTGGCTCCGGGAATGAAGGCAGCGCGCGTCACAGCGCGTGCGCTGGTTAGGCGATGATCCCATCCGTCGTAGACGCGGTCGGGGGAACCGCCGTCGAATCGCTCTGGCCGGGGATTGAGCGTATCGTCCAGGCTGGCGCCAGACGGATTGGCTGGATTGCTCTGATTTGCGAACTGTAGCGAGATGGGAACCGCCAAAAGACGATCCCCGGCTTCGCGAAGATTCTGTTCTCAGTTGAATAAATACGATCCGCCAGTAGGCTGATGGCCGAGCGCGGAGTTCAGATTGCAGACACGACGCTCACCGCCCAAGTTGCCCGACGTAGAATCCCAGTCGATTTTCCGTATCTCCGGGCTGGTGGAAACCCTGTTTCAGCAATGCCTTGATTCTTTCCTGGGCAGCGGGCCGCTTGATCGATGTAAGGCAGGCATCCCATCCGGCTGCGATCTCGACGTCGGGCGGCAAACTGGCCGCGTTCACGAGACGCTTGGTGTTGGCGATCGCCCACTTGTCGAACGAGACGATCCGACTTGCGAGTGCATCGACGAAATTGCCGAGCTCGGCATCCGGCAGCGAGCGATTCACGTAGCCGAGGAACTCCGCCTCATCGCCGCGTATGTCGTCTGAACCTAGGAGCACTTCCAGGGCGCGCGCCCGTCCTATGAGTCGCGGCAGTCGTGCCATAGGCCCACCCCCGGCGACGAGGCCGACACCTACTTCCCACTGCGAGAGAATTGCTTTTTCCCGGCTCACGAAGGTCATATCGCAGGCAAGTGCAAGCTCACTTCCGTTTCCGGTCGCCCGCCCGCGGATCAGCGCGATCGAGACAACGGGTGCCCGTGTCAGGCGTACGAGGATGTCTGGCCATGCTTCCAGCCCCGTGGGACCTTGAGGTATGCCGGTCAGATCCTCGAGTTTCGCGAGAAAGTCCGAATGATTCAGGAAGAAGCCTTCGACCGCGCTTTCGAAGATCACAACCTTGACTGCCGCGTCCGTCTCAAGCGCATTCATAATATCCCTGAATTGCTGAACGAATTCCGGGCCCATGAGATTGAGCGGCGGATTGTCGAATGTGACTCGCCAGCACACAGGTGAAACCCGATTCAGCCGTATCGGCGCGGTCTTCGTTGGCGAGTCCATCAGAGTCTCCGGGGTAAGCATGGAAGTAGGACGCTCTTGACTATCATCCCGAGGCATTGATCTTTCTAGTAGACGTTGGTATCGACGGAAACCATGGCATCCGGTGTCGACACCATCGTACTGACGACGAACGGAGCCGGATGTGATCGTCGCACGCGCCCCGCTGGCGTGCCTCAGCGACCAGGTTTAGCGAACCGTCTTGGGTCGCCTCGAGGCTGCGGCCGGAGCGAACCAGCGTTCGCGATCCGCTACCAGCGACGCCTCGTTACAGTATCTCGTAGATCCTATGGATCGCTCCGTCGGGGCGCGCCTCACCAACGCCGACAGTGACCATGCGATTCAAGAAGGCGTAGCTTTCCGTGGAGGTTTCGAATCGCGGGACCGTGCGGAAGTAATAGCTCGCGCGATCGACGGCCTCTCCGCGGCCGAGCGCGGCAATCACTTCGGGCGCGCCATGGCGCAGACCCTGAAACGTCATGTAGATCCGCGCGTGGTCGTCGGTCTCGAGCGTGATCCGCAGGTCCAGCTCCAGAACGTTGTCGGACCGCAGTAACAACCAGTCGCCTCCCCCGAAGAGTATCTCGCCGCGAAGTCGCTGGCCTTCAAAATGGCCACCCGTAACCGGCACGACGGTGCGATTGCCGTAGGGCACCCTACCGAGCTTTTGTGACGCAGCTGTAGCGATCCTTACGGTCATCAGCAGTCGCGAGTTCATAGCTGCGTATACCGCTCTCGCGCTTGGAAACGTGTTTCCGACCCTGGCCGCATCCGCGCATGCCACCCCGCCGCTTGTGGCACCTGCGAGGAGGGATGCAGCCACCGTCTTGAGCACATCTCTGCGGGGAACGCCCATGAGTTGTCGCTAGAGAATCTCTTGAACCGTGTAGATCGGTCCGCTCGCGCGGCGGTCGCCGGATGCGATGGCCACCAATTGGTTCAGGTACGCATACTTCGGTGCGCTCGTTTCGAATCTTGGGGTGGTCCGGAAGTAATACTGGTCCGGATCAACGGAATCGCCCCGCGCAAGCGCGGCCAGCACTTCGGGCGGGCCATGGCGCAGGCCAAACGAGTTCATGTAGATCAATGCGCCGTCGTCCGCCTCGAGCGTGATTCGCAGATCGAGCTCAAGCACGCCGTCCGAGCGCAACAGCGTCCAGTCACTTCCACCCGGCAAGATCCTGCCGCGGAGCCGTGCGCCTTCGAAGCTGCCGCCGGCAATGGGTACGATCACGCGTGTTCCGTGGGGTACCCCGCCGAGCCTGTGCGGCGGGGACACGACGACCTGAAGCGTCATCAGCGGACGTGAAGCCAGGCCCTCTGCGCTGATTTTGGAGTCGCTGGTCATGACGGTAGTAGCTTGCCGACTGCTTGAGTACAGCTCACGCGATGCTCCTTGTGACTAAAGTGGGGCGTGCGGAACGTATGCAATGACAACACACCCATTCCATCAGAATCGATTAGACGATGGTATCGGAACACTCCGTCGTCGGTCGCCCGGCTGGCCGTGCATTGTTGTGACCGCATTGCCGTCGTTCGATTCCTAAGGAAGCGAGCGAGCATCCTCCGCGCCCCACGCGGCGCGGCAGCTTCGCTCGCCGGGGTAGAGTCCGAGTCCCGGCTTATGGATTCTGTGTCAGGAGTAGCGGACAGCCAAGGGGCAAGCGGGCGACAACGGCGCTGCCGCATCCCGCACCCCAACTCCTCGTCTCAATCAACCCTCCATGCATCTGGACAAGCTCGCGCACGAGCGCCAGACCGATATCCGGGCCGAGGGTCGTCGCACTGCTCGATATACTGGCGCTCTCGTGCGCGATGGTAAGAACCGCCTCCTCACCGAATCGCTCGAGCAGAAGAGAGACACGACCCAACACGTGCGTGTGCTTGCAGACGTTGTCGATCAGATTCGCGATTACCTGACGCAATTTGACCGGGTCGACGTATCCGTATACGGGCACATCCGGGACTTGCATGCATAGCGACTGCTGATGTCCGGCGACGGCCCACGAGCAGGCACTCACAGCGGCCACGACCTCGGGTACCAAGTCGATCCAATCCCGCTGCAGCTGAGACGTGCCGCGTGCCAGGCTTTCCAACTCAAGTACGTCGTCGACCAGGATCGACAACTGTCTCAACTGCGTGCCGATGAGGCGGCGAGCATGATCCATGGCGTCGGGGAGCTCTTCCGCAGACTCCAGCATGCCGATGGCGTTGCGAATCGCCCGGATCGGCTTGCTCAGCTGGCGTGCCAGTACCGCCATGGGTGCCCAGGAGCCCGGCAAATGCGCCAGTCCGATTTCGACTGAACCAGTCTCTATGGAAAGCATCTGAATACCCACTTATAAAGAGCTAGTCGCTGGTGGGCCATCGCCTGCGAGTCGGGTGAGGTCGAAGTCGGAATGATTGCGAAGGGAGCCGGCGACAGCACTGTCGAGAACTACGACCTTGACTCGCTCGTCGCTCTCGATTGACGTCATGATGTCTCTGACCTTCAGAACAGACTCTGGCCCCCGATGCTCTGAGGGATTGCGCCGACGGAGCGCGTTAGAGACCCCCGACTGCCGCACGTGCAACAGCGACGTCCTGCTCAACACTGCCGCCGCTCGCTCCGACCGCCCCAATCACTACTCCATCGACGTTGATGGGAATTCCGCCGCCGAAGATTACGACTCTGGAGTCATTGGTCGTGTTGAGCCCGAAGCCTTGCTGGCCACTCTGGGTCAAGTGCGACAAGTCCTCGGTCGACATGTCAAAGGCTCGCGCTGTCCACGCCTTATCAATTGCGATTTCTACGCTTCCCAGCCAAGCGCCATCCATACGTACGTGTGCCATCAGCCCGCCGCCCGCATCGGCAACGGCAATGTTGTATGGGATACCTAATTCCATCGCCTTGCGCTCACCTGCGGCAATGATCCGTCGCGCGTCGGCAAGATCTAAAGACAAAGCTGCTCGGGTCATGTGAACCTCCTGCACTTGGCATCGGTGGTGTCATGAGAGCATCAGGACCAGGGGTGATCCATTGCACGATGGTATCGGCTTTGATAGCCAGCTAGCCTCGCAAGGGTATCCAGCGGCGCGGCTTCTTTAAAGCCAACACAGACGGCGAGCGGCTCGAAGGTCTACAACGACCGCAGCGACGAAGAGAGCTGGGTCCGTCTGCCCGACGGGCGCGTGATGACCTACACCTTTGTATCATTGCTTCAACTCCAATAAAGGCAGAGGGTGGCGTCACGGCATCCGGCGAACGTTCTCGAATCCGGGTTGCCCCCCCACCCTAAGGAGCCGAGGATGTCCGCAACCGTTTCCTCCACGCGCTCCCGCCGCTTCCGCGGAGTCGCTGCCTGCCTCGTCGCCAGCCTGGCGCTGGGCGCCCTGTCGGCGCGCGCCGCGCCCACTCTCTTCCCGCCCGACTTCCGCAGCTCGCAGGTGGTGAACGCCGACGCGACGATCAATGTCCGCGTCGGCGGCCACGGGCCCGCGGTCGTGCTGATCCACGGCTTCGGCGAGACGGGCGACATGTGGTCGCCGATGGCCGCCGAGCTCGCCAAGGACCACACCGTCATCGTGCCCGACTTGCGCGGCATGGGCCTTTCCTCGCACCCCGCCGGCGGCTACGACAAGTGGACTCAGGCCAGCGACATCCGCGCCGTCCTCGACAAGGTCGGCATCGACCGCGCCGACATCGTGGGCCACGACATCGGCGTGATGGTCGCGTATGCCTACGCGGCGCGCTATCCGGACAAGACAAGCCGCCTCGTCGTGATTGACTCGCCGGTGCCAGGCATCCCGCCGTGGAACCAGATCGTGCGCCTGCCCGCCTTGTGGCACTTCAACTTCGGCGGCCCGGACGTCGAGCGCCTGGTCGCCGGCCGCGAGCGCGTCTACCTTGACCGCTTCTGGAACGAGTTCGCCGGCGACCCGTCGAAGATCGACGAAGCAACCCGCCGCCACTACGCCGCGCTCTACGCCAGGCCCGGCGCGATGCATTCCGCGTTCGCGCAGTTCCTCGCGATCGACCGGAAGGACGAGGCCGACAACCTGAAGGCGATGGAGACGAAGCTGGCGATGCCGGTGCTCGCCATTGGCGCCGAGAAGGCCTTCGGCGCCAACGTGGCGGTCGTCATGCGCAACGCGGCGACGAACGTGCAGGAACTCGTCGTGCCGAACGCCGGCCACTGGCTGATGGAGGAAGCCCCCGCGGCGACAATCGCCGCGGTGCAGGACTTCCTCGCAGCGCACTGAGTCCGGCTGCCGCTCGGTCGCTCAGGCCACTCCCAGCGCTGACACTCAAAGTGCCATGAATTTTCTGCTCGCTCGTGGAAAGGCGCCCGGAAAGTTTGAAGCAATTGCCCGCAAGGGATCAACAGACCAAAGATGACAATTGCTGTTCGCGTCGTCGGTCTGATGCGACCGCGCCCACCTGCGCCAGAGGACCGCGATCTAGTACTGCTGCGTAATGCAGAGTTTCAGATCATGCTGACTGAACTGCGTTGCCCCCCGATCCGCTATCTGTAGCAGGAATGCGTGCAACATTCGCGTTCGGATTCTTGGACGCTTGCAGACAGCCGACGCGAGTCATTCAACTTCGCTCTCTCCTCCCAACGCTGCGGCGGCGAGTGATTCGTAGGGCCGTGAGTTGAAGGCCTACTGATTACGCCAGTGGCTAGGAAGAGAGACTTGCAGACACTCAAGGTAAAATCCGAGACTCGAAGTGGTCCAAGGTTGAGCCTTGAACTCACCTTACATACGTTTTATAACACCTTGATTTTACTAATAGATGTGGAGCGGAAGGGGATCGAACCCTCGACCTTCGCATTGCGAACGCGACGCTCTCCCAGCTGAGCTACCGCCCCACCGCAAGGCGCGCGATTCTAGCATCGCGACCGAGGCGGTCCAATGAAGTTTTAACCAATCCTGGGCGATGCGGCTATCATCGCAAATGCGGGGCTTTCTCAGCGTCTGAGGATCGGAGACCACGCCATGCTGCCCATCGGGGGCCGCGCGCCGGAATTTACGCTGCCCGACCAGGATGACCAGAACGTCTCCCTGAGCACCCTGCTACGTCACGGCCCGCTGATCCTGTACTTCTACCCGGCCGATTTCACGCCTGGCTGCACGCGCGAGGCGTGCTCGATCCGTGACATGCACACCGAATTGCTCGAGGCTGGCCTGGACGTCGCCGGCGTGAGCCCCCAGAACCCGGAGAGCCACCGCAAGTTCCGCGAAAAGTACAAGCTGCCGTTCACGTTGCTCGCGGACGTGGACAAGTTCGTCATCCGCATGTACGACGTGGTCGGGCCGCTCGGCTTCGGCGTGCGCCGCGCAACCTACCTCATCGATCAGGCGCGCTACATCCGCGCCGCGGTACTGGCTGACTTTCGCATCGGTGAGCACGCCGAATTCATTCACCGCGCGGTCGCGCTCAGCGCGGGCGGCAACCGTCGCGAGCCCGTCGGCTGAGGGCTTGGCGTTATAGTTTGAGGCGCACCAGGTGCGTGGAACCGAAGGTCGGGATGCTCAGAAGGTACATGACGCCCGCCTCTTCCGGCGCGGGCGTCCGGGCCTCACGATCGCCCAGCGTCCGCAGTAGCGCCGGGAAGCTCGCACCACCTGCGATCACGAGCACCGTGCCGCCGCCGTGCTCGCGCAGCAGACGGTCGGCGGTAGCGGTGGCGGCGGTGCTGGCAAAGACCACCGGCGCACGATGCAGGCGCTCGATCAGGGGAGCCGCAGTCTGCTGGGTGCGGCGCTCGTCGCTCACGTAAATGGCATCAATCCCCGTGCCGTCTTCCCCGAACAGGTGCGCCAGTCGTTGCGCCCGCTCTTCCCCTTCCGGGGAAATGGGCGGGTCGGCGATGATTGCCGTGTCCTCGCTGGCAGCCCGCACCAGGAGCACGACGGTCGTCCCCGCGCTGCGGTAGAGGCTGAACCCGAGCGCAAATACCAGCAACGCACTCAGAAAGGTCAGCCACAGCGGCGCGAGAAAAAACGGGCGGCGATCGCGTGTAAGGGCGGGTGGATCCATGGCCGGTGCATGATATCCCCTTGAGGCTTCGGGGGCCCTGTCAGCAGCGCTCCCAGCGCGAAATGTCAGCGGCGGCAGGGGCGCCGGCACACAGCAACCGCGCAATTTGCGGCGCGGCTAGGTAATCTGCACCCACGCCGTGAAGACGGCTGGCCGGTTGGGAGGGGGCAGTGCCGACGGGCGGGCAGACCACAGTTATTCAACGCATCCTCGAGCGTCGCGCCGAGCGGCCGCCTGCCAACTCCGAGGAGACCACCGCAAGCATCGCGGTGATGCTGCGGCTGGTGCCCCCGCCCCGGGCGCTGCTGGTCCTGCTGGACCCGGCCACACGCGCTGCAGATCGAGCAACGTATCACGGGCGACATGCTCGACTACGAGTCCGTCGCGGACGAACACGAGGCGTTACGGCGTCTGGTGGTCGAGTTTCGTCCGGTGGTGATTACGGACTCCCTCGAGCTCGTGACCCGGCTGAAAGCACAACCGGGCGAGCGCGCGCCGTTCATCCTCTACATTGCCGATCGGGATGAGAGTTCCGGCCGCGAGGCGGGGCTGAACGCCGGGGCCGATGAGTGCGTCGCGCGGCGCGCCTCGGTGCGGGAGCTGGACGCCCGGCTGGCGGCCGCGCGACGCATCGCGGAACTGGAGACGGTGCTGCGCATCACGCTGGCGGAAAACCGCAAGCTGTCGGCTACCGATGACCTGACGCGCGTCGCCAGCCGGCGCTTCTTCAGCAAGCATTTTCCGCGGGAAATGGAGCGCGCGGCGCGCTACGGTCGGGGGCTGTCGCTCGTCTTGTGCGACATCGACTTCTTCAAGAAGCTCAACGACACACTCGGCCACGCCGGCGGCGACCAGATCCTGCGACAGTTCGGCGCACGGCTGCAACAGAACCTGCGACGCGGCGTCGACTGGGTGGCGCGCATCGGCGGCGAGGAGTTTGCCGTCGTGCTGCCGGAGACCTCGTACGAGGACGGCGCTGGAAGTCGCGCGCAAACTGCGCACGGCGATTGCCAAGACGCCCTTCACCTGCGATCGCAAGAGCGTACCGGTCACCGCGAGCTTCGGACTGTGCGGCCTCGATCGCGTGCCCGCCGGCGAGCGCCAGCTCGCGCAGCGGATACTCAAGATCGCCGACGCGGCGCTCTATCGCAGCAAGCACGGTGGCCGCAACCGCGTCACCGCGACGCATGTTCGGGAGCGCGCCCTAGCAGCCACCAGGGGCGATCCAGCCGCCGCGTGTGGCGAAAACGCGCGCACGCGTAACGCAAGTTCTTGCTCAGCCTCAGCCTTTGTGTCCCGCTGACGCTTCTGTCCACATAGTTATGCACAAATTCTGTGGATAACTTGCGCGCGGTGGTAAGGCGCGTGCGCTTGTGTGAGACTGGTCCGTCTCCCCCGCTTCGCAGGCCCGCAGATGAAGAAGACAGGCAGCGAACCCCTCTCCTCTGCAACCCCGTTCGAGCGCGCGCGGCTGCTGGCCGACGTCGCCAAACAGCGCGTACGCATCGCCAAAGAGGAGCTGAAGCGCGCCCGCAAGCGCCTCAAGGAGGCCAAGCGCGAGGCACGGCGGGCACGCAAGCACGCCGCCGCCGACCCGCAAGGCCTGGAAGCGCGCCCGTCGCAAGGGCAGGCGGCGAGTCTTCGGTCGCCAAAGTGAAGGCCGCGGTGGCTCAAAGCGAAGGCCCGCGCGGCTCGGGCCACGGCCAAGACTGCAAGCAAGGCGGCAAGCTCCCGTCCAGAAGCGCCTGAAAGCAAAGGTAGTGCGCGCCCGCCGGCGCCAAGCCAGCCGCGATCCGCTGCCGCGCGCGCGCGCCGGCCAAAACGCACCAAGACCGTGCGCACGACTGTGGTCGTCAGCCGCCCGAAGCCGGCACCCGCCGCACCGCGGCGGACCCGTCCCCGGCGCGCGATCCGGCGGCCCGCCGCGCCGGCGAGCACGCCGGCCGTGACGCCGAGCCCGCAGCCACGCCGGGCAGCCCTACCCGAGCGCCCCCGCCGAGCAGGCGGCCTGAGAGTTTTTGGAGCGCAGCCGGGAGTTCAGACCTGATGCATGACTCACAGCCAGCAGGCGTTGGCGCGGCCACGCCTTCCTGCTCGCGGATGCTCGCGAGCTATCTCACCGATATCGAGCAGCTGCTCGAAGAGCAGCGCTGGGACGCCGCGCTGCGCGAAGCGTGCGACCTGCCGCGTATCGCGGTGGCGCTGAGCGATCCGCAGCTGCGCTGCTCGGGCGATGCGGTCGGCATGTGGTGCCGACAGTGGATTCCGCCGCTGCCGGATGCGCCGGGCGCGCGCCCCGGAGCCGCCGGTACCGGAGCGTCGAGGCACGGCGCACCGAGCCCGGCTCCGAAGTCAGTTCCCACCCGCGCGCTGCGCCGCCTGCAGTTGCGGCGCCACGTGCGCACCCCGCCCGCGTGGCTTCACCAGCCACGGGCATGAGGATCTTGATCCGGAGCAAACCCAGTCCGGTCGAGACCGGGCGCGCCCTGGTGGGCGCCGCACGGCGCTGGTATGCGCGCAGCGGCTGCCACGATCCCGACCGTGCAGACCAACCTCGCGCGCCTCGCCGTCCTGCGCTGACTCACGCGGCGGATCGCCGCGCGGGCCCTGTGAAGAACCGGGCTGCGCCGGTTCACGGGCCGCGTGTGTGCGCCATCCTGAACAGTCATTCAATGTGCGTTCCCGAGCAGGGAAGCCCGCAGCACAGCGCTATCTCATTGTTCTCCATACACTTATACGTCGTTCAATTGCTTCTTGCGTCCTTTCGGGGCGTTAATGGAATATAGGCCGCGAGGGGAGAAATCAGAAGTATTGAGTGCGCGTTCAATGCCCCACTCAAGCCGACAATAATGAGATCGACTGCACCGGAGCGCAGTGTGCGGCCGCCGCTGCGCGTCGGCGTCATTCTGGCGCACCACTTCACGCTGTCCGCGTTCGCCGTCTTCATCGATCACCTGCGCCTGGCGGCCGACGAAGGCGATCGCAGCCGTCCGCTGCACGTGCAGTGGTCGATCATGGTCGAGCCGCCCGGACTCGGTACCGGCCAGCTGCGGTGTGCTGACTCGAGCCGACCAGCGCGCTGCTGCGCCCCGGATCGCTCGACTACGTGGTCGTCATCGGCGGCCTCCTGCACGCCGGACCGCAGATCGATGAGACGACCGCGCGCTACCTGCGCGAGGTGGGCGCGACCGCCGTGCCGCTGATCGGCATCTGCACCGGCAGCTTCGTCCTGTGCCGCGCCGGGCTCATGAAGGGCCGGCGCTCGTGCGTCAGCTGGTACCACTACCAGGATTTCCTCGAGGCGTTTCCCGGCCAGGAGGTGATCGCCGACCGGCTGTTCCTCGCCGACGGACCGCGCATCACCTGCGCCGGTGGCGCGGGCGCTGCGGCGCTCGCCACCTATCTCATCGAGCAGCACCTCGGGCGCGCGGTGGCGCAGAAGGCGAGCCAGGTGCTGCTGTTCGACCGGCCGCGCTCGGGAAGCGACGCCCAGCCGCATCCGCCGCTGTCCGAGACCGTGGCGGAGCCGCGCGTGCGGCGCGCGCTGCTGCTCATGGAGCAGAATCTCGCCCGCCCGATCGCCGTCGCCGCCGTGGCCGCCGAGCTCGGACTGTCGGCGCGGCAGCTGGAGCGGCTGTGCCGCCAGCACGTCGGCATGGGACCGGCCTCGCTGTACCGCCAGCTGCGCATGCGCTACGCCAACTGGCTGATCGAGAACACCGACCGCTCGGTCACGGACATCGCCAACGAGGCCGGCTTTGCCGACTGCGCGCATTTCTCGCGCCAGTTCAAGGACGCCTACGGGCTCTCGCCCTCGACGCGCCGCCTGCAGCCGCAGCGCGCGGTCAACGGCGACGCCGCCGGCGGCGCGGGTATTTGAGTGAGGCGCTGCGGGCGTCGGCATCACGCAGCATCCGCCTGCCACGGCCGCGGATCGCTCGCGGCGGAAGGGCGTACGTAACAGCCGCGCTGACGTGTGCATTCAATCGCGGCCCGGGCGTCAGATCTAATCCGCGCGTCGCTGACGCGCTCCGGCGCGTGCGGTGCACAGTTCGCGGTCATCTGAAGGGATCAAGCAATGAACTCGAAGATCTCGTATGCGGTAGCGGCCATCCTGGGCGGCGCGTCCTGCGCGGCGGTCGCGGCGGCAGCGCGCGGCCGAGACGCAGACGCCAGCGCCGACGGCCGACTCGCGAGGCGCTGATCGAGGTCACCGTCACGGCGCAGCGCCGCTCGAGAACATGCAGGACGTGCCGATCTCGATGCAGGCCTTCACCGCACAGACGCTGCAGCAGCTCAACGTCTCGACCTTCGACGACTACATCAAGTACCTGCCGAACGTCACCACCGCCAGCAACGGCCCCGGGCCAGAACGAGGTCTTCATGCGCGGCCTGAGCGCCGGCTCGCAGCCCAGCCAGGGCAGCGGCTCGACCGGCCTGTGGCCGAACGTCGCCATCTACCTGGACAACCAGTCCGGGCAGCTGCCCAATCGCAACCTCGACATCTATGCCGCCGATCTGAATCGCATCGAGGTGCTGGAAGGACCGCAGGGCACGCTGTTCGGCGCCGGCGCCGAGGCGGGCGTGATCCGCTACATCACCAACGAGCCGAAGCTCGACACGACCGAGGCGAACGTCAAGGCCGGCTACGGCGTGACCGCGCACGGCGATCCGAACACCGACGTCACCGCGGTGCTGAACCTGCCGCTGATCGCCGACACCATGGCGGTGCGCGCGGTGATCTACGACGACCGCCGCGGCGGCTACATCGACAACGTGCCGGCGACCTTCACGCGCAAGAACACCGATATCGGCATCCACTATGCGCAGTATCGCGGCGATCGCGCTGGAGCATGCCCGGACGGCCTGCCGAATAACGGCTATTGCGTGCCGCCCGGCAGCCCGCCATCAACAACAGACCGCGTGGCCGGACGCGCCATCAACCCGGTCACCTACCAGGGCATCCGCGTCGAGCTGCTGTACAAGTTCAACGACGACTGGGATGCGCTGATCACGCAGTCCTACCAGAACATGGACTCGCGGGGCGTGTTCTACCAGCAGCCCAATGCCTCGGATGGCGCGCCGCTGCAGCCGCTCGAGGTCACCCTGTTCAACGACGCCTTCGACAAGGACCGGTTCGAGAGCACCGCCTGGACGGTGAACGGCAAGTTCGGCGACCTGAAGGCCGTCTATACCGGCGGCTACCTGGTGCGCAACGTCGAGCAGGTCGGCGACTACACCAACTACGCGCGCGGCGTGTATGCCGACTACTACCAGTGCTACGGTCCGGGCAGCGTACTACGACCCACCCTCACCTCCACCTGCTTCTCGCCGAGCGCCACCTGGCGCTCCGATCGAGCGCAACACCCACCAGCAGCACGAATTCCGCCTGAGCACGCCGGATGAGTGGCGGCTGCGGGCGATCGTCGGCGCCTTCTGGGAAAACAACAAGCTGTACGACCAGACCGGCTGGAACTACAAGAACGTTCCTTCGTGTACGGCGGCACAGCGGGCCCGGGCAACGACCGGCTGCTTCGCGAACGTCGGCACGTTCCCCGGCACGACCGTCGTGAATCCGGGGGTGCAGGGCGATAACACCTCCTTCTATCAGGACACGGTGCGCGAGACCAAGCAGACCGCCTTCTTCGCCTCGGTCGACTTCGACCTGATTCCGAAGGTGCTGACCCTCACGGTCGGCACGCGCCACTTCAAGTTCGACAACTCCTCGGCCGGCAGCGTGCTCTCCAGTTTCGGCTGCTTCCAGGGAGGCGCGTCGCCGCCGGGCGGCTGCCCAGTCCAGGCTTACTCCTACAACCTGAACGCCGCAGAATCTGGCAGACACCGAGTCCGGCTTCAAGAGCCGCGGCAACCTGACCTGGCACGTCACGCCGGACACCATGGTGTACTACACCTTCTCGCAGGGCTTCCGCCCGGGCGGCTTCAACCAGAACGGCAATTCGCCGCACGCCTTCACCCCCGACGGCACGTGCCGCAGTACTTCATTCCCGAGCTCGTACACAGTCCGACAAGCTGACCAACAACGAGATCGGCTGGAAGACGGAATTCTTCGACCATCGCCTGCAGTGGAACGGCGCCATGTACCGGGAGAACTGGGACAACGTGCAGGTCGCGTTCTTCGATCCCGGCGTGGTCGGCAACATCTTCTTCAACACCAACGGCCAGAACTTCCTCATCAAGGGCGTCGAGACCTCGCTGGTCGCGCGGGTCACCACCGGGCTGACGCTGCAGGGCGCGGCGTCCTGGAACCAGAGCCGAGCAGACGAATTCGCCGGTCCTGCTCAACAACAATCCGGCCAGCCCCGACTTCGGCAAGCCGATCACGAACGCCTGCAACGCCTTCGGCAGCAATTGCGCGCCGGTCACCAACCCCTTCGGCCCGATCGGCTCCCCGAGCGCCAATGCGCCGCCGATCCAGTTCAGCCTGCGCGCCCGCTACGAGTGGAACGTCGCCGGCTACACGCCGTTCGTGCAGTTCGGCGCCACCCACAGCGGCCATTCCTTCACGCAGGCCGGTTCGAATCCCTACGCTCGCGCAGGCCGGCGGCATCAGCACCGGCCGATTGCGGTTCGAGAATCCCGCTTACACGACCTACGACGCCTCCATCGGGGTCGCGAAGGATGCCTGGTACGTGAACCTGTACGGCGAGAACCTCAGCAACTCGAACGCCAGCATGTTCGTCAGCACCGACCAGTTCATCGTCGCGCAGACGCCCGCTGCGGCCGCGGGTGCTGGGGGCACGTTCGGCTACAAGTTCTGAGGCGCTGCACGGCGCTGCGGCCGCAGCTGCGGCAGCTCGCCCGCGCGCGGCCCTGGGCGCCGGCAGCTGCGCGCGCTCGCACCGGATGAGGAACGCGGTGCTATCGTCGCTCGTGATACCGCAGCCTGAACCGATGAACCAGCCCTCGGCCGTCGAACGTGAGGTCGGTCGCATCGCCGAGCTCGTGCGACAGCGGCGCTTCGCCGAGAGCCTGCAGGCGAGTTCCGCGCTGCTCGCCACCGTGCCGGAGAATCGCGACGTCCTGTACCTGCGCGCGCTAGTCGCAGCGGCATGCTCGGCGACATGCCGGCCGCGCTCGCTCACGCTCGACCGACACTCGAACGCTGCATCCCGCGCTTCAGCCGCCTCTACCAGGAACGCGGCCACTGCCACGTGGCGCTGAAGCAGGCGCCCGCAGGCCATCGACGCCTTCCTGCGCGGCGGTGCAACATCAACCACGCCCTGCCGGCCAGCTGGAGCATGCTGGAGGGCCTGTACCGCATGACGCGGCGAGGCCGAGAACGCCGCCGACGGCCGCCGCGCACGTCGCGACGCTCAAACAGCTGCCGCCCGAGGTCGTGACCGCGACGGCGCTGTTCTCCGACGGCGAGCTCGCGGCCGCCGAGCAGATCATCCGCGCCTTCCTGCTGAAGCACGGCCACCACGTCGAGGCGATGCGCCTGCTGGCGCGCATCGGCATCGAGCGCGACGTGCTCGATGATGCGCAGCTGTTGCTCGAAGGCGTGCTCGAACTGGCGCCGGACTATCAGGCCGCGCGCTTCGACTACGCCCAGGTGCTCGTCAAGCGCCACCTGTACCAGCGCGGCGCAGGAGCAGGCCGAGCAGCTGCTCGCCGCCGATCCTGCCAATCGCAACTACCGCACCCTCTACGCCATGACCTGCGTGGGCCTGGGCCAGCACGAGCGCGCCATCGCGCTCTACCGAGAGCTGCTGCTCGGGTGCGGCGCAGCCGGCCGAGTTGCACCTGTCGATCGCTCATTCGCTGAAGACGCTGGGCACGCGCGAGGAGGCCATCACCGAGTATCGCGCCGCGGCGGCCGCCCGCGCCGGCTTTGGCGATGCCTACTGGAGCCTGGCGAATCTCAAGACCTATCGCTTCGCAGGACGCGGAGTTGGCGCAGATGCACGCCGCGGAGGCGGCGGCCGCGACGCCGCTGGTCGATCGCTACCATCTGTGCTTCGCGCTCGGCAAGGCACTCGAGGACCAGCAGCAGTACGCGGAGTCCTTCGAGTATTACGCGCGCGGCAATGCGCTCAAGCGCGCCGAGAGCCGCTACCGCCCGGAGGTCATGGAGCTCAACACCGCGGCTGCAGATCGAGGTCTGCACCCCGCGAGCTGTTCGCTCGCCATCAGCACAGCGGCGCGCCCGCCCCGGATCCGATCTTCATCGTCGGCCTGCCGCGCTCCGGCTCGACGCTGATCGAGCAGATCCTGGCCTCGCACTCGCGCGTCGAGGGCACGCAGGAGCTCGCCGACATCCCGCGCATCGTGGTGGAGCTGCAGGGCCGCGACTCGGAGCCTGGACAATCCGCGCTATCCGGGCGTGCTCGCGCAGCATGAGCGCCGCGGACTATCCGCCGCCTCGGCGAGAAGTACCTGAGCGACACGCGCGTCTACCGCACCGGCAAGGCGCACTTCATCGACAAGATGCCGAACAACTTCCGGCACATCGGCCTCATCCACCTGATGCTGCCGAATGCGAAGATCATCGACGCGCGCCGCGAGCCGATGGCCTGCTGCTTCGGCAACTTCAAGCAGCTGTTCGCGCAGCGGCCAGGAGTTCACCTACAGCATCGAGGACATCGCGCGCTACTACCGCACCTACCTCGAGCTCATGCGGCACTGGGACGCGGTGCTGCCGGGGCGCGTGCTGCGCGTGCAGCACGAAGACCTGGTCAATGACCTCGAAGGCAACGTGCGGCGCCTGCTCGACTACTGCGGGCTCGAGTTCGAGCCGGCCTGTGTCGAGTTCCACAAGACCGAACGCAGCGTGCGCACGGCGAGCTCGGAGCAGGTGCGCCAGCCCATTTATCCGCGAGGGGCTGGAGCAGTGGCGCCACTATGAGCCGTGGCTGGGCCCGCTGCGCGCAGGCGCTCGGCGATGCGCTGACGCGCTATCGCGACTAGACGCTGAGCCGCCTAGCGCTGCGCGCTGCTGCCAGGTCGGGCGCGATGTAGTAACGGCGCGCTCGCGCGCGGCAGGCGCGGCATGCCCCGGATGTGGTCGGCCGCCTTCTCCGCCAGCATGATGGTCGGGCGCGTTGAGATTGCCGGTGGTGATCGACGGCATGATCGAGGAATCCACCACCCGCAGCCCCTCGAGCCCGATGACCCGCGCCTGCGGATCGACCACCGCCAGCGGATCGTCAGCGCTGCCCATCCGGCAGGTGCAGGACGGGTGGTAGGCGCTCTCGACCTTCGCGCGGATGAAGGCATCGATCTGCTGCATCGGTCTGCACCTCCGCGCCCGGCTGAATCTCGCGGCCGCGATAGCGATCGAAGGCCGGCTGCGCGAAGATCTCGCGCGTCAGCCGCACGCAGGCGCGCATCTCGACCCAGTCGTCCTGGCGCGACATGTAGTTGAACCGGATCCGCGGCTTGTCGCGCGGCTCGGCCGAGCGCAGCCGCACCCAGCCCCGGCTCTGCGAGCGCATCGGGCCCGACGTGCGCCTGGAAGCCGTGCTCGCGGGCCAGCGAGGAGCCGTCATAGCTCACCGCCAGCGGCAGGAAGTGATACTGGATGTCCGGATAGCGCACGCCGGCGCGGCTGCGGATGAAGCCGCCGGTCTCGAAATGATTGGTGGCGCCGAGCCCGTCGTGGCGCAGCAGCCAGCGCGCGCCGATGAGCGCCTTCGCGCAGCGGGACATCTGCCGAGTAGAGCGTGATCGGCTCGCGTGCAGGCCACCTGGAAGTAGAACTCCAGGTGGTCCTGCAGGTTCTCGCCGACGCCCGGGCAGATCGTGCACCACCGGGATGCCGAGCGCGGCGCAGCTCCTCGCGCCGGGCCGACGCCGGAGAGCTTCAGCAGCTGCGGGGAGTTGATCGGCCCGGCGCACACGATCACCTCGCGCCGCGCGCGCACCTCGATGCCGCTGGTCCGCCGCGCCGGTAGCGCACGCCGACCGCGCGCCGGCCCTCGAACAGGATGCGCGTCGACCAGCGCGTGCGTGCGCACCGCCAGATTGGCGCGCCGCATCGCCGGGCGCAGATAGGCGTTGGCAGCGCTGCAGCGCCGGCCGCCCCCGACCGTCATGTCCATGCGGCCGAAGCCTTCCTGCTGGAAGCCGTTGATGTCGCTCGGTGCGCGGGTAGCCGGCCTCGCGCGCCGGCCTCGAGCCAGGCCGCGTGCAGCGGATTGGTCAGCGAGCCGCTGGCGCGTGTCGAGCTGCCCGTCGCCGCCGCGATAGTCATCGCCGCCCTCGGCGCGGCGCTTCGGCGCGGCGGAAATAGGGCAGCACGTCGCGATAGCCCCAGCCGGCGGCGCCCTCGCTCTCCCAGCGCTCGAAGTCGAGCGGGTTGCCGCGGACGTACACCAGCCGTTGATCGAGGAGGAGCCGCCGAGCACCTTGCCGCGCGGGGTGTGCAGGCGGCGGCCGCCGAGGTGCGGCTCGGGCTCGGTGTGGTAGCGCCAGTCGTAGCTCGCCATGTTCATCGGGATCGACAGCGCGCGTCGGCATCTGGATGAACACGGAGCGATCCGAGCCGCCGTACTCGAGCAGCAGCACGCTGTTCCGGCCGTCCTCGCTCAGGCGGTCGGCGAGCACGCAGCCCGCCGAGCCCGCGCCGACGATCACGTAGTCGAAGGTCTCCTCGCTCACTGCACGCCGTCGCGCGCCCTTCAGTACGGCGCCTCGATGTCCGCCATGCGCGACGTAGACGCTCTTGAGCTGCGTGTAGTGCTCGATCGCGGCGCGGCCGTTCTCGCGGCCGAGGCCCGGACATCTTCACGCCGCCGAACGGCAGCTCGATCGGGCGTGACGTTGTAGTGGTTGATCCAGCAGGTGCCGGCCTGCAGCTGCGCGATCACGCGATGCGCGCGCGTCAGGTCGTTGGTGAACACGCCGGCCGCGAGGCCGAACTCGGTGGCGTTGGCGCGCGCGATGACCTCGTCCTCGTCGTCGAACTCCAGCACCGACATCACCGGCCCGAAGATCTCCTCGCGCACGATGGCCATGTCGTCGTGACAGCCGTCGAACACCGTCGGCGCGACGAAGAAGCCGTTGGCCAGATCGCCGCTCGTCACGCGCGCTGCCGCCGGTCAGCAGCCGCGCGCCCTCGGCGCGGCCGCGCGCGATGTAGCCGAGCACCTTCTCCATGTGCTCTTCGCGAGATCAGCGCGCCGACCTGGGTCGCCGGATCGAGCGGATCGCCGATCCGCATGGCGCTCGCGCGCGCGCGCGCAGCCGCTCGATGAAAGCGCGCTCGCATGCTGCTCGTGCACGAAGACGCGCGTGCCGTTCGAGCAGACTTCGCCGGCCGAGTAGAAGTTGCCGAGCAGCGCGCCGGAGACCGCGTTGTCGAGCTTGGCATCGTCGAACACGATCAGCGGCGACTTGCCGCCGAGCTCGAGCGTCACCTGCTTGAGCGTCGGCGGCGGCATCGGCCATGACGGCCTTGCCGGTGCCGACCTCGCCGGTCAGCGAGACCTTGCGGATCCGCGGATGGCGCGTCAGCAGCCGCCCGGTGTCGGCACAGCCCTGCACGACCTGGAACAGCCCGGCGGGCAGGCCCGGCTGCGAGCAAGATCTCCTCGCAGCTTGACCGCCGTGAGCGGCGTCAGCTCGGCGGGCTTGAAGATCATGGCATTGCCGCAGGCGAGCGCCGGCGCGGATTTCCAGCAGGCGATCTGCAGCGGATAGTTCCAGGCACCGATGCCGGCGACGACGCCGAGCGGCTCGCGGCGCGTGTAGCCGAAGGCGCCGGGCCCGAGGTCGAGGTGCTCGCCGGCGATGCTCGCGGCGACGCCTGCGAAAGTACTCGAGGCAGTCCGCGCCCGAGAGCACATCGACGACGCGCGTTTCCTGGATCGGCTTGCCGGTGTCGCGCGTCTCGAGCTCGCGCGAGCTCGTCATTGCGCGCGCGCAGCAGCTCGGCGGCGCGGCGCAGAATGCGTCCGCGCTCGGCGCCGGTCATGCGCGCGCCCAGGCGCGCTGCGCCGCGCTGCGCGCGCGCCACGGCGGCATCGATCTCGGCGGCGCCCGTCGACCGCGATGCTGCGCCAGCACCTCGCCGGTGGCGGGATTGATCGACGCGAAACGCTGCTCCAGCGCGCCGCGGCACGCGCGGCGCGGCGCACGCCTGCGCGGGCGGCACCGCGTCTGACGTCTCCTTCAGCCGGCCATCGACAAAGGCCGTCAGCAGCGCGCGCGCGCTCTCGCTGTCGGCCTCCGCCCAGTCGGACAGCGCCGCGCGCAGCCAGACACCGTCGATCATCGCGGCGATCATCGCGGCAAGGCTGCGCGCCTCGTCGCCCGGCATCAGCCGCGCGCAGACGCGTGCGCAGGTTGGACAGCATGCGCCGCTGATAGGCGCGTCTGCACGCGCTTCAGGCCCGCGAACGTGCAGCACCTGTCCCCAGAAGGCGAGCCAGGCGCTGCCGGTGCGCTGGTCGAATTCCTCCGGCGCCGAGATTGGTGTCGATGACGGCCTGGACGCGCCCGCGCGGCGTGTGCGCCAGCGCCAGCCGCGCGCGCACGCGCGCCGCGAGCGGGCGCGCCAGCGTGCGGAAGGCCGCCTCGAGCAGGCCGTCCTTGTCGTCGAAATAGTGCGCCACCAGACCCGGGCGACACGCCGGCGCGGCGGGCGATCTGTGCCAGAGTGCTGCCGACGTAGCCCACTTCGGCCAGACTGTCGATCGTGACCTCGATCAGCTGGGTGCGGCGTGCCTCTTCGCCCTCATCGCGAAGGTGGCCGGCGTGGCGCGGCGCCGGCTCTCGAGGCGGTTGATTGTCTGTTCAATGCAGTGCTCCGACAGTCTCACTGGGCGGCCTTCCGCGGCCTCTGGGCTAGTGCAAGCCTTGGGCCGTTACAGTTCCTGCTGCATCAAGTGACTTGCCGGATGCGGAGCTTGACAGCGGGTCCGTTAAACGGCTATTCAAGGCGTAATGACAATGATGATGTCGGCGCCCCTGCGGGTCAAGTCCGCGCGCGGCCATTCACGGCGCGGGCATGGCGCCGCCGAGTCTGACCCTGTGGCAGCACGCGGCGCCGGCGCTTCTCGCCGTGCGTCAGGCGCGCTGGCTCGCCTTGCGCTGCCGCCAGCGTCGGCGGCGCCCGCGCCGCCGAGTCGACCGATCCGCCGCAGTGCCAGACGGTGCGGATGTCGGACATCGGCTGGACGGACGTCACCTCGACCACCGCGCTGTTCAGCGCGCTGCTGCGAGCAGCTCGGCTACGAGCCGACAGGTCACGGTGCTGTCGGTGCCGGTGACCTACGCGTCGCATGAAGAACAAGGACATCGACGTCTTCCTCGGCAACTGGATGCCCGACCAGGACGGCGACCGCAAGGCCTACGTCGACGACGACTCGGTCGAGGTCGTGGCGCGCCAATCTGACCGGCGCCAAGTACACGCTCGCCGTGCCCGCCTACACCTACGAGGCCGGCCTGCAGAGCTTCGCCGACATCCAGCGCTTCGCGCCGCAGCTGCAACATCTCGATCTATGGCATCGAGCCGGGCAATGACGGCAACCGCCTGGTGCTGGGCATGATCAAGCAGAACCTGTTCGGCCTCGGCGACCTTCAAGCTCGATCGAGTCGAGCGAGCAGGGCATGCTGGCGGAGGTCGAGCGCGCCATCCACGCGCACGAGCCCATCGTGTTCCTCGGCTGGGATCCGCACCCGATGAACATGCGCTTCGACATGCGCTACCTGTCCGGCGGCGATGCCGTCTTCGGACCCAACTTCGGCGGCGCCACGATCTACACCAATATCCGCGCCGGCTACACGCAGCGACTGCCCCAACGTCGGACGCCTGCTGCAAGAATCTGAAGTTCACCCTGCAGCGGCGAAAGCCAGATGATGGATGCCATCCTGAACCAGCACCAGCCGCCCGAAGTCGCCGCGGCGGCCTGGCTGAAGGCCAACCCGACAGGCGGTCGCCGCGTGGCTCGCAGGGCGTCACCACCTTCGACGGCCGGCCCGGCGCTGACGGCGATGCGCGAGCACGGCGCCGAAGCTCGCCGGCCGCGCCGAGCTTCGAGCACTGGATCGAGCGATCACAAGATACCGATCGGCGACAGCTGTCGCGGTCATCATCGACTACGTGAAGACCCACGGCCGCGTCCTTCTTCGACGGCATCTCGACTCGTCGATCCGCGGCAGCGTCGACGGACTCACCGCGCTGCTGCGCGCGATACCCTCCCCGCTCCTGATCGTCGGCGTCGGCGTGCTGAGCCTGGTTTCTGCGCCGCTCCTTGCCGCTGGTCGGTCTTCGTGGTCGCCGCGCTGCTGTTCATCATGAACCAGGGCTACTGGCGAGGCGACGCTCGAGACGCTGTCGCTGGTGATCGTCGCCGCGGTCGTCTCGCACGCTCATCGGCGTGCCGCTGGGAATCGCCGCGGCGCACCGCCCGCGGCTGTATCGCCGCGATGCGGCCGGTGCTCGATCTGATGCAGACGCTGCCGACGTTCGTGTACCTGATTCCGACGCTGGTGCTGTTCGGGCTCGGCGTCGTGCCCGGGCTGATCTCCACGGTGATTTTCGCGCTGCCCGGCGCCGATCCGGCTGACGCACCTGGGCATCTCGCTCGGTGCCCAAGGCGCTGCTCGAGGCCGGCGAGGCCTTCGGCGCCACCCGGACGCAGATGCTGTGGAAGGTCGAGTTGCCCAGCGCGGCGCCCACCATCCTCGCCGGCATCACCCAGTGCATCATGCTGAGTCTCTCCATGGTGGTGATCGCGGCGCTGGTGGGCGCCGGCGGCCTCGGCGTACCGGTGGTGCGCGCGCTCAACACCGTGCAGGTCGGCATGGGATTCGAGGCCGGCTTCGTGATCGTGCTGCTGGCCATCATTCTCGATCGGATCAGCCGCCCGGCCGACAAGAGCGCCGCTCCATGAACACCGCCGTGGAATTTCGCAACGTCGACATCCTCTTCGGCGCCAAGACCGCCGGCGCGCGAGCAGCGCTGATCCAGCAGGCGCTCGCAGCGCTCGATGCCGGCAGCAGCGCGAGCCGAGATTGCCGAGCAGACCGGCGTCGTCGTCGGCGTCGCCAACGCCACTCTGACGGTCGCGCGCGGGCGAGATCTCGGTGCTCATGGGGCTCTCCGGGCTCCGGCAAATCGACCCTGCTGCGCGCCGCCAACGGCCTGAACGCGGTCACTCGCGGCCAGGTGCTGGTGCAGGATGGCGACGCCGTGGTCGACATCGGCGCCACTGCGATGCCGCGACGCTGCGGCGCATCCGCCGCGCTGCGCATCGCCATGGTGTTCCAGCAGTTCGGGCTGCTGCCCTGGCGCACGGTGCGCGACAACGTTGGCTTCGGACTCGAGTTGCGCGGCGACCCGGCGGACAAGCGCCGCGGATCGTCGATCGAGCAGTTGGAGCTGGTCGGCCTGTCGCAATGGGCCGATCGCTACGTCGAGCGAGCTGTCCGGCGGCATGCAGCAGCGCGTCGGCCTCGCCCGGGCCTTTGCCACCGACGCGGATATCCTGCTGATGGACGAGCCGTTCTCGGCGCTCGATCCGCTGATCCGCGCGCAAGCTGCAGGACGAGCTGCTCGCGCTGCAGGCACGCGTCAACAAGACCATCCTGTTCGTCAGCCACGACCTGGACGAGGCGCTGAAGCTCGGCGATCACATCACCATTCTGGAAGGCGGCCGCATCGTGCAGACCGGCACCGCGGAGGATATCGTGGTTCGCCCCGCGACGACTACGTGGCCGAGTTCGTACGCACATGAATCCGCTCAGCGTGCTGACGGGTCGATGGTCATGCGCGGGCACGACGTCGGGACAGGAGCAGACAGTGTGGCTGGACGACGAGCACCGCTTCCAGGTACTCATTGACGAGAGCGGCGGCCGACCTCGATGACGATTGACGGCACTGAGCACCCCTCAGCCACATAGGCGAGGACGAATCGTGGTCACCGGACCGATCGGGCTCGCTGTGGCCCCGCCTCGAGCTCCTGAGCGCCCTCATCAAATTGCGCAAGCGACAGGCCACCCGTGCTGCTCGTGGACGAGGCCGCCTGCTGGGCAGCTGCTGCCAGCAGGAAATCATCCAGGCGCTGGCGGGCAAGCGCGGTCCGTGAACGCCGGCAGGCCTGTCGCGGCTCATGTCGCGTTCGTTCAAGTGGCGCGGCGTACCCATGCTTGGGGGGCGCGCCAACCGGTCATCATTCCGCCGCCACCAGGAGCAGTTCCGCATGCAACGCTTTTCTGCCCTGTCGCTCCTCGAGCGCGGCCTGTCGGGCCAGCGCGGCTGGACGCAACAGTGGCGCAGGCCCGAGCAGCCCAAGAAGCGGCTACGACGCCGTCATCGTCGGCGGTGGCGGCCACGGCCTCGGAGCTGCCTACTACCTGGCCAAGGAGCATGGCCTCACGCAACATCGCCGTGCTCGAAAAAGGCTGGATCGGCGGCGGCAATACCGGCCGCAACACCACCATCATCCGCTCGAACTACCTGTTCGATGAGAGCGCGGCGCTCTACGACCACGCGCTGAAGCTGTGGGAGAGCCTCTCCCAGGAGCTCAACTACAACGTCATGTTCTCGCCGCGCGGCGTCATGATGCTGGCGCACACGGTGCACGACGAGCAGGTGTCCAAGCGCCACGTCCATGCCAATCGCGCCAACGGCGTCGACAACGAGTGGCTGACGCCCGAGCAGGCCAAGGCCTTCTGCCCGCCGCTGAACATCGGCGACATCCGCTACCCGGTGCTCGGCGCGGCGCTGCAGCGCCGCGGCGGCACCGCACGCCACGACGCGGTCGCCTGGGGCTATGCGCGCGCCGCCGACGCTCTCGGCGTCGACATCATCGAGAACTGCGAGGTCACCGGCATCCGGCGCGACGCCAACGGCGCCGTCAGCGGGCGTCGAAACCACGCCGCGGCGTCATCCGCGCGCCGCGCGATCGGCGTCGCGCGCCGCCGGCCACACCAGCGTCGTCATGAAGATGGCCGGCGTGCGACTGCCGCTGGAGAGCTATCCCGCTGCAGGCGCTGGTGTCCGAGCCCGTCAAGCCGATGTTTCCCGTGCGTGGTGATGTCCAACACCATCCACGCCTACATCAGCCAGTCGGACAAGGGCGAGCTGGTCATCGGCGCCGGCACCGACGCCTACACCTCCTACACCCAGCGCGGCGGCCTGCACATCAGCAGCCACGCGCTGGAGGCGATCTGCGAGCTGTTCCCGATGTTCCGGCGCCTGCGGATGCTGCGCAACTGGGGCGGCATCGTCGATGTCACGCCGGACCGCTCGCCCATCATCGCGCAAGACGCCCGGTGCCGGGCCTGTATGTCAACTGCGGCTGGGGCACCGGCGGCTTCAAGGCAACGCCGGGCTCGGCGCACGTGTTCGCGCTAGACGATCGCCCACGACGAGCCGCACCCGATCAACGCGCCCTTCACGCTCGAGCGCTTCCGCGACGGCGATCTCATCGACGAAGCGGCCGCGGCCGCCGTCGCGCACTGAGGCGCCGCGCATGCTGCTCATCAACTGCCCCTACTGCGGCGAGCGCCCGGAGCTCGAGTTCGCGCTACGGCGGCCAGGCGCACATCGCCCGCCCGCCAAGCCGGCCGACGCTCGGCGACGCAGGACTGGGCGGACTTCCTCTACATGCGCGACAACACCAAGGGCGTGCATGCCGAGCGCTGGCGCCACACGCACGGCTGCGGCCGCTTCTTCAACGCGCTGCGCGACACCACCACCGATCATCTTCCTCGCCACCTACAAGGTCGGCGAGCCGCGCCCGGCGGTGCCGGCACGATGAACGCCGCGCTGCGCACCGCCGCCGGCGGGCGCATCGATCGCAGCCGCGTGCTGCAGTTTCGCTTCGACGGCCGCCCCTACAGCGGCGTGTCCCGGGCGACACGCTCGCCTCGGCGCTGCTCGCCAACGGCGTGCACCTCGTCGGGCCGCTCGTTCAAGTACCACCGTCCGCGCGGCATCCTGGCCGCCGGCGCGGAGGAACCCAACGCGCTGGTCGACGGTGCGCCGCGATGCCGCGCGCTACACACCCGAACCTGCGCGCCACGCAGGTCGAGCTGTACGAGGGGCTGCAGGCCGACAGCCAGAACCGCTGGCCGAGCCTCGCGCTTCGACGTCGGCGCGCGTCAACGACTGCTTCTCGCCCTTCATCCCGGCCGGCTTCTACTACAAGACCTTCATGTGGCCGCGCGGCGCCTGGCACTCGCTCTACGAGCCGCGCATCCGCGCCGCCGCGGGCCTCGGCAGGGCGCCCGCGCAGCCCGATCCCGGATCGCTACGCCAACCGCTTCGCGCATTGCGACGTGCTGGTGGTCGGCGCCGGTCCGGCCGGACTCGCCGCGGCGCTGGCCGCCGCTGCAGCGCCGGCGCGCGCGTCATCCTGTGCGACGAGCAGGCGCGAGTTCGGCGGCTCGCTGCTCGTGAGCCGCCGGCCGCGGCGCTGACCATCGACGGCCAGCCGGCCGCGCGACTGGCTCGCGCGCAACCGCTCGCGCACCTGGCCGCGACACCCGAACGTCACGCTGCTGCCGCGCACCACGGCCTTCGGCTACTTTCCCGCACAACCTCGTCGGCCTGAACGAGCGGCTGACCGACCACCTCGCCGCAGCCCGCCCGCGCATGCTGCCGCGCGAGCGGCAGTGGCAGGTGCGCGCGAAGCGAGGTCGTGCTCGCCACCGGCGCCATCGAGCGGCCGCTGGTGTTCCCGGGCAACGACCGCCCGGGCATCATGCTGGCCGGCGCCGCGCGCACCTACGCTCAATCGCTACGGCGTGCTGCCCGGCACGCGCGCGGTGGTGGTCACCGCCTGCGACGAGGCCTACGGCGCGGCGCTCGACCTGCAGCAGGCCGGCGTCGACATCGCGCTGCATCGTCGACGTGCGCGCCGCGGCGCGACGGCGCAGCTGCGCGGCGCGCGCGCGCGCCGGCATCGCCGGTGCTGCACGAGCGCCATGCGTGCTCGGCACGCCGGGCCGGCTGCGCGTGAACGCGATCGAGCTCGCGCGCATCGGCGCCGGGCGAGCTCAGCGCAGCGGCAGACCCATGCCGTGCGACCTGGTGCTGATGTCGGGCGGCTTCACGCCCGAGCGTGCACCTGTTCTCGCAGTCGCGCGGCAAGCTCGCCTGGGACGAGGAGCTGCAGGCCTTCGTCCCGGGCGCGGCCGCCGAGCGCACGCGCAGCGCCGGCGCCTGCCGCGGCGTCTTGGCACTCGCCGCGGCGCTCGCGGATGGCGCTGCCGCCGGGAGCGCCGCCGCCGCGAGGCGCTCGATCCGGGCGCGCCGGCGTCGACCCGGCCGGCGGGCGCGGCCGCGCACGCCGGCACCGCTGCATGCCGGCGCGAGCGCGGGTTCGTCGGCGCCCTGCCGCGCAGCGCGCAGGCGCGCGGCCGAGGCCTTCGTCGACTGGCAGAACGATGTCACGACCAAGGATCTCGCGCTCGCCACCCGCGAGGGCTTCCGCTCGATCGAGCACATCAAGCGCTACACGACCACCGGCATGGCGACCGACCAGGGCAAGACCTCCAACCTGAACGCGCTCGGGCATCGTGTCGCGCGCGCTCGGCAAGCCCATCCCGCAGGTCGGACTCACCACCTTCCGCATGCCCTACACGCCGGTCACCTTCGGCAGCTTCGCCGGGCTTCGCGCGCGGCGAGCTGTTCGATCCGGTCCGCACGCACGCCGACTGCACGCCTGGGCGGCCGCCCACGGCGCGGTGTTCGAGGACGTCGGCCTGTGGAAGCGCGCCCGCTATTTCCCGCGCGCCGGCGAGGACATGCACGCGGCGGTGGCGCGCGAGTGCCTCGCCGTCGCGCAACGGCTGCGGCATGTTCGATGCCTCGACGCTCGGCAAGATCGAGGTCGTCGGCCAGGACGCCGTCGACGTTCATGAACCGCATGTACGTCAATGCCTGGATCAAGCCTTGCCGTCGGCCGCTGCCGCTACGGCGTGCTGCTGCGCGATGACGGCTTCGTCTACGACGACGGCGTGGTGGCGCGCATCGGCCGAGGATCGCTTCCACGTGACCACCACGACCGGCGGTGCGCCGCGGGTGCTCGCCCTGATGGAGGACTACCTGCAGACCGAATGGCCGGAGCTTGAGGTCTGGCTCACCTCGACCACCGAGCAGTGGGCGGTCATCGCCGTGCAGGGCCCGAAGGCGCGCGAGGTGCTCGCGAGCCGCTGGTGGAGGCGTCGATATCAGCGCCAGCGCGCCTGCCGCACATGAGCGTCGCGCACGGCCACATCTGCGGCGTGCCGATGCGCCTGTTCCGCGTCAGCTTCACCGGCGAGCTCGGCTTCGAGGTCAACGTGCCGGCGGACTATCGGGCGCCGCGGTGTGGGAGGCGATGTGCGAGGCCGGCCAGCGCATCGGCATCGACGCGCCTACGGCACCGAGACCATGCACGTGCTGCGCGCCGAGAAGGGCTACATCATCGTCGGCCAGGACACCGACGGCACGGTGACGCCCGATGACGCCGGGCTCGCCTGGGCGATCGGCAAGACCAAGGCGGACTTCGTCGGCAAGCGCTCGCTGACGCGCCCCGCCATGAGCGCGCCCGATCGCAAGCAGCTCGTCGGCCTCGCCACCGCAGGATCCGCACGTGGTGCTCGAGGAAGGCGCGCAGGTCATGGCGCGCCCGGGCGAGCCCGCGTCGCCCATCGCGCCCGCTCGGCCACGTCACTTCCTCCTACCACAGCGCCATCCTCGAACGCTCGATTGCGCTGGCGACTGGTCACCGGCGGGCGGGCGCGCCTCGGGGCAGACGCTCTACGTGTCCAGCCGGCGGCGGCGAGTGCCGTGCAGGTGACTTCGCCCGTGTTCTACGACCCGCAGGGGAGCCGCCTCAATGGCTGATCTTCGAGCGCCGCGCGCAGCCGCCGCCGCTCGATCAGCGAATCGCCGTGGCTGCGCGCCTGCCCGCCGGCCTGCCGCTGGTGTGCCTGCGCGGCGGCGCAGGCAGGTGCGCGGCCGCCGCGGAGGCCGCCCTGGGCTTGCAGCATCCCGGCGCAGCGCCTGCCGCGCGGCGGCGACGGGCGAGCGGGCCGCTCTGTGGCTGGGTCCGGATGAGTGGCTGCTGATCGCCGCCGCTGACGCAGTCCGGCCTCGCCGCCGACCTTGAGCGACGCGCTCTGCGCCCTGCCCCACTCGCTCGTCGATGTCAGCCACCGCCAGATCGCGCTCGAGGTGCAGCGGCCCGCGGCGCAGACGCTGCTCGACCGCCGGCTGCCCGCTGGACCTGCGACGCGGCGGCGTTTCCCGTCGGCATGTGCACGCGCACCGATGCTGGGCAAGGCGGAAGTCGTCCTGTGGCGCACGACGCGTGCGAGTTCCGCATCGAGGTCTGGCGCTCGTTCGCCGACTACGTGTCGCACTTCCTGGCGGAGGCCGCGCGCGGCATCGATTAAGGCAAGGCATTGTCGCAATTGGAGCCCGGAGCGCGGGCCGCCCGCTACACTGCGACGGCGGCGCCTCGCGCTGCACTCGCTTGCGGAGAACTGACTCGTGAAAACGCATGTTCGGTGTCTGGTCATCGGCGGCGGCGTCGTCGGCGTGAGCACGCTCTATCATCTGACGAAGAAAGGCTGGACGGACGTCGCGCTGCTCGAGCGCACCGAGCTGACCGCCGGCTCCACCTGGCATGCCGCGGGACTGCTGCCGCTCTTCAACATGAGCTACACCGTCGGCCAGCTCCACAAGTACTCGGTCGATCTCTACAAGCGCCTGCCAGGCCGAGACCGGGCAGGATGTCAGCTTCCACGTCACCGGCAACCTGCGCCTGGCCACCAGCCGCGAGCGCATGGACGAGTACCAGAAGTACTGCGGCACGGCCAACACCATCGGCGTGCCCTTCGAAGTCATCACGCCCGCAGCGGGTGAAGGAGCTGTGGCCGCTGCGTGGAACTGGGCGGCAGCGGCGACACGCCGGCGATCGTCGGCGCGCTGTATCACCCGGACGACGGCCACATCGCGCCCGCCGACCTGACCATGGCGCTGCGCAACGGCGCCCGCGCGGCCGGCGCCGAGATCTACGAGCACACCGAGGCGCTCGGCTTCGAGCGCACCTCGGGCGGCGAGTGGAAGGTACACACCACCAAGGGCGACATCATCGCCGAGCACATCGTGCTCGCCACCGGCAACTACGCGCGCCAGACCGGCCGAATGTTCGGTCTGAACGTGCCGGCGATCCCGGTCGAGCACCAGTACATCGTCTACGACGAGTCGCCGGAGCTGAAGGCCTACCGCACGGGCGGCGGCCGCGAGCTGGCGGTGCTGCGCGAGTCCGACCAGTCCTACTACCTGCGCGAGGAGCGCATGGGCTGGATCCTCGGTCCGTACGAGAAGGGCGCACCGGCGCGCTTCGCCGACGGCGTGCCGGACTGGTTCGGCCGCAGCCTCTTCCCCGGCGACCTGGACCGCCTGCTGCCGCACGTCGAGGCGCGCCAGCGGCGCGTGCCGGCGCTCGAGAACTGCGGCATCAAGGACATCGTCAACGGCCCGATCTCCTACACGCCCGGATGGCAGTCCGCTGATCGGACCCGCCGTGGGGCCTGCCCAACGTGTGGCTGAACGAGGGACACAGCTTCGGCATCACCGCCGCCGGCGGCTCGGGCTGGCAGCTCGCCGAGTGGATCGTCGAAGGCGAGCCGGGCATCGACATGCTGGCGGTCGATCCGCGCCGCTACGGCGCCTACACGAGCAAGCGCTACGTCGTCAAGAAGAACGAGGAGACCTATCGCAACGTCTTCACCATGCACTTCCCGGACGAGGAGCGCGCCGACGCGCGCCCGGCGAAGACGAGCCCGGTGTACGACAAGATCGATCGCATGGGCGCGGTGTGGGGACAGCGCTACGGCTGGGAGCGCGCCAACTGGTTCGCGCCGCCGGGGGTCGAGCGCAAGGATCGCGTGGAGCTTCCGGCGCACGCAACTACTTCGAGCACGTCGGCAACGAGTGCGCCTGATGCGCGAGCACGTCGGCGTCATCGACCTGACGCCCTTCACCAAGCACGAGGTGACCGGGCCCGGGCGCCGAGGCGTGGCTCGACGGACTCGTGGCCAACAAGGTGCCGACCAAGATCGGCCGCATGGCACTGTGCCATGCCCTGACCGCGCAGCGGCGGCATCCGCTCCGAATTCACGATCACCAAGATCGCCGACGAGCACTTCTACGTGGTGAGCGCCGGGGCGGCGGAGCGCTACGACGGCGACTACCTCGCGCAAGGCGCTGCCCAAGGACGGCTCGGTTGATCCTGCGCAACATCACCAACGCCCGCGGCTGCTTCGTCCTCGCCGGACCGAAGTCGCGCGACGTGCTCGCGAAGCTGACCGACACCGCCGCTCGACAACGACGCCTTTCCCTGGCTCACCGGCCAGACCATCGAAGTCGGACTCGCGGTGGATGTGTACGCGCTGCGCGTCAACTTCGTCGGCTCCCTGGGCTGGGAGCTGCACTTCCCGATCGAGTACGCGCACCACCTCTTCGACGCCCTGTTCGAGGCCGGCAGCGAGTACGGCATCGGCATGGTCGGCATGCGTGCCATGGAATCCTTGCGCATGGAGAAGTCCTACCGCATGTGGGGCAGCGACATGACGCCGGACTACACGCCGTTCGAGACGAGCCTGGACCGCTTCGTGCGCCTGAAGAAGGGCGACTTCATCGGCAAGGAGGCGCTCGAGAAGCAGCTCGCCGCCGGCGTGCCGAACCGCTTCGTGACGCTCGAGGTGCACGAGGTCACCGATGCCGACCCGCTCGGCAACGAGCCGCTGTTCGATAGCGGCGGGCGCATGATCGGCCGCGCCACTTCCGGCTACTACGGACATCACCTGCGCAAGAGCCTCGCGATCGGCTACGTGAAGGCGCAGTTCGCCGCCGTCGGCACGCAGCTGTCGATCGAGATCCTCGGGCGAGCGGAAGCGCGCCACCGTGCTGCGCGAGTCCCCCTACGACCCGGAGAATCTGGAGCTCAAGGCGTAGCGGCGCGCGGCGCCTCGCTCAGGCAGCCCGCTTGAGCGCCTCCGCCGGCTCGAGGCCCAAGTCCGCCGCCGCCGCCCGTGCCTGCTCCTGCTGGAAATTGAGCGAGCGGCAGGCCCACAGGTACACCCCGGCGGCCACCGGCAGGCCGATGAGCATGGCGATGTCGGCGCCGTCGAGCAGCGCGGGCGATCGGGCCCCGTCCAGGCCTCAGTGCTGAAGAACGGCATCATCACGAGAAAGCCGACGAAGTAGGCCACGAGTCCGCGCCAGTTCCAGCGGCCGTACATGCCGTTGGGATTGAAGATCTCGCGGATCGAGTAGTGGCCCTTGCGCACCACGTAGAAGTCGACGAGGTTGATCGCGGTCCAGGGCGTGAACAGGTACAGCAGCACCGCCAGCAGGTCCCCGAAGCGACTGCCGAAACTGCTCGGAGGAGCCGAGCGCAATCGCCGTGCTCGCAAGATAGGCGACCAGCGAGGCTCGCGACGCGCTTGGCCGCGGTGCTCTTCAGCGGCTTGCAGCGTGTCGGCCACGCTCAGCAGGGTGAGCGAGGCGCCGTAGAAGTTGAGCGTCGAGACCGCCACGAGGCCCGAGCAGCGCCGCCGCCAAGCAGCACCCTGCCGAGGCCCGGATAGACCTGATCGGCCGCGGACTCCATGGCGGCGGCCACGTCGAGCTTCGGGCGCGGCGGCGGCGGCCACGGTGCCGACCAGCATCATCCAGGCGCCGCCGATGAAGGCGCCCAGGTAAGTCCACCAGAAGGACTCGCGCACTGCCCACCTCGCGCGGCAGGTAGCGCGAATAGTCCGACACGTAGATCGACCAGCTGAGCTGGTAGGAGGCGGCGAAGAACAGTTGCGCCAGGAACGGCACGCCGCGAAAACCCGCCGGATCCCACTGCGCCGCCGGAAACCTGAGCACCACGAGCGCGCCGACCGAGAACACCGTGAGGATGGCGATCATGCGGTAGGCGAAGCACGCGCTGCGCCAGGTGGATCTTGTCGTAGCCCACGGCGGCCAGCGGCCACCGCGAGCAGCGCAAACACGCAGATGACCGTCGGGGAGGTCAGCCGAGACCGCCGGCACCAGCTGGTGCACGGCCTGGCCGGCCAGTACCTGATTGAAGCGCGGTGTAGCCGATGTAGGCCACCAGCGCCACGCCCCACACCAGCAGCGCCCCCGTGTAGCCGAACTGCGGCCGCGACTGGATCATCTGCGGCAGGCCGAGCTGCGGCCCCTGGGTCGAGTGGAACGCCATGAAGAAGGTGCCGAGCAGGCACCCGAGGATGACCGCGACCGAGGTCCACAGCAGGTTCCCCCCCAGGCTGATGCCGAGCACGCCCACGGCGAGCGTCGCCAGGTGCGCATCGCCTGAAAACCACACCGGCCACAGGTGCCACACCTTGCCGTGCCGCTCGGCGAGCGGCACGTAGTCGATCGAGCGGGATTCGAGGAGCTGCGCCATGGGAACCCTGTGTTGGTTCGTTCGCGTCACCTTACCGGAAATTCGAAGCGCGAGCACCAGGTCCGGCGCGCGAGCGTGCGATCGACGCCGGGGAGGACTTGCAGTGGCCCAGTTCGCCGGCCCGCGCGCGCGGAGGGCCTCGACTGCCGGACATCGCGGTGCGCTGCTGAAGTGGCGCGACCACGCGGCAAAGCGCGGTATTGCGCGGCCTTACCCGTGACGCTGCGGAATTGCCGCACTTTGCCGCTTGCTGGTGGGCGCGCCGGCCGTACACCGTGCCTCCCGCGAGGCAACTCGCCACTACGACTCGCCCTAACTCATGAACAGGAGCCTCACATGGACAGCCATCCATCTGATCACTCGCGTGTCTCGGTCGCCTCCCCCGCACAGCATCCCGGCCGCGGTGTTGTGCGCCGCAGCGGCCACGCTGCTGTGGAGCGGCGGCGCGCAGGCCACGCCCGCCAAGGACTTCTCCAGCGACGTGACGATGACCTTTGTCGAGAAGCTGCGGGTCATTTCCGAGGAAGAGGTGGATTCGCGCGGCCGCCGCCGCCGAGGAGGAAGCCACCGTCAAGCTCATCGCCCGAAACCCCTCCGACCTCTACATCGTCACCAATACGGTCCTGCCGGGGGGCTACAGCGGCTGGCATACGCACCCGGGCCCGAGCGTGGTGCTGGTCAAGTCCGGTACCGCGAGCGTGTATGAAGGCGACGATCCGAGCTGTGCGCCGACGATCGTCCCCGCGGGCGGAAGCTTCATCGATGCCGGCGGCACCCACGTGCACATGGTACGAAACGAGAGTGCGACGCAGACGCTGGTGACGCTGGCGTTCCAGGTCATTCCTGCCGGGGCTGCCCGGCAGGATCGACGCGCCGAGCCCGGGCAACTGCGCGTTCTGAACGAGGCACCGCGCGGGATCGGCGGTGGCGTTCGGCGCCATCGCCGATCCGGTTCCGGGTCGCGCCGCCGCCCCGCGCGCTGTCGCATTCAGGCAAGAAGGTGTAAAATCGGGCATGTGGCACTGCCCAAGAGCAAGTTCGCATTCCTGACGCTGCCGCGTTATTCGATGATCGCGCTGTCGAGTGCGGTCGAGCCGCTGCGGATGGCCAACCTCCTCACCCGCGAGTCGGTGTACGACTGGTCGATCGTCAGCCTCGACGGGCAGCCAACCCCGGCGAGCAACGGTCTGCAGCTGTCCCCGACCGTCGCGCTCGATCAGCTCGGTGCGGTCGACATCCTCTTCGTTTGCGGCGGCGTCGACGTGCAGGCGGCGTGTCTCCTCGAAGATGCTCGCGGCGCTCAAGCGCCTGGCGGAGCGTCGCGTGCCACTCGGTGCACTGTGCACGGGCGGTTACGCGCTCGCCAAGGCCGGGCTGCTCGATCGTTACCGCGCCACGATTCACTGGGAGAATCTCTCGTCGCTGCGCGAGGAGTTCCCGCGCATCCACCTGAGCGACCAGCTCTTCACCATCGACCGCGACCGCTTCACCTGCTCCGGGGGCGTTGCGCCGCTGGACCTGATGCTGCACCTGGTGGAGAGCAAGCTCGGGGCGCAGATCTCGCAGCTGATCTCCGAACAGTTCATCGTCGATCGGGTGCGCAGCGACCGCGACCGGCAATACGTGCCGCTGCGCGCGCAGATCGGCGTCAGCCACGAGAGCCTGATCAAGGTCGCGCAGCTGATGGAAGAGAACATCGAAAAGCCGCTGTCGCTCGATGAGATCGCGGGCGCCACCGGCCTGTCGCGCCGCCAGATCGAGCGGCTCTTCAAGCGCCACCTCAACTGCGTGCCCAAGCGCTACTACCTGCAGATGCGGCTGCGCCGCGCGCGCGAGCTGCTGCTGCAGACCTCGATGCCGATCATCGACATCACCACGGCGTGCGGCTTTCAGTCACCGCCGCATTTCTCGCGCTGCTATCGCGCGCAGTTCGGCTGCCCGCCCAGCGCCGAGCGTCAGAGCCGCCCGGGCAAGGGGCCGGCCAGCGCCGCCCGGGGTGAACTCACCCCGGCCTGAACTCAGGGCAAACGCCGCAGTGCGCTGCGCACCGCCGCGCAAGCTGCCCGCACGAACAGCAAGAATCACGCAACGACTCAAGGGGGTTTCATGCTTCGTCTGCTTGGCGCGCTCGGCGCCTCACTCCTGTGTACGCTCGTCCTCGGGCAGGAACCGGCAAGCAGCGCCGCGCCCGTGAAAGCCGTGCTCGTGACCGGGGCGAGCACCGGCATCGGCCGCAAGATCACCGAACGGCTCGCCGCACAGGGCTACTTCGTCTACGCGGGTGCGCGCAAGGAGGCCGACCTCAAGGCGCTCGGGGAGCTCAGGAACGTACAGGCGGTGCGCCTCGATGTGACCAAGCACGCAGGACGTCGAGGCGGCGGTGCAGACGATCACCAGGGCCGGGCGCGGCCTCTACGGGCTCGTCAACAATGCCGGCGTCGCCACGGTGGGCTCGGTCGCGGACACCCGGTGGGAGGAGTTCGACCTGGTGATGGCCGTGAACGTGTACGGCCCGTATCGCATCACCCGGGCCTTCGAGCCGCTGATCATCGCCAGCCGCGGGCGCATCCTCACCATCGGCTCCATCTCAGGGATCCTCGCAAGTCCCGACCTGAGCGCCTATTCCATGAGCAAGCATGCCATGGAGGCCTTCACCGACTCCCTCGCGCAACAGCTCGCGCCGCAGGGGGTCCAGGTGAGCATCGTCGAGCCGGGAAACTATGATTCGGATATCGGCAAGAGCGCCACGCGGCGCACGGGCACCCCCTCGCGCTTCACCGATCGTTCCAAGTACAAGGAACCCGACGAGGTCGCCGCTGCGGTAGAACACGCGCTGTTTGACGCAACTCCCAAGCGCCGCTACATGGTCGTGCCGAATCAGCAGGAGGCGGAGTGGACCATCCAGAAGCAGGTGCAGCAGCTGGTGCAGCTGAATGAGGGGCAGCCCTACACTTACGACCGCGACGCCCTGATCAGGATGCTCGACGCGGCCCTCGCGCAGTCCCAGCCGCAGACTAAGTGAAAAGCCATCACCCCGGTTTCCCGTTGCCGCGCGGGCCCCTTGCCTTAATCCGCCGGGGGTGTCGCCAGTGGACACGCGGCCGTCGCGTAGCAGCCATTGCCCCGGGGACCCTCCCCTTACCATTCCAAGGTGAGCGCCCGCGCGAGCCGCTATACCCCTGTCGCGCATGGAGATTTCTTCAATGGCAGAGCAGGCCGAAGGCGAATTCAATCTACGCGATCTGAACGATCAGGAGCTCACCGAGCAGGTCCACGACGACCTCTACAACGGGCTCAAGGCCGAGGTCGAAGAAGCCACGCACCTCTTTCTGGAGCGCGGCTGGAGCGCCGAGAAGACCCTGAACGACGCGCTGGTCGAGGGCATGCGCATCGTCGGCATCGACTTCCGCGATGGCATCCTGTTCGTCCCCGAAGTGCTGCTGGCGGCCAACTCCATGAAGGGCGGGATGGAGATCCTGCGGCCGCTGCTCGCCGAGACCGGCGTGCCGCCCATCGGCAAGATCGTGATCGGCACCGTCAAGGGCGACATCCACGACATCGGCAAGAACCTGGTGTCGATGATGCTCGAGGGTGCGGGCTTCGAGGTCATCGACCTCGGCATCAACAACCCGGTCGAGAAGTACCTGGCGGCGCTCGAGGAGCACAAGCCCGACATCCTCGGCATGTCGGCGCTGCTGACGACGACCATGCCCTACATGAAGGTCGTCATCGACACGATGAAGGAGAACGGCATCCGCAAGGACTACATCGTGCTGGTCGGCGGCGCGCCGCTCAACGAGGAGTTCGGCAAGGCGGTCGGCGCGGATGCGTACTGCCGCGACGCCGCGATCGCGGTGGAGACTGCCAAGAACCTGCTCGCCGCGCGCCGTGCCTCGCACGCCGCCTGACGATCACGGCACGTCAGGTCCATGGACACGCGCCGCGGCACGCTCGTCATCGCCTGCGGGGCGCTCGCGCGGGAAATCGCCGCCCTGCGGCGCGCCAACGACTGGAGCGCGCTGGACGTGCGCTGCCTGCCGGCGGAGCTGCACAACCGACCCGAGCGCATCGCCCCCGCCGTGCGCGCGGAGATCGCGCCGGCATCGCGACCACTACGCCAAGATCTTCGTCGCCTACGGCGACTGCGGCACCGGCGGCGCGCTCGACGCGCTGCTTGCGCGAGGAAGGCGTCGAGCGGCTGCCCGGCGCGCACTGCTACGAGTTCTTCGCCACGCCGCAAGGTGTTCGAGGCGCTCGCGGAGAGCGAGCCGGGCACCTTCTACCTCACCGACTTCCTGCTGCAGCACTTCGAGCGCCTGGTGATCGCGGCCTCGGCTCGACCGCCACCCGGAGCTCAAGGACGAGTACTTCCGCAACTACCGGCGCCTGGTGTACCTGGCGCAGGCGGTCAAGCCCGGCAGCATCGAGCGCGCGCGCGCGATCGCGACCGCCTTCGGCTTCAGCTTCGAGTATCGCTACACCGGGTACGGGGAGCTGGGGGCGCGCCTGCGCACCCTCGCCGCGAGCGAGGACTCCCCGGCATGGCCAGCCTGATCATCATCTCCTGGCGCGACATGCCGGCGCAGGTCGTCGTGAAGCGCGGCCGCGAGACCGCCAAGGTGCAGCTGTCGGCGCGCTTCCAGGAGGCGGTCGACCGCGCGGCCATGCGCGCCGGCAAGGGCAGCTCGGATGCGTATCTGGCGGACTGGAAGCGCAGCGACCCGCGGCCCTGCGGCGACGACCTGAAGGCCGAGGCCGCCGCGGAAGCCGCGCGCATCGAAGCGCGCCTTCACCGACGAGGCGCTCGAGGCGCTGATCCGCGCCAAGGGCCTGCCAAGGCCGGAGGCCCTGAAGCGTGTACGCCGTCACGACACTGGTCGGTGCGCCACGCCCGCGGCCTCAACGCCTTCTACCGCGCCTTCGAGTCGGCGCTCGTCGCGCTGCACCCGCTGTTGCAGGGCCATCGGCTACGAGCGCCTCGAGCGCCCGGTCGCCGCCGTCGAGCGCGCGGTCAAGGGGCTGCTGTTCGACTGCCGCATGTGCGGGCAGTGCATCCTGAGCTCCACCGGCATGTCCTGCCCGATGAACTGCCCGAAGAACCTGCGCAACGGTCCGTGCGGCGGCGTGCGCGCGAACGGCAACTGCGAAGTGATCCCGGAGATGAAGTGCGTGTGGCGCGAGGCGGTCGCCGGCAGCGCGCGCATTCCGGGCGGCAGCGACGCCATCCGCCAGGTGCAGGTCGCGGTCGACCGCCGCCTGCAGGGGCGCTCCTCCTGGCTGCGCGTGGCGCGCGAGCGCGCCGCGGCGAGCCGTGAGACTTCGAGGACGAGCCGGTCCCGGGCTATCCGCTGCCGATCCTGCCCGGCCACACCTCCCCGGGGCGCTTCGAGCGCGTGCTGCGCGCCGGGCAGTTCGCGGTGACCAGCGAGCTCGCGCCGCCCGGATTCGGCCGACCCGGAAGACGTCTATCGCCGGGCCCGCGTGTTCGACGGCTACGTCGATGCGATCAACGCCACCGACGGCAGCGGCGCCAACTGCCACATGTCGAGCCTCGCGGTGTGCGCGCTGCTGACCCGCGTCGGCTACGCGCCGGTCATGCAGATCTCCTGCCGCGACAAGAACCGCATCGCCATCCAGGGCGACATCCTCGGCGGCGCCGCGATGGGCGTGTGCAACCTCCTGTGCCTGACCGGCGACGGCGTGCAGGCCGGCGACCACCCGCAGGCCACGCCGGTGTTCGATCTCGACTCGATGTCACTGCTTGGAAACGGCACGCACGCTGCGCGACGAGCATCATTTCCTCAGCGGCCGCAAGATCACCTTCGCGCCGCGCGTGCTGCTCGGGCGCGGCCGAGAATCCGTTCGCGCCGCCGCTCGAATGGCGCGCCACGCGGCTCGCCAAGAAGGTCGCCGCCGGCGCGCAGTTCATCCAGACCCAGTACTGCTACGACGTGCCGCTGCTCAGAAGCTTCATGCGACCAGGTGGAGGACCTCGGCCTGCTCGACAAGGTCTTCATCCTGGTCGGCGTCGGGACCGCTGCGCTCCGCCAAGGCGGCCGAGTGGATGCGCACCCACGTGCCGGGCGTGCACATCCCGGACGCGGTCATCGAGCGACTGCGCGGGCGCCGAGCGACCAGCGCGCTCGAGGGCCGCAAGCTGTGCATCGATCTGATCCAGGAGATCCGCACCATCAAGGGCGTGCACGGCGTGCACCTCATGGCCTATCGCCAGGAGGAAACGCGTGGCCGAGATCATCGACCGCTCCGGCGTGCTCGCGGGCCGCGTGCCCTGGTACCCGGGGCGCGATCCGCAAGCGACTCCAAACAGGATGGCCTCATGACCGACACCGTGATCAGTTCCGCCACGCCGCGAAGTCGTCATCGGCTTCGAGCGCCCCTTCGTCATGATCGGCGAGCGCATCAATCCCGACCGGGCGCAAGATCCTGGCCGCCGAGATGGCGGCGGGCGACTTCAGCCGCGTGGAGTCGGACGCGCTGGCGCAGCTGGCCGCCGGCGCGCACATGCTCGACGTCAATGCCGGCATTCCGCTCGCCGACGAGCCGGCGATCCTCGCCAGGACCATCCAGCTCGTGCAGTCGATCACCGACGTGCCGCTGTCGATCGACTCCTCGATCGTCGCGGCGCTCGAGGCGGGACTCGCCGTCTACAAGGGCAAGCCGCTGGTCAACTCGGTCACCGGCGAGGAGGAGCGCCTGGAGACCGTGCTGCCGCTGGTCAAGAAGTACGGCGCCGCGGTGGTCGCGATCTCCAACGACGAGACCGGCATCTCGGAGGATCCGGACGTGCGCTTCGCGGTGGCGAAGAAGATCGTGCAGCGCGCCGCCGATTACGGCATCCCGGCCAGCGACATCGTCGTCGATCCGCTGGTCATGCCGATCGGCGCCATCAACCAGGCCGGCGTGCAGGTGATGCGCCTGCTCGGGCGGCTGAAGAACGAGCTCAAGGTCAACACCACCTGCGGCGCCTCCAACGTGAGCTTCGGCCTGCCGGCGCGCGAGGGCATCAGCGCGGCGTTCCTGACGCATGGCGATCGGCGCCGGGCTGACCTCCGCGATCATGAACCCGATGCACGTGGAGATCGTCAAGGCCTGCATGGGCGCCGACGTCATGATGGGCCACGATCCGGACTGCGCGCGCTGGATCCAGCGCTTCCGCGAGGCACCGGCGCTGCAGGCGGGCGGTGGCGCGGCGCGTCCCGGCGCGAAGGCGCGGCCCGCGGCCGTCGCGAGGGCGGACACCGGAGGCGCGCCCAGGGTCCGGCATGAGCGATGACGGACGCACTCGTCGTCTTCACCCCGTCCGGCAAGCGCGGGCGCTTCCCGCTCGGCACGCCGCTGCTGCAGGCCGCGCGTAGCCTCGGCGTCGATGTCGACTCGGTCTGCGGCGGGCGCGCGCTGTGCGGGCGCTGCCAGGTGCTGGTCATGGAGGGTGAATTCGCCAAGCACGGGATCACCTCCAGCGCCACGCACCTGTCCGCGTTCGCGCGCGACCGAGCAGAACTTCGCGCGCCGCCGCCCGCTGCCAGCCGGGCACCGCCTCTCCTGCTCGGCACAGGTCGAGGGCGACCTCGTCATCGACGTGCCGCCGGGCAGCCAGGTGCACCGCCAGGTGGTGCGCAAGGCGGCCGAGGCGCGCGCGATCACGCTCGATCCGGTCGTACGTCTGCACTACGTCGAGGTGCAGCGAGCCTGACATGCACGACCCGTCCGGGGATCTGCAGCGGCTCGCCGAAGGCGCTGCGAGCGCGAATGGCAGCTCACCGGACTGCACGTGCGATCTGCAGGTGCTGCAGACGCTGCAGGCGGATCCTGCGCAAGGGCGAATGGAAGGTGACGGTGGCCGTGCACGCGCGGCAGCCGCATCATCGGCATCTGGCCGGGCTTCAGGAGCACATCTACGGCCTCGCGGTCGACGTCGGCTCCACCACCATCGCCGCGTCACCTGTGCGACCTTGAGTCCGGCGAGGTGGTCGCCTCCGGCGGGCTCATGAACCCGCAGATCCGCTTCGGCGAGGACCTGATGAGCCGCGTCTCCTACTCGATGATGCATCCGGGCGGCGCGCAGCAGATGACCGAGGCGGTGCGCGGCGCACTCAATGCGCTCGCCGCCGAGGTGGCGCGCGAGGCCAGGCGTCGCCGTCAGCGACATTCTCGAGCTGACGATCGTCGGCAACCCGATCATGCATCACCTGGTGCTCGGCATCGATCCGGTGGAACTCGGCGGTGCCCCGTTCGCGCTCGCGACCGACGAGGCGCTCACGCTTCGGGCCACGCGAGATCGGCCTCAAACTGCACCCGAACGCGCGCATCTACATCCTGCCCTGCATCGCCGGCCACGTCGGCGCCGATGCCGCCGGCATCATCCTCGCCGAGCGCCCCGACCTGTCCGAGAAACTGACTCTGCTGGTCGACGTCGGCACCAACGCGGAGATCGTGCTCGGCAACCGGCAGCGCCTGCTCGCCTGCTCGAGCCCGACCGGTCCTGCCTTCGAGGGCGCGCAGATCAGCTGCGGCCAGCGCGCCGCGCCCGGCGCCATCGAGCGCGTGCGCATCGATCCGGCGACGCTGGAGGCGAACTTCAAGGTGATCGGCTCGGACCTGTGGTCGGACGAGCCGGGCTTCGAGGCGGCGGTGGCGCGCACCGGCGTCACCGGCATCTGCGGCTCGGGGATCATCGAGGTCATCGCCGAGATGTACCTCGCCGGCATCATCAGCCAGGACGGCGTCATCGACGGGGCAGCTCGCCGCGCGCAGCGACGCGCATCGTGCGCCACCGGGCGCACCTTCGCCTACATCGTGCTACCGCGGCGCGGTGCCGCTGCAGATCACGCAGAACGACGTGCGCGCCATCCAGCTGGCGAAGGCGGCGCTGTACGCCGGCATCAGGCTGCTGATGGACCACCTCGGGAGTCGATCACGTCGACCGCATCCGCCTGGCCGGCGCCTTCGGCAGCCACATCGACGTCAAGTACGCGATGGTGCTCGGCATGATTCCGGACTGCGACCTCTCGCAGGTGTCCTCGGCCGGCAACGCCGCCGGCACCGGCGCGCGCATTGCGCTGCTCGACAATGCCTCGCGCACGACCATCGAGGAACTGGTGCGGCGGGTCGAGAAGATCGAGACCGCGATCGAGCCGAAGTTCCAGGCGCACTTCGTCGAGGCCATGGGCATCCCGCACTCCACCGCGCGCAACCCCTGCGCTGCGCAAAGCGGTCGAACGCTGCCGCAACAGAAGGCGGCCGCGCCGCGCGCCGGCGCGCAAGGGGCCGCCGGCGCCCGCCAGGCCTGAGGGCGTCGCCGCCTAGACGTTCGAGTCGGGAAACGAGGCCTTGCGGCGATTCATGTAGTCCAACGAGCGCCTCGTCCACCGCCGGATCCAGCGGCGGCGCCTCGTACTCGGCGAGCTGCTTCTTCCACAGGGCGTTGGCGCGCTGGGTCATGTCCTTGGCGCCCTCCGCCTCCCACTGCTCGACGCTGTTGTTGTCCGCCAGCGGCGAGCGATAGAACGCGGTCTGGAAGTTCGCCTGCGTGTGCGCGCAGCCGAGGAAGTGCTTACCCGGCCCCACTTCGCGGATGGCATCCAGCGCCTGGCCGTTCTCGCGACAGATCCACGCCGGCGAGCAGCGTGTGCATCATGCCGGCCTGGTCGGCATCCATGACGAACTTCTCGTACCCCATCGCCAGGCCGCCCTCGAGCCAGCCGGCCGTGTGCAGCACGAAGTTCACCCCGCCGAGGCAGGTCGGAATCAGCGTGTTGGCCGACTCGTAGGCGGCCTGCGCATCGGGGATCTTGGAGGCGCACAGCGCGCCGCCGGAGCGGAACGGCACGCCCAGCCGGCGCGCCAGCGCGGCCATGCAGTACAGCACCAGGGCCGGCTCGGGCGTGCCGAACGTCGGCGCGCCCGACTGCATCGACAGCGACGACGCGAAGCTGCCCAGCATCACCGGCGCGCCCGGGATTGACCAGCTGCGCGAGCGCCATGCCGGCGAGCGCCTCGGCGAGCGTCTGCGCCACCGTGCCCGCCACGGTCACCGGCGACATGGCGCCGGCGAGGATGAAGGGCGTGACGATGGTCGCCTGGTTGGCGCGCGCGTAGGTCTTCAGCGCCCCGAGCATGGTCGCATCCCAGGTCAGCGGCGAGTTGGCGTTGATCAGGCTGATGATGCAGGTGCTGGGCCTTGCCGGTCGCCGGATCCAGATAAGTCGTCGCCGAACAGGATCTTCGTCATCTCGACCGTGTCCTGCGCACGCTCCGGATGGGTGACCGAGCCCATGTACGGCTTGTCGCTGTACTTCATGTGGCTGTACACCATGTCGAAGTGCCGCTTGTTGACGGGCAGGTCGACCGGCTCGCAGATGGTGCCGCCGGAGTGATGCAGCGAGGTCGCCATGTAGGCGAGCTTCACGAAATTGCGGAAGTCCTCGATCCTCGCGTAGCGACGGCCCTCGTCGAGGTTGCGCACGAAGGGTGAGCCGTAGGCGGGCGCAAACACCGTGCGGTTGCCGCCGATGACGACGTTGCGCGCCGGATTGCGCGCGTACTGGGTGAATTCCTGCGGCGCCGAGCGCTGCACGATGCGTGCGGCACATGCCGCGCGGAAAGCGCACGCGCTCACCGCGCACGTCGGCGCCGGCGTCCTTCCAGATCTGCAGCGACTCGGGATCGTCGCGGAAGTCGATGCCGATCTCCTCGCAGGATCGTGTCGGCGTTGTGCTCGAGCAGCTCCAGGCCCTCCGGCGCCCAGCACCTCGTAGTACGGCATCTTGCGGGTGATGTAGGGAACGAAGGCCTGCGAGCGCGCGGTGCGCGCGGCGATCTTGGCGTCACGGCCGCTCGGACGACGGGAGCGGGCCGGCGGACTCGAATCGTGCTGCGCGTCCATGGGGTGTTCCTGACCGCTGATTACGGCGTGGCCCCAGAGGGGGCCTTTGCGGCCATTATGGGTACCCCCTGCCCCCGGAACTGACCGAATTGCGGCATGCACTTCTCCGGCAGCGCCACCGGCACGGCCCGGGCCGCACGCAGGCTGCCGCGAAAGCTACGGCGTTGCGACCACCGGCAGCTCGATGGAGGTGGCCGCGTCGCCCGCGTGGAACACGCGCTGGGTCGCCTTGCGGTAGTCCGCCGGCTTGGCGAGGAAGATGTTGGCGACGTAGGTCTGCGGGATTGCGGTCATAGAGCGGGAACCAGCTCGACTGGATCTGCACCATGACGCGGTGACCGGGCAGGAACACGTGATCCGCCATGGGCAGCGCAAAGTGATAGACCTGCACCTTGTTGGCGGCAAGGGCGCGCGGATGCTCGAGGCTCTCGCGGTAGCGCCCGCGGAAGATATCCATGCCGATCGGCAGCTGGTAGCCGGACATGGGCAGGTCCGAGGGCACCTCATCCGGGTAGACGTCGATGAGCTTCACCACCCAGTCACTGTCGGTGCCGCTGGTGGAGGCGAACAGGTTCACCAGCGGCGCCCCGCCGATGTGCAGCGGCGCGGTAAGCGGCGCCGTCACGTAGCTCAAGCACGTCCGGACGGTCGGCGACGAAGCGCTGATCGTTCAGCAGCCAGCGCTGCCAGGCGGGTGCGTCCGCAAAATGCACCGGGCGCGGCTGGTAGGGCACGGGCTTGGCAGGATCGGAGACGTATTCGTCGAAGGCGGCGCTGCGCCGCTCGCGGGCGCGCTGAAGGCCAGCGCGAAGCCTGGCTGCAGGTAGAGGCGCCGCGGGGTCGAGGCACAGCCGGACTCGCACGACAGCGGCCACGCCGGCAGGCGCCGCCAGGCGTTGGTGCCGGTCTCGTAGACGAACACCGGCGGCGTGTTCGCCTTCGGCGCTCCATCCTTCAGGTGCTCATCGAGGAACGGCTGCATCACCTCGCGGCGGAACTGCAGCGCGGTGTTGCCTTCGAGGTGCAGGGGCCCGAGCGTCGTGCCGTCGTAGTTGACGCCGCTGTGCCGCCAGGGACCCAGCACCAGGAAGTTGCGGTCGTTGGCCGTGTCCTTCTGCTCCGTGACCGCGTAGGCGTGCACGCCGCCGTACATGTCCTCCTGGTCGTACAGGCGACGTCACGTACATGATCGGGGTCTTCAGCGGCTCCTTCGCCAGGATCTGATCGAGTGCCTGCGCGCTCCAGAACTGATCGTAGGCCGGGTGCTCGACGATCTTGCTGGTAGTAGGGCAGCGCCTCGAGCCCGAAGCGGTGCGCGAAGTCGCCCGGCGGAGCCGGAGTCGAGAAACAGCTGGTAGTCGTCGTACACGCCGGTGGCGATCTCGGCGCCTTCGGCGCGCGGCCGTCGTCTGCAGGTAGATATAGCGGAAATTCGACTGCCGGAAGGCGCCGTTGTGAAACCAGTCATCGCCCTTCCAGCCATCGACCATGGGGCACATCGGCACGGCCGCCTTGAGCGCCGGGTGCGGGTTGATGAGCGCCATGAGCACGGTGAAGCCCTCGTAGGAGGAGCCGATCATGCCGACGTTGCCGTTGGACTCCGGCACGTTCTTCACCAGCCAGTCGATCGTGTCGTAGGCGTCGGTGGAGTGATCGACGGGGGTGTCGTTGAGCGGCCCGTGCAGCGGGCGCGTCATGACGTAGTCGCCCTCCGAGTCGTACTTGCCGCGCACGTCCTGGAACACGCGGATGTAGCCCTCGGGCGCGAACACCTCGTCCCCCAGCGGCAGCGTGGCGAGCATGTGCGGACTCACGAAGCGCTTGGCGCGGTTGGCGGCGTGGTACGGGGTGCGGGTGAGGATGATCGGCGCGCGCTTGGCGCCCTTGGGCACGATGATGACGGTGAACAGCTTCACCCCGTCGCGCATCGGCACCATGACCTCGCGCCGCTCGTAGTCGAACTCCGCGGTGGGCGCCTTGAAATTGGGGATGTCGGGCTGCATCGGCGCGGTCTGCGCCGCCGCCGCTGCCGCCAGGCCCGCGGCCACCACCATCCCGAGCACACGCGTGATTCGCATTCGTCCCACTCCGGTGCGGGGTCGTTGGGCCCCGCTTCGCGGCGCCAAGCCTAGCAGAAGCCGCGGGGACGGCGCGCGCCCTGCCGCAACCGTCGCCGGCCGCGTTAGGATGGCGCATGGCTGAAGAGGACATCGTCGCCGCGCTGCGCGCGGTGCTGCCCGCGGACGGCGTGCTCGCAAGCGCCGAGGAACGCCGCCCGTACGAATGCGACGCGCTCACCGCCTTCAGACAGGTGCCGCGGGTGGTGGTACTGCCGCGCACGGAAGCCGAGGTCCAGGCGGTACTGCTCGCCTGCAGCCGGCTCGGCGTGCCCGTGGTGGCGCGCGGCTCGGGCACCGGACTCTCCGGGGGCGCGACGCCGCATCCGCAGGGGGTACTGCTGTCGCTGTCGCGCATGAACCGCATCCTGGAAATTGATCCTGCCGGGCGCACCGCGCGCCTGCAGCCGGGGGTGCCGAACCTGCGCGTCTCGGAGGCCGCGGCGGCCTATGGTCTTTACTACGCACCGGACCCCTCCTCGCAGGTCGCCTGCTCCATCGGCGGTAACGTGGCGGAGAACTCCGGCGGCGTGCACTGCCTCAAGTACGGGCTCACCGTGCACAACGTGCTGGCCGTGCGCGGCTACGGCATCGACGGGGAGCGCATCGAGCTGGGCAGCCGCGCGGCGGATGGCCCGGGCCTGGACCTGCTGGCGCTGACGATCGGTTCGGAGGGCCTGCTGATGGTGGTCACGGAGGTGATCGTCAAGCTGATCCCGCGGCCGCCGTGTGCGCAGCTCGTGATGGCCTCCTTCCCGGACGTGCACAGCGCCGGCAACGCGGTCGCGGCCGTGATCGGCGCGGGCATCATCCCGGCGGCGCTGGAGATGATGGACCGCAAGGCGACCGCGGCCGTGGAGCCCTTCGTGCGCGCCGGCTACGACCTCGAGGCGGCCGCGATTCTGCTGGTGGAGTCGGACGGCACCACCGAGGAGGTCGCCGATCAGGTGGCGGAGATCGAACGCGTGCTGCGCGCCGCCGGTGCCAGCTCGCTGCGGGTTTCGGGCTCGGAAGCCGAGCGCCTGCGCTTCTGGTCGGGGCGCAAGAACGCCTTCCCGGCCGCGGGCCGTATTTCCCCGGACTACTACTGCATGGACGGCACCATCCCGCGCAAGCACGTCGGGCGCGTGCTGGAGGCCATCGAGCACATGGAGGAGCGCTACCAGCTGCGCTGCATGAACGTCTTCCACGCCGGCGATGGCAACCTGCACCCGGTGATCCTGTTCGATGCCAACGAGCCGGGCTCCTGGGAACGCGCCGAGCGCTTCGGGGCGGAGATCCTCGAGCTGTGCGTGGAACTCGGCGGCACCATCACCGGCGAACACGGCGTGGGGCTGGAGAAGATCAACTCCATGTGCGTGCAGTTCTCAGCGGCCGAGCGGGCGGCGTTCTTCGCGGTCAAGGAGGCCTTTGATCCGGCTGCCTTGCTCAACCCGGGCAAGCTCATCCCGACGCTGCAGCGCTGCGCCGAGTACGGCAGGATGCACGTGCACCACGGCGCCCTGCCCCACCCGGATCTGCCGCGCTTCTAGGAACGTGCGTGTGAGCACGCCCGACGCCGGCATCGCTGAATTGCGTGAGCGCGTGCTCGCCGCGTCCGCCGGCGGTACGCCGCTGCGCCTGAAGGGCGCGGGCACCAAGGACTTCTACGGCGAGGCACTGGAAGGGGACGTGCTCGAGCTGCGCTCCCACCGCGGCATCGTCGAGCTACGAGCCCTCGGAACTCGTGATCCGCGCGCGCGCGGGCACGCCGCTGTCGCAAATCGAAGCGGCGCTCGCCGCTGAAGGCCAGTTCCTCGCCTTCGAGCCGCCGGCTTTCGGGGGCGACCCGACCCTCGGCGGCGTCATCGCGGCGGGACTCTCCGGACCGCGGCGCGTGTATGCCGGCGCGGCGCGCGACTTCGTGCTCGGCACGCGGCTGCTGACGGCGGATGGCGAGTTGCTGCGCTTCGGCGGAGAGGTCATGAAGAACGTCGCCGGCTTCGATGTCTCGCGCCTGTTGTGCGGCTCGCTGGGCATCCTGGGACTGATCACGGACGTCTCCCTGAAGGTGCTGCCGCTGCCACGCGCCGAGGTCACGGTGCGCCTCGAGTGCGGCGCCCGGGAGGCGCTCGAGGCCTTCAACCGCTGGGGCGCGCAGCCGCTGCCGCTCTCAGCGGCCGCCTGGAGCGCCGGGGGTGCCTGGGTGCGGCTCTCGGGCGCGGCGCCGGCGGTTCGCCTGGCCCGTGAACGCATCGGCGGCGAGCCGGTGGACGAGGCGACCGCCCGGCACTTCTGGCATGGCCTGCGCGACTGTGCTTTACCTTTCTTTACACAACAGCCGTTATGGCGCCAGTCGTTGCCCTCCACTGCGCCCCTGGCCCCACTGGGGAGCGAGCCGCTGATCGACTGGGGTGGCGCGGTGCGCTGGTATGGCGGCGTTGCGGAAGCCATGGAGGTGCGCGCCGCGGCCGCCGCCAGCGGCGGCACCGCACTGTGCTGGCGCGGCCCGGTGCCGCGCGGACAGCGCTTCCACCCCTTGTCCGGGGTCAGCCTCCAGTTGCACCGGCGGCTGAAACAGCGCTTCGATCCACGCGGCATCTTCAACCCCAGCCGGCTCATCGACGGGTTGTAGCGCCAGACAGCCGTCCGCGTGCGCCACAGCGTGTGGCAGCGCACGCGCGCCTGGGTCAAGATTCTCCCCATGCAGCACTACACCGTGGCGGCGCTCGGCGCCGGCCTGATCAGCGTCGCCCTCGCCACCACGCAGGCCGTATTCCCGCCCTGGGGCGTGACGCTCGACTACGTCGACGCGAGCGTGCCCCCGGGGGCGGACTTCTTTCGTTACACCAACGGCCGCTGGCTCAAGAGCGCGACCATCCCGCCCGATCGGCGCGCGGCGGGCATCAACCTGGAGCTGGATAAGGGCAACGAAGCGAAGCTGCGCACGATCCTCGCGACGCTCATCGCCAAGCCCGACAGCGCACTGTCCGCCGAGGAGCGCAAGCTACGCGACTTCTATAACGCTTTTCAGGACACCGCGGCCATCGAGAGCGCCGGCCTGGCTCCCGTGCGCGCGGACCTGGAGCGCATCGCGGCGCTGCAGAGCGGCGCCGAGGTCGCCGCCTTCATGGGCGCGCCCGCCACGCGCACCAGTGGCCCGTTCGCCGCACGCATCGGCATCGACGAGAAAAATCCTGACACCTACGTGGTGCGCCTCACGCAATCCGGCTTAGGCATGCCGGATCGCGATTACTACCTGCGCGAGGACAAGGACATCGCCGCCACCCGCGAGGCGTACCGGAAATACCTGACGGACATGCTCGCCTTCGCCGGCATTTCCGATCCCGCACGCGCGGCGGCGGTGTTTGCGCTCGAAGCCCGGATCGCCGATGCCCATTGGCCCGCCGCGGACCGCCGCGATGCCGACAAGACCTACAACCCGATGACCTTGGCCGAGTTGGCTGCGTTCGCGCCGCAGTTTCCGTGGTCCGCGTACCTCGGTGCCGCCGGCGTCTCGGCCCAGGCCCCCAGCGGCGAGCGCAAGGTCGACGTCGCCGAGAAATCGGCCTTCCCGAAACTGGCCGCGGTGTTCGCCTCGACCCCGGTACCCGTGTGGCGCGACTACCTGACGGTGCGCTACCTGCACGCGCGCGCCGATTATCTTCCCAAGCAGATCGATGACGCCGACTTCGCCTTCTACGGGACGGTGGTCTCGGGGCAGAAACAGCAGCTGCCGCGGGATATCCGCGGCATTCACCTGCTGGACGAGCAGATGGGCGAGGCACTGGGGAAGCTGTATTGCGCCAGCTACTTCCCGCCCGAGGCCAAGGCCAAGAGCCAGCAACTGGTGGCGAACCTGCTGAAGGCGTACGAGGCGGACATCCGCACGCTCGACCTGGATGACGCCAGCCACGCGGCAGAAGGCACTGGAGAAGATCCACACCTTCACCCCGAAGGTCGGTTATCCGGACAGCTGGCGCGACTATACGGCGCTCGCCGTGCGCCGCGACGACCTGATCGGCGATGTACGCAACGCGCAGGTGTTCGAGTGGAACCGCCGCCTGGCGCGGCTCGATGCGCGCGTCGACCGCAGCGAGTGGTACATGACGCCGCCCACCAACAACGCGTACTACAACCCGACCCTGAACGAGATCGTCTTCCCGGCGGGGATCCTGCAGCCCCCGTACTTCGATCCGAATGCCGACGATGCGGTGAACTACGGGGAGATCGGCGCCGTGATCGGGCACGAGATCAGCCACGGCTTCGATGACCAGGGCAGCAAGTACGATGCCTCCGGGAGACTGAATAACTGGTGGAGCGAGGAGGACCGCAAGAACTTCGATGCGCGCACCGCGCAGCTCGCCAGGCAGTACGACCAGTACGAGCCACTGCCCGGCCTGCACGTCAACGGCAAGCTCACCCTGGGGGAAAACATCGCCGACCTCGCCGGCCTGGTAATCGCGCACAAGGCGTACCACATCGCGCTCGGCGGCAAGGCAGCCCCGGTGCTGGATGGCTACAGCGGCGATCAGCGCTTCTACCTCGCCTATGGCCAGAGCTGGCGCGAGGTGTGGAGCGAAGGTCTGACGCGGCGCATCGTGCTGTCCAACCCGCACAGCCCCTCGGCCTACCGGGTGAACGGCGTGGTGCGCAACGATGCCAGCTGGTACGCGGCCTTCCCGCAGATCAAGGCCGGGGACACTTACTTCCTGGCGCCCGGCGAGCGCGTCGTCCTGTGGTGACGCGTGGCGGAGCGCTTCAGGCCGCGCCGTCCTCGGCCTGATGCGCCTTGACCATCGCGGCGAGCGTGTCGAAGCGAAAATCGTAGGCCGGGCTGCCCTGCGGGGCGCGCGTCGCGCCCCAGCCGGGCTGCTCGCCGCGTCGGTCAATCCATGCCGAGGCAAGGCCGGCACTCTGTGCCGGCGCGTGATCGTGATAGAGACTTTGTGCGGTGTGCAGAATCTCTTCCGGCGCCACCCCCAGCTTGCCGACCGTGGCTATCAGGAAACGGAAGTTCGCGGGATCGGGCTTGTAGGAACCGATGTCCTGCGCGGTGCAGATGGCGTCAAAGGTGACGCCGAGCCTCTGGTTGCTGCCGGCGAAGCTGTCACGATCGACGTTGGAGAGTATGACGAGCTTGTAGTGACGCTGCAGGTACTGCAGTGCCGCCGGGGTATCGGCAAACGCCGGCCACGCCGGCACCGACTCGCCGAAGGCGACGTGCGCTGAGTCCTCAACGGTGGCATGCCAGTCGCGCGCCAGGCGGCGGTGCACCTCGGCGAGAAGTTCCGGGTAGCGCATGCCCGGGGTCTGGCTCTCCTGGTCCACCTCATGCAGCGCGAATTGCGCCAGCACTTCGGCACGCGGCGTGCGCAGGCCGGCCGCCCTCAGCAACGGCTGCAGCGCCTGGTAGAGTCCGGTTTCCCAGTCGATCAGCGTCCCGTAGCAGTCGAACGTCAGCGCCTTGAAGTCATGCAGTCTCACAAGTGATTCCTCGGCGTGAGCGCTCATAATTCGATCGTACCGCGACCGAGTTCGACGACGTCGCCACTGACGTGGATGTGATGTTGGACATCGACTGCCAAGCGCAGCGATGAGGGGCGGCCGGTATACTCGCCCTGGGCGATCTCAAACTCAAGTGGCAGTGGCCGCTGCATCGCCAGGTACCAGCCGCCGAGGTTCGCCGTGGCGGAGCCGGTCGCCGGATCCTCCAGCGCCGCGTTCCCCACCGGAAAGAAGAAGCGCGCCAGCAGACCCGTTCCCAGCGGCGCAAACACGTACACCATGCTCTTGCCCTCGCTGCTGGTGAACTGCGCCAGCAGGTCCGCGCGCACGCGCACGCGGCGCACGGCCGCTTCGCTGGTGAGGGGAACGACGAGCTGCTCCATGCCGGCGGTGACCCACAGCGGCCGCTCGCCGATGTCCTCGTTGGCCAGCCCGAGCATGGCAGCCACCGCCAAGCGTGGCTCCGCCACCTCGCGCCAGGCGGCCGCACGCGCCTGCAGCGTCCAGCGATCCCCGCTGGCGCGCACCGGAATCACGCCCGCGGGCATCTCGAGTGTCAGCCGGTCACCACCCAGGCCCAGCGCCCGGCACACGTGCGCGCTGCCAAGCGTCGGGTGCCCGGCGAATGGCATCTCGTACTGGGGTGTAAAGATGCGCACCCGCGCACTGGCGCGTTCGGAGGGCAGGATGAAGGCGGTCTCGGAGAGATTGAACTGCAGCGCCAGCGCCTGCATCCTAGCGCCATCCAGTGCCTGAGCGCGCTCGAACACGCACAGCGGATTGCCGCTGAGTACCGTACGTCCCTGGGTGAACACGTTGACGATGCGATAGGCGTAGGCGGGCATGGCGCGATGAATTCTAGTCTTACACGGACGCGATCATAAGCCATGACGACTGAACTGCTCTTCCGCGACGACGCCTATCTGAAAACGGCCACGGCGCGCGTACTCGCCGTGGGCGAGCGCGGCATCGAGCTCGACCGCACGGTGTTCTATCCGCTCGGCGGCGGCCAGGCCGGCGACAGCGGGACGCTGGTGCGCGCGAGCGGCGAGCGGCTCCTGATCGCCGACACGCGCAAGGGTGACGGCCCCGAGCGCGTGCTGCACCTGCTCACCGCCGGCAGCACGGCGCCCGAGCCGGGGGAGACCGTTACGCTTGAAATCGACTGGGAGCGCCGCTACCGGCTGATGCGGCTGCACACCGCCCTGCACCTGATGTCCTGCGTCGTCGTCGCGCCGGTGACCGGCGGCAACATCGTCCCGGACAAGGCGCGGCTGGATTTCGACATCGACCTGAGCCAGCTCGACGCGGCGCACATCGAGCGCGAGACCAATGCCCTGATCGCCTCGCGGGATCGCCACCGAGACCGTCTGGATCACGGACGAGGAGCTCGAGCGCCAGCCGGAGCTGGTGAAGACCATGAGCGTGCAGCCGCCGCGCGGTGCCGGACGGGTGCGGCTGCTGAAGATCCCGGGCATCGACCTGCAGCCCTGCGGCGGCACGCACGTCGCCAACATCGCCGAGATCGGCGGCATCAGGGTGCTGAAGATCCGCAGCGAGGGCAAGCACAACAAGCGGGTCGAGATCACCCTCAGCGGTAGCGGCTGACCTCGAGCCCGTTGCCGACCTCGAGCAGCACCGAGGTCATGTCGGCGGCGCTGCGCACCAGCTCGCGGTAGGCGCGTGCATGCACCCGGACGTTCTCCGGCTGCAGCATGTTGTCGGCGACGATGATGGCGCCCTGCGCCAGCTTCGGATGCAGCAGCTCGAACACCGGCACGTACAGGTCCTTCCACAGGTCGATGAGCACGAAGTCGAAAGGGCCCGGCAAGGACTTGAGCGCGGCGAGTGCATCACCGATGCGAAACTCGACGAAGCCGGCCAGCCCCACGCGGGCCAGCCGCTCGCCGTGCATACTCGGTCTTGGGTGCGTGCATCTCGAGCGAGGTCACCCTGCCGCCCACGGCGCGCGCGGCATCGGCGAGCCAATGGGTGGAGTAACCGTAAGAACTGCCCACCTCGAGGATGCGCTTGGCGCCGCTCTCGCGGATGAGAAGATTGAGCAGGCTCCCGGCGGCGCGCCCGACCGGCAGCAGCAATTCGTCGCGCCGCTGCGTGGCCTCCGCCGCGCTCATCGTCCGCCACAGCTTGTCCTCCTGTTCGGCGCGCGCCTCATATTCCTCCAGCACGGCGCGAAAGGCCGGATCCGACAACGCTGCCTCTTGCATGACTGCCTCCGTGACTCAGGCTGCGCCTGAGAAGTATTCCTGCAGCGAGGCCACGCCCAGGCGCTTGGCCTCGAACAGACTCTCCAGGTGTTCGCGCGAGTTGACCAGGCCGCGTGCCCGCAGCACCCCGTGCTCATCCAGCAGCGCCGCAAAGGGCAGCCGGCTCACCTGGAACGCAAGGCCGAGCGCGGCCGACACCACGTAGGGGATCGCCTCGAGCCCCTGGGCACGCACGAACTCCTGCTTGTTCCTTCAGGTCCCCGTCAGTGGCCAGAATCACGTCCATCCAGTCGCGCTCGTCCCGGCGGCTGGACTTGACCGCCGGCAGCAGGGTCTTGCAGACCGGGCAGGTCGGGGAGACGAACAGGACGAGGGTGCTGCGCCCGTCGGCGCGCGCCGCTCCCACGCGGTGGGCGCGACCCTGGAGGTCCTGCACCTCGAGCACGGGAGCGGCCTCACCGACCTTGAGGCCGCGGTTGAGCATGAGGGCACCCGCCGGGGCGATCCGTTCGTGCAGTACGCCAAGCTGGCGCACCACCGCGAGCAGCACCGCGGCGAGCACCAGCACCAGGATCCACAGCACGATGTTGGAGATCACGAGCGCATTCACGGGGCGTCCCCCCACGAGGCGCTGCGCGGCGCCACCTGCCCGAGCAGCCGGTCGGCACTCATATATAAGAGTGCCGCGACCGCCATGCCGCCGGCGACGGTGAGGAAATCCGCTCCCTGCAGCGCCCGCGTGGCCCACGGGAGCGCCGCGGCCCCGAGAAGCGTGGCGAGCAGGAGGTTGCGCACCACCATCCAGGCGGCGATCGGGCGCCGCTCGTCCGGCCCACCGCAGCCGCAGGAGAGGTCGTGCCGTCCGCGAAGAAGATTCACGCCGATGGCGGTCGCGTACAGCAGCAGCAGTGCCGCGCCGGTCACGGCCGCCGCCGGGCGCGCGACGGGCAGCAGCAGGCCGGCGGCTACGCTCAATTCCAGGATCGGTACACAAGCCGGCCAGGGGCAGCGCCGGAGGCACGAGGCGATAGGCGCGAAACACCGCCGCAAAGTGCGCGAAGTGACGGGCCTTGTGAAACGCCGCGCTTGCGAACAACAGCGCGAAGGCGCCGCTCAACAAGGTGCCGATGGCAGGATCAATCATGACCCATCATAAACCACCCGCGCCCCTTCTCCAGAGGCGCGCGCGGATTCAGGCGGCGGCGAGAATCGCCGCGCTGGTGGGCACCCCGGTGCCCGCCGTGACCAGTACGTTGAGCACGCCGGGCACCTGGTTGACCGCGGTGCCGCGCACCTGGCGCACCGCTTCCGCCACCCCGTTGAGGCCGTGGATGTAGGCCTCACCCAACTGTCCGCCGTGGGTATTCACCGGCAAGCCGCCCCCGAGCTCGATGTTGCCATCGCGCACGAAGTCCTTGCCCTCGCCGCGGCCGCAGAAGCCGAACACCTCCAGCTGCGGCAGCACGAACGGCGAGAAATGGTCGTACAGGATGGCGGTCTGGATGTCCTCAGGTCCCAGTCCCGACATGGCGTACAGCTGCTGCGCCACGAGGCGCATCTCCGACAGCGCCGCAATGTCGGGGCGGTAGAAGCTCGTCATGTTCATCTGCTCATCCTGCGCCCCCTGCGCCGCGGCCCGGATCAGCGCGGGCTTGTGCTTCAGATCGCGCGCCCGCTCGGCACGCGTCACGACCAGCGCCACCGCGCCGTCGCTTTCCTGACAACAGTCAAGCAGGCGCAGCGGCTCGACGATCCAGCGCGAGGCCTGATGCTGAGCCAGCGTAATGGGTTTGCGATAAAACCAGGCGTTCGGGTTCGTGGCCGCATGCCGCCGACAGGCGACCGAGACCCGCCCGAAGTCCTCGCTCGTGGCGCCAAAGTCGTGCATGTAGCGCCGCGCCGCCATGGCCACCCACGCGGCCGGCGTCGCCAGCCCGAAGGGCACGCTCCAACTCCAGTTGGCGCTTTCCGCGCTCGGTACCGGCGGCGGCAGGAAGGCCTGGCCGAAGCGGTACTCGGAGCGCTCGTTCATCGCGCGGTAGCAGACGACGACCTCGGCGACCCCCGCCTGCACGGCCAGGGCCGCCTGCAGCAGCGGCGCACAGGCCGCGCCTCCGCCGTAGTCGATGCGGCTGAAGAACTTCAGCTCCCGGCCGCCGATGTTGCGGAATATCTCGATCTCGGGATTTCTGTCCATCGCGTAGGTGCACAGGCCATCGACGTCGGTGAGCTCAAGGCCCGCGTCCTCGACAGCCGCGCGGATGGCTTCCAGCGCCAGCCGCAGCTCACTGCGCCCGGAGTCCTTGGAGAATTCGGTGGCGCCGATCCCTACGACCGCGGCCTGATCGCGCAGCAGATGCGTCACGGGAGCACCACCTGCACGGTCGCCGCGACGTGCTCCCCCAGGCTGTTGGCACCGCTCACCGCAATCTCCACGATCCGCTCGTGTCCGGCGTCTTGCTTGGCGCGCACGCTTCCGGTCAGCCTGAGCGTATCGCCGGGGAAGTTCGGCACCCCCAGCCGCAGGTCGATGGCCCGGATCCTGCCGGCCGGGGCAAGCCAGTCGTTGACGAAGCGCTGCACGTAACCGTTCGTCGTCAGTATGTTCATGAACACATCCGGTGTCCCGCGCGCCCGCGCGGCCGGCAGCGTCGTGGTGCACCACCTCGAAGTCCCCGCTCGCCAGCGCCCCGGCAACGATGGCCGAGGTGGTCACGCTCAGCGTCAGCGGCGGCAGGGGCTGCCCGATGACGATGCTGTGAAATGTGACTTCGGACATGCGGGCGGCTGCCTAGGTAAAGGGCTGCACGCTGCCGCGGGCGAGCTCCCGGCCGATGCCGGCGAGCGTCTGCGTGGCGCCACCGAGTGCGATCTCGAGCTGCTTGGCGTGCAGGAAGAAGGCGTGCACCGGATACTCGATGTCAGCGCCCAGGCCCGCCGTGCACGTGCTGCACCGCGTGGGTCACGCGGTGGCCGGTCTGCGCGGTCCACCACTTCACCGCCAGCACCTCCGCGCTCGCCGACAGGCCCTGATCGAGCGCCCACACGGCCCGCAGGTAGGTCGAGCGCAGCGCCTCGATGTCGATGTAGCAGTCCGCGAGCCGATGCTGCACCGCCTGGAAGGTCCCGATCGGCCGGCCGAACTGCTCGCGCTCGCTCACGTACGCGGCCGCGCGGCGCAGCGCCTCGCCAGTCACGCCGAGCTGCAGCGCGGCGAGCGCCACGCGCGCGCGCTCGATGGTCCAGCGCACCGCGTCCGTCTCACTGCCGGCGCCCACCACATCCTGGGTACCGAGCAACACATCATGCAGCGTCACGCGACCCTGCGGCTCACCGCTCGTTGATCGCTGGGGTTCCACGGTGAGGCCCGGCGCCGTTTGCGGCAGCAGGAAGAGACTGGCGCCCTGCGTCTCCGTCCGCGCGGACACGAGCAGGAACTGTGCCTGCAGCGCGTACGGCACGAAGGTCTTCACGCCCGAGAGGCGCCAGCCGCCCGCGATCCGGCGCGCAAAGGTCGTCGGCTCGAGCGGGTCGGTGGCGCCCTCCTCCTCGAGCGCCGCGGTGAGCACGACGTCACCCGCGGCCACCTGCGGCAACAGTGCCTGCTGCGCCGCATTGCCGAATCGTTGCAGCGGCAGCGCGCCGAGCACCAGCGTGGCGAGCAGCGGCACGGCCGCGAGCGTGCGGCCCTGCTCCTCGAGCACCAGCGCAAGTTCCGTCAGCGCCAGGCCCGAGCCGCCATGCCGCGCCTCGATGGCCGTGCCCAGGATGCCCGCTTGCGCCAGCGCCGCCCACAGCGGCCGGTCGTACGCTTCACCCGCGCGGGCGAACACCTTGCGGTACTCGTCGCTGAATCGTTCCCCGAACAGACGCGCTGCGAGCGCGCGCAGGGCGGACTGTTCCTCGGTATAGCTGAAATCCATGCGGGCGACCCTCAGGCGCTGGCGTGAAAGGCGTAGAGCACGTAATCGGGCGCGACTTCGACAAACTCCACCTCAACCGGCATGCCGATGCGCACCTCTTGCGGGCATCACGCCCGCAAGGTTGGCGACGAGCCGCACGCCCTCGGCAAGCTCGACGAGCGCCACCGGCAGCGGATAGCTGAAGCCCGGCAGCTGCGGCTGGTGCACGATCACGTAGCTGTGAATGACGCCACGACCGCTCAGCTGCTGCACGTCCCAGTCAAACGCATGGCACTTAGGACACATGGGACCGGGCGGATGGTGCAGGTGCTGGCAGCGCGTGCAGCGGCGAACGCAGCAGCCGCTGCTGCCGGAGTCCGTCCCAGAAGAAGGCGCTGTCGCGCGTGATGGCCGGCCGCGGACGCAGCGGCGGCAGCGACGGCGCCGCCGGTGGCCGCGCTTGCTGCGCGGGGCGGAACTTGAGAATCCGAAAGCGCATGCGCCCCACCGGGGTGCCGTCCGCGGTAGTGAATTCGTAGCGGTAGTTGAGAAAGTGACCGCTGCCGAGGGCCGTGCGCTTCTCCTCGGACACCTCTTCAAAGAACACCTGCTGCCGGATGCGGTCGCCGGGACGCAGATAGCGCAGGTATTCCTGCTTAAGATTGGTGGCCACCACGGCGGTGAACCCGGCCGCATCCAGCTCATCGATTCCCACAAGGTTGCCGTGCTCGCGCCCGCCGTCCGCCCGGTAGCCCCCCATGGTCCACACCTCCAGCATCGCCGGGGGCGCAACGATGCCGCCGTAGGGGGTGGTCCGCGCATAGTCCTCATCGAGGTACAGGGGATTGCGCTCTCCCATGGCCTCGCACCAGCGGCGGATCATCGGCACGTTCACCGCATCCGCGGCGGTGCGGGGCGCCACGGCGGCGGCGGTGCCGCAGCGCTCACGCAGCCGCGCAAGCCAGGCCGGGTGCCGGCAGGGGCGCACTCATCGCGGCGCGGCCGCCCGCGGCAGGCCGAGACCCATCTGCGCCACCATGTCGCGCAGCACTTCCGTGGCGCCGCCGCCGAAGGTGTTGATCTGGCAGCGACGATACTCGTTCTCCAGTTTCCCCTGCAGGATCGCGCCCGGGGAACCATGGCGCAGCAGGCCCGCGGAGCCGGTTACCTCCAGCAGCAGCCGCAACACCCGGATGTAGATCTCGGTGCTGAACACCTTGCAGGCGCTTGCCAGTGGCGCCCGCGCCTCGCCCTGGGCCACTTCCCAGGCGACACGGTTGCCGAGCACGGCGTAGGCCTGCAGCAGCGCGTAACTCTCCGCCAGCGCGATCTGCACCCACGGCTGGTCGATGAGCAAACCGGCAGCGGCGCGCGTGGCGCGCGCCCAGGCCAGGGTTTCATCGAAGCAGCCCTGCGCGCCGTAGGCGAGCGCGGCCAGGCCGACGCGCTCGTGATTCAACTGCTCGGTGATGAGTTGCCAGCCGCCGTTGAGTTCGCCCGACCAGCATCGTCACCGGGACGCGTACGTCCTGGTAGTAGGTGACATTGGTGCGGATGCCTCCCACGGTGTGGATCGGTGAGACCGCGAAGCCCGGCAGCCGGGTGTCGACCATGAGAATGGAGATGCCGCGATGAGCGGGCGCGTCCGCATCGGTGCGCGCCGCGAGCCATATGTAGTCCGCGCCCTCGGCGCCGCTGGTGAAGACCTTCTGGCCGTTGATGACGAAGAATTCCCCGTCGCGCACCGCCTGGGTCTGCAGCGCCGCGAGGTCGGTGCCCGCCTGCGCCTCGCTGTAGCCGACGGCGAAGTTGAGCTCACCGCTGGCGATGCGCGGCAGGATGTCGCGCTTCTGCTCTGGCGTGCCGCGCCGGATCAGGGCCGGACCGATGGTGTTGACGGTCACGAACGGAAACGGCGCCTCGGCAAGCCACAGTTCCTCAAGAATGATCTTCTGGGCCAGGGGATCGAGCCCGCGACCGCCGTACTCCTTGGGCCAGCCGGGGGTCAGCCAGCCGTCCTGGCCCATGCGCCTGAGGAGGCGGCGGTAGGTGCTGCCGCTCTCGCGGTCACGGACCGCTTCGCGCACCTCCGGCGTCATCAGCTGCGCAAGGTAGGCGCGAAACTCCTGTCGCAGGTGCTGCTGCGCGGGGCTGTATTGCACGTGCACCGGCTTTAGTCTCCCGCAAACGGCGCGATGCCGAGGGCGGCGAGCGCCGCGGCGCTCACGGGGACATAGCAGGCGGCCTGGGAATCGCGCACGAACAGCGCATCGCGGCTGCGGAGAGGATCGTAGCCGCTGCGCTGCAGATCGATCTTGCGCAGCTTGAAGGTGGTGGTGAGCTCGGCCTCGCAGGAGACGCGCACGAACAGCGGCACCGCGTAGCCCGCCAGCCGCGCGACGGCGAACTCGTGAAAGGCGCGCGGATCAAAGCGCGTCGCATCCGCGTAGGTGAGCGCGACCATGCCCGCCCGGCCCTCGGTGCCGGGAACCCGCACACCATAGACGTTGACCACGGCGGGACCGGGAAACTGCGCCAGCACCGCCGCGACCTCTTCGGTCGAGACGTTCTCGCCCTTCCAGCGGAAGGTGTCCCCGACCCGATCGACGAAATAGAAGTAGTCCTCCGCGTCGCGGCGCACCAGGTCGCCCGAGCGCACCCAGCGGTCCCCGGGCCGGAAGGCGTCGCGCAGCAGCTTCGCCTCGGTGGCCTCGGCCGACGTGTAGCCCTCGAAAAACCCCGCCGCCGTCGGCCCGTCGAGCACCTCGGCGATGAGCTCACCCACTTCCCCCGGCTCGCACAGGATCAGCGTGCCATCGGGATGACGCGGGTAGCTGCCGCTCTCCACATCGTAGCGCACGACGCGGATGTTGCTGCGCTCGGGGTACGGCAGGCGCCCCACCGAGCCGATCAGGTTGTCGACGTTGGTGAGGCCGTAGTTCGCCTCGGTCGAGCCGAGACCCTCGCAGATCGTCTCGACCCCGAAGCGCTCCTGGAACTGCCGCCACACCTCGGCCTTAAGGCCCGCGCCGCTCATGCGCTTCAGCGTGTGCTCCCGGTCATCGGCCCGGGGCGGCTGGTTGAGCAGGTAGCGGCACAGCTCGCCGATGTAGTACCAGGCGGTCACCCGGTGCCGGCGCACGTCCGCCCAGAATTCCCCGGCGCTGAACCTGCGCTTGAGCACGATCGGGATACCCACGTGCAGGGCCGCCGAGACCACCACCATGCCGCCGGCGCCGTGATACAGCGGCAGCACGTTGTAGAGCACGTCCGCGCGCGTGAGGTCGAGCAGCCCCGCAATCACGCCCCCGGCATTCAGGAAGCGCAGGTGGCTCATGAGGGCGGCCTTGGGCAGGCCGGTGGTCCCGGAGGTAAAGATGTAATAGAGCGGATCCTTCAGGCACACGTGCTCGCGCGCGGCCCGGTCCGGATTCATCGCGGCCGCCGCAGCCAGCGCGCGCGACCACGAGCTCACCCCGGGCGCGCGGCGCACCGGGCACCGGCTTGCTCGGCTTCGAACAGCAGCGGCGGCAGACCGTCGCCGCCGAGGCTCGCCACCTGTTCGGCGCACTCGCTGCCGTAGATGAACGCGCGCGCGCCGGTCTGCTCGAGCGCATGCCGCAGCACGCGCCCGCGCGCGGAGGTGTTGAGCAGCGCCGTGACGATGCCCACCTTCGCCAGTCCCAGCCACACCATCGGGAACTCGGGCCGATTGTCCATCATGAGCGCCACGACACTGCCGGGCGTGAGGCCCGCGGCCAGGGCTGCGTGCGCGACGCGGTTCGCCAGCTCGTTCATCTGCGCGAAGCTGACCGAGCGACCCTCGAACACCACGAACGCGCCATCGGCACAGTCGGCCGCGCGCTGCTCGAGCAGATCCGCGACGCTGTAGGGCTGATCACGCCGGTAGTCGAGGATCCGCGCGTAGCCGCGATTCAGACGCTGCTGCGTGACCTCTCGCGGTACGACCTCGCGTGCGCTCACGGTAATCGAAATCCTCGCCTGCACCCACACCGTCCCGCAGCGTAGCACCGCCGCCGCGCAGGCGGTCTCGTCAAACTGAAGGAGCAGCACGGCGAGCGGCTTTCTGCGCCGCGACGGCCATGATATGTGTTTATTTAATAATGGCTTACGAGGCTAAATGCACGTAGGATCTGTGACATGAATTCGGCCCGTCTGGAAGCCTTCACCGATGGCGTGATTGCCATCATCATCACGATCATGGTGCTGGAGATCCACGTGCCGCAGGGCCGCGATCTTGCGGCACTCAAGGCCGACGTCCCGGTGCTGCTCGCGTACGTGCTGTCCTATGTCAATGTCGGCATCTTCTGGAACAACCATCATCACATGCTGCACATCACCGAGCGCGTCGACGGGCGGGTGCTGTGGGCCAACCTCGGGCTGCTGTTCTGGCTGACGCTGGTGCCGTTCGTGATCCGCTGGATCGACGAGTCGGGCTTCACCGCCGCGCCGGTCGCCGCCTACGGCGTCGTGCTCTCGTGCGCGGCGATCGGGTACTCGATCCTCGAACGCACGATCATCGCAGTGAACGGAGGACCTGACTCGCGGCTCGCGGCCGCGCTCGGCACGGACGCGAAGGGCTGGGTGTCGATCCTGCTGTATCTGCTGGGAATCGTCATGGCGTTCGTGCAGCCCTGGGTCTCGATCGCGCTGTACATCGCCGTCGCCCTGATGTGGCTCGTGCCCGATCGGCGCATCGAACAGCTGCTCAAGCGCTGAGGCGCTTATTTCGTCAGGAAGTTCAGGACTCGATCTGCGAACGTGCCGAAGGGGGGCCACAGCAGTCGCATGCCGCTCACCGGCGCCTGGTAGAACACCGGCCGCAGCTTCGAGAAGGTGAGAAATCCCTCGTGCCCGTGGTAGTGGCCCATGCCGCTCGCCCCGACACCGCCGAACGGCAGCTCGTGCTGCCCCACGTGCCAGAGGGCGTCGTTCACCGAGACGCCTCCGGACATCACCGCATCGAGCAGCCGCGCGATGGTTTTGCGCACTCCGTGCTGAAGGGATAGAAGGCCAGCGGCCGCGGCCGCGCATTGATGAACTCGACGGCCTCCTCCAGTCGCTCATACCCCAAAATCGGCAGCACCGGCCCGAAGATCTCGCGTTGCATCAGTTCACAGTCGGCCGTCGGCTCGAGTACCAGGTGGGGGCTGATCTTGCGCGTCGCCGTCGTCCCAGGGCCTGCCGGGCAGCAGCTGGATGACCTCAGCGCCACGGGCGCGCGCGTCTTCGATGGCGGCCGTGATGCGGGCAAAGGCGCGTGCATCAATAATCGAGGTGTAGTCCGCGCTGTGGATGTCGCCGTAGCGCGCCGCCACGAAGGCCTGCGCCAGCGTGGCAAACTCCCGCATCCGCCGCCGCGGCAGCAGCGCATAGTCGACCGTGGTGCAGATCTGGCCGGCGTTCATGAGCTTGACGAACAGGATGCGCTCGACTGCCGCGCGCAGCGGGAAGTCCTCGCAGATCAGCGCCGGAGACTTGCCGCCCAACTCGAGCGTCACCGGGCACAGGTTCGCGGCCGCGGCCGCCATGACGCTGCGCCCGGTCTGCGTCGAGCCGGTAAAGAGCAGGTGATCGAGTGCCAGGCGCGAGAACTCCACTCCCACCCCGCCGCGTTCGTCGAACACCGCCAGCTTCTCGGGCGGGAAGTAGCGCGGCAGGCGTTCCTCGAGGAGCGCGGCGAAGTGGCGGGAGTTTTCCGAGAGCTTCACCAGCGCGCGGTTGCCGGCGGCAAAAATCGCCGTCAGCGCCGAGAACGTCAGGTTGATGGGGAAGTTCCACGGCACGATCACCCCGACGACCCCGAGGGGCTGGGGCAGCACCCGGTTGCGCGCACCCGGAAAGAGCAACAGATCCACGCCACGACGCTGCGGACGCATCCAGCCGCGCAGGTGCCGCAAGGTGTGCTTGAGTCCGTCGAGCACCGGCACGAATTCACCGAAGAGGGTCTCGTGACGCGAGCGGCTGCCGTAGTCGCGGTTGACCGCCTCGAGCAGGGCCTCGCGATTCTCGAGCACGAAGCGACGCAGCGCGCGCAGGTCCTGCACCCGCTGGCGGTAGCCCGGGCACCGGCTCGCGCCGGTACGCCGCACGCTGTCGCTCGAGCGCGGTCTGCAGGCGCGCGTGGATGTCCTGTGTATCCGGCGGCGCGCAGGGATCGGAAGGTTGTGCGTTCATGGCGCCGCTCCCGGCAGCCGACTTTCAGGCCGCCTGTCCGAGGCACGATAGCACGTGCGGTTGCGGCGACCGTCGGTGTGGATGCGCTACTTGAAGACCACCGTGCGGGTGCCGTTGAGGAACACGCGATGTTCGATGGCGTAGCGCACCGCCGCCGACAGCGCGCGCCGCTCGGAATCGCGCCCGGCGGCCACCAGCATGTCGGGCGTTGAGCCGTGATCGACGCGTTCAACGATCTGCTCGATGATCGGGCCCTCATCAAGGTCATGGGTCACGTAATGCGCCGTGGCACCGATCAGCTTCACGCCGCGGTCGTAGGCCTGGTGGTAGGGCTTGGCGCCCTTGAAGCCGGGCAGGAATGAATGGTGGATGTTGATGGCGCGGCCGCGCAGCCGGCCGCACAGCTCGTCCGAGAGAATCTGCATGTAGCGCGCCAGCACGACGAGCTCGGTGCGCGTGGAATCGATGAGTTCCACGAGCCGCCGCTCCTGCTCGGCCTTGGTGGCCGGCGTCACGGGCAGGTGAAAGAACGGCAGATTGTGGCGCGCGGCCGTGGGCTGCAGCGTCACGTGGTTGGACACCACCGCGGTGACGTCCATCTTCAGCTCACCGGTACGGTGCCGGTAGAGCAGGTCCTCCAGGCAATGGTCGAAATTGGACACCATGATGAGCACCCGCGTGCGCTCGCGGCTGTCGTGGATGCGCCATTCCATCTGCTCGGCCTCGGCGACGGCTGCGAACTCGCGCCGCAGGCGGCCCAGGTCCACCGTCTCCCCCTGCACGGCGCAGAAGGTGACGCGCACGAAGAAGCGCTGCGAGATCGTGTCGTCGAACTGGTGCATCTCGATGAGATAGAAGCGCCGCGCGGCGAGAAAGCCCGCGACGGCGGCGGTCGTGCCCATGCGGCTCGGACAGCTGGCGGTCAGCACGTAGGGATGATCGGTGGCAGAACTTCACAAACTCGCTCCTTGAGGGTCGTGCGACCCCGCGAACGAGCGTGACAGTGCCGGGCGGCGTGCTCTGACCCAAATGGGACCGCGGCTATCTCGTACGCGTCATCCGCTGAGTCCGCACGCCCGGAGCTGGCGTCCTCAGCCGGTGCCGAACACCCGGATGGCGGCCCCGTTCACCGCGCGCGCCGCGTCCGAGGCAAGAAAGGCCACCACTTCGGCCACGGCCGTCCGGCGCCACCCAGCGGCTGAAGTCCGCGCTCCGGCATGTCGGCGCGGTTGCGGGCGGTGTCGAGCGTCCCGGGCAGCACGGCGTTGACCGTGATGTGGCGCTCCTTCAGCTCCTCGGCGAGTGACTCGGTGAGACGCTCGACGCCGGCCTTGGAGGCGGTATAGGCGCCCATCCCGGCCGCGGCGCGCGCCGCGGCCCCCGCACCGATATTGATGATGCGGCCGGTGCCGCCGGAGGCGAGGTGCGGCAGCGCGGCGCGGCAGACGATCACCGCGGTCTTGAGGTTCATCGTGAACATCGCCTCCCAGACCTCGTGCGTCCCGGCCATGAGCGGCTGCCACTTGAAACCCCCGGCGACATTCACGAGCACGTCAAGGCCGCCGGCGTGCGCACTCACCGCGTCCACCGCCGCGCCCGCGGCGCCGGCGTCGGCCAGATCGACGTTGCCGCGCAGGCAGGTGCGGCGTCTGGAACTCGTCCCGGGCCCACGCCGGGGCGGCGACCCGGTCGAGCAGGCCGAGCGTGGCGCCCTGCCCCGCGAACTGGCGCGCCACGGCCGCGCCGAGGGCGCCGAAGGCGCCGGTGACCAGGATCGGAACGTGCCATCGCCTGGCTCAGCACCACTGCGCGGAAGCGGTGGCGGTATCGGCGAGCCGCACGCCGCGGATGCCGCACTTGCTGCGCGCCTGCTCGGGCGTCAGCTCGAAGACGTCCTCCCAGCGCAGGCTGTAGAGCGGAGCGGATTCGCGTCCCACCTGCGCGCCGCGCTCGAGCGCGTCGAGCACGGTGAGCCAGGTTTGCGGGTAGTGCAGCACGGCACGGGTGAGGATACGCGTCGAGGAGAGCATGTAGAACACCGAGAGCTCCCCGGCAAGCTCCGCGCTCAGGTGCACGAAGAGATTGGTGAGGCGCATGTAGTACGGCACCAGCTCGCCGATGAAATCGAAGCCGCCGCCGCCGAGGATGTGCTCCAGGTCGTGCGTCTGCCCGGCACGCAGAAAGAAGAACTGGTAATCGTTCTGCGGCTTGTAGGGCGGCACGATGTCGACCTGCAGGTCATTGTCCATCAGCTGCTTGTAGAAGATCCCGGCCATGGTGTGCGGCGGATAGTCCTTGAGCGCCTCGCGCTTGAAGGAGGACACGTAGCCCTCGCTGAACCACGCGTCCAGCGCCGCATTCTTCTTGCGCTCCGCGGCAAACAGCTCGTTGATGTGGCCGATGTCCTGCACCTCGCGCAATGCCAGCACCAGCGGCATCGGGTCCGAAGGGGTCGGGGCATCCGGCCCGTTCTTGCGCAGCAGGTGCGTCGCCACCCAGTCACGGATGCGTGGATCGTTCAGGTACCTGGAGGAGCTGACGAGCGTGCTGCTCGTGGTCGGCACCCGGGTCAGCCCCTTCATGAGATAGGAATAGTCGTTCACGGTTGAGGTCTCTCGGTTGAGTTTCACAAGCGCGGTGCCGCATCGAGCTGCGCCGCCATCGCGGCCGGCAGGGGCACCGGGAAGCGCAGCAGCATCTGGCCCATGCCCTTGGCGGCCGGATCCAGCTGGGTGCTCGCGTTGATGCCCCCCTCGAGTGCATCGTGCACCACGAGATTGAGGGCGTGGAAGCCGGGCACTTCGTAACGATCGACGCGCGGCGGACCCGCCGCGCGCAGGTGCCGGTACCACTCCCCCACGGCCGCGGGGGTGAGCGCCGCACGCAGCCACGGCAGGTACTCCGGACGGCGCGCGATGACGGCCACGTTGAACAGGTGTCCCTTGTCGCCGCTGCGCGTCAAGGCCAGGCGCACCAGGTCCACCGGGGAATCCCCCGGGGGCAGCACCGGGGCGGGTTCGGCGCGCGCGGTCGCGGGGCCGGGCGCGGTGCCGGCCACGTCCGGCAGCTCCCGCGTGGAGCCGCCCAGGGTGAGCCGCGGCGTGACGGCAGCTCTTGCGCAGCAGGCACAGGAAGAGTCCGGTCACGGGCAGCACGTGCGTGGCGAGGTTGATGGACGTGCCGACAGACATCCCGGAGATCGCCGTCCATTGCTCGCGGGCGAACAGCTCCGCGCCGAGCTTCTCCGGGTGGTCGGCGACCAGTTTGCAGATCACCTCGCGCCCCCCGCCCGGCTGCGCGTGCGCCCCGAAGCTGCGCTCGGCGCCGATGACGAGGCACGCGGTGGCGGTGAAATCCGCAAGTCCCCGTGCGCGCAGCAGCACCCGCGTGCGCGCGAACAGCGCCGCGGCCTGCCGTTCAGCTCTTGGCCGCCCGCTTCCTCGCCGATGAGCGGCTGGTAGGCGATGGCCCGCCAGCCGTCCTCGTAGGTGAGGCACACCTTGTAGGTGTCCGTGGGCGCACGTCCGCGGGCGCCGGACACGCGCACGCGATCGGGGCCGATCTGCTCGAGCGTCACCTGGCTGAAATCGCAGCGCACGTCCGTGACGATGTAGTCCGCCGGATCGCTGACTTCGTACAGAAGCTGCTCCGCGACCGTGCCCACCGAGACGAGGCCGCCCGTGCCGGCCGGCTTGGTGATGACGAGGCTGCCATCCGCGTGGCACTCGCCCACCGGAAATCCGATGTTTTCCCAGGCCGGGCACCTGGCGCCAGTCGGTGAAGGTGCCCCCGGTGACCTGCGCACCGCACTCGAGCAGGTGCCCGGCGAGCGTGCCGGCGGCGAGCGCGTCGTAGTCGTGGGGCTGCCAGCCGAACTCGTGAATGAGCGGCCCGAGTGCCAGCGCGCTGTCGACGACGCGCCCCGTGATGACGATGTCCGCGCCCTGCGCCAGCGCGGCCGCAATCGGAAAAGCGCCGAGGTAGGCGTTGGCGCTGATGATCTTCTTCTGCGGCAGCACCGCGCCGGTGAACATGTCGCGGCACCCGCCCGAGCGCAGCGCCTCGACCTGCGTCGCGAATATCATCGCCGTCGACGTACGCCACGGTGAGCTCAAGGCCGGCCTCCCGGACCAGCGCCTCGGTGGCCGCCGCCAGGCCCTGCGGGTTAAGACCGCCGGCGTTCGCCACGACCTTGATGCGCTGGCGGGCAATTTCCTTCAGGTGCGGACCCACGTGCACGGTGAGGAAATCCGCGCCGAAGCCGGCCCGCGGATCCGCGGCCTGCATGCGCCCGAGAAGCCCCATCGAGCCTTCGGCGAGGTAGTCAAAGATGAGGTAGTGCAGCGCGCCGCCCGCGAGCAGCTGCGGCACCGCGAGCGCGCTGTCGACCAGAAACGCCGAGGCGCCGCCGATGCGGATGACCTTCTCCTGCGCCCGCTCACTCAGCATCACTTCCTCGCCTTCCGGGCCCGGCCCGCAAGCGGACTTTAGTACCTGAGCTTGCACCCGATTGTCACCGAAGTTACTTTTAAAGCATGACGGCGTCCCGCGAAGCGGCACTGACGGTCCTGCGCGGCTGCGACTGGCTGCGGGGCGAGCCACCCGCGCTGGCGGAGGCGCTCGTCACGCACGGACGGCTGCTGCAGCTGAACAGCGGCGAGTGGGCGCAGACTGAGGGCGATGAGCAGCGCGGACTGGTGGTGGTGATCCGCGGCGTGGTGCACGTGTCCTGCCAGGCCGCCGGCAACCGCAACGTCCTCATCGGTCACTGCGAGGCCGGCTCGGTGCTCGGGCACGCGACCCGCTTCAGCGGCGGACCGCGGCTGGTCACCGCGGTGTGCGCAGAACCGAGCGTGCTGCTGGCGGTATCGGAGCGAGGACTTGAAGAGGTCGCCGCGCGCTGGCCGACGTTGTGGCGGGCGCTCGCCGCCTCGGCCTACAGCTACACGCGCCGCACCGTGCGGGCGCTCGCGGAGCTGATCGCGCTGCCGCCACGTCAGCGCCTGGCGTCGCGCCTGCTGATCATCGGATCCGCGGCGCGACCGCCGGGCCGCCGGTCGTGCGGCTGAGCCAGCAAGCCATCGGCGAAATGATCGGCGTAACGCGCAAGACCGTGAACGCACTACCTGGCGGACTTCGAGCGCGATCAACTGGTGCAAGGCCCGCTATAACTGCATCGTGCTGCGTGACGTGCCGGGCCTGCGGCGCATCGCCGACAGCTAGTTCGGCAGGCACACGGGCGGGCTCTGGCGATAGGGTTCAGAGCCCAGGACGGCTCCGTTACCGCGGAGATCTCGATCAGGTAGAGCGCCGCCGGCACCGCAGCGGCCGACACGCGACAGCGGCCGGGGCCGGCAAAGCGCACCGCATCCCAACGCGCGAGGCGTAACGAGGCGCCGGCAACCTCAACACCGAGCTCGGCCAGCGCAAACAGGAGGGTCGTGTCCGCGTGCAGCGTGAACGTCGAGGTCCCGGCCACCTCCGCGCGGGATACGGCGGCGGTAAAACGCCCCCGGCGTGCCATCACGTTGAGGTCCGTGACGGTGGCACTGAGCGGAGTGCCGTGCACCGGCACGTCGCCTGCGAAGGCAAGTGGCGCGCTGCCGGCAGCGAGCGCGCACCGCAGGGCGAGCCTCGATCGCGAGGGACAGTTCTCCCTCGAGGATGCTCAGAATGCGATCCACTCCGGGAAACCGCGAGAACGGGCCGGCGCTCGTGACCTCCGCAGTGCTGACGCGCCAGTCAAAGTCGCTCAAGGAAGCGCCCGCGGGCGAGGCGGCCACCTCGCGGGTCACGCCGCCGCCGTTCTTCCAGGGAACCGCGCTGGCGCAGTGCTGCCGGCAGGAACTGCGGGCTGCGCGCGGTCGGCCGTCACGAACGTTCAGGGCAGCGGCACGCAGAAGCTGCCGTCCGCGCTCTGCGGCACTCCGGCCTCGATCTCGTAGTACGCGCCCTTGTCCGCCACGTGGATGTGACAGACGGTCCTGAGGCCCGAGGAATCATCGAGCGTGCCGGCGGCGATACTGACGTGGGGCTTGCCGCGGCCTTCCCAGAAAAGTGTCGAGCCGCATTGCTGAACAGAAGCCACGTCGCGCCGACGGCGAAGACTGGTACCACTTCAGCCCCGAATCCTTGACGACACCTGAAGTTCGCGTGCCGCGCGGCGGTCGCCGCCAGGAAGTGCCCGGTGGTACGCCGGCACTGCGAGCAGTGACAGCCGACCACGTCCCGCAGTGCGCCCGTCACGGCATAGCGCACCGCACCGCAGAGGCAGCCCCCGGTGTGCAGGTCAGCCGCCAAAGCCGCCCGCCGCGAGCTTCTGCTTCAGGTACACGAAGCTCAGCGCCCACATCTCGGCCGCCTGCTTGTGATTCGCCGCCGCCGCGTGCCCGCCGTCGGTGTTCTCGTAGAACAGCACCTCGTGGCCCTGCGCTTCCATGCGTGCCGCCATCTTGCGCGCGTGCACCGGGGTCACCCGGTCGTCGCTGGTCGCGGTGACGAACAGCACCGGCGGGTACTGTCGCTTCTCGGACACGTTCTGGTACGGGGAGTACTTCATGATCCAGGCGCGGTCCGCCGCGCTTCGCCGGGTCCCCGTATTCGGCCGCCCAGGAAGCGCCGGCGCCGATCTTGGTGTAGCGGATCATGTCGATCAGCGGCACCTGGCACACCACCGCGCCGAACAGCTCGGGCTGCCTGCACCATGTTGGCACTCACCAGCAGCCGCCGTTGGAGCCTCCCATGATCCCCAGCTGCTTCGGCGGTGGTGATGCCGCGCTGGACGATATCGCGCGCCACGGCCTGAAAATCATCGTAGGCCTTCTGACGGTTCTCCAGCAGCGCCGCCTGATGCCAGCCGGGTCCGTACTCGCCGCCGCCGCGGATGTTGGCGACGACAAACACGCCACCCCGGGCGAGCCACAGCATGCCGAAGTTCGCCGAGTACGACGGCGTCATGGAGATCTCAAAGCCGCCGTAACCGTAGAGCACCGTGGGCGCCGGCCCCTTCTGGACCTTGGAGCGCGTCACGAAGTACGGCACGCGCGTGCCGTCCTTGGAGGTCGCGAAGAACTGTTCGGTGGCGAGCTTGGAGGCATCGAAGCGCGGCGGCAGCGACTTGATCGCCACCGGCTTGCCATCGCCGGAATCCGCGTACAGCGTGGTCGGCGTCGTGTAGCTCTCGAAGCGCACCAGCGCCTGCGGTCCCCATGCATTGGCCGACACGACGTGAGTCGAACCTCCGCTCGGCAGGCCAGCACCGTATCGCTCCAGCTGCCCTCGGCGCCAGCGCGGAAGGCGTGCACGCTGCCGGTGACATCGTGGTAGATCGAGGCGTAGATGGCGTCGCGTCCGACGGCGACCTCGTCGATCGAACTCTTGCCATCGGGCGTGAACAGCGTCGCTGATCGCGTTGCCCGGTGACGGGCTTGCCGACGGGCACCTGATAGGCAATCAGCGCGCCCTTGCCGATCTTGGTGCCCCCCTCGGGCGTCCAGTCGTCACGCAGCGTGAAGACGAGGTGTCCCTGCTGGGCGCCCTTCAGGTCCGCCCCCAGGGGCAGCGGCAACTTGTGCAACGCGCCGTCGTGGCGCGAGCCACTGGTACTCGGAGGTGAAGAAGGTGATGCCGTCGCTTGCAGGACCGCGATCGTGCCCGGCCGGCGTGTAGAAGACCGCCGGCTGCACGGCGACGTCCTCGACCTTGCCCTCATAGAGCGTCTTGGCCGGCGCTCAGGGGCTCACCGCGCTTCCACAGCTTCACAATGCGCGGGTAACCGGAGGTCGTCATCGAGCCGCTGCCGAAGTCGGTGCCCACGAGCACGCTGTCCTCGGTCAGGTAGGTGCTCTCGGACTTGGCCTCGGCGAGTGCGAAGCCGTCCTTGACGAAGGTGCGCGTGGCGAGATCGAACTCGCGCACCACCACGGCATCCCCGCCACCGCGGGAGAGTTTCAGCAGGCAGCGCTTCAGTGACGGGGAGCAGTCCGCGCCCTCCCACACCCAGTTCTCGTGCTCAGCGGCCGCGAGCTTGTCCAGGTCGAGCAGCGTCTCCCACTTGGGGGTGGGATTGGCGTAGTCCGCGATGCTGGTGCGGCGCCACACGCCCTTCGGGTTGGCCGCGTCCTGCCAGAAATTCAGCACCGAGTCATGCTCGAGGGAGCCGTACGGGATGCGGTCCGTGGCATCCAGCACCCTGAGAATCGACTCGTAGTCCTTCTGATAGTCCGGATCCGCCTGCAACACCGCCTTCGACTTGGCGTTCTGCGCGTTCACCCACTCCATCGGCTTCGCGCCATGGATATCCTCCAACCACAGGTAGGGATCCGCACTGGCGCTCGGGTCTTGGTGCACGCTGTTCGCTCCCAGTGCGCCGGCGCCGCTGAGGGCAGCGACGGCAGCCACGAATAATCGAAAGATTCGCAGGCGCATGTTCGTGATGTTCTCCGGTGTCTTAACGATTCCCAGCGGCGCGGGCACGGCCGGCCGCCGCACGGGCAACGCGAACACGCGTTACGGGCCGGGGGTCACATCGAGGACCCCCGGGCCTGCGCACAAGAGGCGCATTCTGGCGGAAAAGGGGCGCGCGCGGCAAAGACCAAACGGCAACCCGGCCCCGGAAAAGCCTCGGCCTGCCGCGCGGGAAGCACACGTCGGCGTGCGGCGGACGGCCTGGCGGGGTGCCGCGGCCGGCATTACTCCTTGGCAGACCTTGGCGCGTAGGAGAATTTCTGGCCCGCCACCGCCGCCTGCACCATGGCGCCGCCCTTCACGATCGTGAACACGGCCATCCCCTTGTAGTAGGCACCGGAGGTCCGCGCGTCGTTCTTGCCGCCGCTCGCCCCCGAACTGGCACCCGTGGTTCCGACTTGCGAACCGGCCGCGGCGGTGATCGCCGTGGCATTCGCGTCCGCGCCGAACTCGTAGTTACCGTTGGTGAATTCGTCGAAGGCACGCTTGTCTTCCAGGAATATGATCATGCTGTAGGCGCGGCCACCGGCCTGCAGGCCCACACTCACCTGAGTCATCGAGGTATCCCCCACGTACTCGTCGTGCTGGTACACGCGGCCCTTGCCGTGCGCGCCGCCAACGATGAAGCCCCCCTGCCCGATCGACGGAAAGACCGCATACGCGTATGAATTGCCGAAGAACGAAGCGCTTTCGCCGGCGTTCTTGAACAGGGTAATGGTGTCGCTGTACGGCCCGGCGCTGACCGTCGTCGCCGCCAGGACCAACAGTGCACTCGCCAGGACTACGGCAATGCGTCGCATTATAAAGTCTCCTCCAGTTTGCTATCTGGCCCCAGGTAGCGGCGGCGTGGCCGCCAGCGGGCGGCACACCATCCTGGATCTGCTCCGGGGCTGGGCTGAGGCGCCATTTAGCATCAGCGCCCGACCCGCGGCAAGGGGCACTGAGTCCGCTCACCCGCACGCGCGATTGCTGTGAGGCAAAAATCTTCAGATGACGCCGCACTGACCCCCTTCACATTCGCGTCGCCGGCAACCAGCAATCAAGCTACGGTTTCGCTGCTCCATCTTCGTCCCGACGCTCATTCGTCTGAGACGTCTCGTCGGTGTAGAGCCGATATCCAAGTCCAGTTTCCGTGACTATGTAGTGCGGTCTGCGCGGATCGGGCTCAAGCTTGTCACGCAGGTTCTTGATGCTCACTCGCAAACTGCGGGCGTCTTCCTGGCGATCAGGGCCCCACACTTCCCGCAGCAGGTCGCGCTGACGCACGATCATGCCACTCTGACGCGCCAGACACTCGAGCACCCGGAACTCCAGGGGCGTCAAGTGGATGATGCCCTGGGGTCGCTGTGCCTGTCTGCGGGCGAGATCAATTTGCACGGATCCCAATTTCAACATTGAGGTTTGTTCAGCACCGCGCGCGCTGCGACGCAGCCCCGCCCGCACCCGCGCCAGCAACTCGGGCACGGAGAACGGCTTGGTGATGTAGTCGTCCGCGCCGGCATCCAGGGCGGCGATCCTCTGCTCCTCCATCGTGCGCGCCGAGAGAACCACGATGGGTACCGGGGACCAGGCGCGCACGTGGCGGATGACCGTGAGTCCGTCGGTGTCGGGCAGGCCAAGGTCCACCAGCAGCAGGTCGGGCTTGTGACTGCGCGCCTCGATTTCCCCGCGCGCCGCCGTATCAGCCTCGATGACCATGTATCCCTGCCTTGCGAGCACCACCCGCAGCACATCGCGGATGGCAGGCTCATCCTCGATGATCAGGATGCGATGCGTGGCCTGTGTCACGGCGCAGGCTCTGCTCGAGGGCAGCGTGAACTCGAAGCGCGCCCCCCTTCCGGCGCGCCGCTGCGCCTCGATTTCCCCGCCGTGCGCACGCACGATCGCTTGACAGATCGCAAGTCCCAGACCGACACCCACGACCGTGCCCTCACCATTGCCGCGCTGAAATTTATCAAACAGACGCGCGGGCTCCCCCGGGGGCAACCCAGGTCCGTCGTCCTCAACCACCACGCGCACGAATGGTCCGTCGGCCACTGCCGACACCGATACACGCGTGCCGGCCGGGGTGTACTTGGCAGCATTGTCGAGAAGGTTTGCGAACAGCTGGACGATGAGGGTCGCGTCGACGTAAACCGGAGGAAGCTCGGGAGCAATCCTCAGCTCCACCGCATGACCCGCGAGCCTCACCTCCAGTCTCTGCAGCGCAGTGCCGACCAGATCGTCGAGTGTTTCCCAGTCGCGCCTCAGCACGACCTGCCCGGACTCAAAGCGCATGAGATCGAGGACATTGGACACCAGCTCCGACATTTCCCGCGCCTTGGTTTCGATGGAGTGCGCGAGCGAGAACCGCGTCGCCTCATCGAGCTTGGCACCGTGTTCGGCCAGCGTGCTGCCGGCGCCGGCCATGACGGCCAGCGGGGTACGCAAATCATGGGAAATGGAAGCCAGCAGCGTATTGCGTAAGCTTTCCCGCTCGGCGGCCAGACCGGCCGCCTCAGCCACTTCCGCCAGGCGCGCACGCTCGAGTGCCAGGCCGATCTGACTGGCGAACGTCTCCAGCAGATGCCGCTGCTCGGGCAGCAGCACTCGCCGCGGATTCGAGGCGAGCACCGCGAGCACTCCGAGGCGCTGACGCTCATCACCCAGCGGCAGGTACAGCCCCGTCGCGGCAGGAAGCGTGTCGGTGCCCAGTCCCGCCTGGCGACTATGATCGGCTACCCATTGCGCCACCGCGAGGTCGGCGGAGCGAAACGAGTTCTCGAGCGGCCGATCACGCGGATAGTGCAGTTTGCCTTCCGCGTCCGGAAGCAGAACGACGGCCTTGATTTGGAACACTTCCGCAAGATGACGCACGGCCACGCGCGCCATGCCTGAGATGCCGCGTGTCGCTGCCAGCTCGCGGCTCATGGCATACAGGAGCGCGGTACGTCGCTCACGCGCGCCCGCAACACGCGTCTGTTGTCGCACGCTTGCCACAAGATTGGCAATCACGAGCGCGATGGTCAGCATCACGCTGAACGTCAGGAGGTACTGCACGTCGGAAACTGCGAAGGAAAACCGTGGTGGCACGAAGAAGAAATCGAACGCCGCGACGTTCAGGATGGCGGTCATCACCGCGGGACCGCGGCCGAATCTCAGTCCCGCTACGGTCACGCCCAGAAGGTAAACCATGACAAGATTGGCCAGCTCGAAACGCGGGTACAGGCGCGAAGGCTACGGCTGAGCATACAAGCGTAGTGACAAGGGCCCAGCCGTACCGCGGCCATCGGATCGGCGAGCTATCGGCGACCGTCGCCCTGCTTCGCGGCGCCCGCTGCGACTCGGCTCGCTCGGGAAGCGCGATCGCGGTGAGGTCGAAGCCCCGGGCGTGGCGCAGCAGCTGTGTCGATGTCGACGGACGCAGCCAGGCGCGCCAGCCGCGGCGCTTCGGCGCCCCGACGATCACTCGGGTCGCATTGCGCGTTTGCGCGTACTCGAGCAATGTCGCTGCCGCGGTCGGGCCGTCCAGGGTCACGGTCTCCGCACCGAGGGACTCCGCGAGCCGCAGAACATCTATGCGGCGATTGCGCTGCGCATCGGACAGGCGCAGGAGTGCGGGAGTCTCCACGTAGACCACGGTCCACTCCGAATCCAGCGCGTCCGCCAGGCGTTTGCCGGCACGCACGAGCTGCTCCGCCTGTTCGTCCGGTCCGACGGCGACCATGATGCGATCGGAAGCCAGCCGGGCGCGGGTCCGGTCCACCGGCAAGGCGCGCGCTGCCGCCTCGACTCGATCCGCCACCCGACGCAATGCCAGCTCGCGTAGCGCCATCAGATTTGGTGTACGGAAAAAGCGCTCGACCGCCGTGGCGGCTTCGTCCGGGATGTACACCTTGCCGGACCGCAAGCGCGCCAGCAGGTCATCGGGCGGAAGATCGATCAGCTCGATGTCATTGGCTTCATTGAAAAAGCGGTCCGGCAGCGTTTCCTTTTGGCGCACGCCGGTAATCTGCGCAACCAGGTCGTTGAGACTCTCAAGATGTTGAACGTTGACGGTCGTCCAGACGCTGATGCCGGCGTCGAGTAGCTCTTCGACGTCCTGCCAGCGCTTGGGGTGTCGTGGCGCAGGCTCACCGCCGACGAGGTTTGAATGCGCCAGCTCATCGACGAGCAGGATGGACGGACGCCGCAGGAGCGCCGCATCAAGATCGAACTCGTGTCGCACGATCCCGCGATAGCTCACCGGCAAGCGTTGGCAGCCGTTCCAAGCCTTCGAGAAGGCGCTCGGTCTCGACGCGGCCGTGGGGCTCCACATAGCCGACGACGACGTCGGTACCACCCGAACGCAGACTGCGGGCCGCCTCGAGCATCGCATAGGTCTTGCCGACACCGGCAGAGGCGCCGAAGAAAATGCGCAGGCGCCCACGCTTGGCGCGCGCCTCTTCGGCCTCAACACGAGCGAGGAGTTGATCCGGATCGGGCCGGACTTCGTCCATACGGTTAGCTTACGCGACCTCGACCGATCGGGTGATATTGGCCTCTCCGAATTGGATGCCGGAATGCGCCCATGCGGATCAAGAAGGCGTTAAGCACTTGATATCAGCCGTCGAGCAAAGCCGCGCGCAATGCCAGCCAACTGGCTTCGTCGGGCGTGCAGATCAGGCCGCCTGACGTGTACGGTCGGGCGGTACGGGCGTGCCGTCGAACCGCGCCGAATAGCCGCCGGCCTCGCGGTGCAGCAGCCAGCCCGGCGCGTGGTCCCACGGCATCAGCCGGTTGAAGAACAGGAAGTGGCAATGGCCGGCGCGCGGCCATGCGATACTCGTGCGCGGCACAGCGATAGATCCCAGCTGCGCGCCGAGCGCGGCAGATTGGCGCAGACCACGCTGCGCTGCGGCTCCGGCAGGAAGCGCCACGACACATTGCCGGTCATCTCCGCCGACCGGCACCGGGGCGCGACGCGCAGGTCGGTGCGCCGGCCGTCCGGCGCTTCGATCCACGCACCCTCGCCGCGCATCGCCAAGCGCGGTGTCGTCGCCGATCGGATCGTGGATCGCGGCGCGCCACGATCTCGCCGCGCACGATCACCGCCGCCATCACGCCGAACAGCGGCAGCCCGGCGGCGAAGTTCGCGGTGCCGTCGACCGGATCGACCACGAAGGCGAGCTCCGCATCGGCCAGCAGGTCGAGGCGGCGACGGATCGGCCGCCGTCGCCTCCTCGCCGACCACGACGCAGCCGGGAAAGCCGCTGCGCAAGCCGGCGGTGATCACCCGCTCGGCCGCCTCGTCGGCCTCGGTGACCAGATCGAGCGGGCCGGTCTTCTGCCGCACGTCGCCGGCGGCGAGATTGCGGAACCGCGGCATGATCTCGCGCCGCGCCGCGTCGCGCAGCAATTGCGACCAGCGTCGCACGAGCTCGGCGGTGCCGAAGCGTCATTCGTGGCGTCTCGAAGCGGGCGCGGTCGGCCGGCAGCAGGCGGACCGTCACGTGCACCGCGGCGTCGTCGTCGTGCCGGTCGACCACCTCGCCGTGCTGATACAGCCAGGCGAGCCGCGCGCCGTCCTGCGGTGGGATGTCATAGTCGGCGAGCTCCATGCCCGCGGCGATGCGCTGCGTCGATCGCCGCCTTCAGCGCGTCAGGCCCTCGCCGGTGATGGCGGAGACCGCGACCGCGCCGGCCCGCTCCGGCACGAACATCGACGCCGCCCATCAGGTCGGCCTTGTTCAGCACCTCGATGGTGCGCGACGGCCAGTCGGCATCGAGCGCCCCGTCGGCGACCATGTCCGTCCAGCACCGCCACCACGTCGGCGCGCTGCGCGGCGCTGTCGGGATGCGCGGCGTCGCGCACGTGCAGGATCACGTCGGCCTCGGCGACCTCTTCCAGCGTGGCGCGGAACGCCGCGACCAGTTCGTGCGGCAGTTCGCTGATGAAGCCGACGGTGTCGGACAGGATGACGCGCCGGCCCGACGGCAGGCGCAGCCCGCGCATGGTCGGATCGAGCGTCGCGAACAACTGGTCGCGCGCCGTCACCTCGGCGCCGGTCAGCGCATTGAACAGCGTGGATTTGCCGGCATTGGTGTAGCCGACCAGCGCCACCACCGGGAACGGCACGCGCCGGCGGGCGAAGCGGTGCAGGCCGCGGGTGCGGCGCACCTGCTCCAGCTCCTTCTTCAGCCGCACGATGCGCTCGCCGATCAGCCGGCGGTCGGCCTCGATCTGCGTTTCGCCGGGGCCGCCGAGGAAGCCGAAGCCGCCGCGCTGGCGCTCCAGATGGGTCCAGGACCGCACCAGGCGCGAGCGCTGGTAGTCCAGATGCGCCAGTTCCACCTGCAGCGCGCCTTCCCTGGTCGCCGCGCGCTCGCCGAAGATGTCGAGGATCAGGCCGGTGCGGTCGATCACCTTGCAGCCCCAGGCGCGTTCCAGGTTGCGCTGCTGCACCGGCGACAGCGCCGCGTCGATGATCGACGACGTCGACGTCCTGCTCGGCGATCGCGTCGCCCTGCGTCGCCACCTGGCCCTCGCCGAGCAGGGTCGCGGGCCGGCGGGCGCGCAGCGGCAGGATGGCGGTGTGCACCACGACCAGGCCGATCGAGGCGGTCAGCCCGACCGCCTCGGCGAGCCGTGCTTCGGCCGACCGCGTCCCGTCGCGCACGCCGTCCGGCCGCGTCCCACGGCAGGATCACCGCGGCCCGGTCACGGCTGCGGTCCCGTGGTTGCCGTCGAGCCGGTCCGCGGGCCGGCGTGCGCGCCGTCAGTCGCCTGCGGCAGCGGCCATCTCCCGCGCCGGGCGCGTGCGGCGACGCCTCCGACCTTGGCGGCGTCGAACAACTGGATCGGCGCGCCCGGCATCACGGTGCTGATCGCGTGCTTGTAGACCAGCTGGGTGTGCCCATCCCGTCGCAGCAGGACGGAAAAGTTGTCGAACCAGGTGATGATGCCCTGGAGCTTGACCCCGTTCACCAGGAACACCGTCACCGGCGTCTTGTTCTTCCGCACATGGTTCAGGAACACGTCCTGAACGTTTTGCGCCTTTTCGTTGGCCACAACTCAATCCTTCTTTCTGGTGGCGAGCGGCCGCGACGCCGATGGCGCCGGGCGACCCACGAGGTGCCACCGCGGGTTTTTCTAGCCGCCGCGATTGCGACGGTAGTCTCAGGCGCTTCCTGCGCAAACCCACGAAATCGTGCGGCCGCAGGCATAGGCCTTTTCGCCAAGTCGCTCCGGCAAGTCCGGAATGGCCCAGTTTATCGGGGCCAGTTCTGATCGGCCAGTCCCGGTCGCTCCACGCAAGTCCGGTACCGTCGTCCGCCTCATCCAGGCAATCGCTCCCGCCGGCCGATCTTCGCCGGAGCGGTAGGAAGTGGCGACAGGCACGATGAAGTCAAGCACGCGATCCGCGCGCCGAAGGATCGACCGCGCCCTCGCGCTATGCCCCCGCGCGATCGTCCGAGTTGATGCCGAGCTGCTTCAGCTTGCGGTGCAGCGCGCTGCGCTCCATGCCGACGAAGGTCGCGGTCCGGCTGATGTTGCCGCTGAAGCGAAGCAGTTGCGCCATCAGATATTGCCGCTCAAACACGTCACGCGCCTCGCGCAGCGGCAGACCCATGATGTCGGCGGCGGGATCGGAGTTGTACAGCGCCGGCGCCGCCGAGCCGATTTCCGGTGGCAGCATGTCGGCACGGATCGGCTCGGAACTGCTGCCAGGCGCCATGATCAGCAGCCAGTCCATGAGGTTGCGGAGCTGGCGCACATTGCCGGGCCAGTCATAGGCCTGAAGGGCGGCGATCGCGTCGGTCGACATGTCGCGCCCCGGCACCGCCGACAACTCCGCCGAACGGGCAAGGAAATGCCCGGCCAGCAACGGCACGTCCTCCCGCCGCTCACGCAAAGCCGGCACCCGCAGCGGCACCACGGCCAGGCGGTAGAACAGGTCCTCGCGGAACCGGCCGGCGGCGATCTCGCTTTGCAGGTCCTTGTTGGTGGTGGACAGCACGCGGATGTCCACCCGCACCCGGTTGTTGCCGCCGACCCGCTCGAACGCCTGATCCTGCAGTGCCCGCACGATCTTGCCTTGCGTCTCAAGCGGCATGTCGGAGACCTCGTCGAGCAGCAAGGTGCCGCCATGGGCACGCTCCAGCACGCCGGCACGGCGCGGCGAGGTCGCCGGATCCGCCCCCGCCTCGACGCCGAACAACTCCTCCTCGAAGCGGCCGGGATTGAGGATGGCGCAGTTGAGCGACACGAAGGGGCCGCCGACCCGGCGGGAGCGCGCGTGGATCATCCGTGCGACCACTTCCTTGCCGGTTCCCGCCGCACCGCTGATCAGCACGCGCGATCCGGTCGGCGCGACCTTGTCCACCGCCGCGCGCAGCCCTGTGACCGCGCCGCTCTCGCCGATCAACTCGGTTTCGGGGCCGGCGCGCAGTTTCAGCTCGGTGTTCTCGCGCGCGAGGTTGGCCGCTTCCAGGGCGCGGCGGATGACCAGGAGCAAGCGGTCGGACTGGAACGGCTTTTCCAGGAAGTCGTACGCGCCCTGCTGGATCGCCGAGACCGCCGTCTCGATGTTGCCGTGCCCGGAGATCATCACGACGGGCACATGCGGCTCCTCAGCGTGCAACGCTTCGAGGATACCGAGGCCGTCGAGCTTCGATCCCTGCAGCCACACGTCGAGCAGCACGAGGTTGGGGCGGCGGTTACGGAATGCGGCGACCGCGGCATCGGAATCCGCCGCCTGCCGCGTTTCGTATCCCTCGTCGCGCAGGATGCCGTCGACCATCATGCGGATGTCGGGCTCGTCGTCGACAATCAGGATTTCAACCGGCATCGCGCACCTCATGCACAGTTTGCGATGTCGTGCGCGGCGCGGCTTGCTCCTGCGCCGACGGCACGCGCCCGGCCTGCTCCAAGACCAGTTGTCGCGGCAGGATCAGCCTGGCCATGGCGCCGCCGCCGGGCCAATCGGCGCAAGCCGGCCGGTCTTCCAACACCACGCGGCCGCCGTGGTCTTCCATGATCTTCTTCACGATGGCAAGGCCAAGTCCGGTGCCCTTCGGCTTGTGAGTGACGTACGGCTCGGTGAGCCTGGAGCGATCTTGCGCCGGCAAGCCGAGTCCATCATCGGCCACGGAGATAACAATTTCCCGAACATCCTCGTGGACGCGAACTTCGATCCGCCCGCCAATTTGCGATCCCTCCGGCCGCTGCGCCATAGCCACCGCGTCGGCGGCGTTCTGCAGCAGGTTGGTCAGTGCCTGCCCCAGCAGCCGGCGATCGCACAGGGCCATCGGGCCGCGCTCGGGGATGTCGGTCACCCAGACAATCTCGTGATGCGCGTTGCGCTGGAGCACGAGCGATTCGCGCACGATCCGCCCGATATCCTCAAGCTTCATCACCGGCAGCGGCATCCGGGCGAAGGCGGAGAATTCATCGACCATCCGCCCGATATCGCCGACATGGCGCACGATGGTGTCGGCGCATTGGACAAAGGTCTCGGGGTCGGAGCTGATCTCCTTGGCGAAGCGCCGCTTCAGCCGCTCGGCGGAGAGTTGGATCGGCGTCAACGGATTCTTGATCTCATGGGCGATCCGCCGCGCGACGTCGGACCATGCGGCCTTGCGTTGGGCGGATTGCAAGGCAGTGATGTCGTCGAAGCTGGCGACGAAACCGAAGCTGCGCGCCGCCGTCCGTTCGCCGTCCGCCCGATCGGCATGCTCGGTGCGGTCGGCACCGATGCGCACGAGCAAGATGCGCCGCTCGGAGGCGGGCCCGATCTGCACCTCGGCGGTGCGCGGACGCTCCGGTGCGGCTTGCGCTTCGGCCAGCAGCGGCGCGAATTCCGGCACCAGATCGGCCAGCCGGCGGCCGATCATGCCCAGCAAATCGATGCCGAGCAGCTCGCTGGCGGCCCGGTTCGGCAATTCGATGCGCCCTTGCGGATCGAGGCCGATGACGCCGGCCGAGACGCCTGACAGCACCGCCTCGGTGAAGCGGCGGCGTTCGTCGATCTGGCGGTACGCGTCCATCAACTCGCTGCGCTGGGCGGCGAGCTGCCCGGTCATGCGATTGAACGCCCGCGACAGCCCGGCCACCTCGTCGCCGCTCGCGACCTCGGGCACCCGCACCGCCAGGTCGCCCGACCGCACCCGTTCGGCGGCGGCGATCAGCCGGCCCACCGGCCGGGCGATCTGGTTGGCCATCACTAGGCCGATCAGCACCGCGGCCGCGAGAACCAACAGCGCCACCAGCGCGAAGATCAACGCGAAGGTGAGCTGCAGGCCCGAGAGGTTCTCGTCCAGCCGGTCGTACAGCGCCACCGACTGCTCGGTGCGCGTCATGTGGTCGAGGATGGCGGGATCGACCGGACGGCTGATCTCCAGCATCAGCGCCGGCGTCGCGTCCAGCTGCACCACCGCGCGCACCCGCGTCGAATCCTCGCTGCCGAGGACGGCCACGTCCCCGGCGCGCGCCATCGCGGTCGCCCAGGCCGGCGGCGACTCGGAGTCGGGGCCGGCGATCAGGCCGGCGGAGAGCATCACCTGGCCAGTCACCGGCTCGAAGATCACCGCCTCTGTCAGGCCGCGCAACGCGGTTTGCTCGGCAAGCAGCTCGGCGAAGGCGTTGGGGTCCTGGTTCATCAACTGGCCGGCGCGCGCCAGGTCGTTGGCCATGCCCAGCGCGTCGGCACGAATATTGTTGCGATGCTCGTCGAGATAGCCGCGGGCAACGGCGACGCTCTCCTGGAGCACCGAGCGCACCGGGTCGGCGAACCAGGCCTGGATGCCGAAATTGAAGAAGATGGTGGAGAACACGGCGACCACGATGGCCGGCGTCACCGCCACGACGCTGAACAGCACCACCAGGCGCACATGCAGCCGCGCACCTGCCGAACCGCGCCGGCGTTCCATCCACACCCGGGTCAGCCGGCCGGCAAGCACCGCGCCGAGCACCAGCAGCACCACGAGGTTGGCGAGCACCAGGCCGAACACCGTGTTCGGCCGTGGCAGATGGCCGGCCAGCAGCACGAATGTTGCGATGCCGAGTGCGAGCGCGAACGCCGCCAGCACCAGCGTGACCAGCTTGCCGAGCAAGAGGTCGGCGAGGCGGCGCATCCAGGAATCACGGATCGACGCGGGTTGCGGGCTCGGCTGCTGGATCGCCACCGGTTGCGGCGCATGCGGGGTCGGCACCAGGTTCATTCCGGCGATTTTCTCCTCCTCCGCCCGACTCAGGCGATACCTCGCACCACCGCGATGTCGAGATCGCGGATCTTCTTGCGCAAGGTATTGCGGTTGAGGCCCAGCATCGCCGCGGCCTTGATCTGGTTGCCGCGAGTCGCTGCCAGCGTCATCTGGATCAGCGGCCGTTCGACTTCGGCGAGCACGCGCTCATAGATGTCGGACGGCGCCATGCCGTCGCGATGGGCGGCGAGGAACTGGCGAATATGCCGCTCCACCGCGCCGGCCAGCGGTTCCGGCCCCGATGCCGCCGAACCTGGTCCGGCGCCGCCATGCTCGGGCTCGTGCTCGACCAGTTCGGCGCGCACCGCGTCGCCGCCGATGACCTGGTCGGGGCACAGCGCGGCGAGGCGGCGCATCAGATTCTCCAGCTCGCGGACATTGCCCGGCCAGCGCTGGCTGCGCAGCGCCTCCACCGCGGCCTGGTCCAGCGTCTTGGAGGGGAGCCCGTCGGCGCGGGCGCGTTCGAGGAAATGCCGGGCGAGGTCGGCGACGTCCTCGCTGCGCTCGCGCAACGGCGGCAGGCGGATCGGCACCACGTTGATCCGGTAGAAAAGATCCTCGCGGAACTGGCCCTGGCGGATCGCCGCGCGCAGGTCGCGATGGGTGGCGGCGATGATGCGCACGTTGGCGCGAATCGGGATGCGGCCGCCAACCGTCGTGAACTCGCCTTCCTGCAACACCCGCAGCAAGCGGGTTTGCGCCTCGGGCGGCATGTCGCCGATTTCATCGAGGAACAGCGTGCCGCCATGCGCCTGCTCGAAGCGCCCCTGGTTGCGGTTGGTGGCGCCGGTGAAGGCGCCGCGCTCATGCCCGAACAGTTCGCTCTCGATCAGTTCGCGCGGAATCGCCGCCATGTTGATGGCGACGAACGGCCCGCCACGCCGCCGGCCGTAATCGTGCAGCGCGCGCGCCACCAGTTCCTTGCCGGTGCCGCTTTCGCCGTTGATCATCACCGTGAGGTCGGCGGTGGTGAGCCGGGCGATGGTGCGGTAGATCTCCTGCATCGCCGGGCTGCGCCCGATCAGCGGCAGCTTCTTCGTCGGAATCGACGGGCGCCGTCGCGACCGGCAAACCGATCGGCCGGCGCCGCCAAGCGCGCGCGCGACGACGGACAGCAGTTCTTTCAGGTCGAACGGCTTGGGCAAATATTCGAAGGCGCCGCGCTGGGCCGCCTTGACCGCGGTCATCAGCGTCGATTGCGCGCTCATCACCACCACCCGCAGCTCCGGCCGGATCCGCTTGATGCGCGGAATCAGATCGAGCCCGTTCTCGTCCGGCATCACCACGTCGGTGATCACCAGGTCGCCCTCGCCGTCCTCCACCCAGCGCCACAGCGTCGCGGCGTTGCCGGTGCTGCGCACCTGGTAGCCGGAGCGGCCCAGCGCCTGGGTCAGCACGGTGCGGATGGAGCGGTCGTCATCGGCGATGAGGACGGTGGGCGGCGTCATCAGTCATCCGCTTCGTCTCTTCGGTGAACGCACGACCGGCAGATGCAGGCGAAATTCGGTGCGGCCCGGCCGGCTGTCGACCTCGATCAGGCCGCCATGGTCGCCGACGATCTTGGCGACCAGCGACAGGCCGAGCCCGCTGCCGGAGGACTTCGAGGTCACGAACGGCTCGAACAGATGCGGCCGGATATCCTCGGGGATGCCCGGCCCATTGTCGCGAATGGCGACCATACAGCGGCAGATTGACCCGCTCGGTCGGTGCCCGGGACGGCGATGCGCATGCCGTGCTGGAAGCCGGTGGTCAGCATGATCTCGCGGATGCGCGATCGCCTTGGCCACGCGTCGGACCGCCTCGGCGGCGTTCTTCACCAGGTTCAGCACCACCTGCACCAATTGGTCGCGATTGCCCCAGACCGGCGGCAGCGAGGGGTCGTAGTTCTCCTGGAAGCGGACATGCGCGGCGAACCCGGTCTGCGCCAGCCGGCGCACATGCTCCAGCACGCGATGGATGTTCACCGCGGTGCGGCTCGATCGGCTTTTCGCCGAACGCCTCCATCCGGTCGACCAGCGCGCGAATGCGGTCGGCCTCGTCGCGGATCAGCACGGTCAGTTCGCGATCGGCCTCCTCGACGCTGGCCTCCAGCAACTGCGCCGCGCCGCGAATGCCGGACAGCGGGTTCTTCACCTCATGCGCCAGCATCGCCGCCATGCCGGTGACACTGCGCGCGGCGCCGCGAAACGCGAGCTGGCGATCGAGCGCCAGCGCCGCCGAGGCGTCCTGCAGCACCAGCACGACCGCGCCCGGCTCCTCCGGCAGCGGCGAGCCCATGCACGGTGATGCCGCGCTTGTCGCAGCCGCGGGCTTTCCAGCGTCAGGTCGTGATTGGCGACCGAGGATTCGGTCTGGCGCACCTGCTCGATCAGCAGGAACAAGCGGACTGTCGGCGGGCACCAGGTCGGTCAGCCGCAATTGCGCCAGGCTGGGCGGCGGAAATGCCGAGGAACTGCTCGGCGGCGTGGTTGACGAGGCGGAAACCGGTTTTCTGGTCGATCAGGATGACCGGCACCGGCAAGCGCCGAGCACCGCGGCCGTGTCGGGCGGGCGGGGACCGCCGCGGCCGCGGCAACCGACCGACGGCGACGGGACAGCACGCGAACTCATGCTGCTCATCGCAGAACGTCCTCATGCCGCTTCCGGCGGCTCGGCGATCGGCGCCGCGGGAAACGCCGCGCTCGATCAGCGGGTCGTAGAATGCCGTCGACCAGCGCGGAGCACCTGCTCGGCGTCGGGCAGGCGGTTCATGGCGGCGCGAAATTCGGCCGAGCCGGGCAGGCCGCGCGAATACCAGGACGAGGTGCTTGCGGGCGAGGCGCACCCCGGCCGGACGCCGAAATGCTCCAGCATCGCATGGTAGTGGCCAGCAGGATTGCCTTCTGCTGCCGCCAGCGCCGGCTCCGGCAGCCGCTCGCCGGTGCGCAGGAAGTGCGCCACCTGGGCCAGGAACCAGGGCCGGCCATAGCAGCCGCGGCCGATCATCACGCCATCGGCGCCGGACAGCGCGCAGCGCCGTCGCCGCGTCGTCCTCGGTCAGGATGTCGCCGTTGACGATGACCGGGAGTCCGCACCGCCTGCTTCACCTCGGCGACGAAAGCCCAGTCGGCGGTGCCGTTGTAGAATTGCTGCCGGGTGCGGCCATGCACGGTGACCATGCGGATGCCCGACTTCCTCGGCGATCCGCGCCAGGCTCGGCGCGTTGAGGCTGGCGTGGTCCCAGCCCATGCGCATCTTCAGCGTCACCGGCACCGCGACCGCCTTGACGGTCGCCTCCAGGATGCGCGGCGGCGGCGATTTCGTCGCGCATCAGCGCCGAGCCGGCCGTCTGCCCGACCGCGACCTTCTTCACCGGGCAGCCGAAATTGATGTCGATGAGGTCGGCGCCCTGATCCGACCGCGATACGCGCGGCCTCGGCCATCGCGTCGGGATCGCAGCCGGCGAGCTGCACCGCCGAGACGCCGCCGTGCCGTCGAGCTCGGCCATGCGCAGGGTCTTGCGGTTCTCCCGGATCATCGCCCAGGAGGCGATCATCTCGGACACGACCATGCCCGGCGCCGAGCGCTTGCGCGAGCCGGCGGAACGGCAGGTCGGTGACGCCGGACATCGGCGCCAGGATGACCGGCGTGTCGATCGCGACGCCGCTGCCCAGATCGATCGGCGGCAATCGGCCCTGCGCAAAAGATGCTTCGTTGCCCATGATTTGGGCAATCTAGTCCGCGGCATCCCTTGGTGCAACGCCGCGCGCGCCTTGACGGGCCGCCGCACCTCGCCGTAGGTGCGCCGCCATGGCCCCTCCTCGCATCGCCGCCCTCCTGGTCGCCGCCGGCACCGGCAGCCGCTACGGCGGTGAAACTCCCAAGCAATTCTCGATGGTTGCGGGATGTTCGGTGCTGCGCCACGCCGCCGCCGCGCTCGCCCGTGAATGCGACCTGCTGCAACCGGTGGGCGACGCCGCGGCGATCGGCACAGCGCTCGCGGGACTTGCGCATCTGCAAGTGGTGCCAGGCGGCGCCACCCGCCAGGCCAGCGTGCGCGCCGGGCTGGAGGCGCTGGCCCCGCACGCGCCTGATGTGGTGCTGGTGCATGACGGCGCCCGGCCGTTCATCCCGCCCGGCACGATCGCGGCCTTGCTCGCGGCGCTGGAGACGGCACCCGGCGCCATTCCCGCCGTCCCGGTCGCCGACACGCTGAAGCTCGGCGTCCACGGCCGGATTGCGGCGACGGTGCCGCGCGACGGGCTGTTCCGGGCGCAGACGCCGCAAGCATTCCGCTTTCCCCTGCTGTTGCGGCTGCATCGCGCCAGCGGCGAGAACGCGACCGACGACGCGGCGTTGCTTGAGGCCGCCGGCGAGGCGGTGGCGCTGGTCGCCGGGCATGAGGACAACATCAAGCTCACCTACAAGGAGGACGCCATGCGGCTGGAGAGGGTGCTGGCGCCGACGCTGCTGCCGCGAGTCGGCACCGGCTACGACGTGCACGTGCTGCAAGCCGGGCGGAAGCTGATCCTGTGCGGCGTCGAGGTGCCGCACGAGCAGGGGCTAGCCGGGCATTCCGACGCCGATGTCGGCATCCATGCGCTGTGCGACGCGATTTACGGCGCGCTCGCCGAGGGCGATATCGGCCGGCATTTCCCGCCCAGCGAAAGCCAGTGGAAAGATGCGGACTCGGCCCGCTTCCTGCGCCACGCCGCCGGACGGATCGCCGCCCGCGGCGGCCGGCTCGGCAATGTCGACGTGACCCTGATCTGCGAGCGCCCGAAGATCACCCCGCACGCGCCGGCGATGATCGCCCGCCTCGCCGAGCTGCTGGGCGTCGATCCCGCCTGCGTGTCGGTGAAGGCGACGACGACGGAACGCCTGGGCTTCACCGGGCGCATGGAAGGAATCGCGGCGCAGGCCGTGGCGACGGTGCTGGTGCCCTGGCCCGAAGCGGCCGTTCCCGCCGCCTGACCACAGCAGCGCGTCGGCAGGCTTTACATCCGTTATCCGACGAGCCCCGTCTCGCGGGGTTTTTGCAACAAATCCAGGGGGTTGACACAGCGGCATGAATGTTGCTGATTCAATCACGTTTTCGTGATTCGAGCGATTCCATGCCTAATCCTGGGAGTACGACATGAGGGCCGCATCGCGGCGATGACGGGCGCCGGGTCGGCCGCGCATACTCCCCTCGATCTTGACGCCTGGAATGGGCCTGAAAAACATGGGCATCGCCGCACCACCTGAGGAAACCGCCTGGCTGCTGCACCACGTGCTCGGCTTCGACGCCATGGCTGAGGCCGACACCGCGGCGATCCTGCAGGAATCCACCCGCATGGCCGCGGGCGTGCTGGCGCCGCTCGATCGCGAGGGCGACCGCATCGGCGCCCGGATGGCAGGCAGCGAGGTGGTGGTGCCGCCGGGCTTCGCCGAGGCGTTCCGCTCCTATGCCGCCGATGGCTGGGTCGGCATCGCCGCCGCCGCCGAGCATGGCGGCCAGGGATTGCCTTACAGCGTCGCGCTGGCGGCGTACGAGCCGGTCAGCGGCGCCAACATGGCCTTCGCGCTCTGCCCGATGCTCACCCAGGACGCCATCGCCCTGCTGGAGACGCACGGCACTGCCGACCAGCAGCAGCGCCTGCTGGCGCCGATGGTGACGGGGCAATGGACCGGAACGATGTGCCTGACCGAGCCGCAGGCCGGGTCCGACCTCTCGGCCGTACGCACCAGGGCGGCACCGGATCCGAAAGGGTACCGCATCACGGGCACCAAGATCTTCATCACCTGGGGCGAGCACGGGATGGCCGAGAACATCCTGCACATGGTGCTGGCCCGGCTGCCTGACGCGCCCGCCGGGAGTGCCGGGATCTCGCTGTTCGCGGTGCCGAAGCGGCTCGCGGACGGCAGCCGCAACGGCGTCGCCTGCATGTCGCTCGAGCACAAGCTCGGCATTCACGCCAGCCCGACCTGCGTGATGCAGTTCGAAGATGCGCTGGGCGAGTTAGTGGGGCCGCCCAATCGCGGCCTCGCCTGCATGTTCGCGATGATGAACGCGGCCCGGCTCGGTGTCGCCATGCAGGGTGTGGCGTCGGCGGAGCGTGCCTTCCGCCGTGCCACCGAATTCGCGGCCGCGCGCGAGCAAGGCGGGGTCGCCATCGTCGAGCATCCCGACGTGCGCCGGATGCTGTGGACGATGCGGGCACTGGCGCTCGGCGGCCGGCTGTTGACGCTGTACGCGGCTTTGAACGCGGACATGCCGGTCGGCGCGCTGCTGATTCCCGTCGCCAAGGCGTGGGCGACCGATGCCGGGGTGGAGGCGGCGAGCCTCGGCGTGCAGGTGCATGGCGGGATGGGCTTCATCGAGGAAACCGGCGCCGCCCAGCATCTGCGCGACGCCCGGATCGCGCCGATTTACGAAGGCACCAACGGCATCCAGGCCTTGACCCTGCTCCGCCGTGGCCTGCTGCGCGACCAGGGTGCTGCCATCGCGGAACTGATCGCCGAGATCGAAGCGGCGGATTATGCCTCCCCTGCCCTGCTGCACGCGGCCGAGGCGGCACGCGATGCCGCCGCCTGGCTACGCCGCGCCGAGCCCCGCGCGGCCGAAGCGGGTGCCGCGGCATTCCTGCAGGTGATCGGCACGCTCGTCGCAAGCTGGCTCTGCGCCCGCGTGGAGGCCCGCGCCGATGCGCCTGACGCGGCGCGGATCGCGGCGACGGTGTTCCTTGAACAGCGCCTGCCGCAGGTGCATGCCCATGCCGCCACTGTTGGTGCCGCTTCCGCGGCGCTGGCCGGGCACGGCGCGATCGGATAATCTCGCTTTGCACAACAGCAGGATTGCCCGCCATGCACGCAAGACCTTGGACATCAGCCGTCCTGCTGGCGCTGGCGCCGTTGGCTGGCTGCGTCGCCGGCCCCGTCGCCGGCTCCTGCCCGGCAATCCCGGAGCTGATCGCAGCACCGCCGCCGAAGCCGCCGGTTTCCTACGCCCCGCAGGTCTACCAGCCGCCGCATTGGGATTGGACCGGAACCAGCTATATCGCGGTACAAGGAGCCTGGGTGCCCAGCGGTCCTGGGCGCCGCCAGTGGATGGAGGGGTACTGGGCGATTTCGCCAACCGGCGGCTGCGTCTGGCAACCGGCGCACTGGGTCTGACCCACGCGCGGCCGCTGGCGTGGCCGCGATGAATTTTTCCACCGCATTGCCAGAGCCGGTCTGGTTGCAGGTCGATTCTATTCTGCGCGGTGCAGCGATCGCGTTGTTCCTGTTGATCGCCGTCGTGCTGTGGCGTGACGGTCGGCCGCGCCCTGGCCGCACCCGCCGGCCAGCGCCAGTGATGGCCGCCGGCGTCGCCATCGGGGCGGCTGCCTGGGCGATCCGGGGTATGCCCGGCCTTTCCGCCCTCGGGCCGTGGTGGCAATTTCCGGCGGCCGTGATGGCCTGGACCGGCGCGATGCTGTTCTGGCTGATGGCCTGCGCGCTGTTCGACGATGCCTTCCGGCGGCACGGCCTGCATGCGACCGCGTTGGCCGGCCTGCTGCTGCTCGATGCCGCGCAGGCGTCGGTCGCGGCCTCCATTGATGCGGTCTTCGCCCTCACGCCGGTCGGCTTTGCCGGGCTGGCGGCCTCCCGCGCCTTCGCCGGCTGGCGCACCGACCTGATCGAGTTCGCCGGCAATTGCGCCTCGGCGTCGTCGCCCTCGCGGCGGCGATCCCGGCGGCGATGATCCAGTGGTTGCTGGACCGGCACGGTCTCGCGATCATCGGTTCGGCGGCACTCGCGGCGATCGCCGCCGTGGTGGCGTGGCGGCTGCTGGGCATCGGCGGCGCCACGCTCGCCTCCGGTTTCGGCATTGGCAGCTTTGGCATCGCCGGTCGCGGACCCAGTCGTTTCGAAATCGGCCATTTCGCAACACTGCCCGGCCACGCGCCGGCCAGCGACCTGCCCCTGCTGCGCGCGTTGGAGCGGCTGATGAGCGTGGAGCGGGCGTACCGTCAGGACAGCCTGACGATCAGCACTTTGGCGACGCAGCTTGATGTGACGGCGCGGCGGTTGCGCCGGGCCATTCACACCGAACTCGGCGTCGGTGACTTCGAGGTGTTCCTCAACCGCTACCGCATTGCCGAGGCGAAGGCGGCGCTCGCCGACGAGGCGCAGCTCGCGGTGCCGGTGCTGACCATCGGGCTCGACGCCGGCTTCCCCGCCATCGGGCCGTTCATCCGCGCCTTCCGGGCCGAGACCGGCCTGACCCCACGCGCCTATCGCCGCCTGGCGATGGCGAGCCCGCTGCCGCGCACCCACGAGGAAATCTTCGGCTTCGGCCAGCCACTTTAGAGCAATATGGCTTCAGGTGGAATCACCGTGCCATGAAATTGCTCGCCTAAACAAAAGACCAGATCGTGATGGTCGCTGATGCCAGCGACCATCACGATCCAGCGGCGCAGCACGAGCGACGCCGGTTGGTCATTCGAGCCGGCGCAGAATCCGCGCCAATTCGCCGGACCAGTAGATGGTTTCCGGTCGGCCGATCATCGAATGTCCCGGCACGAAGCCGAAATTCACCATCCGGCTGTCCAGGCTGTTGTCGCGGCTGTCACCCAGGACGAAGACGCTGCCGGCGGGGACCTTGTATTCAGGGGTGTTGGGGAACAAGCCTTCGCCGCCCTCTTTCGCGATGGCGTATTCACGACCGTTCGGCAGGGTCTCGATGTAACGCTTCCACTGAACTGGTCCACGCCGTCCATCCACAGCCATAAACTCGCCGTCCGGCCGCTCAGCCGCCTTGGCGCCGTTGATCCACAAATCACCCTTGTCGAACGCGATCCGGTCACCCGGCAGGCCAATCACCCGCTTGATCGAGATCTGCGCCGGGTCGAGCGGCAAATCGAAGACCGCCAGATCACCATGGCGAAACCCTGTTCCCGGCCTGATGTCAGCGATGAAGAGGTCGCCTTTGAACAGGGTCGGCACCATCGACGATGCGCCAGTTGAAAACGACATCCATCCCATCGGATATACGTGGTCGATGCCAGCGAGGATCACGAACGCAACGGGTGCCGCGATCCATGTCGAGCGGAACCAGCGCGGGCGGTCATGGCGAGGGCGGGTCTTCAGCCTGCGCCCGGCATCGATCGCGGCACCGAGGCAGACCATCTCCATCAAGGCTATGCCGCCAATAACCAGTGCGACAACCATTGGAGTGGGTGCCACCCATCGGGTGACTTCGTGAAATGCGAAAAACACCGCCGCGCAGCCCGCGAAAACGACGATGCCGAGGCGGTATGACCCGGCATAGAATTGGCCGAGGCCGGGAAATACGAAGGAGAGGATTGCGGCCCATGTCACCCTGCGCCAATTCTTCGTCTGGGGTGACGTCTTCGACGGTCTTACGTCGGCGACGATAGGCTGGCTTTCCGGCATGCTGTCTGTCTGCTTTGCATTCAGGCGGATGGATTTCGAGAGACTGGCGCAGGCAAAGCCTGATGCAGCTCGTGGAGATCAGGCGTTCGCCGACCAGACCGCGCGATAGAGGGAGACGATCTCCGCCTTGTCCGGCACGCGCGGATTGTTCGCGGGGCTGCCGGAGGCCAGGGCCTGATCGGCCATGAGGTCGAGCTTCGCATCCCACTCCGCCGGATCGATGCCGAAGCCGCGCGGCGTTGGCACGCCGAGTTCGGCGTTGAGCGACAGCAGCCCGTCCACGAGCTTGCCGGCCGCCGCCTCGTCGCTGTCCGCTTGTGCGGCGAACCCGATCCGGCGCGACGCCTCGGCGTAGCGGGGCAGTGCCGAGGCCAGCCCGAAGCGGGTGACGGCGGGCAGCAGCATGGCGTTGGACAGGCCGTGCGGCACGTGGAAATGCGCGCCGATCGGGCGGGACATGCCGTGCACCAGCGCCACCGAACTGTTGGTGAAGGCGATGCCCGCCTGGGTCGCGCCGAGCATCATCGCTTCCCGCGCCGCCGCGTTGCGCGGCTCGTGGAACGCGGTGCGCAAATTGGTGCCGATCAATCCCATCGCCGCCAGTGCCTGGGCGTCGCTGAAGGGATTGGCGCGGCGGGAGACGTAGGCTTCGAGCGCGTGCGTCAGACTGTCGACGCCGGTGTCGGCGGTGGTGCGCGGCGGCACGGTGAAGGTGAGCTCGTAATCGACGATGGCGGCGAGCGGCAGGGCACCGAGCCCGGCGATCAGCATCTTCTCGCCGCGCGCGGCGTCGGTGATGACGGTGAAGCGCGTCGCCTCGCTGCCGGTGCCGGCGGTGGTGGGAATGGCAATCACGGGCAGTGCGGCGCGGTCGGCCTGGTGCGGCACCTTGTAGGCGGACATCGGCGCGTCGCCGCCGGCCAGGATCGCCATCGCCTTGGCCGTGTCGATCGGCGAGCCGCCGCCGAAGCCGATCAGGCAATCATAGTTTTGTCCGCGCATCCGATCGACGCCTTCCCGCACCACCGTGTCGGTCGGTTCTGGGATGGTTTCGCTGAAGACGTCCGCTGTGATTCCTGCGGCGGCGAGCGGGTCCAGCACGCGCCGCACCAGGCCGGACGACACCATGAACGGATCGGTCACGACCAGCGGACGCGACAGCGAAAACTTCGCCAGCAGCCCGGCGATTTCGGCGACGGCACCCCCACCCACCAGAAGACAGCGCGGCGAGACCAGCGTGAACGACATTTCTTCCTCCGTGAGGCGGGATTCCCGGGATTTTATAACCCGGGAGCGGACGGTTCGCCTACCCGCGGGCGGTTGCCACTGCGCCATGGCGGCGATAGCGTGGCGTTAGAGCAATATGGCTTTAGGTGGAATCACCGTGCCATAAAATTGCTCGCCTAAACAAAAGGCTAGATCGTGATGGTCGCTGATACCAGCGACCATCACGATCTAGGCCCGGCATTGGAGAGAGACGCATGCGCATTGGACATGTTCTGCGGCGCGCCGCCGGCGCTGGCCTGCTCGCGGCCGTGCTGTTCCAAGCGCCGGCGCAGGCGCAAAAGTCCGCCGACACCCTGCGCGTCTATTGGCGCGACCAGATCGCCGACGTCGATCCGTACTACAACAACATGCGCACCGGCCTGATCTTCGCCCACCATGCCTTCGACGGCCTGATCTACCGCGATCCGGACAGCCTGGAGATGAAGCCGCTGCTGGCGACATCGTGGAAGCTCGTCGATCCCACCACGCTGGAATTCGAACTCCGCCAGGGCGTCACCTTCCATAACGGCGACAAATTCACCGCCGCCGACGTGGTCTACACCATCAAGACCATCACCGATCCGAAATCCGGCATCGTCGTGCCGAGCAACTTCAGCTATCTCGCCGGCGCCGAGGCGATCGACGACTATCATGTGCGATTGAAGCTGAAGGCGCCGTTCCCGCCGGCGCTGGAATACCTCGCCTTCGTGACGCCGATCTATCCCGCCGCCTATCGCGAGCGGGTGGGGCATGACGGCTTCAAGAAGGAGCCGGTGGGCACCGGACCCTACAAGGTCAACAAGATCGACGGCGTCAACCTGATCGACATGGAACGCTATGACGGTTATTTCGGCGGCCCCAAGGGCAAGCCTGCGATCAAGCATCTGGTGATCCACGAGGTCGCGGATTCAAGCACCGAGCTGACGGCCCTGCTCGGCGGCCAGGCCGACTGGATCTGGCAGTTCAACGCCGACCAGTTCAACCAGATCGCCGCCATGCCGACGCTCACCACCATTCGGCACGAATCGATGCGGATCGCGCATTTGACGATCGACGCCGCCGGCCGCTCCAGCGAGAACAGCCCGCTGAAGGACGTGCGGGTGCGCCGCGCGATCATGCATGCGATCGACCGCCAGGCCTTCGCCAAGCAACTCGTGCAGGGCGGCGCGCGGGTGCCAGACGGGCCGTGCTATTTCACCCAAATCGGCTGCGACCTTGAGGCGGAGGTGCATTACGACTACGACCCGGCGAAGGCCCGCGCCCTCCTCGCCGAAGCCGGCTACCCCGACGGGTTCGACACCGAAATCGTCAACGCGCTGCTGCCGCAATGGGCCGGCGCGGTGCAGAACTACCTGCGCGCCGTCGGCATCCGCGCCAAGGTGACGACGTTGCAGACTTCGGCCGCGACGTTGCGCAGCCAGAAAGGCGACGCGCCGATCAGCATGACCTCGTGGGGCTCGAACTCGATCAACGACATCTCCGCGATCATGCCGTATTTCTTCGGCGGCGGCCTCGACGACATGGCGAAAGACCCGGAGCTTACGCGCCTGCTGACGGAAGCAAGCCCGGTGGCCGATCCGGCCGCACGCAAGGCGGCGTATGGCCGCGCCCTCAAGCTGGAAACCGAGCAGGCGTACTGGGTGCCGCTGAGCACCTCGGTGACGGTCTACGGCATTTCCCGCCAGCTCAACTTCACCGCCTACCAGGACGAGATGCCGCGCTTCTTCCAGTCCAGCTGGAAGTAGCCGGCGTCCTCGCCGCGCCCCGCGTCAGAACGGAATCTCGTCGTCGAGGTCGCCGCCCTTGGGCGCATCCCATGACGGCGCGCCACCGCTGCGGGCCGGCGCCGCGGCACGCCCCGCGGGCGCACGTTCGCGCGGCTGGAAGCTGCTTCTCTCACCCCCGCCACCGCCGCCCGGGGCCGCCCCCTCGCCGCCCTGGCGACCGTCGAGCATGGTCAGTTCGCCCTTGAACCGGCCGATCACCACTTCGGTGGTGTATTTCTCCTGCCCGGACTGGTCGGTCCATTTGCGGGTCTGCAGCGCGCCCTCGATATAGACCTTGCTGCCCTTGCGCACATATTTCTCGACCACGTCGGCGATCCGGTCGTTGAACACCACCACGCGGTGCCACTCGGTCTTTTCCTTGCGCTCGCCGGAGGCGCGGTCGTTCCAGGTTTCGCTGGTGGCGATCGAGAAATTGACGATTTTTGTGCCGTCCTGGGCGGTTCGGACCTCCGGGTCCTTACCCAGATTGCCGACCAGAATCACCTTGTTGACGCTACCCGCCATATCGCTCTCTCCTCACTCTGAACCCACCGAGGGGCCGCCCGCCTGAACACTCATTCCCACGCCCCCGGGGATACCGCCGGCGCAAGCCGGTTCGGGCTTCCCAAGCCGCGTGATTGGGACCATATAAATGGAACAACTCAAGAACACAATCCGCGTCACCCCAAATTCCGAGTCCCGAGGGATATCTGCATGGCCGGCTCCATACACGTGCGCGGCGCGCGCGAGCATAACCTCAAGAACATCGACATCGAGATACCCCGCGACCAGCTTGTTGTCATTACCGGCCTTTCCGGCTCCGGAAAATCCTCCCTTGCGTTCGACACCATCTACGCCGAGGGCCAGCGTCGCTACGTCGAGAGCCTTTCCGCCTATGCGCGCCAGTTCCTGGAGCTGATGGGCAAGCCGGACGTCGATTCGATCGAGGGCCTGTCGCCGGCGATTTCGATCGAGCAGAAGACCACCAGCCGCAATCCGCGCTCCACCGTTGGCACGGTGACGGAGATCGCCGACTACATGCGGCTGCTCTGGGCCCGCGTCGGCGTGCCCTACTCGCCCGCCACCGGTCTGCCGATCGAGGCGCAGACGGTCAGCCAGATGGTCGACCGGGTGATGGCGATGCCGGAGGGCACGCGGCTGCTGCTGCTCGCCCCTGTCGTGCGCGACCGCAAGGGCGAATACCGCAAGGAACTGGCCGAACTCCAGCGCCGCGGCTTCACCCGCGTGAAGGTGGACGGCAAGCTGTACGAGATCGCCGACGTGCCGCCGTTGAACCGCAAGACCAAGCACGAGATCGAGGCGGTGGTGGACCGTGTGGTGGTCCGCGACGGCATCCAGTCCCGCCTTGCCGACAGCTTCGAGACGGCACTCGCGATGGCCGACGGCGTCGTGCACGCCGAGCGCGCGGATGGCGGTGAGCGCACCATCTTCAGCAGCCGCTTCGCCTGCCCGGTCAGCGGGTTTTCGATCGAGGAGATCGAGCCGCGGCTGTTCAGCTTCAATTCGCCGCACGGCGCCTGCCCGGCCTGCGACGGCCTCGGCGTCGAGAGCTTCTTCGATCCGCATCTGGTGGTGCCGGACGAGCGCCGCTCGATCGCCGAGGGCGCCGTCGCCGCCTGGACCGGGGCGCAAAGCCCGTATTACGACCAGACGTTGCAGAGCCTCGCCAGGCACTTCAAGGTCACCACCCGCACCCCCTGGAGCGACCTTCCGGAGGCGGTGCGCCACGCCATTCTGTTCGGCACCGGCGACACCAATATCGCCTTCGCCTACAAGGACGGGGTGCGGCAATACACCGTCACCAAGCCGTTCGAGGGCGTGGTGAAAAATCTGCAGCGGCGGTGGCAGGAAACCGACAGCGCCTGGGTGCGCGAGGAAATGAGCCGCTATCAGGCGGAGAAGCCGTGCGCAGTCTGCAACGGCGCCCGCCTGAAGCCTGAGGCGTTGTCGGTGAAGATCGCCGGCAGCAACATCGCAGAAGCCTCGGAGCTGCCGATCAGGCGGGCGCTGGTGTGGTTCCAGGGCGTGCTCGAAACCCTCACGCCGCAACGCCAGGAAATCGCCCGCCGCATCCTGCGCGAAATCGTCGAGCGGCTGCAGTTCCTGGTCGATGTCGGGCTCGACTACCTCACCCTTGCACGCGGCTCGGCGACCCTTTCGGGCGGCGAAAGCCAGCGCATCCGCCTCGCCAGCCAGATCGGTTCCGGCCTGACCGGCGTGCTGTACGTGCTGGACGAACCGTCGATCGGCTTGCACCAGCGCGACAACGAACGCCTGCTGGCGACGCTGCGGCGGCTGAAGTCGCTCGGCAACACCGTGCTGGTGGTGGAGCACGACGAGGACGCGATCCGCGCCGCCGACTACCTCATCGACATGGGCCCGGCGGCGGGGCTTGCCGGCGGCCATGTCGTCGCCAAGGGCACGCCTGCGGAGGTCGCGGCGCATCCGAATTCGCTCACCGGCGGCTATCTTTCCGGCCGGCTGCGCATTCCCGTGCCGGCGATGCGCCGTCCGGTGCAGAAGGACCGCATGGTCACGGTGGTCGGCGCGCGGGGGAACAACCTCAAGGACGTGTCGGCGTCGTTTCCGCTCGGCACCTTCACCTGCATCACCGGCGTGTCCGGTGGCGGCAAATCGACGCTGGTGGTGGATACGCTGTACAAGGCCGCGAGCCGCAGGCTGATGGGCTCGGGCGAGGTGCCGGCGCCGCATACCCGTATCGACGGGCTGGAACTGCTGGACAAGATCATCGACATCGACCAGTCGCCGATCGGCCGCACCCCGCGCAGCAACCCCGCCACCTACACCGATTTGTTCGCGCCGATCCGCGACTGGTTCGCCGAACTGCCGGAAAGCCGGGCGCGCGGCTACAAATCCGGCCGGTTCTCGTTCAACGTCAAAGGCGGGCGCTGCGAGGCGTGCCAGGGCGACGGCCTGCTGAAGATCGAGATGCATTTTCTGCCCGACGTGTTCGTGACCTGCGACACCTGCAAGGGACGCCGATACAACCGCGAGACCCTGGAAATAAAATTCCGCGACAAATCGATCGCCGAGGTGCTGGCGATGACGGTGGACGAGGCGGTGCCGTATTTCTCCGCGGTCAACAAGATCCATGACCGGCTGAAGATCCTCCAGCAGGTCGGGCTCGGCTATATCGCCTTGGGCCAGCAGGCGACGACACTTTCCGGTGGCGAGGCGCAACGCATCAAGCTGTCGAAGGAACTCGCCCGCCGCGCCACCGGGCGTACGCTGTATATCCTCGATGAGCCCACCACCGGCCTGCATTTCGAGGATGTGCGGAAACTGCTGGAGGTGCTGCACGCGCTGGTCGACCAGGGCAACACGGTGATCGTGATCGAGCACAACCTCGAAGTGATCAAGACCGCCGATTGGATCCTCGACCTCGGCCCCGAGGGCGGCGAAGGCGGCGGGCGCGTGGTGGCGGCGGGCACGCCGGAGGATATCGCCGTCAGCGCCGACAGCCACACCGGCCGCTTCCTGGCCCCGCTGCTGGCGCCGGTTCAGGCGAAGCAGCGCAAGCGCGCCTGACCGATGGACGAACGCGACACGAAGGAATTGGACGCGGCGAGGTTCATCGCGTTGGCGCTGACCAACCCTGTCAACGCCGAGATCCTGCGGCGCTTGCCCGCACTTGCCTTGCCACAATGCCACCTGGTCGCCGGCTGCCTGTTCCAGGCGGTTTGGAATGCCCGGTCCGGCCGCGCGCCGGATGCCGGCGTGAAGGATTACGACGTCTTCTATTTCGACGACTTAGATGTTTCCTACGAAGCCGAAGACGCGGTGATCCAGGCGGCATCAAGCTTGTTCGCCGATCTCGGCGTCACCGTCGAGGTGAAGAACCAGGCGCGGGTGCATCTTTGGTACCGCGCCCGGTTTGGCGGCGACTACCCGCGTTTGCGCTCGGCGCGCGACGGCATCGACCGCTATCTGATCCCCTGCACCTGCATCGGCATCGAGGTCACGACCGGCGCGCTCTATGCCCCGAACGGATTCTCCGACCTCTGGCACGGGATGTTGCGGACGAATCCGCGGCATCACGACCCCGTCCGTTTCCGTGAGAAGGCGCTGTCCTACCAATCCCGCTGGCCGTGGCTCACCATCGTCGAGGCGGCGATGCAGCGGGCGGAATGATCAGACGCGGCCGGTCAGGGCACTCAGCATCACCGCCAGCCGGTCGCCGGTGCCGCGCGGCCTCTCGGCCTGCGCCACCCGCCTGAGGTCGCGCCGCGCCAATGCCGCCGGCAGTGCCGCGGCCACAACCGGGCGTGGCAGCTTGCCGCCGTCAGTTCGCAACCACGACATCGCCGCCTGCGCCAAATCGCGCAACGCCGGCTCCAGCGCCGCTGCCGCCGGGGCCGCGACCACCGCGTCCACCGTCAGCCCATGCGCTCCCAGCACGTCCGCGGGCAGCATGCAGCGCCCCTGCCGCGCCAGCACCGCGACGTTGCGGATCTGGCCCGCCGCGCCGTATGCGGCGCCGAGTGCGCGCAGCCGCTCACGCGTGGCAGCATCGGCCCCGAGTGCCCTTCCAGCCGATGCGGCGAGCTTGCCCGCTGTCGCCAGCAGGTAGCCGCGCCACTCGGCCAGGGTGGCGATCGCAGGCTCGGTCTCCAGCTCCCGCCCGCCGATCATCGCCAGCAGGTCGGCCGGGTCGACGAGGCCCGCATCCAGCGCCTCCCCCAAGGGGCCGGCGACCTCGTGCCGCCGCCTGGCACCCTCCACCACCTCGCGCCACCATTGCAGGCGGATCAGCGCCAGCATCGGCTCACTGACCACCTCGCGCGCGCGGGCCAGCTCATGGTTCACGGCATAGAGCAGGAACAGCACCTCCCGCCGGTCCTGCGGCGCGAACAGCGCCGTCAGGAAGCGGTCAGGATCGTGGCGGCGCACCAGCGCGCCGAGTGGGGAGAGCGACATCGACCGCGAGGTGGCGCCGATCGCCGCTTCGTGCAAGCTTGACGCGTCCGGACGCCGGTCATAGCTACCGCAGGACCGCAGCGTATCCTGGCAAAATCATCATCCCGGAGAAGCGTCAATGGCCTTTGAACTCCCCCCGCTCCCTTATTCCGTGTCAGCGCTCGCCGAGCGCGGCATGTGCCAGGAGACGCTGGAGCTGCACCACGGCAAGCACCACCAGGCCTATGTCACGGCGCTGAACGGCTTCGTGGAGAAGAACCCGGACCTGCAGGGCAAGTCGCTGGAGGACATCGTGAAGATGACCAACGGCAAGCCCGACATGGCGCCGGTGTTCAACAATGCCGGGCAGCACTGGAACCACATCCTGTTCTGGCAAAACATGGCGCCCACGGGCGGCAGCATCCCGGGCAAGCTTGAGGCCAAGATCACCGCCGATTTCGGCAGCGTCGCCGCCTTCAAGGACGCGTTCAAGACCGCGGCGACCACGCAGTTCGGCTCCGGCTGGGCCTGGCTGGTGCTGGCGGGTGACGGCAAGCTGAAATGCGTGAAGACGCCGAACGGCTCCAACCCGCTCGCCACAGGCGAGGGGCGTGCCCTGCTCGGCTGCGACGTGTGGGAGCACAGCTACTACCTCGACTTCCGCAACCGCCGCCCTGACTACGTCAGCAACTGGCTGGACAAGCTCGCCAACTACGAGTTCGCCGCTTCTCAGCTGTAATTTCCGGTCTCTCCCTCCCCCGGCAGTTTGGGGGAGGGTCAGGAGACGGAGTCCTCAGGTTCCCTTGACCGCCTTCGCGTCGTTGGCGGGCATCGGGTTGACCACGCTGCTGATGGTGTCGCGGAACACCGTCACCCGCACGTTCGGGGCGATCTCGACCTCGACCTCGTTGTTGTCCTTCACCTTCTGCACCAGCCCGATGATGCCGCCGCCGGTCACCACCCGGTCGCCGCGCTTGATCGCGGCCAGCATCGCCTTGGCTTCTTTCTGGCGCTGCTGCTGCGGGCGGATCAGCAGGAAGTAGAAGACGCCGAAGATCAGGACCAGCGGCAGGAACTGGCCGGCATTGCCGAGCAGGCCAGAGATGTCCTGCGCGTAGGCTGGAGAAATGAGCATATGAGCTTTCCGGGTTGCGGTGGTTCGGCCGGGACCATAGTTTCCGCCCCCCGCACGTCAAGCTATTCCCCCGGAAAGACCCGATATGGACCAGCGCCTGCTCGAGACCCTCACCCGCGTCGCCGAGGCGCTGGAGCGGTTGGCCCCGCCGCCGCCGTCGAAGGTCGATCTCTCCGCCGCCGACGCCTTCGTCTGGCACCCCTCGCCGGCGCATCTGTCGCCGGTGCCGAAGGTGTCGCGCGTCGGCATCGACCTGCTGGTCGGGCAGTGGATCGGCAGAAGCAGATCCTGCTCGACAACACACTGCGTTTCGCCCACGGCTTTCCCGCCAACAACGCCATGCTCTGGGGCGCCCGCGGCATGGGCAAGTCGTCGCTGGTGAAGGCGGCGCACGCCGCAGGCCAATGCCGAGCGCCCCGGCAGCCTGGTGCTGATCGAGATCCACCGCGAGGACATCGCCACGCTGCCCGAACTCCTGCGCCTGCTCCGCGCACGAGACCCGCCGCTGCCTGATCTTCTGCGACGACCTTTCCTTCGAACGCGAAGACGCCGACTACAAGGCGCTGAAATCGGTGCTGGATGGCGGCATCGAGGGACGGCCCGACAACGTGCTGTTCTACGCCACCTCCAACCGCCGCCATCTGATGCCGCGCGACATGATCGAGAACGAACGCAGCACCGCGATCAACCCGTCGGAGGCGACCGAGGAAAAAGTCTCGCTCTCCGACCGCTTCGGTCTGTGGATCGGCTTTCACAATGCCGATCAGGCGGCGTTCTTCGCGATGGTGGAGGGCTATGCCGCCGCCCTCGGGCTGCAACATCGCCGCCGACGCGCTGCACGCGCAAGCGGTGGAATGGTCGATGACCCGCGGCGGCCGCTCCGGACGCGTCGCCTGGCAGTTCGTGCAGGATTTGGCAGGACGGATGGGCGTCGCCGTCACCGGTTGAGCGGGCGGCCGGCGAGCCGGCAAGGCGTCACGCCGCGATCTTGCTGCCGATCAGCTGCGCCAGGTCGCCGACGCATCGCAGCCGGTCCAGTTCGCGAGTTGTCGCCTTGATGGCGAAGCGTTCCTCGGTGGCGATGATGATTTCGATCTGCTTGAACGAATCCCAGCCCGGCACGTCCTTGGCACTCAGCTCCGGCTTCAGCGCGATGTCGTCGCGCATGAACACGTCGCGAAGATTTCGCCCAATGCCGCGTAGATCTCGGTTTCGGTCATGGGCTCAGCCCTCCTTCACGTCGATGAACGTCTCCGCCGGCGAGAACGCGGCGAGATCGAGCACGCTTGCGGTCGCGCCCTCGGCATCGGCCGGCCCGGTGGCAAAGCCGAGCCTGGCATAATGGTCCCGCACCATGCCGTTCTTCGCGGTCGGCACGATACTCGCCCGATCACGCTGGTGGCGCCGAGCCGCTGGCCTGCGCCACCACCAGATTCAGCGTCGTCGGCTCGACCTGCCGCCCCAGCACCCGGCAGCTCATCAGCCAGGTGTCGATCAGCAACGTCATCGTCTGCTGCATCCGGCCGATGACGATGGCGATGATGCCGTTGTCGCCGAACCGGTCGAGCAGGCGAAGCTGCAGGCCGAACGCGCGGTCATCGTGCCATCACCGCCGAGCACCTCGTCCTCGGTGTAGCGGCGGGTGGTCAGGTTGAACTGGTTGGTCTTGTTGATCAGCTGCACCGTGCGCTGCAGGCCGATGCGGTCGAAGCGGCGCCAGATCAGCTGCATCTCCAGGCCGCGCAGATAAGCTCGCAGGTCGGTGGCCGAGGCGCTCAGCTGCTCGCGCGTCGCGGTTGCTCTGGTATTGCCGGGTGCGCGCGCGATCCTCGTCGGTGATCGCCAGCCCCTCGAAATACCCGGCATCCGCCAGGATCGCGGCACACAGGCGCGGGTCGTCGGGGATTTCCGGCACCGCCACCATCGGCAGTTCGCGCCGCACCAGGTCGCGCTCGAACGGGTTGTCGTCGACGAACACCAGTGCATCGAGACCGATATTCAGCTCCTGCGGCGATCGCGCGGATATTGGCCGCCTTGTCGTTCCAGTTGGCGACGAAGCTGGCGATGTCGCGGCGCCGCAGCACCATCTCCGGATGCTTCTCGAACGGCTCCAGCGCGTTCGCCTCGTCGTTCTTCGAGCACACGGCGAGGATGACGCCGCGCCGCGACAGTTCGCGCGCGTAGTCCTGGAACGCGACGAAGGCCTCGCCAAGCGCGCTGCCCTGCCCGAGCACCAGCCCCTCCAGCGCCGTCATCGCCGACGACGCCGCCCCACAGCGTGTTGTCGAGGTCCAGCACCAGGCATTTGGCGGACCGCCCTGCCTCGCCGCGAGCAGCCGCGCCACCAGCTCGCCGTACATCGGCGCTGCCGCCGGCGAAACCTCCTGCTTGGCGCGATGCCACAGCGCCGGGTCGTGCCAGCGCGCCGAGGCCATCGACGCGCCGCGCGCGCGTCGAGCGCCAGCAGTTCGACCCCGTCGGCGTCCGCCATGTCGCGCAGCCTTGCGTTCAGCCGGGCGATGAAGTCGCCCGCGCGAGCCGGCGAGGCGATGCTCGTTGCTGCCCAGCAGCTGCCGGCCACACCGGCAGCGCCGTCTGGTGGATGATCGGGCAGGCGAACGCCTCGCGCGCCAACTGCCAGCATTGCGTGATCCGACCCTCGATCTCCGCCAAAGCGGCATCCGCGCCGGCGGCCGACATCGACCCGTTCACCCCGGCCGCGAGATGATGGGCGTCGAGGGCCAGCAGGATCGCGGTCGGCCTGAAGCGATGCAGCCCGGATTCCGGCTCCATCAATTCCTGCAAATACTGCCCGTATTCATTCTCGTAGGTGGTGAGGTGAATGCCACGGCGCAGCGCCGCGAGCCGGATCCCCGCATGCAGATGCGCGAGCGTGGACGAGCCCAGGATCGCCAGCCGCACCGGCCGCGTCGCCAGCCCGGCCGGCGGCTCGGCGAAGGCCTGGAGCACCGAAGCGTCGAGCGCATTGGTGCGGACGAAATCGAGACGCGACCCGGCCAGCGCCATCGCCTCGTCCCAACTCGGCGCCGCCCGGAATGCCGCGAGCCGGGGGCGCCAGTCATCGATCGCCGGCAGCCAGTGCAGTGCGGGGGTGGCGCTCATTGCGGATGGTCTCGCGGGTGGTTGCCGGGGCCGTTTAATTACCCCAGTCAGCGGCGCATGGCCATGAACCGAACGCGCGGCGTCAGGTCGCCTCGCCGAACGCCTTTCGTGCGAGGATCTTGCGGCGCTCCTCGCCGTCCTTGGTTTTCGGCGACAGCTCCAGCACTTTTTTCCAGGCCGCCAAAGCGCCCTTGAAATCGTCGCGGGCCTCGGCAATGCGCGACAGACTCTGCAACGCCGCGAAATGCCGCGGCTCGCGCTTCAGCGTCTGTTCGATGTCGGCCAGCGCGCCGGCGTAGTCGCCGAGCCCGAAGCGCGCCAGCGCCCGGCGGTAATAGGCGTCGGGCAATTCCGGCTCCAGCACCAGTACCGCGTCGAAATCATGCTCCGCTTCCTCGGCGGCTTCATTGGAAAGGTCGCGCAGGCCGCGATTCATCAGCAACGTCGCCGCCGCCGAGCCGCCTTGCAGCCACAATTGCCGGACTCTGTTCTCGATCGCCGTTGCCGCCTCTTCATTCGGCGCCGTCTGCAGCCCAGACAGCAACGAGTTCGATTTCCGCGCGGCGCGGATCCGGGCGCGCCGGGGCCTGCGCCCACGCGCCCGGGGCGAAGGAGAGGCCAGCCAACAGCACCAGGGCAATCCACCGCATCGCGGTATCGTGGCGGAAGTGGCATTAGGATATCAAGACCGCAATCCGGGAGGAACACGATGAGCGCTGCTGGGACCGAGACAGGTGAGATCTTCGACATCATCCACACCACCCGCGCCATGCGCCGGCTGAAGCCGGACCCGGTGCCCGACGCGCTGATCCGCCGCATCCTCGAAGCCGGGATTTGTGCGGCCAATGGCGGCAACACCCAACGCTGGCGGTTCCTGGTGATCAAGGACCCGGCGGTGAAGAAAGCCGTGCAGGTGTTCTACCAGAAGGCGTTCGACGAGGTGATCGGCCCACGCCACCACACCAGCCCGCCGCCGCCAGGCTCCGACCCCGCGCGCTTCGCCCGCCAGAACGCCGCCGTGCAATACCTCACCGAGCATTTCCATGAAGCGCCGGTCTGGATCGTCGCCTGCCTGGAAGACGGCGCCAATCCCGGCCGCGTCGCCGGCGCCTCGATCTACCCGGCGGTGCAGAACATGCTGCTGGCGGCGCGGGCGCTCGGCCTCGGCGCCACCCTGACGACGCGGCATCTGCTGCACGAGAAAGAGGCCGAAGCCGCCTTGGGATTGCCGGATGGGGTGCATTCCTACGCCATCCTGCCGATCGGCTACCCGATGGGCCGGTTCGGCCCCGTCGGGCGCACCGAGCTTGCCGATGTCGTCTATGCCGAGCGCTGGGGCCAGCCTTATCCCGGCTGACGCCGGCGGGAACCGCGACATCGCGTGAGGGTTGACACTGCATGCCCAGGGGGAAAGCGCATGCAGCGCGTCGCCGCCCAATCGGAATTGCCGGAAGATCGTGGCATCACGGTGAAGATCGGCAACACCGAGATCCTGCTGGTCCGACAAGGCGGCGCGGTGCGCGCGTACGCGGCCAAGTGCCCGCATGCCGGCGGGCCATTGGCGATGGGCGCGGTTTGTGACGGGCACATCATCTGCCCGTGGCACAAGGCGCGGTTTTCCGCGGCGGACGGCGCGTTGCTGGACCCGCCGGCCCTCTCGGCGCTGACCCGCTTTCCCGTCCGGGTGGAAGGCGACGATGTCTTCGCCGACGCCGCGCCGATCGTGACACCAACGCCGCCACGCGGCAGCGACGCGCGGACGATGCTGGTGGTCGGCGCCGGCGCGGCCGGCATCGCCGCCGCACTCGCCTTGCGCGAGTTCGGCTTTGCCGGGCGCGTGCAATTGCTCGGCCGCGAGCCGGGGCTGCCGTATGACCGCACGGCCCTGAGCAAATTCGTCACCTCAGGCGAGATGCCGGTGGACGAGGTGCCGGCTTTATGTGGCGAAGACGCCCTCGCGGACCAGGCGATCGAAATCCTGCATGGCGAGGTCACGGCGCTCCATGCCGTCACGCGCCAAGCCGTCCTCGCCGACGGAAGCAAGCTCGGCTACGACGCGGCGCTGGTCGCCACCGGCGGCGAACCGATCCTCCCCGACCTTCCCGGCACCCGACTGAAATTCGTGCACGTCTTGCGCGGCCGTGCCGACGCGGCCGCATTGATGGAGGATGCGAGAGGCCGGGCGGTGATTCTCGGCAGCAGCTTCATCGGGCTCGAAGTCGCCAGCGGATTCCGCAAACAGGGTATCGCGGTCGACATCGTGGCGCCGGAGCAGATCCCGTTCGCCAAGCAGTTCGGGCCGCGCCTCGGCGCCATGTTCAAGGCGCTGCACGAGAAGCACGGCGTCGTGTTCCATTCCGGCCGCAAGCTGGCCGCGATCGAGGGCGACGCGAGGGCGGCAAGCGTCCGGCTCGACACGGGCGAGAGTCTCGCCGCCGATCTGGTGCTGATCGGCGTCGGCGTTCGCCCCGCCACCGATTTCGTGCGCGGAGTGCGCAAGGCCGAGGACGGCGGCATCGTTGTTGATGCCGGCATGCGCGCCGCCGATGCGCTGTTCGCCGCCGGCGATGTCGCACGCTTTCCGCTCGACGGCGCCGAAACCCGAATCGAGCATTGGCGTCTGGCGCAACAGCACGGCCGCCTCGCCGCGCGCAACATGCTCGGCGGCAGCATTGTCTATGCCGGCGTGCCGTTCTTCTGGACCTATCATTATGGCAAACGTTTCGAGTATCTCGGCCACGCCGCGCAATGGGAAGAAACCGTCATCGACGGCGACCCCGATGCGCAAAGCTTCGTGGCGCTGTTCGTCCAGCACGGCCAGGTGGTCGCCGCCCTCGGCTGCGACCGCGAGCGCGACATGGCGATGCTGTCCGAGGCAATGCTGGCGCCGCTCGGCCTGCCTGAGGCGCGCGAGAGGCTGGGTTTCTAGTCTAGCCCGGCAGGCCCGGCGGGCGCGGTCCGCCGGCCATCCAGTCCAGCAGCATCACGGTGTGCAGCACCGGCAGCCCGCCGCCGGAAAGCTGCGTCATGCAGCCGATATTGCCGGCGGCGACCAGGTCCGGCTTCGTCGCCTGCAAATTCGCCAGCTTGCGCGCCCGCAGGCGCTCGGCGATCTCTGGCTGCAGCACGTTGTAGGTGCCGGCCGAACCGCAGCAGAGATGCCCCTCCGCCGGTTCCACCACGGTGAAGCCGGCGCACCGCAGCAACGCCTTCGGCTCGCCGGTCACGCCCTGTCCATGCTGCAGGCTGCACGCCGAATGGTAGGCAACCGTCAGCCCCGGCGCCGGACGCGCGGGCGCGTAATCCAGCCGGGTCAGATACTCGCTGATATCGAGTGCCGCGGCCGAGACCCGTGCCGCGCGCGCCGGCCAATCGCCTTCCGCCGCGCGGAACATGAAGCCGTAATCCTTCACCGTGGTGCCGCAGCCCGAAGTGTTGACGACGACGGCGTCCAGGCCGGCCCCGTCCATCTCCCGCGTCCAGGCGTCGATGTTGGCGCGCGCCAAGTCCATCGCCGCGTCGTGCCGCCCCATGTGGTGCGGCAGCGCGCCGCAGCAACCGGCACCGCGCGCGACCACCACCTCGACGCCCATGCGGGTCAGCAGCCGGATGGTCGCGGCGTTGATCTCGGGATCCAGCACCTGCTGGGCGCATCCGGCCAGCAGAGCCACGCGGCCGCGGCGCGGGCCAAGGGCGGCATGGATTTCCCGCAACGCCGGCGAAGGCGGCGGCATCGCGGCGGGTGCCAGGCGCAGCAGCGCATGCAGGCGCTGGGCCAGCATGCCCCGGCGCGGCAGCAGGCGTGCGAATGGCCGCGCCAAGCCGGCGCCGATCAGGGCGAGGCGCAGCAGCATCGGGCGCGGCAGCACCGCCGACAGCATCGCGCGCATCGCCCGGTCATGCCACGGCCGCCGGTAGGTTTCCTCAATTCGCACCCGCGCGTGGTCGACCAGGTGCATGTAGTTCACGCCGCTCGGGCAGGTGGTCATGCAGGCCAGGCAGGAGAGGCAGCGGTCGACGTGGCGCACCACCTCCTCGGTGGCGGGGCGGCCGGATTCCAGCATGTCCTTGATCAGGTAGATCCGGCCGCGCGGCGAATCGAGCTCGTCACCGAGCAGCACGAAGGTCGGGCAGGTGGCGGTGCACATGCCGCAATGCACGCAGGTGCGCAGCACCTCGTTGGAAGACGAAATCTCCGGGTCAGCGAGTTGCTCCGGGGTGAAGAAGGTCTGCATGGACCTGCCTAGACGCCCGCGTACATGCGGCCGCGATTGAGAATGGATTTCGGATCGAACGCGGCCTTCACCTGCGCGCGAATGCGCGCCAGCGCCGCCGGTTCCGGCGGCAGCACATCGACGCGCGGCGCGCAGGACGTCCGGTCCGCGCACCAGGGTCCAAATGCCGCCCGCCGCCCGCGCGGCCGCGGCCACCGCCGCGTGCGTCGCCTCGTTCGCCGGGCCCGCGATCCATATCAGGCCGCCGCCCCAATCCATGAACCAGCGCGACGGCGGCAGCGCCGCGACCACGCCGGGGCCAGCCGAAGGGCGCACCGAGACCCGCCAGATCGCGCCCGTTTCCGCGGCGATCGGCATCGCGTCGCGCACGCCGGCCCAGACGGCGCGGGTGTCCTCGTCATCCAGCATCTCGGCGTGGCCGAACGGTTGCAGGTCGGCGCGCAGGCGGCCCATGCGATAGGCGACGGACGGCGCGAAATCCTCGATCCGCGCGAGGGTCACCGCACCGCCGAAGCGGGCGAGTGCGGGAATGCTGGCCGCCGCTTCCGCCGGCAGGTGGGCCGCGCCCGATACCGCATACGGCGAGCCGAGGGCGGCCGACATCGCCGCCACCGCGGTGGCGGGGTCTAGTCCGCTCAGCACCAACGTGCCGCGCAATTCGCGGCGCCGGCAGCACTTTCAGGGTGATCTCGGTCATCACCGCCAGTGTGCCGTAGCTGCCGGAGAGCAGCTTGCACAGATCGAGCCCGGTGACGTTCTTCAGCACCCGGCCGCCGGCGTGGATTTCTTCGGCCATGCCGTTCACCGCGCGCACGCCCATCACATGGTCGCGCATCGCGCCCCAGGCGACGCGCCGTGGCCCGGAGAGGTTCGCCGCTACCACCCCGCCCAAGGTCTGCGGCGCCAACGTGCCGAACAAAGCTGAAAAATCTGGCGGTTCGGCGATGATATGCTGGTTTTTTGCCGCCACCGCGGCCTCAATCTCCGCCATCGGCGTTCCGGCCCGCGCGGAAAGAATGAGTTCCTGCGGCGAATACAGCGTGATTCCGGAAAACGCGCGCGTGGACAGCGTGTTGGCCGCCTGGATCGGCCGCAACAGGCCTGATTTGGTGGCATTGCCGCAGATCAGCAGCGGATCACCCTCCGCATGCGCTGCCAGAACGCGTTCGACGATTCCCGCCTCGTTGTCCGGCGCCCAGATCGTCATGCCGCCTTCGCTGCCGCGCGCTCGGGCTTGAGCGGAAACACTTTCGACGGATTCAACAGCCAGCCCGGGTCGAAGGCCGATTTGATCCGCCGCTGCTGCTCCAGCTCGATTTCGGTGAACTGCACCGGCATCAGGTCGCGCTTCTCGATCCCCACGCCGTGCTCACCGGTCAGGCAGCCGCCGACCTCGACGCAGAGCTTCAGGATGTCGGCGCCGAATTTCTCCGCCGCTTCGAAGCTGTGCGGGTCGTTGGCGTCGAACATGATCAGCGGGTGCAGATTGCCGTCGCCGGCATGGAAGATGTTGGCGACCTTCAGCCCGCACGCCTCGCTCATCGCGCCGATGCGCCCGAGCACCTCGGCTAAGCCGGCTGGTCGGGATGGTGCCGTCCATGCACAGATAGTCCGGGCTGATCCGCCCGACCGCGCCGAACGCGCCCTTGCGGCCCTTCCAGATCGCCTGCGATTCCTCCGCCGATTGCGACACCTTGAGGCTGATCGGATCGAACCGGGCGCAGATCGCCTTGATTGCGTCGAGGAAGAAATCCTGTTCGGCGACACTGCCCTCGACCTCGATGATCAACATGGCCTCGGCGTCGAGCGGGTAGCCGGCATGGGCGAAGGCTTCGCAGGCATGGATCGCCGGGCGGTCCATGAATTCCAGCGCCACCGGGATGATGCCGGAGGAAATGATCGCGTCGACGCAGGCGCCGGCGACCTCGTTGGAGGCGAAGGCGGCCAGCATCGCCCGCGCCCCTTCCGGGCCCGCTAAGGATGCGCACGGTGACCTCGGTGACCACCGCGAGCATGCCCTCGCTGCCGGTGAGCAGGCCCAGCCAGTCATACCCGGCGGCATCGAGATGCGCGCCGCCGATGTCGATGATCTCGCCGGCTGCCGTGACGATCTTCAGGCCGAGCAGGTTGTTCGCGGTGACCCCGTAGCGCAGGCAATGCGCGCCGCCGGAGTTCATGTTGACGTTGCCGCCGATCATGCAGGCGAGTTGGCTGGACGGGTCGGGCGCGTAAAAGAACCCGCGATCCTGCACCGCCTGGGTGATGCCGATATTGGTCACCCCCGCCTGCACCACGGCACAGCGGTCGGCATAGTCGATGTCCAGGATCCGGTTCATCCGCATCAGCCCGACCACCACCGCATCCGCCAGCGGCAGCGCGCCGCCTGATAGCGAGGTGCCGGCGCCGCGCGGGATCACCCGCACGCCATGGGCGTGGCAGAACGCCATCACGGCGGCGACTTCGTCCGTGGTTTCGGGCAGCACCACGGCCATCGGGGTCTGCCGGTAGGCCGACAACCCATCGGTCTCGTACGGCTTCAAGCGCAACGGCTCGGCGATCACGCCGCTTTCGCGCACCAGACGGCGCAGGCCGGCGACCACGGCATCGCGTTTCGCCAGCACGTCCCATTTTGGTTCAGGTTGCGCAATCATGCTCGTCCTCCCCGCTCCCCTGCACATCTGTGGCGGATGCGGCTCGGCGACAAGGCGGCAATTCGGGCTGCGCGACCGGTTTCGTCGAACCGGACGTCAAAAAGCAGAGGCCCGCGGCTTCAGCCCTGGCGGGCCTTCATGCGCGGGTTCTTCTTGTTGATGACGTAGATGCGGCCGTGGCGGCGCACCACGCGACAGTTCTTGTCGCGCGTCTTGGCGGAGCGCAGGCTGTTGCGGATCTTCATTGGAGGAACGCCTTGCAGGAGGTCCGGACATGCGCCGGAAAGAGGCGCGGGAGATAACCGCGCCCCCCCAATGTGTCAAGTTCAGGCCGGTTCGGCGAATTCCGTCAGCACGTAGCGCACCGTCTCGTCGCCGGCGACGCTGGGTTTGTGGCGATGCGCGGGTCCGGCCGGTATGTGCAGCATGTCGCCGGGACCGGCTTCGACCACGTGGCCGTCGAACCGATAGCGGATTCGGCCGGACAGGATGAAGATCGAATGCCCGGTCTCGCACCAGGACCCCTCCGGGGCGCCAGGCGGGTCCGGCGCGCGCTCCTGGTAGCGCAGCGCGATGCCGAAGCCCGTCACCGCTTCGCGCAGCCGCAGCCGGGGGCCAGCGTCGCGCAGGGGGTGTGCGGCGGCGGTGAACAGATAGGGGCTGTCGCTCATGCGGCCAGTTTAAGCATATCAGGCGGCTGGCGGCACGCTTCGGCTTGACGCCAAACGCGGGGAAGCCGATGCCGGCGGCGCATCGGAGAAGAACATGAGCAAGGCTGGCGGCACCTGGATGGCGTTCCTCGCGATGGCGTTCGCGGTGGTGGGGCTGACCGGCCTGGTCGCCACCTTCATCGCCCCGTTGCCTTTGCTGCGCGCCCTCGCCCGCGACGCGACGCTGGACGAGGCACTGGACGCAGCCGCCGCCCCGGACGCCCCGGCCCGGCTGGAGGCGCTGCGACCGCGGCTGGACGATAGTGCCGCCGCCGTGTTGCCGCCTGGCCAGGATCTGCCGGCCCGAGCGGATTTTTCTGCCCGAAATCGTCGCCGAGCGCGCCGCCATGCATGCCCGCTTCCTGTCCGAGGCGTCCGAGACCGGCAGAAGGATGGCCTGGATGATCGCCATCGTGACGGTGATGGGCGCTGCCTTTGGCGCCGCGGTCCTGAAGTTTGCCACCCGAACCTGGGCGGATGCGCCGCGCGGCGGCGGGATTGCCGCCGCTCAGAAGCGGCGGAATCCGGAGGCCGACGCCTCGAACACGCGCGAGACGTAGCGGGCAGTGGCGCCGAAGATCCAGAAATGCTGTTGCGCCAGTTCCGGCACCGCCTCGGAATGCAGCCATTTGCCGGTACTGATCAACGCGGTGGCGCGTAGCAATTTCTCGTCGCGGGGGATTTCGAAGGTCCAGGTGCGAATCTCGCGCACCGCCGGCGCCAGCAGCATCGGGTAGTCGTCCTTGGTGACGAGGTTCATCACCGGCACGATCGGCAGGCCGCTGCCGCCGCCGCGGCGCGATGGGCGGATTTCGATGAACAGGTTGTGCAGCTTCTGGTGCCGAGGCCCGAGGTTCTGCAGCACCACCATCAACTCGCCGATCAGCTCGGCGCCGGCGCCGAGGTCGATCAACTGGAGATCGATGTCGATCTGCACCCGGTTGCCGCTCCGGCCGGTGCCGCGCAGCACGTACCACGCCGACGCGGCGACCAGGATCACCGCGAGGCTGGCCGCGATTTGCAGCACGTCCCTCAACAGGGGGAAATTATCCCCTGATAGCACCGGTTGCATCAGGCCCACCCACGTCAAACCGTTTCCAAAGCCTTCGATGTCTCACCCATTTTCCCGCTGCTGACAACCATGCGCATGGATTTGTTCATCCTGTCGCGGAACGACCGTCTTGCGGTTTGCCGCATTGCCGCAAAACCCCGCGGACGAAATTCGGGGCTGATTGCTTCAGCTCGTCGGCTTGCCGGTCGGCTGGTTGCAGGCCAGGCGCACCACGCTGGCCTCGGTCACCACCAGCGTCTGGGCCGGCGCCGGGCCGCATTTGAAGGTGATGAACAGCCGCTTGGCGGTGTGGTAGTCGGGGTCGCCGCAAATGCCGTTGCTGACCGAGACGACGCACGCCGTCCGGTCGTCGCATTGCTGCGCCACCGCGAGCGTCGCGTCGCAGGTCCGTCCGCGCTCGGGGTTGCCGTACACCGCATCGAGGATTCTGAGCTGGCCCGGTTGCGCCGCGATCAGGCTTGCCGCCAAGAGAGCTATCCGCATCGGCCTTCCCTGCCATACATGTTATCCGTGCCGGCAAACTGCACCCCGGCCACCGCGTCGTCCATCGTCCCACCCCGAATCGGATCCTTAGCTCATGCGTGCACTCGGCCCTTTCCTGCGCGACGCCTGGCGGCTCGCCGTGCCGTATTTCAAGTCCGAGGAACGCTGGTCGGCGCGCGGCCTGCTTGCCGCCATCATCGCGCTGAACCTGTCGTTGGTCGGCATGAACGTGGTGCTCAGCTACTGGAACCGCGCCTTCTACAATGCGCTGCAGGACCGCGACTGGGACAGCTTCATCAACCTGCTGCTGCTCTATAGAAAGACCGAGGGCGGATGGCTGCCCGGCTTCTGCGAGATCGCCGCGGTGTTCATCCTGGTCGCGATCTACCGCACCTGGCTGAACCAGCTGCTGCAGATTCGCTGGCGCCGCTGGATGACCGAGCATCTGTTGCATGACTGGCTGGCCGAGCATGCGTATTGGCGGCTTTCGCTGAGCGCTGCCGGCTACGGCACCGACAACCCCGACCAGCGCATCGCCGAGGATCTGCGCGACTTCGCCGGCGACACCCTCTCCCTCGGCCTTGGCCTGCTGTCCAACCTAGTGACGCTGTTCAGCTTCCTGACCATCCTGTGGACCCTGTCCGGACCGCTGGAACTGCTCGGCATCACCATCCCCGGCTATATGGTCTGGGTGGCGCTGGTCTATGCCGCGATCGGCACGACGCTGACCCATCTGGTCGGCCGGCCGCTGGTGGCGCTGAACTTCCGCCAACAGCGGGTGGAAGCCGATTTCCGCTTTTCCCTCGCCCGCGTGCGGGAGAATGTCGAAGGCATCGCGCTCTATGGCGGCGAGGCGCAGGAGCGGATGACGGCGAGCGAGTTGTTCGGCCGCGTGATCGCCAACTGGCGGCAGATCATGGACCGCACCAAGCTGCTGAACGCGCTGGTTTCCGGCTACGACCAGATTTCGGTCATCTTTCCGATCGTGGTGGCGGCGCCGCGCTACTTCGCCGGCTCCATCCAGCTCGGCGCGCTAATGCAGACCACCAGCTCGTTCGGCCGGGTGGAGAGTGCGATGTCCTGGTTCGTGCACGCCTATTCCTCGCTCGCCTCCTGGCGCGCGACGGTGGAGCGGCTGTCCGGCTTCCGCCAGGCGATCGCGGTGGCGCGCGAGCAGGGCCAGGGGCCGCAGCTCCGCACCGGAGGCCGCGATTTCGTGCTCAGCGGCCTGTCGCTTGACCTGCCGGACGGGCGGCGGCTGCTCGACCTTGATGGTGTCACGTTGCGCGAAGGCGAGGACGCCGTGATCACCGGCCCGTCCGGCCTCGGCAAATCCACCTTGTTCCGTGCACTCGCCGGCATCTGGCCGTTCGGCGACGGGACGGTGCGCCGCCCGGCCGGGAAGATCCTGTTCCTGCCGCAACGCCCCTATATTCCGCTCGGCACGCTCCGCCGCGCCATCGCCTACCCCGACGCCCCGCACGGCGATGCCACCGAACTGGACGCGCTGCATGCCGTTGGCCTCGGCCATCTGGAGGCCCTGCTCGACACCGAGGCCGCGTGGTCTCAGCGCCTGTCCGGCGGCGAGCAGCAGCGCCTCGCGATCGCCCGCGCCCTGATCGTCCAGCCGGACTGGCTGTTCATGGACGAGGCCACCGCCAGCCTCGACCCCAAGGCCGAGGCCGAGCTCTATGCATTGCTGCGCGCCCGCCTGCCTGGCACCACCCTGGTTTCGATCGCCCACCGCGAGACGGTGGCCGGGATGCATGCCCGCCGGCTGGAACTGACACCGGACGCCGCCGGCACCGCCGTCATGGCGAAATGACCATGCGGCTTTGGCGCCGCTGCTATCGCTTGGCACAGCCGATGCAGGTGACGCCGTCGCCAAAGCGGGTCGTCAGGTACCAATGGTCGGCATTGTCGTTGTCGAAACCAGAACTCGGTGGTGGTGCGGCCGTCCTCGTTGTTGTCGAACACCAGGGAATAGCGGCACAGAAGCGGCCGGCCATGCCCGGCATAGGTTCCCTCCCAGGGATAGCAGGCGATCTTATCCGTCGCCGTGGCATGAACGCCCACCGCCGCCCAGAACACCACCACCGCATCGTGCAGCGCCGCGTCGGAAGGTTCGGAGGATAGCCCGGCGAGGACGTATTTGAGTACTCCGATCGTGGCCCAGAACTTGGCCACTCCATCGACCGACCGCACATAGGCCGAGGCGTCCGCCGCCTCAGGGTCCGCCGGCGCCGCCGAGCAGCCCGGCGCGAGCAGCACCAGCAGCAGCGCCAGAAGGCGTCTCCGCCAGATCGCGCCTTGCCCAACCCCCGCCCTCAACATCAGCCGTCCCGTGCCATGCGCAACCTGTCTGCGGGATCGGGTGGCCGCCGCGGCCCTGCAATCTCCATGGTCTGAATAACCCGCCGCCGGGCAAGTCGCCATGTGCGCCTGGCGGACGCCGGCTCAGCACCGCCAGACCGCGCGCCGCCATGTTGGCCGGCCCCTGGACACGCCGCGTGGCTTTCGCGCAGTGTATCGGTGTGTATCGGAGTGCTGTGAGGATGGACGGCCCGGCGACCGGAGTCGCGGTATTCGCGTTTCTGTTTTCATCGGCCATGGCTGGCGTGCTGGCGCATGCCCGCCTGCCCGGAATGGTGATGACCACGCGCACAGCGGGCCTGCTGCGCGGCGGCGGCGGCATTCTCGCCGGCATGGCCGGAACCATGCTGGTGCTGCTGACCCTTTCGGTAAAGCGCGATTTCGACACCGCCGATCGCAACGTCCGGCACTTCGCCGCCGAGATCACCGATCTCGACCACACCTTGCGCCGTGCCGGGCCGGTGGCGATTCCGGCCAGGGAAATCCTGTTCCGCTACGCCGCGCGAACCATGAAGGACGTCTGGCCCACCTCCAACCCGCGCCTCGGCCCGGACGATGCGCAGGCAAAGCGACTGCTCAGCCAGTTGGAAGACGCGGTCGCCGCCCTCAGATCCACCGATCCCACATTGAGTGAGGTCGAGACGCAGGCCCACACCGAACTGAGCGTCGTGGCGGACGCCCGCTGGAATATGGAGGAACGCACCAGCCGCACGATTTCGCCCTGGATGCTGGCGATCCTGGTGTTCTGGCTGATGCTGACCTTCGCCAGCCTGGGGCTTTTGGCGCCGCGAACGCCGCTGGCGCTCCCCATCTTTGGATTGGGAGCGTTGGCGCTGGCCGGCGCCGTGTTCCTCGTCGTCGAATACGCCGATCCCTACGAAGGCATCATCGCCGTCTCCAGCGAACCGATGCAGAACGCGCTGTTCGCCCTTTCCGAGTAAGACTCAGCCGCCAGCCGGAGGCTGAAAGCGGTTTGCTGATGCCAGCGGACCGCAAAACTGTTATTGGTCATGATTGTCATGACGCGCAATGAAACCATCGAGGCGACCGAGACCCCGGCCGAAGTCGATCTCGGGCCGTTGCCCGGCTTGATCGGCTATGCCCTGCGGCGCGCACAAATCGCGGTGTTCGAGGATTTCCATCGCAGCATGGCCGGCGAGGACATGCGCACCGCGCAATTCTCCGTCCTGCAGGTGCTGAAGCACAATCCCGGCCTGCGCCAGATCCAGGTCAGTGCGGCGCTCGGCATCAAGACCACCAATTTCGTCCCGCTGTTCGACGAGCTTGAGCGGCGCGGCCTGGCCGAGCGTCGCCCGATCGCCGGCGACCGCCGCGCCAAGGGGCTGTTTCTCACCCCATCTGGGCAGGAAGCAATGCGGCGTCTGGAGGCGTTGGTCGCCGCGCACGAGGCGCGGTTCGTGGCGCGGATCGGCGCCGAGGGGAAGCGGCAGCTGCTCGGCCTGCTGCACCGCCTGTCCGATCCGGCATTCGATTCCTGACGGCGCGCCGCCCGCTCAGGGTGGTGCGGCGCGGATGTTGAAGTCGGCGGCGGGCAGGACGCTCATCACGAACACCGATACTTTTTCGCCATGCCCAAACGGTCCGGCCACTTTGTTCGCGATCGGCGGCAGGCTTTGCAGGAAGGCGGCAATCGCCTCCGCGTCGGCCGGGGTCAATTTCGCCATGCCGCGCCACGGCATCACCGGCGCCAGCTCGCGCCCGTCGGGCCGAATGCCGGTGGTCATCGCCTGGATGATCTGCGGACGCGTCCAATTGCCGAGACCGGTCTCGCGATCCGGCGTCAGGTTCGGGCCGACGAACACGCCGAGATCAGGCACCGCGAATCCGACATCCGAGCCGCCGAGGAATTGCGCCATATCCGGCTTGCCCAACAAATGGCCAGGGGTGTGGCAATCGGTGCAGCCGGAAAGGGTCACGAGGTAGCGGCCGCGCTCCAGCTGCGAATCGGCGGCGCCGGCTTGGTGCCGGGCCAAACCCAGCAGTGCCGCCACTGCCGCAATCACGACTCCAAAACGACGCATTCGCCACTCCCTCGTTGCTGCGGCACAACTCTGCCAGTTCGCGGCCACTGAAGTCACGCGCCGTCCGCCGCGGTGCCGCCTGACATTGCGGTTGCCAGCACCATCAAAGTCCGAACTTCGCGATCACCTCGGTCGGGATCGGCACACCCTTGATGCGCGTGGGGTCGTCCGGATGGCGTCCCACCCACACCCGCGTCTCCCAGCATTCGGCGCCGAGCACCTGGCCCTTCAGCAGCCGGTGATAGACATCGAAGCTGCTGCGGCCGAATTTCTCGACCCGACTCTCGATCGCCACCTCGTCGCCGAACGTGCTGGGGACATGGAATTTGCCCCGTGTGTCCACCATCGAAATGCCGACGATGCCGTAATGACGCAGGATGTCGGGCTTGGAGCGCCCGAGCGCGTTGACGAACAGGGTCGCGGTCGACCAGTCGAACATCGCGAAATAGCGTGGATAGAACACGATTCCCGCGGCATCGCAGTCGCCCCATTCGATGGTGACGCGGCGGCGATTGACGAAATCCGTCATCGCGGCGCCATCCGCAGCGCGCCGTCGAGACGGATGGTCTCGCCGTTGAGCATGCGGTTGGCGACGATGTGCAGCGCCAGTGCGGCATATTCCGCCGGCATCCCGAGGCGCTGCGGGAACGGCACCGATTCGCCGAGGCTTTTCTGAATCTCCGGCGGCAAGCCCGCCATCATCGGCGTTTCGAACAGCCCCGGGGCGATGGTCATCACCCGCACGCCGAAGCGGGCGAACTCCCGCGCCGCCGGCAAGGTGAGGCCGACGATCCCGGCCTTGGAGGACGCATACCCCGCCTGCCCCACCTGCCCGTCATAGGCGGCGATCGAGGCGGTGTTGATGATGACGCCACGCTCGCCGTCCTCAAGCGGTTCGGCGGTGCTCATTTCGAAGCCGGCGAGACGCAGCATGTTGAAGCTGCCGATCAGGTTGACCCTGATCACCCGCTCATAGGCGGCAAGCGCGAGCGGCCCGTCGCGGCCGACGATGCGCCCGGCGGTGCCGATGCCGGCGCAGTTCACCAGCACGCGCACCGGGCCGTGCGCCGCCCGCGCCTCGGCAAAGGCGCGCTCACCGGCGGCGGCATCGGCGACATCGGCGATGATGGCGACGCCGCCGATCTGCCGCGCCATCGCCTGCGCCGCCGCTTCGTTGACATCGACCACCGCGACCTTGGCTCCAAGCCCCGCCAGCGCCACGGCGGTGGCGCCGCCGAGGCCGGAGGCGCCGCCGGTGACGATTGCGGAAAATCCCGAAACATTCATGCCGCCGCTCCCGCTTCCTGGTTCTCGATCAGCATCGCGATGCCCTGCCCGCCGCCGATGCAGGCGGAGGCGATGCCGTAGCGCACGTCCCGCGCGCTGCAGTTCGCGCGCCAGCGTCACCGTCAGGCGCACGCCGGTCGCGCCGAGCGGATGGCCGATGGCGATGGCGCCGCCATTGACGTTGAGCCTGTCCTCATCGAGGCCGAGCTCGCGGACGCAGGCGATCACCTGCGCGCCGAACGCTTCGTTGATCTCGATGCGGTCGATGTCGCCGAGTTCGAGGCCGGTGCGCTCGCAGCAGCGCGCGAATGGCCGGCACCGGGCCGATGCCCATGATCTCCGGCGGGCAGCCGACGGCGACGCCCGCGCCGATCAGCCGCGCGAGCGGCGTGCGGCCATGGCTCGTGGCGTAGGCGCCGGTGCAGACCAACGCCGGCGGCGGCGCCGTCGACCACGGCCGAACTGTTGCCGCCGGTCTGCACGCCGCCGAAAGCCGGGCGAATTTTCGCCAGAGTCTCGACCGAGGTCGGGCGGACATGCGTGTCGGCTGCGACATCGCCTGGTATTGCGGTCGAGCTTGATGCCGCGCGGCTGGTAGCCGTCGAGTTCGAAGACTTCGCTCACCACCGGGACGATTTCGTCGTCGAAGAAGCCGCTTTGCCGCGCGGCGACGGCGCGCGCAAAACTGCGCGCGGCGTAGGCGTCGACCTCGGCGCGCGAAATCTGGTATTGGCGCGCAAGGTTCTCCGCCGTGCCGCCCATGCGTCACGCCGGCCGCGGGGTCCAGCAGCGCTTCCCACAGGAAATCCTTGAACTCGACCTGGCCCATGCGGAAACCGCTGCGATGGGTGTAGGCCGCGACCGGGTTGCGGCTCATCGATTCCGCGCCGACGCAGAGTGCGACATCGACGCCGCGATGGCTCACGGCGTCGCAGGCCTGCAACAGCACCTCGATCCCGGTGCCGCAGATGCGCTGCACCAGATGCGCCGGCACCGCCATCGGCACGCCGGCATAGAGCCCGATATGGCGCGGCAGCATATACGCGTCGAAGCTCGCCTGCGCCATCGTTGCCGGTGACGACGATGCCGATCTCCGCCGGCGCGACGGCCGCGCGGTCCAGCACGGCGCGCGCCGCCTTGATGCCGAGATCGATCGGCGAGACCGCCGCGAGCGCGCCGGTGTAGTCGGCGAAGGGCGTGCGCACGCCCTCGAGCAGCCAGGCATCGTCCCAGGCGGCACCTAGGCCGTTTGCGTTCATCGTTCTATCCCTCGATCGAGATGATGTGCGGCAGAAGCGGCTCGGCGAACAAGTCTTCCACGAGTCGCCGCCCTCGCTTGCAGCACGGCGCGCTGGTTGATCGAGCCCTTGTCGGTGATCTCGCCGGCGTCGATGTCGAGCGGTGCGGTCAGCAGGCAGGCACGCCGAACCACGGTCGAGCTTCCGGTGGCGGTGCGGGCAAGCTCGCGCAGGGCGGCGGCAAGCCTGTTGCGCAGGCGGGCATCGTTCGCCCAGTCGGCATTCGGTGCGCACAAGGCGGCGCAGGCGGCGGCATCGGGAACCAGCAGCACGGCGAGGTAGTCGCGGTCGATGCCGGCGACGACCGCATCGCGCAAATACGGCGACAAAGCCGCGATCAACTTCGCGCGCAGCGTCCCGACGCTGACCCAGGTGCCGGTGGAGAGCTTGAAATCCTCGGTGATGCGGCCGTCGAACCGCAAGCCCAGCTCCGGCCGCGCCTCGTCGATCCAGGCCATCGCGTCGCCGAGCCTGTAGAAGCCCTCATCGTCGAAGGCGTCGCGGGTCAGGCCCGGGTTGCGCCAATAGCCGGGGGTGATGTTGGGGCCGCGCACCCGTACCTCCAACTTGCCGGCATGAGGCACGAGCTTCAGGTCGATCCCCGGCACCGGCAGCCCGATCACGCCGGCATGCGCGCAATTCGGCCGGGCGATCAGGCAGAACGGCGCTGTTTCGGTGGAACCGAGGCCGGTGAGGATGGTGATGCGTTCACCGGTCGTCGCCACCGCTTGCGCGTCCAGATCGTCCCAGACATGCTGGGCGAGGCCGGCGCCGGCGAAGAACAGCAATTTCAGCCGGGCGAAGAAGGTCCGACACAGCGCCGGCTCGCGCTCAGATACGCCGCCAGTTCTTCGTAGCCTTTGGGCACGTTGAGGTAGAAGGTCGGCGCGATTTCCCGCAAGTTGCGGACGCTCTCCTCCACCAGCCCCGGCATCGGCTGGCCGTCGTCGATGTAGAGCGAGCCGCCGTTGTAGAGAATGAGGCCGAAATCGTGGTTGCCGCCGAACGTGTGGTTCCACGGCGTCCAGTCGACCAGGACCGGCGGTTCTTCGCCCAGGAACGGAAGCGCGTGCAGGATCTTCGCCTGGTTGGCGCAGAGCATGCGCTGGGTGTTGATCACGCCTTTCGGCATGCCGGTCGAGCCGGAGGTGAACAGGAATTTCGCCACCGTGTCCGGACCGACCTTTGCCGCTTCGGCCGCCACCCTGTCCGTTGCGGTGGCCAGCAGGTCCGCCCAGAGCGTCGCCGGGCGATCCGCCGGCGGATTTTCGACCACGACGATCTCGGTGTCATCAGGCACCATGGCGCGGATCGCCTTTGCGTATTGCGTGCCGTTCTCGACGAACACCAGGCCCGGGGTGGTGCATTCGAAAATATGCCGCAGCTTGCCGAAATCGGTCGAGACCAGCGAATAGGCGACGGAGATCGGCGTGTACGCCACGCCGACATGCATCGCCGCCAACGCCAGCAACCCATGCTCGATGCCGTTGCCGGACAGGATCGCCACCGGCCGCGCCGCCGACAAACCGCGCGCGAGCAAGGCGGCGGCCAGCGACTGCACCTGTTGCCAGGCTTCGCCATAGGTCACGTGCCGCCACGCCCCGCTGTTGTCGTGACGGTCGCGGCGGGCGAGGAAGATGCGGTCCGGCGCGACGGCGGCGAAATGCGCCAGCCGCTCGGTGATGCAGCGCGGATGGGCCGGGAGAGGCTGGCGGTCGCGTATCAGGATGCTGCCATCGGCACGGTGGGAAATGTGCGCGTCGAAACGGCCGAGCGCCACCGCGCGGGCTTCGGCGATGACGGGGGCCGGGGTCATGGATGCGCAACCTTCGCCGCCCGCCCGTCGAGGAAGGCGCGCAGGCGGGATTTGGCCTCGTCCGAACCTTGGGCGATCGCCGCCATCAGGCTTTCCATCAACAGCCCGGTCTGCGGGTCGGCGGCGGCGATGCGCGGCAGCGCCTGGAGGATGGCGAAATTGGTCAGGTGGGCGTTCTCGGCGATGCGGTGGGCCAAGGCGATGCCTTTCGCCAGGCCATCGCCGGGTTCGACCAAATATTGCGTGAACCCGAGCGCCAGGCCCTCCTCGGCGCCGTAGGTGCGGCCTGTCAGCATCATGTCCATCATTCGGTGGACGCCGATCAGCCGCGACAGCCGCACCGACGCGCCGCCGCCGACATAGATGCCGCGGCTGCCTTCCGGCAGCGCGTAATAGGCGCCGCGCTCGGCGATGCGGATATGGGCGCTCGCCGCCAGTTCCAGCCCGCCGCCGACCACCGCGCCGTGCAGCACCGCGACGGTTGGAAGATCCCCGAACTCGATCTGCGCGAAGGCGCGGTGCCAGGCCCGGGAATGAAAGATCCCCGCCTCGGTGTCGCGCTCGGTGAGCGAGGAGAGGTCGAGGCCGGCGGAGAAATGCGCGCCCTCGCCGTGGATCACCACCGCGCGCACCCCCTCCGGCGGATCGGCGAAGAAACCGCCCAGGCCGCGCACGGTGATGTCGTCCAGCGCGTTGCGCTTGTCCGGCCGCGACAGCCGCAGAACCGCGACCTCATCCTCGCGCGTGCAGATCAGGGTGTCCGGTAGATCGAACGCCATCGCTTCCCCAGCTTATCGTGCATTATTATGATGAGACATACTTATCTCGGCGGCCCGGAGTCAAGCCGGGCCTGAGTTCAAGCCGGGCCGGAGCCAAGCATTGCCGCATTCCCGGCGCCGGTTTCGCGGAATGCGACGGCGGGTTAGTCTCGGCCGCGATCTAATGTGGGGTTTCGACGACATGACCAGCGGCTTGCGCAAAGGCCTGACCAGCTACGGTGACGCCGGATTCTCGATGTTCCTGCGCCGTGCCTTCATCAAGGCGATGGGCTATTCCGACGACGCGCTCGATCGTCCGATCGTCGGCATCACCGACACCTATTCGGACTTCAACCCATGCCACGGCAACGTGCCGGACCTGATCGCCGCAACCCGGCGTGGGGTGATGCTGGCCGGCGGCCTGCCTATGGCGTTCCCGACCATCAGCATCCACGAAAGCTTCGCCTTTCCCACCAGCATGTTCCTGCGCAATCTCATGGCGCTGGATACGGAAGAAATGATCCGCGCCCAGCCGATGGATGCGGTCGTGTTGATCGGCGGCTGCGACAAGACCCTGCCCGCGCAGCTCATGGGTGCGGCCAGCGCCGACATCCCCGCGATCGTCCTGCCGACCGGGCCGATGCTGGTTGGGCATTACAAGGGCGAGACCCTCGGCGCCTGCACCGATTGCCGCAGGCTTTGGGCCAAGCACCGCGCCGGCGAAATGACCGAGGCGGAGATCGAGGAAGTGAACGGCCGTCTGGCGCCGACCAAGGGCACCTGCATGGTGATGGGCACCGCCAGCACCGTCGCCTGCATGACCGAGGCGCTGGGCATGACCCTTCCAGGTGCCGCCAGCATCCCCGCCACCCACGCCGACCGTATCCGCGCCGCCGAAGCCTCCGGCGCCGCCGCGGTGCGGCTGGCCGCGAGCGGGACTCACGCCGCGGAAAATCATGACCAAGGCGGCATTCCGCAACGCCTTCACCGTGCTGCAGGCGATCGGCGGCTCGACCAACGCGGTGATTCATTTCACCGCCATCGCCGGCCGGCTCGGGATCGAGATCGACCTTGAGGAATTCGACCGCCTCGGCCTCGACGTACCGGTGCTGGTCGATTTGAAACCCTCCGGCGAGCATTACATGGAGCATTTCCACTGGGCTGGCGGCATGCCGCGGTTGCTGCAGGAACTGGCCCCGCTCCTCGACACCACGGCCTTGAGCGTCACCGGCCAAACCATGGCCGAGGCGATCGCGGGCGCCGAGCAGGTGCCGGGGCAGACCGTCATCCGCACCCGCGCGGCACCGATCGCCACCGGCGGCGGCCTCGCGGTGCTCGGCGGCAACCTCGCCCCATCCGGCGCGCTTCTGAAGCGTTCGGCGGCAACCCCCGCGCTGATGCAGCACGAAGGCCGGGCGGTGGTGTTCGAGAACCTGGAAGACATGGCCGAACGCCTGGACCGCGACGACCTCGACGTCACCGCCGCCGACGTGCTGGTGCTGCGCAACGCCGGGCCGATCGGTGCGCCCGGCATGCCGGAAGCCGGCTACATCCCCATCCCGCGCAAGCTCGCCCGCGCCGGGGTGAAGGACATGGTGCGGATCAGCGACGCCCGCATGAGCGGCACCGCATTCGGCACGATCGTGCTGCACATCGCACCCGAAGCCGCCGCCGGCGGCCCGCTCGGCCTGATCCGCAACGGCGACCGCATTCGCCTCGATGCCGCCGGCCGCCGGATCGACCTGCTGGTGGACGCAGCCGAACTGTCCCGCCGCGCCGGCGAATGGCGCAAACCGCCGCTTCCCGCGGGCGGCGAGCGCGGCTACCTCAAGCTTTTCCTCGACCAGGTGACTCAGGCCGACCAGGGCTGCGACTTCGCCTTCTGCATTCCGCCGAAAGCCGATTCCGCTTCCTGATCGCCACCACGTATCCCGGCCGCGACATTATCTTAACACGACCCGGCGCATGTCCTGTACCCTAACAGGCGCGCGCCGGCAGCGGAGCGTCGCGCCGATCGCGGGATCAACGGGGTCGTGTCCATGTATTCGCCGACAACATCGAGCCTGCAACCGGCTTCCCGCCCGCCCGAGGCTCCGCCGGAAATTGAGCTGACCATCCTGATGCCCTGTCTCAACGAGGCGGAAACGCTCGAGCGTTGCATCGTCAAAGCCCGCGGCTACCTACTGCGCAGCGGCGTGGTCGGCGAGGTGGTGATCGCCGATAACGGCAGTACCGACGGCTCCCAGATGATCGCCGCTTCGCACGGCGCGCGCGTGGTCGCGGTCGCCGAGCGCGGCTACGGCAGCGCCCTGATCGCCGGCATCCGCGCCGCCCGCGGCCGCTACGTCATCATGGGCGACAGCGACGACAGCTACGATTTCAGCGCGCTGGACCTGTTCGTCGCCCGGCTGCGCGAAGGCAATGAGCTGGTGATGGGCAACCGCTTCAAAGGCGGCATCATGGCCGGTGCCATGCCGAAGCTGCACCGCTACCTCGGCAATCCCGTGCTGACGACGATCGGCCGCGTGTTCTTCCGCAGCCCCTGCGGCGACTTCCATTGCGGCCTGCGCGGCTTTGACCGCGACGCCATCCTTGGCGCTCGATCTACAGGCGCCAGGCATGGAATTCGCCAGCGAAATGGTGGTGAAGGCCACGGTGAGCCAGCTTCGCATCGCCGAAGTCCCGACCACCTGCACCCGGACGGCCGTACCCGCGCCACCGCATCTGCGCAGCTGGCGTGACGGCTGGCGGCATCTGCGCTTCCTGCTGCTGTTACAGCCCGCGTGGCTGTTCCTCATCCCGGGCTTCAGCCTGTTCGTGGCCGGCCTATGGGGAATGGCCTGGCTGCTGCCAGGTGCGCGCACGGTGGGAGGCGTCACCTTCGACATCCACTCTTTGCTTTACGCCGCCGTCGCCGCCGTGGTCGGACTGCAATCCCTGCTGTTCGGCGTCTTCACCAAGATCTACGGCATGCGCGAGGGCATGCTGCAGCCCGATCCGAAATTCTTCGCCATGGTCCAGCGGCTCAGCCTGGAACGCGGGCTGGTGCTCGGCGGGATCCTTCTCGTGGTCGGCATCGGCCTCGCGGTGCGCGCGGTCGGCGCCTGGGACGACGCGGGCTTCGGCTCGCTCCGCGCGGACCAGACCATGCGCCTCGCCATTCCGTCGGCCACGGCGCTGCTGGTCGGGTTCCAGCTGATCTATGGGTGCTTCTTCATCAGCGTCCTGGAGATCCGGTCCACGCGGTCCCGGTCGGCGTTTTACGCAGGCTAAGACGCGCGCTCAGGGCAGCGCCGCCACGCCTGTCATCTCGACCCGCCAGCGCGGATCGGCGAGGCGGGCCTGGACGGTGGCGCGGGCCGGGGGATTTTCCGGGTCGAACCACGCATCCCAGGCGCGGTTCATGGCATCGATCTCCGCCATGTCGGTGATGAAGATCTGCATCGCCAGCAGGTGCGATTTGTCGGTGCCGGCTTCGGCCAGCAAGGCATCGACCTGGCGGAGGATGTCGGCCGTCTGGCCCTCGGTGTCGAGGCTCGCGTCGTCGGCAATCTGGCCGGCGAGGTAGACCAGGCCACCATGGACGACGGCGCCGACGAGGCGCTTTTCAAGTTGCAGGCGGCGGATCGTCATGAATGGTCCTTTCGGCGGCGTCAGTGACACGACGCGGCAACTGCGCCATCATGGGCATAGATGGCATCACAGCGATCGTCCAGGCGAGTTGGCCATGAAGCTCACACCGGCAATGGCGATCTTCACCGGGGTGGGCACGCTCGCCTATCTCGGGCTCGCGGTCCTCGGCCGCGGCGGGTTCGTCGCTTTCTTCTCCCAACCGGCCTTGGTTGTCGTCGCGGCCGCAACCGTCGCGATGTCCGCCGCGGCATTGTTCAGCCAAGGAAACCTCAGCCCCGGCGAGCGCGAGGATCGTGGCAACCGCTGGGTCATCGCAGCCATCGGGGTGATCGGGCTGCTCGCCGGCTATCTCCCGGCCTACACGGATCGGCAGGATTTCTGGACCCTCGACGGTGATGTCATTCGCTGGCTCGGCGTGGCTCTGTTCATCGCAGGTGGCGCGCTCCGGATCTGGCCGGTCTTCGTGCTCGGCCGCCGCTTCAGCGGGCTGGTGGCGATCCAACCCGGGCATAGGCTGGTCACGCGCGGCATCTATGGCGTCATCCGCAATCCCAGCTATCTTGGGCTATTGGTCAACGCGCTGGGGTGGGCGTTGGCGTTTCGCTCCGGCGTCGGCGTGCTGCTGACGGCGCTTCTGATTCCGCCGCTCCTCGCGCGCATGCGCGCGGAGGAGACGCTGCTGCGAAGCCAGTTCGGCGACGAATACGATGCCTATTGCGCCCGTACCACGCGGCTGGTCCCCTGGCTGTATTAGCCTCGGCAGGCCTGCCGTCCAACGATCAGCAAGGATCGAGACCGCAGCGTTCCACCACGGGAGACAAGACCATGCCCATGATCACCACCAAGGATGGCGTCGAAATCTTCTACAAGGACATCGGCAAAGGCCAGCCCATCGTGTTCCATCACGGCTGGCCGCTCAGCGCCGACGACTGGGACTGCCAGATGCTGTTCTTCTCGAAACAAGGCTACCGCGTCATCGCCCACGACCGGCGTGGCCACGGCCGTTCGACGCAAACGGCTGAAGGCAACGAGATGGATAGTTATGCGGACGACGTGGCGGCGCTGACCGCGAAGCTCGACCTCAGCGACGCGATCCACATCGGCCACTCGACCGGCGGGGGTGAGGTCGCGCGCTATCTTGGCCGCCACGGCACCGGCAGGGTCGCCAAGGCGGTGCTGATCGGTGCCGTCCCGCCGATCATGCTGAAGTCCGACAAAAACCCGGGCGGCCTGCCGATCGAGGTGTTCGACGGCTTCCGGGCGCAGCTCGCCGCCAACCGCGCGCAATTCTACAAGGACGTTCCAATACCGTTCTACGGCTATAATCGTTCCGGCGCCAAAATCTCGGAAGGCATCAAGGCGAATTGGTGGCGCCAGGGCATGATGGGCGGGATCGAGGCGCATTACGACTGCATCAAGGCCTTTTCGGAAACCGACTTCACCGAAGACCTGAAGAAGATCGACGTCCCCATCCTGATCATGCACGGCGACGACGACCAGATCGTACCCATCGCGGACGCTGCATTGTTGTCGATCAAGCTTGTCAAGAAGGGCACGCTGAAGGTCTACAAGGGTCTGCCGCACGGCATGTGCACCACGCATGCCGACGTGATCAACCCTGACCTGCTGGCGTTCATTCGCGGCTGACCCGCGGAGGTGCCGCTCAGGACACGATGATCCGGACCTTGCGCGAGATGACCGGCGGGTCGAAGGGGATGTGGTTGGCATCGCCGAGCACGAGTTGAAGCGTGTGCGGGCCGGGTGGCAATTCGAGGCGCACCTCGGTCTGCCCGGCGCCGAAATGCAGGTGCTTCTTGTCCGACGGGATCGGCTCGTTCGGATCGAGCGGTTCGTCGACGTCGACCAGCAAATGGTGATGCCCGAGATTGGCCGTCTCGTCGCCGGCATGCGTCACCCCCATGTTGCGCAGGCCGAAGCGGCACCAGAACGCACCCTTGATGTGCTCGCCGTCGCCGGGCCAGATGATGTAGAGATAAGCATCCTTGGGTGCGGGCGTCTTGCCCGCTGACGCCGCTGCCGGCATGAGCAGGAGCGAGGACAGCACCAGGCGGCGTGTGAGCATGTTGGCCCCTTCGCGTTACGGTGAGCGTGCCAGCCGAACCCCATGGGTTGGATAGCGCACGGAGGCGTCGTAGCTGTCCCGGCTCGCCGTGCGGATATAGCTCGAGTCGTTGCGCCACGACCCGCCGCGCAGCACACGCGCGCGGCAATCCTGTGCCAGCCACGCCGAACCATCCGATGGTGCGCCGTGATAATCCTTGTGCCAGCAATCCTCGACCCATTCCGCGAGGCCGCCGCCGATGTCGTTCAGGCCGAACGGATTGGCCGGCAAGGCACCGATTTTTGTCGGCAGGCCCGCGTCATGCGGGCCGTTGCAACCGGCGCAGTTGGCCATGCCTGGTTTCATCGTGTTGCCCCACCAGAAGCGGGTGTCCGAACCGCCGCGCGCCGCATATTCCCATTCCGCTTCGGTCGGCAGGCGATAGGGCTGATGCGTCGCCTGCGAGATCCAGGCGGCAAATTGCTGCGCGTCGTTCCAGCTGATGTTGTTGACGGGCGCATCGCCACCGCCTTCCGGCGCGTACGCGCAAGCCTTCGCCGTCACGCAGGCGCGCCATTGCCCGACGGTGACCGGATATTTGGCCATCAGAAACGATCCGACCCTGACGCTGTGGACCGGCTGCTCGGAGGCATCCTCGTTGCTTCCCATCCGAAAGCTGCCGCCGGCGATCGGAATCATCTCGGGCTCGGCGATGGCGGGCGCGATTTCTGCCTGCCCTGGTTGCAGCCTCGGCGGCACGAGAGCGGCCTGCGGCCCGCTCGCCGCGGGCGGTGTCCGGGCGGCCGGGGGCGATGCGGGGCCGGCGGGCACAGGGCTGATCGGCGCTGGGCCAGGCTGCGCGTCGGGCGGCGGCGGCCGGGGGATGGCCGCCTGAACGTCGGCCGCTTGTGGCGGCCGCCGAGCGGGCGGAGGCAACGCCGTGGCGGGCGGCGGGTTGGGTGTGGCGTTGGGCAAGGTCGGCACCGACGGATCGGCACGGGCGACGGTGCTGCCAGACGATCCGGCCTCGCGTTGTTCCGGCGCCGCAGCCGTCGTCGCGGCGGGTGGCGGCGCCGGTTTGGCCGGCGCCTGGGTCGCCAGGGCGGCCGCTTCGCCCGGCCGGCGCATGGTGCGGCTCAAGGCGAACCATGCGGCGCCGATGCCGGCGGCGATCACCACCGCGCCCACGCCGAACAATCCGGCGCGCATCCAGCCGCCGCGGGTCGCGCGGGCGAGCGACGCCGGGTCCGGCAGGACGCGGTAGATCGGGATCGGGTCGACGATGTTCTTGACCTTCCGGTCGCCAAGCGACTGATAGCCGCAGACCAGCTTGTACCTGATCTGCTCGTACACGCCGCCGGAGATGTAGATGTTGCCAGGCTCGGCGAGCTGCTCCAGCCGTGCCGCGACGTTGACGCCCTCGCCAAAAACGTCGCTCTGCTCGACGATGACGTCCCCGAGATTGACCCCGATGCGAAATCGTATCCATTGCTCGCCTGGCAGCTCAAGGTTGCGGCCGACCATACTTTGCTGGATCACGATTGCGCAACGCACCGCCTCAACCGGGCTGTCGAACATGGCGAGGAAGTTGTCGCCGGTCGTCTTGATCAATCGTCCGCGATGCTCGACGATCGTCGGCTCGATCAACTCGCGAAACAGGCGCTGCACCCGCAAATGGGTGCCTTTCTCATCGGCACTCATAAGACGCGTGTAGCCGGCGATATCGGCCATGATAATGGCGGCAAGTCTCCGCGTGCTTTCGCCCGACATGAAACGCCTCATTACATTGCATTGCAGTATAGCGAGGTCTTCGGGTACGCAGCAATGACTCGCTTGCCGGCAGAATTTTGTTGGCGACTGATCAGAACGCCTGGAGATAATCCGCCAGCGCCAACGCGACGACCTCCGTCGCCTTGTAGAGATCATCGAGCTTGATCCGCTCATCCGCCCGGTGGGCGTTCGCCTCCTCGATGCTGCGCGGCCCGGCGCCGTACAGCACCACCGGCACGCCGGCGGCGGCGTAGTGCCGCGCATCGGTGTAGAGCGGCACGCCGGCGGCACCCACCGTCTCGCCCATGATCTCGGTCGCGCGGGCACAGAGCAGGTCGGTGAGCGCCTTTGCGGAAGCGCTCGGCGTCAGCGGCTCGGCCAGCAGGATTTGGCGGATCTGCAGGCCGGCGCGCGGATACTCCGCGGCGGCCGTCGCGATCACCTGGCGCAGTTCGGCTTCGACCGCGTCGGACCTCTCCTCCGGCACGATGCGCCGGTCGAGCCGGAAGATGACGCGGTCGGGCACCACGTTGGTGTTGATGCCGCCGGAGATCAGTCCGACGGTGAGTTGCGGTGCGCCGATGCCGGAAGTGGCGCTGACGCGGCCGGTGAGGGTCTTGCGCCAGGCGTACAGCGCGTTCAGCACATGCGTCGCCGCCTCCAGCGCGTCGATGCCGGTCGCAGGTTTCGCCGCATGGGCCGAACGTGCCGGTCACTTCCACTTCAAGGTGCAGGCAGCCGTTATGCGCCTCGGTGACGCCGTAGGAGAAGCCGGCGCCGAGTGCGATATCGGGGCGGCTGATGCCCTCGCCGAGCAGCCAGCGCGGGACCGATCTCGCCGCCGGTTTCCTCGTCATAGGTGAAATGCAGCTCCACCGTGCCGCGCAAGGCGGATGCTTGCTGTTCCAAGGCGAGCAGCGCGAAGGCATAGGTGGCGAAATCGGATTTCGAGACGGCGACGCCGCGGCCATACATCCAGCCGTCGCGGATTTCGGCGCCGTAAGGATCGGCGGTCCAGCCCTCGCCGGGCGGCACCACGTCGCCATGCGCGTTGAGCGCCACGACCGGGCCGTCGCCGAAGCGACGGCGGACGATCAGGTTGGTGGCCGAGACCATGCCGTGCGCCGCGACCAGTTCGGCCGGCACCACGTGGCGCTCGACCGTGAAGCCGAAGGCCTTCGAGCAGTTCGGCGGCGCGCGGCGGCGTGCGGCGCGCAGTCGCCGGCGGGTTGTCGGACGGCACGCGGACCAACTCGGCCAGGAAGCCGCGTTGCCGGTCGCGGCTCGCTTGTAGGAAGGCGCGCAGCGCCGCATGGTCGGTGGCTTCGGGCATCGTGACTCCGGCTTCAGGTCCAGGCGGTGCGGCCGCGAGTATATTCCAGCCTGTAGCTGCCGCGCACAATCCGGCTGGCGCCGGCGGCGGTGAGATGGGCATCGGGCAGAACCGGCGCCAACATTTCCGCATCGGTCGCTTCCACCAGAAGGAACCAGGCAGGCGGCGTCTGGATGTCGGTGCGCCCGCGGGTTTCGGCGGTGCGAACGCCGGAGGCGGCGTCATCGGCGGCGCAGAGATGCGCGCCGGTGATGCGCGGCGCCTTCGCCGCATGGCGGAGCAAGGCCAGCATCGGCGCGGGTGAAACGAGGTCGAAGCGCAGAGTGAGCAAGGCCGCACCCATGCCGGGGCCGCGGCTTTCCACCACGCGGGCGAGTGCGCGGAAGGTGTCGCGGAATTGCGAGGTCGCGGATTTCGTCCAAGGCGTCGGCGCGTTGAGCCGGCCCGCGTAGTCCTGGCCCTGCAGCACCTGCATCGTGTCGGTTTCATACAAGGTGAAGAATTCCGGCTGGGTCGCGGCGTCGGTTGCGATGTAGCGGCGGCCACGGCGAAAGCCCGGGATGCCGACGCGCTCGGGCATGTGCTCATGCAAATGCCAGTCGTAGAACTCCGCCCGACCCTGCGGCGTGATGCCGTTCCAGATTGCCACCACGGCTTCGCCTGCAAGCATGTCTTCAGCCTTTATGACGTGGCACGGCCGCCGGAAAGGTCGAACACCGCGCCGGTTGAGAAGGAGCATTCGGGACCGCACAGCCAGGACACCATGGCGGCGACCTCGGCCGCCTCGGCGAAGCGGTTCAACGGGATCTTGCCCAGCAGATGTTGCCGGCGTTCCGGCGTGATCTCCGCCTCCATCGGCGTGCGCACCACTGTCGGTGTCACGGCGTTGACCAGGATGCCGTCCGGCGCCAGCTCCTTGCCGAGCACTTTCGCCAGCGCGATCAGCCCGGCCTTGGCGGCGGCATAGACGCCGGCGCCTTCGGTGCCTTCCTTGGCCTGCAACGACGACATCAGCACGATGCGGCCGCGATCGGGACCGGGATTCTCCAGCATCCGCGGCACCACCGCGCGCAGGGTGAGGAAGGCCGAGACCAGGTTGGTGTCGATCACCCGCCTGATGTCGGCGGGCTCGACCTCCCACGCCCGCGCCACCGGGCCGAGGATGCCGGCATTCACCACCAGCGCGCGGATCGGGCCCAGAGGTGCCGCGGCGGCGAGGCGCAGCGCCTCGGCGTCGGTGACGTCGACCGCGACCGAACCCGCGATGTCGGTGCGGCGCAAATCCCAACCGATGGTGGAAAATCCGTCGGCGGCGAGGCGCGCGAGCACCGCCTGCCCGATGCCCCCGGCGCCGCCGGTGACGATGGCGGTGCCGCGCGCCGAAAGGCCGATCACCTGCGACGCCTCATTGCGGCAGGTAGTCGTTGGTCCAGAACGCGCGGGCGGGTTGATCGGTTTTCAGGTCCTGGAATTCCTTCATCAGCGCCAGCGTCTCGGCCCAGTCCTGCTCGGACATCCAACCCACCGGTTGGTCCTTGCCGCGCGGGCTTTTCACCAATGCCAGCCCCGCCTTCAACTGATCGAGCGACAATGCGTGGTCGAGATCCGGTTTCACCTTCAGCCCGGCGGCGATGGCGGCGTCGGGGTCGGCCATCGCCAGTTCGAAGCTGGCGCGCGTGGCTTTGATGAAGCGCCGCACCAGATCCGGATTCTTCTGCAGCGTGTCGCGGGTGGTGTGGATCGCGAGACCGATCGTGTTGACGCCGAAATCGCTATAGGCGAGCGAGGTCACCTTCAAGCCCTTCTGCGGCAGGATCAGCGCCTGGTTCTCCAGGCCGCCGAGCATGCCGGCAACCTGGTTCTCCAGTGTTGCCACCAGCTTGGCCGCGCCGTCGACACGCAGGAAGCGCACCGAATCCGGCGGCATGTGGTTGGCGCGAAGCAAGGCCGGGAACACCACCAACCCGGCCTCCCCGGTACTGGCGGCGAGCGTGCGGCCGGCGAGGCCCTTGAAGTCGGTGATCCCGGTGTCCTGGCGGACAATCACGGCGTACGGACTGCGGTTCATGATGCCCATCACCGCCTGCACCGGCGCACCGCGTGCGGCGCCGGCGATGATGCTGGCGCCGTCGGACAGCCCGAATGTGTCCGAGCCGGCGGCCACCACCTGCACCGCGCGGCCGGAGCCCTGGCCCTCCCCGACCGTGAGGTCGATGCCGTTCTGATGATACAGGCCACGCTCCACGCCGAGGTAGAACGGCATGTGAAAGCCGTAGATCAGCCAGTTGAGCCGCAGCGAAACCTTGTCTTCGGCGGACGCGCTGGTCGCACAAAGCGCCAGCAAAGCGGCCAGGACTATCCGTTTCATGGCGTTCCTCCCTCTCTTTTTGTTTTTCAGAGTCCCGGCACGTCGCCGGACGCGCGGCGGCGTGAGACGTGCCAGGGGATCGCGAAACGCTCCGCCAGTTCCACCACGCCGTAGAGCGCCAGACCCATCGCCGACAGCACGAAGATCGCGGCGAAGGCCATGCGGGTATCGAGATTGCCGTTGTATTCCATCAGCAGGTAGCCGAGGCCGCGGTCGCTGGCGACGAACTCCGCCACCACGGCCGCCGTCGCCGCCAGCGCCGCCGCCACTTTCAGGCCGCCGAACAGGCTGGGCAACGCGTGCGGCAATTGCACCATGCGAAAGATCCGCAGCCGGCCGGCGCCGGTGGATCGGGCGAGTTCCAGCAGTTCCGGCTCGATCGAGCCGAAGGCGGTGATGGCGGCGACGACAACCGGAAAGAACGACAGCAGGAACACCAGCAGCACCTTCGGCGTCAGGCCGAAGCCGAACCAGATGATGAACAGCGGCGCCACCGCGATCTTCGGCACGATCTGCAGCAACACCAGCAACGGGTAGGCGACCGCGCGGACGGTGCGGCTGAAGGCGATGGCCAGCGCGATCAGGATGCCCAGCACCACCGCCAGCGCGAAGCCGAGCAGCATCGGCTGCGCGGTGAACAACGCCGCATCCGCCAGCGTGCGCCATTTCTCGGCAAAACCCGCGGCGATCATCGACGGTGCCGGCAGGATGTATTCCGGCAGATGCAGCAGCCGGCCGGCGGCTTCCCAGATGGCGATGAAGGCAACGAAGCCGATCGCCGAGCGTCCGGCGCGAAGCGAGCGATGCATGGAGGCTGGATTCCTCGCGTCGTTTCTGTTGACCCGCGGGCATTGGCGCCCGTATCGTCCGGATATTAACGGAACGGTGTTCCACTAACATGCGGCTTGTCAAGAGCGTCCTCGATCGCTGCACCGAAGTGATGCAGATTCTGGCCGCGGCGCCCGCCGGGGTGTCCGAGCTTGCCGCGACCCTGGCGCTGCCGAAATCCGCCACCCACCGGCTGTTGCAGGAACTGGTTCGGCTTGGCTGGGTGGAGCAGGACGGCGACCGCGCGTATCGCGCCACGCTGCGCTTCGGCCTGCTCGGCGGGCGGGTGCTGCGCAGCGCCGGCTTGCCGGACCTCGCACAGCCGTTGCTCGACCGCCTGGCCCGCGAGACGCGAGAGTTGGTGCGCCTCACCATCGCCGGCGATGGCGGCCTGGCCTGGGTGGCCTTCGCACAGGGCGCGCCGCCGGGCCTGATGTATTCGCCGGAAATGAACGGCCCGGTGGTGCTGCACGCCACCGCCAACGGCAAGGCATTTCTCGCCACGATGGACGACAAGGCGGCATTGCGTCTGGTCGAGAAAGACCTCGGCCGCGTTCGCCCCACCGAGCGCACGCTGACCACCAAGGCGGCGCTGCTCGCCCAACTCGCCGGCGTGCGCGCACAGGGCCACGCGCTGGCGGACGAGGAAGCCGAGCCCGGCGTCGTCGCCGTCGCCGTGGCGATCCGGCAGGCGGGCGGACCGGCCACCGGCACCATTTCGATCGCCGGTCCAAAGGTGCGGCTGCCGGCGTCACGCGTGCCCGAATTGGCGGCGGCACTTGACGAGGCATCCCGTTCGCTCGCCACCTTGCCGCCGTTCAGGGCACGCGAGATCTCCCAGGCAAGATAGGAAGCAACGATGCACGTCCAATTGCACGGCGCCACCCGCCGGTTCGGCAGCATGACCGCCCTCGCCCCGGTGGACCTCGAAATCGGCGACGGCGAATTCATCGCCATCGTCGGGCCGTCCGGCTGCGGCAAGTCGACGTTGCTGCGCATCGTCGCCGGGCTGCTCGCGGCCAGCGACGGCCATGTCAGCATCGACGGCATCGTGCCGGACGGGCCGGTGACGGAACTGGGCATCGTGTTCCAGCAACCGATCCTGCTGGAATGGCGGACGGCGTTGCAGAACGTATTGTTCCAGGTGGAGATGCGCGGCCATCGCCCCGCCGCGTGGCGCGACCGGGCGCGGGCCTTGCTCGACCAGGTCGGCCTGAAGGATTTCGCCGCCGCCTACCCGCACGCGCTGTCCGGCGGCATGCGACAACGCGTCGCCATTGCCCGCGCCCTGCTGCACGATCCCGGCCTGCTGCTGATGGACGAGCCGTTCGGCGCGCTGGACGCGCTCACCCGCGAACAGATGCGCATCGACCTTGAGGCGCTGTGGCTACGCCGGCGGATGACCGTGCTTTTTGTCACCCACAGCGTCGATGAGGCGGTACTGCTGGCCGACCGGGTCGTGGTGATGTCGCCACGGCCCGGACGGATCGAGCGGGTGATCGACATTCCCATCGATCGCCCGCGCGGATTGCGCGGACGGCGCGATCCGGAATTCGTCCGGATCGAAGCGGAGATCACCGAGATCTTCCTCTCCCGCGGCGTGCTCGCCGGAGAGCATGCGTGACGCCATCCAACGAACCGGCTGCGGCGTTTGCGCCGATCAGCCGCAAATCCCTGCCGCACGACACCGTCGCACTCGCGCGCTTCCTGCTGGGCAAGCAGATCCTGCGCCGGCTGCCCGGGGGCATTGCCGGCGGCCGCATCGTCGAAACCGAGGCGTATCTGCCGGACGATGCCGCCAGCCACACGTTTCGCGGCATGACCGCGCGCAACCGGACGATGTTCGGGCGGCGCGGACATGCCTATGTGTATCTGTGTTACGGCGTCTCGTGGATGCTGAATATTTCCGGTGAGCGCGAGGGGATCGGCGCCGGAGTGCTGATCCGCGCGATGGAACCGCAATTCGGCATTCCCCTGATGATGGCGCAGCGCGGCACCCAGCGGCGGCGGGACCTGACGCGCGGACCCGGCCGCCTCGCGATGGCGCTGCAAATCGACCGTGCGCTCGATGGGGTGGATCTTTGCGCGCCGGGTCCGCTGTTCCTGCACGATCCGGCGGAGCCGCCGCCCGCGATCGTGGTCAGCCGGCGAATCGGAATCGCCAGGGACGCGCATCTGCCGTTGCGCTTTGCGATCCCGGGCAGTGCGTACGTCAGCGGCACGGCGCGGGCGAATGCCGTCGTGGATGAGAGCGCACCCCTGCCGCTGCCCATTCAATCCGCCGGCAAGTCCACACCGCCTCAGAACCGGTAGAGCAGCCCGGTGCTGAACGCGCCGTTGGTCTGGTTGGCCGAGAACAGCCCTTGGTACCTATCTCGCAGCCGCGATCATCAACTCACGATGAATCTCAACAAGCCCCTAGTCGGCGGCCAGCTTGTCGGCGGATGCGCGTAGCCGATCAAGAAGCTTGGCCTGCTCCACCTCAAACGCGCGAATGTTCTTTTCCTTGATATGGCCGTAGCCGCGGATGCGGTCGGGCAGGGCTGCGAGTGCCACGGCGACCGAGAGGTTCTGGGCCGACAGGCGGCGCAGGATATCGTCGATCAGCTTCTCGTAATCGGTGATCAGCCGGCGCTCAGTCTGCCGCTCCTCGGTGCGGCCGAAAACGTCGAGTGCCGTGCCGCGCAGGAAGCGGAATTTAGCCAATGCGCGAAAGGCGGGAAGCACCCATGGCCCGAAAGCGCGCTTCTGCAGATGGCCAGTACGCGGGTCGCGCTTCGAGAGGATCGGCGGCGCCAGATGCAATTCGATGCGCTTCGGATTCTCGAATTCCGAAGCCAGGGACTGACGAAATTCCTTGGTCGAATACAGTCTGGCGACCTCGTACTCGTCCTTGTAGGCGATCAACTTGGCGTAGTTGCGGGCAACCGCCTCGGCGAGCGGACCGTCACCGGAAACCATCCGACCCTCGATCTCGCGCACCCGGGCGACCAGCGCCTGGTAGCGCCTGGCGGTACGGCGGTTCTGATAAGCGGTCAGATGGGCGGCGCGCGAGGCGATGAGATCGTCGAGCGTCTTCGGCGCCGGAATCTCGCCCTTGGCGCCGGCGGCGAGCACGACATCGGCGAGGTTGATCGCGGCGCGACGGCCCCAGATGAAAGCGGCCTTGTTCGATTCGACAGCGGTGCCGTTCAGCTCGATCGCGCGCAGCAGGCTGTCGATGCCCAACGGCACGTAGCCTTTCTGGCAGGCATAGCCGAGCATGAACAGGTTGGTCGCGATCGCATCGCCGAGCAGTGCCGTCGCGAACGCGCTGGCATCGAGCGAGATGACGTTCTCGGCGCCGGCAGCATCGACGATGCTGCGGCGAAGGCGTGCGGCCGGCAGGCGCGTGCTGGTGTCCATGACGAAATCGCCGGTGGGCACTTCATGCGTGTTGAGCACCACCCGGCTGACGCCGGAACGCAGCACCGCGAGCGCATCCTTGCTGCCGGCCACCACCATGTCGCAGGCCAGCAGCAGGTCCGCCTTGCCGCGGCCGATGCGCAGGCCATGCAAATCCTGCTCGTCGGCGGCGAGGCGGATATGGCTGAACACGCTGCCGCCCTTTTGCGCCATGCCCATCTGGTCGAGCACGGTGACGTGGCGGCCATCGAGATGGGCCGCCATGCCGATCAGCGCGCCGATGGTGACGATCCCGGTGCCGCCGATGCCGGTGACGAGCATGTCGAACGGCTCGGCCAACTCCGGCATCACCGGGTCCGGCAGCCCCTGCGCGTCGGGCGCCACGCGGGCGCGCTTGCGCAGGTTGCCGCCGTGGACGGTGACGAAGCTCGGGCAGAAACCCTCGACGCAGGAAAAATCCTTGTTGCAGCTGGACTGGTCGATCTTCCGCTTGGTGCCGAACTCGGTCTCGAGCGGTTGGACCGAGAGGCAGTTGGAAACCTTGGAGCAGTCGCCGCAGTCCTCGCACACCGCTTCGTTGATGAACGCGCGCTTGGCCGGATCGGGGAAGGTGCCGCGCTTGCGGCGGCGGCGCTTTTCCGAAGCGCAGGTCTGGTCGTAGACGATGACCGTGCAGCCGGGCGTGTCGCGGAACTGCCGCTCGATCTCCTGCAGTTCGCGGCGGTCGTGCACCGTGACGCCGGGCGCGAAATCCGTCACGTCGTCATGCTTTTCCGGCTCGTCGGTGACCACGGCGATCCGCTTGACCCCTTCGGCCGCCATCTGGCGGGTGATCTGCGGCACGGTCAGTTGGCCGTCCAGCGGCTGGCCGCCGGTCATCGCCACCGCGTCGTTGAACAGAATCTTGTAGGTGATGTTGACGCCGGCGGCGACAGCGGCGCGGATCGCCATGTAGCCGGAATGGAAATACGTGCCGTCGCCGACATTGGCGAAGACGTGGTTTTCCTCGGTGAACGGCGCCTGTCCGATCCAGGCGATGCCCTCGCCGCCCATCTGGCTGAAGCTGTCGGTGCTGCGGTCCATCCACACGGCGAGCGTGTGGCAGCCGATGCCGCCGAGCGCGCTGCTGCCGTCGATCACTTTCGTCGACGTGTTGTGCGGGCAGCCGGAGCAGAAATATGGCCGGCGCGCGGCGGCGACGTCCAGTTGCTCAATGTTGCGGCCACGCTCGCTCAGATAGTCCATCCGGTTGCGGAGTTCGTCGTTGTCGGCGAACTGGGCGATCCGCGGCCCGACCGCCAGCGCGATCTCGGCGGACGAAAATTCGCCATTGGGTTTCAGGAAATTCCTGCCCGCGGCGTCGCGTTTGCCGAGCACCATGGGGCGGACGGCGCGGTCATAGAGAATATCGCGGACCTGTTGCTCGATGATCGGGGCCTTTTCCTCGACCACCACGATCTCGTCGAGGCCTGATGCGAAGGCGAAGATGATTTCGGGGTCGATCGGCCAGACCAGAGCAAGCTTCAGCAGGCGAACGCCGTCGCGCACGCCGAGTTCGGCCAGCGCCTGGCTGGTGTCGTGGTAGGATTTGCCGGCGGTGATGATGCCGATGCGGGCACCTTCAGGGTTGCGGATGATCCGGTCCAGGCCGTTGGCACGGGCATAGGCTTGGGCGGCGGGAAGACCGATGTTGAAAACGCGCGACTTCCTGCTCCAGCGGCGGGTCCGGCAGGCGGATGTTGCCGTCGGGATGCGGGCCGTCGGGGTGGCGGATCTGGAACTGGCGAAGATCGAACGCGACGCTGGCCGAGGAATCGACGACGTCGGCCACCGTCTTGAAGCCGATATAGCGGCCGGACCAGCGCGACATCGCCCAGCCGTGCAGCCCAAGTTCAAGCAAATCGCGCACGTCGGCCGGGACCAGCACCGGGATGGAGCCGGCGATCAGCGCCGGTTCGCTCTGGTGCGGCACGGTGGAGGATTTGCAGCCATGGTCGTCGCCGGCCATCAGCAGCACGCCCCCGCGCCGCGCGGTGCCGGCATAGTTGCCGTGGCGAAACACGTCGCCGCTGCGGTCGACGCCCGGGCCCTTGCCGTACCAGATAGGCGAACACGCCGTCATATTTGGCATCACGGAGCAACGGCACTTGCTGAGTGCCCCAGATCGCGGTGGCCGCAAGCTCCTCGTTCACACCAGGGCGGAACACGACGTGCTGCGCCTCCAGATGCGTGCGGGCATGCCACATCTGGATATCGACCTGGCCCAGCGGCGACCCGCGATAGCCGGAGATGAAACCGGCGGTGTTCAGTCCGGCGGCCATGTCCATCTGCCGTTGCAGCATCGGCAGGCGTACCAGCGCCTGGGTCCCGGTGAGAAAGAACCGCTCGCTGTCGACGGCGTATTTGTCGTCGAGGGTAACTGCCGAATGCTTCATCAACGAACCTGAATTTCCATGTGCACAGGATATGGCAGCATCACAGCCCAAACCAAGCGGGGACACCAGCACCGGCGAAATAGATGTTAAGCGTCCGGGGCGCCTCCGGTTGGGACTATGACCCGGCGCCGTGCCGCGGCTCTCGCGTAATTTTGTTGCGCGTGTTGCAGTGCGGCGAAATTTAGCCATGCCGTGTCAGTTCGGCGAAATCCTCTTCGCGGAATTCGCCCGGCGCACGGCCGTTACGGGCCTGTTCGGCGCGGCGCAGTTCCACGCGGCGGATCTTGCCGGAAATGGTCTTCGGCAGCTCGGCGAACTCGATGCGGCGAACGCGCTTGTAGGGCGATAAGCGTTCCCGCAGATGTTGGAAGATCGACAGCGCGGTCGCCGCATCGGCTCGAATTGCGCCGTCAGCGCCACGTAGGCCTTGGGGATGGCGGCGCGCAACGCGTCCGGCGCCGGCACCACCGCCGCTTCGGCCACGGCTTCGTGCTCGATCAACACGCTTTCCAGCTCGAACGGGCTGATGCGGTAGTCGGAGGCTTTGAACACGTCGTCGGCCCGCCCGACATAGGTGAGGTACCCCTTGATGTCGCGGGTGGCGACGTCGCCGGTGCGGTAGAAATCCTGACCCAGCGGGGCGAAGCTGCCGTCGTCGTTCTGGTAGCCCTGCATCAGGCCGGTGGGCTTCGGGTCGAGCGCGATTGCGACCTCGCCTTCCTCGGCGTCCGCACCGGCCGGATCGAGCAGGTGGATGCGGTAGCCGGGCAATGGCAGGCCCATCGAGCCCGGCTTCAATTCCATGCCCGGCGGGTTGCCGATCTGCGCCGTCGTCTCGGTCTGGCCGTAGAAATCGCGCACGGTCAGTCCCCACGCGGCGCGCACCTGGTCGATGATCTCGGGGTTCAGCGGCTCACCGGCGCCGGAGAGTTCGCGCAGGGAGGTGTTCCAGGATTTCAAATCCTGCTGAATGAACATGCGCCAGACCGTCGGCGGTGCGCAAAGGGTGGTGACGCCGCCTTCCAAAATGGCGTCGAGCATGCCTGGCGCATCGAAGCGCGGTTGGTTGGCGATGAACACCGTCGCTCCGGCGTTCCACGGCGCGAAGACGCAGCTATAGGCATGCTTCGCCCAGCCCGGCGAGGAGATGTTCAGATGGATGTCGCCGGCTTGCACGCCCAGCACATACATGGTGCTGAGATGGCCGACGGGATAGCTCTGATGGCTGTGCAGGACGAGCTTCGGAACGGCCGTCGTGCCGGAGGTGAAATAGAGCAGCATCGGGTCATCGGCGGCGGTTGGGCCATCCGGGACGAATGCCGATTTTCCGTCCAGCAGCGTCGCGTAATCGATGCAGCCTGAGGCGGCGCCGCCGATGGTGATAGGGGTCACGTCCTGCGGCAGCGATGCCAGTTTGGCCGCGTCCTCGATGGCGGCGATGACCATGCGCGCGCGGGCGCGGGGCACGCGTTCGGCGAGGTCGCGCGCGGTCAGCAATGTGGTTGCCGGCACCACCACGGCGCCGATCTTCATCGCCGCCAGCATCACCTCCCATAACGGGACGACATTGCCGAGCATCAGCAGGATGCGGTCGCCGCGCTTCACCCCCAGCGCAAGCAGGCCGTTCGCCACCCGGTTGGACCGCTCAGACAATTCCGCGAAGCTCAGCCGCGCGGCACCGGCGCCGGTGATCACCAAAGCCGGGTTGTCGCGGAGGTCACCGCGCGCCAGTTCCGCATCGAACCAGTCGAGCGCCCAGTTGAATCGGTCCATGCGCGGCCAGCGGAAGCCGGCGACGGCGGCCGCGTGGTTGGTACGGTGCTGCAACAGGAAGTCGCGCGCCTGCTTGAACTCCGATGCGGGCATCTCAGACCGTCTCCTCGCGCGCGAGGCCGGACAGCCAGGGGAACACCACGGAGAAGTCGCGCCCGCCCTCGCCGGCTTCGACCACGGCCTGGTACAGCCGCGCCGCATGCGCGCCGAGCGGGGTCGCGGCACCCGTGCCGGCGGCGGCGGCCTGTGCCAGTTGCATGTCCTTCAGCATCAGCGACGCGGCGAAGCCGGGCGCATAATCGCGGTTGGCCGGCGATGTCGGCACCGGGCCGGGCACCGGGCAATAGGTGGTCAACGCCCAGCTTTGCCCCGAGGAGGTCGACGCGATCTCGAACAGTTTCCCCCGATCGAGCCCGAGCTTGTCGGCTAAGGCGAAGGCTTCCGATGTGCCGAGCATGGCGATCGCCAGCATCATGTTGTTGCAAATCTTGGCCGCCTGCCCCGCCCCGGCGCCGCCGGCATGCACGATGTTCTTGCCCATCGCCTGCAACACCGGGAGGCCGCGGGCAAACGCCGCTTCTTCGCCGCCCACCATGAAGGTCAGCGTGCCGGCGGTGGCGCCGACGACGCCGCCGGAAACCGGCGCGTCCAGCATCGGCAGGTTCCGGTCCGCCGCCGCCGCGGCGACGCGCCGCGCGGTGTCGACGTCGATGGTCGAGCAATCGATCAGCAACGGCGCGCCTTTCAGCGCCGGCAGGATGCCTTCAAGATACACCTCCGCCACATGCCGCCCGGCCGGCAGCATGGTGATGACGGCCTCCGACCCCGCCACCGCTTCGGCGACCGTGGCCGCAGTGTTGCCACCGGCCGCGACATGGGCCGCGACCGCCGATGCCGCGATGTCGAACCCGACCACGTCGTGGCCGGCCTTGAGCAGGTTCTTCGCCATCGGCAAACCCATGTTGCCCAGGCCAACAACGGAAATGATCATGCTGCCTCCAGCAGTTTGCGGGCGATGATGACGCGCATGATTTCGTTCGTTCCTTCGAGGATGCGGTGGACCCGAAGGTCGCGCAAATAACGTTCGACCTGGTATTCCTTCATGTAGCCGTAGCCGCCATGCAGTTGCAGCGCCTCGTCGCAGATGCGGAAGCAGACGTCGGTGGCGAAGCGCTTGGCCATCGCGCATCGCATCGTCGCATCGGCGGCACCGGCGTCGAGCGATGCGGCGGCGCGGTGCACCATCAGCCTCGCCGCTTCCAGCTCGGTCGCCATGTCGGCAAGCTTGAACTGCAACGCCTGAAAATCCGACAAGGTGCGGCCGAAGGCGCGCCGCTGCTTCACATAGGCGAGCGCCGCGTCCAGGCACGCCTGCGCGCCGCCGAGCGAACAGGCGGCGATGTTGATGCGCCCGCCATCGAGACCCATCATGGCAAAGCGAAACCCCTCGCCTTCATCACCCAGGCGGTTGGCGACCGGCACGACGCAATCGGTGAAATTCACCAGGCTGGTCGGCTGGCTGTTCCAGCCGAGTTTTCGCTCGGGCTTGCCGAAGCCGAGGCCGGGGGTGGTCTTTTCCACCACCACGCAGGAGATGCCGCGCGCCGACTGGTCGCCGGTGCGCAGCATCGTCACATACAAATCCGAAATGCCGCCGCCGGAGATGAACGCCTTCGACCCGTTGATCCGGTACTGCGCATTGCCGTGCGGCTCGGCGCGGGTGGTGAGCGCCGCGGCGTCGGAGCCGGAGCCGGGCTCGCTGAGGCAGTAGCTGACGAAATGCTTCGCGGTCAGAATGTCCGGCAGGAAGCGGGCGCGCTGCTCCTCATTGCCGAATTTCGACACCATGCCGGCGACCATGTTGTGGATGGTCAGGAACGCCGCGGTCGAGGGGTCGGCATAGGCCAGTTCCTCGAAGATCAGGGCGGCATCGAGCCGGCTCAGGCCGGTGCCGCCATGCGCCTCCTCCACGTAGATGCCGGCGAAGCCGAGGCTGGCCGCTTCGCGCAATTCGGCGGCGGGGAAATGCCGTTCCTCGTCCCACCGTCCGGCATGCGGCAGCAGCTTCGTGCGGGCGAACCCGCGGACGGTATCCTGGAACGCCCGCTGGTCTTCGGTGAGATCGAAATCCATTTTCCTCCCACGGACCCGTTTCGGCCGGTGCTTTTGTCCCGCGGCGAGGCCCTGGCGCTTAGTCTTGGGTGCGAAGTGTCGCTTGCGTCAAGCCGGCGGCGCGGGCATTCCCGGAATCCCGGTCACGAGCCCTTTGGGAGCATCGCATGCACGCACGAATCCGCGGCACAGAAATCTACTTCGACGTCGAGGGCGCGGGCCTCGTGCCTGATGGCGCGCGGATGCGGCAAAAGCCGGTGGCCTTCATCATCCACGGCGGACCGGGCGGCGATCATACCGGTTTCAAACCGGGCATGAGCCCGCTCGCCGACCGGATGCAACTGGTCTTTTTCGACCATCGCGGCCAGGGCCGATCGGCCACGGGCGACCCTGCGCTCTACAACCTCGACGAGAATGTCGAGGACATGGAGGCATTGCGGCTGCATCTCGGGCTCGGGCCGATCGTCAGCATCGGCACCAGCTACGGCGGCATGGTCGCGCAGGCGCATGCGGCGCGGTATCCGGCTTCAGTGTCGCACCTGATCCTCATCGTCACCGCCGCTCATGCCGGCTTCAATTCGCGGGCGCGGCAGATCGTGGCCGAGCGCGGCACGCCGGAGCAACAGGCGGTGTGCGACCGGCTTTGGGCGGGCGAGCTCGACACCGTCGCCAAGCTGCGCAATTTCTATGACCTGATGGGACCGCTGTATTCCCGCCAGTTCGATCCGGCGAAGGCCGCACTCGGACGGGAACGGGGAACCCTCTCGCCCGAGGCGCTGAACCGCGCCTTCGGCCCCGGCGGTTTCCTGCAGAGTTACGATCTGCGGCCGGAACTGGCGGCAATCACCGCGCCGACGCTGATCCTGGCCGGACGGCATGACTGGATCTGCGCGCCGGAATTCTCCGAGGAGATTCACCGCCTCATTCCCGGCTCCGACCTGCGCATCTTCGAGGAAAGCAGCCATTCGATCCGCGCCGACGAGCCCCAGGCGCTGCTGGACGCGATCGCCGGATTCGTCGTCTATAACCGCGGCAAGGCCAGATAGAGCTTCGATCTGACGGAGGGGCACGCGGTGGCGGCAGCGCTGGAATTCGACGCCGTCGTCGCGCGGTTTCGCGACAGCCGCGGTGCCACGATGACGGCGGTCGGCGGCACCAGCCTTTCGGTCGCCGCCGGTGAGTTCGTGGCCGTGGTCGGCCCGACCGGCTGCGGCAAATCCACCTTGCTCAACCTCGCCGCCGGACTGCTGTCGCCAAGCGAGGGCGAGGTCCGGGTGTTCGGGGAGCGGTTGGCCGGCATCAACCGCCGCGCCGGCTACCTGTTCCAATCCGACAGCCTGATGCCGTGGCGCAGCGCGCGCGACAATGTCGCCGCCGGACTGGAATTCGCAGGTGTTTCGCGCCGGCAGGCGCATGCGGCGGCGGAGGGGTGGCTGGCGCGGGTCGGGCTTGCCGGACACGGGCAGAAATATCCGCACCAGCTTTCCGGCGGCATGCGCAAGCGGGCGCAGCTGGCGCAGACATTGGCGCCGGACCCACAGATCCTGCTGATGGACGAACCGTTCTCCGCACTCGACGTGCAGACCCGCCAGCTGATGGAAAACGAGCTTCTCGCGTTGTGGCAAGGCGGCGCCGGCCCACGGAAATCCGTCTTGTTCATCACCCACGACCTGGAGGAGGCGATCAGCCTGTCGGACCGCGTCGTGGTGCTTTCGGCCGGCCCCGCGACTCGGCCGATCGCCGATTTTCCGGTCGGTTTGCCGCGGCCGCGCGACGTCGCCGAAATCCGCATGACCCCCGCCTTCCTGGACCTGCAGGAACGAATCTGGGCGGTGCTGCGCGACCAGGTTCTGCACGCCTATCGCCAAGGCCAGGCGGCATGACCTGGCTCTGGCGGGTGGCGCTGGCCGGGCTGCTGCTGGCCTGCTGGCAACTCGGCACCACCACCGGCGTGCTGCCGCCGTTGTTCTTCGGCAGGCCCGAGCGAATTGCCGCCGTGGTCTGGCAATGGTTCGCGACGGGCGAAATCTGGCCGCATCTCGCGGTGACGATCGCCGAGACGCTGATGGCCTTCGCCATCGGAACCGCCGGCGGCGTGGCGGCCGGATTATGGCTGGGATTGAGCCGCCGGACGCTCGCGGTGCTTGATCCGTTCATCAAGGCCGCCAACGCCATGCCGCGGGTGATCCTGGCGCCGATCTTTGCAATGTGGTTCGGGCTGGGCATGACCAGCAAGGTGGCGCTCGGCTTCACCCTCGTGTTCTTTATCGTCTTTTTCAACGTGTTGCAGGGCGTACGTGAAGTGCCGCCTCCGGTTCTGAACGGGGCGCGGATGCTGGGTGCCAGCCGGCGGCAATTGCTGCGGCATGTCTATCTGCCGGCTGCCTTGTCCTGGGTGTTCAGTTCGCTGCACATCTCGGTCGGCATGGCGTTCGTCGGCGCGGTCATCGCCGAATATCTCGGATCCGCCGCCGGCGTCGGCTACCTGATCCTGCAGGCGGAAGGGGTTTTTGACGTCGATACGGTGTTCGCCGGGATCGTGGTGCTGACCGGCTGCGCCCTGGCGCTGGACGGCTTGGTCAGCCTGGCCGAGACTCGGCTGCTGGTCTGGCAACCGCGCGCGGAGGCGCCGCGCGACGCGTAAATATTTTGGGGGAAACATGATCCATCGTCGCACCGCGTTGAAACTCACGGCGGCCGCGGCACTGCCGATGCCGGCCATTGCCCAGACCCGCATGAAGGTCACCTTCGCCGGCGGCGGCGTGGCGCTGTACGGCTACATGCCGTTCTTCGTCGCCACTGGCCTGAAGCTTTGGCAGAAGCACGGCATCGACCCTGTGGTTGCGATGTTCCCCGGCGGCTCCCAGGCGATGCAGGCGGTGCTTGGCGGCTCCTCCAACGTTGCCTGCGGCTATTACGAGCACACGATCCAGATCGCGGCGAAAGGCGGCAAGCTCACCGCCTTCGTGCTGCAGGCACAGAACTCCGGCCTGGTGTTGGGCATCCGCAAGCAACTCGAAAACGAAATCAAAACCATCGCCGACCTCAAGGGCCGCAAGCTCGGCGTATCCGCGCCGGGATCGGCGACCCACCTGTTCGCGATGCAGCTTCTTGCCAAAGCCGGGCTGAAACCCACTGATATGCCTGCAATCGGCGTCGGCACGACGCAAACGGCGGTCGGTGCGTTCGAACGCGGCGATATCGATGCATTGTCGTTGTTCGACCCGATCATGATGGATTTGGAGCAGCGCGGGCTGGTCAAGATCCTGGCCGACGCCCGCGACACCATGGGCACGCAGGCGATCTTCGGCGGGCCGTACGCCTCCGGATCACTTTATAGTGAGGCGGGCTGGTTGGCCAAGAACGGCGAATCCTGCCGCGCCGCGGCGAGCGCGATTGTAGACGCGGTCTCATTTTTGAAGACGGCGGCGCCTGATCAGGCCCTCGGCGCCTTGGAACAAGGCATGTGTTTCGTGGGCACGCCGATCTGCGCCGGGGCGTTCCTGCGAAATCGTGAGGCATTTCAGCATGATGGCAGGATAACCATGGCGCAAGCCGAAACCGTTCGCCGCATGCTTGCCAGTTTCAACCCCGAGATCGCTTCGGCCAACATCGACCTCGCGGCCACCTACACCAATGCGCTCATCGCTGCCTGAATGCCATCGCATGAGAAAAAGATGACTTCGGGAGACACGGGAGACGGTTGTAAACTCGAAGTTAACCGGTTATAAACGTTCTTAACGCAGCCGTGAGCACAATTTACCGTGCTTTCTGGCTCGCAATGAAATTCTGGCTGGGTCGGCGTCTCGCCACCCCATGTCGGGCCCTGAGGTAGAAGGACGGAAAGATGAGCGGTCAATCGAGCTTCACATCACCCAGCTTGTCGATCTCGGGGTTTGATTCCAACACGACCGCCGCGGGTACGGACGGCACCGGGATCAATCCATTTTTCCTCGCCATTGGCTCTGACAGCGGTGGCGTGCCTTTGCAGACGAGCACGTATTTCGTGTGGAACTGGGCCGCGCCCACCGACGCAGACTTCGATGCCACCTTAGGTCCAATCGGTAACGCGATCCCCGAAGGGCAGCAGATCGTCACGGCGACCGGAGCCGATCCGACGTCCGCAAATGATGCCTGGTCTGTTAGGGTGACATTCACCCAAACCTCTAGCAACTCGGCCGCTGGCGATTTCCTTCAGGAAGGCGCCCCGGGCTCGGGCTCGGCCGCATTCTTGGATTTCGGAGGCAGCACCTTTGGCAGCACCGTCAGTGCCACGCAGTCAGGTGCCGGCGCTGACGATTTGACGGCGTTTTTCCGAAACCTCAGCGTCAACGTGCTGTCGCATAATAATAGTCTCGAAGCGTTCAACATAACCTTCGAGATCCACGACGACACCGCCAATGTCGACGTGCCGACCTTCACCGAAGCGTTCAGTCTGGCGCATAACGCGTGCTACGTCGCCGGCACCCGCATCGCGACGCCTTCAGGCGAAGTCGCGATCGAGGCGCTGGCGATCGGAGATCTCGTCGCGACCAGCAGCGGCATCGCCAAGCCGGTGAAATGGCTCGGCCGCCGCAGCTACTCGGCGGCACAGGTCGCAGCCAACGCCCATGTCCGCCCGGTGCTGATCCGCAAGGGGGCCTTGGCCGCTTCGGTGCCGCATCGCGACCTCTCGATCTCGCCGCTGCACGCGCTGTTCATCGACGACGTGTTCATCCCCGCGGCCTCGCTCGTCAACGGCACCACCATCCTGCGCGGCGACGCGGCGGCGGTGGAATACATCCACATCGAACTCGACGATCATGACGTGATCTTCGCCGAGGGCGCATCGGCCGAGACGTTCGTCGACGACAGCAGCCGCCTGATGTTCGACAACGCCGACGAGTATTACGATATCTACGGCGCCGATGAGGCGCGTCGCGGCTTCTCCGCGCCGCGCATCGAAGAGGGCTACCAGCTTGAGGCGATGCGCCGCCGCCTCGCCGGCCGCGTCGAGCTTGCCGCACCCGCCACCGCGAAGCTCCGCGGCCATGTCGAGAGCATTTCCGACGGCGCCGTGCATGGCTGGGTGATGGACGAAGCCAACCCGGCCGCTCCGGTCGAACTCGACATCATCGTCGAAGGCGAAGCGGTCGCCCGCGTCCTCGCCAACCGCTATCGCGCCGATCTCGACCATGCCGGCCTTGCCGGCGGATGTTGCGCCTTCACCGTGGCCCTGCCCGCCTCGGTCACGAGCCTCGGTCAGATCGAAGTTCGCCACACCGCCAACGGTTCGGCCCTGCCGATGCCGCGCGTGGCGGCACTCGTGGACTGACCCAAGCCGGTTTACCCAATCGCGATGAAACGCGCCGCCCGGAGCAATCCGGGCGGCGTTTTCATGCCCGCCGCACCGCCCCTCTACTCCGAAGCCTTGGGCCGGGCTAGCTTCCCTGACCATGGACCCTTACGAAACACTCGGCGTCCGGCCCGGCGATTCCGATGCCACCATCCGTGCCGCCTATCGCAAGCTGGCGAAGCGGTTCCACCCCGACCTCAACCCCGGCAAACCCGAGGCGCTTGAGCAATTCAAGGCGATCAACACCGCCAACGACATCCTGTCCGATCCGGACAAGCGCGCCCGCTTCGATCGCGGCGAAATCGATGCCGAAGGCAACGAAAGGCGCACCGAGCGGCCGGCTTACGAGGATTTCACCGCCGGCAGCGACCGCTACGGCAGCGGGCCGGGATTCAACCCGGAAGACCTCGAAGACCTGTTCGGCGCCGCCTTTGGCGCACGCTTCCGCGGTGGCCGCGGGGCCGATTTCAAGCAGCGCGGGCGGGACGTCCATTACGGGTTGGCTGTCGATTTCATGGACGCGGCGGTCGGCGCGGTGCGCCGCCTCACCCTCCCGGACGGCCGCACGCTCGATGTGACCATCCCCGCCGGTCTGAAGGACGGGCATGTGCTCCGCCTGAAGGGCCAGGGCGATCCGGGCTATGGCGGCGAGAAGGCCGGCGACGCACTGGTTGAGATCAGCGTCGCCCCGCACCGTTTCTTCCGCCGCGACGGCAACGACATCGTCATGGAACTGCCGGTGACCTTGCAGGAAGCGGTGCTGGGTGCCGCGATCGAAGTGCCGACCTTGCGCGGGCGGGTGCGGGTGACCATTCCACCGAACTCCGACAACGGCACCAAGCTGCGGCTCTCCGGCCGCGGCATCGCCGGCGGCAATCAGGTGATCGAACTCAGGGTTCACCTGCCGCCCGGCCCCGAGCCGGAACTCACCGCCTTCCTGAAGACCTGGAAGCCCGCCCATCCCATGAACCCGCGCCAGGGAATGGAGGACGCATGACCAGCCTCGCCGCCATCCTCGCGCAGTTCCCCGATCTGGCGGAGCCGGTGATCGTGGACTGGATCGCCCGCGGCTGGGTGCGCGTGGAAGGTGCCCGCCAGGACGAATGGGTATTCGCCGAGATCGATGTCGCGCGCATCCGGCTGATCCGCGAGTTGCGAATCGACATGGAGCTGGACGAGCAGGCCCTGCCGCTGGTGCTGTCGCTGCTGGACCAGGTCTACGGCCTGCGCCGCACCCTGAGGCACGTCATGCATGCGCTGGAGACCCAGCCAGACTCGGTGCAAGATTCGGTGCTGACAGCACTGGCTGGCCCACGCTCACCTTTGCGGTAGATCAGCCCAGATCGTCGCGGATACAGGCGGCGCGATGCGCCTCGCCACGCAACGCGGGCACGCCGGCGGCACATTGCGGCAGCACGTGCGGGCAGCGGGTGCGGAACACGCAGCCGGACGGCGGCGCGGCCGGGCTGGGCGGCTCGCCCTGCAACAGGATCCGGGTCCGCCGCGCGCTCGCGTGCAGATGCGGCGCGGCCGACAGCAAGGCGCGCGTGTAGGGATGGCGCGGATGCGCGGAACAGCTGCCTCCACCGGTCCCTCCTCCATCACCCGGCCGAGATACATCACCACCACGCGGTCGCAGAGATGGCGCACCACCGGCAGGTCGTGGCTGATGAACAGCATCGCGAGGCCAAGCCGCGTGCGCAGATCGGCCAGCAGCGCCAGCACCTGCGCCTGCACCGAAACGTCGAGCGCCGACACCGGCTCGTCGGCGACCAGGAAATCCGGGCCGCGTCGCCAGCGCGCGGGCGATGCCGATGCGCTGCCGCTGGCCGCCGGAGAACTCGTGCGGGTATCGCTGCGCATGTTCCGGCGCCAGGCCGACCTGGCGCCAGCAATGCCGCCACCCGGGCCGGTCGGTCCTGCCGGCGCCAGGATGTCGTGGATCGCCAGCCCATCGGCGATCTGCGCGCCGACGCGGCGGCGCGGATCGAGGCTGCCATATGGGTCCTGGAACACGAGCTGCATGCGCCGCCGCAGCCGGCGCATCAAGCCGGCGAGGTGGCGGCGAGGTCGATGCCGTCGAACCGACGCGCCGCCGGCGCTGGCGGCAGCAGGCCCAGCAGCAGCCGCCCGACCGTGCTCTTGCCGGAGCCGCTCTCGCCGACCAGCCCCACCGCCTCGCCGCGCGCGATCGACAGGGAAACATCCGTCACCGCCTGCACCGGCGGCGCGCCGAAAGGCCAGCCGCCGGACGGCGAAATCGGCGGGTGAGGTTTTCGGCCCGCACCAGCGCGCTCATGCCTGTCCCACCGGATGCAGCGCGCGAGGCGCGGCCGGGCATTGCCTGCGACCAAATCGGCGGTGGCCGCGCGTCGCACTCGGCGACGTGCGCACGGCGCAGCGCGGCGCAAAGACGCAACCCGGCGGCACGCGCATGCGGCTGCGGCACCACGCCGGGAATACCGGTCGGCGGCGGCCCGTCCTCGACCGGCGCGCTTCGCAGCAACGCGCGGTGTAGGGATGCAGCGGCGCGCGCGAAGACCTCCGCCGACCGGCCCCTGCTCGACGATTTCGCCGGCGTACATCACCGCCACGCGGTCGGCGATCTCGGCCACCACGGGCAGGCTGTGGGTGATGAACAGCAAGCGCCATGCCGGTCTCACGCTTCAGCTCGGCCAGCAGATCGAGCACCTGCGCCTGGATGGTGACGTCGAGCGCGGTCGTCGGTTCGTCGGCGATCAGCAGGCGCGGGTCGTTGGCGATCGCCATCGCGATCATCACGCGCTGCCGCATGCCGCCGGACAGTTCGTGCGGATAGGCGCGGCATCGGCGCTTCGGGATCCGGCGATGCCGACGCGGCGCAGCAGCGCCACCACCTCCGGCGCATCGCGCTTCCGCCGCGACACGGCGATGCGCGCGCGATCGCTTCGGCGATCTGGTCGCCGATCCGATGCACCGGATTGAGGCTGCTGACAGCGGGTCCTGGAAGATCATCGCCATCGCCGCCGCCGCGCAGCGCGCCGCAATCGCGCCTCCGGCAGCCGCAGCAGATCGTGCGCCGTCGAGCCAGGCACGGCGCCCGCGGTGACACGCGGCGGCGTGCGGCAGCAGGCCCGTGATGGCGAGGCCGGTCAGCGACTTGCCGGAGCCGCTTTCGCCGACGATCGCCAGAGTCTCGCCGGCGCGCGATGCGCAAGCGACACGTCGCGCACCGGACGGATGTACCCCGACCGGCGTCTCGATCTCGACGCGTCAGGCCGCGCACGTCGAGCACCGCGCTGCCGGTGGCTGCGGAGCAGGCCGGGCGCGCAGCACGTCCAGCAGCCGTCGCCGCGACCGGCGGTGGCGCGGATGCGGATCGACCGCGTCGCGCAGCGCGTCGCACAGCGCGTTCATCGCGAGGATCGTCAGCGTCAGCGCCAGGCACGGCCACAGCAGCAGCAGCGGCGCCTGCTCCATGGTGGCGCGCGCCGCGCCGATCATCAGGCCCCAGGACGGCGCCGGCGGCACCACGCCGAGGCCGAGGAACGACAGGCCGGATTCCAGCACGATCGCGGACGCGGCGGCGAGGCTGAACTGCACCAGCACCGGGCCGGCGATGTTGGGCAGGATGGTGCGCAGCATGATGCGCATCGGCCCGGCACCGAGCGCGCGCATCGCCTCGACATAATCCTGCGAGCGCACCGACAGCACGCCGGCATAGGCGACGCGGGCGAACCCGGCAGGTAGAGCACCGCGAGCACGCGGATCAGCGTGCGCGGCGCCGGGCCCGAGCAGCGTGACGACCAGCAGCGCCAGCAGCAGCGGCGGAAAGCACAGCACGACGTCGATCGCTGCGCAGCGCGAGCAGTTCGACGACGCCGCGCAGGAAGCCGCCGGCGACGCCGAGCGCGGTGCCGACGATGCAGGCGACAGCGCGGCCGACGAACGCGACGGCCAGAGCGAGGTGCGCGCGCCCCAGATCAGGCGGGACAGCACGTCGCGCCCGATATTCGTCCTGGCCGAGCAGATGCGCCGGCTGACGGGCCGGCCAGACGGTGCGCGACATCCATGCGCGACCGGGTCGGCCAGCCGCAGCAGCGGCGCCGCGCAGCGCGAGCAGCGCGATCGCCGCGACGGCGACGACTGGCGGCCAGGCAGCCGCCTCATGCCGCGGCGCACCCGCGGGTCGAGCACCGCCGTAGAGCATGTCGACCGCGAGATTGAGCGCGACGAACAGGATCGAGATCACCAGCACGATGCCGACCACCTCCGGGTAGTCGCGCGCGTTGACGGCGCTGACCAGCAGGCCGGACAGGCCCGGCCAGTTGAACACGTATTCGACCAGCACCGTGCCGCCGAGCAGCGTGCCGAGATGCAGCGCCAGCACCGTCACCACCGGCATCAGCGCATTGCGCAGCACGTGGTGCAGCAGGATGCGCGCGTGGGCCGACGCCCTTGGCGCGCGCGGTGCGCACGAAGTCGCGCAGCGACACGTCGAGCACCGCGGCGCGCGTCATGCGGAACACCACCGCGGCAAGGCCGATGCCGATGGTCAGTGCCGGCATCGCCAGCAGCAGAAGATGCTGCGACCGGATCGCGCGCGAACGGCACGTAGCCGCCGGCCGGCACCCAGCGCAGGAGTCTGCGCGAACAGCATCACCATCAGCGTGCCGAGCACGAACACCGGCACCGCCAGCGCCAGTGCCGCGACAGCCGGCGGCGATGCGATCGAAGATGCCGCCGCGGCGCATCGCCGCCACGGTGCCGGCGGGAATGCCGATCAGCACGCGCGAACAGCGCCGCGGCCACGATCAGTTCCAGCGTGCGCGGCAGCCGGCGCGCGATCTCGCCGGCGACCGGGCTGTCGTCCTGCATCGAGCGTGCCGAGATCGCCGCGCAGCAGCCGCAGCATGCTGTCGGCATATTGCGCCAGCAGCGGCCGGTCGAGGCCAAGCTGCGTCGCGCAGTTCCGCGACCGCCGCCGGGATCGGGCGCGACACCGCCCTGCGACAGCAGCAGTCTCGGCCGGATCGCCCGGCACCAGATGGATCGCCAGGAACACGACGCTGGCGACGACCCAGACCAGCACTAGGGAAACGCCGATCCGCCGCAGGACCCACGCCATCCCGCGCCCCCTCAGGTCGAGCCGTAGACGGCGCGGGCGGTTCGGCGTCGATGCATCCTTCGGCGAGATCGCGGCGGACGGCGGCGGGATCGCGCGCGGGCGGGCCGTAGCCGCCGGCGCCGGGGGTGATGATCTCGACGATCTGCCCGGCCGCAGCTCGCCGGAGCCGTGATCGAACGGCGTCGACACCGGGGCCGTAGACGAAATGTCCCATGCCGCCGGGCAGTGCCCGCCGACGAGGCCCCACGGCGCGGACAGCAGGCGCGCGCCGTCGACCCGCACGCGGCAGTCGGCCTCGGCGCGATAGACGCGGCGCAGTCCCATGCCGCCGCGATACCGCCCGGCGCCGCCGGAACCGTCCACCAGTTCGTAGCGCAGCAGCGTCAGCGGATATTCGATTTCCAGCGCCTCGACCGGCAGGTTCGACGTGTTGGTCATGTGCACGTGCACGCCGTCCAGCCCATCCTTGGTCGGCGCGCGCGCCGGAGCCGCCGCCGATCGTTTCCAGATAGACCCAGAGCGAATTGTCCTTCGGCTGATGCCGGCGAAGCGTGATGGAGGAGCAGGCGCCGTTGCTGGCGGCGATCACCCGCTCCGGCACGGCCTGCGGCCAGCGCGCCGATGGATCAGATCGACGACGCGCTGGCAGATGCCGAGCCGGCCATTCACCGCGGCGGGATGCACGCAGTTCACCACCGTGCCCTCCGGCGCGGTGACGTGCAGCGGCCGCGCCAGACCGGCATTCGGCAGGATCGTCGGATCGACCACCGTCTTCACCGCGTAATACACCGTGGACAGCAGCGCGGTGTAGGTCATGTTGAGGCCGGCGCGCACCTGCGGCGGGCCGTCGAAATGCAGATGCATCTCGTCGCCGGCGACGGTGATCTCGCAGGACAGATCGAGCTCGCCGTCGATCTCCGGACAGTCGTAGCGGTCGGCGAAGCGATAGGTGCCGTCGGGGATCGCGGCGATGCCGGCGCGCATCTTGCGCTCGGCGTAGTCCTGCAGCGCATCGCCGGCGGCGAGCACGGTGTCGCGGCCGTATTTCGCGCACAGCGCCTGCATGCGCTCCACGCCCAGCCGGTTCGCCGCCATCTGCGCGCGCAGATCGGACAGGCGCTCGCGCGGCACCTGGCAGTTCAGCAGGATCAGCTCCTGCACGTCGCGTCTGCAGTTCGCCGGCGCGATACAGGCGGATCGGCGGGATGCGCAGGCCCTCCTGGTAGATATGCGCGTGGCCGCGATCGGCGAAGTCGGCGTGATGCGCCAGGTTGACCGCCCAGGCGATGATCGCGCCATCGACGAAGATCGGTTCGGCGAGCACGATGTCGGGCAGATGCGTGCCGCCGCCCTCATAGGCGTCGTTGCCGCAGAACACGTCGCCCGGCCGCATCTGCTCGATCGGATGGCGCTTCAGGATGTGCGGGATCAGGCCGATGAAGCTGCCGAGATGCATCGGGATGTGCTCGGCCTGGCACAGCGTGTTGCCGTGCGATGTCGAACAGCGCGGTCGAGCAGTCGCGGCGTTCCTTGATGTTGGTGGAATAGGAGGCGCGGATCAGCGCCTCGCCCATTTCCTCGACGATCGAGGAGAAGGCGCTGCCGATCACCTCGACGGTGATCGGATCGATCGCGATCGCGCGCGGCGCGGCGTCTCATGCGGCCTCCAGGATCAGATTCAGATACGGCTCGACCCGCGCGGTCATGCCGGGCAGCACAAGGTCGTCGCGTCCATCTGCTCGACGATCGCCGGCCCGGCGATGCGGTTGCCGCGATCGCAGCCTGTCGCGGTCGTAGACCGGGCAGGACGACGAACCACCGGCTTCCGGCAGCCAGACCTCGCGCCGCGCCGATGATCGCGCGCGGAGGCATCGGGCCCGGCGTCGGGCTGCGGCTGGAACGACGCCTTCGGCACCACGCCGGCCGCCTCGACGCGGAAGGTGACCAGCTGCACCGGTTCGTCCTCGGCGACGAAGCCGTACATCCGCTGATGCGCGGCGGCGAAGCCCTCCGCCAGCGCATCGAGCGTCGCCGGCCCGATCGTCGCCATCCGGCAGCGGCACCGGCAAGTTCGTAGTTCTGCCCGGCATAGCGCATGTCGACCGTGCGCGTGATGCGCCGCGCATCCGGCGCGATGCCTTCCTCGTCGAACCAGCATCCGCGCTGCGCGCGCAGATCGCGCGAACGCATCGGCGATGATCGGGCAACGCCGCCGGCGACAGCGCGTGCAGCCGCGTCGTCGCGAAATCGGCGCGCAGATCGGTCAGCAGCAGGCCCATCGCGCACAGGATGCCGGGATTGCGCGGCACCAGGATGCGGCCGATCTCCAGCTCCTTCGCCAGCCGCGCGGCGTGCAGCGGGCCGGCGCCGCCGAACGCCACCAGCGTGTAGTCGCGCGGATCGTGGCCGCGCTGCACGCTGATCACGCGGATCGCGCGCGCCATGTTGGCGGTGACGACGGAGATGATGCCCTGCGCGGTCGCCATCGGATCCAGGCCCAGCGGCGCCGCCAGCCGCTCGATCGCCGCGCGCGCCAGGTCCTGGCGCACCGCCATGCGGCCGCCGAGCAGATGCGTCGGGTTCAGCGTCTGCAGCACGACATTGGCGTCGGTGACCGTCGGTTCGGCATTGCCGCGCGCCGTAGCAGACCGGCCCGGGATCGGCGCCGGCACTGCGCGGCCCGACCTTCAGCAGGCCGCCGCTATCGACATAGGCGATCGAGCCGCCGCCGGCGCCGACCGTGTGGATGTCCAGCATCGGCGCCTTGATCGGATAGCCGTGCACCACCGCCTCGCTGGCCAGCCGGCATTCGCCGCCCTGCAGCAGCGCGACATCGGTGCGAGGTGCCGCCCATGTCGAAGGTGATCAGGTCGGCGATACCCGGCCAGCCGGCCGACCTCCTGCGCGCCGACCACGCCGGTGGATGGGCCCGGACAGGACGGTGCGCACCGGCAGCCGCGCCGCCTGCGTCGAAGCCGATCACGCCGCCGTTCGATTGCGTCAGATGCGGCGTCGCGCGCACGCCCAGCTCCGCGCAGCCGCTCGCCCAGGCGGCGGATGTAGCCCTGCATGACCGGGCCGAGATAGGCGTTCACCACGGCGGTCGACAGCCGCTCGAATTCGCGAAACTCCGGCGCGACCTCGTGCGAGACGCAGGCGAACGCCTCGGGGAATTCCTCCGCGAGGATGCGCGCGCGCGGTCTCCTCGTGCGCGGTGCGGACGAAGCCGTAGAGGAAGCAGACCGCGACGGCCTTGCACGCCGGCGTCGCGCAGCGCGCGCACGGCCGCGCGGAACGCCGCCTCGTCCAGCGGCGTCTCGACCGTGCCGTCGTGACGCATGCGTTCCGGCACTTCCAGGCGCAGGTCGCGCGACACCAGCGCCGGCGGCTTGTCGGCCTGCAGGTCGTACAGGTCGGGACGCTTCTGCCGGCCGATCTCCAGCAGGTCGCGAAACCCGTCGGTGGTGATCAGCCCGGTCTGCACGCCGCGATGCTGGATCAGCGCGTTGGTCGCGACGGTCGTGCCGTGGCCGAAATAGCCGACATCGCGCCGGCGTCGGCGCCGACCTGCGCGATCGCCTTCCGCGACGCCCTGCGGCGATGCCGCGCGACGGGTCGTCCGGCGTGGAGGGGACCTTCCACACCTCGACCCGGCCGCTGTCGCTCGTCGAACAGGCAGACATCGGTGAAGGTGCCGCCCGAATCGACGCCGACACGCCAGGCCATGCTGCGCCACGCTCCAGTGCAGTTGGCGCTTTCGGTCAGCGCCCTGTTCATCCGCGCCGATCGTAGCATGATGCGCGTCTGGTCATCGACAGGAACCGCCTCATGTCGCCACCTGTCGATCTTGTCCAGTCCGACGCGCGGCTTCCCGCCCGCACCGGCGTGGTGGTGATCGGCGGCGGCATCATCGGCGCCTGCACGGCGTTGTTCCTGGCCGAGAAGGGCGATCTCGGTCGTGCTGTGCGAGAAGGGCCAGATCGGCGGCGAGCAGTCCAGCCGCAACTGGGGCTGGTGCCGCACGATGGGCCGCGACTCCGCGCGAAATCCCGCTGGCGATCGAGAGCCTGCGGCTGTGGCGCGGCATGAACGCGCCACCGAAGCGCGAGACCGGCTTTCGCCAGTCCGGCATCGTCTATCTGTGCGAGACCCGAGAGGAGATGGCGAAGCACGAGGCGTGGCTGGAGGAGGCGCGGCCGTACCAGGTGGACGCGCGGATGCTGTCGCGCGCACGAGATCGACGCGGTGCTGCCGGGCGTCGGCGCGGCCATGGCCGGGCGGCGCGACACGCCGACCGACGGCCGCGCCGAACCGCAGCAAGGCCGCGCCGGCGATCGCCGAGGCCGCGCCGCGGCGCCGGTGCCACGATCCTGACCAATGCGCGGTGCGCGGCATCGAGACGCAGGCCGGCCGCGTCGCGGGCGTGGTCACCGAGACGGGGCGCATCGCCTGCGACAGCGGTGGTGCTCGCCGGCGGCGCCTGGTCGCGGCTGTTCTGCGGCAACGTCGAGCTGCGATCTGCCGCAGCTGAAGGTGCTGTCGGCTCGGTGTTCCGCACCGAGCCGCTCGACGGCGGACCGGAGACACCGGCAGCGGCTCGGTTTCGCGTTCCGCAAGCGGCTCGACGGCGGCTACAACGTCGCCCAGCGCAACGCCAACGTCGCCGACATCACGCCGGACACGTTCCGGCTGCTTCGCCGACTTCCTGCCGGCGCTGCGGCAGCAGTGGCGGCGAGCATGCGCCTGCGCGTCGGCGGCGCAAGTTCCTCGAGGAATGGCGGACGCCGCGACGCTGGTCGCTCGATGAGACGACGCCGTTCGAGGCGGTGCGCATGCTCGATCCCGAGCCGACGCAGCCGATCGCTGGAGGAGGCGCGGCACGCATCTCGCCGCGGCATTCCCGGCGTTCGCGCGACATGAAGGTGGCGGAAAGCTGGGGTGGCCTGATCGACGTCACGCCCGACGCGGTGCCGGTGATCGCCGAGGTCGACACGCTGCCCGGGTTCTTCCTCGCCACCGGCTTCTCCGGCCATGGCTTCGGCATCGGCCCGGGCGCCGGACGGCTGATGGCCGATCTGGTCACCGGCGACACGCCGGTCGTCGATCCGACGCCGTTCCGCTATGCGCGATTTGCGCCTGGGCCGCGCCGGCAATAGCGGCGATCACGGGCGCGTCGCCGGGCGTGTCCCGAGGCCCTCGGCGAAACGCAGCACATAGCCATCGGGGTCTTGCACCAGGAATTCGCGCTGGCCGCCTTCATGGTCGCCGAACCGGTACCAGCTTTCGGTCGGCGGCTCATAGAGCGGCCATGCCGCGCGTTCGAGCGCCGCTGTTATCGGCTCGATGCGGTCCACCGTCATTTGCAGGTTGATGCCGCGGCCGAACGGGCGTTGCATCGCGCCCGGTTCCCACCGCCCGTTGCGCTCGCAGAGCATGATCTGCAAGGGGCCGCGAACCAGGTAGGAAAACCGTGCTGCGGGACGATCATACGCGACCGTGAAACCCAGCAGGTCGCACCAGAACGACAGGCTTTCCCCGAGGTCGGACACGCTGAGTTCGGGCACGAGGGTCGCAAAGCCGCCTTTCGGCGCGCTGCCGGTGCCGGGCGAAGTGGCGCGGGCGACGGGATCGGTGATCATGCGAAATACGTATCCTCAAGCGTCACGCCGGAGAAGAAGGTGAAGGCGCCCGGCAGGTTTTGAAATCCCTTCACGTCAGCCGCCATCGCATAGCCCTGCGCCCGCCAGGCGAGGCCGACCATCGGGCATTGATCAAGAGCGAGGTCGGACAGCTCGGCATAGATGGCGCGGCGTTTGGCGGGATCGAACTCCGCCCGTCCCTTCACGAACAGCGCATGAATCTCCGGCGTGTGAATGCCGACGCTGCGGGCGTTGTTGGGCGGCAATTCGCCGTCGATCAAGGTGGCGATGCCGTCGAAATCATTGTTGTCGGCGGTGGTGCCCTGCACGCAAAATTCGTACTGGCCGCGATTGCCGAGATTCACCCGTGTCGCCCAATCCGGCAGGTTGAGCTGCACCTCGATGCCCACCGCCGCCAGGTTCTGCTGCACCACCTCCGCCGTTGCCTTGTGCATCCCGTACTGCGCCGTCGACAGCAGCGTGGTGGAAAAGCCGTGCGGCATGCCGGCCTTGGCCAGCAGGGCGCGGGCGCGATCGGGATCGTAGCGCCAATGCGCGGCGCGGGCCGGATCGAAGAAAGGCGTGCCGGCGGCGATCGGCAAGCCGCCCAGCACATTGCCACGGCCGAAGAAGGCGGCCTTCACGATTTCCTCGCGGTTGATGGCGTAGGCCGCCGCCTGGCGCAGCAGCTTGTCCTTGAACGGGCCCTGGCTGCCGTTGAAGCTCAGCGCCATGAACGGGCCATCGACGGTTTGCAGCACCAGCTTCTTGTCGGCCTCGATCGCGTCCATCGACTGCCACGGCACATACTCGATGATGTCAACGTCGCCCGCCTGCAACGCCGCGACGCGCAGGTTCTCGTCAGCATAGGCGACCACGCGGATCGCCTTCAGCTTCGGCAATCCGGGCTTGTAGTACTTGTCGAACGCCGCAAGGTCGAGCGAAACCCCGCGCTCCTGCGCCTTCAGGACGAACGGACCGGCGCCCACCGCGATGCCGCCATTCTCGGTGGAACCACGGGCGATGATCGGCATATGCGGGCCGGCCAGCCATTCCGGAAGCATCACGTTCGGCTGCTTCATGACAATCCGCACGGTCTTCGCATCGGGCGTCTCGATCCGTTCGACGCCTTGGAACTCGGTGCGCAGGAAGGCCGCGGATTTCTCGCCGGCGACTTGCTCCAGCGTCCATTTCACGTCGCCCGAGGTGACTTTGGCGCCGTTCTGGAACGAAGCGTCCCGCAGATGGAACACCCAGGCGGCATCGCCGTCGCGGGCCCAGCTTTCGGCCAGCTCACCACGCAGCGCGCCGTGGCCGTCATAAGACAGCAGGCCGCGATAGATCAGCAGCTTCACTGTCACCGCCGCCGTGCCGGTGTTGTTCCAGGGCAGCAGGCTCGGGGGGTAGCTCGACAAACCGAAGGTGAGCGTCCCCGGCGCCCGCGCGGCGCGGGCGGAGGCTTGCAGGAACGGCACGGACAGGGTGGCGCCCAGCAGCGCGCGGCGGCGGATCGTCATGCTCGTCTCCCAGGTCGGTGGCGGTTGGAACTCAGCTCCCCACGAAGCGCTTCAGCTCGGCCGCGACGGCCGGCACCACCATATCCCACCGCCGCGGCGCCGGGTGGCGGAAAAGCCGCATCGTCGGGTACCACGGCAAATCGCCGCGCTGCCGCAGCCAGCGCCAGTCGGGCGCATAGGGCAGCATCATCCAGGCCGGGCGGCCCATGGCACCGGCGAAATGCCCGACCGCGGTATCGACGCAGATCAACAGATCGAGACCGTCGAGGATGGCGACCGTGTCCTCGAAATCAACGATCTGCTTGTCCAGGTCGATCAGCGGCGCGCGGCCTTGATAGGCTGCGATCTGCGCGACCGCCGGCCCTTTCTGCAGCGACACCAGGGCGATGCCCTCAAGCTCGGTGATCGGCGCCAGGGTTTCGAGCTTGATGGAGCGGTTGAGGTCGTTGTTGTGGGTGGGCCGCCCGGCCCAGGCGATGCCGACGCGGCGCAAACCGGGCGCGATCATGCCGTCCAGGCGCTGGCGCCAGAGTTGCGCCCGTGCAGGGTCGGCGCGCAGATAAGGTATCGGCGCCGGGACGTGGCCCACCCGCGTGCCATGCAGGCGCGGCAGGCCGGACAGGGCGCAATAGGCGGCGTAAGGCGGGATTTCATCCCAGCGGTTGAACAGCCGAACGCCCGGGAACATCGACGCGAGGATACCGAGCATCTCGGCGCTGCAGGCGACGACGAGGTTCGGGCAGATTTCGCGCGCCCAGGCGATGTAGCGGCTGAACATCACGACATCGCCGAAGCCCTGGTCGGCGATCAGCAGCAACAGCTTGTCACCAAGCGGCTGCCCCGTCCCATTGCACCCGGTCCGGTCCGGCATTCATGCCCGCCGGCATCAGCGGCTGGGCGCCGGGAATCTGGTAGCGCCATTCGTATTCGTTCCAGCCCGGGCCGAAATCCTCGCTCAGCAGCAGCGCCTGCGCCAGCTTCATATGCGCCTGCGGCAGGTTGGCCCGCAGATCGAGCGAATGCCGCGCGGCGGCGATGCAGGGCTCGATCTCCATCCGGTCGTAATGCACCATGGCAAGATTGAACGGACCGAGCGGGTCGGCGGGGTCGAGCGCCACGGCCCGCCTGGCCGCCGCGAGCGCCTGGTCCAGGCGGGCCTGCAAGCGATAGACCTCGGACAGGTTGCGGAAATGCGCTGATTTGATGCCGCCCTCGCCGATCGAGCGCTCCATCAGCACCGCCGCCTCGTCGGTTTTGCCGCGGCGGAAGGCGATCAGGCCCTTCAGATGCAGCGCATCGGGCTGGGCGGGTGCCGCGGCCAGGATGTGGCCGAGCATGCGCTCCGCCGCGTCCAGCCGGCCGGCTTCGACATATTCGGTGGCGACGGCGAAGATTTCCCCGGCCGGAACCGGGATGCCCGCGGCAACGGGGGCCGGCGGGCGATGGCGGCGCAATGGTCAGGCTCTGCACGATGGTCTCACCCTATTGATGTGGCGAACTCGCAGGCTAGCCGAGAGCGGTTCGGGAAAGAACCCGTCTCGCCTGCGCCCGGCCGCGATCGTAAGATCGCCCGGACCAGGGTAGCAACGAGCAGCAAATCGCCGTGGCGATGCTGGCGACGGAGGCCAAGACCTTCTCGTCCTGCCCCGCATGCCGCCCTCCCGACGCCCTCGGACCAAACCACTCGCGGCAGCCGCGGGATTCGAAAGATGTTCTGCTGTCCGAATGTCTGAGATTGACCGGCGTTAGTGATGATCGATGGATTGGCACGCAACAAATCAAATTCGGACGTCGACGCCATCAGCTGCGCGTTCCGGCCGGGGCGCGCAATCGGAAACTTCTGAGGCGGTAACGAGATATCTCTTCTGCTGAGAGCATTCGTCCGAAATTTCTTATCTATCAAGTTTTCATCGACAAGTCCGGGAACGAGTCGCATAACAAACCAAAGTCATTGGGGGCATGAGGTCGATGCTTGGATTAAAATGGCTGACCTTCCGCAGCAGCATCCGGCACGGAACAAACAAACTCCCCAGCGGAAAGCCGAAATGCGGGACACGGATGCTGCTTTCGTTCGCGGTACTCGGCTTCGCCGCCCTATCCACCAGACCCGCTGTCGCGCAATTCTCCGCCCGCGAAGGTTTTGCGGCTGATGGAACGTCGCATTGGAGCTTCGAGCTCACGCCGTATCTGTTTCTGCCCAACATCAGTGCCAATATCGGGCTTCGGCACCCGGCCGGTGTTGATGTCACGATCAATCAGAATCGCCCGACGATTTCTAAGTTGCTGGCGACCCTGACCGGCGCATTCGTTGGCGACGCTTTGGTCCGCTATGGGAATTGGTCCGGCGAAATCAATATTTTCTACGTCGCCGCCGAGGTCACCAAGCCATTTCCGCCGCTCGTTCCAGGCGGGCCGGGCGCCACGCTCAAATCGACCGTGTCGGGCGTTCTGGTGTCGCCTGGCTTCGGCTACCAGGTGCTTCCCACCGATGTATCCAGCACCGTCGCACTCGATGTGCGCGCGGGGTTTACCTACGACAGCGTCAGCGCCGGCGCCGAGTTCGAGCAGAGCAGGTTGGGTGGCGTGAACACCACGAACAGTTTCGTGCAACCCTGGATCGGGACCCGGCTCTCATATTATCCGTCGCCGAATTGGCGCATTCGCGGTGATACGGCGCTCACAGGCCTTGGCGTCGATGGCGGTGCGATCGGATGGAATGGCCGTTTGAGCGTGTCATACCTGGTCAGTAACTGGTTCGACGTGACCCTTGGCTACGCGGCAACGCAGACGCGGCGCAACGGGCGCGTCGGCGCGAACGGTGAGAGCCGATCCCTGAACCTCCTCGCCTACGGGCCGGTCCTTGCAGTCGGGTTCCGCTTCTGATGCGCATACGGTGGCGGAACAGATCCGCGGATGGAGCTAGCGGTGACAGATCGGGATCAAACTGACTATGCAGATTTGGCAGCTTGCACCGATTAACGCTTCGTATACACATCGAACTGCCCCGTACCGGTTCGCGGTCACGGAACCGCCGGATGCCACGTTCTTGGACGGCACTGCCAAATGGACTCAGGCCGCCCGGTCCACCTCGACGGTCACGTGTGACAGGGAGGGGATGCGGGCGAGCTTCTGATGGTAATATCGTGGCCCTCTTGGCCCGTCCGTCTCGACGGAGACGATGGCCGCCAGGTGCCCAGGGCCCAGGCGCCAGACGTGAAGGTCGGTCAGCCGATCACCCTCCTGCTCCACCGCCTGCCTTACGCCATTCGTGACGCGGGCATCGGGATTCATGTCGAGCAGGATGGCGCCGGTGTCCCGGATGAGGCCGTAAGACCAGCTGGCGATGATGCAGGCGCCGACGATGCCCGCCAGCGGGTCCATCCAGAGCCAGCCGAACGCGCGGGCCAGCACGAGCCCGATGATGACCAGCACCGAAACCGCGGCGTCGGCCATGACGTGGATGATTGCCGCCCGCATGTTGTTGTCCCGGTGCGCGGCGCCATGCGCATCGTGGGCATGCGCGTGCTCCTCAAAGACCACCGGGAAGTTGCGGCCGCCCAGTTGGACATTCGCGGTGAATTCATGCGGCTCAGGGATTTCCTGCGCACTCTGCAGGTGACCGCCGCGGTCTTGCATGGTGAAGGTCTGGCGCGCGCCGTCCGGCCGCAACGTCTCGACGCTGACCGCCTGCGCGGGCAGGGCGGCCCCACCCTCTGCGCGGATGCGGAAGACCGGCGGATGGTTCGCCTCGAAAACGCTCAGGACCAGCACGACGCCCTCCGTGACGATGCGGTGCTCCTCATCGTGGCCTTGGTGGTCATCCTTCTCCGCGTGGCCGTGATGGTGGTGGTGAGCGCCGCTTGACAGAAGCCACGCCGAGGCGATGTTGACCGCCAGCCCCATGCACGCGATCGGGATGGCCTCGGCGAAGTGGATGGGCACCGGCGCGATAAAGCGGCTGATCGCTTCGTAGCCGATGAGGAGGGCGATCATCGCCAGGATGATCGCCGAGGTGAACCCCGCGAGGTCGCCGAGCTTGCCGGTGCCGAAGGTGAACCGGGAATCGGCGGCGTGCTTGCGTGCGTAGCTGTAGGCCAGAGCGGCCAGCAGCATCGCCCCGGCATGAGTGGACATATGCAGGCCGTCGGCGACGAGGGCGATCGACCCGAACAAGGTGCCGCCAACGATCTCGACGGCCATCATCGCCCCGCACAGCCAGATGACGATCCACGTCCGGCGCTCTGCGTGCGCGTGCCCTTCGCCGAGGAACACATGGCTGTGCCCGGCGGCATCGGATGCAAAATGGGTGTCGGCCATGTTCGCCCCCCTCACTTCAGATAGGTTCGGATCACCGCGAGCAACTGCTCGGCGGCTTCGTCGTTCAGGGCGCCCGGGTGCTTCTCCGGGTCAACCAGATGGGTGCGGACGTGGTCCTCCACCACCTCGGCCATCAGCCCGGCCATCGCCGCGCGGGTGCTGGCGAGAAGATGCATGACCTTCTCGCAACCCATCTCGCGCTCGAGCGCGCGCTCGACCGCTTCGACCTGGCCGCGGATGCGGCGCACCCGGGCCAGCAGCTTGCGTTTCTCTCGGATCGTATGGGTCATGGGCGGCATTCTAGCATAGGGGGTGACCCTATATGAACGACACGACCCTCGCCTGCGCACTCGTGGACGCTGCGGACCTGCCTCGCTAGGCTGGCCATGAAAGGAGCAGGCGGACAAATGGCCGAGATCTTTCCCTTCAGCGGCGTTCGCGGCTCTGACCACGACGCGGCCGCGGCATGCGCGCTGACGAAATCGGCTCCGCCATGACGATGTTCGGTGGCGTCGGAACGACGCTGCTTTTCGGGCTGGCGGCCAACGCGGACAACTGTCCGTCGGGATCGCCTACGGCGTGAAGCGCCGCTGGATAACTTGGCAGCACAACCTCCTCATCGCCGTCGTCACGATTATCGTCACGCTTCTGGCTCTGGTCGTCGGCCGGCAGATCCGGGCCACGCTGCCGCCGGGATTGCCCGATATGGTCGGGGGCATTCTACTGATCGCCCTCGCGGCCTGGCTGGGGTGGATCCACCGCGGACTGCGCTCTCCCGCGGGCGGCAACGGCGTGCTGGCGCTGGCCGGTGTCCTGATGCTCGCGGGCTACTGACCGCCGCCATGCTTTGTTCGGTCAGGACCCCGGCGGCACGGTGAAGCAGGCCATGCCTTCATGGGAAAGCTTGGTGCATGCCGCGGCGGCATTTCCCGCCGACAAGCCCAGGAGCCGGGCGCGATAGAGAATTCCCGCGCGCTGAACTGGTGTAACGACCGGCCGCGCGCCGACCAGGAGGGCGCCGGCGCGAACACGTGCTTCGGCGGTGGCAGCCTCGGAGTTCGCCGGATCCGGGAAGGCGCCGACCTGTATGCTCCACTCCCCGCCACCCGATGCCGCGACAGGTCGCAGCACCGCCGATCGGCCATCACCTTCTCGACCCAGAAGGCTGGCAGTGGTCACCACCGGCGTGGCCTGTCCGCTGAGGGCCCCGGTCGGCGCATCGGGGGTGACCAGCCCGCCGCCGTCGAATGCCCGCGCAGACGGGTCGTTTGCCACGGAAGCCGTGCGGCTTGATGCGTAATAGTCTTGGCCGGTCATTCCGCCTCCCGCGTAGGCACGGTCAGCCTCCGACGTGTCTGACTGTCCGAAGCCAGCCGCCGCCGTTCCCCCCGCGAAGGCTGCGAGTGCGCCGCTCATCGCGACTTCGGCTCCAAGGCGCGGGGCCACGCTGGCGAGGTAGTTGACCGTCTCGTCCGGAAGCGCGCTCTGTCCAGCAAGATAGGCGGCCACGCGGTCCGGCCCGGCATTGTAAGCCGCGAGGAACCCGGGCGACCCGTAGAGGTCTGTACATCTCGCGGATGTACGCGGCCCCCGCGAGGATATTGTCGCGCGGCGCGTAGGGGTCGGCCCCGAGACCATAGCGTTGCTGCAACGTGTCGTAGGTGCGCGGCATCACCTGCATGAGCCCCATCGCACCCGCCGACGAGATGATTGGCGAGCCGTCGGCGTCGTACAGGCGGCCGCCGCTCTCCTGGCGCATCACCTCCCGGATCCAGCGCTCCGGCACCTGGAAGCGGGATGCGGCCCCGCTGATATAGGGGCCCCAGGGATCATCCGGCGTCCCGGGCACCGGGTAGTCCCGCGCTGCCCGTGCCCCGTAGCTGCGCGCCTCGGAGCGCGAGGCGGCGACATCATAACCATAGTCGCCATTTCCATCGTAGCCGCGCCGCCCATCCCAATGCGTCGCATATCTTGAGCCGCCGCTGCACCCTGCGACGACTGAAAGCAGGACGAGGGCGACAGCTGATCGTGCGACGCTCATCGGGCCGCCCTGTGCAAGGAAGCGGCAGCAAATCTGGTCGGGAATAAGGGTCGGACAGCGCGCACCGGATATTGCCTGGTCAAGAGAGCGGAATGGCGTTCATCTCGCTGCTGTATCACAGAGTTGAGGGTCGATGTTCCAGCGCCGAGTGGCCACCTCCGGCCCGCTGGGCTGCGTGCGACCGATCTGGTGGCTGGGATTGCCGGCGATCCTCAAGGGCTGGATCGATCGCATCTTCACCGTCGGCCGCGCCTATGGCGGAGGTCGATGGTTCGATCGCGGCGTGCTCGCCGGCAAACGCGCCATGTGCTCGGTGACGGTCGGCGGGCCGGCCGAGGTCTTTTCTGACGTCGGATGGTACGCGCCGATCGAAACCATTCTCTTCCCGATCCATCGCGGCATATTCGGGTTTACCGGCTTCACCGTCATCGGGCCCTTCGTCGTCTATCGCCCCAATCGGATCAGCCAAGAGGAGTGCCAGTCCCATCCGGCGCGCTATGATGCTGTGGCCAACCAAGTGCTGCAACCGGCCAATCTGCGAAAGTCTTCGATCTTGCGCTACGCCTCATTGGCTGTTTACCCGATTTCCCAGAGGTCGGTTGCGCCTTGGCACCGTCCGTTCTCTCTTCACCGCAACCCGCCGCGCTGCCGCTAGCGCCAGTCGCGCCCACGTGACGAGTTCATCGGGTGCATCTAACAACCGCTCCGGCACGCGCCAAAAGGAGAGGTCGATGGTGCCGCCCTTCTTTTCGTAGTTAAGGGGCGGAAAGGACTCCGCTTCCTTGAAGGCCTCCCGGTTGTCATCATCAACCCGGAAATAGAGCGTGTTGTCCCTCACCATCCCGAGCATAAACCCGCCACAGAATACGCCAGTCTTGCCGAACATGCGCCGCATCGCTATGCGCCCGAGTGGAGCGAGTTGTTCGCGTAGGAACTCGGCAAAGCTGTCGCTGGCAACCATCCTTAATCCTCATAGAGTCCGACCTGGCGGAATCATGGCCGTTGGGTCTCGTCCGCGATAACGAGTGTGCGGTCGCGTTGCCGCAAGGATACCAGACAATCAGAGCAATCAAGGCAGTCGATGCGGTCGAAATGGTTGCCGTGATACATGTACCATCGGCGACACGATACGGATCTTGCGTGCTCCGAAAATGTCGCCCAGCGCCCTCCTGACAGGCTACATTCCTGTTGTCTGCCGGGGGTCAACTCCGGTCATCGCTTCCAGAAGTCTTGGCTTCCAGAAACCTTGCGATGGGATGCGTAACGCGTGGTTGAAGCGCGAGGACGCGTTCTGCCACGCGATGATCATCGTCAGCTCCGCGATGGTGTCATCGTCGTAGTGCCGTTGCAGGCGCGCGAACAACTCGACGTCGCGGCGCGTGTCCGTGATCGCGTCGGCGTAATGAAGCGCCACCTTCTCCGCGTCGCTGAAGAGCCGGCTCTTCGCGTAGTTGTTGAGCGCCTCGATCTTCTCTGTCGAAATGCCGAGCCTGCTGCCCTTGGCAGCATGGGCGTCCTGGGCACCGTTCCGCGACTTGCCTGCGCGTGCGACATTCCAACGGTCTATAAAAGGACGATGACCAACCCGGTACCCTGAAACGCAAGAGGCCGCCGCAAAAAACTGAGCCGGCATCCCATCCTTTGCCAGACGGCTGCTCTGGTGGCGGAGATGCCATGCTCGCTGGGACAAGTTGGCTGGAAGCGCCTGTTGAAAGGCGCTTTCGGTTGCTACTTCGCCTATTTTTCCACCGTTCCCGCCACTACGATGCGTCCCGCAAATATCCGACCTGCCGATCCAATAATGCCGAACAACGCTCGTTCGAACTGTGCGAGCTTCAACCAATCCTTCGGCAAGAGCCGTCCACCTAGCAACAAGAAATATCCATACCGCCTTTCCGGCCGAAGAATTTTTTCCAATATTGCAAGCTCATGTTCGTCAATTTTATGCTCGTCCTCAGTAATGTAGGGCTTGTTGCTCCCGTAAATGAATTTTACCATGCGGCGATAGAAGAACCCTGAAACGACACGGCTTTGACGCACTCGCTGCAACGACGAGTGCGTGTAGAGTTCGTTGGCGATCACTCTGCCGGCCGGTTTGAGCACCCGCCGCGCCTCAGCGATCGCCATTGGGATATCTACATGATGTAGAATGTCGTTAAAATATACTATATCGAAGAAGTTGTCCGGATACGACAGTGCCTCCGCCGCCATCACGTCGAAATGGATATTGGCCATTCCCATCTTAACTGATCGCTTGCGTGCGATGTTCAGTAAATCCGGTGATAGTTCTGAGGCGTAAACATGGGCGCCAAGCTTGGCTAGCCGGATCGCGTCGTCGCCAAAGCCGCAACCCGGAACCATGACGCGCTTGCCGTCTAGGCCTTCGGCCATCAGCATGTCATATGCAACCCAGTGGCCATTCCATGGCCGCCGTGGACCAGGTTCGATGATGTCAAACGGCACTGCTTCGTCGGCCTTGGCGTCCTGCTGCCTGGCGAAGTCCGCGTGGTAGTCGATTTCGCGTTGCTGCCGCTCGTTGAACGCCACAGAGCCTATCTCCAACCGAAATAGCTACGCTGCCTGAATTCGCCAAATACATCGGCGGGTGTAGCCGCTTGCATGGTGCCTACGGGCGGCTTGCGCTCGAAAGGATTGGCCACGGGTTTTGGACTGAACATCGCCATGGCCATCCGGATGAGGAACAAGGATGGTGATCGCCGCGAAGATGCTCTTCATTGCCGCCCTTTCGTTCGGAGTGACACTACCATCCCGAAACGGCTATGCAATCCGGCGGCCAGGAGCCGATCCGTCCTAGGACGCCGGGACCATGTGCCGGTGTAACTGAATCCGAGGTTTCCCCTTCCGCTCCATAGCGTTGCCCCTACACGAACCCGCTCCCCGCGTGCCCTTTGAACAGGTTTACCCGCCGAAGGTAGCCCTGCATCGTCTCAACCCGCTTGTGGCGGTGCGGCGGAGCAGGCTCATGGTCCGGGCACCGTCGCGCTTGGTGGCTTCGGTTCGGGAAGTGCTTAGCCGGTCGCCAGAGTGAATAGAGCCGCCCCGGCTTCGGCACCGGGGCGGCTCGTAGGATGGACTAGACGGCGGCGAGGCGCACCCGGCGCCACGCCCTCACAATCGCTGTTCCGCGAGCGATCAGATCGGGAACGGCGGGCGTCGTTTCAATAGCCGTCCACCACAATATAGGGCCGTATATTGGCTGGATATTGGACATCGGGCGGCGCGAAGCCGCTAACCTATTGAAATTACTGGCGTCCCGTACGGGATTCGAACCCGTGTTACCGCCGTGAAAGGGTGGTGTCCTGGGCCTCTAGACGAACGGGACGCAGCGCTGGGTAGCCGAGGGCAGCGGTGGGTAGCGGACAGGCCGACCGCAGGGTCAAGCCGGCGCCGCGTCGGCGATGATGAAGCTCGCCGATGCCGTGCCGTTCCATTCCTCGGCGCGCAGATGCCCGGCCAGATGCAGCGGCACGCCGTCGCGCGCCAGCAGCGCCTCGGCCAGCGCGCCGTCTCGGCGCGCGGAACAGCATCGCCTTCAGGCGCGGGCCGCCGCCCTCGCCTTCGACGAAGGCACGGATCGCTGTGCGGCCTCGCGGCCGACCCGGTCGGCCCGCGACCACCCGCGCGCGTTGCAGGACCAGCATCGGCTCCTCGTTGCCGGTGCCGAACGGCGCCAGCCGCGCCAATTGCTGCGCCAGCTCCGTGGTGCGCCCGGCACCGCGAGCGTGCCCTCCACCGCCAGATCGGCCGCCGAGGGCAGCAGCGCCGCCGCGGCCAGCCGTTCGTCGAGGAAGGCGTGGAACTCGGCCAGCCGCTCCGGCGCGAGCGAAAACCCGGCCGCCATCGGATGGCCGCCGCCGGTCGTCAGAATACCCGACCTGACGCGCCGCGATCACCGCGGCGCCCAGGTCGAGCCCGGCCACCGACCGGCCCGATCCCTTCGCCAGGCCGTCGGCGACGCCTGCGACGCAGGCCGGGCGGTTGAAGCGCTCCTTGATCCGCCCGGCGACGATGCCGACCACGCCCGGATGCCATTGCGGCCCGCTGCACCAGCACCGCGGCATGCCCCGCCGCCGACCTGCGCCTCGGCCGCCTGCATGCGCCTCGTCCAGCATCGCCGCCTCGACCTCCTGGCGCTGCCGGTTGACCGCGTCGAGCGTGGCGGCGAGGCCGCGTGCCTCGACCGGGTCCTCGCACAGCAGCAGGCGCAGCCCGAGATCGGCCTCGCTGATCCGCCCGGCGGCATTGATGCGCGGGCCGAGCGCGAAGCCGCAGCGTCATCGCGGTCGGCCGGTCGCGTCGCCTGCGCCACTTCCAGCAGCGCGGCGATCCCCGGCCGCGCGCGCCGCGCCATCACCTTCAGCCCCTGGCAGTCACCAGCGCGCGGTTCAGCCCGGTCAGCGGCATCACGTCGCACACCGTCGCCAGCGCCACCAGGTCGAGCAGACCGCATCAGGTCCGGCTCGGCGCGCGTGCCGTCGGCGAAGAACCCGGCCCGCCGCAGCGTGCCGCACCGTCGCGACCGCCGTCAGGAACGCGACCGCGGCGGCGCACAGCATGCGCGAGGCCGGAGGTGCAGTCCAGCCGGTTCGGATTGACCGTCGCCACGATCGCCGGCGGCGGCCCCTCGGCCTTGTGGTGGTCGAGCACCACGATGTCGGCCCGCCCGTGCGACGCGGCGCAGCGCCGTCGGCCGGCGGCGGTGCCGCAATCGACGCAGACGATCAGCTGGCGCCGCGCGCCACCAAGCGGCGCAGCGCCGGCGGCGTTCGGCCCGTAGCCTTCCGCCATGCGGTCCGGCACGTAGGTGCAGCACCGGTGCAGCCGAGCTCGCGCAGCAGCGTGCACCATCAGCGCGCGCGCTGCAGGCGCCGTCGACGTCGTAGTCGCCGAACACCGCCACCGTCTCGCCGCGCTGCACGGCGTCGGCCAGGCGGTCGGCGGCGATGTCCATGTCGACCAGCACGCGACGGGTCGGGCAGCAGCGCGCGCAACGTCGGCTCGCAGGAAATCGCGCTGCCGCGTCGATGCCGATGCCGCGCACCGCCAGCAGCCGGCCGACGATCTCCGGCACGCCCAGGCGCTGCGCGATGCCGAGCCCGACCCGCTCCTCCGCCGTCTCGCCACACCCAGCGCCGCCCGCTCAGGCTGCGCGCGACCCCAAGGACGTACGCGCCACGGCGTCGCGCTGCACGGCAGCGTCCAGGCTCGCCGCCAGATTCAATTCTGCGCCCAGGTCTTGGTCGCGAAATTATGGTGCGCCTCGACATAGCGCACGGTGCCGGACTTGCTGCGCATCACCACCGAATGCGTGATCGCGCCGCGGCCGAAGCGGCGAACGCCGCGCAGCATCGCGCCGCTGGTCACGCCGGTGGCGGCGAACATCACGTCGCCCGCGCGCCATTTCGTCAACCGCGTAGATCCGCTTCGGGTCGATGATGCCCCATCTCGCGCGCCCGGGCGATCTGGGCTTCGTCCTCGAACAGCAGCCGGCCCTGCATCTGACCGCCGATGCAGCGCAGCGCCGCCGCCGCCAGCACGCCCTCCGGCGCGCCGCCGGAGCCCATGATAGATGTCGACGCCGCTATCCGGCTGTGCCGTCGCGATCACGCCCGCGACGTCGCCGTCGCTGATCAGCATGATGCGCGCGCCCGGCCTCGCGGGTATTGCGCGATCAGCTCCGTGTGGCGGTCGCGATCGAGCATGCAGGCGACCAGGTCGGACACTTCGCAGTTCTTCGCCCGCGCCAGGTTGCGCAGGTTTTCGCGACCGGCGCGTCGAGATTCGACCACGCCGTCGCGGCAGGCCGCCGCCGACCGCGATCTTGTCCATGTAGATGTCGGGCGCATGCAGGAAATTGCCGTGCTCGGCCAGCGCCACCACGGCCAAGCGCGTTGGGTCCGCCCTTGGCGGTCAGGGTGGTGCCTTCCAGCGGATCGACGGCGATGTCCATCGCCGGGCCGCCGGCGCCGACCTTCTCGCCGATGAAGAGCATCGGCGCCTCGTCCATCTCGCCCTCGCCGATCACCACGGTGCCGGCGATCGCCACCGTGTCGAAGGCCCGGCGCATCGCTTCCACCGCGGCGCCATCGGCTTCGTTCTTCTTGCCGAGCCCCATCCAGCGGCTGGCGGCGAGGGCCGCGGCCTCGGTGACGCGCACCAGCTCCAGCGCCAGGTTGCGGTCGGTGACTTGGTCCGACATGGCTTTGTCCATGGTGAAGTCCTATTCCGGTTCGATGCGGATCAGCGTCGGCGTTTCAAGCACGGCATCCAGCGCCGCGATCTGGGCGAGCGCCGCGCGCATCGCCGCCTCGCCCGTCTCATGCGTCACCAGCACCACCGGCACCGCCTCGCCGGGGCTGCGGCCACGCTGCAGCATGCTTTCCAGCGATACGCCGGCGTCGCGCAATATCGGCACTCACGTCGGCGATCACGCCCGGCCGGTCGACCACCATCAGGCGCAGGTAATAGGCCCCGAAATGCGACGACATCGGCAGCGACGGCGCATGGGACAGCTTCTCCGACGTGGCGCCCCAGACCGGGGTGGAGCGGCCGCGCGCGATGTCGATGACGTCGGCCACCACCGCCGACGCGGTCGGACCGGCACCGGCACCGCGGCCCTCCAGCATCACCCGGCCGACGAAATCGCCTTCGGCGACCACGGCGTTGAACACGCCGTCCACCCGGGCGATCGGCGCTGATTGCGGGCACCATGCAAGGATGCACCCGCGCCTCGATTCCATGCTCGTTCTGCCGCGCGATGCCGAGCAGCTTGATCCGGTAGCCGAGTTCGCCGGCGAAGGCGATGTCCAGCGCCGAGACGTGCCGGATGCCCTCGACATGGACGGACGCGAACATCGACCGGCCGGCCGAACGCCAGCGCGGCCAGGATCGCGAGCTTGTGCGCGGCGTCGATGCCGTCGACGTCGAAGGCGGGGTCGGCCTCGGCGTAGCCCAGCTTCTGGGCGTCGTGCCAGCACCTCGGCGAATTCGCGCCCGCGCTCGCGCATCACGGTCAGGATGTAGTTGCAGGTGCCGTTGAGGATGCCGGCGACGCGGGAGATGCGGTTGCCCGACAGCCCCTCGCGCAGCGCCTTGATGACGGGAATCCCGCCCGCCACCGCCGCCTCGAACGCGAGCGCGCACCCCGGCCTCCTCGGCTTGCTGCGCCAGCGCGGCGCCATGCACCGCCAGCAGCGCCTTGTTCGCGGTCACCACCGGCTTGCCCGCCGCCAGCGCCGCCTGCACCAGGGCCCGTGCCGGCCCGTCCGCGCCGCCGATCACCTCGACCACCACGTCGACAGCGCGGATCGCCGGCCAGCGCGACGGGATCGTCATACCAACGCAGGCCGCTGAGCGAAAAACCCGCGGTCGCGGCTGCGGTCGCGGGCGGAAACCGCGGTCACCGCGATCGGCCGCCCGGCCCGCGCCGTGATCAGGTCGGCGTTCTCCCGCAGCATCGAGAGCACGCCGGCGCCGACGGTGCCGAGCCCCGCTACGGCCACTGAAAGGGCTTTGGTCATACGCGCGCTCCGCTGAGGGCCGGTTCGGCCGGTGACGCGTTGTCGGCCTGCAGGAACGCCTTGATGTTGCGCAATGCCTGCCGCAGCCGGTGGTTGTTCTCCACCAGCGCAATCCGAACGAAGCCTTCGCCGTGCTCGCCGAACCCGATCCCTGGCGCCACCGCGACGCGGGCGCGGGCCAGCAGCAGCTTGCTGAATTCAACACTGCCGAGATGGGCAAAACGCTCCGGGATCGGCGCCCAGGCGAACATCGAGCCGTCCGGGCTCGGCACATTCCATCCGGCGGCGCGCAACCCGGGGACCAGCACGTCGCGCCGCTCGCGATACAGGTCGCGCATTTCCTGCACGCAATCCTGCGGACCGGTCAGCGCCGCCGCGGCCGCCACCTGGATCGGGGTGAAGGCGCCGTAGTCCAGATAGGATTTCATTCGCGCCAGCGCATTGATCAGGCGCGGATTGCCGGCGGCGAATCCCATCCGCCAGCCCGGCATGGAGTAGGTCTTGGACAGGCTGGTGAACTCGACGGCGATGTCGCGCGCACCCTCCACCTGCAGGATCGACGGCGGCGGCGTGGTGCCGAAATAGATCTCCGCATACGCAAGGTCCGACATGATCCAGATCTCGTGCTTGCGGGCGAACGCCACGAGGTCTTTGTAGAACGAGAGGTCGGCCAGATACGCCGTTGGGTTTGAAGGAAAGTTGACGATCAGCGCCGTCGGCTTCGGCACCGAATGCCGCACCGCGCGGTCAAGGGCTGCGAGCATGTCGTCGTCCGGCGTCGCGGGCACGCTGCGGACCGAGGCGCCGGCGATGATGAAGCCGAACTGGTGGATCGGGTAGGACGGGTTCGGCACCAGAATCGTGTCGCCCGGGCTGGTGATCGCCGCGGCGAGGTTGGCCAGCCCCTCCTTCGATCCGAGGGTCGCGATCACTTCGCTTTCGGCGTCGAGCTTCACCCCGAAACGCCGGTCGTAGTAGCTGGCCAACGCCCGCCGCAGCCCGGGGATGCCCTTGCTCACGGAATAACGGTGGCTGCGCGGGTCCTGCACCGTCTCGATCAGCTTGGCCACGATATGCGGCGGCGTCGGGCTGTCCGGGTTGCCCATCCCGAGGTCGATGATGTCCTCGCCAACCGCGCGCGCCGCCGCCTTGGCCGCATTGACCTCGGCGAAGACGTAGGGCGGCAGGCGGCGGATGCGATGGAATTCGTCGGCCATGGGATGCGATCCGGGAAAAGCGGGAGGTTACACAGACCCGATCGGCGCGAGTCGGGAAAAGAGTGCCGCGCGGTCGCGGCGTCGCGAGATGCCGTGGTCAGTTGGCGATGCGGGCCACGCCGCCGCGCCCAACCGCTTCGGCGGCGATGCGCAGGGAGTCCGCCGGCACGCCGGCCAACTGCAACGCGCCCGAGATCGCCTCCGCGCGTTGCCAGGCGAGCGGCATGGCCGCCACTTGCGCGTCAGCGTCGGCGCCGTTCGCTTCGCCGTACCCGATGACGGCGATCGCCGCACCCGCCCGTGCCTGCGCGAGCGCCTTCAGCGGCGCCTGCGCTTGCGGCGACAGCACCGCCGATCCGGCGGCAAACGGCACCGCCACCGGCGCGCCTGGCGGCGTGGCCACTGCCGCCGGCGCCGATGGCGGGGTCGGCCGTGGCGGAGTGGGCACCACCATCGTCGGAACGCCGCCGATCGACGGCGGCGCCGGCGGCACGGCTGGGATGTCCGGCATTGGTCCAGGCTCGGGCGCTGCCGGCGGCGGCAATGCCGCGGTCTCGACCGCGCCGACCGGCGCGCGCCGTGGCGCGGCACCCGACTGCTGAGCCCCCGGCTGCTGCGCACCCGATTGCTGGGCCCCGGGCGGCAAAGGCGGTGCCGAGGCCGCCTGCAGCGAGGCGCTGATGCTCGTATCGGCCGAGGGCGGGGTGACCTGGCGCGATGCCGCGGGCAGGTCCAGCGGCGCCTGCGCGGCACCATATTGGGCGTTGGCGCGATCGGCGACGAGGGCGCCGGCAATGCGCCCGCGCGCGGCGGCGTCGGTGGCCTGCGGCCGGGTCGGCACGCTGGACAGGTTCGGATAGGGTGCATCGACATTCGGCGGCGGCGGCCGCGTCTGGGCGATCGACCCGCCTTCCAGGTCGTGCCACCAGTCGATCGGGCTCAGCGACGTTGACGCACAGCCGCCGAGCAGCGCCAGCAGCGACGCAGCGATGGCATGGCCGCATTGCAGATGGCGTCGCCCACCGGTGACGATCTGCGTCTTGACTTGAACGCTCTCCCTCACCCCTGTAACACCTGCCGCATACCCAGTTGACATTGGTCGGTTCCGCCTCGGTTGCGCCACGCCCCGGCCGTCACGCCGGGCGCGCCGCAGATGTAGCAGCCGGCGGCCACCGACGGAAAGGACGCCAGCATGGCCGACCCGAAGACCCCGTCCGAGGGTCCCGCGCCCCACGCGTCGACAGGACAGCCCGATTTCAGGCTGCCAGATGCAACCCGGCTTGGCCGGTCCATGGCCGATATCGCCGAACGTTCCCAGCGTATCGTCGGCGAATGGCTGAAGCGGCAATCCGAGAGTGGCCTGCCGCCCGCGGACCCGTTGAACGTCGGCCGCGCCTTCATGGAAATGACCACGAGGTTGATGGCCAACCCGGTCAAGCTGATCCAGGCGCAGATGGGCTTCTGGCAGGATTACATGTCGCTTTGGCAGAACACCGCCCGGCGCATGATGGGGGTGGACAGAAGCCCGGTGATCGAGGCCGACCCGAAGGACCGCCGCTTCCGCGACGATGCCTGGAAAGAGAGCGAGGTGTTCGACTTCATCAAGCAGTCCTACCTGCTCTCCGCCCGCTTCGTTCAGGACGTCGTCACCCATGTTGACGGCCTCGACACCCAGACCGCGCAGAAGGTGGATTTCTATTCGCGCCAGTTCATCGACGCGATGAGCCCGAGCAATTTCCTGCTGACCAACCCCGAGGTGCTGCGCAAGACCGCCGAAACCGGCGGCGAGAACCTGATCAAGGGGCTCAACAACCTGCTGAACGACCTTGAGCGCGGCAAGGGCCGCCTGCACATCAAGATGACCGACATGGACGCGTTCCGCGTCGGCGAGAACATCTCGGTCAGTCCCGGCAAGGTGATCTACCAGAACGACCTGTTGCAGCTCATCCAGTACAGCCCCGCCACCGACAAGGTGCTGAGGCGCCCGCTGCTGATCGTGCCGCCCTGGATCAACAAGTTCTACATTCTCGACCTCCGGCCGCGAAACAGCTTCGTCCGTTGGGCGGTGGAGCATGGGCATACGGTGTTCATGGTGTCCTGGGTGAACCCCGATGAAAAGCTCTGCGAAAAAAGCTTCGAGGACTACATGCTCGAAGGCATCCTGGCACCGCTGGACGCGATCGAGGCCGCGACCGGCGAGCGCGAGGTCAATGCCATCGGCTATTGCCTCGGTGGCACCCTGCTATCCTCCACCCTCGCCTACATGGCGGCGCATGGCGACGATCGCATCAAATCCGCGACCTTCTTCGTGACACTGATGGATTTTCGCGAATCCGGCGAACTCAACGTGTTCATCGACGAAGAGCAGATCAAGATGCTTGAGGACAAGATGAACAAGCGCGGCTTCCTCGAAGGCGACGAGATGGCCACGACGTTCAACATGCTGCGGGCGAACGACCTGATCTGGTCGTTCGTGGTGAACAACTACCTGATGGGCAACGACCCCTTCCCGTTCGACCTGCTCTACTGGAACGCCGACAGCACCCGCATGCCGGCCCGGATGCATTCCTTCTACCTGCGCAACATGTACCAGGAGAACCGGCTGGCCGAGCCGGGCGGCATCTCGCTGGCCGACACGCCGATCGACCTCAGCCGGGTGAAGGTGCCGGCCTATTTCATGTCGACGCGCGAGGATCACATCGCACCCTGGCGCGCCACCTATCGCGGCACGCATCTGCTATCGGGCAAGAACCGTTTCGTGCTCGCCGCCTCCGGCCACATCGCCGGCGTGGTCAACCCGCCGGAGGGCGGCAAATACAGCCATTGGATCAACGACGATCTGCCCGACGATCCGGAGGCATGGTTCCTCGGCGCCACCGAAATCGCCGGCAGCTGGTGGCCGGACTGGCAACGCTGGATCACCGCGATCGACAAGCGCCAGGTGAAGGCGCGCGTGCCGGGTGACGGCAAGCTCTCGCCGATCGAGGACGCGCCGGGCAGCTACGTGAAGGTGCAGCTGACCTGAAGCCACGCTTTGACCGGTGAGCCGCGTGGCCGTGACCGACGAACAAGGTCAATGGCGCCATTCCGTCAAGTCACACACATAACGGGTTCGAAGAACGCGACAACGCCTTGCTGATCGGCCTGCGCTACCGTTTCGGCGCGCCATCGTAGGTTCAGGTCCAGTCGCCGCCGGCCGGATCAGCTCAGCCCGTTGCGCATGCGCTGCGCCAGTTCGACATAATGCACCGCGGTCTTGTCGAACTTGGCGCGTTCCTCGGCGTCCATCACCCGCCATAGCCGGGCCGGCGAACCCTGCCACAACTCGTTCGGCCCGATCCGCTTGTTCGGCGTCAGCAGCGCGCCGGCGGCGAGCATGCCGCCCTCCTCGATCACCGCACCGTCCAGCACCGTCGCACCCATGCCGACGAACGCCCGGTCCTTCAGGGTGCAGGCATGGATGATGCAGGCGTGGCCGACGGTCACGTCATCGCCGATCAGCGTCGGGAAGCTGCCGGAATTGACGTGGATGATGGTGCCGTCCTGGATGTTGGAGCGGGCGCCGATGCGGATGATGTTGGTGTCGCCGCGCAACACGCAGTGGAACCAGATTCCGGATTGGGCGCCGATCACCACATCGCCGATGACGGCGGCACTTGGCGCGACAAACGCATCGGCCGCAACCGTCGGCGCCACGCCCTCGAAAGCGTAGAGCGGCGGGATTGGCGAGGAGGCAATTTTCTCAAGCATTGGCGGCTTCCTTCGCGCGCGCGGTCTGGCCAAGCCCGAGCATCAAGCCGATATTCTGCACCGCGGCACCCGAGGCGCCCTTGCCCAAATTGTCCAGCCGCGCGACCAGCACCGCCTGGCGATGTTTCTCGTGGGCGTAGACGCGAAGCTCCAGGATGTCGGTGTCGTTCAGCGCCTCCGGCTCCAGCTTGGCGTTTGCGGTCGGTGGCAGCACCCGCACCAGGGGGAAGCCGGCATAACGCGCCTCCAGCACCGCTTGCAGGTCGGCGCCGGTCGGGCGCCCGGCCAAGGTGTCCAGGTGCAGCGGGATCGAGACCAGCATCCCCTGCCGGAAATGCCCGACCGAAGGCGCGAAGATCGGCCGCCTGACCAGGCCGCTATAGGCCTGGGTCTCGGGCAGATGCTTGTGCTCCAGATTAAGCGCATAGAGCTCGAAGGTCGGGCCGCCATGGGCGGCATGGTCGGCGATCATGCCCTTGCCGCCGCCGGAATAACCGCTGACGGCGTTGAGGGTGATCGGATGGTCCGGCGCGATCAGCCCCGCATCCACCAGCGGCCGCAACAGCGCGATGCCGCCGGTGGGATAGCAGCCGGGGTTGGAGACCTTGGCCGCGCGGGCGATGTGCTCGGCCTGGCCCGGCTGCATTTCCGCAAACCCGTAGACCCAGCCTGCCGCCACCCGATGCGCGGAACTGGCGTCCAGCAGCTTCGGCGCGGACTTCCCCAAGGTTTCCGCCAACGCCACGGATTCACGTGCGGCGGCGTCCGGCAGACAGAGCACGACCAGATCGACCTCGGCCATCACCGCGCGACGCGCCGTGGGGTCCTTGCGACTTTCGCCGGTCAGGCTTCGCAGTTCGATGCCGGGTGTCGCGAGCAGGCGCTCGCGAATCCCGAGCCCCGTGGTTCCGGCCTCGCCATCGATGAAGACTTTGGCTGTTTCGGACATGAGGAATCCCCTTCCCGGTGAGCATCGTCGTTCGTAGCGGGCCGGAAATGCAAGAGGGGGCGGGCCCGCCGGACCCGCCCCCCCTGCTGCACAGCTATGTGCGCGAAGCTTGAACGGGCGGTCTCAGCGCTTCGAGAACTGGAAGCTACGTCGGGCCTTGGCGCGGCCGTATTTCTTGCGCTCCACCACGCGACTGTCGCGGGTCAGGAAGCCGGCGACCTTCAGAATTCCGCGCAGATCCGGCTCGTAATAGGTCAGCGCCCGGCTGATGCCATGGCGCAGCGCGCCGGCCTGGCCGGACAGGCCGCCACCGTTGACGGTGCAGAACACATCGAACTGGTTGTAGCGATCGGCCACCAGAAACGGCTGGCTGATCAGCATGCGCAGCACCGGGCGGGCGAAATAGGCGCCGACCCGCTTGCCGTTCACCACGATCTCTCCCTTGCCCGGCTTCAGCCATACCCGTGCCACCGCGTTCTTGCGGCGGCCGGTGGCGTAGCTGCGGCCGAGCGCGTCGCGCTTCGGCTCAACCTTCGGCTTGTCGCTCGGCACCGCCGCGGCGACCGCCATGTCCTTCAGGTCGGCGAGCGTGCGTGTCTGATTTTCCGACATCTGTTCAGACCCTCTTGTTCTTGGGATTCATCGCCGCGACGTCGAGCGTCTCCGGCTTCTGGCCGATATGCGGATGCTCGGCGCCGCCATACACGTGCAGGTGCTTCATCTGGGCGCGCTGCAGCGGGCCACGGGTGATCATCCGTTCCACCGCACTCTCCAACACCCGCTCGGGATGGGCGCTGGCGAGGCGCTCGCCCATGCTGCGGCCCTTGATGCCGCCGGCATAGCCGGTGTGGTAGTAGAAGATCTCATTCTCGGCCTTCTTGCCGGTGAGCTTCACCTTCTGCGCGTTGATGACGACGACATTGTCGCCGCAATCGACATGCGGGGTGAATTGCGGCTTGTGCTTGCCCCGCAGGCGGTTGGCGATGACGACGGCGAGACGGCCGAGAACCAGGCCTTCGGCGTCAATCAGAACCCAGTTCTTCTGAACCTCCGCGGGTTTGAGCGAGAGGGTGGTCTTCATATGGTGGCATCCCTGCAAACAGGCGGCGGGATATGCCGCCCGCCGCACCGTCCGTCAAGGTTTTTTGCATGTGGTATTATCATACCACATTGACCGAAGCCCATTTCACCGGCCAATACACTGCCCATGTGCCCCAGCACCATCCACGTCATTGGCGCCTCCGGCCGGTCCGGCAGCGCCCTTTGCCGCGCCCTTGCCGCTTCTGGCCACGCTGTCGTGCCGGTGGTGCGCAGCCACGAGAAATGGCGCGCCACCGCGTTGCCCGGCCTCGCGATGCTGGCCGACCTCACCGATGCGGCCGCGCTGTCCGCCGCCTTGTCCGGTGCGCAGCGGGTGGTTTCCTGCGCGCATGCCCGCCATACCGAGGCGATTCTCCGTGCCGCACCCCAGGGCGCGCGGCTGGTTCTGCTCGGCAGCACCCGCAGGTTCACCCGTTGGCCGGACGCGCATGGCGAAGGCGTGCGGGCCGGCGAGGCGGCGCTGCTCGGCTCCCGCCATCCCGGCGTGATGCTGCACCCGACGATGATCTACGGCGCCACCGGCGAGGACAACGTGCAGCGCCTGGCCGCCCTGCTGCGCCGCCTGCCCGTGGTGCCGTTGCCCGGCGGCGGCCGTACCTTGGTGCAGCCGATCCATCAGGACGACCTGACGCGCTGCATCCTCGCGGCACTGAACATCGACTGGACCGGGCCGCAAGCGATCGTCGTCGCCGGCCCCATCGCCCTGCCCTACGCGGAGTTCGTGCGCGCCGTCGCCCATGCGGCCGGGCTTGCGCGCCCGAGACTGGTCAGCGTTCCCGCCGCCCTGCTGATGGCCGCGGCACCCCTCACCGCCCTCATTCCCCGCCTGCCGCGCATACGCGCAGCAGAAATACGCCGCCTGTTGGAAGACAAGGCCTTTCCCATCGACGCAATGACCGGCACGCTCGGGGTCACGCCCATGCCGCTCGATTCCGGCCTCGCCCGCACATTCGGAGACTCCCATGCCGATCATTAATCGTATCGCCGACTTCCACGACGACATGACGGCGTGGCGCCAGGACCTGCACCGCCATCCCGAGCTTTCACTGCAGGAGACCCGGACCAGCGCCGTCGTGCAGGAGAAGCTGCGCGCATTCGGTGTCGACGAGATCATCACCGGCATGGCCCGCACCGGCGTGGTCGGCGTGATCCGCGGCCGCGGCCCCAACTCCGGCGAGGGCGGCGCCGCCATCGGCCTGCGCGCCGACATGGACGCATTGCCGATCGAGGAGGAGACCGGCGCCGCCTATGCCAGCGAGACTCCCGGCGTGATGCATGCCTGCGGCCATGACGGCCACACCACGATGCTGCTCGGCGCCGCCCGCTACCTCGCCGAAACCCGCAATTTCGACGGCACCGTCTACGTGATCTTCCAACCCGCCGAGGAGAACCTCGCCGGCGGCCGGATCATGGTCGAGGACGGGTTGTTCCAGCGCTGCCCGATGGACATGGTGTTCGGCATGCATAACTGGCCGGCCGCACAAGCGGGTACGTTCCTGTGGCGGCATGGCCCGACCATGGCCGCCGTCGCCAACATCGAAATCGACATCACCGGCAAGGGCGCGCACGGCGCCCACCCATATCGCGGCATCGACCCGATCGTGATCGCGGCCCAGATCATCAGCGCATTGCAGACGATCGTCTCGCGCAACGTGGAGCCGGTGGAAAGCGGCGTCGTCACCATCGGCCACATCGCCGGCGGCCACACCTACAACGTGATCCCCGAGACCGTGCACATGAAAGGCACCGCCCGCTGGTTCAACGAGGCGGTCGGCGATCAGCTCGAAGCCGGCGTGCACCGCCTGGCGAAGGGCATCGCCGAGAGTTTCGGTGCCACCGCGAAGGTGGTGTTCGACCGCGCCTATCCGCCCACCGTCAACGACCCCGCCGCGACCGACCTCGCGGTGCGCGCGGCGCAGGCGGTGGCCGGCGACATCAGAGTGGTGCCGATGACGAAACCGACGATGGGCGGCGAGGATTTCGCCTTCATGCTGAACGCCAAGCAGGGCAGTTACATCATGCTCGGCGCCGGGCGTGGTCCGGATGATGCGATGCCGCATCATCCGAAGTATGATTTCAATGATGCGGTGCTGCCGGTCGGCGCGAGCTATTGGGCGACGCTGGCGGAGCAGTTGTTGCCGAGGAAGTAGGTGGGTTCAGTGGCAAGATACGTATCCCTTTTCCAATGACTGCATGATCTCCCACCATCACCCCTCCGCGATGTACCGCTCTTAGCGTGAATGGAGGGATCCGGTTCAAACATCGTCTGCAGATAGCCACACTTTACTCCGTCCTCGACGCCACGGCCTCCTTCAGAGACTGTCGTAAACATATCGGTATGATCCGAAGGAATGACCGTGCGACCAAATGCAATCGTTATATTTGAACGAATATCGATTTTGATGTTGTTGTTCGCCTTGGTCCAGAATGCCGCAGGATGGAGCGGATTGATTTCGAAGGCTCCTCCTCTGTTTGTGCTTGTCGTCCAAATCCCTGCGGCTCTCATCATGGTGTCATTTATCTTTCTCGTTTCACGTAGACGGAGCACTTTCGCAAAGTGGATTATTATCGCACTGTTTTTGCTTGGGCTTCCGTTGGTCTTCAGGCTTTTCACACCCGGCAACTTGGTCGGTTCGCCGATTACAACAGTTTTCCAAACGATCTCTCAGTTCATTGCACTTGCCATGCTTTTCACGCCCGAAGCGCGATCTTGGCTAAGAACGCCTTTCAAAACCCGCCCTGCAATGCGCGCAGGCAGATGAGTGAACACGCGAGGGAGGTGAAGGCGTGATGGATGTCGATCCTGCATTCGTAGCGAATGGTGAGCCGTCGGAATTTGTTAAACCAGGCGAAGCTGCGCTCGATTACCCAGCGGTGGCGACCGAGTTTCTGGCTGGTCTCAATGCCGCGCCGGGCGATGCGGGGCTGGATCTGGCGGCGCAAGCAAGCGCGGCGGCAGCGACGGTGATCGTAGGCTTTGTCAGCGTGCAGCTTATCTGGTCTGCGCCGTGGTCGGCGGCGCTTGCCTGCAACCGGCGGAACGGCGTCGAGCAGGTCTTCGAAGGGTATGCTGTCGTGAACGTTGGCCCCGGTCAGGATGAAGGCGAGCGGGATACCGCGGCGATCAGTGATCAGGTGACGCTTGGTGCCTGGTCTGCCGCGATCCGTCGGGTTCGGGCCTGTCGCGGCACCCCCCTTTTCGCCGCGATGGACGAACTGTCCATGCAGGCCCGGCTCCAGTCGATCCGGTCTGCGTCGCGCAGCCGCCGGAGCAGCTCGCGATGCAGCCGGTCCCACACGCCCGTTGCCTGCCAATCCCGCAACCGTCGCCAGCAGGTCACGCCCGAGCCGCATCCCATCTCCGCCGGGAGCATCTCCCACGGAATGCCCGTACAGCAGGACGAACAGGATGCCGCTCAACGCCGCACGCGCCGGAACAGGCGGCCGGCCGCCTTTGGGCTTCAAAGAAACAGGTGGCAGCAGTGGCTCGACGATCAGCCACAGCAATTCGGGAACAAGGGGAGTGGGCATCCCTTCTCATAAATCAGCCCAGCTCCGAGTACAAGGGTTTTGAAAGGCGTTCTAAGTCGAAGAGCAGGCGGAGCTACGTCGGCATAGGGTGGGCACTGCGCATCACCCCTTCGCCAACCGCCGCTCATACGCCTGCGCCAGCAACGTCGTAGGAAACAACAGCAAAAAATAAATAACCGCCACCATGGTATAAACCTCCAGCGGCCGATACGTGTCCGCAGTGATCAACTGCCCCTGGTAAAGCAAATCCGGCACCGCGATGGTCGACACCAGCGAGGTGTTCTTCAACTGAATGATCGACTGGTTCATGAACGGCGGCACCATCCGCCGGATCGCCTGGGGAAGAATCACCAGGCGCATCATGTGCCAGGGCCGCAACCCCATGGCGCGGGCGGCGTCCCACTGCCCCGGCTCGATCGAGACGATGCCGCCGCGAAAGATCTCGGCGTAGAATGCGCCGGTGTAGAGTGACAGCACCGCGACGGCCGCCACCGTTGCCGGAATCTGGATGCCGAGGATCACCGGCAGCGCGTAGTAGAACCAGACGATCTGCACCAGCAGCGGCGTGCAGCGGAAGATTTCGGTCAGCGCCACCAATGGCGCGTTGATCAACCAGGATTTCGACAGGCGCGCGACCCCGATCGCCAGTCCGAGCACCAGCCCCAGCGCGATCGTGCCCAGCGTATAGGCGAGCGTCACTTCGATTCCGGTGACGAACAGCCGTTCGTAGCGCCACAGGAAGCCGAAGCTCCACTCATACCCCATGCGAAGGGCTCAGAACGTGAGTTCGGACGGGATGTCCTCGCGCTTGGCGCCGGTCTTCTCGATGCCCGCGATCATCCATTCGCGGATCTGCCCGGTGCCACGGTTCATCGCCAGCCAGGCATCGATCACTTCGAGGAAACGGGTGTCCGGTTCGCGGCGCACGCCGAGATTGCTCGGCAGCGCCACCGTCGGGTTAGTGAGCAGCCGGAAGCTGCCGAGGCCGGGGTTCTTGGCGATCGCGGTGATGCCGAGCATGGCCGCCAGAATGTCCACGTCGGCCCGCCCGGCCTGCAACGCCAGGATCGCCTCGTCGCGGGTCTTGAACGCGGTGATCTGCGACTTCGGCGCGAAGCGGCGGGCGGAAACCTCGTGCAGTGAGCCGAGGTCACAGACCACGCGGATGTCCGGCTTGTTGATGTCGTCCCAGGTCTTCGGATCGAAGCCCTTGCGGGCGACGCAGCCGAACGGATGAATGATCATCGGCACGGTGAAGCGGATCGACAGCGCCCGCTGCGGGGTCGGGTTCAGTGCGAACGCCAGGTCGACCTTGTTGGATTGCAGGTCGAGCACCGAATTGCCATAGGTGGATTCGACGTATTCGAGCTTGGCATCCCAGATCTTGGCGATGTCGCGGGCCATCTCGATGGCCGAGCCGGACCATTCGCCGGTGGCGATGTCCTTGCTGAAATAGGGCAGTTCCCCCGGCAATGCGGCGATGCGCAGGGTTTTGGTGCGGGTCACCCGATCGAAGGTGCTTTCGGTGGCGGGCTGCGCCTGCGCGCTGCCGATCAGCGAAGGGGCGGCGAGCGCCACCGGCAAGGCTGCGGCAAGGCTTGCGATGCCGCGGCGGGACAGTCGATTTGTCATGGCAATTCCCTTCGGTTCGATGCAGCGAGAAATTCGCAGTCTACAGTCCCAAATATGCCCGACGCACGGCGGCATCCGCAGCAATATCCTTGGCCGGGCCCTCCATCACCACCCGCCCGGTCTGCAGCACATAGGCGCGGTCGGCGATCTCCAGCGCCTCGGCCAAACGTTGCTCGACCAGCAGGATGGTGACGCCCAGGCCGCGGATGCGGGTGATGGCGGCGAAGATGTCGTCCACCAGCCGCGGCATGATGCCCTGGCTCGGCTCGTCCAGCATCAGCAGGCGCGGCTGCGTCATCAGCGCACGGCCGATCGCCAGCATCTGCTGCTCACCGCCGGACAAGGTCTCGGCGCGTTGCGGCAGCCGTTCCTGCAATCGCGGAAACAGCGAGAACACCAGTTCCAGCGGCTTGAACCGGTCCGGCGTGCCGCGCTTGGCGTACGCGCCGAGCCGCAGGTTTTCTTCCACCGAAAGCCGCGGAAACAACCGGCGGCCTTCCGGCACCATATTGACGCCGCTCCGCGCGATCTCATGCGCCTTCATGCCGCGCAGGCTTCGGCCGTCGAAGCTGATAGCGCCTGACGTCGCGACCTGGCCTGATATCGCCTTCAGCAGCGTGCTCTTGCCGGCGCCGTTGGCCCCGACCACGGCGACGATCTCGCTTTTGCCGACCTGGACAGACACATCCTGCAACGCCTTCAGGCCGCGATAGGCGGCACAGACACCTTCAAGGCGCAGCATAGCGGTCGCCGAGATAGGCGCGGATCATGTCCGGGTTCTTCACGATTTCGCTCGGCAACCCGATGGTCAGCACGCGGCCGAGGTTCAGCACGACCGCGCGGCTCACCAGCGGCAGCACCACTTCCATCACGTGCTCCACCATGATGATGGTCACGCCTTGCGCCTGCACGTCGCGCACCAGTTGCACGCCGCCTTGCGCCTCGGTCGGCGTCAGGCCGGTCAGCATCTCGTCCAGCAGCAGGATCTTCGGCCGCGTCGCCAGCGCCCGGGCGACTTCGAGGCGCCGTTTCTCCGGCGGGCTGAGCGTCACCGCCGGGCGGTCGGCGCGGCTGGCGAGGCCGCAGAACTCCAGCGTCTCCATCGCGCTCCGCATCGCGGCATTCGCATTGGCGGCGCGGGCGAAAGCGCCGACCATGACGTTCTCCAGCACCGTCATGGAATCGAAGCTGCGCACCACCTGGAAGGTGCGGGCGATGCCGCGCGTGGCGCAGGCGACCGGGCCGAGGCCAGAGATGCGTTCGCCGTTGAGCCGGATCTCACCCGCATCAGGCGTCACTTCGCCGGCGATCGCGTTGAACAGCGAGGTCTTGCCGGCGCCGTTCGGGCCGATCAGGCCGAGGATCTCTCCGGCCTCAACCGCGAACGAGATGTCGACGTTGGCGGCGACGCCGCCGAAGGATTTGCTCACCCGGTCGATCTCAAGCAGCGCGGGCATCTTCACCCCCTGCCTTGCGGCGCGGCACCAACAGGCTGACCAGCCCCTGCGGCCGCGCCAACGCCACCACCATGATCAACGCACCATACAGCATCAGGTCGACCCCGCGCCCCGAGCCGCCGAGATAGGAGCGGCTGAGTTCGCTGACCGGGATCAGCACGGCGGCGCCGAGGATCGGTCCCCACAGCGTGCCGACGCCGCCCAGCACCGCCGGCAAGGCGATCAGGATGGAGAATTGCCCCGCCAGCACGCTGTCCGGATCGATGTAGCCGACATACTGGGCGTAGATCGCGCCGCCGACACCGGTGAAGAAGCCGCTGATCGCCGCCGCCGCCATCTTGCTGGGGAAGATTCGCACCGCCAGGGAGCGCGCCGCCACCACGTCGTCCTTGACCGCGCGCCAGGAAAATCCCCAGCGCGAGCCCTCGATCACCCACGCCGCCAGCCAGGTGCAGGCGGCGAAGGCCAGCACCACGAAATGATACGGCAGCTTCGCCGTGCGGAACTGCAAGGCGGCCCAGGATTCGCCCTTGAACGGCACGTACACGCCGGTCGCGCCGCCGACGAAATCCCAGTTGAGAAACAGCAGGTAGCCGATCTCGCCCACCACGACCGTGGCAATCGCGTAGTAATGCCCCGACAGGCGGAAGCACGGCCAGCCCACCAGCAGCGCACCGGCCGCACCCACCAGGCCGCCGGCGAACATGCCGATGGTCGGCGGAATCCCCGCCTGCACGAACAGCAAGGTGGACACATAGCCGCCGAAGCCGAAATAAAGCGCATGCCCGAGCGAGATCTGGCCGCAATAACCGCCGAGGATGTTCCAGGCCTGGGCCAGGCCCGCGAACAGGATGGTGATGATGATGAGGTTCTGGGTGTAGACGTCGCCGATCGGCAGCGGCAATGCCGCCAGCAGCACCAGGACGATCGCCCCTGTCCACAACTCCCGCCTGCGCCGCCGGGTGATGCTGTTGTCCATCTACAGCTTGCCGAACAGGCCGCGCGGCCGGAACATCAGCACCAGCATGTAGACGCCGAAGACGCCCACCTGCTTCAGCGAAGGCTCCAGCACGGCGGCGGTCACCGCCTCGACCTCACCGATCAGCAATCCGGCGACAAGTGCCCCGAGCATGCTGCCGAAGCCGCCGAGGGCGACGGTGACATAGGCGATCACCGCGAAATTGGCGCCGACATTGGGGCCGACATAATAGAATCCGGCCAGCATGACACCGGCGATGCCGACGGCGGCCGCACCCAAACCCCAGCCCATGGCGAAGATCCGGTCACGGTCGATGCCGAGCAGCGCCACCGCCTCGCGGTCCTCGCGCGTCGCTTCGAGTGCCCGGCCGAATTCGGTGCGCGAGATCATCAACAGCCCCGCGAAGGCCAGCAGGCACACCGCGCCGGCCGCCACTTGCGGCAACGGCAGGAACACGCCGCCGATCTCCAGCGAATGATTGGCCAGACGCGTGTCGGTGACGCTGCGGAACTCGCCGCCGAAGATGAATTGCGCCGCGCCGCGCAGGAAGATCGCCAGGCCGAAGGTGACGAAGATCTGCACCATGCCGCGGTTGAACTGCACCGATAGCGCCCGGGCGATCAGCCCGCGATAGATCGCGACACCGGCGCCGAACAGCAGCAGCGCCACCACCGGCAGCAGCAACGCGGGCTCGATCCCCGAGATCTGCCAGATGATGAAGGTCGCGTACATGGCGAGCATCAGCAGCTCGCCATGCGCGAAATTCACCACGTCCATGAGTCCGAAGATCAGGCTCAGCCCGGCGGCGACCAACGCATAGACAAGGCCCATCAGCAGGCCGCCGACGGCGACCTGCAGGATCACCTGAGCCGTCATGCGCGGAAGGCTACGCGCCGACGCCCCACACCACCTCCTGCGCTGCGAGGTCGAACGGCCAGATGGTCTTGTAGACGCCGCCGGAGATCTGCTGGATCACCGGGTTGCATTCGGTGTTCTGCCCGGTCTCGTCGAACTTCACGCCCTTCCACGGCATGATGGTCTGCGCGCCGGCGATGTCGGTGGCCTTCAGCGCCGCCTGGATGTCGGCAGGCTTGGCGGAGCCGGCGAGGTTGATGGCGTCGGCGAGCACCAGCATCGCGGTCAGCTCGCGCGACGTGTTGTCGTTCAGGTCTTTGTTGTTGTGCGCGCGGTAGAGCCCGTTCACCTTCGGAATGGCGGGCCGCAGCTTCGTCGCGTCCAGCGCGAAGCTCGAGCGGCTCATCGCGCCCTCGGCGAGCGCGCCCGCACCGGTGATGAAGGCGCCTTCCTGGAAGCCGGCCGCCTGCGCCATGATCGCCTTGGGCTTGTAGCCGATCTCGTTCATCGCGCGCAGGATCAGGATGGCGTCGGAGGTGTAGGACGACGGCAGCAGCACATCGGCATTGGCGCTTTTCAGCTTCTGCGCCTCGGCCGAGAGCGAGGGGGAGCTGGCGCGGTAGCGGATGTCGGCGGCGATGGTCATGCCGGCGGCCAGCGCCAGCCTGCGCTGCACGGTGCTGCTGTCGGTGCCGAAGATCGAATCCTCATAGAACAGCGCCACCGACTTGGCCGGGCGGCCGGTCTTCTTGGCGATGTCGGCGAAGAAGTCGAACATGCCCTGGGTGAACATCTCGTCGTGCGGGCCGGTGCGGAAGAACCATTTCAGGCCGCGCTGGTTCAGGCTCGGCGAAGAGTTGTCGGCGGAGATGTACGGCACCTCGTAACGCTCGGTCACCTGGCTGATGGTCGCCGCGGTGGCGCTGGTGTAGCTGCCGATGATCGCGACGGCCTTATCCTGGGTGATCACCCGTTCGGCCTCGGCACGGGCCTTCTGCGGGTCGCCCTGGCTGTCGGCGAACACCAGGCGGATCTTGGCGCCGCCTAGCTTGTCCAGGCCGCCGCCCTTGCCCATCAGCGTGTTGATCGGCGCGTGGCTGCCGTTGACGATGTCGGCCGCGACCTCGTACGCCGCCTTGGCGTCGAGGCCGACCTGGGCGTTGTTGCCGGTCAGCGGGTAGACGGCGCCGATCACCACCTCATCGGCGGCGCGCGCCGCGCGGGCGGACAGCGCCAGCGCGCCGGAGGCCATCAGAAAGCGTCTGCGATCCATATCAAATCCCCTGATCAGGCGGCCGCCCGGTGGATGGTTTCCCCCCGGCCAGCACGCATCCGCAACCACGCGTCGGCTAACCAAACGACGGCTAACCAAACGTCGGCAAGCATGCATCGTGCCAACGGTCGTCCAGCATGGACGCCATCACCGCCGGGGCAAGGTGCTTGACGCTCTCCGCCCTGACATGGACCGTCCCTAGGCAACGGAAAGCACATCGATGATCCGCAGCTTGATCGCCGCCGCAATGATCGTGATGGCCGGACCCGCATTGGCCCAGAACCGGCGTCCGGCCTGACCGCCACGGCGGTGAAATACGGCCCGCTCGCCGACGCCCTGTTCGTGCCGCCCGCCGATTTCAAGAACATGGACCTGCCCGCCGGCCTCATTCCGGGCCAGGGCGAGCCGGGCCAAGGCGAACCGACCCAGGACCGATCAAGCCGAGCTTGCCGGGCTCGACGATACCCTAGCTGCCGACCTTCAGGGTCGAGGTCAGGCCGCGCAGGCAAGCCAGCACCGAGAGCGGCGTCAGCTTGCCGGTGCGAGGGTTGGCTTCGCTCGGCACGTTTTCCACCGTCATGGTCAGCCGCGCCGCCGCCGCCTCGACACGGATGGTGTGGATGTTGCGGTCGACGCCGGGGTCTGCCCAGATCCGCACCGTGGTCCGCTGCGGCCCGATGCCGGCCAGGGCCAATGCGGCGGCGACGTTGACGTTGGCCGGGAAGCCCGCGGCGGCGTCGAAGGCATTGCCCTCGAAGATCACCGTCGGCTCGCGTATCGCCAGGACATCGATGCCGTGCTGCGCCAGATAGGGTGCACCGGCCAGGCCGTTCGGCGGCTTGCGGGTTTCGATGGTGATGCTGGCGACCTCCCCTTCGGCCGCGGCGCGAACCGCGTCGAGCCCCAGCAAGGCGCCGGTGGGAACCACGATGCGGGCGCCGCTGGCGTGGGCCTGCTCGACCAGATGCATGCGCGGCAGCAAGGCGCCGACCGAGCTCGGCACGAAAATGCGGCCGGCGGCGATGGCGGGGCCGGCGATCTGCTCGAACACCGCGGCCGGCGCCGCTTCCACGACAATGTCGGCGCGCGCCAGTTCGGCCAGGTTCACCACATCGGGGACCGTCTTGAAGTGTGCCACCTTGGCCATGGCGCGGTCACCGTCGCGGGCGCTCACGGCGATCAGCCGCAAGCCGGGCACGCCGCGGTCCAACGCCTCCGACAGGGAAAACCCGATCGCGCCGAGGCCCCCGATCGCTACCGTCAGCGTCTTCTCGGGCAATGTCATGCGGGGCCTATCGAAGAGAAACTGGGGCGAACGACGGGTCTCGAACCCGCGACATCCAAGACCACAACCTGGCGCTCTACCAACTGAGCTACGTCCGCCATCGAGGGGTATGACCCCGATTTCCAGATCGCGGCGTTTAGGCCAGAGCAGTGGTTGTCGTCAATGTCCGTCTTCGCCGCTTTACCCGGCAAGGGCCGGGTCGCGGGCAAAATGCCGGGCCAGCCGGCTCAGCGCCTCGTCCAGCACCTCATCGCGCTTGCAGAAGGCAAAGCGGGCAAAATGATCGGGGGCGGCACCTTCGTAGAATGCGGTGACGGGAATGGCGGTGACGCCGGCGTGCTCGGTGATGTGCCGGCAAAAGGCGACGTCGTCGCCGTTGAAGCCCAGCGGGGAAAAATCGGTGGTGATGAAGTAGCTGCCGGAGGTCGGCAGCACCCCGAAGCCGATCCGCGCCAGCCCCTCCGCCATCCGGTCGCGCTTGGCCTGCAAGTCGCGGGACAGGGCGGCGAAATACCCGTCGTCCTTGGCCAGGCCGACGGCGACGGCACGCTGCAGGTTTGGCGGCGTGGTGAAGGTGAGGTTCTGGTGCGCCTTGGCCGCCAGCGTCGCCAGAGCCCGCGATGCGGTGATGTAGCCGATCTTCCAGCCGGTGAGGGAGAAGGTCTTGCCGGCGCTGCCGATGCGCAGGCAGCGATCGCGCATTCCCGGCAGGGTCATCAACGGGATGTGGCGGGCACCGTCGAAGGTGAGGTGCTCGTACACCTCGTCGCACACGGCGTAGGCGTCGTATTGCTGCAGCAGCCCGGCGATGAAGCCCAAGTCCTCGGCGGTGAACACGCGGCCGGTCGGGTTCATCGGCGTGTTCAACAGGATTGCCTTGGTTTTCGGCCCGAACGCCGCGGCCAGCTCGGCGCGCGGCAACTCCCAGCGCGGCGGAGTCATCCGGACGAGGCGCGGAACGGCGCCGAGGAGGCGGACCACCGGCAGGTAGGTATCGTAGAGCGGTTCGATCAGCACCACTTCGTCGCCCGGGTTCAGCAGCGCCATCAGCGAGGCGGTGATCGCCTCGGTGGCGCCGGAGGTGACCACCACCTCCGCGTCCGGGTCGACCAGAAGCCCGTAGAACCGCGCATTGGCCGCGGCGACGGCCTGGCGCAGCTCCGGCACGCCGGTCATCGGCGGATACTGGTTGCGCCCGTCCATCAGCGCCTCGGCGGCGGCGCGGAGCACGTCGGCCGGGCCGTCGGTGTCAGGGAAACCCTGGCCGAGATTGATCGAGCCGTGCTTGCGTGGCCAGCGCCGACATCACCGTGAAGATGGTCGTGCCGGTGGCGGCGAGCAGGGAATTGACGGGCTTCACGGGCAAACGAACTCCGAGAGAATGGCGGCATCGTGGCTGCCGAGTATGGGCGGCGGGACTGGGGGGTTCAACCTTGCGCCCCGAAGCCTGCCCACGCTGCCGCCAAAACAGGCAGCGCCGCCCATTCCCCGGGCGCAACAGGCTGCAATAATAATCAGGCAGAGCTTTCGGCCGCCAGCGATTTGCCGGGTGGCACGCAACATGCAAACCTGCCGCGTCGCCTCCCCTGTCGCACGGGAACGCGGGCGACGGAAATCAGGGAGGGTGCCCGGCAGGACCGGGCGCGCAGACGCGGATGAAGAAGATCGAGGCGGTTATCAAGCCTTTCAAGCTGGACGAGGTGAAGGAGGCGCTGCACGAGGTGGGGCTGCAGGGAATTACCGTGGTCGAGGCCAAGGGGTTCGGGCGCCAGAAGGGCCATACCGAGCTGTATCGCGGCGCCGAATACGTGGTGGATTTCCTGCCCAAGGTGAAGATCGAGGTCGTCTGCGAGGATGACGTGGTGGAGCGTGCGGTGGAGGCGATCGTCGCCGCGGCGCGCACCGGGCGGATCGGCGACGGCAAGATTTTCGTCAGCAGCGATCGAGGAAGTGGTTCGCATCCGTACCGGCGAACGCGGCGAGGACGCGATCTAGACCGCCCGTTCGCCCGGACGACAAATACCGGGGCCGCGCGGGGCGGCCTCGACCCATCGGCCCGCGGACGGTTCCGCCGGCGCAGACGACGAAGGAAACTTGCATGGCTAAGAAGGCTGCACGCCCCATCGATGACCGCCCCAGGCGGCGTGGCGAAGGTGATGGAGTTGATGAAGGAGCATTCGGTCGAATATGTCGACCTGCGCTTCACCGATCCGCGCGGCAAGTGGCAGCACACGGCACAGCACGTCTCGACCATGGGCGAGGATGCGTTCCGCGACGGGATCATGTTCGACGGCTCTTCGATCGCCGGCTGGAAGGCGATCAACGAGAGCGACATGATCCTGATGCCGGACGCGGACACGGCGGTCATGGACCCGTTCGCCGCCAAGCCGAGCCTGATCATCTTTTGCGACATCATCGAACCGTCGACCGGCCAGGCCTATGGCCGCGACCCGCGCGGCACCGCCAAGAAGGCTGAGGCCTATGTGAAGGCGACCGGCATCGGCGACACGGTGATGGTCGGCGCCGAGGCCGAATTCTTCATCTTCGACAGCGTCCGCTTCGGCACCGGCGGCAATTACGGCATGTACCAGATCGACAGCGCCGAGGGCCCGCAATCCTCGATGAAGGACTACCCCGAGGGCAACATGGGCCACCGCCCAGTGGTCAAGGGCGGCTATTTCCCGGTGCCGCCGGTCGATGCCGACAGTGACCTGCGCGCCGAGATGCTGTCCACCATGGGCGAGATGGGCCTGCCGATCGAGAAGCACCACCACGAGGTGGCGCAATCCCAGCATGAGCTCGGCACCCGCTTCGGCACGCTGACCCAGATGGCCGACCAGATGCAGATCTACAAATACTGCGTCCACAACGTCGCCCATAGCTACGGCAAGACCGCGACCTTCATGCCGAAGCCGATCTATGGCGACAACGGCACCGGCATGCACACCCACCAGTCGATCTGGAAGAACGGCAAACCGCTGTTCGCCGGCAACGCCTATGCCGACCTGTCCGAGACCTGCCTGTATTTCATCGGCGGCATCATCAAGCACGCCAAGGCGGTGAATGCCTTCACCAACCCGTCGACCAACAGCTACAAGCGGCTGATCCCGGGCTTCGAGGCGCCGGTGCTGCTGGCCTATTCCGCCCGCAACCGCTCCGCCTCCTGCCGCATCCCCTACACGACCAACCCGAAGGCGAAGCGCGTCGAAGTCCGCTTCCCCGATCCGTCCGCCAACCCCTACCTCGCCTATTCCGCGATCCTGATGGCCGGGCTCGACGGCATCCGCAACAAGATCCATCCCGGCGACCCGATGGACAAGGACCTGTATGATCTGCCGCCCGAGGAATTGAAGGACATCCCGACGGTGTGCGGCAGCCTGCGTGAGGCACTCGGCGCGCTCGCGGCCGACCACGACTTCCTGCTGGCCGGCGACGTGTTCGGCCGCGACCAGATCGAAAGCTATATCGAGCTGAAATGGACCGAGGTGTACCGCTTCGAGCACACCCCGCATCCGGTCGAGTTCGAGATGTACTATTCGGTCTGACCCGCTGCCGCTCCTGTGTCTGCGGTAGCGGCAAACCGCGCATCTTCGCTGGTACGAATAGGCGGCCCGGGAAACCGGGCCGCCTTTCGTCGTAATGGACCCAAGCGGATTAGAAGTGGACGATCAGATCCGCCGCACCGACCACCGTGTAGTTCCGGGTACCGACATTGAAGGCTTTGCCCCCGTTCGAGTGGTAATAGCCGATCTCCGGACGCATCTCGATCTGCGGCGAGAGCCAATGCTGCCAGCCAAACGTGAACTCGTAATAAGTCGCCCTTGTGCCGGTACGCTGTCCCTGCGCATCGAGATAGATCTCGGGGCGGAACGAGAAATTGTTCAACGGGTCGGGCGAGTAGTTGATGTAGGCGACGGCGCCGGTCGAATGGGAATGGCACCTGAGCACTTTGTCATTTGAACATTGCGCCCCGTTCGGCGCGTTGACCGGGATGTTCACCGGCGCGAACGGCGTTCCGCCATTGGCGATGATGTTTTGCACCGTCGGGTTGCGCACGTTCGGCACACCGTTCTCGCTCTCGTCGTAGAATTCGGTCGAGATGTGCCAGTGCTCGTTGAACTTATGATAGTAGGTCAGGCCGTACCATTGCTGGTTGTTGTAGCCGTAGACGCCGGAGTTGATGCCGTCCATGCACGGATAGATAGCATCGTTGCCGTTGTTCCAGGTGTAGCGAACGCAGGCGGTGACCGACGGCGTGGCACCTGGATCCTTCAGATAGGTCTGGCCAGGATAGAGCGGATTCGGGAACGGGTTGGGCCGCGTTGCGCGGTAGTTCGTGAAAGTCGTGTCGGTGCCGATGTTCACACCAAGCTGAACCAACAGCTGCGGCGTGACCTGCAGTGAAGCCTGTAGGCCCTCGTTGGTGTAGTTGTCGAACGAGTACGCTAGCGAGTGGGTGTACATGTAGTTGTTTGGCGCCAGCTGCGCCTCGATGTCAGGCACCGAGATGTAACGGCCCAGGCGGAGCAAAAGCCCGTTGGCGACCTGCGGAATCCACAATTCGCCATACAGCATCGGGAAGTCGTAGCCGTTTTGCTGATTGTTCTTCAGGAGCTGATAGCTCGCCAGGCCGTAGGACGTCGTGTAGCGGTAGTTCTCGCCGTAGATCGCAGAGGCTCTGAAGCCCCAGTCGACGTGATCCGTCTGCACGGTGTCGGGAAGCCGCTCGACATAGATCACCGCCTGGTCAAGCTGCGCGGTGTTTGGGTTGTAGATGTAGGAGACCGGGGAGTTGCCGGCCTTGCGAACGGTGTTGGTGCTGAGATTGACGCCGCCGTTGATCCAGCCATAGACCTGAATGTGGTTGTCGGCCATCCACTTGCCGACGGATGTATTGGCGATCGCCGCCATCAACGGGCTGTCGGCGGAGCCCGGACGGGTGACGCCGATGGCGGTGGTGCCGCCATACGGCCATTCGGTGAACGGCATCGGCGGCGTTGTCTGCGGCGTCGCCGGCCAGCCCGGACGGCTTGATGACGGGGCGTCCGGATCGGATGGCGCGGACGCCTTGCCCATTTCGAGTTTGTAGTAGTTGAACAGGCGCTCGAGCACGTTGTTGCCGAGATAGGTATCGAGGCAGGCATAGTTGCTGTAGGGGTCGACGGGGCCAGTGCAAGTTGCTGGCGCAGGCGACGTTGCCGCTTGCGCGAAGGCCTCCGGCGATAAATGGGCAACCGCGCTGAGGGCAACGGTTGAAGCGAGTAGCCAACGGCGCATTTCAGTCTCCATACGACACGACCCTGGTCTGAGATGCTGGCGCGTAAACACCGCGGTGGCGCGATGCCCCGCGTTTCCGGTGTGAAGCCCCAGCATTTCGTCCGGCGCGACATTCGCCGCCGCGTCATAGGAATGCGAGTTGTTCGGGACATACGCTTCATAGGAATGCCATAGGTTTCGGGCCTCCCCTGGCGCGTGCCGTGGGTCCACCCGCCCCTTTCCCCGAACGGCAAGGCGCCGCAAACTATCGCCGCAACCAAGGGATCACCGCGCATGTCCGAGACCGCCATCACGCAGCCATCCGACACGTCCTGGCGGGAAGCGACTGCCGCCGAGGCGGGATTCGACGCCGCCCGCCTCGCCGACGCGGTCGCTTTCGCCCAATCGCATGAGACGAAATGGCAGCGCGACATCAAGGCCCAACTCGACTCCGGCACCTTCGAGCCGCCGCCGTTCAACGAGATCGTCGGCCCGACCGCGCCACGCGGCGGCCCGAACGGGCTGCTGCTCCGCCACGGCTGCGTCGTCGCACGCTGGGGCGACACGCAGCGGGTCGACATGACCTTCAGCGTCGCCAAATCCTATCTGTCGATCCTCGCCGGAATCGCGGTCGGCGACGGCCTGATCGCCGATCTCGACGAACCGGTCGGCGCCAGCGTCGATGACGGCGGCTTCGCCGGGCCGCATAACGGCGCCATCACCTGGCGGCATCTGCTGCAGCAGACCAGCGAGTGGGAGGGTACGCTGTTCGGCAAGCCCGACATGATCGACCGCTACCGCGCGCTCGCGACCGAATTCTCCGGCACGCCGGCGCACCGGAAGGGCGATCCGCGGCCGCTGCAGACGCCTGGCAGCTACTGGGAATACAACGACGTCCGGGTGAACCGGCTGAGCCTTGCCTTGTTGCGCCGGTTCGGCCGGGCGTTGCCGGAGGTGTTCGCGGAGCGGGTCATGGCCCCGATTGGCGCGTCCACGACCTGGCGCTGGGAGGGTTACCGCAACTCCTATGTCGATGTCGGCGGCCGCGAGATCCAATCGGTTTCCGGCGGCGGGCACTGGGGCGGCGGGGTGTTCATCAATGCCGAGGACCAGGCGCGGATCGGCCTCATGATGCTGCACGGCGGGGTCTGGGGCGACCGGCGCATCCTGCCCGAAGGATGGGTCGCCGAGTCGCTGGTGCCCTGCGCGATCAACGCCGATTATGGGTTGCTGTGGTGGCTGAACACCGGCCGCCGCTACAAGCCGAGCGCCAGCGAAAGCAGCTTCTTCGCGATCGGCGCCGGCGGCAACGTCACCTGGATCGACCCGGCGCTCAACCTTGTCGCGGTGCTGCGCTGGATCGACACCGCGGCCCTTGATGGCTGGATCGGCAAGGTGATGGACGCGATCGCGCGGTAAAGCGACATGGCGGAACAGCGAGGTTCGGGGAGCAGAACCGCCGTGGTCACCGGCGCCGCCCGCGGCATCGGCGCCGCGGTCGCGCGCCTGTTGGCCGCGGAAGGCTGGCGCGTTGTCTTGCTCGACCGCGATCCCGCCGGTGCCGCAACCGCCGCCGATATCGGTCCGCCCGCCCGTTTTCAGCGCTGCGACGTCTCCGACGAGACGGATGTCCGCGCCGCGATCGACAGCGTGGCCGAACATGAAAGCCGGCTGGACGCGCTGGTCTGCAATGCCGGCTTCATGATCCGCAAGAGGCTCGGCGCCCTGACGCTCGATGAGTGGAACCGGGTGCTTGCCACCAACCTCACCAGCAGCTTCCTGTTGGCCCGCGCGGCCGAAAAGCTGCTGCGGGCCGCGCATGGCACCATCGTCACCATCGCCTCCACCCGAGCGCATATGTCCGAGCCGGATACCGAATCCTATTCGGCGTCAAAAGGCGGCCTTCTGGCGCTCACCCATGCGCTCGCGATCAGCCTGGGGCCGGACATCCGGGTGAACTGCGTCAGCCCCGGATGGATCGACACGTCGGAGGCCAAGCTCTCGGCCGAAGACCACGCGCAGCATCCGGCCGGCCGGGTCGGCAGGCCGGAGGACGTGGCGAGGCTGGTCGCCTTTCTGGTCGGTGAGCAAAGCGGCTTCATCACCGGCGCGGAATTCATCGTCGACGGCGGTATGACGCGGAAGATGATATACATCTAATAATCGTAAATACGGCGACGTATTGTGTTTCTGCGGCCGCAACCTATCTTGCGGGTCTGTCCTCTCCGGAGTTCGCGCCATGCGCCGCATTCACGTCCTGCACGAGAATTCCATCTGGGTGGAGCCGCTGGCCGTGGAACTGGACCGCCGCCGCCTTCCCTGGACGGAATGGTTCCTGCACACCGGCACCTTCGATCTCTCCAAACCGCCGCCGGAAGGGGTTTTCTACAACCGGATGAGTGCGTCCTCGCATACCCGCGACCACCGATTTTCCGCCGAACTAACCGCGTCCGTCCTGGCCTGGCTGAGCCGCTGGGGGCGCCGGGTGGTCAACGGTCCGTCGGCACTTGATCTCGAAATCAGCAAGGTGCGGCAATATTGCGCGCTTGAGGCCGCCGGGATTGCCACCCCGCGCAGCATCCTGGTTGCCGGTCGTGACGCGATCGTCGAAGCGGCGCGGGCGCATTTCCCGGGGCAACCCGTGATCCTGAAACCCAATCGCGGCGGCAAGGGCGCCGGGGTACAGCTTTTCCACACCATTGAGGGTTTGGCCGAGCATGTCGGCAGCGACGCGTATGGCGAGCCGGTGGACGGGCTGCAGTTGCTGCAGGATTACATCCGCGCGCCGCGGCCGGTGATCACCCGTGCGGAGTTCGTCGGCGGCCGCTTCGTCTATGCCGTCGAGGTCGATACCAGCGACGGCTTTGAGCTATGCCCGGCCGATGCCTGCGCCATCGGCGACACCGCCTGCCCGGTCGGCGAAAACGACCGGCCGGCGAACAAGTTCACCATTGTCGACGGGATCGATCCCGATTTGCGCACCCGGCTGGAGCGGTTTCTCGTGGGCAATGGCATCGATGTCGCCGGCATCGAATTCATCAGCGATTTGCATGGCCGGGTCTTCGTCTACGACGTCAACACCAACACCAACTACAACGCGGATGCCGAAGCGCGCGCGGGCCTGACCGAAACCCGCGGCTCCGGCATGGGCGCGCTGGCGGAATACCTGGGCGACGAATTGGCGCGCACGCTGCGCGTCGCTGCCTGAGGCAGACGGTCCGGGTCCCGCACCCCAAGGAGCGGAATCCGGACAAGCTTGCTATTGCGGAGTGGCTTTCTTCGCGGTGTTCTCGATCGCGCGGCCGGTGTTCGAGATGTCCTTGCCGGCGCCAGCCGTGGTGTTGCAGGCGCTGAGCACCGGGCCGAGGGCCAAAAGGCCGAGCACCGTCAAGGACCTGATAAGCTGTTTCGACATGAGAATATCCTTTGTGTCATATTCTGATTGTAACGGCGAGGTCGACGGTCGTGCTCAGGCCCGACCTTTCCGGCTCCACAACGCTTGAACCCCCTGGCATGGTCGCATCACGATTTCGTGGCCGCCGAAGGATGGCCCTTGGCGGGACCGTCCTGGTTTCCGTCCCGCACCGGCGGCGTCCTGGCCGTGCCGGAGGCGGCATCCGATTTTAGCTCCATCACCGGCCGTCGTCGCGGGCCGGCGTCGGACACGTCACTGACAACATCGAAATCGAACTCGCCCATGGAAGCCTCCTGGATGATGAGGCCGCTTGCCCTGACGATGCGATCGATATGCGGAAAAAAGGTCCAGACACACGAAAGCCGCCCTGGCAAGGCGGCTTCGGTGAACTGCGTCGAATGCGCGAGACCCTAGGCCGCCGGTGAATACCAGCGGTACCAAAATCGCGATGAAAGGTTTGCGCCGGCCAGCGGCTGCGATCTCGCCATGGGTGCAAAGCTAAACAGGGATCGGCGGGCCGGGCAAGGGCGAAGTTTTCGCCTGCTCCTGCCGCAACTCTTGCTCCATCGCCGCGCGCATCAGGAATTTCTGCATCTTGCCGGTGACCGTCATCGGAAACTCGGTGACGAAGCGGATGTGCCGCGGCACCTTGTAATGCGCGATCTGGTCGCGGCAGAACGCCTGGAGTTCAGCCGCCGTCAGCGTCGCATCTTGGCGCAGCTTCACCCAGGCGCAGACCTCCTCGCCAAACCGCGCGTCGGGCACGCCGAACACCTGCACGTCGGCAATCGCCGGATGGCGATAGAGGAATTCCTCGATTTCCCGCGGGTAGACGTTCTCGCCACCGCGAATCAGCATGTCCTTGATGCGCCCGACGATCGCGCAATAGCGATCGGCATCGATGGTGGCGAGATCGCCGGTGTGCATCCAGCGCGCCGCGTCGATCGCCTGCGCCGTCCGCTCCGGCTCCTCCCAATAGCCCAGCATCACCGAATAGCCACGGGTGCAAAGCTCGCCCGGCGTGCCTGGGGGCACCACCCTGCCCTCGCCGTCGACGATTTTCGCCTCCAGATGCGGATGGATGCGCCCGACGGTCGACACCCGGCGTTCGATTGGATCGTCCAGCGCCGTCTGGAAACTGACCGGGCTGGTCTCGGTCATTCCGTAGGCGATGGTGATGTCGCGCAGATGCATCGCACTCATGGCGCGGCGCATCACCTCGGTTGGACAAGGGGAGCCGGCCATGATGCCGGTGCGCAGGCTGGAGACATCGTATTTCGCGAAATCCGGATGATCCATCTGGGCGATGAACATGGTCGGCACGCCATACAGCGCGGTGCAGCGCTCGGCGGCGACCGTCTGCAGCGTGGTCAGCGGATCGAAGCCCTCGCCGGGGAACACCATGGCCGCACCGTGGGTGAGGCAGCCGAGCACACCCATCACCATGCCGAAGCAATGATACAGCGGCACCGGAATGCACAACCGGTCTTCCTGCGTCAGTTGCATGGTCTCGGCAGTGAAGAAGCCGTTGTTGAGGATGTTGTGGTGGGTCAGCGTGGCACCCTTCGGCGCACCTGTGGTGCCTGAGGTGAACTGGATGTTGATCGGGTCGTCGAACTGCAGCTTGGCGCCAAGCTCCGCGAGACGCTGGCGGGACGCGGCGGTCGCGCGGCGCGGCGATTTCGGCGAACGGCAGGGCGCCGGGGATGCTGGCGCCGCCGATCTGGACCACCAGTTCCAGCGCCGGCACCGAAGCCGCGCGCAGGCGCCCCGGCTCACACGTCAACAATTCCGGCGCGAGGGTGGTCAGCATGGCGGCATAGTCGCTGGTCTTGAACGCCGTCGCCGTCACCAGGGCACGGCAACCCACCTTGTTCAGGGCGTATTCCAGCTCCGACTGGCGGTAGGCGGGGTTGATGTTGACCAGCACCAACCCGGCCTTGGCGGCGGCGAACTGGGTGACAACCCATTCGGCGTTGTTCGGCGACCAGATGCCGATACGGTCGCCCGGCGCCATCCCGAGCGCCAGCAACCCGGCGGCAAAGGCTTCCGCCTGCGCGGCAAGCTCGCGCCAGCTCCAGCGGATGCTCCTGCCGCGGCGCGATCAGCGCCGGGCGGTCGCCGAAGCGCCCAACGACGCGATTGAGATGCTGGCCTATGGTGTCGCCGAGCAGCGGCAGGTCGGATCCGCCGCTCACGTAGCTCATCGCCGCCGTCGTCATTTGTTCAGACCTCCCCGTCCAGGATATGCTTCCCCGCGTGATGGTGATGATAACCGCGTTCGCGGTTGGATGACGACGCGATTCCCAGCGGCCGCCCCTGGTCGTGGCATACTGGCCGCCCAATGTGAAATCGATCAAAGGAGGTGCGGGATGAGCGGCTTCCTTGTTCAGATGCTTGGAGGTTTGGCCGAATTGGTCGGCGCGGCCGAAGGCGCCGGCGGCGGCGTGTGGCCGGGTTTGCTGGCGCAGTTGGAGAGTGCCGGCCTCGGCGAGCAGGTCAGATCCTGGTTCGGCGAGGGCGAGCGCCTGCCGGTCACCGCCGATCAACTATCCATGGCCTTCACGCCGCAGCAGGTGATGGCCTGGGCGGAGCAGGCGGGCACCACGCCGGACGTGCTGCTGGAGCGCCTGGCCGAAGCTCTGCCGCACGCCGTCGCCGGACCCGCCGCAAAGCTGCCCGAATAACGCAGCCCACCCGGCGCCGGCCACGGACAGGTCGTTGCCGATGCCTCGCTTTCGGGACTAAGGGATGGGGAAGCGCTTCCGGACGGAAGCGGTCCTCACCCGAAGGAACCGACATGACCGACATCGATACCAAGGCGGCGCGTGGCCGCGGCGCCTATGGCCTTCAGGGTCGCGTGGCACTGGTCAGCGGCGGCAGCAGCGGCATCGGCGCCGCCATTTGCCTGCGCCTGGCCGAAGCGGGGGCCTGCGTGTGGGTCGGCTACAATTCCGGGCGCGATCGTGCGGCGGCACTGGTAGCTGGCTTGCCCGGAAGCGGCCACCACGCCGTCCACCTGCCGATGCAGGACAGTGCCGCGATCGGAAGGGCGGCGTCGGAGATCGGGGCGGCGCATGGCCGGCTCGACATTCTGGTGAACTCGGCGGCCACCACTCGGGCGATTCCGCACGGCGACCTCGACGCGATGGACGATGCCAGTTTCGATGCCATCCTGATCACCAACGTGCGCGGCCCCTTCGCCACCATCCGCGCCTTCCGCCAGTTGCTGAAGGCGAGCGGCGACGCGGTGATCGTGAACATCTCCTCGCTTTCCGGCCAGACCGGCACCGGCAGCAGCATCGCCTATTGCGCCTCGAAGGCGGCACTCGACACCATGGGCATGTCGCTCGCACGGGTGCTCGGGCCGGAGATCCGCGTCATCGGCATTTCGCCGGCGGCGGTCGCCACCGATTTCGTGCCCGGCCGCGGGCGCGACATGGTGGCAAAGCAGGCCGCGTCGACGCCGTTGCGGACCGTGTGCGAAGCCGACGACGTGGCGCTGGCGGTGATGGGCGCGGTGGTGAACCTGCGGCTGTCCACCGGAACCACGCTCGTGGTCGACGGCGGCCGGCATCTTTAGCGCGGGAGGAAGCGATGCTTGCCAGCGCTGAGCGAATCCTCACCACCCATGTCGGCAGCCTGCCGCGCAACCCGGTACTGACAGACCTGCTGCTGAAGCGCGAAGAAGGCGAAGCTGTCGATGCCACAGCGCTGGAGGCGGAGATCGAAGCCGCCGTTGGTGACGTGGTGCGCCGGCAGCGCGCCGCGGGGGTGGATATCGGCAATGACGGCGAACAGCCGCGCGTGGGCTTTCAGACCTATGTGCCCGCGCGCATGGACGGGTTCGGCGGCGAATCGCAACGCCGCAGTCCACCCGATTATGTTGAATTCCCTGCCTTCGCCCAGCAGATGGCCCGGCGCTTCCCGCGCCGCGGGCGCGTGCGCAACGCGTCGCAGGCCGTGGGCGAATTGCGGTATCGCGACACCACGCCGATCCTGCGTGAAGTCGCGCGGATCAAGGCGTATGCAAGCGGGTTCAGCGAATGTTTCATGACCGCCGCCTCGCCCGGCATCATCGCGACGACCATGCTGAACGCCTGGTACGACACGCATGAGGCCTACGTGATGGCGCTGGCCCGCGAGATGCGGGCGGAATACCGCATCATCGCCGATGCCGGCCTGGTGCTGCAGATCGATGCGCCCGACCTCGCGATGGAACGCTGCGTGATGTTCCAGGATGCGAGCGAGGCCGAATTCCTTCGCGCCGCGGAGATGCATGTCGCCGCGCTGAATTTGGCGCTGGAGGGCATTCCGCCCGATCGCGTGCGGCTGCATTGCTGCTGGGGCAACTGGGACGGTCCGCATCTGCACGACGTGCCGCTCGACAGCATCCTGCCGGTGCTCACCCAGGCCCGGGTCGGCGCCCTCAGCATCGAGTTCGCCAATCCGCGCCATCAGCACGAGCACGACGCGCTCCGCCGGCACAAGCTGCCGGACGCGATGCTGCTGTTGCCCGGCGTACTCGATACCACCTGCAACTATGTCGAGCATCCCGAAGTGCTCGCCCGCCGGATCGAGCAGGCGGTGGCCGCAATCGGCGACCGCAGCCGCGTCATCGCCGGCACCGATTGCGGCTTCGGCACCTTCGCGGGCTACGAGTTCGTGGCGGACGACGTGGTATGGGCGAAGCTCGCGGCGCTGCGGCAGGGCGCCGACATCGCCACGCGCCGGCTATGGGGGCGGAGCTGACTTACGCCGCCGCGTCCTGCAGCGCGCGCCGCCGCGCCGGCACGAATCCCTTCGGCAGCCCGGCCTTGGCGAGGTTGCCCAGCAACTCGGTACCCGGCAATCCTTCCGCCAGGATGTGGCGCAGTTGCACCAGTGCTTCGATGTCGATGCCGGTGTCATAGCCGAGTGCCTCGCACAGGAAGGCCGCGTCTTCGGTGACGATGTTGCCGGTGGCGCCAGGTGCGAACGGGCAGCCGCCAAGGCCCGCCAGCGACGAATCGAAATGCCGCACGCCGGCATCGAGTGCGGCGCGAACATTGGCGATGCCAAGCCCGCGGGTGTCGTGGAAATGCGCGCCAACGATCATGTCCCCGACCTCACGCTTCACGGCGGTGAACACCCGCGCCACCGCGTCCGGATTGCCGTAGCCGACGGTGTCCGCAAGCATCAGTTCATCCGCACCGGCGGCGGCGATTTCGGCGGCCAGCGCCCGCACCCTGTTCTCATCGACATCGCCCTCGATGCTGCAGCCGAAGCTCGTGGCGAGGCCGGCGCAGAGGATCGGGCGGGTTTCGGCGGCCCGCACGGCGGCGACGATGCGCTTGAAATCCTCAACGCTTTCCGCGGTCGTGCGCCGCACGTTGGACATGTTGTGGCCTTCGCTGACCGACAGCACGTAGTTGAGCTTGTGCACACCCAACGCCAACCCGCGCTCGGCACCGCGCAGATTGGGCACTAACGCCGCCACGATCAGCCCGGGTTGCGCCAGCGCATGGGCGATCACCGCCTCGGCATCGGCGAATTGCGGCAGCAGTTTCGGCGGCACCAGCGACGACACCTCGATCTCGTCGACGCCGGCGGCGTATTCGGCCGAGACCCAGGCGCATTTCGCCGCCGTCGGCATGAAGGTGGAAAGGCTCTGCAACCCGTCGCGCAGGCCAACCTCGCGGAACGTCACGTGCTCCATGATGCTAATGTCCTTTGAAGACCGGCTTGCGCTTTTCGTTGAAGGCGGCGACGCCCTCAAGCCGGTCATGGGTGGGAACCAGGCGATTATAGGCCTCGATCTCGAACATCAGCGCGCTTGCGAGATCGACCTGCATGCCGACATTGACGGATTGCTTGATCTGTCGCGTCGAAAGCGGCGCGTTGGCGGCGATCCGCTCGGCGGTGGCCAGCGTTTCCGCCAGCAGCGCTTCGGCGTCGCAGACTTTGTTGATCATGCCCCAGTCGAACGCCTGCTGCGCATCGAAGGGGCGTCCGGTCAGGAGAAATTCCTTGGCGCGGCGCCCGCCGATGGCACGCGGCAGGTTCTGCGTGCCACCGGCACCCGGCATGATGCCGAGCGTCACCTCGGGCAACGCGAATCGGGCATGCCGTGCGGCGTAGATGAAATCGGCGGTGAGAGAAAGCTCGCAGCCGCCGCCGAACGCCGCACCGTTGACTGCCGCGATGAGCGGAATCGGGCAGGCAAGCATGGCGCGGATCTGCCGCTCGAACACGAGATGCTGGGCCTGCCAGGCGGCGTCGGTCATGCCGAGCCGCTGCTTCAGGTCGCCCCCGGCACAGAAGGCGCGCGACCCGGCGCCGGTGAGCACGATGCAGCGATAGGCGGCGGGATCGGCGCAGAGCGCGTCGAACACGGCCAGCATGTCCAGCCCCATCTGGGTGTTCATCGCATTGGCGGCGTCGGGACGGTTCAGGGTGATCTGGAGCACATGCTCCACCGGCACATGCAGCGTCACGGTCTCATAGTCGCGGGCCAGCTTCTGGATGGCGTGCGGCACTTTCCCCCCGTCCGTGACGTCTCCGGCGCGTGGTCCGGTTGCGATGGAAACCTATCGGTCCTAGAGCAGCATCCGCTGCTCCAGCTTCGTCAAAGCAGAGCGTGACCAAACTGATCATGCTCTATGAAACCCGGTCAATCAAACGCCCCGCGAGTTGCCAATGCCACCGGACGATCCCGCCAAGCCTGCGACGATACACCAGGTGCCGTTCAACCCGCAGGCGCGGCCGCCGCTGGCCGATCTCAGGGTGGTCGATCTCTCGCGCCTCGTCGCCGGCAACATGGTGAGCCTGCAACTGGCGGACCACGGCGCCGAGGTGATCAAGATCGAAGACCCCGCGCGCGGCGATCCGTTGCGGGCGTGGCGCGTGAACGGCCATTCGCTGCACTGGAAGGTCTACGCCCGCAACAAGAAAAGCGTCGCACTCAACCTGCGCGAAGCTGATGGATTGGCGCTGCTGGGCGATTTGCTGGCGACCGCGGACGTGCTGATCGAAAATTTCCGACCCGGCACATTGGAGGCGATGGGATTGAGCCCGGCCACGCTGCACGCGCGCAACCCGAAACTGATCGTCGTGCGGATTTCCGGTTTCGGTCAGGATGGCCCGTATGCGGCACGACCCGGCTTCGGCTCGCTGGTCGAAGGCATGTCGGGCTTTGCCGCCATGAACGGGTTCGCCGACCGCGCGCCGGTGCTGCCGCCATTGGCGTTGGCGGACATGATCGCCGGGTTGTACGGCGCCTACGCGGTGATGATCGCGCGCCGCGAGGTGGAGCGAGGTGGGACCGGCCAGGTGATCGACCTTCCATTGCTGGACCCGATCATCTCGATCCTGGGCCCCCAGGCCGAAGCCTTCCGCAGTACCGGCGAAGTTCCGGTGCGCAGCGGCAGCCGTTCGACCACCACCAGCCCGCGCAACGTCTTTCGCACCCGCGATGGGCGATGGATTTCCATTTCAGCGTCGATCCAGACAATGGCGGAGCGGCTGCTGCGCGTGGTCGGGCGCGCCGACATGATCGCCGACCCGCGCTTCGCCACCAACACCGCGCGGGTGGAAAACGCCGAGGCCTGCGAGCAGCCGATCGTGGATTTCATCGCCGCCCGCGATTTCGCCGCCGTCATGGCGATCTTTGAACGCGAGCAGATCACCGCCGCACCCGTCTACGATATTGACCAGCTGGTCGCCGATCCGCATGTGATCGCGCGCGAGGTGCTGGTCGACCTGCCGGACGCGGAGATGGGCCGGGTGCTGATGCACAACGTTGTGCCGCGACTATCCGCGACCCCCGGCGCCATCCGCCTGCCCGCCCCTCGCCTCGGCGAGCACACGGCGGAAATCCTGTCCGAACTGGGCTGCGATGCCGCGCGCGTGGAACAACTCGCAAGCCGCGGCGTGATAGCAGCGACGTGATGGCAGCGACGTGATGGCCTGGGCGTGATCAGGCGGCCTTGAGCCGATCGGCGAAGCTCTTGCGGAATTTCTGCACTTTCGGTGCGACCACGGCCTGGCAATAGCCGCTATAGGGATTGCGGGCGAAATAATTGTGATGCTCCGGCTCCGCCGGCCAGAATTTTTCCAACGTCACCATTTCGGTGACGATCTTCGCCGGCCAGATCCCGGCTTCGGCGATCTCGCGCGTCACCGCCTCGGCCGCTTTGCGCTGGGCTTCGTCATGGACGAAGATCGCCGAACGGTATTGCGGGCCGACATCGTTGCCCTGGCGATCTTTCGTGGTCGGATCGTGAATCGTGTAGAACACCCGCAGCAGGTCTTCGTAGCTGATCTGTGCCGGGTCGTAGGTGACCTGGACCACCTCGGCGTGGCCGGTCTTCTTGCCGCAGACCTCCTCGTAGCTCGGGTTGTCGACATGGCCGCCGGAATAGCCGCTCATCACGCCGGTTACGCCGCGCAGGCCGAGATAGACGGCCTCCAGGCACCAGAAGCAGCCGCCGCCGAGCGTCGCCTGTTGCAGTTCGGCCATGGTCTTTCTCCCGAGTTGCCGGCTCCTGAGTTGCCGGTGATGACGAATGGGTGAAGATAGGCGCTTGCGGCGCAATTTCCAGCGCGGCCGCGCAGCAGGAGGACAGCCCGTGCCACCAGGCATCGACGTGCGGCTTGCGGAGTTGGCCGGTGGGCGCGTCGCCCGGGTGACGGTGTGCAATGCCGCCAAGCTGAACATCCTCGACACCACGCTGATGCGCGCAGTGATCGACGCAATGGCGAAGCTCGCCCGCGACGACGACCTCCGCGTGCTGGTGCTCGCCGGTGAGGGCGAGCGGGCGATGATCGGCGGCGCTGACATCAACGAGATGGCGACGCTCACACCCGCGACCGCCCGCACCATGATCACGCTGCTGCACCATGTCTGCGAGGCGATTCGCGCGGTCCCGGTGCCGGTGATCGCGCGGATGCAGGGCTACACGCTCGGCGCCGGGCTTGAGATCGCCGCCGCCTGCGACCTGCGCATCGCCGGCGACGGCGCGCATTTCGGCATGCCCGAGGTCCGCATCGGCATTCCGAGCGTGATCGAAGCGGCGTTGCTGCCGATGCTCATCGGCTGGGGCCGCACCCGCCGGCTGATCTACACCGGAGCCTCGATCGACGCCACGACCGCGCTGGCATGGGGATTGGTGGAAGAAGTGGTGGCCGATGATGCGCTTGATGCCGCGATCGACCGCGTCGCTAGCGACATCATCGCCGCCGGCCCGCGCGCCATCCGGTTGCAGAAGGCACTGATCCGCGAATGGGAGGACCTTCCCCCGGATGCCGCGATCGCCCGCGGCATCGCCTGTTTCGAGGATGCCTGGGCAAGCGATGAGCCGCGGCGGATGATGACGCAATTCCTGAAGTCGAAGCGGCGTTGAGGCGGGCACGCCGACGCTGGCGCGAGGTTGGCGGCTCGGTTAAAAACGCCGCGAGCGCCCTTAGCTCAGGTGGATAGAGCAACAGCCTTCTAAGCTGTGGGTCGCTGGTTCGAGTCCAGCAGGGCGCGCCACTCTTGCCATCATGAGGCGCCCGTCACGGCCGGATCAGGCCCGAGGCGCGTGCCCGCTGTTGTGACAACGCCATCGCATCGCCGACCGCGATTGCCGCCGCAAGGGCCCGCCGGCCGGCGGCGGCGTCGACCAGGACCGGGGCGCCGTCGAGGACCGAGGCGGCGAAAGCCGCGTGTTCGGCGGCCAGCGCGTCCTGCTCCTCCCAGGTGATCTCCTCCATCCGCCCGCCTTCCAGCAGCCGGCACCGGCATGCCGTCGCTCGCGGCCGATCATCATCAGCTTGCGGGCGTCGAAATCGACCGACAAGATAGCCTTCCTGGCTGAACAGCCGCATCTTGCGCTCGGTCTTCAAGCGAGATCCGGCTGGCGGTGATCGTGGCGACGCAGCCATTGTCGAAACGGATTCGGGCATTGGCGATATCCTCATGCGCGCTCGCCACCGGCGCGCCGATGGCATCGACGGACGCGATCGGGCTGTCGACCAGCGCCAACACGAGGTCGAGGTCGTGGATCATCAGGTCGAGGATGACCGACACGTCGGTGCCGCGCGGCTTGAACGGGGCGATGCGGACGCATTCGATATAAAGCGGCCGCTGCATGCCGGTCGCGAATCGCGCTGTGCTCGGCGGAGAAGCGCAGCAGGTGGCCGACCTGCAGCACCAGCCGGCGCTCGGCCGCCAGTGCCGCCAGCGCGTCGGCCTGGGCGAGGGTGGCGGCGATCGGCTTCTCCACCAGCACGTGCCGGCCGGCACGCAACGCCTCGCCGGCCAGGGCGAAATGCGCCTCCGCCGGTGCGGCGATCACCACCGCGTCGCAGGCGGCGAGCAAGGTTTCGAAATCCAATGGCCGAGTGCCGGTCTCGCGCGGCCACGGCGGCGGCGCGGGCCGCGTCGGCGTCGACCACGCCGACCAGTTCGGCGCGCGGCGAGGCCGCCACCTTCAGCGCGTGCAACCGCCCGAAATACCCCGCGCCGACGACCCCTACCCGCATGTTCCGACCCGCATTCCGCTTCGAGATGAGGCGCCCGACGCGGCGCGGCAAAGGTCTGCGACCGCATCAGCGTTGCGTCCGCAAGGCCATGTCGGCATTGTCCGGCCGCGCCATGCCCCGGTGCCGCGTCGCCTGCCCTCTGACGGGCTGCTTGTTCGTCCAACGGAGTCGCCTGCCCGCACATGATGTATTTCTCCCGCCTGAAGACCGCGCTGATCCTCGGCGCCTGCGTCCTCGGCGTGCTGCTGTCGATCCCCAACCTGGTCGCCGGCGCCGGCGGCCTGGCTGCCGTGGCGGACGATCCATCTCGGCCTCGACCTGCGCGGCGGCAGCTACCTGCTGCTCGAGGTCGACATGAACGCGGTCATCAAGGAGCGGCTGGACGGCCTGGCCGACAGCGCGCGGCAGACGCTGCGCCGCGCCGGCATCGCCCGCTTCACGGTCACCGCCGCAGCCGGCGCAGAACCGCCTCGTCGTGCGGCTCGACGACGCCAGCAAGCAGGACGCGGCGTTGGCGGCGCTGCGCGAGCTGCCGATCGCCGCCGGCAGCGGCCTCACCAGCCCGCCCGGACCTCGATTTCGCAGCGACCCCGGGCAGATCGTGCGTGACGCTGTCGCCGCTCGCGCTGCATCGACCGCGCCACCGCCGCGGTGCAGCAATCGATCGAGATCGTGCGCCGCCGCATCGACGAGACCGGCGTGGTCGACCCGATGATCACCCGGCAGGGCGAGAACCGCATCGTCGTGCAGCTGCCCGGCATCGAGGATCCCAACCGGATCAAGGAACTGCTCGGCAAGACCGCGCGCATGACCTTCCGGCTGACCGACGAGACCGCCAACGTCGACCGCCGGCGGTGCCGCCGCCGGGCGTCGATTTCCTGCCGCTGAAGGACCAGCCCGGCGCGCAAGATCGCGGTGCGCCGGCGCGTCGAGGTGGACGGCGCCAACCTCACCGACGCCCGCGCCGGGCAGAACTCGCAGACCGGCGAATGGGTGGTGAACTTCACCTTCGACAGCGATCGGCGCCCGCCGCTTCGCCGATATCAGCCGCGCCAATGTCGGCCATCCGCTTCGCCATCGTGCTGGACGACAAGGTGATCAGCGCCCCGGTGATCCGCGAGCCGATCACCGGCGGGCGCGGCCAGATCAGCGGCAGCTTCACGCGCGGCCTCGGCCACCGACCTCGCGGTGCTGCTGCGCGCCGGCGCGCTGCCGGCGCCGCTGACCGTGGTGGAGGAGCGCAGCGTCGGGCCCGGAGCTGGGCGCCGACGCGATCCGCGCCGGCGCCATCGCGCTCGGCGGTCGGCTTCGTGCTGGTAATCGTCTTCATGGCGGTGTTCTACGGCCTGTTCGGCTGGTTCGCGAACATCGCACTGGTCGTCAACCTGGTGCTGATGATCGCGGTGCTGTCGCTGCTGGAGGCGACGCTGACGCTGCCGGGCATGGCCGGGCATGCTGCTGACGCTCGGCATGGCGGTGGACGCCAACATCCTGATCAACGAGCGCATCCGCGAGGAGGTGCACAACGGCCGCACGCCCGCTGAACGCGCATGGAAACCGGGTTCCGCCGGCGCTTCTCGACCATCATCGACAGCAACGCGACCGCGTTCCTCGCGCATGTGATGCTGTTCGTCTTCGGCACCGGCCCGGTGCGCGGCTTCGCCGTGACCATCACCGTCGGCATCGTCACCAGCCTGTTCACCGCGACCGATGCTGGCGCGCCTGCTGATGGTGCGCTGGTACGCGCGCGCTGCGGCCCGCAGGCGCTGCCGGTCTAGGAGCGACGCACATGTTCATCCGCCCGCTGTTCCGCCTCGTCCCCGACGACACCCGCATCCAGTTCATGCGCGGCCGCTTCATGGGCCTGATCGTCTCGGCCGTGCTGTCCACCGCCTCGATCGTGCTGTTCTTCTATCCCGGCCTGCATCTCGGCATCGATTTCTCCGGCGGCGTCGTGATGGAGGTGCGCACGCCGGCCCCGGCCGATTTCACCAAGATCCGCGCCGCGCTCGCCGCCCAGGGCATCCCCGAGCCGGGCGTGCAGCGCTTCGGCGACGACGCCGACGTGCTGATCCGGCTGGCGCCGCAGCCGAGCGAGGCCGCGACGCAGATGATGGTCAACAAGGTCCGCGCGGCGCTCGAGCAGGCGCAGCCCGGGCAGCAAGGTGCTGCGCACCGACGCGGTCGGCGCCTCGGTCTCGGCCGAACTGTTCCGCAACGGCATGCTGGCGCTGGGCATCAGCCTGCTGATGATCCTGGTCTATATCTGGTTCCGCTTCGAGTGGCAGTTCGCCGTCGGCGCGGTGGTGACGCTGATTCTCGACGTCACCAAGGCGATCGGCTTCCTGGTGCATCACGCGGTTCGAGTTCGACCTGGTGATGGTCGGCGCGATCCTGACCATCCTCGGCTACTCCACCAACGACAAGGTCGTGGTCTACGACCGGGTGCGGGAGAACCTGCGCAAGTACAAGACCATGCCGCTGCGCGACCTGATCGACCTGTCGATCAACGAGACGCTGAACCGGACGCTCGGCACGTCGATGACGGTGTTCCTGGCGAGCCTGCCGCTGGCGTTGTTCGGCGGCGACGTCGATCTCCGGCTTCGCCTGGGTGATGCTGTTCGGCATCGTCGTCGGCACCTCGTCGTCGATCTTCATCGCCGCGCCCATCCTGCTGTTCCTGGGCGAGAACCGGCTGCGCCGCGACGCCGCGCCGGTCGCCGCGCCGACGGCCAAGGCCGCGCCGTGATGCGGCCGGCGTCGCGCTCTGTCTGGGCACGGCACTGGCGATCGCGGCGTCCGGCCGCGCATGGGCCGGCCGCAAGATCTGACCTGCTGGTCGGAGCGCCGGCCGGATCGGCGCCGATCAGATGGCGCGCGCCTTCGCACCGTTCCTGGAACGGCATCTGCCGGGCACCCGGCATCGCCATCGTCAACCTGCCAGGCGATGCCGGCCTCGCTTCGTACCGCGCGCTGGCCGACGGCAGCGCCGATCGGCGCCACCCTCGGTTGGGTCGGCAACCCCGCCGCTGCCGGCGCGCAGCGTCGATCGTGCCGGCGCGGACGGCGTGCTGCGACATGCTACGCCTGCTCGGCACGGTCGCGCGCGAGCCGATCACCTTCGTCTCCGCCGCGGACGCGGCAACTGCCGTTGACCACCGCGCAGGACCTGGTGCGCCTCTCCGGCGAGAATGCCGACGCTGTGCCGCTCGCGACGCCGCCGGCCGGCAGCCCGCCGCATCTGGCGGCGCTGCGCCTGCAGGCGATGGCCGGCACCAGGCTGAACATCGTGGCCTTCCCCAGCGCCGCCGCGGCGCGCCAGGCCGCATTGTCGCGGCAACGTCGCGGCCGCCGCGCTCGGCCTCGGCGACGCTATCGAGGCGTCTGCGCGACGGCACCCTGACCGGCCTTGGCATCGCCGCCAAAACCCGCGCCGACGCCTTCCCGGACATGCCGCTGTTGCGCGAGTCCGGGTTGAAGTTCACCGCCGTCATCCGGCGTGGTCTCGCCGCGCCGGCAGGGCTCGCCGATGACGCCGCCGCCGAGGTGGCGCGCGCCTTGAATGATGTCACCGCCGACCCCGAATTCCGCGCCCAGGCCGATGCCGGCGGCTTCGTCGTCACCTGGCTCGACGGGCCCGCCTGGACCGCCCAAACCCGCGCCGAGCGCCGCGATCTCGCGACGCTTTGGCAGGCGGAGCCCTGGTTTTCCTCTGGCGCCGGCTGATCGTGCGATGAAGTTGCCGGATTACGCCGGGTCGGTCTCAGGCATCGGCGGCACCGGCTCGGTCACATGGAACATGCCGTAGTCGATCGCCCGGCGGCCATCTTCGGTCACGCCGAACATGTTCGCGTAGCGGTGGCCGAACAGGATCTCGTGCGGCAAATACGAACTCCGCGCATGCACCGTCTGTCCCATCGTCTCGTCGAGGCCGGTGACGGTGACGAGGATTTCCGTCCCCGTCTCCTCCAGCATCGCTGGTGAAACGCCGTAAAGTGGGCTGGTTTCGTCCAGCACGTGCATCGCCAGGAACGACATCGCGAACACCGGGGTGCGGCCGCGCGCCAGCTTCAGGTCGTGAAACCGGCGCATATAGGTGCCTTCCTGGGTGGTTTCGTCGCGCACGAGCGACATCCCGACCTCGGCCTGCACGATCTGGCTCTGCCGCTGATTGCCCATCCGCACCATCAGTGTCGGTGCGCCGTTGTACTCGGAGATGACACCGAAATTGCTGAACAGCACCCGCGCCGTCGGCCGCGAGACCCGTGCGAACATCATCCCGGTCATCAGCGCCACCAGCATGATGCCGACCAGTGCCTCGCAGGTCATCATCAGGTTGGCGTAGGTGGTGGCCGGCGACATCACCCCGTAGCCGATGGTGCCGAAGGTCTCGACGCTGAAAAAGAAGGCGTCGAGAAAGGAACCCGGGCTCGCGTTGGTGATGGCGCCGGGCTGCAGCAGGTACAAGGCCGCGAACAGCAGGTTGAAGGCGAGATAGACTCCGGTTGCGATCAGCAGGAACCGCGACCACGAGAGGGTGAGTGCGCGGTGGTAGAAATCCTCCGACCAGCGCCGTCGCAGGCCCACCCGGAGCAACCCTTCCTGGGCGCCGCGCTGCAACACCGCCCGCCGAAACCGCAGGCCGGGGAGATTCTGTCTCCCGGTGGTGTCGACCACGACCCGCGCGCGCCGCTTTGGCCGATGCGGCGGCGAGCGGGGAAGGCTTCGCTTCGATCCGGACGAACTCATCCATCCGGCGAACCTAATGCACTCGGCCGGCTATTCCAGCTTTCATATGGTCCGGCGGATGAGGCGCGCCCTATTTTGCCACCGCGATCGCTCTGCGGGTGTGCGTCGGCTGCTCGGCGGCGAGGGTTGACGCCAGGGCCTGGCGAAGCTGCGGATACCAGCCGACGGTTTCACCGGTGGCCGGACGCCAGACGGTGAAGCCGCCCCGGCAGCAGCCGACACCCCAACTCGCCCAGCCGGAATCGCCGCGATAAAGCGACACGAAATCACCAAGTTCCGAGCAGCCATCCGGCGCGCTGGTGTCCAGCTCAAGGCGAGTGAAGCCGTGCGCATAGGCCTCCTGCTCCCATTGCAGCATCTCTATACGGTCGCGCGCGGTCAGCCGATTGGCGGCTAACGGCTGGAGTCGAAAGGGAAGTATCTCCGCGGAGATGACTGAAGGGCTCATGCTGGGCTCCCGGGGGTGTTCGATCCCGGGGTTGTAACCCGAACGTGAAGGGAATCATGTGACGCAGATCACACCATCCCGATGATTCCGCGTGAGGATCAACCGGAGATTAAATCGATTTAATCTCAACCTTCGAACGGATCGCGGACCAGGATCGTGTCGTCGCGCTCCGGGCTGGTCGACAGCAGCGTCACCGGCGCTTCCACCAGCTCCTCGATGCGGCGGACGTATTTGATCGCCTGCGCCGGCAGGTCGGCCCAGCTGCGCGCCCCGCGGTCGGATCCGGACCAGCCCTCGAGCGTCTCGTAGATCGGCTCGCGCCGCCGCCTGGGCCGCGGGCGACGCGGGCAGATGCCGCAAGGTCTGGCCGCCGCAGTCGATAGCCGGTGCAGATCTTCAGCTCCGGCAAGCCGTCGAGCACGTCGAGCTTGGTCAGCGCCAGGCCGTGGATGCCGCCGACCTTGACCGCCTGGCGCACCAGCACCGCGTCGAACCAGCCGCAGCGGCGCGGGCGGCCGGTGACGGTGCCGAATTCATGGCCGCGCTCGCCCAGCAGCTCGCCGATCGTCGTCCTCCAGCTCGGTCGGGAACGGGCCGGAGCCGACGCGGGTGCGTGTAGGCCTTGGCGATGCCCGAGCACGAAGCCGACCGCCGCCGGGCCGACGCCCGGAGCCCTGACGGCCGCCGTGGCGGCGACGGTGTTGCAGCAGGTGACGAAGGGATAGGTGCCGTGGTCGACGTCGAGCATCACCGCCTGCGCGCCCTCGAACAGGATGCGGCGGCCGGCGCGGCGCAGCTTCGTCCAGCCGCTCCCACACCGGCTCGGCATAGGGCAGCACCTGCGGCGCCAGCTCCAGCAGCCGGTCGAGCAGCGCCTGCTCTCGAAGATCGGCGGCGCCGAGGCCGCGCAGCAGGGCGTTGTGATGCAGCAGCAACTCGTCGAGCTTGTCGGTCGAGCGTCTCCGGTTCGGCCAGGTCGCAGACGCGGATGGCGCGGCGGCCGACCTTGTCCTCGTAGGCCGGGCCGATGCCGCGCCCGGTGGTGCCGATCTTGCGCGTCGCCGCATGGCCGCCTCGCGCGCCCGGTCGATCGCGGGGTGCAGCGGCAGGATCAGGGTGGCGTTGTCGGCGATCCGCAGCGTCTCGGGCGTGATGGTCAGCGCCCTGCTCGCGCAACCCGCTCGATCTCGCGCCAGCAGCGCCTCGGGGTCGATCACCACGCCGTTGCCGATGATGCCGAGCTTGCCGCGCACCAGGCCCGACGGGCAGCAGCGACAGCTTGTAGGTCTGGTTGCCGACCACGAGCGTGTGGCCGGCATTGTGGCCGCCCTGGAAGCGCACGACGACGTCGGCCCGGCTGGCCAGCCAGTCGACGATCTTGCCTTTGCCCTCGTCGCCCCATTGGGCGCCGATCACCGTCGACGTTGGCCATGTCTTATCCCAATTCCTGGCCAGATTTCGGCCCTGTTCGCGCGCCGGAAACGGCGATCATTTCACGCCGGTACGGCGATGACATCGTCGTTTGCGAGCATGTGGGTGCAATGCAGACGCCGCGCCTCGGCCGCGTCGTCCGCCGCCGGCTCCAGCCCGGCGACCGTGGCGTAGCCGCGCTGGCGCCACGCGGCGCCGTCGGCGCCGGCGGCAGGTACAGGCGGGATCGCGCCTGGCGCGGCGGTGCGGCGCGCAGCACCGCGTCGGGGAACAGGGTCAGCCCGGTTGCCGGCTCGTCTTCGCCGCAGATGTAGCGGCCGCCGCGGCCGAGTTCCTCGCGCGCGCCCGGGCGCGAAAACCGTCATGCCGATGCCGGTGTGATATTCGAAGCCACGGAACTCGACCGGATCGACGGTCAGTTGCAGCGCCGGGGCACGGGCGCGGATCGCGGCCACGGTGGCAGCGCATGCGATCGGCGCGGCAGCGGGCGCCAGGCGTCAACGCCGCCGCGTCGAGGGCGCCAGCGCGCGCTCGGCCGGGCCCGCGGCGAGCAGCAGGTCCGTCGAGGGTTCCGGCCAGCGCACCGCCGAGCGCGGCGACGGCGGCCGCGTCCTTGCGGTCCAGCGCCCGAGCCGAGCTGGCGCGGCTCGTCACCGTGCACGCCGGCCTCGTCGAGCAAGGTTGCGACGAGCGGCGGCATGGTCAGGTCGATGCTGAGCCGGGTGAGCGCCGACGCGGCCAGCGCCTCGGCGCCGACCAGCACGATCTCCGCATCGGCTGCGGCGTGTCGTGGCCGATCAGTTCGATGCCGACCTGCGCCACCTGCCGCTCGGGTCGAGCTGCGTGCCGTGCACGCGCAAGCACCTGGCCGGCATAGGACAGGCGTAGCGGGCGCGCGGCGGCCGGCGAGGCGGGTGGCGGCGATGCGGGCCACCTGCGGCGTCATGTCGGCGCGCAGCGCCCATCATGCGCTGCGAGTCCGGGTCCATCAGGCGGAAGATCTGGTCGGCGACGGCGGCGCCGGAGCCGGCCAGCAGCGCTGTCCTCGAATTCGAGCAAGCGGCGGCTTGACGCGCTGATAGCCATGCGCCGCGAAGGCCGACATCACGCACTTCCACCGCCGCCGCCTCGGTTTCGGCCTCGGGCGGCAGCAGGTCGCGCAGGCCGGCGGGCAGCAGGGCCGGATGAGGGGGCGGATCGTCGGTCATGGCTCAGCGCAACGTTGGCGGGCGCGGCGCTATAGCACCGGCACCGCCAATGGGCAAGGAAGCCGGGGTGCTCAGAAGCTGAGCGACGTCGCTTGCACCACCAGCGGCAGCGTCCGCACCATCGCCAGCACATCCTCGGCACCGGCTCGTCCACCGAGACCAGGCAGATCGCATCGCCGCCCGCCTCGGCGCGGCCGAGATGGAAGGTGCGCGATGTTGACGCCGGCACCGGCCAGGGTGGCGCCGAACCGGCCGATGAAGCCCGGCTTGTCCTGGTTGGTGACGTACAGCATGTGCGCGGCCGAAATCGGCCTCGACCTTGATGCCCTTGATCTCGACGATGCGCGGCCGGGAGCCGGCGAACAGCGTGCCGGCGACGGCGCGGCTCTGCCGGTCGGTGGTCCGACGGTGACGCGCACCAGGGTCTGGTACTCGCTCGGCCGGTCATGCACGGTCTCGGCGACCTCGATGCCGCGTTCGCGGGCGAGCAGCGGCGCGTTGACCATGTTGCACCGCGTCCATCAGCGGCGCGCAGCAGCCCGGCCAGGGCCGCCGCGGTCAGCGGCCGCGTGGTTCAGCTGCGGCGGCGTGCCCTCGTATTCGATCGGCAACGCGACGCATGACGCCGTCGCGCGCTGCACCAGCTGGCCGGCGAACGCGCCGAGCAGCTCGGCACAGCTCCATGTAGGGCTTCAGGCGCGGCGCGTCCTCGGCCGACACGACTGGCCATGTTGATCGCGTTGGCGACCGCGCCGGTGAGCAGGAAGTCGCTCATCTGCTCGGCGACCTGCAGCGCCACGTTCTCCTGCGCCTCGGCGGTCGCGGCGCCGAGATGCGGCGTGCAGACCACGTTCTGCAGTGCCGAACAGCGGGCTGTCGGTCGCCGGCTCGGTCTCGAACACGTCGAGCGCGGCGCCGGCGACATGGCCGGTGGTCGAGCGCCGCCGCGAGCGCCGCCTCGTCGACCAGGCCGCCGCGCGCGCAGTTGATGATCCGCACGCCCTGTCTTGGTCTTCGCCAGCGCCTCGGCGATCGAGGATGTTCCGGGTGGCGTCGGTCAGCGGCGTGTGCAGCGTGATGAAGTCGGCGCGGCCGAGCAGCTCGTCCAGCTCGACCTTCTCGACGCCGAGGTCGAGCGCGCGCTTGTCGGTCAGGTACGGATCGTAGGCGATCACCTTCATGTGCAGGCCCTGGGCGCGATCGGCGACGATCGAACCGATATTGCCGCAGCCGATCAGGCCCAGCGTCTTGCCGAACAGCTCGACGCCCATGAAACGGTTCTTCTCCCACTTGCCGGCACTGGGTGGAGGCGTTGGCCTCGGGGATCTGGCGGGCGAGCGCGAACATCATGGCGATGGCGTGCTCGGCGGTGGTGATGGCGTTGCCGTACGGCGTGTTCATCACCACGACGCCGCGCGCGGTCGCCGATTTCACGTCGACATTGTCGACGCCGATGCCGGCGCGGCCGACCACCTTCAGGTTGGTCGCGGCCTCCAGCAATTCCTTCGTGACCTTGGTCGCCGAGCGCATCGCCAGCCCGTCATAATTGCCGATGATCTGGCGCAGCTCGGCGGGCGACAGGCCGGTTCGCATGTCGACCTCGATGCCGCGGCCACGGAAGATCGCAACCGCCGCGGGGGACAATTTGTCGCTGATGAGAACCTTTGCCATCGTCGTCACTCCGCCGCCGGTTTGGAAAATTCGTCGTGCACCTGGGCATGCGCCCAATCCAGCCACGGCAGCAATGCCGCGATGTCGGAGGTTTCGACGGTGGCACCGCCCCAGATGCGCAAACCGGGCGGCGCGTCGCGGTAGCTGGCAATGTCGTAGGCCACGCCTTCGCTTTCCAGCAGCGTCGCGATCCGCTTGGCGGCTTCGGCCTGCGCCGCCGCCGGCAACGCCACGAACCAAGGTGCTATGATCTTCAGGCAGATCGAGGTGCAGGAACGGGTGCGCGCATCCTCGGCCAGGAAGCCCGCCCAGTCGCTTTGCCCGACCCAGCCGGCGACCGCCGCGAGATTGGCTTCGCTGCGGGCGACCAGGCCATCGAGGCCGCCGACGCTCTCGGCCCAGCGCAACCCGTCCACCGCGTCTTCGACGCAGAGCATGCTCGGCGTGTTGATCGTCTCGCCTTTGAACACGCCTTCGATCAGCTTGCCGCCGGAGGTCAGCCGGAAGATCTTCGGCATCGGCCATGCCGGCTTGTGGCTGAGCAGCCGTTCGACCGCGCGTGGCGACAGCGCCAGCATGCCGTGCGCCGCCTCGCCGCCCAGCACCTTTTGCCAGGACCAGGTGACCACATCGAGCTTGTCCCACGGCAACGCCATCGCGAAGGCGGCGGAGGTGGCGTCGCAGATCACGAGACCTTTCCGGTCGGCGGCGATGAAGCCGGCATCGGGCAGGCGCACGCCTGATGTGGTGCCGTTCCAGGCGAGCACGAGGTCATGCGCCGGATCGACCTGCGTGAGATCCGGCAGCTTGCCGTAGGGTGCCGCCAGCACCCGCGCATCGGCCAGCTTCAGCTGCTTCACGATGTCCTGCGCCCAACCTTCGGAAAAGCTTTCGAACGCCAGGACGTCCACCTTCCTGCTGCCGAGCAGCGACCACAACGCCATTTCGACCGCACCGGTATCGGATGCCGGCACGATGCCGAGCCGCCAATCCGCCGGCATGCCGAGGATGGCGCGGGAGCGGTCGATCACTTCGGCCAGCCGCGCCTTGGGCCCGGTTGCGCGGTGCGAGCGGCCGAGCAGCGCGCCGCTCAGCGCGGCGTGGGACCAGCCGGGTCGTTTGGCGCAGGGGCCGGATGAGAAATCAGGATTGTCGGGGCGCTGTGCCGGCCGGATATGCGAAGACCGGTCATGCAACGCCGCCTGCGCACGCGCAGAAGGGGTGGCGATCGCCATGTTGGCTCTCCCTTTCAGAAGAGAAGCACTCCGGTGGGGGAGTGTGGCCCGCAGGCGCTGTAATCCCGTGGCCGGCCGGGCGCAAGAGGCGATCTGAAATCGCCTGGAGCACGCTCAGCTTTGGCGTGCTCGCTCTTGAACAATATACAGCGCCTCGATACTCACTCGTCCGCGAGCTTGGCCCAGCGCTCATGGTCGCGCCAGGCCCCGCCGATGCGGAGATAGCGCGGCGAGAATCCCTCCAGCGCGAAGCCCAGGCGTTGCACCAGCGCCCGCGACGGCGCGTTGGCCGGCTGGATGTTCGCCTCCACCCGATGCAGCCCGAGCGGCCCGAAGGCATGCGCCACCGCAAGCCGCACCGCCTCGGTCATCGCGCCGCCGCCGGTCCGGCCGGCCATTCCGTGATAACCGAGATACGCACTGAGGAAAGAACCACGCACGATCTGGTTGATGTTGACCAGCCCAATGATCGCCCCACCCCGCTCGGCGACCAGCGACACCTTCCGCTCGGTCAATGTCTCGGCGAACCAGGTCTTGAAATCCCGCCGCGTCGATGAACGGCTCGGCCCAGGGAAAATGCAGTTTGTGGCTGGCAAGATGGGCAGCGATCAACGCCGCCGCGTCACGGCGCTGGACCGGGCGAATGGTCACGCCCGCCGGTGCATCGGAAAGTTGGCTCATTTCAACTTCCTCAGCATGGCTTCGGGATCGTTCAGGAAGGCGCGGGTCACGCGGACATGCTCCACCTCATCCCATGCCACTGGCGCCAGCACGCCGTTCGCGGCTTGCAGGATCACCGCGCCCGGCAGCGCCATGAGGATCGGCGAATGCGTGGCGATGACGAACTGGCAGCCCTGCTCGACGCAATCCGCGATCAGTAGCATCAGGGCCAGCACCCGGGTCGGCGACAGCGGCGTCTCCGGCTCGTCGAGGAAATACAGCCCGTTCGGCACCAGCCGACGGCGCAGGACGGAGAGGAAGGTTTCGCCGTGGGACTGCCCGTCCGGATTCTCGCCGTAGCTGCGGGCGAAGGCGGCGCGTTGCCCGTGCACCACGCCGAGTGCGAGGCGCCGCCCATAGCCCTCGGGAATTTCGGCGGCGAGATCCGCTGCGTCCCCCGCCAATGCCGCCATGTCGTCGCCGATCCGGGTGGTGAAGCCGAACACATCCTCGGCGCGCAGGAACAGCCGGGTGCGCGCGTGGCGGCGGCGGGAGAACACGAAGCCGCGGGCGAAATCCCGCGCCGCCGCCAGCGACGGGTCGCGCCGGAAGTCGCGGCGCCCGACCGCGACCGCGTCCATGCCGGCGGCGATGCCCTCCAGCAACGTCGACTTGCCGCTGCCGTTCTCGCCGACCAGGAACGTCACCGGCGCGGCCAGCTCAAGCACGTCCAACCCGGCCACCAACGGCAGCGAGAAAGGGAATTCCGCGGCATCTGGGCTATGTTCCGGCCGACGTCGAAGGGAGTTGAGGAAAATCATGGACCGCCACAGCATCACCGACCGCCATAGCATCACCGGCGAAAGCCTGAGCGCAACCATCAAGGCCGGAGGTGCGGAACTCTGCTCGCTCCGCGGCGCCGACGGCCGGGAGTTGCTGTGGCAGGCCGGCCCCGCCTGGCCACGCCACGCGCCCAACCTGTTCCCGATCGTCGGCACGCTGAAGGACAACCGGCTGGTGCATCGCGGGGTGTCCTACCCGATGGGCCGCCACGGCTTCGCCCGTGACCACCGCTTCGCCTGGGCGGACCGCAATGCGCATTCTTGCCGGCTTGTGCTTGGGGACAACGAACAGACCCGCGCCGTCTATCCGTTCGCCTTCCGCTTCGAGATCGCCTACGCCATCGCAGCCGATGCGCTGTCGATCACCTTCACCCTGACCAACCCTGCCGACGAGATCCTGCCCGCGTCGATGGGCGCGCATCCGGCCTTCGCCTGGCCGCTGTCGGAGAATGTCGGCAAGTCGGACCACCGGCTGGAATTCGCCGCCGACGAGCCGGCGTCGATTCGCCGCGTCAGCAAGGCGGGATTGTTGCTGCCGGCACATTTCCCGACGCCGATCCGCAACCGCGTGCTGGACCTGAACGAGGGCATCTTCGCGGCGGACGCGGTCATCCTCGATCGGCCGGCCAGCCGGTCGTTGCGCTATTCCGGGCCGGGCACGCCGACGATCGAATTCTCCTGGGATGACGGCTTTCCGCATTTCGGCATCTGGTCGCCGCCCGGGGTGGCGCTGCTTTGCCTGGAACCCTGGCACGGCATGTCCAGCCCGGAAGGCTTCGACGGCGAGTTCAGCGAAAAACCCGGACTGATGCTGTTGCCGCCGGGCGGCCAGCGGGTCGCCAGGTACCGGATCGGTATCAGCGGTTGAACCGCTGGCGTTGCGGCAGCGACACGTCAATCCGCGCGGGATCGACGGTGACTGCGTGGTTCAACGGCCCATGTCCGGCGCCGAAGCCAGGCGCGCCCGCGATCGCCGCCTGCACGTAGGCGCGGGCCCGATCCACCGCCGCCTCCAGCACCAAGCCTTGCGCCAGCCCGACCGCAATCGCGCTGGAGAGGGTGCAGCCGGTGCCGTGGGTGTGCCGGGTGGCGATCCGCGGCCGGCGGAATTCCGTCACGCCGCATTCGGTCGCCAGCACATCGACCACTTCGTCGCCCGGCAGGTGGCCGCCCTTCAGCAGCACCGCCGGCACGCCCAAGGTGAGCAACGCCAGTGCCGCCGCGTGCATCGCCGCGAGGTCGGCAATCTCCATCCCGCCAAGCACCTCCGCCTCCGGCACGTTCGGCGTCAGCAACGCCGCCAGCGGCAGCAGCCGCCGCTTCAGATGCGCCACGGCCGTGAGGGCGAGCAGGCTGTGACCACCCTTGGCCATCATCACCGGGTCCACCACGACTGGGATGCCGGGATGGCGTTCCAGCACGTCGCAGACGGCATCGATGGTCGCCGCGTCGGCGAGCATGCCGGTTTTCACCGCGTCGGCGCCGAGGTCGCCGAGCACGCGGGTCATCTGCAGCCGGACAAAATCGGGGGGCACGACATGCACGCCATGCACGCCCAAACTGTCCTGCGCGGTCAGTGCCGTCACCGCGGTCATGGCGAAACCGCCGAGGGCGGTGATGGTCTTGATGTCCGCCTGAATCCCGGCACCCCCGCCGGAATCCGATCCGGCGACGGCCAGCACCCGGCCTTTCATCGACGCGGCACGGACATCAATTATTGCCGGCCGCGGTGTCGATATGGACGCATAGATCATCGACGATCCGCGCCACCAGCAACTCGTCCTCGGCCTCGGCCATCACCCGCACCACCGGTTCGGTGCCGCTTTTGCGGATCAGCAGCCGGCCGCCGCGCGACAGGGCGCTCTCGGCCTCGGCGATGGCGGCGAGCACATGCGGCATCTCAAGCGGCGACGCGCCGGAGAAGCGCACGCTTCGCAGCTTTTGCGGCAGCGGCTCGAACACGCGGCAGACCTCGCTGGCCGGCCGCCCATCCTCGACCAGCACCGCCAGGACCTGCAGCGCCGCCAGCAGCCCGTCGCCTGTCGTCGCGTAGTCGGTCATGATCATGTGGCCGGATTGCTCGCCGCCGACGTTGAAGCCATCGGCGCGCATCTTCTCCACCACGTAGCGATCGCCGACGGCGGTGCGGTGCAAAGCCAGGCCCCGGCCACCGAGAAAACGCTCGAGACCGAGGTTGGACATCACGGTGGCAACGATGCCGCCGCCGGACAGCCGCCCGGAATCGCCCCAGGACCGGGCGATCAGCGCCAGGATCTGGTCGCCGTCGACGAGGTTGCCGTGCTCGTCGCACAGGATCAGCCGGTCGGCATCACCGTCCAGCGCCATGCCGAGATCGGCGTTGTGCCGGCGCACCTCGCCGCGCAGGAAATCGGGGTTGGTCGAGCCGCAGCCGCGATTGATGTTGAAGCCGTCGGGTTCGACGCCGACGCGGACCACGTCGGCGCCGAGTTCCCACAGCACCGAGGGCGCCACGCGATAGCCGGCGCCATGGGCGCAATCGACCACGATCTTCAGCCCCTCCAGCCGCATGCCGCGCGGGAACGTCGCCTTTGCCGCCTCGATATAGCGGCCGCCGGCGTCTTCCATGCGCGACGCCCGCCCGAGCTTGGAGGGCGCGGCCAGGCGGCCGGTGAGGTTGCTGTCCATGATCTGCTCGATCTCGGCCTCGGTCTCGTCCGACAGCTTGAAGCCGTCGGGGCCGAACAGCTTGATGCCGTTATCCTCGTAGCTGTTGTGCGAGGCCGAGATCATCACCCCGAGATCGGCCCGCAGGTTGCGCGTGAGCATGGCGATGGCGGGCGTCGGCAACGGGCCCATCAGCACCACGTCCATGCCGGCGCCGATGAAGCCCGCGACCAGCGCCGGCTCGATCAGGTAGCCGGACAGACGCGTGTCCTTGCCGATCACCACCCGGTGGCGATGGGCGCCGCGGGTGAACAACAGCCCCGCCGCCTGGCCGAGGCGCAGGGCCGATCCGGCGCTCATCGGGTCGGTGTTGGCGGTGCCGCGGATGCCGTCGGTGCCGAACAACCGTCGAACTGGAGTCATTGAAATCTCCTCCGGGGGGCCGGCCTGTGACGAAATGAGACTGTCTATCCAAAGCCAAGCAGGCCGCGCCAGATTTTCACCGCCTGGGCGGACTGTGCCACGTCGTGCACGCGCAGCACGCCCGCCCCTGATAGCACGGCGTGCAGCCCGGCGGCGATAGAGCCGGGGGCGCGTCGATCCGGCGCGGAAATGCCGGAAAGGCGCCCGATGAAGGATTTTCGAGACACTCCCACAACGATCGGGCAGCCGAGGTTGCGCAGCAAGCCGAGACGACGCAACAATTCGAGATTGTGATCGGCCGTCTTGGCGAAGCCGATGCCGGGATCGACCGCGATGCGGGCCCGTGCGATCCCTGCGGCCTCCGCCGCCTCGACCCGTGCCGCCAGTTCCCGCGTTACGTCCAGCGCGACGTCGTCGTAACGGGCGTGGGCGGTCATGGAGGCGGGGTCGCCGCGCATGTGCATCAGCACGACCGCACAGTCCGACGCTGCCAGCAGCGGGGCCGCCGCCGGATCGTGCCGCAAGGCCGACACGTCATTGACGATCCTGGCACCCGCCGCCAACGCTGCCGCCATGGTCGAAGCGTTCCGGGTGTCGACGGAAACCACGACGCCCTGGGCCGCCAGCGCCCTGGTCACCGGGACCACGCGCGCGCACTCCTCGCGAGGTGAGACCGCAACGGCGCCGGGGCGAGTGCTTTCACCGCCGACATCGACGATGTCAGCGCCCTGTTCGGTCATGGCGAGACCAGCGGCGACGGCGGCGCCGGCATCGGGGTAGCGGCCGCCATCGCTGAAACTGTCGGGGGTGAGATTGAGCACGCCCATGATCGCGGGCCGGGAGGTCAGTCCGGCCCAGTTGGGCGGCGCTGCGGCGAGCCGGGTCAGTATCGCGGGATCGAGCTGGGCTGCGGGGACGATGCAGCCGTCGATGCGGGCAAGGGCGAAGGCGGCGGGCCCGCCGGCGAGCCAGGCCGCCATGCCGGACGCGACCGCCATCGCCGCCTCACGGCCATGGAGCAGGGCCAGGGGTTCGACGAAGTCCGGATGGCCGCCTTTGCCCCCTGCTTCGACGCAAGGGGAAAGGCCGGATGCCAACGCTGCCATCGCCGGAGGTTTTTTGGGTATCAGCCCGGCTGCGGTGCCGGACCAAAGCCGCCGGCGGGCGGCGGCACCGGACGGCCGGACGGCGGCACCGAGGCGCGCCGGTTCTCCTGCATCGGCTCGTCCACCACCCGCTTGATGACCTTCTCGCCGCGCAGCACCTGACGGATCTCGTCGCCCGACAAGGTCTCATGCTCCAGCAGGCCACGCGCCAGCGCGTGCAGCTCCTCGGTGTTCTCCGACAGCACCCGCTTGGCGCGGGCGTAGGCGGCGTCGATGATCTCCTTGATCTCGGCATCGATCTCGCGCGCCGTTCCCTCGGAGACGTTCTTGTTCTGCGTTACCGAGTGGCCGAGGAACACTTCCTGGCTGTTGTCGCCATAGGCGATCATGCCGAGCTTGTCGCTCATGCCCCATTCGGTGACCATGCGTGCGCGCCTGGTTGGTCGCCATCTTGATGTCGCCCGAAGCGCCGTTGGACACCTTGTCGGAACCGAACACGATCTCCTCGGCCGCCCGCCCGCCCATCGCCATGGTGAGCTCGGCCAGCAGTTTCGACTTGCTTTTGGAGTAGCGGTCGCCTTCCGGCAGGCTCATCACCAGGCCAAGCGCCCGGCCGCGCGGGATGATCGTCGCCTTGTGCACCGGGTCGCATTCCGGCTCGTGCATGGCGCACAGTGCGTGGCCAGCCTCGTGGTAGGCGGTCATCTTCTTCTCCGCCTCGGACATGACCAGCGACCGGCGTTCGGCGCCCATCATGACCTTGTCCTTGGCGTATTCGAACTCGTGCATGGCGACCACGCGCTTGCCGATCCGTGCCGCCAGCAGTGCGGCCTCATTCACCAGATTGGCGAGGTCGGCGCCGGAGAAGCCGGGCGTGCCGCGCGCGATCACCTTCGGATCGACGTCGCTGGCCAGCGGCACCTTGCGCATGTGCACGCGCAGGATCTTTTCGCGGCCGTTCACGTCCGGATTGGGCACCACGACCTGACGGTCGAAGCGGCCGGGACGCAGCAGCGCCGGATCGAGCACGTCGGGACGGTTGGTGGCGGCGATGAGGATGACGCCCTCGTTGCTCTCGAAGCCGTCCATCTCCACCAGCATCTGGTTCAGCGTCTGCTCACGCTCGTCGTTGCCGCCGCCGAGGCCGGCGCCGCGATGGCGGCCGACCGCGTCGATTTCGTCGATGAAGATGATGCAGGGCGCGTTCTTCTTGCCCTGCTCGAACATGTCGCGCACGCGGCTGGCGCCGACGCCGACGAACATCTCGACGAAGTCCGAGCCGGAAATGGTGAAGAACGGCACGTTCGCCTCGCCGGCGATGGCGCGCGCCAGCAACGTCTTGCCCGTGCCGGGCGGGCCGACCAGCAGCACGCCCTTCGGGATCTTGCCGCCGAGACGCTGGAATTTCTGCGGGTCCTTCAGGAAGTCGACGATCTCCTGCAGTTCCTGCTTGGCCTCGTCGATGCCGGCGACGTCCTCGAACGTCACGCGGCCCTGCTTCTCGGTCAACAGCCGGGCGCGGGATTTGCCGAAGCCCATGGCGCGCCCGCCGCCCGATTGCATCTGGCGCATGAAGAACACCCAGACCCCGATCAGCAGCAGCATCGGGAACCATGAGATCAGCACGTGCAGCAGCGGGTTGCCGTCGGCGTCCTCGGGCTTGGCGATGACGCGCACGCCCTTGTCGGTCAGGCGGCCGACCAGGCTCTGGTCGTCGGGGGTGTAGGTCTGGAAGGTCCGGCCGTCGGTCAGTTGGCCGCTGACGGTGTGGCCTTGGATGACCACGTCGCGCACGCGCCCGCCGTTCACTTCGGAGATGAAGTCGGAATACGCGACCTGGGTGGCCGCCGTGCGCCCGTTGCCCGGCTGAAACAGGTTGAACAACACCACCAGCAGCAGCGCGATGATGACCCAGAGTGCCAGGTTACGCCCGAAATTGCTCATTTGGTTCCTTGCCCGCCCAGCGGGCCATTCGTCGCAGGGTTCGCCGCGCCATCTCAACCGGGCATCACCCCGGACCATGCCAACATAGGAAGCCGTCACGGCTTTCACATCCCCGGACACGTATCCGGTGGACCGTCGTCGGGCCAAGCCGCAAAGCCACCCTCGGCATCAGCCCATCCAGCTTGCCTCAGAGCCAGCGCAAACGAAAGCCGCGGCACAAGCCGGCACCGGCGGCTCCGGTCGAAGGATAGCATCGCCGCCCAGGCCGCACACCCAATATCGCAGATGCGGCACGCCGACCAGTTCCCCTGCCACCCGAATTGCCGGCAGCGTGCGCAGCACCGATGCGGGCAGATGGCTGTGCCGGCGCAAGCCCGCCGCGTCCCCCGCCAACGCCCCGATGGTCGCCGATGGCGGCAGATCGCCGTGCAGGCGGAAGCGATGATCCCAGACGACATCGGGGCGGGCCGCCACCGGCGGCGCCATCGCCGCCTCCTCGCGCAGCAGCAGCCAGTTCCCGGGCGACAACCGGCCCGCCGCCATCACCCGGGCACCCCCAAGCGTCGCCGGGCCGGGGTGGCGTGCCAACCTCGCAACCTGGGCGGCGGGGACGGGATAGCCACGGCCGGCGGCGAGACGCAACAGCGCGGCCAACGCCGGTGGGGCGATCGGACCGTGGGTCAGCAGCGAAAACCCCTCAGGGTAGATCCTGGCGCGGCGGGCCAGCGTGCCGGCGACCGCCGTCTCGCACGTTTCGCGCGCGCGGCCATGCCGGGCGGTTGCGCACCAGGCATCGCGGATCGCCGGACCGCAGCCGTCGGGATCGTCGTGTTGCGCCCGCAGCCGCGTCCGCAAGGCGGTCATGTCGCGGTTGGATGGATCCTCGCTCCATTCCGCGCCAAGCGCCCGCAGCGTCGCGCGCAGCCGGCCGGGAGGGACCGGCAGGAGTGGGCGCAGCAACCGCATTTCAGGCGTCTCGACCAGCGCCGCCATGCCGGCCAGCCCCGCCGGGCCGCTCCGTGACAATTCGCGGATCGCCATGGTTTCGGCCTGATCCGCCGCGTGGTGCCCGAGCAGCAGATGCAGAATCCCCGCCCCGGCACAGGCACGGCGCAGTGCTGCATAGCGGGCGTGGCGGGCGCGTTCCGCCAGCCCGGCGCCGCGCCTGAGATCGCGCAGGGTCAGCAGCAGCGGCGCCACACCACGACCAGCCAGCCGCGCACAGGCCAAAGCCGCCTCCTCAGCGGAGCCGGGCCGCAAGCCATGATCGACCACGAGGCCGCTGATCGCCCCTTCCCGCTCGGCCGCCCAGCCGGCGGCGAGCAGGGCCAGCGCCATGCTGTCGGCGCCGCCTGACACCGCGACCGCGAGACGCGGCGCCGGCCCGAACGGCCCCAGCGGCGCCATCAGTTGCGCGAACTCCGCCGCCGACAGCGGCGCGAGCGTCACATCAGGCGCGAACGGCCTCAGCGGCACCCGGCCTGTTGCCGCACGTTGGTGACCTGATCGCGCAGGTCCTGGCGCGGGGTGGGAAATTCGGCCTTCATCTTGTCCATCGTGGCACAGGCCGCCCGCTTTTCGCCGAGATTGGTCAGTGACGTGGCCAGACCCAACAGCGAGTCGGCGGCGTGCGGCCCGGCATGGGCGCGGTTGTAGCTGTCGTCATAGGCAACGGCGGCGGCGGAGAAATCCTTCTTGCCCAACAGCGCCCGGGCCAGCAGGAACTGCGCGTCCAGCGTCCGTGGCGTCTTCGGGCCTGACAGCACCTCGCGCGCCGCCGCTTCGGCCGCCTGGTAGTCGCGCCGCGCCAAGGCCGCGTTGCCTTCCTGCATCGCAAGCTCCGGCGTGCGCCGCCCGGCCGGCCCGCCAGAGGGGATCGGCGGCGGGCCAGCGGAATTGCCCGGCGCTTGGGGAGCCACCGCGGGCGCGGACCGGCCGCCGCTGTTGTCCAGCCGGAAAGCGAGATCGGCGATCTGCTTGGACAGGTCTTCGGCCTGCCGCCGCGACGCGTTCTCAATCTCGTCCATGCGGCCGCGCAGGCCACGCATATCGTCTTCGAGACGTGCGACGCGGTTGACCAGGGAGGCGGTGATGTCGTTGCCGCTGGGGCCACCCGATAGGATCTGCGGCGGTGGCGGCCGTCCACCACCGAGATTGGACCCGGCCGAGCGCGCCAGCTGGTCGCGCAGCACCTGAATGTCGCGGCGCAGCTCCAGCACCTGGTTTTGCAGCGCGATCCCCTCGCGGCTGTCCATCTGTGCCCGCGCCCGCGGCGCCAGTCCCGTCGCCGACACCACCAGCAACGCCACGATCCAGCCCAGCCTTAGCCTCATACGAAATCCTCCTGCTCGGCAAAGCCTACTTCAATCGCCGCCGGGATGGGAATCGGCCGGGCGGGCGCGACAAAGCCGGCGGCCTCGCGACCGCCGGCTTCGTTCAGGCGAAATCGATCGACCGCGCGGGACGGATCAGCGAACCGAGGTGATGGCGTTGCGGTTCTGCGCCCACGCCTGCTCGTTGGAGCCGAGTGCCGTCGGGCGATCCTTGCCGTAGCTGATCGTGCTGATGCGGCCGGCGGAGACGCCGCGCGCGACCAGGTAGTCGCGATCAGCGTTGGCGCGGCGCTCACCGAGGGCGATGTTGTATTCCTCGGTGCCGCGCTCGTCGCAGTTGCCGGCGATCTGCACATTGTTCGAGGGGTATTTGGCGAGCCAGCCGGCCTGGCGGTCCAGGGTGGCGCGGCCCTCGGGCTGCAGGCTCGATTGGTTGAAGGCGAAGAACACGCGGTCGCCGACATTGGCGACCAGGTCTTCCTGGCTGCCGGCAACCGGGCCGGTGGAGCTGCCGGCCGGTGCGACGGCGGTCGCGTCCGGCGTGGCGGCGCAGGCGGCGGTCAGCGCAACGGCGGCGAAGGCGCCCAGTGTCTTCATGTTCATGTCTTGAGTCCTTGGAAGATGGATGCAGCTCGTAGGCGGTTCAGGCAGCCGGCGCCCGGCGCACTTGGCGAAGGCGTTGAAGGCAGGGCGTTAAAGGCGTCCACAGCGATTAGCTTGCCGAAACAGCGATTAGCGTGCCGAAACAAATCTGGTCAAGGCACACAACGTTTCATCCGCGCGAGAGTTTCATTTCTGTCCACGCTGGAATCGAGCGTGGAACAAGCCTCACCGCCTGCGCATCACGCCAGCAGCGGCGACCATGCGGGGGCGGACGCATCGGTGGGCGTGGTCACCGCGCGCTCGTTGAAGCCGGTGATGTCGATAGAGGCGAGCTTTGAGGAGTAGCCGCCGCCGCGGTTGTCACGCGCCGGGGTTTCGCGCCAGAACATGATCACACGGCCATTCGGAGCGAAGGTCGGGCCTTCGCAATAGTAGCTTTCCGACAGGATCCGCTCGCCCGAGCCGTCCGGCTTCATCACCCCGATCGCGAACGGATCGACCCGGGTGAAGGCGATCAGGTCGCCGCGCGGCGACCACACCGGCGTCGCGTACCGGCCATGGCCGAAGCTGATGCGCTTCACCCCGGAACCATCCGCATTCATCACGTAAAGTTGTTGATCGCCGCCACGGTCGGAGTTGAAGACGATCTGGCTGCCGTCCGGACTGTAGCAGGGCGACACGTCGATCGCGCCGGAGCCGTCGGTCAACCGGCGGGCGCCGCCGCCGTTCAGCCCGACCGTCCAGATGTCCGAGCCGTGGCCGTTGGTCTGCGCCATGATCACGCTGTTGCCGTCCGGGCTGAACCGCGGCGACAGGGTGATGCCCTCGAAATTGCCCAATAGCTGCTGGCGGCCCGAGGACAGGTCGAAGGTGAACACCCGCGGCTTGTTGTTGACGTAGCTCATGAACGCGATCTGGTCGCGCGTCGGATGGAAGCGCGGGCTTACCACCAGGAATGCGCCATCGGTGAGGTAGCGGTTGTTCTCGCCGTCCTGGTCCATGATCGCCAGCCGCTTCACCCGGCGGTCGCGCGGGCCGGTGCCGGCGATGTAGACCACACGGGTATCGAAATAGCCTTTCTCGCCGAGCAGCCGCTCATAGATCACGTCGCTCATGATATGCGCGATGCGGCGCCAGTTGCCGAGGGTGGTGGTGTAGGCGGTGCCCTGGATCTGCTGCTGCGGCAGGATGTCCCACAGCCGGAATTCGACCCGCACCTTGTCGCCGCCCTGGCTTTCCACCCGGCCGGTCACCAGCGCCTGGGCGCCGATCGCCTTCCAATTCGCGAAATTGGGCACGTCGCCGGCAGATGCGCCGATGAAGGCCGCCGGGTCGATCGGCCGGAACAGGCCGGAACGGGTCAGGTTGTTGGTGATCACGGTCGCGATGTCGCGCCCGAGTCGCTCGGCATCGCCGCCGCCCACGCCCACCAGGGCGGGAATGGCGAGCGGAATCGGTTCGGTGCGGGCGCGGTTCACGTCGATCACCGCCGACGCGCCGCCTGGTGCAGCGGCGGCCGGGGGGTTCGCGGCGGCGGCCCCGCGGATGATCGCGGGCGCCGCCAGCAAAGCCGCCGAGCCGGTTACCAGGCGGCGGCGGCCGACCTGCGCGGGAAGGATGTCGCTGGAGACGAATTGGGTGCCGGGGAGTTTGATCATGGGAACACCTGTGGCGCTTATGGGCTGAATCGGAAAGTCAACTTGTTGGGCGCACCGCCCTGGGCAAGCTTGTCTTTGGTCACCAGATTGTTGCCGCAGCGAGGATCGAGGATGGCCCGCCGCGCCCGCTCGAAGAATGCCCGCAGGCGGGCGTCGCCGGCGACCCGGGCCTTGTCCTGGTCGGCCACGTCCACCAGCCGCGCGGTGCCGTCACTCGGGTCCAGCGTGGCGGTCACCATCACCTGCATCTTCTCGAGGTCAAGCGCGCCCGCGTCCTTGGTCCAACATTCGCGCACCCGCTCGCCGATCGCCCCGCGCTGGGTGGCGCTGAGGGTCGCGGTGATGTCGCCGCGCGGTGAGCCGCCGACCGTCGGCGCGCCGCCTTGCTGCGGATTGGCCCGCGCGGTCGGCGGCTGGGTTTGCCGCTGCAAGGCGCGCAGCTTCTCCAGCGTGTTCTCCAACGCGCGGCTGTCCGGTGCCGGGTTCTTGGTGACGTTCGGCTGGCTGGTCGTGCTCGGAGGCGACGGCGGCGGCGGCACCGGCGGCGGTGGCGAGGGCGGTGGCGGTACCGGCGGCGGCGGTGTCGGCGGCGCGGGCGGCGCCGGTGGTGGCGGCGGCGGCGGCACCGGCGATGGTGCGGGTTCCGCCGGCGGGGGCGGCATCGGCTTTGGCTCCGGCGGCGGCGCCTCGGTCGGCGTCGGCGGCGGGGGTGGAGGGGGGGGTGGCGGCGGCGGGGGTGGTGGCGGGGGCGGCTCGGCCGGCTCCGGCTTCGGTGGCTCGGGCGCCGGCGGCGAAGGCACGGTATCGGGCGTTTTCTGTGCCGCCGGCGCCGGGCCGGGCTGGTCGGCCTTGGTCGCCTCGGCGGGCTTGTCGCTGGTCTCCATCGCCAATTCGACTTCGGTCGGCGGCTCCTCCTCGGCGGGCTTCACGCTGATCCCGAGCAGCAGCACGAGCACCACGACGACATGCAGCGCCAGCGACACCAAGGCGCCGCGTTTCAGCTCCGGGCTCATCGCCGTGCCGTCGCCGCACCCGGCCTCAGCCGCGAGCCGGCCGCCGCGGCGCCGCGGAAGACGCCGGCGGAAGTGCGGCGGGCGCGGTCGGCGCGGGCGCCGCCGCCCCTGGGGCGCCAGTGCCGGGCGAGCTTGGGCCGGGCGCGCTTGGGCCGGGCGCGCTTGGGCCTGGAGCAGCAGCGGCGGGAGCACTTTGACCGGCTGGCGCGCCGCTGGGATCGGTCATCAGCGCCACCTTGGTGAAACCGCCCTGGATGATCGTCGACATCACTTCCAGCATATGGCCGTAGCTGTTTCCCTTGTCGCCGCGCACGAAGATGCGCCGGTCCTTCTGGTCCTTGGCGATCGCCTGCAGCTTGCCGACGAGTTCCGGCAGCGGCGTCACCTCGTCCTGCAGGAACACCCCGCCTTGTGCGTCCACCTGCACCTTCAACGGCTCGTTGTCCTGGCTGATTGGCGTGGCCGCGACCTTCGGCAAGTCGATGTTGACGGCACTGCTCATCAGCGGCGCGGTCACCATGAAGATGATCAGCAGCACCAGCATCACGTCCACCAGCGGGGTGACGTTGATCTCCGACAGCGGCCGGTAGCGTCCCGCTGCCGCGGCGCCGTTGCCGCCGAGCGATACCGCCATCTAGACCCGCTCCTCGCTCTGGCGCGACAGGATGCCGCCGAACTCGGTGCCGAAGCCTTCGAGGCGCGAAGCGAAGCGGCTGAGGTCGGTGCTGATCTTGTTGTAGGCGAGCACCGCCGGGATCGCCGCCACCAGGCCGATGGCGGTGGCGAACAGCGCCTCGGCGATGCCGGGCGCCACCACCGCGAGGTTGGTGTTGTGCATGGCGGCGATGGCGGAAAAGCTGTGCATGATGCCCCAGACCGTGCCGAACAGGCCGATGAACGGCGCCGTCGAGCCGACCGAGGCGAGGAAGATCATCCAGCGTTCCAGCCGGTCCATCTCGCGCTGGATGGTGACGGTCATTGCCCGCTCCACCCGGTCCCGCGCACCGCTGCGGGTCATGTCGGCACCGGCGACGCGCGCGCTGCGGCGCCACTCGCGCCATGGCGGCGCCGAACACCGCGGCCATCGGGTGCTCGGGTTTCTCGCCCACCTCGTCGTAGAGGTCGTCGAGGCTGCCGCCGGACCAGAACCGGTCCTCGAACTCGTCGGCGGCGCGATTGGCGCGGCGCAGGCTGGTGAGCTTCTCGAACACGATCGCCCATACCCAGACGCTGGCGATGATCAACGCCAGCATCACCAGCTTGACGACGATGTCGGCCTGGATGAACAGGCCCCAGAGCGACAAATCGCCCGAAGCTGCGCCGAGATTGGCGGCATCAACCGCACGGTCCACTGTCAATTCCTCTCATACTCTCCGCGATGCGAATCGCGGCGTTCTGGTGCCCCGGTCGGGGCTTCTTCGTGTCGCGTGGCCGCGACCATCGCCTCCAGCGCATCCCGCCAGCGCCGCGGCACGCGAGCCGGGCGATGGTCCGACAGCCGCACGCAGGCAAGCTCGATCTCCATCGCCACGAGCGGCCGTTGCTGTGGCGCCGGTGCCCGCACCACCACCTGCCGCAGATCCGCCGACGCCGCCCTGACCGCAAGCGCCTGAGTGACCACGACCAGCGAATCGTCGAGCAACGCCGGACCGAGATAATCCACTTTGACGCGCCGCACCATGAACATCACGCCGTGCAGCGATGTCATGTCCTGATGCGGCACCCCAAGCTCGCGCAACGCCTCGGTCCGCGCGCGCTCGGCAAAGCGGAGGTAGTTCGCGTGATAGACGACGCCGCCGGCATCGGTATCCTCGTAATAGACCCGCAGCGGATACAGGTGCCGGCCGAGGTCAGGCGAGTGAAACATCGGTCATCCGCGCTTCATCATTCGCCACTGGTCATAGGCCATTCATCATAGGCCATTGCTGACAGGCGGTTCGTCGTCCTGCGCCAGCAGGTCGAGTTGCGGCTGCACCCCAGCCGGCGGCGTGAGGCCGAGATGCCGCCAGCCGCGTTCGCCCAGCATCCGGCCACGGCTGGTGCGCAGGACCAGACCTTCCTGGATCAGATAAGGCTCGACCACGTCCTCCAGCGTGTCGCGCGCTTCGGCCAGCGCCGCCGCCAGCGTCTCGACGCCCACCGGGCCGCCGGCGTGGTGCTCGGCGATTCGCCTCAGATAGCGCCGATCCATGGCGTCGAGCCCCAGCCGGTCGACCTCAAGGCGCGACAGCGCCGCGTCGGCGATGTCGCGGTCGACCGGGTCGTGCCCCTGCGACATGCGGCGAAGTCGCGCACCCGCCGCAGCAGGCGCCCGGCGATGCGCGGGGTGCCGCGGCTGCGGCGGGCAATCTCTTGCGCGCCTTCCGCGGTCAGGCCGAAGGCCGAGCTTCTGGGCGCCGCGGGCGACGATCCGCTCCAATTCCGCAGGGGTGTAGAACACCAGGCGCAGCGGAATGCCGAAGCGGTCGCGCAACGGCGTCGCCAGCAGACCCGGCCCGGGTGGTGGCGCCGACCAGGGTGAACGGCGCCAGGTCGATGCGCACGCTACGCGCCGCCGGCCCCTCGCCGATGATGAGGTCGAGCTGGAAGTCCTCCATCGCGGGATAGAGCACCTCCTCGATCGCCGGTTGCAGCCGGTGGATCTCGTCGATGAACAGCACGTCGCGCGGCTGCAGGTTGGTGAGGATGGCCGCAAGGTCGCCGGCGCGCTGGATCACCGGGCCGGAGGTGGCGCGGAAACCGACGCCGAGTTCACGCGCGACGATCTGCGCCAGGGTGGTCTTACCGAGGCCGGGCGGGCCATGAAGAAGAACATGATCAAGCGCTTCGCCGCGCGGAACGCGCCGCCTGGATGAAGATCGACAGGTTTTCCCGGCTCGCTTTCTGGCCGGTGAATTCGGCGAGCGTCTGCGGCCGCAGCGACGCCTCCGCCGCGTCCTCCTCGGCGCGCACCGGCGACAGGGTGCGGTCAGGGCCAGCGCTTGTCTCAGGCCGCGTGCTTGTCATCGCGCGCTCATCGGGCGAGTTCCTTCAGCCCTTCGCGGATCACCGCATCCAGCGCCGCATCATCGCCGAGCCGCTCCAGCACGCGCGCGACGGCGGCGAGCGCCTCGGGGCGGCGGTAGCCGAGATTGACCAGCGCCGACAACGCATCCTGCTCCACTCCACCGGCCGGCGGCAGCACCGGCGAGAACCCGATGCCGATCGGCATCGCCCCGGCCTTCTCGCGCAATTCGGTCAGCAGCCGGATCGCCAGTTTCGCGCCGACGCCGGCCGCCCGCGTCAGGCTGGCGCGATCGCCGGCCTGGATCGCCGCGATCAGGTCACGCGGCGACAGCGCGGACAGGATGTTCAGCGCAACGCGTGCGCCGACGCCTTGCACGGTGGTGAGCAGCCGGAACCATTCGCGTTCGGCTGATTCGGAAAATCCATAGAGAACAATGGCATCCTCGCGCACCTGTGTTTCGATCAGCAGCGACGCAGCGATCCCCGGCGGCAGTGCGGCCAGCGTGCGCGTGGACGCGTGCACGAGGTAGCCGACGCCGCCGACATCGACGACGCAGCGATCGTCTTCGAGTGCCTCGATCCGTCCGGTGAGCTTGGCGATCATGCCATGCGTGTCCCGGCGGCGACGCGAACCCGGCTGGCGCGGTGATGCGCATGGCAGATCGCCACCGCCAGCGCGTCGGCGGCGTCGGCACGGCGGATGGCGCCGCCCGGCAGCAGCCGGCGCACCATCATCTGCACCTGCTCCTTCGATCCGCGCCGCCGGTGCCGACCACCGACAGCTTCACCGTCTTGGCGCCGTATTCGGACACCGGAATACCGAGCAGCGCCGGCGCCAGCAGCGCCACGCCGCGGGCGTAGCCGAGCTTCAGGGTCGCGGTGCCGTTGCGGTTCACGTAGGTCTCCTCCACCGCCGCCTCGTCCGGGCGGTGCAGCCGCCAGCAGCGCCGTCAACGCGTCGTGCAGCATCCGCAGCCGCTCGGGGACATTGTCGGTGCCGTCGGTGGCAATCACCCCGTCGGCGAGATGGCGCAGCCGGTTGCCGTCGACCTCGAGCAGCCCCCAGCCGGTGAAGCGCAGTCCGGGATCGATGCCGAGCAACCGCACCACCGATCAGGCCGACATCTTCTGCAGCACGTCTTCAGGAATTTCGAAATTGGCGTAACACGTTCTGCACGTCGTCGCTCTCGTCCAGCACGTCGAGCAGCTTCATCAATGCCGCCGCCTTTTCCTCGTCCAGCGCCACCGTGGTGGTCGGCCGCCAGTCCAGCTTGGCCTCCTCCGGCGCGCCGAACCGCTGCTTCCAGCGCGTCGCGCACGGTGAAGAAATCCTCCGACCGTGGTGGTGATCTCATGCCCGTCCGGCCCGCTCTCGACGTTCTCGGCTCCTGCGTCGATCGCCGCTTCCAGCATGTCGTCCTCGCCGGCCACGCCTGCGGGATAGCGCACCACGCCGCGTCGTGAGAACATAAAAGAAACGGAGTTCGTCTCGCCCAGCGCGCCGCCGTGCTTGGCGAAGGCGGTGCGGACTTCGGACGCGGTGCGGTTGCGGTTGTCGGTCAGCGCCTCGACGATGACGGCGACGCCGGCCGGGCCGTAGCCCTCGTAGCGCACTTCCACGTAGTTGTCGGCCGTCGCGGCGCCGGCGGCCTTCTTGATGGCGCGCTCGATCGTGTCCTTCGTCATGTTCGCCTGGCGCGCCGCGACCACCGCCGCCCGCAGCCGCGGGTTGAAGGCCGGGTCCGGCAGGCCGCTGCCGGCGGCGACGGTGATTTCGCGGATCAGCCGGGCGAAGATGCGGCCGCGCTTGGCGTCCTGCGCACCCTTGCGGTGCATGATGTTCTTGACGTGCGAATGGCCAGCCATGCGGTCCTCTGCGAGCGGATCTGAAGACGGATGTTGTGCGCGAAATTGGACCGGATCGTCCAGCCGGCCCGGCACTTACGCCGCAGGCATCGCCTGGGACAGCCGCCCGCCCTGGCGCATCGGCTCGATCCGGATGGCCAGCCCGGTCGCGTCGTCGGTCTCGCACGAACACGCCGCACACCGTCGCCTCGCCCTCAGCCGGCTGCAAGCGTTCGCCGGGCATCTTGCGCCAGAACCGGGTCGCCGCACCCTCCTTGGACATGCCGATGACGCTGTCGTAGTCGCCGCACATGCCGGCATCGGACTGGAACGCGGTGCCGCCCGGCAGGATCTGGTGGTCGGCCGAGGGGCAATGGGTGTGGGTGCCGACGACGAGGCTCACCTGACCGTCGAAGGAATGCCCGAACGCCATCTTCTCGCTGGTCGCCTCGGCATGGAAATCGACGCACGATGGCGGCGACGGAACTGCCGAGCCGGTATTTCGACAGCTCGACGGCGGTGCCGCGGAACGGGCAGTCGAGCGGGTCCATGAACAGCCGGCCCATCGCCTGCAGCACCAAGGCGCGCCGGCCGTCGCGCCAGTTCCACCACCACGCTGCCGGCGCCGGGGGTGCCGGCGGGATAGTTCAGCGGGCGGATCAGCCGCGGCGTCTCGGCGATGTAGGGGATGATCTCCTTGCGGTCCCAGGCGTGGTTGCCGAGCGTGATCACGTCGGCGCCGGCGGCGAACAGGGCGCGCGCCATCTCCGGCGCCAGGCCGAAGCCGTGCGAGGCGTTCTCGGCGTTGACCACCGCGAGGTCGATCCGCAACGCTGCGCGCAGCCGCGGCAACGCCGCGGCCACCGCCTCGCGGCCGGTGCGGCCGACCACGTCACCCAGGAACAGGATGTGCATTCACGACCCTTCGCAGACGATGACGCCGCACTCGGTGGCGACGGCAGACAGGCGGGCGTCGTAGTCGCCGGCGGGCACTTCGTCGAGTTCCTGGGCCGCGAAGGCGCATCCGATCGCCACTGCATCGGGCAAAGCGGCCAGAGTCCGGTCGTAATAGCCGCCGCCATAGCCGAGCCGCCGGCCGCTACGGTCGAACGCCAGCAGCGGCACATAGAGGATCGCTGGGATTCCGGGTTCGCCGGTCGGGCCGCAGCGTGCCGAATTTCTCCGCCACCATCACCATCCCAGGGTGCCAGTGCCGAAAGACCAGCGGCTCGCCGCGCCCGCGGGTTTCCGGCAGCAGCACCGGATTTCCGCGGGCGTGCAGCGCCTCGAGCAGCGGGCGGATGTCGATCTCGCCCGGCATCGGCCAGAAACCCGAGACCGGAACGCCTGCGGGCGGCGGGAACTCCGACAGCACATGCCGCGCGAGGTCGGCGCCGAGGCCAGGATCGGCACCGGCACGCGCCTGCCAACGCCGCGGCACGGGCCGCGCGCTTCAGCGCGTCGAGATCAGGAATAGTGGAGCCGCCATGGCCGTTGACGTTTCATCCTCCCAAGGCCTGCCTGAGCAGGTGGGCACCGGATACCATGACCAAGATCATGACAGCGCCAGTTCCCGGGAGAGTGCTTATTGGCCCTGGGGATGTTGTTGCCTGACGCACCGGGCAGCTCCGCCGGCATATATGGCCCAGCGCCCCGCCCGGCGCAATGGTCCAACAAGACGCTAGGTCGGCGCTTCAAGCTCCGCCGCGATCTGCTCGGCGCGGGCGGCCAGCCGCTGCATCTTGCGCGCCGCGTCGCCGCCCGTCTTCGCCGGCCGGCCGGCCGGTGCTGCGCTGCGGGCGGCATCCAGCTCCACCTTCAAATCGTGCAGTTCGTCGGCCATCAGCAGCGAGGTCAGCACCAGCAGCCGCGCCTCGCCGGAATTGCCGCCCAGCGCGCGGATGCTGTCGATCCGGCTTTCCACCTGCTCGGCCATCGCCGTCAGATGCTGCTCCTGCCCGTCCTCGCAGCCGACGGTGTAGCTGTAGCCATTGATCTTCACAGTAACCTGGGCCAAACCGGCCTCCTTCTCATGCGCCGCAGATGTCTACGCCTCGTTGGGCCCGAGAGCGTATCGCAGTTGCGCGATCACGGCATCGAGCCGCGCCGCCAGCGCCACGGCATCGACTGGCGGGCCAGACGATGGCGGAGCGCCCGGTTCCGGGGCCGCCGGGCGCTGCGTTCGCGCCAGCGATGCAATTCGTTCCAATGCGGCTTCCAGCCGCGTTACCGCTTCGGCCGGATCTTCAACTTCTGCCAAGCCGTCCTCCGCCAGTTCCAGCAAGACTTGAGTTTCAACCCCCGAGGCGCTTGAACGTCAAGCATGTTCTCATCGCCATCGGTGGTCGTGCATGGGCTGGAGCATGTCAGGACCGCGTTGCGGCCGGGCCTGAAGGTAAACTTGCTGTCGGCGCCGGCGGCGGCATCCTTCGCCGGATGCGCCTGGTGGCGGGCGCTGATGGAGGCGGCGCGGGCGGAGTTCCCAGGCAACACCATGGCCAGCGAATGGACCGACACGCTCGATTGCGGCGCCGCACCTGGCTACGCGATGTCGGCGCTGCGCCTGGGCCAGCGCATGATCATCCTCGACCCCGCCTGCCCGGGCTTCGCAGCGGTGGCCGCTACCGCCGCCGGCCTCGGCGCCGTCACGCAAGCGGAGCGGCCGGCTTGCCTCGATCTCGCCGTGCCGGGTGCCGACCGGCATTTGCGGGCCTGGCTCATCGGCGGCGGCGGCGGCGCGGGGTGACATTGGCCGGCGGCTGGGCTAGGAGGCGAGGCATTGGAACGGTCGATCCAGGGAGGGAACGGTTATGCGGGTCACGCAACGTGTCAGAAAAATGCTGGACTGGTACGAGAGCGACAATCCCGGCACCAAGGCCAACCTCGCGCGCATCCTGTCCGAGGGCAAGCTCGGCGGCACCGGCAAGCTGGTCATCCTGCCGGTCGACCAGGGCTTCGAGCACGGCCCGGCCCGCAGCTTCGCGCCCAACCCCGCCGCCTATGACCCGCATTACCATTTCCAGCTGGCGATCGACGCCGGACTCTCCGCCTATGCCGCGCCATTCGGCACGCTGGAAGCCGGCGCCGACGACCTTTGCCGGCGCGATCCCGACCATCTTGAAGATGAACTCCTCCAACAGCCTGGCCACCACCAAGGACCAGGCGGTCACCGCCAGCGTCAATGACGCGCTGCGGCTCGGCTGCTCGGCGATCGGCTTCACCATCTATCCCGGCAGCGAATACGCCTTCGAACAGATGGAAGAGCTGCGCGAATTGGCCGATGAGGCAAAATCGGCCGGCCTCGCGGTGGTGTGCTGGAGCTATCCGCGCGGACCCGAACTCGACAAAGCCGGCGAGACCGCGGTCGATATCTGCGCCTATGCCGCGCATATGGCGGCATTGATGGGCGCCCACATCATCAAGGTGAAGCCACCGACCGCGCATCTCAGCCTGCCCGCCGCCAAGAAGGTCTACGAAGACCAGAAGATCGACGTCTCGACCCTGGCCAAGCGGGTCGAGCACGTGATGCAGGCAACCTTCAACGGCCGCCGCATCGTCGTGTTCTCCGGCGGCGAGGCCAAGGGGCTCGAAGGTCTCTATGAGGAAATCCGCGGCCTGCGCGACGGCGGCGCCAATGGCAGCATCATCGGCCGCAACACCTTCCAGCGCCCGCGCGCCGACGCGCTGGCGATGCTTGGAAAGGTCATCGAAATCTACCAGAGCCGGGCCTGATCGTCATGGCGCAGGGGTGCCGGCTGTATCTCGTCACGCCCCCGGCGCTCGAGCCCGCGCGCTTCACGGATCTGCTGTCGGCGGCACTCGATGCCGGCGACGTCGCGTGCGTGCAGCTGCGTCTGAAGGATCTCGAGGACGACGCGCTGAAGCGGGCGATCGACGCGCTCCGGCCGGTGGTGCAATCACGCAACGTCGCCTTCCTGATCAACGACCGGCCGGACCTCGCGGTCGCGCAAGGCTGCGACGGCGCCCATGTCGGCCAGACCGACATGAAGGCGCCGGCAGCGCGCAAGCTGCTCGGCGACCTCACCATGGGCGTCACCTGCCACAACAGCCGCGACCTGGCGATGACCGCCGGCGAAGCCGGTGCGGATTACGTGGCATTCGGCGCGTTCTTTCCGACCACCACGAAAGAAACCGGGACTCGCGCCGAGTTCGACACCCTGCGCTGGTGGGCTGAGCTGATGGAGCCGCCTTGCGTCGCCATCGGCGGCATCACCCCGGCCAACTGCGCGCCGCTGGTGAAGGCGGGTGCCGATTTCCTCGCCGTGGTCGGCGCGGTGTGGAACCACCCCGAAGGTCCCGCCGCCGGGGTGCGGGCGATGAACGCTGCGATCGCCACCGTCGGGTCCGAGGCCTGAACCGCCGCGACCCCGCTGGCAGGGACCGCGAGGTTCAGCCCGGGAGCAGAACTTTGTCGACTACCTGGATCACGCAGCCACCGCGGCGACCGGGGTGGTGTGATCGGCGGAGTTCACCGCGTTGTCGACGATGTCCTTGTCCGGATACATCGCCGGGCCGCCGACCATCGTGGTCGGCCCGACGCGCTTAACCGCAGGCATTGCCCCGCAGGCTGAACGACTGCACTTTTCCGCCCTGCAGTTCGAAGGTGGTTTCGCAGACCCGCTCGATCACCTGCTGCGGCAAGCCGCCATAGATCGGCGGGCCATAGAAGGTGCCGTAATAGCCGTTCCAATAATTGCCACCCCAGCCATAGGCGGGAAACACGTCAGTCGTGCGCTCGACATAGGCGAGGAAGTGATGGCTGTCGGCGTCGATGGTGCGCGTGGGCACGCCGAGCGTGCGCACCAGATCGGTCTCGCTGACGCCGATGAACTGCGCCAGATAGGCCTGCCGCTGTGCCAGGCTCGGGTAGACGCACGCCGCCAGCGCGAGAACGGACATTAAGGCGAGCAGCTTGCGCATCGGCGGTACCCCCGGTGGAATGATATGGCATGGAATGCATATTGGCGCTCAGGCCGGTGGCAGCCACAGCACCTGATCGATCCGGTCGGCACCGGAGGCGATCATCGCCAGCCGGTCGAACCCGAGTGCGATGCCGGCCGCGCGCGGCATGCCGTGCGCGAGGGCAGCGAGGAAATCCTCGTCCAGCGGCCAGTCCGGACGCCGTACAGCGCGTGGCGGCGCGCGCGGTCGGCGACGAAGCGTGCGCGCTGCTCGACCGGCATCGGTCAGCTCGACGAAGGCGTTGGCCAGTTCGATGCCGCAGACGAACAGCTCGAAGCGTTCGGCCACGCGCGGGTCGGCCGGATCGCGCCGGGCCAGCGCCGCCTGCGCGGCGGGCCAGTGGGTCAGGAAGGTCGGATGCGCCTGGCCCAGATCGCGGCTCGATCGCGCTCCAGCAGCAGGCGGAAGAACAGGTCCTCCCAGTTCTCGCCGTCGCGCAACCGCGCCCCGGCCGCGGCGGCGAGCGCCGCCGCGTCGCTCGCCGGTCGCCAGCAGGTCGGCGCCGACATGACGGGCGAACGCCTCGGCGACGGTCAGCGTCTTCGACGATGCGCAGGTCGGTGGTGACGCCGCGGCACGTCACGACCGGCGGCAGCACGGCGCGCAGCAGCGCGTGCGGTTTCGGCGATCAGCGCGTGCCATGTCGGCGCCGGGCGCGATACCATTCCAGCATCGTGAACTCGGCGGCGTGCAGGTCGCTGCCCTCGCCGTTGCGCCAGACCCGGGCGAGCTGGAAAATCGGCCCGCGCCGCCGACCAGCAGCCGCTTCATGGCGAATTCCGGACTGGTGTGCAGCCACAAGCGCTGCGGCGTTCCGTCCGGTGGCATCGACGCGCTCGGTCGCGAAGGCGCGCGAGATGCACCTCCTCGCCCGGCGTCGGCACGGCGTACGGCGTTTCCACCTCGGTGTAGCCGCGGGCGGCGAAGAAGGCCCGCATCGCCTGCGTCAGCCGCGTCGCGGCGGCGCAGGAACGGCAGGCGCGCGGCGAGGCTCTCGGGATGCCACGCTGCGGTCATGGCAGGATCGAGAACCGCCCCTCGCCAACCACCACCGCGGCGCCGCCGATGGCGATGCCGGTCACTTTGCCGCCGACCCGCGTGACCTGCCCCGAGATGCGGCTGCGCCGGCCCATCTCGACCCCCTGCGCGATCGACACGCGGCAGCGCCCGTCCGGGACGCCGAAATCCATGCTGCCGACCAGGGCGGCGGCGGCCGAGCCGGTGGCGGGATCTTCCGGAACGCCAAGCTTGGGGGCGAACATCCGGGCATGCAGTGCAAATTCCGGGGCAGCGCCACCCGCCATTGCGTAGACATAGGCGCCCCGGCCCCATAATTCCGGCCGCAAGGCGTGCCATTTTTCCGCCTGCAAGCCGCAGCGGGCGACCGCCGCCCGGTCCGCCACCGGCAGCATCACGAACGGCGTGCCGTAGCTCGCCTGCCAGGGCGCGCCCGCGAGGTCGGATTCGCGCAGCCCGATCGACGCCGCCAGATCGGCCGGTGCCTGATCGCAGGCGCGGACCTCCGGGGCGCCGTCCATGAACAAGGTCGCCTGCCCTGGCGTCACCGCGACCCGGACCGGACCTACGCCCTCCTCCAGCACAATGTCGGTGCTATCAGCTTTTATCCGGCCGAGATGGTCGAGCGCCACGGCGGTGCCGATGGTCGGGTGCCCGGCGAAGGCGAGTTCGGCGGCGGGCGTGAAGATGCGGACGCGGAAATGCCGTTCCTCGGCACCCGGCGTGACGAAGGTGCTTTCCGCGAGGTTCAGCTCGCGCGCCAGTGCCTGCATCTGCGCGGTGCTCAGCCCTTCGGCGTCGGGGAAAACGGCGAGCTGGTTGCCGCTGAACGGCGTCTCGGCGAACACGTCGACGAGCAGGTAGCGGGCAGCGGTCATGTCGGCTCCACGGCTGATCTCGGCTCCGCCGAAAGGTTGCGGGCGGCGGCGGCGAAGACTACAGCGCCCGCATGCCCGATGATATCACCCCCCGCCGCACCATCCGCGACGCCGACGCGCTGGTGGCGGCCGGATTGCTGGCGCCCGAACTCCACCACGCCATCGCCGCCGTGGAAGCACGCTACGCCGTCGCCATTCCGCCGGCGATGCAGGAGCTGATTGCCGTGGCCGGCGCGCCGATCGCCCGCCAATACGTGCCCGACGCGGCCGAATTGGCGGGTGCCGCGCATGAAAGCCCCGACCCGATCGCCGACGACGCGTTCTCGCCCGTGAAGGGTATCGTCCACCGCTACGCCGATCGCGCGCTGCTGAAGCCGCTGCTGGTCTGCCCGGTTTATTGCCGCTTCTGCTTTCGCCGCGAGCATGTCGGCCCCGATGGCGGCCTGCTGACCGAGGCGGAATTGGAGGGGGCGTTCGAGTGGATTCGCGGCCAAACCCAGATTCGCGAAATCATCCTCACCGGCGGCGACCCACTTCTTCTCTCCCCGCGACGACTTTCTCACATTATCAATGTCTTGTCAGAAATACCGCATCTTGAAACGCTGCGAATCCACAGCAGGGTGCCAGTCGCCGATCCGGCGCTCATCACCGATGCTTTGGCGGAGTCGCTCTCCACGAACAAGGCGATGTGGCTGGTTCTGCACGCAAACCATGCCAGCGAGTTCACCGCGCCGGCGCGCGCGGCAATCCGCCTGATTCAGACGCGATCGATCCCGGTGCTCGGCCAATCCGTATTGCTACGCGGCGTCAACGACAGCTCGCAAGCGCTTGAAGCGCTGTTTCGGGCGATGGTCGCCGCCCGGGTCAAGCCGTACTACCTGCATCAATTGGACCATGCCCCGGGGACGGCGCGTTTCCACGTGCCGATCGCCGAGGGCCAGGCGCTGCTGGCGAGCCTGCGCGGCCGGGTCACCGGCCTCGCCTGGCCCACCTACGTGCTCGACATTCCCGGCGGCCACGGCAAGGTGCCGCTCGGCCCGGGCTATCTCGACGGCCCCGACCATGTGCGCGACCCCGCCGGCCGGCGCCACGCGCTTGCCGGGCCGTCGCCGGGGGGCTAGAAGCCGCCACCCCCTTCGCTCCCACGCCCCTTTCTTTGCAACGACCCGCGAGAGACCAATGAAACAGCAGGCAAACCTGATCCGTGCCGGCCAGGTGATCGAGCATGACGGCCGGCGCTGGACCGTGCTGAAGCAGCAGATCATCACCCCCGGCAAGGGCGGCGCGTTCATCCAGGTGGAGATGCGCGACCTCAAATCCGGCAGCAAGACCAACGAGCGCTGGCGCACCGCCGACACGGTTGAGCGGCTGATGACCGACAACAAGGACTACAACTACTCCTACACCGACGGTGAGAACCTGGTCCTGATGGACCCAGAAACCTATGAGCAGCAGTTGGTGCCTGCGGCGATCCTCGGCGATCAGGCGCCGTTCCTGCAGGACAACATGAAGGTCGAGGTCGATCTGGTCGAAGGCGACGTGGTCGGCATCCATTTGCCCGCGACCGTGGTGCTGGAGATCGTCGAGGCGGACCCGGTGGTGAAGGGCCAGACCGCCGCCAGCAGCTACAAGCCGGCCATGCTCTCGAACGGGGTGAAGACCTCGGTGCCGCCGTTCATCGAAACCGGCGAGAAGATCGTCGTGCGGACCGAGGACGCCAGCTACGTGGAGCGTTTCAAGGGCTGATTCCATGGCCCAGCGTCTTTCCGCCCATATGACGGTGATGCAGAACGCGGCGCAGCGCGCGGCGAAACGGTTGCTGCGCGATTTCGCCGAGGTCGAGCAGTTGCAGGTCAGCGTGAAGGGCCCGGGCGACTTCGTAAGCCAGGCCGATCTGCGCGCCGAGGCCAATATCCGCGAGGATCTCAACAAGGCCCGCCCCGGCTACAGCTTCCTGATGGAGGAATCCGGCGCCTCCGGCTCGGACAATTGGAGCTGGCGCTGGATCGTCGACCCGCTCGACGGCACCACCAACTTCCTGCACGGCATTCCGCATTGGGGGATCAGCATCGCGCTGGAGAAGCGCCTGCCAGACGGCGGCTCGGAACTCGCCGCCGGCCTCGTCTACGCGCCGGCGGTGGATGAGATGTTCTGGGCCGAGAAGGGCATGGGCGCCTACATGAACGACCGGCGCCTGCGGGTTTCCGCCCGGCGCGATGCGAAGGAAGCGGTGTTCGCCACCGGCATCCCGTTCGCCGCCGTCGATCCGCGCCGCCGCCTCGCTTTCGCCCGCACGATCGGTTCATTGATGGCCGAAACTGCCGGCATCCGCCGGTTCGGCGCCGCGGCGCTGGACCTCGCATGGGTTGCCGCCGGGCGGTACGACGGCTTCTGGGAACTGGGGCTGAAGCCGTGGGACCTCGCGGCCGGGGTGCTGATCGTGCGCGAAGCCGGCGGGTACGTGACCGACGCGCATGACGGCGACCCGCGCACGCGCGGCGACGTCGTGGCGGCCAACCCACATCTGCACCCGTATCTGCGCGATCACGTGGCCGACGGAGTGGCGGCCGCCGGCGCGCACGCCGGCTGAGCCGGGCGCTTGAACCCGGCTGCCTGCCTGCCCTATTTCGGCAGCAAATTGATCGGGGCGAAAATCGCGGTGTGATTCCAGTCGGCGCCATATTGCTTTAGGGTGCGTTCGCATATGCGCAAATACCTGCTTTCGTCCGCCGCTGCCCTGATCCTGGCCCTCGGTCCCGCCGCGGCACAGGTGAGCGTGGACCCTCGGGCGCTGGACGCGCTCAAGCCCGGTGCGGCGGCGCCTTCCCCAAAGTCAGCACCGCCGAAAACCCCGGTTCGGCCGGCGCCGCGCGCGCCCGCGAAGCCCGCCGTGGCGAAGCCCGTGGCGCCCGCGCCGATCCCGCCGCCCCCCGCCCCGCCGCCCCCGGTGATTCCGGCCGCGCCGCCGCCGGTGCCGGTGCTGCCGCCGCCGGTCACCGTGCCGGTTCGTCCCGCGCCGCAGCCCTTGCCGGCCACCGTGACCGCCGATGCGCCTGGCGCAGCCACCGCGATCGGCGACGGCATCCGCGTGACCTTCGGCAGTGGCCGCAGCGACCTCAATCCGTCCACCCTCGAGGCCCTGCGCGGATTGGCGCATTCCGCCGCACCTTCCTCGGTGTTCAACCTCACCGCTTTCGCCGCCGGCAGCGCCGACGATCCGTCCAGCCCGCGCCGCCTGTCACTGGCGCGGGCGCTGACGGTGCGCAGCGTGCTGATCTCGCAAGGCTTCGCCTCACCGCGGATCTATGTGAGGGCACTCGGTGCGACCACGCCGGCCGCCGCCGACGGCCCGGCGGACCGCGTCGACGTCGTGGTCTCAAGCATCAATCCCGCGACCTCGACGACTTCAGGGCCGCAACCGCAGGCCAAATCCACGCCATGACCCATCCCACGCAATATCTCTGGCGGATGCTCGGCTTCCTGGCCGCCGTGACGATGGTCGTGGCACTGCTGGCTGGTGCGTTGCTGGTAGCGTTCGAGGCCAATCCGCTGCTCAACAGCCTGATCGTATTGGTGATGCTGCTGGGCATCGCCTGGAACATCCGCCAGGTCACCCGCCTTTCACCTGAGGTCGCGTGGCTGGAAGGTTTCCAGAAATCACGCAACCGCCTCGCCGCCATGCCGTCGCCGAAGCTGCTGGCGCCGATGGCCAGCATGCTCGCCGGACGCGCCGCCAAGGGTCCGCAAGACCGCTTCACCATCTCCAGCGTCTCGATGCGCTCGCTGCTCGACAGCATCGCCAGCCGGCTCGACGAAAGCCGCGAGCTGTCGCGCTACATGACCGGCCTGCTCATTTTCCTCGGCCTGCTCGGCACCTTCTGGGGCCTGCTGCTGACGGTGCGTTCGGTGAGCGAGGTCATCACCGGCATGTCGGTCGGCTCGGGCGACATCAATGCGCTGTTCGAGCAGCTGAAATCCGGCCTGGCGCAGCCGTTGCGCGGCATGGGCACGGCGTTTTCCTGCATCCATGCTCGGCCTCGCCGGCGCGCTGGTGCTGGGCTTCCTCGACCTCACCGCCGGCCAGGCGCAGAATCGTTTCTTCAACGAATTGGAGGAATGGCTGGCCAGCCTCACCCGTCTTTCCTCCGGCGCCCTCGGCGGCGACGGCGAAGGCGGCTCGGTGCCGGTCTATGTGCAGGCGCTGCTGGAACAGACCGCCGAGAACATGGAAACGCTGCAGCGCACCCTCGCCCGCGGCGAGGACGACCGGCGCGAATCCAACCAGGCGCTGCTCGGCCTCAGTGAGCGCCTCGCCACCTTGTCGGACACCATGCGCGCCAGCCAGCAGCTGATGCTGCACATCGCCGAGAGCCAGCAGGCATTGGCCCCGGCGCTGCAACGCCTCGGCGAAAGCCGCGGCGGCGACGACGTGGCCCGGTCGCATCTGCGCAACATCGAGCTCTACCTGCAGCGCATGCTCACCGAGAACGAGCAGGGGCGCAGCCAGAGCACCGGCGAATTGCGCAACGAAATCAAGATCCTCACCCGAACCATCGCGGCCCTCGCCGAGGAGCAGCCGCGATGAACCTTGAAAAGAGCTGAACGTGGCGCTCCGCCGGCGCGGCAATTCCGGGGAAGCCATGAACCCATGGCCCGGCTATGTCGATGCGCTGTCGACGCTGCTGATGGTAATCATCTTCGTGCTGTTGGTGTTCGTGCTGGCGCAGGCATTCCTGTCCGTCGCGCTGTCCGGGCGCGACCGGGCGCTCGACCGGGTGAACCGGCAAATGGCCGAAATGGCGGACATGCTGGCGTTGGAAAAAGGCCGCAGCAGTGAGTTGCAGAGTTCGATCGCACTGCTCAACCGCGATCTCCTCGGCGCCACCGCCGCGCGTGACACGCTGGCGCAACAACTCGCGGCAATGCGCATCGACCAGGACCGGCTGTCGGCGGACCGCGACCTGCTGAAGACCGAACGTGACCGCCTAACCGCGCGCCTCGCCGATAGCGGCCTGCAGGTGCAATCGGCACAGGCGCGCGCCGAGCAGTTGCAAACACAGCTCGCCGATGCGGCGAAGCGCAACGACGCCACCGCCCAGCAGGCGGCCGCGACCGCCGCCCAGCTCGCCGCCAACCAGCGGGAGCTTGCCTCCGCCCGCACCCTGCTGGCCGAGATGCAGCGCCAGGCCGCCGAACTGGACAAGACCGTCCAGGCCAACCGCGACACCATCGCCGCCCGGCTGTCCGACCTCGCCCGCATGAGCGAGCAGGTGCGCGCCCTCACCGCCTTGCGCGACGAGCTTGAAAGCCAGACCCGCGACGCCGCGGCGCGGGCGTTGACCGACGAACAAAAACGCGCCGCCGTCGCCGCGCAGCTCGCGGACGAACAGAAATTCAGCGAGAGCGCGCGGGCGCGGATCGCGTTGCTCACCCGCCAGGTGGAGGAGATGCGCATTCAGCTGGGGCAGGTTTCGGCGGCGCTTGAAGCCTCCGAACAATCCAGCCGCAGCAAGGATACGCAGATCGTCAATCTCGGCTCGCGCCTGAACGCGGCGCTGGCGCAAAAGGTGGAGGAGTTGCAGCGCTACCGAAGCGATTTCTTCGGCCGCCTGCGCGAAGTGCTGGCCAACCGCCCAGGCGTGCAGGTCGTCGGCGATCGTTTCGTGTTTCAGAGCGAGGTGCTGTTCCCGGTCGGCAGCGCCGAACTCAGCGCCGCCGGCGCCGAGCAGATCAAGGCATTGGCGGCAACCTTGCTGGATATCGCCAAGGAGATTCCGAAAGACGTGAACTGGCTGATGCGCGTCGACGGCCATGCCGATCGCCAGCCGGTGCAAAGCTCCCGCTTCCCTTCCAACTGGGAATTATCGGCGGCGCGGGCGATCACCGTCGTGAAGTTGCTGGTGGCCGAGGGCGTGCCATCAGAACGCCTGGCCGCGACCGGCTTCGGCGACAACCAACCGCTCGATGCCGGCAGCACCCCGGAGGCGTACGCGCGCAACCGTCGCATCGAGCTGCGGCTGACCGACCGCTAGCGAATGCGCTTGCGTTTTCGTGAGGCTGGCGCCGCCGAGCCCGGCATCGCCACCCGGCTGCTGACACCATCCAAATCCTGGGCAAGACCCGCGCCGCGCATGGCCGCCGACCTCTCGGGGCGAAAGGTCGAAATCGCACCCCTGCTCGCCTCCGTGCAGCAGACCCACGCCGCGACGCTCGACGTGTTGAGCGACGCGCGCCTCGTCTGGAGCGATTGCTTCGTCCTCGGGGACGGGTTGTTCCAGCCCTATTTCAGCGACGCCGACCGCTATTACGCCTGGGCGATGGCGGTGCGCGACGCCGGGTCCATGGCGTCTCAGACCGCCGGTATCACCGTGCATGGCGATCGCTACGCCATCGACGACGCGAAATTCGCTGCCCCCGAGGCGGTCGATGCGCCGGTGATGTTCGCGACCCCGCAGGAGCCGCATAACTGGGGCCTGTTTCTGCTGAACGCGGTGCCGGCGATCGCGCATTTCCAGGCGAACCGGTCGTCCCTCGCCAAACTGTTCGTCTACCTGCACCACCCGAACATGCGCGCCTTGACCCAACTGCTTGGCGTGGCCACCGACGACATCCAGCCGCATGACGTGTTCCGCAGCTACCGGTTTCGCGAAATCCACCTGCTGCGCCAGTCGAAAATGGATTTCTTTGTCGGCCGCCTTGCGCGCGACGTCTTCGCCGGCCTCGCGGCGCGCGCCATGGCGCGCTATGTCGGCCGACTGGCGCCGCGCATCTTCATCTCGCGCATCCGGCGCTCACGCGAGCCCGACGCGCCGCGCGGCCTGATCAACGAAGCCGCCCTGGCGGCCGCCCTCGGCGAGCTCGGCTTCGTCACCTTAGAGCCGGAGACGCTGCCCGCGATCGGCCAGATCCAGTTGTTCGCGCAGGCCGAGATGATCGTCGGATTGAGCGGCGCCGGCATGTTCAACACGGTGTTCTGCAAACCCGGCACCCGCGTCGTCAGCATCGAGAGCATGCCGGTGGTCCTGGAGCGGCACGCCACGTTGTTCGCCTCCCTCGAGCTGGACTACAGCGTGATCCTCGGCCGCGAGGATGAAGCCGATCCCCGCAAGCTGCATCGCCGTTGGCGCATCGACCTTGATGCGGCACTTCGCCACATCCGCGATTTCCTGGGCCTGTGATAGAAGCCGGATTGTCTGAACGCATCGGGGCGGCGAAATGATCGGGCGTGACGTGCTTTCCATCATCACCGGCGACAAGCTCTCCCCCGCGCTGCGCAAGTTCCAGCTTGGCGAACTTCGCGAGGCGCAGGCAATGCTGCGCGAGCATGCCAAAAGCTACGGAATGACCACGACTTGCGCGTTCTACCTCGCCCTGATCGATCGCAGACTGGCCGCGGCAGCGCCCCCGGCGGCGCCGGTGCTGATCTGGCGCGAGGACACCCGCTCGTTGCCCGAAGCCGAGTGGATCCGCTTCCTGCTGCACGGCATCGTCGCCGAGGAGATCACCGGCGAACCGGACAGCCAGCATCGGCGCATTGTTGTCGTCGACCGCGCGCTCACGCCCGAGAAGCAGGACTGGTATCGCCGCGCTCATCTCGCCGGCAGCGATGTGACGCTGCTGCATCTCGGCGACGATCGCTATGCCGAGGATTGCGGCGCGTATCGCTGGTGCCGCCAGGTGCTGCGCCAGTACTGGTCGGCGATGATGGCGCACTCCGCCGACGTGCATTTCCTGCCGCTCGGCGTCTCCAGCGCATTCGGCCATCCCGTCGGCGCCAAACCCGCCCAGGCGCGGTTGCATCTATGGGGCTTCGCCGGCGACCCGAAGCACCGGACGCGCGGCGCCATGCTTGCGGCAATGCGCGGCCTGGGCCCGGAGTCGCTGCACTTGACCTCAGACCGTGCGCCCCTGACCCAGGGCGCCTATCGCGCCATGCTGGACGAATGCGTCATCGCCCCCTGCCCCGCCGGAAGCGAGGCGCTGGACACCACCCGTCTGTGCGAGGCGCTGGAAGCCGGCTGCATCCCGATCGTTGAGCGCCGCGAAGGCTTCGACTATTTCCGCCACGCATTCGGCGCCCATCCGATCCCGACGCTGTCCGACTGGTCCGAAGCCCCTGAGATGATCCGCGACCTGCAATCCGCCGATCGGCTGGAAACCAAGCGCGCGCAATGCCACGCCTGGTGGCGCCACTACAAAGGCCACCTCGCTGCCCGCATCGCCGGCCTGATGCGCGACCGCTGAGGGGTCTGCCCGCGCAGCTATGCGCGCGCCGCGAGAATGGCGTCGATCAGCCCTTGCGTCGCCAGCGCGTCCTCGCCGGTGACCGCGGGGTCGCGATCCTGCTCGATCGCGTCGATGAAGTCGGCCAGCAGGTCGCGATGCGGCGTGTGGTCGAAATCCATCATCGAAGCGCCGGACCCCGTGCGCACGTCGCCGGTGATCGTCTCCTCGCTGCCGTCGAGGAAGGCCGCGTGCAGCGACGTGCCGTCGAGCAGGGCGGTGCCAAGCGTGCCGATGATTTCGGTGCGCTCCGGCCGGCCGGGATAGGCTGAGGTGGTGACGGTGATGCTGCCCGGCGCGCCGTTGCCGAGTTCGAGCAAGGCGGCGGCGTAATCCTCGGTTTCCATCCGGTGCAGGCCGGTGGTGCGGGTTTGCGACGCGACCACGCGCCGCACGCCGACCAGGGAGCGGAACAGGTCGAGCGGATGGATCGCCTGGGTCAGCAGCACACCGCCGCCGTCGCGCGCCAGGGTGCCGCGGCCGGGCTCGTCGTAATAGGCCTGCGGACGCCACCACGGGCCGACATCGACGCTGCCTCGATCGTGCCGAGACGGCCGCGTTCGAGCAGCTGCCCGCAGCCGCATTCCGGCCGGGCGGAAGCGGTGCTGCAACACCACGCCGAGCCGGCGGCCGGCGGCGCGGCCGGCGGCGACCAGGCGTTCGCCGCGATGACCGTCAGTTCCAGCGGCTTTTCCACTAGCACGTGCTTGCCGGCGGCGAAGGCACGCTCGCAGATGTCCAGATGCGCCGAGGCCGGGGTCAGCACCAGCACCGCCTGCACTGCCGGGTCGGCGATCGCGGCGGCGATGTCGGTGGTGACCGGAAACCGGGTCTTCGCGCGAAGGCGGCGGCGCGCGATTGGCTGCGGGTCGCGGCCCAGCGCACGTCGATGCGGTCACGCAGTTCGGCGAGGCTCTTCGCATGCGGCTCGCTCGCCGGACCGAGACCGATGATGGCCAGACCGATGCGGTTCATGCCGGCACCCGCTCAGCGCGGGCCTGCGCCTCAAGGGCGAGGCGGCAGACGGTGAAGACGTGGTTCTGCGGCATTGCCGTCTCGGTGCGGTTGGCAACGTCGGCCACGAAGGCATCGAAATAGGACAGGTTGCCGCCCTCGCAGTCGATGTACCGTGTGCCCTCGCGATCGGCGATGAACAAATGGTCGGTGCCGGCGCGGCCGTCGATGTCGACGTATTTGCGCAGCTCGATCGTGCCTTCGGTGCCGAGGATGGTCAGGCGCCCGTCGCCCCAGCTCGGCAGGCCGTCCGGGGTGAACCAGTCGACACGCAGGTAGCCGGCAGCGCGTTCGCTACGCATCAGCACCTCGCCGAAATCGTCGAAGCCCTTCTGGCCGCCGAAAGCTGCCGACCGAGGCTGCACGATCTCGGGGCGTTGCGAGCCGGTGAACACGATGAACTGGTCGATCTGGTGGGAGGCGATGTCGGTCAGGATGCCGCCATAGGCCTCCTGCTGCCAGAACCAGTCCGGCCGGATCGCGCGGTTCAGCCGGTGCGGGCCAAGGCCCACGGTCTGCACCACCCGCCCGATCGCACCGTCGCGCACCAGCTTCAACGCGACCTCGGTGGATGGCGTCAGGAACCGCTCGGAGAAGCACACCGAGAAGATCCGCCTTGTCTCCATCACGGTCTTTTCCACTTCGGCGAGCTGGGCCGCGGTGGTGACGCCGGGCTTGTCGACCATCACGTCCTTGCCGCGCTCCATGGCGGCGATGGCGATGCCGGCGCGATCACGCGGCACCGCGCAGGTGACGATGACGGAGATCGAGCGGTCTTCCAACAGCCGTTCCTGCTCGGCGATTTCGGGGATGTGCGGGAAGCGCTTGCGGAATCCAGCCAGCACATGCGCGTCGCTCGTCTGCGGCCAGTAGCCGGCGCAGTCCATGCCGGCGGCGATCAGCAAGGCGGTCAGGTCGTAGACGTGACGGTGATCGAGCCCGATGACGGCGAAGCGGTTGGACATTCTATCCCCCAAAGCACATCACGCAGCCGCGATGCGCGTCACCCCGTCCATGTACCGGCCCAGCACCTGCGGCACCAGAATGGAGCCGTCCGCCTGCTGGTAATTCTCCATCACCGCGATCAACGCCCGCCCGACCGCGGTGCCGGAGCCGTTCAACGTGTGGACATGGCCGATGTTCTTTTCCGCGCCACGGAACCGCGCGTTCATCCGTCGCGCCTGGAACGCACGGGTGTTGGAGCACGAGCTGATTTCGCGGTAGCGCTGCTGGCCTGGGAGCCAGACCTCGATGTCGAAGGTCTTGGCGGCGCCGAAGCCGGTGTCGCCGGCGCAGAGCAGCACCCGGCGATACGGCAGTTGCAGCAATTCCATCACCTGCTCGGCACAGCAGGTCATCCGCTCATGCTCGGCGTCGCTGTGGCCGGGATGGACGATCGACACCATCTCCACCTTGCGGAACTGGTGCTGGCGCAGCATGCCGCGGGTGTCGCGCCCCGCTGCACCCGCCTCGCTGCGGAAGCAGTCGGTCAGCGCGGTCAGGCGGATTGGCAGGCGCTTCTCGGGCAGGATCTCGCCGGCGACGGTGTTGGTCAGCGGAATTTCCGACGTCGCGATCAGCCAGCGGCCATCGGTGGTGCGAAACGAATCCTCGGCGAATTTCGGCAGCTGGTTGGTGCCGAACATCGCCGCGTCGTTCACCAGCAGCGGCACCGCGTGTTCCTCGTAGCCATGGCTGTTTGTGTGCAGGTCCAGCATGAACTGGCCGAGCGCCCGCTCCAGCCGCGCAAGCGGTCCGCGCAGGATGGTGTAGCGGCTGCCGGAAATCTTCCCGGCGGTCGCGAAATCCATCATGCCGAGCGCCTCGCCAAGCTCGAAATGCTGCTTCGGCTGGAAGCCGAGGTCGCGCGGCTCGCCCCAATTCTTCAGCACCACGTTCTCGGTTTCGTCCGCACCATCGGGCACGTCGGCATCGAGCACGTTGGGCAGGCTCGCGAGCAGGCGGTTGATCTCGGCGTCCAGCGCCGCGACGGCTTGCTCCAGCGCCTCCATCTCGGCACGCAGCGCGCCGGCTTCGGCCTCGATGGCGGCGGTGTCCTCACCTTTGCGGCGGCCTTCACCGGCATGGCGGCTCAGCGCGTTGCGCAGCGCCTGCCTTTCCTGCAGCGCGGTCTGGACGGCGCGGCGCTCGGCGTCCTTGGCCGGCAAGGCGCAGAACAGCGTCTCGTCCACCCCACGGCGGCGCATCGCGGCGGTGAAATCGTCCGGCCGCTCGCGGATCGCCCTGATGTCATGCATGCGTTCTTCCCGGCTCAGTCATCTTCAGGCGGCTTCGGCTCGACCATTTTCGCGGCCAGGATTGAAATCTCGTACAGCGCCGATCAAGGGAAGTGCCAGGCCACATTGGGTGATCACGTCGGGCGGCGCCAGGATGGCGGCGATGACGAACATGCCGACATAGGCGTAGCGCCGGTATTTCTTCAGCGACGCCGACGAGCTGATGATCCCAACCTTCGCCATCAGCGACAGCGCCACCGGCAACTGGAAGGCGATGCCGAAGGCGAAGATCAGCTTCATCACCAGATCGAGGTATTCGCCGACCTTGGCTTCCAGCTCGATCGGCAAGCCGCCGCCGCCGGTCGGCGTCTCGAAGCTCAGGAAGAAGCTCCAGGCGAACGGGAACACGAAGTAGTAGGCAAGCGCCGCGCCCAGGACGAACAGGATTGGCGTCGCCATCAGGAACGGCGCGAAGGCCCGCTTCTCGCTGCGGTAGAGGCCAGGGGCGATGAACAGCCAAAGCTGGGTGGCGATGATCGGGAAGGCGATGAAGGCGGCGCCGAAGAAGGCCACGCGCAGATAGGTGAAGAACCCCTCGGTCAGCGAGGTGAAGATCAGCCGCCGGTTCTGTCCGCGCGCTTCGAGGATGTTGCGCCAGCGGCTCGGCCAGGAACGAGTAGATCGCGCCGGAAAAATGGTAGCAGAGGAGGAACGCGATCATGAACGCGGCCATCGACCACAGCAGCCGGGTGCGCAATTCGATCAGGTGATCGAGCAGCGGCATCGGCTTGTCGTTGATGACGTCGTTCTTCGCTCGGGCTTTGCCACGTGCGTCCTGGGGTTAGGGGATGCGGTTTTGCGGCATCGATCGCGTTCGCTCAAGGGGCGGAGCGACACCGCCCGGCGATGTCAGCGATGGCGGGCGACGGTCACGAACGGGTATAGCCAGGCGGGATGAAGGCCGGCGGCTCCGGCCGGCGCGCGATCTCGGGCGGGATGAAGGCCGGCGCCTCGACGCCGTCGCGCGCGCTCGCTCGGGCAGCTGGCCAGCACGCGTCTCGGGCGGCATGGCGGTCGACGTGCCGGTGGCGGGCGGGATCGATCCGAAGTCGGCTCCAGCGGATTGTTGGCGAAGGTGTCGCGGATGGTGCCGTCGGCGTCGACCGCCTTCTCGATCTCGCCCTTGATGTCGAAGTTGCGGATCTCGTTGATCTGGTTGCGCACCTCGTCGAGGTTGGCCTCGCGCACCATCTCGTCGACATGGGTCTGGAACTCGCCGGCCATGCGGCGGGCCTTCTTGATCATCTCGGCCACCGTCTTGATCGCCACCGGCATGTCCTTGGGGCCGATGGCGATCAGGGCGACCACGCCGATCAGGGCAAGTTCGGTCCACGCAAAATCAAACATTTTCTGGATCAGACACTTGATCAGATTGAGCAGAATTCGAACATAGGCAGGTGCTAGCAGGAAATCAGGGGGTGGGGAAACGGTGGCCGGATTCTGCGTCCAGCGCCGCTTCGTCTCCGACCTCCGCCGCCTCGTCGGTTGCCTGTTCCCGGCGTTCGGCGCTGTCGTCCGCCGGCGTCGGCACCACGGCCGGCGGCTCGACCAGCAAATCCTCGCGCCGCGGCAGGTCGCGCAGATCCTGCAGCCCGAACTGCGCCAGGAATGCCGGCGTGGTGCCCCACAGCGTCGGGCGCCCGGGGCTTTCCCGGCGGCCGCGCGGCGCGATCAGGCCCGCTTCCAGCAACGCGTCCAGCGTTGCCTGCGACAGCGCGGCGCCGCGGATCTCCTCGATTTCCGGCCGCGTCACCGGCTGGTGGTAGGCGACGATCGCCAGCGTCTCCATCGCCACGCGCGGCAGCCGGCGCGGCACCTGCACCACGCGACGCAGCGCGCGGCGAGGTCGGGTGCGGTGCGGAACTGCCAGCCGCCGGCGACTTCCACCAGTTCCACCCCGCGCCCGGCGTAGCGTGCCCGCAAGGCGGCCACGACAGGCTCGGGATCGGCGCCGTCCGGCAGCAGCGCGGTCAAAGCGCGCGGCGACACCGGGCCGGCGCTGGCGAACACCATCGCCTCCATCAGGCGAACCATCTCCTCCAGCGCCTCGGCCTCGGTTTCCGGCGCGGCCTCGTTCGAAGGCGAGTCCGGGGTTTCGGGACAGTTGGATCGGTTTCAGACATCGGTTTCACCTGGTTCGCCACCTCGAACCAGAATCGGGCCGAAAGCTTCTTCCTGGCGCAGCCGCACCGTGCCGCCGCGCGCCATCTCCAGCCCCGCGATCAGCGTGCTGGCCAGCGCCGCCCGCCGCTGCAGCGGCCCGACCATGGAATCCGGCAGGAAGGCATCGAGCGCCGCCCAGTCCGGCAGGCTGCCGACCAGCCGCGCCAGCCGGCGTCAGCGCGTCCTGCACACTCCATAGGGCGATCGGCGACGGACGGTATTGTGGCAGGCTGGCGCCGCGCCGGATCGCCGCGAGGTAGGCGCGCAGCAATCCGGTCACGTCAAGCGCCAGGCGCGAGCGGTCGGTTTCGGTGAAGCTTTCCGGCAGGCCGCGGGCGAACACGTCCTGGCCCAACTGCGGCCGCTCCGACAGCCACAGCGACGGCGGCGCGGATCGCCTGCAGGTCGCGCAGTCGCGCGGCCAGGACCTCGGCCGCCGCCTCTCCCTCCTCGGCGGCGCCGCTGCCGGCGGGGAGGAGCAGGCGGGATTTCAACCAGGTCAGCCACGCCGCCATCACCAGCCAATCCGCCGCCAGCTCCAGCCGGACCCGCCGCGCACCCTCGATCACCGCGAGGTACTGCTCGACCAGCGACAGGATGGAAATCCTCGCAAGGTCGACCTTCTGCGCCCGCGCCAATTCCAGCAGCAGGTCGAGCGGGCCCTCGAAACCGTCGAGATGCAGCAGCAGTCCGCCCAAGGCGGCCTGATCGTCAGCCGGCAAGGGTGCGGCTGCCTCAGTCATCGAAGATCGCCTCGCCGCCGCCGCCATGCCCGGCGAGCATCAGCACCAGCCGGATCGCCCGCGGCAGCAGGTCGCCGAACACGCGGCCGACCGGGTCGAAATCCACCCGGAACACCTCGCGCATCAGCGCCGGCAGCAGGAACACCACGAGCAGCACCACAACGATGCCCGCCGCGCTCGGTCCGCGCCCAGGCGGCGGCCGCACGCTCCGGCAGCAGGCCGACCGCGATCCGCCCGCCATCGAGCGGCGGGATCGGCAGCAGGTTGAACAGCGCCAGCACCAGGTTGGTCATCATGAAATATGAGCAGCGAACCGGGTGAGCAACTCGGCCGCGGCGTCCGGCAAAAACGGATCGGCATGCAGCGCCACGGCGCCGAGCCACGCAAGGAAGAAGTTCATCAGCGGCCCGGCGGCGGCGACCAGCATCATGCCGCGGCGCGGGTTGGCGAAAGCGCCAGGCCGCCACCGGCACCGGCTTGGCCCAGCCGAACATGAAGGCGATGCGGCCGACCGTCAGCAATTGGCTGATCGCGAGGAATCCCGGCAGGATGATCGTGCCCATCCGATCGATATGCCGCAGCGGATTGAGCGACAGCCGGCCCTGCATCTCGCGCGTGTCGTCGCCGAGCGCCAGGGCCGCGTAGCCATGCGCCGCCTCGTGCAGGGTGATCGCCAGCACGGCGGCGACAATGCCCAGAATGATGTCGGTCACAGTTGATACCCGTCTTGCTCGTGCTGCAGTGCCTCGGGGTCTAGCGCCAAACGCCGCTGCTGCGCCATGGCCCGCGCCGCCGCCAGCCGATCGGCGGCGGCGTTCGTCAAGCCGGGCACCGCTTCCAGCACCTGTCGCGTGCCCAAGCCATCGCCCGGGCAATACAGGCCGATGTCGCAGCCGGCGGCCAACGCCGCCAGCACGCGCTCAACAGGCGTTCCGGAGAGCGCCTGCATCGCCAGGTCGTCCGACACCAAAACGCCGCGAAAGCCGATCCGCCCGCGGATGACACCGCCGATGATCTCGGCCGAGAGCGTCGCCGGGCGATGCGCGATCGAGGCTCGGATACAGGATATGCGCCGTCATCATCCACGGCAGGTCGGCGTTGCGGCGAACGGCAGAAGATCGGCCGCGAGGTCGTTCGCCTCCACTTTCGGCAGCGCCAAGTGGCGAATCGACGCGGGCGCGGCCATGGCCCGGGGCGTGCTTGCCGACCGGCTGGATGCCGGCGGCAAGCAGCCCGGCGGCGACGGCGCGGGCGAGACGCGCGACGGCATCGGGGTCCTCGGCATAGGCGCGGTCGCCGATCACCTCATGTGCGCCGGGCATCCGGCGGTCGAGCACCGGGGCGCAGACCACGTCGAACCCGACTTCGGCGCATTGATGGCCGATCAAGGCACCGGTGACCCAAGCGGCGCGCAACCCGGCATGGGCGTCGACCGCGAACAGCCGGCCGATCGCGGCGGCGGTCGGGTGGGCCTGCCAATGCGGCGGCTTCAGCCGGGCGACGCGCCCGCCCTCCTGGTCCACCATGATGACACTGGTGGGCGGCAGATGGTCGCGCAACTCCGCCGTCAGCGCCCGGAGTTGGGGCGGGTCGGCGACGTTGCGCGCGAACAGGATGACGCCAGCCGGCGGGTGCGCGCGCAGCAATGCCGCCTCCGTCCCGGACAGGGTGGTGCCGGCAATTCCGACGATAACGGCCTTGGTCATGCCCCGCTCGGTATCAGATGCCGGCCATCCCGGCGAGGGCGGCGGCGCTACACGAAGTTGGCGGCGCTCAGGCTTGGGGTGTTGACGAACAGGATGCGGGTGCCGTCGGTGAGCGTGACCAGGCTGTCGCCGCCCGATGCGGCGATGCTGGACAGGCCGGAGGTCGGTGAGGCGCCGTAGCCGGACAGGTTGATCAAGTCGTGGGTGGCGTCCCAGCCGGTCACAAACTCGAAGCCACCGCCGCGGCCGTTCTGGAAGGTGAACAGGGTGAGGCCGCTGCCGCCGACCAGCGTGTCCGTGCCGGTGCCGGCCACCAGCACGCTGGTGCCGGCGCCGCCGATCAGCAATTGCGGGCCGCTGCCGGCGTAAATCATGTTGCTGCCGGTCGCCGCCGCGCCGCCAAGGGTCTCAGCGCCGCTGCCGCCGACGACGAGGTTGGCGGCGGCGTTGGCCAGCGTCAGCACGTCGCCGCTGCCGCCGCCGACCAGCGTGGTGGCGCCGGCATCGGCGGTGAGCTGGCTGCCGCCGCCCTGCCCGGCCACGAAGATGCCGCCGCCGGTGCCACCGAACAAGGTCACGGAACCGGCGCCGCCGACCACGGTGGAAGCACTGAAGTCCGTTCACGAAGGTCAGCGCGCCGGCGCCGGCGAAGGCGAGCACGCCGCTGCCATGCACCTGCACCGTCGCCGACCCGGCGCCGCCGACCACGGTGTCGGCGCCGAAGGAATCGACGCTGTCATTGCCCGCGCCCGCGAAGAACAAGCTGGCGCCGGTGCCGCCGCGCAGCACGTCCGCGCCGCTCCCGGCGACGAAGACGTTGCCGGAAGCCGCACCGCTGCCGATCAGCGTCTCGGCACCGGCGCCGGCATAGACGACGCCGGTGCCGGACAACGACAGCACGTCGCCCGCCCCGCCGCCGACGATGGTGGCGGCACCGCTGCTGGCGATGACGTTGCCGCCGGCGGTGCCGCCGAGCAGCAAGCCGCTGACCGCGCCACCCACCGTCATGCTGCCCGCACCGCCGCTGAGCGTGGCGCGCGACGCCGAATTGGCGACATAGTCGATGCGGGTGGCGGCACCCCCGCCGAGCACCAGGCTGGTGCCGCCATTGGCGACAAAGCCGAGCACGCCGTCGGTCGAGGCGGTCAGCAAACCGGCGGCGGCGCTGATCGAAACCGGCGCCGCGCCGCCGAGCACGGTGCTGGAGCCGGTGCCGGCGATGAAGTCGAGCGCGCCGGCGAAGCCGCCGGCAAGAATGTTGGAGCTGTTGGCGGTGATCGTCGCCGCCCCGCTGCCACCCTGCACCGTGTCCCCGGGGCCGGCGGGATCACCGTGGCCGATGAACCAGTCGTTCCCAGAGCCGAAGAAGGCGAGCTTGCCGCCGGCATTGCCGTCGATGGTGACGTCGCCGCCGGAAGCGGCGACGGTGTCGGCGCCGTTGCCGAGCAGGAACACCTGCTTGCCGGCGCCGGCACTGCTGAATAACGCGTTGTTGCCGCCGCCGGCGATGACCGTGGCAGCGCCGGCGCCGGCGGCGTAGGTGAGGCCGCCATCGCCGACCACGACCACCTGCCCGTCCTCGGCACCCCCCGTGAGGCTGAGCGGGCCGGTGCTGTCGGATAGGATCTCGGTGTAGCCGCCGGGCACGGTGTAGGCGCCGGATTGATGCAGCACGATTTCACCGCCGGAACCGCCCGGCAGCGTCGGTGCTGAAGTGGCGGGCGTGACGACGGCGGTGGGACGCCCCACGCCGGCGAGGTTGGTATTGAACGCGGTGAGCTGCGTGGCGGCGTCGAAAAAGGCGGAGTTGCGGAACGGGATCACCGTGCCGCTGAACTGGCCGGCCGGGGAAAAGCCGTCGACGATCGAGACCGTGGTGCCGCCGTGCCCGTCCGGTCCGATCTGTGCCGCCAGGGGGATGGTACCGTCGCTGGCGCCAGTCGCGCCGAGCGAGAGCGAACCGGCGCTGCCGATCCGCAGTATTCCGCCGAGCGCCACGACCGACGCGGGTGCGGCGATGTCGGGAAGATCGATGACGTCACCAGCCGACAGGCCGTTCAGTTGGTTGGTTGGCAGGACGGTGCCATGAACCCGCAGCACCGAGCTTCCGGATCTTGCGAAGGTGATGGCGCCGGTGCCGGCCGCATTGGCGTTGCCGAGGTCAAGCGTGCCGAAGATGTTGGTGCCGCTGGCATAGGTGTTGACGCCGTTCAGCACCACCGTGCCATCGGCCGGCGCGCGGGCGGGCGGGGCGATGAACGGGTCGGTGAAGGGCGGGTAGACAAACGGAATTCCCCCCGAAATGGCTACAGTAGCTGTAATATCTTCGAAGATACTCGCGCCGAAGATGCCGCCGCTGGTTTCCGTTCCCGTCCCAGCCGGCTCGGCGATCACAGGGGTGTCGGCGATCACGCCGTCGATCTCGAGCGTTTGCCCGGCGGCGGGATCCAAGCCGAAAGCCTGGCTGCCGGTGAGGAAGATGGCGTTCCCCAGCGCCTGGCCGTTGCCGCCGCCGCTGGCGCCGATGCCGCCGCTCAGCGTGCCGGGCGAGATCGTGCCGGACTCCAGTAACAAGATGCCGCCGTCATGGACGAAGATGTCGGCACCCGCCGCGAGCCCACCGCCGCCGCCGGCACCGTTCAAGCCGCCGCCGCCGTTGCCGGCGCCGAAGCCGCCTGCCCCACCGACCGCGCCACCGCCGCCGCCAGCACCGAAGCCGCCGCCACCGCCGGTGCCGCCGCCGCCGCCGCCATTGCCAAAGCCGCCCTTCGCGCCAGTGTCGCTGCCGGCGCCGAGCATGTTCGGATTGACCGAGGCGCCGCCGGCGCCGCCGACCGCCGCGTTATCAGCGAAGATGACGGAATCGAGAGTGACGATACCGGTTTGCGCGATGAACAACCCGCCACCAACTCCCGCGCCGCCGCCGCCGCCATCGACGCCCGCCTCGCCGTCCCCGCCTTTGGCGACGGTACCGGCGACGACGACGTTCTCGATCAGCACGTTGCCGGCAAACACATAGAAGCCGCGCGCCACGCCGGAGCCGCTCAGCAAGCCACCCTGGCCGTCGATGGTCAGATGATCGTTCGCGCTGAGATTGATCGACGGCAGATCGGCCGACAACGCCAGCACGCCGCCGGGCCCGGCCAGCGTGATCGTATAGTTGGTGTTTACAGTGGCATTGCCGCCGCCGATATCGATCGAGGTGATCGCGGCGGCAAGCTCAGCCTGATTGGTCACGACGAACTGGGTTTGCATCGGCCTGCTCCACGGCGAAGGCCGGAACAGTGCCTGCGCGAACTTATTGCGAAGCTGACACTAGCCGATTGTTTGGCTCACGCAATGTGAACATTTGTCTCACGAATTGGTAACGGTGCAGGCTTGGCCCTTGGACTTCACCCGGTCGCAAAAACCGGCCGCTTGCGCATGGTCGGCAAACCCGCCGGTCCGCAGGCGCCAGAAGGTTTTTCCGTCGCGCTCGAACTTGGCGACGCCGGGCTTGCGGCCGCCGAGTACATCCGGCATGCGCTTTTCCAACCGCTGCCATTCCGCCAACGCGGCCTGCTCGGACACCAAAGCGGCGAACTGCACCACCGCTGGATGGCCGGAGGCGACGGGTGCGGCCGCAATCGGGGCGGATGCGGGTGCCTGCTTCACGACCACGGACGGTGCGGCGGGCTTTGCTGGTACCGGCTTCGACTCGACCGGTTGCGACAGCGACACGGTTTGCACCGGCGATGCGGCTTGCGGGCGCGGCAGTGGCGGCGCGGGAATTGCGGGCCGCGCAGCGGCAGCGGCGGCAGCAGCAGCAGCAGCAGCCGCCTGCTTCTCCTGTTCCTTCAGGGCCTGCGGGGCGGGCGCCTCGGGCGGCGGCGCCAGCGCCGCCTTGCCGTCGGCTTCACCCGACAAGATGCTTTCGTTCTGGCCGGCCACCTGCAAGCCGCCGGCATTGTCGGGCTTGGTCCGCAGCGGGCGGCTATCGGCCTCGATCACCGGCACGCCAGCGTGGCGATACCCGGCGAGCGACCACACACCGACCAGCAGCACCAGGGCGCCGCCGATCGAGCCGGCGATGATCGCCAAACGCCTGGTGTTGGGGTCGATCGCGGCACGGCCGCGGGCGACTCGGTAGCTCGCGCCCCCGGCGGGGCCCATTGCCGGCAACGGAATGTCCATTTCGTCGCGCAACGCACTCTCCTCTCGCTAGCGCATTTCCTCCACCGGGGTGACGCCCATGACCGCGAGTCCGGCGCGGATCACCACCGATGTCGCGGCCACCAGGGCCACGCGGGCGAGGGTCCGGTCGCGCTGCTCTGGCTGAAGGAACCGCAGTGCAGCATCGTCCCGCCCTCGGTTCCACAGCATATGAAAGTCGCCGGCTAAATCATAGAGGAAAAACGCTATTCGGTGCGGTTCGCGCGCCAGGGCCGCCGCTTCCAGGCTGCGCGGCCAGGAGGCCAGGCGGCGGATCAACGCGAGTTCCGCGTCGTTCTCCAGGCTGTCCAGCGGCGTCTCGGCCAGCACCGCCTCGCCGATCGCCTCGGCCCCGAACATCTCGGCGGCGGCGCGCAGGACGCTGCGGCAGCGGGCATGGGCGTATTGCACGTAGAAGACGGGATTCTCCCGCGTCTGCGCGACCGCCGCGGCGATATCGAATTCCATCTGCGCATCGGATTTGCGGGTCAGCATGGTGAAGCGCACGGCGTCGGCGCCGACCTCGTCGATCAGGTCACGCAACGCCACGTAGCTGCCGGCGCGCTTGGACATGCGGATCGGCTCGCCGTTCTTCAGCACATGCACGATCTGGCACAGCACGACATCGAGGTTCACCCGCCCGTTCGGCGACAACGCCTGCACGGCGGCCTTCATGCGCGGCGCGTACCCGCCGTGATCGGCGCCGAGCACGTCGATCAGCACGTCGAAGCCGCGGCTGATCTTGTCCGCGTGATACGCGATGTCGTTGGCGAAATACGTGTTGCTGCCATCGGATTTCCGCAACGGGCGATCAACGTCGTCGCCGAATTTGGTGGCGCGGAAAAGCGTCTGCTGGCGTGGCTCCCAGTCATCCGGAAGCTTGCCCTTCGGCGGCTCCAGGGTGCCTTCGTAGATCAGGCCCTGCTGGTCCAGCCACGCAATGATCGCATCGACGGCGCCCGAAGCGACCAGCGCGCGCTCCGAACTGAACACGTCGAAATGCACGCCCAAGGCCGCGAGGTCGTCGCGGATGGACGCGTTCATCCGTGCCACGGTGAATTCGCGTACCTCCTCAAGCCACAGATCCGGGTCGGCGATGGTGAGGCCGGGGCCGGCGAGGGCCGCGCCGTGCGCGGCCGCCAGCGCCTCGCCGACCGGCACCAGGTACTCGCCGCCATATTGCAGGCCGCCCGGGACCTGAGCCGCGAACGCCTCCTGCGTCATCGTCGTGCCGAGGGCCTGCAGGTAGCGCCAATAAGCTGCCCAGGCGAGAGACGTTACCTGGTTGCCGGCATCGTTGCTGTAGAATTCCTTCGTGACGAGATAGCCGGCGCGGGCCAGCAGATTGGCCAGCGCGTCGCCCACCACGGCGCCACGGCAATGGCCGATATGCATCGGTCCGGTGGGATTGGCGGAGACGTATTCGACGTTCACCCGCGCGCCCTGCCCCGCGTCGCTGTCGCCATACGCCGTGCCTTCACGCAGGATCACCGGCAGTTGCGAGCGCCAGGCATCGGGGCGCAGCCGCAGGTTGACGAAACCGGGACCGGCAGCGGACGCCTCGGCGACATCGGGATTCGCCGCCAGTGCCGCCACCAGGTCGGCTGCGATGTCGGCGGGCTTGCGGCGGGCCGCCTTGGACGCGACCAAGGCCGCGTTGGTCGCCATGTCGCCATGAGCAGGGTCGCGCGCCGCGGTCACTTCAACGCGGGAGGCGATATCGGGCGCGAGATCGGGCACCACCTGTTGCAACGCGCCCAGCACGTGAACGCGGATCGCGGCAAAGACATTATGAGACATAATTATTCCAGAATCAGCCAGAGATGGAGAGGTCGGTGAGGCGTTGGTGTTCTTCCATGGCGAAGCGATCGGTCATGCCGGCGATGTAGTCGGTGACGATCGTCGCCGCCCGGGTTGTTCCCGGAGCCTCGCCGGCGCGGGCGCGCCAGTCGTCGGGCAGCAGGCCGGGATTCTCGTGCAGCAGCGCGAACAACTCGGCGGTGACCCGGCGCGCCTTGAAATGCATGCGGTTCTGCCGCCAGTGGCGATACATCCGGGCATAGAGGAACTCCTTGATCACCCCGTTCGCCTCGGCCATCGCCGGCGCGAACGCCACCACCGGGCGGCGGGCGCGGCGGATCGCGTCGGCGTCGACAGGGTCGAGTGCCGCGATGCGCCGCCGGGTCTCATCGACGACGTCGGTGACCAGCACGTTGATCACCCGGCGAATGGTCTCGTGGCGCAGTCGCGGCGGCGGCACGTCCAGGCTGGCGAAGCGCGCGCGAGTCAGCGCCTCGCCGACCACCGGCAGATGCGCGATGTCGTCGAAGCTGAACATCCGCGCCCGCAGCCCATCGTCGAGGTCGTGGCTGTGATAGGCGATGTCGTCGGCCAACGCCGCCACCTGCGCCTCGGCCGAAGCGTGGGTGGCGAGGTCGAGGCGATGCCGCTCGTCATATTCCGCGACGTATGCCGGCGGCTTGCGCACCGGGCCGTTGTGCTTGGCCAGTCCCTCCAGCGTCTCCCAGGTAAGGTTCAACCCGTCGAACGCGGCGTAGCGGGCCTCAAGCAAAGTCACCACCCGCAACGACTGGGCGTTGTGGTCGAAGCCGCCATAACCCTTGCTGGCGGCGGCGAGCGCCTCCTCGCCGGCGTGGCCGAACGGCGGATGGCCAAGGTCGTGCGCCAGCGCCAGCGCCTCGGTCAGATCCTCGTCCAGCCCCAGCTCTCGCGCGGCGGAACGGGCGATCTGTGCGACCTCGATGCTGTGGGTCAAGCGGGTGCGGTAGAAATCGCCCTCGTGGTTGACGAACACCTGGGTCTTGTATTGCAGCTTGCGAAAGGCGGAACTGTGGATGATGCGGTCGCGGTCGCGCTGCCACGGGCTGCGGGTCGACGCCTCCGGCTCGGGGTGCAGCCGCCCACGGGAGGTTTCAGCCCGTACGGCATATGTCGCGCGTTCCATGCGGTGTCGCGTACACGCTAAGGGTTTGCCCTTCAATCCGGGGGCGTGAGCGCCTATGTTGGCGGCATGGAAAACGACACCCTCGCCCCGTTCCGCCTGACCGACCGCGCCGCCGCCCGGATCGCCGAGATCGTGGCCGCCCAAGGCCCGAGCGGTGATGCGGCGTTGCGGGTGGAAGTCCTGGCCGGCGGCTGCAGCGGCTTCCAGTACCGCTTCGACCTCGACCGCACCCAGGCCGAGGACGATCTGGTGATCGAGCATGACGGCGCGAAGGTGCTGATCGACCCCGCCAGCATGGACCTGCTCGCCGGCTCCGAACTCGATTACACCGACGCGCTGATGGGCAGCCACTTCGCCGTGCGCAATCCGAACGCGGCCTCCTCCTGCGGTTGCGGCACCAGCTTCTCGGTCGCCTGACGCCTGTTGCGGACCGAATCCCGGTGAAGGCTGAACGTCGATGAAGATCGGGAGCTGGAACGTCAACTCGATCCGCCAGCGCGAGGGCCATGTCGCGCGCTGGCTGGCGCGGACGCAGCCGGACCTGCTGTTCCTGCAGGAAATCAAATGCGAAACCGCCGCCTTCCCGGCCGCGGGCTTCGAGGCGCTCGGCTATCGCTGCAACGCGGTCGGCCAGAAATCCTATAACGGCGTCGCGGTGATGGGGCGGGTTCCCTACGAGGTCACGCATCATACCCTGCCCGGCCTGCCCGAGGACGATGCGCAATCGCGCTACATCGAGGTGGCGGCCGAGGGCATGACGGTGATCGGCATCTATTTGCCGAACGGCAATTCCGGTGGCGACGCAGGCTATGCCTACAAGATCGCCTGGATGGAGCATCTTCGCGCCCGCGCCCGCGCCCTGCTCGACGCCGACACGCCGGTCGCGATCATCGGCGATTTCAACGTCTGCCCAACCGATGAGGATTACGCGCCCGGCAGCCTGCCGCCCGATGATGCGCTGATCCGCCCGCCGACCCGCGCCGCCTTCCGCGCGCTGCAATGGCTCGGCCTCACCGACGCGATCCGCGCCTTGCATCCGCATGGCCCGGTATGGACGTTCTGGGACTACCAGGCCGGGGCGTGGCAACGCGACCGCGGCCTGCGGATCGACCACGCGCTGCTGTCGCCGACGCTGGCCGAGCGTCTGGTCAGTGCCACCTCCGACCGGCGCGAGCGCGGCGAGGAAAAAGCGTCCGACCATGTGCCGGTGACGGTGGAGATCGCGTAGATCGTGATGGCCGCTGGTATCGGCGACCATCACGATCTAGCCTTTGTTTAGGCGAGCAATTCTATGGCCCGGCAATTCCACCTAAAGCCATTTTTGCTCTAGCCGCCCAACCCGCCGCCTTCTACTCCCAGTGCGCCGGAATCCACACCCAGCGCCCACCGCGCTCGATCCAGCGGCCTGGCTCGTAATGGCCATAATGCGGGCGATAGGTGACATAGCGGCCGGCGTACCAGACATAGGCCCGGCCGTTCCAATGCCAGTGCCCAGGCTCCCACACCACCCGCGGGCCGTGCGGCGGTGGCGGCACGCGTTCGAAGCGCGGTGGCGGGATCGGCTCGTAGGGCGGCGGCTGCGCCATCGCCGCCCCGGCCAGGCTGAAGGTGAGTGCTGCGGCAGCGAGCGCGGCGCACAACGGATTGCGAGTCATCGTGGTCTCCTGTCGCGCTGGATTTTATGGAAGGCCGGAACATTCTAGATGTTCCGGCCATGATCCTGTCTTACGCGGTAATAACGTCTTCGTAACCCGATCGTTCCGCCTTCGCGCGCAGCGCCGCCACTTTGTGGATGTGGCGATCCACCTGACGCTTCGGACGCAAGCGTTACGATCGCTCCACTACATGTCGGCGAAGCAATGGGTTTCCGCCGCACCACCCGGATGGGTCAGCGCGCCGTCGCAGGCGGGGCCGACGGTCTGGGCGTAACGCCAGATCGCGCCGCTCTGGTAATCGGTCCGGCGCGGCTTCCACTCGGCGCGGCGGCTGGCCCATTCGGCGTCGGTCAGCACGGCGTCGATGGTGCCGGCCTGCGCGTCGATGATGATCTTGTCGCCGTTGCGCAGCAGCGCGATCGGGCCGCCGACCGCCGCCTCCGGTCCGACATGGCCGATGCAGAAGCCACGGGTGGCGCCGGAGAACCGGCCGTCGGTGATCAGCGCCACGTCCTCACCCATTCCCTGGCCATAGATCGCGGAGGTGGTGGACAGCATCTCGCGCATGCCCGGGCCGCCCTTCGGCCCTTCGTAGCGGATGATCAGCACGTCGCCGGATTTGTAGGCGCGTTGCGAGACGGCGGCGAAGCATTCCTCCTCGCTGTCGAAGCACAAGGCGGTGCCTTCGAAACGCAGCTTCTTCATGCCGGCGATCTTCACCACGCCGCCCTCCGGCGCCAAATTGCCCGTGAGGCCGACCACGCCACCGGTCGGGCTGATCGCGTTCGACACCGGGTAGATGACGTCCTGGTTGGTGGGAAACACCAGCTCGGCATGGTTCTCGGCGATGGTCTTGCCGGTGACGGTCATGCAGTCGCCATGCAGCAGTCCCGCGTCGAGCAGCGCCTTGATCACCACCGGCACGCCGCCGACGCGATGCACGTCGAACGCCACGTATTTGCCGCCGGGCTTGAGGTCGGCGATGTAGGGCGTGCGGCGCATGATCTCGGTCACGTCGTGCATGGTGAACTTGATGCCCGCCTCATGCGCGATCGCCGGCAGATGCAGCGCCGCATTGGTGGAGCCGCCGGTGGCGCCGACCACGACCGCCGCGTTCTCCAACGCCTTCAGGGTGACGATGTCGCGCGGGCGAAGCTGGCGCTCGATCAGCCGCATCACCGCCCGGCCAATTCCGCCGCCCAGCGGTCACGGTCCTCATACGGCGCCGGCGCGCCGGCCGAGCCTGGCAGCGCCAGGCCGATCGCCTCGGACACCATCGCCATGGTGTTGGCGGTGAACTGGCCGCCGCAGGCACCGGCCGACGGGCAGGCGACGCATTCGATCTCGTGCAGCTCCGCGTCGGACATGGTCCCGGCCCCGTGGCGGCCCACCGCCTCGAACACGTCCACCACAGTGACGTCGCGGCCCTTGTAGGTGCCGGGCAGGATCGAGCCGCCATACATGAACACGCTGGGCACGTTGAGGCGGACCATCGACATCATCATGCCCGGCAGCGACTTGTCGCATCCGGCCAGCCCGACCAGCCCGTCATAGCAATGGCCACGCATGGTGAGCTCAACCGAATCGGCGATCAGGTCACGCGACACCAGCGAGGACTTCATCCCCTGATGGCCCATCGCGATGCCGTCGGTGACCGTGATGGTGGTGAATTCGCGCGGCGTGCCGAACCCCTCCTGCACCCCGCGCTTGACCGACTGGGCCTGCCGCGAAAGTGCGATGTTGCACGGCGCCGCCTCGTTCCAGCAGGTCGCGACGCCAACGAAGGGCTGATTGATCTCAGCCTCGGTCAGCCCCATCGCGTAGTAGTAGCTGCGGTGCGGGGCGCGATCCGGCCCCACGGTCACATGACGCGACGGCAGCCGCGATTTGTCCCAGATTTTCGGCATGGAAGTTTCCTCTAGAGCGACATCGGACGCACACTAGGCGGGGATATCGCTGTCGGCAATTTACGGGCCGCCGCGGACAGCGGGAGGCAGAGCCGCGCGGCGCATCTCGACCATCGGCTCGGGCAGCCGGGGCTATATGAGGATGAGGAAGAAAAACCAGCTCGAAAGCAGCATGACGACACCAGGGGCAAGTACCGCGCGACCGCTGCCGACTGGCAGGCCGGCCGCACCTAGGATGAGGCAGCCCACGACGTAGCACTCGCTGAAGGCGCGGAAATACGCGGTCGGATCGATCCAAGACGACGTAAGCAAAGTCATGAGGCCAATGATCAGCAGCCATGAGACGCCGAGCGGAGCCAAATCACCGCGACTGCTGAGTGTGGCGCGAATTCGCGTTGCAACCATCAGACAGACGCCGACCCTGCCGGGTGAATCGGCGGCAGACTGCTACGGTAGCGCTCGAATGCGAAAGGCTTGTTGCTGGTAGACGTCAATGTTCAATGCACGTTCTCAATCCGAATTCAGGTGCAACAAGCCAGGCGCCTGATCAGGAGCACGGCTGAGCGCTCGAGGCTCGGCTCAGGCGTGGCGAGGTCGTTGTACAATCCGCGCCAGTTGCTGCGATCGCAGACGCGACCTTCAGTCCCAGTAGTCCGATCACCGGAAGCATGATCAGCCATTGCTGGCCCCGCGCGCCCATCATCGTCAGCGCGGTATGAACCTCGCCGTCCATCAACAACGGCAGGATGAAGCCGGGCAGCGGGTTTTCGATCCAAATCGGAGCGATCATCAAGACGCTGGCACAGATGAGCGACAACACAAAGCTGACCAGGGCTAGGGAAAGCATGGCAAGGCGGACGCGCCGTCCTGCAGTGTCCCAGAGCGAGGCCAAGGCAAGGCAGGCGAACGGCACGGCCGGAATGACGTGGCGCGGGCCGATGGACCCGCCGCCGTCCCAATAGGCATAGCCGCTGACGATCAAAAAAGTGGACACGGGGACGGCGATAAGCACCAACAGCAGCGCGCCGGGCATACGGCGCCACGCCGCGGCCCACGCCAACGGCACCAAGGTCAGAATCGGTGCAATCCACAGCAGGCCGCGCTTCAGACCCACCAGCATCGCCAGCACGATCTCCGGGCGCGGGAGCGAGACCCCGAACATGCCCTGCTGCATGCCATCGAAACCGACGACGTCGCTGTAGCCGAGATGCGTCGCCGCGCCGAATGCCCAGAGATTGTAGAGCACCAGCGGCATGAACGCGACAAATCCGCAGATCAGCGCCGAGGCCATCATAGTGATCCGCGCCCGCGTCGGTAGCCGGCGCAGCCGCCAGCACCCGGCGCCGGCGATCAGCAACACCGAAACCGCGGAGGTGAATTCAACAACCACAGACCAGGACAACAGCGCGCCGGCCAGACCGGCCAGAACCATGCGACGACGCTCGGATTCCCCAGACCGCACGGGTTCGCTTGCCAGCATCGTCGCGACAAAGCCGATGAACAGGCCTGAACCGGTGACGGCATGGCTGAAGAACACGGTGGCCCAGCCGAGTGCCGGCGTGCATAGGCCGAAGCCGAGTGCCGCGAAACAGGACGCGGCACGGCTGGCGCGCAGATGGCGAGCGAACAAGTACATCACCGCCGCCGCGGCGGCGGTCCACAGGGCCGTGGTGAAGGCAACGGCTACAAGGGCGTCGAGCACGAAGAAGTACGTAAACTGCCCGTTGTTCAAGGGCGCATGGGACAGCCCGGTCAGCGCCGCCAGCAAGTCGACCAGCGCCACCGCCGGAACGGCCATAAGCGACAGCCCAGGGGCCTTATCCATAAATGTGTGGCCGGCGAACACGGCCTTGTCGATGGTCAGTGGCGCGAAGGCGTCGATCACCGGCGAATGGTCCTGCAACGTCGTGAATACGAACGCCATTCGGCTGACTGAATTTGGGTTGAAGACCGTGACGCCCGGGCCGATGAACGCGTACAACACCCAGAGTGACAGGAACATCGCGTGGGCAATGCGGCGATCGAGCAGGTCATGCTGCATATTGGGCGCTCCGTCCTTCGCCCGCAGCATCCCGATGGCCGGTTAATGCCAAGTCAAGGCTTACAGGTCCGCCCCCGCGATCAGGCGATCCGCTGCAAGGCGGCGTCGAACCGAGCAATGTCGCGGTGGAAACCTGCCAGACGCTCGCGGTTCTCCTCCACGATCTCCTCTGGCGCACGCGCGACGAAATCGGCGTTCTCCAGCTTCTTCGCCAGTTTGTCGGCTTCGGCGGCGGCGCGGGCGCGGTCCTTCTGCAGCCGGGCGCGTTCCACCGCGAGGTCGATCACGTCCGACAGCGGCAGCACGATGGTCGCCTCGTCCAGCACGATCTGCACCGCACCGCGGGGCATCTCGCCCTCCAGCGGGCCAAACGCCGAAGCCCGCGCCATGCGGGCGATCGCGTCGGACCAGCGGGCGCCGCGGGCCAGCGTCTCCGGCGCGGCGTCCTTCAGCAGAACGGGGGCGAGCTGCGACGGCGGCACGTTCATCTCCGAGCGCACGGCACGGACCGCGGTGACGAGGCGGACCAGCCAGTCGAGTTCGGCGCGGGCCGCTTCCTCTCCCGGCACGGCTTCCGGCGCCGGCCAGGGGGCATGGATCAGGCTGCCGGGCGCGTCGTAGCCGAAACGGTCCCAGATTTCTTCCGTCACGAACGGCATCGCCGGGTGCAGCAAACGCAGGATGATGCCGAACACGTGGGCGGCGGCGCGGCGGATTTCGGCGGCGTCGGCGGAGTGGGGCGTGGCCAGAATGGGTTTGGCGAGTTCGAGGAACCAGTCGCAGAAAACATGCCAGGTAAAGCGGTAGCACGCATCCGCATAGTCGTCGAAGCGGAACGCCTTCAGTGCCGCCGTCGCCTCGGCGATGGCGTCCTTGGCGCCGGCGAGCAGCCAGCGGGTGAGCGGCAGGCGGGCCTGGGACGGATCGAAGGAAGGGGCCGGGCCGATCTTGTGCAGTTCGCAGAACCGGGCGGCGTTCCATAGCTTGGTGACGAAGCTGCGCTGGCTCTCGACCCGCGAGGCCCCGAGCTTGACGTTGCGGCCGGGCCCGGCGAGGGAGAGGATGGTGAAGCGCAGCGCGTCGGTGCCGTAGCGCTCGATCAGTTCAAGCGGGTCGACGACGTTGCCGGAGGTCTTGGACATCTTCTTGCCGTGCTCGTCGCGCACCAGGCCGTGGATGTGGACCACGCGGAACGGCACGTCGCCCATGAAATGCAGGCCCATCATCATCATCCGGGCGACCCAGAAGAAGATGATGTCATGTCCCGTCACCAGCACGTCGCCGGGATAGTAGCGGTCGAGCTCCTTCGTGTGCTCCGGCCAGCCGAGTGTCGAGAACGGCCACAGGGCAGAGCTGAACCAGGTGTCGAGCACGTCCTCGTCGCGGGTCAGCTCCTGCGGCGTGCCGTAATGCTCCTCGGCTGCGGCTTTCGCCGCCGCCTCGGTATGTTCGACGAAGACGTGGCCATCAGGGCCGTACCATGCGGGGATGCGATGCCCCCACCAGAGCTGGCGGCTGATGCACCACGGTTGGATGTCGCGCATCCAGGCGAAGAAGGTGTTTTCCCATTGCTGCGGCACGAATTTCGTGCGGCCCTGCTCAACCGCTTCGATCGCCGGCTTCGCCAGCTCGGCGGCGTTGCAATACCATTGCACGGTGATCAGCGGCTCGATCGGTACGCCGGAGCGGTCGCCGTGCGGCACCTGATGGACATGCAGCTCGATCTTCTCGATCAACTCAAGCCGTTCCAACTCGGCGACGATGCGCTTGCGGGCCTCGAAACGGTCGAGGCCATCCAGCGTCCGCACGAAGCCCTCGTCGGTGTCGAGCTCGTCGAGCCGGATGCGGGCCTCGCGGTCGAGGATCGATGGCATCGGCAGCTTGTGGCGTTGGCCGACGGCGAAATCGTTGAAGTCATGCGCCGGCGTGATCTTCACCGCGCCGCTGCCCTTCTCGGGGTCGGAGTATTCGTCGGCGATGATCGGGATGCGGCGGCCGACCAGCGGCAAGACCGCGAACTTGCCGACAAGATCGGCGTAGCGCGCATCGCCAGGATGCACCGCGACGGCGGTGTCGCCGAGCATGGTCTCGGGCCGGGTGGTGGCGACGGTGATGAAGCGGTCCGGCATGCCCTCGATGGGGTAGCGGATGTGCCAGAGATTGCCGCGGATCTCCCGGTTCTCGACTTCAAGGTCGGAGATCGCCGACTGGAATTTCGGGTCCCAGTTGACGAGGCGGCGGTCGCGATAGATCAGCCCCTGGCGGAACAGGGTAACGAACACCTCGCGCACCGCCGCGGACAGGCCCTCATCCATGGTGAAGCGCTCGCGCGGCCAGTCGAGCGACGCGCCGAGGCGGCGAAGCTGGCGGCTGATGTTGCCGCCCGAATTCCTCTTTCCACTGCCAGACGCGCTCAACGAACGCCTCGCGGCCAAGTTGCTGGCGGGTGGTGCCCTGTTCGGCCAGCAGCCGCTCCACCACCATCTGGGTGGCAATGCCGGCATGGTCGGTGCCGGGCTGCCAGAGCACGTCCCGGCCCTGCATGCGGCGCCAGCGGACCAGCGCGTCCTGCAGCGTGAAGGTCAGCGCGTGGCCGACATGCAGGCTGCCGGTGACGTTGGGCGGCGGCATCATGATGGTGAACGGATCGGCGTTGCTGTCGGGCGCGCAGGCGAAGGCGCCCGAATCCTCCCACGCCTGATACAGGCGCGGCTCGGCTTCGGCAGGCGTCAGGGTCTTGTCCAGCATGTCCAGGATACTCGCCGGCCCCGCCTCGGTGCCGGCGCGGCCGCAGATCGAAGGGGGTTCAGCCGTCGGCGCGGCCGACGACGCGCTCGATCTCGGCCCGTACCAGGCGCTCGACCATCACTGGCAACTGCTCGTCCAGCCACTGCTTCAGCAATGGACGGAGTTCCTCGCGCACCAGGTCCTCGATGGTTGGGCCGCCGCGATATGCCGCAACGTCGCGTCCCGCGCCCAGGGTGCGCAGCAGCGCGCCCACCGAGGAGGCCGCCGCGGCGGCGGCTTCCGGCGCCACCAAAGCAGGCTTGGCCGGCGGCGCGGCCTGGGCCGGCAGCGCGGCCGGGGGATCGGCGAGCGGGGATGCCGCCTTGGCCGGGGCGTTTCGCGACGGCTGTTCGTGCGGCTCGTCGACGATCATGCCGGCATCCAGGGCCAGGACATGCGACGACGCTGGCTTGGCGGGCTCAGGGGCGTGCGGCGGCGCCAACTGCGGCGTGGCCGGCCCGCCCATCGCGGCCGCGGGCTGGCCGGTGCGGCATCAGCGGCGTGGAGCCGGTCTGCTCGGCTTCGTCGTCACTCAGGATGCGGCGGATGGAGGCGAGGATGTCCTCCATCGACGGATCGCCGGCCGGCGCCTCCGCGTTCGGCTCATCGGTGCCGGGTGGGGTGGGTTTGGATGCGCTCATGCTGGATATCGGGCATGCTGGGGTGAGAAAGAAGTGGTTCAGCGGTTCGGCTGGTCGGTGGCGTAGTCGCCGGTGCCGAACCATTTGTTGCGCACTGCCTTGTAGTAGGCGGTCTCATCATACAGCGGCACCTGCAGGTTCAGATCGCGGGCAGTCAGCCGGCCGGCGGCGGCGGCGACGGAATAGGACGCGTTCACCAGGCTTGCGAGGTTCTGCACCAGCGTCACCCGCGAGTTCAGCAGCAATTGCTCCGCGTTCAGCACGTCGAGCGTGGTGCGGCTGCCGACGATCGCCTCGCGCTGCACGCCTTCGAGCGCCACCTGATTGGAACGGACCGCCTGGCGCGTGCTCTCGATCGTCGCCTTGGCGGCGTTGTAGGTCTCCCACGCGCTGATTGCCGCCTGGATGGCGGTGCGACGCGCGTCCTCGAGTTCTCGAGCGGGTCTGCAGTTGCTGTTGGCGCGCCTGGCGGATGGTCGCGTATTCGATGCCACCCTGGTAGATCGGCACCGTCAACGAGGCGAGCACCTGCGAAATCCTGGTCGTCTGGCCGAGGGTGATGACGTCCTCGGCCCGCGACGACTGCGCCTGCAGGCTGAGATTCGGCAGCAGCTTGCTGTATTGCAGGTCGAAATTGTCCTTCGCGGCAGCATCGTCGAACAGCGCCGCGACCACGTTGGGGTTGTTGCGCGACGCGAGGCCCTTGGCTTCCTCAAGCGTGCGGGTCGGCAGGCGCAGCGGTTGCGGCTCGATCAGCCTGGCCGGAAATTCGCCAACCAATTGCTGATACAGGGACCGCGCCGTCTGCAACTGGCCCTCTGCGGTCTGGCGGGTGGCGGTGGCGCCGGCGAGTGCGGCCTCGGCCTGGGCGACGTCGGTGCGGGTGATCTCGCCGACCCGGAAACGGTCGTTCGTCGCCTGGAGCTGCCGCGCAAGCACCTGCTCGTTGTTGACGTTCAGGGCCAGCACCTGCTCGGACTGGATCACATCGACATAGGCATTCACCACGTTGGTGAAGGTTGCTTGTTCCTGGGCCAGCAGGCGGGCCCGTTCGCCCATCACCTGGTTCTCGGCGCGATTGGTGCCGGCACGGGTTTGGCCGCCGCTATATATCGGCTGGACGATGGTGAACTGCTCGGTATTGGCGTGGCGGGTGTTTCTGGAAGCCTCGTGCTTGTTCACGATGACGGAGCCATCGGCGTAGCCGGCATTGGCGCTGATGGAGACGGTGGGCCGCCAGCCGGACAGCGCCGCCGGCACGTTCTCGTCGGTCGCACGCAGGTTGGCGCGCTCGGACAGCAAAGTCGGGTTGGTGGCGTAGGCCATGGCCAACGCCTCCTGCAGCGTGCGCGTCCCCGCCGCCCAGGACGGCGTCGGCAAACCGGACACGATCATTGCAGCAAGCCCGATCGCTGCACCGAAGCCACCGATGCCGCGGCCATTGCTAGACTGTCGCATCATCACATTGCCCCTTCCGTCCTTCGCCGGCGAGCGCCAGCAGCCGAGCGCTGGCGGAGCCTCGCCCTAGATGTGCCACAGCTGAGGCGCGCGCGCCACGTCTTTGCGCCGCCCCCTGTTGCGCTGCACCATGCGGTCAGAAGACGAAGCCGGCGATGCGGCGCATGGCCGGCAGCACCGGTGCGGCGCAATCGAACAGCGGTTGCAGGCTCAGCCGGCCCGCCACCCGTTCGCCGATCACCGCCTGACAAATGCGCCCGATGCCGGACGGGCGGGGCATGCTGCGGATCGCGATCAGACGCCCATGCGGCGCCAACTGGGCGACGATCACCGGGGGAAACTCTTCGACCGCGCCTTCGATCAGGATCAGGTCATACGGGGCGCCGGCGGGATGGCCCGCGATCAGCTCGCCCTCGATCAGGGTGACCTCCGGCGCCAAAGCCGGCAGCGCCTCGCGGGCCAAGGCGAGCAGGGCCGCATCCTCTTCCAGCGCCGTCACCTGCGCACCGCAGGCGCTGAGCAGGGCCGCGCCATAGCCGCTGCCGGAAGCCACCACCAGCGCCCGCTCCCCATCGCGGATGGCGGCCGCCTGCAGCAGGCGCGCGATCACCATCGGCTCCAGCAGGCAGCGGCCATGGCCGAGGTCGACGTCTTCGTCGACATAGGCCAGCGGCGCCAGATGCGGCGGCAGGAATCGTTCGCGCGGCAGGCGGCGCAAGGCGGCCAGAAGCCGTGGATCATACACCTTGTTCGGGCGGATCTGGCCATCCACCATCAGCTTGCGGGCGTTCTCGGAAAGGCTCGCGGGAAGATCCATGGGCAGGGGTTCTCTTGTAGAAATGCCCCATCGTTATAGTAGCCCGGTGCTGCCGGCGGCAAATCGCGGGGCTTGACCCGGCAGCCGGGCCGGACCGATAACCGGCCCGCCGGTCCGATGGCAGAGTGGTGATGCAACGGATTGCAAATCCGTGCACCCCGGTTCGATTCCGGGTCGGACCTCCAGCAGTTCTCCGGCTGCCGCTGGTGGTTGTGCCAAATCGTCCGCCACTCGGCGGTTGTTGCCCAACCCTCGTCCTTGAGGCCAGGTTGTCCCATGCAGGAACCGCGAGCCAAGTTCAGCATCGAGACACTGACCGACCACTCCCCGCCACCGCGGCTGACGGCGCTCGGCGCGGTGGCGCTCGGGGTTGCAATCGGCCTCGGCGGCTGGTCGCTGATGTGGCTCGCGATGTGGCTGCTGCTTTAGCCGGCGGTGCGCATCAGACGCCGAGGTAGCGGTGTTGCAGCTCGCTGTCGGCGCGCAACGCCGCCCCATCCCCCGACCACACCACGCGTCCCTTCTCCAGCACGTAATGCCGGCTGGCGATGCGGGTCAGCATGCCGACATTCTTGTCGATCACCAGGATCGACTGGCCGGCGGCGGCGAGCTGTTCGAGCACGCGCCAGATCTCGGCCCGGATCAGCGGCGCCAGGCCCTCGGTCGCCTCGTCGAGGATCAGCAGGCGCGGGTTGGTCATCAGCGCGCGGCCGATCGCCAGCATCTGCTGCTCGCCGCCGGACAGCAGGCGCCGCGTCTGTAGCGCAGGCGCTCGGCAAGGCCCGGAAACAGCGCCAGCACCCGTCGAGCGTCCAGGGCCGCGGATTCCCGGTCCGGTTGGCAGCGGTCGCGACCAGGTTTTCGCGCACCGTGAGGTTCGGGAAGATCTGTCGCCCCTCCGGCACCAGGCCGAGCCCGAGCCGCGCGATCCGATAGGCGGCAGGCCCCGGATCGACCGGCCCTCGAAGCGGATTCGCCGGCCCGCGCGCGGCACGATTCCCATGATGGCGGCGACCGTCGTCGTCTTGCCCATGCCGTTGCGGCCGAGCAGCGTCACCACCTCGCCGGCGCCGACGGTCGAAGCCGACGCCGAACAGCACCTGGCTGTCGCCGTAGCCGGCCTCAAGGCCGTCGACCTCGAGCATCACGCGTCTCTCCGTCGCCGAGATAGGCGGCCGCGCACCGTCGGGGTCGGCGCGGATCGCCTCCGGCGCGCCGGTGGCGATGACCCGGCCGTAGACCAGCACCGAGATGCGGTCGGCGAGCGCGAACACCGCGTCCATGTCGTGCTCGACCAGCAGGATCGTCAGCCGGCCCTTGAGCCGCGCGCAGCAGCTCGCACCATCGCGCCGACTTCCGCCGGCCCCATGCCGGCCATCGGCTCGTCGAGCAGCAGCAGGCGCGGCTCGCGTCGCCAGCGCCATCGCGATTTCGAGCGCGCGCTTCTCGCCGTGCGCCAGCGCTGGCGGCCGGCAGATCGGCGCGGTCGCGCCGAGCCCGACCTCGCGCCAGGATCGCGCGGGCCGGCTCGCGCAGCCGCGCTCGTCGCGGCGCCGGCCGCCAGAAGCGGAAGCTGTGGCCGGCCTGCGCCTGCACCGCCAGCGCGACGTTGTCGAGCGCGCGTGAAGTCGCGGAAGATCGCAGGTGATCTGGAACGAGCGGGCGAGCCGAGCGCGGCGCGCCGCGCCGGCCCAGCCGCGTGATGTCGCTCGCCGGCGAAGCGGATCGTGCCGGCATCGGGGCGCAGCTCGCCGGCCAGCGCGGCGATCAGCGTCGTCTTGCCGGCGCCGTTCGGGCCGATCACCGCGTGCAGATCTCGCCGGGCTCGACCGCCAGCGTGACCGTCGCTTGGTCGCGACCAGCCCGCCGAAGCGCTTGGTCAGCCCCGCCGCCGCGCAGCAGCGGCTCAGCCATCGGGCCGGCGGCGCGCTGCGGGCCGAGGCCGAGCAGCCCCGACCGGGCGAACAGCACGACGAGCGATCAGCAGCGGCCCGAGGATCGCCTGCCAATGCTCGGTCCAGCGCGACAGCACGCTCTTCCAGCAGCAGGTACGCCGCCGCGCCGAGCACCGGCCCGAACAGCGTGCCGATGCCGCCGAGGATCACCATCATCATGATCTCGCCGGAGCGCGTCCAGTGCATGATCGACGGCGAGACGAACAGGGTCAGGTTGGCGAACAGCGCGCCGGCGACGCCGCACACGCGCGCCGGCGATGACGAACGCGGCGAGCTTGTAGCGGAAGGTCGGAAAGCCGAGCGCGAGCATGCGCCGCTCGTTCGAGCGCACGCCCGCAGCACCATGCCGAAGCGCGAGCGCGACTGCGCGCTGCCCGAGGAACAGGAACAGCGCCAGGAACGCGAAGCACGAAATAGTAGAGGACGGTCGGGTCGGCGAGGTCGAACAGGCCGGCGAAATCGCTGTGGCGCGGCGATGTTCAGCCCGTCGTCGCCGCCGTACTGGTGCAGGCTGACGCCGAGGAAATAGACCATCTGGCTGAACGCCAGCGTGATCATGATGAAGTAGACGCCCGTGGTGCGCAGCGACACGAAGCCGATTGCCGCCGCGGCGCCGGCGGCCGCGCCGAGCGCCACCGCGAAATGCACGAAGCCGTTGGCGATGCCGTGGAAGCTCAGGATGCCGACGGCATAGGCGCCGATGCCGAGATAGGCGGCGTGGCCGAAGCTGACCAGGCCGCCATAGCCGAGGATGAGATCGAGGCTGAGGGCGGCGATCGCGAAGATCATGACGCGGGCGAACAGCTCGAGGTAGAACGGCGCGTCGGCGACCGCCGCGACCGGCGGCACCAGCGCCAGCAGCGACGAAGGCACGACGAGCGCCGCGATGCCTGCGCGCGCCGATCCGCGTCATCGCGTCCGCGCGGCGGAAACAGGCCCTGCGGCCGCACGAACAGCACCGCCGCCATGAGGATGTAGATCAGCATCGAGGCGAGCGCCGGGCCGGCATTGTCGGCGGCGGTCGCGGCCATGCACAGCGGCCAGCAGCGGCCGCAGATAGGCGCGGCCGACCGCGTCGACCAGGCCGACCAGCAGGGCCGCGACGAAGGCGCCGCGGATCGAGCCGATGCCGCCGATCACGATCACCACGAAGGCCGAGGATCAGGACGCTCTCGCCCATGCCCGACTCGACCGTGAAGATCGGCCCGGCCATCACCCCGGCGAGCGCCGCGAGCGCCGCGCCGAGGCCGAAGACCAGCGTGTAGAGCAGCCGCGATATTGACGCCGAGCGCGCCGACCATGACCCGGTTGGTGGCGCCGGCGCGGATCAGCATGCCGAGCCGGGTGCGTCACGATCAGCAGATAGAGCAGCCCAGCGCGACCGCGAGGCCGACGCGCGATGATCGCCAGCCGGTAGACCGGATAGGGCACGCCCGGGCAGCAGCTCGACCCGGCCGTTGAGGAAATCGCGGCACCGCGCGTGTAGAGCGCGGTCGAGCCCCACAGCAGGCGCACCACCTCGTTGAAGAACAGGATCAGGCCGAAGGTCGCCAGCACCTGGTCGAGGTGGTCGCGCGCGTAGAGCGTGCGGAACACGACGATCTCGAGCGCGAGCGCCGATCGCGATCGCCGCCGCGAGCGCCGCGCCGAGCGCCGAGCAGGAACGAGCCGGTGGCGGCGAAGCGTGGCGGCCGCGACATAGGCGCCGACCATGTAGAGCGAGCCGTGCGCCAGGTTGATCAGGTTCATGATGCCGAAGACCAGCGTCAGCCCGGCCGCCATCAGGAACAGCATGACCCCGAGCTGCACCCCGTTCAGCACCTGCTCGACCAGGAGGATCATGACTGCTGGACCATCACCCCCCGGGTGGCGGGAGGGGCCCGCGCCGAAGGCGGGAGAGGAGGTGGCTCGCGGCCGCGTCTCTCGAGCCTGGAGACGGTGCCGAAGCGCGGAGAGGGGGTAGGTGCATCTTCCGGCACGGTGCGGCGGCCGCGCTGCCTACTTCATCTTGCATTCGCCGGCGTAGGCATCGGCGTGGTCGGCGAACACCGACCTTCTGGATCTTGCGGACGAAGGTGCCGTCGGCATCCTTGCCGATGCGCAGGAGGTAGAAATTCTCGATCGGGAAGTGGTTGGCGTTGTACTTGAACTTGCCCGCGGACCGACGGGAAGTCGGCCTTGGCCATGGCCGCGATCATGCCGTTCTTGTCGGCGAGGTCGCCTTTGACCGCCGGCGACCGCGCGGTCGATCAGCGCGATCGCGTCGAAGCTCTGCGCCGCGTAGAAGGACGGGTAGTAGTTGTACTTCTTGCGGAAGGCGTCGACGAACTCCTTGTTGCGCGGGTTCTTGAGATCGGGCGACCAGAAGCCGACCTCGTAATTGCCGTCTGCCGCCTCACCGATCGCCGGCAGCGTCGTCTCGTCGACGGTGAAGGCGGAATAGAGCGGGATCTTCTCGCGCAGGCCGGACTGCGCGTATTGCTTGACGAACTGGATGCCCATGCCGCCGGGCATAGAAGACGAACACCGCCTTCGGGTTGGCGTCGCGGATCTGGCTGATCTCGACCTGGTAGTCCGACTGGCCGAACTTGGTGTAGACCTCGGCCGTCACCTTGCCTTTGAAGAAGCGCTTGAAGCCCGTCATCATGTCGTGGCCGGCGGCGTAGTCGGGCGCCATCAGGTAGACGTCGTCGATCTTCTGGTCGTCCATGTACTTGCCCATCGCCTCCGGCGTCTGGTCGTTCTGCCACGAGGCCGAGAAGAAATTCGGCGCGCATTGCGCGCCGGCGATCTGGTGCGGCCCGGCATTGGCGGCGATCAGGATGGTGCCGGACCGGATGATCGGCTGGTACGACCGCCAGCAGCACGTTCGACCAGATGAAGCCGGTGATGAAGTCGACCTTGTCGCTCTTCAGCATCTCGTCGGCGACCTGGCGGCCGACATCGGGCTTGAACTGGTCGTCGCCGTAGACGATCTGCGCCGGCAGCCCGCCGAGCCTTGCCGCCGAGCATGCTCGAGCGCGAGGTCGGCGGCATCCTTCATGTGCTTGCCGATCATGCCGGCCGGCCCGCTCAAGGTCGTGATGAACCCGATCTTGACGTTGTCGGCCGCCTGCGCCGGCGCGGCGAGCGCGCAGATCGCCGCCAGCAGGCCGATCCATGAAGCCTTCATTGCTGCCTCCGTCCCCTTTGTTGCCATGCTTCTACCCGACCGCGCGGGAGACGCAATGCAACCTTTCCCAACAGCGCCGGCTGCCAGCCGCCCAAGCCACCAAAACTGCTGCGATCCGTCGGCCAGTGGCTATAACATGATCGACGATCCGCATCCGCGATACCGACGCCGGGGAATCACGACGCAGATGGCACAACCGGGGCGCAACGATCCCTGCCGCTGCGGCAGCGGTCGGAAATACAAGCTTTGCTGTGGTGCCGCCTCCCGGCAACAGGCGCCGCCGAATCATCTTGCCGCCGCGGCGCTCGCCGCACCGATGCTGCAGGAGGCCGCACGCCTGCGCCAGGCCGGGCGGCTGGCGCAATCGCTGGCGCCGCTGCAGCTTGCGGTGCGGACCAATCCCACCAACGCCGCCGCCCAGCACGACCTCGGGCTCACCTTGTTGTATTGCGGCCGCCCCGCCGAAGCATTGCCCTTCTTCGACAGCGCCGCCCTGCTCAAGCCCGACTTCGCGCATGCCTATCTCGGCCGCGCCAAAGCCCTCGAACAACTCGACGACACCACCGGCGCCATCGCCGCCTATGCGCAGGCGACCCGGCGCGCGCCTGATCTGGCGGAGGCACATGGCCGGCTCGGCGTCGTCCTGGAGCGCGCCGGCCGCCGCCACGATGCCATCGCGCATTATCGCGAGGCCGCCCGGACCGCGCCGGGAACGATTATGGGGCGCCTCGGCAAGGCACGCGCCTTGGTCGCCGAGGACCGGCTCGGCGATGCGTTCGACACGCTGCAGGCCAGCGCCAAGACCGACAGCGGCGATGCCGAGACACGGTACCTGTTCGCCACCGTGCTCACCAGCCTCGGGCGGTTTGAAGAGGCCGAGGCCGAGTACGATGCCGCCCTGCGGATCGAGCCCGGCAACCTGCTCGCCTATTATCAGATCGCGCGGCAGCGGAAGATCACGCCGAGGGATCAGGCGCTGATCGACCGCATGCTCAGGGCGGCGTCGGCCGGACCGCCCGACCGGTTCGGCGTGTATGTCCACTTCGCCCTCGGCAAAGCCTATGACGATCTCGCAGAATATGAAGCAGCGATGCGGCACTTCGACACCGCCAACGCGATCCGTGCCCGCACCCACCGGATGGACCGCGCCTCCGTCACCAATTGCTTCGATTGGCTGATCGGCGCCATCACGCCCGAAACCCTGCGTCAGCATCAAGCTGCCGGCAGCACCGACCGCACGCCCTTGCTGGTGCTGGGGATGCCGCGCTCCGGCACCACCTTGGCCGAACAGATCCTCTCCAGCCATCGCGACGTCGCCGGCGGCGGCGAACTGCATTTCTGGAACCGGCGCGGCTCCATGCTGGCGGCCGATCCTGCGACGCCGCCGGAACGGTTCATCGCCGAGGTGGCGCCCGCCTATATCAAGTTTCTCCGCGCCATCTCGCCCGCTTCCGCGCGCGTCACCGACAAGATGCCGGATAATTTCATTTGGACCGGCCTGATCCACATGGCCTTCCCCGATGCCACGATCTTCCATTGCCGCCGCCACCCGATCGACATCTGCCTGTCGATGCACGGAACCTATTTCGCCCCCCGTCCCTGGACGCCGGCGGGCAAGGCGGACCTGGTCTTCTACTACCGGGAATACGCGCGGCTGATGCGCCATTGGCGGCGCGTGCTGCCGGCGGACCGGCTCATCGACATCCATTACGAGACGCTGACCGCCGATCCGGAACCGACGATCCGCGGCATGATCGCCGCATGTGGGCTGGACTGGGATGAGTTCCTGCCTGAAGCCTGAGGCCAACACGCGCTCGGTCCGCACCGCCAGCATGTGGCAGGTGCGCCAACCGATCAATCGCGCCTCGGTCGCGCGTTGGCGCCGTTATGAGCCCTGGCTCGGCGAATTGCTGGAGTTGCAGGATCTCGCGGAGTGAGCCGGCCTGGCAGGCATGCGAAAACGGCCGGGAGATCCCGGCCGCCTCGCGTCAGTTCACCCGAGTTTCAGCTCAGCCGCGTCTGGTGCGGCGCCGGATTGCTCCGAGCCCGGCCAGACCCGCGCCCAACAGCAGCATGCTCGCCGGCTCCGGTACCGCATTGACGACCGGGGGGGCGGACAGGCTGATCGCCTCTTCAAGCGAGAAGAAGTCGCTGCCACCGGCGGGAATGCCACCATTCGCGAAATTCACGGTGCCGACATTGCCGCTGATGTTGGTGAAGAACCCATTCGGGCCGCCATAGGTGGATTTGTCCGGATTCGTGCCCGCCGGACCAACACCAGTATAAGTATCGATGCCGTCGGTATCGAAACCGAAGATATTGACGCCACCACCATTGAGAACAAAGCTCAGCAACGGCGCATTGGTGTTGTTCACGACACCGATGAGCGCGTCCTCCCCCCGATCGAACTGCCACCAGGGCCGGAGGTGGTGATCGAACCATTGGCGTTGAAGGTGAACACCAGATCGCAGGTGGGGTTGATCGAGGCCGGGCAAATCGCGGCCGCCGCAGCGGGATTGGAGATCGCGGCCAAACCGCCAAGGAACGTACCAGCAAGCAAAGTCTGAGAAAGCTTTTTCATTAACCTCTCCCTTCGTGACTGGGTCTCGAGGTCGACGCAACCAAAAGTTGCCCAGCCAGGCACTTGCAGCACTCGAAAGGTAGCAAGCACCGTGCCAAGTTGATTCTCTAAGGAGTTCTCAACTGGATGCGTTATTTGTTTCTCGAAACCAAGCTTCAACTGTAAACCTTGCTTAACATTCCTGGTGAAGATTGATGTAACTCCCGGCCTGGCCGACGCAGCCCGCCGCAACATCGCCTTGGCGTGGCGGAGCACAGATCCGCGCGGTCCGGAGCTGCACCGCCCGGCAGCGCTGCTGCGGAGCACCCGACCGGACGGCGCGCTCGCCGCGTTCCAGGCCCCGCAAACCTCAGTCGTCCGCCGCATTCCGGCACTCGAGCCCGAGCGCCGTGGCATGCCCATAGCGTCGCGGGACGGCTCCGACGCTGTCTGCCGTCAGCCCGTTGATCCAGCCGTGATCGCCCTCAGTCCAGCACGGCATCAAATTGTACAGATCCTGGTCGCTGCAACCTCGCAACGTCACCGACGGACTTTCGCCGAACAACTCGCGGTGACTCACGGCGAAGCGGCCGAGCTCGGAAAATCCATAGCGAAGCGCGATTTCGGTGACGCTGACATTCTCGGAGTGGGCCCGGACCAGGGCATGATGCGCCATCGCCATCCGGCGCAACCAAAGATAGCGCATCGGCGAAACACCGACGCTTTTCTTGAACTGCGCGCGCAGGGTCCGTCCTGACATGCCCAGCTCCGCGGCAACCTCGCTGATTCGCACGGGCCTGCCGAAGCTTTCTTCCAGATCGTCCACAACGACTTCGATAGTCGCTCGAAGAGTTCCTTGCTGGGACTCCATCGACCAAGGCTCCTAATCGGCGACTGCGATCGGCACTCGCTGCGCTGAACGGATGCCGTCTATTCGTCTTCCCGCCGAGCGGCATTGATTTGCATCAATGCACCACGGTGACGCATGTTGATCGGTTACAAAGACGTGAATGCGGCGCGCGCAATCTGTCTATGCCTTGGTCTCGACTTCAGCACGCGGGGATCACCGCGTCAGGGGACGACCACAACCGGTGGCGGCTGGTAATAGGGCGGTGGCGGATAATACGGCGGCGGTGCCGTCGCGGCGCCGATCGCGGCACCGGTTACAACACCCGCGGCATATCCGCCGGTGGGTCCATAAACCGGCGGCCGATAGCCGTAGCCATAAGCCGGCGGGCGGTATGCGGTACCGCCGGCCGGCCCGCGATAAGCGGCACCCCCCGCCGGACCGACCGCAGCCGCCGCACCCCCCGGCCCGCGGACCGCCGCACCGCCCATGGGACCCCGATACGCCGCACCGCCATACGCGCCGTGCACAGCGCCCCATGCGAAGGCATTTGTTGCAGACAACAACACGATGGTTGCGACCGCCAGAGCGAGCGTCGGCTTTCTCACTTCGCCTTCTCCTGCTCAAGATCCACCTTGGTCGCGCCCGCGGGCGGGTGGAATGCGAACTCCGCATCGGACGGATGCACCGCGAAGTTCCAGTCCGACATCTCGGCAATGAAACGCGGCTCGCCCGGCAGCGAGCGATAGGTAACGATCAGGCGACGCGGCAAGGCGCGGTCGTTCTTTTCCAGCCAGAGCTCAAGTTCTATGCCGGGCGGCTGCGTGAACAGCAAATGCCGCGCCGGCGTGCCATCGATGGTGACGGTACCGACTTCGAACCCCGATGTCACCCCGGAGAGGAATGCCTTGTCCGGAGCCTCGACGAGGAAATCAGCGAGCGGAAAATCGATGCCCACGGTGCTTACAGCGATGCGCAACATGTCTTCGATGTTGCCCGACGCCGGTATGGCCACATATTTGTTGAGTTCGACGCCAAAGATGGTCACAGCCTTGCCGTCGTAGAAGATCTTGGTTGCCCCATCGTCGCCGGTCACGTCGGCAAGCATCCGGTCCGGCCGGCGGACAACCACGCTCATATTGTGAAAGATGTGCAACGGCTGGCCGTTCTGCGCGTTGTATTCGCGGATGGTCCGGCTGCGGAACGCGAAGTCGCCGGCGCCAAGGGTCTTGCCCATTGATTGCAAGGCACCCCTCACCTCCTCGCCGATGGCCGGCTTGTCCTGCGCCCGCGCCACAACCGAGGACATGATCAGGCCCGTCAGTATCAGCAGAGCAGCAATGGATCGAACCTTCATCGCTTCCTCGCGAGCTATGGCGGTAACATCGGGGCGATCCTCGCCCCAGGGGGGATATTGTATGTCGGCCCTTCCTGCGATTACGGCTATGCAGAATTGGCAGGATCTCAGTGTCTAGGCTTAAAGATACTCCAATTTGAAACGGCCTCGACCGAGCCAGGGTGCTGGCGCGCCGGCGCCGGCGTCCCATATGCTTTCCGGCCACCATCTGCCGGTCACAATCTGGTCGGACGTGCCGAAGGAATACTAGCCGGAGCCGCTCACATGCCGTTCGAGACGAGTGCAATTCGCCTGCTGGACTCCATGGCCGAGGCGTGCGGGTTTCTCCGCCGCCCGCTGCAAGCCGAAGAATTGATCGAGAGCGCCCGCCGGCGCATGCGATTGCAGGATTTCGGTGAATTCGACTTCAACGAGCCGCTGCGACACTTCCTGGATGCCTGCGTGAATGAGGCGTCGTTGAGCCTGGTCGGGCGCATCGCCACAAGATGGGACACGCTGCGCTTCCTGGGCAATTTGTTGCGCCTTCGCCATGCGGAACGACAGGCGCCGGCGCTGCTGGACGAACCGATCGAACGGCCGATCTTCATTACCGGCCTGCCACGCAGCGGCACAACCTTCCTGCACCGCCTGATGATGGCCGATCCTGCAAACCGCGCGCCTCTGGTGTGGGAGACGATCTACCCTTACCCCGAGGCCCGGCGCGGCGCCGACATGCGGGCCGATCGCGTGGCGCGGCAACTGCGCGCGTTCGAGCGGCTGGCGCCGGAATTCCGTGACCTGCACCCGTTGAATGCGGATTCGCCTCAGGAATGCAGTGAGATCACCGCGCATGTGTTCCGCAGCCTGCGCTTCGACACCAACTACCAGATCCCGTCTTATTTGAAATGGCTCGAAAGTGATGCGCAGGGTCAGGTGCCCGCCTATCGCTTCCACCGGCGCTTCCTGCAGCACCTGCAACACCAGTCGCCGCGTCATCCGCAAACCCGCTGGGTGGTGAAATGCCCGGATCACGTGTTCGCGCTGGATGCGATCCGGATTGTCTACCCTGATGCGCGACTGGTCTTCGTCCACCGAGACCCCATGAAGGTGCTGCTATCGGTCGCCAAGCTCACGGAGGTGCTGCGCCGCCCTTTCACCCGCCACCTGCACCAGGCGGAGATCGGCCGCCAGGAGAGCGCCCGCTGGCTGGAAGGCACGCGCCGCATGATGGCGGCCGGCGACAGCGCCGGACTGGATGCGCCGATCTGCCATGTTCATTATTTGGACCTTGTCTCCGATCCCGTCGCATCAGTGGGAGCCGTCTACCGGCATTTCGGTCTCACGCCGCCGCAAACGGCCATCAACGCAATGGGTCGCTTCGTTGCGGCCAAGCCGAACGGCGGTTACGGACCGCGTGCTTACCGGTTCGAGGACCACGGGCTGGATGCGGCGGAGGAGATCGAGAAATTCCGCCCCTATTTGCGGCATTTCGGCATTCGGCAGGAGCCGCTTCCGGTGCGCGGACCTCCCGCCTTTGCCGGTACATCGCAGGAAATGGCGCCACGGCAGCTTGCCGCCCGGCTACGCGTTGCCAGTCTGCGAGCGGTGAGCCGGGCGAACAAGCGCCCCGCATCGCCGCCACCGGATTAGCCGAGCATAGTTCCGGATTCGGTCAGCGAACCTGCTGTTGATCAAGTTCGTTGATCAACTGCCGAAGCCGCGGGTTGGCGGGATCGAGGGCACCCAGCGCGCGGGCATAGATCAGCGCCTTGGCCTGATCCCCGCTGGCACGTGCGATGGCCACGAGCGCGCCGAGCACATCGCGGTCCGCAGGATGGCCTTGGTGGGTCTGCTCAAGCAATGTCAGGGCCTGATGCGTAGCGCCGGTCGAATTCAGCGCAATGGCGTAGACATAGGCATAGCGCGGGTTGGCGGGTGCCAGTTCGCTGGCCTGGCGCAGCAATGGCAGCGCCCCGGCATAGTTGCGCTGGCGCACCAGCAGCAGGCCGAGCGAATGCCGGACATCGGCATTGTTCGGCTCAAGCGCCATGGCCCGGCGAAGCAGATCGGCGCCCTGCTGATCCATGCCCAGCATCCGGTCCAGATCCGCGAGATTCGCCATGGCGGGAACGAATTGCGGGTCGAGCCGCAATGCCGTGCGATATTCCGCCTCGGCCGTCGGAGCCTGTCCTTGCCTGGTGTAAAGCAGCCCAAGATTGAGATGCGCCTCCGGCCGGTCCGCATCGACCGCTTCCGCCGCCACCAGTTCCAGGAAGGCCAATCCGAACGCATTTCGCGGCACCTCGGCCAGCGCTTGTGGATTTGTTCCGGCCAGCGCCCGCGCCGCCTCGATGCGCACCGCGCGCACCGGATCGGACAGCAGCACGGCCATCGCTTGCAGGATGTCCGGCGTTGTCGCCGCCGCCAACACGGCGGGCGCCGCAGAGCGCACCAGCGGATCGGGATCGACGATCGCCGCCTTGATGGCGGAGGCGGAGGCTGGAGATAGGTGAGTTGCCAGCATCGACAACGCGGTGGCACGGGCGATCGCCGGCTGCCCCGGGTCGAGGATCAGCCGGTCGAGCTGCTGCTCAGCATCGGCCGCACCGGTTCGCCCCGCCTGCAAGGCCGTGCCGAAATGCGGCGTGGTCTGGCGGCCATGCGGGAACCACGCCGCCACTGCCGCCGCCGCCCATTCCGCCGACTTTCCGCCATGGCACTGGGTGCACGCATTCGGCGTGCCGAGTGACACCGACAGATCCGGGCGCGGAACACGCAGGCTATGGTCGCGCCGTGGATCGACGATCATATAGGTCTTGGCCGGCATGTGGCAGGACGTGCACGCCGCACCGACGCTGCCGGGCGTGTGGTGATGATGTTCCACGACGTCGAATTTCGCCGGCATGTGGCACTGCGCGCACAGGGCGTTGCCTTCGGCGCGCAGCCCCAAACCATGCGGCTCGTGGCAGTCCGAACAGGTCACCCCCGCATGATGCATCCGACTTTGCAGGAAGGATCCGTATTCGAACACCTCGCCATCGATCTGGCCATCGGGGTGATAGAGGTCCGGCCGCAAGCCGGCCGGCAGATAGGAATTGAGAAAGCGCGTCCCGGGAACAGGGTTCTTCTCGATCACTTTGCGCCGCGAGTGACAGGCAGCACAGCTGTCGAGTTCGCCCGAAACCAGCGGCTCGGTGCGGTGGGCGATGCCGGTCTGCGGCGTCATTTCCCAGTGGCCGGTGTCGGTTGCCTTCAGCCATGCCACCAGCCCCTTGCGGTCCTCTGCCGAGATGCCGGGCGAATGCGAATTCGCCCAGGCGACATGGCGCGAACCCGGGCCATGGCAGGACTTCGCACGAGACGTTCACATCGGTCCAGCTGGTAGCGTAGCTGTTGGTGGTGAGGTCGAAGTTCTTCTTCAGGCCGGTGGAATGGCAGTCGGCGCACATGTAGTTCCAGGTCTGGTCCGCGCCGTCCCAGTGCAGCCGGTCGCCGGTGCGCAACGGCTGGTCCGGATACAAATGAAACCAGCGCTGGCCGCCCTGATCCTTCGGCCGGCTGTCCCACGCGACCCCAAGCGCCTGAAAGCGGCCGCCCGGCATCGCGACCAGATATTGCTGCAGCGGGAAAACGCCGAAGGTATAGGCGATCGTAAGATCACGCATCGAACCGCCAGCGGCATCCGTGCGGACCATGAATTTGTCCCCGTCGCGGAACAGCGTCGTCACGACGCCGAAGTGATCGATCTTGGCGCCGGAGAAATCGCCGAGCACCGTCGCCTCGTTCGCCGGCTGCATCGCCAGCGCGTGATGCGAGCTGTTCCAGCGCTCGGCTTCGGGCCGATGACATCCGGCGCAAACCTCGCCGCCGACATACTCCGCCGCGACCTCCGCGAGTACGGGTGCCGCAGGCCACAGCACCAGGCACGCGAGCACCAGCAGCGCCACAGGCGACCGCTTCGCGCGCTTACTGATCAAGGCGAGCGAGGGCATGGCGGAACGGGGCATCGGAAAGCTGCATCAGGCCGCTGAACGGCTGGTTCAAATCCAAGATCAGAAAAATGCCGCTGGCCACTGACAGCGCCCCGATGATCAGCGCCGCCATCACCGTCACGTTGAACCGTGCAAACAGCCCGAAGCCCAGGAACAGCATCGACACCCAGAACACCATGACAGTCACGAACGGCCAGGAGACATCGCCGCCGATCTGCTCGAACATCAGCACGCGGGTGCGGTTGATTTCCGAGCTGAGACGCAGCGCGTTGTTCTGGTCCAGCCGCTGGGCGTCGGTGCTCGGCGCAAGATTGCGCAGCCTGTCGTAAAGGATGTCCGCCTGCTGCGTCGTTTGGGTTGGGTCCAGGAACTGCGCCCGGACACCGCCGGACGTCCATATCTTGGCATGGGCCATGACGACACCGGCGCGAAGCAGGTCACGGGTGGCCTTCGCCTCCGGCCCATAATGCGCCAGCACGCGATCGAGCTGGACAATCGCCACGGATAGCTGCTGCAGGTCGTTGCTCTGCGTGTCGTACGAGGTTTTTGCAGACGCGATGAGCAGGCTGAGGACCAATGCCGTCATGGTCGCGATCAGCCCCATCACGAGCTTCACGACTTCTCTCGAACTGCTGTCGAGATGAGTGTCGGGGACTTTTACGTGCAGGAACATCCCGGACAGCGCGGCGCCGAAGCAGCAGGCGAAAACGATCGACGCCATCCACAAGGAGTTCATGCGGAATCGCCTCAACACCTGCACCGGAAGGCACGAGTTCATCGATCTGTGTAAGTAACTACGGAATCTCGCGCGCGGTGTCTATGCAAATCCGGCCAGCGCCGCTCAGCGCGCGGTCGGCGGCTCGCGGTCGTCCGGGCTGATTGCCCCACGACGAAAGCCGGGGTTGCCAGGTTTTTCTGGGCGAGCCCTAACTGGTTGACCGCGCCGTGTGGTCCACCGGAACCTCGGCATCCAGCGGTTTCGCGACGGGGCGGGTAGAGGCGCGCAACCGCTCGCGGAGGGACTGGAACACAACGTAAAGTGCTGGGATCGCGAAGATCCCGATGAAAGACGCCGACAGCATGCCGCCGAACACCGGCGTGCCGACATCGCGGCGCGCCAACTGCGACGGACCCTGCGCGATCACCAGCGGCAGCAGCCCGAGGATGAACGCGAAAGAGGTCATCATGACAGGGCGAAACCGTAGCCGCGCGCCCTCGGTTGCGGCCTCCAGCAGCGGCACACCTTCCGCCCGCCGTTCCTTGGCGAATTCCACGATAAGGATGCCATTCTTCGCAGCCAGACCGATCAGGACGATCATGCCGATCTGGGCATAGAGGTCGAGGGTGAGACCGGCCATCACGATCGCCGCGTAAGACCCGATGACGCCGATGGTGACCGACAGCAGCACCGGAATGGGGATGGTCCAACTCTCATACAACGCCACCAGGAACAAATAGGCGAACAGCACCGCAAAGCCGAGGATGACAGCCGTCTTGCCCTCGGCCCGCTTCTCCTGGAAGGAGATGTCCGTCCACAGGCCACGGTAGCCGCGCGGCAATGTGGTGGCTGCGACCTGATCCATCGCCGCCAGCGCCTGGCCGGAAGAAACTCCCGCGGCCGGACTGCCCTGGACGGTCACGGCGACCCGGTTGTTGTACCGGATCAGCGCCTGCGGGCCGATCACCGGCCGCATTTCTACCAGGCTGCGCAGCGGGATCATCTTTCCTTCAGCACTGCGGACATTGACGCGGTAGATGTCGTCGATCGAGGCTCGGTCGTCCGCCTCGCCCTGCACCTGCACCTGCCAGGTGCGCCCGAACAGGTTGAAGTCATTCACGTAATATCCGCCGAGCGACGCCTGCAGCGCCTGGAAGATGGCTGCCGGTTCGACTTTGAGGATCTGCGCCTTGTCCCGGTCGATATCCAGGAAGACCGACGGCGTGCTCGCTGAGAAGGTGCTGAAGACGCGGCTCAGTCTCGGATCCTGGTTCGCGGCAACCAGCAATCCGAGCAGTGCCTGCGACATCGCTTGCGGACTGCCGCCACTGGTATCCTGCAGCACGTAGCTGAACCCGCCGCCGGTGCCGAGACCGATAATGGGCGGGGGCGCCAGTGGCACCACGCGGCCGCCGCGTATTTGCCTGAAGCTGGCGCCGAGCCGTCCGATCATCGCCGCGGCCGAGTTCGCGGCACCAGGACGATCCTCGAACGACTTCAAGGACACGATCAGGAAGGCCGCGTTCGGCTGCGAGTAGTTGTCGACGAAGTTCAGGCCGATCGTCGCCGAGTAGTCGGCGATCGCCGTTTCCTTCTTCAGGATGCCCTCGATCTGCCGGACCACTTCGGTCGTGCGTCCAACGGCGGCACCATCCGGCAACTGGACCACGACGAAGAACGCGCCCTGATCGTCCTCGGGAAGGAAGCCGGTCGGCGTGATCTTACCGAATGCCCATATGCCGGCCATCGCCACCGCCACCATGACAAGCCCGACCACCGACACGCGCACCAGGCGTGCGACGATCGCGCCGTAGCCGTCCCGAACCCAGTCGATGCCGCGCATGAGCACCCCGATCGGGCCACGGCGCGGTCCGTGCTGCGGCCGCAACAGCAAGGCGCAAAGTGCGGGGGAAAGTGTCAGGGCATTGATCGCCGAAAGGAACATCGCGACCGCGACCGTCACCGCGAATTGCCGGAACAACTCGCCGGAAATGCCGGGAATGAAGGCGACTGGCACGAACACCGACAGCAGTACCAAGGTGATGGCGATAATAGGTGCAAAGATCTGGCCCATCGCCATCTTGGTGGCCGCGGTCGGCGACAGGTGCGGATGATGCTCCATCACCTGCTCGACCGCCTCGACGACAACGATCGCGTCGTCCACCACGATGCCGATCGCCAGCACGACCGCCAGCAGCGATACGGTGTTCGCTGAGTAGCCAATCGCGTTCAGCACGGCGAACGTGCCGATCAGGCTCACCGGAACCGCTATCGTCGGAATCAGCGTGGCGCGCAGGCTGCCGAGGAACAAGTAGACGACAAGCACCACCAGGATGAAGGCCTCAATGAGGGTCTTCTGTACCTCGTGGATCGTGGCGGTGACGAAGGTCGTCGGGTCGTACGTGATCTTCCAGGCAAGATCCGCGGGGAACGCGCCCGCCGCATCGGCCATGACCTGTTTGACGCCGCCGAGCGCCGTGAGCGCATTCGCGCCAGGCGCCTGGTAGAGGGCGATGAGCGCCGCCGGGGCGCCGTTCAACCGGGTTGAACGGTCGAGGTTTGCTGCCCCGAGTTCCAGCCGCGCCACATCGCCCAGGCGCAGCACCGATCCGTCCGGATTTGTCCGGATCACGATCTGCTCGAACTCGGCGACCGACGACAGCCGCCCCTTGGTCTGGATGTTCAGTTGCAGTTGCTGCTCGTTGGAGGTCGGGCGTGCGCCGATGCGCCCGACCGCGGCCTGGATGTTCTGTGCCTGCATGGCGCTGATGATGTCGGCCGTGGTCAAGCCGAGGCCGGTCAGGCGATCAGTGCGCACCCACACCCGCATCGAGTATTCCTGCGGGCCGAACAATGTCGCGTCGCCGACGCCCGACGTGCTCCGGATCTGATCAAGCAGGTTGATGGTGGCGTAGTTCGAAATGAACAGCTCGTCATGGGTCTGTTCGGGCGAATAGAGTGCCACCACCCCGAGCAAAGCGGTGGACTGCTTCTTGACCTGCACCCCCTGCCGCCGAACGTCCTCCGGCAGTTTGGACAGGGCCACCTGCACCCGGTTGTTGACGTTGACGGTATTGATGTCGGGGTCGGTCCCGAGCTCGAACGACGCCTTCAGCGAATAGCTGCCGTCATTGCCGCTGACACTCTTCATATAGATCATCTTGTCGACACCGACGATCTGGCTTTCGATCGGCTGCGCGATGGTCGCTTCCACCACGGCGGCAGACGCGCCAGGATAAGTCGTCGTGACCGAAACCTGCGGCGGAACGATATCGGGGTATTGCCCGATCGGGATGACCAGCAGCGACAGCAAACCGGCGATGGTCGTCACGATGGCGATGACCGTCGCCAGCCGCGGACGGTCGATGAAAATGGATGAGAACACTGCTTAGGTCCGGTTCAGCGGTGGCGGAGTGACCGGGGTCGCGAGAACGGGCGCGCCGGGACGCAAGGCTTCCATCCCCTCGACCACGACCTGCTCGCCATCCTTCAGGCCGGTTTCCACGATGGCATAAGACCCGAGTTCGCCCCCAAGCTTGACGCGCCGGACCGCCGACTTGCCATCGGCGACCACGAACACGTAAATCCCCTGCTGATCCACCACCAGGGCGGATTGCGGCACGACGATTTTCTCCTCGGGCTTGTCCGCCTCCACGGACACGCGGACCAGTTGCCCATCAATCAGCATGCCGTCCGGATTGGGCAGGATGGCGCGCACGAGGATGGTATCGGTCGCCCGGTCCACCCCCACGTCGACGAAGTTGATACGGCCGGACTGGTTGTAGAACGAGCCGTCCGAAAAACGGATGCGGACGCCCACCGACCCTTCCTTCTTCTTGCGCTCCTCCTGCTGCTGAACCTTGAGGAACTCCCGTTGGCTCACCGGGAAGGTCACATAGATCGGGTCGCGGCTGACGATCGTGGTCAGCGGACCGCTATCGGGCCCGACGACGTTGCCCACCGAAAATTTCGACCGCCCAACCTCGCCGATGATCGGCGCGGAGATCTCGGTGTAGCTGAGATTGATGCTTGCGGTTTGCAGGTTGGCATCAGCGACGACCATCTCGCCCTGGGCGCCCTTCTCGCTTGCCACCCGCTCATCCAGCACCGCGCGGGACGCCGCATCGGTCCGCACCAACTCCTGCGTGCGGCCGCGCTGCACCGAAGCGTTGGCCAACTTTGCCTGCGCCTCCAACAATGCACCGCGGGCCTGCTGCACCGCTGCCTGGAAGCTCTCCGGCTCAATCCTGTAGAGGATGTCGCCTTCCTTGACCAAATCCCCTTCCTTGAACAGGGTCTTCTGCAGGAAGCCGGTGATGCGGGCGCGTATCTCAACCCGCTCAACAGCCTCGACACGCCCAACCAGGTCACCGCTGCGCGTAACCGGTTGAAGTTGGGCTGCCACCGTTCCGACTTGTATGGCCGCCGGTTGCTGCGCCGAGGCCGCCGAAGGCGCCGCCAAAAGCCACAACAAGGCCGGAGCAAGCACGAAAAGGCGCTGCGCGGCTTTCCGAGTGAGGTTCTTCGCGCCTTTTATCTGCTGCAATATCATCTTACTCCCTGCAGAACCGCCCGATCGCGCAGATCCGTGGGCTGTACGCTTTCGATTTCTGTCGGTAAACCTCACAAACTATGCCGGCACGCCCGCCGGCACGTGTTGATATAGATCAACGCGGCCCCCGGAGCCGGCGCCCTTGAGCGGGCAGGTTAACAGACGCGGTCGGCGCGAGGCTCTCAACGTAACGTGATGCCGAGGCGGCGGAACAACTACCGTGTGGGAGCGGGTCGCACGGGACGATCACCACGTTCCTTGGCACTGAAGGCAAACAGCAGAGTGTCCAGAAAGGCGAAGAAAGCCTCTACTCCGTACCCCACCAGGAAGGCGACCGCGAGCGGTTGGAGTGCGGTGTCCCCGCTGAAGATATTGAACAGGCTGATGATGGCGCCCGCGGTCATTGCGGCGATCGTGCGCGCGGTATTGGCGTAGGACGATGGGTGGTATGAATGCCGCCTCACCCGATCGGAAAAATCGCGCAGGTTGAAGGCGAAGGCACCAAGCAGCGCATACAGCACGGGCAGCAGATACGCGGCCAGCGCGCCATACACGGCAAGGCTGTCCGCACGGACATTCTGCGCGAATTCCCGCACGTCCTGGTAGCTGGCGATCTTACAGAATGAATCCTTGCGCATGTTCACCAGCCCTGGTTCAAGCTGAAGTTTCTCCTGCGGGTTCGTGCTCCAATCGGAGGTTTGAGAGACCTGGTCGAGCGGGCTTACTTCCCAATCCGCCACAAACCAGTCCAGCTTCGTGGCGGTTCTGAGAGTGGTGCGGATCGTCGCCGCGAAATCCTGCAACTCGCTGATCAGCAGGAACTCGTCCGTGAACGGAATTTTCGGGTCAGGGGAGGCCTTCGCAGGACCACATCTGGTCTCGTCGGTAGTCCCGGGCAACGGCGGCCCAACCTGGTTGCGCAGCTTCACCGCCAGTTCGTTGCCATGCGCCACGCCTTCCTCAATGGCCTTCGACATGGAGGTGGTGACGAGCGTTACCCCCGAGAAGATCACGACGCACAAGGCAAGCGCCACCGAGAAAATTCCATTGCGTCGCAGGTTCCGGCGTGTCTTTTGCTCGGAAATGCTGAGTGTCTCCACGGTCACCGGCTCGACTTTGGCGGCTAGGCTGGTGAAGGCGGCGTAGAACGCAACGACGACGTCCTCCGGCACCCGGCCTTCGTCCAGGCAGGCCTTCGCGTGAACGATCGCGGCGATCGTGGTCTCCGGCAGTTCGATGCCCGCCTGGGCCGCATAGCGGAGCAACTGCTGCGCATCGTGCGCGGCGGCGGCGAATTGGCGGCCGTCCGGCTGTCCTGTCAGATCGGAACCGACCATGGCGGCGCTCTCCTCTTCGCCCAGTCCGAGGAGTCTACAGCGAGCGGCGAGTTGGACGCGGTGATTTAACTCACAGTGTCACCCATTCAATATCGCCCAGGTTGATGTCTCGCACATTCCGGTACGTTCTCGCCTGCCGACACTGTCGTCGGAAGTGGTGCGCGTCAGTTTCTTGTCAGGTTAGGCGTCCAGACAGTCTACAGCCCCGCTGCCGCCATATCGCGCTCGGTGTCGTCCTGTTCCATCCCTTTGAGATGAGTGATCTCTTCTGCGGAGGCACCGAGAAGACGCCAATCCTCCGATTTCAGTATCACGCCCTGATACGAGCGAAGACTTGCCTGCGGCAGACAAGGTGCAACCTTGCCAATGGCACCCTCGCCGGCCATGAACCGTTTGGCCGCGTCCAGCAACAGCCGACGAAATTGAATAACGGCGATGTCGCTGGCCCCAAGTCGCTCAGAGGTTCGATCCGATATCGGGCCCATCGATTCCCACATCGCAATGTCCTGGTTGGGGATGCCAGGCAGGCCGGTGAAATTCCCGTCCCGCATCGCCTTGCGGTCCTGGAGGTAGTTGTTCGATGCATGGCGCAGGATCGGCTTGAAGTTCTCGTCAAGCTCCTTGCCGACGGAGGCAACGCAGAATTTTCGCCAGGCGTCCTGGTCGATGCAGGTTGCGGGATCGCCCCATGCAATGAAATGAAAATACGTGTTGGTGTCGTCCTTCGGCACGATCACGCTGGCCACGTTATAGGTGCTATTGGGCGGGATCAGCGCGATGAATGGGGCCACATAGGTGGTGATCCGCACGTAGTCATGGGTCTGCGCGTTCTGAATGGGACGCCGGATGGCGGCGTAGCGCATGCCGTACTTGGTCAGTTGCACCTGAATGCGCGGGTTCTTGTCCGTGGACGGTCGCGTCCAGTGCGTATCGAGCGCACCGGCGGTCGTGACGCGCGCCGGACGCATGTCCGAAGAGTGCAAGCTTGAACTATGCGCCGAATCGATTTGCCCTTCCATGACCTGCGCCCAGTTGCAGGGCACGTCGATCTTTACGATCGAAACACGCAGGTCCGGGCTGGGCGCCCAAGGTGGCGCCTCGAAGGCCGGCTTCTCGTCGGCAGGACCCATATAGACCCAGATGAAGCCACCGCCTTCTTCGGTTGGATAGGCCTTGTGCTTCACTCGATCGGCAAACCGGCTCTCAGCCGGCTCGGACGGCATCTCGACGACCCTGCCCTCCACATCAAACTTCCAGCCGTGATAGAGACAGCGCAAACCGCACTCCTCGTTGCGGCCGAAGAACAGCGAAGCCTTGCGGTGGGCGCAGAATTCCCCCAGGACCCCGATGCGTCCGTCGGTGTCGCGAAAGGCGACAAGATCCTCGCCAAACAGCCGCACACGAACCGGATCGCAATCACGCTCGGCCAACTGCTCGGACAACAAGGCGGGCACCCAATGCCGCCGCATCATCTGGCCCATCGGCGCATCACCCTCAACCCGGGCGAGCATCTGGTTTTCTTCGTATGTGAGCATGCCGCTCTCCCATTCCGCATTGACGCAAGTTTGCGGTTTCGCGTATCTTAGGACCCTAAGATAAATAATCCCGGCGAGCGGCGTTGTCCACTCCAAATCCCTGGAATGCCATGTGACCACGCAGGACAAGCCAGATGTGAAGCTGCTGAGACTTCGCGTTGAACAGTCGGCGCCGGCCGCAGACGGCATTCAGACGTTCGAGCTCCGCCGTTTGGACGGAAACGACCTGCCATTCTATACCCCTGGCTCGCATCTGTCGGTGCGGGCGCCAAACGGCTCAATGCGTAACTACTCACTGTGCGGCGACCCTGCCGACCACAGCCGCTACGTCATTGCCGTCAAACGCGACGAGAAAGGCCGCGGTGGGTCGGTCAGCCTGGTGGATGGGGTGAAGGCAGGCGACATGCTGCTGGTGTCACAACCCCGCAACCTGTTCGAGTTGGCAACAACGGCACCGAGCTACATCTTTGTCGCCGGTGGCATCGGCATCACCCCGATTCTGTCGATGATCCATTGGCTGCGCGCCAACGGTGACAAGCCCTTCAGGCTTTACTACCTGACCCGCAGCGCGAGCGCCACCGCCTTCCTGGACGAACTCGGCGGCGAAGACCTGCGCGGCCGTGTGACCATCCATCATGATGAGGGCGTGATGGAGAACGCCTTCGACCTGTGGCCGATATTCGAGACGCCCAGCAAGGCACATATCTATTGTTGCGGTCCTCGCCCGTTGATGGACGCGGTGAAGGACATGATCGGGCATTGGCCACGCAACCAGGTGCATTTCGAGGATTTCGGCTCCGACCTGGTGCGCCCTCGCGCCGATGACGCGACCTTCACCATCAAGCTGGCCCGCAGCGATGTGGTGCTGGAGGTACCGGCCGGCACCTCCATCCTGGAGGTCATGCGTGCGCACGGGCTGCCCGCGCCGAGTTCCTGCGAAAGCGGCACCTGCGGCACCTGCAAAACCGGATTGATCGCCGGCGATGTCGACCATCGCGATCTCGTCTTGTCGCCATCCGAGCGAGCCCGCAACATCATGGTTTGCGTTTCGCGCGCAAGATCTGGAAAGCTCGTGCTGGACGCATGATGCGCAGGCCTGGCAACCGGATGCCTTTTGCCGCGAAGCTGTCGTTATTCAAGCGGCCGGCCCATCCTTGAGCGGCGCGCTAGCAGCGGCGGCAATGATCGCAATCAGGTCGTTTTCCGCAGCCGCCGTTGTCTTGTAGCGAGGCTGCGTCGTCACGAACGGCCGGTCGTCATCATGCGGCCAGAACACCTCCAGAAAGTAATTGCCAGAGGCGCTGTCGAGCCTGGGTTCGATGCGAAGGATGGCCATATCCTGTTTACTCCTTGTTGCAGACAAATTCTCAGTGCGACCCCATTTTTGGGTGAGCCCGCCTCTTTACCCGAAGCATATGGAGGAAGTCACCACATGTCGAGGATGTACCGCTCGATCCTGGTCTGCAATGGAACCCGAACGCCGTGAGGATGGTGGCATGAATGGATCGCGGCTGCGGTTGGGCGTGGCCGGGTTGGGTCGCGGCTTCATGCTCATGCTGCCGACGCTGTCGCAGCACCCGCGTCTGGAATTGGTGGCAGCGGCCGATCCGCGGCATGCCGCACGTACCCGCTTCGAAGCCGATTTCGGCGGCCGCAGCCACAACTCCGTGGCGCAGTTGTGCCGCGACCCCGCAGTGGACGCCGTCTATATCGCAACACCCCACCAATTTCATGTCAACCACGTGACTGAGGCCGCCCGGGCTGGCAAGCACATGCTGGTGGAAAAGCCCATGGCGCTGAGTCTGGCCGATTGCCACGCCATGACGGATGCCGCGCGGCATGCGGGGGTGTGGATGGTCGTGGGCCACAGTCACAGCTTCGACCGCCCTTATCTGCGCACCCGCGAACTGGTCGAACAGGGATTATATGGCGACGTGAAAATGATCACAGCCTTGAACTTCACCGACTTCCTCTACCGGCCTCGTCGACCCGAGGAACTGGACACGGCGCAAGGTGGTGGAGTGGTCTGGAGCCAGGGCGCCCATCAGGTCGATGTCGTGCGGTTGCTCGGCGGCGGGCGCGTGCGCAGCGTGCGCGCCGCGACCGGGCAATGGGACCCCGCCCGCCCGACCGAAGGCGCCTATAGCGCGTTTCTGACCTTCGACAACGGCGCCTTCGCAACCCTCACCTACAGCGGCTATGCCCATTTCGACACCGACGAGTTCTGCGGATGGGTCGGTGAACTCGGCCAGGATAAAAGCCTGTGCAAATACGGCGAGGCCCGAGCCATGCTCCGCTCGGTTGCTTCGCCAGAGGAGGAGGCGGCGCTGAAGAACCGCCGCGCCTACGGCTATGGTGACGCGTCGCCGCTTCGCACGGAGCCGTCGCCGCATAATCACTTCGGTCTCGTGGTCGTGTCCTGCGAGCGAGGCGACCTGAGGCCGCTGCCCAGCGGCGTGATGATTTACGGCAACTCAACGCAGGAGTTGGACGCGCTCCCGCCTCCGACTGTTCCGCGTTCGGAAGTCATTGACGAACTCTACGATGCGGTTGTGCACGGCCGTCCACCGATTCATTCCGGCGAATGGGGGATTGCCACGACCGAAGTCTGTCTCGCAATCCTACGTTCGGCGGCAGAGAATCGTGAGCTGGCAATGACGGAGCAGGTGGGACTGCGCGGCTGAGTGGACGCCATTCCGCCTTTGCGTCTCTGCCGCGAGATCGAGGTCAACCTTGCGCGCCGAGCAAGCCCTGCTTCACCGCCGGCACGGCAGGCGCGGGACCAATGAAGACACCGAGTACCATCCGGGCAAATCGTGGGTCCGGTATCCGGCCCAATGACTGTCCGTTTAGCGACACCTCGGCGCCTTGCGACGTGAAGGCGAAGGCAACATTGTCGCCCTTGCGCATCGCCGGCACGGCCGCGAGGAACTGTTCGACCTCCTGCTTAGGCACCGAGCAGGGACCGTTGCAATAGCGCCGGAAGTCCTCCCGCCAGGCGTCGCGAATGCCATCGGCGCTGACGTCGTGCACAAAAGACAGTTCCAACAATTTGCTTTCAGCCGAGGCCAGGATCTCATTGCCTTGGCGGCTCGGAGTTTCGACATACAGCGCCGCCACGTAGATGTGGATCCGGAACAGCGAATAGGTGCGCAGGGCGATGCCGTTCAGGCGCAAATTGGCCCCGCCCACATGCACGACATCGGGCATCTCGACGCCGTCCAGTTTCGCCGCGCGCGCTGCCGGAGCGAGGGCAACGGTGAGAGCCAGCGCGCACAGAATCCGCTTCATCGAAGCCTCCCACCGTCGATGCGCCGCTTCTGCCGACGCCGGCGTCACTTCACTTCGACCAGGGCTACTCAATTCACGCCGCTTTCGGCCAGCGCGAGATTGCCGTCGCGGGTCACCATCATGTTCCGCACAACGCCGCCGCCGGACGGAATTTTCCAAGTCTGGAACGTCTGAGTCTTGAGGTCGAAGCGCACCAGCGCGTTGGGCGCGACGCCGGTTTCGACATACCACACTGCCCCCTTCAGCACCGCAACTGCGTATGGCTGGGAATTCCGTCCACTCGGGGAGGCGAACTCACTTACCTCATCCGTGGCAGGATCAAAGCGGCCGAGAAAGCCGCGGGCATAATCAGTGTACCAGATGATGTCCTCGGGCGTGATTGCGATGCGGCGTGGCCGGGCTGCGGGATCGGGCAAGATGTGCTCGGAGATGCGCATGGTCGCCGGATCGATGCTGCCGAGCCGGTTGGTGCCGAACTCGTCAAAATACGGGATGCCCTTCGAGGTGATCACCAAGCCGTAGGGCAACGCACGCGGCGTCGGCACGGTGGCGAGTTTGATGTCGCCGGTATGCGGGTCGAGGCGACCGACCTTGTTGCCACCCTGAACCGTGAACCACAGCGTACCGTTGCGATCGAACAAAGGCGTGTGCGGATCACGCGCCGCGGGGTCAGGAAGCGGGTATTCGAGGAATTTGCCGCGGTCGGGGTCGAGGCGGCCGATCAGGCCAGAGAAATTGCCGGTATACCAAATATTCCCGTCGGCATCGGCGACCAGACCATGCGGGCCGGCATTGGCGGTTGGGGTGGTGAATTCCTTGAAGCTGCCGGTGGCGGGATCGAGACGTCCCAGCAAATTGGCCATATGTCCAGAATACCAGATGGAGCCATCCGGCATCGCGAGCGGATCATGTGGGCGCGCGCCGGCGGTAGGGACCAACCATTCGCGGATGACGACCTGGGCGGTGCCAGCGATGGCGACCGAGACCGGTCGGCGCCTTGGCGGAAAATTGCTGGCAAGATAATTCGTGACGATGTCCATTTGCTCCGGCGGGATCGCGGCCCCGACATTGCGCATCATCGCGACGATGTTACGCCAATCCTGTGCCGAGTAGCCGGACCCGGTCAGCCGGCCGACGTCGTGGCAGCCGGTGCACGCGGCGCGAACGGTTTCCTGGCCCGGCCCCGCCGGCAGCGCATTCGGGGCCGGGGATGGGCCGGCCGCGCAAAGCAAGATGGTCAGCGGGAAACAAAATGCCCTTCGCATCGTCGTTCTCCTTTTGCGCACGCGCAAGAAGATCGCCTGGAACGGATTCGCTCGCGCCCATTCTACGCCATCCCGTGACTCCTGGAGTAGTCGTTTGGCGGCGGCGACCGCCACCCAGCCGGCATGCCGTCTCTCGGGCGAAGAATCTCGATCTTCAACGGGTAGCATTTGCTGGCGGCGTCAGGATGGCTGACGCCGCAATCGCCGCCTGGACATGCCGATAGCGCTGCCAGCAGATCGAGCTCGGCGAAGAACTCGATGAAATCGCCGGGTCGCACCGGACTGGCCTTCATGAAATACTGGTGCGTGTCGCGCGTGAAGCCGGTGCACATGAAAACGTTCAAGACGTCGTGGATATGGGCCTCGGCTTGCGTCAGAGGAATGTTCCGCGCCTCTGCCAGGGCTCGCGTCAGATTCGAGTGGCAGCAGTGATGGTACTCGGTCCCATTCAACAGGAGATTGGTATAGGGATCGCAGCGCGTACCGATGACGTCGTGCACACCAGCGCCGTCCGCGTCCCATCCATACCAATCAAGCGTGTCATGCGTGATCGTCGCCATGGGACGCAAATTCGGCAAACTGCTCCACAACCGGTCGCCGGTGCTGACATGAGTCGCGTGCAGAGCCCGCGTCTTGCCGCTGAAGAAGTGCTCCGACAAGTCGTGGGCGTTCCACAGGTTCAAGTCGCCCACCTGCGAACCCTCGACACTCACGATGCGGAGGAAATGCCCGGCCGGCACGCTGAACGCCCTGGCGTCCCGCGGCGGGACCATGAGCTCGGATACCTTCGTGAGTTCGGAGCGCGCGGCGTTGTAGAACGCCGCATCGAATGGCGGCAAACGCTCAACCGAATAAACCACGACCGCCTTTGCCCCGCGCCGAGCCGCAGCGTCCGGCGGCGCGGTCGTGTGAGCTGATCTTGTCATTGTTCCCGCCTCTGCATGTGCATCGCCTCTCTTGGGTATACTCCAGTGATGCTACAGCCGCATGGGGGTGGAACGCGATTGGCCCGCCCACGCCGTCTTCGCGATTGTAGTAGCCGGCATTCTGGTTCCTTGCCGCCGAGCATCTCGGTAGCGACCAGGATACCGCGGCTGCGGGAACACTGGTCGCGGCCAAGGCCGAGGGACCAGGTAACGACTACCACCGTCGCAACAGTGTTCGACGGCGCAATCACGCCCGACGAAGCCCTCAACACATCTCGGAAAATATTAATGGACGAAGCCCTGTGACGAGATGACACCAATCGGATGCGGCGGCTCATACTCACCAACCCAACCAGCGACGTGCATCAGGCACGCATTTTGCCGGGTCAATCCGTACCGCCTACTACAGTCCTCTGCGATCTCATTAAACGCCCGGCGCATTTTTGGGGATACCAGATCGTCCCAGATCATCGTGAAGCCAGTCCGATCCAACAGATCAAATTCGCTGATCTGTTCCCATTCGAACGTGATGGCGTCGGGATCATGCAACGCATCGGAAAATACCAAGTTGAACTTGCTGCCCGCTAACTGCGACCACATTTTCCGATCAAACACGTTCCCAGTGCAATAGTGCACCGCGTTCGACCTTTCATCAAACCGGAAACTCTCAATCTTGGCCGCGCCGTCTCGGCCATGGCTCCATTCGGGTAAGGCCGTCAACTTTTTCCTCAGCGGTGGGTTGATCTCTTCGATATCGATCCCGACAAGTACTCCGCTGCTGACGTGGTTCAACACCTGCCAGAAGTTCTTCCCGACAGATACTCCGATCTCAAGATAGTCAATCTTCTTATCGCTGTTGGAGGCGATATAGGCCAGCAAGTCCGAATAGGTCACCTTGTTGCTGATATCGAACGCGATGGCCTGCGCCCACTCTGGCGACAGCCCGTAGGCTTGGTTGGATCGCGCCATCGCCTCTTGATCGACCCACGTACCAAAATCGGCAAGCAGCGCACGGTTTCTCTCCATTATTCCGGCCATCCCGCGAGCATCATAGTCAAACTTGCCCCGCGCCTGAGGCGTATCCATACCGCGATAGAGCTGCATGACCCGTGGATTCCGTCGAATCAGTGCTTTGGCTTGGCTAACCGCACTCTTTAAGTATCCATTGCTCACAGGAGTGCCTCATCATGGCTTCTGCTTCGGGCGCTTCACAATACTTCGCACCCCTGCGATAGCACAATTCTGAATTCTGAGGTTAACCACTATACCGGCCGAGTGACCCTCTTTCGACCAGCCACGTGCACCTTCTTTACCTCCTGATTAAACAACTGATGAGCCAGACGACAGCGAGGAGATATTCATGTGCGTCTGAGCGTCGCATCAACGCGCCGTCCAGATCGGTCAAATTGGATTGGCGTAAAGGCGACGGGTCGTCATCGGGCGGCTTTGGTGGGCGTCCGCGCCGGCCCTTCTTCATGTCATGGGCCAGCTTCGTGGCCTCATCGGTCGGGCGATCGGCGGCCGCCTGCTCCCGGGCCTCGGCTTCCAGCCGCGCACAGGCCGCAGCAAGCTTCGCCTTCAGTGCCTCACGCCGGGCGATCTCGGCCCGCAGGGCTTGCGGATCGACATCAGCGGCATCGGCCGTCTCCGCCTGCGCGGTCAAGGCAGCGATGTCGGCGGCCAGCTTGGCGCGCAGGTCCTGGGCACGATCGTAACAATCTGGGTGCCGTCAATCGAAACCGTGCCGACCCGAAGCAGGCCTGCCTCTCCTGAAAGTCGCGAAGATCGTCGGCGTGGGATCAGGCATCGTCCAGCGGGTTCGGCGGGAGATGGCGACCTGAGCAGTGGAGGTGTCGCCGAGGAGTGGCAATACAGCAGCCAGTTGGAAAGATTTGGTCATTGCATCGCAATGCCCTCCGTCTACCTTGAGGTCAAACGGGTGTAGAATGAACGGAGGCTATTCCATGCGAATGGTAATCCCGATCAACGACGTCCATAGAGGTATGCTCGAAGCGGACTGCACAACGAATATCGGCCATCCGGTTATGGTCAGCGCCGAGACCGTGAGACGATCTCCGACGCAGTCGGAGGCGGATGCAGGGATTACTCAAGAAGCGCCGATGCGATCTATGTCACCAGGGATTGTTTGGCGGGAGACCGTCTCCTTGGTTCGCCATGAGTACTAGTGGGAAAATATGGCTTGCAGTTTTTCTTATGGCTGTGGTGATCGTCGCTCATCTTGGACGTATCAGCGTCATCGCCTCAGATCGCGGGCTGAGCTACGTGACGGACAGGTGGACCGGCAAGGTCTATTATTGCACGGTGGCAGGAGGTTGGGCAGGCTGCCAACAATTGTACCCGTAACCCCTCAAATTCCAAGATGCTGAATGGTTAGAGTTCGACTCTTAACCCATGTGGAACGACCCAATCACACCGGTTCGCGGCCCAGATCGATGCCGGCAAACCGACGCATCGATCCCGATTCATAAAGTGCTTCTTCAGCACCCGGATCCGACAGATTGAACCATGGCTGCAGGCAGGAGATCCGCAGCATCCGCTCCAACCCAACCGGCGGTCGCCCGTTGCCGGACTTCGGATAGACCGGCTCAATCAGCGCGCAAAGCTCCCGCCACGGCACCACCCGCTCCATCTCCACCAGAAATGCCGCACGACGTGTCGTCTTGCCGTAACGCTCGCCCTCGCAAGCTCGACTCAGCTTCCAAATCGTTGGTGAGTTGGAGATTGGCTGCGCCTTCTTCTTGCACCCATAGCTTGAACGCAGCAGTCCATCTTTGATCGACCTCTTCATCGCTACGCCACGCCGCGCGATTTCTGCGCCAATCCTGCGCTCCATAGGTCGCCTATTCGCGGGCGATCATTTCGGGGGGAGATATGGGGTTTCAATACCCGTCCACCACAATATATGGCCGTATATTGGCCATATATTGGACATCGAACGAGGCGAAGCCGCTAACCCATTGAAAAGGCTGGCGTCCCGTAGGGGATTCGAACCCCTGTTACCGCCGTGAGAGGGCGGTGTCCTGGGCCTCTAGACGAACGGGACAGTGGCCGCGGGCCTTCTAGGGCGAACCGGGCCAGACATCAACCCATCTATTCCGCAGGCGTCGCGTTCGCGATCAGCGGGCCAGGCTGGCTCGTCCCACGACATGGCCGGTGCGCAGGTCCACCACCACCACGCGGTCCGGTCCGCCGCCTTGCAGTTGCAGGGCCAGGCGGTCGGGCAGCGCCGAGACGCCGGCGATGCGGGTGCCGGCAGGCTCGTCCAACACGGCGGGGGATGGGTTGGCGGGCGGGGTCAGCGCGCGCTGGCTGATGATGGCGACCAGCAAACCGACGCCGCCGATGATCATCACACCCATGACCACCATCGCCACTTTCAGCATTCGCATCGAGCCTGCACTCCCCTGTGGGGCATATTCGCGCTATCCCCAGGGCGATGTCCGATGAAACGCGCAGCGACGCAACCATGCATGAGGTTTTCGCCACCGCCGCCGCGGCCGGGCAACGCGTCGATCGGTTCTTGGCCGAGGCGTTCGGCACGCTGTCGCGGTCGCGGATCAAGGCGCTGATCGAACAGGGACGTGCGACCCGGGACGGTGTCGTCCTGACGCAGCCAGCTGAACCGGTGCGCGCCGGCAGCCGATACGCGCTGGACCCACCGGCACCGGTGGCGGCGACGCCACAACCGCAGCGCATCCCGTTTCTGATCCTGTATGAGGATGCCCAGTTGCTGGTTCTGGACAAGCCGGCCGGCATGGTCGTCCATCCGGCCCCAGGCAATGCCGACGGCACGCTGGTCAATGCCCTGCTGGCGCATTGCGGCGACAGCCTGCCCGGCATCGGCGGCGAGCGGCGGCCAGGCATCGTGCACCGGCTGGACAAGGACACCTCCGGCGTCATGGTGGTGGCGAAGACAGAGCAGGCCCTGGCGACGCTGTCGGCCGCGTTCGCCGCCCGCGACCTCGACCGCGCCTATCTCGCGCTGTGCTGGGGATTGCCGACGCCCACCGCCGGCGATGTCACCGGCGCCATCGGCCGGGACCCGCGCGACCGCAAGCGCATGGCGCTGGTCACCAAAGGCGGCAAGGCCGCCCTCACCCATTACCGCACCCTCGGTCACCACGAAACCGCGGTTGCCCTCCTGGAATGCCGGCTGGCGACCGGCCGCACCCATCAAATCAGGGTGCACCTGGCGGCGATCGGCCATCCCATCGTCGGCGACCCCGTCTATCTCAGGCGAATCCCGGCCGCCGCCAAAGGGCTGGCGGACCCACTGCGCCGTACCCTGCTCGATTTCCCGCGCCAAGCGCTGCACGCGGCGAGGCTCGGCTTCCGGCACCCGGTTTCGGGGGCGATGCTGAGCTTCGAAACCGCGCCCCCGGCCGACATGCAGGGCCTTCTGGCCGCCCTCGGCCTTCGCGGCGCGGTGCCCGGCATGTCAAAAACTTAATTCCGACTCCATTAGTCCGGTATATTGACGTGGCCGTGTCCGCCGGGCTATAACGTCACCTGCGATCGGGGCGCATAGATGCCCGCTCCGGTTGAACGCCCGGGCTTGGCTGCCTTTCCGGGGGCCCTGCCCGGGGCGATTTTTCGCAGCATCTGACCCCGCTTCCGGGTGTCTCCACCGGGAACACCCCGCTCCGGAGTGACTTATACAGACCGATGCTCCTTGCGCCGATACGGGCAAGGCGCGCGTCTGCTCAGACGAAAGGAGCCTATGATGGTCTCTGCCGTCATCAACGTTGCCCCCGAAGGTAACCTTACCCGGTACCTCCAGGAAATCCGCAAGTTCCCGATGCTCTCGCCCGAGGAGGAGCTGGAGCTGTCGAAGCGCTGGCGCGACCATGAGGATATGGATGCGGCACATAAGCTTGTCACCTCCCATCTGCGCCTGGTCGCGAAAATCGCCATGGGCTATCGCGGCTACGGCTTGCCGGTCGGCGAGCTGATCAGCGAGGGCAATGTCGGCATGATGCAGGCGGTGAAGCGCTTCGATCCGGAGCGCGGCTTCCGTCTCGCGACCTATGCGATGTGGTGGATCCGCGCCGCCATCCAGGAATACATCCTGCACAGCTGGTCGCTGGTGAAGATGGGCACCACCGCCGCGCAGAAGAAGCTGTTCTTCAATCTGCGCCGCCTGAAAGGGCAGATGCAGGCATTCGAAGACGGCGATCTCAAGCCCGAGCAAGTGGCGAAGATCGCCCATGTCCTGGCGGTGCCGGAACAGGACGTGGTCAGCATGAACCGCCGACTGTCCGCCCCCGACCACAGCCTGAACGCGCCCGTCCGCGCCGAAAGCGAGGGCGAGTGGCAGGATTGGCTGGTGGACGAGGCCGAGAGCCAGGAATCCGAGTTGGCCGATCGCGAGGAGCTCAGCGGCCGCAAGGCGTTGCTGGCCGGCGCGCTGACGACGCTGAACGAGCGCGAGCGGCATATCCTCATCGAGCGACGGCTAAAGGACAACCCAACCACGCTCGAGGATCTTTCACAGCAATACGGTATCTCTCGCGAACGCGTGCGTCAGATCGAGGTGCGCGCGTTCGAAAAGCTGCAGAAGGCGATGCACAACCAGGTCGCCGAGCAGCGCCGCGCCGCTCGCCCTCTGGCCATGACGGCCTGACATTGTCCCTGACCCGGCGGTGGGCCTTGCGTTCGCCGTCCGGGTGAGCGCTGCGATCAGGCTGCATCCTCCATGTCCCACTGATCGAGGCATCGCTGGCGGGCATCCTGCAGTCTTGCCACGCGGGCCCGGGCGCCGGCATCGATGGCGATGCGGATCAACAATGGTGCCAGTTCCACGGTCAGCCACCCCGCGGCCTGGACGATCCAGCCGATGGGTGCTGCGTCGGCCAGCAGGGCCATGACCGCATCCATGGTCGCCCCCGCCTGCCACAGCTCGTTCAATGGCTGCACCCCGAAAGCCAGGCCAAGCAGCAGGACCGGCCGCAGCGCCGGCCTGCCCCGACGTTGGTCGCAGATCAGGATGATGATCACGGGCGCGAGCAACCCCGCCACGGCCGCGGCGACGGGGGCGGCCATCGTCGCCAGCACACCACAGCCAAGGCCCAACAGCCATGGCGAGACGCCGCCATCGCCCTGCTTCGCCGACCTCGACTTCCCGGATTTCGGTTTCGGTACCGCCTTCACGGGATACAGGCGGCCACGACTGCGACCGTCAGCGCGACGGCACCTATGCCGGCCACGATTTCCTGGCCGATCCGCCGCGCCGCCTCCTGGCGCAGGTCCGCCCCGTCTTCAATGGCGGCGATCCGCGCGTCGATCTCGCAGATCCGGGCCTTTGCTTCCTGCAGCTCACGCTGGTCGGTGAGCTGCGTCGCGGAATCTTCCAGCACCGCCAGCATCGCTCCCAGACGCCCGGCGGTGCTCATTTCCGTCAGGGCGGCTTGCATCCGCTCGCGCCGCTGCCGGCTGCGCCAAACCGACAATGCCCGCGCGACCTGTTGTTCCAGCCAAGCGGCGAGGGCTGGCACCGGGCGCCCGTTGGCCTGCGCTTGCAACCCCGCCAGCAACCGCAGCTGCACCAGTGCCGCGACCTCGGGCTTGTTTGCGTCGGCGAGAGCGATCAACTCGCGTTCGATCCTGGCCTCGTGCCGGGCGGCGATGAAGGCCGCGAGATCACGGTCAACGATGCCGCCTTCCCCCTGGTGGCGCTGTCGGTTGGTGCGCGCGACATCCTCCAGGGCGGGCAGCAGATCGGCCAGACGCACCACGAATCGTCCCGCCAGCATCTTGCTGCGGCACGGCAGCAGCGGGTTCAGCAAATACCGCAGCCGAGGCAGGCCGCCGCCCCAGCCGCGCAGGCGCAGCAAGGTGCGATGCTGATGCGCGTCGAGCCGCAGCAGACTGGGGTCGCAGCGCTCCGGCCGGACATTGCCCCAGGCCGTGAACGCCTCCGCTTCCAGCATCTGCTGCAACGGCTCGGACAGGTCGAGCGCCCCAGGCGCGTCGGCGCCGGCCAATATTGGCCCAAGCCCGTCCGGCCAGAGTGCGATGCCACGCCAGCACAGCGGCGCCAACGGATCGAGGACGGCGACGGCGCGCATCGTGAGCATGGAATCCGCACGCCGGTTCTCGGTCGCCGCCTCGGCGCCCTGCAGCCGCACCGCCTCCTCCAGTCGCGTCGCGAGGACGGAGTCGCCGAGGCTGCGGCGAATCCAGCGGTCGACGCCGCCGCCGCGCAGCAGCCGCACCGCTTGATCGGGTTCGTCGGCCATGGCGTAAGCAAGGGTCCGCGCGGTCCACACGGTTTGTTGGCCGATTTCGAGTGGCCGTTGCGCGCGCCGCGGCGGGCGGGCCGCGACCCTGCGGGTGCGCGCCGCCATCGGGTCCGCCAGCAGCGTCGGCGGCGGACGGTGCTCGGGGTCCTCCGCCAGCATGCCGCGGACCAGGTCGGCGATCGCGGGCGGCAGCCGCTCCTCGCCGGCCAACGCGGCGAAACTGCCGAGTTCGAGCTTGCGGCGAACCACTTCCACGGTGTTGAGGCCCGTCAGCGGCAGGCGTCCGGACGCCAGCACCAGCAGCGTCACGCCGAGCGCGTAGACATCGTCGGCGATGCTTCCGTCACCCCGTCCGCCGGCGACGCAACTGGCAACGTAGGGCGGTTCGTAAATCGCCGCCTGCAGGCTGGCGGGCGGCGCTGCCCAGGCGGCGCCGAGGGTCACGGGATCGCGCGGGCCAGCCCGGAACAAATTGTCCGGCCGGATCGCGCGATGGGTCACGTGCCGCGCCTGCAACTGTTCCAACGCATGCGCCGCCGGTCGGAGCACCCGCTCCAGCAGGTCGCCTTCGCTCCAGGGCCGGATTGGCGCGAACGGGGGCAGCCACAGGCAGGGGCCGGGCGGGGCCTCGCAAATCACGAACCAGCCGGGCGAGCCACCCCTGCTGCGCGCAGCGCCTTGCGCCACGGGCGACAACACGCCGGCCACGGCCTGCGGCAGCAACAGGTTGATCATATGCGCACGAACTGGCGCTTCCGGCCGCACTGCCACGGCCATCAGGCCGGTGCGGCCACCGCGCCGATCCGCGACGGCAAAAGCCTGTTGGCCGCCGCCCGCCGCCGGCAATTCCGCGCTGAAATCCACCAGGTAGCTGCCGGCGATCAATGCATCTGTCTGGTCGGCCAGATCCGTGGAGTCAGGCGCTGCATTCGCTGCCGCCATTCTGCTCGCCCCTCGTTGCGGGCACGATGGTAGGCGGCAGAGATTACCGAAGCGCCAACGCCCGGATGTGATGTCTTATCTTGTTCATGAGACGAATCTCCCCGTTTGCGCCAAACTATCGCTTTAAAGGCGCTATGATTGCGCGATATGAGGAACACCATTATCCGGTTCAGGATCTTGCTGGCATGAATGGAGAGGACGTGCGGGGGACCGGCCGAAAGATGCTGGTGCCAGCCACCCGCCCGCGCGATGCCGAACTGCCCGAGGCCGAGCTTCGCGGCGCGCTGAAGGACGCGCTGATCCAAGCGCTCTATCAGCCGATCGTGCGTCTGCATGACGGCCGGCCGATGGGAATGGAGGTGCTGGCGCGGCTGGAACACCCTTCACACGGGATGATGTCGCCGGAAAATTTCGTCCCGCCGATGGAGGATGCCGGCCTCGCCTGGCCATTGACCGCGGCGGTCATGCGCCGCGCCTTCGCAGATTGGAGCGGTCCGCGCCTGGACTCGCTCGATCTTACTCTCGCGCTGAACCTGCCGCTGGACGTGTTGCTGGTACCCGAGGCCCTGGCGATCCTGGACCGCGAGCGCGCCGCCGCCGGCATCGCCGCGGCGCGGGTGGTGATCGAATTGACCGAGAGCCAGCCGGTGATCCAACTATCCGAGATCCGGGCGGCCGTGATCTACCTGCGTGGCCTAGGCTACGGCCTGGCGATCGACGATGTCGGACCCGCCATCCGCGACCACACGCCGCTGCTGGACATGAGCTTCACCTCGCTGAAGCTGGACAAGGATCTGGTGCAACAGGCGCCGCATGACCCTGATATCGAGGCGTTCCTACGGCGGGCGATCGCCTCCGCGAAATCGAAGGGACTGAAGAATCGTCGCCGAGGGGATCGAGGACGAGGCAACCTGGGCGCGTATGCTGCGGCTCGGGGTCGACTACGCGCAAGGCTTCCTGGTCGGCCATCCGATGACCGCGCCGGAGGTCCTGCCCTGGCACCGCGCCTGGTGCGACCAGCACCCCAGCAGTCCCGGCATTCCGCAGAGCAGCGTAGTGTCCTGCCCCCGAAGTTCGCCATCCTTCATGGCGCACGCAGGGGATAAGCAGGTCACTGAAAACAAAGAACTAGTGTCCCGGCACTGGAGTTCGCGCACTACGGCGAACTTCAGTTCCGGGACACTAGAGCAATATGGCTTTAGGCGGAATCACCGTGCCATAAAATTGCTCGCCTAAACAAAAGGCTAGATCGTGATGGTCGCTGGCACCAGCGGCCATCACGATCTAGCACGAAACTGCGCGTGCTCCCGGCGCGACGGTGTCCGCAGCTTTTGCTTCCGGATCGCTTGCATCCGGATCCGCCGCCGCCTCGGCCGGCAGCGTCATGGTGACGCAGGTGCCCTCCCCCGGTTTGCTTTCGAGCTCAAGCTGGCCGCCATGCGTCATGATCAACTGCCGCGCCAGCTTGAGGCCGATTCCGACGCCTTGGCGCAGGCGGTTGAGGCCGCTATCGGCCTGCCAGAACGCCTCAAACACATGCGGCATGTCGGCGGGGGCAATTCCGATACCGGTGTCGGTGACGGTGATCACCGCATCCCTGCGATGGCCCTCCCCCTGCCCCGGCCGGACGCTGATCGCCACGCGGCCGCCGCGCGGGGTGAATTTCACCGCATTCCCGGCGACATGCAGCAGCGCCTGGCGCAGCCGCTGCGCGTCGGCCTGGATCTCGATCACGTCCTCGGGCAGTTCGGCGAAGATCGTCACCCCGCCTTGCAGCGCCGTCGGCTCCAGCAGGTCCAGCGCCCCACGCACCAACGCATTCACGTCCACCGCCGCGACCTTCAGCCGCAAGCTGCCGCTCTCGATACGGGCGAAATCCAGGATGTCGTTCACCAGTGCCAGGAGATGTTGGCCACTGCGGAGAATGTGGCCGGCGTAATCACCATATTCCGCCATGCCGATCGGCCCCAGCACCTGTTGGTGGATGAGTTCGGCGAAACCGATGACGGCATTTAGCGGCGTGCGCAATTCATGGCTCATCGCGGCGAGGAACCCGGATTTGGCCCGGTTTGCCGCCTCCGCCTGATCCTTGGCCAGGCGCAGGCCCGCCTCGAGGCGCGTCCGCTCGGTGATGTCGATGGCAACCGTGGCGACCCCCCAGATCGCCCCGTCGGCGCCCGTCAGCGGCACCTTGCTGGTCAGCCAGCGCCGGATGCTGCCATCGGCCAGCGCGCAGCTTTCCTCAAAGAACGGCAAACCCCGGCCGGTTTTAACCACCTCATTGTCCAAGCCGCGGGTATAGGCGCCGTATTCCGGTCCGAGCAGTTCCGCGGCCGTCATCCCCACCACCGATTCCGGCGCGACACCGTACAGCGTCGCCTGGTAGCGGTTCATGAACAGATAGCGGGACTGCGTATCCTTCGCGTTGAACATCACCGGCAGGGCGTTGGCGACACCATCGAAGAAATCGACGGCGCGGGCGTCAACCAACGGTGGTGCGCCTTCGGCCCCGCTGTCGCGCATCGACATCAGAACTCGATTGCCGCCGTTGGTCCGGCTTGAACAATGTGCGCTGCTCCAGGCGGTCGGCTCCGCCGCCGTCGCCTGCCGCGCGCAGCAGGAAGTGGCGGTTGGCGGCGATGCATCCGCCCTCGCCGTCGAACACCGCCAGCGGCTGCGGCGATGCCGCGACCACGGCCCGCACCGCTTCGAGTGCCGGATCGACGAGCACCGTTGCCGCAGGCACTTCGCTGTCAGATTCCGCAGCCACCCATCTCTCCGTAATACCGCTGGCCCCGCTCATTGCCCAAGCGGGCCTAACCGGGAATCCACACGGTACCACGTCGATCCTGCCGAAGTTACGGCATTCTTCGTCCCTTGACACAACAATACAATTGCGTGGCACCCAAGGGGAGCGCCGTTTTCATGGCGGTGCAGGATGCTGCGCCCTGTCGACACACGGCGCGGTCGGCGGTATTTTGTCTTGTGATTGACGTTGCGGACCCTGGCTATGCAAGGCGCCGGGCGTCGGCGCAGTGCCGCTTCGGATCAACGCATAACTGGCAGAGAAAGCGCGCCGGCCTCGCGGGTCTGTGTTGCAGCCTGAGGACGGAGCGTTACTTGGAAATCGCAGGCCATATCGATCGTGCCGACGACCAGATGGTCGAGGGGTGGATTCATTGCCGGGCCACGCCCGGCCACCGTTTCGTGCTGCAGGTCTTCGCCGGCAGCAAACTCCTGGGTGAGACCGCCGCCGACCAATTCCGCCAGGACCTGCAGGACGCGGGCCTGGGCGACGGCCATTGCGCCTTCAGCTTCCGCCTGCCCGGGTTGGTGCCGCGCGACATGCTGCGCGACATCCGACTGCGCGTGGTCAACTCCAAGGTCTTTCTGCTGCCGGAAGCGGACACCAACCACGGCACGCTCGAGGAAGCGGACGCAGCACCACCGCCGGCGGCGGAGATGCGATCCCGCCCCGAAGGCTTGTGGATCGACCGTCCGGACTGGCTCGACCGGATGGCCGACAAGCACCGGCGTGGCGAACTCTCCGGCGAGATGTCGACCTCGATCTTTCGCTTCGTGCGCGACGGCTATCTGGTGATCCGCAACGCGGTGCCGACGGCGACGGTGGCCGCCCTGAACGAGGAGATCGAGCGGACCTGGCAGAATCCGCCGGAAGGGTTGCTGATGGAGACGTTCGAGCCTGATGACCAGCAGCATTTGTGCCCACCGGACATTCGCCACCGCGAGGGCCGCACCAAGCTGCTCGACATGTACGCGCATTCCGCCACCGCCCGCCGGGTGATTGCCTCGCCCACCGTCGTCGCCTTCCTGGCCGCGATCTTCGATGACACGCCCAAGGCGTTCCAGGGGCTGACCTTGTGGAACGGATTGCAGCAGACGATGCAGAAGGATTCGGCCTTCGTGCAGATCGAGCAGAATCCGCGCGCCTTTGCCGCCGCCTGGGTGGCGCTGGAGGATGTGAAGCCCGGCACCGGCGAACTGGAATATTATATCGGCAGCCACCTCTCGCCGGACTTCCTGTTCGGCGGCGTCAGCAAGTGGATGGAAGGCTTCGCGGCCGACCAGGCGCGCTTCGCGCAGAGCCTGCACGACGACGCCGTCACCTACGGCCAGACCAAGGGCTCGTTCCTGGCGAAGCGCGGCGATGTGCTGTTGTGGCATGCCGACCTCGCCCACGCCGATGCCGCCATCACCAAGACCCAGGCGTCCCGCCGCAGCATGCTGACGCATTTCACCCCGGCGCGGGAAAACCCGATCTACTACCGCCGCGCACGGCGGCAGGAATCGAACGCCGGAATCTGCGTCTTCGCCTCCCAGCATGCCGACATCTTGTAGCAAGCGCCCTCGGGGCACCCCTCGCCGCAAATTCGTCCATCCGCTGTAACGGCCGGCGCCTCGCTGAGTTGGACATGATAGTGGATGCCGGCCAGAGGCGTTGGGTGAATGGATCAGAAATCGCGCCGGGCATCGTGGCCCGGCTTTGAGCATGCGCGGCACCGCCCGGCAGCACTCGCCTTGCTGCTGGCAGGGCTTGCCATCGGCAGCGCTGCCCACGGCCAGGAGGTCGCGCCCGATGTCGTCGTGTTCACCGAAGCGACGATGGTCCATGCCATCGGCGATGTCGGCCAAATGTGGCGCAGCCAGACCGGCGTGCCGGTGCGCGTCTTTGCGTCGCCGACCAAGCTGCTGCTGGAGGAGATCGCCCACGGCGTGCGCAGCGACGTGCTGATCGGCCAGGGCGAGCAGGAATTCGCCGACGCCCTCGCCCGCAAGCTGGTGCAACCCCAACCGGTGCTCGATGCCTGGCGTGACCGGCTGGTGCTGGCGCGGCGCGGTCCGGCCGCGCCATCGGACCTCGCGACCGCCCTGGCAGCGGCGCCGCGGCTCGCCGTCGTCGACGCCGCTGTCGCGGCGTCAGGCCAGCAGAGTCATGCGGCATTGGCGGCGGCCGGTACCCCGTTGCCGGGCCGCGTCACCGGCGTGGTTGACACCGCCGACGCCGTGTTCCTGCTGCGCTCCGATGCGGCCGACGCGGCGCTGGTGTATACCAGCGACCTCGCGGCCGAGCCGGGCCTCGCGGCCGCCGCGTCCGTTCCTGATGCGCTGTATACTGCGGCGGTGTTCAAGATTGCCGTGTCGCGGGTGGCGAGAAGCCCGAACACTGACCGTTTCATCGCCTTCCTGGGCAGCCCGCAAGCCGCCGAGGTAATGCGCGAGGACGGCCTGGAGGTGCTGCCATGAGCGTCACCGGATCGCCGACCGCGCCGTTGACCCCACGGGTCACCGCACGTTTGCTTCCGCGGACCACCGTACCTTTGATCCTGCGGATCACCCATTGGCTCAATGCGGTCGCCATCGTCATCATGATCGGCAGCGGCTGGCGCATCTATAACTGGTATCCGGCCCTGCCGATCGCCTTTCGCTTTCCCGAGGCCATCAGCCTCGGCGGCGACCCCGTGCTGTCACAGCCGCTGACCTATGAGGATGGCTTGGCCGGAGCGCTGATGTGGCATTTCGCGGCGATGTGGCTGCTGGTGCTGAACCTCGTGGTCTATCTCGGCTATGGCGTGGTTTCGGGCCATTTCCGGCGCGATTTCCTGCCGCTGCGCCCGCGCGCGCTGGTGCGCGATTTCCGCGCCGCCTTGCGCGGGCGGCTGGCGCATCGCTTGGGCGAATACAACGCGGTGCAGAAGGCGTTCTACTGGGGCGTGCTGCTGGCGATCATCGTCGTCATTACCTCCGGCCTCGGTATCTGGAAGCCGGTGCAGCTTCAGTTCCTTGACCTGGCTGTACGGCGGCTACGAGGCGGCGCGGGTGGTGCATTTCCTCGCCATGGCGGCGATCGCGGGGTTCATCGTCGTGCACATCACCCTCACCATCCTGGTGCCAAAGACGCTGGTCGCGATGATCACCGGCCGTGCCTCCGAGGACGTGCCATGAGCTCCCGCCTGGAACGCACCAGCCTGGTGGCCGCGGCCGAGCAGCGCCTCGGGCGGCGTGGACTGCTCGGGCGCGGCCTCACCCTTGGCGGCCTGACCATGCTGACGGGCTGCGACATCACCGACCAGGATGCGGTGCAGCGCGCGCTCGCCGCGGTCGTCGCGCTGGAACGACAGGTTCCAGGCGATGCTGCTCAGCGGCACCCGCCTGGCACCGACCTTCGCCGAGAGCGACGTGGTGAAGGATTTCCGCTACAACGCCTTCTTCGCCGCCGACGACGCGCCGACGCTCGAAGCCCCGAGCTACCGCCTGGAATTGTCCGGACTGATCGCGGACAAGCGGCCCTGGACGGTGAGCGACCTCGCGGCATTGCCGCAGGAAAGCCAGATCACCCGGCATGTCTGCGTCGAGGGCTGGAGCATGATCGGCAAATGGAGCGGCCCGCGCTTCGTCGACCTTTCTGCAACGGATCGGCGCCGACATCACCGCGAAGTATGTCGGCTTCACTGCGCCGACGGCTACTATGGCAGCATCGACATGGCGACCGCCCTGCATCCGCAGACGATCATGGCAATGTCAATTCGCCGACGAGATACTGCCGCGCCAAATACGGCTATCCTTTCAAGATTCGCATTCCCGACCAAGCTCGGCTTCAAGAACCCGAAATGGGTCACGACGATCTACGTCACCAACCGCATGCCCGGCGGGTTCTGGGAAGATCGCGGCTACAACTGGTTCAGCGGATCGTAACGATGCGGCACCGATACGCGCCGAAACCTGCGCCATCGCGGTGATGGCCAAGGCGCCGCGTGCCCGGCCGCGTCGAAGACGCGCCTGGTCCCGCCGCTGACGCCCGACCAGGCCGACGGCACTGAGCGCGAGCTTCCTGCGCGACGTGACCGAGAACATCGGCTGGCGGCGGCGACAGGCGGCGATTCAGTGCCTATGTCGCCTATGCTCCGGCGGGCTCTGAAGCGCTGTTCGATGGCATGCTCGCCGACAGGCACCGGCTGGTCCTCGCCGATGGCAGCCAGGCCTGGTCCAGCCGGACGGCGCTCGACGACGGCTTCGGCCGCTGCCTGCTGCATGCGGCACAGGCATTGTTCGCGCGCGGGCTATGACGCGGTCTGCCTGCTCAACTCCGACAGCCCGACGCTGCCGACCTCGCTGCTGGCGGACGCCGCCGGCATGCTCGCCGCGCCGGGCGACCGCGTCGTGCTCGGCGCCTGCGACGATGGCGGTTATTACCTCATCGGCATGAAGGCGCCGCATGCGCGGCTGTTCGCGGACATCGCCTGGAGTACGGAGCAGGTCGCCGACCAGACCGCGGGCGCGCGCCGCCGAACTCGGGCTTCGTCTCGTCGAATTGCCGCAACTGGTACGACGTCGACGATCAACTGGCCGCCTTGCGCCGCCTGCTGCGCGAATGCAGCGAAGCCGGCATCAGGCGCATGCCTGGCGTATCCCGCGCCAGCGACATCAGCCGCATCGCGAGGCTGGTGCGCTGCATGAGATGCTCAGCACCGCCGCCGAATGACATTGGTATCCCGGCCATCGCGACATTCGCTGGCTGGCGCTCGCCGGTGCCGCCCTGGTGCTGCTGGTCGCGGCGGGGCTCGCCGTGCACAAGCCCGGCGCGGGCGATCCGGGATCGGACGCGCGGCAGGCCGGCGTTCGTCGGCATCGGAATCGTGGCCGCCGGCATCTACTTCGCCGCCGTGGCACTGGTGCTGCGTCGCGTGCTGCCGACTGCCCAGGCGCTCTGGCTGGTGCTGGTCGTCGCTTGTGCGATGCGCCTGCATCGCTCTGGCTCGGGCCGCCGTTCCTGTCGACCGACCTGTATCGCTATATCTGGGACGGCCGGGTGCAGAATGCCGGCCTCAACCCCTACGCTATATTCCGGCGGACCCGGCGTTGGCGGCTCTGCGCGACGCGCGTGATCTACCCGAGCGTCAATCGTGCCGAATATGCACCGACCATCTACCCGCCGGTGGCACAGGTCATCTTTCGCGTGGTGACCGCCTTCAGCGAGACGCCGATCGCGATGAAGCTGGCGATGCTGGGCTTCGAGGTCCTCGCCATCGCCGTGATGATCCGCCTGCTCGCTCTCGCCCGCTAGATCGCGCGCGGGTGCTGATCTACGCGTGGAATCCACTCGTCGTCTGGGAGTTCGCGGGCAATGCCCACGTCGACGCGGCGGTGGTCGGCTTTGCTCGCGTTGGCGATGCTGGCGCTGGGTGCGTGGGCGGCGCGCGCTTCGTGGGCGCGGCATTGGCCGCGGCGACGCTGACAAAATTCCTGCCGGCGGTGCTGTTCCCGGCGTTTCTGGCGCGCCCGGCCGCGCGACTGGCAAACACCGTCGACGATGGCGGTCGATGATGGTCGGATCTACCTGCTCTACATCGATGCCGGCTCGCACGTGCTCGGATTCCTGCCGGGATATCTCGCGGAGGAGAATCTCGGCAGCGGCACCGGCATCTACTGGCTCGATGTGGCTGGCGCGGCTGGTGCCGTTGCCGCCATCCGCCGGCAGGGTTTGGCTCGCCTGCGCCGCGACCGGCCTGTTGGCACTCGCCGTCTGGATCATGTTCCTGCGCGAGCGAAACCCCCGCGCTGCGGCTGCATCCGGTGTCCGTCGCCCGCGACGTCTGCGTCATGGCAACCGCTGTTGTCCTCGTGGTGACGCCGCATTATTCATGGTATTTCGTCTGGCTGGCTTTGCCTGCCTGCCTCGTTCCCTCAGCCAGCGTCATCTATCTTTCGGTCGCCGCGATCGTGCAGTACCATGATCCTTTCCACGACCAGACGTTGCAGTTCTCGTTCATCTACGTGCCGTTCGTCGTGCTCGCCATGCGTGATCTGCGTCACCGCCTCAAACCCCCCGTCTTGGCAAGGAGCCTGTGATGTCCGACGCACCACGCTGAAAGACCCGCGCCGCTATTTCGAGGCGGTCGACGCCAAACGCTCACGCCATCGCGGAGGCCGCACCAGTCTGCCTCTATCTGGAGGTCACCAACCGCTGCAACCTGCTGTGCGAGACCTGCCCGCGCACCTTCGAGGATCTCGAGCCGCCGGCGGACATGAGCTGGGAGCTGTTCACCACGATCGTCGACCAGGTGCCGAACGTCGCCCGCGTGGTGCTGCACGGCGTCGGCGAGCCGATGCTGGTGCGCGACCTGCCGCGCATGATCCGCTACCTCAAGGCTCGCGGCACCTACGTGCTGTTCAACACCAACGGCACGCTGCTGACGCCGCGCAAGCGCCAGGAGCTCATCGACACCGGGCTCGACGAGCTGCGCGTCTCGCTCGATGCGGCCGAGGCGGCGAGCTTCCTCAAGGTGCGCGGCAAGGACTTGTTCGATCGCATCGTGCGCAACGTCAGCGAATTCACCGCGCTTCAGCGCGCAGATCGGTGCCACCACGCCGCGCGTCTCGCTGTGGCTGACCGGCCTGAAGGAGACGGTCGACCAGCTGCCCGACTTCGTGCGCCTCGCAGCCCAGATCGGCGTGCAAGGAGGTCCATCTGCAGCGCCTCGTGTTCGACGACTCGGCCGCGGCCTGGCGCGCCCCGACTCGTCGCTGTTCGAGGAAACGCGCGCGGAAGAGGAAGCAGTCGATCGCGCGCCGCGCAGGCGCTCGGCGAAACCCTCGGCGTGACGCTCGATGCGTCCGGTGCCACCGAGCCGGGCTGAGCCTGAAGCGCGGCCGAGGACGACGCACCGTGGTCGACTTGCCGGCGGCCGTGGTCGTTGATGTATTTCACCGCGCATGGCCGCGCGCTTGCCCTGCTGCATCGCGCCGTTCTCGGCGCGCGGCTACGAGAACTACACGCTCGGCGACGCCACGCAGGCAGACGCTGCGCGAGATCTGGAACGGCGCGCGCTACCAGGATTTCCGCGAGACACTGCTTGGCGACGCACCGCCGAAACCTTGCGAGAATTGCGGCCTGCGATGGAGCCTGTAGCCGTCGTCATCCCGACGCTGAACGAGGCGGAGGCGATCGGTGCCGTCATCGCCGAGTTGCCGCGCGATCGTGTCGGGGAAATCATCGTCGCCGACAGCGGCAGCACCGATGACACCCAACGCGTGGCCCGCGAAGCCGGAGCCCGTGGTGGTGTCGTTGCCGCAGCGCGGCTACGGACGTGCCTGCGCCGCCGGTGCCGCGGCGGCGTCGCCGGAATGCGACGTCATCGTCTTCCTCGACGGCGACGGCGCCGATCGCGGCGATCTGATCGCGCGCGTTGCTCGACCCGATTGCCGCCGGCACGCACGACTTCGTGATCGCCTCGCGCACCCGCGGCGTGCGCGAAGCCGGATCGATGAACTGGCATCAGGTTCTCGCCGGCCAACTCGCGGGCATCGGCATCGGCGCGCTCTACGGCGTTCGCTACAGCGACATGTGCGCCTACCGCGCCATCCGTCGCGACGCGCTGGCGCGGCTGGACATGCGCGAGATGACCTATGGCTGGAACATCGAGATGCAGATGAAAGCGGCACGCGCCGGCTTGCGCATTCTTGAGGTGCCGATGCCCTATCGCCGTCGCGCCGGCGGGGTGTCCAAGGTGGCGGGCTCGCTTCGCGGCACGTTGCGGGCGGGCGGGCGGATCATCGCCACGTTCATCCGGGTGGCGAGGATGCGCGCGCCGGCGTGAGGCCAGCGTTAGCTGTAGCGTTCCTCACGCCACGGATCGGCGTTGTTGTGGTAGCCGTTCCGCTCCCAAAAACCCGGCTTGTCGACTGCGGATAATTCGATCCGGCGAATCGATTTCGCCGATTTCCATAGGTAGAGCCGCGGAATGAGTGCCCGCACCGGCCCGCCATGGCGGCGGTCGATCGGCTCGCCGTTCCAGCTATGCACCAGGAACACGTCCGGCTGGTCAAACTGGTCGAGCCGGATATTCGTCGCGTAGCCATCGTTGGCGTGCAGAATGACATGCGCGGCATTGTCCTGCGGCTTCACCAGATCGAGCAGCGTGCGGGCGGACACGCCGCGCCACTGGTTGTCGTAGCGCGACCACTGGGTCACGCAATGCATGTCGGACACGCTGTCCTGCTGCGGCAGCGCCGTGAATTCATCGAGCCGCATCGAGATCGGGTGCTTCACCGCGCCGTCGATATCGAGGCGAAAGCGCTCCGGCGTGATCTCCGGCTGCGCGCCGAGGTCGAGCACCGGCCAGTCACGCACCAGCCGTTGGCCGGGCGGCAGGCGATCCTGCGCGGGGTCGGCGGTGGTGCCGGTCAGCAGGCGCCCGTCTCTCGCCCATTGCTGCTTGGTTGCGATCAGCTTGTCGCGGCTCTCGTCCTTGGACATGGCGAAGCTATCCCTTGTCGCGCATCACCCGGGCCTTGTCGCGCTGCCAGTCACGCGCGGCGATGGCGTGGCGCTTGTCCGCCTTGTTGCGGCCTTCGCCCAGGCCGAGCTGCACCTTGGCCATGCCGCGCTCGTTGAAATGGATGTCGAGCGGCACCAGAGTGGCACCGTCGCGCGAGACCGCACCCAGCAATGCGCGCATCTGCTTGCGCTTCACCAACAGCTTGCGCGGCGCCCGTGGCTCGAACCGCGACAGCACGCCGCCCTGATATTCGGGGATGTAGCAGTTGAACAAATACAGCTCGCCGTCGCGCTCGCCGGCCCAGGCCTCGGTCAGCGTGGCGCGGCCGTGGCGCAGGCTTTTTACCTCCGGCCCCTTCAGCACGACGCCCGCCTCCATCGTCTCCTTGATCGTGTAGTTGAAGCGGGCACGTCGGTTCTGTGCCGCGATGCCGTGACTGATCAGGCCCGATTTCTTGACGGTCTTGTTGTCGGCCATCGGCGCCTCAGTTCAGCAGGCCGACGCCGGTCATGGCGGTGCGCACCCGGGCCTTGGTGGCCTCGCCGATCGGCGCCAGCGGCAGCCGGCAATGCTCGGAGGTGTGGCCGAGCAGGCTTGCGGCATATTTCACCGGCCCCGGGCTCGTTTCGCTGAACAGCGCGTCGTGCAGCGGCACCATGCGGTTCTGGATGGTCATCGCATGCGACACGCGCCCGTCCTGCCACGCCGTTTGCATCTCGCTCAGCAGCCGGGGCGCCACGTTGCCGGTGACGCTGATGCAGCCGACGCCGCCGGCCGCCAGATGACTGATGGCGGTGTGGTCCTCGCCGGAGAGCTGGCAGAAATCGTCGCCGCAGGCGATGCGGGTGTGCAGCGGGCGCACCAGGTTGGCGGTCGCGTCCTTCACGCCCACGATGTTCGGGTGGCGCGCGAGCCGCGCCATCGTCTCCACGCTCATGTCGACGACGCTGCGCGGCGGGATGTTGTAGATGATCATCGGGATATCGACGCTGTCGGCGATGGCGGAGAAATGCAGGAACATGCCCTCCTGCGTCGGCTTGTTGTAGTACGGCGTCACCACCAGGATCGCGTCCGCACCGGCGGCCTTGGCGTCCCGCGCCAGCGCGATCGCCTCGGCGGTGCTGTTGGAGCCGGCGCCGGCGATCACCGGCACCCGGCCGCCGGCTGCCGCAACGGTGATGCCCACCACGCGCCGGTGTTCGTCATGGCTCAGGGTCGGGGATTTGCCGGTGGTGCCGACCGGGACCAGGCCGTTCGTGCCCTCGCGGATCTGCCAGTCGACGAATGCCTCGAACTTTTTCTCGTCCAGGCTGCCATCGGCGTGCATCGGCGTGATCAGGGCGACAAGGGACCCTTTGAACATCAGCACTTCCTCCGGTTTGGACGTTCGGCGCGCACGCGCGCGCCGGCCGAGAAAGCTAGGCGCGGCAGGGATGCGCCGCAAGGGCGGGCTGGGCTACAATCATTGCATGCCGCGCCGCCGCCTCCTTTTGCTGCTCGTTGTGCTGCTGGTCCCGGCCAGCGGCGCCCACGCCCAGCCGCCTTCCACCCCTGATGTGATCGGCCTGGTCCGGGCCGACCGCTGGGCGGAGGCGGAGCTTGCCGTCGCCGCCTACGCCGACCCGGTGGCGCGCAAGCTGGTGACCTATTACCGCCTGATGACCCCCAACGCCGCTGATGCCGCGGACATCGCCGAATTCATGGCGACCAGCCCGGATTGGCCGCAGCAAAGCACGCTCGCGGCGCGGCGGGAGGCAGCACTGGCGAACGAGCCGGACGACACGGTGGCGCTGAAGCTGTGCGATGCGACACCACAGCAAACCTCCGCCGCCCTGCTGCGCTGTGCCGACGCCTTCCGCCATGCCGGCCGCGCCGCCGAAGCCGATGCCGCGGCCCGTCGCCGCTGGGTGACCGCACCCGCCGATGCCGCCGCGGAAACCCTGCTGCTGGCCCATTTGGGGGCGACCCTCACCGGCCGCGACCAGTGGGACCGGTTCGAACATTTGGCCTGGAGCGACGCGGCCGGGGCGCAGCGTCAGGCCACAAGGCTCGATCCGCCGGACCGTGCCCGCGCCGCTGCTCGCCTGGCGTTGAAACGCGACGATCCGCAGGCCGCCGCATTGCTGGCCGCCTTGCCGGCCAAACAGCGGGACTCGCCCGGATTCATGCTCGATCAGGCGCGCTGGCTGCGTCGTGGCGACCAGGATGACGCCGCAATGGCGCTGTGGCGCGAGGCCGCCGCCGCCGAGCGGGCCGCGACCGCCGAACAGCGGGCGGCGTTCTGGAACGAGCGCAACCTGCTCGCCCGCCGCCGTCTGCGCAACGGCGATCCGGCCGGCGCGTACGCGCTTGCCGCCGGCGAAACGTCCACCGCAGGCGAAGCGCATCTGGACGCCGAATTCCTCGCCGGATTCATAGCACTTCGCCAGTTGCACGATCCGGCGAAGGCGGCGCCGCATTTCCAAAGCCTCGCGGCGATCTCGACCGCCGCGATCACCCAGGGTCGGGCGCATTACTGGCTGGGCCGCACCGCCGCCGCCGCCGGCGACCCGGCCCGCGCGAACGCCGAATACACCATCGCCGCCTCGTGGCCAGGAACCTATTACGGCCAACTCGCCGCCCTTCGTCTCGGCCTCGACCTCGCCGCCGCGATCACCGCGAGCCGCGATCCACCCGCCGACGCCACGCGGGCACTCGACCTCGCCGGCCGCGAGTTGGCGCGGGCCGCCGCCTACCTCGTCGCCTGGGGTGCGCCGCGCCGCGCCCAGCCCTTCCTGCTGCGCCTCGACGACATCGCGCCGGATGGGCCGGACCGTGCGCTGGCGGCCCGGCTCGCCGCCGGGTTCGGCATGCCGGAAACCGCGGTGGCCATCGCCCGCCGCGCTGGGCGTGACGGCATGACCCTGCTGGACGCCGGTTGGCCGATCCCGGTGGAACCGCCCGGCCAACCCGGCATGGACCCGTCGCTCGCGCTGGGCTTGATGCGCCAGGAAAGTAGCTTCGATTCCACCGCGATCAGCCCGGTGGGCGCCCGTGGCCTGATGCAGTTGATGCCCGGCACCGCGGGCGCGGTGGCGCGCAAGCTCGGCTTGGCACCTTCGCTGCCGGCGGCCCTGGTGCAGGACCCCGGCTACAACATGCTGCTCGGCACGTCCTATCTGCGCGACTTGCTGGACCAGTTCGGGGGCGCGGCGCCGCTGGCGATCGCCAGCTATAATGCCGGCCCGAGCCGGGTGTCGGAGTGGCTGGTCAGCAATGGCGACCCGCGCGGCTTTGGTGTCGATATTGTCGACTGGATCGAGCTCATCCCGTTCTCGGAAACCCGCAACTACGTGCAGCGGGTGATCGAAAGCCAGGTCGTCTACGCCGCCAAGCGCCATGATCGCGCCGCCCACCCGATGGCCGCATGGCTGCGCTGAGCCGTTCGCTGCGGGCTTGGGATGGTCTTGAACTCGGAATCCTCGAATGGGGCCGCGAGGCCGATCACGATCGCCTGCCGGTGCTGTGCCTGCCCGGCCTGGTGCGCAGCAGCGAGGATTTCGCCGATTTTGCCGAGCGCCACGCGCAGCGACGCCGGATCGTGGCCATCGACTATCCCGGCCGCGGTCACTCGGGACGCGCCAGGAACACCGCCCGCTATGGACCCGAAGCCTGCCTGCGCGATGTCCTCGATGTTGCGGCCGCCTTGCATCTGCACCGAGTTGTCGCGGTCGGCACCAGCTTCGGCGGCCTGCTGGCCATGGGCATCGGCAGCGTGCGGCCGGGGATGCTGGCGGCGATGGTCCTGAACGATATCGGCCCGGAGATCGGCGCCGCCGGCAGCACCTTTCTGCGCCGCTTCATCGCCGAGGACCCGGCGTTGCCGAACATCGCGACCGCCGCCGCGCATCTGCGCCGCCTGCTGCCGTATTTGTCCTTACAGACCGAGGATGAATGGCAGCGCTTCGCCACCCTCACCTATGCCGCCGGCCCCGATGGAATGCTGCACCCGCGCTGGGACACCCGAATCGCCGACCTGCTGGCGCCGCCGGTCCGCGATCTCTGGCCGATGTTCCGCGCGGTGCCGCCGCTGCCGATGCTGCTGGTGCTGGGCCTACGCAGCAACATCCTGCTGAGCGACACGGTCCTGAAGATGCGCGGCATTCGGCCGGATCTCGTGGTAGCGGAGATTGAGGGCGTCGGGCACGCGCCGACCTTGGCCGAACCCGTGGCACAAGCAGCGATCGACGCCTTCCTGGCGGCCGTGACATGACACCCGCCCGGCTGATCGCCAGCGGCTTCGGCAGCGGCTTCGCGCGCCGGGCGCCCGGAACCGCCGGCTCGTTGCTGGCGCTCGGCATCGGCAGCCTGCTGCTGATCTGGTCGCCGCTGGCTTTGCCGATCGCCGCATTGGTGGCGGTCCTCGCCGGCATCTGGGCGATACGCGCGACGCATGCCGGCGATGACCCCGGCTGGGTGGTGATCGACGAGGTCGCCGGCATGTGGATCGCCATGCTGCCGCTGGCCGCACCCTCACCACTGGGACTGGCCGCGGCCTTCCTGCTGTTCCGGTTGCTCGACATCACGAAGCCCGGACCGGTCGGATGGGCGGACCGCCAGCACGGGCCGGCGGCCGTGATGGCCGACGACGTGATCGCCGGCGCAATCGCCGCCGGCATCATCTGGGCCGCGCGAAACCGCTGGCCCGGCCTGCTCGACTGACCCGAAACCGGAGAATGCAATGCCAGGGGATGCAATGATCGACGCGGCAGAACTGGACCAGGCCGAAGCGCTGCTGGCGCAATGCCGCGCCAAGGGGCTGCGGATCGCCACGGCGGAAAGCTGCACCGGCGGCTTGATCGCCGCCACACTCACGGCCATCGCCGGCAGTTCGGACGTGGTGGACCGCGGCTTCGTCACGTACTCCAACGCGGCAAAGACGGCACTCGTCGGCGTCCCCGAGGCAGTCATCGAAGCGGTCGGCGCGGTCAGCGAGCAGGTTGCGCGCTTGATGGCGCAAGGCGCGCTTGCTCGCTCCGAGGCAGACCTCGCGGTTTCCGTCACCGGCGTGGCCGGGCCAGGCGGGGGGAGCGCCGAAAAACCGGTGGGCCTAGTGTGGTTCGGCTGCGCCCGCGCCGGGCGCGAAACCCGCACCCTCCGACGCGTCTTTCCCGGCGACCGGACCGAGGTGCGCCGGGCGACGGTGGTGCAGGCGATGCAGATGTTGGACGAAGCCGCCGCGGATTAGGGCGAGCCGGCGCCGGTGAAATATCCGCCCGGCTTGGACTGCGTGGAAGAGTACCGCGTGCAGCCGGCAAGGGCGAGAACGGTCATCGCGATGAGCATGAGCTTGGTCATAAAGGTCTCCGATTGCGCGTCGTATCAAATGCACGAAATGAACGCCAGTTCATTCAATTCGTTCGGGCTTGACGTGGCTTCGGGAACTTATATAGAACATCGCGTCAGTTGCCGGTTTGTTCCGTTCCGTCCGGCCACAGTCCAGTACCGGAGACCACGCAGATGCTGACCCGCAAGCAACACGAGTTGCTGACCTTCATCGACCAGCATCTCAAGACCACCGGATTTTCCCCGAGTTTCGAGGAAATGAAGGACGCGTTGCAGCTGAAATCGAAGTCCGGCATCCACCGGCTTATCTCGGCGCTGGAGGAGCGCGGCTTCCTGCAACGCCGCCACCATCGGGCGCGGGCGCTGGAAGTGGTGCGGGCGCCTGATGACCTTCAGGCACGGGCGGGCAATGTGGACGCGGCGCCGTCGAAGACCGAGCCCGCCGCACTCAACGCCGCCAATTTCGCGCCGAACGTCATCCGCGGCGACTTCACCAGCCGCCTGCCCGGCGCCCGCGCCGCCGCCGACGCAGGCGCGGTGCAGCTGCCGATGTACGGCCGGATCGCCGCCGGCCTGCCGATCGAGGCGTTGCGCGAGAGCGGTGCGATGATCGAGGTGCCGATGGCGATGCTCGGCGGCGGCGACCATTACGCGTTGGAGGTGGCGGGCGATTCGATGATCGAAGCCGGGATCTTCGACGGCGACACGGTGATCATCCGCAAGGGCGAGGTGGCGGAGAACGGCCAGATCGTCGTGGCGCTGGTCGACGACATCGAGGTGACGCTGAAGCGCCTCCGCCGCCGCAGCAACGCCTCGATCGCGCTGGAGCCGGCGAATTCTGCGTACAAGTCGCAGATCTTTCCGGCCGACAAAGTGAAGGTGCAAGGGCGGCTCGTGGCATTGCTGCGCCGCTACTGAGCGCAGCCGATGGCCCGCCCGCAACGCCGCGTGCCGCCCGCGCGGGCGATGCTCACCGCACCCCAGCCGGAGGCGGTGGAGGCCGGGGTGGCGATGCTGCGGCAAGGCGGCAACGCGCTCGATGCGGTCCTGGCCTGCGCACTCACCCAGGGCGTGGTTGATCCGTTGATGTGCGGCATCGGCGGACTCGGCGTGCTGCAGTTGCATGATCCAGGCAGTGGGCGGCACATCGTCCTGGACGGCTTGTCCACCTGCCCTGCCGCCTGCACGCCGGCGATGTGGGCTGATTGCTTCGAGGGTGAATGCGCCGACGGCTATGGCTATGTGCTGGCCGGCGGCGTCAACGAGCTTGGCCACCGCGCCGTCACCACGCCGGGCATCCTGCGCGTGTTCGCCGTGGCGCATGCGGAGTTCGGCCGCGCCGACTGGGTTGGGTTGTTTCGCGCCGCCACCGGCTTCGCGGAACAAGGCTGGGCGATCCGGCCGCATGTCTACAGCATGTTCGTCGCTGAACGAGGCCGCCTATGGCCGACTGCCCTATGTCGACAAGCTCGCCTTCACCGCCGACGGGCGCCGCCTCTATCTCCGGCCGGACGGCACCCCGAAGCGGCCCGGCGACATCGTGCGCAATCCCGATCTGGCGGCGACGCTGGCGACCCTCGCGCAAGACGGCGTCGAGAGTTTCTACACCGGCGAGCTGGCGCAGCGAATCGTCGTCCGACATGCGGGCGCATGATGGATTGCTGAATCTCACCGACCTCGCGAACTTCCGGCCGCGAACCCATGCGCCGCTTGAGGTGGCGTATCGCGGCCGCCGCATCGCCGTGCCGCCGCCGCCCGCCGGCGGCATCGTCGTCGCCGAGATGCTGCGCATCCTTGAAGCGCTTCGACCTCGTGGCGCTCGGCCACAACAGTGCCGACTATATCCGCGTCGTCGCCGAGGCGATGAAGATCGCCGGGCGCGACAAGGACGAGCATATCGGCGACCCGGATTTCGTCACCCCGCCGACCGACATGCTGCTATCGGACGGCTACGCCCATGACTGCGCCGCGGCGCATTCGCAACGGCGAGAAGACCAGCCTCACCAGGGTGTCCGGCGATGCCCGCAACACCACGACGGTCTCCTGCGTCGATGCCGGCGGGATGGTCGTCTCCCTCACCCACACGCTCGGCGTGCCCTCGGGGGTGATCCCGCCCGGCACCGGCTTCATGCTGAACGGCGCGATGAACTGGTACGATCCGCGGCCGGGCCGCGCCGGCTCGATCGCACCGGGCAAGCGACGATTTTCCTCGATGTCGCCGACCATCGTGCTGGAAGGCGCGCGGCCGGTCGCGACCCTCGGCGCACCTGGCGGCGCCTGGATCGGCGTGGCGTTGCTGCAGGTGCTGCTGAACGTGCTGGACTGGGGCATGACGATGCAGGAGGCGGTGATGGCGCCGCGATTCTCCGCCACCACCGACGCCATCGACATCTCCAACCGCATCCCCCGCGCCGTGCAAGCGGCGGTGGAGGCAGTTCGGCTACGAGGTCAGGCGCTCGCCGACGAGTTTCCCGTTCGCCGCACCCCACGGCATCGCCATGTGGGACGGTGTAATGGAAGGCGGCGCCGACCCGCAGCGCGACGGCTATGTCGGGGTGGTCGCGTAGGGTCACCGCCGCCGAACCCTCTCGTCACGTCGCGATGCCTCATTCGGGCGGCAGATCTTCAGCCAGCGCCGGTGTCGTTCCTGGCTGCGTCCGTCCGCGGGTTGGCAGCTTCACCACCCAAGGTCGCTCGCCGCGTGTGGCACGGTCAGAGACCACGCGCACGCCGTCGCGATCGAGCCAGACGGCATGGGCGCCTTCCCGCCAGACGCTGAACCGGTCGATGCGTGGAACGCCCGGGCACTCCTCGCCGATCGGCTCGGCGGAGACGAGAACGCCAGCCTTGCAGGCATCGCGGGCGCCGCCACGGCGAAGCAGGACCGCATTCTGGCCGCGGGCGAACAGGATGCAGGCGTCCTCGGCGCAGAAGATCGCACCATCGGCGGCCGGGCCTGCGGCCGGCAGCGCCACCGCCTTGTCCGCTGCCCACATCCCAAGCCAGGCCTCGCGGGTGAAGCGCTGGGCGCCGGATCCCGCCTGTTCGAACACGCCCGCCTGCGTGCGCATCGCGACCAGTCGCGCTTCGGATGAGACCAGCAGGTCCGGCGGATGAACGATCAGCGGGGAGAGTAGTCCGGCGGCGATGGCGGCACCACCGGCGAGTCGCAGCCGGGACCGCCACAGCCCCAGCCAGGCGATGCCGAGCGAGATCAGGCACAGACCCCATTCCGGGAGGTGCGGCACCGCGAGCACGGCTTGCGGCCAGGCGGCGACGAACCTGGCCACGGCGAGGATCAGGTCCGCACCCCAGCCCATCGCGACCAACGCCAGGTATTCCAGGTGCAACGGCATCAGCGCCAATGCAATCAACCCCGCCGGCATCACCAAGAACGCCGTCAGCGGCACCGCCAGCATGTTGGCGAACACGAAATAGAGCTGCACATGGCCGAAATGATAGGCGCCGAACGGTGCCGAGAACGTACCCGCCAGCGCACTGGTCAGCGCCAGTGCCGCCACATGCGCCAGCAGCCGCCGCCACCAGGAACGGTCGCCGGAAATTCGCGTCAGCAACGGCCGCAGCGCCTCATAGCCCGCGATCAGCGCCAGGACGGCGGAAAAGCTCATCTGGAATCTGACACCCAGCACCTCGTTCGGTGCCATGAGAATGAGTGCCGCCATCGCCAAGGCCAGGCCGCGAAGCGACAAGGCGCGGCGGCCGACCATCACGCCCAGGGTCACGAGGCAGGCCATGGCGAAGCTGCGGATGATCGGCACATGCGCGCCGGTCAGGATGAGATATGCACCGCCGGCGGCCAGCGCGGTCAGGGCGGCGATTCGCTTGGTCGGCCAGCGCAACGCCGCGCGCTCCCACAGCACCAGCAACAACCGAGTGGCGGCGAATACCAACCCCATGACGATGCCGATATGCAGCCCGGCGATCGCCAGCAAATGTGCGAGGCCCGAATCGCGAAACGCCGCCCGATCCGCTTCGGGAACCACGGCGGCGCTGCCGGTCAGCAACGTCGTTGCGATGGCGCCGTTCGGTCCAGGGAGCACGGCCGTAATCCGGGCGGCGATGGTCTGGCGCAGCGTGGCCAGCCAGTGCCCGCTTGCTGGTTGAAGGGAGGCCACCGGTTCCGCCCGCGCCAGGGCGAAGCCGTAGGCGCCAAGGCCGTTGTAGAAGGAATCCCGTTGCAGGTCCCACGCACCGGGATAGGCCGGCGGCGCCGGTTGCATCAGCAGCGCCCGCACCCGCACCCGGTCGCCGGCCGCCAGCGCGACATCGTCGCCGGCGCGCAGCCGGATGCGAACGGCGCGGGGAAGCGGCTGGCCGCCGTCGAGACGTGGCTGGTCGAGGGTGATCCGCTGACCTCGCGGCAGCGCCTCGGCCACGCTGACCACGCCGGTGACGATGGTGGCGCGGCGGGGAACCTCGATCACGTCCGGCGCCCGCAGCGTCGCCAACTGCGCGGAGGCCATGCCGAGTGCCAAGCCGCCGGCGATCCAACACGGCACGCGCCACCGCGTCGGCCCCGCGGCCATCCCGAGCGCCACGCAGAGCAGCAGCGCGCCCGGCCCGGCCCACCATGGCGGCTCCGTCCGCAGGCTGAAATAATACACCACGCCGGCGGTCATCAGCACCGGCAGCCAAAGCGCGAAACGGCCACGCTCGGCCGCCACCCACTCCGCCCAGCGCGCGGCCAGCTTCAACTGTGGCAAGGCCGGTGCGGATGCGACTCCTGCATGCATGAACGCCAAGCTACGCCCGCTGGTCGCGTGGCGTCATGCGAAGATCATGATGGTTCGGCATCAGCCGATCCAGCTTCGTTCAAGCAGCGCATGATCGAAGTGATCATGCTAGGACGCGCCGTCCCAGCGAGAATCGCCAGCCATGACCGTTCGAACCCGTTTCGCCCCCAGCCCCACCGGCCTGTTGCATATCGGCGGCGCCCGCACGGCGCTGTTCAACTACCTGTTCAGCCGCCACCACGGCGGCACCTTCCTGCTTCGCATCGAGGACACCGACCAGACCCGCAGCAAGCCGGAACACACCGCCGCCATCCTCGACAGCCTGGCCTGGCTGGGCCTGGAGCCGGACGAGCCGCCGCTGTTCCAATCGACCCGCGCCGCACGCCATGCCGAGGTGGCCCTCGCCATGCTCGAGCACGGCCACGCCTATCGCTGCTACCTGACCCAGGAGGAGCTGGCGCGGATGCGCGAGGAGGCCAAGGCACAGGGCCGGAGCTTTCGACTGGAGAGTCCCTGGCGCGACCGCGATCCCGCCGATGCGCCGCCCGGCGTGAAGCCGTCGATCCGCCTGCGCGCCCCCCGCGATGGCGAGACCGTGGTGCACGACCTGGTGCAAGGCGAGGTGCGCGTCGGCAATGCCGAGCTGGACGACATGATCATTCTGCGCAGCGACGGCACGCCCACCTATCAGCATGCGGTGGTGGTCGACGACCACGACATGGCGATCACCCATGTCGTCCGCGGTGACGACCATTTCACCAACACCTTCAGGCAGGTGCAGATCTTCCGTGCGATGGGCTGGGATGAGCCGAAATTCGCCCATGTGCCGATGATTCACGGCGCCGACGGGGCGAAACTGTCCAAACGGCACGGGGCGCAGAGCGTCACCGAGTTCCGTGAGATGGGGTTCCTGCCGGAAGCGTTGTGCAACTATCTGTTGCGCCTCGGCTGGGGCCATGGCGACGAGGAAATCCTGTCGCGAGAGCAGGCCATCGCGTTGTTTGACCTCGATGGCGTCGGGCGATCGCCGAGCCGGATGGATTATGCCCGGCTGACCTATGTCAACGGAGTCTGGCTGCGTCAGGCCGACGACGACAGGCTGACCGACGAAGTGATGCGGCGTTTGGCCGGTCGCCCTGGTCTCGTGCTCGACGAGACGGCGGCAGCGCGGATCAGGGCGTTGATCCCCGCCCTCAAGGAACGCGCGAAGACGCTCGTTGAACTCGCTGATTCAGCATCTTTTCTTGTCCACCCCGTCCCCTTGGACACAACGCCGAAGGCGGCCGCGATCCTGACCCCGGAAAACCGCGCTTTGCTCCGCGAGATCGGGGCGGCATTGGCGGCCAGCGCGTTCTCTAGCGAGGAAATCGATGCGACCTTGCGCGGCTTCGCCGAGGCGCATGGCAAGAAGCTCGGCGAGGTCGCGCAGCCGCTGCGGGTGGCGCTGACCGGCAGCACCGTCAGCCCGGGGATCGACGCCACCCTGATCGCGCTGGGCAAGCCGGAGGCGCTGGCGCGGATTGCGGCCATGGCCGCGTAGTTACGGCCGGGTAGGTCCGGGCGGGTGGTTGCTGCCTTGGGCTTTCGCCCAGCTATCGCGCAGGGCGGCGGTGCGGTTGAACACCATCTGCCCCGGCGCGCTGTCCGGATCGGCGCAGAAATAGCCGGTTCGCTCGAACTGCACCGTCCCGCCCGCGGCGAGGTCGCTCAGCGCCGGCTCAACCAGACAGCCGGTCAGGACTTCCAGCGAATCGGGGTTGATGTCGTCGATCACGTCGCCCTCGGCGCCGGGGTTCGGGCTCAGGAATAGCGGGTTGTAGAGGCGGATCTCGGCCGGCACGGCGTCGGCGGCGGACACCCAATGCAGCGTCGCCTGCACCTTGCGGCCATCCGGCGAGTTGCCACCGCGGCTGGCCGGGTCGTAGGTGCAGCGCAGTTCCATGACGTCGCCATCGGCGTTCTTCACCACCTCTCGGCAGGTGACGAAATAGGCGTAGCGCAGGCGCACCTCGCGCCCCGGCGACAGGCGATAGAATTTTCGCGCGGGAAATTCCATGAAATCATCCTGCTCGACATAGATCTCGCGGGAGAACCGAAGGTCCCGCGTGCCCGCCTCGGGATCGTCGGGATGGTTGACTGCGGACAGCGTCTCGACCTCGCCTTCGGGGAAATTCTCGATCACGAGCTTCAGCGGCCGCAGCACGGCCATGCGGCGCGGCGCCGTCCGGTTCAGCGATTCGCGCACGCAATGGTCGAACAGCGCCACATCGACAAGGCTGTTCGCGCGGGCGACGCCGACGCGGCCGATGAAGTCGCGCAAGGCGGCGGCCGGCACGCCGCGCCGGCGCAGGCCGGCCAAGGTCGGCATGCGCGGATCGTCCCAGCCGGCGACATGGCCTTCGGTCACCAGCCGCGTCAGCATCCGCTTGGACAGCACGGTGTAGCCGATGTTCAGCCGGGCGAACTCGTATTGGCGTGGATGCGAGGGCACCGGCAGATGCTCAAGCAGCCAATCATACAGCGGTCGGTGGTCCTCGAACTCCAGCGTGCACAGCGAATGGGTGATGCCCTCGATCGCGTCGGACTGGCCGTGGGCGAAATCATAGGTCGGATAGATTTTCCAGGCGTCGCCGGTACGTGGATGCTCGGCATGCAGGATCCGGTAGAGCACGGGGTCGCGCAGGTTCATGTTGCCGGACGCCATGTCGATCCGCGCCCGCAACACCCTTGAGCCGGCGGCGAACTCACCGGCGCGCATGCGGCGGAACAGATCGAGGTTCTCGTCCACGCCGCGGCCGCGGAAGGGGCTGTCACGGCCGGGCTCGGTCAAGGTGCCGCGCATCGTCCGCATGGCCTCGGCCGGAAGGTCATCGACATAGGCATGGCCTGTGGTGATCAGGTGCTCGGCCCAGGCATAGAGCTGCGGGAAGTAATCGGAGGCGAAATGCAGATGCGTGCCCCAGTCGAAGCCGAGCCAGCGGACGTCGCGCTGGATGGAATCGATGAATTCCTGCTCCTCGCGGGCCGGGTTGGTGTCGTCGAAGCGCAAGTGGCAGCGTCCGCCGAATTCTTCCGCGACGCCGAAATTCAGGCAGATCGACTTGGCGTGGCCGATATGCAGATAGCCGTTCGGCTCCGGCGGAAAGCGGGTGACGACGGTCTCGCAGCGGCCGGATTGCAAGTCGGCGGCGATGATCTCGCGCAGGAAGTCCCGCCCTGGGGCCTCGGTTTCCGCCGTCTCGTGTTCCGCCATCATCTCATGTTCCCGTAGCATGCGCCCTTCCTACACAATCAGGCTGCAAGCGCGAAATCCGGCAGGTTGCAAGCGCGAAATCCGGGCCTGATCGGGCTTGCCCGCTTGCCTTGCGCCCGCCCGCTGGCCTAGCTGCGCCACCGCGCCTAATCTGCGGCGCCGCATTGTCCGGGACTCGCATCTTGCATTATCCGCATCGCCATCTGCTCCAGATCGAGGGCCTGCATCCGCCCGAGATCGGCGCCTTGCTCGACCTCGCCGAGAGCTATGTGCTGCTCAACCGCTCCGGCAAGACCCAGCGCGACCTGTTGCGCGGGCGGACCCTGATCAATCTGTTCTTCGAGGATTCAACGCGGACCCGCACCAGCTTCGAACTGGCCGGCAAGCGGCTTGGGGCGGACGTGATCAACATGGCCGTCGCCAACAGCAGCGTGAACAAGGGCGAGACCCTGCTCGACACCGCCGCCACGCTGAACGCCATGAACTGCGACCTGCTGGTGGTCCGCCACGGCCAGTCCGGCGCGCCGAATTTGCTGGCCCAGAAGGTCGATGCCGCGGTGATCAACGCCGGCGACGGCACCCATGAGCATCCCACCCAGGCGCTGCTGGACGCGCTGACCATCCGCCGCCGCAAGGGCCGGCTGGAGGGCCTGGTCATCGCCATTTGCGGCGACGTGCTGCACAGCCGGGTCGCGCGCAGCAACATCCACCTGCTCACGACCATGGGCAGCGAGGTCCGCGTCATCGGCCCGGCGACGCTGATCCCGGCCGAGGCGCAGCGGTTGGGGGTTGCCGTGTTCCACGACATGCATGCCGGCCTGCAAGGGGCGGACATCGTCATGGCGCTGCGGCTGCAGCGGGAGCGGATGTCCAGCAGCCTGGTGCCGTCGGCGCGGGAATTCTTTCGCTTCTGGGGCCTGGACCACGAAAAACTTGCCTTCGCCAAGCCGGATGCCCTGGTGATGCACCCCGGCCCGATGAACCGCGGCGTGGAGATCGACAGCGCCGTCGCCGACGATCCGGTGCGGAGCGTCATCAAGGAGCAGGTGGAAATGGGCGTCGCCGTCCGCATGGCCGTGCTCGACACCCTGGCCCGGACGAACCGCCGCAATGCATGATTTCCTGATTGCCAATGTCCGCCTGCTCGATCCTGCGGCGGGGCTGGACAGCCACGGCGCAATCCTGGTGCGGGACGGCAAGATCCTGGACCTCGGCGGCGCATTGGGCCGGCCGGACGGCGTGGCGGAGCTTGACGGCGACGGCGCGGTGCTGTGCCCCGGGCTGGTCGACATGCGCGCCGAGGTCGGCGAGCCCGGCGAGGAGTACCGCGAGACCGTGGCCTCCGCCGCCCTTGCCGCCGCGGCCGGCGGCATCACCACGCTGGCGGCGTTGCCGGACACCAGGCCGACCATCGACGATCCGGCGCTGGTGCGCCTGCTGCGGGCGCGCGGCGAGGAAACCGGCAGCCTGACCATCCTGCCCTATGCCGCAGCCACGCGCGGATGCAAGGGCGAGGAACTGGCCGAACTCGGCCTGCTGCGTGAGGCGGGCGCCGTCGCCTTCACCGACGGCGCCCGTGCCGTCGCCTCGACCCGCATGATGCGCCTCGCCTTGTCCTACGCCCGCGCGTTCGGCGCGCGCATCGTGCAACACCCGGAAGATCCGTCGCTCGCCGGCGACGGTGCGGCGACCCAAGGCGAGCTTGCCACAAGGCTGGGCCTGCCCGGCATTCCCACCGCTGCCGAGGCGATCCTGGTGGCGCGCGACATCCGCCTCGCGGCGCTGACCGGCGGTGCGGTCCATTTCGCGCATGTCTCGACCAGCGAGGCGCTGGAATTGATCCGCCGGGCCAAGGCGGACGGGCTGGCGGTGACCTGCGATACCGCGCCGCCGTATTTCGACCTGAACGAAACGGCGATCGGTGATTTCCGCACCTACGCGAAGCTCTCGCCGCCGTTGCGCGCCGAAAGCGACCGGCTGGCGGTGTGCGCGGCGCTGGCGGATGGCACCATCGACGCCGTCGCCAGCGACCACCAGCCGCGCGACGCCGACGACAAGCGACTGCCCTTCGCCCAGGCCGCTGCCGGCGGTGCCGGCCTCGCAACCCTGCTGGCGGTGACGCTGGCGCAGGTGCATGGCGGCGGGTTGGGCTTGGCCCAAGCGATCGAGTTGATGACCATCCGGCCCGCCCGCCTGCTGGGCTGCGGCGCCGGCACCCTGGCGCGCGGCGCGTCCGCCGATTTCTGCCTGTTCCAGCCGGAGCGGGCCTGGCAGGTCGAGGCCGGGGCGCTGCCGGGCAAGGCGCAGAACACGCCGTTCGACGGCCGGGCGCTGGAGGGTCGCGTGATCGGCACCTGGAAGGCCGGGCGGCGGGTGTTCGGATGAGCCTGATCATTCTGGCGATGGTGATCGCGGTGGCGCTCGGCTCGATCCCGTTCGGCCTCGTGCTGACCCGCGCCGCCGGGCTGGGGGACATCCGCCACGTTGGTTCCGGCAATATCGGCGCCACCAACGTGCTGCGCACCGGGCGAAAGGAGCTGGCGGCGGCGACGGTGCTGCTGGATGGCGGCAAGGGCGCGGCGGCGGTGCTGATCGCCCAGGCGATCGCCCCGGATTTCCTCTGGTCCTGCGGCGTCCTGGCAGTGCTGGGGCACTGCTATTCGATCTGGCTGCGGGGGAAAGGCGGCAAGGGCGTCGCCGCTGGCCTCGGCGTGCTGCTGGCCGGATTCTGGCCGGTCGGGGCGGCATGTTGCGCGATCTGGCTGGCGACCGCCCGGCTCAGCCGCCGTTCCTCGGTGGCCGCCCTGATCACCTTCGCGCTCGCCCCGCTGCTTCTGCTGGCGGCAGGGGAGCGTGACGGCGCGCTGGCGGCGCTGGTGATCGCGGTGCAGATCGCCATCAGCCATCGCGACAATATCAGCCGCCTGCTGAAAGGCACCGAGCCGCGAATCGGCGATGCGCCGTGAACGACATGATCGATCGCCTCCGCCTCGCCCGCAGCGACGGTGTGGGTCCGGTCACCTATCGCCGCCTGCTGCACCGCTACGGCAGCGCCGCCGCCGCCCTTGCCGCCCTGCCCGCCCTCGCTCTCGCTGGCGGACGGGCGGAACCGCTGCGCATCGCCACGCGCGCGGCAGCCGAGCGCGAGATGCAGGGCGTCGACCGGCTCGGCGGCCGGCTGCTGTTCATCGACGGTCCGGATTACCCGAAGCTGCTGGCGATGCTGGACGACGCGCCGCCGGTACTGGCGGTGCTGGGCGATCCCACCGCCCTTTCGGCGCGGGCGGTGGCGATGGTGGGCAGCCGCAACGCGTCGGCCAACGGCCAGCGAATCGCCGAGGCCCTCGCCCGCGAATTGGCCGAATCGGCGCTGGTGGTGGTGTCCGGCCTCGCCCGTGGCATCGACGCCGCAGCACATGAGGGCGCCTTGGCCGCCGGCCGCACCATCGCCTGCGTCGCCGGCGGGCTGGATTGCCCGTATCCCGCCGAAAACGCCGGGCTTCAGGGCCGCATCGCCGCGGCCGTGATGGACGGCGGCGGCAGCGCCGTGGTGGCGGAAGCGCCGCTGGGCACGGCACCGCAGGCCCGGCATTTTCCGCGCCGCAACCGCATCATCGCCGGGTTGTCGCTCGGCGTCATCGTGGTGGAAGCCGCCCTGCGCTCGGGCAGCCTCATCACCTCGCGCCTGGCGCTTGAGGCCGACCGCGAGGTGTTCGCGGTCCCCGGATCGCCGCTCGACCCGCGCTGCCGCGGCTCCAACGACCTGCTTCGCCAGGGCGCGCATCTGACCGAAAATGCCGCCGACGTCCTGCTGCATCTGCGCCACGGCATTGCTACCTCCCCCTTGTTTGCGCAATCGCCCGCCCCAGATGGGCTTGCCGAACCCCAGGACGGGTTCGAGGAACAGGGTCGGCTCTCCGCCGCCGATCTCGATCGGGCTCGTGCCGACGTGGTGCGGTTGATGGGCCCTTCGCCGACCGCTGTTGACGATCTGATCCGCCGCTGCCAGTTCTCTGCCGCCGCGGTCATGTCGGTGCTGCTTGACCTCGAGATCGCGGGACGCGTTGAGGCGCTGCCTGGCAATCGCGTGGCGTTGCTCGGAGAACCGGGACCTTAGTCCCTTTTGTCAGGATCGCATGTCGGACGTCGTCGTCGTCGAATCCCCCGCTAAAGCCAAGACTATAAACAAATATCTCGGCGGCGGGTTTACCGTGCTGGCGAGCTTTGGGCATGTGCGCGACCTGCCGCCCAAGGACGGCAGCGTGCGCCCCGAGCAGGATTTCGCCATGGATTGGGCGGCCGATGAGCGCGGGAATCGGCAGGTCGCGGCCATCGCCAAAGCCCTCAAAGGCGCCAAAACCCTCTACCTCGCCACCGATCCGGATCGGGAGGGGGAGGCGATTTCCTGGCATGTCCGGGCAATGCTGGCCGAGAAAAACGCGCTGAAGGGCGTCAAGGTCGAGCGGATCACCTTCAACGAAATCACCCGCACCGCCGTGAAATACGCCATGGCGCATCCCCGTGCGCTCGATCAACCGCTGATCGAGGCGTATCTGGCGCGCCGGGCGCTGGACTATCTGGTCGGCTTCACCCTCTCGCCGGTGCTGTGGCGCAAGCTGCCGGGCAGCCGCAGCGCGGGCCGCGTGCAATCCGTGGCGCTGCGGCTGATCTGCGAGCGCGAAGCCGAGATCGAGGCGTTCCGTCCGCGCGAGTACTGGACCATCGACGCCCACTTCACCACGCCATCAGGCGCGCCGTTCACGGCACGGCTGTCGCATCTGGACGGCAAGCGACTCGACCAGTTCGACCTCAACAACGCCGAACGCGCCGCCCGCGCCAAGGCGGCGGTGGAAGCCCGGGACTTCGCGGTCGACACGGTCGAACGCCGCCGCGTCAAGCGCAACCCACCGGCGCCGTTCACCACCTCCACCTTGCAGCAGGAGGCTTCGCGCAAGCTCGGCTTTGGTGCGCAGCAAACCATGCGCTTCGCCCAGGGTCTGTACGAAGGCGTTGAGATCGACGGCGACACCGTTGGTCTCATTACCTATATGCGGACCGACGGGGTGCAGATGGCGCGCGAGGCGATCGACGCCATTCGCAGCCATGTGAAAGATGAATACGGCAATCCCTATTTGCCCGCGGCACCGCGCGAATACGCCAGCCGGGCCAAGAACGCCCAGGAAGCGCACGAGGCGATCCGCCCGACCGAAATCTCCATCACCCCGGAGAAGGCGGCGCAGTATCTCGGCCCGGAAGCGCGCAAGCTCTATGAGCTGATCTGGAAGCGCGCCGTCGCCAGCCAGATGCAATCCGCCGAGCTGGACCAGGTGACGGTCGAAATCGCCGATCCGAGCCAGCCGAAGGGCCCGCGCCTGCGCGCCACCGGCTCGATCCTGGCATTCGACGGCTTCCTCAAGCTGTATCGCGAGGACCGCGACGACGCGTCGGAGGACGAAGCCGACAACCGGATGCTGCCGCCGATGGCCGAGCACGATCCGCTGCGCCGTGGCGAGGTCACCGCCGACCAGCACTTCACCCAGCCGCCGCCGCGGTTTTCCGAGGCGAGCCTGGTGAAGAAGATGGAGGAACTCGGCATTGGCAGGCCCTCCACCTATGCCTCGATCCTGTCGGTGCTGCGCGATCGCAATTACGTGAAGCTGGAGAATCGCCGCTTCATCCCCGAGGATCGCGGTCGCCTGGTCACCGCCTTCCTGACCAGCTTCTTTGAGCGTTACGTCGACACCGGCTTCACCGCCGGGCTCGAAGAACAGCTCGACGACATCTCCGGCGGCCGGCTCGACTGGCGTGAGGTGATGCGGGCCTTTTGGGAGCATTTCTCCAAGGCGGTCGAACAGACCCGCGACCTCAAGATCACTGACGTCATCAACGCGCTGGACCAGGATCTCGGCGAACATTTCTTCCCGCCCCGCGACGACGGCACCGACCCGCGCTCCTGCCCGGCCTGCCAGAAGGGGCGGCTGGGATTGAAGCTCGGGCGGCACGGCAGCTTCATCGGCTGCTCCAACTACCCGACCTGCCAGTACACGCGCCGCCTCGCGGTCGAAAACGGCGAGGAAAACGGCGAGACGCTGAAGGAGGGGATGCGCGAACTGGGCCACCACCCTGAGACCGGCGAGGGCGTCACCGTGCGCCGCGGGCCGTACGGGCTGTATGTGCAGCAGGGTGAGCAGATCAAGGACAGCAAGGCCAAGCCGCGCCGAACCTCGCTGCCGCGTGGCGTCGAAGGCGATACGCTGACGCTTGAGCAGGCGCTGGGTCTGCTGTCGCTGCCGCGCCTCGTCGGCATCCATCCCGAGAGCCAGGAGCCGATCGAGGCCGGGATCGGGCGATTTGGACCGTTCGTGAAGATGGGCGGGGTGTTCGCCTCGCTCGATCGCGACGATGACGTGCTGGTGGTCGGGCTGAACCGCGCCGTCGACGTGCTGGCGAAGAAGCTGGCGAGCGTGCGGGCGCTGGGCCCGCATCCCGCAGGACAAGGAACCGGTGCTGGTGCGCAAGGGCCGGTTCGGCCCGTACGCTGCAGCACGGCAACAAAGTGGCCGACGCTGCCGCGTGACGTGCTGATGGACGATATTTCGCTCGATCAGGCGGTGGCGCTGCTGGCCGAAAAGGGCAAACTGTTGAAGCCGCGCGCCGGCGGACGCAAGGCGGCGCCGAAACGGGCCGCTGCCCGGACGCCGTCGGCCACCGCACCCAAGGCGGCCGCGCCGAAGAAGGTCGCGGCCAAGAAGGCGGCGGCGAAGAAGCCGGCCGCCAAGAAGAAGCCTGTCGCGAAGAAAGCCAGCACAAAGCCGGCGGCGAAGAAAACCGCCGCCAAATCACCGAGCTGAAATGGCGCGTCGGCGCGGCCCCGAGAAACCTCCTGTAGCACTGCCGAGCCGTGACGAAGTCCGCCGCTTCGTCCGCGACGCGCCGGGCCGGGTCGGCAAGCGCGAAATCGCGCGGCATTTCGGGCTTGGCCCCGAGCATGCGCGCGCGCTGCGCGACTTGCTGAAGGGACTCTCCGGCGAGGGTGACGTGGCGCCGGCCGGGCATCGCCGGTTCACCGCACCCGGCCGGCTGCCGGACGCGGCAATCGTGCAAATCACCGGCACCGATCCGGATGGCGACGCCCTCGCGCGACCGGTGGGATGGCAGGGCGACGGGCCGCCGCCGCTTGTTCTCATGACCCCCGAACCGCGCGGCCGCCCGGCGCTGGCGCCCGGGGAGCGGGTGCTGGCGCGGCTACGCCCGATCGCCGGCGGCAAATACGAAGGCCGCACCCTGAAACGCCTGACCGAGACGCCCGGCCGCATTCTCGGCGTCTACCGCCCGCATGAAGGCGGCGGCCACATGGGCGGGCGGATCGTGCCCACCGATCGGCGGGCGAAGGCGGAATGGAATGTGCCGCCCGGCGAAAGCGGCGGTGCCGAAGCGGGTGAGATCGTGCTCGCCTCTCCCCTGCCCGCCCTCGCTTACGGCTTGAAGCCGGCCAGCGTGGTCGAACGGCTCGGCAAGATGGGCGATGCCCGCTCGGTCAGCCTGGTGGTGATCCACACCCACGACATCCCCACCGAATTCTCCGCCGCCGCGATCGCCCAGGCCGAGGCCGCGCAAGCGGTGCGCCTGCGTGGCCGCACCGATCTACGCCACGTCCCGCTCGTCACGATCGACGGCGAGGACGCGCGGGATTTCGACGATGCGGTGTTCGCCGAGCCGGATGGCGACGGCTTTCGCCTGATCGTCGCCATCGCCGACGTCGCGCATTACGTGCCCGGCGGCTCGGACCTCGACCGTGACGCCTGGAGCCGCGGCAATTCCTGCTACTTCCCCGACCGCGTGGTGCCGATGCTGCCGGAGGCGCTGTCCAACGGCTGGTGCAGCCTGCGCCCGGACGAAGAACGCGGCTGCCTGTTCGTCGAGATGCATGTCGACGCCACCGGCAAGAAAACCCGCCACCATTTCGGCCGCGGCCTGATGCGCAGCATGGCGCGCCTGACCTACGAGCAGGTGCAGCAGGCCCATGATGCCGGCGAGGCGGCGGCCGGCGAGGCGATGGCACCGATCCTGCCGTCGCTCTACGGCGCCTTTCGCGTGCTGCTGGAGGCGCGCACCGCGCGCGGCACGCTCGACCTCGACTTGCCCGAACGCCACGTGGTGCTGGACGCGGACGGTCGTGTCGCCTCGGTCGCACCGCGGCCGCGCCTCGACAGCCATCGGCTGATCGAGGAATTCATGGTGCTGGCCAATGTCTGCGCCGCCGAGGAGCTGGAGCGGCTGCGCCAGCCCTGCGTGTACCGCGTCCACGCGCCGCCCTCGGAGGAAAAACTCGAGAATCTGCGGATGTTCCTGCGCGGGTTCGACATCAACCTTCCAGCCGGCAACCAGCTCCATCCCCGCGACCTCGACCGGGTGCTGCGGGCGGTGGCGGGCACCGAGCATGCCCAGTTGGTCAATGAGGTGGTGCTGCGCAGCCAGATGCAGGCGGCTTATTCGATCGACAATATCGGCCATTTCGGCCTCGCACTCGCCCGCTATGCGCATTTCACCAGCCCGATCCGCCGCTACGCCGACCTGCTGGTGCATCGCGCGCTGATTGCCGGCCTGAAACTCGGCGATGGCGGCCTGCACCCCGACGAAGCCGCCCGCCTGCCGGACACCTGCGAGCATATCAGCCTCACCGAACGCCGCGCCGCGCTGGCCGAGCGCGACGCGGTCGACCGCTACCTTGCGGCCTTCATGGCCGACAAGATCGGATCCGTCTTCTCCGCGCGCATTTCTGGCGTGACCCGGTTCGGTCTTTTCGTCACAGTAACCGGCAATGGAGCAAGTGGACTCGTGCCGGTGTCGACCCTTCTCGATGATTTCTGGATGCACGACGAAGCCGCCCAGACGCTGACCGGCCGGCGAACCGGCCTGGTGTTCCGATTGGCGCAGGAGGTCGAGGTGCGGCTATCCGAAGCGAGCCCGATCACCGGTGGATTGCTGTTTCAAATCCTGCAAGGCGCCGGCGGCGCCCCGTCCCGCTCCGGCCGGCAACCGCCACACCGTGGGAGTTCCCGCCGCCGGTGAATCGCTTTTGCCTGCTTCTGCTGTTCGTCGCGGCGCCGCCATGCATGGCCCCGGTGCTGATCTCGCCGGTGCTGTTCTCAACAGTGCTGATTTCGCCAGCGCGGGCCGACGTCGCGGTTCCGGCGTTCGACCATGTACTGATCGCGCAGGTGACGACGACGGCGCTGGCGTTCATGGCGCCACGCACCCTGGACGCGATCCCGATCCCGCAGATGGCCGCCTGGGGCCTGCGCGGCGTGACCGCTATCGACCCGAGGCTGATGCCCGAGTTCGCCGGCGGCACAGGAAATTCCCCTGGCAGTCTCAATCTTCTGCTGGCACCCCCCGGTTCGGGCAACCGCAAGCCCGGCCGGTCGTTGCTGGCCCGGCCGGCCCCGGCCGACACCGACGCCGCCGGTTGGGGCGAGGCGGTGGCGCAGATCGCCGAGGCGGCGTGGGAGGTGTCCGACCCGGTTCGCCGCGCCGGGAACCAGGCGATCATCCGGCATTTTTTCGACGAGTTGTTCAGCCACATGGACCCGTATTCCCGCTACGCGCCGCCCGGCGAAGCGGAACGGGACCGCGTCCGCCGCGCCGGACTGGCAGGCGTCGGCATGGCGACCGTGCGGCGCGGAGGCGTTTTCGTGGTGAATTCGGTTCAGACGGGCGGCCCGGCCGCCCAGGCCGGAGTGCGCGTCGGCGAGCGTATCCTGGCGATTGACGGCGAAAGCACTGTTGGCGCCGACCAGGCTTCGGTCTCGGCCCTGTTGGCCGGCCCCGAGAACAGCAGCGTCGAGCTGACCTTGCGCGGCCGCGATGGCCGGGTGCGCGTGACCTCGCTGGAGCGCATGCGGATGCCGCCGGAGACCGTAACCGCGCGGCGGGCCGGCGACATGCTGCTGGTCGCGATCTCGAGCTTCAGCCGCAACACCGGCTCCAGGCTGGCGCAGGAATTGATCCTCGCCCAATCGGACCCGGCGCCGCTGCGCGGGGTGGTGATCGACCTGCGGGGCAACCGCGGCGGGGTGCTGCAGCAGGCGGTGGCGTCGGCGGCGATGCTGCAGGCGGCGGGCATGGTGGCTTTCACCGTCGGCCGGGCGCAGGAATCGGTCCATGTGTTCCTCGCCGATGGCCGGGACCTTGCGCACGGCCTGCCCGTGGTGGTGCTGGTGGACGGCAACTCAGCCAGCGCCGCCGAAATCCTCGCCGCATCCCTGGCCGATCAGCGGCGCGCCGTGGTGGTCGGCAGTGCCACCCTCGGCAAGGGCCTGGTGCAGACCGTCACCGAATTGCCTGACGGCGGCGAATTGCTGGTGAGCTGGAGCCAGGTGCTGGCGCCGCTTGGCTGGCCGATCCAGGGCCTGGGCGTGTTGCCGCAAATCTGCACCAGCCTTGGGCCGGAGGTCCTGGGCCGCCAGTTCGCCGCCCTCGGGCGCGGCGTGCAACCGATGCAGGCGGCGCTGACCCGGCACCGCATGGCCCGCGCACCAATGCTTCCGGCTGACGTGCTGGCGATGCGCGCCGCGTGCCCGGCCGCCGCCGGCAATATCCAAGGCGGGGATGACGACCTCATCGCCGCCCGCCGGCTGATCGACCAGCCGGAGGCGTATGCCACCGCCCTGCTGGCCCCGCCGGTGGCGCCGCAGCCACCGGCCGGGGTGCAGTTGCCCCCCGGCGTTCAGCTTCCCGGCCCGCTGATCCCTGCCGTGCCCTGACAAGGCTTGACGCCGGGTAGGCCAGTGAGCAATTAGACCGTTCTCTCCGTGGGATTGCAGTCATGGCCAAATCGAACACCATCCAGATCAAGCTCGTCTCCAGCGCCGACACTGGTTATTTCTACGTCACCAAGAAAAACGCCCGCGCCCAGACCGGCAAGCTGGAGTTGCAGAAATACGACCCCGTGGCGCGCAAGCACGTCACGTTCCGCGAAGCCAAAATCAAGTAGCTTCCACCCCTGACGACGGGCTGTGCCGACTCCCACACCCTGCTTTGGCCCGTTCCGCGGGCCGAGGCGGGGCGTTTCTTTATGCCTAGTGACCGAGCGCTGACTGGTTGCGGCCGGCATGCTTGGCCATGTAGAGGGCCCGGTCGGCGTTGTGCAGCAATTGCTCCGGCGTGGTGGCGTCCCCGCCGCTGCAGCTGACGCCGATGCTCACGGTGATCTGGTGCGTGGTCCCGGCAACCGGGCTGAACGACATCTGCTCGATCGCGCTGCGCAGGCGTTCCGCCGCCAACATCGCCTCCTGCGCGTCGGTGCCGGGCATGACCACGGCGAATTCCTCGCCGCCGTACCGGGCGATCGAGTCGAACACCCGGATGCGGCCGCGCAACGTATCGGCGATGTTGCGCAGCGCCTGGTCCCCGGCCGGATGGCCCCAGCGGTCGTTGATCGACTTGAAGTGGTCGACATCGATCATCATCACCGCGGTGCCGTTCGGTTGGCCGCCGCCGAGCACGCCGCGCAGATGCCGCATCAGATAGCGCTGATTGTAGAAACCGGTCAGCGGGTCGGTCAGTGCCATGTCGAGCGCATGGCTGAGATCGGCGCGCAGGCGATCCTGGTAGAATTTGCGGCGAATCTGGTTGCGAGCGCGGGCACGCAGCTCGTTCTCGTCGAGCGGGCGCAGCAGCCAGTCATTGGCTCCGAGGTCGAAGCCACGCAGGATCCGCCGTTTCTGCTCGGGGTTGGCGATCAGCAGCATCGGGATGTCGTGTGTGCGGTCGGCGGCACGCAAAAGCGAGGCCAGGCGCAGCGGATCCTCGGCATTCAAGGACAGGCTGAGGACAATCAGGTCGAATGGCGTGACGTGGCTTAGCTTCAACGCCTCGGCCTCGCCGGACGCGCGGCCGGTGAGCACGCCGTCGCGGGCCAGCGCGTTCTGCACCGCGAGGACGTCGTCCTGGCGGTCGTCCACCACCAGAGCGCGGGCGCCGGTGATCGAGGGCAGCGTCAACCGCTCACCGGAAAGGCCCAGCGCGCGGGAGGTTTCGCCGCGCATCCGCCACTCATCGAGCAGCCGCTTCAGACGCACCAGGGATTTCACCCGCGCCATCAGCGTCTCGTAATCCACCGGCTTGGTCAGAAAATCGTCCGCACCCGCTTCGAGCCCGCGCAGCCGTTCGTTCGGTTCGCTCAATGCGGTGACCATGACGATGGGAATGTGCAGGGTCTTCGGATCTTCCTTCAGCCGCCGACAGGTCTCGTAGCCGTCCAGCTCCGGCATCATGACATCGAGCAGGATCAGGTCCGGTTGCCAGGAATGGGCGAGCGCTATGCCACGCGGCCCGTCATACGCGGCGGCCACCTGGTAATACTCTGCACCCAGCTTCGCCTCGAGCAGGCGGTTGTTGGCCGGAATGTCGTCGACGATCAGGATGCGGGCCGTCATAAGCGGAAAATGGAGCCTTCCGGAAAATGTCGCGCCGATCGAAGCGACGTTTTGTTTCTGATCATGACGTTGCAAGCACGATACAGCCTCGCCAGCCGATGCGATAGACTAATGTCATGAAACAATACATTTTCCCCCGCAACGCGTCCGGGACAGCACAGGTGCCGCCGTTACTGGCACCGGAACAGCATAGATCGCCCGCGTGCCGCGGAAACGATTCTGCTTCGGACTAATCGGGCGAGACGTGGGGTAGGCCACTGATCGGACCCGGCACTTGCTGCAGTCGTTGCAGCAGGATTACGGTGGCATGCGCGCAGAATCAGGGGAACACGCATGCGTCGGTTCTTTTTCATGCTTCCGCTGCTGCTGCTGGCCGGAACCAGCGGCGCCGCGGAGCCCTTGGCCACGGTCATCCAGAAAGCGGATGACGCCTTCGCCGCCGCCTTCAACAAGGGTGACGCCGCGGCCATCGGGCAGATGTACACCGCGGACGCGACGATCCTGCCCGCCGGAGCCACGATGATGAAGGGCCGCGACGCGATCGAGAAATTCTGGCAAGGCGGCATCCAAGGCGGCTTGAAGAACATGACCGTGACCGCCGTTTCGGTCGAGAGCTACGGCCGCTCCACCCTGCGCGAGATCGGCCGGTTCAGTTTCGACACCCCGGGCCAGGGCGGCCAACCGACCAAGGCCCAGGGCAAATACATGGTCATCTGGAAGAAAATCGGCGGCAAGTGGCTGCTCGACGCCGATATCTGGAACACGGACAAATAGCTCCTGCACCTGGTGTCGATCGGCTATAGCATTCCTATGCCCGGAGCCTGAGCCGCCGATCGAAACCCTATGGCGAAGCCACGATCCTCCCGCTTGCCACATCGGCGAGGGAAGACCATGCTCCGCATCACCGTCATCGCGGCCGACATCGCCGCCGCCGGCTTCTTCATTTTCTGCTTCGAACGCCTGGCCCAGCTGCGCCGCAGCCGCCACGGCACGCGGAAAGCGGCGCGATGAGCGCGGCACTCACCTTGGTCGAGCCGGTCGCCGCCTCCGCCGACGACAAAGACCTGTTGGATTGCGTCGGACCGTTCGAGGACGAGCATGTCCTCGTGATCGGCGATGCGCTGGAAGTGATGTGCGGGTTGATCCGCCGCGGCTGTGCCGCCGCCGCGGAAGTCTCCCTGCATGAGCGGGCGGTCACCGAACCGGCCGACATCGCCGTGGTGCCACGCCTGGACACGCCCGAACTGGCGGCACGGGCTGTGACGCTGGCGCGGCGGGCCTTGGCACCGTTCGGGCGAATCATCCTGCGGGATCGCTGCGAAACCTTGGCACGCCAGGCCGCCGCGATGCTGCGCCGGGAAGACTTCTCGGCGATCCGCGTACGCGTGACCGCGCAAGCGACGCTGGTGACCGCGGAATGCCCCTGGTTCGGCCCGATCATGCGCGCCGCCTCGCCGCGTCTGGCCGTGGCCGGGTGAGGCGTGCGATGACCCGGCGCGATCATAACGACACGTGGCTGCGCTGGATCATCATCTTCAGCGCCATCTGCATCGGCGCCGCCGTGGTACGCGGGATAACCTACGCCCTCACCACCGCCGTCGGCTACCCGCCCGGCTAGCGGGTCCCGCCTCAGCGGGCGGCAAACTGGGTCTTGCCGAACATCACCTCACGCTCGGCATCGGTGATCGCACCTTGCCGCTGCTTCTCGCTCAGCACCGCGCAGCCGCGCTGCACGGCTGGGCGCGCGGCGATGGCATCGAACCAGCGCTTCACGTTCGGGTATTCCGCAAGGTCGATGTTGCGGCGCTCGGCATTGCGCAGCCAGGGAAAGGTGATGATGTCGGCCATCGAATACTCGGCTCCCGCGAGGTACTCGACCTGCGACAGCCGCTTGTCCAACACCCGGTGCAGGCGCTTCACCTCGTTCTGGTAGCGCTCGATGGCGTAAGTCAGCTTCTCCGGCGCATAGTTGTTGAAATGACCGAACTGGCCGAACATCGGCCCGATGCCGCCCATCTGGAACATCATCCATTCCAGCGCCTTGTAGCGCGCGACCGGATCTTTCGGCATCAGCTTGCCGGTCTTCTCGGCCAGATAGATCAGGATCGCGCCGGATTCGAACAGGGTGATCGGGCGGCCGCCCGGCCCGTCCGGATCGACGATGGCGGGAATGCGGTGGTTGGGGGTGATCGCCAGGAATTCCGGCTTGAATTGGTCGCCCGCACCGATGTTCACCGGGATGACCTTGTACGGAAGGGCGAGTTCCTCAAGTGCGATATGCACTTTGTGTCCGTTCGGCGTCGGCCAGGTCCAGACTTCGATCATCTCATTCACCATCGTTGTTGATGCCGCGGATATGGAAAATTCAGGCGTTGCCGGCCAGGAAGTCGATCGCCGCCTGGGCGCCGCCGGTCTTGTGCGGCACGCCGGCCGCCCGCAGGCCCATCTCGACGCCGCCCAGCGTGCCGATCAGTTGCAGGTCGCCGAAATCGCCGAGATGGCCGATGCGGAACACCCGATCCTTCAGCGATGACCAAGGCCGTTGCCCAGGCTCATGTTGTATTTGTCGAGGATGACGGCACGCAGACGCGTCGGCGCTGTGGCCTTCGGGCACCCGCACCGCGGTCAAGCGACGACGAATAGTGGCGCGGCTCGGCGCATTGCACCTCCAGCCCCCAGGCGCGGACGGCGCGACGCGTCGCCTCGGCGTGGCGATCGTGGCGGGCGAAGACGTTGGTGCAGCCCCTCCTCCAGCAGCATCTGCGATCGCCGCGTTCGAGCCCGTAGAGCAGGTTGGTACCGGGCGTGTACGGGAAATAGCCGGTCTTGTTGGCCTCCAGCATCGGCCGCCAGTCCCAGTAGCTGCGCGGCAGGCGGGCGGTCTCGGCGGCTTTCAGCGCCTTGGCGCTGATCGCGTTGAACGACAGGCCGGGCGGCAGCATCAAGCCTCTTCTGCGACCCGGCGACGGTGACATCGACGCCCCATTCGTCATGCCGGTAATCGATCGCAGGCGAGCGAGGAAATGGTGTCGACCATCAGCAGCGCCGGGTGCTTCGCGGCATCGATGGCGCGCACGCACCTCGTCGATGCGGCTGGTGCAGCCGGTCGAGGTCTCGTTGTGCACGACGCAGACCGCCTTGATGCGATGCGCCGTGTCGGCGGCCAGCGCTGCGCCGATCGCCGCCACATCGGCGCCACGCCGCCAGTCGGTGTCGATGAACATGCGGCACCAGTCGCAGCCGCTCGCGCCATCTCCTTCCACAGGCTGGCGAACCAGCCGGTGCGGCACATCAGCACAGTGTCGCCCGGCGACAGGGTGTTGGCCAGGGCGGCCTCCCACGCGCCGGTGCCGGAGGCGGGGTAGATCACCACCGGGCCGTCGGTCTGGAAGATCTGCTCGCAGGTTGGCCAGGATCTGCTTGCCCAAGCGCGCCGAAATCGGGGCCGCGATGGTCCATGGTGGGATTGTCGATCGCGCGCAGCACGCGGTCCGGCACGTTGGTCGGGCCGGGGATCTGCAGGAAATGCCGCCCGGCGGCGCGGCGTGTGCTCGTAATAGGCCATCGGTGTCTCCCTTGCGCCCGGACAATGCCCGCCGCATGCTGCTCTTGCCAATCGTTCCGTCTGTCCGGGGATCAAGGGCCATGACACCAGGAAGCAGGCCACGGTATGACCGTGGCGATCGGCGATTCCCGGCTGGCCGCGCGGCTGACGCGCGAGATCGCGGGCGAGGTGCTGTTCGACCGCGCCGACCGCGGCCGCTACGCCACCGACGCGTCGATCTACCAGGTCGAGCCGATCGGCGTGATCGTGCCGCGACGGATCGAGCGACGTCGCCGCGGCATTGGCGATCGCGCGGGAGGACGGCGTGCCGGTGCTGCCGCGCGGCGGCGGCACCAGCCAGTGCGGCCAGACGGTGAACCGGGCGCTGGTGATCGACTGCTCCAAGTACCTGCGTCGGGTGCTGCAGTCGGATCCGGCGACCGCACGCGTTGGTCGAGCCGGGCATCGTGCTGGGCCACCTGAACGCGCAGATCTGCGGCAGCACGGCCTGTTCTTCCCGGTCGATCCGTCGACCCATGCGCGCTGCACCATCGGCGGCATGGCCGGCAACAATTCCTGCGGCTCGAAGTCCATCCGCTACGGCCTGATGGCGGACAACGTGCAGCGCGATCGATGCGATCCTGGCCGACGGCACGCGGCATCGCTTCGGCGCCGCTGCCCGACAATCTCGGCGCCGACGTGCCCGCCCGCATCGCCGATCTGATCCAGCGGCTGCGGCTGCTCGGCGCTGCCGAGGCGGAGGAAATCGCCGCGCGCTTTCCCGCGCCAGCTTCGCCGCGTCGGCGGCTACAACATCGACAGCGCTGACGCCGGCCGCGCGCGCCGCCGGCCGCGACAATCTGGCGCGCCTGCTGGTGGGCTCGGAAGGCACGCTCGCCTTCTCCGCCGCGATCGAGCTGCCGCTGCAGCCGATCAAGCCGCGCAAGATGCTGGGCATCTGCCAGTTCCCGACCTTCCGCGCGGCGATGGAGGCGTCGCCGCATCATCGTGACGCTCGACCCCGAGGCGGTCGAGCTGGTCGATCGCACCATGATCGACCTCGGCCGCGGCATCCCGATCTATCGCGCCACCATCGACAAGATGCTGATCGGCGAACCGGACAGCGCTGCTGATCGTCGAGTTCCATGGCCACGACGATGCGTCCGCTGCTGGCGCAAACTCGCCGAGCTGGACAGCACTGATGGGCGACCTCGGCTATCCCGGCGCGGTCGTGCGCGCCGATCGATCCGGCGTTCCAGGCCGACATCGCGGCGGTGCGCGAGGCCGGGCTGAACATCATGATGTCGATGAAGGGCGACGGGAAACCGGTTTCGTTCATCGAGGATTGCGCCGTCGATCTCGACGATCTCGCCGACTACACCGAGCGGCTGAACGACGGTGTTCGAGCAGCACGGCACCAAGGGCACCTGGTACGCGCACGCCTCGGTCGGCTGCCTGCACGTGCGGCCGGTGCTGAACATGAAGGATCCGGCCGACGTCGCCACGATGCGCGCGGTCGCCGAGGAAACTTTTGCCCTGGTGCGCGAATACAAGGGCTCGCACAGCGGCGAGCATGGCGACGGCCTGGTGCGCAGCGAATTCCACAGCGAGATGTTCGGCGCGCGCATCGTGCGCGCGTTCGAGACGGTGAAGGAGGCGTTCGATCCCGCCGGCGCTGCTCAATCCCGACCGGATCGTGCATCCGCCGCGCGATGGATGACCGCACGCTGTTCCGCTACGGGCCCGGCTACGCCGCCGTCGCCGGATTTCACGCCGCAAACTCGACTGGTCGGACCATCCCGGGCCGCTCGGCGGCATGCTCGGCGCGGTCGAGATGTGCAACAACAACGGCACCTGCCGCGCCTTCGACGCCGGCGTGATGTGCCCGAGCTTCCGCGTCACCCGCGACGAGACAGCATCTGACCCGCGGCCGCGCCAACACGTTGCGGCTGGCGCTGACCGGGCAGCTCGGCGCCGGATGCGATGGCAGTCCGACGCGCTGGCCGAGGCGATGAAACTGTGCGTGTCCTGCAAGGCCTGCCGGCGGGAATGCCCGACCGGCGTCGACATGGCGAAGATGAAGATCGAGGTGCTGGCCGCGCGCGCGCGACCGGCACGGCGTGTCGCTGCGCGAACGGCTGGTCGCGGACTTGCCGCGCTACGCCCCGCTCGCCGCGCGCCTGCGCCGGGCTGGCGAATGTGCGCAACGCGTCGCCGCTGCTGCGCCGCCTGGGCGAGCGCGCTCGGCATCGCCGCCGAACGCCGCCTGCCGGAATGGCGGCGCGATCCGTTCCGCGACGCCGAAGCGGATGCGCCGCACCGGCCGCGCGGCGAGGTCATGCTGCTGGCCGACACGTTCAACCGCTACTTCGAGCCGGAGAATCTGCGCGCCGCCTGCGGGTGCTGCGTGCCGCCGGGTATGCGCGCGTCATGCCGTCAGCGGCCGGCGGCCGGCCGCTCTGCTGCGGCCGCACCTATCTGTCCGCCGGGAATGGTGGACGGGCGCGGGAGGAGGCGCGGCGGACGATCGCGGCGCCTGGCAGGCGATCTGCCGGTCATCGGGCTGGAGCCGTCCTGCCTGTTCACGCTGCGCGACGAGTTCCGCTCGCTGCTGCCAGGTGCGGAGCCCGAGGCGCTGGCGGATCGGGCGATGCTGCTGAGCGAGTTCCTGGCGCAGGAAAAGCCCGAGCTGGCGTCTGCACGGCGTTGCCCGGCACCGCGCATGTGCACGGGCATTGCCATCAGAAATCGTTCGGCGCCTTCCCCGCCGCGCTCGACGCGCTTGCGCCAGGTTCCGGAACTGGACGGTGAAACCGATCGCCTCCTCCTGCTGCGGCATGGCCGGCTCGTTCGGCTATCAGGCGGAGACGCAGGATGTCTCGCGCGCGATGGCGGAGGCCGGGTTGCTGCCGGCGGTCCGCGCCGCGGCGGCGGCGGATATCATCGTCGCCGACGGAACACGTTGCCGCCACCAGATCCGCGATCTCTCCGGACGCGAGGCGATCCATTCCGTCCGGGTGCTGGAGCGGGCATTGCCGAACGCCGTGTCATGACGAGCGACGACGTCCTCGCGTTCTGGTTCCAAGGCGACCCGAACCGGTTCCGCCGCGAATGGTTCGGCAAAGACGAAGCGTATGACAACCAGATTCGCGAGACATTTGGCTTCACCGTGCAGGCGGCGGTGGACGGCGCGCTGGATTCCTGGGCGGTCACGCCGCATGGCGCATTGGCGCTGGTCATCGTGCTGGACCAGTTCAGCCGCAACATCCATCGCGGCTCGCACCGGGCCTTCGCCGGCGATGCCCATGCGCGGCGCATCGCCCGCGGCGCCGTCGCCGGCGGCGTCGACATGCATCTCGCGCCGGTGCAACGATGCTTCCTGTATCTGCCATTCGAGCATTCGGAGAATTTGGCCGACCAGGACCGCTCGGTGCAGCTCTTCCTATCCCTGCCACCGCACGACAACCTCACCGAGGCGATCGCATCCGCCCACGCGCACCGCGACATCATCCGCCGCTTCGGCCGCTTCCCGCACCGCAACGCCGCCCTGTTGCGTGCCGACACGCCGGCGGAGCGGGAATTTCTCGCGGAGCCTGCGAGCAGCTTTTAGAGCAATATGGCTTCAGGTGGAATCACCGTGCCATAAAATCGCTCGCCTAAACAAAAGCCTGGATCGTGATGGTCACCGATACCAGCGGCCATCACGAGCTAGGAGTTACCGCGCCGCCGCAGTTCCAGCAATGCGGCCAGGAAGGCGTCACGCCGTGCCGCCAGCGCGTCGATGCCACGGCCATCGGCTTCCTGCTGCACGCCGGCGATCAGCTTCGCCTGCAACGCGGGCGTCAAGTCGGGATCGCCGAGATCCTTCCACCAGCCCTGCATTGCCGGCAGCAAATGGTGCATGAAATGCGCCATCCCGCCTTCCCCGCCCGCCAAATGGAAGGTCAGATGCGGGCCCATCAGCGCCCAGCGCAACCCTGGCCCTTCGCTGATCGCCGCATCGACATCGGCGACGCTGGCGACGCCCTCGGCCACCAGATGCACCGCCTCACGCCATAACGCGGCTTGCAGGCGGTTGGCGAGATGACCAGGCACTTCCTTACGGATTTCGATCGGGTGCTTGCCGATCGCGCGGTAGAACGCCATCGCGGCCGCCACCGCCGCCGGGTCTGCGCCTGTGCCGCCCACCACCTCCACCAGCGGCACCAGATGCGGCGGATTGAACGGATGGCCGATCAGGCAGCGGCCGGGAAAACGGCAGCCCTCCCGCAGCCGGCTGATCAGCAGGCCGGAGGAGGACGAGGCGATCACGACCTCCTCCGGCAGCACCGCCGAAATCGCCGGCAGCAACGCCTGCTTCACCTCGTAGCGTTCGGGCGCGCTCTCCTGCACGAAACCGCAGCCTTCCACCGCGCGCACCGGGTCCGCCTCGAACGACCAGCGCGAGGGGTCGGCGTTTGCGGTGGCGCCGAGGCGTTGCAGCACCGGCCAGGCCGCCTCGATGCTGCGGCGGATCAGGTCGGGCGCGCCCGGCGACGGGTCGCTCGCCACCACCTCCAGCCCGCGGCTGAGGAAATACGCCGCCCAGCTTGCCCCGATGGTGCCGGCGCCGATGACGGCGACGCGGCTGATGGCGGATGATTTGGACATGTTCTTCTCCCGGCACGATGCGGCGCCGAGGGTAGCCCGCCCAACCTCGCCAGGCCATGCCTCACCAGGCCATGCCTCACCGGGCCCTGTGCCTCACCAAGCCATGCCGGCCCGCGCCTTCTTCCGGCGCCGCGCGGGGTTGCGGGCCAGTGCGACGCGCCATTCCTGCACCGGCATGTAGCGCGGCGCCAGGAACTGGTAGGTGGAGGCAATCAACTGCCACATTGCCGGGTCGAGGGTGGCGCCACGTTCTTCCCAGCTTGCCAGCACCGGGTCCCAGGCGCGCTGGCAGCGATACAGCCAGTCGCGGTTGGAGCGGATGAACGCCTGCTGGCCGCGCATGTTGCCCAGTGCCGCGAGGATATCCCCGGTCTGAGCGTCGACCTCCTCGAACCGCCCGGCGATGCGTTGCAGGCCGATTTGCGACAGGCGCTGCACCTGGATCAGCATATGCGTGCGCTCGCCGTCCTGCCGCCGGCCGCCCAGCCGGTGCAGCCGGGCGGTGAGCGCCTGCACCCGGCGATGCAGCCGGTGGCGCAACGCCTCGATGAAGGCGAGTTCGTCGGATAGTTGCTCGAACCGCGCAATCACGTCACCCTGTGCTGCGTGCCCGCCACCGGTCTCCGCCGGCCCGCGAAGCAGCTTGTCGCCATCCAGTTGCTTCAGCATCGCGCTGGCGATCGGGCAATCCGCATCCAGCAAACGCAACAGCTGCAACCGCAACCGGCCGGCGGCGGCGAGGCGGTGTGACGGCGCCGGCTGCCAACTGGCGAGGCCGCTCAGCACCTCGGCCGGGATTGGATCGCCGGGCTGCAGGAAGCTCACGTAGTCCAGGCTCTCGGCGATCAATCCAAGCATCCGGCCATCGGCGGAATCGTCGTCGATGCCGAATTCCCGCTGCAAGGAGCGCAGCGGCACGCTGGCCTCCATGTCGCCCATCGGCATGACCATGACAGGTGTGCCATCGCTCACCGCCCGCCGGAAACTGATCCGGGCCAATGCGCCGAACACCGCATGCCGCAGCAGGCAGACCGAAGATGATTCGTCCTCGGGCATCACATCGGCGGCGAGGGCGGTTTCGGTCATCGACCTTTCGGATCTCGGGTCGGCGCAACCTGTCCGATTTGGATGAAGAAATCCTCACCGGTCGCAACCGCTTGGGTTCGGACAATCTGCGACGGCTTCATCGTTGATTAGGGTTTGGGTCGGATTTTGAGACTTAGACAGAAATCCGAGACCAGTGATGAGAACAAGCACCGCCATTGCGCATTCGCCAACCCGCCGATCCCGCCATGCCGGCGCAGCGCCGGCGCGCCCCGGCGCCAGGGAAAGCGCGGAACCGGCCCTGCATTACGGCTTGCGGCGCGCCTTGCTGTCCGGCCGGGCGGCAGCGGCGGAGGCGCAGGTCCAATGGCCCGAGCGCCGCGGCATCATGCCGCAAACGGCCTTGCTGAGATCCGCCGCGCGCGACGGCCTTGCCGGCTGGGTGTTGCGGCGAGCCTGTGCCGATGCCGCGCGCTGGCCCGGCGGGATCGTCAGCGTCGGCATCCGCGCCCGGCAATTGCTGGGTGATGCGCTGCCGGCGCAGATCGTCACGGCATTGGAGGCGTCCGGGCTGGAGCCGGAGCGGTTGGAGCTGCTGTTCGCCGAGAAGCTGCTGGCGAATGCCGACATCGACCTGGTGCTGACCCTGGCGGCGATCCGCGACCTCGGCGTCGGCATAGCACTCGACGAGTTCGGCGCCGATGTCGGCAATCTGTCCACCCTTCGCCGTCTGCCGCTGACCGCACTGAAGCTCACCCGCGCGATGGCGCGCGGATTGCCCGGCGACCGCGAGGACGCCGCCATCGCCAAAGCGGTCACCGCGACCGCTCACGCGTTGGGACTCGCCGTGGTGGCGGACGGAATCGAAACCGAGGACCAACTGGCATTCCTGTCCGGCTGCGGCTGTGACGAGGGCCAGGGCGCGATCTTTGGCCCGCTACTTGGCCAGGAGGCGATGCGCGCCGCAATGTAGAGCACGCCGCCCCCGGCGCGCCGGGGACGCACCGCTGTCGCGGGTTGAAGACAACCCGCTATCGCTCTTGCCCCCGGCGCGCCGGGGACGCACCGCTGTCGCGGGTTGAAGACAACCCGCTGTCGCTCTTGCCCCCGGCGCGCCGGGGACGCACATAGGCGCGATGAGTGAACCCATCCGGATCGAGGCAGAGATCCTGCGCCTGACCGCCGAACGAGGCCCCGATCGGTCGATCTGCCCGACCGAGGTCGCGCGCGCCCTGATGCCGGGACCGGGCGAGGCGTGGCGCCGCCAACTCGACCCGGTGAGGCGTGCCGCCGTCCGTCTCGCAGCCGCGGGGCTGATCGACATTCTGCGCAAGGGGCGTCCGGTCGATCCCGCTTCCTTCAAAGGCGTCATCCGGCTGCGCGCCCGCGCCGGTGCATCGGAGTTTGGCGCTGCGGCGGTTTCGGCAACGCGCGGCTCGCCGCCCGAAACCTCGGCCGCGGGCTAAATCGATGCGCGGCGTATGGCCCCTTTTGCTCGCCTTGCTGCTGCCCTCCTGCTCCGGCAACGGCCCGGAAGGTTTTCCCGAGCCGCCGGCGATGGACATGACCCGGCTCGAACGCACCGCCGCCCCGCATGACGCCCTGGCGGCGCCGCCAGAGTTCAGGCCGGCGCCCGACATCTTCACCCGCGCCTACGAGATCCCGCCGGACCGATTATACGCGGCGATTCGCCAGGTTGCCCTGGCGCAACCGCGAACCTGGGCGCTGTCCGCCTATGACGACCGCCGGCAGATGCATTTCCTGGTCCGCAGCGCCGTCCTCAACTTCCCCGATTTCGTCACCGTGCAGGTAACGCCCGATTCGCGGCTGATCATGTGGTCGCGCAGCGTCTATGGCTATTACGACTTCAACGTGAATTTGAAGCGGCTGGAAACCTGGCAGGCCGCACTGGACGCGATCATGCCGCCATCAGGAGCCCGCCCTGCCGGCTGAACCAAGACCGATTTGCACGACCTGATTTGACCTGACCTGATGCGCCCGGCCTGGAAATGGCCGGCACTCAGGACCAACACGGAGTATGCGAATGCGCGGCCTCGGCCAATTCCTCGGAGACGCCTGGCGGCTCACCAAGCCTTATTTCAACTCCGAGGAGCGCTGGTCGGCCCGTGGGTTGCTGGCGACGATCATCACCCTGAACCTGTCGCTGGTCGGCATGGACGTGGTGCTCAGCTTCTGGAACCGCGACTTCTACAACGCGCTGCAGGACAAGGACTGGGACGCCTTCATCGGCCTGCTGTTCTTCTACCGCCGCACCCCGAGCGGCTTCATGCCGGGGTTCTGCGAGGTCGCGGCGGTGTACATCGTCGTCGCCGTCTACCGCACCTACCTGAACCAATGGCTGCAGATCCGCTGGCGCCGCTGGATGACCGAGCGCTTCCTCGAGGAGCTGGCTGGCCGACCGCGCCTATTACCGCATCAGCCTGCACCGACCGACGGTGCGGCCACGGCCGCGATCGGCACCGACAACCCCGACCAGCGCATCGCCGAGGACATCCGCGACTTCGTCGACAGACACGCTCTCGCTGGGCCTCGACCTGCTGTCCAACGTCGTCACGCTGGTCAGCTTCGTCGGCATCCTGTGGTCGCTGTCCGGCACCGTGACGCTGTTCGGCATCGCCATCCCCGGCTACATGGTCTGGGTGGCGCTGGTCTACGCCATCGTCGGCACCTGGCTGACCCATCTGGTCGGCCGTCCGCTGGCGGCGCTGCGATTTCCGCCAGCAGCGGGTGGAGGCCGATTTCCGCTACGCCTGGTGCGGCGTGCGCGAGAACATGGAAGGCATCGCGCTGTACAACGGCGAGGCCGAGGAGAAAGCGCAGCCTCGGCGCATCGCTTCAGGCAGCGTGATCGGCAACTGGTGGGCGATCATGCAGCGCACCAAGCTGCTGAACGCGCTCATCGCCGGCTACGACCAGGTCGCCGTGGTGTTCCCGATCATCGTCGCCGCACCGCGCTATTTCTCCGGCGCGATCCCGCTGGGCGGACTGACGCAGACCGTCGGGCGCCTTCGGCCAGGTGCAGGATGCGATGTCCTGGTTCGTCACTCCGCTACGCCTCGACTCGCTTCCTGGCACGCCACGTCGAACGGCTCGCCACCTTCCACCGCGCAGTCGTCGCGGCGCGCGCGGCCGCGCTTGCGGCACGGGCCTGGCGTGGCCGATCGCCGGACGGCGCACGCGACGAATGCGCCGAAGACGTGACGCTCGAGCTGCCGAACGGCACGACCCTGCTGGCGACCACGCGACCTGAGGTTGCAACGCGGCCAGTCCGTGGTGGTCACCGGCCGTTCCGGCAGCGGCAAGTCGACGCTGTTCCGCGCGCTGGCCGGCATCTGGCCGTTCGGCCAAGGCCGTGCACCGACCGGCCGCAAGGCCGCAGCCTGTTCCTGCCGCAGCGGCCGTATATTCCGCTGGGCAGCTTGCGCCATGCCGTCACCTATCCTGCCGATCCGACGAGCTACGACGATGCGACAATCCGCACCGCCCTGGCCGATGCCGGGCTCGTGGACAGTTCGCGCCGCGGCTGGACGAGGAAGCGAACTGGGCCGCAGCGCCTGTCCGGCGGGGAGCAGCAGCGGCGTGGCGATCGCCCGCGCATTGCTGACCAAGCCCGGACTGGCTGTTCCTGGACGAGGCGACCGCCAGCCTCGACCCCGCGGCCGAGGCAGAGCTCTACGCCGTGCTGAAGCCGCAGGCTGCCGGACACCACCATCGTCTCGATCGCCCACCGGCCGTCGGTGGCGGCACTGCACCAGCGCCAGGTCGTGTTCGACCGCACCGCCGACGGGACCGCACGCCTGGCCGCTGTCGGCGCGGGTTTGCAGGCGTAAGCCGTCCGGATCGCGGCGTCCGAGGTTACGAGCCGCGCAGAACCTCCAGCACGCCGTTGCCATAGCGCGCGAGCTTGGAGGCGCCGACGCCCTTCACCTGGCCCAGTTCGTCGAGGTTGCCAGGGCGCACCGCCGCGATCTCGCGCAGGGTGGTGTCGTGGAAAATCACGTAAGGCGGGACGGACTGGGCCTTGGCCTCCGCCGAACGCCACAGCCGCAGCGCGTCGAACAGGCTGGCGCCGGCCTCGCTCAATCCCGCCGTCGCCGCCGGGGCGGTGCGGCCGCCGCCCTTGGGCCTGGCGCGAACGGCGAGGATGTCCTCGCGCAGCATCACCCGCTCCTCGCCGCGCAGGATCGGGCGGGCCTTGTCCATCACCAGGCTCATGGTGGCGAACTCGCCGCTGTCGACATCCAGCGCACCGCGGGCGATCAAGGTGCGGATGACGCCGCGCCAGAAGCCGTCGCTGCGGTCGGCGCCGACGCCGAAGGTCGGCAGCTTGTCGTGGCCCCATTGCAGCACGGCGTCGCTGGCCTTGCCCATGCAGCACGCTGACGACGTGCAGCGCGCCGAACCGCTGGCCAGTGCGGTAGATCGCCGACAGCACCTTCTGTGCGTCCATGGTGCCGTCGAACACGCCGACCGGGGCGACGCAATTGTCGCAATGGCCGCAGCGGTCGGACAGACCCTCGCCGAAACAGGCGAGCAAGCGTTCGGGTGCGGCAGTCGGCCGTTTCGGTCAACGGATCATCGCTTCCAGCCGGGCGGCGCATCACCCGCTTCTGCGCCTCCGGCGCGGCGGAGATCTGCAGGAAATAGCGGGCCCGGGCGATGTCCTCGCCGCCGTACAGCAGCAGCGTGTCGGCGGGATCGCCGTCGCGGCCAGCGCGGCCGATCTGCTGGTAATAGCCCTCGGGGCTGTCCGGCATGTCGAGATGCGCGACGAACCGCACGTCGGGGCGGTCGATGCCCATGCCGAAGGCGATGGTGGCGACCACCACCACCGCCTCGCCGGAACGGAACCGCGCGGCAGCCGCCCGCTTCTGCTCGGGCGGCAAGCCCGGCATGGAAGGCGATCGCCGGGATGCCCTTGCCCTCCAGCCAGGCGGCGATCCGCTCGGTCTTGTTGCGGCTGCCGCAATAGACGATGCCGGCCTCGCCGGGATGCCGGCGCAGCAGGGCCAGCAGTTGCGCGGTCTCGCCGATCTTCGGCCTCGGCGGCGAGGTGCAGGTTCGGGCGATGGAAGCTCGCGGCGAACACCGCGCGCGTCGTCCATATCCAGCGCGTGCAGGATGTCGAGCGCGGGTGCGCGGGTCGGCGGTGGCGGTCAGCGCGATCCGCGGCACGCCCGGGAAAGCGGTCGCGGCAGGCAGGCAAGCTCGCGGTATTCCGGGCGGAACTCGTGGCCCCATTGGCTGACGCAATGCGCCTCGTCGATCGCCAGCAGGGCGATGTCGCGGCGCTGCAACCGCTCCATCGTGCCCTGGGCTGAGCAGGCGCTCGGGCGAGACGTACAGCAGGTCGAGCCGCCCGGCATCGAGTTCGCGGCCGATCCGCCGCTGCTCGTCCGGATCGAGGTCGGAATGCAGCGCGCCGGCGGCGATGCCGAGCTGGCGCAGCGCCGCCACCTGATCGTCCATCAACGCGATCAGCGGCGAGATCACGATGGCGGTGCCGGGTCGGCACAGCGCCGGCACCTGATAGCAGATGCTTTTGCCGCCGCCGGTGGGCATCAGCACCAGCGCGTCGCCGCCGCCGACCACCTGGGTGATCGCCTCCTCCTGCAGGCCGCGGAAGGCCGAAAAGCCGAACACGCGGCGCAGAATCTCCCGCGGCGCGTCCCGGGTCAGCGGGTCGGGCGACAGCAACTCCGGTTGCATGCCGCCTCAGTTCGCGCCGACGGCGATCTCCACCCGGCGGCTCTCCTGGGAGCTCGATTCGAAGTTCACCGACCCCCGGGCGCGACGCTGAATGCGGGCCGGGGCGACGCCGTCGGCGACCAACTGGTCGGCGACGGCCTGGGCCCGGGTGCGGGAAATATCGACATTGGCTTGCGCGGTGCCCTCGGGGTCGGCGAATCCGGACACGATGATCGGCTGCTCCGGGTGGCGCTTGGCGAATTCGGCGGCGCCGGAGACGACAGCCTTGCCCGGATCGTCGAGGGCCGCGGACCACTCGCTATAGAAGACCACAAAGCGCCGGCTGGGCGCCTCGAAGGTGGAGCAGGCGCCGAGGGCCAGCACCAAAGCAGCCAACAACAGACGATGCATCACCGAGTCCTTCCGAGCTGACGCTGAGCCACATAGGTGCCTGCGTGGAGTGGGCCGCGTCAATTGCAGAAGCACGGCCGCATGTCAGCCGGCGGCGGCGACCGCGTGGCCGTGGCTCAGGCGCCAGATCCGGTCCAGCCGCTCCACGCCGGTCAGCCGGTGCGCGATCAGGATGATGGTGCGGGTTTCCGCGGCGGCGTTCAGCGTCTCGAAGAATGCCCGCTCGGTGTCGGCGTCGAGGCCGGCGCAGGGTTCGTCGAGGATCAGCACCGCGCGGGCGACAGCAGCGCGCGGGCCAGCGCCAGCCGCCGCCCCTGCCCGCCCGAGACGCGCGCGCCGGCCTCGCCGACCCAGGAATCGAGCCCGTCCGGCAGGCGCACGCACGAAATCGCCGATGCGCGCGGCATCGAGCGCCGCCCATAGCTCGGTCTCGTCCTCAGCCGCGTCTGGCGGGATGGGCGGGCCAGCAGCAGGTTGGCGCGAATGGTGTCGTCGAACAGATGCGTGGACTGGCTGAGCCAGCCGACGCGCTTGCCGCACGTCACCAGCCGCGAGCGTCGTCGATGTCGACGCCGCCCAGCAGCACCCGGCCGCGCTGCGGCGCCACCACCTTCAGCGCCAGCGCCGCCAGGGTGGATTTGCCGGCGCCGGACGGCCCGACGCAACGCGACCCGGCTGCCCTCGGGGATGTCGAGCGTCAGGCCGTCGAACACCGGCGGGCGGTCCGGCCGCCAGCTGAAGCGCAACGCCTCGAAACGCAGCGCGCTGCTCGCCGGCAGTGGCACCGGCATCTGTCGGGTCGGGAAGGTCGTGCGCACCCTCGGCGGCCTCGATCACCCGTGCGGCGGCGGCGGCGGCGTGACCGGCCAGCACGCCGGCGCGCGGCAAGCCCGCCGACCGCTTCGAACGCGGCAAAGGCCAGGAACGCGATCGCCACGCCGGCCGGACCGAGCGACACCCAGCCGAGGGCGAACAGCACCGCCAGGATCGCCGCCTGCCCGCACAGGAAGGCGGCCGCGGCGGCCCAGCGCCGTGCGACCGGCGAGCTCGTGCTGGGCTGCCAGCAATGCCGCCTCGCGCGCCTGCACGCTCGCCAGCATGCGACCCTCGGCGCCGAACGCGCGCACCTCGCGCAGGCCGGTCAGGCTGTCGAGCACGGCGACCCGCAGTGCCGACATCGCCGCCGCCAACCGCACGCCGTTGCCGAGCGTCGCGCGTGCGGCAACCCAGGGCAGCACGAAAGCGGAAACCGCAAACAGCGCCACCACCACGACCGCGAGCGCCGGTGACGACGCGGCCGATCAGCCAGGCGAGCGCCGGCAGCAGCAGGACCGCGCCGGCCAGCGGCACAAGGATGCGCAGATAGAGCCCGTCCAGCGCCTCGACATCATGGACGAGCCGCGACAGCACGTCGCCGGCGCGGCGGAACCCGAGGCCGCCGGCGGCGCGTACCGCGAGGCCGCGGAAGAACCACACGCGCAGATCCGCGAGCGCCCGAAAGGTCGCGTCATGCGTGGTCAGGCGCTCGAGGTAGCGCAGCACCACCCTTGCCGGACCGAGCATCCGCAACGCCGCCGGCACCGCCAAGGCCACGGCCCCACCGGCCAGCAGCGCGCCCGACAGCGTCGTCAGCGCGACCCCCGCGGCCAGTGCCGCCAGCGACACCACGACGCCGGCGGCGAGCCAGAACGCCCGGCCGCGCCACAGGCTGAGAATGCGGAGCAACGCGGCGGCCGGCTTCACGCCGCGCGTCCGTGGCGAAGGTCCAGCCTTCGGCCGCCGAACGCATGCGCGGCGGCGGCGTGGCTGGCCAGGATGACGGTGCGGCCGAGGGTCAGGCGGCGCAGGCTGTCGAGCACCTCGGCCTCGGTGGCGGGATCGAGATGCGCGGTCGGCTCGTCCAGCAGCAGCAACGGCGCGTTCTTCAGGAAGGCGCGAGCGATGGCGATCCGCTGCGCCTGACCGCCGGAAAGGCCGTAGCCGCCCTCGCCGATCAGCGTGTCGAGCCCCTGCGGCAAGCCGGCGGCAAAGCTGTCGATGCGGGCGAAGCGGGCGGCGTCCTCGATCTCGTCTCCGGTCGCCTCCGGCCGGGCGAAGCGGATGTTGTCGCGAATCGATGCCGGCAAACAGCATCGGGCGCTGGCCGATCCAGGCGGTCAGCCGCGACAGGGCCTGCGGCACGATGCTGGCGATGTCGGCGCCGTTCAGCGTCACCCGACCGCCATCGGGGCGGACGAAGCCGAGCAGGATTTCGATCACGGTGGATTTGCCGGCCCCGGACGGGCCAGCAAGCACCAGCGTCTGGCCGGCCGGCAGGCGGAACGACAGGCCGTCGAGCGCCGGACCGCGCGCCTGGTCCCAGGTCAGCCGCACATCCTCGAAGGCCACGGACACGCCATGCGCCGCGACGTTGCGCACCGCCGCCAAGGGCTCGGCGGCGACGCGGGGCGGCAATGCTGCCAGCACGTCGGCACCGGCGGCGGCGTGGATGCGGTCCTGGTAGACGGCGGAAAAGCCACGCAACGGCGCGAAAAACTCCGGCACCAGCAGCAGCACCAGCAGCGCCGAGCCGGGCTGCGTCAGGGTGCCCTGGCGCAACTGCGCGCCATAACGCAGCGCCAGCACCACCAGTGCCAGCGCCATGGCGCAATCCAGCGCGGCCGAGGACAGGAAGGCCATGCGCAGCACCCGCATGGTGCGCCGGCGCAACTCGTCCGCCGCGACGGCGAGTGCCCGCGCCTCATCCTCGGCGCGGCCCGCCAGCACGATGGTCGCGATGCCGCTGATCCGGTCGAGGAAGCGCGTCTGCAGCCGGGTGAGGGCCGCGAACTGTCGGCGCGAGGCGGCGGCGGCACCGAGCCCCGCCAACGCCATCGCCGCCGGCACCAGCAACCCGGCGCCGAGCAGGATGGCGGCCGCCACCGGGTCCACCGCCAGCACCACCGCGACAACCGCCAGCGGCCCGGCGATCGCCAGCGCCGAGGCCGGCATCCAGCGGACGAAAAATCCCTCCAGCGCCTCGATCCGGTCGACCACGATGGAGGCGAGTTCGGCGGAATGGCGCAGCCGCAGCAGCGCCGGGCCGGCCTCCAGCAACCGGGTCAGCGCGTCGCTGCGCAACCGGCGGCGGGCGGCCGCCCCGGCATCGAACGCGGCACGATCGGCAAGCACGGAAAATCCGGCACGCAGTAGCGCCAGCACGGCGAAACCGGCCAGCGCCTCCATCTTCGCGCCACGCCCTGACAGCGCCGCATCAAGCGCCCAGGCCGCGCAGGCCGCCTGCCCGATCGCGGCCAGCGTGGCCGCGAACCCCATCGCCACCACCGGCCAGCTTGCCCGCCGCGCCCGTTTTTCCTCCGCGCGCAGCCAGCTTCGTCCCACCTCGCCGGGCCGGCTCTGCGCTTCGGAAGGATCGCTGCTGCTTTGGAACTGCATCACGGCGCCAGGATGTAGCGTACGGCGCGGCGATTGACAGTCCCGCTCACGCGCGCCGCGGCAAATGCCTATACTGCGAGGAATTCCTCGAAATACTCCTCCGGCGTCACCTCGCGCGAGGTCAGCCCGACCTGCTGCGCCTGGTCGCAGAAAATTTTGATCTGGCCTCGGTTCTTCTCGAACCCATTGGGGTGGAAATCATCGCCCATCAGCGCCCGGGTGGCGTCCAGCTCCACCTCCTCCCACGGCGTCGAATACGGAAAGCCGCGCTGCTGGGCGTTGAACTCTTCCTCGCAGCGCGTGAAGGCGTCGACGAGGCTGCGGGCGATCCACTTGTTTGCCTCCCACACCGCCCGGCGCACCAGCACCAGATGCTGCGGCGGGTAGGCGCCGGTCTTGCGGAAATACTCCTGCTCCACGCTGCGATAATCTGGAATCAGCCGGACGATCGGTCCGTTCTCGGCATGGTAGTCCTTCGGCCGCGGCGGGCTGTAGACGGCATCGAGCTCACCGGCGATCAGCATTTGCGCCAGGGATTTTCCGGCCGGCGGCGTGGCGACGCCGGGGGGCAGGACGGCCGTGCTGGTGGTGGCCATCGGGGCGTCCACCGGGCCGATGCACCATTGCAGGCGGCCAAGGTCGAGCCCGAGATAGCGCAGGAAATGCCGGTACCAGATCGAGCCGCTGTTGCCCCAGCCATACATGCCGATGCGCTTGCCGGCGAGGTCAGTCGGCTTCTCGATCCCGCCGCCCTTGCGCACATACAAGTCCCGGGCGGTAAAGTTGCGCAGCGGGAAGATCGGCAGGCCGACATGGCTGCGATCCTTTTTGTCGATGCGCGAGAGATGGATCATCATCGATTGCTCGCCGCCATGAACGTCAGGGTCCTGCAACGCCCGGCGCAGCATCTCCGCCCGCTCCGGCCAGCTGCCGGCGCGGCCGAGCAGCAAGGTGAGGTCGATCCCTTCCGGCTTGATCCGCCCGGTGGCGAGCGGCATCAGGCGCGGGTAATCGGCGCAGGTGAGGGTCAGCTTCAGATCGGCCATCGATGCTCTCCGGAAAGTTGGACGCGCGGCAACACTTGCTGGCCGCCGTTCAATCACGCAAGGCGCGGCGGGCGACGCCGGCGAGGAAACCCGCCGCCGCCGGAAGGATCTCGTCGTTGAAATCATAGTTGGAGTTGTGCAGCTCCCGCCCATTTTCGGACGGGCCGTTGCCGATCCACACGAACGCGCCGGGACGTTGCTGCAGGAACCAGCCGAAATCCTCGCTGGTCATTGCCGGCAGCAGGTCGCGCCGCAGCGCGATGCCGTTCTCCTCGCATGCCTGTGCGGCGAGGTCCGCCTCCGCCTTGTGGTTCACCGTGGCATGGATGCCCGGCGCGATATCGACCTCGGCGCGCATGCCGAAGGTCGCGGCGATGCCATGGCCGACCCGGCGCACCGCGTCGTCCACCTCGGCGCGAACCCGTGGGTTGAAGCTGCGGATGGTGCCGCGGAGCGTGACGCGGCCGGGGATCTGGTTGGCAGCGACCCCGCCATCGAGCATGCAGATCGACACCACGGCGGAATCCAGCGGATCGACGTTGCGGGACACCACCGATTGCAGCGCCACCAGCAAATGCCCGGCGGCGAGCATCGGGTCCTTGGTCAAATGCGGCATCGCGGCGTGGCCGGAATGGCCTTCGAGGCTGATTTCCAGCCGCGTGCCGCCCGCCATGACCGCGCCGTCATGCACCGCGACGGTGCCGGCGGCGAGGCCGGGCCAGTTGTGGTAGCCGAAGATGCGCTCCATCGGGAAGCGCTCCAGCAGCCCGTCGGCGAGCATCGCCTTCGCACCGCCGAGCCCCTCCTCGGCGGGTTGAAACACCAATTGCACCGTGCCGGTCCAGCTGGTGTCGCGCGACAGCAACGCCGCGGCGCCGAGCAGGCTGGTGGTGTGCCCGTCATGGCCGCAGGCATGCATGGCGCCGGGATTGACCGAGGCATGGGGCAGCCCGGTGGTCTCGACGATCGGCAGTGCGTCCATGTCGGCGCGCAGCCCGACGCTGCGGTTGGATTGCCCGCGGGTGATGGTCGCCACCACGCCGGTGCCGCCGACACCGGCGACGAACGGCACGCCAAGCTCGGTCAGCTTGGCGCAGACGAAGGCGGCGGTTGCCTTTTCCTCCAGCGAGAGCTCGGGATGGGCGTGGAGATGCCGGCGCCACCCGGTCAGCGTTTCGGCGAGAGATGCGTCCATGGACGCAGCATTCCACTCTCCGCGAGGAATTGCCATACGGGGTTCCTCAACCGGCACAAGTTTCCAGCCCGCACCAGGAGGCGATGGTGAGCGCGATCACCTTGGTCAGTGTGGCACGCGGGCGATGCACCGCCACCACCGGGTCGCGCCCGGCATAGGCGATCAGCGGCGGTGAGAAGCCCGGGTGCTCCGCCAAGACATCGACATCGACCGGCACCCGGTACGGCGTCAACCCGAGGCCGGCATAAACCTCCTCCATCGCGGCGAGGCAGGATTGCTCATGCCCGAGCAGGCTGCGATGGCGCACCAGCCGGGCGAGCAGATCCTCGCACGCCGGCTGCAGCGAGGTCGCGGCGTCGAGGATGGCGCGCCTGGCGCCGGAATCGATGGGCAGGGAGTGGGGCATGGGAGGGTCCGTGGTTGCCGCAGCAGCCTAACCCGACAACCTCGCCATGGCGTAGGAGTCCACCAGCACGCCGTCGCGCATGGCGTCGGCGCGCCGCGTGCCTTCGACGACAAAGCCGAATTTTCGATACAAAGCGATGGCCGGCGCGTTGTCGGTATAGACCGTCAGTTCCAGCCGGCGCAGGCCGAGCCAGCGATCGGCATAGCCGACCAGTTCGGCCAGCAGCAGGCCGCCGACGCCGCGCCCGGTCCAGCCGTCATGCACGCCCATGCCGATACCGGCGACATGCCGGCGGCGGCCAGTCCCGCAATGCAGCCCGGCAATGCCGACCAGCGTGTTGCCGGCGAACGCGAGCAACTCGCGGTCGTCGCCGCCGATGCCTTCCAGCCACCGGCGCACGCCGTCGGCGCCGGGATAGGGCAGGCGCAGCGTGCCGTGGCGAAAGCCTGGCAGGCTTTGCAAGCCGACGATCGCCTCCGCATCGCCTGGCATGGCGGCGCGGATTTCGAGGTCGGCGGGGTCTATGGCGTCCATCTTGGTTTCCTTTGCCACTGCACCGCGGATCGGCAATCCTGTAAAGGGACGCGATGCTGAGACTGACCGAACTGAGGCTGCCACTCGATCATCCGCCCGAGGCGCTGCGTGCGGCCGTGGTGCAACGATTGGGGATCGCCGACGCGGCGTTGCGCCACGTCACCGTGGCACGGCGCGCGCACGACGCCCGCAGCCGGGCCGCGATCAAGCTGATCTACTCGCTGGATGTCGAGTTGGACGACGAAGACGCGGTGCTCGCGCGCCACGGGGCCGACCGCAACCTGCGGCCGACGCCGGACATGGCCTACCGGTTCGTGGCGCGCGCGCCGCAGCGATTCGTCCGGCCGGTGGTGATCGGCGCCGGGCCGTGCGGCCTGTTCGCCGGCGCTGATCCTGGCGCAGATGGGCTTTCGGCCCATCATCCTGGAGCGCGGCAAGGTGGTGCGCGAGCGCACCAAGGACACCTGGGGCCTGTGGCGCCGGTCGGTGCTCAATCCGGAATCCAATGTGCAGTTCGGCGAAGGCGGCGCCGGCACCTTTTCCGACGGCAAGCTCTACAGCCAGATCAAGGATCCGCGCCATCTGGGCCGCAAGGTGCTGACCGAATTCGTCAAGGCCGGCGCGCCGGAGGAAATCCTCACCGAGGCCCATCCCCATATCGGCACCTTCCGGCTGGTGACGATGGTCGAGAGCATGCGCGCGACCATCGAAGCGCTGGGCGGCGAATATCGCTTCAGCAGCAACGGTCGACCGATCTCGACATCGACGAAGATGCCGACGGCGCCGCGTGCGCGGCGTGATGCTGGCGAGCGGCGAGCGAGATCGCCGCCGACCATGTCGTGCTGGCCGTCGGCCACAGCGCCCGCGACACGTTTCGAGATGCTGCATGACCGCGGCGTCGCCATCGAGGCCAAGCCCTTCTCCATCGGCTTTCGCATCGAGCATCCGCAATCGCTGATCGACCAGGCGCGCTTCGGGCCGCACGCGGGCAATCCGCTGCTGGGCGCGGCCGACTACAAGCTGGTGCATCACGCCGCGAACGGCCGCGCCGTCTACAGCTTCTGCATGTGCCCCGGCGGCACGGTGGTGGCGGCGACCTCCGAGGCAGGCCGCGTCGTCACCAACGGCATGAGCCAGTATTCGCGCAACGAGCGCAACGCCAATGCCGGCATCGTGGTCGGCATCACGCCGGAGCGATTATCCCGGCGGCATCCGCTGGCCGGCATCGATTTGCAGCGCCATTGGGAAGAGCGCGGCCTTCGTCGCCGGCGGCGGCACCTATGCCGCGCCGGCGCAGCGCGTCGGCGATTTTCTCGCCGGCCGGCCGTCGACCGCGCTCGGCGCGGTGATGCCCGTCCTATCAGCCCGGCGTGACGCTCGACCGATCTTTCCACCTGCCTGCCCGACTACGCCATCGCCGCGATCCGCGAGGCGCTGCCCGCGTTCGGCCGGCAGATCCCGGGCTTCGACGATGGACGACGCGGTGCTGACCGGGGTGGAGACGCGCACCTCCTCGCCGCATCCGCATCCGCGCGCGGCGAGGATTTCCAGAGCCTGAACACGACGCGGCCTTTATCCGGCCGGCGAAGGCGCGGGCTATGCCGGCGGCATTCTGTCCGCCGGCGTCGACGGCATCAAGGTCGCCGAAGCGGTGGCGATGAGCATCTCAGCCGAACTTCCCTGATTTCGGGAAGCCGTTCGGCGGCAGCCGCCCGGCCTGGGCGCGCTCGCCAAGCCAGTCGCGCAGATTGGTCTCGGTGCGGGTCTTCTCGCCCAGCTTCCAGGTCAGTCCGTCGGCGATGGCGAAGATCTTCAGATCCTTCAGGCCGCCGTCCTTGTATTTTTGCAGCATCACGCCGCTGCCGCGCGACATTTCCGGCACCTGGGCGAGCGGGAACACCAGCAATTTCTTGTTGTCGCCGATCGCCGCCACATGGTCGCCGTCGGCCGGGACGCAGAACGCCGCCTCCTCGCCGGGCTTGAGGTTCAGCACGGTCTTGCCCTTGCGCGTCTCCGCCAGCATGTCCTCGGACTTCACCACGAAGCCACGGCCGGCACTGCTGGCGACGAGGGTGCGAATCCCTTCGCGCCAGATGAAGACGCTGGAAAAGTCGTCTTCGTTGGTGAGGTCCACCAGCAGGCGCACCGGCTGGCCGTCGCCACGGCCGCGCGGCAGGTCGGCGGCCTTCAGCGTATAGGCGCGGCCATTGGTGGCGAACAGGCAGACGCGGTCGGTGGTCTGGCACGGCACCATCAGCCGCAACTTGTCGCCTTCCTTGAATTTCTGCGCGTCGCCATCTGCGAGATGGCCTTTCACCGCGCGGATCCAACCCTTCTCGGAGAGGATGACGGTGATCGGCTCGCGCTCCACGAACGCCTCGGTCGTGACGTCGATTTCGGCCGGCACGTCGCCGAGTTCGGTGCGCCGGCGGCCGAGCGGGCCGTCGCCGAATTTGGCGCGGGTCTCCTCAAGCTCGGCGATGATCTTTTCCCAGCGCAGGCCGACATCCTTCAGCAGCGCCTGCAATTCGCGGCGTTCGCGGCTGAGGGATTTGTGCTCCTTGCGGATCTCCATTTCCTCAAGCTTGCGCAGGCTGCGCAGGCGCATGTTGAGGATCGCTTCGGCCTGCATGTCCGATAGCGTGAATGTCGCGATCAGGCTCTGCTTCGGCTCGTCTTCGTAGCGGATGATCCTGATCACCTCATCGAGATTGAGGAACACCGACAGGAACCCGTCGAGGATTTCCAGCCGCTTCTCGATCGTGGCGAGCCGGTGGCGGCTGCGGCGGACCAGTACCTCCTGGCGATGATCCAGCCACTGCCGCAGCACCGCGCGCAGGCCGAGCACCATCGGCGTGCGGTCCGACGTCAGCACGTTCATGTTGAGCGGGAAACGGCTTTCCAGGGCGGTTGCGCGGAACATCGTCGCCATCAGCACGTCCGCCTCAACACCGCGGGTCTTTGGCTCCAGCACCAGGCGTACATGCTCGGTGCTTTCGTCGCGCACATCGCCGAGCAGCGGCAGTTTCTTGTCTTCGAGAAGCTGCGCGATCTGCTCGATCAGCCGGGCCTTCTGCACGCCATATGGAATTTCCGTGATGACAACAGACCACATGCCGTTGCGGGCTTTCTCGACCGCCCATTTGGCGCGGATGCGAAAGCCGCCGCGGCCGGTTTCGTAGGCGGCGAGCAGGGAGGCACGCTCCTCGATCAGCAAACCGCCGGTCGGGAAATCCGGGCCCGGCATATGCGCCAGCAACTGTTCGGTGGTGGCCTCGGGGTGGCGCACCAGGTGGATCGCGGCGGCGCAGACCTCACCCGCGTTATGCGGCGGAATGCTGGTGGCCATGCCGACGGCGATGCCGGCGGCGCCATTTGCCAGCAAGTTGGGGAAACCGCCCGGCAATACCAACGGCTCGCTTTCCTCGCCGTCATAGGTCGGGCGGAAATCCACCGCATCGTCGTCGATGCCGGCCAGCAAAGCGCGGGCGACCTCGGTCAGCCTCGCCTCGGTGTAGCGCATGGCCGCCGCGTTATCGCCGTCGATGTTGCCGAAATTGCCCTGGCCGTCGACCAGCGGGTAGCGCACCGCGAAATCCTGCGCCAGGCGCACCATGGCGTCGTAGATCGAGGCATCGCCGTGCGGGTGGTATTTGCCCATCACGTCGCCGACGATGCGGGCGCATTTCTTGAAACCGGCGGCCGGGTCCAGCCGCAGCTGGTGCATGGCGTAGATCAGCCGCCGGTGCACCGGCTTCAGGCCGTCGCGCACGTCCGGCAGCGAGCGCGACATGATCGTCGACATCGCATAGGCGAGGTAGCGCTCGCTGAGCGCGTCCACCAGCAGCGTGTCGTCGACCCTGCCGGCGCCATCATCGGGGAATTTCGTGTCAGACATTCGAGTCGGTCTCCGCCAGGCTGGACACATGGTCGTAGAGCGCCTGCCGCGCCGAGGGCAATGGCTTGTGCTGCAACCCGAACGCGTCGCGAATGAGGAAGTGGCCGGTGAGCCGCAAGCCCGCCTGCCAATCGGCGGCCGAGCCGCCGCCCGCGTCGTCCAGGAGCAATCTCGGCAGCGGCAACAAACGCTCCTTCCACAAACCGGCGCCGGCTCCGGACACGGCGCGGCCGGATTTCGGCGAGACGAAGGCCAAGTCCTCCGTCGCCCCGGTCACGGCGCAGCGGGAGAGGTCGAGGCCGTAGCCGAGATCGGCGAGCAGGACCGCCTCCCAGCGAATCTGGTCGGCCAGCAGCGTGGCACCTTGCGGCAGGCGTGCCAGCAGATGCAGCAGCCCGTCGAACACCCTTGGATGCGGCTCGCGCTCCGGCAACGCGCCTTCGGCGACGGCGCAGGCGGCGGTCAGCATCGACAGCGCCAGCCGGTCATCGAGCACCAGGGCGGCGGCGGGATGCACCAGCTCGGCGCTGAACGAGCCGAGCTGGTCGGCCAACCGCCCGACCCAGCGCACCTGCACCAGGTTGCCCTGCTGCCACAGCGCCGTGCGGGTGCGCGACTGGGCGCCACGGGCAAGGCCGCGATGGGCACCGTGCTCCTCGGTCATCACGGTCACCACGGCGTCGCCCTCGCCATAGGGGCGGGCGTCGAGCACGATGGCGGGCGAATCCCACTCCATGGCTTACCCTTAGTCTCCCGGGCGTGGTCAGTCGAACTCCACCGGCAATGCGGGATCGCGCCAATGGGCGAACATCCGCAGGATCTGCGGGCGGGTGACGCGGTCGAGCGACAGGTCGTGGGGTATCTCGTCCTCGCCGAAGAAGGCGATCTCGCTGGTTTCGGTCGAAACCGCGGCGGCACCGCCGGCGATGTCGCAGATGAAGTAAAGCTTGTAGGCGTGGAAGGGTTGCGGCGTGTGGCCCTGCCTTGTCCGGTCCCAGACTGCGGCGAGCTTGGCGACGGTAACTTCAAAGCCGGTTTCCTCGCGCATTTCCTTGCGCATGTTCTCGGCGCCGGTAAGGTTCACGTCCGCCCAGCCGCCGGGCAGGGTCCAGCGATGCTGGTCGGCGACCTCGCGCACCAGCAGCACCTTGCCGCCCTTGAACGCGGCACCGCGCACGTCGACCTTCGGCGTCGCATAGCCGCTCTGGGCCGAGAACAGGTTTTCGACCGTCGCCGGATCGCCGCCGCCACGCGCCGCCATCATCCGCGCCGCCAGGGCCTGCAACTCGACATAGCGCTCGTGGTCATAGCCCGATTGGTTGAACGTGAGCCCGGTCTGCGCGATCGCCTGGATCTCACGCGCCCAAACCAGCCAGTCCGGGTCGCTCATGGGGTCGCTTCCAGCGGTCGCGGCCGGCCATCGGCGCCGATCGCGACGAACACGAAGGTCGCTTCGGTGACCTTGCTCATCTCGCCCAGCAGCGGCCGCCGCCAGGCTTCGACGGCGATTCGGATCGAGGAGCGGCCGGTGCCGACGACGCGGGCGAACAGGCTCACCTCGTCGCCGACCTTCACCGGGCGCAGGAATGTCATGGAATCGACCGCGACAGTCACTATCCGGCCGCGCGCGTGCCGGGCCGCGGCACTGCCGCCGGCAAGGTCCATCTGCGCCATCAGCCAGCCGCCGAAGATGTCGCCGCTCGGGTTGGTGTCGGCGGGCATGGCGATGGTGCGGATCACCGGGTGGCCGGATGGAGGATCTTCGCTCATTCCGGCAGGATCACTCGGTGTTTTCCAGCCCGATCGCCCGCAAGCGCGCGTTTTCCTCGTCCCAGCCGGCGCGCTGCTTGACGTTCAGGAACAGATGGATCGGCCGCTCCAGCAGCCCGGAAAGCTGGGCGCGGGCGCGGGCGCCGATCTCCTTGATGCGGCTGCCGCCCTCGCCGATCAGGATCGCCTTGTGGCCCGGCCGGGCGACATAGATCGTCGCCTCGATCCGCACCGAGCCGTCCTTGCGGGTCTGGAAGCTCTCGGTCTCCACGGTTGTGGCGTAGGGCACCTCCTCATGAATCTGCAGGAAGATCTGCTCGCGCACCAGTTCCGCCGCCAGCAGCCGATCCGGCAGGTCGGTCAGATCGTCCTCGGGATACAGGAACGCCCCCTCCGGCATCGCCAGCGCCAGATGGTCCAGCAGGATGTCCAACCCGTCGCCGGTGGTGGCGCTGACCATGAAGCTCTCCTCGAACGTCACGATCTCGTTCAGAACCGCGGTCAACGGCAGCAGGGACGCAGGCGAGACCGTGTCCGACTTGTTCAGCACCAGCCAGGTCCGCCCGCCGCGTTCCGCCAGGTTGCGGGCGATCTCGCGCACCGCCGGCGTGGCCCCGGTCTTGGAATCGACCAGGAACAGCACGAGATCAGCATCCCCTGCCCCGCTCCAGGCGGCGGCGACCATGGCGCGGTCCAGCTTGCGCTTCGGCTTGAAGATCCCGGGCGTGTCCACCAGCAGAATCTGCGACTCGCCGCGCATCAGGATGCCCAGCACCCGAAAGCGCGTGGTCTGCGCCTTGGGCGAAACGATCGACAGCTTGGCGCCGGTGAGGCGGTTTAGCAGTGTCGACTTGCCGGCGTTGGGCGCGCCGACGATGGCGGCATATCCGCAGCGGGTCATGTGCCGAGCTTTCCAATGAGGTCGCTGGCCGCATCCTGTTCGGCGGCCCGCTTGGTTCCGGCGGTGCCGCGCCCGGTGCGTCCGTCCACCGTCACCGATATCACGAACACCGGGGCGTGCGGCGGTCCCTCGCGGGATTCCACCCGGTAGGCGGGAAGGTCGAAGCCGCGGCCTTGGGCCCATTCCTGCAACGCCGTCTTGGCGTCCTTCGGCGGTTCTTCCTGGCCGGTCATCGCACCTTCCCAGGCGCCGCGCACGAAATCGCGCGCGGGGCCGATGCCGCCGTCGAGGAACAGCGCCCCGATGGTCGCCTCCATCGCGTCCGCCAGCACGGTCGCCCGGCCGCGCACGCCGGCCCGCGACTCGCCCGGCGCCACCGACAGCATCGCCGGCATCCCCGCATTCTCGGCGATCCGCGCCAGCACCGGCTGGGAGACCAGTTGTGCGAGGCGGCGGCCAAGCTCGCCCTCCTGCTCGCGGGGAAAGCGTTCGGCCAGCCATTCGGCGATCAGCAGGCCGAGCACCCGGTCTCCGACAAACTCCAACCGCTCGTTGGAGCCGGCGCCTCGGGCACGGTTGCCACGGATGGGATGGGCGGCCGAGCGATGGGTCAGCGCCTCGCGCAGCAATTCCGGCCGGGTGAAACGATGGCCGAGGATCGCCTCACCCCGATGGATCGCCTCGACATCCGGTGCCGCCGACAAAGCGGGGCTCAGGTGATCCCCGTGAACAGGCGCGACCAGCGGATTTCGAACGGCCACTCCCATACCTCCCACCACGGCGCACGGCCGTCGATCGAGAAGAAGATGAACTCCGCCCGCCCGACCAGATTCTCGACCGGCACGAAGCCGACCGCGTTCATGAATCGGCTGTCCTGGCTGTTGTCGCGGTTGTCCCCCATGGCGAACACCCGGTCGGCCGGCACGAGATATTCCTGGGTGTCGTTGACGCCGCCGCTGTCACTTTCCTTGGCGATCAGATGCTTGCGCCCGCCAGGCAAGGTTTCGCTGTATTCCTTCTCCAGCATCCGCACGCCGTTGTCGTCGGCCAGATAGTCGCCGATCAACGTGCGGCTCGCCTGCTCGCCGTTGATGTAGAGCACGCCGGCCTTCACCTGGATGCGGTCGCCCGGCAAACCGACGATTCGCTTGATATAGTCGACGTTGGTGTCGCGCGGGTACTTGAACACAGCCACGTCGCCGCGCGCCGGCAATTGCCCGAACACCCGGCCGAAGGACGGCACGTACTGCGACAGCGGCAGTGAGAAGCGGGAATAGCCGTAGCTGTATTTCGAAACGAACAGATAGTCGCCGACCAGCAGGGTCGGGATCATCGATCCGGACGGGATGTTGAACGGCTCAAACGCCACGGTACGGATACCGACGGCGATCAGGCCGGCATAGACGATGGTCTTGATGTTCTCGACCAAGCCGCCGGAACTGCGCCGGGTTATCGATTGGGCCATGTCACCTGGAATCACTGATGGGGGTCGGCGGATATGCTGGCCGGTATATAGGCAGAAACCTCGGTCAACGCGATTGCCGCCACGGACACGGCGGATATGATCACCTGGGCATAGGCATACGGGTACTCGTCGGTCATCGACAGGTCGATACGCGCCTGCATCCCCGCCGGCGTCAAGGCGGCCAGCCGCAGCGCCGCCCCACCGCCCAGCCGCAAGGTCGGTTGACCGCCCGGCATGTTGACCACGCCGAGATCCGACATGAACACGCTGCGGGCGAAGCCGGTGCCCAGCGCCTTGGCGCAGGCCTCCTTGGCGGCGAACCGCTTGGCATAGGTGCCGGCACGGTTGGTGCCGCTGCGGCGCTCGGCGCGCTTGCGCTCCGCGTCGGTGAACACGCGTTCGATGAAGCGGTCGCCGAAACGCTCCAGCACCCGCTCAATCCGCCTTATGTCGCAGATATCGGAGCCGAGACCCAGGATCATCCGCGGGCGCGATCCACCTGGTGCACCCCGGTGGCGGCACGCAGGCTGGCGATCACGTTCACCAGTTGCCGGAGGTCGCGAACTTCGACGTCGATCAGCATTTCCGAGAAATCCGCCTGGCGATTGATGATCCGCAGGTTCACCACGTCCCCGTCCTGCTTGGAGATGGCGTTGGTGACATGGGCGATGGCGTTCGGCTCGTTATAGGCGATGACGCTGATCCGCCCGGTATGCCCGTCACCCCGCCCGGGCTTCCAGCCCGCCGGCGTCAGCACCGCACTGGGATCCCAATCGACGTCGATGAAGCGTTCGGGGGTGGCGGAGAAGGTCTCGAGCGTCGGGCATTCGCGCGCATGGATGGTGACGCCCTTGCCCGTGGTGACGATGCCGACGATGCGGTCACCGGGCAGCGGATGGCAGCAGCCGGCGTAGTGGATGTCCATTCCCGGCACCAGCCCGGTGATCGGCTGCGCCGGCGCCGCCGATGTCCCGCTGCGGCCGCGCTGCGTCTGCGACGGCAGCGCGCGCGGCGCGCGCGCGGTCTGCCGAAGTTCGGGATATGCTGCGTAAACAACGTCTTTTGGACCAATATTGCCGTTTCCGACGGCGACGTAGAGATCATCCAGCGAGGCCTGTTTCAGCGTCTTCAGCGCGCCGTCCAGAACCTTTTCCGAGCCGTCGAGCCCGTCCTGGCGGAACGCCTTGGCGAGCGTCGCGCGGCCGGTGTCGCGGTGCTGCTGGCGCTGTTGGCCCTGCACGAAGCGGCGGATTCGCGCCCGCGCCTTGCCGGTGACGACGAACCGCTCCCATTGCGGGCTCGGCGTGCCACCGCGCGAGGTCATGATTTCGACCTGGTCGCCGTTCTGCAACTCGTGCCGTAACGGCAGCAGCCGGCCGTTGATCTTGGCGCCGACGCAAGTGTCGCCGATCTGGCTGTGCACGGCATAGGCGAAGTCGACTCGGGGTGGCGCCGCGCGGCAACTGGATCAGCTGGCCCTTGGGCGTGAAGCAGAACACCTGATCCTGGTAGAGGGCGAGGCGGGTGTTTTCCAGGAACTCGTCAAGCGTCGAGTTCTCCAGGATTTCCTTGAGGTCCTGCACCCAACGGAAGCGCTGGGCGTGTTGCGCGGCGGCGCCGGCGGCCTTGTAGAGCCAATGCGCCGCCACGCCGTTCTCGGCCACCGCGTGCATCTTCGGGGTGCGGATCTGCACCTCGATCTTCTGGTTCCGCGGCTCGCGCAGTGTCACACCGGTGTGCAGGCTCTGATAGCCGTTGGCCTTGGGCGTGGAGATATAGTCCTTGAAGCGCCCGGCGATCACGGGGTAGGCGGCATGCACCACGCCGAGGGCGGCGTAGCAGGCCTCACGCGACGGCACGACGATACGGAATGCCATGATATCAGAGAGCTGCTCGAACTGGACATTGCGCCGCTGCATCTTCTCCCAGATCGAGTACGGCGATTTCTCCCGCCCGGATACTTCCTCGACGTCCACCCCATGCTCCGTGCAGACGCGGATCAGCTCGCTCGCGGACTTCGTCGATCACGTCGGCACCCTGGCCGCGCAGAAAGTTCAGCCGGGCCTGGATGGAATCATAGGCCTCAGGATCGAGCTGCGAGAAACCAAGGGTTTGCAGCTCGGTCTTGATCGCGTCCATGCCGATGCGCTCGGCCAGCGGCGCGTAGATCTCCATGGTTTCGCGGGCGATGCGCTGCACGACGTTCAGCCTGCGGGATGTGGAACAGCGTCCGCATGTTGTGCAAGCCGGTCGGCGAGCTTGACCAGCAGCACGCGGATGTCCCGGCTCATCGCCAGCACGAGCTTGCCGAAATTCTCCGCCTGCTTGGTGCGGTCGGATTGCAGTTCCAGCCGGGTCAGCTTGGTGACGCCGTCGACCAGGCCGGCGATCTCGGCACCGAAGCGCTTTTCCAGCGCCAGCGCGGTTGATGGCGGTGTCCTCGACCACGTCGTGCAGCAACGCGGTCGCGAGGCTGGCCTCGTCCAGCCGGTAGCCCGCGAGGATGCTCGGCCACGGTCAGCGGATGGGTGATGTAGGGATCGCCGTTGTCGCGCTGCTGGCCGCGATGGGCCGCCTCGGCGACCTCATAGGCAGCCCGGATCAGGGCCGGTGTCGGCGTCCGGGTCGTAGACGCGCACCTTGGCGATCAGCGCCTCGATGCTGGCGGGCTCATGCACGCCCGCCGGTGCCGCGACCGCGCTGGTCTCGGGCCGTCCGGCCCGCGCGGCGGCGCGGCGCGCCAGGTATCTGGTGCGCCGCGCGTCATCTCAAGATGCCTAGCGGCGACGGCCGCCAAGTTCCGCCTCGATGGCGGCTTCGAGGTCCTCAGGCGACATGTCCTCGTCCTCGACCGGCAGCGTGGCGGTCTCCTCTTCGGCGGAGATGTCCTGCAGCCCGAAGATGTTCTGGTCGGTCGGGATGAGGTCCAGGACCTCCTCGTCGGCCGGCTCCGGCTCCGGCGCGCGGGACAGCGACTTGATCAGGTCGGCTTCGAGCTTCTCCAGCGGCACGGTCTCCTCGGCGATTTCGCGCAGCGCGACGACCGGGTTCTTGTCGTTGTCGCGATCGAGCGGTCAGTCTCCTCGCCGCGCGACAGGTTGCGCGCGCGCTGGGCCGCGAGCAGCACCAGCTCGAAGCGGTTGGGGATCTTTTCGACGCAATCTTCGACGGTGACGCGCGCCATGCGCTCAACCTCCTAAGGCAGCAATACTGAGAGAGAACAGGAGATAGGACGAAGCCTCTGTAAAGGCAAGGGTTGGCCACCGGCCTCGCCACCGCAAATCTGGCTTATTCGCCGCATATCACCGCGATCGAACCGCTTTTACCGCCCTCAGCGGTGCTCGGGCGGCGGCAACGCCTCCAGCATGGCGGCAACCCTGAGGCCGAGGCGCGGATGCACCCAAGCCGGCGCCACCTCGGCCAGCGGCCGCAACACGAAGTGGCGCAGATGCGCCCGGGGATGCGGCAGCACCGGGTCGGGCGCGCTGCGCACCACGTCGCCCATCGCAATGATGTCGAGGTCCAGCACCCGCGCCGCGTTGGGCAGGCCGCGGACGCGCCCGGCCCGGTTCTCGATCCCCTGCAGCCGAATGAGCAGATCGGCGGGATCGCATTCGCCCTCCAGCCTCGCCACGCCATTGATGTAGTCCGGCTGGTCGGAGGGCGGGTCCGGCGCGGTGACGTGCCAACGCGACATGGCCGTCAGCCGCAGCCCCGGGAGCCCGCGCAACGCCTCGACGGCATCGCGGCAGGTCAGCAGCGGTGGCCGCCCGCCGTGCCCCGCGAGGTTGGCGCCGATGGCGACCAGGATCATTGGCAATCCTTTTCCGCCGCAAGCGGCAGCAGATGAATTTTCGGGCACGTGCCGCCATTGTCTTGACGCATTGCGGGAACTGCAACAAGTAGCGATGGTATTGCTGACTTTGCCCCGGCCGCCTGTGTTAGCCCGGTTCGCAGTCTTCGCCCTCGCTGAAAGGTCGGTCCCATGCATTTCCTGCCCGACGAGCGCGTCGCATTATTCATCGACGGCGCCAATCTCTATTCCGCCTCGCGCAATCTCGGTTTCGACGTCGACTATCGCAACCTGCTCGAATTTTTCCGGAAGAAAACGCATATCATCCGTGCCTATTACTACTCCGCCGTGCTTGAGACCGATGAATATTCGCCACTGAAGCCGCTCACCGATTGGCTGGCGTATAACGGCTACACGCTCGTGACCAAGCCGGCCAAGGAATACACCGACGCCACCGGACGGCGCCGGGTGAAGGGCAACATGGATATCGAGCTGGCGATCGACATGCTCGAACTCGCCGACAAGATCGACCATGCCGTGCTGTTCAGCGGCGATTCCGATTTCCGCCGGCTGGTCGAAGCGGTCCAGCGCCGCGGCGTTCGCGTCTCCGTGGTGTCTTCCATCCGCACCACGCCGCCGATGGTTGCCGACGAGTTGCGCCGCCAGGCCGACCAGTTCCTGGAACTCGCCGACATCGCGCCGGAATTCACCCGCCGCCAGATGGAACCGCGGCCCACCCGCGCGCCGCTACGCCAGACCCCGGCGGAGCCCTATGTACTGGACCCCGACGACCCGGTTTGAGGTCTGCGTCGCGCGAGGCCATCCAGGCGGGTTAATGGCTCCTGCAGGTTTGCCCCGCTAGAATGCGGCCGATGAACGACTCGGCAATCCCAGCGCCTGCGCATGACTGCACCTTGTGCCCCCGTCTCGTCGCCTATCGCGAGGCGAATCGGGGCGCCAACCCGGATTGGTGGAACGCGCCGGTGCCGAGCTTCGGTCCGGCCAGTGCAAGGCTTCTGGTGGTGGGCATGGCGCCGGGGGTCAAGGGCGCCAACCGCACCGGGCGGCCGTTCACCGGCGACCACGCGGGCATGCTGCTGTACCAAACATTGCTTCGCTTCGGCCTCGCTGGCGGCGAGTACCGCGCCGACCCTGATGACGGCCTGACCCTGCGCGACACCCGCATCACCAACGCGGTGCGCTGCGTTCCGCCGGCGAACCTGCCGCAACCGATCGAGGTTCGCACCTGCAATCAGTTCCTCGCCGGCGAATTGCAGGGTTTGACCAATCTGAGGGCGGTGCTGGCGCTGGGCGTGCTGGCGCATGCCGCCGTGCTGAAGGCCTGCGGAATTTCGCCCACCCGCATCCGCTTCCGCCACGGCGCCATGCACGAACTGCCGGACGGGCTCATCCTCGCCGACAGCTACCATGTCTCGCGATACAACACCTCCACCCGACGGCTGACCACGGAGATGTTCGAGGCGGTCGTGCTGACGCTGATTCAGCGACTGGCGGCCCATGCGGAGCCGACCGCCTGAGAGAAGGCGATCGAACGGCTTCTGATGCGAAGGAAATTTGGTCGGAGCGGCGGGATTCGAACCCACGACCCCCAGTCCCCCAGACTGATGCGCTACCAGACTGCGCTACGCTCCGACCGTGGAAAAGGATGTAGCAGCACGGTCCACGCGCCGCAACGCGCGACCTCGGGGTGCTGGTCTACGGCAGCAGCGCGCGCATCTCCTCAAGTTCGCGCAGCGCCGTGGTCAGGACCGCGCGCAGGCGCTCGGCATCGGACTCCGTCGGGCGCGTGGCGCCGGAGCGAGGTGCGGGCCTGGCCGGGCGGACCGGCGCGGATTTCGGATTCCGTCGGCATCAGCCCCGGCATCGCCAGCTGCATCGATTCCTCAGCCTCGGACTCGCCCGCCTGCTGTTCCTCGGGGTTTGGTGGGGGAATGTCGTCGGACAGTTTGCCGCCGCCCTCGCGCAGCAGCCGCTGCACGCCCTTGATGGTGTAGCCCTGGATGTAGAGCAGGTCGGAAATTCGCCGCAGCAGGGCGATGTCGTCAGGGCGGTAATAGCGCCGTCCGCCGCCGCGCTTCAGCGGCTTCACCTGCGGAAACTTGGTCTCCCAAAAACGCAGGACATGCTGCGGGATATGCAGTTCGTCCGCGACTTCGCTGATCGTGCGGAAGGCGTTTGGCGCCTTCTTCAGCTTCGCCCGCACGGGGTCGGCGTCGCCCGGAAAATCCGCCTCTGACATCGCGAAGTTCGCCTCCGGACTCATTCCTCATCTCCCGTGTCATCTTCGGCTGGCGGCGTCATGTGGTTGACATGCGCCTTCAGCACCTGGCTCGGGCGGAACACCAGTACCCGTCGCGGCAGGATCGGGACCTCGATGCCGGTCTTCGGGTTGCGACCGATGCGACGCCCCTTCTGCCGCACGGAAAACGTCCCGAAGCCACTGATCTTGACGGATTCCCCGCCCTCCAGCGCCGAGCACATCCGCTCCAGCACGGTTTCCAGGAGATCAGCCGATTCGTTGCGGGACAGACCTACCTGCATGTAGATCGTCTCCGTCAGATGTGCGCGGGTGACGGTGTTCATGCGGGAACGCTAGATACCCGCGGCCCGCTCGTCAAGAACTCACAATATCAAGTGCTTGCGCCCGCGGTATCCTGTCGCTTCACAAGCGGACCAGAGCCGAACCCCAGGTCAACCCGCCACCCAGCGCCTCCAGCAGCACCAGATGGCCCGGGCGCAGGCGGCCATCGGCGCGGGCTTCGGCCAGCGCCAGCGGGATCGAGGCCGCGGACGTGTTGGCATGGCGATCGACCGTGACCACCACCCGCTCCGGCGGCAGGCCGAGCTTGCGGGCAATCCCGTCGATGATGCGAATATTCGCCTGATGCGGCACCAGCCAGTCGAGGTCGTCCTTACTCATGCCGTTGGCGGCCAGCGCCTCGTTCACGACCGCGGACATGTGACCCACCGCGTGGCGGAACACCTCGCGGCCGTTCATCACCAGGTGACCCGACTTGTTGGGCTGGCCGACGGCGCCGTCGACATACAGAATGTCGCCCAACGCCCCCTGCGCGTGCAGATGGGTGGACAGGATGCCGCGATCGGTAGCGTCGCCGCGCCCTTCGCCGGCGCGCAGCACCACCGCTCCGGCGCCGTCGCCGAACAACACGCAGGTGCCGCGGTCCTGCCAGTTGAGGATGCGCGAATAGACCTCGGCGCCGATCACCAGCACGCTGTGAACCTGGCCGGCGCGGATCATCGCATCGGCGACCGACAAGGCATAGACGAAGCCGCTGCACGCCGCCGACAGGTCGAAGCCGAAGCCCCCGCCGCCGAGTTCGGCCTGCACCCGCACGGCGGTTGCGGGAAATGCCTGGTCGGGCGTCGCGGTGGCGACGATGATCGCGCCCACCTCGCCGGCCGACATCTTGGCATCCGCCAGGGCGGCGCGGGCGGCGCGGGTGGCCATATAGGCGCAGGTCTCGTGCGGCTGGGCGATGTGGCGCTGGCGAATGCCGGAGCGTTCGCGGATCCATTCATCCGAGGTGTCGACGGTCTTGGCCAGGTCGTCGTTGGTCATTACGATTTCCGGCAGGTAGCCGCCGAAACCCGCGATGACAGCGCGCACGCATGCGGCGCCGCCGGAGCTATTTAGGCTCTGCCCCAGCTTTGGCGTTACCTGATCCATTCCTCATATCCTTAGCTGCCGGCTGCAGACCGGTGATCCGGGCGAGCCCCTCGCGAATCCGGTCGTTGAAGCGGTGAACCACCATGTCCATGCCGACATCGACCGCATGGGCAAAACCCAGCGCATCGGTGCCGCCATGCGACTTCACCACCACGCCGTTCAATCCGAGCATTACTGCACCGTTGTACCGCCTGGGGTCCAGCCATTCGCGCAGCCGCTCCAACCCCGGGCGGGCCAGGAGATAGCCGATCTTGGCCATCAGCGAGCCGGAATACACCTGCCGCAGCAAACCAGCCATTAACTTCAGCGCGCCCTCGCTGGCCTTCAGCGCGACGTTGCCGGTGAAGCCATCGGTGACGATCACGTCAGTGGTGCCGGCGGCGATGTCGTGGCCCTCGATAAAGCCGTGGAACTGCGTCCCGATATGGCTGGCGCGCAGCACGTCAGCGGCCTGGCGCAGCCGGTCGTCGCCCTTCAACTCCTCCGAGCCGACGTTCAGCAGGCCGATCGTCGGTGCGGTCAGGCCCAGCACCGTGCGTGCGAACACGTCGCCCATGACAGCGAACTCGACGAGGTTGCGGGTGTCGCAGGCGACGTTGGCGCCGAGGTCGAGCATCACCACGTCGCCACGCGCCGACGGCCCGATCGCGGCCATCGCCGGGCGGTCGATCCCGGGCAGCGTCTTGATCACGATCTTGGCCAGCGCCAGCAGCGCACCGGTGTTGCCGGCCGACACCACGCCCGCCGCCTCGCCGTCGGCCACGGCCGCGATGGCCACGCGCATCGAGGCGCCGCGCATCCGCAGCGCCGCGGTCGGCTTCATGTCGTTACTGATCGCGTCGGGGGCGTGCCGCACGGTGCACGCCGTCGCCGCCCGTGTGTTGCGCGCCAGCAGCGGAATCAGCAAAGCCTCGTCGCCGACCAGCAGGAAACGCGCTTGCGGATGCCGTTCGGCGGCGATCTGCAACCCCTCGACGACGATGCGTGGCGCGCCGTCGCCGCCCATGGCGTCCACCGCCAGCGTGAAGTCGTGGTCGCTCATGTCGGGCTCGGCCGGGTCGCGAAGCGCGTTCCGCGACCGACGTCATTCCGAGCCCGGCGGCACCCTGAACGTCGCGGCATCCGGACGTGGCCTACTGCGAAGATGGGCGCGAGAATGCGGCCGCTCGGGATCAGACCCGGACGGCGCCCTTCAGGGCCTTGCCCGCGCCAACCACTTCGCGGCCATCATAATGCCCGCAATGGCTGCAGATATGGTGCGGCCGCTTCAGCTCGCCGCAGTTTGAGCACTCGGCATGCGCCTCGGTCGACAGCGCCTGGTGGCTACGGCGCATGCCACGCCGTGATGGCGAGGTTTTTCTCTTGGGGACAGCCATGGGACAAAGCCCCTCCGAAAGGGTGACACTTGGCGCGCGCCGGCGAAAATCTGCGCCGGCGCGGGCGGTTGCGTTCACATGATGGGTCGATAACGCGAGCCGCGCCGTCTAGCAGAGGCATCCTGTGCCCGCAAGTGACGCAACCAGCATGGCTCCGTCCGGCACCCTCTCCTTGCCCCTGCCCGCCCGATCAATCGGGCCGCCGCAGCCGCGAAAGGGCGGCAAACGGCGAGGCGGCGGCATCCGGCATCTCTTCCGGCACCACCGCACCAGGCTTGCGCGGATAGGGGTCCAGCGCCAGCGCAAGCTGTTCGGCGGCAGCCTCGCCGAGGTCGATTGCGCCAGCTTCGAACGGGATTTCATCGTCCGACTCCGGGTCGATCTCATCTGGATCGGTCGCATCGTCCTGCAGGCGCTCGGCCGGCACGAAACGCACCCGAAAATCTTCCACGATTTCGGTCTCGAAGTCGTCCAGCGACACCACGCAGGTGCGGACAACCCGCGCCGTGAGCCGGCCCGCGCCCAGGATGCTGCGATCGGCCTGCTGGGTCAGGCGGAACCGGCAGGACAGAGCCTGCACCGCCGGGATCGCCATCCGCGTGGCGAGGGCCGCGCATTCCGCGGCGCTGGCCACCACGAGCCGATCAAGCCCCGAGGGAGGGACTCGATCGACCGCAAGCAGGTGGTGAAATTCGGGGGTCATGCGGCGCACGTCGTTGCGGACAGGGCTTCAGCCGACAGGAAATCCGCCTCGCCGCGGGCGAAAGCCTGCAATCCCTGCCCAACCAAATGCCGGTCCTGAGCGAGCGCGAGCCGGGCGAGCGCCGCCGCCTCGGCACCGATGGCGGGGTCGGCATCGGTGGTGCGCCAGATATTACGGGCCAGCGCCGCCGCCAAGGCGGCCATGTCACCGGCCTGCAACGCCGCTTCATACGCGCCGGAGCGGCCATGGAAGGCTTCCCACATCGCCCGCACCCGCCGGCCCACCGAAAGGTCGCCGACCCCCATTTCGCGCAGGTTGAGGTCCATGTCGCTGAACATCGCGTCGAACACCGCCTGGGCCAGGGCCGGCCCTGGTGCCGGCAGCGCCTGCAGCCGGCGGATCAGCAGGAAGGCATGCAGCCCCACCAGGTCGAACCGTCCGTCCAAACTGTCCGGCACACCGAGTTCGGTGTAGAAAAACGGCGCCCGCGCGGCGGCCACCGCCGCGCCATAGAGGTGGTAGCCGACGCGCTCGTGCGGATGACGGCGCCAGAAGGTGAAGAAACCCATATGCCTCACTCGCGTGCGGAGCCGGGCCGCAAAACCCTGGCCGGCAAAGCGCTCAATTGACAGGCGCGCGCACACATGAGACGCCATGCCGCCTTTTATGATATCCTGAACCCGATACCTAGCGCAGACGGCGCCGCGGTCAACGGGCGCGGCGCGCGACCCAGGATCGCGACATGTCATCGCGACCAAACACGTAAAGGATGCCCCGCGTGCGACTGCCGCTCCGCCCATTTCTTCCGATTCTGCTCCTGGTCCCGCTGGCCTGCTGCGCCGCGCCCAGCTTCCTGTCGTTCCCGCCGCAGGTGCGCGGCAACCGGGTCGACAGTGACCAGCTCAAGCAACTGGTGCCGGGCACATCGACGCGCGCCGACGCCATGGCCGCACTCGGGTCGCCGACCGCGAAGGCGACCTTCGACGACAACACCTGGATCTATATCGGCGAGGTCACCAAGCCGGTCATCGGCGGCACCCTGAACGTGATGGATCAGGAGGTCGTGCTGCTCACCTTCGACTTCGAGCGGCGTGCTGCGTGGGCTGGAGCGCAAGACCGCCGCCGACGGCAAGCCGGTGCAGATGGTCGATCGCGCCACGCCCTCGCCGGGCAGCGAAGCGTCGTGGCTGCAGCAATTGCTCGGCAATGTCGGCAAATTCAACGCCGGCGGCCCAACGGGCCCAAGCAACAACCGCAGCGGCACGTCGTCCGGGACCGGCGGCGGCGCCGGCGGCGGCTACTGATCTTCTAGCGGCTCGCCCGGGCGTCCACCGGCTCAGCGGGCCGGGAGCGGAGCGGCGATGCGGATTTGGCTGAGGCGGTGCCACATCACCAGCGCCAGTGCGATCACCACTGGCGGCACCACCGTCGCGTTCACCGCCACCCAGCCGACATGGCTGTGCAGCGCCCCGGACGAGAAGCTGGTGATCGCCACGGTGCCGAACACGATGAAGTCGTTGGCCGCCTGGGCGCGCACCCGCTCGCGCGCGTCATGCGCCGTCGACAGCAATGCCGTAGCGGCGACGAACATGAAGTTCCAGCCAAGCCCGAGCAGCATCAGCGCCACCACGAAGGTGACATAGGCCGAGCCCGCGAGCGACAGCGCGGCGCAGGCGATGGTCAGCACGCCGCCGGCACAGATCACCGGATGCGGGCCGAAGCGCTGGATCAGCCGGCCGGTGATGAAGCCTGGCGCGAACATGGCGATGGCGTGGGCGCGAATCACGTCGGTGCTGTCGTTCACGCCGAAACCGCACAGCATCATCTGCAGTGGCGTCGCGGCCATGATGAGGTTCATCGCGCCATAGCCGACCAGGCCGGCGATCACGGCGACGACGAAGGCCGGCCGGGCCATGATCGTCCGCAACGGCGTCGGCGAGGCATTGCGCGCGGGCGGCGGCGGCATCTTCGAGAATGACAGCAGGATGGTCCCGATGACCGGCAGCAGCGACATCGCCATGTAGGTGCCGAGGAACAGCACCGGCGAAACCAGGTTCGTGGTGTGCTTGACCAGCTCCGGCCCGAGGATCGCCGACACCACGCCGCCGGCCATCACCAACGCGATCGCCCGCGACCGCGCCTGCGGCTGCGCCACCTCGGCGGCGGCGAAACGATAATGCTGGCCGATGCCGAAGCCGATTCCGGTCGGCAAGGCGCCGAGGCAATAAAGCAGGAAATTGCCTTGCAGCACGCCGAGCCCGAAAATCACCGTGCCGAGCAGCATCGCCAGCGTGCCGAGATAGAAGCCTGCCTTGCGGCCGAGCCGGGCGAAAATGATCCCGGCCGGGATCGAGGCCGCCATGGTCGCGGTCATTTGCAGCGCATACGGCAAGGTCGCCAGGCTTTTGTCGCCGGCCAGCGAATAGCCGATCAGGGCGCTCATCGACACCTGGGCGATCGACGACGCGTTGACCAGCGCCTGACACAGAAAGAGCAGCCAGACGTTCTTGTTCACTCGAAGTGGCTCCAGCCGCCCTTGGGCAGGGTCATTTCGGTACCCGTCGACGGAGCGGACAGTGACAGCGGCCGGGCCGGCGCGGAACTGGCCGATGCGCGTGACAGGGGTTCGCGCAGCGCGGGCCGCCTCACGCAGCGCCGCCTCCCGCCCCGGCGGCACCGCCAGCACCAGCTCGTAATCGTCGCCGCCGCAGAGGCAGAGCGGCAACATGTCCGCCCGCGCCGCCGCCGGTGAGAGCGGAACGTCCGCCGCCGCGATCTCCGCCCCCAGCCCCGCCGCCCGGCACAGATGCGAGACGTCCTGCACCAGCCCGTCCGAGACATCCATCGCCGCCGCGGCGATGCCGTGCAGCCGCATTCCGAGCTCCAGGCGCGGGCGCGGCAGGCGGTAGCGGTCGGCGAGGCAGCCGTCCGGATCGGCGAGGCGGCCGGTGGCGGCAAGCAGCCCGAGTGCCCCGTCGCCGATGCTGCCGGTGACCCAGATGCCATCGCCGGGTGACGCGCCCTGGCGGCGCAATGCGGCACCAGGTGCGACGCTGCCGAGGATGGTCAGTGACAGGCTGATCGGCCCCGGCGTCGAGGTGGTGTCGCCGCCGAGCAGGCTCAGGCCGAATTCGCGCCTGGTCGGCCGCAAGGCCGGCGGCGAAGGCGGCGAACCACGCATCCGTCGGTGCCGCGCGGAACCGAGACGGTCATGCAGGTAGCCGAGCGGCTCAGCGCCCATCGCGGCGAGGTCCGACAGGTTGGTGCGCAGCAGCTTGCGCGCGACCAGATCGGCGGGGTCGTCGGGCAGGAAATGCACGCCGGCGACCATGGCGTCGGCGGCGACCACCAGTTCGCGGCCCGGCGGCGGGGCATGAGCACGGCGGCGTCGTCGGCAAGCTCGAGCGCGCCGGGGCCGGCGAGCGGGCGGAAATGGCGGGCGATCAGCGGCGAATTCGGCTGCGGCAGGTCGCCGCTCACCACGCGACCTGACTCGCACGGATTGCCTCGGATCCTTCGGCCGCAGCAGGCGGGCGATCCGGTCCAGCACGCCGTTGGCCATGCGCGGTTCGTCGCCCGTCGAAGAAGCCGTGCGCGACGTCGAGGTATTCGTTGATGACCACCTTCGCCGGCGGCCCATCCGCCATCCATAGCTCGGCGGCACCGGCACGCATCAGCGCGCGCAGCACGGGATCGATCCGCATCAGCGGCCATTCGGCCGGCAGCGCGTCGGCCAGCATGGCATCGAGGCGGTCCTGCTGAGCGCGTCGCGGTGCGGACGATGCGGCCGAACAGCGGCACCAGCGGCTTCCGGCGCGCGGCCATCATCGAAGCCACCGCCGTCGCCGTGCATGTCCGGCATCTCGCCGAGGCGGTGGCGGACGAATTCGTCGATCACCGTCTCGACGCCGGTCTGCGCCTGTTCGGACTGGAACAACGCCTGCACCGCCGCCACCCGGCTGGCGGTGCGCGGTCGGGTTTTCGCAGCCATCAGAGCGCTCCCAGCCAACGCGCGGCGCCGATCTGCACCAGCGCAGGCGGCGGCGGCTTCGGCACCCTTGTTGTGGCCGTCAGCGGCAAGAGCGCTCCCGCGCCTGCTGTTCGTCATGCACGGTCAGCAGCCCGTTGCCGACGCAGACGCCGTGGTTGAGTGCAACCATGGTCAGCCCCGCCATCGCTTCGCGGCAGACATGGTCGTAATGGTCGGTTTCGCCCTTCACGACGCAGCCCAGCACCACGTAGCCGTCGAACCTCCGGGCGCCGGCGGCGGCGAGGCGAATGGCGCTGCGCCAGCTCCAGCGCACCTGCGACATCGAGAACGTCGTAGCGTGGCGCCTGCATCGTCGAGGATCAGGCAGGCACCGTCGCGCAGCCCGTCGACGATCTCGCGTGTAATAAGGCGCGCGAACCACCAGCACATGGGGCGCCGGGCCTTCAATGCGCGGCGCCACCGGCAGCGGGGCATCGACGGTGCTCATGGCTGCGGGTCGGCGATCGGCCGCTGGTCGACCACGGTCAGGCCATAGCCTTCGAGGCCGACGATGGTGCGATGGGTGTTGGACAGCAGCACCATGTCGCGCACGCCGAGATCGAGCAGGATCTGCGCGCCGATGCCGTAGTCGCGAAGTTCGGTCGCGGTGCGCTCGCGCGCCGGTCATCTGGCCGCACCCGCGTCAGAAAGCGCCGTGCGGCCGCGTCTCGCGGATCAGCACCACGACGCCCCTGCCCTCCTGCGCGATCATGCGCATCGCGCCGTGCAGCCCGGTCGACGTGCAGGCCACCGAGGAAGTCGTGCAGCAGATCGACCTGTGCATGCGCACCGGCAACGGCCCCGGTGCGTCGATATCGCCCTTCACCAGCACCAGATGCTCGGCATATTCCACCGTGTTGGCGTAGACGATCAGCCGCCATTCGCCGCCGACGGCGTGGTGCAGCACGCCCTCCTGCACCCGCTTCACCAGCCGCTCGGTGCGCCGGCGATAGCCGATCAGGTCGGCGATGGTGCCGAGCTTGAGGTTGTGATGCTGGGCGAAGGCGACGAGGTCCGGCAGCCGCGCCATGGTGCCGTCGTCGTTCATGATCTCGCAGATCACGCCCGACGGGTTCAGCCCGGCGAGGCGGGCGATGTCGACCGCCGCCTCGGTGTGCCCGGCGCGCACCAGCGTGCCGCCCTCGCGGGCCATCAGCGGAAAGACATGGCCGGGGGTGACGATCGTCGTCGCGGCCGCTTCTCGGCGTTGATGGCGACCGCGATGGTGTGCGCCCGGTCATGCGCGGAAATGCCGGTGGTGACGCCGTCGCGCGCCTCGATCGAGACGGTGAAGGCGGTCTGGTGCCGGGTGCCGTTGGACTGGCTCATCAGCGGCAGGCCGAGCTGCTCGACGCGCTGCCTGGGTCATCGCCAGGCAGATCAGGCCGCGGGCGTGGCGGGCCATGAAGTTGATCGCGTCCGGCGTCGCGAACTGCGCGGGGATGACGAGGTCGCCCTCGTTCTCGCGGTCCTCGTCGTCGACCAGGATGAACATGCGGCCGTTGCGCGCCTCCTCGATCAGATCCTCGGCGGAGGCGAGGTAGTCCGAGAGGCTGCGTGTGAGGATGTTCATGGTACTCGGGAAGTTCATCGGTACTCCGCGAGGCGGGCGACATAGCGCGCCACCGTGTCGATCTCGATGTTGACGGGGTCGCCGGGCTGCAGCAGGCCGAAGCTGGTGACGGCGGCGGTGTGCGGAATGATGTTGACGCCGAATTCCGGCCCGCGCACCTCGTTCACGGTCAGCGACACGCCGTCGACCGCGACGCTGCCCTTTGGCGGCGATGAAGCGGGCGAGCGGATCCGGCACGCGGAACAGCCAGCGCACCGAGCCCTGCACCGGCTCGGCGGACAGCACCTCGCCCACCCCGTCGACATGGCCGGCGACGAGATGGCCGCCCAGTTCGTCGCCGATGCGCAAGCGAGCGTTCGAGGTTGACCCGCGTGCCGACGCGCCAGGTGCCCAAGCGTGGTCTTCGACAAGCGTCTCGGCCGAGGCATCGACGGCGAACCAGTCGCGCCCGACCTCGACCGCGGTCAGGCAGCAGCCGGAGCAGGCGATCGAGGCGCCGATGGCGATGTCGGCGGTCGTCCAGTTCGCATCCCTGGCGGTGCAGCTGATCACCAGGCGCATGTCACGGCCATCGCCGTTGGGCACGATCTCGCGCACGGCACCCAGGCCAGTGACGATGCCGGTGAACATCAGGCCGCCCTCCGAAACTCGGTCATCCAGTCATCGCCCGACCGGTGTGGCCGCATGGCGCACGAAACGGGGCATGTCGGCAAGCCGCCCGACGCCGAACGATTGCACCGCCGGCCAGCCGTCGCCGCCCATCACGGTCGGCGCGTGGAACCAGACGATGCGGTCAACCAGTCCGCCGCGCAGCATCGACGCGGCCAGCCTCGCCCCGCCTTCCAGCAACAGGCGGGTGATGCCGCGCTCCGCCAACGCCTCCAGCCCGCGGCGCATGTCCACGCCGACCTCGGAGCCCGGCACGTCCACCAGCGTCACGCCGAGCTGGGTCAGCGCCTGGCGCCGCGCCCGGTCGGCGCCGTTGCGGGCGATCACCCAGGTGGGCACCGCGCCGGCCGTTGTCACCAGCCGCGACCGCAAGCCGGTGCGCAGGTGGCTGTCCACCACCACCCGCACCAGCGGCAACTTCTTGAAGCCGGGTATGCGGCAGGTCAGGTCCGGGTCGTCTGCCAGTACGGTGCCGACGCCGACCATGATGGCGTCGTGGCGGCCGCGCAGCGCATGTGCGGCGCGGCGGGCGGGCTCGCCGGTGATCCAGCGGCTTTCGCCACTTCCGGTGGCGATGCGGCCGTCGAGCGTGCGAGGCGAGCTTCAGCGTCACCAGCGGGCGGCCGTTGCTGATGCGCGAGAAGAACCCGGCATTCACGTCGTCGGCCTCGGCCTCCAGCACCCGTTCGACCACCTCGATCCCGGCGGCGCGCAGGCGGGCGGCGCCTTCGCCGTTGACGCGCGGGTCGGTGTCGCGTGAGGCGATCACCACCCGTGCCACGCCGGCGGCGATCAGCGCGTCGGTGCAGGGCGGGGTGCGGCCGTGATGGCAACAGGGCTCAAGCGTGACGTAGACGGTGGCGCCGCGGGCGGCGCTGCCGGCCATCGCCAATGCCCGGGGTTCGGCATGCGGGCGTCCGCCGGCTTCGGTGCAGGCGCGGCCGACCACGCGGCCGTTGCGCGTGATGACGCAGCCCACCGACGGGTTCGGCCAGGAATCGCCCAATCCACGCCGCGCCAATGCCAGGGCGGCGCGCATATGCGCCTCGTCACTCATGTCCGCGTCACCCATTCCCGGCCCTATGTGGGCTCGCCCAACTCGCCGAGAAAGGCCTCGAAATCCTTGGCTTCGCGGAAGTTGCGGTAGACCGAGGCGAACCGGACATAGGCGACGGCATCGACGTCTTTCAGCGTCTCCATCACCAGTTCGCCGATCTGCTGGCTCGGGATGTCGCTTTCGCCGGAAGCTTCCAGCGACCGCACGATGCCGTTCACCACCCGCTCGATCTTCTCCTCCTGCACCGGCCGCTTGCGCAATGCGATGCGGATGGAGCGGGACAGCTTGTCGCGGTCGAACGGCACCCGGCGGCCGTCCGACTTCACCACGATCAGGTCGCGCAGCTGCACCCGCTCGATGGTGGTGAAGCGTTGGTTGCAGCCGGTGCAGTACCGCCGGCGGCGGATCGCGGAGCCGTCGTCGCTGGGACGGCTGTCCTTCACCTGGGTGTCGTCATGGCCGCAGAACGGGCAGCGCATTTGCCTGCTACCGGTAGATCGGGAAGCGCGTGCACATCTCCTGCACGCGCGCGCCAACCTGCGGCTTCGGCCGCGTCGTTGCGGCCGTCATTGGATTTCGCCAGGCCGTCCAGCACCTCGCCGATCATCCGGCCGATCTCCTGGAATTCGGCGATCGCCGAAGCCGCGGGTGGTGGCGGCGGGGGTGCCGAGGCGAATGCCGGAGGTGATGGCCGGCTTTTCCGGATCGAACGGAATGGCGTTCTTGTTCGCGGTCATGTGCGCGCGCTCAAGGCTTGCTTCGGCGGCTTTGCCCGTGACCCGCTTTGGCCGCAAATCCACCAGCATCAGGTGGCTGTCGGTGCCGCCGGTGACGATCGCCAGCACCCTGCTCGACCAGGCTTGCCGCAAGCGCGCGGGCGTTGTCGGCGACGGCGCGCTGATAGGCGCGGAATTCCGGCCGCAACGCCTCGCCGAACGCCACCGCCTTGCCGGCGATCACATGCATCAGCGGGCCGCCCTGCAAGCCCGGGAACACCGCCGAATTGATCTTCTTGCCAAGGTCGGCATCGTTGGACAGCACCATGCCGCCGCGCGGGCCGCGCAGGGTCTTGTGCGTCGTCGTGGTCACCACATGCGCATGCGGCAGCGGGCTCGGGTAGACGCCGGCCGCGACCAGGCCGGCGAAATGCGCCATGTCCACCATGAACAGCGCGCCCACCTCGTCGGCGACCTTGCGAATGCGGGCAAAGTCGATCACGCGCGAATAGGCCGAACCGCCGGCGATGATCATCTTCGGATGCTCGGCGCGGGCGAGGCGCTCCAGCTCCTCGTAGTCCAGCAGCCCGTCCTCGCGCCGCACGCCGTACTGCACCGGCCGGAACCATTTGCCTGACAGGTTCGGGGCCGCACCATGCGTCAGGTGGCCGCCGGCATCGAGGCTCATGCCGAGTATGGTGTCGCCGGGCTTGAGCAATGCGAGGAACACCGCCTGGTTGGCCTGGGCGCCGGAATGCGGCTGCACATTGGCGAAGGCGCAGTCGAACAGCTGGCGGGCGCGCTCGATGGCGAGCTGCTCGGCGACGTCGACATAGACGCAGCCGCCGTAATAGCGCCGGCCGGGATAGCCTTCGGCGTATTTGTTGGTCAGCACGCTGCCCTGGGCCTGCAGCACCGCGGCGGAGACGATGTTCTCGCTGGCGATCAGCTCGATGCCGTCTTGCTGGCGCTCCAGCTCATGGCCGATGGCGGCGGCAAGCTCGGGGTCCACCTCGGCGAGCGGGGCGGTGAAGAAGCGGTTCTGGGCGGCGGCTTGCGGCTGGTCGTTCATGGCGGTGATCCTTCAGGCGGGCGCCAGTTTGGCGAGACGCTGGTCGTGGCGTCCGCCTTCATATGGGGTGGCGAGAAATGCCGCCACGATGTCGCGCACGGCGTCCTCGCCGGTGAGGCGGGCGCCGAGCGCTAGCACATTGGCGTCGTTATGGGCGCGGCCGAGCCGTGCCGTGGTGGCGTCGGCCGCCAGCACGCAGCGGATGCCGGCGTGGCGGTTGGCCGCCATCGACATGCCGACGCCGCTGCCGCAGACCAGGACACCGAAGCGGGCCCGGCCTTGCTCCAGATCGGCGCAAACGGCGTGGGCGTAGTCCGGATAGTCGACCCGCGCCGCATCGGCCGGGCCGCGATCCAGCACCGCATGGCCGGCCTCGGCCAGGGCGCTCGCGAGGACGGATTTCAGGTGGAAACCGGCGTGATCGGAGCCGATCGAGATGCCCAAGGGGGAGATGCGGTCGGGAGAATTCTGCATGACGGCGGCACTCCTACCATGCACCGCAGCGACGGCGAAATTGCCGTTCCGTGTCCCCAGCGTTGCGATGGACAATCGGCGGGGTGGTTGGCAACCGGCGCCGCAGACGGCAGTGTGGACTTCGTATTTGAACGGAGAAAGCTCTTGCGCATACTCGTGCTCGGCGCCGGCGGCATCGGCGGCTATTTCGGCGGACGTCTCGCGGCGGCAGGGGTCGATGTCACTTTCCTGGTGCGGCCGCGCCGCGCCGCCCAGCTCGCGCGCGATGGGCTGGTGGTGAAAAGCCCGCTCGGCGATCTGGCAATTCCGGTGAAGACGGTGAGCAAGGATGAGGTCAAGCCCGGCTACGACGCGATCCTGTTGAGCTGCAAGGCCTACGACCTGGACGACGCCATCGCCTCGATCCGCCCGGCCGCCGAGGGTGCGCTGATCGTGCCGCTGCTGAACGGGATGCTACATCTCGATCGGCTCGACCAGGCGTTCGGCGCAGGCTCGGTGACCGGCGGCGTGGCCGCGATCGGCGTGACGCTGGAGCCGGACGGCACCGTGCGCCATCTCAACCCCGGCGTCGGCTTCATCCTCGGCGAGCGGGACGCGTCGCAGCGGGCGCGCTGCGCCGCGCTGACCGCGGAACTCGCCAAAGGCGGTTTCGCGCCGAAGCACAGCGACGCGATCATCCAGGACATGTGGCAGAAATTCGTCTTCCTCTGCAGCATCGCCGCGATGTGCAGCCTGATGCGCGGCGGCGTCGCGAAAATCGCCCGCACCGAGGAGGGCGCTGGGCTGATGATGGAGATGCTGGAGGATTGCGCCGCCGTCGCCACCGCAGCGGGTTATCCGCCGAGCGAGGGCTTCACGACCAACACCCGCAAGTCGCTTGCTGATCCGAACTCGCCGAATGCGCCGTCGATGCTGCGCGACATCGTCGCCGGAAATCAGGTGGAGGCCGAGCACATCGTCGGCGACATGCTGGCGCGATCGAAGAAGATCGGTCGGAACTCAGTGCTGCTCCGCGCCGCCTACACGCATCTGCAGGTGTATCAGGCGAGCCGGCCGGCGGGGTGACGCGAGGTCGCCGGCGGCACCGCCGAATGCTGTTTCACGGCCCGGCGCCAGGCGGCGCGCCGTCGCCAATGGGCCAGCATCTCAGGACCCCAGGCGACCACGACGGCACTCAGCCATAGATCAACGGCGAGCGCGCCCAGGAACCAGTTCAGCCGGAACACATCCATGACGACCGCCTCCGCAGCCATGATATGGCGGCGTGGAAGACCGGCAGCAAGGATCGTGGTGAAATGTGGGTGCCGAGCGCTGAAGACTACCGGGCGTTGCAGCTGGCCGGTGGGCTGACGCTGGCGGTGGTGTTCGGCGCCGGCGTGTTGCCGCCATTGCGCCGGCATCGCCGCGCGCTCGGGCTGTTCGCGGTGGCGGTCTATGTTGCATTCGGCTTGGGTATGATCCTGTACCACGCGTGGCGGACGGTCTGAGGCCAGCCCGGCGCCCTCCGCATTTTGCTTCGTGCGGCGATGCGGCATATCCAAGGGGATGCAACCTGATCACGAGACCGCCCCGATGACCTCCGGCCGCTTTCCCGCCATCCGCATGCGCCGCAACCGCCACGATGCCTGGACCCGGCGCCTGGTGGCCGAAACCCGCCTTTCCGTCGACGACCTGATCTGGCCGATCTTCGTCATCGAAGGCAGCGGCCTTGCCACCGATGTCGCCTCCATGCCGGGCGTCAGCCGCGTCAGCCTGGACCGGCTGGCCGCCCATGCCGAACAGGCGCTTCGGCTGGGCATACCGGCGGTCGCGCTGTTTCCGGCGACGCCGGCCGAGAAGAAGGATGCCGAGGGCACCGAATCCGGCAATCCCGACAACCTGATCTGCCAGGCGGCGCGGCTGCTGAAGCGCGAGTTTCCGGATCTTGGGCTGATCGGCGACGTGGCTCTCGACCCCTATACCGACCACGGCCATGACGGCGTGGTCCGCGACGGCTATGTCGCCAACGACGAATCGCTCGCTATCCTGACCGTGCAGGCGGTCAACCAGGCGCAGGCCGGGATCGACGTGATCGCGCCCAGCGACATGATGGACGGCCGCATCGGCGCCATCCGCACGGCGCTGGACGAAGCCGGCCTTATTCACACCAGGCTGATGAGCTACGCCGCCAAATACGCGAGCGCCTTCTACGGCCCGTTCCGTGACGCGGTCGGCTCCGGCGGCGCGCTGAAGGGCGACAAGAAGACCTATCAGATGAACCCCGCCAACAGCGACGAGGCGCTGCGCGAGGTGGCGCTCGACCTCGGCGAAGGCGCCGACATGGTGATGGTCAAGCCGGGCATGCCCTATCTCGATGTCGTCAGGCGCGTGCACGACCGGTTCGGGGTGCCGACCTTCGCGTATCAGGTGTCGGGCGAATACGCGATGATCATGGCCGCGGTCGGCAATGGCTGGCTCGACCACGACCGCGCCATGATGGAGAGCCTGACCGCCTTCAAGCGCGCCGGGGCAGCGGGGGTGCTGACCTATTTCGCCCTTGATGCGGCGCGGCTGATCAAGGGTTAGCCATTAGCCAAGCGCCAGCAGATCCGGCGCCACCATCCCGACCAGCAGCATCACGTTCAGCAACAGCACCACCGCTGACGCCGTGATCGCCAGCAGATGGGTGCGGCGGGTATTGACGAACGCGCCCATCACCCCCGGCCGCCCGGTCAGCACGACCAGCGCGATCATCGGCACCGGCAGCACCAGGCTCAGCACTACCTGGCTGACCACCAGCGCGTCGGTCGCGTTGGTGCCCAGCGCCACGACCACGAAGGCCGGCAGCATGGTGATCAGCCGGCGCAACCAGAGCGGCGTGCGAAAATGCACGAAATCCTGCATGATCAACTGCCCAGCCATCGTTCCCACCACTGAGCTTGAGAAGCCGGACGCCAGCAGCGCGGTCATGAACACCGCACCCGCGGCGGCGCCCATCAGCGGCACCAGGGCGTGGTAGGCGGTCTCGATCTCGGCGACCTCCGGATGCCCGGCGTGGAAGGTCGACGCCGCCATCGCGATCATCGCGAGGTTGACGATGCCGGCGAGTCCCAGCGCCACCAACACCTCCATGTTGGAGAAGCCGAGGATCCGCCGCCGCTCCCGGTCGTTCGCCGCCCGCACTCGGTTGGCGGTCAGCGCCGAGTGCAGATACAGCGCGTGCGGCATCACGGTCGCGCCGACGATCCCGACCGCGAGCGTCACCGCATCCGCATCGGCCAAACGCGGCACCACCAGCCCGACGCCGAGTGCCGCCCAATCCGGCGGCGCGATCATCAGTTCGACGGCGTAGGCCAGCCCGATCACCACCACGAAGCCGCCGATCAGCAACTCGACCGGACGAAAGCCGCGGCCGCTCAGCAGCAGCATGGCGTAGGTCACGAGGCCGGTGATGCCGAGGCTGACCAGCAGCGGCAAGCCGAACAGCAGGGAAAGCCCGATCGCGCCGCCGAGGAGTTCGGCGAGATCGGTTGCCATCGCCGCGACCTCGCTGGCCAGCCACATCGCGATCACCAGCGGGCGGGGAAAACGCCGGCGGCATTCCGCGGCGAGGCTGCACCCGGTGACGATGCCGAGCTTGGCCGACAATGCCTGGAACAGCATGGCAACGATGTTGGCCAGCAGCACCACCCATAGCAGCGCGTAGCCGTGGCGCGCGCCGGCCTGGATGTTGGTGGCGAAATTCCCCGGGTCCATATAGGCGATCGAGGCGATCACCGCCGGCCCTGCGAATGGCACGAAGCTCCAGATGCCGCGCCTCCGCCCATCCAACACTGCCTGCCCCGCCGCCAGCGTGCGATCGGACATCGAGGGCAGGGCCGCATCGCTCATGCGCATAGATCTCCTGTTCGCGGCCGCGGATTGCCGGTGGCAACGAGCTTCCGCGAAATGTAGCCTTGGCTACACTTCATGGCACAGGATGTAATTTTGACGGCCTTCCTGTCAAGCGCCGGCAAGGTTGCAAAACGTCTCGGCTGGTCTGCGCCGCGCGAACCACCCACGCCGCCGCCCGGCTCAGTTGAATTACGCCGGGCGCTTCGCCATGGTCGGCGCGGAGTAACCAGGAGAATCACGGTGCCACCACGCAGGGCCGCCGCCCGCCCGCCGGAGGCCGCCGTCCAATTGCCGACGGAGCCGACGCAAGCGCGGCGTTTCGGCAAGACCCGCACCGCCCAATCCACGGCATTGCTGGAGGATTACGCCGAGCTGATCGCCGATTTGCTCGCAACCGGAGGAGAGGCGCGCCCGACCGACATCGCCCGCCGCCTCGGCGTGTCCCACGCCACGGCGATCAAGACCATCGCCCGCCTGAAGCGCGAGGGGCTGGCCACCGCCCTGCCCTATCGCGGCGTGTTCCTGACCGAGGCGGGCGAGCTTCTGGCCGCCCGGGTGAAGTCTCGCCACCGCCTCGTGGTGGATCTGCTGCTTGCCGTGGGCGTGCCCGCCGAGGCCGCCGAGCAGGACGCCGAGGGGATCGAGCACCACGTTTCCGATGCGACCTTGCAGGCGTTCTCGCGATTTCTCGCGAAATCCGGCTGAGGCGGCGCCTCAGACCACACCCTTGCTCCGCAGCACCGTCATCTCCTCGGCGCTGATGCCGAGCAGGTCCTGCAGGATCTCCTCGGTGTGCTCGCCGAGCGTCGGCGGCGGCAACCGGTAATCGGGCGGGGTCTCGGAAAGCCGCACCGGGTTGGCAATCACCTTCACCGGAACGCCGCTGCCATGCGGCATCTCCACCACCATCCCGCGCGCCTGCACATGCGGATCGGCGAAGACCTGCTTCAGCGTGTTGATGGGCCCGCAGCCGATCTTCAACGCCTCCAGCCGCGCGACCCAGGCATCCGTCGTCTGCGTCCGCATCACCGGCGTCATCGTGTCGGTGACGAGCTGCCGGTTTTCCACCCGTGCCGCATTGGTGGCGAAGCGCGCATCTTCCAGCAGGTGTGCCAGGCCGAATTCCTCGCAGAACCGCTTGAACGTCGCGTCATTGCCGATCGACAGCACGATGTAGCCGTCCGACGTCGGGAACACCTGGTAGGGAACGATGTTCGGATGCTGGTTGCCGAGGCGTTCCGGGTTTTCCCCGGTCGCCAGGTGGTTCATGCCCTGGTTGGCCAGCCAGGCGACATGGGTGTCGAGCATGCCGATGTCGATCTGCTGGCCCATGCCGGTTCGGTCGCGGTGGCGCAAGGCGGCGAGGATGCCGATGCAGCCGTACAACCCGGCGAACAGGTCGGCCACCGGCACGCCGACCTTCTGCGGCAGCCCGTTCGGCTCGCCGGTCAGACTCATCACGCCGCCCATGGCCTGGATCAGGCTGTCGTAGCCGGGGCGGGGCGCGTACGGGCCGGTCTGGCCGAAACCGGTGATGGAGCAATAGATCAGGCCGGGAAACTCGGCCCGCAGTTGCTGATAGCTCATGCCGTATTTGGCCAGGGCGCCGACCTTGAAGTTTTCCACCAGGATGTCGCAATCGGCCAGCAGCCGCTTCACGATCGCCTGGCCTTCCGCCTGCGCGATGTCCAACGTGACCGAGCGCTTGTTGCGGTTGACGCCGACGAAATAGGCGCATTCGCTGGTGCCCGGCATGACCGGCGGGGCGAAGCCGCGGGTGTCGTCGCCGGCGCCGGGCTTCTCGATCTTGATCACCTCGGCACCGAGGTCGCCGAGCATCTGGGTGCAGGTCGGCCCCGCCAAAACCCGGGTGAGGTCCAGCACCCGCAAGCCTTTCAACGGCCCGGTCGCGTCCTTGGTGTTCATCTCGGCTTGCACATCGGCCAGTTGATCCTGTGTCACCGTCATGTCACCCGGCCGTCCACCCGCCATCGACCATGACGGCCGAGCCGGTCATCAGGCGGGCTGCGTCCGACGCAAGGAACACGACCGGGCCCATCAGGTCTTCCACCTGACCGACCCGCCCCAGCCGGATATTACTCAGAACCCAGTCACGGAAGTCTGGTTCCGCAAAGAACGACCGGGTCATCGGGGTTTCGACGAAGGTGGGACACAGCGTGTTGACACGGATGCCGTGCCGCCCGAGTTCGATTGCCATTGCTTTGGTCATACCCTCCATTGCGTGCTTGGTCGCGGCGTAGACGCTGCGGCGTGGGCCGCCGACATGCCCCATTTGTGACGAAACATTGATGATCGAACCGGGGCGGCCGGACGCAACCATGCCGCGCGCCACCGCCTGGGCGGCAAAGAAGGCGGCGCGCAGGTTCAGCGCCAGCACGACGTCGAAATCATCCTCGGTCACGTCGAGGAACTCGGCGTGGCGCGCCGTGCCGGCATTGTTGACCAACACGTCGAACGGACCGTGCAACGCGATGGCGGCGCGCAGCTCCGCCACGTCGGTCACGTCCAGCTTCACGGCCCGCGCCTGCCCGCCGGCGGCGCGAATGGCGGCGGCGACCTGCTCGATCTCGAATTCGGTGCGCGAAACGAGAATCGTCTCGGCGCCGGCTTCGGCCAGTGCCGCGGCGCAGGCGAGCCCGATGCCACGCCCGGCGCCGGTCACCAGCGCCCGCTTGCCGTCCAGCCGCAGCGGCGGCGTTCGCGGAAGCTTCAGGATATCCGCCATGCCGCCTCTCCTCTGGCCGGCAGGGATGGCGGCAGCTTCGTCACAGGTCAACTCGAAATTGCAGTGAAGCCGTGGCGTCGCGCCCGCGTCATTTGGCGAGGCGGCCGCGTTGAGGCAGCATGCGGCACGGCTACGCCGCTGCAACGAACAGGAAATCGCCAGGATGAACCTGCCGCAGTACGAGGTCTTCGCCTTGCGCTACGCGCATTTCGCCGACCGCACCCAAGGCTCCAACCTCATCTTCCCCGACGACCACGCCGCCCCGATGCCGCTCGATTTCTATGTCTGGGCGATCCGCGATCCCGCCAGCAACCGCGCCATCGTGCTCGACACCGGCTTCGACGAAGCCTCCGCCGCACGCCGCAACCGGGTCTGGCTGCGCTCGCCGCTCGCCGCCTTGCGCAGCGTCGGCATCGAGCCTGCTGATGTTGATGACGTGGTCCTCAGCCATATGCACTGGGACCATGCCGGCAACTGGAAGGGCTTCCCCAAGGCGCGCTTCCATTTGCAAGAGGCCGAGATGGCCTACTGCACCGGGCGCTGCATGTGCCATGAATTGCTGCGCCGCCCGTTCGACGTCGAGCATGTGGCGGAGGCGGTGCGGCATGTATTCGCCGAGCGGGTGGCATTCCACGCCGGCACTGCCGAAATCGCCCCCGGCATCACCCTGCATCTGGTCGGCGGTCATTCCGGCGGGTTGCAGGTGTTGCGCGTGCCGACCGCCCGCGGCTTTGTGGTGCTGGCCAGCGACGCCACCCATTTCTGGGCGAATATCCGCCGCCGCAATCCGTTCGCCCTGCTGCATAACCTCGAACACATGATCGAAGGCTGGATCACCTGCGAACGATTGGCCGACGGTCCGGACCACATCATCCCAGGCCACGACCCCGAGGTGCTGCGCCGCTTTCCGGCCCTCCCCGGCGACCCGGACACGGTGCGGCTCGATCTTGCGCCGCGTGCCTGAGAGGCGAAGCTGACCGCGATGCGGCGAGCGCTGCGCATCTTCCGCCACCTGGCCGGCGCGGTGCTATTGGTCGTGCTGCTGGCGGCATCGGGCGTCGCCTTCGCGCTGTGGCTGGCGCTCCCCGGCGGCGACCGGCGCGCGGCCATCCCTGGACTGTCCGCACCGGTCGACATCACCCTCGATGCCGACGGCATTCCGCGCATCCATGCCGCCAACGAGCTTGATGCCGCCGCTGCCTTGGGCTTCCTGCATGCGCGGGAGCGGATGTTCCAGATGGACATGACGCGCCGCGCCGCCGCCGGCGAACTCTCCGAGCTGCTGGGCACGGCCACCTTGCCGATCGACCGGTTGATGCGGGTGCTCGGCGTGCGGGCCCGGGCCGAGGCCGATCTGCCCGCCTTGCCGGCCGAGACCCGCGCGGCGCTCGACGCCTATGCCAGCGGCGTCAATGCCTGGATCGCGGCGCGCGGACGCTTCGCGGCCATGGAGTTCGTGGCGCTCGGGCCGCCACGACCGTGGGCGGCGGTGGACACGCTGCTCTGGGGCAAGACCATGGGCTTGTACCTGTCGGGCAACTGGCGGGCTGAGCTGGCGCGCGCGGCGCTCGCACGCAGGCTTCCGGCCACGGTGGTCGATGGATTATGGCCGCCAGCCGGTGGTACGGGGCGCCCCGAGGCAAGTTTGGAGCCTCGTCCCGGTGATGCCGCCGTGGCCGAGACGGCCGTGAAGCTGCTGGCTATGCTGCCCAATTTCCCCGCCCCCTTCACCTTGCCGGCGAGTGCCAGCAACGAATGGGCGGTGGACGGGCGGCACAGCAGCACCGGCGCGCCGTTGCTGGCCGGCGACCCGCATCTGGCGTTCGGCATGCCCGCCATCTGGTATCTCGCCCGCATCGAGACACCGGGGCAGGTGCTGGCCGGCGCCACCGCGCCCGGCGTGCCGTTCCTGGTGCTCGGCCATAACGGCCATATCGCCTGGAGCTTCACCACGACCGGTGCCGACGTGCAGGACTTGTTCGAGGAGTCGCCAGCCGGCTTGGGCATGTATCAAACGCCCGACGGCCCGCGCGCCTTCACCACCAGGCAGGAACGAATCCACGTTCGAGGCAGCGCCGATGAAATCCTGGCGGTGCGGGAAACCCGGCATGGCCCTGTGATCAGCGACCTGGTGGCGCCACAAGGGCCGATCCTCGCCGTGGCGATGGCCAACCTCGCCCCCGGAGACGTCGCGGCCGTCGGGCTGCAGGCGCTGAACCGGGCGGGCGATGTCGCGGCAGCCGGGCGCGCCGCCGCATTGATCACCTCGCCGGTGCAGAACCTGCTGGTCGCCGACCGCGCCGGCATCGGCCTGTTCGTCACCGGGCGGGTGCCGCTGCGCCGCGCCGGCGATGGCGACCTGCCGGTTGCCGGCAAGGACGGCGCGCATGACTGGATCGGTTGGGCGTCCGGCGAGGAACTGCCGCACCAGGTGGCGCCCGCCAGCGGCCGGCTGGTGAATGCCAACGAGCGGGTGGCGCCGCCTGATTTCCCGGTGTTCCTCGGCCGCGATTGGTTCGGCGACTGGCGGGCCCGGCGCATCCGCACCTTGCTCGACGCCAGCGACCGGCACAGCATCGCGAGCTTCGCCGCGATGCAGGTGGATACCGTCAGCGTGCTGGCGCGAGACCTGCTGCCCCGGTTGCTGAAGGTGCAGCCCGATGACGAACTGTCCCGCGCGGCCCTGGCACTGCTCGCCGGCTGGGACGGTGGGGATGAACGAGGACAAGCCGCAGCCGCTCATCTTCAACGCCTGGATGCAGCATTTCCACGCGGCCTTCCTCGCCGGTCTGAAGGCGCCGGCCTCGGCGGCCACGGCCGAGATGGAACTGGTGGCGGACGCATTGTCGCCGCACCCGGCGCTGCCCTGCGACGGTGGCTGCTGACCGCATGCTATCGGACAGTCTCGCCGCCAGCATGGCCGAGCTCATGTCGAGCAACGGCGCCGACCCCGCCGCCTGGCGCTGGGGTCGCGCACATCAAGCCGAGTTCGCCCATCCGGTGCTGCGCGGCATAGCACTGCTGCAGCAATTCGCCACCGCCCGTATCGCCATCCATTCGCATACCTTTACTTCGCCGGCGCCGTGTTGGGCACGAATTTCTGCACCCGCATGCCGACATCGACTTCGCCGGTGTAGATGTTGCCCTTCGAATCCGACACGATCTGATGGATGTTGTGGAATTGGCCGGCCTGCTTGCCGTAATGGCCGAAGGCGCCCACTTCCTTGCCGTCGTCGCGCCGCACGATCACCGCTTCGCCATCGGCGCCGTCGGCGATGATGAGATAGGTCTGGTTCTTGTCGGGCCAGAAGGCCAGATCGTAGGCCGCGCCGGTGCCGCGGGTTTCGGGCCGGATCACCAGATCCTTCACGAAGGTGCCGTTCTTCTGGAACACCTGGATGCGGTCATTGGTCCGGTCGCAGACATAGACGAGCCCGTCATTGGCGATCCGCACGCAATGGACGGGATTGGCGAACTGCTTCCGATTTGGGATTGAAGTTCGGCAGCTTCATATCGATTGGCGCCTTGCCATAGGCGCCCCACATCCGCTTGATAGGCGAGGCTGTCGGCATCGAGCACGATGACGCGGTGATTGAAATAGCCGTCCGACAAGAAGAGCTCGTTCGCCTGCGCATCGAGCGCGATGCTGGCGGTGCCGCCGAGCGCGGTGGAATCCTGGCTGCCGGCGGTCGGTCCCTGCTTGCCGAATTTGGCCAGGAACTTTCCGTCGCGCGTGTATTTCAGCAGCGTGCCGTCCTTGTTGCCGCTGCCGGTGAGCAGGATGTTGTTCTTGCCGTCGACGAAGATGCCGTGCTCGACCTCGGGCCAATCGGGGTTGTAGCCGGGGCCGCCCCAGGACGACACCACATTGCCGGCCGCATCGAACTCGATCACCGAAGGCGCGGCGACGCAGCATTTGGCATGCTTCTTCTCGGCGAGATCGACGTCCTTGAGCGAGCGCGGCCGCTGGAACACCCAGATATGGTCCTGGGCGTCCACATTCATGCCGCCGATCTGGCCGATGATCCAATTGTTGGGAAGCTGCTTGGGCCAGCTCGCGTCGACCTTGAATTCGGGCCCTTCGGCGAAGGCCGGAACGGATATCGTCAATGCACCGAGAATCGTTGCGAACAAAAGTTTGGATCGAATTGTCATCGCGTGGCCTCCCTGCCGACGGCGTTGTTACGGCGTCATGTTCGACGTGAATTTCTGGATGCGCTTACCGGTGTCGACTTCGCCGGTGTACAGATTGCCCTTGGAATCGATTGCCATCACATGCACCCAGTGGAATTGGCCGGCCTGCCGTCCGCCGGTTCCGAATGTGCTCATCACCTGGCCGTCGGCGCGGCGGATCACGCGGATCATATTGTTGGTGCCGTCCGCGACCACCAGATAGGTGTTGTTCTTGTCCGGCCACAAGGCGATGTCCCAGGTCGAGCCGGACTGCCGGGTGTCCTTGTCGTAGACGAACTCCTTCACGAAGGTGCCGTTCTTCTGGAACACCTGAATGCGGTTGTTGGAGCGGTCGCAGACATAGACGAGCCCGTCGCTCGCGATCTTCACGCAGTGCACCGGATTGGCGAATTGTTCGGACGCCGGATTGTACATCGGGATGTTCTCGTCGGACGGCGGCTTGCCATAAGCGCCCCACATGCGCTTGAAGGCGAAGCTGTCGGCGTCGATCACCATCACGCGGTGATTGCCGTAGCCATCGGCGAGATAGAGCTCGTTGGTGGGCGCGTCATAGAAGATATCGGCCACGCGGCCGACGCTGTTGGTGTCCTTGCTGCCGAAGGGCATCGCCAGTTTGCCGAGTTGCTTGACGAACTTGCCCTCGGTGGTGAATTTCAGCAGCATCTGATCTTTCGCGCCATTGCCGGCGAGATAGATATTGCCCTTGCCGTCGAGACGGGCGGCGTGTTCCTGCTCCGGCCAGTCATAGCCTTCGCCCGGACCGCCCCAGCCTTTGAGGAAATTGCCGGCCGCATCGAATTCCATGATCGGCGGCGCCGGCACGCAGCATTTGGATTGCGGCGGGTTCTGCGCCGCGCCCGCTTCGTCCTTGGTGAGGGAGCGCGGCCGCTGATTGATCCAGATATGGTCCTGCGCATCCACCGTCAGCCCGCCGATCTGGCCCAAGATCCAATTGTTGGGGAGCGGCTTGGGCCAGGACGGATCGACCTTGAATTGCGGGCCCTTCCGCAAAGGCCGGCGAGGACATGGCCAACGCAGCTGCAGATCGCTGCAAACAAGAGCTTGGATCGAATGGGCATCGCATGGCCTCCCCGCGCACTTATGCTGTGGCGTATCTCCCACAACCGTAAGGCGATATTAGCCGTTCGCCGCGTAGGGATTTCACGATACTAGCCGCTCGCAGCGTGTAGAGTTCAAACGGAAGTGCGCAGAAGGCAAGCAATTCCTTCGCGCTCCTGCTAAATTGACCCGAAACGGAGCCTTGATGCCTAGAGAAGTGCTGATCAACGCCGGAGCGGGCGAGGTGCGAGTCGCGGTCATCGAGGACGGTGTGCTCGACCAGCTTTGGCTCGAACGCACCATCGGGTTCGAGGAAGTCCCGGGCCGCAAGCGCGACCGGGCGGCGAACGGCGGCTTCGCGCAGCATCGTCGGCGACATCATTCTGGGCCGGGTGCAGCGGGTGCTGCCGGCCATGCAGGCGGCCTTCGTCAATATCGGCATCGACCGCGCCGGCTTTCTTGCCGCCCGCGAGGCGCGGCCGCGCACCGCGATCTTCCGCGACGATCCGTATACGGAAGAAGACCGCCAGCTCCGCATCTCCGATTTCGTCCGCGAGGGCGAGGAGATCCTGGTCCAGGTGGTCAAGGACCCGATCGCCGAAAAGGGCGCGCGGCTTTCGGCCAATATCACCATTCCCGGGCGCCTGTCTGATCCTGGTGGCCAATTCGCCCGGCGTGGCGCTGTCGCGCCGCATCGAGGACGAAGGCGGAACGCGCGCGGCTGACCGCCATCGTTTCGAGCTTCGCCGCGCGATACCACGCGGCGAGCTGATCCCCGAAGCCGGCTACATCCTGCGCACCGCGGCGATCGGCGCCGGGCGAAGCCGAGCTGCGAGAGGATGCGGCGCGGCTCTGCGCGGCCTGGCGCGACATCGCCGCGCGGCGCAAAGGCGCGTCCAGTCCCGGCGACGCTCTATATGGATCTTGGCCCGATCGAGCGGGCGCTGCGCGACGAGGTGGATGGCAGCGTTGCCCGCGTGCTGATCGATGATCGCGATGGCGCGGCCGCGGCGCGCGCCTATGCCGCGCTCGCCATGCCCGAAATGAGCGGCAAGATCGAATTCTACGAGGGCCGCCTGCCGCTGTTCGAGGCCTTCGGCATCGAGGACGAGATCGCGCACTCTGTCCCAGCCGCGCGTGCCTTTGCCCTCGGGCGGCTGGATCACCATCGAGGCGACCGAAGCGCTCACCGCCATCGACGTCAATTCGGGCAGCTATATCGCTTCCGGCGGGCTGGAAGAAACCAGCCTGAAGGTCAATCTCGAAGCCGCCGAAGCGATCGGGCGGCAATTGCGCCTGCGCGGCATCGGCGGGCTGATCGTGATCGATTTCATCCATCTGGCCGAACCGGCCAACATTCAGCGCGTGCTGGATGCGCTGAATCGTCGCCTGCGCCAAGGGCCGGGTGCCCAGCCAGATTCTCGGCATGTCGGAATTCGGCCTGGTCGAGATGACGCGCAAGCGCGTGCGCGATCCCTTGGCCAAGCGCCTGACCGAGGATTGCCGGCGCTGCGACGGTCACGGCCGGCGCAAGACGGTGGAAACCGTCGCGGTGGAGATGATGCGCCGCATGGAGCGCAGCGCCGCCGCCGCGCCCGGAAAGGAGATCGTGCTGCGCGCGGCCCCGGTGATGGTGCGCTGGCTCGAAGCCCATGAGGACGAAATCCGCGCCGCGCTTTCCCGGCGCGGCGTGCATGCGCTATCGCATCGAGGCGCACAGCGACTCGCGGCGCGAGAATTTCGACGTGGAAACGTCGGCTGAGCGGGCGTTTTTCTGCCATGACGGATTCGCGCATCTGTCCGATCTGCAAGCGGCGGCTTGCCGCAAGGCGGCGGAGGCGGCAGCGCTTCACGCCCGTTCTGCTCCAAGCGCTGCGCCGATGTCGATCTGGGCCGCTGGCTGAAGGGCGGCTATGCCATACCGGCGGTTGAGAACGACGACGAGCCCGAAAGCGATGCGGGCCCGGCGATGGCGAGCGGAGCCGGACGACGGGCCCGGCGCCATTGAGGGGACGCGGCCCGAACGGCTCGGCTGGACAGGGGAGGGCGCGTCTTCTACAAAACCGGGCCGTTTCGGCGGCCAGTGCCCAGGTAGCTCAGTTGGTAGAGCAGCGGACTGAAAATCCGCGTGTCGGCGGTTCAATTCCGTCCCTGGGCACCATCAAAAACCCAATGAAATCAATGTCCAAAGGGGAACATTTTGAGATCGCCCTTTTCCCAAATCATGGCGGCAAATGGCGGCAAAAATTTGCCGAAAAACCGCCAATTCCCCGGCTTTCCTCCGAGGCCACCGGACGCTCCCCGCTACTGAAGGCGGCAAAATGGCGGCAAAAACAGGGGCTTATTGGTCGCCTTTTAGCATGAAGAACGGACCCAGATTTTTGTCGTTTTTGCCCCATCGCCTGGGCCTCGTTCTGTTCTTGTTTTTGGGTAGTCACCGCCCGCATTTTTGTTTCGCTGACTTTTGAGCCCGCCTCAGTCGGCCTGGACTCCCAGTCGGAGTCTGTTCTCTAATCGTTCTCATGCTCCGCGACGACCTTTCCGACCACACCCGCCTCAACCCCGACGCCCATTCGGTGGTGAGAAAAATGCTTGTTTCGGGAAAATTTTGCCAGGCTTGCCACGGCGGCTCTTGCCACCACATGCATATTCGGTTGGCCTGCA
>CAVTKE010000005.1:0-136622 GCA_963735225.1 uncultured Alphaproteobacteria bacterium
AACCCGGCCCGCTGCCCTGGCGGGGAAAACCCTACCCTGGGCCGCGACCAGGCTCATGACCGGCATCGGCAGCCTCGGCGGGTAACCTGGGGCGGCGTGCATTTTCGGGATCCATGCAATGAACGCATTTACCACCGCCTCCCTGGTCGAGCACCGCGGCATGGCCGTGTTGCTGCCCTTCCTCGAGGAGCGCGCCCACAAGGGCCGTGTGGTCAGCACCGCCAGCGGTGCCCTCGCCAAGACCCTGCAGGCCAGTTTTGGCGACGTGCTGATGAACACCGACCCCGACACGGTCTGGTCGATCGAGATCAAGGTCGAGCAGCACTGGACCGGCAACCTGTTCCTGGAAACCTGGTCGAACCGGAATCTTGAGAGCAAGGCCAGTCACGCCGAGCTGGGCTGCAACCCGGGGTGGATGTTCTCGACGCGGGCCGACCTGCTGTTGTCGCACTTCCTGGACACTGACGACCTGGTGATCGTGCCGATGTTCCGCCTCAAGCGCTGGGCGTTCGGGTCCGGCGAGGAAGGTGGCGTCTATGCCTGGCCGGAGAAGCGCCAGGGGCGGTATGCGCAGGCCAACGACAGCTGGGGCCGGTGCGTGCCCGTCGACGTGATCGAGCGGGAGGTTGGGGCGCGGCGGCTGCATGTGCGGCAGCTCACGCTGTTCCCGATGGGGAGTGCCGCCGGGTGGGCTGTTGGCACTGCGCCGGCGGCGGAGCGCTGAAGCCGTTCTCCCGACCTGCCGGCCACCCCGGTGACGCAGCCGGGCGGCTTTTTTTGTAACTGCACATCATCCGACCGCAGCCAAGCTAGCAAGTGAAACCACATGCAAGCATCTGTTTGACTTGCTATCATGTCCGTGCCACCATCTGCTTTCTACTAAGTTAATCACATGCAAGCAGGTTCCTATGAAGCGCATCATTAACGGGATGACCTACAACACCGATACCGCAACGATCATCGGGCGGGCCTCCTTTGTAGAAGAAGCCACTGGCGCGCGCGCGGAGGAGCGCCGCGACTTCACGCTCTATCAGACCCGCGGAGGGGCATTTTTCGAGCTCACATCCGTATCGACCTACCGGAAAAACATTCATGGCGGGTGGGAGCCGGTCGAGCGCCACGAATTTGATCCGAAGACCCGCGAGCAGGCCCAGGCATGGGTGTCAGAGGACGGCGTAGAACTGTTGAGCAACGTGCTCGGGGAGCCTCCGGAGGCATCGGAAGAAGTCAGTAAAGGCGCAACGATTTATCTTCGCGTGCCAGCTTCTCTCAAGGACATCATTGAAGCCGATGCAAAGGAAGATGACTTGTCGGTTAATTCGTATGCCATCCGCTGCATGGAACGGTGCAGCAAGATGGACCAGGTCGGAGCGCGGCTGGGCGAGATTTTGGCAACCGGCCTTGCGGAGCGGTCGGAACCTACCAACGGCTTTTTCTCAGACGCAACATTCAGAGAAATGGTCCAGCACATGCACGAACAGGCGGAGGCCGCCGCTTCGCTGCTCGGTTGGAGTGGGAAGGATCTTGAGAACCTATCGACCGACGCGGGGCATTCAGCACGCGGCCACCAATTTCACCGTCACTGGAAATACGACGGGCCGGCCTACAATGAATGACCTGCCGCCCCTGGATCGGAATCCAGGCGGCCCAATGACCAAGATCACCCCACCCGCCGATCTCCCCGCCGGTTCGGTCGGCTTCGTTGCCACCCGAAAGGATCGTCCGGAGCGGTTGGCATTCTACCGGGCCTACGGTGAGCTCAACATCACGTACTCCTTCGATCAGACCTTGGCGGATGTCCGCGAAGTCGTGGCCGGCACCGGCTACGTGGTGGACGCGGATGGCGTCGTTCTGGACAACAAACGGCACACTGCCATCCATGAGGCGGGACACGCGGTGATCGGCCGGCGTCTGGGAATGGTGTGCGGCTACGTCACGATCAAGCCAGAAGGCGATTCGGCCGGGCACGCAATCAGCTCGGATCAATATGCGACCTGGGGGGCGTGGGAAGACCAGGGAAGGTTTCGTGACCTGATCTCGGTATCTCGAGGACGCATCATCGCGCTCATGGCAGGAGCAGAAGCCGAGGCAGAATGCTTGGGGGCCTGCGCTGGTGGCGATGGCGAAGATCGGAATCAAATCGACCTGACGTTCGACAGCGAGTTCGCCCATCTAGGACAGGCCGGGGTGGTCCTCTACGAAGCCGGACTTCGGGCCCAGACGCGCACGCTGGTGCGGAGGCACAAGGCGGCGATCGAACGCGTTGCGGCCGAGCTGTTGAAGCGTGAGACCCTGACCGGCGCCGAGGTCGACGGCCTCATCTGATGTGGCCGGGTGCCGCCGGACAGCGGCGGCTGTCTTTGTCGGCTGGCACGCGCTGTGGCTGGACGAGACGCTGGTGCCGGCGATGCATCTGCTGAACGGCGCCAGCATCACGCGCGCCCCGCTGCCGGAAATGGTGGCGTATTTCCATGTCGAACTGGCGTCGCATGACGTGATCTTCGCGGAGGGCGCGGCGCCCGAATCCTTCCGCGACGACGACAGCCGCCGGCTGTTCGAGAACGCGGCCGAGGCGCCCGCCGCTCCGGCCGGCCCGGCCTATGCGCCGCGGCTGGAGCATGGCGCGGCCCTGCAGGCCATCCGCGATCGCCTCGCCCGGCGGGCCGGGGTGGCGGCGGTGGCGCGGCCGCCCGGGGCGATGCAGGGCCATGTCGAACGCATCGCCGGCGGGCGTTGCGGCTTTCGCATCGCCTGTGCAGCAACGGCCCGGGCGCGCTTCCGCCGGGTTGCCGATGGCGCCTGGCTGGGCATGGCGCCGGTCCCAGGACCACCCGCTTGCGGCCGGCCGAGCGGATGGTAGCCGCCGGCTACGCCGCCGTCACGGAGTGCTTTGTTGTCGCAAGCTGATCCGCGATTGCGGCCTCGCGCATCACTGCACGCACGGCGAGGCGATGGCGGACGGCACCGAGCTTCGGGCCATGGGTGATCTGCGGCGCGCAAGCCTGCGCCTCCCACACACGCTGGGCGAAATCCGGATGCGCCGCCACCACCACTCCGCCATTGGCGAAGGCCGATCGGTTGCCGGTGTCGAGATAGCTTTCCGCCGGCAAGCCCTCGGCGAGGAGGACGTCGTGCTGCGGCAGCTCGACATGGAAATAGGTAACCTCCCGCCGCGCCTCCTGCACCACCGACACGCCGTCGATCAGGCAACGCGCCGGGATCAGCACGTCGTTGACGTAGACGGCGTGGTCGGGCGAGAGCAGCAGGTCGCGCGCGGGGGTGGCGGGGCCGAAGGCGCCGGCGCGGATCCGCACCGGATTCACCGCGGCGGGGTCGGGATGGCGGGCGCAGTCGATGTGGCGGTGGCCGATCCATTGCACCGGCACGGCGCCGCCGAAATGCGAACGCACGAGGTCGCCGGCGCGAAGCTGTTCGACGGCGATGTCGCCGTCCGGAGTCGCGATGCTTGTGCCGGCGGCGAAACAGGCGATCATGGTGACGTTGGTGCCGCCATTGCCGTCATTGACGGCGGTGAAGTCGGCGGTGGTGGGATTGGCGTTGCTCAGCGTCAGGGTGAAAGAGCCGCCGGTACCGGAAACGCTCAGCACATGGCCACTGACCGTCGCGGCGGCGTTGGTGATGCCGGCGAGGTCGATCACGTCGCCATTGGTGAGCGAGGCGGAATTGCCGACGGTGACGCCGTGCGCCACCGCCAGCGTCGCCGCGTGGCCGACGAGGTGGATGGCGCCGGCGCCGGCGGCAACGTTGGCCGCGAGGTCGAGCGTGGCGCCGGTGACTGAGACGCCGCCGGTGAAGCTGTTGGCGGCGCTGAGGATGGCGGTGCCGCCGCCGCTCACCGCGATCGCGCCGGCGCCGGCATTGCCGCCGGTGCCGCCGGAACCGGTCTGGTCGGTGATGACATTGGCGATGGTGAGCGTTTGGCCGCTGCCGGGTTGCAGGTCGAGCGTCTGGTTGCCTTGCAGAAAGATGCCGCTGCCGAAGGCGCTGCCGGAGGTTGCACCCTGCGAGCCGACGCCACCCGTGACGCTGCCGCCGCCAATGCTGCCGGACTGGAAAACGACCAGGCCGCCCTGCTGCACGAACACCGCGCCACCGGCGCCAAGGCCGCCGCCACCGCCGCTATGGTCGATGACCGCATTGCCGTAATGGCCGTTGCCGCCGCCAAATCCACCTAAACCAGCAGTGCCCCGATTATACGCACCGCCACCGCCGCCGCCGAATCCGCCACCGCCACCGTTGGAAGTTTGCACGCCGCCGGCAGCGCCGCCGCCGAATCCGCCATTGCCGGGATTACTGGGACCAGGTCCACCGCCGCCACCAAATCCGCCGTTGCCGCCGGCGAAGGTGCTGTAACCCGTGCCTGCGCCGCCACCGATGCCGCCGCCGCCGCCGCCACCGCTGTTGCCTGTGGTGGGGCTATAGCCCTCCGAGCCACCGCCGCCGCCATTGCTGCCGCCGGTGCCGCCATAATATCCGGCACCGCCGGCCGCGGCGCCGCCCACGATGCCGCCGCCTCCTGGGCCGTGGCCTCCGAAGTTGGCCGTTCCCCCTGTTGCCCCCTTGCCGATGCCGCCACCACCTGTGTAGATGCCTTGGCCGCCAGCCCCGCCAAGACCACCGCCGCCGGAATAGCCGATGCCGGTAGTGTTAGCACTGCCCGTCTCGATCCCGCCGGCGCCGCCCACTGCGGTGTCGGTGGTGAAGTTGACGTTGCTCAGCGTCACCGTGCCGCCGGTGGTGATGGTGCTGCCGTTGACCACGTTGAGGCCCGCGACGAACAAGCCGCCGCCGAGCCCGGCGCCGCCGCCCGAACCAGTGAAGCGGCCGTTGCCGCCCACGCCGCCGGTCGCGGTGGCATGCGCGATGGTGAGGTTGCTGACGGCGACGTGGCCGGCGAAGACGAACAGGCCGCGCTGCGTGCCGCCGCCATCGATCGTGTCGCCCGAACCGATGAGGTCGAGCGTGTCGCCGCTGCCGAGGTTGATCGCTTCAAGGTCCAGCGTCGGGCTCAGCGTGATGTTGCTGCCCAGGGTGATCGTGTAGGTGGTGTTGACAGCGGCGTTGGCGCCGCTGACGTCGATCGAGGTGATGGCGGCGTTCAATGCCGACTCGGTCGAAACGCTGAAGGTGGTGGTCGGCATGGCGCGTCTGCCTCCGGTCGGGCGTAACGAGGTTGTTACGTTCCTGGGGCGCACTATCCCGTAGCTGGCCGTTTCGCGCAAATGCAGCCGGCCAAGGACGCCCCAGGGATCACGTGTAGGTATGGCAGCGGAGGATGGGGGCGCCGGGGGCCTCGAAACCGTTTTCGCCCTACGGGGTGACAACCATGGGCGTCCGGGTCTGGCGCCGCCCTCCGATGCGCCTCAAGCCGCGCCGACGCGGTCGAGCAGCACCTCCAACTCCTCGGGTGCCGGAGCTGGTGCGCTGTGATTACATCCTGCGGCGGGAGAACATCATAGCACTCGGTAACAGCGGTGCCGGCAAACTCACGTGGCATTGGCGCTCGGGCTGGCGGCCTGCCAGAAGGGGTTCTCGGTCGCGTTCACACAGCAGCGTCGCTGATCGATCAGTTGATGCAAGCGCGCGACGAGCGGCGCCTGACCGGCTGATCAGGAAGGCCGCTCATACTATTACTATGGAATGGCCCCCGATCTTGGATCCATTCCATAGCATCTGATCGCGAGGTCGCTGGCCTGCTTTTACTCCGCCATGCTGGCCTGGAATCCGACCGGCGTTGACAACGCTGCGCCAATCGGTGCTACGCCAAGTGCGAACTCACTGCGGAACGCCGAGCGTCGGATCGGTCGGACCCAGTCCGAGTCGCTGATCCACCTGCGCCACCACCCCCGCTGAAAGCGGCTTGTTGGCCGCGGCGGCGAGCTGAGTGCTGCGGGCCGAGCCGATTGCAGAGTTACGCGCGGCGATCTGTGACGGGGTCGCCGCCGGCATCCCCAGCGCCGCGACCATCGCGCGATCATAGGCCGCTATTTTGCCGACCTGGGAATTGGGGGCCGCATGCCCCAAGGCGGTCGAAGACGCATGTGAGGCGTTGAGCGCGCCGAGTGCGCTGGCCAGTGAGCTCCGGCTTGCTGTTCCGCCAGACCGTCCAGCGGCTGCTGTGCCCGAACGGCCGGACACGTCAGCATGGCCCGAACCGCGGCCGCCCGCGGAGCTCGATGATACGTCATGATCGCGGCCGCTTATACCTCCGCCATGCCCGTCACCGCTATGTCCGCCGTTTCCGTTGCCGGCGCCATTTGCGGCGCTGTCATGGCCGCCGCCATTGCCGCCGCCTCCGCCGCCTCCGCCGCCTCCGCCGCCTCCGCCGTTGCCGCCGCCCCCACCGCCGCCATCGTGGCCACCCCCATCATGTCCAGCTGCGAAGGCGCTGGAGGGCGAGAAGGAAAGAGACGGGGGGAAGGCGGCAAATCCGATCGACGCGGCAGCACAAAAGGCGACCCGGATCGGAGTTGATTGAAGCTTGGTCATGAGAACCTCCATTACCCTGGAATGAATGGCACGGGATGTAAGTGGCGATTGTGGCAAATGGTTGCGCTAATGGGGCGACGGCGATCCACCAAGCGCCGGGGGCAGGCTGGCCCTGAAAAATACGCCCGTTTGTGTGTCTTCCGGTTGCGGCCCTGTCCCGCCATCTGACCCTTCGGGGTTCCGGTTATGCGCTCCGTAGAAATACGGCCCCCAGTTAAAGGGGAAACCCTTCTGAAGCCGGTGCATGGCTCCGCCCTCACGGGTGAAAGTTTCCAAGGTGTTCGATGATCCCTCCCTTCGGGGGGGCTTTTTTCATGGCCGTGGGCGGGACGTGCTTCCTCCTCATGCAATCTGCTCGGCACCCCGAAGGGGCAGGCGGCGGAAGCGCTCGGTCCAGTCCACGGCCTCATATGCGCCTGCCCCATGCACCGCGGCGGCGTGGCTCACCAGGCCTTCGAAGGCAGGCCGTAGCCGGTTCCCGCGGATGTCGGCGGCGAGCTTGTCGCGGAATTCCCAACACACCAGGGCCACAACGCATTTCGTTGGTCTGAAGGTTTCGAGGTCATCGAGGAGTTCATCGAAGTCGAGAGCGGCAAGGGGTGCGACGCCCTTGATCGTCAACCCGATTGATTGACGCCCCACTCGCCGGGTCGCACGATTGAGGAACCGTGACACACGTCAGCCGTAACGGCACGCCGATGTCGCGGTGACCAAGGGCAGGTATCAAATGCCCAACTGATTTCCGATCAGGGAGAAGAAAGGCGGCCGCCTCGACGGCTTCGGCGTCGGCGACGTCGGTCGGGAGCGGCAGAGCGCGCACGCCGAAACCGCGGAGTTCGGCGGCCGCCCGCTCCAGTCGCTCCTGGTCGCGAGACAGGAGGGCCACGTCACAGCCATGACGGGCGAACTCGGTCGCCGTCGCGCGGCCCACGCCGGCCCCTGCTCCCGTGATTACGACGATCTTGTTCAATTCGGCACCGCAGGAACGGAGTTGATGAGGCGGCGCGCCCGGAATTCATGCGACGGGCGGCCCTGCACGCCGGGGCGCGGGCGAAGCAGGCTTCAGTTGTTGCACTCAAATTGAAACGGCGCTGAAGGGCACAGGTTCCGGTTGAGTATGCACAGAGCCGCCTGCGCCACTCCACAGCCTAGCCCGGAGCCACGCGCTGCCCTCGGCGTTGCCTGCGCGACTGACATCCCTAAACTGGCCGCCCCGCGATGAGCTGGGTCGGCTTTTCTTTGCGCTATCGACATCGAACACGCGAGCTACGAAGATGCTTGCCGCAATGGCAAACAAGCCCCCTTGATCCCGTGCCTACGGTGCGGGGCGCTGTTCCTGCGGGCGAACCAAAGCGCCGTCTATTGCTCTCTCGAATGTCGCGCGGCGGCCGGTTTCCTGCCGCTGCGGCCAGCGCGGGGGCCGGAACAGAGTGGCAATCCATCAAAATGACGGCTTAGCTGCGAGTGCACATTTGATCAGTTGGCCGCCATACCGCGCCGGCGTCACAACCGGGGCGGCTTTGCGTTGGTGGCACCCACACGAAATCAGCCGAGAAGATACCTGGCCACAGAATACGCCGCCGCCCAGATCAGCAGCCCCAGCATCGTCCCAAGCACGAGGCCGCGCGCCGCCGAGAGCGGGTTCTCAAGCTGCACATCCTCGCTAAACGGGACGTGCGCAAAGTCGCCCCGCAGCAAGCCGACCAGCCGGAGTGACGCATGCGCAGGCCGCCCCAGCCGGCGACGATCCTTGGTTTCGGGGTCGGCGCGCGTTTCCGACTCACTCAAGATCGCGGCGATTGTGGCGTTGAGCATCCAAACCCCCGTTGACAAGAGTTCACTGAAATTGCCAATACGCAACGTATTCTGCGAAATTGACGTTGAGATCTAAGTTTTCTGTTAATAAATCAGTGACGTTTTGTGACTGGTCGGCAGGGCTTTACAAGTGTGCCTGCTCCGTCCGGGGTGACACCAATATACGCGGCCCGTTATTTTCGCCGGCCGCGCCCCCTCACACTAGCACCGGCTGCGCCGCCGATGGCCTAGCCTGGAACCCGCGCCGTCCTAGGGCGTTCCCCGCGGGACCACGAGTTCCCTACCCAAACTGGCCGCCCCGCGATGAGTTGGGCGGCCCTTTGGCGTTCCAACGCGGTGATGCCCACCTCAGCGTGAGGTGAAACTTTGAATAGGATCGGAGGTCTCTGATGCGCAACTTGCGGTTCATGACGATCGCCGGGCCAGGGCTGATGGCCCTCGGCGGTTGCCTGGATTCTGGATATGACGCCGGCTACCGGACTGCATATGCACCCTATTACCCGCCGACCATCTATGGGCAGGGCTACTACTCGCCCTACGTGCAACCGGTCATCCCATACGACGGTCGCCGCTTCGACCAGCAGCGACGTTTAGACGAGCGACGCTTCGACCAGCAGCGGCGCTTCGACCAACAGCGCTTCGAGCAGCAGCGCCTTCTCGACCAGCAGCACCGGTTTCCGTCGCCCGGCTTCCGCGCCCCACCGGCCCCACCAAGGGCCGCCCCACCGCCGATGGCCGTCTCACCGCCGAGGATGCCGCCTGCCCCGGTGCAGATGGGTCCCGACTTCCAGCGTCCGGAGGGCGGCCGGGGCGAGGGGGCCCGCTAGCCCGAATACCACCCCGGTGAGGCAGCCGGGGTGGCAAACTTGTTGAGGACCGACCCGATGAACGCCTTTGCGACCGCATCCCTGGTCGAGCAATGCGGCATGTTCGCGGAAGGGAGATGGGAGGGAAGAAGTCGCCAGGGGGGCTTGGCGGCTTTTTGGTCATTGCCGCCAGCGTATGCCGCTGGCATGAGCCGATTACCGCCGGTTGGCTGACCAATCCTCCTCATTCTCGCTCGATCGGGGGGCGAGCATTTCGGGCGGGCGTGTCCTGCCCCGTAGAAACCGATTGCTCCAGCGCGTCAGTTCCGCAAGATTCAGCCACACCAGAACGGCAATGGACAAACCAACCGATGCGCCGGCGATGAAATTCGTCATTGCACAGCCGTAGTAGGTATCCGTTCCCCTCTGCAACGAGCTGCGTCCGAGCGGGAGCTGACGCCCGCGCCGCAGGAGCTATTCAGCCGGTTCGAGCACCATCTCGACGTCATTCGCGACCACCGTCGCCATGTCCACGAGTTCGCTGCCGGATCTCCCAGCCGCCGAAGGTCTGCGTGGCTCGTGGACCGACGACCCCGACGAAGGGTCTTTGGCTGGCGAGACCTGCGACGGTCCCTGCGAGCAGAATCAATAACTTACGTTCTTCTTCCGTCATAAAGTCTCCGGGGGGAATGGCGGGCGTTCCTGTTGTGCACCGATTGTCGGTTAATCAAGGGTTAAATGGCAACTGCAGGACTTGCTTCTGAGTTCGTCCGGGGCCGTTCTGGTTGCCCGGCTGTAGCCTGCACTGGCTCAGAACTCAGAACTCAACTCCCTCGGTGTTCCTGTGTTGTTCTTCGGCCCATGCATGCGCATGAACCCCTGACCGACGACGAACTGACCACATGGCTGCGGGCCGCAATGGCTGCGTCACACAATCTCCCCGGTCGCGCTGACCTGTTCATGGCGGGCGTTTGCGCCGAACGGCTGGTCGACCTGTTCCGGCTCGCTGACCTTTCGGTGGTGCGGGGGCATGACCATGAGCGGGCCATCTGACGAAATGCCCCTCAGGCCCGCGACCGCCGACGAGATCGAGCAATCGCTCGTCTTCGCGCTGCGGTTCAACGGCCGGAAGCGGGTTCACCAGGGAGACGAGTTCATGGCGAAAATCACCGCCGAGCGGTTGGTCGAGCACCTGGAGCGAGCGGGCTTCGTGGTGATGAAGAAGCCGGCAACCCGCCCGTAGTCGCCTGTCGGCTCAGTGCAGGGTAGTGCCTAGTCGCTAATCCGGATCGTTAACGAAAGGCGAACGTTCTCCGAAGGCTATATAGGTGGATTTCCGGAGGGAACATGCTGAGCCGAGCCCTTATTCTGATTTTCATTTCATCTATTCCGCTCGTCGGCTGCGGTCCCACCTTGCAGGATCGACGAAATCAGGAGGCCGTAGATATCGAGCTTAACTGCAATGCACGCTTTCCCCTGAAACGCGGTAACTTCAACTCCAGAGCCCAATGCCTCGACCAGGCAATGGGCGTTCGCTACTCCAATTCCGCTGACGGAGACCTTATTTCTGTCTATGAGGCTAAGCGCCGGATGATTGCCGGTCAGATGGATATGGGATCGATTGGCATCGATTCCGGCCGGGCGCAAATTGCCCAGGCGTGGTCAGATGCAATTTCGACCTCGCAGGCTAGACAGGCAGCCAGGTCGAATGCCGCGAGCAATGCGGTCATAGCAAGCGCGGTGCAGCCGGCGCCCTATGTTCCGTACATCGCGCCGGTTCAGTTCACCCCACTCCAGCTGCCGCGAGCAGTGACCACGAACTGCTTCCGCTCGGGCAACATCACCAACTGCACGTCGCAATAGCCAGACAGGGAACTCTAGAAAATGGCAAAGCCCCCTCCCCCAAAGCAACCTTCGAAACCGCCGAGCAAGCCCGCCTCTCGGTATACGCATTCCACTTCCCGAGTGGCTGGAACAGATGGGAAGAAGCAGAACGAGAATCCTCCCCCGAAAACGTCTCGGCCGATCAAGCACATCATCGGGATAGGATTGTCCAACCCCTCGGACCTGACCGACAAGGAGGTTCAGCGCCTCGCGGCCTCTGCCGCCCGGCACATCGAGCCACGCAAACCATCGACGCCGCCGGCGCCACCAAAGAAGACGCCTCCCAGGTGGTAGCACAGCCTATAGATCCGCAATCTTCCTGACTGCGCTCCGGGGAATGTGGATTGTTCCGCATCCCTGGATTTGCTCGCGTCCGACATCTCCCAGATTCGGAACGAGAGCGAGGGCGGTTTCGCTCTCAGCAACCAGAAAACCAACCGATAGGCAGGTAACTGCTTCGGGCGCGGCGCAGCTGTCCAGCCAGGCCCAGGCCGCGCTGGGCCGCATGCTGTCTTCCCACTCGACCGCGACAAGGCGGTAAGGCGTCTTCGGGCGCCAGCGCCGCACGCTCATGCCGGGCGCACCACGTCATCCGTCATCCGTCATCCAACTTTCCTGATCTAATCGGCGCTCCCAGGCAGCCGCGCCCTCGGTCTGCATCACTCACCCGCCGACCGGCCGATACGATCGAGCAACACCTCCAACCCCTCGTCGGCGCTATGCTCCAGCGGCTGGCGCGCCTTGCCATAAGCGCGATCGAGCAGGATGGAGAGCGCCGACACCCGGGCCGCCTCGGAGGTGGCCATCCCGGCGCCGCCATCGATCAGGCCGCCCAACTCGGCGAGCTTGCGCACCGCGGCGGGGCCGAATTGCCGCGCGGCGTCCTTGATCTCCCGGGTGGCCTTATTGGGGACGCCTTTCTTGCGCCCTTGGCCGGACGTCGACGTGCGCGCCATGTCACCGGCCCTCGTGATTGGGTGACGGTTCGGTATCCGCGTAGCTGACCACCTGAATCACCACAGGCCCGCCACCCTCGCCGGAGACCTGCATGGGCAGGATCTTGCCCAAGAGCTGCAGGAACGCGGCCGGGTTATCGTGCGCCCGGGCCGCCAGGTATTCGGTGCCGCCGACATCGTTCAACGCCGCCAGGACCATGTCCTTCAACGCCGCGGTGATCTTGTTCCGCGAGCCCTTGGGCCGGCCCTGGCCCGATGTTCGTGTGCGCATCCCCGTGCCTGTCCTACATAGCTCGCGAGGTGAACTGCTTCAGCGATCCAGGATGCCGCACGCGACGACCTCTTACCCGTCCTGGCTACGGCATAGCCCCGACCACATAGGAGGCAGCACCGATATTCGCGGTTGAGTCAGCCTCGATGCAGACGAACCAGGTGCCGGACGTTAGATCGAACGTGCTGTCACGGACACGGCCAAATCCAAACACCCCCGCGTTGTTGGGCGAATAAATGGAGCCATTGACGGTATCGACGTTGACGGTGAACTCGATTTGGTTCCATCCGCCCTGCACAGCGGCACTCTGCACACCGGACGCTTGCATAACGGTTTGCGTCGATGACGTCTGCCGATACACGACTTGGTTCTTATCAGACTGCGAGGCGAAGAAATATGCCGATCCGTCCGACTTGCAGATGCCAACACCGATCGTGTCGCTCGTTCCCGCAACCGAACCAGTGCGATTGACCATCGCCCGGATGAACAAGCGCGCTCCATTGGTCAGAGCGGTAAGCGACGCCGACGACGAAAACAGCGCCAAGCTGTTCGACGTAATGGTTGTGCCTGAGAACGTAAGCGACGTACCGCCGCCACCGCCTCCGCTGCTGGATGTTCCCGCAAAGGAACGTCGCCGTCGACAGATTATAGTTGAGGTGCTGCCCACCGGTGTCCAGGCACGCCGGCACGGCCTGATATTGCACCGGCCCGATCGGCGATTGCGCGAAGGCCGGGGCGGCGAGCAGCAGCAGAAGCAGAAGGACAAGCAGCAGCTTTTTCATCGGGAGAACCTTCGATTTGCAGAGTTATAGAAGAGCTTTGAAGCACACCGGAGAGGATCAGGACCGAAGCAGCGGCGCCTGACCCATCGGATCGCCGTGACACAGCCCGCCCGAGGTGGTTGACTGGCGCCGCCGGCGGCCGAAACGTCCAGGCGCCGGCTGAACCCGCCTCCAGGAGGCTGCATCGATGACGCATGACGAGGCGCTCGCCGTTGCCATCAAGGGCGGCGGACGTGGCTTCGTCTCACGGACCTATCTAGGCCCTGCGCGACCGCCTGCGTCGGTGGCGCGAGGAGCGGAATCATCGGTTGGGAGAGCGGTCGCAGGTAATTCCGGGTCATTGGCCCGCGGCCGCGAAGTCCCGCAGCAGCTTCATCCCAGGCGACGGCTGCTGATGGACCGGCGCCGTCAGGATCCGCGCGATGTCGGCGTTCATCATCGGAACACCGGACCGGCCGAGGCTAGCGATGGCCTTTAGGGCATTCACGCCGGCGCCGATCGGATTGCTATGGGCGGCGCTGATCGCGGCGCGCCCCGCATGCTGGAACGCCTCGGACTCGCGACGCGTCCTCGGCCGACCGCGCCGCGGTCTGGGACCCGCCCAGCACATTGCACCGGGTCTTGACATCCGGCTTTCCGCGGTCACCGAGTTGATGAAGTTGTCGAGTGCCTCCTGCCCTCGAACGAGGCCGGAGCTGCTCTGCGGGTGGTGTTACGACGTCCTCGGCCTCATCGCCTCGCGCCGGTTTTCGCGATCGACTTTCGGAGCGTCGCCGCGCAGGATGAAGAACTCCCGTCGTTGGCAGACGCTCCGTTGAACTGCGCGGCGACGCTTCCGGCTCCAGCCGCATGAACGTAGTTCGTCGTAGGCATCCCGCGTCTGGCTGTGCGCCAGTCGCCGGAGCCTGGCCTGGGTTCTGCCGCTCCAGCGTGTTGAGTCGGAAACTGGCGTGGCAGTTCCGTCGGCCGCATTTGCTCGAGCATGCGGTTGCTCTTCGTGCCCGTCGGATCGCCCGCATCGTCGCGCTCGCGCGCCTCGTGGCCAAGCATGCTGTCAATGCCGTTGATCGCCTCGCCCGTCCGGTCGAGCGCGCCGACCGTTGCCGAGCTTGGCCCCAGGATCTGTGTGCGGGCGACCTGTTCTCCAGCGTGGCTTGAACTGGCTGTCCGGCAGGGTCACGCCCTTCGCATTGCTCACCAGGGGAGTTCTGCAGGTCCTGCACGAATGGCTTGGTCGGCCTGGCACCTTCAGGTTCGGCAGGATCGCGCCATCATACAGGGTGCCGCGTTGATCCGGTCGCCAGGGCATCCGGTGGTGAACGCGGAGCCTGTCGCCGAGGCCATCGCGACGTTGTCGGGCATCTTCTCGCCGAGCGGGTCGAGTTCATTCAGCGCCCTGTTCCATGCCGCGCGGGTCCGTTGAAGTCGTCGGCTGAACTCCGGCGATATCTGCGCGCGTCGCGATGGCGTCGCCGGTCAGGGGAACGCTGGTGAGCTTGTCTTCAACGGTCTTGCGCTATCCTTCGCGTCGGCGATGCTGGCCCGGCGTCAGCGCCGAACACCCTCGTCCATTAGTAGCCTGGACGGCTTTGTTGAAGGTGGGCTTGACGATCTGCGCTGCGGCCTCAGGCGCAGTTGACCGCCTTGCCGACGGTGGCGCCTGCTAACGGTGCCGATCGCGGCCTGCTTGCTCTTCTCGGCCAAGAAATTGCCACCGGTATCGGTCACCGGTGTGGTGAACAGCGAGGACACGCCGCCGCGCATCGCCGAGGCCGCCGTCGCGCCGACCTTTGCGACGTTGCCCAGCTCGCCCAGCGGCAGATAGTTGATCGGGTTCGCCACCTGGCCGGCCATGAAAGCCGGATCGACTCGCGCCGACCCCGCCGGCCTTCAGGCGCTGCTGCTGCGCCGCGATCGCGGCATCGTCCGCCTCGGCGCGGGAGACGAGCTTGCCGTCCTTGAAGGTCGGGATCGGCAGGATGCGACCGGCCAGCTGCTCGGCGCCGAGGAGACCGCTATACAGGCCCTCGCCGACCCGCTGCAGCGCGCCCATTGGCTTAGCGTCCGACGCAACGTCCCAGCCGGCCGGCGCCGGCGCTTCCGAGGCGACCCCCCAGCCGCCGTCGGCCGGCGTTGCTTTCAGCGGTTCCGCCGCCTCCGCGCTGGGGATCAGCGCCGAGCCGATGGACGACAGCAGCCCCTTGCCCCTGCCGGGCTGCGCGGGCGGCGGCTGCACTGGCTTGAAGTCATATGGCAGCAGCGTCCCGTTCATCCCCTCGAGTTCGGTGATCGGCGCCTTGTTCTTCCCGGTGCGCTTTACCGCAACGGGGATCATGCCCATGCCGGCTTCCTGCGCGGCGCGGGCTCGGTTGCGCCCATCCTGGTCGAACACCTTGGCACCATCCTCGCCGGCCACGACCTCCAGCGACGGGATTTCTTCGACCTGCTCGCCGCGAGCCAGTGACTTCTTCAGCGCGGCGAACGACTTGCCGGCGCGCGGGTCGTCGCCAAGGTCGGGGGTGAGGTCGAGATAGTCCTGCGGGCGCATCCAGACCATTTCGGTGTCGCGCTGGCGCCGTGGCGCCTGCATCGCGTAGTCGCTGAACTGGAACTTCTCCGTGCCGATCGGGCCGTTGGGTCCGATGTTGGAGGCGGGGCGCTCGAAAATCTTCCGAAACGCCGCCTCGGCATCGGCGGCCGTGGTGGTCGGGTCCATCAGCTTCGCGCGCAGCTTCGGATACTGCGTCTGCATCTCGTGGTCGGCGAACTTGATCTGGATGTCGGGATCGTCCGCCGATCCACCGCTGGCCGCGGCGAACTTCTCCAGCTCGGCCTTGCGCTCGGCGTGGTGCTGGAACAGGCCGAGCGACGTGCCGCCATCCCCGGTCGCGTTGGGATCGCCGCCGGACTCGCGGAAGATGTTCTGCATCACGCCGGCGGTGCCGCCGGGCGCGTAGCCGAGGGCGGACCACCGCTTGGTGAAGTCGTCGGGCGTTAGTTTGATCGGCGCCGCCTGCGGGCTGACGGTGAGCATCGGCATGGTCGCAGGGGCGGGCGCCGGAGCCTCAGACATCACATTCCAACCGTCCGGCATCATCGCACCTGCTTCGGGTTGCCGGAGCCGTCGAGCGTCCAGACTTGGCCGTTGCCGAACGTCGTCATCACGCCGGCTTTCAGTCGCGCCCGCGCGGCCTCTGGCATGGCCCCAGCGGGTGCCGGCGCGGCGGCCGACGAAGCCCCATCGCCCGGCGCCACCCGCCCCTCCAGCTTCGCCAGCGTCTTCTGCGCCTCCGGCGAGAGCAGCTCGACCGGGTCCTTGGTCGTGCCCATGCCGCGCTGGTACCTGCTCGCCCACCGCGTCGATGCGCGAGCGCAGCAAGCCCACCGCTTCCTTCACCGCGCCGCGCAGCTGCTCGGGGGATTGTGAGGCGTCGAGGCGCTTCGACCATTCGTTGATTTCTGTCTGCGAGCCGCCCGAGCCGCGGAACGAGCGGGTCAGTTCGTCAATCACCGCCTGCTTGGAGACGTTGAAATTATTGACCTCGGGCTTGCCAACCTGCGAACTCGCGAGGTTGGCGAGGCTGTTCCACGCCGGGAATGAGCGGTTCGAGAGCTTCTCGGCAGAGTCAGCCAGGCGCCCGATATGCCCAATCGCGGTGTTGAAGCTGGTGATGTTCTGCGCCGACTTCCCCGAGGTGAAGTCCTTGCGGGTGGCGGCGCGCGCGTTGTAGTTCACCGCGTCGAACGACGGATCGAACTGGCCGACATCGCGTAGCAGGCCCTGCCAGTACGGCGAGCGCAGCGCCGCCCCGGCGGGGAACTGCATACGGCCCTCGGCCAGCGCCTTGACCTCTTGCGCCTGAATCGGATTGATCGCCTTCAGATAGTCGTCGCCGTGCACGTTGGCGAGTTCGGGCGCGAGGCCTCCGGTCGCGTCCAAGCCGGGCTGCTTGGCACTCGCTCGCGCCTGGATGCGGATCTGCGCCTTGTCGGCGTCGGTGAGGGGCGGGCCGCCGGACTTGAGGGCCGCCTCCTCCCGCTGGGCGATCTGCTGGTTGGCAACGGTTTCGACATCCCGCTCGGCGATCTTGGCGGGGGTGCCGCCTTCTTCCGTGGCGCGGTTATGGCGCTCGGTCTCGCCCTGCGCGCGTTCCAACCGAGCGTCGGTCCTCTGCTTCTCCTGCATCTGCTGCCACGCCGTGCTGTAACTCGACATGAGCGGATAATCGAACTTGGTGGTGACGCGCCTTTTTTCTTCCTCAGACAGAAACCCGCCCTGCAAAATGGAAGCGGTGCCCTCGGTGAGCGTCCGCTGACCTGCCGCGTTGGCGGCGTCCTCCGGCAGCCCTTCGTCGCGGGACTTCTTGTAGGCCACCAGCGCCGCCGTGCGGACAGGATCGATCAGCTCCTGAATCTCGGAGTGCCGCTTGATCTGATGCTCCTGGAGCTGGGCCTGCTGCCCCTGCAGCGCCACTGCGTTCTGCTGGATCCTCATGCCGGTTTCGGGGTCGGTGGCGAGAATCCGCTGCATGGTCTCCATGGTCGGTACGCCGGTCTTCGGGTCCAGCGCGCCCGGCGCGCCGAAAATGTTCCGCAGAGCATTTTGGTTCTGCACCTGCTGGCGGCGCTGCTGGATCTGCAGGCCCAGATCGGCCAGGGTCATGGCTTTGCCGGCGTCAGGCGCCGGCTGCGTCGGATTGAAACTCAGCGGGATCGAGGCGGCGCCACTCATGCTGGCGTCCAAAATCCGCCATCGGTCGATGACTTCAACGCGCCACCGATGGCATAGGGGTCATTGCCACCGATGAACTGGCCGCCATTCGGGGTCAGCCAGGGGCTTTGCGTTGCGAAAGCGTAATTAAGAGCGGTCTGGCTCAACCCGTTCAGCCCACCCGCCAGTGCGTTCGCGGACCCGATGGTCCCGGCCCCGATGGCGGCGCCGGCGTTGATGGTATTCTGGCCGATCTGGCCGGCGGCCGCGGCGCCAAAGTTGCCAGTCTGGTTCGCGGCGCTCTGGCCGGTGTTGACCAGGCTGTTCAGATTCCCAAGGTACTTCTGCCAGTCCTGAGAGGCGAGGCCCTGACTGTAACCCGACAGCGCCTTCAGGGTGTTCCCCGAGTTCACCCCACCCTGCCGGGCGGCGGAGTTCTGGATCGCCTGCGTCTGCTGCCCCAACTGCCACTGATACCCGGGCGATCCGGTGAACCCCGCGGTGTTGAACTGGCCGTTGCCGCCTGGGCCGATGCCGAGGGCGCTCTGCAGCTGCGTCAGCGCGTTCGTGCCCGCGCCCAAGAATGGCTGTAGGTTCTGCTGCGTCTGGTTGAACTGGTTTTGCTCGACCTGCGAAGCATCTCGATTGGCGCTCGCGATGGTCTTCGCTGAGGATTTGGAGGCGTCCGCGGCGATCAGGCCGCCGCCGATCGCTCCAACTGCGCCAATCCCGGCGGCAACTGCGAAGGGTATGGCACCTACTCCCAGATCTGTGCCGGCATGGCGGCCGGCCGACGCCGAACGCACCCGTCCCAGAGCAAACCTGGCTCGGGAATTGTTCGGGACTGGAGGACATCCAGCGCTGCGGCGAGGGGGGATTTCCGGGAGTTGCGGGGCACTTGAAACGCCTTTCACGAGCCTTGGCCCGTTGAGAAGTTTGAAAAGTGCCCGCACAAGCTGTCGGTGAAGCGGTTATATCATGGGCGGAATGGGAAAATCTAGGGCGGAAGTGCGACCGGAAGCGACGGCCGGCGGCGGCGTGATCGCTCCGGCGAAGCCAACGCGCGAATCAATGGCGCCATGCGCCTTGTCGGTGAATCCTGCCAACCCCTGACCGAAAACGTCGGGGTTCATAGGTTATTCGGGAGCGCCAATGCGAACTGGGCCTCTCGACTTTAATTGGGCCACATGTTCCACATAGACATCATCGGGCGTTCGGAAGGCAATGGCACCGATCGCACGGCCCTAGAAAGAGCGAGAAAAAATGAGCCATCTAAGTCACTTCCCCCAGTCAACATACGACGTCGTCAGCCCCTCTGGCGAATTGAAGGGCTCAGCTAGAGGCCTGTTCGGCGAAAAAGGACTAACCACGGAGGACATGAGCGTCGATATCGAACCCGGTGATGAAGTCAGACGTAAGCTTCCTACTGGCAAAGAGGAGGTATTCGAGGTTCTGCAAACGAGTTTTCATGAGGCGTTTCATAGCATAACTGCCAATTTTTCGATCAAGCTACGGAGAAAGGGCACGCTGCCGGCTGGCACGGGCGGCCATTACATACAGGTCACCGGAAATAATGCCCGCGTGAACATTGGGTCGACCGATAATTCAACCAATACCGTCCAAATACAGGCCGATGATCTTGATCGCCTAACCATTGAGCTTCGGCAACTTCGTGCCGCTTTGCTGGCGCGGGCGGAGGCGGCCGAGCATTACACCGCGATCGGCCAGATTGCATCGGCTGAAACTGCCGCCAAGGAAGGGAATTCCGCAGGGGCCGTTGCAGCGCTATCCGCTTTAGGAAGTGCAGGTAAGTGGGTGCTGGAGGCGACGAAGGACGTCGCGGTTCCCGTCTTGGCCGAATTGCTGAAGTCGCTGTTTCGGTAGTCGCGGAAGCCGCACTCCATCGACTTCTTATTCCTCAGGCCAACGAAGCGACTATGGCTACAGGGTGCGAAGCAGTGGGGCAGGTAATCGGGGAGCAGCGATCGGGCCTGTCCCTAGTCTAATTGAGCCTTGTGCCGGGCAGTCCCTCGGTCTGCCGAAGCGCCGCGATTGCCGCGAGTATCTCCCTCCAGACCTCGGCGCCGGCTTTGTCGCCCTGCATTGTGAGGTCGGAGATTTGGCGCTCAGCATGGCGTGGCGCCTCGTCGCCCAAGTTGTCGAGGAGCAGCTTTGCCGCGCGCCAGGTGTCAATCACTTCCATCCGCTTACTGCCCGTTGCGCGTCGGCCGATCCCCTTCGCGCAAGGCGTCCTTCTCGCAGATGAATTTGCCCTGTTGCGTGCTGCCAAAGTAGCGCTCACCCCGGAAGTGGTACACGCCTGAACGGGTATTGACCCAGACCACCCGATCAGCCGGACATGTAAGACTTGGTGGCGGCACATGGGTCGGCGTCTGCGCAGAGCTACCCGCCCCGGACAGCAATCCAACGGCGACCAGGCCGCCCGCGATCATCCGCTTCCAGAACATGCCTGAGGCCCTCGTTACTGTTACCGAACGGTAATCCAGCCATCGCTTTGTGACAATGGCCCGGCTGGAATGGGATCAACTACTAGCTATGCGCTTGCTAGATGCGGATGACGCATGCTTGCAGAAGGTACAACTTATTGAACGGAATACAGAAACAGCACGCCAACCCAGGCTTGCGTCTGCCTGATGTGGGCGAACGAAAATTGGACGCGGCGGTGGGATGGCTCGCAACAGGATGTGCTGATCGCGCAGGACTATAACGGCGCCGACGATGCGGCGCTGATCGACAGCCTCGCCAGGCATTTCCGCGACCGCCGTTATATCCGCATCGCCGGCAGGCCGCTGCTGATGATCTATCGCGCCGACGCGATCCCCGACACCGCGGCCACGGTCGCCCGCTGGCGCCGCCTGTTCCGCGATCGCCACGACGAAGACCCGGTCCTGGTGATGTCGCAGAGCTTCGATGCCAACGACCCACGCCCGGGCGGCTTCGACGGCGCCATCGAGTTTCCGCCGCACAAGCTCGCCGCCACGCTGCCGCGCCACAATGCCGAGCTGCGCTACCTCGATCCCGCCGCCAGTGCGGATGTCTACCGCTATGACGATATCGTCGCCGCCTCCCTCGATGAGCCGATCCTGCCGTTTGAGTTGATCAAGACCGCAATCCCCAGCTGGGACAACGACGCGCGGCGACAGGGTGCGGGGTTGGTGGTGCATGGTTCCACACCGGCGAAATACCAAGCCTGGGTCGAAGCGCTGATCGCCCGCGCTTGCGCCAAGCCGTTCATGGGCGAGAGCTTCGTTTGTGTGAACGCCTGGAACGAATGGGCGGAAGGCGCGTATCTGGAACCGGACGTGCATTTCGGCGGCGCCTATCTGAACGCGACGGCGCGGGCTGTCACGGCCGGCGGCGTCACCGGTACACCATCCGCGTACGGCGGCGGATTGCTGTTGGTCGGGCACGATGCGTTTCCCGCCGGCGCTCAGCATCTGCTGCTGTATCTGGCGCAAACCCTGCGGCGCGGCTTCGGCGTGCGGGTCGAATATTTGCTGTTGGACGGCGGCGCGCTGGAAGGCGAATACGCCGCATGCGCGCCAGGGCGGGTGGTGAAAGCCGGCCAGCATGCCGGCCTCGATCGGTTGCTCGCCGAATGGGCCGCGCGCGGCTTCACCGCGGCGCTGGTCAACACCGCGGCCGCCGCCTGGATCATCCCGAAGCTGCGCCAGGCCGGGATCGCGTCGTCGTTGCTGGTGCATGAGATGCCCCGGCTGATCCGCGAGAAGGACCTGCTGGGGGCGCTGCGCCAGGCGGCGCAGGACACTTCTTGCCTGGTCTTCCCGGCCGCCAGCGTGCGCGACCGAGTAGCCGAGCTGATGCCCCTGGCGCCGGAGCGGACGCGGATCATGCCGCAAGGCAGCTACCGCATGCCGGAATTCTCCGCGGCCGAGCGGGCGGCCTTGCGCGCCCGCCTCGGCCTTGCGGACACAACCATGCTGGTGCTCGGCGCCGGCTACGCCGACCTGCGCAAGGGCTTCGACCTGTTCCTGCAATGCTGGCGCACCGCACGGCGGCGGCAGGCGGACATGGTGTTCTGCTGGGTCGGCGACATGGACCCGATGCTGCGCAATCTCCTCGGTCCCGAAATCGCCGCCGCCGAGGCCGACGGCCGCTTTCGCCTGCCCGGATTCCAGCGCGACATGGCGGCATGGTACAGCGCCGCCGACGCGTTCGCTTTGACCTCGCGCGAAGATCCGTTCCCATCAGTCGTGCTCGAAGCCCTGGCGGCCGGCCTGCCGATCGTCGCGTTCGACGAAGCGGGCGGCATTCCGGACTTGCTACGCCAGCATCGCTGCGGTGCGGCGGTGCCGATGGCCGACGCCGATGCCATGGCGCAGCATCTGGCGATGCTTCCAGTCGACCCGGCGAGCCGCCCCCGGCTCGCCGCCCTCGCCCGCCGCGAATTCGATTTTTCCGCCTATGCGAGATGGGCGCTGCATCTCGCCCGGCCTGGGTTGGCCGACATCTCCGTGGTCGTGCCGAACTACAACTACGCCCGCTATCTGCCGGGACGGCTGGCCTCGATATTTTCCCAGACACATCCCGTCCGCGAGGTCGTGCTGCTCGACGACGCCTCGACCGATGACAGCGTCGCCGCCGCCCGCCGCCTCGCCGATGAGTGGCGGCGCGATCTCGTGGTGATCGCCGGCGCCGCCAACTCCGGATCGGTGTTCGCGCAATGGCGCCGCGCCGCCGAGGCTGTCAGCGGCACGTTCATCTGGATTGCCGAGGCCGATGACGACGCGGACCCCGATCTGCTCGCGCGCCTCGCCGCCACGCTGGAGCAGGCCCCCGACATCGACCTGGCCTTCTGCGACAGCAGGACGATCGATGGCGATGGTGCGCCGATCTGGCCGAGCTACGTCGAGTACGATCGCCAGGGCGGCGCCGACGCGCTGGCGCATGACGGACTCTTCGCCGCCCCGGATTTCGCCCGCCGCTTTCTGGCCGAGCGCAACCTGATCCTCAACGTCAGTGCCGTGCTGTGGCGGCGGACGGCGCTGCTGGCAGCCCTCGACCGGTGCGGGCACGAACTCGCGGGATACCGCCTGGCCGGCGATTGGCGGTTATATGTCGAACTGATGGCTGCGAGCACCGGCCATGTCGCCTATGTCGCGACGCCGCTGAACGTGCATCGGCGGCATGGCTCGGGCGTCACCCAGTCGATGCGGGGTGCTGCGCATCTGGGCGAGATCGCCCGGGTGCAGCAGGCAATACGGACACGGCTGCGGCTCGATGAGGCGACCGTCGGGCGCCAGGCGGATTACCTTCGGCAGATGTCGGCGGCGTTGAAATAGGCCGCGTCAGGCCAACTGGTGGAACCTCGTGCCGCCGTGGTCGTTCCAGGGAGCATGCCGGGAAAAGGCGCCACGCACATGGATCGTCCCGCCACGCGGGTGCCGCGCTGGGCGATCGTGTTGGCGGTGTTGCTGGCGGCGATCGTGGTGCTGATCGCGGTGTGGGATTGGAACTGGTTCCGCCCATTGGTCGAACAGCGGACCTCGGCGTCGTTGGGCCGCAAGGTGACGATGCAGCATTTCGACCTCAGGCCAGGACGGCAGACCCTGGCCACCGCCGACGGCGTGGAGATCGCCAACCCGGAAGGTTTTCCGGCGGAGGGGCGCTTCGCCAGGATCGAGCGGCTGGCCGTCGCCGTCGACGTCATGGCCTATTTCCATGGACGGCAGATCGTCATTCCCCGCCTGATGGTCGACAAGCCGGAGATCGACGCGCAACAACCCCAGGGGGCGGCGGCGAATTGGCTGTTCCCGGCGTTGAATTTGTCTACCTCGTCGTCGCTGGCGACCAGCCCGAAGATTGGCGACCTGCGGATCAATGACGGCCATGCGCATGTCCGCTCGGCACCGCTGCGGGCGGATTTCGTGGCGACGATCGCGACGACGCCGGATTCCAAGGTGACGGTCGATGCCAAGGGCACTTACGCCAACCAGCCGATCGACGGGCATATCGTCGGCGGTGCGCTGCTGTCGCTGCGCGACACGGCCACACCCTACCCGGTCGACATCAAGATCGCCAACGGACCGACCCATGTGTCGGTCGTCGGCACGGTGCAGGACCCGGTGGCGTTCAAGGGTGCCGATATCAAGCTGGTGCTCGAAGGCCCCGACATGGCGCTGCTGCTGCCCCTCACCGGGGTGGCGATTCCGAAAACCCCGTCCTATCGGGTCACCGGGGCGCTCGATTACGGCGACGGCAAGATCCGCTTCCACGACATCGCCGGCAAGGTCGGATCGAGCGATCTCGCAGGCGACCTCGACGTCGACCCGGCGCCCGCGCGGCCAGTGCTGACGGGCAAGCTATCGTCGAAGCTGATCGACCTCGCCGACCTCGGCGGGTTCATCGGCTCGGAGCCGGGCCGGGTCTCGACGCCAAATCAGACGGCGCAGCAGAAGCAGGACATCGCGCGCGCGGAAGCCAGCCCGAAGCTGTTGCCGACGACGACCATCAGTCTGCCGAAGATGCGGGCGGCGGACATCCACCTCACCTATCAAAGTGCGAAGATCCTCGGCCGGGCGATGCCGTTCGATACATTCGCGGCCGTGCTGGACATCGATGACGGCAAGCTCACGCTGCATCCACTGACGCTGGGCGTCGGCCAGGGCCGGATCGTCGCGAATCTCACCTTGGTGCCGTCGGGGGCGGAGAATTTCACCACGCGCGCCGATGTTGCGGTGCAGCGGATCGATCTCGGCCGTATGCTCGAGGCGACCCATCTCGTCCACGGCTCGGGCGTGATCGGCGGCCGCGCCACGCTTGACACCTCGGGCAATTCGCTGGCGACGATGCTGGGCAACGGCAATGGTTCGCTGCAACTGTTCATGTCCGGCGGCGACCTCAGCGCCTTGCTGGTTGATTTGTCGGGCCTGCAGTTCGGCAACGCGATCCTGTCGGCGCTGGGAATCCCGAACCGCGACCCGGTGCAATGCTTCATCGGCGATTTCGCGCTGGAGCGCGGCGTGCTGGCCACAAGGACGGTGATCCTGGACACCGAGGCCAACGTCGTCACGGCCGCCGGCACGGTCAATCTGCGGGCGGAAACGCTGGATCTGCGGCTGAAGACGGACTCGAAGCATTTCTCGATCGGCAGCCTGCCGGCGCCGATCGGCATCACCGGGCCATTCAAGAACCCGAGCATCCGGCCTGATATTGCGACGCTGGGCGCGCGCGGCGGGGCGGCGGCGGGCCTGGGCGTGCTGTTTCCGCCGGCGGCCTTGCTGCCGACCATTCAGTTCGGGGTGGGCGACGACAACAACTGCGCCGCCGTGGTCAAGCGCGGCCAGGCGAAATAGGCCGTCGCCGACGCGTGCTTGATCGGGCGGGTCGGCACAGCTACAGCACCGCCATGCGCGACATGATCCCGAGGGAAATTCCGCGTGCCGCGCTGATCACCGGCGGCGAGCAGGGACAGGGGCAGGCGATCGCGCGCGGGCTGGGTGATGCCGGCTTCGCGGTCGCCATTCAGCATGGCGGGGACGGGACGCAGGCGCAGGCTGTGGCGGCGGAGTTGCGGGCGTGCGGCGTGGCCGCGGTCGCCTTGGCGGCGGACCTGCGCGATGAGGCCGCCCTCGCTTGCATGATGACGCAGGCGCAGACCGACATCGGGCCGCTCGGCGTGTTGGTCAACGCCGCCGGTTGCTGCCGGCCCGACCAATGGCACGATGCGACGCCGGCGAGCTGGGACGCGCATCTGCAGATCAACCTGCGGGCGCCGTTCGCGCTGATGCAGCTTTTCGCCAGGGCATTGCCGGCCGAGGCCGCGGGGGTGATCATCAACCTGATCGACCGGCGGGCGCGTTCGCCCAGCGCGCAATTCCTGACCCACAGCGTATCCACTTCCGGGCTCTGGGCATTGACCCGCTCGATCGCGCTCGCGCTGGCGCCGCGCATCCGCGTCAACGCCATCGACCCGGGGCGCGGCACACCGCCGGACGAGATCACGCGCGCCATGCTGATGCTGCTGGCGACGCCGTCCGTCACCGGCGAGATGCTGGCGCTCGACGGCGAGGCGCGGCCTGGCTGGCATTCGCGGGTGCGTCCAGCGACGATCGAGACCTAAGGCAACGGCGAGCAACAGGAAGACACGTCATGGAAACACAGCGGATCGCCGATGCCGCCCGCGGCCTGCGGCACGTCTTCCTGCGCGACCTCATTTTGTCCGCGAGCGTCGGCATCCATCCGCGCGAGCATCGCGACCGGCAGCGCATTCGCGTCAACCTCGACCTTGCCGTGGTCGACGATGGCGCGCGCGCCAGTTCACGTGCCGCCATCGGCCCGGACGAGTTGTCGCGGGTGGTGGATTACGAGGCTTTGGCCGATCGGGTGCGTGCCATCGTGGCCAGCGGCCATGTGCGATTGGTCGAGACCTTGGCCGAGCGGCTGGCCGAAGCGTGCCTGGAAGACGCGCGGGTGGAATACGCCCGGGTGCGCATCGAAAAGCTTGACATTTTCCCCGATGCGGTCAGCGCCGGAGTCGAAATCGAGCGGCGGCGATACTGATTGTCCCACCTCTGGAAGCGGACCCGTTGAGTTACAAGTACATGCCGGCCTTCTTCGACGTGTTACAGGTTCGTCATATGCAAATCCAACGAAATCAAGGACTTACCAAGTTGTGCCTAAATTTCAGGCAGTGTGTGAAAGCGCAGAGCCGCCGCCGGGTTCGCGACCTTCGCGTGCAGTTTCCCACACAGTTATCCACCGATTCGGTGGATGATTTTTCCGTGCCCGGGGAACTTTCCAGGCAGTCCCGCCAAGCCTTGATTCTGCAAGAATGAGCGATCGCCCGCAGGACATTCGGCCGGCCGCGTTGCCGCCCGAGGGCGCGATCCGCGGGGTGACGACGATCGAGCGGGCGTTGGAGACGATGCCGCTGTCGCCCGGCGTGTACCGCATGCTCGATGGCAAGGGCGAGGCATTATATGTCGGCAAGGCGCGCTCGCTGAAGAAGCGCGTCGCCTCCTACGCCCAGATCGCCCGCCTGCCGGAGCGGCTGCGGCGGATGGTCTCGGAAACCGTAACGATGGAGATCGTCACCACCCATACCGAGGCCGAGGCGCTGCTGCTGGAAGCCAACCTGATCAAGCGGCTGAAGCCGCGCTACAACATCGTCCTGCGCGACGACAAATCCTATCCGTGGCTGATGTTGACGGAGGATCACGCATTTCCGCAGATCGCCAAGCATCGCGGCGCGCGGACCCGCAAGGGCAGCTATTACGGCCCGTTCGCTTCCGCCTGGGCGGTCAACCAGACGGTGACGGCGATGCAGCGCGTGTTCCTGCTGCGCAGTTGCAGCGACAGCGTCTTCGCCAACCGCTCCCGCCCGTGCCTGCTGCACCAGATCCGCCGCTGTTCCGCCCCTTGCGTCGGCCGCATCGGCGCCGAGGATTATGCCGGCCTGGTCGCTCAGGCGAGGGAGTTCCTCTCCGGCAAAGGCTTCGCGGTGCAGCAGGCGCTGGCCGGGGAAATGGAGCAGGCGGCGGAGGCGCTGGAGTTCGAGCGTGCCGCCGCGGTGCGCGACCGCATCCGCGCCCTCACCCATGTGCAGGGCACCGACGTCATCAACCCGGCGAGCCTCACCGATGCCGACGTCATCGCCGCCTGGCAGATCGCCGGCCAGACCTGCGTGCAGGTGTTCTTCTTCCGTGGCGGCCGCAACAACGGCAACCGGGCGTTCTTCCCGAGCCACATCCGCCACGAGGAGGCGGCGGAAATCCTCGCCGCTTTCATCGCCCAGTTCTACGACGACAAGCCACCCCCACCGCTTCTGCTGCTCAATATCCCGCTCGCCGAGCAGGCGCTGATCGCCGAAGCGCTCACGCTCAAGGCTAGCACGTTCGGGGGCACGCGGAAGGTCGAGATCTCGGTGCCGCAGCGCGGCGAGAAGCTGGCGGTGGTCGCCCACGCGGCGCTCAACGCGCGCGAGGCGCTGGAGCGCCGGCTGGCCGAGAGTGCCGGGCAGGCGAAACTGCTGGAGGGTGTCGCCGAGTTGTTCGCCCTGCCGGCGCCGCCCGAGCGGATCGAGGTCTACGACAACAGCCACATCATGGGCGCCAACCCCTACGGCGTGATGATCGCCGCGGGGCCCGAGGGGTTCCGCAAATCGGCCTACCGCAAATTCGGCATTCGCGGCGCCATCACCCCCGGCGACGATTTCGCCATGATGCGCGAGGTGCTGGAACGCCGCTTCGGCCGCGCGCTGAAGGAGGAGGCCGAGGGGCCGGGCACGCCGTCCTGGCCAGACCTGGTGGTGATCGACGGCGGCGCCGGCCAGCTTTCGGCGGTGCGGGCGGTGCTGGCCGATCTCGGCATCGCCGAGCTGCCACTTGTCGCCATCGCCAAGGGACCCGACCGCGATGCCGGGCGTGAGTGGTTCCACATGGACGGGCGGCCGCCGTTCCAGTTGCCGCCGCGAGATCCGGTGCTGTATTTCCTCCAGCGGCTGCGCGACGAGGCGCATCGCTTCGCCATCACCACCCACCGCGCCGGACGCTCGAAGACGCTGGTCACCAGCGAGTTGGACGAAATCCCCGGCATCGGCCCTGGCCGCAAGCGCGCGCTGCTGAACCATTTCGGTTCGGCGCGCGGCGTCAAGCAGGCGGGATTGCAGGATTTGGAGGCGGCGCCCGGAATTTCCCGGGAGATCGCCACCCGCGTCTACGCCCATTTCCACCCTGGCGTGCGTGTCGCCGGCGCCACCGGGTGATCGGTTCTGGGTCCTTCGCTCTAACTCACGAAGGCTCCGACCCCGGCTTCAACGTGTATCCCCGTCCGCGCACCGTGTGCAGATATCGCGGATCGCGTGGATCGGCTTCGATCTTGCGCCGCAGCCGGGTCATCTGCACGTCGATGGCGCGTTCTCCGGCCTCGTCCATGTGCAGGGCCTCGGCGATGTCCTCACGCGACAGGGTTTCGTGGGCGCGGCGGGCCAGCACGCCGAGAAGTGCGGCCTCGCCGCCGGTGAGGCGGATGGTGCCGGAGGGGCCGCGCAGCTCGCCGCGGCTGGGATCGAAGCTCAGGGCGCCGAGCGCCACCGGGCCGCTCGGCGCGCCGACCAGCACTGGCGGCGGCGCGGCGCGGCGCAGCATGGCGCGAATGCGCAGCAGCAGCTCCTTCGGTTCGAACGGTTTCGGCAAATAATCGTCGGCGCCGGCCTCGAACCCGGCGATGCGGTCCTCCGGCGCGCCGCGCGCGGTCAGCAGCAGCACCGGCAGGTCGGACCGCTCCTGACGCAGCGATTCCGTGAGCGACAGTCCGGATTCGCCGGGCATCATCACGTCCAGCACCATCAGGTCGGGCTGCAGGAAACGCATCTGGTCGCGCGCCTCGGCGGCGTCCTGGGCGATGGCGACGCGGAAGCCGTTATCGGCGAGGTAGCGTGACAGCAGGCCGCGCAGGCGGGCATCGTCATCGACCACCAGGATCATCGCATCGTCGGACATTGCGTGCCTCCGCTCAGGCCTGGCGCCTGTGACGGCCGGGCTCGCCACGGTCCATGTAGCCGCGGGCGGCGTCATCCATGATGCCGCGCATCACCTGGCGGAAGCCTTCGACGGCGCTGACGCCGGCTTCCCGGTAGGCGCTGACCAGGCGTTCGCGCTGGCGGTCGAACAGCCGGCGTTCCAGCGCCTGGCCGGACTGCGTCAGGGTCAGGAGGCGCTGGCGGCGGTCGGCGCGGCCCTGGGTCTGGGCGACGTAGTCGAGCGCGATCAACTCGTTCAGCACCCGTGCCAGGCTCTGCTTGGTGATGCGCAGGATCGCCAGCAGGTCGCCCACGGACATGCCGGGGTCGCGGCCGATGAAGTGCAACGCCCGGTGATGCGCGCGGCCGAGGCCGAGTTCGTCGAGGATCACGTCGGCGGCGCCGGTGAAGTCGCGATAGGCGAAGAACAGCAGGTCCTGGGCGGCGCGGATCTCCTCCTCGCGGAGGAACAGCAGGTTGCTGCCGGCCTGGCCGGCACCTTGGGACGCAGGCTTCATGGCCGGCTTGAGGGCTGGGGCGGGGTCGCTCACTTGATCCTCGCGCTGAGGGGGTGCGGAATGGGGCTTGACGGCGGGATGGATGGCGTGTCGGGCATGGCTGGCATTCCGGAACATATACGACAGGTTTGTTGACGTGAACGGAGTTGCATTTTAGATTTTGCCCACCGTAAGAAACAATCTTGCTAGGAAACGCAACATGGCGCTAGTTCCTTTCGATGACCGCGACGGGCAAATCTGGTTCGACGGTGTCATGGTGCCCTGGCGTGACGCCAAGCTGCATGTGTTGTCGCATGGGCTCCACTATGCCAGCGGCGTGTTCGAAGGTGAGCGTGCCTATAGCGGCAATATCTTCAAGCTGCGCGCCCATTCCGAGCGCCTGCTCGCATCCGGCCGCATTCTCGGCTTCGAGATACCCTATACCGCCGACGAGATCGATGCCGCCTGCATCGAAGTGGTGAAGGCCAACGGCCTCAACGACGCCTATATTCGCCCGATCGCCTGGCGCGGCACCGAGCAGCTCTCCGTCTCGGCGCAGCAGACCAAGATCCATCTGGCGATCGCCACCTGGGCGTGGCCGAACCTGTTCGGCGAGGACCGGATGAAGGGCGTCCGCCTCGACCTCGCCACCTGGAAGCGGCCGCATCCGGAAACCGCGCCGACCGCCTCCAAGGCCGCCGGGCTGTACATGATCGGCACGCTGGCCAAGCACGCGGCGGAGGCGAAGGGTTTCAACGACGCGCTGATGCTCGACTGGCGCGGCCACGTCTCCGAGGGCACCGGGGCGAATGTGTTCTTCGTCATGGATGGGGAGCTGCATACGCCGACCCCGGATTGCTTCCTCGACGGCATCACCCGCCGCACCGTGATGTCGATCGCCCGGCGCCACCAGATCAAGGTCGTGCAACGGACGATCCTGCCGGAAGAAATGCCGAAAGCCAGCGAGGTGTTCCTTGCCGGCACCGCCGCCGAAGTGACGCCGGTGCGCCAGATCGGTGAGTTGAGCTTCGGCACCGGCCGGATCACCGAGACGCTGCTGAAGGATTACGAGCAGCTGGTCCACATGTCGCCGGCGGCGGTCGAGGCGCGCGCCCCGATCTGAAGCGAGAGGGGGCGGACGGCGGCAGTTTCGCCGCCGCGTTTCCTACTCCTTGGATTGCCGCTCACGACTTACTTCGAGTTGCCCAACCTCTGCTGGGATGAGGCGCACAAACCACCCCGCCAGCGTTTCATTGGTGTGCTGCAGAACCGAGCTGATCCGCCAAATGGATCGTTGCGCATGAGTTCAGAGTTCGACTCTTAATGCTAAGGCGGCTGCGGTCGCTAATTTAAGCTAAAGTCGACCTCTTGAACCGGTGGATGAGCGCCTTTCCCACCTGAGCGACGACGCTGGTCCAATCGCCGGCGCGCGGCTGGCGGAACAGGCGCATGGAGTCATACCAGGGCGAATCGTGGCGTTCGCGCAGCCAGCGCCAATCCGGCGCGAACGGCAGCAGCACCCAAACCGGGCGGCCCATCGCTCCGGCCAAATGCGCCGTCGACGTGTCGACGGCGATCACGAGGTCGAGCGTCGCAATCGCCGCGGCGGTGGCGGCGAAATCGGTGAGATCCTGCGGCGGATCGGCGACGATGGAGCCGGCGCGGTCGTCATCGGCGGCGCCGACTTGCAGGCTGATCCAGTCGATGTCCGGCAGCGCCAGCAACGCCGCGAGGGTGGCGAACGGGATCGAGCGCCTGCTGTCGTTGTGATGCAGGGGGTTGCCGGCCCAGACCAGGCCGATGCGTCTGCGCGGGCTCGCGGCGGCCCGCGCGGCGCCGGTGCGCAGATAGCCGCCGGGGGAGGGGATGCTGTCCAGCCGGGTGGCGAACAGCCTGGGCAGGCTCATCTGGTCCACCCACAAATCGTAGGGCGGCAGTCCGCCCGCGCTGTCGACCACCGCGGCCAGGCCATCGAGCCGGCGCATCAGTGGGATCAGCGGCCGCTGGCAGGCGAGCACGACCCGAGCGCCGCGCGCCGCCAGCAGCGGCAAATAGCGGGCGAACTGGATGCTGTCGCCGAGCCCCTGTTCGGCACGCACCAGCACCGTGTGGCCTTCCAGCGTGTCGCCACGCCATTCGCGGGCCGGCCAAGCGTCGCCGGGGAGCATCGTGAAATCGGCGGCGAACCGGTCATGGCGTTTGCGCCATTCGTAGTCCTCCCACCCCTGCGCCAGACGGCCGGCCAGCAGATGCGCGAAGCTGCGGTTCCAGAAGGCGCGGGCGAAATCGGGCCGCAGGCGGATCGCTTCGTCGCAGGCGGCGACGGCCTCGGTCAGGCGACCGGCGGAGGTCAGCAGGAAGCCGAGGCTGGCATGCGCCTCGGGCAGGTCGGGCTGCAGGCGGATGGCGCGGCGCAGATGGATTTCGGCCACAGCGAACTGGTCGCGATCCAGATACGCGTTGCCGACGGTCAAATGCGCCCTGGCATGCTGCGGGTCCAGCGTCAGCGCGCGGTTCAAGGCCGTGATCGCCGCCCCGGGATCGCCGGTGGCGCGCAACGCCGCACCTTGGGCGAACCAGGTCTCGGCGAGGTCCGGCCCGTGTCCCGTGCCTTGCATGGCGAGATCCAGCGCCGGCTCGGCACGGTTCTCGCGCAACAGTGACAATGCGGCTGCGGCGCAGGCTTCGGCGAGGGCGCGGACGGAGTCGCGGTTGCCAGGTCGTTCGGTCACGGCGCGGCGGAGCAGGTCCATCGCCTCGTCGCCACGACCGCTGGTCAGGGTCACGACGCCCAGCAGATGCAGGGCGTTGGCCTGGCGGGGATTGTCCGCCAGCACGCGGCGGTAGCCGGCTTCCGCGAGATCGATGCGCCCGGCGCGATGCTGGGCCAGCGTGGTCAGGAGCTGGTCGATTTCGGATTGTGGGGCAGCCAGACTTGCGGACATCGGATACCTCGTGGCGTGCCCCAGCATCGCCGCAATATCTGAACGATCCGCGAAGAGGCGTGCGCTATCGCTGCGTCCAGCGCGCGGTGGCGGCGTCGTCGGCCTCGCGGGCTTCGACCCAGGCTTCGTCGCCGTCCACGAAACGCTCCTTCTTCCAGAACGGGGCGCGGGTCTTCAGCCAGTCGATCAGGAACGCGGTGGCGTCCAAAGCTGCTTGCCGATGCGGCGCCGCGGCCAGCACCAGCACGATGTTCGTCCCCGGCGCCAGTTCGCCGACGCGGTGCAGCAGGGTGCAGCCGAGCAGGTTCCAGCGCGCCGCCGCCTCGTTCGCGATGGCGGTCATCGCCTGCTCGGTCATGCCGGGATAATGTTCCAGCGTCATGGCGGTGATCCGCCGTCCGCCGGACAGGTCGCGCACGATGCCGACGAAGGCGCCGATGCCGCCGATATCGGTACGGCCGGCGGTCAGTGCCGCGAGTTCGGCGCCAAGATCGAAATCCTCATGCTGGATGCGGATCTTCATGCGCGGTCATCCACCGGTCACCGGCGGGAAGAACGCCACCTCGTCCCCGGCGGTGATCGCCGTTGCGGGTTCGGAGAATTCCTGGTTGACGGCGCAGCGAATCACCCGGCCCGTCGCGAACGCCGCCTCATGTCCGGGACTGCGCGCCCGCAGCCAGTCGATCAGCGCGCCGACGGTCGCCACATCCTCCGGCAGGGTGATCTCCTCGGCACCGGTGCCGATCCGCTCGCGCAGCCAGGCGAAATACAGGATGCGCAGCTTGGCTTGCGGAGCCGCCGGCATGGCTATCGCGGCGCCGGGACCGACTGCACGCTGCCGTCGGGGCCGATCAGGGTGACGGTGCCGTTCCCGTTGCTGATCGCCCGGCCGGTCACGCCGTTCGGCAGGGTATAGGTCTGCTGGCCGTTGCGGGTGGTGGAGATCACCGCCGAGCCCTGCGGCGTCTGCACCACGCCCGGCACCGGCGGCGGCAACGCCACGGACGGTGCGTTGCGCAATGCCGGCGGGTTGAGCGGCAGCGGCGCCGGCGCGTTCGGCTGCACCGACTCGGGCGGGGTGGAACTGCCACGCGGCTGCGGGTGCGGCACCACCGGCACCTGGGCCGGCGGCGGCAATTCACCCTGGTTCTGCTCGCGCTGGAGGTCGCCCAGGGTCGGTTCCGGCTGCGGCGGCCCGGGCCAGACATTGCCGGGCTCGGGCAGCAGCGGCACGGTTTCCACGCCCTCGCCCCTCACCCGGAGCATGTTGTCGCTGTCCCCTGGCGGCAGGTTGGGATTGCGGTTGAAGCTCACGGTGTCCGAGATCATCCCGCCGAGGCCCGAGCAGGCCGGAAGCAGCAAGATCAATCCAAGCATGGCGATATGCCGCATGAACCAGAATTCCTTATTGCGCGTTCGGGCCAGACGGGATCGAACCCGCTTGAAGCGGCGAATGTGCCCGCCCTCGGCTGGCTACTCAAGCTCTCCTGTGCACTGCATCATTCTGTCGTTGCCGGCGAACAGCCGGTGCCACGCCCAGTCAACGATCTCGGCGGGCCGGTTCAGGTCCAGAATGGTCCGGTCGCATCCCGCAGGCGCGCGGTCGGAGGCGACGGCGACGATGTCCGGCCGACCGGGCCAGAGCGGAGGCTGGCCGAGGGAAGGGCGGAAAACCTCGATCTTGGGATGCGGATTCGCCTTGAAGCCCTCCACCAGCACCAGATCGACCGGCGACAGCCGCGCCAGCAACTCGGGAAGACCGGGTTCGGGTCCGGTCACCTCGTGCAGCAGGGCCCAGCGGGTGCCGCCGGCGATCATCACCTCCTGCGCGCCGGCCTGGCGATGCCGCCAGCTATCCTTGCCGGGCTGGTCGAGGTCGAACGCGTGATGGGCATGCTTGATGGTCGACACCGACAGGCCGCGCGCCCGGAACAGCGGCAGCAATGCCGCAAGCAGCGTGGTCTTGCCGCTGCCCGACCACCCGGCCAGACCCAAGACCTTCACGTTGTTGCCTTCGCCGTCGGCATGGCTCAATCCGGGATCACCCTGGGCCGGCCGCCCCGAACCGGCGCGTCGCGCTTGCGGGCGCGGCCGGCTGATGCTGCTGCATGACGCAGGCCGGCGATCAGGTAGTCCCAGCCGGTCACGAGCGTCAGCAGCGCCGCCACCCACAGCATCGCCTCGCCGATGATGGCCACCGGCAGGAAGCCGAGGCCGATCGTCGCCGCACCGTTGTCGCCGGCGAGCAGGGTGCCGAGCGCGCCCATCTGGAAGCCGGTCTTCCATTTCGCCAATTGCGTCACCGGCAGGCCGATGCGGATGCCGGCGAGGTATTCGCGCAGGCCGCTGACCATGATCTCACGCAGCATGATGACAACGGCCGGGTACAGGCCGGGCCCGCTCAGGCGGTCGGTGCCGGCCAGCATCATCAGCGCCGCCCCCACCAGCAGCTTGTCGGCGATGGGATCGAGCATGCGGCCGAGATCGGAGGTCTGCGATCGATCGCGAGCCAGCTTGCCGTCGAAGTAATCGGTGATGGCGGCGAGCGAGAACATTGTGCAGGCGGCCATGTCCGCCCACGGGTGGCGCAACGAGGCCAGCAGCACCATCACCGGGATGGCGGCGATGCGCGAAAGCGTCAGCACGTTGGGAAGGTCGCTCAGCACGCGGGCACATTAGGCCGAAACCCGGGCCGCGTCAGCCACGCTGCGTTGACGTTTCGCGCATGCTGGCTTAGCCCCTGGTCATGGCGCATTCGTTCAGCGGCATCTGGCCGATCCTGTATGCCTTCTTCACGGCGGACGACACGCTGGACCGTGCCGCGATGCGCCGCCAAACCGAAATCTGCGTCGCCGGCGGCAGCCACGGCATGGCGGTGATGGGACTGGCCACCGAAGTCGCCAAGCTTTCGCCATCAGAGCGCCGGGCCGTGGTCGAATGGGCGGCCGAGGACCTCGCCGGGCGCCTGAAGCTCGCCGTGACCATCTTCGGCGCCACGCCCGAAGCGCAGATCGAGGCGGTGGCGCATGCCGCCGCCCACGGCGCCGCCCTGGTGATTCTGCAGCCGCCGCGCGATCCGTCGATGAGCGAAACGGAATTGCAGCGCTTCTTCGGCCGGGTGATCGAGGCCTCGCCGGTGCCGGCCGGAATCCAGAACGCGCCGGAGCTGATCGGTGTCGGCTTGACGCCCTCGGGGATCGCCACCCTGGCGCGCGCGCACGCGAATTTCACCGTGCTGAAAGGCGAAGGCCCGGCGACGCTGATCGCCCGCATCGTCGAGGAAACCGACGGCAGGCTCGCGATCTTCAACGGCCGTGGCGGCCTGGAACTGCCGGACAATTTGCGCGCCGGCTGTGCCGGGCTGATCCCGGCCCCTGACTGCTTCGAGGCGCAGGTGCGGATCTACGAGGCCATGCGGCGCGGCGACGAGGCCGAGGCGGAGCGGATCTACCGCGACATCCTGCCCGCCATCGTCTTCGTCATGCAGTCGGTCGAGCATCTGGTCTGCTACGGCAAGCGATTGGTGGCGGCGCGCATGGGCATCGCGGTGCACGACCGCGCGCCGGGTTTGGCGGCGAATGCATTCGGGGAGGCGGCGGTGGCACGATTCGCGGCAAGGCTCGGCCCCTATGCGGCCTGACCCGGTGCAGGTCGGCGCTGTGGCGCGAATGCCACCCGCCACGCCACGGCGCGCCTGACGATGGCGGCGGAATTCCGCGGCGTGATGCCCTACCTCGTGTCGCCGGTGGACGCGGACGGCAGGGTGCTGGAGGAGGTGCTGGCCCGGCTGGTGGAGGCTTTGATCGCGGACGGCGTGCATGGCCTGGTGCCGCTCGGCAGCACCGGGGAGTTCGCGTATCTGAACGCCGCCCAGCGGTTGCGCATCGTCGAGGTGGTGATCGCCGCCGCCGCCGGCCGGGTGCCGGTGATCCCGGGCGTTGCCGCCACCACCACGGCCGACGCGGTGGCGCAGACCCGGCTTTATGCACGCGCCGGCGCCGATGGCATCCTCGCAATCCTCGAAGCCTATTTCCCGCTGAACGAGGCGCAGGTGGAGGCGTATTTCACCGCCGTCGCCGCCGCGTCCGACCTGCCGGTGGTGCTGTACACCAATCCGAATTTCCAGCGCAGCGACCTCACCCTGCGCTCGATCGAGCGGTTGGCGATGGTCGAGAACATCCGCTACCTCAAGGATGCGTCGAACAACACCGGGCGGCTGCTGACGATCATCAACGCGGTCGGCGATCGGATGCGGATCTTCTCGGCCTCGGCGCATGTGCCTGCCTGCGTCATGCTGATCGGCGGCGTCGGCTGGATGGCCGGCCCTGCCTGCGTGGTTCCCCGGCCGAGCCTGCGGTTGTATGATCTTTGCCGGCAGGGCGCATGGCCGGAGGCGCTGTTGCTGCAGAAGCGGCTTTGGCGCATGAACGAGCTGTTCGCCAAGCACAACCTGGCCGGCTGCGTGAAGGCGGGATTGCAGCTGCAAGGCTTCGCCGTCGGTGATCCGATTCCGCCGCAATCGCCCTTGACACCCGCGGCGGTGGCCGAGGTCGCGGCGGCACTGGACGCGGCGCACGCGCCGTGAAGGCGCCTGGATCAACGGACGCGGCGGAAGATTGCCGTTTTTCAATGGACTTGATCGTGCCGAGATGCGAGCAACGCGCCAACCCGGGGGAGGGACTGTCGTGCCGCATTTATTCCATCAGCCGCCCGAAAGGCGGGAAGCCGATGCGCCCGCCCAAGGCTTGCCGGTCCGGGGCGTGATCGACCACGCCGCCGCGGCACTGAAGGCGGCGATCCGCGTCGACGAGCCGTTTCCGCACTGGCTGCTCCGCGACGTGTTGCCGGACGCGCTGTGCCGCGAGATCGTGGCCCTGCAGATGGCGCCCCCGCCGCCCGAAGATACCAAGGGCAAGCGCGACAGCCATAACGACCAACGGCAATTTGCCGCCGGCAGCAACCTGCAGCGCCACCCTTCGCTCGCCGCGGTCGCCACGGCCTTTCAGAGCCCTTCGGTGGTGAAGGCGATCGAGGATGCGTTCGGCATCGATTGCGCCGGCAGCTATCTCAGGATCGAGGTACTGCCAGGATTGCGATGGGTTCTGGCTGGAACCGCATATGGACATCAAGGAAAAGCTGCTCACCTTGCAGCTGTATCTGAATACCGGTGCTGACGCCGCCACCCTCGGGACCGACCTGTACGACGCGGCCAAGCGTTCGGTCTCGCGCAGCAACGCCGAACTCGGCCGTGGCTTCGCCTTCCTGCCGAAACAGCCCGCGAGCTGGCACGGCTTCGAGCGGCGGCCGATCGCCGGCGTGCGCCGGTCGCTGATCGTGAATTACGTCACCAACGACTGGCGCGCCCGTCACGAACTCAGCTTCCCCGAGCAGCCATTGCCATAGGAGAGGGATGCCGCGGCTGAAGCATATGTTGCCGCGCTCGCTGATGGGGCGCGCCTTGCTGATCATTCTGGTGCCGCTGGTGGTTGTGCAGCTGGTGGCGCTTCAGGTGTTCTACGGCAGCCATCTCAACATCGTTTCCCGCCGGCTTTCGACCGCGGTGGTCGGCGAGATCGCCACCACGATCGAGCTGCTGGCGCGGATGCCCAATCCGACCGATCAAGCCTGGGTGCTACAAAACGCCTGGGATCAGTTCGAACTGGCGATGCGCCTGCAACCCGAAGGCTCGCTGCCCGAGGACCGGCCGCCTTTGGGTCTGCTCAACGCCAGCGCCGGCCTGGCTGTCACCCTGGAGGAGAAGCTGCATCTGCCGTTCACCACGGATTGGCAGTCTGACGCGCAATCGGTGGTGGTGAACATCCAGCTGGCCCGGGGAGTGCTGCAGGTGGATGTGCCGCGCAAGCGGCTGACGGCGGTCGCGTTCTATGTGTTCGTGCTGTGGTTAGTCGGCGCCTCGCTGCTGTTGTTCGCCATTGCGGCGCTGTTCATGCGCAACCAGGTGCGCGCGATCCGCCGCCTGGCGGCGGCGGCGGAGGCGTTCGGCCTCGGGCGCGACATCGGGGCGATCAAGCCTGAGGGTGCCACCGAGGTGCGACAGGCCGCCACCGCCTTCAACCGCATGCAGGAACGCATCCGCCGCTTCCTGCAGCAGCGCACCGAAATGCTGGCCGGCGTGTCGCACGACCTGCGCACGCCGCTGACCCGGCTGCGTCTTGCGCTGGCGGTGCTGCCGGCGGGCGAGGATTTGCGTCAGGACGTCGCCGACATGACCGCCGATGTCGAGGAGATGGAGCGGATGATCGCCGTCTACCTCGCCTTTGCCCGCGGCGAGGGCACCGAGCAGGCGCGCCCGACCGATCTCACCGCGGTGCTGGAAGACGTCGCCGCCGGCGCGCGCCGCGCCGGAGCGGAGGTGGTGCTGAACGCGCCGCCCGAGCTGATGCTGTCGCTGCGCGCCGACGCGCTGCGTCGGGCGGTGACCAACCTCGTCGACAATGCCCGCCGCCACGCCCGCCACGTCGCGTTGGCCGCCAGCCGGCTGGGTGAGCGCTTCGTGCTGGTGACGGTGGATGACGACGGCCCGGGCATCCCCATGGATCGCCGTGAAGAGGCATTCCGCCCGTTCGAGAGTGAGCGGGCGGGCGGCACCGGACTCGGCCTCAGCATCGCGCGCGATATCGTGCGCGCGCATGGCGGGGATATCGTGCTGGAGGATTCGCCGTTGGGTGGCCTGCGGGCCAGGATTCAGTTGCCGGTATAGTCAACCGGCATAAACCGCTACGACCCGCGCTTCTGCGCCGCCTCCCACGCCGAAGCCGCGCCGAGCACATCACGGAACGCCTCGCCCGCGCTCAGGATCGCGGCGCGCACCGACGGCTCCAGCGCCCGACGCGACCCCGTGCGGGTCTGCGGCATGTCGCGGTTGCGCACCGCTTTCAGGGCGTCGTCGATTTCACCGGCGGCGTGCCTCGGGCTTTGCAGCAGCACCAGGCGATCCATGCCGGCGCGGTTGTCCGGGGTGTGGCAGGACATGCAGGTGCCCTGGCGCAGCTCGGTGGCGAAAGCACGGTAGGATTGGTCGAGTTTCGCCAGAAAAGGGTTGGCGCTGCTGAACCGGCTGGTGAACAGCGACGCCTCCGGCTGGGGTTTTCCGGACGCGTCGAGCCATTGCCAATTGCCGTCGAAGGCGGGCGGCGTCACATGCGCATAGGCGCCGCGCGCCGCCTCGCTGCCATTGGCTGAGCGGGTGATGGCCAGGATCTTACCGTCCGGATCGAGGTAGAACGACAAGCGATTGGCGGTTTCGTACGCGGACCATTTGTCGGCGCTGTGCCAGAACGGATAAGGATATTCGCCCGGCGGCAAGGCGTTGCGGAAATACGCCTCGACGTCGATGATGTCGAAGCCTTCGCGATCGTCATGGCGGGTGGTCCAGCGTCCGGTGAAGCTGAACAGCGGCAGGTACATCTCGCTGAACACATTGGCCGAAAAATGCGTCAACTGCTTCTTGCGCAATCGCAGCCCCGGCTGATCGCCACCCCACAACATGCCGTCCGGGGCGAAGGCAAGCGGGTCCGCGCCGCGCAGTGCCGCGGCACAGGCGGTGAAGGCGCCGACATCGCCCGGTGCCGCATGCGGGCAGGCTTGCGCCATTTCCGCGGCGAGGGTGCCGGCCAGGGCCGCAAGTTGCGCGCCGGTAAGGTCGGCACGCGCCGGCGTCGCTCCGGCAAGGATCAGCAATGCTGCGATCAGGCCGCGCACGGCCTTCATTTCGGCCGGCTCAGACGACGCGGCGGCGGCGCAGCACGCCCAGCCCGACCAGCCCGGCGCCGAGCAGCGCGAACGAGGCCGGTTCCGGCACCGTCGCGAACCCACCGGCATTGGCGACCTGGTTGCCGATATCGATGCCGATCGCCTTCGCGTCGGCGACCGCGAACGGGGTGTGGATGCCGCCGTTCACCCGGCTGTCGGTCGCGGCGTCCGAGGCATCTTCGAAGTTGTCGAAGGTCTCGGTGATGGGCTGCACGAAGGTGCCTCCAGCCAGGCAGCCGGTAACCAGGCCGGTGAGCGGGTCCTGAATCGCCGGACCGCCGTTGCAATACGCGTCCGAGGTGTTGCTGAACGAAAACCCTGGCGCGGCCTTGCCGAAGAAATCGGTCAGCACGCTGGCGGCGGCACCGCTGAACGCCGGGTGGCCGGCGACGTAATCCGGATGCGGCGGCGTGGCGATCACCGATTTCCAGGTCGGATCGCAGGTGAAGCCAAACCCGCCCTGGGCGGGACTGTTGTTCAGGGTGGTGTTCCAGTTGCCGTATTGGCAGCTGCCGCTGCCGTTGATGCCCGTGATCGCCGTCGTCGGCCGCCAGAGGTTGAACGTGTATTTCTCGTTCCAAGCGACGATGCCGGCGTCATGCTCGGCATCGCCAAGCAGTGCGGTCAGCCGCGCCTCCTGCACCTGGCTCAGCTTCATGCCTGCCGTCGCCGCGTCGAGGATGACCGTGTCGGTGATCGCGAGCCAATGGCCGGGCGGCTGGATCGTGGTGCCGGGATCGTTCCAGAACAACGCGTTGTTGGTCAGCGACACGCCACCGACCGTGCCGCTGGTGTTGGTGTTGATCCCCTTCGCGGCGGCGGCGGCGCAGACGGAGGCGAAATTCGCGGCCTGGCTGGTGCCGCCGGTGCAATAGGTCTGGATCAGGGCATTGGCGTAGGCCGGGGAGGTCACGTCGGGCGGCGCGAGATTCGGGAAGTTGGTGTTGATGGTGACGTTGTTGGGGGCGATCGTCGTCACCGACCCCCAGGTCGGACCGATCGCGACATGTCCGGGAGGGGTGAGGGTCGGCAACGGCACATAGACGCCGACGCCGGTGGTCGCATCGGCGCCTGGTGCCAGCTTGGCGAACTGACCGCTGCCCGGCGTGTAGTTCGCGGGGTGCAGGCTGAGCTGGATGGAGGCGTACGAGCCGTCGCTGGTGTCGCTGATCACCTTGTCGGTGATGATCGGCGCGCCGCCACTCGGATTGGGGACAGTGGTGGTCGCGATGTTCACCGACGGTGCGGTCAGACCGCCGATGCGCGCCGCGATGACATCGGATGCCGCCTGAAGGCCGATCGCTGACGTCGTCGGCGAGTTGTTGGTGGTGAAGGCCTTGTTGATCTCGGCTTGCAAGGTGCTGGTCAGGGTCGGCGACCACAACTGGCCGACCGTCGTGGTGTTGCCGGTGTTCGGATTGCCCGCGGTGCCGGCCGGGCTGAACAGCGCCATCATCGCCGTGTAGCCGGCGACGTTCACGGCGGCATCGATGCCTGTGGCATCGGCGCCGGCCAGCTGGGCGTTGTTCGCGGCGTTGGACATCGCGGTGCCGACGATCGCCATTTCCCGCGCCACCTCGGGCGGCCCATCGAGCAGCACGCCGGAGGTCTGGCGAATGACCGTCAGCAGGGTGTTGTTCCAGGTCAGCACCGAATCGTCGGCGAAGGCAGCCGTGGGCAGCAACAGCGCCGTGGCGCAGGCCAAACCCGAAAAACCTGCCATCCGGGTCCGCCGCCGTGTCGTGATCCGCATGCGAAAAAATCCCCCTGGACGCGGCATTCGGCTGAACATGCGCGATGCCGGACGAGGACCGTCCGGCAGTGGCCGAGCGCTGGTCACAATTTTGTGATCACCGCCATTAACGTTGTCTTAACGATCAAGGTCGCAAGAATTTGATCGCGTGACGATCATTAACAATACAGACCGGGAAATGGGAACGGTTATGCCCGTACCCGTGGGTTAATTTTTGTAGCGCGCGGCGATCAGGAACTCGCGGTTCCCTTCCGGCCCGGTGATCGGGCTCGCCTCCACGCCCAGGGGTTGCCAGCCGGGCAACGCCTCCCACCACAGCCGAATGCGGCGCGCAAACCGCTTCGTGAACCGCGGGATCGCGCACCACGCCCTTGGCGCCGACATGTTCGCGCCCGGCCTCGAATTGCGGTTTGATCAGCGCGATCGCCCAGGCGCCTGGCGCGCACAGGGACAGCGGCGCCGGCAGCAGGGTCTGCAGTCCGATGAAGCTCGCGTCGCAGACCAGCGCGTCCGCCGCCTCGCCGATCACCTCGCGCGTCAGATACCGGGCGTTGGTCCGCTCATGCACCACCACGCGGGCGTCGTGGCGGAGCTTCCAGGCCAATTGGCCGTGGCCGACATCGACCGCGTGCACCCGCGCGGCGCCGCCGGCCAGCAGCACGTCGGTGAAGCCGCCGGTGGAGGCGCCGATATCAAGGCACACCCGCTTTTCCGCCGACAGGCCGAAATGCGCCATGCCATGCGCGAGCTTCAGCCCGCCGCGGGACACCCAGGGATGATCCTGTCCACGCAGCTCAAGTGCTGCGTCCCCGGCCAGCAACTGCCCGGCCTTCTCGATCCGCCGCTCGCCGGAGAATACCTTGCCGGCGAGAATATACGCCTGGGCGCGGCTGCGGCTTTCGGCCAGGCCGCGGTCGACCAGCAACTGGTCGGCCCGCGCCTTGGCCATTTCAGATGCCGCTGGCGCCCGGCGCTGCGGCGACCTGCTCCCGGATGCCGCGCGCGGCGAGAACCGTGGCGACGATATCCTTTGCGGTGAGTTTGGCCTCGGCGAGTTGTTTGGCGGGGCTGTCGTGGTCGACGAAGGTGTCGGGCAGCACCATGGTGCGGATCTTCAGGCCGCGATCGAGCAGGCCGTGCGCCGCCAGATGCTGCAGCACCGCCGCGCCGAACCCGCCCATGCTGCCTTCCTCGATCGTCACCAGCATGGCGTGCTGGCGCGCCAGCCGCTCGATCAGCGCCGTGTCCAGCGGCTTGGCGAAGCGGGCATCGGCGACCGTCGCCGCGATCCCCTGCGCCGCCAGCTCGTCCGCCGCCCGCAACGCCTCCGCCAGCCGCGTCCCCAGCGACAGGATCGCCACCGCCCCGCCGTGGCGCAGCACCCGGCCGCGGCCGATCGCCAGCACCTCGCCCACGCGCCGGCAGCGCCACCCCGGTCGCCTCGCCGCGCGGGATAGCGCAGCGCACTCGGGCGGTCGTCGATCGACGCCGCCGTCGCCACCATGTGCACCAGCTCCGCCTCGTCCGCCGGCGCCATGATCACCATCCCCGGCAGGCAGCCGAGATACGCCAGGTCGAAGCTGCCGGCATGGGTCGCGCCGTCGGCGCCCACCAGCCCCGCCCGGTCGATCGCGAAGCGCACCGGCAGCGACTGGATCGCCACGTCGTGCACCACCTGGTCATAGGCCCGCTGCAGGAAGGTGCTGTAGATCGCGCAGAACGGCTTGATCCCCTCGCTCGCCAGCCCGGCGGCGAAGGTCACCGCGTGCTGCTCGGCGATGCCGACGTCGAAGGTGCGCTCGGGGAACGCCTTGCCGAACCGGTCGAGGCCGGTGCCGGACGGCATCGCCGCCGGTGATCGCCACGATATCAGGGTCCTTCTGCGCTTCGGCGATCAGCGCGTCGGCGAACACTTTCGTGTAGGTCGGCGGCCCCGGCGGCGCCTTCACCTGCTCGCCGGTGATCACGTTGAACTTGCTCACCGCGTGCAGCTTGTCCGCCGACGCCTCCGCCGGCGCGTAGCCGCGGCCCTTCTGGGTGATCACGTGCACCAGGATCGGCCCGTGCTCCTCCGCCTCGCGGACGTTGCGCAGCACCGGCAGCAGATGGTCGAGGTTGTGGCCGTCGATCGGGCCGACATAGTAGAAGCCCAGCTCCTCGAACAAGGTGCCGCCGGTCAGCATGCCGCGGGCATATTCCTCGGCCCGCCGCGCCGTCCGCTCGATCCCCTTGGGGAACTTGCGGGCCATGCGGATGCCGAGGTCGCGCAACGTCAGAAACCGCCGCGACGACAGCAGCCGCGACAGATAGGCGCTCATCGCGCCGACCGGCGGCGCGATCGACATGTCGTTGTCGTTGAGGATCACCACCAGGCGCGAATGCCGCGCCCCGGCGTTGTTCATCGCCTCATACGCCATGCCGGCCGACATCGCGCCGTCGCCGATCACCGCGATCACCTGCCGGTCGTCGGCTCGCCGCGCCCCTGCTTCAGGTCGCGCGCCACCGCCATGCCCAGCCCGGCCGAGATCGAGGTCGAGCTGTGCGCCGCGCCGAACGGGTCGTAGTCGCTCTCGGAGCGCCGGGTGAAGCCGGACAGACCGCCGCCCATGCGCAAGGTGCGGATGCGCTCGCGCCGCCCGGTCAGGATCTTGTGCGGGTAGCACTGGTGCCCGACGTCCCAGATCAGCCGGTCGCGCGGCGTGTCGAACATGGCGTGGATCGCCACCGTCAGCTCGACCACCCCGAGGCTGGCGCCAAGATGCCCGCCGGTCACCGACACCGCGTCGATCGTCTCCGCCCGCAACTCGTCGGCCAGCTGGCGCAGCTGCTCCGCCGAAAAATTGCGCATGTCCGACGGCACCGAAACTCGGTCCAGCAACGGCGTCGACGGACGAACCGAGGGAGGGACGATCGGGGCGTTCATGGTCGGATAATCCTCCGGTTCACTCGACCGGGCGCATGGAGAGCGCCCCGTCGGCGGCGGCGACGATCGCCTGCACCCGCTGTTCGGCCTGTGCGAGCTTGGCCTCGCAGTGCTGGCGCAGGGCCGCGCCGCGCTCATAGGCGGTGATCGCGTCTTCCAGCTTCTGCTGGCCGCCTTCGAGGCTGCGGACGATCTTTTCCAGTTCGGCCAGCGCGTCCTCGAACGACAAGGTCGACAAGTCGGCGGCGGCGGCGCCAACGGCGGGATCCCGGCGGGTTCGGGTGGTTTCATGACAGTTCGATAGCGGCTTGGGGCGGGCGCGCCAACCCCGAAATCACGCGCGCATCAATCGGCGGACGTGCAACGCGGCCGATTGGCCGAGCGCCTCCAGGTCGTAGCCGCCCTCCAGCATCGATACCAGCCGGCCGGCGCAATGCCGCTCAGCAAGCTGCGCAGCTCGTCGGTGATCCAGCCGAAATCGTCGGTTTCCAGCCGAAGCTGCGCCAGCGGATCGGCCTTATGGGCGTCGAAGCCGGCCGAGACGATCAGCAGTTCCGGCGCGAAGCGGTCCAGCGCCGGCAGGATGATGTCCGACCATGCGGCGCGGAATTCAGCGCCGCCGGACCCCGGCGCGCAGCGGCGCGTTGACGATGTTGTCGGCGATGCCGCGCTCGGCGGGCGCGCCGGTGCCGGGATAGCACGGGTATTGGTGGCTGGAGCCGTAGAAGAGGGAAGGGTCGCCGTAGAAGATGTCCTGGGTGCCGTTGCCGTGATGCACGTCGAAATCCACCACCGCCACCCGCGCCAGCCCCCAGCGCGCCTGGGCATGGCGGGCGGCGATGGCGGCGTTGGCGAACAGGCAGAACCCCATCGGGCGGCGCGGTTCCGCATGGTGCCCCGGCGGGCGGGTGGCGACGAAGGCGGCGCGCGCCCAGCCGGACATCACCGCGTCGACCGCCATCACCGCGCCGCCCGCCGCCCGCGTCGCCGCCTCGCACGAGCCGGCGCTCATCAGCGTGTCGGCATCGAGCGCCACGATCTCGCCCGGTTCGGGAGCGATGTTCAGGATCGATTGCACGTATTCGGCCGGGTGAACCCGGGTCAGGTGTTCGATCGTCGCCTCGGGAGCGGCTTCGCGCAGCAACGGCAGGAACGCTTCGTCTTCCAAGCGCGCGCAACACGTGGCGCAGCCGGTCGGGACATTCCGGATGCCACTCGCCGGGATCGTGCGCGAGGCAGGCGGGATGGGTGATCAGCGCCACGGTCATGGGATGGAAAACGGCATCGATCGCCGTCCTAGTCTTCGCGCTTGCGGATGACGAAGCTGAACACGCCAGCTTCCTCGCCGAGCGACAGCAGCGCGTGCCCGGTTTCGCGGCAGAACGCCTGGAAGTCGGCGACGGCGGCGCGGTCGGTCGCCAGCACCCGCAGGCGCGCGCCGGGTTCGAGGCTGCGCAAGGCGCGGTTGGCCCGCAGCACCGGCAACGGACAGCTCATGCCTTTGACGTCGAGCAAGGTCTCGCTCATGCCGCCATTGTGCGGCCGCGCGAGAGCATTGAGCAAGCGGCCCGGTCCCGGCACATTGCGGGCATGGACAAATCCCTGGACTCCCGCAACCGCTACGACTTCCGCATCGGCATCGACCTCGGCGGCACCAAGATCGAGATCGTCGTGCTGGCGCCGGACGGCAGCCGAGCGCCAGCGCCACCGCATCGACACGCCGCACGGCTATCAGCGCCTCGCTCGACGGCATCGCCGGCCTGGTGCGCGACGCCGAGGCGCAGCTCGGCGTCACGCGCGCACCGTCGGCATCGGCATTCCCGGCGTGATCAGCCCGGCCACCGGCCTGGTGAAGAACGCCAACTCGATCGCGCTGAACGGCCACGCGTTCGACCGCGACATCAGCGACGCTGCTCGGCCGCGAGGTGCGGGTGGAGAACGACGCCAACTGCTTCGCCCTGTCGCGAGGCGACCGACGGCGCCGGCGCCGGCCAGCCGATCGGTGTTCGGCGTCATCCTCGGCACCGGCTGCGGCGGCGGCATCGTGGTGCGACGGCAAGGTGCTGCGCGGCCGCAACCACGTCACCGGCGAATGGGGCCACAACCCGCTGCCCTGGCCGCGGCCGGACGAACTGCCCGGGCCGACTCTGCTGGTGCGGCCACGGGGCTGCCTGGAGACCTGGGTCGCCGGCCCCTCGCTGGCGCGCGACTGCGACGGCGAGGGCGCGCACGACGCCTCCGGCATTCCCGCCCGCGCCGCCGCCGGCGAGGCGCGCGCGCAGGCGGCGCTCGACCGCCACGCCGACCGGCTGGCGCGCGGGCTGGCGCAGGTCGATCAACCTGCTCGACCCCGACGTGATCGTGCTGGGCGGCGGGCTGTCCAACATGGAGCATCTGTACACCGACGCTGCCGCCGCTGCTGACGCCGCTACGTGTTCAGCGATTTCGTGCGAGACGCCGATCGTGCGCAACCGGCACGGCGATTTGTCCGGCGTGCGCGGCGCCGCCTGGCTGTGGCCGGCCGGACTGAGCATGCCCGCGCTGTGCCGCGACTGTCTGGCGCGATCGCTGGCCGACGGCAGCGCGGCTGCCCGGCTTGCGACGGCCGGCCGGATCGTCCGCCATCCCGAGCTGTTCGCGCTGACCATCGCCCATATCGACTGCGACGCGTTCTACGCCAGCGTGGAGAAGCGCGACCGGCCGGAACTCGCGGCGCGGCCGGTGATCGTCGGCGGCGGCGTGCGCGGGGTGGTCACCGCCGCCTGCTACGTCGCGCGGATGTACGGCGTGCGCAGCGCCATGCCGATGTTCAAGGCGCTGAAGGCCTGTCCCGACGCGGTGGTGATCCGCCCGGACTTCGCCAAATACGTCGCGGCCGGCGCGGCAGATCCGCGCGCATGATGGCGACGCTGACGCCGCTGGTGCAGCCGCTGTCGATCGACGAGGCGGTGCTCGACCTCGCCGGCACCGAGGCGCTGCACGGCGCGCCGCCCGCCGTCGTGCTGGCGCGCTTCGCGCGCGAGGTCGAGCGCGAGGTCGGCGTCACCGTGTCGATCGGCCTCGCCGCCAACCGGCTGCTGGCGAAGATCGCCGCCGGTCGCGACAAGCCGCGCGGCTTCGCGGTGATCGGCGCGCGGAGGCGCGCGTCGCTGCTGGCGCCCGAGCCGGTGCGGCTGCTGCCCGGCATCGGTCCGACGCTGGCCCGGCAAGCTCGCGGCGCAGGGCATCACGCTGCTCGGCCACCTGCAGGCGCTGAGCGACCGCGAGGCGCTGCGACGGCTGGGCGACGACGGCCCGTCGCTGGTCCGCCGCGCCCGCGGCGAGGACGTGCGCAGCGGTCGATCCGGGCCGCGAGACCAAGTCGATCAGCGCCGAGACGACCTTCGATACCGATCTGACGCGGCCGGCCGATCTGCGAGCGCGCATCTCTGGCGGCTGTCGGAGAAGCTGGCGCGGCGGCTGAAGGAGCACGAGCTGTCCGCCGGCGGCGTGGTGCTGAAGCTGAAGACGACGGACTTCGCCATCCGCACCCGCGCCGCGCGCCTGCCCAGCCCGACCGTGCTGCCCGACCGGCTGTTCGACGGCCGCAAGCGCGCTGCTGGCGCGCGAGGCGACCGGCACGGCGTTCCGCCTGATCGGCATCGGCGCCAATCCGCTGCTGCCGCTGGCGCGAGGCCGATCGCGGCGATCTCGCCGATACCGAGACGCCGCGCCGCGCCGCCGCCCAGGCGGCGATCGACGCGCTGCGTCAGCGCTTCGGCGACGCGGCGATCGGCCGCGGCCGCGGACTTGGGTGAGGTGGCGGCGGTGAGGTGGCGGCGGCCGCGGCCTGGGGTGAAGCCCGGCTGATCTAGCGTTCCTCTTCGCCGCCTTCCGGCTCGACCTCGACCACGACATCCGCGCCGTCTTCGAGGTCGGAGGTGTCTTCGAGCACGTCCTCCTCGGATTCCTCCTCGGTGCTTTCCACCTCGACGTCGGTGTCTTCGAGACCCGGTACCGGCGCCGGCTTCGGACGGCGCTTCTCCTCCGCCACGTTGCCGCCGGTGCGGCGCATGCGCGGCTGCTCGGCTGGTTGTTCGGTGCTGCATTTCGGGCAGACCGCCGGCTGCTTGCCGAGGTCGTAGAAACGCGCGCCGCAGGCAACGCAGACGCGCTTGGTGCCGAGTTCGGGCTTCGCCATCGGATCGCCTCGCTTGCGGAAGTGGCCGGTCCCGGTTGGGACGCATCGGCCGGAGGGCGCGCCCCATGCCACCGCCACGCGCGGCTGTCAAACTGGTTGCCGGTTCGGCGGCACCGAAGCGGTCCGGCGTCCGGCTTCTGCCGCGCCGGCGGGCGTGCTATCGGGCCAGGATCATGCACAACCGGACCACGCATCATCCGTCGCCGCGCGCCTTCGCGGCCTTCCGCCCGCAGGCTCCGCTCATCGGCACTTTGCGCGTGCCGGGCGACAAGTCGGTCAGCCATCGCGCGTTGATGTTCGCGGGCCTGGCAATCGGTGAAAGCCGCATCACCGGCCTGCTGGAAGGCGAGGACGTGCTGCGCACCGCCGCCGCCATGCGCGCCCTCGGCGCCGAGGTGGTCCAGGACGGGCCTGGCGCCTGGCGGGTCGCCGGGCGAGGCATCGGCGGGCTGGTGGAACCGGCCGACGTGCTGGACATGGGCAATTCCGGCACCGCGGCGCGGCTGCTGACCGGCATCCTCGCGAGCCATCCGCTGTTCGCTGTCATGACCGGGGATGCGAGCCTGCGCGGGCGGCCGATGCGCCGGGTGACAGATCCGCTGGCCGCCTGTGGCGCCCGCTTCCAGTCGCGCGCCGGCGGCCGGCTGCCGCTGGCGATCCAGGGTGCCACCGACGCGATGCCGCTCGAATATCGCGTGCCGGTGCCCTCGGCGCAGGTGAAATCCGCCTTGCTGCTGTGCGGCCTGAACGCGCCGGGGATCACCCGGATCGAGGAGCCGGAGGCCACGCGCGACCACAGCGAGAACATGCTTCGCCATTTCGGTGCCGAGGTGACGATCGAGAAAATCGGCGGGAAAGCAGGCGGGCGCGTCACCGCCATCTCCCTGGTCGGCCAGCCGCATCTGCGCGCGGCCGACGTCGTGGTGCCAGGCGACCCGTCCTCGGCGGCGTTCCCGGTCGTCGCCGCCCTGCTGGTGCCGGGCTCGCGCCTGCGGATCGAGGGGGTGGGCCTGAACCCGCTGCGTACAGGCCTGTTCGATACGCTGCGCGAGATGGGTGCCGACCTCGTCGTCGAAAATGCCCGCGTCGAGGGCGGCGAGCCGGTCGGCGATCTGCTGGTGCGCCACGGCGAATTGCGTGGCGTCGAGGTGCCGAGGGAGCGCGCGCCGAGCATGATCGACGAATACCCGGTGCTGGCGGCACTTGCGGCCTGCGCATCGGGCACCACGCGGATGCTGGGGTTGAAGGAACTGCGGGTGAAGGAAAGCGACCGCCTGGCCGCCACCGCGGCGCTGCTCGTGGCCAACGGCGTGCGGGTGGAGATCGACGGCGACGACCTGATCGTGCATGGCAATGGCCGCTTACCCGCCGGCGGCGGCATGGTGCGGACGCATATGGACCACCGCCTGGCAATGACCGCGCTGGTGCTGGGGCTGGCGACGGAGAACCCGGTCACGGTGGACGACGCGAGCTTCATCGAGACCAGCTTTCCCGGCTTCGTCGAGTTGATGAACGGGCTGGTCAGTAATGGCGCATCGCCGGCCCTGCGCGGCGTCTGAGTGCCGGGCGTGATCATCGCCGTGGACGGGCCGGCCGCGGCGGGAAAGGGCACCTTGGCGCGGCGCCTCGCGCAGCATTTTTCCCTGCCCTACCTCGATACCGGCCTGCTCTACCGCGCCGTCGCCCGCCGGATGCTGGACATGGGCGCCGATCCCGCCGACCCCCAAGCGGCCGAGGCGGCGGCCCGGGCGTTGGTGCCCGAGGACCTGGTGCGGCCGGATCTGCGCGGACCGCACACCGATGCGGCATCGAGCCAGGTCGCGGCGATTCCGGGCGTCCGCGCCGCCTTGCTGGACTTTCAGCGCGGCTTCGCGACCGCAGGCGGCGCGGTGCTGGACGGGCGCGACATCGGCACCGTCATCTTCCCCGAGGCCGACGCCAAGCTGTTCGTCACCGCCTCGGTTGCCGAGCGCGGCCGCCGCCGCTGGCTCGAATTGCAGGGTCGAGGGGTCGCGGCCGAACGCAAGCGCGTCATTGATGATCTTGCCGCCCGCGACGCCCAGGACGCGGCGCGGGCGGCGGCGCCGCTGCGCCCGGCCGACGACGCGATGCTGCTGGACACCACGGCGCTGGACGCCGAGGCGGCATTCCGGCGGGCGGTGGCGATGCTGGAGGCGCGTCTGAGCCGGAAGCGACGCTGAACAGGCAGGTCTGAACATTTCTTGGTGACAACAGCCGGGAATCCGCTGTTTTTGCCCGGGGATCAGCGACTTCCGCTTGACTCCGTCACCCCTGGGCTTATGTCTCCGGCACGCGCGGCGACCGCTGCGCCCGGCTTCATCATCAATCCGGCCTGCGCCCACGGCGCGGGCAAGCCGTGCTTCCCAACCACGGGGCGCGCAAGCACCGCGGCCAGCGGATTTTCCGCCGCCGCCCAAGGACGAACCCAAGTTTATGTCAGCCACCGCAGTCGCGACCCGTTCGCACGAAGATGATTTTGCCGCCCTCCTGGAGGAGACCCTCGGCCGTGACACCGGCTTCGACGGGTCGGTCGTCACCGGCCGGGTGATCCGCCTCACCGACGAATTCGCCATCGTCGATGTCGGCCTCAAGAGCGAGGGCCGCGTCGCATTGAAGGAATTCGGCGCCCCCGGCGCCGCCCCCGAGGTGAAGCCCGGCGACACCATCGAGCTGTATGTCGAACGCTACGAGGACCGTGACGGCTCCATCGTGCTGTCGCGCGAGAAGGCCCGCCGCGAGGAAGCCTGGACCAATCTTGAGAAGGCGTTCGAGGCCAACCAGCGCGTCACCGGCACCATCTACGGCCGCGTCAAGGGCGGCTTCACCGTCGACCTCGGCGGCGCCGTGGCCTTCCTGCCCGGCAGCCAGGTCGATATCCGCCCGGTGCGCGACGTCGGTCCGCTGATGGGCCAGCCGCAGCCGTTCCAGATCCTCAAGATGGACCGCGCGCGCGGCAACATCGTGGTATCGCGCCGCGCCGTGCTGGAAGAGACCCGCGCCGAGCAGCGCAGCGAGCTGATCCAGGGCCTCAAGGAAGGCATGATCCTGGACGGCGTGGTGAAGAACATCACCGATTACGGCGCCTTCGTCGATCTCGGCGGCGTCGATGGCCTGCTGCATGTCACCGACATCGCCTGGCGCCGGATCAACCACCCGAGCGAGGCGCTGCAGATCGGCCAGCAGGTCAAGGTGCAGGTCATCCGCTTCAACGCCGAGACCCAGCGCATCAGCCTCGGGATGAAGCAGCTCGAAGCCGATCCGTGGGAAGGCGTCGCCGCCAAGTATCCGCCGGAAGCGAAGTTCACCGGCCGCGTCACCAACATCACCGACTACGGCGCCTTCGTGGAGCTGGAGCCGGGCGTCGAGGGCCTGGTGCACGTGTCGGAGATGTCCTGGACGAAGAAGAACGTCCATCCGGGCAAGATCGTCGCCACCAGCCAGGAAGTCGAGGTCATGGTGCTCGACGTCGACAGCTCCAAGCGCCGCATTTCGCTCGGCCTCAAGCAGGTCCAGCGCAACCCGTGGGAGCAGTTCGTCGACGAGTATCCGGTTGGCGCCGTGGTCGAGGGCGAAATCCGCAACATGACGGAATTCGGCCTGTTCATCGGCCTGACCGCGGATATCGACGGCATGGTCCACATGTCCGACCTGTCCTGGGACGAGCACCGGCGAGCTGGCGATGGCCAAGTACGAGAAGGGCCAGATCGTCAAGGCGAAGGTGCTCGACGTCGATGTCGAGAAAGAGCGCATCAGCCTCGGCATCAAGCAGCTCGCCGATGATCCTGCCGCTTCCGTGCTGGACCGCGTCAACAAGGGCGACGTGGTTACCTGCGTGGTCACCGCGGTGCAGTCCAACGGCATCGAGGTGAAGGTCGACGACGTGCTCACCGGCTTCATCCGCCGCGCCGAGCTGGCTCGCGACAAAAGCGACCAGCGCCCCGACCGTTTCGCCGTCGGCGAAAAGGTCGACGCCAAGGTCATTGCCGTCGACCGCGCCTCGCGCAAGCTGTCGCTGACCATCAAGGGCAAGGAAGTCGAAGAGGACAAGCAGGCGATCGCCGAGTTCGGCACGTCCGACAGCGGTGCGTCGCTGGGTGACATCCTCGGCGCCGCGATCCGTCGCCGTAACCAGCAGACGACGGACGAATAACCGCCGGCGATGACCAATGAGCCTTGAGACCGATCTCTTACTCGACAGGCGGCGCCTCAAGCGCCGCCTGTTGTTTTGGCGGGTCGCCGCAGTCCTGGCAGTGCTCGGCTGCGCGCTGCTGGCCGGGGGCCGCCTTGGGGTCCGCGACCTGCGTGGCCATGTCGCGAGGCTGAACGTCAACGGCATCATCACCGACCAGCGCAAGCTGATCGACGCGATCCATGACGTGGCCGAAGACGGCAGCGCCAAGGCGTTGATCGTCCGCATCGACAGCCCCGGCGGCAGCGTCGCCGGCGGCGAATCGCTGCACGCGGCGATTTCCGAGGTCGCGGGGAAGAAGCCGGTGGTGGCGGTGATGGGCGGCACCGCCGCCTCCGCCGGCTTCATGATCGCCATGCCCGCCGCCCGCGTCTTCGCCCGCAACACCACCATCACCGGCTCGATCGGCGTCATCCTCGAAACCGGGGAGGCGTCGGGCCTGCTGTCGCGCCTCGGGCTGACGGCGGAGGCGATCACATCAGGCCCGCTCAAGGACCAGCCAAGCTTCACCCGGCCGCTGTCGCCGCAAGGTCGCGACGTGCTGCACGGGTTGGTGATGGACATGTATGAGCAGTTCGTCAGCATCGTCGCCGCTGGCCGCCACATGCCGCCCGAACAGGTTCGGACGTTGGCGGATGGGCGCGCCTATAGCGGGCGGCAGGCCTTGTCACTCGGCCTGATCGACCAGATCGGCGGGGAGCCGGAGGCGAGGCAATGGCTATCCGAACAGAAGGGCGTTTCAGCCGGTCTGCCGGTGCGCGATGTCACCACGGGCGGCTGGGCCGGACGGGCGCTGGCAGACGGCACCGAAGGGCTTTTTGGAGGCCTCTTGAAAAGCCTTCTAAGTCAAGGGCTTACACTTGACGGGGCTTGGGCTGTCTGGCAGCCTTCGCGCGGGGATAACTGACCCGCCGGGCGAATGCGACGCAAGACGGCGCGGCGTCTTGAAGGATGGGGTTATGACGAAGTCAGAACTGATCGCCGAGTTGTCATCGGCGAATCCGCATCTGTCGAGTCGTGACGTGGAGACGATCGTCGCGACCATCTTCAGCGAAATCACCGCTGCCCTGTCGCGGGGCGAGCGCGTGGAACTGCGTGGCTTCGGCGCCTTCACGGTGAAGAAGCGCGACGCCCGCACCGGCCGCAATCCGCGCACCGGCGACGCGGTGCCGGTGGACGAGAAGGCAGTGCCGTTCTTCAAGGCCGGCAAGGAGTTGCGCGAACGGGTCAACCACGGCAAGCCCACGCGTGAGGCGTTGCGGGCTTGAATCTGCCTCGGCGCACTCCGCGGGCGCATTATCTCTTGAGGCAAGCATGCGCGCGCTGATCGCCGCCCCGTTCCTGTTGCTGCTGGTGCTGTTCGCGCTGTCGAACGGCCAATCGGTTCAGTTCGGGCTGTGGCCGACCGATCTATTCGCTGGAGGCGCCGCTTTCGATAGCCATGCTGGCGGCGATGGCGGTGGCGTTCCTGCTCGGCGCGATGGTGCAATGGATGGCCACCTTGGCGGCGCGGCGGCGGGCGCGGCGGGCGGAACACGCCCAGCGCCTGCTGGAGGCGCAGGTGCACGAGCTGAAGGCGCGGCTAGGACCGACAACGCTGCCGCCACCTTCATGACCCGGCCCTTTCGCAACCCCGCGCGGCCGGCATGACCGCGGTCAAGATCTGCGGCATCAACGACTCCGCCGCCTTCGACGCCGCCGTGTCCGCCGGCGCCGACTGGCTCGGCTTCAATTTTTTTCCGCCCTCGCCCCGCTATGTCACGCCAGCACAGGCGGCGATGCTGTCGGCCCGCCACCAAGGCGGTCCGCTCCGGGTCGGGCTGTTCGTCGAACCTGTTGATGGCGAAATCGAACGCTGTCTCGAGCAAGTTCGCCTCGACGTGCTGCAGGTCTATGCCGAACCCGGCCGGATGGCCGCACTCGGCGCGCGGTTCGGCTTGCCGGTGTGGCGGTCCCTCGGCGTCGCCTCTGCCGCCGACTTGCCGCGCGCGGCGCCGGGGATCGATGGGCTGGTGATCGAGTCCAAGCCGCCACCAGGGGCGACGCGGCCGGGCGGCAACGCCACGGCGATGGAATGGACGCTGCTGACCGGCTGGACCTCCCCTTGCCCCTGGCTGCTGGCCGGCGGGCTCACCCCCGGCAATGTGGCCGAGGCAATTCGCGTGACGCAGGCGCCAGCGGTCGATGTCTCCTCGGGCGTGGAAATCCGCCGCGGCGTCAAGGACGCAGGGCTGATCCGCGCATTCATCACCGCCGCCAAGGATGAAAACGACCCCCCGGTGCCGCGGGCGGCGGGACAGGACGACATCAGCCCGGTATAGACCGGCGTCGTGTAGAAGCGACGATCGAGGCGGCGTCGCCAGGATGCCCGGGGATTTGGAAACATGTTGCTCTCCGTGGCGCCTAGGCAGCGCCTGCTGTTCGCGTTCCTGTGCCTGGTCTGGGGCGCCACCTGGCTTGCCATGAAGGTCGGCGTCACCACGGTGCCGCCGGCCTTCTTCTCCGGCACCCGGTGGACCGCCGCCGGCCTGATCCTGCTTGCATTTCGCCGTGCCCGCGGCCACCGAGTCAGCATTCCCCGCCGCCTGATCCCGCGCATGGTCGTGGTGGCGCTGCTGATGGTGGCGCTGAACGCCACCATCCAGCTCTATGGCCTGCGCCATGTCGGCAGCGGCCTGGCTGCGATCATCAGCTCGGCGCTGACCCCGATCAGCCTGCTCGGTTTCGGCGTGGCGCTGGGGCAGGAGCGTTTCACCCGCGACCAGATCCTGGCGATCGGCCTCGGCGTCGCCGGCATCCTGCTGCTGTTCGGCCCGAAGGCGCAGGCCGGGACCCTGGGCGGCATGGAACTACTCGGCGCACTCGGCGTGGTCGCCGGCACGCTGTGCTACACCTTGGGCTCGGTCCTGGCGCGGCCGCTGATGCGCACGCTGTCGCCGGCCGATGTCGCCGCCGCCACCAACCTGATCGGCGGGGTCGCATTGCTGGCGATGTCGCTGGCGTTCGAGCCGGGGGCGGTCGCGGCGCTGTCCGGCAATTGGGGGGTGGCCGCGTGGTCGGCCTGGCTCTATCTGCTGCTGCCCGGCTCGCTCGGGGCGACGATCATCTACTTCTACCTGGTCGGCGAGTGGGGCGCCGGGCGCACCGGCACCTACGCCTTCGTGTCGCCCGTGATCGCCGTGCTGCTCGGGATCGTTCTGCTTGGCGAGCAAATTGAGCCGCTCGAACTGGCCGGCATGGCGCTGATGCTCGGAGCGGTGTTCCTTGTCCTGCGCCGCCCCAAATAGCATGGACCTTGCTTTGCCCGGCGTCTCGGCTATGAGGTCGCGGAGGTCTGGAGAGATGTCTTGAACAAACCGACGCCCAATTCCCTTCGCAGCGGCCCCGACGCCCGCGGCCGGTTCGGCGGTTTCGGCGGCCGATTCGTCGCCGAGACGCTGATGCCGCTGATCCTTGAGGTCGAGCAGGCCTATCTCGCGGCCCGGGCCGATCCCGCGTTCCAGCCGGAACTGGACGCCTATCTGAAGGATTATGTCGGCCGGCCGAGCCCGCTGTGGTTCGCCGAACGGCTGACCGAGAAGCTCGGCGGCGCCCGCATCTACTTCAAGCGCGATGAGCTGAACCACACCGGCGCCCACAAGATCAATTCCTGCATGGGGCAGATCCTGCTCGCCCGCCGCATGGGCAAGACCCGGATCATCGCCGAGACCGGCGCCGGCCAGCACGGCGTCGCCACCGCCACCGTCTGCGCGCTGTTCGGCCTGCCCTGCACCGTCTACATGGGCGCCACCGACGTCGAGCGGCAGAAGCCCAACGTGTTCCGCATGAAGCTGCTGGGCGCCGAGGTGATTCCGGTCACGCTCCGGCGCCGCGACGCTTGAAGGACGCGATGAACGAGGCGCTGCGCGACTGGGTCGCCAATGTCCGCGACACTTATTACCTGATCGGCACCGTCGCCGGCCCGCACCCGTATCCGATGATGGTGCGCGACTTCCAAAGCGTGATCGGCGAGGAGGCGAAGGCGCAGCTGCATCGAGGCGGAAGGCCGCCTGCCCGATGTCGCGGTCGCGTGCATCGGCGGCGGCTCGAACGCGATGGGTTTGTTTCACCCGTTCCTCGACGACAGCTCGGTGCGGCTGATCGGCGTCGAGGCGGCCGGGCACGGGCTGGACACCAAGCAGCATGCCGCCAGCCTGTCGCGCGGGCGGCCGGGCGTGCTGCACGGCAACCGCACCTATCTGCTGCAGGACGATGACGGCCAAATCCAGGAGGCGCACAGCATCAGCGCCGGCCTCGATTATCCCGGCATCGGCCCCGAGCATTCCTGGCTGCACGAAATCGGCCGCGTCGAATACGTCGCCGCCACCGACGCCGAGGCGCTGGAGGCGTTTCAGCTCTGCACCCGCACCGAGGGCATCATTCCCGCACTGGAGCCGGCGCACGCGCTGGCGCATGTCATGAAGATCGCGCCTGAGATGGATGCCGACAAAAATCATCCTGATGAATCTCTGCGGCCGCGGCGACAAGGACATCTTCACCGTCGCCGAAGCATTGGGAGTGACGCTGTGAGCCGCATCGCCGCGCGCTTCGCCGCGCTGAAGAAGGAAGGCCGCGGCGCGCTGATCCCGTTCCTCGAAGCTTGGGACCCGGATCCGGCGACCTCGATGGCGATCCTGCGCGGCATGCCAGGCGCCGGCGCCGACCTGATCGAGATCGGCTGCCCGTTCACCGACCCGATGGCCGATGGCCCGACCGTCCAGCTCGCCGGCAAGCGCGCGCTGGCGGCCGGCGCCACCATGGCGACACACGCTGGCGATGGTGCGCGACTTCCGCAGCGCGGACGACGCGACGCCGATCGTGCTGATGGGCTATCTCAATCCGATCCTGTCCTATGGCACCACGAACGGTTCTGCGCCGACGCGGCCGGCGCCGGTGTCGACGGGCTGATCATCGTCGACCTGCCCAGCGAGGAAGCCGATCTGCTCGCCGCCGACGCCGCGCGCGCACGGCGCTCGACATCATCCGCCTGATCGCGCCGACCACCGACGACGCCAGCGATGCCGCTGGTGCTGGCGGCAGTTCCGGCTTCGTCTATTACGTCAGCATCACCGGCATCACCGGCACCCGCACGGCCAGCGACGCCGAACTGGCGGCGGCGATCCCGCGCATCCGCGCCTTCACCGATCTTCCGGTCGCGGTCGGCTTCGGCGTGCGCACGCCGGCGCAGGCGGCGGCGGTGGTGCGGGTGGCCGACGGGGCGGTGGTCGCGTCGGCGCTGATCGACACTTTGCGCGAAAGCCTGGATGCGCATGGGCGCGCCGCCCCGGACACCGTGCGGCGCGTCCTCGACCAGATCCGCGCGCTGGCCGACGCCGTCCGCACCCAGGTCGCCGCCGCGTGAACGATCGGGTCCGCAGGAGCTATCGATGAGCTGGCTCACCGAATACGTCCGCCCGAAGATCCGCACCCTGCTCGGCCGGCGTGAGGTGCCGGAGAATCTCTGGATCCAATGCCCGTCCTGCCAGCAGATGATGTTCCACACTGAGCTTGAGAAGAACCGGAAGGTCTGCACCCATTGCGGCCACCACATGCGCGCGCCGGCGCAGGAGCGGCTGGCCTGGACCTTCGACGAGGGCCGCTTCACCCGCATCGAGCTGCCCAAGCGCGCCGGCCGATCCGCTGCGGTTCCGCGACAGCAAGCGCTACCCCGACCGACTGCGCGAAGACCGCGAGAAGACCCAGCTCGACGACGCCATGGTGGTCGCGCATGGCACCATCGGCGGCCAGCGCGCCGTGGTCGCGGTGATGGCGTTCGAGTTCATGGGCGGCTCGATGGGGGCGGCGGTCGGCGAGGGCATCGTCGCAGCGGCGAAGCTCGCGGTGCTGCAGGACGCGCCGCTGATCGTGTTCACCGCCTCCGGCGGCGCGCGCATGCAGGAGGGCGCGATCAGCCTGATGCAGATGCCGCGCACGGTGATCGCGACGCGGCTGGTGAAGGAAGCCGGGCTGCCGTTCTTCACCGTGCTGACCGATCCCACCACCGGCGGCGTCACGGCCAGCTTCGCGATGCTGGGCGACATCCAGATCGCCGAGCCGGGCGCCGTGATCGGCTTCGCCGGCGCGCGGGTGATCGAGCAGACGGTGCGCGAGAAGTTGCCCGAGGGCTTCCAGCGCGCCGAATACCTGCTGGCGCACGGCGTGCTCGACATGGTGGTGAAGCGGACCGAGCTGCCGGAAACCTTGTCCCGCCTCATCGGCCTGCTGCGGTGAAGGAGCGGGCCGCGGCGTGAGCTGCATCCGGACGCGCCGAAGCCATCATCGAGCGGCTGCACGGACTCTATCCGCGGCTGATCGACCTCAGCCTGGAGCGGCTGCAGCGTTTGCTGGCTCAGCTCGGCCACCCCGAACGGTCGCTGCCGCCGGTGCTGCATGTCGCCGGCACCAACGGCAAAGGCAGCACCTGCGCCTTCCTGCGCGCCATGGGCGAGGCCGCCGGCCTGCGGGTGCATGTCTATACCAGCCCGCATCTGGTGCGTTTCAACGAGCGCATCCGCTTGGCCGGCGAACTGGTTTCCGACGAGCTGTTGGACGCGACGCTGGAGGAGGTCGAGCGGGTCAATGCCGGTGCTGCCGATCACCGTGTTCGAGGTGTTGATCGCCGCCGCGCTTCCTGCTGTTTGCCAGGGTGCCGGCCGATCTTTGCGTGCTGGAAGTGGGGCTCGGCGGCCGCGGGGACGCGACCAACGTGATCGCGCGCCCGGCGGCCTGCGCCATCACCTCGATCTCGCTCGACCACCGGGAGATGCTGGGCGACACGCTGGCGGCGATCGCGATGGAGAAGGCCGGGATCATGAAGCCCGGCGTGCCGGTGGTGACCGGCAGCCAGGATGCGGCGGTGCTGGCGGTGCTGACCGCGCAGGCATCCCGCGCCGGCTCGCCGCTGCTGGGCGCGGGACCGCGACTGGATCGTGACGCGCAGCAAGGCGGGTTGGCGCTACGCCGATCGCGCAAGGCGCGCTGGAGCTGCCGCCGCCTTCGCTGCTCGGGCCGCACCAGTTCGACAATGCCGGCATCGCCGTCGCGACGGTGCGGGCCTCGGGCCTCGCGGTGTCCGACCGAGGCGATGGCGCGCGGTGTCGCGACCGCCGTCTGGCCGGCGCGGATGCAGCGTCTGACCGGCCGGCTGGCGGCGCTGCTGCCGGAAGGATGGGAGCTGTGGCTGGACGGCGGCCATAATCCGGGCGCGGGCGTGATATTGGCCGAGCATCTGGCGGGATGGTCCGACCGGCCGGTGCATCTCGTGGTCGGCATGAAGCACGCGAAGGACTCGGCCGAATTCCTGCGTCCGCTGATGCCGCACGCCGCCAGCATCTGGGCGGTGGCCGAGCCGGGGCAGTATCTGGCGCTGCCGGTGGAGGCCATCATCGCCGCCTCCGGCGGTGTGGCCCGGTCCGGCCCGGTGGTGGCCACGGCGCTGAAGGAGATTGCGGGGCTGCCAGGTCCCGCCCGCGTCCTGATCTGCGGCAGCCTGTACTTGGCCGGTGAAGTCTTGAAGGCAGATGAGGGTCTTGTAATCTCGTAAGAGAACCCGAAATACAAGTCAGTTCGCCAAAGTATTTCCGGTTCGAATACACAACCTAAATCTATAGGAATTTTACCTCGATGGAGATGGCGAGCCCGCGTTGGGACCGCAACCGCGTGCTGTTTGAAATCGTGCATGATGGTCAGCTGATCGAATGCGCGATCTCACGCGAGGCGTTGCAGGACATGAGCGCGCGCCGCTATGCGAAGCCCGCGGAACTGCTGGAGTGCTTCGCCAAGATTCGCCCCCGCGCCGAGCAGATCGCCAGCAACAAGCTGCGCGGCCGTTCGGACGCGATCGAAGGGCTGGTGACGATCTGGTCAAGCGACCTCGACGAACCCGAGCCGACCGCGATGTGAGAACAATGGGGCGGATTCACCCGAGGTGAGCCCGCCCTGGTTCCAGCGCCGCTAAATCGCGGAGGCGACCCAATCCTTCAGCTGGCTTTTCGGCAGTGCGCCCACCTTGGTCGCGACCGGCTTGCCGTCCTTGAACAGGATCAGCGTCGGAATGCCGCGCACCGCGTAGGTGTTGGGGGTGATCGGGTTGTCGTCGATGTTGACCTTGGCGATGGTCAGCTTGCCGGCATATTCGGCGCCGATCTCTTCCAGCGCCGGCGCGATCGCCTTGCACGGGCCGCACCACTCCGCCCAGAAATCGACCAGGACGGCGCCCTTGGCCTTCAGCACGTCGGTGCTGAAGCTGTCGTCGGTGACGGCTTTGGTGTTCTCGCTCATGTCCGGTTCGCCTTCCATTTTCGTGGCAGCAGAAGGTGGGGGTCGCGGTGCTGCCGATCAAGCCACGGCACCTGCGCCGGGAGCATGCCGGTCCAGCAGCGCGTCGGGAAGCGGCATCACCCGCGGCCGGTGGTCCAGACCAGTGCGCAGTGCACGTCGCGGCCGGGGAAGATCGCGCGCAGCACCGCGCGGTAGGCCGCCATCTGGCGCAGATACAGCACCGGGGTGTCGGCCACGTCGCGCGGCGGGGCGCGGTTGGTCTTGTAGTCGGCGATCAGCACCCGGTCCGGCAGCACCGCCAGCCGGTCGACCAGGCCGCCGATCACCACGCCGCCGACCACGCCGGTCAGCGGCACCTCGGCGCGGCCTTGCGGGCCGAACAGCGGCGCCAGTTCGGGATGGTCCAGTACCGCCAGGACCTCGGCGGCGAGGGTCTCTGCCTCGTTGCCCGGGACGCCGTTGCCCGGCCGCGCCAGGAACGAAGCGGCGGCCGCTTCCCGGTCGGCGGCGGGAAGGGCCGGCAGATGCTGCAACAGCGCTGTGCACCAACTGGCCGCGCCGGAAACGCTGGCCGGCGCGTCGCGCTCGGCGAGCGGCGAGGCGGCGCTGCGGCACGTGGCCGATGCCGGCATTCTCCGGCCGGCTGGGCGCCAGTGGTGAGGGCAGCGCCAGGTTCGTCGGGGCGGCGCCGCGCCGCCCATTCCGGCGCCGCCCCGGCCCAGGCCGGCAGGGTCGCGTCCGCCGCGCGGCGCCAGCGCCGGCTTCGCCGGTTCGGCGGCGGCGATCTGCGGGCTGGCATGGACCAGCATGTCGCCCGCCCACGCGTCGGGCACCGCGTCGAAGGTCTTTACCTCGCGCCGCAGGCCTCGAGAAACCGCCGCGCACCAGCTCATACCAGCAATTCGCCGGCCACCGTGCGGGTTTGCCAGCCGCAGACGATCAGCCGGTCCTCGGCGCGGGTCAGGGCGACGTAGAGCAGGCGGTTGTGCTCCTCCTGCCCGCCGCGTGGCGGCCGCGGCGCGCAACCGGTCGATCGCGGCGCAGCGCAGCTCCTTGCGCGGCGACCACAGCGGCACCTCGATCGTCGCCGGCTCGGCCCATAGCACCGGCCCCGTCGTCGGGCGGCAGGGCGGTGGTGTCGGGCAGGACCACCAGCGGCGCCTGCAACCCCTTGGCGCCGTGCACCGTCATGATCCGCACCGACGCCGCCGGCGCCCTCGGCCTCGCCGCTTCACCTCGGCGCCGGATTGGCGCAGCCACTGCACGAAGCCCTGCAACGAGGGCGGCTGGGTTTCGGCGTAGGCCAGCGCCGCGTTCAGCAGTTCGTCGATCGGCTCCGCCGCTTCCGGCCCGAGCCGCGCGAACAGCCGCGCCCGGCCGCCGAGCGGGCCCAGCGCTTCGGCGAGCAGCGCGTGCGGGCTGACGTAGTCGACCCGCGCCAGCAGCGTCGGCGAGGAAGCCGTGCGCCGCCTGCCAGTCCGGGCGCTCGGCGGCGCGGGCGCGCAGCGTATCCCACAACGTGCCGCGCCGGGCCACCGCCAGTTCCATGAGGCTCGTCGTCGGACAGCGCCGCCGAGCGGGCTGGTCAGCACGCAGGCGAGGGCGAGGTCGTCCTGCGGCAGCAGCAGCGTGTCGCACAGCGCCAGCAGGTCCGCCACCGCCGGCTGGTCGGTCAAGACCAGCCGATCGAGCCCGGCCACCGGCACGCCGCGCGCCTTCAGCGCGCGCACCAGGGCGCGGGCGAAATCGTTGCGACGCCGCACCAGCACCAGCACGTCGCCCGGCGCCAGCTTGCGGCCTTTGCTCGGCAGATCGCGCGGTGCCGCAACTCGCGGCGATCCAGGCGGCCAGGGCTTCGGCCAGGCGCTGCGGCGCGCCGACCGAGCCCAGGTTCTTGTCCGGCACCGTCCAGGGCGCAAGCGGGACGTCGTCCGGCATCGGCGCCAGCGGCCAGAGCTCCACCCGCCCGGCATGGCCGGCGCGATCGGCCAAATGGCGCAGCGCTGCCGGGCTCTGCGACGCCGGCGGCGGCGACGGGATCGGCGAATACCGCATCGACCAGCGCCAGCACCGGCGCCGTGGAGCGGAACGACACGTCGAGCTCGACGTCACGCCATTCCGAACCGGCGTCGCGGACACGTTGCCGCAGGACGGCGCGCCAATGCTCGAACTCGTCGGGATCGGCGCCCTGGAAGGAATAGATCGACTGCTTGCGGTCGCCGACGGCGAAGACCGTGCGGTCGGCCGCGATCGCTGCCGTCGCCGGTGAAGAACTCGTCGGTCAGCGCGCCGGCGATGCGCCATTGCGCCGGCGGCGGTGTCCTGCACCTCGTCCAGCAGCAGATGGTCCAGGCCGCCATCGAGCTTGTACAGCACCCAGGCGGCGCCGGGATCGATCAGCAAGCTGACCGGTGCGGCCGATCAGGTCGTCGTAGTCGAGCAGCGCCGGCGCTGTCCTTGCGCTGCGCGTAGCCGCGCAGCGACAGGCATGGCCAGTCGCACCAATGCCGCCGACACCGCCGCCACCCGCAGCGCCCGGCGGTCGTCTTCTACCGCCGCGATGCGCTGCTGCTCGGCGGCAAGCGCCTCGGCGAGGTCCGGCCGCGCCTTGGCGAGATTGGGGCTGATCAGCGCGCCGAGGCCGCGCGGCTTGCCATCGTCGAGCAGGAAGCCGCCGCACCAGATCTGCCAATGCTCCGCCCGCTCCGCGTCGCCGAGCGACAGCCAGCCAAGCAAATTCTCCGCCGCCAGCTTCACCTTCGGCGCGCCCTGGGCGGCCACCACCCGCAACGCCGTCGGCAAGCTCGGCCTGGCGCGGCCAACGCACCGCGCGCGCGAGCAGCGAGGCATCGTCGCCATGCGCGCCGAGGGCGGCGGCCTGCGCCTGTTCCAGCGCCTCCGGCCCCAGCGCCAACGCCGCCTCCAACCTGGCGCGGTCGAGTTGCAGCATCGCCACCAGACGGCCGAACTGATCGACCGAGGCGAGGCCGGCGAGGTCGCGCAACGCCTGCCGCGATTGCGGCGTATGCGGCACCGGCCAGCATGTCCTCGCGGGCGTCGCGCAGCGCCGCCGTCGGCATCGATGTCGTCGACCAGGCGGAAATGCGGCGACAGCCGCGCCTCCAGCGGGAAGCGCCGCAGCAGCGACTGGCAGAAGGCGTGGATGGTGCCGATGCGCATGCCGCCGGGCAGGTCGAGCACGCGGGCGAACAGCGCCCGCGCGGTGTCGCGCAGGCTCGTCGTTCGGCGCGAGCTGCAGATTCGGCCAGCTTCTCGTCCAGATCCGCGTCGTCCAGCGTCACCCAGGCGCCGAGCGTGCGTTGCAGCCGCAGCGCCATTTCGGCCGCGGCGGCCTTGGTGAAGGTCAGGCACTGGATGCGCGCCGGATCGGCCCCGGCCAGCATCAGCCGCAGCAGCCGGTCGGTCAGCAGCTTGGTCTTGCCCGATCCGGCCGAGGCCGCGACGAAGGCGCGACACCGCCGGGTCGGAGGCGCGAAGTTGCTCGTCATTGGCGCGTTTGCGGGCGGATTCGCTCATGCGTCGTCGCCGGCAGCGTCCCACTCGGCGACGCGGGCGAGCTGCGCGTAGTCGGAGAAGCGCGGCGCGCGCGCCGGGATGCGGCTGGGACAGATAGGGCCGGGCAGGATCGTCGAACGCGATCGACCAGGTCGCGCAGCCGTGCGCGGCCTCGGCGGCGCCGGCCTGGGTCAGGTCCGCCGACGCCCTTGAACAGGCTGCGTGGCGCTCGCCCGGCTCGAAGCCGCCGGTCAGGTGCCAGTAGGTCAGTTCGGCGGCCGGCCCGGTCAGCGTCGGGCCGAACGCCGCCGGCGGCGGCCATCGCCGCTTCCAGCGGCAGTTGCGGCGCCAGCCCGGCATCGACCGCGCTTCTGCGTCGGCGGCACGCCGGTCTTGTAGTCGAGGATCGCCAGCGAGCCGTCCGCGCCGCCGTTCGATCCGGTCGGCGCGGCCGTGCAGCTGAAAGCCGCCGGGCAGGTCGAGCGCCCAGCTGCCCGGTCACCTCGGTGGCGATGCCGGCGGGCGCGGCGCAGGCTGCGGCGGCGCGATTTCCTGCCTCGGTCGACCCAGTCGGCGATGCGCGCGCAGGCGCGGCGCCCACCATTCGGTCAGCGCCGGGCGCAGAACGCCGCCTGCAACGTGCGCTCCATGGCAGCGCGCAGCCGGGCGCGCGGCATCGGCGGGCCAGGCGTGGCCGGCGATCGGCGAGGAAGGCGTGCAGGCCGTCATGCACCAGCGAGCCGTAGTCGGCGGCGTCGGTCGCCTGGTCCAGCGGGTCGAGCGGCTGCAGCTTCAGGACGTGGCGGGCGTAGATCGCGTAGGGGTCGCGACAGCCAGGTCTCGATCTCGGTGACGCTCAGCCGGCGCGGACGCAGCGCGACCGGCGGGCGCGGCGCGCGGCGGGCGCGATCGGGCGCGGCCGGCCCGCCGGCTGGTCGAGCATGGCGCGCCCAGGCCGCGGCCGGGTGGCGCGGCAGGGCGGCCGATCCTGGCCCGTGCAGGAACGCGTCCAGCCGGGCCAGCCAGCGCGCCGGCACGGCGGGCGCGCCGTCGCGGCGGCGCGGGCAGGACAGGATCACGACCTCGGCGCGGCGCAGGCGGCCATGACGAAGTCGTGCGCCGCCTGGCCGACGCGTTCCTCCGGCTCGGGCAGGCCGGCGCGGCTGCGCATCGGGCGGCTCATCCACGGTCCCGGATCGGTCGCCGGCGGCCAGACGCCTTCGGCCAGGCCGCCCAGCACCATCACGTCGACGGTTTGCAGCCGGGCCTCGAGCAGGCCCCAGATGAAGATGCGCGGATGCTCGGCGCCGGCGTCGCGGCCGCGCAGCGCGCGGCGGCTGCGCACCACCTCGCCTTCGAGCAGCGCGTCGAGCAGGCCGGGCAGCACGCGCGAGCGCTGGTCCGGCAGATCGCTCAGCGCCGCGCGCGACGCGGTCAGCAAGGTCGGCCAGCGCCTCGCCTTCCTCCTGCGCCCAGAGCCGGGCCGGGCCGGGCATCGTCGTCGGTCGCGGCCAGCGCTTCGGCGGCCTGCGATCAGCGCGGCGAGCGCCATCGGCCGGCGCGATGGCGACGCCGGCGGCGATCCGCAGCACCGGCTCCAGGCAGGCTTCGAGCCGGGTCGAGGAAGGTCGGCGTCGGCCGCCGGCGTCCTCGCCACGGCGCGGCGCAGGCCCGGCGAGGCCCGGCGGCGGGCGCGGGCCGCGCAGGGCAGCGAGTTCCAGGGCGCGGGCCGCGGCGCGGCATCGCGCCGGGGACAGACCGGCGGCGGCCAGCGGATGCTTCAGCAGCGCCAGCAGCGGCACCGGCGCCAGGCCGTCGGCGACCGCGCGTGCCAGCAGCCGCAGGAAGACCGCCGGCGGCGTATCGGCCAGTGTCTCGCCGGCGCTGTCGTCGGCGACCACGCCCCAGCGCAGCAACTCGGCCGCCACCCGACCGGCCAGCGCGCGGTCCGGCGTCACCAGCGCGGCGCGGGCGCCGCGGCCTCTCCAGCGCGTCGCGCAGAATCAGGGCGATGGCGACCGCCTCCTCCTGCTGGTCGGCCGGCTGCCAGGCGTTGCAGCCCGTCGGTGTCGATCGGTCGCCGGCTGCCGCCAGCCGGCAAGGCGGGTGCCGGCAGCAGCGCCTGCGACAGCAGCCGCGACGCGGCCCGGGCGGAACGTCGCTCGGACCCGTCCCAGCGCGCGACATCGCCGCGGGTGGCGCCCAGCGCCGGCAGCAGCTGGCGCAGCCCGGCCTGCGGATGGGTCTCGTCGAGCTGCGTCCCAGGCCGCGTCGGGCAGGTCGAGGTCGAGCCCGGGCAGCACGACCAGCCCATCCGGCAGCCGCGGCCACCACGCGCAGCAGCCGGGCCACCGCGGCGATGCCGCCGGTGGTGCCGGCCGCCCAGACCGGCATCGTCGGGCGCGCTGCGTCTCCCAGGCGTCGGCCTGGGCTCGCAGCAGCGCGCACCTGTCGCGCGGCCGGGATTCATCAGCCCTTGTTCGGCCAGCCAGTCCGGCCAGGCGCGGGTGACGATATCGCAGGAACCGCAGCGTCATCTCCCAGTGCGCGGCGTGCTCGGCATCCGCGGCGGCCGGCAGGGCGGTCGGGCAGGTCGAGCTCGGCGCGCTCCGCCTCGTCCATCAGCGCCGCCAGTTCGCGCGCCAGCATCCAGGCGCGGTCGGCGCTGCGGACGCCGCCTTGCGCCTCCGGCAACGCCAGGATCAGCGCCGACAGCACCGCCAGGCGCTGCATCGGCTCGACCGCCGGCGGCAGGTCGAGCGCGCCGGCGAGCGCCAGCGGCGCCTCGTCCAGCGCGCCGAGCGCGGTGATGCGCGGCAGCAGCATCGGCCGGCCGTCACCGGCGCGCAGGAACGCCTCGGCCAGGCTGCGCGCGGCGCGGCGGGTCGGCAGCAGGATCAGGCCGCGCGCCAGAGTCCGCCACCGCCATGCCGCGCCATCCATCGGGCCGGCCAGCATGTCGAGGAACGGCGGTCCGGCGCGATCGAAACCAGGTTCATGCGCCCGCCAGCTCCGCCAGGCGCCCCGTCCAGCCCGACAGCATCGCGACGCGGCTTTCGTCCGGCCGCGGTTGCAATTCGATGTGCAGCGCATCCGCCGGCCGCAGATCGCCCAGCCGGTCCGGCCATTCCACCATTACGATGTCGCTCGTCGCGTCATCCCAGCCGAGTTCGGCCAGGGCGCCGGGGCCGTCGGTGCGCCAAAGGTCGAAATGATGCACCGTGCCGCGCGCGCGTCGCGTAGCTCTGCACCAGGGTGTAGCTCGGGCTCGGCACCTCCAGCACAAGGTCGCCGGTGGCGTCGCGCAGGAAAGCGCGGGCGAACGCGGTCTTTCCCGCGCCGAGCGGCCCCTCCAGCAGGATCGCGTCCCCAGGCCGCACTTGTGCCGCGACGCGGCCGGCAAGCCTGGCGATGGCCGCGAGGTCGGCCAAATGGAGTCGCAGGGTTTCTGGCATGCGCCGAATCTGGTCCACGTCGCGAGTTGCGGCAACGGGGCACGCCGCGAATCGCGGCAATCGGCCCGCCGCGATTTGCGGCAAGGGAACCGTCGCCTCGCGCGAAAACTGCGGCTAGGGTCTCAGGCATGAAAACGCAAATCGAAACCGATGTCGCAATCATCGGCGCCGGCCCGGTCGGGCTGTTCGCCGCCTTCGAACTGGGGATGCTGAAGCTGTCGGCGGTGCTGATCGACGCACTGGCGCAAGCCGGCGGGCAATGCACCGCGCTGTATCCGGAAAAGCCGATCTACGACATCCCGGCCCACCCCGCGATCGATGCCGCCGAGCTGATCACCCTGCTGGAGCGTCAGATCGCGCCATTCCATCCGGTGATGCTGCTGGGAAGGCGGGTGGAGGGGCTGCAGGATGCCAATGGCGGCTTCACCCTGACCACCGATCTCGGCGACACGGTACGCGCCAAGGCCGTCATCCTCGCCGCCGGCGCGGGGGCGTTCGGTCCCAACCGGCCGCCGCTGGAGGGTCTCGCCGCCTACGAGGCGGCCGGCGGCATCCAGTACTACGTGCGCCGGCGCGAGGACCTGCGCGACAAGCGGGTGGTGATCGCCGGCGGCGGCGATTCGGCGGTGGATTGGGCGCTGGCGTTGCGAGGCATCGCCGCCTCCATCCACGTCGTGCACCGCCGCGCCAAGTTCCGCGCCGCCCCGGAATCGGCCGCCCAGCTCGATGCGGCCGTCGCACGTGGCGAGGTGCGGATGGAAATCCCCTACCAGTTGCACGGGCTGCACGGCGCCGGCGGCGTGCTGGAAGCGGTCGAGATCGCCGACCTCGACGGCGGCACCCGGACGCTTGCGGCCGACGTGCTGCTGCCGTTCTTCGGCCTGTCGATGGATCTCGGCCCGATCGCCGGATGGGGCGTGGAACTGGAACGCCACCACGTCGCGGTCGACCCCGCGACCTGCCAGACCAGCGTGCCCGGCATCTTCGCCATCGGCGATGTCGCGACCTACGCCGGCAAGCTGAAGCTGATCCTGCAGGGCTTTTCGGAGGCGGCGATGGCCGCGCACGCCATCCATCCCCTGGTGTTCCCGGACGTGGCGCTGCATTTCGAGTATTCGACGACCAAGGGCGTGCCAGGCAGCAAGGGCGTTGCGGTGTAGCGGCGACAGGGTTTCGCCGACCGCTTTTGCGCTGCGGGAACCGCGTGGGACGGCTGTCGTTTTAGTCCGGATGCGACAGGAGATGACATGCCCGGACATGGGTCGGCCCCGGACAAGGCCGAACAGGATCGCCCGCGAATTTCCACCGGCAGCGCCGGCCTGGACAGCGTGCTCGGCGGCGGCCTCGATGCCGATCGGCTTTACCTGTATCGAGGGCCGCCCCGGCACCGGCAAGACCACGCTGGCCCTGCAATTCCTGCTCGATGGGGTTCGGCAAGGCGAAACCGACGCTGTACATCACCCTGTCCGAGACGCGGCAGGAGCTGCACGTCGTCGCCCGCCGCCATGGCTGGTCGCTGGACGGGATCACCATGTTCGAGCTGGTCGAACCCGACGCGAGCATGGACAACGGCCGCGAGCTGACGGTCCTGCATCCCGCCGAACTGGAGCTGAGCGAGACGACCAAGCTCATCTTCGAGACGGCCGATCGAATACAACCCGTCGCGGGTGGTCTTCGACAGCCTGTCGGAAATGCGCCTGCTGGCGCAAAGTCCGTTGCGCTACCGCCGGCAGATCCTGGCGCCTGAAGCATTTCTTCGCCGGCCGCCGCTGCACGGTGATCCTGCTCGACGACCTCTCCGCACCATGACGGCGACCTGCAGCTCCACTCGATCGCGCACGGGGTGGTGCTGCTGGAGCAGCTGGCGATCGATTACGGCGCCGAGCGGCGTCGCCTGCGGGTGATCAAGATGCGCGGCATCCCGTTCCGCGGCGGCTACCATGATTTCTCGATCCAGCGCGGCGGCCTGGCCATCTATCCCCGCCTTGTCGCGGCCGACCATCGCCGCAGCTTCGTCGGCGGACACACGCCCAGCGGCAATGCGGCGCTGGACACGTTGCTCGGCGGCGGGCTCGAACGCGGCACCAACGCGCTGGTGATCGGCGCCGCCGGCGTCGGCAAATCCTCGGTGGCCTTGCTCTATGCGGTCGCGGCGGCGGCGCGGGGCGAGCGCGCGGTGGTGTTCGCCTTCGACGAGCGCAGCGGAACCATCCACGCCCGCGCTCGCGCCCTGGGCCTGCCGCTCGATGAAGCGGTCGAGTCCGACAAGATCCGTATCCAGCAGATCGACCCGGCCGAGTTGTCGCCCGGCGAGTTCGCCCACCTGGTGTATCGCAGCGTCGAGGCCGACGGTGCCGAGATCGTCATCATCGACAGCCTCAACGGCTACCTGAACGCCATGCCGGACGGGCGCTTCCTGATCCTGCAGATGCACGAGCTGCTGACCTCGCTGAGCCAGATGGGAGTGCTCACCATCCTGGTTCTGGCACAGCATGGCCTGGTCGGGCCGATGCAGACCCCGATCGACATCAGCTATCTCAGCGACGCGGTGCTGATGCTGCGTTACTTCGAGGTCGAAGGCACGGTTCGCCGTGCGCTGTCGGTGGTGAAGAAACGCAGCGGCCAGCACGAGAAGACCATCCGCGAGTTCAGCCTGGGGCCGCACGGCCTGACCGTCGGGCCGCCGCTCACGTCGTTCAGCGGCGTGTTTTCCGGCACGCCGCATTACACCGGCGGCACCACGCCGCCGATTCCGGACAATGGTCCGTTCACGGATTTCCCGCATGCCTGAGCTGTCCCCGCTCGCAGAATTGGTCCATCTCACCGAACCGGCCCCGCGCGGGGAGCCTTCGCCCGGGCCGGAGCCGGACGGTGCCGCGGTCGCCGTGCTGGCACCGGTCGGCCGCGACGGTCCGGCATCGGCGGCTTTGCTGCGTGACGCCGGCATGGCGGTGGTGCTCTGCGCCGACGTCCCGGCGCTGCTCGCCGCCATCGCCGCCGGCGCGGGCGCCGTGTTCGTGGCCGAGGAGGCGCTGTTCGGCAAGCCGATCGACGGCCTGCTCGACTGGGTCGAGAACCAACCGCCCTGGTCCGAACTGCCCTTCGTCATACTGACCAGCCATCAGGAACGCCGCGACGTCGTGGCTTGGCGCCAGCGGCTGATCGACCGTTTCCGCAACGTCTCGCTGATGGAGCGCCCGGTCCACGGCATCACCCTGGTCAGCGCCATGCGCACGGCGGTCCAGGCGCGGCGGCGGCAATACGAGGTTCGCTCGTACCTCGCCGAGCGCGAACAGGCTGCCCGCGACCTCGAATCCCTGGTCGCCGAGCGCACCCGCGCCTTGCAGGCGGCCTATGACGAGTTGCGGACCCAGATCGCCGAGCGCGAGCAGGCCGAGGAGGCGCTGCGCCAGGCGCAGAAAATGGAGGCGGTCGGCCAGCTCACCGGTGGTCTCGCGCATGACTTCAACAACCTGTTGGCGGGCATCATCGGCAGCCTCGACCTGATGCAGACCCGGATCGCCCAGGGCCGTCACGAGGACCTGACCCGCTACACCAGTGCGGCGATGACCGCGGCCACCAGGGCGGCGGCACTGACCCAGCGGCTGCTGGCCTTTTCCCGCCGCCAGACGCTCGATCCCAGGCCCACCGACATCCACCGACTGACCGCCGGCATGGAGGAGCTGTTGCAACGCACGGTCGGGCCGGCGATCCGGGTCAGGACGGTGGTGGCGGACGGGCTATGGGCGACGCTGTGCGATGCACACCAGCTTGAGAACGCGCTGCTGAACCTCACCATCAACGCGCGCGACGCCATGCCGGAAGGCGGCGCGCTGACCATCGAGGCGATCAACGCGGGGCTCGATGATCGCGCCGCTGCGCGGGCGCAGCAGGTCACGCCCGGCCAGTATGTTGCGATCAGCGTCACCGACACCGGCGTCGGCATGAATGCGGAGGTGATTCGCCGGGCCTTCGAGCCGTTCTTCACCACCAAGCCGCTGGGCCAGGGCACCGGACTCGGCTTGTCGATGGTCTATGGCTTCGTGCGGCAGAGCGGCGGCCACCTGAGGATCCACAGCGAACTTGGCGAAGGCACCACGATCCGGCTGTTCCTGCCGCGTCACGCCGGGCAGGCGCCGGGCGCCGCGCCGGCACCGGATTCGGCCGCGACGCGGCATGCCGGCGGCGGCGAGACCGTGCTCGTGGTCGATGACGAGCCGGTGGTGCGGATGCTGGTGGTTGAGCTGCTGCAGGAGCTTGGCTATGCCGCGATCGAGGCGGCGGACGGGCCGCAGGGTTTGCAGATCATCGGCACAAGCCCGCGGATCGACCTGCTGGTCACCGATGTCGGCCTGCCCAGCGGCATGAACGGACGCCAGTTGGCGGACGCCGCGCGATCGATTCGGCCCGGGCTGAAGGTGCTTTTCATCACCGGCTACGCCGAGACCGCGGTGATGAGCGCCGGCAACCTCGACCCGGGCATGCAGGTCATCACCAAGCCGTTCGCCATGGACGCGTTGGCGAACAAGATCCGCCGCCTGGTCGCGGCACCTGGCTGATTTGGCCTCTGTCTCACCGGGCCATAAAATTTGCTCGCCTAAACAAAAAGGCTAGATCGTGATGGTCGCTGATGCCGGCGGCCATCACGATCTAGCGGCGCCGCAGCGCGGGCAACAACGCGAGCATCACCACCACCACCGCCAATGCTCCCCATTCGATCGCCGGGCCGGATGCCGCCGGCCGGCCGCGGGGGCAAGCGGGTTCGGCCTCCTGCGCCTCCTGCGCCGCGGCGCGGCCCTGCGGGCTGCCGTGCCTGCTGGCATAAACCTTGGTGAACTCGGCGCCGAGCAGGAAGATTTCGGCGGAGTAGTAGATCCACAGCAGCACCACGATCAGCGCCCCGGCCGCGCCGTAGCTGGAGGCGATGGTGGAGCTGCCGATGTAAAGGCCGATCAGCGATTTGCCGAGGGTGAACAGGAAGGCGGTGGCAACGGCGCCGACGATCACGTCCCGCCACGCCAGCTGCTTGTCCGGCAGGATTTTGTAGATCGCCGCGAACAGCACCGAGATCAGCACGAACGAAAGTCCGAAGTTCAGCGCCGACAGGATCAGGTTGCCGAACGGCAGAAAGACGTTGATGACGTCGCCAAGTGCGGTCAGTAACGCGCTGATCACCAGCGAAACCAGCAGCAGGAAGCCCAGCGTCCCCACCAGCCCGAGGCTGAGCGCCCGCGCCCGGATCAACTGGGACATCGTCGTGCCCTGCGGCTCAGCCTTCCAGATGGCGTTCAGTGCCGATTGCATCTCCCCGAACACGCCCGAGGCGGTGACGACAAGGGTGACGAAGCCGATGGCGCTGGCCAAAATGCCCGAGGTTCTTCCGGCCGCGCCCTTGATCGCGGCCTGCAGCAACTCGGCACTTTCCTGGCCCATCAGCCCGCCAAGCTCGGCGGCGATGGCACCCCGTGCCGCATCCTCGCCGAACGCGAGGCCGGCGATGGCGACGACGATGAACAACACCGGGGCGATCGACGTGACGGTGTAGAACGCGATCGACGCGCCGCGGCTGAGCGCGTTGTCGTCGATGAAGGCGAGCACGGTGTCCTTGGCCAGCGTCCACGCCGTGGCGAACATTTTTTTCCTGTGGCAGCCCGAGCATGCCAAATCGAGCGCGCAAAACAACGGTGCAGCGGGGCGGGGGTTGCGCCGGCGTCAGGCCGGGTCGTCAATCCGTCGACGGCCGCTCCCGGGCGCGCCGCAGATGCGGCGACAGGCGCCCGGTCAGGAACAGCAGCAGCATCCTGAAATCGCTGACCAACGACCACAGCGGATGCCCGAAGGTCTCGGGGCGGTTGCCTTCCAGCAGCAGATGCGCCCCCCAGGCGAAGGCGTAGCCGATCACCGGCGCCAGGATCACCCAGCGCCAGTCGGCCAGGATCGCCAACGCCAGGGCAGTCAGTGCCAGCAGGCTGCCGGCGTAGTGCAATCCGCGCGTACCAGGCCGGGCGTGGGCGCGGAGGTAGCGGAGCCAGAACGCGTCGTACTCGGCTGGTTGCATGGGCGTGCCCGGGTTCTGGGGCGAGGACGCATTGTTGGTGTGTGCGTTGTTCAACGCAAGGCTTGAGAGCGCTTTCGCGGTGCAAGCGCACCGCCGCCGCTTGCCTCGCCGCGCGCGAAGCGCGCGTCAGCGCGCATCAGGTTGCGTAATCCGGTTCCTCTTTGTCGAGGATGCGACGCCAGGCGTCGAGATGCATGCGGGCGTCCGACCGGCCGCTCCATGGGCCGTTGTAGCGGCGACGATGCTGCTCCGGCAGTTGGCGCAGCTTCTGCCCGCTCGACATCGCCGTGAACTGGTACATCATCGTCCGCTCGGCGCTGAACAGCTCGTCGAACGCGTCATGCACCGTCGGGCCGACGACGGTGACGCCGTGGCCGCCCATGATCATGATGGTCTTGTCGCCCATCAGGTCGGCGATGCGGTCGCCCTCGCTGATGTCGCCGACCGGCGCGTCGCCCTGGTTGTCGACCACCACACGGTCGTTCAAAGCGAGGTTGTTGTGGTGAGCCAGCGCCATCTCTGGGTTTTCCAGCATGGACAGCGCGGTGAGGTATTGCGGGTGGACATGCAGCACGCAGGCGGCGGCGGGGTTGCGCAGGTGGATGCGGGCGTGAATGTGGAACGCCACCTTCCGCAGTTCGCCGCGGCCGCGCAGCACGTTGCCGTCGAGGTCGCAGACGATCAGGCTGGACGCGGTGAGTTCCTCGAACCGGTAGCCGCGGGCATTGATGATGAAGGTCGGCGGGTCATCGGCGCGAAGCTGCGGCAGCATCAGCGAATTATGGTTGCCGATCTGCTCGTTCCAGCCATGCCGTGCGGAAATGCGGAACACCGCGGCCATGTCGCAGCGCAGGCGCCACTCCTCGGCTTCGGCGTCACTTGAGGAAAGATTACGGATGATCGCGGACATCAGCTGAACTCCCCCTGAACCTGGTATTGACCAAACCTGCGCGATCCTGCGCTGGAGCGAGCCGTTTGCCAACCCGGGCTCTTGACAAAAGCAACCTCTTGCCAAGCGGGGACGGGGGCAGCAGCATCGGGGACGAGGCCCGCACACCCGCTGCCAATCGACAAAGGGGATGAAAATGATACGCCGCCGCAGCTTCAATGCCGCCTTGCTGGCGTCCACTCTGCCGATGCCGGCGATCGCCCAGTCCACGGGTCCTTCCGCCGGCCGTAGGGGTGGCGACGTCATCGTCGGCATGACCGCGGCACCGCCGACGCTCGATGCCCAGGCGACCACGGCGGCCGCGGCGCGCAACATTTCCATGCACATGTACGAGTCGCTGTTCACCCGCGACGAGGTCGCCAATCCGAAGCCCGAACTGGCCGAGGGTGTCGACATCGCGGCCGACGGCATGACCTACACGTTCAAGCTCCGCAGCGGCGTGAAATTCCACAACGGCAAGACCATGACATCGGCCGATGCCAAGGCGAGCATGGAGCGCTACGCCCGCGTTGGCGGCTCGGCCGACACGCTGAAGCCGGTGGCCGCGTTCGAGACGCCGGATTCCAACACCCTGGTGTTGAAGATGGCCAGCATCTATCCCGGCCTGATCGAGGCGATCAGCAGCCCGCGGGCGCCGTTCGTGATCATGCCGTCGGAGGAATGCGCAAAGCCAGTCGGCGCGCCGGCGATCATCGGCACCGGCCCATTCAGCTTCGTCGAATACAAGCCTGACAACTACGTCAAGATGGCGCGGTTCGACGGCTACGTCCCCAACACCAGCTACGACAAGCGCGATGGCTTCACCGGCCGCAAGACCGCGTATTTCGACAGCGTCAGCTTCCGCATCATGCCGGAGGGCGGCGCGCGCACCGCCGGCTTGCAGACCGGCGAGCTGCAGGTGCTGGAGACGCTCGACATCCCCGCCGCCAAGCGGCTGAAGGACGACAAGAGCGTGCGCATCTACAACATGATGCCCTGGGCGTTCCTCACCCTGATGATGAACAACAACTGGGGCTTGACCGCCAATGTCGAGATTCGCCGCGCCATCCAGGCGGCGCTCGACCTTGAGGAGGTGGCGGCGATCTCGTCGGACGGGCTGTACCGGATGGACCCGGCCTGGCAGTACCCGGGCACCAACTACTATCCCGGAACTGACGGGCTCGACGCCTATGTGAAGCAGGACCAGGAGAAGGCGAAGGCCCGCCTGGCACAGGCCGGCTACAAGGGCGAGGAGTTGCAGATCATCTGCGACAGCAGCATCAAATGGCACCTCGACGCCGCCACCGTCGCCGCCGAGCAATTGCGGGCCGCCGGCTTCAAGGTGAAGCTCACGGTTACCGACTGGCCGACGGTGAATGCGTCGCGCGTGAAGCCGGATGGCTGGAATCTGTGGCCGCTGGCGATGGGGATCGAGCCGTACGAAGGCCCGTACAACGTCATCGGCTTCTTTGCCGGCAAGTTGCCGGTGCAGGTCACCCACGACCCGGTGATCGAGGATTGTGCCGCCAAGCTCGCCGGCGAGCTCAAGCTCGATGACCGGCGCGCGGCAGTGAAGGCGTTCCAGGCACGAATGTACGACCAGGCGATCGCGATCAAGGTGGCCGATATCGGCGTGGTGCAGGCGACCCGCGCCAACGTGATGAACTACGCGCCGTATCGCATCCCCAGGATGTGGGATTGCTGGTTCGCCTGAGTCGGTAGGAGAGTCTTTCCGCGGTGCTGAGGCTGATCGCGCTCCGCCTGACGGCGGCGATACCTGTGCTGCTTGTGGTGTCCGTGGTCAGCTTCGGCCTGACCCTGCTGGTGCCAGGCGACATCGCCACCGAAATGGCCGGGCCGACCGCGACCGCCACCGACATCCAGCGCATCCGCGTCGAACTCGGGCTTGACCAGCCGGCGCTGACGCGCCTCGGCCAATGGTACGCGGGCCTGCTGCACGGCGACCTCGGCCGTTCCGTGCTGCTGCGCCAGAGCGTGGGCGAGGCGGTGCGCGAGCGCCTGCCGGTCACGCTCTCATTGACCTTCACCGGCCTGTCGTTGGCCTGCCTGCTGGGGATTCCGGCGGGGTTGGTGGCGGCGGCGAAGGTGCGGCGCTGGCCGGATCAGGCGGCGATGGGGGCGGCGCTGGTCGGGCTGTCGGTGCCGGATTTCTGGCTCGGGCTGCTGCTGATCTGGGTGGTGGGGGTGAAGCTCGGCTGGCTGCCGACCGGCGGTTTCGTGCCGCTGTCCAGCGACGCCCTGGGTTGGTTGCGCAGCATCGCCATGCCGGCCGGCGCCCTCGCCTTGACCCAGCTTGGCCCGATCGCGCGCATGACACGCTCGGCCGCATTGGAGGTCGCCGGCAGCGACTTCATCCGCACCGCCCGCGCCAAGGGGCTGACGGAAAAGCGGGTCTTCGCCGTGCATGTCCTGGCCGGCGCGCTGGTGCCGATCCTGACCGTGGTCGGCATCGGCTTCGGCCTGTCGCTGGGCGGCGCGCTGGTGATCGAGCAGGTGTTCAGCCTGCCCGGCGTCGGGCGGCTGGTGATCGGCGCGGTGCTGCGGCGCGACTGGCCGATCATCCAGGGCGGGCTGCTGATTATCTCCCTTGTCTTCGTGCTGGTGAATCTCCTGGTCGACCTGCTTTACCTCTGGGCCGATCCGCGACTGCGGGAGACGGCGTGAGAGACCTGCTGCGACGCCGCTCGTTCGTGATCGGCGTGGTCCTGGTCGGACTCGTGGTGCTGACGGCTTTCCTGGCCGGCTGGATCGCGCCGTTTGACCCCGTGAAGAACAATTACCGCAACCGCCTCGGCGAGCCGTCCGGCCTCAACTGGCTCGGCACCGATCGCTACGGCCGCGACGTGCTCAGCCGCATCCTGTTCGGGGCGCGCATTTCGCTCGCGATCGGCATTGCGGTGGCGGTGGTGTCCGGCGTGTGCGGGGCAGTCGCCGGGTTGCTGGCCGGATGGTGGCGGGGCATCGATTTGTGGCTGATGCGGGTGATGGATGGGCTGATGGCGTTCCCCGGCCTGCTGCTGGCGATCGCCCTGGCCGCCACATTGGGGCCGAGCGAAACCACTGTCGTGGTGGCGCTGGCCGTCGCCTACACGCCGCGCACGGCGCGAGTGATGCGCGGCGCGGTGCTGGTGGCGCGGGCGCAGGATTACGTGGAGGCGGCGCGCGCCGTCGGCGCCCGCACCGGGCGTCTGCTCTGGCGCCACGTGCTGCCCGCTTGCGCCGCACCGTTGGTGGTGCAGCAAACCTATGTCTTCGCCATCGCCATCCTGGCCGAGGCGGTGCTGAGCTTCGTCGGCGTCGGCCCGCCCCCGCCGCAGCCGACGCTCGGCGCCATCATCGCCGACGGCCGCGATGCGATGGTCGAGGCGCCGTGGGTGTCGCTGGCGCCCGGCGTGGTGATCGCCATGCTGGTGCTCGGCCTGAACCTGCTCGGCGATGGCCTGCGCGACGCGCTGGACCCGCGAATGCGCCGGATGCTGCGCTGAGCTTGCCGGCGACGGCCGACCCCGCGGCACGCGGCATCGCTGTCGCCGCGGAATTGCAAATCTCGCGGCTTTGAATCCGCGCCCGACGGTGCCACATCAAGGCCCATGACCGCATCCAACCTCACCCGTCGCGCCGTGCTCGCCGCCCCCGCCTTCCTGGCCGCCCCCGCCCTCCTGGCCGCCGCCGCGCGGCCGTCCCAGGCGGCCGGCATTGCGCTGACCGCGCAGGATCGCGCCGACATCGCCCGGATCGAGATCTACATGAACGGCCTGCGGAGCCTGAAGGCGCGCTTCCTGCAAGTGGCGCCGGACGGGCGGACGTCGCAGGGCACCGCCTGGATCGACCGCCCCGGCCGGCTGCGCTTCGAATACGATCCGCCCAGCCCGTTCCTGCTGGTGGCCGGCCATGGGTTGGTGGTGTTCCACGACAAGAAACTGATGCAGACCAACAATTTTCCGTTGTCGCAGACGCCGCTCAGCACGCTGCTCTCCGACACCCTGAAGCTGTCGGGCGACGTCACCGTCATCGGCATCGACCGGCAGCCTGGCCTGATCCAGGTGGCGACGATGCGGACTTCCTCCCCCGGCGATGGCAGCCTTACCCTGGTGTTCGCCGACGCGCCGCTGGCGCTGCGGCAATGGGCGGTGGTCGACTGCGCAGCGCCAGGAGACACGGGTGTCGCTGTTCAATATCGAGCTGGGCGGGCGTTTCGACGGCAAGCTGTTCGAGTTCGTCGATCCGCGCCTGCTTGGCAACAGCCCCGGCACCGACTCGAACCGCTGAGCCGGCCGCGACGCTTGCAGCCGCCGCGATGCGGCGTTGCGCCAACTTGTCTTCATTTTGACGCGATTATCGAGGATGCTGCCTACGACCGCGAAATGATCGAGCTTTCGAGATGAAACCGCTGATCGGCATTTCCTGCTGCACCAAACTGTTCGGCACCTTCGGGATGCCGAACCATGCCGCGTCCGACACCTATGTCCGCGCGACCGACCAGCTGGTCGGCGGCGTGCCGGTGCTGGTGCCCGCCAACGGCGCGGCCGCCGATGTCGAGACGCTGCTGTCGCGGCTGGACGGCATCATCCTCACCGGCAGCCGCTCCAACGTGCAGCCCGCCTGTACGACGGACCGCCGCACGCCGAGGGCACTCCGGAAGACACCAAGCGCGACGAGACGCACCCTGCCGCTGATCCGCGCCGCCATCGCGCAGGGCGTGCCGGTGCTGGCGATCTGCCGCGGGCTTGCAGGAACTGAACGTGGCGCTGGGCGGCAGCCTGCACCAGCGGTTGCAGGACCTGCCCGACCGGATCGACCATTCAACCCCGATGCAGCCGAACCCGCGCGTGCGCACCGGCAAGGCGCACGCGGTCCGCGTGGTTCCGGGAAGCTGGCTGCACCGCGTCGCCGGCAGCGCGCGAGATCGCGGTGAACTCGCTGCACAACCAGGGCATCGACCGGCTGGCGCCCGGGCCTGGTCGCCGAGGGCGTCGCGCCGGATGGCACGATCGAGGCGGTGCGCGTGCCGGGCGCCGCCGGATTCGTCGTCGGCGTGCAGTGGCATCCCGAATACGATTGGGAACGCGACCCCGTCTCCCGCCGCATCTTCGAGAGCTTCGGCGAAGCGGTGCAGGCCCGTATCACCGGCATGGTGGCGGCCGCGGATTAGAATTTCCGCCGAACGGCGGCGCCCGTCCCGGAACGATCATCCCCGCGCATGGTTTACCACCCGCATCCCGGGCGTCCGGGCGCGGGTTGGAGATGTTGCGATGCGCCTGTCCCTGGATCGCCGGAGCCGGACTTTCTGCTGCCGCCACGGTCGTACTGCTGCTTTCATCGCTGACCGGCGAACCGGCTGCGGGCCAACCGGCCGCGTCGCCGTCCGAAATGATCGCCGCCGTCCGCCCCGAAATCGTCGACATCGCCATCCTCAGCTATGCCACCGCCGACGTCGAAACCGGTAACATGGCGGCGCAGCGGATGACCAACGAGCGGCGCACGAATGGGGCCGGCTTCATCGTCGACGCCTCCGGCATCATCGCCACCAACCGCCACACCGTCGCCCGCGCGCATGAGATCGTCGTCACCCTCAGCGACGGCACCCGCCTCCGCGCCAGTTTGCTCGCCGCCGCGACGCAGGCGGACCTGGCGCTGCTGAAGGTCGATGCCGGCCGCGAGCTGGCGGTGGCGCGGTTCGGCGACAGCGAGGCGATGCAGCCGGGCGACCGCGTGTTCATGGTCGGCAACCCGCTCGGCCTCGGCGGCACGGTCACCTCCGGCATCGTCAGCGCGCTGGACCGCAACACCGATGAAAGCCAGGCCGTCTCGTTCATGCAGATCGACGCGCCGTTGAACCCGGGCAATTCCGGCGGGCCGGTGTTCAACGGCGCCGGCGAGGTGATCGGTGTCAGCACCGCATTGTTCAGCCCAGGTGGCGAATCCGCGGTCTCCGTCGGGCTCGGCTTCGCGATCCCCAGCAACGACGCCAATTTCATCATCCGCAGGCTGCGGCAGGACGGCGTGCTGCGGCTCGGCTGGATCGGTGCGCATGTGACATCGGTGAGCATCGGTGTCGCGACGGCACTTGGCTTGCGGGCGCCGAGCGGCTCGATCATCACCGGCATCGAATCCGGCTCGCCGGCCGCCGCCGCGGGGTTGCGGAATGGCGACGTGATTCTGACCATCGGCGACGATGTGCCGGCGCAGCCGCGCATCCTCAACCGGGTGATCGGCAGCAGCCCGATTGGTGGGGCCGTCAACCTCGCCATATGGCGTGACCACCGGCGGCAGGTGGTTTCGGTGGCGATCGGCGAGTCGGCCGCCGACAAGACCGAGGCGAAACCTGCGCCTGCGGATTTGACCGAGCGGGTGGACCGCGATGATTTCGGCCTCGTGCTCGGTCCGGCCGACAGCGACGTGCGCGCGCGCCTGGCGCTGCCCGGCCGTCAGACCGGCGTTCTGGTGACCAATGTCGTGCCGAACTCGCCTGCGGCCAAATACGATATCACCCCCGGCGCGGTCATTCTCAATGTCGAGAGCGAGGCCGTCGAGACGCCGGCGGAGGCGCTGCGGCTTCTGGATGCGGCCATCGCCGAAAAGCGCGAACACGTCCTGCTGCTGATCGCCGACACCCATGGCCGCCGCTGGATTTCGCTGCCGCTGAAGCGGTAGGGCGGCGTCAACGCGCGAACCCGCTCAGGCGGCGCGTCCCCGGCCGCCGATGATCCGCCGCCTGATCCTGGCGGAGACGAAGTCGATCGCGGCGACGGTGGCCAGGATCAGGATGATGATGAACGACACCTCGTCCCAGTAGCCGCACCTTGATCCGCTCGGCGATCTGCAGCCCGATGCCGCCCGCGCCGACCACGCCCAGGATCGCGGCGCTGCGCGTGTTGCTCTCGAACGCGATAGAGCACCTGCGCCAGCAGCACCGGCAGCACCTGCGGCAGCAGGCCGAAGCGGATCACCAGCAGGCGCGAGCCGCCGACCGCCGTCACCGCCTCGGTCTGCCGCGCGATCGGCGTTCTCGATCGCCTCGGCGAACAGCTTCGCCAGCACGCAGATATCCGCGGCGGTGATCGCCAGCACGCCGGCCAGCGGCCCCAGCCCGACCGCGCGCACGAACGCCAGCGCCCAGATCAGCTGGTCCACGCCGCGGAACCCGTCGAACACGCGGCGGATCGAGAAATGCGCCAGCGCGTTCACCACCACGTTGCGCGCGCCGAGGAAGCCCAGCGGCAGCGCGATCAGCATCGCGGCGACGAAGGTGCCGAGAAACGCCATCGCCACGCTCTCCGCCAGGCCTCGCAGGATGTCCTGCCACTGCGCGCCGGGGCTCGGCGGGATCATCTGGCGCAGGATGACGAACAGCCCGGAGAGGCCGCGCGACAGCCGCGCCGGGGTGATGTCGAACCAGACGCACAGCGCGACCAGCCAGGCCGACGAACAGCACCGCACCGAGCGCATGCGCGCCACGCGCGCAATGCCGCGGCGGCGCCGAAGGCGCGCCGGCAGCCGGGCGCGCAGGCGCGGCGATCTCGTGGGCGGTCGCTGTTTTCATGCGCACGCATCCCGACACTGGCATCCGCGCGCCGATCGCCCAACGTCCGCAGCCACTCCGACGTCAGGTCGATCAGCGCTCACCGCCAGGATGATCAGCACGATGATGGCGCCGATCTCCTGGTAGTAGTTGAAGCTGATGACCGAAGTACAGTTCCTGACCGATCCCGCCGGCGCCGACGAAGCCGATCACCGTCGCGCCGCGCACGTTGATCTCGAAGCGCAGCAGCACGTAGCTCAGGAAATTCGGCAGCACCTGCGGCAGGATGGCGAAGCGCACGGCGTGCGACCCAGTTGCCGCCGGTCGCGCGCACGCGCCTCCCACGGCCGCATGTCGGCATTCTCCACCACCTCGGCGAACAGCTTTCCCAGCGCGCCCACGGTGTGCAGTGCGATCGCCAGAATGCCGGCGAGCGGGCCGACGCCGAACGTCCACACCAGGATCAGCGCGTAGACGATGTCCGGCACGGTGCGGAACAGTTCCAGCAGCGCGGCGGAAGGCGAAATGCGTCGCACGGTTCGGCGCCAGATTGGCGCGCGGCGGGAAAGCACAGCAGCAGCGCCACCGCCGCGCCGCCCAGCGTCGCCAGCGCCGCCATCTGGCTGGTCTCGAACAGCAGCCAGAGCCAGCTGTCGAGCCGGTAGATCCAATAGGCGAGCGATCCCTGCGTCTGCGTGCCGGCGAACAGCGCTGTGCCAGTCGCAGATCGGGCAGCAGCTTGTCGAAATACTCGCCGATCCGCGGCGCCCGGCGATCAGCGACGACGGGATAGGCCTCGGACACCCACGGCGGCGAGCAGCAGGCAGCGCGAGCAGCAGCACGCACCGCCGCCGCACGCCGCCGACGCAGCCGCGCGCGGCGGCGCGCCTGGAAGGCGGCCTCGAGCGACGCGGCGACACGCCGCTCACCGGTCGCCGGCGCTCCGCCGCCTCCTGCTGCAGCATGTCGATGAACACCTGGAAGTCCTCGTGCTTCACCGGCACCCAGCCCTTGCCGCTGCCCATGTCGAACGTGTGGTAGACGTCCGGATACGCCGTCGGCAGCGCGCAGGTGGAACGCCAGCATGTCGGCCTGGTAACTCGCCGGCGTGCTCTTCCGCACGGTCAGCGGGCCGTTCAGGATCGGGCGCGACTTCCAGATGATGCGCAGGTCCTTCATGTCGAGCATCTTCTTGTCGACCATCATGCGCAGCGTCGCCGCGCGTGTAGCCCTCCGCCGGATCGCCGACACCGGAGGTCCAGGTGACGCCGGCGTCGTACTGCTGGTTGAGCACCGCGACCACCGTCTGCTCATGGCCGCCGGCGAAGCCGGTGCGGCCGAAGTACTTGCCGGGCTCCGGATCGATGCCCTGCGCGCGGAACTCGGCGCGCGGGATCAGGTAGCCCGAGGCGCTGTTCGGATCCGCCCAGGCCAGCGAATGCCCCTTCATCTCGGCGAGCGACGGTGATGCCGCTGTCGGCGCGCACATACATCACCGAGACATAGGAGTTGCTGCCGTCCTGCTCCTGCGTCACCACCAGCGGCACGACGTCGCCGTTGCTCTCCAGCCAGGCGGCGGCATAGGCGGCCGGGCTCATATACGCGGTCTCGAGCTGCTTCGCGGCGAAGGCCTGGATCACGCCGGCATAGTCGGCGGCGACCAGCAGCTTCACCGGCACCTCGAAGGTGGTCTCCATCAGCTTCTTGTAGCCGTCGACGCGGGCCAGCCGGTCGGCGTCGTTCTCGCCGCCGAGCAGGCCGATCCGCATCACCGGCACCTGGGCGGCCCAGTCGCGCTTGCCGGGCTTCGGCATCGGCCGCGCATCCTGCGCCACGGCAGGGACGGCGAGCGAGACGGCGGAGGCGGCGAGCAGGCTGCGGCGGGTGATCATGGCGTCGGACCTTCCGGTGTCGCGGACAAGTCCCGGACTTGCCCATGCATGACATTATGATGACAGGCCGGGGATGACAAAACCCCGATGACGACACCAGCGTCATAAAACCTTCAACCACGCCGCCGCCGCAATGCGACATAACCGCCGGGCCGGACGGGGTGACGGATACGTGGGATCGATGCTGGTCGTTGATGGAGTGTCCAAGCTGTTCGGCGCGACCCGCGCCGTGGACGGTGTGACGCTGAGCGTGCCTTCCGGCCAGTTCGTCGGCGTGATCGGCCGTTCGGGTGCGGGCAAATCCACCTTGCTGCGCATGATCAACCGCCTCGCCGACCCAAGTGCCGGGCGCATCACCTGGGGCGGCACAGATGTCACGGCACTGCGCCGCGCCGAGCTGCGGAATTGGCGCCGTCGTTGCGCGATGATCTTCCAGCAGTTCAATCTGGTCGGGCGGCTTGATGTGCTCGACAACGTGCTGATGGGCCGGCTTGCGCACACCAACGCGCTGCGCGCGATGCTCAAGCTATGGCGCGAAGATGACCGCGCCATCGCCATCGCCGCCCTGGACCAGTTCGATATCGCCGAGCTGGCACCGCAGCGCGCGGACCATCTTTCCGGTGGCCAGCAGCAGCGCGTGGCGATCTGCCGCGCGCTGGTGCAGGAACCCGAGATCATCCTCGCCGATGAGCCGGTGGCCTCGCTCGATCCGCGCAACGCCAAGATCGTCATGGACGCGCTGCAGCGGATCAACCGGCATTTCGGCCTGACCGTGCTGTGCAACATCCACTCGCTCGACATCGCTCGCCTCTATTGCGACCGCCTGGTCGGCATGGCCGCCGGGCGGGTGGTGTTCGACGATGCGCCCGAAGCCCTGACCGACGCGGCCGTGCGCGAGCTGTACGGCATGGAAGCGGCCGAGGTGCTTGGCCAGCCGGAGGCTGCCGAGCCGGAGCTGGGCCTGGAAGCTGCTGCCGCCTGAACCTGCCCGCCTGAAACTCCAAGTCACCAACAACGAGGTTGAAATCATGATCGATCGCCGCACGCTTCTCGCAGGTCTCGCGGCCGGCGCCACCGCCGTCGCCGCCTCGCCGGTTCGGGCGCAGTCGTGGGCTTCGAAATATCCGGAGCTGGTGTTCGCGGTCGTGCCGGCGGAGAACGCCTCGGGCGTGAACGACCGCTTCGCGCCGTTCACCGCGTATCTCAGCAAGCAACTCGGCACCAAAATCACATTGCGGATCGCCAACGACTACGCGGCGGTGATTGAAGGCCAGCGCGCCGGCAACATCCATGTCGGGTATTACGGCCCGGCCTCGTTCGCCCGCGCCCGCCTGACCGGCGTTGCGACCGACGCCTTCATCATCGACGTCAACAGCGACGGCACCAAGGGCTACTACTCGGTGTTCTACGTCAACGCGAAAAGCCCGTACCAGAAAATCGAAGACCTGAAGGGCAAGAATATCGGCCTGGTCGATCCGAACTCCACCTCCGGCTACAACATGCCGTTGTTCGCGCTCGACAAGCATGGCATCAACGCGGAGAAGTTCTTCGGCCGCGTGCTCGTTACCGGCAGCCATGAGAACGCGGTGATCGCGCTCGGCCAAGGCACCGTCGACGTCGCCGCCAACTGGTGGAACGCGGACGACGACTCGAACCTCACGCGCATGCTGTCGAAGGGCATGGTCAAGCATCCGGACGGCACGGCGATGACGAAGGCCGATTTCCGAATCATCCTGAAATCCGACCTGATCATCAACTCGCCGACCGCGATGCTGACCGACCTGCCGCCCGACCTGAAGGCGGCGATCAAAAGCGCCTTCCTCGACGCGCCGGTCAAGGACAAGGCGGCTTTCGCGAAACTCTCCGACGGCAAGAACCTGCCGTGGCAGCCGATCGACAATGCCGCCTATGACGACACGATCAAGCTCATCAGCTTCGTGGACCATCTGCGCAAGAAATCGGCCTGATGGCGGCATCTGCTCCCCCTCCCGCTCAGGGAGGGGCCGCGGTGACAGGCGGCGACCACGAGAACCTTGAAGCATAGGCCAGGCAACGCGCCGATGCGCCTGCTCACCATACCCCCCGCGGCGCAGCTCGCGCCGCTGCTGCGCGGCTATGATCAGGCGGTCGCGGCCAAGCGGCGGCAGCTGCTGCTGGGCCTTGCCGCGGCGGCACTGGCGTGGCTGGCGGCGGGCGTCGGCGCCGAAGTCAATCTCGCCACCTGGTGGGCGAAGATCGGCAACTTCACCAGCTATTTCAACCGGCTGCTGCATCTCGATTCCGGCGCAATGGTCTGGAGCGATCCGACCGAGTGGTTCTGGGGTCTGCGCCGCTGGAGCCGCCTGCTCGGCGAGACGTTGCTGATGGCCTATGTCGGCACGTTGACCGGCGCCATCACCGCCTTCCTCGGCGGTTTCCTGTGCAGCCGCAACCTCATTCGCTCGGCGTTGGTGCGAACCGTGATTCGGCGAGCGCTGGAATTCTGCCGCACCGTGCCGGATATCGTCTTCGCCATGATCTTCGTGGTCGCCTTCGGGCTCGGCCCGTTGCCCGGTGTGCTGGCGATCGCCATTCACACCACCGGTGCGCTCGGCAAGTTGTTCGCCGAGGTGGTTGAGAATATCGACATGAATCCGGTCGACGGCGTCGCGTCCACCGGCGGCGGTTGGTTCACGCAGATACGTTTTGCCGTGGTGCCGCAGGTGATCTCCAATTTCGCCAGCTATGCGCTGCTGCGTTTCGAAGTGAATGTGCGCGGTGCCGCGGTGCTCGGCTTCGTCGGCGCCGGCGGCATCGGCGAGGAGCTGATCGTGGCGATCCGCAAATTCTATTACTCCGACGTCAGTGCCATCCTGCTGATGCTGGTGCTGTGCGTGATGCTGACCGACTTCCTCTCCGAACAGCTGCGCCACCGGATGCTCGGCCTGGATACCGGTCGATGACGTCCAGTATGCTCACGGCCGACACCGCCGCGCTGCGGCACCGCCATGCGCACCTGTTCGCCACCGATTGGCGCCGTCGCGGCGCCGGCCTCGCAGCCTTCGGCGCGGCCGTGGGACTCTACATCTTCGCCCTTGTGGCGTTCGACGCCTCGCCGGCCCGCCTGTTCGGCGGACTCGGGCGATTGATCGACATCGTCGGGCTGATGCTGCCGCCCGATCCGCAGAGCTGGGATCGCTTCCTGCTCTATCTTGGCGCACTCGGGCAGACGCTTTCGATCGCCTTCCTCGGCACCTTCCTGGCCGCGATCTGCGCCGTGCCGTTCGCCTTCCTGGCGGCGAAGAACATCGTCGCCAACCGGGTGCTGCATTTCCTGACAAGGCGTGGCCTCGACAGCATCCGCAGTGTCGACACGCTGATCTGGGCGCTGATCTGGATCAACGTCGTGGGGCTTGGCCCGTTTGCCGGCGCGCTCGCCATCGCCTGCTCGGATTTCGGCGGATTCGGCAAGCTGATGTCCGAAGCGATCGAGACCGCCGATCGCCGCCCGGTGGACGGCGTGCTTTCCGCCGGCGGAAGCTCGCTGCAGGCGATCCGCTTCGGCGTGGTGCCGCAGATCCTGCCGGTGATCGCCAGCCAGATCCTTTATTTTTTCGAATCCAATACCCGCTCGGCCACCATCATCGGCATCGTCGGCGCCGGCGGCATCGGGCTGCATTTGTCCGAGCAGATCCGGGTGCTGGAATGGCGGCAGGCTTCGTTCATCATCCTGATGGTGCTGATCACCGTCGCCCTCATCGACCAACTGTCGCAACGCCTGCGCGCCGCGATCATCGGCCGCCGCGCCGTTTGAGCAGCCCGTGGCGCCGCGGCATGGCGCCGCCGCCGGGCCTCAGGCAGACTGGGGCGATGTCGCGCCGCAGTTTTGAGGTCACGCCTGAGCTGATGCTCCGCGCCTATCGCGCCGGTCTGTTTCCGATGGCCGAGACGCGCGATGGCGACCGGCTGTACTGGCTCGATCCGGAGCAGCGCGGCGTCCTGCCGCTCGATCGCTTCCATTTGTCGCGCCGGCTGCTGCGCACGGTGCAGTCCGGCCAGTTCGAGGTGACGGCCGACCAGGATTTCGCGGCCGTCATCGCCGCCTGCGCCGATCCCGCACCTGGCCGCCAGGACACCTGGATCAACCCGCAGATCGAGCGTCTGTTCACCCGCCTGCACGAAACGGGGGACGCGCACAGCCTCGAATGCCGCAGTGGCGGCGTCCTGGTCGGCGGTTTGTATGGCGTGGTGATCGGCGGCGCATTCTTCGGCGAAAGCATGTTCAGCCGCGCCCGCGATGCTTCCAAGGTGGCATTGGTGCATCTGGTCGCGCGCCTGCGCCTGGGCGGCTTCCGCCTGCTCGACACCCAGTTCGTGACCGCCCATCTCACGCAGTTCGGGGCCACGGAAATCCCCCGCGAAGCCTATCGCCGCCAACTGGCCGAGGCGGTGGACGCGGCCTGCGTCTGGCCGCCGGAGGTCGATCCCGCCGCACTCGCCGCGGAGTTCGTGGCGTTGGGCCGCCAGGCGGTGTAACCCGCGTCCACGCAGCCGAGTCGAACGTAGGACGGAGGGTATTTGGTAAACCGATGAACATGCGCGCTGTTAGGATTTCGGCGGTTTGGCAGGATCATGCCGGCCGGTTTTCGCCGCTGAAGCTGATCACCCTGCTGCTGGTGCTGTGGCCGGGGCTGGTGCTGTCGATGCGCTGGGCGCTGCACGACCTCGGCGGCCGCCCGGTCACCGAGATGATCCACGGCGCCGGCGATTGGGCGGTGCGCTTCCTGGTCATCACCCTCGCCGTCTCCGCCGCCCGCCCGGTGCTGGACTGGCCGCGGGTGCTGCTGCTGCGGCGGATGCTGGGCGTCACCACCGCGTGCTATGCGGTGGCGCATCTGCTGCTTTACTGCGTCGATCAGAAATGGAACCTGCTGACGGTGGTCAGCGAGATCGTCCGGCGGTTCTACCTGACCATCGGCTTCGTCGCGTTGACCGGGCTGGTCGCGTTGGCGGTCACGTCCACCGATGGCTGGCAGCGGCGCATGGGGGCCAGTTGGAAGCGGCTGCACAAGCTGATTTTCCCGATCGGGGCGCTGGCCATTTTCCACTATTTCCTGCAATCCAAGGCCGACGTCACGGACGCGGTGTTTCTGTTCGGCCTGTTCGCCTGGCTGGTGCTGTGGCGGCAGGCGCCGCGCAAATGGCAGGGCCGGCTGGCGGTGCTGCCCATTCTCGCCGTGCTGGCGGCCTTGCTCACGGCCGGCGTCGAGGCAACATGGTACGGACTTGCCACCGGCGTCGACGCAAGGCGGGTCCTGCTCGGCAACCTCGACGTGAGCTTCGGCCTGCGACCCGCGGCCGAGGTGCTGGTGCTCGGCTTGTTGCTGTATGTGGTCGCCGCTCTGCGCCGCGGCGTGAAGAGCTGGCCTGGCAAGCGCCGAAAGACCCAGCCTGCCACCAACGGCGCCGCCGCCTATCTGCGGCGGGCTGGAAAGTCCACTATTCCGTTAGATTAAGCAGTCTTTCGCGCATATTGGACCGCGCAGCATCCTGCAACGGCCTATAAAGTTCAGGCGCGACGAATTTTGGGACCCAATCGGCAGGCGGCTCGATCACGACGACCTTGCCGTATTGTCTCGCAGGGTCCGGCGCTTCGTGTTGCTTGCCCGCTTCGATGCCAGCCCTCATTTGTTCTAGTCCGCCGCGACAAATCAGGTCGTCATCCTTGCGCAGCGATGCGGTCTTCTGCTCGAGAGCTATCGCGAGAGCGACGATTCTTGTCTTGAGGTCAACCGGCTGCTTCTTGAGATACGCCAGCGTTTCAGCGCGAGCCGCAAAGAGCTGATCAAGCCGCTTGCTCGGGGCGGTTTGATCCGCGCATTCGGCGCCGTCTATGACGATAAGCTCATAAGTGTATAGCGTCATCATTGCCGCGGTGAGACGCAGGTCCTTGCTCGGGTCGTCGATCTTCATCATGGCGCCAAGCGCCCACATATCGCGCGCGAAGAGTAAGCTGAGTAGGAATCCGCCGCCAGCATCAATTCTCGTGTGTAACCAGTTGAACTGCCTTGCGAGTGTCTCGGTTTGGCCAGGTCGCGAAAGTGCAGCGCCGAGAGCGTTCCAGTTCCTGGCGACCAATAGGGAATCGAGCTCGGTGTCGCTGGGAAGAACCGCGACCGTAGCGGGAGGCACGGTTTGCGCCACGCTGGGGCAGAACGACGCCGCCGAGGCGATTGCGCCGTATGCAATAAGGGCGAACAGGAACACCCGAGATTTGAACATCCAATCACACACTCACATATGAGTCCCGCTCAGCTCGTCGGCATGCTGCCCGTGCCCTGGCCTTAATATCAATGGCGTGCCAGTTTCCGTCCAGACCGGGGGGAAATTGCAATGGCGCGGATGACGGGTGGGGAAGCGATTGTCGATAGCCTGTTGCGGCACGGCATCGACACGATTTTCGGCCTGCCCGGCGTCCAGACCTATGGCTTGTTCGACGCCTTTGCCCGCAACGCCAACCGCCTGCGCCTGATCAACGCGCGGCATGAGCAGACCACCGCCTACATGGCGCTCGGCTACGCCTGCGCCACCGGCCGGCCGGCGGCGTATGCGGTGGTTCCGGGACCCGGCGTGCTCAACACAACGGCGGCGTTGGCCACCGCGTGGGGCCTGAACGCACCGGTGCTGTGCCTGACGGGGCAGGTGCCGAGCGCCTTGATCGGCCGCGGCCGCGGCAGCCTGCACGAGCTGCCGGACCAGCTCGCGACGCTGCGCAGCCTGCTGAAATACGCCGAGCGGATCGAGCATCCGAGCCAAGCCTCGCATTTGATGGCGCGCGCGTTCCAGGAGATGCAATCCGGCCGGCCGGGCCCGGTCGCGCTCGAAATGCCGTGGGACCAGTTCACCGCGACGGCCGACGTCACCCCGCAGGCGCCGCTGCCGAAGCACCCGAATCCGGTGCCGGACACGGAGAAGATGGAGGCGTTAGCGAAGTTGCTGGAGGCGGCGAAGGCGCCGATGATCTGGGTTGGCGGCGGGGCGTTGCATGCCTCCGCCGAAATCCGCGCGCTGGCCGAGCGGGTCGGCGCGCCGGTCGTGTCGTACCGCAGCGGCAAGGGCATCATGGACGACCGCCATGCGCTCGGCCTGTCGGTCGCCGCCGCCTATCCGTTGTGGCCGCAGACCGATCTGCTGGTGGCGTTCGGCACCAGGCTCGAATCGCCGACGATGCGGTGGGGCAAGCAGCCCGAGGGCCTGAAGATCGCCCGCATCGACATCGACCCGGTGGAGATGCGCCGATTGCGCGTCGATCTCGGCATCGTCGCCGATTCGGCCGACGCCGCGCGCATCCTGGCCGCGCGCGTCGGGCCTCGCCGCGATCCCGCGCGCGCCGAGGCGATTGCCCGGCAGAAGGCGAAGTCGGCGCAGGACATCCAGTCGGTGCAGCCGCAGATGTCGTTCCTCGAAGTCATCCGCGACGTGCTGCCGTCCGACGGCATCCTGTGCGACGAGATGACGCAGACCGGCTACGTCTCGTGGTTCGGCTTTCCATTCCATGCGCCGCGGACGCTGATCACCTCGGGGTTTTCCGGCACCCTCGGCGCCGGCTTCCCGATGGCGCTCGGCGTCAAGGTGGCGCATCCCGATCGGGCGGTGGTGGCGCTGACCGGCGATGGCGGGTTCCTGTTCGGGGGTACGGAGCTGGCGACCGCGCGGCAGCACGGCATCAACCTCGTGACGGTGCTGTTCAACAACTCGGCCTATGGCAACGTGATGCGCGACCAGCATCGCTTGTTCGAGGGCCGAGATTCCGGCTCGGCGTTGGTGAACCCGGATTTCCAGATGTTCGCCCGCAGCTTCGGGGTGCCGTCCTGGCGAGTGACGGACGCAGACGGCCTGCGCACGGCGCTGGTGGAGGCGCTGGCCGCCAATTCGCCGACCTTGATCGAGGTTATGACCGACATCGCCAAGGAAACCGCACCGTGGAAATTCCTCGCACCCGGCCGCCCCTGATCACTGCTGTGACGGTTGCCGGCGTGAGAGTTGCCGGCGTGCGGGTTGCCGGCGCCGGGGTTGTTGACGCGCCGATTGTTGGCGGCCACCTCGCCGGCATCGGGCTGACGCTGCTGAGCGTTGGGCTGTTCGCGGCGTGCAACGCGCTGGCGAAGTTCCTGGTGCTGCGGTTTCCGGTGGGCGAGATGCTGTTCGTCCGCTCCGTGGTGGCGGTTCTGCTGATCGCGCCGTTCCTGCGGCGGCGCGACTTCGCGCAGATCAGGGCCGCCGGCAAGCCCGGTCTGCATCTGTTGCGCAGCCTGTTCTCGGCGATCGAGGTGGCGGGGTATTACTGGGCGATCACGCTGCTGCCGTTGGCCGATGCCTCGACGATCTATTTGGCCGGCCCGATCTACATCACCGCGCTGTCGGCGATCTTCCTGCGCGAACAGGTCGGCTGGCGGCGCTGGGCTGCCGTGCTGATCGGGTTCGCCGGCGTGCTCGTGGCCTTGCGCCCGACCGGCGACGCCGCGACCGCGCTCTCGCCGCAGGCGGCGGTGGCATTGTGCGGCAGCTTTCTCTACGCCGTCTCCCAGGTGGTGACGCGGCGGCTGCGCGGCACCCCGACATCGTTCCTGGTGGCGTCGCAGATGGCGGCATTGCTGGTGCTGTCGATCGGCAGTGCCGCCTGGGGATGGGTGATGCCGGCGCCGCTGGACGCGGCAATGATGTGCCTGGTGGGGTTGCTGGCGATGATCGCGTATTTCTGCGCCAACCGCGCTTTGCAACTCGCCCCGGCCTCGGTCGTCGCCCCATTCCAGTACGCCAGCATCATCGGCGCGATCGTGCTCGGCTATCTGGTCTTTGCCGAAATCCCCGCCGGCCGCACCCTCGCCGGCGCCGCCATCATCGTGGCCGCCGGGTGTTTCATCCTGGCCCGCGAGAAGCGGCGCAATGCTGCTACTTCAGTGCTTGCGCCGCCGCCATGACCTCGGCCGCGTGGCCGTCCACCTTCACCTTGCGCCAGATCTTGCGGATTTTGCCGGCGCCGTCGATCAGGAAGGTCGACCGCTCCATGCCCATGTATTTCCGGCCGTACATCGATTTTTCCACCCAGGTGCCGTAGGCCGCGGCGGCGGCTTTCTCGCTGTCCGACGCGAGCGGGAAGGTCAGCGAGAACTTCTCGGCGAATTTCTCGATCGGCTTCATCGGGTCGGGTGACACCCCGATCACCGCCAGGCCGATCTTCGCCAGTTGCGGCAGCGCTTCCTGGAAGGCGCAGGCCTGGCGGGTGCAGCCGGACGTGTCGGCCTTCGGGTAGAAATACAGGGCGAAGGGTTTGCCCTTCTGCGCGCTCAGGCTGACGGTGCGCCCGCCACTCGCGGGCAAGCTGAAATCGGGGGCGCGGTCGCCCTCCTGCGGTCCCGGCGATGCAGTCTCGGTCATGGCTTTATTGGCCCCACATGCGTGTTGAACGCCGCGCGCACCTGTTGCGCGAGCGTCTCCAGGGTGGCGTGAAGCGCCGCCAAGTCAACCGTCGCGGAGTGGGGCAGCCCGGCGGCGGCGCAGGCCCGCAGCAAGGCTTCGGCGGGCGCGTCGGACAGGCTCGGCGCCGGCTTGCGGCCATAGGTGATGCGCAGCATGCCTTGCACCGTGCGCCAGATCCGGTCGGCGCGGATCAGCATGTCGGCGTCTTCGGCGTCCAGCAACCCGGCATCGCGGAGTTGGGCGAGGGCGATGCGGGTGGTCGGGCTGGCGAGATGCGGCTTTGCGCCGACATGCAGCAATTGCAGCGTCTGGGCGATGAACTCGACCTCGACCTGCCCGCCCGGGCGCAGCTTCACGTCCCACGGGCCGTCCGGCGGCAAGTCCTTCAGCATGCGCAGCCGCATGGCGGTCGCGTCGTGGCGGAGCGTCGCGGGGTCGGCGCCGGCGATGGCGGTGCGGATCGCCGCTTCCACCTTGGCGCGCAGCGGTGCCGGCCCGGCGATCACCCTTGCACGGGTCAGCGCCATCCGCTCCCACGTCCAGGCGTCCTTTGCGTGGTAGCGCTCGAACGCCGACAGCGACACCGCGACCGGCCCTTTGTTGCCGGAGGGGCGCAACCGCATGTCGACGTCGAACATCGCGCCTTCGGCGTCCGGCGCGGTCAGGGCGGCCATGTAGGCGTGCACCGCGCGGATGAACCACTGGCTGGCCGGCAGCTTGCGTGCGCCTGAGCTTTCCTGCACCCGCGCCGGATGATCGTAGATCAGCATCAGGTCGAGGTCGGAGCCGGCCATCATCTCGCGGGAGCCGGCCTTGCCCAGCACCACCAGCGCCATGCCGCCGCCGCGCACCGCGCCGAAGCGTTCGGCAAAATCGGCCAGCACGCGTTCCAGCAACGCGTCCTGGGCCGCGTCGGCGAGGTCGGTGCGGGCGAAGCCGGCGGCGTCGGCGTCCATCCGGCCTTCCATGGTGGCGACCGAGATCGCGAATCCCGCCTCGCGCACCGTCGCGCGGATGATGGCGATGCTGTCCTCCAGCGCCCGCGCATCTTCAAGCCGCGTGCGCAGCAGCCGGGCAATGTCGGGCAGCACTTCCGGCGCCATCAGCCCCTCAAGGGCGGAGGGGGTGCGGGTCAGATACTCGGCCAGCGACGGTGCCGCGCCGAGCACGGCGGCGACGCGGTCGAGCAACGCCGGATTGTGCTGGAACATCGACAGCAGCAGCACCCCGGCGGGCAGGCCGGCCATGAACCGGTCGAACCGGGCGAAGGCGATGTCCGGCTGTGCCTGGCGCGACAAGGCGGTGAGCAGGCCGGGCAGCACCTCCTGCATCAATTCGCGCGCCCGCTGCGAGCGCAAAGCCCGAAGCCGCCCCGCCTGCCAGCCGCGTACGGCGGCGACGATCGCCTCGGTGTTGCCGTAGCCCATGCGCGCCAGGGCCGCGACAGTGTCCGCCGGCGGCTCGCCGACGCCGCTGAAATCGAGCCCCTCCGCCGCCGCCGGCTCCTGCACCGCCTCGAACACCTTGGCGTAGCTGGTTTGCACGCGCTTGAGGTGGCGCAGCAGTGCTGCGGCGAAGGCGGCGGTGCCGGCATAGCCCATGAAGATGGAAAATTGTTCGAGCGCCTCGGGCCGCTCGGGCAGCGAATGGGTCTGCCGGTCGGCCACCATCTGCAGCCGATGCTCGACCGCGCGCAGGAAGCGGTAGGCAGAGGCGAGCGTTGCCGCCGCCGCCTTCGGCAGGTGGCCGGCGCGCACCAGCAGCCGCATCGCCTCCAGCGTGCGCGGCGCCCGCAGGCCAGGGTCGCGGCCGCCCCAGACCAGTTGCAAGGTCTGGCAGAGGAACTCGATCTCGCGGATGCCGCCGCGGCCGAGCTTCACGTTGAAGCCGAGCAATTGCTGCCCCTTGCGGCCCTTATGCGCGTCGATCCGCCGCTTCATGGCGTGAATGTCGGCGACGGCGGCGAAGTCCAAATGCCGCCGCCAGACGAACGGTCGGATGGCTTCGAGGAACGCGTGCCCAAGAGCGAGGTCGCCCGCCACCGGCCGTGCCTTCAGCATCGCCGCGCGTTCCCAGTTCTGGCCCATGCTCTCGTAGTAGGAGATCGCCGCGAACACCGACATGCTTGGCGGCGTCGCCGCCGGGTCCGGCCGCAGGCGCAGGTCGGTGCGGAAAACATAGCCATCGTGATCGCGCAGCTCCATCAGGCTCACGAGGCCGCGCGCCACCCTGGTGTAGAACGCGCCGACACCGTCGCCGTGATACAAGCCGGAATGCGGATCGTGCAGCAGGATCAGGTCGACATCGCTGGAGTAGTTGAGTTCGCGGGCGCCGAGCTTGCCCATGCCCAGGACCGTGAAGCCGCTTGCCTGCGCCGGATCGTCCGGATTGGGCAGGTGCAACTCGCCGGCGTCGTGGGCGGCGCGCAGCAGATGCGCGACCGACAGCCGCAACGCCGCCTCCGCGAGGTCGGACAATACCTCGGTGACGCGTTCGAGGCTCCAGAGACCACCGAGATCGGCGATCGCGGTCGTCAGCGCCACGATCCGCTTGGCTTGGCGCAGCCCCGCGGCGATGCGGGCACGCGGCGCGGTCGGCGGGATTTTTTCCAAGGCCGCCATCGCTCGGTCGATCACGATGTCGGGGCCGTCCCGGGCCAGCAACACCAGGCTCGGCTTTTCCCGGACCGCGAGTTCCGCGAGGAACGGGGAATTGCCGCCGAGGCTGCGCAGCAACGCCTGCGGCACGCGGCTGCGGGAGCCGGCGAATTGCCGGCTCAAACGTGCTGCCGCCTGCGCGTCGGCGGGCAGTGGCCAGGGGGCGTGCGAAAGCAGGTCTTCTTGCATCTTGCGGCAGGCTGGACGTGAGGGCGATTGCGGGTCAAGTCGCTGGAATCACCGGGCGGTTGCTGCACCAGCTGCTGCATCTGGTGTTCGCGGCGGTGGTGCTGTCCGGTGCTGCTGTCTTGGCGCTGTCCTGGCGACTGTCGCAAGGACCGCTGGAGCTGCCGTGGCTCGCGCATCGGATGGAGGCGGCGGCCAACGAAGACGGCGGGCCGACCCGGCTTTCCATCGGCCGACTGGCCCTCGCCTGGAACGGGTTCTCGCGCGGCGTCGACCACCCGCTGGAAATCGAGATGCAAGACGTCGCCGCCATCGACGTCCACGGCGACATCGTCGCCAGGGTCCCGCATGCCAGCGCCACGCTCTCTTTGGCGCGGCTGTTGGTCGGCCGCTTGGCGCCACGTACCCTCGTCGTCGACGGCGCCAATTTGCGGGCGCTGCGCGGCTCGGACGGGGCGATCCGGCTCGATCTCGGCAGCCTCGGTGAGAACGCCGAGGCGACGGAGGCAAGCAGCGGACAAGCCGCGGCCGATTCCGGCGATGACTGGGTGCCCAGGATGATGCTTCAGTTGTCGCGGCCGCCGCGCAGCGATCTGCGGGGTGGCGGGTCGTTCTGGAGCCAGCTGCTGACCGTGCGCGTCGACGCTGCCGCCGCTACCATCATCGACCGCCAGCTTGGGTTGACCTGGGAGTTTCCGCGCGTCGCCATCGCTTTCGCCCGCCTGCGGCAAGGCGGCGTCGAGGGCACCGCCGACATCGACGGCCGTGTCGGCGGCGCGCTGCTGCACCTGACCGCGCGGGCCAGCTTGCCCGCGGGCGGCACATCGACCGCGCTCCAGATTCAGCTAGGCGAGATCGTGCCCGCGAAGCTGGCCGGCGCCGCCCCGTCGCTCGCCGGCCTCGCCAAGATCGGCCTGCCCGTGACCCTCTCGGCCAACGCCGAACTCGGCGTCGACCTGCAGCCGCGTCATGTCCACGCCGAGGCAAGGCTCGGCCAGGGCGCGGTCGCGGTGGGCGAGGGTCAGTTCCCGATCCTCAAAGCCGTGCTGCATGCCGATGGCACGCGCGACGCCGTCGATCTCACGCTCGACCGCATGGAGGTGGCGCCGCCATCGGGCAAGCCGGTCAGCGTGCTGCATGGCCATGCCGAAGCGCGGCGAGAGACGGGCATGGTGCAGGTCGGGGTCGGCCTCGATGTCGATGCGCTGGCCTTCGCGGATCTTTCGGACATCTGGCCGACAGGCGTCGGCGGCCGCGGGACGAAACCCTGGCTGACCCAGAACATCACCGCCGGCGTCGCCCGCAACGCCCATGTCGACATGGTGCTGCAAACGCCACCGGATTTCAGCACCGTCGACCTCGTGGCCCTCAGCGGCGGCATGGAGGGGCATGATTTGACGGTGCACTGGCTGCGCCCGGTGCCGCCGCTTGAGCATGGCGAGGCCCGGCTGACCTTCGAGGGACCTGATGTGATCGACATCGCGGTCGCGTCCGCTCGGCAGGCGGGCGGGGCGCAGGGCGGCATCGCCGTCCGCCAAGGCCGCGTCCGGCTGAGCGGCCTCACGGCCCGTGACCAGATTGCCGATATCGAGGCGAATATTTCCGGCCCGCTGGCCGACGCGCTGGCGGTGCTGAAGCATCCCAGGCTGAAGCTGCTGGCCAAGCCGCCTGTGGAACTGCGCGATCCCGGCGGCCAGATGACCGGCCATCTCACGCTTGCCCACTTGCCATTGGAGTTCAATGTCGGCCTCGACGACATCGGGATCACCGCCACGGCGCATCTCGTGGATGTGCATCTCGGCGGCACCGTGGCCGGGCGCGATGTCGACCGGGGCGTGCTGGACGTGGAGGTCAGCAACGACGCGCTGAAGATCGCGGGCCAGGCAGAGGTCGGCAAAATCCCGACCCAGGCACTGGTCGAGATGGATTTCCGCCCCGGGCCGGCGGCGCAGATCGTGCAGAAGGTGTCGGCGTCGGCCAATCTCGATGCGCGGCAACTGCCGGGGCTGGGCGTCGATGCCGGCGAGGCGATCGGCGGGATCGCTGCGATCCAGGCGATGGTGCAGACGCGCCGCGACGGCCGCGGCGACATCACGCTGAAGGCCGACCTCGCCCGGACGCGGCTGCAACTGCCGCGATTGAACTGGGTGAAGACGCCGGATCAGCCGGCGACCGCCGAGGTCCATTTGCTGCTCGACCACGACCGGATGTCCGGCATCGACCGGTTGCGGGTGCAGGGGGACGGCATCGACGTTTCGGGGCAGGTCGACTTCACCGCCGGCAAGCCGTCCGGCCTGCGACTGCCGCGGATCGTGCTCGGCCAGGCGATCGACGCCGCCGGCGAGCTGCGCTTTCCCGCAGGCCCCGGTGCGCCGTGGGTGGTCAATGTCAGCGGCGCGCTGATCGACCTCACCTCCAGGAAAACGCGGGCGGAACGGGTGAAGCCGCGGGAGGGCGACGACGCGCCGACGCCGCCCTACCTGGCCGATGCGCGGTTCGGCCGCGTCGTCTTCGGCAGCGGGCGCGCCTTGGCCGGGGTGGTTTTGCACGCGGAGAGTGACGGCCGCATCCTGACTTCGGCTCGCCTCACCGGCAGCAGCGGCGGCGCGTTCGAGATCGTCATCGCCCCGGCCGCCCAGGGCCGCACCCTGGCCGCCACCGCCGATGATGCCGGCGGCCTGCTGCGCGCGGTCGACCTGTTCGACGAGATGCAGGGCGGCCATTTGAAACTGTCCGGCAGCTTCAACGACGCCACGTCCCGCCACGCGCTGTCCGGCACCGCCGAGATCAGCGCGTTCAGCCTGACGCATGAGCCGGTGGTGGCGAAGATCCTTCAGGGCGTGACGCTGTACGGCCTGGTCGACGCGATCCAGGGGCCTGGGCTCGGCTTCGACCGGCTGATCGCGCCGTTCCAGTATTCCGACGCGGTGATCACCCTCGGCGACGCGCGGGTGTTCAGCTCCTCCCTCGGCATGACCGCCAAGGGACGGGTCGACACCGCGAGCGGCGGCTGCGACGTGCGAGGCACCATCGTGCCGCTGTATTTCTTCAACAACCTGCTCAGCAACATCCCGCTTCTCGGGCGGCTGTTCAGCCCGGAGAAGGGCGGCGGATTATTCGCCGCGACCTACTCGGTGCGCGGCGCGTGCAGCGACCCGGGCGTGCGCGTCAACCCGTTGGCGGCGGTCACGCCAGGGTTCCTGCGTGGACTGTTCGGTGTGTTCGACAACGCCGGTGCGGGCCAGCGTGCGCCGCAACCGTCGTCGCCCGGGAATGACGGCGGCAAGAACTGAGATCGCCACTTGTGCCGGGGCGGTCGTGGCACGATCCTGCGCGCATGCAAGACACCACAATCAAGGCCATCCTGTTCGACGTCTTTGGCAGCGTCGTCGATTGGCGCTCCAGCCTGATCGCGGATCTCGGCGCGTGGGGCGTCCGGCACGGCCATGCCGCCGATTGGACCGGTTTGGTCGATGCCTGGCGCGCCGCCTATGCGCCGTCGATGGACAAGGTCCGGCGCGGCGAGTTGCCGTGGACCATTCTCGACGATCTGCATCGCGCGAGCCTTGAGCGGCTGGCCGGGCAGTTCGGCCTCGACGGGCTTCGCGCCGCCGAACTCGACCACATCAACCGCCTCTGGCACCAGCTGCGGCCGTGGCCGGATTCGGTGGCCGGGCTGACCCGGCTGAAGAGCCGTTACATCATCTCGCCGCTGTCCAACGGCAACGTGGCCCTGCTGGTCAACATGGCCAAGCATGCCGGACTGCCTTGGGACATGGTTTGCGCCACGGAGTTGTTCGGCCATTACAAGCCGGACCCTGAGACCTATCTCGGCGCCGCACGGCTGCTCGGCCTGCGTCCGGGCGAAGTGATGCTGGCGGCAGCGCATAACGGCGACCTTGCGGCGGCGCGCGCCTGCGGGCTGAAGACCGCCTTCTTCGCGCGGCCCGCCGAATACGGGCCGCACCAGAAGCGGGATTTCGCGGCCGAGAGCGATTGGGACGTGGTCGCGCGCGATATCGAGGACCTGGCGACGCAAATGGGCGTCTGACCCCACGGCACCACCCGAATCGCCGCGTCGACTCCGCTCAGCTTGAGGACATCACTGCCGGCGCCAGGGCGGCGGTGCGGGCGGCGGGGTGGGCGGGGTTGCGGAATCGCAGTTCGCCGTCATCGGCCGCATCGCTCGAGCCGAAGCCGAGCAGCTCGATGCGCGACAGGCAGGTCACCGCGATCACCCGCCTGGATTGGGGGTGGGCGAGGAACTGGCGGGTTTCGCTTTCCAGTTCCAGCCGGTCGCGCAATTGCTGCCATTCGGCCCGGTCGGTGTCCTCGACGAACATCGCCAGGATGCCCGGCCTAGTGCCGGTGAGCCGCGCCGGCGCGATCGCCGCCATCCGCCGGCGCAGTGCCACCGCGACCTCGTTCTCCCGCCCGGCGCGGGCGGCGAGCACGAACACCCCGCCGCCGGCGGCGGTGACGGCGAGATGCGCCTCATGGCCAAATTCGCGGCGCAGCGTGGACATCAGGCCGAGCTCGTCGGCCTGCGACGCCGCCAGCATCAGCGGATCGAGCCGCAGGACCGCGGCTTCGTCGTGGTCGGCGCGGCGGCTGGCTTCCAGCATGGTGCGGATGCGGCCGTGCAGGGCGGCGAGGCCGCCCTCCTCACGCAGCCCTTGCGGCAGGGTCAGCTTCAGGATGTAGCGGCCGGGATGCGCCGCGAGCCAGGTCTGCAGGTCGGGATCGACCCGGTCCACGAGGTTGACCCAGGCGCCGCGATGCACGTCACGGCCTTCCTCGGCCGAAACCACGTCGCAGGCGATCTCCGCCTCCACGCCGTCGCGTCGGATCAGCAGATCGAATGGCGCGTTGTCCTCGAAACCCGCGAACCGCACCTCGAACCCGCGTGATCGCTGCCGCGCGGCGGTGCGGACCAGATGCAGCAGCGGCACCAGGGTGTTGCCGCCGGTCAGCGCCGCACGCAGGGACTTGCGCATCGCCGCGCGCCCGGTCGGCGCGAGCGCGTGCGAGCACCCGGCCGGTCTCGGCGGCCAAGGCCCCGATGCGTTGTTCGCCGTGGGTGCGCAAGCGGGACGGGTCCTGGCGCAGCCGTTCGAGGGTGATCTCGATGGCGTGGCGTTGCAGCAGCGCGCGGCGGGCATGCTGGCCGCTCGCGGTGGTGCGGACCAGCCCGTCCACGCGCGCGGTCCAGGCACGCGGCCCGGCCGCCGCGATCAGTGCGCGGCCGCCGCTGTTGTCGTCTTGCTGCTTGCGCATGGTTGCCACGAGGTCCGGTCCAGCCCTTTCTGTTTGCCCATAACGGCCGAAACCGCCGTTGCGCGGCAGTCGCACGATCAGTTGCGCGGCAGCCGCGCTTTTTCGGGCGCATCCGGGATTCTGTGCCCGGTGGCGCAGCAGGTGGTCGGCCAGGACGCAGGCGAGCATCGCCTCGCCCACCGGCACGGCGCGGATGCCGACGCACGGGTCGTGCCGGCCCTTGGTGGTGACCTCGACATCGCTGGCCGTGGCGGTCGACGGCGTGGCGCGGGGTCAGGATCGAACTGGTCGGCTTGACCGCGAAGCGGGCGACGATCGGCTGTCCGGTGGAAATGCCGCCCAGGATGCCGCCGGCGTGGTTGGAGCCGAACTGCACCACGCCGTCCTGCATGCGCATCTCGTCGGCATTCTCCTCGCCGGACAGCGCGGCGGCGGCGAATCCGTCGCCGATCTCCACGCCCTTGACGGCGTTGATGCTCATCAGCGCCGCGGCGAGGTCGGCGTCCAGCTTGGCGTAGATCGGCGCGCCGAGGCCGGGCGGCACGCCGTCGGCCACCACCTCGATCACCGCGCCGCCGGACGAGCCGGTCTTGCGGACCTCGGCGAGATACGCTCTCCCACAGCGCCGCGGCGACCGGGATCGGGGCAGAAGAACGGGTTCTCGTCCACCTCCGCCCAGTCCCAGCGCGGCGCGGTCGATCTCGATGCGGACCCATCTGCACCAGCGCGCCGCGGATGCGCACGCCGTCGCCCAGCACCAGCCGGGCGACGGCGCCGGCGGCGACCCGCATCGCGGTCTCGCGCGCCGAGGACCGGCCGCCGCCGCGATAGTCGCGAATGCCGTATTTCAGCTCATAGGTCAGGTCGGCATGGCCGGGACGGAACTGATCGGCGATCTCGCCGATAATCGCGCGAGCGCTGGTCCACGTTCTCGATCTGCAGCGCGATCGGCGTGCCGGTGGTCTGCCCGTCGAACACGCCGGACAGGATGCGGACCGCGTCGGGTTCCTGCCGCTGGGTGGTGAATTTCGACTGTCCGGGGCGACGGCGATCGAGCCAGGGCTGGATGTCGGCCTCGCGCAAGCGCGAGCCGCGGCGGGCAGCCATCGACGACGCAGCCGATCGCCGGGCCGTGGCTCTCGCCCCAGGTGGTGACGCGGAACAGATGCCCGAAACTGTTATGCGACATGATTATCGCCCGCAGCCCGCTCAGCCAGGTGTGCCGCTATTGATCGTTCACCACGGAGATGTCCGGCGCGTCCGGGTTCTTCATGCCGACGATGTGATAGCCGCAATCGACGTGGTGCACCTCGCCGGTCACGCCGGAAGCCAGATCCGACAGCAGGTACACGCCGGCGCCGCCGACATCCTCGATCGTGACGTTGCGGCGCAGCGGCGCGTTGCACTGGTTCCAGCGCAGGATGTAGCGGAAATCGCCGATGCCGCTGGCCGCCAGCGTCTTGATCGGCCCGGCGCTGATCGCGTTGACGCGGATATTGTCGGCGCCGAGATCGGCGGCCAGGTAGCGGACCGAGGCTTCCAGCGCCGCCTTGGCCACGCCCATCACGTTGTAATGCGGCATCACACGTTCGGCGCCGAGATAGGTCAAGGTCAGCATTGCTGCCGCCCGGCCGCATCATCGGCACGCGCCCGCTGCGCGACGGCGGTGAAGCGAGTAGCAGGAGATGTCCATCGCCTGCAGGAAGGCGGCGCGCGGCGTGTCGACGTAGCGGCCGCGCAAGATACTGCTTGTCGGCATAGCCGATCGCGTGGACCAGGAAATCGAGGCCGTCCCAGCGTTCGGCGAGGGCGGCGAAGGCCGCGTCCATGCTCGCATCGTCGGCGACGTCGCAGGGGATCAGGATGTCCGACCCGACGCTCGCGGCCAGCGGGCGCACCCGGCGCTCCAGCGCATCGCCCTGGAAGGTGAAGGCAAGCTCCGCCCCCTGTGCCGCGCAGGCGGCGGCGATGCCCCAGGCGAGCGACCGCTCGTTGGCGACGCCCATGATCAGGCCGCGCTTGCCGGCCATCAGATTCCCCTTGGCAGGGGTGGTTACGCTCTCACCGATAGTCATGGGCCTCGTTTCCGGGAAATGCAGCATCGGGTGTGAACTGAACGTCGTGGCATGGCGACGAGGTTGCGGCAAGGGTGCCGGCCCGCGTGGGTGGGCGACGTCTCCTGCTTGGCGTTCGGCGCGGGACGGAGCAAATAGGCATGCCTAGCCAGGAGGCGCCAGCCCATGACCACCAGTTCAACCCCCGCCGCCGTCCTTTCCGGCGCGATCGATCCATTCGTGCAGTTCGAGGAATGGTTCGAACAGGCGCGCCAGAGCGAGGCCGCCGACCCCAACGCCATGACGCTGGCGACGGCCACGCCGGACGGGATGCCATCGGCGCGGATCGTGCTGCTGAAGGGCTGGGACCGGACCGGCTTCGTCTTCTACACCAACAAGACCAGCCGCAAGGGCGTGGAGCTTGCGGCCAATCCCCGCGCCGCCTTGCTGTTCCACTGGAAGTCGCTGCAACGCCAGGTGCGCATCGAGGGCAGCATCACCGCGGTCACCGACGCCGAGGCCGACAGCTATTACGCCACCAGGGCACGAATTTCCCGGCTCGGCGCCTGGGCCTCGCTGCAGTCGGCGCCGCTGCCCGAGCGCGCCGAGCTGGAACGCCGGCTGGCGGAATACGAGGCGAAATTCCCCACCGACCCGATCCCCCGCCCGCCGCATTGGTCGGGTTTCCGGGTGGCGCCCGTGCTGATGGAGTTCTGGCAAGACATGCCGTTCCGCCTGCATGACCGCACCATCTACACCGAAGCCGGCGGAACCTGGACCTCGAGCAAGCTGTATCCCTGACGCATCGACCGTTTGGACGTGACCATCCCCGGCGAACAGGCGGCAACCGCCGAATTGTTGCGGCGGATGGCCGGGCGGCCGCCGATCGAGACGCATATCTCGGCGGTGTTCGTGGGCGCCGACACGGTCTGGAAGCTGCGCAAGACGGTCCGGCTGTCATTCCTCGATTTCTCCCGCGCGGAGGAACGTGGGCGCACCGCCCGGCGCGAGCTTGAGCTGAACGCGCCGTTCGCCCCGGGCCTGTATCGCGACGTGGTCGCGGTGACACGCGCGCAGGGTGGCGCGGTTTGCCTCGCGGGTGAGGGTGAGGAAATCGACTGGGTGCTGCGGATGAACCGGGTGCCGGAGGCGGATTTCCTCGACCGGGTGGCCGACCGCGGCGACCTCACGCCCGAACTGCTGGACGCGATCGGCGACGGCGTGGCGGCGGCGCATGCGCGGCTGCCGCCTGTGTATCGCCCGATGCGCGGCGTCATGGCCGACGTGGCCGAGGGCAACGCAGCCGCTTCCCGCGCCGCCGGACTGGCGCCGACTGTTGTCGCCGAGTGGCTCGGCCGGGTCCAGGCGGCGATCGCGGCGCGCGCGGCGTGGATGCAGGCCCGCAGCGACGCGGGGTTTGTCCGGCGCGCCCATGGCGACCTGCATCTCGGCAACATGTGCTTGTGGCAGGGCCGGCCGGTGCCGTTCGACGCGTTGGAATTCGACGAGGAGCTGGCCACCATCGACCTCGGCTACGACCTCGCTTTCCTGCTGATGGACCTCGAATTCCGCGCCGGCCGCGCCGCCGCCAACCGGGTGATGAACCGATATTGCGCCCGGACCGGCGACTGGGACCTGGCGCCAGGCTTGCCGGTCTTCCTGTCGTTGCGGGCGATGATCAGGGCGCATGTCGCCGCCAGCGGGGGCGATCCGGCGCAGGCGCAGGCCTATCTCGGACGGGCACTGGCCTATCTCGACCCGGAGGCCCCGGTCCTGGTCGCGATCGGCGGCCTGCAAGGAGCTGGCAAGTCCACTTTGGCGCGGGCGCTGGCGCCGGCGCTCGGGGCGGCGCCGGGGGCGATGGTCCTGCGCAGCGACGAGATCCGCAAGCGCCAGCACGGGGTGGCGCCGGAGCAGAAGCTGCCGCAGCACGCCTATTCCGCGGCGGCGAGCCGTGCGGTGTTCGCCGAGCTGTGCCGCACCGCCGCGTCCATCTGCGCCGCCGGCCACGCGGCGATCGCCGACGCGACCTTCCTCGATCCCGCCACCCGCCGGCAGATCGCCGCTTCGGCTGGGACCGGGCGGTTCCTCGGCGTTTGGCTTCAGGCGGAGCTCGCGGTGCTGGAGGCGCGGGTCGCGGGCAGGCACGGCGACGCGTCGGACGCCGATATCGCCGTGCTGCGCCGCGCCGCCGCCGCCGATCCGGGGGCGCTCGATTGGCTGGCGGTGGACGCCACCGACGCCACGGCGGCGCTCCACGCTGTCCACCGTGCCTTGCCGGGAAAATTGCCAGGGTGAGACGAACGGCGGCGAAATGTGGCATGATGCGGCGTGCCCAGGCTGAAGGGTATGCCGACCGCGTTCACGGAGAAGAAAATGGCCATCCGTAAGCTGCTGCTGCCCCTGACCGGCACTGCCGCCGGCGAAGCTGCCCTGTCGACGGCATTGACCGTTGCCCGCATCTGGAACGCCCATGTCACCGCACTGCATGTGCGCGTCGACAGCCGCGACGTGGCGCCGTTGGCCGGCGAGGGCCTGTCCGGCGCGATGATCGAAGAGATGATGTCGGCCACCGAGAAGGAAAGTGCGGACCGCGCGCATGCCGTGCGCGGCATGTTCGACCGGTTCGTGACCCAGCACGGCGTCGACATCACCGAACCGCGCCACGGCACCGGCCGCGCGACCGCGAGCTTCGCCTCGGTGACCGGGCGGGAGGAAGATCTGGTGGCGCAACAGGCGCGCCTCGCCGACCTCACCGTGGTGCCGCACCCCGAGGCCGGGGAGGACGTCTCCTCCTCCGACGCATTGCATGCGGTGCTGTTCGATTCCGGCCGGCCGGTGCTGATCGCGCCGCAGATGGCGGCCCCGAAGATCGGCACCCGCGTGTGCTGCGCCTGGAACGGCACCGCCGAATCGGCGTCGGCGGTGCTGGGCGCGTTGCCCTGGATGCAGCGCGCCGAAGCTGTGCGCATCATCTCCGCCGACGAGTACCAGCGGCGCGGGCCGGGTGCGGCTGATCTCGCCGACTACCTGGCCCTGCACGGCATCACCGTCGAGCTCGCGACCTTCCGCCCGGTTGATCGCGACGTCGGCGCCGGGCTGCTGCGGGCCGCGCATGATTTCGGCGCCGATCTGCTGGCGATGGGCGCCTATTCACACTCCCGCCTGCGCCAACTGATCCTCGGCGGCGTCACCCGCCATGTGTTGGAGCATTCGGATTTGCCGGTGATGATGAATAGATGAAGACGCGCGTCTTCGCGCGGCAAGGCCAGCGACAGCGGCGCCCTTGCGCCGCGAAAGCGCTCTCATGACGCGCGTCTTCGCGCGGCGAGTCATGACGCGCGGCTCCGCGCGGCGAGGCCAGCGACAGCGGCGCCCTCGCGCCGCGAAAGCGCTGTCGCCTCTTTTTCCACGCCCTCGCGAAGTGCGGCCCCCACACCATCCCCCAACACCCAAAGCCCCACCCCATGTTCGGCGTCGATGACCCGCAGGTCGAGGCCGCCGTCCGCGCCTATGTGAAGCTGATGCGCGCCGGCCGCTCGGTGCTGGCGCGGGTGGAGAAAGCCCTGGCGCGCGATGGATTGACCCCGACCCAGCTCGGCGTGCTCGAAGTGCTGCTGCACCAGGGCCCGATGTCGCATCGCGAGCTCGGCCGCAAGGTGCTGACGAGTGCCGGCAACATGACCGATGTCATCGACAAGCTGGAGGCGCGCGAGCTGGTGCTGCGGGTGCGCGACAGCGGCGACCGGCGTCACGTGCGGGTGGAACTGACACCGGCCGGAAGATGCCTGATCGAGGAGCTGTTCCCGCGCCACGCCCGCGACATCGCCGACGCCATGGCCGGGCTGGACGCGGCCGGCCTGGACCGGCTCGGCGAAGCCTTGCGCGTGTTGGGCCGCGCCGCCGCGCGCGATGACCATCCCCTTGAAACCTCGGTCACGCCGCCTTAATTCATCGTCGAATTGTTCGACATCGAACGAATATGGGAGACAGACCATGATCGACGTGAAGAAGTTCGAAGATCTCGGCAAGTTCCGCAACGAGTGGCTGAACGCGCGGCACCATTTCAGTTTCGGCGGCTATCACGACCGCGACCGCATGGGCGTCGGAGGCTTGCGGGTGTGGAACGATGACGAGATCGCGCCCGGCACCGGCTTCGATCCGCATCCGCACAAGGAGATGGAGATCATCACCTATGTCCGCGCCGGCGCCATCACCCATCGCGACAGCCTCGGCAACGAAGGCCGGACCGAGGCGGGGGACGTCCAGGTGATGCATGCCGGCACCGGCATCGTGCATGCGGAGCTGAACCAGGAGGACGTGCCCACGCGGCTGTTCCAGATCTGGATCATGCCCGACAAGCACGGGGCGAAGCCGGGTTGGGGCATGCGTCATTTCCCGAAGAGTGATGACGGCGCGCTGACCCCCTTGGCCGACGGCAGGCCCGATGCCGACGGCTCGGCTCTGCCGCTCAACGCCGACGCCGCGGTGCTGGCCGGGACCGTCCGCCGCGGCCAGACGGTGCGCCAGAGCCTCGGCGAAGGCCGCATCGCCTATCTCGTGCCGGCGACCGGCAAGGTCACGGTCAACGGCACCGAAATCGGCACCCGCGACGGCGCCACCATCAGCGGCGAGCCGGAGTTGGTGATCACCGCCACCGAGGATGCCGAACTGGTGTTGGTCGACGTCGCGGTGTAAGCCGCGCGAAAAGAGGTCGCGGCGTGAGCCGCGCGAAAAGCGGGGGATTGCCTGGCGTTGACCGTGCCGGACGCGACATCAGCCGCGTCCGGCAAATCGCCGTAACACGAGGGAACAGCCGGCACGTCGGCGCGTTCGTCGTCCCGTGCAAAAGCTCTCGCCCACGACCGCGCCGAAGCCCGCATGACCGTTGTGGACGCAATCGTCACAGTTCCCGTCAAGAACGAGGTCGCGCATATCGGCGATTGCCTGCGGGCTCTTGATGCGCAGCAAGGCGGTCATGCGGGGCGGGTGGTGCTGCTGCTCAACGACTGCACCGACGGCACCGCCGAACTGGTGCGTGCCCTTCGCCCGGCGCTGGCCTTCCCGGTCGAAATCGTCGAACGCCGCCCGCGGCCGGGGCGGGCCGGAGCCGGCTTCGCCCGCGGCCGCGCGCTCGAATATGCCGCGCGACTTGCCCCCGGCGCCGCCTTGATGACCACCGACGCCGATGGCCGCGTCGAGCCCGACTGGATCGCGGCCAATCTGCGCGCACTTCGTGACGGCGCCGACGCGGTGTTCGGCCAGGCGATCATCGATCCGATCGATGCCAGGATGATCCCGCAGACGCTGCACGACGCCGACGCGCGGGAATGCCAGTACGCGACACTGCTGGACCACATCGCAGCCCTGCTCGATCCCGATCCCGCCGATCCCTGGCCGCGCCACAGCGAGCATTCCGGCGCCAGCATCGCCGTCACCGCATCCGCCTATCGCCGCTCCGGCGGCGTCCCCGCCGTCGCCGTGGGCGAGGACCGCGACTTCTTCGCGGCCCTGCGCCGGATGGACGCCCGCATCCGGCATGCGCCCGGCATCCGGGTGACGGTGTCGGGACGCATCCATGGCCGCGCCGAGGGCGGCATGGCCGATACCATCCGCCGGCGCATGATGCTCCCCGACCCGCTGCTGGACGACCGGCTGGAACCCGCCGCGCACGCGGCGCGCCGTGCCTGGCTGCGGCAGCGCCTGCGCCGTGCCTGGCACCGCGACCTCGATGGCGAAGTGAGCCTGGCGGCACTCGCGGTGCCGCTCCAGCTATCGCCGGCGCTGCTTCGCGCACGGCTCGACCGGCCATGCTTCGGCATGGCGATGGAACTGATCGAGGCGGCGAGCCCGCGCCTGCGCCGGCTCCGCGTCCGCACCGAGGACCTGCCGGCGGAGCTGCGCCGCGCCCGCCGCATCCTCAGGGCGCTGGCGGCGGACAGGTTCGAGGACGAAGCACATCCAGCCGGTACGCCGATCTCCGTCCCTGGCTTGCCGGGATGAGGGCGGGCGCGCAGGCGGCGATGAAAACCTCCGCCGCCTCATCGCCGTCGCAGGGTGAATTGGTCGGGCCGAGGTAATTCACCAGCATCACCACGCCGTCTTGCGCAAGCGATGCCGCGGCAAGGTGGGCGGTGATCCGGATGTCCTGGGCGTCGAGGAAATACAGCACTTCGGACAGCACGATCAGATCGAATTCGCCGCGGGGAAAGTCACGGGGAATGCCGGCCTGGCGGAATGAAACATGCGGCAGGCCCGCGCAGGTCTTTCGTGCCCGGGCCAGCGCCGCGGCGGCGAAGTCGATGCCGAGCACACGGTCGCAATGTGCCGCGAGGCTCCGGGTCAGGACGCCGATGGAGCAGCCGACCTCAAGCCCGGAGCGAAATCGCCGTCCGCCGAGGGCTGCGATAGTCGCCTGGTATTTCTCGCGTTCGTAATCGCTGGTAGTGAACCGCCACGGGTCGGCATCGCGGGCATAGAGCTGGTCGAAGATCTCGGCCGGCCAGGATTTCCGAAGCCCGTTCATTCGCCGCCTGCCGATGCCTCGCCCGCGATGAACACCTCGTACGGCGTTTGAAAATTCGCCAGCATCGCGTCGGTGAGGGCAAAGCCATTCGCGTCATCGCTCACCACCCGGCCAAGCTGGGAGGCGTGCGCCGCGATGGCCCGGCATTTGGCCGGCAGGTGGGCGGAGATATCGAGCCGGTGCCCGGTCGGCATCGGGCCGGCGAGAGGCGGGTCGTCCGAGAGGGTCCAGCCCCAGATCGGGTACGACACCAGGCCGATTCCGGCACGGGCGGCCGCCTGGCGGGCGATGAGATGCGCCGCCAGGTGGTCGCAATGCGGATCGTGCCGCCAGGGCGCCAGCAGCCTGCCGCAGCCATGCCGGCCGATCAGCATCGCGACCGCGCGCACGGCGCGCTCGAAATCCGGGCCGGCATGCGGGGCGAAGCGGTCCGGCAGCCGCAGGAACACCAGCCGGTCGGGCGAGAGACCCAGGATGGCGGTGGCGGCGCGGGCCTCCCGTTCACGCAGCGCGCGCAGCACCGCGGGCGGATGGGTGGTCGAGTTGGGGTGCGAGCCGGTGCCGTCGGTCAGGAACACCACCAGCGGTGGCATCCCGGCGGCGCAGGCGGCGGCGATCAGGCCGCCGCAGCCGAGGCTCTCATCGTCCTGATGCGGCGCGAGAATCAACGCCGGCGCGAAGCCGGTGATCTGCGCCAGTCCGGCAAGGGGGAAGCGGCGCATTTCCCGGTGCATCGCGCTGGCCGGGATCATCCGGGCCGGTCTTCGCCCGGCAGATCGCGCGGCATGAACCAGGCGGCGGCTTCGGTCAGCCCCGCGTCACCCGCGGGTTGGCGGAGATAGGTCGCGAGATCGCGCATCAGCCGTTCGGCCGGATTGGGCGGCAGGAAGGCGGACAGGCCGAGCGAGCGCTGCACCAGCAGGATGCCGTCCAGGCTCGCCCGCTCGACGGCGGCGCGGGTCAGATTGACGTAACCGGTGACGTCTTGCGCCGAGGACGTGGCCAATTCCGCCAGCACCGCCGCCTTCCGCAGCCAAAGCTGCGCCGTCTCCTGGGCGATCAGCGCCTGGCCGATGCGGGCCAATTGATGCGGGTCGGCGTGGCGGTCGCGCGTCTGGAGCTGATCGCGCGCTGCTTGCACCAGCGCCTGCAGGCCGCCCGCGATCACCGCCGCGGTCCGCCAGGCGCCGGCGGAAAATGCCGGCTCGCGCAGATAGTCGCCGGGCGCGCCGAGCAGGCTGTGCGGCGGGACGCGGACGTGATCGAATCGCATCAGGCCATTGGCGGCCGCCCGCATGCCTTGCGGCGCGGCCGGCAAAGGCTCGGCCTGTGCCGCTTCGACGTTCGCGACCAGCATCTGCGGCCCGGACGCGCCAATCCCGCTCGTCGGCGCCGCCACCGTGAGCACCGCCCGCGTCGCCCAGCCGGCCGCCGAGCAGAAGGCGCGGGTGCCGTCCAGGTGCAGGGCGTCGGGCGGCCCTGCAAGGGTCAGGCCGCCAGGCGCACCTGTGACCCAGAGCGCGAACAGATGGCCGTCGCTCATATCCTCGGCGGAGCGCCGCAATTGGTGGGCGGTGCCGTAGCGGGCGATCAGTGCGATGGCGTTGACATGCGCCTCGAACAGCCGCCCAACCGACGGATTGCCGCGTCCGAGCAGCACCAGCAATCGCCGCAGCCCGTCGGCGCCATCGGGTTCGGTGCCGAAGCCGATGCCGCCGAGATCGCAAGGCAACGGTGCCGCGAGCACGCCGAGTTGGCGCAGGCCGGCAAAATCCGCGGCGGGAAACCGCGCGTCGCGATCGAGGTCGGCGGCGCGCAGCTGCATGTCCGGCAACAGGGCGGCGACGCCGCGCAGCATCGCCTCGCCCCGGGCAGACGGGGCATCCGCGGCGGGTGGAGGGTCGATCGCCGGTATGTCCATCCCGCCTGAACGCGCCCGCGACGTGCAGCGTTCCGCGTCGCGCCGGGCAATTCAGAGCTCCAGCAGCCGGTACAGCACCACCTCGCGGAATACGTGGTCTTCCAGCTCCATCGTCGTCGGCACCATGAAGCGCTGCATTTCCTGCATTCCCTCGCGCGGCACGTAGGCGCGGCCGGGATCGGCCACCCAGACTTGCGCCTGTGCCGCCATCTGCCGCAGCCAGGGCAGGATATGGCCGGTCATCGGCGCCTCGTAGCAGACGTCGCCACACAGGATCAGATCCCAGCGGCAGGCGCTGCCGACCAGATCGCCCGATATGGCCGCGATATCGACGCCATTGGCCACGGCGTTCAGCCGGATGGCGGTGACGGCGAGCGTGTCGATGTCAGCGGCGTCGACCGAAGCGGCGCCGGCCCGGGCGCGGCGATCGCCGCGAGGCCGCTGCCGGCGGCGAAATCCAGCACTCGCTTGCCCGCGCATTGTCGCGGGATTGTCGAGCATATGGCGCGCCAGTGCCTGGCTGCCGGGCCACGCGAAGGCCCAGAACGGCGGCTCGGTGCCGGTTCGCTGCAGCCAGTCCTCGGTCGCCTGCCAGATCGGGGTGATCTCGCTCGCCAGATGCAGGGTGATCTCCGGGACCAGCGGCGCGGGTCGCCGGCACGGTGTTGGCGCGCAGGAACGCCTCGCCGGTCACAACCGGCCGAGCAGGATGGCGAGCGCCGATGGCCAGGCCGACGTCGCGGTGGCGCTGGAACAGGCGCAGGCAAAAGGCGGGGTCGTCGATGTCGATTTCCCGATCTGCCAGGCGAGCATAGCAGCAGGCCAGCGCCAGCGCCGCGTAGAACGGCCAGGACAAGCCGGCGAGGCCGCCGGCCAGCGCCAGCAGCAGCACGGCGCCGGCGTAGCAGGCGGCGAGGAACGGCCGGGTGCGGGAGGCGAACAGGCGCGCCGTGGACCGTACGCCGACCAGAGCATCGTCCTCGCGGTCCTGATGGGCGTAGATCGTGTCGTAGCCGAGGATCCACAAGATCGCCGCGCCGTAGAGCGCCGCCGCCGCGAGATCGAGCCGCCCGGCGGCGGCGGCATAGCCCATCGGCGCGCCCCAGCCGAAGGTGAAGCCGAGCATCAGCTGCGGCCACCAGGTGACCCGCTTGGCCAGCGGATAAGTCACCACGAGCAGCAACGACGCGACGCCCAGCGCCTGCGCCAGCGGATCGAGCTGCATCAGGATGAGCAAGGCGAGACCCAATAGCATCGCAAGGAAGAACAGCGCCTGACGCATGCCGAAGCGCGCCAGAGGCAAGCGGGCGGCCGGCGGTGCGCGCCACCTTGCGGTCCATCTCGCGGTCCCACATGTCGTTGACCACGCAGCCGGCCGCGCGCATCAGCCAGGCACCGGCCAGGAACAGCAGGAGAAGGCGGATGGTGTCCGTGGCCGGCGCGCGGGCCAGCAGGATCGACCACAGCCCCGGCAGGAACAGCAGCCAGGCGCCGATCGGCCGGTCCAGCCGGGCCAGCACCGCATAGGGCCGCAACGATTGCGGCAGCCGGGCGATCCAGCCGGTGGTCACGATATCGGTATGAGCCTGCATGGGTGCTATTCTGGGCCTCAGCATGTCCGTCGCCAAATGAGCACTTCCATCAGGTTGCATGTGGCAGCGCCGCTGCACGCGGGCGCGGGCTTCGCGCTTGCGCCGGGGCAGGCGCATTACCTGGGCGGCGTGATGCGCCGCGGACCGGGCGACGAAATTCGCGTGTTCAACGGCCGCGATGGTGAATTGCTCGCCCGCATCGAGACGCTGCGGCGTGACCGGGCGGCACTGGTGGCGCTGGTGCAGACCCGGCCGCAAATGGCGGGCGCGGATCTCTGGCTCGCCTTCGCGCCGTTGAAGCGCGACGCCACCGACCTGCTGGTCCAGAAGGCGACCGAACTCGGCGCCGCCGCTTTGCTGCCGGTGTTCACCGACCGCACCAACGCCGCGCGGCTCAACCCGTCCCGCCTGCTCGCCATCGCCACCGAGGCCGCTGAGCAGAGCGAGCGCCTGACCGTGCCGCGGCTGGACGAGCCCTGCCGCGCTGGATGAGTTGCTGGCGCGTCTGGCCGCAAGAGCGCCGGCTGGTGGTGGCGATGGAGCGGGCGGACGCGCCGCCGGTGGCGCCGGCGGCTGGGCCGGCGGCGCTGCTGGTCGGCCCCGAGGGCGGTTTACACCGGCAGAGCTTGACGCGATGCGTCGGCATCCCTTTGTTCACGCCGCCACTCTCGGTTCGCGATCTTGCGGGCCGAAACGGCTGCGATCGTCGGGCTGGCCCTTTTGCAAGCTCATTCCGGCGGCTAAGACCCTCCCTCCGCGCCGCCGCGCCCGAAGAACCAGGAAGCCGCATGTCCAACCCCGGAGACGCCGACGCGACCCCGATCACGTCGACGCGTCAGCTTGCCGACTACATCGCCGAAGGCTGCAAGCCCGCGCGAACGCTTCACCATCGGCACCGAGCACGAGAAATTCGGCTTCCGCCGCGACGCGACCTCGCCTTCACGCCGCCGCCATACGAGCCGGATGGCATCCGGCGCCATGCTGGAAGGCATGCGCGGCCGACGGCTGGGAGCCGATCCTGGACCACGGCAACACCGATCGGGCTGTCGCGTGGCTCCGCCTCCGTCTCGCTGGAGCCGGCCGGACAGTTCGAACTGTCGGGCGGGCTGATGCCGACGCTGCACGACACCCGCGCCGAGATCGAGGCGCATTTCGCTGAAGTCCGCGCCGCCGCCGCACCGCTCGCCTTGGGATTTTCGCCCCGCTCGGCTTTCATCCGACCGCGCGGCGCGAGGATATGCCGTGGATGCCGAAAGGGCGCTACGCCATCATGCGCCGCTACATGCCGCTGGTCGGCAAGCTCGGGCTCGACATGATGACGCGCACCTGCACGGTGCAGGTGAATCTCGATTACGCCAGCGAAGCGGACATGATGCGCAAGCTGCGGGTGGCGCTGGCGTTGCAGCCGGTGGCCACGGCGCTGTTCGCCAATTCGCCGTTCACCGAGGGCCGGCCGAACGGGTTCCTGTCGTATCGCGCCCAGGTCTGGACCGACACCGACAACGCCCGCACCGGCATTCCTGCGGTGTTCTTCGAGGACGGCTTCGGCTTCGAGCGCTATGTCGACGTGGCTGGTCGACGAGGTGCCGATGTATTTCGTCTATCGCGACGGCGAGTATGTCGACCTCGCGGGCTATTCGTTCCGCGCGCTTCATGAACGGCGACCTGTCCAACACCGCCGCCGGAACCGCGACCGTGGGCGACTTCGCCGACCACATGACTACGGTGTTCACCGACGTGCGGCTGAAACGCTTCCTCGAGATGCGCGGCGCCGACGCCGGCACGCTGGAGATGATGGTGGCGCAGTCGGCGCTGTGGGTCGGGCTGCTGTACGACGACGCGGCGCTGACGGCGGCCGCCGCGCTGGTGCGCCGGCACCGCTGGCAGGACTTCGCGGCACTGCGCGCCGCTGGTGCCGCGCCAGGCACTCGGCACGCCGTTGGCCAGTCCGGCACCGTCCGCGATCTTGCCCGCGACCTGGTGGCAATTGCCCGCGATGGTCTGCGCGCCCGGGCGCGGCTGCAATTCGGCCGGTCGCGACGAAACCATCCACCTGGCGCCGCTGGAGGCGATCGTCGCCGGCGCGCCGACGCAGGCGGAGGCATGGCTCGCGGAATTTCACGGCGCGTGGCGTGGTGACGTGACGCGGATTTTCCCGCTGTCCGAGATTTGATGCGGTTTTCACTCAAACCGGGATAATACCGTTCAATCGGTAGTCGAAGCGCTCGATTTGGTGGATACACGGATGCGTTGCGGAAAACCTTGCTTGCACAACTGATCTAGGCGTTCAATTAGCAGATGATCGTAGGCCAATCGCAATGGGTCGCCCCGAGTTTGCTCTCCGGACAAGGAAATGACCCTGTACTGGTTCGCCTTCGCCTGATCGGGCAGATGGAGGCATGGACGCTTACCAGCGAGAGCATCCTGCCGACCGGACGCAAGACGCGCGCCCTGCTGCGCTATCCTTGCGCTGTCATCGCCGCGTCCCGTGCTGCGCGGAAAACTCGCCGAACTGCTGTGGAGCCGCCGGCCGGAGGAGCAGGCACGGGCGTCGCTGCGCCAGGAGATCCATCGGCTGCTGGACGCGCTCGCCCCCGATGGCACCGAGATTCTGGCCATCAACCGCGATCACCTGGCGTTGCAGCCCGGGCACGGTTTGGGTCGATGTCGAGGAAGTGCTGCGCGCGATCACCGACCAAGCCCGCCGCCTTGTCGCTGCTCGACGGCGACCTGCTGGAGGACCTCGACGGCGTCGACCCGAGCTTCGATGCATGGCTGGCCAGCGAGCGCGAGCGGCTGCGCGACCGCGCCCGTCTGCTGGCTGAGAACCTGTTGCGCGAAAAGACCGATCCCGAGGCGATCATTCCCGCAGCACAGCAGTTGCTGGCGATCGACCGCTCGCATGAGGGCGCCTGGCGGGCGCTGATGCGCGCCTATGCCGCGCGCGGCGAGCGCGGCATGGCGATCCAGGCCTATGAGCGCTGCCGCACCGTGCTGGCCGACCAGCTCGATGCGCAACCGTCGGAGGAGACCCAGCGGCTGCTCGCGGAAATCCGCGCCGCCGGACCCGCGCCGGCGCCACAACGTTCGGAGGCGCGGAGCGAGCATCGTGCCGAGCGGGCCGAAAGTCGCGCCGAACGGGCGGAAGCGCGCGGTGAGCATCGCGTCGAGCGAAGCGGCCAACGATCCGAGTTGCGCGCCGACGGCAAGGAGGCACGCTCCGATTCGCGGCCGCCGATGCCGCGCGGTGGCGCCCGTATCGGGGTGCTGCCGCTGCAACTGGTCGGCACCAGTGAAACCGAGGCGCATCTCTCCACCGGCCTCGCCGACGAAATCACCTCGGCACTCGCGCGTTTCCGCTGGATGTTCCTGGTGTCTTCCAGTTCGCTCGCTCGCTACGCCACCCAGACCCGCGACGAGACGTCCATCCGCCGCGCCTTCGGCATCGATTTCCTGCTCGACGGCACGATCCAGCGGATCGGCGCGCGGTTGCGCATCTCGCTGCGGCTGCTCGACCTGCGTGCGGGCAACCAGGTCGTATGGTCGCACCGGGTTCGACCGCGACAGCGACGACCTGCTGAGCCTGCAGGACGATATTGCCGCCGAGGTGGTGGGTCAGATCGACCCGGAGATCCTGCTGATCGAGGCGCAGCGGGTCGCCGCGCGCCCGTCCAGCGACGCCACCGCCTACGACCTGGTGCTGCGGGCGATGCCGCTGATCATCAGGCTCGAAAAACCGCTCTACCTCCAGGCCGGAGAATTATTGCAAGAGGCGATCGCGCGCGACCCCGACTATGCCGTGGCCCATGCGTGGTACGCGTTCTGGCACATCTTCCTGGTCGGCCAGGGTTGGGCCGACGATTTGCAGAAGGCGATGCGTGAGGCCGGCCGGCTGGCCGAACGCGCCGTCATGCTCGATCCGCAGGATGCCAAGGCGCTGACCATCGCCGGGCATATCCGCGCCTATCTGCACCATCGCACGCGTGAGGCTTTGGCCCTGCATGAGCGGGCGATCATGCTGAACCCGAATCTTGCGATGGCGTGGGCGCTGTCGGCGATGACGCACTCCTATATCGGCGACCACAACGAGGCCGAACGCCGGCTGCAGCGTTACAAGAAGCTCTCACCGCTGGACCCGCACGCCTTCTTCTTCGACACCATCTCGATCTACATTCCGCTGTTCCAGCATGATTACGAAACGGCGGTGGCCAGGGGCCGGGCGGTCAGCGAGATCAACCCGGCCTTCTCCTCGGCCTGCAAGCCGTATCTCGCGGCCCTCGGCCATCTTGGCCTGACGGAAGAGGCGGAACAGGTGCGGGCGCGAATGCTGGCGATCGAGACCGACCTCACCATCAAGCGCTCGGACGAGGCGAGCCCGTTCGAACGGGCCGCGGACCGCCAGACCGTGGCCGCGGGCCTGCGGCTGGCCGGCGTCCCGGAGTGACTGGCTGCCAGTGACTGGCCGCGAGTGACTGACCTGGCCTAATTCCCTTCTTCGGCCTTGCGGCGCTTGCGCGCGGCGACGGCGTAATGGCCGTGCGGCCTGGCTTCGGCGACATTTGGACGGACGACCGTGTCGTAAAAATTGTCCCAGTCTTCCGGTTTGAGTGATTCGAGTTCGCGCACCGAACCGAAATCGTTCAACGCCGCCTCCTCCAGCGCGGCGCGCGGGATTGGCTGCACCTGTGCCATCGGGAAGTCGGTGGTGAAGGAAATCGGCACGTCGGTTTTGGTCAGGCGCATGTTGGTCAGCAACGGCCCGAACCAGCGGTCGGTCTCGATGATGCCTTCGAACAACTCATAGCCGTTGCTGCGCGGCAGGTTCGGGCAGGCGCGCACCAGCAGGCTCCAGCCGGGGAGGGTGCGGGCGATGATGCCGGGCCAGACCTGCAACAACCCAGGCTCCTGCATCGCCGAGATGAACGGTGGGGAAAAGCCACGGATCTCCTCGGGCACCCGCGCGTCGAAATACGGGACGAAGTTCGGGTACTGGGCGGTTTGCAAGGGCAGCCACTCGCCGGCACCGTCATAGGTCCAGACGACGTCATGGCCGTCCCACATCACGCTGAAATTGATCGGCGGGAAGATGTAGTAGCCGAAGGCGGACGCCGTGGTGGCCGGTTCACAAAACCGGAAGGCGCGAGTCGGCAGGCTGCCGGCGGCGGATCGGTCGGCCCGCTGCGGCATGCGAACATCGGGAATGAAGCGATAGAAGGTTACCCTCGGCTCGCGCTTGGCGGGGGTTTCCGCCGTCTCGTCACTCATCGCTCGCGTCGCTCCTCGGTCCGATGAAGCCGCCGTCCTCGGGGCCTGAACGCATGAAAGCCGGGCGGAACCCGGCTTTCAAGAGAGTAAGTCTAGTGCAGATCAGCCCGCTGGCAGCCAGCGCGTAAGATGTGGCTGCCGTCGCGTCAGCGGGCGGCTGGCAGGGCGCGGCCGACGCCACCGAGACGGACCTTGCCGGCATCGCTGGTCGGCAGGCCGCGGCCGACGCCACCGAGGCGGACCTTGCCGGCATCGCTGGTCGGCAGGGCGCGGCCGACGCCGCCGAGACGGACCTTGCCGGCATCGCTGGTTGGGAGAGCGCGGCCGACGCCGCCGAGACGGACCTTGCCGGCATCGCTGGTTGGGAGAGCGCGGCCGACGCCGCCGAGACGGACCTTGCCGGCATCGCTGGTTGGCGGCGAGCGTCGACGACGATCTCGCGCTGCTCGCCCGCGCAGCGCGACGAGTACCTCGCGCTCGCACAGCGCACCCAGGCCGACTTCGAGAACTACCGTAAGCGCGTCGCGCGCGACGCGGCGAACGCCGAGATCCGCGGCGTCGAGCCGCCTCGCGCGCGAGATGCTGCCCGCGCTCGACTCGCTCGAGCGCGCGCTGGCGACGGCCGGCGAGCAGGACGGCCAGCTGCTCGACGGGCTGCGGCTCGTGCACCGCGAGCTGCGCAGGCGCGCTCGAGCGCATCGGCATCGAGTCCTTCGGCGCGGCCGGCGAACGCTTCGACCCCGAGCTGCACGAGGCTGTCGCGCAGCTGCCCGCCGACGGCGTGCCGGCCGGCGAGATCACCGAGGTCTACCAGGCCGGCTACCGCCTCGGACGGCGGGCCGATCCTGCGGCACGCCCGCGTCGTCGTCGCGGGCTAGGGCAGCGCGGATGGCACCTCGCAAGGACCCCTACGCGATCCTCGGCGTCGAGCGCAAGGCCACGCCCGCGGAGATCAAGAAGGCCTATCGCAAGCTGGCGCGTCGCTATCACCCCGACGCCAACCCGCGACGACAAGGACGCCGAGACCCGCTTCAAGGAGATCAGCGAGGCCCACGACGTCCTCTCCGACCCCGACAAGCGAGCGGCCTACGATCGCGGCGAGAGCGGGATCTTCGGCGGCGGCGGCGGCGGCGGCGCGAACCCGTTCGCGCGGCGGCTTTGACAGCTCCGGGCTCGGCGACATCCTCTCGAACCTCTTCGGCGGCGCGGGGGCGCCGGCGGCGGCCGGCGCTCGCGCCCAGGACCCGAGCGCGGTCGCGACCTGGAGGCCGAGATCCAGATCAGCTTCGACCAGGCCGTCGCCGGCGCCCAGGTGCCGCTGACGATCCCGCTCACCGAGCGCTGCACGACGTGCAACGGCACCGGCGCGCGGCCCGGCACCTCGGCGACCGTGTGCCCGCGCTGCGAGGGGCGCGGGATCGAGTCCCAGGGCCAGGGCATGTTCTCGATCACCCAGCCGTGCTCGCGCTGCGGCGGCAGCGGCACCGTGATCGAGTCGCCGTGCCCGACCTGCAACGGGACCGGCGCGACGCGCGGCGTCAAGCGCCTGCGCGTGAACATCCCCGCCGGCGTGCATGATGGGAGCCGCATCCGCCTCGCCGGCAAGGGCGAGGCCGGGTTGCGCGGCGGCCCCCCGGGCGATCTCTACGTGATCACGCATGTCACCGCCTCGCCCGTCTTCAAGCAGAAGGGCGCGCACCTCGAGGTCGAGGTGCCGCTGTCGGTCGTCGAGGCGCTGCGCGGCGGCGAGATCGAGGTGCCGACGCTGAACGGCACCAAGACGCTGCGCGTCGCGCCGGGAACCAAGCACGGCACGGTGCAGCGCCTGCGCGGCGAGGGACCGCCGCGGCCCGGCGGCTCCGGGCAACGGCGACATCCACTACCGCTTCGTGATCGAGCTTCCCAAGAAGCTCACCGCCGATCAGGCCAAGGCGGTCGACGCGCTCGCCGAAGACGATGAACGGCGACCCGCGCCGCGAGCTCTTCGAGGCGCTGCGATGAGGACCGCCGCGCGCGACCCCCGCATCGACGTCGCCGCCGACCGCGGCGTGTTCATGATCTCGGTCGCCGCCGAGCTCGCCGAGATGCACCCGCAGACGCTGCGGATGTACGAGGCGCGCGGACTGATCGAGCCGAGCCGCTCGCCGAAGGGCACGCGGCTGTACTCGCAGGCCGACGTCGAGCGCCTGCGGCGGATCCAGCAGATGACCGCCCAGGCCGGGCTGAACCTCGCGGGCGTCGAGCGCGTGCTCGCGCTCGAGGCAGAGCTCGACGCCGCCCACGAGCGCCTCGCGGCGCTCGAGCACGCCGCCGAGCTGGCGCGCCGCGAGATGGCCGCCGAGCTCGAGCGCCTGCGCCGCTCGATGAGCTCCGACATCGTCCGCTACCGCGGCGCCTCGACGGCGCTCGTGCGCGCCGCGGACGCGCGCTCGCCGTTCCGGGCGCCCCACCGCGGGGCGTGAGCGACGCGAGCGCCGTCCCGCGCCGCGCTGGCGGCGCGTGCTGGCCGGCCTGCTGGACGCGGCGATCCTCACCGCGGCGTACGCGCTGGGCATCGTCGGCGCGGTGCGCCGCCGGCGCGCGTCGGCCCCCGTGCCGCGCGGCACCCGGGAGGCTCGTCGGCGCCGCCACGCTTCGCGATGGCCGCCCTGCGCGTGCGCGGCGACTCGCCGGGGTTGCGCCTCCTGGGCCTCGAGCGCCGCGACCGCGCTGACCGGGCGCCGCCCCGGCACGCTGCGCGCGATCGCGGCGGTCGCGCTCTCGCAGGTGCCCAGGATCGCTCGCCTCGCGCGCCACCGCGGCGGCGCGCGCACGAGCCGCGCAGCCGAGGGCCGCGGCGATCGAGGCGCGGCACGACGCGCTGCGCAAGCTCCGAGACCGAGCACGCCGCCGATCCCGACGCGTTCCGCAGGGCCGCGAGGGAGCTGGCGCCGGTGACCGTCGTGTCGTGGCGGATCCTCGGCGTCCACCTGCTGATCTCGGCGCTGCTGCGCCGCGCGCTCGCGCCGCTGCGCCGGCGCGTCGCCGGCGACCCGGTCACGGTCGTGATTGGATAGCCCGTGCTCCTGCTGCGCGACTCCAGGCGGGCCGGCGCTTCGAGAGCGCCCGGCGGGCGATGCCGAGCCGGGGGATGAGGGCCACGCCGGGTGCTCCGCGGGACCGTTCAACGGCCGGTCGCACGTCGTGAGCGCTCGCTACGCTGAGCATCGGATGACGCGGCTGGTCGGCATCGAGCCACGTCGCGCTGGAGGTCGGCGACATCGACGCCGCGCTCGCCGGTACGGGCGCTTCTTCGATGCGAGCTGCGCGGGCGCGGCAGGCGCGCGATCGTTCATCGACATGGGCGACCAGTTCGTCGCGATCTCGGCGGGACGCTCGCAGGGTCCAGCCAGGCACGCCATCTCGGCGCTCGTCGTCGACGGACGGGAAGCGCTGCGCGAGGCGCTGCTCAGGGAAGGTGTCGAAGTGGCGCCTCGGGGTCGCTCGACTCCGCGACCCGTGGGGCAATCACGTCCAGGCCGTGGACTACCGCGAGATCCAGTTCACGAAGACGCCGGCGGTGCTCGCCGGCATGGGCCTGAGGCGCTCGGGAAGACCGAGCGCGCGCTCACGGAGCTCCGCGAGAAGGGCTCGCGGCTCTCCGTGACGTTCGTCCTGATCACGGGCGCCACGCGCGGGATCGGTCAGGCCGCGGCGATCGAGCTCGCCCGGCAGGGCGCTGAGGTGGCGCTCGTCGGGCGCGAGGCGGCGCGCGTCAGGACGGTCGCGCAGCAGGCCAGGGCCGCGGGCGGCGGCGCCGCAGTCCATGAACATGTCGCCGACCTCACGCTGATGTCGCGAGGTGCGGGCGCTCGCCGAGGAGGTCCGGGAGCGCTACGACCACGTTGACGTGCTCGCGAACAACGCCGGGGCGCTGTTCGCGTCGCGTCAGCTGACCTCCGAGGGACTCGAGCAGACGTTCGCGCTGAACCACCTCGCTCCGTTCCTGCTCACCAACCTGCTGCGCGAGCACCTCGGCGGCGGCCGCGTCGTGACGACCGCCTCGGACGCCCACAGGTCCGGGCTGCTGGATCTGGGCGACCTGCAGTCGGAGAAGTCCTACGGCGGCTGGCGCGCCTACGGCACGTCCAAGCTCTGCAACATCCTCTTCACGCGGGAGCTCGCCAAGCGGGCGCCGGAGCTGCACGCCAGCTGCTTTCACCCCGGCGTGGTGCGCGACCGGCTTCGGCAAGAACGAGCAGGGGATCGCGAGGATCGTCGCGACGCTCGGCGGGCCGTTCCTGCGCTCGCCCGCGGCGCGGGGCTCGCTCGCTCGTCTGGCTTGCCACCTCGGCCGCAGGCAGCGGACCTCACTGGCGTGTACGTCCAGCGACGAGAAGGTCGTGGAGCCCAGTCCTCCAGGCCTGTGACGACGTGCTCGCGCGGGGCCTGTGGGAACGCAGCGCCGAGCTTGTCGGCCTGCCGGTCTGAGCCGGCAGCAGGCCGCGCGCCTCGCCGCGCCGCGCGCTCGCCTAGCGCCCGCCGCAGCGCCTCGCGCAGCCGCGCCTCGTGGGCGGCGAACTGCCGGGGACTCCTCGATCGCGAGCGTGCGCGGGCGGGGGAGGTCGATCTCGATGACCGTCTCGATCCGCCCGGGCAGCGGCGACATCACGTAGACGCGGTCGGCGAGGAAGACCGCCTCGGCGACGTCGTGGGTGATCAGCGCGACGGTCGAGCCGAACTCGCTCCAGACCTCGAGCAGCCACTGCTGCAGCTCGCGCGCGCGTGATCCCGTCGAGCGCGCCGAAGGGCTCGTCGAGCAGCATCGCCGGGCGTGCCGAGCAGGACCGTGCGCAGGAACGCCGCGCGCTGGCGCATGCCGCCCGAGAGCTGCCACGGCCACGCCGTCTCGAAGCCGCCGAGGCCGAAGCGCTCGAGCAGCGGCTGCGCGCGCGCGCGCGCGCCTGCGCGCGCGCGACGCCCGCGAGCTCGAGGCCGATCGCGACGTTGTCGATCGTGCGCCGCCACGGCAGCAGCGCGTCGCGCTGGGGCATGAACGCGCAGGCGCCGAGCGCGACCGGCGCGCCGTCGACGAGCGCCTCGCCCGAGTCGGCGGCCTCGAGCCCGGCGAGGACCGAGAAGAGCGTGCTCTTGCCGGCGCCGCTGGGGCCGATCAGCGCGACGAACTCGCCCGGGCGCCGCGTCCAGCGTCGACGCGGTCGAGCGTCGGCAGCGGCCGCTCGCCGACGTCGGCGTAGGTCTTCGAGACGCGCGCGGGCCTCGAGGCGGGCGCCGCGCCCCGCTCACCACGACGCCGTCGCGCCTGGGCGGGCGGGCGCCAGCGCAGGACCGAGCGCTCGATCGCGGCGACGATCGCGAACAGCGACGAGCGTCAGCAGCGCGCGTGACGATCACCGCGCCGAACACGAGGTCGGTGTTGTCGCCGTGCTGGGCGAGCGTCATGTAGTAGCCGAGGCCCTGCGTCGCGCCGACGTACTCGGCGAAGATCGCCGCGACGTAGGCGAAGGTGATCGAGACCTTCAGGCCGGTGAAGAACTGCGGCAGCGCGCTCGGCAGGCGCACCCGCCAGAGCAGCTGCGCGCGGCGTCGCGCCCATCGTGCGCAGCAGGTTCATCGCGTCGGGGTCGGCCGAGCGCGAGCCCCTGGATCGTGCCGACCGCGGTCGCGAAGAACGTGAACAGCGCGACGAGCACGATCTTCGGCGCCGATGCCGAAGCCGAACCAGATGATCACCAGCGGCGCGAGCGCGATCAGCGGGATCGTCTGCGAGATCACCATCAGCGGGTAGACGCTGCGGCGCACCGCGCGCGACCAGTCGATCGCGATCGCGAGCATCAGCGCGCAGACGACGGCGAGCGCGATCCCGAGCAGCGCCTCCTCGGTCGTCGTCCACATCGCCGGGCCGAGGTTCGCGCGGTCGTCCCAGGTCGCACGTCACGACGAGCCAGGGCCCGGGCAGCGAGAGGCTCGCGTGGACCGCGTTGGCGACGAGGTCCCAGGCCAGCACGAGCACGGCGAGCAGCGAGCGCCGGCGGCCACGCCGCGCGCGACGCGCCGGCAGCGCCGGCTCACTGACGCCGGCAGCAGCGCGTTCGTGTAGAGCGCGCTCGGCGCCGGCGAGCGCTTGATCAGGTGCGCCGTCGCGAGGATCGCGCTCGAGGCCGGCGTAGTCGGCGTCGGTCTCCGGCCCCCAGACGCCGGCGCGGTCGAGGAAGTGCGGCGCCGTCGCGTTGCCGGTCGCGTCGATGATCTTCTCGCTGGTGCTCGAGCGCGCGTGTGGTTGTCGGCGATCAGGATCCGCTCGGCGGCGGCGGGGTGCGCGGCCGCCCACTCGTAGCCCTGCGCGAGCGCCTTCAGCGCGCGCGCGAGGATCGGGCCGCGCGCGGCGATGTCCTTGTCGCTCGCGACGTAGACGGCGTTGGGGTAGTCGCCGGCGGCGCCGAGGTAGCGGCGGTAGGGGAACGGTGCGCAGCTTGACGCCCTGCAGCGCCGCGGTGACGTCGTCGATGCCGTCGAACACCGCGGTGTAGTCGATGCGGTGCGCGGCGAGCGCGGTGATCACGTCGGCGCCGAGCACGACCTGCTTGAAGACCGGGTGCGCGACGCCGTCGGCGCGCAGGATCGAGGTCACGAGCGGCTCGTCGGAGGCGATCCCGAAGCCGCCGTAGAGCTTGCCGCTGAGCTGCGCCGGGCGCGTGTACTTCGAGGAGGCGAGCACGGCGAGCGCCGTCGTGTTGTCGGTCACCAGCGCGCCGACCGCCCGGTAGCCGAAGCCCGTTGGCGTCGTTGATGATCACGTCGGGCGGGTAGCTGATGCCGAGGTCGGTCTGGCCGGCCTGGATCAGCTGCTCGGCGGAGAGGTTCGCGTAGGGCAGGATCACGGGCTTGATGCCCGCGGCGGCGAAGTAGCCCTTGGCGATGCGCGGCGTAGATGCCCAGGTAGTTGACGTTGGCGGTGTAGTCGAGCGCGATCTTGACGGTCGCGGGCGCGGCGGCGCGCCGGCGGCGGCGGGCGCCGGCGAGCGCGGCGAGGCGGCGACGGCGACGGCGAGCGACGGCGGCGATCGCGCGGCGACGGTGCGGCGGACGAGGCGGCATCGCTCTCCCTTCGCTGGTATGACCCAGATCAGGTTCGTCGGGTCGGCGCGCGATGCGCCCTCTCAGCCCCACAGGGGACTCCCCGGGTTACGTGGATGTGAAGGCTGACGATACCGCGTTACGGGTGGCGCGATGGACGGCGCTGGCGATCGAGCGCGTGCGGGTCCTCGCGGCCGCGCGCGGCGCGCGCGTGCTCGCGATCGACGGCCGCTCGGGCGCCGGCAAGTCGACGCTCGCCGCGCGCGCTCGCGCCGCGCGCCGGTCGTCTCGCTCGAGGATCTCTACGGCGGCTGGGACGGCCTCGGCCGGGCATCGACCGCCTGGTGCGCGACGGTGCTCGAGCCGCTCGCGCGCCGGGCGGACCGCGCTCGTGCCCCGCTACGACTGGCACGCGCAGCGCTGGGCGCGAGCCGTGGCCGCTGCGAGCCGCCGCCGCTGCTGATCGTCGAGGGCGTCGGCGCCGGCGCGCTCGCGGCCGCGCCGTACACGAGCGTGCTCGTGTGGCTCGAGCTCTCGGCGTCGGAGCGCCGCGCGCCGCGCGCTCGCGCGCGACGGCGCGATCTACGACGACGGCACTGGGCGCCAGTGGGCGCTCCAGGAGGACGAGTACGTGGCGAGCGACCGCCCGCACGAGCGGGCCGACCTCACGGTGCTGAACTGGTCGATCCAGTGCTGCGCGATGTCGAGGCGCCGCATGAAGCAGACGCCGTCGCGCTCGAGCGCGTACTCGACGAAGTCGCGGACCGCGGACGCGCGGTTGCGCGTGGCCGCTCCAGCGCGAGTGCAGGCCGACGCTGATCATCCGCCCGCCGTGGCCGCGCGCGGCCTCGCCGAGCATGTACTCGACGCCGGCGCGCAGGCTCTCGAAGAAGTCCGGGGCTTCGCGTAGGTCGGCGCGAGGAAGTACTTCACGTCGTTGTAGACCTTCGAGTAGGGGACGACGAGGAACGGCGTGCCCTTGACGTCGACGAAGTAGGGGAGCTCGTCGTTGGAGGCGTCGGAGTCGTAGAGGAAGCCGCCCTCCTCGACGAGCAGCTCGCGCGTGTTCACGCTCGGCATCGTGCGCACCATCCAGCCGCGCACGCGCTGCCCGGTGGTGCGCTGCGACCGACTCGATCGCGTGGTGCAGGTGCTCGCGTTCCTCCTCGCGCGTCATCTGCGAGTCCTCGGTCCAGCGGTAGCCGTGGCCGATCACGTCGTGCGGGCCCTCGCGCAGCCACTGCGCGACCTGCGGGTTGCGCTCGAGCGCGAGCGCGGGCGCGTCGACCGAGAGCGCGACGCCGAACTCCTCCGCGATCCGCGCGATCCGCCAGACGCCGACGCGGCTGCCGAACTCGTAGTGGGTCTCGGTGCCCATGTCGCGCACCTCCGGCGGCGACCGTCGAGCTGGTCTCGCCCCAGGTGTCGTTGAACGGGTCGCCGTCCAGCAGCGAGTACTCGGCGCCCTCCTCGTAGTTGAGCACCGAGGTTGACGGCGACCGCCGACCGTCGGGCCAGGGGACCTTCGGCGGGTGCGGCCGTAGCCGACGAAGTCGCGGGGCGGCCCGCTGCGCGGGTCAGGCATGGCTGGCGCGGGGGTCATTGTCGTAGCGGCGACGAGCAGCGCCAGTGCTCGCGAGCGCGCTGCGCGCGGTGGACACCGCGGCAATAAATCTGCTACGCTCACACTTAGATTTATATGCAACCCGACCGCTTCACGATCCGCGCCCAGGAGGCGCTCGCCGAGGCCGTCCGCCTCGCCCAGAGCGCCGGCAACCCGCAGGTCACGCCCGGCCCACGTGCTCGCGGCGCTGCTCGCCGACGCCGACGGCATCGCGCTCGCGCTGCTGCGCAAGCTCGGCGCCGACGCGGCGCGATCCGCCAGGCGCTCGACGGCGCGCTCGACGAGCCTGCCGGTCGTCCAGGGGCGCGCGCCGAGGCGCCGCCGATCGCCTCCGAGCTCGCCGCGGTGCTCAACGCCGCCGACGGCGAGGCCCGCGCGCTCTCCGACGACTACGTCTCGACCGAGCACCTGCTGCTCGCGCTGGCCGCCCACCCGGGCCGCGCCGGCGACGCGCTGCGCGCCGCGGGCGCGACGCGCGAGCGCCTGCGTCGCCGCGCTCGAGCGAGGTCCGCGGCCCCCACCGCGTCTCCGACCAGAACCCCGAGGAGCGCTACCAGGCGCTCGAGCGCTTCGGCCGCGACCTCACCGCCGAGGCGGCCGGACGGCAAGCTCGACCCCGTGATCGGCCGCGACGCGACGATCCGCCGCGTCGATCCAGATCCTCGCGCGCCGCACCAAGAACAACCCGGTGCTGATCGGCGAGCCCGGCGTCGGCAAGACCGCGATCGTCGAGGGCCTCGCCCAGCGGATCGTCTCCGGCGACGTCCCGGAGACGCTGCGCGACCGCCGCGTCGTCGCGCTCGACCTCGGCGTCGCTGCTCGCCGGCGCGAAGTACCGCGGCGAGTTCGAGGACCGCCTCAAGGCGGTGCTCAAGGAGATCGCCGACGCCGCCGGCACGGTGATCCTGTTCATCGACGAGCTGCACACGATCGTCGGCGCCGGCGCCGCCGAGGGCGCCGTCGACGCCGCCAACCTGCTCAAGCCGATGCTCGCGCGCGGCGAGCTGCGCGCGGTCGGCGCGACCACGCTCGACGAGTACCGCAAGCACATCGAGAAGGACGCCGCGCTCGAGCGCCGCTTCCAGCCGGTGCTGGTCGACGAGCCCTCGCGTCGAGGACACGATCGCGATCCTGCGCGGGCTCAAGGAGCGCTACGAGAACCACCACGGCGTGCGCATCCAGGACACCGCGCTGATCGCCGCGGCCGAGCTCTCGGACCGCTACATCGCCGACCGCTTCCTGCCCGACAAGGCGATCGACCTCGTCGACGAGGCCGCGTCGCGGCTGCGCATCGAGATCGACTCGCTGCCGACCGAGATCGACGAGGTCGACCGGCGCGTGATGCAGCTCGAGATCGAGCTGACCTCGCTCGCCAAGGAGACCGACGACGCCTCCGCCGCAGCGCCGCGAGGCGCTCGAGCGCGAGCTCGCCGAGCAGCGCGAGCGCTCCGCCGCGATGAAGGCGCAGTGGCAGTCCGAGAAGGACGCGATCGACGGCGATCTCCGAGATCAAGAAGCAGCTCGAGGCCGCCCGCGGCGAGGTCGAGCGCGCCGAGCGCGCCGCCGACCTCCAGCGCGCCGCCGAGCTGCGCTACGGGATCATCCCCGAGCTCGAGAAGGCAGCTCGCCGAGCGCGAGGCCGCCGTCGCAGACGGCCGGCGCGACCGTCTTCCTCAAGGAGGAGGTCGACGCCGACGACGTCGCCGAGGTCGTCGCGACGTGGACCGGGATCCCGGTCTCGCGGCTGCTCGAGGGCGAGGTCGCGAAGCTCGTCCACATGGAGGAGCGCCTGCACGAGCGCGTCATCGGCCAGGACGAGGCGGTCGAGGCGGTCGCCACCGCGATCCGCCGCTCGCGCGCCGGCCTCTCCGACCCCGACCGGCCGATCGGCTCGTTCCTCTTCCTCGGCCCGACCGGCGTCGGCAAGACCGAGCTCGCCCGCGCGCTCGCCGAGTTCCTCTTCGACACCCAGGACGCGATCGTCCGCATCGACATGTCCGAGTACATGGAGCGCCACGCGGTCTCGCGCCTGGTCGGCGCGCCCGCCCGGCTACATCGGCTACGACGAGGGCGGCCAGCTGACCGAGGCCGTGCGCCGGCGCCCCTACTCGGTGGTGCTGCTCGACGAGATCGAGAAGGCCCACCCCGACGTCTTCAACACGCTGCTCGCCGGTGCTCGACGACGGCCGCCTGACCGACGGCCAGGGCCGCACCGTCGACTTCAAGAACGCCGTGCTGATCATGACCTCGAACATCCGCCCCGCCGGCGGCGACGCTGCGCCAGGCGCTGCTCGAGCACTTCAAGCCCGAGTTCATCAACCGCCTCGACGACATCGTCGAGTTCGCGCCGCTCAGCCGCGAGCGAGCTCGGCGAGATCGTGACGCTGCAGCTCGCCCGCGTGATCGAGCGGCTCGCCGCGCGCGGCATCGACGCTCGAGGTCACCGACGACGCCCGCACGCTGCTCGGCGACCTCGGCTACGACCCGGTCTACGGCGCGCGGCCGCTCAAGCGCGTCGTGCAGAAGCAGCTCGTCGACCGCCTCGCGCTCGGCCTGCTCGACGGCACGATCCGCGACGGCGACGTCGTCGAGGCCGACGCGCCGCGACGGCGAGATCGCGATCGTGACGCTGCGCGACGCGGTCGGCGCCGCGCGGCCGCCTGAGGACGGCGGGCACGGCACGCCCGCCTGGACACGAGCCGGCGATCACGACCTGCTCCTCGCTGTAGCGGCGGAAGAACTCGCGGACGACTTCGGCCTCCGTGTCGTTGATCTCCCAGTAGCCCTCAGGTGTTGCTTCGGTCTTCTTCACGAACCGGTAGCCGTAGGGCGCGCCCGCCATCACCGCTTGGCGTCCGGTGCGAGCGCGGTGCAGCTTCCCGCGCCGCGTAAGCTCACGGATCTGCGCCCGCCCGTACTCGGCGATCATGCCCTGGAACTGGCGGAACAGTTCGATCCTCCGGCGAGCCCGAGTGCTCGCCGCCGCGCGCGAAGACGACCTCCACGCCAGCGCGGGCGAGCTTGAACGGGCTCTGGGCCGTCCCCTCCTCGCGCTGGCGCTCCGAGGACACACGCGCGTCGATCGCCGCCATCCTGCCCGACGTCTGCGTGATCGTCTCGGTCATCGTCCCTCCGCTCGATCGTTTTCGCGCGCCGCCGGTCGGGCGCGAGAATCTAGCGGCGATCCGGGTTCGTCTTATAGCGCTGTGGAGGGTGACGAAGACGCGCGCACGCGCTACCGTAAATAGGAACAATGCATAATGCATTCTCATGCCCGGCGTCCCGGTGACCGCCGTCCGCACCGACCTCGGCCGCCGCGTCGAGCTGGTCTCGATGGACCCGCACCATGCCGACATCACGGTCGGGCTCTACGTCCGCGACACCGAGGACGGCCCCGTGGGCGACGGTCCACAGCTACAGCAGCCGCCCCGGCACGGCCGAGCGGCTCGACGCGATCGCTGCGCACGATGCGCGCGCTCGGAGACCTCGAGGCGGCGGGCGGGGCCGACGTGCGCTTCCCGTGCGGCACGTGGCACAACGCCGCCGCCCGGCGTCTGTTCCTCGAGGCGTGCAAGCACGATCCCTCGACGCCGGCGGCACCCGGCCCGCTCGAGGTCACGGACTCGCGCACGGGCCAGCGGATCTCGGTCGCGGCGGGGGAGCACGGCTGCGTACCGCGTGCTCGCCGACGGCGCGACCGAGGAGGTGCCGAGCCGCGCCCCGGCGATCGCGCGGGCGATCGCCAAGCTCGCGCAGCTCGACCTGACCGAGGGCGACGAGACGATCGTCGCGTTCCCCTGCGGCCGCCGCCACGACGCAGCTCGTCGGGCTGCTCCTCGGCCGCGCGCAGAACCTCCGGCAGCTGCTCCGCGAGGAGGAGCTGAACGCAAGCCGCGGCGTCCTCACCGCACCGAGCGCACAGGAGTGATCGCCATGCCCGACACGATGACGAGCCGCGAGCGGGTGCTCGCGGCGCTGCGCCGCGAGCCGGTCGACCGCACGCCGGTCGTGAACCCGACGAGCATCGCGACGGTCGAGCTGATGGATCTCGTCGACGCGCCGTTCCCCGACGCCAACCGCGAGCCCGAGCTGATGGCGGCGCTCGCCGCGACCGGCCACACCGAGCTCGGCTTCGACTCGATCATGCCGGTCTTCTCGATCATCCAGGAGTCCTCGGCGCTCGGCTGCAAGATCCAGTGGGAGCAGAAGGACAACTGGCCGACGGTCAAGATGACGCGAGCCGATCTACGAGACGCCCGACGACATCCGGATCGCCGGACGACTGCTCGAGCACCCCGACACGCAGTGCGTGCTCGAGGCGATCCGCATCCTGCGCACAGCAGTTCGGCGACGAGGTCGCGATCATCGGCAAGACGATGGGCCCGTGGTCGCTCGGCCTACCACACGTTCGGCGTCGAGCCGTTCCTGCTGATGTCCCTCGACGACGAGGCCGCGACGCACGCGCGTGCTCGACGCGCTCAAGGAGGCTCACGATCGAGTACGGCAACGCGCAGTTCGAGGCCGGCGCCGACGCCGTCACGCTGCCCGATCACGCGACCGGCGACCTCGTCTCGCGGCGAGTACTACCAGCGCTACCTCCAGGACATGCACCACGAGTTCGCCGAGCGAGATCGCCGGTGCCGATCATCCTCCACATCTGCGGACGCACGGTCGACCGCATGGGCTACATCGCCGAGCACCGGCATGGCGGCGTTCCACTACGACTCGAAGAACGAGCCCGGCAGAGTCGATGGACGGCGGTCGACGGCCGGATCAGCCTCGTCGGCAACATCAACAACCCCGACGACGCTCTACTCCAAGGGCGCCGACGAGGTGCAAGGCGGAGGTCTTCGCGAACCTCGACGCCGGCGTCCAGATGGTCGGGCCGGAATGCGCCATCCCGCTGCAGACGCCGATCGAGAACCTCCGCGCGATCCGCGAGGCCGTCGACGAGTGGCACGACGAGCAGCCGACGGACCGCGAAGAGGCGCGATGCCTGAGCTGAGCGACGTCACGCAACGAGTTCATCCGCGGCGAGATCGAGGAGTTCGTCGAGCGCGCCGGACGAGCGCGCGCGGATGATCGCGCTGTTCGCGCGCGCGCTCGCCGACCTGCAGGACGATCGCGGCCGCGCTGATCGACGGCGACGACGACACCGTCGACGAGCTGACGCGCGGCGCGCTCGACGAGGGCGTCACGGCGCTCGAGGTCATGGACGACGGGCTGATCGCCGGCATGGCGCTCGTCGGCATCAAGTTCCGCGAGAACTTCATCTTCGTCCCCGAGGTGCTCGCCTGCGCCCGGGCGATGAAGGCCGGCATGGCGCACATCGAGCCGATCCTCTCGGCCTCGGGCGTCGAGCCGCGTCGGCAAGGTCGTCATGGGCACGGTCAAGGGCGACCTGCACGACATCGGCAAGAACCTCTGCATCATGATGCTGCGCGGCTCGGGCTTCGAGGTCATCGACCTCGGCGTCGACGTCTCGCCCGACGACTTCATCGAGGCGGTCGAGGAGCACCAGCCGCGGCTGATCGGCATGTCCGCGCTGCTGACGACGACGATGCCGAACATGGGCAAGACGATCGACGCGTTCGTCGACGCCGACCTGCGCGACGCGGTCAAGATCATGGTCGGCGGCGCGCCCGTGACGCCAGGAGTTCGCCGACGACATGGGCGCCGACGGCTACGGCAAGGACGCGATGGCCTGCGTCACGCTCGCCAAGGCAGCTCGTGTCGGAGCCGGCGCCTGAGCGTCTGAGCGCCGATCGACCCCGCCGCCTACCAGGAGCGGCTCGACCGCATGAGCGAGATCTCTCGGCTCGATGATGGCGACGGTCGACGGACCTGACGACGCAAGCGCTGCCCGTACAAGAACCGGCTTCGACCAGTGCACGGCCGCAGTTCGGCTGCCGCAACCAGCGCAAGCCGCGCGAATCCCGGGCGAGCTGAAGGTCTGCGGCGGCGACGACAAGATCGACTACCGCGCCGCCTGGGAAACCGGCTGAGCCGCCCGGGCGCGCCGAGCGCCGCCGCATGACGCGCGACGCTCTTCGACGACGCGCGACGAGCTCGGCACTGCGCGTGCCGACCTCGTGCCGGCGCACCGGGCGCTGCCGCGAGTGCGTCGTCGAGGTCGACGGCCGGCGCCGAGCACCTCGCGCCCGCCGACCGAGGCCGAGCGCTTCCTGCGGCCGCCGTTCCGGCTCGCCTGCCAGGCGGTCGTCGACGACGCCGGACGCCGAGGTCGCGTTCGCGGTCGTGCGCCGCCGGCTGCGGATCGTCGTCGCCCGAGCCGACGCCGAGCGCCGGCCCGATCGACCCGCATGGTCACGCGTGCGTCGACGGCATCGTCCACTGGGGCGACGAGCCGATCGAGCCGCGCGCACGGCGGCGTCTACGGCGTCGCGGTCGACCTCGGCACGACGACCGTCGTGTTCGAGCTCGTCGACCTCGCTGACGGGCCGCACGCTCGAGGTGGTCGCGCTCGAGAATCCGCAGCGCTTCGGCGGCAGCGACGTGATGAACCGGATCAGCTACGACAGGCCGCAGCGGCGGCGAGCTGCGCCACGCGGTGCGGCAGGGCGCTCAACGGCGAGCTGCGCGAGCTCTACGAGCGGCACGGGCATCGACCGCCGCGAGGTGCTACGAGGTCGTCGTCGTCGGCAACTCGACGATGCGCGACCTCTTCTTCGGGCTCGACGTCTCGCCGATCGGCGAGCGGCCGTACAAGTCGATCGACCGAGCTCGAGCTGCTCGCGGGGCACGCGCGACTCGACGGCGCTCGTCGCGCTCGCGCACGAGCTCGGCCTGTGGGCGCATCCGCAGGCGCGCGTCTGGGGCGCGCCGCTGATCGCGAGCCACGTCGGCGCCGACGTCGCCGCCGACCTCGTCGCGACCGGCCTCGACGCGCGCAGCGACGGGCGTCGAGATGCTCGTCGACGTCGGCACGAACACCGAGGTCGTGATCGCCGGCCGCGGGCGCATCGTCGCCGCGAGCTGCCCGGCCGGCCCGGCGTTCGAGGGCGGCGACGGTGACCTACGGGATGCAGGCCTCCGACGGCGCGATCGAATCGGTGCGCGCTCGACGCCGACGGCGGCTTCGCGCTTCGAGACGATCGGCGGCGCGCGCCGCGACGGGCTGTGCGGCTCGGGGCTGATCGACCTGGTCGCCGAGCTGCGCCGCGCCGGCGCGCATGACCGCCAAGGGCGTCTTCGCCGACGCGCGCGCGCTCGCTCGACGTCGCCCCGGCCGCAGGGCATCACGTTCTCGCGCGCCGACGCCTCGGCGCTCGCCCAGGCGAAGGCGGCGAACACCGTCGGCCAGTGGATCCTGCTGCGCGCGCTCGGCGTCGATGCCGGCCGACGTCGACCGCGCTGCTACCTCGCCGGCGGCTTCGCGCACCTACGTCGACGTCGCGCAATGCGATCGAGATCGGCTTCCTCGCCGCCGGTGCCCGATCGAGCGCGTCGTCAAGGTCGGCAACGCCTCGCTGCGCGGCGCGCGCGAGCTGCTCCTCTCCGCCTCGGCGCGCGCGCGGCTCGAGCCAGCTCGTCGCGCCGGATCGAGCACGTCGAGCTCGAGACGACGCCCGGACTTCTTCGACCTGTTCGTCGACGGCTGCCAGTTCAAGCCGATGATGGCGCTAGGCCCGGTCACGGCGGACCCGACGAGCAGGCACCGTGCCGCGGCCTGAACCTCCAGAGCGCGAACGCGCGACCCATCGCCCGCCCATCCTTGAGTCTGCCAACCCTAC
>CAVTKE010000006.1:0-253504 GCA_963735225.1 uncultured Alphaproteobacteria bacterium
GGCCGCCATTTCCTGCTGCGCGTCGGCCGTGCGGACCGCTTCGTCATCCTCGCTGTAGCCGGTTGCCGCAGGTGGGGACTTATCCATTCCGTCGGAACGCTGGCAGGTGGTCTTCGTTCCGGCGCCGGGCTCGGGGGCGGATTGGTCTGGGCCGCCTAATGGTGTAGGACTGGCGGGCCTGCATGGGAGAGCGCGACGATGGACATCGACCAGCCCGGCTCGGATGAAATTCCGGGGCAAGCCGTCCCCCTTCCGACCTCGCGCATGATCGCGCGCATCGATGGCGCGATCGGCTGGATGGTGTTCAACAATCCCGAACGCCGCAACGCCGTGTCGTCGGACATGTGGGCGGCAATTCCGCAGATCATGGACCGGTTCGAGCAAGATCCGGCGGTGCGGGTGATCGTGCTGCGCGGTATCGGCGACAAGGCGTTCGTCTCCGGCGCCGACATCAGCCAGTTCGAGAAGCAGCGCTCCTCCGCCGAAACCGTCGCCGCCTATGACGCGGTGTCCGAGCAGGCGGGGCTGCGGCTCAGCAAGACGGTGAAACCCACCATCGCGATGATCCAGGGCTGGTGCATCGGCGGCGGCGTCGGCATCGCCGTCGGTTGCGACCTGCGCATCGCCGCCGCCGGCGCGAAATTCGGCGTGCCCGCGACGCGGCTCGGCCTCGGCTACGGCCATAGCGGCGTGAAGAAGCTGATGGACCTGGTGGGCCCCGCGCATGCGAAGGAGATCTTCTTCACCGCCCGGCATTTCACCGCCGCCGAGGCGCTGGCGATGGGCCTGGTCAACCGCGTGCTGCCCGAGGCGGAGTTGGAAGCCTATGTGCGCGGCTACTGCGCGATGATCGCCGAGAACGCGCCGTTGACCATGAAGGCGGTGAAGCGCACGGTCGAGGAATTGCTGCGGAACTCGCCGGCGGCCGATCTCGCGCTCTGTGACCAACTGGTGAAGGACTGCTTCGCCAGCGAGGATTACGTCGAGGGCCGGCGGGCCTTCATGGAAAAGCGCAGGCCGGTGTTCAAAGGCCGATAGATCAGCGCCACGCGGCGTCTTCCGGGAGAAAGCAGAAGGATGAATCCAAAGATCGTGCTTGTGCAGGCGGCGGACGCCGACATCGAGATCGCGCGTGACATGCAGCCTTCGGGCTTCGACGTGGTGATCGCCAATCCCGGCACGCCGGAATTCCAGGCCGCCCTGCCCGACATGAAATACCTGATCGGTCTCGGCGACGGCCGGGTCAACGACGCTTTCTACCAAGCCGCGCCGAACCTGCGACTGGTGCAGTTGTTGAGCGCCGGCTACGACAAATGCGACATCGAGGCGGCGCGGCGCGCCGGCGTGCCGATCGCCAACAATGGCGGCGCCAACGCGGTCGCGGTGGCCGAGCACACGCTGCATGCTGATGCTCGCGGTCTCCCGCCGGCTGATCTGGCAGCACAGCCACGTCGCCGGCGGGCGCTGGCGCGGCAACGACCTCGCGGACAAAGCACTGTCTACGAAATGCACGGCAAGACGCTCGGCATCATCGGCCTCGGCACCATCGGCAAGAAGGTCGCGCGCCTTGGCCGCGCCTTCGGCATGCCCGTGCAGTATTACGACGTCACCGCGACTCGGCGAGGACGCGGAGGATGCGCTCGGCGTGCGGTTCCGGCTTGTTCGATGAGGTGCTGAGCGACCTCGGACATCGTCACGCTGCACGTGCCGCTGCTGACGGCGACGCCGCACATGATCATCGGGGCGCGAGCTTCGGCTGATGAAGCCGTTCGGCCATCCTGATCAACACGTGCCGCGGCCCGTCGTGGACGAGGCGGCGCTGCACGCGGCGCTGACCGACGGCACGATCTTCGCGCGCCGGCCTCGACGTGTTCGAGCAGGAGCCGCCGCCGCCAAACAATCCGTTGTTCGGATTGGAGAATGTTATCCTGACCGCGCATCTGGCGGGCCCGACCTGGGAGAATCGCTTCAAGCGTTTCCGCAACGCCTTCGACAATGTCCAGCGCGTCGAGCGTGGCGACGTGCCGCTATGGGTGATCCCGGAACTTCGCCCCGGCTGAGCTTTCGACCTGCGGCCATCTGTGTCACCAAGGCAACGTCACATTGCTGGCACTGGACATGGCCTGCCTTCTTGGCGTCTAACGCCGATGGCAAGCCGCGTTTGCGCCCTGCCATGACCAAGAACACCAAGCCGTTCCGAAATTCGGCCGATCCGAAGCACCATTGAGGACCATAGATGAAGCGTAACGAGCCCAGCCTTGTCGATCGTTTGGGCATGGCGGCAAAAGCGAGGCAGGCCCTTCTTGAGAAGGCCAAGGCCAACGACCCGACCAAAGCCCCTGATTTCGCCGAGAAAATGGCCGCCCGCGCCGAGGCTGCGGTCCAGCGTGAGCGGCGGATAGCCGAGCGCAAGGCCGAGAAGCTGGCCAAGATGGCCGAGGAAGCCGCCGCCGCCGCCGCCGCCGAAGCCGTCCGCCTTGCCGAGGAAGCCGCCGCCGAGGCCGCGCGACTGCTGGAGCTGGCTGCGCAAAAGGCCGCGAAACTGGCGCTTGAGGCCGAGCGGAAGGCCGCGCGCGATGCGCGCTATGCCGCCCGCAAGCAGCGCAAGCGGTAAAACCCTGCGGCCCGCGCGTTCAGGCGCGGTCGCGAAACGGCGTCAGAGATACGGCGTCTCTCCTGATGTGATCGCTGTGCGCACCTGCGCGGACCAGTCCGCCATGCCGAGTGCGGCGTAGGCGGCGCCGGCCGCTTCGAGATGGGCGGCGGCATCGGCGGCACCGGATGCCGCCAGCGCCGCATGCCCGTGCGCCACGTCGGCCGCCATTCCCAGCGCCGCGGCCTCCTGCCGCGCCGCCTCCAGCACCTCCAGACCTTCGTCTTCAAGGCCGGAGGTGGCTGCCAGCACCAGGCCGCGCGCCCGCAGCGCATGCACGCCGTAGCCGCGCAACCCCAGGCGCTGGGCCAGTTCCACCGCTTCGTCGGCGAAGCGGCGCGCCAGATCGGGCTCGCCCAAGCGCAGGCTGGACAAGGCGAGGCCGGTGGCCGCGCTGACATGCGACGTCGCTCGCCTGGAATCGCGCGATAGTCGGTGCGCGGCCGTCAGCACCTCGGTGGCCGCGGGCAGATCGGTGCCGAGCAACAGCGTATGCCCAAGCCCGGCCAGCAAGGGCGGCGTCAGCTGCGCGACCTGGGCCGAATCCGCCAATGCCATCGCCGCGCGGAACGCCGCTTCGGCCGCCGACGCGTGGCGATGATGCAGCTCCACGATTCCGCACACGGCCAAGGCGAACACCCGGTCGTAGGCCCGTCCGGTCGCCTCGGCCAGCCGGATGGTGTGGGCCACATCGTCATGCGCCCGGGAAAATGCACCGAGGAAGGCCCGCGTCATCGCCCGCGTACCGTAGGTCTGCGGCACGATGGTGCGCAGATTATGGTCGTTGAACTTCGTCTCAGTGGCGGTCGGCGCGGTGCCCGGCTCGTGCCCGGCGCTGGACGATGCCGCCACTTCATCCAGGTTTTCCGACAATGTCCGCTCGGCCACTTCGAGCTTGCCGGCGTTGAAATATGATTGGCCGGTGTAGAAGGTCGATGTCACCATCAGGTTGGCGTCACCGGAGCGACGGGCCGAGGCGCGGGCGTTTTCGCCGAGCGCGATCGCGTCGTCATGGCGGCCGAGCATGTTCAGCAGATGCACCCGCGTGGCATGGACCCGCAGCAGGCGGGCGTCATCGCGCAGCCGGGCGGCGATTTTTTCCGCATCGTCCAGGACGCCGCCGAGACCGGCGTAATCTCCGGCCCAGGTCACCAGGAGTCGCAGAATTTCATCAGCACATCGAGGCGGCGGCGATCGTGCTCATCGTCCTCGGGCAGCGTCATCGCGATGTCGCGCGCCCGCTGCAGATAGGCATGCGCCACCTGGTTGGCGGCGCGTTCCACCGCGTGCCGCGCGGCATTTTGCAGGAAACCAACGGCTTGTGGCCAGAGTTGCGCCCGGATCGCATGCACGCACAGCTCGTCGTGGTGTCGGTCGGCCACCGCGTCGCCATCTTCCTGCAACAGCTCGACGATGCGCGCGTGATGCGCCCGCCGCCGCGCCGCCAGGATGGTGCGATAGGCGACGTCGCGGGTCAGCGCGTGTTTGAAGGTGAATTGCGGGTCCGGATATTTGCGGCTTTCGTAAAGCAGGTTTTCCGATTGCAGCCGCAGCAGGCTGATATGCGCTTCGTCCTCGACGATGCCGGCCAGCCGCGACAGCAGGCGCAGCGGCACTTCGGTGCCGATCACCGCGCAAAGCTGCACCAGGCGGCGCGACTGGCGCGACAGCCGGCCAAGGCGGTCGGCCAGCAGCGCCTCGACGCGATCGGGGATTTCCTCCGCCGCCGCGTCGTCCAAGCCGTGCGGCCGATTCGCGTCGGGTAAGGTGACGAGTGGTGCTACTTCCTCTAAAAACAATGGATTGCCACCCGCTTTGCGCAGAATTTCCGCCGCCAGAGGCGCGTTGCCGGCGATCCTCTCGTCGATGCCGGACAACAGCGCGGTGGCGTCGGACGGGGACAGGGCGGCCAATGTCAGCTTGCGCGTCACCGCGGCCGGAACGCTGTCGAGACGCACGCGGCTGCGGCTGGCGGTGATCACCAGCACATCATGCCCGGCCAGCCGTCGCAGCGCCGAGTCGAGAAGTTCGCGCGTCGCCGCGTCGAAGGTATCGATATCTTCGCAAACCAAAATGATCCGCCGGCCCGCCGCGACCGTCGTGAACAGCGTCGCGATCGCGGCACCGTAATCGACCCGCGACGGCTCGCCGATGCTTGCGCGCTCGGTGTTTTCGCGGCTTTGGCCGACGCTGCCGAGCCCGAGCATACGCTCCAGCAGCGCACGATCCTCGGGTGTCAGCCGCGTCATTCCCGCCAGGGCTTGATCCGCCTTTCGCCGCGCCTCCTCGGCACTGTCGCTGCTGCGGATGTCAAGCCACAGCCGCAGCCAACTGGCCACCGGGTGAAACGGCACGGTGCGGCGGTGGTGATCGCCGATCAGGCTGATGACGGCGCAGGCGCGCGCGGCGTCGCTGGCCAGGAACTCATGCTGCAACCGGGATTTGCCAAGCCCGGCACCGCCGGACAATTGCACCATCCGCAATCGGTCGCCGCCGTGCTCCAACGCGGCATTGAGGGCCGCGCGCTCGGTGATGCGGTCCACGAACGCCACCAACCCGCGGGCGGCGCGCACGCCCCAGCGATTGGCGGTGCGGTTGGCATCGAGCAGCCGCAGGCGCTCGATCGGGGTGTCGACGCCCTTGACCATGATCGGGTCGAGCGGGGCGGCGGTGACGAAGCCGCGCACGAGGCGCCACACCGCGCCGCTGAGGCAGATCGTGCCGGCATCGGCCGTTTGTTCCAGCCGGGCCGCGATATGCACCGAGATGCCGACCGCATCCTGGGTCCAGCTCCGCCCGATCCTGATCGGGCGGAACACCACGTCGCCGACATGGATGCCGATCCGCACCTGCACCCGGCGCGCATCGTCGCCGCCATCAGGCGCCAGCGCGTCGCGGATGGCCAGGGCGGCGAGGCAGGCGCGCACCCCATGATCCTCGGACACCGATGGCGCGCCGAAAATCGCCATGATGCCGTCGCCGCGACTGCTGACCACGCCATCGAAGCGCTCGCACGCGTCGATCATGCTGCGCAAGGCCGGATCGATCAGGCCGGCGGCAGCCTCGGGATCGAGGTTTTGGATCAGCCCGGTCGAGCCTTGGATGTCGGCGAACAGCACGCTCACCCGGCGCAATTCCGGCTCGGGCTCATCATTGCGCAGCCGGGACGGATCGGTTACGGCCACTTGAGCTCCCGCGTGATTATGCAGGCCTCGCCGGCAGGCGGCGTGCCCAACTCAACTTCCGACACTCTCCGCCAAATCCAGGCCGTCCCCAATCGTCAAATCATACGTGGCAGCCTGGCGGCGAATTATTATTCCTTGCGGGTCAGCAGCACGTAGATGCGCCGGTCGGACCGGGTTATCTGGATCTGCTCGGAATCGCCGGAAACGATGCCGATTTTCAGCGGGGTCTTGGTTCGTACGGCGGTCTGGTACCGCCAATGTCAGCACGGCCTTGTTGATGTCGGGGATGCCGAGGTTGGCGCGATAGGTTTCCAGCGTCACGCCCGGGTCGAATTCGAACAGGCCAAGCGTGTGCAAGATGACGAACGCATCGGCGTCGTCGTCCAGGTGCGCGACCTTCGCCGCCGAGTCGTCAATCCCATCGTGCCGGAAGGCGGTGTTGATGCGCTCGACCAGTGAATGACGTACAAAGCCCGCGCCCATGGCGTCCTCGCTTCACGATTGCACCCGATGCATCGACCATAGGTCCGATGGCTCGCGACCGCAACGATCCGCGGGAAGACGAATGCCCGGGGGCAGGCGGGACCGCCTTACCTGCCGGTGCCGCCGCTGAAGCCCAGGAAGCCGGCTTGCGGCACCGGCGTGCCGGGTCCGCGATCGACGAATTGTTGCGGGCGCGGCGCCTCCGCGGCAACCGCAAGGCGGGTTTGCGGCGTGCGGGCCACCGGATGCGATGCGATCGCGACCGCCTTGGTTGCCGGCGCGCGGGCGGGCTTGGCGGCGGCGTTGCGCGGTTCAGGCGCCTTCGCGGGCGCGGCAGCGCGCAGCGAAAGCAACAGGAATGTGATCTCGTTGCGCCCGAGGTCGACGGACAGGTCGATCGGGCTCAACCCGAGGACGTTCGGTTGGCCGAGATCGGCCCCGCGGGCGATGGCGTCGCGCACGTTGACGATGTCGCCGCGATTGATGGCGTCGAACAACGCTTCGGTCGGCTGCATCTCGGAGGCTGGGCGCTCCGCCTGGGTCGGCGTGTCACCGGTGGACCGGGCGCCGGGAAGGGCGGGCGGCAGCGCCTGGCGAGTGTTCTTGGTCTCGGGCAGCGGCACCACCGGCGCGCCGATCGTGGCGCCGGTCGGCGTTTGCGCCGCCGCCGGGCCGCCCGCCATCAGCAACGTGCCGGCCGGGAGGAGCAAAACGGCAAGGAAAGAACGGCGAAAACCAGGATTCATGCGGGCACTCCAAAAACTACCCCGGGTTCAGCCAGAGAAACCCGAGATTGAGGTAGGTCGCATAGCACATCCATGCTGCGTAAGGCAGCATCAGTAGCGCGGCAAGCGGCCGCAGCACTGCGAATTGCCGCAGCGTGAGGCCGATCAGCATCAATAGCGGCAGCATGACGCAGAGCGCCAGGGCCGGGCTGTGCAGACCGAAGAAGACCGGCGACCAGGCGGCGTTCAGCAGCAGCTGCCAGCCCCATAACACCAAAGCCCGGCGTTGGCCCAGGCCCGGCCGCCGCCAGATCAGCCAGGCCGCGGTCCCGATCAGCACATAGAGCGTCGTCCAGACCGGTGCGAACGCCCAGTTCGGCGGCGTACCCGGCGGCGGCGTGAGGCTGAGATACCACCCGCGGACATTGCCGGCGATGGCCGCGCCATCGGCGGCGCCGACCAGCAGGCACAGGCCGACAAACCCCACCAAAGCCAGCAATTGCAGGCGGGGGGAAGCAGGCGTCGCTCCGGGTCCGGATGGTGTTGTCTGGAAGGCGCGCTCTCCGTGGCGGTCGATCTGCCCATAGGTAGTCGCTTCGGCGCCCTTGCCAAGCGCGAAGACGCACCGAATGCGCCCGGGTGCGGGCAGACGGTTCTACGGCTTTTCGGTCACGCGCCTTCCCGCCGCCAGGCGAGCAGGGCCAGTCCCAGAATGAGCGGGAGCGCCAGCCAGGGGGGCAACAGCGGGGTCGCGGCGATGCCGGTCACCAGATGGTCGTGCCGCCGTTGCAGGCCGATCCAGCTTCCCCCCGACGCCTCGCGCCCCGGCTCGGTGCGGCGCAGCGTCGGCGCCCCGGCGGGATCGAGCCAGTGGACGCTGCCGCCGGAAGCACGGGCCAGCGGCCCAAGCACCGAGGCGGTGGCGCGGAGGTCGGCCAGTTCCGGCGGGTTCGCGGCACCCGCGGCGGCGAAGGCGTGGCGTACCCCGTCGCTCACCTGCCAAACCCCCGGCGTCGCCGCCGGCAGCAGCCCAGCCGCCCGGCCGGGGCCGCGCGGGGTCAGCACCAGTTTGCTTTCGCGGCCTTCGGGATCGGTCACCGTCACTTGCCACGGCGCATTTCCTGGTGCCGCTTCCTCGGTGCTGCGCCGCTCGACCGACAAAGTGCCGTGCTCGACCCGGGCGACCAGCGCCAATTCTTCCAGTTCCGGCTCCTTCATCAGCCAGTGGGCGACGCGGCGCAGCAGTTCCGCCTGCGGACCGCCGCCTTCGTGGCCGCGCGACCACAGCCAGATCTGATCCGACAGCAGCAGCGCGGTGCGCCCCTGCTCGACATGGTCGAGCAGCAGCAGCGGCGCGCCGTCCGGCGCCTCCATCAGCACGTCGCCCTGCGGGCTGTCAGGTGCGATGCGGCGATACCAGGAGCCCCATTGCGGTGCGGCACCCGGCGTGGCGTTGGCACCCGGCAGGCCGGCGGTGACCGGGTGGCGCGCGCCGAGTGCCGTGACCTCGGGGCGGAACGGCCCATCCACCACGGTATTGGTGGCGGCCGGGCGGGCGGGGAGGATGGCGCCGAGCGGGCTCGCGGCGAGGCCGCCTGGGCCGGCGAACTCCGGACCGACGCTCATCAGCAGCGCCCCACCCTCGCGCACGTAATCGGCGATGTTGCGCAGGTAGACCGGCGGCAGGATGCTGCGGTTCTGGAAGCGGTCCAGGATGATCAGGTCGAACTCCTTGATCTTCACCTGGAACAGCTCGCGCACCGGAAAAGCGATCAGCGCCAGTTCGTTCAGCGGCGTCAGGTCGTCTTTCTCCGGCGGCCGCAGAATGGTGAAATGCACCAGGTCCACCGCCGGGTCCGCCTTCAGCAGCCGCCGCCAGGTGCGCTCGCCGGCATGCGGCTCGCCGGACACCAGCAGAACGCGCAACCGGTCGCGCACGCCGTTGATTTCCACCACCGCCTTGTTGTTGACGGTCGAGACCTCGCCCGGCAAGGCGTCGGCGGTGAGTTCCACCACGCTCGGGCCGCCGCGGGTGATCGGCAGCTCGATGCGGTGCTCCACGCCCAGCGGCACGCTTTCCACCAGAGGCGGCTCGCCGTCGCGGCGGATGGTCAGCCGCGCCGCGCCGCCGAAGGCGAGGCCGTTGCGTGGGACGCCGAGATCCTCGATGACGATGCGCAGCGTGACCGACTTGCCGACGATGCCGTAGCTCGGCGCCTCGATCACCCGGATGCGGCGGTCGGTCTGCTCGCCGCTTGCGGGGATCAGCACGTGCAGCGGCGCGCCGCCGAACGGGGCTTCGGACATGGTCGGCACGTCATGGACCTGTCCGTCGGTCACCGCCACGATGCCGGCGAGGCGCGCGCGCGGGATGTCGGCCAAAGCCCGATCGATCGCGGCAAACAGCTTCGTGCCCTCCGAACCCTGCTCGGGCACGGTGATGGTCCGCAGCTCGAGGTCGGGCAGGCTGCCGGCCTCTTGCTCGATCTTGGCCCGCGCCGCCTCGGTCAGCGCGGTCCGGCCGCCGACGGCCATGCTGGCGGTCTGGTCGATCACCAGCAGGCCGATATCGGGCAGCGTCTCGCGCGTCTCCTCCACCAGGCGCGGGCCTGCCAACCACAGCAGCAGCACCGCGAAGGCCAGGAACCGCCAGGCGATGCCGCGCGCCCGCGTCCAGGCCGCGACCGCCAGCGCCAGTGCGCACAAACCGGCGAGGCCGCCGAGCAGCGACAGCGGCAGCGACGGCTCAAAATGCAACGCGGCGATGGCCTGTTCGAAATGCATCGCTATTGCCCCAGCCGTTCCAGCAACGCCGGCACGTGGACCTGGTCGCCCTTGTAGTTGCCGGTCAGGGCATACATCACGAGATTCACCCCGAACCGGTAGGCGAGGGTGCGTTGGCGGGCGCCGCCGGGGATGACGGCATAGGGATTGCGCCCCTCGGCGTCGATGGCCCAGGCGGACGCCCAGTCATGGCCGCCGATGATCACCGGGCTCACGCTGTCATTGGCGCGGTCCTGGTCGCGCTGCACCCACACCGTGTCCCCGGCGAAGCGGCCAGGGAAATCCTGCAGCAGGTAGAACGCGCGGGCCAGGACATGCGCGGTGGTCAGCGGCGCCAGCGGCGGCACCGCCAACCCCTGGCCCAGCCGCTCCAGCGCACTTCCCGCATTGGCGGTGAAGCCTTCGCCGCTGCCGCCGTCACGGGTGTCGATCAGGATGATGCCGCCATGCGCCATGTAGTCGTTGAGAGCCGCGATCGCCGCCCCCGACAACGCCTGCGCATCCGCCGCGATCGGCCAGTACAGCAGTGGGTAGAAGCTGAGGTCGTCCTGCCCTGGGGTCACGGCCGCCGGTTCCGCCAAGGCGGCCGCGGTGCGGCGGTTGACGTAGTCGGACAGGCCGGTGAGGCCAGTGCGGGAGACGAAGTCGATCTGGTCGTCACCGGTGACGACATAAGCAAGGCGGGTCGCCAAGGCGGGGTTGGTCGCCGGCGCCTGTGCATGTGCCGGCGCCGGCAGGCCCAGCAGCAACAGCACCGACACCGCCGCTGCATGGCGCGGCCGCAGCAGGCCGCGCAGGCGCAGCGACACCAGCAGGTCGATCGCCAGCAGCGCCAGCGCCGCGGCCAGCAGCCACGGCGCCAGCAGCCGCTCCGGCGCCGTGGCACCGATGGCCTCGCGGCGGGCGCCGGCGATCCCGGGGGCAGCGGCCGGCGGAGCGAGCCGAGCGGAAAGATTGAGCGCCCGGCGGCCGTTCTCGGGCCCGTACAATCCGGGCGGATGCTGCGGCGAGACCGCGGTGGTGGCGAAATCGGCGCCGCTCAGCGCGGCGGCGACCGGGGGCGGGGCGGAGAGTTGGCCGAATCCGTCCAGGGTCTCGGCGGGCGCGAGCGGTACCGCCGAATTGTCCTGGCCACCCGCCACGCCGTTGGCCAGCGCCACCAGCCGGCGGAGCATGTCGACGAACAGGCCGGACAGCGGCAGGTCGGACCAGTCGGCGTTGGCGGTGACATGGAACAGCACCACCCGCCCGGCACCGCGCGTCGCCTGGGTCACCAGCGGTGTGCCGTCGGCGAGGCGCGCCCAGGTGGCGTCGGCCAGATGCGCGCCGGGTTCGGCCAGCACCTGCCGCGTCACCCGCACCTCCTCCGGCACCACCAGCCCGCTGAACGGTGAGGTGGCGGCGAAGGCGGCGAGCGGCGAGGGCTGGCTCCACGACATCGCACCGCCAAGCTGGCGGTCGCCGGCCAGCAATTTCACCGGCAGCAGGTCGTCGGGCGTGTCGGCGGTCTGCGGCCCCGCGAAGCGCACCAGCAGCCCACCCTTTTCGACCCATTGCGCGAGCAAATCCCGCTCCGGGCCGTTCGGAACCACATGGTCGGCGAGAATCAATACGGAAATATCTCGTGACAACAAGGTCTTGAGATCACCTTCTCGGGTTTCGGTGTAAGGATCGAGGGCGCGGCGGAGATAGTATAGTGCGCCGGTCAGCGGGGTGCTGGCGGTGGTGGCGTCGCCGGCGACCAATCCGACCGGGCGGCGGCGCCAGCGCTCGTCCAGCAGCACCACCCCGCCGGCGCTGGCCGGGCCTTCGAGCACCAGCCGCGCCAGCCGGTTGCGCAATTCCGGCGGCAGCGCGATCGGCGCTTCCACGCCACCGGCATCGCCGGCAAGCTCGGCCGTCACCCGGGCCAGGGTGCGGCCATCGCCCGACTGCGCCAGCACCGCCACGGTTTCGCCAACCGCCAGCGCTGACGCAGAACCGGCGCCTCGGGCCTGGGCGATCCGGGCGACCAGCCGGTCGGCCTCGGCACGCGGCGGCAGCAGCAGCCGGGTGGGCGGCCCGTCGGCGCGCAGGTCGATCACCGGCCCGATCGCCTGGAGTGCCGTGGCGAAGCCGTCCCATGCGGTGTCGCTCGCGTCGGTCAGGCCGTCGGCAAGGTAGATGACGGTGCCGCCCTGCGTCCAGCCGCGCAGCGCCGTTGATGCGGCGGCGCGGTCGCTTGGCCAGGGCTTCGGCCGCAAGGCGGCGAGGCGGCTGCGCAGCTCCGTCACCGGCATGATCGGCGAAACCTGCGGCGCCGCCCCGGTTTCATCCGGCGCGGTGGGCAGCAATGCGGCCGGCCGGCCGGCGCGCTCGGCGCGGTCGAGCTGGGACGCGGCGGCGGCGAGGCGGCGCGGCCATTCCGGCGCCGCCGCCCAGCCGTCATCGACCACCAGCAGCACCGGTCCGACACCGGGCAGGGCACCGCCGGATTCCAGCACCGGGCGGGCGAGGCCCAGGATCACCAACGCCGCCGCCACGCCGCGCAGCAACAGCAGCCACCAGGGCGTTCGCGCCGGGGTTTCGGCGGTCGCGGTCAGGCCCAACAGCAGCCGGATCGCCGGAAATTCCTCGCGCCGCGGCGCCGGCGGGGTGACGCGCAGCAGCCACCACAGGATCGGCAGCGCCGCCAGCGCCAACAGCACCCAGGGTGTGGCGAAGATCATCGCCGTCCCGGCTCGTTTGCGGTGTTCATCGCCGTCCCGGCTCGCTTGTGGTTCATCGCCGTCCCGGCTCGCTTGTGGTGTTCATCGCCGTCCCGGCTCCGGGGAAAGTGCCGTATACAGCGCCAGCAGCGCCGCCTCCGGTGGATGGTCGGTGCGGTGCACCGAAAATCCCCAGCCGGCGGCGGCAGCGATGGAGGCGAGGCCCTGCTGCTGCTCGGCGAGGCGCGTCGCGTAGGCGTCGCGGACGCCTTCCACCCGCGGGATCAGCGTCTCCTGCGCGCCGCCGCCCTGGTGCCAGGCGAAACGCACGCGCCCGGCATAGGGCAGCAACGCCTCGGCCGGGTCGAGTACCTGCAGCAAATGGCCGGTGACCGGGATCGACGACATCCGGCCGACCACCGCCTGCACCTGATCGAGCGGTGCCAACAGGTCGCCGATCATCACCGCACGGGAATGCCGTGGCAACAACGAGGTCGCCGGCAATCCTGCGTCGTCGTGCATCCGGCCAAGCTGCTCGGACAGCCGGTCCAGTGCGCCCACGGCGCGGGCTTCGGCACCGATCAGCCGCACCCGCTCGCCGCCGCGCAGCAGCAGCGAGGCCAAGGCGAGCAGCAGCAATTCGGCGCGCTCGATCTTCTCCGGCAGCGTCGGCGCGGACCGCCAGCGCATGCTGGCGCCGCCGTCGCGCCACAGGCAGACGGTCTGCGCCGCCTCCCACTCCGTCTCGCGGACGAAGGCGCGGTCGGAGCGGGCGGATTGCCGCCAGTCGATGCTGGTTGCGGCGTCGCCGGGCAGGAACGGCCGGAATTGCCAGAAGCTGTCGCCCTGGCCGACGCGGCGGCGGCCATGCACGCCTTGCGCGACCGTGGCGGCGACCCGCTCGGCGGCCACCAGCAGCGGCGGCAGTCTGGCACCGAGGGCTTCGGCCCGGCGGGCCTGGAGGGCGGGCGGGCCCGCTGTCATCCAAGCTGGCCCACGAGGCGGTCGATCACGTCCGACAGCAGCACCCCGTCGGCGCGGGCGGAGAAGTTCAGCGCCATGCGGTGGCGCAGCACCGGATGGGCGAGGGCCGCGATGTCGTCGATGCTGGGCGCCAGCCGCCCGTCCAGCAGCGCCCGCGCCCGGCTCGCCAGCATCAGCGCCTGGGCGGCGCGCGGGCCGGGACCCCAGGCGACATGGCGGCGAACCAGCTCGTCTTCGCTGCTTTCGGGCCGGCCGCCGCGCACCAGCCGCAGGATGGCGTCGACCACGCTCTCGCCCACCGGCACCCGGCGGATCAGCGCCTGCGCCGCCATCAGCTCCTCGGCGGTCAGCGCCTGGATGGGCGCCGTCTCGCTGGCCCCGGTGGTCGCGACCAGCATGGTCCGCTCGGCGGCGAGGTCGGGATAGGTGACGTCGGACTTCGAGCAGGAACCGGTCGAGCTGGGCTTCCGGCAGCGGATAGGTGCCTTCCTGCTCGATCGGATTCTGGGTGGCCAGCACGTGGAATGGGCGCGGCAGCGGATGCTCGACGCCGCCGATCGCCACCCGGTTTTCCTGCATCGCCTGCAGCAAGGCGGATTGGGTGCGTGGGCTGGCGCGGTTGATCTCGTCGGCCATCAGCAATTGGCAGAACACCGGCCCCGGCACGAAGCGGAAGCTGCGCCGCCCGTCGGCTGCCTCATCCAGGACTTCGCTGCCCAGGATATCGGCAGGCATCAGGTCCGGGGTGAACTGCACCCGCTTGCTCTGCAAGCCGAGGACGGTGCCGAGCGTCTCCACCAGCCGGCTCTTGCCAAGCCCCGGCACACCAACCAGCAGCAGGTGGCCGCCTGAGAGCAACGTGATCAGCGTCTGATCCACCACCTCCTGCTGGCCATAGATGGCGCGGCCGATCTGGGCGCGCACGCCGGCAACCCGGGCGCCCAGCGCCTCGACCGCCGCGAGCATGTCGGGGGGGGCGGCTGCGGCAGGGGAAGGGCGCTGGCTGACATGGCTTTATCCTTTGCCGGGACTGAACAGCAGATGGGTGCTTGCGGGCACCGTGCCACCTTTCTCGGACAGCACCTTTCATCCCGGGGGGGATGCTACCTATATCCACCGCCGGGACGGAAGCCTGTCCGGAGAACGCGCGTGAACACAGCAAGACGAGACGGCGAGGTGGGCGTCACCGACCGGCCGACCGAAGGGCTGACACTGAGCGAGAACAAGTCTCCCCGTGTGCGGCGTGCGCCCGTCGAGTGCGGCGACTTGCCGTTCCTGATCAGGCGCGACGGGTCCTGGCTGTATCGTGGCACGCCGATTCACCGCAAGGAACTGGTCTGCCTGTTCGCCTCCGTGCTGAAGCGCGACGAAAACGGCAAGTTCTGGCTCGAAACCCCGGCCGAGCGCGGCCGTATCGAGGTCGAGGACGCGCCATTCCTCGCGGTCGAGCTTGATTGGTCCGGTCTCGGGCGCGATCAGGTGCTGACCTTTCGCACCAACACCGATCAGGTGGTGACGGCGGGGCCGGAGCACCCGATTCGCATCGCCCACGACATCCTGACCTGCGAGCCCACCCCCTATCTGCATTTGCGCGACGGCGCCGGGCGGCATCCGGTGGAAGCGCGGATCGGGCGCGCGGTGTACTACGAGCTGGTGGCGCTGGCCGAGCCGCATGAGGTTCTTGGCCGGCGCATGCTGGGGGTCTGGAGTTGCGGCCGGTTCTTCGCCCTCGGCGAGATGCCCGCCGGCAACGGCTGCTGCGATCTGGTGCCGGAATAGCCGATTTGCCGAAATGACGTCGTCCCCGTAACCTTCGGCGACATGCAATGGGGAGACGCCTGTGACACCTGATCTGACGTGGCTGGTATGGACCGTGGCCTTGGCGGTAGTGCAGACCGTGGTGGCGGTGCTGGGCGCCAGCGGCCAGTTCGGCCTGCCCCGCCTCGCCGGCAACCGCGAGGGCCTGCCGGACCCGACGGGCTGGGCGGGCCGGGCGCAGCGGGCGCATCGCAACATGCTGGAAAACCTGCCGCTGTTCATCGCATTGGTGCTGACGGCGCATATCGCGGGCAAAGTGAACCCCACGGTCATTCTCGGCGCGCAACTGTTCTTCTGGGCGCGTCTGGTGCACGCCATCGTCTACGTCGCCGGCGTCCCCTGGGCGCGCACGCTCATCTGGGCAGTGTCGGTGGTCGGGCTGGTGCTGATTTTCCTCCAGTTGATCTGATCGCGAATCCCGGCCGATCGAAAGATCGGCCGCCCTTGCGAGCCATGCCGGCCGGGCCGAGATTGGGGCATGGTTTTGCGGCGACCCGCCAGGCCAACCTGTTCGGCCCGGCCGGCTTCGTCTCCGCCGACGACGGCGAGATCATCGAAATGAGCATCCCGCGGGAGAATTTCGACGTCGAGGGGGAGGGCGTGCGGACGCGGCACAATCTGCTGATGGTGCAGACGATGATCGACAAGCAAACCGACATCGTGCTTGCCGGCGTCTGCCACGACCTGCTGGTGGTCGAGCATGGGCGGCCGCGCCTGCGCGAGCGGATCGTGGTATTCAACTCCGACATGGTTCCCAACAGTCTCATTTACCCAGCGTGATCAGAGTGGATGCGGACCAGTTGCGGGCGTTGCTTGGCGCGCCGTTCGAACCGACGGTGCCCATCCACGGCACCGTCGTCGTCGATCCGCCGTCATTGGCGGCGCCGATCGGCTCGGACGACGCGCGCGACCTCGCCTCCGGCCCATTGGTGCCGAGTGCGGTGCTGGTACCGTTCCTGCTCGGTGGGGAGGAGCCAGGGGTTTTGCTGACCAAGCGCACCTCCCACCTCAACCGCCATGCCGGCCAGGTGGCGTTTCCCGGCGGCCGCATCGATCCCGGCGATGCCGATGCCGAGGCCGCGGCATTGCGGGAGGCGCAAGAGGAAATCGCGCTCGATCCAGCCAAGGTCGAAATCGTCGGGCGCCTCGGCGATTACGTCACCGGCACCGGCTACCGCATCACCCCCGTGGTCGGGCTGCTGCACGCCGGGATCGACCTCGATGGGCTCGACCTCGCGCTCTCGCCCGATGAGGTGGAGGCGGTGTTCTCGCTGCGGCTGTCGGTGCTGCTCGACCCCGCGGCGCCGGAGCGGCGGCGGGCGCATTATCGTGGGCGTTGGCGCGAATTCTGGGTATGGCCGCATCCCGAGCATTACATCTGGGGTGCGACCGCCGCGATCCTGGTGCATCTGGCCGAGCGGCTGCGCCAGAGCAACCCGTGATGGCGTCCTGGCCGATGAAACGTGCCCGCACATGCTGAGGCTGACCGAGATCGGACTCTTCCTGGTGCCGTTCGCCCTGTATGTGGCCTGGCGGCTCATGGGGCCGCGTTTGCCGCCGGTGGCGGTGTGGCTGGCGCTGACGCTGATCGCCGCGATGGCGGCGGCCACCATCTGGTTCGGCCTGGCCAGCGAGGTCGATATCGGCGAGGCCTATGCGCCGGCGCGGCTGGAAAACGGCGTCATCGTCGGCGGTCACGGCATTCCGAAGTGAGCGACGCAGCGATCCGCATCCCGCCGCCGGCGTTCTTCGCCGACCCCGCCTTGGCGCCGGTGTTGGCGGCCGTCCCGCATGCGCGCGTCGTCGGTGGCGCGGTGCGCGACGCGTTGCTTGGGCGTGAGGTGGCCGATATCGACCTCGCGACCCCGGACCCGCCGGACGCGGTGGCCGCCGCATTGAAAGCGGCCGGGTTGCGCGCGGTACCCACCGGGCTCGCGCATGGCACCATCACCGCGGTATCCGGGCATCGCGGCTTCGAGATCACCACCTTGCGCAGCGACGTCGAGACCGATGGCCGCCACGCCGTGGTGGCGTTCACCACCGATTGGCGGGCGGATGCGGCGCGGCGGGATTTCACCATCAACGCGATGTCGATGACGCCAGACGGGTCGGTGTTCGACTATTTCGGCGGCGTCGGCGACCTTCGCACCGGCCGGGTCCGTTTCGTCGGTGAGGCGGCGGTGCGGATACGCGAGGATTTCCTGCGAATCCTCAGATTTTTCAGGTTCTTTGCCAGATATGGTCGTGGCGAGCCGGACCCGCCGGCGCTGGCCGCGATCGCGGCCAATGTCGATGGCTTGGCGCGGCTGTCGGCCGAGCGGGTCTGGAGCGAGCTGAAAAACATCCTCGCGGCACCTGATCCCGCCGCCGCGATCGCCCTGATGGATCGGCTCGGGGTGCTGGCGGCGGTGATGCCCGAGGGCACGGCGCCGGCCCGGCTCGCGGCTTTGTTGGCGACCGGCGCGCCGCCCGACCCGATGTTGCGGCTGGCGGCTTTGCTGGACGGCGACCACAGCGCCTTCGCGGCGAGGCTGCGGCTGTCGGCCGCGGAGCGCGAAACGCTCGCGGCCTTGCAGGAACACGGGCTTGCGGAAGATGCCGATGACGCTGATCTGCGCCGCGCGCTCGCCGACACGACGCGCGACATCCTGATCAACCGAGCCTGGCTGGACGGTGCCGTCTCGTTGATTTCCAGGCTGGAGGCAGCTGAAAAGAAAGTATTTCCGATCCAGGGTCGCGATCTCAAGCGCGCCGGTGTGCCGGATGGGCCGGAGCTGGGCCGGTTGCTGCGCGACTTGCGGGGCTGGTGGCTGCAAGGCGGCTGCGTCGCCGATGCGGACGAGATCCTGGCCGAACTGGCGAAGCGGCGGCGGCATTGATACAGGCCGCGCCATGAAGACCGCGTCCGACGACACCACCCGCGCCCTCATCACCCGGCTCTGGCGCGAGCACATCCGCCAGCACCGCGGATTGCTGCTGCTCATTCTGTTGCTGACCGCCATCACCGCCGCGGCGCAGGCGCTGTACCCGGTGATGATCCAGCGGGCGATCGACATGTTCGAGCATCGCGACCGGCGCATCCTGTACCAGGTGCCGGTGCTGGTGATCATCGTCACCTCGATCAAGGCGTTGGCGCAGTATTTCCAGAGCATCCTGGTGCAGCGGGTGGTGCTGCTGGTGATCCGGGCGCTGCAGGGGCGGATGTTCGCGCATCTGATGCGGGCCGACCTCGCGCATGTGGAGCGCGAGGCGCCGGCCGCCTGGGCGGCGCGCTTCACGACCGACGCCGCGACCATCCGCGAGGCGCTGACCCGAGCGGTGAACGGCATGGGCGATGCGGTGAAGATCGTCGGCCTGATCGGCTCGATGCTGTATCTCGACTGGGTGCTGAGCCTGATCGCGGCCTGTCTGTACCCGCTCGCCGCGGTGCCGATCGGGCGCATCGGCCGACGCATTCGCCGCGCCTCGGGCGGCATGCAGGAACGGATGGGAGAGGCGGCGACCCTGTTGACCGAGAGCTTCTCCCAGGCGCGCACCGTTCGCGCCTACCGGTTGGAGCAGGCCGAGACCAGCCGGGCCGAAGCGGCATTCCACCGCCTGTACCGCGCGCTGCTGACCATGAGCCGCAGCCGCAGCCGCATCGACCCGCTGCTGGAGGTGCTGGGCGGCGGCGCGGTGGCGGCGGTGATCGGCTTCGCCGGCTGGCGGGCGGCCAACGGCGATTCGACGCTCGGCAATTTCACCGGCTTCATCACGGCGTTGATGCTGGCCGCCCAGCCGCTGCGGGCACTCGGCAGCCTGAACGCCGCGTTGCAGGAGGGGCTGGCCGGCCTCGTCCGGGTGTTCGCCGTCGTCGACGAAGCGCCGGGAATCGCCGAGCGGCTCGGATCTCCCGCCGCTGCCCGCCGGCCAGGGCCGCGTCTCGTTCGAGCGCGTGGCGTTCGCTTATCCCGACGGCCGCGCCGGGCTGCAAGGCCTGAGTTTCCTGGCCGAACCGGGCAAGACCGTGGCCCTGGTCGGCCCGTCCGGCGCCGGCAAGTCAACCGCGCTGGCGCTGATCCCCCGCTTGCATGACGTGACCGGCGGGCGGATCTGCATCGACGGCGCCGATTTGCGCCATGTCGGCCTCGGCAGCCTGCGCGACGCCATCGCCTATGTCGGGCAGGATTCCTTCCTGTTCGACGACAGCGTGGCGGCGAATATCGGCATGGGCCGTCCCGGCGCCGACGAAATGGAGATCGAAGCCGCCGCCGAAGCCGCGGCGGCCGCCGAGTTCATCACCGACCTGCCCGACGGCTACGCGACGCCGGTCGGCCCCAACGGCGGCCGCCTGTCCGGCGGCCAACGGCAACGCATCGCGCTCGCCCGCGCCCTGCTGCGCAACCCCCGCATCCTGCTGCTCGACGAGGCCACCAGCGCGCTCGACGCCGAAAGCGAAAAGCTGGTGCAGGACGCGCTCAACCGGCTGCGGCGCGGGCGGACCACGATCGTGGTGGCGCACCGACTCTCCACCGTGCGCGACGCCGATCTGGTGGTGGTGATGGAGGCGGGGCAGGCGGTGGAGCAGGGGACACATGCGGAGTTGATGGAGCGGGATGGGTTGTATGCTCGGTTGGTTCGGACGCAGGCACTGACCTAGACGCGCCGCTTGCGCGGCGACTCGAGCGACAGGTGCGCCCCTTGCGCACCGAAAGCGGACCCTCTTTCCCACCCCAAACTCCGTCCGGTTGCCGCGCGAAACACCGCTCTCGGTGCGCAAGGGCGCACCTGCCGCTCGAGTCGCCGCGCCGCGCTAGCGGCGCGTCAGGGCCATCGCACCGCCGGCGGCAAGCTCATAAGAATCGCCTCCACATTGCCCCCCGTCTTCAGCCCGAACAGTGTCCCGCGATCGTGGATCAGGTTGAATTCCACGTAGCGCCCGCGCCGGATCAACTGGTGCTCGCGCTCGGCAGGGGTCCAGCGTTCGCGCATGCGGCGGCGGATGATGCGGGGGTAGACGTCGAGGAAGGCCTGGCCGACGTCGCGGGTGAAGGCGAAATCGGCGTCGGCGTTGCCGGTGAAATGGCGGTCGTAGAAGATCCCGCCGGCGCCGCGCGGTTCGTGACGATGAGGCAGATAGAAGTAGCGGTCGCACCAGGCGCGGAAGTCGCGGTAGTAGGCGGGATCGTGGCGGTCGCAGGCGGCGCGCAGGCTGGCGTGGAAATCGGCCGCGTCGGCCTCGGATTCGGCGCTGTCCAGCACCATTGGCGTAAGGTCGCCGCCGCCGCCGAACCAGCCTTTGGTGGTGATCAGCATGCGGGTGTTGAAATGCGCCGCCGGCACGCGCGGGCTTTGCATATGCGCGACCAGGCTGATGCCGGTGGCCCAGAAGCGGGGGTCCTCCTCGGCACCGGGGATCTGGCCGCGGAACTCCTCGCTGAATTCGCCCCAGACGGTGGAGACGTTGACGCCGACCTTCTCGAACACCCGCCCGTGCATCATGCTCATCTCGCCGCCGCCGCCAGGCGTCGCGTCCGGGGTCGGGCGGCTCCAGGCGGTGCGGGTGAAGCGCCCGGCCGGGCGGTCGGCGAGGGGACCGTCCTGCTCGGTCTCGATCTCCTCGAACGTGGCGCAGCAGCGGTCGCGAAGGCGCTCGAACCAGGTTTGGGCGGCCTCCTTGAGGGCTTCGTGGGGGATGGGAGTGCGGTCTGGCGGCATCTGTTGCGGTTCCAAGCAAGGCGCCAACATACCCCGCTGGCGTTCCACGAACAGGCCCGAAGGCCCGGGTGGCGCTATGTTGCAGCGGCGAAGGCGCGCGCCTAAAGTGCCGCCGTGGTCGCGGCGGCGCATGCTCGGGTGCGTGTCGCGGCCATGTCGTGTCAAACGCCCCGCCGGCGCCGGCGATGGGAATGAGGATTATGATGGCCGAAACGATGCTGGCGACGCCGAATGCGGGGCATGTCGCCGACGATCCCTCCAAGCGGGACTTCCTGAAGCTGGTCGCAGCCTCCGCCGCGGCCGTCGGCGTCGGCGCCATCGCCTGGCCGCTGATCGACAGCATGAACCCGTCGAAGGACGTGCTGGCGGTGTCCTCCACCACGGTCGACCTGACGCCGATCAGCGCCGGCATGGCCATCACCGTGCTGTGGCGCGGCAAGCCCGTGTTCGTGCGCCACCGCACGCCCGAGGAAATCAAGGCGGCCGAGGACGCGAAGATGTCCGAACTGATCGATCCGGCGACCGACGCGTCGCGGGTGAAATCCGGCCATGACCAGTGGCTGGTGGTGGTCGGCATCTGCACCCATCTCGGCTGCATTCCGCTCGGCAACAAGCCGACCGACGCGCGCGGCGATTGGGGCGGTTGGTTCTGCCCCTGCCACGGCAGCCAGTACGACACGTCGGGGCGGGTGCGCCACGGGCCGGCGCCGGCCAACCTGGCGCTGCCGCCTTACGCATTCGAAACCGACACCAAGATCAAAATCGGCTGATCGCCACGACCTGAAGTACCGCCTTACGCTTTCGCCTGGCCGGCCCTGATTCTGGGTCGCGGCGACTCTCCATCCTTTACGATACGGTGCGCACTCACATGGCCGGCCTGCACAAAAGCGAATTCACCAACCCCCTCGTCCGCTGGATCGACTCCCGGCTGCCGATCTTCACGATGATGAAGACCGAGTACGGGGTGTTCCCGACGCCGCGGAATTTCAACTATTTCTGGAATTTCGGCGCGCTGGCGATGGTCAGCCTGGCGATCATGATCGTCACCGGGATCTTCCTGGCGATGAACTACACGGCACACACCAGCATGGCGTTCGACAGCGTCGAGCGGATCATGCGGGACGTGAATTACGGCTGGCTGATCCGCTACGTGCACGCCAACGGCGCGTCGATGTTCTTCATCGTCACCTACATCCACATCTTCCGCGGCATGTACTACGGCTCCTACAAGGCGCCGCGTGAGTTGCTGTGGATGATCGGTGTGGTCATCCTGCTCATCATGATGGCGACCGCGTTCATGGGCTACGTGCTGCCATGGGGGCAGATGTCCTATTGGGGCGCCACCGTCATCACCAACCTGTTCTCCGCGATCCCGCTGGTCGGCGATTCGATCGTCACCTTGCTGTGGGGCGGCTTCTCGGTGGACAACCCGACGCTGAACCGGTTCTTCAGCCTGCATTATCTGCTGCCGTTCGTGCTGGTCGGCGTGGTGTTCCTGCACATCTCGGCACTGCACATCACCGGCTCCAACAATCCGCTGGGGATCGAGGTGAAGGGGCCGCAGGACACCCTACCGTTCCATCCGTACTACACGATGAAGGACAGCGTCGGCGTGGCGGTGTTCCTGCTGGTGTTCGCGCTGCTGGTGTTCTTCGCGCCGAACCTGTTCATGGCGGCGGACAACTACATCCCCGCCAACCCGTTGGTGACGCCTTCGGAGATCGTGCCGGAATGGTACTTCCTGCCGTTCTATGCGATCCTGCGCTCGGTGCCGAACAAGCTCGGCGGCGTGTGCATGATGTTCGGCTCCATCCTGGTGCTGTTCGTGCTGCCGTGGCTGGACACCAGCCCGGTGCGCAGCTGCAAGTTCCGCCCGATCTACCGCCAGCTGATGTTCGTGCTGGTGCTGGCGACCGTGGTGCTGGGCATGGTCGGCGCGCATCGGCCGGAAGGCATTTGGGTGGTGCTGGGCCGTGTCGCCACCGCTTACTATTTCCTGCATTTCCTGGTGCTGCTGCCGATCCTGGGCAAGCTGGAGCGGCCGCTGCCGCTGCCGGAAAGCATCAGCAAGCCGGTGATCCGGCCGGGAGGCATCGGCGGACCACTGCCCGAAGGCGCCTCCAGCACGGGGAGGCCGGCATGATGCGCCTTCTTTCCGCCGCCGCTCTCATCGGCCTGCTCGCGACCCCGGCGCTGGCGCAGGAAACACCGCCGCTGCCGCATCAGCATTGGAGCTTCGCCGGCCCGTTCGGCACCTTCGACCGTGCCTCCGCCCAGCGCGGCTATCAGGTCTACAAGGAAGTCTGCTCCACCTGCCACTCGTTGAAGGAGGCGTATTACCGCGACCTGCGCGGCATCGGCCTTTCGGAGGAGCAGGTGACCGCGACCGCCGCCAGCGTGACCGTGCCGACGATCGGTGATGACGGCCAGCCGGCGGAACGGCCGGCGCTGCCGTCGGACCATTTCCGCTCGCCGTTCGCCAACGAACTCGCCGCCCGCGCAACCAACAACGGGGCGCTGCCGCCGGATCTCTCGTTGATCGAAAAGGCCCGCGAAGGCGGTGCGGACTACCTTGTCGGCCTGATGACCGGCTATTCCGATCCGCCGGCCGGGATGAAGATGGGCGAGGGGATGAACTACAACAAATACTTCCCCGGCAGCCAGATCGCGATGCCGCAGCCGCTGCATGATGGGCAGGTGACTTACGCCGACGGCACGCCGGCCACGGTCGACCAGATGGCCCGCGATGTCACCACCTTCCTGACCTATATCTCCGAGCCCGAGACCGAGCAGCGCAAGCGGATCGGTGTCAGGATCGTGCTGTTCCTGGTGTTCATGACCGGGCTGACCTACGCGGTGAAGCGCAAGGTCTGGGCGGACGTGCACTGAGCAAATCCGCCGTGCCGGTTGAGGCGAGCATCCGGCCGATCGTCGGCATCATCGGCGGCTCCGGCCTCTATGACATCGACGGTCTGCGCGACAAGGCGTGGCGCCAGGTGTCGTCGCCCTGGGGCGAGCCGTCCGATGCGTTGCTGGAGGGTTGGCTCGGCGACACCCGCTGCGTCTTCCTGCCGCGCCACGGGCGCGGGCACCGTCTGTCGCCCAGCCACCTGAACTATCGCGCCAACATCGACATCCTGAAGCGCGCCGGCTGCACCGATGTCCTATCGCTCTCGGCGGTGGGCAGCCTGAAGGCGGAGTTGCCGCCTGGGCATTTCGTCATCGTCGACCAATTCATCGACCGCAGCTTCGCCCGCGAAAAAAGCTTCTTCGGTGATGGCTGCGTCGCGCATGTCTCGGTCGCGCACCCCGTCTGCCCGCGTTTGGGCGACGCGCTGGAAACCGCCTGCCGCGGCTTGTCGCTGCCGACCACGCGCGGCGGCACCTATCTCGTGATGGAAGGCCCGCAATTCTCCACCAAGGCGGAGAGCGAGCTGTATCGAAGCTGGGGTTGCAGCGTCATCGGCATGACCAACATGCCGGAAGCCAAGCTCGCGCGCGAGGCGGAGCTTTGCTACGCCACCGTGGCCATGGTCACCGACTATGATTGCTGGCACCCGGACCACGACCACGTGACGGTGGACGCGATCGTCAAGGTGCTGATGGACAACGCCGACCGCGCCCGCGCGCTGGTTCAGGCGGTGGTGCCGGTCATCGGCGCCGCGCGCGGCCCATGCCCCGCCGGCTGCGACCGCGCGCTGGAGCACGCCATCATCACCGCGCCCCAGCATCGCAGCCCCGAGCTGATGGCCAGGCTGGACGCGGTCGCCGGGCGCGTCCTCGCCTGATACTTATGCCGTATAACTATCCGGCGATGGTGAAACCGGCCTTGCGGGCGGCGTCCGACAGGTTGGCAAAACCCAGTTTGGCATAAGTGAGCGGGTGGGCGATGCGGGGGTCCTGCTCCGCTTCCACCACCAGCCAGCCGGCATAGCCGTAATCGGCGAGGCGGCGCAGGACAGCGGGAAAATCAACGCAGCCGTCGCCCGGCACGGTGAACACGCCGGCCAGGACGGCGCGTATGAAACTTATGTCCTCAGCCAGCGCGCGGTCCAGCACCTCGCGCCGCACGTCCTTGCAATGCACATGCACCACCCGCGCGATGTGCCGGGCCAGCAGCGCCTGCGGGTCGCCGCCGGCGAACAGGCAATGGCCGGTGTCGTACAGCAGCCCGACCGCGGCGCCGGTGCTGGCCAGCATCCGGTCGATCTCCTGGTCGGTCTGGATGATGGTGCCCATGTGGTGGTGGAACGCCATGCCGACGCCGAATTCGGCCATCCGCTCCGCCAGCGCGGTCAGCTTGCGGCCATATTCCTTCCATTCGCCATCGGCGAGTTTCGGACGGTCGGAGGCCGGATGGTCGATGCTTCCGTGGCGGCCGCGCGAGGTGTCGGCGTAGACCACCCTGGTGCAGCCGAGATCGCGCAGCAGCGTCAGATGCGGCAGCACGGCGGCGAACTCCGCCTCGACCTCATGCTCAAGGATGCGGCCGTCATACCAGCCGGAAACCAGCTTCAGGCCATGCGACGCGAGGATCGGACCAAGTGCCGCTGATGTGCGGGGAAATTTGCCGCCGAGTTCGGTCCCGGCATACCCGGCCTGCCGGGTCTCGCGCAGGCAGGTCTCGAGCGGGATGTCGCCGCCCAACTCCGGCATGTCGTCGTTGGACCAGGTGATGGGATTGATGCCGATTTCGATTGCCATGGCGTCTTCCTGGTTGGCTAAGGCGGGCGGGTTGGCTAAGGCGGGCGGGTTGCCTCAGGCGGGGGAGGGAGCGAGTGCGGCAAGTGCCGCTTCGGCGGCTTGCAATGCGGCGACGGCGTCCGCGGCGGTGGCGGCACCGGTCGTGCGGCCGCCGACCGCGGCGGCAAATCCTTCGGCCTGGGAGCGCAACGCATCGAGAAAGACCGCATCGCCGTCGGGCGGCCAGAGAAAGCGGATGTCCTCGGCATTGTCGGTGCCGAACACCTCGACGCGGCAGACATCGCCGAGCGGAAACCGGCAGCCCAGCGACACGATGGCGGTGGCACCGCCCGACAAGCTGCACAGCACGCTTGCGTGCTCGACGTCACCAGGGCGGGACGGATTGGCGCCGGCCCGCGCGGTCGCGGCCCGTGTCGCGGTGATGTCCTGGCTGGTGAGCCAACGGATCTGATCGAATTCGTGCACGCCCATGTCGACGAAGATGCCGCCGCTATGGGCACGGAAATGCGCCGCCGGCGGTGCGCCGTCCCATTGGTGGCAAATCACCGAGTAGAGCGCGCCCAATTCCCCGGCGGCGATGCGCGCGCGCAACGACTGCAGGGCGGGAACGAAGCGGCGCCAATAGGCGATCTGCAGCAGCACACCATGCGCGGCGCAGACCTCGGCGGCGGCGGCGGCTGAGGCGGCGGTGGTGCCGCAGGGCTTCTCGCACAGGATCGGCAGGCCGGCAGCGGCGGCCTCGGCCACTTGGGGAAAATGCTGGTCGGTCGGGGCGGCGATCAGCACGCCGTCCAGCCCGCCGGCCGCCAGCATCGCCGCGACTGTGGCATGGGCGATGAGGCCGGGGCCATCCAATTCGGCGCGAATGGCGGCGGCGGGTTCGGCGACCGCGACCACGCGCACGGATTGGCTGGCGGCGATGGCGCGCAGATGCGTGCGCCCCATGCGGCCGGCGCCGATCAGGCCAAGGCGGAAGACGGTCATCGCGTTCCGGTACGGCGCGCGCCGGGCCGCGTCAAGCCACGGCTGGCCCGCGTTCGCGGCGGCACACGCCACGCCTCACCCCTTCACCGCCCCGAAGGTCAGTCCACGGATCAGGTGCTTCTGCACCAGGATGGTGAAGATCACCGCCGGAAGCATGATGCCGATCGCGCCGGCAGCGGAGATCGACCAATAGTTGATGTCCTCGCCGCCATATTCGGCGATCGCCACCGGCAACGTCTTGGTGTGGCTGCCGGTGAGAATCAGCGCGAACAGAAATTCGTTGTAGGCCAGCAGCATGCTGAACAACGCCGTCACCGCGAGCCCGGGCCGGACCGCGGGCAGGACGATCATCCGGAATGCCTGCCACCGGTTGCACCCATCGATCAGTGCCGCCTCGTCCAGTTCCACCGGCACGTCGGCGAAGAAGCTGCGCATCAGCCAGATGGTGAAGGGCTGGTTCATCGCCACCATCGCCATGACCATCATCGGGTAGGTGTCGATCATGCCGAGCCAGCGGGCCATGACGAAGAAGGGAATGGCCAGCAGGATCTGCGGGAACATGCGGATGGCGAGCAGGCCGAACAGCAGCTTCTTCGCATGCCGGGTGCGGGTGCGGGCGAGGCCGTACGCGGCGAGCGTGCCCAGCGGCACGGAGATCAGCACCGTCGCCGCGGCGATGATGGCACTGTTGAGCAGGAAGCCCAGGAATCCACGCTCGATCCAGACCTGGTAATGGAACTCCAGCGTCGGCACGAAGATCAGCGTCGGCGGGATCGAGAATGCATCCGCCGGCTGCTTGATGGAGATCAGGAAGCCCCAGAGAATCGGGATCAGGTTGATGAAGGTGAACAACACCAGCCCGGCCAGCAGCAGCGCCTGCATGCGCGCGCGGCGGCTCAGCAGATGATGCCGCATCAGAATGCCTCGCGCCCGCTGCGTTGCAGGAAGGCGATCATGCCCGCGATCGCCAGCGGCGACGATCAGCAGGGTGATGACGCCGAGCGCCGAGGCGCGGCCAATCTCCAGCAGCCGGAAGGCGAGTTGGTAGGTGTACAGCGTGATGGTTTCGGTGGCGGTGCCCGGGCCGCCGCTGGTCAGCACATAAACCAGGTCGAAGAAGCGGAACGCGTCCATCACCCGGATGGCGACGACGAACACGATCAGCGGCTTCATCATCGGAAAATCACGTAGCGCAGCCGCTGCCACAGGCTGGCGCCATCGATCGCCGCGGCTTCGAGCAGGCTGGTGTCGAAACTCTGCAACCCGGCATACAGCACCAGCATCAGGAACGGCATGAACTTCCAGGTATCGGCGAGGATCAGGCTGATCTTCGCCCAGATCGGGTCGCCGAGCCAATCGGGCGGAAAGATGTTCAGAGAAATCAGCGTCGCGTCCAACAGGCCCCAACGGCCGACGAACATCCATTTCAGGAAGATGCCGGCGACAACCGGCGTCACCACATGCGGCAGGAAGTTCAGCAGCGAAATCAGCCGCACCCCCGAGGTGAGCGCGTACAGCGCCAGCGCCAAGGCAAGGCCGACCACAAGTTGCAGTGCCACGCTGCAGCCGACGATGATGACGGTGGTGGTGAGGTCGGCCCAGAAGCGCTGCTCCACCAGCAAGCCGGCATAATTGGCGAGGCCGACGAAATGGATTTCACTGGCGCCGAGATAGTAGTTGAAGAAGCTGTAATAGATCGCCGAGGCGAACGGATACATCAGGACAAGCGTCATCACGGCGACGCTGGGCATCATGAAAAGCCACATCGGGCCGCAATTCCTTCGTGCCGCCGGCGCCGCGCGTGCCGGCTCAGTGTGCGGGGCTAGCGGGTTCGGTACAGCGCCTGGGCGTTGCCGATGAAGAAGGCGTGGCGTTGGGCTTCGGTGATGCGCAGCGGCATCGCATGCGCGGGGTCGTCGAAATCCCAATGCGGATAGTCGGTGGCGAAGACCAGGCGGTCCCAGCCGATCCATTCGATGGTGTCGCGCAGATGCTCGCGCGGCTCCGGCTCTTCCATTGGCTGCGTCGTCAGCCAGACATTGCGGCGGATGTACTCGGATGGCGGGCGCTTCAGATGCGGGGTTTCGTCGCGCAGGCGCGCCCACACCCGGTCCAGCCGCCAGGCCAGCGCCGGCAGCCAGGCGAAGCCGGCCTCGACCACGACGAGGCGCAGTTCGGGCAGTTCCTCGAACAAGCCCTCGATCACCATGCTGGCAAGCTGGGATTGGCAGCATTGCGCGTGGCCGGTCATCTCCTCGATATAGAAGCTCGGCCATCCCGAGCTGGTGATCGCATGGCCGCTATAGCCGAAGGCGTGGATGGCGACCGGCAGGCCGGCGCGCACCGCCGCCTCGAAGATCGGGCGGTACCGGCGCTGGCCGAGCAACTGCCCGGTGCGGCCGAGCAGCAGCACCTGGGCGAAGGCCGGATTTCCCGCGTAGCGGTCGATCTCGGCGGCCGAGGCCTCCGGGTCTTCATACGGCACCACGATGGAAGCGCGCAGGCGCGGTTCGGGGGTGATGAGGGAATGCAGCTGCCACTCGTTGTTGGCATGGCACATCGCCGCCGACAGGCCGGGATTGAGGAAGCCCTGGCCGCTCGGCGTCAGCGGGTTGACGATGCCGAGCACGATGTTGTGCGCGTCGAGATGGTGGCTGCGCAGGAAATCGAGGTCGGTGCCCGGCGCGCCGCCACCAGGCGGCCAGGCGTCGCGCCGGGCAGCGTTCGGCTGCGCCTTGGGATACGGATTGACGCCGCTCTGGTGGCCCTGGCGCTGGCTCATGCCGTAGGTTTCGAGGTAGTGGCGCCAATGCGTGGTGAGGTACGGATACAGCTCGGTGATGGCGGGGATCACCGGATGGATGTCGCAATCGGCGATCGCCATGGTGCTGCGAGCCGGGGTGCTGCGGGCGGGCTTGGCCGCGGCGCGCTGCGTGATCTCGACGTTCATGCCTGGGCTCCCTCGGTGACGGGTGCGGGTTGGCTCAGCCTCGCATAGGTTTCGCGCGGGTTGTCGATCAACATCTTGCGCACGAAGCTCTCCGGCAGGCCGGCGGGGATGGCGGCGTCGCCGTCGAACTGCCAGTGCGGATAATCGGTCGAGAACAACAGCAGGGAATCGGATTGCAGGTGGTCGGCCAGGCGCAGCAGCGCGTCGGCGTTCGGCGCGTCGATCGGTTGCAGCGACAGGCGGACATTGCTGCGGACGATGTCCTGTGGCGAGCGGTCGACCCACGGGATTTCCATGCGCAGGCCACGCCAGTATTTGGTCAGCCGCCAGAGATGCGCGGGCAACCAGGACACGCCGGATTCCAGCAGGACGACCTTGAGGGCGGGAAAGCGGTTGAACACGCCCTCGCAGATCAGGCTGGTCAATTGAGTCTGGAAGGCCTGCGCCTGGGCGACGTAATCCTCGGTGTAGAAAGACGGCCAACCGACCGGCGTCGGCGGATTGTGGTAGGCGGAGCCGGCATGAATGCCGATCGGCAGGCCATGCCGCTCGGCCGCCGCGTAGATCGGCCAATGATGGCGCTTGCCGAGCGGCGTGGCGCCGGAGACAAGCATCAGCACCTGGACGAAGCGTGGGTCCTTGGCGCAACGCTCGATCTCATCCACCGCCATTTCGGTGTTCTGGGTGGGAATCACGATCGAGGCGCGCAGCCGCGGTTCGGCGTCGAGCCACTCGGCGACCATCCAGTCGTTGACGGCGCGGGCGAAGGCGGCGGCGAGGTCTTCGCTGAACAGCAGTTGCACGCCGAACAGGCAATTGGCGATGGCGATGCTGGTGCCGAACGGGTCCAATGCCTGGCGCCTGAGGCGATCGAGGTCGGTGCCGGCGCGCCCGGCCCCTTCACGCCCGGCTGTCCCGCGCCAATCCGGCCGCGCGGTCAGCGGCGAGTTGTGCGGGTAGGAGATCGAGGCCAACTCGTCCATCCCGCGCACCAGCGCCTGCTCGCGCCAATGGTCTTCGAGGTATGGCAGCAGCGCCTTCAGGCTCGGCACCGCCGGGTGGATGTCGCAGTCGATGCCGCCGCGCAGAAGCAGGGTCATCCGATGTCGCGGCTACAGGTAATAGCCGCGTCCCTTCAGGAAATTCTCGGTTTCGGTCGCCGCCGCGTCCAGCGCTGCCTTGGTGGCCATTTCGCCGGTCAGTGCCTGCACGATGCGCCGGGCGATGAACTCGCCGACCGCGTAGAACTCCGGCAGTTGTGGAAAGGGCAGGGCGGTTTCGAGTGCGGCCGAGGCGGCGGGGTAGAAACGGTTCTTCTCCTGCATCGCAGGATCGGCGAGGATGGACTTGCGCGGCGGCACCGTCAGCGCCGCACCCTCGCGCTGGGTGGCGTCATTGGTGGCGGTGCACAGGATGCGGAACAGCGTGTCCGGGTCCTGCTTGCTGAAGGCGGAGATGCCGTAGCCGTCGGCGCTGAAACGCCCGTGGCCCTGCGGCGGCGCCGTCCAGCCCATTTTGCCGACGACGCGGGATTGCTTGGCGTCGTCCATCGATCCCGCCCGCGTCGCCCATTGCAGGCCCATGGCGGCCGCGTCCTGCTGCAGCGCGATCGAACACTCGTCATTGGCCGCCGAGGTGAAGCCGCGCTGGGCGTATTTGGTGGTGGATTTGAGCGATTCGATCGCGGCGACGCCACGCTCGTTGTTGAAGATCGGCTTCCATTTGTCGTCGAACCAGCCGGCGCCGATGGTGTTCATGTACCAGTGCGATTCGTTCATCCCGGCATCCACCGGCTTCAGGCAGCTGATCGTCCCCGCCCGCTGCGGTGAGTTGAAGGATTTCGCGACGTCCTGGTAATCGGCGATGGTCGCGGGCGGCTTCTTTCCGGCGGCGTCGAACAGGTCGCGGCGGTAGAAGAACAGCATCACGTTGACGTCGGCCGGAACGAAATAGATGTGGCCGTTATAGGTGGCGGCATTCATCACCGCGTCGGGGTAGTCGTCGAGCCTGAATTCCTGCTTGTACTTGGCCCAGAGATCGTCCAGCGGTCGCAGCCAGCCGCTTTTGGCGAAGTTCATCACCGTGGCGTCGCTGGTGTAGACGAGGTCCAGCGTGTCGGATTTCGACGACAGCGCGATGGTGGCAAGCTCCAGCGCCTTGTCGAACGGCATCAACTGGGTATTCACCTCAACGCCCGGAACCGCGGTCTTCATCTTCGCGGCCCAGAATTCCAGCGCGGGATAACGGTGGCTGATCAGTTGCACCGGGGTCGCGGCGCGGGCGCTGCCGGTCGCGGCAATGGCCCCCGTGGCGGTCAGGCCCTGGATGAGCGTGCGTCGGCCGATCTGGTTGCGTCGCATGGTTCCCCCGTCTTCGCCGGCTTTTCGTCTTGGCCGGCTTTTTCGCAGCGTATTGCCCGCAATATTGCCGCCGCCCCAGGGGTTTGACAATGGCGCGGCGATGCGGGCGCGGCGGAGCAGACCGGCGTCAGCGGTCCGGCGGCGTCGCCGATCAGTCCGGAGATTTCAGGTCCGGCGGCGGGTAATAGGGACGGTCGCCGAGCGCCTGCACGCGGGCCCAGAACGCGTCGCCGCTGGCTTTGCCGACTTCGTCGAGATCGGCCGCCTGGCGCCACATGTTCCACGAATCCGGATGCAGCCGGCTCGCTTCATTGAGATGCTGCGCCGCCTCGGCGCCACGGTCGTGCTGGCGCAGCCAGACGCCGAGGCGGAAATGCGCGTGAGCGAGGGCGATCTCGGGCGTGATGCGCGGCAGCTTTTCCCGCGCGGCGTCTTCGGGCAAGGCGTGGCGGCCGGTGCGCACCCAGTCCCGCACCGCCTCCATATAATCGGCGCGGGCCTGCGTGCGGGCTTGCGCCAATTCCGGGGGCAAAGTGCGGGTGGTGCGGTCCATCGCCCGGAAATGATCCGTGCTCCCAGCCGTCTCCGGCGGACGCACGATGCGGCCGGCTTCGTCGATCCAGACGCATTGCGGCACGTTGACCATGCCGTAAAGCGAGGCGACGCGATGCTCGACATCGATCAGGTTCAGGTAGCTGGTCTGGGCCTGCTCGATCCAGGGGCGCGCATGCTCGGCACCGCGGCTTTCCTCGGCGACGGCGACGATGATGAATTTCTCGGCATCCAGGCTGTCGAACATTTGCTGCCACACGGGCAAGTCAAAGCGACAGCCTCACCAGGAGGCCCAGGTGGTGAGCAAGATTTTTCGTCCTCGCAACTCCGCCAGCGAATGCGGCACGCCGGCGAGGTCGGGGAGGGTGAAATCCGGCGCCTCAAGCCCGGCGAGTGCCGTCTTGCGCTGCTCGGCGCCGGTGCCCAGGACCCATGTCTCGCCCGATGCGTCGGACAGCACGGGATGGCCGAGATGGCGCCAGAATTCGGCCACATCGACGCGCCCTTCGGCGGCCTTCCAAGGCACGCAGATGTCGTCGCGGCACATGCCCTCGGGCTTCAGGGTCCAGCCGGTGACGCGTTCGGCATCCTCCGGCGCCAGCGATAGGCCGGGCGCGGCTGGGACATCGAATTCGCCGGTTTCAGTGAGGACGGTGGCCATCGATGGCTCCTGTTCGGGCGGGAAGGCGCGGTTGCGGCGGGCGGCGTCTCGGTTCACGGCGCCAGTATATCACCTCGCGGGCGGATGTTCACCTGTTCGGAAAAATGGGCAGTGTCTCAGTTTGGATGTCCGCGTTGCGTGGAAACCTGACTACTCGTTCACCGCGATTGCGCGAGAGAAGCCAGGATACGCATATCTCTCCAATACACCGGTGGTCTGTTCAAAAATATATTGCGTATCCGTTTTGTATTCAGGGGCGGCGGCGCAGCTTCGGGTCGATCGCGTCACGCAGGGATTCGCCGAGCAAGGTGAAGCCAAGCGTCGCCAAGGTCAGCACCAGGCCGGAGGCGATCACCGGCCAGGCGGATTGATTGAGGTAGGTGAAACCATCGTACAGCATGCTCCCCCAGCTCGCCAAAGGTGGGCGGATGCCGACGCCGAGGAAACTCAAGCCGGCTTCAAGCGTGATCACTACCGGAATGTCCATGCTGGCGAGAACGATGATCGGGCCTGCGATGTTCGGCAGCACGTGGTAGAACACGATCCGCCCGAAGCGGGCGCCGAGCACCTGCTCGGCCTCCAGGAACGGCCGCGATTTCAGCATCAGCGTCTGCGCCCGCGCCACCCGGCCGTAATGCGGAATGAACACGACGGTGACCAGCGCCACCACGTTGGTGAGGCCCGGGCCAAGCACCGCGACCAGCGCCAACGCCAGGATCAGGCTGGGAAACGAGCTGATGATGTCGAAGCACGCCATGATCGCCCGATCGACCGCCCGCGGCGCGTAGGCGGCGGTGACGCCGAGCAGCACGCCCAGCAGCATCGCCAGCACCACCACCACCATGCCGACACCGACCGCGATGCGCGCGCCGTACAGCACCCGCGTGAGCAGGTCGCGGCCGAGCTGGTCGGTGCCGAACCAATGCTGCCCCGACGGTGCGGCGAGGCGCGCGACCACGTCGATGCGGGCCGGTGCGTACGGCGCGATCCATGGCGCCAGCAACGCCATCGCGATCATCGCCGCCGACAGCACCAAGCCGAGCCGGCCGCCGGCGCTGCCCCAGATACGGCGCAGGATCGTCACGAACCGCTGCCCGCCGCCCGGGTCTCGCGCAGCCGCGGATCGAGCCAGGCATAGGAAAGATCAACCAGCAAATTGGTCAGCACGAACAACGTCACCACAATCAGCACGCCGCCCTGGACGATCGGATAGTTGCGGTTCTGGATGGCGTCGAAGATCAACGAGCCGAGGCCCGGGCGGTTGAAGATGATCTCGACGAACACCGCACCGCCGAGCAACTCGCCGATGCCGACGCCGATGATCGCAAGCGTGGGGATGCAGGCGAGCTTGAGGGCGTATTTGAAGATGATCCGGTGTTCCGGCGCGCCGAACGCCCGCAAGGTGCGAACGTGCTGCTCGTCCAGCACTTCCAGCAGCGAGGAGCGGATCAGCCGCGCGATATAGCCGATCCAGCCGAGTGCCAGCGCCACCGCCGGCAGCACCAGATGGTGCAACTGATCGAGCAGGTCGCCGTCATGACCGGCGCCGAGCACCGGGAAGATCCGCCAGCCGACTGCGAAGATCAGCAGCAGGAATACCGCGACGACGTAGCTCGGCGTCGCGATCACGCCGACGCTGATGATGGCGGTGATCTGGTCGAGCCGGCTGCCCGGCCGGGTGGCGGCGAGGCCGCCGAGCGGAATGCCGATCAGGATCGCCAGCGCCATGGCGGACAAGGCCAGCGCCGCAGTGTTTGGCAGGCTCGCCATCACGAGGCCCGCGACCGGGCGGCCGCTCAGCACATCGACCCCTAGATCGCCGTGCAGCGAGGCGGCGAAGAACCGCAACAGGCGGGCGGGCAAGGCGAGGTCGAGGCCCATGTCGTGCCGGAACGCCGCCACCGTCTCCGGCGAGGCGCGCGGGCCGAGCAGGATGGTCGCGGGATCGCCCGGCACCAGCATGGTCAGCGAGCACAGCAAGGCGAGGCTGCCGACCACGACCAGGATGCTGGCGATCACCCGGGACGCTGCATAGCGCAGCAAGGACGCCATGAAGCCGCCGCTACGCTTGCCTCGCCACCATTAGACTTCCTTGAAGGCGTCGAATTGCCACTGGCTGCCGTTCGGCAGGATCGAAGGGGCGAGCCAACTGCGATCGGCGAAGCTGTAGGCGTTATGGGTGATCCAGACGAAAGCGGCCGAGGCATCCATCAGCTTCTGCGCCTCGATATACATCTGCGCCCGCTGCTTGGTGTCGGTGGTGACGGCCGCGCGCCGGGTCAGCTCGTCGAACTCGGGGCTGTTGAAGCGCTGCCAGTTCCACTTGCCGATCTGGTCGGAGGTGAACCACTGGGTCTGGAATCCGGGATCGAACTTGCCTTTGTATTCGACCAGCACAAGATCGAGCGCGGCACTGGCGTCCTTGTCGCCGTACGCCCAGTAGGCCCCGGGGTCGAGCGCGTTGACCTGCAATTCGATGTCGATATCGGCGAGGTTGGACTGCACCACCGCGGCGGTGGTCTGCGCGATCGCGGTGTTCAGCACGGTCAGCGTGGTCTTGAAGCCGTCCTGCAACCCGGCCTGCTTCAGCAGCGCCTTCGCGGCGGCGATGTCGCGGTTGTATTTCGGCGCGTCGGCCCAATGGCCGAGGATGCCAGGCGCCTCCAGCGCCCGCGCCCGCGGCGCGTGGCCGCCATAGGCCGCCTGCAGGATCGCATCGACGTCGATCGCGCGGCGCAGGGCCTGGCGCACGCGCAGGTCGTCGAACGGCTTTTTCGCCATGTTCGGGCCGATCCAGATGTAGTCGATGGCGTTCATCTGGATGGTCTTGCTGTCCGGCACGCCGGCGATGCTGCCGGCGACGGCGGGATCGATGCGGGTGAACTGCAACTCGCCGGCGCGGAACGCCAGCTCCGCCGTCTTGTCCTCGGTGATCGGCTTGCAAAGGATCTGGGTGAAATGCGGCGCGGGGCCGACATAGTCGGGGTTCGCTGCGAGGAGGAAATGATCGCGCGGCACCCATTCCTTGAGGATGTAAGGGCCGCTGCCGATCACCGTGCTGGCGAATTTCGGGCCCAAAGCCTCAAACGCCTTCTGCGATGTGATCAAGCCGGACGCATCGGCCAGTGCGATCACCCACAACGCCGGCGCCGGTGACTTGAGATGGATCTTGCCGCTCAGCGGCCCGGTCACCTCAACCGAATCCAGCGCCGACCAATCGGCCGCATAGGTGACTTTCTTGCCGTCAGGTCCGGGCTTGATGAAACGCTCGAACGAGAACTTCACGTCCGCGGCGGTGAGGTCGCCGTAACCACCGGTGAATTTCAAGCCTGGCTTCAGAGTGAACTCGATCAGCGTATCGCTCGGCTGCTTGATCTCGGCGGCGGCGTCGAGCTCCCATTCCGTCGAGGCCGGCTTGAACCGGACCAGCCCTTGCATGACCGCGAGGAGGACATTCGCCTCGCCCGCACTGGTGCGATTGGCGGGGTCGAGGTTGCGCAGATCCTGTTCGACGCGCACCACAAGCTGATCGCGCGCGGCGTGCGCCACGCGGGACCAGGGGATGCCGAGCACGCTGACGCCGGTCACGACGCCGCCGAGAAGTGCCTGACGTCGAGAGATTTCGGTGTTCATGATGCGCTCTCCCTGAGGGTCCGCTGAAGATAGTGGCCTTGGCATAGCGTGCAAGCGACGTCGCTATACCCCCCGCCTGCGGATCGTCCGATGCCAGCTTCGGCTGGCGACAGCAAGCTCGCCCTCGAACGCGCGAAGCGACGCGGCGATTTCGAATTGCTCCGCGGTGCAGGTGATTTTCGTCGTGGTTTCAGTCCGCGTCCGCCAGTCGCCGCGTGACATCCGCCAGGTGGCGCGGGTTTCGGCGGTGGTGGCGGCGGGGTCGCCGTCACGCACGGCGTAGCGCTCACAGGCAACGGTTGCGACATCAACCCCGGTCTCGGCCAGGTGGTAGGACGGACGCTCACGGCGCACGGCGACCGCGGTTTCGCCGGTCGTCGGATCGTCGGTGATCACCCGGCGGCGGCGCGCCGGCTTGGTGATGCGATGCGGCGGCGGCGGCAACTGCTCGGGTGGCGCGAAGGGCCGCAAGGCGTGATCCGCGGCCTGGGTCGGACGGACCGGCAACGCGAGCGTACTGGCGCCGGGCCACAATGTCAGCGACGTCAGCGCCGGCGACGGCCAGGCGATCGGCCAGTGCCCGGTCGCCAAGGCGAGGCGGATGCGGTGTCCCTCGGGAAAGCGGTGGGCGATGTGGTTCAGTGCCACGCGCACCCCGGTCCGCTCGCCGGGGATCAGGGCCGCCGCCCGGTCATGACCGTCGCGATGGGTGAGGTTCAACATGCCGTAGGTCACGAGCGTCGCCGCGCCGTCAGGCGCCACGTCTTCGAGCCGAACCGCGATCATTGCCGCCGGCTGGTCCGACGCGAGGTCGAGGGCGACGACGGGGGCGCCAAGGATCTCCACCGGCGCGGCCAAGGCTTCGCTGTCGAACACGACCGAGCGGCCGTCATCGGGCCGCTGATCGACCGGCATTTCGCCGTCCATCCCGTACGGACACCATTCGCCGAAGCTCGTGCCCGTGGCGACCGGCGAGGCGATGGTCATGCGGACCCCAGCCTCCGCGGCGGCGCCGAGGCGGCCGGGCGCCATGCCGAGCCGCCATGGTTCGCGCCCTGATGGCGGCCACGTTGCCTCCACCACCCAGCGCCCGGGCCGCTCGGCATAGGTCGAAGCCGGGCGCACGCTGTCCTGCATCCAGACGCGCAGCATCGGCTCATCCATGATCCCGGTGTCGATGCCCTTCAGCCAATGGTCCCACCAACGCAGCGCCTCGTGCAGGAAACCGATCGCCGGGCCTGGCCGGGCGAGATGCGGGTAGGCGTGCGCCCAAGGCCCGATCAGCCCCTTTCGCGGCGCCCGCAATGTGTCGAGCATGCGCGGAATGGCGTTGCTGTAGCCGTCCGCCCAGCCGCCGACGGCATAGACCGCGGCCTCGATCGCCGCCGGGTCGTCGCAGACCGAGCCTTGCCGCCAATAGGCGTCGCGGGGCTGGTGCGCGATCCAGGTTTCGATCAGCAAGCGGCGCATTCTCCAGCCGCTCCAGCCACATCGCCCGCCATCGCTCGCCCACCACCAGCGGGTCCGGCGGCTGGGCGCCGAGTGCGAACATGCTGGACGCCCAGGCGAGGCTGTTGTTGAGCAGGCAGCCGCCCATGAAGTGGCAGTCGTCGGCGAAGCGGTCGTCGGTGGAGCACAGCGTGATGATGGCCTTCAGCGCCGGCGGCCGGTGGCTCGCGACCTGCAGCGCGTTGAACCCGCCCCAGGAGATGCCCATCATCCCAACCGCGCCGCTGCACCAGGGTTGAGCCGCCAGCCAGGCGATCACCTCCACGCCGTCGCGCTGTTCCTGCGGCAGGTACTCGTCGTGGAGCAGCCCGTCGGAATCGCCGGAGCCGCGCATGTCCACCCGCACCGAGGCATAGCCGTGGGCGGCGAAATACGGGTGGTTCTGGCGATCGCGCAGATACGGTGCCGTCCCGCCGGCGATACGGCAGGTATTCCAGGATCGCCGGCACCGGTCGCGCCTCGGCATCATCCGGCAGCCAGATCGTCGCGGCCAGGCGGCAGCCATCGGACAGGGTGATCCAGGCGGTGTCGACCACCCGGACGGGACGCATCTCCTGGCCTGCGACCTCGGTGATCTTCATCGCTTTCCTCCTGCGCCGGCGGTTCTGGCGCGGCGGAAATGATTTGCCAGCCATCCCGGCATGCGGTGAGATGCCGGCGGTCACGGAGGCGCAATATGCAAACAAATCGACAGATGATCGAGGGCCGCGCGGCCTGGCGCGGCGCCGAGCTGGCAAGCTCCGGCGACTGGATCCGCACCCTCGACGACACCCAGCAGCAGGAGATCGCCACCGCCCTCGCACTGGTCGAGCGGGCGGGGCTGCCGACGCTCGGTTTCGCGCGGGAGGATTTTCCCCTGCACAGCACGGCGGAACTGCTGGCCGAAATCCGCGAGGAACTGGAGAACGGCCGCGGCGCGGTGCGCCTGCGCGGGCTCGCGGTGCAGCGCTACAGCGAAGACCAGATCCGCCGGATCTTCTGGGAATTGGCCGCCATCTCGGAACCGCCGTCTACCAGAACATGGCCGGCGAAATCATGGGCGAGGTGCGCGACGAAAGCCGCGACGCCAAGCCCAGCTACATCGTGCCGGCGGCGGGCGAGGTGGTGTCGTCGCGCGCCCGCGCCCGCTCCTCCGGGCCGCTGCGCTTCCACACCGACCGTTGCGACGTGATCGCGCTGCTATGCGTGCGCAATGCCAAGGCCGGTGGCGTCAGCAAGCTTGCCAGCATCCCGATGATCCACAACGAAATGCTCCGCCGCCGCCCGGACCTGCTGGAGGAATTGTTCCGCGACTATCGGCGCGCCAGGCCAAAGGACGAGGACGGGGTGTTTGCCGAACCCCATTTCGCGCTGCCGGTGTTCGGCATCCGCGAGGGAAAAATCTCCAGCCAATATTCCCGCACCTATGTCGAACAGGCGCAGGAATTCGCCGACGTGCCGCGCCTCACCGCCGCACAGATCGCGGCGTTGGACCTGCTGGCCGATATCGCCGAGGAAGTCTGCCTGCATTCCGCCTTCGAGGCGGGCGACATCCAATTGCTGAACAACCACGTCACCTATCACGGCCGCACCGCCTATGACGACGACGCGGCGCATGGGCAGGACCGGCTGTTGTTCCGGCTGTGGCTGGCGACGCCGAACAGCCGCGCGCTGCCGGCGATTCCAGACATTCTGGGGCGACATCGCACCGGGTGCCCTCCGCGGCGGCGTGCCGCAGCGCGACGGAAGCCGGGTCGCTTAGAGCAATATGGCTTTAGGTGGAATCACCGTGCCATAAAATTGCTCGCCTAAACAAAAGGCTAGATCGTGATGGTCGCCGATACCAGCGGCCATCACGATCTAGTCCAGCATCCACGGCGCTCCCGCGGCTTCGGCGACGGCGCGGACTTTCTCTCGCAGGTTCGCCCCGACCGGAATTCCGGTTGCCCTTCGCTGGGCCGCGTGGCGCCGCTCCGGGTCGCCGGCGACCATCACCGGCCGCGCGGGATCGATCGGCGTGGTCGCGCGCAGCGCGTCGGTGAAGGCGATCACGTCGGCGCGGAACTCCGCCGGGTCGCGAAACATCGCGGGATCGATCGCCATGAAGAAATGCCCGATATCCATCGTCCCGGGCCGCTTCGTGTGCGCGGGATCGGTGACCATGCAGGCGCCGGACAGTGCCGAGGACAGGATGTTCACCATCGCGGCGAGGCCGTAGCCCTTGTAGCTGCTGCCCTCCAGCGTGCCGCCGAGCGAGGTGAGAGTGCCGCCTTTCTCGCTCGCCTCCAGCGGATCGGTGCTCGGCGTACCGTCCTTCGCGACCACCCAGCCGGGCGGGCAGGGCAGGCTCTCGTTGGCCTTGTTGCGGATGCGCCCGGCGGCGACGGTGGTGGTGGCCATGTCGAGAAGGAACGGCTCACCGTCACGGCCCGGTGCCGCGAAGGCAATCGGGTCGGTGCCGAGCCGCGCCTGCGCCCCGCCCGCCGGCGCCACCTGCACGCCCGACGCGCTGGTGGTGACCATGCCGAGCAACCCCACGTCGGACGCCGTCTTCGCGTAATAGCCGCAGGCGCCGAAATGTGCGGAGTTGCGCACCGCGGCAATGCCGATCCCGGCCGCCTGCGCCTTGGCGATCGCGGTGCGCATCGCCAGATGCGAGGTCGCGTGCCCAAGCCCGCCATCGCCATCCACCACGGCCGAAACCGGCGTTTGCCGAACGATCGCCGGCCGCGCGTCCATCCGCATCTTGCCCTGCCGGCGCCGCGCGTCGTAGCCGGGGATCATCGAAATGCCGTGGCTGTCGATGCCGTGCAGATCGGCCCAGGCCATGATGTCGGCGGTGATCGCGGCGTGGTCGGCTTCCATGCCCCAGGCGAGCAGGATCAGCTCGATCTGCCGGCGGTGGATTTCATGCGATGCAGGCATGGTCGGGTCCTATTGCTCGGCGACGAAGCGGTTGCGCAGCGTGCCGATGCCGCTGATCTCGACCTCCACCACGTCGCCCGCCTTGATGTCGGGGGAGGCGCCGTCGGTGCCCATCCACATCACGTCGCCGGGCCACAAGGTCATGTATTTGGTCATTTCACTGATGAAGCGGGCGATGCCGAACAGCATGTGGTTGGTGGCGAAGACCGTGCGCGGCGCGCCGTTCAGGCGCACCGTGGTCTGCATCGCGTCGAGATTGACATCGGTTTCGATCCACGGTCCCATCGGCTTGAACGTGTCCGAGTTCTTCGCCCGCCACAAGCCGCGGTCGCTTTTCTGCCACGTCCGCTCACTGACGTCGTTGCCGATGGTGTAGCCGAACACGCAGGACAGCGCGTCCGCCTCGCTGAGATGTTTCGCGCGTTTGCCGATCACCACGACGAGCTCGCCTTCGTAATGGATCTTCTCGGTGGCAAGGCGCGGAATCACCACGTCCTCGTCATGCGCGATCAACGCGTTCTGGGCGCGATAGCCGATCTCCGGACGTTCCGGGATGTTCGGAACCTCCCCGCGCTTGTTCGCTGCCTCCTTCACGTGCTCCACATAGTTGAGGCCGGCACAGTAGAAGGTGCGCGGCATGAGCGGCAACTCGATCTTCACTTCCGCCAATGCGTGGCTGCGCCCGGCGCGTTGCCAGGTGGTGAGCGGATCGCCCGAAACCTCGGCGATCCGGTCGCCCTCGATGATGCCGTAGGCCGTGGTGGCCCCGGCGGTGAATTTCACCCAGCGCATGTCGTGTCCTCCCGAGTAGGCAAGCCCAGAGCAATATGGCGTCAGGTCAGCGTGCCATAAAATTGCTCGTCGAAACAAAAAGCTAGCTCATGATGGACGCTGATGCCAGCGACCATCATGCGCCAGACGCGCCGTGGCGCACGGCGCAATGCCGCGCGGTCAGGCGGTCTCGTCATCGGCGAGGTTCTCGATCACCGCGAGCAGGACGCGCCTTGTGGTGGCGACGTCACCTGGCGCCACGCCGCGCAAGGCGACGCGGTTGACCGCTTCGGCCAGCGGCACCAGCAGGTCTTTGAGGGCCGCGCCGCCCGGGGTGAGGAAGACGTAGATTTTCCTGCGGCTGTCTGGCAGCCGCCGCCGATCGACATAGCCGAGGCGCTGCATCGCCGCCAATGCCGCCGCCGTGGTCGGCTCCATCACCCCGGCGCGGTCACTGAGTTCGCGCTGGGTCAGCCCGTCCTGTTCCCAGAGAATGCGCAGGAACGTCCAATGCCCGTAGGACACGCCGTGCTCGGCCAGCAGCATTTGGAGCGAGCGCGACAGGCCGCGCATCGCGTCCTTCACCAGATGCGCCAGGCGGTCGTTCGGCACCGCTTCGTGCCAGTGCCGCAAGATCGCCCGCGTCGCCGCCGCCGCTTCGTCGCGCTGCTTCATGCCATCGCACCCACGCTCAGGTTCCGCCCGGTCGGCCGAGCATGCGCGAGAAATACCGTACTGTCTTGCTGCCGCCATGGATTTTGGCAGTGCCGACCTCGACAAACTTCAACTGGGCATGGAACGCGTCCGATGCCGGATTGGGCGGGTCCAGATTGACCTCGCAGACGACCCGTTCGTGCCCGGCCTGCGCCGCATGATGAAACAGGTCCTGGTAGAGACGCCGCGCGTAACCGCGGCCGCGCGCCGGCGATGCCACGACGATCCGGTCGACATAGACGAAGTGCGGGTAGCGGGCGCGGAACCACAGAAAGTTCGGATTGTCGTAATCGGCGTTCTGATCGAAGGCCAGGATGAAGGCTTCGGCCTCTCCCACTCGTCGCGCCAGGAATGCCGCGTCCACCAGATGCTTGAGCCGCTCCGGTTCAAGCCAGGAGAGCTCCTTCGCATTGGTATTGTTGAGCGCGAGCAGGGCCTCGCCGACCACGCCGTTTCCTGCACATCGGCGGGCGCGATTGGCAGCAACTCAGCACAACGCATGCGCTCTCTGTCCCAAATCGCTGTTCCCGGTCACAGGCGGACCCTCACCAGACCCTTAATCGCCATGACAGGCCATGACAACCATCTGCTGCGCGGGCGCCGTGCAGCGAAGGCCCGGCCTGGGACTTTCGCCGGTATCCGCGATCGGCAAGGATAGCGTGGAGAGAAGGAGCGAGGAACATGTCGTCCAGCAACGATCCGATTGCCGCGTTCGACCTCACCGGCCGGATCGCGCTGGTCACCGGCGCCCGCCGGGAAATCGGCCGCGCCATCGCGCTCGCCTTGGCCGCCCGGGGTGCCGCCCTCGCGATCCACCACGCCGGCGGCGAGGAGGAAACGCGCGACGCGGCGGCGGTGGTCGGGGAGATTGGGGCCGAGCGGGCGGCCGAGTTCGCCGCGGATTTCGCCGAGGACGATACCGGTAACCGGCTGGCCGCCGCCGTGGTGGCGAAATTCGGCCGCGTCGATATCCTGGTGCTCAATGCCTCGATCGAGCTGGTGGAGGATTTCGAGCATATCAGCCGCGACAATTTCGACCGGCAGATCGCGGTCAATTTGCGCAGCACGCTGGAATTGCTGCAGGCGCTGGTGCCGCCGATGGCCGCGCGCGGCTGGGGCAGGGTGGTGACCATCGGCAGCGTGCAGCAGGAACGGCCGCATCCACGCATGCTGGTCTATGCCGGCACCAAGGCGGCGCAGTTCAACTGGGCGCTGAACCTCGCACGGCAATTCGGCGCAAGCGGCGTCACCGTCAACAACCTCGCACCCGGCGCCATCCTCACCGCGCGCAACCGGGCGCAGATGCGCACCGAGGGCGAGGCGTTGGCGAAGCGCATCCCGGTGGGACGGCTGGGCACGCCGGACGATCTGGTCGGCGCCGCGCTGCTGCTGTGCTCGGATGCCGGCCGCTACATCACCGGCGCCAATCTGTTCGTCGACGGCGGCCGCCACATCGCCTGAGCCGCGGCTCATCACCCGGAACGACGGCCTTCGGGAACCAAAGCCTGCGGCACATGTTTCGACATGGCTGGAGTCCGCTGTCATGTCCGACAAGAAGCTGTCCACCTACCGCGCCAAGCGTGATTTTTCCCGCACCAAGGAACCGAGCGGCGACGCCGCGCCGCCCGCTTCCGGCCAGCGGCTGCGTTTTGTGATCCAGAAGCACGACGCCACAAGGTTGCACTACGATCTGCGGCTGGAATTGGACGGCGTCTTCAAGTCCTGGGCCGTCACGCGCGGCCCGTCGCTCGATCCGCACGACAAGCGCCTGGCGGTCGAGGTCGAAGACCATCCGCTCGATTACGGCGATTTCGAGGGCACGATCCCGAAGGGCCAGTATGGCGGCGGCACCGTGCAATTGTGGGACCGTGGCTATTGGGCGCCGGAGGGGATGACCGCCGAGCAGGGCCTTGCATCCGGCGACCTGAAATTCACTCTGGACGGCGAACGGCTGCATGGCAGTTGGGTGCTGGTGCGCATGAAGCACGACCGCGGCGGCGGCAAGCGCACCAACTGGCTGCTGATCAAGCACCGCGACGCGGCGGTGGGCGACACCGAGGCGTTGCTGGCCGAGGACCGTTCGGTCGCCTCCGGCCGCAGCATGGCGGCGATCGCCAGCGGCAAGGGGCGGCGTCCGAAGCCGTTCATGCTGGCGGGCGGCGCCCCGGCGGCGGCCGATGCGGTGTGGGATTCCACCGCCGGGCAAGCCGCCGACCTGCGTCAGCAAGGCCGCACCAGCGCGCCGAAGCAGGCGGCGCCGGCCGTGAAGCCGCGACGGGTGGAGAAGATGCCGGATTTCGTCGAGCCGCAGCTTTGCAGACCGGTCGATCGGCCGCCGTCGCAAAGCGGCTGGGGGCACGAGGTAAAATTCGACGGCTACCGCGTGCAGCTTCGGCGTGGAGGGCACGGCGCCATCCTGCGCACCCGCAAGGGTCTGGACTGGACGGCGAAGTTCGCCGCCATTGCCGCGGCCGCCAAATCCCTGCCGGACGCGCTCATCGATGGCGAGGTCGTGGCGCTGGACCGCAACGGCGCGCCGGATTTCGCCGCGTTGCAGGCGGCGCTGGCCGACGGGAAGACCGACGACCTGGTGTTCTTCGCCTTCGACCTGCTGTTCGACGATGGCCAGGATTTTCGCCCGCTGCCGCTTGCGAAGCGCAAGTCGCGCCTGCGGCAGTTGCTCGAATCGCAACCGAGGACGGCGAAGAACATCCGTTACGTCGATCATTTCGCGGAAGGCGGCGAGGCGGTGCTGCGCTCGGCCTGCCGCATGTCGCTGGAGGGCATTGTCTCGAAGCGCCTCGACGCGCCGTACATCTCCGGTCGCGGCGATGCGTGGATGAAGGCGAAATGCCGCGCCGGGCATGAAGTGGTGATCGGCGGCTGGACCAGCGGACCGGCGGGGGAATTGCGCTCGCTGCTGGTCGGCGTGCATCGCGGGCGCCAGTTCGTCTATCTCGGTCGCGTCGGCACCGGTTTCGGTGCGGCGGTTGCGAAGCGGCTGCAACCGCGGCTCGATGCGGTGGCGACGACGCAGAATCCGTTCACCACGCCGGCGCCAACCCGGTATGGCGAGACGCTGCACTGGGCCCGGCCGGAGCTCGTCGCCGAAATCGAGTTCGCCGGCTGGACCGGGGACGGCATGGTCCGGCAAGCGGCCTTCAAGGGTCTCCGCTATGATAAGCCAGCGGCCGAGATCATCGCCGAGACGCCGGCGCCACCCCGCGAAACCCCGACGCCGAAGCCTGTGGCCGCGCGTGCCAGAAGAGGAAAAATCATGTCGGCAACAGGTTCGGGCGGAAAGGCGGTGGTGATGGGGGTGCCGATCTCGCATCCGGACAAACCGCTCTGGCCAGATGCGGGCGGCGACGGCACGCCGGTCACCAAGCTCGACCTCGCGCGCTACTACGAAGCGGTCGGCGAGTGGATGATCCGGCATTTGCAAGGCCGGCCGTGCTCGATCATTCGCGCCCCGGACGGCATCGGTGGGGAAAAATTCTTCCAGCGCCACGCGATGCCTGGCAGCTCCAACCTGCTGACGCTCACCACCGTCTCCGGCGATCGCAAGCCGTATCTGCAGATCGACCGGATCGAGGGCCTTGCCGCCGTCGGCCAGATCGCCGCATGCGAGCTGCATCCGTGGAATTGCCAGCCATTCGCGCCTGACATCCCGGGCCGGCTGGTGTTCGATCTCGATCCCGCCCCGGATGTCGACTTCGCGCTGGTGATCGAGGCGGCGAAGCGAGATCCGCGCCCGGCTGGAGGCGCTTGGTCTGGTCGCGTTCTGCAAGACCACGGGCGGCAAGGGCCTGCACGTGGTGACGCCGCTCACGAAACCAAAAAAGGGTAGTCTGGACTGGACCGGTGCGAAGGCCTTCGCGCAGCGAGCTCTGCCGGCAGATGGCGGCCGACGATCCCGACCGATACTTACTCAACATGACCAAGAAGCTGCGGACGGGCCGAATCTTCCTCGATTATCTGCGCAACGACCGCATGGCCACGGCGGTGGCGCCGCTGTCGCCGCGGCTGCGGCAGGGTGCGACGGTGTCGATGCCGCTGCAATGGTCGCAGCTGCGCGCCGGCCTCGATCCGCGCCGCTACACCATCCGCACCGTGCCGGCGCTGCTCGGCAAGAGTGCCGCGTGGCAGGAATATTGCGAACTCCGAACGGCCGCTGGAGGATGCGGCGCGGCGGCTGGTCACGGGCAAACCCACGCCGCGAAAGGCCGCATGAGCGGGCCGATCGAGCCGATGGAGGCCCGGCTGGTTGAGGCTTTGCCGGCGGGCGAGGGCTGGCAGTTCGAACCGAAATGGGACGGCTTCCGCTGCCTCGCCTGTCGTGCCGGCGAAGCGGTCGACGTTGCAGGCCAAATCGGGCAAGTCGCTCGCGCGCTATTTCCCGGAGATCGTCGCGGCCTTGCGGGCGTTGCCGCTGCGGCATTTCGTGCTCGACGGCGAACTGGTCATTCCGCGCGGCGACACGCTGTCCTTCGATGCGCTGCAGGACGCGGCTGCATCCCGCCGAGAGCCGTATCCGCAGGCTTGCCGCCGAGACGCCCGGCGATCTTCATCCTGTTCGACTGCCTGATGGACGCGACGGGCGAGGCGCTGATGGCGGCGCCGTTCGGCGCGCGGCGCGAGGCCCTGGAACGCTTCTTCGACGCGGTCGGCGTCCAACCGCGCGCTGCGGCTGTCCCCGTTCACGCGTGACGCGCGCAAGGCACGGCGTTGGCTGGACCGATGCGAGGCAGGTGCCATCGACGGCGTGGTCGCCAAGCGCCTGGACGCGCCGTATCGCCCGGCGAACGCGCGATGCTCAAGGTGAAGCGACTGCGCACGGCCGATTGCGTGGTCGGCGGCTTTCGCTACGAAACCGGCAGCCGGCGAGGTCGGCTCGTTGCTGCTCGGGCTCTACGACGACGCAGGGCAAGCTCGATCATGTCGGCTTCACCTCGACGCATCCCGACGCTGATCGCGCGGCGCTGACGCGCGACGGCTCGAAGCGCTGATCGGCGGCCGCCGGGCTTCACCGGCGACGCGCCGGGCGGTCCGAGCCGCTGGAGCACCGAGCGATCGGCCGACTGGCAGCCGCTCAAGCCCGAACTGGTGGTCGAGGTGCGCTACGATCACGTCACCGGCGACCGCTTTCGCCACGGCACCAAGCTGCTGCGCTGGCGCCCGGACAAGGCGCCGGCGCAGTGCACGATGGACCAGATGCAGCGCGAAGCCCGGCCCTCGGCGCTGGTCTCGGCCCTGGTCGGCGGATGATGATGTCGCATGATCATTCAAAGAGATAACGAAATCGGTCGCCATCGGCCCCGATCCGTCCTGCTGTCGGGGCCGGAAAATGCACCGGCAGGATGATCGTGTCGGTATCGGCGACTGAGCCCAGGAAATGGCGGCGCGAACGCGCGGCCTGGGCCGGGTCGGAACAAAAGATCGTCGACCAGTCCGGCTCGCGGCATTGCAGGGCGTGATGCATCATGTCCCCGGTGACCACCGCGCGCAGGCCTTTGGAGGCAATGTTCACGCAGCAATGGCAGGGCGAATGGCCCGGCGTCGGCGTCGGCCAGACGGGTCGTCCAGCGCGAAGGAATCGTCGACCAGCAGCGCCTGGCCGGCCTGCACGATCGGTTCGCAGTTCATTCGCCAGACATCGCCGGGCGGCTGCTCGCCCCGCGCGGTCGCGGCTTCCCAGGCGGCGTATTCGCCTTTGTGGAAGACGTATTTGGCGTTCGGGAAGGTCGGCACCCAGCGGCCGCCCACCAGGCGGGTGTTCCAGCCGCAATGGTCGATATGCAAATGGGTGCAGAACACGTAGTCGATGTCGCCGAAATCGAGGCCCTCGGCGTGCAGCCCGTCGAGCCAGGGCTGCTTGGGGAAATCCATCGGCGCGGGGTAGCCCTTGTCCTCGCCGGTGCAGGTGTCGACCAGGATGGTGTGATGCGGGGTGCGGACCACGAAGGTCTGGTAGGTGATCATCATCTTGCCGAGGCCGGGTCGAACACCACCGGGTCCAGCTCGGCCAGATGCCGGCGGCCGATTTCGGGGTCATAGGCGGGAAACATCGCTTCCGGCGTGCGCCACGGGCCGCTGCGCTCGACGATGCTGGAAATGGTAACGTCGCCGATCCGGATCTTTTTCAATTTCACGTCCCCCGTTGCCCGCCAACGGCGAAGCTGGGCTATTGTGCCGCCAGCATGCGTCGAGGCCAATAGGATGGGCGCCAATGGGATGGGTGAATGAGTGAGGTTGTGAGCCTCAATCGCGGCGGGGAGGATGTCTCCTGGGCCGTGGTGGCGTCGCTGGGGCGCATTACCCGGGTCGCCAGTATCTACCCCAGCCGAGGGGCAGCGTTGGAAGACCAGAGTTGGCGGGAGCAGCAGGTCAGGACCTTATCTCGGTTTCCTGCGCAGTTCGCAGCAGCCGATCCCGCGCTACAAGGTGATGCCGATGCGCCGCGCCGACCTGCCGCGCAGTTGGCGGCCATTGCCGGCGTTGGGATCCTGCGCGGCCAATTCATTTGACCCTCCGTCATTTGCGCAAGGACCCGGTGGCGATCGTGTGGGTGGTGGGGATCGTCATCACCGTGCTGATCTACCTGGCCGGCCCGGAATACTTCTTCTACTGGCTGTTCGACCTGATCGAGCGCGGCTGGGCGGCGATGGAGCTGGCGGTGCGGAACCTGTCGCGCTCGGCCTTCAACCTGCTGCGGGCGGCCACGATCGGGCTGTTCGTGGTGTTCGTGGCGTTGACGGTGATGGTCATCCGCGCCGGGCGGCGGGGTCGTGCGGCGCTGGTGCTGGTGACGGGCATGTTCCTGTTCCTGGTGTGGCACCGCGGCGGCTACGTGCCGAACACCAGTTGGTTCGCGGCGCTGGTCCTGGTCGCGGTCGGTTCGGCGGTGATGACGCAACGGCTGCGCGGCGGCGGGCGTTAGCGGCACGTGACGCCCGCCCTGGTCACCCGTGCCCGCCTCCTCGCAGCCAGGTGGTCGGCCGCGGTGTGGCATGTCCTGTGCCGCTTCGTCGCCGATCGATGCCTGATCGGCGCCAGCGCCCTCAGCTACACCACCATCGTCTCCCTGGTGCCGCTGACCGCGATCGTGCTGGTGACGTTCTCCGGATTCTCGGTGTTCGACGCGGCCCGCAGCCGGTTCCTCAGTGTCATCATCGCCAATTTCGCGCCCGAGATCGGCGAGCAGGCGGCGGAGTGGTTCACCACCTTCGCCACCAACGCCGCCCGCACCACCGCGGTCGGTATCGCAGCCCTCGTGATCACCTCGATCCTGTTGCTGGCGACGATCGAGGAGCATCTGCATTTCATCTTCCGCGTCACCCTGCATCGCGGCTGGGGCCAGCGCGTGCTCGCGTATTGGACGGTGCTGACCCTGGGCCCGGTGCTGCTCGGCGTCGGCCTGTCGCTGTCGGGCGATGTCGACCGGGCGATGCGGGCGTTGGGCCTGCGCGGCGGCATCGTCGATCGCGCCACCCAGGCCTGGTCGAGCGGGCTGCCGACGCTGGCGCCGTTTTTGCTGGAAACCATTGCCTGCACCTTGCTGTATATCCTGATCCCGAATTGCCGGGTGCCATGGCGCAGCGGCGTCGCCGGCGGCGTGGTCGCGGCATTGCTGCTGGAGGTGATGAAGCTTGGGTTCGCGGTGTTCGTGGAGCGCCTGTCGTCCTACAGCAACGTCTATGGCGCGCTGGCCGGCGTGCCCATCTTCCTGTTGTGGATGTACATCTTCTGGAGCGTCGTGCTGCTGGGCGCCGAGGTGGCGGCGGTGCTGGCCGGGCGGGTTGAGGCCAACGGGACACCGGCCAGCCAGGTCTAAAGCGTGGCGGATGAATTGCATCATCGCACTCGGCGCCTGGCTGCTTGGCGCGGTGGCGCAGGCGCAAACCCGCCCGGAGCCCACGCTCACCGGCGCGGCGGCGCTGGGGGATTGGCGCAGCGACGCGCCTGGGGTGCTGAGGCGGATCACCGAGGCTGAGCTGCCGCCGCCTTACGCCAGCCGGTTTGCGCTGAATTTCCCAAGCGTCGTCGCAGAGCCGCAGGACGCGGCGCTGCAGGTGCCGCGCGGCTTCACCGTCGGCAAATTCGCCGCCGGCCTGCGCAACCCGCGCATCATCAGGGTGGCGCCGAACGGCGACATCTTCGTCGCTGAAACCGCCGCCGGCCGCATTCGCGTGCTGCGCGCGGCCGACGGCGCCGCACAGCCGCAGATCCAGCAGATTTTCGCCGCCGACCTCGACCGCCCCTTCGGCATCGCCTTCTATCCGCCCGGGCCCCGCGCCGCGCTTCGTCTATGTCGCGACCAACAACGCAGTGCTCCGCTTCGCCTATCGCGCCGGTGACATCAAGGCGGCCGGCCCGGCCGAGACAATCGTCGAACCTCTCTCCGGCACCGCCGGCCATCACACCACCCGCGACCTCGTGTTCAGCGCCGATGGTAAGCGTATGTTCGTCTCGGTCGGCTCGGCATCCGATGACGCGGTTTCCATGCCCCGCCTCGATGCCGCGGCGATGGCCGCGCATGACGCGACATTTGGCCTCGGCGCGGCCTGGGGAATCGAGGAACAGCGGGCCGACGTGCTGTCCTTCGACCCTGACGGCCGCGAGCGGAGTGTGTTCGCCACCGGCATACGCAACTGCGTCGGCCTGGCGATGCCGCCAGGCGGCGGCGAACCCTGGTGCGCCACCAACGAGCGCGACGGCCTGGGCGACGATTTGCCGCCGGATTACGTGACGCGGGTGGCGGCGGGCGGGTTCTACGGCTGGCCGTGGTATTACCTGGGCAGCCACCCGGACCCGCGTCATCGTGGCGAGCGGGGGGATCTGGCAGGCAGGGTGGCGATGCCGGATGTGTTGATCCAGGCGCATTCGGCCGCGCTCGGCATGGTGTTCTACCAGGGTCAGGGGCCGGCGGCGTTCCCGCGCGAGTACCACGGCAGACGCCTTCGTGGCGCTGCACGGCTCTTGGAACCGCAGCAAGCGCACCGGCTACAAGGTCATCCGGGTGCATCTGCGCGGCGGCGCGCCGGATGGCAGCTACGAGGATTTCCTGACCGGCTTCGTCCTCGACGACAGCCATGTTTGGGGGCGGCCGGTCGGGGTGGCGGTGGCGCATGACGGCGCCTTGCTGGTCACCGAGGATGGCAACGGCACGGTCTGGCGGATCGCCTATGCGGGGTCATCAGCGCGGTAGGCTCCGCGGCCGATGTCATTACCTTGCGCATTTTCGCGACATTGCGCCGGCTGAACTGGGCAGAATGCAAGCAGGGCCGGCGCGACGAGGCCACGAGTTCCCATTCGTTGCAATGCTGTGTCCCCATGGCACGCGGCTTGCAGTTCCTCGTGGCGGGTGCCGGCGAACGGCCCGGTGCTGTCGGCCACAACAGACGAGGGATTCGAACTCATGGCATCTGTCCGCAGTTGGCTACGTGGTGCTGGCATTGCCGCAGCCGCAATCGCAGCGACCGTTGGGCTGCACCCCGGCTCCGCCCGCGCCCAGGCGACACAGGGTGCGACCATCAAGATCGGCATCCTGCACTCGCTTTCCGGCACCATGGCGATCAGCGAAACCACGTTGAAAGACGTGATGCTGATGCTGATCGAGGAGCAGAACAAGAAGGGCGGCCTGCTCGGCAAGAAGCTCGAGGCCGTGGTGGTCGATCCCGCTTCCAACTGGCCGCTCTTCGCCGAAAAGGCCCGCCAGCTTCATCACCGTGGACAAGGTCGCGGCGGTGTTCGGCTGCTGGACCGCGTGTCGCGCAAATCCGTGCTGCCGGTGTTCGAGGAGACGGGCGGCATCCTGTTCTACCCGGTCCAGTACGAGGGCGAGGAGAGCAGCAAGAACGTCTTCTACACCGGCGCCGCACCGAACCAGCAGGCGATTCCGGCGGTTGACTACCTGATGGCCGAACGAAAAGGTGAAGCGCTGGGTGCTGGCCGGCACCGACTACGTCTACCCGCGCACGACCAACAAGATCCTTGAGGCGTATCTGAAGTCCAAGGGCGTCGCCGACGAGGACATCCTGATCAACTACACGCCGTTCGGCCACAGCGACTGGCAGAACATCGTGGCGTCGATCAAGAAGTTCGGCTCGGCCGGCAAGAAGACGGCGGTGGTTTCCACCATCAACGGCGACGCCAACGTGCCGTTCTACAAGGAACTCGGCAACCAGGGCATCAAGGCCACCGACATCCCCGTCGTCGCGTTCTCGGTCGGCGAGGAGGAACTGGCCGGCATCGACACCAAGCCGCTGGTCGGCCACCTCGCCGCCTGGAACTACTTCGAGAGCGTGAACGCGCCGTCGAACAAGGCGTTCATCAACGAGTGGCACGCCTACACCAAGAATCCGAAGCGCACGACCAACGACCCGATGGAAGCCACTATATCGGCTTCAACATGTGGGTGAAGGCGGTGCGAGAAGGCCGGGACCGTCGAGCCCGCGAAGGTGATCGACGCGATGATCGGCATATCGGTGCCGAATCTGACCGGCGGGTCCTCGACGATGATGCCGAACCACCACATCACCAAGCCGGTGCTGATCGGCGAAGTGAAGGCGGACGGCCAGTTCAACACGGTCTGGCAGACCGCCGGCACGGTCGTGGCCAACGAGTGGTCGCCGTATCTGGAAGGCTCGCGCGACCTGATCGCCGATTGGCGCGTCGCCGCTGTCCTGCGGCAACTTCAACGTCAAGACCGGCAAGTGCGGCGGTGCCGCCAAATAGCGAGCGAAGCTGGCGCGATTTTCACGACAGAGGCGGTGAAGCAGGGAGAGGCAGCTCCCGGCCGCTCCCTGCTTCTCCTTCCTCATCGCCTCCGTGGTGAATCTCGCGTCTTCGCCAGCCCGTCGATAGGCGCACATGATCCAGCTCTTCCGCCGCCTGCTGCTGATGTTTCTGCTGCTCGCACCATGCGGCGCGATGGCGCAGACGGAAGATCCGTTCGCCGGCTTGGCGTCGGACGATTTCGACGAGATCGGCGCCGCGGCATCGACGCGCTTGCCTTGTCCGGCAATCCGCAGGCGGCACCTGCCATCGCGGCGCTGCAAGCCGACAATCTGTTCGTCGGGCCGGAAAGCGACAGCGGGCCGCGCGCGATCATCATCCGCGACCGCACCGACTATATCGACGCCCGCACCGGCCAGCTTGTCGCGACGTCAAGCCGACGACCTCGCCGCGGTGCGCGTCAACAACGCGGTGCGCCGCGCCATCGAAGCCGCGATGGGCAGCCTGACGCTGTTCTCCGCCAGATCCCGCCACGCGCGCGACGGCGGCCGAGGCGGTGCTGCGTCGCGCGATCCCGCCGCCCTGCCGGCGCTGGACCGCGCGCTGGCGCAGGAGAAGGACCCAGCAGTCCGCCGCGCCATGCAGCAGGCCCGCGCCGCCGCCATTCTCGCCTCACCCGACGCCGCCGAGGCCGACCGGCTCGCCGCGATCGCCACGATCCGGGCGCGCGGCGACATGGAGGCGCGATCGGTGCTGGCCTCGCTCGGCGTGCAATCGGCCAGCCGTTGATGCGCCGCGGCCACGGCGCGGCGGTGGCCGCGATCGACCGCTCGCAGCAACTCTGGAGCCTCGCGCAAGGGCGTTTTCTACGGCCTGTCGCTCGGCTCGGTGCTGCTGCTCGCGGCGGCCGGGCTGGCCATCACCTTCGGCGTGATGGGCGTGATCAACATGGCGCATGGCGAGATGGTGATGATCGGCGCCTACACCACCTTCGTGGTGCAGGAGGTGATCCGGCCGAACGCGCCGGGCTGTTCGGCGCCAGCCTGTTCTTCGCCGTCCCGCTGGCCTTCCTGGTCGTCCGGCGCCGTCGGCATCGGCGATCGAGCGCTGCCTGATCCGCTTCCTCTACGGACGGCCGCTGGAGACCCTGCTCGCCACCTGGGGGCTTTCGCTGGTGTTGCAGCAGGCGGTGCGCTCCATCTTCGGCGCCAACAACCGCGAGGTCGGCACGCCGTCCTGGATGAGCGGCGCCGCCCAGTGGGGCGGGCTGACGATCACCTTCAACCGGCTCGTACATCATCGTCTTCGCCTTCCTGGTGCTGGCGGCGCTGATGGCGGCGTTGCGCTACACCGCGCTCGGCCTGCGCATGCGCGCGGTGACGCAGAACCGGCGCATGGCGGCGGCGATGGGCATCCGCACGCCGTGGATCGACGCGCTGACCTTCGGCCTCGGCTCCGGCGTCGCCGGCATGGCCGGGGTGGCGCTGAGCCAGATCGACAATGTCAGCCCCAATCTCGGCCAGAGCTACATCATCGACAGCTTCATGGTCGTGGTGTTCGGCGGCGTCGGCAATCTCTGGGGCACGGTGGTGAGCGCGCTGACGCTGGGCATCGTCAACAAGTTCCTCGAACCGGTGGCCGGCGCGGTGCTCGGCAAGATCGTCGTGCTCGTGCTGCTGATCCTGTTCATCCAGCGCAAGCCGCGCGGGATGTTTCCGCTCAAGGGCCGGGCGGTGGAATCATGAGCGTGGGCGTCAGCAAGCGGCGACGATCCTGTGCATGTCCCTCGTGCTCGGCGGCGCGATCCTGCTGGCGGTGCTCAATCTCGCAACCTCGCCCGCATCGGCGCTGCATGTGCCGACCTATGTGGTTTCGCTGGTCGGCAAATATCTGTGCTACGCGATGCTGGCGCTGGCGGTCGATCTGGTTTGGGGTTTCGCCGGCATCCTCAGCCTCGGGCATGCGGCCTTCTTCGCGCTCGGCGGCTACGCCATGGGCATGTACCTGATGCGCCAGATCGGCACGCGCGGCGTCTACGGCAACGCCATCCTGCCGGACTTCATGGTGTTCCTGAACTACAAGGAACTGCCTTGGTACTGGTACGGCTTCGACAATCCGTGTTCGCCGTCCTGATGGTGGTGCTGGTGCCCGGCGTGCTGGCGCTGGTGTTCGGCTGGCTCGCGTTCCGCAGCCGGGTGTCCGGCGTCTATCTGTCGATCATCACCCAGGCGCTGACCTACGCGCTGCTGCTGGCGTTCTTCCGCAACGACATGGGTTTCGGCGGCAATAACGGCCTGACCGACTTCAAGGACATGTTCGGCCTCACCGCTGCAGGCCGACGCCACGCGCTGCGGCCTGCTGGTGGCCACCGCGCTTGTTCCTGGTCGCGCAGCTATTCCTGTCGCCCGCTTCCTGGTGATGTCGCGCTTCGGCAAGGTGCTGATCGCGGTGCGCGATGCCGAAAGCCGCACCCGCTTCCTCGGCTACCGGCCGGAGAACTACAAGCTGTTCGTGTTCGTGCTGTCGGCGATGATGGCCGGCATCGGCGGCGCGCTCTACGTGCCGCAGGTCGGCATCATCAACCCGGGCGAATTCGCCCCCGCCAACTCGATCGAGGCGGTGATCTGGGTGGCGGTCGGCGGCCGCGGCACGCTGGTCGGCGCCATCCTCGGCGCGGTGCTGGTGAACCTCGGCAAGACCATCTTCACCGGCGCATTGCCGGAGTTGTGGCTGTTCGCGCTGGGCGCGCTGTTCATTCTGGTGACGCTGTTCCTGCCGCAAGGCATCATCGGCGCTGTTCACCCGGCGCCGCGCGATGCCGGCGGCGGCACCGGCCGTGGAACTCGCGCATGAGCGTCGCCGCATGAGTTCGCCGTCTGCCGCCTCCCGCACGCTGCTGTATCTCGACGGCGTGACGGTGAGCTTCGACGGCTTCAGGGCGCTGAACGCGCTCTCCCTCACGCTGGAGCCGGGCGAGATGCGCGCGGTGATCGGGCCGAACGGCGCCGGCAAGACCACGATGATGGACGTGATCACCGGCAAGACGCGTCCCGATGAGGGCAAGGTGGTGTTCGGCCAGTGACACCGACCTCACGAAGCTGGACGAGCCGGCGATCGCGCGCTCGGCATCGGGCGCAAATTCCAGAAGCCGACCGTGTTCGAGCCGCACACCGTCTGGGACAATCTGCTGCTCGCGCTGGCCGGCGACCGGCGGCCGCGCTTCACCTTGTGGGCGCGCGAAACGGCCGACGAGCGGACACGCATCGAGGCGATTCTGCGAACCATCCGCCTGACCGAGCGGACGCAGCGCCGCAGCGGGCGATCTTTCGCATGGCCAGAAGCAGTGGCTCGAGATCGGCATGTTGCTGGCGCAGGAGCCGCAATTGCTGCTGGTGGACGAGCCGGTCGCCGGCATGACCGACGCGCGAGACCGAGCAGACGGCGGATCTGCTGCGCGAGATCAACCGCACGCGCAGCGTGGTGGTGGTGGAGCACGACATGGCCTTCGTGCGCGCGCTCGGCGTGAAGGTGACGGTGCTGCACGAAGGCTCGGTGCTGTCGGAAGGCTCGATCGACCATGTCAGCGACGATCCGCGCGTGGTCGAAGTGTATCTGGGGCGATAGCGGATGCTGGAGGTCCAGAACGTCGACCTGCACTACGGCGCGGCGATCGCGCTGCGGCAGGTGTCGCTGCGCGCCGAGATCGGCGCGGTGACCTGCCTGCTCGGCCGCAACGGCGTCGGCAAGACCAGCCTGCTGCGCGCGATGACCGGCGCGCATCCGATCACGTCGGGAACGATCCTCTGGGAGGGCGCCGACATCACCGGGCTGCCGACCTATGAGCGGGCGCGGCGCGGCATCGCCTATGTGCCGCAGGGCCGCGAGATCTTTCCGCTGCTGACGGTGCGGGAGAATCTGGAGACCGGCTTCGCCGTGCTGCCGCGCCGCCAACGTCGCGTGCCCGACGAGATCTTCGAGCTGTTCCCGGTGCTGAAGACCATGCTGCGGCGGCGCGGCGGCGATCTCTCGGGCGGCCAGCAACAGCAGCTCGCGATCGCCCGGGCGCTGGTCACGCAAGCCGCGGCTGCTGGTGCTCGACGAGCCGACCGAAGGCATCCAGCCGACCATCATCAAGGACATCGGCCGCGTCATCGCGCTGCTGCGCGGCCGCGGCGAGATGGCCATTCTGCTGGTCGAGCAGTATTTCGATTTCGCCCGCGACCTGGCCAGACGCATCGCGGTGATGGATCGCGGCGACATCGTGCTGGACGGGACGCGCGAGGAGCTGGACGAACAGGATGTTCGCCGTCGCCTCTCCGTCTGAGTCAAGCCGCCGGCTGACTTGAAGCCGCCGGAGCGTCGGCGCTCCGAGCATCAGCGCGCCGTCGGACAACTGCGGCTGCGTGTGCGGCTGCGCGAGGGGCGCACGGTGTTGCCGAACTGCGCCAGGAAGGCTGCCTCAAGGTGCGTTTCCCCCGCCCGGCGGAGCTGGACCGAGGTCGGTCACGCTGAACAGCTCGGGCGGCGTGGCCGGCGGCGACCGGCTGGATGCGGCGATCACGCGTCGGTGCGGGCGCGCGATGCGACAGTCGCGTCCCAGGCGGCGGAGCGGTTCTACCGCGCGCTCCCGGGCGACCGCCGGCGCGGCTGCGCACGCGCGCTGACCGTCGGCGCCGGCGCGGCGCTGGAATGGCTGCCGCAGGAAACCATCCTCTTCGATGGCTGCGCCGCTCGACCGGCGACTGTCGAGTCGACGTTGCCGCCGACGCGCTGGTTCCTCGGCGTGGAATCCCTGGTCTTCGGCCGCGCCGCGATGGGCGAGCGGCTCGTGCACGCGCGCGTTGCGGGACATGCATCCGGGTGCGGCGCGGCGGCAGGCTGTTGCTGCATGACGCGATCCGCCTCGACGGCGCCGTCGCGGCGATGTTGCAGCGGCCGGCGGTGGCGGCGGCGGCCGCGCGGTCGCGACGCTCGTGCACGTGGCGCCGAACGCCGAGGCGTCGCTGGACGCGCTGCGGGCGGCATGGACCCATGTCGCGGCGCAAACGCGGCGCCAGCGCCTGGGACGGCATGCTGATCGGCCGCGTCGTGGCGCAGCCGACGGCGCGAGCCTGCGCGCAGCTGTCGTCGCCGGATTGCAGGTGCTGCGCGGCGGCCGGGCGCTGCCGCGGGTGTGGATGTGTTGAAATGATCGTGCTGGAACGGGGAAGACATGAACCTGACGCCGCGCGAAAAGGACAAGCTGCTGATCTCGATGGCCGCGATGGTGGCGCGGCGGCGGCTGGAGCGCGGGGTGAAGCTGAACTACCCGGAGGCGATCGCGCTGATCACCGATTTCGTCGTGGAGGGCGCCCGCGACGGCCGCAGCGTCGCCGATCTGATGGAAGCGGGCGGTCAGGTGCTCACGCGCGCCCAGGTGATGGAGGGCGTCGCCGAGATGATCCCCGACGTGCAGGTGGAGGCGACATTCCCCGACGGCACCAAGCTCGTCACCGTCCATGAGCCGATACGGTAAGGGCGAAGACATGATTCCCGGCGAGATCGATCACCGTCGCCGGCGACATCGAGCTGAATGCCGGCCTGACGCGGACCGCACTCGTCGTCGCCAACACCGGCGACCGGCCGATCCAGGTCGGCAGCCACTACCATTTCGCCGAAACCAACCCGGCGCTGTCGTTCGACCGGGCGGCGGCGCGCGGCCAGCGCCTGGACATCGCCGCCGGCACCGCCGTGCGGTTCGAGCCGGGGCAGACGCGCGAGGTGATGCTGGTGCCCTACCAGGGCGCACGCATCGTGCTCGGGTTTCGCGGCGAAATCATGGGAGCATTGGACTGATGGCCCGGATCACCCGCGCGTGCCTATGCCGACATGTACGGCCCGACCGTCGGCGACCGCGTGCGGCTTGCCGACACCGAGCTCTTCGTCGAGGTGGAGAAGGATTTCACCGTCTACGGCGACGAGGTGAAGTTCGGCGGCGGCAAGGTGATCCGCGACGGCATGGGCCAGTCGCAGCGATCGCAGGCCGAGGGCGCGGTCGACACCGTCATCACCAACGCGCTGATCATCGACCATTGGGGCATCGTCAAGGCCGATGTCGCCATCGCGAGCGGCCGCATCGCGCGCGATCGGCAAGGCGGGCAACCCCGACGTGCAGCCTGGCGTCGACATCATCATCGGGCCGGGCACCGAGGTGATCGCCGGCGAAGGCAAGATCCTCACCGCCGGCGGGATCGACAGCCACATCCATTTCATCTGCCCGCAGCAGATCGAGGAAGCGCTGGCCTCCGGCGTCACCACCTTGATGCGGCGGCGGCACCGGCCCCGCGACCGGCACGTCGGCCACCACCTGCACGCCCGGGCCGTGGCACATGATGCGCATGCTGCAGGCGGCCGAGGGGTTGCCGATGAACATCGCCTTCTCCGGCAAGGGCAACGCCAGCAATCCGCAGGCGCTGGAGGAAATGATCCGCGCCGGCGCGTCGTCGCTGAAGCTGCATGAGGATTGGGGCACCACGCCGGCGGCGATCGATTGCGCCTTGTCGGTCGCCGACCGGTTCGACGTGCAGGTGATGATCCACACCGACACGCTGAACGAAAGCGGCTTCGTCGAGGACACGATCGCCGCGTTCAAGGGCCGCACCATCCACGCCTTCCACACCGAGGGCGCCGGCGGCGGCCATGCGCCCGACATCATCAGCGTCGCGGGCCTTGCCGAACGTGCTGCCGAGTTCCACCAATCCGACGCGGCCCTACACGGTGAACACGCTCGACGAGCATCTCGACATGCTGATGGTGTGCCATCACCTCGATCCCGTCGATCCCCGAGGACGTGGCGTTCGCCGAGAGCCGCATCCGCAAGGAGACCATCGCGGCCGAGGACATCCTGCACGACCTCGGCGCGCTCTCGATGATCTCGTCCGACAGCCAGGCGATGGGCCGCGTCGGCGAGGTCATCATCCGCACCTGGCAGACGGCGCACAAGATGAAGCTGCAGCGCGGGTCGCTGCCCGGCGACGGCGCGCAAGCGGACAATGCGCGGGTCAAGCGCTACATCGCCAAATACACCATCAACCCGGCGATCGCGCAGGGTCTTGCGCGCGAGGTCGGTTCGATCGAGGTGGGCAAGCTCGCCGACCTGGTGCTGTGGTCGCCGGCCTTCTTCGGGGTGAAGCCGGATCTGGTGCTGAAGGGCGGCAGCATCGCGATGGCGCCGATGGGCGACCCCAACGCCTCGATCCCGACGCCGCAGCCGGTGCATTACCGGCCGATGTTCGGCGACGTTCGGCCGCGCGATGGCGGCGAGCTGCATCACCTTCGTCTCGGCGGCGGCAATCGAAGGCGGCCTCGGCGCGCGGCTGGGCCTGTCGCGCGCGCTGGTCGGCGGTGTCGCGACACCGCGGCGGCATCGGCAAGCGCGACATGATCCACAACGACGCGACGCCGGTGATCGAGGTCGATCCCGAGACCTACGAGGTGCGCGCCGACGGCGTGCTGCTGACCTGCGAGCCGGCCACGGTGCTGCCGATGGCGCAGCGGTATTTCCTGTTCTGATGCGCGCGCATTCGGTTCTGCCGGCCGGCAGCTGGGACGCATCGCGGGAAATCGATCGTCGTGCTGATCGACTACGACCGCCGCCATCGCCGTCGCATCATGCTGACGACCGAAGTCGGACAATGCCGTGCTGCTCGATCTGCCGCAAGCCGTCCGCCTGCGCGACGGCGACGGGCTGGCAGGTCGAACGGCGGCGTGGTCCGCGTCGCGCGCGCGGCCGGAAACGCTGCTGGAGATCCATGCGCATGACGGACGGCGAGCTGGTCCGCATCGCCTGGCATCTCGGCAACCGGCATCTGCCGGTGCAACTGCACGGGCGACCGCATCCGCATCCGCGCCGACCACGTGATCGCGGAAATGGTCGAACTGCTCGGCGGCCATGTCGACCATATCGAGGCGCCGTTCGATCCCGAGGCCGGCGCGTATGCCGCCGGCCACGCGCACAGCCATGGCGGCGACGAGCATGACCACCCCCATGGCTGAGCCGTCGCCCATCCTGCGCTTGCTGGCCTGGCTGTCGCCGGCCTTCCCGACCGGCGGCTACGCCTATTCGCACGGCGCTGGAATGGGCGGTCGACACCGGTGAAATCCGCGACGGCGACGACGCCTTCGCGACTGGCTCGAAGACGTGCTTGCATCACGGCGCCGGCCGGTAGCGACGCCATCCTGCTGCGTGCACGCGCATCGCGCTTGCGCCGACATCGACCGCGCTCGCGCGAGATCACCGAACTGGCGCTGCGCCGCGCGACGCCGTCGCGGCGAGCGGCGCGCGGAGACGCGTCGGCGCAGGGCAACGCCTTCGCCGCCGCCGCCTCGGCATGGCAGCCGCACGGTGCTCATCGCATCGGCCGCACGGGTCGGCGATACTCCCTATCCGGTCGCCGTCGGCGCGCTGGCCGGCGCGCACGGCATCGACGCTGAGGACCATCGCGGCGGCGCGTATCTGCAGGCCTTCGCCGCCAACCTGATTTCCGCCGCCGTGCGCCTCGTGCCGCTCGGGCAGACCGCGGGGCTGGCGGTGCTGGCCGGCGCTGGAGCCGGTGATCATCAGCCGTCGCCGAAGACGCAATGTCCGCGACGCTCGACGATCTCGGCGGCTGCGCTGCTTCCGCTCCGACCTCGCCGCGATGCGGCACGAAACCCAGTACACGAGGCTGTTCCGCTCATGACGCATCACCCAACGGCCCGTTGCGCGTCGGCATCGGCGGCCCGGTCGGCACCGGCAAGACGGCGCTGATGGACGCGCTGTGCAAACGCTTGCGCGACCGCTACGACATCGCCGCCATCACCAACGACATCTACACCAAGGAAGACGCGGAGTTCCTGACGCGCGCCGGCTCGCTGCCGCCGGAGCGGATCCTGGGCATCGAGACCGGCGGCTGCCCGCACACCGCGATCCGCGAGGACGCCAGCATCAACCTCGCCGGGCGTCGCCGAGCTGCGCGCGACGCTTCCCGGCGCTCGACGTGATCCTGATCGAAAGCGGCGGCGACAATCTGGCCGCGACCTTCAGCCCGGAACTGGCCGATCTGACGATCTACGTGATCGACGTCTCGGCCGGCGACAAGATCCCGCGCAAGGGCGGCCCCGGCATCACCCGCAGCGACCTGCTGGTGATCAACAAGATCGACCTCGCGCCGTTCGTCGGCGCCAGCCTCGAGGTGATGGACCGCGACGCCACGCAAGATGCGCGGCGAGCGGCCCTTCGTCTTCGCCAACATCCGCGCCGGGCCAGGGCGTCGCGGAGATCGCCGCCTTCATCGAGAAGCAGGGCGGGCTTGGACGCGATATGAAATCATGACGGGGTTTGGCAGAGCTTTCCCGCATCAGCCTGATCGCGTCTGCCGCTCGATGTACCCCTTCCTCATCGACGTAGGCCCTGGCCGCCATTGACGCTGATCACCTGTGCGGTGATCCAACTGGCGAGCGGGGAGGCGAGGAACACCACGAGATTCGCCACTTCATCCGGCCGCCCAAGCCGCCCGGCTGGGCAGGACGCCAGCACGGCGTTGTACAGAGTTCGGATCGTCGGTCTTGCGGCGCTCCCACGAACCGCCGGGGAATTCGATCGAGCCGGGCGCCACGCAGTTCACCCGCACGCCGCGATGCGCCAAGGCCGCAGCCTGGGTGCGCGTGTAATGGATCGCCGCGGCCTTCGCCGCCCCGTAAGCCGGCGTGCGCACGGAAGGGTTGAGGCCGGAGCCGGAGGCGATGTTGATGATCGAGCCGCTGCCCGACGCCTCGATGAACGGCAGCGCCTCACGCGATGCGCGCACCGTCGCCATCAGGTCGACATCGAGGCTGCTCTCCCAGCTCGCCTCGTCGTCGTTGCGGCCGAAGCCGCTGGCGTTGTTGACCAGCACATCGATGCCGCCCAGCGCCGCCGCCGCCTCGGCGATGTAGCGGGTGATCGCCGCCGCATCCGCGAGGTCGCAGCTTGCCGCGTGGGCAAGACCACCATGTGCTGCGATTTCGCGCCGTGTCGCCTCCAGCGCCTCCGTCCCGCGGGCGCAGATGGAAACCCGGGCGCCGGCCTGCGCGAAGGCGAGCGCGATCGAGCGCCCGATGCCACGGCTTCCGCCGGCCACCACCACGTTGCGGCCTTTGATGTCGATCTGCATTTGCGATTTCCTTAGATGAAGTTTTTCAGTGCGGCCAGGAACACATCCATCCGGTCGTGATGCACCCAGTGGCCGGCGCCGGCGACGGAGATCACCCGGGCATTCTGGAAATGCCGGATGCGGCCGTCGCTTTCGGGGTTGGAGGCCCAGCTTTCGCGGCCATAGACCAACAGCGTCGGGCAGGTGATCCGCGACCACAGCGCTTCCACCTCGGCGACCGTCATGTCGTAGGGCGGCCAGGAACGGATGTAGTTGTCGAATTTCCAGCTATAGGTGCCGTCCTCGTTCTGGTTGACGCCGTGCTGGGTGAGGTGCAGCGCCCGCGCCGGCGAGAGGTGCTTGTTCTCCTCCTGCATGCGCTGGAACGCTTCCTCGATCGAGGCATAGCGGCGCGGCATCCGGCCGGAGAGTTTTCGCTGCTCGTCGATCCAGCGGCACATCCGTGCGTCGATCGTGAGCGTCGCCCGCTCGGCAATGCGTGCCGGCGAAGGGCCGAGGCCTTCGATCGACACGAGCTTCCGGACATTCTGCGGAAAGATGCCGGTGTAGCGCAGGGCGATATTGCCGCCGAGCGAATGCGCGACGATGGTCACGGGTGCGAGGGATTGCTGATGGATGAGCTGGCTCAGGTCGTAGATATAGCCGGCCATGGTGTAGTTGCCGTCCATTTGCCAGGCGCTGTCGCCATGGCCGCGCAGATCCGGCGCGATCACGTGCCAGGCGTGGCGCAACTCGGCCGCCACCCAATCCCAGTTTCGGCAATGGTCGCGCCCGCCATGCAGCAGCAGCAAAGGCGGCGCGGTGGGATTGCCCCAATCGACATAATGCAATCGCAGCCGCTGCGAGAAGAAGATGTGCGAGGTCGGGCTGGGTGTGCTCGCTGGGTTCGGCATGGGGTGCAGGCTAGCGCAATGGCCTGCGCGCACAAGCGCCGGGGTGGCATTTTGCAAGCCTGAAGCTGCATGCCAGGATAGCGAGGGGTGCTGGAGGAAAGCGGCACGCCGGGCTATTCGTTTCACGAAAATTCCTGGGGCATCGATCGGCATGCGCGAAGTTGCGGCGACATTGTGGATCGCCTTGGGTGGTGCGCTGGGCAGCGTGGCGCGGTACTGGGTCGGCATCGTGGTGGCGGAACTGGCCGGCTTCACCTTTCCCTGGGGCACGCTGCTGATCAACATCGCCGGCTCGTTCGTCATCGGCTATTTCGGTTACCTCACCATGCCGGACGGCGCCCGGCCGGCCAGTGAGGAAATGCGGCTGTTCGTAATGGTCGGCATCTGCGGCGGCTTCACGACGTTCTCGGCCTTCAGCCTGCAAATGGTGGATATGCTGCGGGTGGGGCAGGTGGCGCCGGCTTGCGCCTATGTCGTGGCGTCTGTCGTGCTGTGCCTGCTCGGCACGGCGCTCGGGCGGTATTTCTCGCTGGGCTAACCTTTCACCGCGCCGGCCGCCAACCCGCGAACCATCGAGCGCTGCACGACGGCGAACAGCACCAGCACCGGCAGGATGCTCAGGATGCCGCCGGCGCTCAACGCACCCCAGGGCAACTGAAATTCACCCACCATCAGCTGCAACCCGACCGGCCAGGTGCGCGAGCCGGAGCTGGTGGTCAGCATCAGGGCAAAGAGGTACTCGTTCCAGGCGCTGATGCCGATGAACACCGCGCAAGCCCAGAGCCCGCCTTGCACGAGTGGAAGAATGACCCGGACCATCGCGCCCATCCGGCTGCAGCCGTCGATCCGTGCCGCTTCTTCGAGGTCGATCGGGATGGCGTCGAAGAACCCCTTCATCATCCAGATGAAGATCGGCAGCAGGAACGCGGTGTAGGCGAGGGCGAGGCCGAGATGGGTGTCCAGCAGGCCGACCTTGCGCATGATGATGAACAGCGGGATCACCATCAGCACCACCGGGAACATGCGCAGCACCAGATAGAACAGCAGGAGCTGGTTGCGGCCGCGAAAGCGGTAGCGTGAGACGCAATAGGCCGCCGGCGTCCCGGCCAGCACGCAGACGGTGACGGTGATGCAAGTGGTGATGGCGCTGTTCCACATCAGCTGCGGCAGGTTCGACTGGGTCCAGATCGCCACGTAGTTGTGCAAGGTCGCCGGATTCGGCCACAGCACGATGTCGCGGGTGATGATGTCGCGCTCCGGCTTCAATGAGGTGATCAACGCCCACAGCACCGGGAAGATCGCGAAGAAGGCAAATCCCAACGCCACCGCATATGCCGCCACCGCCTCGCCGCGCATCCGCCGCGTTGCCATCGCCTCAATCCCCGAGCGCGTTGGAGCGGCGGATGTAGATGTAGGAAAACAGCATCAGCAGCAGGAACATCACCACCGACAATGCGCCGGCATAACCGAAATTGAACTCGCGATAGGCTTTCTGGAACGCGTACAGCGACAGCACCATGGTCGATCGCCCGGGACCGCCGCCGGTCAGGATGAGCAGCAGGTCCGGCGAGTTCATCAGGCTGATGGCGCGCAGCACCATTGTGGCGACGATGATCATCCGCAGCCCCGGCAACTGGATGTGCACGAAACGCCGCCAGGCGCGGGCGCCGTCCACCGACGCTGCTTCGTACAGTTCGCCGGGGATGCCCTTCAGCCCGGCCAGCAGCAGCAGCGCGAAGAACGGGAAGCCGTGCCAGGATTCGACAAGGATCGCCGCCGGCATTGCAAGGTTCGGATCGGCGAACCAGGCTTTGTAGCCGTCCATCAGGCCCAAGCCGGCGAGGGCCGCGTTGATGATGCCGAGGCGCGGGTCCAGCATCAGCGCCCAGATGTTGCCGGCCACCACCAAAGGCAGGAACCAGGGCAGCAGCACGATCACGGTGATGACGCGAAACCCCGGCAACTCCATGTCCAGCGCCAGCGCCACGATCATGCCCAGCGTCAGCTCGATCATCGCCGTCGCCACCACCCAGACCGCGGTGTTCCACAGCGACAGCCAGAACACCGGGTCGTCCAGCAATTCCGCGTAATGCCGCAACCCGACATAGCCGGTGCCGAGATCCAGGCGGTTCAGCCGCATCTGCCGGAAACTGATGTCGATGCCGGAGATGGTCGGATAGATGATCACCGCGATCACCAGCACGAGGCTGGGCAACAGCAGCAGGTACGGCCAGTAACGGCGGTCTGAAATTCCCGCCAGCCGCGAGCCGAAGGATCTGGTTTGCGGTACGGCCGTCGAACCACCGCGCAATGGTGCCGTCCCTCGGGCTTCAGTTGATGGCAGCGTCCAGACCTTTCAGCATGGCGTCGACGGCCTTGTCCGGCGTGGTCTGGCCGACAAGGATCTTTTGGAATTCCGGCAGCACCACGGTTTGCGACCAGCCGGCGACGCCGTTGAAGGTCGGCGGCAGGCGGCCATAGGCGAGGGTGGCCGTCGCCGGCGCATAGGACGGGTTGCCGGTGATGCGTTTGTCCTGCGCGATCGCTGTCGACACCGGGAAATATCCGGTCTCTTCCAGGAAGGCGATGGAGGGGTCGGGTTCGGCCCAGAAACTGATCCAGTCCCACGCGGCCTCTTCGTGATCTTGCTTCATCAGGCTGTTGAACAGATAGGTGAGGCGGGCGACGCGCGCGGCGGGGCCGGCGGGTTTCTCGGCGGTGCCGAATTCACTGGGCTTCATCGCGCGGGTGATTTCCACCAGCGAGCCGGTGTGGTGCCAGGTCATCGCCGTCTGGCCGGTTTTGAAGCCTTCCATGATCTGGCGGAAACCATCGCCGGGGGCGCTCGGCGGCACCACCTTATGCACGGTGAACAGCTCCGAATACCATTTCACCGCCGCAAGCGTCTTGCCGCGGTCCATGGCGTTCTTGCCGTCGATCACGAAGGGCGAACCGAACGATTCGATCAGGTCGAGGATATAGGCATATCCGCCCGGCCCCGCCCGCATGCCGAAGCCGTAACGATTCTTCGAAGGGTCGGTCAGCTTCTTTGCGGCGGTGACGAATTCGTCGAGGGTTTTTGGCGGGCCCGCAAGCCCGGCCTGCTCGAACCAATCCTTCCGGTAATACACCCAGTCGATAAAGGTGAAGGCCGGAATGCCGTAGATCTTGCCGCCGGAAGAGACGCCTTGCCAGCAATTGGCGGGGAAGGCCGCCTTGTTCGGCCACGCGTTGATGCGCGCCGTGACATCGACCAGCCCGTTCATCCCCAGCATGTCCGGCAGCCGCTCGGCCACCACCATGGTGACATCGGGGCGCGTGCCGGCGACGACGGCGGCGGTGAACTTGGTCATGTATTCCGGGTTGGGGATGTTCTCCTGCTGCACGGTCAGGTCGGGATAGCGGAGCTTGAACAGCGCCAGCACCTTCTGCAGCCCGGCGAATTCCTCCTGGCTGGTGAAATGATGCCAGTAGATGATTTTCCCCTCCGGCCCGGCCGCTGAGGCGCGGGTCGCGGGGGCGGCGAGGATGAGGCTGGAGGCCGCGGTGCCGCGCATCACGTCACGACGGGACAGGCTGAACGCCGGCATGTTTCGTCTCCTTGGTTTCTTATGATGCGAACGGCGCCGGCGGTGCGGTCGCCGGCCGCAACCCTTCGGCGGTCGTGTCCACCGCGTGTTCGCGCCGCGCCACGTCGGACAATGTCAGCCCGTGGCCCGGACGATCCGGCGCGATGGCGTGGCCGCCGTCGAACACGACCGGAATTGCCGCAATATGGTTGTAATTTTGGAACGAATACTCGATCCAGTCGACCTCCGGCAATGCTGCTGCGAGATGCACGCCGAGTTCGAGGAAGGTGTTGCCGAGCGACACGCGCACCCCGTACTCCGCCGCCAGCCACGCCGCCCGCAGCACGTCGCTGACGCGGCCATGGACGTTCAGGATGTCGACGCCGCGCGCCTGGATCAGCCGCCGCTTGCCAGTGAGGTCAAGATACTCGCCGGTGTTGACATGCGCGAACGGCACCGCCTCGGACACCTGCCGCAGGCCTTCGAAGTCATCGCGGATGCAGGGGTCCTCGATCCAGAAAATATTGAACCCGGCGTCGCGATACGCGTGCAGCCGGCGGATCGCTTCTTTCGGCGTCCACGCCTCGTTGGCATCGACCATCACCGTCGCGTCCGTGCCGACCGCCTCGTGCAGCAGCCGCAGCCGCTTCAAATCCCAGGCGAGATCGGGGTGGCCGATTTTGATCTTGAACGCGCCGAACCCGCGCGCGCGGGCGCGGCTGAAGAAGGCGACGTAATCCGTGTCGCTCAGGTGGAAATCCAGCCCGCTGGCATAGGCTTGCACGCGCGGGTTGGTGCCGCCGAGATAGCGGTAGAGCGGCAGCCCGACCTCCTGCGCCGCCAGGTCCCACAGTGCCTGGTCGATCGCCTCGCCGAAGCCGTGCGGCAGCGGGCGGTTGTTGCCGCCGCGCGGCCGGCTCAGGCGGTGGATCAGGCCCGCCGGCGGTTGGTGCCGCAGGCCGGGAAATGCCTCGGCGCGGAACGCGCGTTCCAACTCGGCACGGTCGGGCAGCGGATGGAACAGGTTCAGGAAGAAACCGGTGCCGGTGTGCCCGTCATCGGTTCGCAGCTCCAGCACGCCGAGATTGCAGGTGTCGATGGCGACCTGGCTGTCGCCGATGATGCGGTCCCTCGGGAAGGCGAAGCGGGTGACGGCGAAGGATTCGATTCGCATCACATTGCGTCGTCGCGATTGGTGCCGCGATACAGGATCGCGTCCTGGGCGCCGGTGACCCGCGCGTGGAAGGCCAGTGCCGCCGGCGACAAATCGGCTTCCGGCCGTTGCTCGGGCAGGAAATTGCCGTACGCGTCCTCGCCCCGCACCAGCGTCGCGCTGTCCTGCGTGGCGGCGGTCTGGCGGACATGGGTGGGCAGATAGCGGATGGCGTAGCCGATGCGCCGCTTGGCCGAGGGGTTCGGCTCGGAGCCGTGGATCAACCGCACATGATGCAGCGACATCTCGCCGGCCTGCAATTCCAGCGCCACTGCCTCGCGCGCATCGACTTCGACCGCGACCTCCTGCCCGCGGCTGAGCAGGTTGGCCTCGGCGAAGGTGTCGCGATGGGCCAGCTGCTCCAGCTTGTGCGACCCGGGGATCACCCGCATGGCGCCGTTCTCGACGGTGGAATCGGAGAATGCCACCCAGGCGGTGACGATGTCGGCGGGCTCCAGCCCCCAATAGGTGGAATCCTGGTGCCAGGAAACGAAGCTCGCGTCATGCGCGTCCTTGATGAAGAAACCGGAGCCCCAGCACAGGATGTTCGGGCCGATCACATCCTCGACCGCGTCGAGGATGCCGGCATCGCGGATCATCGCGTCGAGCCAGGTGAGTGCCAGATGCGCCTTGGTTCGCAGCATCTTCCGCAATTCCGGATGCTCGGCCTCGCAGCGTTCCAGCCGCGCGCGCGCCTCGGCGGCGACTTCGGTGCTGAGGGCGCGAATTGGCGCGAAATATCCGGCCTCGTGGTACTGACGCACGGCCTCGGCGGATAAGCTCCGCATGGCTCTGCCTCCTTGGATATTCCCCCGAATTGCCGCAAGCTTCCGCCGTTGATGTGCGCTTGGCAAGCATTCACCCCCATCCCGCCAGGCGCCACCCAAAGGAGCCGACCATGCAGCAGCGAGCCTTCGGACGTACCGGCCTCACGGTATCGGTACTCAGCTTCGGCTGCGGCGCCGTCGGCGGCCTGATGGTGCGCGGCGACGCCGCCGACCAGGAGCGGGCGGTGGCACGCGCGGTGGACGCCGGCATCACCTATTTCGACACCGCCGCTGCCTACGGGGATGGCGAGTTCGGAGCGCAATCTCGGCCGAGTGCTGAAATCGCTGCGCCCGAACGTGCTGGTCGGCACCAAGATCGGTGTCCCCGATGCCGAGCACGGCCGTATCGCCGCCAGCATCACCGCCGGCCTGGAAGCGAGCCTGCGCCGCCTCGGCCGCGACAGCGTCGACCTGTTCCAGCTGCACAATCCCGTCACCGCTGAGGGCGCGGCCCCCGCGCTGTCGCTGCGCGCCGTGCTGGAGGAAGCCGTGCCGGCGCTCGATCGCCTGCGCCAACAAGGCAAGACCCGGTTTATCGGCATCACCGCGATCGGCGGCGCCGCGGCATTGCGCGCGGTGGTGGAATCGGGCCCCGTCGACAGCATGCAGGTGCCCTTCAACCCGCTCAACCCCTCTGCGATCGGGCCATTGCCATCCGGCCTGCCCGCGCATGATTTCGACGGCCTGATGCTGCACGCGCAGAAGGCCGGCGTCGGGACCATCGGCATCCGCGTACTGGCCGGCGGCGCGCTCAGCGGCGAGACGACGCGCCATCGGCTCGGCGTGCCGACCGTCGAGCCGATCGGCTCCGGCGCCACCTACGAAGCCGACGTGCACAGGGCCCGCCACCTGCTGCCCCTGATCGCCGAGGGCCACGCCGCGAGCCTGGTGGAGCTCGCCTTGCGCTTCGCCATTTCGACCGATGCGCTCAGCACCCTGCTGATCGGCACGGCGACGATGGCGGAGTTGGAGACGGGCATCGCGAGCGTGGAGAAGGGGCCGTTGCCGGCGGAGGTGCTGGCGCGGATTCGGTCGTTGGTGGCGGGGGGGTGATTGTTCCGGGGAGTCCGCTTTCGCGGTGCAAGGGCACCGCTGTCGCTTACCTTGCCGCGCGGAGGCGCGTCAGGGGTAACCGCTCTCGGCGCGCAAGGGCGCGCCTGCCGCTCACCTCGCCGCGCGAAGGCGCGCGTCTATGCCAACCGACTTGAACAACACAAACACCGCAACACCAGCCGCAAGCCCTAGCCGCTCCGCCGCGTCGGGCGTCACCCGCGCCAGCACGGCCTGATCTCCCGCCATCACTTCTACCAGATCGGCGTGCCGCATGGCGTCGTGGGTGATGGCGCGGACCACGCCTGGGATGACGTTCTGCACGCTGATCGAAGCCGGTCGCTCGCGCGCCAGGATCACCTCGCGGGCGGGGATGCGCACGCGCACGGCGGTGCCGGGCGGCGAGTTGAGCAGCGGCACCAGCATCGGCGAGGCGAGGCCGTCGAGGCTGGTGAGTTGCCGGGCGACATCATGGGCCACGACGGTTGCCGCGATCACCGCGCCGGCGTCGTCGCGCAGCCCGAGCGGTGAATCGCCGCGCGCCGCGATTTCCGCGAGCGCGCCCGATGCCACCACCCGGCCCGCTTCCAGCAACACCAGATGGTCGGCGAGCTGCACGACCTCCTCCATGGCGTGGGTCACGTACAGGATCGGCAGCTGCAGCGCCGTCTTGAGCCGCAGCAGGTACGGCATGATTTCGGCCTTGCGCGCGGCATCGAGGCTGGCCAGCGGCTCGTCCATCAGCAGCAGGCTCGGTTGCGACAGCAGCGCCCGCCCGATCGCCACCCGCGCCCGCTCGCCGCCCGACAGGTCGCGCGGGCGGCGGTCCAGCAGCGCGCCGATGCCGAGCAGCGCCACCACGTCGTCGAACCCGATTTCTCCGCCGCGCGCCCGGCGTTGCCCGTAATGCAGGTTGGTCGCCACCGACATATGCGGGAACAGCCGCAAATCCTGGAACACCACGCCGATGCGGCGTCGTTCCGCCGGCGTCCAGATCTTTCCCGTGGTGTCGGCCAGCACCCGGCCGCCGACGACGACGCGGCAGGAATCCGGCTGCAGCAACCCGGAGATCGCCGCCATGACCGTCGATTTTCCGGCGCCGGACGGCCCGAACAGCATGGTGATTCCCGAAGGCGCCTCAAACGCCACATCGAGGTCGAAGCCCTGGAAGCGGTGCCGCACGGCGGCCGAGAAGATCATCGCCCGATCGCCCGGTTCAGCCGCCGCGCCAGCAGTTCGGACAGCACCAGCCCGGCCATCGCCAGCGCCATCGACACCAGCGACAGCCGCGCCGCCTGCGCCTCTCCGCCCGGGTTCTGCAACGCCGTGTAGATCGCCAGCGGCAGGGTCTGGGTGCTGCCGGGAATGTTGGCGGCAAAGGTGATCACCGCGCCGAACTCGCCAAGGCTGGTGGCGTAGGCGACGATGCCGCCCACCAGAAGTCCAGGTGCGGCGAGCGGCAGGGTGATCGAAAAGAACCGGTCCCACCGCCCGGCACCGAGTGAGCGTGCCGCCTGCTCCAGCCCGGGATCGACCGCGTCCAGTGCGAGGCGGATGCTGCGCACCATGATCGGGAATACCATCACCGCGCAGGCGAGGCTGGCGCCGGCCGAGGTGAACACCAAACGAATGCCGAACCAGTCGTTCAGCAACGCGCCGAACGGGCCGCGCACGCCGAATGCCAGCAGCAGCAGCCAGCCGGTGACAACCGGCGGCAGCACCAGCGGCAAATGCACCAGCGCGTTGACCACGGAACGCCCGGGAAACGCCACCCGCGCCAGCAGCCACGCCATCGCCACCGCCAGCGGCAGCGCCGAAGCCACGGCCCACGCCGCGACGCGCAATGTCAGCCGCACCGCCTCCCATTCTTCGGCGGAGAGCACGGCGTTCAGGCGCCTTGCAGTGCGGCACCCCGTTCCATGTCGGCGATGAAGCCGCGGGCGGCGGCCAGCGGGTCGGGATCGCCGATGATCGGCCGACCCACCACGAGGTAGTCCGCACCGCCGGCGATCGCAGCGTCTGGTGTGGCGATCCGGCGCTGATCGCCGGCGGCGTCGGTGGCGCGCCGCACCCCTGGCGTCACCACCAGCAGATCAGGGGCGCCGGCCCGTGCCCGCAGCGCCCGCGGGTCGTCGGCGGGGGACGCGATGATGCCGTCGCAGCCGCTCCGTGCCGCCGCCGCGGTGCGCAAATCGACCAGCTCGCGCACCCCCAGCCGATAGCCCATCTCCGCCAGATCTTCGTCGCCGAGGCTGGTCAGGACCGTCACCGCGAGGATCCGCAAGGCCGAATTGCCGCGCCCGCGCACCGCCGCCCGCAGCATCGCCGCGTCGCCGTGCACGGTCACGAAGCTGACCCCGCGCTCGACCGCGCGCGCGACGCCTTCCTCCACCGTCTGGCCGATGTCGTACATCTTGGTGTCGAGAAAGATCCGCTTGCCGGCGTCCGCGAGCTCACGCAACAACCCGTCGATCCCGGGCGCGAAGGCGAGCCACAGGCCGATCTTGAAGAACGAGACCGTGCCGTCGAGCCGTTCGACCAGCCTGCGTGCCTGTGCGACGTCGCGCACGTCGAGCGCCACGATCAGCCGGTCGGCGATGGAAGCGTCGGGCATGGATCGGTCTCCGGAAAGCGGTTTCACGCGATGGGAACCGCTTTAGGCCAGGCTGGGCGGCAAGAAAATCCCCCTGGACGGCTTGGAGGGAGCGCTTTCGCGGGGCGAGGGCCCCGCTGTCGCTTGCCTCGCCGCGCCTAGGGGCGCGTCTGGGGGGCGCGTCTAGCGAAATAACACCAGCGCGCTGCCCAAGGTCAGCCACACGCCGTAGACGATGGGGATTCCCACCACCGCCCAGGCGAGTGCGGCCTTCAGGTCCAAGCCGCCGTGGCCGATGCCGTAGCTGTGACCGTTGCCGCCGCCGGCCGTGATCGCGCGGGCTTGCAATGCTGCGACCTCGCTTTCCGGCATGAACCATTTCGGCGCCAGCGGCCGCACCATGGCGTTGCAGATGAAGCCCACCACCAGGAACCCAGCGAGGATGTACATCGTGCGGTCGTAGACCTGTGCGCGCGGCACGCCGGCGGCGATCTGCGCCTCGCGCAGGTAGTTCACCACCACCGGCCCGACGATCCCGGCGGTGGACCAGGCTGTCAGCAGCCGGCCGTGGATGGCGCCGACGAACTGGGTGCCGAAGATGTCCGCGAGATACGCCGGCACCGTCGCGAAGCCGCCGCCATACATGGACAGGATGACGCAGAAGATCGCCACGAACAGCGCCTGGCTGCCCGCATGCGCCGCCCACGGCGCCGCCGCGTACAGCGCGATTCCCAACGCGAAGAAGGTGAAATAGGTCAGCTTGCGGCCGATCCGGTCCGACAGCGAGGCCCAGAAGAACCGCCCTCCGATGTTGAACAGCGAGATCAGGCCGGCGAAGCCCGCGGCGATCATGGCGATGTTGGCGCGGGCGCCGTCGTCCAGTTGGGTGAAGCCCAGTGCCGGCTTGCCGATCAGGCTGCCGCCGAAGATTTCCTGCAGCATCGGGCTGGCCATGCCGATCACCCCGATGCCGGCGCTGACGTTCAGCATCAGCACCGCCCAGATCAGCCAGAACTGCTTGGTCTTATGGGCGTCGCGCAAATGCACCTGGCCCTGGGTGATCATGGCGTTGCCGTTGCTAACAGGCGGCGTCCAGCCTTCCGGCCGCCAGCCCGTCGGCGGAATCCGGTAGCCGAACGCGCCGCCCAGCATGAAGGCGAAATAGATCACCGCCATCGCGACGAAGGTCTGCCAGACGCCCACCTGGCTGCTGCCGCCGAAATTGCGCATCAGCGCATCGGCCAGCGGCGCCCCGATCATCGCCCCGCCACCGAAGCCCATGATCGCCATGCCCGTCGCCATGCCGCGCCGATCCGGAAACCACTTGATAAGCGTTGAAACCGGCGAGATGTAGCCGAGGCCGAGGCCGATGCCGCCGATCACGCCCGAGCCCAGCCACAGCATCCATAATTGATGCGTCATCACCCCGATGGCGGAGAACAGCATGCCGCCGCACCAGCAGCAGGCCGACACCAGCCCCGCCTTGCGCGGCCCCACCCGCTCCAGCCAGCCGCCCCACAACGCGGCCGACGAGCCGAGCACCACGAAGAAAAGCGTGTACATCCACCCGAGATCGGAGATGCGCCAGTCGCAGGTTGTGGTGAACAAGGCGTCGAACAGGGTCATGTTGGTGCAGACCACGGGCTTGCTCACGCCGATGGCGCGCGACAACGGCAGCCAGAACACGCTGAAGCCGTACGCCATGCCGATGCAAAGATGGATCGCCAAGGCCGCCGGCGGGACCAGCCAGCGGTTGAAGCCGGCGCGGGCGACGATCCGCTCACGATCGAGCAGGCCGGGTGCGACGGAATATTCCTGCGGGATGGCGCGCGTGCTGCTCATTTTTTGTTCCCTGGACGTAGCGATGACGTTTTCGTGATGTTGCCCGAGATGCGCATGTGGGACAAGCATCGCGAGGCGTCAACCGCCCTCGATGTTGCGCATTACTCGATGGGGCGCGACCTGGGACCGCAGGCGTCAGGCGCCGGTTCGCGCGACGTCGGCATGATCGCGGCGCCGCAGCAGTTCGACCGCCGCCCGCACGTCGGGGTCGAGATCGGCGCCGCCGGCATCCAGATGCGCGACGATCGCCGCCCGCATTCGCGGCTCCCAGAATTTCGTGAGGTGCAGCGCGATGGCGGCGGCGGCGTGCCCGCCCGGCTGGGAGGCGAAGAATTTGCCGATCTGGTTCGCCATCCGCACCAGCTTGTCATCCGACATGGCTGAAATCCTGAAGCGCGGGCTCGAAGATGCGCGAAGGATGGGTGAAGACCTCGAACCCGTCGCCACGCCCGACGCCGACCAGGGTGATGCCTGCGGCCTCGGCGGTGCGCACCGCCAGCGCGGTCGGCGCCGACACCGCCGCGAGCAGCGGCGCACCGATCATCGCCGCCTTCTGCACCAGTTCCACCGAGAGGCGGCTGGACAGCACGACGACGCCGCAAGCCGCGTCCAGCCCCGCGGCGGCAAGCGCGCCCGCCAGCTTGTCCAGCGCGTTGTGCCGGCCGACATCCTCGCGCAGCAGCCGCATTTCGCCCTCGTGCCAGAACCCGGCGGCGTGCACCGCGCGGGTGGCATGGTTCAGGCTCTGGCCGGCGGGCAAGGCGGCCAGCGCCGCCGCGATCTCCGCCGGCGCGACCCGGCGCCCTGACGGGACCTGCGGGATGGCGCGGTTGGCTTCGGCGAGGCTCTCCAGCCCGCACATGCCGCAACCGGCGGGGCCGAGATAACGGCGGCGGCGGGTGGCGAACTTCTCCGATGGGCCGCCGGCCAGCCACATCCGCAGGTTCACCCCGTCATCGCCAGGCATGATTTCCAGCTCGGCGATTTCGTGGGCGTCGGCGATGATCCCCTCGGTGATGCTGAAGCCCAGGGCGAAATCGGCGAGATCGGCGGGGGTGGCCATCATCACCGCATGTACCGCGCCGTCATAAGTGAAGGCGATCGGCGTTTCCTCGGCGAGGATGCGCTCACCGGATTGCGCAGCGGCGCCGCGCCAGGCGAGGCGCCGCGCCGGCACCACGGGCGGCGGCGGTTTCGCGGCGGGCGTGCCTCCGCTCACTCGGCCGGCTCCGCGAGTACGTGCCGGCTCTCCTCGCTATGGTGCCGGTAGCTTTCCTGCCATTCGCTCGGCCCGTTGGACGGCGACACCTGCACCGCCGTCACCTTGTATTCCGGGCAGTTGGTTGCCCAGTCCGACTGGTCGGTGGTGACGACGTTGGCCTGGGTCAGGGGATGGTGGAAGGTGGTGTAGACCACGCCATGCGCCACCCTGTCGGTGAGGTGCGCGCGCAAGCTGGTCTCCCCGGCGCGGCTGGCCACCCGCACCCAGCCGCCTTCGCTAATGCCGCGCAACTCGGCATCGTCAGGATGGATTTCCAGAATGTCCTCCGGGTGCCAAACCGAGTTCTCGGTGCGCCGCGTCTGCGCGCCGACATTGTATTGGCTGAGGATCCGCCCGGTGGTCAGCAGCAACGGGAAGCGCGGGCCGGTGCGTTCGTCGGTCGGCACGTATTCGGTGATCATGAACATCCCGCGGCCACGCGCGAAACGCTCCATGTGCATCACCGGCGTGCCGCGCGGCGCGTCCGCGTTGCACGGCCACTGCACCGACCCCTCGGCGTCGAGCACATCGTAGCTGACGCCTGCGAAAGTCGGCGTCGCGCGCGCGATCTCGTCCATGATCTCGGACGGATGGGCATAGTTCCAGTCGAGCCCCATGGCGCGCGCCAGCGCCTGGGTGATCTCCCAATCCTCCATGCCGGAGCGCGACGGCATCACCCGGCGCACCCGGTTGATCCGCCGCTCGGCATTGGTGAAGGTGCCGTTCTTTTCCAGGAACGAAGATCCCGGCAGGAACACATGCGCATAATCGGCGGTTTCGTTGAGGAAAAGATCCTGCACCACCACGCATTCCATCGCGCGAAGGCCGGCGGTGACGTGGCTGGTGTCGGGGTCGGACTGCACGATGTCCTCGCCCTGCACGTACACGCCCTTGAAGCTGCCTTCGACGGCGCGGTCGAGCATGTTGGGAATCCGCAGGCCCGGCTCGGAATCGAGCTTCGTGTGCCACAGCGTCTCGAACATCGCGCGCACGTCCTCGGTGCCGACATGGCGGTAGCCGGAGAACTCATGCGGGAAGGAGCCCATGTCGCAGGCGCCCTGGACGTTGTTCTGGCCACGTAGCGGATTCACCCCGACGCCGGGCCGGCCGAGATTGCCGGTGGCCATTGCAAGATTGGCGATCGCCATGACCGTGGTGGAGCCCTGGCTGTGCTCGGTGACGCCCAAGCCGTAATAGATCGCGCCGTTGCCGCCGGTGGCATAAAGCCGCGCGGCGCCGCGGATGGCGTCGGCGGGCACGCCGGAAACGCGCTCGATCGCCTCGGGGCTGTGGCGCGGGTCGGCGGCGAACTCCGCCCAATGCTGGAACGCCTCCCAGTCGCAGCGCTCGCGCACGAACGCCTCGTTCACCAGGCCTTCGGTGACGATCACATGCGCCAGCGAGGTCAGCACCGCCACGTTGGTGCCGGGTTGGAGCGGCAGGTGGTACTGCGCCTCCACATGCGGCATGCGCACCAGGTCGATGCGGCGGGGATCGACCACGATCAGCTTGGCACCGGCCCGCAGCCGCGCCTTCATGCGCGAGGCGAACACCGGATGCGCGTCGGTGGGGTTGGCGCCGATCACCATGATCACGTCGGCATGGTCGACGCTGTCGAAATCCTGCGTGCCGGCGGAGGTGCCGAATGCGGCACCAAGACCGTAGCCGGTGGGCGAATGGCAGACGCGGGCGCAGGTATCGACGTTGTTGTTGTGCATGCCGGCGCGGACCAGCTTCTGCACCAGAAAGGTTTCCTCGTTGGTGCAGCGCGAGGAGGAGATGCCGCCGATCGCCAGCCGGCCGTATTTCGCCTGGATGCGCCTGAATTCGCTCGCCACATGGGTGATCGCTTCGTCCCACGACACCTCGCGCCACGGATCGGTGGTCTTCTCGCGCAGCATCGGCTTGGTGATGCGGTCGCGATGGGTGGCGTAGCCCCAGGCGAACCGGCCTTTCACGCAGCTATGCCCGTGATTCGCGCGGCCGTCCTTGTACGGGACCATCCGCACCACCTCGGTGCCGCGCATCTCCGCCTTGAAGCTGCAGCCGACGCCGCAATAGGCGCAGGTGGTGATCACCGAATGCTCCGGCTGGCCGATCTCGATGACGGATTTTTCCATCAGCGTCGCGGTCGGGCAGGCTTGCACGCAGGCGCCGCAACTGACGCATTCGCTGGAGAAGAAATCGCCCGTGCCCGGCGCCACCTTGCTGTCGAAGCCACGGCCCTCGATCGTGAGTGCGAAGGTGCCTTGGGTTTCCTCGCAGGCGCGCACGCAGCGCGAGCAGAGGATGCATTTGGCGGGATCGAAGGTGAAATACGGGTTGCTCTCGTCCTTGGCCTGCACGAGGTGGTTCTCGCCGGCGAAGCCGTAGCGAACCTCGCGCAGCCCGACCGCGCCGGCCATGTCCTGCAACTCGCAATCGCCGTTGGCGGCACAGGTCAGGCAGTCGAGCGGATGGTCGGAGATGTAGAGTTCCATCACGCCGCGGCGGATTTTCTTCAGCCGCTCGGTCTGGGTGGAGATGTCCATGCCGGCGGCCACCGGCGTCGTGCAACTGGCCGGCGTGCCGGGACGTCCGGCAATTTCCACCAGGCACATCCGGCAGGAGCCGAAGGCGGCGATGTTGTCGGTGGCACAGAGCTTCGGGATTTCGACGCCCGAGAGCATCGCCGCGCGCATGATCGACGTGCCCGCCGGCACGCTGACGGCGTTGCCGTCGATGGTCAGGGTGACGTGGCCCGCGGCTTCGGCAGGCGGGGTGCCGTAGTCGATTTCCTGGATCAGGGCCATGGCGATAAATCCTTCATGCGGCTTGGCGGCGTCGCGCCCGAAAATCCTCGGGGAAATGCCGAATGGCACTCAGCACCGGCAGCGGCGTCAGCCCGCCGAGGGCGCAGAGCGAGCCGAATTTCATCGTGTCGCAGAGTTCTTCCAACAGCAGCAGGTTGGCGTCGACGCGGTCGCCGGCAATGATCCGCTCGATCACCTCTCGGCCACGGACGGCGCCGATGCGGCAGGGCGTGCATTTGCCGCAGGATTCGATGGCGCAGAATTCCATCGCGAAACGCGCCTGTTCGGCCATGTCGACGCGGTCGTCGAACACCACCAGCCCGCCATGGCCGATCAGCCCGTCGCGGGCGGTGAAAGCCTCGTAGTCGAACGGCGTGTCGAACAGCGATGGTGGGAAATAGGCGCCGAGCGGGCCGCCGGCCTGCACCGCGCGCACCGGCCGCCCGCTCGCGGTGCCGCCGCCGATGTCCATCACCAATTCGCCGAGGGTGACACCGAATGCGGTTTCGAACAGCCCGCCGTTGCGGATGTTGCCAGCCAGTTGGACCGGCATGGTGCCGCGCGAGCGGCCCATGCCGAAGCCCGCGTAGAACGCGCCGCCCTCGGCGCAGATCACGGGAATGGTGGCGAGCGTCAGCAGGTTGTTGACGACGGTCGGGCGGCCGAACAAGCCGTGCAGCGCCGGCAGCGGCGGCTTGGCGCGCACCTGGCCGCGGCGGCCTTCGAGGCTTTCGAGCAACGCGGTTTCCTCACCGCAGACATAGGAGCCGGCGCCGACCCGCAGCTCGATGTCGAAGGCAAGGCCGGAGCCCATGACATCCGTGCCGAGCAGGCCGGCGTGGCGTGCCGCGACCAACGCCCGCGTGACCGCGCGGTTGGCGTGCGGGTATTCCGAGCGCGAGTAGATATAGCCGTAGTTGGCGCCGACCGCGAAGCCGGCGATGGTCATGCCTTCGATCAGCGCGAACGGATCGCCTTCCATGATCATCCGGTCGGCAAAGGTGCCGCTGTCGCCCTCGTCGGCGTTGCAGACGATGTATTTCGGCCCGTCCGCCGGCGCGTCGCGGGCGGTCTTCCATTTGATGCCGGCGGGGAAGCCGGCGCCGCCGCGCCCGCGCAGGCCCGAGGCGGTGACCTCGGCGAGCGTCGCCTCGGCGCCGATCTGCAACGCCTTGGCGAGGCCGCGATAGCCGCCATGGGCGCGGTAATCTTCGGCGGAGGCGGGATCGACGATGCCGCAACGGGCGAAGCTCAGGCGGTTCTGCGCCGCCAGGAACGGATGCTGCTCCGGCGGCCCGATGCGCAGACAATGCGGCTTGCCGTCCAGCATTCCCGCCTGCAGCAAGCCATCGATGTCGGCCTCGGTCACCGGGCCGTAGGCAATGCGGCCGGAGGGGGTTTCCACCTCGACCAGCGGCTCGAGCCAGAACATGCCGCGCGAGCCGGTTCTGACGATGCTGACCTCCGGCCGCGCCAGCGCCCGCGCGACCCGGTCGGCGCCGAGTGCCACGGCGGCGGCGTCGCCGGGGATGAACAGGCGGATCGTCATGGCAGCAATTCCGCGAGGCGGGCCTCGGTGAGCCGGCCGATCGGTTCGTCGTCGAGCAACGCCGCGGGCGAGCAGGCGCACAGGCCGAGGCAATACACCGGCTCCACCGTCACCGACCCGTCGGCGGTGCTTTCACCCCAGCCGATGCCGAGACGGCGCAGCAGGTTGCCTGCGATCTCGCCCCCGCCCATCGACTGGCATGCCTCGGCACGGCAAAGCTTCAGGACCTGGCGGGCCGGCGGGGTGCGGCGAAAATCGTGATAGAATGTCACTATACCATGGATCTCGGCGCGGGAGAGGTTCAGGGCGTCGGCAACCAGCGGCACCGCGGCCTCCGGCACGCAGCCGAACTCGTCCTGCAAGGCGTGCAGGATCGGCAGCGCCGCGCCGGCCTGCCTTGAATGCGCAGCTATGATCGCTTCAGCCTGCGTCGCGTCCCAAGGATGATGATGGGGCATAACAATTTCCGATCGGACTCTGCGGCCACACGGAAATGTCATGCCCGGCGTTCGAGTTCAACCGGGTCTGGTAGATGCTGCGGTAGAAAAAAATATCGCTCGGCGATCCGCATCGCCTCCTGAACCAGAGCGGCGCAGGGCGGCGTCATCGGCTCGCGGCTGGGAACCACCAGGCCGACGGTGTGCGTCACCTCCGGGCCGATGTCGAGATAGGTGAGGCCGGCGTCGATTTCGAGGTTGTCCAGCAAGCCCGAGGATGTCCACCGAATTGCGATCAGGCGGGATCTTTTCCGCCAGCGGCATCGCGAAAATACGGCTCCACCGGGCCGCGCATCAGCATGGTGAGCGGGTTGCCCTTGCGGTCCACCGTCTTGCCGATGGACAGGCGCACCCAGCCCTCGCTGACGCAGTATTCCTCGACGGTGGTCCGCTCGATGCCGTTGAACCGCACACCGACGCCGCGTTCGAGGGCGGCGGCGTCGTAATGCGGGCTTTTCGGGTTGTTCGACAGGCGGTCGGGCGGGGTGTCGGGCATCGGCAGACCTTTGAACGAAGGATGATCGGTGCGTCATAAGCCAGCCGGACCGCCAATTCCAATCGGCGTCGCGGCCAGGCTAGCCCGGCCGGGTGAGGTGCAGCGTCCGCCAGGCGACAAGGCACGCGGCGAGCGGGAAGATCGCGAGGCCGCCGAACAGCAACGGCGCGGTGGATGCGACATCGGCCGCGGTGGTGGCGGCGGCCAGGCCCGCGAGGTTGGCGACCATGCCCGCGATAGCCGAACCGAACGCCGCCGCCAGCGTCTGCGTCGTCGTCAGGAACGGCCCGGCGGTGTCACGCTCCGCTGATGGCACCACCCGCATCAGCAACGCGCCGAGATGCGCCCATCCGATGCCGATCCCGGCGCCGAGCAGGAGCTGCGCCGCCGCCACCACGGGCAGAAATCCGGCAGGAAGTGCCCAGGCATGCAGCAGCAGGCCCGCGAGCATCAGGAACGGCCCAGCGAGGATGGTGGCGCGGGCACCGGTCTGGCCGGCCGAAGCGGTCAGCAGCGAGGTCACGGTCCACGACAAGGCGAGCAGCGCGTTGACATAGCCGCCGGTGATCGGCGCCGCACCTTCGCCGGCGCGCAGGATATAGGCGATGAAGGTGCAGGGGCTGGTGGCGAGGATCAGCAATCCCATCGTCGCCGACACCGCGCCCACAGGGGTTCTCGGGTCGAACGCGCCGGTGGGCAGCATGCGCATCGTCGCCCGTGCATCGCGGCGCAGCATGGCCACGATCATCGCCACCGCGGCACCGAGCCCCATCGCCGCCGGGCCGAGGCGACCGAACAGGCCGCCGGCACTCACGGCGATCGCCGCCGCGGCCAGCAACGCCAGCCGCAACCCCGGAAACGGCCGCGCCGCACCCCCCGCCATATGTCGTGGCACCACCCGGCCGGCGGCGATCGCGAAGACGAGGCCAATGGGTATGTCGATCCAGAACCCGGCCCGCCAGGCGCCGAATTGTGCGAACACCCCGCCGATGGACGGGCCGAGCAAGGCGGCAACACCCCAGACGCTGCCGACCAGGGCGATGGCGCGGGCGTGCAAAATTGGTGGGAAAACGCTGCGGATGGTGGCGTAGGCAAGGGCGGGAAGCATGCCGCCGCCAAAGCCTTGCAGCAGCCGGCCCGCCAGCAGCACGGGCATGTCGGGCGCCAGCGAGCACACCAGAACTCCCCGCCATGAACAACGCGAAGCCGAGGCGGTAGGCAGCGCGCGGCCCGGCGCGGGACAGCAGCAACGGAATCGCCGAGGCGCCGGTGAGTGAAGCGGCGATGTAAAGCGTCGCCGTCCAGGCGAAGAAGGCGACGCCGCCCAGCTCGGCCACGACAACTGGCATGATGGTGGCGACGACATAGATCGACACGGCATGGAGCGCGACGCCGCCGGTGACGACGAGCGAGCGGCCGGCATTGCCGCCGGCGAGCAGCTCCCGCCAGCCGGGTGTTTCAGAATCTTGTTGATGGGGCGTGAAAAGCTTCACGAAACCGCGACGATCGTCGTGCGCGCGCTGTGGCAGCTGTGCCGTCAGGCGCCGGTGCGCGGCCGCAAGCCGGCGGCCTCGATCCCGGCGATGCCGCAGGCTTCGTCCTTGTCGGAGGCATCGCCGGAGATGCCGACCGCGCCGATGATTTCGCCCGATGCGTCCTCGATCAGCACGCCGCCGGGCACCGGTACCACCCGGCCATTGCTGGCAGCAGCGATAGCGGTGAAGAAGGCCGGCGCGTTGGCGACGCGGCCGACGAATTCGCGCGAGCCAAAGCCCATGCCGAGCGCACCCCAGGCTTTGCCGAAAGCGATATCGAACCGCAGGATGCCGGACCGGTCCTCGCGCTTGAAGGCGACCAGATGGCCGCCGGCATCCAGCACCGCCACCGACAGCGGAGCGAGGTTCTCACGCCGTCCGTGGACGAGTGCGGCGTCGACGATGGCGCTGGCCTGGGACAAAGTAAGACTGGGCATGCAAGTTCCTTGAGGTCGCTGGTTCAGAGAGGGCCGTGGCCTTCCCGTTTTCTACAATGCCGGCCGAAGCTGCGCCCAGGGCCGCGTCTGCTCAAGCAGCGCGCCGATGCGGAACACGTCGGTGTCGGCACCCCAGCGCCCGATGATCTGCACCGCGGTCGGCAGGCCGTCGGCGCCGAAGCCGGAGGGGATGCTGAGGGCGGGATGGCCGGTGAGGTTGAACGGGTAGAGGTAGCTGGTCCAGCCTTGGCGGGTGATGCCGGATTTCACGCCGTCGACCTCGACTTCGTCATGGGCGGCATCGAACTCCACCGGCAGCGCGGTGCGCGACAAGGTCGGCGTGATCAGGACATCGTAGCGATCGAACAGGGATTGGATGGTACGAAACAGCCGGGTGCGGTCGAACTGCGCGTTGCGGAAATCGGCGAGGCTGAATTTCGATCCGCGTTCCATGAACGCCAGCACCACCGGGTCCATCTGGTTCTGCCACTGCGCGAGATACGGCTGGCAGAACACATGAAAGCCGGCCTGGTACATGATGCGGCCCGGCAGTTCGATCCAGTCGATGGCGTCGGTGATTTCCTCGATTTCGGCGCCGAGGCCGGCGAGGGCGTCCAGCGATGCGCGGGTGTTGGCCTGCACGTCGGCGGCAACGCGCGGATTGGCGCAGCGGGCGATGTAGCCGATGCGCAATGCGGTGAGATCGGCCCCGATCAGCTTCGGGGAGAGCCGCAGGCTGTCACGGTTGTTGAAGCTCCACGGGTCTTTTTCGGTCGGACCGGACAGCACCTCGTGCATGATGGCGGCATCGGTGACGGTACGGGTGAGCGGGCCTGCGTAGATGTTGTTGCCGAAGGCGTCGCGCGTGGCGTCGCCAGGGACGGCGCCGAGCGTCGGCTTGTGCCCGACCAGGCCGCAGCAGGCGGCGGGGCCGCGGACGGAGCCGGCGCCGTCGGTGCCGAGTCCGATCGGGCCGATGCCGGCGGCGACGGCCGAGGCGGCGCCGCCGCTGGAACCGCCGGGGGTGCGCGACAGGTCCCACGGGTTGCGGGTGATGCCGAAGCTCGGGCCGTCGGTCAGGCCTTTGTTGCCGAATTCCGGCGTGGTGGTCTTGCCGACGACGATGGCGCCGGCGGCGCGCAGGCGGGTGACGAGCACGTCATCAGCCGCCGCGACGTTGTCGGCGAAGATCGCCGAGCCATGGGTGGTGCGCACGCCGGCGACGTCGATCAGGTCCTTGATGGTGACGGGCACGCCGTGCAGCGGCCCGAGTTTTTCCCCGCTGGTGACGGCTTGTTCGGCGCGGCGGGCGTCGGCGCGGGCCTCGTCCGACATGATGGTGGCGAAATTGTTCAGCCGTGGCTGCAGCTGTTCAGCCGCCGCGAGCACCGCGTCCACATATTCCACCGGCGACAGCCGGCGGGCGCGGATGAGGGCGGCGGCCTTGCTGGCCGGCATGAACAGAAGGTTGTCACTCGCCATGTCGTCATGTCTCCGTTCGGCCGGCACAGGGAGGGTGTGCACCGGCGGCAATACGTGGCTACGATCATGTATCCGCCTGACCAGCGCAACCGGGGCGGGAGGGAGGGTTCGATGGCGTTCGCAAATTGGCTTCGGGCGGGCTTCGTGTTGGCACTGACCGCATCCGCCGTGCACCCCGCGATCGCCGGCGGCAACCTGAACGCCGTGCTGGAGTCCGAGGTGGTGTTCCTCGACCCGCATTTCACCACCGCGACGATCACCCGCACCTTCAACTACATGGTCTATGACACGCTGTTCGCGATGGATTCCAAAGGTGGGATCCAGCCGCAGATGGTGGGCGAGTACCAGGTTTCGCCGGACAAGCTGACCTACAGCTTCGCCTTGCGCAGCGGCTTGAAATTCAGCGACGGCGCCGCGGTCACGTCGGCGGACGTGGTCGCCTCGTTGCGGCGCTGGGGGCCGCGCGATGCGCTCGGGCGGATGCTGATGGCCGCGACCCAATCGCTCGAAGCCACCGACGCCACGCATTTCGTGCTCAAGCTGAAAGAGCCGTTCCCGCTGGTGCTGGAGACGTTGGGCAAGCCGAACGCGGTGGCGCCATTCATCATCCCCGAGCGCCAGGCCAGCCTGCCGGTGGGCCAGAAGCTGCCCGAGGTGATCGGCTCCGGGCCGTTCGTGTTCCGCGCCGATCTTTGGCGCACCGGCGACAGCATGGTGGTGGAACGCAATCCTGGCTACGTGCCGCGCGCGGAGAAGCCGGATTTCCTGGCCGGCGGAAAGGTCGTGAAGCTCGATCGCGTCACCATGAAGGTGATTCCCGATGCCAACACCGCCGCCTCGGCGTTGCTGGCAGGCGAGATCGATTATTTGCAATATGTCCCGTTCGACTGGGTCGAGCGGTTGCAGAGCGACAAGAAAATCAAGTTGATGGCGTTGGGTGGGCTGGACATGTTCCAGGGCAATTTCCGCCTGAATCACGCGTCCGGCCCGTTCAGCGATCCGGCGGTGCGCCGGGTGCTGTGGAAGCTGGTGGACCAGAACACGATCCTGCAGGCGATCGGCATCGCGCCTGAGTTCCACTTGCAGAATTGCCCCTCGTTCTGGATGTGCGGCACCCCGTACGAGACCAATGCCGGCAGCGAAGTCGCGAAATTCTCGATCGACGCGGCGCGTGAGGAACTGAAGAAGACGAACTACAAGGGCGAGCCGGTGGTGATGATGGAGCTGACTTCGCCGAACAGCCAGCCGCCGGCGCTGGTGCTGGTGGAAGCGATGCGCAAGGCGGGTTTCACCGTCGATGAGCAGAGCATGGACTGGGGCACGTTGCTGCAACGCCGGGCGAAGAAGGAGGGGTGGAGCATATTTGCCGTGTATTCCAATGGCATGGACATGTATTCGCCACTGACGCATTTCTACGTCGCGTCCAACTGCGCGGATTACCCGGGTTGGAGTTGCGATAAGCGGGTGACGCCGTTGCTGGCGCAATTCGTCAAGGCGGAGACGCCGGATTTGCGCAAGTCGATCGCGGCGCAGATCCAGACTTTCGAATACGAGGACGTGCCGTCGGTGACATGGGGCCAGTTCACCGTGCCTTCGGGCTACCGCACCACGCTGGATGGGCCGGTGCAGTCGAGCTTCCCGATCTTTTGGGCGGTCGACAAGCCCGCGCGATAGATCATGATCCTTACCCGATCGAAGGAGATTTCGACATGCAGCTCGGACGGCTTGGCGTTTGGTACGCCGTCGACAAGCTCGATGCAGCCAGCCTCGCGCGATTGGTCGGCGTGGTCGAAAAGCTTGGCTATGACGCGCTGTGGTACCCGGAATCGCGCGGCTACGAATTGCTCTCCGTCGCCGGGTTCATGCTCGGTCGCAGCACCGGCCTGAAGATCGGCAGCTCCATCGCCAGCATCTATGCGCGCGACGCCTTCACCGCCCGGCGCGGCTACATCACGCTCCGCGACCTCTATGGCGACCGCTTCATCATGGGCCTCGGCGTCAGCCACGTGCCGATGGTTGAAGGCATACGCGGCCATGTCTACGAAAAGCCGGTGCCGGCGATGCGCCGCTACCTTGCTGGCATCATGAAAGGCGAAGCCGGTTCGCAGACCTGGCCGATCATGGTCGCGGCCCTCGGGCCGCTGATGCTGAAACTGGCCTTCGAGAAAACCATGGGTGCGTTGCCCTACAACGTCACCCCGGAGCACACGAGACGCGCCCGCGCCGCTATGCCGGACGGCAAATTTCTCGCGGTCGAGCAGAAAGTCGTGATCGAAACCAACCCCGCCACCGCCCGCGCCCTCGGACGCCACGAACTCGCGCGCTACATGACGCTGTCGAATTACCGCGACAACTGGCTACGGCTCGGCTTCACCGAAGCGGAGCTGGAGAATGGCGGATCGGATCGCTTCATCGACGCAATGGTCAACTGGGGTGATGCCAACGCGGTGAAGAACCAGCTTCGTGCCCATTTCGCCGCCGGCGCCAACCATGTCTGCATCCAGCCGGTCCACGCGGACGGCGACTTCGCCGCCCGCGATGCGATGCTCGGAGCACTGGCCGACACCTGACGGCGAGGGCGGGGCTCAGGCTTTCCGCACGCCCCAGAACACCGGATAAGGCGAGCGGGCGAAGCCCGAGAGATTGCTGCGGAAGGCGGTCGGGCCGAAGGTGAGGCCGAGCGGAATGAACGGTACCTCGTCAAATGCCATGCGCTGGATGTCGTCGCAGATCTTCTTCTGGGCGGCGAAATCGGGCGCATCGAACCAGGCGTCGCGCAGCTTCTCCATCTGCACGTTGACCGGGCGCCACCAGGCCGACGCCTGCAGCCCGTTGCCGCGCAACGGCAGATGCGTCGCGGGACTCGCGACCGAAAGGCCGACCCAGGCGGTGCAGTAGCAGCTCCAGCCGCCTTTGTCCGGCGCCTCGCGGCTGTTGCGGCGTTGGATCATCGTGCCCCAGTCGAGGCTGGTGTATTGCACGTTCAGGCCGAGCGAGGTCAGCAGAGCATTGGCCACTTGCGCCGATTGCTGAATTGCCGGCTGGTCGGACGGCGACATCAGCACGATTGGCTCGCCCTTGTAGCCGGAGTCCGCCACCATCTTGCGCGCATGATCGAGGTCCCGCGGCCCGGTGACCGCGTCGAGCCCGGCGGTGGCGGCAAAGGGTGAGGCCGGCGGAAAGACGCCGACGCCGACACGGCCCAGGGACTGCTGCTCCCCCACCACCGCGTCCACGAAATCGGACTGGTTCACCGCCGCCAGCACGGCGCGGCGCAGCTTCACATTGTCGAAGGGCGGCTGGTAGTGGTTGAACGCCATCATCATCAAGCCGCCGAGCGTGTCGAACACTTCGACCGAAACGCCGGGCGCCTTGCGCAGCGACGGCACGAGATCGACCAGCGGCGTCTCCACCCAATCGACCTCGCCGCGCTGCAACGCCGCCGCCGCCGTCGCGGAATTGGGGATCACCCGCCACTCGATGCGGTCGAAATGCACCGTTTTGCCGCCGGACCACATGCTGATCGGCTCGTTGCGCGGCACGTAGCGCTCATTGCGGGCATAGGCCGCGGAGGAGCCGGCTTTCCATTCGTCGCGCAGGAAGCGGAAAGGTCCGCTGCCGACATACTCGGTGATCTGGGTGAAGGCATCGGTCTTGGCGATGCGCTCCGGCATCACCGAGACGTCGTTGAGCGCGAAGGGCAGCAGCGGGAAGCGCTTCTTGAGGCGGAATTCCAACCGGTTGTCGTCGAGCGCCTTCAACTCGTTGGTCGCGGCCATCAGGCTCTCGACCGTCGGCGTGCGCTTGGCGGTGCGCAGGATGGAGGCGACGCAATCGGCCGCCCGCACCGGCTCCGCGTCATGGAATGACAGGCCGTCGCGCAAAGTGAGCCGCCAGGTCAGGCCATCACCTGAGATCTCCTCGGCGCCCACCATCTGCTTTTGCGGCATGAATCCTTCATCGAGGCCGTAGAGGCGGTCCCAGATCAGGAAGGCGTGGATGGCCGCGATCGTGGTGGTGGACCAGACCGGATCGGCGTTGGCGAGGTCGGCTTGCGGCACGTAGCGCAGGATGCGCGCCCCTTGGGCGAGAGCGGGACGGGCAAGCGACATGGCGGCGGCGCTCGCGGTGGCGGCCTGCAAGAGGGTGCGGCGTTTCATGGCGGAGTTCCTTGGGCGGGGTAGAAGTTCTGAGCTTGCATCAGCGGATTTGGAAGCCGAGATTTGCCAGCGCCTCGCGCATGCGGTGGCGGCCGGTGAGGGATGCGGGGGTACGGACGCGGCTGACCACGCGGTCGGTCCAGACGTCCGGGGCCATGCCCTGCTCGTCCTGGAACGCGCTGAGCCGATCATCGTATTCGGCGATCGGCGCGGGCTGAATTGTCTCGTCTGTACTGCTCGCGGTGCAGCACCACGGATTGCGGCAGACGCGGCTTGATGTCGGCCGGGCACGCCGGGTCCGGGGTGCCGATGCACATGCCGAACACCGGGAAGATCATCGGCGGCAGGCCGAGTTCGGCCGCGACCTTCTCCGGGTTGTTGCGGATGCCGCCGATATACACGCAACCGAGGCCGAGCGATTCGAGCGCCACCGCGGCGTTCTGCGCCGCCAATGCCGCGTCGATGACGCCCATCATGAAAACCTCGAAGTAATCCAGTGCCTCGACCTCGATCTGCTTCGCGGCCGCGATGTCGGACAGGCGGGACAGGTCGGCGAGCCACACGAGGAAAAGCGGCGCCTGGCGAATATGTGCCTGGGAGCCGCAAAGTTCGGCGAGCCGGTCCTTGCGATCAGGGTCCTCGACGGCGACGACGCTCCAGGCCTGCAGGTTGGACGAGGTCGACGCCGATTGCGCCGCGGCGACGATCAGTTCCAGTTGCTCGGGCAGCACCGGCGTCGGCAGATACGTGCGGACCGAGCGGTGGGCGAGCAATCTCGCCAGCATGTCGTTCCAGTGCGCAAGCGAGGGCGTCGAGCCGTCGCGGTAGCGGGCGGCGAACAAGGCGGCGGCGGGATCGTGGGCGATGCCGTCCATCTCAGCCCGCGACCGCGGCTTCGAGCGCCGCGTTGGCCTCGCGCAGGGCGTGCGCCACGCGGTTGCGCGCCCGTTTCGCGGTAACGGCGTGAAAATGCGCGTCGTCGCTTCCGGCCTTGGTGCCGGCGAGGTCGCGCAAGGGTTGCAGCGTCGGCCAGGGCGGCTGCGGCAAGGCGGGATCGTGGATGAAGCGGTCACCCGCGGTGTAGTCCACCGGCATCAGCGCGCGGGACGCCCGCATCAGCCCCTGGTTGATCAGGTCCGGCGCGGCGGATTTTGCCTGGACCAAGGCGTCGGCGGCACGGCGCAGGCGTTCGGCGCCTTGCACCAGCATCGAGATGTCGAAGCGCTCACCGAGCGATTTCTGCAACTTGGCGAGTTCGGCCAGCATCGCATTGGCGTGCGCCGCATAGTCGAGCGGCAGCACCGGGTCCGCCAGCAGGCGCCAGACGACATGCACGAACACCTTGGTGTCGCGCACCAGATTGGCCTCGTCCAGCTTGTCGATCGTGTCCTCCGGCGTGTGCCACCACCAGCCGAGGCGTTGCGCATCTTCACCGGGCCCGGGCGGCTGTTCGCTGAGTGCGCCGAACATCGAGGGGATGCCGATGCCGGGGAAGGAATTGTCCGACCGAGCGCGCCTTGCGCTTTCCGTGGTACTGATGCCCGGTCTGCTCGCGGATCGCCTCCCGGCCAGCGGTACCAGCTCGGAGACGGCGGCCGCCTCGTCCAGCACGGTGGCGCCGATGCCGCCGGTGGAATCGACATTCACATGCGCGACGCAACGCCGTTCCAGCTCGTCCCAGTGCTCGTCGACATACCAGGCCGAGCCGGAATAGCGGCCATGCGAGTGGCCGGACCAGAAGCAGATGCGCAGCCCGCGCCGCCATTCCGCCCGGCTCGCGCGCAACAGCCGCGCCACCTCCAGCATGGTGGCGTTGGCGCCGCCATTGTCCATCACGCCGTAATACCAGGTGTCGTGATGGCCGGAGAACAGCACGAACGGCGCGTCCGGTGCGGCGCCCGGCGCGTCGAGCTCGGCGACCAGGATCGGCGTCTTGCGCCAACCGGTGTCGACCTCGGCATGCAGCGTCACGCGCGGCTGCTTCGCCGCGCCGCGAGCTTCAGCCCGCAGGGCGGCACCGTCGGCTTGCGAGACGGTGCAGACGACCGTGCTCGGCAGTCCGCGATGGTGTCGTCGGAAGGATTGCCCCAGACCGGCGAGATGCACATTTCGTGCAGATGGTGGTGCGGACTGATGTGCAGCTGCCCGACCGCGCCGGCCGCGCGAGGCGCGGCGCGCGACGGCTGGGTTGGCGATGCCCTCGACCAGCACGATGCAGCCGATGCAGTCGAGCGGCCGGCGAAATCGGCCTCGGTGCCTTCGCCGACATCGACCAGCCGCCCGGTGACGCCGCCAGCCGGTGCCGCCTGGGAATGCGAATGGGTGATCGCCGTGAGGGTCGCGCCCATCCACCTCGACGCGCGGCGGTGCCGGGCAGGCTGATATAGGCGTCGTGCATCAGCAGTTTCGTGCCGAAGCCGTACTCGTCCAGTTTCGCCTTGATGTAGCTCAGGCTTTGCAATTCGTCGGCGCTGCCGGACAGTTTCACCCAGCGGGCGAATTCCCGCAGATGCGCCATCATCGCGGCGCCGCTGACGGAGCGGCTGAGCTTGGCGAGCGTCGCTTCGGGCATGGATCGATCCTCGGGCCGTGGAATGCGGGAGCGTACTGCCAAGCCGGGTGCCGGGAAAGAGGGTGGCCAAGCACCACCGCCGCGGCCAGACTTCCCGGCAGATCATCAGGGGAGATGCGGATGGCCGTGCCCGGGACCAACATCGCGGCGCGAACCGGCGACGCCCGCGCCGATGTCGTCGCGCGGGCGCAAGCCTGTTTCGACGACGGCAGTTTTCTGCAGCGCCTGTCGGCGCTGGTCGCGGTGCCGACCGAAAGCCAGATGCCCGGCTGCCAGGCGGCGCTGCACCGCTATTGCAGCGACGTGCTCGGGCCGATGGTCGCCGCGATCGGGTTCGATGTGCAGGTGCTCGACAGTGACGAGCCAAACGGTGCGCCCGAGCCGAATCGCGGGCCGGTGATGCTGGCGACGCGGATCGAGGCACCCGACCTGCCGACCGTGCTGATCTACGGCCATGGCGACGTGGTTCGCGGCATGGCCGATCGCTGGCGGCCGGGGCTCGATCCCTTTGCGGTGACGGTGGAAGGCAACCGCATCTATGGCCGCGGCGTCGTCGACAACAAGGGCCAGCATCTCGTCGCCATCGAGGCGCTGCGGGCAATGCTGACGGCGCGCGGGTCGCTCGGGTTCAACGCCAAGCTGCTCGTGGAGACCGGCGAGGAAGTCGGCTCGCCGGGCATTCGCGGCTTCCTCAAGCGGCATCGGGCGCTATGTGCGGCGGACGTGTTCATCGGGCTGGACGGCCCGCGGCAGACCACGTTCATGCCGGAGGTGAAACTCGGCGCGCGTGGCGGCGTGGCGTTCGACCTGGTGGTGGAATTGCGCAACGCCGGCCATCACTCTGGGCATTGGGGCGGGGTGCTGGCCGATCCAGGCTTCATCCTCGCGCATGCCATGGCCTCGATCCTGTCACCGCAGGGGCGAATCCGCGTGCCGGGCTGGGTGCCGACGCAGGTGCCGAACTCGGTCCGCCAGGCCTGCGCCGACGTGGTGTTCGAAGACATGGAGGGATTGCCCGAGGCCGATCCGGCCTGGGGTGAGCCCGGGCTGTCCAAGGCGGAGCGCATCTTCGCCTGGACCGGCGTGATCGTGCTGTCGAACCTCACCGGCCAACCCGACGCGCCGGTGAACGCCGTGGCCGGAAGTTCGCGCGCCCGCCTGCAGGTTCGCCATACCGTCGATGTGCCGGGCGAGACCATCATCCCGAACCTGCGCGCGCATCTCGATGCCGAGGGCTTCGCCAATGTGCGCATCGAGCCGGTGATGGAGCGGGACATGTTCACGGCCTCGCGCACCGATCCGGACGATCCCTGGGTGCGGATGGTCGTGGCCTCATTGACCGAGACCGCCGGCCGCCCGCCCAACGTCATTCCCAACTCGTCCGGCTCCAACCCCTCCGAAATCTTCAAGCAGGAGTTGGGCACCCCGATCATCTGGATTCCAAACTCCTATGCCGGCTGCGGCCAGCACGGGCCGGACGAGCACGGGCTCGGCACGCTGTTCCGCGAGGGGCTCGGGCTGATGGCCGGGATCTGGTGGGATATCGGCGCCGGCCGCTGCCCGCGGGGCGCCGCCATCTAGAGCAATATGGCTTAGGTGGAATCACCGTGCCATAAAATTGCTCGCCTAAACAAAACGCTAGATCGTGATGGTCGCTGATGCCAGCGGCCATCACGATCTAGGCTTCCAACTTCATGCGGACCTGCAGCCTCTCGGCCGCGGCCACAAGCTCTGCCCAGGTGGTGTCGTCGATGTCGATGCCCTCGGCCATGCGCCTGGCCCGGGCAATGCGCTCCGGCTCGCCGGCGACCAGCACCGGGGCGTCTTCATCGATCGGCGGCGAGGATTTCACCCAGGCGACCAGCCCGTCGATTTCCGCCTCGATATACGCCCGCGTCGACAGCCGGGTCGGGTCGAGCACGATGGTCAGCATGCCGTTGATGATGCCGCGTTCCGGCGGGGTGCCGGTGCGCAGCGTGCCGGACCCGACGATGGCGCCGGCGAGGATGTCGCAAATCAGGGCGAGGCCCGAGCCTTTGTGCTCGCCAAACGGCCGGGCGGCGCCACGCGGCTGGCGGTACATCACGCCGGGGTCGGTCGTGGGCGCGCCGGTATGGTCGGAGAGTGCGCCCGGGATCACCGGCTTGCCCATGTTGTTGGCGACGCGGACCTTGCCCATGGCGATGCGGCTGGTGGCGAAATCCAGGATGATCGGCGGCGTGGCGGCGGTGCCGGGGATGGCGATGCAGACGGGGTTGGTGAGGAACCGCCCTTCACGGCCGCCGAACGGCGCCACCGGCGGCGGCCCGGAGCTGCCGTTGACGAAATGCACCGAGACCAGGCCGGCGCGGGCGACCATCTCGCCGTAAGTGCCGACGCGACCGACATGGTGGGTGTTGCGCAAGCCATGCACGGCCACGCCGTGTTGCTGTGCCGCGCCGATCGCCCAGGCCATCGCATCGCGCGCGATCCGCTGCCCGAAGCCGGTGCGCCCGTCCCAGACGGCGAAATTGTCGCTCGATTGCACGATCTCCGGCGTTTGGTTCGGCAGCAGCGTGCCCGCTTCGACATTGCGGCAATAGGTCGCCAGCAGGCCGATGCCGTGGCTGTCATGCCCGGCGAGGTTGGCGTCGATCAGGTGGGTGGCAACGATCCCGGCCTCCGCCTCGGCGCAGCCGCTTGCGCGCAACATCCGTTCGGCGATGCCGTGCAGCGTGCCGTGATCGATCGTCTTCATGCGTTCGCTTCCCTGGTAAATGCGGCGCCTCGCTCTCCGCAAGGCGGGAGACCGGGCCACCGAAACTGCCGCCTTTTGGCCGGCTTTGCCAGAGGCCGTGTGTGGCCGCCGCATCCCCCGGCGCGGGGATTTTCTTGACGTCGGCACCGGCCGTCCACGAAGATTTGCCCTCGGCGCCCGTTTGCCGCAAACCTGGGAGAAGATCCGATGGCTCGAGCGAAGCTGGTCCCGATGGGCCTGGCGGCCGCGCTGGCATGCGGTGGCCTGGTGGCGACGAACGAAGCAGGCGCGGCGAGTTTCAAATGCCCGAAGCTCGGCGGCGAGTTCGTGTTCGGGCAGGAGGCGAACGTCAACAGCCTCGACCAGATGGGGTCGAGCACCATCTCCACCCGCAACATCGCGATGAACATCTTCGAGGCGCTGATGACGCGCGATGAGAACAACCACGCCGATCCCGGAGCTCGCGCGAGTCCGTCACCGAAGCGCCGGATCACCTGAGCTACACGTTCAAGCTGCGCCAGGGCGTGAAATTCCACAACGGCAAGCCGATGACCTCGGCCGATGTGCGTCGCCTCGTTCGAGCGTTACGCCAAGATCGGCATCCAGCGCAGCATGCTCGGCAACGTCGCGGGGTGGGAGGCGACCGGACGCCTGCCACCTTCGTCATCCACATGAAGAAGCCGCAGCCGACCTTCCTCGCTGCAATTGAGTTCGTTCAGCGTGCCGATCATCATCATCCCGGCCGAGAACAAGGACGATCCGCCGCTGCAATTGAAGATCATCGGCACCGGGCCGTGGCAGCTGGTCGAGTTCACGCCCGGCAGCCAGGTGAAGCTGACGCCGCAACGACGGCTACACGCCGAACACCAATTTCGAGGACCGCACCGGCTTCGGCGGCTACAAGCAGGCCTGCTTCGACAGCGTCACGTTCCGCATCGTCACCGAGCCCGGCGCGCGGGTCGCCGGCATGCAGACCGGCGAGTTGCAGGGGGTGGAGGACCTGCCGACCAAGTCGCTCGCCGAGCTCAAGACCAACAAGAACGTGACCTTGCTGCCGCTGCCGAACTGGTGGATCCAGATCGCGCTGTCCAACGTGTCGGCGCCGCCGACCGACAATCTCGATTTCCGCCGGCGGTGCAGGCGGCGCTGGACATGGACGAGATCATGGATGCGGCGACCGACGGCAACTACCGGCTGAATGTCGGCTTGCAGTATCCGAACCAGCCCGATTACACCGATGCCGGCAAGGAGACCTACAACATCAAGGATCCCGCGCAAGGCGCAGCAAGTATCTGCAGGCCGCGGGCTACAAGGGCGAGCCGCTGGTGCTGCTGACCAACAAGGACTACCCGTCGATGTACAACGCGGCGCTGGTGATGTCCGAGCAGTTGAAGGCGGTGGGCATCAACGCGCAGCTGAAGGTGGTGGATTGGCCGACCTCGGTGAACATGGCGCTGAAGCCGGATACCGGGCTGGAACTTCTTCTTCACCGGCTGGGGCACGCAGCCGGCGCTGGGCGCGCTGGACGACGGTGCAGCTGATGATCGACGCCGAATGCCGTCTACAAGCCGAAGGACGGCAAGGACGACCCGGACCTGCTGGCGGCATGGAACGACATGAACAACCTGACCGACCCCGACGGGCGACAGGCCGCGTTCGCGCGGGCGCAGAAGGTGGCCCTGGAGAAGGTCTATGCGGTTCCGTTCGGCTCGCTGACCAAGGTGCAGGCGGTGCGCGCCAACGTGCAGGGCTTCAAGCCGTTCCGCATTCCGCGCATGTCCAACGTGTGGTTCAGCAACTGAGGTCCCCCCGCCGATGATCGGGATCATCCTCGCGCGCCTGTCGAGCGCCGTCCCGATCCTGCTGATCGTCAGCCTGATCACCTTCGCCATGATGCACCTGATCCCCGGCGATCCCGCGGTCGACGATCGCGGGCGTGAGCGCCACGCCGGCGCAGATCCTGGCGCAGCTGCGCCACGACCTCGGCCTCGATGAGCCGTTACTGACGCAGCTGCTATCGCTGGTATGGCGGGCTGTTGCACGGCGATCTCGGGCGTTCGCTGCTGATGGGCCAGCCGGTGTTGCAGGTGATGCTGTTCGCGGCTGCCGGTGACGATTGGCGCTGTCGCGTACGCGCTGGTCCTGACGCTCGGTGCTTCGGGCTGCTCGAGCGGCATCTTCGCGGCGTTGCGGCAGAACACGTGGGTCGACCAGATCGCGATGATGTTCGCCATGCTCGGCATTTCGATGCCGAATTTCTTTCTCGGCCTGCTGATGATCATCCTCTTCGCCGTGCGGCTCGGCTGGCTGCCGACCGGCGGCTATATTGCGTTCACCGACGACCCGATCGGTTGGCTGCGCACCTCCACCATGCCGGCGATCTCGCTCGCATTGCTGCAGGTGGGTCTGCTGGCGCGGATCACCCGTTCCACCATGCTGGAGGTGCTGCGGCAGGACTACATCCGCACGGCGCGGGCGAAGGGATTGCCGCGCCGGCTCGTGGTGATGAAGCATGCGCTGACCAATGCGCTGATCCCGATCACCACGGTGGTCGGCATCATCGTCAGCCTGTCGATTTCCGGCTCGGTGGTGACCGAGACGCTGTTCTCCATTCCCGGCATCGGGCCAGTTGCTGACGCAGGCGGTGCTGAACCGGGATTATCCGATGGTGCAAGGCGGGCTGTTGCTGGTGACGGCGTTGCTGGTGCTGGTCAATGTCCTGGTCGATGTCGGCTATTCCGCTGCTCGATCCGCGGGTGCGCCATGGATCTCGCCTGATGTCACGCCGGAGCTTGATCGACGCGGCCCCGCCTCGGCGGCGGCACCCGGTGCTGCGCGACATCGAGGCGGCTGCTCCAGCATCGGCTTTTCCTGCTCGGCGCTCTGTCTGTTCGGGATCATCCTGCTGGCGGCGGCGCTGGCGCCGTGGATCGCGCCGGTCGACCCGACCAGGCTTGCGATGCGCTTCAAGTTCCGTGCCGCCGGATGCGGACTTCGCTGTTCGGGACCGACAATTTCGGCCGCAGCCTGTGGTCGCGGGTGATCTGGGGCGCGCAGCTTTCGGTCTGATCGGCTCGTCCGTGGTGGTGCTGAACGCGGTGTTCGGCACGCTGATCGGTGCGCTCGCCGGTTATTTCCGGCGCATCGACAACGCGCTGATGCGGGTGAACGACGCGCTGATGGCCTTTCCCGCCATCCTGCTCGCGATCGGCATCACCGCGGTGCTCGGGCCGTCGACGCTCGACGCTATCCTGGCGCTTGTCGATCGTCTATATTCCCCGCACCGCGCGCATCGTGCGGTCGTCGGTCATCGTGCTGCGCGAGATGGAATACGTGCAGGCGGCGGTGGCGGCCGGGGCCGGGCATTGGCGCATCCTGCGGCGGCATATCCTGCCGAACGCCATGGCGCCGTTGATCGTGCAGCTGAGCTTCCTGTTCGCCTATGCGGTGCTGTCGGAGGCCACACTCAGCTTCCTTGGCCTCGGCGCGGTGCCGCCGACGCCGACCTGGGGCAACATCATGGCCGAGGGTCGCCAATACATGAGCGATGCGCCGTGGATCATCACCATCCCGGGCATGGCGCTGATGATCACCGTGATGGGCCTCAACCTGCTCGGCGACGGGCTGCGCGACGTGCTCGATCCGCGGCTGCGGATCCAGCAATGAGCCTGCTGGAGGTCCGCGGCCTGACCACGGCGTTCCAGACCGAGCGCGGCGAGATCACCGCGGTCGAGGACGTCGAGCTTCGACCTCGACGAGGGCGAGATCCTCGGCATCGTCGGCGAATCCGGCAGCGGCAAGAGCGTGACCGCGTTGACCATCATGGGTTTGCTGCCGCAACCGCCGGCACGCGTCGCCGCCGGCAGCGTGCGCTTCGCCGGCCAGGAGCTGACGGCGCCTCGTCCGAATCGCGGATGGAGAAGATCCGCGGCGCCGGCATCTCGATGGTGTTCCAGGAGCCGATGACCTCGCTCAACCCGGTGCTGACGATCGGCGAGCAGATCATGGAAACCGTGCGCGCGCACGAAGCGGTCTCCAGCCGCGACCAGCGGCAACGCGCCATCGACATGCTCGACCGCGTCGGCATTCCTTCCGCCGCCCGACGGCTGAACGACTATCCGCACCAGCTCTCCGGCGGGCAGCGGCAGCGGGTGATGATCGCGATGGCGCTGGCGTGCCGGCCGCAAGCTGCTGATCGCCGATGAGCCGACCACGGCGCTCGATGTCACCATCCAGGCGCAGGTGCTCGACCTGCTGATGGATTTGCGCGACGAGCTGGGCATGGCGATCATGATCATCACCCACAACATGGGCGTGATCGCCGAGATCGCCGATCGCGTGCTGGTGATGTATGCGGGCCGCATCGTCGAGCAGTCGCCGGTGGTTGGCGACTTGTTCGATCGGCCGCGCCATCCCTATACGCGCGGCCTGCTCGATTGCGTACCGAGCCTGGCGCAGGACCGGCATCGCCTGGTGGCGATTCCGGGCAGCCTGCCGGAGCCCGCGCGCCGCCCGGCCGGTTGCCGCTTCGCCCCGCGCTGCGCACATCGCATCGACGCGTGCCGGCGGCGATTCCGCCGTGTGCTGCACGATGTCGCCTGCATCCGCGCCGAGGAACTCACGTGACGCCGCTGGTTGCCGCCACCGGCCTCACCAAGCATTTTCCGGTCCGCGGCGGCCGCATGTTCCGCCGGCACGTGAGCGCGTTGCGCGCCGTCGACAGCGTCGACCTCGACCATCCACGCCGGCGAGACATTGGGGTTGGTCGGCGAATCCGGCTGCGGCAAGTCCACGCTCGGCCGGCTGCTCATCCGCCTGATCGAGCCGACAGCGGGACGGATCGTCTTCGACGGCATCGATATCACCGCCCTCGGCGCGAGGGCCCTGCGGGCACAGCGCCAAGCCATGCAGATCATCTTCCAGGACCCGTACGGCGCGCTCAATCCGCGCATGTCGGTGCAAGACATCGTCATGGAGCCACTGCTGATCCATGGCGCCCGCGCCGACGCCGCCGCGCGCCGGGCGGTCGATGACGTGCTGCGGCTGGTCGGCTTGCCCACGGCGGCGCGCGTGCGGTTTCCGCATGAATTCTCCGGCGGCCAACGCCAGCGCGTCGGCATCGCTCGCGCATTGGTGCTGCGCCCCCGCTTCGTGGTGTGTGACGAGCCGGTCTCGGCGCTGGACGTTTCCGTGCAGGCGCAGATCGTCAACCTGCTGCAGGATTTGCAAGGCGAGCTGGGCCTCACCTTCCTGTTCATCGCGCACGACCTCAGCGTGGTGAAGCACATCTCCGACCGGGTGGCCGTGATGTATCTCGGCCGGGTCGTCGAGATCGCCGCAAAGCGGCACGATCTACGACAACCCGCTGCATCCCTACACGCAGGCGCTGATCGCGTCGGTGCCGGTGCTGCGGCCGCAGGATCGTGGCCGAGGCCGCCGCGTGCGGCTCGCCGGCGATATTCCGAGCGCGCTCAATCCGCCCGCCGGATGCCGGTTCCACACGCGCTGCCCGTATGTCATGGATATCTGCCGCACGCAGGAGCCGTTGCTCGGTGCGTCCACTCCCGGACATCAGGTCGCCTGCCACCTGGTGTCGCCACCAAGTTGAGGGAACCAACAAGATGCCAGAACCCCGCCGCAGCCGCCTGGTCGCCGATGTCGATTTCGAGCAGGACGGCAAGCAAAGCGGCTTCGTCCGCCTGTTCCATTCGGTTCACGCCTCCGCCTACGGGTTCATCCCGATTCCGATCGTGGTGGTGCGCCACGGCGCGGGGCCGACGGCGTTGTTCGTGTCCGGCAACCACGGCGACGAATACGAAGGCCAGGTGGCGCTGAGCAACCTCGCGAAATCGCTCGACCCGGCGCAGATCAAGGGCCGCGTCATCCTGCTGCCGATGGCGAATTTCCCGGCTGGTATGGCGGGACGCCGGACCTCGCCGATCGACGACGGCAACCTCAACCGCAGTTTCCCCGGCGACCCGGACGGCGATGTCACCCGCCAGATCGCGTTCTACATCGAGAGTGTGCTGATCCCGATGGCCGACATCGTCTGCGACCTGCACTCCGGCGGGTCGTCGCTGATGTACGTGCCATGCGCACTGATCAAGCGGGCGGACGATGCTGCGCATTTCAAGAAGCTGCAAGACGCGCTGCAGGCGTTCGGCGCGCCGCTCGCCTACATCACCGGCGGCGGCCACGGCACCGGCGAGGACCACACGCTTTCGGGCGGTGCGGCGCGGCGCGGCGTGCCCGCCGTCGGCACCGAGCTTGGCGGCTCCGGCCGCGTGACGCCGGCCGCACTTGCCATCGCCGAGCGTGGCTTGCGCAACCTGCTCGCCCATGCCGGCATTTTGCCGAAGCAGGCACTCGTGGCGCCGAAGCAGCCCACCCGGGTGCTGACGGTCGGCGGCCCGGAGTATTTCGTCTACGCCCCGGAAAGCGGCGTGTTCGAACCGTTGGTGGAACTCGGTGACACCGTCACCGCCGGCGAGCCCGCGGGGCGCATCCATTTTCCCGAAACGCCGCTGGCGCCGCCCGCGACGGTGGCCTTCGAGCGATCAGGCTTCGTGCTGTGCATGCGCATCCCCGGACGGACCATGCGCGGCGACTGCCTGTTCCACCTTGGAACGGATTAATCCAGCGTCACGCCCTGCAACCGGATCAGTCCGTCGGCGACAGGGGAGAAGCCTTTCACCGCGGCGCCATGCGCAAACAGCCAGGTCGGGTGGTACAGGTATAGGATCGCCCGGTCCTGGGTGTAGATCGCCACCGCCTGGTGGTACAGCGCTTGCCGCTGTGCCGGATCCGTCGTCGCACGCGCCTGTTCGAGCAGGGCTTGCAGCTTTGGGTTGCAGTACTGCCCCAGTTCTGGAAACCGTCGCAGGCGATGAAGATGGAGATGTTGAAGTCGGGGTCGGCACGGCCGCTCCAGGTGTTGAGATGGGCCTGGTAGTCGCCGCGGTTCATCGCGTCGATGTTGGAGTTCACTTCGCCGGCCAGCACCTTGACGGTGATCCCCGCTTCAGCGGCCATGGATTGGATGACCTCGACCACTTGCTTGTCGCGCGGGGTGTTGGCGACGTTGATGTCCAGCGTCGGGTGTTCCACGCCGGCTTCCTTCAGCAATGCCTTCGCGCGTGCAAGGTCGCGCGGCGGCACCGGGATGTCCTTGTTGAAATACGGGCTTTCCGGAAGCTCGGTCTGGTTGTCCGGAACGAACAAACCTTCCATCACCACGTCGTTGATGATTTTGCGGTCGATCGCCGCTTCCAGAGCCGCGCGCACACGCGGGTCGCGGCCGACCGGCGTGTCGGATTTCGGGCCGTGTGCCACGTTGAAGTTGAGCGCGGCGTAGCCGAGGCCGGTGGTGGCGACCAGGCGCAATTTCTGGTCCGCCTTCACGTGGGCGGCGTCGGACGGCGCCAGCTCCTCCAGCATGTCCAGCTGGCCGGTCTGCAGGTTCACCAGCCGCACGGTGGTGTCGGCGATCGGGCGGAAGATCACCCGGTCGACATGAATGGCGGCGGCATTCCAGTATCCGGGAAAACGGTCGAGCACGATACGGTCCTGCGCCACCCGCTCAGTGAACCTGAACGGGCCGGAGCACACGGGTGCGGTGAAGAAATCCTTCCCCAGTTTGGTGAACGCCTTGGGCGAGGCGATCATGCCCGCGCGATCGGACAGCACCGCGACCAGCGGCGCGAAGGGCTGCGACAACACCAGGCGGATGGTGTGCGCATCGACGATTTCGACCGCGGAGACCGATTTCAGCTCCGCCTTGCGCACGCTTTCCGGGGCGGTGCGGTAGCGGTCCAGATTGGCCTTCACGGCCTCGGCGGTCATCGGTTCGCCGTCCTGGAAGGTGACGCCCTGGCGCAAGGTCAGGGTCAGCGCGCGGCCGTCGGCGGACCAGGACCACGCGGTCGCAAGCTGCGGCGCGAAATCGAGCTTCGGCGTGATGTCGACCAGCTTGTCGCACATGGCGGTGAACACGAAGCGGCCGGCGAAGGTGCCGCCCGTCGCGGGGTCGAGCTGGTCGGGGTCGTCCTGCAGGCCGATCCGCAGCGTGCCCCCGGCGTGACCCTGGCCAGGGGCCAGCAGTCCCAATGCAAACGGAATCGACAGCAAGGCCGCGGTCAGTGGACGCATGGCGGTTTTTCCCCTCCGGTTGGCCGTCATGCTAACAAAGCCCAGGCGGGGCGCAAGGCAGGGCTTGCCTATGGCCGCCGTAACGGGCAGGGCATGTCCCAAGTCTTCCAAGAGCCGATCCCGGCGGACCTGACGGAGAAAATCATGCGTGCATCGATCTGGATGGCTGGTCTTGCCGCGGTATCGCTCATGGGCTCCGGCCCGTTGCGCGCGGAGCAGCCAGGCCGCCTTGTCGTGGTGGAATTGTTCACCTCCCAGGGCTGTTCCTCCTGCCCGCCCGCCGATGAGTTGCTGACCGAGCTTGCGCGCGACCGCCGCGACGTGCTGCCGCTGGCCTTTCACGTGACGTATTGGAATTCGCTCGGCTGGAAAGACCCGTTCTCGCTGGAGGCCGCGACCTCGCGCCAGCGCGGCTATGCCAGCCTGTCCGGCATCGGCGGCATCTACACCCCGCAGGCAGTGGTCAACGGGAGCGAGGACGTGATCGGCTCGGATCGTCCGGCCTTGCTGCGGGCATTGCGGAGCGCCGCCGGATCAGCGGCCGTGCCGGTGCAGGCAACGCGGGACGCCGCCGGCATCAGCATCGCGGTCGGCGCCGGCAGCGGCGGCGGCAAGGTCCTGCTGGTCGGCTACGATGCCCAGCATCGCACCAAGGTCGCACGCGGTGAGAATGCCGGCGCGACGCTGGTGGAATCCAACATCGTCCGCGCGCTGGAACCGATCGGCGATTGGCGCGGCGCCAAGCTCGACATCACCCACGCGGCCATTGCCGGCGAGCGGATGGCGGTCATTCTCCAGGGTGCGGACGGGCGGATCATCGGCGCGGCGCTGGTGCCCGATCCGGCATGAATGCGTCCATCCCCGGCATCCGTGCCTGCGTGTTCGATGCCTATGGCACGTTGTTCGACTTCGCCTCCGCCGCCGCGCGCTGCCGCGATGCGCTGGGGGACAAGGCCGGGGCTTTGACGGTGTTGTGGCGCGACAAGCAGCTGCAATATTCCTGGTTGCGCAGCCTGCAGGGCCGCTACGTCCCGTTCGACCAGGTCACCGCCGACGCATTGGATTACAGCCTGCGCGCGATGGGCATCGATGACCCGTCGCTGCGCACCCGCCTGCTCGATCTTTATCGCACGCTGGCGCCATTCCCCGAGGTGCCCAATATGCTGGAGCGTCTGCTCCGGGCAGGCTTCCAGACCGCGATCCTGTCCAACGGCTCACCTGGCATGCTGGCGCCGTTGGTGGCGCAGCCTGAGATCGCCGGGCGCATCGGCACGGTGCTGTCGGTCGATGAGGTCGGCGTGTTCAAGACCGACCCGCGCGTCTACCAACTGGTGCTGGACCGGCTCGGCGTGGCACGGGACGAAATATGCTTTTTCTCGTCCAATGCGTGGGATGCCTGGGCCGCCTCGGCGTTCGGCTTTCGCGTCGTCTGGTGCAACCGCTACGCCCAGCCGGCGGAGAACCTGCCCGGCCGGCCCGACGCCGAGGTGAGCGAATTGGGCGCCGCGATGGCGCTGCTCGGGGTCGGCTGAGGCGGGGCTTCCGCCGCAGGTGCTACGGTGCTGCAATGCACCCAGGCAAGCTCCCAGGGGACGTCATGAATTTCGAGTACAGCGACAAGGTGCGCACGCTGCAGGATCGCCTGCGGCAATTCATGGACGAGCATGTCTATCCGAACGAGGAAATCGCCGACGCCCAGTTGGACGCGGCACCAACCCGCTGGCAGCAACCGCCTGTCATGGAGGAACTGAAGGCCAAGGCACGCGACGCCGGGCTGTGGAACCTGTTCCTGCCGGCGCATGAATCGATCCCGCTGGCCTGACCAACCTCGAATACGCGCCGCTCTGCGAGATCATGGGCCGGTCGCATATCGGGCCGGAGGTGTTCAACTGCTCCGCACCGGACACCGGCAACATGGAAACGCTGATGCGCTACGCGCACGCCGGAGCAGAAGGAGCAGTGGCTGACGCCGCTGCTCGAAGGCGACGATCCGCTCCGGCTTCGCGATGACCGAGCCGGCGGTCGCGTCGTCCGACGCCACCAACATCGAGGCGCGGATCGTCCGCGACGGCGACCACTACGTGATCAACGGCCGCAAATGGTGGACCTCCGGCGCGATGGACCCGCGCTGCAAGATCTTCATCCTCATGGGCAAGACCGATCCCGACGCGCCGAAGCACAAGCAGCAGTCGATGGTCCTGGTGCCGCGCGACACGCCGGGCGTGAAGGTGCTGCGCCACCTCAACGTGTTCGGCTACGACGACGCGCCGCACGGCCATGCCGAGATCGAGTTTCGAGAATGTCCGGGTGCCGGTCGAGCAACATCCTGCTCGGCGAGGGCCGCGGCTTCGAGATCGCGCAGGGGCGGCTCGGGCCGGGCCGCATCCATCACTGCATGCGCCATGATCGGCGTCGCGGAGCGGGCGCTGGAAGCGATGTGTGCCGCGCGTCAAGATCTCGCAGCGCCGTTCGGCAAGCCGCTCGCCGAACAGGGCGTTGATCCGGCAATGGATCGCCGACAGCCGCATGCGAGATCGAGCAGGCGCGGCTGCTGACGCTGAAGGCCGCCGACATGATGGACCGGGTCGGCAACAAGGCGGCGCGGGCGGAGATCGCGATGATCAAGGTGGCGGCGCCGCGCATGGTGCTGAACGTGCTCGACCGCGCTATTCAGGCGCATGGCGGCGGCGGCGTCAGCCAGGACTTTCATCTCGCCTATGCCTGGGCGCGCGCCCGCGTCATGCGCATCGTCGACGGCCCGGACGAGGTTCACAGCGTCGCCATCGCACGATTGGAGCTGAAGAAAGACGGACGCAATGACTGAGGTTGTCGCGGCACCTCCGGAAGAGGCGCTCGATTTCACCAGGCTCGAACCGTGGTTGCGCGAGAGGCTCGGCGCCACGGGAAAGATCGAGGCGTGGCGCTTCACCGCCGGTCACGCCAACCTCACCTACCTGCTGCGCATCGGTGCGGCGGAATACGTGCTTCGCCGGCCGCCGCTCGGCCCAATTCCGCCGGGGGCGCACGACATGCGGCGCGAGCACCGCGTGTTGAGCGTGCTGCATGCGGCTTATCCCCTGGCGCCGCGCAGCCTCGTGTTGTGCGAAGACGAAAGCGTGATCGGCGCCGTGTTCATGATCGCCGAGCGCCGCCGTGGCGTGGTGATACAGACCGATTTGCCGCCGCAATATCGCGACCAGCCCGAATTGGCCTCGCGGATCGGCACCATGCTGATCGACGCGCTGGCCGATTTGCACGCGGTCGATCCGGCGTCGGTCGGCCTGCAGGATCTCGGCCGGCCGGAGGGTTTCATCACCCGCCAGCTGGAAGGCTGGGTGCGGCGCTGGCATGCGGCGGCGGCGCGCGAGCGGCCGGATGTGGCAAGGCTGCTGGCATGGTTGCAATCCGGCCTGCCATCCCCAGGCCCCGCGGTGCTGCTGCACAACGATTTCAAGCTTGACAACCTTCTGGTCGACCCCTCCGATCCCGCGCGCCCCGTCGCGGTGCTGGACTGGGACATGTGTACCCGCGGCGATCCGTTGCTCGACCTCGGCTATCTGCTGAACTACTGGGCCGAACCGGGCGACGACCCGGCCTGGATCGATGCAGCGGCGATGCCGTTCTGGTACCCGGGCTTCCCGACGCGCGAACAGGCGATCGCCCGCTACGCGGAGCGTACCGGCTTCGATGTCGGCCGCGTCCGCTGGTATTACGCCTTCGCGACGTTCAAGCTCGCAGTCATCATCGAGCAGATCTATGTGCGTTATTTGCGTGGGCAGACCACCGACCAGCGCTTCGCGGTGTTCGGCACGCGTGTCGACGCGTTGTTGCGAAAAGCCGAAATCCTGGCGGGCTTGTAGTGCTGGTTACGCCCGCCTCACTCCAACAGCCGCGCGCGCAATGCCTCGCGCCGCGCCGCACCCAGCCCGATGCGTTGCTCCAGATACGCATCGACAGTGCCGTGCGTGTCGCGCACCGCGCCGAACGCCGCGTGAAGCAATTCCGGATGCACCCGCAGCAGCACCCTGGCCACGTTTTCCGGCAGCACGGACGAAAGCTCCGAATCGCCGCGCCATAGGCGGTTGGTGGCGATGTAGTCGGCCTCCACATCGGCTTCCGACACGCCGAGTGCGGTCAGCAACAATGCCGCCCCGAAGCCGGTGCGGTCCTTCCCGGCGGTGCAGTGGAACAGCAACGGCAATTCGTCCGCCAGCAGCAGGTCGAACATCGCGCGGTAGCGGTGCGACCAGTCCATCGCATAGGCGATGTAGGCTGCGCGCATCAGCACCATGACATCCTCGTTGGTCGCCTCGCGCCGCGCCGCGATGTCGCGCAACGACGCGCCGAGCGACGGCTCGATGCTCAGCGCGTGGGTGTTGACGCCGTGCAGGCGCGACGGCCCACGCTCGCGTTCCACCAATCCACGCAGGTCGCACACCGTCCGCAGCCCGGTGGCGGCGAGGGCTTCGGCATCCGCCTCGGTCAGCGCCGACAGCGCGGCGGCGCGATAGACCAGGCCGAAGCGAACCCGCCGTCCGTCCGTGGTCTTCCAGCCGCCGAGGTCGCGCACGTTGGAGGCGCCTTGCAGCGTCAGGGAACGTGGCAGGTCGTCTGCCGCCAGGGCCGCACCGGGCATCGTGTTGTCTTTCCTGTGTCGGTGCCGAGCAGACAACGAAAAGCCGCCTCCCGCAATCACCGGCGCTCCGATCGGGTTCTTTAAGGATGCCGCAATCGTTCGCGGGTAGCTTCGCCGTTCATCATCACGGAACCGATTGCCATGCTTCGCCTGTTTTCTCGTTCCGTCGCCATGCGGGTCTACGTGGCGCTGGCCATCCTGGCGCTGGTGGCGCTGGGGACCGCCGGTGCAACCTTCGCGGCGCTCGGCAACTATCAGGGCCACATCGCCGCCGCGCGGGTCGCCGCCGAAGCCACCTGGCATGCGGAGCGGGTGAACAAGCAGGTGTTGGCCGCGGTGATGGAAAGCCGTGGCCTCTACATCGCCAAGGATCAGGCGGAGATCGGCCGTTTCGCCGATTCGCTCGCCCATGTGCTGCGTGACCTGGCGCAGGAGACGACGGCGTGGCGGGAGCGGGTTACGGGTCCGGACGTCGCGGCCTTCGCGGCGCTGGACCAGGCGATCGCTTCGTTCATCACGTTTCGCACCGAACTCATCACGGTGGCCCGTGCGCAGGGTGCCGCCGCCGCCGACCTCTTGGGCAACAACCAGGCGAATCGAGACAGCCGAAAGGCGCTGAACCTGATCCTCGATGCCAGCTCCAGCCGGACCGAGGCGCGCGGCAGCCTGTTGCTCGCCGCCGCCGTGGCAGAGGCGGATGACCTGCGGATGTGGCTGCTGGGCCTGGTGGCCGGCCTGGTCCTGCTGGTCGGCGGCTTGGTGGTGGTGGTGGTCCGCCGTACCTTGCTGACGCCGCTGGCGGCGGTGGCGCAGGGGATTTCGACCATGGCGGCCGGCGACCTCGGTGTCGCGATCGCCGGCGCCCGCCGGGCCGACGAAATCGGCAGGCTCGCCGCCGCCGCCGAACGGCTGCGCCAGCGTCTGGCCGAGACCAGCCAGTTGGAGGCCGCGGCACAGGTCGATCTCACGGCAAGGGTGGCGCGGGCCGAGGCGCGGGCGGATGCGATCGACGATTTCGAGGGTGAGATCGGCAGTGCGATGATGGCGCTCGAAGGCGCCGCCGCGGCGGTGGATGCAGCCGCGGCGCAGGTGCATCTGGTGGCCCGAACCACGTCCGACGTCGGCGAGGCCGCGAGCATCGCCTCGGGCGACGCGTCTCGCGAGGTTCGCTCCGCCTCCGAAGCCGCTGATGTCCTCGCCGTCTCGGTGACAGAGATCGCCCGCCAGGTCGGTCAGACCGCCTCGGGCGCCGCGCGGGCGGCGGAGGCGGTGCGCGCCACCGACGCCATTGTCCGGACCCTGCTCGAAACCACCACGCGCATCGGCGACGTGGTGCAGTTGATCAACGGCGTCGCCGGCCAGACCAACCTGCTGGCGCTGAACGCCACCATCGAGGCCGCGCGCGCCGGTGAAGCCGGCCGCGGCTTTGCCGTGGTGGCCGGGGAGGTGAAGGCGTTGGCGGCGCAGACCGCCCGCGCGACGCAGGACATCACGGCGCAGATCACCGCCATCCAGGGCGCGACGCAGCAGGCGGCCTCGGCCATGCTGGGCCTGGCCGAGACCATTTCGGACGTTGACCGCGCCGGCGCCGAGATCGCGGCGGCGGTGGCGCAGCAAGGCACGGCAACGCAGGAGATTGCGCGCGCGACGACAGCTGCGGCCGGCGGCACGGAGCGGATGGTGGAGCGGCTCGGCCAGATGGACGCGGCCGGCCGGGACGCCGGCACACAGGCCGCCGGCCTGCTCGGCGCCGCCCGGATCCTGCAGGATCAGACGAGGCAGTTGCGCGGCACCGTGCACGCATTCCTCGGCCGCGTGCGCGCGGCATAGTAGCTCAGGCCATCGGGTCGCAGGCGATTCGCGCCGTCCAGTCGTCCAGCACGTCGCGCAGCGTCTGCTCCCACGGAATCTTCGCGGTCCAGTCCAGCGCCGCGAGCGCCAGGCGGGCGTCGCCGCAGGCCATGGGGATGTCGCTTGGGCGCAGCAGGGCGTCGCCGGTCTGCACGGTCGCGGCCACGCCGGACAGTGCCAGCATGCGGTCCAGGATGTCGCCGATGCGCCGCGGCTTGCCGGAGGCGAGATTGATGATGATGCCCGGCGGCAGCGTCTCGGCACGGCGAATGCAGGCGACATAGGCGGCGCAGACGTCGCGCACGTCGAGGAAGTCGCGGTTGGTGTCCAGCGCGCCGACATCGCAGCATCGGCGGCTGCAGGCCGGCCGCGATGCGGGCGATCTGGCGGGCGAAGGCGGGCACCACGAAGGCCGCGGTCTGCGCCGGGCCGGTGTGGTTGAACGGGCGCATCCGGATCACTCGCAAACCGGTCGCCGCCATGCGCGCCAAGCGCGAGGTCGGCGGCCGCCTTGGTGGCGGCGTAGGTGTTCATCGGCGCCGCCGCCGCGGTCTCGTCCAGCGGCGTGCCGGCGCGGAACGACGCGCCGTAGATCTCGGACGTGGACACATACAGCAGCGGGCAGTCGGGCGTGTGCTCGACCAACGCCTCGGCCAGCGCCAGGGTGCCGTGCAGGTTCACCTGCCAAGCCTGCGCGGGGTCGCGCCGCGCCGCCGGCACCGCCGACACGGCGGCGAGATGGACGCAGGCATCCGGGCGGGCATCCTGCACCAGCGCGCGTACCGCCGCCCGGTCGGTGATATCAAGCTCGATCTGTCCGGCGCCGCAGAGCAACAGCTCGGCCTGCGGGAAGGCGGCGCGCAAGGCCGGGATCAGGTGAACGGCGACAAAACCGGAGGCGCCGGTGACCAGAATGCGGCGTGGCGACACGGCGGCCTGCTACCGGGCGGTCGCCAGCATCGCGGCGGTGGGCATCTGCACCTGGGTGCGGGCGCGGTGGCGGGCGAGGTCGGCCTCGACCATTTCGGCGATCATTTCCTCGAACGTCGCGGTCGGCGCTCCAGCCAAGCCGCTGCTTCGCCTTGGAGGCGTCGCCGAGCAGCACCTCGACCTCGGCCGGCCGCAGCAGGTCGGCGGCGGTACGCGACATGATCCTGCCATTGCAGCCCGACGCAGGCGAAGGCCATGGCGGCACAGCTCGCGGATGCTGATGGTGCGGCCGGTGGCGATCACGTAGTCGTCGGCCACGTCCTGCTGCAGCATCAGCCACATCGCCCGCACGTAGTCGCGGGCATGGCCCCAGTCGCGCGTGGCGTCGAGATTGCCGAGCTGCAGCTCGCTGCGCCAGCCCGAGCTTGATCCGCGCGACCCCGTCGGTGACCTTGCGGGTGACGAATTCGATGCCGCGCAGCGGGCTCTCATGATTGAACAGGATGCCGGAGGAGGCGTGCAGGCCGAAGCTCTCGCGGTAGTTCACGGTCATCCAATGCGCATAGAGCTTGGCCGCGGCGTAGGGGCTGCGCGGGTAGAACGGCGTGCGCTCGCTCTGCATCGGCTCCTGGATCTTGCCGAACATCTCCGACGACGACGCCTGGTAGAAGCGCGCCTGCGGCCGGGCGATGCGCACCGCCTCCAGCATGTTCACGGCACCGAGGCCGGTGACCGCGCCGGTCAGCAGCGGCTGCTGCCACGAGGCATGGACGAAGCTTTGCGCCGCGAGGTTGTAGACCTCGTCCGGCTTGCACGGTTTCGCATGATCCGGATGAGGCTCGACAGGTCGTTCAGGTCGCCATCGACCAGTTCGCACGTCGGTCCAGCACGCCCAGCCAGCGCAGCCGTTCGCCGATGACTTCGGCCGAGGCGGAACGGCGCAGCAGCCCATGGACTCGATAGCCTTTATCGAGCAGCAGCTGCGACAGATAGGCGCCGTCCTGGCCGGTGACACCGGTAACGAGAGCTATTGGCATAATGCGGGGAGTCCGTGAATTATGTGCTGACGAACGCGGTGGTGTAGACGACACGGCCAGCTCCGTCCATCACAGCGCGGGCGCAGGCATCGTCTCGGAGGCGCAAAGTTTCGCGAATGTGATGCGATGGCGGTGATGCCCGAAGCCGCGGCCGTCAGCTGCGGCCATAGGTGTCTTCGAGGCGCACGATGTCGTCCTCGCCGAGATAGCTGCCGGACTGCACTTCGATCAGGGTCAGTGGAATGCGGCCGGGGTTCTCCAGGCGGTGCACGCAGGCCAAGGGCAGGTAGATGCTCTCATTCTCGCGCACCAGCAGGGTCTCGTCGTCACGGGTGACAAGGGCGCTGCCATGCACCACCACCCAATGCTCGGCGCGGTGGAAATGCTTTTGCAGCGACAGCTTGTGCCCGGGCGTTACCACGATGCGTTTCACCTGAAAGCGGTCGCCGTGGATCAGGCTCTCATAGAAGCCCCAGGGACGGTAGACGCGGTTATGCGCCACCGCCTCCCGCCTTCCGGCCGATTTCAGCCGGTCCACCACCTTCTTCACGTCCTGCGCGCGGTCGCGGTGCATCGCCAGCACCGCGTCCTCGGTGACCACCACGATCGCGTCCTGCAGCCCGACCACGGCGGTGACGATGCCGTCGCTGCGGGCGTAGCAATTGGTCGAGCCCTCCAGCAGCACGTCGCCGACCGCGACGTTGCCGTGGCGGTCCTTGCCGCCCAGTTCCCACAGCGCGTTCCAGCTGCCGACGTCGGACCAGCCGATATCGGCCGGCACCACCGCCGCCTGCGCCGTACGTTCGGCCAGCGCGTAGTCGATGCTGATCGACGGGCAGGCAGTGAACGCCGCCGGATCGAGGCGGATGAAATCGAGGTCGTCGGTGCGCGCCGCGACGGCCAGGCGCACCGCCGCCAGCACGTCCGGCGCGTGCAGTTCCAACTCGGCGAGCAGGGTGGCGGCGGTGAAGACGAACATGCCGGAATTCCACAGATGCCGGCCGGACCCCGCCAGCGTCCGCGCGGTGTCGGCATCGGGTTTCTCGATGAAGCGGGCGACGTCGTGGGCGCCGGGCAGGCCGGGCAGGGGGGCGCCGACCTCCATGTAGCCGTAGCCGATCTCGGGCGCGGTCGGGCGCATGCCGAAGGTGACGATGCGGCCGGCGCGGGCGGCGGCGGCAGCGATCGCCAAGGCCGCGTGCAAGGCCGGTCTGTCCTGGATGGCCGAGTCGGCGGCCATCATCCACAGCACCGCATCCGGATCGGTCTCGGCGACCACCAAGGCGGCGGCGGCGATGGCCGGCGCGCTGTTGCGGCCAACCGGCTCCAGCACGATGCGGGCATCGGCGAACCCCGCGTTGCGCATCTGTTCGGCCACCAGGAAGCGGTGTTCCTGGTTGCACACCACCACCGGCGGCGCAAAACCCTCGCCCAGTGCCCGGTTTGCGGTCTCCTGGATCATCGAATCGGGCGAGATCAACGGCCAGAACTGCTTCGGGAAGCTTTCCCGCGACACCGGCCAAAGCCTTGTGCCGGAGCCGCCGGAAAGGATGACCGGGACGATGGGCGCTTCGATCATAGGGTAATCCCGTCAATTTCTGCCTCAGCTATAGGCAGTCGGCGCTTGGGCTGTCCAGCACCCGACTTGACCGGAAACCGGCAGGCAACCAGAGTCCCCGGCGGCTGACCCAGGAGGCAAAAATGGAAATCGAGATCGAATACTGCGGCATGTGAGGCTACGAACCGCGCGCCCGTGCCGCGCGGGACATCATCATCTCGAAACACCCCGGCGCCCGGGTGACGTTGCGCAAAAGCAGCGGCGGCGTGTTCGAGATCACGGTGGATGGATCGCTGCGCTTCAGCAAGAAGCAGGCGGGCCGGTTCCCCACCGAGGCGGAAGTGGCAAACGCCGCTTCCTGATGTCCCGGCGGCTCCCTCGCGAGAGGCGGCGGCGGTGCCTGCCGCGTTGCGGTGGCGAAAGAAACGAGGCGCCGGGGCCGTCTTGGTCCCGGCGTTGCTATGTTTGCCGGCTTTCTTTGTCGGCCGGCTTCTTTGTAGATGGAGCGGCTTGATGCGGATTTGCGTGTACGGCGCCGGGGCGATCGGCGGCCATCTGGCGGCGCGGCTGGCGAAAGGCGGCGCCCAAGTCTCCGTCGTCGCGCGTGGCGCCAACCTGGCCGCGATCCAGGCGCGCGGCCTGCGCGTCCATACCCCGGACGGCGAGTTGTTCTGCCGCCCCGAGGCCGCCGACGACGCGGCGAAGCTGGGGCCGCAGGATGCCGTGCTGGTGACGGCGAAGGCGCCGGCGCTGCCCTCGGTCGCGGCGGGCATCGGCAAGCTGCTGGGCCCCGACACTCCTGTCGCGTTCGTGCTGAACGGTATTCCCTGGTGGTATTTCCACGCCCATGGCGGCGCGCTCGACGGCCGCCGCCTGCCCACCCTCGATCCGGGCGATGTCATCCGCGAGGCCGTGGGCCCCGCGCGGACCATCGGCGGCGTGGTCTATTCCGCCTGCCAGGTGCTTGAGCCCGGGGTGATCGAGGTCGAGAACGCCGAGCCCCGGCTGATCCTCGGCGAGCCGGACGGCCGGTTGTCCGAGCGGGCGGAAGCGATCGCGGCGCCGTTGCGGGCCGGCGGTGTCGCGACCGACGTGACCGAGCGCATCCGCGACGCGATCTGGACCAAGCTGTTGGGCAATATCAGCTCCGGCCCGGTGGCGGTGCTGACCCGCTCGGCACCCAAGGACTTCCACCAGGAGCCGCAATGCACCGCGACGATGCGGGCGTTGCATGCCGAGGCCCACGAGATTGCCCGCGCCCTTGGCTGCGCCCCGAAGGTGAACATGGAGCGGCACATGCAGATCGCCCGCGCCATGACCCACAAGCCCAGCATCCTGCAGGACCTGGAGCTGGGCCGGCCGATGGAGATCGACGGCATCTACACCACGCCGCTGGACCTCGCGCGGATGGCCGGCGTGGCCACGCCGACGCTGGATCTGATGGTGGCGTTGGTGAAACTGCGGGCGCGCGCGGCCGGGCTCTATCCGCGCTGACGGCTACAGGGCCGCACCCAGCCCGCCATCGACGCAGAGTTCCTGGCCGGTGATGTAGCTCCCGGCTTCCGACGCCAGCAGCACCGCGATCCCCGCGAGGTCGCGCGGCGTGCCCCAGCGGCGCAGCGGGATACGCGCCGTCATGCGCGCGACGAATTCCGCGTCCTGGCGCAAACCGGCGCTCATCTCGGTTTCGAAATAGCCAGGAGCGAGGGTGTTGACGGTGATCCCGTGCTCGCCCAGTTCGGCGGCGAGAGTGCGCGCCAGGGAGGCGAGGCCGCTTTTGGATGCGGCATAGCCGTGGATCGTCGGCCGCCCTCGGCTGCCGGTCAGCGAGCCGGTGAAAATAATCCGCCCGTAGCCGCCGCGGATCATGTGCGCGGCTGCCTGCTGGGCGGCAAAGAAGGCGGAGGTCAGGTTGGTCCGCAGCACGTGCTCCCATTGCGCGAGCCGCCAATCCGCAAGCCTGGCGGCGCCATGGGTGCCGGCATTGGCGACCAGGATGTCAAGGCGGCCGTGTCGCTGCGCCACCGCCGCCACGCCGTCCCGCACCGCCGCCTCGTCGGCGACGTCGAACGCCTCGACATCCACCGCGTGGCCGTGCGCGCGCAACGCCGCCGCCGGTGCGGCCAGCGATCCGGCGTCACGGCCGTTCAGCACAACCGTGGCGCCCGCCTCCGCCAGCGCCTCGGCCATGCCGAGCCCCAATCCGCGCGAGGAGCCGGTCACCAACGCCACGCGCCCGGCGAGGGAAAACATCCCGCTCACGCGATCGTCGCCTCGATTGCCGCGCGCAATTGCGGCGTGATGTCGGGAAGAATCCCGAACCAGGCCTGGAACGCCGGCCGCGCCTGGTGCAGCAGCATGCCGAGACCGTTCACCGTCGGGTTGCCGCGGGCTTGCGCCGCCGCCAGCAACGGCGTGATGAGCGGGTTGTAGACGATGTCGCAGACCAAGGCGCCGCGCGGCAAGTCGTCCATCGCGAGATCCAGCGCCGGCTGCCCGACCATGCCCTGGTTGGTGGTGTTGACCAGCAACGCGGCACCGCCGAGGCAGCCATGCCGCTCGGCCCAGTCCAGCACTTTCACCGGGCCGCCGAACTCGCGCGCCAGCGCCTCCGCCCGCGCCCGCGTGCGGTTGACCAGCCGGATCTCCGGCACGCCTTCATCGAGCAGGCTCACCACCACCGACCGCGCGCCGCCGCCGCCGCCCAGCACCACCGCCGGGCCCGAATCGCCGCGCCATCCCGGCTGCCCATCGCGCAAATTCTCGATGAAGCCGTAACCGTCCTTGTTGTAGCCGCTGAGCGAGCCATCGGCCTCCACCACGATCAGGTTGATGGCACCCATCCGGCGGCCGACGCTATCCACCCGGTCGACCAGCTGCACCGCGTTCTGCTTGTGCGGGATGGTCACGTTGCAGCCGGCGAAGCCCAGCGCCCGCAACCCGCGCACCGCGTCCGCCAACCTCTCCGGCTTCACCGGCATCGGCACATAGGCCCCGGGGATGGCGTAGTGTCCGAGCCAATACGAATGCAGCTTCGGCGAGCGCGACTGGAATACCGGCCAGCCGATCAACCCTGCGGCGCGGAAGCTTGGCAAAGAACTCATTTCTTGCCGATCGCCGGCAGCACTTCGGTAATCACCTGGCGGCCGTCGCGGACCTCCACCAGATAACTCTCGCGGTCGAGGTCGCCGTTCTCGTCGAACGACACGTCGAGCAGCAGTCCGGGATAGGTGTCGGCCGAAAAGCTGTGGCCATGGATCATGTCGACGAGCGTGTGGCGGTCGAATTTCTTCATTTGATCCGTGACCGCCTTGACCAAATAAACCGCGGTGTAGCCCTTGATGCCGTTGTGGTCGCTGTTGACCTTGTACGCCGCCTGGAATTTGGCGCCGAACTCCTGCACCCGGTCATTCGGCGCATCGACGCTCAACCCGACATGCCCCTTCGTGCCATTCGCCGCGCCACCGGCCAGCTCGATCACCCGCTGGCTGACCAGCACCGTCTCGCCATAGACCGGCTTGTCGTAGCCGAGTTTCTTCAGCGCGATCAGGAAGCGGGCGCATTCCTCCTCGTTCATGTAGGCGAACAGCGCGTCGGCGCGGGCCTTCGCCGCGGTCACCACGACCGAGGAGAAGTCGAGCTGGCCCGGCTCGGTCGCGATGTCGGCGGCCAACGCGATGTTGCGGCTGGCAAGTTCACGCACCATGGCGTCGCGGCCGCCCTTGCCGAAATCATTGGCGCCATACACAACCACCACCGATTTCACCCCGGCGCCGGCCAGGTAGTTCGCGAGCTTCGGCATCGCGGCGGCCTGGTTCAGCGAGGTGCGGAACAAATATTTGTTGCCATGCAAGGTCAGCGAGCTTGCCTCGCCGCCCATGATCATCGGGATCTGCACGTCTTCGGCGATCGCCATGCTGACATTGACGTCGCCCGAGAAGATCGGGCCGAGCATCACATACGGACCGGCATCGGCCGCCTTGGTCGCCACCGCCCGGGCGATCTGCGCCTGGGACTGGTTGTCGTTGTGGACCATGGAGATCTTGCGGCCGAGAATGCCGCCGGCCGCATTGATCTCATTCACCGCAAGATCGACGCCCATCTTCCACATGCTGCCGGAGGTGACGCCGGTGCCGGACAATTCGACGTTGTCGATGATCAGGATGTCGCCTTCCGCCGCCGCGGCGGGCAGGCCGTCGGCAGCGATGCCGGTCGCGGCAAAAGCGGCGCCGAGTTTCAGTGCGGTTCTGCGGTCCATCATGTCCTCCTGCGGGCGGCGGGCGTGGCGCCTCGGTTGGGATTTAGCATGCGCTCGGCCGGCCACGCACCCGGCCGCCGAGAAAAACCTGGTTCAGTTCGGGATCGTCCAGCAAGCCCGCGGCCGGGCTGTCACGCACCAGCCGCCCGCCTTCGAGGAGCAGCACCCGATCGGACACCGCCAGCGCGCTGCGCACGTTCTGCTCCACCATCAGCACCGTGGTGCCGGCATCGGCGAGGGTGCGCAGCAGGCGGAACACGGTCTGGCTGACGATCGGCGACAGCCCGATCGACGGCTCGTCGATCAGCAGCACGCTCGGCCGCAGCAGCAAGGCGCGGGCGATTTCGAGCTGCTTCTGCTCGCCGCCGGACAAAGTGGAGGCCTGCGCATGCAGACGTTCGCGCAGATGCGGAAAACGGTCCAGCACTTCGGGGATGCGCGCCTCGCGGTCGTGGCGGGGCAGGGTGATGCCGCCGAGTTCGAGGTTGTGCAGCAGCGACAGGCCGGAAAACAGGTTGCGCCCCTGCGGCACGAAGGCGACGCCCCGGCGCAGCAAGGCGGCCGGGTTGTGGCCGGTGACGTCCTGGCCACGCAGCGCGATCCGCCCGGCGCTTGGCCGCAGCAGCCCGAACAGGGTTTTCAGCACGGTCGACTTGCCAGCGCCGTTCGGCCCGATCAGCAGGGTGATTTCGGCGGCCTGCGCCGTGAAGGAAAGGCGGTTCAGGATGGCGAGGTTGCCGTATCCGGCGGTGATTTCGGTGAAGCGGATGATGGCGTCAGACACCGAGATACGCCTCCAGCACCGCGGGATCGGATTGCACCGCGGACGGCGCGCCTTCGGCCAGGATCTTTCCTTGCGCCATGCAGACCACCCGCGAGCACAGCCGCATGACGAAATCCATGTTGTGCTCGATCACCACGAAACTGCCGCCCTGTTCGCGGTTGAGCCGCCGCAACAGCTCGGTCAGTTCGTCGATCAGCGCCGGATGCATGCCGGCGCAAGGTTCGTCCAGCAGCACCAGCCGCGGCCGGGCCATGAACGCCATGGCGATGTCGACCAGCTTCTGCTGGCCGTAGGACAGCCGTCCCGCCGGCAGATGCGCCACATGGCCGAGGCGGAACAGCGCGATCATCTCGGCGGCGCGGTCCGACAAGCCGCCGTCAGGCGGTGCGAACAAGCGCGCGGCGACGCGGCCGCGAAATTCCTGTGCCGCGGCGATCAGGTTGTCGCGCACCGACAGGCGGCCGAACACCTGCAAGGTCTGGAAGGTGCGCCCGATGCCGCGGCGGCTCAACGCGAGCGGTGCGAGGCCGGTGATGTCGGCGCCGTCCAGCCGCACCCGCCCGGCATCGGGCTTCACCTGGCCGAGGATGGTGTTGAACATCGTGGTCTTGCCGCTGCCGTTCGGCCCGATCACGCCGAGGATTTCGCCGGCACCCAAAGCGAGGCTGACGCCGTCCACGGCGCGAATGGCGCCGTACGCCTTGTGCAGCTCGTGCACATCAAGCAACGCCGTCATTTGCGCACGCCGAGCCGCTCCGGCAGCGACAGCAGGCCGCCGGGCAGCCAGATCATCATCGCCACGATCAGGAAGCCGAACACCGCGAGGTACCAATCCGCCGCGACGCGCAGCCATTCCGGCAACAGCACGATCACCACCGCGCCCAGCGCCGGCCCGAAGAACCGCCCGGCGCCGCCGACGATGACCATCAGCAGCATCGACAGCGATATCGAAAGCGAGAACGCCGCCGGTTCCACCAACTGCACCAGCGGTGCGAAGAAAGCGCCGGCGACGCCGGCGAACGCCGCCCCGATCGCGAACGCCATCAGCGTGTAGAAGGTGGTGTCGATGCCGACGCTCTCGGCGCGGATGGGATTGTCGCGCAAGGCGGCGAAGGCGCGGCCCCAGGGCGAGCGCAACAGCCAGGCCATCAGTGCCGCCATCAACAGCAATGCCGCCAAGGTCAGATGGAAAAAGTCGAGGCTGGCGTTGAACCGCCAGCCGAAGATGCGTGGCCTTGGTATGCCGGTGATGCCGTAATTGCCGCCGGTCAGCCATTGTTCGTTGCGCAGCGCCAGGAACACCAGCATGTTGAACCCGAGGGTGGCGAAGGCGAGGTAGTGGTGCTGTACCCGCAACGCCGGAAACCCCAGCAGCAGCCCGAGGCAGAAACACAGCACCGCCGCCGCCGGAACGATGGCGAGGAAGGGCATGCCTGCCGTCGCCATGATCGCCGCAGTATAGGCGCCGATGCCGAGGAACGCCGCCTGACCCAGCGAGATCAATCCGGCGTAGCCGACGGTGAGGTTCAGGCCCAGGCCCGCGATCAGGTACACGCACCACAGGGTCGCGAGATAGACGCCGTAATTCTTCAATTGCGTCGGCAGCAAAGCGACGACGACCACGCCCGCCGCCAGCGCGGCCCAGCGCCACTTCGTCATACCTCGCGTTCCCTGGCCGTGCCCAGCAGCCCTTGCGGCCGAAACACGATCACCACCAGGAACAGCATCAGCGCCACACCTTCCTTGTAGCCGGGCGAGACATAGGCGCCGACCAAATTTTCCAGCACGCCCACCAGCACGCCGCCCAGCAATGCGCCGCGGCTGTTGTTGAAGCCGCCGATGATCGCCGCGTAGAACGCCTTCAGCCCGAGCGTGTCGCCCATGTCGAATTTCGCGAGATACACCGGCGTCACCAGCAACGCGGTGAGGCAGGCCAACGCGGCGTTGATCAGGAACGCGTAGAGCACCATGCGTTCGACGTTGATGCCCAGCACCGTTGCCGAATCACAATTCTGCGCCACCGCCTGCATGGCGCGTCCGGTCAAGGTGCGGTTGAGGAACATCTGCAGCGCCAGCACGATCGCGCCGGCGGCGACCACGGTGCCGATGTCGCCGGCCGAGACGCGGACGCCTGCGACGTTCAGCAGCGTGTCGGAAAAGACGCTGGGGAAGGTGTAGACCTGGGCGCTCGCGACACCTTTGACTGTCTGCTTCAACCCGATCGAGAGCCCGAGCGTCGCGATCACCAGCGGAATGACGCCATGCGGGATCAACGGGTCCACCACCACCCGCTTGAATCCGTAGCCCAGCACCACGAGCGCGATCGCCGTGGTGGCAAGGAATGCCAGCGGCAAAGCGAGGCCGGTGACATGGAGGAAGAACAGCATCACGAAAGCCGGCAGCATGACCATTTCGCCGAGCGCGAAATTGATCGTGCCCGATGCCTGCCACAACAGCGTGAAGCCCAGCGCCGCCAGCGCGTAGCACGCGCCAACCGCGGTTCCGGTCATCACCAGCTGCAGAAAATCGGTCAACTCCGTGCGTTCCCCCAGGATCGGCTTGGTTCAGCCCGCCTGATCTTGGCGGGTTTTGTTCAAGGCGCCTCGTGGTGGGGCGCGACATTCGTTTGCGGGAACGTTTACGGTCGGGCGCGCGGCCGGTCAATCAAGGCACGGCGATCAATTCGCCCGCAAACGCAATCCCTGCGGCCGCAGCAGGCCATCGGGGATCAGCCGGAGCCCATCGAGCTTCTCGGCCGCACCGGTGATCAGCGCCGAATGCCACAGATAGATGTAGGGGCGATCGGCGAGGTAGATGCCGGCAGCGCGTGCATAGATGTCCTGGCGGGCGGCCTGCGCGGTCGAGGAACGGCCTTGCGTGAGCAGCGCGTCGAGGTCGCGGTTGCAGTAATGCCCGCCATTCAGGGCCGCCCCGCAGGCGTTGAAATTGTAGAGGTTGCCGTCGATGTCGACGCGCCCGCTCCAGGCCACGATCAGCGTCTCGAAATCGCCGTCGGTCCATTGCTTCAACAGCGTCGCGACTTCCGTCGGCACCAGTTCCATATCGATCCCGGCCTCTGACGCCATCGACTGGATGACCTCGGCCGCCTGGCGATATTCGCTGGTGTTCGGCACCGACATCTGCACGCGCACCCGGCCTAGGCCTGCTTGTTTCAGCACTTCGCGCGCATGCTCCACGCGGCGCGGCGGCACCGGATATCGGCTGGCATAGAACGCCCTGCCCGGTGCCACGGATTGATTGCCGGGAATATAGGCGCCTTCGAACGCCACCTGATTCAGCACGCCACGGTCGATCGCGTCGTCCAGCGCCTCACGCACCGCCGAGGTCTGGCCGATCGGCGATTTCGAACGCGGGCCATTGGCGACGTTCACCGCGATGTAAACCGACGCGAGACTGGGGCCTGTGAACAGTTTCACCCGTTTGTCGGCCCGCAGATCGACGAGATCCGACGGGCTGATCTGCTCGATGAGGTCGAGGCTGCCGGCCCGCAGGCCGGCCGAACGCACCGTCGAATCCGGCACCGGAAGATAAATGACGCGGTCGAAATGCACCGCCGCCTCGTCCCAATAGCCATCGAAACGGGACAGTTCGATGCGGTCCTGGGCGATGCGGCGGACCAGCTTGAACGGGCCGGCGCAGCTTGGGTTGTCGGCGAACTGGGCGCCGGTCTGGCCGGTGGCGCGCGGTGAGACCATCATGCCGGCGCGGTCGGCAAGGGCTGCGACCAACGGCGCGAACGGTGTTGCGAGATGCACCCGCACCTCCAGCGGCCCGGCGACCTCGATGCTGGTGACCGGCCCCATTTCGGGCCGGCGGGTGGAGCCTTGCATCGTGAAATGGCGTTGCAGCGCCATCTGCACCGCCGCCGCGTCCATCGCCAAATCGTCCTGGAAGCGTACGCCCGGGCGCAAGGTGAGTGAAAGGGTGCGGCCATCGTCGGACCAGGCCCAGGCGGTGGCCAATTGCGGCACGATGCGCAAATCGGCGTCGATATCGACCAGCTTGTCGCACAAGGCGGCGAAGACCTGCCGCCCGGCCACGCTGCGCGACAGCGTCGGGTCCAGCACGTCGGGGTCACTGGCGATGCCGATGCGCAGGGTTTGCGCCTCGGCGCCTGACGCCACGAGCAAGGCCAGCAAGGCGACGATGAAGCGCATGGACGGACCCTCTCGCGGCAAGGCACACGCCAGCATAGGATATGGCTCCTGCGACGCAATGAAGGACTGGCCATGCCCCACGACGCCCTGCTGCGAAACCACCGTGACGCCGCCTTGCGCGCCCGCGCCGCCCGCGTGGTTCCCGGCGGCATGTGGGGGCACCAGAACGCGGCCAACCTGCCCCATGGTTATCCGCAGTTCTTCGCCCGTGCCGAGGGCGCGCATCTATGGGATGTCGATGGCCGCGAATTCGTCGATTTCATGTGCAGCTGGGGTCCGGTGGTGCTCGGCCATCAGCATCCCGAGGTGAACGAGGCGGCGCGCCGGCAGCAGGCGCTGGGTGACTGCATGAACGGCCCTGGCGAAGCGATGGTGGAACTCGCCGAGCTGATGGTCGATACGGTCGCGCATGCCGATTGGGTGCAGTTCCAGAAGAACGGCGGCGACGCCACCACGGTATGCGTCACCATCGCCCGCGCCGGCACCGGACGGCGCAAGGTGCTGGTGGCGCGCGGCTCGTATCATGGCGCCGTGCCCTGGTGCTCGCCGTCGCTGGCCGGCGTCACCGCCGAGGATCGGGCGCATATCATCCAGTTCGAGTACAACGACTGCGCCAGCCTGGAACAGGCGGCCGAACAGGGGGGTGGCGATTTGGCGGCGGTGCTGGTCGCAGCCTTCCGGCATGATTTCGCCCGCGAGCAGGAACTGCCGAGCCAGGAATTCGCGACCCTCGCGCGGGCGATCTGCGACCGCACCGGCGCTGCTTTGATCGTCGACGACGTCCGCGCCGGATTTCGCCTGCATCTGGGCGGCAGCTGGGAAGCGCTCGGCATCCGGCCGGACCTGTCGGCGTGGAGCAAGTCCATCGCCAACGGCTATGCCCTTGCCGCCGCCACCGGCCGCGATCGGTTTCGTGAGGCCGCGACCCAGGTGTATTCGACCGGCTCGTTCTGGTGCGCCTCGGTGCCGATGGCCGCCGCCGTGGCCACCTTGCGCGCGTTGAAGCGCGATGACGGGCCGGCGCGGATGGCCCGCACCGGCCAGATGCTCCGCGACGGCCTCGCCGCCGCCGCCGAGCGCCACGGCCTGCGCATCCGCCAGAGCGGTCCGGTGCAGATGCCGCTGCTGCAATTCGAGAACGACGCGGATTACGCCAAGGGAAACCTGTTCTGCAGCACGGCCTTGCGGGACGGCGTGTATTTCCACCCTAAGCACAACATGTTCCTGTCGGTCGCCCACGATGACGCCGACATCGCGCAAGCCCTGGTCGCCGCCGAAGCCGGCTTTACCGCCGTCGCGCGAATGCCGCAAAACCCTTGAGGGAGGCGGGGAGCCGCAAGCACTATCTCCCCAAGGCCACCAGTTTCTGCGCCGGTACGGCGGGATCGGCCAGCACCGCCGGATCCACCGCTTTGCCCGCCTTGATCAACGCCGTCGCCGCCCGGATTTCCCGCGGCGCATTCACCCCCGTCGCCGCCACGATCAGGCCTGCGGCGTCCAGATGGAACGCGGCGAAGGAGGCTTGCGAGAAATCCCCGCGCATCACCGTCTTCTCGGCGCTTTCGGGCAATCCGGCGACCTGCAGGTTGATGCCGTGCTGGTCGGTCCAGAACCACGGCACGTCGTCATAGGGTTCGGTCCAGCCGGCCATGGCGTGGCCGACGGCGATGCCGTGGTTCTGCGCGTGCCGCCACGCCTCCAGCCGCAAGCGCCGTTGCAGGGTCGGGTGCCAGAACGCCGTCACGTCGCCGGCGGCGAAGATGTTTTCTTTCGTCGTCCGCCCGAATTCGTCGACGACGATGCCGCCGTCCAGTTCCAACCCGGCATCGCAGGCGAGTTCAACGCGGCGCTCGATGCCGATGCCGGCAATCACCTCCTGGGCGGCAAGGCGAAAGCCATCGCCAATCACCATCCCCTCCTCGATCGCGCGGATGTTGGCGCCGAAGCGCAGTTCCACCCCGGCGGCGCGATGCAGCGCCTCGATGTAGCGGGCGAAAGGTGGCGTCAGCGAGCGGCCCATGGCACCCGCGCCGGCCTCGATCACCGTCACCGCGCAGCCGCGCGCGCGGACGGAGGAGGCCAGTTCCAGGCCGATCACCCCCGCGCCGATGCAGGCGACATGGCCGCCGACGGGCATCCGCTCGCGGATCAGCCGGGCATCGTCCAGGGTTCGCAGGTACAGCACCGTCTCGGCGCCGGGGACGGTGAGGCGCCGCGCTCGCGCGCCGGTGGTCAGCAGCAACCGGTCATAGGGCAGCCGCTTTCCGTCCTGCAGGGTCACGCGCTGCGCCGCCGGGTCGACGCCGACCACGCGTGCACCCGCAAGAAACACGATCTCGCGTTCGCCGTAGCGGGCTTCGGGATGAAACCAACTCACCGGCGGCTCGGTCTCGGCGGTCAGGACATCCTTCGACAGCGGCGGCCGCTCATAGGGGAGGTGCGCCTCCTCGCCGATCAGCATGATACGGCCGGTGAAACCGGCTTCGCGCATCGCCATTGCCGCATGCCCGCCCGCCTGGCCGGCGCCGACGATGACGTGGATATCGGTATTCATGCCTGGCCGCCGACAGTGCGGGAGACAGGGCGTTCAAGCTGCGGCATCATTGGGGTCCGGAATCGCAAGAGGAAATGCGGAATGACTGAGACATCGAACTGGATACGCGTGGCGGCGGTGGCGGACGTGGACGAGGGGAGCGTGATCGGGATTGAGACGATGGGCCTCAACCTTGCCGTCTACCATCTCAGCGGCGGGGAAATCTGCGTCACCGACAATGTCTGCACCCATGCCTTCGCCATGCTGAGCGAGGGATGGCTCGAGGACAACGTCATCGAATGCCCGCTGCATGCCGGCCAGTTCGACGTCCGCACCGGCAAAGGCCTGGGCGCCCCGATCGAGGCCGACCTGAAGGTTTTCCCGGTGAAGGTCGAAGGCGGGGAAATCCTGATCGAACTGCCCGCCTGAGCGCGACCGGCCTATTCGAGCCCGAACACCTGCCGCGCGTTGCCCATGAAGAACTGCCGGCGTTGCGCCTCGGTGATCTTCAGCGGCAGGCAGGTGCCGGGATCGTCGAAATCCCAATGCGGGTAGTCGGTGGCGAACAGCAGCCGGTCCCAGCCGATCCAGCCGATGGTGTCCAGCAGGTGCTCACGGGGCTCCGGCTCTTCCATCGGCTGCGTCGTCCACCAGACATGGTCGCGGATGTATTCGGAAGGCAGGCGCGTCAGTTGCGGCGTCTCGGCATGCAGCCGGCGATAGATCTTGTCGAGGCGCCAGGCCAAAGGCGGGGCCCAGGCGAAACCGGCCTCGATCAGTGACGATCTTCAGCGTCGGGAAGCGGGCGAACACGCCGTCGAGATGACCATGCTGGCGAGCACCGCCTGGCAGGTCTGGGCGTGGCCGGTCATCTCCTCGATGTAATAGCTCGGCCAGCCGCCGCCGGTGATCGGGCTGCCGCCATAGCCGAAGGCGTGGATGCCGACGGGCAATCCGGCTTCGGCCGCCGCCTCGTAGATCGGCCAGTAGCGGCGCGCGCCCAGTGGCTCCGCGGTGCGGGTCAGCAGCAGCACCTGGACGAAATTCGCGTCGCCGGCATGCTTGCGGATTTCCGCCGCGGCCGCCGGGCCGTCTTCGTACGGCACCACGATGGAGCCCTTCAGCCGCGCGTCCTTGGCTGTCCAGGCTTCGATCTGCCAATGGTTGGTGGCCGCGCACAAGGCGGCGCAGAGGTCCGGATTCTGCACCCCCTGGCCGCTGCCCAGCGGGTTCAGGATGCCGAGTTGCACGTTGTTCGGATCGAGGTGCTGCGCCTGCATGAACGACAGGCTGCTGCCCTGCCGCCCGCCCTCCGGCGGGTACGCGTCGCGGCGGGACGCGTTGGGCTGGCTTTTCGGATAGGCCGGTCCGACCTGCCAGCCATGCCGGTGGGTTCGCCCGAACGTCGCCAGATGGTCGATCCAGCGCCGCGACAGCCAGGGATGCAGATCCGTCGGACCGCGGGTGGCCGGGTGGATGTCGCCATCGGCGATGGCGATCCGGCTGGCGCCGTGGGGTTTGACCCCGTCCGGCTTGAGGGCGGTGGCTTCGCGAACCTGGACATTCATTGGACCGGCTCCAGAAGGCGGGCGTAGGTCGCCCTGGGGTTGTCGAGCATGATCTTGCGCACGAGGTCGCTGGGCAGGCCCTCGGGCAAGGCGTCGGTGCCGTCGAACTGCCAGTGCGGATAATCGGTCGAAAACAGCAGCAACGCGTCGGACTGCATATGGTCCAGCAGCCGCGGCAATGCATCGGGCGGCGCGTCGACCGGTTGCAGCGACAGCCGCACGTTGCTGCGAACGATTTCCATCGGCGAACGATCCACCCACGGGATCTCCATCCGCAGGCCGTGCCAGTATTTCGTCAGCCGCCACAGATGCGACGGCAGCCAGGTGAAGCCGGATTCCAGCAGCACCACCTTCAGGGCAGGGTAGCGGCTGAACACCCCCTCGCAGATCAGGCTGGTGAGCTGGGTCTGGAAGGCCTGGGACTGGGTCGCGTAGTCCTCGGCGGTGTAGGACGTCCATCCCACCGGGGTCGGCGGGTTATGGTAGGACGATCCGGCATGGATCCCGATCGGCAGGCCGAGCCGCTCGGCGGCGGCGTAGACCGGCCACCAGGCGCGCTTGCCCAGCGGCTGGTCGGCCATCACCAGGAACAGCACCTGCACGAAGCGCGGGTCCTTGGCACAACGTTCGATCTCGTCCACGGCGCGCTCGGGGCTTTGCATCGGCACCACGATGGATGCGCGCAGCCGCGGCTCCCGGTCCAGCCACTCCGCCACCATCCAGTCGTTCACCGCCCGCGCCAGGGCCGCCGCGATGTCCTCGCTGTGGAAAAGCTGGATGCCGTACAGGCAGTTGCAGATCGCGACGGAGGTGGCGAACGGGTCCAGCGCCTCGCGGCGCAGGCGATCGAGGGTCGCACCGGCGGGCGCCGAACCCTGCGTCCACTCGGGGCGCGAGGTCAGCGGCGAGTGGGCCGGGTAGAGGATCGAATTCGGCTCATCGAGCCCACGGGTGACCAGCATCTCACGCCAGAACGGGTCGAGATAAGGCAGCAGCGCCGACAAGCCGGGAACCGCTGGATGGATGTCGCAGTCGATGCCGCCTTGCAGCAGCGCCGTCATGTGGGGACTCCCCGCGTCGTGTCATAAGCGGTATTTTCACGGTGACAGTACGCACCCGCCGGTATTTCCGCAACATTGGGAGCTTCCTCATGAGAATCACGTGTCCGATCTCGATCTGATGCTGCTGGGCCGACGAATGAATCGGCTGCTCGCCGCCTTCGATCATCCGCAATCGCCAGGCATGACCATCGGCCTGGTTCGCGACGGCGAATTGGTGCTGCACCGCCACGCCGGGATGGCCAGCCTGGAACTGGGGGTGCCGATCGGGGCTGCAGACAGCTTCCGGATCGCGTCGGTCAGCAAGCAGTTCACCTGTGCCGCCATCCTGATGCTGGCGGCGGACGGCAAGCTCGACCCGCAGGACGAGGTACGGCGTCATGTGCCGGAACTCGCGGATTTCGGCCAGAAGATCACGTCGCGCATTTGATGCACAACACCAGCGGCATCCGCGACATGCTGGAGATCATGCGCCTCGGCGGCGCCGACCTGTCCATTCCCTGCACCCGCGACGACCTGCTCGAAGCCATTTTCCGTCAGCGCACGCTGAACTTCGCCCCCGGCTCCCGCTACCTCTACAGCAACTCGAACTTTCTTCTGCTCGGCCTGATCGTGGAGCGGCTCGGGCCAGGCTCTGCCGGATTTCCTCGCCGCGCGCATCTTCACCCCGCTCGGCATGAACCGGACCTGCATGGTCGAGAGCACCAATGCGGTGGTGCCAGGGCTTGCCACCGGCTACCTGCCCGCGAATGGCGGGTGGACCCGCGCCGCGCACGGATTTCCCGCTGGGCGGGGAGGGCGGGCTCGTGTCCTCCGTCGAGGATCTCGCCTGTGGGTGCGCAACGGCGAAACCGGCGGGTCGGCGGCGAGGCTTTGCAGAAGGGGCTCGACGACGCAGGCGCCATTCACCAACGGACGCCCCAACAACTATGCGCGCGGCCTGCGGTGCGACAGTATCGCGGCATCCGGGCGGTGGACCATGGCGGGTTGTGGCCTGGCTACAAGACCGAGTTCCTGCGGGCGCCGACGCTTCGCCTGGCGGTGATCTGCATCGCCAACAACGGCGCCGCCGATCCCTACCACGTCGCGCATGACATGCTCGATGCGGCCATCGAGGGCCGGCCGGGCGTGCATCCGGTGCCGCCACTGCCGCTGCCGGACCACCTGCAGCGCTTCACCGGGCGCTGGCTTGACCGCGACCGTGCCACGACGCTGGAACTGAGCCTCAGCGCCGACGGAGTCCCGATGGGCAACGCGAACGGCGTGCCGTTCCGCCTGAAAGCCAGCGAGGACGGCAGGCTGGTCGCCAGCCGCTCAGTGGCAGATTTCTCTGCTGCCTTGTCTGCTGACGGGGAGCGGCTGGAGGCGGAGCTCGATGCCGGCGTGACCGCCACCTATCATCGCCTGACCGCACCCGCGTCGCTGCCGGAGGGATTGGAGGGCGTGTACGGCAACGTCGAGTTGGCGGCGACCTGGACGATCGCCGCGGCGGAGGCGGGCTTGGTGGTGCGCGTCGCGGGCCCGCTGATCGCCGACCGAAGCTGGGAGGTCGAGCCGATCGAGGGCGACGTCATCAGGATCTACCAACCCGGCACCTTGTTCCGGTCCTGGGTCGATGTGCGCGTCCTCCGCGACGGCGGCGGCAAGGTGGTGGGATTGCATGTCAATGGTGGGCGCGCACGCGAGCTGCAATTAGCCCGCGTCGAATAGCCGCGTCGAATGGCCCTGCCGAATAGGAGGAAATCATGATCACGCCGGCGTATGTGCAAACGATGGCGCAGTACAATGCCGAAATGAACCGGCGATGCTACGACGCCGCCTCTCGCCTGACCGACGCGCAGCGGCGGGAGGCGCGCGGGGCATTCTGGGGCTCGATTCACGGCTCGCTGAACCATCTGCTATGGGCGGACCGGATGTGGATGTCGCGTTTCGCAGGTTGGCCGAAGCCTGATGTCACGATGAAGCAAAGCCCCACTTTGATCGACGCGTTTGAGGCGTTGGCGGCGGCGCGGCGCGATGCGGACGCCGCGATCTCAAGCTGGGCGGCCACCCTGGACGACGCGTGGCTGGCGGGGGAGCTGGTGTTTTTCAGTGGCGCGGCGCAGAAGGAAATGCGCCGGCCGCGCGGCATCCTGGTCACCCATCTGTTCAACCACCAGACCCATCACCGCGGCCAGGTGCATTGCCTGCTGTCGCAATTCGGCGAGGACACCGGCGATACCGACCTGCCGTTCATCCTCAGGCAAATCGCGGCATAGCCCGCAGGTCCGGGCCAGGCGCCGCGGATTGGCAGGGAAGCGTCGTCCGCGATCAGTGGAAGCCGCACATCAAGGCTTGGCGTGCGCGCCAAAGCCGCGACATGACCGTGCCGACCGGCACGCCGGCGATGTGCGCGATCTCCTTGTAGGTGAAATCCTCCAACTCGCGCAGCACGAGGCATTCGCGCTGCTCGATCGGCAACGCGGCGAGCGCTACCTCCAGCTGCGCCAGGTCCTGTCGTTGCGTCAACGTCGCTTCCGGGTCCGGGCCGGGATCAGGCACGTCCATGCCAACGCCCGCACCCGTGCCGCTGCCAAGTGAGATCTTGGGGCCGCCGTGCCGCGGCTTGAGGGTGGAGTAAGTCGTGTTGCGCACGATCTGCAGCAGCCATGCCCGCCCATCGCCGCCACGGAACGAGGCGAAATATTGCAGGGCGCGCAGGAGCGCATCCTGCACGATCTCCTCGGCGGTGGACGGGTCGCGCGCCAGCCACCGCGCGAGATTGTACGCGGCATCCAGATGCGGCAGGATCACCCGTTCGAAGGCTGGATTCGCCGACGCCCTCACGTCCCGCCCGCGCGGCGCGGCCGCGTCATGGCGGGGTTTGTCGCCTGACCCGTGCCCGCTTTCTTCCTGTGTGTCGGCGCCCTCTGCCGTGCGCTGATGGGCGTCATCCACGGTGAGCAGCTCGAGAGATATTGGCATGCAAGGTCTGCCTAAGGACACTTCGCCGTTGTCAATGCGGGTCAGGTGTGATGAAGTCACCTCGGCCGGTCAATGGACTGAGGCTTCCTTTTCAATGAACAGGTGATCCCCAGGAAACGTCAATAAAATCAACGCCTTCTCAGAGATCATCCCCTGCATGCGTCGCAGGAAGGGATCGGGCGGTTTGCGTGGGGGATGGCCATGCAGCAAGCTGACTACCCGTCCGGACGATTGCGATTTGGGATTTTTGAAGCCGATCTGCGGACCGGCCAACTCATGAAGCATGGCAGGCGCCTCCGCCTGCAAGAACAACCGTTTCACCTGCTGGCAATCCTGCTGCAAAGGCCGGGCGTTCTGGTGACGAGGGAGGAATTGCGCGCCGCCCTTTGGCCGCAGACCACTGTCGACTTCGACCACGGCCTCAACAAGGCAATCAGCAAGATTCGAGAGGCGTTGGGAGACTCGGCCGAGAATCCTCGTTTCATCGAAACCGTCGCTCGCCGTGGCTACCGGTTTCTCGCCGACGTCGTCGATGTCCAGGACATCGGGCCCAAGACGACTGCGGCCGCCCTCGCCGGCGATGAGCAACCGGAGCGCGCGGCCGGCGATCTCGCCCTGCTCGGCGACGCCGGTATTCCTCGCGCCATTGACGCGAGCGCAGTACCAGGATGGCTGCCGGGTGCTTCTACAGCAAGGTTCCTTGGGCTCGGGGTCACGCTGATTCTTGCCGCCGGCGGAGCGTGGCTTCTCTACCCCTGGCGGCACGCCGAAGCCACGATCAGTTCCTTGGCGGTGCTGCCACTGGCCAATCTGTCGGGCGATGCGTCGCAGGATTACCTCGCCGACGGCATGACCGAGGAATTGATCACCGACCTCGGGCAGATCAGTGCGCTGCGTGTGATCTCCCGCACGTCTGTCATGACCTACAAAGGCGTGCGCAAAGCCTTGCCCGAGATTGCGCGGGAATTGGACGTGCGTGCCGTGGTGGAAGGCAGCGTGCTGCGCTCGGGGGGGCAGATCAGGATCACCGCCCAGTTGATCCAGGAGCCTGAGGATTGGCACATGTGGGCGCAGGTCTACACAGAAGATCTCAGCGACACGCTGGCGCTGCAGAGCAGGGTGGCCCGCGACATCGCTCAGCATGTCCGCGCCGCGTTGAGCGGACAGGAACAGGCGGCCCTGGACAGGCCGAAGGCGGTGAACCCGCAGGCTTTTGAGGATTATCTCAAAGGACGGTTTTTCTGGAACAAGCGAACCGGGGATGGTCTGAAGATCGCCATCACCTATTTCAGCCGGGCGATCCTCGGGGACCGAAGCTTTGCCAAGGCGTATTCCGGCCTGGCGGATAGCTACGCCTTGGCGGGCGACTGGGAATACGGGGTGCTTTCTCCCCAGGAAGCTTCCGCCAAGGCAAAAGCCGCCGCCGCCAAGGCCTTGGCATTGGACGACAGCCTGGCCGAAGCCCACACCTCTCTCGCTTTTGCCTTGGACCTCTATGATTGGAACTGGGAAGCGGCCGGAAAGGAATACATGCGGGCGATCGAGCTCAATCCCGGTTACGCCACCGCGCATCTTTGGTACGCCTGGCATTTGATCGTGCTGGGGCAGTTCACCGACGGTATCGCCGAGCTGAGGAAAGCGGAAAGCCTCGATCCCTTGTCGCTGATCATCGGTGCCGATCTCGCCGACGCGCTGTGCATCGCTCATCGGTATGATGAATTCGATCGCGCAAAGTAAAAGAACCCTGGAGCTGGAGCCGAATTTCGCCATCGCCCATTATGAATTGGGCCAAGCGTTCACGCAAAAGCACATGCATGATGAGGCAATCATGCAGTTTCAGAAGGCGATCGAACTTGCCGGACATAGCGGCGCGTTCGATTCCAATCTCGCCTATGTCTACGCGCGGTCAGGACGGAAAGCCGAAGCGACCAAGATCGCCGAGGATTTAGCGGCCCAGAAGGATCAAAACCCCTCCGCTGATGCCAACATAGCCTTGATCTATGTTGGACTTGGTGATCATGACCAGGCGATGGTCTGGCTGAACAAGGCGTACGACGCCCGGTTCAACCCCTCTGTCCTGCTGCGCCCGGCGTGGGATTTGCTGCGGCCCGACCCGCGATTCCAGGAACTCATGCGCCATATCGGCCTCCCGCCATAGCGCTTGTCAGAAGCGCGGTCTCAGCCAAAGAAAGTGGCGAACCGGTCCAACACTTCGCCCGGCGCTTCCTCGGCCAAGTAATGGCCTGAGGTGACCGGGAAGCCGCTGATCTCGCCGTCGCAGTAGCGCCGCCACACCTCGACCGGCTCGTACCATTTGCCGATCTTTCCCTTGCTGCCCCACAGCACCATCAGCGGGCATTTCACCCGCGTGCCGGCTTGCCGGCTGGCGCGGTCATGCACCAGGTCGATCGTTGCGGCGGCGCGGTAGTCCTCGCACATGCCGCGGATCATGTCAGGGTTGCGCACCGCTTCGAGGTAATCGGCGCGCGCCTGCGGATGCCAGAAGCTTTCGCCCTTCGGCTCGCGTGAGGTGTGGGTGGACCACCAGACTTCCGGCGCGGCGGTGATCAGGTTCTCCGGGAACGGGTGCGGCTGGGCGAACCAGAACCAGTGATAGTAGCCGAGGGCGAAGTTCATGTCGGTGCGTTCGAAATGCTCGATGGTGGGGACGATGTCGAGCACGGCGAGACTTTCCACGCGATCGGGAAAGTCGATGGCCATGCGGTGGGCGACGCGTGCCCCTCTGTCATGGCTGCCGACGGCGAAGCTGCGATGGCCGAGGCTCTCCATCGCCTCGACCAGGTTGCGCGCCATCTGCCGCTTGGAATAGGCCACATGGTCAGCGCTGGCCGGCGGCTTCAGGCTGCCGCCATAGCCCGGCAGGTCAGGACAGATGACGGTGAAGCGGCGCGCCAGCGTGGGTGCGACGGCGTGCCACATGGCGTGGGTCTGCGGATTGCCGTGCAGCAGCAGCAGCGGCGGGCCGGAGCCGCCATGGCGCAGGCGCAGGCGGCCGCCCTTGATGTCGATATAGGTCAGGGTGAAGCCATCGAAGAACATGCGTCGCCTCGGGTTTCTGAACTGCGGTCGCATCGGGTCAGCTTTGAATGTCAGGCGCCGCCCTTCGCCGGTGATTTGCCACCAAGTGTCATGCACTCTCGATTATGCCTTGGAACGACCGTTGTGGCAGACGATCATTTGACAAATCTTGTCGATGCAGGCGCCGCTGGTTTGGGAGGCGCTCAGGCGTCAAACCCGTACAAGCGGGCCGGGTTGTCGGAAAGAATCCCCTGCCGAAGCTCGGCATGTGGCGCCGCCTCGCCCAAGGCGCGCAACAGGTCGGCATTGTCGTGGTTCATGTAGACGACCGTCTTCGGCGCGCCCACATCATGCGGGCCGATATGCGGCCAATCCGTGCCCCAGACGAGCTGCGCGGGGTTGGCGGCGATCAGCGCCTGCATCACCGGCAATGCGTCGCGAAATCCGGCCGGTTGGCGCGACACGCGGTTGATGCCGGAGATCTTCACCCAGACCTTGCCATCCGCCAGCAGCGCGCACAGCTCCGCCGTCCCGGGCTGATCGAGACCAAGGCGCGCATCCGCCCCGCCCATGTGATCAACCACCACCGGAACGGGGAGAGCGCGGATCGCCGGCGCCAGCGCCCGCAGCAGCGGACCCGGAACGAAGATCTGCACGTGCCAGCCAAGCCGGGCGACGCGGGCGGCGGCGTTGCGCAGCTGAATGGTCGCAGCCGCCGGGTCGGGGATGCCGTTGCTGACCAGATTGAGGCGGATGCCGCGCACGCCCAATGCCTGCATGTCGCGAAGCTCGCCATCGGTGGTGTCGGCGCCGATGACGGCTATCGCGCGCAGGCCCGAATTGGCGCGCAGCGTGTCGAGCATGCAGGAATTATCGGTGCCGTAGGCGCTGGGCTGCACCAGCACGACCCGTCGCAGCCCGAGCGGCCCAGCCATGGCCCGCCAGCTTTCGAGCGACGCCTCCGTCGGGGTGTAGGCGCGGGTGGCGGCGGCGGGGTAGCGAAGCGGGTCGCCGAACACGTGCATGTGACAGTCGCAGGCGAGCGCCGGCATCTCAAAACCCAGGTCTGCCATTCCAGTCCCCCCTTCTATGGTTGCCGGCAAGCCTGCCGGTTCGCGGCGCCCCGGTCTACCCTGCCACGTGTGCGCGGCCTGTGGCGCGCGCCGGGTTTCGGGTTAAGCTCGGGGAAATTGCCGGGGAAAACATGCCATGAACGATGTGCGCGCAATCGACGGCCACGAGTTGCGGATCGGCTCGTTGCGCGGCCGGGTCAGCGATGCCGAGTGGAAGGCCCGCGTCGACCTCGCCGCCTGCTACCGGCTTTGCGAGCGCTACGGCATGTCGGACATGATCTACACCCATATCAGCGCCCGCGTGCCGGATGCGCCGGGTCAGTTCCTGCTCAACGCGCATGGCATGCTGTTCGGCGAGATCTCGGCCTCGTCGCTGCTGAAGGTGGATCTGGACGGCAAGGTGCTGATGCGGCCCGAGTGCGAATACGGCCTGCATCCGGCCGGCTTCGTGATCCACAGTGCCATCTACCGGGCGCGGCCGGACGCGATGGCGGCGATGCACACGCACACCATCGCCGGCATGGCGGTGTCGGCACTGCAATGCGGGCTGTTGCCGATCACCCAGACGGCGACGCGGTTCATCACCCGGCTGGCGTATCACGACTTCAACGGGCCGGAACGCGACCCGTCCGAGCGTGACAAGCTGGCGCAGCATCTGGGCACGCTGAACTGCATGGTGCTGCGCAACCACGGCTTGCTGACCACCGGCCCGAGTGTCGCCGAAGCGTTCAACTACATGTACGGGCTGGAGCGCTGCTGCCAGTCGCAGCTTGCGGCGATGGCCTGCAACACGCCGCTCAACCCGCTGCCGCAGGCGGTGGTCGACAAGGCGGTGGCAATGTATGAACCGGGGACCATCCGGCCATACGGGCTGCTGGAATGGAATGGCCTGCTGCGGATGCTCGACCGCCAAGACACCTCGTACCGGGAGTAGGCCGCATGCGCCGCCGCAGCTTTGTCCACGCCGCCCTGGCAGCACCGCTGGCGATGCCAAGCATCGTGAGGGCGGAAGCGAGCAAGACGCTGAAGTTCATTCCGCAATCCGACATCACCATCCTCGACCCGATCTTCACCACCGCCTACGTCACCCGCAACCACGCATATCTCGTGTTCGACACGCTGTTCGGCCAGGACGCGGCCTATAAGCCGACCTTGCAGATGCTGCAGGCCGCGGTCACCGAGAATGACGGCCTGGTCTGGCGGCTGACCTTGCGATCAGGGCTGCGCTTCCACGACAACACCCCGGTCCTGGCCCGTGACTGCGTCGCCAGCATTCGCCGCTGGATGCGGCGCGACGCATTCGGCGGCGCCTTGCTCGAACGGGTGGATGAATTATCGGCGCCCGACGACCGGACGATCCTGTTTCGGCTGAAGAAGAAATTCCCGCTGCTGGCCGACGCGCTGGGCAAGACGCCGACCTTGATGTGCGCGATCATGCCGGAGCGCCTGGCCAACACCGACGCGTTCCGCCAGATCACCGAAATGGTCGGCAGCGGGCCGTATCGCTTCAAGGCGGACGAGCGCATCGCCGGCGCCCGCGTCGCGTACGAACGGTTCGACGGCTACGTGCCGCGTGAATCCGGCACGCCGGAATGGACCTCTGGCCCGAAGCGGGCTTATTTCGACCGCATCGAATGGAACGTCATCCCCGATGAATCCACCGCCGCGGCGGCATTGCAGACCGGTGAGGCGGATTGGTGGGAATACCCTTCGGCCGACCTGCTGCCGCTGCTGAGCCGCAACAAATCGCTCCGTGTCGAGATGCCCGATCCCACCGGCGCCATCTGCATCGCCCGATTGAATGAACTGCACCCGCCGTTCGACAACCCGGCCATCCGCCGCGCCTTGCTCGGCGCCATCAGCCAGGCGGATTTCATGACCGCCGTCGCCGGCACCGATCCTGCGATGTGGCGGGCCGGCGTGGGGGTGTTCTGCCCGGGCACGCCGATGGCCAACGACGCCGGAATGGAATTGCTGAACGGCCCGCGCGACCTCGACCGCGCCCGCCGCGAAATCGCCGCCGCCGGCTACGATGGCACGCCGGTGGCGATCCTGTCGGCGACGGACTTCCCGTTCCGCCGTGCCCTTGCCGAGGTCGGCGCCGACATGCTGAAGAAAATCGGCCTCAACGTCGATTATCAGGCGATGGACTGGGGCACCCTGGTGCAGCGGCGGGAGAAGAAGGACAGCGTCGCCAATGGCGGCTGGAGCATCATCATCACCAACCTCTCGGGCATCGACCTGTCCACGCCGGCCGGGCATTCCTTCCGCGGCAATGGTGAGAAGGCATGGTTCGGCTGGCCGACCAGCCCAGCGATCGAGAGGCTGCGCCAGGACTGGCTCGATGCCCCCGACCTCGCGACCCAGCAACGCCTGTGCGTCGACATCCAGCGGCAGACCTGGGTCGACGTGCCGCAAATCCCGGTCGGCCAGTTCTACCAGCCGACCGCCTATCGCGCCGACCTGAGCGGAATGCTGAGCGGGTTCGCGATGTTCTGGAACATCCGGCGCGGATAGGGCCAATGGGGCCTGCGGCGCCTCGGCCTTGACCATGGAGCGGCACTTGGGATGACATCGCGCCGAACCGGCTGTCCTGCGTCGAAGGGATCTGGCCCATGCCAAAGAAAATCGACCCCGCCGCTCTGCCGCCAGTCGTCGGCACCCTGTATCCCCCGCCGTTCGACGAGCCATGCCTGTCGCGCGAGAGAACCAAGCTCGGCGACGCGGCGGGCCTCACGCAGTTCGGGGTGAATTTACTGCGCTTGCCGCCCGGCGCATGGTCGAGCCAACGTCACTGGCAGACCGCTTCGGACGAGTTCGTTTTCGTGCTGAGCGGGGAGGTGACGCTTGTCACCGATTCCGGCCCCGAAATCCTGCGCGCCGGTGAGGCCGCCGGCTTCAAGGCCGGCGATCCCGATGGGCATTGCCTGCAAAACCACTCGACGGTGGACGCGACGATTTTCGAAATCGGCTCCCGCATTCCCTCCGACGGCGCCACCTATCCCGACATCGATATGCTGGCGCCTGCCGGCGGCACGCCCGCGATCTATACTCGCAAGGACGGCAGCGCCTACGCCGATATCAGGCGGCGGGCAAAGAAGGCATAAGGCCGATGGATAATTCGCACGACGTCGTGCCTGCGAGCACCGAACTGCCGCTGCTGCGCCACGACGCCGATGGCATCGCGTGGCTGACCTTGAACCGGCCGCAGGCGCGCAACGCATTGTCCGTGGCGCTGATCGCGGCATTGGATGCGGCCCTTGCCGAGATCGCCGGTGACGAGGCGGTGCGCGTGGTGGTAATCGGCGGCGCCGGTCCGGCCTTCTGCGCCGGCCACGACCTGCGCGAGGTCCGGGCGCATCCGGACCAGGCGGCATTGCACGCCCTGTTCACCCAGTGCTCGGCGTTGATGATGCGCATTCAGGCGCTGCCGAAGCCGGTGATTGCGCGCGTCCACGGGGTGGCGACTGCGGCCGGCTGCCAGTTGGTCGCGACCTGCGACCTGGCGGTGGCCGCCGACACCGCGCGGTTCGCCACCCCGGGCGTCAGCATCGGCCTGTTCTGTTCCACCCCCGCGGTGGCGCTGTCCCGCGCAGTGGGACGCAAAGCCGCCATGGAGATGCTGCTGACCGGCGACCTCATTCCGGCCGAACGGGCGCGCGAGATCGGCCTGGTCAACCGCGTGGTGCCGGAGGTGGCGCTCGACGCGGAGGTGGCGGCGCTGGCGGCGGGGATCGCCGCCCGCAGCCCGCTCACGCTGGCGATCGGCAAGGAGGCGTTCTACCGCCAGTCCGATTTGGAGCTGGATGCCGCCTATGGCTATGCTGCCGAGGCCATGACCCGCAACATGCTGGCGCACGACGCTGCCGAGGGCATAGACGCCTTCCTCGGCAAGCGCCGCCCAGTCTGGACCGGACGCTAGAGGGATAAAAAATGAACGACATCGCCCAGCCGAACATGCCGGTATTCGATCGCACCGCCGAGGATATCGGCAATATCGTCGAACTCGGCCATGTGAACACCCGAATCCCCGATCAGCAGTTGGCGACGCTGTTCTACGTGGTTGGGCTCGGGCTGACGCGCGATCCGTATCTGGTGGTCGGCGTTGACAACATGTGGGTCAATGTCGGCGCATGCCAGTTCCATTTGCCCACCGGCACGCCGCAAGTGTTGCGCGGCACAACCGGACTGGTGGTGCCCGATGTCGCGGCGCTGGCGGCACGGCTCGAGATGGTGGACAAGCGGCTGAAGGGCACGCAGTTCGCGTTTGAGGCCGGGCACGACGTGATCGAGGTCACCTCGCCCTGGGGCAATCGGATGCGTTGCCACGCGCCGGACGCGGCGCGGTTCGGCCGCATCACCCTCGGCATGCCCTATGTCGAAATCGATGCGGCGCCCGGCTCCGTCGAAGGGATCGTCCGGTTCTACGCGGAAATCCTCGGCAACCCGGGGACCGCCGGCGAAGATGCGTATGGCCGGTTCGCCCGCATCCCCGTGGGCCTCGCCGAGAGTTCTGGTGTTCCGTGAGACAAATCGGCCGCAGCCGCCGTTTGACGGGCACCATGTCCAAGTGGCGCTCGCCGATTTCTCCGGCCCGCACCGCAAGTTGCGGGAGCGTGGGCTCATCACCGAGGAGAGCAACCAGCATCAGTACCGCTTCGAGCGGATCATCGATCTCGCGACCGGTGCAACACTGGCCCATATCGAACATGAGGTCCGCAGCATGCGCCATCCGATGTATGCGCGGCCGCTGGTGAACCGGGATCCCGCGCAGACCAACAACCACTACGCCCCGGGACGCGAGGCATGGCCGCCGGCAATGCCGGCCTAGCCGACATCTGAGAAATTACGCTTTGTTTTCAGGAGGCTGCGGCATCCTCAAAACGCTGCGTATGTCCGGCGCGCCGGCCTTCCTCCCATCCGTTTCGTCACGCATGATCGGCGCCAAGCGAAGAACCACCGAGGTCGTCCATGCGTGCCATCCTGATCGCCCTAGCTCTGCTCGCCGGCTCCCCGTTGCACGCGGCGGAGGTGGAAAAGATCCGCATCGGCCAGCAGTTCGGCCTCTTCTACCTGCCGTTGGTTGTGGCGAAGGAGCAGCGGCTGATCGAGCAGGCGGCGGTCAAGCTCGGTCTCCCGGAGCCGGAGGTCGATTTCACCCGTCTCGCCAGCGGCGCGCCGCTGAATGACGCGCTGATTTCCGGGACCCTGGACCTCGCCGCCGCCGGCACCTCGCCGGCCATAACCATCTGGGCGAAGACGCGGCGCAACCTGCAGGTGCAGGCTCTGGCCGCACTTGGTGAAGTTCCGTTCGATCTCAACAGCAACAACCCGGCGGTGCATGGGGTGGGGGATTTCTCGCCCCGCGACCGCATCGCGCTGCCGGCGGTCAGCGTCAGCATGCAGGCCGTGGTGCTGCAAATGGCCGCCGCCGCCGCGTTCGGGCCGGCGGAGTGGAAGCGGCTCGATTCCTTGACGGTCAGCCTCGCCCATCCCGACGCGCTGGTGGCGTTGACGTCGGGGCGTTCGGAGATCACTGCCCATTTCGGCAATCCGCCGTTCCAGGAGCAGGAGCTGCAACAACCCGGCATTCACCTTGTGCTGTCCAGCTACGACGTGCTGGGCGGCCCGCATACCTCATCGCTGCTGTACCTGACGCGCCGGTTTCACGATGCCAATCCGCGAACCATGCAGGCGATCATCTCGGCGCTGGAGCAGGCCGACGCGTTCATCGCGGCGCATCCGCGCGACGCCGCGGCAATGTATCTCAAGGTCGAACCCTCAGCCCTTGGTCTCGATGCCACCGAGGCGCTGCTGCGCGACCCGGCCATGCGTTTCACCACCACGCCGCGCCGGGTGACGGCGTTCGCTTCGTTCCAGGCGCGCATCGGCCAGATCGCGCAAGCGCCGGCCGATTGGCGCCAATTGTTCTTTCCGGAACTGCACGACCGCCCCGGTAGTTGAAGCAACGGCCTGGAAGATCAGCCGGCGATCAGGTGGTTGCGGTACTGGTTGCGCAAGGTCAGCTTGTGGACCTTGCCCGTCGCGGTATGCGGCAACTCGTCAACCACGATGACGGCGTCGGGCTTCCACCATGGCGCCACCTTGCCGCGATAGATCTCGAGCAGCGCGTCGGGGTCGATGCTGTGGCCGGCGCGGGGCACCACGATCAGCAGCGGCCGCTCGTCCCATTTTGGGTGGGTGGCGGCGACGATGGCGGCCTCGGCGACGTCGGGATGCGCGACGGCGATGTTCTCCAGCTGGATCGAACTGATCCACTCGCCGCCGGACTTGATCACGTCTTTCGAGCGATCGGTGATCTCCATGTAGCCTTCGCGGTCGATGGTGGCGACGTCGCCGGTGGCGAACCAGCCTTCGCCGTCCAGCGCGTCGCCGGGCTTTCCGCCGAAATAGGCGCTGCAGACCCAGGGTCCGCGCACCTGCAGATGGCCGCTATGCGCGCCGTCCCAGGGCAGTTCCGTGCCGGAATCGTCGACGATGCGCATGTCCACGCCGAACAGCGCGCGGCCCTGCTTCTCGCGAAGTCGCAATGCGTCGACGGGCGGCAGGTCGGCGTTGCTGGCTTTCGGCGTGTTATAGGTGCCGATCGGGCTCATCTCGGACATGCCCCAGGCGTGTTCGACATACACGCCGTACTCGTCGCCGAACGCCTCCATCAGCATTCGCGGACATGCGGAGCCGCCGACGACCAGGCGCTTCACCGTGTCCAGCCGCTGTCCGGTGGCGCGCAGATGCTGTAGCAGCCCCAGCCAGACCGTCGGCACGCCGGCGGAGACCGTCACCCGCTCGGTGTTCATCAGCCCGGTCAGGCTGGCGCCGTCGAGGTGGCGGCCGGGCATGACCAGGGTCGCGCCCGCCATCGGCCCGGCATACGGAATGCCCCAGCCATTAACGTGGAACATCGGCACCACCGGCAGCATCCGATCGGCGGAGCGCAGGCCGAGCACGTCGGAATTGTTCACCGACAAGGCGTGCAGCAAGGTCGAGCGATGGCTGTACAGCACGCCCTTCGGTTTTCCGGTGGTGCCCGAGGTGTAGCAAAGTGCTGCCGCACTCCGCTCGTCGAATTCGGGCCAGGCGTATTCCTCGTCCGCCGCCGCCATCAGTTCCTCATAGCAGAGCATGTCGATGCCTGAAGGCAGGGTGATGTCGGGCATGTGCTCCCGCTCGGTCATGAACACGATCGTCCGGACGCCTGGCGAACGCGGGGCGAGGGCTGCGATCAGGCCAGCGAAACAGGTCTCGGCGAAGATCACCACGTCGCCGGCGTCGGCGACGATGAAGGCGATGTCGTCAGGCGATAGTCGCGGGTTGATCGTGTGGCAGACCGCCTGCATGCCGGAGACGGCGTAGTACAGCTCCATGTGCCGGAAGCCGTTCCACGCGAGCGTCGCCACCCGGTCGGTTGGTGTGACGCCGAGCCGTTGCAGCACCCGCACCAGGCGGCGGGCACGGCGCTCCAGCCCCGCATAATCCGTGCGGTGAATGTCGCCCTCAAGGGTTTTGGAGACCAGTTCGGCGGTGGCGTGGTGGCGCGCGGCATGTTTGATGATCGAGGCGATCATCAACGGCTGGTCTTGCATCAACCCGAGCATCTTGTCTCCCCCCGCGCAGGTCGTCGCGCGCTGGGGCAACCCTACCGCTTAACGCGTGGCCGCGTCACGCATGCGTCTGCATGAACTGCTTAATCGCGGGGGCGATCTGGCTGCGGAAGCGCCGGCCGTTGAACAAGCCGTAATGGCCGACCTCCGGCTGCTCGATATGCGCCCGCTTCGCCGGCGGCAGGTTGGTCGTCATGGCGTGCGCGGCGCGGGTCTGGCCGATGCCGGAAATATCGTCGCGCTCGCCTTCGATCGTCAGCATCGCGGTGCGCTCGATGGCGGCGGCGTCGATCCGGTGGTCGCGATGGCGGAACAGGCCGCGCGGCAATTCGTGTTCGTGGAAGACTTTTTCGATCGTCTGCAGGTAGAATTCCGCCGACAGGTCCATGACAGAGCGGTACTCGTCATAGAAGCGGCGCTTGGCGGCCAGCGGCTCGCCATCGCCTTCCACCAGATGCTGGAACATCTCCCAATGGGCGGTGACATGCCGGTCCAGATTCATCGCCATGAAGCCTGCGAGCTGCAGGAAGCCGGGATAGACCTGCCGCATCCAGCCCGGATTGCCGGCCGGCACGGTATGGATGGTGCGGTGGCGGAACCAGTCCATCGAGTGTTTCTTGGCGAAGATGTTGACCTCGGTCGGCGCCTCGCGCGTATCGATCGGGCCGCCGATCAAGGTCATGCTGCGTGGCGCGGCGCGGGCTTGCCCTTCGTTCAGCAACGCGACCGCCGCCAGCACCGGCACCGCCGGCTGGCAGACCGCGAGCACATGCGTGTCGGGACCCAGCAGGCGCAGGAAATCCATGACGTAGTCGATATAATCGTCGAGGTCGAAGCCCGGCTCCATCAGCATCTTCTGCCGGGCGTCGTGCCAGTCGGTGATGAACACGTCGTGGTCCGGCAGGAACACCTCGACGGTGCCGCGCAGCAGCGTGGCGTAATGGCCGGACATCGGCGCCACGATCAGCAGCTTGCGGTCGGCGGGCCGGTCGGTGTCGCGGCGGAAATGCCGCAGGTCGCACCAGGGGCGGCGGGCGACCACCTGTTCGCTGATGCCGACCGATGCGCCGTCGATGATGGTCTCGGTGAAGCCGAACTCGGGTTTGCCGAAATGGCGGGTGGTGTGTTCGAAGCTGTTCAGCGCCGCGGCGGTCAGCTTGCCGAACTGGGTGTCGCGCAGCAGGTTGAACGGCAGGTCGAGCATCGCCTGGGCAGAGCTTGCCAGCAGGCGGAGCGGCGCCAGCGTGGCGCGCTGCAGTTCATAGGCATGATAGAGCATTGGATGCCTTTGCGAGGGGTCGCCGGGGCGCCGAAACCTGGCCGGTCGGATGTCCCTTTCGGTGGGGGACGGGATGTTCCATAAGATGAACCAAAGGGCAAGTGCTTGCGCCGGGGAAACTATGGGTAATCTGCGGCAACTTTTTGACCTCGGCGGCCGGGTGGCACTGGTCAGCGGCGGCTCGCGCGGGCTTGGCCTGCAGATCGCCGAGGCGCTGGGCGAGTTCGGCGCGACCATTGTCGTCGCGTCCCGCAAGCCCGAAGAGCTTGAGGCCGCGGTCGCGCATCTCGCCGGACTCGGCGTCAAGGCATCGTTTGTGTCCGCCGACCTGCGCACGCCCGACTCGGCGGAAGCCCTGGCCGCCTCGGTGATGGCGACGCATGGTCGGATCGACATCCTGGTCAACAACGCCGGCGCCACTTGGGGTGCGGCGGCGCAGGACCACACGCCGGAGCAATGGCGGCGGGTGATGGCGCTCAATCTCGACGGGTTGTTCTACCTGACCCAATCGGTCGGCCGGATGTCGATGATTCCGAACCGGCGGGGGCGGGTGCTCAATATCGCCTCGATCGCGGGACTGAAGGGGCATCATCACTCAGGCATCGGCACTATCGCCTACAACACCAGCAAGGGCGGCGTGGTGATGATGACCCGCGCTCTGGCGGCCGAATGGGGGCAGCATGGCATCACCGTGAACGCGCTGGCGCCCGGCTGGTTTCCGTCGCGGATGACCCAAAGCGTGCTGGACCGCCACGGCGAGGCGTTCGCGGCCCGCGCACCCCTGGGCAAGCTCGGCGGACCGGACGACCTGAAGGGCGCGGCATTGCTGATGGCGTCCGACGCGGGCGGCCACATCACCGGCCAGGTGCTGGCGGTCGATGGCGGCGTGTCGGTGATCTGAACCGATTTCGGGAGGTGGACTGAGGTGAGCGAAATCTACATCGTGGCCGGCGTGCGGACAGCCATCGGCGTGTTCGGCGGCGCGCTCAAGGACATCTCGCCGAGTTCCCTGGTGGCGCAGATCACGCGCGAGGCGGTGCGGCGCAGCGGCGTCGAGCCCGGAGAGATCGGCCTCGCGGTGTTCGGCCAGGTGGTGCAGACCGAGCCGCGCGATATGTACATCTCCCGCATCGCGGTGATCGAGGGCGGGTTGCCGCAGGAGGTTCCGGCCCTGACGGTGAACCGCCTGTGCGGCAGCGGGCTGCAGGCGATCCTCACCGCGGCGAACAGCATCCGCGCCGGCGAAGCTGAAATCGCGGTGGCCGGCGGGGTGGAATGCATGAGCCGCGCGCCGTACCAGCTGCCGGCGGCGCGCTGGGGCCAGAAGATGGGCGACTCCCCGGCGCTGGACACGCTCAGCGGCGCGCTGAACGACCCGTTCCACCGCTACCTCATGGGTGTCACCGCCGAGAACCTGGCGGAGCGCCACCAGATCCGCCGCGAGCAACAGGATGCGCTGGCGCTGGAAAGCCACCGCCGCGCCAGCCGCGCCACAACGGAAGGCCGGTTCGCCGACCAGATCCTCGGGATCGAGGTGAAAACCCGCAAGGGCGCGTCGGTGTTCGCGCAGGACGAGCACATCCGCCACGACGTTTCGGCCGAGGACCTCGCCAAGCTGCGGCCGGTGTTCAAGAAGGATGGCGGTACCGTCACCCCCGGCAACTCGTCGGGGATCAACGACGGCGCGGCGGCGGTGGTGCTTGCCAGTGCCGAGGCGGTCCGCCGGTTGAACCTCACGCCGATGGTTCGGATCGTCTCGGCCGGCCATGCCGGGGTGGACCCGGCCTATATGGGCATTGGCCCGGTACCGGCGAGCCGCACGGCCTTGCGGCGGGCGGGCCTCACGATCGGCGATATCGACGTGATCGAGGCCAACGAGGCGTTCGCGGCGCAGGCATGCTCGGTCGCGAAGGAGCTTGATTTCGATCCGGCCAAGGTCAATCCGAACGGCAGCGGCATTTCGCTCGGTCATCCGGTGGGCGCGACTGGGGCGATCGTCACCGTCAAGGCCATGTACGAACTCGCGCGGACCGGCGGCGGCAAGGCGCTGGTGACGATGTGCATCGGCGGCGGGCAGGGGATCGCGGCGATCCTGGAACGGGCCTGAAAGGCGGTCCCACCGGCCACTTGGGCACCGGCCGGCGGGATTGGTCCATGCGACAGACCGGAACGATATTTCCTGCTGCCTCATTAACCGCATTTCGCCTCCTCAACATTACCAAAAACCGTCTGCGGGCCGGGCGAGTGTTGATATGTTCGTGAGCATAGAATCCGGGCCTGGCTGTTGCCCCGGTCTGCCATGCGGCTGGTGGGCGAAATGAACGCCGATTCCGCCCTCACCGACGTGCTCGGCCATCTGCGCGCGGAGCCGTCGCGCACCTGGTCGGTCATCATCACGCTCTATGGCGACGTCGTGGCGCCCCGCGGCGGGTCGTTATGGCTTGGCACGTTGCTGGAGGTTTTCGCCGCCCTCGGCATCGGCGGCAACGTGGTGCGCACGGCCATGTCGCGGTTGGCCGCCGATGGTTGGCTGGAGCGCAACCGGGTGGGCCGCAACAGTTTTTACCGATTGGCGCCCAAGGGACGCACGATCTTCGCCGAGGCAGCGAGGCGGATCTACGCCGCGGACGCACCGGATTGGGACGGCAGTTTTCACTTGGCCCTACTGCCTGGCCGAACCGGTGCCGACCTCGCGGATTGCGTCGCGCTGGCACCAGGCGTGCTGCTCGCCCTGTCGCCGGCCCATCTCCCGGCCGAGGCCATTCGCCTGCGCGCCGTGTCCGACCCCGAGGACGCGAAGCGGCTGGCGCAACAGGCTTGGCCGCTGGACCGGACGGCGGCGGGATATCGTCGCTTCCTCGCGGTGTTCGCGCCGATGCAGGCGGCGCTGGCGCAAGGCGGCCAGTTGGGCGAACTGCAAGCGCTGGCCACGCGGGTGCTGCTGATCCACGAATATCGCCGCGTGGTGCTGCGCGATCCCCTGCTGCCTTGCTCGCTGCTGCCCCAGGATTGGCCCGGGCATTCGGCGCGGCGTCTGTGCGGCGAATTATACCAGCTGCTGCGCCCCGGCTCGGAAGCCTGGCTCGACGCGCACGCCTTGAACGAGGAGGGTCCGCTGCCGCCGCCGGACCAGGGTTTCGCCGATCGGTTCGCGGCGGAAGGCCGTGCTGCGGCGCAACATATTACGAAAATTCTTGACTGACGGGTTTTGTGTAACATATGATCGCATCAGTCGTAGGGAAAACGCCATGTACGCCCAGGCCCTGAACGTCCGCGACGCCGGCCCGCTTGTGGCCGAGGATCCAGACCAACTCGCCCGCTTCCAGGCACGCATCGATGCCGAGGAACGGATCGAGGCGAATGACTGGATGCCGGAGGCTTATCGCCGGACCCTGATCCGCCAGATCAGCCAGCACGCCCACAGCGAGATCGTCGGCATGCTGCCGGAGGGCAACTGGATCACCCGCGCGCCTAGCCTGCGCCGCAAGGCGGCGCTGCTGGCCAAGGTGCAGGACGAGGGCGGGCATGGCTTGTATCTCTATGCGGCGGCCGAGACGCTCGGGGTTTCGCGTGAGCAGTTGGTAGACCAGTTGCTGGCCGGCCGGGCGCGCTACAGCTCCATCTTCAACTATCCCACCCTGACCTGGGCGGATCTCGGCGCCATCGGCTGGCTGGTCGACGGTGCGGCGATCATGAACCAGATCCCGCTTTGCCGCTGCTCCTACGGTCCATATGCGCGGGCGATGATCCGGGTTTGCAAGGAAGAAAGTTTCCACCAGCGGCAAGGCTACGAAATCATGCTGGTGCTGTCGCGCGGCACGGCGGAGCAGAAGGCGATGGCGCAGGACGCGCTGGATCGTTGGTGGTGGCCGTGCCTGATGATGTTCGGGCCGCCGGACGCCGAGAGCGTCAACACCGACGCCTCGACGCGCTGGAAGATCAAGCGCTTCAGCAACGACGCGCTGCGGCAGAAATTCGTCGATGCCACCGTGCCGCAGGCCCGGCACCTAGGTCTCGCGATTCCCGACCCGGACCTGCGGCAGGATCCACAAAGCGGGCACTGGCAGTACGGCGAGATCGATTGGGAAGAATTCCACCAGGTGTTGGCCGGCGACGGGCCGTGCAACCGCGAGCGCCTCGCCGCGCGGCGCCGCGCCCACGCGGACGGCGCGTGGGTGCGCGATGCCGCCTTGGCGTATGCGGCAAAGCGTCGGGCGCGCGCCGAGGCCCGCGCGGCGTAACAGGAGAACAACATGAGCAGCACAGCGACGCCGCCGATCCCGATCTGGGAAGTGTTCATCCGCAGCCGCAACGGCCTCGCGCACAAGCATGTGGGTTCGCTGCACGCGGCCGACGCCGAAATGGCGCTGCAGGCGGCGCGCGACGTCTACACACGGCGCGGTGAAGGCTTGTCGATCTGGGTGGTGCGCAGCGCCGCCATCGTCGCGAGCGACCCCGCCGACCGCGCGATGCTGTTCGAGCCTGCCGCCGACAAGATCTATCGCCATCCGACCTTCTACGAAGTGCCCGACGAAGTGGGCCATATGTGACCGCCGCGATGGCAACCACCTCGATCACCGTCACCGAGACGCCGTTGGTGCTCTACACCCTGCGGCGCGCCGACGACGCGCTGGTGCTCGGTCATCGGCTGTCCGAATGGACCGGCCATGCGCCGCTGCTGGAAGAGGAGCTGGCGCTGGCGAATATCGGGCTCGATCTGATCGGCCAATCCCGAGTGCTGTACGCCCACGCCGGCGCCTGCGAAGGTTGCGGACATCACGAAGATGCGCTCGCCTATCTGCGCGACGCGCCCGCCTGGCGCAATCTTCTCCTGGTCGAGCAACCCAATGGCGATTTCGCCGCCACCATGGCGCGGCAGGTCTTCTATTCGGCGTTCGCCGATCCGTACTGGCGCGCCATGATGTCGTCCAAAGATCCAGTTCTGGCTGCCATCGCCGCGAAATCGGAGAAAGAGAGCGCGTATCACCTGCGCCATGCCAGCGAATGGCTCATTCGCCTCGGCGACGGCACCGAGGAGAGCCACGCCCGCGCGCAGGACGCCGTCAACGCGCTGTGGCCCTACGCCGGCGAGATGTTCGAGCTCGATGCCCCCGAGCGTGAGTTGGTCGCGGCCGGCATTGCCGTCGATCCCGAAAGCCTGCGCGCCACCTGGGACGCGACGATCGCGCATGTGCTGGGTGAAGCGACCTTGGCACGACCTGATGGCACCTGGATGCAGCGCGGCGGACGGGGAGGGCGGCATAGCGAGCATCTCGGCCATCTGCTCGCCGAAATGCAGCATTTGCCGCGGACCTATCCTGGGGTGACATGGTAGCAGCGGACCCCGAAGCGCTGCGCCGCCGCGCATACGAGGCCGCGTCTTCAGTGGTCGATCCGGAGATTCCGGTGTTGACGATCGCCGACCTTGGCGTGCTGCGCGGCGTCGATGTCGACGCTGATGGGCGGATCGAAGTGTCGATCACGCCGACCTATTCCGGCTGCCCGGCGATGAACATGATCACCGTCGAGGTCGAGTTGGCACTGGCGAAAGCGGGATTTCCCGACGGTCACGTCCGGCTGGTGCTGCAGCCGGCGTGGACGACGGACTGGATGAGTGCGGAAGGGCGCAAGAAGCTGCGCGCCTATGGCATCGCACCGCCGCTGCAGGGCGCCGGGCGTGGCGCGCTGTTCGCACGAAGCCAGGTCGCGTGCCCGCGCTGCGGCGCCGCGGAGACCGAGCGTCTGGCCGAGTTCGGCTCAACCGCTTGCAAATCGCTCTGGCGCTGCCTCGCTTGCCGCGAGCCGTTCGATTATTTCAAATGCCACTGAGCGGGACGACAACGCCGCGTTTCCATCCGCTGGTCGTCGCCGATGTCAGGCGTGAAACCGCCGACGCGGTTTCGGTGTCCTTCGCCGTTCCTGCAGATCTGGCCACGCAATACACCTTCCGCGCCGGCCAGTATCTCACCTTGCGCACCACGCTGGACGGCGAGGAGATCCGGCGCTCCTACTCGATCTGCTCGGGCGAGGATGACGGCGAATTGCGCATCGCCATCAAGCGGCAGGCGAACGGGCTGTTTTCCGCCTGGGCGCAGGACGCGCTCCAACCCGGCATGACCATCGACGTGATGACGCCAACAGGGCGTTTCGGCACGGCGAAGGTGGCGCCGGGGCAGCCGCATCTCGCCTTCGCCGCCGGCTCAGGAATCACCCCCGTGTTGTCGATCATGCGCAGCGTGCTGTCGCGCGAACCGCATAGCGAGTTCTTCCTGTTCTACGGCAGCCGGGCGACGCCGGAGATCTTGTTCCGGGGCGAGCTGGAGGATTTGAAAGACCGCTTCATGGGCCGGCTGTCGGTCTTTCACGTGCTGTCGCGCGAGCAGCAGGACGTGGACGTGCTGAACGGTCGGCTGGACAGGGACAAGCTACGCACGCTGTTGCACCGGGTGCTCGGCGGCGTGCCGGTCGGCGCCGCCTATATCTGCGGCCCGCTTGGGATGATCGACGATGTCGAAGCAGCACTCGCCGAGGCCGGCGTCGCGCCAGAGTTGGTGCATGTTGAGCGCTTCACCTCCGTCATGTCCGGCCGTCCGCGTCCCGCCCCGGTGATCCAGCCGGATGCCAAGCCATATGCCGTCGCTTCCCTGATCGCCGATGGCAAGCGCACCGAGGTACCGGTCGCCGAGGGCGAGGCGGTGCTCGACGCGGCGCTGCGGGCGGGGCTCGACCTTCCCTTCGCCTGCAAGGGCGGCATGTGCAGCACCTGCCGCGCCAAGCTTGTGGAAGGGCAGGTGGACATGGAGGTGAACTACTCGCTGGAGCCGTGGGAGCTGCAATCCGGCTTTGTGCTGACCTGCCAGTCCCGCCCGACCACGCCGCGTGTGGTGATCGACTACGACCAGCAATAGCATTCAGTCGATCAGCCGCTCCGTCTGGGGATCGAACAGGCAGATCTTGCTGGTATCGACGGCGAAGCGTGCCGGCGCGCCGATTGCCAGCCGGACATCGGGTGCGACGCGCGCCAGTGCTTCCTGCCCGGCCAGCCGCAGCAGCACGATGGTCTCGGCCCCGGTCGGCTCGGTCATGTCGACAGCGGCCTCGATCAGCATGGCGTCCGTCGTCGAGCCGGCGATTGGGCTCGGTGATGCATTCCGGGCGGATGCCCAGGATCACCGGCCGATCGCGATACGCCGCGAGCCCGCGCCTCTGTCCGGCAGCGGCAACCGGATCTCGCCGTTGCCGACCACGGCGACCGGTTCGCCGGCGTCGCAGTTCGATGCGCGCCGGCAGCGTGTTCATCGGCGGCGCGCCCATGAAGCGCGCCACGAACAGATTGGCCGGGCGGTTATACACCGTGTCCGGATCGGCGAATTGCTGCACCTCGCCCTGATGCATCACCGCGATGCGGGTCGCCAGCGTCATCGCCTCGATCTGATCGTGCGTCACGTAGACGATGGTCGAGCCGATGCCGCTGGTGCAGGCGCTTGATTTCCATCCGCATCTCGACCCGCAGCTTGGCATCGAGGTTGGACAGCGGTTCGTCGAACAGGAACAGCAGCGGATCGCGCACCAGCGCCCGCCCCATCGCCACGCGCTGACGCTGCCCGCCCGAAAGCTGCGACGGCTTGCGGTCGAGCAGCGCCTCGATCTGCAGCAGCTTCGCGACGCGGTCGACGGATCGTCGCCTGCTCGCGTTTCGGCACCCGGCGGCATTCCATGCCGAACGTCATGTTGCCGCCGCACCGTCATCGACGGGTACAGCGCGTAGGTTTGGAACACCATGGCGATGTCGCGGTCCTTCGCCGCGACGCCGTGCATCGGCCGGCCGCCGATCTCGATCGTCGCCTTCGCTCGGCCGTGTCGAGGCCGGCGATGATGTTCAGCAAGCGTGGATTTGCCGCAGCCGGACGGGCCGACGAGGATGGCGAACTCGCCGCTGTCGATTTCGAGGTCGATGCCCTTCAGCACCGGCAAGCGCGCCGTAGCGCTTCCAGACGTCGCGAATGGTCAGTGCGGACATCTATTTCACCGCTCCCGAGGTCAGGCCGCGCACGAAATAGCGGCCGCCGAACAGATAGACCAGCAAGGTCGGCGCCGGCGGCCAGCAGCACCGCGGCACTCTGCTCGCCGTATTGCGGCGCCTGGCTGAGTCTGTGCGCGACAGCGCGATCAGAGCCGCGGTGATCGGCTGGTTCTCGCCGGCGGAGAAGGTCACGCCGTACAGGATATTCGTTCCAGATGCCGGTGAATTGCCAGATCACCGTCACGATCAGGATCGGCGGCGACAGCGGCAGCACGATGCGCCAGAAGATGCGAAAGAACCCGGCGCCGTCGATGCGCGCGGCCTTCAGCAGGTCTGCCGGGATGCTGACGTAGTAGTTGCGGCAGAACAACGTCGTGAAGCTCATGCCCTGCACGACATGGATCAGCACCAGGCCGCGAGATGGTGTTGAACAGCCCAAGGTCGCGCAGCACGATCACCCAGGGCACCAGCTTCATCTGCTCGGGCAGGAACACGCCGAGCGTGATGATGCCGAACACCCACGCGTCGCCGCGAAACCGCCACAGCGACAAGCGAGTAGCCGTTCAGCGCACCCAGCAGGGTCGAGATGATGGTGGCGGGGATGACCATGCGCAGCGAGTTCCAGAAATACGGCTGGATCCCGGTGCAATGCTCGGCGATGCAGTAGCTGCTCCAGGTATGGCTGAAATTGCCCCAGACGAATTCTGCCGGCAGGCCGATCACTGAGCTGTGGCTGATGTCCGCCGTGCTGCGCACCGAATTCAGCAGCACCACCACCAGCGGCAGCAGAAAGAAGCAGGCCGAACACCATCAGCACGCAGTAGATCGCCAGCGCGCGACAACCGGCGCTCAGGCATGCGCGCACGCCGCCGCCGGCGCCACATGCCGCAGGCAGCGTACGGCACCAGCACGACGGCGAGCGAGGCCAGCAGCATCACCGCCGCGGCCGAGCCGCGCGCCGAGTTCGCCGCGCTGGAACATGAAGTCGTACACCACCAGCGCCGGCAAGGTGGACGCAAGCCCGGGCCCGCCGGCGGTCAGCGCCACCACGAGGTCGTAGGTCTTGATGGCGAACTGCAGCAGCATGACCAGCACGGCGATGAAGATCGGCCCGATGCTCGGCAGCACCACGCGGGTGATAGGTGCGCCACGGCGCCGGCGCCGTCGATTTGCGCGGCCTTCAGCAGGTCGGCGTCGACCGAGCGCAGCCCGGCCAGGAACAGCGCCATGGCGAAACCGGAGCCTGCCAGACGCCGGCGACCACCACGGTGTAGATCGCCATGTCGCGGTCGATCACCCAGTCGAAACGGAAGCTGCTCCAGCCGAAATCGTGCATCAGCTTCTGCACGCCGATGCTCGGGTTGAGCAGCCAGCCCCAGACCGTGCCGGTGACCACGAAGGACACCGCGATCGGATACAGGAAGATGGTGCGGAAGACGTTCTCGCCGCGAATGCGCTGGTCGATCAGCACCGCCAGCAGCAAGCCCAGCGCCATGGTTGCCAGCACGACGAAGCAACTGCTGTAGATGAACAGGTTGCCGTAGGCGATCTGCCAGTTGCGGCTGGCCAGGATGCGCGGCGTAGTTGCGCCATCCCGCCCAACTATAGTCGGGCAGCAGGGTCGAGCGGGTGAACGACACCCAGATCGTCCAGACGCTGAACACCGATGACGTAGCCGCAACTGATCAGCAGCGGCGGCCAGATCACCAGATGCGGCAGCACGCTCCCGAGCCGCCGCACCCCGCCTGCCATGCCGCCCGCCAATGCGCGTCATGGCCTCAGCGGACGTTGTCCACCGCGTGCCACCAGGCGCTTCTGCCCTTCCTCGGCGCTGATTCGGTTGTCGTGCACGAACTCTGTCAGCACGTCGATCATCGCCGCGGTGATCTGGTTGGTCTGCGCCATGTTGTGCGCGAGGCTCAGCACCACGCGATTGGTCTTCACCGCCTCGGCCATCGCGCGCGCTGCCTCGCGCTGGCCGTCGCTGAAACCCGCGGTCGGACAGGTCGGTATCGGTGCGCACCGGCATCGAGCCGGTGATCTGCGAATACATCGGCCCGAATTCCTTGCTCATCACGATCTTCGCCAGCAGCTTTTGGCCTTCCTGGAACTCCGGCTTGCTTCTTCTGCCAGAAGATGAATTCGTCGGAGTTGAGGTCGAAGGCGATCTTGCCGTCATCCTGCGGCGCCGGTCCGACCATGTAGTCGCTGAACTGGAAGCCGGCGTTCTTGAACACGCCCTGCGCCCAGCCGCCCATCAGCAGCATGCCCATCTCGCCCTTCATGAAGCGCGGCGATGAAGGTGCTGTAGTGCTGGCCGGCCGCGCCCGGATCGGACCATTCGCCGAGCTTGCGGAACTGGCGGAACGCGGCCAGCACCTCCGGCCCCTTCAACGTCTTGTCGTCCAGTTGCATCACCGCCTTGCGATAGGCGTCGGGGCTGATGCCGCACAGCGCGATCTCCCACTTCATGCCGTCGTCCCATTTGATGCCGCCATTCGCCACCGGCGTGATGCCGGCCGCCTTCATCTTCTCGGCGATGGCGTTGAACTCGGCCCAGGTGGTCGGCAGTTTGGTCACGCCGATCTGGTCGGCGGCCTTCTTCGAGACGAACAGCGTGTTGATGCGATAGGCCTGGATCGGCAGCGCGATCCAGTGGCCGTACGGGCTTGCTCAGCCGCGCCAGTTCGGCCGGCACCACGGCCTCGTAGCCCGCCTGCCTTCACCTGTGCGTCGAGATCGACCACGGCGCCGATCTTCGACCATGCGGCGATCTCCGGCCCCTTGAGCTGCGATGCCGCCGGCGGATCGCCGGCGATGATCTGCGCGCGCAGCTTGTTCATCATCTCGGTGGTGAAGCCGGGCACCGGATTGTGTTCCCAGATGCCGCCCTGCCGCTCGAACTCGCTTGCCAAGCGCTGTGATCGCGGCACCGTCGCTGCCGGCGCTCCATTGCGAGATCACGGTGACCTTCGGCTTGGCCTCGGCACGCGGCGTGCGCGGCGCCGCGATCAGGGCGGCGGACGCGGCCAGCACGGCACGGCGGTTGATGGTGGACATCGTGGCGTTCCTTCCCATGGTCTTCCCGGTTTTCTGTGCGGCGAGCGGCCGGCATCGGGTTTCATGTTTCGGCCCGTCCGTGGTGCCGGGCGCGTGGTTTCAGAAGTAGAAGCAGATACCGCCCAGCGAGACAAGCACGCCGAGACGCCTGATCAGGCGGCGTTGCGCCCGCCATAGCGCCGCACCCGCAGATCCGCCTGCGCCTGGTGGCCGGCGAAATTCTCGATGGCGCAAAGGCGAGAGCAGACTTCGCCGATCATGGCGCTCGCGGAGTCGCTGACCTCCTGGTAGGTGACGGTCTTGATGAACTTGCCGACCCAGAGGCCGCCGGTGTAGCGCGCCGCCCCTTTGGTCGGCAGCGTGTGGTTGGTGCCGATCACCTTGTCACCGTAAGCCACGTTGGTCTGCTTGCCCAGGAACAGCGCGCCGTAATTGCGCATCCGCGTGAGGAACCAGCGCGGATCGCGGGTCATCACCTGGACGTGTTCCGAGGCGATGCGGTCGGCCTCCTGCAGCATTTCCTCGTCGGTGTCGCAAAGAATCACCTGGCCGTGATCGCGCCAGGCCAGTGCTGCGATGTCAGCGGTCGGCAGGGTCCGCAACTGGCGGGCGATTTCCGCCTCGATGCCGTGGGCGATCGCGGGCGCGGTGGTCAGCAGGATCGCCGGCGAAGTCGGGCCATGTTCGGCCTGGCCGAGCAGGTCGGTCGCGCACATCTCCACGTCACACGTGTCATCGGCGATCACCAGGGTTTCGGTGGGGCCGGCGAACAGGTCGATGCCGACGCGGCCGTAAAGCTGCCGCTTGGCTTCGGCGACATAGGCGTTGCCGGGGCCGACCAACATGTCCACCGGCTGAATGCTGTCGGTGCCCAGCGCCATCGCCGCCACCGCCTGGATGCCGCCCAGCACGTAGATCTCGTCGGCGCCTGCCATCGCCATCGCGGCGATGGTGGCGGCTGGGGGCTTGCCATTCAACGGCGGGGTGCAGGCGATCACCCGGCGCACGCCGGCGACGCGCGCGGTCAGCACGCTCATATGTGCCGACGCGACCATCGGGTAGCGGCCGCCTGGGATGTAGCAGCCGACGCTGTCGACGGGGATGTTGCGATGGCCGAGGCGGATGCCGGGAAGGCTCTCGATTTCGATGTCCACCAAGGCGGCGCGCTGCGCCTCGGCGAAGCGGCGGATCTGTGCCTGGGCAAAACGTATGTCATTGATCGTCTGCGCCGGCAGGCTGGCGATCAGCGCGTCGATCTCCGCCTGGGACAGGCGGAACTGCGCCGGCTCCCACCGATCGAACCGGGCAGAGAGTGCGCGGATCGCGACGTCGCCGTTCTTCTGCACGTCTTCGAGAATCGCCTCGACGGACTGGCGCACCTCGCGGTCGCTGGCCTCGGTATCGGCGGCGTCGGCGCCGTGTTTCAGGATGCGGATCACTGGGTTCGACCTCCATGGTCTTCGCGGGGGCAACTGGTGGGGTAAGAATGGGCCGGGCGGCATCTTCAGGCAATCAGCGGGGACGGCGGCAATTGCTGACGACGCAGGTCCCGTAACTTGTTCGTGGCCTCCTGGCCCAAGATCGCCCATGTTTCTATTTTTGGACTAACCTCCCCGTCGCGACAAAGTTGACGTCGCCAACATGGGAGAGAACGTCATGCGCGTTTTTCTTGCCGTGACATGTGCTGTCCTCGGTTCAATCGGCGCATCTCACGCACAGCAAACATCGAGCGCCCCGGTTTCCGATCAGGACTACATCAAACGGGTCATGATGGCGGCGCCGCCGCAGGTTGTCGCGGACGCAACCATCGTTCGGGCGCAGAATGGCGCAATGCAGACCCTGAAGAAGGGCAGCAACGAATGGACCTGCATGGAGGCGGGTGGCGTGCCGATGTGCCTGGACCCGAATGCGATGGAATGGGCGAATGCCTGGCAAAGTCATGGACCGGCCACGGAGAAGACCGGGTTCATCTACATGCTCGCCGGTGATACCGGCGCGAGCAACACCGACCCCTATGCCACCGAGAAGAAAGCCGACAACCACTGGATCCAAACAGGAACCCACGTGATGATCGTCGGCGCCGCGGCGAAGTCGATGGCCGGCTACCCCAGGACCGCCGACGCCGACCCGACCAAGCCATACGTGATGTGGCCTGGCACGCCTTACGAGCACCTGATGATTCCGGTAAAATAGCCGCATAGCAAGGAACGGCCTGAAGGACGTTGCAGCAGCAAGCTGCAACGATCGACAGCATGCTTGCCGAACCTTCAGACGTCGTGGCGGAGTTTTGCCGTGGGCGTCCGACCGAAAAAGCCGACGATCCGATGCCAAATTCGTGGGTGATCACGGAGGATGTGATCACCCACGAATTTCCGCCAGGTGTAGGATCTTCTTGTCGTCTGGTCATGCCAGGGCGCGGATGCGCCGGAGATACGAACAACGACCGCGTCCTTAGCGACAACGACATCCTCTAAAGCCTCGTGGACCTCAACACGTATCTGAATTCGATTCCCACATTCAGCCTTGGTGACAGCTTCGCGATCGCGGGCGGGACGAGCCCGTCCTGGCCTGGAATGTCCTTCAGCACGACGCCGTTCAGCTTTGACCCAAACACCGGCTTCACCGGTACGCCGTTTTCCGGCCTCGGCGTCGCGGAAGGGGAGCATGGGGTCACTGCTGTGCCGGAGCCGGGCACGATCACCTTGTTCGGCATCGGCCTTCTCGGGTTGGCCGGGACTTGGCGCCGCTGGAAGCTCGGTCACCCACCTCCGCCTTAACAACGTCGGGAGCTGCTTTGCGGCGCTCGACGCCGCGCTGGCAGCCATATCGAGGCCCGAGGCCCGTGCTGCTATCGCGTGCTGCGCCGGCGCGGCAATCGCCAGCGCCGCCCAAACCAAAATCGCCAACCGTCCGGCCATCACGCGTCGTTGCATCGCCATCACCTCTGGGGAATTTGCGCGGTATTGAGGTAGATCGGCGAGAAGAGGGCAACACTGCGGCATTGAACGCCGCTTATGCCCGCATTCGCGGCAAATGCCTCCGATCCGGCAAACCAAGCCCTTGGCGTTGACGCGGTCGCTAACTCAGTTCGTCGACGCCGATCATTGCACCGCGGTTGATCAGCCGGTTGATCTGGCCCTGCGCGAAGCCAACCACCATCGGCGTGCGCCGCCCCGGGATGCAGGCGATGTCGTACAGCTCGCGCACCACGCCGCCGAGCGCCAGCCAATGCGCCGCCATGCCGCGTGCTGGATCGATCACCTGGATCATGCAGTGCGGCTCCTGCCCGGCCTGCTTCAGCCGTTCGTCGAGCGGCAGGCCGGAGAAGTCGCGGTGCTGGCGCGGCAATGACAGGCCGACCAGCATATGGTCGCCGAGAAACGCGAGGCCGCGCGCGAAACCGGGGCAGAACGCGATCGGATTGAACCGGCCGGTCGTGGGCTCGATCTCGCCCAGCTCGCCGGTGCCGGCGTTGCAGATGAACAGCCTGCCGTCATGCAGCCGCGGCGAATGCGGCATCGCCAGGCCGCTTGCCACCACCTCACCGCTGGCGACATCGATCACGCAGCCGGAGCCGGCACGACCGTCACGCCAGCCGCGGGCGGTATCGGTGGTCCCGGCGGCGGTGACGTAGCGCGGCTTGCCGTCCTGCATCGCCAGCCCGTTCAGATGGCAACGATCCTCCGGCCGCAAAGCGGAGATGAAGCGCGGCTGCCAGACCGGGCGGAAACTGGTTTGCTCATCGACCGTGGCGAGGCAAGAGAACAACGTGTTGACGAACACCGGCCGCCCGCTCGGCAGCACGCCGACATCATGCGCGAACACATCGCCGGTGTACCACGCGACGCGCGGTGCATAGACGGCATCATGGCCTTCGAGCTGCTGGCCGGACGGGACGATATTCTCAAACCGCAACACATTGTTGAGCCCGGCCAGATACAGGCTTTCCCCGACCGCGGTGACACCGAGGCAGCGCTGAAAAGTTCGTTCGGTGACGCTGAGCCGATCGGCGGACGGCGCGCCGATCAGGAACAGCTTGCCGATCTGGTAGGTGGTGACAGCCAGCGCGCCGCCGGTCGCATGCAGCCATGCGGCGAAGCCGGGCGATGCCTGCACGGAATAAGGCGGCGACGAGTCGCCCTGACTGACGATATGCGCACTCATGCGGCGAATGAAATCCTTGCCGGTCTCGGGATCTTGCGCGAAGGCGAGAGGTCGCAGCCTCACGCGGCGCGTTGCGCTTGTTCGTCCGGCTCGATCCAGTATTGCGCGGTGAGTGCCAGCTCGACCTCCAGCATCTTCCCCCCGGCCAGCGCCAGCCCGCCATCGCCGTCGGTCCAGCGCCAGCCGGCTTCCGGCCCATACCACCCCGCACCCAAACGCGGATCGCTCAGCGCCATCGCCACGCCGTCCAGCATGATGCGCGAGACGGCAACGCCGAGCCGGCGATGATCACCGCTCTCGGCCCCAAGCTCCGCCGGAATCGCGCTGCGCGAGAGCAGCCGGATGTCGCGCGCTCCCGCCGGAAGCCGGAAGCGATGCGCGCCGCCTTCGATCTCCGGCCGAATTACGCGGCCATTGGCCAGCACGTGCAGCCCGGCATCGCGCGTGCTCCGATGTCCCAGCGCACCGGCGCGCTCCAGCAGCCGGCTTCGCGCCGCCACCAGCTCGGCGCCGCTCACCACCAGCTTGGCACAGGCCTCACTTTCCCAAACCCGCAGCGCGAAATCCGCATGCGCCTGCACCAGCGTGCCGCCATTGGCGAAGCTGCTGCGGTTGCCGGTGTCGAGATAGCTTTCGACCGGCAGGCCCTCGGCCAGCAGCACGTCATGGCGCGGCAGTTCGACGTGGTAATAGGTGATCCGCTCGACCGGGATTTGCGCGATGCTGCGGCCGTTGATCAGATATTTCACCGGGATCAGCACGCCGCCGGCGAATACCGCATGGTCGGGCGAAAGCAGCAGGTCGCGCCGCGGCTGGCCTTCCGCGAAGGCGCCGGCTTCGATGCGCACCGGCCAGACTTTCGCCGGCTCGGGATGGCGCATCGCGTCGATCTGCCGCCAGCCGATCCACGACACTTCGGCCACGCCGCCATCGGCCAGCATCACGCGGTCGCCCACCGCCAGCGCCTCCACCGCCACCTCGCCGCCCGGCGTGCGGATCGCGCTGCCGGCGGCGAAGCAGGTCACGCTGTTCACCGCGAAATTCGCCGGTAAGGAGCCTGTCCCGCCAGAATTGATGTCCTGTACCAGGAAGGTGCCGGCGGTGGTGCCGTCGGTCTCCCACAGCTCAGTGCCGTGGACGCCGTCAGTGGCCTGGAACAATGCCTCGCCGTTGCCGATCGCTGTGATGCTGCTGGTGTTGGAACTGCCGGTGCCTGGGTTGATGTCCTTGAGCAGCGACGTCCCGCCCGTGGTGCCGTCCGTCACCCACAGCTCAGTCCCATGGGTGCCCTCATTGGCCGTAAACACGGCGCGGCCATTGCCGAGCGAGGTGAAGTTGGCTGGGCCCGAATTGGCTGCCCCTGGGTTGATGTCCTTGACCAGCGACGTGCCTCCCGCGGTGCCGTCGGTCACCCACAGCTCATACCCATGTGTGCCGTCATTGGCCTCGAACAGCGCGCTGCCGTTGCCGAGCGCGGCGATGTTGACGGGGGAGGAACCGTTGGCGCCTGGGCGGATGTCCTTGACCAGAGACGTGCCGGCCGCGGTGCCGTCGCTCACCCACAGCTCATACCCATGGGTGCCGTCATTGGCCGTAAACACGGCGCGGCCATTGCCGAGCGAGGTGATGTGGACTGGACCCGAATTGGCTGCCCCTGGGTTGATGTCCTTGACCAGCGACGTGCCGGCGCTGGTGCCGTCGGTCACAAAAAGCTCGGTCCCATGCGTGCCGTCACTGGCCTGGAACAGCGCGAGGCCGTTGCCGAGCGAGGTAATGTCTGTGGGATTTGAACTGCTTAGACCTGGGTAGATGTCCTTGACCAATGACGTGCCGGCGGCGGTGCCGTCGGTCACCCACAGCTCATGCGAATGTGTACCGTCATTGGCCTGGAACACGGCGCGGCCGTTGCCGAGCGCGGCGAAGTGGTTGGCGTAGGAATTGGCCGTACCCGGGAAGATGTCCTTGACCATTGACGTGCCGGCGGTGGTGCCGTCGCTCACCCACAGCTCATACCCATGTGTGCCGTCAGTGGCCTCGAACACCGCGCGGCCGTTACCGAGCGAGGTGATGTAATAGGGATTGGAATTGCCGGACCCTGGGTTGATATCCTTGACCAACGACGTGCCGGCGCTGGTGCCGTCGGTTACCCACAGTTCAGACCCATGCACACCGTCGTTGGTATTGAACAGCGTATGGCCGTGGCCCAGGGGAGTGATGTATTTGGGGTTGGAGCCGGCTGAGGGTGCGGTCGTGTTGATGTCCTTGAGCAGCGACGTGCCGGCGGCAGTGCCGTCGGTCACCCAAAGCTCAGCTCCATGGGTGCCGTCATTGGCGCTGAACAAAATCTGATTGGGCATTGAGCGTTTTCCCCGGCACCCAGCTTGGTTTACGTCGTACGACTCCCGGCTTCACCCATGGACTGAGAGGCCTGGAGTACGGATGCTGACATAGGGTCCGCGCATCGCGCAACGGCTTCGGAATAAAAAAGCGAATCCGCAGTGCGCCGGTCGCCTGCGCCATCACCCCAGGAGCGGTTTCAGCAGGCCTAAGGCATCGGATGCCCTGCACTCGCATCTTCGTGCGATTTAGCAATGATATGACGTGGATTTACCGACCGGAAAATCGTCATAATGATACGGTCTAGAGAAAAAAATGTCCGAGACAATGTGGCTGATTGCATCAGTGCGGACCTTGACCTCTCTTCGCCCGGAGAAATCGTCTGATGGCCAAGATCGTTTCCGTTGAAGTTCTGCAAGTTGACCTGAAGCCGAAAGTGAAACGCACCGATGCGGTCCAGAGCTTCGAACTGCAAGAGACGCCGATGGTACGCATCACAGACGCCGATGGGGTGGTCGGGACTGGCTATAGCTATACGATCGGAACCGGCGGTTCGTCGGTCTGCAAGCTGATCGACGATCATCTTGCGCCCGCTTTGCTGAACCAGGATGCGGAGAACATAGAAGCGATCTGGCGCCATCTGTTTTATCGGGTGCATGCCACGACCGTCGGTGCGCTGACATCGATCGCGCTTGCCGCCGTCGACACCGCGCTGTGGGATTTGCGGGCCCGCAAGACGAATTTGCCGCTTCATCGCCTGGCAGGTGGGGCGAAGGATTCGATCGAACTTTACTACACCGAGGGCGGCTGGCTTCACATGGACGAGGCCGAACTCGTCGATGAGGCGACCAAGGCAAAGGAACGGGGGTTTGGTGGCACGAAGGTGAAAGTGGGCCGCCCGCATGTCGCCGAAGACGTCCGCCGCCTCAGCGCCGTGCGCGACAAGGTCGGGCCGGCGTGGGAGATCATGACGGACGCGAACCAGGGCCTGTCGCTCGACGAGGCAATTCGCCGTGCGCGCCATTACGAGGCGTTGGACGTAGCCTGGTTTGAGGAGCCGATACATGCGGACGACGTGGCGGGGCATCGCCGCCTGGCCGCATCCACCACCGTGCCAATCGCCGTCGGTGAATCGATGTACAGCCTCTCGCAGTTCAAAGACTACCTTCAGGCCGATGCGTGTTCGATCGTTCAGGTGGATGTGGGCAGGATCGGCGGCATCACGCCCTGGTTGAAGGTGGCGCATCTGGCGGAGTCGTTCAACGTTCCGGTCTGCCCGCATTTCCTGATGGAAATCCATTTGGCGCTGTGCTGCGCCGTGCCGAACAGCCGTTGGCTTGAATACATTCCCCAGCTTGACCTGGTGACGTCAGCACCCATCCGGATCGAGAATGGGCGGGCGATCCCGTCGGACGAGGCGGGTCTGGGCATCGCCTGGGATTGGGATGCATTGGAGCGCCACGTCGTACACCGGAAATCTCATGGTGCCGCCTCGGCCAAGTCGATGACGGGGAAGCGCCAGATGAGCGCTCCGGATCGGCTTCGATGATCTGCTCAGCTCATTGGCGCTATGGCGAGCCAAGTATGGGCAGAGGCACAACGAGGGCGGAGGCGCCATTCCGGCCCTCACTCCGTAGCGCTTGGCGAGCGTGCCGCTCGGTTCCATGGAACGGGCGATCTCGGCGCGAGTGGCCGGGGTGGTGCGGGCATTCGGATGGATCTGCAACATGGGTCATCCATGTCCAGACGCGGCGGCGCGCAGGCCCTCTAAACGGTACGCGTACTCTACAATCGCCAGTCCAACTGGATCCCGACAATGTTCCGCGACTAGACAGTTAGCATCAGCCGGTCCAGCGTGATCGGGAAGCTGCGGACGCGCACGCCGGTCGCGTGCCAGACCGCGTTGGCGATGGCGCCCGCGGTGCCCGTGATGCCGATCTCTCCCACGCCCTTGATGCCGAGCGCGTTCACGTGGACGTCGCGCTCCTCGACCAGAATCGCCTCGATGCTCGGCACGTCCGCGTTCACCGGCACGTGGTATTCGGCCAAATTCGGGTTCATCGGGCGGCCGGTGCGCTTGTCCATAACGGCGTGCTCGTGCAGCGCGAAGGACACGCCCCAGATCATGCCGCCGTAGTACTGGCTGCGGACCATGCGCGGGTTGACGATGGTGCCGGCGGCGAACGCACCCACCAGACGGGTCACCCGAACCTGGCCAAAATCCGGGTCCACCTTCACCTCGGCGAACACCGCCCCGTGCGCGTACATGGCGTAGGCGGATTGCGCCGCCGGGTCGGCCGCGCCGGTGCCGCGCCCCTCGATCTCGTCTTCCCCGGCGCGGGTGAGGATGTCGGCATAGCTCTCACTCTGCGCCTCGTCGTCGCGGCGATGCAGCCGGCCGCCTTGCGCGATCACGCCCGCATTGCCGGCGCCGAACAGCGGCGAACGCTGGTCGCCCGTCGCCAGGTCCGCGAGCTTGGCGATCACGTCCGCCCCGGCGCCGTGGATCGCGGCGCCGGCCGTGGCCGTGTGGGCCGAGCCGCCCGCGATCCCCGCATCCGGCAGGTCGGAGGTGCCGGAGCGGAACTCGATCCGGTCGAGGTCGAGGCCGAGCGCGTCGGCCGCGATCTGGGCCAGCGCGGTCCAGGCGCCCTGGCCCATGTCGTGGGCGCCGATCTCCACCACGCCCGTGCCATCCTGGCGCAGTACCGCCCGCGCCTGGCCCTGGAACATCAGCGCCGGGAACACCGCCGTGCCCATGCCCCATCCGACCAGCATGCCGGCCTCGTCCCGCATCTGCCGCGGCGCCCGGGGGCGGGAGGCCCAGCCGAACCGCTCGGCACCCTGCTCGTAGCACTGGCGCAGTGCCTTGGAGGAGAACGGCTTGCCGCTGATCGGCTCGACATCGGCGTAGTTCTTCAACCGAAACGCGAGCGGGTCCATGCCGCAGGCCAGCGCCATCTCGTCGACCGCACTCTCCAGCGCGGCGCTGCCGGGAGCCTCGCCGGGTGCGCGCATGAACAGCGGCGTCCCCGTATCGATCCGCACCGCTTCGTGCGACGTGGCGATCGCCGGGCTGGCGTAGAGCGCGTGGGAGGAATTTGCCGCCGGCTCGATGAAATCGTCGAAGGTGCTGGTGGTGGTCTTGGCGTGGTGGCTCAGCGCCGTGAGCATGCCTTGGGCGTCGGCACCCATCCGCAGCGTCTGCCGGGTCGGCGCGCGGTGCCCGACGGGGCCGAACATCTCCTCGCGCCGCAGCACCAGCTTCACCGGGCGGCCGACGAGGCGGGCCGCCATGATGCCGAGGATCTGCGGCCCCGAGACCAGCCCCTTCGAGCCGAAGCCGCCGCCAAGAAACGGGCTGCGGATGTGGATGCTCTCCGGCGCGATGCCGAACAGCCCGGCGATGCGGGCCTGTGCCATCGCCATGCCCTGGCTCGGCATGTCGATGGACAGGGTGTCGCCGGCCCAGGCCGCCACGATGGCGTGGGGCTCCATCGCGTTGTGGTACTGCGCCGGGGTGTCGTAGACCGCCTCCATCCGAACCGACGCCGCCGCGAATCCGGCCGCGATGTCGCCGTGGCTCTCCTCGGCCGGGCTGCCGACGCCGACGGCCGGGGGGGCGAAGCTGTTATTGGATTCCAGGCCCGTGCGTGCCGGCTCGGCCTCGTAACGAGGGGCCAGTAGGGCGGCGCCCTCGGTCGCGGCCTCGAGCGTGTCCGCCACCACGACGGCGATCGGCTGGTTGGCGTAGCGCACCTTGTCGTTCTGCAGCACGTCGAGCCGGAAGATGAACGGATTGCTCTTCGCGTCCGGGTCCAGCGCGAGCCTGGGCGCGTTCGCGGGTGTCATGACCTCGATCACGCCGGGATGGGCCTTCGCCGCCGCCACGTCCAGCGCGGCGACCCGGCCGCGCGCGATGCTGCTGACGGCGAGGGCGGCATAGACCATGCCGGGCGGATGGTTGTCGGCGGCGTAGCGGGCGGCGCCGGTGGCCTTGAGCACGCCTTCGCGCCGGGTCAGCGGCTGGCCGATGCTCGACCCCATGCGGATATGCGCGGGCGCTTGCGTGTGCGTGATCTCAGGCATGGGTGATCGCTCCGGAGAAGGGCGAGGCGGGAAGGGCGGGCAGGCGCTCGGGCGTGCCTGAAGCGGCCAGGGCGAGCGCGCGCACGACGATGCGGCGGGCGAGCTCGATCTTGAAGGCGTTGTTACCGGACGGCTTGGCATCGGCCAGCGCCGCCTCGGCTGCCCGGCGGAAGGCGGCGGGGTCCGGACGGGCGCCGGCCAGCGCCGCCTCCGCCGCCCGGGCACGCCACGGTTTCAGCGCGACACCGCCCAGCGCGATCCGCGCCTCCGCGATCACTCCGCTCTCGAGGCGGAGTGCGACGGCGGCCGAGACGACGGCGAAGGCGTAGGAGGTGCGTTCGCGGATCTTGAGGTAGCGGGCGTGGGCGGCGAAGCCGGCGGCTTCGGCCGGCAGACGCACCGCGGTGATCAGTTCGCCGGGTTCGAGCATCGTCTCCCGCTCCGGCGTGCTGCCGGGCAGCCGGTGAAAGCTCTCGAGCGGGATGTCGCGCCGTCCCGCCGGGCCCTCGCACCTCCACCACGGCGTCGAGGGCGGTGAGCGGCACGCAGAAATCGGAGGGGTGGGTGGCGATGCAGTGCTCGCTCCATCCCAGGATGGCGTGCAGGCGGTTCTCGCCGCCGACCGCGTCGCAGCCGGCGCCGGGGTCGCGTTTGTTGCAGGCGCTGGCGGTGTCGTAGAAATAGGCGCAGCGCGTCCGCTGCAGCAGGTTGCCGCCCACGGTCGCGGCGTTGCGCAGCTGGGCGGAGGCGCCCGAGAGCAGCGCTTCCGCCACGGCCGGGAATCGCCGGGCGAAGTCCGTGTCGTACGCCAGGTCCGCATTGCGCACGAGCGCGCCAATGCGCACGCCGCCGTCGCTCAGCCGCTCGATCCGGTCGAGCCCGGGGAGGCGGCTGATATCGACCAGGTGGCCGGGGCGCATCACGCCGCCCTTCATCAGGTCCATCAGGTTGGTGCCGGCCGGCCAGGTACGCCGCCCCCGGAGCGGCGGCCGCCGCAACGGCCTCGGCGAGCGTCGCCGGGCGGGCGTATTCGAAGCGGTTCATGCCGCGTCCCTCCGGCCCGAGCTGCCATCGTCCGCTGCGCGTCCAGCACCGCCTCGGTGATCCCGACATACGCGCCGCAGCGGCACAGATTGCCGCTCATCGCCTCGCGCACCCGCTCGGGGTCGTCAGCCGGCCTGGCCCTCCCGCATCATCCCGATCGCGCTCATGATCTGGCCAGGCGTGCAGAAGCCGCACTGGAAGCCGTCATGCGCGATGAACGCGGCCTGGACGGGGTGGAGCTGCTCGCCCTGCGCCACGCCCTCGATGGTGAGGATCTCGGCGCCGTCATGGCTCAGCGCCAGTGCCAGGCAGGAATTCACCCGGCGGCCGTCGACCAGCACGGTGCAGGCGCCACACTGCCCGCGGTCGCAGCCCTTCTTGGTCCCGGTGAGGTCCAGCCGCTCGCGCAGCAGGTCCAGCAGCGTGATGCGGGGATCGTCGAGCGTGATGGCCCGCTTGGCCCCGTTGATCGTGAGGGTGATTGACAGGCTCATGCGATGCTCCGATCAGGGCTGCGATGGGGCGATAAATACGGAGGCACCCTCCGCTTTGCAAGAGGAGCGAACCTGAACCGGCATGGACGGTGTTCTTCCAGCCAAGCCCGCGCGCAAACCCCGCGCGGACAGCGTCCGGAACCGCGAGCGGGTGCTCGAGGCGGCGAAGGCGGTGTTCGCCGCCGGGGGCCCAGCGGGCAGCCTCGAGGCAGTGGCGCGTAAGGCCGGCGTCGGCGTCGGAACGCTATACCGGCACTTCCCTACGCGTCAGGCCCTGTTCGAGGCGGTGTACCGGCACGAGGTGGAACAACTGGTGGAACTGGCGGACCAACTCGGGACGGATTTGCCGCCGCTCGAGGCGCTGCGCCGCTGGATGCACGCCAATGTCGAGTTCGTGGCCACGAAGAAGGGCATGTCCGCCGCCCTCGCCGTCGCCGTGCATGCTTCGTCCGACCTCTCGGCCTACTCCATGGACCGGCTGGGCCGGGCGCTGGAGACGCTGCTGCGGCGCGCGGTGGAAGCGGGGGTGATCCGCGACGATATCGGCACGGAGGACATCCTTCGGACGATCGTTGGCCTGTGCTACACGCACGACAAGCCGGGTTGGCAGGGCAACGTGCTCCGTCTGGTGGACGTGTTCATCGACGGGATGCGGCGAAGCTAGCACTCTTACTCAATCGAAACAGCCAGCATGCGTCGGCCTGCTTGGACCTGGCGGGTCGAAATGCGTGCCAAGGACGATCGAGTGGGAGTGAGGGCTAGTTGAAGCGGCGATGGTCGGCTTTTCCCCAAGCTTGCAGCGCCGCCATCACCACCTGCACCAACTGGCCGCCTTCGGGCGTGATCCAGTTGCCAGCAAGCTCCGCGATCAGCTGGCCGGTACTTGGTCAGCGTTACACCAGGCTCAGCGCCGGAAAGACCGTGCCCACATCATTGGTGGCCCCCGCAACGATCAGCTTCTTGCGCCCTCGCCCGTGAGGGCCGCGTCGATTACTTGCTCGTGGAGTCGACGGGGATCTCGGAGCCGCTGCCGGCCGCGGAGCCTCGCCTGGGCCGGCGGACGGCTCTCACCTTCCCGCTGCTTCCGCCTCCGCAGAAGAACTGATCGCCGCCATCGGACTCGAGCCCCGACACGCCCACTCCAGGCGGCATCTCGAGCCTCTCCAGGACCTCTCCCGTTCGCGGATCGACTCGCCTCAAATCGCTCTCGTCACCTTCCCAGGTGCCGTGCCAGAGCTCGCCGTCGACCCAGGTGACCCCGGTGACGAAGCGGTTGGACTCGATGGTGCGAAGAATCGCCCCGTTTGGGGATCGACCTGATGGATCTTCCGGTCCCGATACTGCCCCACCCAGAGCGTCCCTTCGGCCCACGCGAGCCCCGAGTCACCGCCGCCGCCGGGCGCCGGGATCGTGGCGAGCACACGGCCGGTCTTCGGATCGATCTTCTGGATGCGATCCTCGGCGATCTGAAACAGGTGCTGGCCGTCGAAGGCCGTTCCTGCATGCGCGGCGACATCGATCGAGCGCACCGTCTTCCCGCTCGCCGGATCGAAGGCGTTCAGCTTGTCTCCGGACGCAAACCAGACGTGCTGACCGTCAAACGTGACCCCATGCACGCGGTCGACACCCGGAAAGGGTCCATACTCACGGAGGATTTCGGCCGCTGATCGTTTCATGCTTCCATCCTAGTCACTCGGCAGCGGAGCGGGGAGTAACAAGGTCGTCGTGAATCCCGGCACGGGCGGGGTCATCCAGCGACGCGCTCGCCCGCGACCGAACGACTGCACCTTGCCTGCTGCCGCAAGCGAGTCGAGCGCCCGCTGCACGGTGCGCTGGCTGGCGCCAAGCGCAAGCGCCAGGGCCGAGCTCGACCACGACTCGCCGTCGGCGAGGAAGGCGAGCACCGCCGCATGCTGCTCTTCGACCGGCCGCGCCAGCACGACGACCTCGCGTGCGCGGCGCGGCGCCAGCGCAAACCCTCGCTTCGTCGCGCTCACGCCGGCCAGCGTCCGAAGCACCGCGCGAAGCCGCCCGATCTCGACCCGCAACCGCGCGCGATGCGATTCATCGGCGAGCTTCGCCCGGAAGGCCCGCGCGACGAGCGTGCCCCTCGGCACGTCTCCGGGCCACGCTTCGCCCAGCGCGCGTGCGAGCGCGAACAACACCGGACGCGTCGCGAGCGAGACCACCGTGCCTGCGTCACGCACGACATGACGGCACGCGTCCACGACGAGCGCCTTCGACGCCAGCAACGCTTCGACCTCCTCGAGCAGGAGGAGGCGCTCCTCGCCACGCGCAATCAGGCGCGCCGCGGGCGTGTTCAGGACGAGGGATGCGCTTTCGACCTCCGCCGTCAGCGCAGGGATACCTGCGTGGCGCGCGGCGCGCTCGGCCCGAGCGAGCGCAGCGCGCGCCGTCTTCGTCCGCAGGCGTCGCATCGCGATCCCCGCAACGACCAGCTCGTGGGCGGCCCTCGACGCGGGCGGGAAGGGCGCGGGGTCGAGCTCGGCGAGCGTGCGCTCGGCCTCGTCGAGGCGCCCGATCAGGAGCAGGCGCCGGACCTCGAGATACCGCGCATGCGCGGCGTTCACCCGGTCGCCGTGCGCTTCGAGCGTCGCCCGCGCTGCGTCGAGCGCCTTCGCAGGCCAGCCCAGGTCGCGCGAGACGAGCGCGATCTCGGCCTCGGCGACGACACACCTCGCGCGGGCCACGGCCTCTTTCGGACCGAAGGCGCGCGCCGCACTTCGCAGGAGAGCCTTCGCGCGAACGAGATCGCCGAGCTGCGCCATCGCGATGCCGCGAAGCGCGAGCGCAGGCGCGTCGTCGCGCAGGGCGACCCGGTTCAGTGCGCCGAGGGGATCACCCGCCGCGAGCGCACGCGCCGCGGCCGTGATCAGCGAGTCCATCGGAATCCCGCCACACTTGTCACTCCCACCGTTCGATGCCCGGTCCTAATCTATCTCACGACCACCAACCAGCCGTCGTATCGAGATCGGACGAACGACGAAGCACACCGAAGGAGAGAAGCGATGACGACACACATGACCGGAACACGTGAAGAATGGCTGGCAGCGCGGCTCGAGCTGCTCGAGGCGGAGAAGGAGCTGACGCGGCGCAGCGACGAGCTGGCGCGGCGACGTCAGGAGCTGCCGTGGGTCCGGGTCGACAAGGAGTATCGATTCGAGACCGATGAAGGGAGCGCCTCGCTGGCAGACCTCTTCAGAGGGCGCTCGCAGCTCCTCGTCTACCACTTCATGTTCGGGCCCGACTACACGGCGGGGTGTCCGTCCTGCTCGGCGATCGCGGACGGGTTCAACGGCTTCGTCGTCCACCTGGCGAACCACGACGTCACGCTTTCGGCGGTGTCGCGGGCGCCGCTCGCGAAGCTGCAGGCGTACAAGCGGCGGATGGGCTGGACGTTTCCCTGGGCGTCCTCGCTCGGCGGCGACTTCAACTTCGACTTCAACGTCTCGTTCACCGAGGAGCAACAGCGCGAGGGGGGCATCGAATACAACTACCGGCGCGGCGGCCACGCGATGGACGCGACGCCGGTCCCGGGGCCTGTCGCCCAGTTCGCGGCCATGTGCGGAACCGACGCGGCCACGTACTCGCGCGATCGGCCGGGCATGAGCGCGTTCGTGCTCGAGGACGGCGTCGTCTACCACACCTATTCCACCTATGCGCGCGGAGTGGACGGCCTCTGGGGCATGTACCAGTGGCTCGACCGCGCCCCCAAGGGGCGCAACGAGACGGGCATCTGGTGGCGCCGCCACGACGAGTACGACAAGGGCTGACATTTCGATGTCTCCCCGCTCGGCCGGCACCAAGATGATGCCGCAGGCCAGCTGCGGATGCGCCACGATGATTGCGACCCAGCGTGAAGCGGCGAGCGGCGCCGCCGGAAGCGGCAATGCGGCCGCCCTCGGCGCGGCCGACTGGCTATGCCTCGCGGCCGCGCCGACCTTCGCAATCATGGCGCTGCTGACGGGTGTTCTTGGTGGCGGCCCGCCGGATATGCTCTGCTCGGCCGCGCAAGATGCGTCGCCGCTGAGCGGAATGGTCCCGATGTACTTGCTGATGAGCGCCTTCCATTCGGCGCCTTGGCTGAAGCTGATCTCCAGCCGACGAAGCGGTGCCCGCCGGTCCTGATCCGTTGTTCGCCAAATCGAGCGCAAGGCCCTTGCAATGGGCGGCGCGCGGCGCACGTCCGGACCGGCACGCGAGAGGCGTGTCGCATCGCTGATCGGAGCAGGGCTGCGACCTGACGGTAAAACATGCCGCGCCGGATCACGGCCTCACGCCCCCGGCTGGCCTTGTCGTTCGCGGCGGTGCACGCGGTGGGATCCAGCGCTCGAAGGTCTCGATGACGATCATGCGCCCGCCGCAGCACGGACATGGCGGTCGCAGATCCGGCGCCTCGAGCGGCTCTGTCGGCTCCGTTGCTGGCGGCGCGCAATCTCAGTTGTCTGGCGCGCGCAACATTGGCCCTGCGTCCGGCGCTGGCGAGCAGGCCGTAGTGGCGGATGCGGCGAAAGCCCTTCGGCAGGACGTGCAGCAGAAAGCGCCGGATGAACTCGTCGACGGTGGATCACTTCGAGGGACGCAGACCAAGCCAGCGCTTGGCGATTCGGCAGGCAACTGTGAAGGCGGGGTTGAAGACGTTGCCGACATCGTAGCGGACGACCTGTCCCATCAAATGGCTGGCGGCGCGGGGCTCCAGCCCGTAATCCTCACCGAGCCAGCGCAGCATCTCGGTAGTGGCGTGCTGCAGCGCTTGATCAAGCGGCCTGGCATTGCCGACGGTGAAAATATCCTCAGCAGTCTCGCCGCGCGGCCAAGTGATCGTTCGCTTCAGGACACGGAACGTCACCTCCATCTCAAAGGAGGTCTCGATGCCGGTGCCGACGATCTCACCATCGCCCTGGCAGGCGTGGCCGTCGCCAAGATAGAAGAGCGCGCCCGGCACCGAGACCGGGAGCCAGGCCGTCGTTCCCGGCGCGAACAGGCGGTAATCCATGTTGCCGCCGTTCTGTGCGCTGGTTGCGGTGGACAGCGCCTGGCCGCCTGCCGGCGCGACCCCGAAGCAGCCGATCATGGGTTGGAGCGGCGGGGCGAAAGCCTCGAGGCCCTTCGGCGGTTCGCGCAGCCGCACGGCCTTGCCGTCGATATCCCAGATAACGCGCTGCGGCGCCGGCCGGTCGGCAATCGCGGCCGACTCCAGCACGGTAAGGGCGAGGGGAGAATAGGTCCAACCTGTCGTCCGGCTCGGCGTCAGTCGGTCGATGCGGACGGCCAGCGTGTCGCCGGGCTCGGCGCCTTCGATGAAGAATGGCCCGGTCATCGGATTCGGCCGGTCGCCGACGGCAACCTCGCGGGCGTCAAGACCGGACGCGTCGATCGTATCGGTCACCACCGTATCGCCGTCGGCGATCCGAAGGCACGGCTCGGCGGTGCCGATAACGTTGAAATATCGGGTGGGATGAAAGCGGTGCGTGGCCATTGGGTTCCCCGGGAAATCTCTTTGGCGAGAGTCGTGTCTTTTGATCAGCTAATGTCGCGGCTTAGCTCGGCAGGCTAGGAACCGCACAGGGTACGGTCAACAGCAACCGGACTTACGTTGGTGACATTCCGCCGTTGGCGTTGCTCGCGCCGGTCGTCCAAGAAGGGCTGGTACTTTGGAAGCCTGAAGGGAACCTGATGATGCCAAGGTTACCCGAGCCGTGGCCATTATGCTGGGTAGAGTAGTACGTGGTGCTTCTAAACGAGCAGGGCGCCCCCTCGCCAGGCTGGCAACTTTCTTGCAAGCTGACTGTAGTATTGCGAGGGTCTGCAAGCGAATGCATGCCCAAACAGAGGAGTTGAATTGCAGCGACGGTTCCCCTTCCGATGACGCAGGCTCTCTCGGCATCGTCACCCCGGGCCCCCGATATGTTCCGGACGATGGTGGAGACCACGGCGGGGTACTTCGAGATCGAGGTGCATCGCAGCTGGTCGCCCCATGGCGCGGATCGCTTCTATGAGCTTGCGCGGCTTGGCTATTATGATGACTCGCGGTTCTTTCGTGTGGTTGCGGGCAAGTGGGTGCAATTCGGCATCGCCGGCGAGTTGGCGGTTGCGCAGGCTTGGCGTGCCAAGACGATCCCGGACGACACCCTGGTCCGGTCCAACAGAGCGGGCTTTGTCGCTTTCGCCAATACGGGCCTGGGTACGCGTTCGACCCAGGTCTTCGTCAACCTGGGTGACAACTCCGCTCAGAACGATCCGGAGCCCGGCTTTGCGCCGTTCGGCATAGTCGTGAATGGCATGGACGTGGTCGAGAAGCTTTATTCGGGGTATGGCGAGACCTCAGGTGGCGGCATGCGCGCCGGAAATCAGGACGCGCTGTTCGCCGGCGGGAATCGCTATATCGACAAGAAATTCCCGAATCTCGACAGGCTGATCCGGCTGGAGGTCATCGACTCGTAGAGCGGTTTCCGCTGCGGTTAGCTCGTCGCAAGAGTGAGCTCCCGTGTTTCACCCCAGGCGAAGAACCGCCGCCACACCCAGACATAGGCCCGGCGTTGTGGGGGTTGCGATGTTGGGGTGAAGAATTCCAACTAGTCATCTGGAACTGAAGCAAGTCACATTATATGCTGCACTCCGGCGAAGAGGAAGGTAGCATGGCGAGGGCAGCGGGTCGTCCGACGGTAGCTTTGGTCCTGAGTTCGGAGGAGCGGGAATATCTTGAGCGCCAGGTACGCCGACGCCGCGTCGCGCGCTCAATGTCGGAGCGATGCCGGATCATCCTTCGCTGCGCGGATGGTATCCAGAGCAAGGTCGTCGCCGTCGAACTTGGCGTGCATGAGCACACGGTCGGCAAATGGCGCCGGCGCTTTCTGCGGGGTCGTGTCGAGGGTTTGCTGGATGAAGCCCGGCCGGGCAGGCCAAGAACAATCGCCGACGATCAGATCGCCGCGGTGATTGAGCGCACGCTGCGCTCCACGCCTGCCGATGCTACCCATTGGTCGATCCGGTCGATGGCGGACGTGACCGGCTTCTCTCACACGACGATCCGCCGGATCTGGACGGCATTTGGGCTCCAACCGCATCGCTCGGAGACGTTCAAGCTCTCGAGCGATCCACTGTTTGTCGACAAAGTCCGCGACATTGTCGGGCTCTACCTGTCGCCGCCGACCCGTGCACTCGGGCTCAGCGTCGACGAAAAGAGCCAGATCCAGGCCCTCGACCGAGAACAGCCAGTTCTGCCGATGTTACCAGGTATGCCCGAGCGCCGGACCCACAACTACATCCGGCACGGCACAACCTCGCTCTTCGCGGCGCTCGACGTCGCCTCCGGCTTCGTGATCGGCAAATGCTACAGACGGCATCGCGCCGCGGAGTTCCTGGACTTTCTCAAGCAGATCGATGCGAAGATGCCACCAGACCTCGACATCCACATCATCATGGACAATTACGCCACCCACAAGACCGATCGGGTCCGATCATGGCTCGCGCGCAGGCCGCATTATCAGATCCATTTTACGCCGACATCGGCGTCCTGGATCAACCAGGTCGAACGCTGGTTCGCCGAGCTCACTCGCAAGCAGCTGCGCCGCGGTGTGCATACCTCAACCAGACAGCTTGAGCGTGACATCCGCAACTTTATCGAGCGGCACAACGACAACCCAAAGCCATTTCGATGGACCAAGTCCGCCGACCAGATCCTCGCCTCCGTCAGACGCTTCTGCCAAACGACCGAGCGGACGTTATGCAGCGAACTTTAGATTCAGGTGACTAGCACTACTTTGGCACTTGTACGGTTACGAGGCGATTGTGTAACCGACTGGGATTCAGTGGAGTATGCGCTGTGTCCCGGGCGAGCGACATTGGTGGGGATCTTGATGCGTGGCTGGCGCCGTTTCTCGGCGTGATCGGGCGCAGCACGCGGAGCAAATGGGCGCCGTTGTGCGTGCAAGGATTGCTCGGGCCGGACGGACCGAAAAGTGTGCAGCCGATCGCCGCCCGGCTTGGGCTTGCTGGCCACGACCAGCTCCACCATTTCGTCAGCAGTCCGGTCTGGGATGATACGCCACTGTGGCGGGTGCTGGCCGAGCAGGCGGATCGTCTGGTGGGTGGTGACGACGCGGTGTTGGTGATCGACGATACGGCACTGCCGAAGAAAGGCACCGTTTCGGTCGGGGTAGCGGGGCAATACTGCGGCGCTTTGGGCAAGCAGGCCAACTGTCAGTCCCTGGTGTCGCTGACGCTGGCCCGCCGCGAGGTGCCCGTGCCGATCGGGCTGCGGCTCTTCCTGCCAAATGCTTGGACCGACGATCCCGCACGCTGTGTCAAGGCTGGCGTGCCCGAGGCGGCGCGCATTGCGCAGACCAAGCCGCAGATCGCGCTTGCCGAGATCGACCGACTGATGGCGGCGGGACTGCGCGTCGGCTGCGTGCTGGCGGACGCCGGATACGGCAGCGGGGCCCCGTTCCGCCAAGGGCTGAGCGAGCGCGGCCTGTCGTGGGCAGTCGGGGTTCCCCGCACCCTGAAGGTCTTCACCACCGGTGTGGGCTTGCTCTTTCCCCGAGCGAACAGGGGAAAGCCACGGCAGCATCCCGTGCCGAGTGAAGTCGCACGAGATGCCGCGGATGTGCTGGCAGGATGTCTCTGGCGGCGCGTCGTCTGGCGGCAGGGCACCAAGGGCGCGCTCGCCGCACGCTTTTCCGCTGTGCGGGTGCGGGTGGCCGATGGTCCACGTAGTCCCCGCCACGGCCATTTGCCGGGCGAAGAAGTTTGGCTCATCGGGGAATGGCGCAGCAGTGGCGAGCGCAAATACTATCTCAGCAATCTTGCTGTCCGCACCGCGCTGCGGCGGCTGGCCGCGGCGATCAAGGCGCGCTGGGTGTGCGAGCAGGCGCATCAGCAACTCAAGCAGGAGCTCGGCCTCGACGACTTTGAGGGCCGATCCTGGACCGGCCTACACCGACACGCACTCATGACCTGCATCGCGTTCGCCTATCTTCAGCACCTGCGGCTCAAGGCCGCCGGGCGGGGAAAAAAATCTGCCGCCGAACGCGCCGCCGCCGCGACCGACGCTGCCTGAACTGCGCCGCTCCATCAGCGCCCGCCTGTTTGCGCCACCACGACCGCCGTCACGATGTCCGCACTGCCACAAGCGTCTATCGCTCATCGCCTCCAAAGTGCCAAAGTAGTGCTAGAGAATAGAAAGGTGCTGTCTTCGGAAAATCCGCCGTCGTCGAAAACCAGCAGAAATTCGCGCCCGGCGCCAGTCCCTGGATCGAGTGGGGAATTCCGGAGGGAAAGAACCAGAGATCGCCTTCGACGACGTCATCGACAAATTGCTACCCGTCCTGGTCCACGGCGGTAATGCGGGTGTGACCATACAGCATGTAGGCCTACTCGCTTGGCTTGTGCCAATACGGTTCGCCAACGGCGCCCGTCTTGAGCCGCATGTTCACCCGGCACGGCTGGTGGCGATGGGCAACTCGCGACGCGTCACTTCCCGCGACCATCGGCCGGGCTGGATGAGGATATGGGCATCGGCGAGGGAAGACTTCACATTAAGGATCGTGCCATCGTCGGTCGTCGGCGGAACGAGCAGATCGAGGCTTTCGCGATTGCGCACGACATCGCGGGGCCCCGGATCGTCCGCTCCCTTCCCGCCACGAACCAGCTGCGGCGTGCCGTCTTGTGTCTTTGGGATACTCCGCCATTCCAACCGAGGGAGGTCAAGGCAATGCTGAGGTCGGCGCGTTTTTGTCGCCGCAGATGGGCCGGCGTCTCGACAATGCTGACCTCCAACGTCGGCCGCACGATTGCTTCAATGACGCCCGCCACGAGTGGATCCGTCGTCCAGACCTAGCACGGCATACAGATGCAGGCTCGGTTTGCCAACGTCTCCGTCGGCGATGCGTTCGCAGATCTGGTTATTGCCGAAAACGCTTCCTCCCCGGCGTCAATCACCACCACGAAAGTCCGTGCGCCGGCAGCTTCCTACACCAGGCTGGATTTCATTCCACTTCCCTTCATCCAAAAGCCTAGCCTCTTCAAATAATAGGTTTTCCGCCGGTCACGGCGATTGTGGCGCCGGAGACGTAGCTCGCCTCATCGCTGGCAAGCATCACATAAACGGGCGCTAGTTCGCGCGGCTGCGCGGGCCGCTTCATCGGAACCTGTTCACCGAAATGGGCAACCTTTTCGGGCGGCATGGTCGACGGGATCAGCGGGGTCCATACCGGCCCCGGTGCGACCGCATTCGCCCGGATATGCTTGTCGGCCAGCAACTGCGCCAGACCGCCGGTGAAGTTCTGGATAGCTCCCTTTGTCGTCGCAGATGCCAAAAGCTGAGGACTGGGGCTGTCGGCGTTGACCGACGCCGTATTTATCACCGAGCTTCCGGGCTTCATATGTGGGACGGCGGCTTTGGTCAGATAGAACATCGCGGAAATATTTGTCGCAAGTGTCCTCTCCCATTCCTCGTCCGAAATGTCCACGATCGTCTCGAAACTCATCTGGTGCGCGGCGTTGTTCACCAGCACGTCGATCTGGCCGAAGGTCGCGACTGCCTGGCTGACGAGCTTACGGCAATGTCCGGCGAGCGCGACGGCGCGGCCAATGCCCGAATCAGCACCAGTGATCAATGCCGTTTTATCGAGGAGACGACGGGAGCCACGATAGCTGTCTTCGCCATAATCCGGTTTCCGGCTTCATGGCTTCGCTCGAACCCGGAACAGATTGCTGCTGAGGCTCGAACGGGGGCTTCGGGAATTGATCGTCCATATCCGGATCGTTGATGAGTTATCCCGATGTCGCAGTTCCAAGGCAAAGCAAGACTTCGTGCGCGGATGAGCTCCGCGATCGGCGCACGATCGGTCAACTCCGGGGGAAGCAGCGAACGCCAAGTGAGTTCCCGCACGCAGTACTTCAACTTCTCGGCAGCACCTCGCTTTCGAACGAAACCAGCAACTCCACTGTCCCTCTGGTATCGAGGGGGCAGTCCTTTGCTGCAGTGTAGTGAAGCGCCAATTTGCCGAGCATGCGAACGGAGCGCAGGTGGAGACTGAGGCGGCGCAGGAAACTGTGATTGGGGGCGCTCGTCGAGAGGGTGATCGGAACCGAAGTCCCCCGGCCGGGTTTCTGCTGTGGTGTGATGCCCGTTCAATGAAAGGGAAAAACCATGTCTCGCGGCGACAAATCTGCCTACAGCGACAAGCAGAAACGGCAGGCCGAACATATCGAGGAGGGTTATGAGCATCGCGGCGTAGCCCCCAAGGAAGCCGAGCGTCGCGCCTGGGCGACGGTGAACAAGGAGACCGGCGGCGGCAAGAAAAGCGGCAGCGGACGCGGCAAGCGGGAAAACCACGCGCCATCCCGCAAGGGCGGCCGGCTCGGCGGCGCGGCGGCGGCGGCACGCCCGGCTGCCGCGCGATCCGCCTCGGCAAAGAAGGCCGCGGCGACGCGCAAGCGCAAGGCGGCACGCTGATTTCGGCGCAATGTCGCCATCGCTACGATGGAGCGAGATTTTGGTTCGCTGTTGCTGACCGTTCTCGCCGGCCTCGGGCTCGGCTACAATCGCAGCGAACACGACAAGGCCGCGGGCCTGTGCTTGGCAGCGTCGGTCGCCATGATCCTGACGCTCGCGGTGGCGGTGCGCGGCCCGGTGACCACGATCGAGGGTGTGGCAGATGCCAGCGGCAATTTACACCCGATGCAGCAGGCATTCATCGACAAGGTCGCGTTCCAATGCGGCTATTGCACGCTGGGTCAGATCATCTCGGCGATCGGCTGCGTCAAACGAAGGCCATGCCGGCGATGAAGCGCAGATTCGCGAATACATGAGCGGCAATCTGTGCCGTTGCGCCGCCTACCCGCAGATCGTGCAGGCGGTGAGCGAGGCCCGGAGCCGAATGCGAAGCTGACCCATGCGACCCTTCATCTGGTCGTGGGTGGGAGGGGGCACAGGGTAGGTTTCGAAAAGGTGGAAGCCCCGCCAAGTCACGGCAGTTGCCACGACGCTCGCCCGGACGATCCAACCGAACCCACTGACCGACCGTCCAGATAGGCCACGGCTAAACTGCGTCCTTCAACTCCTTGACCGGTCGGAAGGCGATCTTTCTGCTGGCCTTGATCTTGGTGGCCTCGCCAGTCGCCTGGTTTCTGCCCATTCGAGCGGGCCGCGCCCATATTTGCAGTATGCCAAGGCCCGTCAGGCGGATTTTCTCGCCCTTCTTGAGATGCTTCGGATCGTCGACCAAGCTTGGCCGCTCGCCGATTGTATTGCGGATGGTGCGCGCCAATGAGTAAGCAAAGGTGCGAATGCCGGACGATGTTGAAGCGCCTTTTGATGATCTTCATGCTGATTGCTTGTCCCGCGTTGGGACAACAACGGGTCGTGAATTTCTACAACTGGAGCGACTATATTGACCCGTACGCGCTCTAAATCTTTGAAAGAAAACAGGACGCGTCGGCGCGCTGCAACAGCTTCTACGACGCACATGCTGCATCTGGCCGGACTGGACCCGGCATTGATGCAGGTGGTGCGCAGCGCCGACCCGAAGGGCGGCCATGGCGCGATCTATCTCTGGGGCACCGACATCACCGCCATCATGGTCACGCACGACCAGGAGGAGGCGCTGACCACCGTCGGGCGGATCGGCATGCTGCGCCAGGGCAGGCTGTTGCAGGTCGGCACGCCATCCGCGCTGTACGGGCATCCGGCCGACCGGATCGTCGCGTCGTTTCTGGGGGCGGCGAGTATTCTTTCCTGCACGGTCCAGCGTCGCTGGGCCTGACGCCACGATCCTCGACTTGCCAGGTGGCGCCACGCTGCTGGCGCCGCCTTCCGCCCACGGCACCGGCGCGCGGCTTGTGCTGACATTGCGGCCGGAACGGCTGCGCCTGGTGTGCGGCGATGCCGGCGAAGTATCTTGCGCGGGGTGGTTGATCATTGTGCCTATGCCGGTGCCGCCCTCGCGGTGGTGCTGCGCTTGGGCGAGGGCGGCGTGCTGCGGGTGGCCCAGCCGCTTGGCGACGGCTTGGGCCAGGTCCCGCAGCCCGGCGATCCCACGGCCGTCCATGTTCCACCGGAAGCCTGCATATTGCTGCCGTCGTGAATGGATTTGTGTAGGTTCGGGGCATGATTCCACGCCGCACCGTTCTGCTTGGCCTCGCCGTGACCCCGGCCTTGGGGGCGGAGGCGACCGTCGACCTGCTGCTGGTGCTGGCGGTCGATGCTTCCGGCAGTGTCGACCGGCAGAGATTCGAATTGCAAAAACGCGGCTACGCCAGCGCTTTTCGCAGCCAGGCGGTCTTGCAGGCAATCCATTCCACATCCACCCAATCGATCGCCGTCACCATGCTGCAATGGACCGGGCCTGAGCTCCACGTCCAGGTGGTAGGCTGGAGCCGGCTGTTCGACGAAGCCTCCGCTCTCGCCTTCGCCGACGCCATCGACGCCGCACCTCGCAAGCTGTTCGGCGGCGGCACCTCGATCAGCGGCGCTATCGACATCTCGCGTGATCTGCTGGCGCGATCACCGTTCGCTGGCAACCGGCGCGTCATCGACATCTCGGGCGACGGCGCCAACAATCGCGGCCGCCCGGCGGAAGACGCGCGCGACGAGGCGGTGGCGGACGGCGTGTCGATCAACGGGCTGCCGATCCTGACGCTGGAGCCGGATTTGGCCGATTTCTACCGGCAGCATGTCATCGGCGGCCCCGGCGCCTTCGTCATCCCGATCGACAATTACGACCAGTTCGCCCAGGCCATCCTGCACAAGCTGGTGACCGAGATCGCGCAAGCCCCGCCCGCATCGTCGCTCGCGTCTCGCTAGAGGCTTCGCGCCGCAATTCTGCTGCCGGTATGGGCCTGGATGCTGGCGTTCCTTGCCGCACCCGCCCTCATCCTGGCCGCGATCTCCCTGGCAACGCCGGCCGAGGGCGTGCCGCCCTATGCACCCGGTTTCGCGGGCGCGGCGCTCGCGGCATTGGCGGATCCCTATTACTTCGATGCGACACCGACTTCGCCATGTATCTCGGCATGGTCTATTGCTACCTGCCATTCCTGATCCTGCCGCTGGAGGCGCGCCTCGCCGACGCCGATCCGGCGCTGCTCGCGCCGGCTGGCTGCTGGCCTTCACCTTGTCGCTCGACGACCTGGTCGTCGCAAGCTTCGTTTCCGGCCCCGGCGCCTCCACCCTGCCGATGGTGGTGTTCTCGGCGTTGCGGCTGGGCGTGACGCCGCTGCTCAACGCGCTCGCAACCGTTCTGCTGGTCGTGATCGGCGCGGTGATGCTGGCTGCGTGGCGTCTACTGCCGGTTGCCGGGGCGGCGCGTCGGCTCTAGGGTGCGCCGGCCCTTGTCAACCCCCGAGAACCAAAACAATGCAGCTCACCGCCGAACGCCTGGACCGAATCAGTCCCAGCCAGACCATTGCCATCGCCACCAAGGCGCGGGCCCTGAAGGCGGCCGGCCGGGACATCATATCGCTGTCGGCCGGGGAGCCTGATTTCGATACGCCGCAGAACGTCAAGGACGCGGCGATCCGCGCCATCCAGTCCGGCGAGACCAAATACACCGACGTCGCCGGCACGCTGGAGCTGCGCCGTGCCGTCGCCACCAAGTTCAAGCGCGACAGCGGCCTCGACTACGCGCCGGAGGAGATCATCATCTCCACTGGCGGCAAGCAGGTGATTTTCAATGCCATGGTGGCCACGATGAACGCCGGTGACGAGGCGATCATCCCCACCCCTTGCTGGGTAAGCTATCCCGACATCGTGGCGCTGGCCGACGGCACGCCGGTGTTCGTGCCCTGCGGCCAGAACAACAACTTCAAGCTGCGCGCCGAGGATCTGGAAGCGGCGATCACGCCGAAGACCAAATGGTTCTTCATCAACAACCCCTGCAACCCGACGGGTGCGGCCTATTCGAAGGAGGAGTTGCGGGCGATCTGCGACGTGCTGCTGCGCCATCCCGACGTGTGGATCTTCACCGACGACATCTACGAAAAGCTCGCCTATGACGGGTTCCAGCCTGCCACCATCGTGCAGGTGGAACCAAAGCTGCGCGACCGCACGCTGACCATGAACGGCTGCAGCAAGGCCTATGCGATGACCGGCTGGCGCATCGGCTTCGCCGGCGGCCCGCTGAAGCTGATCAAGGCTTTGGACAAGCTGCAGAGCGCAATCGACCAGCAACACCAGCAGCATCTCCCAGGCCGCGGCCGTCGAGGGGCTGACCGGGCCGCAGGAGTTCATCGGCGAGATGGTCGAGGTGTACCGCCAGCGGCGCAACCTGGTGGTGGACATGCTGAACCAGGCGCCGGGCATCACCTGCGCCAAACCCGAAGGCGCCTTCTACGTGTTTCCGTCGGTCCATGGCTGCATCGGCAAGACCACGCGCGGCGGCGCCAGGATCACCGACGATGAGAGTTTCGTCATCGCGTTGCTGGAAGAAGAGGGCGTGGCCGCCGTGCATGGCTCGGCTTTCATCTATCCCGGGCATTTCCGCATCAGCTACGCGACCGATACGGAAAGCCTACGTGAGGCCTGCACCCGCATCCAGCATTTCTGTCAGGGACTGCATGAGATCATGCCCGCGCTGTCCGAACGGCTGGGCCGCGTCCAGCCGGCCGCCACTGTCGCCATGACCATCAAGGCCCGCGAACTGCGCGAGGCCGGGGTGGACGTGATCCAGCTGACCATCGGCGAGCCGGATTTCGCCTCTCCGCGCCACGCGATCGAAGCGGCGTACCAGGCGGGCCTGGCGGGCGAGACCAAATATCCGCCGCAGGACGGCACGCGAAAGCTGAAGGAGGCGGTTCAGCGCAAATTCAAGCGCGACCGCGACCTCGATTACGCGCTGGACGAAATTATGGTCGCCAATGGCGGCAAGCAGGTGATGTTCGACGCGCTGATGGCGACCGTCGACGAGGGTGACGAGGTGGTGATCCCGGCGCCCGTACTGGGGCGCCTATCCGTTGACCACGAAGCTGGTCGGCGGCACCCCGGTGATCGTCAACTGCTCGCAGAACAATGGCTTCAAGCTGCGGCCAGAGGATCTCGACGCCGCGATCACGTCGAAGACCAAATGGCTGGTGCTGAACCTGCCGAACAACCCGACCGGGGCGGCCTGCACCCGCGAGGAACTGCAAGCGATCGCCGACGTCATGCTGAAGCATCCGCATGTCTGGATCATGTCCGACGACATGTATGAGCATCTGGTCTATGGCGATTTCAAATACGACACGCTCGCCGCGGTCGAGCCGAAACTGCGCGAGCGGACGCTGATCATCACCGGTGCGTCCAAGACCTACGCGATGACCGGCTGGCGCATCGGCTTCGCCGCCGGGCCGAAGCCGCTGATCAAGGCGATGGTGAACATCCAGGGCCACGCCACCGCCGGCGTTTCCAGCATCGGCCAGGCGGCGGCGGCGGCGGCCCTGGACGGGCCGCAGGAGAATGTCGCCGAAATGGCCGCGATCTATCGCCGCCGCCGCGACCTGGTGGTGGACGGGCTGAACGCCATTCCCGGCATTTCCTGCCATCGCCCGGAAGGCGCGTTCTACGTTTATCCCAACATCGCCGGGTGCATCGGGCGCACCACCGGGGCGGGCAAGAAGATCGAAACCGACCAGGATTTCGCCCTTGCCTTGCTGGATGAAGGGCATGTGGCGCTGGTGCATGGCGGAGCCTTCGGCATGAGCCCGTATCTGCGCATCAGCTACGCGACCGGGGATGCCGCGCTCGCCGAAGCCTGTGTGCGGATCGGCCGCTTCGTCTCTGGCTTCAGGTGAAGGCGGCACCGGCCCTGGCGACGGCCTTTGCCGGCGAACCCGTGCTGCGGCCCGGGCGCGACGCTGACGCGAGCGGCTTCATCGCCCTGGTCGCTTCGTGCTGGTCCGAGTATCCGGGCTGCCTGATGGACCTGGACGGCGAGGTGCCCGAACTCCGGGCGCTCGCCAGCTATTACGCGGACGTGGGCGGCGCGGTTTGGGCCGCCGAGGCCGATGGCGCCGTGGTCGGCATGGTCGGCACGCGGCCGCTGGCGGACGGTGCCTGGGAACTCTGCAAGATGTATGTCGCCGCCGGGCAGCGCGGCCACGGCATCGCCCATCGCCTCGCCGACACGGTCGAGACCCATGCCCGCGCGCATGGTGCGGCTGCCTTGAAGCTGTGGACCGACACCCGTTTCGATCGCGCCCACCGATTCTACGAAAAGCGCAGCTTCGTCCGCGCCGGCCCGCTGCGGGCCCTCGACGATATTTCGCGCTCGATCGAGTTCGCCTATGCCAAGCCCCTCACCGGTGTCGTGGTCGAGCGGTTGGACGCGGCCGCTGCCGCCTCGGCGGAGCCGCGCTTGTCGGAGGTTCTTCGGTCCTGCGTCAACGCCGGCGCGTCGGTGTCGTTCCTGCCGCCGATGGAGCCTGCGACGGCGCGGGCGTTCTGGCGTCTGATGTCGCGCGAGGTGGCGGCCGGCAGCCGCATCCTGCTCGCCGCCTGGGTGGACGGGGTGCTGGCCGGAACGGTGACGCTGGATCTGGCGACACCGCCGAACCAGCCGCATCGGGCGGAGGTGCAGAAGCTGTTGGTTACGCCCGAGGCGCGGCGTCGTGGCGTGGCCCAGGCACTGATGCGCGCAGCCGAAGCCGCGGCAGCTTCGGCCGGGCGCCGGTTGCTGACGCTCGACACCCGCGAAGGCGACGGTGGCGAGGCGCTTTACCGCGCCTGCTCCTGGCAGGAAGCCGGCCGCATCCCGGGCTTCGCCCTGAACGGCGCGGGTTCGCTGGACGCCACGGTGCTGTTCTACAAGACGATCGGGTAGGGCGGCTTGCCCAGGCGTGTCGCTCTGCTGGTCATGGGCGTCCATCGCTCCGGCACCTCGGCGTTGACGCGGGTGTTGAGCCTGCTTGGCGCGGCACTGCCGAACGAGGTGCTGGGGCCGGCGCGCGGCAACGAACGCGGGCATTGGGAATCGAAGCGGCTGGTCGCGGTCGACGATGAGATCATGAAGGCGCTCGGCGAGGATTGGTGGGATCCGGCACCGATTCCGCCGGCATGGTTCGCGACCTCCGAGGCAAGCGGATTCGTCACCCGCATCGCCGAGGTGATCGGCGAGGAATACGACGATGCGCCGCTTGTTATCATCAAGGACCCGCGGCTGTGCCGGATCGCGCCGCTGGTCTTCGCGGCGCTGGAGCGGCTTGACATCGCGCCGCGCGTGATCCTGCCGTTGCGCTTTCCGGGCGAGGTGATCAGTTCGATCCATCAGCGCGACGAGATCGATCGCCGGATCGGCGAGATGATCTGGCTGCGGCACATGATCGAGGCGGAGGGCCACAGCCGGCACTGCCCGCGCGTCTGGACGAGCTTTGACGGCTTGCTCGCCGATTGGCGTGCCACCGCGACGCGAATCGCAGCAGCACTTGACCTCATCTGGCCACGGCCGCCTGATGAAGTCGCCGGTGACATCGCCGCCACGCTGGCGCCCGAGCTTCGGCATTTCGACGCGGCTTCCTCGGCACCGGTCGGACCACTGACGCAGCGCGTTTGGGACGCCGCCCGACGTGGGCTTGCGGATGACGAGCCCGGGCTGCGCGCCGAGTTGGACGCGGTACGGGATGTTGTCGACGAGCTGGATCGTCTCGCTGTGCCGCGCCGGGAGGCGGAAAAGATCAAGCTGGAGACGGCGAAATCCGAAAATGCCCAACTCGCCGCCTCGCTCGCCGCGGCATCGGCGCAGATCGAACGCCTGCGTGCCGCGCCGGCGCGGCGGGCGGCCGAGATCGAAGCGCTGCGGGCTGAAATCGCGACGCTGCAGATCCGCGTCGATGGGTTGATGGCCTCAACCTCCTGGCGCGTGACCGCACCGCTGCGGCGCCTCGCCCGCTTGCTCGGACGGACCGGTTAGAACGCGGCGCAGGCGTCGTTCACCACCAGCCCCACGGAGTCCTGGTTGAACGCATGGCGGTACTCGTCGCGGATCGCTTCGATCTTGGCGAAAGTGCCGGCCGACGGCTCGGTGACGATGGCAACGACGGTCGACGGTTCGGAGATCACGCGCAAGCCGTCGCGCGGGCGCCATTGGCCGCTTCCCTCCAGCACCGTCAGCCCATCGGGAAACCGCGTGGTGACTTCACGCGCCAGGAACGCTTGCCACGCCGCGTCATCGACGCCGCCGCCGCCCTTCAGCGCGCGGCCGAACAGCAGTTGCACGACGACCGCGGGGCTGCCCATGACGCAGTGCGGCGGCGAGGCGCAGCCGGCCAGCAGCAGGGCCAGGGTCATCAGGCATTTCATGTCCCGTCCTCCGTCCGGCCCCTCGCCGCCGGCATCTATTGCGATTACGATGCCGGACGAACCACCCCGCAAGGGGCATTTTTCAGGAGAACAAGATGTCTGACGCAACCCCCGTGATGGCAGGCACCGCGCCGATCAAGATCACGGTCGAGGCCGGCAAGGATTACTGGTGGTGCGCCTGCGGCCAGAGTGCCACGCAGCCATTCTGCGACGGGTCGCACAAGGGCAGCGCGTTCGCGCCGACGAAATACACCGCCGAGAAAGACGGCGATGCGTTTTTCTGCGCCTGCAAGCGCTCCAAGAACGCCCCGCTTTGCGACGGCAGCCACAAAGCCGTCTGACATCGCGTGCGACTGGATGAAACCGCGGCCGGCGTCTTCATCATCGCGGTGACGCCGTTCCGCGACGATGGCGCGATCGATCTGCCAAGCGTCGACAGCATGGTGGAATTCTACCTCGATCGCGGCGCCGCCGGCCTGACCATCCTCGGCATGATGGGGGAGGCGCCGAAGCTATCGGGTGCGGAGGCGATTGCCTTCTCCCGTCATGTGGTGAGGAGGGTCCGGGGCAGGGTGCCGGTGGTGGTCGGCGCCACCAGCCCCGGATTCGCCGTGATGGCCGAATTGTCGCGCGCGGTGATGGATGACGGCGCCGCCGGCGTGATGGTGGCGCCGCCCGGCAGCGTGCGCACGGACGCGCAGGTGGTCCAGTATTTCGCCGGCGTGGCGGAGGCATTGGGCGGCATCCCGTTCGTGCTGCAGGACTTCCCGCAGGCGAGCGGCGTGCAGATCTCGGTCGAGGCGATCCGGCGCATCGTCGATGCACAGCCGAGCTGCGTGATGCTGAAGCATGAGGATTGGCCGGGCCTCACCAAGCTTTCGCGGTTGCGCGACGCGGCCGGGATGCGGCGCATCAGCATCCTGGTCGGCAATGGCGGGCTTTTCCTGCCGGAGGAATTGCGCCGCGGTGCCGACGGGGCGATGACCGGCTTTGCGTTCCCGGAAATGATGACCGGCGTCTATGCCGCGCACCTAGCCGGGGACACACAGCGCGCGGCCGACATCTTCGACGCCTATTTGCCCTTGGCGCGTTACGAGCAGCAGCCCGGACCGGGGCTCGCGGTGCGCAAGTTCATCCTCGCCCGGCGCGGCGCCATCGCCTCGGACGCGCAACGCCAGCCGCGCGCGCAACTGATGGCCAGCGACATCGCCGAGGTGGAATTCCTCCTGGCGCGTCAGGAAGCGCGATTGGCCTCGCTCGCCTGAGTCAGCGCCGCCGCGGCATCGCCAGGTGGCCGAGCAGGTAGCCGAAGCCGAGCATCACCATCGCCACGGTGATCGGCTGGGCCCGGACAACGGCGCGGAACCTGACAATGCCGTCACAGACCTTCTGGATCGCCCGGTCGGCATCGAAACGGGGATCGGGGTAGGTTTGTTCGCTCACCTTCGCTCTCCTCTGCGGCCTGGATTACGAACGTTCGGCGGAGGTGGAGGTTGCCGGCGGGAGGTCGCCGGCTCAGCCGTGCCACCATTTGCCGCCCAGCACGATGCCGCGGCAGGCGATCTGCTCATCGGCTTCCAGGGTTTCGTCGACCACGTCCACGGAAGGTGAACTTGCCGCGCTCCATTTCCAGCACCGTGGCGTCGCCGAGCAGCCCCGGCTTCAGCGTGCCGCGATCCTCGAGGCGCACCGCGCGCGGCGGCGTTGATGGTGCTGGCGCGAATGACTTCCTTCAGCGGCACGCCGAGGCGAAGGAACTTCGACATGGTCACCAGCATGTTGTAGGCCGGCCCGCCGATCGAGGTCAGGTGCACGTCCGAGGAGATCACGTCCGGCAGGAAGCCGTGCTTCAGCATCGCCATCGCGGTCGCGAAACCGAACGAGCCGCGGCCGTGGCCGATGTCGAAGATCACGCCGCGGGCACGGGCCTCCAGCACGTCCTCGCCGACGCTTCCGTCGGGTGCGGCCGGGGCGTTGGGGAACGGGCGGAAGCAGTGCGTCAGGATGTCGCCCTTGCGCGAGCAGCTTCATCACCTCGGCGCGCGGCGGCGGCGGCGCGTCGAGATGGCTCATCAACGGCAGGCCGAGCTGCTCGCGCCACTTCGAGCGCGATCTGCATCGGCACGATGCCCGAGCGCGCCCGAGGTGTTGCCCCCGACCCGAACCTTGATGCCGACGACGAGGTCCGCCTGCTCCTGGGCGACTTCCAGGCAGACGCGGGAGTTCAACAGGCCGAGATCCTTGCACTCGCCGACGCTCACGTCCCAGTGCAGGCGCGAAGATGCCGGCGAAGGAGATGTTGAGGAACGGCAGGATGCGCACCTCGGCCGGTTCGATCACGTGCTTGCGGAAGCCGTGGATGTTGCCTGGCCCGGCCGAGCCCGCGTCGACCAACGTGGTGCAGCCGTGAATTGCGCATATTCGTCGGGATCGACGCCGAGCGAGGTGCCGCCCCAGTAGACATGGGTGTGCAGGTCGATCAGGCCGGGAACCACGATCTTTCCCGTGACATCGCGGGTGGCATGGGCGGCGCCGAGGTCGTGGCCGATCGCCGCCACCGTCCGTCGGCGAACGCCACGTCCAGCGTTTCGTCGAGATCCTGCGCGGGGTCGATGACCCGGCCGCCCTTCAGCAACAAATCGAACATGGCATTCCCCGCGCAATAGCGCCGATATGGTCGGCGGGCAGAAAGATTTTCGCAACCCCTCCCCAAACCCGTTCGTTCGTCGCAGACTGCCGGCCCATCCTGCAGGAGCAGCCCGCATGTCCACCGCCATGGCCGTCGAGGAAACCCGCACCAATTCGCGCATCGTCGCCGCCTATCGCGCACCGCACGCCGGGTTCGGCGGCGCTGGCGCGGGAGGCGAGCGAGCTGTTCCCCAGCGGCATCACCCATGACGCCCGCTACCTCGATCCCTACGGCATCTACGTCACCCGCGCGCTAGGGGCCGCATAAATGGGACGTCGACGGCAACCGCTACATCGATTTCTTCGGCGGCCATGGCGCGCTGATCCTCGGCCACTGCCATCCCAAGGTCGCCGCCGCGGTGGCGGCTGCGGTGGGCGAGGGCACCCAGTTCGGCGCCAGCACACCCGCGCGAGATCGCCTGGGCCAAGGCGATCCAGCGACTGATCCCTTCGGCCGAGCGGGTTCGCTTCACCTCCTCCGGCACCGAGGCAACGCTGATGGCGGTGCGGCTCGCCCGCGCCTTCACCGGGCGGGAGACGCTGCTGCGGTTCCAGGGCCATTTCCACGGCTGGCACGACCATATGACCAGCGGCTATTCCAACCATTTCGACGGTTCGCCGACGCCGGGCGTGCTGCCGGGGGTTGCGGAGAAATCCATCCTGCTGCCGCCCGGCGATCTCGCCGCGGTCGAGGCGCGGCTCAGGTCGGACAAGGATATCGCCGCGATCATTCTGGAGCCGACCGGGTCTTCGTTCGGCCAGGTGCCTCTGCGCGACGCATTCCTGCACGGGTTGCGCAAGCTCACCGAGGCGCATGGCGTGCTGCTGATCTTCGACGAGGTGGTCACCGGATTCCGCACCACGCGCGGCGGCGCGCAGCAGGCGCTGCGGCATTCGTCCTGATCTGTCGAGCTTCGCCAAGATCGTCGCCGGCGGCATGCCGGGTGCCGCCGTCGCGGGGCGGCAGGACATCCTCGACTGGCTGGACTTCGCCGCATCGACGGCGGCCGGGCGGGAGAAGATCGGCCATCCCGGCACCTTCAACGCCAACCCCGTTTCGGCGGCGGCGGGCATCGCCTGCCTGGGCATCCTGGCCGAGACTGATGCCAACGACAAAGCCGCCGCCACCGCCGCCGAGTTGCGCGCCGGCTTGAACGAGGTGCTGGCGCAGGAAGGCGTGAAATGGGCGGTCTACGGCACGTCCTCGGGATTCCACACCTTCATGAACCCCGGGAAGCGCGACATCAGCCCGCGGACATTCGATCCGTTCGAATGCACGCTGGAGGAACTGAAATCCGCACCGCCGCATCTCTCCAACCGGATGCGGCTGGCCTTGCTCGCCCAGGGTGTCGACATGAACGGCCGCATCGGCGGCTTCACCTCGGTCACCCATACCAGCGCCGATGTCGCGGAGACGGTTGCGGCGTATCGTGAAGCGTTGCGGATGCTCCGCGCCGAAAACGAACTGCCGGCGTGAGCGGCGCCGTGACCGACGAAGAACTCGGCTTCCTGCCGGCCAGCGAGCTGGCGCCAATGATCCGGCAAAAGAAGATCTCGCCGGTCGAGGTCATCTCCATCCTGCTGCGGCGGATCGAACGGCTGGAGCCTGTTGTGAACGCCTTCGCCTATCTCGCGGCCGATCAGGCGATGGATGCGGCGCGCGCGTCGGAGGCGGCGCTGATGCGGGACGGCCCGATCGGCCCGCTGCACGGCGTGCCGGTGACGATCAAGGACCTGCTCTGGACCAAGGACATGCCGACCCAGTCCGGCAGCAGGATCATGGCGGGCAATCGGCCCAGCATGGACACGCCCGTTGTCGAGCGCTTCCGCCAGGCCGGCGCGATCAACCTGGGCAAGACCACCACCTCCGAATTCGGCTGGTCCGGGGTCAGCCGGTCGCCGCTGCACGGCATCACCCATAATCCGTGGAAGCACGGCTACAACGCCGGCGCGTCCTCGGCCGGCGCCGGGGCGGCGTCGGCCGCCGGCTACGGCCCGCTGCACCAGGGCAGCGATGGCGCGGGATCGATCAGGATGCCGGCGCATTTCTGCGGCATCTTCGGCTTGAAGCCGAGCTTCGGGCGGATTCCGTATCATCCGGTCAACGCCGGTGATTTCACCTCCCATATCGGGCCGATGACGCGTACGGTGGCTGACTCGGCGGCGATGATGGCGGTGATGTCCGGGCCGCATCACCTCGACCACACCACGCTGGAAGCGGGGCCGGCCGACTATCTCGGCCGGTTGCAGGACGGCATCGCCGGCAAGCGCATCGCCTTCAGCCCCGACCTCGGCCACGCGAAAGTAGACCCCGACGTGGCGGCGCTGGTGCGCGAGGCCGCCCAGCGCTTCGCGGCCGATGCTGGGGCGACCATGACGGAGGTGAAACCCGCCTGGGGTCCGAAGGGCCCCGATCTCGGGCGCGGCTTCTGGTCCGCGCACATGACCCGCTTCGCCCGCTATCTGCCGGAATGGGAAGCCAGGATGGATCCCGGGCTCGTTGCCTGCATCAAGTCCGGCGGCGGCGTCACCATGGCCGGCTACCAGGCGTTGCGTGAGCGCAAGCACGCCTATATCGCCGAAATCCACGCCTTCTTCGAGGATTGGGACTTCCTCATCACCCCCACCGTCTCGGTTGCGGCGTTCCCCGCCGAGCGGCTGATTCCCGAGCACTGGCCCCAGCATGCGTGGGACTGGCTGAGCTGGGCCGAATTCTCCTACCCGTTCAACATGTCCTGGAACCCCGCCGCCACGGTGCCTTGCGGCTTCACGGCCGAGGGTTTGCCGGTCGGATTGCAGATCGTCGGCCGCCGCTTCGACGATCTCGGCGTGCTGCAGGTGTCGCGGGCGTTCGAGCGGGCGTTGCCATGGGCGAACAAGCGACCGAAGCTCGGTTAGAACATTATCAGCTTGACCGGAATCGCGTAACGATTCCCAAGCTGATGGAATAGCTCGTCAAGATATCTCTGGAGCGGTCTCACTCTCAACTGAAACCGCTCCAGACCGCCAAACCTCTCACCGCGGAGCAGGCGCATGTCACATGCAATTTCGATCGGGCCGGCCGGCCTGGATGCCGGCGCTCTCGCGGTCATCCGCCGGAGGGCCATCTTGTCTTGTGCCATCGGCAATTTCTTCGAGCTGTTCGACTTCACGATCTATGGCTTCTTCGCCGTCCCGATCAGCCGCGCCTTCTTTCCATCAAACGACCCGATGATGTCGATGCTGGGCACGTTCGCAACCTTCGGCGTCGCTTTCCTGATGCGCCCGGTTGGCGCCATCATCCTCGGCGCCTATGGGGACCGGATGGGGCGCCGCGCCGCCCTGGTGCTGACGATCGGCTTGATGGCCGCCGCCACTGGTCTTACGGGGTTGATCCCGAGCTACGCCCAGATTGGCGTTCTGGCACCGATTCTTCTGGTGCTGTGCCGGCTGGTGCAAGGCTTCTCCACCGGCGGCGAGTGGGGTGGTGCCGCGGCATTCCTGGTGGAATACGCACCACCGGGCAAGCGCGGCCTGACCGGCAGTTGGCAACAGTTCAGCACGCAGATCGGCGCCGTCAGCGGCTCGCTGGCGGCGGCGTTCCTGGCGTCGTCGCTGTCGCCGGAAGATTATTATTCCTGGGGCTGGCGCATCCCATTCATCCTCGGCTTCCTGCTCGGCCCGATCGGCTACTATCTGCGAAAAAAAGTGGCCGAGACGCCGGCGTTCGAGCAGATCGTCGAGAGCCGCAAGGTTGAACGCTCACCCATTGGCGTGGCGTTCCATGAATTCCGCGGCCGGATGCTGTCGGCGTTCGGGTTGAGCATCATCGGCTGCATCGCCAACTACGTTTTCGTCGTCTATCTGGTCAGCTACGCCATCAACACCATGAAGCTGCCGCCCGGCATCGCACTCACCTGCGCCGTCGCGTCCGGCCTGGTCGTCATCGTGCTGACCCCGCTGGTGGGGGCGCTGTCGGACCGGATCGGCCGGCGGCCGCTGATTCTGGCGTGCGCCTTGCTCAACCTCATCTTCGATTATCCGTTGTTCCTGCTGGCAATCAACGGCGGCACCTTCCAAGCATTGCTGCTGGCCTTGGTGATCAACTCGGTCTTCCAATCGATGTACACCGGCACCATCCCGTCGATCCTGGCCGAGATGTTCCCGACCCGGGTGCGCTACACCGCATTGTCGGTCAGCTACGGTTTCGCGGTGATGCTGTTCGGCGGGTTCGCGCCATTGATCTCGACCTGGCTGGTCAGCGTCACCGGCAACCCGTACGCGCCGGCGTTCTACATCATGTTCGGCGGCGCGCTCAGCGCCATCGCAATCCTGACCATGAAGGAATACCGCAACGTCCCGCTGGAATAGCCGCCATGATGCTGCGCCCGATCGGCAGCTTGTCGACCCCGTGGCGCCGCATCACCGATTGCCCGCGCAATGGCCGCCAGCCCGATCCAGCGCCACTTTGCCATGCTGAGCTGTTCGCCGATTTCATCCCTGGGCTCACCGGTCTGGAGACGTTCAGCCACTTGCTGCTGTTCTACTGGCTCGGCGGTGCCGACGACAAACCGGCGCGGCTGGTGTTCACCCCGCCATTCGACACCCAGTCGCGCGGCGTGTTCGCCACCCGTGCGCCGTGGCGGCCCAACCCGATCGGCATGTCGGTGGTGAAGTTCGAGGGGTTCGATGCGCCCGCGCGCCTCGCCGTCCGCTACCTCGATTGCCTGGACGGGACGGCGCTGCTCGACATCAAGCCTTATTTGCGCAGCACCGATGCCGAACCGGACGCGACGATGGGATGGCTGGCGCCGCACACGAGCTGAGTCGCGCGGTCAATCCAACAGGTGGCACTCGGCCAGATGCGGCCCGGGTGCGATATGGACGCGCGGCACCTCGACCGCGCATCGCGGCATCGCTTGCGGGCAGCGGGGATGGAACGGGCAGCCCGGCGGAATCGCCAGCGGGCTCGGCAGCTCTCCTGACAAGGCGGCGCCGGTGCCGCGCGGCGTGCCCGGTGCCGGCGGCTGCATCGTCGGCGCGGCGCGCAGCAGCGCCCTGGTATAGGGATGCAGCGGCGCCGTGAACACGGCGTCGGCCGGCCCCATCTCGACCACCCGGCCGAGATACATCACCGCCACGCGGTGGGCGAGGTGGCGAACCACCCGCAAATCATGCGAGACGAACAGGATCGACAGGCCGAGACGCGCCTGGAGATCGAGCAGCAAATTGAGGATCTGCGCCTGCACCGATACGTCCAGCGCCGAGACGATCTCATCGGCGATCAGCAATTCCGGTTGCACCGACAGTGCCCGGGCGATTGCGATGCGCTGGCGCTGGCCGCCGGAGAACTGGTGCGGCAGCAGCTTCACGGCACTTTCCGGCAGGCCGACCAGGGCCAGCAGTTCCGCCACCCGTGCCGCGAGCTTGTCCGCCGGAACCAGGTCGTGCACGCGCAGCGCCTCGGCGAGGATTTCACCGACCCGCATGCGCGGGTTGAGAGAGCCGTACGGGTCCTGGAACACCATCTGGACGCGGCGGTTGTAGCGCCGCAATGCCTCGCCCGAGAGGCCGCGGACGTCCTGCCCGTCGAAGCTGATCTGGCCTTCGTCGAGGTCGATCAGCCGCACCAGGCTGCGCGCCAGGGTGGATTTGCCGCAGCCGGATTCACCGACCACTGCCAAGGTTTCGCCATGGCCGATGCGAAGGCTGACGCCGTTCAGCGCCCGCACAACGGGCGGCTTCGTGCCGCGTAGCAGGCCGAGCAGACCGCGCGTGCCGGGAAAGCTGCGCGCGAGGTCGTCGGCAACCAGCAGGTCGCGCGCCGGTGTCATGCGCTGATGGCCACGGCTTCGCGCACCGCACTCGCGCGCCGGCAGGCGCTCGCATGGTCCGGACCGACTTCAACGAGACCAGGTAGGCCGTCGCCGCAGGCGGGTTCGGCGAGGAAGCAGCGGGGCGCGAAACGGCAGCCGGGCGGCAAATGGGCGGGATCGGGCGGCGTGCCGGGGATCGCGTTGAGGCGTTGCCGCGCATGCGTGCCGTCGGGCACCGAGCGCATCAAGCCGAGCGTGTAGGCGTGGGCGGGATTGCGAAACACCTCGTAGACCGGCCCGGTTTCCATGATCCGCCCGGCATAGAGCACCGCCACGCGGTCGCAGGTGCCGGCGACGATGCCGAGATCGTGGGTGACCAGGATCACGCTCGTCGCAAGCTCATCCCGCAGGCGCAGCAGCAGCTTCAGGATTTGGTCCTGGATGGTCACGTCCAGTGCCGTGGTCGGTTCGTCGGCCAGCAGCAGTTTCGGCTCGGCCGCGAGGGCGATGGCAATCATCGCCCGCTGGCGCATGCCGCCGGAAAATTCATGCGGGTAATTGTCGAGCCGCCGTTTCGCGTCGGGAATGCCGACGAGGTCGAGCAACTCAACCGCCCGGCGTCGCGCCGCCGCACCGCGAAGGGCGAGGTGATGGCTGAGCGATTCGGTGATCTGCAAGCCCACGGGCAAGATCGGGTTGAGTGCGGTCATCGGCTCCTGGAACACCACCGCGATCTGCCGGCCGCGAATGCCGTGCATGTCGGCGTCGGGCAGGGTGGCGAGATCGGTGTTCTCCCACATGATGTGGCCGCCGATTTGCGCGTGAGCCGGCAGCAGCCGCAGGATGGCGCGCATGGTCAGGCTTTTGCCGGAGCCGGATTCGCCGACCAGCCCCAGCATCTCGCCGCGCGCCAGATCGAAGCTGATGCCGGAAACCGGCGTGGCGCCGCCGATCCGCACCTGGAGGTCGCGCACCGACAACATCGCGGGCGTCATCGGCGGCGCAGCCAGGTGGAGAGGCCGTCGCCGAACAGGCTGAAGCCGGTGCCGGCCAGGACGATGGCGATGCCGGGGAAGATCGACATCCACCACGCCGTGGTCATGAAGTTCTTGGCATCGCCGATCAGCACGCCCCATTCCGACGTCGGCGGCTGCGCGCCGAGGCCGAGATAGCCGAGGCTGGAGCCGAGCAGGATCGCCAGCGCCATGTCCGTCATCCAATAGACCAGGATCGGCGAGACCGCGTTCGGCAACAGATGGCGGAAGATGATGCGCGGCGCGCCATACCCCATCACCCGCCCGGCCGCCGCATAGTCGCGCCGCTTCTGCGCGATGATCTCGGCGCGCATCAACCGGGCGTAGATGATCCAGTTCACCGCGCTGACGGCGATGTACATGTTCAGCAACCCCGGCCCCAGCACGGCGATGATGGCGATCACCAGGATGAGGAAGGGGATGGTGACGACGACATCGACAAGGCGGCGAAAGATCGTGTCCATGCCGCCGCCGGCGTAGCCGATCACGCAGCCGGCGAGCGTGCCGAACAGGGCCGGGAACAGCGTGCAGAACACCGCGATCTGCAGGTCGATACGGGCCGCCCAGATGGTCCGTGACAGCACGTCGCGGCCGAAATTATCGGTACCGAACGGATGCGCCGGCGACGGCGGCTTCAGCAGCGCGCGGTAGTCGAAGACGTTGGGGTCGTAGGGTGCGAGCCATTCGGGCGCGACCGCGCAAAGCAGCATCACGAACAAAATGAGGCCGCCGGCGATCGTGGTGCCATGCCGCCGGATGCGTGGCTGTATGGATGTCGCGGCCGGTGCTGCGGCACTCATTTCAGGCGGCGACCCGCGGGTCGAGCATCGCCTGCAGCGTGTCCACCGCGAGGAAGACCACCGACACCAGCACCGCCAGCACCATCGTCAATCCCTGCACGACGGCGTAGTCGCGCGAGAAGATGCTGTCGATCATCAACCGGCCGACGCCGGGAATGGCGAATACCGTCTCGGTGATCACGGCGCCGCCGACCAGCGAACCGATATGCAGGCCGAGCAGGGTGATGGTGGAAATCCCGGCGTTGCGCAGCACGTGCCGCCCCAGCACCAGCCGCGCCGGCAAGCCCTTGGCGGTGGCGAAGGTGACGTATTCCGCATTCAGAACCTCGATCAGCGATTCCCGCAGGTTGCGCAGCAGGATCGCGGACAGGCTGAGTGCCAGGGTCAGTGCCGGCAGTAGCAGGTAATAGACATCCTCGAAGAAGCCGCTGCCGATGCCGCCGACGGGAAACCAGCCGAGGCCGGCGGCCAGTGTGATCAGCAGGATCAGGCCAATATAGAACACCGGCATCGACAGGCTGATCTGTGAAATCACCCGGATCACCACATCGGCGATGCCGCCTTGGCGAAGTGCGCCGATGAAGGCGAGGGGGGCGGCGATCAGGATCGCGAGTGTCGCGGCCATGCCGGTCAGCAACAGCGTGATCGGCAACCGATCGGCGATCAGCGACATCACCGACACGCGCATGGTGATGGAATCGCCCAGCCGCAACGTCGCCATGTGGGCAAGGAACTCCCAGAACTGCACCAGCACCGAGCGGTCGAGCCCCATGTCGTGGCGCATGCGCGCGATCATCTCGTCGGTCGCGCGATCGCCGAGCAAAGCCAGCACGGGATCGCCCGGCAGGAAATGCATCAGCGCGAAGATCAGCAGCGCCACCAGCAGGACGGTCGCCGCGATCTGCAGAAACCGCCGGCCGATGATGGCGAGCACGTGCACGTGAAGCGCCTCGAAGCCCCTACTTCTCGATGTAGGTGTCGACGAAGATGTTGTTGCCGAGCGGGATCTGCACGAAATCCTTCACCTTCTTCAGCATCGCGACGGGGTACGGCACCTCCATCGAAAAGATGATCGGCGCCGCGGCGTTGTAGTGTTCCTGGATCTCCTTGTATTCGGCGGCGCGCTTGGCCGGGTCCAATTCCTCCTGGCTCATGTCGAACAGCTCATCGACGCGCTTGTCCTGCCAGCCGGTTCGGGCCGATTGGCGGGTGGGATAATAGGCGAGGATCGAGGTGATCTCGTTCGGATCGTTGATGTCGTTCGTCCATAGCGAGGTGCGCATCTGGAAGTCGGCGGCGTTGTAACGCGCGAGGCGGGTCGCGGCCTCAAGCTGCTCGATCTTCAGCTTGACGCCGATTTGCGCCCACATCTGCTGCAGCGCCGACAGCTTGGCCGCGTCATCGGCGCTTCCGGCGAGTGCCATGCATGTCACTTCGAACCCGCCGGACATGCCGGCGTCCGCCAGCAGCTTCTTCGCCTTCGCGATATCATAGGGATAGAGCGGTCCGGGATCGTAGGAGAGCGGCGTCGACATCGGCATGAAGCTGTGCTGCGGCGTGCCGGCGCCGTAGGAGACGACCTGAATCAGCGCCTCCTTGTCGGTCGCGTAGTTCAGCGCCTGGCGCACGCGCATGTCGGCGAGCGGATTCTTGGTGCCGTCCTTCAAGGTTGGCCGGTTGTTCATGGTGAAGTAGTTCACCTGGGCGGCGGGAAACAGCACCATGTTCAGCTTCGGGTCGGTCTTCAGCTCGGCGACGCGCGAGTACGGCACGAACTCGGCGGCGTCGACCTCGCCGGCCTTCAGCTTCAGGATGCGGGTGGCGTCCTCGGGAATGATCACCAGGCGCACGCTGTCGAGCCACGGCAGCGGCTTGCCGTCGGCGGCCGGCTTCCAATAGTACGGATTGCGCGTCAGCACCATTTCGTTATTGCGCTTCCAGCTGCTCAGCACGAACGGGCCGGAGCCGACGGGATGCTCGGCGAACGCCTTCGATTTTTCCTCCATCGTCGAACCGGGAGCCGCCATCAGCAGTTTTTCGGACATGATGCCGGCGTTGAAGGTCGCCAGCGCCTGCAGGATGGTCGGGTCCGGATGCGCCAGATGCAGCACCACGGTGTCGCTGCCCTCGGTGTCGATGGAGGCGATCGAGGCGAGGAGGAAGGCGAACTCCCCGCCCTCCGCCTTGCTGCGGGCGCGGTCGAGGGAGAATTTCACGTCACTCACCAGCACCGGCGAGCCGTCGGCGTATTTCAGGCCCGGGCGCAATGTCAGCGTCAGCGTCTTGCCGTCGGCGGACATCTTGTTGGCCTGGGCCATGCCGGGCAGGGTGGATTTGCCGTCCGCGGTCGGCAGCAGCAGCGTGTCAAACAGGTTCAGCGAGATCCAGATATCGGCATTCTGCGCGGTGTGAACGGGATCGAGGAACTGGCTGTCCACCGCGCGGGCGAACACCAGCGTGCCGCCGCGCGTCGGTGCCGCGGCGGCGGGAGAGGAGGTGCAGGTCGCGGCCAGGGCGGTCGCGACCGCGGCGGCCATCAATCCGGCTGAAATTCGCTTCATTGCATGTGACCCCTGTCGATGCACTGGTGTGAAAGGTAGCTGTGGGCAAGGCCGAGGTGTCAAGGGGCAATGGCGACGGCCGAGGCAGGCGCCGCCTTTCCAGGGGGCAAGCGATCAAAAGCTAGGCAAGCACTGCCAAATCTGCATTCAATTCTTCCGCGCAATCGCGCATGGATCGCTCGTCCCCGGTTCTGATATGATCCAGCAATACCCGCAACGGAGAAATGACATGCCGCGCGATGGCTCTGCCCCGCTCCTGCTCACTCCCGGCCCGGTCAGCGTTTCGCCTTCCACCAAGGCGGTGATGCTGACGGATCGTGCCTCCGGCGGCGAGGAATTCCATCACGACCTGACCACGGCGCGCGACTACATGGTGCGCCTGGTCAACGGACAGGGTGCCTATACCGCGATCCCGCTGCCCGGCAGCGCCACTTACGCCAATGAGGCGGTGATCGCGACGCTGGTGCCTCCAGGTGGCAAGTTGCTGATCCACACCAACGGCGTCTATGGCGACCGGCTGATCGAAATCTGCGCCCATGCCGGCGTGCCGCACGCGATCATCCGCACGCCGCCCTTCACGCCCGCGACCGCGGCACAGTTCGCGACCGCACTCGCCGCCGACCCCGCGATCACCCACGTGATGGTGGTGCATTGCGAAACCAGCACCGGCGTGCTGAACCCGCTGCAGGACGTGGCCGATCTGTGCCGCCGCCACAGCAAGGGGCTCCTGATCGATGCGGTCGCGAGCTTCGGCGCGATCCCGCTGGATGCGAAGCAGCTCGGCTTCCAGGCGGTCACGGTATCGTCGAACAAATGCATGCAGGGCTTGCCTGGGATCGGCTGGTCGGTGGTGCAGAAAACGGCGCTGGAGAACGCCCGTGGGAATTGCCGCACGTTGGTGCTGGATATCTGGGACCAGAACCAGCACATGGATCGCACCGCGTCGTTCCGCTTCACGCCGCCGGTGCAGGTGCTGGCCGCCTTCGCCCAGGCTTGTCGCGAGCACGAGGCCGAAGGCGGCACAACAGCGCGCCTCGCCCGCTACAGCGCCAATTGGCGACGGCTGGTCGATGGGATGCGGCAGATGGGGTTCGTGACCGTGGTGCCCGACGCGTTTGCCTCGCCCATTGTCGCGACCTTCCACAACCCCGATCATCCCGCCTTCAGTTTCGAGGCGTTGTTCCAGGGCATGAAGCGGCGCGGCTTCATCATTTTCCCCGGGCGGCTGGCGCTGGCCGACACGTTTCGGATCGGCTGCATGGGTAATGTCGACGAGCAGGACATGGCCGAGGCGATGAACGCGGTGGCGGAAACGATGCAGGAGATGGGCATCACCAATCTCGGCCACGCCGATCCGGCGGCGGCGAACTGAACCGATATGCCCGAGATCGTCGATTTTCCGGCTGGCGGTTATCGCTTCATCAAAGGCGTGTTCCAGTATTCCGCGGGTGTGGCCGCACTCTCGGGCTACCGGATCGAGCGGGTGCGCTTTGCCGAGCCGGTTCCGCTGGCCGACGGATTCAAGCGGATCGCCGCCATGCTGCGCGCCGCCGGGCGACCGCTGACCGCGTTCTGCGCCTGCGAACTACGCTCGCCGGCGCAGTTCACCGACCAGGGCTTCCTTGACTTCAACAGGGCATACGCAGCCGTGCTCGGGGAATGGGGCCTGCTCGGCAGCGGCGACAACCCGGTGGCGCGTTCCAATGTCTGCCCGGCGATCGATCCGCCGTCCGAACCCGGGTTTCACGCCTTCAGCTATGCCTTGCCGGACCCCGGCGCCGCCGCGTCCTTCGTGATCGCCGGCAGCGGTGAATCGCAGGAGGGCAACGCCACCTATCGCGAGCGTACCGTCGCCTACCAGGATGTCAGCCCCGGCGGCATGCGGGCGAAGGCGCTGCACGTGCTGCAGGTGATGGAGCAGCGCATGCAGGCACTCGGTTTCGCCTGGGCGGACACCACCGGCGTGCAGGTCTACACGGTGCATGACATCATGCCGTTCCTGGCCGACGAAATCGTCCGCCGCGGCGCCGGCCGCAACGGCGTGCTCTGGCATTACAACCGGCCGCCGGTGATCGACCTCGAATACGAAATGGACTGCCGCGGCGTCTTGCTGGAGCGCGTGGTCGGAAGCTGACCGGGCGCTCCCGCGCACCGCGGTTCAGACCAGTTCGATCAGCGCCGCGATGCCCTGGCCGACGCCGATGCACATGGTGACGACGGCGCGCTTGCCGCCGCGCGTTTCAAGCGCACTGACCGCCGTCATCGCCAGTCGCGCGCCCGACATGCCCAAGGGGTGGCCGAGCGCGATCGCGCCGCCATGCGGGTTCACGTGCTCCGCGTCGTCGGGCAGGCCGAGCTGGCGCATCACCGCCAGGCCCTGGCTGGCGAAAGCCTCGTTCAGCTCGATCACGTCGATGTCGCCGATCTTGAGCCCGGTGCGGGCCAGCAGCTTCTGCACCGCCGGCGCCGGGCCGATGCCCATGATCCGCGGCTCGACACCCGCCGTCGCCATCGCCAGCACCCGGGCGCGCGGGGTCAGGCCGTGCTTCCTCGCACCCTCGGCGCTTGCGAGGATGATGCCGGCGGCGCCGTCGTTCACGCCCGAGGCATTGCCGGCGGTGACGGTGCCGGGGCTGCGGAACGGCGTCTTCAGCTTGGCCAGCATTTCCATGGTGGTGTCGCCGCGCGGATGCTCGTCGGTGTCGACGACGATGTCGCCTTTGCGGGTCTTGATGGTCAGCGGCGCGATCTCGCGCTTGAAGAAGCCGGCCTCCTGCGCCGCCTTGCATTTCTGCTGGCTGCGGAAGGCGAATTTGTCCTGGTCCTCGCGCGAAACCTGGAACGCTTCGGCGACGTTCTCGCCGGTCTCAGGCATGCTGTCGGTGCCGTACTGGGTTTTCATCAAGCCGTTGACGAAGCGCCAGCCGATGGTGGTGTCGTACACCGCCGCATTGCGGCTGAACGCTTCCGTGGCCTTGCCCATGACGAACGGCGCGCGGGTCATGCTCTCGACGCCGCCGGCCAGCATCAGGTCCGCCTCGCCGGCACGGATTGCCCGCGCCGCGGTGCCCACCGCGTCGAGGCCGGAGCCGCACAGCCGGTTGACCGTGCCGCCGGGCACATCCACCGGGAAACCGGCCAGCAGCGTCGCCATTCGCGCCACGTTGCGGTTGTCCTCGCCGGCCTGGTTGGCGCAACCGAGATAGCAGTCATCGAGTGCTGCCCAGTCCACGCCGGGATTGCGCTCGCGCAGCACACGCAGCGGATGCGCCGCCAGGTCGTCGGTCCGCACATCCTTCAGCACGCCGGCGTAGCGGCCGATTGGGGTGCGGGCGAAATCGCAGATGAAGGCCTCGGACATGGACTTTTCCCCCGCTTGATGTCGCGAGGAAACTAGGCCCGCCGCGGTGATCCGGCAACCCGGCGGGCCTGCGGTCAATCCTCAGAACGGCAGCAGGACGTCCAGGAACTGCTGGCCCCAGCGCGAGGTCTGCACGTCCGTCGCGGTGCCACGGCCGCCATAGGCGATGCGCGCTTCGGCCATGCGGTCGTACTGCACGGTGTTGTCGCTGGCAATGTCCTGCGGCCGGATCACGCCCGACACCATCAGCTCGCGCAACTCCGCGTTGATCCGCATCTCCTGGCGCGCGGAGACCACGAGGTTGCCGTTCGGCAGCACCTGGGTGATCACGCCGGCGAGGCGCACCGTCACGGCCTCGTTGCGTTTTAGCTCGGCCGCACCCGTGGTCGAGTGGGTGCTGTTCGCGGTCACGAGATTGCTGGCGACGGCGCCGGCGAGGAATTTCGGCAGCGATGCCTCGAGGCCGAACAGATTCGGCACGCCCAAGCCCTCGGCACTGGTGCGGCTGGTGTTGGTGTTGCTCTTCACATCAGCGGTGTCGGTGGTGTTCACCAGCACGGTAACGATGTCGCCGACCTGGGCGGCGCGCTGGTCCTTGAAGAAGGCGCGGCTGCCGTTGCGCCACAACGCGTTGGCCTGCGGTATCGCGGTCTGGGCCGCTGGCATCGGCATGGTCATCGGCCGGTACTCCGGCTCGCGCGTCGGATCGCCGCTCGGCGTCATCGCCGGAGGGCGCCCGATCTCCGACAGCCGCGACAGGTTGCCGCAGCCGCTCAGCAGGCCCGATGCCAAAAGCAACGCGGCGGCGGCCTTCATGGAACGATGCGTCCGGCATCACCGGTGGCGGCAAAGTTCGCGCCCAGCCGCTCCGCGCGTGCATCGGCCTGTGCCACGCTTCCGGTGGCCACCCTCACCTGGTTGGGCCCGACGACATCGGCATCCACCACCGCCCGTGAATTCGGGTTCAGTACCCGGATGCGATCACCGATGCCGCCGGACTCCATCGCCTGGCCTTGCGCCACCAGGGTGATGCCCGGGGCCTGCAACTGCATCGTCACCCGCGCACCTTTCTCGATCGCCGGTGGCCGCGCGAGATCGGCGAGCAGCAGCGGCTGGCCGGCCAGCGTCATGTGCCGCACCGCCAGACCCACCGCCTGCGCCGGCTCTCGCGCCACGTCGCCGCGCGCGAGGCCAGCGTGGATGCGCGCCATCTGCACGTCGCCGGACTGGATCACGCTGCCCGGAATGAGCCGCCGCACCAGGACCGGCAGTTCGACGATCTCGCGCAGCGTGCCGGACAAGCGCATCCGCTGCATCGCCATACCCTCGCCGGTGACCGCCAGAACGCCGGTGAAGCGCCCGCTGGCTGCGTCGTAATCCAACTGTTCGAACATCGTCTGCGGGTGCCCTGCCACCGCAACCAATGGTGCGGTGAAGCCGGGGGTCTCGATATCGCCCTCGGGTGCGCCGATGCCGGTGAGCGCCTGTCGCAGCGCCGTCAGCACATCCTCGCGGGGCAGCAGGCGGCCGGGCCGGTCCAGCACGACGCGGTCCGAAGCGGAGGCGGGGCGCCAATCGACCGCGAACTGGCGCGCGATCGCGGCGAGCTGCGGTGCCTCGATGACGATGCGCCCGCCCGGCGCCGGTGCCGGTCCCAGCGCCCGCGCGGCATCGGCTCCGGCGCCGTCGAACAGGTCGGACAGGTGCACGACGTCCGTATCGAGCGTGGTCAGCGGGCGCAGCATGGCGGCCGAAGCCGGCAGCGGCGGGACGGAGAGCAGGCAGGCTGTCAGCAGCAATGGCGTCGCGCGTGGCATGGCGGCCTCACCGAAGATTGGTCAAGGTGGAGAGCATCTGGTCGCTGGTGGTGATCACCCGGCTGTTCATTTCGTAGGCGCGCTGGGCAGTGATCAGGTTGGTGATCTCGCTCACCACGTTGACGTTGGAGCTTTCGACGAAGCCTTGCAGCACCGAGCCGAAGCCTGGTGCCCCCGGCGTGCCGGCCACCGGGTTGCCGCTCGCAGCGCTTTGCAGGAAGAGGTTGTCGCCCTGGGCATCGAGCCCGGCCTCGTTCGGGAACACCGAAATCTGCATCTGCCCGACGGTGGATGGCGCGGTCTGTCCGCTCAGCGTCACCTGCACCTGTCCGGTCGGATTGATCGTGACGTTGGTGGCATTCGCCGGGATGGTGATGCCCGGCTGCACCACGAACCCGTCCGCGGTGACGATCTGCCCATCGGGTGACAACGAGAACGTGCCGTCGCGGGTATAGGCCGTGTCCCCGCTTGGCAGGGTCACCTGGAAATAGCCGTTGCCGCGCACCGCAAGATCGAGGCTGTTGCTGGTCTGCTGCAAATTGCCCTGCTCGCTGATCCGGTAGATCGCCGCCGTCTTCACCCCGAGGCCGACCTGCGCACCGGCCGGAACCACGGTCCCGGTATCGGACGAATTCGCCCCGACCCGGCGCTGGTCCTGATACATCAGATCCTGGAACTCGGCCCGCCGCCGCTTGAAGCCGGTCGTGGTCATGTTGGCGATGTTGTTGGATATCACTTCAACGTTGGTCTGCTGCGCCTGCATTCCGGTGCCGGCTATGTCGAGAGATCGCATGCGGGAATTCCTTTGACAATGTGGCCAGGGGACGCCGTGTTTCAGAGGCGCTTTTGGGTGATCTTGTCGATCGCGCCCTGCAAGCGCTCGGATTCGGATTGAACGAGCTGGCCGGTGAACTGGTACTCGCGCAGATCGTTCATCATGCGGTTCATCTCAATCGTGGGCTGCACGTTGCTTTGTTCGATCGCGCCTTGGCTGATCTTCGGGGCGGCGACCGGCCTGGTCGGCACATCGGCGTTGAACAGGTGGCTGCCTTCGGCCTGAAGCCGCTGCGGGTCGTCGGGAACCACCACGCCGACCCGGCCGATCACCCCGTTGGCGCTGCTGATGCTGCCGTCGCCGGTCACGGTCAGGGCGCCGTCGGTGAGCCCGACCTGCATCGGGCGGCCATTGGTGCCGAGCAGGGAGTTGCCCTCGCCGTCGACGATGCCGCCGGTGGACGAAACCTCGAAATGGCCGGAGCGCGTGAGGCGCGGGCCGCGTGGCGTCTGGACGGTGAAGAAGCCGTCGACGCCGATGGAGAGATCGAGCGGATTGCCGGTGTGCGAAACCGGACCTGGCTTGGTGTCGCGATAGGTGCCGCGGTCCTGGGTGTAGGCGATGACGCCGCCGCCGGGCGGTTGGCCGGCGGCGTTCTGCTTCACCAGCCAGTCGCTGAAGAGCATGCGCTCGGCATGGAACCCTGTCGTGGAGCTGTTGGCGATGTTGCCCGCGGTGACATCCATCGCCCGTTGCTGGGCAACCATGCGCGACAGGGCAATGGTGCTGATGTTGTCCATTCGGCAGGTGCCTTTCCACGACCGTTCCACCGATGCAGCGCAAGCCCTGTGCCACGGCGAAAGGCGGGTTTTCCGGGGATTTTCGTGACGGGGCGCGGCCACCCGGCAAGGCGTGCCCGGCGGGGCGGGCCACCCGGCAGGAAAGGACCACCGGCAAGGCTTCGTTAATCGCTCTCGGTCAACATGCACTGGTGTGGAAGCAGGGGCGGAGATGAGCGCAGCGGCTGCGAATATGAGCGACGCAGGCCCACCGGCCGAGCCGGCGGCAAAAGGCGGCAAGCGCAAGCTGCTGCTGATCGCCGCCCCGGCGCTGCTGCTGGTGGCGATCCTGGCGGCGCTCTGGTTCACCGGCATCCTACCGCCGCTGTTGGGCATGGGCCGCGCCCACCCGGCGGCGGAAGGTCACGCCGATGTGGCCAAACACGGGGAAGCCAAGCACGGCGAGGCAAAGCACGGCGAGGCAAAGCACGGCGAGGCCAAGCACGGGGAGGCCAAGCATGGCGAAGGCAAGTCCGGCGAGGGGATGAGGTCCGAAGGCCCGAGCTTCGTCGAGGTGCCGGAGATCATCGCCAACCTGAACACCGGCGCCCGCAAGGCGATGTATGTGAAGTTGCAGGTGCGCCTTGAACTGGCGAAAGCCGAGGACGAGGCCACGGTGAAGGCGACGATGCCGCGCCTGCTCGACCTGTTCCAGACCTATCTGCGCGAGATGCGGCCGGAGGAGCTGCGCGGTTCGGCCGGCAGCTACCGCCTGCGCGAGGAACTGACCGGCCGGGCCAATATCGCGCTTGCGCCGGTGCGCGTGGTGGACGTGCTGTTCACCGAAATGCTGATCCAATGAGCGGCAGCGAAATCCCGGAAGCTGATGGCGACGCCACGCCTTCGGACGAGGACCTCGCCGCCGCATGGGGTGCCGAAACCGATGCCGCCGACTCCGCGATGGAGATGTCCGACGGCGGCGCCGGCGGGCAGGAAGCGCGTGTGCTCAACCAGGCCGAGATCGACAGCCTGCTGGGCTTCGACGACGGTCCGGGCGGCGGCGAGAGCCGCACCGGCATGCAGCGCATCATCAGCTCGGGCCTCGTCTCATACGAGCGGCTGCCGATGCTGGAGATCGTGTTCGATCGCCTGGTACGGATCATGTCGACCTCGTTACGGAACTTTACCAGCGACAATGTCGAAGTCGGCATCGACAACATCGTCTCGCTGCGTTTCGGTGATTATCTCAACTCCATTCCGCTGCCGGCGATGCTCGCGGTGTTCAAGGCGGAGGAGTGGGACAATTACGGCCTGATGGTGGTCGACAGCGCGATGATCTACTCGATCGTCGATGTTCTGCTCGGCGGCCGGCGCGGCACGGCGGCGATGCGCATCGAGGGACGGCCGTACACCACCATCGAACGCACGCTGGTCGAACGGCTGATCCATGTCGTGCTGGCCGATCTGTCGATCAGCTTCGATCCGCTTTGCCCGGTGACGTTCCGCTTCGAACGGTTGGAGGTGAACCCGCGTTTCGCCACCATCAGCCGCCTGTCGAACGCGGCGGTGCTGGCACGGCTGCGGGTGGACATGGAAGACCGCGGCGGCAAGATGGAATTGTTGCTGCCCTACGCCACGCTGGAGCCGGTGCGCGAGCTGCTGCTGCAGCAGTTCATGGGCGAGAAATTCGGCCGCGATTCCATCTGGGAAACCCATCTCGCCGAGGAGCTGTGGAACACCGACATCGACCTCGACGTGGTGTTGGACGAGCAGGTCATGCCGCTGTCCGAGGTGATTGCCCTGAAGCCGGGCAGCCGGATCCTGCTGAACGCGATGCCCGGCGCCACGGTGCAGTTGCGCTGCGGCGCCACCACGCTGTTCGAGGGCAAGGTCGGCCGGCGCAAGAATCGTGTCGCGGTGCGGATCGAACGCGACGTGCCACGGCTGGCGGCGAGTGATCGATGATGCCGGGCAACACTTTGCTCATGAATGTCTGCCAGAACCGGCAGCGGAGTGGACCCAATGGAATGGCTGCTCGAAATCGTGCTGGTGGTAATGCTGGCGATGACCTTGTTTCACGCATTGCGGCTGGAGCGGGCGCTCGGCGTATTGCGCCGCGACCGTGCGGCACTTGAGGAATTGGTGAGCGGCTTCAACAGCAGCACCCGCGCGGCGGAACAGGGCATCGAACGGTTGCGCGACGCGGCCGACGGCGCCGGGCGGCAGATCGCGCGGCAGACCGAGACGGCGCGGGCGTTGAAGGAAGACCTGCAATTCCTCAGTGATCGCGGCGAGCGCCTTGCCGACCGGCTTGAGCAACTGGTGCGCGGCAGTCGCGCATCACCCTCCCAACCCCCCGCCGCGGCCGCCTACGAGGCGGCGGAGGATTTGGAGGCGAATCCGGCGCCGATACCGCAAATGCCGCAGGACCATACCCGGGTTCGCAGCCAGGCCGAGCGGGACCTGCTGAAGGCCCTGCGGTTGGCCCGCTGAGATGAAGATGCGCGTGCCCTCACCACGCCTGCTGCCGGTGACGATCGCCGCGATGGCCGTGCTTCTCGCGGTGAAGTCCACGGCTCTCGTGCGCGCGGCCGTGCCCGAAGCCACGCACGCGGCGGCTGCGGAAAAGCCGGCGATGAAGGCCGAGGCGCCGCCGCCTGCAAAACCTGCGGAGCCAAAACCCGCCGAGCCAAAGCCCGAGCAGGATGGCGTCGCTGCCGCGCCGCCGGAGCCGCCGGTCAGCGAAAGTGAGCGCGCGCTGCTGCTGGATCTGCGTCGCCGCCGCACCGAGCTGGAAGCGCGGGAGGCGGCTTTGTCTGCGCGCGAGGGGCTGATGGCCGCCACCGAAAAGCGCCTCACCGCGCGGGTCGATGAGCTGACGGCGCTGCAGAGCCGGCTTGAGGCACTGGAGAAATCCCGTGCCGAGCGGGATGAGACGAACTGGGCCGGTCTGGTCAAGATGTACGAGGCGATGAAGCCGCGTGACGCCGCCGTGATCTTCAACGATCTGGAAATGCCGGTGCTGCTGCAGGTGGTGGACCGGATGAAGGAAACCAAGGCCGCCCCGGTGCTGGCCGCCATGCAGGCGGACCGCGCCAGGCAGATCACCGCCCAACTGGCGCAGTTCCGCGCGCGGGCCAATGCGGCGCCGCGGGCCGGCGGCTGAAACCATGCAACAGGATCGGGAGACCAGATGAGTATTGACCGGGCGATGAACGTGCTGATCGTCGATGACTACAAGACGATGCTGCGCATCATTCGCAATCTGCTGAAGCAGATCGACTTCAACAACGTCGACGAAGCCGCCGACGGAACCGAGGCGCTTGCCAAGCTGCGCACGGGGAATTTCGGCCTGGTGATCAGCGACTGGAACATGGCGCCGATGACCGGCCTGCAACTGTTGCAGGAAGTGCGGGCGGATACGCGGCTGAAGGCCACGCCATTCATCATGATCACCGCCGAGAGCAAGGCCGAGAACGTGGTGGCCGCGAAGCAGGCCGGCGTCTCCAACTACATCGTCAAGCCGTTCAACGCCGAGACATTGCGCGAGAAAATCGAAAAGGTGCTGGCGCATGCGTGACAAGCTGACCGAGCTTGCCGACGAGAAAGCCAGATTGCTGGCCGAGGTCTGCGCGCTCGGCCGGACGATCTCGGCGGCCAAGGCCGAGATCGCGGCGTTGAAGGTCGACGACATCACCGTGAGCTACATCCCCTCGGCGACCGATGAGCTGGACGCGATCGTCGCCCATACCGCAGCGGCGACGGATGAGATCCTGGAGGTGTGCGAGACACTGGACGCCCTGGCCGACGCAAGCTCGGGCGCCGCCATGGCGCAGCTTCAGGACAGCACCAGGCGCATCTACGAGGCGTGCGGCTTCCAGGATATCACCGGCCAGCGGATCACCAAGGTGGTGGCGACGCTGAAGACGATCGAGGTGAAAGTGGCTGAAATCGTCACTGCCTTCGGTGGTTCGGGCGAAATGATGCCGCCGGGCTCGGAATTGCTCAACGGCCCGCAACTGCCGGCGAATGCGATGGCCCAGACCGACGTCGACAAGCTGCTGGCGAGCTTCGACTGATGCGCCGGCGGCTCGTGGCTTTTGGGCTGCTGGCAGGCTTCGGCGCGGCGGCGAGCGGCCATGCCGAGACGCTGGCGGCGATCGGACTGCGCACCGGCGAGCATCCCGGCTACGGCCGCCTGGTGTTTGACCTCCCGCCCGGAATCGTCGCGCAGGCCGCCCAAGCGGGCGCGCAGGTGGTGGTGCGTTTCAGCGCGCCCGCCGCCATCGCCACCGTGACGCCGCCGCACAACGTGGTGTCGATCACCGCCGCCGCGGAGAGGTTGGAGCTGGTGCTGACGCTTGGTGCGCGCATGCGCCCCACCCGTCTCGGCGACCGGCTGGTGCTCGACCTGCTCGATGCCAACCCGCATGATCCGAGCCCGCAAGATCCCGTGGCCGCCAATCGGCGCAAGCCCCTCTCCGTGCCAACCGAACCGCAGGTTGCGAAGCTGCGGGCCGCCCGCATTGGCCTCGTGCCGATCGATCGGCATTCCGATGAACCAGCCACGACCGCGCCACCGCCGGTGGCGGCACCCTCGCCGCCGCCACCGGCCATCCCGAACGCCGATACCGCCACGGCCGCCGCCATGCCAAACAGCGCCGCTGCGGCAATGCAACTTGCCGCTGCTCCAGTGTTGCTTCCGCCCGGCAGCATAGGCCGCGCGATCACCGTGCCGTTCGACTCAGGCGTCGGGGCGGCGGCGTTTCGTCGCGGCGATGATGCCGTCGTGGTGTTCGACCAGCGCCGCCCGATCGACATGGCGGCGCTGCGTGGCGACGCCGTGTTCACCTCCGCCGCGGTGCAATTGTTGCCGGCCGCCACCGTGCTCCGGCTGAAGCTGTCGCGGGCGGACACGCTGCGGCTCACCCGCGCCGCCAGCGGCTGGACCATCGCGGTGGTCCCCGTCGCTTCGCCGGGCGGCCCCCGGGAAATCCTGCCGCAACTCGCCGAAGGCGTGCTGCGCATCGCCGCGTCCGGGGCAGGGCAGGTGGTTTCGGTTCCCGATCCGCCGACCGGCGGCACCCTGCTGGTCGGTACCCAGCGCGAGCTCCGGGCAATCCCTTCCGGTCACCCGCCAGACGCCGGAATTCGCGCTGCTGCAGACGTGGCAGGGTGTCGCGGTGGAACCGGTGTCGGATGCCCTGGTGGTGCGCCTGATCCCCGTCGCCTTGCCCGAGGCCGCGGCCGATGCGAAGCCGAGCCCCGCCGATCTGAAGGCGTCGCCCGGCTTTCAGATCGAAGCCGGCGGCGGCCAGGCGCTGGCGCTCGATCCGCCATCGGTCGAGGCCGTGCTCGACGCCAACGCCAACGGCTTCACCCGCCGCTTCGATTTTCCGCGGTTGGCGATGGCGCCGTTGCGGCAGAGCGAGCACGCGGCGGTGGTGGCCGCCGCCGCCGCCCCGGCGCAGGCACGCGCCGGCAAGCGGATGACCGCGGCGCAGGCCATGCTGGCGCTGGGCCTCGGCGTGGAGGCGCAGTCGGTTCTCACCGTCGCCGCCACCGCCGATGGCCGTGGCGCGGAAAACCCGGACCTCCTCGGCCTGTCCAGTGTTGCGGCGTTGCTGGCAGGGCGCCCGACGGAGGCCGCCGGCATCGACGACGCTCGCCTGAACGGCACCGACGAGGTGGCGCTGTGGCGGGCGGTGCGCACCGCCATGGGGAAGGAGGACTCACCCGAGGCCGCCGCTGTTTTCGCCGCCAACTACCCTTTGCTGCTGGACTATCCCGAAGCCCTGCGCGACCGCCTGCTGCCGCTCGTCGCCGAGGCGATGGCGCTGAGCCCCGGCACGCGCGACGCGGCGCAAGCCGTGCTGGACGCGCGGCCGGACGACCGCAAGCTCGATCTCGCCCGTGGCATGCTGGCGGAGGGCAGCGACGCCGCCGCCGCCCTGGCGATCTACGACCGCGTCGCGCAAGGCCCGGACCGGCTGGCGCGGGCGCGCGCCGCGTCCCGGGCGGTCGAGTTGCGGCTGGTGGGCGGCGCCTTGACCACGGCGCAGGCCGCCGACGCGCTGGATCGGCAGATATATTCATGGCGCGGCGATGGGCGCGAACTGGCGTTGCGCCGTCGCGTGGCCGAGTTGCGCCGGCAATCCGCGGCCTTCCGCCCGGCGCTGTCGGCATTGCGGGAGGCGGAGGCGATCTGGCCGGAGCAACACCCGGCCTTGCTCTCCGACATGGCGCGTGTCTTCGCCGAGGCCGTAGCACAGGACGCGACGAACCCGCTGCCGCCGCTCGACCTCGTCGCGTTGGCCGATGAAAACGCCGACCTGATTCCGGAAGGCGCGGCCGGCCAGGCAATCGCGGCACGGTTGGCCGACCGGCTGGCGGTGCTGGATCTGCCCCGCCGCGCCGTGCCGGTGTTGGAGAAGCTGGCGGCACAGTCGCCGGCCGGGCCGGTGCGCGCGGAGTTCGGCGGCCGGCTCGCGGACATGCGACTGGCGCAGGGTGACGCCCCCGGTGCCCTGACCGCCCTGGCCGCGTCGTCGGCGGACGGCTTGCCGCCCGCCTTGCTGGAGGCTCGCACCCTGACCTTCGCCCGCGCCGCCGCCGCCGCCGGCAAGCCGAACAGCGCCACGGCCGCCTTGGCCGCGCTGGACACGCCGCGGGCGCGAACGTTGCGGGCCGAACTGCTGGAGAGCGGCGAAGGACTGGCCGGCCGCCACCGCCGCCTTGCGCGACCTCGCGGCGAGCGACGTGCCCGCTGACGGCGCGCTGAACGAGGAACATGGCCGCATCCTGCTCCGCCTTGCCGCCGCCGCCGCGCAGTCGGGCGACGAGGGGACCCTGACCTCCCTGCGCGCGCGCGACCTGCCCCGCCTGCCCACGGGACGAACAGCGGAGATGGTTCGGCTGCTGAGCGCCGGCCCGGTGCAGGGCGTGGCCGACCTGCCGCGTGCCGCGCAGGAGACGAAACTCGCGCGCGCCATGCCTGCGGCGCTGCGGACGCTCGGCCGATGAGCGGAAAAGTAACGGAACTTTAATGGCGGCAACGAAATTGACGGCTATGCGAAAACTATTTGTATTTGCCCTTGCATCCTTCGGCTGATTTGATCATTTTCCGCGGCCTTGGCCCCAGGGGGCGCACGCAGTCGGCGTGCTGCCCAACAGGCTATCTACTGGTTGGAAAGGGGGAGCGTGATGAACGCACTCGCACCACTGGGGATGGTCTCGGATTTCCCGAGCGAGAACCAGACGGACGAAAACCCCCTCGGGGTCGAGGCGGAGGCTAAGGATTATTTCGTGGAGCGTGACGGCATGAAATTCGCCGGCATGCATCTGCTCGTGGATGTCTGGGGGGCCAGCAACCTCGCCGATCCCGCGCATATCGACGCGGCGTTGCGCGAGGCTGCACATGGCGGCCGGAGCCACGATCCTGCACAGCCATTTCCACCATTTCACCCCGAATGGCGGCGTCTCGGGCGTCGTCGTGCTGGCGGAGAGCCATATCTCCATCCACACCTGGCCGGAGCGGAACTTTGCCGCCGTGGACATCTTCATGTGCGGCGCCTGCGATCCGCATCTGGCGATCCCGGTCCTGCGCGCGGCCTTCACGCCGGAGCGGATGGACGTGGACGAGCAGCGCCGCGGCCGCGTCCTTTAATCCAACTATCACTTGCCGAAACATCCGGCCGGGTGGCAACGCCCGGCCGGATTGTCGTTTGGAGACGCCGATGGCCACCGATTCGTGGATCAACGAAACCTTGTACGCCGATTGGGGCCAGCGCTTCCGGGTGAAGCGGGAACTGGCGCGCGTGCAGAGCGATTTCCAGGACATCGCGATTTTCGAGAGCTATTCCCACGGCCGCGTCATGCTGCTGGACGGCGTGGTGCAGATCACCGAGGGCGACGAGTTCGTCTATCAGGAGATGCTGACGCATGTGCCGTTGCTGGCGCATGGCGCCTGCGCCCGCGTGCTGATCATCGGCGCCGGCGACGGCGGCGTGCTGAAGCGAGTGTTGCAACACCGAAACGTCATCAGCGCGGTGATGGTCGAGATCGACGGCGAGGTGATCCGCCTGTCGAAGGAATTCCTCCCCGGCATCGGCGCCGATGCCTGGAACGACCGCCGTGCCGAGGTGATCGTCGGTGACGGCATCGACTACGTGCGGCGCGCCGGCGACGGCAGCTTCGATGCCATCATCGTCGATTCGACCGACCCGATCGGCGTCGGCGAGGTGCTGTTCACCGATGCGTTCTACGAAAATGCGGCGCGCATCCTCACGTCCGGCGGGCTGATCGTGAACCAGTGCGGCGTGCCGTTCATGCAGGCCGACGAACTGCGCGAGACCAGCCGGCGCCGCGCCAGGTTCTTTGCCGATGTCGGCGCGTACGTCGCGGCCGTACCCACCTATGTCGGTGGTTTCATGACCTTGGGGTTCGCGGCAAAACAATCCGGTCTCGACGTGATCGATGTGGCCACCATCCGCGCCCGCGCGGAGGCGGCGGGGATTCTCGGCGCCACCGAATACTGGACGCCGGAAATCCACGCGGCGTCGTTCCACCTGCCGCCCTATATCGCGCGGCAGCTGCCGTAGCGAGGCGGCGTCGACGCGACGCCCGCCGGTCAGTCCAGCGCCCGGCTGGAGAGGATTTCCACCGGGCGGAAATGCAGCAGCTCAAACCTGGATGGAGGCCACGGCATCCAGTCGCAGGGTTATGGCGAACGGCATCGCTGCGGCGCAGAGCGACCGGCGGTGACGCGTCAATCGCCGGCGGCCTTACCTTCCATCGGCGAAGCTCTGCACCAGGCTGCCGGCCACCAGCCGCCAGCCATCCACCAGCACGAAGAAAATCAGCTTGAACGGCAACGACACCACGCTGGGCGGCAGCATCATCATGCCCGAGGCTCATCAGCACGCTGGCGACCACCATGTCGATCACCAGGAACGGCAGATACAGCAGAAAACCCATCTCGAAAGCGCGGCGCAGTTCACCCACCATGAAGCCCGGAATCAGGGCGCGCCACGGCGTGTCTTCAGGGGTCGCGGGGTCGGGCATTGCGGCGAGGTCGAGGAACAGCCGAAGGTCGTCGGGCCGCAGATTGGCCAGCATGAATTTCCGGAACGGCTCGGCGGCGAGGCGCAGGCCCTCCATGTCCGTCGACCCGTCCGTCGGACATCGGCAGCAGGCCGGAAATCCAGGCCTGCGTCCAGCACCGGCTGCATGACGAAGAACGTAAGGAACAGCGCCAGCCCGATCAGCACCGTGGTCGGCGGCGCGCCCTGGGTGCCGAGCGCGCTGCGCAGCAGCGACAGCACGATGACGATGCGGGTGAAGGCGGTTACCATCACCAGCAGGCTCGGCGCCAGCGACAGCACGGTGATCAGTGCGGTGAGCTGAACCAGCCGCGAGGTGGCGCCGGCCGAGCCCGCGGCGCCCAGGTCGAGGTTCAGCGATTGCGCCTGGGCCGCCAGCGGCAGGACGGCGAAGACCAGCAGCAGAAGTATCTTCTTCATGCTTCAGGCCCTTGGCGCGGCCGGTCCACCCAGCCGAGGAAGACGTCCTGCGCGCCGCCGGTCAGCAGCAGCAGATGCCGATCGTCGCAGCGCAGCAGATGCACCCGCCGCCGTGCATCCAGCGCCAGGATCTGCACTGGCGCCAAGCGCCCCGCGCCGTCATGGCCGAGGCGGCGGGGCAACCCCGCCCCGCGCGCGAGCCGCCCTGTCAGCATGATCAGACCGAGCACGACGGCGAGGCCGGCGACGGCGAGCAGCAGAGAACCTGATTGCATGACGCGGCCTTTTGCCAGCGTGTGAAGCGGGAAGGGGGTTCATTCCGGCGCCAGCGCCGCGCCGAGGCTTTCGAGATCGCGCTCCAGCGCCATCAGCACCGGCCGCAGCGCGCGCCCCTGCTCGGGCGGCAGGTCGAGCGCCTTGGCGCAGAGCAGTCCGACCATGCGGTCGAGCCCGGCCAGATCCACCCGGCGCCGCGATTCCACCAACCCGCGCGCCACCAGCAGCGTCGCGGTGACGCCGGCCGCGATCGCCGCGACATCGCGCATCGGTGCCATCGGGTCCGGCGTGGCGGCGAATGGGGAAAGGGCGGCGTGCGGCGGCATGGCCGCCATTACGCATGTGACGGATTGCCAAATCCTTACCGCGGACGGCAAGTCATTAACGCATTCTTCGTTCTCGGCGCGCAAAGTCGTGCCATCGACGGCGGTGCCTTCGCATCGCCACGGGATCGCCGGCAATGAATGACTCGCAGAATCGCGCTGTTCGACCTCGCCGAACGCCGGCTGGCCTGGGCCGATCAGCGCCAGGGGCTGCTGGCCCAGAACATCGCCAATGCCGACACGCCGGGTTGGCGCGCGCGGGAGGTTTCGCCCTTCGCCGCCCAGCTCGGGAATGCCGATGCCGCGCTGGTGCAGACCAGCCCGCTGCACATCGCCCCTGCCGCCAGCGCCGCCGGCATCATCCGCACCTCCGGTCTGCACGCGCCTGATGGCAACGGTGTTGCGATGGACGAGCAGCTCGCGAAGGTCACCGAGACCGAGACGATTCACGACCTCGTCGGCGATCTCTACAAGAAATACCTGGGCTTCTTCAAACTCGCGATTGGCCGGTAGGGGATCGCGCATGGACATGGACAAGGCGCTCGCGATCTCTGCCCGCGGCATGGACGTGCAGACCGCGCGGCTGCGGGTGATCGCGCGAGAACATCGCAAACCAGGACACCACCGGCAGCGGGCCGGACGTGGCACCGTATCGCCGCAAGACCATCACCTTCGCCAACCGGATGGACCGCGCGCTCGGCACCGAGACGGTGACGGTCAAGCAGATCGGTCGTGGACAAAAGCCCGCTGCCGCTGCGCTACGATCCCGGCCACCCGGCCGCCGACGCGAAGGGCTATGTCCGCACCTCCAACGTCAACAGCTTCGTCGAGGTGATGGACATGCACGAGGCACAGCGGTCGTACAACGCCAACCTCTCGGTGATGCAGATCACCCGCGGCATGCTGTCGCGCACCATCGAAATGCTGAAATAGGCGGGCGGCAAGATCGCATGGCGATCCCCATCATCACGGTCACGCCAAGCGCCGCGGCCCAGGCGTACCGCAACGTCGATGCCGGAACGGCTTCGTCCGGCGGCGCCGGCAACGATTTCGGCGGCGTCCTGCAGCGGGCCATCGGTGGCGTCGTCGACGCGAGCCGCCATGCCGAGGCGCAGTCGATCCAGGCGATCTCGGGCGGCGGCAACGTCACCGACGTGGTCGCCGCCGTTTCCAAGGCCGAGCTCGCGCTGCAGACGACGGTCGCGATCCGCGACCGCGTGGTGCAGGCCTATCAGGACATCATGCGCATGCCGATCTGAGGCGGCTCAGGCGATGCGAGTTGGTTCAGGGCCCGGCCGCAACGGCGAGGGAGCGAGGAAGGTCCCGACAGGAGGGCGGGCAGGAATGCAGGAAGGCGAAGTCGGCGAATTGTTGCGCGATGCCATGTTGGTGGTGGTGAAGCTCGGTGGCCCGCCGCTTGGCATGGCGCTCGCGGTCGGGCTGGTCATGTCGCTGGTCCAGGCGGTGACCCAGATCAACGAGCAGACCCTGGCCTTCGTGCCGAAGGTGCTGGCGATCGGTCTTTCGCTGGTCGTGCTCGGCCCGTTCATGCTGGTCACCCTGTCCGACTTCACCCATGTGCTGTTCGATCGCCTGATCGCCGTCGGGGGGCATTAGGAAATTGAGCGACGAGGCCGCCTTCCTGGCACAGCTCCCGGCCTGGGCGTTCGGCTTCGCGTTGCTGATCGCGCGCGCCGGCAGCGCCTGCATGCTGCTGCCGGGGATTGGCGAAATCGAGCTTCCCGGCACTGTTCGCGCCGGCTTCGCCGTCGCCCTCGCGGTGGTGCTGCTGCCGGTGGTGTCGCCGCTGATTCCCCCGATGCCCGGCGCACCCTGGCTCGCTTTCGGCATGATCGCCGCCGAGATCCTGACCGGGCTGTGGCTTGGCTGGCTCGCGCGGCTGCTGCTGCTGGCGCTGCCGATCGCCGGCCAGATCGCTGCCTCGGTCATCGGCCTCGCCAACGTGCTGCAGCCGGACCCCGCCTTGGGGGCGCAGACCACCGCCTTGTCACGGGCGCTGGGGATCGCCGCACCCGTCGCCATCCTGGCCGTGCGGGCTGCACGCGCTGCCGCTGGCCGCACTCGCCGGCAGCTACCGCCTGCTTCCGCCCGGCGCATCTGCTGCCCGCCGCCGACACTGCCGAACAGGTCACCACCGCCGTCGCCACCGCTTTCGCGCTGGCGATGCAGTTGGCGGCGCCATTCGTTCTCGCCGGCATCGTCTGGCAGGTGGCGCTTGGGCTGCTGGCCCGGCTGGTGCCGAATTTGCAGATCTTCTTCGCCGCCATGCCCGGCCAGATCGTCGGCGGCATCATGTTGCTCGGGCTGATGACCACGGCGCTGCTGGCCACCTGGCAGGCGCATGTGACCGAAGCCTTCAACGCCTTGCCGGGGTTGTAGGACATGGCCGACAGCGAAGACCGGACCGAGGCCGCATCAGGCCGAAGGCTGCAGAAGGCGCGCGACGAGGGCAATGTGCCGATGTCGCGGGAGGTTTCGGCCCTCGCTGTCCTCGGCGCCGTGGCGCTGGTGCTGGCGATGGCCGGACCGGAGTTGGCGCGGGCGCTGGTGATCAGGTTGCAGCCGTTCCTGGAGCAGCCGCACCGGATGGACGCGGCGGCGGGGCTGCGCCTGGCCGCCATCGCGACCGTGCTGGCCGCCGCCCCGCTCGTGCTCGGGCCGATGCTGGCGGGGATGGGCGCGGTGCTGCTGCAGACCGGGTTCCTGTTTAACGCGTCGGCGCTGATGCCGAGCTTCGGGCGGCTGCATCCCCGCCATGGCCTGCGCCGCATCGGCAGCCTCACGACGTTGATGGAGGCGGGCAAGTCGGTGCTGAAGCTCGGCGTGGTGACCTGGGCCGGGTGGATCGTGACCGCGGCGATGCTGCCGCTGCTGCCGCAGGCGATGGGGTGGGATGCCGGCCTGCTCACCGGCAACGCCACCCGCCAGATCATGCATATGTTGCTGGCCATGCTCAGCGCCCAGGCGGCGATCGCCGTGCTGGACCTGTTGCGCGCCCATCTGAAGCACGCCCGTGACCTGCGCATGAGCCGGCAGGAGCAGCGCGAGGAGCATCGCGAATCCGAGGGCGACCCGAAGATCAAGCAGCGGATCCGCCAGATCCGCTTCCAGCGCGCCCGGAGGCGGATGATGGCCGAAGTGCCGAAGGCAACGGTTGTGGTGACGAACCCTACGCATTACGCAGTTGCACTGGCCTACGATCGTTCGAATCGGGACGCACCGAGGGTGGTGGCCAAAGGGGTCGACGAAATGGCGGCACGGATCAGGGTGCTGGCGCGTGAGAGCGGGGTGCCGGTGGTGGCCAACCCGCCGCTCGCGCGCGCTTTGCATCTGGTCGAGCTGGACGGCGAAATCCCGCCCGAGCATTACAAGGCGGTGGCCGAGCTGATCGCCTATGTCTGGCGCCTGCGCGGCCAGGCCGGAGGGCCGGCGGCGCAGGCTCGGGCAGGTGCCGCGTGACCTGGTTGGCAGCCCTGCTGGGCCGGCTTGGGCCGCGGCGGCGGCCGTTGAAGCTGATCGACCGCCTGGCCGGCGTCTCCGACCTCAACCCCGGCATCGCCTCCGACGACGCCGCCCTGCACGGCATCATCCATCTGCTGTTCGAGGACGCGCCGTTCGGCGCGGTGCTGCTGAACCGGTCCGGGCGGATCGTCCGCGCCAACGAGGCGCTGCGCCGGATGGTCGGCCGCGGCGTGGACCTGTCCGCCGGCGCGCCGGGGGAGATGATCTTCGCCGCCCCGGCGCGGGAGGCGGCGATGGAGGAGATCACGCCGGCACTGTCCGGCCGCCCGCAGGCGCCGCGCGGCTTCCTCACCCGCCTCGAAGGCGCCGTGCCGCAAGGCGAGGAGTCCGAGCGCGCCGCCATCGACGTCGGCAATACCGGCGCGACCCCGGACCCGATGGTCAGCGTCACCGTGGCACCGCTGCATGAGGCCGACGGCAGCCTCAGCGGCGCCATGCTTCGCATCTCCGACATCACCTTGCAGAAGCAGCTGGAGGCGCAGCTGGCGCAGAGCCAGAAGCTGCAGGCGGTCGGGCAGCTTGCCGGCGGCATCGCGCATGACTTCAACAACCTGCTGACGGCGGTGCTGGGCGCCGCGGAATCGATCAGCCTGCGCCCGGGGCTCGACGCCGACACGCTGGAGGATGTGGCGCAAGTGCAGTCCAGCGCCCAGCGCGGCGCCGCCTTGGTGCGCCAGTTGCTGGCGTTCGGCCGCCAGCAGACGCTGCAGCCGCGGGTGCTCGCGGTGAACGAGCGGATCACCGACCTGTCCGGGCTGCTGCGCCGCCTGCTTGGCACCAAGGTACGGTTGGAACTGGCGCTGGAAACCCCCGGCCGCACCGTTCGTGCCGACCCGACGCAGCTCGACCAGGTGCTGGTCAATCTCGCCGTCAACGCGCGCGATGCGATGGGGGATGGCGGCGTGCTGACGCTGCGCAGCGGCCACATGACCCTCTATCGCCCGATGATCCGCGGGCCGGAGACCATCCCCCCCGGCCGCTACGTGATGATCGAGGTGCGCGACACCGGCGCCGGCATTCCGCCCGAGGTGATGCCGCGCATTTTCGACCCGTTCTTCACCACCAAGCGCGAGAGCGGCGGCAGCGGCCTCGGCCTGTCCACCGTCCACGGCATCATTCGCCAGTCCGACGGGTTCCTGAACGTCGAGAGCGAGGTCGGTGAGGGCACGCGGGTGCGGATCTACCTGCCTCGCTGGGATGGGCAGGAGGCGGTGGCGATTCCGCGCGTTCCCCGCCTGGCGACACTGGGTGCCGCCGCTGTTCCGGTGGCGGCGCCGAGTCCGCCGATTCGGTCCGACCGTTACGTGCTGCTGGTGGAAGACGAGGAGGCGGTGCGCCGGCTGGCCGAGCGGACGCTGGCGCGACAGGGCTGGCGGGTGCTGGCCGCCGACAGCGGCGAGGCGGCGCTGGCGCTGCTGGCGAAGGCGGACGCGGCGAGTGTTGCCCAAGGTGCCGGCAAGCTGCGCCTCGCCGCCGTCGTCACCGACATGGTGATGCCCGGCATCGACGGCGCCACCCTGGTGCGAATGCTGCGCGAGCGGCTGGGCGCACCGCATCTGCCGGCGATCCTGGTTTCCGGCTATGCCGAGGAGACGCTTCGGCGCGACCTCGGTTCCGCCGGCACGGTGTTCCTGCCGAAGCCTTATTCGCTGAAGGACCTCGCCGCCAAGCTGCAGGCCGTCACTTTGGCCCAACCGGCGGCGGTCGGCGGCTGACGCGTCTGCGCGGCTATTCGGCGCGGCTTTTCGGCAAGTAGATGTTGGGCGTGCCGAACCACACGGCACTCTCATCGGGGTTGCCGCTGCCCGAGGCCCGCCATTCCCCGATGGCTCCGGTGCAAATAGCCGGCACGAGCAAACGCTCCCTGTTGCGCCATGCGGACTTCAGGCCTCAGGCACCGCGTTCCAAACGTCAGGCACAACTCGACCGTGAACACCCAGACGTCGCAAGCCAAACTGTCCCTTGCGGATGCGACCCGCCATGACTGGCCCACGGCCTGGGCATACCGTCTCCAGCGTTTCTCGAACTCCGGTGCGTAGCGCTGCACCCAACGCATTATGGTCGTATGCGCCATCGACAAGCCCCGCTCGGCCATCATCTCCACCAGGTCTCGCAGGCTCAGCTTGAAGCGAAGGTACCAGCGCACGCACAGGATGATGATTTCGCGCTCGAAGTGGCGACCCTCGAACAGCTCCTCCACGCTCTTCAGCTTACCCATTGCCGACCCTCAGCAAATTTTGCCGCCAACATAGCCGATAGGATCGGCCGTTTGCACCAGAACCCCTGAAGTGAGGAGGTGGCAGATGGCCGACACTCATTTTCCAGCGCTACTTGCCGGGCATAGCCACGTCTTCCTGGGCGAAGGGCATGAGCACGCGGAGCGCCGGACGTGGATCGTCATCTGGCTCTGCGGAGCGATGATGGCGATCGAGATCGTCGGGGGCATGCTGTTCGGGTCCATCGCCCTCGTCGCCGACGGCATGCACATGTCCACGCACGCCGGTGCCATGCTGCTGGCGGCCCTGGCCTACAGCTACGCCCGCAAGCACGCCGCCAACTCCCGACTCACCTTTGGGACCGGGGAGCTCGGCGACCTCGCCGGGTTCACCAGTGCATCATCCTGGCTATGATCGCCGTCCTCATCGGCTATAAGTCGATTGCTCGGTTCATCTCCCCGGTGCCCATCCACTTCGCCAAGGCCATCCCAATCGCTTTTCTCGGGCTGGCGGACAACGTCGCCTCGGCATGGCTGCTGTCGAGCGGCGGTCATGACCACCACGACCACGGGCATGCCCACGGGGACAATGGTGACCACCATGGCCATGACGAGGCGCACCGCATCGTCACTCCTGAGGGCGTCCTGGTCGTGAGCGTTTACGAAGTGAATCATCCGCCGGTCTTCCGCATCCGCGCGGAGGGCGGGGCCGCCCTGTCCGTGCGGGCGGTCACCGTCGAGACGGTGCGACCGGACGGCGCGCGCCAGTTCTTCATGATGGAGGACCGCGGTGGCTATCTGCAGAGCGTTCAGGAAATCTCGGAGCCGCATGCCTTCACCGCCAATGTCCAAGCGGGCGGCCGCGGCTTCCCGGTTGTCTTCGAGGAGCACGAGCATGGCCACGATGCGCATGACGCCGCGCACCGGGACAACAACATGGGCGCGGCCATCATCCATGTGATGGCGGATGCCGCGGTCTCGGTGCTGGTCATCATCGGGCTCGTGCTGGCCCGGGCGTTTTGCGGCCAGCGGGACGCGCGGTACTACCGCGAGAAGCTGGCCCGAATCCGATCCTTGTCGCACGTGACGGTCGAGGTCGACCGGGCGGTCTGAGGCCGTCTCGCGGCGTGTGCTGACGTCGATCACGCTCGGCGAGGCGGATATCCGACGTCACCTTTATGTCTGACGCAAAGTGGTCCCGAGAGGTCGGAGCGTGACGAGACAATTCTCGCAGCGTGCGTTCAGTGCAACTCGTTCCGACGGTGAGAACCGTAGCGCACAACCGACGCGCAGGCAGCCACGTGCGGGAGCGGCGTCTTGTAGGCACGCTGATACCGCATCGCGAACTCGGCTCGTTCGATGGTCTCGCACTCGTCCAGGTAGCGCAACAGGCTGAGCGCTGCGCGCGCAGTGCTGCCTCGACGATACTTGAAACGGCGCCACAGAATGAGCGCGTTCACCGACCAGGCGTCGTAAGCGTGCTCGTGCAGGCGACGGCGGATCACCGACGGCAGCGCGTCGAAACAGGCCCAGTCGTCGCCCGCGAAGCGGCGCCAGATGTCCTCCCGGACGGTGACGTCGTTCACGCAGCCTCGCGCCAGTGCGGAAAGGAGCGGGACGCCTGGATCGAGACTTCCTCGGCGCGCGATACGCTGCTGACCAGATCCACGGACGCCGGACATCACGGTAACGGGCGGATGGAGGTCGGCCTGCTCGCGGGGCATCAGAACACCCCGGGCTGGTCGAGGCAGAGCAACAGGCGCGCACGTCGCCACGGCGGGAGATGCTGGACGGGCGGAGATCGGTGCGGGACCCGAGGTGCGGCATCCGGAAACTTTGTGCCCTTGAGCAAGCCGACGGCGCCTTGACGCATGCGATGAACCCGCCCAGCACCGTCCTGCCATTCGGTGCCGGGTCCGACGTAGGTGCAGAGCAGACGCACGCGGACGGCGTCCACGTGGAAGCACCGACACGCATCGTCGGAGAGCGCCTCAAGTCGAACCCGAACAGTGAGCGCATCAGTCAGGGTGGCGAACATCCGGGATAGCAGGAGCACATCGTCCAGGATCTCCCGCGCATCACCGGGAAGTCGGTCAGCCAGTGACCCGACGGTCGCAATCGGTGTGCCTTCGGCCACGTGGCAGAACGGCAGCGTCTCCAGCACGGCGTTGGCGGAAGACTGCCAAGCCCGACGCGGCGGGCGCTGCCATAGCGCCAGTCCGGTGTCGCACCGGAGGATGCGCTGCAGGACCGCGGGCGACAGGCACGCGCTGACATGGGGGATCCGGTGGCGGGTGCCGGCCTTCTTTTGGAGGTTTCGGTCCAAGGAACGGGATAGGACGCTGCGTCGATTCGGAGATCGGAACGTTCATACGAAAGCACTCATCATCGCTTACAATGTTATATCATAACATGTATTTTCCGGCTGTCACCTGATTTGGCGCAGCTGGCAACCTTGACCGGTCCGGTCGTGCCCAAGTGGCCTGGAAATTCTGCCCTTGAAGGAGACCGGCATGTCTGAGGTCCTGACCAACCCGAAGCCAATCCCTGTCACCGTGCTGACCGGCTACCTGGGGGCGGGCAAGACGACGCTGCTCAACCGCATTCTGAGCGAGAACCATGGGAAAAAGTATGCTGTCGTAATCAACGAATTCGGGGAGTTGGGTGTGGACAACGACCTCGTCGTGGACAGCGACGAGGAGGTATTCGAGATGAACAACGGCTGCATCTGATGCACGGTGCGCGGCGACCTGATCCGCATCGTCGCGGCACTGATGCGGCGCAGCACCCGCCTGGACGGGATCACCATCGAGACCACCGGCCTCGCCGACCCTTCGCCTGTCGCGCAGACCTTCTTCGTGGACGACGGCGTTCGAAAGAACACCACACTCGATGCCATCGTGACGGTGGTGGATGCAAAACACCTGCTCGCCCGACTGGAGGACAGCCACGAGGCCGAGGAGCAGGTCGCGTTCGCCGACGTGATCGTTTTGAACAAAACCGATCTGGTCACGCCCGAGGAACTGGAGCTGGTGGAGCAGCGGATCCGCACCATCAACCGCTCCGCCCGCATCATGCGCGCGACCAAGGCCGACGTGCCGGTGGGTGAGCTGCTGGGCCGCGGCGCCTTGTCGCGGACCATATCCGCTCTGCGGGAGCATCCCGCTCCAGTCCCTGTAGCGGGCTGTCGAGGTGCAGGTCCGCCGCGTTCAGGAACCGGAATGAATGAGACAGGACTCGCAACTTACTCAGGGGAGAAGAGCGCCGCAGCCTTCACCCGTCCCGGCCATAGCCGACGTCCCCATTCGGACTTGGGCCAGCCCCGTCTTGCTGGCAGGCAGCTTGGGATTTGGGCGCCGCATCCACCGTTGCAGGCTTTTCGGAGTGCATGCTGGAGTAATCGTCCAAGCGGACAAGCCAACAGCCGCCGCCGGGGCCATGCCGCTCGGTAATTGAGGAGAGTGAGTGATAACGAAAATTTAACGACTTCACCTCAGAAGAAGTGGGCACATAGCCGCTCGCAAGGCCGGACAGAGTCAGAATTATGGCAGTCTGCTCTGGGGAGGCTCTGCCGCAATCCTGGGATTTCCTTCGGTCACATTTTCTCCTGGCAAACCGGAGTGACGACCCTGGATTAGGTCGACGAATCTCTATATATGCTGCGCTGGTAGACCATCCGACGAGATGCCAGCAGAATGACTCTTCTTCAGCGGCTCGTTGCGCTCGTGCTTCTCTCCTTGGTGCCCTTGGGCGTTGTCGAAGCATACAACGCCTCGACACTGGAGAAGGAGCGTGAAGCTCAGGCGAGGAGTGACGCTGGTCGCATCTTGTCTGCCGTGCGCGGCGACGAGGCCCTGCTCCTTGATGGCATGAGCGACGTCATCCTGTCGGCGTCGCTCGATGCGCGGGCGGTGACCTCAGACCCGGCTGCCTGTGCGGAGCTGATCCGCGGCATCGAGGCACGACAGTCGTCGTGGCTGACGGTCAGCGTGGCCGACGCGAATGGGCTTATCCGCTGTTCGACCGACCGGCGGCTCGAGGGCACGGACGTTGGTTCCCATCCCGAGGTGATCGCCGCACTGAATGGCAGAGGACTCACCGTCGGAAATATTGAAGCCGGTCCGTTCGTTCGTAGTCCAGCGGTGCCACTAGCGAAAGCTTGGCGACAGGGGGCGGCGCACGGTGTCACCATTGCTAATGTGGACCTCGCATGGATTGGACACGCTTTCTCGTCCGATCCACTCCCGGACGGCGCCGCACTGGTGGTGGCGGACCGGAGCGGGCGTGTCATGGCGGCGGTGCCGGGGGACCGATCCCAGTTTGGGCGCTTGTTGCCTGAAGGACTGATGCGAATGGTCACGGCGGGGGCCTCAGGTACGGTCCGGGGGTCATGGGTCGATGGGAGCGATCGCATCATCAGCTATGCGCCGGTGGATAGCTCGCCTATTGGTGGCGCATTCGTAGCGGTCGGCATCTCGCGCTCTGCGGCGCTGGCATCCATCCACGCGGCCGGGCGCCGCTCTGAGTTTCTATTCGTGCTCACACTGGTGATTGCGACGGTGTTTGCATGGTGGACTGGTTACACCTTTGTCCGCAAGCCGATCCAAGTCCTAGGGGCCGCTGTCGATCGCCTGCGGCATGGCGATCTCACCGCGAGAACGAAGATCGATAGGCGAACTGAGCTCGGGACCCTCGGTGAAGCATTTAACCAGATGGCGCAAGCCATTCAGGAAGGCGAGCGGCGGGTCGACGATGGCGCAAAACTACTCGATGCGCTGATCGAGGCTACGCCGGACGCGGTCTTCGTGGAGGACACCGCCGGACGAATTCTGATTTATAACGCCGCTTACGCCCGTCTGAATGGCCTGGGCCGGGATGCGTCCACGGGCAAGCTGGATACCGACGTAGGGCCGCCAGCGATGACTAGCCGTATAGCCGAGATTCGGCAGCGGGTCGTCGACACCTGCGAGGTGCAGACGCTCGATATCGAATATCCGGACGGTTACGGCGGCCTACGATCCTACCAGACCGCCTATGTACCTGTAGTAGGTGCTGGGCACGTCACTCATGTGGCTGGAATTGGGCGTGACGTGACTGAGCTTCGCGCCGCCGCAGAGGCGCTTCTCGGGGCAAAGGAACGAGCAGAGAACGCAGACCGATCGAAGACGCGGTTCCTGGCGGCTGCCAGCCATGACCTCCGGCAACCTCTCCAGGGGGCCTTGCTGTTCGCTGACGTGGCCACGGCCCAGGTCACTGAATATTCCCCCGCGCATGACGCGCTGTCCAAGGTCTCGCTAGCGCTGGTCGACCTCAAGAACCTTTTGGACAGTCTGATGGACGTCTCCCGCATGGACATCGGTGCGATCGATCCCAAGGTTTCCGATTTTTCCATAGGCGCTGTCATCGAGCAGGTCGCTGCGTCTTGCAAGTCTGTTGCCGAGAGCAAGGGGCTGAAGCTGATTGCGGTGGATAGCGACGCGACAGTCCGCAGCGACCCCACCCTTCTTGGCCGTATGCTGCGCAATCTCGTGGAAAACGCGGTCCGATACACAGATCACGGCCGCGTCCTGATCGACTGCGTACCTTCGGGCAACTGTCTCCGGGTAGAGGTGCACGACACTGGCGCCGGTATCGCGCCGGACGACATGGAGCGGATCTGGGAGGAATTTCACCAGCTGCACCACAATCCGGAACGCGACCGGAAGCAAGGGTTAGGCCTTGGCTTGTCGATCGTACGCCGCCTGGCCGAAATACTTGGTCACAAAATAACCGCCTCTTCAAAACAGGGCCAGGGCTCCTTGTTCGCGCTTGAGGTTCCTATTGTTGCCTGGCAGCTGCAGTCCGGGCATCAGCGAGTTCCAACCATAGAACCCCTTGCCACCCTCAACACAGACTCCCCGGAGCGGCAAACAGCGCTCGTCATCGATGATGATCCGAGCATTCGTAACGCGCTCAGCGACATACTGTCGGCCAGCGGGTTTCGTGTTCTCGCCGCGGCAGGAGGGGCCGAAGCCATAGCCCTCGTCGAAAAGAGCGGCGTCCCAGACTTCGTCGTCGCGGACTATCGGCTGCGGGGAGGCGAGACTGGCGCCGATGCGGTTGCAAAAGTGCGCAACGTGATTGGTCACGACGTGGGCGGCGTCATACTGACCGGCGAGATAGAAGCAGAACCATCCGCGGACGCAGCGCGCCTTGGCCTTGGTCTGCTCCTCAAGCCTGTCACTTCCAGGCAATTGCTCAAGGCGGTCGCTGTCGCGTGCCCCAGCGTGCTGATGCCCGCTATTCACTCACAAGCTTACTCCGGTACAGATTAGCCCCCGTGATTCGAACCAGACGAAAGCTGATGATTAGACTGGTGCTCAAACTCCTGACGATAGCTGCTCCAACTCTTGTGGCTGCTTGCACCGGTCCCGTGGCGGTCGAGACCCTGGACACAAGCGCAGGGCAAGCAAGGCTGTTTAACGACAGTAGCACGCGCGTCTTTTCCTTGAGCGCGGAGGGACGGAAGCCAGTAGCGCTCGATGACCTCCGTGATGCGAGGTTCGTCGGTGCTTGGGGCGGTGGGATTTTTGTGACCGCCGTGGTGGCAGGAGCGACAGCCGAATGCAGCTCAGCATATGCACTCGTTGACATCACTCCGGGCGCCACGTCGCCAGCCAACCGGCTTCCTGGTTGCGCCAAGACCACGTTCGCCTTCGATGGCACCTCCCTGGTTGCCACCTCGAGCGGCGCCAGACCCAGGATCTGGCGCTTCGGTTCGGGCATTCTGTACGGCCCATTCGAGCCAGCGGCGACGCGATCCCGCACTGCCCTGCGGCATCAGACATTCCTTCCCGATGACGGGAACCCGGGTGCGCTCCGCAAGGATGAATTTGCGCCGCCGCCCGTGAGCGGCGAGGCCGGTGAAGATGTCATCCCCAAGAGCGTGGGAGTAAAGCAAGTTCCTCGGCCTGCCGTTGTGAATCTGCGTTAAGGCGAGGAGCGCGGATAAATCGCATCCCAGACATGAAACCAGCGAGTCCACCCATTGCGGCCAGCGAATCCCCTGTCCGCATGTCGTTCCAATCTTCCACTGCATCTGAGGATGGTATTTCCAAGATCAGCGGGATGGACAAATACCCGTCGTACATTCCTTCAATCGCTATCACGACGATCTGTTACCTGGTTCTCGAGTTCGGTTTCAACGCTCGTTTGCTTGATGTTACTGCCATCTCTTCTAGTTCATCGAGAATCACTTCCATCGCATCGTGGGGACGGGTGATTTCTGGGATCGCCCTGACGCTCGCAATGTGGAGTTCTGCGATTCTGCCGTTCGCTAAAGCCCGCCGCTGGACGCTGCGGACCACGATTTCCATCCTGGCTTCAGCAGCCGTCCTTTGTATGTGCGGTGCCTACACCATCGAACGCGCCGTCGTTCAGCGACTCGTGGATTCCTCGGACGGCGCGTCCCGCCGCGCAGCAGTTCAGTTGCACGCGCTGTCTACTGCGGTGATGGCCGGTTCGGCCGAGATCTCTGGAATGGATCTTTCGACGGAGAGCCTATCACGGGCTGAAGGAAAGGCTTTTCTTGCGATTTTTCCCTTCCTTGCAATATCAACTGACGCCATTGCCATGAGGCCTGACGACATCATGCGGCAAGTTGCCCGCTCGGTCCTCGAGCGGCGATATGGAACCGCGCCGCAGGTCTATAACGATGTATTCATTCCCAGCGTCCGGTCTCTCCGCGACACCTACAACCGCTATGTTGCTGCTCAGCGACGATTTTCACTCGCAGTGCAATCTATCCCATCCGCAGAGCTTGCGGCCTGGCGCACAATGACTCAAGCGGTAAGGGCGGATCCTGGGAATGCGGATCACCGTTTGGTGGTCGATGTCGCCAGGAAGGTGGGCGCACCGGTACCCGATCAGTGGGAAATCACTGACCAGAAGGGCTTCGCGATCGCGTACGCCAACGCAGCAAAACAGCAGGCGGAAAGGGAATATGACGCCGACCTCAGTGCAATTGTCGGTCGGTCCATGCCTCCGGGATTGGAATGGGACGCCTTCATCGCTAACGCCCAGGTTCAAGGCCCGTGGCGCGCGATGATCGGGGCTCCGTCAGACATCACGCTATCCTCGTCGATGGGATACCAGGCGTTCCATGACCAGGTCTACGAACCAACGCTTGACAGTCGAATCAACACGGAAATCGCCCCCTTGGTCGGCTCCGACAGCGACTACACCGACGGCGGTCCCCGAGAGAAGTCGGGACGCTCCGCGATGGAGTGGCTGGTGGTTCCGCCCATGGCGCTCGTTCTGTCTCTACTTGGTGTGCTGGTCCATCTGTACAGGGTCTCGAACTACACGCTGTGGATGATCGCGCCAACTATGCCGAAACGGCGCGGCACGATCCTGGCCGCGACATGCGTCATTGCTCTGGCGGCATTCTGGTCTCCGAACCCGATATCGTCCTCGGACACTTTTTCCTATTTCGAGGCCCGGACTATGCAGCGGTTCGGTGCCGTTACAGCCTTGGCGTCACGCTGGATTGTCCAGGCGCAGCCGTACTTCTACCCTATCGGTGAGGCAGCCAGGCAGGTGGCGCTGCTCGGGTTCGATTTTGGCTTTGAACCGGACGCCTTGTCCCCTGGTGACAACGGCTGAGTATCTGCCACCCATGCGACCATCAATCGGTTGGCTGTGAGCCGAGAGACCGCTGCCTCGAAGTCGAAGAAGTAGAGCTTGCTCCTGCGGGCATCTCCAAAATGCACGGCTCCGACTTCGCCAGCGAGCGCACGTGCAACGTTCGGCCGCTCGGCAGAGTGGCCGTATAGTCCTCGCTCTTATGATGGTGGCCGTGCAGCAGGAGTCGCGCACCGGTACGGTCCGCGGGCCGGTTGAGGGCGGCAAACCCGTACTTGTGCGGCAGGGGCGCCTTATGCGTCGCGAGCACGTCGAGGCGGAGCTTCTCCGCCTTCCCGATGTCCTCGGGAAAGATGGTGTCCCGCTGTCGGAGAGGGAGACCCTTCGTCCACCGCTCGGGCGGCCGCGTCTGCTTGAGGAAAGCCGCCCGCGTCGTCCATGCTGGCCGCGCCGCTTACCCTTCGGCTTCCGGTCGACGGGTTTCACGGCGGCAGCGTCGCTGCCAACCGGGACGATGTCATGGGGCGTAGGCGGATGGATGGCATGGGCGTATCCTGGCGGGTAGGCGAACGGGGACGCCCGGCGGCGGCCGTGGGATGTCAGTTCGCGGGTCGTATGCTCAGGAAGCTCATGGAGCGGAACATAGCGGAATCAACCCGGAAAGCGATCGTCTTTTCCCGGGAAAGCTGGACCGCCCACAAGCCGTGGCCTGCCACAGTTTTGCGGATCTCGGTCAACGCCGTATTCCGCCGCAAATGTATCGCCGCGGACCGCCGGGTTCAGCAACAGATCGTTGTGGGCGAACAGCACGACATCGAAGCCGCTGAAATAGGATGAGATCCGGTCGCGCGCTCCTGCAATCATGGAATTGAAGCTGTAGCCGCCACCGTAGGTGACATGGACATCCCAGCCGCGGGCCTGCTCGTCCAGGGGATGCAGAAAGAGAATCTTCTCGAACCGCTCGCCATACAGTTCCAACGAGAAGTGTGTCGCGACGCTGCGGGAGATCTTTGAGCGCTGGAAGGCAGAGGCGGGCGAATCCGCCAGGGCTGCACGTTGGTTCGGGGCGGAGGAAAGCGCCGCGACCGTCATCGCGAAGAGGGGGAGCCGCGCCGGACATCATCGTGGCCGAACAGCCTGTCGAGGACGACAGGGGGACCCGACAGGTGATCCGGGCGGCGCTGTTCGGCACCGGTCGGCCAGTTCTCGTTGTTCCGCCACGCGTCGTCACGCCGTTCGGCCGCACGATTGACATCGCATGGAGGGACGAGAAGCAGGCAGCCCGCGCGGTGATCCCGGCACTTCGCTGGTTGGCTGCGGGGTAGTGTCCGTGGTTGTGGTGGAAATTTTCTAACGAGGCCGGTGTGGTTGAGGTGGCCATCGGATCGGCTGGCTAAGGTGGAGTTGCGACGCTTCACCCTGATGCCAAGAGGACCCGATGACCGAGGAGACATTACCGCTTGCCGAGCTTCTGGCCAAAGCCGGGGACGGCGACTTCCTGCGCTGCGTGGCTGAGGCCGTGGTGCAGCTTCTCATGGAGACCGATGTGGAAGGACTGATCGGCGCCGGTCGGCACGAACGTTCTGGCGATCGCACCACATACCGGAATGGCTACCGGGACCGAAGTCTGGACACACGGCTCGGCGCCCTGCAGCTGCGCATCCCCAAACTGCGGCAGGGCAGTTACTTTCCACCCTTCCTCGAGCCCAGGAAGACCTCCGAGAAGGCGCTGGTGGCAGTGATCCAGGAGGCGTGGATCAGCGGCGTCTCGACCCGCCGTGTGGACGACCTGGTGCAGGCAATGGGCCTGGCCGGGATCAGCAAAAGCACCGTCAGCAAGCTTTGCAAGGACATCGACGATCGTGTCGGCGCCTTCCTCGATCGTCCGCTGGTCGGCGAATGGCCCTATCTTTGGCTGGATGCCACCTACCTCAAGCAGCGCGAGGGCGGCCGCATCGTGTCGGTTGCCGCGATAGTCGCTGTGGCCGCCAATACAGAGGGCAAGCGGGAGATCGTTGGCCTGCACATCGGCCCGTCCGAGGCAGAGACCTTCTGGGCCACATTTCTCAAAAGCATGGTCCGACGCGGCCTGCACGGGGTGACGCTCGTCATCTCGGATGCACACGAGGGGCTGAAAGCGGCGATCCGCCGGGTTGTCGGCGCATCATGGCAACGCTGTCGCGTTCATTGGATGCGCAACGCGTTGTCCTACGTTCCAAAGGGCCAGCAGAGCATGGTGTCGGCGGCACTGCGCCAAGCATTCACTCAGCCTGATCGCACGCAGGCGAGCCTGACGTTGCGGCATGTCGCCGACCAGGTGCGGCAGAAGTGGCCGAAGCTCGCCGCGTTCATCGACGAGAGTGAGACCGACGTCTTGACGCACATGGACTTTCCTGCCCAGCACCGCACCAAACTTCACAGCACCAATCCATTGGAGCGCCTAAACAAAGAGATCAAGAGGCGTGCTGATGTCGTCGGCATCTTCCCGAACGAAGGTGCCATCATCCGCCTTGTCGGCGCCGTTCTGCTGGAGGCCAACGATGAGTGGCAACTGCAACACCGCTATATGCAAACCGAAGTGATGACCGAATTCACGCCGCCGCTGATCGAAACCAACCCCACACAACTTTCCACCGTGGCCGCCTGACCCGTGGGTGCCTCAATTCATACCGAAATTTCCACCACGTTGACGGACGCAACCGCTCAGCGCCACGCGCCGCAATGGCGTCACCGGCGGCGTGGCCCTTGTGGCTTCCCAGCCTGTCGGTCACCACAATATCGCCCGGCCGCAGTTGCGGAGCCAAGAACTGCTCGGTCCAAGCCAGGAACGCTTCGCCGTTGATCGGCCCGTCGAGCACCAGGGGTGCAATGAGGCCGTCGTGCCGCAGCCCGGCCAGGAACGTCGTCGTCTTCCAGTGGCCATAGGGCGCCGTGCCGATCAGGCGGGTGCCGCGCGGGCTGCGGTCATAAAGCCGCATCCGGCGCGCGCGCAACGCGATCACGCAATACCTCGTGGAACGGCGCCAGCTTACGCGAGATGGCTGGCTTCTGCGGCCGTGGCGTCGCGGCTCCGGCACGGGCCAGGCGTTGTCGGGCCTTCACCACATAGGAAACACTCACCCCGAACCGCTCCGCCGTCTGCCGCGCGGTCAGCGCCTTCGCTCCAAGAACACGGTCCCGCAGATCCTGCGAAGTAGGTCTGCCCCCGACGCCAAGCCGTTCGTTCCCTCCGACACCAGCCGGAACGTCACGAATCACATACGCACGCGTCGCTCAAAGCTCTTTCGCGATTCCACCCTCAGGGGAACCGCTCTAGATGTTTAGTCCCGGCATTTGATGGATCGGGTCGAGCTTGAATCGCTTGGGCTCTTTTGTCCAGGCTTTGCAGATAGCTTCGTAGGGAGTGAGGCCTTTGAGGGTCTTCAGCCTGCGGGCGAAATTGTAGGCGTTGACGAAGTCGGTCAGATGGCTGCGCAGTTGCTCGTGGGTCTCGTAATGGACGCGTTTGACGGTCGCTTCTTTGATCGTTCGGTTCATGCGCTCGACCTGGCCGTTGGTCCACGGATGCCGGGGCTTGGTCAGGCGATGGTCGATGTTGTTCTGGGCGCAGGCGTATTCGAAGGCGTGCGGCCAGATTGGCTCGCCGTTCTCGATCGCCAGTTTGATATCAGCGGCGGCGGAGCAGATGTTTCCGGGCGTGGTGAAGTGAGTGCCATTGTCCGTCAGCACGATGTGGACCTTGGAAGGGACCGCTTCGATCAGTGCGCGCAGGAAGTCCGCGGCGACCCGGCGAGTGGCTTTCTCATGCAGTTCGACGAAAGCGAACTTGGAGGTTCGATCAACGGCCACCAGAAGGTAGAGCTTGCCCTGCTCGGTATGGACCTCGGCGATATCGATGTGAAAGTAGCCGAGCGGATAGGCTTTGAACTTGCGCTTGTCGGGCTTGTCGCCGTCGACATCAGGCAGGCGAGAGATGCCGTGACGTTGGAGGCAGCGGTGCAGTGACGAGCGGGTGAGGTGCGGGATGGTCGGCTGAAGGGCATACAAGCAGTCATCGAGCGGCAGCAGGGTATGCCTTCGAAACGCGACCACGATGGCCTCGTCCTCGATCGATAGGACGGTCGACTTCGGCTCCTTCGGACCGGTTGGCAGGTCGGCGACCGAGCTGCGCTGCTTCCACTTGGCGACGGTCTTTTGGTTGATCCCGTAACGCTTGGCCAGCGTCCTCAGGCTCTCTTGACTATGGTGTATCGCTCGACGGATTGCCGCCGTCGTTGTGGCGCTGCCGTGGAGAACCTGGCCCATAGTGCGTCCTTCCATTCCATGGAAAATACTGCACCATCAAAACCCGGGATCAAATTTTTTTTAGAGCATCGTCCGATCGTGATGTCCGAGCCCGGCCAGGCCGTGATGCAGGCGCATGGTTTCGATCCGGCGGCCTTTGTCGAACCGGCCCGCCCAGCTTTTCTCGCCTGAGCAATTCGCCGCTTTGAAGCCGGCGACGCAGCGTGTCGGTTTCATGACCGGCCATGGCGAAGAACAAAGTGAATGGACTGGGCGGTTGTTGTGGGATGCGCTCGCTGCGGCCGGTGCCATCGATCCGCCAAGCCGGCGGACGGCGTGCGCCTGACCGTGCGGGTCACTACGCGGTGATCAAGGCGTCTGACGTGATGATCGCCATCGACTGACCGGATCGTCCGCGAGAGCCAGACCGCGCGGCATATCCCGGTTCGACGCGCAACTGAGCATCGCGCGTGTTCGTCGCCTCCTATGGCCGTGGAGGCGTCGTCTGATGGTTTCCAAAGAGCGGCGATGGCACGCATCGCCGCCACCTACAGGAAACCTATGGCGGCGAGGCGGCAGGTAAATTGTTTTCACCGGCGGGGTTGCATACCTTCGGCGCGAAGCAAGGCGTGCAAGATGCAAGATGTAGTCATGGTCGCCCTCATCGCCCTATCCGTGCTCGGCGCCGTCGGGTTCATCTGTCTGTGCGAATGGATCTGACCGCATGAGCCTGACCAGCCTCGCGACACTGGTCATCTTCCTGGCCGCGCTCTTGGCGTCCGTCCCGTTGCTCGGGCGCTACATGGCGCGGGTCTATGCGGGTGAGACCACTCTGCTCTCGCCGATTCTTCGCCCCGTCGAGGCCTTGATCTACCGACTTTGCGGCGTTCGGCCCGACGTGGAACAGGAATGGCTCGCCTATGCACGATCCTTCGCGATGTTCCACCTGCCGGGCATGCTGGCCGTCTACGCCCTGCTCCGCCTCCAGGATTCACTACCGCTGAACCCGGCGGGCCAGGTCGCGGTGTCGCCGGACCTCGCGTTGAACACCGCCGTGAGCTTCGCCACCAACACGAGCTGGCAGTCCTACGGCGGCGAGTCGACGCTGAGCCATCTGGCGCAGATGGGCGGAATCGCGGTGCAGAGCTTCCTGTCCGGCGCGGCGGGGATGACGATCGCCATCGCCCTGATCCGCGGCTTCGCCCGCGGCGACGCCAACCTTCGCGATCTCGGAACCGGCCCCGCGACCATCGGCAATTTCTGGACCGACCTCACGCGCGGCGTCCTCTACATCCTGCTGCCGATCTCGGTGACGGTGGCACTGGTGCTGGCATGGCAGGGCGTGCCGCAAACTCTCGCCGACCCGGTTTCCCTCATTACAATGGAGGGCGGCCAGCAGGTGGTGGCTGCCGGGCCGGTGGCCTCGCAAGTCGCGATCAAGCTGCTGAGCGGCGACGGCGGCGGCTTCTTCAACGCCCAGTCCGCCCATCCCTACGAGAATCCCACCGCGCTCACGAACCTCGTGGGGATGCTGCTGATGCCCTTGTTGGGGGCGGAGCTTACCAACACCTTCGGCCGCATGGTCGGGCGTCCGCGCGAGGGCTGGGCCCTGCTGGCGGCCATGCTGGCGTTGTTCCTTGTCGGCGCCGTGGCGATGCAGGCCGTTGAGGCCGGAGGCAACCCGATGCTGGCGGGGATCGACCAGCATCTCGGCAACCTCGAAGGCAAGGAGCTACGCTTTGGCGTGGCCGGGTCGGCGCTGTTCGCGGAGCTGGCCACCGCCACCTCCTCGGGGGCGGTAGACGCGATGCATGACAGCTTCCTGCCGCTCGGCGGCATGGTGATGATGCTGAACATGAAGCTCGGCGAGGTGATTTTCGGCGGCCCCGGCTCCGGCCTGTTCAGCATTCTGCTCATCGCCGTGCTGGCGGTGTTCATCGGCGGGCTGATGATCGGGCGAACGCCGGAATATGTCGGCAACAAGATCGAGCCGCGCGAGGTGAAGATGACGATGATCGCGACACTCATCGTGCCGGCGATCACGTTGGGCCTCACCGCGCTGGCCATCGTCGTGCCGGCCGGGCTGGCGGGCCTGGGCAATGCAGGGCCCCACGGGTTCTCCGAGGTGCTTTATGCCTACACCTCGGCCGCGAACACCAACGGCAGCAGCTTCGCCGGCCTCAACACCAACACCGTCTTCTACAATCTCACGCTGGCGCTCGCGATGATCGCCGGGCGGATGGTGACAATACTGGCCGTGTTGGCGCTGGCGGGGTCGCTGGTGACCAAGCACCGGGCGCCGCCGTCACTCGGCACGTTGCCAACGGATGGAAGCTTGTGGGTTGCGCTGTTGTTGGCCGTGACCCTGATTCTCGGCGGGCTGACCTATTTTCCTGCGTTGTCGCTTGGACCGATCGTCGAACACATGGCGGTGCTGGACGGAACAAATTTCTAGCCTCGCACGCTGACGCGTATGAGGTTCGGATGTCGTGACCGCGGTGAATTCCGGCGTCACGTCCGATTCGGCGCCGAAGATGCGCGCCAGGCCGATCTCGAACCCATCATTTCGGCTGGTGTTGCAGTCGCCCGCCTCGGCGGACCGCGGATTGCTGGAACAGGGTGGCACGGCCCCCCCCAGCGAGCAGGCCAGTGCTGCTTCACGGTGAATGAGGGTATCGCGATCGGGCAGGGATAGACTGCAAGGTCGGTCGCCTTGGCCCCGGGTGCCGGCCAGCGTGTTCGGGTCCGGGTGCCTTGCCTATGAACTGCTCTTCGGCAAGGGCCTGACGCCTTTCCTGCGTTTTGCGCCAGGTGCCGGCGTACGACACCTGGCGGATGGCGTGGCGCGGCGTGCGGCTCGATACGCGACCCATGATCAAGAAGTTGACCGTGCCGCTGCTTTAGGGTCCTCCTTCCCCGGTCCGGGTGAGAGGACAACGAGCCGCGAAGCCGGCAAGAGGGAGCCTGATGGGAAGCGTGCTGGACTTTGGCGTCGTCTTGGAAAAGCTGCCGGACCTGCTATGGGGCTGCCTCGGCACATTGGGGCTGGCGATCGCCGGCATGCTGCTCGCCATGGTGATCGGCGTGGGTGGCGTGGTGACGCGCTCATCGCGTATCTGGGCGCTGCGCATCTCGACGCTCGCCTTCATCGAAATCATCCGCAACACGCCGTTCCTCGTGCAGATATTCTTCTTGTTCTTCGCCTTGCCGCAGCTCGGGCTGAAGTTGAACCCGACGACCACGGCGATCATTGCGCTGGGCGTCAACGGCGGCGCCTATGCAATCGAAATTATCCGCGGCGGCGTGCAGAGCATCCACAAGGGCCAGACCGAGGCCGGCCTCGCGCTCGGCTTGCACAAGGCGCAGGTGTTTCGCCTGATCGTGCTGAAACCGGCGCTGCGGGCGATCTACCCGGCCCTCACAGGGCAGTTCATCCTGCTGACGCTGACCTCCAGCATCTGTTCGTCCATCTCCGCCTACGAGCTGACCTCGGTCGCGCAGCGGATAGAGAGCGACACGTTTCGCAGCTTCGAGGTCTATTTTACCATCACGCTGATGTATCTGACCATCTCCTGGATGCTGATGACCGCCTTCGTCGTCATCTCCCGTCAGTATTTCAGTTACCCGACGCGGTGAGGACGCAGTCATGAACAACGGCTTTGGCTTCGGCGAGTTCAGCTTCCTCATGGTCGGCCTGCGATGGACCGTCCTGCTGTCCTTGATCGCGTTCCTCGGCGGCGCCGTGGCAGGGCTTGCGGTGGCACTGGCGCGGACCTCGGAAGTGGCGCTGCTGCGCCGCGTCATGGCGGGGTACATCGCCGTGTTCCAAGGAACGCCGCTGCTCATGCAGCTCTTCGTGGTGTATTACGGGCTCGGCCTGTTCGGCATTCAACTGCCGGCTTGGCTCGCGGTCGCGATCGCCTTCACCTTCAACGCCAGCGCCTTCCTGGGCGACATTTGGCGGGGCGCGATCCAGGCGTTGCCAAAAGGGCAGACCGAAGCGGCCGATGCGCTGGGCCTGCACTACCTGTCCCGCATGAAGAAGGTGATCCTGCCGCAGGCATTGCGCATCGCGCAGCCGGCGACGGTCGGCTATCTGGTGCAGCTGATCAAGGGGACGTCGCTCGCCGCCATCGTGGGGTTCATCGAGCTGGCGCGCGCCGGACAGATCGTTTCCAACCAGACGTTCGAGCCGATTCTCGTCTTCGGGATCGTCGGCGCGATCTACTTCGTCCTGTGCTGGCCGCTGTCGCTTTACAGCGCCCGCCTTGAAACCAGGTTCGCCGCGGCGACGCGGTGATGTCGTTCAACACTCCAGGGAGAAAACACCATGCGTGAATATGTCCGCCTGAGCCGACGGACCTTGCTTGCCGGCAGTGCGGCCGCACTCGGCGCCGAATTGCTGGCGCATGAGGCGCAGGCGCAGACCGTAGCTGACATCAAGAAGAAGGGGAAAGTCGTCATCGGCATCCAAGGTGACAATCCGCCTTGGGGTTTCGTCACCTCAAAAGGCGAGCAGGATGGCTTCGACGCCGATGTCGGGCGCCTGTTCGGCCAATTCATCGGCGTGCCGGTGGAGTTCTTCCCCACCGCGGTCGCCAACCGTATCCCGGCACTCGTGACCGGGCGGGTGGACATCCTGTTCGCGACCATGGGCATGTACCCCGATCGCGCCAAGGCGATCCAATTCTCCAAACCCTATGCCGCGAACGACGTCGTGCTGGTGGCGCCGGTCAGCATGGTGGTGAAGACGCCTGAGGACATGGCGAACCACACGATCGGGGTCCCTCGCGCCAGCGCCCAGGACACGGCGGTGACCAAGGCGGCACCTTCCAGCGCCACCATCCGCCGCTTCGACGACGATGCGGCGACAATCCAGGCGCTGCTGTCCGGCCAGGTGGAGATGGTAGGGGCCAACCAGTTTTACCCGATCCGCCTCAACCAGTCCAAGCCGGGCGTATATGAGCGCAAGCTCGACTTCCTGCGCCAGTACAACGGCGCTGGCACCCGTCTTGGCCAGAAGGAATGGAATGAGACGGCCAATGCCTTCGTCGACAAGATCAAGTCCAGCGGTCAGCTGGCCGAGATCTACCAGAAATGGATGGGCTTCGCACCGCCCGCCTTCCCGGACTCGATGGAAGGCGTGCCGTTCACGGTCAGCTGACGCCCAGGAACCCGCCATGCTGCACCCCCAAGCGTCAGAAGAGGCGCCCTGATCCTGACGGACGGGGTGGAGGCGTGGCATGGCGCGTTCCAGGCACCGAAGGCCATCCGCCTGAGGGTCCACAGGGCAAGAAGATGTCCTCTGCGGGTCGTCCGGCTCCGGCAAGTCGACTCGACGGAAAGGTGACATAAGATGTCGGTGCGCAACGAGACGCCCGTCAAGCTGGCTGTCATCGGGGCGGGGCTGATCGGCAAGCGGCATATCGACCACGTGCTGAGCGAGGACTGCGCGGAGCTTATGGCGATCGTGGACCCGACGGAGATGGGCAAGGCCTTGGCGGCAGCAAAGGGCACGAACTGGTATCCGGACTTCGCCACCATGATCCGCCGTGAGCGCCCTGAAGGGGTCATCATCTCCACGCCCAATCAGATGCACGTGGCCAATGGGCTTGAGGTGGTGGCGGCCGGCGTGCCGGCCTTGGTGGAGAAGCCGCTGGCAGACGACGTGGCGGAAGCGGCCAGGCTGGTCGAGGCGGCAGAAAAAGCGGGCGTGAAGCTGATGACCGGCCATCACCGCCGGCACAATCCGTTGATCCAGGCAGCGAAAAAGGCGATCGACGACGGCCGGCTCGGCCAGATCGTCTCCGTTCACGGCACCTGCTGGTTCTACAAGCCGGATGACTATTTCGACATCCCGTGGCGGCGGGAGAAGGGTGCCGGGCCGGTGTTCCTCAATCTGATCCACGACGTGGACCTGCTGCGCTATCTGTGCGGCGACGTGGTCGAGGTGCATGCGCTGGAAAGCAACGCGCTCCGCGGCAATCGCGTTGAGGAGACGGCGGTCATCCTGCTCAAATTCGCCAGCGGCGTGCTGGGCACCGTGAATGTCTCGGACAAGATCGTGTCGCCCTGGAGCTGGGAGCTCACCAGCGGTGAGAACCCGGCTTACACGCACACGCAAGAGACCTGCTACATGATTGGCGGCACGTTGGGCTCGCTCACCGTGCCCTACCTCGATCTTTGGCACAATTCCACGCAGCCGAGCTGGTGGGAGCCGATCCTGCGCGAGCGGCTGCCGGTCGAACCAAAGGATCCGCTGGGCCTGCAGGTGCGCAACCTTTGCGAAGTTGTGCGCGGCACGGCCGAGCCCGTGATGTCCGGCCGCGAAGGACTCAAAACATTGCGGATCATCGAGGCCGTGAAACAAGCGGCAGCAACAGGACGGGCCGTCCGTACGGCCTGAGGATACGAGAACAGAGCGGTGGATGGCGGCGGAACGCCTGGCCTCTACCGCATCCGTGACTTCGTCAGCCAAATCTTCACTGAAAGAGACCCGCAATGAGCCGCCTCGTCTTCGTCCTCAACGGCCCCAACCTGAACCTGCTGGGCAAGCGCCAGCCACATATATACGGCCACGAAACCCTCGCCGACGTGGAGCGCTGCTGCCGGGCGCTTGCCGTTGAACTCGGCCTTGAGCTGCGCTTCCATCAGAGCAACCGCGAATACGAAATCATTGACTGGATCCATGAGGCGCGGGAGATCGCGTGCGGCATCGCCATCAATCCCGCGGCCTTCACCCACAGCTCGGTCGCCATTCTCGATGCGCTCAACACGTTCGAGCCGCCGGTGATCGAGATCCATATCTCGAACGTGCACAAGCGTGAGGAATTCCGGCATCACTCCTTTATCTCGGGCCGAGCCGACGGTGTGATCGCGGGCTTCGGCACGCAGGGTTACCTGCTGGCGCTGCGGCGCATCGCCAAGCTGGCCGAGGCAACCACGGCAATTCCGCCGGCCCGCTAGTCATCTGAATCTAAAGTTCGCTGCATAACGTCCGCTCGGTAGTTTGGCAGAAGCGTCTGACGGAGGCGAGGATCTCGTCGGCGGACTTGGTCCATCGAAATGGCTTTGGGTTCTCGTTGTGCCGCTCGATAAAGTTGCGGATGTCACGCTCAAGCTGCCTGGTTGAGGTATGCACACCGCGGCGCAGCTGCTTGCGAGTGAGCTCGGCGAACCAGCGTTCGACCTGGTTGATCCAGGACGCCGATGTCGGCGTAAAATGGATCTGATAATGCGGCCTGCGCGCGAGCCATGATCGGACCCGATCGGTCTTGTGGGTGGCGTAATTGTCCATGATGATGTGGATGTCGAGGTCTGGTGGCATCTTCGCATCGATCTGCTTGAGAACGTCCAGGAACTCCGCGGCGCGATGCCGTCTGTAGCATTTGCCGATCACGAAGCCGGAGGCGACGTCGAGCGCCGCGAAGAGCGAGGTTGTGCCGTGCCGGATGTAGTTGTGGGTCCGGCGCTCGGGCATACCTGGTAACATCGGCAGAACTGGCTGTTCTCGGTCGAGGGCCTGGATCTGGCTCTTTTCGTCGACGCTGAGCCCGAGTGCACGGGTCGGCGGCGACAGGTAGAGCCCGACAATGTCGCGGACTTTGTCGACAAACAGTGGATCGCTCGAGAGCTTGAACGTCTCCGAGCGATGCGGTTGGAGCCCAAATGCCGTCCAGATCCGGCGGATCGTCGTGTGAGAGAAGCCGGTCACGTCCGCCATCGACCGGATCGACCAATGGGTAGCATCGGCAGGCGTGGAGCGCAGCGTGCGCTCAATCACCGCGGCGATCTGATCGTCGGCGATTGTTCTTGGCCTGCCCGGCCGGGCTTCATCCAGCAAACCCTCGACACGATCCCGCAGAAAGCGCCGGCGCCATTTGCCGACCGTGTGCTCATGCACGCCAAGTTCGACGGCGACGACCTTGCTCTGGATACCATCCGCGCAGCGAAGGATGATCCGGCATCGCTCCGACATTGAGCGCGCGACGCGGCGTCGGCGTACCTGGCGCTCAAGATAGTCCCGCTCCTCCGAACTCAGGACCAAAGCTACCGTCGGACGACCCGCTGCCCTCGCCATGCTGCCTTCCTCTTCGCCGGAGTGCAGCATATAATGTGACTTACTTCAGTTCCAGATGACTAGAGCGTCGGCAGCGACATAGTCATCAGCGCAGGGCGGGAGCAGGCTTACCTGGTCCCGCTTCTTGAAGCTCATCGATACCTCGGCGCAGCGGTGGAGACGAGGCCTGAATTCTACGCCTGTTCGTTCATGGACAAAGGCTTTGTGCCGGGGCTTCGAACCTCTAGCCAGCGATGGAATCACGTCACATTGCCGGCGTTCCAGACTTCCGAGAGGCGCCACTTCCGGACATTGGCGCGACGCCCGATAACGGATGTTCGGCGCCTAGCACTACTTTGGCACTTGTACGGTTACGAGGCGATTGTGTAACCGACTGGGATTCAGTGGAGTATGCGCTGTGTCCCGGGCGAGCGACATTGGTGGGGATCTTGATGCGTGGCTGGCGCCGTTTCTCGGCGTGATCGGGCGCAGCACGCGGAGCAAATGGGCGCCGTTGTACGTGCAAGGATTGCTCGGGCCGGACGGACCGAAAAGTGTGCAGCCGATCGCCGCCCGGCTTGGGCTTGCTGGCCACGACCAGCTCCACCATTTCGTCAGCAGTCCGGTCTGGGATGATACGCCACTGTGGCGGGTGCTGGCCGAGCAGGCGGATCGTCTGGTGGGTGGTGACGACGCGGTGTTGGTGATCGACGATACGGCACTGCCGAAGAAAGGCACCGTTTCGGTCGGGGTAGCGGGGCAATACTGCGGCGCTTTGGGCAAGCAGGCCAACTGTCAGTCCCTGGTGTCGCTGACGCTGGCCCGCCGCGAGGTGCCCGTGCCGATCGGGCTGCGGCTCTTCCTGCCAAATGCTTGGACCGACGATCCCGCACGCTGTGTCAAGGCTGGCGTGCCCGAGGCGGCGCGCATTGCGCAGACCAAGCCGCAGATCGCGCTTGCCGAGATCGACCGACTGATGGCGGCGGGACTGCGCGTCGGCTGCGTGCTGGCGGACGCCGGATACGGCAGCGGGGCCCCGTTCCGCCAAGGGCTGAGCGAGCGCGGCCTGTCGTGGGCAGTCGGGGTTCCCCGCACCCTGAAGGTCTTCACCACCGGTGTGGGCTTGCTCTTTCCCCGAGCGAACAGGGGAAAGCCACGGCAGCATCCCGTGCCGAGTGAAGTCGCACGAGATGCCGCGGATGTGCTGGCAGGATGTCTCTGGCGGCGCGTCGTCTGGCGGCAGGGCACCAAGGGCGCGCTCGCCGCACGCTTTTCCGCTGTGCGGGTGCGGGTGGCCGATGGTCCACGTAGTCCCCGCCACGGCCATTTGCCGGGCGAAGAAGTTTGGCTCATCGGGGAATGGCGCAGCAGTGGCGAGCGCAAATACTATCTCAGCAATCTTGCTGTCCGCACCGCGCTGCGGCGGCTGGCCGCGGCGATCAAGGCGCGCTGGGTGTGCGAGCAGGCGCATCAGCAACTCAAGCAGGAGCTCGGCCTCGACGACTTTGAGGGCCGATCCTGGACCGGCCTACACCGACACGCACTCATGACCTGCATCGCGTTCGCCTATCTTCAGCACCTGCGGCTCAAGGCCGCCGGGCGGGGAAAAAAATCTGCCGCCGAACGCGCCGCCGCCGCGACCGACGCTGCCTGAACTGCGCCGCTCCATCAGCGCCCGCCTGTTTGCGCCACCACGACCGCCGTCACGATGTCCGCACTGCCACAAGCGTCTATCGCTCATCGCCTCCAAAGTGCCAAAGTAGTGCTAGTCACCTGAATCTAAAGTTCGCTGCATAACGTCCGCTCGGTCGTTTGGCAGAAGCGTCTGACGGAGGCGAGGATCTCGTCGGCGGACTTGGTCCATCGAAATGGCTTTGGGTTGTCGTTGTGCCGCTCGATAAAGTTGCGGATGTCACGCTCAAGCTGTCTGGTTGAGGTATGCACACCGCGGCGCAGCTGCTTGCGAGTGAGCTCGGCGAACCAGCGTTCGACCTGGTTGATCCAGGACGCCGATGTCGGCCTAAAATGGATCTGATAATGCGGCCTGCGCGCGAGCCATGATCGGACCCGATCGGTCTTGTGGGTGGCGTAATTGTCCATGATGATGTGGATGTCGAGGTCTGGTGGCAGCTTCGCATCGATCTGCTTGAGAACGTCCAGGAACTCCGCGGCGCGATGCCGTCTGTAGCATTTGCCGATCACGAAGCCGGAGGCGACGTCGAGCGCCGCGAAGAGCGAGGTTGTGCCGTGCCGGATGTAGTTGTGGGTCCGGCGCTCGGGCATACCTGGTAACATCGGCAGAACTGGCTGTTCTCGGTCGAGGGCCTGGATCTGGCTCTTTTCGTCGACGCTGAGCCCGAGTGCACGGGTCGGCGGCGACAGGTAGAGCCCGACAATGTCGCGGACTTTGTCGACAAACAGGGGATCGCTCGAGAGCTTGAACGTCTCCGAGCGATGCGGTTGGAGCCCAAATGCCGTCCAGATCCGGCGGATCGTCGTGTGAGAGAAGCCGGTCACGTCCGCCATCGACCGGATCGACCAATGGGTAGCATCGGCAGGCGTGGAGCGCAGCGTGCGCTCAATCACCGCGGCGATCTGATCGTCGGCGATTGTTCTTGGCCTGCCCGGCCGGGCTTCATCCAGCAAACCCTCGACACGACCCCGCAGAAAGCGCCGGCGCCATTTGCCGACCGTGTGCTCATGCACGCCAAGTTCGACGGCCACGACCTTGCTCTGGATACCATCCGCGCAGCGAAGGATGATCCGGCATCGCTCCGACATTGAGCGCGCGACGCGGCGTCGGCGCACCTGGCGCTCAAGATACGTCCCGCTCCTCCGAACTCAGGACCAAAGCTACCGTCGGACGACCCGCTGCCCTCGCCATGCTGCCTTCCTCTTCGCCGCAGTGCAGCATATAATGTGACTTGCTTCAGTTCCAGATGACTAGAGGTGCCGAAACTAGCTGAGACTCGGCCGGCGCCAGCTTGCCGGAATTGCATAGTGTGGCAGCCCAGTTGCGTCTTAGCTGGCCGTCCAGTGCGGGCCAGGGAGACGCTTATGAAGCGCCGCGATCTGTTGATCTCCAACTCGAAAGCAGGCCTCGTAGCCGGAGCACCCCGCGTCAAGGTGATGGCCCAGCGAGCATCCATTCGGTGCGCCATAGCGACGGTAGTACTCGGCGCTGCTGGCGTGATCGCCGCTGTGCCGGGCTTAGCCCAGGGCAACCCGGAGCGGAACGCCTACTTTGGCCAGACCCACGTGCATACAAGCTGGTCGTTTGACGCCTACGTGTTCGGGAACACCATTGCCGGGCCGGAGGAGGCTTACAAATACGCGCTCGGCCAACCGGTCACCCATCCGGGCGGCTACACGGTGCAGCTTAGGCGCCCGCTCGACTTCCAAGCGGTGACCGACCACGCCGAATATGTCGGCACCGTAAGGCTGGCGAACGATCCGAGCTCCGACATCAGCAAGCTGCCTATAGCTGATAGACTGAGGGTCCGCAGCAAGGATGACATCCAAAAGGTTTACCTGTTTCTGGGTCAGGCATTGCTCAAGAACGAGCCAATCAAGGAGCTGCTCGACCCCGAAGTGGCAGGCAGTGTCTGGAAACAGACAGTTGCCATAGCCGACAAGTATTACCAACCGGGCAAGTTCACGACCTTTGCGGGTTATGAATGGACCTCGACGCCAAACAACATGAATTTGCACCGGAACGTGATCTTCAGGGATACAAGGAAGGTTCCTGACCTTCCATTCAGCGCCGTGGATTCAACCCACCCCGAGGATCTCTGGGCATGGATGGACGGGCAGCGCCGGGCCGGCAACGAGCTGTTGGCCATATCGCACAATGCCAACCTGTCCGATGGCGCGATGTTTCCACTGGACGTCGACAGCAAGGGGCGGGCCATCGACGCCACGTGGGCGCAGGACCGGATGAACAACGAGCCGCTATCTGAAATCACTCAGCTCAAAGGCACGTCGGAAACACACCCAAGCCTTTCACCCGCTGACGAGTTCGCGAACTTTGAGGTCCTCAACTACCTTTTGGGCGGCGCCCCCCGCGTCCCCAGAATTCACGGGAGTTATATCCGCGAGGCCTATCAGAATGGCCTCGGCATGCAGGACGCTCGCGGTTACAACCCGTACAGGTTTGGGGTGGTGGGCGCGAGCGACTCGCACGACACCGCAGTCGCCTACGAGGCGTCGAGCTTCTTCGGCGGCCACGGGCTTCTCGACGCCACGCCGCAGGCGCGTCTGAGCGGCACCGAGACCGCTGGATTGGCCAACGATCAGGTCAGCGTGTCAGGCCTCGGCGGGGTCTGGGCGGAGGAGAATACACGCAACTCGATCTTCGCGGCGATGCAGCGCAAGGAGACGTTTGGCACCAGTGGCCCGCGCATCACGGTTCGGATGTTTGGCGGCTGGGAGTTCAGCTCCAACGTGCTGGACCAGCAGGACTGGGTGAAGACCGGCTACGCCAACGGCGTGCCGATGGGCGGCGATATGCCTCCGCGGAGGGGCATGGCCCCGACGTTCATCGTATGGGCGGTCAAGGACCCCGAGGAGGCCAATCTCGACCGCATCCAGATCGTCAAGGGATGGGCCAAGAGCGGCCAGACGTTCGAGAAAATCTATGACGTGGCGTGGTCCGGAAGTCGGCAACTCACGGCCAGCGCTTCGGTCCAGAACGTTTTGTACGGCGGCAATGAGCGGACGCTGCCTCCGGTTGGCCATACGGTGGACATCAAGAACGCCACTTACACGAACACGATCGGGGCCATTGAACTGAAGACCGTGTGGACGGACCCGGACTTCGATCCGAGCCTGCACGCCTTCTATTACGCACGGGTGCTGCAAATCCCCACCCCGCGTTGGAGCACCTACGACGCCAAGACATTGGGCGTTCCGCCGCCGGGCAACGTGCCTGCAACCATTCAGGACCGGGCGTGGACATCGCCGATTTGGTACCGCGCCCACGGCGGAAATGCACGCGAAGGCGACGAACAGCCCGACCGTGGCTGAACTGACGCAAAGAGGGGGAACCTCGCTTAACGATGAGCAGTTGCGCCAACTGATCGTGGGCAAGACCGTGAGGGTCCACAACACGGTAATCGATCAGCGGTTCGAGATCACTTATGGAGTCGATGGCCGACGCCTGGTGACAAGCATCAACGGCAGGATCCCCGACCCGGAGCAGATGGGCGACGTCATGCATCCCAGCGGGCTCGGCTCGGCGGAATACGAGATCCGGGACGGCCGCCTCGTCACCATGCTCGCGGGTACACCGTTCGAGGTAACCGTCTATCGCGTGGACAACAAGCTTGTTGCCGCGCGGAGCAGCGAGTTTGGCTATGCCAATTACGACGTCGAAGCGGTAATCCCGTGAGCGGGACGTCTCGATCGAGTGCGACAGGTGGTCTGAGGAGCGCCGGTGGTTTGGATAAGCCCGCACTTGGCAGGCCAGCTCGATCCCTGCCAGGGCGATGGCTGCGCGAGCCGTTGCTGCACGTGCTCCTCGTCGGGACGGCGCTGTTTGCCGTCTACGGCGCACTCCGTCCCGGTGCCGGCCAGAGCGAAGCGGCGAATCGCATCGTGATCACGCCGAGTGACCTTAGCCAACTCCAGATCGCGTGGATGGCGCAGTGGCGCCGCCCGCCCGAGCCGGCCGAGATGCGCAACCTCGTCGACATCGAAATCCGCCAGCGGGTTCTCGTTCGCGAGGCGATGGCACTGGGCTTCGACAAGGACGACACCATCATCAAGCGCCGGTTGGCGCAAAAAATGGAGTTCGTCATGGATGACGTTGCGAAACTGCGCGAGCCGAGTGAGGACGAACTCAGACGCTGGTTTGCGCAGCACACGCAGCGCTTTGCCCTGCCCGCTCTGGTGACGTTCCGGCACCTGTACCTCTCGCCCGATCTGCGTGGCGGACGCGCTCACGACGATGCCGCTGATGCGCTCCGAAAGCTTGCCGGCCGGGCGCGAGAGGGGTCGGAAGTTGACGGAATCAGTGATCGCTTTCCGTTCGACCGCTTCTATGCCGAGCGGTCGCCTGATCAGGTGGCCGGCATATTCGGCAAGAGGTTCACGCAGGCGCTGGTTGGGCTCAGAGAGGGACAGTGGCAGGGACCCGTCGAGTCCGGGCTAGGCTGGCATCTGATTTGGGCCGAATCGAACATCGCCGGGCGGCTGCCCGCGTTTGAGGAAATAGCGGCGACGGTCAAGTCCGAGTGGATGGATGAGCAACGCGCCGAGGCCAAACGCCAGTTGTTCGACACGATGAGAGCTCGGTATGAGATCGTGCTTCCAGCGGCGGCCGCGGCAATGCCGGCGGGGGGCTCCGCTCACGTCGCGGCGGCGCTTCCTTGAGCCGCACAGGAGTTCTGGCGCTCACTCGGCTGCTGGCGCTGTGCATACTCATCGGGTCCCTCGCAGGGGCCTCGGCAGCGCAAGCCCACGAGTCGCGCCCGGCTTACCTCGAGGTCAACGAAGTAGCCCCGGGCCACCAGTATGAAGTGTCGTGGCGCACGCCCATCAACGCGGGCGTGCAATTGCCGGTGGCGCTGAAATTCCCGGACGATGCGCAGGATAGGGCCACACCGTCGGTCAAGGAATTCTCTGGCCAACGTCTCGAACGTCGATTGATCGACGCCGGCCAGAACGGCCTCGCTGGCAAGCGGATCGAGTTTGTGGGCCTGCAAGCGACCATCACCGATGTTCTGGTGCGAGTACAGGCGCTCGATGGCACGCATGCGACCACGCTTGTGCATCCGTCGCAGCCTTGGGTCGAGGTCGCTACGGCGCAGGGGATCGCGGATATTGCCGCGGCGTACTTGTGCAGGGTGTCGAGCACATTCTGTTCGGAACCGATCATCTGCTGTTCGTCCTCGGTCTGATGCTCGATGGTCCGCAACGGTTGGATGCTGCTGAAGACGATCACGGCTTTCACGGTTGCGCACAGCATCACCCTGGCGGGCGCGCGCTAGGCTACGTCCACGTCCCGGCGCCCCCCCTGAACGCCGCAATTGCGCTTTCGATCATGTTCGTCGGCGTCGAAGTGCTGCGCTCCTGGCGAGGCGAGACGAGCCTCACACTGCGCCAGCCGTGGCTGGTCGCTTTCGCCTTCGGCCTCGTGCATGGGCTCGGCTTCGCCAGCGGGCTCGCCAGCCTTGGCTTGCCGCAGCGGGACATTCCCGCGGCTCTATTGCTGTTCAACGTCGGCGTCGAGATCGGTCAACTGTCGTTCGTCGGCTTCACGTTGCTGCTGCTGCGTTCCTTTCGCCAACTCGAAATCCGTTGGCCACAGCCGGTGCTCGCGATGCCGGCTTACGCCGTCGGCTCTCTGGGTGCGTTCTGGACGATCGACCGTGTCGTCGCCATGATCGCAGGCACGGGCTGACGCGCAATCTACTTGCCTGTCCGGACCCCTCTTTTGACTGAAGGTTTACGGGAATGTTGAAACGATCGCAGCAGGCCGGCTTGCTTTCCCTTTTGCTACTGTGGCCGGCCGCCGCTTACGCGCATTTGTTGAGTGGCGATGCTGGCGGCTTCGTCAGTGGGTTCAAGCATCCGATATCCGGACATGACACGGACGTCCTCGCCATGGTTTCAGTCGGGCTGTGGGGTGCGCAGCTCGGGGCGCCCGCGATCTGGTTGCTGCCGGTCGCGTTCCCGATCGTCATGGCGTTCGGCGGCATGTTGGGTCTGATGGGGGTGGCGCTGCCCGGAACCGAGGTCGGCATCGCGCTATCGGCCGTCGGGCTTGGGGGCGCCGTGGCAACCGGAGCGCGGCCGCCGCTCTGGATGGCAGCAGTGCTCGTCGGGTTGTTCGCGATCTTCCATGGTCACGCGCACGGGACCGAGCTCCCGCCAAACGAAGACGGGATACTCTACAGCGCCGGCTTTGTCGTCGCGACGGGATTGCTTCATCTCACGGGCGTCGGCATCGGGTTCATCCACCTGTGGAAGCCTGGCCAACTGGCCGTTCGTGCCGCCGGCGTGGCGGTCACGATGGCGGGCGTCGCTTTCCTGTGGACTGCCCTGACGTGAGCCGGACGGGCATGATGGGACCAGCGTGGCTGGCGTTCCCGCTCGTCCTTGCGTCTACTGCCCCGGGGCACGCGCATCTCGTGAACAGCGGGTTCGGGCCGTTTTACGACGGCTCGGTGCATCCGCTGATGTCGCCCGAGGACCTGCTCCCCGTCGCCGCCGTGACAATGCTGGCCGGCCTGAATGGCGCACGCTACGGACGGTGGCTCCTGGCGGCGCTCCCGATCGCCTGGATGGTCGGGATGACAGCGGGGTGGGCGTTTGTCCTTCCGGTCATTCCCTTGTGGGCCAGCGCCGGGGCCACAGCCGTCGCCCGGAGGCTAATCGCCTTGGCAGCCGATGCGCGGCTTCCTTTGGCGGCGACGGTGGGTTTCGCCGCAGCCGTTGGGCTGCTGCACGGGTTGGCCAATGGCACCGAGTTGGCCGCCAAACCCAGCGGCTTCGTCGTCATCGCCGGCACCGCATGCTGCGTCGCGGCGATCGTGTCACTTTTGGCGGGGCAGGTGATATCGCTGCGCGCGAGATGGGCGCGGCTCGCCGTTCGTGTCTCAGGCAGCTGGATCGCCGCTGTTGGAATTCTCATGCTCGGATGGTCAACGCACGCCTAGGCGCTCGACGCGTCCCAGGGCCGGTTGAGCTACGATGGGACCAGCCGGCTTTCCGCCTCCCTCGCCAAATGACCAAGGGAGGAATATTTTGCGCGCCGAAGTAGCGGTGTCGGCCCGCTGCCCGGCTCCGTAGATGAGGACGCGACCGGCTTCTTGCCGTAATTGCATAGCCCGCCGCACCGCGTTGGTGATCTGTAGCTAGGGCGGCGCCATGGAACGGACGCAGCACCTGCGCGTGGACACCTGACCCGATACAAGCGTTCTCACGTTCCCGTGCTTCCTACCCTTGGAGGACACCATGAGCGTGCATCGAAAGTCCATTTTACATGCGGGTCGCCGGGCACGCCTCGGTCGCGCTCGTGATCGCGGGGGCGGCGCTGCTGCCGGGAACGGCGTTTCCCGCGGCCGAGCCGAAGCCGGCAATTGCGGAGCCCGCGCGCAACGCCGTTCAGGAGATGGCGAAGTCCCTGTCGGCCCAGCAGATCTCCCTCCATCTCCGGACGATCCGTGAGTACCAGGACGCAGAAGGGCATCCTCTACACATATTCCACGAAGGCACCGTGCTTGTGCGTCGGCCAGACCATCTGCGCGTTGATATCAAAGGCGATGATGGCGCGCTTACGTTTGGCTACGACGGCAAGGATGTCACGATCTACGCTGCGAGCCTGAAGAAATACACCACGCTTCCCGCGACTGGCGATCTGGAGACCATGCTGAAGGCGGCCCACGAACGCCTTGGGTTTGAGTTCCCACTAGCCGATTTCTTGGTCGCCTCACCCGACAAAGCCTTCTTGAGCGGGGTCGCATATGGAACACTGGTGAACACGATAACCATCGATGACACTCCAGCACGACATCTTTTCTTCGCCCAGCCTCCGGGGATCGACCTCGAGTTGTGGCTTGCTGACGGCGCTAATACGGTGCCTCGACGCCTGATCGTGACATACCGCTCGCTTCCGGGCGAACCGCGGTTCATCGCCGAGATGTCGGATTGGAAGATTGGCGGCGCAGCCCGCCCCCCTATTATAAACCGCCTGTGGTCGTGATTGGCCCGTAGCCAGGTGCGAGGAGCCAGCGGGTTCAGTCCCGTCCAAAAGTACCCGAACACGATATCGCGCCACCACTCGCCCTCAACGGTCTCGAGGAGGGCCAAGTCGATCTGCAGGCGCAATGCGCTGCCCTGGGGCAAGGCAATCGCATAGACCTGCGGATCGAAGCTCCCATCGAGCACCTGCAGTGAGTTGGGGTAATGCTCTCCTGATCAGCCACAACAGCAGCGGCCGGTCATACACCACGGCATCGATGCGATTTCTCTGCAGCGCGAGCAGCGCCGACTGAGCGTCAGGGAACGCCTGATAGTTCACATGCTGCCGGCCGAGATACTCCGTCGTCTCGGTCCGGGCAATCGCGCCCACGCGCACGTAACGCAGATCCGCCTCACCGTGCACCGTCCCGGCGCAGCCCCTTCAACGTGAGCTGAGACGTGAGTGCCGCGGTAAAACTGGCGATCACGATCACCGAGACGATCATCCACACGATCGCAAGCAGGCGACCCGCCAGCGTTGCGGGCACGCGCTCACCCGCCGCGGCGGAGCCTTGGGTGATTACCACAGCCGACCACCAAAGGCTCCAGCCGAACCCGTGCCGATGCGCGCCAAGTGCTGATTGTGCCTGGTTCGACGGCCAAATCGAGCAGGCCCACCCCAATCGACACGGCCAGAGCACGAGGACGGCCCGAAGAAAGCGAGCGAGAACACATTGGTCACGAATCGGCCACCACGTGAGGCTGGTGTCGCGTTTGACGGCGATCCCGAGACCCGTACTGAAGAAGGGCTGGGGTGAAGTCAACAATCCGGTGCCGCGGGCCGGTTACCGTCAGCGCCGCTACGGCAGGTGGTCAACGAGCCCTCGGCCACGCCGTTGGTCAGGTCATCCAGGGAGGTTTCCACGAACCGATATCGGAAGTGCAGCTGTTCGGCGATACGCTGCCAGAGATCGATGCTGAGACCGTGCCACGAGCCGTCCATGGCCTTCATCGCAAAGGGGTGGGGCCACTTTCGTCCCAATAATCAGCTCCGGCGGCCCCGGGCAAGGGCGGTGTCTCGCCGTGCACCTGCTGCACGCTGGCGAGCGAGAGCAGAATGAGGACCAGAAGAACGGTGCGAAGTTTGGACACGTGGTCCTATCCCCGATGTTTT
>CAVTKE010000007.1:0-193675 GCA_963735225.1 uncultured Alphaproteobacteria bacterium
CCCAGACCGGCATACCCGTGGAGTACCTCCATTACCTGATCGGCGAATTCGATCCGCCGCCACCGGGACATCGATCAACACCCGACTCCGCGGTGCGATCCTCGGGAAATACCCTGATTTCCAGGGCCACGTTGATCGAGCTGTACGAGGGGCAGCAGTTGGGGCTGGCGCGCATCGGCGAGATCCACGGCGTATCACGCCACACCGTGACGGACCTGGCCCACCGATACGGGGTGGCGCTGCGCCAATCTGGCCGCCCCCACCGATTGTGACACCTGGTCGCTGCGCGTTGCGGCACCGCGCGTCATTGGGACGCAAAACTCTCTCCGGAGCAATCTATTCCGGCACGACAGTCAGACGGCGGCTCTTGCGGGTCGGGCGCCGTGCGGTGCGCAGTTCTGCTGCGGTGAGGTCTCGCGCTGATTCTGCTGCGGCGTCGATGGGTGTGGCGTCGAGGAGTTGCTCGGTTAAGGCTTCGGTGCCGGTTCGTATGGCACGCGAGCTTGTCCGGTTGATCAACGTCATCAGCGAGCCGATATGCCCGGAGGTGCGTGCGTAGAGGTAGTCGGCGAGGTCCTCGGACAGCGTGCCCTCGCGGTGCTTGATGAGGACGACGCGCTGTTCGATTGCGTGCAGTACTGATCGCCATTGCTTCTGCCCGGCCTTGGTGCTGGCGAAGGGCTCCACGGTCAGTCGCGTTGTGCGTCTGGCGGTTTGCGCGAGGGTTGCTTCCCGTTGGGTGTCCCTCGGTGAATAGTCCGGCTTCGGTGAGTCCGACACCGACCAGGACAAGGGTGACGGGGAACTCGTTGGCGATGAATTTGAGGTGGTTGCTGACCTTCACCCCGTCGGCGGCCCGCCACCGCAGGAAGTGCAGGAAATCGATGATCAACAGCGCGATCGGTGCCACCCCCGAGGTCGACCTGCACCACGACAACGTGGGCAAGATCCGTGATGCAGCGACCGCTGTGTTCGGGACAGCGCCCGGTGCCGGGCGCACATGAGCCGAACACCCGGCGGAAGCGAAGTTGAACCGACCTCGGCATGTCAACCTCAGCTTTCACCAGCAACGGCATGCTGAGCCTATGTTCTGTCCATCGCCTAGAGAGTGTTTGAGAACCGCGATGGGCGGGCGTGTGCCTCGCGGCGAACCGAAGAAGTTAGTTCCCTGGTTGGGTCGGTGCTTACCAAGTCCCCGCCCAGACCAGGAGCCCACAATGCCATCATCGCCGATCTCACCATCCCCGTCGTGCCCGCCCCACGCGGCGGGCGGACATGGTTGCGCGGTGTACTGGTCGTAGGTGACCGACGCACAGTGGGCGATCCTCGAACCGCTGTCGCCTGCGCCGGGCAGCACGGCAGGCCGCGGCGGACGACCCGAGAAGCATTGCCGCCGTGCGATAGTGGACGCCATCCTGTACATCGTGCGCGGTGGTATCGGGTGGCGGCAACTGCCGGTGGAGTTCCCGCCAGCCGCGACGGTGTACGCGGTGTTCGCCCGCTGGGCCCCGCGACGGAGCGTGGTCGCGCATCCTCGACGCGCTGCGCGACCGACTGCGGGTGCGGGCCGGGCGGGGCGGGACCGGTGCCCGACCGCGGCGATCATCGACTCGCAGACGGTACCCGCCGCCGACACCGTGCCCCGATCCAGCCGCGGCTGCGATGGCGGCAAGAAAACGAACGGCGTCAAGCGGCACCTCGCCGTGATGTGAACGGCCTGCTGCTCACCGTCGTCGTCACCGCCGCCTCGATCCAGGACCGCGACGCCGCACACCGACTCCTGGCCGCACTGCGCGGCAGCTTCTCCACCATCGGGCTGCTCTGGGCCGACGGCGGTTACCCCGGACGGTTGCTCATCTGGGCGAAAGACATTCTCACCCTTACTACGCAGATCATCAAACGCATCCCGCGCGCCGCTGGTTTCCACGTCCGGCCCGCATTCGGGTGGTCGAGAGACGTTTCGCCTGGATCAACAAGCACCGCCGCTGCGCGCGCGACTACGAAACCAGACCCGACCACCACGAAGCCATGGTCCACCTCGCCATGATCACGACCATGACCAGGCGACTCGCCCGAACCTGACGGTTTTCAAACACCCTCTGACGCTGACTCAACCAGCGTCTCAGCTGAGGGGGTCCCCATCACATGTCATCTTTCGTAGCCCCAGATGGGAGTTTTCTCCAGCTACCGAGAACGCTAGGCGGCAAAGACAACACTTATGACTTATGCGAGGGCGAAAGTGAGAACGACCAGCGCAAGCGCCCAACCCAGGAGCGGCGCGCTTTGAAGCGGTACCTCGAAAGTTGTGGCGTTTAGTCGCGGCATAAGGGGTTTGGTCGGGCTTAATGTGTGGTCCATGGCGAATAGTGCAGCGCCGAACAGGTGCCCCCGGCCGGCAGACGAACAGCGCCGCGACGGGCGGAAACCACCCCGCACATCGCCCGGCCTTGACTGCGCTCATGATCCGCCCACTTCGATAGCGCGATGCGAACCCGGTAGTGATGGAAGACGACTTGCGCCTCCAACACGGCACGCTTGCGAGCAATCTCTATGCCATCGGACGAAGGCGACCAGGGCCGGGTCATCGCGGCCGCCGTCTGCCGAGCACACCAAACATAGGTTGAACGTCGATCCGCCACAACGGCAAACTTCGGCAACTCAATCGGCAGTGTGAGAAGGGATTCCGGAATGAGTGTCATAGGCATGCCGCCACATGTGCGGCGATGGGCGAACACGAAGGATGCGGCGGCTCATATTGGTTGCAACGCTGAGGTTTTACGGCGTTGGCATCGCGAAGGATCGAAACCATGACTGCCAACTCCCCGTCGAATCGGCAAGAACCTGTTGTGGGACTTGGACGAGTTGGATTCCGCGATCGACTCGACCGTCCAACGAATTGGGTATCATGGGCGGTGGAAGACCGCATCGCCCGATCGGCGTTGCGGGCACCATAAAGCTGACTGAATTGTCTCTGGGACATTGGAACGCTCGCGTCCGGGTCCGTGATGCGACGGGAAAGCGTCGGGATTTGATAAGGGTATCGCCGCCCAAGGTCGACGAACGCGGGCGGAAGGGCCTGACCGCAACGGCTCTCGGGCAAGTGACGCCGTGCTCCTGGCCGCATCAAAGATCGGCGTGAATCTCCGCAGTGAACTGTCAGGATCGACCAGGGTTCGTGATTTGTGGACGAAATATCGCGAATACCTCGTAGAGCAGAAACGCGCGCAAGGGACATTCGACCTCTATGACAGATGGGCAGCTCTGTTCAACACAGCGTATGGCGATCGAATCCTGATCGAAGTCCCGACCGACACCATTGAAGAATTCCTGAAGGCGGTTGCGGAGGGCCACGGTATGGGATCGGCACGCAATGCGCGATCGATGTTGTCGGGCATGTTCCGGTACGCGGTGCGCAAAAGGGCTCTTCCGGTGAATCCGGTTCGCGAAGCTCAGTTGGTCAAGAATGTGGAGGCGAAGGGACCCACGGGCGGTGCTGGACACATTGAGGTCGACGACCTCCGGTTCATCCTGACTGCGGTTCACGGGTCTGTGTTGCCGTGTCCGCGCACGGCCGCCCATTTCAACGTGCTGAACATCTGCCTGGTGACGCTGACGGTGCTGGCGACGTTCTGCGTGCTGTATCTCGCCGCCGCGATCGTGTTGCCGTTTCTGATAGCACTGGTGCTGAACCTGCTGCTCGCGCCGCTGAAGCGCGTCCTTACCGATCGCCTGCGCCTGCCCTCGATTTTGAGCGCCTTGGCACTGGTTTTCGTGCTGTTCAGCGCCGTGACCGTCATCGGGTTCGCGCTTTACCTGCCGGCCTCGGGCTGGATCGACAAGGTGCCGGAAAGCCTGCCCCGCCTGCAGGAACGGATGAGCTTCCTGAAGGTGCCGATCGACCTGCTGCAGCATCAGGTCTCCGACGTGCGACACGCCATCACCCAGACGCCGAAGCCTGGGGAGGTGGCGCCGCTGCTGGAACAGCAGCAGGCCAGTTCGGCGGGCCTCGGGCTGACCATCCTCAGCGGCACCAGGCTGGCACTGGGCCAGATCGTCACCGTGGTCGTCACGCTGTTCTTTTTGCTGACCGCGGGCGACAGCCTGCTCCGCAGCGCCGTGGAGATCCTGCCGACCTTCGGCGACAAGCGGCGCGCCGTCGAAATTGCGCGCGAGATCGAGGCGAATATCTCCGGCTACCTGCTGACCATCACCATCATGAACCTCGCCGTCGGCACCGCCGCCGGCCTGATGATGTGGGCGCTGGGCGTTCCCAATCCGGTGCTGTGGGGGACGCTGGCGTTCCTGCTCAACTACATCCCGATCCTCGGCCCGATGAGCGGGGTGGTTATTTTCTTTTTCGTCGGCCTGTTCAGCCTGCCGAGCCTGAGCTGGGCCCTGGCGCCGCCCGCGCTGTATCTGCTGATTCACGTGATCGAAGGTGAAACGGTGACACCGATGCTGCTGGCGCGACGGTTCACCTTGAACCCGGTGCTGGTGATCATGGCGTTGTTCTTCTGGGACTGGCTGTGGGGCGTGCCCGGGGCGGTGCTCGCGGTGCCGGTGATGGCGACGACAAAGATCGTCTGCGATCGCGTCCCCGCGCTGACCCCGCTCGGCCACCTGCTCGGCTCCTCGCCGCGCGCGGCCCAGAAGACCAGCATGGCCTCGGCCGGCGTGGTGAACTGAAGCGGCCCGCCGACATCAAGCGGGGTTGACCCGGACCGGCTTCTGCGATCACGTCGCGCCCACGCGTCCATCAGGACGCCAGTCGATCATATCGCCCGTGGGAATGACAACGATGCGCCCCGAAGCCGCCGCGCTGAAGAAGCTGCTCGCCGAACCCGGATTGCAGGTGGTGCCCGGTTGCGGTGACGGCATGGGGGCGAGGCTGGTCGCCGAAGCCGGGTTCAAGGTGGGATTCGCCTCCGGCTCCTCGATCTCGGCGCTGCGCCTGGCGCAGCCGGACATGGACCTGCTGTCGTTTCATGAAATGCGCGATGCGGTGGAATGCTGCGTCACCGCCGCCCCCGGCGTGCTGTGGCTCGGCGACGGCGACACCGGCTACGGCAACCCGATCAACGTCCAGCGCACCATCCGCGCCTACGCCCAGGCCGGCGCCGCCTGCGTGCTGATCGAGGACAAGATGTGGCCGCGCGAGCTTGGCCATAACGGTGCCAAGCTGGTGGTGGAGCGCGACGTGGCGCGCATGCGCATCCGCGCCGCCGTGGAAGCCTGCCGCGAAGCCGGCATCCTGTTGCTCGCCCGCAGCGACGCCCGGGTGTCGCGCGGGTTCGACGAGGCGCGGGCACGGATCGAGGATTTCGTCGTCGAAGGGGCGGATCTGCTCTTCCTCGATTCGCCGCAAAGCGAGGAGGAGATGCGCGCCTCGGTCGCGGCCTGCGCCGGCAGGCCGGCGATCTCGGTCACGGCACCGGCCGGGCGGCATTACATGCCCGACGATGCCGGGCTGGAGCGCGCGGGCATCAAGCTCGCCATCTACCCGCAGCATATGCTGGCCGCCAGCGTCCACGGCATGCGCGCGGTGCTGGCGGGAATGAAGGGCGGGGCGAAGCCTGCGATCGGCACCCCGGCCGAGTTGACCGCGGCCGTCCGCCTGCCCGAATACCTCGCCACCGACGCGCGGCTGGCCACGCCCCGCATTGCCACTTAGGAGCCGACGATGCCCGCCGAGACTTTGGCCAAGCCCTGGCACCAGGTGGTGCATGAGGTGCTGAAACGCAACGATGTCCGCCTCGTCACCTACGTGCCGGACAACGTGCTGCGCCCGCTGATCGAGGCGGTGCACGCGGATGACTTCTTCACCGCCTTCGCCACCACGCGCGAGGAAGAGGCGGTCGGCATCGTCGCCGGCGCCTGGATGGGCGGCATGCGCGGCATCGTGCTGATGCAGACCAGCGGTTTCGCGACGCTGCCCAACGTGCTCGCCTCGCTGGCGGTGCCGTTCCAGATTCCGGTGCTGATGATGATTTCCGAGCGCGGCACGCTGGGCGAGTTCAATCTCGGCCAGTCGCTGGTCTGCCGCACCATGCGCCCGGTGATGGACTCGATCGCGCTCGAGCATCACGCCGTCACCCGGCTCGACGAACTCGGCTTCATCGTCGAGCGCAGCATTCAGCAGGCGGTGGCGACGCGCCAGCCGGCGGCACTCATCCTGTCGCCGCTGCTCACCGGCGGGAAGGTGTTCTGACATGTCCGTAGCCACTCCCAACCGCCCGCTGACCCGCTCCGAGGCGAAGGTGATGAACCGCTTCGACCTGACCCGCCGGCTGGTCGCCCGATTGCACCACGAGGAAGCGGTGATCGGCGGCATCGGCTACACCAATTTCGACCTGTGGGCGGTCGGCCACCGGGCGCAGAATTTCTACATGCTCGGCAGCATGGGCCTCGCCGCGCCGATCGCGCTCGGCGTGGCGATCGCCCAGCCGGCGCGCCGCGTGATCGGGCTGGAGGGCGACGGATCGATCCTGATGCAACTGGGCTCGCTGGCCACCATCGCGGCCCAGGCGCCGGCCAACCTCGTCATCGTGGTGATGGACAACGGCGCCTATCAGATCACCGGCGGCCAGGCGACCGCGACATCGGCCGGCGCCGACATCGTGGCGATCGCCCGCGGCGCTGGAATGCGGCAAAGCGACTGGGCCGCCGACGAGGGGCATTTCGAGGAGTTGATCGACCGTGCCTTGGCCGAGGCCGGCCCTTGGCTGATCGGCTGCCGCATCGACACCGAAAAACCGCACGCCACCACCGAGCGCGACCCGACCCGGATTCGCGACCAATTCATGCGCGGGCTCGGCGTCACCAAGTAACCGCCGCTGCTACAACCCCTTCTCGACCATCTCCAGCAAACGGCGGGAGATGTCCTCGACCTGCACGGGTGCCAGGCGCAACGGCCCCTCGATCAGCAGCATGGCCAGGCCGTGCACCGCCGACCAGGCGAGGATCTCGGCGCCCGGCCGTCGTTCCGGCGGCAGCACGCCGGCCGCGACCAGGCCGTCCAGCGCGGCACCCAGCAGCTGGAACGGGTCGAGTCCGGTGCTGCCGCCTTCGCCGGGCCTGCCGGCGCCGCGCACGACGTCGCCGGCGGCAAACGCGGTGCGGAACAACCCGGTCTCCGTCCGAGCAAATCGCAGATAGCCGGTGCCGACCGCGCGCAGGCTGGCCCGCGCGAGCTCGGCGCGGTCGCCGGCGCGCGGCCGAGTCTGGCGAGCTCGGTTTCGATCGCCACCGCCAGCGCCGACAGCGCCGCGGCGCGGACCGCCTGCAGCAGCTCCTGCCGGCTGGCGAAGTGGCGGTAGGCGGCGTTGGGAACGACGCCGGCGCGGCGCGTCGCCTCGCGCAGCACCACCGCGTCGGGGCCGCCGGCGCGCGCCAGCGTCGATGCCGGCTTCCAGCAGCGCCCGGCGGAGGTCGCCGTGGCGATAGGTGCTGCGGCCTGGCTCGGTGGGCGGCGCGTCCATCAGCCACTCTCCTCATGTGGACACTGTCCATTTTTCTTGCCATCGCCTTGTGGACGGTGTATACAAATCAGGTCGAAACACCAGCGCCGTTTGCGCAACTCCCGAAACAGGCGAGGAAGAAAAAATGCAAGTTCACCCCTATCTGTTTTTCGACGGCCGCTGCGAGGAGGCGATCGGAATTCTACCGCAGCGCCATCGGCGCCGAGATCGTCATGATGATGCGCTTCAAGGACAGCCCCGACCCGGCGATGCGCGCGACGATGACGCCTGGGACGGAGGACAAGGTGATGCACACGGCGATGCGCATCGGCGAGACGGAGCGGTGATGGCGTCCGACGGTCGCTGCCAGGGGCAGACGAGCTTCCAGGGCTTTGCGCTGTCGCTCTACGTCGAGGACGAGGCCGAAGCGGCGCGCAAGTTCGCGGCCCTCGGCGACGGCGGGGCAGGTGCAGATGCCGCTGACCAAGACCTTCTTTTCGCCGTGCTTCGGCATGGTCGCCGATCGCTTCGGCATGACCTGGATGGTCATGGTGCCGCAGGCGCCGCAGTAAGGTCCGGACCAGCCGCCCGATCCTGCCATGGCCGGATCGGGTGGGCTGAGGGTAGAGTGCCGCCTGCTTGTGGCGGAGTGATACCCATGTATTTCGACGGCGGCTATGGCTGATGATGGCCGGGCTGCGGCTGCGCGTTGCCGGCGCAGTAGCCCTCGGGCCTGATCGCCATGGGCTTCGGCGTTCTGCGCTTCGTGTTCCTCGGTCGGGTTCTGGCGCTGGCGTTCGAAGGCGCGCCGCTGCAGCCGATTGCGCTCGCCGCCGCCGGCACGGCCGCCTGCATGCTGCTCCGCGCCGCGCTCGACCATCGCCGCAGTCGTGCTCGCGCAGGGCACGGCCGGGCGGGTGCAGTCGGTGTTGCGCGCGCGCCTGTTCGATCGCATCGCCGCACTCGGCCCGGCCTGGTTCGGCGCCGAGCGGACCGGCGGCGTGATGCTTGCGGTCATCGACGGGGTCGAGCAGTTGCAGACCTTCTTCGGCGCTTACGTGCCGCAGCTCATCATCGCCGCCTGCGCGCCGGTGGTGATCTTCGCCGTGCTGGCCTGGTGGGACGTGCCGACCGCCGCGGTGCTGCTGGTCGCCGCGCTCGCGACGCTCGCGCTGCCGATGCTGGTCCACAACGCCGACAAGCGCGCGGCGATCGCCCGCGCGGCCGCGTTCAAGGCGTTCGGCGAGGAGTTCCTCGACGCGGTGCAGGGCCTGCCGACGCTGAAGGCCTTCGGCCAGAGCGACGCGTTCGCGCGCAAGCTGGCCGAACGTGCGCGAGCCCTGTCGGACAGCACCTTCTGGGTGCTCGCGCTCGGGTCTGCTGACGCGCTTCTTCACCGACCTCGGCACCGGCACTCGGGGCGGCGGCCGCCATCGCGGTCGGCGCGTGGCGGGTGCAGCATGGCGAGATGAGCCTCGAAGCCCTGCTGATCATCCTGATGGCCGGCACCGAGATCTTTCGGCCGTTGCGCGATCTGCGCTCGGTGCTGCATCAGGGCATGATCGGCCAGTCGGCGGCGAACGCCGTCCATGCGCTGCTGGAAGCCCGCAGCGACGCCCCGGCCGGCGGCGCGGCGCACGTCGCCGGACCTGCACGCCGAGCATCGCGTTCGACGACGTCGGCTTCGCCTATCCGGGCCGCCGCGCGGACGCCCATGCCGGGTTGAGCTTTCGAGATCGCCGCCGGTGAGACGGTCGGCATCGTCGGACCGAGCGGCGCCGGCAAATCGACCATCCTTCGCCTGCTGCTGCGCGCAGCACGACGCGCAGGCCGGCTCGATCCGCATCGGCGGCCACGACATCCGCACGCTCGATCCCGATCAGGTGCGCGGCATGATCGCGATCGTCGCGCAGGACACCACACTGTTCGACGGCAGCGATCGCCGACAATCTGCGCCTCGGCCGGCCCGACGCCAGCGACGCCGACATGGTCGCCGCCGCCCGGCGCGGCCAACGCGCACGACTTCATCAGCGCGCTGCCCGCACGGCTACGACGACCCGCATCGGCGAACGCGGCGCCACGCTCTCCGGCGGCCAGCGTCAGCGCATCGCCATCGCCCGCGCACTGCTGCGCGACGCGCCAATCCTGATGCTCGACGAAGCGCTGTCCTCCGTCGATGCCGAGAACGAGGCGGTCATCCAGCAGGCGCTGGACCGGCTGATGCAGGGCCGCACCACGCTGATCCTGGCACACCGGCTGTCGAGCGTGATCGGCGCCGACCGGATCCTCGTGCTGGACCACGGCCGCGTGGTCGAGAGCGGCACGCATGCGGAGCTGATCGCGCAGTCCCGGCGCGTATCGCCGCCTGATGGGACCGCAGCTCGGAGCCGCCGGCGCGCGCGACCGCGGCCGGCGGTAATCGGACCGGCGCGCGCCGCGGCGCGCGTCGGCGGCGCCGGAGGTGCGCGCCGCTTGCCGAGGATGCCGCCGAGATCGGCTGGCGGCGACACATTGCGCACCCTGTTGCGCTTCATCAGGCCGTGGCGCGTGCAAGCTGATCGCTGACCGTCGCTCTGCGGCATCGGCCGGGTGCTGAGCTTCATCGGCGTCAGCGTGCTGGGCGCGCTGGTCGATTGCCGGCGTCGCCTCGGGGCACGACCGGTTCTGGGTTGCTGGTCGGCGCTGCTGTTCGCGGCCCCGGTGGCGGCAACGCTGCACTGGCTGGAATCCTGGCTGGCGCATGACATGGCCTATCGCCTGCTGGCGGAAATGCGCATCGCGCTGTTCGCCAAGCTCGACGCGTCTCGCGCCTGCCTATCTGCTGCGCCGCCGCTCCGGCGACCTGGTGGCGCTGGCGACGCAGGACGTGGAGACGGTCGAGTATTTCTACGCCCATACCGTGGCCCCGGCTTTCGTCGCGGTGCTGATTCCCGCCAGCGTGCTGGCGCTGCTGGCATGGGTCGGCCTGGCCGCTCGCGCTGGTGCTGCTGCCGTTCCTCGCCTGGGCCGGTCTGACGCCGGTCTTCGCACGCGGCGAGATCGACCGGCTCGGCGGCCGCGCACGCGCTGCACTGGGCCAGCTCGGCGCGCATCTGACGGAGACGATCCAGGGCCTGCGCCGAGCTCGCCGCCTTCCAGGCAATCGGGGCGACGCCGCGCCGTACTTCCTCGGCCGATATCGCGGCCTACCAGAAGCAGCGCTCGGCGCTGCTGGACGATCTGTCGCGCCAGAGCGCCGCGCTGGAGGTCGCGACCGGCCTCGGCGGCCTGGCGGTCGCCGTGTTGGGCGCGGTGCTCGCCTCGCAGGGCTGGTTTGCCCACGAATGGCTGCCGCTGCTGGTGCTGGTGTCGGTCGCGGCCTTCATGCCGGTCGCGGAGATCGGCCAGGTGGCGCGCCAGCTCGCCGATACCATCGCCTCGACCCGGCGACTGCATGTCGTCGAAGTCCGAGCCGGAGCCGATCACCGACGGCGACCTGCCGGTGCCCGCGAAGCCGCGAGCTGCAGTTCGAATCGGTGCGCTTCACCTATCCCGGCCGCAACGCGCCGGCCGTTGGACGGGGTGAGCTTCGAGGTGCGGCCCGGCAGCACGGTGGCGCTGGTCGGCGCCTCGGGCGCCGGCAAATCGACCGTCGCCAACCTGCTGCTGCGCTTCTGGGATCCCGCAGCAAGGCGCATCACGCTCGGCGGCATCGATCTGCGCCAACTGCGGCTCGACGATTTGCGCCGACCATCATCGCGCTGGTCGCACAGGACACGTATCTGTTCAACGACACGCTGGCGGCGAACATCCGCCTCGCCGGGCGCGAGGTGTCCGACGCGGACTGCGCCGGGCGATCGAACCGCGCCGCGCTGGGCGAGTTCGTCGACCGTCTGCCCGACGGCCTCGCCACCCGGGTGGGCGAGCGCGGCGTGCAGTTGTCCGGCGGCCAGCGCCAGCGGGTCGCGATTGCACGCGCCTTCCTCAAGGACGCGCCGATCCTGATCCTGGACGAAGCGACCTCGCATCTCGACACGATCAGCGAGCAGCAGATCCGCGCCGCCCTCGACGAATTGATGGCGGAGCGCACCTCGATCATCATCGCCCATCGTCTTTCGACGATTCAGACCGCCGACACGATTCTGGTCATGGATGCGCGGGCGGGTCATCGAGGCGGGCTCGCATGCGGAATTGCTGGCGCGGCGCGGCGCCTATGCAAGGCTGGTTGCCCACCAGACCGGGACATTGGATGCGATTTCCGCGTAAGCCGCTATTCGTCTCCCGGTGATTGTTCCGGCACTGGCTTGGACCGCATCGCCCGCAACGGCCGCAGGATGGCATCGGCGGCCGGCGTGTCCATCAGGTCGCCCGCCATCGGCGCCAGCTTGCGCCGCCAATTCGGCCGCTCCCAATCGGTTCCGGGCAGGTTGACGCCCGTGGTCTCGCCGGCCAGCTCCTCCGACTGCACCAGCATCAGCGCCGATGGCGTCCGCGCGACATATTCATGCACCGCGGCCACCAGCTCCGGCGTCAACGCCGCATCCGCCGGGGCGATGCCCTCCTGCGACAAGGCGGTTCGCAGCGCCGCCTTTTCGTCCGCGCGTTCGGCGGTCTGGCGTGCCTCCACCTCCGTGTCGATCATCCCGAGCCGTGCCCGTTCGGCAATGTCGGCACCGTCCCACCAGCCCGCCAAGGTCGGGAGGTCATGCGTCGACACGCAGGCGAGCGCGCCGGCGGGATAGGAGGATGGCGGACGGAAGGCGATGCCGTCACGCTCCAGCAACAGCACGCGAAAGCCAAAGACTTCGTGCGCGGCAAGGGCGTCGCGGAATCCTTCCGCCACGGTGCCGAGATCCTCGCCGATCACCAGGCATTGCGCGCGCACGCTCTCCAGCGCGATGTGCCCGAGCAGATCGTCCATGGGATAGGCGACATAGGCGCCGTCGCGGCCAGCGGCACCTTGCGGGACCCAGAACAATCGGGACAGGCCCATGACGTGGTCGATCCGCAATCCGCCGGCGTGGCGCATATTGGCGCGCAGCATCCGGGCGAAGCGGTCATAGCCCTGCGCCGCCATGCCGAGCGGGTCGGGCGGCGGCAGGCCCCAGTTCTGCCCCTCGCGCGCGAACGGATCGGGCGGCGCGCCGATCGATGCGCCCCAGGCGAGCTGGTCGGCGTTGGCCCAGGCTTCCGCCCCGTCCGGTGCGGCACCCACCGCGAGATCGCGCAGCAGCCCGAGGTCGAGCCCGCCATTGCGGCCGGCAGCGGCGGCGCCGGCCAGTTGCCGGTCGCAGAGGAATTGCAGGAACTGGTGGAAGCGAAGCCTCGTGTCATGCGCGGCCGCGAAATCGGCCAGCGCCACCGCGTCCTGGTGGCGCAGACCCTCCGGCCAGCTTCGCCAGGGCTCGCCCGGGCGCGTCTCGGCGATCGCCTCGAACAACGCGAAGCAGTGCAGCGCCTCGCCGTCGTCGTTGACGAAGGCCGCGAACGCGCGTGCGTCGGGAAAATCCGCGTGACCTTGGCTAGCGGCCTCGAATTCGGAGAAATATCGTTCGAGAATGGCGCGCTTGCCGTTCCAGACGGCTTGGTAGCCGACTGCGTCTTGTGCCGCGAGTTCGGCGAATTCCGGCATCGCTCGGCGGGCGAACGCTGCGACATCGAGATAGATCGGGTCGAGGAAGCGCCGGTCGGACGGCTGATACGGGCTGGCGCGCTGCCGCTCGTGCGCGAACAGCGCGTGCAGCGGATTGAGGCCGATGACCCCGGCGTCTCGCGCCCCCGCCGCCTCGGCCAATGCCGCCAGCGTGGTGAAGTCGCCGATCCCCTGATCGCCCGGACGACGCAGCGCATAGAGCTGCGCCGACAGGCCGAAGCCGCCGCGTCGCCAGCGCCGCCGGCAGATGGCAGTGCCACGGCACGACGGTGAGGTGGCAGACGCATCCGGCACATCGTCGCGCGTCACCCGATGGCGCCCGATCGGCAGCGGCGGCAGGATGATCCGCCAAGCGCGGTACGGGCGTCCATCGAACGCCATTTCAGGCGACACCACTCCCTCGTCGACGCCGACGCGAAGCCGGCGCTCGGTCGCCGTCCTCGCACGCGATGACCAGTCCACCGGCCGGCGGTTCGAATCCTTGCGGCACCGGAAGAATGATCTCCACAGCCTCGCCCGCATGGCGGGTGACGGCCTGCGGCAACGGGCGGCGATGGTCCGCTCCGCCAGCAGTGCCAGTGAAGCGCGCATGGCGCCGGCGCCGTCGGCGGGCAATCGCATCGCCGCCAGCAGGGCGCGCTTGGTCTCGACGCTGACGACATGTCTGGTGCCGTCGATCTCCCACCATTCCGGCGCGATCCGCGCGGCGCGGGCGAGATGATCGAGCATCGGCGTGGTGTCGGCGACGGCCCGGCGGCGCGGCGGCGCGTGCGGCCGCTCGGCCAGCACCAGCACCGCCCGGGCGGAACCTGCAGCGTGCTTCTTCGACATGCAGGTCCATCGCAGTGCCGGCGGCGCTGTCGGCGAGCAGCTGCCAGGCGGTGCTTCGCTCGGCGCCGGCAGGACAATGTCGATCGGGGCGACGGGCGGTTGAGCACCACGGCGACGCGCTCGGAACCGGCATTCTGCGGATGCGCCGTCTCCTGCTGCAGCGCAGCACCGCGGTCAGCACGAAGCGGGCCGCGCGTTCCAGTCCGCGTCATCAGCGGCTCGCCGTTCGCGCCATGCCAGTCGACGTCGGGCGGAAAGTCCCTGTCCCATGACCGGCCGGTGAGGAAGCGGTCCTCGCGCAACGCCGGGAGCGCCCGGCGCAAGGCGATCACCAGCGGCATCCAGGCGAGCAAGGCGGGGTCGGCTGCCGCCCAGTCGAGCCACGTGGTCGGATTGTCCTGCGCATAGGCGTTGTTGTTGCCGGCTTGCGATGGCCGAGCTCGGCGCCCATCGCCAGCATCGGCGTGCCGCGCGCGAGCAGCAGCGTCGCCAGCAGGCCGCGCTGGTCGCGCTGCGCGCGCGCCAGGATCGCCGGATCGTCGGTCGGCCCCTCGACGCCGTTGTTCCAGGAGTAATTCGCGTCCGTGCCGTCGCGGTTGTCCTCGCCGTTGGCCTCGTTGTGCTTGCGCTCGTAGGAGACGAGGTCGGCGAGCGTGAAGCCGTCATGCGCGACGACGAAGTTGATGCGACGCGACGGCCGCGCGTCGCGGCCGCGAACAGGTCGGCGCGAGCCCGCGAGCCGGGTCGCCAGCTCGCCGCAGCTGGCCGCGGATCGCCGCGCCAGAAGCGTCGCACGTCGTCGCGGAAGCGATCGTTCCATTCGCCCCAGCCGGCGGGAAACGCGCCGAGCTGGTAGCCGCCCGGGCCGACGTCCCACGGCTCGGCGATCAGCTTCAGGTCGCGCAGCACGGGTCCTGCGCGATCGCCGACAGCAGCGGCGCGGCGGGATCGAAGCCGTCCGCTCGCCGGCCGAGCATGGTGGCGAGATCGAAGCGGAAGCCGTGCGACGCCGCCCAGCTGCGCCCAGGCGCGCAGCGCATCCATCGCCAGGCGCAGCGCCGGCGGGCGATCGAGCGCCAGCGTATTGCCGCAGCCGGTGTCGTCGACATAGCGCGGCGGGTCGCCGGCATCGAGCCGGTAGTAGGTCGCGTTGTCGAGGCCGCGCAGCGACAGCGTCGGGCCGAGCGCGTCGCCCTCGCCGGTATGGTTGAGCACGACGTCGAGGATGACCTCGATGCCCGGCCGCGCGCAGCGCGTCGACGGCGGCGCGGATCTCGGCCCAGCCGCCGGGCGCCAGTCGTGGATCCGGCGCCATCAAGGCGATCGGGTTGTAGCCCCAGTAGTTGGTCAGGCCGAGCGCGGCGAGATGGCGCTCGTCGATCCAGGCGGCGGCCGGCATGATCTCGACCGTGGTGACGCCGAGCCGGACCAGATGCTCGATCGCCGCCGGGATGCGCGAGGCCGGCGAAGCGTGCCGCGCAGCGCCTCGGGAATGTCCGGATGGCGCCTGGTGAAGCCGCGCACATGCAGTTCGTAGATGATCGTGTCGGACCACGGCACGCAATCGGCCGGCCGCGGCGCCGTCGCCTGCGCGCCGAGAACGATCGCCTTTGGGCACGAACGGCGCGCTGTCGCTGTCGTCGCGGCGGGCCGATCGCCTGTTGGCGCAGCGTCGCCGAACATCGACGGATGCAGCGCGAACGGCCGGTCGATGGCGCGCGCGTACGGATCGACCAGCAGCTTGGCCGGGTTGAAGCGATGGCCCTCGCGCGGCCGATACGGGCCGTGCGCGCGCAGGCCATAGCGCGCGCCGGGCGGCACCTCGGCGACATGGCCGTGGAACACGTCGCCGGTGCGCTCCGGCAGGCGCACGCGCCGCAGTCTCGCGTTCGCCTGGCGTCGAACAGGCAGAATTCGATCGCCGTCGCGTGGGCGGAGAACACGGCGACATTGACGCCGGCGCCGCGAGGGGTCACGCCGAGCGGGCTCGCGGCCGCACCGGCCGTCGAGCGCGCCGCCAATCACCGCGGCGTCAGCCATCAGTTCGCGGAACAGCGCGGCGTAATGGCGCGGCGGACGGCGCGCCAGGACACGTCGGTCGCCATGCCGTTGCGCCTGCAGGTCGCGCCAGGTCTCCGGCTCGCGATACAGCGCCACGGCGCGCCGGATCGCGTCGCCGAGCGCGTCGGCGGTGACCGGCGCGAACTGCACGCCGGTCGCGACGCCGGCGGCCAGCGCCATCGGCGTTGGCGTCGATCACCGTGTCGGCCAGGCCGCCGACCCGCGCCACCACCGGCACCGCGCCGTAGCGCAGCGCGCAGAGCTGGGTCAGGCCGCAGGGCTCGAAGCGCGACGGCACCAGCAGCGCGTCCGCCCCCGCCTGCAGCAGATGCGCCAGCGCCTCGTCGTAGCCGATGACGCAGCCGATCCGGCCCGGGATAGTGCGCGGCCGCGTGCGGAAGCGCGCGCTTCGATCTCCGGCTCGCCGGCGCCGAGCAGCGCCAGTTGCGCGCCCGCGCGCCAGCAGCGCCGGCAGGCAGCCTCGAGCAGCAGGTCGATGCCCTTCTGCCAGGTCAGGCGGCTGACCACGCCGAACAACGGCGCCGCCGCGTCCAGCGCGAGGCCCATGCGGCCTGCAGCGCCGCCTTGTTCGCGGCCCGCGCCGCCAGCGTCGTCCGGCTCGAAGCGCGTCGGCGATGAGCGCGTCGGTCGCGGGATTCCAGATCGGCGTGTCGATGCCGTTCAGGATGCCGGTCAGCACGATCGGCGCGGGCGCGCAACAGGCCGTCGAGGCCCATGCCGCGCTCGCGGCGTGCGGATTTCCGCGGCATAGGTCGGCGACACGGTGGTGATCCGGTCGGCATAGAGCGAGGCCGGCCTTGAGGAAGCTGATCGTCGCCGTAATATTCGACGCCGTCGATCGGCGTAGCGACTCGGGCGGCAGGCCGAGCTCAGGCAGCAGATCGCGGCCGGGAAGCTGTCCCTGGAAGGCCAGGTTGTGCACGGTCATCACCGTGCCCGGGCGCGGCGCCGCCGGCGATAATGCAGATAGGCGGGCGCCAGGCCCGCCTGCCAGTCATGCGCGTGCACGACATCCGGCGATAACCCGGCAACGCGCCGGCGCCGATATCGGCGGCGACACGCGACAGCGCCGCGAAGCGCAGCGCGTTGTCCGGCCAGTCCTGCCCATCCGGGCCGAGATACGGATTGCCTGGCCGCGCGTAGAGATGCGGCGCATCGAGCACGAGCAGATCGCAGACCCGCCCGCGTCGCGCCGCCAGCACCCGCGCCGCGCCGCCGAACAGATCGCGGCATGGCGTACACGACCTCGGCGTCGCCCGAGCGAGCCTCCAGCACCGCGGGATAGCCCGGGATCAGGGTGCGGACCGCGATGCCCTCGCCGGCCAGCGCCGCGGCAAGCGCGCCGATGACGTCGGCGAGGCCGCCGGTCTTCACGAGCGGAAACATCTCCGACGCGACCGACAAGGACCTGCAATCGGACGCTCACGTGGCGAGCTCGGTCGATCATCGTCCTGCGTGATCAGGCAAATGCCGCTGGCGGTGCGGCGGAAGCGCTTCGCGTCGAGCTCCGGATCTTCGCCGACCACCAGCCCGTCGGGGATATGCACGCCGCGTTCGATGATGACGTTGCGCAAGCCGCGCGGAGCGGCCGATATCGACATCCGGCAGGATCACCGCGTTCTCGACATCGGCGAAGGAATGCAGCGCGCACGCCGGTGAACAGCAGCGAACGCTTGCAGGCGTCGCGCCGGAGACGATGCAGCCGCCCGCGACCAGCGACGAAATCGCCGTGCCGCGCCGGCCATCCTCGTCGTGCACGAACTTCGCCGGCGCGGTCATCTCGCCATAGGTCCAGATCGGCCAGTCGCGGTCGTAACAGATCGAGCTCGGGAACGATGTCGGTCAGGTCGATGTTGGCCGCGAAATAGGCATCGAGCGTGCCGACATCGCGCCAATACGGCACGGTCTCGGCGCTGGACCGCACGCAGGAGCGCGCGAACGGATGCGCCACGGCTTTCGCGCTTCGGCGACCAGGCGCGGGATGATGTCTTTGCCGAAATCGTGGCTCGAAGTCGGGTCGGCGGCGTCGCTGCGCAGCTGCTCGAACAGGAACAGCGCGTGTCGAAGACGTAGATGCCCATGCTGGCGAGCGCCATGTCCGGGCGTGCCCGGCATCGGCGGCGGATCCGCCGGCTTCTCGAGGAAGGCGACGATGCGGTCGGTGGCGTCGACGTGCATCACGCCGAAGCGCGGTGGCCTCGGCGACGCGGCACCTCCAGGCAGCCGACGGTGACGTCGGCGCCGCTGCTCCACGTGCTGCTGCAGCATCGGCTCGTAGTCCATCTTGTAGATGTGGTCGCCGGCGAGCATGACGATGTAGCGCGGGGCGTAGCTCTCGATGATGTCGATGTTCTGGATACACCGCGTCGGCGGTGCCGACGTACCACTCGGTCTTCGGCGACGCGCTGGCTGGCCGGCAGGATGTCGAAGCTTTCGTTGCGCTCCGGGCGAAAGAAGTTCCAGCCGCGCTGCAGATGGCGGATCAGGCTGTGCGCCTTGTACTGGGTGGCGACGGCGATGCGGCGGATGCCGGAGTTCAGCGCGTTGGACAAGCGCGAAGTCGATGATGCGCGAGCTTGCCGCCGAAATAGACCGCGGGCTTGGCGCGCCGGTCGGTGAGTTCCATGCAGCCGCGTGCCGCGCCCGCCCGGCGAGGACATAGGCCATGGCGTGAGCGCGCATAGCGGGCCGCCGGCGGATGTCTGAGGCGCGCATCGTCCGATCCTCCGCAGGTCAATGTTGCCGCATCATCCGGCAGTTCGTGGCGAAGATAGACGGCTGCAAGCGGCGGCACGACCACCTTCCGGCTGATCGGCATGCCGCCCGATCGATGGCATCGCACGATCAGCTCCGGCCCGGCAACGGGACGTGTCCAGATCTCCTCGCATATTCCCGGATCGCCCGGTCGGAGGAGAACCAGCCGACCTTGGCCGTGTTCAGGATGCTCGAGCGCCACCAGGCGTCGCCGGTCGCGCCATCGCACCGTCGACGTCGCGCTGGGCTCGCGAAGTAGGACTCGAAATCCGCCAGTCACCATGAAATGGTCGTGGTAGCGCAGCGCATCGACCAGCTCGCGGAAGCGATCCGGTTCGTCCGGCGAGAACAGCGCCGGAGCCGATCGCGTCCAACGCGCGCTCGAGACTGACCGACGCCGCGATCGCCCGCCGGGCACCGGCATCCTCGCGCGCGCCGCGCCTGCACCTCTGCGGCGGTGAGACCGAAGATGAAGATGTTCTCGGCGCCGACACGCTCGCGGATTTCGATGTTGGCGCCGTCCAGCGTGCCGATGGTCAGCGCGCCGTTCAGCGCGAGCTTCATGTTGCCCGGTGCCGGACGCTTCCATGCCCGCGGTCGAGATCTGCTCGGACAGGTCGGCCGCCGGAATGATCAGCTTCGGCCAGGCTGACATTGTAGTTCGGGCAGGAACACGACCTTCAGCATGCCGCGCACCGTCGGGATCGTTGTTGATGACGCGGGCGACGTCGTGGATCAGCTTGATGATCAGCTTGGCCGGTGGTAGCTCGCCGCCGCCTTGCCGGCGAAGATCTTCACCCGCGGCACCCAGTCGCGGCCCGGCTCGGCGCGGATCGCGTCGTACAGCGCGATCGTCTCGAGGATATTGAGCAAGTTGGCGCTTGTATTCGTGGATGCGCTTGATCTGCACGTCGAACATCGCGTCGGGATCGACGCGAAATCTGCAGCCGCTTCCGATCATGTTGGACAGCGCCACCTTGTTGGTCGCGCCGGATGGCCGCCAGCTGGGCGTGCACAGACGGGATCGTCCGCGATGGTCGGCCAGCGCCTCCAAGCTCTGCGGATCGTCCAGCACCCGTTCGCCCGCGGCATCGACCAGCAGGCGGGTAAGCCCGGGATTGGCCTCGAACAACCAGCGGCGGAAGGTGATGCCGTTGGTCTTGTTGACGATGCGGTCCGGATACAGCGCGTTGCATGTCGCGGAACACGGTCTGGCGCATCAGCTCGGTATGCAGGGCGGAGACGCCGTTGACGCGTGCGAGCCGAGGAAGGCGAGATTGCCCATGCGGACGCGCCGGCCATGCTGCTCGTCGATCAGCGAGACCGACGACAGCAGCCGGCCATCGGCATGGCCGCCGGCCCGCAACCGCTCGAGATGCCGGGCGTTGATCAGGTAGATGATCTGCATGTGCCGCGGCAGGAGCCGCTCCATCAGGTTCACCGGCCAGCGTCTCCAGCGCCTCCGGCAGCAGCGTGTGGTTGGTATAGGAAAACGTCTCGACGGTGATCTTCCAGGCCTCGTCCCAGCGAGATGTCGTGCACGTCGACCAGCAGGCGCATCAGCTCGGGGACGGCAATCGCCGGATGGGTGTCGTTCAGCTGGATCGCGGCGTGCTCAGCGAGGGTCCTGAGGTCGCCGTGCTGGTGCATGTGGCGGTAGACGAGGTCCTGCAACGAGGCGGAGGCGAAGAAATATTCCTGCCGCAGCCGCAGCTCCTGCGCCGGCCGGCGTTGTCCTCGCTCGGGTACAGCACCTGGGAAATCGCTTCGGCCCGCGCCCGCACCGACAGCGCGCCCACATGGTCGCCCGGTTGAAGGCATCGAGGCGCAGCGGGTCGGGCGCGCGCGCCGACCAGAGGCGCAGCGTGTTGACATGCCGCCCGCGCCAGCCGACGATCGGCGTGTCGTAGGCGACCGCCTCGACCGTTTCGGCGGGATGCCAGACATGGGAGGCGGCGTCGCCGTCTCACCGCCCTGATCCGGGCCGACCTCGTCGACCGTGCCGCCGAAGCCGATCATGTGGCTGACCTCGGGCCGCTCGAACTCCCACGGATTGCCGAACGACAGCCAGTTCTCCGGGATATTCCTGCTGCCAACCGTCCCTGATCACCTGCCGGAACAGGCCGTGGTCGTAGCGAATGCCATAGCCGTAGGCCGCGACCGACAGCGTGGCCATGCTCTCCATGAAGCACGCGGCGAGCCGGCCGAGGCCGCCATTGCCCGAGTGCGGCGTCGGGCTCGATCTCGCGCAGCGTATCGAGGCTCACGCCCAGTTCGGCGAGCGCCGTGCGCATCGGCTCCAGCAAATCGAGATTGCTGAGCGAGTCGATCAGCAGCCGGCCGATCAGGAATTCCAGCGACAGATAATAGACGCGCTTGCGATTCTCCGCGTAGGTCGCGCGGGTCGATGGCATCCAGCGATCGACGATCCGGTCGCGCACCGTCAACGCGGTGGCGACGAACCAGTCACGGTCGCTCGCGACATTGGGGTCCTTGCCGACGGCATAGGTGAGCTTGGCGACCACCGCACGCCGCAGGCCGGCCACGTCCTCGTCCTGCATCGGCAGGGCCACGCGCGCCGTCGCGGGCTTGGCGGCTGAGTGGATCAAAGGCGGGGCGTTGTTCATGCTCAAGGTCCTTCCGTCGCGCACAGGTTATACCGCGATCTGGCCGATCCTCCGACTTGGCTGCAAAATAGCTTACCGGCGTTTCAGTGCATCGGCCATTCGCGCGACTATCTGTCGCAGTATCGCCGGTGACGTGGCGAAATTGAGACGCGCGAAACCGGAATACTGGGCGCCGAACGTCTCACCCGCGTTCAGCCCTACCTTCGCCTGCTCCAGGAAGAACTGGCCGGCGGGGCAAGGCAGCTTCAGCGCGGTGCAGTCGAGCCAGGCGAGATACGTCGCCTCCGGGCGGCGCAAGGTTACGCCCGGAAGGTTGGTTTCAACGGCACGCATCAACCAGTCGCGGTTGGCCTGCAATCGCGCAAGAATCTCCTCGAACCAAGGCTGGCTGTGGTCCCACGCGGCGATGGTCGCATCGACACCGGTGACCCCAGGGCCGCCCAGCAGCCTCGGCGGAATCCGGCCGTCGAACCGCGCCTGCAGCGCATCCGTGCCGAAATGCATGACGGCGCAGCGCAATGCCGGAATGTTGAAGCTTTTGGTCGCTGACGTGATGGTGATGGTACGCGCGGCGATCTCGGCGCTGAGCGAAGCAAGCGGGATATGGCGGTTGCCGGGATAGACGATGTCCGCGTGGATCTCGTCGGAAACCACGATCAGGTCGTGGCGAATGACGAAATCGGCGACCATTTCCAGCTCCGCGCGGGTGAAGGCGCGGCCCGTGGGATTCTGCGGATGGCAGAACATCAGCATCCGCGTGCGTGGTGCCGGTGCCGCATCGAATGCCGCGAGATCGAGCCGCCAGCCTGTGCCGTCATCGCGCATCGGGCTTGCGACCAGGCGGCGCTCGGTGCCGTCGATGGCGCCCATGAACGGCGGGTAGGACGGAAGCTGCAGCAGCACGCCATCCCCCGGATCGCTGAACGCCACGATGCAGGCAACACTTGCCTGCACCAGATCGCCCACCGCGACCATCCTGGCGGGATCGACCTGCCAGGCGAAACGGCTTTCCATGCGGCGCGCGAAAGCCTGCGCCAGATGCCCGTCGCGGGCGGCATAGCCGTATTCCTGCGCATCGGCGAGGCGCGCGAGGGCCTGGGCGATCGGCTGTGCCACGCCGAAATCCATGTCGGCCACCCAGGCCGGCAGCACGTCGTCGGCGAATTTATGCCATTTGTTGGTGCGGCGGGCCCGCAGGGTGGGAATATCGAGTTCCATCTTTTCGCTCTCCGGTAATCACCAGCGGACGCGGTGACCAGCGCCGCCCGCCTGTTCGATGCGCCGCTCCAACAGCCGCGCGCTGCCGTCCAGTTCAGGCATGCTCGGCGCGGATCACGTCGGCGGCCTTCTCACCGACCATGATGCTCGGCGCATTGGTGTTGCCCGAAGGCATGGTCGGGAAGATCGAGGCATCGGCGATGCGCAGGCCCTGCAATCCATGGACCCGCAGCCGATCGTCGACCACCGCATTCGGGCCCGGTCCCATTCGGCAGGTACCGATCGGGTGGTATGCGGTCTCGGAGTTCTCGCGCATCCAGGACAGGATCGCGTCATCGGTTTCCACGGCTTTGCCGGGCGAGTATTCCTCGCCGCGGAAGGCATCCATCGGCGGCGCTTCGACGATGCGGCGCATCATGCGGAATCCGTCGACCATCGCGCGCTGATCGAGCGGGTCGGCGAGGAAATTGAACCGGATCGCCGGCTGGGCGCGCGGATCGGCGGACCTGATATGGATCGAACCGAGACTCTCCGGCCGAAGCTGGTAACAGGCGACGGTCATGCCGGGGAAGCTGTGCAGTTGGCGGCGCTTCGGGTCCTTCACGGCGTAGGGCACCAGGTGCATTTGCACGTCAGGTACCTCAAGCTCCGGCCGGGTCCGCAGGAAGGCGAGCAGCGGTGCCGAGGGCAGGCTGAGAAATCCGCCGCGATTGACGAGGTACTTCGCCACTTGCCCCACCAGGCCGACACCCCGGCCCATGGTGTTGTAGGACACGCCGGGCACTTTCACCTTCCATTGAATGCGCGCATTGAGGTGGTCGCGGAAATTTTCGCCAACCGCCGGCAGCTCATGCCTTACCGCGATCCCGTGCGCCTGCAACAACTCCGGCCGGCCAATGCCGGAAAGTTCGAGAATTTGCGGCGTGTTGACGGCGCCGGCGCACAGGATCACCCCGACCCCGGCCCGCGCCTCGGTCATTTCTCCCGCCCGCTCATAGACCACGCCGACGCAGCGTGTGCCTTCGAGCATGACGCGATGCGTCATCGCCTCGGTCACGACGCGCAGGTTCGGGCGCCGCATCGCCGGGCGGAGATAGCAATAGGCAGTGCTCATCCGTCGGCCGCGCCGGATCGTCGTCTGGGTCTTGACGATGCCTTCCTGGTCCTCGCTGTTGTAATCGGGATTGCGCTTGTAGCCGACGGCATTGGCGGCGGCGAACAGCGCGTCGTAAAGCGGGTTCGCATCCGGAACCTCGGAGACGTGCAGCGGCCCGTCGGCGCCGCGCAGACCGCCGGGGCCGTTCTCGTACGTCTCCATTCGCCGGAACAGCGGCAGCACATCCTCCCAGCTCCAACCGCGATTCCCGAGCTGCGACCAGGTGTTGTAGTCGAGCGGCTGTCCGCGCACGAACACCAACCCGTTGATCGCGCTGGACCCGCCAAGCAGCTTGCCGCGCGGGACCGGGATTTCGCGATTGGCGGTGCCCGGCTCAGGCTCGGAGCGGAACCGCCAGTTCGCCGCGGGGTCGTCGATCAGCAGGCCGAAACTGAGCGGCAGACGCGAATAGGGATGGCTGGCACGCCCGGCTTCGATCAGCAGCACGCGGGTCGCGGGATTTTCGGTCAGCCGATGCGCCAGCGCCGCGCCGGCCGAACCCGCGCCGACGATGATGTGGTCGTACCGGATTTCGGCCTGCGCCATTGCACGATTCTCCCCGCGGTGCGGATGATCGTCCCGCCCTGCGGTCAGCGTAGGCGTTGAAGCGGGAATGCCGCAACCGGGCGTCAATGCATCGCGGCGCAGAAACGCTGAATGCGGCTGCAGGCTTCACGCAGCACCTCGGTGTCGGCGGCGTAGCTGATGCGAAAATGGCCGGGATACATGAAGGCGCCGCCATGCACGGTCGCGACGCCCTCCTCGTCCAGCAAGGCGACGACGAAAGCCAAGTCGTCGGTGATCGCCGCCCCGCGCCCGGTGGTCTTGCCGAGGCAGCCACGAATGCTGGGGAACACATAGAACGCACCCTCCGGCCGATGGCAGGTGATGCCCGGTGCCGCGTTCAGCATGTCGACCACCATGTCGCGACGGTGCCGGTACACCTCAGACCATGCGGCGGACGAAATCCTGCGGTCCGGTCAGCGCCGCCAACGCCGCCGCCTGGCTGACCGAGGAGGTGTTGGAGGTGGACTGGCTTTGCAGCTTGTCCATCGCCTTGATCATCGGCCGTGGTGCCGCCGCGAAGCCGATGCGCCAGCCAGTCATGGCGTAGGTCTTGCTGCAGCCGCTCAGCGTTACCGTACGCTCCCGCAGCCGCGGCTCCGTCTGCACGATCGTGGCTGGCGTGAAGCCATCGTAGGACAGTTTCTCATAGATGTCGTCTGTCAGGATCCAGACATCGGGATGGCGCAGCAGCACGTCGCAGATCCCCCGTAGATCCGAGCCCGCGTATGACGCGCCCGTCGGATTGCAAGGGTTGTTGAGAATGAACCAGCGGGTGCGCCGGGTAATCGCCGCCTCAAGTTCCTCGGGGCGCAGCCGGAAGCCGTTGTTCTGCGCGCATGGCACCAGCACCGGCGTGCCGTCCGCCAAGGCCACGATATCGGGATAGCTGACCCAGCACGGCGTCGGGATGATGGCCTCATCGCCGGCGTTCAAGGTGGCGAGCATGGAATTGAAGATCACCTGCTTGGCGCCGGTGGAGACGATGATCTCGTCGGCGCCATAGTCCAATCCGGAATCGAGGCGAAACTTTTCGGCAACGGCCTGGCGCAAGGCGATGGTGCCGGCCACATCGGTGTACTTCGTCTCACCGGCCTGGATCGCGCGGATGGCCGCATCTTTGATGAAATCAGGCGTATCGAAATCCGGCTCGCCCGAGGAGACGCGCAGGATGTCGCGTCCGGCCGCCTTCAGTGCTACCGCCTTGGTGCGGATGGCGATGGTCTGGCTCGGACTGATGCGGTCCAGCCGGCCGGCGGTCAGCTTCATGGCGGTGCTCGCATGCTTGCCCAGGGAATGGCGAAGCCTAGCATGCACCGGTGCCGCGGCAACCTGTTCCACCGCCGGTATCGAAGTTGCCCGTCCTCATGCTCAAAACGCCTGTGCCGCATCCTCGCGGATCATCGCTGCGCCCTTCTCGGCGATCATGATTGTCGGTGCGTTGGTGTTGCCGGTGGTCAGAGTTGGCATGACGGAAGCGTCAATCACCCGTAGGCTGCCGATCCCGTGTACCCGCAAACGCGCATCGACGACGCACCCGGGCGCGTCGCCCATCCGGCAGGTCCCCACGGGATGATAGATGGTGTTGCCGTATTGCCGCATATAGGCGGCCAGCCCATCCTCGGATGTCACGTCCGATCCCGGCACCAGTTCCTCGACGCTGTGCTGCGCCATTGCAGGGGCGGCGAAGATCTCGCGCGTCATCCGGATACCGGTGGCCAGCACGCGCCTGTCGTTCGGAGCCTGGAGGTAGTTCGGCCGGATCGCCGCCTTCTCGAACGGATCGGCGGATTTCGCCATGACCGTGCCGCGGCTCTCCGGCCGCGTCGGACAGACCGCGACGGTCATGCCTGCCTCACGTTCGAGCGCGCCGAACCTGGTTGGGTCGTAGCTTCCCGGAGTGAACAGGAGTTGCAGGTCCGGGCTCGATAATCCTTCCCGCGACCGGCAGAACACCTGGGCGCTGGTGATGCCGAAGGTCAGCGCCCCGCGGCCTTGCGCGGCGAAGCGAATGACCTCGCGGGCAAGGCGCGCGCCGTGGGCTAACTGGTTGATCGAAATTCCATCGCGCACCCGATGCGACACCCGCGCCACGTAATGGTCCTGCAGGTTGGCGCCGACACCGGCCAACTCATGCAGCACCGCGACACCGATCGATTGCAGATGCGCCGCCGGGCCAATTCCCGAAAGCTGCAGCAGATGCGGCGAGTTGATCGCACCGCCGCACAGAATCACTTCGCGCGACGCCCGGATTTCCGTGTCCCGGCCACCCTGCCGAAATGCAGCCCCGACGCAGCGCCGGCCTTCGAACAGCAGCCGCCGGGCAACCGCGTTGGTTTCAACCCGCAGATTGGGCCGCCCTTTCGCCGCCGCCAGGAACGTCCGTGCGGTCGAGCCACGCAAGCGCCCGTTGCGGGTCATTTGCGAATAGCCGACGCCTTCCTGTTCCGCGCCGTTCAGGTCTGGACGAAACACATGGCCGACCTGCTGCGCCGCCTCCACGAAGCGGTGGGTGAGAGGAAGGATGGTGCGGTAGTCTTCAACCTTCAGCACCCCGCCTTTGCCGCGGAATGCATCATCGCCCGGCGCGTAATGCTCGGATTGCTTGAAGTAGGGCAGCACGTCGTCGTAACTCCAGCCGCGACAGCCCATCTGCGCCCAGCCGTCGAAATCCGCCGGATTGCCCCGCACATACAACATGCCGTTGATCGAGCTGGAGCCGCCGAGCACCCGCCCGCGCGGCCAATGGATCGCGCGGTTGCCGCTGCTTTCCTCGCGCTCGACGGCATAGTTCCAGTTCACCCGCGGATTGTAGAGCAGCTTGAGCACGCCAGCGGGGATGTGGATCCATGGGTGCCAATCACGCGGGCCGGCTTCAAGCAGGGTGACGCGGGCGCCGCTCTCGCTCAGCCGGCTGGCGATGACGCACCCGGCCGAGCCAGCGCCAATCACGAGGTAGTCGGTGTCCATCTGGCTCTCCCCCCCGACCCCGCCGCAAAGGACGGGCGCGCTAGAAACTGTCGTTGAACTGCAGTGCTGCCAGGCGTGCGTATAACCCGCCTTCGCGCACCAGTTTTTCGTGCGTGCCGGTCGCCACGATCCGCCCCTGCTCCAGCACCACAATCCGATCGGCGCGGCGAACCGTTGCCAGCCGATGCGCGACCACAAGGGTGGTGCGTCCGCGCGTCAGGACCGCCAAGGCGCGCTGGATCGCCTGTTCGGATTCCGCGTCCAACGCGCTGGTTGCCTCGTCCAGCAGCAGAATCGCCGGGTCGCGCAGGATGGCGCGGGCGATCGCCACGCGCTGGCGCTGCCCGCCCGACAGGGTGACGCCCTTGGCGCCGAGGAATGTGCCCAACCCCTGCGGCAATGCGTCGAGGAAGTCCGACGCGGCGGCGGATTCGGCGGCCTCACGGATCGCGGCCTCGCTGGCGCCGGGACGGCCGTAGCCGATATTTTCCCACGCATCGGTGCTGAAGATCACCGGGTCCTGCGGCACCAACCCGATGCGGGCGCGCAATTCCGCCGGGTCGACGGCTGCGATGTCGACACCGTCGAGCAGGATTCGTCCCGCCTGGGGATCGTAGAAGCGTAACAGCAGTTGCAACACGGTGGTCTTGCCGGCGCCGGACGGGCCGACCAAAGCGACCGTCTCGCCGGCCTCTATCGTCAGCGAGAAATCCTGCAAAGCCGACTGGCCCGGACGCGTCGGATAGGAGAAGGAGACGGCATCGAACACGATCCGCCCGGCCGCCGGCGCCGGCAAGCGGGCCGGGTTGGGCGGTGCGGTGATGCACGGCTGCACCGAAATCAGTTCGATCACCCGCTCAGCCGCACCGGCGGCGCGCTGCACCTCGCCCCAGAGTTCGCTGATCGAGGCGCCCGAGGTGGCGAGCAGCACCGCGTAGAAGACGAAGGCGGAAAGCTCGCCCCGGTCATGCGACCGGCGACCACGTCGCGCCCGCCCACCCACAGGCTGAAGGTGATCGCGCCGAAGCCGAGCAGGATCACAACCAGAATGAGCGTCGCCCGGCTGCTGACGCGGCGGATCGCGGCGGTGACGGAGGCTTCGACCTCCACCGAGAATCGCGTCTTTTCCCGCTTCTCGTTGGTGAAGGCCTGCACCGTGCGCAGGCCGTTGATCGTCTCTTCCGCACGGGCGCCGAGATCGGCCACCCGCTCCTGCGCCGTGCGCGACAACCGCCGCTCGCGACGCCCGAACAGAATGAGCGGACCGACCACGAACGGCACCACCACCGCCACGATGCCGGCGAGCTTCGGGCTGGTGGCGACGAGCATGCCGAAGGCGCCGATCGCCAGCAGCGCCGAACGCAACCCCTGCGAGATCGCCGAGCCGATCAGCGCCTGCAGCACCGCGATGTCGGCGGTCAGGCGCGAAAGGATGTCGCCGGTGCGCGCCGTCTCGAAGAATTCCGGCGACAGCGACACGACATGATCGAACACCGCGCGGCGCAGATCGGCCGCGACCCGCTCGCCGAGCCATGAAATCAGGTAGAACCGGGCGGCCGTCGCCACCGCGAGCGCTGCGACCACGCCGAACATCGCCAGCGCCGCCATATCCAGCGGGCGGGGCCCGCTGTCGCCAAAGCCGACATCGATCAGATGCCGCAATCCCTGGCCGAGCGCCAGCAGCAGCCCCGCCGCCACCAGCAGCGCCAGCGACGCCCCCAGCGCCCGCCGCAGATAGGGCCGCAGATATGGCAGCAACAATCGCAGCGAGGCGAGGCGGGCGGCCTGCGGCGGCACGCGGGTCGGCGGAAGGGTCAAGCAACAAGCTCCGGTTGATCGGCCGACGATCTTGCCGCCGAAACTGCCGCGGCGCCTAATCGGATCGAGGTCTTCCCGGTAGAAAGCCTTGCTCAAACGGCCGTTTGCGTCTATCGCGTGTGTTCTGTCGATTTGGCCGCCGCGTTCCCCGCCTTCACTTGGGAGCCGGAATTGCCGATCACTCCAAATTTAGGTCTGCACGATAATGAACAGCCTTGCTGATCCGCAGCAGTTCCCCGCGGACGAATCAACTTCGTTCGCGCCCGCAATGCCGATCCAGCATCACCCCGCTTTCTGCCAGGTGGCCCTTCCTGTCCGCGCATCTGCGGCCGGCGCGTGGAGCCGCGACGTCGGCATCGCCGCGGTGACGATCGAGGCCCGCGATCCCGGAACGGAGGGATCGCAGCCGGTGCCCACCGGCAAATATCTGCGCCTGTTGCTGATGCACCTGTTCAGCCTCGCGGTTCGCACCGGCGCACCGGCGATCGAAATCGGCGACACCGCCCATGATCTCGCGCGCGCGATGGGGCTCGACCTCAACGGGCAGAAGCTGCGCGAGTTGGCGGAGCAGTACGACCGGCTGCTGGCGGCGAAGATCACCGTCTCGCTGCAAGGCAAGCCTGCCGTGAGCGTGTTCGATGCACGCGGCCGATCGCGGGTCGCGTCCACGGAATGGCGATCCAGCGTCAAGCTGAACAGCCGGTTCTTCGACAGCCTGATGCAGCAAGCGGTGCAACTGGACCGTGGCGTGGTCGCAGCACTGATGGATTCCACCCTGGCGCTCGATACCTATACCTGGCTCGCCTCGGCCTTGCCGCAATTGCCGGCGGGCGGCTCGATCCCGGTGACGTGGAACGATCTGCTGGCCCGGCTGGGCACCGCCAATTCGAAGCTTGAGGATTTCAAGGCGAGCTTCGACCAGGCGCTGCAACAGGTCTCGGCAGCCTACCCGGACGTGGCATTGGTGATCCGCGAGAACGGCATCGAAATCCGCCGCAGCGACCGCGACCGGCGCCGGGCCAAACCCGCCGCGGTGGCGCCGCCAGCACCACCCGAACCGCCCGCTTTGCCGCCGGAGCAACCCGCCGCCGCCATGGTCCCGGCAACCGCCGAACCCGCGCCGGCAAGGCAACCCGAATTGGCCCATATGGCGCCGCCGCAGGCCGCGCCCGCCCGTGAAGCACCGCCAAAACCTGCCCCCGCACCATCCGCCCCGGCGGCATCCGAGGCCGTCCCGGCCGCGTCCGGGCGTCATCCGGTCGGCGACCGGGTGGGGCTGAAGCACCATCTCACCGGCCTCAGCCAGGTGGTCTGGCTGCAGCGCGGCCACGGCCGCTACGACGTGCTGATCGAAGTCACCCCCGGCGGCCGCTACGATCCGGAAAACCTGACCGTGCTGGCGCTCGAACCCATCGTCGTGCAGATCAGCGGCGGCCTGTATCAGCGCGATTTCGAACGCGTCGGCGCCTGGGCCAACGTCAATCGCGACCTGATCGACGATTTCTGGGACGGCCGGCTGGAGAACGAGGACGACGTGCTGAGCCGGGTGAAGAAAGTTCCCGCCCCCGGCTGGCGCTGACGCAGCAAGCCGTTACGCGCTGACTTCGACACCTTTCCAGAACGCCACCCGGTCGCGAATCTCCGCGGCGGCGGGCTTCGGTTCCGGATAGGTACCAGACCGCGTTGGCGTTCGTCTGTCCGTCCACTTGCAGCGTGTAGTACCGCGCCGTGCCCTTCCACCCGCAGATGCTGGTGTGATCACTGCCGACGACCAGATCCCGGTTCAGCGACGCCGCCGGGAAATAGGCGTTGCCCTCGACGGTCACGATGTCGTCGCTCTCGGCGATCAGGCGTCCGTTCCACATGGCTTTCATCGTCGCGCTCCCCGGCCGGTTCCGCGTAGCATGTTGGGGTGAATCCCGGGACGGCAAGGCTGCGCGGGGCGCAATGGAGATGAGCGACCATGGATGTATCGCGGTTTCGCCCGCACGCCCCCGGCACCCAACCGCCGCTGGACACGCCCGCCTATCTGAACACGGCGCGGCGCCATCCGCATCAAGGCGCCGTCCCGCTGCCCGGTGGCCACACGCCCACCGAACTGACCGGCCCGCGCCTCCACCCTGCCCGCCATCCGGCGCTGACCGACCTCACCCGGACGGGCGCAAACCCTGCGTTGGGCGAGCGCATCATCGTCGCCGGGCGCGTGCTCGACGAGGATGGCCGCGCCGTGCCGAACACCATGATCGAGATCTGGCAGGCCAACGCCGCCGGGCGCTACGCCCAAGGGCAGGACCAGCACGACGCGCCGCTCGACCCGAATTTCCGCGGCAGCGGCCGGGTTTTTTCCGACCAGGACGGCGCGTACCGCTTCACCACGGTGAAGCCGGGCGCCTATCCCTGGCCGAACCACCACAATGCCTGGCGCCCCAACCACATCCATTTCAGCGTCTTCGGCGCCGGTTTCGCGCAGCGCCTGGTCACCCAGATGTATTTCCCCGGCGACCCGTTGCTCGCACTCGACCCGATCTTCAATGCCATCCCCGACACCGCCGCCCGCCACCGTCTGGTCGCGGCGTTCGACATCGCCGTCACCGAACCCGAACACGCGCTCGGCTACCGGTTCGACGTCGTCCTGCGCGGCCGCGACGCAACCCGGTTCGAAGCAGGCGCACACGAACCGAGGGCGCACGCGTGATGCCGGCGACCAGCCATCAGACCATCGGCCCGTTCTGGTCGCTGGTCGAAGACCGCGCCTGGGCCGACCTCACCCGCTTCGGCGCGAACGGTGAGCGCATCATCCTGCGCGGCCGCATCACCGACGGCGCCGGCCTGGCCGTGGTCCGCGCCTGCGTGGAACTCTGGCAGACGAGCCCGCCCGCCACCGACATCTGGGAGGGCTTCGGCCGCTCGGCCACCGACGCTGACGGCGAATATCGCTTCACCACCCTTAAGCCCAGGTTGATCCCAGGACCAGCGGGTTCGAATCTGTCGCAGGCACCGCACGCAGCGATCGCCGTCTTCGGCAGCGGGCTGATGACGCATCTGCACACCCGCGCCTATTTCGCCGGCGAGGCTGCCAACGCGCAAGATCCGCTGCTGAGCAGCCTGGCACCTTCACGCCGGGCCACCCTGATCGCCCAACCGGACGGCGTGCGGGACGGGCTGCCGGCATGGCGCCTCGACATCAGGCTGCAAGGCACGGATGAAACCGTGTTCCTGCAAATCTAGAGCATCGTCCGATCGACCTGTCTTTTCGATCGGACAAAGATGCTCGCTAAAACAAACGACTAGAGACTTTTTCCGGTTCGCTTCAATCGGAAAAAATCTCTAGGTACGATCCGGAGACGACGCTTGAGCCAGAACACCGAACTCAGCCGGGTGAAAGCCCGCATCAAGGCCCTCACCGACAAGACCGTCAGCAATGGCTGCACCGAAGCGGAGGCGATGTCGGCGGCCGAAATGGTTGGCCGGCTGCTGGAACGCTACGCGCTGACGATGGACGAGATCGACGTCCGGGACTCCGCATGCGTGCAAATCGAGGTGCCGATCGGCGGCCAGCGGCGGCGCCCGATCGATGGCTGCGTCACCGCGATCGCCCGCTTCTGCGATTGCAAGGTATGGCTCGCCACCACCGAGATCGGCCGCTGCTACGTGTTCTTCGGCTTCGAGGCCGACACCTCGCTGGCTCGCTATCTGTTCCAGGTCATCGACCACGCCATCCGCACCGAGTTGGCGGGCTTTCGCCGGCGGCAGGAACGGCTGCGCGGGCTGGCGCTTCGGCGCGCCTCGCTCAGCTTCCAGCAAGGCATGGCGACGCGCGTCGCCGAACGGCTGGAGGAATTGCACAACGCGCGGGATGCGACGGTCGCGGCACAGCGCACGACCGGGACCGCGCTGATGCTGGTCAAGCACGGCGTGGTCGAAGACGCTTTTCGCGCCACCGCCATCCGCCTGGTCTCCTCGGGGCAACGAACGCGCATGCCGGTCAACGGGGCGTTTCGCACCGGCCTCGAAGCCGGCGACCGGGTCAATCTCAACCGGCCTGTCAACGGCCACGCCCGTCAGTCCCTGCGCTGATGCCGGCGTCAGGAACCAGCCGCGACAGTCAACGCGCCCGGCTCTATGCCTGGGAAAATCGCGAAATCGCGCCGCGCGACGCGAGCCGCATATCGTTCCAGGCAGCACAGGGCGTCGTCGATGCGATCTGGGCCGAGCTTGGCCTGTCCTTCCCGCCGGAGGTCGTCAGGCTGCCACGCCAGTCCCGCGTGCTGATCGCCGACGCGTCACGCCTGCGCATCCGCCTCGCCGACGCCACCCCGTCCTGGTGCATCCTGCACGAACTCGCGCACGCCTTGTCCAGCACGCATGATGGCCGCTCGGACGGCCACGGTCCGGTCTTCGTCGGCCTCTATGTCGAGTTGCTCGTGCGCTATCTTCGACTTCCCGGCGAGACGCTGCTGGAATCGCTGCGGCGCGACGGCATCAAGGTCGACACGCAGGCGCGGCCGATCTTCCTCGACGAAACTTCAGGGCAGCATCAGCTATTTGAAGTCAAACAGCTGATGCTGCCCTACCTTCGTTCAAGAAGAGCATGATCGATCTGATCATACTCTAGGCCGCATCGCGCTGCAGGTCCGGTGCGAACAGGTAGTCGATGTCGGAGAAATCGAATCCTGGAAGCTCACCCGGCTCACGGAAGGCGATGTCGGCCAGTTCGGCCTTGCGCTCCTGCAGCTCGAGGATGCGCTCCTCGACCGTGTCGGCGGCGATCAGCTTGTAGACGAACACCGACTTCGTCTGGCCGATGCGGTGCGCGCGGTCGGACGCCTGGTCCTCGACCGCCGGGTTCCACCAGGGATCGTAATGGATCACCGTGTCGGCCGCGGTCAGGTTCAGCCCGCGGCCGCCGGCCTTCAGGCTGATCAGGAACAGCGGCACCTCGCCGGCCTCGAAGCGCGCGCACCGGCGCGGCGCGGTCGCGCGTGTCGCCGCGCAGCTCGACGAAGGCGATGCCGGCCGCCGTCAGCGCCGGCTTGATCAGATCGAGCATCGAGGTGAATTGCGAGAACAGCAGGATGCGCCGGCCTTCCGCGATCATCTCGGCCACCATCTCCAGCAGGTCGTCGAGCTTGCTCGACGCTTCCGACCAGCGCGCGCCGCCGGCAGCTTGACCAGCCGCGGGTCGCAGCAGACCTGGCGCAGCTTCAGCAGCGCGTCGAGCACGACGATGTGGCTCTGCGCCAGGCCGCTGCGCGGCGATCTCGCTCGCGCACCTTCTCGTGCAGCGTCGCGCGGATCGTCTCGTAGAGTTCGCGCTGCTCGGGCGCCGAGCGTGATGCGGCGCAGGATGCGTGTGCTTCGGCGGCAGTTCGGTCGCCACCGCGGCCTTGGTGCGGCGCAGGATGAACGGCCGGATGCGGCGCGACCAGCTGGCGCCGGCGCACCGCGTCGCCGTTCTTCTCGATCGGCGTGCGGAAGCGCGTGGTGAAGCTCTTGCGCGATCGCCGAGCAGGCCCGGCATCAGAAAGGCGAATTGCGACCACAGCTCGCCGAGATTGTTCTCGATCGGCGTGCCGGACAGGCACAGCCGATGGCGCGTCTCGAGCCGGCAGACCGCGTGCGTCGCCTTGGCGTCGGGACTCTTGATCGCCTGCGCCTCGTCCAGCACGACCATGTGCCAGGCGAGCTCCGCCATCACCTCGATGTCGCGCGCCAGCACGGTGTAGGTGGTGATCACGACATGCACGCCGGCCAGTTCGCTCGCGCCGCTCGTGGCGGTCGAGGCCGTGCAGCACCACGACGCGCAGGTGCGGCGCGAACTTGGCCAAGTTCGGCCGTCCAGTTCGGCACCAGGCTGGTCGGCACCACGACCAGCACCGGGCGGTCGAGCCGGCCCGCCGCTTCCTCGATGACGATGTGGGCGATGGTCTGGGCGGTCTTGCCCAGCCCCATGTCGTCGGCCAGGAAGCCGCCCAGCCCGTGCGCGCGCAGATGCTGCAGCCAGTCGACGCCCTGCTGCTGATAGGGCCGCAGCATCGCCGTGAAGCGTCGGCGGCACCGGCACGGCGGGATGTCCGGCGCCGTCGCGGAAGCGCTGCGACATAGGCCTGCGATCGCGGCGCGCATTCTGCCAGCGCGTGGTCAGCAGATCCTCCAGCTCCAGCACGGCCGGCGCCTCGCCGTCCGGCAGCACCAGTGCCTCGCCGATGCTGCGGTCGGCGCGCCGTCGATCAGGTCGTCCATGACCGCCAGCAGCCGCGCGATCCGCTCGGCCGGCAGCTTCAGGATGCGGCCGTCGTCCAGGCTGGTGACCAGTTCGCCGTCGACGATCTGTGCCGCTCGATGCCGCCACGTTCGAGCAGACGCAGTCAGGATCGGCAGCAGCGGATGCCGCGCGCCGTCGATCTCGATGCCGAAATCCAGCGAGAAGCCGCCCGGTTCGGCATCGCCGACGCGCATGTCGCAGCTGCCCACCGCTCGACCAAGCGCGGGCCGAAATCGCCGTCGATCTGGTTGCGCCAGCCCAGCGCCTGCAGTGCCGGCACCCGTTCGGCGACGAAGCGCTGCCAGCTTTCCGCCGCATCGCGGCCGCGGAACACCAGCACCCGGCGGCCCTTGGCGGCTTGGCCGTCGGCCATGCGCATCTGCACGAAGCCGTCCTGGCGCAGCATGGCGAACGACGCGGCCTCGGCGGCCGGTCGCGCCGCACGAAGACGGGCCGGCCGGTCCCTCGATCGCGCACGAACTGCCGCTCGTCCTCGGCGCGCGATCAGCGACGCCGCCATAGTCGAAATCGAGCGTCAGCGCGTCGAGCAACTGCATCCGGCCGAATTCGTCCGGGCATTGCAGCTTGCGCAGCCGCAGGACGGGCGTCACCGGCTGCTCGACGATCACCCGCTCGCTCAGGGTGGCGGCGGGGCCGGCGATCTCCACCCGGCGTCGTTGCGGTTTGCTGCGGACCATCGCCGGGCGCGCCGGTTGCCGCAGCCTGATCCGCCCCGTGGCGCCGGTGGTGGCATCGACATACCAGGGGCCGCCATTGCCGAGCAGCACCGCCGATTTCGGCGGCAGCTTGGGTGGAGTGTTGGCGTCGAAGATCCGCTCGACGCCCGCGATCAGCCGCCGCCCGCTCGCCTGCCACCGCGCCAGCCCCGAGCGCACCAACAGGCCGAGCATCGCCGGCAAGTCGGTCGCGGCGACGCCGGTTCGGATCGCCTCGCCGCCAAGCTGGCCCGCGATTTCGCGGGCGGCCTCGCTGCTGGCCAAGTCCGCGAGGATCAGGCGCGGCGTGGTGGGGTGCACGCGCCCGCTTTGCTGGCCGATCAATGACGCCGAAACGAAGCAGGCATAAGGCGAGGTCCCGGCCGACAGATCGAACACCAGGCGCTGCCGCTCCGGCATCGGCTCGGTGGAGAGCAACGACAGCAGGCCCTTCGGTGGTGCCTTGCGCAGCACCGGAAAACGATCGAGTGCCGCCAGGGCCGCGGCGGCCAGATGCACGCAGCCGGGATGGCGGCAACTGCAACGGCTGTTGAACACCGTCCTGGCGCCCATCGGCGATGGAGTCATCGTCGAGGTCTGGCGAATACCCAGGTCGTCGACGGCCGCGGTGATGACATCGCCGTCCAAACTGACCTCGACGGCCCCGAACAGCACCAATGTGCGGCCCCGGGTGAGGGTACGGGCGTCGAAGACGCGGCCGAGATCGTCGGAGGAAAATGGCGTCGGCACCGTGGGTCTATCCCACACCTGCCGCCGCGCGTCGACCGGAACATAGGTAATGCTGCGTTGAACTCCGCACGGGTCGGCCAGCGGATTCCTTGCCTTGCGCGCGGCTCCGGCGGCACCATCGGGGCATGAACCGATCGGAACGAATACGCGGTCTCGGCATCGCGACGGCCGTGGCCCTGCTGTGGGCGGCGCTTCCCCCGATCGGCTCGGCCATGGGCGAGGCCGCCCTTCCCCGCTACGAGGTCGTGGGCGACGGCATTCCCGTGTCTCTCACCGGCACACCGGGAAATTCCGCGCGGGGTCGGGAGATCATGGTGAACAGGCAACTCGGCTCGTGCCTGCTGTGCCATGCCGGGCCTTTCCCCGAGGAGCAATTCCAGGGCAATATCGGCCCGGACCTGCATGGCGTCGGCGCTCGGCTGAGCCGGGACCAGCTCCGCCTCCGGGTCGTCGACACCTCGCGGCTCAACCAGGACACGGTGATGCCCTCGGTCCTACCGCATCGAAGGCCGCATTCGCGTCACCAAAGCCTGGGCCGGGCGCCCGCTGCTCAGCGCCGAGCAGGTCGAGGACGTGGTCGCCTTCCTGGCCACGCTGCGCACGCCATGATGCAGCGCCGCTTCCTGCTGGCGGCCGGCGGCCTGGCACTGGTGATCCTGCCGCCGGCCATCGCCCGCGCCACGCCGGCCCAGCTTGCCGCCGCCATGCGCGAGGTGCTGGGCGAGGCGGCACCTCGTCCCGGCCGGGTGAAGCTCGACATTCCGTTGATGGTGGAGAACGGCAACGCCGTGCCGATGACCGTCAGCGTCGACGGCACCGATGACCGGCCCGAACCGTGCGCAGCATCGACGTGTTCGCCGAGGCCAACCCGCTGCCCAACGTGGCGCGTTTCCGCTTCGGGCCCCGCGCCGGCGCGCCACGCGTTGCCACCCGCATCCGGCTGGCCACGTCGCAGACCGTGATCGCGGTGGCGAAACTGGCGGACGGCAGTTGCTGGCGGACAGCGTCGATCTGCTGGTCACGCTCGCCGCGTGCATCGATTAGGCGGCGATGGTACGCGTGCTGATCAACGTTCCGAAACAGGTGAACGGGGCGACGCGTTCGAGGTGAAGATCCTGATCTCGCATCCGATGGAAAGCGGCCAGCGGCACGACGACATGGGCCAGCCGATCCCGCGCGACATCATCAACAACTTCGTTTGCACCTACAATGGCGAGACGGTGCTGCGCGCTGATTTGTTCCCCGCGATCGCCGCCAACCCGTTCTTCTGTCGTTCGCGGTCGCGCGAGGAGAGCGGCACGATTGGCATGACATTCACCGACGATCACGGGGCGGTGCAGACCGAAACGCGTCGGCGTCACCGTCGAATGATCTGCCGGCATCGCGTTCTGCCGGCCGCGCTGGTGCTATGCGCGGCATCAGCGGCGAAGCGCATCCGGCTATCAGGATGCCAGCCGCGAAACCCGGCGATGCAGGACGACGACGCGGCCAACCCCGGCTTCCTCTGGGTGCAGCAAGGCGAGGCACTGTGGTCCGAACCCGCCGGCGCCACCGGGAAAAGCTGCGCCGACTGCCACGCCGACGCCGCCACCTCGATGCGCGGCGTCGCCGCCCGCTATCCCGCTGTATGACGCGGCCCATCACCGCCCGCTCACGCTCGATCAACGCATCAACCAGTGCCGCGTCGACCGATCAGGAAGCGGAAAGACTGTCGCCGGACAGCGACGCGCTGCTGGCCCTTTCCGCCTATGTCGGCCTGCAATCGCGCGGCATGCCAATCGGCAGTCGACATCGATGGCCCGATGCGGCCGTTCTACGAAGCCGGCCGCGCCGTGTTCTCCGAGCGCCAGGGCGCGCTCAATCTTTCCTGCAGCAATTGCCATGATGGTCTGGCCGGCCATCTGCTCGCGGGCAACGTCATCCCGCAGGGGCATCCCAACGGCTACCCGCTTTATCGGTTGGAGTGGCAGTCACTTGGTTCGCTGTTCCGCCGCGTCGGCAATTGCCTCGCCGGCGTCCACGCCGAACCGCTGGATTTTGGCTCCGAGGATTTCACCAACCTCGCCGTGTTCCTCGCCGCCCGGGCGCGCGGGCTGGCGGTCGAGACGCCGGCGGTGCGGCCGTAGCGGCATGGCGGGCTGAAACTTCCGCCCCTCCCGGAGGTTACTGATCGACGAAAGGAATGCCCGATGCCCTACGAACTTTATTATTGGGACGGCCTGCAGGGTCGCGGCGAATTCATCCGCCTGGCACTGGAAGAAGCCGAAGCCCCGTATGTCGATGTCGTGCGCGGGTCCGAGAAAGACCACCAAGGCACTGCCGCGATGATGCGGCTGCTCAACAGCAAGACCGAGCCGCATATCCCGTTTGCGCCGCCGTTCCTGCGGGACGGCGACCTGATCGTGTCCCAGGTCGCAAACATCCTGCTGTACCTTGGCCCGAAGCTCCGGCTCCTGCCCGGAAAGAAGAAGCTGCACTACGTCGCGAACGGCCTGCAACTGACCATTACCGACATCGTCGCCGAAGTGCACGACACGCACCACCCGATCGCCACGACGCTGTATTACGAAGACCAGAAGCCGGCCGCGAAGAAACGCGCCGCCGATTTCCTCGACAATCGCCTGCCGAAATACATGGGGTATTTCGAACGCGTGCTGCAGCAAAATCCCGATGGCCGCAAGCACATCCTCGGCAGCCGCCTGACCTATGTCGATCTGTCGCTGTTTCAGTTGGTCGATGGGCTATGCTACGCCTTTCCCCGTGCCACGAGGCGCTTCCCGACCGAGTACCCGGCGCTCGCCGCGTTGCACGACGCGGTGCAAATGCTGCCGAACATCGCGCGCTACCTGCAGTCCGATCGCCGCGTCGCGTTCAACGAATCAGGCGTCTTCCGCCATTACCCGGAGTTGGACCGCGATCCCGGCTAGGCGCGAGCCGATCTAGGCGAGCAATTTTATGGCAAGGTGATTCCACCTAAAGCCATATTGCTCTAAGAACGCCTTTCAAAACCCTTGTACTCGGAGCTGGGCTGATTCATGAGAAGGGATGCCCACTCCCCTTGTTCCCGAATCGCTGTGGCTGATCGTCGAGCCACTGCTGCCACCTGTTTCTTTGAAGCCCAAAGGCGGCCGGCCGCCTGTTCCGGCGCGTGCGGCGTTGAGCGGCATCCTGTTCGTCCTGCGTACGGGCATTCCGTGGGAGATGCTCCCGGCGGAGATGGGATGCGGCTCGGGCGTGACCTGCTGGCGACGGTTGCGGGATTGGCAGGCAACGGGCGTGTGGGACCGGCTGCATCGCGAGCTGCTCCGGCGGCTGCGCGACGCAGACCGGATCGACTGGAGCCGGGCCTGCATGGACAGTTCGTCCATCGCGGCGAAAAGGGGGGTGCCGCGACAGGCCCGAACCCGACGGATCGCGGCAGACCAGGCACCAAGCGTCACCTGATCACTGATCGCCGCGGTATCCCGCTCGCCTTCATCCTGACCGGGGCCAACGTTCACGACAGCATACCCTTCGAAGACCTGCTCGACGCCGTTCCGCCGGTTGCAGGCAAGCGCCGCCGACCACGGCGCAGACCAGATAAGCTGCACGCTGACAAAGCCTACGATCACCGTCGCTGCCGCCGCGCTTGCTTGCGCCGCCAGATCCAGCCCCGCATCGCCCGGCGCGGCATTGAGACCAGCCAGAAACTCGGTCGCCACCGCTGGGTAATCGAGCGCAGCTTCGCCTGGTTTAACAAATTCCGACGGCTCACCATTCGCTACGAATGCAGGATCGACATCCATCACGCCTTCACCTCCCTCGCGTGTTCACTCATCTGCCTGCGCGCATTGCAGGGCGGGTTTTGAAAGGCGTTCTAAGTCCGGCGCAGCATGAAGTCGCGTCCGGCCAGCTTCATGCCGATGCCCACCAGCACCATGGTGATGGCCAGCAGGATGCCGCCGAACGCCGCCAGTTGCTCGAAATTGCCGGCTTCGCTCAGGTCGTAAAGCAGCACCGCCATGGTCCGCGTCTTCGGGCCGACCAGGAAGATTGCCGCCGACAATTCGCGCGACGCGACGATGAACACGATCAGCCAGCCGCCGATCAGGCTTTTCCGCAGCAGCGGCGCCGTTACCCAGCGCATCGCGTGCAGCCGCCCACTGCCGAGGATTCGCGCCGCCTCCTCCATCTCCGGATGCACCGCGCGGATCGCGGCGCTGGCATTGGCGAAGGCGATCGGCAGGAATCGGGCGGTGAAGGCCAGGATGACGATCGCCGATGTGCCGTACAGCGACACCGGCGGCGGCGCGTAGGCGGCATAGAAGCCGATCGCCATGACGATGCCCGGAATCACGAACGGCGCCATGGCGATGAAGCCGAGCACGCCCGCGAACGGCACCAGCCGCCTGAGCGCGACATAGGCGACCAGCAGCGCGATCAAGACCGCCGCCGTCGCCGCCACCGCCGAGAACCACATGGTGTTCCAGATCGAGGTCAGCGCCATCTCGTGCCGGAAGATCAAATAGGTGTAGTTGCTGAACGTCAGGTTCTCAAAGCTGAGGCCCCGCCCCCAGGCTTTCGCGAACGACGCCTGCAACAACACCAGCAGCGGCATCACCACGGCGAGCGCGCCGATCAGCGCGCAGTAGCCGAACAGCAGCCAGCGCCATTTGCCAAGCTCGATCGGCCGGCGCTCCCCGCCCTTGCCGGTCTGCGCAACATAACCGCGGCGCGACATCAGCGCCTTCTGGCCGGCGATCAGCGCCACGGTGATCAGCAGCAGCGGCATCGCGTATGCCGCCGCCACCTCCACCCGCACGGGGTATTCGAAGAACTGCCAGAGCTGGGTGGTGACGACGTTGATGCGCGCGGGAATCCCGAGGATCGCCGGGGTGCCGAACAGCGCGACGGTTTCCAAAAACACGATGATCAGGCCGCCAAGAATCGCCGGCAGCACCAACGGCCACGTGACGCGGCGCGTGGTCGTCCAGATTCCCGCGCCGAGGATATTGGCGGCGTCCTCCATCTCCGACGAGACCAAATCCAGCGCCGACTTCACGAAGATGAACAGCAGCGGAAACGCATACAGCGCGAGCACGAAGGCGAGCCCGGTGAAGCTGTAGATATTCACCAGCGGGCCGCTGCCGCCAGCCATGTGCCAGGCGAGGTTGATCGCCCCGGAGTTCGGGCCGGCGAGCAGGATCCACCCGATCGCGCCGAGATAAGGCGGCATCACGAACGCGCCAAGCACGGTGATCCAGACAAAGCCTTTTCCTGGCATGTTGGTTCGCGACACCGCCCACGCCATCGGCAACGCGAACACCAGCGCCGTTCCCGCCGCGGCACAGCCAAGCATCAGCGAGTTGCCCAGCGCCTCCAGATATCGCACGCGGCCATAGGCTTGCAGGTAGTTGTCGAAGGTGAAAGCGCCGCTGCCCTGTTTCTGAAAACTGACCACCAGAAGCTTGCCCACCGGCCCGGCCACCAGGAACAGCAGCACGAAGACGAGGCCGAGCCAGACCAGGCCTGCCGGTTCCAGCCCGCGCAGCTGCCGCAGCCAGCGGGTGGACATAGAGGCCCGCACCGCGGCCACCGCCGGCACGCCGGCCCTCATGCGCCGGCCTCATACACCGCCGGCCTCATACACCAAACGTGTCACGCCAAAGCTCCTTCACCTCGGGAACCCCGGTCTCGATCTCGGCCGGTGTCGGGAACACCAGCTTCACCTGGTCGAGCGGCTTCGCACCAACGGGTGGCGGCACGTCGGCACGCAGTGGCAGGTTGAAGAATTGGGCCGTCACCTTCGAGAAATCCGGCCCGGCGAAATATTCCATGAACAGCTTCGCGGCATTCGGATGCGGCGCCGTGCTGGGAATCCCGCTCGGCGAATTCACCAGCAACGTGCCGTCGCTCGGATACACCAGCGCCAGCGGATTGCCGCGCGACAGGCTCAGCAGGATCGCACCGCTCGGCACCCCGAGCCCGACCGTCCGCTCGCCGGCGTTGAGCAGCGTCACCGGGTCCTCGCTGGACCGGCCGATCTGCGGCGCGTTCTTTTCCAACGCCTTGAAATAGTCCCAGCCGTACATCTTGCGCAGCTGCACGCAGAGCGAGCCGATGGCACCGCTGTAGCCGGGATGGCCGATCGCCAGGGCGTTCTTCCATTTCGGGTCCAGCGCGTCCTTCCAACTGGTCGGCGGCTCCTTCACCTTCGTCGTGTTGTAGGCAATCTGGTAGATGCCGAGATACGACACATGGAAATACCCGTCCGGGTCGATGTCGCGCGCCGCCGGCAGCAGGCCGCCGGCATTGGTCGGCCGGAACTTCAGGTATTTGCCTTCGCGCTTCAGGAAGTTCGAATGGCTGATGTCGGTGGAGCTGAAGATGTCGCATTGCGCCACCCCCGCCCGCATGTCCTGCGACAGCCGCTGGAACGCCACCTGCGACGTGCTGCGAACCACGTTCACCTTCACGCCGGGATAGCGCGCGGTGAAGGCGGCGCCGACCGCCTCGGATGTCTCGGCACTGAGCTGGCCGGAATACCAGGTCAGCTCGCCTTCCTTCTTGGCCGGGCCATACAGCTCCTGCTCAAACGGCGCCAGCGCCTGGGCGCCGGCACGGAAGCCTGCCAGGCCGAGCGTGGCGGCGGCCGTGGCAGTGAACAACCGGCGTCTGGTGATCCCGTTCATCGTGGCGTCTCCCCCGCAGCTTTGATCGGAGCATGCTACGGATCGGAGGCGATGGCGACCGACTTATCGCCCACCGCCCCCGCCCGCGGAATTACCCCTGCCGCTTCACCGCCAATGGGCCCGGCGCCTGGCAAGTCGGCATCATTTCGATCCGGTTGATGTTGACGTGCGCGGGCAGGCCCGTGACCCAGGCGACCGCCTCGGCGACGTCCTCGGCGGTCAGCGGCACCGTGCCCGCATACACCGCCTGCGCCCGTGCCGCGTCGCCGAAGCGCACGGCGCTGAACTCCGTGCCGCCGACCAGCCCCGGTTCCAAATCGGTCACGCGCACCCCGGTGCCGACCAAATCGGCGCGCAGGTTGAGGCTGAACTGGGTGACGAACGCCTTCGACGCACCGTACACATGCCCGCCCGGATACGCGTAGCTGCCGGCGGTGCTGCCGAGGTTGATGACATGGCCGCTGTTGCGCGCGACCATCCCAGGCAGCAGCGCCCGTGTCATGCGGATCAGGCCGGAGACGTTGGTCGCGACCATCTTCTCCCAATCCGAGGGCTCCGCCTCCCAAGCCGGACTCAGTCCCAACGCGAGGCCCGCGTTGTTCACCAGCACGTCGATGTCCTGCCAGCCGGTGGGAAGGGCGCCTGGAAGGGCCTGCACCGCCGCCTGGTCGGTCACGTCGAGCGCGAAGGCCAGCACCGCGCCCGCCGATTTCGGCCTGCAATGCGGCCAGGCGATCGGCACGGCGCGCGGTCGCGACCACCCGGTGGCCGTCTTTCACGAAGCGCCGCGCAATGGCCGCACCAAACCCGGACGAGGCGCCGGTGACGAGAACAGTCAGCATCGATCGTACTTCCTTTTGGAACCGAAAGCGGCAGCCTACTCCGCCTTGTCGACATTCCAGAAGGCCACGATCCCCGGCACCGGGACGAAGCCGCTCAGCGAGGTGCGGTAGGCGACCGGCACCAGGGTGATTCCGATCGGGATATACGGCACGAACTCATACGCGTTCTGCTGCAGGTCGCGCGCGATCTTCTGGCGCTCCGCGATCGTTGCCGCCCGCGCCCAGTCGTCGCGCAGCGTCTCGTTGCGCGCATTGTCCGGCCAGCCGACATTGGCGGTGGCGCCGGTGCTGGTGATCCAGGTATTCAGCACCGGGTTGGCCGCCCCGTTGCCGCCAGTGCCGGTGTGGAAGATGTTCCAGCCGCCCTTGTCCACCGGCCCGCGATTGGCGCGCCGCGCCAGCATCGTGCTCCAGTCCGACGCGGCCACTTCGGCGTTGATCCCGGCTTCGCGCAGCAGCCCCACCGTAACCTGGGCGGCCACCGAATAGACCAGGTAGTCGACCGGCTGCAGCACCACCACCTTGCGGCCGTCATAGCCCGCTTCCTTGAACAGCTGCTTCGCCCGTTCGATGTCGTTGTGCCGCACCCATTCGGTATGGACGTCGTTTTCCATCGGCGAGCCGCAGACGAACAGCGCGCCGCAGGTCTTGTAGTAATCGGGGTCGCCGACCATCGCCTGCATGTAGTCTTCCTGCCGCGTCAGCAGCAGCATCGCCTGGCGGGCCTTCACATTGTCGAACGGCGGCTGCAGGAAGTTCATCCGCAGCAACGCTTGCGTGCCGAGGCGGTCGAGCACCTGCAGCCGCACGTCCTTCGACGTCTTCAGCATCGGGATCAGGTCGGAAGGCGGGGTTTCGTAGAAATCGATCTCGTTGCGCAGCAGTGCGGACACCGCCGTCTGCTGATCAGGGATCACCGACCAGATCACCCGGTCCACCTTCACCACCTTGGCCCCGGCAAAGCCGCTGGGCGGATCTGCGCGGGGCACATAGGCCTGGTTCTTTTCATAAACGGTCGCGCTGCCGGAGACGCGTTCGCTGGCGACGAACCGGAACGGTCCGGAGCCGATCGCCTCCTTCACCGGCGTGCTGGCGTCGGTCATCGCGTCACGCTCGCGCATCATGTAGGGCACGTTGGTCGAGGTCTTCGCCAGGATGTCGGTGACCATGCCGAACGGCTCTTTCAGGACGAGGCGAAAGCTGTGGTCGTCGATCGCCTCCAGCGCCGCGGTCTTGGACATCAGCCGCGCCCCCGCCCCGTCCTTCTGCGCGAACCGCTTGATCGAGGCGATGCAGTCCTTGGCCGTCACCGGGCTGCCGTCATGCCACAGCAGGCCGGGGCGCAGGGTGAAGGTCCAGGTCAGCTTGTCGTCGCTCACCACGGTTTCGCCGACCATTTGCGGCTGCGGCTTCAGATCGGTATCGATGCCGAACAGCGTGTCGTAGACCATGGCACCGTGGTAAGCGGTGATCGTGGCCGTGGTGACGACCGGATCGATGATGCCAAGGTCGGCCTGCATCACCGCGCGGATTGTCTTCGCGCCGCCCGCCATGGCGGGCATTGCCGCGCACAACGCCGCCATCACCGTCAAGCCAATCTTCGTCCGCACTGCATTTCCCCGGCTTACATCCCTCCTCCCACCATGCCGCCGACGCGGCCGCCACGCAACGCGCCCAGCACCTGCTGCAAGGATTCTTTACAAGATCGCGTTGCACGACAGCGGCGACACCAATGGCTACGTGCTGGTGAACGACGTCGTCGTCTCCGAATGCACTGGTGCTGCCCTAGTTCCGCCGCGTCGCTTTGCCTCGTCTCAACGCCGGCAGCATACGTAAAAGCACGTCGTCGCGCCGGATGAAGTGATGCTGCAAGGCGGCGGCGACATGCAGTGCGATCAACCCGAGCAGCGCCAGCGCGACCGCGCCGTGGGCGGCGAGGATTTGGCGCGACAATTGCCGATCCGCCGCCATCAGCTGCGGCACCGCAATGCCGAACAGCACCAAATTGCCGCGCAGCAGGCTGGCGGAAAGTCCGAGCAACGGCATGGCGACAAGGCAGGCATAGAGCGCCCACTCGCTCGCCTTCGCGGCGAATTGCTGCCAGGCCGGCATGTCCGCAGGCCAATCCGGCAGCCGGGCGCGGGCACGGACGCCAAGCCGAACCCAAGTGAGCAAAAAAATCGTCACCCCGACCGAACGGTGCAGCATGAGAAGCCGCACCGCCTGGTCGCGCGGCATACCGTCATGGCGCGACCAGGCCAGTGTGTAGGCGCCGACGATCAGTGCGACCGTAACCCAGTGCGCCGCCCGAATCAGAGGCGGATGATTGCCCGCAGGCTGGCCCGTGAATTCCGCGCGACGCGGAGAGGCCACCAAGCTGACGTCAGCATCCATCAGTCACTCCTCAGGAGGTGAGCGCACATCACGTAGACCAAAGGTCGCGTGGGGTTATTCTTCAGGCGCCAACCGCGACTTCGCCCACGTGGCGCTTCACCCAGGCGACGTAACGATCCATCCAGGTCTGCAGCAAGGGAGTGGAGCCAGCCCCGATCCCGCCAGCCTCGTCAAACAGCCCTTCCTTCATCTGCACGAACGCCTCCGGCTGCCCTAGGGTCGGCATGTCCAGGTAAGCCAGCACATTGCGCAAATGCTGCTGCGCCAGCGCCGTGCCGACGGCGCCGGGGGAGATTCCGATCACCCCGGCCGGCTTGTCCTTCCAGGCACTCTTGCCATATGGCCGCGACGCGTGGTCGATCGCATTCTTCAGCACGCCGGGAATCGAGCGGTTGTATTCCGCGGTCACGAACAGCACGCCCTGCGACGCCAGGATCTTTTCCTTCAGTCGTGTCACCACAGGCGCGGGGTTCGCATCGTCATCCTGGTTGTACAGCGGCAGATCGCCGATCGGCAGTTGTTCGAACGAAAATTCACCGGGCGCCAGCTTCACCAGCGCGCCGGCGAGCTTGCGGTTGAACGAGTCCTTGCGAAGGCTGCCGACGACAACGGCGATCTTGTACCTGGCTCATGAGGCGCTCCCTGAAAGACGACACGTGTAGAGTCGGGCGGCGGACACCGCCGATGCGTAATGGTACCTAGCCCAACAAAGCCTGCGCGCAGGCGTCAAGGATCGCATCCACGTCCAGCCCATATTCCCGGTACAGATCGGGAATGTCCCCGCTCTGTCCGAACCGGTCCGGACCGAGTGCCACCACGCGCTGCCCGCGCACCGCGCCGAGCCAGGAATGCGCCGCCGGATGCCCGTCGAGGATGGTCACCAGCGCCGCGTCCGGCGCCAACGGCGCCAGAATGGTCTCGACATGCGACATCACACCAAGCTCGCCCCGGCGACGCGCCCGTCCGGCCGCACTCCAATCGGCATGCAGACGGTCCGGGCTGGTGATCGCCAGCAGCCCGGCGCCGGGTTCCTCGGCCGCGAGTTCGGCGAAGGCCTGCTCCGCCTCGGGCGCCACCGGGCCTTGATAGGCGAGCGCGATCCGGGCGCCGGGCGACGGCGGCACCACCCAATGGGCGCCTGATATCACTGCTTGCGGATCGAGTTCGCGCGGGTTCTGGTCCAGTTGCCGCGTCGACAAACGCAGCCACACCGCGGAGCCATCCGGCTGCTGCATGTGGTGGAAGGCGAAGCGCAACAGGATCGCCAATTCATCGACATGCGATGGCTCGTAGCTCGCGAGCCGGTCCGCACTCATGCCGATCAGCGGCGTGTTGACCGATTGGTGCTGCCCGCCTTCGGGTGCGAGGGACAGGCCGGATGGTGTCGAGACCAGCAGGAAACGCGAATCCTGGTAGCAGGCATAGATCAGGGCATCGAGCCCGCGATTGACGAACGGATCGTACACGGTGCCGATCGGCAGCAGGCGCGCGCCGTGCAATGCCGGCGCCAAACCCGCGGCACCCAGCAGGAGAAACAGATTCTGCTCGGCGATGCCGAGCTCGATATGCTGGCCCTCCGGCGTCATCCCCCAGCGTTGCGCGCTGGCGAGCTTCGCGTCGCGGAAGACGTCGTTGCGGGTATGCCGGTCGAACACGCCGCGCCGGTTCACCCACGGCCCGAGATTGGTGGAAACCGTCACGTCTGGGCTGGTGGTAACGATGCGATCGGCGAGGTCCTTGAGCTCGCCTTGGCCGCGGCCGATCTCGGCCAGGATGTCGCCGAAGCCGGACTGGGTGGACATCTTGCGCCCGGCCAATTTCGGCATCGGCAGCACCGGCGGAACGGCCACGATTGGCGCGGTCAAAGCGCGCCCTTCCGGCGTGAGCGGGGTTGCGAACGGCACGGTTTCGAGGAATGCCGCGATTTCATCGGGCGTCGCGTCCAGGCCCTCGAACGGGTCCCATTCATGGCCGGGGCGGATGTTCATCGCGGTGCGGAAGAAATCCATCTGCTCGGCGGTCATCAGGCCGGAGTGGTTGTCCTTGTGGCCGGCAAAGGGCAGGCCCATGCCCTTCACCGTGTAGGCGATGAAGCAGGTCGGCTGGTCGCCTTCGGCGTCGGCGGCGCGCAGATGCTCGATCAAATATTCGATGTCATGGCCACCGAGATTGTTCATCAGTGCGGCGAGTTCATCATCGGTCAGCGGATCGATGATCGCGCGGAACTCGCTGGAGCGCCCGAGATCGGCAAGCAAAGTCTGCCGCCACGCCGCACCACCCTGAAAGGTCAGTGCCGAATACAGGCTGTTCGGGCAATCGTCGATCCAGTGGCGCAGCGCCTCGCCGCCGGGGCGTTCGAACGCCGCCTGCAACCGGCGGCCGTATTTCATCGTCACCACGTTCCAGCCCATGTCGCGGAACAGGCCCTCGATGCGGCCGAACAAGCGGTCCGGCACCACGCTGTCCAGGCTCTGGCGGTTGTAGTCGATGATCCACCAGACATTGCGGACGTCGTGCTTCCAGCCTTCCAGCAGCGCCTCGTAGATGTTGCCCTCGTCCAGTTCCGCGTCGCCGGCGATGGCGATGTGGCGGCCGGGAGGGAGATCGCCGCGGCCGAGCCCGTGCAGCCGCACGTAATCGGCCATCAGCGCCGAGAAGCTGGTCATCGCCACGCCCAAGCCGACCGAGCCGGTCGAAAAATCGACCTCGCCGCCATCCTTCACCCGGCTGGGGTAGGACTGCACGCCGCCGAACTGCCGCAGGCCCTCCATCTTCTCGCGCGTCTGGCGGCCGAGGAGGTAATTCATCGCGTGGAACACCGGGCCCGCATGCGGCTTCACCGCCACACGGTCCTGTGGCCGCAACGTCTCAAAATACAGCGCCGTCATGATCGAGATCACCGACGCGCAGGAGGCCTGGTGGCCGCCGACCTTCAATCCGTCCCTGTTGGGACGCAGGTGATTGGCGTTGTGGATCATCCAGGCCGACAGCCACAGCAGCTTGCGCTCGATCTGGTGCAGCAGCTCGGTGGTGCGCGAAGCGGTCAGTGGCTGGAACCCTGGTTTGGCCGGCACGTTCATTTCTTCTGTCCCTTGGCGGAAGCGAGCTTGCGCACGGTCGAGGATGCGTTGCGCTTGCCCTCGCCGGCGTAGTCCTCGTGATATTTCTCGATCTGGTCGGGGTCGTAGAGGTAGTTGACCATCAGCCCCGCACTCTCCTTCGTCCCCTTGTCGGAGATGTCGGCCAGCGGATTCAGCCGCTCGACGCGCGCGCCGTTGGAGAGATGGAAATGCGCCACCGGATCGGCCGCCCGCCCGCCGCGCGCCTCGTGCAGCAGATAGCGGGCGCAAAGCCGCAGCAGCACCGGTTCCAGCAGCTTCACCTGTGCCGCGTCGCGCATCCAGCGCCGTCCGGCGAGCAGCGATTCGAGTGCCGCCTTGCCCGACCCTGCGTCCGGGGCGGCGGCGCGCAGGGCGGCATCTTCGTCCTCGCTCAACAACGCTTCATCTGCCTCGGCGAACCGGCGTTCCAGCCAGCGGCGGAATCCCGGGATCGGCGACAAGGTGGCGAAGCTTTGCAGGTTGCGGAACTCGGTGGAAAGCAGGTCCACCACGCGTTTGATCAGGAAGTTGCCGAAGCTGATGCCGGCGAGGCCGAGCTGGCAATTGCTGATCGAATAGAAGATTGCGGTATCGGCCTGCGCGATGTCCAGCACCGGCGCCTTCTGGTCCAGCAGCCGCTGCACGCTGTCCGCGAGGCCGCGCACCAGCGCCACCTCGACGAAGATCAGCGGCTCGCCGGGCATGCGCGGATGGAAGAAGGCGTAGCATCGCCGATCCGGGCCGAGGCGCTTGCGCAGGTCGCGCCAGCTGCGGATTTCGTGCACCGCCTCGTAGCCGACCAGCTTCTCCAGCAACGCCGCGGGACTTTCCCAGTCAATCCGCCGCAATTCGAGGAATCCGACGTCGAACCAGCTTGCCAGCAGCGTCTTGAGGTCGCTTTCCAGTGCGACCAAGGCCGGGTCGCCGCGCATGTGCTCCAGCAGGAAATGCCGCAGGTCGACCAGGAACTTCATGCCATCGGGCAGCGTGGTGAACTGGGTCAGCAGCCGCATGCGCGGCGGCTCCAGCACCCGGCGCAGGCGCATCTGGGCGCTGGCCCGCTCGGCCTCGTCGGACGCTCCCTGGAGGCCGGAATAGGCGGCGGCGACGGCGTCGGGGTCGGAGTCGAAGCCGGCGAGGGTGCGCAGGAAGGCGATGCGGCCGCCCTGGTCCAGGATCAGGTAGGACTGGGCGAGCTTGGCCGCGCGGTTGCGAGCGCTGATCTCGCCGCCGCGGCCGGACAGGCAGGCCTGCATCTGGGCGGCGACGCTGTCATCCTCCTCGCGCGACACGCTGGCGGCCATGTCGCGCCAGGCGCTGGCGATGGTCCGGATGGCGCGGTCGAACAGGCCAGGCGTTGCGGTGTCGCTCACTTCCATTCCCCTTCTCGCACGCGGACATTACCGGGGAGAGGCCGCCAACGCACGCCGGAAGGCGGCGGGGAACGCGCTTGTCAGGTCTTCGGCGATCAGGCCGGCGCCGATTTCCGCCGCCGCGACGCCGTGCAGCCATACCGCGGCGCACGCCGCCTCCCAGCGCGGCATGCCCTGTGCCAGCAATGAAGCGACCAGGCCCGCCAGCACATCGCCCGATCCGGCGGTGGCGAGGAACGAGGGGGCGGTGTCGTTGATCGCCACCCGGCCATCCGGGTGGGCCACGATGGTGTCGGAGCCTTTCAGCACCACCACGGCGTGCGCCAGCCGCGCCGCCGCGCGGACGGCGCCGACGCGGTCCGGCCCGGGCTTGCCGAAGACGCGGGCGAACTCGCCGGCATGCGGCGTCAGGACCGCGGCGCCGCGCAGCCTCGCAGGCGTGCCGGCGCAGGCGGTGAGCGCATCGGCATCGACCACCACCTGCCGCCCGGCGCGCAGCAGCACCGGCAGGACCTGGCGGGCCGCGTCGACGCCGAGGCCTGGCCCCGCGACCCATGCCAGCCGCCTCGGGTCCTGCAATTGCACCTCAACAGCCGCCGCGTCCACAATCACCCCGGCGTTCCCGGCGCGGTAGACGGCCGCGCTGCCCAGTGCCGCTATCGTCACGAGGCCGGCGCCGCCGCGCCGCGCCGAGGCCGCGGCGAGCCGGGCCGCGCCGGTCATCGCGGCACCGCCGACGACGGTCACGTGGCCGCGGCTGTATTTGTGGCTGTCGGCGCCGGGCTCCGGCACGCGCCACAGGCCCGGCCGGTTGAGATAGGTATGCGGCATAAGTTTCTCCAGCACCGCTGCCGGAATGCCGATGTCGGCGAGCACGGTTTCGCCGCATAAATCCCGCCCGGGCAGCAGCTTGTGCCCGGGCTTGAGCCGGAAGAACGTCACCGTCAGCACAGCCGCGACCGCGTCCCCGCCTCCGGTCGCACCGTCCACGCCGCTCGGCACGTCCACCGCCACCACGCGCCGTGCCGCCCGCAACACATTCAGCACCTCAGGGTCCAGCGGCCGCGACAGGCCGGCGCCGAACACCGCATCGACCACCAGTTCCGCCCGCGCCGCCTCGGCGGCGGAGAACGGCACGGTTGGGCCGCGCCAGCCCGCCGCGTACCGGGAAGGCGACAATGCCGCCACCGACACCGGCCAGCCGATCTGTGCGAGCAGCCTGGCCACGACATAGCCATCGCCGCCATTGTTGCCCGGCCCGCACAGCACCAGCGTCCGGCAAGGGCTGAACCGGGCGCGGATTGCCCGCGCCACCGCCCGCCCGGCATTCTCCATTAGCGCCTCGATGCTGCATCCCATCGCCACGGCGGTCCGGTCAGCCACCGCCATTTCGTCCGGCGTCAGCAATTCGATCGGCGCGAAGGTCACGGCAAACGGCTCCAATCCGGCAACGCGGATACGCTACACTGCCGCGTGACAGCGGAGTCGCGGCATGACAGTGGTGATTACGGTGGCCCAGCAGAAGGGCGGCTCCGGCAAGACGACGCTGGCCGCCAGCCTGGCCGCGGCATTCGCCGCGACCCGGCGCGTCGCGGTGCTGGACATCGATCCGCAGCAGAGCCTATCCCGCTGGCACGCCCTGCGCGCCGCCCGGGCCGCCGGGAAAGGTCCCGCCGCCCCCGCGATCAGCCTGTCCAACGCCGCCGGCTGGCGCCTGAGCGGCCAGATCGACAGCCTGCGAAAGACCCATGACGTGCTGTTGATCGACAGTCCGCCGCAGGTCGACACCGATGCCCGCCTCGCGGTGCGCGCCGCCGACCTGGTGCTGGTGCCGATCCAGCCCAGCCCGCCCGACCTCTGGGCCGCCGAAGCGACCTTGAAGCTGGCGGCCGACGAAAGGCGGCGGGCGCATATCGTGCTCAACCGCGCTCCCGCCTCCGGCCGCCTGCGCGCTTCGGTGGAGGCGGCGATCGCGCTTGGCGGCTACCCCGTCCTCACCGCCGCCCTCGGCAACCGCGTCGGCTTCGCCGGCGCCTTCGCCCAAGGCCTCAGCGTCACCGAAACAGCACCGAATTCGCTCGCCGCCCGCGAGCTGCTCGCCATGCTGGCCGAAATCGAGGAAATCCTGACATGACCGAAACCTTGCTGATCGGGTCCCTGCTGCTCGCCGTCCACTTGCTCTGCGCGGTGATCTGGGTGGGCGGCATGGCGTTCGCGCTGCTGGTCCTGCGCCCCAGCCTGGGGGGGCTGGAGCCGCCGGCGCGTCTGGGACTGCACCGCCAGGTGTTTCAACGCTTCTTTCGCATCGTCTGGCATGTCATGCCGATGCTGCTGCTGAGCGGGTACGCCATGTTGTTCACCTTGTTCGGCGGTTTCGCCGCGGCGAACTGGGCGGTGCATCTGATGCATCTGCTCGGGTTGATCATGGCGGCGCTGTTCGCGGTCATCTTCTTCGGCGCCTGGCCGACGATGCGCGCCGCACTCGACACCGGCGACCTTGCCGCCGGCGCGGCGGCGGTGAATTGAATCCGCCTGCTGATCACGATCAACCTCACACTCGGCCTCGTGACCGTCTTCGTGTCGGCCTTCGCCTAACCGAGTGCCGCCTCGACCGCCCCGCGGTGGCACGGCGGGCGATCAGCAAGTGCAGCCGCCGGATCAACTCGTCGCGGCGGAACGGCTTGCGGAGCACCTGCATCTGGCCAGGCGGCGTTTCCACGCCGGAACCTTTCGCAACCATATTTCGGCGCGCGAATCGCGCCGGCGTTACTCCGCCGCGGCCAGGGCCGCCGGGCGGCGGCGGCGTTGCAGGGCCAAATAGATGATCGGCGTCGTGTATAGCGTCAACGCCTGCGACACGATCAGCCCGCCGGAAATGGCGATGCCAAGCGGGCGGCGAAGTTCCGAACCGGTGCCGAACGCCAGCGCCAGCGGCAACGCCCCGAGCAATGCCGCGAGCGTCGTCATGATGATCGGCCGGAACCGCTCAAGGCACGCGGCATGGATTGCCTGCTCGGGCGTGCGGCCATGCAGGCGCTCCTCCTCGAGTGCGAAATCCACCAGCATGATCGCGTTCTTCTTGACGATGCCCATCAGCAACAGAATGCCGACGATGCCCATGATCGACAGGTCGGTGCCGGAGATCAGCAGCGCCAGCAACGCGCCAAGCCCGGCGGAGGGCAAGGTGGAGATGATGGTCAGCGGCTGCGTCAGGCTTTCGTACAACACGCCGAGCACGATGTAGATCGCGAGGAACGCGGCGCCGATCAGCAATGGCTGCGAACTGAGGCTGTCGGTGAGGTAGCGGGCGTTGCCGGCGAATTGGCTGCGCACCGTCTCCGGCATGTGCAAATCGTCCGCCGCCTTCTGCACGGCGGCCAGCGCATCGCCCATCGCCAGGTCCGGCGCGGTGTTGAAGGTGATGGTGGCGGCCGGATATTGCCCTTGGTGGCGCACCGCCAGCGGCGCCGTGCCGCGTTCCACCCGGACCACGCTGCCCAGCGGTACCTGCGTCCCCTTGGCGGCGCCGCTGGTCGCACCGACGAAGATGCGATCGAGCATCGATGGATCGGTCTGCAAGCGCGGGTCCACTTCCAGCACGACACGGTACTGGTTGCGCTGGGCGTAGATGATGGAAATCTGCCGCTGGGCAAAGGCGTTGTTCAGCGCGTTGTCGATCGCCGAGACCGACACGCCGAGCCGCGCCGCGGCAACGCGGTCGATCACCACATTGGCCTGCGGCCCGGCGCGGTCCTGGTCGCTGCTGACGTCGGCGAGGCCCGGAACGCCGCGCAGCCTCTCCTCAAGCTGCTGCGTCCAATCGCGTAGTTCGTTGAGGTCAGGATCGATCAGCACGAATTGGTTGGAGCCGCCGGACCGGCCGCCGCCACGCAGGTCCTGCGCGGAAAACAGGAAGGTCTGCAACCCGCCGATCGCCGCAAGCTTCTGGCGCAACCGCGCGATCACCTGCTCGGACGATACGCCGCGGACGTTCAACGGCTTCAGGCTGACGGTGAGCTGGCCGCGATTGAGCGAGGCAAACCCCGTGGTGACGCCGACGGTCGAGCCCACCGCCGCGACCGCGGGATCGGCGAGGATGACGTCGACCGCTTCCTTCTGGCGCTCGCTCATCGCGGCGAACGAGATCGACGGATCGGCCAGCGTGCCGCCCTGGATCAGGCCGGTGTCCTGGGTCGGCAGGAAGCCTTTGGGTACCACGATGTAGAGCCACACCGTGAGCCCGATGGTCGCGAAGGTGGCGAGCAGCATCAGCCAGGGGAAACGCAGCGTCCAGGCGAGGGTTCGCGCGTAGAACGCCTGGGAGGCGACGAAAGCTCGATCGACCGCGCCGTCGGTCCGCGTCCACAGGTTTCGCCGCGTCGGCGCCACCGGCGCGTGCATGAACACGGCGCAGAGCATCGGCGTCAGCGTCAGCGACACCAGTGCGGACACCGCGATCGCCAGCGTCAGCGTCATGGCGAATTCGTGGAACAGCCGGCCGAGGATGCCGCCCATGAAGATGATCGGGATGAACACCGCGACCAGCGAGATGCTGATCGACATCACGGTGAAGCCGATCTGCTGCGCGCCGTCCAGCGCCGCCTGCATCGGCGTCTTGCCCATCTCCATGTGCCGGACGATGTTCTCGATCATCACGATGGCATCGTCGACGACGAAGCCGACCGAAATCGTCAGCGCCATCAGCGAGAAATTGTCCAGCGCGAAGCCGTCCAGCCACATCATCGCCAGCGTGCCGGCGATGGACAGCGGCACCGTGACACCGGCGGCGATGGTCGGCACCACCCGGCGCATGAACAGCAGCACCACCAGCAGCACCAACGTCACGGTGATCAGCAAAGTGATCTGCACATCGTCGACGCTGGCGCGGATGGTCTGGGTTCGGTCGGACAGGATGGTCAGCTTGATATCCGGCGGAATCCAGCTCTGCAGCAGCGGCAGCACCGCCTTCACGTTCTCCACCGTTTCGATCACGTTGGCGCCCGCCGACTTGGTGATCGTGAGCAGGATCGCCGGCTGCTTGCCGAACCAGGCGGCGAGGCGGGTGTTGGCGACGCCGTCGATCACGGTGGCGACGTTGGACAGCCGCACCACCGCGCCACCGGCGGTCTTCAGCACCAGCGGCGCGTATTCGGCGGCGGTGGCGATCTGGCCGTTCATGGCGACGCTCTCGGCGCGGTCCGGCCCCTGGAAGCCGCCGGTGGCACCCATCACGTTGGCCGCGCGAATCGCGTTGAAGACATCCTCGCCGGACAGCCCGGCGGCGGCGACGGCGGCGGGGTCGAGGCGCACCCGCACCGCCGGCTTCTCGGCGCCGTTGACGGTGACCTGCGACACGCCGTTCACCTGCGACAGGCGCTGGGCGAGGATGCTGTCGGCGGCATCGTAGACCTGGCCCATCGACAGCGTGTCGGAGGTCAGCGCGATGGTCATGATCGGCGCTTCGGCCGGATTGAACTTACGGAAATACGGCCGCGCCGGCAGGTCGCCCGGCAGGTCGACGATGGCGGCGTTGATCGCCGCCTGCACGTCATGCGCCGCGCCATCGATGTCGCGGTTGAGCTCAAACTGCACGACGATGCTGGTGGAACCGGTCGAACTGGTGGAGGTGATTTCGGTCACGCCCGCGATGGTGCCGAGATGGCGCTCGAGCGGCGAGGCGAGCGAGGCGGCCATCGTCTCGGGATCGGCGCCCGGGCGGGTGGCGAACACCACGATGGTCGGAATGTCGACGCTCGGCAGCGGCGCCACCGGCAGGAAGCGATAGGCGACGGCGCCCGACAGCAGCAGCCCGACCGCCAGCAGGATGGTGGCGACGGGCCGGCGAATGAAGGTGGCGGAAAAGTTCTTCACGGCGGCCGGCGGCCCCTACTCCGCCGGCACCGGACGCGCCGGCCCGGCCAGGCGCAGGCGGAGCCGCTCCAGCGCCAGGTAGATCGCCGGCGTGGTGTAGAGCGTCAGCAACTGGCTCAGCAGCAGACCGCCGACGATCGTGACACCCAGCGGGAAGCGCAGCTCCGAGCCGGTGCCGCTTTCGATCACCAGCGGCAAGGCGCCGAGCAAGGCCGCCATGGTGGTCATCATGATCGGGCGGAATCGCAGCAGGCACGCCTCCTCGATCGCGGCTTCGGGACGTCACGCCGCGCTCGCGTTCGGCTTCGATGGCGAAGTCGATCATGATGATGGCGTTCTTTTTCACGATGCCCATCAGCAGCACCACGCCGACCAGGGCGACGAGCGAAAGATCGGCGCCGACCAGCATCAGCGCCAGCACCGCGCCGATGCCGGCGGATGGCAGGGTGGACAGGATGGTCACCGGATGGATGACGCTCTCATACAGCACGCCGAGCACGATGTAGATCACCACGACAGCGGCCAGGATCAGCCAGGGTTCGCTGGCCAGCGACTTCTGGAATTCCGCCGCGTCGCCGGAATAGCTGCCGGAAATGGTCGCCGGCAGGCCGATCTCGCGCTCGGCGACCGCGACCGTGTCCACCGCCTGCGCCCAGCGAGCGCGCCATCGGCGAGGTTGAAGCTGATGCGTGACGGACGGGAACTGCGCCTCATGGGTGATCGCAAGCGGGCCGGTGGTGCGCTCGATCGTGGCGATCGCCGATAGCGGCACCTGCGCGCCACCTGTGCCGGGCAGGCGCAGCGTCAGCAGCGAGGTCGGGTCCGCCTGCCAGGACGGGTTGGCCTCCAGCACCACGCGATACTGGTTGGCCTGCGAAAAGATCGTCGAAATCTGCCGCTGCCCGAAACTGTCATAGAGGACGTCCTGCACCGCCTGCATGGTCACGCCGAGGCGCATGGCGCTGTCGCGGTCGACCCGGATGAAGGTGCGGAAACCGTCGTTCTGCTGGTCGCTGGTGACGTCGCGCAGAACGGCACGCCCCTGCAGCCGCGCCAGCAGCCGCGGTGCCCACAGGCCAAGCTCGGCGGCGTCGGTGTCGATCAGGGTGTACTGGAACTGGGTGCGGCTGATGCGGGTGCCGATCTGGATGTCCTGCACCGGCTGCATGAACATCGACAGGCCGGCGATGTCGTGCAGGCGCTGCGGTCAGGCGCGCGGCGATCGCATCGGCGCTGGCGTCGCGCTCGCGGCGCGGCTTCAGCGCGATCGTCAACCGCCCGGTGTTCGGCGTCGGGTTGATCGAACCGGCGCCGACGAACGACACCACGCCCGAGACCGCCGGGTCGCTGCTGGATCAGCTCGGCCGCCTGCGCCTGCAGCGCGCTCATGCGCGGGATCGAGACGCTCTGCTCGGCCTCGGTCACCGCGACGATCACCCCGGTATCCTGCAGCGGCAGGAAGCCCTTGGGCACCACGACGTAGAGCACGATCGTGCCGACCAGCGTGCGCCAGCGCCACCAGCAGCACGAAACGCTCATGGCGCAGCGACCAGGACAGGGTGCGCCGGTAGCCGGCGAGCAGGCGCGGCGAAGCCGGCCTCGCTGGCCGCGCGCGATCCGCCCGGGCCGTTCCTCGGCGGCCGGGCGCAGCAGCCGCCCGCACATCATCGGCGTCAATGTCAGCGACACCACGGCCGAGACGATCACCGACACCGACAGCGTGACCGCGAATTCGCTGAACAGCCGCCCGACCACGCCGGTCATGAACAGCAACGGAATGAACACCGCGATCAGCGACACGGTCAGCGAGACGATGGTGAAGCCGATCTGCGCCGCGCCCTTGTACGCGGCCTCCAGCGGCGGCACGCCTTCCTCGATGTAGCGCACCACGTTCTCGATCATGACGATGGCGTCGTCGACGACGAAGCCGGTCGACACCGTCAGCGCCATCAGCGAGAGATTGTCCAGCCCGTAGCCGAACAGCGACATCACGCCGAAGGTGCCGATCAGCGACAGCGGCAGCGCCACCGCCGGAATCACCGTGGCGCGCCAACTGCGCAGGAACAGCGAAGATCACCAGCACCACCAGCACGATCGACAGCACCAGGGTGAACTGCACGTCGGCGACGCTGGCGCGGATGGTCTCGGTGCGGTCGGTGACGATCACCATGTTCACCGCCGCCGGCATGGCGCGCCGCAGTGCCGGCAACGCCTGTTGCATGCGGTCCACCGTCTGCACGATGTTCGCACCCGGCTGGCGCTGGATGTCCAGCACCACCGCCGGATGGCCCTGGTACCACGCGGCGACGCGATCATTCTCGGTGCCGCCGACCACGCTGCCGACATCGGACAGCCGCACCGGCGCGTTGTTGCGCCAGGCGATCACCAGCTCCTTGTATGCGTCGGGGCTGACCAGCTGGTCGTTGGCACCCAGCGCCACCGCCTGACGCGGCCCGTCGAAGCCGCCCTTGGCGCCGTTGACGTTGGCCGCCGCGATGGCGCTGCGCACGTCCTCCATCGACAGCCCGTACGCCGCCACCCGCGCCGGATCGACGCGCACCCGCACCGCCGGGCGCATGTTGCCTTGCACCGTCACCCGGCCGACGCCATCGATCTCGGACAGCTTCGGTTGCAGCAACGTGTCGGCGGCGTCGCTCATGCGGTCGATGCGTGATGGCGTCGCTCATCAGCGCCAGCGTCAGGATCGGCGCGTCGGCGGGATTCACCTTCGAATAGACCGGCGGATACGGCAGGGTGGTCGGCAGGGTGCCGGCGGCGGCGTTGATCGCCGCCTGCACGTCCTGTGCCGCGCTGTCGATGTTGCGGCTGAGCGAGAATTGCAACGTGATCTGGCTGGTGCCCTCGGAACTGGTGGAGGTCATCGTCGTCAGGCCCTGGATCTGCCCGAACTGGCGTTCCAGCGACGCGGTGATCAGGTTGGCGACGGTGTCCGGATTGGCGCCCGGAAGCTGCGTGGTGACCTGGATGGTGGGGAAATCGACCTGCGGCAGCGCCGACACCGGCAGCGCACGATAGCCGAGGCCGCCGGCCAGCAGCACCGCGATCGCCAGCAGCGCGGTGGCGATCGGGCGGGCGATGAAGGGGGCGGAAATGCTCACGCCGGCGCCGTCAGGTGGAGCCCCGGTTGCGCTGGCCGCGCGCCACCGGAACCGGGCGCGAGGACGTGGCGTCCGGCGCGCCGCCACCGACAGGCTTGCCGTCCGGCGGCGCACCGGCAGACGACAGGATGTTGATCTTGGCGTTGTCGGTCAGCCGGGCGGCGCCGTCCACCACCACCCGCTCGCCGGGCTTCAGTCCGTCGCTGATCACCGACGCCGTCAGGTTTTCGTGCCCGACGGTGACCGGCCGGCGCGTCACCGTCTTGTTGTCGTTGGCGACATAGACATACGCCCCGCGCGGGCCGCGCTGCACCGCCACCGGCGGCACCACGGTCGCCTCGTGCAGCGTGTCCACGCGCAGCCGCACGGTGACGAAGGCGCCGGGCCACAGCAGCAGCTTCTCGTTGGGAAAGCTCGCCTTCAGCTTGATCGTGCCGGTGGTGGGATCGACCTGGTTGTCCAGCACGGTCAGCGTGCCACGGTCGAGCGGCGCCGGGCCGGAACGCGCCGGATCGGCGGTGCCGCCGCTCGGTTGCGTCGCCGCCGGCTGGATTCCGCTGGCCGCCTGCGGCAACGCCAGCACCTCCGCGGTGCCGGCCGCCATTGCCGCCGCCACCGCCGGCAAGACTCTGCTGCGGCAGGGTGAACACCACCGAAATCGGCGAGCAGCGTGGTCACCACCACGAGGCCCGAGGTGTCGCTCGCATGCACGATGTTGCCCGCGTCCACCTGACGGATGCCGACGCGCCCGGCCACCGGCGAGGCGATGGTCGTGTAGCTCAACTGCGTTCGCGCATTGTCGATCTGCGCCTGGTCCTGCAACACCACCGCCTCAAGCTGCGTCACCAGCGCCTTTTGCGTGTCCGCCTGCTGGGCCGAGGTGTAGGCGGTTGCCGCCAGCTTCTGGTACCGCGCGGCGTCGACGCGGGCATTGGCGAGCAATGACTGGTCCTGCGCCTTCTTGGCGACCGCCTGGTCCAGCGCCGCCTGGAAGGTGCGCGGGTCGATCCGCGCCAGCACGTCGCCGGCCTTCACGTCCTGGCCTTCGGTGAAATCGACCTCCATCAGCTTGCCGTCGATCTGCGGTTTCACCGTCACCATGGCGGAGGCCTGCACCGTGCCGAGGCCATCGAGGTAGATCGGCACGTCACGACTGGTGGCGGCGGCCACCAGCACCGGGATGCTGTCCGGCCCGCGCCTGCCGGCGGCGGCCTGGGCGGCCGCCGGCGCACGGACGTTGAACCACCACCACGCCCCACCGGCGGCCAGCCCGACACAGACCAAAAGGAACAGGAAACGTCGCATACGCAGAGCTTCACCCGAAATACGGCAATCGAAGGACGCCGAAACGCTTGATTGGCGGCATTATAGAACGCCGTGATAGATGGTGCTGGGCGGCCGAACTACATCGCCCCTGCTCCAGCCGCCGCCGAGGGCCTTGTACAGGTTCACCAATGCGGTGAACCGGGCCAGCCGTATCTGCGCCAGCGCGTCGAGGTCGTTGAACAGCGTGGTCTGCGCCTGCAGGGCGATGACGATGTCGCTGGTGCCGGCCAATAGCTGAGCGCGGGCAATGTCGGCGGCACGCTGGGCCGTGTCCACCGCGATCTGCTCCAGCGCCTCCTGCTCGGTGGCGTAGCGATAGGCGGTGACGGCGTTGTCGACATCGGTGAACGCCTGCACGACGGCGCGGCGGTACTGTGCGAGCAGCTCGTCATAGCGCGCCTTGCGCTGTTCGAAGACGCCGGATTTCAAGCCGTTGTCGAACACCGTCTGCGCCGCCGACGCCGCGGCGTTGACGAACAGCGAGCCCGGGCCGAACAGCGTGTTCAACCCCAGGCTCAGGAATCCGGCCGATCCGGTGAGGTCGACGCGCGGAAAGAAATCCGCCCGCGCGGCGCGAATGTCGGCATTGGCGCCGATCAGGTCCGCCTCCGCCGCCGCGACATCAGGCCGCCTCGCCAACAATTCGGACGGCAGGCCCGCCGACACCTCCGGCAGCGTCAGGTTGCGCAGCGAGCCGGGCCGAGTTTGGTTGACGCTCCCCGAAATGAACTCCGGCGGATGGCCGGTGAGGATGCCCAGGCCGTTCAACTGCTGCTCCAACTGGCTGCGCAGGTCGGGGATCTGGGCCCGGATGCCGGCCACCAGCGCCTCCTGCTGCGACACGTCCAGCAGGCTGTTGGTGCCGGCGGCGAGGCGGGCGCGGATGGCGTCAAGGATCTGGCTGGCGTCGTTCAGGTTGCGTGCCGCGACATCCAGCCGGTCCTGCAACGCCAATACCTGGAACCAGGTGAGGGCGATTGAGGATACCGTGCTGAGCGCCACGGTCTGCTGATCGAACCGGCTGAACAACGCGCCCGCTTCGGCCGAATCCTGCACCGCCCGCAGCCGCCCCCAGAAATCCAGCTCGTAACTGACCGACCCGCCGAGCGAATACGAACGGGCGTCGCGAAACCCGCCGGCATTGAACGCGGTCCGCCGCTGGCTGGCGCCGGAATAGGCACCCTGGGCAGTGGTCCCCACCGTCGGCAGCAGCGGACTGCCGCTGATCCGCACCTGCGCGTCCGCCTGCCGCACCCGGGCGATCGCGGCGGCGATGTCGAAGCTGTTGGCCTGCGCGTCGCCGATCAGCGCGTCGAGCGGCGGCGAGTTGAAGCCGCGCCACCAATCCGCCGCCGGCCAGGCCTGCACCGCAGTCTGCGGCGTGGCGCGGAAGGCCGCCGGCATGTCGATCACGGGCGCCGCATAGTCAGGCCCGAGGGAACAGCCCCCGAGCAGGAAAATTGCGACCAAACGCGCGGTCGCGACGTAGGAGAGTGGATGCTTCATGCCGGCCGCGTTCGTATATACCCGCAAACGTTACGCGCACATGAGAGCAAGGTTGCACCGGCTCAATTCCCGGCCACCGCCAGGATGCGCTCGGCGAGCTTCAGATGCGGCCGGTCGATCATCTTGCCGTCGAGCGTGAACACCCCCGCCGCCGGGGCCGCCGCAAAGGCGTCGCGCACCCGCCGCGCCCACATGACCCGATCGGGATCGGGGGTGAAGGCGGCGTTCACCGGCCGGATCTGGTCGGGGTGGATGCACAGCTTGCCCGCGAAGCCGTCCGCCGCCGCCGCCGCCGCCTCACGCACCAGGCCGGCGGGATCGCGCGGGTCCGGCCACGGCGTGTCGAGCGCCGGCACGCCCAACGTCGCCGCCGCCAACAGCACCGCCGCCCGGGCATGGGCGACCGGCGCGGGGTACGACGCGTCCGCATGGCGCGGTGAGATCGCGAGATCGGCGGACAGGTCCTCCGCCCCGAAACAGAACGCCAGCACCCGCCGGCCGGCGGCGGTCTGGCCCAATGCCGCCATCGCCGGCAAGGCCAGCACCGAGGCCGCGGTCTCGGTGACGATCGGCAGCACCCGGACGCTGCCAACCGCCAGCCCGAAGGCGGTCTCCAGCACCTCCAGATGATGGTCGAGCGCCAGCAAATCCTCCGCACCGCTGCATTTCGGCAGCATCACCGCCGCCGGACGCCCCGGCACCACGGCGGCGAGGTCGGCGAGATACCACGCCGTTTCGCGTGGATTGATGCGCACGATCACGCCGGTGCGGCCGGCATCCGGCAAGATCGCGGCGGTGAGTGCCCGCGCCGTGTCCTTGTTCGCGGCGGCGACCGAATCCTCAAGGTCGAGAATCACCGCGTCAGCGTCCGACGCCAGCGCCTTGCGCGCCTTGCGCTCCGAATCGCCGGGGGCGAATAGCGGCCCGCGCAACTTCATGCCGAAGCCTCAGACGGCGAAGCATCGGGCCGGCGGCGCATCAGCGCCTGGCGGTCGCAGCGCGCCACCAGCGTGCCGGCCTGGTTGAACGCTTCGTGGCGGAAGGTGACGACCCCCGTGTCAGGCCGCGACCGGCTCGGCCTCGCCTCCAGCACCGTGGTGCGGGTGGCGATGGTGTCGCCCGCGAACACCGGCGCCGGGAACACCGTCTCGGTCATACCGAGATTGGCGACGGTGGTGCCCATGGTGAGGTTGTGCACGCTCATGCCGATCATCAGCCCAAGGGTGAAGATGGAATTCACCAACGGCCGGCCGAACTCGGTCCCGGCGGCGAATTCGGCGTCGAGATGCAATTTTTGCACGTTCATCGTCATGCTGCAGAACAACACGTTGTCCGCTTCGGTGACGGTGCGCGTCCATTCGGCATCGACCACCCGCCCCGGGGTCAGTTCCTCAAACCACAGCCCAGCCATGCCAGTTCCCGTCCTCGTGTCTTTCGATGGTCCGCCTTGAAACAATCTTGCGCTGAACCGCCCGATATGCAAATCAACCTGGGGCTTGGAACAACAGGAGACGTCCGGGGGTGACAGACACCATCCTGGAGACAACAGGTCTGACGCGCGAGTTTCGCGGCTTCGTCGCGGTCGACGACGTGGCGCTGCGCGGTGCGGCACGGGACAATCCACGCGCTGATCGGCCCGAACGGCGCCGGCAAGACGACCTGCTTCAATCTGCTGACGAAATTCCTGCAACCGACCCGCGGCACCATTCACTTCAAGGGTCGCGACATCACCGGCCTGAAGCCCGCCGAGGTCGCGCGCCTCGGCCTGGTCCGCAGCTTCCAGATCTCGGCCGTGTTCGCGCATCTGACCGCGCTCGAGAACGTCCGCCTGGCATTGCAGCGCGCCCGCGGCGCCAGCTTCGATTTCTGGCGCTCGGAGGAAGTGCTGACGGTGTTCGACGACCGCGCGCGCGCCCTGCTGGACGATGTCGGCCTGTCGGACTATGTCGATGTCCCGGCGTGCAGCTTGTCCTACGGCCTCAAGCGCGCGCTGGAGATCGCCACCACGCTCGCGCTCGAACCGGAAATGCTGCTGCTGGACGAGCCCACCGCCGGCATGGCGCATGGCGACGTCGACCGCATCGTCGCGCTGATCCGCCGCATCCGCGCTCGGCCGCACCATCCTGATGGTCGAGCACAACCTCTCGGTGGTGGAGGGCCTGTGCGACACCATCACGGTGCTCACGCGCGGCCAGGTGCTGGCGGAGGGCGATTACGCCGCGGTTTCGAAAAACCCCGAGGTGATCGCCGCCTATCTGGGGAGTGCCGATGGCTGATCCGATGCTGGAGGTCCAGGGCCTGAACGCCTGGTACGGCGAGAGCCATATCCTGCACGGCGTCGATTTCGACGTTCGGCGACGGCGAGGTGGTGACGCTGCTTGGCCGCAACGGCGCCGGCAAGACCACGACGATGAAATCGCATCATGGGCCTGGTCGGCCGCCGCGCAGGGCAGCGTGAAGTTCAACGGCCGCGAGATCATCGAGCCTGCGCCCGAACCAGATCGCCAGGGCCGGCATCGCGCTTCTGCCCGGAGGAGCGCGGCATCTTCGGCTCGCTCACCGTCACCGAGAACCTGATGCTGCCGCCGGTCGTCGCGCCAGGCGGGCTCGACCTCGACGACCATCTACGCGCTGTTCCCCAATCTGCAGGAACGCGCCAGCAGCCACGGCACCCGGCTGTCGGGCGGCGAGCAGCAGATGCTGGCGATCGCCCGCATTCTGCGCACCGGCGCGCGGATGCTGCTGCTGGACGAGCCGACCGAAGGCCTCGCACCGGTCATCGTGCAGCAGATCGGCCGCACCATCCGCGAGATCAAGAAGCGCGGCTTCACCGTGCTGCTGGTCGAACAGAATTTCCGTTTCGCCGCCACCGTCGCCGATCGCCATTACGTCATGGAGCACGGCAAGATCGTCGACATGATCCCGAACTCCGATCTCGAATCGCAGCATGGACAAGCTGCACGAGTATCTCGGCGTCTGACGCCGCAGACAACGAGAAATGGGAGACGTCCGATGAAGCTTTCACGCCGCGCCTTGCTCGGAACCGCCGCTGCCGTCGCGCCGTTGCTCGGGCGCGCGCGCCCAGACCTCGACGGCCCAGACCTCGACCGCCCAGACCCCGACGCTGAAGATCGGCGTGCCTGACCGATCTGTCCGGCCCGTACAAGGACCTGGCCGGACCGCGGCGCGGTCGCCGCCGCGCAGCAGGCGCTGGAGGAATTCGCCGCCGCCGGCAAGGGCTTCAACGTCGAGGTCCTGTCCGGCCGATCACCTGAACAAGCCCGATGTCGGCGCCACGATCGCCCGGCAGTGGTTCGACCGCGACGGGGTCGACGTGATCGTCGAGGTCGCCGAATTCCGGCGTGGCGCTGGCGGTCGCCGGGGTCGCGAAGGAGAAGAACAAGGTCTACATCAACTCCGGCGCCGCGACCTCCGACCTGACCGGCACGCGTGCAACGCCAACACGATCCACTGGGTCTACGACACCTATATGCTGGCGAAATCGACCGGCGGCGCGATGGTGAAGGCCGGCGGCGACAGCTGGTTCTTCATCACCGCCGACTACGCCTTCGGCAAGGCGCTGCAGCGCGACACGACCGACTTCGTCCAGGGCGCCGGCGGCAAGGTGCTCGGCAGCGTCACCTATCCGTTTCCCGGCACCACCGATTTCTCCGTCCTACCTGCTGCAGGCGCAGGCGAGCGGCGCCAAGGTGCTCGGCCTCGCCAATGCCGGCGCCGACACGATCAACACGATCAAGCAGGCGCAGCGAATTCGGCATCAAGATGCAAGCTCGCCGGCCTGCTGCTGTTTCCTCACCGACGTCCATTCGCTCGGGCTCGAGATCTGCGCAGGGCATCGTGCTGACCGACAGCTTCTACTGGGACATGAACGACCGCACCCGCGCCTTCTCCGACCGGCTGACGCCGAAGAGCGCCGACGCGCGCCCGACCATGGTGCAGGCCGGCGTCGTATTCCTGCATGCTGCACTACCTGAAGACCGCGCACGCCATGGGCGTCGCCCAGGCCAAGGTCGACGGCGCCGCGACGGTCGCGCGGCATGAAGACGATGCCGACCGACGACGATTGCTTCGGCCCGGGCATCATCCGCGACGACGGCCGCAAGATCCACCCGTGCTATCTGTTGCGAGGTGAAGAAGCCGTCCGAGAGCAAAGGTCCGTGGGACTACTACAAGCCGCTGGCGACCACCCCGGCCGAGGAGGCGTTCCGCCCGCTCAGACAAGGGCGGCTGCCCGCTGGTCAAAGCATGACAACGCGATACCGAGGAGGCCGACATGAACCTGACCCGCCGCGCCCTGCTGGGCACCACCGCCGCCGTCGCCACCGTCCCGGCCGGCCGCCGTGCCCGCGCGCAATCGGCCAACACCATCAAGATCGGCGTGCTGAACGACCAGTCCGGCCCGTACACGCGACACCGGCGGCACCACCTCGGTGATCTGCGCCAAGCAGGCGGTCGAGGAATTCGCCGCGCCAAGGGCTTCAACGTCGAGGTCATCACCGCCGACCACCAGAACAAGCCGGATCTCGGCGCTTCGATCGCGCGGCAATGGTTCGACCGTGACGGCGTCGACATGATCCTCGACGTGCCGACTTCCTCGGTCGCGCTGGCCGTCGCCGGCGTGTCGAAGGAGAAGAACAAGGTCTACCTCAATATCGGCGCCGCCACCTCCGACCTGACCGGCAAGGCCGTGCTCACCGACATTCATCCACTGTGTCTACGACACCTACATGCTGGCGAAGTCGACCGGCGGCGCGATGGTGAAGGCCGGCGGCGACAGCTGGTATTTCATCACCGCCGACTACGCCTTCGGCCAGCAGTTGCAGAAGCGACACCACCGCCTTCGTGACCGCCGCCGGCGGCAAGGTGCTCGGCAGCTCGCCCTATCCGTTCCCCGGCACCACCGATTTCTCCTCGTTCCTGCTGCAGGCGCAGTCCAGCGGGGCGAAGGTGCTCGGCCTGTGCAATGCCGGCGGCGACACGGTGAACAGGATCAAGCAGGCGCATGAATTCGGCATCAGGATGAAGATCGCCGCGATGCTGATGTTCGTCACCGACGTGAACGCCCTCGGTCTCGACGTCGCCCAGGGCCTGACGCTGACCGAAAGCTTCTACTGGGACCTCAACGACCGCACCCGCGCCTTCACCAACCGGGTCAAGCCGAAGACGCCGAACAACTGGCCGAACATGATCCATGCCGGCTGCTATTCCGGCACCCTGCATTTCCTGAAGGCGGTCGCCGACATGGGCGTGGCCGAGGCGAAGAAAAGCGGCATCGCCACCGTCGAGCGGATGAAGGCGATGCCGGTGGAGGACGATTGCTACCAGGGCAGCATCCGCAAGGACGGCCGCGGCATCTTCCCAAGCTATCTGTTCGAGGTGAAGAAGCCCGTCCGAGAGCAAGGGCCCGTGGGATTACTACAAGCTCATCACCACCACGCCAGCCGATCGAGGCCTGGCGCCCGCTCGCTGAGGGCGGCTGCTACTTCGTGAACGCCTGAACCCCAGACCGACGGCCGCCCCGCATGTTCATGATCTTCGGCTACCCGGCACCGCTGATGTTCGGACAGCTGCTGCTGGGGCTGATCAACGGGGCGTTCTACGCGCTGCTGTCGCTCGGCCTGGCGGTGATCTTCGGCATGCTCAACATCGTCAACTTCGCCCACGGCGCGTTGTTCATGCTGGGCGCGTTCGTCGCCTGGGCACTGCTGGAATTTGGCGGCATCGGCTACTGGCCGGCGCTCATCCTCGCACCGCTGATCGTCGGCGCCTTCGGGGTGCTGCTGGAAAAGACGCTGATCAGCCGGCTTTACAAGCTCGACCACCTCTACGGCCTGCTGCTCACCTTCGGGCTGGCGCTGATCATCGAGGGGCTGTTGCGCAACCAGTTCGGCAGCTCCGGCATGCCTTACCGCATCCCCTCGGCATTGCAGGGCGCCACCAACCTCGGCTTCATGTTCATGCCGAATTACCGCGGCTGGGTCGTGGTCGCGGCGGCGGTGATGTGCCTCGCGACCTGGCTGATCATCGAGAAGACCTCGCTCGGCGCGACGCTGCGCGCGGCCACCGAAAACGCGCCGCTGGTGCAGGCGTTCGGCGTCAACGTGCCGCGCATGATCACGCTCACCTATGCCGGCGGCGTGGCGCTGGCCGCCTTCGCCGGCGTGCTGGCGGCGCCGATCTACTCGGTGAACCCGAACATGGGCGCCAACTTCATCATCACCGTGTTCGCCGTGGTGGTGATCGGCGGCATGGGCTCCATCCTCGGCTCGATCGTCACCGGGCTTCGGCCTTGGCGTGGTCGAGGGACTGACCAAGGTGTTCTATCCGCAGGCCTCGGCGACGGTGATTTTCTTCGTCATGGTCATCGTGTTGCTGGCGCGGCCGGCCGGCCTGTTCGGAAAGGCCGCCTGAATGTTCGGATTCTCTCGCTCCGCAGGGCATCGCCTTCGTGCTGATGGCTGTACTGATCGTCGTGGTATCGCCGTTCATGCTGTACCCGGTGTTCCTGATGAAGGTGCTGTGCTTCGCGCTGTTCGCCTGCGCCTTCAACCTGCTGATCGGCTATCGTCGGTCTGCTGAGCTTCGGCCACGCGGCCTATTTCGGCATGGGCAGCTACGTCGCCGCCTACTCGGCCAAAATCTGGGGTTTCACCCCGGAACTGGCGATCATCGCCGGCGGCCTCACCGGGGCGGCGCTGGGCGCGGCGTTCGGCTGGCTGGCGATCCGCCGCCAGGGCATCTATTTCGCCATGATCACCCTGGCACTGGCGCAGATGAACTATTTCTTCTGCCTGCAGGCGCCGTTCACCGGCGGCGAGGACGGCATCCAGCAGGTGCCGCGCGGCAAACTCTTCGGCCTGTTCTCGTTGCAGAACGACCTCGCGATGTACGCGGTGATCGCCGTGGTGTTCCTGGGCGGCTTCCTGTTGATCCATCGCATCGTGCATTCGCCGTTCGGCCAGGTGCTGAAGGCAATCCGCGAGAACGAGCCGCGCGCCATCTCGCTCGGCTATCGCACCGACGATTACAAGCTGATGGCCTTCATCCTCTCCACCGCCGTCGCCGGTGCCGCCGGCGGCGCGAAGTCGCTGGTGTTCGGCATCGCGACGCTGACCGACGTGAACTACCAGATGTCCGGCGAGGTCGTGCTGATGACCCTGCTCGGCGGCCTCGGCACCATCTTCGGGCCGGTGATGGGCGCGCTCATCACCACCACGATGGAACAATATCTCGCCCAGTTCGGCGCCTGGGTGACGGTGACGCAGGGCGTCATCTTCGTTGCCTGCGTCGTCGCCTTCCGCCGTGGCATCATCGGCGAACTCGGCACGAAGCTGAAGATCGCGCTGTAGGCGCCGCCGCTCAGGCGGTCACTCGTTTCAACCACGACGCGGCGCTGGCAACCGCCGAGCGTGCTTTCGCTAACGGCTGGGTCAGCCGCATGAAGCCGTGCAGCACGCCGGGATAGACCTCCAGCGTCGCGTCGGCGCCGGAACGGCGCAGCTTCGCCGCCATCGCCTCGCCGTCGGAGCGGAGCACATCGAGCTCGGCAAGCTGGATCAGTGTCGGCGGCAGGCCGGAGACGTCGGCCAGCAACGGTGCCGCCAGCGGGCTCAGTCGGTCCGACTCGTCGCGCAAATAAAGGCCCCAATAGGCCTGCATCGCCGCCGTCGTCAGGCCGTAGCCCTCGGCAAATTCCACGTAACTCGGCGAAGTGAAGTCGCAGGACGTGACGGGATACGGCGTGAGGATGCCGCGCAGCGACGGGCCGCCGTCATCGCGCAGCTTCAGCGCGGTCGCGAAGGCGAGATTGCCACCGGCCGAATCGCCGCCCAGCACGATGCGGCTGGGGTCGAGCCCCCAGGCCGTGCCGGTCTCGTGGATCTTGCGCACCACCTCGGCGCATTCCAGCACGGCGATCGGAAAGCGTGCTTCCGGCGCCAGCGCGTAGTCGACGCTGACCACCGCGACGCCGGAGGCGGCGGCGTATTCGCGCACCAGCCGGTCATGGGTGTCGATCGACTGGAACACCCAGCCACCGCCATGGAACCAGATCATCACCGGCAGCGACCGGTCGGAGCTGGGGCGATGCACCCGGCACTGGACACGGCGGCCACGCGCCATCACCCAGCCCTCGGCGCTTTCCGGCATCTCCGGTCCGCCCTGGCCCCACATCATCGCCAAATGCTCGTTGACGGCGCGGCTTGCGCCAAACGGCGGCGTCAGCAGCACCGGCGGAAACTTCGCCGCCTCCTCGTCCATGGCCTGACGGGCCGCGCGCATCTCCGGGTCCCAACGATCGTCGCTCATGCATCCCTCAAACTGGTGTGATGTGCATACTGGCCCGGCGCCGGTCATCAGGGAACCGGTATCCCCGGCATAGCTGCCGGCATATGTTGCGTCGCACAATGGATGACAGGAACCCTCGCCCGACCCGTTTTCGCCCGAAGGCGCTGCTCGGGCCCCGTTCGGTGGCGGTGATCGGCACCGGCACGGCGGACGGCGCCCAGGTCATGGCCAATTTGCAGGCCGGCGGCTTCGCCGGACCGGTGATGCAGGCGGAGACGGCGGCGCAAATTACCGCCTTCCCGCAACCGCCGGATTTCGCCGTCGTTTGCACCCCGGCCGCGGACATACCCGAGATCTTCGCGGCACTCGCCCGGCGCGGGACGTTCGCGGCGGTGGTGACGGGCATGGCGAGCGGCTTGCGGCAACTGGCCGAAGCCACCGGCGTGCGCACGCTCGGTCCTGGTTCGTTCGGCATCGCCATCCCCGCCTTGGGGTTGAACGCCACAGGGTCGCATCTGCGGCCGGAGCCGGGGCGGGTGGCGCTGGTGTCGCAATCGGCGGCCTTGTGCCGGGCGGTGCTGGACTGGGCCGGGCCGAACGGCGTCGGCTTCAGCCACATCGTCGGCATCGGCGGCAACGAGGATCTCGGATTCGCACCTGTGCTGGACTGGTTGTCGCGCGACGCCGGCACCGGCGCGATCCTGCTCGACATCAGGCGCATCAAGGACCGCCGCCGCTTCCTCTCCGCCGCGCGTGCGGCCGCCCGGCTGCGCCCGGTCATGGCGATCCACGCCGGCGGATTGCTGCTGGACCCGACCGGCGACGCCGACGCGGCCTTCGAAGCCGCCTTGCGCCGCTGCGGCGTGCTGTGCGTCACCCGCCTTGAGGACCTGCTGGCGGCCGCCGAAACCCTCACCCGGGCGCGCCCGGCCCGCGGCGAGGCGCTGGCGATCGTCACCAACGCCATCGGCCCCGCCCAGCTTGCCGCCGACGCCGCCCTGCGCGATGGATTGAAGCTCGCGGTGCTCACCCCGCAGACCCGGGCAGTGCTGCGCCTCGCATGTCCCGGCGCATTCGGCGAACGCGCGGCCAACAACTCGGATCTCGGCGACATCGTCTATGCCGGCACCGGACAGCCGACGCTGCTGGCCGAGATCGCCGCCCTGCTGGCCGGCGCACCCGAGATCGGCGGCGTGCTGGTGGTGCACGCGCCGACCGGACCGGCCGGCGACATTGCGATGCGCGCCATCGAAGCCGCGTCGCACGGCCTCCGCGTGCCGCTGCTGGCCTGTGTGATGGGCGAAACCACCGGCGCCGGCCATCGCCGCATGCTGGCCCAGTCCGGCGTGCCCAGTTTCGCCACGCCCGAGCAAGCGCTGCGCGGCTTCCTGCATCTGGTGCAGGACCGCCGCAACCGCGCCGCGGCACGCGAGTTGCCCACCAGCACGGTCCTGGAGCTCACCCCAGACCACGCCGCCGTGCGACATATCCTCGCCACTGCCCGCGCCGCCGGGCGGACGCAGCTGCAACCCAACGAAGCGGAGAGTATCTTGGCGGCATACGGCATGGCGCCGCTGCCGGCGGCGTTGCGGGCGCGCGTCGCCGAGGACACGGTGTTCGGCCCAACCATCCTGTTCGGACCCGGTGGCGGCGCGGACCGGGTCGAGGTGAACCGGCGCGCCGCCGTCGACCTGCCGCCGCTGAACCTTGCACTGGCGCACGCCCTGGTGCTGCGTGCCCAGCTGGCGCTGGACGACGCCACGTCCGACGCCGCCGCCGACCTGCTGGTGCGCATCAGCCAACTGGTGGTGGATTTTCCCGAGATCGAGCGGCTGGACCTGCATCCACGCGGCGACGACACCCTGATCCGCCTGCGTCCGCCCGGCGCCGAGCCAGGGCGGTTGGCAATCCCGCCCTACCCCGCCGAACTGATCGGGCAGTTCACGGCCGGCGGCGAAACCCTGACGATCCGCCCGATCCGCCCGGAGGATGCCAGCGCGCACGCGGAACTGATGCGGCGCTTGCCGCCCGAGGACATCCGCTTTCGCTTCTTCTCCGCCATGCGCGAACTTTCCGACGAGCAGATCGCCCGGCTGACGCAGGTGGATTACGAGCGCGAAATGGCCTTCGTGGCGGTGCGCGAAGCAACCCATGAAACGGTCGGCGTCGCGCGCCTGGTCCGCGAAGGGCAAACCGGCTCAGGCGAGTTCGCCGTGCTGGTCGAGCCGGCGGTGAAAGGCCGCGGGCTCGGGCGGCATTTCATGCACAGGCTGATCGCCTGGGCCGAAACCCAGGGCATGAGCGAGATTGTCGGCCAGATCCTGGCCGACAATTCGGGCATGCTGGACTTCGTCCGCCATCTCGGCTTCAGCCTGACGCGGATGCCGGGCGAAGCCGATGTGATGGAGGCGCGCCTCATTATTTCGCCGGGGTGAGCCGCCTCGCCCAGTCGCGCAACCCTGCGACCATCTGACCGATCAGCCCAAGTGCCACGCTGTCGGTGAGCTTGGCGTCGGCGTCGAACTTGGTGCCGGCATTGGCGACAAAGATCTCCGGCTTGCTCAGCACATGCATGTCGAGCCCCGCGAGGATCTGGCGCAGATGATACTGGGCGCGCGCCGTCCCGAGTTCGCCGCCGGCGCCGAGCATCGCCGCCGGCTTGCCGGCCCAGGCGCTCTTGCCGTAAGGGCGCGAGGCCCAGTCGATGGCGTTCTTCAGCACGCCCGGCACCGAATAATTGTATTCCGGCACGCTGAAGATCACCGCGTCGGCACGCATGATCCGCTCCTTGAAGCGCGTCGCCACCGCCGGAAAGCCCGCGGCCTCGACATCGCCGTGGTACAGCGGCAGGTCGCTGTAGTCGTAGATCTCGATCGCGACGTCGTCGGGCGCCGCATCCTGGGCGGCGCGCAGCAATGCGGTGTTGAGCGAGCCGCGGCGCAGGCTGCCGGGAATGGCGAGGATGTCGATCTTCGGGCTGGGCATGTCTTCTCTCGTCTGTGGTTCCGTCGCGAGCCCGGGGGCATGCGATGCGGCGGGACCATAAGCGGTCGTATCGCCATCGGAAACCTGCGCCGCACGCCCGGCTGCGTCGCGTCACGCGATCAGACGGATCGCAGCGCCGCGAGCGGTGCCGGTTCGCCGGCACTTGCCCGGTCCAGCACCAGGGCGGTGCGGATCAACGCGGTGTGGGTGAAGGCCTGCGGGAAATTGCCCAGCTGTCGCCCGCTGCGCGGATCGTATTCTTCCGCGAGCAGGCCGAGGTCGTTGCCGAATCCGACCAGGCGCTCGAACAGCGCGCGGGCGTCGTCGATCCGTCCCTGCTGGGCATAGGCATCGGCGAGCCAGAAGCTGCAAGCAAGGAACGCGCCCTCGCCCGGCGGCAATCCGTCCTTGCCCTCATGCGTGCGGTACCGCTGCACGCAGCCATCCACCATCAGGTCACGCTCGATCGCCGCCACCGTCCCGATCACGCGCGGGTCTTCGGGCGGCAGGAAGCCCAAGCCGGCGATCAGCAGAAGGCTCGCGTCCAGCGCCGTGCTGTCGAAGCTTTGCACGAAGCTGTTCTGCTTCGCATCGAACCCACGCTCGCACACCATGGCGTGAATCCGTGCGCGCACCTCGCGCCAGCGCTCCAACGGTGCCGCGTGGGACAGGCGCTCGGCGAACTGGATCGCGCGGTCAAAGGCGACCCAGGCCATGACCTTGGAGAAGGTGAAATGGCGCCGGCCGCCGCGAACTTCCCAAATACCTTCATCGGGCGACTGCCAGATGGTCTCCAGATGCGAAACCAGTTGGCGTTGCATGCCCCAGCTGTCCGGCGCGGTCTCGAGCCCTCCCGCCCGGGCCTCATGCATCGCGTCCATGACCTCGCCGTAGACGTCGAGCTGCAATTGGCCGGAGGCGGCGTTGCCGATGCGCACCGGGCGGGCACCCTGGTAGCCAGGCAGCCATTCAACCACCCACTCGTCGAGCCGCCGCTCGCCGGCGAGGCCGTACATGATTTGCACCTGGCTGCCCCGCCCCGCCACGCTGCGGTGCAACCAGTCGCTCCAGGCCTGCGCCTCCTCGAAATAGCCGGCGTGCATGAAGGCTTGCAGCGTCAGGGTGGCATCGCGCAGCCAGCAATAGCGGTAATCCCAGTTGCGCACGCCGCCCGGCTGTTCGGGCAGCGACGTGGTGGGTGCGGCGACGATGCCGCCGGTTTCGGCGAAGGTCAGTGCCTTCAGCGTCAGTAGCGAGCGGCGCACGCAGTCGGCATAGCGGCCGCGATAGCGGCAGCGTTCGGACCATTGCCGCCAAAAGGCTTCGGTCGCGCGCAGGCTTTCCTGCTCATCGAAGGCGGGCGGCACCGGCAGGTGGCTGGGTGCGTGGGTCAGCACGAACGCCACCGTTTCGCCCGCCGCCACCGCGAACTCCGCCACGGTCGTGAAGTCACGGCCATGCAGCGGCACCGCACTTCGCAGCACGACCATGTCCGGCCCGGCGACCGCCCGGATGCCCGGGCCGTCCGGCAGGCGCGTCACCCAGGGGATGGTGATGCCGTAGTCGAAACGCAGGCGAAGCTCCATCGTCATGGCGAGCCGGCCGCGCCGCCCCTGCACCAGCCGCACGAGGCTCGACTGGCCGGCGGCTCGCGCCGCGGGGTCGATCGGCATGAAGTCGATCAGCGCCACCTCGGCGTCTGCGGTGGTGAACAGGGTTTCCAGCACCATGGTGCCGTCGCTGTAGCGACGCTGCGAGGATCTGACGTCACCATGCGCGGGGCAGATCGACCAGTGACCGTGATCGCGCTGCCCCAGCAAGGCGGAGAAACAGGCATCGCTGTCGAAACGCGGCCAGCACAGCCAGTCGACCGACCCATCGCGGCCGACCAGCGCCGCCGTGGTGCAATCGCCGATCAGCCCGTAATCCTCGATCGGCCCCGCGAACGCCTTCGCCCCGGGGCGGGAGTGCGGAGTGTTCAGCGGGCGTGCCCCCAGGCACGCCCTTGATTGGCTGGGCAGGAGCAAGGCGAGCCGGCAGGGGTCGCGACCGCCAGCGGGCAGATATAGGGGCCGGCGTCGCAGGTGGTGGACCACCGCGGCGGCGCATAGGCGACCGGCGGCGCGTAGTAGACCGGCGGCGGGTAATAGACCGGCGGCGGCGCGAAATACAGCGGCGGGGCGACGAAGCCAAAGCTCACGCCGCCGCGCCACCAGGCATGCGCCGGCGTGGGCAACGCCAATGCACCGATCAGCGCCGCCGCGATCGGCAGGCGGATCAGGAATTTGCGAGGGGTGGTCATGGCTATCTCCTCACCAACTTGCTTTGCGGGTATAATAGGGTATCGGGCGTGCGAGTTCACGATGCCGGGACGATGAATCCGGCGGATGGTGAAAGAATCTTCCGGCCCTTGGCTTCGATGCAGAAAAAGCACAATTGCGGTCGGCAAATCCGCTTTGCGCCGCCGCGTGCTTGACTTTTGGGTGCGACTTCCAGATATGCCGCCTACACGCGTGCGACCCCGCGCGCCTGCTGCGGCGCGCCGGCCACCGGCGCTGCCATGGAAGCACAGATAGTTTTGAACGAGACCACACAGTTGCCTGACGACATGACCGCTCTCGCGGAGGTCTCTGCACATGCAGCGGACCACGTGGTGGCGGGGCCGCCCGACCTTCAGCCCGATCCTTCGCCGGAAATTGCCGCGGCACCGCCAGCCGCAACGGAGCCCGAGCCTTCCGTCAGTTTCGAGGAGCTTGGCCTGTCCGAGCCGATTCTGCGGGCGGTGACGGAAAAAGGCTACCTGACCCCGACGCCGATCCAGCGCATGGCCATCCCGACCATCCTGATGGGCCGCGATGTGCTCGGCTGCGCCCAGACCGGCACCGGCAAGACCGCCGGCTTCACCCTGCCGATGCTGGACATCCTGTCCGGCAGCCGCGCCCGTGCCCGCATGCCGCGCAGCCTGATCCTGGAGCCGACGCGTGAGCTGGCGCTGCAAGTGGCGGAGAATTTCGTCGAATACGGCAAATACCTGAAGCTCACCCACGCCTTGGTAATCGGCGGCGAAAGCATGTCCGACCAGAAGGACCTGCTGATGCGTGGCGTGGACGTGCTGATCGCCACCCCCGGCCGGTTGATCGACATGTTCGAGCGCGGTGCCGTGCTGCTGACCGACACCCGCGTGCTGGTGATCGACGAAGCCGACCGCATGCTGGACATGGGCTTCATCCCCGATGTCGAGCGGATCGTGTCGTTGCTGCCGGCGAATTGCCAGACGCTGTTCTTCAGCGCCACCATGGCCCCGGAAATTCGCCGCCTCGCCGACGCATTCCTGCAGAACCCGAAGGAGATCACCGTCTCCAAGCCGGCTTCGGTGTCCAAGACCATCACCGAGGCGATGGCCCTGGTCGCGGAGATCGACAAGCGCGAGGCGCTGCGCCGGTTGATCCGCAGCGAGGACGTGCAGAACGCGCTGATCTTCTGCAACCGCAAGCGCGACGTCGACATTCTGTTCAAATCCCTGACCCGGCACGGCTTCAGCGTCGGCGCGCTGCATGGCGACATGGCGCAGCCGGTGCGCTTCGCCACGCTGGAGAAGTTCAAGGCCAACGAAATCCGCCTGCTTTGCTGCAGCGATGTCGCGGCACGCGGCCTCGATATCGGCGGGTTGAGCCATGTGTTCAATTTCGATGTGCCGACCCATGCCGAGGACTACGTCCACAGGATCGGCCGCACCGGCCGCGCCGGCCGTGAAGGCCGCGCCTTCACCCTCGCCTCGCCGGACGACAAGCAGATGGTCGAAGCGATCGAGAAGCTGACCGGACACCCGATTTCGCAGATCGCCATCGATGGCCTGGATCGCGTCGAATGGGCAGAGGGCGGTGGCCGCCGTCGCGGTCGTGGCCGCGGCGCGCCGCCCGGCAAGCCCGCGTCTCGCAAGCCCGCCGCGCGAAAGCCGGACGCTGGCCGCGCGGCACCCCGCCGCGACGCGTCGAAGCCTGAGGCAGTCACGCCCGAGCTGCCATTGGCCCCGCCCGCCGCACTTGCGGCAGCGCCAACCACCGAGGCAAGGCCGCCCCGCGCCCGCCGTGAGCGCGAGCCGGCAGCAACGCCCCGCGCCGAGCGCGCGCCCCGCCGCGACGAACCGCGCCGCGAAGAAACACGCCGCGAGGAGCCGCGCCGCGGGCGTGGACGCGACGACGATCTCGGACCATCGGTCAAGGGCTTCGGGGACGACGTGCCCGCCTTCATGATGGTCGCCGCCCGGCCGAATTGCGCGACGTCAGATGCCGCGACGGCAGAGGAATTGGAGATCTGAGCATGAACGTCGTGACCGCGATCCCCGGCAGAAAGGGAAAACTGGGTCCGTTCAAATGGGATGACGCGTTGCTGCTGGATCAGCAGCTCAGCGAAGACGAGCGCGCCATTCGCGACGCGGCGCATGATTACTGCCAGGAAAAGCTGTTCCCCCGCGTCCTGCTCGCCCATCGGAACGAGACATTCGATCGCGAGATCATGAACGAGATGGGCGAGATGGGCTTTCTCGGCGCGACGCTCGAAGGCTATGGCTGCGCCGGCGTGAACTACGTCTCCTACGGCCTGATCGCGCGGGAGGTTGAGCGGGTCGACAGCGGCTATCGCAGCGCCTTCTCGGTGCAATCCTCGCTGGTGATGTACCCGATCTACGCGCATGGCTCGGACGCGCAGAAGGACAAGTATTTGCCCAAGCTCGCCACCGGCGAGTGGGTTGGTTGCTTTGGCCTGACCGAGCCGGATGCCGGCTCCGACCCGGCGTCAATGCGCGCCCGGGCGAAATCCGTCGATGGCGGCTATTTGCTGAACGGCACCAAGACCTGGATCAGCAATTCCCCGATCGCCGACGTGTTCGTGGTCTGGGCCAAGGACGATGCCGGCGATATCCGAGGTTTCATCCTCGACCGCGGCATGAAGGGCCTCACCGCGCCGAAGATCGAAGGCAAGTTCTCGCTGCGGGCCAGCATCACCGGGATGGTGATGATGTCCGACGTTTTCGTGCCCGCCGAGAACATGCTGCCGAACGTGAAGGGCCTGCGCGGGCCGTTCAGCTGCCTGAACAACGCACGCTACGGCATTTCCTGGGGCGCGCTCGGCGCCGCCGAGTTCTGTTGGCACGCGGCGCGCGATTACACCCTTGCGCGGATGATGTTCGGCCGGCCACTCGCGGCAACCCAGCTTATTCAGAAGAAGCTCGTCGACATGCAGACCGAGATTACCCTCGGGCTGCAATCCGTGCTGCGCCTGGGCCGGCTGCTCGACGAGGGCATCGCCGCACCGGAGATGATTTCCCTGTGCAAGCGCAATTCCTGTGGCAAGGCGCTGGCGATCGCCCGCGAGGCGCGCGACATGCATGGCGGCAACGGCGTGGCCGACGAGTACCACGTGATTCGCCACATGATGAACCTCGAAGCCGTGAACACCTACGAAGGCACGCATGACGTGCATGCGCTGATCCTCGGTCGCGCCCAGACCGGGCTTTCGGCTTTCGGCGCCTGAGTTCCCCCGCCACAACGCGCTCCCCCGGCGTTCCCGCCGAAGTCGAGGTCACGGTCACGCGCATCGGCGCCGACGGCGACGGCGTCGCCGGGATGGCGGGCGGCGCGCCATTGTACCTACCGTTCACCCTGCCCGGCGAGATCGTGCGCGCCCGGCCGATCGGCAAGCGCGGCGAGGGATGGTCGGGCACGGCGGAGATCCTGCACGCGAGTCCTGAGCGGACGACACCGCCCTGCCCGCATTTCGGCACCTGCGGCGGCTGCGCGTTGCAACATTGGCAGGACGCGCCATACCTCGCCTGGAAAGGCGAATTGCTGCACGCGGCCCTGCGCCGGGCGGGCTTTGAATCTTCCGAAGTGGCGGCAATTGCCCGCACGCCGGTTCGGGCGCGTCGCCGGGTGGACCTCGCGATCCGCCGCCACGGCGCCACCATCACGGTTGGCCTGCATGCAGCGGGTGGGCCCGACATCATCGATCTGCAGAGCTGCACGGTCCTGCATCCCGTGCTGTTCGCCTTGATCGCCCCGTTGCGCCAGATGCTGCGCAGCCTCGGCGCGCTGCGTCGCGAAGGCTCGGCGCTGTGCAACCTGCTGGACTCCGGCCCCGACCTGCTGCTGCGCACCGACGCGGAACTGAGCACCGGCGATCGCGTCCGCCTCGCCGAATTCGCAGCCAGGCACGGTTTGCCGCGGATCAGCTGGGCGCGCGGCCATGGCACGCCGGAGACCGCCTGCCTGCTGCGCCCGCCCATGACCGATCTCGCAGGGCTAAGTGTTCAGCCGCCACCTGGCGGGTTCCTGCAGGCGTCGCATGAGGGCGAAGCCGCGATCCGTGCGGCGGTGATCGCCGGATTGCCGGGCCGCATGACCGGCAAATCCCGTATCGCCGAACTCTACGCCGGCAGCGGCAGTTTCACCGGCGCACTCGCCAAGCATGCCCGCGTGATCGCCTTCGAGGGCGACGCCGCCGCCGCGAAATCCCTGGCCGCCGGCGCAAGCGGCGCGGGACTCGCCGGGCGTGTTGAGGTTCGACATCGCGACCTCGCGCGCCAACCGGTCGCGGCGCGGGAATTCGCCGCTTTCGCCGCCGTGGTGCTCGACCCTCCCTTCGCCGGTGCGGTGGCACAGATGGCGGAGATCGCGGCGTCCAAAATCGCCCGGGTGGTCTATGTCAGTTGCAACCCCGCCGCCCTGGCGCGCGACGCGAAGCTGCTGCACCAGGCAGGCTACCGCCTGCTGTCGGCAACGCCGGTCGACCAGTTCCTGTGGTCGGCGCGGCTGGAATCCGTGACGGTGTTCAGCAACGCCCGCAGATAGCAGCGCTATATCTTGCTTTTCGCGTAGTGGCGATGCGCCTTCGCCCGGTTGCCGCAGGCACTCATCGAGCAACCAGCACCGGTTGGCGCACTTGCTATCGTCCACGAACGGACAAAGCGGAATTCTCGGTGATGACGCGGGATTCGTTTCCGACCCGGACGGGTACCGGATCGAAGCTTACTGTAGCGTCTGATCAGATTCGACGTTTGCGGTAAGCACCCTATTCTGACACCGGAACAGCAGTCCAAAGCATCCCTTGGTTGTTGGCTTTGAGAACCGCGACAAAACCACGCTTCTCGGCCCGCGCCTGAGCGGCAACCTTCATCATATCGTCGATGGTTTGGATCGGAGTGTCTTGCATCCGCACGACGACGTCGCCAACCGCAAAGCCGAGCCCTGCGGCAAGACCATTGGGGTCAACGGCCGTCAGCACGATACCTGTGAGATCCGGTCGCAAGGAAAATTTCTGACGCAGAGTGTCGGTCATGGCAGCGGCTTGGATGCCGAGTTGCTTGGCGGTGATGGCTTGCACCGCCGGCGGCTTCAGATCGATGGTGACGGTTTCCTTGGATGCATCGATCAGCGTCGCCGATATCGTCATCTGCTTCCCGGCTCGCTGCAAGACCAGCGAAAACGCCTGGTTCACCGGGAACGCGGCAATGAAGCGGTTGGCGTCACGTGCATTGCGGATCGGATGGTCTGCCATCTTCAGCAGGATGTCTCCCTCCTGCAGCTTGGCAGCGGCAGCTGGTGTGTCGGGCAGGACCCTCGCCACGATGGCTCCCTCGGTGAACGGCAGGCCCCAGGCGGTGGCGAGATTGCCGGTGATGTTGTTCAGCGTGGCGCCGAGATAGCCGCGCTGCACGCGGCCATGGGCACGCAGAGAGTCGAGGACAAACTTCACGTCGTTGGCAGGCATGGCGAAGTTCAGGCCGATGGAACCGGTCGGGCCGGCGCCGGGCACGCTGTAGAACGCCGTGTCCATTCCGACCATCTCACCCTTCATGTTGAAAAGCGGGCCACCGGAATTGCCCGGGTTGATCGCCGCATCGACTTGAATGAAGGCGTCGAGATCGGTTTCCCCGATGCTGCGGTCACGCGCGCTGACGATGCCGGTGGTCACGGTGCCCGCGAGGCCCAACGGGTTGCCGATCGCCACCACCTGATCACCCTGGCGCAACAGGTCGCTGTCCCCCCATTTCACCGGGATCAGGGGCTTGGAAGGGTAGACCCGCAACACCGCCAGGTCGATGTCCGGTGAGCGATAGATCAACTCGGCCCGGAGTTGCAGTTGATCGGCGAAGACGACGAAATACTCGTTGCCCTCATCAGTCACATGCCGATTGGTGAAGATGATACCGCTGGCGTCGACGACATAGCCGGACCCGACGCCCTTGCTGACCGGGACCAACTGCCCGCTGGCGTCCTTTTCGACCCGAAAGAACGAGACGTTCACGACATGAGGAAGCAGCGTCGGGATCAGATCCTGCAGCCCCGCCGGCGGCAGGTCGGCACGCGCCGGCACGGATGCGAACAGCAATACGCCGGCACAGACCAGACTGCGCAAGGTCGACCGGTGAACTATCATGGCGGAGTCCCCCTTGTTGTCGATGGAATCTCATTCTCTCAGCACCGGCGCTGTCGCTCGATCGTCTACTGGCCTTCGTGTGCCTTGATCATCTCCTCGACCTGGGCCTTGACCGCTTCGAGGTTGAAGGAGGCCGGGGCCTGCATCGGCGGATAGTCGATCGCCGTCTCGCCAGCCTTTGCCACCGTCTGCTGCACGACGACGAAGCGCCAGAACTCGCGCGCATAGAAGTCGTTCATGTAGCCGCCGCCCATGTTGTTGAGCGTTTCGCCGCGGATCGAGGGCGTCCGCTCGAACGGATCCTGCCGAAGGTTGACGATCGTCGGCATGTCCGTCGTGACCTTTTCGCCGGGCCAGCCATAGGGCTGCTGGAAGAACTGGAACTTGAAGTCGTCGATCCGCAGCGCGCCAAGCTTCGGCCCGCCGAAGTAGAACAGCTCATGGCGCAGCCGACGGTCCCTTGCCCAGCAGCAGTTCCATCTGGTCGTAGCCGTCGAGATGATTCTTGTAGGTTCGCTCGCCGAGTTTCACGCCTTTCAGCAATTGGGTCGTGATGTCAGGGTTGCCGGCCGCATCGGCGAGCGTCGGCAACCAGTCGAGGCCGGAGAAGATGCCATTCTCCACCGAACCTGGCTTGACCTTGCCCGGCCAGCGGATGATCGCCGGCACGCGGAAGCCGCCTTCGAAGACGGTGCCCTTGGTCGCCCTGAACGGCGTCATGCCGCCATCCGGCCAGGTGAAGACCTCGGCGCCGTTGTCGGTGGTGAAGATGACGATGGTGTTGTCAGCCTCGCCGATGTCCTGCAGATGCTTCAGCAGTTCGCCGATGCTGTCGTCCATCTGCGCCATGCCGGCTTCTTCGAGGCCATAGTTGCTCGTGCTGTTCATCATCGCCTGATATTTGGGCGGGATGATAGGTGAACACGTGCATGCGCGTGGTGTTGTGCCAGACGAAGAACGGCTTGCCGTCGTTCTTCGCCTTGTCCATGAAGTCCTCGCTGGCCTTGACCAGCACATCGTCGAAGGTCTCCATGTCGTATCTTGGCCTTGCGGCCTTCCTGCCAGTTCTGCCGCCCCGTCATGTTCGGGAATGGCGCCAGCGGCCCTTCGTCGACGATCCGCTGCTTGCCGACCTTGCCCCAGCGCGGCTGCACCGTGGGATCGTCAACTTCGGTCGCGTAGGTGTGCACCAGGTTGCGCGGACCGAGTCTTGTCGATCCAATCCTGCGGATAGTCGAACCAGTATGGATCTGACATCGCATCGAGGTGATAGAGGTAGCCGAAGAACTCGTCGAATCCATGCACCGTCGGCAGGAATTTGTTCAGGTCGCCCAGATGGTTCTTGCCGAACTGCCCGGTCTCGTAGCCTAGCGACTTCAGCACGGTGGCGAGCGTCACCGCCTGGTCCGGCATGCCGACATCGGCACCTGCCTGCCCGACGGTCGTCAGCCCGGTACGGATCGGCAGTTCGCCGGTGATGAAGTTGGCGCGGCCCGCCGTGCAGCTGGCCTCGGCGTAGTAGTCGGTGAACATCATGCCCTGCGGCCGCCAGCTTGTCGAGGTTCGGCGTCTTGCCGGACATGATGCCCCGGTGGTAGGCGCCGACGTTGAACCAACCGACATCGTCGCCCATGATGACAAGAATGTTCGGCTTTCGGGCGGGCGCTTGGGCCTGGGCGGGGCCAGAAACCGCCATGGTCGCGGCCAACAGCAGCCCGGCGGTGAGCGCACCGAGGCTGGGCGGTGATTGTTTAGCCGAGATCATTTTCCGCTTCCTTCCATCACGCAATTGGGGTGGGACCGAATGCCACTGGATAGTTTGCGGTGCGGATGCGGCGGCTGACTATGCAAAAAAGACCAATGTCGGAAAGTGACTCACGGTAGCGAGGTCACCACCAAGCGCGCCTCGTCCTCCACCGTCCATAGGCCAGCCTTGCCCCGTACGACGGGGTGTTTCCCTTCAGTCTCGGGCGTGCTGCGCCGCCTGCTCGATCAGGGCCGCAACCTCTTTGGGACGAGACTCATAGACGGAATGGCTCGCCCCATCGATCTGGACGTATGACTGTGGGCGCGCGCGGCATACTGGGGTGCGTCGGTTCAGGGCTCTAGAAGAGCAGTCGGTCCCGTTCTACAACGACACCATGGTTCCTGAACGACTAGCGAGCATTGCGCTTACGCGATCGAACCACCACCACAGCCGACGTTCAATGTCATACAGATACCGTTTCAGCTCCTAATTCTAATTTGAATCTGGATAATTTCCTGCCATTTGTAGCCACACGAATATTTGCGAAGTAGATGGAAATCCAATGCGACGCGAGCGGCTGACCCGCGCCCAGCAACAGGCGTTAACCCGCGAGCGGTTGCTCGCCGCCGCCGAGCGGGTCATCGACCGACATGGTTTCGGCGGCGCCTCAATCGATCTGATCTCGGCCGAGGCGGGCTATTCGAAGGGCGCGATCTATTCCAATTTCGAAAACAAGGAAGCGGTCTTCATCGAGCTGCTGCGCCTGTATATGGACCGGGACATGGCGCAGTTGGAACAGATCCTCAGCCTGGAGCCGGATAAGCTTTCCGCGGCCGTGACCGGCTGGCTGGAAAACATGCATGCTGAAAGCGATTGCCCACTGCTTTACACCGAGCTGCAACTCCAGGCGCGCAGGAGCCCAGACTTTGCGGAACGCTACTATGCCCTGCAGGACCAGCAAACCCGCAAGTTGGCGCGGATCCTTGAACGCTATTTCAAGGCAAGGTCCGTCCCGCTGCCGCCCATGGACCCGCTCGATCTGGCCAGGGTTCTGACCGCCCTCGCCAACGGGCTCAGCTTACAACATCCACCGCGCAAAGCCGGGACACCCAGCGCTGCCGGTCAGGTCATCGACGGCGTGCTGAAGCTCCTCATCCGCCGGTGAGATGCCACCTGCGGCCTGACGCATCGCCTTGCCTTGCCTAATGACGTCAAGTCGAATACCATTCAATTTTGGAAGTACGAATGGTATCTAAACCACATCCCTTTGGCAAGGGATCTTCGTCGGTGGCCGAAATGCGAGTTTCGCGGGCAGGGTCGCTTCGTTCTGTGGCTCAGGGAGGAGAAGCATGAGCAGCCCATGCCCTCGGCGACTGGAAGATCGAACGCCGACGCCATTACACCCTCGCTTCCAACGATCAATCCGCTGGAAAGCGGGAGCGCGCATCTGCAGCCTTGCCGTTTTGGCATTTCCGATTCTTGTGATGCTTGCCGGCTGCGAGAAGAAGAAGGCTGATGAGCCGGACATCCGCCCGGTTCGAACGGTTACGGTCGAACCCGGCGACGGCAAGGAATTGAAGACGCTCACGGGAGAGATCCGCGCGCGGTATGAGAGCGATCTCGGCTTTCGAATTGATGGAAAGATCATCGCCCGGCCGGTCGATGTCGGCAGTGTGATCAAAAAAGGCGATCTCCTTGCCCAGCTCGACCCGCAGCAGCGGCGGCAAGATCTGCAATCCGCCAAGGCCGACGCCGCTTCGGCAATGGCGACGCTGGCGCGGAATCAGGCCACGGAGACGCGCCAGGCGACGCTGCTGAAAGATGGCTTCGCCACCCGCGCGACCTATGACGATGCGCTTGCCAGCCTCAAATCGGCGCAATCGCAGGTCGACTCCACGAAAGCACGCCTCCAGCAGGCAGAAGACAATCTCACCTATACGGATCTGCGCGCCGATGCGGATGGTGTCATTACCACGGTGAGCGCCAATATCGGGCAAGTCGTGAGCACCGGCCAGGCGGTCGTCCGGCTGGCCCAGCCGGGCGAACGCGAGGCCGCGTTCAATGTCTCCGAAGCGATCCTGGGCGCGGCACCACGGGATCCATCGGTCACCGTGGTCCTCACCAGTGATCCCGCGATCCACGTCGCGGGGAAAGTCCGCTATGTCTCTCCGCAGGCCGACGCCACGACCCGGACCTACGAAGTGCGTATCTCGCTGCCAAACGCTCCCGAGCAAATGCGGCTCGGTGCCACCGTCACCGGCAGCGTGTCCTTTGATGTCGGCGGGACGGTCGAGCTGCCCGGCAGCGCGCTCTTCGAACAGAACGGCAAGCCCGCCGTCTGGATCGTCGATCTCAAGACCGGCACGGTTCGCACGGAGCCCGTTTCCGTCGCACGCTATACTGCCGACAGCATCGTTTTGAGCGGTGGCCTGCAGAAGGGCGATGTCGTAGTCACGGCAGGGGTACAGAAATTGATCCCCGGACAGAGGGTGCGTCTCCTGGACGCGGCCACGCGATGAAATCGCTGAATCTCTCGGAGTGGGCGCTTCGGCACCGTTCACTCGTCTGGTACATGATGCTGGTTTTCACCCTGGCCGGCATCTACTCCTACCTCCGGCTTGGGCGCGAGGAGGATCCGTCCTTCACGATCAAGACCATGGTCGTCTCGGCCTCCTGGCCGGGCGCCACGATCGACGACACGCTGAAGCAGGTCACCGACCGGATCGAGAAAAAGCTCCAGGAAACGCCCTCGCTCGACTTCCTGCGCTCCTATACCAAGCCCGGCGAGGCGACCATCTTCATCAATCTGTTGGAGTCGACGCCGGGCAGCGCCGTTCCCGGCACCTGGGAGAAGGTCCGCAACGAAGTCGCCGACATCGCAGCGACCCTGCCGGCTGGCGTCCAAGGCCCTTTTTTCAACGACCAGTTCGGCGACGTCTACGGCATCATCTACGCCTTCACCGCCGACGGCTTCACACGGCGTGAGTTGCGCGACTATGTCGAGGGCGTGCGCAGCGCGCTCCTCACCGTACCGGATGCCGGTAAGGCCGAACTCCTGGGCGCGCAGAACGAGAAGATCTACCTCGATTTCGATACGCATCTGCTCGCAGGGCTCGGCATCGACCGCAATCAGATCATCCAGAGCCTGCAGGATCAGAACGCGGTGACTCCATCGGGGGTCATTCAGACGCCCTCGGAAAAATTCGCAATCCGTGTCTCGGGTGCCTTCGCTTCCGGCAAGGATCTGCCGAATATCAACTTCTTTGCCAATGGCCGCTATTTCCGCCTGGCCGACATCGCCACGGTACGCCCGACCTTCTCCGACCCGCCGCAGCCGATTTTCCAGTACAACGGCCAGGAGGCGATCGGGCTGGCGCTGTCGATGCGTGCCGGCGGCAACAATCTCGCCTTCGGCGAGGCCGTAAAGCGCAAGATGGCCGAACTCACCCGCGATCTGCCGATCGGGATCGAACCGCATCTCGTCTCGGACCAGCCAGTCGTGGTCGACCACGCCATTGCCGGCTTCACCGACGCACTGTGGGAGGCGATCGCCATCGTGCTCGCGGTCAGTTTCCTGAGCCTGGGGCTGCGCGCCGGGCTGGTCGTCGCCGTCGCCATCCCGCTGGTTCTGGCGATCGTCTTCGTCGGCATGGATCTCGCCGGGATCAGCCTGCAGCGCATCTCGCTCGGCGCGCTCATCATCGCCCTGGGGCTTCTGGTCGACGACGCCATGATCACGATCGAGATGATGGTGAGCCAGCTCGAAGCCGGAGTCGACCGGGTCAGGGCGGCAACCCACGCCTATGTCACCACCGCCTTTCCGATGCTGACTGGCACACTGGTCACGGTCGCGGGCTTCGTACCGGTCGGATTCGCGCGCAGCAACGCCGGCGAGTATTGCTTCTCGCTGTTTGCGGTCGTGGTTATCGCGCTGCTCGTATCCTGGGTCGTAGCGGTGCTGTTCGCGCCGCTGATCGGCGTCACCTTGCTGCCGGCGACAATGCATCGGCACGATGCGAAACCCAGCCGTCTGGTAGAATCTTATCGTCGCATCCTGATCGCCTCGCTGCGCGCCAAATACTGGGTGATTGGCGGCACGATCGCCGTGCTCGCCGTCGCCCTCTTCGCTTTCGGCTTCGTGCAGCAGCAATTCTTCCCGTCGTCGGACCGGCCGGAACTGATGGTCAATCTGACCCTGCCGCAGAACGCCTCGATCTATGCGACCCAGACCGCCGTCGCCAGCTTCGAGACGCTGCTGAAGGACGATCCCGACATCGACCATTACTCCATGTATATCGGCCAAGGGGCCGTACGCTTCATCCTTCCGCTCGACGTCCAACTCACCAACGACAATTTCGCCCAGGCGGTGATCGTGACCAAGAGCGCCGAGGCGCGCGAAAGACTGCGCGCGCGTCTGGATGCGGCCATGCCCGACAAGTTTCCCGAGATCATGGCTCGCACCTTTCCGCTGGAACTCGGGCCGCCCGTCGGCTGGCCCCTGCAATACCGTCTCAGCGGCCCCGATCCCCAGGGCGTGCGCGACGCCGCGTTCCGGGCCGCCCAGGTCCTGGCATCCGATCCGCGCACCCGCCTGGTCAATCTGGATTGGAACGAGCCGACGAAGTCGATCCGGTTGATGCTCGACCAGGATGAAATGCGGCGGCTCGGTATTTCGGCTCGATCTCTCTCGCAAGGGCTCAACGCAGTCCTATCCGGCACGACCATCACCGAGGTGCGCAGCGGCATTTACCTGATCGATCTGGTGGCGCGCGCGCAGGCGGACCAACGGGGCACGGCAAATACGCTGCGCAACCTGCAGATCCCGCTCGCGAACGGGCGCTCCGTGCCGCTCAGCCAGTTCGCGAAGTTCGACTATACGATAGAGCCGCCGATCGTCTGGCGACGCAACCTCCTGCCGACCATCACGGTCCAGGCGGACATGGTCAAAGGCGTCGAGGCCAAGTCCGTCAATGCCGCGCTGGTCCGGCCGTTCGCCGAATTCACCAAGACGCTGCCGCCGGGATATTCGATCGAGGCGGGCGGCACCGAGGAAGCGAGCAGCAAAGGCCAAGCCTCGATCGCCGCGGTGTTTCCACTCACGCTGCTGCTCATGGCGAGCATCTTGATGGTTCAGTTGCAGAGCCTGCAGCGGCTGTTTCTGGTGGTGAGCATCGCACCTTTCGGTCTCATCGGCATGGTGGCAGCGTTGCTGCCGACGGGCACGCCGATGGGGTTCGTTGCGATTCTCGGTATCATTGCGCTTGTCGGCATGATCATCCGAAATTCTGTTATTCTCGTCGACCAGATCGAGACCAACATCGCCGCCGGGCAACACCGGTGGAACGCGGTGATCGATGCCGCCAACCACAGGCTGCGTCCGATCCTGCTGACGGCAGCCGCGGCGATCCTGGGCATGCTGCCGATCGCCCGCGAGGTGTTCTGGGGACCGATGGCGTTTGCGGTCATCGGCGGCCTGGCGGTAGCAACCGCGCTGACACTGGTGTTCCTGCCGGCGCTTTACATCGCGTGGTTCAGGGTGAAGGAACCGGAAGCGGTGTATGCGGCGAGCGTCCCGCAACACCGCGAGAGTGAGAGTGCTGACGGATTTTCGGTGACGGGTTGAGGCTGGGAGAGAGGCTTCCGCCGCCCGTCGCGGCGCGGTTACTTCGCCGACCGCGACGCCTAATCCGGCAAGGCCGAGATTACGTAAAGCGTCTGCAGCATCTGGCTGGGTTGGGCCTTTTCGCTAAAGATGTGCTTGAAAATTTGGACTATCTCGTCCGAGCCAAAGATATGGCTGAGTGCGCGGTCCACTTCGAGGCGAAAGGCTCCGTCACCGCGCGGCAGCGCCAGAGCATAGGGCTCGATAGTCAAATAGGTTTCCGCCAGCGTCAGGTCGTCAGGCGCTTTGCTTTCCTGGATCAGAGACGCAAGGATCGAACGATCGGCGAAATAGGCCGATATTCTGGCCTCATCAAGCATCGCCAGGCCCTCCGCATGGGTTTTTGCCATGATGATATCGGCGGTGATGCCGGCATTGCTGAGCGACTTGCGCAGCGCTTGCTCCGTCGTGGTTCCCGCAGGTACGCCGATCTTCCGGCCTGCCAGCGCTCGCAGATCGTGCGGGCCATCCGGGCGACTTATCAGGCTGGCACCGTCGACGAATGTTGCGATGGAGAAGTCCACCAGCTCACGGCGTGACAAGGTAGCCGTTGTCGGCTCGCACAACAGATCTGCTTTTTCTTGCGTAATCGCATCGAACCGATCGCTGGCGGTAACCTTCAGATAGACCACACTCAGCGAAGGAAGGCTGAGCTGCTGCGCGAGTTTTTTGGCCACCGCCCGGCAGAGATCCACCATGTAGCCGGCGGGCTCGCCGGCTTTGTCTTTGTAGGAAAATGGCAGCGCATCGTCGCGGTAGGCGATGCGGATGGTGTTGGTCTGACGCATACGGCCAAGCGTGTCGGCCGATGCCCCGCTTGTCAGGGTGACGCCGATCATGATCACCAGCGCCACGAACCGGGTGGCGGCGAGCCACCGCCATCTTGTTATGTTCATGCCGAACGTTCCCCTTTGCATCGCAATGACCATCAGGAGCTCGTTGAGAGTAACGGCAACATCCGCATCTTCATAGCCGTCATTTCCCGCACGCGGGATGCCGAATCTCAGGTAATCGGTTGTGTTGGCGGCCCTGGGTGCTGCGCCCTCCTTCGCGGGGTCTCCGTCGGCTTTCTCCGCGCTGTCGCTCTGTTGTTTGCCGTCTCGCTTGCTGTGGGCTTTGTGCTCTGGCTCATCGAGCGCCGGCACAACGAGCATTTCGGCGCTCATCGTCGAGGATTGGGCTCAAGTGTCTGGTGGTCGGCGGTGGCGATGAGCCAAGGAGGCGGAGCGGCCGGTGAAAAGGTGCCCGTGACGCTCGCGGGCCGGCTGCTCGCCATCGTGTGGATGGTCGCGTCGGTGATCGTGATCGCAAGCTTCACTGCGGCGCTCACGTCGCAGTTCACCCTGAAGCAGCTGCGCGGAACTGTGCACGGTGAGGCGGATCTACGAGACGTCCGTGTGGCCGCCATTGCTGGAACCGAGACGACCGAATATCTCGGTCGCGAACGCATCGCATATCAGGTGTTTGCCGACGCAGCGGCAGGTCTTTCGGCATTGCAGAAAGGTCGGATCGATGCACTGGTATATGACCGCCCCCTGCTTCTGTGGCTCGTCAACGAGCGCTTCTCCGGCTCCCTGCAGGTGCTGGAGGCGACCTTCGACCCGCAGGTCTATGCGATCGCGCTGCCGCAGGGCAGCGAGCTGCGGATGCCAATCGACCTCGCTTTGGTCGACGCCATTCGGAGTGAGTGGTGGCGGACGACACTGTTCGCGTATCTTGGGCGTGGCGGAATTTCTCTCGCCCAGACGGCATACCAACCGGTCACGGATACCGCGAGGCTCACCACGTATCGATGCGGGAAAGCTTCTTACCTCGGCGTGCTGACGTCGGGGGTGCCGCGTGCAGGCCGCGCGTGATCCAGCGTCTGGTGTCCGCCGGGTCGATCACGTCATCGATTTCAAGCATCGAGGCCATGTTGGTCGCCTTGCCGCGGGCATACAGGGCGTCGACGTGGCGGCGGAACTCGGCATCGCGTGCCACCGGATCGGCAATGGCATTCAGCTCGTTGCGATAGCCGAGGCGCACCGCCCCTTCGAGGCCCATGCCGCCGAACTCACCGGTCGGCCAGGAGACGTTGAACTGCGGCGCATGAAAGCAGCCGGCAGCCATGGCCTGCGCCCCGAGGCCATAGCCTTTGCGCAAGACGACGGTGAAGCATGGCACGTCGAGATTGGCGCCGCCGACGAACATGCGGCAGACCCTGCGAACCTGCGCCGTCTTCTCCACGTCCGGCCCGACCATGAAGCCGGGTGTATCGCAGAGCGACAGGATCGGCAGGTCGTGGCCGTCGCATAGCTGCATGAAGCGCGCGGCCTTGTCGGCGCCGTCGGCGTCGATGGCGCCGCCGAGATGCATCGGGTTGTTGGCGATCAAGCCCAGCGGCCGCCCTTCGATCCGGATCAGCGCCGTGATCATGCCGATGCCGAACCCGGCCCGTAGCTCCAGGACCGAGTGGGTGTCGGCCAGCCCGCGGATCACGGTCCGCACGTCGTACACCCGCAGCCGGTTCTCCGGGATCATCTGCCGCAGGGTTCGCTGGTCGGCGCAGGTCCAGCCTGGGACCGGCCCCTGAAAATAGGCGAGGTACCGTTTCGCGGCGGCGACCGCCTCCCGCTCGTCGCGCACCAGCAGATCGATGACACCGTTCGGCACCTGGACGCTGACCGGCCCGACCTCCTCCGGCCGGAACACGCCTAAGCCGCCACCTTCGATCATCGCCGGACCGCCCATGCCGATGGACGAGCTTTCCGTCGCGATGATCACGTCGCAGCAGCCGAGCAAAGCGGCATTGCCGGCGAAGCAGCGGCCGTTGACGATACCGACCAACGGCACCAGACCACTCAAACTGGCAAAGGCGTGGAAGGTCGGAATGTCGAGCGAGGCCGAGGTCAAGTGGGCCTTGTCGGTCTCACCGGGCCGGCCGCCGCCGCCTTCGGCGAACAGCACCAGGGGACGGCGCAACTCTGCCGTCAGCTTGAACATGCGATCCTGTTTCTTGTGCCCGAGCGTACCTTGCGTACCGGCGAGCACGGTGTAGTCGTAGGCGACGACGACAGTGGAGCCGCCGGACGGGCCGAACTGCGCCGCGTTCACGGTGCCGATGCCGGCAATCACCCCGTCGGCCGGGCTCATCCGCAGCAGCTCCGCCATCGGCCGGCGGCTGCGCTGGCCGGCGACGGCAAGGGCGCCGTATTCCATGAAGCTGCCGGGGTCACACAAATCGTCCACATTCTCCCGCGCGGTGCGGGCGCCGTAGCCATGTCGCCGGGCGACGGCTTCGGGCCTGGCTGCATCCAGCGTCAGCGCATGGCGCGCGAGCACCTCGGCGAGGTCGGGGCGGATCGCATCGGGGTCTCGGATTTCGGCCTCGGCGCCGTGCTGCGCCCCGGTTTCCTGCGGCTCGATAAACAGCAGCGCCTGGCCGGGCAGCAGCACGTCGCCTGTTGTTGCCACGACAAGGCGGATGATGCCGCCGGCGACGGCGGTGACGACGTGCTCCATCTTCATGGCCTCGAGCACGGCGAGGGCCTGCCCGGGCCGGACGAGTTCGCCCACGACCGCGTTCAAGGCAACAAGCAGGCCCTGGATGGGTGCGGCGACGGCGACGGTGCCTGGCGGCCCCTCGGACGCGGCGGCGGCAAGCGCCCTTTCGGTCGCGGCGGCAGGAAAGAAGCGGTCAGGCGTGTCCGGCGCGGCCGAGGCCACCAAAGCCGCGGCGTTCGCGTCGAGGAAGCGCGTCGTCACCCGATTGGCCGTGACATCCGGATGGCGCAGCAATGCGGCAAGAAAGCCGAGATTTGTCGCCACACCCTCAATACGGAACTCGGCCAGAGCGCGGCGGGCCAGGGCCACGGCGTCGGCATAAGTGCCGGACGGCGCATGCACGATCAGCTTCGCCAGCAACGAGTCGAAGCTGGAGCTGGTGCGGTATCCTGCATACCCGAAGCCATCGACACGCACGCCGGGACCGGCCGGCGGATCGTACGCGGTAAGGAGACCGCCCGTTGGCCGCGCGCCGCCATCGGCCTGCATCGTTTCCATGTTGATGCGCAGCTCGATCGCGAAGCCGCGTGGCGGCGGGATCTCCGCCTGGGTCATGGCGATTTCGTCGAGCGTCTCGCCGGCAGCGATGCGAAGCTGCGCCCGCACGAGGTCGATGCCGTAGACCTGTTCGGTGACCGTGTGCTCGACCTGCAAACGCGGGTTGGCCTCGATGAACACGAAGCGCTCGCCGTCCGTCGCGTCGACCAGGAACTCGAACGTCCCGAGGCTCGCGTATCGGGCGCGTTCGGCCATGGCGACGGCGGCGCGGGCCAGGCGGTCGCGCATGGCGGTGGACAGGCTTGGACAGGGTGCGACTTCGACGATCTTCTGGTGCCGGCGCTGGATGCTGCATTCCCGCTCACCAAGATGGGTGACGCGGCCGCTGCCATCGCCGATCACCTGGACTTCGACATGGCGCGCGGCTTGGATCAGTTCCTCGACATAGACCTCCGTCTGGCCGAATGCGGCTCCAGCCTCAGAACGGCTGCGGTCCCAGGCCTCGGCCAACGCCTCGGGTGACGCCGCCATGCGCATGCCGCGGCCGCCGCCGCCGGAGACGGCCTTCACCATCACCGCGGCATCAGGACCGAGCGAGGCGAGGAACGCCTGCGCCTCCTCCAACGAGGCGAGTGCGGCGGTGCCGCGCGGCACCGGCACACCGCATTCGGTGGCCAGCCGTCGCGCCGCAGTCTTGTCGCCAAACAAGGCGAGGGTGTCGGCGCCCGGTCCCACGAATGTCAGGCCTGAAGCGGCACAGGCGCGGGCGAACTCCGCGTTCTCGCTGAGGAATCCGTAGCCGGGATGGACGGCGTCGCATCCCGCTTGCCGGGCCGCGGCGACAAGCTGGGCGATGTCGAGATAGGCGGCCGCCGCGGCACCCGGCAGCGCCACCGCCGCATCCGCCCGGCGCACGTGCAGAGAAAGCGCGTCGTCCTGCGCGTAGACCGCCACCGCACGGATGCCGAGATCGGCGCAGGCCCTGCTGATGCGGATCGCCACCTCGCCGCGATTGGCGACAAGCACGCGGGTGAGGCTCATGCAAGGCTCCTGGTCGGCGCAACGAGGCCGGGCTGCAGCAAATGGCACGCGGCCACGTGCCCGGGACCTGGTGCGGCATGGCTGGGCGGCCGCGTCGTGCTGCAGACCGGCATGGCGTGGGGGCAGCGCGGGTGGAAGCGGCAGCCGGTGGGAGGGTCAAGCGCACTGCCGACCTCACCCAGCATCGCGACGTCGAGTGGCCCGATATCGGGGTCCGGCTGCGGCACGGCGGCCAGCAACGCCTTGGTATAGGGGTGCCCCGGCGATCCGAATACCGATCTGGTCGGCCCGTCCTCGGCGATCCCGCCGAGATAGACGACGGCGGTGCGGGTGCTGAAATGCTCGACCAGTGCCAGGTCGTGCGCGATCACCAGATAGGTCAGGGCGTATTCGCGCTGGATGTCCAGCAGGAGGTTGAGGACCTGCGCCCTGATCGACACGTCGAGCGCCGAGACGGGCTCGTCCAGCACCATCAGGCGCGGCTGCAATGCCAGGGCACGGGCGATGGCGATGCGCTGGCGCTGGCCGCCCGAGAATTCATGCGGGTAGAGGCGCGCGGCAGAAGCCGGCAGGCCGACGACGTCAAGCACCTCCTCGACGCGCCGGCGAAGTGCCGCGCGGCCGGGCTGGCCATGCGCGAGAAGCGGCTCGGCGATGATGGCGCCGACGCGAAGCCGCGGGTTCAGCGAGGCATAGGGGTCCTGGAACACCGCCTGGACCTGCTTGCGATGCGCCTGCAACTCCGCCCGGCTGAGCGTCGCAATGTCGCGGCCGTCGAAGCGGATCGTGCCGTGCGTCGGCGGTTTCGAGCAGCAGGATGAGCTTGGCGATCGTCGTCTTGCCGCAGCCGGATTCACCGACCAGCGCCACCGTCTCGCCGTCCGGCACGGTGAGGCTGACATCCTCGACGGCGCGGACGACGCCGTGCCTGCCGTGGCGGAAGTGTTTCGTGACGTGGTCCAGCACCAGCACGCTATCGCCCCCGCAACAAGCCAGCAGGCCGCCGAATGGCCGCCGCCGAGGTCAGCATCCGGCGGATACTCGGCGCAGGCCGGCATCCGGTGCGGGCAGCGCGGGGCGAAGCGGCAGCCGCTTGGCGGGTCGATCAGGCTCGGCGGCTGCCCTTCGATCGCCACGAGGCGCTTGCCGGTTCCGGCGCCGAGACGCGGGATGGCCGCGAGCAGCGCCTGCGTGTACGGATGCGCCGGGCGGCGGTAGACCTCGCGCACCGGCCCGGTCTCGATGATGCGGCCGGCGTACATCACCGCGATGCGCGTGCACAGGCCGGCGGCGACGCCGAGATCGTGGGTGATCAGGATGATGCCGACGCCGGTTTCCGCCTGAATCCGGCGCAGCAGAGCCATGATCTGCACCTGGATCGTCACGTCCAGCGCCGTCGTCGGCTCGTCCGCGATCAGCAGGCGCGGCGCGCAGCCGATCGCCATCGCCGGGCGACGCGTTGCCGCTGCCCGCCTGAGAACTGGTGCGGATAGTCGCCGAGCCGTTGGCGCGGCGAGGGAATACGAACCCGCTTGCAAGCCGGCCACGGCTCTCTCCTGCGAATTGCCTCCCCCGCAGCCCCTGGCGCCGCAGCGGCGCGGAGACCTGATCACCAATGGTGAACACGGGGTTCAGCGAGGTCATCGGGTCCTGCGAGACCATCGCGATCCGCCGGCCGCGGATCTCGCGCGCCATTTCCGCTTCGGACAGCGTCGTCAGTTCCCGCCCGTCGAGTGCGAATGCTGCCGGCGGCGATCCTACCGCTGCCCTTCGGCAGCAGCCGCAGGATCGACAGGCTGGTCATCGTCTTGCCCGAACCGGATTCGCCGACGAGCCCCAGGGTTTCGCCGGCTTCCAGATACAGGTCGATGCCGTCCACCGCCCGAACGATGCCACGGCGAAGGTGCAATTCGGTCTGCAGGTCGCGCACCGAGAGCAGGGGTGCCGACGGCAGCGGCGCAGACGGCACCGGCGGCGCCAGTTCGGCCGTCACAGCTGGCGCAGTCGCGGATCGAGCAGGTCGCGCAGCCAGTCGCCAAACAGGTTGGCGGCGAGGCAGGTCGAGCATGATGGCGAGACCCGGCATCGTGATTCCCCACCAGGCGTTGGTGATGTATTGCCGGGCGTCCGCCAGCATCAGCCCCCAGGACACGTCCGGCGGCTGGATGCCGAGGCCGAGGAACGAGAGCGACGCCTCGAAGATAATGACCTGACCGACCTGAAGGGTCGCCAGCACCAGCAGCGTGTTGACGATGTTCGGCAGCAAATGGCGGACGAAGATCCGCCCGGTGGAGACGCCGGCGACGCGGGCGAAGGCGACATAGTCGCGCTTCTTCAGGCACAGGATCTCGCCGCGGATGATCCGTGCGTACCAGGTCCAGTAGGTCAGCACGATGACGATCACGACGGTATCGAGCCCGGGCTCCAGCGCCGCGGCGAGGATCAGCGCCAGGGCGATCGCCGGGATCGACATCTGGATCTCGACCAGGCGCATCATCGCGGCATCGACCCAGCCGCCGAAATAGCCGGCGACCATGCCGATGGCGGTGCCGACAGTGCCGGAGAAGACGATGGCGTAGAAGGCGACGACGACCGACACCCGGCGCCGACGATGATACGGCTGAGGATGTCGCGGCCGAGATTGTCGGTGCCCAGCGGGCGCGCCCAGTCGCCGCCGGCCAGCCAGAACGGGCGGCTGGAATGCGGCACCGAGGTCTGATCCCGTTCGGGTCGCTCGGCGCCGCTGCCTCGCCGAGCACGGCACACCCAACGATCAGGCCGATGACGAACAGCGGCAGCCAGGGCACGCCGTCGAACCATCTCGTGCGAACCCGGGCCGGGCGGACGGGCATCGCGCTATCGCTCATCGCGCATCCGCGGATCGATCAGCCCGTAGGAGAGGTCGACAAGCAGGTTGGAAAACACGAACAGGATCGAGGTGACCAGCACGCCCGCCTGCACGACCGGGAAGTCGCGGGCGAAGACGGCCTCGACGACGGTGCGGCCGATGCCCGGCCAGGCAAAGATCACCTCGACGACGAAGGCGCCGCCGAGCATGGCGGCGAAATAGACGCCCAGCATCGTCACCAGCGGCACCGCGGCGTTCCGAAAGGCGTATTTCCAGACCAGGAGGCGCTCCGGCGTCCCCAAAGCGCGGCTCAGCCGGATATGATCGCTGTCCAGCACGTCGAGCATGCCCGAACGAATGATCCGGGTCTGGGCCGCGACCGGGTACCAGCCGAGCGCGATCGCCGGCAGGACCAGGCTCGAGACGCCGTCGCGGCCGAAAGCGGGCAACCAGCCGAGGCGCACGGCGAAGACGAGGATCAGCAGCAGACCGACCCAGAAAGTCGGCATCGCTTGCCCCAGCATCGCCAATACCCGCCCGACGCGATCGATCCAGCCGCCGCGATGCACGGCGGACAGCACGCCAAGCGGCACCGCCAGCGCCACGCTGAAGACCAAGCCCGCGACCGCCAGTTCGATCGTCGCGGGCAAGCGGTCCAACACCAGTCCGAGCGCCGGCTTCTGCCAGCGATAGGACATGCCGAAATCGCCCAGGCCGGCATTCATCAGGAAGATCGGATATTGCATCCATAATGGGCGATCGAGGCCGAGCGCCGCGCGGGTTGCGGCAATCGCCGCCGGCGGCGCGTCCTGGGGAAGCAGCAGCACCGTCGGGTCGCCGGACAGGCGCGAAATGACGAAGATGACGAGGCTGGCACCCAGGATGCTCACCACCCCATGCCCGGCGCGGCGCAGGAAGAACCGCAGCATCAGGCCGGCGCGCCCTCGGCCGACAGCAGCTTGCCCAGCTCCTCCTTCTTCACCTTGCCGGTCGCGGTCAGCGGCAATGCGTCCACGATGCGGATCGCCGGCACCTTGTAGGGGGCCATGTTCGCCCGGCACCAGGCGGTGAGTGCCGCCTCATCCAGCGCGCCCGCTTGCGCGCCATCGAGAACGACGAAGGCAAGCGGCGCCTGTCCGCGCCGCTCGTCGGCGACGCCGATGACGCCGGAGCCGATGATCGCCGGATGTTGGCCGAGCAGCGCCTCGATCTCGGCCGGAAAGACGCTCATGCCGTTGACCTTCAGCATCTCCTTCCGCCGGCCGAGGAAATGCAGGTAGCCCTGCTCGTCCAGCAGGCCGATATCGCCGGTGTGGAACCATCCGTCGCGGATTGCCGCCGCCGTCGCCTCAGGTTTGTTCCAGTACGACTTCAGCAACGAGGGCGTGCGGACGACGATCTCGCCCTCGGCGCCGAGCGGGACGATGTCGCCGGTCTCGAAATCGCAGATCTTGAACTCGGTGCCGGGCACCGGCAGGCCGACGAAGATCGGCTGGCTTTTCAGGTCCCAGTCGTCCGCCTGCATGCCGGTCGTGAAGGTGTCCATCGTGTGCGTCTCGGTCATGCCCCAGGCCGCCTCGATCAGCGTGGCACCCGTCAGCGCCTGCCAACGGCGGCGATATCCGATGCCCAGCTTCTTGACGAAGGACGAGCATGTCGTGCTCCGCAACGACGTGAGGTCGAAAGCCGCCGCGTCCGGATGCTCCATGACCTCGACGGCGTTGTCGACGAGCAGGCCCGCGCTCGTAACCCCGTAGCGGGCCACCGCCGCCATCCAGGCGAGCGGATCCCATCGCGCCAGCTCCACCAGCGTGCCGCCTGAGAACACCGGGATGATCAGGCCGCTGTTCTCGCCAGCGATCCAGAATAGCGGCATGAAGTTGAGCCGCACGTCGTCGCGGCCCGCGTCGCTGCGCGAGCACAGCGTGGCGGCGGTGTAGATCATGTCGCGTTGGGTGTGGACGCAACCCTTCGGCAGCCCGGTGGTGCCGCCGGTGTAATTCAGCGCCGCGACGTCGTCGAGGTCGAGCGCGATCGCCGGCGGTCGGCCGAGGTCCCGCAATGCCGGCAGCAGGTCGATCGCGTCCGGGCAGTCGGTCCGCGGCTGCGTCAGGACGGGCAGAACGGGGATCGTCGGCCGATCCGGCAGCATCTCGGCGATGCTGGTCACGATCACGCGGCGCAAGCTGGTCCGCGGGCGGACACGGCGCACCAACTCCATCAGTTGATCCTGGGCCACGATGATCGTGGCGCCGGTGTCTTCGAGCTCGTAGAGCAGTTCGTGCTCGCGGAACATCGGATTGACCGGGACATGGACGCAACCGAGCTTCAGGATGCCGTAGAAGGCAATGTGGAACTGCGGACAGCTCGGCAGGAACACGGCGATCCGGTCGCCGTGTTTGGCACCTTGTTGCGCCAGCAACGTCGCAAGCTGATCGCTCAGCCGATCGAGCTCCGCGTAAGTGAGGACGGTGCCGTAGAAGATGATGGCGGGCTTGTCGGGCTGCTCGGCGGCGCGGCGGCGGAGATATTCGGTCAGCGGAATTTCGCCGAAGGGATAGCGCAGTTCACGCGGTATGCCGGCGGGCCAGTTGTCGTGCCAGCACTGACGCAGCCGGGCGAGATAATCTGCCTCGTTCACGACTTCAGCCCGATTTCCTGGAAGTTGCGGTAATAGCCGGGCCAGGGCCATGGCGTGAACGTGACCTTGTCGGCGCGCCAGGCGAACGTCACGAGCGGCCGGTACGTCGTCAGGCCGCCCAGCACCTCGTCGTGCTTGCGGCGGCTGATCTGCTGGAGCAACGCCACGCGCCTGGCCGGGTCCACCGTCCGCTGCTGCTCTTCCACCAGCGCATCCATCTGCGCGTCGTCGGTGTAGGAGTAACTGCCCCACCCCGCCCCCGGCTTGTAACTGTGCAGATGCCCGGCCCAGGCGGTGCCGGGGTCGCCCGGTACGTCTTGCGACCACATCCAGCTGATCACGCCGTCCATGTCCGGCGGGCCGGTGCGTCCACGGCGGCCAAGACTGATCCAGGCGCCGTATTCCAATTCGTTGACCCGGCAGCGAATGCCGACGGCGGTCAGGTAGGCGAATACCGCCTCGCCCATTTCTTTCACGTTCGGCTCGCGCGGCGTGGTCAGGTTGTAGCACGGCGTGTCGAAGCCGCGCGGATAGCCGGCTTCCTGCAGCAATTCGCGGGCGCGCTTGGGGTCGTAGGGAAAGGGCTTCAGCGATGGATCGTAACCCGTCGATCCCTCGCCGATTTCGGCGTAGCGCTGCCCTTGGCCGAACAGCACCCGTTTGATGATCGCGTCCATGTCGATGGCATGTGCCGCCGCCTGGCGCACCCGCACGTCACGGAACGGCGAGTTGGGCAGATGGGTTGGGAAATTGAGGTAGAGGTTGTTGCCGCTCACCATCGTCTTCATCGTGGTATCAGGCATCTTCCGGAATTCCTCCAGCAGGGCCGGAGGCACGGCGTCGATCCAGTCCACCGCACCGGTGCGATAGGCGGCGACGCGGGTCAGGTCTTCGGGGATGAACTTGATCGTCAGTGCGCGCACGCCGGGGCGGTGTTGCTGATTCCAATATTCGGGGAAGGCTTCGAGCTGCATCTCCTCCTTGACGCGCCAGGCGACCAGGCGCCACGGCCCGGTGCCGACAGGTGCGCGGGCGAAGCCGTCGGCGCCGACCTGCTCGAAATAGCGCTTCGGCATCGCCCAGAGTTGCAGGAAACGATCGATGTAGACGGCGTCCGGCTGCTTGAAGTGGATGCGGAAATGCAGGTCGTCCACCACTTCGAACCGTTCGACGGAGGCTTGCAGATGCGCCCACCGGCTTTGCGCCGGATCGCGCAGGCGTTGGTAGGAGAATTCGAAGTCGGCGGCGGTCAGCGGATCGCCGTTGTGGAACCGGATTCCGGGCCGGATACGGATATCGGCGATTGGCTTCTCGGCCGTGCCCTGCACCTCCCACAATTCGGCCAGCCAGTTTACAGTCTTGCCGGATGGGTTGGGGCGGGTGAGCTGCTCGAACAGCTGGCCGAGGCCGTATGTATCGACGCCAGCCGAGTAGCGGACCGGATCGAGCGTGGTCGGTTCGGCGGCGAGCGCCACCGTCAGGCGCCCATCGACTGCGCGTTCGGCCGCCGAGATCGCTTGCGGCAAGCCGGTCAAACCGACTGCTGCGCCCAGAATGGAACGCCTGCGGATCATGGGTCCTCCGGTCTTGCGACTTTTCCTGCACGCCCTCTGACGGGGCATATCGAAGAGGAGCGAAGCAGCGCCGCGCCGACAAGTCAAATGCAATTGTCGACAATCGCACAAGACCACCGATCAGGCCGAGACGGTGCCGTCCTTGAACAGCTTGTCGGGATGAACCGTCTCGCCGCGTTGCGCGCCCAGCGTCGCCAGCGCCATGTTCCGCGAACGGGCCATCGCCTCGCGCGTCAGGCGCTCGGCCTTGTTGGCGTTGCCGGCGCCGATCGCGGCCGCCACCGCCGACCAGTCCCGCGCGGCCTCTTCCCGGCGTTCGCGTGTATGAAAATCAAGCGCTTGCGCCCGCCACACCAGGCCCCAAAGTGAGTTTTCCACCTGATCGTGGAGAATTCGCGCGAGCGGGACGTTGCCGCATCGGCTGTAGAGTGCGCGGCTCGCCGCACCAACTTCGGTCGCGAAAATCATCGGGTCCAGGTCCGCGGCGCGGGCCTTGAGTTGCACGATCCGCCGGCCAAGCTCCTCAAGCGCGTCCGGCGGTGCCGAGATGGCAAGGCACCTCGCCGCCATGCCGATCAAAGCGGCGCGCATGTTGAAGAAATCCGCAAACAGATCGAGCGATACGCCGACGACGTAGGCACCGCGCCGCGGGAAAAATTCCACCAATCCCCGCTTCTCGAGCGCGCGGATCGCTTCGCGCACCGGCCCGCGGCTGACGCCGTACAGCTCGGAAATCTCCTGCTCGCGCACACGCTCACCCGCGCGATACTGGCCCTGGATGATGGCAACGCCCAAATGATCCGCCACCTGCTCCGGGATCGTGCGCGGGCGCTTGCCCGTGCGCGGATTCGCCGCGGACGGTATCTCATGCGGGCCAGCCCTGGGCATTTCGGGCTTTGCGTCCATCGGAGCGATCTTTCCCGCGGTTCTGCCTTGCTCCCGTGCAGGAGTGCTTTTGAACCGGCAGGCTCCCGCAGGTCCTCGATGATGTCAACAATTCCGCAAAACTGGCAGCAGATAAACCTATAAGCAGAATGTTGACATTCTTTCCAGCGCTGTTCACTGGGGCAGGACGCAGCAGGGACGCATCGCCGCGTTGAAGCCGGTGCTGAATGGCGGCCAACACGTCGCTGCGGGCCAGTTCATTACGGCCGGCAACGCCTCGCAACTTTCCGATGGGGCATCCGCCTGCGTCATCATCGAGGCGAAGGAGGCCGAGCGGCGTCGATCTGCGAAATGGCGGAGTCCGGCAAAGCCAGTGCCACCGCTCCGGCGACCACCCAGCGTCGCGAGAGAAATTGTGCCTCTTGGACGTACCGGGTCGGGATTCACTTCATTACCTCCTGGCCAGCAACGGAAGCCGGCCCGACAAAGAGTTGTGTGGCGAGGCGCATCACGGTACCGTTGGCCAGCATACGTTCAGGAAGCTAGGCACCAGGTACAACGCGAAGCGTTACTCGGAGTCGCCCATGGAAGCCGTCGTTCAAATCAAGGCCGGCGCCTTAGATGAATGCCGGGTATTTTCGCTCTTGTCGTTGGCCGATCCCGTCCATATCGCCATCGTGGCGGCCGCCCATGCTCCAGCCGAGACATTCGCATCCGCTCTGTATCGCCGCGTCCTCCGGCGCATAGGCAGTCTTGCTACCGCGGCTGGAGGCAGCGGGCCGACAGCGTGCAACCCGGCGCGCCTGCTGAATTGTCGGGCTCGGCGCCAGCCCGCATGCTTCTCGCTGCTCGTCATCGTCGCCGCACCCGGCCTGCTTGGTGCGTCCGAAACACAGACTGCGACTGCGTGGCTCAGGCGCCGAGGCAGCTCGATACTGGTTGTGCTGCCGGTCGGCGCCTCACCGTCCGCATCGTTGCCCCTGCCCTTGCGGCGAATCAACGCCGTAAACTCCGCGATTGGCATCGGCGCGGTTGCGGACGCCGTCGAGGTAGGCGCCCGGCTGCGTCTCCGCAAGCTGTTCCTCAGCTACCGTCGGCAGGACTCGGCCATGATTGCCGATGAATTGTTCGACGTCTTCAGCCGGTCCGGCTGGCGCGTTTATCTCGACCGCTTCTCCGGCGTCCCAGGTTCCAACTTTCCCCGAGAAATTGCTGAGGAACTGGCGGAGAAGGGCGCTGTGCTGTCGATCGAGTCGCACAACATCGGCCAGTCGCATTGGACACTGAAAGAAGTAGCACTTGCGCGCCGACTATCGCTCGGCTTGTTCGCGGTGAACCTTCAAGGCAGTCCCAGGCTTGCCGGCATAACCCGCCGGCTACCCTTGGCGCCTGCGGATGTAATCAGAGGGCCGCCCCTGGGGCTGCAACCCGGAGTCGCCGAGGAGGTCCTCCGTTTTGTTGGAGAGGGCTATCTCGAGCAGAGCCATATCCGACAGGCTGTCATGGCGTCCCGGCTGCGGCTGGCTCTGACCGGCGAAAACTTAGCCGCCGCGCCAATTGGCCGGGGCTGTTGGGCGGTGACGAACAGACCGTGTGTCGTGCACCTCGCCTCGCGACCGCCCGGCCTCGGCGCCCTCCGCCGCGTGCGAGAGGCAGCGACAAACCCGGCGATTCCTGTCGTGGTCGGACCGCACCGGCTTCAGCCCACGCAACAGATCGCTGACGTCGAGTGGCTCGCTGATTGCCTGGGGGCGAAGCTGCACAGCGAATGGCGGCTGACTGCCCTGGCCCAAGACATCAATAACGGAACGCTGTGATGTCGAATCCCTCCGCGCAACCATTGTCGCTTGCTCTGATCGTCGAACCTCTCGGCGTCGGTGAAGGCGCCAACCTGTCGTTTGACGACGAGGCTGTGATCAGCAGCGTCCTGTCGGCGCTCGGAGCCCTGCCGGAGCGCGGCGTGGTGCTGCTTCTGCATGCCGATGCGATGGTCGCAACTGCTACGGCATTCGCCGAACTGGACCTGCGCCGGTCTGCGCCATTGGAGCCCTTGGGTGACTCGCTTTCCGAGCCCGGGAGTGGGACACGCGTCGTCCATGTCCTTCTGGGGCCGTCGCCTGCGGGCATCGCGGAAGACATGTTCAAGGCGTCTGCCGAGGCGTCGTTGGCGGAGAGTGCATACGACATCGGCGCGGCAGGCCTGGTCGAGCCACTTCCATTCGATTTCCACACCGCTCTCAACATCTATAAGCCCCGCCTGATCTTCGCAGTCACCAAATCCAAACCGTCCCCCCCCGGTGGCGAATGCCATGGACGTTGCGATAAGCTACGCCGCCGGTACCCGATGCCAGCTCCTCATTGCCGGGGGCGACATCTGGCCTCCACCGTGGCAATCGACGGCCGGTTTCCTCACTCCTGAACAGGCAGCACTCGGACCAGTGCCGATTCCGTCGGAGGATGATCTGCCGGAATCGAGCGATGGCGACGATGACCGTGAAAACCCCTTGCGCCGAGAGATCGAGCGAGAGGCCATGCGTGTTGCGCGCACCGCGATCGGAATAGAACGGGCGATCCTGAAGCTGCTGCCGGATTTGGGGTAGAGATGGCCAAAGCTCCCAAAACAAGACCGCGTCTGGTCCTTGTCTCCGGAAGTGCGGAGGATCGCCGTACCTACGAACCTCCTATACCTCATCCCGCTTCGGCGCGCAGCGCCGCCGAGTTGGTTGGTGCCGCTCTGGCGAAAGCCGATTGCCGGATCGCGGTGTTCTCCGCCGAGAAGCGCTTCATTGAGCACTCGGTTGTGAAGGACTTTGTCGGGGCATTGAAGTCGGCGACGAAGAAGGACCGCGCCCAGCGCATCGAGGTACGCGCGCCGCTCGCGGCCCACACCGCATTCGATGAGCGGCAATCATTCCCCGAGATTTTTGTCGATCGGATCGATCCTGATGCGGGTTGGCGCAGGGCATTTGTGCGTACGCTGGCAGAGGCAGACGCGGCATTGTGTGTGGGGGGTGAGCGCATGACCGCGGCGATCGGTCATACTGCTCTGGCGTTTCGCATACCCGTGCTCGCTCTCGGGGGCTTTGGCGGAGCTGCTGAGCAGGTGTGGCGCGGGATACCCATCGGCGGTCATGGCGCCTCCGACGCAGAGCATGAAGCGATGGCGGCCCCCGAATGGACAGCACAGGTAGCCGAGCGGTGTGTCACCTCATTGCTTGATCAGATCACGCGGCGAGAAAAGGCGGACAATGCCGCTGCGGAGGCGGAGCGGAAGCGACAACGCTGGCTTTCCACGCGGGCGGTCGCCGGCGCCGCAATTCTTGTTGCGGCGTTGGGACTGGTCTGGGCTTCCCCGTTTTTCGAATCGGCGACGTTGCCAAACCCTATCCTGTATCTTGTGGGGCCGGTCGGCGGGATTGGTGCGGCGCTTGCGACATCCTCATTTCAGGAATCGCCGCCGCACAGCATCGCACAGACCGGAGCGCAGGGTGCTATAGCCGGCTTGCTGACCACGGCAATCTACTTGCTGGCGCAGATGTCGGCAAAGCAGTTTGAGCCCACCACGGTAACGTTCCTCACGGCCTGCCTCACCGGAATCGGTGGTGGGTTCACTGCCGAAAAGGTAATCCGCGGTTGGATGGCAGGCAGGACCCCGCTTCCCGCAGGGCGGGAGTTCTCGATCATGACCCCCGAAAGCCGGCCCGAGCGCGGCAGGCACTGCTCCAGGTGCGCGAGAGATGCAGCCACCTGGAACGGTGTCAAAGCCCAGAATCATGCGCGAGATGGTGAATCAGGGAAATACCGACATCCGTTACGGAAGTGACAAATTTCGGCGTGCGAGAGAGTCGGGAAGCAGAATAACGTGGGGTCGGGATCGAAGTTCGACGGGCATGCCGCCGGCCGTCATTTACGCAGGCCGGGGTCAAGGGTGAAAAGTTCCTCCGCGCGTCCGAACTCCGCGCAGGGCATAGCGGCCGAGCGAGACGAGGTTTGCCCGCTCAACCTGCGGTGTCGCCGCGGCAAACTCCGACGACACGATCACGTTGCGATCGACCAACCGGCACATCGCGGTAATCCGGCTGACTTCGTTGACCGCGGGCCCGACAACCGTGAAGTCCAACCGATCCTTGCTGCCGATATTGCCGTAGAAAACCTCACCGATATGCAGGCCGAGATAGGCCGACGTCACCGGACGCCGCTCGGCGGTGCGGCGTGCGTTCAACGCTTCGATCCGCAGGCGCAGGCTGGCCTCCGACCTCAGCGCGTTGCGGCACGCATCGGCCTGGTCGTCTGCGTTGAAGATCGCCAGGATGCCGTCGCCCATCAGCTTCAACACGTCGCCACCGAACTCTTAAATCGCGGAGATCGCGGCGTCGGCATAATCGTTCAATAGAGGAATGATCTCGTCGGGGGGCGCGGTGTCGGTAATCGTGGTGTAGCCGCGCAGATCCGAAAACCACAGAACCGTACGGATACGGTCGGCAACCCCGCGCGAAATGCGGCCGCTGAGAACCCGCTGTCCGGGATCGCGGCCGAGATAGACCTCGACCAGTGTCTGTGCAATCCGCCCCATCGCGGCGCATTTGATCGCCAGCGCCAGCGGCGGCACCAGGCGGCGCAGGGCGGCGAGGTTGGCCTCTGCAAAGCCGGAGGGATGACGCGTCGTCCAGTGTGAATAGACGCAATCCATTTCGCCGATGATGCCGACACGGGAGAAGCGGTGGATGAGTGCGATGTAGTCGGTGTTCCCCTCGCCCCGCATCACCTCAAGCCCGGCGAAATCGGTGGGCTGGCCATGGACGAAACAGCGGCGAACCTCGGCCGCGTCAGTCGCCCAGAGGTGGTAGAAGACTGAATTCTGCCAGTTCGCAGCAGCCTCGCCCTCCCTGGTGGAGCCGTACTCGAGGATGGCATTTTCCTCCGCGCCGTCGCTGCGCCAACGGAAGGCACGACCCTCGTGAATTGGGTGCAGCGTGTCGATGACGACCGCGGCGCGCGACAGCGCCAGCCCTGCCTCTTGGCAGCGCTGACAGAACCCGTCCATCGGTACTGTCTCTGCGGTACCGGCAAGGCCGTGCCGGACTACCCAGGCGGCAATGGTGTCAATATCGGCTTCGGTCATCGCCTTCCTCCGCGCGATCGCAACCAAATCCTCACGCCAGCCGGGGCCGCGAGTACGGCGCGCTCCCCGCGTTTGTCTGAATCAACATGTCCCCGGACAGGCACTGAGGGCTACGTTGTGTCGGCAAGTTTTGCGCTTTGTATGCCCGTCCGATGTCGTCACGGCGTAACTTTGAAGGACATGCATTGCCAGATCTGGCATGGCAATTGCCCCGGTCTCGGCTAGCGGAGCACCGATCGCGCATCGTTTAACGTCCCTCTCTCGACAGACCAGCGTATAGGAAGCCACCTTACCACCCCTACAACCAATGGATTGGTTGAATTTACGGCATCAAGCCCAGAGACCATCCTCTACGAGGACGCAGTCGTCGGCACCGGTGGACCCAGTGGAAGCAATACGTTCGTGCCCTCCCAACCCACGGGCGACACAGCGGTTCCAGAGCCTGACGCCCTGTCGCTCTTCGGCGCGCCCCTCGTCGGCTTTTTCCTATGACGCCGTCGCCTCCAAGCATCGCCCCAGTCACCCAGCTGATATTCGGCGCAGTGATGCGTGTCATCGCTCTCCTCAGCGCGGCAGCCGCTGTCGGGCCCTTTGAAATACCCGTCTCAGCGCTGCCCCAGACCGGCATGCGCCTCGCCGAGGCACTGAGCATCCAGCGGCCGCAATCGCAGGCGACGAGAACACCATTTCCGCCGCCGCCGCCGTGACGGGCAGCTTTAAGTCGGCCGCGCGCGGCCGATAAAAATCGCCTGCGCAAGGAGCAGGAGGCTGAGGAACTACGGCTGCGCTGACGATGCGATCCGGGACGACGCGCTTATCTCATGCGGCGAGTGCGGATGCCTGGAGCACGAAGGCAACATCGACCGCATCGCCTGTTGCTTCCTGAACGGCGTCGGCGAGCCGCCCGACCTCGGCACGGTCTCTAGGTGGGGGCTGTCCAGCGGGATAGCAACTCCATCTAGCCCAATCGCCTCGATCGTGGCTCCGAGCCTGCGATGCTCGCCGGATGGGATACTGCAGCACGAGGCCAGATGCACCCGATCCGCACCTGCGGCGATGGTGGCGGAGATGTCGCCGGTACGGTCAAGCCACACAGGCTGAAAGCTTGGCACCGGACGGTTCTGCCCGGATGCCTGGAACGCCAGGTTCCTCCGCACTTCTTCCAGGACCGACCCTTCGGCGAGTCTCCGACCAGCAATGCCTCGACCGGCACCGGCCCGCGCGCAGTTGCGAAGCGCGTGCCAGTGGCGAAGCAGGGGATCGTTGCCCGGAACAAAAAATCATGGCCTGGATTATCGTGGATGGCGATGGTCCGCCGGCACCTCTCGACAATCGGGTGCCGCTCCCGCGACGTCCCCGCGCCACCTAGCCGCTGTCGTTTTTGATCCCGCACCATTCAACCACCATCTGGGGGACCACGCGGTCATCGACGACGAGGCTGCAGCGCCCAAGTCAAAGCTGGCCGACAAGGGATACGACAGCGACGCCATCCGTGCCGACCTCGAAAGCCGGGGCACAGAGCCTGTCATCCCAACCAAATCCAACCGCAAAGTGCGGCGCACAGTCTGCCGGGAGACCTACGCGCCGCGAAGCCGCATTGAGCGCTTCTTCAACAAGCTCAAGCATTCACGCCGCGCGGCAACAAGATACGACAAACTCACCAACAGCTTTCTCGGCTTCGTTCAGCTCGCGACCATCAGGATTTAGACACTTTGTCCACATCACCCAGGGGATAGCCGAGTTGCCCTCTCAAGTCACTATCCGCTGCGGTCGCGGATCAACTCCGGAGGCTCGCTCTCAGCCATTTGGGGCAGGTAGATAGTGACATCTGGAATAGCTATCCCAAGCTTGCGGAAACACTCGCGCATGGCGGCATTACCGAAACTCTCCGCGTTTCAGTAAGTGTGGAGATACTAGCACTACTTTGGCACTTTGGAGGCGATGAGCGATAGACGCTTGTGGCAGTGCGGACATCGTGACGGCGGTCGTGGTGGCGCAAACAGGCGGGCGCTGATGGAGCGGCGCAGTTCAGGCAGCGTCGGTCGCGGCGGCGGCGCGTTCGGCGGCAGATTTTTTTCCCCGCCCGGCGGCCTTGAGCCGCAGGTGCTGAAGATAGGCGAACGCGATGCAGGTCATGAGTGCGTGTCGGTGTAGGCCGGTCCAGGATCGGCCCTCAAAGTCGTCGAGGCCGAGCTCCTGCTTGAGTTGCTGATGCGCCTGCTCGCACACCCAGCGCGCCTTGATCGCCGCGGCCAGCCGCCGCAGCGCGGTGCGGACAGCAAGATTGCTGAGATAGTATTTGCGCTCGCCACTGCTGCGCCATTCCCCGATGAGCCAAACTTCTTCGCCCGGCAAATGGCCGTGGCGGGGACTACGTGGACCATCGGCCACCCGCACCCGCACAGCGGAAAAGCGTGCGGCGAGCGCGCCCTTGGTGCCCTGCCGCCAGACGACGCGCCGCCAGAGACATCCTGCCAGCACATCCGCGGCATCTCGTGCGACTTCACTCGGCACGGGATGCTGCCGTGGCTTTCCCCTGTTCGCTCGGGGAAAGAGCAAGCCCACACCGGTGGTGAAGACCTTCAGGGTGCGGGGAACCCCGACTGCCCACGACAGGCCGCGCTCGCTCAGCCCTTGGCGGAACGGGGCCCCGCTGCCGTATCCGGCGTCCGCCAGCACGCAGCCGACGCGCAGTCCCGCCGCCATCAGTCGGTCGATCTCGGCAAGCGCGATCTGCGGCTTGGTCTGCGCAATGCGCGCCGCCTCGGGCACGCCAGCCTTGACACAGCGTGCGGGATCGTCGGTCCAAGCATTTGGCAGGAAGAGCCGCAGCCCGATCGGCACGGGCACCTCGCGGCGGGCCAGCGTCAGCGACACCAGGGACTGACAGTTGGCCTGCTTGCCCAAAGCGCCGCAGTATTGCCCCGCTACCCCGACCGAAACGGTGCCTTTCTTCGGCAGTGCCGTATCGTCGATCACCAACACCGCGTCGTCACCACCCACCAGACGATCCGCCTGCTCGGCCAGCACCCGCCACAGTGGCGTATCATCCCAGACCGGACTGCTGACGAAATGGTGGAGCTGGTCGTGGCCAGCAAGCCCAAGCCGGGCGGCGATCGGCTGCACACTTTTCGGTCCGTCCGGCCCGAGCAATCCTTGCACGTACAACGGCGCCCATTTGCTCCGCGTGCTGCGCCCGATCACGCCGAGAAACGGCGCCAGCCACGCATCAAGATCCCCACCAATGTCGCTCGCCCGGGACACAGCGCATACTCCACTGAATCCCAGTCGGTTACACAATCGCCTCGTAACCGTACAAGTGCCAAAGTAGTGCTAGCCAAACACACCGATTTTCGCTCGCGGCGTTGCCGGGGGCACCCGCCCGGCGGCCACATCACGCCAGAAAGTGGAGCGCCCCTGTGCACGCTCCGCCGCCGCCTCAGCGGCAGTCAGAAGAGGGTCATCGGGCACATATTCAAGCTTGCGAGATTTGGCGGCGATACGGCGATCATGACCAGCGCGGGCATTCGAAGCGTCCGTGGCAGCGTCTCCCAATAGATCAGAGTCCTCCTCGATCTACAGGGGGCTGCCGCAGCCAACTAGGGCGCGACTAAGGGGCCAGGTTATGCCCGGGGGACGACGCGACGGTTAGGTTTCATCCTCCTGGTCCGGCAAGAGGCGCCGGGCCGCAGTGATTTGCCGCCGCACCGAGCGCTCATCTTCCAGCCCATATCGGGATTGATCGCGGCGTTCAGCGCTGTTTCGCTGCCAACCGAAATTGTGTTTCCACCCATATGCCGCACTCCACCCTCAACGCACGGTGTAGAGGGCACCCTGGCGAATAGAGGGGCAAGTACGAACCGGCCTGGTTATCTTCCTTCCGCCATTATTTCACCCCTGACAGAATCGCCCAATCCCTCTACGCGGCCATCGCGATCCACGCGCCGTCAGTCACGCGGCGGAACCGCGCGGTTGGCGTGGCCGGCACAAGGAACGCGCACCGACCCTCGGCGAGACCTGCGGCTTGCAGGTCGTCGCGATAGCGGTTGGCGACCACGCGGGCCACCGCCATGCCGTTCACCCACATTTCCAGTTCCACCGGCACGTGCGGATTTTCGCTGTCCAGCACCCAGCCTTCGGCAAACCCGCCTTCGATTCGCTCGACATGGCCGCGCAACGCGCCCGGTGCGCCGGCCTGGATGCCGGCGCGCGCGCCGAGGCGGCGGCGGATGGCTTCCAGTGCGGCGCCGTGTTCGAGGCGTGGTGCGCAGAACGAAGCCGGCGTGGCGTCATGCGGATACAGCAGCGCGAACTCGGCGGCGTTGTCGAACATCGCGCGGCTGGCGTCGTCGATGAAGCTTTCGGCCGGCGCATTCTCGGCGAAGATCACGTCGTGGGTTTCGAGTTCGACGTGCAAATACTGCACGTCGTGCGTTTGCGGCGCGCGGGTGATGGTTACGCCGTTCACCAGATGCATCGCCGGCACCAGCACGTCGTCGATCAGCATCGCGTGCAGCGGCGAGACGTACAGATCGCGGCTCGGCACGTTCTCGGCCAGCGCGCCGGCCGCGATGCGGATCGGGGTGATGCGCGGATTGGCGTTGGCGAAGGCCGCGTCGTAACGGCGGCGGCCGATCCATTTGATCGGGCGCATAGTGCCGCTCGCCGTGAGCACCAGATCGCCGATCGCCAGCGCTTCCACCGCAACCTCGCCATCCACCGTGCGAATGCGCGTGGCTTCGAGGTAGCACGCCGTGTACGTCACCAGCGTGCCGCCGGCATTGTCGCTGGTGGCGACGAAGCCGTTCGGGTCGTAGGTGCCGCTGTCCAACTGCACGTCGAACGTGCCGCCGATCCCGACGATGCTCAGCTGGTTGTGCGTGACGTTGCTGACATTGGGGTTGAAGCTCGCCGTGCCGCCATCGATGCCGCGAACATCGAACGCATCGCCGCTGCGCAGATGCGCCGCACCGTGGATGAACACGTTGCTGTCGATCTGCAATGTCGTGTTCTGGCCGGCGAAGGTGATGGTGTTGCCGCCATCCGCGCCGTTCGCCCCAAGTTCCAGCACGCCGCCGCCGGACAGCATGATGCCGCCGGAGAAGTTGTTGACGGCAGCGAGATCGGTGGTGCCCACGCCGCTCACGTCGACGCTGCCGCTGCCGGAAGCGCCCAAAGCCGAATCATCGGTGATCGCGTCGCTGATCGTCAGCGTCTGGCCGGCGGCAGGTGCGAAGTCGATCTGCTGGTTGCCTTGGATGAAGATGCCCGAACCGGCGCCGGTGCCCGCGTTATTGCTGCTGCCGCCGGCGCCGCCCGTGACGCTGCCGCCACTGATCGCACCTTGCCCGAAGGTCAGGCTGCCGCCTTGCTGCACGAACACGCCACCGCCAGCGCCGAGGCCACCGCCGCCGCCGCCGCCATTCACGCCACCGCCGTTGCCGCCGCCGATGCCGCCTATGCCGCCGGGGCCGCCAGTATAGCCGCCGCCGCCGCCACCACCGCCGCCGAAGCCGCCGTTGCCGCCAGAACTGCCGCCGCCGCCGCCACCACCGAAGCCACCAAGGCCGCCAGAAGCGCCGCCGCCGCCACCGCCGCCGCCGAAGCCGCCGTTGCCTGCTATATAGGTCGCGGTCCCATTGGCCCCGCCGATGCCGCCGCCCGCACCGCCACTCTGTGCGTTATAGTGGCTACTTGCCCCGCCGCCGCCACCGGCACCGCCTGCATATCCAGGCGTGCCGCCGCCGGATGCTGCATTCGGCACATTGCCGGTGCCGCCAGCATAGTCGCCGGGAGCGCTGCCGCCGCCGCCGACGGCACCCGCGCCGATGCCACCGCCGCCATTATGGGAGGCATTCTCGCCGCCGGCACCGCCGAACCCGCCACCGCCGCCAGAGCCGAAACCGCCGCCGCTGCCGCCGGCGCCGCCGACCGCCCGGTCGCCGGTGAAGTATACATTGTTCAACGTCACCGCGCCGCCGGTCAGCGTCGCGCCATTCACCACATACGCACCGCCGACGAACAAGCCGCCACCCAGCCCGGCGCCGCCGCCGCCGCCATAACCACCGTGGCTGCCAGCGCCGCCGGTGGCGGTGGTGTGGGCGATGGTGAGATCGTCGATCTCGACACTGCCGCCGAGCACCATGAAGCCACGCGAATTGTTGCCGCCGTCGATGGTGTTGCCGTTGCCCACGATATCGAGCGTGGCGCCGGCAGCGAGGTTGATCGCGGCGATATCGGTGTTGAGCGTTAAATCATTGGCGATTTCGATGGTGAAAGCGCCGTCATTGGCCAGTTGCCCGCCCGCGTCGATGTTGGCGATCGCCGCGTTCAGATCGGCTTCGCTGGCGACAATGAAGTCCGTCGATGTCAAAGTGACCGCCGTGCCGCCATTGCCGTCGCTGGTGGCGAGGAAGCCCTGGCCGACATCGTAGGTGCCGCTGTCCAGCGTCAGGGTTTCGCTGCCGACCACGAGTTGGTGGCTGTCGGGGTCGAAGCTGGCGGTGGTGGCGGTGATGCCCTGGAAATCCAGGACGTCGCCGATCTGCACCGTGTCGATGGTGTTGGCGATGGTGATGCCGGAATCGAGTTCGAGCGTGGCATTCTGGACGTTGAATATGATGTCGCCGCTGCCGGCGGCGGTGTTGCTGCCGAGTTCGAGCACGCCCGCCGCATCGATCGTGATGCCGCCGGCAAAGCTGTTGTCGCCGGAGAGGTCGGTGGTGCCGGCGCCGCTCACGTCGACGCTGCCGCTGCCTGCGGCGTCTAAAACCGAACCATCGGTGATCGAGTCGCTGATCGTCAGTGTCTGGCCGGAAGCCGGCGCGAAGTCGATCTGCTGGTTGCCTTGGATGAAGATGCCCGAACCGGCGCCGGTGCCCGCGTTATTGCTGCTGCCGCCGGCGCCGCCCGTGACGCTGCCGCCACTGACGGCACCTCGCCCGAAGGTCAGGCTGCCGCCTTGCTGCACGAACACGCCACCGCCGGCGCCAAGGCCACCGCCGCCATTCCTGCCATCGCCGCTGCCGCCGCCGATACCGCCTATGCCGCCATTATGGCCGCCGCCGCCACCGCCGCCGAAGCCGCCATTGCCGCCATAAGTGCTGCCGCCGCCGCCACCGCCGCCGCCGCCACCGCCGCCGAAGCCACCATCGCCGCCAACAAAACCGCCGCCGCCACCACCGCCGCCGAAGCCGCCATTGCCTGCTATATAGCCCGCGGTGCCGTTGTACCCGCCAATGCCGCCGCCCGCACCGCCATCGCGGCCAGGTGTGTCGCTTGCACCGCCGCCGCCATAGGCGCCGCCATTATATCCAGACGTGCTGCCGCCGGATGCCGCATTCGGCACATTGCCGGTGCCGCCAGGATAGTCGCCCGCAGCGCCGCCGCCGCCGCCGCCGACGGCACCCGCGCCGATGCCACCGCCGCCATTATGGGAGTTATTCTCACCGCCGGCACCGCCCAACCCGCCGCCGCCGCCATCACCGAAACCGAAACGGCTGCCGATGCCGCCGGCGCCACCGATCGCCTGGTCGCCGGTGAAGTTCACGTTGTTCAACGTCACCGCGCCGCCGGTCAGCGTCGCGCCATTCACCACATACGCACCGCCGACGAACAAGCCGCCGCCCAGCCCGGCACCGCCGCCGCCGCCATAATGAGCGTGGCTGCCGGCACCGCCGGTGGCGGTGGTGTTGGCGATGGTGAGATCGTCGATCTCGACAGTGCCGCCGAGCACCATGAAGCCACGCGCCGTGCCGCCACCGTCGATGGTGTTGCTGTCGCCGACGATATCGAGCGTGGCGCCGGCGGCGAGGTTGATCGCGGCGATGTCGGTGGTGAGTGCCAAAGCATTGGCGATTTCGATGGTGAACGGCCCGGACGATGCGACGCCGCCTTCATTGATTTCGGCGATCGCCGCGTTCAGATCGGCTTCGCTGGCGACAATGAAGTCCGTCGATATCAAAGTGACCGCCGTGCCGCCATTGCCGTCGCTGGTGGCGAGGAAGCCCTGGCCGACATCGTAGGTGCCGCTGTCCAGCGTCAGCGTTTCGCTGCCGACCACCAGTTGGTGGCTGGTGGGATCGAAGCTGGCGCGGGTGGCGGTGAGGCCCTGGAAATCCAGGACGTCGCCGATCTGCACCGTGTCGATGGTGTTGGCGATGGTGACGCCGGAATCGAGTTCGAGCGTGGCATTCTGGATGTTGAATTTGATGTCGCCGCTGCCGGCCGCGGTGTTGCTGCCGAGTTCGAGCACGCCCGCCGCATCGATCGTGACGCCGCCGGAAAAGCTGTTGTCGCCGGAGAGGTCGGTGGTGCCCGCGCCGCCCACGTCGACGCTGCCGCTGCCGGAAGCGCCCAAAGCCGAAATCATCGGCGATCACGTCGCTGATCGTCAGCGTCTGGCCGGAAGCCGGCGCGAAGTCGATCTGCTGGTCGCCTTGGATGAAGATGCCCGAACCGGCGGCGTTCCCTCCGTTATTCACGTCGCCGCCGGCACCGCCCGTGACGCTGCCGCCACTGATCGCACCTTGGCCGAAGGTCAGGCGGCCGCCTTGCTGCACGAACACGCCACCGCCGGCGCCGAGGCCGCCGCCGCCATTCCTGCCAGCGCCGCTGCCGCCGCCATAGCCGCCATAGCCGGCGCTGATGCCACCGCCACCGCCACCGCCACCGCCACCGCCACCGCCACCGCCGAAGCCACCGTAGCCGCCAATAACACCGCCGCCGCCACCGCCGCCGAAGCCACCATTGCCGCCATAATAGCCGCCGCCGCCGCCGCCGCCGAAGCCACCTGCGCCCGCTACGCCTCCCGTATATCCATTCTGTCCGGCAATGCCGCCGCCCGCACCGGCAAAGGAACCGGATGATTCACTTGCGCCACCGCCGCCATTAGCGCCGCCTGCGAATCCATTCGCACTGCCGCCGGATGCTGCGTTCGGCACATTGCCGGCACCACCATTGCTGTGGGTGCCGCCGACGGCACCCACGCCGATGCCGCCGCCGCCATTATAGACAGCACCCTGGCCGCCGGCACCGCCCAACCCGCCACCGCCGCCATAGCCGAAACTACCTCCGTTGCCGATGCCGCCAGCGCCGCCGATCGCCTGGTCGCCGGTGAAAGCCACGTTGTTCAACGTCACCGCGCCGCCGGCCAGCGTCGCGCCATTCACCACATACGCACCGCCGACGAACAAGCCGCCACCCAGCCCGGCGCCGCCGCCGCCGCTGCCATAGCTACCACTACCGCCATCGCCACCTTTGGCGGTGGTGTTGGCGATGGTGAGATCGTCGATCTCCACGCTGCCGCCCAGCACCATGAAGCCGCGCGCGCTGTTGGCGCCGTCGATGGTGTTGCCATTGCCCACGATATCGAGCGTGGCACCGGCCGCGAGGTTGATCGCCGCGATGTCGGTGGTGAGCGCCAAAGCATTGGCGATCTCGATGGTGAACGGCCCGGGCGAGGCGACGCCGCCTTCATTGATTTCGGCGATCGCCGCGTTCAGATCGGCTTCGCTGGTGACAATGAAGTCCGTCGATATCAAAGTGACCGCCGTGCCGCCATTGCCGTCGCTGGTGGCGAGGAAGCCCTGGCCGACATCGTAGGTGCCGCTGTCCAGCGTCAGCGTTTCGCTGCCGACCACCAGTTGGTGGCTGGTGGGATCGAAGCTGGCGCGGGTGGCGGTGAGGCCCTGGAAATCCAGGACGTCGCCTGTTTGCACCGTGTCGATGGTGTTGGCGATGGTGATGCCGAAATCGAGTTCGAGCGTGGCATTTTGGGTGTTGAACTTGATGTCGCCGCTGCCGGCGGCGGTGTTGGTGCCGAGTTCGAGCACGCCCGCCGCATCGATCGTGATGCCGCCGGAAAAGCTGTTGTCGCCGGAGAGGTCGGTGGTGCCCACGCCGCTCACGTCGACGCTGCCGCGGCCGGAAGCGCCCAAAGCCGAATCATCGGTGATCGCGTCGCTGATCGTCAGCGTTTGGCCGGCGGCAGGTGCGAAGTCGATCTGCTGGTTGCCTTGGATGAAGATGCCCGAACCGGCGGCGTGCCCTCCGTTATCCACGGCGCCGCCGGCGCCGCCCGTGACGCTGCTGCCACTGATCGCACCTTGGCCGAAGGTCAGGCTGCCGCCTTGCTGCACGAACACGCCACCGCCGGCGCCAAGGCCACCGCCGCCATTCTGGCCACTGCCGCTACCGCCGCCATAGCCGCCATAGCCGGCAAAGCCGGCAATGCCGAAATGGCCGCCGCCGCCGCCGCCGAAGCCACCATGGCCGCCAAAACTGCCGCCGCCGCCACCACCACCGAAGCCACCCAGGCCGCCATAATCGCCGACGCCGCTGCCGCCACCACCGCCGCCGAAGCCGCCGTTGCCTGCTATAAAGGTCGCGATCCCATTGGCCCCGCCGATGCCGCCGCCCGCACCGCCACTATGTGCGTCAGCGTAGCTACTTGCCCCGCCGCCGCCACCGGCACCGCCTGCGTATCCAGGCGCATTGCCGCCTGATGCCGCGTTCGGCACATTGCCGGTGCCGCCAGCATAGTCGCCGGGACCGCCGCCGCCGGCGGCACCCGCGCCGATGCCACCGCCGCCATTATGGGCGTTGTTCTCACCGCCGGCACCGCCCAACCCGCCACCGCCGCCAGAGCCGAAACCGCCGCCGCTGCCGCCGGCGCCGCCGATTGCCTGGTCGCCGGTGAAGGCCACGTTGTTCAGCGTGACCGCGCCGCCGGTCAGCGTCGCGCCATTCACCACATACGCGCCGCCGACGAACAAGCCGCCACCCAGCCCGGCGCCGCCACCGCCGCCATAGAAGCCATTGCCGCCCGCACCGCCAATGGCGGTGGTGTTGGCGATGGTGAGATCGTCGATCTCCACGCTGCCGCCGAGCACCATGAAACCGCGCGAATTGTTGGCGCCGTCGATGGTGTTGCCGCCGCCCTCGATCGTCAGCGAATTGCCGGCGGCGAGGTTGATCGCGGCGATGTCGCTGGTCAGCGTGATGCTGCCGGTGATGTCGATGACGAACGGCCCGGTGGTTTCGATGCCGCCGGCATTGATGTCGGCGATGGCGTTGTTCAGATCGGTTTCGTTGGCAACGTCGAAGGTGCCTGGCTGATACGTGACCAACGTGCCGCCATTGCCGTCGCTGGTGGCGGCGAAACCCACCGGGTCGTAGGTGCCGCTGTCGAGCGTCAGGTCCAGCGTGGCGCTGCCGTTCGTGATGCTGAGGATATCGGTGGTGGTGTCGAAGCTGGCTCGGGCGCCGTCGATGCCGATCGCGTCGAACGCGTCGCCGATCTGCACCGTGTCGATGGTGTTGGCGATGGTGACACCGGAATCGAGTTCGAGCGTGGCATTCTGGGTGTTGAATTTGATGTCGCCGCTGCCGGCCGCGGTGTTGGTGCCGAGTTCGAGCACGCCTGCCGCATTGATCGTGGTGCCGCCGGAAAAGCTGTTGGCGGCCGTGAGATCGGTGGTGCCCGCGCCGTTGATCATGAGGCTGCCGGCATTGGTGCCGCCAACGGCGGTTTCGTCGGCGATGACACCGCTTACGGTCAAAATCGTGCCGGAAGCCGGCGCGAAAACGATGGCTTGGTTGCCCTGGATGAAGATGCCGCTGCCCGCGCTTGCGCCGACCGCGCCGCGGAGGCCGACCGACGCCGCGCCGTGAAAGCCGCCGGCAACCGTGCCGTCATTCAGCGTGCCGGCGCCGATGGTCAGGCTGCCGCCTTCCTGCACGAACACGTCGCCGCCGGCGCCGAAGCCGCCGCCGCCAGTATAGGCGCCACCGACACCGGCGCCGAAGCCGGCAGCACCGGCTGCCGCGAAGCCGGCGCCGCCGCCGCCGCCGAACCCGCCGGCACCGCCATTGGTCGCACTGCCGCCGCCGCCGCCACCGAAACCGCCATAGCCGCCATCGCCGCCGCGGCTGCCGTCGCCCAGCAGGTGGGTTCCCGGCGACCTGAACGCCGCGCCGCCGCCGCCGCCGCCGCCGAAGCCACCCGCGCCGCCGGCGGCGTCGCCGGTGCCGCCCTGGTAAGCCACCACCGTGCCCTGCTGCCCGCCGATTCCACCGCCCGCCGCGCCGTCAAAAGCATTGTCGTAGCCACCCGATGCGCCACCGCCACCGCTAATCCCGCCGGGTGCGTTGTAAGTGCCACCGCCGCCGCGCACGCCGGGCACGATGCCGGCGCCGCCATAATTCGCCTGGACGTTGCCCATCCTCGAAACCGGCGCCGCACCGCCGGACGCGTTGGCGCCGATGCCGCCGCCACCGCCGCCATAGCCGACATCGCCGCCGCCGGGATTGCTGCCGCCGCCGCTGCCGCCCAGCCCGCCGCCGCCGCCGGCATAGACGCTCACGCTGGAGCTGGTGCCATTGCCGCCATTGCCGCCATACGCCTTCGCGCCCAGGAACGACACGCCGTTCAATGTCACCGTGCCGCCGGTGGTGAGGGTCTGGCCATTCACCACATTCGCGCCGCCGACGAACAAACCGCCGCCAAGCCCGGCGCCACCGCCGCCACCGAGGCCGGCACTGCCGCCGTCGCCGCCGCTGGCGGTCGTGTTGGCGACGGTGAGATTGTCGATCTCCACCGAGCCGCCGAGCACCATGAAGCCGCGCGCCGTGCCGCCACCGTCGATGGTGTTGCCGCCGCCCACGATGTCGACCGTGCCGCCGGCCGCCATGTCGATCGCCACGAGGTCGGCGCTGAGGGTGATGTCGTTGGCGATGTCGATTTCGAAGGTGCCGGGGCCGCCGAGGTCGATGCTGACGATCGCGCTGTCAAGCGAGGCTTCGTCGGTGACGGTGAATTGGATGGTCATACGCAGGTCGCCCCCAGGATTTTCGCTACGACGCGAGGTGCGTAACGCTTCGTTTCATTCATCGCAGCTTTGCCGAGCCGGTCGTATTCGTGGCTAGACCACGATTATAAACAATGGGTTAAAATTACATAGAGAGAGAACGCTTTGTTGCTGTTGTTTACGAAATAACGAAAAGGCGCCGCTTGCCTGGCCGCGCGAAGCCGTTGGCGCCTGAAGCCGAATCATCGGTGATCGCGTCGCCGATCGTCAGCGTCTGGCCGGCGGCTTGAAGACGTCATCAACGATCGCTCGCACCTGACGCGACACGATCTACTGGCCAGACTCCTAGATCGTGATGGTCGCTGGTATCAGCGACCATCACGATCTAGCCTTTTGTTTAGGCGAGCAATTTTATGGCACGGTGATTCCACCTAAGAACGCCTTTCAAAACCCTTGTACTCGGAGCTGGGCTGATTTATGAGAAGGGATGCCCACTCCCCTTGTTCCCGAATCGCTGTGGCTGATCGTCGAGCCACTGCTGCCACCTGTTTCTTTGAAGCCCAAAGGCGGCCGGCCGCCTGTTCCGGCGCGTGCGGCGTTGAGCGGCATCCTGTTCGTCCTGCGTACGGGCATTCCGTGGGAGATGCTCCCGGCGGAGATGGGATGCGGCTCGGGCGTGACCTGCTGGCGACGGTTGCGGGATTGGCAGGCAACGGGCGTGTGGGACCGGCTGCATCGCGAGCTGCTCCGGCGGCTGCGCGACGCAGACCGGATCGACTGGAGCCGGGCCTGCATGGACAGTTCGTCCATCGCGGCGAAAAGGGGGGTGCCGCGACAGGCCCGAACCCGACGGATCGCGGCAGACCAGGCACCAAGCGTCACCTGATCACTGATCGCCGCGGTATCCCGCTCGCCTTCATCCTGACCGGGGCCAACGTTCACGACAGCATACCCTTCGAAGACCTGCTCGACGCCGTTCCGCCGGTTGCAGGCAAGCGCCGCCGACCACGGCGCAGACCAGATAAGCTGCACGCTGACAAAGCCTACGATCACCGTCGCTGCCGCCGCGCTTGCTTGCGCCGCCAGATCCAGCCCCGCATCGCCCGGCGCGGCATTGAGACCAGCCAGAAACTCGGTCGCCACCGCTGGGTAATCGAGCGCAGCTTCGCCTGGTTTAACAAATTCCGACGGCTCACCATTCGCTACGAATGCAGGATCGACATCCATCACGCCTTCACCTCCCTCGCGTGTTCACTCATCTGCCTGCGCGCATTGCAGGGCGGGTTTTGAAAGGCGTTCTAAAGCCATATTGCTCTAATGTTGTTGGCCCTCTGCTCAAAGGTCTTGGAAGCGGAGCATTTCTGCGATGGGGCAATGCAGGAATGGCGCGATAGCGCACATCACATTGCGGATGTCTGGTTCGACTTCATCATCTCCATGTTCGGCCAGACAGAGCAGGGTAAGGCAGCGCAAGCAGCATGGGCCGCGCAGAAAGACTACTGCGAACGGTTCGGCTATCGGTCCGGCCCTGTGTATGAGGTTCTTGCTCCCCACCACCTCGTTGCCTGAACCGGGCGCCCTCATTCAGCAACGGGCACAACCGAAACGGAATCTTCCCTTGGGGCGTCTCAGTTCGAAATTCGAGCGCTTGGGGCAGACGTGCCGCCGTCTTTACGGCCGTCCATGACGTTCCGGTCCCGCTTACCAATATGCACGCCAAGCTCCGAGCGCCGGATTCAGGCTGGCGCTGTTTCTCACTTGGGGGTGGAGATGGGGTTAGAGAACCAAAACCTTCCAAAATAACTGGTTATATCAATAACTTAGATGAGGAATTTGGCGGAGGGGATGGGATTCGAACTCACGGTAAGGCTTGACGCCCTACAACGGTTTAGCAAACCGTCGCCTTCAGCCACTCGGCCACCCCTCCGCCGGGAGAGAGAAGTCACACGACGTTTGCAGCGCCGGTTCTAAGTCTCCGGCCACCGGTCAAATGCCGCGGCCGGTCAAACGGCGCGGATCAGCTCAGCGCCACCTCGAAGCCGCGCTTGGTCGCCGGGGCGCGCCATCATCGTCTCGTACCAGCGCTTCACGTTGGGGAAATCGGCGAGATCGACCTGGTGCCGCTCGTGCCGCCAGGCCCAGCCGAGGATGGCGAAATCGGCGATCGAGATGTCGCCGGCGACGAACTCCACCTGCGCCAGGCGCTTGTCGAGCACGCCATAGAGCCGCCGCGTCTCCTTCATGTAGCGCTCCAGCCCGTAGCGCCGGTCCTGCTCGTTCTCCACTTGCAGGAAATGGTGCACCTGGCCGGGCATCGGGCCGAAGCCGCCCATCTGCCACATCAGCCATTCCAGCACCGGAACCTGGCGCGCGCAGATCCGCGGGCCAGAATTTGCCGGTCTTCTCGCCGAGATAGATCAGGATCGCGCCGGATTCGAACACGCTGATCGGCTGGCCGCCGGGCCCATCGGGATCGACGATCGCGGGGATGCGGTTGTTCGGGCTGATCTTCAGGAAGTCCGGATTGAACTGCTCGCCCTTGCCGATGTTCACCGGATGCACGCTGTAGGGCAGTCCCATCTCCTCCAGCGCCACGCTGATCTTGCGGCCGTTCGGGGTGTTCCAGGTATAGCGTTCGATGGTCATTCTCGGCATTCTCCGTGTGGTGCCCGGCGGGCTGGCGGGACTATCGGACAGGTCGCCCGATGCCGCAAACCACTCGCATCGCCCAGCCGCCTCGTCGCTGCCACGAGGCGGTTCACCGGTTGGCGCAACATTTGCTTACCACGTTTGCAAATCACGCTTGCCCGCAGCGCCAACAGCCACGGAGCCCCGTATGAACAGCACCACCGCCGCCATCACGCCGCCGCTGCTGGTGGCCCAATCCTCGGCACGTTGGGTCCAGCTCGTGCTTGGCCTCGTCTGCATGATGGCGATCTCGAGCCCGCAATATGTCTGGACGCTGTTCACCAAACCGCTGGCGGCGCGCTCGGCGCGTCGCCGGCCGACGCTGCAGGTGACGTTCTCCTTGCTGATCGTGCTGCAGACCTTCTTCTCGCCGTTCCAGGGCTGCGCTGGTCGACCGTTTCGGGCCGCGGCTGCTGATCTCGGTCGGCGCGCTGCTGACGGGCCTGAGCTGGGTGCTGGCGGCGTATGCGACGTCGCTGACGATGCTGTATCTGACCTATGGCTGCATCGGCGGGCTCGGCACCGGCATCGTCTATGTCGGCGTGGTCGGCCAGATGGTCGGCTGGTTTCCCGACCGTCGCGGCTTCGCCGCCGGCATGGTCGCCGCCGGCTACGGGATGGGCGCGATCGTGACCACCTTCCCGATCAGCGCAAGCCTCGCCGCGCGCCGGCTATCAGGCCGACGCTGCTGCAATACGGCATCGATCTTCGGCGCAGTCGGCTTCTCGCGGCGCAGGGCCTGCGGCCGCCGCCGGCGGCGCGCGACGCGCGACGCCACGAGGCGTACCGGCGCCTCGACCGGCGAGATGCTGAAGACGCCGATCTTCTGGCTGATGTTCGTGATGATGACGATGATGTCGACGTCCGGCCTGATGGTCACGTCGCAGATGGCGACCTTCGCCGCGCGATTTCGGCGTCACCAAGCTGATCGTCTGGGGCATGGCGGCACTGCCGCTGGCGCTGACCGATCGACCGCTTCACCAACGGCCTGACGCGGCCGTTCTTCGGCTGGGTGTCGGACCGCATCGGCCGCGAGAACACGATGTGCATCGCCTTCGCGCTCGAAGGCGTCGCGATGGCGTTGTGGCTGCTCACCCGCGACCGACCCGCTGCTGTTCGTGCTGCTGTCGGGCGTCGTGTTCTTCGGCTGGGGCGAGATCTTCTCGCTGTTCCCGTCGACGCTGACCGACACCTTCGGCACGCGCAACGCCACGCGCAACTACGGCTGCCTCTATATCGCGCAGGGCATCGGCGCGATCTTCGGCGGCCCGCTGGCCTCGTTGCTGCACGACGCCACCGGCAACTGGGGCAGCGTGTTCGCGGTGGCCATCGCGGCGGATCTGCTCACGGCCGTGCTCGCGATCGCCGTGCTCAAACCGATGCGGGCGCGGAAGGCTTCAGGTTAGCTTCCGCTTCAGCGCCTCGTTGACCAGCGCGGGATTGCCCTTGCCGGCCATCGCCTTCATCACCTGGCCGACGAAGAAGCCGAACAGCTTGTCCTTGCCCGACCTGAATTCGGCGACCTTGTCCGGGTTGGCCGCGATGCACTCTCGTCCACCGCGGCGTCGATCGCGCCGGTGTCGGTGACCTGGCGCAGCCCCTTCGCCGTCGACGATCGGCGCGGGGTCCTCGCCGGTTTCCACCATCGCCTCGAACACCTCCTTGGCGATCCGGCCGTTGATCGTGTCGTCGGCGATCAGGTCGAGCAGCTCGCCCAGCGCGGCCGCCGACACCGGGCTGGTCTCGATGCGTGCGCCCGGTCCGGTTCAACGCGGCGAAGAGATCGCCGGTGACCCAGTTCGCGGCCAGCTTGGCATCGCGGCCCGTGGCGACCGTCTCGTAGAAATCAGCGGTCGCCTGTTCGGCCACCAGCACGCGCGGCGTCATAGGCGCTCAGCCCGTAATCGCGCATGAACCGCGCCCGCTTCGCGTCCGGCAGTTCCGGCAGACTCGCGCTTCAGCTCGCTCGACCCAGGCCTGCGTCGAGCACCAGCGGCAGCAGATCCGGATCGGGGAAATAGCGGTAGTCGTGCGCGTCTTCCTTGGAGCGCATGCGACCGCGTCTCGCCGCGGCCGCGGTCGAACAGCCGGGTCTCCTGCTCGCACCGCGCCGCCGCCCTCCCACACCTCGATCTGGCGCTGCGCCTCGGCCTCGATCGCCTGCATGACGAAGCGGATCGAGTTGACGTTCTTCATCTCGCAGCGCGTGCGGTATCGCCTCGCCGGGCTTGCGCACCGAGACGTTGACGTCGGCGCGCATCGAGCCCTCCTCCATGTTGCCGTCGCAGGTGCCGAGATAGCGCAGGATCGAGCGCAGCTTGCGCAGATAGGCGCCGGCTTCCTCGGGGCTGCGCATGTCGGGTTCGACGACGATCTCCATCAGCGCCACGCCGGCGCGGTTGAGGTCGATGATAGGATTTCGTCGGGTGCTGGTCGTGCAGCGACTTGCCGGCGTCCTGCTCCAGATGCAGCCGCGTGATGCCGATCTGGCTTGGTGCTGCCGTCGGCGCAGTTCGATCTCGATCTCGCCTTTGCCGACGATCGGGTGCTCGTACTGGCTGATCTGATAGCCCGCCGGCAGATCGGCATAGAAATAGTTCTTGCGGTCGAACCGGCTGACCAGGTTGATCTGCGCGTTGCAGGCCAGGCCGGTGCGCACCGCCTGCGCGACGCATTCGCGGTTGATCACCGGCAGCATGCCGGGAAACGCCGCGTCGACGAAGCTGACCTGGGTGTTCGGCTCGGCGCCGAACGCGGTCGCGGCGCCGGAGAACAGTTTCGACTTGCTGATGACCTGGGCATGGACCTCCAGGCCGATCACGACCTCCCAGGCGCCGGTGCGGCCCTCGAGCGTATAGCTCATCGCTCAGCGCCTCCGCGCGCAGATCGCTGGCAATGCGCTGGAAAGCCGGCGGCGCGTTCCAGCGCCGCGCCGACGGCGAACACCGTTTCCTCGTCGAACGGCCGGCCGATGCACCTGCAGGCCGAGCGGCAGGCCGTCGCGCGTCCAGGCCCGCCGGCACCGACATGCCGGGCACGCCGGCCAGGTTGGCCGGCACGGTGAACACGTCGTTCAGATACATCTTGATCGGATCGTCCATCTTCTCGCCCTGCGCGAACGCCGCCGACGGCGCGGTCGGCGTCAGCAGCGCATCGACCTGCTCGAACACCTCGGTGAAATCGCGCAGGATCAGCGCGCGGACCTTCTGCGCCCGCAGGTAGTAGGCGTCGTAGTAGCCGGCCGACAGCACATAGGTGCCGATCATGATCCGCCGCTTCACCTCGGCGCCGAAGCCCGCGGCGCGGGTGCGTCTCGTACAGCTCGCGCAGGTCCTCGCCGTCCGCGCGCAGGCCGAAGCGCACGCCGTCATAGCGGGCGAGGTTGGACGACGCCTCGGCCGGCGCGACGATGTAGTAGGTCGGCGAGCGCGTATTTCGTGTGCGGCAGCGAGACGTCGACGATCTCGGCGCCCGCGTCGCGCAGCCAGTCGACGCCCTGCTGCCACAGCGCCTCGATCTCCGCCGGCATGCCGTCGCATGCGGTATTCCCGCGGCACGCCGATCCGCAGACCCTTCACGCCGCGCCGGCACGCCGCCGCGAAATCCGGGCACCGGCACGTCCGCGCTGGTCGAATCCTTCGGGTCGTGCCCCGCCATCGAGCCGAGCAGGATCGCGCAATCCTGCACCGTCCGCGCCAACGGCCCGGCCTGGTCGAGCGAGGAGGCGAACGCCACCACGCCCCAGCGCGAGCAGCGGCCATAGGTCGGCTTGATGCCGACGATGCCGCAGAAACGACGCCGGCTGGCGGATCGAGCCGCCGGTGTCGGTCGCCGGTCGCGCCCAGCGCCAGCCGCGCCGCGACCGCCGCCGCCGAGCCGCCGGACGAGCCGCCCGGCACCAGCAGCGCAGTTGTCGTCCTGCGCCGCTGTCCACGGATTGGTCACCGGCACCATAGGCGGAGGTCATGTTGGACGAGCCCATGGCGAACTCGTCCATGTTGGTCTTGCCGAGGAACACCGCGCCGTCGCGCAGCAGGTTGGCGGTCACGGTGCTTTCGTAGGGCGGCACGAACGGCTCCAGGATGTGGCTGCCCGCCGTGGTCCGCACGCCCGCGGTGCAGAACAGGTCCTTGATCGCCAGCGGAATGCCGGTGAGCGGCGCTTTCCTCGCCGCGCGCCAGCGCCGCATCGGCGGCTCGGCCTGCGCCAGCGCGGCCTCGCCGGTGACGGTGATGAACGCGTTCAGCCGCGGGTTCAAGCGCCTCGATCGCCGTCCAGATGCGCCACGGTCAGCTCGCGCGCGGAGAATTTCCGCGCCCGCAGCCCGTCGCGCGCCGCGCCGATCGTCAGGTCGGTAAAGCTCATTCGACGACCTTCGGCACGGCGAAGAAATCGCCTGCGCGGTCGGGCGCGTTGGCCAGGATCGCGTCGGGATAGCCGCCATCGGTCACCACGTCCTCGCGCAGCTTCAGCGCCATCTGCGCGCCGCCGGTCAGCGGCTCGACGCCGGCGATATCGACCTCGTTCAATTGCTCGATCCAGCCGAGGATGCCGTTCAGCTCGCCTGCAAGCGTGCGCCACCTCGGCGTCGTCGACATGGATGCGGGCGAGCGTGGCGATGCGGCGGACGGTCGCGGGATCGAGCGACATGGGTCCGATAGAGACCTTGGCCGGCTGGACGGGCGGACCATAACGGCGCCCATGCCCCTGTTCAACCTGACCGACCTGCGCGCAGCGCCTTGCCCCCGGCCAGCGCCTGCTCGGGCTGGATCCCGGCAGCCGCACCATCGGCGTGGCACTGTCCGATGTCTCGCTGATGCTGGCCAGCCCGTATCGGCAGCCTGGCGCGCGGGAAACTGCTTTCGAACGCGGCGCAGATCGCGCGAATCGCCCAAAAGCGAAGGCGCGGGCGGCCTGGTCGTCGGGCTGCCGCTGTCGCTGGACGGCACCGCCGGCCCGGCGGCACAGGCCGCGCGCGATTGGACCCACGCGCTGTCCGAGGCCACCGGCCTGCCCGCCGCATTGTGGGACGAACGCCTGTCCTCCGCCGCGGTCAATCGCTTCCTGATCGCCGAAGCCGACATGACCCGCAAGCGGCGCGCCGCCGTGGTCGACCAGATGGCCGCCGCCTACATGCTCCAGGCAGCGCTTGACGCGAGCCGCCCAGGCTAGAGATGCGTCCCGCGCTCCATGATCTCCAGCGTGTATTCGCGGTAGGTCATCCCCAGCGCCTCCGCCCGTTCCAGCCGCCGCAACGCGATCTCTCGCGGCGCTTTCCAGGCCTTGCGATGCGCCCGCTTCCAGCAGAACAACCGCCACGACGCGGCGCCGGGATCGGGCTCGTCCAGCGGCGGGCCGCCATTATGGCCCAGGGTCACCTCAGCATCCGGCCGCGCTGATTCGAAGGAATTCATCTGGCCTCCCGGCACGTCATGGCAAACAGTGACGCAAGCGCCGTGCCGATGCTCTCATCCCAACAGCGGCCGCACAAAACTCGCCAGGTCGCCGCCTGGGAACAGATGGGCCGGCACACCCGCGGCGGCCGCGGCCGCGAGGTCGCTCGGCTGGTCGCCGACCAGCAGGCTCTGTCCGGGATCTACCTCCCAGCGCCTCAGCAGGTCGAGGATCATGCCCGGCGCCGGCTTGCGCCAGTCGCTGACCTGGCGATAGGCCGCGACGCTGGCTTCGGGGTGGAAGGGGCAGTAGCGCAGGTCATCGACGGTGCCGCCGGCGGCGCGGATTTCGTCTTCCATCCAGGCGCGCAAGGCGGTGAACTGCGCCTCGTCGTAGATCCGCGGGCGATGCCGGACTGGTTGGTGACCACGAAGACGTGGAACCCGGCATCGGCGGCCATCCGGATCGCGTCGAGCGCGCCGGGCACGAAGGCGAAGCGCTCGCGCGTGCCGACCCAGCCGTGGTCGAGGTTGATCACGCCGTCGCGGTCGAGGAACAAGGCGCGGCGATGCAACCGGGCCGGCAACTCGGTTTGCGCGCGCGCGAGATCGGCGGGGATGCCGATATCGATGAAATAGGTCGCGCCGCCCTGCCCGCCCACCGTCCCGCGCAGCATGCCGCGGGCCGCGAGCTTCGGCATCACGTCGCGTTCGAGCGAGCACACCGGCGCCACATCGTCCAGCACTCGCCGGTCGAACACGTAGATGCCGGCATTGATCGTGCCGGCCTGGCCTGGTTCCGGGCGTTCGCGGAATGCGGTCACCCGATCGCCGTCGGTCCGCACCACGCCGTAGCGTGATGCGTCGTCGCGGCGGTGCAGGGTCATGCGCCCGACCACTTCAGCGGAATCGCGCGCCGCGTCGGCGAGCAACCGGGCGAGGTTGAAATCGAGCCACGAATCGCCGTTGCACAGCAGGAAGCGTTCTGCGAGGCGATCGCGTGCATGGAACAAGGCACCGCCGGTGCCGGCGCCCGGCGGTTCGGTGGCACAGGTGATCCGGATCGGCTTCGGCAGCGCCGACCGCAGTTCCGGCAACGCCGCCTCCACGGCTTGCGACTTGTATCCCGTCAGCAGCAGCACGTCCTCGACGCCGAAGCGGATCAACTCGCGCAACAGCCAGGCGAGGAACGGCCGGTCGCCGCAGGTGAGCATCGGCTTGGGCGTGGTCGCCGTCAGTTCGCCGAGGCGGGTGCCGAGGCCGCCGACGAGCACGGCGCATTGGCGGATCGTGGCCGGCATGATGTCTCTCAGGTCTTTCGGCGCGCGTCGATCGCCGCCTGGGCGATGGCTGCGACGCGCTCGGCGTTGCCGCTCCAGGTCAGTTGCTTTCCGGCAATCGTCTCTCGCGCATGTCGTCCCAGGCGCCGGCGCAATTCCGCATCCTCGCAAAGACGCAGCAGGGCTTCTTCCATCGCGCCGTCGCGTCCGGGATCGAACAGCACGCCGTTCTCGCCGTCGGTCGAGGATTTCGCGGATGTTCTCGCTGTCCGGCGCGACGATGGCGCGGCCGAGCTGGAGATATTCGAACAGCTTGAGCGGCGAGGCGTAATGCGTCACTCCCGGCAGCACGGCGATGTCGAAGGCGGCGACATGGCGGGCGACATCGTCGCGCTCCACCACGCCGGAAATGGTCAGCCGGTCGGCCACGCCCTCTCGCGCGCGCATGCGTTCCAGCAATTCGTCGCGCGCCGGACCGTCGCCCACCACCAGGATATGCAGGTCGAACCGCGCTCCGTGATGCAGGGCGGCGAAATCGATCAGCCGGTGCACCGCATTCCAGCCGCGCACAAAGCCGGTGAAGCCCAGCACCAGCCGCGGCGGCAGTCCCAGCGCCGCCTTGGCCGCGGCGGTGTCCGGCATCGCGCCGAAGCGCTCGGGATTGATGCCGTTGGGGATCACCGTGATGCGCGCCGGCGGCACGCCATAGCCGCCACCATGTCGCGCCAGCACGCCGGTCACCGGCAGCACATGATCGACACCGTTCCACAGCATCCGCTGCGCCCAGCGGCCGATGCGGTGCAGCCGCAGGCCGTCATTCTTCGCCCGCTCCTCGAACAGTGGCGCAGTTCACTTCCAGCAGCAGCGGCAGGCCGGACAGGCGGTGCATCCAACGCCGGCGAACAGGAACAGGCTGAAGCGCTCGTAGATCGACGTCGGGCTTGAACGCCCGCACCGCCGGCGCGCAGCCGCAGGAACGCCTTCAGATTGTAGGCGACCTCCAGCAGTTCGTAGAGCGACCCGGGCATGCATCCGCTTGATACGATCGACCAGCGCGCTGGAGCCGCCGAAGCCGGTCTGCCTCGAAGCTGGCGGACCGACCAGGATCGTCTCGTGGCCCTGGCGCTTGAGGGCGGCGATCAGTTCCTCCAGATGGACCGCCTGGCCGTCGCGCGACGCGATGCGATGATGCAACAGGATCTTCATTCCGGCGCGGCCTCGGCGTCGGCGATCACAGGATCTTCCAGCCTTCGGTGCCGTGGCGGGTGAAGTGGCAGGTCATGACGTGGCCTTCGTGCTTGCGCAAGGCGCGGATCACTTCCATCCGCCGCGCCGGCGACACGAAGAAGGTGATGATGCCGCCGCCGCCGGCGCCCGACACCTTGCCCGCCCGTGCGCCCGCCTGCATCGCGGCTTCGTGCACCTGGTCGATGTGGCTGCTGCTGATACCTTCCGCCAAACGCTTCTTCGAATCCCAGCCCCGGCGCATGCACGCGGCGAAGCCGTCGAAGTCGCCTTTCAGCAAACATTCCTTGAGGTGGAAGGCATCTTCCTTGATGGCGTGCATCGCCTCCAGCGTGGTGCCGCTGCGCGAGACCAGATTGTCGGTCTGCTGCTTGATGATGCTGGCCGAGGAACGCGAGATGCCGCTGTCGAACAGCACCAGCGATGTCTCCATCTCCGAAACGATCCAGTTCTTCACGCGCAACGGATTGACGATGACGCGATCCTCGGGATGGAACTCCATGAAGTTCACGCCCCCGAAGGTCGCCGCGTACTGGTCCTGGCGGCCGCCGCCGAGGCCCGCATCGATACGCTCGATCTCGAACGCCAGATGCGCGATCTCGTATTCGCCGAGCGGCAGGTTGAGCCATTCGACGAAGGCCTTCACCAGCGAGACCACCATGGTGGAGGAACTGCCGAGGCCGGAGCCGGGCGGCGCGTCGCAGAAGGTGGTGATGCGGCAAGGCAGCGGCCTGCCGCCGTTGAACTGGCGAACGATGCGCCGGTAGACGGCGCGATGCAGCACGAGCGGTGCGGCAATCTCCATTGCCGCGTCGGCGGCGCATTCGAAGCGGCCCTCGATGTCGGACGCGATGAAGCATACCCGGCCGTCCTCGGTCGGCTCGATGGTGGTGTAGGCGTAGAGGTCGATCGTGGCGTTCAACACCGCGCCGCCGTACTGGTCGCAATAAGGCGAGACATCGGTGCCGCCACCGGCCAGGCCGAGGCGCAGCGGCGCCCTGGAACGCACGATCATTGCACGCTCGCCTTTTCCATTTTTGATTGCGCGTCGGCCGGCGTGCCAAGCAACGCATCGAAACCGCGCAGCCGTTCCGCCCAGACATAATCCGACATCACCCGCGCCCGCGCCGCCTGGCCGAGCGCCGCACTGCCAGGCCGTGCTGCCGCCACGCAGGCGGCGGCGAAAGCCTCGGCGCCTTCGGCCAGCAGCACCTCCTCGCCGGGCACCGCGTCGATCCCCTCCAACGCGTCGCGCGTCACCACGACCGGGCGGCCCATCGCCATCGCTTCCAGCACCTTGTTCTGAATGCCGCGGGCGATGCGCATCGGGGCGACGCCGGCGGTGGCGTGGGCGACATAGGGCCGCACGTCGGGCACCCGGCCGGTGACGAACACGCCGGGGAGGGATGCGAGCTTCTGCACGTCCGGCGACGGGCTCGATCCTACGACGTGGAACTGCGCGTCCGGCGCCGTGCGGCGGATGATCGGCAGGATCGCTTCCGCGAACCAGATCACCGCGTCGATGTTGGGCGGATAGTCCATCGTGCCGGTGAAGACATAGTTGTGGCGCGCCACGTCGAACGGCGGCACGAATTCCAGCGCCGGATCGAAATACACCTGGTCGACCCCGCTGCTGACGGCGCGGATCTTGCCGGCGCACTCGGGCAGCATGGTCGCGAACAGCTGCGCCTCCTCCGGCGAGACGAAGGTGCTCCAGTCGCATTCCCGCGCGATCCGTGCTTCCAGCCGCGCCGTCTGCCGCCACTCCCGCGCATGCACCCAACGCATCGGCCGCGTTCCGGTGCGGGCATAGGCGCGCCATTTCTCCGAATTGACGTCGGCGAGATCGACGAGGCAAACCCGCTCCGGGCCGCGCAGGTCGAGCACATACGGCGCCATGTTGGAGGAGCAGACGAAGATGACCTCCGGCTTCACCTTGTCCAGCACCCGCCGCACCCAGGCGGCCAGGCCGCGGTCGTGATAGAAGGTGACGCTGAGCGGCGCCCCGGTCAGCAAACCGCGCAGGCAGGTGAGCTTGGCGCGGCGGCGGTCGAGCGTCGCGAAATAGGCATCCGTGCATAGCGCCCGAACAGTGGGCACATGCTCGGCATCACGCGGGTCATCGACCAGGCAGCCGAGATGCACGTCGTACGACTGGCGCAGATGCTTCAGGATCTGCAGCGGACGAATCTTCTCCCCCTTGATCGGCGGGTAGGGGATGCGCTGCGTGAGGAACAACAGACTCGGCATGATCAGCGATACAGTCTTTCGATTGCCCTGGAGACAGGGATAGCCCATCGCGGCGCCGCCGGGAAATCCTCTCGGCTGCGAACAGGCGGGATCGTTTCGGCCATCCGGACGTTATCGCCCCGTCCGGTCCGCCGCCAGGAATCCCGTCATGTCCGAAACTACGCCGCCAATCCGGCCGAAGGCCCAGGTCGCGCCGGTCGAGCTGCCCGGCCTGTCCGGCCTGATGACGCTCGCTGTCTGCGTCGTCGTGGTGGCGGCACTGTATCTCGCGCGCGAGGTGCTGATCCCCATCACCCTGGCGGTGCTGCTGTCGTTCCTGCTGGCGCCGCTGGCGGCGGTGCTGCGGCGGGCGCGGCTGGGGCGCGGCCCCGCCGTTATCCTGGCCGTGCTGTTCGCCCTCGGCGTGATCGCCTCGCTCGGCGGCGTCATCGGCGGCCAGGTGGCGCAGGTGGCGAGCGACATCCCCCGCTACACCGCCACCATCGAGGCCAAGGCCGCCACCGTCCGCCGCTTCACCTCCGGCCGATTGTTCTCGGTGCTCGGCGGCCTCGGCAAACGGATCGAGCAGGTGGGCAGCGGCGCCAACGCGGCCAAACCGGACCCCGGCCTGTCGCCGCAAGCCGCCCCGCCACCGCCGCTGCCGGTCGAGCTGCACCAACCGCCCGTCTCGCCGCTGGAACTGGCCGAGCGGATCATTTCGCCGGTGCTGGGGCCGTTGGCCACCACCGCCATCGTCTTCATCGTCGCCGTCTTCATCCTGTTGCAGCAGGAGGATCTGCGCGACCGCCTGATCCGCCTGTTCGGCGCCGAAGATCTGCACCGCGCCACCGCGGCACTGGACGACGCGGCCCGGCGGCTCAGCAAATATTTCCTCACCACGCTGGCCATCAACACGCTGTTCGGCCTGGTCATCGGCACCGGGCTGCTGCTGATCGGAGTTCCCAACCCGGTGCTGTGGGGCATCCTCGCGGCATTGTTCCGCTTCGTGCCCTATGTCGGCACTTTCATGGCCGCGGCGGTGCCCATCGTCCTCGCCGCCGCCGTCGACCCTGGCTGGTCGACGCTGCTGTGGACCGCTTCGCTGTTCCTGATCACCGAGCCGATCATGGGCCAGGTGGTCGAGCCGCTGGTCTACGGCCGTAGCACCGGCCTGTCGCCGGTGTCGGTGGTGGTGGCCGCGATCTTCTGGGGCTGGCTGTGGGGCCCGATCGGGTTGATTCTGTCGATGCCGCTGACGCTTTGCCTCGTCGTGCTCGGCCGCCATGTGAAGCGGCTGGAATTCATCGACGTGGTGCTGGGCGACCGCCCCGCCCTCACCCCGGTCGAGAGCTTCTACCAACGCATGCTGGCGGGCGACCCGGATGAGGCGCAGGACTATGCCGAAATCCTGCTCCGCCACCGCTCGCTGTCCTCCTATTACGATGAGGTGGCGGTGCAGGGCTTGCTGTTGGCCGCCAACGACGCCGAGCGCGGGGTGCTGACCACGGAGCAAATCGCCGTCATCGAGGCGGCGTTGGAGGAACTGGTCGACGAGTTGTCGGACCACGACGACATCGACCCCAACCCCGACGATGCCGATGACGACCCGGTGGCCCCGCCGCCGCAAGAGCGGGACCTGCCGAAGCGCCCGGCACCCGCCTCCGATTTCCTGGCCCCCGATTTATTGGCCCCCGATTTCCTGGCCCCCGAAGACCTGCCGCCGCAATGGCGCGGCGAGGCGCCGATCCTGTGCGTCGCCGGTCGCGGGCCGCTCGACCGCGCCGCCTCGATCATGCTGGCGCAGCTGCTCGACAAGCATGGCCTGAAGGCGCGCACGATCTCCCACGCCGACGCCGCCCGCGGCACCATCGCCAACCTGGACGTGAGCGGCGTCGCCATGGTGTGCATGTGCTACCTGGAGATCAGCGGCAGCCCGTCGCATCTGCGCTATTTGCTCCGCCGCCTGCGGGCGCGCCTGCCCGATGCGCCGATCCTGGTGGGGCTGTGGCCGAGCGACGAGACGGCGCTGAACGACGAACGGCTGCGCGTGGCGATCGGCGCCGACTACTTCGCCACGTCCTTGCGCGGCGCCGTCAGCACCTGCCTTGCGGTGGCGCGCGCCGATATCGGCGTATCGGACGCTGCTTGACACTGCCATCGCGGCGGCCCGTCCGCGAGGGTCGTTTCCCAACCGTCATTTCATCGGCGAATACGCCGTCGGCAGCAGCAGCACGCTCTGCATTTCGGCCACCATGCCCGCGCCGCCGGCCACGAACGCCTGCCAGTCCGGGTCGGCGAACACCGCCGCACGGGTCTTGATGCGGGCATCGACGCCCGGATAGTTCCACATATGCAGGACCTCGTTCGGCTGCGGCGCCTCGCCGGTCCACAGGCCGACATTGCGCGAGTATTTCTCGCGCACCGGGAAGATCTCGTGGAACAGCTTCGACCATGGCCCGGCCATGCCGATCTGGGTGCGATACATCCGCAATTCATAAATACCGCCTGCCTGTTCCGGCGGCGTCACGTTTTTCACCGGATTGAGCAGGCGAATTTCCTGGCGCTGCAACAATGGGCGGATGTGCGGGATGTATTCGGTGGTCCAGCGCTGGTTCTTCGCCAGTTCGGCGCGCAGCCGCGTGCGCTCGTCCAGGCTGTCGTAGCTCCAGAGGTGCCAGACCTGGTTGAGCGTGCCGAACTCGGTGGTCCAGTAGCCGTGGTTGATGCCGTAATCATTGCCCCGGACCGGCCGGCCGACCGTCTCCGCCAGCTTCATGTATGCCGCCATCTTGCCCGGATGGAAGGTGTAGGTGCGCAATTCGTGGATCATGTTCTCTCCGCGGCGTTTCAGTTCCGGCGATGGCGACTATGCGGCACGGGTGGAAAGCCACCAATCCCCGCCGTCGAACCAGCAGCTATCGTCCGGCTTGTCGTCGATGCAGAGCGATTGCACGTCTTCCCACCCGCCACCGGCGAAGGCTGCCGCCAACCCTCGGCCGGTTTGCTGGACCTGCCGTCCCTGGCAGGCGATGAACGCGGCGCGCGACACGAAATGCGCCGGCCATCTCAACCCGCCTTCGCGCGGCTTGCGCACCAGCAGCATGCCCCCGAACCCGCCCTCCGGCTGAAGCGGAAACAGCAGTCGACCGTCAGGCCGCAAGGCATCGAGCCACGCCCAACTCGGTTGCGTGATGCCGGCGTTGACGTAGATCGCATCGGCCTTCGGCAGGTCGCCTGCAGCGCCGCTGCGCGGTTGCACCTCGGCCCAAGGCCAGGCCGCGAGGTTGCGTTTGGCCCGCGCCGCGAGGCCCGGATCGATTTCGAACGCCTGCACGCGCCCACCCGGCCCGACCAGATGGGCAAGGATCGCCGTGTAGTAGCCGCTGCCGGCGCCAACCTGCACGACGGTCTCGCCATGAATCGGGGCAAGAGCATCGAGGCAATGGGCGTGCAGGCTGGGCTCGCCGATGTTGATGCCCCGCACGCGATCGAGCGCGATCAGGACATCCTGATACAGGAAGGCGGGGTCGTCATCGGGAGTTTGGACATAGTCGGGTCCGGATCGCGGCGCGTGCCAAGGGCCGCCGACGAAGATGAACCACGGGGCGGCCCCGGCAAACGGCTCCCGAGGAACGGCCGCGAATGCCTGCTCCACGCGTGGATCGCGCGTGCCCGCCCGGACGGCGACGTAGTGGGCGAAGAACCTGCGCAATTTGGTCGAGCGCGCGGCAGCCTCCATCGTCGTTTGCTCATCGCTCATGCGCAAACGCCGGTGGCTTCGCGGCCGACTAAACCCGCTTCACGCCATAGAATTGCGGATAGCCGTCGCGCACGTCCGTGAGGTAGGAGTGGTACGCCGTCGGCGCGTCGTACATTCCGAGTGCCACATAGGGCACGGCCTGGAAATACTCCGCCTGCATCTGCGCACAGATCTTCTGCTGGGCCGCGAGGTCGGGGGCTTCGAACCAGCCGTCGCGCAGGGCTTCCATCTTCGGGTCCACCGGCCAGCCGAACCAGGCATTCGCACCGCTGCCGCGCAACGCCGAATTGCCCGCCGGCGATATGTTGCCGGTGCCACCGAGATAGGTCATGAAGATGTTCCAGCCGCCCTTCTCGACCGGCTCACGGCTCGCCCGGCGTTGCACGACCGTGCCCCATTCCAGTGCCTGGAAATCGACGTTGAAGCCGATCTTCTGCAGCACGTCCTGCGCCACCTGCGCGATCGCCCAGATCGACGGGATCGTCGTCGCCGCCAGCAGCACCACTTTCTCGCCCTTGTAGCCCGCGGCGGCGAGGTCGGACTTCAGCTTCGCGTAATCGGGGGAGCCGTGGGTGATGCTCACGCCCTCGGTGCTCGCGAGCGGGGTGCCGGGGACGAAGATGCCGACATCGGTCTTGATCAGGCTCGGCACCGCGCCCGCCACCGCCTGCATGAAATCCGCCTGGTTGCACGCCGCCATCACCACGCGCCGGATCGCCGGGTTGTCGAACGGCGGGAAAAGATGGTTGAAGCGCAGGCAGCCGATCTCACCGGTGATGTCGATCACCTTGATGGTGATCGACTTGTCCCGCGACAGGTTGGGAATGAGATCGACGGTCGGATTCTCCCACCAGTCGATCTCCTTGTTGGTCAGCGCCTGGGCGCAGGTGGCGGGGTCCGGCGGGCTCTGCCATTCGATGCGCTCGAAATGGACGATCTTCGGCCCGGCGGAGAAGCTCGGCGTGCCGTCCGGCCGCGGCACGTACCCCTCGAACCGGTCGAAGATTGCGCGTGAGCCGGAGACACGTTCCTTGACGTTGAAGCGGAACGGGCCGCTGCCGATCGGCTCGGGGATCTGCTGGAACGGGTCGGTCTTGGCCAGCCGCTCCGGCATGATCGCCGAGGTGTACAGCGACAGCGCGACCGGCAGCAGGGAGAAGGGCTTCTTCAGGCGAATGCGGATCTGCTTGTCCGAGACTGCCGACATCTCGGCCGTGCGGGCCGCCAGTTCGATCCCCAGCGGGTCGCGCTTGCCGAAGCGGGCGATGCTGGCGATGCAATCCCCGGCCCGCACCGGCGTGCCGTCGTGGAATTTGAGGCCGTCGCGCAAGGTGAGGTCCCATTGCAGGCCGTCGCTGCTGGTCACGGCCCCGGCCAGCATCTGCGGCGAGGGTTCGAACTTCGCGTTCTGGCCGTAGAGCGTGTCGAACACCGCCAGCGAGTAGTTGCGGGTGATGTCAGCGGTGGTCCAGACCGGGTCGAGCGACACCAGGTCGGCATGCGGAATGAATTTCAGGACCGGCGACTCACCGGCGCGCAATATTGACGGCGCGGCCAGCACGACGGAGCCGGCGGCAGCGGATTTCAGAACATCGCGACGACGCATGTTCGCATCTCCCGGCGCGACGGTTGATCCGTCGCTTGTCGGGCGATCCTAGAACAGGGAAATGCCCCGCCGCCAGCAAATGAAGCTGCCGCCGCCTGCAAGCGCCGGCGCGAGCCTATAGCGGGGTGCAGGCGGCCGAGGTCGCGCGCGCCAGCACCACCATCCGCCGTGCCGCGACGCCAGCGGCGGCGACGTCGCCGGCGAGATGAGCGAGCAGCGGATTGGACAACAGCGCCCGCGTCGCCGCGTCGGCCGCGACCTCGGTGACGGCGACGGCCGCCGCCGAGAGCAGGGTTCGGCGCAGCAGGGAGAGCGTGCCGAGCAGTCCCGGGCGCAGGCCGTGCAGGGCCGCGACCTGGCGGACCAGCCGCATTCCCCGCCAGGCCACCAGCATCGCGTCCAGCCCCGGCGAGGGAATCGCCGCCGTGGTGGCGAACGCCTGGATCGCCGCCGTGCGGCCCAGTGCCTCCGCCTGCGCGCGCAGGGCCGCCACCGGCTCGGCTTGGAGCAAGGCGACGATCGCATCGGGGTCGTTCATGGCGTTGATCGCGGGCAGCAATGCTTCGCCCTGCGGCAGCATCGCCAGCCAATGCCGGGCCGCGGCCGCGGTGGTCGTGGGATCGGCCATGCGGGCGCGCAGCCGGTCGACGCTGCGCAATCCGAGCAAGCCCCGCAGTTCACGCCACGCCGCGGTCCCGATCAGCCCGAATCCGGCCGCGGCGATGCCGAGGGTGACCCAGCCCAGCACCGGGCCGCGCGCGAACTGGCCCGCGACGAAATTCCCGGTCGACAAGCCAGCCAGCCCGACCACCAGGATCATGAGGCCGGCGCCCACCAGCGACATGCTGCCCGGTGGCGCCGGCGGCTCGATGATGGCGGGCGGGAAATCCGGCTCCAGCCGCGGCGCCAGCGGGTCCAGCACCTCGATGCGCGGGCGAATCCTGGTTTCGCTCACAGCAGATCCTCCAACAGGAAGGCCAGCAGCGTGTCGAGGTTGATATGGGGCACCCCGCCGCGCGCGCCCAGGGGCAGGCGGGTCGGCTGGAATTCGGGGATGGCCAGGAACGGGTGGGCCCAGAACTCGGGGCCGGGCGGCGTGCTCGGAACTTCGCCGGGATAGGAGCCGACCAGCCCCTGCCCCTCCACCCGCCCGCGCACCGCCGAGACCGGCCGCTTGTCCAAGGCCCAGACGAAATCCTCGGTGCAACGCAACGCGGCCAGTGCCAGCGCCTGGCGCGCGGCGTCGCCCGGGATCTGCGCGAGGTTGCCCATCAAGGCAGCGAGGTTGCCGCGCTGGCGTTCGGCGATGTGGTCCGCCTTGGTCGCGGCGAAGGCGACGCGATCGATCCCGCCGGGACCGATCAGGGCGGCGAGCCAGGCGGGGAGGAAGTCTTGCGTGCGCCGCCAGCGCAAGGCTTGCGCCACGGCTTCCAGCGCCGCCGCCATGTCGGCGAATGCGGCGGGGCCGGTGTGCAGAGCCGAAAGCAGATCGGCGAGCACCACCAGCCGGTGCACCCGCCCAAAGGACGGTGCCGCCAATTGGTCCTCGACTGCGCCGACATAGGCGTCGTAGCGCTCAGCAAGCAGCCGGGCGAGCGGCGATTGGCCCGGCAGCGGGAACAGCGAGAAATACGGTGGCGTGGGACCTGGCGGCGGCATCAGGAAGCGGCCGGGCTGCAACAAGGAGAGTCCGTCGCGGCGGAGAGTCTGCAGCAGGTCGCGGTACAGCCGGTGCCCGATGGCGGCGAGTGCGTCGTCGGCGGGGGCGGAGGCCGGCAGGCCGCGAAGGAACGCCAGGAACGGTGCGGCAGCGGCGGCGGGTTCGAGGCGGGCCAGCGTGCGCCGCGACCATTCGGCGAAGGATTGCGACAACAGCGGAAGATCGAGCAGCCACTCGCCAGGATAGTCCAGCAGTTCCAGCCGCAACCGCCGCGGCGGCAGCATCGTGGTGAGGCCAATGCGGGATACGTCCAGGTCCAGCGCCAAAAGCGACATTGCATCGGTGCGGGCCGGCCAGCGCGGCGGGTCGGCGGCGAGGGCCGCGAGGTGGGCCGCATGATCGAAACGCGGCAAGCTCGCCGCCCCCGACGGCGCGAGCCGCACCCGCAGGTCGCGCCCACGCAGCACCCGGTTCAGTGCCGGCATCACGGCCGTGCCGTTTCCGGCCGCCAGCAGATTGGCCGCCAGCGACGTGAGGAGAATGGTCTTGCCGGATCGCGCCAGGCCGGTGACGCCGATGCGCAGCGTCTGGCGCGCGGGCAACAGCCCGCGCGCCGTCGCCATCAGCGTCAGTTGCGCTGGACCAGCTCGATCTTGTAGCCGTCCGGGTCTTCGACGAAGGCGATGACGGTGGTGCCGAACTTCACCGGACCCGCCTCACGGGTGATCTTGGCGCCGGCGGCCTTCAGCTTCTCACAGGCGCCGTAGACGTCCGGCATGCCGATCGCCAGGTGGCCGAAGCCGCTGCCGATGTCGTATTTGTCGACGCCCTAGTTGTAGGTGAGCTCGATCACCGCGGCGCCGGTCAATTCCTCGCCGTAGCCGACGAACGAGAGGGTGTATTTGCCGTCCGGAACCTCGCGCCGGCGCAGTTCCTTCATGCCCAGCAGCTTGGTGTAGAAATTCACGCTGCGATCAAGGTCGCCGACGCGCAGCATGGTGTGCAGAAAGGAATAGTTATTACTCATGACGATCATGTCCCATTATCGGTTGCTTCGGATCCAGACCCAACAGGAATAGCCCCGCCGCGTCGCAGTCGGCAATCATCGCCGCGCGCTCGGCGAGGATTGTCCCGCCGGCCTCGAACGCCACCCCGAGCAGTCCCGCCGACGCGGCCGCCTTGATCGTGCCGGGACCGATGGTGGGAAGGTCGGCGCGGCGATCCTGGCCCGGCTTGACCAGTTTTACCAACACGCCCCCGACCCCGTCGCGTCGCAAGCCGGTGGCGCGCGCGATCATCGCATCGGTCCCCTCGGCGGCCTCCACGCACAGCACGATGCCCTGCTGCACCACGCAGGCCTGACCGACATCGACGGCGCCGAGCGCCCGCACCACCGCGACCCCGCGCGCAATGTCGGACATCGCCTGCGCATCCGGTGCCGCGCGGCTGAGCAGACCTTGCGGTCCCAGCGCCTCGCTCAGCACTTCATGCGCGCCGACAACGGAAAACCCCTCCTCGCCCAGCACGCGGACCACCGCCTTGAGCAGCCCGTCATCGCCGGCGAAGGCGGCACGGCCGACCCGGGCGAGGATGCGCACGCCCTCGGCGTCCGGCCGAAGGTCGAGCAGCGAGGGCCGCCGCACCGGACCGACCATGACGATGTCGCGGCAGCCGTGACGGCGAAGCGATTCCAATATCTTGCCGCACGCGCCGAGCCGCACGATGGCATTCGGGAACGGCGCCAGCACCGCCGGCTCGGCGAAGCCTTCCAATCCCAAGATGAACACCCCGCGCCCCGCGGCCTGCGCCGCGGCCGCCACCCGCGCCGGCATGGTCCCGCCGCCGGCCAGGATGCCCAGGGCCGGACGCTCGCCGCTCATGTTCTAGACATCGGGGTCGACGTCATCGGCAAGCGCCGTGCGGATCAGGCCGCGCTTGCTTGGCCCGTCGATGAACGCCAGCACTTCCGCAATCACCGGCTCGCCGGACTGGTTGGCGCGCAGATGGGCCAGCCGCTCGGCGAACACGCCGGGGCCGTTGAACAAATACCGGCACGCATTGCGCAGCGCGTGCATCTGCGGCCGCTCAAACCCGCGCCGCTTCATGCCGATCACGTTCAGCCCGGCCAGCCAGGCGCGGTTGCCCATCACGGTGCCGAACGGGATCACGTCCCGCTCCACCCCCGACAGGCCGCCGATCATCGCCGCCCGGCCGACCCGCACGAATTGCTGCACCGCCGAGCCGCCGCCGATGATGGCGTGATCGCCGATCGCCACATGCCCCGCCAGCATCACGTTGTTGGCGATCACCACCGAATTGCCGAGCTGGCAATCATGCGCCACGTGCACCACCGCCATCAGCAGGCAATCCGTCCCGACCCGGGTGACGCCGGCGCCGTTCGCGGTGCCGCGATGGATGCTGACATGCTCGCGCAACTGGGTGCGCGCGCCGAGTTCCACCCTTGTCGGCTCGCCGCGGTATTTCAGGTCCTGCGGCGGCAAGCCGACGGTGCAGAACGGCGAGAGCACCGCGCCGGTGCCGATGCGGGTGTGGCCGTCCACCACCACGTGGCTGACCAGCTCGGCCCCGTCCTCGATCACCACGTCGGGGCCGATCAGGCAGAACGGGCCGATGCGCACGCCTGCCCCGATCGTGGCGCCCGGCGCCACGACCGCGCTCGGATGGATAAGGCCGGTCACGCCTGCGTATCCGCCAACTGCGCCGCGATCACGTCTCGACAGCCGGCTGCATGATCATCGCGGTGTAGGTGGCCTCCGCCACCGCCACCTCGTCGACCCGCGCGACGGCGTGGAATTTCCAGACATTGCCGCGGCTGCGCTGCTTCGCGACATGGATGCGCAGCTGGTCGCCCGGCACCACCGGACGGCGGAATTTCGCGCCTTCGACGGACATGAAATAAACCACCCGTCCGGCCGCGTCGTCGCCCAGCGTCTCCACCACCAGCACCGCCGCGGTCTGCGCCATGCTCTCGATGATCAGCACGCCGGGCATCACCGGATGGCCGGGGAAATGCCCCTGGAAAAAGCTTTCGTTGATCGACACGTTCTTGATGCCGATGGCGGAATGGTTGAGCACCATCTCCACCACCCGGTCGATCATCAGGAAGGGGTAGCGGTGCGGGATCGCATGCATGATGCGGGCGATATCGACGAGTTCGATCCGCTCGCCCGCTGCTTCCGATGTTTTTGCGTCCATGTCCGTTCAGCCCGCATCCGTCCCTGAAGCCGGCTTGGCGCCCGGCTTGCCACTCGCCAGCCGCCCGTTCGTCAGCCGCCGCAACGTCGCGACCTGGCGGAAGAACTCCCTTACCGGCATCGCCGGACTGCCCACCACGTCCGTTCCGGCCGGCACGTCCGCCATCACCCCGGCCTGGCCGCCGACCTTGGCGCCCTTGCCGATATGCAGGTGCCCGGCGATGCCGACCTGCCCAGCAACCACAACGAAATCCTCTAGCACGGTGGAACCCGAAATGCCTGCCTGCGAAACGACGACGCAGCAGCGCCCGAGGCGAACGTTGTGCCCGATCTGCACCAGGTTGTCGAGGCGCGAGCCGGCGCCGATCACGGTGTCCCCGACCGCGCCGCGATCGATCGTGCTGTTGGCGCCGACCTCGACATCGTCCTCCAGAATCACCCGGCCGAGCTGTGGCACGCTGACGAAACCATCGGGCCCCGGCTCAAAGCCGAAACCCTCCTGGCCGATCCTCGCGCCGGGATAGACATACACGCGGGCACCGGCGCGCGTGTGGCTGATGCTGGCATGCGCGCCGACGCGGCAATCCCGGCCCAGCACCACGCCGTCGCCGATCACCGCGAGGGCTGCGATGCGGCAGCCGGCGGCGATTTCGGCGCCGGCGCCGATCACCGCCAGCGGGCCGATCTCCGCCCCGGGATCAACCCTCGCCGAAGGGTCCACCACCGCCGAGGCATGCGCGCCGGGGCGCAGCGGCGGCAAGGGATGAAACAAGGCGGCAACCCGTGCCCAGCCGATTCGCGGCGCCGGCGTCACCACCGCGACACAGCCGGAGGGCACATGTACGGCCAGCGCCGCCGGCACGATCACCACGGCGGCGCGGGTCGCCGCCAGCGCATCGGTGTGCCTCAGATGATCGGCAAAGGCGATCTGGCCGGGTCCCGCGGTCGGCAGCGAGGCCACGCCGTGCAGCATCATGTCCGGCCGCACGGGTCCCGGCGTGACCGCCAGTTCACCGCCGGCGGCCATCGCGACGGCGGCCAGGCTGTGCGGGCCGGCCCGGACGAAGAACCGGGGATCGCCCGCGTCGGCAGCCAGCGCCACCGCCCTTACTTCTGCGGTCCGGATGCCGGCTGCACCGGGGCGGGAGCGCTCGGTGCCGACAGGCCCGGCGGCGGCACCGCGAGGGCACTCGGCGCCACCGGCACCGGTGCCGGCGTCTGGCCGGCCGCGGATACCCCCTCGGCCGGAAGCGTCACCGCCGGCAGCACCTTGTTCATCTGTCCGGCCACCTGATCGGTGATGTCGAACTCATTCACGTTCAGCGCCACCTGGGCGCGGTGCAGCACGAGGTTCATGCCACGGCTTTCGGCAACCTGGCGGATCACCGCGATCAGCGCCGCCTGGATCTGGTTCAGCCCGACCTGCGCCGCCTCCTGGATGATGCGGTTGCGGTCGCGGAATTGCCGCTGGGCGCTGGTGATGCGCTCCTGCAACTCCCGCTCCTTCGCCCGAATCTGGTCGGGCGACATGGTGTTGCGCTGGGTGGCAAGGGCTTGCTGCAGGTCACGCCAAGCCTGCTGCTCCTTCTGGGCATCCTCGTTCAGCTTCTCGCGCCGCTCGCCGATGGTGCGGTCAACCTGCTGGGCGGCGGTCGAGACGCGCATCACGTCGGGCACGCCGATCACGCCGATGACGCCGCCCGGCGGAGCGGCGCCCTTGGCCAGCGCCGGCAATTCCGGCACCGCCGGCATCGGCAGCTGGATCGGCGGCTCCTGGTCGGCGGTGGGACCTGGGCCTTGCTGCTGCCCGCCTTGCGGCGCCGCCGGCGAGATGGGGCGCGGGGGCACCGGCGCCGGTGCCGGCCGGGGGGTCGCGCGCGGTGGCTGGGCACCGCCACGCGTCTGCCCGGGCACGAAGTAATCCGGGCTTTGCGCCAGGGCCGGCAATGCCAGCAACACCGCGACCGCCACCCCGGCGGCGGTCATCGCCCCGGACCGGCCCGATGCTCGGAAGAAACTGGAGGATTTGAAGGACATAGGAATTAGAACCTCGTGCCGAAGCCAAAGCGGAAAGTTTGCGTCTGATCGAACTTGAACTTCTTGATCGGCTGCGCGACGTCGATGTTGATCAGGCCGAACGGCGTTTTCCAGGATATCCCGACGCCGGCCGCGACGCGCGCGCCGGGAAAGTCGGTGAAGGGCTGCGGCACGCCGTTGACAAGTATTGTCTTGCCCACCTGCGACAGCGCACCGACATCGACGAACGTCCGTCCGGACACCCCAAGGTCGGGGGAGATCGGCAGCGGGAAGCGAAGTTCGGTCGACTGCGTCCAGATGAAGCGGCCGCCCAGGCTTTCCGGCGTGGTGGTGATCGTGTGCGGACCGGCGCCACCGGTCTGGAAGCCGCGCAGATTGTCGCCGCCGAGGAAGAAGTTGTCGATGATGTGCTCCTGTTGCCCGAGCGTGAACAGGTAGCCGGCGCCGGCGTTCAACACGAGCACCCAGTCGGTGTTGCCGGTGAAGCGGTCGAGCGGGATGTAGTAGGTGCCGTCGATCTTGGTCCGGATGAAATGCACGTCGCCGCCCAAGCCTGCGAAATCGGTGCCGAGCCGCAAGACGTAGCCGGTGTGGGGGTCGAGGCGGCTGTCGCGATAATCCAGCGTCAGCGACTGGCCGATCTGCGACAGCAAAGTCTGCCCCGCTTCGTCTTGCACATAGATACTGGCGCCCGGCTGCACGTTGAAGACGTCGCGTTGAACCAGCGAATAGGACCAGAGCTGGCGCAGATGCTCATTGAACTCGTAGCCCGCCCGCAGGGTGAAACCGGTTCGCCGCTCGTTGTAGTTGGCGATGTCCTGGTTGTTGAGTTCGGTGTGGAACAGGTCCAACCCGGCGACGATGTTGCGGTCGAGGAAATACGGGTCGGTCACCGAAAAGTCGATCTGGCTTTCCTTCTGCGCCAGGATGCCGCTGAGATTGGCGTCGATACCGGTGCCGATCAGGTTACGCTCCCGCAAGCCGACATTCAGCAGCGCGCCGACGTCGGTCGAGTAGCCGCCGCCGATGGTCAGTTCGCCGGTCGCCTTCTCCGTCACGTTGGTGGTCAGGATCGTCTTGTCCGGCGTCGAGCCCGGCGATGTCGCGATGTCGACATTGCTGAAATAGTCGAGATCCTGCAGCCGTTGGCGGGAACGGCGGGTCAGCGCCGCATTGAACGGGTCGCCTTCGGCGAGGCGGAATTCGCGGCGCAGCACCTTGTCCTTGGTGCGCTGGTTGCCGACGATGTCGATGCGTTCGACATAGACCCGCGGGCCCTCGCCGACGTCGAACACCAGGTCGATGGTGTGTTTTTCGGCGTCGCGCTGCACCCGCGGCTTGACTTCGGCGAAGGCGAAACCGCGATTCTGCAACTCGGTGGTCAAAGCCTGGGTGGTGCGTTCAACCGCATCGCCGTCGTACCAATCGCCGGCCGCCGGCTCGACAAGCGATTCCAGCGACTCCTTCGTCACGTTGCGCAACGTGACGTTCAGGTCGACCTTGCCGATGTGATACCGCTCACCTTCGCTCAGCGTGTAGGTCAGGAAGAAGGCGGAGCGGTCCGGCGCCAGTTCGGCGTTGGCGCTCACCACCTGGAAATCCGCGTAACCTTTCTGGAGGTAGAAGCGGCGCAGCAGTTCCTTGTCGAAATTCACCCGGTCCGGATCGTAGCCGTCGCTGGTCGACAGGAAGCGCCACCAGACCGCCTCGCGGGTGCCGATGACGTTGCCGAGGCGGCCCTCGCTGAACGCGTGGTTGCCGACGAACGCGATGCGGCTGACCAGCGTCGAATCACCCTCCTCGATCTCGAACACCACATCGACCCGGTTCTGGTCGAGGTTGATGACCTTGGGCTCGATTCGCGCCGCGAACCGCCCGCGCCGGGCGTAGAGGTCGAGCAGGCGCTGGCGGTCGGTCTGCGCGGCCGCCGGCGTGAACACGGCGCGCGGACGCAACTGGACCTCCGGGCGCAGTACCTCGTCAGTCAGCTTGTGGTTGCCCTCGAAGGCGATGCGGTTGACGATCGGGTTCTCGGCCACCTTCACGATCAGCGTGTTGCCGTCGCGGCGCAGCGAAACGTCGGAGAACAGCCCGGTCGCATACAGCGTCTTCAGGCTGCGATCGACCTGGTCGGAATCGAAGGGATCGCCTGGCGAAACCAGCAGGTAGGAGCGGATCGTCGCCTCCTCGATCCGCTGGCTGCCCTCGACCTTGATCGCGCCAATCGTGCCGCCCTGGAACTGCACCATGCCCGGCGAGGTCGCAGCGGCGGCAGCACCAGACGGGGCGGCAGCACCAGGCGGCACGGCAGCGGCGGGCGCGGCTGGGGCGGGCACGGCCGTGGCCGGGTTCGCCCGGGTTGCGGGCCGGCGCGGCGCCGCCTGCGGACGCGCCGGTGCCGCCGTGGTCCCCTGTGGCGGGTTTTGGGCGCTGGAACCGAACGGAACGGACGCAGTGAACAGCAGTAAGGTGGCGAACAACGCTGCGCGAGTGCGAAACAAAGGCGAGACCCCCAAACTGCAGCGCCGGCTCAATGATCGAAACGGCGGGCTCCAGGCGAGGCGGACAATAGCCGCGACGCCTGCCCGATGCTACCCGGCACGAACGCGTCCGGATTTGCCCTTGATATCAGGAGTATTTAATCCCCAGCCACCGTGCGAATTGTGCGCCGCACGGCGCCGGCCTGCCCAGACCTGGCGCGCCGGATTTGGCGCGCCCGGGTTGGGACGCCAGCGTTGGGGCGCCAGACGCCCGCGTCAGCCGATCAGGCTGGCGACCCAGCGGAACAGGCCGATATGCGCGAGGTCGTTCCAGGTGGCGAACACGAACAGGCCGATCAGCAGGGCGAAGCCGGCACGGAAGCCGTATTCCTGGGCTCGCGGCGGCAGCGGGCGGCCACGAATTGCCTCGCACAACAGGAACACCAGGTGCCCGCCGTCCAGCACCGGGATCGGGAACAGGTTGATCAACCCGAGATTCACCGACAGCACGGCGATGAACGAAACCAGGCTGGCCAGGCCAAGCTGGGCCACCTGGCCGGACATCTGGGCGATGCGCAACGGCCCACCGAGATCGTCACCGCTTTTGCGCTGGGCGATCATCGACCACACGCCGGCGACGGTCTGCTCGGTCACGTCCCAGCTGCGCTCGATCCCGGCAGGAATCGCCTCGGCGACGGACACCGGCTCGAAGCTCGCTTCGCCGTTGCGGATGCCGAGGATGCCGGTCTGAGTGCCGCCGCCGGCATCATGGGCCTCTGGCGTCACGGTGATGTCGCGGGCGGCATCGCCGCGCTGCAGATGCAGCAGGAGAGGCTGCCCGGGATGGGAGGCGACGACGCGCTGGATGTCCTCGAAACGCGCCACGGTCCAGGACGCGCGGTTGCCCGGGCTCGCGTCTTCGATGGCGGTGATGCGGTCGCCGGCTTGCAGCCCGGCGCGGGCGGCGGCGGACTCCGCCATCACCTCGCCCACCACCGGCGGCAGGGTTGGGCGGCCGACCACCGCGAACAGGCCGATGAACAGCACGATGGCGAGCAGGAAATTCGCCACCGGCCCGGCGGCGATCACGATGGCGCGGGACAGCACCGATTTCTCCTGGAAGGTGCGCCCGGCGATCCATTGCGCCCGTACCTCGGGCGCCACCTCTTCCAAACGCTCCTGGCCGTGCAGCTTCACGTAGCCGCCGAGCGGAATCCAGGCGAGCTTCCAGACCGTCCCCTGACGATCCTTCCACGTGGCCCAGGCGCGGCCGAAGCCGATCGAGAACGTCTCGACATGCACCCCGCGCCAGCGCGCGGCGAGGTAGTGGCCCATCTCATGGACGAAGACCAGAACGCCGAGAACGATGATGAAGGACACCGGGGTGCGCAATGCTGCAGGCAAGAATTCAAACACGGCAGTCTCCCAACTGTCTCGGGCGATGAGCTTCTGTCACGCCCCGAGATATGCGACCAGTCAACTCTGACCAACAACGTGTCGCAACAAGAATAACTTTAATTAATTCTACCCTTGCGTGCATTCCACGCCGGGATGTCCGCGTCTGTTCAGGCGCCCGGACGCAGGTCCGCGCGCCCGGTTGCGCACCTGCCGGTCAGGCGGCGCTGCGCCCGCGCTCGGCGCAGCGGCGCCTGGCGATGGCGCGGGCCCCGGCATCGAGTTCCAGCACCGCGGCCAGGTTATCCGCCGCGAGCACTCCCATTTCCTGCACCACCAATTCGACGACATCGGCGATGTCGAGGAAGCCGATGCGGCGCTGCAGGAATTCTTCCACCGCAACCTCGTTGGCGGCACTCAGAATGGTGGGAACGCCACCACCCGCCTGCAAGGCATGCCGGGCGAGGCCCAGGGCGGGAAAGCGCTCGTCGTCCGGCTCGGCGAACTCCAATCGCGACACCGCCGCGAGATCAAGCCGCGGGGCGGCGGTGGCGATGCGGTGGGGCCAGGCCAGGGTGTGGGCGATCGGCACCCGCATATCAGGGCTGCCGAGCTGCGCCAACACGCTGCCATCGCTGTAATAGACCAGACCGTGGACGACCGATTGCGGATGGATCAGCACGTCGATCGCGCTGCTGGCGAGATCGAACAGGCGCGCCGCCTCGATCAGTTCCAGCCCCTTGTTCATCATCGTGGCGCTGTCGATGCTGATTTTGGCACCCATTGACCACACCGGATGGCGCAAGGCGGCCTCGGGCTGGGCGCGGCGCATCTCCTCGACAGAGGCGGTGCGGAATGGGCCGCCGGAGGCGGTGAGGACGATTTTCTCCACCGCACCGCGATTGCCGTCCGCCATCGCCTGGAAGATCGCGTTGTGCTCGGAATCGACCGGCAGCAGGGTCGCGCCGTGCTCGCGCACCGCGGCCAGCATCACTTCGCCGGCGCAGACCAGGGCTTCCTTGTTTGCCAGCGCCACCGCGGCGCCGCGACGGATCGCGGCCAGGGTGGATTGCAGGCCGGCGGCGCCGGAGATCGCCGCCATGGTCCAGTCCGCCGGACGGGCGGCGGCGGCGACCACCGCCTCCGCGCCGCAGGCCGTGGTGATGCCGGTGCCGACAAGGGCGGCGGCGAGCTCGGCATGGCAGGCCGGATCGCTGATCACCGCGTGCTCGGCGTGGAGCATGCGGGCCTGCTGCGCCAGCAACGCAACGTTGCGGCCGCCAACCAACGCCACCACCCGATAATCCCCAGGTGCGGCGGCGAGCAGTTCGACCGTCTGGGTGCCGACGCTGCCGGTGCTGCCGAGCACGCTGATGGTCTTGGGCGCGCCGGTTGTTGTTCTTGTTGCAGGCGCCGAACCACTCATCGCCATAACTCCACCCCTCGGCCGATCGCCGCCACCAGCAGGCAAGCGGCCGGACCCGCCGCCATCAACCCGTCGAGCCGGTCCAGCAGGCCGCCATGGCCAGGAATCAGTCCGCCGGAGTCCTTTACTCCGAAATGCCGTTTAATGCCCGATTCCAGCAGATCGCCCAGTTCGGACACCACGCCCAGAATCGCCGCGACCAGGATCGCGCGCCCGGCATCGCCGGAATACAGCGCCACCGCCGCGAGCCCGACCGCGACCGCGCAGAGCAGCCCGCCCAGTGCGCCCGACCAGGTTTTGCCAGGCGAAATCGCCGGCGCCAGCTTCGGGCCGCCGAACAACCGGCCGAACAGATAGGCGCCGATGTCGCTGGCCCAGACGATGAACACGGTGAACATCAGGTTGGCGCGGCCCGCGGCTGCATCGTCGCGAAGCCAGATCAGCGCCACGGCCGGCACCGCGATGTAGACGATCCCGGCCACAAGCGCCGCCGGCGTCGGGCGATGTCGCCACATCCGGCGCCATTCCAAGGCGACCATCGCCGCCAGGATGATGATGACCAGCGCCCACGGCCAGCCGCCGACCCACATGCTGCCGAGCGCCAGCGGCGCCAGCACCGCCGCCGAGATCACCCGCGCGCGCAGATCTCCCCAACGGAGCTTCGGCATCGCCGGATCAGTCAGGACGGGCGCCAAACCGACGTTCGCGCCGGGCGAACTCCCCAAGGGCGGCGGCGAATTGCGCCATGCCGAAATCCGGCCACAGCACGTCGAGGAACACCAGCTCGGCATAGGCGGATTGCCACAGCAGGAAATTCGACAGCCGCTGCTCGCCGGAGGTGCGGATGATCAAATCGGGGTCCGGGATGCCCGTCGTGGACAGGAAGCGCGCGAACCCCGCTTCATCCAGGCTTTCCGGGTCGAGCTTGCCGTCCCGCGCCGCCTCGGCGGCGGCCCGGGCGGCGGCGGCGATCTCGCCGCGCGCGCCATAGGACAGGGCGATCACCAGGTTGAGGCGGGTGTTGGTGGCGGTGTCGCGCTCAACCTGGGCCAGGTCCATCTGGATGTCGCGCTCGAAACGGACCCGGTCGCCGATGAAGCGCAGCCGCACGCCCTTGGCGTCCAGCTCGGCGATCTCGCTCTTCAGGAAGTGCCGCAGCAACGCGGTCAGGTCCAGCACCTCGGTAGCGGGACGGCGCCAGTTCTCGCTGCTGAACGCATACAGGGTCAACCAGTGGACGCCGAGGGTGACAGCGGCCTCGATGGCGCGGCGAACCGCCTGGACGCCGGCGCGATGCCCGGCGAGGCGCGGCAGGTTGCGGGCCGCGGCCCAGCGGCCGTTGCCGTCCATGATGATGGCGACATGGGCCGGCGGCGGCGGTGTCGCGCCGGGCTCGGGGCTTGCCTTGAGGTCGGCCGCGGCTTCGGCCGTCGCCTCGCGTATCGTCGGTTGCCGGACTGCCACCATCTCTCGCCTCAGGCCGGGGCGCGCGTGCAGATGTGCATCAGGGCGCCCCCGGCCAGCAGCCGTGTCATCGTCTCGCAGATGCGCATCAGGGCCATTCCGTCACCAACTCTCAGACTTGCTTGATTTCTTTATCCTTGTCGGCCAACGACTCGTCGATGCGCTTGATATACTGGTCAGTCAGTTTCTGCACCTCGTCCACCCAGCGCTTCTCGTCGTCCTCGCTGATGGTGCCCTTCTTCTCCAGCGCCTTGGTCTGGTCCATGCCGTCGCGCCGGACGCCGCGCACCGAGACCTTGGCCGCCTCGGCATAGCGGTGGGCGGCCTTGGACAGCTCAAGCCGGCGCTCACCGGTGAGCTGCGGGATCGGCACCCGCACCAACTGCCCGTCCGATGCGGGGTTGAGGCCGAGGCCCGCGTCGCGAATGGCGCGCTCGACCGCCCCGGTGAGGGTGCGATCCCAGACCTGCACGGTGAGCATGCCGCGCCTCCGGCACGCCGATCGTGCCGACCTGGGTGAGCGGTACCTCGCTGCCATAGGCTTCGACCCGCACCGGCTCCAGCAAGGCCGGGCTGGCGCGGCCGGAACGCAGGCCGGAGAAATCGCGCTTCAGGGTTTCCAGTGCGCCGTCCATCCGACGCGACAGGTCGGCCTTGAGTTCGTTCAGATCGCCGACCATGGTTGTTCCCCCTCTGTCTTGCGATTCACGGGCATGTCGGTCACGCAGCCTCGCAGATCGTGGTGAAGCGGCCCTGGCCGCGCATCACCTGGGCGAAGGCACCCGGCGCGCGAACGTTGAAGACGATGATCGGCAGCCGATTCTCACGCGCCAGGCTGATCGCCGAGGCGTCCATGAACTTCAGGTCGCGCGACAGCACCTCATGATAGGTCAGCCGCTCATCCGCACCGCTTCGGGCACCTTGCGCGGATCGGCGGAATAGACGCCGTCGACCTGCGTGCCCTTCAGCAGGGCATCGAAGCCCATCTCCGCCGCCCGCAAGGCCGCGGCCGTGTCGGTGGTGAAGAACGGGTTGCCGGTCCCGGCGGCGAAGATCACCACCCTGCCCTTTTCCATGTGCCGGCTGGCCCGCCTGCGGATATACGGCTCGCAGACGCTGGCCATCGGAATGGCCGACTGCACCCGGGTCGCGACGCCGCAGCTTCTCCAGCGCGGCCTGCATGCGCCAGCGCGTTCATGACCGTGGCCAGCATGCCCATATAGTCCGCCTGCGCCCGGTCCATGCCGCCGGCCGCCGCCGAAACGCCGCGGAAGATGTTGCCGCCGCCGATCACCAGGCACACCTGCACGCCCATCGCCACCACGTCACCGACGTCGGCGGCAATGGCGGCCACGGTTTCGGTGTCCAGCCCGAACTCCCGCCGGCCCATCAGGGCCTCGCCGGAGACTTTCAGCAGGACGCGCTTGTAGGCGGGTGACTCGCTCATCGATTCCCAGAGGCTACGAAGCGGGGACGGACACGCAACGGACGGAACCGTAAAGGCCCCGCCCGCGCCTCACAATAGCGCCTGCCGGATCAGCCCGGCGCCGCTTCAAGCCGAACGGGCCACGCCCGATACCGCCGCGACCTCGGCCGCGAAGTCGCCGTTGTTCTTGTCGATGCCCTCGCCGAGCTGGAAGCGGGCGAAGCCGCGCCAGCTTGACGCCGGCCTTGCTGAGCACGGCCTTCACCCGGCTCTCGCCGTCATGCACCCAGACCTGCTCGAGCAGCACCACTTCCTCGTAGTATTTGCGGATGCGGCCCTCGACCATCTTCTCGATGATGTTCTCCGGCCTGCCCGAGGCGCGCGCCTGCTCGATCAGCACCGCACTTCTCGCGCTCCAGCGCCGCGGGATCGACGCCGTCGATGTCGAGCGCCTCGGGCGGCTGGCGGCGATGTGCATGCCGACCTGGCGGCCGAGCGTCTCCAGCGCCGCCATCTCGCCGGTGCCCTCGATCGCCACCAGCACGCCGATCTTGCCCAGGCCGGGCTTCAGCGCTGTTGTGCACGTAGCTCGCGACCACGCCGCTGCCGACGCTCAGCACGCGGGCGCGGCGGATGTTCATGTTCTCGCCGATCGTGGCGATCAGCTGCGGTCAGTTCCTCGGCCACGGTGCGGCCGGTGCCGGGATACGGCGCCGCCTTGATCGCATCGAGATCCTCGCCGACCTGCAGCGCGATCTGCGCCACCGCCTCGACGAAGCGCCTGGAAGGTCTCGTTGCGGGCGACGAAGTCGGTCTCGGCGTTCACCTCCACCATCGCCGCCCGGCCGGGCGCGGAGGCGACGCCGACCAGGCCCTCGGCGGCGACCCGGCCGGACTTCTTGGCCGCGGCGGCGAGGCCCTTCTTGCGCAGCCAGTCGACCGCGGCTTCCATGTCGCCGGCGGTCTCGGTCAGCGCCCTCTTGCAGTCCATCATGCCCGCGCCGGTCTTCTCGCGCAGGTCCTTCACCAGGGCGGCGGTGATCTCAGCCATCGTTCAATCTCCGATTGCCCCCGGGTCTGAGACATCAGGCGGTCAGGCGTTCGGCGGCTTCGGCCGGGACCTCGACCTCGCGGCATCGCTTCCGGCGGCAGGTTCTCGACCGCGCCGAGGTCCTGGCCCGAGGCCGCCATCTCGGCGCTGATGCCGTCCAGCACCGCGCCGGCGACCAGGTCGCAGTACAGCGTGATGGCGCGGATCGCATCGTCGTTGCCCGGCATCGGGAAGGTCACGCCGCGCGGGATCGGAGTTGCTGTCCAGGATCGGCGACCACCGGGATGTGCAGCTTGTTCGCCTCCTCGACCGCGAGCTTCTCCTTGTTCGTGTCGATGATGAACAGGATGTCCGGCAGGCCGCCCATCTCCTTGATGCCGCCCAGCGCGCGCTCCAGCTTCTCGCGGTCGCGGGTGATGTCGAGCACCTCCTTCTTGGTGAGGCCCTCGATGTTGCCGCCGAGCATCTCCTCGATCTGGCGCAGCCGCTTGATGCTGCCGGTGATGGTCTTCCAGTTGGTCAGCGTGCCGCCGAGCCAGCGGTGGTTCACGTAGTACTGGCCGCAGCGCTTGGCGGCGTCGGCCACGTATTCGGCGGCGGCGCGCTTGGTGCCGACGAACAGCACGCGCCCGCCGGCGGCGGTGACGTCGCGCACGGCGCGCAGCGCGCGGTCCAGCAGCGGCACGGTCTGCTGCAGGTCGATGATGTGCACCTGGTTGCGGACGCCATACAGGTACGGCCCCATCGCGGGGTTCCAGCGGCGGGTGTGGTGGCCGAAATGGACGCCGGCTTCGAGCAGCTGGCGCAGGGAGAAATCGGGCATCGCCATGGGGGTGGCCTTTCCGTTGTCCGGTTGAGCCTCCGCGGGGCTTGCGCTTGCCGCACCGGACCGGCCCGTTGACGGCCGGAAAGGCGCCCCGCGTGTGAATTACCGGCGGCCAGCCACCGGCGCGGCGGGATATGGCGCAGAGCGGCAGGAAAGGCAAGTCCGGCGGACATGGCTCTACCGGTCGCAGATGCCCCTCAGCGCCTGCCATTGCGCCGCGCCCAGCAAAGCCGGGCCGGTGGGCGCTGCATCCTCGGCCTGCAGCATGGCCTTGCGGTCGGGGGTCAGTGGATGGTCGCGCAGGATCTGGGGCATCTGCGCCTCATCGGGGCCGGTGATGCGTTGCAGCAAGGCTCCTGTCGGCGCGGTCGGCCGCCCGAGGCCGTGCATGACCGTGACCGCGAAGGCGTCGGCCGCTTCCTCGTCGGCGCGGGAATACGCGGCACTCAGGACCGCGCGGCCGGCGACCAGCACGGCGCCGGCGCCGGTCACGTCGCCGAACATCAGGCCGACGAGGAACGAGGTGCCGCCGTCGCGGATCAGCCGGCGCAGGCCGTCGCGATGGGACACATGGCCCAGCTCATGCGCCAGGATGCCGGCGAACTCGTCCGGCGTCGCAGCCGCGGCGAGCAGTGCCGACAGCACGTAGACCCGGCCGCCCGGAATCGCGAAGGCGTTCGGCACCGTCGAGCGCAACACCACCGGCTCCGGCGCGATCGGCAGCCGGGCGACGGTTTGCAGCCGCGCGACCAACAGGCGCAACGCGGCGACGCCCTCCGGCGCTTCGCATGCCGTCCCGAACATGCCGCGTAGCTGAGGGTCCAGGGCGGCGCCGATCGGCGCCTCCCAGGCATAGGGTATGGAGGCCGAGAGCCGGTCCGCCAGAAGCGGCATGCCGAACCACGCCATGCCAAGGATCGCGGCGGCTGTCGCCAGTGACCAGCCAGCGATGCGCCACGCCGAGACCGCGGCCACGCCGCCGGGGCCGTCGAGCGCCTTGCAGGCAAGCAGGATCCTGGCACGATCCGCGGGGTCGCGCAGTTCCAGCCGCGCCAGCGGCAATGCGGCCGTGCAGGTGAGCCTGAGCGTATTCGTTGGGCCGTCGGCCCGGCGAATCGCGTCGTACGCCCAGGATGCCAAGGGCGCGCCGCCAGACGCGGTGCCAGAGTTGTCGGCTTCGGCGATCTCCAGCCGGTCGGCGAAAACCAGCGCCACGACCCGGCGCCGGTTGGATCGCCCGTCGAAGAACACCGCCGGCGCCACGCTGTTTCTACAGTCCGGCGAAATCGAGACCGTCCGCCAGTCCCTCGCCGAACGCGCTGGCCATTTCGCCCGCGACCGCGACGTCGGACGCCGCGGCGATGTCGATCACCGCGCAGGCGCCGGCCACCCGCTGCCAGACCCGCTGCAGGCCGTAGATGCGCGCGAGGATGCCCAGTGCGACGAGCATCAGCAGATAGGCGACGGCGTAGGCGGCAAATCCCCAGACCGCCAACTGTCCGCGCAGCAAGGCCAACCGATCACTCGGCGCTACGCCGCCGCCGAGGCCGAACGTCAGCCCGCCCATGAGCAGCGCAAAACAAAGCATGACGAGCAGGCTCAGCCCGATCTGCCGCCAATAGATGCCGATCAGACTGCCGCGACGCAGGCGGCAGGCAACCGCCACGGCGCCGAACCGGATGCCGCCGGCCCACCATTGCCATTCCGTGGCAAGGCGTACGGCGTGCAGGAACGGCAGCGCCACCAGGGACAACATCGCCAGCAGCAAGGAACCGAGGAAGGCCACGGCAGCGGCTGGCGGCTTTGTCGCCGTGTTGTTAAACGCGATGGCACCGACGATCGCGGCAACCGTCAGCACAAGCGGCAGCAGTCCAAGCAGCCACACCCACCAGACCCGCTTGAACAACTGCCAGCCCGTCGCCTCGAACCGGCCGGACAGGTCGCCGTACAAGGTGTGGCGCAGCTTGTACCGCTCCAGCGCCGCGGACCGCCATGGGTAGGCGAAACCCAGCGTCGGCACCAGCAGCAGGCCCCATAGCGCCGAGCGCCAGGCAAAGGACCAGCCCGATCCCTTCATCCAGAAGCGCACGCCGCGCCAGACCGTGCGCGTCAGCCGGTAGCGCCGTGCGCGATAGACGGCGAACTGGCCGAGGAGGAAAAGCAACGCATAAAGCGGCAGGGTGGCGAAGGCCTTGAACCGAGCGGATTCGAGGCCGGCGATGAAATAGGCGAGGAACAGCGGCGCCAGCACCGCCATGGCGATCAGAAAGCCGAGCAGCAGTTCCTTGCCGCGGCCGGTGTATTCCAGCGCGTCGCCGTCGAGCTCGGTACGCGACCAGAGATGACGGCGCATGTTGGTGGTCAGCCAGAACCGGTAGAAGCCGAAGGTCACCAGTTCGAGCAAGGCGCCACGCGTGACCAGGCGCCGGAACTCGCCGTTCTTGCCGGTGAAGGTCACGGGCGCCGGAATGGCGGGCGCGCTGGTCGTTGCGGGTACATCCATCGTGACATACAACGCGCAACGAATCCGATGCGCAAGAGCAAGGATAGCCAGCAGGTTCGATGAGCCTGCGCCTCAGCGCCGCCAAACCGCCGGCAGCGCGCCGGATCGGCCATCCACCGGGTCCTGCTCGGGGACCGGCACGGCGGCGGCATTGCGGCCCATCTGCTCGGTCGCCTTCGGGTCCGCCGTGCGTGTGTCGTAGCTCATGCCGCCGGGATAGGCGCCGATCACCAGCAGGTCGGCGGTGGCCCATTCGCGGCAATGGCCGACGCCGGCGGGGATCACCACCACATCCCCCGCCGCCACCTCGACGCTGGTGCCCTCGGGGCCGCCGAAGCGTACCCGCGCCCGGCCGCGGGCGATGCCCAGCACCTCATGCGCGTTGCTGTGGAAATGGTGATACGGGAAAATGCCGTTGCGCCAGCCATTCGACCAGCCATTCGCCGCGAAATGTTGCTCGATCGCGTCCGGATCGGCCGGCAGGGCGCTGCGATAATGCAGCAGTGGCAGCGGCGAATTCGGGACCGGCCCCGCAGGCGCGAAGCGATGGGTTTCCGGCTGGGTCATTGCAGCCTCCTGTCTGGGCGAAACGTGCCGGGCGGCTGGCGGTTGCCGCATGTCTCGCGACGTTTGGGTATCTTCTACGGCGTCTCAGCTGTTGGCGGGGCCACGACGCCGGTGATCGCCGATGGCACCGGCGCCCGGTTGGCGATGAAAGCCTGGCGCGTCGCGTAGGACAGCCAGATGCGGCGCGAACGCATGTAGTCGAGACCCAGCAGCATGCCGCCCTCGGTCAACGGCAGGTCAACCACCGAGATCGTCGTGTCGCGGAAGGCGTCGTTGCCGATGACGACGCGGGAGAAGCGATGCAGCACGCCCTGATACGCCAGGCCGCCGACGCCGCGGCCGGTGCCGGCGCGATCGTGATCCAGCGTTGCATCCGCCACACCCGCGTCCAATGCGGCACGACGGGTGAGGCGGCTGCCATTGGCGCCGGTATCGAACACCGCGTTCACCCGATGGCCTTCGACCTCGACCGGAAGGAGGAACCGGCGGTTGCCCGTATGCAGCAGCGGCACCGTCGCATACGGACCCTGCCAGGGCAGAAAGCCATCGGCGCAGCCCTGCACGTTGTAGAGAGTGAGGCGGCGATTGGGAAAATCGAAATCGAGGTCGAAGGACGACAGGATCTCGTCGCCGATCAGGCCGGCGGTCGGCGGGTCGGTCGGCGCCGCGGTCGGAAGCTCGGCGACCGCCACCTGCGATGCGGGGAACTCGTAGCCGCCGAACTCCATCCTGCGCAGGATCGCCACCGGCGCCAGGACGTTGCCGGCGCTGCCCACCACGGTGATGCTGCGGCCGGCAATTCGCGGCAGCCCGAAGCGTGAGGCGGCGGACGCGGTCAGCATCGTGTGTTCCGCCCCGGTGTCGAGAACCATCATCACCGGAACCCCGCCAATGCGGGCTGGCACCAGCAATTCGTTCTGGCGGATAACGATAGGCATCTCTGCCTGCCGCACGACGCGGCATTTCCCGGCCGCGTCGGCGCCGGCCTGCAGCCCGTTCACTGCACAGCCGGCCAGCAGCATCGCCGCGATCAGTGGTGCCAGGGACCAGTGCCGCGGCGCGGCCGGCGCCGGCCGCCGATCATGCAACCCTGCTGCCCTCAGCCCATTCGAAATAGCGGCGCCGCGCCTCGGCCGCGATCGGGCCGGCATTCAGCTCGCGCTGCTCAAAGCGGTTGCACGGCACGACCTTGCCGTAATTGCCGACGCTGAAGATCTCGTCGGCCGTGTGCAGGTCTTCCACGGTCAGCTTCGCGTCGGTCGCCTCGATGCCCCGCTCATTCAGCAAAGCCAATACCCGGCGGCGGGTGATCCCGGCGAGGAAGGTGCCGTTGGCGACCGGCGTGCGCACCTTGCCGTCCTTGGCGATCATGATGTTGGCGAAGGCGAACTCGGCGATATCATCCCACGGGTCGCGCATGACAGCGGCGTCGAACCCGCGGCTGATCGCCTCGCGCGTCGCGCGGTCGGAGTTGGGGTAGAGGCAGGACGCCTTGGCATCGGTGGTCGCCATGTCAGGCGCCGGGCGGCGCAGCGGCGACAGGGTCGCGGAAAATCCGCCGGTGGGCAGCGGCGCCTCGAAGATATGCAGCACGAAGGCGGTGCTGGCCGACTCCACGGTGATGTGGCCGCCCGAAGCGTAGAACACCGGCTTGATGTACAACTCGGCATCATCAGGAAACCGCTTGATGCCCTCGATCGCCAGGCGCTGAATTTCCTCGGCCGAGAGGCCGGGAGTCATGCCCAGCGCATGGCAGGAGGCGACGGCGCGCTGGCAATGCAATTCCAGGTCGGGGGCGCAACGACGGAACGCGCGCGCACCGTCGAACACGACGGAAGCCTGCCAGAAACTGTGGTCGGCCGGGCCGGTGAGTTTGGGGGCTTCATCGGTCCAGCGCCCATCGAGCCAGAATGTCGCCGCCATCGCTGTGTCCACCCCATGCATCGGTGCGAAGGAGAGGCCACCGCCGCCCACGCGTCAAGCGGCGCCGGGATTGGCTGCCGGATCGTACTCCTTCGCTACCAGCTTCGGCCCGCGGCGGCGATCAATCCATCCCCTGGGTGGATTCGGGTTCGATCTCGAACATCACGCGGACCTCGCCCGGCTGCGAATACGGGTATTTTTCCTGACCGAGATATTTCTTGGAAAGCCCATCGATATGGGCGGACGCGTTCTCCTCGGTCTCGCGCGTCACCCGGCCGCGGATCTGGATGTAGCGGTACGGGTTGTCCGGATCGAGGATGGAAAGCGCCACCTTCGTCCCCTGATGCATGTTGCGCGCCTTGACTCGCCCGCGGGCGGTGTTGACGCGGATCTTGCCCGACACAAAATCGAACCAGACCGGCGTCACCTGCGGCGATCCGTCCGGCATGAGCGTGGCAAGATTCTGCAAAGGCTTTCTTGCCGGTCATCAGGTCGAGGAATTTCTCCGGTATCTCGGTCATGGCTGCGCCAATCCTGTTGCTGTGTCGCGTCAGATGTCTTCGATCCGTTCGACGCCGGGTAGAACCTTCAACGCCTGCGCCAGCCTCGGCGTGACGTTGAAGCCGCCCGGCAAGGCGATCTCCACATCCTGCGCCGCGTCGAGGCGCGGGATCAACACCACGCGGCCGCGCCCATTGCCTTCGCGCTCCAGCAGCGCGCGGATATGGGCGACGGCTTCGGTCTTCTGCAGCCAGACGCGCATGCCCGCACCGGCCTGCGACGCCGCCTGGTCGAGCGCGACGACGTCCTGCGCGGTGATGCGCAGGGTTTCGCCTTCCAGGCGAAGATCGGCAGTCACCAGCACGGAATGGCCGGCGGCCAGAAGGTCGCGCGCCCGGCCCAGCACCTCGCTGAAACAGGTCACCTCGTAGCGAGCCGGCGGAATCGGACAGCCGCACCCAGGCCATGCGGCTGCCGGTGCGGGTGATGCGTTCCTTGATGTTGACCACCGAGCCGGCGAGCTTGACCCGTGCCGAGCCCGCCTGCGCCTGCGCTTCCAGCCGGTTGCTCGGTACCACGCCGAGCCGCCGCAGCGTCTGCGCGTAGGCGTCGAGCGGATGCGCGGTCAGATGGAAGCCGATCGCCTCCGCCTCGAAGCCGAGCCGGTCCATCGGCTCCCAGTCGGGCATGTCGGGCAGCCGCAGCGGCTCGGGCTTGTCGGCGCCGCCGAACAGGCCGATCTGGCCGCTGCCCTTTTCCTCGGCGGTGGCCTGCGCGCGGCGCAGGACCGTTTCGGCGGCGCGCGAACACGCGCGCGCGCGGTTGGATCCAGATCTGTCGAACGCGCCGGCGCGCGCGAGGTTTTCGATCTGCATCTTGTTGAGCTGACGCGGATCGACGCGGGCGGCGAGGTCGGCGAGATCGTCGAACGGCGTGCCATCGCGGGCATCGACCAGCGCCTGCATCGCCGCGCATCCGACCTTCTTCACCGCGGCGAGCGCGTAGCGGATCGCGAGCTTGCCGTCGGCGTCGCGCTCCAGCGTGAAATCCGCGTCGGACCGGTTGATGTCAGGCGGCAGCACGCGAATGCCGATGCGCGATGCCTCCTGCCGCAGCGCGGCGAGCCTGTCGGTGTTGTTGATCGCGAGCGACATGCACGCGGCGATGAACGCCTCGGGATGGTTGGCCTTCATCCAGGCGGTCTGGTAGGCGATCAGCGCGTAGGCGGCGGCATGGCATTTGTTGAAGCCGTAATCGGCGAACTTCGCCATCAGCTCGAAAACTTCGACGGCCTTCGGCGGATCGATGCCGCGCTCGGTGGCACCCTTGATGAAAATCTCCCGCTGCGCGTCCATCTCGGCGCGGATCTTCTTGCCCATCGCGCGGCGCAGCAGGTCGGCGGCGCCCAGGCTGTAGCCGGCCATGCTTCTGGGCGATCTGCATCACCTGCTCCTGGTAGACCATGATGCCGTAGGTCTCTTCCAGGATGTCGTGAATCGCCGGATGCGGGGCGTCCCATTTCTCGCCGTGCTTGCGCTGGCAATAGGCGGGAATGCTGGCCATCGGGCCGGGGCGGTAGAGCGCGACGCCGGCGATCAGGTCTTCGAAGCGGTCGGGGCGCATCTGGCGCAGCACGTCGCGCATGCCCTGGCCTTCCATCTGGAACACCCCGGCGGCATCGCCGCGCTGCAGCATCGTCGAAGGTCGCCTTGTCGTCGAGCGGCAGGTGGTCGAGGTCGACGGTCGATGCCCTCGCGGTCGCAGGAACGCGACGCGCGCGCTGCAGGATGGTGAGCGTGGTCAGGCCGAGGAAGTCGAACTTCACCAGCCCCGCCTGCTCGACGTATTTCATCGAGTATTGCGTGACCAGGACATCGGATTTCGCGATCGCGGTAGACCGGCACCAGTTCGATCAGCCGGCGGTCGCCGATCACCACGCCGGCGGCGTGGGTGCTGGCGTGGCGATACAGCCCCTCGAGTTGCAACGCGATCTCCATCAGGCGGCCGAGCGCCTCGTCCTCGTCGCGCATCGCCTGCAGCTTCGGCTCGCCGTCGATCGCCTGCTGCAGGGTGACCGGCTTGGCCGGATTGTTCGGGATCAGTTCCGCGACCTTGTTGACCTGGCCGTACGGCAGGCCGAGCACGCGGCCGACGTCGCGCACCGCGGCGCGGGCCTGGAGCTTGCCGAAGGTGATGATCTGCGCGACGCGATCGGCGCCGTATTCGCGGCGCACGTAGTCGATCACCTCGTCGCGCCGGTCCTGGCAGAAATCGATGTCGAAATCCGGCATCGACATGCGCTCGGGATTGAGGAAGCGCTCGAACAGCAGGTTGAATCGCAGCGGGTCGAGATCGGTGATGGTCAGCGCCCAGGCGGCCACCGAGCCGGCGCCCGAGCCGCGGCCGGGCCCGACGGGAATGCCCTGCGATTTCGCCCATTGGATGAAGTCGGCGACGATCAGGAAGTAGCCCGGGAAGCCCATGCCGGCGATGACGTCGAGCTCGAAATCCAGCCGTTCGCGATAGTTCGCGCGTTCCGCGTCATCGGCGCCGCTCGCGTCCATGCGCCGCTCCAGGCCCTCGGCGGCCATGGCGCGCACGGTTTCGTCCTCGGTGCTGCCCGGCGCGGACCTTCGGGCAGACCGGCAGCAGCGGCTTACGGGTTTCGGCCATCACCGCGCAGCGCCGCGCGATCGCGAGCGTGTTGTCGCAGGCCTCCGGCAGATCGGCGAACAAGGCGCGCATGGCCGCGGCCGGCTTGAACCAGTGCTCCGGCGTGACCCGCCGGCGGTCGCGCTCCGACAGCAGCGCGTCCCTCGGCGATGCACAGCAGCGCGTCATGCGCCTCGTACATGTCGGGCTTCGCGAAGAAGCATTCGTTGGTGGCGACCAGCGGCAACGCCGAGCAGCGTCCGCGAGCGCGATCAGTCCCGGCTCGATCGCGCGCTCGACGGCCAGGCCATGGCGGTGCAGTTCCATCACCGTGCGATCAGGAAATGCCTCGTGCAGCCGCGCGCAGCAGCGCCTCGGCTTCCGGCTTCTGGCCCTCGGCCAGCAGCCGCGCGATCGGGCCGGCGGTGCCGCCGGTCAGCAGCAGCAAGCCCTCCGCGCATGCTCGCACAGCCGATCGAGCGACAGTTGCGGCTTCAGGCCGGGATCGGTTTCGAGGAAGCCGAGCGAGGACAGGCGCTGCAGATTGGCGAAGCCCGGCCTCATCCTGCGCCAGCAGCACCATCGGGTCGGGCGGCAGCCGCGGCGTTGTCGGCGCGGGCCAGCGCGATCTGGCAGCCGATGATCGGCTGGATGCCCTTGCCGGCGCAGGCCTGGCTGAATTCCAGCGCGCCGAACAGATTGCCGGTGTCGGTGATGGCCACGGCCGGCATGCCGGCGTCGCGCGCCAGCGCGGCGATCTTGTCCGCCTTGATCGCGCCTTCGCTCAGCGAATAGCTGGAATGGACGCGCAGATGGACGAAGTCGGCGTGGGGCATCGGGCGGCCTTCTTCGCAGGCATGAAACAACGTGCCTCAGCATTGCACGATTCGCCCGTCATGCAGCGTGACGCGTGCGGTCCATGCGGGCCGCGAGGTCGGGGTTATGCGTCGCGATCAGCGCCGCGACGCCGTGCGTGCGCACGGTCGTGCAGCAGCTCCTCGAATACCAGCGCGGCGGTGGCGACGTCGAGATTGCCGGTCGGCTCGTCGGCCAGCAGCACCGCCGGCGCGTTGGCCAGCGCGCGCGCGATCGCGACGCGCTGCTGCTCGCCGCCCGACAGCTTGCCGGGCAGATGCCGCGCCCGCGCCTGCCAGTCCGAACGACGCGAGCAATGCCGTCGCCCGCTGCCTCGGCGGCGATGCGCGGCGACGGCCGGCGATCATCTGCGGCAACACCACGTTCTCGAGCGCGGAGAATTCTCGCCAGCAGATGGTGGAACTGATAGACGAAGCCGATCGGTCGCGCCGGATGGCGGTGCGCTCGGCGTCCGACAGCGCGCCTGCATCGCGCCCGTCGACCAGGACCTGGCCGCCATCCGGCTGCTCCAGCAATCCGGCCAGATGCAGCAGCGTCGATTTGCCGGTGCCGGACGGCGCCACCAGGGCCACGATCTCGCCGGCGACGCAGCATGAGGTCGACGCCGCGCAGCACCGGCAGCATCGCCGCCCTCGCTGCGATAGCTGCGCGTCGACGCCACGCATCACCAATGCGCGTCACTCATGGCGCAGCGCCTCGACCGGGTCGGTGCGCGCCGCGCGCCAGCTCGGATACAGCGTCGCCAGCAGCGACAGCACCAGCGCCATCGCGACGACCTGCCCGACTTCCTGCCATTGCAGCACGCGCCGGCAGATGCGCTGAGGAAGTAGACTTCGGGGTTGAACACGTTGGTGCCGGTGACCGCTCTCCAGCCAATGCTGGATGGTCTCGATGTTGAGGCAGAACAGCACGCCGAGCAGCGTGCCGACCAGCGTACCGGTGACGCCGACGAAGGCGCCGCACATCAGGAAGATCCGCATGATCGCGCCGCGAGCCGGCGCCGATGGTGCGCAGCACCGCGATGTCCGCGCGTCTTGTCCTTCACCATCATGATCAGCGAGGAGATCGACGTTGAAGGCGGCGACCAGGATGATCAGCGTCAGGATCAGGAACATCACGTTGCTGCTCGACCTGCGACGGCGGCGAAGAAGCTGTTGTTGTTCTGGCTGCCAATCGACCACCCGCGCCTGAACGCGGCCGAGCAGCGCCGCGCGAATGGCGAGGTTGATGTCGCGACATTGTCCGGATCGGCGATCACCACGTCGATCTGGGTGACGGCGTCGGCTACTGAAAGAAGATCTGCGCGGCGTCCAGCGGCAGGAAGACGAAGCCGGTGTCGTATTCGTTGATCCCGACCTGGAAGATGGCGACGACGGTGTAGGCGCGCACGCGCGGAATGCGTGCCGAACGCGGTCGCCTGCGACCTTGCGGTGAGATCAGACGTGCAGGCGGCTGCCGATGCCAGGCCGAACCGAGACGCCAGCCCGACGCCGATCGCGATGGCGTCGTCGCCCGTCGAACTTGTCCAGGCTGCCGGCGCGGATGTTGTCCGCCGACCACGTGGACTTGGCGCAAATCGTCCTTGCGGATGCCGCGCACGACGCCGCCGGTGAAGGTCCCCTGCTCCGCCTTCAACCCCGCCGCACTCTCGACCACCGGCATCACCGCGACCACGCCGGGGACGCCGCGAACGCGCGCGGCAAGGGTGTCGAAATCCGTCAGCAGCGGCGCGCCGTGAATGCCAAGCTCACCGTTCAGCCCGAGGATGCGGCCGAGCAGTTCCTGGCGGAAACCGTTCATCACGCTCATCACGATGATCAGCGTGGCGACGCCCAGCGCAATGCCGACCAGCGAGAAGATCGGCGATCACCGACACGAAGCGTTCGCCGCGCCGCGCCCGCAGATAGCGCGCGGCGACGGCGCGTTCGAACGCCCCGAACATCTCAGCCGATCTTCGCGAGCGCGTCGTCGATCGAAAGTTCCTCGCGTTCGCCGGTGGCGCGGCGCTTCAGTTCCACCCGGCCGGAGGCCGCGCCGCGCGGGCCGACGATGATCTGCCACGGATGGCCCATCAGGTCGGCGTCGGCGAATTTCACACCGGCCCGGTCGTCGCGGTCGTCGTACAAGGCGTTGCCGGCGAACTTCGCATAGATGTCTTCGCAGATCGCGTCGCAGGCAGCGTCACCGACCTTGAGGTTGAGGATGCCGGCACGCCACGGCGCCACGCTGTCCGGCCAGATGATCCCGGCCTCGTCATGCGAGGCCTCGATGATCGCGCCGACCAAGCGGGAGACGCCGATGCCGTAGCTGCCCATATGCGGCACCACCGGCTTGCCGTCGGGGCCGGCGACGGTGAGGCCCATCGGCTCGCTGTATTTGGTGCCGAAATAGAAGATATGCCCGACCTCGATGCCGCGGCCCTCGCGCTTGTCGGCGACATTGGCCCACAGCTTCGTATCGTGCTTCTCGTCGGTGGCGGCGTAGCTGCTGGTCATGGCGGCGTGGAATGCCGCGAGATCGGCTCGATGACGCGTGCGAGTAGCGGCCTTCGGTGTAGTCCATGCGCTCGAACGCCGCGTCGTAGTACACGGCACTTTCGCCGGTGGGTGCGAGGATGATGAACTCGTGGCTGAGATCGCCGCCGATCGGCCCGCTATCGGCCACCATCGGAATCGCCTTCAGGCCGAGCCGCTGGAAGGTGCGCATATAGGCCAGCATCATCCGGCGGTAGCTGACGACCGCGCCGTCGTAGTCAAGGTCGAAGCTGTAGGCGTCCTTCATCAGGAATTCGCGGCCGCGCATGACGCCGAAGCGCGGCCGCACCTCGTCGCGGAATTTCCATTGGATGTGATAAAGAATCTGCGGCAGCTCGCGGTAGGACTTCACCGAACTGCGGAACATGTCGGTGATCATTTCCTCATTGGTCGGCCCGTACAGCAGGTCGCGCTCATGCCGATCCTTCAGCCGCAGCATCTCCGGCCCGTACGCATCGTAGCGGCCGCTGCTGCGCCACAGATCGGCCGACTGGATGGTCGGCATCAGCATTTCCTGCGCGCCGGCGGCGTCCTGCTCCTCGCGGACGATCTGGGCGATCTTGCTGCAGCACGCGCCAACCGGCCGGCAGCCAGGCATAGATGCCGGCTGCGGTCTGGCGCACCAGCCCGGCGCGCAGCATCAGCCGGTGCGAGGCGATCTGCGCCTCAGCAGGCGTTTCCTTGAGCGTGGGCACGAGGCTGCGAGAAAGGCGCATCGCTAAACGAATCCTGTCGTCCGGAGGGTCGGCAGGAACCTACAAGCCAGCGACGCAAGCCGCCAGCACCGTTCTGAACGGCGGAAAGTTTCAGCGTGCCGGTGGCCCGAAACGATTGCGGCGCAATTTCGTGCAGGAAGCCTTGGCAACTATTTTTGTGCGCCGCACCAACGAATGGCGCAACAAAACCTCGAATAAAACCGAAACGGCGCATGAAATTACGTGACTTCAGGGGCACGAGTTGATAGACAGAAAGAAGGCCCGCGCGCTCCAAAGATCCACGAAGAGACCTTGGGCGCGACGGGCCAAGTTTAGGGAGGAAACGCCAGTCACACGGCAGGACGAGGAACCATTCCTCTTCCTGTCGTCGATGATTGCCCCATTTTCCTTTCTGCCGTCCATGCAAAATGCGCACGCCTTGCGGCTAAAAATAGCGCTTTCAGACGAAATTTGCCGAAGTCTTGCGGCTTGTCCGAGGTTTTTGCCTACTCTTCAGGCAAAGCGAGCCAGCCACTGCGGAAACTGAGCCAGTCGCTGCGGATCACCAGGTAGCAGAGCGCCAAACAGCACCATCGAAATCACCGTGGTGACGACGATCTTGCGCAGCATGTGCGGCAGCGCGGGGGCACCGCGCCATCCGGTCGCCTCATCAGGCTCGGCGACCGGGCGGGTTCCGAACGGCAGGACCGCGAACAGCACGGTCCACCAGATCATCGTGAACAAGGTGACTGCGGTGACCGGTGAATCCAGCTTCCATCTGATCGACCGCTCGGGCGTCACACCCGCAGCAGATGAACATCGACCAGCGGCCGCTTCTGCAGCCGCTTGCCGAGCGCCCGGCGCAGCGCCGCCTTCGCCGCCTCGATCAGCGCCGCGTCGTCGCGTCGCAGCGGCGGCCGGCAGGTCGGCGATCGCCGCCGGCGAGACTCGCCGGCGATCCTTGCGGTTTCCGGATCGTCGGCGTCGAACAGGCCCGGCGCGCTGAGCCGCGGCTTGCCGCGCAGCCTGCCCGCCTCGTCCACCGCGAAGGACAGCGATGGCGACGCCGTTGAACAGCATCCGCCGCCGCGCCGCCCATGCACGCTGCCCTGCAGCGGCACCAGCCGGCCGCCGTCCAGCACCAGGCGGCCGACCGGCGCGCTGTCGATCACCTCCGGCGCGGCCCGGCGACAGGCTCAGGATGTCGCCGTCCTCCAGCAGCATCGGCGTGCACGCCGACCTCCTGCGCCAGGGCCGCGTGCGCCGACAGATGCCGCCACTCGCCATGCACCGGCACCGCGAAGCGCGGGCGCACGAGCTTGTAGAGCTGGCGCAGCTCGTCGCGCGCCGGATGGCCGGAGACGTGGATCATGTGGTCGTCGTCGGTCATCAGCCGCACGCCGCGGCGCACCAGATTGTCCTGCACCGTGCCGATCGCCCGCTCGTTGCCGGGGATCATGCGGCTGCTGAAGACCACCGTGTCGCCCTCGCCCAGTTCGATGCGCGGATGGGTGTCCATCGCGATCCGCGCCAGCGCGCTGCGCGGCTCGCCCTGGCTGCCGGTGACCAGGATCAGCAGGTTGTCGTCGGCGACGATCGTTCGCCGTCGTCCTCGCTGAGGAAGGCGGCAATGCCCCTGAGGTAGCCGCACTCGCGCGCCGCGGCATCGAGGTTGCGCAGGCTGCGCCCGACCAGCGCGACGCTGCGCCCGGCGTCGCGCGCGGCGAGGGCCACCGACTCCACCCGGGCGACGTTGCTGGCGAAGCACGTCACGGCGACCCGGCCCTCGCAGGCCGCGGATCAGCGCGGACAGGCTGCGCCGCACCTCGCCTTCGGAGCCGGAATGGCCCTCGACCATGGCGTTGGTGCTGTCGCAGACCATCGCCAGCACGCCCTCCTCGCCGAGCGCGCGCAAAGGCCGCCTCGTCCGTGGGCGGGCCGACCAGCGGCTCGGATCGAGCTTCCAGTCGCCGGTGTGCAGCACCGTGCCGCGCCGGCGTGCGGATCACCAGCGCCTGCGCCTCGGGGATCGAGTGCGAGACGCGCAGGAATTGCAGCTCGAACGGCGCCAGCTCGAACGCCGCCGCCGGGCTGGATGACGTGCGATCTTCACCTCGTTGCAGCAAGCTGCACCTCGCCGAGCTTGCGCCGCAGCACGGCGGCGGCGAACGGCGTCGCGTAGACCGGGCAGCGCAGTTGCGGCCACAGCCAGGCGACGGCGCCGATATGGTCTTCATGCGCGTGGGTGATCACCAGGCCGACCAGCCGATCGCGCCGCTCGGCGATGAAGGCCGGGTCGGGCATCATCACGTCGACCTCCGGCAGTTCGGAGCCGCCGAAGCCGATGCCGCAATCGACTGCCAGCCATTTGCCGCCGCAGCGGTAGAGGTTGAGATTCATGCCGATCTCGCCGGTCCCGCCCAGGGGCAGGAACGCCAGATCGCCGCTACCGCATCCATTCAATTTCCTTCATGGCGCAGCACGTCGAAGTCGGGCTCGCGGTTCAATCCGTGTCGGGCAGCCGCGCCCGTTCTCGGCGTAATGTGGGGACGGGGTTGCGCTCCGCCAACATGCGCAGGCCGTCCAGCGTCAGATCGGGATCGATATGACTCGATCACGGTGGTGCCCTCGGCGAGCAGCGGCGCCAGGCCGCCGGTGGCGATCACCTTCAGCGGCGCCGCCGATATTCGGCCTGGATGCGGGCCACCAGCCCCTCGATCATGCGCGACATAGCCCCAGTAGATGCCGGATTGCATGGCCGGCACCGTGTCGCGGCCGATCACCGCCTGCGGCCGGCCGATGCCGATGCGCGGCAGCCGGGCGGCGGCACGATGCAGCGCCTCGATCGACAGGTTGATGCCCGGGGCGATGATGCCGCCGAGATAGCCGCCGTCGCTGTCGACCACGTCGAACGTGGTGGCGGTGCCGAAATCGATCGACCACCAGCGGGCCGCCGATAGGTGCGATGCGCCGCCAGCGCGTTCAGCAGCCGGTCGGCGCCGACTTCCTCGGGATTGTCGACCTTGATCTCGAACCCCCAGTCGAGCGTGGCGCGGGCGACCAGCGGCTCGACCTCGAACCAGTCGCGGCACAGCCGGCGCAGGTGGTAGAGCGCGGCGGGCACCACCGTGCCGATCACCGCGGCCGACGACCTGCTCGCGCTTCAGCCCGGCAAGGCTGAGCAGGGTCAGCAGCCAGACCGCGTATTCGTCGCTGGTGCGTTGCGGCTCGGTGGCGATGCGCCAGATGCCGCGCCATTCCGTGCCGTCGTGGACGGCGACGACGACGTTGGTGTTGCCGGCATCGACGACCAGCAGCATGGCTAGGCTCCCGGTCCGGAATTTTCCACGCGGGCTTTCTCCAGCCGGGCGGCCTCGAGCTGCAATTCGCCGACGGCGAAGACGAGCGTCTCCGCGCCGACGCGCAGGCACAGGCCGCCATCGCTGTCCAGGCCGGCGAAGGCGCCGGCAATGGCGCGATCCGGCAAGGCCAAGGTCATTTCGGTGCCCAAGGCATGCCCCTGGTCCAGCCAGGCGGCGCGGATCGCGGCGAAGCCGTGGGTCTGGAAATTCCGCGCCAGTGGTCCAGCCGTGCCAACAGGCTGGCCGCGAACGCTTCCGGCAACGGCGGCGGCGCGACCGCCGCGAGGCGGTGGTGCTGCGTCCCGGCATCGCCGGGGCGCTGGCGAGATTGACGCCGAAACCGATCACCAGGAAGTCGATGGCGCCGTCGATGCCGGCGCTGCTGTCGAGCAGGATGCCTGCCATCTTGATGTCGTCCAGCAGCAGGTCGTTCGGCCATTTCAGCCGCAGTCGTGCAGGCGGGACATGCTCGACCACCGCGTCCAACAAAGCGAGGCCGGCCAAGTAATGACCACACGCCGCTCTCATGCACGGCGCCGCCGGGGCGGAGCAGAACGGACAGGAAAAGATTGCCGGGCGCCGAAACCCAGAGGCGGCCGCGGCTGCCGCGGCCCTTGTCCTGGCGGCGGGCCAGCACGGCCAGGCCCTCCGGCTCGCCGGCAGCGGCAAGGCTGCGGCAGAGGTCGGACGTAGAGGGCAACGCATCGAATATCTGCAATCGCCAAGCGGGGAGCGGCGGTCCCCACCCGGCGGCCTGGGTCATCCGAACAGAACCTTCGCCGCCGCCTCTGCCGCCGCCACCAGCGGTGCGGGGACCAGGAAGAACAAGGTGGTGAACAGCGCCCCGGCGGCAGCCACGAAGGACAGCGAGGCCGGGCGCGGGTCGAACGCGTCCTCGGCGGCGTCGAAATACATCACCTTGATGATGCGGATGTAATAGATAGGCGCCGATCACGCTGGTCAGCACGCCGATCACCGCCAGCGTCCACATGCCCTGCTGCACGGCGGCGGTGAAGATGAAGTATTTGCCGCAGAAGCCGGAGAACGGCGGGATGCCGGCCATGCTGAACATGAACACGGTCATCGCCAGCGCCAGCATCGGGTCGGTGCGGCCGAGCCCGGACAGGTCGGAAATTCCCTCCAGCATCCTGCCGCGCCGGCGCATCGCGATGATGCACGCGAAGGTGCCGGCATTCATGAACACGTAGGTTACGAGGTAGATCAGCACGCCGCGAATGCCGTTCGGCGTGCCGGCGGCGAGCCCGATCAGCGCGTAGCCCATATGGCCGATCGAGGAATAGGCCATCAGCCGCTTGATGTTGCGTCTGGCCGATCGCCGCCAGCGATCCCAGCAGCATCGAGGCGATGGCCACCAGCACGATCAACTGCTGCCACTGCGCCAGCAGATGCCCGAACGGCGTCGCCATGGCGCGCACCAGCAAGCGCCATCGCCGCAACTTTCGGCGCCGTGCCCATGAAGGCGGTGACCGGCGTGGGCGCGCCTTCGTAGACGTCCGGCGTCCACATATGGAACGGCACGGCGGAGATCTTGAACGCGAGGCCGGCGACGATGAACACCACGCCAACGATCAAGCCGCGCGACGCCACCGCCGGGTCCGCGAGCGCCACGGCAAGACGGTCGAACGCCATGCTGCCGGAGAAGCCGTAGACCAGTGAAATGCCATAGAGCAGCAGCCCGGACGCGAGCGCGCCGAGCACGAAATACTTCAACCCGGCCTCGGCAGACCGCAACTCGTCCCGCGCGAACGCCGCCAGGACATAGATGGAAAGGCTTTGCAGTTCGAGGCCGATATACAGCGTCATCAGGTTGCTGGCCGACACCATCAGCATCATGCCGACGGTCGCGAACAGCATCAGCACAGGGAATTCGAACCGCCGCATGTTGGCATGCTCGGCATAATCCAGCGACACGATGACGCCGAGCATGGCGGCGCAAAGAATCAGCAGCTTGTTGAAGGTGCTGAACGCGTCGTTGGAGAACATGCCGCTGTAGCCGACGCCGTTTGCGGACGACATGACCAGCATGGCGGTCAACAGCATCGCGCCCACCACCAGCATGCTGGCGATGAAGAAGCTGTCGCGCCTGTAGAGCACGCCGAAGGTCAGCACGCCCATGCCGGCGCAGGAGAGCAGCAGCTCGGGCAGTGCGAGTGCCCAGTGCATTGAGGTCCAGTCGGTCACCGCAGCACTCCCGCGAGCTTGGTCGTGCCGATCAAGGCAGCCTGGTGATGTTCGACCATCGCGCCCACCGCCGCGTCGAAGAACCCCGTGAAGCTGGATGGGTAAATCCCCATCCAAAAGGTGAGGACAATCAGCGGCGCGAACACCGCGATTTCGCGCGGCGACAGGTCGAGGATGGATTTGAGGTCATCGCGGGTGATCGTGCCGAAGATGACGCGGCGATACAGGTACAGCATGTAGACGATGCCCAGGATCATGCCGAGGCTGCCGAGCAGGGACAGCCAGAAGCTGACCTTGAAGGCGCCGACAAGCACCAGGATCTCACCGATGAAGCCGGAGGTGCCCGGCAAGCCACAGCTCGCCATGGTGAACACCATGAACGCCACGGCATAACGCGGCATCCGGTCCGCCAGCCCGCCGTAACGGTCGATGTCGCGGCTGTGGATGCGGTCGTAGACCACGCCGACACACAGGAACAGCGCCGCCGAAACGACGCCGTGCGACAGCATCTGGAACAGCGCGCCAGAGATCCCCTGCAGGTTGAAGGTGAAGATGCCGATGGTGACGACGCCCATATGCGCCACCGACGAATAGGCGATCAGCTTCTTCATGTCGGTCTGCGCCAGCGCCACCAGCGAGGTGTAGACCACGGCGACGATCGACAGCGTGTAGATCAGCGGCGCCAGCTGGGCCGAGGCCAGCGGCAGCATCGGCACGGAGAAGCGCAGGAACCCGTAAGCGCCCATCTTCAGCAGCACGCCGGCCAGGATCACCGAACCCGCTGTCGGCGCCTCCACATGCGCGTCCGGCAACCAGGTGTGGACCGGCCACATCGGCACCTTCACGGCGAAGGAGGCGAGGAAGGCCACGAACAGCCAGGTCTGCATCGCGGGTGGGAAGTCGGTGTGCAGCAGCGTCGACGATGTCGGTGGTGCCGGACTGGTACCACATCGCCAGCAGCGCCAGCAGCATCAGCACCGATCCGGCCAGGGTGTACAGGAAGAATTTCATCGCGGCGTAGACCCGCCGCGGGCCGCCCCAGATGCCGATGATCAGGTACATCGGGATCAGCACGCCCTCGAAGAACATGTAGAACACGACGAAATCCAGCGCCGCGAACATGCCAACCATCATGGTCTCAAGCACCAGGAACGCGATCATGTATTCGCGCACGCGGCTGGTGATGGACTCCCAGCTTGCGAGGATGCAGATCGGGGTCAGCGCCGTCGACAGCAGCACGAACAGGACGGAGATGCCGTCCACGCCCATCTTGTAGGAAATCCCCCATTGCGGCAGCCAGACCGCGTTCTCGACGAATTGGAACCCGCCATCCGCCTGGTCGAAACGCGTCCAGAGCATCAGGGACAGCGCGAAGACGATCAGGCTGGTCCACAGCGCCGTCCAGCGGGCGTTGGAGGCGACGACCGCCTCGTCGCCGCGCACGCGACATGATGATGGCGCAGCCGAGCAGCGGCAGCCAGGTGACCAGCGACAGCAGCGGGAAGCCGGCGGCGTTGACGATTTGAACCGGGAATTCATCGGCGCGCTCACCGGAACAGCAGGAAGATGCTGACCAGCGGCAACGACGCCGATCAGCATGGAGAAGGCATAGACCGCGATCGACCCGGTCTGGATCTTGACCACCTGCGCCGAACTGTCGGTGGTCAGCGCCGCCAGCCCGTTGGGAATGCCGTCGATGATGGTGGCGTCGCCGACCTGCCAGAGCATCCGCGACAGCCGGATGAGCGGCTGCACGAAGATCGCATCATAGAGCTCGTCGAAATACCATTTGTTCAGCACGAAGCGATAGATGCCACCGAAGCTCGCGGCCAGCCGCGCCGGCAGCGGCGGGCACCGCGACATACATGACATAGGCGAGCGCGATGCCGAGCACGCCCAGCACGGTGGGCGACAGCGAGACCCAGGCGGGCAGCTTCCTCCATGTTCGTGCAGCACATGGTTGTCCGGCGCGATCCGGATGGCATCGCCCCAGAAACGCCTGCCAATGCTCGCCCGATCAACTGATCGCGGAAGAGATATCCGCCCAGGACAGCACCGCAGCGCGAGCAGAACGAGCGGCACGGTCATCACCGGCGGGCTCTCGTGCAGGTGCTCCAGCGTGTGGTGGTCCACCCGCGACTTGCCGTGGAAGGTGAGGATGAGCAGGCGCCAGGAATAGAACGCGGTGAGGAAGGCGGCGATCAGCCCGCACCAGAAGCCGTAATGGCCGATCGCCGTCTCCGACGCCCACGCCGCCTCCAGGATCGCGTCCTTCGAGTAGAAGCCCGCGAAGGGCGGGACGCCGGCCAGCGCCAGGCTGCCGATCCACATCAGCGCGCAGGTCAGCGGGATCAGCCGGCCGATGCCGCCCATCTTGCGGATGTCCTGCTCGTCGGACATCGCGTGGATCACCGAGCCGGCGCCAAGGAACAGCAGCGCCTTGAAGAAGGCATGCGTCAGCAGATGGAAGATCGAAGCCTGATACGCGCCCACGCCCGCCGCGATGAACATGTAGCCGAGCTGCGAACAGGTGGAATAGGCGATGATGCGCTTGATGTCGTTCTGCACGCAGCCGATGGTGGCCGCGAACAGCGCGGTGCTGGCGCCGATGAAGGTGACGAAGCCGAGCGCCCCGGGCGCGAAATCCAGCACCGGCGAGAACCGCGCCATCAGGAACACGCCCGCCGTCACCATCGTCGCCGCATGGATCAGCGCGGACACCGGCGTCGGCCCCTCCATCGCGTCCGGCAGCCAGACATGCAGGCCGAGCTGCGCGGACTTTCCCATCGCGCCGATGAACAGCAGGATGCCGATCACCTCGTAGGCGCGATCCGTCGCCGAACAGCCGGTAGGTGTCGTTCATGTGCTGCGGCACGGCGGCGAAGATCGCCGCGAATTCGATCGAGCCGAAGGTCCAGAACACCAACGCGATGCCGACGGCGAAGCCGAGGTCGCCGATGCGGTTGACGATGAACGCCTTGATCGCGGCGCGCGCAGGCGCTGGGCTTGTAATACCAGTAGCCGATCAGCAGGTAGCTCGCGAGGCCGACGCCCTCCCAGCCGAAGAACAGCTGCAGCAGGTTGTCCGCCGTCACCAGCATCAGCATGGCGAAGGTGAACAGGCTGAGATAGCTGAAGAAGCGCCAGGTGGTGGGCTCGTGGCTCATGTAGCCGACGCTGTAGATGTGGATCAGCGTCGCGACACAGGTGACCATCGCCACCATCACCGCGCGACAGCGTGTCGTAGCGCAGCGCCCAGGCGACGCTGGAAATCGCCAGCCTCAACCCAGGTGCCGAGCCCGACGACGCCCGGCGTGCCGCCGCCATAGACCAGCGACACGAAGGCGGTGACGCCGCAGATGGAGGCCAGGATCATGGCAGAGGATCGTCACCGCCTGAGCGGCGCGATCGCCGATGGCGCGGCCGAACAGGCCGGCGACCACGGCAACCGAGCAGCGGGGCGAACACCGCGACGGCGAAAAGCATGCGACTCAGCCCTTCATCAGCGTCACGTCCTCGACCGCGATCGAGCCGCGGTTGCGGAAGTAGATCACCACGATGGCCAGCCCGATCGCTGCCTCCGCCGCGGCCACGGTCAGCACGAACATCGCCATGATCTGGCCCTGCAGATCGCCCAGCGCCGCCGAGAACGCCACGAGGTTGATGTTCACCGCCAGTAGGATCAGCTCGATCGACATCAGGATGACGATGACGTTCTTGCGGTTCAGGAAGATGCCGAAGATGCCGAGCACCAGCAGCAATGCGCCGACGATCAGGTAGTGCCCCAAGACCGATCTGCATGTCAGTGGTGCCCCCCGGCTTCGTTGTGCTCGACGATCTCCGCCGGCTCCTCGAGCTTCGGCCGGCGAATTTCGGCAGCCCGCCACCCCGGCACCACTGGCGGACATCCACCAGCTCCAGCGTGTCGACCGGACGTGCGGGCGACCTGCGTCGCGATGTCCTGCCGCCGCGACATCGGTCTTGTCGCGCAGGGTCAGCACGATGGCGCCGATCATCGCCACCAGCAGGATCAGGCCGGCTGCCTGGAACGGCAGGATGTAGTCGGTATAGAGCAGCCGCCCGATCAGTGCCGTGTTGCTCGATCGGCACATTGCTCGGCGCGAAGCGGAACGCCGGCCGCGTCAGGCGCGAACCGCCATCCCGCCAGGACGATCGCCAGTTCGACCAGCAGCACGACGCCGACGGCGGCGCCGACCGGCGCGATAGCGCTGAAACCCCTCGCGCAGCTGGGCGAAATTGATGTCCAGCATCATCACGACGAACAGGAACAGCACCGCGACCGCGCCGACATAGACGATCACCAGGATCATCGCCAGGAACTCGGCGCCGGCGAGCAGGAACAGCGCGGCGGCGTTGAAGAAGGCAAGGATCAGGAACAGCACGGAGTGCACGGGATTGCGCGCGCTGACCACCATGCCGGCGGAGACCAGCAGGATGGCGGCGAAGACGTAGAAGGCGAGCGCCGCGATCATGTGAGCAGCCCTGGCATGTGAGCAAGCCCTGGCATGTGAGCAAGCCCTGGCATGAAACGCAGCCCTGGAACATACCGGCCGAGGATGACATCACGACGGCGCCCCTCTCAGCGATACGGCGCATCGAGTTCGAGCCGCCGCGCCAGCTCCGGCTCCCACCGGTCGCCGTTGGCGAGCAGCTTGTCCTTGTCGTACATCAGCTCCTCACGCGTTTCGGTCGCGAACTCGAAATTCGGCCCCTCGACAATGGCGTCGACCGGGCAGGCTTCCTCGCACAGGCCGCAATAGATGCACTTGGTCATGTCAATGTCGTAGCGGGTGGCGCGGCGGGAGCCGTCTTCGCGCGGCTCGGCCTCGATGGTGATCGCTTGCGCCGGGCAGACCGCCTCGCACAGCTTGCAGGCGATGCAACGTTCCTCGCCGTTGGGATAGCGGCGCAGCGCGTGCTCGCCTTTGAAGCGCGGGCTGATCGGACCTTTTTCGTAGGGGTAGTTGATGGTCGCCTTGCGGCTGAAGAAATAGCGCAGGGTCAGCGCCATGCCGCCAACCAACTCACTCAGGAACAGCGCGCGACCGGTCCGGTCCAGGAATGCCATGCTTCAGAATCCTTGCTCACGCCGCACGGGGCAGCCATCCCATTGCCACCAGCACGCCGGCGACGATGACGAGATACAGCAGCGAGCCAGGCAGGAACACCTTCCAGCCGAGCCGCATCAGCTGGTCGTAGCGGTAGCGCGGGAAGGTGCCGCGCACCCAGATGAACACGAACAGCACGCAGACGATCTTGAGGATGAACCACAGCGGCCCGGGGATCCAGGTGAAGAGGTCGCCGGCTAACGTGCCCTGAAATGGCGCCAGCCAGCCGCCGAGGAACAGGATCGACGTCATGGCGCTCATCAGGATCATGTTGGCGTATTCGCCGAGGAAGAACAGGCCGAACGACATCGAGCTGTATTCCACGAAGAACCCGGCGACGATCTCGCTCTCGCCCTCCGGCAGGTCGAACGGCGAGCGGTTGGTCTCCGCCAGTGCCGAAATGAAGAACATGATGAACATCGGGAACAGCGGGATGCAGAACCAGATCTTCGTCTGGGCCATCACGATGTCCGTGAGATTCAGGCTGCCGACGCAGATCAGGACGGTGACCATGATGAAGCCCATGGAAACTTCGTAGGAGACCATCTGCGCCGCACTGCGCATGGCGCCGAGGAACGCGTATTTGGAGTTGCTCGCCCAGCCCGCGATGACGACGCCGTAGACGCCGAGCGAGCTGATCGCGAAGAGGTAGAGGATGCCCACATTGATGTCGGCGATCGCCCATCCCTCGTTCACCGGGATCACCGCCCAGGCAACCATCGCCAAAGCGAAGGTCAGCATCGGCGCCATCAGGAACAGCACGCGATTGGAACCGGTGGGGATGATGGTTTCCTTCATCAGCCATCTTGATCGCGTCGGCGAACGGCTGGAACAGCCCGAATGGTCCGACCACGTTCGGCCCGCGGCGGAGCTGGATGGCGGCGAGGACCTTGCGCTCGGCATAGGTCAGATAGGCGACGCCGATCAGCAGCGGCACCAGCAGCGCCAGCGCCTCCGCGACGGTGAGCACGAAAACGCCGAACGGCGTGGCGAGGAACGCGGCCATGGCTTACTCCGCCGCCCGCGCGACCGCAGGCATCTGCGTCGCCGTGCATTCCGCCATCGTCGGGCTGGCGCGGCTGATCGGGTCGGTCTGGTAGTAGTTCGCGACCGCTCGGGTGAACCCGACGTCGCGCAGCGGCACCGCCCCCGCTTCGGGGCCGGCGGTGTCGGCACAGCCGAAGCGCGGCAGGATGTCGATGCGGGCGAACACCGGGTTCACCTGCTCCATCCGCGCCCGCAGCGCCGCCGAGCGTAGTCGTACGGCAGCGTCTTGCCGATCACCGCGCTGAAGGCGCGCAGGATGGTCCAATCCTCGCGTGCCTCGCCGGGCGCATACACCGCGCAGCTCGCCGCGCTGCACCCGCCCTTCGGTGTTGACGTAGGTGCCGTACTTTTCGGTGTAGGCGGCACCGGGAAGAATGACATCGGCGCGGGCGGCGCCACGGTCGCCGTGATGTCCCTGATAGACCACGAAAGTGTCGGGCGCCGATCGCCGCCGTGTCGAACTCGTCGGCGCCGAGCAGCCACAACACGTCGACGCCGCCACGAAGCATGCCGGCCATCGCCTTGCCGCCGGGCCCGGGCAGGAAGCCCAGGTCGAGCGCGCCCACCCTGCTGGCCGCGGTGTGCAGCAGGTTGAAGCCGTGCCAATCCTCGCCGCAGCATTCCGGTCGCCGCCGCCAGCTTCCAGCAGGCGGCAAGGATCGCGGCACCGTCCGGCCGCGCCAGCGCGCCCTGCCCCAGCAGCAGCATCGGCTTCTTCGCGGCCTTCAACGTCTCGATGAACGCCACCGAATCGAGCGCCGCGAGCGAGTTCGCCGAGCCATTCCACGTGATAGGTCAGGTCCGCGCGCGCGCCCACCGCCGCCACCGGGAACGGCCCGGCCAGCGTGCGCTTGCGAATGCGGGCGTTGACCAGCGGTGCTTCGCGGCGCGGGTTGCTGCCGACGATCAGCAGCGCGTCCGCCTCCTCGATTCCGGCGATCGACGTGTTGAACACGTAGAAGTCCCGCCGCGACGCATCGATGGCAGCCCCGTCCTGCCGGCAATCGAGATTCGCCGAACCGAGCGCCGTCATCACGTCCTTCAGCGCCAGCATGCTTTCGGCATCGCAAAGGTCGCCGGCGATGGCGCCGATCCGCTCGCCGGGCAGCCCTTCGAGGCGAGCCGCGATGGCGGCGAACGCCTCGTCCCATGTCGCCTTCATCGGCCGGCCGTCGCGCTTGACCCAGCAGCTATCGAGCCGCCGACGTTTCAGGCCGTCGATCGCGAAGCGCGACTTGTCGGCCAGCCACTCCTCGTTCACGTCCTCGTTGATGCGCGGCAGCACCCGCAGCACTTCCGGCCCGCGCGAATCGACGCGGATGCTGGCGCCGACAGCATCGAGCACATCGACGCTGTCGGTCTTGGACAGCTCCCACGGGCGGGCGACGAAGGCGTATGGCTTGCTGGTCAGCGCACCGACCGGGCAGATGTCGATCAGGTTGCCCGACAGCTCCGAACTCAACGCCTTCTCGATATAGGTGCCGACTTCCATCCCCTCGCCGCGCGACGTGGCGCCAAGCTCCGAAACGCCGGCGATTTCGGTGGAGAAGCGGATGCAGCGGGTGCAATGGATGCACCGGTTCATCACTGTCTTGACCAGCGGCCCGAGATACTTGTCCTGCACGGCGCGCTTGTTCTCGTGGTAGCGGGTGTGGTCGCTGCCGTAGCCCATCGCCTGGTCCTGCAGGTCGCATTCGCCGCCCTGGTCGCAGATCGGGCAGTCCAGCGGATGGTTGATCAGCAGGAATTCCATCACCCCGCGCCTTGCCTTCTTCACCATCGGGCTGTCGGTGTGCACCACCATGCCGTCGGCGGCGGGATAGGCGCAGGAGGCGAACGGCTTCGGCGGCGCCTTCTCGATCTCCACCAGGCACATCCGGCAATTGCCGGCGACCGACAGCCGTTCATGATAGCAGAAGCGCGGGATTTCCTTGCCGGCCAGTTCGCAGGCCTGCAGCACATTGGCGCCCGCGGGAACTTCGACCTCGATGCCGTCGACGGTGACCTTCATGTCGCTACTCCGCCGCCAGCGGCAACGGCCGCGTCTGTCCGCCGGGCACGCCTGTCCTGGATTTGTACTCGGCGATGCGCGCTTCCATCACCGGCCGGAAATGCCGGATCAGCCCTTGGATCGGCCAGGCCGCCGCGTCGCCGAGGGCGCAGATCGTGTGCCCCTCCACCTGGCGGGTCACCTGGTCCAGCGTATCGATTTCATCCGGCTCGGCGCGCCCCTGCACCATGCGGTTCATCACCCGCATCATCCAGCCGGTGCCTTCGCGGCAGGGGGTGCACTGGCCGCAGCTCTCATGCTTGTAGAACTGGCTGAGCCGGGCGATCGCCTGGATGATGTCGGTGGACTTGTCCATGACGATCACCGCCGCGGTGCCGAGGCCGGAGCGGACCTCCCGCAGGCTGTCGAAATCCATCAGCACGGTGTCGCAGACCTCTTTCGGGATCACCGGCACCGACGACCCGCCGGGAATCACCGCCAGCAGATTGTCCCAACCGCCGCGCACGCCGCCGGCATAGGTGTCGATCAATTCGCGCAAGGGGATGCCGAGTTCCTCCTCGACGTTGCAGGGCTTGTTCACGTGGCCGGAGATGCAGAACAGCTTCGTCCCGGAATTCTTCGGCCGGCCCAGTGCCGAGAACCACGCGGCGCCCCGACGAAGGATGGTCGGCGCGACGGCGATGCTTTCGACGTTGTTCACCGTGGTCGGGCAGCCATACAGCCCGACGGCGGCGGGGAATGGCGGCTTCAGCCGCGGCATGCCCTTCTTGCCCTCAAGGCTCTCAAGCAAGGCGGTTTCCTCGCCGCAGATATAGGCGCCGGCGCCGCGATGCAGGAACAGGTCGAAATCGAAGCCCGAGCCGCAGGCGTTCTTGCCGATCAGACCGGCTTCATACGCCTCGTCGATGGCGATCTGCAGGTTGACCGCCTCGTTGTAGAACTCGCCCCGGATGTAGATGTAGCAAGCGTTGGCGCCCATCGCGAAGGACGCGACCAGGCAGCCTTCGATCAGCTTGTGCGGATCGTGGCGCAGGATGTCGCGGTCCTTGCAGGTGCCGGGCTCACTCTCATCGGCGTTGACCACGAGGTAATGCGGCCGGTCGCCAGCCGTCTTGGGCATGAACGACCATTTCATGCCGGTCGGGAAACCGGCGCCGCCACGGCCGCGCAGGCCGGAATTCTTCATCTCGTCGATGATCGCGTCGCGGCCGCGCGCCAGGATCGCCGCCGTGCCGTCCCAATCGCCACGCGCCCGGGCGCCGGCAAGGCGGAAATCGTGCAGGCCATAGAGGTTGGTGAAGATGCGGTCCTGATCGCTCAGCATCGCTCTACTCCGCCTTCTCAAGATTGAGCGTGGTCAGTGTCGTCGGCCCGCCCGCGGGCGCCGAGGTCTGGCGCCCGATGGTCGAGCCCGGCTTCGGCACCTCGCCACGACGCAGCGATTCCAGCAATTCCACTGTCCGGGCCGCGTCCATGTCCTCATAGAAATCGTCGTTGACCTGAAGGATCGGCGCGTTGACGCAGGCGCCGAGGCACTCCACCTCGGTCATGGTGAACATCCCGTCGGCGCTGGTTTCCTTCCAGCCTTTGATGCCCGTCACCTTGCGGCAGGCGGCCACCACTTCGTCCGATCCGCGCAGCCAGCACGGCGTCGTGGTGCAAAGCTGCAAGTGATAGGTGCCAACCGGCGACGTGTTGAACATCAGGTAGAAGGTCGCGACCTCGTAGACGCGGATCGGCGCCATGCCGAGCAGCCGCGCCACCTCGTCCATCGCGACGCGCGGCACCCAGGCGCTGCCGGTGGCGCGGCGCATCTGCTGTTGCACCAGATGCAACAGCGGCAACACCGCGCTGGCCTGCTTGCCGGGTGGATATTTCGCAAGGATCGCCTTGATTTCGGCATTGCTGGCGTCATCAAAGCTGAAGCCTGCCTGCTGCGGGTCGGACAAATTTTCGGCCATGGGCTACCTGTCGATCTCGCCGAACACGATGTCGAGCGATCCGATGATCGCGACCGCATCGGCCAGCATATGCCGCTTCGCCATCGTCTCCGTCGCCTGCAAAAAGGCGAACCCGGTCGAGCGGATCTTGCAGCGGTACGGACGGTTGGTGCCGTCGGCCACCAGGTACACGCCGAACTCGCCCTTCGGCGCCTCGACCGCGGTGTAGGTGGTGCCGGCCGGGACGTGGTAGCCCTCGGTATAGAGTTTGAAGTGGTGGATCAGCGCCTCCATCGACCGCTTCATCTCGCTGCGGGTCGGCGGGGTGAATTTGCGATCCTGCACCTTCACCGGGCCGGGCTTCATCGCCGCCAGGCATTGCCGGATGATCGACACGCTTTCGCGCATTTCCGCCACCCGCACCAAATAGCGGTCGTAGCAATCGCCGTTGCGCCCGACCGGGATCTTGAAGTCCACGCGGTCATACATCTCGTACGGCTGGGACCGGCGCAGGTCCCACGGCAGGCCGCTGGCGCGCAGGCAGGGGCCGGAGAAACCCCAGGCCAGTGCCTGTTCGGCGCTCATCACCCCGATATCGACGGTGCGCTGCTTCCAGATCCGATTGGAGGACAGCAGCCCCTCAAGGTCGTCGACGAATTTCGGGAAGGTCTCCGCCCAGGCGGCGATCTGTTCCTCAAGCCCGGCCGGCAGATCCTTCGACACGCCGCCCGGCCGGAAATAATTCGCATGCAGCCGCGCGCCGGACGCCGCTTCGTGGAACTCCATCAGCTTTTCGCGTTCCTCGAACCCCCACAGCGACGGTGTGATGGCACCGACGTCCAGCGCATAGGTCGTCACGTTCAGCAGATGGTTCAGCACCCGGGTGATTTCGCTGAACAGGGTGCGAATCCACTTGGCGCGCTCCGGCACCTCGATCCCCAGCAGCTTTTCCGTGGCCAGCGCGAAAGCATGCTCCTGGCACATCGGGCTCACGTAATCGAGCCGGTCGAAATACGGCACCGCCTGGATATAGGTCTTGTATTCGATCAGCTTTTCGGTGCCGCGATGCAGCAGGCCGATATGCGGGTCCGCCCGCTCCACGACCTCGCCGTCCATCTCAAGGATCAGCCGAAGCACGCCGTGCGCCGCCGGATGCTGCGGCCCGAAATTGATCGCGTGGCTGTCGATCTCGACACGCTTGGTGGTGGTGCCGGCGGAAGGCTCGGACATGATGGTGGTGTTCATGGCGACACCTTCGGGATTGCGCTCTTGAGCGCCTCGCCGGCCGGCGGATCGGCGCGGTTGACCTTCTCGTCGCCCGGCAAAGAGGTCATCCCCTCCCAAGGGGAGAGGAAATCGAAATTGCGGAAATCCTGGGTCAGCTTCACCGGCTCGTAGACCACCTGCTTGCGCTCCTCGTCGTAGCGCACCTCGACATAGCCGGTCAGCGGGAAGTCCTTGCGCAGCGGATGCCCTTCGAAGCCGTAGTCAGTCAGAATGCGCCGCAGATCCGGCTGGCCGGAGAAGACGATGCCGAACATGTCCCAGGCTTCGCGCTCCCACCATGTCACCACCGGCCAGACGGTGCAGACCGACGGCACCGCGGTCGCCGCGTCCGTTGTCACGATGATGCGGGCGCGATGGTTCAGCGACACCGACAGCAGGTTGTAGACCACGTCGAATCGCTGCGCCCGCTCCGGCCAATCGACCCCGCACAAATCCATCATCTGCTCGAAGGCAAAGCGCGGATCGTCGCGGAGCGTCAGCATGACCTGCAGCAGCGCATCGCGTTCGGCATGCGCGATCAGTTCGCCGGCGACGACGGACGCGCTGGTGATCCCGGAAATGCCCGCCAGTGCTTGCGCCAGCGTCTGCAGCGGCGTCAGCACCGCCGGCGCGGCCTGCGTTTCGGTGGTTGGCTCAGCCACGGAGGATGGTCCCGGTGCGGCGGATTTTCTTCTGCAGTTGCATGATCCCGTAGACCAACGCCTCCGCCGTGGGCGGGCAGCCGGGCACGTAGACATCCACCGGCACCACCCGGTCGCAGCCGCGCACCACCGAGTAGGAATAGTGATAATAGCCGCCGCCATTGGCGCAGCTGCCCATGCTGATCACCCAGCGCGGCTCCGGCATCTGGTCGTAGACCTTGCGCAAGGCCGGCGCCATTTTGTTGGTCAACGTGCCGGCGACGATCATCACGTCGCTCTGCCGCGGGCTGGCGCGCGGGATGATGCCGAGGCGGTCGAGATCGTAGCGCGGCATGTAGGCGTGGATCATTTCCACCGCACAGCAGGCGAGCCCGAAGGTCATCGGCCAGAGACTGCCAGTGCGGGCCCAGTTCACCAGCTTGTCCAGCTGTGCCACGACGAAGCCCTTGTCACCGATCTCGCCGGTGATGCCACGGATAACCGCGTCCTGCTCCGGGCCAGGAGGCAGGGCGGCTTGATTGAACGCGAGGGTGGTGTCGTTCATGCCCAGGTAACTCCCGATCCAGTCGTGCCCATCCCGGTGAATTCCAACCCGGTCAATTCGAACCTGGTCATTCCCAGTCCAGGGCACCCTTGTTCCACTCGTAGACGAACCCGATCGTCAGAACGCCAAGGAAGACCAGCATCGAAACGAAGCCAAAAATCCCGATCTCCGACAGGCTCACCGCCCAGGGAAACAAGAAGGCCACTTCCAGGTCGAAGATGATGAACAGGATGGCCACCAGGTAGAACCGCACGTCGAAGCGGCGGCGGGCATCGTCGAATGCCTCGAACCCGCACTCATACGCCGACAGCTTCTCCGCATACGGTTTCTGCCGGGCGGCGAGCAGGGAGCCGCCGACCATGGCGATGGCGATGACGGCGGCAATGCCGATGAACACCAGAATGGGGAAGTAATCAGCGAGCAGCGGTGCCATCCGGCTTCCTTTCGACGCACGACAAACGCGGCATTCCGGACGTTTGCCGCAACGCAGCGCGGCCGGACATTACCCCCAACCGGCGCAAGCTGCCATAGGGCCAACGGGCAGAAAACGATGGTTTTTTTCAAAGACACGTCCTGGCTGGACGTGGGGTCTTCGCCTGCTGCTGGCGCGAGTGACGGGGCTCGAACCCGCGACCTCCGGCGTGACAGGCCGGCGCTCTAACCAACTGAGCTACACCCGCAGCGGCAGGGCGCAGCGTTTAGATCGGGCACCCCCTCACGTCAAGCGTGCCCGGGGAAAAACTGCTGCGTCTGCAGTGAAAAGAAATATTGCCTGCTCTGAGGCATGGGCGGTGACGGGTTCGAACCGCCGGCCCTCTCGGTGTAAACGAGACGCTCTACCGCTGAGCTAACCGCCCACGGACGCGCCGCTGGCGCGGCGATTCAGGCGGCAAGGATGCCCTTGCGCCGCGAGAGCGAGCCCTCTTCCTTTCTTGCCGCAGAAGAACCGGCCGAGGCAAGGCGGGACGCTCTCGGCGCGCGAGGGCGCGCCTGTCGCTTGAGTTGCCGCGCCGAAGGCGCGTCTTAGTTCACCGCGTCCTTCAGGGCTTTGCCGGCCTTGAAGCGGACCGAGGTCGACGCGGCGATCTTGATTTCTTCGCCGGTGCGGGGGTTGCGGCCCTTGGCTTCCTTGCGCTTGGCCGTGACAAACGAACCGAAGCCGACCAGCCGGACCTCCTCGGATTTCTTCAGCGCGCCCTCGATGGCGCTGAACACGGCGTCCACCACTTCCGCAGCCTTCGCCTTGGGCAGGTCCGAGGTATCCGCAACAGCGGCAACGAGATCCATTTTATTCACGATTAAAGCCCCCTTGAGTGTCAAAAGCAGGAGTCCGGATGGGCCCCCGTCGAGTCGCTTCCGGACGATGGTCGGCAGACTAGATGGCGGTTTTCCGCCGCGTCAACGAAGGCCGGCGAAGCATCGGGTCATTTCCCCCAGCACCGGCGTCTTTTCACGAAAACGGCCCTGCCCTATCCGTCTGGCAGGCCGTGGGCGGGTATGTCAATGCGGAGGTGGCTCATTTCAACCACGGGGCCGCCGACCGTGTTCAAACCACACGCACTCGGCATTCAGCGGTTGGCCGCCCCCGAAATCCGCGGAACGGTTTCGGGGGCCGGCGGAAGGGACGTCAATGCGCCAGGGATGGCGCCGCCGTTGGCTGATTCGGCGCCACCACCGGCGTTTCAGGCGGCTCGACCCACTCGATCGGCTCGGGTTTGCGCACCAGCGCCTGGGCGATCACCTCGTCCACATGGGCGACTGGAATGAGCTTCAGGTGCTTCTTCACGTTATCCGGGATATCGGCGAGATCTTTCTCGTTTTCCTTCGGCAGGAAAACCGTGGTGATCCCGGCCCGCATGGCCGCCAGCAGCTTCTCCTTCAGCCCTCCGATCGGCAGCACCCGCCCCCGTAGGGTGATCTCGCCGGTCATGGCGATGTCGCGGCGCACCGGAATGCCGGTCAGCACGCTGACGATCGAGGTCGCCATGGCGATGCCGGCGGACGGTCCGTCCTTCGGCGTCGCACCTTCGGGCACGTGAACGTGGATGTCCCGCTTCTCGAACAACGTGGGCTTGATGCCGAAATTGATCGAACGGCTGCGCACGTAGCTCAACGCCGCCGAAACGCTCTCCTGCATCACATCGCCAAGCTTGCCGGTGTGCTTGATGCTTCCCTTGCCGGGAAGAATCACGCTCTCGATGGTCAGGATCTCGCCGCCCACCTCGGTCCAGGCCAGGCCGGTGACGGCGCCGACCTCGTCCTCCAACTCCGCCTCGCCGTAGCGGAATTTCCGCACGCCGGCATATTTCTCGACGTTCTTGCGGGTGAACGCGACCTTCTTGGTCTTGCTGGTGACGATCTCCTTCACCGCCTTGCGCGCCAGGTTGGCGATTTCGCGTTCGAGATTCCGCACCCCGGCCTCGCGGGTGTAGTAGCGGATCAGGTCGCGCAGCGCCTCGTCGGACCGCCACTGCGCAGGCCTTCTCCCGCGACTCTCGCGATCTGTTCGATTTCAGACGGCATCATCTCAGTACCCCCAAACGCTCGTGGTTCGGCGGCCCGCATTACATCGCCCTTATTGGAACCGCCTTGATTCCTGCTGTATAGGCGCCGCTACCTCTCTGTCGCCTCTCTGGTGCATTGAATTCATTTTATGTTTCCGCTACCGATTCACCTCTAAACGCTGCGGCGGCGATCCTGCCCAATGGCGCAACGTGCGCCGGCTTGCCTTTGATCTACGTTCGCAAGCGCGGCCGTGGTTGCTGGACCATGGCCGAGCATTCACGCGCCGTCCGGGCGCGCCAGGCGGCGGCGGTCGATGGCAAGCCCGGGACCTTCGCGACGACGACGTTTTATTGATCAGTCGTGGCGTAGCGCCACTAAACGGAGGCCGGTCAGATTCGAGCGTGCCGGATCAAGGGCGACGGCGGGCAGCATGCGCCCGATGGCATTGATCCATATGTCGCGGGCCGCCTCGATCGACAGGCCGTGACCTTCACGCATCCGTCCCCAGCTCTCGAAATCGGTCAGAATGTCCAAGGCAACAAGTAGTTGGGTACGCTCCGCTTCAGACAGCGTTGAAAGTTCCGGCCCGTACACCAGCTCCAGCCGCGCGATCATCGCGGCACGAATGCGTTTGATCCGAATTGCCAGCTCTTCCGATACACTTTGGTAACGCAGGAGCGCGCGCCACAACGGCAGCCACTGCTCGCAGATGGCGGCTCGCGTCTCGACCTGCGACTTGAGCCGGGTATGCAAGTCGGCATCAACATTTGGCACCGCAGCCTGCGCCATGGCTTGCTCAAAGGCATAATCGGCGGCCGCAAGGCTGAGCGTAAGAAGGTCCGAAAAGCGCTCGAAGACCGAACGTACGGAACAGCCTGCCCGCTTCGCAATCTCGGGCGTTGTAGGTGGCTGCTGTTTTTCACGCAGCAGATCCAGGTAGGCCTCGATGACCGCCTTCCTGGTGCGCGCGCTCCGCTGGAGGCGACCATCAGTCCGGGGATGCTTGGGATCTGGCTGATCCATTCGTACTTCCAGCGCAGATTGAGGAAGAGCACTGCTCGATGCTTACTGCTGGCTGTAACGCGCCTACTCGGCCGTCGAATAGCGTTGGCTCGCCTGGACCAACCCACGCCGAGGTGGAAGCCCTAGGTCATGCCGCTGGCAATGGGCGCGCCCGCCCGGTCACTCCCCCCGGTGCCGACGCGCCTCACACCCAAGCCCCAAAACCCGCCACCTAGACCCTTCCCACAGCCCCAAGCAGCAGTTGGAGGATATTTCAGCACTTGAACTGTGGCAAGCTCATTTCAATTCCGCTGCTAATAGTTCACAAGCACTAACCTATTGGGATGGCGTAAGATTCCGAAACCGGAAGCAGCGCGCGCAGCGCGGCATCTTGCACTGGCGCCTCATATTCCAATTGGTCTCGGCCGTGATGGATGTCCTCGTCGCCAGGCCTGCCGGCCGGCCTAAAATAATGCGAAGGGTTATCCTCTAGTATGTCCGTTGATCACGAACCCCAACATCCAGATCGGCAACGGCGGTCAGGACGCCCAGGGCAGCGAGCGTGGGCGCGAGTACGACATGGTGTCGGGCACCTACACCCAGTTCGTCGAACGCGAGGTGCTGCCGTTGGTCGAGCAACAGACCGGCGCGAAGCTGACGGGTTCACCATGGTCGGCGAATAGGCCAGCACCCGGCGATAGAGATCGGGATGGAACCACGCCATGGTGAAGGCCGACGCGCCACTCGAGCTTAGGCCCATGGTCGCGCGGCCGTCTGTATCACAGCACGTGGGCGGGACCCTCCGGCCCCAACCTCACGGTAAAGGCCGGCGTGCTCACGCCTTCCGAGGCACCCGGCACGCCGCTGATCCCGAGCGCGCCCACCAAGCCGATCCGTTACTGGTTCGAGATGGGCGACCAGGATCTTTTCTATCCGAACCCGATCATCCCTGACGGCATGCACGACTGGACGCTGTCGGCCGAGTTCATGGCCAAGGTGCTGGCTGCCAAGGGCTACCACTACCAGTTCCTGTTCGCGCGCAACGCCAAGCACGTCGACAGGCCGACCGTCGCACAAACCCTGCCGGCGGCGCTGGAGTGGCTATGGAAGGGCTATCCGATTCCGTGAGGTGAAGAGGTGGTCCCCGATCGCGAACGGTTCGGCGGTCGCGGATTGCCTCTTGGACCGGCACGGTGCCGCCAAATCTGCTCGGTGGCCTCCCCTTCCAGAACGCCGGTATCGACGATCGGCCGCGAATCGACTCCGGTCTTCGACGCGTGCTATTCCGCCGCCTTTGGCAAGACCCGTGGCTCTTCCAGGCCGGCGAAGCGCTGCAGGGCTTGCGCCATCTTCTCGCGGCCGCCGACGGTGAGGTCATTTCAGATCCCAGGGCCGGCGACCTGACCGCAGTGTTTCCGGGTTGAACGACGTCCTCAGGAGGGGGAGGTCACGCATTGGAACCGCCGGAATGCTACAAGCGAAGGGATGCTGGACTCGTCATCTGCTCCATCACCGGCCGGCGAACACCACGGGTGGGCCGAACGCCGCCGCGCGCTTGAGACCGGCCGCTACCGCGCAAGCCCCGACGGGCGACGCAGCTGGTGGCGCAAGCGACTGTCCAACGCGATGCTGGACGTGTTCGGCATGCTGCTCCGGCCCACACCAGTGCACACGTTTGGCCTGCGCAATGCCCTGGACCTCAAGCTGGTCCAGCTCGAGCTTGGCTTTCCCTATATACCGGCTGCCTTTGACGGCTATCGCATCCTCCATGTCACCGACACACATCTGGACCACTTGCCTGAACTGGCGCCGATCGCGCGCAGGCTGCTCGATGGCATCGAAGTCGACGTGCTGGCCCTGACGGGCGACGTGCAGGGCACGCATTCCGCGCCGATCAGCCTGTCGACGCGTCTACTCGAAGAGGCTCTCGAAGGCGTGCGCGTCGCCGGACCGCGGCTTGCCGTGCTCGGCAACCACGACCCATCCGAGATGGCCGAGGTCCTGCAGCGGCTGGGATTCGACGTGCTACTCAATCGTTCGATCGCCCTGGAGCGCGCGGGGGCGCGTCTTCACGTGAATGGGCTCGACGACGTCAACTCATTCTACACAGAAGCAGCCTTGCAGGCGCTTGCAGCGCCGGCGCTTGAGCCGGAAGCATTCCGTATCGCGCTGGTGCACTCGGCGGAGATGGCCGATCACGCCGCGGCGGCCGGCTGCGCGCTCTATCTGCGGACATACCCATGGCGGCCAGATCTGCCTGCCTGGTGGCCAGCCCATTCTCACCCATCTCACGCGCTGCCGTCACCTGGCGAGCGGCCGTTGGCAATGCGGCGCCATGACCGGCTACACCAATCGCGGGATCGGCGTCTCGGGCCCGCCGTTCCGCTTTAACTGCAGCGGCGAGGTGGCCGTTATCACCTTGCGCCGCAGCACGCCTGCGTGAGCTGAGATGTGCGCCCGGCTACCTTGACGACGCAGTGTCACAGCCTAGCCTGTTGCCCGGCAGCGCGGGGACGCCAGACAGGTCGGGTTCTTGGCCGCCATGGCCGCGGCGGTGCACGCGGTGGGCCGTCCCGACGCCTCAGCGCGCCTGGCCGACCTGGTCGGCGAGATATCGGGTCAGTTGGCGACGCCGCTCAGCCCTCGGGAAGGCGTGCATAACCTAAAGCGCCTGCGCGACGTGCGACGCTACGGGAAAGCGGGAATGTCGGGATTGATTGGATCGGCGTAGGCCGACGTCATCGATGCGGAAGCAAGGGCGATAGCAAAAATTGTTGTGAGGCGGCGGTAAGACGTCGGATGGTCCACTCGCCCAAAAAAAGCCCGCCACCCCGAAGGGCAGCGGGTTCGATCAACGAGGGTACGTACGCGACGTCTCTGAAGCGTCGCATCGCTGGTGTTGACCCAGCGACTCGATGATTAAACCTGCCTCGGGGGCGCCTTGCCCATGAACGTTTGCGACTGTCTGGCAGCGTTCGCCCCAAGCTCGCCAGCTTTAGCAACTGAGCAGGCCACTCGGTATCAGGGGGCCAGCAACCCCGCGCCGGCGCTCAGCGGTCACGCCCATGCCGGGTCCGGACGCCGAGAGCTTCAAGCTCCCGGGCGATGGCTCGCGGGGTTTGACCCGGCAGATTTAGCCTACTGCGCGCTCTTGCCTGCAGCTTCTTCGGCTAAAATCCGCCAGTGGACGGGACGGCAGCGCATATGAGGTTCTGCACGAGCGGCCAATAAGAGACATCGTCCGGCGCATGCGTACAGTCGATTATGACACAACAAGGGCGACGCGATAGTCGTGCGAGTTCGTGACTTAATTCACTGCCGCCTTGCGTCCCAATTGCGTGGGAGGCCAACGCTCGGGCGGCCAGCCCTGCGTCGGCACGACCCCGCTTCCCGACGTGGGGCCACCCACCTCGCTGCGGTTCCACAACCAAT
>CAVTKE010000008.1:0-35316 GCA_963735225.1 uncultured Alphaproteobacteria bacterium
CCTCGTCGGTGATCGACCACTCGGCCGGCTTCAGACTGTGCGCCTCACCTTGCTTCTGCAGCAGATGCCGCTTGGCGATCTCGACCTTCTCATCCTCGGTGTAGCCCGGGATGCGGATGATCTCCATGCGGTCCAGCAGCGGCTGCGGCATGCGCAGGCTGTTGGCGGTGGTCACGAACATCACGTCCGACAGGTCGTAATCCACCTCGAGGTAATGATCGGCGAAGGTGGCGTTCTGCTCGGGGTCGAGCACCTCAAGCAGCGCACTCGTCGGGTCGCCCCGCCAGTCGGCCCCGAGTTTGTCGATTTCATCCAGCAGGAACAGCGGATTGGAGCTCTTTGCCTTCTTCATGCCCTGCACCACCTTGCCGGGCATCGAGCCGATATAGGTCCGCCGATGGCCACGGATCTCCGCCTCGTCCCGCACGCCGCCCAGCGACATGCGGACGAAATTGCGCCCCGTTGCCCGCGCGACCGATTTGCCGAGCGAGGTCTTGCCGACGCCGGGCGGCCCGACCAGGCACAGGATCGGCCCGCGGATCTTGCTGCTGCGCGACTGCACCGCGAGGTATTCGAGAATCCGTTCCTTGACCTTCTCCAGGCCATAATGGTCGGCGTCGAGCACCTTCTCGGCCTCGGTGACGTCGTTCTTGACCTTGCTGCGCTTCTTCCAGGGGATCGACAGGATCCAGTCGAGGTAGTTGCGCACCACGGTCGCCTCGGCGCTCATCGGGCTCATGGTGCGGAGCTTCTTCAGCTCACCCAGGGCCTTCTCGCGGGCTTCCTTGGTCAGGCGGGTTTTCTTGATCTTGGCTTCGAGTTCGGCAACCTCATCCTTGCCGTCCTCGCCCTCGCCGAGCTCCTTCTGGATCGCCTTCATCTGCTCGTTGAGATAGTACTCGCGCTGGGTCTTCTCCATCTGCCGCTTGACGCGGTTGCGAATGCGCTTTTCGACCTGCAGCACGCCGATCTCGGATTCCATGTGCGCGAACACGCGCTCAAGCCGCTCGGAGATGCTGGTGATCTCCAGCAATTCCTGCTTCTCGGCGATCTTGAGGTTCAGATGCGCCGCAACCGTGTCGGCGAGCTTGGTCGGCTCCTCGATCTGGTTCAGCGAAACCAGGACCTCCGGCGCGATCTTCTTGTTCAGCTTGATGTACTGCTCGAACTGCGCGACGACGGTCCGGCCGAGCGCCTCCAGTTCCTTGGCCTCGACACCCTGGTCGGGCATCGATTCCACGAAGGCCTCGAAATAGCTGTCGGTTTCCTTGAATGCGGTGATCTGCGCCCGACGGCCGCCTTCCACCAACACCTTCACGGTGCCGTCCGGCAGCTTCAGCAGCTGCAGAATGGTCGACACCGCGCCGACCCGGTAAATGTCCTCGGCCGAGGGATCGTCCTGGGCCGCATTCTTTTGCGCCACCAGCAAAATCTGCTTGTCGTCGCGCATCACCGCTTCCAGGGCGCGCACGGATTTCTCGCGTCCGACGAACAGCGGCACGATCATGTGCGGGAACACCACGATGTCGCGCAGCGGCAGCACCGGCATCAGGTCGCCGCGGAGCGGCTTCGACGCATCGTCGCCACGGGCTGCCGCGGCCTCACGGGCCGCACGACGCGGCGGCTTCGGCGTGGCCGTCGCCTCCACCGGGGGAGCCACTTCAACCGTAGGTTGCGCAGGCTCGGCCGCGGGCTGGGTCGGCTCGGCGCCGGGTGCCGCGCCTTCGGGATCCGTCGGGTCGGGCTTCTTGGAATCAGTCATAGAAATGACCTCCTAATGGACAGTCGGTGCTCGGCCCGCCCTAAAACCGCAGGCACGGACCGCTCTGGTAACCGGCGAACCCACCGTGACGCGGTTCAACTGGTTTGTTATCGAGATATCGGCACCCCCGGGCGATGCCACAAGGCCTTGACAAGATGGACGTCCGACGGTGGGCGCTCAGGCGCTGGTTTCCTGACGTTCCTTGCCATAAAGATACAGCGGATTGGCACGGGCCTCCGCCACTTCACGATTGACCACCACCTCCTCGACCCCATCAAGGCTGGGCAGATCGAACATGGTGGCGAGCAGAATGCTCTCCATGATGGATCGCAGGCCGCGCGCGCCGGTCTTGCGGGCGATCGCCCGGCGGGCGACGGAGGCCAGCGCGTCTTCGGTGAACTGCAGCTTCACCCCTTCCATCTCGAACAGGCGGCCGTATTGCTTGACCAGCGCATTCTTGGGTTTGGTCAAGATCTCAACCAACGCCGCCTCGTCGAGATCCTCGAGGGTCGCCACCACCGGCAGACGGCCGATGAACTCGGGGATCAAGCCGAACCGCAGCAGGTCCTCGGGTTCCACTTCGCGCAGGATCGCGCCGGTGCGGCGCTCGTCCTGGCTGCGCACCTCGGCGCCGTAGCCGATGCCCGACCCCTTGCCGCGCGCCGAGATGATTTTCTCGAGGCCGGAGAACGCACCGCCGCAGATGAACAAGATGTTGGTCGTGTCGACCTGCAGGAATTCCTGTTGCGGGTGCTTGCGGCCGCCCTGCGGCGGAACCGACGCCACGGTCCCTTCCATGATCTTCAGCAACGCCTGCTGGACACCCTCGCCGCTGACGTCGCGGGTGATTGACGGGTTGTCCGACTTGCGGCTGATCTTGTCGACCTCGTCGATATAGACGATGCCCCGCTGCGCCCGCTCCACGTTGTAGTCGGCGGCCTGCAACAGCTTGAGGATGATGTTCTCCACATCCTCGCCGACATAGCCGGCCTCGGTCAGCGTGGTTGCATCGGCCATGGTGAACGGCACGTCGAGAATGCGGGCGAGGGTTTGGGCCAGCAGCGTCTTGCCGGTGCCGGTCGGGCCGACGAGCAGGATATTGGACTTGGCGATCTCGACGTCGTTGTTCTTCGGCGCCGTGCGCCAGCCGTTTGTAATGATTGTGCACAGCGACGCTGAGCACTTTCTTCGCGTGCGGTTGGCCGATCACGTAATCGTCCAGAACCTTGCAGATCTCCTTCGGCGTCGGCACCCCGTCGCGGGACTTCACAAGATGTGTCTTGTGCTCCTCGCGGATGATGTCCATGCAAAGCTCGACGCATTCATCGCAGATGAACACGGTCGGGCCGGCGATGAGCTTGCGCACCTCGTGCTGCGACTTGCCGCAGAACGAGCAATACAGGGTATTCTTCGAATCGCGGCGACTTGCTCATGCAGCACTCCTGTCCCGGGCCACCGGGTACGCATGTCCGCAAGTCTAGACCCCGGCTCGCCGCGCGGACAAGCACGGGGCGGGAAGATGGGCCGGCCGACATCAGGTCGGCCGGGATTCACTCAATGCAAGCCACGTGCCCCGTAGGCGTGCCGCTCCATCGAATCGGAGGTTCAACTCTTGGCTTCACCTTCGGCCGGCACGGGACGGCGATCCACCACTTCGTCGACCAGGCCGAAAATCACGCGCTTCCTCGGCCGACATATAGCTGTCGCGCTCCAGCTTGTTCTCGATCGCGTCCATCGTGCTGGCCGGTGTGGTGCACATAGATCTCGTTCAGCCGCTTGCGCAGAGCCAGGATCTCGCGCGCCTGGATTTCGATGTCCGTCGCCTGTCCCTGGGCGCCGCCGGAAGGCTGATGCACCATGATGCGGGCGTTCGGCAGCGCGTACCGCTTGCCCTTGGCGCCGGCCGCGAGCAGCAGGCTGCCCATCGAGGCCGCCATGCCGATGCACACGGTCGAGACCGGGCTGCGGATGTACTGCATCGTGTCGTAGACCGCGAGGCCGGCCGACACGACGCCGCCGGGGCTGTTGATATAGAAGGAAATGTCCTTGGACGGGTTCTCGCTCTCCAGAAACAGCAACTGGGCGCAGATCAGGCTGCTGACCTGGTCGTAGATCGGCCCGGTCAGGAAGATGATCCGCTCCTTCAGCAGGCGGGAATAGATGTCGATAGGCGCGCTCGCCGCGGGCGGTCTGCTCGACCACCATCGGCACCAGGCTGTTGGCGTAGACCTCGACGGGATCACGATCGCTCATGCTCGTCACCCTTCCGGCCCCGCGTCCCGCCGGGGCATGTCGGCGCCGATGCGCAGATTGCGCCGGCGACGGTCAACGTCACGTAAACCGGTAAATAGGCGCAGGCCGACCCTGCTGTCAGCGGGTCAAGCGGCGCTCCCCCCCTGTTCGTCCGGGGCTGCTGGCCGCACCAGCCGCCTCGGCATCCGGTTCGCGCGCCAGTTCCTCGGGCGTGACCGCCTTGTCCGTCACCTTCGCCAGCTCGAGCACGAAGTCGACCACCTTCTCCTCGAAGATCGGGCCACGCAGGATTTCGGCCGCCTGCGGGTTCTGCCGGAAGAACTCGATCACCTGCTGCTTCCTGGCCCGGGTAGCGCAACGCCTCGGCGCGCATCGCCCGGGTCATCTCGTCCGGCGCCACGGTGATGCTGTTGACCCGGCCGATCTCGGCCAGCAGCAGGCCGAGCCGCACCCGCCGCTCGGCGATGGCGCGGTATTCGGCCTTCAGCGTCTCCTCGTCCTTGTCCTTGTCGTCGTCGTCCAGCCGGCCTTGCTTGCGCTCGGCCTCGAGGCGCTGCCAGATCTGCGTCGAACTCCTGCTCCACCATGCCCTCGGGCGACGGCGAACTCGCCACGCCCGGCCAGCGCATCCAGCAGCTGGCGCTTCAGCCGCAGCCGGGACAGCTGGTCGTATTCGCGCTGGATCCGCTCGGTGATCAGCCTCGCGCATCCCCGCCAGATCGTCGAAGCCCAGCTTCTTCGCCAGCTCGTCGTCGACCGCCGGCACCACCGGCGCGGCTTCAGCGTCTTGCGCGGTGACCTCGAAGGTCGCCGCCTTGCCGGCCAGCGTCGGCACGCCGTATTCGGCCGGGAAGGTCACCTCGATCGTGCGGCTCTCGCCCGGCTTCATGCCCTTCGAGCTGCTCGCTGAAGCCCGGAATGAAGCCGGTCCCGCCGATCTCGACGTCGATGTCCGTTGCCGGTGCCGCCGGGAAACTCGATGCCGTCGATCTTGCCGACGAAATCGACCGTCAGCACCTCGCCCTTCGCCGCGCCGCGATCGCCCAGCTCCTCGGCCGGATCTCCACCAGCGTCGCGGTTGCGCTGGGCGATGTCGGCCAGCGCCTTGTCGACCGCCTCGGCCGCCGGCTCCGCCTTCAGCCGGGTCAGCTCGATCGCGCCGAAATCCGGCAGCGTGATCTCCGGCAGCAGCTCCAGCTCGACCTTGAACTCCAGGTCCTTCGCGGCCCGCGCCGGTGCCGCGTCCAGGCTGACCACGTCGACCTTCGGCTGCATCGCCGGCGCGCAGGCCGCGATCGGTCAGCACCTGCTGGGTGGCGTCGTTGACCGATTTCCTCCAGCACCTCGGCGGTCACCGCGGTGCCGTAGCGCTGGCGCACCACCGGCAGCGGCATCTTGCCCGGGCCGAAAGCCCGGCAGCGTCAGCGTCTTGCCGAGCTCGGCCAGGCGCTGGCTGCGCCGCTTGCTCTCGATATCGGCGGCGGGCACCACCACGGTGTAGGCGCGCTTCAGCCCTTCGGAGAGCGTCTCGGTGACCTGCATCTGCTTCGTAATCCCTGTCGATTGCTCCAGTCCGGCCGCGTGGTGCGGGCGGAGGGACTTGAACCCCCACGGCTTGCGCCACCAGAACCTAAATCTGGCGTGTCTGCCAATTCCACCACGCCCGCCGACGCGGCCGTGAGCCGGGGCTATTAGCGCAGCCGGAAGCGCGCCACAAGTCGGCGCGACTTCAGCCGCCGCGAGCGCCGAGCCACGCCCTATACCTGCGTGCGTTCGAGCAATTCGATCGAAACTCCCTGTGGCCCCCGCAGAAAGGCGATACGCACGCCTGGCCGGATGGTGTTCGGCTCCATGGTGAATTCGGCGCCCTTTGCCTTCAATTCCGCCACCACCGCGTCGATGCCGCTCACCCGCAGCCCGAAATGGTCCAGCCCAGGATAGGGCGAGGCCGGCGCCACCGCATCCGCCGAGACCGCCGCGATGAAGACGTCGGCACCACCAAGCTTCAGGTCGATCCGCGGCACGCCGCCCTGGACAGAGCGGATGACGTCCGCCCCGAACATCCGCTCGTAAAAGACCGCAGTCGCCTCCGGGTCGGGGCTGCGCAGGTGGATGTGGTCATACTCGAACTTGGCCATGGATATTCCCGCTCCGGACGATTTGCCGCCACCCTGCCCGGTATTTGGCCGCCGACCAAGTGTCGCTATGGTCGCGCCGGGCTGGCCGCCTGCGAAGGAAGGTGCCATGCCTGCCACCGAACACAACCGCCCATGGGAAAGCCGCACGCATGGCCGATCATCACGACGCCCATTTCTACGAGCCGTCCAAAGGCCACGGCCTGCCGCACGATCCCTTCAACTCGATTATCGGCCCGCGGCCGATCGGTTGGGTATCCAGCCGTGGCCAGGACGGGACGGTGAACCTGGCACCCTATAGTTTCTTCAATGGCTTCAACTACGTACCGCCGATCATCGGCTTTTCCAGCACCAGCGCGAAGGACAGCCTGCGCAACGCCCGGGAAACCGGCGAATTCGTCTGGAACCTTGCGACCCGCGACCTGGCTGAGCAGATGAACACCACCTGCGCCAGCGTGCCCTACGGCACCGACGAGTTTGCGCTGGCCGGCCTGACGCCGATCCCGTCGCGGCTGGTTTCCGCGCCGCGGGTGGCGGAGAGCCCGGTGAACTTCGAATGCAAGGTCACCGAGATCGTCCAGCTCAAGACCCATGCCGGAGACCTGGTGAAAGGCTGGCTGGTGCTTGGCGAGGTGATCGCCGTCCATATCGCGCGGCATCTGCTGAAGGACGGGATCTTCGACACCTTCGGCGCCGGCATCATCCTGCGCGCCGGCGGGCCATCGGGCTATGCGGAGATCGGCCGGCAAACCCGGTTCGACATGCGCCGGCCGAAATGACCCAGCCCTGCGGGAAGGGCTGATCGATCCCGCTCAGCCTTCCCCTCGAATTTACTTGCATGATGATAGTCACTGCGGCACTATCGCCCCATGCAACACAAAAGCTTCGACGAGATGCCCTGCCCGATCGCCCGCAGCCTCGGGCGGGTGGGCGAGTGGTGGAGCATGCTGATCCTGCGGGACGCCTTTGAGGGGATGACGCGCTTCGACGAATTCCAGAAAAGCCTGGGCATTGCGCCGAACATGCTCACCCGGCGGTTGAAATCGCTGGTTGAGGCAGGGCTCCTCGAACGGCATCGCTACAGCGCCCGTCCACCGCGGGACGAGTATCGCCTGACCGAGCGCGGGAGGGATTTCCGTACCGTCCTCGTGGCACTGCTTGCGTGGGGCAATCGGCATTTCGCGCCGGAAGGTGCCAGCGTGCTGATCGTCGATGCCAAGACCGGGGCTGCCGCGGATCCGATGCTGGTGGACCGGCACACCGGCCGTCCGCTGGTCGAGCCCGACTACAAGCTCGCCGCCGGACCCGCCGCGGCCGAGTCGACGCAGCGCCGCATGGATTCACGCTCGCCGAGCGGGCTGTTGACGGAGTTCCGCGCATGAACATCGCCGTCGCACCCGCGCCGCCGCCGGTCTTCACGGCACCGGCATCGACTCCTGCTGTGATGAGTCTGCGGACGCGGCAATTGCTGCACGGCCCGATCGTGCCGACCCTCTTGCGGCTGGCCTGGCCCAACGTCCTCGTCATGATGGCGCAGGCGTCCACCGGCCTGATCGAGACATGGTGGGTTTCGCATCTCGGCACCGATGCGCTGACCGGCATGGCGCTGGTGTTTCCAGGTTTTATGATGATGCAGATGCTGTCGGGCGGCGCCATCGGCGGCGGCATCTCCTCGGCGATCGCGCGGGCGCTGGGTGGCGGCCGCCGGGCGGATGCCGACGCGCTGGTGCTGCATGCGATCCTGATCAACGTCGCGCTGGGGCTTGCAACCTCGGCGCTGTTCCTGGGATTCGGGCGGCAGATCTACGGCGCGATGGGTGGCCAGGGTGCTTCGCTGGAAGCCGCACTGCGGTACTCGAATGTGGTGTTCGCCGGCAATGTGCTGGTGTGGCTGATGAACGCCCTGGCCAGCACGATCCGTGGCACCGGCAACATGCTGGTACCCTCCCTTGCCATTTGCCTTGGCGTGGTGCTGCTGGTGCCGCTGTCGCCGGTGTTGATCTTTGGGTTGGGTCCGGTGCCGGCGATGGGCATCGCCGGCGGTGGTGTCGCGGTGGTGCTGACCTCGCTGCTGATGATCTCGGTGCTGGCGTGCTACATCCTGTCCGGCCGCAGCCTTGTGCGGCTGCGGCGCGCGCCGCTGCGCTGGCCGCTTTTTGCCGACATCCTGCGCATCGGCGCGGTCGGCGCGGTCAGCACGCTGCAGACATCGTTGACGGTGGCGCTGGTCACCGCATTGGTGGGTGCCGCCGCAGGGCCGGACGCCGTGGCGGGTTATGGCACCGGGGCGCGGCTGGAATATTTGCTGATCCCGCTGGTGTTCGGGCTGGGCGCGCCCATGGTCGCACTGGTCGGCACCAATATCGGCGCGGGGCAGAAGCGGCGGGCGCTGCGCATCGCGTTGACGGGTGGCGCCCTGGCTTTCGTGCTGACCGAGACAGTCGGCGTTGCCGCCGCGATCTGGCCGAGTGCGTGGCTCGAGCTGTTCGCCAGCGACCCGCGCATGTTGGAAACCGGCATCGCATATCTGCATTTCGTCGGCCCCACCTTCGGGTTCTTCGGATTGGGGCTGTCGTTGTATTTCGCGTCACAGGGCGCCGGACGGCTGATGTGGCCGTTACTGGCCGGGCTGGTGCGAATGGTGATCGCGGTCGGTGGTGGCTGGGCGGTACTGCGGCTGACGGGGTCGCTGGAATGGGCCTTCGCGGCTTTGGGCGTGGCCTTGGTGGTCTACGGCGCGACTTTGGCCACGGCGGTGGCATCCGGCGTGTGGTTCCGCCACCGCGCCGGCTGAACGGCGCGACATTTCGCGTCAATGCCGGCTGTTACGTCGGGATGGCCCAAGGGCGGATGTCGCGATCGCGAAGCTGGAATTCGGCGATTTGCTGCGCGTGCTCCAACGTCAAGCCGATATCATCGAGCCCTTCAACCAGACAGCGCTTGCGGAACGGCTCCACCGCAAATCCATGGCCGCTGCCGTCGGGGAAATCGATGCGCTGGGCTGGCAGGTCAACGGCTATGGCGCCGGGCAGTTGCGCGCGCAATCTCGCCACCAGGGGCGCCGGAAGCACAATCGTCAACAGGCCGTTCTTAGCGGCGTTGCCGGCAAAAATGTCGCCGAAGCTCGGAGCGATCACGCAGCGTATTCCCGAATCGACAAGCGCGTAGACAGCACCTTCGCGCGACGATCCACAGCCGAAATTCTCGCCTGCCGCCAAGATCACCGGCGACATTCCATTTAGCGGGAAGTCAGGCTCCTCACGCCGCAAATCATGAAACAGAAAATTCTGGTAGCCGGCGCTGCGTGGCTTGCGCAGGAACCGTGACGGAATGATCTGGTCGGTATCGATGTTGGCGCGGTCGATCGCCACGGCGGGCCCATGCAACAGTTTGAAAGGCGTCATGCCGCCCGCCTTACGTCTGTTATGGCGCCGTGCAACGCCGCCATGGCCGCCATGACAGGCGACATCAGGTGGGTCCTGGCACCAGGTCCCTGGCGGCCGGGGAAGTTCCGGTTGCTGGTCGATGCGCAACGCTCCTGCGGGGAGACGAGGTCACCGTTCATCCCGACGCACATCGAGCATCCAGCCTCTCCCCACTCAAGCCCTGCCGCGCGAAACACAGCGTCAAGCGCCTCCGCCTCCGCCTCGCGCTTGACCGCGGTGGAGCCCGGCACCACCAACCCGGGCACGACGGCGCGGCGTCCGCGCAGGATGGCGGCGGCGGCCCTCAGGTCCGAAAGACGCCCATTGGTGCAACTGCCGATGAACACGCGGTCGATCGGCAGGCCGTCAAGCGGTTGGCCTGGTTGCAGGCCCATGTAGTCGAGTTGCTCCTGTATCTTGCGGCGGCGCGCCATATCCGGCGCCGCCGCAGGGTCCGGAACCCGGCCGGTCACCGGCAAGGCCGTCTCCGGGCTGGTCCCCCAGGTGACGGTCGGCGCAACATCATCGGCATGCAACGCCACCTCGCGGTCGAATTGCGCATCGGCGTCGCTCGCCAAGCGTCGCCAGGCCGCGACGGCGGCGGCGAAATCGGCGCCCGCAGGTGCGCGCGGACGCCCCTCCAGCCAGGCGAAGGTGGTATCGTCAGGTGCGATCATGCCGGCGCGGCCGCCTGCCTCGATCGACATGTTGCAGAGGGTCATGCGTCGCCTCCATGCCAAGTGCGCGAATGGCACTCCCGGCGTATTCGATGACGTGGCCAACAGCGCCGGCCGCGCCAATCCGACCGATGATCGCCAGAATCAGGTCCTTTGCCGTGATATGCCGCCCCAGCACGCCATCGACGGCGACCCGAAGCGTGCGCGGCCGCCGCTGCCACAGCGTCTGCGTCGCCAGCACGTGGCTGACTTCCGAGGCACCGATGCCAAAGCCCAGCGCGCCGAAAGCACCATGCGTCGAGGTGTGCGAATCGCCGCACACGATCGTCAGCCCCGGCAGCGAGAGCCCTTGTTCCGGTGCCGCGACATGGACGATGCCCTGGCGGGGGTCGTCCAGGTCCAGCAGGTCGAGATGGTGGCGCGCGGCATTGGCCCGCAGCGTGCTCACCATGCCCGCGACCTCGGGGTCCTTGATCGGCATGGACCTCGGATGGCTCGGCACATAATGGTCGGCGACGCCGAAGGTGAGGTTGGGCCGCGCCACGGACCTGCCGGCATGGTCCAGCATGGCGAAGCCATGGAAACTGCCTTCATGGACGAAATGGCGGTCGATCCAAAGCAGGCTCGCGCCGTCCTCCCGGAGCACGACCACATGCTGGTTCCAGACTTTTTCGAACAGCGTTTCCGGCATGATCATGGCTGCTATCTCCGCCTGTACGGGGAGAGTTGACAAGGCCTCCCGCTCGCGTCCTAAAGACAAAGCGAAATTTGGAGCCCCCGAGCAATGCATGCCTCGCAATTGCGCTCCCGCCTGCGGGAGGGTGACCCGCTGCTGTGCCCGGGCGTCTACGACGCTTTCTCGGCGGCGCTGGCCGAGCAGGCAGGGTTCGCAGCGTTGTACCTCTCCGGCGCGTCGATCGCGTACGCGCATATCGGCGGTCCGGATATCGGCCTGGTATCGATGACCGAGGTGGCCGAAGTGCTCGGGCGCATCCGCGAGCGCGTGGCGCTGCCGATCCTCGTCGACGCGGATACCGGCTTCGGCAACGCCCTGAACGTTCAACGCACCGTCCGCGTGCTCGAACGCGCCGGCGCCTCCGCCTTGCAGCTGGAGGACCAGAGTTTTCCCAAGCGTTGCGGCCATTTGCAAGGCAAGTTGCTGGTCAGCGCCGGTGAGATGGTCGGCAAGATCCGCGCGGCGCGGGATGCAAGGGACCAGGCGCTGATCATCGCGCGTACCGACGCCATCGCCGTTGAAGGCTTCGATCGCGCGCTGGACCGGGCCGAGCGCTACCTCGAAGCCGGCGCCGACATATTGTTCGTCGAGGCGCCCGAGGATGCGGCGCAGTTGGCCGAAATCGCCAGCCGGTTCGCCGCGCGCGTGCCGCTGCTGGCGAACATGGTGGAGGGCGGACGCACGCCCATCACCGGCCTGGCCGCCCTCGGCGAACTCGGGTTTCGCGTCGTCATCTATCCCGGCGGCACGATGCGTGCCGTGGCGCATGCGATGCAGCTTTATTTCGCCAATCTGCGCGCCACCGGTTCCACTCTCGGCTTCAAGGACCGGATGCTGGACTTCAACGGACTGAACGCCATTCTCGGCACTTCGGCCATCCTGCAGCGTGGACGATCCTACGATGAGGAGCGTGCCGACGAATGAGCCTGGATCCGGTGACGCTCGCGGTGCTCAAGGGACGGCTGGAGAGCATTGCGGACGAAATGGACGCGACGCTGTTTCGCAGCGCCTTCAACCCGACAATCGCCGAGGCGCATGATGCCTGCCACGGCCTGTACGACGCAGATACCGGCGCCACGCTGGTACAGGGCAAATCGGGGCTGCCGATCTTCGTCGGCGTGATGGCGTTCGCGACCAAGGCGGTGATCGACAAATTCCCCGATGTCGCCGACGGCGATGTGTTCATCTTCAACGACCCATATCTCGGCGGCACCCATCTGTCGGACATGCGGCTGATCCGCCCCTGCTTTCGCGACGGGCAGCTGTTCTGCTGGCTCGGCAGCGTCGGCCATTGGCACGATGTCGGCGGCGCGGTGCCGGGCAACTACAATCCGGCCGCCACCGAGTATTTTCAGGAAGGCGTGCTGATCCCGCCAGTCAGGCTCTATGCTGCGGGAAAGCTCAGTCAGGACGTGCTGGATATCATTCTCGCCGCGTCCCGCCTGCCGGATGTCGCCAACGGCGATCTGCAGGCGCAGCTTTCGGCGCTCGATCTCGGGCTGGCGCGGCTGCACGCGCTGCTGGACGAATATGGTGCGGGAACGGTGGCGGCCGCATTTTCGGAGTTGCAACGCCGCGCCGCCACCCAGATCCGCGCCGAGATCGCCGACCTGCCGGACGGGCACTGGAGCGAGGAAGATTTCCTCGACAATGACGGGCGCACCGACATTCCGCTACGCATCGCCTGCGACGTGACGAAGCAAGGGGAGCGGCTGACGCTGGATTTCTCGCGCTCCGCCGCTGCCTGCGCCGGCCCGGTGAACATCAGCCGCGCCACCACGGTCGCGAGCGTTTACGTCGCACTCAAGCATCTGTTTCCGGAGGTCGCTGCGAATTCCGGGGTAATGGACCCGATCACCGTTATCGTGCCTGAGGGATCGCTGCTGGACGCCCGCCCGCCCCGCCCTGTCGGTGGCTACACCGAGACCATCCTGCGCGTGATCGACGTGCTGTTCAGCCTGTTCGCCCGCATTCGGCCGGACCACGCCTGCGGCAATGCCTACGGCACGATCAACGCCGTGTCCGTCGCCGGCACGCGACCCGATGGGCGGCGCTGGCTGCTGTTCCAGTTCTTCGGCGGTGGCCATGGCGGCAACCCGGAAGGCGATGGCCTGTCGCATGGCAATCCGCCGATCGCCACCGCCATCATCCCGCCTGTGGAGGTAATGGAAGCCGCCTACCCCGTGCGTTACACGCAATGGGCCTTGCGGCCAGGATCCGGCGGCGCCGGGGCGCAACGCGGCGGCCTCGGCGCCATCTACGAGATCGAGCTGCTCGATTCTGAAGCGGAAGCGTTCGTTTTTGCCGAACGCGCCCGCTTTGCCCCGCGCGGCGTGCTCGGCGGCGGCGATGCGGCCACGAACCGCATCAGCTACCGGGATGCAGACGGCGCCTGGCGGCACCCGCCATTGGCGTCGAAGGTCGTCGGCGTACGGCTCCACAAGGGCAGCCGCCTCCGCATCGAGAGCCCGGGTGGCGGCGGACGCGGCGACCCGGGCGAACGCGACCCGCAGGCCGCGGCACATGACCGCCGGATGGGATACCTCTCGTGAGCCTGCCGTCCCGCTTGGTCATCGGCGTCGATGTCGGTGGCACCTACACCGACCTGTTCCTGTTCGACGAAGCCAGCGGCGGCGTGCGGGTTGGCAAGGTGCCCAGCACGCGCGGCCGTGAGGCGGACGGCTTCGCCGCCGGCATTGCCGGCCTCGCAGCAACAGCCCAAGTCTGCGCCATCGTTCACGGCACGACGGTCGGGACCAACGCCTTGCTGGAGCGCAAGGGCGCACGGGCCGGGCTCATCACCACCGCCGGCTTTCGCGACGTGCTGGAGATGCGGCGCCGGGACCGCCGCCAGACCTGGGGGTTGACCGGCAATTTCACCCCGGTGATCGAGCGTGACATGCGCGTGGAGGTCTCCGAGCGCACCTTGGCGGATGGCAGCATCCACATCCAGGTGGACGTCGAAGAAGTTCGCCAGGCAGCGCTGCATTTGCGGGCGGCCGGCGCCGACGCGATCTGCATCGTGTTTCTGCACAGCTACGCCAACCCGCGCAATGAGCGTTTGGCGCTGGAGGCGGTGCAGTCCGTTTGGCCCAACCCCCACGTGGCCGCAAGCCACATGATCCTACCGGAGATGCGCGAGTTCGAGCGTACCAGCACCACGGCCTTGAACGCGGTGTTGCAGCCGGTGGTCGGCGCCTATCTCGGCGCACTCGATACAAAGTTGCGCGACGACGGTTTTGCTGGCGAGTTCCTGATCGTGCAGTCGAATGGCGGCGTGATGAGCGTGGAGACGGCGCAGCGCCTGCCCGTCCGCACGGCTTTGTCCGGCCCCGCGGCCGGCGTGATCGCGGCGGCGCATATTGCCGTCGCGGCCGGATTTGCCGACGTGATCACCGGCGATGTCGGCGGCACGTCGTTCGACGTCTCGCTGGTGGCAAATGGCGAGCCGCAATTGGCGGCCGAAACCACGCTCGATTTCGGATTGGTGATCCGCACCCCGATGATCGAAATCACCACCATCGGCGCCGGCGGCGGATCGATCGCGCGGGTGGACGCGGCCGGTCTGCTGCAAGTCGGCCCAGAGAGCGCCGGCAGCAATCCTGGGCCCGCCTGCTACGGTGCCGGCGGCGACCGGCCGACATTGACCGATGCCAATGTCGTGCTGGGCCGGATCAACGCCGAGCGCCCGATCGGTGGCAAACTGGCACGGCTGGACAGCGAAGCCGCCGCGCGTGCGGTGGAGCGGGAGGTCGGACGCAAACTCGGGCTGGACGTCACCGCCGCGGCCGAGGCCATCCTGCGGGTGGCCAATGCGCGGATGGCCAGCGCGCTGCGCCTGGTTTCGGTGGAACGCGGCCACGACCCGAAGCGGTTCAGCCTGATGCCGTTCGGCGGCGGTGGTGCGTTGCATGCCGGTGCCCTCATGCGCCAGGTGGGCCTGGCGCGGGCGCTGATACCGCGATTTCCCGGCGTCACCTCCGCCCTCGGGTGCGTCATCGCCGACATGCGGCACGACCGGGTGCACACGCTCAACCGGCTATTGTCCGAAATCGAGCCCGGACATCTCCGTGCCGAGATGGATGCGGCAGCGGCCGAGCTCTCTGGCTTGCTCGAACGCGCCGGGGTCGCCTTCACTGGCCGGCAGACGACGCACGAACTGGACATGAGCTATGTCGGCCAAACCCATACCGTCGCGGTACGGCTGGCCCTGGCGCCGGACGGCTCCGGTCGGCTTACGACCGAAAACCTGCGCGCCGCGTTCGAGGCATCGTATGGCAAGGTATACGGGCGGGTGATGCCCGATGTGGCGGTGCGGGTGCTGAACCTTCGCACCACGGTCACCGGGCAGCGGCCGAAGATCGACCTGCTCTCGATGGCGCCGGCACCCGGCGCTGGGATCGACGACGCCCGCCGTGGCACGCGCCGCGTGTGGTTCGACACCTGGCGGGAGGTGCCGGTGTTCGATCGGCTAATCCTTTCCGCCGGGTGCGTGGTGACCGGTCCGGCAGTTCTGGAGCAGCCGGACACCACGATCCTGATCGAACCCGGCCACCAGGGAAATGTGGATCGCTTCGGCAACCTGATCCTTGAGAATGCGGCATGAGCGGAGCGCCCGAATCCTGGTCCGATTGCGCGCTGTTGCTCTGCGACCTGCAGAACGACTTCATCCATCCGAACGGCGCCTATGGTCGTGCAGGCCTGGGTGTTCCGGCCATCGCCGCACTGCCGGCCCGGTTGAAGCCGCTGGCGGCGGCGCTGCGCGCCGCCGGTGGTTGGGTGGTGTCCACGCATTTCACGTTGGTGCCCGGCAAGGGCGGCGCGCCGTTCATCTCGCCGCATCTGCAGCGCCTGCGCCCGTTCCTCACCGTCGGCGACTTCGCCCCCAGATCCTGGGGCCATGAGTTGGTGGATGACCTGGCGCCAGCGGACATGTCGGTCGAAAAAATCGCCTACTCCGCCTTTTACATGAGCCGCCTTGAATGGGTGCTCAACCGGGCCGGCATCCGTCGCCTGATTGCCGCGGGCATCGTCACCAACGGTGGCGTCGCCAGCACGGTCCGCGACGCGGCCGTGCGCGACTACGATGTGACGCTGCTCTCGGACGGATGCGCCGCGTTCGACGACCAGACCCACCGCACGGCCGTTGATGCCCTACGGCCTGTCGCACAGCAGTGCACGGTCGCGGACATGCTCGCCTTGATCCGCAGGTAAGATCTCAACCGCACGTCACGGAAAGAACGTCCGATCGCAGAAACATTCATGTGATCGTGATTGCCGTTTTTGGCATAGTCGGTTGATGAAGGACTCGTCGACAAGAGAGCCGTGGACAACGACGGCGTGACGACCGAGGCATTAAATCAGCGGGACAAAACTCCGATGCGCAGCAAAATCATCGCGATCATCTTGGGAGTTGCCCTGGCGGCCGGCACGGTGGCACGTGCATCTGCCGCAAGCGCGCAGATCGCGAACCTCCCGGATCTGGTGGCGAGCCTGCTGCCGCAGGTGGTCAACATCACCATGACCGGTGGTGCCAAGCGCGAAGTCGGATCGGGCTTCGTGATCGACCCGGCCGGCATTATCCTGACCAACCGCCACGTCGCCGATGGCGGCACGGACTATGTGGTGGTGTTGGACGACCACACCAGGTTGCGGGCGACGTTGCTGTTCCGGGCGCCCGGCATCGACCTGGCAATGCTTCAGGTGCATCCCGGCCGACCATTGCCGGCAGTCAGATGGGGCAATAGCGACACCATGCGACCGGGCGACGGGGTGATCGCCATCGGCAATCCGCTCGGCCTCGGCAGCACGGTCACCACGGGCATCGTCAGTGCGCTGAACCGCGACATCAAGGAAACCAAGGTCGACGAGTTCATTCAGGTCGACGCACCGCTCAACCCCGGTAATTCCGGCGGCCCTCTCTTCAACGCCGCCGGCGAGGTTGTCGGTGTCAACACCGCATTGTTCACGGTTGGAGGTGAGGGAGGGTCCATCGGACTCGGCTTTTCGATCCCTGGCAACGATGCGAAATTTATCGTCGCCCAACTGCTCAAGACCGGCACCGTGAAGCTCGGTTCAATCGAGGGCACGATGCAAGACATCACGCCGGAAATGGCACAGGCGATGGCGCTGCCGGCGCCATTGGGCGTTGTGGTGGCAGCGGTGCCGGCAGGCAATGCCGCCAGGGACGCGGATCTGCAGATCGGCGACGTAATCACCAAGTTCGGCGATTCGATGGTCGACTACCTGCGCAATTTCAACCGCATGGTGGCGACCGCGCCAATCGAGACCACGGTGCCGACGACGGTGTTGCGCAACGGGACGCCAGTGACCGTCTCGCTCAAGATCAATGAGCAGCCTCCCAACAAGGATTGGTCGCTGATCAAACCGATAGCGCCGCCGCAGCCGCACACTGAACGGTCTGATTTCGGCCTGAGCGGAGGCCCGATCGACGATGCCGCCCGCAAGAAATACAATATCGACAAAGACGTCACAGGCGTCCTGGTGACCGCGGTCGTTCCCGGAAGTCTTGGCTCGGACTACGGGTTTGCGGTGGGCAACGTTGTGGAGCGGGTGCAGAACACAGCTGTCAACGGGGTCGATGATATCGTAAAGATCGTATCGCAAGCCCGGAAGGACGGCAAAACCTACATCATGGCGCTGGTTTGGGATCCAAAAGGCCCGCGCTGGATGGCAGTGCCAATCCAGCCTGCATCGTGATGGCGGCGATCTATTCGGCCGAAGTTCCGGCATGGGTCACGGCACCTAAATACGCCGCCCCCACAACCGCCGCATATTTCTGCAACACACCCGTGAGCCTCCGTGCCACCGGCGGCACCCAGGCGGCGCGTCGGCGCGCCAGTTCCACTTCTTCCAAAGCAACCTCGATGCGCTCGGCGACGGCGTCGATTCGAATAATGTCTCCGTTCTGAACCAGGGCCAACGGACCGCCGCCTCTGTGGGACCGATCATCCATCCGCCGCTGATCGTCATGAACGCCGGGCCGCTGGCGCATTTCGACCGTTCGACGTTCACAATTAAGGCACCCAGCCCAGCGTTCGCCGCGTCACCGACGCCCTGGACGCCGAGCGTATTGCCGTGCGCGAGGCATTCGGCTACCCCCGCCACATTTTCCCCTTTCCGACCATTACCGCCGCGACGGCGACGAATGGATGTACGGACGGCGCGGCCATACCCAACTCGTCGACAGCCGGGATTCCGGCCGCCTCGCCCGATTCGATGGCGACCGTTTGAGGAACGCAATGTCCTGCAAGGCGCGCTGAAAAGGTGACTTGCCGGAAAGTGTACTGCGCTCTCTTCACGGTGGCATATTCACCAGATCGACCGGTTTGTGACCGCGAACCCGATTGATGTTGGTGCCTGTGATGGCACATCGTGCGCTAGCGTCGAAATCCCACCCAGTACCTTTCGCTGCGGTCCGAGTCGGGAATTGATTTCCTTCGCCCGCCGCCGCTCGGGGCGCAAACGTCCTGATCTGCGTGCCGGTTCATTTTCGATGGGAATGGAGGGTTTGCGATGTCGTTGTTTGCACGGGTCCGACTTGCGTTAGCCGCGGGATCAATGATGGTTCTGACCTCTGCACCAAGTTGGGCTGGGCTTGGCGCGGGATGCACGACCGGCATTGTGTCCCTTCCGGAGCCCGCGTCGCTGGCGCTGCTTGCGGTCGGCGGCGGGGCGATTGTGCTGTATCGGAAGTTCACCAGGAAGGATTGATCGCAGTCTTCCATTGCCTGGAGGTTAAGCATGGTTTCTCACTTCGGCGAACAACTCGAACAGATGTCATGGTTTATCGGCATCAGTCTGTTCCTGGTATTCGCGGTCATCGAGACCTTGCAACCAGATCGTCGCCAAGGCATGCGCCTGACAACGCGGTGGATAAAGCAATTGGCACTTTACGGGCTCTGCCTCACCACCGTCGGCTTGGCGGCGCCCGGCGAGCTTGCTCATCGCCTTCTCGGGACGGATTACGAGCAACGCTTTCTGTTCGCCGGCATCGGACGCATGGGTGGCGAATGGGCCATCGTGATCACCGGGTGCCTTTTGATCGACCTTTACGCCTATGCCATGCATCGCGTGGAGCACCGGGTTTTCCTCCTCTGGCGCTTCCATTCGGTTCACCATGCTGACACCGAACTCGATGTCAGCACGACGCTTCGCCATCACCCTGTCGAGTTTCTGCTGAACGGCATTTGGCAAGCATTTCTGTTCGCCGTACTTGGCCTGCCCGCCTGGGCCTTCCCGATTTACGCGGCCTTCTCACTCTGCATGGGCTATTTCCAGCACAGCAACATCCGTATCCCACCCGGGCTGGAAGACGCCGCGCGCCTGCTGTTCGTCACTCCCGGGATGCACCGGGCCCATCATTCCACCGACCCGCGGTGTTTCGATTCGAACTACGGTAACGTGCTCTCGATCTGGGACAGGCTATTTGGCACATACCGACCGCTACGAGCGCACGAATTCCCCGCCCTGACCTACGGCGTTCCCGCCTTCACCGCCCCCGTCTACGCACGGTTTCGCTGGTCGCTCATGCTGCCTTTCGCAATACGCCGCCGCACACAGGAAAGCGAGAGCTGAGCCTGAAGCGGCCAGTCAGTCCAGACCTGCCTTGCGTAGGCCATCGACGATGTGCTGCACTGTGGCTTCGACTTTGAAGAACCGGCGCAGATAGGCTTCCGATCCGGCGATTCCGCCGTCAAGGCGACGCAGCATGTGGATGACGGCCTGAGCCTCCGTCCGCCGACCCAATTGGCCAAGCGTCGCCACGAGATAGCGCACGGCAACAGGATGGTCTGGCTTGACGGTAAGCGCCTCCTGGCAGGCTGCAAGAGCGTCGCGGTACCGTCCACCCAGATAATGGCTCATAGCCAGGCCGGGCAACCACACGAAGCGCCTGGGATCATGCGCGCCAAGCCGCAGACAGGTTTCCATGGCCCCCAGCGCCTCGTCGTGCCGGCCAAGAAAGCAGTAGTTCAAGGCGAGGTTGGCATACGCGGCGGCATAGGCCGGATTGAGTTGAATCGCCTCCTGAAGCTGGCTGACGGCATCCTGCGGCAGCTCGATATGTTGGTAGATTCCGGCGAGTGCAAAATGCGCAGTGGGATCCCGCGGGTCGGCAAGCACGGCATTGCGCGCGTGGCCAAGCGCCTCGGCGAAGCAGACCTGCCGGTCGACCCAGCCGACATGCGCCGCATGGCCAAGGGTGATGGCGAGAGCTGCCGATGCCTGAGCAAACCCTTTATCGATCGAAAGAGCGTGACGGAAAAAGCCGCATGCCTGCTCGGAATCCGCCGGCGAATAGCGATAGTGGTGCCACAAACCGCGCTGCAGGCACTCATATGCGCTTGGCTCGGCTGACGGTGAGCGTACGGCGCGATCGCGTTCCTGGCGTAGCAGCTCCGGGTGAACGGCTCCCCCGATCCTAATGACGACTTCGTCCTGCAGGGCGGAGATGTCCTGCGTGCCGTAGTCGTACTGCTCGGTGAGAAGGTGGTCCATCGATTCCACGTCCACCAGCTCGATCTGAACTCGTTGCGCCGCGCCGTGGCGGCGGAGGCTACCTTCGACGAAGTACCGAGCCCCGACCTGCAGTGCGACGCTCTTCAAGTCCACGTCACGCCCGCGATATGCAAACACCGTATGGCGCGAAATGACCGGGAATGTTCGCCAGCGTGCCAAGGCTGAGATGAGATCCTCGGTGATCGCGTCCGCAACCGACTGAATATCCGCCAGTCCGGCCTCCACGCGAAACGGCAGAACCGCCACGGCGGGCCGCTCGCCGAACACGGAGGCGGCCGCCTCGTTGGGGGAGCCGCCCGAATCCGCGGCGACAGGCTGTCCATCCGCGTCTTCGGTCATGACCAACCGGTACGCCCGGACCAGCCGGCTGATATTCTTCAGCCGCTGCTGGCCGAGGTCGACAAAGCGGTAGCCACTCCAGTCCACCGTCTGTACCGCGGCATCGGAAAGAATGATGTCACCCGGCTTGCCAATCCCTTCGAGCCGGGCGGCAATGTTGACGCCATCGCCATAGATGTCGCCGTCATCCACGATGATGTCGCCGAGGTTAATTCCCATCCTGAGGCGCAGCCGGCGATCCGGCGGCCGGTCGCTCTCAACTTCGGCAGTCTGCCTTTGAATGCTGATCGCGGCGCGCACCGCTTCGGTCACGCTGGGAAACTCGATCAGAGCGCCATCGCCGGTTCGCTTGACGATCCGTCCGCTGGTCCGTGCCAGGCTTGGCAGGACAACGCCGTTCATCACCAGGCGCAGGCGGCTATGCGTCCCTTCCACATCGGCTTCAGAGAGGCGGCTGTAGCCGGCGATGTCCAGCATCAGCACGGCTGCCAAACGTCTCTGGAAGCGCTCGTCTGTCGGCCGCACCAGCTCCATTGCCAGTTCTTAGCAGGCATCCCACTGGATCGACATCACGACGAGTTGAGATCGTCCTGAAAACGTCCCACAACTGCACTTCGCCGTTACTGTCGCCGTGGGCGAGGAATTTTGCCAAGTATGAATGCATTCATACCGTCACGGACCCTCCTTTGTCATTCTCGCTGCACCAGACGAACTCCCGAGCGTCCTGGTGACCAATCCCCGACAGGAGATGACAAATGTCCGCGAAATTCGCATTTGCCCTCGCAGCCTTGTTCTTGTCGGCCGCCACGGTCGGCCAAGCCCAGCAAGCGACGCCGAACGCGAGTAGCCGCCGGACCGCCCTCGTTGCTTCCACCGCTAGACAACCTGAGAAGCTAGCCGCGGGTGAGAGCGAAGCCGTGAAGCTCGCCGCCCGAGCAGGCAACAACGCGAAACTAGCTGCTGGTGAGGAATACGGACCGCACTACTCCTAGCACCCTCATCCAATCGCCTCGCAAGCGCGGGCCGCGGCGCCGACATCAGCCGCGGCCTCAGGCCCCTGACGATCAATCGAAAAAACCGCGATCCTCTGCTGAAACATAGGCTTCGGCCTTCTCCACGTTGAACCGCACGCCCAGGCCAGGCGTATCCCAAACCTCAATGAAGCCGTGCTTCACAATCGGATTTGGCAGCCCTTCCAGAATGTCATGCCACCATTCCGGCTTCCCGCTGGGGAGTTCGAACGCAATGTAGTTCCCGGGGAGTGCCGCGCTCACCTGCACCAATGCTGCCAGGCCGATCAGCCCGTTGGCGACACCATGTGGCGCGATCAGGATCCCGTGCAGATCGGCATATTCGGCAATCCATTTCAGCTCGGCGATGCCACCCACGTCGCATGGGTCCGGCCCTACGATGTTGACTGCATGACCCTCGATCAGATGCTTGAAGTTCTGCCTGAGATAGATCTGCTCGCCGGTGTGAATCGGCGTGGACGTGGCATGTGTGATGTCACGGTACACATCGGCATTCACGAACGGCACGTAGTCACCCGTAATCATGTCTTCCAGCCACATCAGGTTGAAAGGCTCAACCGCCTCGGCCAATCTCCGCGCGTCCGTCGGCATCATTCCTGGACCGCAATCCAACGCCAGCCCGATTTCGTCGCCCAGCACCTCTTTCATCGCCGCAACGCAGTCTACGATGTGCCTCAATCCACGCTCGGTGAGCAAACCGCGGGTGAGTTGGCCGTGAAATGCGTGGCCGCCCGGCTCACCAAAATGGAAGGCCGGCATTGCCGTCTTCATCCCGCTATGAAACCCGATCCCCTGCTTGACGATCGTAAATCCCTGCGGCGCCGCTTTCATCTTGCGTGCCGCCTCGGCAAAGTCCTGCGGATCAAACCCGGTCATCGGCTCGCGGATCGCGCCGTTATAGACCCGCACACGATCGCGCACCTTGCCCCCGAGCAGCTTGTAGATCGGCAGTCCGGCTGCCTTGCCGGCGATATCCCACAGCGCGATTTCGATGGCGCTCACAGCCGCCCCCCAAGGCTTGAATGCGCCCCGTTGACGGATCTTGAGCATCACCCGCTCTACGTCAGTCGGATCCTCGCCGATCAGCGCATCTTTCAGATGCATGACATGGGGCTTGATATAGGGCTTGGTGTGCTCCACCGGGCCCAGGCCATCAAGACCGGAGTCGGTCAAAATGCGAACGACCGGGTTCTGGCCGATGAGTGCGCAGCGCAGATCGGTAATCTTCATCACTTTCCTCTCTGGACCAATTCAGGCGTAGGGGCGGTCGCCAAAGAAGCTGGAGCCCGGTTGCAGATGCTCCCGCGCCACATCCTCGTTCAAGGTCAACCCGTGACCAGGCCGTTCATTGAGGTGGATATAACCGTCGACGATGGTCGGTTCGCCTTCGACCAGGGTTCCCCACCACGGCACATCATGGGCATGGAATTCCATGACAAGAAAATTGTTCATGGCGGCGCAAACATGCGCCGCGGCTACAGTTCCAATCGGGCTGGCAACATTATGCGGGGCGATCGGGATATAATACAGGTCGGCATGATCGGCGACCTTCTTCGCCTCCATCAGACCACCCATCTTCGGGATATCAGGCGCAATGATTCGCGCGGCTTGCTTCTCGATCAGTTCGCGGTAGCCATGCTTGCGATAGAGGTTCTCACCCGTGCAGATCGGCGTGCGCGTGCTATGCGTCACGTGGCGCTGCGCTTCGATGTTCTCCGGCGGGATCGGATCTTCCAGCCACATCAGATCGAACGGCTCCAGCGCCTGGGCCAGCTTGATTGCATCATTGACGCCGAATTTCCAATGCGCATCCATGGCCACCATGATCTCCGCCCCGACGCCTTCACGGACGGCACGCACCACGTCCACCATCCAGTTCATTTCCCTAGAGCCGATCGTGCGGTTGAAAGGCTCAAACCATTGCCGGCGCGGATGGGGATCGTCGGAGATGTCGATGGTATACGGGTTGCGGGTGTCGAGGTCGAACTTGATGGCGCTGAAGCCATCCGCCACCACCTCACGCGCGCGCTTGGCGTAGTCCGCGGGATCTGGCGTGTCGCCGGCATGGCAATCCGCGTAAATCCGGATTTTGTTGCGAAACCGTCCACCGAAGAATGTGGAGATCGGTGCCTGCAGTGCACGGCCCAGAAGGTCCCACAACGCAATTTCAATGCCGCTGATCGCCGTCACCGTGGCGCCGGCCTGGGAGCCTTCCCCAGACAGGCAGCGGATCATGATCTCAAGGAGTTTATTGATATTGACGGGATCTTCACCGACGAGAAGTGGTTTTGCCTTGTGCACGAGTTCCGCTACGCCCGCGCCCCAATAGGCTTCGCCGAGGCCCGTCAACCCCGTATCGGTTTCAATTCGTACCAGCACCCAGGGGAAATTTCCCTGGATCACAGCCGTGCCGACGTTGATGATTTTCACTCAACTTACTCCTCGCAGGCCTAGAGTCATGCGGCGGTCAATGCCTGTTGGGTCGCAGCGTCGAAAAGATGCAGCTTTTCCTGATCGAAAATCAGCCAAACTGGATCATCTGGGGCCAGCAACACGCTCGGCGCCACACTCACGACGAGAGTCGTGCTGCCAAGTGAGACATAGGCGTAGGTGATGTCGCCGGTCGGCTCGACCGTGTAGATCCGCCCCCGCACCGCGCCCGTGACTTCCTCCTGGTGCAGCCGAATTGTGCCATGCCGCGCGCCGAGCACAATTTCTTTCGTGCTCGCCATCATGGCCTTGCGGGCATTTTGATCTGAAAGGCTGATGTTCCATCCCTCACCGCCGCGCAAAGAAACGCTGGAACCATCGGCCACGACCTCGGCGCAGACCAGGTTCATCGCCGGGCTGCCGACAAAGCCCGCAACGAAGGTATTCGCCGGCGCCGCAAACACCTGTGCGGGGGTATCATACTGCTGCAACACGCCGCAATTCATCACCGCCATGCGATCGGCCATCGTCACCGCCTCCAGCTGATCATGCGTGACGTAGATGACGGTGGCACCCTGATCTTGATGGAAGCGCTTCAACTCCGAGCGCATTTGCACACGCAGCTTTGCATCGAGGTTCGATAGCGGTTCGTCCATCAGGAACGCCCTCGGGTTCCGGACCATGGCGCGGCCCAAAGCGACCCTCTGCTGTTGCCCACCCGACAACTCGCTCGGCCGACGTTCCAGTAAATGCTCCATGTCCAGCACGCGAGCCGCCTCGCGAACCTTCTTCTCGATATCCGCGCGTGCCATTTTCCGCATCATCAGCGGAAAGGCCAAATTCTTGAACACCGTTTTGTTGGGATAGAGGGCGTAATTCTGGAAGACCATGGCGATATCCCGGTCCTTCGGGTCGAGCTTGTTGACCAGCCTATCACCGATACTGATGTCGCCACTGGTTTGCTCGATGAGGCCAGCCACCAAATTCAACGTGGTCGTCTTGCCGCAGCCGGACGGCCCAACCAGCGCCACGAACTCACCGTGCTCAATCGTCAGAGACAAATGGTCGACGGCATAGAATTCACGATACTGCTTCACCAGATTGCTGATCTGAACCTTGGCCACCAACACGCCTCCCAGACGTTGGGTATCTTCAGGCCTTGACCGCGCCTGCAGTCAGTGCTCGCACAAAGTATTTCTGCAACACAAGAAACAGTACCACAACGGGCACGCTGGTGATGAAGGATGCCGCCATCAGCCCAGGCCAATTTGTTGCGTATTCGGTAAAAAACCGCTGAAGCCCGACCGGCAGCGTGAGTTTGCTTTTGTCATTGAGGAAGGTCAACGCATAGACGTACTCGTTCCACGCCAGAATGAACGAATAGATCGCGGTCGCAATCACACCTGGGGAAGAAAGCGGCATCACGATGCGAATAAACGCCTGAAAGCGCGAGGCGCCGTCGATCCGCGCCGCTTGTTCAAGCTGCGGCGGTATGTTGTCGTAGAAACCCTTGAGCAGCCAGATCGAAAGCGGCAGGCCGAAGGTGAGATAGGTAAGCACCAGCGACATCTCGGTGTTCACCAGATGCAGCCAGCGCATCATGATGAACAGCGGCATCAGGAACACCACTGCCGGGAACATGTTTCGCAGTAGCACGCTATAGAATAGCAGGTTGCGGCCGGGAAATTGGAAGCGGGAAAAGGCGTAGGCCGCCGGCACAGCCACGAGAACGCTGAGGACGGTGGACGCGAAGGATACGATGAGGCTGTTGAAAAGATAGCCAAGGAACTCCTGTCCCACGTCGCTGGTCGGCGACAGCAGGCGCCAGTATTGTTCGAACGTGATGGTGCGGGGGATCCACTCCGGCGGATATTGCAGCGCCGCGAACTGCGTCTTGACCGATGTAAGCACCATCCACACCATCGGAAGCATCGCGAAGGCGGTGAGCAACGTCAGGAAGATGACCCGCAATACCCGCCAGATGTCGGTGTGCCGGTGCCTCGGGGAGGCGGCACTCATCGCGGTGTCCGCACGTCGTTGCGGGTCAGCGCCTTCACGTAGAAATATCCCATTGTCATCATGACAATGAACAGAATGACAGAGTAGGCCGAGGCAATGCCGAAGCGCACCCGTTCAAACGCAAGTTGATAGATCGCGGTAATCCAGATGTCGGAGGCGCCGACCGGCCCGCCCCCGGTCATGATCCACGGAATGATGAAGCTGTTAAGATTGGCGACCAACAGCAGCAATACGGTTACGATGGTAACGCCTTTCAGATGCGGCATCGTCACGTGCCAGAAGCGATGCCATGGGCCGGCACCGTCCATCTGTGCGGCCCGGTGCAACTGTTCCGGGACAGTCTGCAAGCCCGCCAGCATCATGATCATGGCGAAGGAGAATTCCTTCCAAATATTGACCACGATCAGGGCCGGAAGGACCGTATCAACGTTGTCGATCAGGTTGACCGGCTTTTCGGTGATGCCGAGCGCCACCAACGCCGCACCGATCACACCGAAATCGCTATGGTACAGCCAGCGCCAGATATATGCGGCGGCCACGCCGCTGATCACATAAGGCACCAACAGAATTCCACGCATCATCCCCCTTCCGGCGAACTGCCGGTCAAGTGACAGCGCGGCGCCCAAGCCCAGCAAGAAGGCAAAGAAAGTGGAGAACACCGTCCACACCAGGGTGTTCCACGTGACTTCCCGAAACGCATCGCTGGTCAAGATTCGGACGTAGTTGTCCAGCCCGACGAAGATCTTGTCCTCCATCGCCAGGCTGGGTGGCGTATTGAAAAACGAGAGGTAGATCGTGTCGTAGACCGGATAGCCGATCACCAGCAGCATCACGCCCAATGCCGGCGCGATATAGAGATAGTCGACCCAGTGCCGGCGCATACGCGCCAGCACGCCCGGCTCCCGGTCAGCGATCGCGGTGGCGCTCATACCCTCTGGCCTTTCGGCAACGGGATCAGAGGCTGTTGAGCATCCCGTTGATCTTCTTTGCGGCGTCGTCGGCGGCGGCCGCGACTGTCATCTTCTTCGTCAGGACGTTCTGCAACATATCGGGCACGATGATGTTCATGATTTCGCCCAATTCAGGGATGACCGGGAAAGGAATTCCGCTCGGCAGCATCGATGTCGTGACGTTGAGGAACTTGATCTGCTCCAGCCGCTCCTTCATCCATTTCGTCCGGAAGCCGAGACGGTGCCCGGGGTTGGAGCTGACCCAGGCAAGCTTGGTTGACCACTCCGGCCCGGTGGAAAAGGCGATGAACGCCCGCGCCGCGTCCACATCCAACTTTCCGTCCACCACCTTGGGCGCGAACATATGCAGATTGGACCCGCCAAAGACGATGGCACGCCGCGCGGGGCCCTTCGGCACCAACCCATAGCGCATGTTCGCAACGACCGCCTCGGCGGTTTTCTTGTCTTCGCCGGTCGCTTTTTTCGCGCGGTCGAGCATCGTCGCGTATTCGCTTGGATGGCTGATCATCATCGCCAACTGGCCGGCGATGAACGGATCCTGATTTTCCGTCTGGGTGTTGGTCAGCGCTGATACAGGAACCGACTTGTCACGCACATACATGTCGTACGAGGCCTGAAGCGCCGCCTTCGACCCTGCGTTGTTGATCAGGATCTTCTTGTAGGTAGGATTTGCCTCCGCCTCGTCCAGCGCCCCACCGCCATAGGCCCAGAGTTGCGGCATGAAGCGGAACGGCGTGTTGCCCGCATTGGTGCGGGCGACCAGGCCGTAGCCATTCTTCCCTGTCTTCTCCTTGATCTGTTTCGAATAGACGACCAACTCGTCCCACGTCGCCGGCGGCTTGTCCGGGTCCAGGCCGGCGGCTTGAAAGAGAGCGGCGTTCCAGATCAATGCCATGGTCTCATTGTTCGTGGGAACGCCGTAGGTCTTTCCTTGCCAAGTCACGGACTTCATCGCGCCGGGCCAGAAATCGGCCTTGGCATAGCCGACGTCCTCGGGCTTCAAAAGCCCGAGTTGCCCTTTCGCGGCGAACTCGACGCCCCACAAAATCGGAAACTTGGCGACCATTGGCGCGGCGTTGCCGAGCGCCGCGGTGCGCGCCTTGTTCAGCATCTGGTTGTAATCGAGGTTCTGCTTCTCAACGGTGATGTTGGGGTAAGTCTCAGCGAATGCGGCCCAGAACCGCGCGTCGATCTCCTTTTCGATCTGCGGCGATGCCTCGTTTGGTCCGACCCACCAGTAGCTCAACTTGCCTTTGTAATTCCGCGGCACGACTTTGGCGCAGTCCGCGGCGGTATCCACGTCCATTGTTCCGGCGATGCTGGCGATATATTCCGGGGTCCAGTTGGATGTGTCGATGCTCGTATCCACCGCGGCGGCGCGAGCGTCTGGCAGGCCGGAAGCCACAAGCCCAGCGCCGGCTGAGCAGACGAGCAACTTTCGGCGGCTGATCAGCGGCGAATGAACATCTTGATCGGCGTTCGTCATCACGATGCCTCCCCTGATGACCCGCCTCTCCGGGCGGGTTAGGTGTTGGTGGCCAACGATTGCCCTGCCGCGTCCTAGTCCTTACCGGCCTGCGCCTTCACCCATGCCTCATATTCCGGCCGTGCTTCGTCGGCGAGAGGATAGTAGCGCCTGAGGTCGCCGCCCTCCATCAATCTCTGTTTCGAGAAAGCCTCCCACTCATGAAGCTTGGAAGCTTGCTTGATCGCCTCGGCGGCGAGTGCCACCGGCACCACCACGGCGCCATCGTCGTCGGCGACGACGATATCACCAGGCATCACCAGCACACCACCACAGGCCACCGGGCCGTTCACCGCGAAGGGCATGATGTCGGTCTGGGTATGGAAGTTCGGCGTGAGGCCGCGGATCCAAATTCCCAGGTCCAACGATTTGGCGTTCGGAAAATCCCGCAGGCAGCCATCGATGACCAAGCCGATGCCGCCCTTGCCCTGAAAATAGGTCAGCATCATTTCCCCAAACACGCCGCTGCGCATATCCGCGCGGGCATCGACAACCACGATGTCGCCGGGTTGCGTGTGATACAGCACATGGCGATGCAACTGCTTCTCCGGATCTGCGTACTCGTCGGCGCCGTAGAGATCCTCCCGCTTCGGCATGAACTGCAATGTCAGCGCCGGGCCGGCGATCGCCTTTCCGGGTGTGCGCGCGACCGGCCCTAAAATATGGGAGTTGCGAACCCCCATCTTGCTCAATGTACTGGTGGCAGCGGCCGCGCCGATATGCTTTAGCGCTTCCACCCATTCCGTCGGCGGACGGGTGATATCGTTGGTCTTGATCACAGGAGCTCCTCCGCGGAAATGAAATTCGAGAGCGCGAAACGCGCTCGAAGCCGACCCGTGCTGGTTCCCGTATTCGGTTGACCTCCATGGCTAGCGCGGGTTCTGGTCCTCCGGCGGCGCCGCCCGTTCGATCCAAGCCGATAGCGGCCTGAGCAACATTTGGGCCAGTATCACCACGGCGGTCAGCCCGGGCGCCATGGCGTATTCCCATAATCCTGTCGCGGCGACAGGCCCCTGAGTTGGCCATGCTGGTGCAAGATCACGCCGGCGCCGAGAAAGCCGACGCCACTGGCGATCGCACCGAAAGCTGCCCCTGGATTGCTGCCGCCATGCAAAATGCCGATACGGGCGAACACGCAGGCGGCAGCGGTCACCAACGCGCACGACCTAGTCCACCGGGATGGCGGCGCCACTCGCGCTCCACCCCGATGCAGGGCTCCCGGCACCGCTGCGACCAATGTGGCGAAAGCATTCTCGGGCAGGCTGGGAAGATCCATGCACCCGAGCTTAGCACACGAGGCCGCGACCTGCGCCCTAATGGCTGTTGGGTCGCCCGCGCATAGTCGTCTATGGCCTCAGACGGAGATCACGCCGGGAGGCCTTCGCCTCCCGGCGTACTCGCTCAAGAACGTGTCAGCCGCAGGGAGCCGTGGCGCTGCTCAGTCTTGCGATGCCGCCTTCACCGGCGGCTTCGCGGGCAATGCCGCCCTCGCCGGCCGCCTGACGAGCGATGCCACCCTCACCAGCGGCTTGGCGGGCAATGCCGCCTTCGCCAGCGGCCTGACGGGCAATGCCACCCTCACCAGCGGCTTGGCGGGCAATGCCGCCTTCGCCGGCGGCCTGGCGGGCAATGCCACCCTCGCCGGCGGCCTGGCGCGCGATGCCGCCTTCACCGGCGGCCTGGCGGGCGATGCCGCCTTCGCCGGCGGCCAGCTTCGCGGCCCACGCGGCGCTCACCGAGCGGGCGAGGTCAGAGGTCGGGCAGCCGGCATTCGTCGCCGCCTTCTGGGCGAACGCGACGCCAGGCGCAGCCATCAACAGCGCGGCCCCAGCCAGCAAATAAATCATCCGCATAGGTCAGCTCCTCAGTTGAGTAGAAAACTGCCAGGCAGGTCGCCCGGTCGTGCATCACGTGGCACGCGGGCGACGGTATTCAACCAAGCGATCGAGGCGATGTTACATGGAAGTGTCCGCTCTTAAAGGGAATTTCCTTAAATCGCCTCCATTTTGGTAACCGCGCCAGTCTATCTTGCAACACTTCGCCTGTCCCGCATCCCGTCCGGCATCCCTTTCAGACGATCCTGACCTTGCGCAGGTTCAGCGTCGCGTCCCGCCAGAAGCTGTCGGGCTCGAAATCGGCGAAACAGGTCGGGCGGCAAAATCGTGTCGCGGCTGGCGGCCGAGACGGTTCGGCCAATCCGGTGCAACCCCGGCGTGCCCAAGCGGGCGTCGAATTCCTCCGCCTCCGTGTACACAACGTTGGCCGGGTCGTGCGCGAAGCGCGGCATGCCGATGAAGTCGTAGATGGCATCCAACGCCGCCAACGGTTGCGTGGTGAGCGTCTCGTAGGTCACGAGCAGCAGCCGGTCGGCCTGCTCGCCAAAATACGCCTCCCGCAGCGCGTTCCACGCGAAACCGACCATGCCGGTGCCGGAGCCCAGGCCCTCCACCCGCGAATACACCGTGCCGCCGGTGTCAAAGTTGAAGATCTTCGAGATCTCCAGGTGGTTGCGCCGGATCAGCCGCTCGACGCTGTCCAGGATCCAGGGCACGTGGCGAACGGTGCAGATTACCTTGGAGTGCGGGAACAGCGCGGCGAGCGTCGGCAGCTTGCTGCACCACAGCCGGTTGGTATCGAACACCAGTCGGGTCGGGTGGTGCTTCGCGTAATAGGAATCGAACAGCCCACGCAGCACCGCCTCGCGCTGCGCGTCGTCGACGAACACCGCGGTCTCGTTCGCCTGGCTCATCTCGCGCATCGCGGCGGTGAACAGACTGCCGACCGGGCTGGTCATGCCGGCATGCAAGCCGGGATTCTGCCGCAAGAGAGCGGCAAGCAGGGTGGAGCCGGCGCGCGGCAGGCCGGAGATGAAATGCAGGCCGTTATTCAAGGACGTTCTTCCGGATGATTCGGCGGGATGCTCGGTGCACGCTAGCAGAAGATTAACCCCGACGACACTGAGGCACGGACGCGGCTCACGCAAGCTTCGCCACGCAGGCGAAGTCGTGGCAAGGCAAGATGACACTGCGCGGCGCGGCAAAGCTTTCTCCTTCGCGTCTTCCGTTCCATGTGCCTTCGTGGTGAATCGAGGCGCGCGATTTGACAGTGCGGAATGACCCGGCCAATCACTGGGGCATGTCCGACCGCGCCACATCTTCCCCCACCGAACTTGCCGGCACGCCCCGGCTGACCGGCATGCTGGAGCGGGCGGACCGCGAGGCGATCAGCGGCTGGGCGGCGGACCCCGCCGATCCCGGTCGCGTTGTCGAACTGGAGTTGCTGATCGACGGCGTGCCTGCGGGAGTTCTGCCCGCCAGCCTATATCGCGCGGATCTGCACCAGGCCGGGCTTGGCGACGGACGCCACGGGTTCATGCTGCATCTGCCGCGCGGGATCGGGGGGGGAGCGCCTGCCAGATCCGGTTGCGCGCGGCCGCGGGGCAGGCCGAACTGCCCGGCTCGCCGCGCGACATCCCGGCCGAACCCGGCGCGGAGATCGCCGCCCGGGCCGCGATCGCGGAGGCGCTGGATGCCGCCGCGGCCACCGCCGGGCCGGCCGCGCTGGACGCGCTCATCGAGAAATTGGCACGCGAGGCCGCCAGCTTGCTTTTCGCTCGCGGCGAGGCCGCCGAACCGCCCCAGGCAGCGCTCATCGGCCGCTTTGCCGCCCATCCCGGATGGCTGGCACCTGAAGACAGCAGGCCGCGCGCCCTGTTCTATTGACGAGGGTGTGCCGGTTTCGACCGTGACGCCGGCTCGAACGCCGCGATGTCGCACATGCGCGCCCTCCTGCGCCTCGGCTATCGCGTCGATTTCGTCGCGGGGCTACGACCTGGCGCATGCCGGCGACCGCACCAGGGCGCTGCAGGCGATGGGCGTGACGTGCTGGCATGCGCCGTGGGTGGCTTCGGTCGAGGAGGTGCTGCGGCGCCTCGGCGAGGGGTTGGATGTCGCCTACCTCCACCGCTACGGCGTGGTGCAGCGGTACGGTGCGCTGGTGCGGCGCTGGTGCCCGCGCGCCCGCCTGCTCTATTGCGTGGCGGACCTGCATTACCTGCGCGAGAGCCGCCGCCAGGCCGTGCAAGCGGGCATCCCGGTCGACGCTGCCCTCCTGCCGCGGAAATCGACGGGCTGCGCACCGCAGAGCTGCTGGCGGTTCTGGGCGCCGACGCCGCCATCACCCATTACTCGCCGACGATCAGCACGGCGTCGACGGCCAGCTTGTCGCCGCCGCAGCGCGAAGCGCCTCGGCGATGGTCGGATAGACCGTGAAGCCGAACTCGCGCGCGCGATCGCCGCTCTGGTCGCCTTCCGGCTTCTGATCGACGTACAGCGACACCACCTTCATGTCGGGACGATGCCACTGCCCTTCGTACGGATAACCGACCAGAAACCGGTCGCCTATGTGCTGCCGTGCGATAAGTAACGATAGATCGTAGTAACTATGGCTATCCGGCGCGGCATGGACTTAGGTTCTCCAGTAAGTAGACTCTTTCGTCGGCTGATAAGCGATGTGCAAGTGCGGCGTCTCGTAGCGCTGCTTGCGGAACAGGCTCTCCACGCCGGCGGCGGTCAGCCCGGTGGTCAGCAGCGTGCGCTCCACCGGATAAGTCGGCTTGCCCGTGAGGAACATCTTCTCCATATTATTGACCAGCGGACTGAAGAAGTTCGCCAGGCTGGTTCGGGCCGGCGGCATGGGCAGGTACATCTGCGTGGAGAAGGGCTGCGGACGCCCCTCGAGCTGGGCGGCGAAATTGAAATCCTCCACCAGGCCGTTCATCAGCAGCATGGTGACATCAGACTCCGTCGGCAGATGCTCGTAACGATAGGCGACCGGGTCCTTCACCAGCCGCCGCATGTCGTCGAGGGTCGGGAAGACGTCGTTGAATCCCGGGCGCGCCGGGTCAGCGTGTGGCTGCGGCACAGCGCCGATTCCACCAGTTCCTTCGACCAGACTCCCTCTTGGTAGCGCTTTCCAGAACGTCTTCGCCGCGATAGGCTTGGATCCATTTCACGCCGGACTCGCCGCCCTTCCGCCGCTCGACCATGCATTGCAGGGTTTCCAGGCCGTGGAAATCGTAGCTGTCGACGCCGCCGTAGCCGACAGACACCGCTTCCCGCACGCGGGCTCCGGAGGGCATCTCGACCGACGGGGTGCGCCAGGTCACCGGCAGGCTTGAGCCGGCCATGAAGGCGAATTCCATGCGGCGCGACGTGTCGTACATCTGGCGCGCCCAATCCCAGTTCCAGGACAGGTGCTTGTCGTTGAACACCGGCACGGACCGGCCGCTCGATTCGAAGACCTTGACGATCTGCTGGAAGAATTCGTAGCGCGGATATAGGTGCTGGTCCTTTTCGTTGTGCGGATAATTGCCGTGCTCGCCCACCAGCAGCGACGCCGTCGACGGCCAGCTTGCTGCCGCCGAGCGTCAGCGCTTCGGCGATGGTCGGATAAATCTTCATCGACGGAAACCGCGCGGCGCGCTCACGGCTCAGATCGTCGGCGCCGACCTGGTCCACGTAGAGCGACACGAGGTCCATCGCCGGATGATGATGCTCGCCGTTCCAGCCGTAGCCATCGAGGAAGCGATCGACGATGTGCTGCGCGTGCGAGAACTTGTGATAGACGTTAACGACCGCGGCGAGCTTTGGACGTCCCGCAGGGGGACGGCCCGTACCGGGACGCGAGCTCTTCTGCGCGAACCCCGCCAGCGGGATACCCGCCAGTAATTCTCTTCGACTGATCATTTCTCACTCCCCATCATTCGACACTCCCACAAATATAGACATCGAGCCCCATGTTCCGGAAAGCCGCAGCCTTCGCCGCTAGCGCCAGCTTAGCGCTCGCGGCGTCGGGCGCGTAGGCCACCTGGATGTGATTGGCCTTGTGGCGCGCCATCATCTGGTCGCGCGAAATGCCCGGCGTGACGGCGTGCATGATAGGCCATTGAGGCGTGGTAATGCGCCAGCGGCGCTCGGTTTCCTCGCGCGGAAGCTCGATCGACGCGGGCAAGACCGAGGTCCGCCTTCAACTCGCCGCCATCGACGAAGATCGCGGCTCCACACCACGTCGCCGGGCTTGCTGATCCCTTTGACCGTGCCGCCGCCCAGCCGGAAATACATGGGAGGCTGGCGCTCGCTCACGACGCCGGCGTAGCCGCCAACCAGATGCGCGGGCGGGACGGCGCCGGAGATTTCGAAGACCCACACGAATTCGCCGTCGAAGTCTTCGCCATAACGGAGGTCGTGGAGCGTGGTCTCCGGATCGAAGCCCGAGCGCGGTCCAGACGCGATTGGTGACCAGCGCGTCGAGGCCGGCGCATTCATCCACTTCGTTGAAATGCGGCAGGGCGCGGCCTTCGTAAAGCACGCGGCCGTTCACGCGGCGCTGTCACCGGCGGCCGGTCGACGTTATTGAGCAAGCCCTCGGCCAGATCCGACGCCGGAGCCAGATCCTTCAACCCTTGTTGATAC
>CAVTKE010000009.1:0-362067 GCA_963735225.1 uncultured Alphaproteobacteria bacterium
TTCGACGATTATTACGCCGACAGCCCCAAGGGCAAGCCCGCGATCCGCTACCTGAATTCCACCAGATCTCCAGTTCTACCGCGGAGCTGAACGAGCTGATCGGCAACCGCGCCGACTGGATCTGGAACTTCGTCGCCGATAATTTCGACAACCGCGTGGCGCGATTGCCGAACCTGCTCGCGCTGCGGGCCGAGAGCATGCGGGTCGGCTACCTCTCGCTCGATGCCGCCGGGCGTACCGGCGCCGGCAACCCGCTGACCAACGAGAAGGTGCGGCAGGCGATCTTCTATGCCATCGACCGCCAGGCGATCGCCAAGCAGCTTGTGCAGGGCGGGTCCCGCGTGCCGGACGGGCCTTGCTATCCCACCCAGTTCGGCTGCGACACCGGTGCCGCCATGCGCTACGAATACAACCCGGCCAAGGCCCGCGCGCTGCTGGCCGAAGCCGGCTACGCAGACGGCTTCGACACCGAGATCGTCTCCTACGTGCTGCCGCAATACGAGGGGGCGATCCAGAACTACCTGAAGGCGGTCGGCATCAACGCCCGCATGACCCACCTGACGGTGACAGCGACCATCCAGCGCACCCTGGCCGGCACCACGCCGATGAATCTCGGGTCCTGGGGCAGCTATTCCATCAACGACGTCTCCGCCTTCCTGCCGTTCTTCTTCACCGGCAACGACACCGACTACAGCCGTGACCCGGCGCTGAAGACGCTGGTCGAGCATGGGGGCGCCAACACCAACCCGGACGAGCGGCGCAAGTTCTATAGCCAGGCGATCAAGCTGGTGATGGAGAAGGCGTATTTCCTGCCGCTGCACACCTACGTCACCACCTACGGCCTTTCCCGCGCGCTGAATTTCAAGCCGTATCCGGATGAGCTGCCGCGCTTCTATTTGGCGAGCTGGAAGTAATCCAATCTCCGCTTGCCCGATTTTCCGTGCGGCAAGGTCGCGGCTTCGACCGGCATGACAGAATGGGATGCATGATGTTCGCTTTGGCCACGGTTCTGGACGCGGGGCATCCCGTCGGGTGCGTCGAATACGACGGCCGGCTGTTCCGGCTGCGCGACGTCGGCGGGCCGGGCGATGTCGCGGCGCTATTCGCCGACTGGCCGCGTTGGTCGGCGCATCTGGCCGCCGCGAAGCCGGCCACGGCGCCGTTGCCGTCCGGTCTGCCGGTGCTGGCGCCGCTGCTCTACCCCGGAAAGATCCTCTGCGCCGGGGCGAATTACTACGACCATTGTGCCGAAATGGGCGTCAGCGACTTGCGCAAGGAATCGCAGCGGCTGTTTTTCTTCATGAAGCCACCGCGCAACGCCGTGGTTGGGCCCGGCCCCACCGTGCGCATGCCGATCGCGACCAAGGCGATGGATTGGGAGATCGAGCTCGCGGCGGTGATCGGCACCGCCGCGCGCAACGTCTCGGTCGCAGATGCGCTGGCGCACGTGGCCGCCTACAGCGTCGCCATCGATTTCTCGGCCCGCGACCACAACCGCGCACCGGACACGTTCTACAAGCTCGACTGGGTGGCCGGAAAGGCCAACGACACCTGTTGCCCGATGGGCCCGCGGCTGGTTCCGGCCAGCGCGATCGGCGATGCGATGGACCTCGGGTTGAAGTTGTCGGTGAACGGCGCGATCAAGCAGGACGCCCGCACCTCCGGCATGATCTTCTCCATTGCCGAACAGATCGCCACGGCATCGCGCATCATGACGCTGGACCCCGGCGACGTCATTCTCACCGGCACGCCGGCCGGCGTCGGCGCGCCCAAGGGAAGCTTCCTCTCGGTCGGGGACGAGGTGGTCGCCGAAATCGAGAAGATCGGAAAACTATCCGTCACCATCCAGCAGGAGGGCTAAGGATGAAGCCGATCACGCTTGCGGTCGGCGCGTGCCTGGCCGCGCTGGCGCTCGTTTTGCCGGCCCGGGCGCAGACGGTGCTGCGCTTCTCCACCGCGGCGCCGCCTTCGGATTTCCTGGCCAAGGCGCAGGTCGCGTTCAAGGACGAACTGGCGCGCACCTCGCCCAATGACTTCATCGTGAACCTGCACCCCGCCAGCACGCTGTTCCGCCAGGGCACGGAAATTCCCGCCCTCCAGCGCGGCAATCTTGAGATGAGCACCGGCACCGCCTTCGAAGTGGCGCAGCAGGTGCCGGAATACGGCTTCCTCAATCGCGGCTACCTGATCCGCGACTACGCGCATCTGCGCCGCCTGTTCGACGGCGCGTTCGGCGAGGCGTATCGCGCCAAGGTCTCGGAGAAGATGGGGATCGAGATTCTCGCCGTCGGCTATCTCGGCACCCGGCAGATGAACCTGCGCAGCCGGCGCGACGTCGGCGGCCCACAGGATCTGGCGGGGGTGAAGACGCGCATGCCGGCCGACCCTGAATGGCTGCTGCTCGGCCAGTCGATCGGCGTCTCGCCGGTGCCGATGGGCATGCCGGAAGTATACCTGGCGCTCAAGACCGGCACGATCGACGCGCAGGAGAATCCGCTGTCGATCCTGAACGCGGCGAAATTCTACGAGGTGACGCAGCAAGTGGTCATGACATCCCACCTCGTGCAGCCGGTGTTCTTCGACATCGCGAGCCCCGTCTGGAACAAGCTGACCGACGCGCAGAAGGCCCGTTTAAGCGACGCCGCCCGCATGGCCCTGAAGCAGAACGACGAAGCCCGAATTGCCGACGAGGCCCGCATCCTCGGCGACCTCAGGACCAAGGGCCTCACCGTCACCGAGGTCGACCTCGCTCCGTTCCGCCGCCGGGCGGACGAGGTTTATGCCGCCTCGCCGATCAGCAAACAGTGGGACGCGGCGCTGATGCGACAGGCGATGGCACAATAGCGCCGATGCTGGCGCGTCTGCACCGCGTCGCCGCGGCGGTGGCGGTGCTGATGTTCGCCACCGTGTTTGCCGTGTTCATGTTGAAGGTGGTGCTGCGCTACGCCGCCAATATCCAGCTCGCCTGGGCCGATGAAATCTGCTCGGTGCTGTTCGTCTGGATCATCTTCTGGGCCAACGCCTTGCTGATCCCGGACCGCCAGCAGATCGCCTTCGACCTGGTGATTCGCGCCCTTCCTGCCGGCGGCCGGCGGATCGCGGCGATCCTGCGCAACCTCATCCTCGGCGGCCTGTTCGCCGCCGCTTTGCCGGGCTCGGTGTCCTACATCCTGTTCCTCTGGCGCGAGCGCACGCCGGTGCTGCAGCTGCGGCTGGATTTCGTCTATGCCTGTTTCGGCCTTTTTCTCGTCGCCGTCTGCGTGCGGGCCGCGATCTCCCTGATCGGCCTGCTCAGGACCCCGGCCAGCTGATGTCGCCCACCTGATGTCACCCGCCTGATGTCACCCACCTGATGTCAATCGGCCTTGGCGTCACCTTCGGGGTGTTCATCGGCACTGCGCTGCTGGGCGCGCCGATCGGGCTCGCCATGATCGGCGCCGCGTTCGCGTATTTGTTCGCCACCGGCCAGGACCCGGGTCTCGTGGTCGACCAGGTGATGAACAGCCTCTACGGCAGTTTCGTCCTGATCGCCGTGCCGCTGTTCATCTTTGTCGCCAACACCATGACCGCGGGCGGAGTGATCGACCGGCTGCTGGATTTTGCCTCGGCGCTGTTCGGCCGGTTCCGTGGTGGGCTTGCGCATGTCAACGTCATCAGCAACCTGATTTTCTCGGGCATGTCCGGCAGTGCGGTGGCGGACGCCGCCGGCCCAGGTCTGGTGATCGCGCGGATGATGATCCGCGACGGCCGCTACGGCGCCGGATTCGCCGCCGCGACCTCGGCGGCGGCGGCGACCATCGGGCCGATCGTGCCGCCGTCGATTCCGATGATCTTCTACGCGCTGATCGCCAACACCTCGGTCGCCGCGATGTTCCTCGGCGGCCTGGTGCCGGCGGCGATGATGGCGATGGCGCTGATCGGCGCCATCGTGGTGCTGGCGCGCCGCCGGCGCCTGCCTTCGCTGCCGCCGCCGCCCTGGCGCGCGGTGCCGCGCATCTTCGTCCGGGCGGCGCTGGCCCTGGCCTTGCCGGTGCTGCTGCTGGCGATCATCTATTCCGGCGTCGCCACTCCGACCGAGGCCGCCGCGATCGCCGCCAGCTATGCGCTGATCCTGACCACGGTGATCTACCGCAGCACCGGCTTCGCCGAGCTGTGGCGTGTGGTGCAGGACACCGTGCGCGGCATCGCCACTGTCGGCATGATCATCGTCGGCGCGTTCATGTTCAACTACATCATCGCCAACGAGAATGTGCCGCAACTGCTGCAGGATTTGCTTGCGCGCTGGCATCCGGCGCCACTGGCTTTCCTGCTGGCGGTGAACATCCTGTTCCTCACCCTCGCCTGCGTGCTCGACGCGATCACCATGCTGCTGGTGCTGGTGCCGCTGCTGGTGCCGCTGGCGGTGGAGATCGGCATCGACCCGGTGCATTTCGGGGTGGTGCTGATCCTCAATATGATGATCGGCCTCGCCTTGCCGCCGCATGGGCTGCTGCTGTTCGTCATGCACGGCCTGACCGACGCGCCGCTCGGGAGCATTTTCCGCGAGGTTCTGCCGCTGATGGGCGCGTTGCTGATGGTGCTGGCGGCGGTGACGCTGTTTCCGGCGCTGGTGCTGGCCCTGCCGCACGCCCTCGGCTACTAGATCGTGATGGTCGCTGGTATCAGCGACCATCACGATCTAGCCTTCTGTTTAGGCGAGCAATTTTATGGCACGGTGATTCCACCTAAAGCCATATTGCTCTAAACCGAAAATTCGGCTGGCGGCCGAAGCGTCAGATCGCCAGCTCGACCGGCATGGCGATCTCGTGCCGCAGGGCGACGGTTGCCGACAGCGGCCACAGCACGAAGCCTTTCGCCGCGAGCCCGGGCACCCAGACCTCCAGCGCATCGAGGGTCAGATGCCGCGGATGGCCGATGGCGATCACGTGCCCCTGGCGCCGCGAAATCCGCTCGATCTGCTCCAGCTGGTGTTGGATGCTGTCGCGATTGGCCACGTCGTCGATGAACACGTCACGCGAGCAGGCTGGCACGCCGGCCTGTTCAGCCTGCCGGCAGGCGACGCTGTGGCCGATGGTGAGGCTGTCCAGGAACAGCATGTCCCGCCGGCGGGTCTCGGCGGCGACCAAATCCATCAACGCGACGTCGCGGGTGGCGACCGAGCCCATGTGGTTGTTGAGGCCGACGCTGTCAGGCACCGAATCGATCGCGGCGACCAGGCGGCGGAGATTTTCCTCTGGCGGCAGGTCGATGCGCAGCGGATCCGGACCGACCGAGGCCTCGGTATGGCCCAAGGCCTGCATCGGCATGTGCAGCAGCGTTTCGTGGCCGCGCAGCGTCGCCTGGCCGACCTGCTCCCCCAGGTTGCGGGCGAACGGAAACCAGGCCAGCGTCAGCGGCGCCGGCAGCGCCACGGCGCGGGCAGTGCCGGCGCTCATCACACCGAGATCGTCGATGACGATGCAAATCACCGGGCGGCCATTGGTGCGCGGCGCCGCCACCGCGTAACGCTGCCAGCGCGGCGCGCCCCTCGCCATCGCACCCGGCGCCGCGAGGCGGGCGGGGGGGACCGCCAGCACTGGCACGATCGGTGAGGGCACAGACGGCGCCGGGGTGGCGAGCGGTGCGGACAGGCCGGCGGCGGACAGCACAGGTTCGGCCGGCCACGCCTCTTCCGCCATCGCATCCCGCCCGAAGGCCGGCGCGGTGATCAGTCCAGCCAGAAGGGAACGACGCTGCAACAGCATTGGCCGTTTGTGTGCCCCGGCATCGGTTTCGTCAATGGCTTGTTTCGGTCAACCATTGGTAATTTCCCTGAGTGTCACTTCAAAGAAACAAGATGGCCGATCAGGCCAGCAGGCATTCCACGACCCGCCCGTCGCGCCGGCGGGGTTCGGGCGTCTTGCTGCGGCAGGCATCGACGGCGATCGGGCAGCGCGGATGGAAGCGGCAGCCGGCGGGGATGTTGGCGGGATCGGGATAGGTGTCGCCCAGCCCCACATCGGGGATGCCGCGCCCCGGCTCCGGCGTCAGCACCGAGGCGAGCAGAGCCCGCGTATACGGATGCGCCGGCGCGTGGAACAGGGTGTCGGTCGCCGCATGCTCGACGATGCGGCCGAGATACATCACCGCCACCTCGTCGCAGATATGCTCCACCACGGCGAGGTTGTGGCTGATGAACAGCAGCGTCAGCCCGAGTTCGCGCCGCAACTCGGCGAGCAGGTTGAGGATCTGCGCCTGCACCGACACGTCGAGTGCGGAGGTCGGCTCGTCGCAGACCACGATCTCCGGCCGCAGCACGAGTGCGCGGGCAATGGCGACGCGCTGGCGCTGGCCGCCCGAGAGTTGCGCCGGCAACCGCGCCGCCATCTCCCGCGACAGGCCGACGCGATCGAGCATCGCCAGCACGCGCCCGGTGATCTCGCCCCCTGCCACGCCGGCGGCGGCGAGCGGCAGGCCGACGATGTCGTGCACGCTGCGGCGCGGATTGAGCGAGGAGAACGGGTCCTGGAACACCGGCTGGATCAGCCGCGCCCGCTCGCGCCGGTTCATGCCGGACATCAGCCGGCCGCCGACCAGGATGTCGCCGCTGCTCGGTGCGTGCAGGCCGAGGATCAGCCGCGCCAGAGTGGACTTGCCGCAGCCCGATTCGCCAACGATGCCGACGCAGCCGCCAACCGGGACGGACAGGCTAACCCCGTCCACCGCGCGCACCTGGCGGGCGGCGGAGAACACGCCGGTGCCCTGGCGGAAGATCCGCCGCACATCGCGGATCTCGATGGCGGCGGTCATGCCGCTTGCTGCCCAGGCCAGCCGGGCGGCAGGCGGCAAAGATAATCATGGCCGGGCAAGCGCTGCTGCAGCGGCACCGCGGTCGCGCATTCGGGCATGGCGTGGGCGCAGCGTTCGCGGAAGGCGCAACCGGCGAAGCCCGGCGGGATTCGCGGCACGGTGCCCGGAATGCTGCCGAGCGGCTGGTCGCGCCGCGACCTTGCCCGGGATCGGCACGCATTCGAGCAGACCACGCGTGTAGGGATGCGTCGGGCTGGCGAACAACTCGGCCGCGGTCGCGCTGCTCGACGATCTCGCCGGCGTACATCACGCTCACCCGGTGCGCCATCCGCGCGACGACGCCGAGGTCGTGGGTGATGAGCAGGATCGCCAGGCCAAGCTCGCGCTGCAGTTCCAGCAGCAGCCGCAGGATCTGCGCCTGCACCGTGACATCGAGCGCGGTGGTCGGCTCGTCGGCGATCAGCAGTTCCGGGTCGCACATCAGCGCCATGGCGATCATCACCCGCTGGCGCAGGCCGCCGGAGAGCTGGTGCGGATATTGCGCCAGCCGCATGCCCGGGGCGGTGATGCCGACTCGGCCGAGCAAATCGCGCCGCGCGGTCCAGCGCCTGCCTGGCGACTGGCGCCGCGATGCCGGCGCAACACCTCGGCCATCTGGGAGCCGACGGTGTAGGCCGGATTGAGGCTGGTCATCGGCTCCTGGAAGATCATGCCCATGACATCGCCGCGCAGCCGCGACATCGCGCGTTCGGACAGCGGCAGCAAATCGGTGCCGCGCAGGCGCATACGCGTCGGCACTCCGCACCCCGCCGCGCGCCAGCAGGCCCATCACCGCCAGCGCCGTCACCGACTTGCCGCAGCCGGACTCGCCGACCAGGCAATGCGTCTCGCCGCGCCGGACCGCGAGCGAGATGCCGCGCACCGCCTCGGTGCCGGTCCCGAACCGCACCCGCAAGCCTTCGACGTCGAGCAGCGCCTCGCTCATGCGTCCCGCGTGGCGCCAAGCATGTCGCGCAGGCCGTCGCCCAGCAGGTTGATGCCGAACACCAGGACGAACAGCGCGATGCCCGGCACCATGATCACCCACGGGCTGAAGAACATGTAGTCCTTGGCCTCGCTGATCATCAGCCCCCAGCTCGGCAGCGGCGGCGGCACGCCGAGGCCGAGGAACGACAGCGCCGCCTCCAGCAGGATCGCCAGCGCCATTTCCAGCGTCGCCACCACCACCAGATGATGCGCGATGTTCGGCAGCACCTCCCGCAGCACGATATGCGCCTGCGAGCATCCGGCCGCCCAGGCGGCGCTGACATAGTCGAGCGTGCGCACCTGCATGCTGGTGGTCCGCGCCACCACGGCAAACCGCTCCCACAGCAGCAGCCCGAGCGTGAGCACGACCACTGTCAGCGAGCTGCCAACGAGAGACACCACCGCCAGCGCCACCAGGATGAGCGGGATCGACAGCCGGGTGGTGATGACGAACATCACCACATCGTCCACCCGCCCGCCGAAGAACCCGCCAAGCAACCCGAGCGTGATGCCGATCAGGCCCGACGTGACCACCGTCAGCACGCCGATCAGCATGGAGATCCGCGCGCCATAGATCAGCCGCGAGAAATAATCCCGCCCGAGTTGGTCGGTGCCGAGGAAATTCTCCGCGTTTCCGCCCTCCATGAAGGACGGCGGCACCAGGCGATGGGCGAGATCCTGGGCGAACGGGTCATGCGGCACCAGGAGGGGTGCCAACATCGCGATCAGGGCGACACCGCCGACGATGAATGCGCCGAGGCATGCCGCCACCATGCGCAGCGAAGGCATGCCCTTCATGCCGCGCGCAGTCGCGGGTCGAGGGCCGCGTTCAACAAATCGGCCACCAGCGTCAGCACGATGTAGATCGTGGCCAGGAACAGCACCACGGCCTGCACCACCGGAAAATCGTTCTTGCTGATCGATTCCCAGGCGAGATAGCCGACGCCGTGCAGCGCGAACACCGCCTCGATGATGATCGAGCCGCTGAGCATGAAGCCGAGCTGCACCGCCGCCACCGCCACCACCGGCATTGCCGCGTTGCGCAGCGCGTGCTTCAGCACGACCGAGCCGCGACTGAGCCCCTTCGCCCGCGCGGTGCGGATATAGTCCGACGCCAGGGCATCGACCATGCCGCTGCGGGTGAGGCGCATCAGTGCCGGAATCGCCGAGAACGCCAGCACCACTCCGGGCAGGATGTAGCCGTCCCAGGTGTCGACGCCGGAAATCGGCAGCCATTGCAGCTTCAGCCCGACCCAGATGATCAGCAGCAGCCCGAGCCAGAAGCTCGGCATCGCCTGTCCGACCACGGCCAGCATCATGATCGCGCGGTCCAGCACCGTGCCCTCGCGCATCGCCGCCATGATGCCCAGCGGAATCGCCGTGAACAGGGCGATGCACAGTCCGGTCAGGCCGAGCGTGAGGGTGATCGGCAGGCGGTCGCGAATGAGGTTGGCCACCGGTTCGTGGTACAGATAGGACCGGCCGAGGTCGCCCGACGCCGCCGAGCGCACCCAGTCGAAGAACTGCACGATCACCGGCCGATCGAGCCCATAGGCTTTGCGGATGATCGCCACGTCCTCCGCCGTCGCCTGCGGCCCGGCGATGGAGATCGCGAGGTCGCCGGAAAGCCGGGTGAGCGCGAAGCTGATCGTGAGCACCGTCAACGTGACGAGCACAGCGAGCAGCGCACGACGGCCAATGAATTTCAGCATGGGTATCAGCCTACGGGCGGATGGCGAAGTGCCGCAATAGCGACAGATTGCGCGCCGCCGCCGCTGCGGCCACGATCAGCCATTCGAGGGGGAGGAGAGTCCGATGCGCGTATTTCCTGCCGTTTTGCTGATGCTCGCCGCGTTCGGCGCCACAGCGCCCGCCTGGGCGCAGGCGAAGGACAATCTCGTGGTCGACCTGCCCGGCGACGTCGCCACCATGGACCCGCATCTGCAGTGGGACACCGAGAGCTACACGGTCTACCGCAACATCTTCGACAACCTTGTCACCCGCGACGTCTCCGGCAAGATCGTGCCGCAGGTGGCCACCGCCTGGCGCTACACCGACGACACGCACCATCGTGTTCGACCTGCGCACGGATATCGTGTTCCAGGACGGCAGCCAGCTCACGCCGGACGATGTGGTCTTCCGCGTCCGCCGCATCACCAATCCGGCGCTTCAAGAGCCCGCAGCTCTCGCAGTTCGACCAGATCACATCCGCCGAGGTCACCGGGCCCGGCCCAGGTCACGCTGCACACCAAGACCCCCTACCCGGCGCTGATGGCGCAACTGGTGAAACTCTCCATCGTGCCGAAGGCCTATGTGGAGAAAGTCGGCGACCAGAAGTTCAACCAGGAACCGATCGGCAGCGGCCCGTATCGCCTGCGCGCCTGGCAGCGCGGCGTGCAATCCGTGCTCGACGGCGTCGACAGCTACTGGCGCGGCAAGCCGCCATTCCGCACCGTCACCTTCCGCGCCGTGCCGGACGGCCCCACCCGCATCGCCGATCTGCGCACCGGCCGCGCCGACATCACCCGCGGCCTGTCAGCCCGACGACGCCGATGCGTGAAGTCGCGAACAAGTCTCTGCAACTCCTGCCGGTCGCCACCGAGCGCGTCGCCTACCTGTTCATCAACACGCTGGCGACGCCGACCAAGGACAAGCGCGTCCGCCAGGCGATCGCCATGGCGATCGACCGCGACACGCATCATTTCTGCGCTGCAACAGGGCTACGCCAAGCCGGTCAACATCGTGCTCACGCCGGCGAATTTCGGCTATGTCGCCGACGTCCCGGGCTGGCCGCTACGATCCCGCCCACGCCCGTGCGCTGATCAAGGAGGCCGGCGCCGAGGGCGCGACGCTGAACTTCATCACCTCGCCCGCCTATGACCGCCGGCTGAACGAGGCGGTGCAGCAGATGCTCGGCGATGTCGGCCTCAAGGTCGAGATCTCGGTGACTCGACCAGCCGACCTATCTGCGCCGCCGCCAGGGCACACCGGAGGAAGCCGGGCGCCTCGCCAGGGTCGCTGGTCCTGCGCCTGCCAGGACGCCGACGGCGTGATCTTCCCGCTGTTCCGCATCGGGCTCGATCTGGTCGAAGATGAACAATCCCGCCTTCGACGCCGAGGTCGACGCCGCGCGCACCATCCTCGACGAAGCCAAGCGGCTCGAGCACTACCGCCGCGCCTTCGAAATCCTGCGCGAGGAAGTCCCCGGCATCGGCCTGTTCCAGGACTACGCGATCTATCTCGCCCGCAAGGAACTGAAATGGACGCCGACCGCCAACGAGGCGTTCTTCGTCATGGACATGAAGTGGCAGCCATAACGGACGGCCTGCGCATCCCGGCCGCTGCAGTCGGCAAGAGTCCGTCGCATGATCCGCCACCTTGCCGGCCGCCTGGGCCAGGCCGTCGTCGCTACTTTCGGCGTGCTGACCATCGTCTTCTTCATCATGCGGCTCTCCGGCGATCCGACGCTGCTGCTGGTGCCGGAAGGTGCGACCGCCGAGCAGATCGCTGCGCTGCGCCACGCCCTCGGCTTCGACCGCCCGCTGCTGGTGCAATACGGCGCCTATCTCGCCGACCTCGCGCGGCTCGATCTCGGCGAGAGCCTGGTTCAGCGCGCCGGCGTCGCCGGCATCGTGGCCGAGCGCATTCCCTACACCGTGGAGCTCGCCGCCGGTGCGCTGCTGGTCGCACTCGGCATCGGCATTCCCGCCGGCGTCGTCATGGCGGTCTGGCGCGGCGGCATCGTGGAACGCGCGCTGGCCGGCTTCGTGCTCACCGGCCAGAGCCTGCCGACCTTCTGGTCCGGCATTCTGCTGATCCTGCTGTTCGGCGTCGCTCTCGGCTGGCTGCCCACCTCGGGCGCCGACGTTACTGCAATCCCTGATCATGCCGTCGATCGCCCTCGGCGCGCTCACCATGTCCACCTTCGCGCGCATGACGCGCATCGCCGTGCTCGACGAGCTTTCGCGCGACTACGTCACGGCGGCGCGCGCCCGCGGACTGTCGCTTGCGCGCCGCCGTGCTGTCGCCACGTCCTGCGCAATGCCGCCATCCCGGTCGTGACCATCGCGGCACTCGAGATCGGCAACCTGCTCGCCGGCGCCGTCATCGTGGAGACGGTGTTCGCCTGGCCCGGCATCGGCCAACTCGCCATCCAGTCGATCGCGGCGCGCGACTTCCTGGTCGTGCAGGCCATCGTGCTGTTCGTTTCCATCGTCTATATCGGCATGAACCTGCTCGCCGACATCGCCTATGCGGTCATCGACCCGCGCATCCGGCTGCGACACGATGACGCGCGACAGACTCGTCTCCCCGGGCATCGTCGTCATCCTCGCTCTTCTCGCAGCCTTCGTCGTCGCCGCCGCCGGCGCCGACCTGCTGCGCCCGAACGACCCGCTGCGTCAGTCACTGCTGCTGCGGCTGCGGCCGCCCGGCACGGCCACCGGCGACCGCCAGCTACCTGCTCGGCACCGACGATCTCGGCCGCGACCTGCTCGCGCGCATCCTGTACGGCGCGCGCGCCTCGCTCATGGTGGCGTCCCTGTCCGTCTCCGTCTCGCTGCTGGTCGGCACGCATGCTCGGCCTGCTCGCCGGCTGGTTCCGCGGCTGGACGGCGATCCTCGTCATGCGCTTCGTCGACACCATGCTGCGCATCCCGGCCATCCTGCTCGCGGTGCTCACCGTCGCCGTGCTGGGGCCGGGATTCCTCACACTGGTGCTGGTTCTCGGCCTGACCCGCTGGCCGCGCTACACCCGCGTCGCCTACGCGCAGACGCTGCAGGTCGTGACCCTGCCCTATATCCGCGCCGCCGAAATGGCCGGCAGCGGACCCGTGCGCATCCTGCTCCGCCACGTCCTGCCGAACATCGCCGGCCCGCTGATGGTTGTCGCCACCAGCGAATTCGGCCTGATGATCCTGTTCGAGGCCGGCCTGTCCTTCCTCGGCCTCGGCGTCCAGCCGCCCTACCCGTCCTGGGGCATCATCATGGCCGCCGGGCGGCAATACGTGCAGCGCGCCTGGTGGCTGACCGTGTTCCCCGGCGCGGCGCCTGTTCGTCCTGGTCCTCTGCGTCAACCTGTTCGGGCGACTGGCTGCGCGATCGCGTCGATCCGCGGTCCCGCAGCCGATAGGTGAGAAGATGAATTACGAAGGTGAATTCCACGACAAGCGCGTGGTGGTGACGGGTGCCGCCGGCATCTATGGCGGCTGGATCGCCGCCGCCTTCGCCGCCCAAGGTGCGGTTCTGTGCCTGTCCGATCTGCGCCGCGACAAGCTGGAAGAAACCACGGCGCGCCTCGGCCTCGACCGCGCGACGACGCTGCTCCACACCACCGACCTCACGGATGAGAAATCCATCGCCGGCCTCGCTGATCTCGTGGCCAAGGCATGGGGCGCGCCTGACATCGTCATCAACAATGCCGGCGTCTATCCGCGCACCGGCGTGCTGCTGAATCTCGACACCGCCGAGTTCGACCGCATCATGAGCGTCAATGTCCGCGCGCCGTTCCTGGTGACGCGCGACATGGCGCAAGCTGATGATCCGCGAGAAGATCCAGGGCGCGATCGTCAACATCGGCTCCGGCGCCGCGCGGCAGATGCCGACGGGCTCGGTCACCTACTGCATGTCCAAGACCGCGCTGGAGCGGCTGTCCAAGGGGCAGGCGCTGGAACTGGCGCCCGAGCGCATCCGGGTGAACGTGGTCGAGCCCGGCTTCGCGCCCGGCAGCGATTTTTCCCTGCTGCCGCGCCGAGTATGTCGAGCGAATGACCGCGCGCATCCCGCTCGGCCGCAACAGCGGGCCGGACGATGCGCCGCAAATGGTTCTGTACCTGTGCTCGCAGGCGGCGAACAACATCACCGGCGCCGTGCGTCGCCGTCGACGGCGGCAACTCGATCGGCACCTACCAGCCCGCCCGCGGCCAATCGCTGCAATGGCGGCTGCCGAACCCGCGCTGGTTGTCGAGAACCTGACGCTGGCGATCGGGCCGGCGCGAGTGGTCGACGGCGTGTCCTTCGCCGTCGCACCCGGCGAGGTGCTGGCGCTGGTCGGCGAGTCCGGCTGCGGCAAGTCGCTCACCGCCCATGCCGTGATGCGGCTGCTGCCGGATGCCGTGCGCAGGCAGACCGGCCGCATCATGCTCGCCGGCACCGATATCTCGTCGGTCTCGGAACGGCGCATGCGCGAATTGCGCGGCCGGCGAATCTCGATGATCTTCCAGGAACCGCAGGCGGCACTCGACCCGCTGGCGACCGTCGGCGCGCAGATCGCCGAGGCCCTGCGCCGCCCGCTGCGCGCCGTTCGCGGCGAGGTCCGCCACATGCTGGAAGACGTCGGCATCTCCGACCCCGAGCGCCGCATCGATCAGTATCCGTTCGAGCTGTCGGGCGGCATGTGCCAACGGGTGATGATCGCGACCGCGCTGATCGCGCGGCCGGCGGTGCTGCTGGCCGACGAGCCGACCACGGCACTCGACGTCACCATCCAGGCGCAGATCCTCGACCTGCTGCGCCGCCTGGCCACCGAGCGCGGCACCGCGGTGCGTGCTGATCACCCACGACATGGGCGTGGTCGCCGACATCGCCGACCGGGTGGCGGTGATGTATGCCGGCCGCATCGCCGAGGCCGGTGCCACGGAGGCGATCTTCGCCCAGCCGCGCCATCCCTACACGGCACTGCTGCTCGCCTCCATCCCGCGCCTGTCCGACCTGCCGAAATCCCGCCTCGCGGTGATCGAGGGCCGGGTGCCGACGCCATCCGAATTCGCGCCGGGCTGCCGCTTCGCCGGCCGCTGCCCGCTGGCCGACGCGCGCTGCGTCGCCGAGCAGCCGCCCTTGGCCGATGTCGGCGATCTCAGGCAATCGGCGTGCTGGCACGCCGATCGGATCGGCGCGCCGGCATGAGACAGATCGTGCCATGAGCGAGATCCTGGAAATCACCGACCTCGCGGTGCATTTCGCCGCCCGCCACGGGGCGCCGGTTCGCGCCGTGGACGGCGTGACCTTCGGCCTCGGTCCCAGCGAGACGCTCGGCCTGGTCGGCGAATCCGGTTGCGGCAAGTCCACCGCAGCCCACGCCGTCGTCGGCCTGGTCGCGCCGACGCGCGGCAGCATCCGGGTGCTGGGCACCGAGATCGCAGGCGCCGACCGGGCCACGCTGCGGCGCATGCGCGCGCGGGTGCAGATGGTGTTCCAGGACCCGTCACCTCGCTCAACCCCCGCATGACCATCGGCGAGGCGATTGGCGAGCCGTTGCTGGTACGCGGCATCGCCCGTGGCGCCACGCTGCGGGAGCGGGTCGCGGGATTGCTTGAGGAGGTGGGACTGCGGCCGGATTTCGCCGCGCGCTACCCGCATCAGTTCAGCGGCGGCCAGCGCCAGCGCATCGTCATCGCGCGGGCCTTGGCGCTGCGACCGGCCTTGCTGATCTGCGATGAGCCGGTTTCGGCGCTGGACGTTTCGGTGCGCGCGCAGATCCTGAACCTTCTCGTCGAGTTGCAGGCCCGGTTGAAGATGTCGAGCCTGTTCGTTTCGCACGACCTCGCCGTGGTCCGCCATGTCTGCGACCGCGTGGCGGTGATGTATCTCGGCCGCCTCGCCGAACTGGCGCCGCGCGATGCGCTGTTCGCCGCACCGCGCCACCCCTACACGCGGGCACTCCTGGCCGCGGTGCCCGAACCCGACCCGCGGCGGCAGCGCGCCAAGCCGCGAATACCCCTGATCGGCGAAATCCCCTCGCCCACCAATCCGCCACCCGGCTGCCGCTTTCACACCCGCTGCCCGATGGCGGTGGACATCTGCCGCGCCGTCGTGCCGGAATGGCGGCAGGTCGGCGCATCGCTGGTCGCCTGCCATCGTGCGGATGAAACGGAAACAGAATGAAAATCATCGCGGTCGAGACTCACCTGATCGGCGTGCCATTCAGCATGGGCGCGGCGCCGGCCGAGTTCGTCGGCTTCAGCTGGTCGAAGATGTTTTCGCTGTTCCTGCGCATCGTCACCGATGCGGGACTGGAAGGTTGGGGCGAAGGCTTCGGCCACGCCTGCTGCCCGGCGACGCGCAGCGTCATGGACACGCAACTCGCCCCCGCATTGCTCGGCCAGGATGCGCGCGACATCACGGGCCTGCATCGCCGCATCGGCCATGCGTTCCACCTGTTCGGCCGCAACGGGCCGCATCTATACGCACAATCGGCGATGGACATGGCACTGTGGGACATCGCCGGAAAGCAGGCCGGCCTGCCGTTGTGGCGGCTGCTGGGCGCCACGCCGCCCGCGACATTCCCGGCCTATGCCAGCCTGCTCCGCTACGGCGCGCCCGGCCCAATCGCCGCCGCCGTGAGCCGCGCGGTCGACCAAGGCTATGGCGCGCTGAAGCTGCACGAGATCACCGTGGGTCCGGTCGCCGCCGCCAGGGAAGCCGCGGGCGAGGCGCCTTCGATCATGGTCGACACCAACTGCCCGTGGACGCCGGACGAGGCGATCGACATGGCCCGCCAACTGCGTCCCTACAACCTCCATGGCTCGAGGAGCCGGTGTGGCCGCCGGAGGATTTCGACGGCCTCGCCCGTGTGCGCCGCGAGGGCGGCATCCCGATCGCCGCCGGCGAGAACGCCGCGGCCTGATCGATTTCGGCCGTGCCTTCGACGCGGCGGCGCTCGACATCGCCCAACCCTCGCGTCACCAAGATCGGCGGCGTCACGGAGATGCTGCGGATCGCCGGGCTGGCGCAGGCAATGGGTGTTCGGATCGATGCCGCATTGCGCCTATTTCGGCGCCGGCTTCCTCGCCTCGCTGCACCTGCACGCGCGCCTCGCCCCGGACCAGCCGTTCGAGCGGCTGTTCGTCGATCTCGAAGCCAGCCCCTATCACGACATGGTGGAGGCGAAATCGACGGCCGCGTCACGGTGCCGCAGGGACCCGGCCTCGGCTGCGATCCCGATCCGGACATCATGTCGCGCTTCGCGGTTTCGCCTCCCAACATCCACCGGGCCTGAAGCCATGAAGATCACCGCGCTGCGCACCGCAATCGTGCATCTGCCGATCGACCCGCCGATCCGTACGGCGATCTTCGAGATCCGGTCCGCCGACTGCGTGCTGGTGTTCCTCGACACCGACCAAGGCATCATCGGCGAGGGCCTGGTGTTCACGCATCAACAACCGCCGCCTGTCGGTGATCCACGACATGGTGCGCATCCTCGAGCCGCTGGTCGTTGGCCTCGATCCGACGCTGCCGGGCGCGTTCCACCGCGCGCGCCTGGACCGAGCTCAATTTCGTCGGCCAGAACGGCGTTTCGATCGTCGGCCTCGCCGCGATCGACAACGCGCTGTGGGACATCCGCGGCAAGGCCGGCGGACCTGAACGTCGCCCGCCTGCTCGGCGCCTTCGCGACCGCGGTGCCGACCTACGCCAGCGGCGGGCTCTGGCTCTCCTTGTCGATCGACGAGCTGCAACGCGAAGCGAGCCGACTTCGTCGCCCAGGGCTTCCGCGCCATGAAGATCCGGGTCGGCAGCACCGACCGCGCCGGCAACGTCGCCCGCGTGCGCGCCGTGCGCGAGGCGATCGGCCCTGACATCGCGCTGATGGTCGACGCCAACCAGCAGATGACCGTGCGACCAGGCGATCCGCCTCGGCCGCGACCTCGAGGAATTCGACCTCACCTGGTTCGAGGAGCCGATGTCGGCCTACGGGACCATGAGGGCGAGGCGCAGATCGCGGCGGCGCTCGACACGCCGATCGCCGCGGGCGAGACCGAGTACACGCGCCACGGCTTCCTCGGCATGCTCGGGCGAAATCGGCCGACGTCTTGATGCCCGACCTGCAGCGGATGGGCGGCGCCACCGAGTTCGTCAAGGTCGCCCACATGGCGCGAGGCGTTTCGACGTGCCGGTCTCCTCCCATCTGTTTCAGCGAGATGAGCCTGCCGATCCTGGCGGCCCTTGCCCAACGCCAACTATCTCGAGCACATGCCGTGGTTCGCGCCGCTCTACCGCGAACAGATCGAGCTCGACCGGGACGGCAACGCGATCGTGCCGGAGCGGCCGGGCTGGGGATTTTCGTTTGATCCGGACGCTGTGCGCCGCTTCGCTGCTTAGCCTTCTGGCCGTGCCGGTGGCGGCCCAGACTCGCCCGGCCGATCCGCCGGCGGCGACATGGCGCATGCCGGTCACCAGCGGTTGCCTGTCGTCGCCGTTCGGGCCGCGCCGCCGGATCGGTCCGCAGGCGCCGGCTTCCTTCCATAACGGCGTCGACCTTCCGGCACCGGCCGGGGCCGGGGTGTTTGCCGTGGCCGAGGGCCAGGTCGTGAGCATCCGCAAACGCGGCGCCGGCGGTCTGGAAGTGGTGGTCCGCCACGCCGGCTACACCGCGATCTATTCCCATCTCGGCCGGGTGACGCCGGCCTTGGCCGAAGGGCGACGGGCGCTCGCGGCGGGCGAAATGCTCGGTGTGGTCGGCCGCACCGGGGTCACCTACGGCACGCATCTGTTCTTCGAGGTCCTGGTCGAGGGCAAACCCGTCGACCCCGCGCCCTTGCTTGGGGCGGCGCCTTGTCGTGGCCCGGATTAGAATAAGTTAACCGAGCCGTGATAGATGCCGCCGATGCGAAAAATCGCCGCTTCCCTCGTTCTGGTGACCTCCGCGTGGCAAGCGGTGCCCGCACAAGCCAATCCGCCCGAGTTGGCAGATACCTCGCTGGCGGATACCTCGTTGGCGGATACCTCCCGGGCCGACACCTGCGGCAGCATGCTGATGCCGGCGGCGCAGCTGAAGCAGGTCGCCCGCGGATTCGGCCGCTTCCATAGCGGAGTTGATCTGCTGGCGCCCTACGGCTCGGTCGTGCGCGCCGCCTTTGCCGGCAGGGTGGTGTTTGCCGCCAGCTACTTCGCCTATGGCAACATCGTCGATTTGCTGCACGCCGACGGCACCGTCACCCGATATGCGCATCTGTCCCGCTTCGCGCCGGGCATCATCCCGGGTGCTGCCGTCGAGCTCGGCGCCGCCCTCGGCGCCGTCGGCACCAGCGGCAACGCGCACGGCGCGCATCTGCATTTCGAGGTCCGGATCGGCGGCCACGCGGTCGACCCGAAACCGTTCCTCGCCCTTGGCGCCTGCACCATCACGCGGCCGTTGGACCCGATCGAGGAAGCCCGCGCGAAAGATGTCGTGGACGCACGCGACCGGGCGCGCTGACGCGGCGCGGCCGCCTGCTCAATCCGCGGCCAGCGCAAGACGCGCGGGGCCTCGCCACGCGATGCGTCCTGGCGTGTGGCAGACCGGGCAGGCCGGCAGCCAAGTGGCGTGCGCCGCGCCGCAAACCTCGCAGCGCCAGGCCGAATCGGGCTCGGCGGAGGCCGCCTGGCGCAACGCGTCGTGCTGGGCGACGCGCCCGGCCTCGGTGTCGCCGTGTTCGACCGCTTCAAGATCGGCCAGCAACAGGAACAGCCGCTTCTGCCGCATGCCCGCCCGCCGCGCCGCTTCGGCATGGCGTCGCGCCTCACCGGTCAGGCCGGCTTCCAGCGAGGTGCGCGCCAACAGCAGATGGCTTTCCGCATGGTCCGGGGCCGCCTGCACGAGACTGGCCGCGAGCTTGACCCGCGCCATGTCCACCGCGCCGTTGTCCAGCGCGAAGGCCGCGAGGTCCGGATGCGGCGAGATCTTCCAGGTCGTGCGCAGGACCTCTTGGGCGCGATCGTCCCGGTTGGCCTGCCGCAGCCGCCTGGCATAGGCGAGGGCGGCCGGCACGAAGCCGGGATCGGCCTTCCAGGTCTGCCGCGCCAGCCGCGTCGCCGCATCGGGGTCGGTGGCGGCGTCGGCGGCGGCGACCGCGAAGGCGGTGCGCGGTGCGCCCGGACCGGCCAGCGCGAGGGCTTGCCGCCAATCGCCGGTGCGCACCGCGAGTTCGGTTCGCTGCTCGCGCAGCCACGAGGCGCCGGGATGCAAAGTCTCCGCCCGGCGGGCCAGCACCGCCGCCTCGGCCCAGTCCTCGCGTGCCATCGCCTGGCGGAACAAACCGCGCAGCCCGAGGAAGGCCGCATCGTCGCGCGCCGCCATGGTGCGGAACACCAAGGCGGCATCGTCCTCGCGGCCGGCGAGGCGACGGGCTTCGGCGGCCAACAGCAAGGTCTGCGGCGAATCCCCGAGCAGGCGGCGCGCGCGCTGGGTGTGGTGCAGCGAATCCGCGGCGTCCCCGGCGGCGAGCGCCACCAGCGCCCTGCTCACCGCCGCATCGCCCCGTTCGCGCCACCGCCGCCGCCACCAGCGCCGCAGGGTGCGCGGCAGGAGGATCAACGCGGTGATGAGACGCAGCAGCAGGTGCAGCAGCGCAACCAGCACGACGAGCGCCAGGACGGCGAGAGGCGCCGAGGTCTCGACGGTGACGCCGGCGATGGTGGCCGCCACCTGGCCGGGCAGGCCGGACAGGTACCACGCCGCCGCCACGACCAAGCCGGCGGCGATCACGAAGATGAAGATCCGCCGCATCAGCCGCGCGCCATCGCCGTCAGCGCGGCACGGGCGTCGAGCAGCGACTGCGCCTGCGCCCGCCAATCCGCCATCGCTGCGGCCGCCGGCGGGTCGAGTGCCGCGAGTGCGGCGACCGCGCCGCCGAGGTCGCCGGCATCGAGCTTGCGTTGCGCATCGGCCAGCACCACCGCCGCCGGCGCGCCGACGATCACCCGGTCCCCGGCGCGAACCGTGACCAGGCGGGTCATGCGGGTCCATATCCGCTCGGCCAGGTTTTCGCCCGCCATGCCCGGCCGGCTGGCCTCGGCGGCGGCGCGCGCGGCCTCGGGGAAAGCGAGCCGCAGCGCCGGCTCGGTCGGCGGTCTGGCGACCGCGAAACGCGACAACGCGGGCGGCGCGCCAGGAATCTCGCCAAGCGGCTGCCCGGCTTCGAGTGCGGTTGCGGCCACTTGCAACGGGGCGAGCCGGGCCGCGCGATCGATCGACTGGCCCGCCTGTGCCTCGCGTTGCGACAGCTTGGCGTCCAGGGCATCCACCCGTGCCGCGAGCGGCGCGACATCAGGCCCGGGCGCCGGTTGCGGGCGATGCTCCAGCGCCGCGAGACGCTGCTCGATCGGCCGCAGGTCGGGCGGCGGCGCGGCCGGTGCCGGTGCCGGTGCCTGCTCAAGCTGGGTCAGACGCTGCTGCAGCAGCCGCACCTGGCTTTCCAGCACGGTGACCCGCACCGGGTCCACGCTGCGGGCCAGGTCGTCGAGCCGTTGCCACAGATAAAAGCAGGCGCCGACCAGGATCAGAAACCCCAACCCCGAGAACACCGCGAGTGCGCTTCGCGAGGTGCCGGCGGCGGGGCGTGGCGTGTCGGGTTTCGCCGCGCCAGCGCTCGCGAGATCCGCCTTCGCGAGATTGGGCTTCGCGACATCGGCCTTGGGAATGTCGCGCCTCGGCATCCCGGGCTTGGGCAGGTCGGCCTTCGGAATGCCCTGCGACACGCCTGGCTGCAGGCCGGAGCCGGCGGGTTTCGCCGATGGTGGCATCGCCGCCGGCGGCACCGGATCGGGCTTGGGGGCGGACGCGGAATTCGGCGAAGGAGGATTCGTCGGTGATTCGGTCATGTCAGCATGGCCAACAATTCATCCTGATTGGGGCGTGAAGCAACACGGATGCGGCACCACGGCAAGGACCGCAATGCGGCTGCCGTGGGTTCAGAAATCGCCAGCGCTTCCACCCCCGCCACATGATCATCGGACATCGCCCGCCGCAACAGGGAAACGAAAGCGCGCGCCGTCGCCGGCGAGAAGAACAGGGCCGCCCGCAGATCGTTCCCCCGCAGGGCCCGGCAGGCGGAATCGGGCAGTTCGGCGACGGCGCCGGCGGCGTAGACGACCCGCCGGATCACCCGGAAACCCGCCTGCCGCAATGCGCCGGCCAAACTCATGCCCTGGCCCTCGCCGCAGGCCAGCAACAGGCTGCCCGCCTCCTGGGTGCAGCTTCGCACGACCAGCGCCGCCAGCGCCTGGGCGTCGGCGTCCGCACTGCGCACATTGTTGAAACCTGCTTCACCGGCGCGGGCCGCGGTGGCACGGCCGACCGCGAACAACGGCAGTTCGAAATAATCGCGGGGCAGGTCTTCGAGGGCATTGGCACTGGTCACCAGGATCGCCTGCAGCCGACGCAGCGGCGGCAGCTTCACGCGCCGCCCCACCACTGCCAGGACCGGCGCGACCACCGGGCGCAGGCCAAGTGCCGCCACACGCCGCGCCGTCGCATCGGCGCCAGGCTGCGGCCGGGTGATCAGCACCGCCCTCGCTTCGGGTGAAGCCGTGCCCGCCTTGGGCTCAGGCAAAGATGTCGCGCGGGCTGTCGGCGCGCAGGCTGGCGCCCAGTTCGGTGCCGATGCCGCTGCGGCGTCGGCGGCCGCGCCGTGCAGGCTGCGCTTCAGCAGGAAGCGAGCCATCCGCGCGCGCCACCAGCCCGGTCAGGTGCAGCTCGCCATTCGGCAGCAGCCGCGCATAGCCGCCGATCGGCGTGCGGCAGGAGCCGTCGAGCCGCGCCAGCATCGCCCGCTCGGCGGTGGCGACGGCGCTTGCGCCTCGGGGTCCTCGATGGCGGCCAGCAGTTCGCGCAGTTCGGTGTCGTCCTCCCGCACGGTGACGCCGACGATGCCCTGGCCGGCGGCCGGCACCATCGCGTCGGGGTCGAGCACGACCGACGCCTCGGTCCGCCAGGCCCAGCCGCTTCAGCCCGGCCATAGGCCAGCAGCGAGGCGGCGCACTCGCCGGCGCGCCAGCTTGTCGAGCCGGGTCTGCACGTTGCCGCGCAGCGTGGTGATGGCAGGTCCGGGCGCGCGTGCAGCAACTGCGCCTGGCGCCGGACCGAGACGGTGCCGATCACCGCGCCCGCGCGGCAGGCAGGCGAACGGGTCCGCCGGATCGCGGCGCCGCAGCCGGGGCCGAGGATCAGCGCGTCGCGCGCATCCTCGCGCTGCAGCGTGCAGGCGAGCACGATGCCGGGGGCAGCTCGGTCTCCAGGTCCTTCAGGCTGTGCACCGCGAAGTCGATGCGCCCGTCGGGCAGCGCCTCGTGGATTTCCTTGGCGAACAGCCCCTTGCCGCCGATCTCCGCCAGCCGGCGGTCCTGCACCGCGTCGCCGGTGGTGCGGATGGCGTGCTCCTCGAACACGTCCATGCCGCGCAGCACCGGGCAGAAGCTGGTCAGCACGCGCGAGGAAGACGCGGGTCTGGCACCAGCGCGAGCGGCGAGCCGCGGGTGCCGACCCGCAGCGGCAATGCGCGGGCGATGCGGCTCCGGGACTGTGCGGCGGCGGCGATGTGCGGTGGGCGACGGTCATGCACGCTGTCCTATTACCCGATCGCGACGATGGAAAGACGACAACTTGCCGCGCCGATGCGCGGCCCGGTCCTGGGCATCGAGACCTCCTGCGACGAGACCGCCGCCGCGGTGCTGGACGCGGATGGCCGCGTGCTGGCCGAGGCGGTGCTGCAGCCAGGAGCGCGAGCATGCGCCCTATGGCGGCGTGGTGCCGGAGATCGCCGCGCGCGCGCATCTGGCCGCATCTGCCGGCCCTGGTGCGCGAGGTGATGGCGCGGGCCGGGCTCGGCTTCGCGATCTCGGCGGCGTGGCGGCGAGCGGCGGGCCCGGGCTGATCGGCGGGCTGATCGTCGGCAGCCAGTTCGCCAAGGGCATCGCGATCGCGCACGGCCTGCCGTTCGTCGCGGTGAACCATCTGGAGGCGCACGCGCTGACCGCCCGGCTGCCCGGCCTGGTCGAGGGCGGCGCGCCATTTCCCTATCTGCTGCTGCTGGTCTCCGGCGGACATTGCCAGTGCGTCGCGGTCGAGGGCGTCGGGCGGCTATCGTGCGCCTCGGCGGCACGATCGACGACGCGGCGGGCGAGGCGTTCGACAAGGTCGGCGAAGCTGCTCGGCCTGGGCTGGCCCGGCGGGCCGGCGCTGGAGCGGCTGGCGGCGGGCGGCGATCCGCAGCGTTTCGCCGTTCCCGCGCCCGATGCTGGGCCGGCCGGGCTGCGATTTCAGTTTCTCCGGCCTGAAGACCGCGGTGGCGCAGAGGTGGCGCGGCCTGCCGGCCGGGCGCGCTGCCGGCGCAGATCGCCGCCGACATCGCCGCGGGCTTCCAGCGCGCGGTGGCCGAGGTGCTGGCGGATCGCGCCGGCACACGCGATGGCGATGATGCGCGAGCGCGCCACGGCCGCGCGCCTGCTGGTCGTCGCCGGCGGGGTGGCCGCGAACGCCGCGATCCGCGCGGCGCTGGACGCGCGGCCGCGCAGGCGCAGGGTTCCGCACTGGTGGCGCCGCCGGTGCGGCTGTGCACCGACAACGCGGTGATGGTGGCATGGACCGGGATCGAGCGGCTGCGGCTCGGGCTGGTCGACGAGCTCGACTTCGCGCCCCGCGCCGCGTGGCCGCTGGAAGCTGGCTCGCCCGTGAACTACCGCCACGCCTTCCATGCCGGCAATTTCGGCGACTGCGTGAAGCACGCGGTGCTGGTCTGGCTGCTGCGCGCGCTGCAGCGCAAGCCGGCGCCGCTTGTTCGTGCTGGACACCCATGCCGGCACGGGTCGCTACGACCTTGACGCGCGGCCCGGCCGCGCGCACCGGGGAATGGCGGACCGGCATCGCGCGCCTGCTGCGACGACGCCACCGCCGGCGCTGGCGGACTACGTCGGCCTGGTGCGATCGCTTGGCCTCTATCCCGGCTCGCCGGCGATCGTCCGCGCGTTGCTGCGGCCCGACGACCGGCTGGCCTGCTGCGAACTGCATCCCGAGGATGCCGCCGCGCTGCGCCGGCAGTTTCGCCGGCGACCGCCAGGTCGCGGTGCATCATCGCGATGCGTGGGAGGCGCTGGGCGCGCTGCTGCCGCCGCACGGAACGGCGCGGCCTGGTGCTGATCGACCCGCCGTTCGAGGACCCGCGACGAGTTCGCCCACCTGGCGCGCGGCCTCGCCACCGGCCATGCGCGCTTCCGCACCGGCGTGTTCGCCGCCTGGTATCCGATCAAGCAGCGCGCGCCGGTGCGCGCAGTTCCTCGCCGACATGCGCGAGAGCGGCATGCGCGACATCGTCGCCGCCGAGCTGTGCCTGCGCGAGCCGGTCGATCCGGCGCGGCTGAACGGCTGCGGCATGCTGGTGGTCAATCCGCCGTACCGCTTCGAACAGGAGGCGCCGGCGATCCTGGCGGCGCTGCTCGAACGGCTGGGCGATCGCGAAGCCGGGCGAGGCGGCCGCCGGTCAGGCGGCATCGCCGATGAGTAGCGTCGCGGTCATCGGCGCCGGCGCCTGGGGCACCGCGCTCGCGATCCAGGCGGCGCGCGCCGGCAACGGCGTCGACGCTGTGGGCGCGCGACCCGGCCCGCGCCGCGGCGATCGCCGCCAGCCGGGAGAACCCGCGCCTGCCCGGCATGCGCCTGCCCGACGCGATCGCGGTGCCGTCGACGTGCCCGACGCGGCCGATCGCTGGCTCTGCTGGCGGTGCCGATGCAGCACCTGCGCGGCGTGCTGGCACGCTGCCGCCCGGGCCGCGCCGCTGGTGGTCTGCGCCAAGGGCGTCGAGACGCGGAACGCTGCGCCTGCCGCTGGAGATCGTCGCCGAGCTGCGTCCCGGCGCGCCGGCCGCGGTGCTGACCGGGCCGAACTTCGCCCACGAGATCGCCGCCGGGCTGCCGGCCGCCGCGGTCGTCGCCGCCACCGACGCCGACCTGCGCGACGCGGTCGCCGCGACTGCTCGGCACGCCGTCGTTCCGGCTGTACGGCAACGACGACCCGATCGGCGCGCAGGTCGGCGGGGCGGCGAAGAACGTCATCGCCATCGCGGCCGGCGCGGTGATCGGCGCCGGGCTCGGCGAGAACGCCCGCGCCGCGCTGATCACCCGCGGCCTGGCGGAACTGGCGCGGCTGGCCGTGGCGCTCGGCGGACGCGCGGAGACGGTGATGGGACTGTCCGGCCTCGGCGATCTGCTGCTGACCTGCACCGGCGCGGCCAGCCGCAACTACAGCCTCGGCCTGGCGCTGGGCCGCGGCGAGGCGCTGGCCGACGTCCTGGCGGCGCGCAGCTCGGTCACCGAGGGCGTGGCCACGGCGCCCGCCCTGGTGGCGCGCGCCGCCGGGTCGTCGGACATGCCGATCTGCACCGCGGTCGCGGCGCTGCTGGCCGGACGCACGACGCTGGCCGAGGCGATCGCGGCGCTGGCGCGGCCGCGGCGGGACGAATGAGGGCGGCCGTAGCGCGCGCGGCGCGTGGCAGACCAGCCATGCTGCGCGGCGTCCTGACCGTCGGCGGCTGGACCATGGCGAGCCGCGTCCTGGGCTTCGCGCGCGACATGCTGATCGCGGCGATGCTCGGCGCCGGCCCGATCGCCGATGCGTTCTTCGTCGCGCTGAAGCTGCCCAACCTGTTCCGCCGCCTGTTCGGCGAGGGCGCGTTCAACGCCGCCTTCGTGCCCGCCTTCTCCGGCATGCTCGCCGCCGAGGGCCGCCCGCCGCGCACCGTTCGCCGACGAGACGTTCGCCGTCATGGCGTTCTGGCTCGGCGCGCTGACCATCGCCGGGCGAGGTGTTCATGCCGCAGATGATGGCGGTGCTGGCGCCGGGCTTCGCCGCGACCCCGGAGAAGTTCGCGCTCGCGGTGGCGCTGTCGCGCATCACGTTTCCCTACCTGCTGCTGATCTGCCTCGCCGCACTGGTGTCGGGCGTGCTGAACGGGCTCGACCGGTTCACCGCCGCGTCGGCGTCGCTACGTGCTGTTCAACGTGGTCTCGATCGCCTGCATGCTGTGGCTGACGCCCTATGTGCCGACGGCCGGCCATGCGCTGTCCTGGGGCGTGCACCGCATCGGGCGTGGCGCAGCTCGGCTGCTGCTGTGGGCGTTGCGGCGCGCCGGCATGGGGCTGCGCTGCCGCGCCCGCGCCTGACGCCGCAGATGCCGCGTGCTGCTGCGGCGCATGCTGCCGGGGCTGGTCGGCGCCGGCGTGACCCAGCTCAACCTGGCGGTCGACGTGATCATCGCCAGCCTGCTGCCGGCCGGCACGGTGTCGCTGCTGTACTACGCCGACCGGGTGCAGCAACTGCCGCTGGGCGTGATCGGCACCGCGGTCGGCACCGCGCTGCTGCCGCTGCTGTCGCGCCAGGTGCGCGCCGGCGAGGCGGAGGCCGCGCTCGGCACGCTGAACCGCGCGATCGAATACGCGCTGTTCCTGACGCTTGCCGGCCGCGGTGGCGCTGATCGTGGTGCGCGTATCCGGTGATGTGGGTGCTGTTCGGCCGCGGCGCGTTCGATGCCGAGAGCGCGCGTCTGTCGGCGCAGTCGCTCGCGGCCTACGCGGTGGGGCTGCCGGCGTTCGTGCTGGTGAAGGTGCTGGCGCCCGGCTTCTTCGCGCGCGGCGACACCGCGACGCCGGTGAAGATCGGCGTGGCCGCGGTGGCCTGAACCTGGCGATGAACGTCGCCTTCATGGTGCCGCTGCAGCATGTCGGGCCGCCGCTCGCCTCCGCCGTGTCCGCCTGGTTCAATGTCAGCGCGCTCGCCACGATCCTCATGCGGCGCGGGCATCTGGCGCCGGACGCGGCCTTGCGGCGGAGCGTGCCGCGCATGCTGCTGGCGGGGCTGGCGATGGTCGCGGCGTTGCTGGCACTGCGCGACTGGGCCTTCGCGCCGCTCGCCGGCCTGGCTGGTCTGCGCTGGTTGGGGTTGGGCGTGCTGGTGGCCGGCGGCGGCGTGGCGTACGGCATCGCCGGGCAATTGATCGGCGCGTTCGACATGCGGCAGATGCGCCGCCGCCCACGCCCGGTGCCGCAGCAGGGTTGACCGGCACGGTTTTCCGCCGGACAACGCCGCACCGCCAAAGCAACGGATCTTTCACCCCATGCAGCGCATTTTCTCGGGCATCCAGCCCACCGGCATTCCGCATCTCGGCAACTATCTCGGCGCCCTGCGGAACTGGGTGGCACTGCAAGCCGACCATGAATGCCTGTATTGCGTGGTCGACCTGCACGCCATCACCCAGCCGCAGGACCCGAAGCAGCTCGCCACCCAGACGCGCGAACTCACCGCCGCCCTGCTCGCCTGCGGCGTCGATCCCAAGGCGCATATCCTGTTCAACCAGTCGGCGGTGCCGGCCCATGCCCGCCTCGGCTGGATCTTCGTCTGCGTCGCCCGCATGGGCTGGCTGAACCGGATGACGCAGTTCAAGGAGAAGTCGGGCAAGGACCGGGAGGCCGTGTCCGCCGGGCTGTTCACCTATCCGGCGCTGATGGCCGCCGACATCCTCGCCTATCACGCGACGCGCGTGCCGGTGGGCGACGACCAACGCCAGCATCTGGAGCTGGCCAACGACATCGCGCAGAAATTCAATTTCGATTACGGCACTTTCTTCCCGGCCATCGAGCCGTTGATCATGGGACCGGCCGCACGGGTGATGAGCCTGCGTGACGGCGCCAAGAAGATGTCCAAATCCGATGCCTCGGACCAAAGCCGCATCGACCTCACCGACGACGCCGACACCATCGCGCTGAAGATCCGCCGCGCCAAGACCGACCCGCAACCGCTGCCGAGCGATGTCGAGGGCCTGGAGAACCGGCCGGAGGCACGCAACCTTGTCGGCATCTACGCCGCTTTGGCCAACCTCGACCATGCCGGCGTGCTGCGTGAACACGGCGGCAAAGGCTTCGGCGCGTTCAAGGAGGCATTGTCGGCGCTGCTGGTGGAAACCCTGTCGCCCATCGCCGCGGAGACGCGGCGGCTGTTGGCGGAGCCTCGCGAGCTCGACCGCATCCTGCGCGATGGCGCCGAGCGCGCTTCGGCGTTGGCTGACCCGATCGTTCGTGAGGCGGAGCGGCTGGTGGGGTTCTTGCAGCCTTAGAGCAATATGGCTTTAGGTGGAATCACCGTGCCATAAAATTGCTCGCCTAAACAAAAGGCTAGATCGTGATGGTCGCTGATGCCAGCGGCCATCAGGATCTAGCGGCAACGCAAGCTGCGGCTCACCGTCAAATTCGCTCCGCCAGTGGCTTCACCTTGCCGACGTTGAGAAGATGGGTGAGCGCCCGCCGCAAATGGTACCGCTGCGGCTCGATGAGCCGGCCGAAGATGAGCGATCCCGCAAAGGCAAAGGCAATTATTGCGACGTTCTTGAGGAAGCTGTCAGGGGAGGGCCGTAAGATCGCGGCGCCGAGGACAAGTAGCGGCGCGTGGCACAGGTAAATCGAGAGAGTGCAACTCGCAAGCCAGCGAACCGGGCGTTCGAGCTTCTGAATAGAAGACAGATGATCCTGCACCTTGAGAAGACCAACGAAGTGCGCTGCAACTAAAATTCCAAGGAAGTAAAACCACACGAACTGTGGAAACATCAAAAAATCTTTGACCTGTTGTTCGTATGCTCCGACGGTATGCCACATGATATGGATCGGGATCTCAAAGGCTTTCAAGAAAAAATAGGCGATGGGTGGTCCGACAAATAATGCCCAGCCTGCTGTCATCGACAGAGCCGGTCGCCAATAATGGACCACCACTCCGACGCCCCAGATCGGCGCCAGCAACATCACCTTGGGTCCGGCGATCGCGATAACCGCGGCAGCGGCCAAGATGCGACCCAGCCCCTTGAGATAGAAGCACGCGCCAAAAAGCGCGTAGTACCAAAACTCATAGCCCAGCGACCAAAAAGGCCAGTCGGAAAACGGCCTGATATCCAGGAACCAAAGCTGGTTGGCGAACAAGAGTGTTGCGATCAGCCGCATGGCCGGATGCGAGTTGGAGTCGAACTCCGGGTCGGAATAGATCGACGCTGAGAGCGCAATGCCGATCACGTCGGCGATGATCGTCAGCGCCAGGGCCGGGACGGCCACCGACCATAAGCGGGACAAGCGATTCACCGCATAAACCGCCAGTCCATGTTCCTTGTCTTGCGTGGCGTAAGCAATGACCAGGCCGGACAGCACGAAGAACAGCATCACCGCGTCGTAGCCGACATCGTAGGATTTGTACCATCCGCCGCCGAAGTGAGTATTGGCTGCATGAAACAGCAACACGACTGTTGCCGCGACAAATCGCACGAGGTCCAGATAGACGGAGGTGTTCTTATGCATGGGCCTTTTGATTTGACTCGTCAGTCAGATTTCGCTGCGGATTTTCTTGGGAAATCTAGGACATTCGCACGGCTGGGCTCACGCCGCGCTTCGGCTTGGCCACCGGGGCCAGGGACTTGTTTGGAAAGTGGCACCATTGCGCCGCGACGCAGCGCCAGCATTCGGGCAGCCGGCCTTGCAGACATAGCGCCCGTGCAGGATCAGCCAATGGTGCGCGTCGCGCAGCATCTCCGGCGGGATGCGCTTGACCAGCGCATCCTCGACCGCGCGCGGACGTTGGCGCCGGGCGCGATGCCGGTGCGGTTGCCGAGGCGGAAGATGTGGGTGTCCACCGCCATCGTTGCTCTCGCCGAACGCCACGTTCAGCACCACGTTGGCGGTCTTGCGGCCGACGCCGGGCAGCGCCTCCAGCGCCTCGCGGTCGCGCGGCACCACGCCGCCGTGATGCTGCGATCAGCCGGCGCGACAGCTCGACCACGTTCTTCGCCTTGCCCTGCCACAGCCCGATCGTGCGGATGTGCCGGCCGACGCCCTCGACCCCGAGCTTCACCATCGCGGCCGGGTGTCGGCGCCTCCGGAACAGCGCCACGCGTCGCCTTGTTCACCGAGACGTCGGTCGCCTGCGCCGACAGCACCACGGCGATCAGCAGCGAGAACGGGATCGGTGTAGTCGAGCTCGCTCTCGGATCGGGATTGGCGCGCCGGAGGGCCTCGAGGAAGTCGCGTACCTCCGGCCGCGTCATCGGACGGGTCTTGCGTGGTTTGGTCCTGGGCGCGAGCATCGCCAAGTCTCGCTTGTGGCTCGCCAGGACGCAACGGAGCATCGCCGATGGCCGAAGACGCCACCCTGTTCGAAGCGTTGATCATGCCGCATCGCAGCCTGTCGCGCGCGCGGGCTGGCGGATTCTGCTGGGCGTGATCTGCACGCCTTTGCGGCCTGACGGCGGCGATCTTCGTCTGGCTGGGCGCCTGGCCGGTCGGTGGCTTCACCGGCATCGAGCTCGGCCTTGCCGCCATACTGTTCCGCCTGAACGTCCGCGCCGCCCGCGCCTCGGAGCTGGTGATGCTGTCCAGCGAAAGCCTGCAGATCATTCGCACCGACCCGAACGGCGCGCGCCGGAGCGTTTGCCTCTCGCCCGCCTGGTTAAACGTGCAGCTGCAGGATCGCCCCGGCCGGGTTCCGGCCTTGCTGCTGATCGGGCGGAACATCCGCCATGGAAGTCGGCCGCAGCCTGGGCGAGACGGAAAAGCGCGACCTCGCCGCAGCACTGCAGGAGGCGTTGTATCGCTGGCGCCATCCGCGGTTCGACAACGCGCAGTTGCGCTGAGCTACGCTTCCGGGTTTTCCGGAGCGAGCGACTTGATCAGATCGAACACCCGCTTGCGCACGGCGGCATCGGTGATGCGGTAATAGGCGCGCACCAGTTCCAGCGTCTCGCGCCGGTTGAACGCATCGTCGACGAAAGCGTCCTGCGTGTCGGCGAACCCCATCGTCGCTGCGGCCGCCGAGGGTTGAAGTCTGCGTGCCCTGGCCAGTGGCCAGCGTCTCCGGCATGTCGTCGAAAAAGAAGCTGATCGGCACGTCGAGCACGCGCGACAGGTCGAACAGGCGCGAGGCGCCGACGCGGTTCACGCCGCGCTCGTATTTCTGCACCTGCTGGAAGGTCAGGCCGAGCGCCTCGCCGAGCCGCTCCTGCGACATGCCCATCAGGGTGCGGCGCAGCCGGATCCGCGGTGCCGACATGCACGTCGATCGGGCTCGGGCGGGATTCCTTCTCGGGCGATCTGCAAAACCCGCAGCGGCCGCAGGAAATTCTTCGCCCCCGCCCGTCTTCGTTGCCATGACCCACTCCGTTGAAAATCGTCATTCTTTCGCGATAACACAGTTAAATGCTGACAGGACGCTGACCATCCTGAGATGGCAGGTTGTTAACGAGTTAGCGGCACAACCGAGAATTGTCAAGTTCAATCCATGAAATCCGCCCTCGATCTCATAAAAAGATACTTAAATCTTGAGTATTTGGTTCGTCGGTTCAGAAAGCCGGCCGACATGACCAAGCCCAGCCAGCACAGAGCATACCGGCAGCCGGATTCGGGCGAACGAATGTCGCCGGGAGGTGACCGGGGAGTGCGACGCTCAACACGCCAGTGGTATTCATGCCCAGCTCGCCCCTGCTCGCGCCCCAATGCGTCGAACGCCGCGGAAATGCCGGTGTTGGCGGCGCGCATCAGCGGCAGGCCTTCCTCCACCGCGCGCATCCGCGCCGCCGCCAGATGCTGGCGCGGGCCGGTCGAGTTGCCGAACCAGGCATCGTTGGTGACATTGACCAGCCAGTCCGGACGGTCGGCGTCGTCCACCACCTGGCCGGGAAAGATCGCCTCGTAGCAGATCAGCGGCCCGACCGGCGGCAGTCCCGGCACGTGCAGCGTGCGCGGCCCGGGGCCGGGTGCGAAACCGCCGCCGGGCACAACCTGGATCGGCAGCGGCATCCAACTCGGCTGGTACTCGCCGAACGGCACCAGATGCCATTTGTCGTAGATCGCCGCCGGCGGCGCCGGCGCCGGTGATCGCCATCAGGCTGTTGCGCGGCCGGCGGTCCGCGTCGAACCGCACGCTGCCGACCAGCGCCGTGGCCGCCGGTCGCCTCGGCGATCGCGGCGCGGGCGGCGGCGTCGGTCTCCAGCAGGAACGGGCTCGCCGTCTCCGGCCAGACCACCACCGTCGGGCGCGCCGCCGAGCTCGCGGCAACCCCTTGGCGGGTCAGCGCCAGATGCCGCGCGAAGATCGCCTCGACCACCGCGCGGTCCCATTTCTGGCCCTGCGCGACGTTGCCCTGCACCAGCACGACGGTGAGGCCAGGCGGCCGGCGAAGCCGCGGCCGTGCGCAGCCGCCAGGCACCGACGCCGGCCCAGAGCAGAAGCCCGGCGGCCGCCGCCGCCACGCCGCGCCGCCCCAGCGTCGGGCGTCGCCGGCCAGCAGCACGGTGAACAGCGTCAGCCCGTGCACGCCGACCCAGGCGGCCGGCTGCAGACATGACGTCGCCGAAGCCGCCCGGCACCGCCCAGACGCTGCCCCACGGGTTCCACGGAAAGCCGGTGGCGACGAACTGCCGCGCGAGGTCCGCCAGCACCCAGGCGCCGGCCAGCACCAGCAGCCGCCGACAGCCCGGGCCGCGCCAGCCATGCCGACGGCGCAAGCGGCCGCGATGAACAGCGCCAGCACCGCGGCCGATCGCCGGCACCGCGAGCGGCACCAGCCACCAGAACCGCGCCGCTTCGATCAGGATCGCCTCGGTGATCCAGTACAGCCCGACCAGATGATGGCCGAAGCCGAACCAGAACCCGCGCAGATCGCCGCCTGGCGGAGAGTCGCCGGCCACCGATCAGCGCCAGCAGCCCCGGCACCGCGATCAGCAGCACCGGGATCGCGTGCACCGGCGGCAGGCGGCGGCCGAGAGCACGCCGAATGCCCGCCGCCAGCCACGCCGCGCGCCGGCCGCGCTGGGCGGCGCTCCAGGCCAGGAAACGTTTGAACATCAGGTGCCGGGCGCGACCTGCGCTGGCGTGGTTTCCACGACGCACTCCGGCGGCACCACGCCCCCGGTCAGCCTGGCCGCGATGCATTCCGCCGCCATCACGCCCATGTTGACCAGCGAACCGTCGGTAACCCCGGCCACATGCGGCGTCACGATCACCTTGGGATGGCGGCGGAGCGGATGCGCAGGCCCTGGCGGCTCGGTCTCGAACACGTCGAGGCCGGCGCCGGCGATGTGGCCGGATTCCAGCGCCGCCTCCAGCGCCACTTCGTCGACGATGCCGCCACGCGCGGTGTTGATGACGAAGCTTCCTGCGGGCATCGCCGCCAGGGCGGCCGCATCGATAATGTGCCGGGTTGCCGGCGAATACGGGCAATGCACCGACAGCACGTCGGTCACGGCGAGCATGTCCTCCAGTGTCGCCGCGCGCGCGACACCGGCAAAGGCGGCATCGTCCGCCACCGGGTCGAACGCGGTCACCGCCATGGCGAATGGCCGCGCCACCGCCGCCACCGCCTGTCCAATGGCGCCGAATCCCAGCAGGCCGAGCCGCAGGCCGGCGATGTCGCGCACCTTGGTGGCACCGCCGCGCCAGCCCCCGCCGGCAATCGCCGCCGGAAGCCGCCGCAAATCCTTGGCCAGCGCCAGGATGAGCGCCAGCGTGTGCTCGGCCACCGCCTGGGTGTTGGACCCCGGCGCCCGCGTCACCAGCAGCCCACGCGCCGCCGCCGCCGCGAGGTCCACGTCGTCCACGCCGACGCCGTGCCGCGCCACGATGCGCAGCCGCGCCGAAGCATCCATCGCCGCCGCTGTCACCGGGCCCTGCCGGGTGAGGATCGCATCCGCCTGCACCCGTCCGCACAATTCGGCGACATCATCGGCGGAGGGGTAAGGCTGCATGTAGTGCACAACGCAGCCTGCCGCCTCGAGCACGGCCACCGCCGGCGGCGCCAGCACCGGGGCGGTCATGATCACGTTGAACTGGGTCATCGCCGGTAAATCGCTTGCCGCGTCATGCGTCCGCGGGATCGCGTTGCTGGCGCTCGTAATGACGGTAGATATTTCGCCGTCACCAGGTCGGTCTTTACCACCACGGCGACGTCGGTGGTGTTGAACTGCGGTGTCGATCACCGCACCGTCGCCGACGAAGCCGCCGAGGCGAAGATAGCCCTTGATCAGCGGCGGCAGCCCGGCCAGGGCGCGGCGACGTGTCCAGCGATTGTCGGGTCCATCCGCCGCATCTCGATGTAACGATGCGGCGAGCGCGCGCGGCCGCATTGCCGGCGGGGCGAGGTGGTTGTCGTAAAGATAGGTCAGTTCCACCGCCAGCGCGTCGGGATCGATGCCGGGCAGGCTGGCGCAGCCGAACATCAGGTCGATCCGGTGCATGAACACATAGGCGGCGATGCCGCGCCACAGCAGCTGCATCGCGATGCGGCCGCGGTACTCGGGGATGCACGCAGGACCGGCCAAGCTCCATCACCTCGCCGGGGAAACGCTCGATCGGACCGATGTCGTATTCGTCGGCCGAATAGAAGCGGCCGAGCTTGCGCCGCCGCCACGCTGCGGATCAGCCGATAGGTCGCCGACCACGCCTTCGGGTCCCGGGCCGAGTTCGTGATCGACCACCAGCAGGTGGTCGGCGACGGCGTCGAAGCGGTCATGGTCGCGCCGCGTCCGGGCGGTCAGCGCATCTGGCTGCGCACCCATTTCGTCGTAGAAGATGCGATATCGCAAGGCCGAACGCCGCATCGATTTCGGCCTCGGTCGTCGCGATGCGAACGCCGAGATTGCCGACCGCGAAGCTCCTCGAACTCGATCGCCGCGAAGGTGCCGGGTGGCCCAGGAAGCGAGCCGGGAACCGCGATCGTCATCGGCCAGCCCCGCGCCCGCCGGCTTGCGTGCGCGATCGTTCCTCGTGCCGTTCCTCATGCCGCGGCTCGTCCGCGACGCCGGCGGCACGGGGCTGCGGATGCGCCTTCTGGGCCGGCCGGGCCGGCGGCCGGGCCGCGCGCTGTGCGGCCGAACAGCTCCAGCCGCTGCGACACCAGGTCGAAGCCTAGGCGTTTGGCGATCGCCTGCAGCACGCGCTCGTGCTCGGCGATCCTCGAATTCGATCACCCGGCCGGTGTCGATGTCGATGAGGTGGTGATGCTGGCCGTGCTCGCTCGGCTCGTAGCGGGCACGGCCGCCGCCGAAATCACGCCGCTCCAGGATGCCCTTCTCCTCGAGCAGGCGGACCGTGCGGTAGACCGTGGCGACCGAAATGCGCCCGTCCAGTGCCGTGGCGCGACGATACAGCTCTTCGACGTCGGGATGGTCGGCGGCTTCGGACAGGACGCGCGCGATGACCCGGCGTTGGCCGGTCATCTTCAGCCCTCGTTCGACGCACAGGCGCTCGATCCGGCTTTCCATCCGATCCCCATTGTCCGCTTTCGGCCAGCCATCGGGCAGTCGCGCCGCAGAATACTGCAGGGGCTGCCCGCACCGCGGGTCGAGGCGAGCGGTGGCAGGATACTAGCCCAGCGGGTGCGGACGCAAATCCACGGCGGGCACGCGACAGGAGCGGAAGGGGCGTCCGCTCCGCGCGGCGCCCCTTTGGCCGGTGCCGCGGACGCTACTTGCGTCCGCGCGGCTTCGTGCCGAGGCCGATTTTCTTGGCCAGCGACGAACGCTGCCGGGCGTAGCTCGGTGCCACCATCGGGTAGTCGGGCGGCAGACCCCAGCGGTCGCGATACTGGTCGGGGCTGAGGTTGTACGCCGTCTTCAGATGGCGCTTCAGCATTTTCAGCTTCTTTCCGTCCTCCAGACAAATGATGTAGTCCGGGAAAATGGATTTCTTAACCGGAACGGCCGGTTGCGGCTTTTCCGGCTGGGACGGCTCCCTGCCGACGCTGGCCAAGGTGCGGTAAACGTCCTGAATCAGCGAGGGCAAAGCGTCGACCGTGACGGAGTTGTTTGAGACATGGGCCGATACGATCTGGGCCGTCAGTCCCAGCACATCGCCGCCAGCAGAATGGTCAGCCATCGTTTTGCCTTTCGAGCGGTAACACTTGCGCTATATAAGTTGTGGCATACCCGTTTCGCAACGGACATTTGTCAATAAAAGCCGGTTTGATTAATATCCGTTAATATGAAGATAAACCAACCCGCGAACACTTCGGACCCCACTCCCATGCCAGATGAGCAGGCGCCAGGAATCGCGGCATCGGCAGACCAGGCCGCGACCCAAACGTTGGACATCACCGGCGAGATTTGCCCGATGACATTCGTACATACGCGCCTGGCGCTGGATCGGATGGACCCCGGCCAAACCTTGCTGGTGCTGCTGCAAGGCGAGGAGCCGCGCCGCAACGTGCCGCGGACCGCGAGCGAGCAAGGCCATCAGATTCTGTCGCAGACAGTAGATACTAACGGAGTTATGCGCCTGTTGTTGCGTCGGAAATAATATTTCTTGTTAATATCAATGCATCCGATCCATCGGCATAATAGCGTCGGCGTAGGCCGACTTGGGTAAAGCCGCAGCGCGTATACAGTGCCTGGGCCGCCGCATTTGTAGTAGAAACCTCCAGGAACAATATTCGCGCCCCAGCCTCGGCTGCCTGTGCTGCGGCGCGTTGTAGCAGCGAAAATCCCACGCCCTGCCGTCGCAGCTCCGGCACCACCGCAACCGTCAGGATCTCCGCTTCGTCGGCCACGTGACGGGCGAGCAGCATGCCGCCGCGCCGATCGATCAGCCCGAAGCCGCCATGCAGCCCAAGTTGCAGGGCAATGGCATCGGCACCCCATTGCTCCCGCGGCGGAAAGCTCGCCGCATGGATCAGCGCCATGGCCGCCGCATGCGCCGGATGGGCCGGCTCGATCATGCCGTCGGAGTCGGTCATGGCGCGGGAGGAGGCCGCAATCCGGCCGCCGGCAGCTTTGCCTCAGGCGGGTCGACATAGAGCGGCTGCGCGTCCAGCCATTCGAGGTCGCCTTGCAGACGCCGGGCGCCGACGGCGGCGATATCGACGAGGCCGGGGAATCGCGCGTCCGTCAGCCAGACATCGTCGCCCCGCGCCGCCAGCCGGGCAGCGACCGCGATCGCCGCGTTCCCCGCCACCGCGACCTTGCCGCCGGCTTGCGGCAGCGCGTCGAGCGGCGAGGGGCCGATCCGCCCGGCACGGTGCAGGAAAACCCGGTCCCGCCGGCTGTGGATCGCTACCCATAATGACCGCCCGCGCAGATCCGGGAGCGAAGCCGCCAGGGCTTCGGCCACGGTGACGCCGACGACGCTGATGCCGCAGGCCGCCGCAACCCCATGCGCCAGCGCGATCGATGCACGCAAGCCGGTGAAGCTGCCCGGACCGACGACGACGGCCACGCCGTCCAATTCCTCGGCGCGGATCTCCGCTTCGGCCATCGCCTCGGCCAGCATCGGCGCCAATGCGGCGGAATGGCCGCGACCGCCGAAGGCGGCGCGCGACGCCATGACGATGCCATCGGCGACGACGCCGACCGCGCAGCGCGCCATGGCGGCGTCGAGCACCAGGAGCCGCATCTCAGCCGGGGTTCAGCGCGAACATCGCCTGTCCGCTGGGAGAATTACGCGCCGCTCAACGCTGGAGCGGGCCGACATGCGGGCCGGCCTTCGCGAGGTCCCCGGTCCGGGCGGCATCTTCGAGCGTCCGGAAGAAGGTGTAGGAGAGGGTGATCGTTTTCACGTCGGCGGTGTTCGGGTCGGTGGCGATGGCGGGATCGACCCAGAAGCTCAGCGGGAACTGCATGTCCTGGCCCGCGGCCAGGGTCTGCTCGTTGAAGCAAAAACATGCCGTCTTGTGGAAATACTTCGCGGCCTTCTCCGGCGTCACGTTGTAGGTGGCGATCCCCGTGACTGGCCCGGAATCGAGGTTCCGAGCGGCATAGAACGCCACCTGCTCCTCGCCCAGATGCATCCGGACCTCCGCCCGCTCCGGCAGGAAGCGCCACGGCAAGGAGGGATGGGTGTCGGCGTTGAAGCGCACGGCGATCATCCGCGCGCTGACGCCGGGGCTGGTGGCGGCACCGGTCAGGGGCGTGCCGTCGAATCCGGTGGCGGCGCAGAAGGCGCGATACAGCGGCACCGCCGCGAAGGACAGGCCGACCATGCCGACGACGACGGCGGAAAGCGAGGCGGCGAAGACGGTATTACGGGCGGGCTTCGGCATCGGCGGGATCAACCTAGGTCGGGGCGGGAGAGCTTGACGATCGCCACTGCGTAGAACAGGGCGGCGATCGCCAGCAGGGCAACCAGCATGGCGATGTTGCGGCCGCGCCGGCGCCGGGCGAATTCCGCCGACTGCGCCCGCGACAAATTCCGCGGCTTCGGCTCGGCGTCATGGGTGACCGGCTCAGCCAACGAAATGGTCCACGGCGAAGGCGGCGAACAGCACGAACAGATAGACGATGGAGAACTTGAACGCCGCCCTGGCCGGGGCGTCCTTGGTCAGGCTGACGCCGCCGGTGTCCTGCGCATCGCGCACCACCCGCCAGGCATGGGCAAGGAAGCCCGCGCCGAGGGCCAGGGCGCAGAGCCCGTAGATCGTGCCGCTCCGGTGCAGCGCCCAGGGCAGCAGGCTCACGGCGACGAGGACGATGGTGTAGGCGAGCACGTGGCGCCGCGTCGCGCGGGCGCCTGATACGACCGGCAGCATCGGCACGCCGGCCCGCTCGTAATCGCCGTGGGCGAACAGCGACAGGGCCCAGAAATGCGGCGGGGTCCAGAAGAAGATGATGGCGAACATCAGCACCGGCAGCACATCGATCCCGCCGGTTACCGCCATCCAGCCGATGATCGGCGGGAACGCGCCGGCGGCGCCGCCGATGACGATGTTCTGGGCGGTGCGGCGCTTCAGCCACATCGTGTAGATGAACACGTAGAACCCGATCGACACCGCCAGCGCCACGGCGGCAGCGATGTTGGTAGCCAGCCCCATCACCACCACCGAGGCGACGGCAAGGGTGACGCCGAAGCTCAATGCCTCGCCGGCGCCGATGCGCCCCGCCGGAATCGGGCGGTGTTTGGTGCGGCGCATCACCGCGTCGATGTCGCGGTCGTACCACATGTTGATCGCGCCGGCCGCACCGGCACCGACCGCAATGCATAGCAAAGCGGCGAACGCCAACACGGGATGCAGATGTCCGGGCGCCACCAGCAGGCCGATGGCGCCGGTGAACACCACGAGCTGGATCACCCGCGGCTTCAGCAGCACCAGCCAGTCACCGGCACTGGAGATGCCGATGTCGAGGCCCGCGAGTTCGTCGACAGCCTTGGTCACGCTGTTCATCCGATCAGCCGCGCGAGGTCAGCGAATGCGCGGCAGTTCCTCGAAAGTGTGGAACGGCGGCGGCGAGGAGACACTCCATTCCAGCGTGGTCGCACCCTCACCCCAGTAGTTGTCGGCGAGATGCTCCTTCGAGGTGAAGATCCGGAACACCACATACAAGAAGATGAGAACCGAAAATCCACCGATATAGGCACCGATCGAGGCGACGTGGTTCCAGCCGGCGAAGGCATCCGGGTAATCCACGTAGCGGCGCGGCATGCCGGCGAGGCCGAGGAAGTGCATCGGGAAGAAGGTCAAATTCACGCCGACGAAGGTGACCCAGAAATGCACCTTGCCCCAGAACTCGGGATAGGGCCGGCCGCTCATCTTGCCGACCCAGTAGTAGAAGCCGGCGAAGATCGAGAACACGGCGCCGAGCGACAGCACATAATGGAAATGCGCCACCACGTAGTAGCTGTTGTGCAGCACCTGGTCGATGCCGGCATTGGCCAGCACCACGCCGGTGACGCCGCCGACGGTGAACAGGAAGATGAAGCCAACGGCCCACAGCATCGGCGTCTTCATCTCGATCGCCCCACCCCACATGGTGGCGATCCAGGAGAAGATCTTGATCCCGGTCGGCACCGCGATGATGAAGGTCGCCGCCATGAAGTAGGTGCGGGTGTCGACATCCATGCCGGAGACGAACATGTGGTGCGCCCACACCACGAAGCCGACAACGCCGATTGCCACCATCGCATAGGCCATGCCGAGATAGCCGAACACCGGCTTCCTGCTGAAGGTCGAGATGATGTGGCTGATCATGCCGAAGCCCGGCAGGATCATGATGTAGACTTCGGGGTGGCCGAAGAACCAGAACAGATGCTGGAACAGCACCGGGTCGCCGCCGCCGGCCGGATCGAAGAACGCGGTGCCGAAATTGCGGTCGGTGATCAGCATGGTGATGGCGCCGGCCAGCACCGGGATCGCCAGCAGCAGCAGGAACGCGGTCACCAGCATCGACCACACGAACAGCGGCATCTTGTGCAGGGTCATGCCCGGCGCGCGCATGTTGAAGATGGTGGTGATGAAGTTGATGGCGCCGAGCAATGACGAGATGCCGGCGAGATGCAGCGCGAACAGGGTGAAGTCGAGCGACGGCCCGGCCTGGTAGGTGGCGTTGGACAGCGGCGGGTACAGCGTCCAGCCGGACCCGGCGCCATCGCCGACCAACAGGCCCGCCATGATCAGCAGGAATGCCGGCACCAGCAGCCAGAAGCTGATGTTGTTGAGGCGCGGGAACGCCATGTCCGGCGCGCCGATCATCAGCGGCACGAACCAGTTGCCGAAGCCGCCGATCATCGCCGGCATCACCACGAAGAAGATCATGATCAGGCCATGCGCGGTGATCGCCGCGTTCCAGGACTGGCCGTTGGCGAACAGATGCGACCCCGGGCTTTGCAGCTGGATGCGCATCAGGATCGACAACCCGCCGCCGACCAGGCTCGCGCACACGGCGAAGATCAAATACAGCGTGCCGATGTCTTTATGGTTGGTGCTGGCAAGCCAACGCGCGGCGAAACCGGGGTAATGCCCGTGGCCGTGGTCGTCGTGCCCGTGGCCGGCATGGCCATGGTCGGCGGGAAGATGTTCGGGGGTGGTCACGCTCATCAGAGGTCTCCTCGGCGCCCTCGGGCGCGAACGTCGCGATCAGCGCGGCAGCAGGGCCAACCGGGTGGCCGGGTCCGCCGGCGACGCCAGGGACGCGGCCGCGGGGGCGGGCGGGACTGCATCGGCGAACTTCGTCTTGGCCTGCGCCACCCAGGCGGTGAAGTCCGCTTCCGGCAGCGCCCGGACGGTGATCGGCATCTGGCTGTGGTTGGTGCCGCAGATCTGGTTGCATTCGCCGTAGTAATCGCCGGGGCGATCGACGCGCACCCAGGTCTCGATGGTGCGGCCGGGGATGGCGTAACGCTGAACGCCAAGGCTTGGGATGTAGAAGCTGTGGATCACGTCGGCGCTGGTGGTCAGGATGCGGACGTTCTTGCCGACCGGCAGCACCAGCTGGTTATCGACGGTCAACAGGCGAAGCTGGCCGGGCTTCAAATCCTCCGCGGCGATTTCGCGGCTTTCGAAATTCACCGGCCCGTTATCGGGGTAGTTGTATTCCCAGTACCACTGATGCCCGGTCACCTTGATGGTGAGGTCGGCGTTCTGAGTGCGATCCTCGAAATACACCAGGCGGAAGCTCGGGATGGCGATGACCACCAGGATCAGCACCGGCAGCACGGTCCACGCCACTTCCAGCAGCGTGTGGTGGCTGGTGCGGCTGGGCACCGGGTTGCGCCGGGCGTCGAAGCGCCAGATCACATAGGCCAGCAGGGCGGCCACGAAGACGGTGATGATGGTGATGATCACCATGACCAGGTTGTGCAGGTCATGGATGCGCAATTCCACCGGGCTTCCCGGCGTCTGCATGCCCATCTGCCAGGCACGCGGCGCCTGGGCGCAGGCGGCGGCGGCATGCAATGCGGCACCGGAGGCCGCAAGGGACAAGGTGGCGAAAGCTCGCCGTAGAAGCTGCATCGACCGATCCATCCCGCTGAAAATGCCCCAGATAAAAGCCGGGGCCGGAGCCGGCCCGCGCTGCAGCATTTGGCTACAAGACCCTTACGCCGAGATCAAGTGTGGTTCACGAAATCAACGCTGTTCCGCAAGCGTTGGTCAGTTTGGAACGCGCGCGAGGGTGAACAGCCCGAATGGGGGCACCGGGCTCAGCGTCAGCGTCGCCTTGTCGGCGGCATCGAATAGGGCGTCGGTGGAAAAATCCGGATGCCAGCCCAGCGCGCGAGAGGCCGGCGCCAGCGTCCGCTCCACCCACCAGCGCGGGCCGCGCTCGGCGGCGAAATGGTTGACCAGCAGGATCTGGCCGCCCGGCCGCACCACGCGCCGCATTTCCTGCAGCAGCCGGCGCGGATTTGGCACCACCGAGGCCACGAACATCGCCACCGCGGTGTCGAAACTGGCATCGGCGAAGCCGGTCTGTTCGGCGTCCACCTCGATCAGCGCGTCGACATTCGCCAGCCCCTCGGCCCGCACCCGGGCGCGGGCCCGATCCAGCATCTCCGCCGAGAGATCGATGCCGGTGATCCGCTTGTCGGCGCCATAATGCGGCAAGGCGAGGCCGGTGCCGACGCCCACTTCAAGCACCCGCACACCCGGCAAGCGGTTCACCTCGACCACCGCGCGCCGACGACCCCAGGCGGAGACACCGCCGAACACGGCATCGTAAACCCCGGCCCAGCGGCGATAGGCGGCGCGGACCGCATCGGCGTCGAGGGCCGAATGCGGGGCGGTCGAGCGTTGGGCGTCGGTGAAATGGCTCATGAAAGACTGGTCCTACCTCGCCGCGACAGCCACGGGCGGGCACGGGTTCATTGGCGTCCGATGACGCTGTAACACGTCCCCTTCGAGGTGGGGAGTGGCAGGGTCGTGCGCGGGCCACGGAGCGACAACGCGTAAGCCCGCGAAAAGTCTCGTCTTGTCGGGGGATTGAACGCCGGGTTGAAAGGCGCATGCCTGATCGGAGCCGAACGCCGGCCCGGCAGGCGGCGAACAACCCGCCGCGCCGTCTGATGAGGCGGGTTCTGCCGCAGATGAACTTGGCCCGTCGGTTGACGGTCAGAGCCGGTGGCTAGTTGGCGGTAAGGTCCACCGCGGCCGCTCGGCCATTTTGCTGCATCTCGACCTCGAATCCGAGCTTCTGGCCTTCGTTCAGGGTTCGCATCCCTGCCTTCTGCACCGCGCTGATATGAACGAACACGTCCTTGCCGCCCTCGTCCGGCGCGATAAAGCCGTATCCCTTGGTCGCATTGAACCACTTGACTACACCCTTGGGCACGACGCACCGCCTCCCTTGCTGCGGACGCCGGGGCTTGGAAACCTCGCCTTCCCATCGGGGGCAACCGGCCATGGCCGATATGCCCCACCCTGACGCCCTCGTGACGAAGGGCACGCGCCCGGGCTGATCGGAGGAACGGGACGCATGCCCAAATCCGCGGCGGGGCGATCCGGTCCTGTCAGGCAATCGACCCCACCTCTGTGAAAACGATACGCCGCCCCGCGCGCGAAACGCAACGCCTTCGCGCGGACGGCAGCACCTCTCCAGACCGGCGCGGGGGCGCAGGGTCAGGCGGCTTCCTCGCGGCGGTCCCGGACTTTCACATAGGCGAGTTGGGCGTGTTCCGTGCAATAGGGCTTGCCCTGCGCGGCCTCGGCATCGCAGAAGCGGAAGCTTTTCGTCCCAGGCTCGCCGATCGGCCAGCAGCACGACGTCTGACGCCCGACCCGCGGCGCCACCGACCGCACCGGGGCGGCGGCGGCTGCGGCGCGGGACGGCGCCGCTGGGGCAGGCGCGAGCGTCGCGTGATCAGGCCGGGCGGCGGCCGCCCGCGCCGGCAGCGGCGCGTGGTCGCGGTTCGGCGCGGTGAATTTCGGCGCCTCGTGCCGTGGCTCGGGCAACACCGGCGCCGCGGTGGCCAGCGGCGGCAAGGTCGGCCCAGTGATGCGCCGCGGGGTCGCGGGTCGGGCAGCGCCGCCGGCGGGTCCGTCACGACGGATCGGCGACGGCCGCGCCGGCAGGTTCAGCCGATGCGCCTTGCCGACCACCGCGTTTTTTGAAACCCCCATTCGGCGGCCGATTTCGGCGGTCGAATGACCCTCTGCCCATAGCGCCCGCAGTCGCAGGATCAATTCCTCGTTCCACTCCATCTCGTGGCACCTTTCGCGTCCCAGACACAACATACGGTAGCGGACGCGCCACGGCGGTCAACGACGGAATGGGGTCCGGCCACAAAAACTTGTGGACAAGTCGCGGCCGAACCCCAAGATACGGTGGTTTTAACGAAGGCTAGAACAGCAAGCCCCGCTTCAGCAGACCATGCACGCCTTTTTCGCCGTTGACAGTCTGGGTGACGTGGAAATCCACCGCCAGCGAGCAGAACTGGTACGCCTCCTGGCGGGACAGGTTGCTGCGGCTGGTGATGAAGGCGATCATCTCGCGCAGCGCCTGCTTCATCGCCAGATCGAGGTCCTCGTTCATCCCCATGGTGATGAAATGCGTCGCCGTCTCGGCGCGCGGATAGGACAGCACCGGGGTGCCGCCCTGCTGCTTGTGCAGGGTCAGCGTGAACGTCCCGGTCAGGCACATCTCGAGCGCGTTGATGCAGACCTCGCCATCCCCCTGCACGCCGTGGCCGTCCCCGGCGGAGAACAGCGCGCCCGGAGCCCAGACCGGCAGGAACAGGGTCGAGCCGGCGCCGACTTCCTTGTTGTCGATGTTGCCGCCGTGCTCGCGCGGCTGCACCGTGGAGATGGTGCCGTAGGCCGGGCGTGGCGCCACCCCCATCACCCCGAAGAACGGCGCCAGCTTCAGCTCCACGCCGTAGGACAGCCGGCAGGTGCCGCGCGCGCGGTCGACCGGGATATGGGTGAGGAAACGCTCGGGGAAGTCCTCCGGCAAGGTGCCGGCGAGCGGGCGGAAACCGCAAAAACCCCAATCCGCGCCGAACTCGATCTTCTCGATCTTCACTTCCAGCATGTCGCCGGGCATGGCGCCCGCCACCGCGACCGGCCCAGTGATGATATGGCCGGTTCCGCGCGGCACATTGGCGTGGATCGCGGTCAGCGCCGGCGGCACCGCGAGGCCCGAGCCCGGCGGCGGCAGCGTGTCGGGCCCACCGGAGACGCACTCCAGCACGACGGTGTCGCCGGACGCGACGGTGATCACCGGCGGCGTGGCCGCGTCGAACGTGCCCCAGCGGACCGTCTGCGGGGTGGCGTCAATGCGATGCGTGGCCATGGGATGCTCCGTCGGGGCTAGCGGCAGGGGAAAGGGGTGGCGGGATAGCGAGGTCGGGAAACTCAGGCCCGAAAATCACCCGCTTGGCAAGCCGACCCAGGTCGCGACGGCCGGAAAATCGGCGGCGGTCATGTGCCGGTCTGACGCCTCGGTGCCGTCGGCGGCGCGGACCAGTTGGCAGGTGCGCAACCCCGCCGCCGCCGCCGCGTCCAATTCGGCCTCGGTATCCGACAGGAACAGAACCTCGACCGGCGGCAGGTTCATGGCGATGGCAAGCCGGTTGTAACTCTCCGGCTCCCGCTTGGCGCCGACGCGGGTGTCGAAGAAACCGCTGAACAAACCGGACAGGTCGCCGGCGGTGGAGTGCCCGAAGATCAGCTTCTGCGCCGCGACGGAGCCGGAGGAATACACATGCAACTGCAGCCCCGCCGCGGACCAGCGGCGCAGGCAGGGGGGCACGTCGGGGTAGATCTCGGCCCGGATCGCGCCGCTGTCATAGCCCTGCGCCCAGATCATGCCCTGCAGCGCCTTTAGCGGCGTGATCTTGGCGTCGAGGTCCATCCAGTGGAGCAGCGCCTTCAGCTCGTCCTTCCCAGGTGCGAGCCGGCGCACCTCGGCCAGTTCGGCCGCGACCTCGGGGGCATCGCGGCTTTGCGCCAGGAACGCCGGCAGGCGCGCGCGCGCGTACGGAAACAGCACGTCGCGGACGAACGCGATCGGTGTCGTGGTGCCCTCGATATCGGTCAGGATCGCCGCCGGCAGCAAGACGCTCACTGTTGTACGATCACTGGCGTGCGATCATCGGCACCCGATCATTGCGGCGCGATCGCCGCCGGAAAACGCTCGCTGATGGCGTCGCCGGTGTAGTGGGCGACCCAGCCGGACATGTCGGAGAACACCCGCAACGCGGTGAAATACGGCCGGTCCCCGGCGTCGAACCAATGCTTGGTCTGCGCCGGAACGCTGATCAGGTCGCCTTGGACACAATGGGCGTCGTAGACGCGACCATTCACGTGCATGATGAAATTGCCGCTGCCATGGACGAAAAAACGCACCTCATCCTCGGTGTGCACGTGCTCGGCAAGGAATTTCTGCCGCAACGCGGCCGCGTTCGGGTTATCCGGGGCGAGCTTGATCACGTCGGCCGAGCCGGCACCGCTTTCACCCATGAGCTGGTCGAGATAGGGCCGGTAGGCGGCGAGGATGGTTTCCGGCGAATCCTCGAACGCGAGCGTCACCGGGCTTTCCCAACGCTCGAACCGCACGCCGATGCGCTTCAGCTCGGCGGCGATGGCGGCGGGGTCGTCGGTGGCGATAACAGGTGCTTCGGGTTTGCTGTCTTCGTAGATGGTGAGACGGCTCATCGTTCAAGCTTCCTTCTCTCAAGCTCGCAAGCGAGCTTCACCCTCTCAGGCTCGCGGCGAGCTTACTTCTCTCAAGCTCGCAGGCGAGCAGGAATTCCAGGCCTTCCAGCCGCGCCAGCGCCGTGGGCATGTCCGGCGCCCAGACATACGCGCCGTGGCCGCGGATAAAATAGCCGAGCGGACAGCCTTGCGCGAGGGCCGGTTCGACCGCGCGCGACAGGCGGGCGATGTCCTGGTCGTTCTCGAACACCGGCAGGTCGAGCGCCACGGCGTGGCTGGCCTGGCCTTCGAAAATCTTCAGCACCTCGTAGCCGGCGAGGCGGATCGGCCCGGGCCGCGCCATCGACAGCACGGTGCCGGCGACGGAATGCCCGTGCAGCACCGCGCCGGCCTCGGCGAAATGGCGGTAGATCTGGCAATGCAGCAGGCATTCGGCGCTCGGCCGCGCCGGCGTCAGCGGCCGGCCGTCGAGGTCCACCTGCATGATGCCGTCGGCGTCCAGGAAACCCTTGTGGCCGCCGCTGCGGGTGATCGCGATGCGGTCTCCGCCCAGGCGAAGGCTGATATTGCCGGCGGTCGCCGGCACCCACCCGCGCTGATCCATCCGCCGCCCGGCGGCGATGATCGCCTCGATCGCCCAGGCCGGCGTCGGCGCAACCGACTCCGGCACGCTCAGTCCAGAACGCGCCTCCGGCACGCTTCGTCCAGAACGCGCCTCCGGCACGCTTTGTCCGGAACGCGCCTGCGGCACGATCAGCTGTGGCGGGTCGCCGTGGTCTGCGCGGTGGCGGAGCCGGGCGTGGTTCCCGGTGCCGACAGCGTGCCGGTCGGCTTGTCGGCGGATGCCTCCATCGAGGCATCGGTGTCGTCGGCCATGTTCTTCTTGAACGATTTGATGCCCTTGGCGAAGTCGCCCATCAGATGGCTGACCTTGCCGCTGCCGAACAACAGCAACACGACCAGCAGAACGACCATCCAGTGCCAGATGCTGAAACTACCCATGCTTCCCTCCGATCGAGCAGATCACTGCCCGAGGACATGGCCCGTCCCACCCATGGGCGCAAGCGATGCTGGCGGTTGAGTAGCCCGGATGGCGCGGAAAGGCCAGGGATTTGCCCGGCACTTCGGCGACGCCGAAGCTTACGCCGCGATCGCCCTGCTGGCCGCGACCTTCAGCTCGATCGCATCCCAGATCTGGGCCGAAAGATCGGTGCCATCGAACCGGCCGATTTCCTGCAGGCCGGTCGGCGAGGTGACGTTGATCTCGGTCAGGTAGTCGCCGATCACGTCGATGCCGACGAAGATCATGCCCTGCGCCTTCAGGGTCGGGCCGATGCGCTCGCAGATCTCGAGGTCGCGCTTCGTCATCAAGGACTTGTCCGGCCGGCCGCCGACATGCATGTTGCTGCGCGCCTCGCCGGCGGCGGGCACCCGGTTGATGGCGCCGGCCGGCACGCCGTCGACCAGGATGATGCGCTTGTCGCCCTGGCGCACCGCCGGCTCGTAACGCTGGATCATCAGCGGTTCGCGCGAGCGGGCGAAATGCATCTCCAGCAATGAGTTGAGGTTGGGGTCGTCCTGGCGGATCAGGAACACCCCGGCGCCGCCATTGCCGAACAGCGGCTTCACGATGATGTCCTTGTACTGGGCGCGGAAGTCGCGGATGGCGCCCGTGTCCCAGGTGATGATGGTCGGCGGCATCAGGTCCGGGAAATGCGTCACCAGAAGCTTCTCCGGCGCATTGCGCACGGCAGCCGGGTCGTTCACGACCAGGGTGCGCGGATGGATGTGCTCCAGCATGTGGGTGGCCGTGATGTAGGCCATGTCGAATGGCGGGTCCTGGCGCATCAGCACCACGTCGGTCGCGCCGAGATCGATGACCTCCTCGCGCCCGAATTTGTAATGGTCGCCGCGCACCCGTTGCACCGTCACCGGGCGGGCGCGGGCAAACAGCCGCTCGCGGGTCGGCTTGCCGGCCCCGTCAATCCCTTCGCGCAGGACCATGTTGCGCACTTCGTAGTGCCACAACGAATGACCGCGCTCCTGCGCCGTCAGCATCAGCGCGAAACTGGAATCGCCATCGATATTGACGGTCTCGATCGGGTCCATCTGAACGGCGACGGTCAAGCTGCGCGACATGGGCATCCTCCGGATTTGCCGGATGCTTCACCTAGTTGAGGCGCGAGCGCAACTCGTTCATCGCGACGCGGGCGCGGGCGGCGGCGTCGCCCGAGGGCACCAGGTTCAGGAATCGCTCGAAGCAGCGCAGCGCCGCGGAGACGTGGTCCAGCCGCTGATTGAACAAAGCCGCCTCCCGCCAAAGGATCGCTTCGTCCGGAGCGATGCGCAACATGTCCTCGGTACAAGCCAATGCCCCCGCCATGTCCAGCGCCCGCAGGCGGCGCAGCTTGAGGTTGTTCTGCAGTCGCAGCAGCACGGCCCGCCCGCCCATCGGCCGCAACAGGCCGGGGCGCAGCTCCGCCTTGTCGCCCTCGACGCGCTTGATCAAGGACCGCAGGTCGCGTGCGTCGAGCGTGCCGCCGCCGGCGAAGACGTCGAGCACGACCTGCTCGCCGCGCCCGGTCAGCGCCAGCAGGAAATGCCCGGGGAAATCGATGCCATGCGCGGTCCATCCGGCCGCCCGCGCCGCGTGCAGCCAGAGTATGCCGAGCGCCACCGGCAGGCCGCGACGGCGCTCGATCACGCGGATCAGGTTCGCGTTGGCCGGATCATCATAGGTTTCGCCGTCGCCGGCATAGCCGTGCGCGCCGATCAGACCGGCCAGCGCCGCCGCCCGTGCGCCGAGATCGTCCACCCCCATCCGCACGGCGCAAGCCACGGCTTCACGCGCGAGGTCCGACAGATGCGCCCGCGCCGCCTGCCAGTCGGCGTCCGGCGCGTCCACCCGGGCCAGCTGCAAGGCCGCGTCGGCGATATCGATTTCGCTGTCCGGCAACTGGCCGATCGCTTCCAGCGCCGATCGCGGCTCGCTCATGCGCATTCTCCCGGCCGCCGGCGGCCGGCGTTTTCGGCCAGCCCCAACCTTTTCAGGCCGCCAACGTGGCGGTGCGCCAGGGGTGCTGCAAGGGCAAAAGCCGAGATTGCACCGGATTCCGCCAGGTCGTAGAGAGGGCGGGTGATGCTGCGGAGATTCGATTCCAGCCGATGACGACAATCCGCCACAGCCCGGCCCGCCGCCGGACCCGTGCCGGATGACCGCGATCCCGGCATCTGCATCCCCCACACCTTCAAGGGCGGCGGTCCTGGTGCGGACCCAGGCGGTGAGTGAAAAACTGCTGCATCTCGTGGCCGAACTGCGGCGCGGGCTGGGCTACGACGTGTTCGTCTGCGCCGACGAAACCGCCGGACCGCTTGATCTCGGAGGGCGGCTTGCCGACGGCGCCGGCGTGCTGCGGCACAGCGAGGCCGATGCCGCGGCACTCGGCCTGGTCGCGGCAAGCGACAAGCGACTGCCGCCGGACGCGAAGCTGCTGTGGTTCTTCGGCGACGCCGCCTTCTACGCGAGTTTCGCCGCCATCCCTGACTACGACCATTACGTGCTGCTGGACGACAAGCTCGCCTTCGTTCGCGGCAACCCGCTTTTCCCGGAGGGCCTGGTGCGCCGGCTGCAAACGGATGGCGAGGCGCCTTACGACCTGGTTTCGACCTGGCTCGGTGAGCGGCCGCCGGAATGGATTTGGCACGCAACCGCAGCAGCGAGCTTCGCCAATGTCCACGGCATGTTCTCGCCTTTGGCGGTGCTGTCGCGGCGGGCACTCTGCTATCTCCATCGCTGGCGTCAGCGCGAGGCCGCTTCCTCTGGGCCCTGCGTGTTCTGGGAGGCGCTGCTTCCCTCGGCGCTGATCGCCGCCGGCGACTTCCGCTGTGCCGACGTCAATACGCTGATTCCGGGCGCCTGGGACCCGGGTAGCTTTCCGGCATCGGCGCCGATGCTGCTCGGCTGCCTGCCGCCGTTGCTGCCGGCGGTGGAATTGGCCTTTCCCGTCGCGTCCGAGCGTGAGTACCTCGCATGGCTGCTGGGGCAGGCCCGCGCGCGAGGCACCGTTCCCGACCTTGTCGGCCGGCTGGCGCCCGGCGGCGACCTCAATGTCTCCCCGCCGGTTCGCGCGTGGTTCCTGCGCGAGGCGCTGCGCACCCTCGGATCGGACACCGGTTGAGGTCGGCACGTCATAAAGTTTATCCTGCATGTTATCACAATTCCGTGATATTGTCGTTGCGTATCATCACAGTCTCGGGCACTCCGGGTGTTGAGATCAGGTTTGGCGGAGAGCGTTGTGATGATCGTTGACTTCAATGGGCAATCGCCGGCCAGGCTGCAGCGCACGGGCTTCGCGCTCAGCTTTGCGGAACGGACGAATTTCCTCGCTGAGTTCGCCATCGAGAAGCCGGTGGTGGTGCAGGCGAAGATCGTCCCCGAAGGGTCGTTCCGGATGGGCGCGTTCAGCGCCAGTTATGGCGGGCGGCTGCACAGCATCGATATCGGCCGCTACTGCTCCTTCGCGCCGGACCTGCAGACCGGCTGGGAGGACCATCCGGCCGACTGGGCCACCTCATCCATGCTCGGCTATGTCAAGGACCTGCATGGCTGGGCGACCCTGCTTGGCCGCCCCGACCACGAACCGGCGCAGCAATTCAAGGCGATCCGCGGCACCACCAAGGTGGGCAACGATGTATGGATCGGCCAGGGCGCGTTCATCCGCAGCGGCGTCACCATCGGCGACGGCGCCATCATCGGCGCGCGCTCGCTGGTGCTGCGCGACGTGCCGCCTTACGCCATCGTGGCCGGGACACCGGCGAAGGTGATCCGCTTCCGGTTTCCCGAAAAGCAGATCCAGTCGCTGCTGCAGCTGGAATGGTGGCGCTACAGCATCTTCGACATTCCGGGAGAGTTGCTGCGTGACGTGCCGCGCTTCGTCGACCACATGCACGACGCCATCGCCGGCGGCCGGCTGAAGCCGTACGCGCCGGGCTGGACCGGACCGGAACAACTCTCGGACCTCCTCAAAGCGCCCTGAGCGCCGAACCGGCAACATCAGCGGATCAACCGGCACAGGTTCCGAGCGCCATCACCGACAGGCCATGCGCGACACCCTCGACATCAGCGGCGGCACGGGCGGTCGGATGGCGCGTCAGCAGCAGCGTCTGCCGGCGAATGGCGTCGCGCACGCGGTCGTCGCGGCAGACGATGCCGGCACGCATCGGCGCCTGCCCGAGGAAGCTCGCGCAGGCGCGGGCCAATTTGGCGAAAGTGCGTTCGCCCGCGGCGACGCTCGCCGCCTGGTTGACGACCACGCGGGCGTCACGGCCATGGTCGGCGGCATACAGCTTCAGCACCGCGTAGGCGTCGGTCAGGCTGGTCGGCTCGTCCGTCGCCACCACCAGCAGCGTGTCGGCGCAAGCGGCGAGGCGGCGCACCGCATGGTCCAGCCCGGCGCCGAGATCGACCACCACCGCATCGTACGCGCCGCGCGAGCGGGCTAGCACCTCCAGCACGCGGGCCAGCGCCGCCTGCTCCAACGAGGCCAGTGCCCCGGAACCGGAGCGGCCGGGGAGAATGTCGAACCCGCCTTCATGATGCAGCACCGCCTGGCCAAGCGTCGCCTTCCCCGCGATCACCGACGCGAGGTCGAGTTCCGGCATCAGCCCGAGTTGGACATCGACGTTGGCGAGACCGAAATCCGCGTCGAACAGCAGCACCCGCGATCCGCCGCGCGCCAGCGCGTGCGCCAGCGTGATCGCGAGCCACGTCTTGCCGACGCCGCCCTTGCCCGACGCGACCGCGAAAATCCGTCCGCCACTCATCGCCGTGATTCCATCTGTTGCAGCCGGCCCGCCAGGAATTCCGGCGTCAAAGGCACCAGCGAGTCCGCCGCCGCCGGGCCGATGCCGGCCTCCGCCAACTTCAGGCCAGTGTCGGCCGCGGCCAAAATGCCGCCCAGCCGCAAGGTCAGATCGAGCCGCGTCGCGATCATCATGGTGGCGCCAGCCTCCCGGCTCCCGGCCGCGATGTCGGCGGCTTCGGCGGGATCGAGACCGGCGGGCAGCACCAGGGCGATGGCCGCATCGGCGGCGCCGGCCAAGGCCGCCATCTCGGCGCGCTCGGCGGCGTCGCAGATATTCCATGACGGGCCATCGATCAGCACCGGCGCTTCGTCCCGGCGCGTGGCCAAGGCCTTCTGCACCGAAGCCGGATGGCTCGCGGTCGCCAACGTCAAACCCAGCAGCCGGGTGAACGCTGCGAGTTGTTCGACAGCACCAGCCCGCTTCGCGTCGGCGGTTATCACCATCGGTTTGATCCCGCCGAGCACGAGGCGGGTGGCGAGGCGCGCGGCGGTCAGCGTCTTGCCACCGCCGGGCGGCCCCATCAGCAGCAGCGGGCGCGCGCCGGGCGAAAGGTCGAGGGCCGCGAAACGAAACACCGTCGCCAAGGCGAACGGCAACGGCCCCGCGTCGAGCTTGCGGATCAGCCGCTCCGGCATGCCGTGCCGCTCCAGCAGGTCGCGCCGCCCGGCCTCGGCCGCGACCGCCGTCGCCCCGGCTCCCGGCGTCCCGGCTTCCAACACCTCGGCTTCCAGCGCCGCAGTGACTTCGACGCCGTCACGCACCCGCCTGGTGTCGAGGATGAGCGCCTCGGCACCGAGTTCGGTACGGACCTGCGCCATCGCCTCCTGCATGGACCGGGCACGGTAGATCTTGATCTGCACGGATCAGATACTGCCGACGGTGCGGATACGCGCGCGGGGAAAGATCTCCCCCTGGGCCAGCACCGGCGTCGCCGGCCTTATGCGCTCGACGATCGCGCGCACATGCAGGCGGATCTGGCCGCCGGTCTGGAGCACCGGGGAATCGCCACCATGCGCCGCCTCGTCGAAGGCGCTGCGGAGACCTTGCATGAACGCGGTCAGCTTCGATGGCGCCATGGTGAGCTGGCGATCTTCTGCCGGTCCCACCAGCAATTCGGCGAACGCCGCCTCCCAGTCCGGCGAAAGTGTCACCAGCGGGATGTACCCGCCGGGGCCAACATGGCTGTCGCTGATCTGGCGGGCGAGGCGCGCGCGGACATGCGCGACCAACAACGGAATCGCCCTGACCTGCCCGGCACAGGCTTCCTGGACCCCCTCCAGGATGGTCGGCAGGTCGCGAACCGACACCCGCTCGGCCAACAGCATCTGCAACACGCGCTGCACCCCGCCCACCGAGATCTGGGCCGGAATCAATTCGGCCACCAGCTTCTGGTGTTCACGCGGCAGGTCGTCCAGCAGCTTCTGGGTTTCGGCGTAGGACAGCAGCTCGGCCAGGGTCTGTTTCACCACCTCGGTCAGATGCGTGGTCAGCACGCTCGGCGCATCGACCACGGTGCAGCCGCGGAACATCGCCTCGTCGCGCTGCGCCTGCTCGATCCACAACGCCGGCAGGCCGAAGGCCGGCTCCTGCGCGCTTTCGCCCGGCAGCGCCGGCACGCCGCCGTTCGGGTCCATCACAAGCAGCTTGTCGGGCCGGATTTCGCCACGCCCGGCCTCGATCTCCTTGATCCGGATGCAGTACGTGTCCGCCGAAAGCTGCATGTTGTCCTGGATGCGCACCGGCGGCAGCACGAAACCCAGTTCGGCGGCGATGGAGCGGCGCAGGCCCTTGATCTGCTCGGTCAGCCGCGGCGCGTCGCCGCCGGCGAGCACCAGCAGGCCGTAGCCGAGTTCCAGGCGAATCATGTCGATCCGCAGCGCCTCGCTGATCGGCGGCTCGGCGGCGATCGGCACCACGGGCGGTTCGTCGGCGATCACCTCCGGCATCTTGTGCCGCAACCAGGCGCCGCCGCCGGCAAGACCCGCGAGGCCGAGGAACGGCAGCATCGGCAGGCCCGGCATCAATGCCAGCAGGCACGCGGCAGCGGCCGCCAGCGCCAGCGGCTTGGTGTTGCCGAGCTGGCGAATGAGGGCGGCGTCGGCGGTGCCCTCCATGCCGCCTTTGGTGACGACGATGCCGGCGGCGGTCGAGACCAGCAAGGCCGGAATCTGGCTGACCAGGCCATCGCCCACCGTCAGCGTGGTGTAGGTGCCGGCGGCATCGGCGAAGCCCATGCCGTGCCGCCCGAGGCCGATCGCCAGCCCGCCGACGATGTTGATGGAGGTGATGATCAGCCCGGCGATGGCGTCGCCACGGACGAATTTCGCCGCACCGTCCATCGCGCCGTAGAACCCGCTTTCGCCTTCCAGGTCGAGGCGGCGGCGGCGCGCGGTCCGCTCGTCGATCAAGCCGGCCGACAAATCGGCATCGATCGCCATCTGCTTGCCGGGCATCGCATCGAGGCTGAACCGCGCCGCCACCTCCGCGATGCGGCCGGAGCCCTTGGTGATGACCATGAAGTTCACCACGAGCAGAATCGCGAACAGGATGAGCCCGATCAGCACGTCGCCGCCCATCAGGAAGCCGCCGAACGCCGCCACCACGTGGCCGGCGGACAGTTGCCCCTCGTTGCCATGCGACAGGATCAGCCGCGTGGTCGCGACGTTCAGCGACAGCCGCAGCAGCGTCGTCAACAACAACAGCGTCGGGAAACTGGTGAAGTCGAGCGGCTTGTTCAGGAACATCGCCACCATCAGCACCAGCACCGAGGCGGTGATGGAGACGGCCAGCCCGAGATCGAGCACCGGCGTCGGCAAGGGAATGATCAGCACCGACAGCAACGCGACGACGCCGAGCGCCAGCCCGACATCGCTGCCCGGCACGTATTTCCGCATGCTCGCGCCCCAGCCCTCGGGCGATGCCGCCGTCGCTTCGGCCATGCTCTACGCGGCGACGCCGACGGCGGGCGGCGGCACGGCCACGCCCTGGGCGGAATAGTCACGCAGCTTGTTGCGCAGCGCGCGGATCGAAATGCCGAGGATGACCGCCGCGTGGGTGCGGTTGCCCGCGGTGTGCGCGAGCGTGCCGATGATCACGTCGCGTTCCACTTCCTCCATCCGCCGGCCGATGAAGCCGGACGCATCGGCCGTGGCAACGGTCGGTGGAGCAGAATCTCCCGCAAGCTCGATCGCGTCGCTTTCGATGAAATCGCCGCTGGCCAGCAGCACCGCGCGATGCACCGTGTTCTCCAGCTCGCGCACGTTGCCGCGCCAGGAATGGCCGGCGAGCCTCGCTTGTGCCGCGGGCGAGAGCGGGCGATGGGGCATGCCGTTGAGTTCGCCGTAATGACGGGCGAAATGCGCCGCGAGTGCGGGGATGTCGCCGCGCCTTTCGCGCAGCGGCGGAATGCGCAGCCCGACGACGTTGAGGCGAAAATAAAGATCTTCGCGAAATGCCCCGGCGGCGATGGCGTCCGGCAAATGCCGGTTGCTGGTGGCGATGATGCGAACATCGACGCGCACCGGCGTGCCGCCGCCGAGGCGATCGACCTCGCGCTCCTGCAGCACGCGCAGCAGCTTGGCTTGCAGCCGCACATCCATCTCAGTGATCTCGTCAAGCAGCAGCGTGCCCGTGTCGGCCGCTTCGAACTTGCCGATTCGCCGGGCGATGGCGCCGGAGAACGCGCCTTTTTCGTGGCCGAATAATTCGCTCTCCAGCAAATTGTCGGGAATGGCGGCGCAGTTCACGGCGACGAACGGCCCGTTCGCCCGGCGGGAGCGGCGATGGATGTGGCGGGCGAGGATTTCCTTGCCGGTGCCACTCGGACCGGTCAGCAGCACCGACGCCTCCGCCGGCGCGATCTGCTCGGCGCGCCGCACGGTCGCCAACATCACCGGGTCGGTGGCGATCAGCACATGGCCTTGGCGGCCGACCGTCTCCAGCATGGCCGCGATCAGATCGGCATCGGGCGGCAGGGGCAGGAAGTCGCGGGCGCCGGCACGAATGGCATGGACCGCGGCATCGGCGGTCACGTCGACACCGCAGGCGATCACTGGCACGCTGATGCGCTCGGCGGTCATGGTCGCGATCAGGCGCGCGATGTCGTGCACAAGGTCGCAGAACACCATGGCGATGGCAGCGTCGCGGCGCAGCAATCCAAGCCCGGCATCGACGCTGTCCGCCTGTTCGAGCTTGGCGCCGCGGCCGATCGCCATTCGCGCCGCCTGCCCCAGCGCACCGCCGAGCGAACCCAGGATCATGATTCGCATGATCTAAAGCGCCCGGTCGGCTTTGACGATCTCGGTCATCGTGACGCCGAGGCGGTTGTCGTCGACCATCACCACCTCACCGCGCGCGACCAATCGGTTGTTGACATAGATGTCGATCGCTTCGCCAAGTTTGCGATCCAGCTCGACCACGGCGCCGCGCCCGAGCTTGAGCAGTTGGTTGACCTGCATGGTGGCCTTGCCCAGCACCGCGCTGACCGTGACCGGGATGTCGTACACCGCCTCAAGGTCGCGGCTGCTGCGCGGCGCCGCGATTTCCGGCGTGGGCGGCGTCGCGTCGCCGAGTTCGGCGAGATCGAGATCATCTGGCATGTTCGATCATCCTTTCGAAGTCAGGCCTTTCGAAGTCGGGCCTTTCGAAGTCGGGCCTTTCGAAGCCGGGCCGCGCCGTGCGGGGCGTGCGTTCGCGCGGCGGCGGCGCGTCGAGGAAGCCGAATTGCTGCAACGCGCCTGACATGTCCCGCCAGATCGCGCTCGTGTCGCGCAGCAGCGCGCCGTCCTGCCAAGCGATGCGGATGTCGCCGCGCGCCACCGCGTCATCAGAGGCAACGGCGATGCGTTCCGGCAGATCATCGGGAAGCTGGTCGAGTTGCGCCTGCACCACCGCCACGTCATGCGGGTTGAGGCGCACACGGATGCGCGGCTCGCTGCGCAGGCGCGGCAGCAACACCTGCGTCAACGCCGTGATCTCGGCGGGCCCGCAGGCGGCACAGATGGTCGGCACCAGGCTGCCCAACATCTCGAACACCACGCGCGCCAGTTGGTCAGCGGCACTCTCGACCATGGCCGCGATGCTCTCGTCGGCGGCGCGGAATTCAGCGGCGCAGCGTTCGATCAGCAAGGCCGTGCCGGCATCGCATTCGGCTTTTGCCTGGGCGATCCCCTCGGCCATGCCGCGCGCGTATTCGGCCGCGAGCAAGCCGGTGATTTCGGCATCGTCGCGGCCGGAATCAGGCGGCGGAACGGGGTCGACATGATCGAAGTCCTCGACAAACAGGGTCATGTCCGGCACCGCAAATTGGGGGATCGGGTCAATACACGAGCTCCTCGTCGGCGCCTTCGCCGATCTCGATCTGGCCCTGCGCGGCCATTTCCTTCGCCATCGCGACGATCGCCGCCTGCGCGTCGTCGACGTCGCGCAGCTTCACCGGGCCCAGCGTCTCGATGTCGTCGCGCAGCATCTTGCCGGCGCGTTCGGAGAGATTGCTGAAGAACAGCTCCCGCAGTTTCTCCGACGCACCTTTCAGCGCCAGCGGCAGCTTTTCCTTCTCGACCGAGCGCAGCAGGACCTGCACCGCCATCGGCGTCAGCCGCTGCAGGTCGTTGAAGGTGAACATCAGCGCCTTGATCTTGTCGGCGGCCTCGCGGTTGCGTTCTTCCAGGGCGGCAATGAACCGGCCCTCGGCGGCGCGATCAAGGTTGTTGAAGATCTCCGCCATCATCTCATGCGCGTCGCGCCTGGTGCTGCGCGCCAGATTGGACATGAACTCGGCGCGCAGCGTGCGCTCCACGCCGTCCAGCACGTCTTTCTGGACGCTTTCCATCCGCAGCATGCGCATCACCACTTCCATGGCGAAGCCGTCCGGCAGCATCGACAGCACGCGCGCCGCGTGATCGGGCCGCACCTTCGAGAGAACCACCGCCACCGTCTGCGGGTATTCGTTCTTCAGGTAGTTGGCGAGCACCGCCTCATGCACATTGCCGAGCTTGTCCCACATGGTGCGCCCGGCCGGACCGCGGATTTCCTCCATGATCTGCGTCACGCGTTCGCGCGGCAGCGTCTTGGTCAGCAGCCGTTCGGTGTTCTCGAAACTGCCGACGAGATGGCCGGGGCCGCCGAGATGTTCGGTGAAATCGAGGCACAACCGTTCCACCGTGTCCGACTTCACGGCGCCGAGCTGCGCCATCGCCGAGGAGACATCCTTGATCTCGTCTTCATGCATCATGCTGAACAGCCGGGCGCATTGCTCCTCGCCCAGCGCCAGCATGAACACAGCGGCCTTCTGCGGCCCGGACAAGGTGCGGTATTCCTCGGAACGCGCCATTACGCCGCCTCCTCCTGCATCCAGCTGCGCACGATGGACAGGCTCTCCTCCGGATGCTTCTCGACCAGTTCGGCGAGGCGGCGGACGGAGGACGCGCGCAACTGGCCTTCGATGTTGGCCATGCTGATCAGGCTGTCATCGCCAAGCATGGCGGCATCGATCGGCCCACCCGCCCGCGCGCCGTCCATCGAACCACCGGCCATCGACCCGCCCGCTATCAACGCACCCCCGCTCGCCGCGCCAGGCGGACCAGCGAGCAGGGCCTGGGCCGCGCCGGATGCAGCAGTGCCGCCGAGCCGCGGCGCATCCCCCGGCAGGGTGGTGAGGCGCGTCACCATCGGGCGCAGCACCAGCAAGCCACCGGCGATGGCGACGAGGCCGATCAGCAACGTCTGGCCCAGGCCGAGCAGGTCGCGTTTCTCGATCGGCAGGCCGAACATTCCGGCCGGCGCCGCGGGAATCGCCGCGTCCTCGGCGGCGAAGCGCATGTTGACGATCTCCACCCGGTCGCCGCGCTTCGCATCGAAGCCCACGGCGCTTTTCACCAGCCGGTCGATCCGGTCGAGTTCCTCGGCGGAGCGGGCGCGCCACGCCATCGTCCCGTCGGCCGCCCGCTCCTCCACGCCATCCACCAGCACGCCGAGGCTGAGGCGGCGGATCTGCGCCTGCTCGCGCGTTACCGTGCGAACGGTCTTGCCGATCTCGTAGTTGGTGGTTTCCTCCTGCCGTTGCTGCTGGCTGCCGGCGGCGGCATTGCCGGCGTCGGCGTTGGGGAGATTGTTGCCGACCGACACGGTTGGGTTGGCCTCGGAGGATTTGTTGTTGTCCGTCGTGCTCTGGGTGCTGCGCACCACCTGGCCTTCAGGGTCGTATTTTTCCTGGCTCTCGTTGATACGGTCGAAATCGACCTCGACCGCCGCCTCGGCGCGCGCCCGGCCCGGCCCGAGGCTGCGTTCCAGCACATCCTCGACGGTGCGGTTGAGGCGTTGTTCGATGCCGCGGCGCAACTCCTCGGTCGTCTGCGCCGCCAGCGCCGCGTTGGAGGAGTCGCCCGCCCGCGCCAGCACGTCGCCGCGGTTGTCCACCACGGTGATGTTGTGCGCACGCAACCCCGGCACCGCGGCGGCGACCAGGTTGACCACGGCCTGGGTGCTTTCGCGGTCGAGCCGGCCCGCGCCGGCGGTGGTGAGCATCACCGAGGCCTGGGCGTCCTGCCGTTCACGCGAGAACGCCTCACGCTTCGGCAGCACGAGGTGAACCCGGGCCGCGCGCACGCCGTTGATGCTGCGGATGGTGCGCGCAAGCTCACCTTCCAACGCACGCAGGGCGCTCATGTTCTGCTGGAACTGGTTGGCGGTGAAGCCGTCGTTGCGGTCGAAGATTTCGTAGCCGATGGAGCCGCCTGAGGGCAGCAATTCACGCGCCAGCAGCAACCGCGCATTGCTGACCTGGTCGATCGGCACCAGGATCTGGCTGCCGCCGCCGCCAAGCTGGTGGGTGATGTGCTGGCGCTCCAGGCTGTCGGCGATCTGGCCTGCCTCTCGCAAATCGAGATCGGCATACAGCAGCGCCATGCGTTCGCCCGGTTTGTGCAGCGACACGAAGGCCAGCGCCGCCAGCACCGCCGCCGCGACGGCGCCGAGCACCGCCAGCCGCAACGCGCCGAGCGCCTTCAGCCCGTCGAGCAAAGATGTCATTGGCGCGGTCCGTGCGGGTGCAGTGGCATGCAGCCAGCATCTGCCGGAGCGCCTAACCGGGGGTTAAAGGAGGCGGCAAAATTTGCCGGGCCGCATGCGGCGCGGTGGCACGGCTCGCGCTCTCAATGTCCGCCGAGCGGCACCAGATGCGACAGGAAGGACGTGGCACAGTCCCGCCAGCTGAACCGCTCGGCATGGGCACGGCAGGCGTCGCGATCGGCGTCGAGCGCCCGCAATGCGGCGCGGCGCAGGTCGGTGTCGACGGCGCCGATCATGCCGTCCGCCTCCGCCAGCACGTCCTTCGGCCCGGTGACGGGGAAGGCCGCCACCGGCGTGCCGCAGGCGAGGGCCTCAAGGATCACCAGGCCGAACGTGTCGGTCAGGCTCGGGAACACGAACACGTCCGAGCCGGCATAGGCCCGGGCCAGCGCAGCACCATGGCGTGGGCCGGTGAAATGCACGCCCGGGTAGTCGCGCTGGAGGGCCGCCAATTGTGGCCCGCCGCCGACCACCACTTTCGAGCCGGGCAGGTCAAGATCGAGGAAGGCCGGCAGGTTCTTCTCCACCGCCACCCGCCCGACATAGGTGAACACCGGCCGCTTCAGGTCCCACGCCTCCGCCGGTGCCGGCTTGAACAACTCGAGATCGACGCCGCGCGACCATTGCCGGACATGTTGGAAGCCGCGGCCGGCCAATTCCGCCCGCAGGCTCGACGTCGCCACCATCATGCCCTGCCCGGCGCCGTGGAACCGCCGCAGCCAGGCGTAGAGCAGGCGTGGCGGCAGGCCGATGCGGGCCTGGACGTATTCGGGGAAGCGGGTGTGAAAGGCGGTGGTGAAGGCGCAGCCACGGCGCAGCGCCCAGGCGCGGGCGGCTTGGCCGAGCGGCCCTTCGGTGGCGATGTGCAGCGCGTCCGGTGCCAGCTCCTCGATCATTTTCCCGAGCCGACGCTGGGGGAACAGCGACAGCCTGATGTCCGGATAGGTCGGGCAGGGCACGGTCAGGAATCGGTCCGGCCCGATTGTGTCGACCCTGTGGCCCATGGCCGCAAGCTCACGCGCGACGGTCTGCAGCGTGCGCACCACGCCGTTCACCTGCGGCAGCCACGCGTCGGACACAACGAGGATGCGGGCGGGCAGCGGCCCGACCGCCAGCAGGCGCGCCCGCAGCTCTGCCGCTGATTCAGGCAGGTTGGGGCACGCCGGTCTTGGTCACGTCGGTTTTGGTGGGAGCGAGAAAGGAAAATCGGTTGAGCGCCGCCCAATCGAGCAGTTCCAGCCGGCCGTCATGATGTTCGACCAAGGCGGTGCAGCTTTCCACCCAGTCGCCGTCATTGAGGTAGAGCACGCCGCCGACCTCGCGCATCTCCGCCTGGTGGATATGGCCGCAGACCACGCCGTCGAAGCCGCGCCGGCGGGCCTCGTTGGCCAAAGCCGTCTCAAAACGATCGATCGCCTTCACCGCCTCCTTCACCTGGCGTTTCAACCAGGCCGAGAGCGACCAGTACGGGTAGCCGGCGCGGCGGCGGACCGAGTTGAACCAGCGGTTGACCACCAGCGCCAGAGTGTACGCGCCGTCGCCGAGCAAGGCGATGAACTTGGCGTAGCGCACCACGCTGTCGAACTCGTCGCCGTGCATCACCAGCAGGCGGCGGTCGTCGGCGGTGACGTGCACCGCGTCCTGGCGCAGCCGGATGCCGCCGACTTCCAGACCCAGTTTCAGCCAGTCGCGGAACATCTCGTCATGGTTGCCGGGGATGTAGGTGACCTCGGCGCCGGCGCGGGAGTGCCGCAGTACCAGGCGCAGCACCTCATCGTGGCTCGCGTCCCAGTACCAGGATTTTCGCAGTCGCCAGCCGTCGATGATGTCGCCGACGAGGTAAAGCTGCTGGCAGGTGACGCGGCGCAGGAAATCGGCGAGGAAATCGGCGCGGCAGCCGCGGGTGCCGAGATGGACGTCGGAGATGAAGATCGCACGGTAGTCCAGGCCGCTGGGGGTGAGCGCATTCATGGGCGGAGCAGATAGCCCCGCGGCCGCGTCGGAAAAGTGAAGTTTGCATGACCTGCAACGATTTTTTGAAAATCGCCGGAGTTCACGCGAACGTCTTTGAACCGTCATCGCCGCGCCATCTCAATGGCGGAAAAGGGCCGCTTTGGCGAAGCCGATGCCCGATATCTTCGTAAATCCGTGGCGCCCGAAATCTCGTCCGATCGACCTGCCTTTTCGATTGGACAAAACGCTCGTGGCCAGCCCGCCGTGATCATCATCTTCAATCCCGCCGCCGGCCGGCGTCGCGCGCAGTTGCTGTGGCGGGTGCTGGATGTGATGGCGGCGAACGGCGTGCGGCTCGAAATCATCGAGACCGGCCATGCCGGCCACGCGATGGCGCTGGCGCGCGAGGCCGCGTCAACAGGTGTGCGGCTGGTGGTCGCGGCGGGTGGCGATGGCACCATCGCCGAGGTCGCCAACGGCCTCGCCGGATCAGGCTGCCGGCTCGGCATCATCCCGCTGGGCACCGCCAACGTGCTGGCGCACGAACTCGGCCTGCCCTTCGCGCCGCGCGACGTCGCGGCGGCACTCGCGTTCGGCCGCACCCGCGTGGTCTGGCCGGGCCTCGCCACGCGGCCGGCGGCACGCGCCGAGGCTGCGGGCGCGTCGCGATTATTCGTGCAGATGGTGGGCGTCGGCTTCGATGCGCAAGTGGTGCACCGGCTGTCGCTGCCGCTGAAGCGGGCGATCGGGCGGGTCGCCTATGTGCTGCAGACCGTGCGCGAGCTGGCGCGCTACCGCTTTCCCCCGATCAGGCTGCGGCTGGACGGGGAGGCGACGCAGGCGGCCAGCGTGATCGTCTCGAAGGGGCATTACTACGCCGGGTGCTACACCCTGGCGCCGGGCACCACGCCCACCGATCGCGGCTTCACCGTCGCCTTGTTCGACCACGCCGGCCCCGCCGCCACCCTGCTCTACGGCGCGTCGCTGCCGCTCAACCTGATTTCGCGCATGCCCGGTGTCCGGCTGCGGCGCGCCGCCTGCGTCGAGATCGAGTTCGGCGACATCCCGGTGCAGGCGGACGGCGATCCGATCGCCGACGCGCCGCTGCGAATCAGCGACGCACCGGCGCCGATGGATGTGGTGGTTGGCTGAGGCGCTTCGCCTAGATCGTGATGGTCGCTGGTATCAGCGACCATCACGATCTAGGCCTTTGTTTAGGCGAGCAATTTTATGGCACGGTGATTCCACCTAAAGCCATATTGCTCTAACGGGTCTGCTGGATCGCCGACAGCAGCCAGCGGCCGCCCGGTTGAACGCACGAAGGTCCACAGCTCGGTGGCCTGGGTGCGCTGCGCCGGATCGCCGTCGACGACCCGGCCGGACGCGTCGCGGGTGCACGTCGATCATCGAGAAGCGCATGGCGACGGTGGCGTAGTCGCGGCCACCCTCGCTCCAGGCCTCGGCCAGGTCGCCCTGCTCCAGCCGCACGTCGGTGACGGTGTTGCGCACGCCGCGGCTGGTCTGATCGGCGAGTTGCTCGGCGAAGTAGCTGACCATCTCGGGTGTCGCGATTGCCTGCAGGCTCCGCAGATCCTGCGCCGACCAGGCGGCCTGCACCTGTTGCAGCAATTGCTCGAAAGCCTGGTAGTCGGCCGGCGAGATCGCCACCGGTGCCGTGGCCGGCGCGCCGCCGGCCGTCGGTCCGCCGCCATAGCCCGGCTGAGCCGAGCGGTTGAGGATGCCGGGGCCGGCGAAAGCGGGTTGGCGCGAGCGGGCGAACATCCGGAACAGGAAGCGCACCAGCAGCACCACGAGGAACATCTGGAGCAGGAAGCCCAGGAACCCGCCGAAGCCGGAAATGCCGTGGAACAGCCCGCCGCCGAACAGCAGCCCGCCGATGCCGGCGCCGAGCAAGCCGCCGAACAGGCCGGACATGAACGGCGAGCGGCCGGCGAAGCCAGGCTGGGCGGCGCCGAAGCCAGGCGTGGTGCTCGGGGCGGATTGCGGCGAGAGGCTCCGCTCCATCGGCGCGGCGGAGCCGGGTGCGGTCGTGGTGCTGCGCGGGGCGGAATAGGTCATGCTGCCACGGCTGCCCATGGATGCGCCACCGCCGGCGCGCGCGAATGCCAGGCCGGGTGCCACGGCCAGCGCGGCGGCAAGGACGGCAGCGGTCAACAGATTGGTGCGGCGCATGGGCGGACTCACATCCCAGAGGAAGTTCTGCCGGTGAATATGGGGTGCCGGCGGCCGAAAACGAAGGGGTTTCGTCCCAGCCGCCCGACCACCGGGTTCAGTTGCCGGCCAGCATCATGCCGTCGATCCGGATGGTCGGCGCATCAGTGCCGCGCCGGAACCGCAGGTCGTTGGCCGGCGTCAGGTGCAGCGAACATCTCCTGCAGCATGCCGGCGATGGTGATCTCGGCCACCGGCTCGGCCAGGGCGCCGTCGCGGATCATGAAACCCGCCGCACCCCGGCTGTAATCGCCGGTCACGCCGTTGACGCCCATGCCGATCAGTCTCGGTGACGTAGAGCCCTTCCTTGATGTCGGCCATCAGGCTCGGCCGGGGTCAGCGCGCCGGCGGCGAGATAAAGATTGGTCGGCCCCGGCGAAGGCGGCCCGCCGGTGCCGCGACCGGCATGGCCGGTGGTCGTGAGGCCGAGCTGGCGGGCGCTGCGGCTGTCCAGCAGCCAGGTGGTCAGCACGCCGTCCTCGATGATCTTGCGCGCAGCGCGTCGGCACGCCCTCGCCGTCGAACGGACGCGAGCGCAGGCCACGCCGGCGGCGCGGATCGTCGATCGACCTCGATGCCCGCGGGAAAGATCCGCTGCCCGAGCTTGTCCTTCAGGAACGAGGTGCCGCGCGCCACCGAGCCGCCGTTGATCGCACCGGCGAGATGACCGAGCAGGCTCGACGCCGACCCGCGGGTCGTAACACCACCGGCAGCTGCGCGGTCTTCGGCCGGGTCGGGATTGAGCCGCGCCACCGCCCGTTCGCCCGCGCTGCGGCCGATGCCGGCGGCGTCTTCGAGGTCGGCCAGGTGCACGGTCGACGAATAATCGTAGTCGCGCTGCATGCCGGTGCCCTCGCCGGCCAGCGCCGTCGCGGAGACGGAGTGGCTGGTGCGGACGTAGCGCCCGGAGAAGCCCGCCGAGGTGACCAGCACGATTTCGGTCCGGCCGTACCCGGCCTCGCGCGCCCTCGGAATTGGCGAACACCGCGCACGGCGAGGGCTGCGTCCTCGGCCGACGCGGCGCGCGGTCGATCAGGGCCTGCGCGTCGGGTTCGGCGGCGTCGGCGAGGTCGAGGTCGAGCGTCCTCGGGCGGCGCCGCCTCGTCCGCCAGCCCGGAATACGGGTCTTCCGGCACCACCTTCGCCATCGCCACCGCCCGTTCGGCGAGGAGCGGAAATCCGGCGGGATCGACGGCGGTCGACGAGACGATTGGCCGAGCGCTGGCCGACGAACACCCGCAACCCGAGGTCGCGCCCCTCCGCGCGCTCGAGATGTTCGGTCTTGCCCAGCCGCCGTTGCACGCCGAGCGAGGTGCCGGCGACCAGCACTGCATCGGCCGCATCGGCGCCGGCGGCGCGGGCCTTGGCGATCAGCTCGGCCAGAAGATCGTTATGCGTCATGATGATCATGCCGCCAGTCGTTCGGCGATGGACGGCAACCCCGGCACGCGGCCGGCCGGGCCCATCGCGGCCAGGGTCGGTGCCGCGCGGAAGATGCGGGCGGCGGCACGCTGGACGTCTTCGGCGGTCACCGCCTTGATCCGGCCGACCGTCTCGGCGGTCGGCACCACGCGGCCGAACACCTGCATCTGCCGGGCCAGCTGCTCGCAGCGGCTGCCGGTGCTCTCCAGCGACATCAGCAGCGACGCCTTCACCTGCGCGCGGGCGCGGCGCCAGTTCGGCGCTCGATCACCTCGCTCTGCACCTTGCTGCAGCTCCTCCAGCGTCACCGGCATCAGTTCCGCCGCCTCGCTCTCGCCGGTGCCGGCGTAGATGCCGAACAGCCCGCCATCCATGTAGGGCGCGGTGAAGGAATAGACCGAGTAGACCAGGCCGCGCTTCTCCCGCACCTCCTGGAACAGCCGCGACGACATGCCGCCGCCGAGCAGCGTCGAGAGCAGCATCGACGGGTAGTAGTCGGGATCGCCGTAGGCGACCGCCGGGAAGCCGAGCACGATATGCACCTGGTCGAGGTCGCGGGCCTCGCGGAACTCGCCGCCCGTGATAGGTGCCGGGGACCACCGCCGGCGGCGGGCTCGACCGGCAGGTCGGCGAAATGACGGGCGACCAGTTCGACGAATGCGTCGTGGTGCAGGTTGCCGGCGCCGGCGACCACGGTGTTGGCGGCGGCGTAGTGCCGGCGCATGTAGCCCATCAGGGTGTCGCGCTTCATGCTGCGAATGCCCTCCTCGGTGCCGAGCACCGGGCGGCCCATCGGCTGGGCCGGATAGGCGGTTTCCTGGAAATGGTCGAAGATGATGTCGTCAGGCGTGTCTTGCGCCTGGCCGATCTCCTGCAGGATCACGCCGCGCTCGCGCTCCAGCTCGTCCGGATCGAAGGTGGAGTGGCGTGAGGATGTCGCCGATGATGTCGGCACCGAGTGCGGTGTCCTCCTTCAGCACCTTCACGTAATAGGCGGTCTGCTCGCGCGCGGTGTAGGCGTTGATGTGGCCGCCGACCGCCTCGATCTCCTCGGCGATCTCGGTGGCGCTGCGCCGCTCGGTGCCCTTGAAGGCCATGTGCTCCAGGAAATGCGACACGCCGTTCTCCGCCGCCGTCTCGTGGCGGGTGCCGGTGGCGACATAGGCGCCGAGCGAGACCGTCTCCACCCGCTCCATGCGTTCGGTGACCACGGTGAGGCCGGACGGCAGGCGGGTGACGCGGATGGCGGGGTCTCGCGGGGATCGTCGGTCATGCGGCATTCCTCAGAACGACTCGCGCGGACCAGCGCCTCGACAGCAGCGAGGTCGTTGGCGGCGCGCGAAAAAATCTCAGGACGTTCATATAGGTCGGCGAGGCGCGGCTGGCAGAGGGGGGCGCATGCCGGTCGCCTGCTCCATCGCGTCGGGGAACTTTGCCGGATGCGCCGTGGCCATCGCGACCATCGGCACGCCATGCTGGCAGGCGAGTGCGCGGGCGGCGGCGATGCCGATCGCGGTATGCGGGTCGGCGAGGTAGCCGCTTGTCGCTGTGCAGACGGCGGATTTCCGCCAGCGTCCCGGCGTCGTCAAGCCGAAAGCCGTGGAACACCGCATGCAGCCGCTTCCACGCCTGCTCCGGCACCGGCATCCGGCCGGTGGCGCGGAAGGCGGCCATGGCGGCGGCGGTCGCCTCGCCGTCGCGGTCGAGCAGCTCGAACAGCAGGCGCTCGAAATTGGAGCTGACCTGGATGTCCATGCTCGGCGAGAGCGACGGTTCCACCGGGCGCATCGACATGTCGTTGCTGGCGAGGAAGCGGGTCAGGATGTCGTTGCGGTTGGAGGCGACAGATCAGCCGCGCGATCGGCAGGCCCATCCGGCGCGCCACCCAGGCGGCGAGGACGTTGCCGAAATTGCCGGTCGGCACCGCGAACGCCACCTCGCGGTCCGGCGCACCCAGCGCCAGGGCGGCGGCGACGTAATACGGCACCTGCGCCGCCACCCGGCCCCAGTTGATCGAGTTCACCGCCGAGAGGTTCATCTCGGCGCGGAACGCCGTGTCCGGCGAACATCGCCTTCACCAGGTCCTGGCAATCGTCGAAGCTGCCGTCGACGGCGATGTTGCCGACATTGCCGGCAGCGACGGTGGTCATCTGTCGCCGCTGCACCTCGCTGGTGCGGCCATGCGGATGCAGGATCACGATATCGACGCGCGCGGCGGCCGGCGAAGGCGTCGATGGCAGCCGAGCCGGTGTCGCCGGAGGTCGCGCCGACGATAGTGACCCGCTGCCCCGCCGGGCCAGCACCTCGTCGAACAGCCGCCCGAGCAGTTGCAGCGCCATGTCCTTGAAGGCGAGCGTCGGGCCGTGGAACAGCTCCTGCGCCCATAATCCGCTGTCGAGCTGGACCAGCGGCGCCACCGCCGGATGGGTGAAGCCGGCGTAACTCTCGTGGCAGAGCTTCTGCAGGGTCGCGAAGCTCACGCTCTCGCCGACGAACGGCTGCATGACGCGGGCCGCGAGCTCGGCGTAGGGCAGGCCGCGCATTGCCCGCCAATCCCCGGCGGAGAAGCTGGGCCAGGTCTGCGGCACGTACAGCCCGCCATCCTCGGCGAGGCCGGCCAGCAGCACGCCGGCAAAATCGCGAACGGGCGCCTGCCCGCGGGTCGAAACATAGCGCATGAATTTGGCCTGGCCGGGGATGACAGCGGTAGCGGCAGATGACGGTGGTATCTGGGCCGGCAGATGTGGCTTTGTCGAGGCCGGGGCGGAATCAGGCCGCCACGCACCCCGAGGGCTTGACCTTGCGCACCGACGACGCCGGGAATTTCGCCAGTTTCTCGGCCGGGCGGATCGGGCGCGGCTGCATCTCGCCGCCGCAATTCGGGCATTTTCCAGCCAGCATGCCATCGGCGCAAGAGGCGCAGAAAGTGCACTCGAACGAGCAGATCCGGGCAGCGAGGCTATCGGGCGGCAGATCGGTGCCGCAGCATTCGCAGTTCGGCCGCAATTCCAGCATCAGGCCCTCCGGTGTTTGGGGTGGGAGGTCAGGAAAGATAGCGCGCGGTCAGATGCGCCTCGAAATCACCGGGGTCGAGCGGCTTGCCGGTGGCGGACACCAGAAGGTCGTTGAACCCCAGACGGTTGCCCTGGCAATGCACCCGCTGCCGCAACCAGCCGATCAGCGGCGCCAACTCGCCGCGGCAGAGGGCCGCGTCGAGCCCGTCGACCTCGCGGCGCGCGGCGGCCATCAGTTGGGCCGCGGCCATCGCGCCAAGCGAATAGCTGGGGAAATAGCCAACGCCGCCGTCATACCAATGAATGTCCTGCAAGCAGCCGCGCGCGTCGTCGGGCGGCGCGATGCCGAGCAGTTCCTGCATGCCGTCATTCCAGGCGCCGGGCAGGTCGGCGACGGGAAGATCACCGCAGACCAACGCCTGCTCCAGCCGGAAGCGCAGGATGACATGGGCGGGATAGGTCATCTCATCGGCGTCGACGCGAATGAAGCCGCGCTCCACCCGCCGCCACAACCGCGCGAGATTGCCCGGCTCGTAGACCGCGGGATCGCCGCCGAACTGGGCCAGCAGCTGCGGCCCGAGGGCGGAGAGGAACGCATCGGACCGGCAGGCCTGCATCTCGACGATCAGCGACTGGCTCTCATGCGCCGCCATCCCCGCCGCCTCGCCCACCGGCTGGCGGGCGTGGTCCGACGGCAAGCCGCGCTCGTACAACGCGTGTCCGGTCTCGTGCAGCACGCCGAGCAGGCTGGTGGCGAAGTCGGCCTCGTCGTAGCGGGTGGTGATGCGGACATCGGTGGGGGTGCCGCCGCAGAACGGATGGGCGGACCGATCGAGGCGCGAATGCTCCGCCTCCAGCCCGGCGCGGGCGGATAGCTGGCGGCAAATCTGCTCCTGAAGCTCCGCCGGGAAGGGGCCTTGCGGCCGGCGCGGCGGCGGCAGGCGGGCCTGGCGTTCCTCGGCCTCCGGCAGGGCGATGCGGAGGAATTTTTCGTAGTTGGCGAACACCGGCGCCACGTCGGCGGCGGTGATGCCGCGCTGGTAGCCGTCCATCAGCGCGTCGTAAGGCGACGAGGCCGAGGGCGGGGGCGAGGGCGTCGGCCTGCTGGCGAACCAGGTTGATGACCTCGGTGAGGCCGGGGCGAACCAGCGCGAAGTCAGCGGTCCGCCGGGCTTCGCGCCAGATCTTCTCGCAGGCGGAATTGGCCCGCGCCTGGGCTTCCACGAGATCGGGCGGAATCGCGGTGGCGCGGGTATGGGCGTGGCGCATCAGGCGAGGTTGGCGGCGTGCCAGGGGTCGGGATCAGCACCCACGGCCTCGGCCGCGTCGAGGTCGTCGGCGGTGGCGGGCGCGGTGAGCTGGGCATGCGCCAGCCCGGCCAGCACCGCTAGCTGGTCGCCGCGGGCGGCGGCACCGCCGCGCGGCATCATCGCCGCCGCGTCCCAGCCGAGCACGCCAGCGGCTTCGCCGATCATGGCGATGCGGGCGAAGCGTTCGGTCAGGCGGTCATAGGCGCGGATCGGTCATGGCGCGAACCACCTTGCGGGCGTAGACGGCAAAAATCACCAGCAGCGTGATCGCGAAGCCGAACCAGGTGACGGCGTAGGAAAGATGGTTGTTCGGCGGTCGCGGCAGATGCCGCGCCGGATCGGGGATAGCAGGCGCGCCCATCGCCACCAGGGTGAACGGCGCCACCCGCCCAAGGCCGAGTGCCGCGCCGATCACTTGCGGGTCGAGCGTGTAGAAATGCCGGCCGGCCACGTCGTCGGTGGCGGAAAACGACCCGGCGCGTTCGGCCGGATGGACGTAGCCCTCGACCACGCCCGGCACGGGCGAGGGTGGCGGCTTCTCGCCGGTCGGGAACCCAGCCGCGATCGACCAGCAGCGGGTCGGCGCCGTCGCGGATCAGCGGCACGATCAGTTCGGCGCCCATCCGCGGCCCGGCATTGGTGTCGCGGCCCTCGGCGGCATAGAACGCCGCGAAGTCGTCGCGGAAAATGCCTTGGGCGCGAACCTTGGTGAATGGCGGCGGCTCGCCGGCAAGCGTTACCGCGGGTGCGGATTCGCCGCGGGCGATCTCGGCCAGGAGGTCGGTCTTCCAGGCGCAGGCGCCGCACCTGCCAGCACCCGAGCGAGATGAGGACGGCGAGCATCGCCAGGGTGGTCAGCCCCGGCACCAGCAGGCGCCGGGCGGCGCTCAAAGCCCCATCTCGCTGGACCGGTGCCGGTATTGCAGCGCCACCAGCCCCGCCTTCAACGGCCGCATCAGCAGGATGGCGAGCGGGATCGTCACCACCGGCCACAGCACCGCATGCACCCATAGCGGCGGCTCCAGATGGAATTCGACCCAGAACGCCATGCCGATCACGATGGTGCCGAGGATGAAGATGACGAACACCGTGGCGCCATCGCCGGTGTCGTGTTGGCTGAGATCCAGGCCGCAGACGGCGCAGGCGGGGCGCACCGCCAGAAGCCCGTCGATACAACCGACCCTCGCCGCAGCGTGGGCAGCGGCACCGCAGCGCCGCCAGCCACCACGCGGCAGGGCCGGGTCATTCGGCCATGATCTGGCCGTGGCCCCACCAGTAGACGCAGACGAACAGGAACAGCCACACCACGTCGACGAAATGCCAGTACCACGCCGCCGCCTCGAAGCCGAAATGGCGCTGCGGGGTGAACCCGCCGGCGCGGGCACGCAACAGGCAGACGAACAGGAAGCAGGTGCCGATGATGACGTGGAAGCCGTGGAAGCCGGTGGCGAGGAAGAACACCGAGGGGTAGATGCCGCCGCCGCTGAAGTGGAACGGCGCGTCCGAATACTCGATCGCCTGGCAGGCGGTGAAGGACAGGCCAAGCAACACGGTCAGGGCCAGACCGGTGATCAGGCCGCGGCGGTCGTTGACCAGCAGGCTGTGATGCGCCCAGGTGACGGTGGTGCCGGACAGCAGCAGGATCATGGTGTTCAGGAACGGCAGATGGAACGGGTCGAAGGTCTCGATCCCGGCCGGCGGCCACATCGGCATCGCGGCGCCCAGCACGTGCTCGGGGAACAGCGCGAAGTGGAAGAACGCCCAGAAGAAGCCGACGAAGAACATCACCTCGCTGGCGATGAAGAACATCATGCCGTAGCGCAGGCCAAGCCGCACCACCGGGGTGTGCAGTCCCGGCGTGCGGCTTTCCTTCAGCACGTCGCGCCACCAGAAGAACATCACGCCGAGCACGATCGCGAGTCCCGCGATCAGCATCAGCCAGCTGCCGTAATGGGCGACGAACACCACGCCGCCCAGCGTCAACCCGCCGCCCAATGCGCCGATGATCGGCCACGGGCTCGGGTCGACCAGGTGATAGGGCTGCTTCAGCCCGGAACTGATCGGACCAAGGGTCGCGCCATGCGAGTCGCTGCTCATGCCACATCCATCGTGAATTTGGACCGCATCATCCCCAAAACCCGGCCGCCATCAAGGGCGAATGCTGCAATGCACCGCCCTACGTCCGAATGGCGGCAAGACAGCCCCGCCTACATCAGCACGCAGGCCTCGTCGAAGGCAAAGCGCGGCAGGCGCTCATGCAATCCGGCGGAGTCGCCGTGGCCGAGATTGACCAGGAAATTGGACTTCCAACCGCGGTCGTACAGGAATTCGATATCGACCTTGGCCTTGTCGAAGCCGGACATCGGGCCGGCGTCGAGGCCGAGCGAGCGGGCAGCCATGATCAGATAGGCGCCCTGCAGCGTGCCGTTGCGGAAGGCGGTTTCATTGGCGAGGTCGTGGTTGCTGGTGAACCAGGCGCGGGCGTCGGCGTGGGGAAACAGCTTCGGCAGGTGATTGTAGAAATAGGGATCATGGGCGACGATCACGGTCACCGGTGCCGCCATGGTCTTGTCGACATTCCCCGCCGAAAGCGCCGGGCGCAGCTTTTCGCGGCCCTCGGGGGTGCGGATGAACACGAACCGCGCGGGTGAGCTGTTGGCCGAGGTCGGGCCCATCTTCAGCAGGTCGAACAGCGCGCGCAGATCATCGTCGGTGACCGGCCGGTCGGTCCATTTGCCGAGGGTGCGGGCCTCGCGGAACAGCACGTCCAGCGCGCCGCCGTCGAGCGGGGGCCGAGTCGCTGGCGCCGCCGGTTCCGGCGGCGGCGAAACCCCTGGCACCGCCAGGGCCACTTCCTTTTCGATGGCGGGGTTTTCGATCCCAGAGATGTCCCCGACGGCGGCCGGCTGGGTGTCGTGTTCAGACGTCATCAATGAATTCCGTGGCTTGCAACTGATTCAGGCGTCGCGACCGGGCGTCGCACCTATGCGGCGACCTGCTCGACGCCCTGAACCTCGGGCACGTAATGCCGCAGCATGTTCTCGATGCCGTGCTTCAGCGTGGCGGAGGAGGAGGGGCAGCCGCTGCAGGAGCCTTGCATGTGCAGCTTCACCACGCCGTCGCGATAGCCGCGGAACACGATATCGCCGCCATCGCCGGCGACGGCCGGGCGCACCCGGGTGTCCAGCAACTCCTTGATCTGGGCGACGATCTCGGCGTCCTCGGGCAGCACGTCCTCGTCGGCGAGTTCGTCGGCACCTTCGATCACCGGGCGGCCGGCGACGAAATGCTCCATGATGGCGCCGAGCACCATCGGCTTCAGCGCCTGCCAGTGGCTGGCGTCGGACTTGGTGACAGTGACGAAATCAGCGCCGAGGAACACCCGGGCGACGCCTGGGAGGGCGAAGATGGCGCGGGCGAGCGGACTGCGCTCGGCTGCCTCGACAGCCGCGAAATCGGCGGTCCCGGCGCCCATCACGTCGCGCCCCGGCAGGAATTTCAGGGTGGCGGGGTTGGGGGTGCCTTCGGTCTCGATGAACATGGGATGTCCTGCGATGTGTGGTGGGCGGTGGTGAATCTGGACCGGGTGGGTCTGGTTGCTACATCGGCTGAGTTGGGGGGAATCGCAAGGGGCGAAGACGCGCGTCTCCGCGCGGCAAGGAAAGCGACAGTGGGTGCCCTTGCACCCACGAAAGCGCTGGTGCGCCTTGCCTTGCCTGTCTCTTCTTTTCTGCCGCCGCGCAGGAAAGAAAGGATCACGACCGCTCTCGCGGGTGCAAGGGCACCCGCTGCCGCTCAATCTCGCCGCGCGAAGACGCGCGTCTGGGGTCAACCTCACCCCGCGAAGCGGGCGCGTCTTTTCGAACCCGCAACCGCCGGATCCGCCGCGCATCCACCTCAAGCACCCGGAACTCCACGCCCGAGGGATGCCCGATCACTTCGCCGCGCGCCGGCACCCGGCCGGCGAGGGTGAACACCAGGCCGCCGAGGGTGTCGATGTCGGTGTCGTGCTCATCCTCGGTCAGCACCGGGCCCATCAGGCGCTCGAACTCGGCGATCGGCAGGCGGGCGTCGATGTCGAGCGTGCCGTCGGGGCGTTCGGTCACCATGGGTCCGAGCACCTCGTCGTGTTCGTCGGAGATGTCGCCGGTGATGGTCTCGACCAGGTCTTCGATCGTCACCAAACCGTCGATGCCGCCGTATTCGTCGACCACCAAGGCCAGATGCATGCGGGCCTGGCGCATCTGCAGCAGCAGGTCGAGCACCGGGACCTGCGGCGCCACCATCAGCGGCTTGCGCAGGATGTTCTCCAGCTCGAAGCTGTCGGGGCGGCCGACATAGGCGAACACGTCCTTGATGTGGACCATGCCGACGATATCGTCGAGTTGTTCGCGATAAACCGGCAGGCGGGAATGGCCCTCGCGGCGAAGCTGGGCGATCGCTTCGTCGAGCGTCACGTCGACGCGCATGGCGACGATGTCGGCGCGCGGCACCATGACGTCGTCGGCCACGGTGCCGCGCAGCCGCAGCACGTTGGCGATCAGCGCCCGCTCCTGGCGGTCCAGCTCCTCGGTCTCACCGGGAACGTGGACGGCCTCGGCCGCCTCCTGCACCAAATCGGCGATGCGGGCGCGCACGCTCGGCTCGGGGCGCTTGCGGGCGAAGCCCTTCAGGCGGCGCAGCAGCCCGGCGCGGGACAACGGCTGAAATCATCATGCGCCTTTCCACGGGTTGGGCAGGCGCATGCGGCCGAGGATGCGGGATTCGGCCATTTCCATGCGGCGGGCGTCGCCGGCGGCGTGGTGGTCGTGGCCGCGCAGATGCAGGGCGCCGTGCACCACCAGATGCGCCAGATGTTGGGCCGAACTGCGGCCGGCGGCGCGCGCCTCCCGCCGGACGGTGCCGAGCGCCAGCACGATCTCGCCGGGGAAGCCCGGCAGCACCGGCTCGAAGGTCAGCACATTGGTCGGCTTGTTGCGGCCACGATGGCGCGCGTTCAGCCGCTGCACCTCAAGATCGCAGGTCAGCACGATCACCGCCCCGCCGCCGGCCGCCTGAGCGGCGCGGGCGGCAACGCCGGCGGGATTGCGCATCGACCCGCCGCCAGGCCTTGTCGGCCACGATGACCTCAACCTCCCCGCCCGGCCCACTCGGTCGAAGCCGGGGGGCCTTGGCGGGGATTCGTCTACTTCCGGGGTCCATCTACTTTGCCGCAGCCTCCACGGAACGCGAACGCCGGGCGGTTTCCTTCTCGGCCGTCGAACGCTGTTCATAGGCGTCGACGATCCGCGCCACCAGCGGATGGCGCACCACGTCGCGGCTGGCGAAGCGGCAGACGCCGATGCCGGCGACCCCCTCCAGCGTGTCCAGCGCGTCGCGCAGGCCGCTGCGGGTGCCGGCGGGCAGGTCGATCTGGCTGAGGTCGCCGGTGATCACCATGCGGGTGCCCTCGCCCATCCGGGTCAGGAACATCTTCATTTGCACCGGCGTGGTGTTCTGCGCCTCGTCGAGAATGACGAAGGTATGCGCGAGGGTGCGGCCACGCATGAAGGCCAGCGGCGCCACCTCGATCTCGCCGGTGGCCATCCGCCGGATCACCTGGTCGCCGGGCATCATGTCGTGCAACGCGTCGTAGAGCGGACGCAGATAGGGATCGATCTTGTCCTTGAGGTCGCCGGGCAGGAAGCCCAGGCGCTCGCCGGCCTCGACGGCGGGGCGGGACAGCACGATGCGGTCCACCCTTCCGGCCTGCAGCATGGCGACGGCCTGCGCCACCGCGAGATAGGTCTTGCCGGTGCCGGCCGGCCCGATGCCGAACACCATTTCGTGCCGGCCGAGCAAATCCATGTATTCGGCCTGCCCGGGGCTGCGCGGCCCGACCGAGCCGCGCCGCGTATGGATCGCCGGCAGGTCCGCCAAGGCGAGGCGCGGCTGCGGCATGCCCGAAACCGCGCGCACGGCGGCGACGTCGCTGAGCCGGATGGTCGCGTCCACGTCGCTCGAACTCACTCCGTCGCCGCGTTCCAGCCGCGCGTATAACGACGTCAGCGCCGCCTGCGCGGCATCGACCCGCTCGGGGTTGCCGGCGATCGCCAGCTTGTTGCCGCGACACGACAACCTGACACCGAGGCCCTGTTCCAGGCGGACCAGATGCCGGTCGTGGTCGCCGAGCAGCAACGGCAGCAGCGTGTTGTCGGAGAAGCGCAGGGTGATCGCCTTCTCGGCGGCGACGGCTCCTGCGGCGCGGGAGCGGGACTGGTCAGCCGAAGACGCGGCAATTTGGGTCAAGCGGGGGCTCTCTCCTCGTTGAAGTGGCCGGTTGGGTTGAAGTCGAAGTGGTCGTTGGGCGCGCAGTCTCCAGCCAGGGAATTGGTGTGGGCCTCGGTGATTTCCACCAGCCGCTCGGTACCGACGAGGTCGGCGCCGCCGGTGCAATGCACCCGCTGCAACCAAGGCGACCGCCCGACGATCTGGCCGGGGTGGCGGCCGGCGCTGGCTGAACAGTACCGGCACGGTCCGCCCGACGCAGGCCTCGTTGAACGCCGCCTGCTGCTCGCGGAGCAGCGCCTGCAATTCCCACAGCCGGCGGTCCTTGACGTCCTCCGGCACCTGTCCGGGCGCGCCGGCGGCGGGGGTGCCGGGCCGGGCCGAATATTTGAAGCTGAATGCCTGGGCGAATCTCGACCTGTTCGACCAGCGCCATGGTGTCGCGGAAATCCGGCTCGGTCTCGCCGGGGTGGCCGACGATGAAGTCCGACGACAGCGCCATGTCAGGGCGCGCCGCGCGCAACGCCTCGATGATGCGCAGATACGCCTCCGCCGTGTGGCCGCGGTTCATCGCCTTCAGCATCCGGTCGGAGCCGGATTGCACCGGCAGATGCAGGAACGGCATCAGCGCCGGGACCTCACGCATGGGCCGCGATCAACGCCGTCGTCCATGTCGCGCGGGTGGGAGGTGGTGTAGCGGATGCGCGTGAGCATCGGGGATCTTCGCCAGCGCGCGGATCAGGGTGGCCGAGGCTGGCGGGCCGGCCGTCGGCGCCGGCGCCGTGCCAGGCGTTGACGTTCTGGCCGAGCAGGGAGATCTCGCGCGTGCCCTGGCGCCACCAGGCGCCGTGCCTCGGCCAGCACGGCGGCGAGCGGGCGGCTCTGCTCGGCGCCGCGGGTGTAGGGGACGACGCAGAAGCTGCAGAACTTGTCGCAGCCCTCCTGGATGGTCAGGAACGCCGTTGACGCCTTGCGGGGCGGCGGCCTCAGGCAGGAAATCAAATTTCTGGTCGACCGGGAAATCGGTGTCGATCACGCGCGCCGGCGGCGCGGCTGGCGCGGGCGACCATCTCCGGCAGGCGGTGATAGGTCTGCGGGCCGAGCACGATGTCGACATAGGGCGCGCGGGCCAGGATCTCGGCCCCTTCCGCCTGGGCGACGCAGCCGGCGACGGCGAGGATCATCCGCTCTCCCGCCGCTTCCTGGGCCTCCTTCAGCAGCGCGCAGCCGGCCGAGCTCGGAAAACACCTTTTCGGCCGCGCGGTCGCGGATGTGGCAGGTGTTGAGGATGACCATGTCGGCGCCATCGGGCGTGTCGGCCGGCGCGTAGCCAAGCGGCGCCAGCACGTCGGCCATCCGCGCGCTGTCGTACACGTTCATCTGGCAGCCCCAGGTGATCACGTGGAGCAGCTTTCCGGCTTCGGGCGGCCCGGACTCATAGGCCCGAATTCCACAAGCATCGCGTTCGGGGCCGAGGTGGTCGTCATGCGCAGGCTCCGCCTCGTCCCACCGGCGGGCTCCGGCGGGAAGAGGCGGAGAGATCGTCGTCCGTCGGGCGGCGGGTCAAGCGCAAGGACGCGGAACTACCTCCTGGCTGCGGGGGAAAATGTCCCCGAGGCAAGTCTCGCAGGTAAGTAGGTGCGTATGTCAAGCGTTCCCGCGCATTGGCCGCGAAAACGTCAGGCAAAGGCTGCGGCAGCCTCGCCGGTGTGCCCAAGCCCGGGGCTGGGCGCCGGCACCGGGCGGTTCTGCCGCAGGATGGAGGCGCCGTCCGCCACCGCCGCCCAGGTCGCCTGCGCCAGATGCCTTGCGGTTGGCGAAATCGGCGGGGTCGAGCGGCGGATGCAGCAGCACGCTGGCGCGCAGGCCACGATGCTGCGCCAGGCGCCAGAAATGCGAACCGAGGTCCATGTCGCCGTACCAGGCGAAAGCCGGCCGGCTCGATCGCCCGGTCGGCAGTCCGGCGAGGCGGTCATAGACCACGGAAACCGGCTGCAGCAGCGGCGGCCGGCCGTCGGCGGTGATGGCCTGCTTGGCCACGGCCAGGAACGAGGAGCGGAAATCGGCATCACCCGCGAGCCGTCCGAGGTGGTGCCCTCGGGGAACAGGATCAGGCTGTCGCCGTCGGCCAGCCGGGTCCGCATGTCGTCCCGCTCCCGCCCGGTGCTGGTCCGCGTCCGGCGCACATAGACGGTGCGGCCGAGCTTCGCGACCAGGCTGACCAGCGGCCAGCGCGCAACCTCCTCCTTGGCGATGAAGCAGGCGTCGAGCCGGCCGCCGAGCACCAGGACATCGAGCCAGGAGGAGTGGTTGGAGACGAAAACCACCGGGCGCGGCGCCGTCGCGTCTTTCCTGCCGGCGGCAGGCTGGCGGGTCGCCGGCTGGCCGATCAGCCGCACCTTCAGGCCGATCAGGTCGCACATGCCGGACCAATAGGCGCGGGCGAAGGCCACCTTGGCCCGGCCAAGCCTGCCGCGTCCGGGCAGCAGCACCAGGATCAGCTGCACCGGAATGCACAGCAAGGTCCACAGCAGCACCGACACGCCGCGCCTGATGGCCCTGATCCGCCGCGCGACGTGACCGCGCGAGGGGCCAAAGTCGTTCCAGGCCGTGTCGCCGGAATCGGCAACCGAATCGCCCAACAGGGTCAGTCGGTTGGCGCCGAGGCGCTTCGGGGCGTGTTCCATCGCCGCCGGAAATACTCCGCGTTGCGCGACCGGACAATGACGACACTGTGACCGTTGATGGAATCTTCCTTCAGAACCACCCCCGGATCGGCTAGGTTGGTTGCCGGATGAAGGCGCGGGACGATATGTCGGCACCAGCCAGGCCGGCCCTCCCGCAGCTTCTGCCGCGGGCCGTTTCCCGTTGCGCGATCGCGTTGGCCTTCGTCGTGCTCATCGTGGCCGCCCCCAGCCGCGCGGCCGACCCGGTGGATTACACCGTGACGATAGCGCCGTCCGGGGATGATGGCATCGACGCCCGGCTGCGCGACGCCTCCACCCTCATCAGCCTGCACGACACGGCACCGGTCGGCAGCTTCGCGCTGATCGCCCGCGCCCGCGCCGATGTCGAGCGCTTCGCCACCGTGCTACAAAGCGACGGCTATTATGCGGCAACGATCACCTTGCGCATCGCCGGCCGCGGGTTGGACGATCCCGGCCTCGCCGACGCGCTCGACGCGCTGCCGCAGGGCAGCCGCGTGGCGTTGGAGGTCGCGATCATGCGCGGTCCGCAATTCCATTTGCGCCAGGTCACCCTCATGGGCTCGGTGCCGGAGGCGGCGCGGCCGGCGCTCGGGCTGGCGCCGGGGGCGCCGGCGCGGGCGGCGGACGTGCTGGAGGCCCGGCAGCGTTTGCTGGACGCGATTCGTGACCAGGGCTACGCGCTGGCCGAGGTCGACCCGCCGCAGGCGACCCTCGTCCCGCGCGAAACGGCGCTCGACGTCGTCTTCGCCGTCCGCAGCGGCCCGCGCGTCGATCTCGGCGCGATCAATTTCACCGGGCTCGACCATCTCGACGAGGCCTATGTCCGCCGCCGCTTCGGGCTCAGCCCCGGCGAGCGCTACGACCCGGCGGCGATCGAGAAGGCGCGCCAGAGCCTCGCCGCCTCGGCAGCGGTGGCCGGCGTGCGCGTGGTGCAGGCGGACGCGCTCGATGCGAATGGCCGGCTGCCGGTGCGGGTCGAGGTGACGGAGCGGCCGCTGCACGCGGTGAACTTCACCGCCGCCTATTCCACCGACCAGGGCGGCAGCGTGCTTGCCTCCTGGATGCATCGCAACCTCTGGGGTAGCGCCGAGCAACTGACGCTGAGTGCGGCGGCGACCAATCTCGGCGGTTCGGCGTCGTTGCAGCCGGGCTACAACATCTCCGCGCAACTGGTGCTGCCGGACTGGCAGCGACGGGACCAGTCGCTCAGCTTCCAGTTGACCGCGCTGCAGGAATATCTGCAGGCGTACGAACGCACGGCAGTAATCGCCGGCACCACCCTGTCGCGCAAATTGACCGACCAGATAACCGTCAGCATCGGTCTCGTCGCCGAGCAGGCGCGCTTTACCCAGGAGCACGTCGTCCGCGACTACACGTTGCTGCAACTGCCGCTCGGCGTCACGCTGGACACCACCACCAGCCTGTTCGACCCGACGCGGGGGTTGCGGGCGTCGGCCACGGTCACGCCGACCAACAGCTTTGCCTATCAAGGCGGGCGCAATGCGCAGTTCGTGATCGCGCAGGGCTCGGTCGCCGGCTATTTCGACGCCGGACGCTGGCTCGGCGGCACCGCCGGGCGCAGCATCCTGGCCGGGCGGGCGCTGATCGGCGGAGTGGAGGGGGCGGGCCTGTTCGACATCCCACCGGACCAACGCTTCTATGCCGGCGGCGGCGGCACCATCCGCGGCTACCGCTTCCAGTCAGTCGGGCCGAAATTCCCCAGCGGCCGGCCGACCGGCGGCACCTCGATCGACGTCGGCTCGGTGGAATTTCGCCAGCGTGTGTTCGACAGTTGGGGGTTCGCGGTCTTCGTCGATGCCGGGCAGGTCGGCACCTCGGGGGTGCCGTTCAACGGCAAGCTCGATGTCGGCGCCGGCGCCGGGGTGCGGTATTTCACCGGCATCGGACCGATCCGGGTGGATGTGGCGGTGCCGCTGGTGCATGAGCGCAAGACCGACTCCGTGGAGTTCTACATCGGCCTCGGGCAGGCGTTCTGATGCGGGTGCCGCGCATCCTTGTCTGGGCCTGCGGGCTGGTGGCGATCCTGGTGGTGGCGCTGCTGGCGGTGCCGAACACCGAGGCCGGGCGGCGCCTGCTGGCGCGTGCGACCGCATGGGCCACCGGCGACATGGTGGTGTTCACCGGCCTGTCGGGACAGTTTCCTGGCCATCCGCGCGTGGCACATCTCGAAATCCGCGACAAGAACGGCATCTGGCTCACGATCGACGGAATTGAGCTCGACTGGTCGCCGCTGCGGCTCCTGTCCCGCGAAGCGCTGATCGAGCGGCTGGCCGCCGGACGCGTCGCACTCGACCGCCTGCCGGAATCGAGCGGCAGCAGCGGCGGCACCATGACGTCGCTGCCGGTTCGGGTGGAGTTGCAAACCCTGCAGGTCCAGCGGGTCGAGATCGCGGCCCCGGTCGCTGGCAGGGCCGCCGTGCTGGCGCTGGACGGCCGCGTCTCGCTGGCCTCGCTGCAGGCCGGTTCGGGCGAGGTGACCATTCACCGGCTGGATTCGCCAGGTGATTTTTCCCTCCTTGGCCGCATCGACGAAGGCGCGATCGCCGCCAGTGTGAAGGCGCGCGAGCCGGCGGGCGGCCTCGCCTCTGGCATCGCCGGCCTGCCGGATCTCGGCGCTTTGTCGCTCGACCTCGACGTCACCGGCCCCTGGAACGCCGTGGCGGCACGGCTGCAACTCGGCGCCGGCGTGATGCAGGCCTCGGCGCAGGGAACAATCGACCTGGTCGGCCGGACCGTGACACTCGATGTCGCCGCCGACGCGCCGGCGATGCGCCCGCGGCCGGATTTCGCCTGGCGGTCGGCGTCGCTGCGGGCGCGGGTGACCGGGCCGTTCGAAAAACCGGCCGCCACCGGACGGCTCGACCTCTCCGACCTCGAAGCCGGCGGCGCGTCGACGCGCAGTATCACCGCCAACCTGTCGGGCGACGCCACCGGCGACATCGCGGTCGCGGCCGAGGCCGCCGGCTTGCACATCCCCGGCGGACAGCCGGATCTGTTCGCCGCGGCACCGCTGCGGCTTTCCGCCGACATCCGGCTCGACACGCCCGACCGGCCGCTTCGCCTCAGCCTGTCGCATCCGCTGCTCAGCCTCGACGGCACGCTGCATGTCGGCACCAACAGGACCGCCGACCTGATCCTTAATATCCCCGAGTTCGCGGGTTTCGGCATCGATTTGCGCGGCCATGCCAGTTTGCACGGCTCGGCCGCGATGTCAGGCGACACCACGACGCTGGCGGTCGATGGCAATATCTCCGTCGATGGCGGCACGGACCCAGCAGCGGCGCTGATCGGCCAGGATGCAGCGATCGAAGCCGAGGCGACCCTGCACGGCGCGGATCTCGCGCTGCGTCGGCTGCATGTCGGCGGCGCCCGCATCTCGCTCGACGCCAGCGGCAGCCTCGCGGCAGCGATGGCAGACATCCGAACCACCCTGGCCCTGCCCGACCTTTCGGTGGTGGCGCCGGCGCTCAGCGGCACGCTGCGCGCCGACAGCCACGTCACCGGACCGGCCGGCGCAATGACCGTCGACAGCGAAGTGAGCGGCGAATTTGCGACGTCAGGCTTTCCCCGCGCGCCCGTCACCGCGTCGCTGCACGCCGACGGCCTGCCCGGCGCAGCGTCCGGCCGGCTGACGGCGCAGGCGACGCTGGAGGGGGCGGCGCTCAACATCGCGGCGGCGGCGCAGCGTCTGGCGGACGGCACCCTGCATCTCGCCATCGACCGCGCCGATTGGAAAAGCCTGCATGTCGGCGGCACCGCCACCTTGGCGCCAGGCGCCGACGTGCCGCAGGCGCATGTCGTGGCCCGCATGGACCGGCTGGCGGAGCTGCGCCCGCTCACCGGCGCCGAGCTGTCCGGCAGCTTCGCGCTCGACGCCGACATCGACGCGCAGGCACAAGCGCGGTTGCGGATGGAGGCGAAGAACATCGCCGGCGCCGACAGCCTTCGCCTGCAAGGCACCGGGAAGGCGGAGGCGATGGCGTTGCAGTTCGATGCCAGTGGCATGGGTGCCGCGGTCAACGCGCGTGCGACGCTGAACCTGCCAGCCCGCCAGTTGGCGCTGTCGCAACTGCAAGCCGCGTGGAAAAGCGAGCGGGTCGCATCGCTGGCACCGGCGACGCTGTCCTTCGCCGACGGCCTGTCGCTTGATCGGCTGCGGCTCGGCCTGCGCGGTGGCGTGCTGGAGCTGGCCGGGCGGCTGTCGCCGACGCTCGACGTGACCGGCAGCCTGCGCAACCTGCCCGTTGATTTGGCGAATGTGATGATGCCCGACCTCGGTGCGACCGGGACGGTGCAGGGCGATTTCCACCTCACCGGCACCACCGCCCGCCCCGCCGGAACCATCCACCTCGCCGGCGCCGGCCTGCGGCTGCAGAACGGTCCCGCCGCCGCTTTGCCGCCGGCGACGCTCACCGCTGATTTGCGGGCGGCCGGCAGCACCGGCCAGCTCGACGCCCGGATGAGCCTGGGCGGCAGCCAGATCACCTTGGCCGGCACCTTGCCGATAGACCTTGGCGAGAACGCCAATTTGCGCGCGGGCGGCCGGATCGACCTCGCGTTGATGGACCCGATATTGGCGGCCGAGGCGCGGCGGCTACGCGGGGTGGTAACGCTGGAGGCCGGGATCACCGGCAAGCTCGCGGCGCCGCGGGTCGACGGCACGCTGCGCCTGGCCAATGGCGAGGCGCAGGACCTCGCCCAGGGGGTGCGGGTGCACGCCGTCCAGGCGCTGCTGCGCGCCCGTGGCGACATGATCCGCATCGAGCAGTTCAGCGGCCGCGCCGGCGACGGCACCATCGGCATGGAGGGCAGCATCGGTCTCGCCGCACCCGGTCCGATCGAGCTTCGCATCACCGCCCGCGGCGCCTCGCCGCTCGCGTCGGAGCGCCTGACCGTGGTGCTGGATGCCGACCTCACCTTGCGCGGCGCGCTCGCCGGCGCGTTGACGGCGGCCGGCAGCATCAAGATCCAACGCGCCGACATCAGGGTGCCGGAACGCCTGCCGACCAGCGTCGCCGTGCTCAACGTTCGCCGCCCCGGCGAGAAGCCGCCGCCACCGCCGGCACCCGGCCCCGACATCGGGCTCGATCTCGCCATTGACGCGCCGAGCCGGATCTTCCTGCGCGGCCGCGGCATCGACGCCGAACTTGCGGGCAGCCTGCGAATCAGGGGCACCGCCGCGGCACCACGGCCGGAGGGCAGCCTGACCTTGCGGCGCGGGCTGATCAGCGTCGTCGGCACCACCCTGAATTTCACCTCCGGCACCGTCGGGCTCGATGGCAGCGGGCGGCTGGACCCGACGCTGGACTTCAAGGCGACCACCAGCAGCGGCGGCGTTCTCGCCACCCTCGCGGTCACCGGCACGGCGAGTGCCCCGAAGCTCACCCTCTCCTCGGTGCCGGACCTGCCGCAGGACGAGGTGCTGGCACATCTGCTGTTCGGCACCAGCATCGCGAAGCTCGGCCCGTTGCAAATCGCGCAGATCGCCGCCGGCCTTGCGGAACTCGCGGGCGTGGGCGGCGGAGGTGGATTCCAGCCGCTGGAAAGCATCCGCAAGGGGTTGGGATTGGACCGGCTGTCGGTGGGCGGCGGCGGGGATGGCAAGGCCGGCGCGCTCGAAGCCGGGCGGTATGTCGCACCGGGGATCTATCTCGGCGCCAAGCAAGGGCTGTCAGGCACCGGCACCCAGGCGACGGTGCAGATCGACCTGTTCAAGGGCCTCAAGCTCGAAACCGATGTCGGGACGTCCTCAGGGTCGAGCGGCAGCACCGGCGCCAGCGACAGCGGCGGCAGCAAGGTCGGGCTGACCTACCAGTTTGATTATTGAGTCTTTACGCTCCGCTCGGGTGAGTCTTTCCGCTCCGCTCAGGCAGCCTGAAGGGCGGCGACTTCCTGCACCTTGCGCGCCATCGCCGCGATGCCGTTGCCGCGGTTGGTCGACAAGGCTTCCAGCAGGCCGAGATCCTTCAGGAACACCGGGTCGGTGGCTGCAATCTCCGCCGGCGACCGGCCGGAATACACCCGCAGCAGCATGGCGATCAGGCCCGAGACGATGGCCGCGTCCGACACGCCGGCGAAGAACAAGCGCCCGTCGCGGCGGACCGCCTCCATCCACACCCGGCTCTGGCAACCGGGCACGCGATGGGCGTCGTCGGCCCATTCCTCGGGGAAGGGCGGCAGCTTGCGGCCAAGCTCGATGATGTACTGGTAGCGGTCCATCCAGTCGTCGAACACGTCGAGTTCCTCGCCAACGGCGGCGATCGCCTCGGCGGCGGTGGGTTCTTCGGGAATGACGAAGGGATCGGTCATGCTGCAGATGTGCGGGGTGCCCCTGGCAGCGTCAACCCCAGCCATGCCGACGGCAAGCGATATCCGAGTTGTCAACACCGCCGGGAAGCAGGCTGTGTATCCTGGCGCCAGCCAAGCCGGACTGTTTGCGCGGCAGCCCGGGGCGCCAAGGCACGTCAAGAACGCACGTCAACAAGCCGCGCTGGGGCAGGCACGACCATGGCGAACCGGCCACAACATCGTCCGCAGAACAGCACCATCTCGCGACGGCGGCTGGTCACCAGCATCGTCGCCGGGGCGGGGGCGGCCACCCTCGTCGCGCGCCCGGGCCTGGCACAGCGGGTCCAGGTGGCGCCGCCCAGCACCATCACCACGCCGCCGCGCGATTTCGGACCGCACGGCGCGCCGACCACCTATTTCACCGATCCCGACGTGCTCTCGGTGGATCCGCTGTTCGACCAGTATGCCCAGCCCAACAGCGCCATCCAGCGCCTGTGGACCGGCGCGCTGTGGGCGGAGGGACCGGCCTGGAACGCCGAGGGCCGCTATCTGGTCTGGAGCGACATCCCCAACAACCGGCAACTGCGCTGGCTGGAGGATAACGGCCGGGTGTCGGTCTTTCGCATGCCGTCGAACAACAGCAACGGCAACACGTTCGACTTCCAGGGCCGGCAGATCTCCTGCGAGCATCTGACCCGCCGCGTCGTCCGCTACGAACTCAACGGCTCCGTCACGGTCATCGCCGACTCGTTCAACGGCAAGCGCCTGAACTCGCCGAACGACGTGGTGCCGCACCCCGACGGCAGCATCTGGTTCACCGATCCGCCCTATGGCGGGCAGCTCTATGAAGGCGCGCCCGACGCGGCGGGCGGCCCGAGCAACGCCGCCGGGCGGCTCAATCCCCGCCTCGGCCAAGCCGCCGGCATCGGCGAGGCGAAGCGCGAACTGCCGACCAACGTGTATCGCGTCGATCCCAGCGGCCGGGTCGACATCGTGGTCACCGAGGAACAGGTGCCGGATCCGAACGGCCTGATGTTCTCGCCCGACTACAAGAAGCTCTACGTCATCAGCACCGGCAAGGGGCCGGGCGACACCGGGCCAGGCGGCAAGGGCGACGTCCATGTCTTCGATGTCGGCGCCGACAACAAGCTGTCCAACCACAAGCTGTTCACCGATTGCATGGTGGACGGGGTGAAATGCGGACCCGACGGCGCGCGCTGCGATGTCGACGGCAATCTCTGGGTTTCCAGCAATGCCGGCCGCAATGTCGGTTATAGCGGGGTGACCGTCTGGACACCGGAGGGCAAGCTGATCGGCCGCATCAGGCTGCCGGAAGTCTGCGGCAATGTCTGCTTCGGCGGACCCAAGCGGAACCGCCTGTTCATGGCCGCCAGCCAGTCGCTCTACGCGGTCTACGTCAACACGCAGGGTGCGGCACCGGGATAGCCGGCCGGCGCCGCTGCCGCCCTACAGGATGAACCGGCTGAGATCGCCCTTCGCCGCCAGCGGGGCCACGCGGTCGCTTCACCGTCGGCCGGCGTCCACCGTCACCGTCTGGCCGCCGCGGTCGCTGGCGGAGAAGCTGATCTCCTCCAGCAGCCGCTCCAGCACCGTGTGCAGCCGGCGGGCGCCGATGTTCTCCACCCGGTCGTTGATGTCGGCGGCGAGGTCGGCCAGCGCGTCGATCGCGTCGTCGGTGAAGTCGAGCGTCACGCCCTCGGTGCCGAGCAGCGCCGGGTACTGCTTCAGCAGCGAATGCTCCGGCTCGATCAGGATGCGGCGCAGATCGTCGCGCGACAGCGGCGCCAGCTCGACGCGGATCGGCAGGCGGCCCTGCAATTCCGGCAGCAGGTCGGACGGCTTGGCGAGGTGGAACGCGCCGGAGGCGATGAACAGGATGTGGTCGGTCTTCACCGGGCCGTACTTGGTGTTGACGGTGGTGCCCTCGATGATCGGCAGCAGGTCGCGCTGCACCCCCTCGCGCGACACGTCGCCGCCGCGGAAGCCGCCTTCGCTGGTGCGGGCGCAGATCTTGTCGATCTCGTCGAGGAAGACGATGCCGTTGTTCTCGGCATGCGCGACGGCGTCCTTGGTCAGCCGCTCGTTGTCGAGCAGCTTGTCGGCCTCCTCGCGCTCCAGCGCGGCGCGGGCGGCCGCCACCGTCATCTTGCGCTGGCCTGCGGGCGGTGGCCGAACATGCCCTTCATCATCTCGCCGAGGTTGATCATCTGGCCCGGCGGCATGCCGGGGATGTCCATCTGGCCGATCGGGTGTCGGCGGCTGCTCGGCGAGCGCTGACCTCGATCTCCTTGTCCTCGAGCTCGCCGCTGCGCAGCATGCGGCGGAACTTGCGCGCGCGTGTCGGCCGCCGCCTGCTCGCCGCACAAGCGCGGTGATCAGGCGCTCCTCGGCCGCAGTCTCGGCCTTGCGCCTGGACCTCGCTTGCCGGCTCGCCTCGCGCAGCATGTTGATGCGACGCGTCCACCAGGTCGCGCACGATGCTTTCGACGTCGCGGCCGACATAGCCGACCTCGGTGAACTTGGTCGCCTCCACCTTGAGGAACGGCGCCTGCGCCAGCTTGGCCAGGCGGCGGGCGATCTCGGTCTTGCCGCAGCCGGTCGGGCCGATCATCAGGATGTTCTTCGGCACCACCTCCTCGCGCAGCGCCTCGCGGCAGCTGCTGGCGGCGCCAGCGGTTGCGCAGCGCGATGGCGACGGCGCGCTTGGCGTCGTTCTGGCCGACGATGAAGCGGTCGAGCTCGCTCACGATCTCGCGTGGCGAGTAGGTCGGAACTTCCATTGTCTAATCCTTGCGCCGTACGCGATCAGAGCGTTTCGACGATGACGTTGTAGTTGGTGTAGACGCAGATATCGGCGGCGATCTTCATCGGCGCGGCGGGCGATCTCCTCGGCCGACGAGCTCGGGCATCTCGATCAGCGCGCGCGCCGCGGCGAGCGCGAAGTTGCCGCCGGAGCCGATGGCGATCACGCCGTCCTCCGGCTCCAGCACGTCGCCGTTGCCGGTGAGGGTGAAGCTGCGTTCGCGGTCGGCCACGGCCATCATCGCTTCCAGCCGGCGCAGATAGCGGTCGGTGCGCCAGTCCTTGGCCAGCTCGACGCAGGCGCGCTCGAGCTGGTTGGGAAAGCGTTCGAGCTTCGCCTCCAGCCGTTCCAGCAGGGTGAAGGCGTCGGCGGTGGCGCCGGCGAAGCCGGCGAGCACGTGCCGCCGGCGCCGATGCGGCGGACCTTGCGGGCGTTGCCCTTCACGACGGTCTGGCCGAGCGTCACCTGGCCGTCGCCGGCCATCGCCACGTCGCCGTCGCGGCGGACGCACAGGATGGTGGTGCCGTGCCAGCCCACCGGGTCGTACGGGCTGGATTGTCGGTCGATGAAATTGTGTTGCATGGCGGCTAAATGGCCCGCCGGCGCCGCGGCCGGCAAGACGCATGCGCGTGCCGCAAGGCTGAGCCGCCGCGACGTTTGCCGCGGCGAGCGGCTTTTCGGGCTAGTCGCTGCGCCGGCCATGACCCGCAACGCCACGCATCACCCGCACCACCTCGGAAACCGACATCACCCTCAGCCGCTCGATCTCGACGGGACCGGCCGCGCCGAGATCGCCACCGGCATCGGCTTCTTCGACCACATGCTGACCGCGCTTCGCCCGCCACGCGCTGTTCGACCTGACCGTGCGCGCGACGGGCGACCTGCATATCGACTTCCACCACACCACCGAGGATGTCGGCATCGTGCTCGGCCGCGCGTTGGCACAGGCGCTCGGCGACAAGCGCGGCATCCGCCGCTTCGGCCACGCCGTGGTGCCGATGGACGAGGCGCTGGCCGAAGCGGCGATCGACATTTCCGGCCGCCCGTTCCTCGCCTGGTCGGTCGCCTTCGCGCAGCCCAAGGTCGGCGAGATGGACACCGAGTTGTTCGAGGAGTTCTTTCGCGCCTTCGCCACCAACGCGCTGATCACCCTGCACGTGACCCAGAAGGCCGGCACCAACGCCCACCACGTCGCCGAGGCCTGCTTCAAGGCGCTCGGCGCGCGCCTTGCGCATGGCCGTCGAGCTCGATCCGCGCGTCGGCGACGCCATCCCTTCCACCAAGGGGTCGCTGTGAAGATCTGGACCGCCCATACCCGGCCGGACACGGCGCCCGGTGCTGGTGCGCGAAGGCTTCAGCTGGGGCGCGTTGCTGTTCGGCCCGTTCTGGCTGTTCGCGCATCGCGCCTGGATCGCCGGCGTGCTCAGCCTGTGCGCCTGGATCGGGCTCGGCCTGGTGCCAGGCCCGCTCCGGCCCGATCCTGCTCGCTGGCGCTGGCCTGGCTGCTCGGGCTGTCCGGCCGCGACCTGCGGCGCTGGTCGCTCGACCGGCGCGGCTTCACTGCTCGCCCACGTCATCGCCGCGCGGCGATGCGGACGCCGCGTTCGCCCGCCTGCTCGCCCGCCGGCCCGATCTCGTCGGCGGACGCGGCGACAGTGAAGGTCGCCGTGGTCGACTACGGCAGCGGCAATCTCGCCTCCGCCTCGCGCGCGCTTGGCCCTCGCCGCCGAGCGCGCTGCGGCATCGCGCGCCGAGGTCGTCATCACCGCCGACCCGGACATCGTCGCCGGCGCCGACCGGATCGTGCTGCCCGGCCAGGGCGCCTTCGCCGATTGCGCCGCCGGGCTTGCCGCCATTCCCGGGCTGCGGCGATGCGATCGTCAGCGCCACCGACGCCGGCGCGCCGTTCCTCGGCATCTGCGTCGGCATGCAGCTGATGGCCGTGCGCGGGCTGGAACACGCCATCACCCCGGGCTTCGGATGGATCGCACGGCGACATCGCCGCCATGGCCCCGCCATCTGACTTGCGCCTGCCGCAGATGGGCTGGAACGAACTGATCTTCGAACCCGGCGCACCCCTTGCTCGCCGGTATGCATGCCAGGCGACCACGCCTATTTCGTCCACAGCTACGCCCTCGCCGGCGGCGCCGGCCCGGAGGTCATCGCCACTACCGACTATGGCGGCCCCGTCGTCGCCATGGTCGCCGCCGGCAATCGTGCCGGCACCCAGTTCCATGTCGAGAAAAGCCAGGAGGTTGGCTTGCGCATCCTCGGCAATTTCCTGCGCTGGACCCCCTGATCATGACCATCGACGACCAGCAGACCGCCGATTCGCCGATCCAGACCATCGAGCGCTGCACCGACCTCACCGACGAGGACCTGCACGATCTGTGCGAGGCCGCCGACGCCGCCATCATCGATGGCGGCGGCTTCGGCTGGGTCAACCCGCCCGGCCGCCAGGCGCTCGAACGCTATTTCCGTGGCGTGCAACTGGTGCCCGAACGCGAATTGTTCATCGCCCGCTCCGACAACCGCATCGTCGGCTCCGCCCAGCTCGTCCGTCCGCCGCGCAACAACGAGGCGCAAGCTTTCGCCGCCCAGCTCATGCATTCCTTCATCGCCCCGTACGCCCGCGGCCACGGCATGGCGCGCCTGCTGACCAGGCGCGTCGAAGAAGGGGCGCGGGCCCTCGGCTACCACGTGCTCAACCTCGATGTGCGCGAGACCCAGGAAGCCGCCATCGCCCTCTACGAATCGATGGGCTACATCCGCTGGGGCATCCACCCCGCCTATGCCCGCGTCGGCGGCAAGACCATCCGCGGCGTCCATTACTACAAGCGCTCCAGCCCGCGTGGCGCGGACGGTCATGATGCCGGACCGCACGCCCTGATGCTCACGCTCTATCCGGCGATCGACCTCAAGGACGGGGCCTGCGTGCGGTTGCGCCGCGGCGAGATGGCGGAGTGCGACGGTCTATTCGGACGATCCCGGCGCGCAGGCGCGGGCTTGGCAGAGAGGCCGGGTTTTCCTGGCTGCATGTGGTCGACCTGAACGGCGCGTTCGCCGGACGTTCGGTGAATGTGGACGCGGTGGCGGCGATCCTGGCCGCGGCGGCGGTGCCGGTGCAGCTGGGCGGCGGCATTCGCGACTGCGCCGGCATCGAGCGCTGGCTCGCGGCCGGCGTGGCGCGGGTGATCCTGGGCAGCATCGCGGCGCGCGACCCGGAGCTGGTGCGCGCCGCCTGCCGGGCGCATCCGGGGCAAATCGCGGTCGGCATCGACGCGCGGGACGGCTTCGTCGCCGTCGAGGGCTGGGCCGAGACGTCGGAGCTGCGGGCGATCGATCTCGCGCTGCGGTTCGAGGACGCCGGGGCGGCGGCGATCATCTACACCGATATCGGGCGGGACGGCATGCTCGACCGGGCTCAATCTGGAACAGACGCTGGAACTGGCACTGCCGGATCTCCACGCCGGTGATCGCGTCCGGCGGCGTCGGCAGCGCTGGACGACCTGGTGCGCGCTGAAGCAGGCGGCGGGTCGGCGAACGGGATGATCGAGGGCGTGATCGTCGGACGCGCGCTCTATGACGGGCGGATCAGGCCGGCCGAGGCCCTGGCCCTGTTGAACGGCTGACCGGACCACCTGGCGATTTATCCGCGGCGAATGGCGGCACAAGGTTGGGTTGTGCGATCCGCACTTGCACAGACGCGGCGCGGTCTTGTTAGAACGACGCGGCGCGGTGTTGTCTAGCAAATGTTGGTGCTGAACCGCGCGCAAGGGGATCGGCGGACGTGTTGAAGCTGCGCGTTATTCCGTGTCTGGACGTGAAGGACGGCCGGGTCGTCAAGGGGGTCAATTTCGTCTCCCTGCGCGATGCCGGCGATCCGGTGGAGCAGGCTTGCGTCTACGACGCCGCCGGCGCCGATGAGCTGACCTTCCTCGACATCACCGCCAGCCACGAGAACCGCGACACCATCCTCGATGTGGTGTCGCGCACCGCCGCGCGGGTGTTCCTGCCGCTGACCGTCGGCGGCGGCATCCGCTCGGTCGAGGACATCCGCCGTCTGTTGCTGGCCGGCGCCGACAAATGCAGCATCAACTCGGCGGCGGTGGCGCGGCCGGAGCTGGTGCGCGAGGCGGCGGAGAAATTCGGCAGCCAATGCGTCGTGGTGGCGGTGGACGCGAAGCGCGTCGGCCCCGGGGAATGGCACGTGTTCACCCATGGCGGCCGGCGGGACACCGGCATCGACGCGGTGGCCTGGTGCCGCGCGGGTGGCGACACTGGGCGCCGGGCGAGATCCTGCTGACCAGCATGGACCGCGACGGCACCGGCGAGGGGTTCGACCTGGCATTGCTGGCGGCGGTCTGCGCCGCGGTGCGGGTGCCGGTGGTCGCCTCGGGCGGCGTCGGCACGCTACCGCATTTCGTCGAGGGCGCGCGGGTCGGCGCCACCGGGCTGCTGGCGGCGAGCGTGTTCCATTTCGGCGTGTTCACGGTGGCGCAGGTGAAAGCGGCCCTGGCCGAGGCCGGATTGCCGGTGCGGCTGCCGCGCGCCGCGTTGCGAGCCGCCTGATGGGCAAGATCGCCGAAAGGCGCAAGGCGGCCAAGAAGCGGCCGGAAGAAGCAGGCCGCACGCAAGAAGCAGGCTGGAAAGAAGGCGGCGCCGGCACAGGTGGCGAACGCGAAGAAGTCGGCCAAGCGGAAGCGCGGCGCAGTGTTGCACACCGCCGCCAGCGATGCCGTGGCAACGCCGATCCGGGCGATGCCGCCGCTGGCGATCGGCGCCGGCTCCTCGGTGCTGGACCGGCTCTGGACGGTGGTGATGAGCCGGCGCGACGCCAACCCGTCGCTGAGCCATTCGGCGCGGCTGCTGTCGCGCGGCACCGGCAAGATCGCGCAGAAATTCGGCGAGGAAGCGGTCGAGTGCCTGATCGAGGCGGTTAGCGGCAACCGCGACGCGTTGGTGGCCGAGAGTGCCGACGTGCTCTATCACTTGCTGGTCGTCTGGGTCGACGCGGGCATCCGCCCCGACGAGGTCTGGGCCGAGTTGCAGCGCCGGGAGGGGGTTTCGGGGGTTGCCGAAAAAGCCTCGCGCGCACGCAAGCTGCCGGTCCGGCTGGGGCTGCGGACGAGCAAGATTCCATGATCGCTTGAACCATAGCGGGTTTGCACAACCATGCCGGTCAAAGGCCTCGGCGCGTATGACGACCAGAACATCTTCGCGAAGATCCTGCGCGGCGAAATCCCCTGCCGCCGGGTCTACGAGGACGAGTGGGCGCTGGCGTTCCACGACATCGCCCCGCTAGCGCCGGTGCATGTGCTGGTGATCCCGAAAGGCCGCTACGTCTCGCTGGCGGATTTCGCCGCCACCGCCGATACGGACGTGATCGCCGGGTTCTTTCGCGCCGTCGCGGCGGTGGCCAAGCAGCTTGGGCTTGAGCAGCCGGGCTACCGCGTGCTGGCCAACATGGGCGAGCACGCGGGGCAAGAAGTCCCGCATTTCCATGTCCACCTGTTCGGCGGCGCGCCATTGGGCGTGATGCTCACAAAGCAGCCGTGAATTGACAGCAGCGCCAGCCGGGCACAGTCTGGACGCTTCCGAGGGGTGCCCCGCCAGGGGCTGAGATATCACTGGGCCGGTCCCGCAAGGGCGGTCAGCGTGGTGACCCTGAGAACCTGATCCGGTTAATGCCGGCGTAGGAACGGGAAGTGGCACGCGACCGAACCATCTTCCTCCGCGCCGGCAGCCGCACGCGAGAGGACGCACGCCATGAACGTTGAAGTGAAACCGGGCCAGGCGAAGCCCGCCGAAGTCACCACCGGGCCGATCATCGGCTCCAGCAAGATCTATTCGAGCCCGGATGGCCGGCCGGACATCGTGGTGCCGTTCCGCGAGATCGCGCTGCACCCGAGCGCCAACGAGCCGCCGTTGACCATCTACGACACCTCCGGCCCCTATACCGACGCATCGGCGCGGATCGACCTTATGGCCGGGCTGACGCCTGTGCGCGCCCCTTGGCTGGCGCGCCGCGGCTTCGCGGCAATCGCGCCCCGCGCGGTGAAGCCCGAGGACAACGGCAATATCGGCGACGACAAGCTGGTCGCCGCCTGCGAGGCGCCGCACAGCGTGCTGGCCGGCAAGCCCGGGCAGATGGTCACGCAATACGAGTTCGCCCGCGCCGGCATCATCACCGAGGAGATGATCTACGTCGCCCACCGCGAGAACCATGGCCGCACCGCGATGCTGGCGAGTGCCGAGGCGACACGCGCCGACGGCGAGGATTTCGGCGCCGACATCCCGGCCTTCGTCACACCCGAGTTCGTCCGCTCGGAAATTGCCCGCGGCCGGGCGATCATTCCGGCCAACATCAATCATCCGGAACTGGAGCCGGTGATCATCGGGCGCAACTTCCTGGTGAAGATCAACGCCAATATCGGCAATTCGGCGGTGACCTCCTCGGCCGCGGACGAGGTGGAAAAACTGGTCTGGGCGATCCGCTGGGGCGGCGACACCGTCATGGATCTGTCGACCGGACGCAACATCCACAACATCCGCAGCTGGATCATGCGCAACTCGCCGGTGCCCATCGGCACGGTGCCGATCTACCAGGCGCTGGAAAAGGTCGGCGGCGACCCGGACAAGCTCGATTGGGAGGTGTTCAAGGACACGCTGATCGAACAGGCCGAGCAGGGCGTGGACTACTTCACCATCCATGCCGGGGTGCGGCTCGGCTACGTGCCGCTGACCGCGAAGCGGACCACCGGCATCGTCAGCCGCGGCGGCTCGATCATGGCGCGCTGGTGCCTGGCGCACCACAAAGAGAGCTTCCTGTATGAGCGTTTCGACGAGATCTGCGACATCATGCGCAAATACGATGTCTCGTTCTCCCTCGGCGATGGCCTGCGTCCGGGCAGCAACGCCGACGCCAACGACCGCGCCCAGTTCGCCGAACTGGAAACCCTCGGCGAGCTGACGAAAATCGCCTGGGACAAAGGCTGCCAGGTGATGATCGAGGGACCCGGCCACGTGCCGATGCACAAGATCAAGATCAACATGGACAAGCAGCTGGCCGAATGCGGCGAGGCGCCGTTCTACACCCTCGGGCCGCTGACCACCGATATCGCACCCGGCTACGACCACATCACCTCGGCGATCGGGGCGGCGATGATCGGCTGGTTCGGCACGGCGATGCTTTGCTACGTGACGCCGAAGGAGCATCTCGGCCTGCCCAACCGCGACGACGTGAAGACCGGCGTGATCACCTACCGCATCGCCGCCCACGCCGCCGACCTCGCCAAGGGCCATCCGGCGGCACGGCTGCGGGACGACGCCATCTCCCGCGCCCGGTTCGAGTTCCGTTGGGAAGACCAGTTCAACCTGGCGTTGGACCCCGACACCGCGCGGCAGTTCCACGACGAGACGTTGCCGAAGGAGGCGCACAAGGTGGCGCATTTCTGCTCCATGTGCGGCCCGAAATTCTGCTCCATGAAAATCAGCCACGACATCCGCGCCGACAGCGAGCGGATGGCCGGCATGGCGCAGATGAGCGAGACCTTCAAGGCAAAGGGCTCGGCGCTCTACCTGCCGGAATCCGCAACCGCACAACCCGGCGAGGATTGAGGGGACGGTCCTTCAACCTCCCCGCCCCTGGCGAAAGGCGGGGAGGGAAGAAGGTCAGAACAGGCCGGTGATGTCGCCGGCGGCGTCCAGCGTGATCCCCTCCGCCGCGGGCACGCGCGGCAGGCCCGGCATGGTCATGATGTCGCCGGCGACGGCGACCACGAAGCCGGCGCCGGCGGAAAGCCGCACGTCGCGCACCGGCAGCAAATGGCCTTCCGGCGCGCCCAGCAGCTTCGGGTCGGCGCTGAAGCTGTACTGGGTCTTGGCGATGCAGACGGGCAACTTGCCGAAACCGGCGCGCTCGTAGCTGGCCAGCTTGCGCAACGCCGCTGGCGCGATCGCGATGTCGGCGGCGCGATAGATCTCGCGCGCGACGTGGCGGAGCTTGTCGGCGAGCGGCAATGCGTCGTCATAGAACGGCTTGAATCGCGCGGTCTTGGCGGCGATCCGCGTCAGCACCGCGCGGGCGAGAGCCTCGGCGCCGGCGGCGCCGTCCGCCCAATGCGTGCACAGGCAGACCTCCGTGTCCTGCCGCGCCATGGCCGCGCGCACGACTTCGATTTCGGCATCGGTGTCGCCGTTGAAGCGGTTCAGCGCCACCACCACGGGCAGGCCGAACTTGCGCATGTTCTCGACATGCCGCGCGAGATTGGCCACGCCACGGCCGACGGCTGCGGTATCCTCGGGTCCCAGCGCCGCCTTGGCGACGCCGCCATGCATCTTCAGCGCCCGCACCGTGGCGACGACCACGGCACAAGACGGCGCGAGGCCGCCCATGCGGCATTTGATGTCGAGGAATTTCTCGCCGCCGAGATCGGCGCCGAACCCCGCCTCGCGTCACCACCACGTCGGCGAGCTTCAGGCCGAGCCGGGTCGCCATCAGCGAGTTGCAGCCATGCGCGATGTTGGCGAACGGGCCGCCATGCACCAGTGCGGGCGACCCCTCCAGGGTCTGCACCAGATTGGGCATCAGCGCGTCGCGCAGCAGAGCCGCCATCGCGCCGTCCGCCTTGAGGTCTGCGGCGGTGACGAAGCTGCCGTCACGGCGGCCGCCGACGATCATGCGTCCCAGCCGCGCCTGCAAGTCGGCAAGGTCGCGAGGCGAGGCAGAACACCGCCATCACCTCGGAGGCGACGGTGATGTCGAACCCGTCTTCGCGCGGCGCGCCGTTGGCGACGCCGCCGAGGCCGCCGACGACGCTGCGCAGCGCCCGGTCGTTCATGTCCAGCGCGCGGCGCCAGGAGATGCGGCGCGGGTCGAGCCCGATTTCGCCATTGCCCCAGTAGATGCTGGTTGTCGACCATCGCGGCCAGCAGGTTGTTGGCCGTGGTGATGGCGTGGAAATCGCCGGTGAAATGCAGGTTGATCTCGGTCCATCGGCGCCACCTGCGCCATGCCGCCGCCGGTCGCCCCGCCCTTGACGCCGAAGCACGGGCCGAGGCTCGGCTCGCGCAGGCAGATCATGCTGCGCGTTCCCAGCCGGTTCAGCGCGTCGCCCAGGCCGATGGTGGTGGTGGTCTTGCCTTCGCCCGCCGGCGTCGGGCTGATGCCGGTGACCAGCACCAGCGCGCCATCGGACTTGTCCGCCTGGGCCTCGATGAACGGGAACTCGATCTTCGCCATGTGGCGCCCGTACGGCACCAGCGCGTCGGCGGGGATGCCGGCGACGGCGGCGATGTCGGCGATCGGGCGCAGCGTCGCCGCGCGGGCGATCTCAAGATCTGTCGGCATCGCTCAGGCCGCCTGGCGGCCGGCGTGGCGATTGCGAACACCAAGCTCGTTGAGGGCGGCGTCGGCGGCCGCCACGAAACGCTCCATGTCGTCGCGGCGTCACCGCGCCGATGCAGCCGACGCGGAAGCTCGGTTCGGGCGTGTTGTAGAAATTGCTGATCAGGAAGCCGCGGCGCTTCAGCGCGTCGACGAAGCCCTGCAGCGACCAGGCCGGATCGTCGGGCGCGTGGATGTTGATGACGATCGGCCCCTGCACGCCGCGCGGCAGGTACGGGCTGCAGCCCAAGCGCCTGCATGCCGTCGTACAGCGTCGCGGGCGTTGGCGGTGTAGCGCGCGAGGCGCGCCGGCTGCCCGCCCTCGGCGTCGAACAGGTCGAGTGCCACGTTGAACGCCACCACCACCTGCGCCGGCGGGGTGAAGCGAAAGCTGCCCGGGCCGCTGCGCAGCACCTGGGCGTAGATGTCCGCGAGGTCGAACGACCAGCTTCCGGCCGCACCGGCAGGCTGCGGTCAGCGTGTCGATGCGCACCACGGCGAAGCGCCAGGCCGGGCAGCCCTTCGAGGCATTTGTTGGTGGTGAACACCACCGCGTCGAGTTCCGGCTGGGCGGCGACAGTCGAGCGGCAGCGCGCCGAAGGCGGAGACGGCGTCAACGATCAGCCGCCGCCCGGCGGCGCGCACCACAGCGCCGATGGCGGCCGGGTCGTGGATCACGCCGGAACCGGTTTCGCTGTAGACCAGGCCGACATGGCCGATGGTCGGGTCGGCGGCGAGTGCTGCGGCCACGGCGGCGGGGTGGCACGGCTCGGTCTGCGACATCGCCATCACGACCGGCTCGCGCCCGGCTTCGCGTGCGAGGCGGATCATGCGATCGGCATAGGCGCCGGTCGCCGGGATCAGCACGCCGCCCGCCGGGCGGCACGAAGCTGCGCAGCGCCGCCTCGGTGACGAAATGGCCGCAGCCCTGCAAGGCCAGCGCGCATGCACGCCCTCGCTGCCCGCCGGCGATTCGCAGCACACGCTGCTTGATGCCGGCGTAGATCGGGCGGAAATCGTTGTCCCAGGGCGCGAAGTCCTGCGCCATCGCCGCGCGCACGTCGGGGTGGGTCGTCACCGGGCCGGGGATCAGCAGCAGCATGGCACGCCCTCCGTCGGTCACAACGCTGGCAGGAATTGCACGCCGGCGGCACGGAATCCACCCACCCACCCGATCTTTTCCGCGCCCGCTTCCTGGTTTGCCGTGCAAGCTGCTAAACTCGCGCCCATGCGAGATCGCCCGAAATGATTGGCCCCCTCACTTTGCCGGACTGGCTGCCCTGGTGGATGGCGGTGGCGATCCTGGTGCCTTGCGTGCTGTTCGCGCTCGCCTTCGTGCTGATGCCGTTCAACGTTTTCGGCGTGAAGGGGCGGCTTGATATGATCGAGGCGAGGCTCGACGAGATCCAGGGCGAGATCCGTGCCTTGGCGCTGCGCCTGCCGGAATACGCCGATCCCGCGCGGGTGCCGATTTCCGCCGGCCCGCGGCGCGCCCGACCCGGATGATTTCCCGAACCCCGCCGATCGCCGCCGCGCCACCGGCCGCGGCGCGTCCCCGCGCGCCGAGCCGCGCCTCGACTGGCCGCGCTGACATGCGGGTCACCGTCGTGCAGATGAATGCCGGCCATGACCGGTCGGAAAACATCGCCCAGGCCGGCCGGCTGATCGATGCCGCCGTCAGCGCCGACACGCCTGATATCGTCGGCCTGCCGGAGATGTGGACCTGCCTCGGCGGCGACCGCGCCGGCCGCTTCGCCCAGGCGGAAGCCTTGCCGCCGGCGGGCAGCGGCGATGCGGGCGGCCCCGCCTATGAATTCCTGCGCCGCGTCGCGCGGGAGAAGCGGATCTACGTGCATGGCGGCTCGATCGGCGAGCTGGCACCGGGCGGTGAACGGCTGTTCAACACCACGATCGCGTTCGACCGCGAGGGTCGCGAACTGGCGCGCTACCGCAAGATCCACCTGTTCGACATCACCCGCCCCGACGGCACCGGCCTACGGGAGAGCAATACCTATGGCGGCGGCAGCGAAATCGTCACCTACGACGCCGGTGCCCTGCGGGTCGGCTGCGCCATCTGCTATGATCTGCGCTTCCCCGAGCTGTTCCTGGCGTTGCGACGCGCCGGGGCGGAGCTGATTTTCCTGCCATCCGCCTTCACCGTGCCAACCGGGCGCGACCACTGGGAGGTGCTGTTGCGCGCCCGCGCCATCGAGACGCAATGCTGGCTGGCCGCCCCCGCCACCTGGGGCCAACACAGCGAGCGCGGCGCCACCCGCGAAACATATGGGCATTCCCTGATCTGCGACCCCTGGGGCGCGGTCGCGGCCCGGGTTGCCAACGGTGTCGGCTGGGCAAGCACGCAGATCGACCCGGCGCAAACGGCGCGGGTGCGCCAGGACATGCCGGTGTTCGCGCACCGGAAGCTGGTTTGACCGCCGCGCCCGTCGCCGTGGCCGAGGAGGTCTTTCCGCTGCGGCAGGTCACCCTGGAGCGGATCTGCTTCCTCGCCGCCCCCACCGCCTTGGCGCGGGCCAGCCGGGACCGGTTGATCGCCCGCCACGGCGACTGCCCACCGGAAGAGGCGCAGGTGATCGTCTCGCTCGGCGGCGACGGCTTCATGCTGGAGACGCTGCACCGCATCCTCGGCCGGGAAATCCCGGTCTACGGCATGAATTGCGGCTCGGTCGGCTTCCTGATGAACAGCTTCAGCGAAGACGACCTGCCGGCCAGGCTGTCCGGCGCGCAGGAGGCGGTGCTGCACCCGCTGCGCATGCGCGCCACCACCGCCTCGGGAAAGACCGAGGATTCGCCTTGGCGCTGAACGAGGTGGCGTTGCTGCGCCAGCAGCGCCAGGCGGCAAAGATCCGCATCACCGTGGACGGCCGGGTGCGCCTGCCGGAACTGATGTGCGACGGCATCCTGGTGTCGACCCCGGCCGGTTCCACCGCCTACAACCTCTCGGCGCACGGCCCGATCGTGCCGCTCTCGGCCAACCTGCTGCCGCTGACGCCGATCAGCGCCTTCCGGCCGCGGCGCTGGCGCGGCGCCCTGCTCGCCAGTTCGGCAGAGGTGGTGTTCGACGTGCTGGAGCCCGAGAAGCGCCCGGTGGCCGCGGTCGCGGACTTCACCGAGGTGCGCGAGGTGGTGTCCGTCACGGTGCGCGAGGATCTCTCCATCCGCGCCAAGATCCTGTTCGATCCGCACCAGGGCCTGTCCGAACGGATTACCGCCGAGCAGTTCACCGTGTGAACCCGTTAGCTGATTGTTAGGCGGCCGGGCCGAGGCTGGGCCGCATGTCCCGGACCCTCGCCATCATCGCCCGCGTGCGTGGCCTCGCCGTCGCCGAAGCCCGGCGCGAACTGGCCGAACAGCTCGTGCATGAGGACCAGGCGCGGGACGCCGAGCATCGCGCCGCCAGCGCCCTGATGGCCGAACGCGCCGCCGCGGCGGCGATGGCAGCCGGCGACGGCGCGGTGGAAGCCTTCGCCGCCTGGCTGCCGCAGGGCTTGCGGACGCTCGCCGAAGCACGGGAAGTCCTGGCCCGCACCCAGGCGGCGACCGCGCAGGTCCGTGCCCGGCTGACCGCCGCCCGCGCCGCCGAAGCCGCGGCCGACGCCTTGCTGGCCGCGCGCGCGGCCGCGCAACGGGCCGAGATGGGCAAGCGCGAGCAGGCGTTATTGGACGAGGCCGGCCAGCGCCGCCGCCCGGAGTGAGTACCTCCGTCGGATAAGTTCCGTCACTCCTATCGGCTTCGATCCATTTTCCCCTGTGGCGTCACAGCCCGGTTTGTGGTGGATGTCTGCACGTTAATGGAGGATCGGACCTTGCGCATCGCGATGATCGGCGGCGGCTATGTCGGGCTGGTGTCTGGCGCATGTTTCGCGGAATTCGGCGTCGATGTGTCGGTGGTGGAGACCGACCCGGCGAAACTTGCGGCACTGCGTGACGGTCGCATCCCGATTTTCGAACCGGGGCTCGACAAGCTGGTGGCCGATAACGTCGGTGCCGGCCGGCTGAGCTTCGGTGACGACCTCGCCGGCGCGGTCGCCGAGGCCGAGGCGGTGTTCATCGCGGTCGGCACGCCGACGCGCCGCGGCGACGGCCATGCCGACCTCAGCTACGTCTATGCCGCCGCCGCCCAGGTCGCCAAGGCGCTGCGCCGCTACACCGTGATCGTCACCAAATCGACCGTCCCGATCGGCACAGGCCGCCGAATCCATGAAATCATTCGCGAAGCCCGCCCGGACCTCGATTTCGACGTCGCCTCCAATCCCGAATTCCTGCGCGAAGGCAACGCCATCGGCGATTTCATGCGCCCGGACCGGGTGGTGATCGGCTGCGAGAGCGAGCGCGCGCAGGAAGTGCTGCGGCGGCTGTATCGCCCGCTTTACCTGATCGAGGCGCCGATCCTGTTCACCGCGATCGAGACCGCCGAGCTGGTGAAATACGCCGCCAACGCCTTCCTGGCGATGAAGGTGACCTTCATCAACGAAATGGCCGATCTGTGCGAGCGCGTCGGCGCGGACGTCCACGACGTTGCCCGCGGCGTCGGCCTCGATGGCCGGATCGGCCGCAAATTCCTGCATCCCGGCCCGGGTTTCGGCGGCAGCTGCTTCCCCAAGGACACGCTGGCGCTGATGCGCATCGCCGCAGGACGCCGGCGCGCCCAGCCGGCTGGTGGAAGCGGTGGTTGGCGTCAACGACGCCCGCAAGGCCGGCATGGCGGCGCGCATCGTGGCGGCCTGCGGCGGCTCGGTGCGCGGCAAGACCATCGCGGTGCTGGGCCTGACCTTCAAGCCCGAGACCGACGATATGCGCGACAGCCCGTCGCTGCCGATCGTGTCGCGGCTGGTGGAGGACGGCGCCATGGTGCGGGCCTTCGACCCGGAGGGGATGGAGCAGGCGCGGCCGCTGCTGCCGCCGGGCGTGGTCTATTGCAAGGACGCGATGGACACGGTCACGGGGGCCGATGCGCTGGTGGTCATCACCGAATGGAACGAGTTCCGCGCCTTGTCCCCGGCGCGGCTCCGCCAGGCCATGCAGGGCGACGTGCTGGTCGACCTGCGCAATGTCTACGACCCCGTCGCGATGGCGCAGGCCGGCTTCCGGTATCACTCGATCGGCCGCCCGAAAGCGGCGGCGCGGGAGCGCGTCCCCGCCGAATAGACGCGACGGGAGGAGTGGCGAACGGTTGCGCAATCCCCCCCGATCCTTCACTTAGCGGACCCGGGGATCTGGGGTGCCCGGCCCTGGCGGTTCAGGGCGCGCCCAGGACTTGCCCTTTTCGCAACCGCAAGCGCCGCGAGGCAACGTCCGCATGCCTGAACAGCCCCGTTCCGCGTAGATGCCGCATTATGGCGACGCGCCCAATCCCGAATTGCTGGAGCGGATTCCACTCGATGCCCGCCTGATCGTCGACATCGGCTGCGGCGGCGGCGCGCTGGGCGGTGCGTACAAGCGCCGCAACCCGGCCTGCCGCTATGTCGGCATCGAAAGCGACTTGGCCCGCGCGCAGCGTGCCGCCACCCGGATCGACGAGGTGGTGGTGACCGATATCGAGAGCCATAAGCTCGATTTCGGCACCGATCGCGTCGATTGCCTGATCTACGGCGACGTGCTGGAGCACCTGCGCGATCCCTGGAGCCTGCTGCGACGCAATGTCGAGACGCTGAGCGAGACCGGCACGGTGCTGCTGTGCATGCCGAACGTCGAGCATTGGAGCTTCGCCGAACGGCTGCTGCGTGGCACTTGGGATTACGAGCCGCAAGGGTTGTTCGACCAGACCCATTTGCGTTGGTTCAGTTTCGACACCACCCGCCGGGCACTGGCCGCCGCAGGTCTTGCCATCAGCGACGTGACACCGCGCATCTTCGACCTCGAGCAGGCGCAGGAATTCGCCCGCGCCATGCGCCCGGCGCTGGACGCACTCGGCATCGATGCGCAGAACTACCTGGCCCGGTCGGCGCCAATTCAGCATGTCTGGCGGGCGCGCCGGCGGCAGATGCCGCCTCTGCACGTGGTGTCCACCATGTTGGCGCCGGTCGGCGGCGTCAGCCATGTGCGCGTGCTGGAGCCGATCCAGGCGATCGGCACCGATTCGACAATTCTGAGCCGGGTCGCCGCCGACCATGCGCTGCCGGCGATCGCCGCCGACACGCCGAAGATCTTCATCCTGCACCGCCCGGCCCTGGCCGGCGATGGCGGATTGGAGCCGATCCGCTATCTGCTCGCCGCCGGCTACATGGTGGTCTGCGAATTCGACGACAATCCCGAATACATCCCGATTCTGCAGCAGCCGGAAATCCAGAATTTCCGCGCCGTCCACGCGGTGCAGACCACGACCGCGCCGCTCGCCGAGCTGCTGGCGCGGCAGAATCCGGAGGTGGCACTGTTCCCGAACGCGGTCGCCAGCCTGCCGGACCTGCGCAACTACGAAGACGCCGGCCGCGTGACGCTGTTCTTCGGCGGGCTGAACCGCGAGGAGGACTGGCCGCCCCATATCGACGCGCTGAACGCGGTCGCCGCCGTCGCCGGAGAGCGGTTGCGCTTCCAGGTGGTCAACGACCGCGGCTTCTTCGACGCGCTGCAGACGCCGCACAAAAGCTTCACCCCGCTTTGCGACTACGAGACGTACCAAAGCCTGCTGTCGCGCTGCGAGATTTCGTTCATGCCGCTGCAGGACGGCCCGTTCAACCGCTGCAAGTCCGACCTGAAATTCCTTGAGGCGGCATCGTACCGCGTCGCGGCACTGGCCAGCCCGGTGGTCTACGGCGCCACGATCGTGGACGGGCAAACCGGGGTGCTGTTCCACAACGCCAGCGAGTTGCAGCAGAAGCTGATGCGCCTGGTCGCCAGCCCCGAGATCGGCCGGGCCATCGGCGACGCCGCCCGGGCCTATGTCGCCCGCGAACGGATGCTGGCCTACCAGGTCGCGCGCCGGAACGCCTGGTATCGTTCGTTGTGGGAGCGCCGCGGCGAACTGACCGCCGCCTTGCTGGCCCGCGTCCCCGAATTGTTGCGCCCGGCTCAAGCGGGCGCGAGCGTTGCGCCGCCGCCGGCCTGATCGGCGAAAGGCTTTCATGAGGCCGGCCGTTCCATCTGTTACGAACCTGCTCTATCTCATTCAAGAACGAGCTCGCGCAGCGATGCTCTAGGAATACGCCATGTGGATGCAGCGTCTTATCGCGTTCTGGATGCAGGTCCGCGGCTGGATCTCGCGCCGGCTGTCATGGATCGATTACGGGTTGAGCTTCCTGCGCAGCCCGCATCAGGTGGTCCGGGCCTGGCCGGAGGGGGAGATCCCGCTCGGCCCTGATGTCGCGGTGTTCGTGCATTTCGACGCGACCGGGCGGGTCGGCGACCACGTGCTGCACTATGTCGCATCGTTGCGTGACGCCGGGATTTCGGTGGTGTTCGTTACCAATTCCGGCAAGCTTCAGAACGCCGCCTTCGCGGCGCTGCAGCCGCTCTGCGCGGGAATCCTGGTCCGCCGCAACATCGGCTACGATTTTGGAGCCATGCGCGAGGGGTTGGAGTACCTGAAGCTGCCGCGCGCCAACACCCGCATGGCGCTGGTGATCAACGACAGCGTCTACGGCCCGCTGCAACCGCTCGATCAGTTGCTCGCGCGCATCGACTTCGCGGTCGCGGACATGTGGGGCGCCACCGAGAGCTGGCAAACCCGCTACCACCTGCAATCCTACTTCGTCGCCGCCGGCCGCCGCGCGCTTACCAGCGAGGCCTGGAAGAATTTCTGGGCGTCCGTCCGCCCAGTGCGCTCGAAGACCTGGGTGGTGAGCAAATACGAGGTCGGCCTCACCCAAAGACTGCTGCGCGGCGGCATCAGATGTGCCGCGATCTGGCCTTATGCGCAGATCGTCGGCAGCGTGGACGGCTATTTCCTGATGGAACAGTCCAAGGACAAGGCGGCATCCGGCGACCCGATCCTGAACATGCGGCGCATCCAGGCCCACCGCATCCGCCATTTCTCGGTGACCGGCACGCCGCTGAACCCGACCTCGGACCTGTGGCGCCAGTTGATGGAGGCGGGTTTCCCGTTCGTCAAACGCGAATTGCTGCGCGACAACCCGACCTTCGTGGCCGATATCGGGGAATGGCGGGAGATTGCGCTACGCAAGTTCGGCGCAATTCCGGCGGCGATCGATCATGATTTGCAGCGGGTGATGCGGAATAGAGCACCCTAAGACGCGCGCTTCGCGCGCGGCGAGGCGAGCGACAGCGGTGCGCTTGCACCGCGAAAGCGTACCTGCCGCCACCAAGCTTGGAACTCTCGAATGGCCAGCACAATGTGTTCTGTGCCCGCGCGCGTCGAGAGCGCTTTCGTGGTGCAAGCGCACCGCTGTCGCTCGCCGCGCCGCGCGCGAAGCGCGTCAGGCCTTCTCCACCTGGCTATACTCCAGCTCCACCGGCGTCGACCGCCCAAAGATCGAAACACTGACCTTCACGCGGCCTTTCTCCTCGTCGACTTCTTCCACCACGCCGTTGAAGCTGGTGAACGGGCCGTCGGCGACGCGGATTTGCTCGCCCACTTCGAACAGCACCGCGGGACGGGGGCGTTCGACGCCTTCCTGGGTCTGCTTCATGATCCGCTCGGCCTCGGCCTCGCTGATCGGGCTTGGACGCAGCTTGGTGCCGAGGAAGCCGGTGACCTTCGGCGTGTCCTTGACCAGATGCCAGGCCTCGTCGGTCAGCTCCATCTTCACCAGCACGTAGCCGGGGAAGAATTTATGCTCGGCGTTGACCTTCTGGCCGCGCCGGAGCTCGACCACCTGCTCGGACGGCACCAGGACCTCGTCGAACTGGTCGGCAAGACCCTTCTGGGCCGCCAGCTCCTTGATCTGCTGGGCGATTTTCTTCTCGAAGCCCGAATAGACGTGAACCACGTACCAACGCTTGGCCATCTCTAAATTCCTACGCCGAACAACGCCCGCACGCCGATGCCGATGAGCTGGTCCGCCACGAAGAAGAACACCGCAGCCAGCGCCGACAGCGCGAAGACCAGGCCGGTCGTGACCAGCGTCTCCTTGCGCGACGGCCAGGTGACCTTCGACACCTCGCTGCGGACTTCGCGAAAGAATTTCGCCGGATCGATGGCCACGCCGCTCATGCTCCTTCATCGCCTTTCGATGGAGCCGCGCCGCGTGGCGGGCCCCGAAAAATCAGCCAGACTGCACCCTCGGGTATGCAAGTTTGGCGGGTATGCAAGTTTGGGCTTGGCAGGGGTGGAGGGTCTCGAACCCGCAACCTCCGGTTTTGGAGACCGGCGCTCTAGCCAATTGAGCTACACCCCTATCGCGCCCAGTGCACGGATGATCGCACGCCTGCCATCCGGGCACCCTGGGGGGCGTAGAAAGAATGCCCGCCCCCTGATGTCAAGTGCGATCGCCGAACCGGCTTGGAGCGGGTGGCGGGAATCGAACCCGCGTGGCCAGCTTGGAAGGCTGGAACTCTACCATTGAGCTACACCCGCGAAGCGCCGTTCCTTATCCGGTCCTGAGGCGAACGACCCCAGATGCCTGGGCCGAGCAGCCCAGGGTTGGTGGAGGGGGTTGGATTCGAACCAACGTAGGCGTGCGCCAGCGGATTTACAGTCCGCCCCCTTTAGCCACTCGGGCACCCCTCCGCCGCCTGGATCTCGCTCCGGCCGCCGGAACGCCGCGCACTATTGTCATCCCGCCGCACTTGTCAACGAAACAGCGGCGGATTTGTCCAACGCGGCACCGGCGGCGAAGTGCCGCGCTTTGCGCAAGGCCGTTCGGCGGCTATACCGGCAGCATCATGAAACCACCCCACAGAGGCGGCCCGGGCCAAGGCACCGGTCAGCGCGGCACCGGTCAGCGCGGCACCGGTCAGCGCGGCACCCAGCAACGCGGCGGCCATGAACGCGGCGCCGATGGACGGGGCGCCGATGGACGCGGCGCCGAGCAACGTGGCGCCGGCGCGCACGGCGCAGCACGCGCTCCCACCGGCCCCGGTCGGCCCGCCAGCCCCTATCGGCCCGGCGGCAAGCCCGCCCGCTTGTCCGGCCCGCCGCCTGACCGCGGCGGCGGCCGGGCCGGCAGCAAGGGCGGCTCGGCGGGCGCGAAAGGCGGCCGCGCAAATCACGACCAGCGTGCGGGGCAGCCCTATGCGCCACGCCCGGTTTCCGAGCACACCCTGACCGTGCCACGCCGGGACGTGGCACCGCCGCACCACGCGCCAGCCGAAGCGCCGCAGCGTCGTGGGGACCACGCCTCCCAGCGTCGTGGCGAGCACGCGCCCCAGCACCGTGCCGGCCATGCGCCGTCACGGCATGGCGCAGACCCCTCCCATCGCCCCGAAGGGCCGGATTCGCCGCGCGGCGCGGTCTGGCTCTACGGCCTGCACGCGGTGGCCGCGGCGCTCGCCAACCCCGCGCGCCGCCTCCGCCATCTGATGCTGACCGAGGAGGCACAGCAGACCCTCACGCCAGCGCCAGCCGCCGCCCTGGCCGGTGCCGCCCGAGCAGGTCGAGCGCGGCCGGCTCGACCACCTGCTCGGCCGCGACATCGCCCACCAGGGCGTGGCGCTGCTCGCCGATCCGCTGGCCACGCCCAGCCTGCAGCAGGCGCTGGAACGGCCCGGCCCGCTGCTCGTGCTCGACCAGGTCACCGACCCGCGCAATGTCGGCGCGATCCTGCGCTCGCGCCGCGGCGTTCGGCGTGGCGGCGGTGATCACCCAGGACCGCAACGCGCCCGAGGAGACCGGCGCGCTCGCCAAGGCCGCGTCCGGCGCGCTGGAGACCATCCCGCTGCTGCGCGCGGTCAACATCGCCCGCACGCTGATCGCGCTGAAGGCCGCCGGCATCTGGACGTCGGGCTGGACGCCGGCGGCGCCGCCGCTGTCCGGGCCGGCGCTGGGCGACCGCCGCGTCGCGCTGGTGCTCGGCGCCGAGGGCGAGGGCCTGCGCCGGCTGACGCGCGAGACCTGCGACGAGATCGCCGGCCTGCGCATGCCGGCGGCAAGATGGAGAGCCTGAACGTCTCCGCCGCCGCGTCGGTGGCGCTCTACGAGACTGACGAGGCGCGCATGACCGGCTACCAGCCCGACCAGGCCGCCGCGCTTGCACGAGGCCCGGCCAGCAACGCCGGCCAGGTCGCTCCGCTGCCGCCGCCATCGCGCCGCGCACCGAGGCCGAGGGCGCGGCGGTGCAGCGTGCGTTGGCGCATCGCATCGGCGCCGCCGCCGGGCGGCTTCAAGATCGGCGCGACCGCCAGGCGGATGCAGGAATATCTCGGGCTGAGCGGCCCGGCCGCCGGCTTCATGGCGGCATCCGGCGATCTCCACCGCAGCGGCGCCAGCGTGCGCTTCGCCGACCTGCGCGGCCCGGCGTGGAATGCGAACTGGCGGTGCGGCTCGCCCGCGACCTGCCGCCCGGCCCCTGCACGCGGAGCAGGCCGCCGATGCGGTCGGCGAGCTGTTCGCCGCGCATCGAGATCGTCGAGAACCGCTACGGCGAGCTGCGGCGACTCGTGGCACTCGGCACGCCGACGCTGATCGCCGATCAGGTGTATCCACGCCGCGGCGGTGCTGGGCGAACCGGCGACCCAGGACTGGCGCTCACTCGATCATCGGCGCGCTGCGCGGCCGGCTGATCGGTGGATGGCCACCAGCGCGACGAAGGCGTCGGCGCCGATCTGATGGGCCATCCGATGAACTGCCTCGCCTGGCTTGGCGGTTCGTCGGTGGCCGCCGCGTTCGGCGGGCTGAAGGCCGGCCAGGTGGTGATGCTCGGCAGCGTCACGCCGCCGATCTGGTTGGATGGTCCTGGTGAGGCGGTGGTGGCCTTCACCGGGCTGCCGGAGGTCCGGGTGCGCTTCGCCTGAAACCGGCTACCGGATCTTAACCGGCGGCGCGCAATCTGCCTGGATGACCGCGCGCTTCAGGACATCGCGGCGTTCCACGCCAAAACGGCCAGAGCGGGTTTTCCCCATGCTCGATGACTGGACTCTGCTTTCCGACAATCTGCAGTTGACGCTGTCCCGCGAGGCGCTGGACCGGGCGCGGGAGGCGATCGCCGGCCAGGCGGAGATCCTGGCCGGCGAAATCGAAAACGGCACCCTGGCCGACCACGGCGGACCCGAGGCGTTGCGCCTGCTGGCCGCCGTAATGCGGGTGGCCAGCCGGACCGATCACGGCCCGGCGGCCCAAATCCCGGCCGGTGCTTTCCCGGCCGGCCACTCGTAGGCGGGTCCGGCCTTCAGACCGGTTTACCTTCAGACCGGTTTAGCCTTCAGACCGGTTTAGCCTTCAAAATCGTCGTCGTTGCTGCTGCTGGTGGCGTTTGCCATGTCGATGGCGACGAAGGCGGTGTGGCCGTCGCGCATGATCCGCAGCGCCAAGCCGTGCCCGTCCTTCTGGGCGGCGCGGATGGCGCTGGTGGCATCATTCACCGAGGTGACCGGACGGTTGCCGACACCGACCAGCAGATCGCCCTGGCGCAGTCCGGCCTGGTCGGCGGGCGAGCCGGAACGCACGTTGGCGACCACGGCGCCATGCGCGCTGGGCGGCAGGTCCAGTTGCTCGCGCAGTTGCGGCGACAACGGCGCCAAGGCAAGCCCGACCTGGGGACGGGCACGCTCGCCGCCGCCGTTATCGGCCGTCCGCTGATCCGTCGGCAGCGACGCCGCGGTCACCACGACCTTCTGGGTGGCGCCGTCACGCACGATGTCCAGCGAAGCGTTCTGCCCGGGCTTCACGTTCGCGACATTGACCGCGAGGTCCCGCGGCGACAGCACGGGCTTGCCGTTCACCCCGCGCACCACGTCGCCCGGCTGCAGGCCGGCCTTGGCCGCCGGGGAATCCGCCTCGACATTGGCAACCAGCGCGCCGAACTGGTCCGCGGCATGGGCGCGGCCGGTCGCCGCGTCATTGGCCAGCGGCGGCAGATGCAGGGCGGAAGACAGCGCCGCACTCACCGGCTGCGTCTCCACGCCCACGTAGCCGCGGGTGACATGGCCGGTTTTCTCGATGTCGGCCACGACGTTGCGGACCATGTCGGCGGGGATCGCGAAGCCGATGCCGATGCTGCCGCCCGACGGCGACAGGATGGCGGTGTTCACGCCCACGACATGCCCGTCCTGGGTAAAGAGCGGGCCGCCGGAGTTGCCCTGATTGATCGGCGCGTCGATCTGGATGTAGTCGTCATAGGGGCCGGAGCCGATGTCGCGGCCGCGGGCCGAGACGATGCCGGCCGTGACGGTGCCGCCCAGGCCGAACGGGTTGCCCATGGCGACGACCCACTGACCCGGCCGCACATGCTCCGAATCACCCAGCTCCAGGAACGGCAGCTGGTTCTTCGCCTCGATCTTCAGCACCGCGATGTCGGTGCGCGGATCGCGGCCGACGATCTTGGCCGGGAGCGTCGTGCCGTCATCCAGCGTGACCGACACCGAACGCGCGTTGGCGACCACGTGGTTGTTGGTGACGATCGTGCCGTTGGCGGCCACAATGAAGCCAGAGCCGCGGGCTTCGACCACGCGGGCGCGCTCGGGCCGGTCCGGGCGCATCATGCCGAACGGCGTCGGGGCGGCTTGTTCCTCGCCGGCGCCGGGTTCCATTTTGCTGGCGATGGTCACCACCGCGGGCTTCACCCGGTCGACCAGATCCGCGAAGTCAGGCATCACGGCACCGGCGGGTGCGGTGACCTGGGCCTGCGGCAGGTTGAGTGCCGGGGCATCCGACGGAGTTGCCGCATAGACGCCGCCAAGTGCGGTGCTACCCAACAGCACGGCCATCAGGGCCATGCGCCAGGGTCGGCTTCGAAGCGATGGATTGGTGTTCATGGTTCTCTCTGTTTGATGCGAACTGCGAAAGAATGCGGAGGCCGCTTGAGCGAAGCGCGCCGTCCCATGCCCTTAACATGGCGATATCAGCCCATCGGGACAATTTCACGGGTGTGAAACGTCTGTCATTCACTCTCCCCTCGTTGCTGCGCGCGGGTTCTCCGGGGTAGAACGGTCACATGCCGGGTTAGCACAGTGGTAGTGCAGCGGTTTTGTAAACCGAAGGCCGGGGGTTCAAATCCCTCACCCGGCACCAATCAGATCAGTAAGTTGTGGCGATTGTCGCCGTCGCGCCTCCGCGGTGTCCGTGATATGCGGACCCTGAGCGGACCCTTTTTGCACCTTGACCTCAATTGCTGCGATCGGGCTCACAGACTGGCCAGGGGAAGCGGATGCCACTCGGAGCGTCACTGGTTTCCGCGCTCGCGGCAGCCCGATGCGAGCGCTCGTACGACTGGTCGTACGGAAGTCGCGCTGGACGGGATCACCGAGCAAACGGGTTGCGTTGGTTCGGGCAGGCCTCCTCGCCGGCTATGGTGTTGGGCTTGCTCTGCCTGCGGCAGATCGGCGTTTCTGCCATGCCCCCGCTATTCTGGCCTATACCGGCACCTTTCTGACTGGCAGCTCGGCGGCGGCTGGGATCGCGGCGATCAACTCAATCGGCAATTTGTCAGGCTTCGCCGGCCCTTACATGATGGGCTATTTGCGCGACTTAACCGGCAACTTCACCGTCGGGCTACGCGTGTTGGATGGCTGCGCCCTGATCGGCGCAGGTCGTCGGGATCGCGGATCAGCGTTCCCGAATGCTCTCGTCGAAACCCCGCAACAATGGATATAGAAGATACGACATCACGGTGCGTTGCCCGACTTTCGTCTCCGCCCGCAGGCTCATGCCGGGCAGCAGGCGTACTCGCTCGGGCGCGGAACGCAGGCGGACATCGGTCAGCTGCACGCGGACACGATAATGAAGCGGCACACGACCATGGCGCTCATCTCTCTCTTCCGAGGTAAATGCGTCCTGGCTGATGATCCTAACCGTCCCCGAAGCCGTACCATATTTCTGGAAGGGGAAGGCGTCGAACTTGATCCGCACTGGTTGCCCGACCGCCATCTCGCCAATATCCGTGCCGTCGACATTGACCTCGGCTTCCAAAGGCGCGTCACGCGCAACAAGCACGAACATCGTTTCGGCGTCTCGGATCACGGAGCCCACGGATTTGTGGGCGAAGTCGAGCACTACGGCGTCGGCCGGAGAAGTCAAGGCCGCCATACGCCGCCGGAGCGCGGCCTTTTGCAGCTCGTCAACTGCCGTTTCGCGCTTGGTTCTAGCTTCCACGAGTCGATCTAGGGTCTCGCGGCGGAAATCCTCGAGGAAGGCCTGGCGCTCGGACCTGGCCTTCTCGAGCTCGTGGCCGAGCTCGACCTCATCTCCCCGGAGCCGGGAGAGATGTGATTCGACGTCCAACCGTCCGTCGCGGGCCAACAACATATTCAGCCGCGACCCGGTCTTGAGATCGAGCGATTCCCCGCGCATTGCCTCGACCTCGCGCATCGTGGCGACCCGGCTGGCGGCCAGGACCTCCTCATCCTGACTCGTCTTTAGATTGGCCTCATCTCGGGCGATCTGCTCGTCCATCCTGCGTAACGAGGCCACGACGAACGCCTTCCGTGTTGAAAAGAGCTCCGCCTGAACGATCTCCTCAGTGTCCGCCTCCAGGTTTGCCTTATATTCCCGGCCATCCAACTCCGCCTGCAGGCGGGCAATCTCGGCGGTCAGAGCCGAAAGTCGCCCCCGCAACTGCTCTACGTCGGATTGCGAAAAGGTCGGGTCGAGGGTCGCTAAGACCTGCCCCTTGTCGACCAAGTCCCCGACCGCGACGTGAATGTCGCGGATCACCGACGTCTCCAGCGGCTGAACGACCAGGCTGGGGCCCGTGGTAACCAACTTTCCTGGCGCCGTAACGATCTCATCCACTCTCGAAAGTGACGCCCAAGTGACAGCGACCGCGATAACGGCGCAGACCAGGTACAGCGTTGCCCGGGCAATCCGGGGTGGTGTCCGCGACTCGATCTCGATCGCGTCGGGCTGGAACTCCAGGACGACCGGAAGTTGGGCCACGTCCGTGGTGGCGGACTTGCCACTGCTTCGGACCAAAGCGGTAAGCGGGTCTGTCACTGCCGTCATGCGCTCTGCCTGGTCTGTTGGTTCCAGAGATGGCGGTATGTCACGCAATTGGAAAGCAACCGATCGTGTGAACCGATTTCGACGACGCGACCGCGATCGACCACAAGGATTGCGTTCGCATCGGTCAAAGTCGCAAGGCGGTGCGAAACGATGATCACCGTGCGGCCGTGCGCAATCCTCCGCAAGTTCCTGCGGAGGATCATCTCGCTTTCAGGATCGAGTGCGCTGGTAGCCTCGTCCAGGATGAGTAGGCGCGGATCGGTTATCAGAGCCCGGGCGATGGCCAGCCGCTGCTTTTGTCCCCCGGAAAGATTCTCGGCGTTCTCTTCGAGCATCGTGTCCAGGCCGCGTGGCAGTCGGGAGATAAACTCGTCGGCCCCTGCGATATGCGCCGCATGGGAGACTTCCTCGGCGGTCGCGCCGGGCTTCACGCAGGCGATGTTGTCGCGAACGGTTCCTCGGAACAGGAAACTGTCCTGCAGGACGACCCCGATGCTCTTGCGCAAGTGGGCGAGATCGAGCTCTCGCGCGTCGAACCCGTCGATGCGCAGCACGCCCTGCTGGATGGGGTAGAGGCCTTGAATGAGCCGGGTGAGCGTGGTCTTGCCCGATCCGCTGCGCCCGACGATTCCAAATATCACGCCGCTGGGTACCGTGAAAGACACGTCATCAAGGGCCGGCGCGCCATCACCGTCGTAGCGGAACGAGACGCTTTCGAACTCGATGGCGCCGCGCAGGTTCAGTTGCAGCCCATGTCGCCTGTCATCCCGCTCCGGCTTCTGGTTCATGATTTCGCCCAGCATCCGGACCGACAGCGCAACCTCCTGATATTCGTGCGCCATAGTAACCATCTGTACAAGCGGCCCGGAGACCCGTCCGGCAAGCATGTTGAACGCCACCAGCGCTCCGACCGTCATCACCCCATCGAAGACGTCGAGCGCGCCGAGCCCGATAATCGCTATGTTCATGCTTTTTTCGAGCAGGCCGGTAGCCGATTGAGCCGCGGCCGACAGTCTCTCGACACGGTACCGCATCGAGACCGTTTGGGCGGACCGATCGTCCCAGATCCGACGCTGCAGCGGCTCCATCGCCAGCGTCTTGACGGTGCGCATGCCATGCACCGTTTCGACGAGAAGGGCTTGTCGCTGGGCCTCTACCTCGTAGAGGTGGCGGAGCCGTCGGCGGAATGGCCCGACAAGCAACGCGACAACGATCCCGATCAGACCCGCGAACCCCAGTACGATCAAGGTAAGCCGGGTGCTGTACATACACAGGACCGGCAGGAACACCAGAAGCGACAGCGCATCGAGCACAGTCAGGAACAGCCGGCCAGTCAGGAATTCGCGTATACGCCCCGCCTGCTGCATGTGCTTCACGAGCACGCCTGCCGAGTTGCACTCGAAGAAGCTGATCGGCAGGCCCAGGAGGTGGCCGAACGTCCTGGTCGCGACCCGGATGTCGACTTTGTTGGTGGCGTAGAGCAGCAGGAACCGCCTCAGGAACCCAAAGAGCGCATCGAACACCAGCGCGAAAGCCACACCGGCAGTCAGCACGGACAAGGTTGTATAGCTGTCGTGGACAAGGACCTTGTCAATGACCAGCTGGAAGAAGATCGGCGTGGTCAGACCGAGGGCATAGAGCATGACGGCCGCCACGCCGACATCGACGAAGAGGCGCCGCTCGCGGAACAACTCGTGGCCAAACCAGCGAAACCCGAACGAATAGCCCTCCTCCAGAGGCTGTCGGCTCCGTTTGAGAAAAATCGTCTCGCCCCGCCAGGCGGCGCAGAACTCTGCCTTTGGGACGATCAGCGGCGCCGCGGGCTGCTCCGCGAGCGGATCCAGTATCCTGACCGATGAACTCTCGGCGTCGTCCTCGCCGACAGCCTGCACGATAACCCAGTTGCCGTTGGTGAGCTGGACCATCACCGGGTACGCATCGCCCAGCCGCGCCAATTCCTTCCATCGCAGATGAGCGCGCTTCGCCCGCAGGCCCGAATCCTTCGCCATGCGCAGCAGCAGAGTCGAGCGGGACTGAAGCATCGCTCACGGCGTAGGCATGGCCCAGGCCGTCGACGGAGAGGACGACGCCATGATGGCGGGCCAGGCTGACCAGACAATGGAGGGGGGTGTATGAACGGTCGGACTTGCGCACGGGGCTGCCTGTAACGGGAGACGGTTGCAAGGCGGTACGATGCCTTAACCGAAGTTGGGCGACGTGTTGCGTCGATCGGCAGCGACGGGCGCATGCTGCGCATTGCTCTGGCCGAGAGTAGCCTCGGCCGGCACGCTCACTGTTTTCACCGGCAAGTTTCGGGCAACCGCGCCGGCCTCGATCAGGCCCTCGAGTGCCTTCAGCATGACTTCGGCCGAGTTCGCGAACGCCTCCAAAGAAAAGATAATCCGCTGCCTGAAGACTGACTTGGGGTTGTTGCTCGCGTCCCGCTCGGTCGCCGAGAGGCTCATGAGATCGACGCGCACGACGGAGCCGCTGACGATGATCTCGCCAATTCCATCCGAATAGATTTCCGGCTGCATATCTCGGCTCCTATGCCGCCAACTGGGGCTGGAACACGACATCGACCCAGTAGTTGCTGGCGTTGAACGTGTTTTGGGGGAAGCTGTCCGTGCCGGCGTAGGCATAGACGCCGTTGCCGCCGCTGCTTGAGCTCGACGGCGCGGTCAGCGGCCCGTTGGTCAGAGGGCTGCTGAAGTAGTTGGTGTCCACCGAGTAGAAGCCGGTGTTGGTGTGGTAGGCGGCGACATAGGTCGTCCCCGCGGTGATGGTGACCGGGGTGGCCAGAAGTTGACCTGCTGCCAGCCGCTGGCGGTCTCGCCGGTGAAGGTGGCGCTGGCGAGCAAGGTGCCGGTGGCGCTCCACAGGTCGCCCACATGCGTGCCGGTGTTCTGCGGTCCCTTGTAGAAGCGCAAGCCGGTGATCGTGCCGCCGCCGGAGGCCTGGAACTTGACCCCGAGCTCCACCGCACTGGGGTCGTTCCTGGTCACCGTCCCCGGGGTGCTGCTGGCGCTGAACAGGCTCGCGGTGGTGCCCGTGGGGCTGACCGTGAGTGAGACATTGGCCGAGGCGTTGCCGCCGCGGCCATCGGTGAGCGTGTAGGTGAAGCCGGCTGGCCCGGTATAGCCGGTGGTGGGGGTGAACTGCACCGTCTGGTTGGTGGCGTTGTAGGCGACGGTGCCGTTGTTCGGATTGCTCACCCCGGTGATCGACAGCGCGTCGCCGTCGGGGTCGGCGTCGTTGGCGAGCAGCGCCGAGGCCGGAATCGACAGCGGGGTGTTCTCGGTCGCGACGAAGCCGCCGTCGTTGTTGGCCACCGGCACATGGTTGGCGGTGTTCGGGTTGAATACGACATCGACCCAGTAGTTGCTGGCGTTGAACGTGTTTCGGGGGAAGCTGTCCGTGCCGGCGTAGGCATAGACGCCGTTGCCGCCGCTGCTCGAGCTCGACGGCGCGGTCAGCGGCCCGTTGGTCAGAGGGCTGCTGAAGTAGTTGGTGTCCACCGAGTAGAAGCCGGTGTTGGTGTGGTAGGCGGCGACATAGGTCGTCCCCGCGGTGATGGTGACCGGGGTGGCCAGATTGACCTGCTGCCAGCCGCTGGCGGTCTCGCCGGTGAAGGTGGCGCTGGCGAGCAAGGTGCCGGTGGCGCTCCACAGGTCTCCCACATGCGTGCCGGTGTTCTGCGGTCCTTTGTAGAAGCGCAAGCCGGTGATCGTGCCGCCGCCGGAGGCCTGGAACTTGACCCCGAGTTCCACCGCACCGGGGTCGTTCCTGGTCACCGTCCCCGGGGTGCTGCTGGCGCTGAACAGGCTCGCGGTGGTGGACGGGGGGCTGACCGTGAGTGAGACATTGGCCGAGGCGTTGCCGCCGCGCCCATCGGTGAGCGTGTAGGTGAAGCCGGCTGGCCCGGTATAGCCGGTGGTGGGGGTGAACTGCACCGTCTGGTTGGTGGCGTTGTAGGCGACGGTGCCGTTGCTCGGGTTGCTCACCCCGGTGATCGACAGCGCGTCGCCGTCAGGGTCGGCGTCGTTGGCGAGCAGCGTCGAAGCCGGGATCGACAGCGGGGTGTTCTCGGTCGCGACGAAGCCGCTGTCGTTGTTGGCCACCGGCACATGGTTGGCGGTGTTCGGGTTGAATACGACATCGACGTAGTAGTTGCTGGCGTTGAAGGTGTTTTGGGGGAAGCTGTCCGTGCCGGCGTAGGCATAGACGCCGTTGCCGCCGCTGCTTGAGCTCGACGGCGCGCGTCAGCGGCCCGTTGGTCAGAGGGCTGCTGAAGTAGTTGGTGTCCACCGAGTAGAAGCCGGTGTTGGTGTGGTAGGCGGCGACATAGGTCGTCCCCGCGGTGATGGTGACCGGGGTGGCCAGATTGACCTGCTGCCAGCCGCTGGCGGTCTCGCCGGTGAAGGTGGCGCTGGCGAGCAAGGTGCCGGTGGCGCTCCACAGGTCTCCCACATGCGTGCCGGTGTTCTGCGGTCCTTTGTAGAAGCGCAAGCCGGTGATCGTGCCGCCGCCGGAGGCCTGGAACTTGACCCCGAGCTCCACCGCACTGGGGTCGTTCCTGGTCACCGTCCCCGGGGTGCTGCTGGCGCTGAACAGGCTCGCGGTGGTGCCCGTGGGGCTGACCGTGAGTGAGACATTGGCCGAGGCGTTGCCGCCGCGGCCATCGGTGAGCGTGTAGGTGAAGCCGGCTGGCCCGGTATAGCCGGTGGTGGGGGTGAACTGCACCGTCTGGTTGGTGGCGTTGTAGGCGACGGTGCCGTTGCTCGGGTTGCTCACCCCGGTGATCGACAGCGCGTCGCCGTCGGGGTCGGCGTCGTTGGCGAGCAGCGCCGAGGCCGGGATCGACAGCGGGGTGTTCTCGGTCGCGACGAAGCCGCCGTCGTTGTTGGCCACCGGCACATGGTTGGCGCCGGTGCTCGGGCTGAATACGACATCGACGTAGTAGTTGGTGGCAGCTTCTATCCCTCCGGTGGGAAAGCTGCTGGTGCTGCCGTACGCGAATAAGCCGTTCGGCCCATTTTGCGCGTTGCTGGCCAGACCCGTCAGCACGCCGCTCGTGTGTCCGGTGACAAAGTAGTTCGATGTATCCGAGTAGAAGCCGGTATTGGTGTGGTAGGAGGCGATATAGGTCGTCCCCGGGGCAATGGCGACCGGAGCGGCCAAATTGACCTGCTGCCAGCCGCTGGCGGTCTCGCCGGTGAAGGTGGCGCTGGCGAGCAGCGTGCCGGTCGCGCTCCAGAGATGGCCGACATGCGTGCCGGTATTCTGCGGACCCTTGTAGAAGCGGAAGCCGGTGATCGTGCCGGCTACAGAGGCCTGGAACTTGACCCCGAGTTCCACGGCTTTGGAGTCGTTCTCCGTCACCGTTGCCGGTGTATCGCTGGATTGAAAAAGGTCGACCGTCGGCGTTGCTGTTACGGTAACCGTGATCCCGGCACCAGGGATCTCGGTATTCACGCTGTCGTCGGTCGCGCGGGACTTGATGGTGTACGTTCCCGGGCTTGGCGTTGTCCAGGTATAAGTCCAGTTCGCAGCCGACCCCCCAGCGGGATGCCAGGTCGTCCCACCATCGGTCGACACCTCGATTCCCGCCACGAGGCCGCCGATGTCGGCGGCCGACCCGGTGATGGTGACGTTCTTCCCCTCCGGGAAGCTCGAACCTGATGCTGTCGTGATCGTGGATGTCGGCCGGGTGTTGTCGGTTGACCGGGTCGCGAGCTGGAGTGTTGCCTGCAGGGTCTGCGGCTGGACACCCATATCGGCGAACAGGTTCACCATCGCCTGCTGAACATTGGGGTCCGTTGGCGTTGCTGTCAGGTCATGATTGGCGTTGAGACCCCAGGACCAGAAAACGGTTCCGGCCCCGAACACCAGGGCGCCGCTCGGGGCACGGTACATGGTCAGATTATGGGTGGCCGACCCAGCCCCCTCGTCGTTCCCGTAGTCAAGCAGCAGCGCGTTGACCGGCAGTGTTGTCGACGAGAGGTCGATCAGCCCGGCAGGGCGAAAGCCATTGTCAGGCGAACCGTCCCATTCGTAGCCTAGAATGTTTTGTACAAGTGAGGCCGTCTGCCCTGGCTGGGTTTGCGCCACCGAGGTGTTGCGCCAAAAGCGCAAAAGTGTGTCGCCGTAGGGGATCGTAATGCTGTCGGCGCGGTACGCGTCGACCTGGAATTCGGTGCCCGTGAGCGCGTTCTCGGGCCGCCCCCCGTCCAAAGGAGGGCTGAATGTCGGATCACGCCAAGTGCCGGTCCACAACCCGCTCGGGTCCGTTACGGCCCCTGCGTGAGTCTCCTTGTAGGTTACGAGCGTCGTGTTGGGTGCATTGCTTCCATCGATGCTCGGCGCCAGGCGTGTCTTCCAGTACACCTCATTCCCGCTCATGAAGGCGAGATTCACCCCGGCGTCGCGCGCGGCCTGAACGTTGCTGCGCTGGGTCCCGGACCAGTACCTCGTCGTGACCGTCATCCGTGTAGATCTTGTGGTTGAGCAGCAGCGAGCCATTGGTCGATGCGTCGATGCCTGAGATGTAGGATACGTCGTAACCGTTCTGCTCCATCCACTCGAGAGCGGAGTACTCGGCCCCGAACAGAAAGTCTTGCGGTCCGGCAGCGGTCCCGATGCCGTCACGTGTGGCGATCGGTCGGTTGTAGCTGACGGCGTAGGCAGCGCCGCTGGGGCCCGGACCGATGCCTCCATACAAGTTCGAGCCGCCCCAGCCGTTATAGGCCTGCCAGGTTTCATCGGATGTCTGGAAGACGATATCACTGTGTGAGGCGTCGTTTCGTACCACGAATGGAATTTCGTTCGCACCGACCGTTCCGTCCTCGCGAGTGAGCTTGGCGAGGTAGACGCCGGAGACCGCGTCTGATGGCACGCTCCACGAGTTCAGTGACATTCCAGTTGCCGGCGTCGACTTCCCCGGTCGCGGGATCTGAGAAGGGGTTTGGCTGGTTCGTTCCGGAAGCCGCCTGATGATCGATCGTGGTCACCAGGCGGGCTCCATTGCCCCCGTAATATCCCAGTCGATAGATATCGACGCGATAGTGATTCGAATCCGTATTGATCTTAAAATTGACGGTCTGTCCAACATTGGCGCTGATCTGGGAGAAGCCCTCGATATTCGTGGACCCCGGTCCGCTCAGCTGCCACTGGCTCTGCGGCGTGCCCGGTTTCTGGTTTTCCAGTACGATCGGGTTCGGAGATAATGGTGCGGTCGGCGCAAGAGCGGGAGTTGTCGGAGCCGATGGTTGAGCAATGGTGTTCCCCGGAGTGAAGAGCGGCGTGCTACCGGGGATCGTGCCGGGAGGAATTACGCTTGGGGGCTGCAGGGCCGGTCGAAGCGTTCCCTCGGTCGGTGCGTCGACAGAGACATTCGAGCCCTGCCGCACGATGGTGGAAATCGGGTCTGATGCGGGGGTGCGTGGCGGAACCGGAACCTGGATCGGGTCGGGTGCAAGGGCTGAGGTGGCGGGCCTGGAAACGTCGGCGAATGTCGAAAGGCTTGCATCCGCCGCTGTCCCAGTGCTCCCGGTGGTAATCGAGGAAGCGCTCATGACCAACGACGAGCTTTGAGTTGGCGTCGAGTCAGAAAGGATCGGCGCGAAATTTTGCACGACTTCGTCCTGCGTGGGTGCTTGAGGCAGTGCCGCAGTCAGCGTGTTTGCCGGAGCCGAAGTGTTTGCGGTCAGGGGCAGGGACCCAAATGCGGGCACGCCCGCCACGAAGTTTGCTGGGGCGTCACCTGACCCGAGGCCGACGCTCTCGTTTGGTGTTGCCGCGAAAACCGGCGAGGTATTGTCCGTCGATGTCAAGGAGCTCCCGGCCGGCATCAGAGAACTGGAAACGATTGGCCCCGAACTCTGCTCGGCGCCGCTGCCCTGTGAGTCACCCTGGCCACCTGGAGCCAAGAGATGGCCCTCCGGAGCGGCATCAACTGAAGGGGAGTCGGTGCTGGGTGGGTCAGACGCGTCGAGCAAAGATGTCAGACTGCTTGCCCCCGGCACGGACTGGTCGCTAGCTAAGATTGAATTATCCATGCTTCCCCCAATCCTACCGCCTTTCTAGGCTGGTGAGTTTTGATGACGGCCCGGCCTGAAGCAATTCCAGCGGCTAGGGCCTCGGCCCCAGCCCCGGCACCTTCGCATTGAGGCTGACGTTTCCCCAATTTGGGTGAAATCATCGTCCACGATGCGGGCGATCTCAGTCGCGAAGCGGATCGGCGCACCCTCGAGCTGGCCACTGGCCAGTCCGACGGTCCGTGCATTAAACTTCTCGATCGCGTGCATCTCGAGTGCTCCGCGCGCCATTGGGGCCGACCGCAAATTGCTTGGTCCGCTGCTGGTCTGAGCGCCAGCCGATCCCTGCCAGGCCAATGCGGTGCCCAGCACCCCAAGAATTACTCTGAGGAAAGTTGTTATTAACTTTCACTACAAGAGCCTCTCCATAAGTCATCTTTTATACGGCGTTCGCGAAGTCCGTTCTTGCCGAGTCGGTGCTGTGCGGAGGGGCCGGCTAGAGGTAGAGCTCCGCCTGCAAAGTCTAGTATACACCAGGTGGCGAACCCATAAAGGGATTCCCCTGATCACGGCGCGCATGGACGCCGAAGGCTTGCCGATCACGCTCAAGCTGACAGCCGGACAGGCGCACGACGGAAGCAGGGCCGGGACATGCTCGACACCGTCGGCGAAGAGGACATCCTGCTGGCTGATCGAGCCTATGACTCGGACGCCTTGCGGACCGAGATGGCCGCTCGCGGCGCCTGGGCGAACATCCGCCCGCTCGATAACCGCAAGTGCTGACCCGTATTCAGTCGGTTCCTCCACAGATCCCGCAACCGTGTCGAGCGGTTCTTCAACCGCCTCAAACACTTCCGGGCAGTCGCAACCCGCGACGACTAGCGGGATGACAATTTCCTCGCCTCTGTCCAGCTCGCCTCAATCCGCATTTGGTTGCGGCATAATGAGCCGGTGGCCTAACACTACTTTGGCACTTTGGAGGCGATGAGCGATAGACGCTTGTGGCAGTGCGGACATCGTGACGGCGGTCGTGGTGGCGCAAACAGGCGGGCGCTGATGGAGCGGCGCAGTTCAGGCAGCGTCGGTCGCGGCGGCGGCGCGTTCGGCGGCAGATTTTTTTCCCCGCCCGGCGACCTTGAGCCGCAGGTGCTGAAGATAGGCGAACGCGATGCAGGTCATGAGTGCGTGTCGGTGTAGGCCGGTCCAGGATCGGCCCTCAAAGTCGTCGAGGCCGAGCTCCTGCTTGAGTTGCTGATGCGCCTGCTCGCACACCCAGCGCGCCTTGATCGCCGCGGCCAGCCGCCGCAGCGCGGTGCGGACAGCAAGATTGCTGAGATAGTATTTGCGCTCGCCACTGCTGCGCCATTCCCCGATGAGCCAAACTTCTTCGCCCGGCAAATGGCCGTGGCGGGGACTACGTGGACCATCGGCCACCCGCACCCGCACAGCGGAAAAGCGTGCGGCGAGCGCGCCCTTGGTGCCCTGCCGCCAGACGACGCGCCGCCAGAGACATCCTGCCAGCACATCCGCGGCATCTCGTGCGACTTCACTCGGCACGGGATGCTGCCGTGGCTTTCCCCTGTTCGCTCGGGGAAAGAGCAAGCCCACACCGGTGGTGAAGACCTTCAGGGTGCGGGGAACCCCGACTGCCCACGACAGGCCGCGCTCGCTCAGCCCTTGGCGGAACGGGGCCCCGCTGCCGTATCCGGCGTCCGCCAGCACGCAGCCGACGCGCAGTCCCGCCGCCATCAGTCGGTCGATCTCGGCAAGCGCGATCTGCGGCTTGGTCTGCGCAATGCGCGCCGCCTCGGGCACGCCAGCCTTGACACAGCGTGCGGGATCGTCGGTCCAAGCATTTGGCAGGAAGAGCCGCAGCCCGATCGGCACGGGCACCTCGCGGCGGGCCAGCGTCAGCGACACCAGGGACTGACAGTTGGCCTGCTTGCCCAAAGCGCCGCAGTATTGCCCCGCTACCCCGACCGAAACGGTGCCTTTCTTCGGCAGTGCCGTATCGTCGATCACCAACACCGCGTCGTCACCACCCACCAGACGATCCGCCTGCTCGGCCAGCACCCGCCACAGTGGCGTATCATCCCAGACCGGACTGCTGACGAAATGGTGGAGCTGGTCGTGGCCAGCAAGCCCAAGCCGGGCGGCGATCGGCTGCACACTTTTCGGTCCGTCCGGCCCGAGCAATCCTTGCACGCACAACGGCGCCCATTTGCTCCGCGTGCTGCGCCCGATCACGCCGAGAAACGGCGCCAGCCACGCATCAAGATCCCCACCAATGTCGCTCGCCCGGGACACAGCGCATACTCCACTGAATCCCAGTCGGTTACACAATCGCCTCGTAACCGTACAAGTGCCAAAGTAGTGCTAATGTGCCTCGATCTCCCCCAGGACACGTGGCAGAGCGGTCTTTAGCGACAGGAAATCGGGGAACAGGTCCTTCTCCCGCACGACCTCGGGGATGACTTGGAGTGCCTCCAGAATGTCACGCTGCGCCACGGGCAACCCGACAATCAGAATGCGCAGGCCAGCGGACCGCAGGTCCATCAAGGCATCTTGTAGGGCGTATGCGCCTGACTGATCCATGAAGCTGACCCGATCCATTCGCAACACCAGCAATTTGCCGGACCGCGCAGCAGGGGCAATTTCGGTGAAACCGCGGGCGAAGCCGAAGAACAGTGGGCCCTCGACATGCTTGACCAGAAGACGGTCGCGATCCGCCGCGGCAAGGTCGCGCTCGTCGGCCCATGGTTCGTCCGCCAAAGGACTGATCGTGGTCTGCTGCTCCGAGATGTCTGCAACTTTCTTCATGAAGATGAAGGCGGCAATGATCATGCCGACGGCGACGGCCGTAATCACTCCGGAGAAAACGGTCAGCAGCAGGACGAGGATCATCAGCCCTGCATCCGACGCGCGGGACCTTCGTGATGTGACCGAGGCCGCGAAGATCGATGCAGCTTACGCCGGCGGCTACCAGGATGCCCGACAGGACTGCGTTCGGAATTAGCGCAACCGCCTCGGAGAGACCAAGCAGGACAGCGAGCAGGAACAGGCCATGAATCACGCCTGATAGGCGTGTCCTGCCACCGGCCTTGATGTTCACGATCGTGCGGATGTTGGCGCCGGCTCCGGGCAGCCCCCCGATGAGGCCGGCCGCCATGTTGCCGATGCCCTGGCCGATGAGTTCGCGGTTACTGTCGTGATGGGTCTTGGTAAGATTATCGGCCAGCAGCGCGCCAAGCAGCGAGTCGACCGCACCGAGCAGCGCGAGCTCTGCCGCGGCTGTCAGGACGAACCCGGCGTTTGCGACGTCAAGCTGGGGCATGACAATGGCCGGCAGCCCCGCCGGGATGGCGCCGATGCGCGGCACGTTCATCGCCGAACAAGAGCGAGACCGCGGTTACAGCCACCAACGCAAGCAGCGATGAAGGCACCACCCGGATGACGCGCGGAATGAGGTATATGATCGCAAGCGTCGCCGCGGACAGCAGCGCAACTGGCCAGGAGAACCCGGCGGGCAATGTGTGCAGCCGAGCGATTATCGCAGCAGGGTCCGAGGAAGGCTGCACCATTCCAGCCATTGGAAAGATTTGTTGTAGGATGATGATGACGCCGATGCCGCTCATGAAGCCGGAGATCACCGGGTAGGGCACGTAGCGGATGAAGCTTCCGAGACGCAGTAGCCCCATCAGGATTTGGAGTGCGCCAGTCAGCAGAAAGATAGCGACGAGCACGCCCAAATTGACCTCGCCGCCAGGCAGCAAGCTTGAGGCGACGATGCCGGCCGTGACGAGCGTCATTGGGGTGGTGGGACCGGATACCAGCACCGGCGCACCACCAAATAGCGAGGCAACGATGCCGAGCGCAATGGCACCGTAAAGTCCGGCTTCCGGTCCGAGACCGGAGAGAGCGCCGAGTCCGAGGCAAAGCGGCAGAGCGGCGACGCCAGCGGAAATGCCGCCGAAGAGGTCACCCCGGCCAGGATAGTCCGAATTTCATGACGAGCAGGCCCGTTCGAGGGTGCGCCTCAACGGTCCGGCGTGTAAGGCAGCGCCGATTTGTGCACACAGAGCCGCAGCCGGCCATCCGCGCAGCGGCGGAAGACAAAGGTCTTGTCGACCATGATTTCCTCGCCCGCGGCATTAACGAGGTAGACGTTCCCCATGGTGATGGCGAGTTCGCCATGAATTTGGATGCCGTTCTCGGCGGCGTTGTTGTCGTACCAGACCTTGACCCAGTGCTTCAGGGCGAACCCCGTATCCTCCGGAAAATCGGGGTCGTCGGCCACGAAGTAGGACAACGCACCCTGCTTAGTGCTGCGAAATGCATTCCGGCCATAGGCGAGCGTCGGCTTGAAAAATACGACGCCGTCCGCGTAGTCATAAAGATCATCGATCAACGCGCTGGCGACCGTACGAAAGTCGCCGTCCGCGGCATGAACCGAGCCGATGCGTATGAGCGCATCACACCACGCTCGCTGAGCGGCGTTCACCTCGATCTTCGGTGATTGCGGCCATGCCTTTCTCCTCAGGCAAAGTATAACAGGTCCGGGGCTGGCTTGAACAACGTCTCGAACTGCGCCGCGAGTCCCTCGAACAAGCAGCTCTGGTCTCTCCCTTCTCGCGCGGGCCGAGCAGCCGATGCGGCCGGCCTCTGCCAGCCGGGCGTCTCTTTCATGCTGCCTCCGTCGGCGAGCACATAGCAAAACACTTCTGGCACGAACGGGTCGATGGCGTTCGCGCGGGAACGATGGCATCATACTCTGTCGATCGAGCGACGGACGTAAGGGGGAGCGAATGAACCGACGCGATCTGTTCCTGTCGAGCGCGAAAGCTGCCTTGGCCACCGCCTTCGGCAGTTCCTGGTTAGGCGGCACGGCGCAGGCGCAAATTTCCCCACCCGCCGGCGCCGCTCCCCCGGCGGCACCGGCGGACCGCACGATCCTGCCCATACCGGAGCCTAAGCCGCCGACCATCGATGTGCTGGATGCGCGCAACCTCATTCCACCGGCGCGCTTCGAGGTCAAAGCGCCGCCCAACGCCGCCAATGTGCTGATCGTGCTGCTTGACGATATGGGATTTGGCCAGTCGAGCGCGTTTGGCGGCCCGGTCAGCATGCCGGCCGTCGAGCAGTTGGCCAACGAGGGCCTGCGTTACAATCAGTTCCACACTGCGGCCATTTGCTCGCCGACGCGCACCGCGCTGCTGACCGGGCGCAACCATCACATGAACAATATGGGCGCTATCGCCGAGGTCGCGACAGCATTCCCCGGCAACACGGGCGTCAGACCGAACGCCATCGCGCCCCTCGCTGAGACCCTTCGTCTGAACGGTTACGGAACGGCGGCATTCGGCAAGTATCACGAGGCGCCGCCATGGGAGATCAGCCCTGCTGGACCATTCGATCGCTGGCCCACCCGCTCGGGCTTCGACAAATTTTACGGCTTCCTTAGCGGCGAGACCAATCAATGGGCGCCGCTGATCTATGATGGAATTGTCCGGGTCGAGCCGCCGCGCGATCCCAATTATCATTTCATGGCGGACATGACCGACCAAGCCGTCACCTGGATGCGCTCGGTGAAGACGCTCGCGCCCGACAAGCCGTTCTTCATGTATTTTGCGCCTGGCGCTATGCATGCGCCGCTCCATGTTCCCAGAGAATGGATTGAAAAATACAAGGGAAAGTTCGACGCCGGCTGGGACAAACTGCGCGAGGATACGCTGGCGCGGCAAATTGCTCTCGGCGTCGTGCCACCGGGAACCAAGCTCGCGCCGAAACCTGAGTTCATTAAAGATTGGGACAGCCTATCCGCCGATGAAAAGCGCCTGTTCGCTCGACAGATGGAGGTGTTCGCCGGTTTCGGTGAATTTACGGACCGCGAGATTGGCCGCCTGGTTAAGGCCATCGCCGATCAGGGCGAGCTTGAGAATACGCTGGTCCTCTACATCGTCGGCGATAATGGTGCGAGCGCCGAGGGCGGCGCCAACGGTTTGTTCAACGAATTCTCTTATTTTAACGGCATTGACGAGCCGCTGGAGGTTCAGCTTGATCGCATTGACCTGCTCGGCGGACCGATGGCCTATAACCATTATGCCGCCGGCTGGGCGGTGGCAGGCGACGCGCCGTTCACCTGGATGAAACAGGTTGCCGGCAGCTATGGCGGCACGCGCAACCCCCTGGTGGTGCATTGGCCCAAAGGGATCAGCGCGAAAAACGAAGTGCGCTCGCAATGGCATCATGTGGTGGATATCGCGCAAACCGTCCTTGAGGCGGCGGGCCTGCCGGAACCGAAATCAGTCAATGGCACCGAGCAAATTCCCATGCAGGGCGTGAGCATGATCTATTCGTTCAACGACGCCCACGCGCCTGATCGTCATGTGACGCAGTATTTCGAAGTCGCGGGTAATCGCGGCATCTACAACGATGGCTGGCTGGCCGGCACCGTGCACAAAGCACCATGGGAGGCCACGCCACGCGCCGACCTGGCCGATGACAAGTGGGAACTCTACGACACGCGTGCGGATTTCAGCCTGGTCAACGATCTTGCTGCCAGCAATCCTGCCAAGTTGAAGGAGATGCAGGATCTATTCACCAAGGTCGCCATCGAAAATCATGTGCTGCCTATCGATGATCGCACTATTGAGAGATTCAATGCCGCGTTAGCGGGGCGGCCGGATCTGATGGGTGGTCGCACATCCTTGACGGTCTATCCCGGCATGTCCGGCCTGATGGAGAATGCCTTCATCAACGTGAAGAACCGCTCGTTTTCCATCACGGCCGAAGTGGAGATTCCTGCTTCCGGTGCGCGCGGCGTAGTGCTGGCGCAGGGCGGCCGCTTTGGTGGCTGGAGCCTGTGGCTGCAGGACGGCCGTCCCAGATATTCCTACAACTGGCTCGGCATCGAGCATTATGAGATCGCCGCTGACAAACCAATGCCGACCGGCGCTCAGGTTCTTCGCTTCGACTTTGCCTATGATGGCGGGCGGCCAGGGGCCGGCGGAGTTGCAAAAATCTCTGTGAGCGGGACAACCCTTGCGGAAGGCCGCATCGGTCGAACCCAGCCGTTCGCATTTTCTGGCGATGAAGGCGCGGACATCGGGGAGGATCGGGCAACTCCGGTCAGCGAGGACTATCAGGTCCCGGCAACATTCACTGGCACGATCCGCAAGATTACGATCGAGGTGAAACCGGTCCTTGCCGCCGATCGGCCAGCCGTTGATGCCGTGGCGATAGAGGGACTTCAGCGACAGGCCGCTTTTGAGTGACCACATCTTCGTTGTAGTTCGATGCAAGGGATGCGTTGGATTCCGGGCGGCACCTTTCGGATGGGCGCTGACAACACCTATCCGGAAGAAGCCCCTGCACACGTGGTGACAGTGAGCGGGTTCTGGATCGACACTCACGCTGTAACCAATGCTCAATTTGCTGCCTTCGTCGAAGCCACCAACTATCACACGCTCGCGGAGCGTCCGCTTGACGCCGCGGCCTATCCGGGAGCCGACCCTGATCTGCTCAAGCCTGGTTCAGCCGTCTTCTTCATGCCGGCCGGTCGCGTGGCTATGGACGATATGCAAAGCCGATGGGCCTATGTGCCTGGCGCCAATAGGCGCCACCCTGAGGGTCCTCGCGGCGCGCTTGAAGGACGCGGGCAGGAACCGGTGGTGCATGTCGCGTTCGAAGATGCTGCGGCTTACGCGAGATGGGCGGGCAAGCAATTGCCGACCGAAGCCGAGTGGGAGTTTGCCGCGCGCGGCGGTCTCGATAGCGCGATGTTCTGCTGGGGCGACGAGTTCACACCGGGCGGCCGTTACCTGGCGAACACCTGGCAGGGCGAGTTTCCCTTTTGTAACACGGGCGCGGATGGCTTCGTCGGCCGCGCGCCGGTCGGGTCGTTTCCTCCCAACGGCTACGGCCTTTACGACATGGTCGGCAATGTCTGGGAGTGGACGGAAGATTGGTATTCCACCCGCCATTCGGGCGCGGCGGAATTGCCGTGCTGCGTGCCGCGCAATCCGCGAGGCGGCGCCGAGGCGCTGAGCTACGATCCGGAGCAGCCTGCGGTTCGCATTCCCCGCAAAGTGATCAAAGGTGGATCGTATCTCTGCGCGCCCAACTACTGCCGCCGCTATCGGCCGGCGGCGCGGCATCCGCAGATGATCGATACCGCAACCTGCCACATCGGATTTCGATGCATTATCCGCGGCAAGGCGATGCCCATCGCCGCGGCGACATCGTATTATTGAGCGATCTGCTATCAAGAGGAAATGCGCGCCATTGTTCGGTTCGCGCCGCGATGGCTCGGGATCATGGCCGTCGGGACCGTCGCCTTCACCTTCCCCGCCTGGATCATCGACGCCATTTCGCGGCTGGTTTTCTGATGGTCAGCTATCATGGCGTCTGCAAAGGCCTTGGTCTCCGGGTCCGAACGCTCCTGGGCGATTTGACTCGACTGGATCTCGAACAGATCACTGCTGGCCGCCTCTTTCACGAAGTCGGACGTTGAGGGTGCGAATTCAGGCCGGTCTTTTCCCCCACTGACTGAGCGAGCGCGGGCAGGGCGATCAGCAAACCGACTGCTCCGGCAAGTACGACCTTCATAGGCATCTCCATCTAAGCGGATTTTCGTTTTGGGGCTGACGGCTCGCCCGCCGTCACGCCCCGCCGCGCAGTTCAAGCGTGGTCGTCCGCCGCAAGCTGCGCTTCATCGCCTGAATTGCTTGTTTTTCCGCACTGAATGCGTCACGAAGGTGCTCGATCAGCATCTGCTGCAGATGCGCCATCTGACTACCCTCTCGTTACTGCCGACCTCACTGCTTGGCTCCTGAACCGCCTGCCGGACTCTGATCGTCGCCCTGGGCATCCGTTCCCCGTTTACGAATACGTGTCTATGGGGCTTGCTCCCGTTGGCGAGGGCGACGCGAAGCGAACTCGGCGTAGATCAACCCGCCGGTTCCGCTTGGAGACAACGGGCTGTTCTCCGACGATGAAAGAGTGACTCCGCCATCCTGGGGCGCCAAGGTCGGGATCGATGGCTCCATCGGCGGGCGTGCCCGTCGTTTGGTTTCGGCATGCCATTGTCGGGTCGCGTCGTTGTACCGCTGTGAACGGATGCTGGATCGTATGATGACCGCAACCGAGGAGCCGGCATGGGCGATATCGAACTGAAGGTGCGGTCGGGGCAGGTGGTGGCGCTGCGCCTGTTCGACGTCGCCTATGAAATCGACCTGAAGCACGCGGAGAGGCTGTGGGCAGAGCGCGCCGGGAGCGCCAGCGCGCGCAGCCGCCTAGTGGGCACGCCGCCGAAGGCGGTGTCCTTCGGCGTGCCACCGCTGGCGTTGGAGCTCGGCGCCGAAGTGATCGAGATCGATGGCGTATCGATAGATGTTTCCGCCAGCGTGCGTCTCTATGATTTCGGCATCGCCGCGTTCGCCCTGCGCCTGCCGGTCGAGAACCTGCCCTGGGCCGACTTCGTCGGGCTGGTCAACGCGACGGATGTCGCGATCGGCCCCGCCGCCGCGGCAAAGATCTGGCAGCGGCAGGTGGCCCGGTTGCAGAAAACTCTCGGCGAGGCCATGGATCGCCCGACGGCTGCGCCGCTGCAGGAGGATTACCTGATCGCCGTGGTGGACCAGTTCGATACGCCCCTGACCGCCGAAGCGCTGGAGGCGCGTGCGGACCTGGTGCCGCTGCTCTCAGGCCAGGTGCGGCCGTTGTCGGAGGCTGCCCGGGCCGACCTGCTGCGGCAACGTTTCTCGTACCATCCCGACGATCTTGCGGTGATCACCTGGGACCGTGCCTTCATCTACGAGCCGCAGCGCGAAACGGATGTCGCCGACGTCCTGGAAATCGCCAATGCCCAGCTGCTGGAAATGCGCACCTACGACGAATTGCTGGATGACGAGCTGCCGCGCATGCGCGGGCTGGTCGAGGCGGCGCGGGGGCGCACCAACCTGCTCGCTGCGCGCCGGTATGCGCGCCTGGCGCGCCGATTGCGCACCCTGGTGGCGGAAGTGACCGAGTTGGCCGAACGGGTCGATAACGCGCTGCAGGTGACCGAGGACGTCTACCTCGCGCGCGTCTATGCGGCGGCGATGGAGCTGTTCCGGGTGCGCAGCGTGAGCGCGGCGGTGGACCGCAAGCTCGCCATCATCCGCGACACCTATGCGGCCCTGCACAGCGAGGCGGCCGGCGGTCGCGCCGAACTGCTGGAGATTGCCATCCTCGCCTTGATCGCGGTCGAGATCATTCTGTCGCTGCTGCGGCACTGATCGGTGCGGGCGCATCCGCTTGGCGAAAGGCGGCCGCGATGCGTGCCGCCAGCGGCGGACCCAGGCGCTCGGCTCAGATGCCGCGCGGCGTTACGGCGCCCGAAGCAACTTGTGCCGCGAGCATGTGGGGCAACAACGCCACGCCGGCACCGGCTCGCGCGGCCGTAAGCTGGGGTCCACGCTTGCCGCATTGGCGGACCGCATCGCCCTGATGACCACAAACCTATGGGCCGACGCCGGCACTCGCCAAAGGTAAAGGCGTCGCCCCGGCCGGGGAATTACGTCCCCGGACCATCAAGCCTTGCCGCCCATCGCCCGGTGCCTCCTGAACGGCATTGCAAACTTGCGATGGCGGCGATGGCGCGAAGGCCGCCTATGCCGCGTATGGGGCGGCGGGCGGCAGCGTCTCGTGCATCTGCCCGCGCAGGCGGAAGGCGAGGATCAGCAGCATGACGCCGAACACCAACGCGTACCCACCGAGCCACCAGGTCAGCACAATCGCGCCGGCGATCGGTGAGAGATAGAGCAACACGCCCCACACGATCGACAGCAGTCCGGCGAAGACCAGCCACCACCGGCCGTGCCGCCCGTGCAGGCGAAGCGCCGCCACCGTCATCAGCACCCCGGTTATGACCGACCAGACACCGAGCAGCGCGACGAGCACCACCACGGTCAGGCCCGGCAGCAAGAGCGCGACCACGCCGGCGATCAGGTCGACGATGCCCTCCAGCAACAGCAATCCCCAACGCTCATGCCGCGCGGCGGCGCGAACGCCGGCGACGATGGCGAACACGCCGTCGACCAACATGTAGACCGCGAACAGCAGCACCAGCGCACCGATCGTGACCAGCGGTAAAAACAGGGCCGCGAGGGCGAACACGATGGCGAAGACCCCCCGCAACGCGATGGCCCACCAGTTTCGTGCCAGCAGGTTGCTCATGGCGTCGTCCGGCCCGGTCATGCCGCCCGGCAGCCCGTTGTCCATCGATGTGCCCATGGCGCGTCGCTCCTGTTACAGGCGTGGCCGGCCTCGGCCGGATTGCCGCCAGGGTGCGTGCCCTGGCGGCCATCTCATGGTCGGGTTCGCCGCAAGCTCATCCCCTCAGCGACTTGCGCGGACGCCCCCGCATCAGCTCCTCGCACCCGCCAATTCCTGCGTGGCGGATTTGTTCGCGCCCGGCCCGTTGGTGGCGCTGGCCGCGTTGCCGCTGGTCTGGCCGGACGCCGTCTGGGTGATTTGTTCCGGCTTGCTGCCCTGCTGCTGTCCCTGAACCTGGATGCGCCAACTGCGCTCCTGCGCCTGGCTCTTGGCAAGGGTTATGGTCAGCACGCCATTCTCGAACGACGCCTGCACCCCTTCCTGGCGGACCGGAAACGGCAGCCGCAAGGCGCGCTGGAAAGTCACCGTAGGAGCGTTCGCTGAAATGCACGCCCTGCCGCTCCTGTGTCTGCTCCTGGCGCTTTTCGGCGCGGATCGTCAGCACGTCGTCAGTGAGGCTAACCTCGATGTCCTTTTCATCCACGCCGGGCAACTCGGCCTGGATCTTCACTTCTTTGTCGGTCTCGCTGACATCCATGTGCGGGGCCAGCATCGAGGCGCCGGTGCCGCCGCTTCCGCCGGACGGCATGCCGCCGCGCCAGGCGTCGTCGAACAGGCGGTTCATTTCGCGATGCAGCGCCATGAACGGATCCAGCGAGCCACCGCCCATGAAGCCTGGTGTGAACAAGGTGATGGGAGTGCGTGCCATGTCGTGTTTTCCCTTTCGTGCTCTCCTTGGTGCAATGGCGCGGGACCACACAGATGTGCTGCGCCGATTGAGCTGGCCCGTCCCGGCCATGACCGACATCTGGGCAGACCCATAGTTGGCTGCAACGAACAAGGCTTCCTCAAAACGCTGTTATTGCGGCGCGTGACCTCGATCCGCGCCTGCATCCGCGCCCAGGGGATGGTCCAGCATCCGGTTCATGTGCTGGTCGACGCGCACCTGCGAGCGGCAGGTACGGAGGCTGGCCGCGGCGCCGCGTTTGCGGCCGCCACGGCGAGCCAGTCCGGTCCGGTCCAACCTGCGCCCGTCCGCCCCTGCTTCGGCTTGCCTCGCGCCGGGCGCGAGGTAAGCACACGGGTTCGCGCAGGAGTCGGAGACCGGCGGTATTCTACGTTTAATTCAACGCGATGCGGCGAGCCGCCTCAGGCGACGCGAGCGCTCGGCACGGCGGTTTTGTCGGCAAAGACATCGGCGGCCGGACGCAGCGGGATGATGTCGGCGGCGACATCGGACATATCGCGCATGATGTAGCCATGGCCCCGCACCGTGTCGATCAGGGTACCGAAGCCAAGTTGGGCGAGTTTCTTGCGCAGATTGCAGATGAACACGTCGATCACCCGGGTCTCGGGGCCGTCGAGCCCGCTATAGAGGTGGTCGAGGAAGTTCTGCTTGGTGATGACGCGACCCTTGCGCAGCGCCATCAGTTCCAGGATCGCGAACTCCTTGCGGGTGACGCTGATCGGCTGATCGTCGGCGCGCACCTCGCGGCTCGCCATGTCGATCTGCAGCGGCCCGACCCGCAACACCGAACGGGCATAGCCGTTGCGGCGCCGAACGATCGCCTCGATGCGGGCGACGAGCTCGTCGTTGTGGTACGGCTTGGTGAGCAGGTCATCGGCGCCGGCGCGCAACGCGACCGCGTTCGCCTTGCCGCAGCTTGACGCGGTGATCAGCAGCACCGGGGTGGCGAAGCGCCGCGCCCGGAACCGCCCGACCACTTCAATGCCATCCATGTCGCTCAGCGCCTGATCCAACACCACGATGTCGTATTCGTAGGTCTGGAGGTATTCGAACGCTTCGGCGGCGGTGCCGACATGATCGATCACCGCACCGGCCGGGCGCAGCACCGACGTCGCGGCCAGGGCCTCGGCGGCGTTTGACTGGACCAGGAGAAGTCGCATGGGGCGCTGTCCTACAAACGAATTAACTTTTCGTGAGCAGGTTAAAACACGGACGCGCGTTTTCGTGTTGTTCGGAAACGTCAGGATATGTTCAGGCGCGCTGAACATGGCCCGACGATTGCTTCACATCGCTTCACAATATTTTTGAGCGTTCCCGCGGCCTTCGGCAGCTCTTCGATTCGAGTTCCACCCGGTTCGCGTCCGGTGATTACGCGCGAACATCTTAACAAAAACCTAACCGTTGCTGCCGCAGTCTTTTGAATACGTTGCTGAACTGCACTGTTATCTTTTGTCGCCAGCCAGCCTCTGGGGAGCGCGCATATGACGATCGACGTAGCCACGAAGCATCGCGATGCCGGCGCGGCCCCCGAGGGCCGGGTGACCTCCGTCCTGCCACGCGCACTGGCCACGGTTGGCGGCGCAGGCGCCGAGAGCCTGGACCGGCCGGCGTGGGACCGGCGGCGCCCGGGGCGGCCGCAGCATGTTTCGCCCGAACTGGTCGGCCTGCTGCGGTGGCGTCCCGCGCCCGACCTGATGACCGGCGAAGAAAGCGGCAATCCGATGGCGGCGGCACAGGGCATCACGCTCGGTTTGCTGTTGGGGGCGCTGACCTGGGCCGGCTCATTCTGGCTGATCGAGCGCATGCTTCCGTAATTGCCGCCTTCAGAATCGGGTAATCTTTCTGAGCCTAGGTTTCGCCATCTAACTGGCAAACGCCGCTGTTGAAGATGGGTCCGCGCGTTCGCCGGTGGCAAAATGTCACCCGCCGGCAAGAGGCATCCGGGCGATGCCGCGCTGCGCAAAGCCATTTTGCGCCATGAAGGAAGGCCGCATGGTTGACCAGCTTATCAGGGAACAAGCAGCCCCGGCGATCGCCGACCGGCGCCGGCCCGACCGCAAGGCGGATGTCAGCCCGCATTTGCTGCCCCTGCTGCGCCACTCCGCCGCGTCCGAGCTTGCCCGGCTTGAGGCTGAGCTGGCACAGACCTCGCAGGATCAACTGGGTGAGGCCAAGGGCCTCGGCTGGGGCATCGGCTTCGCCATTCCGCTCTGGGCAATGATCATCTGGAGTGTGCGGCATTTTCTGATCGGCTGACGCGGCGCCATCGGCCGCGCGATTTTACGCACCGATGTGATTTTCCCAGAGGTTTGCGGTCCGGCAAGTTTATCCGGGCGCAACCTTAATGGGCCCATGACATTAAGCCCGGCGACACTCCCTTCTCGCAGAGGACCCGCGATGAGCGACGTTGAGTACGCCCGCAAGCTTGATGAGATGGACCGCTTGCTGAATGACCCGGACGTGCGCCTGGACGCCGACCGGGTTTGGTCGCTGCTGGCCGAGATCGCCGCCGCCGACGGTGTGGCCTCGCCCGCGGACCGCCGTTAGTGCGGGATGGCTTCAGGTGGATCACCTTGCCATAAAATTGCTCGCCAAAACAAAAGGCTGGATCGTGATGGTCGCTGATGCCAGCGGCCATCACGATCTAGCTAGGGCGCGTCCGGCTGACAGCCGACCAGCAAAAAGGCCCGGCATCGCTGCCGGGCCTTTCTGTTGAACGGCGTCCCGCCGAGCAGGCGATCCGGTTACGGACGCGGTGCCGGCGGCGGCGCGTATGTCTGACCCGGCATCGGCTGGCTTATCGGCGGGGCCAAGCCGGCGCCGCCCATTATGCGCTCATTCGTTCCGGGCTGGTAATTCTGGTTCAATTGCGCGGCGTTCAGCGCGTCGACCTGGGCATCCCCGGTGTCGTTGCCGGCGTCGTTGCGCTTGTCGACATTCGTGTAGGGCGCGCCGGCATGCGCCGCGAATGCCGGGGCGGGTGCAAGAGCAAGCCCCGCCGCGAAGGTCACGGCCAGCGCGGGCAGCAACAGAGCGGTTCTCATGGCAAACATCCTCATTCCTGTCGTTCTTTGTCTCAGCCCTGGCGGATGGACGGCCGGGCTGACCTCGGTTTAACGCCTTCGGCAGCGAATCGATCCCCTCAGTCGCGGCGATTGACGAAGAAATTCCGCAGCAGCAACGCGGCCTCGCTTTCGCGCACCCCCCCGATCACCTCCGGCCGGTGCAGGCAGGAGGACGCGGCGAACACCCGCGCCCCGTGCTCTACCCCGCCGCCCTTGGAATCGTAGGCGCCGAACACCAGGCGGCGGACGCGGAACAGGCTGGCCGCCGAAGCGCACATCGGACAGGGCTCCAGGGTCACCACCAGATCGCAGCCGACCAGCCGCGCCGACCCCAGGGCCGCCGCCGCGGCGCGAAGCGCGATCAACTCCGCGTGTGCGCTCGCGTCGTGGTCGGCCTCGGTGCGGTTGCCCGCTTGCGCCAGCACCTCGCCGCCGGGGCCGAGCACGACGGCGCCCACCGGCACTTCGCCGCGCGATTCCGCCAGCCGAGCCTCGGCCAGGGCGATTTCCATTGCGTCCATGCCGCTTCATGGCGCGATTTTCTGGGAATGTCTTGCCTGCCCGCGCCCGCGGGGACTAGCAACGCGGCATGAAAACCGAAAAAAGACCGGTGGTCGGCGTGACCCTCGACAGCGAGCAGCCCGGCGGCTACTCGAAATTCCCCTGGTACGCGCTGCGCACGAACTATGCCGACGCGATCGTCGCCGCCGGCGGCCTGCCCATGGCGCTGCCGCACCATTCCGACGCATGGCAGCGACTATCTCGACCAGCATCGACGCCCTGGTGGTGACCGGCGGCGCCTTCGACGTCGATCCGGCGATGTACGGCGAGGACGGCCGCCACGCGCACGGTCACGCTGAAGGAGGACCGCACCGCCACCGAACTCGCCTTGGTGCAGGGCGCGCTGGCCCGCGACATGCCGGTGCTGGGCATCTGCGGCGGCCAGCAATTGCTGGCGGTGGCACTCGGCGGCACGCTGATCCAGCACATCCCCGATGCGATCGCCGACGCCCTGGCGCACGAGCAGCCCAACCCGCGCGACGAGCCCGGCCACGCCGTCCGATCGTCCCCGGCACGCTGCTGCACCGCATCGTGGGCAGCGACCGAGATGCGGTGAATTCGTCGCACCATCAGGCGGTGCGCGACGCCGGGGCCGCATGCCATCGTCGAACGCCACCGCGCCCGACGGCGTGATCGAGGGGATCGAGGATGCGCGGTACCGCTTCTGCCTCGGGCGTGCAATGGCATCCGGAGTTCCTCATCGACCCCGGCGACCGCCGCATCTTCGACGCGCTGATCGCGGCCTGCCGGTCATGAGCGACGATCCGATCGTGCCGAAGAGTCGCGCGGCGAGACCGAACGCGGCGAGCGGATCGCCAAATGGCTGGCCCGCGCCGGGGTCGCCAGCCGGCGCGATGCCGAGAAGCTGATGGCCGACGGCAAGATCCGGCTGAACAACATCGTCGTCGACGCATCCCGCCACCTTCGTCGGCCCCGGCGACCTCGTGGTGGTCGGCGGCACGCTGGTCGAGGCGCCGGAGCGCACGCGGCTGTGGCGCTACCACAAGCCGGTCGGCCTGGTGACGACGCATCGCGACCCGCGAAGGCCGCCCGACCGTGTTCGACCGGCTGCCGCCCGCAACTGCCGCGCGTGGTCAGCGTCGGCCGGCTGGACCTGACCAGCGAGGGGTTGCTGCTGCTGACCAATGACGGCGCGCTGGCACGGCGGCTGGAACTGCCGGCGCACCGGCTGGCTGCGGCGCTACCGCGTGCGCGTGCACGGCCGTCGTCGATCCGGCCGGCCTCGCCGGCCTCGGCCAAGGGCGTCACGATCGACGGCGTGCACTACGGCCCGATCGAGGCCGGGCTCGACAGCGCGCAAGGGCGACAATGCCTGGCTGACCGTCAGCCTGCGCGAGGGCCGCAACCGCGAGGTGCGGCGGGTGATGGCGCATCTCGGGCTGGCGCGTGACGCGGCTGATCCGCGTCGCCTACGGCCCGTTCCAGCTCGGCAACCTGCCGCGCGGCGAGATCGAGGAGGTGCCCGCCAAGGTGCTGCGCGAACAGCTTCCCGCCGCGAATTCGCCGGGCCATGCGCATCGTCGCCGGCGCCTGGCGCGGCCGCAGCGCTGGCGGCGCCGCCGGGCCAAGCCACCCGCCCGACCGCCGACCGCGTGCGCCAGGCCTTGTTCGACATGCTGCTGCACGCCGCCTGGGGCGGCCGCGGCCCTGCTACGGGACGCCCTCGTGCTGGACGTTTTCGCCGGCACCGGCGCGCTCGGGCTGGAGGCGCTGTCCCGCGGCGCCGCGCATGCGGTGTTCATGGAGCCGAACCGTGCCGCCGCCCAGGTGTTGCGGGCCAACGTCGCCGCCTGCGGTGCCCAGGCGCGGGCAACCATCCTCGCCGCCGATGCCACCAGGCCGCCGCCCGGTTCGCCCTGCGGCCTGGTCTTCCTCGACCCTCCCTATGGCGCAGACCTCGGCCCGCGCGCCTTCGCCGCCCTGATCGCGGCCGGATGGATCGCGGAGGGTGCCACGGCGGTGTTGGAAACCGGCCGCGACGAAGACGTGCCGGCGCTTGGAACCTTGCTTGCCGAGCGCGCCCACGGGGCGGCGCGGCTCCGCATCTGGCGGGTGGGCTCAGCGCCGGCCGAACAGGCGTTCGATCTCGGCCTTCGACAGCTTCAGGAAGGTCGGCCGCCCATGGCTGCAGGTCGCGGCCCGCGGCGTCGCCTCCATCTGGCGCAGCAGCGCGTCCATCTCCGCCGCGTTCAGCCGCCGGCCGGCGCGGATGCTGCCGTGGCAGGCCATGCCGCGCGATCACCGCGTCCAGCCGCGCGTCCAGCGCCGTGGTCTCGTCCAGTTCGGCCAGTTCGTCGGCGAGGTCGCGCAGCAGCGGCCCCGGCTCGGGCGCGCCGAGCGCGGCCGGCAGCGCGCGCACCAGCACGGCACCGGCGCCGAACGCCTCGATCTCCAGCCCGAGGCGCGCGAGCTCCGCGGCGCGCGCCAGCAGGCGCGGCGCATCGGCCGGCGGCAGGTCGACCACCGCCGGCAGCAGCAGCGGCTGGCGTCGCGCACGCCGCCGTCCAGCATCTGCTCGCGCAGCGCCTCGTGCGTCAGCCGCTCATGCGCGGCGTGCTGGTCGACCAGCACCAGCGCTGCCGTCGCGCGGCGACCGCGATGATGTAGGTGTCCAGCACCTGCGCCACCGCGGCACCCAACGGGAAATGCTCGACGGCGAACGCGTCTGGCGCGGATGCGGCGAACGGGCCGTGCACGCGGTCGACCTGGCGCGCCGCCGGCGCCGGCACCGAGCGGCAGCCGCCGCTCCGCCAGGCCGGCAGCGGCCGGACCGGACGTGGTCGACTGGCCACCGGCCGCGATTGCACCAGATGCAGCGACGGCCGCGATCGCCGGCGCCGCCGGTCCCGGCCCCGCCGGCCAGCGCCCGGCCGAGGCTGCCGATCACCAGCGCGCGCACCGCGCCGGCGTCGCGGAAGCGCAGTTCGGCCTTGGCCGGATGCACGTTCACGTCGAGTTCCTCGGCCGGCAGGTCGAGCCACAGCGCCACCATCGGATGCCGCCCACGCGCGATCACGTCGCGATAGGCGACCCGGACCGCGGTCCTTCAGCACCGGGTCGGCCACCGGCCGGCCGTTCACCACCAGCGCCTGCGCCGCCGCGGTGGCGCGCGTGACGGCGCGGCGCGCAGGCGATAGCCGGCGATGCGCAGCGCCGCCGCGCTCGCCGCGTCGACCGGCAGCATCGCCGCCGCCGCCTCCGGCGCCGAGCAGGGCGGCGACCCGGGCGGCGCGATCCTGCGCCGGCAGGTCGAACACGACGCGGCCGTCGCTCTCGAGCCGGAACGCGACTGACGGGCGCGGCCAGCGCCAGCCGGCGCACCGCCGCCTCGGCGTGGTCCGCCTCGGTGCGCGGGTGCTTCAGGAACTTGCGCCGCGCCGGGGTGGCGAAGAACAGGTCGCGCACCACGACCCGCGTGCCCGGCGCGCCGGCGGCCGGCGTCACCTCGCCGACACGTCGCCGCCCTCGACCCGGATCTCCGAGGCGCATGCGCAGCGCCGCGCGGCCGCGAGGTGATGGCGAGGCGCGCGGCGGCGCCGATCGAGGGCAGCGCCTCGCCGCGGAAGCCCAGCGTGGCGATGCGGACCAGGTCGTCGTCGGCGCAGCTTCGAGGTGGCGTGGCGCAGCACCGCACAGCGCGAGCTCGCCTCGGCGTCCATGCCGCTGCCGTCGTCGGTCACCTCGATGCGGTCGATGCCGCCGCCGTCGAGCGCGACGGCGATGCGGGTGGCGCCGGCGTCCAGCGCGTTCTCCACCAGTTCCTTCACCGCCGCCGCCGGACGCTCGATCACCTCGCCGGCGGCGATGCGGTTGACGGTGTGGGCCGGCAGGATGCGGATCGCGGCATCGGTCAGGCCGGTGCGGTCGCGCGAAAGCAGCAATCACGAGCACGGCGACACGAGTCAGAGAAGATACGAGCGTCGCGCAGGCTGAAACAACCTGCGCGAAGCGCTCAATCTTCTCTGTGGACTCTGTGTCACTGCGTCTCAGTGTATGACTTGCTTGCTTCGCCTGCGAAGCCGCCTCAGTTTCCCCCGCAGCGCCCGGAACCGCGCGATCAGCCCGGCGGTGGACGGATCATGCGCGCCCGGCACGACGCCCGGCTCCAGCTCCGGCAGGATGCCGCCGGCGAGCTCCTTGCCCAGCTCCACGCCCCACTGGTCGAAGCTGTCGATCCCCCACAGCGCAGCCCTGCACCGCCACCTTGTGCTCGTACAGCGCGATCAGCCGCCCCAGCGCGGAACGCATCCAGGCGGCGGAACAGGATGGTGTTCGACGGCCGCTCGCCGACGCACAGCCCGATGCGGCGCCACCGCGTCGATCTCCGCCGCGGCCGCGCCGCTGGCCGCCATCTCCGCCCGGATCTCCGCCTCGGACCGCGCCGCGCAGCAGCGCCTCGGCCTGGGCGAAGGCATTGGCGGCCAGCGCGCGATGCGCCTCCGCCCGGTCGTGATCGGGCTCGGCGGCGAGGATGAAATCGACCGGCACCGGCCGCGTGCCCTGGTGCACCAGCTGCATGAAGCTGTGCTGCGCGTTGGTGCCGGGCTCGCCGAACAGGATCGGGCAGGTGTCCCATGCCGGTCGGCGCGCCCGTCCAGCGTGACGTGCTTGCCGTTGCTCTCCATCTCGACCTGCTGGAGATGCGCCGGCAGCCGGCGCAGCCGGTCGTCGTAGGCCAGCACGCAATGGGTCGCGCAGCCCAGCGCGTTGACGTTCCAGACGCCGACCAGCGCCAGCAGCACCGGCAGGTTCTGCCGCAGCGGCGCGTCGCGGAAATGGCAGTCCATCGCCCAGGCGCCGTCGAGCAGCGCCTGGAACTTCTCCCAGCCGACGGCGAGCGCGATCACCAGCCCGACCGGCGACCACAGCGAATAGCGCCCGCCGACCCAGTCGCGGAAGCCGAAGATGCGCTCGGGCGCGATGCCGAACGCGCCGACCGCCTTCAGGTTGGTGGACAGCGCGGCGAAGTGCGCGCCGACCGCCGCCTCGCCCAGCGCGCCGGCGATCCAGGCGCGCGCCGCGCGGCATTGGTCCGCGTCTCCAGCGTGGTGAAGGTCTTCGACGCCACCAGCACCAGGGTGCGCGCCGGGTCCAGCCCCTGCACCGCGGCCTGGAACGCATGGCCGTCGACGTTGGACAGGAACCGCGCCTCCATCCGCGCGTCGGTCCGCCCGATGGTCAGCGCCTCGGTCGCCACGCGCGGGCCGAGATCGGAGCCGCCGATGCCGATGTTCACCACCGCGGTCGAACCGCTCGCCGGTGGCGCCGCGCTGGCTGCCGTCATGGATCGCGGTGACGAAGCTCGCGCATGCGGTCGCGTTCGGCCGCGGCGAGCCTGCGACGCGTCGTCGATGCCGCCGGCGAGCGCCGCCTTCAGCCCGGCGTCCGGCGGCGAGCGCAGCGCCATGTGCATCGCCGCGCGGTGCTTCGGTCGCGTTCACCATCTCGCCGGCGAACAGGCGGCGGCGGAAGCCTTCGAGGTCCGCCGCGTCGGCCAGCGCGAACAGCGCGTCCAGCGTCTTCGTCGTCGATCGCGGACTTGGAAAAATCCAGCGTCAGGTCGTCCAGGCTCGCGCTGAAGCGGCGTGGCCCGGTCGGGGTCGGCGGCGAACAAGCGGCGGATCTCGGCACTTCGCGGCCGCGCCGCCAGCGCATTGAACTGCCGCCAGGCCGCCGCGATCGGATCAGCCGGCATCTTCGCGGCTCCCCGGGCGTCAGAACAGCCCGAGGAAGCCGCTGCTGCGCTTCGGCTGGATGATGGGCGTGTCGCCCAGCCCCGGATTCTGCCCCAGCGCCGCGTTCTCCCGCAGCCGCTGCGCCTCGCGCGCCGGGTCCACGGTCACGCCGGCGACCGGCGGCGTGCGCCAGAACAGCAGGCGGTCGGTGAAGCTGCGGCCGGGCGAGTCGAGGGCGGCATCGGATTCGACGCGGCGGCGGATGTCGGCGGGCGCCGGTTTGCCGGCCGCCTCCACCAGCGCGTCCTGGCCCGGGCTGTTGCCCGCGGGCTGGGCGAGGGCGGCCTGCGGCACCAGGGCGGCTTCGGCAGCGGCATCGGCAGTCGCTTCCTGCGGCCTGGAAGCGCCGGGGCGCGGCGGGCGCAGGGCGTAGCTGGGCGGCATCGACAACGGTGCGCGCGTGGTCACCTGGAACTCGTCCGGCGCGTCCCGGGTGAGGCCGAAAGTGCGGGAAAGGTCATCCCCAGCGCACGCGGACAGCGTCAGCAGGGCACCGAGCGAAAGCATGCGAAACGCGGTCATAGCGAACTCCTGAGCAGCGAGGCTTGGCTCCGGCGAGCCTGGCATCGCCGAGAACGGCTTGGCTCGCCCAGCCTGTAGGCCAAAACGGCGCGTCGAGCCAAGCGTTGCGATGAAACGGCACGCGAACCAACGCATTTTTCCACGAACGGCCAGGCCGAGGCCGACGTCAAAAAAGCTTGGCCAAGGCCAAGGCCGACGTCAAAAAGGCTTGGCCAAGGCCAAGCCTTAACGAGGCGGGGCGTCGGCGACAAGCGGGTCGCGGCGTTTGCCGCGGATTCCGTCCAGCACCAGCGCCGCCACGCCGCAGACGATGGCGGCGTCGGCGATATTGAACACATACCACGACCAGCCGCGCGACATGCGCATGGATGAAATCCACCACCGCGCCGAAGCGCAGCCGGTCGATGACGTTGCCCACCGCGCCGCCGGCGATGGCGCCCAGCGCCACCGCGACCAGCCGGCGTCTCGGCGCGTCGCAGCCACACGCCGAGCGCCGCGACCACCGCCAGCGCCACCGCCGCCAGCAGCGAGGCGGCCGCCGGCGCTGTCGGCGGTCAGCAGCCCGAAGGTGATGCCGCGATTCCACACCATCGTCAGGTTCAGCACCGGCAGCACCGCGATGCTGCCGGACATCCGGCAGGTGCAGGACGTCCAGCACCCAGTACTTGCTCGCCTGATCGGCGGCCAGCACGAGCAGCGCCGCCGAGAGCCCCAGTGCCGTACGGCGCGTTGCGGCTCATGCCGCGATGCCGCGCCGCCGGCCCGGCAGACCAGCCCGGACTCCACCGCATCGGCACAGCGCAGGCACAGAGTGGGATGGGCGGTGATCGCTGCCGACTTCGGGCAGCACCCGCCAGCAACGCGCGCATTTCTGTCGCCCGTCGCGCCACGCCCGGTCACCGGCGCGGCAGGTCTCCGGCCTGGCCGAGTTCGACCGTGGCCCCGGAGCGATCAGCACCTCGGCCCATTCATCGGCGCCGACAGCAGCGGGTCCTCGCCCGGCGTCGAAATCCAGCCGTCACCGCCGCCTGCAGCGAGGAGCCGATCGCGCTTGCGCCTGGCGCATCGCCTCGAGCTTGACCGTCACCTCGCGACGCAACGCGCGGACGCGCTCCCATTCCGCCGCCAGCGTCGTCGTCGCGCCAGGCGGCGGGGACATCGGGGAAATCCTGCAGATGCACGCTGTCGTCCTCGCCGAAGCGCGCGGTCCACGCCTCCTCGGCGGTGAACACCAGGACCGGGGCGAGCCAGGTGGTGAGGCAGCGATGCAGATGGTCGAGCACGGTGCGCGCCGCGCGCCGCCGCAGGCTGTCGGGCCGGTCGCAATAGAGCGCGTCCTTGCGGATATCGAAGTAGAACGCCGACAGATCGGTGGCGCAGAAGCCGTGCAGGGCCGGGTAGACGCCGGTCCAGTCATGGCTTTCGACGGCGGTGCGGACCAGCGTATCGAGCTCGCTCAGCCGGTGCAGCACCCAGCGTTCCAGCTCCGGCATTTCGGCCTAGCGGCAGATGCTCAGCAGGCGGTGAAGCCGTCGAGGCTGCCGAGCAGCCAGCGCAGCGTGTTGCGCAGCCGGCGATACAGCTCGGCTTGCTGCTTGAGGATTTCCGGGCCGATGCGCAGATCCTCGCTGGTGTCCGACATCATCACCCACAGGCGCAGGATGTCGGCGCCGTATTTGTTCCACACCTCCTGCGGCGCGGTGACGTTGCCGAGCGACTTCGACATCTTGCGGCCGCTGCTCGTCGAGCACGAAGCCGTGCGTCAGCACCGCCTTGAACGGTGCCGCGCCCGCGGGTGCCGACCGCTTCCAGCAGGGAGGAATGGAACCAGCCGCGATGCTGGTCGGAGCCTTCGAGGTACAGGTCGGCCGGCCAGGGCAGGCCGCGCGCCTCCAGCACGAAGGCGTGGGTCGAGCCGCTCTCGAACCACACGTCGACGATGTCCATCACCTGCTCGTAGTCTGCGGGATCGCGGCCGTGGCCGAGGAAGCGCGCCGGCGGCGAGGAATACCAGGCATCCGCGCCTTCGGCGGTGAACGCCTCGACGATGCGGGCCATCACGGCCGGGTCGCGCAGCGGCTCGCCGGTGCCGCGTTCGACGAACACCGCGATCGGCACGCCCCAGGCGCGCTGGCGGCTGATGCACCAGTCCGGGCGGGCGGCGATCATGCTGCACGATGCGGTTGCGGCCGGCAGGTCGGGCACGAAATCGGTGTCGCCGATCGCGGCGAGCGCCTTGCCGCGAATGTCCTGCTCGGCCCGTCCATGCGGATGAACCATTGCGGCGTCGCGCGGAAGATCAGCGGCGCGCTGGGAACGCCAGGAATGCGGGTAGGAATGCACGAGCTTGCCGCGCGCGAGCAACGCCTGCCGCCTCGGTCAGCGCGGCGCAGATCGGCTCGGCCGCCTTGTAGACATGGATGCCGGCGAACAGCGGCACCCAGGCGTTGAAGGTGCCGTCCGGCCCGACCGTGTCCGGCACCTCAAGCCCGTGCGCGCGGCCGAGCAGGAAATCCTCCTCGCCGTGGCCGGGGGCGATGTGGACGAAGCCGGTGCCGGCGTCGGTGGTGACGATAATCGGCCGGCAAGCACCGGCACGTCGAAGTCGTAGCCGCGGCCGCGCAGCGGATGGGCGCAGACGATGCCGGCGAGATCCGCACCCTTCACCAGCGCGCAGCACGTGGTGCGTGGCGATGCCGGCCGCCGCGCAAAGCTGCGGCAGCAACGCCAGCGCCACCAGCAGCTTCTCGCCCGCCCGCGCCCGGCCGCCGGGCGTGACGTCGTCGACCCGCACCAGCGCGTAGTCGATCTCGGCGCCGCAGGCGATGGCGCGGTTGCCGGGCATGGTCCAGGGCGTCGTCGTCCAGATCAGGATCGACGCGTCCCGCAGATCCTGGGCATCGACGCTGATCACCGGGAAGCGCACCCAGATCGTGGTGCTGGTGTGGTCGTGGTACTCGATCTCGGCCTCGGCCAGCGCGGTCTTCTCGACCGGCGACCACATCACCGGGCGCAGGCCGCGATACAGCGCGCCGTTCATCAGGAACTTGCCGATCTCGCCCGCAATCGCCGCCTCGGACGGCGAAGTCCATCGTGGCGTAGCGCTCGGCCCAGTCGCCGTCGACGCCGAGGCGGCGGAATTCCTCGCTCTGCACGCTCAGCCAATGTCTCGGCATAGGCGCGGCATTCGGCGCGGAACTGCAGCACCGGCACCTCGTCCTTGTCGCGGTCCGGACCTGCGGTACTGCTCCTCGATCTTCCATTCGATCGGCAGGCCGTGGCAGTCCCAGCCGGGAATGTAGTCGGCGTCGTAGCCGGCCATCTGGCGGGCGCGGTTGACCACGTCCTTCAGGATCTTGTTCAGCGCGTGGCCGATATGCAGGTTGCCGTTGGCGTAAGGCGGGCCGTCATGCAGGATGAATTTCGGCCGGCCCTCGGAGTCGGCGCGCAGCTTGGCCCACAGGCCCATCTCGTCCCAGCGCGCCAGGATCGCCGGCTCCTTCTTCGGCAGGTCGCCGCGCATCGGGAACGGCGTCTCCGGCAGGAACACGGTGTCGCGGTAATCTCTGGTTTCGCTCATGGTCTGTCTCGTGCGGCCGGAGATGGGCCGCCTGGGTGTGAAGGGCGCAACGACGATCCCGGCTCTCAGAGGGAGGCCGGGCCCATAATTCGCGCGCTGTACACCCTGGCCATGCACCCGACTATGCTGAGCACGAGGCGAGGCGGTCAAGGATTGCGCCTGTCGGCAAGGATCGCCCGGGCCTGGACGGCGTCGGCGGCGATCTGGGCGCGCAATTCGTCGAGGCCGGCGAATTTCTGCTCGCGGCGCAGAAAGGCCATGCAGCGCCACCGGAGTTCGGCGTCGTAGAGCTCGCCGTCAAATCGAATAGATGGACCTCAAGCCGGCTCTCGATGCCCGCGTTCACCGTCGGGCGCCGGCCAAGATTGGCGACGCCTTCGACCCGGCCGCCGTCCGGCAGCGTCACGTCGACGGCATAGACCCCGCGCGCCGGCTCCAGATGCCGCCCGAGCGCGATGTTGGCGGTCGGGAAGCCGATGGTGCGGCCGCGCTTGTCGCCATGCGCGACGACGCCGCGGATCGTCCAGGACCGGCCGAGCAGCATCGTCGCGCGCTCGGGATAGCCGTCCTGCAGCGCCCGGCGGATGCGGGTGGAGGAAATCTGGCCCGATCGCGTCGGTCAGCAGCGGCACGACGGTCAGGCCCAGTCCCAAGCGCCTCGGCGCGGTCGGCCAGCAAATGCAACGTCGCCGCCGCGCCGATGGCCGAACGCGAAATCCGGGCCGCAGGCGAGGTGCCGGGCGCCGATCCCGGCATGCAGCACGTCGTCCACGAAGGCATTCGCCGGCATCAGGCTGAACGCGGTATCGAACGGCAGCTCGTACAGCACGCGACACGCCGAGCGCGTGCCAGGGCGTCGGCGCGCTCGGCCGCCAGCGTCAGGCGGAACGGCGGGTCGTCGGGGCGGAACAACTCGCGCGGATGCGGCTCGAAGGTCAGCACCGCCAAGGGCGCATCGGGCCGGGCGGCGTGCGCGGTGCGCAGCAGATGCGCGTGGCCGAGATGCACGCCGTCGAAATTGCCCAGCGCCACCACGGCGCCGCGCGCCTGCTCCGGCAGGCCGCGCCAGTCCCGAAAGATTTCCACCCGTGATGAGTCCGCCGCCAGGTTCCGCCGCCGTCAGCTCTGGATGGTCCGCGACGGCGGCAGGACCATCGCCTCGCCCTCGATCACCACGCGGCCGTCGACGCCGCAGGTGGTCTTCAGCGTCGCCCGCTGCTTCGCGCGTCGTCGAGCGCGATCACCTCGACGGTGGCGGTGACGGTGTCGCCGATCTTCACCGGGGCGCGGAAGCGCAGGCTCTGGCTCATGTAGATCGTGCCTGGTCCAGGCAGGCGGGTGCCGAGCACGGCACTGATCAGCCCGGCCGAGAGCATGCCATGGGCGATGCGCACGCCGAATTGGGTGGCGGCGGCGACCTCGGCGTTGAGGTGCACCGGATTGGTGTCGGTGCTGACCGCGGCGAACATCAGGATGTCCGCCTCGGTGATGGTCTTTCCGATCGATGCGGTCATGCCGACCGCCAGGTCCTCGAAGCAGATGCCGCCGTCCATGCGCGCCGTCCCCAGGTTACGAAGGCGCCTTCTCGGCCAGAGCGGGGCCGGCGTCCAGCTTCTTGCTCAGCCAGAAGCGGCCGCCGCCGGGGGGGAAATCGTCGAGCTGGCCAAACACCCGGTATCCCAGCCGCTCGTAGAACGGCCGCGCCTGGAAGCTGAAAGTGTCGAGCCAGATGCCGATCAGCCCGCGCCGCCGTGCTTCCGCCTCGGCCTCGCGCATCAGCCGGGTGCCGAGGCCCTGGCCGCGGAGCGACTCGTCGAGCACCAGCAGCTCGATGAACATCCAGCCGTAATAGCTGATCGCGCGCAGGCCGCCGCGGACTTCGCCGGTCACCGGGTCATGGATCAGCAGAGCGAGCTTCTGGCCGGGATCGGGCAGGCCGGTTTGCGCGTCGTTGTAGGTCTCGATCAGATCGAGCAGCGCCCTGCGGCCGCGATCATCGGGGTCGGTGCTGGCGATGATGTCCATGCCGCCAGCATGCGGAACCCGCCGCGGTTGGACAAGGCCGGCCGGATAAGGCCGATTGGACAAGGCCTGTTGGACAAGCATCGGACCGGGTGCGATGGTTTTGCCAAGCATTCCCCACGCCCCCGAGGAAACCCCCCAACATGTCCGACACCGCCGCCCGCGCCGCCGAACTGCTGCTTGCCGCCCACCGCGACCCGGGCAAGCGCCTGGCCGCCCTGCCCGATGCGTGCAAGCCCGCCGACCGCGCCGGCGCCTATGCGATCCAGATGGAAGTGGCCAACGGGTTGGGCGCGATCGGCGGCTGGAAAGTGAGCCCGTTCGGCGCCGACGCACCGCCGATGTGCGCGCCCCTGCCCGCCTCCGGCATCGTGCCGAGCCCGGCGAAGATCTCCCCCGATGCCGCCTGCATGCGCGGCGTCGAGGCGGAAATCTGCGTCCGCATCGGCGGCGACCTGCCGCCCCGCGCCACGCCGTACAGCCGTGACGAGGTGATCGCCGCCATCGCCAGCATGCATCCGGTGATCGAGGTGCTGAATTCGCGCTACGTCGAGGTCGGCCATGTCGACATGGCGTCCAACATCGCCGACTCGGCAATCGCATGGCGGGTTGGTCTACGGCGCCGGCCACACCGACTGGCAGAGGATCGACCTCGCCCAGGAAAGCATGGAGCAGCATGTCGACGGTGCGCTCAACGCCAGCCGAATTGGCATGCCCGGCGGCGACCTGATCGGCGAGGTGGTGTGGCTCGCCAATACCGGCAGCGTCTGGGCCGGCGGGCTGAAAGCCGGCCAGTTCGTCACCTGCGGCTCCTGGAGCGGCGCCAACCGCGTCGGCCATGACGCCAAGGTGCGGGTGAAATTCTCGACTGTCGGCGAAGTCGCGGTCGACTACGCCGGCTGAGCGGCCACCGCGCGGCAAAGCCGGTCGAACAACTTCACCGCGTCATCAAGCGCCGCCAGTGAAATCGATTTCGGCCGGCTTGTGCGCGACATCGATGTCACCCGGGCCGAGGATGACACAGGGTGCTATCGCCTGCAGTTCCGACGCGTCGGTGCCGTACGGCGCGGTGCGGGCCGGCTTGCCCGTGGCCTCGGCACAAAGGCGGATCAGCGGATGGTTCGACGGCAGCTCCGGCGGCGCGCCTTCCCGGGTCTCGGTCAGCGCGACGCCGGCGCGGACGGCGGCCGCATGCACGGCGGTGACGATGGGCGCCGGATCGAGGCCGGCGCTGTAGCGGAATTTGATCCGCGCCGTCGCCTTGGGCACCGTCACGTTCACCGCCGCGCCGTGATTGTCGATGACCAGGTTGAAGTCGCTGAATTTCGGATCGTAGGCGTCGTCGTGCAGGGCCGGATCGTCGCGCAGGCGCCGGTGGATGTCACGCATCTCCATGACGAAACCAGCGAGATCCCAGTTGGCGTTGCGCCCCTGCCCGGTGCTGCTATGCGCCTGTACGCCGGCGGCGACGGCGGTGAAATTGATGCTGCTGCGATGGCCGCGCACCGGGATCAGCCGGGTCGGCTCGGCCACCAGGATCGCGGCGGGCGCATGCGCCTGGGCCAGCCGCGACTGGGCGGCGATGATCCGCGCGCCGGCCTTCGTGGTCTCCTCGTCGGTGGTGATCAGCAGCATCACCGGCATGTGGTCCGGCAGCGCCGCCGCGGCGACGATGCTGGCGGCGAGCGGGCCCTTCATGTCCGCACTGCCAAGCCCGTGCAACCGCCCGGCTGCGATCGCCGCCGACCACGGATCGGTGGTCCAGCCGGTGTCGGGAACCGTGTCCATGTGCCCGGACAGCGCCAGGCCACCGGCACCGCGGCCCTTGCGGGCGACGAGGGCGCGCTTGGCGATCCCGGCCACGTCCGTGTAGTCCAGCCGTTCGATCTCGAAGCCAGCCAGCGCCATCTCGATCCGGTCGGCGACGGCGATATTTGACAGGGCGCTGCGGCTGTCGAGCGCCACAAGGTCACGAGCCAGGACGGCCACCGGAGTGAGTTGGGTCAACCGAACAATCCTTCCACACAGTTTGGCCACACACAGCCTGGTCACACACAGCCTGGTCACCGGCAGCTTCGCCGACCGCCGCCCGAAGCCGCGGCGATGCCCTACCAGCGGCGGCGTCGCTGCTGTAAACGCAATGAGCATGACTCGCCAGCTTCCCTCGTTCGACACGCTGCTGCTCGCGCCAAAGCGCCATGCCCACGCGCTGGTCGTTCCGGTCATCGACGAGGGCACGCGCATTCGCCGCCAACTGGCCCGCATCAAGGCGGTGGCGCCGCGCGTCGACGTGATCATCGCCGATGGCGGGTCGGTGGACGGCTCGCTCGATCCCGCGTTCCTGGCACAGACCGGCGTGCGGGCGCTGTTGACCAAGACCGGGCCAGGACGGCTGAGCGCGCAGTTGCGCATGGCCTATGCCTGGTGCCTGGATCAGGGCTATGGCGGCATCGTCACCGTGGATGGCAACGACAAAGACGGCATCGAGGCGATCGACGCCTTTGTCGCCAAGCTCGAACAGGGATTCGGCTACGTCCAGGGCTCCCGCTACATGCGCGGCGGCATCGCCCGCCACACGCCGCTCGACCGCAAGATCGCCGGGCGGCTGATCCACGCGCCGCTGATGAGCCTGGCCGGCCGACGTTGGTACACCGATACGACCAACGGGTTTCGCGCCTACTCGGCAGGGTATCTCAGGGATCCCAGGGTGGACCCGTTCCGTGACATCTTCGCCGGCTACGCGCTGCTGTTCTACCTGACCTTGCGGGCGAGCCAGGTCGGCTATTCCAGCTGCGAGATCCCGGTGCTTCGCGCCTACCCGCGGGAGAATACGCCGACCAAGATCTCGGGCCTCGTCGCCAGGGCGAACCTCTGCCGCGAGCTTCTGGCGGTGTTGCGCGGACGCTACAATCCGCCGCTTCGTCGGCCGCACTGGACGAGCGTTCGCCCGCTGGAAGACCGCTCGCCGCCGTGATCCGGCCCGCCACGGCCGCCCCGCCCCTTCAGCGCAGATAGGTACGAAAACAGCAGGGTGAACGGCATCACCGCGCAGGTGACGACCGCCACGAACCCTGGCGCCAACAGTCCGGCTCCGCGCGCCAGGAAGGCGCCCGGCATGCCGACACGCGGCAGCACCAACGCCAGGAACGGCATCAGCGGCAGAAAATAGCGCGCCTGCACGCCATCGACCTGCGCCTTTCCGATGGTCGTCCAGGACAGATACATCGAGACGCAGATGACAGTCACCGTCAGGGCGAAGGCCAGGGCCAGGAGCGTCACGTCAGCCAGGCGCGGCCCCCTTCCGGCGCCGCGACGCGTGAACATGTCGCTGAGAACCGCGACCACAATGGCGACGCTCCACCAGCCGTAGAGCCAGAGTGGCAACGCGACGTCGAGCCAGCCGAGAACGCCGATCAGGTCCACTGAGCGCAGCGGCTGCACGCCCGTCCGTACCACTTGCCAGATACGGGTGGGATCGGCCAGCAGGATCGCGGCCTGGGCAGCCGGGTCGGTGTGGTGGAGCACCAGCCCCGGCGCCCCGCCCCACCACGGGCCTGCGACGTACGGGGCCTGATGGACGACACCGGCGACGACGCGGACGACATACGCCGACCAGGCGATTGCCGGCAGGGCCAGCAGGGCAATGGCGGCCGCGCGAAACGCCAGGGCGCTGCCAAGCCGGCGCCATTCGCCGCGTCCGGGCAACGGCAGCAGCAATGCGGCCAGCATCGGCAGATAGGGCGGCTTGACCAGGGCGACGCAGGACAGCGCGATGGCGGCGGCCCACCACGATCGCGCAGGACGGGTGATACCGGGGCGCGGCCGCGCATCGGCGCGGGTGAGCAGGGCGGCAGCGAGCACGGCGGTCGGCAGCAGCAGGCCGTCCGGGTTGAGCGAGGCGGCGAGTGAGACGGCCATCGGCAACGACAGCACGCACAGGATCAAGCCTCGGCTGCACTCGGCCACCAACAGCGCCACGACCCCGAGCAGCAGGAAGCACCCAAGGTTGAGGAATCGCGTCGCTTGCACCGCCGTTATCGGCAGCAAGCCGAGCGGTTCGGCGGCGGAATTCGCCAGCGCCGCCGGCAGATAGAACAGCGGGAAATACGTGCCGATGGCACCGACCACCGCCGGCACGCGCTGCTGCGACCAGGTGCTGTACCGGGTGACGATGAGGTCGCTCAGCGTCATCACCTGCGAGGCGCCGTTCCCGCCCGACGACATGATCGGGCCGAGTATCGGGTCGATGGTGACGCTGGTGACTTCGAACTCGGTGCCGTCGGGGTATTTGGTCAAATGCCGCCGGCCGGTGAACTCGCCGTGCCCGACGCTGAAGCCGCGAAACGCGTGCGCCTGCTCGTCCCCGGCCTGGCCGGGAGGAACCAGCGTTGCATGCATCACCCCGAAGGACGCGGCACACACCAGGAACACCGCGGCGAACAGCACCCCAGCCGGCTTGGCGCCGAAAAGACGTCCAAGGCCACGCATCACCCGCATCGCCACCGGTTCATCGCAGATAGTAGATGTAGAGGAACAGGAACGGCATGGCGACGCTGCCGGCGATCGCTGCCGCCGTCGGCGCGACCATGCCCAGGCCGCGTGCGAGGATGCCGCCGGGGACGCCGATGCGCGGCAGGATCAGTGCCACGAACGGCACCAGCGGCAACAAATAGCGGCCCTGAACGCCCTCGACACTGTTGTTCCCGACCGGTGTCCAGCTCAGATACTGGGAGAGGACGATGGCGATAAGGGTGGCGGCGAGCACCGCTGCCAACAGCAGCGTGTCCCACAGGCGCAACCCGCGGTTGCTACCGCGCCCGCCGACCATCTCGCTCAGCACGGCGACGACAACAGCGGCGCCCCACAATCCGTAAAGCCAGCCCGGCAGCTGCAGGTCGAGCCAGCCGAGAATCCCGACCATCATCCGGAAAATGTTGTTCGAATCGATCGAGGAATAGAGCAGTTGCAGCACCCGCGCCGGCGCGGCGATCAGGACGGCGAACTGGGCGGCGGCATCGGTGCCGTGGAAAATCTGCCCGGGAACGGGCCACCAGGGTCCGGCGACATAGGCGTCGCGATGCGCCACGCCGAGCACGAAGCGCGCGATATAGGCGGACCATCCAAGCACCGGAACCGCCAGCAACGCCACCAGCACGAGACGCGTGGTGAACGCCCGCCGCAGCGCAGGCCAGTCGCGGCGTGCCGGCAGCGGCAACAGCAATGCCGCCAGCAGCGGCAGGAACGGCGGCTTTGCCATGGCGATGCCGGCCAGCGCCACGGCGGCGAGCCGCCAGGACCGACCGGGCCAGCTTCGGCCCGCTGCGGGCTTCGCATCGTCGCGGGTGAGCAAGGCGGCGGCAAGGACGGCGGTGGGAATCAGCAGCCCATCGATGTTGAGCGAAGCGGCGAGCGAGACGGTCATCGGCACCGACAACACGCACAGGAACACCGCCCGCCCGCGCCGCGCGACCAGCAGTGCCGCCATGCCGAGCACCAGGAAGCAACCGAGATTGAGGAAGCGTCCCGCCTGGATCGCCGCCATCGGCACCATCCGAAGCGACTCGGCCACCGCCATCACTGCCGCCGACGGCACATAAAACACCGGGAAATAAGAGCCGATGATGCCGATCTGCGCCGGCACCCTGGTATGCGACCACGGGCTGTAGTTGCTGATGACGAGGTCATGGAGGTTCAGCACCTTGGCGCCGCCGGTCCCGAACGCCAACATGATCGCGCCAACCATCGGATCGATCTCGACCGTCGTCACCGGAACCGTCACGCCGTCCGGGAACGTCGTCATGACGAGATGGCCGGTGAGTTCGCCGTGACCGAGGCTGAAGGCGCGAAACGCATGCGCCTGCTCGTCCGCCGCCTGGCCCGGCGGTACCAAGGTCGCATGCATCACCCCAAACGGCGCGGCAGCGACCAGCAGCATCGCCGCGAACACCACGCCCGCCGGATTGGCCCCGAACAACCGGCCGAGATTCTGCATCAGCCGCATGCGCGGCCGGCCTGTGACATGGGCAGGGACATGGCCGGAAAACCTCCGTGGCGTCGGACGGACGCGGGCGTCGGGCGGCCCGGCAGGCGCCGCAGGGGTAGCGTTGGCTGGCTGGCCGAGGTGCCGCATTCTGCCGTCGATACCGCCTTGAGGCAAACCGCGACCGGTTGACCGCTGCGGGTTGGCGGGACAGCCTGACGGCTGGAGGAACCCGTCGCCATGACCACCGCCTATCTCGACCCGCGCACCGGCCAGACCTTTCCGCTCGACCAGCCGCGCTGGTGCGGCCCCGGCCATGCGCCGCTGCTGCTGACGCCGCTGCCGGGCCTCACCCGCGGCGCAGATCGACACGGCGACGCGCAGCCTGTGGCGCTATCGCGCCGCGCTGCCGCTGCAGGTCGACGATCCGATCACCATGGGCGAGGGCTGCACGCCGCTGATCCGCCGCACGCTGCACGGCGCGCCGGCGCTGCTGAAATGCGAGTGGTTCATGCCCACCGGCAGCTTCAAGGACCGCGGCGCCAGCGTGATGCTGTCGCTGCTGCGCGCGCAGGGCGTGCGCGAGGTGCTGGAGGACAGCTCCGGCAACGGCGGCGCCGCGGTGTCCGCCTATGCCGCGGCCGGCGGGATGCGTGCGACGATCATGGCGCCGGCCTCGACCAGCCCGGCCAAGACGGTGCAGATGCGCGCGCATGGCGCCACGGTGGAGCTGATCCCGGGCACGCGGCAGGACACCGCCGATGCCGCGGTGCGCGCGCTCGGAGACGATCTTCTACGCCAGCCACAACTGGCACCCGTTCTTCCTGCACGGCACCAAGACGCTGGCCTATGAGCTGTGGGAGGATCTGGGCTTCCGCGCGCCCGACAACATCATCACGCCGTGCGGCGCCGGATCGAACGTGCTCGGCTGCGAGATCGGCTTTTCCGAATTGCTGCGCGCCGGCGAGATCGACGCGATGCCGCGCATCTTCGCCGCCCAGCCGGCGAATTGCGGACCGATCGCCGCGGCGTTCCTGGCCGGCAGCGATGTGCCGGTCGCCACCGAGATCAGCCCGACCATCGCCGAGGGCACCGCGATCGCGCAGCCGATCCGGCTGCGCCGAGGTGCTCGGCACGCTGCGCGAGACGCGCGGCGGCGCGGTGATGCTGAGCGAGGCGGAGATCGGCGCCGCGACGCTCGATCTCGCGCGCGATCGGCATCTATGTCGAGCCGACCGCGGCCCAGGTGGCGGCGGCGTTCGGCAAGCTGCTCGCCGCCGGCACGATCACGCCGGAGCAGACCACGGTGCTGGTGCTGACCGGCAGCGGCCTGAAGGCGACGCCGCGGATCGCCGAAGCTGCTGGGGGTTACGCTGTGAGCGGTCCTCGCATCGCCCTGCTGGGCTTCTCCATCGAGTGCAACCGCTTCGCCCCGATCGCGACGGAGACGGACTTCGCCGGCCGCACGCTGCTGCGCGGCGACGCGATGCTGGCCGACGCGCGCTCCGCCGCGCCGCGCATGCTGGGCGAACTGCCCGGCTTCGTCGCCGACATGGACGCCGCCGGCGCCTGGGAGCCGGTGCCGCTCCTGCTGGCGATGGCCGAGCCGAACGGCCCGGTGGAGCAGGCGTTCTTCGACCGCATGATGGCGGAATGGGAGCACGGCACTGCGCACCGCCGGCCCGCTCGACGGCGTCTATTGCGTGCTGCACGGCGCCGGCCTGACGACGCGAGGACCACGACCCCGAAGGCACGCATGCTGACCCTGGTGCGCCGCATCGTCGGCGCCGACGGTGCCGGTGGTCGCCAGCTACGACCTGCACGCCAATGTCTCCGACGCCAACGTCGAACTGGTGAACGCCTACATCGGCTACCGCACCAACCCGCATCTCGACATGCGCGAACGCGGCGCCGAGTCAGCCCAGACTGCTGCGCCGGCTGCTCGGCGGCACGCAAGACGCATCTCGCGCGCGTCCGGCTGCCGATCGTGCCGCCGACCGTCAGCATGCTGACCGGCAAGGACGCGCACGAACGGCCCGTACGGCGAGCTGATCGATCTCGGCCAGCAGCGCATGCACGAGCCGCCCTATGCCGGGCGCGTGCTGAACGTCTCGGTGATGGGCGGCTTCGCCTACGCCGACACGCCGTTCAACGGCCTGACCGTCGTGGTCACCGCGACCGACGCCGGCGGCGGCGCACGACGCTGGCGCGTCGAGATCGCTGAGGCCGGCTGGGCACGGCGCGAGCGGTTCCGTGCGACGCCTGACCTCGCTGGAAGATGCGGTGCGCCCTGGCGAGCGGCACCGACCGACCGCGACCGAAACCGGCGCTGATCTTCGCCGACGTCGCCGACAATCCCGGCGGCGGCGGGCGCGGCAACACGATGTGGATCCTTGAGGCGTTTCACGCACGCCGGCGTTGCGGGACGCGCTGGTCGGCGTGATCCACGATCCGGCACTGGCCGCCGAGGCGCATCGACGCCGGCGAGGGCGCGCAGCTTCACCGCGCGCTTCAACCGCGACGGCGGCGATCGAATTCTCCAAGCCGTTCAGCGCACCGCGGCCATGGTGCGCAGCCTGCATCGACGGCACGATGCGCGGCCGGCGCGGCATCTACGCCAACAACACGCTCGATCTCGGGCCGTCGCGCGGCGTTGCAGATTGGCGGCATCACCGTCGTGGTGATCTCCAACCGCGTGCAATGCGCCGATCCCGATCTTCTTCGAAGCCTTCGGCCTCGACATCGCCGCCGCCCGCGTCGTGGTGGTGAAATCGCGCGGCCATTTCCGCGGCGGCTTCGACGAGTTCTTCCGCCACGAGCAGGTGATCGAGGTCGACGCACCCGGCCTCACCAGCCCGATGCTGTCGCGTTTCCCCTGGAAGCACCTGCCGCGCCCGGTGCTGCCGATCGACCCGCACGCCAGTTGGACACCACCGGGCCGGAAGCTGCCGGCGGAGGCGTCGCAGGCATGAAGCTCGACCGATCTGCCGACGCCGTGCCTGGTGCTCGACCGCACCATCCTGCAACGCAACATCGACACCATGGCGCGCGCGGCTCGCGCGCCACGGCGTGCCGCTGCGGCCGCACATGAAGACCGCGAAGTCGATCGATGTGGCGCGCGCTGGCGATCGCCGATGCGCAGCCCGGCGGCATCACCGTCTCGACGCTGGCGGAGGCGGAGTATTTCGCCGGCCACGGCATCACCGACATCCTCTACGCCGTCGGCATCACGCCGCAGAAGCTCGATCAGGTCGCCAAGCTGAACGCCGCCGGCGCCGCGGTCATCGTGCTCACCGACGATCTCGACGACGGCCGGCGCGATCGCCGCCCACCCGACAGCCGCCGACGGCCCTGATCGAGATCGATATGCGGCGAGGGTCGCGGCGGCATGGCGCCGACGATCGGCCTGTTGCTCGACATCGCCGCACGGCTCGGCTCATCGCTCGCCGGCGTCATGACCCATGCCGGGCATTCCTATGCCGGTCGTTCGATCGCCGACATGGCGCGCGATCGCCGAGGCGGAGCGGGCCGGCGTGGTGCGCGCGGCCGAACGCCTGCGCGCGGCCGGCTTGCCCTGCGCCGATCGTCTCGATGGGCAGTTCGCCCACCGCACTGCATGCGGCACGGCTCGACGGCGTGACCGAGGTGCGCGCCGGCGTCTACATGTTCGGCGATCTGTTCCAGGCGGAGATCGGCACGCATGGCATGGACCGACATCGCGCTGACCGTGCTCACCAGCGTGATCGGCCGGCGGCCGGAGCGGCGGATCGTGATCGACGCCGGCGGGCTGGCGCTCTCGAAGGACCGCAGCACCGAGGCCGCGCCGCAGGACTACGGCTTCGGCCTGGTGCTCGACCTCGCCGGCCAGGCGCAGCTACGGCGACGCCATCGTGCGGCGCGCCTATCAGGAGCACGGCGTGGTCGAGCTCGACCCTGCTTTGCCCGCCGCCGACTTCGCCGTCGGCGACAAGCTGCGGATCGCGCCCAACCACACCTGCATGACCGCCGCGGCGCATGATCGCTACTTCGTGGTCGACGGCGGCGACGAAGTCGTCGCAATCTGGCCGCGGGTGAACGGCTGGTGAGATCGACCCCTGCCGCGTCGCCATGCTAGATTGTGCCGGGCAATCCTATGGGGGGAGTGACAACATGCTGCGTCGGCGTGGTTTTCTCGCAAGCTCGGTCGGCGCGTCGCTGGTGTCGTATGGTGGATTGACCTCCGCACTCGGCGCGGTGCCGCGCGATGTCGTGGTCATGGCCAAGCAGATCGACGACATCCTCAGCCTCGATCCGCATGAGAGTTTCGAGTTCTCGGGCAACGAGATCACCGGCAACATCTACCAGAAGCTGGTGACGCCCAATCCACTCAACCCGGCCGATCTGCGCGGCGACCTCGCGGAAAGCTGGGAGGTGGCGCCGGACGGGCTCTCCATCACCTTCCTCCTCCGCCCTGGCCGGAAATTCGCCGGCGGCAACGCGGTTACGGCGGAAGATGCGGCGTTCTCGCTGGCCCGGGTGATTCGCCTCAACAAGCCGCCGGCTTTCATTCTCAATCAGTTCGGTTTCACGCCGGACAACGTCGCCGAGCGGATCAAGGCCGTGGATGCGCGCACGCTGGTGCTTCGTTTCGCCGAGGCCCCGGCGCCGAGCTTCCTGTTGTACTGCCTCGCGGCCAATGTCGGCGCCGTGGTGGACAGGAACGTGGTGATGGCCCAGGCGCAGGGCAACGATCTCGGCAATGCTTGGCTGAAACAGAACAGTGCCGGATCAGGCAGTTGGATCCTGCGGAGTTGGCGGGCCAGCGAGAATGTTTCGCTTGAGGCCAATCCGCTCAATCCGCCGGCGGGCGGCACGCGGCGGCTGGTCATCCGCCACGTCGCCGACCCGTCGACGCAGTTCATCCTGTTGCGCAACGGCGATGCCGACATCGCCCGCGACCTCAGCACCGAGCACATCGCCTCCGTCGCCTCCGACCCCGGCTTCGCGATCGTGCAGCATCTGTCAGGGCGAATCAGCTACGTCGCGATGAACCTGCTGCATCCAACGCTGGCGCGGCCGCAGGTGCGGCAGGCGATCAAATGGGCGATCGACTACGAGGCGATCCAGAAGAACATCATGCCGGCAACAGCGAAAGTGCATCAGGCTTTCGTGCCGGAAGGCTTTCCCGGCGCACTTGCCGACACGCCTTTTCACAAGGATACCGCGCGTGCCCGGTCGTTGCTCGCCGAGGCGGGGTTGGCGGATGGGATTGAGCTGACGCTGGACCATGCCTCGGTGGCGCCGACGCCCGACATTGCGCAGGTGATCCAGGCCAATCTGCGCGACGCCGGCATTCGCCTGTCGCTGCTCGTCGGCGAGTCGCGCCAGGTGACGACGCGGGTGCGGGCCCGGCAGCATCAGCTGGCCTTGGGCGCCTGGGGATCGGATTATTTCGACCCGAACTCCAACGCGGAGAATTTCTGCGTCAACCCCGACAACTCCGATGCGGCGCTGCGCAAGACCACGGCATGGCGCAATGCGTGGCAGGATCAGGAGATTTCCGATCGAGCCGTCGCCGCACTAAAGGAACGCGACACCGCCAAGCGGCTGGCCGCCTATGAAAGCCTGCAACGCGACGTGCTGGAGCGCGGGCCGTACGCGATGATGGTGCAGCCGATCCAGGTCGCGGTGGTGCGACGCCAGGTTGAGGGCTTGGTCCTCGGCACCATGTCCGACCTGTCCCGCTACGAAGGCTTGCGCAAGAGCTGAGCGGCGGTGCTACGGCGAGACGCATGCTAGATCGTGATGGCCGCTGGCATCAGCGACCATCACGATCTAGCCTTTTGTCTAGGCAGGCAATTCTATGGCCCGGTGCTTCCACCTGAAGCCATATTGCTCTAAGGCGTGCGGAAGCCGCGCTTGGCGAAAATCGCCGCGGCTTGCGGGCCGGCGATGAAATCCAGCAGCGCGCGCGCCTGCCTGCTGTCGCCGGCGCGGGTGACCGCGAAGGGATAGGCGATGGGGTCGTGGGTGTTTTCCGGGAACACGCCGGCCACCGCCACCCCCGGCGAGACCATGGCGTCGGTGGCATAGACCACGCCGGCCGGCGCCTCGCCGCGCTCCACCAGCAGCAGCGCGCTGCGGACGTTGTCGGTTCGGGCCAGCCTCGGCTCCGCCTGGGCCCAGAGGCCGAGCCGTTCGAGCGCCTGGCGCGCGTAGATGCCGGCGGGCACGTTGGACGGGTCGCCGGTGGCCAGCCGTCCGTTCGCTCCAAGCAGGGCAGCCAGATCCCAGCCAGGGCCGATCGCGACCGGGCGGACGCGGTCCTTCGGCATCACCAGGACAAGGTCGTTGGCGAGCAAGGTACGTCGCGTGTCGTCGGCGAGGAGTTGTTTCTGCTGCGCCCAGTCCATCCATTGCTGGTCGGCGGAGGCAAAGATGCTGGCGCCTGCGCCCTGCTCGATCTGGCGCGCCAGCGTGGAACTGGCGGCGAAGTTCAACCGCGGCTTCGCCCGGCCGCCCGCCTCCCAGGCCGCGGCGATGTCGCGCATCGCGTCGGTAAGGCTGGCCGCCGCGAAGACGGTCAGCTCCTGCGCGCGGGCGGTGAGCGGGAACAGCAGCAGGGCGGCGAGCAGCAACATTCGCATCGGGGCATCTCCGCCGATACGATATATTCGTTCAGGAATAACGCAACTCCGCCCCGCCACTATGCCCGTCGGGAGTGTCCGCTCATCTCCGTGGCGGCGCCACGCGGCATCGCCAAGGTGAGCGGCGCCGAAACCAGGGAAATGCAGGCAACGACCACGAAGGCCACGGAGAAATCGTTCAGCAACGGCAGGGCGTGATCGGTTAAACCCATGCTGATCTGCAGCACGGCGGCACCGGCGGAAATGCCGAGCACCTGCGAAAGCTGCTGAATGGTGCTGTAAAGACTGGTCGCCGCACTCATGCGCTCACGCGGAATGTCGGCATAGGCGAGCGCGTTGTAGGCGGTGAATTGCAGCGATCGGAAGAAGCCGCCCACCAGCAGCACGGCATACAGGGCGAAGACGGGCCAGGACGGGCGAAAGGCGGCGACGGCGGCCAGCAGCACCGAGGAGAGGATGGCGTTGATCAGCAGCGTGTCGCGAAAGCCGAAGCGGCGCAGCGCGGTCATTGCCGCCGGTTTCATGACGATCGCGCCGGCGGAGCTCGCGAAGGTGATCATGCCGCTCTGCGCGGGAGTGCGGCCGAAACCAACCTGAAGCATCAGCGGCAACAGAAACGGAATGGCGCCGATGCCGATGCGAAACAGCGTGCCGGCGCCGACGGCGACCAGGAACGTCGGAATGCGCAGCAACGAGAAATCGAGCAGCGGCGCCCGATGACGACGGGCGTGCAGCCAGTACAGCAAGGCGCAGACAACGCCGGTGCCGATCATCGCCACGGTCAGCGGCAGCGGCACCAGGCCGCGTCCGGCGGTCTCAAGGCCAAACACGGCGCTGGCCAGGCCGATGCCGGAGAGCAGCAGCCCCGGAAGGTCGAAGCGGGTTCGGATCGGCTCGTGGACGTCCTCGACGAACAAAGTGACGAGCGTGATGCCGAGAATGCCGATCGGGACATTGATGTCGAAGATCAGCGGCCAGGAAAAATACGTCACGATGAAGCCGCCCAGCGGCGGCCCCACCACCGGCCCGATCAGGGCCGGCGTCGAGAGCCAGGCCATCGCCGCCACCAGCTCCGATTTGGCGACCGTGCGCAGCAGCAACAGCCGACCGACCGGTACCATCATGGCCCCGCCAAGGCCTTGGAAGATGCGGGCGATCACCAGGAAGGTGAGCGAATCCGCACGGCCGCACAGGATCGAGCCGACGGTGAACACCGCGATGGCGGCGCGGAACACAACGCGGGCGCCGAACCGGTCCGCCATCCAGCCGCTGGCCGGGATGAACACGGCGAGGCTGAGCAGATAGGACGTGAGCGCCACGTTCATATGCGTCGGCTGCGCCCCGAAGGCCCGCGCCATGGTCGGCAAAGCCGTCGAGATCACCGTGCTGTCCAGGTTCTGCATGAACAGGGCGCAGGCGACGATGAGGGCGGTGATCCGGGTGCGGCGGATGCGATCGGCGGGCAGGATGTCCGGGGCGGCGGCGGCGGCTTCGTCCATGAACGCAGCATCGCGCCGGAAAGCCGGCACGGGAAGCCCATCGCGGCGGGAAATCGCCGCGGCGGGACGGACGCCGCGATTTACGGCACGAGAACGGTGCTGCCGGTGGTCTTTCGGGATTCCAGCGCAATATGCGCGGCGGCGGCCTCCCTGAGCGGGAAGGTCTGGTTGACGCGGATCTTCACGGCGCCGCTTCTGCACCACGTCGAACAGGTCGGCGGCGACCCGTTCGAGGTCGGCGCGCTTGGCGGTGTAGGTCGCCGAGCGACGGACGGGTGAGGTACAGGCTGCCCTTGGCGTTCAGCAGGCCGAGATCGACCGGCGGCACCGGACCCGAGGCGTTGCCGAAGCTGACCATCAGGCCGAGCGGCGCCAGGCAGTCGATGCTGGCCATGAAGGTGTCCTTGCCGACGCTGTCGTAGACCACCGGCACCATGGCGCCGCCGGTGATGCGCTTCACCTCGGCGGGCAGGTTGGCGTGGCCGACGACGGACATGGGCGGCGCCGTTGGCGCGGGCCAGGTCGGCCTTCTCCTCGGTCGAGACGACGCCGATGACGGTGGCGCCGAGATGTTTCGCCCACTGGCAGAGGATCAGCCCGACACCGCCGGCCGCGGCATGCACCAGGATGGTCTCGCCGGCCTTCACCGCATAGGTGCGGCGGATCAGGTACTGCGCGGTCATGCCCTGCAGCATCATCGCCGCGGCGGTGGTGAAGTCGATGCCGTCGGGCAGCTTGACGAGGCGGTCGGCGGCGATCACGCGCTCGGTGGCGTAGGCGCCGATCGGGCCGCCGGCATAGGCGACGCGGTCGCCCGGTTTCACCGCGGTGACGCCGTCGCCGATCGCGACCACGGTGCCGGCGCCCTCCATGCCGAGCGTCAGCCGGCAGCGCGGTCTTGTAGAGGCCGGTGCGGAAATAGACGTCGATGTAGTTGAGGCCGACCGCGGCGTGGCGGATCAGCGCCTCGCCGGGACCGGGATCGGGGGTGGGCACGTCCTCCCAGCGCATCACCTCTGGGCCGCCGTGGCGTGGATGCGGATGGCCTTGGTCATGTGGAGATCCATCTGGTTGTTTGGTGGAAACTGGGCTTTCGCCGGGCCCGGCCGGTTTTGGGCCAAAAGCTTGAGGGCGCGTGCTTCGAGGCCGAGCAGGAAATGCTTGGTCACCAAGCCGTCGCCGCCGGAATAGCCGCCAATGCCATCGCTGGCGACCACGCGGTGGCACGGGATCACGATCGGGATCGGGTTGGCGCCGTTGGCGCCACCGACCGAACGGGCGCTGCCGCCGGCGACGCGGGCGATGTCAGCATAGGTGCGCGTGGCACCCGGCGGAATGGCGCAGCAAGGCTTGCCAGACGCGCAGCCGGTAAGGCGTGCCGACGGGGGCGAGCGGCAGGGTCGAATGTCCAGGCGTTCGCCGTCGAAATATGCGTGCAGCTGCGTCCGCGCGCGCACGCAGCAGCGGGGTTTCGGTCTGATCGCGGCCCCAACCCCAATCGATGGCGACGATGCCACCGTCCTCCTCGGAGACGGTCAGGTCGCCGACCGGGGTGTGCAGCGAAAGCTGGGGCAAGCGGGGCGGTTCCGTGAAATGGAGCGGCAGTCATGGCAGTCAGCCCGGGGGCGAGCCGGCAGCGTGGGGCGGATGGCACCCCCAAGGGGGGTCGGATGTCAAGTTTGCCCTAGGCGACAGCGGTATGGCGGTCGCGCAGGCGCCGGGCAAGCTCGGCGGGATCGGAGATCGGCAAGCTGCACACCCCGGCGCGGCAGAAATAGGCGACGGGGCCCGGATGCTGGCCGGAACGCCCCTGATCCTGCCGTGGTTCGAGCTTGCCATGCGCCGGGTGCGACGGCGGCAGCGAGGCCGCGGCATCGGCGCGCAGCACACTCACCGCCGGATCGGGTGCGGCGCGTGCGACGGTGAGCAGCTCTTGGGTTGCGGGGTCGCCGGGCGCACCGGCGATCACGACGCTGGCGCCTTCCTCCAGCAGGTCGGCGGCCGCGAGCAAAGTGGGTGCGGCGGAAAGCTGGTCGCCCAGTCCGGAAAACGCGGTCAGGACGGCTTGCGCGCCGCTCGCGCCACTGTGGCTCGCCGGTGAGGTGGTAAAGGCGTGCGAGCACCTCGGCCATCAGCCCGTTGCCGTTGGGGGTGGCGTTGTCGGCGGCACTGCGCGGACGGCCCTCCGGTGCCGAACGGGACGTCGGCGGCGTCGCTGGCAGTGGTGAAGTAGCTGGCGCCGTCATCGCCGAACCAAACATCGGCGGCGACGACAAGGCGGCGCGCCTGATCGAGCCGCTCGGGCGCGCCGGTGGCTTCGAACAGGGACGAGGGCGGCGCGCGCCATCGCTGCCTGATCGTCGAGCAACCCGGCCGCGGTGACCCGCCCAAGGCGCCAGGCGTGCTGGATGCGGCCGTCGGGTGCGGCCATCGTGGCCATGATGAAATCGAAGACGTCGCCGGCGCGAGCCAGCCAGTCCGGCCGCTGAAACACCGCGGCGGCGCGGCAAATTGCCGCGATGGCAAGGCCGTTCCAATCGGCCAGCACCTTGTCGTCGCGGCCGGGGCGGATGCGGCGGTCGCGCGCGGCGAGCAGCGTTGCACGCGCAACGGCGAGCCGCCGCTCCGCCTCCGCGTCGCCGGGTCGGGTCACCCGGCGCAGAATCGTGCGGCCTTCCCAGTTGCCATCAGGCGTCACGTCGTAGGCGGTCTTGAACGCGGCACTGTCTTGCCCGAGCAGAGAATCGATCTCTGCCGGCGTCCACACGTAGAACTTCCCCTCGACGCCTTCGCTGTCGGCGTCCTCGGAGGCGGCGAATGCGGCTCGGCCATCGACCGGCGCGGCCGTCATGTCGCGGATCATCCAGGCGACGGTCTCGGCGGCACGGGCGGCGTAGAGCGGATCCGGGCAGTCCGCGTGGGCGAAGGCCAGCAGTTCGAGGAGCTGCCCATTGTCGTAGAGCATCTTCTCGAAATGTGGCACCAGCCACTCGGCGTCGGTGGAATAGCGGGAATAGCCGCCGCCAAGATGATCGTAGATGCCGCCTTGCGACATCCGTGTCCAGCAGCAGATGCGTGGCGGCGGTCGCGTCGGTACGGCCAGTGCGGAACGCGTCCTGCCACAGAAAGCGGAAAATCGGCGGGTTGGGGAATTTTGGCGCGCCGCGCAGCCCGCCATGCACGGGATCGTTCAACCGCAGTAGTGCGGCGGAGGCGCGCGTGAGCAGGTCCGGGCCGATCGGTCCACCGGGGCGGGCGGCGGCAGCGGCGGCGAGGGTACGGCGCAGCGCCTGCACGTTGTGGCGGATGGCATTCGTTCTTTCGATGGAACGCCTCGGCGACGCCTTGCAGGACCTGACGAAAGGACGGACGGCCCCAACGTGGCTCGGGCGGGAAATAGGTACCGCCCCAGAACGGGTCGCCGTCCGGGGTCAGGAACATGGTCAGCGGCCAGCCGCCCTGCTCGCCCAACGCGTGCAGTGCCGACATATAGAGGGTGTCGATGTCCGGCCGCTCCTCGCGGTCCACCTTGATGTTGACGTAGAGGGAATTCATCAAGGCCGCGGTCTCCGGGTCCTCGAAGGATTCGTGGGCCATGACGTGGCACCAGTGGCAGGCGGCATAGCCGATCGACAGCAGGATCGGCCGGTTGGTGGTGCGGGCCTCGTGCAAAGCCGCCTCGCCCCAGCCCCGCCAATGCACCGGATTGTCGGCGTGCTGGAGCAGATAGGGCGAGGTTTCCCGGCCCAGCAGGTTTTTGCCCCGAGCAGCGGAGAAGCGGGCGTCTGTCGGGATGGGATCGGCCGGCATCGAGAGGGTTCCTTGCGTAAACGGGCGGCTTCGCGGATAGGAAACGCAAAGCGGGACGTGATCAGCGGTTTCGTAGGTGATGACGGGGCTTGGGGACGCAACGCTTAGATGTTCGGCTCGGGCTTGGCAGATAGGAAGGCCGGCCGGGCGTCGACAGGGGTGGCCGGTTTTGCCCCGCATGGCGAGTGAAATTTCCGGCCGGCGATGTCGGCCGCTGTTGAGGATCCAGATGAGCAATTCCCCAATCCCCGGCGACCCGCCCCTGTTTTACGACGCGCATCTGTTCGTCTGCTGCAATCGTCGGCCAGATGGGCACCAGCGCGGCTCCTGTGCCGAGCGTGGTTCGGAAAAACTGCGTGATTACATGAAGGTGCGAGCAAAGGAGATGGGTTTGCCGCGGCTTCGCGTGAACCAGTCGGGGTGTCTCGATCGCTGCGAGCTGGGACCGTGCATGGTCATCTATCCTGAGGGCGTTTGGTACAGAATCGAAACACCCGCCGATGTCGATGCGGTTCTGAAGCGGCATGTTCGCGACGGCGGGAGAGCGACGGAGCTGATGCTGCCCGAGGGCTGATTGTTTCGTGATCGATTCTTCTTGTCTCACCGACACGATCTTCGCCGTCGCCTCCGGCGCCGGGCGGGCCGCCGTGACGGTGCTGCGGATCAGCGGACCGCGATCCGGCGCCATACTCGACGCGCTGTGCCACAAGCGGCCAAAGCCGCGGCGCGCCTCGTTGCAGGCGTTGCGCGGAGCCGATGGCGCGTTGCTCGACCGTGCTTTGGCGCTGTGGTTTCCGGGACCTGGCAGCTACACCGGCGAGGATTCCGCCGAGTTGCATTTGCATGGCGGGCGCGCCGTCCTGGCGGGTGTGGCGGAGTCGCTCCTCCAGCTTGGCGCGCGGCCGGCGGAGGCCGGGGAATTCACGCGGCGCGCCTTCCTGAACGGGCGGATGGACCTGATCGAGGCGGAGGCGGTGGCCGACGTGGTTGACGCCGAAACCGCGGCACAAGCCACCCAGGCACTTCGCCAGATGCAGGGCGAGTTGGGGGCGCTATATCGCGGCTGGTCCGATTGGCTGGTGCGATTGCTGGCGCGCCTGGAGGCGCTGATTGATTTTCCCGATGAGGATCTGCCGCCGGAGGTCGAGGCTGCCACCCGGGCGGAGATTGCCGCGTTGGCGGGCGAAATTTCGCTTCACCTGAACGACAACAGGCGCGGTGAATTGCTGCGTGGAGGGCTGGTCTGCGCGATCACCGGACCGCCGAATGCGGGAAAGTCCACCTTGATCAATGCGTTGGCCAGGCGTGAAGTCGCGATCGTCTCACCGACGCCCGGGACCACTCGGGACATTTTGGAGGCGCGGGTTGACCTAGGCGGCGTGCCGGTCACGCTGCTCGACACCGCCGGATTGCGCCCGAGCCATGACCCGATCGAAGCCGAGGGCGTGCGGAGGGCAGTGTCCAGGGCCGAGGCCGCCGACATGGTGGTGATGGTGGAGGATGCTGCCGCGGCGTCTGGCGGGATGGAATTGGCCGTGTCGGGGGTGGTGCTGCGCGTCGCGACCAAGATCGACCTGTTCGCCCAGGTTCCCGAGGGGGCAATCGGCGTCAGCGCCTTGACGGGCGCGGGGATGGAGCGTCTGCACGAGGCGCTGACCGAAGCGGCGAAGGCATTGACCCGGTCTTCCGGACCTCCTCCGCTGACGCGCGCCCGCCATCGAGCGGCGCTGAGCGAGGCGGACACCCGATTGCGCGCCGCGCTGAACGCTGAGCTGCCGGAGTTACAGGCAGAGGATGTCCGGATGGCATTGCGCTGCATCGGCCGGGTGGTTGGCCTTGTCGGAGTCGAAGAAATACTTAACTTTGTATTTGGCCAATTCTGTATAGGAAAGTAACGGGCGCCAAGGGTTTTGCCTTTGGCGGGTTGAGGGCAGCGCCCTCGCTCTAGATCGTGATGGTCGCTGGTACCAGCGACCATCACGATCTAGCCTTTTGTTTCAGCGAGCAAGTTTTATGGCACGGTGATTCCACCTGGAGCCATATTGCTCTAGGCATCGCAGAGGATTTCACAAACGTGCAGACAAGCTTCGATGTCGTTGTGATTGGCGGTGGCCATGCCGGCTGCGAAGCCGCCGCCGCGTCGGCGAGGTTGGGCGCCCGCACGCTGCTGTTGACGCATCGCCGCAGCACGCTGGGCGAGATGTCCTGCAACCCGGCGATTGGCGGGATCGGCAAGGGCCATCTGGTGCGCGAGATCGATGCGCTGGACGGTTTGATGGGTCGTGCCGCCGATCTCGCGGGCATTCATTTCAAGATGCTGAACCGGAGCAAGGGACCCGCGGTTCGCGGCCCGCGGGCGCAAGCCGACAGGGCGCTCTATCGCACCGCGATCCAGCAGCTTCTGGCCGAGCAAGCGGGACTGGAAATCCGCGAAGCCTCGGTCGAAGATCTCGACATCGATGCCGATGGCCGGTTGGCGGGACTGATCTGCGCCGATGGAACCCGGATTTCCTGCGGTGCAGCAGTATTGACGGCGGGCACGTTCCTGCGCGGCGTGATCCATGTCGGCCATGCGACCAGCCAAGCGGGACGGGTGGGCGAAGCGCCGTCGATCGGATTGGCCGAGGCGCTGGGACGACTCGATTTGCCCCTGGGGCGGTTGAAGACCGGCACCCCTCCCCGGCTGGATCGTCGAAGCATCGACTGGGCGGGGCTGGAAGCGGACTGGGGCGACGCCGAACCCGAGGCATTCAGCCTGATGACGACGCGGATCACCAATCCGCAGATCTCGTGCGGCGTCACGTCCACGACGCCGGCCACGCACGCCGTCATCCAGGCGAACTTGCATCTTTCCGCCGTGTATGGCGGCCAGATCTCAGGTCGAGGCCCACGATATTGCCCGTCGATCGAAGACAAGGTCGTGCGGTTTGCCCAGCGTGACCGGCATCAAATCTTCCTGGAGCCGGAGGGACTGGATGACGACGTCATCTACCCCAACGGCATTTCGACCAGTCTGCCGGCCGAGGTGCAGCAAGCGCTGCTCGCGACGATACCCGGCCTGGAGCGAGCGCGGATGATTCGCCCAGGTTATGCGGTGGAGTATGATTACGTCGACCCGCGCGCGTTGCTACCCTCGTTGGAGTTGAAGGCGCTGCCCGGGCTGTTCCTCGCCGGCCAGGTCAACGGGACGACCGGCTACGAGGAAGCGGCGGCGCAGGGAATTGTCGCAGGCCTCAACGCCGCACGGCTTTGTGGCGGGCTTCCGGCAGTGACGATCGACCGAGCCCAGGCTTACATCGGCGTGCTGATCGACGATCTCGTGACCCAAGGCGTCACCGAGCCGTACCGGATGTTCACCTCGCGTGCTGAATATCGCCTGTCTCTCCGGGCCGATAATGCCGATCTGCGGCTGACTGGCTCGGGGTTCGCCTGGGGGTGCGTCGGGTTGGCGCGGGCGGCGAAGTTCGAACGAGATTCGGCGGCCCTCGCCGAAGCGCTGCGACGGTCTCGGTCTGAGACGATCCAGCCCGCTGCGTTGACGAAGGTTGGGATTGTCGTCCGGGCGGATGGACAGACGCGCTCGGCACTCGATCTCCTTGGACAGAAGCAGATCGATGCCGGAGCCGTCGAAGCGCTGTTCCCGTGGCTGAGAAGCTTGCCGCCGCGCATTCGTGGGCTGCTCGATACCGAAGCCCTCTATGCGGGCTATTTGCCGCGACAGGACGCCGACGTGAGGGCATTCAGACGCGAAGAGGATGCGAGTCTGCCAGATGCGATGGACTATGACGCGATCGGGGGTCTTTCCACCGAATTGCGCGAGAAGCTTCACAAGATCCGGCCAGCCTCGTTGGGCGCCGCCGGCCGGATCCAAGGGATGACCCCGGCGGCACTGGCGACGCTTTCTGCCCATATCCGACGTCAAGGCGGCGCCAGGGCAGACAGACGTTTCACGTGAAACAACCGAACCTCGGACTTGCCCAGACATCAGCTGGCTCCAGCGTTTCACGTGAAACAACCGAGCGCCTCAGAGCCTTTGTCTCCCTTCTTCTTCGTTGGAATCGTACGATAAACCTCGTCTCACGGGCCGATGAAGCCGTGATCTGGGATCGCCACATCGTCGATTGCCTGACCCTTTTGCCCCTGCTCCCCGTCACCTTCAGCCATGCAATCGATCTCGGCTCCGGAGGTGGATTGCCGGGAATGGTATTGGCCATCGCCACCGGGCGCGTCTTTCACCTTGTCGAATCGGACCAGCGAAAAGCCGCGTTCCTGCGAGAAGCCGCGCGCGAGACCGCCGCGACTGCGACCGTGCATCCAGTTCGCATCGAAGCCCTGAAGCTTGCCCCCGCCCCGGTTATTACAGCCCGCGCGCTGGCGCCCTTGGACATGCTGCTCACTTGGGCGCAGCCTCTCCTGACGTCTGACGGCATCTGCCTCTTCCCGAAAGGTCGGACTGCAACAGACGAATTGACGCAGGCCAGGCGCAGGTGGCAGATGCGGGTCGAACAAGTGCCGAGCCCGACGGACCCGGCCGCGACAATCCTGAAAATTAGCGAGATCAGCCGTGTCGGACGTGCGCCGTGATGACGAACCGGACCTGAACGAGGCCCCGCTCCCATCCGGGGTCGCGCAGGCCGTTCGTATCATCGCCATTGCCAACCAAAAAGGCGGCGTCGGCAAGACGACCACTGCCGTAAACCTCGCGACTGCCCTGGCCGCAAGCGGCGAAACGGTGACCTTGGTCGATCTCGACCCACAGGGTAATGCGTCCACCGGCCTGGGCCTTAGCCGCAACGCCCGTGGCGCTGGGACTTATGCGCTGGCGCTGGAGGGCGTCGAGCCGAAATCCGTCCTCCGCGCCACCGGGATTCCGAATTTATCGCTGATTCCCGCCGAGCCGGACCTCGCAGGCGCAGAAATCGAGCTCGTCGGCGAGGAACGCCGCGAGTATCGCCTCCGCGAAGCCCTGAGAAAGCCAGGGGCGTTTGATCAGCCCCCCACCTTCATCCTCATTGACTGCCCGCCCAGCCTCGGACTCCTCACCCTGAACGGCCTTGTCGCGGCGGATGCCGTACTTGTACCGCTCCAGTGCGAATTCTTCGCCCTCGAAGGCATCAGTCAGTTGACGCGCACCATCGATCTCGTGAAGCGCAAGCTCAACCCCGGCTTGCGGCTCCAAGGCATCGTCCTCACCATGTTCGATCGGCGCAATAACCTGTCAGACCTGGTTGCGAGCGACGCTCGCGGCTTCTTCGGTGACCAGGTCTATGAAACCGTGATACCCCGCAATATCCGCATCTCCGAGGCCCCCAGTCATGGCAAGCCAGTGATCCTTTACGATTCCCGCTCCCCCGGCGCCCAATCTTATGTCCGTCTCGCCGCCGAACTCCTGCAACGCGAACGCGCACTGACGGTGCCGACACCATGAGCGCCAAGGAAGTCAGTCCCCGCCTCGGCCGCGGCTTGGCCGCCCTGATGGGCGATCCCTCCCCGCCCGCCTCACGTTCAAGCCCCGGTGTCACCTCCATCGGAATCGAAATGCTGGAGCCCGGCCCGTTTCAGCCGCGCGGCCCCATCGACCCGCCAAGTCTCGCCGATCTCATCAATTCCATCCGCGCCCGGGGCGTCCTGCAACCCCTGCTCGCCCGGCCGCACCCTGACGCGGGCGGTCGCTACCAAATCATCGCCGGCGAGCGTCGCTGGCGGGCCTCCCAAGCGGCCGGACTGCACGAGGTGCCGGTCCTGGTTCGCGATCTCGGCGATTCGGAGGCGATGGCGGCGGCGCTGGTCGAGAATTTGCAGCGCCAGGACCTCAACGCCATTGAGGAAGCCGACGGCTACCGCCGGCTGGTGGACGAATTCGCGATGACGCAGGAGGTGTTGGCGGAAGCCGTCGGCAAGTCCCGCAGCCACGTCGCCAATACGATGCGCCTGCTGAACCTTCCCGCAACGGTGCAGGGGGAGGTCAAGAACGGAACCCTCACCGCCGGCCACGCCCGCGCCTTGCTCGCCCACCCCGATCCCGCCAAAGCCGCCCTGACGGTGATCGCCCGGGGCCTGAATGTCCGCCAGACCGAAGCCTTGGCGACGCAGCGCCCCCAAGGGGAGACCGCCGGCTCCGCGACGACGCGCAAGCCGGTCGATCCGGAAACTGCGGCATTGGAGCGTGATCTTTCGCAGCGCCTGGGCTTGAAGGTCGAGATCGGGTTCGACGGCAAAGGTGGCGTCGTCCGAATCCACTATCGTTCCCTGGACCAGCTCGACGGCGTGATCACGCTGCTCACTCGCGATTAGAGCAATATGGCTTTAGGTGGAATCGCCGTGCCATAAAATTGCTCGGCTAAACAAAGGGCTAGGTCGTCGCCTCATTCAAGAGCGAGAACACTCAGCCGAGCCGGCGGCAACCGCTATCTTCGGCGAGACGCCACGGCTCCTCGCTGCGACAGGCCGATCAACGCATTCCGGCAAAGCGTCTCCGCCGGCGAACCAGTGCGCTTGCAGGCACGCTCAGCATCCCAGACCCGCTGGCAGGCCTGCTCGAGTGCCGGCTCTGACCAATTCATCAGGGCTGCGATGAAAGCCCCTTCTCGTCGAAAGAAAATCGGCGGTCGCACGGATTTCGCGGCCTCCGCGGCACTTCGGCCCAACGCCATGCTGGCACGCGCACGCTGCAGCCGCTGCAGATGCGCAAGCGTTGCCCGGAGCACGCCAACCGGCGCCGCCCCCTCCGCCATTGCCAATTCCAAGGCCCTGTCAGTCGCGGCGACGTCACCGCTGGTCGCCGCGAACAAGGCGTCGTCCAACGAAAGCCCCGCGAGATCGCCGACGCAAATCCTCGCGGCGTCCAAATCCACCCGGCCGTCCCGCCCGGCATAGATCGCCAGCTTCTCCACTTCCGCGTACGTGACCGCCTGGTCCGCTCCAAGCTGCCCACTCAGCCAGTGCAGCGCATCCGCCTCGACGGTCACCCCGAATTCCGCCAGGCCGGCGGTGATGGCCTGTTCCAGCGCGCGGCCGGCCAAGGGATAACAGGCGATCGCCGCTGCATCGGGCGCGCGTTCCACCAGGGCTCGCAACTTCCCTTTCCCCGTGAGGCCCGCCGCTTCCAGCACCAACAGGCCCGTCGCCGGTCCGGCCAAGACCGCCTGGACGAACGGGGTCACCGATTCCGCGGCGTCGCGCACGCGCACCACACGCCGGCCGCCGGTCATCGGCAGGGACGCGACCTCATCCGGGATGCTGGCGAAGCCATCGCGCTCCAACTCCACCAAACGGAATGGATCATCCGCGGCACCCACCACGGCGCGCACCAGCCTCGCCGCGCGCTCCCTGATCAGGCCGACATCGTCGCCGTGCAGCAGAACCACTCTGGTAGCGCCGGGATCGCGGAGGAAGGCGTCGATTCGACGCGCGTCGAGTTTCATCGGTCCGACCTCGCCGGTGCGGTCAGCAGGATCACGTGGCTGTGGCGTGCTTCTTGAAATAAGACGCGAGCTGGAGGGTGATCTGGTCCGCAACCGCCTCGGCCATCCGGCGCTGCACCGCTTCGCTCTGAAGGTCGGATGCGAAAAACTGCTGATTGATGATATTGAAGCCATCAAACGTCCGCGCGGTGCCGTTGGCCAGCGTCCGGCGCTGGGTATCCTGAGCCGTGAGCGTCCACGTCGCCGATGCCACCAGGCGGATGCGCGTCACTGAGCTGTCTTGCTCGATTGCAATCGCCTCAGAGGAAATTCCGAACGCCACCGTGAGATCATAGGCTCGAGGTACGCCGGAGCCGGCATGCTCGAAGCGCGCCTGAAGCGCCTGGCGGAGCACCTGGCCGGATCGCTCCGGGATGAGACCGACGGTGATTGCCGCCAGCCCCTCTTCCGCCGGACCGGTCGTGCGGCCGCCACTGGCGTAGATCGGCGAGAAGCCGCAGCCTGGCAGCGCCGCCGCCAGCAGCAACGGGCCCAGCATCCGACGTGTCAGCCTTGGATGGCCTGCCATCGCCCTAATCCCGCACGACGAAATTCACAATCCGATCAGGCACATGCACGCGCTTGACGATGGTCTTCCCGGCCAACAGCCGTGCCACATTCGGCTCTGCCTCGGCAGCCGCGAGCACCGCGGCGGCATCGCTACCCGGTGGCATTTCCAGCGTCCCCCGCAGCTTGCCCATGATCTGCACCGCAATTGTCACCGTCTGTGCCGCGGCCAGCGTCGGCATCGCCGACCGGCCAACTCAGCTCGGCGACCAATCGGTCGTCGCCGGGACAGAGAAGGCTGTGAATCGTCTCTGCGAGATGCGGCATCATTGGCGAAATCAGCTGCGCCATCACCGACATGGCTTCGAACCGCGCCCAGTCCAGCCCTGCATCTCCGCCGGAAGCCGCGGCTTTTTCCGCCTCAGTGATCGCGTTGGCGAATTCGTAGATCCGGGCCACCGCGACGTTGAACGACAGGTTTTCCAGGGAATCACTGACCGAGAAGATGGTACGGTGCGTGACATGCCGCAGTTTTCGGGCCGCTTCGCAGAACGAAGCAGGAACGTTCACCAGAAGTTGATCCGCTTCGATGCTTTCCGCCAGGCGGAACAGCCGCTGGGTGAAGCGATAGGCGCCGGCGACGCCGGCCTCGGTCCATTCGATGTCCCGCTCGGGCGGATTGTCGGACAGCACGAACCACCGGGCCGTATCGGCGCCGTAACGCGCGATGATGGCGCCCGGATCAACCGTGTTGCGCCGCGATTTCGACATCGACTCGACGCGGCCGACGATCACAGGCTCACCGGTTTCGCGGTGCACCACGGTGCCGTCGGCCCGTTTCTCCACTTCTTCCGGATAGAGCCAGCCGCCGTTGGCGCCTTCGCCGAGCCGATAGCTCTCATGCGTCACCATGCCCTGGGTGAACAGGCCGTCGAACGGCTCGTCGACGGAAAGGTAGCCGGTCTCGCGCATCCCGCGGATGAAGAAGCGCGAATACAGCAGATGCAGGATCGCGTGCTCGATGCCGCCGATATACTGGTCGACCGGCAGCCAGTGATCGACCGCTTCGCGCGTCACCGGCTCCGGCGCGGTCGGGCTGCAGAAACGGGCAAAATACCAGGCGCTGTCGACAAACGTGTCGCAGGTGTCGGTTTCGCGGCGCGCCATCTCGCCACAGGACGGGCAGGCGACATGCTTCCAGGTCGGGTGGTGATCGAGCGGATTGCCCGGGATGTCGAAACGCACGTCCTGCGGCAGTTCCACCGGCAATTGCTCGCGCGGCACCGGCACGGCACCGCAGGAGGCGCAATGGATCACCGGAATCGGGCAACCCCAATAACGCTGCCGACTCACTCCCCAGTCGCGCAGGCGCCAGTTGACGACGCCCTCGCCCACGCCGAGCTCCTCCAGCCGCCGGATCGCCGCCGGCTTCGCCATGGCCGGCGCCTCCAGCCCGTTGAGAAAGCCGGAATTGATCATGATGCCGGCATCGACATAGGCGGTGTCGTGGATCGCGAAACGCGCGGGGTCGGCGCCCGGCGGCAGCACCACGGGAACCACGTCGAGCGAATATTTCCGCGCGAAATCGAGGTCACGCTGGTCATGCGCGGGGCAGCCGAAGATGGCGCCGGTGCCGTATTCCATGAGGACGAAATTGGCGATCCAGACAGGATAGGTCGCGTTGCTGAAGGGATGGCGCACGCGCAAGCCGGTGGCGTAGCCCTTCTTCTCGTTCGCCTCGATCACCGCCTCGCTGGTGCCCTGGCTGCGGCACTCCGCGATGAACGCCGCCGCTTGCGGGTCACGCGCCGCGACCGCGGTGGCGAGCGGATGTTCGGGGGCGATCGCCAGGAACGACATGCCGAACAACGTGTCCGGACGGGTGGTATAAACCTCAACCTCATCGATCCCGGCTTGCGGGCTGGCGAGGCGGAAACGCAGGCGCGCGCCTTCGCTGCGGCCAATCCAGTTGGCCTGCATCAGCCGCACCCGCTCCGGCCAGCGATCCAGGTGGTCGAGTGCCGCCAACAGCTCGGGGGCAAATTTGGTGATGCGGAAAAACCATTGCGACAGCTGCTTCTTTTCGACCGGCGCGCCGGAGCGCCAGCCGCGGCCATCGATCACCTGCTCATTGGCCAGCACGGTGCCGTCGACCGGGTCCCAGTTGACCCAGCTTTCGCGGCGTTCGACCAGCCCGTCGCGCATGAAATCGAGGAACAGCTTCTGTTGCTGGCCATAATAGGCCGGATCGCAGGTGGCGAACTCGCGTTGCCAGTCGAGCGACAGCCCCATGCGCTGCAGTTCCGCGCGCATGGCGGCGATGTTGTCCCAGGTCCATTTCGCCGGATGAATCCCGCGCTCGCGGGCGGCGTTCTCGGCCGGTAGACCGAACGCGTCCCAGCCCATCGGGTGCAGCACCGAATACCCCTGCGCGCGTTTCGCACGCGCGACCACGTCGCCCAGGGTGTAGTTGCGAACATGGCCCATATGGATCTTCCCGCTGGGATACGGGAACATCTCAAGGACGTAGTATTTTGGCCGGCCGTCGGTCGGAACGTCTTCAACCCGGAAGCAGCCGCGCTCCGCCCAGGCCTGCTGCCATCGCGGCTCGGCGCTGGCGAAGTCGTAGCGCGGGTCTACCGCGATAGGCATGTCGACAGGCGGAGCGTTCATCGATCTCTCGGGGCAGACGCTGACGGATAGGGCAGAAAGCCTGTATCCGTCAGATCAGCCGCAACGGCAACCGCTATTGCGCCAGAGCGCCCCGATCTCGAAATCCTCGGAAGTTCAGCTCAGCGGCGTCGCATGCGATTTGTGATGCGTGGTCTTCGGCGAGGACGCCTTGATCGCGTGGGTGTGGGTCGGCTTCTTTTTGGTGGTGTGCGTAGCGGATGCGGCTTCGGCTGCGGTGGCGGCCGACAGGGTCAGTCCGATGGAGGCCAGCAAGGTTCTGCGGTTGAGGATCACGGGACGCTCCTGGGAATGGGTTGCAGTTCAGGCACGAGTGGAGCAAAGCCCACTACATGCCTGAAATACCATTGCAAGCTCGTCCGTAACTTTGCAAGATATTTTGTCGGCGAAACCGGCCCGACATCGCCAGTTTCCGGCCAGCCTACCTACAGCAATCCCAGCGCCCTGAGGTCACGCAGCATCGCCGGCGGCAGCGCGTCCTGCCCCTTTGCGGCCGCCCCGCGAACCAGGTCCGCCGGCGCATCGGCCGCGTCGAGATATCGCCAGCCCTGGAACGGTTTGGTCGGCCGCGCCGCCACTGCGATCAACCGCTTGTGCAGCAGGATGCGGGCGCAACGCGTCCCGTCATCGCGGGTGTCCTCCACTATGTCGAGGATGCGCTGTCGCACCACCACGGCCCCGGCAATGACCCAATAGATTGAGCCGCCATCGACGATCTCGGCGATCCGGCGGGGAAAATTGCCGGTGCGGTGGCGCAGCGGCGGGTCCGCCTTGCCGCGCGCCGCCTGCACCTCGCGCAGATGCGCGATGTCGCGAATCCCAACGGCGAGCTTGGTCAAATGCAGCATGTCTGCCGATGCTGTCCGAAAGCCTGAAAGATGGTGGGCGCGGCTACTCCGCCTTTGCCCGGATCGGCGGATGCACGTCGTCGGGCAACGGGCAGACATAGGGATTGCCCTGCGTGCGCGCCGCCAGGTCGGCCTTGGCGCGGGCGATCAGCGTGGGGTCGCGCAGCGCATCCACCGCGGTTCCGGCCATCACCTTGGCGACGTGCACCATGCCTTTCTTGGCCAAAGGGCGATTTTCCCTGCGCCGTCAGCTGCCAGGAATGGAACGGCGTGCCGATGGCGATGGTGGCGCCGTCCGCCTGCACCAGCGGCACTTTCCAGCTCACATCACCGACATCGGTCGAGCCGAGCATCGGCTCCCCGCGAAGACCGAGCGGCACGATGGCGTCGGACAGCGGCTGGTCCTGGCGGATCGGCAGGCCGGCGCGGCGATACTGCGCCGCGATGTCCTGCGGCGTCAGGGTGGCGCGGATCTGTTCGGCGAACGCGCGGTCGTCGGTATCGAAGGGAGGCGGCCCCAGACGCTCAAGATTCTGCGTGCATCGCCTGATCGAGCGGCGTGTTTGCCGAGCAGGTTCGACACGGCGGAAATAATCTTGATGTCAACGGTCGTCTCGGTCATCAGCGCCGCACCCTGCGCCGCCTTCTTCACCCGTTCGACCAGCGCGTTCATTTCCGCGAGGTCGCGCGCCCGCACGGCGTAGCGCACCGTCGCCTGCGCCTGCACCACGTTCGGCGCGACACCGCCGCCATCGATCATCGCGTAATGGATGCGCGCGTCGCTCGGCATGTGCTCGCGCATGTAGTTGACGCCGACATTCATCAGCTCCACCGCATCGAGCGCGCTGCGGCCGAGCTGCGGTGCGGCAGCGGCGTGGCTGGCGCGGCCGATGAACGAGAAATCGATGCGTGTGTTGGCCAGAGACTCATGGCGTCGTTCACGCCGGCGAACGGCATCGGGTGCCAGGTGATGGCGATGTCCACGTCGTCGAACACATCCAGCGCGCACCATGAACGCCTTGCGCGGCCCCGCCTTCCTCGGCCGGGCAGCCATAATAGCGCACGCGGCCCTTGATGCCGTTCTCCGCCAGCCAGTCCTTCACCGCGGTCGCCGCCAGCAGCGAGGCCGAGCCGAGCAGGTTGTGGCCGCAACCATGGCCCATGCCGTCGCCGGGGCGCGGACGCGGCTCGGCGACGCCAGCCTCCTGGCTGAGGCCCGGCAGCGCGTCGTACTCGCCGAGAATGGCGATCACCGGCCCCTCGTCGCCGGCCTCGCCCATCACCGCGGTCGGAATACCCGCGAGGTTTTCCGTCACCCGGAAGCCCTCGTCCTGCAGCATCTTGGTATGTTCGGCGCAGGATCGGTATTCGTTGTAGGCGATCTCGGGCATTTCCCAGATCCGATCGCTCAGCGCCTCGTATGTCTCGCGCTTGTCATCGACCAGAACTCCAAACCCGATCCGTGTTCTGCATTTTTATCCGTTCCTTTGGGCGATGGAAGTTCGTGGCAGCGATGGACTTCGATGTGCCCGTTACGCCGCCTTCGCCATTTCGCGCAGCACGTATTGAAGAATCCCGCCGTGGCGATAATAGGAAACCTCGTCGAGCGTATCGACGCGGCAGATCACCGGGACCGTGTCGACGGTGCCGTTGGGACGGTGGATGACCAGCGACAGCTCCATCCGTGGCCGCAGATCATCGAGGCCGGTGATGTCGAGGATTTCGGCGCCGGTCAGGCCGAGCGACTTGCGGTCCATGCCCGGGCTGAACAGCAGCGGCAGCACGCCCATGCCGACCAGGTTGGAGCGATGGATGCGCTCGAAGCTCTCGACGATCACCGCGCTGCACGCCCAGCAGCATGGTGCCCTTCGCCGCCCAGTCGCGTGACGACCCGGTGCCGTATTCCTTGCCGCCGAGAATGACCAGCGGCACGCCCTCACGCTTGTAGCGCATGGCGGCGTCGTAGATCGGCATCACCTCGCCGGATGGCAAATGCTTGGTCATCGCCGCCTTCCACACCCGGAACCATTTCGTTCTTGATGCGGATATTGGCGAAGGTGCCGCGCATCATGATCTCGTGGTTGCCGCGCCGCGCGCCGTAGCTGTTGAAATCCTTCTGCAGGATCTGCCGCTCGCCCAGGTATTCGCCGGCCGGCGATGACTTGCGGATGTTGCCCGCCGGGCTGATGTGGTCGGTGGTGATGCTGTCCCCGAGTTCGGCCAGGATGCGGGCGCCGACGATGTCGAGGACGGGCTTCGGCTCCATCGTGATGCCCTCGAAGTAAGGCGGGTTCTTCACGTAGGTGGAGCTGTCGCACCAGCCATAGGTGTTGATGTCGCCGGCCATCTCGATCGCCTGCCACTGCTTCGGGCCGCTGGAACACCTCGCCGTAGCGGGCGAGGAACTGCTCGCGCGACAGGCTGGAGGCGACGACCTCGGCGATCTCCTGGTTGGTCGGCCAGATGTCGCGCAGATAGATCGCGCGGCCGTCGAGCGCGGTGCCGATCGGGGCTGTGGTGATGTCCACCGTCATCTTGCCGAGCAGCGCATAGGCCACCACCAGCGGCGGGCTGGCGAGATAGTTGGCGCGCATGTTCGGATGCACCCGGCCCTCGAAGTTGCGGTTGCCGGACAGCACGGCGACGGCGACGAGCTTATGCTCCTCGATCGCATCGACGATGGCCTCGTCGAGCGGGCCGGAATTGCCGATGCAGGTGGTGCAGCCATAGCCGACGGTGTTGAAGCCAAGCGCGTCGAGATCGGCACTCAGGCCGGACTTGTCGAGGTATTCCGTCACCACCTGGGAGCCGGGTGCCAGCGAGGTCTTCACCCACGGCTTCGGCATCGAGCCCGAAGCTGCGCGCCTTGCGCGCCAGCAGGCCGGCGGCGACCAGCACGTACGGATTGGAGGTGTTGGTGCAGCTGGTGATCGCCGCGATGACGATGTCGCCATGCGCGAGCTCGTAGTTCTTGCCTTCGACCTTGACGCTGGCGCCGACGTCGTTGGCCGGCACGCCCAGGCCCTTTGGTGAGGTCGGCCTTGAAGGCGGAGGCAGCGTCCTTCAGCAGCACCCGGTCCTGCGGCCGCTTCGGGCCGGCGATGCTGGGGAGCACGGTCGAGAGGTCGAGTTCCAGGCTGTCGGTGAACACCGGCTCCGGCGTGCTGGCGTCGGTCCACATCCCCTGGGCCTTGCTGTACGCCTCCACCAGCGCGATGCGGCCGAGATCGCGGCCGGTCAGCTGCATGTAGTCCAGCGTCACGCGGTCGACCGGGAAGAAGCCGCAGGTGGCGCCGTATTCCGGGGCCATGTTGGCGATGGTGGCGCGGTCGGCGAGCGTCAGCTCCGGCAGCCCTGGGCCGTAGAATTCGACGAACTTGCCGACCACGCCCTTGCGGCGGAGCATCTGCGTCACCGTCAGCACCAGGTCCGTGGCGGTGGCACCCTCCGGCAGGCGGCCGACCAGGCGGAAGCCGATGACATCGGGGATCAGCATGGCGATCGGCTGGCCGAGCATCGCCGCCTCGGCCTCGATGCCGCCGACGCCCCAGCCCAGCACGCCCATGCCGTTCACCATCGTGGTGTGGCTGTCGGTGCCGTACAGCGTGTCCGGATAGGCGAAGGTCTTGCCGTCCAGATCGGCGGTCCAAACCGCCTGGGCGAGGTATTCGAGGTTCACCTGGTGGCAGATGCCGGTGCCGGGCGGCACGACGCGGAAATTGTGGAAGGCGCCCTGGCCCCAGCGCAGGAAGGTGTAGCGCTCGGCGTTGCGTTCGAACTCGATGTCCACGTTCCGGGTCAGGCTTTCGGGACTGGCGGAGAAATCGACCATCACCGAGTGGTCGATCACCAGGTCGACGGGAATCAGCGGGTTGACCTGCTGCGGATTGCCGCCCAGGCGCAGGATGCCGTCGCGCATCGCCGCAAGGTCGACCACGGCGGGCACGCCGGTGAAATCCTGCATCAGGATGCGCGCCGGCTTGAACGGCACCTCGGCGGTGGAGGAGGCCTTTTCCAGCCACCCGGCGACGGCGCGGGCGTCGGCCACGGTGTAGGTGCGGCCATCCTCGAAGCGGAGCACGTTCTCCAGCAGCACTTTCAGGCTGACCGGCAGGCGCGACACGTCACCGAGCGTCTTCGCCGCCTCGGGGATGGAGAAATACTCGTAGGACTTGCCTTGCACGTTCAGGGTGCGGCGAGTGTTGAGGCTGTCCTGCCCGACTGATTTCATGAGAAGATGCCTCTGCGTTGCGCCGACGCGTCGCAGGGGGAGCCGAGTCCCGGGCGGTGCGGGCGGTATGTTATGCCAGTGTCAAGCTTGACGGAACCGGCTTAAAGCATGGGGGTGCGGGCACGGCAACCCGTACGGGTTCGGGCGCGTCCGAACAGGAGGAAACGTGCTTCAGGCTGAGGGACTGGCGGTGATCCGCGGGGAGCGGCTGGTGTTCGCCGGCCTCGACTTCGCCGTCGCCGCGGGCGGCGCGTTGTTGCTGGTCGGGCCGAACGGCGCCGGCAAATCCACTTTGCTGCGGCTGCTCGCGGGCCTGGTCCGCGCCGGAGGCCGGGCGCGTGCTGTGGCACGGCGAGGATGCCCTGGCCGATCGCGCCGCCCATGCGGGCCGCCGTCGCCTATGTCGGGCATCAGGACGCGGTGAAGCCCGGTCTGACGGTGGCGGAGAACCTGCGCGTCTGGGGTCGGGCCGCGACGTGGCAGCGGCACTGGCGGCGGTCGGACTGGCGGCCTTGGGCGAACTGCCGGCCCGCATGCTGTCGGCCGGCCAGCGCCGCCGGCTCGCCTGGCGCGGCTGGTGATGCAGCGCGACCGACTTATGGCTGCTGGACGAGCCGACCTTGGGGCTCGACACGGCCTCGATCGGCCAGCTCGCGGCGTTGCTGGCCGGGCATCGGGCGCAAGGCGGCATCGTCGTCGCAGCGACCCATCTGCCGCTGCCGTTGCCCGGCGCCGCGGACGCTGAGCTGTCGTGAGGCTGTTCGCGGCGTTGCTCGGGCGCGAGCTGCGCCTGTCGCTCCGCCACGGCGGCGACACGCCTGGCGGCGATGCTGTTCTTCCTGCTCACCGCGTCGCTGTTCCCGCTGGCGATCGGGCCGGCGCCGGAGACGTCTGGGCCGGCTGGCACCGGGGATCATCTGGGTTTGCGCGTTGCTGGCCGCGTTGCTGCCGCTCGACCGGTTGTTCGGCGCGGATTTCGAGGACGGCTCGCTCGACCAGCTTCTGCTGTGCGGCCTTCCCGCCGCCGGCCATCGCCGGGGCGAAGGCGTGCGGCGCATTGGCTGGTGACCGGCCTGCCGCTGCTGCTGGCGGCGGCGCCGTTGGCGGTCATGCTGCGCATGCCGGCGGAGGCGATCCCGGCCTTGCTCGCGGGCCTGCTGCCGGGCACCGCGGTGCTGTCGCTGTTCGGCACGACCGGGGCCGCGATCGTGCTCGGCGCGCGGCGCGGCGGCGTGCTGCTGCCGCTGCTGGTGCTGCCGCTGGCCGCGCCGGTGCTGATCTTCGGCGTCGCCGCGGCCGATGCCGCCGCCGCCGGGACTGACCCCGCGGCCGCATTTGCTGCTGCTGGCGGCAATGCTCGCCGCCGCTTTGCCGTTATGCCCGCTGGCCGCCGGTGCCGCGCTTGCGCAGCGCCGCCGAGTAGACTGGCATGGGCGATCGCATCTCGGCCGGCATCGGCCTCGGCGTGCTCGCGTACAGCCTGTTCTCGCTGCACGACGCGACGAACAAATGGCTGGTCGCCTTCATGCCGGTCTGGCAGGTGCTGTTCTTCCGCAGCCTGACCATCACGCTCGCCTGCCTGGCGATCGGCCGCGGCCCGCTGCTCGCCCGCGCCCTGAGCACGCCGCTGAAGACCGCGTTGTTCAGCCGCAGCGTGCTGACACTCGCCGCCTGGCTCTGCTACTACACCGCCGCACGCGAAATGGAATTGGCGCAGTTGATGACGCTGTATTTCAGCGCGCCGCTGATCACCATGGTGCTGGCGATCCCGCTGCTCGGTGAGCGTGTGCCACCCTCGCGCTGGCTGGCCGCTTCGCTGGGCTTCGCCGGCGTTCTGGTGGCCAGCGACCCGTTCGGAGTGCGCGCGTCGAGGGCGACCGGGCTGGTGCTGCTGGCGGCGGTGATGTGGGGGATCGCGATCATCCTGATGCGCCAGATCGCGCGCCGCGAATCGTCGATGCTGCAGATGTTCTACCAGAATTTCTTTTTCCTGATCGTCACCGGCTCGGTCACCGCCTTCACCTGGGTCACGCCGGGCGGCATTCAGTTGCCGCTGTTGCTGGCGGTCGGCGTGCTCGGCGGCCTCGGTCAGTTCACCTTGTTCGAAGGCTGCCGGCTTGCCCCGGCCTCGGTGATGGCGACGGTGGAATACACCGCATTGCTCTGGGCCTTCGTGCTCGGCTTCGTGATCTGGGGCGATATACCCTCGGTGCCGATCTTCGCCGGCGCCGGGCTGATTCTGCTGTCCGGGGTTTTCCTGCTGGTCATGGAGCGGCGGGCGCGGCGGGCCGGTAGCGCCGCATCATCCTGACTGACAACCTCAGCGCGCGCTTGCGCGTAACGAAACCGCCAGCGGCAGCCAAGGCCGGTCCGGCCAACGGAACATCCGGTCCTCGCCGGGCCGCAGGCATTTGAACATGGCCCAGGGTACGGCATCGTGCTCATGCAGCCAGTCGAGCGTGAGGCCGGCGTCCAACAGCGCGGTGACGATGTCGCCAAGCCGGTGCATGAACTGGTGCTGGCGTGCGTTCACCACCTGTGCCGTTGGATCGGCATAGTCGCGGGTGTCGTCGACGATCAGCGCCTCACGCTGGAAATACGGCAGGGAGAAGCCGGGATTTCCGTCCGCCGTCGCCACCTCATCGCCGAGGACCCAGGCCGCAGGGTGGCCCTCGGCGAAATACAGCGAACCACCGGGCCGAACGAAATGCGCCACCACCCGCGCCCAGCGCCAGATATCGGGCAACCAGCAGATCGTGCCCCAGGTCACGAAGACGAGGTCGAAGCCCCGCGGCGCCGCGATCGCCGCCGGCGCGTCGTAGAGATCGGCCTGCACGAACCGGACCTGCGCCGACAAACCGAGTTCGCCGGCCAGCGCCCGGGCGGCGGCGATGGCGGGGGCGGAGAAATCGAGCCCAACCACCTCGGCGCCGCGTTGCGCCAGAGCGAGCGAGTCGGCACCGAAATGGCATTGCAGATGCAAGATGCGCTTGCCCGCGACCTCGCCCAATTCCGCGTCGACGATCGGCGTGAGGCCGCCTTTTCCCGCGCGCAACGGCGCCAGGTGATAGGCGTTGAGGTGGATCGCCACCCGCTCATCCCAATTGGCGCGGTTCGCCTCGCGCCACTCCTCCGTCGCCATCGCCACATCCCCCACGGTCATCGCGTTCGCACTCGCCGCGCGCCGATTGGCCCACCGGCATCTCAGCTCATCGGCACCTCAGCTCACCGGCGGCGTGCAGCGCCGCCAGATCTGCGGCGGCGCGTGTTCGCTGGTGCGGATCTGCGCCTCGGTCTCGCTCAATTGCTGCAGCGTCAGGAAGCCGCCGGCACCCGGCTCGCCCGGCGGCACGCGCCAGGAGAACATGTCCCCGCCGTTCTCGCCCTGGGTCTGGCTGCCGCCGGGCGTCATGATCGTGCGGCCGTTGATGGTCAGGCGCTGATCGTTGCGGCACCAGGAGCCGTCGATGCCCTGTGCCCAGGCCGGCGCCACGCCCGCCAGCAGCATGGCCAGCAGGATGGCAGCGAGGCGGCTCGTCGCTCCAGGACCGATGCGCATGGCAGTTCTTTCCGGTTGATCGGCGCTACGTCACTTTCCGACGGGAGCGGAATGCTTCCTGCTGCCACTCGCCTCTGGTCATCACCAGCCGCAGGATCTCAACCGCGTCCCAAAGCTCGGCATAGCCGAGGTAAAGCGGGGTGATCCCGAAACGAAGGATGTCGGGCGCGCGGAAATCGCCGATGACGCCGCGGGCGATCAACGCCTGCATGATCGGATAGGCCTGGGCGTGGGCGAAGCAGACCTGGCTGCCGCGCCGTGCCGGATCGGTCGGCGAGACCAGCCGAAGACCGTGGCCGGCGCAGCTTTGCGCCACCAGATCCGCGAAAATGCCGGATTGGCGCAGCGATTTTTCCCGCAGCGCCGGCATCGGCGCCTGCAGCGCGATGTCGACTCCGACCTCCAATGCGGCGAGGCTGAGCATCGGCGGCGTGCCGACGACGGCGCCCGATATGCCGCCGGCGGGGCGATAGGATGATTCGAACGCGAACGGCGCCGCGTGGCCGAGCCAGCCGGTCAGCGGGAACCTGCATCCGCGCGTGCAGCCGTTCGGCGACATAGAGGAACGCGGGCGCGCCGGGGCCGCCATTGAGGAACTTGTAGCCGCAGCCGACGGCGAGATCGGCATCGGCGCCGGCAAGGTCGACCGGCACGGCACCGGCGGAATGCGCCAGGTCCCACAGCATCAAGGCGCCGGCCGCGTGCACCGCGCGCGTCGTCGCCGCCATGTCGTGCATCGCGCCGTTGTGGTAGTTCACGTGCGTCAGCATCACCACGGCGACATCATGGGTGACGGAAGCCGGGAATTTCGTCTGCCTCCACCAGCCGCAATTCATGGCCGCGCGCGAGCAGGGCCGCCAGTCCCTCGGCGATGTAGAGATCGGTCGGGAAGTTGCCGCGTTCGGACAGGATGACCCGCCGCTCCGGCCGCAAGGCCAGCGCGGCACCCAGCAGCTTGAACAGGTTCACCGAAGTGGAATCGGCCGACCATCACCGTCCCTGGCGGCGCACCGATCAACCGGGCGATCTTGTCGCCGATGCGCGCCGGCATATCGATCCAGCCGGCGTCGTTCCAACTGCGGATCAGGCCATCGCCCCATTCCCGCGCCACCATTTCCGCGACCCGGCCCGGCGTCGAACGCGGCAGTGCCCCAAGCGAGTTGCCATCGAGGTAGACCACGCCTTCCGGCAGGCTGAACTGGGCGCGGAAAGGCGCAAGCGGGTCGGCGGTGTCGAGCGCCGCAAGCTCGGCGCGGGTGATCGGGTTCATGCGCGAAAGCTGACGCAGGTTGCGACGGCGCGCAACCAACCGGCCTTGATGCGCGGGCGGCGGCGAAAGCTTCCGGCCGGCCGGTCCTCGACGCCCGCAGGCCTGCATGCTACCGGCCGGGCATGGCGGCCAAAGATTCCCCCGAAGATTTCCGATCATGCTGAAGGCGGCGCTGCAGCGGCCGGCAGTGCAGGCGTGGCTCGCGTCGTTGCTGGGCCGTTACCTCGCCTTCGCCCTGCGCACCACGCGCTGGACGCTGCATGGCGGCGAACACCTGGCGCCGCATGCCGCCGGCCTGCCCGCCGTCGCCGCGTTCTGGCACGAGCGCCTGCCGCTGATGCCGGCCTTGTGGGACTTCACCAACGCCCGCGCAACGTCGCCGCCACGCATCCACATCCTGGCCAGCCGCCACCGCGACGGCCGGTTCCTCGGCGAAATCATGCGCTATTTCGGCGTGCAGGTGGTGCATGGCTCGAGCCGGCGCGACGGCCGCGAACGTGGTGGCGCCGCCGGCGTGCTGGCATTGCTGGACGCGCTCGGCTCAGGCGCCCATGTCGCGATCACCCCGGACGGCCCACGCGGGCCGAGGCGGCAGGCCGCCCCGGGCGTCGCCCAGCTCGCTGCCCTGTCCGCGGCGCCGGTGCTGCCTTGCGCCGCCCAGACCCGTCCCCGCCGGACGCTGGGAACCTGGGACCGGATGGTGCTGCCGCTGCCGTGGGGACGTGGGGTGGTGGTCTGCGGGCCGAGCATCGCCGTGCCACGCGATGGCTGGGAGAATTCTCTGCCCCGCATCCAGCAGGCGCTGACGGACGCGACCGACCTCGCCGACCTGTTATGCCGATGATCCTGCGCCGGCTCTACGCCGCCTGCGCCTGCGCCGCCGCCCCGGCGCTGCGGTTGTTCCTGGCCTCGCGGGCCCGGCGCGGCAAGGAAATCGCCGACCGCCTGCCGGAGCGGCGCGGCATCGAGGCGGCGGCCCGCCCGCCCGGCCGGCTGCTGTGGCTGCATGCGGCGAGCGTCGGCGAAAGCGTCTCAGTGCTGCCGGTGCTGTCGGCGCTGGCCGCGCGGAGCGACGTCACCGTGCTGATGACCACCGGCACCGTCACCTCGGCCGCCATGCTGGCCCGCCTGTTGCCGGAACTGAGGCTGCAAGGCCGGGTGCTGCACCGGTTCGTGCCGCTGGACGTGCCGGGCTGGGTCGCACGCTTCCTCGATCATTGGCGACCTGACGCGGCGGCCTTCGTCGAAAGCGAGATCTGGCCGAATCTGCTGGCGGGTTGTGCCGCCCGCCGCATCCCGGTCATGCTGGTCAATGCGCGCATGTCCGTCCGCAGCTTCTCCCACTGGCGGTCGATGCCGGGCGTCGGCAAGCTGTTCGGCGAATTTGGCGGTGTGCAGGCGCAATCGTCCGAGGACGCGGCACGGTTGGCGGCGCTGGGCGCGCCGGCCAGCATCCTCACCGGCAACTTGAAATTCGCCGCCGATCTGCTTCCGGTCGACGAACACGAACTCGCCCGGCTGCGCGCCCTGCTCGCCGGTCGAAGCATATGGCTCGCGGCCAGCACCCATCCCGGCGAGGATACGTCCATCCAGGCCGCGCACGACCTGCTGCTGCGCGACTTCCCGGACCTGCTGACCATCGTGGTGCCGCGCCATCCCGAGCGCGGGCCGCAAATCGCCGCCGGTGCCGCGCCGCGTGCCGCTACACGCCGCGCCGCCGGGCAAGACCCGCCATCCGGCGCAGGAATCTGGATTGCCGATACCCTCGGTGAGCTCGGCCTGTTCTACCGCCTGGTCGGCCATGCCTTCGTTGGCCGCAGCCTCGGTGCGTCAGGCGGCCAGAATCCGCTGGAGCCGGCGCGGCTCGGCTGTCCCGTCGCGGTCGGGCCGGAAGTCGGCAATTTCTCTGACGCGGTCGCGGTGCTGGAAGCGGCGGGCGGCCTGACCAGAGTGGCCGACGTGCCGGCGCTCGCGGCCTGGGTCGCGACGATGCTGCGCGATCCCGCCCGCCGCGCCGCGATGGGCGAAGCCGGGCGGCTGGCGTCGCGCAGTTACGGGGATCTTCCGGGCCGTGTCGCCGACATGCTCGCCGATGCGCTGGGCGCTGGGCCGTAACGATCATGCGCGCACCGGCATTCTGGCGGCATGACGGGCTGCTTCCCACCCTGCTCTCTCCCGCGGCACGGATCTATGCCGCCGCCACCGCTCGCCGCCTGTCCCGGCCCGGCTGGCGCGCGCCGGTACCGGTGATCTGCTGCGGCAACGCCAGCGCCGGCGGCACCGGCAAGACCACGCTCGCCCTCGACCTCGGCGCCCGCCTCGCCGCGCGCGGCGACGCCCCGGCGTTCCTCAGCCGCGGCTATGGCGGCCGCGTCCACGTGCCGATGCAGGTGGCGCCCCGCGATGACGCGCGGCGCGTCGGCGATGAAGCACGGCTGTTGGCGGAGGTGGCGCCCTGCTTCGTCGGTGTCGACCGGGCCGCCACCGCACGCCTCGCGATCGCCGCCGGTGCGCGGGTGGTGGTGATGGATGATGGCTTGCAGAACCCGTCGCTCGAAAAGACGTTTTCCATCCTCGTCATCGATGGCGAAGCGGGATTTGGCAACGGCCGGGTGATCCCCGCCGGACCGCTGCGCGAACCGGTGGCGCAAGCCGCCTCGCGCTGCCGGGCGGCGGTGCTGATCGGCCCGGATCGCCACCATGCGCTGGCCGCCCTGCCGCCTGGCCTGAAGGTGCTGCGATGCGCGCTGCAATCGATCGATGCGCCGGTTGGCCTGCGGGTTTTCGCGTTCGCGGGCATCGGCCGGCCGGAGAAATTTTTCAACACGCTGGCGGATGCCGGCGTCCACCTGGTCGGGCGGCTGGCATTCCCCGACCATTTTTTCTACCGGCCGGCCGACATCACGCGGATCATGCAAGCCGCCGCCGAACAGGGTGCCGTCGCGGTCACGACGCCGAAGGACGCGGTCCGCTTGCCGCAAGCCGCGCGCGCCTGGGTACGGGTGGTCGGCGTTCGCCTGGTCTGGGAAGATCCGCGCGCGCTCGACGTCATGCTCGACGAGGCTTGCCCTCAATGTTGAAGGACGAGGCTTGCCCTCGATGTTGAAGGACGAGGCTTGCCCTCGATGTTGAAGAGCATGAGGTTTGCGTTGGAGGCGGCGCTCGCCCTGATGGCGCTCGGGGTGCTGCGGCGCCTCGGGCCGGTCACCGCGTCCAATCTCGGCGGCTGGTTTGCCCGCTGCATCGGCCCCCTCCTCCCGGTCAGCCGCGTCGCCGACGCCAACCTTCGGTGGGCGATGCCGGAGTTGGACCTGGCCCAACGCCGCCGGATCGTCCGCGGCGTGTGGGACAATCTCGGCCGCACCGTCGCCGAGTTGCCGCATGTCGCGGCACTGCGGCAAACCGCGTCCGGCCCGGGTTGGGAGATCGACGGCGAGGCGGTGGTACGCGGCCTCGCCGCGCGCGGCGGCCCGGTGATCTTCTTTTCCGGCCATCTCGGCAATTGGGAGGTGTTGCCACTGGTCGCGGGGTGCTTCGGCGTGCCCCTGGCCAGCTTCTACCGCGCCGCCGCCAACCCGCGCGTCGACCGGATCATCGTCGAGCTTCGCAGGCACGCTGTTGGCGAGGACGTGCCGCAATTCGCCAAGGGTGCCGCCGGCGCGCGCGGGGCGCTGGCGCTGCTTCGCGGTGGCGGAACCCTGGGCATGCTGATCGACCAGAAGATGAATGACGGCATCGAATCGACGTTGTTCGGCCAGCCCGCCATGACCGCGCCGGCCGCGGCGGCCTTCGCCCTGCGATTCGGCTGCCCGTTGGTGCCGAGCGTGGTCCGCCGGCTCGGCCCGGCGCGGTTCCGGGTAATTTGCGAAGCGCCGCTGACGCTGCCCGAAACCGGCAACCGGCAAGCCGATATCGCGGCGCTGACCTTGCAGATGAACCAGTGCCTGGAACGCTGGGTCCGCACCCGGCCGGCGCAATGGCTGTGGCTGCACCGGCGCTGGCCGAAACGATGACCGTCCGCACGGCTTTGTTCGACCTCGACGGCACCCTGACCGATTCCCGCCCGGGAATCCTCGCCAGCCTGCGTGCCGCCCTGCGCGACCTCGGCCACACCCCCGATCCGGCGGAGGACCTGACCTGGGTGGTGGGGCCGCCGATAGAGGACGTCATGGGCCGCCTGCTGGCACCCTGCGGCGATGATCGAACCCTTGAGGCAACGGCGCTGTACCGCCAGCATTACGCGGCCGGCGGCTTGTTCGACAACGCCCCCTATCCCGGCATTCCCGAGGCGCTGACCGCATTCGCCGCGTCCGGGTTCTCGCTGTTCGTGGCCACCGCGAAGCGCACCCGCTTCGCGCGGCGCATTCTGGCGCATTTCGGCATGGAAGCGGCCTTCGCGGGCATCTACGGCACCGAGGACAGCGGCGAATTCAACCGCAAATCCGACCTGATCGCGCATATCCTCCGCCAGGAGAAGATCGCGGCACAGGGCACCATCATGATCGGCGACCGCCTGCATGATATCGAGGCGGCGCATGCCAACGCCCTGCCGGCGATCGGCGTCGCCTGGGGTTATGGCGGGCGGGCGGAACTGACCAAGGCCGGCGCCGACGCGCTGGCGGACCGGCCGGCGCAGCTTCTGCCGCTGGCCTTGCCCCTGTTTCAGCGCCGCGAGCTTCAGAGCGGCAAACTGGCCTGACGCTTCTCGCCCCGGCCGCCGGCGGCGACGGCGCGGGCCTCGCCATCGGCGAAGCGCAGGCGCAGATCCATCCCCGGCCGCACCGCCGCCGCCCGCGTGACCGGCACCCCCGCGCCATCGGTCACCAGCGCGTAACCGCGCGCCAGGACCTGGGTGTAAGAAACCGACTCCAGCCGCGCGCCGAGGCCCTCAAGCCGCGCCCTCGCCTCACGCAGCTTTGCTTGCAGCGCGGTTGCGGTCAGCCTGGGCAGCACCCGCGCGGCCACGGCGGCGCGGCTGGCGACGGCGTGGCGCAAGCCGGAGCGTAGCTTTTCGCCGTATAGCTCAAGCCGGGCGCGGCGGCTGGAGATGATGGTCAGCGGGTCGGGCAGGCCGCGCTCGGCGCGATGCAGCGCCGCTCGCCGCGCCGCCAGCAGATTGGGCAACGCCAGCGCCAGCCGGTCGCCGCGGTCGTCCAGCCGCTGCCGCGCGGTGCCGAGCAGCGACGGCAGGTCCGGCAGGCCGCGCTCGGCGCGCAACAGCCGCAACCGCCGCTCCCGCGCCAGCCGGTCCAGCGCCGCCGCCAGCCGCGCCGCCTTCTGCGCCAGATCGGCCAGCAGATCGGCCCGCGCCGGGATCGCCATCTCCGCCGCCGCTGTCGGCGTTGGCGCGCGGCGATCGGAGACGAAGTCGATCAGCGTCGTGTCCGTCTCGTGCCCGACCGCCGAGATCAGCGGAATGCGGCAGGCGGCGACGGCGCGCAGCACGATTTCCTCGTTGAACGCCATCAGGTCTTCCAGGCTGCCGCCGCCGCGCGCGACGATCAGCACGTCCGGCCGCGGCACCGGCCGCCGCCGGCAGCGCGTCGAAACCGGCGATGGCGGCGGCGATCTGTTCGCGCCGCGCCCTCGCCCTGCACCGGCACCGGCCAGACCAGGATGTTGCGCGGAAAGCGCCGCAAGATCGTGGTGCGGATGTCCTGGATCACCGCGCCGCGCTCGCTGGTCACCACGCCGATCACCCGCGGCAGCACCGGCAGCGGCAGTTTGCGGTCGGCGTCGAACAAGCCCTCGGCGGCGAGGCGCACGCCGCAGCATCTCGATCCGCGCCAGCAACGCGCCGGCGCCGGCATATTCCATCCGCTCGACGATGAGCTGGTAGGACGACCGCTCGCCATAGGCGGAGATCCGGCCGGTCGCGATCACCTCGACGCCGTTCTCCGGCACCAGGCCGAGCCGCGGCAACGCCGAATTCTCCAGACGATGCCGGAGAGTCTTGCGCGCCCTCGTCCTTCAGCGAGAAATAGATGTGGCCGGACGGATACCGCTTCATCTCGGTGATCTCGCCGCGCACCCGGACGCGGCCGAACTCGCCCTCCAGCGTGCGTTTGATCGCGCCGGAGATTTCCGAGACGGTGAACTCCGGCAGGTTGCGAAACAGCGGCGGGCGAGGTTCGTCCATGCGCGGCAGCCTATGCTACACCGCGCCGCGATCGGAAGCGAGGGCGCGGCCATGCGGGTGTTGGTGATCGGATCGGGCGGGCGCGAGCACGCTCTGTGCTGGGCCATCGCCGCCAGCCCGTTGCTGACGAAACTGTGGTGCGCGCCGGGCAACCCCGGCATCGCGGCGGTCGCGGAATGCGTGCCGATCGGCGTGATGGACTTTCCCGCACTGGTCGCCTTCGCGCCGCGACAACGCAGATCGATCTCGTGGTTCCGGGGCCGGAAGCGCCGCTGGTCGCCGGCATCACCGATGCGATGGAGGCGGCCGGGCATCGCCTGCTGCGGCCCGACGCACGGCGGCGGCGCAACTGGAAGGCAGCAAGACCTTCACCAAGGAGATCGCCGACGCCGCCGGCATTCCGACCGCGAAATGGGAGCGTTTCGACGACGCCGACGCCGCGCGCGAATTCGTCCGCCGCCGCGGCGCGCCGATCGTGGTCAAGGCCGACGGCCTCGCCGCCGGCAAGGGCGTGGTCGTGGCCGCGACCGAGGCCGAGGCGCTGAGCCGCGATCGACGCGATCATGGAAGCGGCGCGCGCTTCGGCGAAGCCGGCGCCGCGGTGGTGATCGAGGAATGCCTGATCGGCGAGGAAGTCTCGCTGTTCGCACTGTGCGACGGCGAGCCAGGCGATGCTGCTCGGCTCGGCGCAGGACCACAAGCGCGTCGGCGACGGCGACACCGGGCCGAACACCGGCGGCATGGGCGCCTATTCGCCGGTGCCGGCGCTTCCGCCGAGCTGCGAGCACGACGGCGATCGACCGCATCATCCGCCCGGCGCTGGCGGAGATGGCGCGCCGCGGCACGCCGTTCCGCGGCGTGCTGTACGCCGGCCTGATGCTGACCGACGACGGGCCGAAGCTGATCGAGTTCAACGTCCGCTTCGGCGATCCGGAGTGCCAGGTGCTGCTGCTGCGGTTGCGCTCCGACCTGCTGCCCGCGTTGCAGGCGGCGTGCGACGGCGAACTGGCGAATTTCGATCTGCGCTGGTTCGACGATGCCGCCGATCGCGGTGGTGATGGCGGCGCGCGGCTATCCCGAGGCGCCGGAACGCGGCACGCGAGATCAGCGGCCTGGACGCAGCGGCCGCGGTGCCCGACGTGCAGGTCTTCCACGCCGGCACCGAAGCACGATGGACGGCCAGCTGCGTGCCGTCGGGCGGCCGGGTGCTGACGGTGTGCGCCACCGGCACGACCCTGGCGGCGGCGCGGGCTGCCGCCTACGCGGCGGTGGCGAAGATCGATTGGCCGGAGGGTTTCTGCCGGCACGATATCGGGTGGCGCGCGCTGGGGTGAGGCACCATCTCCGGCCGGTACCCCGCGATTCCCGACGATTGAACGAGGCCAGATGTCGCAAGTCCTGAATCGCCCCGGGCCGGTCCTTTTCACCCCGCAGAAGCAGCCGGCGCTGCCGCATACGCGCAACCTTCGCGTGGTCTCGGCGTATGAGCCGGCCGGCGATCAACCCGGGGCGATCCGTGACCTGCTGGCGGGGATTGCGGCGAATGAGCGCGACCAGGTGCTGCTCGGCGTCACCGGCTCCGGCAAGACCTTCACCATGGCCAAGGTGATCGAGGCGGTGCAGCGGCCGGCGTTGATCCTGGCACCCAACAAGACGCTCGCCGCCCAGCTCTACGGCGAGATGAAGTCCTTCTTTCCCGACAACGCGGTGGAATATTTCGTCAGCTACTACGACTACTACCAGCCCGAAGCGTATGTGCCGCGCACCGACACCTATATCGAAAAAGACTCCCAGATCAACGAACAGATCGACCGCATGCGCCACGCGGCCACGCAATCGCTGCTGGAACGCAACGACGTCATCATCGTCGCCTCGGTTTCCTGCATCTACGGCATCGGCGCGGTCGAGACTTACGCCAAGATGGTGGTCAAACTCGATGTCGGCGGCAGCATCGATCGTGACCGTCTGGCCAAGGGCCTGGTGGAACTGCAATACCGCCGCAACGACGCGGCGTTCCAGCGCGGCACCTTCCGCCTGCGCGGCGAAAGCGTCGACATCTACCCCGCGCAATACGAGGACCGCGCCTGGCGGGTGATGCTGTTCGGTGACGAGATCGAAAGCATTTCCGAATTCGATCCGCTGACCGGCGAGGTCACGGCAAAGCTCGAAACCATCACCATCTACGCCAACAGCCACTATGTCACGCCGCGGCCGACGCTCACCCAGGCGATCCGCGACATCAAGATCGAACTGAAGGACCGCCTGGCACAATTCGTGGCCGAAGGAAAACTGCTGGAAGCCGAGCGGTTGCAGCAGCGCTGCACCTTCGACATCGAAATGATGGAAACCACTGGCAGCTGCAAAAGCATCGAGAATTATTCCCGCTATCTTTCCGGCCGCAACGCCGGTGAGCCGCCGCCGACCTTGTTCGAATATTTGCCGGACAACGCCTTGCTGATCGTTGATGAAAGCCACGTCACCGTGCCGCAGATCGGCGGCATGGAACGCGGCGACCACGCGCGCAAATCCATCCTGTCCGAGTTCGGCTTTCGTCTGCCCTCCTGCCTCGACAACCGGCCGCTGAAATTCGCCGAATGGGAAGCCTTCCGCCCGCAGACCGTGTTCGTCAGCGCCACCCCCGGACCGTGGGAGATGGAGCGCACCGCCGGCGTGTTCGCCGAACAGGTGATCCGGCCCACCGGCTTGATCGATCCTGTCACCGAAATCCGCCCGGTCGAGCGGCAGGTCGATGACCTCCTCGCCGAATGCCGCGCCACATCAGCCGCCGGTGGCCGCGTGCTGGTGACGGTGCTGACCAAGCGCATGGCCGAAGACCTCACCGAATATCTCAACGAACACGGCGTCCGCGTTCGTTACCTGCATTCGGACGTCGACACGCTCGAGCGCATCGAAATCATCCGCGATCTCCGGCTTGGCGTGTTCGATGTGCTGATCGGCATCAACCTCCTGCGCGAGGGATTGGACATTCCCGAATGCTCGCTCGTCGCGATCCTCGATGCCGACAAGGAAGGCTTCCTGCGCAGCAAGACCAGTCTGGTGCAGACCATCGGCCGCGCCGCGCGCAATGTCGATGGCCGCGTCATCCTCTACGCCGACGTCATGACCAACAGCCTGCGCTTCGCCATCGAGGAGACCGAACGCCGACGCAACAAGCAACGCGCGTGGAACGAAGAACACGGCATCACGCCCCAATCCATCAAGCGCGACATCGGCCGCGTGCTCGAAAGCGTGTTCGAACAAGACTACGTCACCGTCACCCCGATCGCCGACAGCAAGACTACCGAGTTCGTCGGCAAGGACCTCAAGGCCTCCATCGCCGAGTTGGAAAAGCGCATGCGCGCGGCCGCCGCCGACCTCGAATTCGAGGAAGCCGGACGGCTGCGCGACGAAATCCGCCGGCTCGAAGCGCTGGAACTTGGGCTGGAGCCGCCACCGGCTGCCTCGGCGACACTGCGGCCGCGCCGCGATCGGACGCCGGAACCGATGGGACCTGGCGGGGGTGGGTACGACCCCAAGAAGATGCGGGGGAAAAGAAGAAAGTAGACCAGGGCTTTGCCCCGCGCCCCATCAAGGGCCAAGCCCTGGCCCTCTACCTTATCCCCGCGCGCATGAAGCTCTGCACGAATTGCCGCTGGAACAGCAGGAAGGCAACCAGCAGCGGCGCGCTGGTCATCAGCGTCGCGGCGGTGACGATCGACCAGTCGATGCCCTGGTCGGTGGTGGCGAAGACCGCCAGGCCCACGGTCAGCGGCCGCGTGGTGACCGAGTTGGTGATCACCAGCGGCCAGAGGAAGTTGTTCCAGTGATAGCTGACCGACACCAGGCCGTAGGCGATGTAGGTCGGCCTGCGCGAGCGGCACATAGACGCGCCACAGCCGCGCCAGCAGCCCGCAGCCTTCCAGTCGCGCCGCGTCGTCGAGCGGCTGCGGGATGGTCAGGAAGGTCTGGCGCAGCAGGAAGATGCCGAACGCGGACCCGAGATAGGGCAGCGCGATCGCCAGGATGGTGTCGGCCAGATGCAGCTGCACCAGCGTGCGGTAGTTCTCCACCAGCAGCACGTCCGGCATCACCATGAGTTGCAGCAGCACCACGGCGAACAGCAGGTCGCGGCCGGGAAACACCAGCCGCGCGAAGGCGAACGCGGCCAGCGTGCACAGCACGAACTGCGCGGCCAGGATCAGCGTGACCAGCATCACGGTGTTGAGCAGGTAGCGGGCGAACGGCGCGGCCTGCCAGGCCGCCTGCGAGATTGGCGAGCGTCAGCGGCGCCAGCGGATCGAAATGCGTGGCGTAGATCGCCGGATGGAACGCGGTCCACACCGCATAGAGCAGCGGCAGCATCCACAGCAGGCCGAGCAGCCAGGCGCCCAGCGTCTCCAGGCTGCGGCCGATCGGATCGGTGGTCGGCGACCATCATCGGTAGTGCACGCGGCGGCCGAGCACGCCGAACTGGAACGCCGCGGCCAGCGCCATGATCGCCAGCAGCACCACGGTCGCGGTCGCCGCGGTGGCGGTGTCCCAGAAGCGGAAGCCGGTCTCGTAGACGTAGTAGAGCAGCAGCGTCGTGGCGTTGTCCGGACCGCCGCGCGTCATGACCACGACGTGGTCGATCACCCGGAACGCGTTGATCACCGCGTTGACCAGCACGAACAGCGTGGTCGGCATCAGCAGCGGCAGCGGTGACGCGGCGGAAGTAGTTCCAGCGCGACGAGCCTTCGAGCGCCGCGGCCTCGCGCAGATCGGTCGGCATGGTCTGCAGCGCGGCGAGATAGAAGATCATGAAGAAGCCGGCTTCCTTCCACACCGCGACGGCGATCATCGCCGGCAGCGCGGTCGAGGCGTCGCCCAGCCAGTTGTGCCGGCCGCCGCCGAACACGCGCGATGATGCGGTCGAACAGGCCGTAATCCGGCGTGTAGAAGAACAGCCAGATGTTGGCGACCGCGATCATCGGCAGCATGGTCGGCAGGAAGTAGGCCATGCGCAGCAGCGCCCGGCCGGGCAGCGCCTCGTTCACCGCCAGCGCCATCAGCAGCGCCAGCACGATCGAGGCGGGGATGGTGGCGACGGCGTACCAGGCGTTGTTGCGCAGCGCCTGCCAGAACACCGGATCGTCCATCAGGTCGACGTAGTTGTCCGACGCCGACGAACGGCGCGGGCCGGCTGCCGTGCGGCGTGGCGTACAGGCTGTCGATCAGCGTGGCGATCGCCGGCCAGTGGGTGAACGCCACCAGCAGGACGATGGCGGGCAGCAGCAGCAGATAGGCGTGGATGGTCTCGCGCCGCATGCCCGCCTGCGCCGATCAGGCCTTGCTTGTACGGCTTCAGGATGCGGTCGGCTTCGGTCTGCGCATCCGCCATCGCCTGCGCCGGCGTCTTGCTGCCGTTCAGGCAGGCCTGGATGTTGTCGGTCAGCACCTTGTAGACGCGCTGGTTCTCATGCACCGACAGCTCGCCGGTCGCCACCGGCAGGAAGGTGCGCGCCACATTGGCCGCCGGGAACCTTCGCGATGAAGTCCTTCAGCGTCTGCGTCTCGTAGGCCGCCGGGCTGGTCGCGATGTAGCCGGTGCGGATCGACCAGTCGGCGGCGCGCTCCGGCTGGCTCACCCAGCGCGCGAAGCGCAGGCTGGCCTGCTCGCTCGGCCGGGCTGGCGTTCTTGAAGAAGTACATGTTGCCGCCGCCCACCACGGTGTGCGGCGAGTTCTTGCCGGCCAGCCCGGCCACGCCGAACGGGAAACTGCGCCTTGTCGCGCACATTGGTCAGGTTGCCGGTGGTGTGCTGGATGATCGCCGTATTGCCCTCCAGGAAGTCCGGCGAAAGTTGCGACCAGTTCGACACGCCGTCCGGCGTCGCATGGTGCTCGGCCGACAGGCTGCGCCAGAACGACATCGCCTCGATCGTCTTCGGCTGATTGAAATAGACCTCGGTGCCCGCCTCGTTCATCAGCGTCTGCTCGGCCTGATTGGCGAGCGCGCCGAACGTCCACTGCGCGTTGCCGAGATCGCCGGCCATCTTGATGCCCCAGCGCGTCACGCGCCCGGACGCATCGCGCTTGGTCAGCTTCTCCGCCGCGGCCGCAAGGTCGGCCCAGGTGGTCGGGAACTTCTCGGGATCCAGGCCGGCATCCTGGAACGCCGCCTTGTTGTAATAGAAGATCGCGGTCGAGCGCTGAAACGGCACCGACCACGTCTTGCCATCGGCATGGCTGTTCGCCATGAACGCCGGATAGAATCCGTCGAGCCACTTCTTGCCATCGGCATCGAGGCCGATCTCGTCGAGCGACACCAGGATGTCCTGGTCCTGCAGGCTGTGCATCTCGGCCGCCAGCAGCACGGCGAACTGCGGACCGGTGCCGGCGCTTGATCGCGGCCAGCGCCTTGATCAGCGTCTGGCTGTAGTCGCCGGCATACACCGGCTCGACCGCGATGCCGGTCTCCTGCTGGAACGCCTTGCAGTAGCCGTCCATGATCGCCTGCAGCGGCCCGCCGACGGCGATCGGATAGTAGAATGTCAGCTTCTGCACGGCTTGCGCGCGCAGGATCGCGGGTGCGGCGAGCACGCCGGCCGAGGCGGCCAGCAGTGTGCGGCGACGGATCATGATGAGACCTCCCCCGTGTTCTTGGTTATCGATGGAACGGACGCAGCAGCCGCGTCGCGGTGGCCTGCGCCTCGGTCAGCGCCGCATCCGGCGCCTTGCGTCCGAGCAGCGCCGCCTGCAGTCCGTCGTTCAGCGCCTGCGTGACGCGCTGGTTGTCGTGCGTCGACAGCTCGGCGACGGCGTATTGCAACTGGTCGCGCGCCACGGCGGCGGCCGGGAATTCCGCGACGTATTTCTGCATCGCCGGCGTCTCCCAGGCATCCGGCCGGGTCGCGACATAGCCGGTGTCGATGCCCCACTGCGCGGCGCGCTCCGGGCTGCTGATCCAGCGCAGGAAGCTGCAGCGCCGCCTCGCGCTGCGCCGGCGTCGCGGTCTTGAACAGATAGAAGTTGCCGCCGCCGGTCGGACTGCCGCGCTGCTTGCCCGCCGGCAGCATGGCCACGCCGAACGGAAACTTCGCATTGGCGCGGATGTTCGACAGGTTGCCGGTGGTGGTCCAGATCATCGCCACCTTCTGCTCCAGGAAATCGCGCGGCGTCGTCCCCCAATCGACGACGCCCGGCGGATGCGCCTGGTACTTTGCCGACGAGATCGATCCAGTAGCGCAGCGCCTCGACGCAGGCGGGGCTGGCGAAGTCGGTCTCTGTGCCATCGGCGTTGGCCAGCGTGCCGCCCGCCTCGGTCGCGAGCGCCTGGAACAGCCAATACGGGAAGCCGCTGGCGGGGATCTGCACGCCCCACCGCTCCACGCGCGTCGCCGTTCCGCCTGGTCAGCTTCTGCGCGAACGCGGCATGCTCGTCCCAGGTGGCCGGCGGACGCTCCGGATCCAGTCCGGCCTCCTGGAACGCCGCCTTGTTCCAGATACAGCACGATGGTCGAGCGCTGGAACGGCACGCCCCAGGTGTGGCCGTCGATCTCGCCGTTCTTCAGGAACGCCGGATAGAAGCTGCGCAGCCAGGCGCGATCCGCGTCGCTGGTCGCCAGCGTGTCGAACGGCACGATCAGGTCGTCGTCGATCAGCGAGAACGCGTCGGTGGACAGCAGCACCGCCAGCTGCGGCCCGGCTTTCGCCTTCAGCGCGGTCTGCGCCTTGGTCAGCGTGTCCTGATAGGTGCCGGCGTAGATCGGCGTCACCTTGATCGACGGGTTCTCGCGCTGGAAGTCGGCCGCGTAGCCGTCGATGATCTTGGTGATCGGTCCGCCGACGGCGACCGGGAAATAGAAGCTGATCTCGGTCGCCGCATCGGCGGCGCGGACGATGGCCGGCAGCGCCAGCGCCGCGCCGGCGGTCCTGCAGCAGGCGGCGGCGACGTGACTTGATCATGCGCCGACCGTCTCCTGTGCTCGCGACGCGTGCTCGATGCGTCGGCCGGAGGCGGCATCGAACAGGTGGATCGGTTCGTCGGTGGCGAGACGCACCTCGCGTCCCGGTCTGCCAGCACGACGCGGCCCGGCAGGCGCGCCAGCAATCGGCACGTCGCCCACCGTGCAGGCGACCACCGTGTCGGCACCGAGATATTCCGCGTGCTCGACCCGGGCCGGAATGCCCTGCTCGGCCAGCCGCAGACTCTCCGGCCGGATGCCGCCGAGCAGCGTCGCCGCCCGACGGCGGCGCCAGCGACCGGACCGTCGGTGCCCCGCACCACCATGCCGGCGCCGCGTCGCTCCAGCGGGAACAGGTTCATCGGCGGCGTGCCGATGAAGCTGGCGGCGAAACTGGTCGCCGGACGCGCATAGATCTCGGCCGGCGGCGCGTCCTGCTCGACGTGGCCGTCGCGCAGCAGCACGATCTGGTCGGCCATGCCCATCGCCTCGGTCTGGTCGTGCGTGACGTACAGCATGGTGATGCCCAGCCGACGCTGCAGCGCCAGGATCTCGCGCCGCATGTCGGCGCGAAGCTGTGCATCGAGGTTCGACAGCGGTTCATCCATCAGGCAGACCGGCGTCTCGGCGACGATGGCGCGGCCGAGTGCCACGCGCTGTTGCTGGCCGCCGGACAGCTGGCCGGGCTTGCGCTCCAGCAGATGTCCGATGCCGAGGATCTCCACCGCGCGCGCCAGCCGGCGCGCGCGCTCCGGCTGCGGGCACGCGGCGCGCCTTCAGGCCGAACACGATGTTCTCCGCGACGTTCAGATGCGGGAACAAGCGCATAGGACTGGAACACCATGGCGACGCCGCGCGCGCGCCGGCGGCAGGTCGGTCACGTCGCGGCCGGCGATCTCGACCCGGCCCTCGGTTGCCGTCTCCAGCCCGGCGACGATGCGCAGGCAGGTGGTCTTGCCGCAGCCCGACGGGCCCGAGCAGCACGGAGAAGCTGCCGGCCGCAACGTCGATCGAGACGCCGGCCAGCGCCGTGGTCGCGCCCCAGCTTCGGGTCACGCCCTTCAGCCGCACGGCGGCGCCCGCCTGCGTGGGTCGCTCAATGTTGTTCGCTATCGCCATTTCACCCCGACGCATAGCTTCGCACGGCCGCGCTGGCTTGTGACAGTTCTATGGTTGCCATGGCGCCGGGCGCCATGCTCAGTCAGTGAACCATCTTCTTCAGGTGCAATGATCGGAGGCGCTGTCCATGCCGGTGACCGGCCCATGTTTGTCATAGGTCTCACCGGCGGCATCGGCATGGGCAAATCCACCGCGGCAGCCGCGTTCCGCCGCGCTCGTATCCCGGTGTTCGATGCCGATGCCGCGGTGCATGGGCTGCAATCACCCGGCGGTCGGGCTTTGGCCCCGATCGCGCGCGGCGTTCCCCGGAACCGTGTCGAACGGAACCCTGGACCGCGCCGCCTTGCGCGCCGCCGTGCTCGGCAGCACCCCGGCGCTGCGGCGGCTGGAAGCGATCGTGCATCCGCTGGTGCGCGCCGAGGAGCGGCGGTTCCTCGCCCGTGCCCGCCGCGCCGGCGCCCGCATCGCCGTGCTGGACATTCCGTTGCTGCTCGAAACCGGCGGCCAGGACCGGGTGGACGAGGTGATCGTGGTGTCCGCGCCGCGCGACGTGCAGGTGAGCCGCGTCCGCCGCCGCCGCTTCATGACGCCGGCCCAGGTCGATGCGGTGATCGCCCGCCAGATGCCCGATGCGTGCAAGCGGCGCCTTGCCGACACGGTGGTCCGCACCGGCCTCTCGCGGCATTATGCCCTGCGCGCGATCCGCCGCCGGATTCGCGAATTGCTGGAGACAAGATGACCCGCGCCGTCCTGTTCGACACCGAGACCACCGGCCTCGACCCGCTGAGCGGCGACCGCGTCATCGAAATCGCCGCACTGGAGCTCGAAGGCGATCTGCCGACAGGACGAAGCTTCCACCGGCTGATCCATCCCGAGCGCGACATCCCCGACGAGGTCGTGCGCATTCACGGCATCACTCTCGACCATGTTCGCGAGGCGCCGAAATTCGTCGAGCTGGTCGAGGAATTGCTGGAATTCCTGGGCGACGGCCCGCTGATCGCGCACAACGCCGCGTTCGATTTCGGCTTCCTCGATGCCGAGTTCGCCCGCGCCGGCCACCCCGCACTCGACCGCGCCCGGATGATCGACACGCTGGTGCTGGCCAAGCAGCGCTTTCCCGGCATGCCCAACAGCCTGGACGCGCTGTGCCGCCGTTTCGCGATCGACCTCTCCGAGCGCACCCAACACAACGCGCTGCTGGATTGCCGGCTGCTCGCCGAGGTCTATGTCGAGCTCACCGGCGGCCGCCAGCGCGGATTCTCGCTCGATGACGAGGGCCAGTCCGAGATGTCGGTGGCGGTCTATATCGCCGACGGCGTGCGCACGCCGCGGCCGATCGTGCCCGACGAGGCCGAACTGATCGCCCATGCGGCGTTCATCGCGCGGATCAAAGAACCACTCTGGAACGCGGGATAACGCCGTCGTTCAGGCGGCGGCTTTCAGCGCGACCGCCTGAACGTCCGCGCCGACATGGGCCGCGAACGGGGCGAAATTCGCCTCGAACCGGCCGAGCAGATGTTTTGCCGCCGCGTCATATGCGGCCTTGTCGGCCCAGGCCTTGCGGGGATCGAGCACATCGTCGGCGATGCCCGGGACCGCGGTCGGGATCTGCAGGCCGAAATAGGCTTCGCGGCTGAACTGCACCTTCGCGAGCGAGCCGTCCAGCACAGCGCCCAGCAATGCGCGGGTCAGCTTGATCGACATGCGCTCCCCCACGCCGTACTGGCCGCCGGTCCAGCCGGTGTTGACCAGCCAGCAATCGGCGCCGTGCCGCGCGATCAGTTCGGCCAGCATGCGGCCGTATTCTTGTGGCGCGCGCGGCAGGAACGGCGCGCCGAAACAGGCGGAGAACGTGGCGCTGGGCTCACGGCCGAGGCCTTTTTCGGTGCCGGCGACCCGGGCGGTGTAGCCGGAAAGGAAATGGTACATCGCCTGCGCCGGCGTCAGCCTGGCGATCGGCGGCAACACGCCGAAGGCGTCGCAAGTCAGCATCACCACGTGCCGCGGCATGCCGCCACGGCCCGATGCCACGGCGTTGGGAACGAACTCCAAAGGATAGCAGCTGCGGGTGTTCTCCGTGTGGCGCTGATCGGTGAGGTCGAGCCGCCCGCGATGGTCGCCGACGACGTTCTCCAGCACCGTGCCGAAACGGTGGGTGGCGGCCCAGATCTCCGGTTCGGCCGCCTGCGAAAGATTGATCACCTTGGCGTAGCAGCCGCCCTCGAAGTTGAACACGCCGTCCGGGCCCCAGCCATGCTCGTCGTCGCCGATCAACGGCCGCGCCGGATCGGAGGAGAGGGTGGTCTTGCCGGTGCCGGACAGGCCGAAGAACAACGCCACCTCTCCCTCCGGCCCGACATTGGCGCTGCAATGCATCGGCAGAACGCCCTGCGGCGGCAGGATCCAGTTCATGACCGTGAAGATCGATTTCTTGATCTCCCCCGCATATTCGGTCCCGGCAATGACGATCAGCTTCTGGGCGAAGGACAGTGCCACCGTCGGTGCTGGACCGCACGCCGTCCACCGCGGGATCGGTCTGGAACAGCGGCGCGTGCAGGATGACGTAGTCAGGCTCGAACCCCGCCAGTTCACCCTCCGGCGGGCGGATGAACATGTTGCGGGCGAACAACGCCGCCCAGGCATGGGTGGTCACCAAGCGCACCCGCACCCGGCGGGCGGGATCGGCGCCGGCATAGAGATCCTGGGTGAACAGCTCCTGCCCCTGCAGGTAGGCGCGGGTGCGGGCGGTCAGCAGGGCGAAGGAGTCCGGCGCCAGCTTGTGATTGACCGCACCCCACCAGACGCCCGCGCTGGTCTCGGGCTCGTCGACCACGAACTTGTCCTGCACCGAGCGGCCGGTATGCACGCCGGTCGTGACCATCACCGCGCCGTCAGCGGACAGGCTCGCCTCGCGGCGGGCAAGTGCATGCGCCACCAGCGCCGGGGTGGTGAGGTTCGCGTAAACGTCGCGACCGGCCAGCACGCCGGTGTTCGCAAGCGGGCGTGACTTTCCCAGGGCGGTTTTGTTTGGCATCGGGACGGGTCCTTACGCAGTCGGGCCAGCCGCTTTATCTCGGTCTTCCCCAGGGGTCCAAGTCACAAAAGGCTATGTTAGCGCAATCATGCCCGGCGCGCGGCTCGGGCCAGGCGAATAAGTTCGGCCTCGACCCTTGCCGCGTCACTGACCGGACCGGACCAGGGGATTCGCCGCACAGTCTCGCCGGCGGCGAGGTCGCAGCCATCGACATCGGCCGCGACCATCTTCCAGGGCTCCGCGCCACCAGCCTTGTGCGAGGCGGCGATCGCCGCCAGCGCGTCGGGGTGGTGGGCGTTGCAATGCGCGAGGATGCCGGCCTCGGCCGCCTCGAGTGCGGCGACATGGCGGGGGTCCGGGCGAAGCTCGCGCCTGGCGCAGGCGGGTGGCGCGGGCGAAGCCGCCGACCAGCAGCCCGGCCATCGGCGTGATCCGCCACAGCGCGAAATCGGCGAAATCCGCATACAACGCTGCATAGGCGTGCACCGCCAGCCAGCGGGCCTTGAGCGCCGCATCTGGCTCGGGTCGGGCGAGGCCGGTGACGGTCAGCCGCGGCGCGGTTTGCGGATTCGGGCCGAGCGGGCTCGCCTGCAACCAGCAGCGAACAGCGCGGCTCGGCACGCAAATGCTTGGTATGCTCCGACAGCTCCGACAGCAGCAGCAGCACCGAAAGATCGGGCGCGCAAGCCGGGGTGACGAGGGAGGCGAAGGGTTGGCCGTCGATGCCGGTCGCCAGCGTGCCCACCCGGGCCGCCCGCAACAGCTTGCGCGCCTGCCAGAACGGCGCCTCCTCGGTCGGTTGCATGTCGCGTTCACCTTCATTTGGCGGGAGCACGCCGCGCGGCCCGGCCTCGTTGCGCCACAATTCGGTGCCATAATCCATCAGGTGCCATATCCCTGGGCCCTTCGGAGCCATCGCCATGAAACAGACCATCGCCCTGGTCGACGACGACCGCAACATCCTGACCAGCGTCTCCATGACGCTGGAACAGGAGGGTTTCCAGGTCCGGACCTACACCGACGGCGAAAGCGCACTGCAGGGCATCACCGCCCGGCCGGTGGACCTCGCGGTGCTGGACATCAAGATGCCGCGGATGGATGGGATGGAGCTGCTGCAACGGCTGCGCACCCGCACTTCGCTGCCGGTGATCTTCCTCACCTCCAAGGACGAGGAGGTGGACGAGCTGATGGGCCTGCGGCTTGGCGCCGACGACTACATCACCAAGCCGTTCAGCCAGCGCCTGCTGATCGAGCGCATCCGAGCCCTGCTGCGCCGCAACGACGCCGGCCGCGCCGAAGGCTCCGGCGCCGCGCCGAGCGGGGTGATGGTGCGCGGCGCCCTGGTGCTGGACGAGACCAAGCACCAATGCACCTGGCAAGGCGAGGACATCCAGCTGACCGTGACCGAGTTCCTGCTGGTGAAGGCGCTGGCGTCGCGGGTCGGCATGGTGAAGTCGCGCGACCAGTTGATCGACGCGGCCTACGGCGACAACATCTACGTCGATGACCGCACCATCGACAGCCACATCAAGCGCGTGCGCAAGAAGTTTCGGGCGGTTGACGATAGTTTCAATGCCATCGAGACCCTCTACGGCATCGGCTACCGCTACAAGGAGAGCTGATGCCCGATAGTGGCGTCCTGCCTGTCGGCCTCAATCCGGACATCGCCGCCGAGGCGTCCTTCCGCACGCGGAAGATCTCGCCTTTGCTTCGCCGCATCATGCTGGTCAACGCCTTGCCGCTGGTGCTGCTGCTCGCGGCGTTGCTGTACCTCGACCAGTACCAGAACGGCTTGCTGCAGGCCGAAGTCACGACGTTGCGTGAACAGGCGCGCATCTTCGCCGGCGCCTTGGGCGAGACCGCAGTGCGCGAGGAAAGTGCCGACAACCCGCATCTGGTACCCGACCTGGCCCGCCCGCTGCTGCGCCGGCTGACCGAGCCGACGCCGAACGCGCAGGCTCGGCTCTACGCGCCGGACGGCCAACTGATCGCCGACAGCCGGGTGCGCGAGGGTGCGCCCGGCGCCGTCGTCACCGAGCCGCTGCCGCCGGCGGTCGATCGCGGCGCCGTCCTCGGCACGATCGGGCGGATCTACGACAAGCTGCTGTATTGGCTGCCGCATGGCGGGCAGACGCCGCAGCTGGACACCGACCCCTCCGCCGCCGGGGCGGATTGGCAGCCCGACGTGCGCGAGGAGTTGCGGCTGACCAGCAGCAACGAGGGCCGGGAGATGCCGCCCTATATCCGCCGCACCGGGGAGAACCGGCTGCTGGTGACGGTCGCCGAGCCGGTGCTGCGCAACCGCCATTCCGTCGGCATCGTGCTGCTGACGCGTGAGGCCCGCGAGGTCGATGACTCCCTTCTCGCGGTGCGGCTTTCCATCCTCGGGCTGTTCACCCTGGCGCTGGCGCTGACCGCGCTGCTGTCGTGGTATCTTTCGCTGACCATCGCCCGCCCGATCCTGCGGCTGGCCGGCGCCGCCGAGCAGATGCGCGAGGGCAGCGGCCGCGCCGGCGAGATGCCCGAGGGCCTGCTGACCCGCCACGACGAAATCGGAGCCCTGGCGCATGCCTTGTCCGAATCCGCCCGCGCGCTCTGGGCCAGGATGGATGCGATCGAGCGCTTCGCCGCCGATGTCGCGCACGAGATCAAGAACCCGCTTTCCTCCATCCGCAGCGCCATCGAGACGTTGCGGCGGATCGAGGATCCGGACAAGCAGCGCCGCCTGCTGGCGATCATCGCCGAAGACGTGGCCCGGCTCGACCGGCTGATCAGCGACATCAGCGACGCCTCGCGCATCGACGCCGAACTGTCCCGCGTCGCCATCGAAAAGGTCGATGTGGCGCCGATCCTGGCACTGCTGGCCGAGATCGACCAGGCGACCCGCGACGACGGCGACCCGCATCTCGACCTCGATGTCGGCGAGGGCAAGCTCGTCGTGCAAGGCGTCGAGGGACGGCTGGTGCAGGTGCTGCGCAACTTGATCGGCAACGCGCGATCGTTCTCGCCGCGCGACGGGCATATCGGCCTGCACGCGCGCGAAACCGGCAACGTCATCGAGATCAGCGTCGAGGACGAAGGCCCGGGGATTCCCGAGGCGAAGCTTGAGAACATCTTCGACCGGTTCTATTCCGAGCGGCCGCAGGGCGAGAGCTTCGGCCAGCATTCCGGACTTGGGCTGTCGATCAGCCGGCAGATCGTCGAGGCGCTCAAGGGACGCATCGCGGCGGAGAACCGGCGCGATGACCGGGGGAACATCATCGGCGCGCAATTCGTGGTGCGGCTGCCGAAGGGCTAGATCGCGCCCGACGCCCCTGCCCTTTACGGCCACGCCGTCCCGAACGCCACCGGCCCGCCACCGGTGCGCAACGGGGCACCGGCGGTCAGCTTGTTGTTGACGAAGCGGAACACCGAGATCGTCTGCTCGAAATTGTTCTGCACCAGGATGGTCTGGCCGTCGCGGGAGAAGGCGATGCCTTCGGCCCAGCGCCCGATCGGCGCCTCCGCCACTTTCTGCAGGTGCTTGCCTCGCACTTCGAACACCGTCAGCTGGGCACGGTCGCGAAACAGCGGCGAGGTGCGCGGCTTGGTGGTGCCGACCTGGGAGCCGACCGCGAGATATCGGCCGTCGGGCGAGAATTTCAGCGGCTCCGGCCCGCCGGGCACGCCGGCCGTCTCCACCGTCCGCATCGGCGAGTCGGTGAGATCGATGAGGCTGACGCTGTCCACGTCGCCGTCGCTGCGCCCCATGTTGCCAACCGCGGCCAGCGTGCCGGCGGCGTTGATGTCCATGGTGTACGGGCCGAGGGCGGTGGTGATCGGGCGGGGATCGATGGTGACGTTGGTGCCGTCGATATGCAGCACGCTGACCATGTGGTCGAACTGGCGGGAAACCAGCGCGGTCAGGCCGTCTTGCAGGAACACCACGCTGCTGGGGCCGGACTGCTTGCCGAGGTCGAGCTTGCCCGCCGGCTCCAGGCGCTTGTCCTTGACGGTGAAGATCGAGACGCTGCCTTCGGTGCGGTTGCACACCAGCGCCAGCGTGCCGTCCGGCGAAACCCGCACGACGGTGGCGCCGGGCCCTGCATGAACGGTCTGCACCACGCGCGGCGGCGATGATTTCAGGTCGATCACCGAGACCCGGTCGTCCGGTCCGATGCCGAGCGGGGCGGACGGGTCGACCTTGGTGGCGGCGGTGGTGATGGCCCAGCTTTCGTCTTTCGCCACCCACACCGCGAGCGGCGGTCCGACCACGCTGCCGGGCGCCTCGAAGGTGGCGACGATCGTCGGCGGGTAGTGGGAGACGTCGATCAGCGACACGCTGTCGGGCTTCAGGTTCTTCGGCGGCACCTGGTCCATCTTCTCGTTGAGGACGGTGTGGTTGTCGTTCATCGTCACCACAAGATCGGCCCGGGCCGGCACCGCCGCCCACGCCGAAGCCGCCAACGCGGCCACCCCGGCCACTCCAGCCACCGTCGATCGACGCATCTCCCGTTCCCCCATCTGCCGCCTGCTGGCGGTTCTCGATCGAACGGTAACGAAAGATCGCGGTGACAGGAAGTGCGGGGGGAGTAGAAAACGCGACGGCGTGAATGCAGGATGGCGTGATTGCGGGAGGGCGACATGGCAAAGATCGAACAGCGGCAACTTGGCGGCCTGGCGGTCCCGGCGATCGGGCTCGGCTGCATGTCCTTGTCAGGGGTGTATGGCGCGGCCGACGACGTTGCCTCCGAAGCGCTCATCCGCCATGCGATCGAGACCGGAGCCAGGCATCTCGATTCGTCGGACATGTATGGCTGGGGCCATAACGAGACGGTGGTCGGGCGCGCCATCAAGGGCTTGCGCGATCAGGTGGTGCTGGCGACGAAATTCGGCCAGACCCAGCGGCCGGGGCAGCCGAACGGCGTCAACGGCCGGCCGGACTATGTCATGCAAGCCTGCGAGGCGAGCCTGCAGCGGCTCGGCGAGGAGGTGATCGACCTCTACTATCAGCACCGCGTCGATCCCTCGGTGCCGATCGAGGAGACCGTGGGTGCGATGGCGCGGCTGGTGGAGCAGGGCAAGGTGCGCTTCCTCGGCCTGTCCGAAGCGGCGCCGGAGACCATCCGCCGCGCCCACAAGGTCCACCCGATCGCCGCGGTGCAGACCGAGTTTTCGCTGCTGTACCGCGACGAGGCCGACGAAACCCGGGCGACCACGCGCGCGCTGGGCATCGGCTTCGTCGCCTACGCGCCGCTCGGCCGCGGCTTCCTGACCGGCGCCATTCAGAATTTTTCCGACATCGATGGCCGCCGTGCGGCGCATCCACGCTTCCAGGAGGAGAATTTTGCCCGCAACCGCGCCTTGGTCGCCGGGATCGAGGCGATCGCGGCGGAAAAGGGATGCACGCCCTCGCAACTGACGCTCGCGTGGCTGTTGGCGCAGGGAAGCGACGTGGTGGCGATCCCCGGCACCCGCTACGCCGCGCGGCTGGACGAAAACCTGGGCGCGCTGCAGGTGGAACTGACGCCGCAGGACCAGGCGCGGATTGCCGCGGCGATTCCCAAAGGTGCCGCCGCCGGCGGCCGCTACGCGCCGGCCGGGATGAAGGGCGTGTTCGTCTAGGGCAATATGGCTTGGTGGAATCACCGGGCCATAAAATTGCTCGCCTATCACGATCTGAAGTCAGACTGGCGGCGGCACGTACCAGTTCGGGCGGCGCTTCTCGCGGAACGCCGCCGTCCCTTCCCGCCCCTCGCCAGAATTGCGCTGCGTCCAGCTTTCATGGGCGAGCTGGTCCATCTCGCGCGGGCTGAGGGTAAGCCCGTTGGCGGCGAGGAAGGACGATTTGGTGACCGCGATCGCGCCCGGTGCGCCGAGCAGGATGGCGTCGAGCACTTCGGCCACCCGCCGCTCGATGGCGTCGGCGGCGACCACCTCGTGCACCAGGCCGATCCGCCGCGCTTCGGCGGCGTCGAACCGCTCACCGGTCAGCGCGTAGCGGCGGGTGTGGCGCAAGCCGATGGCGTTGACCATGTGAGTGGAGATCGGCGTCGGCGCCACGCCGACGCGGATTTCGGTCAGGCCGAACAGCGCGTCGGGCGTGGCCAGCGCCACGTCGGCGCAACAGACCATGCCGGCGCCGCCGCCGAAACAGGCGCCGCGAATCACGGCGACGGTCGGCTTGGGAAACTCGTTCAACAACTGCATCGCCTTCGTGGTCGCCATCGACGCGGCGAACGCCCGCTCGGGCGGGTAGTCGGCGGCGCGGGCCAGCCAGTTGATGTCGGCGCCGGCCTGGAAATGCTTGCCGGCGCCACGGATCACCAAGGCGCGGATGGCGGGATCGCCTTGCAGCCGGATCAACCCCGCGATCAACGCGCCGAGCAGATCCTCGTCATAGGCGTTGCCGATTTCCGGCCGGTTCAACGTGGCGGTGGCGACGCCGCGCGCATCGACATCGAGAAGCACCGGGCTTGCGACAGGCGCCGGGCTGTCGGTCGGCAACGGGCTCATGCCATCACGCTCGCGGGATCGGTGTTCGAACCGCAGACGAGCACGCCGACCCGTGCGGCCGGCGGCGGCGCCCAGGCACCGGAGATCAGCGCTGCCAGCGCGGTGGCGCCGCCGGGTTCGGCGATCAGGTGGAACCGCTCCCACAACAGGCGTTGGGCGGCGCGGATGGCGTCGTCGGTCACCAGCACGGCGGCGGCGACATAAGCCTGGGCGATCGGGAACATCAGCGCGCCGACCTGCCGCGCGCCCAGCGCGTCGGCGGCGACACCGCCCACCGGCGCCTCGACCGGGGCGCCGGCGCGGATCGCGTCGTGCAGCGCCGGGCAGGCGGCGGGCTCGACGCTGATCACCTGGGTGCGGCCGGAATACCAGGCCGCCATGCCGCCGATCAGCCCGCCGCCGCCGGTGGCGACGAGCACATGGGTCAGTTCCGGCGCATCGCCCTCAAACTCCCGCGCCGTGGTGCCCTGCCCCGCCAGCACGGCGGGATGGTCGTAGGCGTGCACCTCCATCGCCCCGGTTTCGGCGACCCGGAGCCGGCTGGCGACCAGCGCCTCGGCATAGGTGGCGCCGCCGCGGACCAACCGGGCGCCGTAAGCCTCGATGCGCGCGCGCTTGGTCGCGGGTGTCAGCTCCGGGACGAAGATCTCGGCGGTGAGGCCGAGCGCCCGGGCGGCATAGGCGACGGCCGCGCCGTGATTGCCGCCGGACGCGGCGATCACCCCCGCTTTCGGCAGGCCGCCGGCCGCCTGCTCGCTCAGGATGCGGTTGAAGGCGCCGCGCGGCTTGAAGCTGCCGGCGTGCTGCAACAATTCCAGCTTCAGCGTCACGGGATAACCGAGATCGAGGTCTCCTTCGCCGAGGCGCAGGAGGGGGGTGTGGCGAACGTGGCGGCCGATGCGAACGGCCGCGGCATCGATGTCGGCACGGCTGGGCAAAATCGTCGTTTCCATCGGCCGACGCTGGCACGCGAGGAGGGTCCGGGCAAGATGACCACACGGCCGCGTGAACAAGACGCTTGGTTTGTAGGCGGGAACGCGCCATGTTCCCGCCCCATGCAGGTTCATGCGAGCTGCGCGGCACGCTACAACGCCGGCGTGCTGCTGTTGGGCGCACCCGGGTCCGGGAAGTCGGACCTGGTGCTGAGACTGCTTGACCACGGTTTCATACTGGTGGCAGACGACCGGGTGGACATTGAAAACGGGATCGCGCGGGCGCCTTTCGGCCTCGCCGGAATGCTTGAGCTGCGGGGCCTCGGCGTGTTCCGGCTGCCGCACCAGGACAGCGCGCGCCTGGCGCTGGCGGTGCAGCTCGATCCCGCGCCCGGCGAACGGCTGCCTGAGCCTCGCCGACATCCGACGCTGGACATGCCGCTGATCCACCTCGATCCACGCACCGCATCGGCTCCGCAGCGTGTCGCACTCGCCCTCGACTGCGCCATCGGCCGGATCACCCAACTCTGCGGCGCCTTCACCGCATGAGCACCGCGGCGTCAGCGATGTCGCCCCAGCAGCGTCCCTCCGTGGTGCTCGTGAGCGGCCTGTCGGGTGCCGGCAAGGCGTCCATCCTGCGGGCGATGGAGGATATCGGCTACGAGGCGGTCGACAACCCGCCGCTCGGGTTCATCGAGGAACTGGTGCATGGCGGCGACGGCTCCCGCGGGCGGCGGATTGCCGTCGGCGTCGATGCCCGCTCCCGCGGGTTCGACGCCCAGGCGGTGCTGGCGACGCTGGCGCGATTGCGCCAGGACGCCGGTTTGCGACTGGAACTGATCTTCGCCTGGGCGGACGAGTCCGTGCTGCTGCGCCGCTACACCGAAACCCGCCGCCGCCATCCGATGTCGCCGCAGGGCCGGGTGTCCGACGGGGTGGCGGCCGAACAGCTGCTGACCGCACCGCTTTATTCCGCCGCCGACCTGGTGATCGACACCTCGGACCTGCCGCTCGCCTCGCTCCGCCAGCTGATCGAGCGCCGCTACGGGCCGGGTGCCGCGGATGAGCCGCAGCTCGGCCTCGCCGTCTCGCTGATCTCCTTCGCGTTTCCTGCAGGCCTGCCCCGCGAAGCCGACATCGTTCTGGACGCAAGATTCCTGCGCAATCCGCATTACGACCCCATATTGAGGCCGTTGACCGGGCAGGATGCCGCGGTAGCGGAATTCGTCGAGGCAGATCCCGATTTCGCCGCTTTCTTCACCAAGACGACCGAGCTTCTGGGGCTGGTGTTGCCGCGCTTCGTGCAAGAGGGCAAGAAATATGCGACCATCGCGGTCGGATGCACCGGCGGGCGTCATCGCTCCGTCACCATCATCGAGCGGCTGTCGCAACATTTGCTGAAAGATGGCTGGCGCGTCAGCACCGCGCATCGTGAACTCGCCCGAGAAAACAGCCTTACGCGCGCCGGTTTGCGCCGCGATGCCGGGTTGCGAGCCGGGCCCGATGATGATGTTTCGCCCGATCAGGCTCAGGAGGCCTGAAGACCAGTGATGACAATTTCCAATGGCGACCAAATCAGGTGTGACCAGCACCGCAAGGCGGTTCCGCGACCCGCCCCCCGATCACAGTGGATTCCCTGAGCTTACCTCCATGATCGGTCTCATCCTGGTTACCCATGGGCGTCTCGCAGAGGAATTGCGGCTGGCAATGGAGCACGTCGTCGGCGCCCAGCGCGGCGTCGCCACCGTCTGCATCGGCCCCGATGACGATATCGAGGGAAGACGCGCGGAAATCACCCGCTGCATCAACGAGGTGGACACCGGCGATGGCGTGGTGCTGCTGACCGACATGTTCGGCGGCACGCCCAGCAACCTCGCCATTTCCCAGATGGACCGCGAAGGCGTCGAGGTGATCGCGGGCGTGAACCTGCCGATGCTGGTGAAGCTCGCCAAGGTGCGCTCCAACCAGCCGCTCGCCGACGCGGTGGATTGCGCGCAGACGGCGGGGCGAAAATACATCGCCGCCGCGTCCCACGTGCTGCCGCACTGCAGGCCGAACGGAAAATGCGAATGAGCCGCCGTCTGTTTAGGCCGCGTCTGTGCCGCCGTGGCCGGCGATGAGGCACGCGTGAACGGCGGGGTGCGATGAGCATGCCCGACGGGTCCGGCGACGGCCCCGCCGGCGACCAGCCTGTGCCCGATCCGGCGGACGCCTCCGGCGGCACGGTGCTTCACCGGACCCTGACCATTTGCAACCGCCGTGGCCTGCACGCCCGGGCGGCGGCCAAGTTCGTCAGCCTGGCCGAGCGGTTCGGCGCCTCGGTCGACGTGCTCAAGGATGGCCAGTCCGTCTCCGCCCGTTCGATCATGGGGCTGATGATGCTCGGCGCCGGCATCGGGTCCACCATCGAGCTGCAAGCCGAGGGGTGGGACGCGAAGGAAGCCATGGACGCGCTGGCCGCGCTGATCGAGGCCGGCTTCAATGAATCGGACTGAGCGCGCACCGCCGGGCGCCGAACGCCGCCTGGTCGGCATACCGGTTTCCGCAGGCGTCGCCATCGGCCCGGTGTTTGGCGCGGCCGAGCCGCCGGTCGTGGTCAGCCGCCACCGCATCCAGGCCGCCGACATCGAGGCGGAAACCTCGCGGCTGGACGCGGCGATCCTGCAATCGCGCAAGCAACTGCTCAAGTTGCGCGCCCGCCTCGGCGTGCTGCCCGAGGACAGCCAGGCCGAGATCGCGCCGCTGCTTGATGCCTACCTGCAGATGATCGGCCCGTCCCGCCTGGTGCGCGGCGCGCGGCGGCGGATCGCCGAGGGCCTGGTCAGCTCAGAAACCGCGGTGATCGATGAAATCGAGGCGATCGTCGCCGCCCTGCTCGCCGTGCGCGACGACGACGACCCCGCCGGCCAGGACCGCCGCGCCGAGGAGGTCCGGGAAATCGGCCGCCGGCTGATCCGCAACCTCACCCGCGCGCCGTTCCGCAGTTTCTCCGGCCTGCCTGCAGGCGCCGTGCTGGTCAGTGAATCGCTGCGCCCGGCCGACGCCGCCTTGCTCGACCCGGCGCGTCTCGCCGGCGTCGCGACCGACGAGGGCGGCTCGGACGGGCACACCGCGATTATGCTGCGCGCCCTCGGCGTGCCGGCGGTGCTGGGTGTCGCGGGCCTGTCCCAGGCGGTGCGGCCGGGCGCCACGGTCGTGGTCGACGGCGCCGCCGGCACGGTGGTGGTCAACCCGTCCGCCGCCACCCTCGCCGCCGCCCGCCGCGCCGTGACGGCCTTCGCGCGCGCCCGGCAAAGGCTCGGGCTGCTGCGCCGCCTGCCTTCCATCACCGAGGACGGCGAACTCGTGGAACTGCAGGCCAACCTCGAAATTCCGGCCGAATTGCCGCTGATCGCCCAGTCCGGCGCCGCTGGCATCGGCCTGCTGCGCAGCGAGTTCCTGTTCATGAACCGCGAGACCCTGCCCGACGAGGCCGACCAGTTCGAGACCTATCGCAGCGTCATCGAGGCGATGGGTGGCGACCCCGTGACCATCAGGGTGCTCGACTGGGGCGGCGAAAAGGACATCGAGGCGTTGCAGAGCGAAGGCGTGGTGCCGGAGGTCGCGGACCACAACCCTGCCCTCGGCCTGCGCGGCATCCGCCTGCTGCTGCGCGAGACCGACCTGTTCGAAACCCAGCTCGCCGCGATCCTGCGCGCCAGCGTCAATGGCCCGACCCGGGTGCTGCTGCCGATGGTCACGACGGTCGCCGAAGTGCGCGCCGCCCGCGAGGTCTTCGACCGCGTGGTTCGCCGCCTGCGCCGCCGCGGCGAGCGTCTGCCCGACCGCCTGCCGCCGCTCGGCATCATGATCGAAACCCCGGGTGCGGCCCTTTCCGCCGACGCACTGGCGCTCGAGGCCGATTTCTTCGCCATCGGCACCAACGACCTCGCCATGTACACCCTGGCCGTCGACCGCGGCGAAACCGAGCTGGCCGAGCTTTACGACCCGCTCCACCCCGCCGTGCTGCGCCTCGTGCAATTCGCCACCGAGGCCGCCTTGCGCATGCGCATGCCGGTCTCCGTCTGCGGCGAGATGGCCGCCAACCCGCGCCTCACGCCGTTGCTGGTCGGCCTCGGCCTGCGCAGCTTCAGCATGAACGCCTCGGCCGTGCCGCGGGTGAAACAAGCGGTGCGCGGCCTCAACATCGACGATTGCGCCCGCTTTGCCCGCCGCGTGATGGAGCAATCGGATCCGGTGAAGATCCAGGCGCTGATCCTGGGCAGCGCCGCCAAGCCGGCCTGAGCCGGCCCGCGCATCCCGAACCAACCCCCTTCCCTACCCCTTACCGACCGGAACCGACATTCATGCTGGCCCTCGACCGCCGCCTCGAAACCGCCGTGGCCCTCGCCCGACAGGCGGGCGAACTCGCCTTGCGCCTGCGCCCGCCCCCCGGCGCGCCGGTGGCAACGCTGAAAGGGGCCCAGGACTGGCTGACTGAAGCCGATGGCGCGGTGGAGGCATTCCTGTCCGAGCATTTGGCTGCAGCCTTCCCTGAAGACGGCTTCCAGGGCGAGGAAACCGGCAGCGGCCGCAGCGGCGCGCTGAGCTGGGTGGTCGATCCGATCGACGGCACCGCCAATTTCGCCCGCGGCGCACCGCGCTTCTGCGTCTCGCTCGGCCTGCTCTGTGGTCCCGTGCCGCTGCTCGGCGTGCTGGTCGCCCCTGCCCTTGGCGAAACCTTTGCGGCGCGCCAGGGCGGCGGCGCCACTCTCAACGGCGTGCCGATCCGCGCGGCCGACACCACCGATCTCGCTCGCGCCACGGTGGAATGCGGCTGGTCGCCGCGCCGCACCAACCAGGACTATTGGCGGCTGGTCGAATCCGTCATGACCCGTGGCGCCACCCTGCGCGCCGGCGGCTCCGGCGCCCTCGGCCTCGCCGATGTCGCGGCTGGACGCATCGACGCCTATGTCGAACTTCACATCAACCTGTGGGACGTCGCGGCCGCGCTGACGATCCTGGCCGAAGCCGGCGCCGCCATTTCCGCCTTCACCGAAGGAGACGGCCTCACTGACGGCAACCCCATCTTCGCCGCCGCCCCCGGCATCGCCGACGAACTTCGCGCGGCGACCGGAATTGCCGGATGAGGGCGGGTTAGCCGCCGGCGGATTGCGAGCGGAGTTCGCGGGCGCGGGCGAGAACTTTGTTTTCAATTTCGGTGACGGTTCCGGGGCTGACGGCAGTATCGATCCATTGGCCGTTTTGCAGCACCTGGCGGAAGATCGACACCTTGATGCCATCGGCGCGGAGTTGGCGGCCAAGGATATAGGCGGTCGCCTTGAAGCGTTCGCCGCCATTGCCGGCCGGCGGCGAATACCAGTCGGTGATGATCACGCCGCCGAACGGATCGGCCGAGGACAGCGGCATGAAGGACAAGGTGTCCAGCGTGCCGCGCCAGAGATAGGCGTTCACGCCGAGGCTCGATGAATCGGACTGGTTGCCGTTCTTGTTGTTGCCGCCACCGAAACTGAACAGGCCGCCGTCGCCGCCGCTGAGGCCGGATTTGAACGGCCCGGAATAGCGCGGGTCGTTGTATTCGTCGTCCGCCACCGGGCGGGTTTTGCCGCAGGCGGAGAGAATGGCGAGGCTTGCCAGCAAAAGCGAGACTGAGCGGAAGCGGGTGATCATAACTTGGCCTGTTCGGTGGATGCCCCGGGCGGGCGCTGCGGCCTCTTTACCCGACCGTCGGGGTCCCGCCAAGCTGAACCACGCCGGTCGGGGCATGATGTACAAAAAAGATCGGGCAAAATTGAGACAAAAAAGAGGGCGGTGGAAACCACCGCCCTCCCTCGGCCCATCTTCGGGGGCCAAGTCTTGCGATCAGGCCATTACCACTTGAACAGCGTGCCGATGCTTCCGCCGTAGGCGCGGGTGTTGTTGTTGGTCTTGACCGGAGAGGCCGCCGTGCCGGTCGCGCCGGACAGCAGGTCGACGCCACCCTCGTGCTTCCCGCCGTACAGGCCGGACAGGTAGAAGTAGACGCCCTGGGTCAGCTGGTAGGTGGCACCGGCGGCGGCGCCGAAATCATGACGATTGCCAATGCCAGGGGCACTGACGGCAGTCCGGGCGCCGGCGCTCCAATAGTCGAAGTAGCTGGCGCCGACGATGACCGGGCCAATCGCGTAAGAGGCGCCGGCAGTCCAGGCCACCGCCGCACTGGTGCCCTGCGGTGCCAGGCTCCACTGACCGTTGAAGTTGCCGTAGTCCACATGGGCGCCGACGGTCAGGCCGCCGAAGACGAGCTGCGCACCGGAGTCGAATACGGCCAGGTTGCTGAACTGCACCGCCTTGGCCGGGAAGCTGTTGTCAAGCACGCGGCCACCGTACATCCCGCCAGCGGTGACGGCGATGCCGACCGGGCCGAATGCGCCGCGATAACGCAGCACCGCATCGAGCGTGTTGCGGCGGCGGCCGTTGTCGCCCGAACTGGTCGATGACGCCGCGTCACAGCCAAGTGCCGAGTTGCCACCGACGCCGGTCGTCACCAGGCCGGCATTGGTCGTGATGCCGTACGGGCAGTTGCCCGGGCCGGTGTTCAGGTTGGCGGTCGACGGCTCGAACGAGGCGCCGAAGTCGAAGCCCGCGAAACTCGGGGAGACGTAGACGACCTTGGTGGTCGTGTACAGGGCGCCGACGTCGGGGAATGGATAGGTCGGCGCGGCGTTGCCGGTGAAGAACGACGGCAAGTCGCCGTTCCAGGCACCGTCGTTGAAGTTTTCGAGATCGCCGGTGATAAACAGCGAGGTCGGCTGATCGGTTGAGCCGACACGTAGGAAGCCCGCCGTGTCGGTGCCGAGATAGGCGTACTCACGACGGAAATACAGCTGGCCGCGCGTCCGCGAGGCGGCGGAAATGCTGCCGTTGCTGCCGCCACCCGGAGGGGCCGCGTTGTCCTGCCGGATTTCGAGGAAGGCACCGTATTTCAGGCCGTTGGCGGCGATGCCGACGAACTGCGGATAGATACGGGCGTAGTCGCCGAAACCGTAGGCGGCGAGCTTGGTGTTGGCCTGCGGCGAACCCAGCGACGTCGCCGAGCCGGCCACCGGGGTCACCACGGCGTTGCGGCCGCTGTCATAGCCGCCCCAGGCATAGAACAGCACGCGGGCGTCGATGCGCACTGTGATGGTGCCGGGAAGCTGCGGGGTCGTGGTCGGGTTGGCGGTGCCATAGCCGGGGGGGGAAAGGGCACCTGGGATCACGCCGGGCTGCTGGATGTTTACCAGCGCCTCGGCGTTGGCAACCGAAGCCGTGCCGGCAAATCCGCCGATCAGGGCCGCGGAGGCTAGTAGGAGCTTACGCATGAAATTCTCCTCGTGAGCGCCGGGAACCGGCGGTGTTGCCAGGCCCCGCCCGCTTCCCAGAACCATCGCCTCCTATCCGAAGAAGCGACGATCCCCCACGGGTGAGGGCAGCCAGACCTGAGGAGAGTATTGGCGGGGTCCGGACCTGGTCGCAATGATCTTCAGCGATTTTGCATGGCATTTGCGGGACACTGTGCCTTAAAAGACACAGGCTCTTCTCGCCAAACGAAACCCCGCCGCAAGGCCCACCCGGCCGGGCCATACCAGACCACATCTATCGCAAAGTTCGTGATCAGGACTGCGTGTTCCCCGTAAGAGCCTCGATCGATCCGGCCGCGGCACAACCCGCGAGGGCACGGATGCTGCGGCCGTCGATGCCGCCGAGTGCCGCCACCGCCATGCCGTCCCAGCTGCCGACCGCCGCCCGGGCCAGGGCGCTCCAGCGCACCGGACCCAGCGCCGCCGCACCGGGATGGCTGGCGGTGGCGAAGGCGGGGGAGAGGAACACCAGGGCAACATCGGCGCGGCGGGCCCGGATCAGCTCGACGGTGTCGTGAGCGGAGCAGGTCAGCACCCGGCATCGATGGGGCGCGGTGGGACGGCGGCCACCGCGCAAATGCAGGCCGGCGCCGAGTGCCGCCGCGAGCCGCCAGCTGCCCGGCCGCCGCCAGTCCGCGGCCACCACCAGGCAAAGGCGTCGCGCCCGGCAGATCCGGGCCAGCCGGCGGCCGAGTGCCACGCGGTCGGGATCGTCGTCATGGCGCAGCACCACGCCGCACAGGCCGCGCGGCAGCGAAGCGGCGGTGGGGCAGGGGTCCGGCACGCGGCCGCTATCCGTGAACAACCACAGCGGCGGCAACTGCCGACCGTTTTTCTGCGGTTGCTTCTGCTGGCGCGCCTTGACCGATCGCGCCCAGGCGACAAGCCTGCTGTCCATGAATCCCTCCGCCGCATCCGATCCCACCGAACCCTATGCCCACGTCGCCGGCAACCTTGCCGCCGTTCGCGCCCGCATCGTGGCCGCAGCTGTTCGGGCCGGGCGCGATCCGCTCGGCGTCACGCTGGTGGCTGTCTCCAAGACACATCCTGAGGCCGCGGTGCGGGCGGCCCTCGCCGCCGGGCAGCTGACCTTCGGCGAGAACCGAGTGCAGGAAGCGGCGGCGAAGTTTCCGCGGTTGCGCACCGACCATCAGGGGCTGCGCCTGCATGTCATCGGCGGCCTGCAGACCAACAAGGCCGCCGATGCAATGCGGGTGGCCGACGTGATCGAAACCCTCGACCGTCCGCGCCTGGCCGACGCCATCGCCGAGGCGGCGCAGAAGCAGGCCCGCATCCCCGACCTGCTGATCCAGGTGAATGTCGGCGACGAGCCGCAGAAATCCGGCGTTTCCCAGGCAGATGCCGACGCCTTCATCCGGCTCTGCCAGAACAGGTTCGGCACCGCCCTGACCGGGCTGATGTGCATTCCACCCGCCGACGCGGACCCGGCGCCGCATTTCATCTGGCTGGCCGAGCGCGCCGCCCGCCACGGCCTGGCGGTGGTCTCGATGGGAATGTCCGGGGATTTCGAAACCGCCATCGCCCATGGCGCCACCCATGTCAGGGTCGGCACCGCGATTTTCGGCCCGCGACCGCGCGGACCCGGCTGATCCGCGCGTATCTGAACGGCAGGTACGGGAAGCGGCAACGCCGATGCCTTGCACCGCGTTGCGGTGCAGCGTATCGGGCGCAACCGCTGGCATGAGAGTGTGATGCAGACAGCCTGGTCGGATCGGCATGTTGACGGGTGGTTCGGGTGACGAGCGCGCATGCCATGGCGCCGTCCGGCACGCTGCCACCGCTGCGCGCGGCGGCGCTCCTGGGCGTGCTGGGGGTGGTGTATGGCGACATCGGCACCAGCCCGCTTTACGCCTTCAAGGCCAGCCTGGAGCACTTCGGCCCCACCGGGGTCAGCGAGAGCGAGGTGCTTGGCATCCTGTCGTTGATGTTCTGGTCGCTGGTGATGATCGTCACGGTCAAATACGTGCTGCTGGTGATGCAGGCCGACAACCGCGGCGAGGGCGGCATCCTGGCGCTGATGGCGCTCGCCCAGCGGGTCTCCTCCGGGCCTGCCATGCGCAATGCCCTGGCATTGGTGGGGATCGGCGGCGCCTGCCTGTTTTTCGGCGACGGCATGATCACCCCCGCGATTTCGGTGCTGTCGGCGGTCGAAGGGCTGGAGGTGGCGGCACCGGCGCTGAAGGAGTTCGTCATCCCGATCTCGGTCATGGTGATCATGGCGCTGTTCCTGATCCAGTCGCACGGCACCGGCCACATGGGGCTGGTGTTCGGCCCGGTGATGGCGGTGTGGTTCGCGACCATCGGACTGCTCGGCGCGGTGCAGGTGGTGCGTCATCCCTATGTGCTGCTGTCGCTGTCGCCGAGCTACGCCATCGGGCTGCTGATCCACTACAAGTGGCTGGCTTTCGTGTCGCTGGGCTCGGTGGTGCTGACGGTCACCGGCGCCGAGGCGCTGTACGCCGACATGGGGCATTTCGGCGCCCGGCCAATCCGCGCCGCCTGGACCGGCTATGTGCTGCCGACGCTGGTGCTGAACTATTTCGGCCAGGGCGCCCTGGTGCTCTCGGACCCGACGGCGATCGGCAACCCGTTCTACCTGCTGGCGCCGGCCTGGTTGCAGCTGCCGCTGGTGCTGCTGGCCACGGCGGCCACGGTGATCGCCAGCCAGGCGCTCATTTCCGGGGCGTATTCGATGGCCCGGCAATGCACCCAGCTCGGCTTCCTGCCGCGCATGACGGTGCTGCACACCAGCGCCACCGAGGAAGGGCAGATCTACCTGCCGCAGGTGAACTGGGCGCTGCTGGTCGGCGTGCTGGTCCTGGTGTTCGCCTTCCGCACCAGCGACAACCTGGCCGCCGCCTACGGCATCGCCGTGACCGGCACCTTCATCTGCACCTGTCTGCTCGCAGCCGTGGTGTTCCGCCGGCAGTTCGGCTGGTCGCGGGTGGCGGCGATCGGGGTGTTCGGCGGTTTCTTCGTCATCGACCTCGCCTATTTCGCGGCCAACGCGCTGAAGATTCCGGAAGGCGGCTGGGTGCCGCTGGTGCTTGGCCTGGCGCTGATGGCGCTGATGACCTCGTGGAAGCGCGGCCGTGATTTGCTGCTGGACCGCTGGCGCCAGGACAGCCTGCCGCTGTCCTCGTTCCTCGCCCGGTTGCCGCAGTCGCGCACCGTGCGGGTGCCCGGGCTCGCGGTGTTCATGACCGGCAATCCGGAACAGATGCCCGGCGCGCTGCTGCACAACCTCAAGCACAACAAGGTGCTGCACGAGCGGGTGCTGTTCGTGACCGTCGAGAACATGGACGTGCCGGAGGTGCCGGCGGAGGAGCGCAGCACCGTCACCGAGCTGGCGCCCGGCATCCACCGGGTGATCATCCGCTACGGCTTCATGGAAAGCCCGAACCTGCCGCGCGACCTTTCGGCCTTGCATGCGACCGGCGTCACCTTCGATCCGATGCAGGCGAGCTACTTCCTCGGCCGCGAAACCCTGGTTGCCGCCAGCACGCCGAAGCTGCCGGTGTGGCGGCTTTGGCTGTTTCTGGTGCTGGCACGCAACGCCGTGTCCGCCACGGAGTTCTTCCGTATTCCAAGCGACCGTGTGGTGGAGCTGGGTGTCCGGGTGGCAATCTGATGGCGGAAATCGTGATGCTTCTGGCTTACGGGCCGGGACTGCCGAACGGCGATATCGCCGACCGGCTGGAACTGACGGCGAAGCTCACCGCGCAGGGCCGGCTCGATGAAGCCGAGTTCGGGATCAAGCCCTGGCCGTCCCGCCGCACCTTGCCCGACGGACGCCAGCACGCGGGCGAGCTGGTCCGCACCGATGGCGGCTGGGCATTGCGCGGCGCCGCCAGCGAGGACGCGCCGCTGTGGGATCTGGAGGGCAGCGTGTTCCGGCCGGGCGAATACGTGACACTGCGCCGGCCCGGCGGCGAATCCCTGGTGTTCCGCATCGTCGACGTCCAGGTCAACTAGGTGTTTGGTCCCGGAGATGCAGCATGTCCGGGCCGGGACGAGGACAGGCAACCCCGCGTCCTTCGTTGTGGCCATTTCAAGGTGACCACGTTCTGGACATAGGGGTGCCGACCTCCCCGATGCCACGTTGCGGCTGATAACAGACCGCGGAAAGAACCACGACCTGGCAGGACAAAAGCCCCCAACCTGATTGAGCGTTGCGCCGTGCTCGCAGCCGTCAAGACCGCTTCGCGCCGCCTCCGGCGGTGGCCTGCGGCCAGTCTTGACCTCCGCTCCGCGCGGCGCAGTGTGATATTGCAGGCCGGGACGGAGAAACGGCGCTCCAGCCGAACAAAGAAACTCAGGATTCACAGATGTTTGTTCAATGCGATAGGCATGGGCGCCAGCCCGCGACCATGGTTTGCCAGCATGTGGCCGCTGGTCTCGTTGAACGCCACAGAGTCGGTTTTTTCTGGACAACCGAAGATGCAGCCAACTCTCGACCGGACGCCTACTGCACCGAATGCGAACTTCGTGTGCGGACGACCGGTGGCGAGTGGGTGGCGGAGGCTCTAGAACATCTCCAGCCAAAAACTCTCTGTGCCAGCTGTTACGACATGGCGAAGGTTTTTCACATGGGAGGCAACCCATGGTCGTAGTAGCTACAACCTCTTGCCAAATGATCCCCGATTAAAGAACTAAGGCCCGTGCGTGTGCATCTTGCCTGAGGCACCGGCCGATTGCACGGTCACCGTCACGGTCACCGGCGGCGCGTGCTCGAAGGTCAGGGAAATCGGAAACGTCTCGCCGGGTTTGAGCTGCCGTTTCAGTCCGGTCAGCATGATGTGGTAGCTGCCGGGCTTGAGCTGGACGGCGGTTCCGGTCGGCAAGGGCAGCGCCGGCACCGACCGCATCCGCATCACCCCGTTGTCGTCGACGCTCTCGTGCAATTCGGCGGTGGCGGCAACCGGGGTGGATGCCGAGACCATCCGGTCGCCGGCGCCGTGGTCGGTCAGGGTCAGGAACACGCCACCCGCCTGCGCCGAAGGGGCGGTGGCGCGGGCCCAGGCGTCCTCGACCTGGATTTCGGGCGCTTGCGCCGCGGCCGGTGCGGCGATGGCCAGCGCCAGCAACAGCGCGGCGGAAAGGTTATGTCGCATCATGATTCTCCAATGGGTCAATGCCGGTGGCCGATGCCTGGCAAGGCTGAAACCGGTTGTGCCACCAACTGGTCGCTGAGGGCGGTGAGGTCGGGCACCGGATCCGTCGGGCGGATGCGGGCGCGCAACCATCCGGCGTGGTCGACGATGAAAATCGTGCCCGGCAATTCGTCGGCCCGCATGCCGGCGACGATGGCGTAGGCCTGGCGCAGCTCCGGCTGCCCGGCGACGCAATCGGCGGGACGCGCCACCGCCGCGGACAGGAAGATGGTGCTGATGCCCGGATGCTCCGCCGCCGTCGAGCCCACGACAATGCGCACGATGCGGCCGCGCAGGCTCTCCAGGGAAATCACCCTGCCGTCGCCGCATTGCGCGTCCAACGCCGGCGCCGGGACCGGAACCGTCCAGGCGCCGGTCCGCCGCATCGTCATGCCGGCATTCTGCGCCCGGAGGAAATCGATCAGTGCCCAGCGTGCGTCGGCGCCCAATGCATCGGCGAAGCCGGGCATCGACAGGCCGCCGCGCGGCGCCTCGATGCCGTGACTGAGGAACCAGAACATGTCGCCGTCGCTGTGCTGCCAGAGATGCGACGCGGTGAGGTCGGCGGGCGGGATCTCCAGCCCACGCGCCTGCTCGCCGTCGCCGTCCCCCTCGGCGCCATGGCAGGCGGCGCAATGCCGCGCGAACAGCCGGGCGCCGCGGGCGATGCCGAATGCGTCGAAATCGGTGAGGGAGGTGTAGAAGCTGGTTGGGTACGCGGGTACCGCCACCAGGCGGAGATGCGGTGCGGCGAACCACGCCACCGCCACCGCGCAGGCGGCGGCAATCAGCCGGAAGCGGCGCAGCACCAGAACTCAACAGCAGCGCCGCCGCGGCGACACCTATCACAGCAAGGGTGGTGAAGACCTCGCGGTGCAAATCGGGATCGGCGATCGCGTCAAGGCTCGGCCGCAGCGCGAACGGCCATTCCGGCTGCTCATGCACCGCCGGCGGCAACGAGCCGAGCGACGCCGCGGCGAAGACGACGCACAGGCCGAGCCCGACCTCCAGCGCCAGGCTGGCCCGCAGCAGCGCCAGCCGCCGTGGCGCCGTCTCCAGCGTGGGGGTGAAGACGAAGCGGTTGATCGCGGCGAGGCTGAGCAGCCCGGCCAGGAGAAGAATCTTCACCAGCGCCACCCGCCCATAGGCGGTTCCGACCAGACCGGGCAAGCCGCCGATCAGCACGTCCGCCTGTTCCAGGCCGGAGGCGACGATCACCGCGACCGCGAGCACGCCCAGCAAGGAGAACCGCCGGACGATCCGGGCGGGGGAGGGGGATTGGCCAAGCGCCAGCCATAGCGGCAGCAGCCCGCCGAGCCATGCCGCGGCGGCCAGCACGTGCAGCGCCAACGCCGCCAGCAGCATCGGGTCGCCCACCGCGGCGGCATGGCCGATCGCCGCCTGCATCGCCACCGCGACGGCCGCAAGGCCGCAGCCCACACCGAGCCGCGGCGGCGAACGCCCGGAGCCGGCCAGCACCACCGCCAGCACCAGCGGCACCAGCCGTGCCAGGAACACGTGCCCGAACCAGGTGTGCAACGCCACCGCCGGAAGCACACCGGCGATGCCCGCGAGTCCGGGCACCCCCGCGAGCACGCCGGTCTGCAACCCAAACCACGCCGCACCCGCCGCCAGGGCCACGGCCAAACTGGGATAGGTGAGGCGGGCGAGCGGGAACTCCGCCACCAAGGCGCGGAAGACGACCGCCCCCGCGACCGACATCACCGCCGCGACATGCGCCGCCCGCGCGGCCGCCAACGCCGCGTCCAGCCAGCTCATCGGCCCGACCGAAATCGGCACCTCACCCAGCCTCAGCGGCCGACGGTGAAAGTGAAGCGGCCCTCGGTCTTGTGGGTGTCGATCGAGGTGGCATGCCAGATCACCGTGTAGACGCCGGGGCCAAGCCCGCGCACGCCGACGATCATCCGCTTCGCATCCTTGGGGTCGAGATGCATCGCGCCGGAATTAACACGGTGGCCGGCGGCATCCTGCACCTCCAGCGCGGAAAACCGGGGTTCGAGCGCCTCGGTGAAGCTGCAGGCCACCTCGTTCGGGGCGGCGACGGTGCTGTTCGCGGCTGGCATGGCGTCGCGCAAATGCGCATGGGCGAAGGCGGCGGGAGATGCGGCGACGGCCAGCATCGCGGCGAGCGCCGCGCGCAGGGTATGACGGGACACGGGATGGCTCCATGGCAGGCAGGCGCGGCGATCGCAGCGCATTGCCGATTTCAACGATGACGGCGAGCGGTGAACTCAGCCGATCGTGGGCGGCGCCCGTGGCGCATAGGGCCGCCATATCAGGCCACCGGACGGCTGCGGCTCCGCGGCGTTCGGTTGCGCCACGGCAAACCGCGCTGGCACGAGGTACGGGGTGGCCCCGGGCGGAAGTGCCATGCCCCCAAGCTGGCAAAGCAGGCAATGGCCATCATGATGCGACGGCGTCGGCGCGGGCAGGGGGGCATCGCCGGAGCCGCCGGCATGGCAGATGTCGCCCGCAGCCCAGCCAGCCGCAGCCAACCCAGGGATGCCGAAGCCCGAGACGGGGGCCGAGACGGGGGCCGAGTGCAGCAGCAGCGCCAGCACCACCAGCAAGCCGGTGGACAGGCGAAGGCGCGGCCGCGACAGGAGCCTGGGTGGGAACCAACGCATCGGCCCAGAATAGCCGGATTTCCTCATGCTGTCCCGCAGCCGTTTCAGCGCGCGAAGGCGGACACCGTCGCCGGCCGGGGCTTGCGCGTCGGCGACAGGATGGCCGGCGGCAGTTCCAGCGTTACGCGCGCGCCGGCGCCGCCGGTCTGCAAAGCGCCATTCGCATCGCCCGTCGCGGGCGCGTCCATGGTCGGCGCGGATTGCTCCGCCGCGCGGTCCCCATCCACCGTGACCTTCGCCTGCAGCTGCGCCGCCAGCCGCCGCACGATGGTCGATCCGACCGAGGCGTATTTGGCGAAGTCGAAATCCGGCGGCAGCCCCACGCCGTTGTCGGACACGCTGACCGCGATGCCCTGTGACGCGGTCCGGCGAATGCGCACGCCCAGCACCCCCTTGCGTCCGTTCGGGAAGGCGTGGCGCATGGCGTTGGTGATGAGCTCATGCACGATCAGCCCGATCGGCACGACGGTGGACAACGGCACCCAGACGCGTTCATCGGATTCGACCGAGATGCGGACGTTGGGGGGTGTCATCGGGCCGGCGGCCTGGGTCAGCATGTAGACGTAGTTGTGCAGGTCGAACGACGCCGGGTCCTCGGTCGCGTGCATCTGGTCCTGCGCCACCGCGAGCGTCGCCGCCCGGGCGGCGGCCGTCGCCAGCGCATGCTTCACCGCGGGTGCCGTGCTCCGCGAAGCCTGCATGGTGAGGAGCGAGGCGAATAGCTGGGCGTTGTTGCGCACCCGGTGGTGCAGCTCCTCGACCAGGGCGGATCTCTCCTCCAGGTCCCGTTGGCGGCGGGCCTCGGCGTCCTTCATGTCGGTGATGTCGATACACGAGCCGATATAGCCGATGAAGCTGCCGTCGACGTCGAAGCGCGGCATGCCCTGGTCCAGCAGCCAGCGGAAGGCGCCGTCGTGGCGGCGCAGGCGGTACTCGATGCGAAACGGCTCCCGGGCGGCGAAACTTCCGTCATAGACCTCGCGGAAGCGATCGCGATCAGCCGGATCCACCCCCTCCATCCAGCCGAACCCGGATTCCTCCGCGAGGCCCCGGCCGGTGAAGATCAGCCAGGGCCGGTTGAAGTAATAATATTGGCCGCCAGGGCGGGAGGCCCAGGCCATCACCGGGGCGTGATCCATCAGATGGCTGAAGCGGCGTTCGCTCTCGGACATCATGTCCGCACCCAGGGGCGGATTACCGGTCGCCGTGGCGGGCGAGATTGATGGGTCGACGGTCAGATCAAAACTCCGAAAAGGAGCTTGGCAGAACAAGGGCGTAACGCCGCATGACGGATTCGGTGGCAACGGTCCCGGAAGCGTTATCAAGGCGAGGCAAGGCGAACGCGCCAGCCGCCTGATGGCCCGAAGCCTAGTTGCCCCATGTGGCAAACATTCCGACCGCGGCCAGCAGCATCACCAGCGTCGCGACCCAGCCCAGCGCCTTCAGCGGCATGCCGAGCACGAACTGCCCCATCACCAGGCGGCGCGAGGCCAGCGCCATCATCGCCACCATCACCGGCACGGCCACCACGCCGTTGATCACCGCGCTCCAGAACAGCGCCTTGATCGGGTCGATCGGGGTGAAGTTGAGCACCGCGCCCACGAGAGTCGCGACGGCGATGGTGCCGTAGAAGGCCTTGGCGCGGTTCGGCCTGCTGGGCCAGGCCCACCTGCCAGCAGCGCCTCGCCAACGGCATAGGCGGCCGAGCCGGCCAGCACCGGCAGCGCCAGCAGGCCGGTGCCGATGATGCCGAGCGCGAAGACCGCGAAGGCGAACTCGCCGGCGATCGGGCGCAGCGCCTCGGCGGCCTGGGCCGAGGTCTGGATGTCGGTGACGCCGTGGGCGTGCAGCGTCGCCGCCGTGGTGATGATGATGAACAGCGCGACGAGGTTGGAGAAGCGCCATGCCGACGATAGGTGTCGATGCGGATGCGCTCGCATCTCGCGCGGCGCCTGCTGCGGGCGCTCGCTTCAGCGGCTTGGCGTTCGGACGTTCCCTGCTCTTCCTCGACCTCCTCCTCGGCCTGCCAGAAGAACAGGTAGGGGCTGATGGTGGTGCCGAGGATGGCGACGACGCACGGTCAGGTAGTCGCCCTTCGAGCGAGATCTGCGGCACCACCAGGGCGATCGCCGACCTTCGCCCCAGGGCACGTCGACCACGAAGACCGTGGCCACATAGGCGAACAGCGACAGCGTCAGCCATTTCAGGACCGAGACGTAGCGCGAATAGCGGACGAACACCTCCAGCAGCACCGTGACGACGCCGAACGCCGACGACATAGGCAGCAACGGCCCGCCGATCAGCAGTTGCAGCGCCGCGCCCATGGCGCCCGAGATCGGCGCCGATGTTGATGACGTTGGCCACCAGCAGCAGGCCGACGACGGCATAGAGCAGCGAGGCCGGATAGTGCCGCCGCAGGTTGCCGGCGATGCCCGCGCCCGGTGACCCGGCCGATGCGCGCGCTGATCTCCTGGATGGCGCACATCAGCGGATAGGTGAACAGCAAGCGTCCAGCCCAGCGCCGTAGCCGAACTGCGCGCCCGCCTGCGAATAGGTGGCGATGCCGCTGGGATCGTCGTCCGAGGCGCCGGTGATCAGGCCCGGGCCCATGATCTCCAGAAGCTTCGGCCGCTCGGGCTGCTTGATCTCGTCCGGCGCGGCGGCGGTTTTCGCAGCGGCGGTGGGCAATCCGCTCATCTGCGTATCCTCCTGGTATCCGAAAAATTCTGCTTCAAGAACGATATAATGGCCGTCCGACCACAGAGTCCCATGGGCAGTCCAGGTTGCCCCAGTGCCGCGTCGTCACCACCCTGTAGCACGGAAAATCGTCCTGGCCACGTCGCGAACCGCAGCCTTCGGCCGGGTTTTGCCAATCGGTTTTGCCTCAGGCTCGCTTGCGGATGGGTTTCGCGGCCGGCTTGGCGGCTTTGCTGCGCCCGGGCGGCGACTTCGCCGTGGCTCTCGCCGGTTTGCCGCCGCCGGATTTCTGCCCGCTCGACTTGCTGCGGCTCCCAGCCTTGCCGCCGTCGCCCTGATCGGCTGGCGCCTGGCCGAGGCTGCGCTTCAGGGCCGCCATCAGGTCGATGACGTTGCTCCGATCGGGTTCGTCTTCCGGCTCCGGCGCCAGGCCCTCGCCCTTCGCCTTCGCCTCGATCACCGCCCGCAGCCGATTTTCGTAACGATCCTCCACGTCCGCGGCGTCGTAGCGTCCGGCCTGGCGCTCGATGAGTTGGGTCGCCAGTTTGACCATTTCCGGATCGGGCTTGGCGTCGGGGATGTCGTCGAACAACTCTTCGGCGCTGTTCAGGTCACGGTTCTCGTGCAGGGTGTGGGCGATCAGGCCGTTGCGCATGGGCATCAGCGCCACCGCGCGCTCCCGCTGCGCGATCACGATCCGCGCCAATGCCGCCTGGTTGCTTTTCGCGATCGCGTCCCGCAGCACCACGTAAACATCACGCCCGGAGTCACCATCCGGCACGACATAGTAGCTGGAATTGAAGTAGATCGGATCAATCGAATTGCGCGGTACGAACTTCTCGACGTTCAGTGTCGTCGAAGCGGCGACGCGGGCATTCTCGAAATCCTCGTCGGTGAGGATGACGTAGCGATCCTTCTGCACCTCATAGCCTTTGACGAGGTCGCGCCGCGCCAGTTCGTCGCCGGTTTCCGCGTCCTGGGTGATCATCCGGATGCGATTGCCGGTCTTGGGATTAAGCAGGTTGAAACGCAGCGTACCCCGCTCGTGCCGCGCACTGTAAAGGGCGATCGGACACGACACGAGTGCCAGGCGCAGATGCCCACGCCAGATCGGACGCTGTGCGGCCATGCTCGTATCCTCATCCCAACGAACGCCCCGAACGCTGATCGTGGGAGCAAAGTTCCCGAAGCGGCGTCGCGCAGCCGTGATCGGGCACGCCATGCGGTCGCGAACCAAACCGTCCCCCTCCCGTTAGGAATTGCATCCACAGCGTATTGGAGGACCAGATGAGAGCCTTGATGATCGGGATTGCGGCAACTTTAGTCGCCGGTGCCGCCGTCGCCCAGACGGCCGGGACCAGCCCGACGGCCCAGACGCCCAGCACGGCCACGCCTCCAGCCGCCACCTCGGCGCCGGGAAGCAATGCGGCTGGCGGCAACAACAACCAAGCGGTGGCGACGACGCATGCGAACGCCGCGACGCCGGCGAAGGGCAAGAACAGCTTCACCATGGCCCAGGCCCGCAAGCGGCTCGAATCCAACGGGTTCACCAACATCTCGGGCCTGGCCAAGGACAATGACGGCGTGTGGCGCGGCCATGGGCAAAAGAGCGGCAACCCCACCGATGTCTGGCTCGACTACAAAGGCAATGTCGGTCCGCAATAACGCCTGACAGGCCCTCAAACCTTTTGATCGGGCGCCAGCGTCAGCCCGACTGCGACCCCGCAGCCTTACGCTGTCGCCGACGCCCCCAACGCCAGGAGCTAAACAGCATGGCCATTCGCACGATCACCCATCTCTATGATTCCTATGACGACGCGGCGCAGGTCGTGTCCGATCTTGAGGCCGCGGGCATTCCGCATCGCGACATCAGCCTCGTCGCGAGCAAGGCTCGCGACACCACCCGCACCACCGACACCGCGACCGGCGCCGGAACTGGCGCAGGGATCGGTGCCGCCCTCGGCGGCGGTGCGGGGTTGCTGGCAGGTCTCGGCGCCTTGGCGATCCCGGGCGTGGGTCCGGTCGTCGCCGCGGGTTGGCTGGTGGCGGCGCTGGCCGGCGCCGGCGTCGGCGGCGCGGCCGGCGGCCTGATCGGTTCCCTGACCGGGGCCGGCGTGAGCGAGGACGAGGCGCATGTCTATGCCGAGGGTGTGCGTCGCGGCGGCTCGCTGGTGACTGTCCGGGTGGATGAGAACCTAGCCGGCACCGTCGAGACCATCATGCAGAAGCGCAACTATGTCGACGTGCGGCAGCGGGGCACCCAGTACCGCGCCTCCGGCTGGAACAAGTTCGATGAGACCGTTCCGCCGTCCGGTGACGCCGAGGCGAATCGCAGGCGGACGGGCACGCGCTAATCCAGACGACGATATCAGCGAGGGCGGCGCCGCGAGGCGCAGCCCTTCGCGTGTCCGGCCAAAAATGCGGTGGTGGAGCCAAGCGGGATCGAACCGCTGACCTCCTGAATGCCATTCAGGCGCTCTCCCAGCTGAGCTATGGCCCCACAAACAACCGCGTCGTCCCGCCCTGGGGGGCGGGAGGCGCGCATATAGCCTCCTGCCGCCGATGGGATCAAGGGCCGGAATTGCCGCCGGGAACCGCGAACCCGCCGAGGCAGCAATGCCCGAGGGTTATGCCGCCAGCTTCAGCTCCGGCGAGACGGTGAAGTCGGCCTCGGTCGCGGTCCGGATCTCGTCGAGCGTCACCCCGGCGCGGTCTCCAGCAGGGTCAGCCGCCGCCGCGGCGATCCACCGAGAACACGCCAAGCTCGGTGATCACCATGTCCACCACGCCCGCACCGGTCAGCGGCAGGGTGCAGCGCGTGCAGCAGCTTCGGCTTGCCGCCGGCGGTGTGCTCCATCAGCACCACCACGCGCTGCACCCCGGCCACCAGGTCCATCGCACCGCCCATCCCCTTCACCATCTTGCCGGGGATCATCCAGTTGGCGAGGTCGCCGTTCTCCGCCACCTGCAGCGCGCCGAGGATGGAGATGTCGATGTGCCCGCCGCGCACCATCGCGAAGCTCGCCGCGCTGTCGAAGAAGCTGGTGGTCGGCAGTTCGGTCACGGTCTGCTTGCCGGCGTTGATCAGGTCGGCGTCTTCCTCGCCCTCGAACGGGAACGGGCCCATGCCCGAGCATGCCGTTCTCGCGAGTGCAGCTGGATCGACATGCCCGTCGGGAATGTGGTTCGCCACCAGCGTCGGGAATGCCGATGCCGAGGTTGACGTAGAACCCGTCGTGCAGTTCCCGCGCGGCGCGGGCGGCCATCTGATCGCGGGTCCAGGGCATTGCGTTGCCTCCTTCAGTACGCGCTTGCGCACGGTGCGCTGCTCGATCCGCTTGTCCACGGTCTCCAGCTCGCACGATGCGGTTGACGAAAATCCCCGGCGTGATGATGTGGTCGGGATCGATCTGGCCGGATCGCACCAGATCCTCCACCTCGGCGACGACCATCGTCCGCCGCGGTCGCCATGATCGGATTGAAGTTCCGCGCCGTCTTCCGATAGATCAGGTTGCCCTCGGCGTCGGCCTTCCAGGCATGCACCACCGCGAGGTCGGCGCGCAGCCCGCGTTCCAGCACATAGGTGCGCGCCGTCGAAGTCACTTGCGTCTCCTTGCCCTCGGCGATCTGCGTCCCGACGCCGGTGCGGGTGTAGAAGCCGGGAATGCCGGCGCCGCCGGCGCGAATGCGCTCGGCCAGCGTGCCCTGCGGGTTGAACTCGATCTCCAGTTCGCCGGCCAGGAACTGCTGCGCGAACGTCGCGTTCTCGCCGACATAGGAGCTGATCATCTTCCGGATCTGCCGGGTCTCCAGCAGCATGCCGAGGCCCGCATCGTCGATCCCGGCGTTGTTGGAGATGACCGTCAGGCCCTTGACGCCGGCCTCGCGGATCGCCTCGATCAGCGCGGTCGGGAATGCCGCACAGGCCGAAGCCGCCGGACATGATCGTCATGCCGTCGCGCAGCAGCCCGGCCAGCGCCGTCACCGCATCCGGATAGACCTTGTTGACCGCCATGCGCGTGCCTCCACCTTTCTGCGCGGCACCGTGCCATTGGCCGGTGGATGCAAGCGCTCGAAAGGCCAGGCAAGGGCTTTTGCCCTGGCTACCTCTGGTCGAAGGCGGTGCTTCCTTACCGTCCGGCGGCAGATTTCGGCGCGGATGCGCGGCGGCGAGCTCGGGTTGGCGCGGCGGATCTGGCTGCACGCGCAAGCGGCGGCGACACGCCGGAAGAGCGATGCATCTCCCAGCGCTCAAGGAACAGCAGGTCGGCGGCTGCAGCCTGCGTCGCGCGCGATTGGCAGCGCACGGCGCACGGCCTGGGTGTGCGGCGCGATCGCTCATGCGGCAGACGGTCATCGACATCTTCCCACTCCAGTCGGCACCTGCGCACTGTCGTGCCGCGGTCGAGCCGTCCAGGTTAGGCAGTGCGCAGCCGATCGTCCGCCAGCGCGCTTGTATGACGCGATGCGGTTAACATCAATCGTGCTACACCGGCTCAGTAACGATACAGGTCGTGCTTGAACGGCCCGCGACGGGCGACACCGATATATTCGGCCTGCTTCGGCGACAGCTTGGTCAGCTTGGCGCCGACCTTCGCCAGGTGCAGCGCCGCGACCTTCTCGTCGAGTGCCTTCGGCAGGGTGTAGACCTTGCGCTCGTATTTGCCGGCGCGGCGCGTTGAACAGTTCGATCTGCGCCAGCACCTGGTTGGTGAAGCTGGCGCTCATCACGAAGCTCGGATGGCCGGTGGCGTTGCCGAGGTTCACCAGGCGGCCCTCGCTCAGCACGATCAGCCGCTTGCCGTCGGGGAACACCACCTCGTCGACCTGCGGCTTGACGTTCTCCCACTTGTAGTTGCGCAGCGCCTCGATCTGGATCTCGGAGTCGAAGTGGCCGATGTTGCAGACGATGGCTCGATGTTTCATCGCGCCGCATGTGGTCGAGCGTGATGACGTCGACGTTGCCGGTGGCGGTGACGAAGATGTCGCCGATCGGCGCGGCGTCGTCCATCGTGGTGACCTGGTAGCCCTCCATCGCCGCCTGCAGCGCGCAGATCGGATCGACCTCGGTCACCATCACGCGGCAGCCGGCGTTGCGCAGCGACGCGGCCGAGCCCTTGCCGACATCGCCGAAGCCGTTCACCACGGCGACCTTGCCGGCCATCATCACGTCGGTGCCGCGGCGGATGCCGTCGACCAGCGATTCGCGGCAGCCATACAGGTTGTCGAACTTCGACTTGGTGACGCTGTCGTTGACGTTGATCGCCGGCGTCAGCAGCTTGCCGTCGCGCGCCATGTCGCGCAGGCGGTGCACGCCGGTGGTGGTCTCCTCCGAGATGCCGCGCACGTCCTTCAGCATCTCGGGATATTTCTGGTGCATCAGCAGCGGTCAGGTCGCCGCCGTCGTCCAGGATCATGTTCGGCGTCCAGCCGTCCGGGCCGCGCACCGTCTGCTCGATGCACCACCAGAACTCCTCCTCGCTCATGCCCTTCCAGGCGAACACCGGCACGCCGGCGGCGGCGACGGCGGCGGCGGCATGGTCCTGGGTGGAGAAGATGTTGCAGGACGACCAGCGCACGCGTGGCGCCGAGCGCCTGCAGCGTCTCGATCAGCACCGCGGTCTGGATCGTCATGTGCAGGCAGCCGGCGATGCGCGCGCCCTTCAGCGGCTTGGAGGTGCCGTATTCCTGGCGCGGATCGCCATCAGGCCGGGCATCTCGTCCTCGGCCATGGCGATTTCCTTGCGGCCCCACTCGGCCAGCGAGATGTCCTTCACCTTGTAGTCGGCGGCGTCGCGGCATGGCGATCGCTCCTGCCTTGGGTTGGCGGCGCTATATAAAGATATCTGCATGTTCGGCAACCTCGCCGCAGCGGTGGCGGCAAGTTCGTGGAACCGCCTAGCTTCGTTTTTCGACCTCGTTGGAGACCCGCATGACCGATGTCCCGGACCTGCACGCGCAACAGATCGCCTTCTGGAACGGACCTGGCGCCGAAAGCTGGGTCGCGGGTCAGGCGCGGCTCGACGCGGCACTCGCCCCGGTCGGCCGCCGCGGCGATCGCCCACGCCAAGGTGCAGCCGGGCGAAAACGTGCTCGATGTCGGCTGCGGCTGTGGTGCGACGACGCTGGCGCTGGCCGCGGCGGTCGGCGACGGACATGTCACCGGGCTCGACGTTTCCGCACCGATGCTGGAACTCGCCCGCAGCCGCGCCGCCGGCCTTGGCAATGTCGATTGGGTGCTGGCCGACGCGACCACGCATGCGATTCACCCTTGAGACGGCGGACCTGGTGTTTTCGCGGTTTGGCGTGATGTTCTTCGGCGACCGCGATCGCCGCCTTCGCCAATCTGCGCGGCGCGATGACAGCCGCAGGGGCGGCTGGTGTTCGCCTGCTGGCGCGCCTTCGACGAGAACCCTTGGATGCGCCTGCCGTTGAAAGCGGTCTACGCACATGTGCCGCCGTTGCCGCGGCCTGGGCCGGAAGATCCTGGACCGCTTTGCCTTCGCCGACCCGGACAGGGTTCGCCGGATCCTCACCGGCTGCAGGCTTCAGCGCGCCCGAATTGCGACCCGGTTCGACTTCAAGATGGCACTGGGCGCCGGCGGCGGGCTGAATGCCGCGACGGAACAGGCAGCCACGATGGGGCCGGCGGCCCGCGCCCTGCAGGATCAGCCGCCAGAGATCCGGGCCGCGGCGACAGCCGCCATCCGCAACGCGCTCGAACCCTATCTCGACGGCGGTTCGGTGAAGCTGGCGGCGGCGGTGTGGCTGGCGACGGCGGCGCCCTGAGTGCCGCCGACCGGTTCAGGTATTCATCGCGTCGAAGAAATCGTTGTTGGTCTTGCTGTATTTCAGCTTGTCCAACAGGAACTCCATCGCGTCCACGGTGCCCATCGGGTTCAGGATGCGGCGCAGCACCCACATCTTCGACAGCGTGCCCTTCTCGACCAGCAGTTCTTCCTTGCGGGTGCCGGACTTGGTGATGTCGATCGCCGGGAAGGTGCGCTTGTCGGACAGCTTGCGGTCCAGGATGATTTCCGAGTTGCCGGTGCCCTTGAACTCCTCGAAGATCACTTCGTCCATGCGGCTGCCGGTGTCGATCAGCGCGGTGGCGATGATGGTCAGCGAGCCGCCTTCCTCGATGTTGCGCGCCGCGCCGAAGAAGCGCTTCGGCCGCTGCAGCGCGTTGGCGTCCACACCGCCGGTCAGCACCTTGCCGGACGACGGCACCACGGTGTTGTAGGCGCGCGCCAGGCGGGTGATGCGAGTCCAGCAGGATCACCACGTCGCGCTTGTGCTCGACCAGGCGCTTGGCCTTCTCCAGCACCATCTCGGTCACCTGCACGTGCCGCGTCGCCGGTTCGTCGAAGGTCGAGCGATCGACCTCGCCCTTCACCGTGCGCGCCATGTCGGTGACTTCCTCCGGCCGCTCGTCGATCAGCAGCACGATCAGGAAGACTTCGGGATGGTTGGCGGCGATCGCGGTGGCGATGTTCTGCAGCATCACCGTCTTGCCGGTGCGCGGCGGCGCCACGATCAGCGCGCGCTGGCCCTTGCCGATCGGCGCGATCAGGTCGATCACCCGCGGCGTGATAGTCCTTGCTGGGACCCTTGGCGACCGACTGGAAGTTCTCCACTTCCATCTTCAGCCGCTCATCGGGATACAGCGGCGTCAGGTTGTCGAAGTTGATGCGGTGCCGCACCGACTTCCGGCGGCTCGAAATTGATGGTGTTGACCTTCAGCAGCGCGAAATAACGCTCGCCGTCCTTCGGCGCGCGGATCTGGCCCTCGACCGATGTCGCCGGTGCGCAGGCCGAAGCGGCGGACCTGGCTCGGGCTGACATAGATGTCATCCGGACCGGGCAGGTAGTTGGCTTCCGGGCTGCGCAGGAAGCCGAAGCCGTCGGACAGGATTTCCAGCGTGCCTTCGCCGTGGATCGCCTGGTCGTTCTCGGCCAGGTTCTTCAGGATCGCGAACATCATGTCCTGCTTGCGCAGCGACGATGCGTTCTCGATCTGCAGCGATTCGGCGAAGCTCAGCAGGTCGGCGGGGGTTTTGGCCTTGAGTTCGGCGAGATGCATGGGGTTGCCCCGAAATGAGCGCGTTATGGGAAAGGGGGCGGCGCGGACCTGATGTCCGTTTGCTGTTCCGCTGCTCGCCGGACCTGAACGGCCAGGTGGCGGAGCGGTAAGGTGCCCGAGGGGATTAGGGTCCGAGGAGGGGGAGGGGTATCGGAAGCAGGCCGGCGGCGGCGCGTGCCGTTACGGTGCACGGGAAAGTTAGGTGCTAGGCCGGCCCGCGTCAAGCGGCATCGGTCCGGTGGCCGCCCCGGTCTGCCGGACCATCATGCGTTGCCCGAGGTCGTCCAGCTCGGCCACCGGCCTGAATCCGAATCCCGCATACAGCGCGTGGGCGTCACGCGTGGTCAGCGACCAGCGCGTCACGGTGGCGAGGTCCGGATGCGCCAGCACCGCCCGGACCAGCGACTTGCCCAGTCCCCGGCCACGATGCCCGGGCAGCACGAAGACATCGGCGAGATGCGCCGAAATGGTGCGGTCGGTGACCACCCGGGCGAAGCCGGCCTGGCTGCCGCCCGGCGCATACAGCCCGAAGCACAGGCTGTTGGCGAAGCTGCGGTCGGTGGTCTGCCGCGTGCGGCCGGCGGTCCAGTAGCTGTCCTCGGCGAGGAAGCGGTGGATGCGATCGACATCGAGGCGGCCCTGGTCGTCGCTGACCTGGTAGCCGGCGGCGACGGTCACGTCATAGGGCATCAGAACGGCCTCACGATAACCATGATCACGATCACCAGCATCAGCAGCGTCGGCACCTCGTTGGCGATGCGGTAGAACCTGGCCGGGCGGATGTTGCGGTCGTCGAGAAAATCCCGCCGCCATCTGGAGGCGGCGCCGTGGAATCCGGACATCAGAAGCACCGCCGCGAGCTTCACATGCCACCAGCCGGCATGCCAGTCGATCACCCCTGGGGTCAACACCAGCAGCAGGCCGAACCCCCAGCTGGCGAGCATCGCCGGGTTCATGATCTGCTTCAGCAGCCGGCGCTCCATCACCTTGAACCGCTCGCTCTCGGCCGAGCCGCGCGGCGCCGCGCAGTGGTACACATAGAGACGCGGCAAATAGAAGATCCCGGCCAGCCAGGCGATCACGCTGGCGACGTGAAACGCCTTGATCCAGGGGTAGGCAGGCAGCAGCCAGCTCGCGGTCATCGGCGCAAGCCCGCGGCGATCAGCGCCGGCAGGTCGAACATCGAGGCAAACGGGATCGCCCCCGCTTCACGCAATTCCGCGCCATCCGAATCCGGCGCGTAGCCGAGGCAGTCCATCCCGGCCGCGGCGGCAGCGCGGGCGCCGGGCACGCTGTCCTCGATCACCACGCAATCGGCGGGCGAGACGCCTTCGGCGGCGGCGGTGGCGAGGAACAGGTCGGGCGCCGGCTTGCCGCGCGCGACGTCGACGTGGGAATGCACCCGGCCGACCACCCGCTCGGTCAGCCCGACAGTCGCGAACTTCACCTTCATCTCGCTATGCGTACTATTCGAAGCGACGCGCCAGGGCAGGCCGAGTGCGGTGATCGCATCGAGTGCGGCGATCGCGCCGGGAATCGCCTCCAACTCCTCGGCCATGGCGTTGAGATGGGTCTGGATCACGCGGTCTCGCCAGTCCGGCGGCATCGGGCGGCCCAGGCGTTCCTCGATCACCACCGTCATGTCGTTCAGCGAGGTGCCGAGGAAGAAGGTGCGGGCCTCATCGGCGGTCATCGCCCAACCCAATTCGGTGAGCGAGGCGGCGACGATCCGGTTGGAATGCGGTTCGCTGTCGACGAGTACGCCGTCGCAGTCGAAAATCACCAGGCGCAGCTTCGTGCGGCGGGCGTTCATCAGTTGCAGCGGCGTCATGCGGCCTCCTCAGCGGATTCACTGGCGGTCTGCTTCGGTTTGGCGCGGGCGTGCGGGCAATCGCCGTGCGCCGGCGGGCAAGTCCGGCCGCCGGCGAAGCTGCACAATCCGGGACCGCGCGCCTCGGCGGTGCGAACCAGGGCGGCAAGGGCTGCGATGAAACCCGCGTCCAGGTTCTGGGTCGCCACCCGGGAATAACCCGGCACGCCGAGCTTCGCCGCCAATTCGCGATATTCGATATCGAGTTCAACCAGCGTCTCCGAATGTTCGGAGACAAAGGCGATCGGCACCAGCAGCAACGCCACCCCGTCCGCCGCGGCGCGGGCAATCTCGTCCTCGGTCGCGGGGGTCAGCCATTGCTGCGGGGTGGCGCGGGATTGGTAGCAGACCACGGCATCGAGGTCCGGGATTACGAGGCGGCGGCTGATCGCGGCGACGCTGCGCTCGATCTGGAACTGATAGGGATCGCCCTGGCGCACGATGATTTCGGGCAAGCCATGCGCCGAGAACAGCAGCCGCAGCCTGACATCAGGCGGCAGCGTGGCCACCGCGTCATCGTAGGCGCGGCGGATCAGTGCGGCGGTCGCGGCGATGAAGCCGGGATCGGAATGGTAGCAGCACAGGGAAATGACGGACTTCACCAGACCGACCTGGGCCGCCGCCTCTCGCCAGGCGGTGAGGGAACTGCCGGTGCTCGTAGTGGAGAATTGCGGATAGAGCGGCAGCAGCAGGATCTCGTCGGGGTCCCAGCGGCGGACCTCGCGCGCCGCCTCGAGGCTGAACGGATGCCAGTAGCGCATGGCAACGAAGCATTTCGCGTCGAATTCCGGCAATGCCGCTTCCAACGCGCGGCCCTGCGCCCGGGTCATGTCCAGCAGCGGCGAAAACCCGCCAAGCTGGGCATAGATCAGCTTCGCCGCCGCGACCCGACGGCGGGCGATGAGCTGGGCCAGAAGCGGGCGGATGAAGAACGGCACCCGCAGGATCGCGGGATCGCGGAACAGGTTCAGCAAGAACGGCTTGATCGATTCCGGCCGGTCCGGTCCGCCCAGGTTGAACAGGACAACGGCGAGCTTTTTCACGCGGCGCGCACCTGCCGCACCAGTGCCGCGACATGCTCGGGCGGCGTTTGCGGCAGCACCCCGTGGCCGAGGTTCATGATGTGCGGCCGGCCGCGCAAGGCGCCGAGAATTGACGCGGCTTCGGCTTGCTGCGCCGGCCCGCCGGCCAGCAAAGCCAGCGGATCGAGGTTGCCTTGCAGCGCCACGTGGTCTGGCACGAGTTTGGCCACCAACGCCGGGTCTGCCGCGGTGTCCATGCCGACCGCCTGCACCCCCGTCGCCTGCGCATATTCGCCGAGCAGCAGCCCGGCCAGGCGTGGAAACGCGATCATCGGCACGTTGGGATGTTTCGCGCGAATCGCCGCGGCGATGCGAGCGGTGGGTGCGATGACATGGCGGCGAAACAGCGCCGGTGACAGAATGCCTGCCCAGGTGTCGATCAGCATCACCGCTTCGGCGCCGGCTTCGATCTGGGCCGAAAGATAGAAAATGGTTGATTCCACCAGCAGGTCCATCAGCCGCTGAAACAGCGCCGGATCGCCATGCGCCATACACCGCGTATGCGCGAAATCCCGCGAGCCGCCGCCTTCGACCATGTAGCAGGCAACGGTGAACGGACCGCCGGCGAAACCGAGCAGGGTGGCGTCGCCGACATCGGCACGGATCAGCCGTATCGCTTCCATCACCGGTGCGATGCAGGCCTCTACCCCGCCCATGCTCAGCGCCGCCACGCCTTCGGCATCACGGATCGGCGGCAGCTTCGGCCCTTCATGCTCGACCAGCCGCAACCGCTGCCCCAACGCCATCGGAATGACCAGGATATCGCTGAACAGGATCGCGCCGTCCATGCCGTAGCGGCGCACCGGCTGCAGGGTGATCTCGGCCGCCATCGCCGGATTCATGCAACGGGCGATGAAATCGGGCTGCTGCTCGCGCAGGGTCCGGTATTCCGGCAAATGCCGTCCGGCCTGTCGCATCAGCCAGATCGGCGGCGGCCACAGGGCCTCACCGGCGAGTACCCGCAGCAATGGTTTGGTCATCCGCGATCCATCCGTTCGACGAGGCTACTTAACAGAATAAAGACTTAGAATCTTTTGGTGCCGCAGATGGGCCTGTGGATATGGGGGAGCAGAGTCATCATTCTTTCATACATCGCTTCATCCACAGCAACCTCGCCGCGTAAGCCACTGGTTTCGGAGGTCAGATGGTGATCGTCCCCATGATTGCGACCGTCCTCCTGCGTTTGCCGACACCGCGTGCATTCCCGTCCCGATATCCCCGTCATCCCCGCCGGCCCCGGACCAGGGGATGATTCCACCTGATATCCCCGCTATCCTCCGACCCATGAAGCACCGCCTGAACCTGCATCTGGTGTCCGACGCGACCGGCGAGACGCTGAATGCGATCGCCCGCGCGACCGTGGTGCAGTTCGAGGACACCGACATCGTCTATCACCGCTGGAGCCTGGTCCGGACCCGCTTCCAGCTACACCGGGTGATCGATGGGATCGAGGCCGAACCCGGCCCGGTGCTGTCCACGCTGATCGAGAAAAGCCTGCGCGGCGTGCTCGAAGCGGCCTGCCAGCGGGTCGGCCTGCCGGTGGTGCATGTGCTGGACCCTATTCTTACCATGCTGCAGGAGCAGATCGGCGAGGCGGCGGCGGCGCGGCCGGGGCGGCAATACGTGCTCGACGCCGATTACTTCCGCCGCATCGACGCCATGCATTACGTGCTGGCGCATGACGACGGGCAGGCGCAGGCCGGCATGACCGACGCCGACGTGGTGCTGGTGGGCGTGTCCCGCAGCTCGAAAACGCCGACCTCGTTCTACTTGGCCAATCGCGGCGTCAAGGCGGCGAACATTCCGCTGGTGCCGGGCTTGCCCGAACCGCCCTATTTGCAGGCGCCGACCACGCCGGTGATCGGGCTGACGCTCGACCCGATGGCACTGATCGAGATCCGCCGGCACCGGCTGCGGATGATCGGCGCCGCCGGCACTGCTGCCGCGGCCCGCCAGGACAGCAGCGATTATGTCGACGTGGAATCGGTGAAGGCCGAATTGCTCTGGGCCCGCCGCCTGTGCGTGAAGCGCGGCTGGCCGGTGATCGACGTGACCAGGCGCTCGATCGAGGAGACGGCGGCGACGGTGCTGCAACTGATGGATGCCTGGCACGAACGCCGGCGCAAGGCCGAGCCTAGGCCGGCGCCTGCGTGATGCGGCAGTCGAGGGAGCCGCGGTTGATCCTGGCCAGCGGCTCGGCGACGCGGGCGGCGCTGCTGCGCGCGGCCGGGCTGCATTTCGACGTGCAAGCGGCGTCGGTCGACGAGGCGGAGATCAAGCGGGCTGCACGCGCCGAAGGCAGGTCCGCGGCAGAAACGGCGACGTGGCTCGCGCGGATGAAGGCACAGCGTGTGGCCCGGCGCGAGCCTGACGCGCTGGTGATCGGCAGCGACCAGCTATTGGTGTGCGACGGCGAATGGTTCGACAAACCGTCGGACAAGGCGCAAGCCCGCGCCCAACTGCGGCAGTTGCGCGGGCGCGGCCATGTTCTTGAAACGGCGGTGGTGTGCCTGCGCGGGACGCAGGAGCTCTGGCATCATGTGGCGGCGCCGCGCCTCACGATGCGCCGCTTCTCGGACGCGTTTCTCGACGAGTACCTGTCGCTGGAAGCGGCGCAGGTGACGGCGTCGGTCGGGGCATATCGGCTGGAAGGCCCGGGTGTGCAATTGTTCGACAGCGTCGCCGGCGAACACGCGGCGGTGCTTGGGCTGCCATTGTTGCCGCTGCTCGGTTTCCTTCGCCAGCACGGCGTGTTGCTGGACTGACGGCATCGCCGCATCGAGCAATCTGGGGCTACAGCGCGCCCAGCAATCGCCGCGGATCGAACGGTGCCAGCCGCGACGCCAAATCCTCGCCTTCGCCGGTGACGATGTCGGCGACGAGTTCGCCGATCGCCGGCGTGAACTTGAAGCCATGCCCGCCAAGGCCGCTCGCCAGCACCACGCGGCTCGCATCCGGCAACGCGCCAATCATGAACCGGTTGTCGGCACTTGCCGCGTACATGCACACCGCACCGCGCAGCCAGCGCCCGCTGGCGGCCGGGACATGTGCCGCCAACACGGCTTGCACCCGTGCTATTTCCCCGGCGGCGATTTCGCGATCGAGATCATCGGGATCGATCGCTGGCGGATCGAGCTCCAGGCAGCATTTCAGGCCGCCGCCGGGTCCATCGATCATCGGCATGCAATAAAACAGATGCTCCCCTTCCCAGACGTGAATGGGGAAGACATCCGGCCTGAATGCAGCCGCCTGCGAGGCGGGCACATCGAACCAATGCTGGACCTGCCGTTGCACGGTTAGCCGCAGACCTTGGCTGCCCAAGAGCCGCGGCGCCCAGGCGCCGGCGCAGATGACGAGATGGCTGGCGTCAAAACGCTCCGTATCGGTGTGCACGGTCACGCCCGACGATGTCGACGACCAGTCGCGCACCTTGGTATGGAAGCGCAACGTCGCCCCGGCCGCTTCGGCGAGACGATGCTGCGCGCGCACCGCCTGCTCGGGCGACACCAGCCCAGCCAGTGGATCGAACACCCCATGCCAGTCATCAGCGACATGGGTTGCTGGCGAGCGTTGCCGAATCCCGCCCGCATCCAACAAATCATGCGGCAGGCCGGCGGCGCGCGCGCAGGCGAGCGTATCATTGACCACGAAACCTTCGCGCGCGCCGATCAGCAGGATGCCGGTGCGCCGCAGCAACGTCTCCCCCGCGGCAGCGCCGAGTTCCTCCCACAGCGCATGGGCGCGCTGCAACAGCGGCACGAACTGCGCGCCCTCCGCATAGGCCATGCGGACGATGCGCGAGCCGCCATGGCTGGAGCCCACGTCGTTCGCCGGTCCCGCCGCGTCCAGCCCGAGCACGCGCAACCCGCGCCGCGCCAGCATGCAGGCGGCGGCACTTCCCGCGCCACCGAGGCCGAGAACGATGACGTCATGCCGCATGGTCGCTATCTCAGTTGGCGCCGCGCGTGAGCACCGCGACATAGACGTCGCCGCTGCGCGAGATCTCAGTGAAGCCGAGCCCTTGTGCCGCCGCCTGGGTGGCCAGCGTGTCGGGGCTGATATACAGCCAGTCGAACCAGCCACCGACCTGGCCGGCATAATGGTGGCGCAGGCGGATCTCACCGGGATAATTGGACCCGGACGCTGCAAAACCGCTGTGTCGCCAATCCACGCTCGAGACCAGCATGGCGCCGCCCGGCATCAGCATGTCGGCGGCGCGGCGCAGGAACGCCGGTAGCACCGAGAGTCGCCCGGCGATGCCGAGATTGTTGCCGAGCGCCAGCAGCCAGCGATAGCGTTGCCGCGCCTCGAACCGCCAGAAATCCGCCTGTTGCACGGTGCATCCGTGCTGTCGTGCCAGTGCGACCGCGGTCGCGTTGCTGTCGATCCCCTCGACCGACAAACCCGCTTTCTCCAGTGCCTCGATATGTCGGCCGGTGGCACAGCCGATGTCCAGCACCGGCCCCGCCTGGATCTCGGCGATGGCGTCGAAATCGACCGGCGGTTCGGCATCGGGCGCGCGCAGCCACCAACGCAGGCTGGTCGGATGGTGCCCGCCGCCGGCACGTTCGACCATGAGGGTCCCACGCGCGCCGCCATCGTCCAGCGCCTGGGCGTAGACATCGTGCGCGGCGTCGTCCCGCGTATCGTACTCACGAATAGAGTCGGCAAGCACGGGGTCGATCGGCATCATCGTCAACCTTTCCTGCGGATTGGTGCCATGAGGCACAGTCCTTGCGTAAGCGCGTCTTTTTTGTGTGTTTGGGTGATCGACCCGGAACGACACTTATTTCGACTGTTAATAGTATCTTAACCATCCCGAATTGGAAATATCCGACGATGCCAAAACTTTCTGGCCCGCGTTTTCCGAATACCTAACGGCCTGGCCGGGGCGCAAGCGATGCTGGAGTCGACCTTGCACGCCGAAACGCCGCCGGCGTATGACGGCCTGGCCTCGGGGAGGGCGCCACGATTCCGGCAAGGATGGCAGTTTGATGACTGATTTCACCCGGCGGAGTGCCCTGGTCCAGGCCAGCACGGCGACGTTGCTGGCGGCCGGCGCCGCACAGGCGGCGGCACCGTTGATATGGCTCGACATGGACCAGAAGGCGTTGGATGACGCCTACGACCAGGCCAAATATGCGCCGAACCTGCCGCAGCTTCTGAAGCGCTATGCCAGCAACAGCAACATCGCCCGAGCGCAACTCGGCACGCCCCGGCGCATCGCCTACGGGCCGAGTGCCGAGGAGGTGCTTGATCTCTATCCGGCGGCCGGTGCGAATGCCCCGATCAGCATCTTCGTGCATGGCGGCGCCTGGCGCGCCCAGGCCGCCCGCGATTTTGCCTTCGCCGCCGAGTTGTTCGTTCGCGCCGGCGCCCATCATATCGTGCTGGACTTCGTCGACGTCGAGGCCGCCGGCGGCGACCTCACGCCGATGGCCGATCAGGTGCGGCGCGCCATCGCGTGGGTCCACCACAACGCCGCGAGCTTCGGCGGCGATCCAGGCCGCATCCACTTATATGGCCATTCGTCCGGCGCGCATCTGGCGGCGGTGGCGCTGACGACCGACTGGCGCGCCGCGTTCGGCCTTCCCGCCGAAATCATCAAAACCGGCCTGTTGTGCAGCGGCCTGTACGACATGAAGCCAGTGCGGCTTTCCGCGCGCTCGCGCTATGTGCGCTTTACCGATGCGATGGAGGAGGCGCTCAGTCCGCAGCGCCACCTCGACCAGCTCGCAGCACCCGTCGTGCTGGCCTACGGTAATCAGGAAACGCCGGAGTTCCAGCGCCAAAGCCGGGATTTCCACACCGCCCTGCACGAAGCCGGCAAGCAGGTCGAAATGCTGGTCGGCCAGAACTACAATCATTTCGAAATGGTGGAGACGCTCAGCTCGCCCTATGGCCTGCTCGGCCGCGTGGCACTGGCGCAGATCGGCGGCGCCTGAGGGGGCACACTGCGCGGATGGTCACGCGCATTATGCTCGGCATAACAGGCGCGTCCGAGGGCAAAAATAGGGTTGGATCGTTGCGTTTTCGCAGAGCCCTTAACGTGTCACGAACGCAACGTCGCCATGTATCGCGCAAGCCATTTCGGCGGGGAGCGAATACATGCGCGCGGGCCTCAAGGGTGTCGTTTTCGTTGCGGCGCTGGTTCCGCTCGGTGGCTGCGTCAGTCACAACTGGGCAGCCGGCCCGGGTATGTCGATGGTGAACTTCGAGGCTGACTCGGCAAAGTGCCGTCTCTTTGGGCGGGCCAATGTCCCGAGCTTCGGTTTCGAGGCATCGGGCTCTCCGAAATTCGTCGCATCGGCGGCGGCGGGCGCTGCCCTCGGGTCGGCGATCGGCTCGGCAATCCACCAGAATGCGGATTACAACGACTGCATGCAGGCGCGCGGCTGGCGAGTGGCGGACAATGTCGCGCCCGTGGCGCCGGCTGCCTCCGTTCAGGCGCCCGTCTATGCGGCAACGCCAGCGCAGGCCGTGGTGGTACAGCCCCTTGCACCGACGCCCGTGAGAGCGCCGGTGGGAGGGGATCCCGCGCTCAAAGGGTTCGCGGTGGAACCGATGACAACGGCGCCGGTAGCGACGCCGCGACGCGGACTGGGCGTTCGGACCGCCCAGGTCACGGAGATGGGGGCATATTCCTCGCGGATTGATCCGCCCAGGGGCCTCGTTATCACGTCGGTGCTGCGTGGCCAGGCCGCCTCATCGGCGGGCTTGCTCCCCGGCGACGTTATCCTGGCATTCGGCACCGCGCCGCTGATGACGGTCGACGATCTGCAGCGCGGCCTGGCCGACGTCATCGCGAACAGCGTCGTCGAAGCCCAAGTCTGGCGTGACGAGCACGAGATGACGGTCCGGTTTCAGTTCTAGGTTCCGTCTGGTGACCGACCACCGCGTTCCTTTAGGTGGATTGGGAGAACCGCGTCCGATAGTCGCGCGGCAACACGCCGAAGCAGCGCAGGAAGGCGCGCCGCAATCGCTCCTCCGACCCGAACCCGGCCTGTTCCGCCACCGTTGCGAGCGGCAAGCGAGCGGCCTCCAGCAGCGTGTGCGCATGGTCCAGCCGCACGCGCTCGACGGCGCGGGCCGGCGTCATGCCGGTGCGTGCCAGGAAGCGGCGATGGAAGCTGCGCGGGGCCGTTCCGGCCCGCTCGGCCAGTTCCTCCCCGTGAGCGCGCGCGAAAAATTCATCGCCATCCACTCCAGCAACGGGCCGCACCGGTCGGCGTCCTGCAATGCGAGCGTCTCGCTGTGCTGCGACTGCCCGCCAGTCCGGCGCATGGGCACCACAAGGCGGCGCGCAACCCGCAGCGCGTGGTCGTTCAGCCGCCGCCAATTCCATAGACAGCCGCGACCTGAGCAAGATCTCGGCCGAACAGGGAAATTGCCGCGAGCGAGACCACCAGAGCCGATACCATGATGGCGAAGTAGCTAAGCGAGAACTCCTCTAGCCCTGTCTTAAAATGTACACTGACATGCGTTACCCATCGGGGTGTCTGGGGCGGAGGAATGATGAAGTCCTTTGGTACGACCACGACCACGAGCATGACGGTGAGCCACCCACACCAAAATGCCAACTTCACCGACGCCAACTCAGTGGCTGAAAGATAGTAATAAGTGCCGTGATTGTTCAGCGGATACACCAAGCCCAGAGCCGCATTCGGAATTCTCGGCCTGGTGCCAATGTACGAGTGGGTCAGCCAGATGTTCGTTCCAAAAGCCGCCATAAAGACCCCGATTAGCCCGGAGGCCAGATAGCGGCGGACTTCTCTGACCCTAGGAGACGATCCGGCTTGCATTGCCCCACTTACGGATCGGCTACGGACTGACTGAGTCGCTTGATCTGTGCGTTAGCACGCAGTGCCTCGTATAGCGCCGTTTTCCCGACTTTCAGCAACAACGCCGCGACGAATGCAGCGCCGATCAACGAGAACCCCGCAGCATCACTCGGGAGAACAAAGAAGCCGGCAGCGCACGACAGCGCCAGAAGCACTGCAATTCCCGAGGCGAGCCAGGTACAGGACATTGCCCAGGCGAGCGCTCATTTTTCTGTCCTAGACTTGCGCACCCGCACGCCACCGCTGCCGTCTTCGGGTCCCGACCCAGCGCCGATCGCCGCTGTGGTCATGATCCGCAGCAGGCTGGCCAGGAAGACTCTACCGCCCGACGTGAGGTTCACCAGCACACTCCTCCGGTCCACCGGGTCCGGTTTGCGCCGCGCCAGGTCGAGCTCTTCCGCCCGATCGATCGCCCTGGTGACAGCGGGGATAGCGTCGGCTGTCACGTAGACAACGCTCGGGACGCCATACACCCGATCAGATTGCCTCTTTGGCAGCAGCGGTCGATGCGTCCCCGGTGTTGAGCGTACCAGCCGGTTCGATGAGAAGTAAGTGGACTTCTTCTTCGGCGCACGGGCAATGCTCCACTCCCTTCGGCACGACATACAGGTCCCCTGGCCCGAGATGCACATCGCCGTCCCGGAGCTTGATGGTCAGCTTGCCCTTCAAAACGAAAAAGAAATCGTCGGTGTCTGGGTGGGAATGCCACACAAATTCGCCCTGGAGCTTGACCACCATCACGTCGTGCCCGTTGAAGGCAGCGACGATCTTTGGCGACCAGAGGGCGGAGAATAGTTCCAGCTTCTCTTCGAGATTGATGGCCTGCATTATCCGATCATCCCCTAGTCGTTCCGGTGTGGTTGTAGTGGTCCTCGCGGCAGATAGTCGAGAGCCCCAGGGCGATGAAGGTATCGCGCAGGATCTCGGTCAGGTGATCCGGCGTCGGGCGGTGGGATGCGCTGGCGGTCATTCATCGTCCCCGCTGCCACTCGGTTCCGGTGGCCCCAAACCCCCTGGCGGTCGCCAGTCCGCTTCGGTCTATGCCCACGTTCCGCCACCCCGCCACCGTGTTCGGCGCAGCCTGGGATGACAGAACGTGGAACCAGCCGAAGGCTGCCCCTTTGTCCGAGATCCGGGCCGCGGCCGTTGCGGTTCCGGTCGATCCCTCGCGAGAGCTGCTGAATGCAGCGGCGGGCTTGCGCGAGGCGCAGCGGGTCTATGACGCGGCCCGCGAGGAGATCGGCGAGGCGAACCGGCCCCGCATCGAGGCCATGATGGTGAACGGCCGCGTGGCGATGCCGGCCCGGCAATTCACGCCGGAGCGCATGCGCGAGCGGAAGTCTGCCGCGTTCCGGCTGTTCAACAAGCGCGGGGCCAGTTCGCCGCAGCGAAGCGCCGTCTGGCCGCCGCGTTGGCCGCGGCGGCGTAGGAGGCGGACATGGCCCTCACGCTGCGCAAATTCGTTCCCAGCCGTCCTGCTACCCAATCGGACGCGCAGATGGCCGATCGCGCGATCGGCATCGGGGCGCTCGACCTCTGGGGCGGGATCGCCGCGGCGTCGTCACCGACGCGTCGGCTGGCCACGCCCGCGCGGACCGGCTGAGCCCCTCCCGCCGCTTCGACCGCCCGGAATTGCGGCCGGACGGGGGTGTTTCCGCACTGTCCGACCTAACCAAGGGGATCCCATGACCAAGGCTGTTTCAACACCCACCACGTCCCGCCGGAAGCTGTTCGGGAGCACCGCGGCGATAAGCCTAGCCGGCGCGCTCCCGGCCATGGCTTCGCAGGCCGCGCACCCCGACCAAGAGCTGATCGCAACCTGCGCCGCATTCTCGGCGGCCGATCGCGAGTATCAAGCGATCTATGAGGCCGTGGAGGATGACGAAGCGGCCTGCGTCGCAGCGACTGCCGTGTCCGATGCGCAATTGACACCCTTGATCAACCGGATGCTCGTCCTTCGGGCGAAAACCCCGGAAGGGATCGCGGCCCGCGCCAAGACCCTCGGTCTCTACAATGGGCACGGCGAGTTCAGCCTCGACATCGATCACAGCACCTGTGCGGGCCGGCAAATCATCGGGCTGCTTCGGGATGTTCTGGAGATGAACGGTTTACCGGTTCCCGCCGCACTGGTTGGGGGCGCGGTCTAATGGCCCGCAACCCTGCCTCCACGCCACGGCGCGGACTGTTCGGCGCTGGTGTCGCCTTGGCGCTCGCCAGGGCCATGCCGGCCGCCGCCGCGCCACACCCAGACGCCGCGCTGATCCGCCTGGGGGTCGAGCTCGATGCCGCGCGGGCGGTCGAGGACGCCTTCTTCGCCATCCATCGGCACAACACCGACGAGGAGAACGATGCGGCGACGCAGCCGTGCAGCATCCTGGTGGACCAGATCGAGGAGAAAGCCGCGGTCAGTTTCGAAGGCCTGATGGTGAAGGTCCGCGCGCTGATGTGGTGCCGGGTCGGGGAGCCGATGGAGTTGGACGACTTCTGCGATGGGTATCCGCTCGGGCCGAGCACCGATGTCCGCCTCGTGGTTTCCATCATCGCCGACCTGACACGAATGGGGGCCGCGTGATGGCCAATCCCAACACCGGGCGCCGCAGCTTGTTCAGCTCTGCCGCCGCCGTTCTGCTGCTGGCGCAACACCCGCCCGCCGAGGCGTCGCCAGCCGCCGGCGGCGACGCCGAGCTGCTGAAGCTGTGCGCCGCATTCCACGGCATCCACGCCGAGTTGCTTCAGCTCGATGACAGCGCGCCGGATGACGTTTGCGACCCGCTCACTGCCCGCTGGTGGGCCGTTCTGCGCCAGGCCGTGGCGATCCCGGCTACCACCCCGGCGGGCATCCGCGCCAAGGCCGCGCTGTTCCCGCCGGCCATGCTGAACACGATACGGCGAGCCGCCCTATAACGAGGTCGGCCACCAGCTGGCGCACGCATTGGTCGAGGACATCCTGAGGAGCGCAGGGGCATGAGCGCCTTCCGGAGCTTCCTGAAACCCGGCCCGCTGCCCTGGCGGGGAAAACCCTACCCTGGGCCGCGACCAGGCTCATGACCGGCATCGGCAGCCTCGGCGGGTAACCTGGGGCGGCGTGCATTTTCGGGATCCATGCAATGAACGCATTTACCACCGCCTCCCTGGTCGAGCACCGCGGCATGGCCGTGTTGCTGCCCTTCCTCGAGGAGCGCGCCCACAAGGGCCGTGTGGTCAGCACCGCCAGCGGTGCCCTCGCCAAGACCCTGCAGGCCAGCTTTGGCGACGTGCTGATGAACACCGACCCCGACACGGTCTGGTCGATCGAGATCAAGGTCGAGCAGCACTGGACCGGCAACCTGTTCCTGGAAACCTGGTCGAACCGGAATCTTGAGAGCAAGGCCAGTCACGCCGAGCTGGGCTGCAACCCGGGGTGGATGTTCTCGACGCGGGCCGACCTGCTGTTGTCGCACTTCCTGGACACTGACGACCTGGTGATCGTGCCGATGTTCCGCCTCAAGCGCTGGGCGTTCGGGTCCGGCGAGGAAGGTGGCGTCTATGCCTGGCCGGAGAAGCGCCAGGGGCGGTATGCGCAGGCCAACGACAGCTGGGGCCGGTGCGTGCCGGTCGACGTCATCGAGCGGGAGGTTGGGGCGCGGCGGCTGCATGTGCGGCAGCTCACGCTGTTCCCGATGGGGAGTGCCGCCGGGTGGGCTGTTGGCACTGCGCCGGCGGCGGAGCGCTGAAGCCGTTCTCCCGACCTGCCGGCCACCCCGGTGACGCAGCCGGGGTGGTCTCAAATTCAGGCATTGAAACTGTGGCGGCGTGCCCGGCTGCTGCTCCGCGACGGAACCCGTCGTCGGGTCAGACCGGCTTGCGACGGCGTGCCAAGAACAGACCGGCGACCCCGGAGCCAAGCAGGACGAGGCTGGCTGGTTCCGGCACCGGGATTGGGTTGGCGGAGATCCTGACGGTGTCGAACTCGGTGTTGGCGATACAGGGATTGCAGACCCCCTGGATAGGACCGAAATTAAGTCCATGAACGACGAGGCTCTCGATGCCTCCGGTCGAGGTGAAGCCGACGAAATCGTTGCGGGTGCCATCCAAGGTGCCAAGCAGGTTGTTTGCCGCGTCGAACGCCTGCACCTCAAGGTCATTGCTGCCTGGAACGCCATTCTCGAACACCAGCGACGCTCCAAAAACCGGCGATGCGAACGTCAGCGTTATGGGGCTTCCGTCCTGGTTGCTGAAGGAACCCCCGAAGCTGGCGCTCAAGCCGACCGCCGCGTCCCAGCCGGTCACGTTGTTCTCGAAGAGCGTCGTCTGCGCCTGGCCGGGGCCTGCTGTCATCAGAAGTGCCGCTAGAGCCAGCGTGCTACAGGCCCAGAGTCGACGAACCATAATCATTTTAGCCTGTTCCCTTCGGCGGAGGCCCATCGTCGTTGACGAGCGGATCGATAGAAGGAAGACAAGCAAGAGCTGTGCCGGTTAATTAAATCAAAACCTTACGCAGACGCAATTGTGATTTTGTAAGGTTTCCCGACATTCTCCGATGGGAGAAGCCAGCGGGCGCGCGCCTGGACTCCCACTGGCGGCGTCCGGCACTCTCCGTCGCCGTGTGCAACTTGTATTCGATCACCAAGGGCGAAACGGCCATCCGGGCGGCGTTCCGGGCGGTCGTGGACCGCACGGGCAACCTGCCGTCTCTGCCGGCCATTTTCCCCGACCAACTCGCGCCGGTGGTGCGCGCCGGCCCGGACGGTCGCGAGCTGGCCATGCTGCGCTGGGGCTTCCCGTCGCCCCCAGGGGTGTCGGGCAACCGGCCGGTGACGAACATCCGCAACACCGCGTCGGGCTTCTGGCGGGCGTGGATGAAGCCAGAGAACCGCTGCCTGGTTCCGGCGTCTAGCTTCTGCGAATACCTGCCAGGCAAGCCGGCGGTGCCGCACTGGTTCGCCTTGGGCGAGGACCGCCCGCTGTTCGCCTTTGCGGGCCTATGGCGGCCGTGGGTGGGTGCGCGCGGCAAGGTTGAGGGGGTCCACGAGATGTTCGCGTTCCTGACCACCATCGCCAACGCCGAGGTCGCGCCGATTCACCCCAAGGCCATGCCGGTGATCCTGACCACACCGGAGGAATGCGATGCCTGGCTGACGGCGACGATTGCGGACGCTCTGGCATTGCAGCGGCCGTTGCCAGACGGCGCGCTGTCGGTGGTGGCGAGGGGGGCGAAGAAGGACGAGGCTGCCACTCCGTCACCACCCTGTGGGTTGAGGCCGGCGGCCCTGGCAACGAAATAGTATGTGGATGATCACCTGTGGAAATTGACAATCCCAAGATCGTTGCCCTGCGGGGGAAGGTGACGGCAGCTCAGCAAGAGTTCGATATGGCGGTTACGTTCCACGAGGTTTGGAAACCAGCCGCCTACGACAAGGACCTCCATAGCCGTATGGGGAGATCCTATGCTTCCCAGGCTTTCCTCGTCACGCGGATCGCTCTCCGCCGCGAGATGGTGCTCGCGTTGATGCGTCTATGGGACACGAACACGAATGCTGTTCGGATGGAGTCGAATCGCGGCCGTCCTCCGCGAGAAAGCGGTGATCGATGTTCTAGCTGCGGAGAGGGCGAATGGAATCGGCCTGCCCGAAGCCATCGGCGAGATGAGGGAGGATCTCGGAAAGAAGGCTGCCGAGGCTATCTTGCTGGCCAACAGGCTACCTTGTCCAGTATCGAGCCGGAGGCAGGAGCCGCCGCGCCAAGATTGGCCTGCATGGACCAGTGACCGCAGACGCGGCGCGTAAGGCGGCGCTGGGGCTACTGGCAGCCGTTGCGAAGGGCCAGGACCCCGCAGAGGATCGGGCCACGGGCCGGGCCACTATCACCGTGCGCGAGCTATGCGACCGATACTGGAAAGCGGCTGATAAGGGTCTGGTGCTCGGGAAGGGCGGCGGCCCAAAGAAACCGTCCACGCTCTCCCGTGACCGGAGCCGCGTGGACAGACATCTCCTGCCGTTGCTAGGCAACCGGAAGGTGGCCGATCTGAGCACAGCGGACGTGACGCGGTTCATGCGCGACGTTGCCAGCGGCAAGACAGCCCTGGTCGAGAAGACACAGAAGCTCCGCGGCAAGTCGATCGTCGAGGGTGGCCGGGGCGCGGCGGCGCGCACGGTTGGTATGCTGGGTGGAATTCTCTCGTTCGCTGTATCGGAAGGTGTGATCACCTCCAACCCCGTTCGTGGCGTGAAGCGGCCGGCCGATCAGAGGAAGCGGGCACCGACGGGCGCCACCATCGTAATGCCGGATGGCGAGACGCTCTACATCGACGCCGAAATTGCCCGTGCGCGGCCGACCGGGCGTGCCCAGTGAGCTTGTCTGAATGCACCTCGGCAGATGGCGCCTGTACGGGAAGCGCGCTCTCCGCAAGCCAGGAGGACGCGCTCTCCGACCTCCCGCTTACGATTTCGGAGTTCCCGACTGCGTTCCCGAAGGGCCCTGCCTTCGGAATCATGAAGCGGACAACGTGGGGCGAATTCTCCCGTCGGTTCGGCGTTCGCCGGCAGGGCAAGAAAGATGGCCCGAACTTCATTCCGGCGACTTTCAAGACCGAGCCCAACGGGCAGGTGCAGCGGCTCAAGAAAAACGTCCTAACCAGAACAGCCGTCGCGCTGGACTGTGAGACGAACAAAGCGACCAGGGAGATTCCGCCCCCTCCCAAAATTGCCGTGGATCTGATCGAGCGTCAGGGCTGGGCCGCGGTTGTTTACACCTCGCACAATCACACCGAGGCCGCGCGGCGATCGCCGACGAGATCCTCGAAGACGCACTGGAAGAGGCTCTGACTGCATGCATCGCCAGGATGGTTTCGGCGAAGCTCGGCGCATCGGCAGATGTGGCGACGAGGTTGGTGGTCAAGATCAGTTGCGAGCCATCGGCACACACAACCGCCTGAGCGTTGTAGGCTTGGCGATATTCATGTGCGTCTGAGCGTCGCATCAGCGCGCTGTCCGGATCGGTCAAATTGGATTGGCGTAAAGGCGGCGGGTCGTCATCGGGCGGCTTTGGGGACGGCGCGGTGCCGCGCTTTCGGGGAATTGCCGAGCCCGTTGGATGTGCCCAGGGGCTGCCCGTTCCATCCGCGCTGTCCCTCCGCGTTTGACCGATGCGCCGTGGAGATGCCACGAATTCACATGGCCGCGTCCGGGCATATGGCGAGCTGCCATCTGCTGGGGTGACCGCCGGGAAATCCAGAGGGCGTCGCATGAGCTTGTTCGATCTTCAAACCCGCGTTCTCGCGGTCAACGACGTCCTTTGTGCCGGCTCGCTGCTGGTCTGGGACAGCCGCACGATGATGCCGCCGGGCGGTGCCGCAAGCCGCAGCCGGCAGATCGCGACACTCGCGGGTCTCGGCCGCGACCTGCTGGTGGCCGATGCGACGCTGAGCGCGCTGGACGGCGCCGAGCGGGAGGTGGCGGGGCTCGACGGCACGCATCCGGATCGGCGCGCGGTGGCGGCGGTGCGGCTTGCCTGTGACTTTCACCGCCGGATCCCGCCGTCTCTGGTGGCGCGCCGTGCCGCGGCACGGGGTCTGGCCAACGCGGCCTGGGTGCAGGCGCGCGCCAACAATGATTTCGCACTGTTCGCACCCTACCTTGCAACCAACATCGCCTTGGCGCGCGAGTACGCCGATGCCGTGGGCTGGCAGGCGCATCCCTATGACGCCTTGCTGCAGCAGTTCGAGCCGGGCGAGACACTGGCGAGCCTGCGTGTGCTGTTCGCGCGCCTGACGGAGGGGCAGGCGCCGATCCTGAAGGCGGCCATGGCCCGCCAGCCGCGCGGCGACTTTCTGCACCGGCACTTCGACGAAGCCACCCAGCGCCGCCTGTCGCACAGCTTTGCCGAAAAGCTCGGCTATGATTTCGGCCGCGGCCGGCTGGACACGACGGCGCATCCGTTCGAGATGTCGTTCACCCGCGACGACGTGCGCATCACCACGCGCACCCGGCCCAACGCGCTCATGCCGGCCCTCTTCGGCGCGATGCACGAGACGGGCCATGCGCTCTACGAGCAGAATGTCGATCCGGCCTATAGCGCCACCGCGTTGGCCACCGATCTCGTAGGGCTCTACGCTGTGGGCGGCACCAGCTTCGGCGCGCATGAGTCGCAATCCCGGCTTTGGGAGAACCACGTGGGCCGCAGCCGCCCGTTCTGGGACCGGCATTTCGCGGAGGTGCGATCGGCTTTTCCCGAAGCCCTCGCCGATGTCGACGCCGCCATATTCCACGCCGCGATCAACACGGCGCGTCCCGGGCTGATCCGCACCGAGGCGGACGAGCTGACCTATGATTCGCATATCGTGCTGCGCGTGGAGCTGGAAGCCGCGCTGATCGACGGCAGCCTCGCGGTGCAGGACATCCCGGCCGCCTGGGCGGAGGCGATGCGGGCGCGGTTGGGCCTGGAGGTGCGCGACGACACCAGCGGATGCTTGCAGGACATTCACTGGTCCTCCGGCATGATCGGCTCGTTCTGCAGCTATACGATCGGCAACGTGATGGCGGCCCAACTGTTCGAGGCCGCGCGGGCGCAGGTCCCGGCGCTTGACGCGGCGCTGGCGCAGGGGGAGATCGCGCCACTCGCCGATTGGCTTCGAGAGAATGTCTGGCGGCATGGACGGCGCTTCACACGCGACGAGATCCTCCTGCGTGCCACCGGCAGCACGCTGACGCCAGCGCCCTATCTGGACTATCTCGAGCGGAAATTCTTGAACCCGCAGGGGTAGGCGCGAAGGCTTTTTGCTCGCACTGGTACCTAGCCGAGGCTGCAACGTTTCCGCTTCAAAGAGTCGAACGGCAGTCAGTGGGACGCACGCCCCCGAGCGGCCGCCTGGCCGGCGCGCTGCCGCAGGCGCCGGTGGTGGCGTCTGCACCTTCTCCGGTCGTCCACGGGGCCTGCGCAGCTGTGGTGATCGATCTTTCTTTTTGCTGGGAGCCTTGGCCGATACCTCTTTGGGGCCGCCTTCTGCGGATGGCCTCCGGATTGACCGCCGAGCCGCCTTCGGGGGGAGGACACTGAGAGCGTCGTCCAACGCATCGAAGCCAAACCGGATGGTGCTGAGGCGTCGCGCAGGCGTTCTTCATCAATGCCGCAGTCGGTGGCGATGGCATCCCATCTCAGCCCGCGTCCATTGTGTGCAGGCCGTTGGCATTGGTCGAGTCGCGGCATAGCTCCACCTCACGCGGCGCCAGGACAGTGCTGAGCTTTTTGCAGCAGAAATCGGAGAGCATCCGTGCGGTGAGGTCGGCGGTGGCAATCTTCGGCACGCGTGGTCTAACTCCATGTTCCGCGGCCGCTTTCTAGCAATCAGCGATTCTGCTCAAGCCGAGTTGCATCACCCGCCCAGCAGCCGCTTCAAACGTAGATCACCGACCCCTCGCCGATCAGCAGGAGCAGAACGATCACCGCGAGCACGGCCTCGATGCGTCCCAACCGCGAATTGACATGCCTCGATCGTTCCGCGCAGACCGCCTCGTGCATGGCGATCTGACAGCGACCCCTTCAGCACTGGGCCTGACTGCCCTGAGCGCGATGCCGCAACTCGACTATGAAATCTGCTGGCTTGTAGAGCGCTGAAGCTTCTGCAGAGTGCACCCCGGATTACGTGTCTTTGGCAACAGATTGGAGATTATTCGTGACCAAGATCTTCTCGCTCGATGGCAAGATCGCTCTGGTGACTGGCGCGTCGCGTGGTCTCGGCCGTGCCATGGCGCTGGCGCTTGCCGGCTGCGGTGCCCATGTCGTCGTCAACGGCCGCAATCTGGCGGGCATCGAGACGACGCGCGCGGCAATCATCGCCGCAGGCGGTACAGGCGATGGCGATAGCCTTCGACACGACCGACATCGTCGTTGCCGATGCGGCGATCGACCGCATCGAGTTCGAACTCGGCCACCTCGACATCCTCGTGAACAACGCCGGCTACGGGAACGGCAAAACGGCGAGTGAGGCGACCGACGCAGAGTGGGACGAGATCATCGAGGTCGATCTCAATGCCTGCTTCCGTCTCGCCAAGCGCGCCTCGGTCGGGATGATCCGACGCGGCTGGGGCCGCATCATAAACATCTCCTCGATCAACGCCCACATCGCGCGGGAGGCCAACGCCAACTACTGCGCCGCCAAAGCCGGGCTTGAGGGCCTGACCCGCGCACTCGCGGTCGAATGGGGACCCATGGGTGTGACCGTCAACGCGATCGCCCCCGGCTACATGATGACGCCTGACAACATGGACACTCCGCTGCGCGCCGATCCAAAGCATCGCGAGCGGTTCGCGGAGCGCACCGCGCTCAAGCGCTGGGGACAGGCTGACGAACTCGACGGCGCCGTAGTCTACCTCGCCAGCAACGCGTCCGCCTACTGCACCGGCCACGTCCTGATCGTCGATGGCGGGATGAGCGTGAAGATCTAACGCTTGCCACAACTCTGACGAGCGGCGCGATGGGTTCCGCCGTTTCAGAGTACCGATATGGCGCACTGGGAGCGGTTGTTCGTCGGTTCCATCGAGCCGCCAAGCGCCGGCTTGCGGGCGGGCGGAGATGGCTTCGTGCAGCGCTTCTCCGATGAAGTGCAACGCCACGTCATCGTCGGCGGCGTATCCCGGGCCTGGGATGGTGGCGTCGGCGAGCATGCGGCGGAAAGTCGGGGCGCGATCGGGGCGTGCGGTATAGTGCGCGCAGGCGGAGCCCGCGAGAAGGCCAATGCAGCCGAGCGGCAGCATTTCGGGCGGGTAGCTATCGGTGATGCAGGCCTCGAACCAGCAGTTCATGCCCGCGCTGGTGCCGGACATGACGACACCCTGCTCCCAGGCGGCGCGGAGTGCGCTGTCGATACCCCAGTCACGCCAAACCGTGAGGAGGTTCCGCGTGGAACCGCCGTTGACGTAGATGATGTCCATGGAGGCGAAGTAATCTGCGAAGTCTCGCGTCACCGGCTTGTAGATGTTGAGGTGCGCAGGGCGGCAGTCGTGCGTGCCGATTTCACGATAGAACTGCTCGATGGCCACCGCATTGTCCCCGACGGCGCCGGCAAGGAGGCAGATCTTCGGTGAGGAGGTGGACGTCAGCGACAGCAGATGGCGCTGCAGGAGCGGGGGCTGCCAGGTGTCGACGTGGAAGCGGCCACCGATGGCGAAGATTTGGCGCTGTTTGATGGTAACGACCTCCGTGTGTGCAGGGACAGCCTAACTTTTCGTGGTTGCCGGTTCAAACCGACATTCCCTCCATAGGGACGGCCGGCGTCATGCACAATTGTGAATCAGTATCCAAGTGTAACCCCACCTGTGATACAGGCAAAAGCATCGAATAGCTGGGAAAATCGGTGTCTAGCCGGGTCCCGATCGGCGCCGATCGGGACCCCCCCCGAACGAAATTCATTGCGAGATATCAAAGCTTTACCGCGCTTTGGCAGGGGGTCCTTATTGCGTGCCGATTCACAATTTCGGGGCGCCTGCCGCTATGTGCGCGCCGTGTTCGTGACCGCAAAGTCCATCAGGGCAGGAGTGGGGACCGATCGGCGGGGTTTTCGCTCTGCCTCCATCCGTGTAGCATTGCCGCATGAGCGAAGCTCAGACTTTGTTTGCGGCCCTGCGCCAGTCGACAGGCGACGACGTGGTGGCGATGCTCGAGCGAATGGTGCAGGATGCCCCCGATCCTGCCCTGAACAATATGAACGCGCTTGATCTCGCGGCCAAGGAGGGCGTCTGCGAGGAGCGCGTCATCGCCGCGCTATTGAACGCGGTGGGCCTCGGCATTTTCGAGATGTCGTGGAACGTCATGTGCCCAAGTTGTGCCGGCGTGCTCTCTGCCAATAGAAGTCTGAAGACCCTCGATCGGGCGCAATACAATTGTGCCTTCTGCGCCGCGGGCTATGAGACGACGCTCGACAACTTAGTCGAGGTGACCTTCACGGTGAGCCCGCGCCTGCGCAAGATCGCGGCCCACAGCCCCGAAGAATTGCCCGCGGCCGAATATTACCGTCAGATCTTCTGGAGTTCGGCCATTGATCTTCCGGCGGATCTGGAGAAGTTGCTGCAAGAGGTCACGCTCGAGAGAGTCGACTTGCGCCCAGGAGAAAGGGCAATCCTCTCCTTGCAATTGCCGGAAGGCACGCTGATCGTCTTCGAGCCGGTGACGCATTCGGCTCAGTTCCTTGACGTCAGGGGCGAGAAGGCGAGCGAGCGCCAGAACCTGTCCATGATCTTCAACAAGGTTCCGGTCCCAGTCGATACCGTGGTCTTTCGCCCCGGGCGGTTGCGTCTGGTCTTGGAGAACCGCACCGACAGTCGAGTATTGCCGGCCGTATGGGTAGCGAACCAAGCGCTGGACGACCTTCTGAAGCGACGCAAGCCCATACTTAATGCGAAGCGGCTCCTCACTAACCAGACCTTCCGCGACATCTACCGGACCGACACGCTCGCCATCGGCCAGCGCCTCAAGATCTTGAGCCTTACTTTCCTGTTCAGCGATCTCAAAGGCTCGACCGAGCTCTATGAGCATGTAGGTGATCTCGTCGCCTTCGATCTCGTCAACGAGCATTTCAGGTTGCTGCACGAGATCATCGCCTCCGAAAGGGGCGCAGTCGTGAAGACAATTGGCGATGCCGTGATGGCGACCTTCGAGACGCCTGACCGCGCCATCGCCGCCGCGATCCGCATGCGCGAGGCGATGAGCGATCTCGGCGCCAAGCGCCACCACCAGGGCCTGCGCCTGAAGATGGGCATCCATGAAGGGTCATGCCTGGCGGTCACACTCAATGACCAGCAGGACTATTTTGGCCAGACCGTTAATATCGCGTCGCGCGTCCAGGGTCTCGCGGCCTCACGCTCGATCATGGTGACGGAACAGATTGTAGAGAACGCGCAGGCTTCTGCCCTGCTTGAGACCAGTGGGCTAAAGCCGACGCTCAGGCGCGTAGCGCTGAGCGGCATAGCGAACGAGATGTCGGTCTACGAGATCCCATGAAGGTATGGTCACGATAACTGGCGGGTGACGGCAGCTTGCGCAAGGATGGTGGGATGAAGAAGCCGCCTCATCTGCACTATCGTCACCGCTTCCCGGCCGAACTCAACAGCCACGCGGTTTGGCTCTATCACGTGTTCAGCCTGAGCTTCCGGGACGTCGAACTCATACTGGCCGAACGCGGCGTGATCGTGTCCTACGAGTGCATCCGCGATGGTGCCCGAAGTTCGGCGTGAGTTTCGTGAACAATCTTCGCCGTCGGCGGCCGCGGCCGGGTGACAAATGGCACTTGGATGAGGTCTTCATCCCGTTCCGGGGCGAGCAGCACTATCTCTGGCGAGCGGTCGATCAGAACGGCATCGTGCTTGATATCCTGGTACAGAGCTACCGCGATGCCATTGCGGCGAAGCGCTTCTTCCAGCGGCTTTTGACCGGCTTGCAAGATGCACCGGGCGTCCTCGTAACCGACGAACTGAGGCGCTATGGCGTGGCGAAGCGCGAGGTGCTGCCGGGCGTCAAGCACCGGCAGAGCCGTTATCTGAACAATCAGGCCGAGAACTCACATCGTCCGACGCCGCGCCGACAACGGGGGAAGTTGCGGCTATCGGTTACGTCTGACTCAGGCCGGCCCATACAGAAATCCCTCCTGAAACGGATCGCCCGGGAGTTGGGCGTCGGCACCGGGACCGTGCAACGGGTGCAGCGGGCTCGGCTGGAGGTATAGCCTGTCAGTTACCGGCTCACCGACGTCGAAGTGTTCATGGCCTGCCGTGTGCACTCCTGCACCGCCGAGGAGCTGATTCTACGCCGCGGCCGTTCGCCTGACATCGTCCAGGATGGCGAACACTTCCTCCACCGCGGCGGGGGTGAACAGGCCGTCCACGCCGAGTGGATTCAGGTCGGTATACGGTGATTTGTAGAGCCGTCCCGCTTCCATGACGCCGTTCTCAGTCAGGTGCTCCACGATCATATCCACAAGCTCGATTTGATTGGCCGTCATCGACTTCCCGGCGATGAAGCTGGCGAAGGCCTCTTTCGCTGCAGCGCGGTCCATGCCGACCAGCGACCTCACGAACAGGCCAAGGCCGGCGTCCTCAGCCTTGGCCCGCTGGATATCCTCCTCGGTCCCGGAGCCGCTGGTGCGCAACATGCGTTCCAACTCCTCCACGTCGGTCTGCGTGAGTTGTCGGTTCGTGCGCAGCTTATGGACCGTCACGTGGTCATGGTGCTGCCGCAGAAAGTGGCGCGCCTTGGCCCGGAATTTCTCGAACGCGTCGGGCGGCGTGAAGGCGTCGAATGACACCTCGGTGCCGTCGCCGATCTCGTCCTCGAAGTCTGTGTAGATCGGCTTGCGCTTGCGCTTCTCGATCAAGTGCACGAGCCCGCGGAGGCGTTTGCGGGCGTTCTCCAGCATGCCCGCCGTCACGTCCTGCCACCACCCGTCGGTCTGTACGTCCGCGATCAGTTCCAGCTGATCGCGGATTGCCGGGATGGCGGACTGCTCCTCCAGCGCGGCGGCGATCTCCATCACCCGCTCCTTCAGCTTGTCGAACCCGGGCGCCTGGCCGAGAACACCGAGCTGCAGGTTCAGCATCAGCAGATCGAACTGCTTTGCCTCCAGCGCCTCGGGCTCCCGCTCCGACGGCAATCCCGCCACCTCATCGGCCAGCTCGTGCCGCGCGCCTTCGTCCAGTTCGTCCCACGCCTCCGCCTTGGCGTAGGTCTCGACCAGCTTGCGCTTCGGACGAACGATGAAGTTGTTGACGTTCATCGCCGCGACCTCGCCGCGCAGCATCTCTGCCAACTCCCCCCGCAGGTTCGCCTCCTGCTCCGGCTCGCGTGCCGTGCCGGTCTTCCAGCGCATATCGAGCCTGCCGACCAAGTCCAGCCGGGTCTTGAACAGCTTGGCCAGCAGGCTATCGCCAACCGCGCCCTCCACCACCGGCACGTTCTGGCTGAAGAACTCAAGGTTCTGGCAGAAATCGAAGACGTAGAAGAACGCCTTGTCCTTCCCCAGCCCCGGAGCGTTCTTGCCAGCCGGCAAGAACTTCTTCTGTAGTTACATACTGTGTCACGCTCCGCTGGCATATGAAGTCAGGTGAAGTTGCATCGAACAGCTTCGCCTACAGGGCGAAGAAGACCTTCCCCCTAACCAGATTTTCGTGTCGTCGCCTGGGAACAGCCGATCCTTTCGGCAGACAGGTCACCCAGCCGCCTTGGTGGCGTTCCAAGTCCGCCTCAACGCCTGCTCCTGCGCCACTGGTCTACGACCACCGAGGAATGAGGGAGATTGCTGGGGCGCCGGCCAGAACTTGGTCGGCTGCCGGGTGGTCGGACCTGCTGGCCAGTCGTCGGCAGCAGCAATCGATTCGCGCGATGGGTCTGAACTACAAGACATTGCACGGGTGGAGAAAGACCTGCGGTTCCAAATCAGCGGCGCCGCACTTCGAAATCGCGAGCAATGCTTCCGCAGTGCTTCCGGCGCCTCAAGGCGTCCAATGCAGCTAGCAAACAAACTATTGAAAAGATTGGCGGACCCGACACGATTCGAACGTGCGACCTTCGCCTTCGGAGGGCGACGCTCTATCCAGCTGAGCTACGGGTCCAGACAAAGCCTGCATAGCGCGAAAGCCATCGCGAACGAAAGCGTCGGTTCAGGACGGTCGCGGCTGGGACGGATCGCCAAGCCAGGCCGCGGCCGCGAGGTCGGCGCCCGAGGGCAGCCTGATCGCGGGATCGCGGATCCAGGCGATGATGTCGCCGATCGGCGTCACCCGGTCGCAGGTCGCGCATCAGCAGGTGGTAGCCGCTCCGGGTAAAAGGCCCGCACCGGCCGCGCCTCGGGGCAGCGCCCGCCAGGTGGCCGCGGTGGCCTGGTTCGGGCACCAGCTCGTCCTTGCCGCCATACAGGAACAACGCCGGCGCGGTGAAACCGCGGCGCCGCGGCCAGCGCCGCGTCCATCAGGTCCACCAGGCCGCGCAGCGTGTCGACCCGCGTGCCGTGGATGGTCAGCGGGTCGCTCGACAGCGCGGATCAGCGCCTCGCGGTTGTCGCTGGCCGCGCACCTGGACGATCGGCGGCGGGCCGGTGATCTGCATGCCCGGCACCAGCGTCGGCGCACAGCCACAGGCTGGCGCGCAGGAACACATTCATCTCGCGCCCGGCCCCACACCGCCGGCGCGACCAGCACGTAGCCGTCCACCTGCGGGCGGGTCGGGGCGGTCGCCAGGCACATCAGCACGGCAGCGCCCATGCTCTCGCCCATCAGGATCAGCCGCGCCCCGGGATAGCGGCGGCGCAGCAGCCGCGCCATGTCGCCGGCGTCGTCGACCAGTGCCGTCCGCGCCGGGCCACAGCCGCGGTCCGGGGGCCCGCCGAAGCCGCGCTGATCGGGCGAATAGACCGCGATCCCGGCGGCGGCGAAGTCCGGCGCCGGGATTTCCCAGGCGTCGCGGCTGTCGTTCATGCCGTGCAGCGCCAGCACCACCGCCTCCGGCGTCGCCGTCCGGCAGCCAGACGCGATACGGCAGCCGCGTCCCGTCCGGCATGACGAAGGCGTCCTGCTCCACGCGTCGGCTGCATTATGACCGGCGCCCGGCAGGGTCGCGGCGGTCGCGCAGCCGCCCAGCAGCGCCATGCCGCCCAGCAGCAGCGACCGCCGGCGCCCGGCTGCATGCCGCCAATGCGGCCGGCCCTATGCGATCGTGGCGGCAAGGTTGAACGCACGGCTCGCATCGCTATCATGCGCCTGGCCTCCAGCGGGCACCCCCTATATTCGAAGGAGCAGCCCATGCCAGCCCGCCGCAGCGCCCGATGGCCGCACCCGACACCCGACCGAAATCATCCACGTCGACGACCGCACCGTCGCCTGCGACGGCGGCGACGGCGCGCTGGGCCATCCCCGCGTCTTCCTGCACATCGAGGACCGGTCAGGTGATGTGCCCGTATTGCTCGCGCCTCTACGTCCTGAACGAAGGAGCCGGCCACGCCAGCGGACATTGACATCCGGCGGATTCAGTGCCGCGCTGACGCCGGCCGAGGCCGACCGCGGCGCCGCACCTGGTCCTGATCGACGGCTCCGGCTTCATCTTCCGCGCCTTCCACGCGCTGCCGCCGATGACGCGGCCGGACGGCACGCCGGTGAACGCGGTGTTCGGCTTCACCAACATGCTGGCGCAAGCTGCTGAAGGACCATATCGGCACCCATATCGCGGTCATCTTCGACGCCGGCCGGCATGACGTTCCGCAACCGGCTGTACGAGCCGTACAAGGCGCACCGCCCGCCGCCGCCGCGAGGAACTGATCCCGCAATTCATCCTGGTGCGCGAGGCGACCGAGGCGTTCGGCGTGCCGGCCATCGAACTGGCCGACTGGGAGGCCGACGACCTGATCGCCGCCTACGCCCGCGCGGCCGTCGACGCGGGCGGGCAGGCGACCATCGTGTCGTCCGACAAGGACCTGATGCAGTTGATCCGGCCCGGCGTCGACATGCTGGATCCGATGAAGCAGAAGCCGATCGGTCCCGCCGAGGTGATGGAGAAATTCGGCGTCGCCGCCGGACAAGGTGATCGAGGTGCAGGCGCTGATCGGCGATTCCGACCGACAACGTGCCCGGCGTGCCGGGCATCGGCCCGAAGGGCGCGGCGCAACTGATCAGCGAGTTCGGCGATCTGGAAGGCGTGCTGGCCGCCGCGCCGGCGATGAAGCCGTCCAAGCGCCGCGACCTGCTGATCGAGCACGCCGACAAGGCGCGCATTTCGCGCGAACTGGTGCACGCTGCGCGACGATGCGCCGCTGCCGCTGCCGCTGGAGGCGCTGGTGGTGCGCGAGCCGGATCGGCCCAGCCTGGCGGCCTGGCTGACGGCGCAGGGGTTCCGCAGCACGCTCGCTGCGTCTCGGCCTGGAAGACGCGCCATGCCGTGCCCGCGCCGCAGCCATGCCCAGGCGACCGCCGCACCGACCGGCGGACCGGCCAGGGCCAGCTGTTCGCCGACCTCGGCCTCGTCCCCGCCACCGCAGACTTCGGGATTTCGGCACCGTATGCGTGCGTCACCGCAGTCGCGGAACTTGCAGGTCTGGGTCGACGCGCGCCACCGCGCGCCGGCATGGTCGCGCATGGATACCGAGACCGACGGGCTGGATGCGATGCGCGCGCGGCTGGTCGGGCTGTCGCTGGCCACCGCGCCGGGCCATGCCTGCTACGTGCCGCTGCGCCACGAGGTCCTGGCCGAGCAGATCAGCTTGCCGGCCAGGCGATCGCCGCGCTTGGCGCCGCTGCTCAGCGATCCCGTCGGTGCTGAAAATCTTGCAGAACGCCAAGTTCGACATGATGGTGCTGGCGCCGCGCCGGCTTCCCGCTGGTCGCGCCGATCGACGACACCATGCTGATCTCCTTCGCGCAGGAGGCCGGCGCGCACGGCCACGGCATGGACGAACTGTCGCGGCTGCATCTCGGCCATACGCCGATCCGCTACGACCAGGTCACCGGCACCGGGCGCAATCGCATGCCGTTCGCACAGGTGCCGATCGACCACGCCACCGCCTACGCCGCCGAGGATGCCGACGTCACGCTGCGCCTGTGGCACGTGCCTGCAGCCGCGGCTGCGGGAGAACCAGGCGCTGGCGCTGTACGAGCAGGTGGAGCGCCGCCTGATCCCCGTCCTGCTGGACATGGAACGCGCCGGCATGAAGGTCGACGCCGACGATCTGCGCCGCATGTCGGTCGATTTCGAGACAGCGCATGGCGGTGATGGAAGCAGGACTGCCACCGTCTGGCCGGTTCGAGATTCAACGTCGGCATCGCCCAAGCAACTGGGCGAGGTGCTGTTCGACAAGATGAACCTGCCCGGCGGCAAGCGGATGAAGACCGGCGCCTGGGGCACCGATTCCTCGGTGCTGCAGACGCTGGCCGACCAGGGCCACGAGTTGCCGGCCCGCATCCTGGAATGGCGGCAGCTTGCAGAAGCTGAAATCCACCTATGCCGATGCGCTGGTGGAGCAGATCAATCCGGAGACCGGCCGCGTGCACACCAGCTTCGCGATGGCGATCGCGCAGACCGGGCGGCTGTCCTCGACCGATCCGAACCTGCAGAACATCCCGATCCGCACCGAGGAAGGCAGCCGCATCCGCCACGCCTTCATCGCCGAGACCGGGCAATGTGCTGGTCAGCGCCGACTACTCGCAGATCGAGCTGCGGCTGCTGGCCCATGTCGCCGACATCCCGGCGCTGAAGGAAAGTTTCGCCCGCGGCGAGGACATCCATGCCCGCACCGCCAGCGAGGTGTTCGGCGTGCCGATGGAGGGCATGGACCCGATGACCCGCCGCCGCGCGAAGGCGATCAATTTCGGCATCATCTACGGCATCAGCGGCTTCGGCCTGGCGCGCCAGCTGGGGATCGGCCGGGCGAGGCGCGCGGCTACATCGAGCGCGTATTTCGAACGCTATCCCGGGCATCCGCGCCTACATGGAACGACGCAAGCGAGGAGGCGCGGACAACGGTTACGTCACTCACCCCGTTCGGCCGGCGCTGCTGGATCTCCGGCATCGCCGACAAGAATGCCGGCGCGCCGCGCCTATGCCGAGCGGCAGGCGATCAACGCGCCGCTGCAGGGCGGCGCGGCCGACATCATCAAGCGCGCCATGGTCCGCTTGCCGGCCGCGCTGCGCGCGCGAGGGCTGACGGCGCGGATGTTGCTGCAGGTGCATGACGAATTGCTGTTCGAGGCGCCCGAGGCCGAGGCCGAAGCCACCGCGCGCGTGGCCCAGCGGGTGATGGAATCCGCCGCCACCCTGTCGGTACCGCTGGTCGTCGAAACCGGTACCGGCAAGACCTGGGCGGACGCGCACTGATGGCCACCGCTGATGACATCAGCGTCGCGCCGGTGACGCGTGCGACGGACGACGTGCGTGCCTTGATCGGCGAACTCGAGGCGGTGCTCTCGGCGCAATATCCACCGGAGCAGCGGCACGGCCTGGCGCCTGACGCGATCTTCCGCCCGAATATCCGATTCTTCCTGGCGCGGGTGGGGGATGCGGCGGTCGGTTGTGGCGGGGTCGCGTTGTGCCCTGAGTACGCCGAGGTGAAGCGCATGTATGTGCGTGATGCCGCGCGGGGCCGCGGTGTGGCGCAGGCGTTGTTGGCGCGGATCGAGAGCGAAGCGCGCAGGGCGGGCCTGCCGGTGCTGCGGCTGGAGACGGGTTGCCAGCAAATCGCGGCACTGTGGGTCTACGAGCGCGCCGGGTTTCGGCGATGCGACGCCTTCGGGGAATATGCCACGATGGCGCCGCAGGCGATCGCGACCAGCATCTTCCTGGAAAAGCCGCTCGCCGGTTGAGGTCCCCGATACGCTCGCCGTGCATTTGAATGCCGCGTTTGATCCACACCCGCCCTCCCGACGTCTAGATCGTGATGGCCGATGGTACCAGCGACCATCACGATCTAGCCTTTTGTTTTGGCGAGCAATTTTATGGCACGGTGATTCCACCTAGAGCCATATTGCTCTAGGCGGCCGCTCTGTTCTCCTGCGCCGGAGGGCGCGTTTCCAACCAATAACGCCCCGTCATCACCACCTCGACATCGAGCGCGGCCCCGCCGGCGATGGACATGCTCGCGTCACCGTCGGTCCAACGCCAGGGCATCTGGTCGGTGCCGTGTTCGAGCTGGTGCCAGCCGGAGCCGAGACCCGGGTGGGTCAGCGGGACAGGCACGCCGCCATACACGATCCTGCCGACAGCCACGCCGAGCTGCCGGTGATCCGGGTTGTTGTCGTGGAGTTCGAGCGGGAACGGCGCTGCGCGACCTCAATCGCACGCCACGCGCATTTGCCGGCACATGGAAGCGCGCGAAGCGGCCCTGGGCTTCCGGCCGGATTTCCGTTCCGTCAACGACCAGGCGAATATCCGCCTCCCTGGTCCAGGCGTGACCGAGCTTTGCTGCACGATGGAGCAGGAAGCTGCGCGCCGCTTCCAATTCGGCGCCGTGGAGGATCAGCGGTGCGCAGCCCTCGGCGTTCCAGATCGTGAGCGCGAATTCGGGCTGCATCTGCACCGCCGCGCCGCCGTTGGAAAACGCGCCGCGATTTCCGGTGTCGAGATAGCTCTCGCACGGGAGGCCCTCGGCCAGGATCACGTCGTGCCGGTCCAGCTCGACATGCCAATAGGTGATCTCGTCGCGATGCTCCTGAACGATGGTCGCGTCATTGATGAGATATCGGACAGGGATGAGAACGCCGTCGATGAACAGCGCGTGGTCGGGAGAGAGCCAGAGGTCGCGATGCGGCATGTTTGGGCCGAGCGCGTGTGCCGCGACGCGCACCGGCCGGACGCTGGCGGGAGCGGGGTGGCGCGCGATGTCGGTCCTGCGCCAGCCAATCCAGCTCACCGGGCGCAGCCCGCCCAGCGCCGTGCGGAGCTGATCGCCCGGCCGCAGCGCTTCCACCGCGACATCGCCGCGCGCGGTGGCGATCGCGGTGCCGCCGGCAAAACAAGGGGGCACGTTGGCGGCGGTGAGGGCAATTGCGTCGGAGCCGCCAGAGCTGCCGGAAGGAAAGGCGGTCGCGGCGTTGGTCCCGGTCCCGACCAGGGTGCGCCCACGCAGGTCCGGCAGCGCAAAGGTGGTCGTGCCGTTGCCGCCATAGGTGGTGCCCAGGATGGAGAACAACGCCGTGTTCTGGCTGATTGGCAAAAGGGCCCCGTTCGCGAAGGCCCATCCGCTGGGGGCGAAATTGCCGGCGAACTCGCTGATCTGGCCGAGAGTCGGGGTACTTGCATCGAAACCGGACCCACTGTCCCGGGGCGGGAAATTGCCGGAGGTGGCAATGATATAGTTGAGTGCGAGCGACGGCTGGTCGTTGTTCACCGGCTGGGCGGAGCCGGCGGGCGCCGGCAATTGCGCGGTCGCGAGCGTGGTGGTCTGCTGGCCGAATTCGGTGCCGAGCGGAGTGGTGGCATCGGCGCCCACGGCGACGCGGCCACGCAGATCGGGGAGCGCGAAGGTGGTGATCCCGTCGCCGCCGTAAGTGGTGCCGAGGATCGCGAACAGCACCTGATTCTGGGTGATCGAGAGCAGCTGGCCGGCGGCCTGTGTCCAGCCGCTCGGGACGAAATTGCTCTCGAAGCTCGCGATCTGGCCGATGAAAGTGGAGGTTCCGCTGCTGCCGCCAGGGCTTGGGAAAACGCCGCTGGTGCAGATCAACCGTTCCAAGGCGAGCGAAGGTTGGGTGTTGTCGAAGGGCTGGCCGCCACCGCCGGGCGGCGGGGTGTTGGGTGGAATCTGCGGCAGGGTGAGGGTCACGCTGGCCGAACCCGAATTCTGCCCGAGCGTCTCGGCGGTCAGGCCCGGGCCGGTACCGGTGCCGATGATCGCGGTGCCTTGCAAATTGGGCAGCGCGAAGGTGGTCGTGCCATTGCCGCCATAGGTGGTGCCGAGCAGGCTAAACAATGCCGTGTTCTGGCTGATCGCCAGTGATTGCCCTTGCGTCAGAAAGCTGGTGCCTGGCGCGAAATTCCCAGCGAAGTCATAAACAAAGCCGAGCGTGTCACCATTGGCGGAACCGCTGCCGTTGCTGGGGAAGATGCCGGTGCTGAGCGTGACCTCGGTGATCGCGAGATAGGGCTGCAGGTTGCTGAAGGGCTGGGCCGACGTGTTTGTCATGCTGATTCCAGTTCACGGCACCGCCTGGGCGCGCCGATTGGTCCCGCTCTGACTATACGGACGGCGAAGACGGTCTGTCGAGACGTGCCAGGAGAGGTGCCGCGCCGACGGACGCGGATCAAGCATCCTCGGCGGTGTCGGGCGTCGGGCGTCGGGGTGGAGGCCTCCGTCCGGATCATGTTACGCTGCCTCGCCGGTCAGAAAACACCCCCAAGGAAGAAGATCCGAAATCGATGGATGGGACAGGGATACGCACCGCTCCTGCGTCGCAACAGACCGAGCATTTCGATGTCCTGATCGTCGGCGCGGGAATTTCCGGGGTCGGCGGCGCCTATCACCTTACGAAGCAATGCCCGGGAACGAGCTTCGTCGTCCTCGAGGCGCAGGACAGCTTCGGCGGCACCTGGCTCACCCACCGCTATCCCGGAATCCGCTCGGACAGCGACCTCTATACCTTCGGCTATCGCTTCAAGCCATGGACAGGCGCACCGATCGCGACGGCGGCCGAGATCCTGCGCTACATGGGCGAGGTGATCGAGCGAGAACGACCTCGGCGCGCATATCCGCTACCGGCACATGATCGCCTCGGCGTCGCTGGTCGAGCGCGGAGAATCTCTGGACGCTCGATGCGACCCGGACGGACACCGGCGAGGCTGTCCGGTTCACCGCGAACTTTCTTTGGATGTGCCAGGGCTATTACCGGCACTGCGCAGGGCTACACGCCTGAGTGGGAGGGGATGGCGGACTTTCAAGGGCCGGATCGTTCACCCGCAAACCTGGCCTGAGGACCTGGACTACGCGGGCAAGCCGCGTCGTCGTCATCGGCTCCGGCGCCACCGCGGCGACGCTGGTTCCGGCGATCGCGGCCGATTGCGGCCACGTCACGATGTTGCAGCGCTCGCCGACATTTTTCCGCACCGGCCGCAACGCGATCGAGCTGGCCGACGAGTTGCGGGCATTGCAAATCGACGAGGCGTGGATCCACGAAATCGTGCGCAAGAAGATCCTCTACGAGCAGGACGTGTTCACCCGCCGTTCGTTCACCGAACCGGAGGCGGTGAAGCAGGAACTGCTCGACAGCGGTTCGGGCCTATCTCGGCCCCGACTACGACGTGGCAAACGCACTTCACGCCGACGTACCGGCCATGGCGGCAGCGCATCGCCTTCATTCCGGACGGCGACCTGTTCCAGGGTATCCGCGACGGACAAGGCCTCGGTCGTCACCGACGAGATCGACCGGTTCACCGAGACCGGCATTCTGCTGAAATCCGGCAGGCATCTCGATGCCGACATCATCGTCACGGCCACGGGCTTCAATCTCAATGTGCTCGGCGACATCGCGTTCAGCATCGACGGCGAGCCGCTGAATCTTTTCCGACACCGTCACCTATCGCGGCATGATGTTCACCGGCGTGCCCAACATGGCATGGGTGTTCGGGTACTTTCGCGCCAGCTGGACGCTGCGCGCGGATCTGGTCGGTGACTTCGTGTGCCGGCTGCTCAATCACATGCAGGAGAAAAGGTGCCCGCAAGGTCACGCCGGCGCTGCGGCCGCGAGGACAAGGACATGCCTTTGCTGCCGTGGATCGATCCGGAGAACTTCAATCCCGGCTACCTCATGCGCGGCATGCACCTGCTGCCGAAGCGCGGCGACACGCCGCGAATGGCAACACACCCAGGACTACTGGACCGAGAAGGATGAGCTGCCCGCCATCGACCTCGACGACCGCGCCTTCTTGTACGAATGAGCCGTGCCATGGAAGCAATCGACATGTCCCCACCCGCCCTCGGCACCGCGATCCGGCATGAATGGGCGTTGGATTGGAGCTACCTCACGGTCAATCATGGCTCGTTCGGCGCCACGCCGCGGATCGTGCTGGCGGCGCAGGATGAGTGGCGGCGGCAATTGGAAGCGCAACCAAGCCGCTTCATGCGGCAGATCCTGCCCGATGCGTTGCGCAATGCGGCGATGCGGTTGGCGAATTTCATCGGCGGCAGCGGGGAGAATCTCGCTTTCGTGGAGAACGCGACGGTCGGGTGCAATGCCATCTTGCGGTCGCTGCAACTGCAACCGGGCGACGAGATCGTGGTGCTCTCCCACGTCTATGGCGCGGTCCGCAACACTGTGCGCTTCGTCACCGAACGCACGGGCGGCGTGCTGGTAGAAGCCGAGATTCCGTTTCCGCGGGCGGATTCGGACGCGATCGTCGCCAGCGTGGCGGCGGCGCTGACACCGCGCACGCGGCTGGCCGTGCTCGACCACATCACGTCCAAAAGTGCCCTGGTGCTGCCGATCGGACGCATGATCCAGGCGTGCCATGCTGGTGGCGTTCCCGTGCTGGTCGACGGTGCGCACGCGCCTGGGCAGGTCAGCCTCGATGTCACGGCACTCGATGCCGACTGGTATGTCGGGAATTGCCATAAATGGCTGATGGCGCCGAAGGGTTGCGGATTTCTCTACGCCCGGCCGGACCGCCAGGACGGGATTCATCCGGTTACGATTTCGCATGGCTACACCAAGGGATTTCTTGCCGAGTTCGACTGGACCGGTACCTGGGACCCGAGCGCTTATCTGGCGGTGATCGCGGCGATCGACTTCCATCACCGGCTTGGCGGTGCCAGCCTGCGCGCCCGCAACGCGGCCCTGGCCGCCGAGGCCGCGGCAATGGTCGCGGGCCGGCTGGGAACGGAAACCGGCGCGGGCAACGAGCTTGCGGGTTCAATGGGCCTGGTGCGTCTGCCGACCTCCGGCCCCGCCACGGAGGAACGCGCCTTGGGGTTGCGGGCCGAGATGCTGAACGCCGGCACCGACGTGCCGCTGCATGCCCAGACCGGCGCGATCTGGATGCGTCTCTCGGCCCAGGCGTACAACGACATGGACGACTACCGGAAACTCGCCGGCATCGTCGAGCGCGTCCTCGCGGGCGGACGTTGAGCGGCCGTCGCTTTCGCCGCGACCACACATCCGAAAGAACCTGATGCCAAATTCCGCAGCGAGGCTGGCCGTATCCGCATGGCTGGCCGATCTGAACGCGTGCCTGTCGCGGTCCGACAGCGCCGCGGCCGCGGCGCTGTTCACCGAAGACAGCTACTGGCGCGATCTCGTCGCCTTCACCTGGAACATCGCCACTTCAGAGGGAAATTCAGGCATCCAGGCGATGCTCGACGCGAATTTGCCCCATGTGCGCCCGGGCAATTGGGCGATTGACGGCGAGCCCAGCACCACTGACGGCATCACCCAGGCCTGGTTCACCTTTGAGACCGCGGTGGCACGCGGCACCGGCCATGTGCGGCTACGCCACGGCAAATGCTGGACGCTGCTGACGGCGATGATGGAACTGAAGGGCTTCGAGGAGAAACGCGGCTACACCCGCGACGAAGGTGTGCAGCACGGCGCCATGAAAAACCGCCGCAACTGGCAGACGTGCCGGGACGAGGAGGAAGCGTCGCTCGGCATCACCCGGCAGCCCTATTGCCTCATCATCGGCGGCGGCCAGGGCGGGATCGGCCTCGGCGCGCGGCTGAAGCAGCTTGGCGTGCCGACGCTGATCATCGACCGCAACGCAAGGCCGGGCGACACCTGGCGCAACCGCTACAAGTCGCTGTGTCTGCACGACGCGGTCTGGTACGACCACATGCCGTATCTGCCGTTCCCCGACCACTGGCCGGTGTACACGCCGAAAGACAAGATCGGCGACTGGCTCGAGATGTACACGAAAATCATGGAGCTGACGTACTGGCCGTCCACCGAGTGTGAAAGGGCCGAGTACGACGAGGCGGCGAAGCAATGGGTCGTGGTCGTACGCAAAGGCGGGACGGCGATCACGCTGCGTCCGGCGCAGCTCGTGCTGGCCACCGGCATGTCCGGCGTGCCGTCCATCCCGCAAATCGACGGCGCCGAACGCTTCGCCGGCATGCAGCATCATTCCAGCCAGCACAAAGGCGGCGAGGGGTTCGCCGGCAAGCGTTGCGTGGTGATCGGGTCGAACAACTCGGCGCATGACATCGCGGCCGACCTTTGGGAAAACGACGCCGACGTCACCATGGTCCAACGTTCCTCCACCCTGGTGGTGCGGGCGCAGACGCTGCGCCGGCTGGCGGCCGCCGGAGTGTATTCGGAAGCGGCGGCACAGGCGGGCATCAGCACCGATCGCGCCGATCTCACCACCGCCTCGGTCCCGTACCGTTTGCTGCCGCGGTTCCAGATTCCCGTGTACCGCACGGTGCGCGAGGATGACGCGGCGTTCTACGATGGGCTGCGCGACGCCGGCTTCATGCTGGATTTCGGCGAGGACGAATCCGGCCTCAGCCTGAAATATCTGCGCCGTGGCTCGGGTTACTACATCGATGTCGGCGCCTCCGAACTGATCGCCGACGGCCGCGTCAAGCTGCGCAGCGGCGTCGACATCGTTCGACTTACGCAAGATGCGGTGGTACTGAGCGACGGCAGCGAGGTGCCGGCCGACCTCATTGTCTATGCCACCGGCTACGGCTCGATGAACGGCTGGGCGGCGCGGCTGATTTCACCCGACGTCGCGGACCGCGTGGGCAAGTGCTGGGGTCTCGGCTCCGACACCGCCAAAGATCCCGGCCCGTGGGAGGGCGAGTTGCGCAACATGTGGAAGCCGACGGCACAGCCGGCACTGTGGTTCCATGGCGGCAACCTCGCGCAGTCACGGCATTATTCCCGCTATCTGGCCCTTCAGCTCAAGGCCCGCATGGAGGGTATTCCCACGCCGGTATACGGCATGCCGGCGGTGCACCACCTCAGCTGAGCGGCCCATCGCGACGCGGGATGGCAGCGACCGGAATTTCTCGCTTGTCGCCGCTTCTCGGCGCGCGCCCACTTGCCTTATGAATCACCAGCACAACCCCCTCACGCGGGCCGAGGCTTTTTGCGAACGATTTGGCCTCGGCGCACCGATCCTGCTCGCGCCGATGGCCGGGGCCAGTCCGCCGTCGCTTTCGATCGCGGTCGCCAATGCCGGCGGCCTTGGAGCGTGCGGCACCCTGCTGATGCCACCGGCGGCGATCCTGAACTGGGCGGCAGAGCTGCGGGCGGGCAGCAACGGTCCCTTCCAACTCAACCTTTGGATCCCCGATCCGCCGCCGTCGCGCAACCCCGGCCATGAGGCGGAGCTGCGTGATTTCCTGGCGCAATGGGGCCCCGAGGTGCGGCAAGCCGCCGGCGACGCCGTGCCGCCCGACTTTACCGCCCAGTGCGCAGCGCTGCTGGAAGCCGCACCGCCCATCGTTTCCTCGGTAATGGGATTGTACCCGCCTGATTTCGTCCGGCAGCTGAAGCAACGCGGCATTGCCTGGTGGGCGAACATCTCCACCGTCGCCGAAGCGCGCGCGGCGGAGGCGGCGGGGGCTGACGTCGTCGTGGCCCAAGGGATGGAAGCCGGCGGCCACCGCGGCTGCTTCGACGCGGCGCAGGCCGAGGCTGGCATGGTCGGTTTGTTCGCCCTTGTGCCGGCGGTGGTGGACGCAATTCGGCTGCCGGTGGTGGCGACCGGCGGAATCGCGGACGCGCGCGGGGTGGCGGCTTCCTTGCTGCTCGGCGCCAGTGCCGCGCAGATCGGCACCGGCTTCCTTCGCTGCCCGGAAGCCCAGCTCCATCCGGCATGGGCCGCAGCCTTGGCGCAGACGCCGCCCGAAGCGACCCGGGTCAGCCGCGTGTTCAGCGGCCGGGCGGGGCGCAGTTTGGCGACCGCCTACGTGCAGGCGGCAACCTCGGCGGACGCGCCGGCCCCGGCCCCGTACCCGGTGCAGCGAGGTTTGACGCAGGCAATGCGTGAAGCCGCCACCACGGCCGGCGACGTGGACCGCATGCAGGCCTGGGCCGGGCAGTCGGCGATGCTGGCACGTCCGATGCCGGCCGGCGAGCTGCTGCGGGCAATCTGGGACGGCGCGCGGGCTCAGCTGCGCTGATGGATTGATCGTCTGCTGCCTCGGTGAATGCGCCAGCAGAGAATGCGCCAGCAGACTGGCGGCTCACGAGCCCGTGACGATTCGTGCATGGGGTTCCAACGCGTATTCCCGCAGCCGGTCCCGTGCTTCCAGCGGCGACGGCGTTCGCAAAAGAATATGGCCCGGAACATCCACCCGCTTGCGGCTCACCACCCAATATTCGAGCCCGCCGGGCTCCACCACCCGCGTGACATAGTAGTGCACCGACAAGAGATGGACCCGGATATCGGTAAGATTGAGCAGGCTGATGCTGGCCTGGACTTCGCGGCGGTTCATTGCGCGGGACCGGCCCATGCGCCGCCGCAGCCAGAGGCGGCTTTGCGGCCAGAGGCAGCAAAAGGCGCCTGAGACGGCGACCGGTTTCTGCGCAAGCCCTCCTCCTGGTCGGCTGGCGTTCTATGAGCGTGTCTTCGCAATCTTGTAAGGCGGGACAAAGACCTTGCGTGATAACAAGTCGGTGCCACGGCCATCAAGCGTGGTCCTGGCTGTTCGACGATCCACGCCACGAACTGCGCATGCTCGCGATACGTGACCCGACGGCGCCGATCGAAGCGCCGCTCCCGCCTGGTGAGTTGCGGCCGTGGCAGCGACGAAGCGCGCAGCGCCGAGTTGACCGCGGAACTCGGCGGAACTCTGCAGACGGCGTTACGGGCGTTGCGGGAACGTTGGTTTCAGGCGGAACTGGTGATCGAGGCCGACCGCGCGATGTTGGTCTGGCGAGACACCATCGCCGCATTCGAGCAGACGTTGCACGACAGCGGCGCGTTCCGTGACGTTCGCAGCTGGCAACTCAGCCTCCGCGATGCGGCACCAGCGCAACTCGTTCGTCCTCCGGCCTGCGATTCGACCATCGGGTTCTTGGTGGCGGCCAAGCAGGCGTCGCAGATCGGATGCCTGCGGACCGCCCGCCGCTGTCGCGGACGTGCCGGCCCCGGCCTGCTCCACGGCACTGCGCCTTGTCTGAGCGCTGTCCGCGAATCCTGCATCCGGGCGAGTTTGGCCAGGCACGATTCTCTCCACCGGCCGCGACATCTAGCGCCGGCCCGACTTCCTCGCCATCTTCTCATCATGGATTCCATCTTTCGCGGCAGCCTCGCCACCCCCGCCGGACGCGCCCTTGCCTGGATCGACAGCCTGCTGGTCGACCACGGGGCGTTGCGGCTGGTCTGGAGCAACGCCGCCACCGTCGTTCCCGGGCGGCTGTACCGCTCCAACCACCCCACGCCCGGCCGGCTGGCGCGCGCGACCCGACGTTTTGGCCTGCGCAGCCTGATCAACCTGCGCGGCGCCACCGCCAACGGGTCGGACGCATTGTCGCGCGAGCAGGCGGCCCGGCTGGGCCTGGCCTTCTACGACGTGCCGCTGTCGAGTGGCCAACCGCCGACGCGCGAACGCATGCTGGTGCTGATCGGGGCACTCCAGGCCGCACCCGCCCCGGCCTTGCTGCACTGCAAATCCGGTGCCGACCGGGCCGGTTTCGCCGCCGCCGTCTTCCTGATCCTGCAAGGCGTGCCGGTGGCGCGGGCGCTCGGGCAGTTGTCGTGGCGCCACGGTCATTTGCGCGGCTCGCGGGCTGGCGTGCTCGATGCATTCCTGTTGTGCTTCGCACGCGAGGCCGAGGGGCGGAAAGATTTCGCCGACTGGGTTCGCGACGACTACGATGCCGCCGCCCTCGCCGGCGGATTCACCGCCGGCGGCATCGCCGGGTTTCTGCAGGATCGCGTTCTTGGTCGTGAATAGTTTGGGTCGTGAATAGTTTGGGCCGTGGGGTACTGCGGAATGCAGGTGGTGGTGGACGCGCAGACAGGGGATGCGACATATGCAAAAACAAGACGTTCTCGACACTATTGACGCCACGAGCTGGAGCGGTCCGTTCGATCCGCAGACCCGCGAGCGGGCCATCGCGGCACTGGAAGCAGGGCACGTCATCAGCCTGCCGCAACTCGCCTTTCCGCTGGAGCCTGAGGAAGCCCCGTTCCTGAGCCAAAGCGCGCTGGACAACAGCCGCAAGAACATCAGCCGTGACCCGCGCACCGGCCAATGCCGGGGCAGCGGCTTCGACGGCGCCGAGTTGGCCCGGCTGTCCGGCCTGCTGACCCGCTACGCCGCCAGCACCGACGCCCTGGTGCGCGCCCTGCTGCCGGCCTATGCGGCAAGCCTCGATCAGGCGCGCACCAGCTTTCGCCCGGCCGAGATCAGCGGCCGCGACTATTCCCCCCGCCACGACGATCGCCGCCTGCATGTCGACGCCTTCCCGACCCGCCCGATGGGCGGCCGCCGCATCCTGCGGGTGTTTTCGAACGTCGCGCCGGACGATGTGTCGCGGCATTGGCGCGTCGGCGAGCCGTTCAGCGATTTCGCCGCCCAGTTCGTCGCCCGCGTGCGCGCGCCACTGCCGGGGCAGTTCTGGCTGATGAATGCGCTGGGTCTGACCAAGGGCCGGCGCACCGCGTATGACCACCTGATGCTTGGCCTGCACGACGCCGCCAAGCTCGACATCAGCTATCAGCAGCGCGCGCCCAATGTCGCCGTGGCCTTCGCGCCGGGGACCACCTGGATGTGCTTCACCGATTCCGTGCTGCACGCGGCGATGTCCGGCCGCTGCGCACTGGAGCAGACATTCCACATCCCGGTCCAGGCGATGGCCGACCCCACCCGCTCCCCGCTACGGGTGCTGGAGCGGCTGGCCGGGCGGGAGCTGGTTTAGGAGGGCGGCTTCAGGCGGTGGCGGCGGCGGCACCCGGGGCCTGCTGGCGGCGGCTCTGCCACAGCGCCAGGAAATCGATCGGCTGGAGCAGCACCGGCGGGAAACCACCCTCGCGGGTGACATCGGACAGGATGTTGCGGGCGAACGGGAACAGGATGCGCGGGCATTCCACCAGCAACAGCGGCTCCACCGTATTCTCGGGGATGTTGTTCAACGTGAAGACGCCGGAATAGGACAATTCCGCGAGGAACACCCGCGGGCCCCCACCGCCGCCGTTGGTCGCGGCCTCGCTGGCTTCGGCGCGGATCGCCAGCGTCACCTCGAACAGGTTTTGCCCCTCCTGCACCCGGCGGGCTTGGACGTCGAGGTTGATGTCCACGCGCGGTGCTGCCTTCAGCGTGGTGTAGATCAGCGGTGCGCCGGGAACCTCGAAGGAGAGGTCCTTGATGTACTGCACGTTGACCACCAGCGGCGCGATGGCGGGGGCGTCCGTGGAAGCCGGGGCGGGAATGCTGTCGGACATCAAACTTCTCCGTTCTCGATGGTCGCGGCGGTAGCACAGGCGGCGGGGGAACGAAAGGAGGCGGGTGACAAAACCAGGCGGGGAAGGAGAGGCCGCGGCCACCCGATCAGTGCCGCCAGACGATCTCCGAGGGCGCCGGCGCGGTCGGGTCGCAGCGCAGCCACTCGCCATTGCCGACCCGCAGGCCGGTCATGGACAGGATGAACCCCCAATGGCTGACCACCAGCGTGTTCGACCAATCGGGCAGGGCCGCCATCTCGCCGCGAAACAACGCGGCGCGGTTCAGCACGGCGTCGCCCGGCTCCTCGATCGGCGGCCACCACACCTCGTCCAGCGCGGAGAAATCATGCTCCGGCCACGCCAGCGCGAGTTGCGTGCGCGGGCTGCCGACATCGCAGGTGAAGGCGTAGCGCTCCCGCACGATCTGGTTGACGAACACCGGCACGCCGAGCGCCCTGGCCACCGGGGCGGCGGTCTGCAGCGCCCTGGTGTAGGGCGAGACGACGATGCGGGTGATGCCTTCGCCGGCCAGCGCCCGTGCCGCCGCCCCCGCCTGCTCATGGCCCAATGGCGTCAGCATCGGGTCGATGATGCCGGGGTCCCGGCGGGTCTCGGTGAACCGCAGGTTGAATTCGCTCTGGCCGTGGCGCAGCAGGATCATGCCACAGGGATTAGCCGGCGGGTGGACGCTGTGCAATGGCCGGGCCGTGCAGGCTGGCCGGACTTTCCCGGCGTGTCACTTGATGGATTTGTTGTGCGGCGGCGCGTTGATGCCTATGTGAGGGCAACGTCCGCATTCCTGCGGGACGATGGAGACGATACATGGGCGCCGGAAGCGGTTTCCCGATCGACTTAGTGTTGTTTGCGATGATCGCGGCCTTCCTGGTCCTACGGTTGCGCAGCGTGCTCGGCCGCCGTCAGGGCTTCGAGCGCCCGACCGAGCTGCACCCCCAGCCCGGTGCCGCACCCGGCGTCGCCGCCAAGCCGCCGGAAGGGGGCATCATCGACGTGCCCGCCGAGCAGGCTCCGGCCCGGACCCTGCCCGATCCCGCGAGCCCGGCCGGGCAGACGCTGGCCCGCATGCAGTCGGTCGACCCTGCTTTCGACCCCGCCCGCTTCCTGGCCGGCGCCGAGGGCGCATTCCGGATCATCGTCGGCGCCTTCGCCGCCGGGAACCGCGACGCGTTGCGGCCATTGCTGTCCGACGACACGTTCCGCGCATTCGATGGCGCCATCGCCGGCCGGCAGACGGCGGGGGAGAGCCAGCGCACCGAAATTCGCGGCATCCATTCCACCGCGATCGAGCAAGCCGAGCTGCGCGGCAGCGTCGCCGACATCACCGTGCGCTTCGTGTCCGACCAGGTGAACGTGACGCTCGGACCAAACGGCCTGCCCGTGGCCGGCGCCGACGCGGTCACCGAAATCACCGATCTCTGGACCTTTGAGCGGGACCTCCGCGCGTCCGACCCCACTTGGCGGCTGGTGGCCGCACGCAGCGCTTGACGCTGCCGGCGCTGCGACGCGTGACGTCGTCATCCTCGGCGTTCCGCGCCGTGCTGGCCGCAGCCGTTCTCGCGGTTCTGGCCGGTTGCGCGACCAGGCCGGTGGACAGCGGCGACGACCTTCCGCCCGGCCCGCCGCCGACCTGGACGGTGCCTTCAGGGGAAGGCCCCGCCCTGACCCCGCTCGCGTTCAACCAACTCACCGGCTGGACCACCGATCGCACCTCCGAGGCGCTGACCGCCTTCATGATCGGCTGCGCGCAGATGGACGGCAATGCCGCGAAGACGCTCGGCGGCCAGGGCACGGCGGCGAGCCTGGGCGGCTCGCCCATTCAATGGCAGCGCGCCTGCGCCGCCGCACGACAGGTCCCCCCCGGCGACGATGCCGCCGCCCGTGCCTATTTCGAGACGAATTTTCAAGCTTATGGCGTGTCCTCCGACGGCCGCGCCGAAGGGCTGTTCACCGGCTATTACGAGCCGGAGGTCGCCGGATCGCGGTCGCCGGGCCGTGACTACAAGGTCCCGCTGTATCGGCGGCCACCCGGCCTCGCACCCGGCCGACCCTATTTGACGCGCGCCGAAATCGATCGTGGCGGCCTGAATGGCCGCCGTCTGGAACTGCTCTGGCTCTCCAATCCGGTCGACGCCTTCTTCCTGCACGTCCAAGGCTCCGGCCGCATCCGGCTGGCGGACGGTCACACCGTCCGCGTCAACTATGACGGCCAGAACGGGCGCTCCTACGTGCCGATCGGCCGAGTGCTGGTGTCGCGCGGCGAAATGACGCTTGATCAAGTCTCAATGCAGAGCATCCGTGCCTGGCTCGCGGTCCATCCCGATCAGGCGAAGGCGCTGATGGAGCAAAACCCATCCTACGTGTTCTTCCGCGAAGTGAACGGCCTCAGCGCGGACATGGGCGCCCCTGGCGCGCTCGGCGCGGCGCTGACGCCGCTGCGCTCGATCGCCGTCGACAAAGGCTTCATTCCGCTCGGCGCGCCGGTCTGGATCAACACCCGCGACGCGATCGACGGCTCGGATTTCAAGCACCTGATGGTGGCGCAAGACCTCGGCGGCGCCATCACCGGACCGGTGCGGGCCGACATCTTCTTCGGCTGGGGAGCGGACGCGGAGAACCGGGCCGGGCTGATGCGCCAGCACGGGACCGAGATCGTGCTTCTGCCGAAAAATGGGTGACGCGGAGGGCCCGGGCGCGGCCCTGGACCCTGGCACAGGAAAGGGCGCCAGGCGCTTCGATCCCGTCCAAATCCTTTGCGGCGATTGTTTGGAGATGCTGCCCGGGATAGCGGCTGGGTCGGTGGATGTGGTGGTCACGTCGCCGCCGTACAACCTCGGCCTCGGCTACCGCCGGCTACAACGACCAGATCGGCCGAGGACGAATATCTGGACTGGCTGGTGCGAGGTCGCGACGCGAGCTGCGCCGGGTGATGAAGCCGGACGGCGTCGTTCTTCCTCAACATCTCCGGCTCGTCCAGCGCGCCATGGCTGCCGTTCGAGCTGATCGTCCGGCTGCGGCCGTTGTTCGTGTTGCAGAACCACATCACCTGGATCAAGTCGATCGCCACCAAGGGCGATGCGGTCGGTCACTTCAAGCCGGTCGGCGGGCAGCGCTTCCTGCACCACAACCACGAGCACATCTTCCACCTCACCGCTGATCGGGCGACGTGAAGCTCGATCGCCTGGCGATCGGCGTGCCGTTCAAGGACAAGTCCAACATCGCCCGCCGCGGCCACGCGCAGGGATCTGCGTTGTCGCGGCAACACCTGGTTCATCCCGTACGACACGGTGCAGAGCAAGGCCGCAGAAGTTCCACCACCCCGGCACCTTCCCGGTCGACCTGCCGCGTTGGTGCATTCGCCTGCACGGCCGGCCGGACGCCGTGGTGCTGGACCCGTTCATGGGCACCGGCACGACGCTGGTCGCGGCGCGACTGGAAGGCGCCGCGGGCATCGGCATCGAAATGGATCCGGACTATGTCGGCATCGCCCGGACGCGCATCGGCCTGGAGACGCGTCATGTCGCCAGAGACTTTAGAGTCGGTGTCGAATGCCCTCAAACGCCCGACCGCGCGTTGCCCTGTTCGTCACCTGCCTGGTGGACCTGCATCGTCCGACCATCGGCTTCGCGGCAATCCGGCTGCTGGAGCAGGCGGGCTGCCAGGTCGAGGTGCCGCGCGCGCAGACCTGCTGCGGCCAACCCGCCTACAATTCCGGCGACCGCGCCACCACGCGCGACCTCGCCGCGCGACATCCTCGAGGCGTTCGGCGGCTACGACTATGTCGTGGTGCCGTCCGGCTCCTGCGGCGGCATGCTGAAGCACCATCTGCCGCGACCTGTTCGACGACGACCCCAACCTGCGGGCGCGCGCCGATGCGCTCGCCGCGCGAGACCTTCGAGCTGATCAGCTTTCTGACCGACGTGATGGGCATCGAGCGGGTGGAGGCCAGCTACCGACGGCACCGTCACCTATCACGACAGCTGCTCGGGCTTGCGCGAACTCGGCATCAAGCAGCAGCCGCGCCGCCTGCTCGCGGGCATGATCGGCGTGACCATGCACGAGATGGCCGAGCCGGAAGTCTGCTGCGGCTTCGGCGGCACGTTCTGCGTGAAATACCCCGAGATCTCGACGCGGATGGTCAGTCCGACAAGGCGCGCGACATCGCCGCAACAGGTGCCGAGACGTTGCTCGCCGGCGATCTCGGCTGCCTGCTGAACATGGCCGGGCGCCTGCAGCGCGAGGGCAGCCACGATCAAGGTGCGGCACGTGGCCGAGGTGCTGGCCGGAATGACCGGAGACGTGCCGCCGATTGGGCATGGGCGTGGCTAGGCCAAGGCTGGGCGCCGCCCAGACCCGCCAGGGGCCGAGCCCCTGGATCTCAACCGATGGGTTTTAAACCGATGCTAGCCACCAGCCCGGCCTTCAAAGCCAATTCCACCGCCGCGATGGCCAACCCTGGCCTGCAGAAGGCGCTCAACCGCACCCGGCCGCAGCATCCACTGAAGCGCAGCGCCGCCGTCGCGGCACTGCCGGAGTTCGAGCAGCTTCGCGACATCGGGCGCGACATCAAGAACCACACCCTCGCCAACCTCGATTTCTACCTGGAAACCTGGTCCGCCAATGTCGAGCGTGCCGGCGGCCAGGTGCATTGGTGCAGCACCGCCGACGACGCCCGCGCCGCGGTGCTGGCGATTTGCCAAAATTCCGGCGCCCGCACGGTGACCAAGGGCAAGAGTATGATCAGCGAGGAACTCGGGATCAACGAGCACCTCGAACACCACGGCATCACCCCGGTGGAGACCGACCTCGGCGAGTATATCCTGCAACTGCGCCACGAGCCGCCGAGCCACATCATCGGCCCCGCCTTCCACCTCAACCGAGAGGATTGGGAGGAGAGTTTTCGCAAATCCCACACCGATCTGCCCGCCGACCGCGTCTTCGCCGAACGCCGCGACATCATGTCCGAGGCACGCACCCTGCTGCGCGAGAAATTCCTCGCCGCCGACGTCGGCATCACCGGCGCCAATTTCCTGATCGCCGAGACCGGCAGCAGCGTCATCGTCACCAACGAGGGCAACGGCGACCTCACCCAGACCCTGCCGCGCGTGCACATCGTGCTCGCCAGCATCGAGAAGATGGTGCCGACGCTGGAGGACGCGACCAGCCTGCTGCGGTTGCTCGCCCGCTCCGCCACCGGTCAGGATTTCTCGGTCTACACCACCTTCTCCACAGGCGTGCGCCGCGCCGGCGACCTCGACGGGCCGGAGGAGTACCACGTCGTGCTGGTCGATGGCGGCCGTTCGGCGATGATTGGCACCGAGTTCCAGGACATGCTGCGCTGCATCCGCTGCTCCGCCTGCATGAACCATTGCCCGGTCTATTTCACCGTCGGCGGCCATTCCTATGGCTGGGTCTATCCCGGGCCGATGGGGGCGGTGCTGACGCCCAGCCTGATCGGCGTCGAGAAAGCCGGGCATTTGCCCAATGCCAGCACCTTCTGTGGCAAATGCGAAAGCGTCTGCCCGGTGAAGATCCCGTTGCCCAAGCTGATGCGCCATTGGCGCGAGCGCGAGTTCGAACGCCACCTCCTGCCCCAGGCCCTGCGCAGCAATCTTGCCATCTGGGCTTGGTTCGCCCGCCGCCCCGCCGCCTATCGCCTCGCCACCCGCGCCGCCGCCGGCCTGCTCGGGTTGCTGGGCCGTGGGCGCGGCCGCTTCCATTCGCTGCCGTTCGCCGGCGGCTGGACCGACGGTCGCGACCTTCCGGCGCCGGAAGGTGAGACGTTCTTCGCCCGGTATGCGCGCGAGCAGCGGGCGGGGCGGGTATGAGCCCGGGTATGAGCAAGGACGCCATCCTCGGCGCGATCCAGCGCGGCCTGAAGCGCGGTCCGCTGCCCGAGGACCAGAAGCTGGCCCTGCGCGCCCGGCTCGACCGCGCATCCCCGCCACCTGATCCCCGCCCGCAGCCGCGTGAGCCGGCCGGAGCAGATCGCCCTGATGATCCGCCACGTCGAACGCGAATTCGGCACCGTCGCCCGCGTCGCTGGCACGGCGGACGTGCCCGGCGCCGTCGCCGACTACCTCGCGTCGCAGAACCTGCCCACCGACTTCGCCATGGCGCCGCATCCGGAGCTGGAAAGCCTGCCGTGGCACGAGCGCCCGATGCTGCGCGTCCGCCCTGGCCGTGCCCAGGCAACCGACCTGGTCAGCGTCCAGCACGGCTACGCCGGCATTGCCGAAACCGGCACCCTGATGCTTCCGGCCGCACCGGAGCGGCCGACCACGCTGAACCTGTTGAGCGACACCGCCATCGTGGTGCTGCGCGCCAGCCGCGTCGTCGGCGCCTACGAGGAAGCCTTCGACCTGCTCCGTGCCGAACGGGAGGACACGATGACCGGCGGCTTCATGCCGCGCAACGTCATGCTGGTGACTGGTCCGTCGCGCTCGGCCGACATCGAATCCACCCTGGAGCTCGGCGCCCACGGCCCTCGCCGCCTGCATATCGTGCTGGTGGACGACGATCCCGCGGCACTCGCCTGACCAGATGCGGGCAGTGCGGAGGAAGATCCTCACCGACACCGACCGCGCCGAATGGGCCGTCTATGCCCGCGCGCTTCAGCCGCTGCCCGGCCGTGATTTTCCCGCACTTCCCGATCTTCCAGGCCCGCCGCCGAACGTCGCCGCGATGCCGAGGCAAAATCCGCCGGGGGCACCTCGCTTGCGTGCGGCGGCGAAACTTGCCGCCGTCGCCGTCGGCGAGCATCCGGCCGGCCTGGACCGCGCCTCCTGGCACCGCTTCCGCACCGGCAAGCTTCTGGCCACCCGCACCCTCGACCTGCATGGCCGCACGGCCCAACGGGCCCACCACGCGCTCGAAACCTTCCTCCATGCCGCCCACGCCGACGGCGTTCGCTGCGTCGAAATCATCACCGGCCGTGGCACCGGGGAGAGCGGGGGCGTGCTGAAACGCGAATTGCCGCATTGGCTCAACCAGCCCGGCCTCCGCCAGCTCGTGCTCGCCGCCAGCCACCCGCACGCCGCCAACCCCGGCTCGGTCCGGCTGTTGCTGCGCCGGGCGCGATGACCCCGTTTGGCGCCAGGCTGCGCGCCATCCGTGCCGAACGCGGTATGACGCTGAAGGAATTTGCCGCCGAGCTGCAGGTCTCCGCCGCCTATGTCTCCGCCCTTGAACACGGCAAGCGCGGCGCCCCGAGTGCCGGCCTGGTGCATCAGGTCTGCGACGCCTTCGGGCTGATCTGGGACCAGGCCGAGGAACTCGCCCAACTCGCCCGGCTGTCGCACCCGCGGGTGGTGGTGGACACCGCGGGGCTCACCCCGGAGCAGACCGCGTTGGCCAACCGGCTGGCGCAGGGGATCGGCCGGCTCACCCCGGAAACCGTCGCCAGCCTGCATGCGCTGCTGGATGCAACGACGCCGCAGCCGAAGCCCCGCCTCAGGCGCGCGGCTGGGCGTGGCAGATAGACCACCGCCCGTGCTCAGCCTTTTGCCGCGTCAAGGGCCGCGATGCACCCCGGCCAGCATATCGTGCACGTTATAAGTCATGATCCCAACAGGACGAGCAGCGCCAAGTACAGCACCGCGTGTTCCAGCTTCGTGGCTGCATCGATGCGGCCGTAACAGGCTTGGTTTTCCGGCCGCCGGGGTCTTCAAGATATCATCGGGGAAGAGGCGACGATGCCGACAAAGTCGGGCCCGCTTGGTTGCCCACCGCGCGAGTTACCCGCGTCGATATGCAAAACTTTGCATCAAAGAATTTCAGCGAGCTTCCTAAAACGCCAACTCGTATTCGAACTTCCAGCGCATTGTGCCGCGTGGTGTGGCCGGTGTGAAGCCGACGAGGTAGCCGAGCTCATACTTCACTTTGCCATAGGGTGCGAAGCTATATGCCCCCGCAAACATCGGACCGCCATCATACTGTTGATCCTTGAATTTTCCGGCCCGTCCCAGATCGTCGATGCTGCCATAGATTTCGAATCCAGGCTCGAACAGCGGGTGAAGTTCGACGCGGCTTTGCCAAGCGGGAAAAAATCCCGTCCGGCTGGTGCTGTGTGGCCCAACCTCACGCTCTAAAAACACATTCAGCGTATGCAGCAGATTATAGCTGCCGAATCCCGGCGTTTCCTTCTGGGCAATTGGACCGACTTTAACGGTGTTGGTCGAGCCGCGCGGTGCGCCATGCGAATATTCGGCGAAGAATCCCAGATCGGCCCAATATTTTCCCTGTGGCGTCAGTTGGAACGTATTCTCCAGAGTCGTCGCCTGGTAGCTCAGGTTGCCACCGGGTGGTGATTGGGTTTCGCCCTCAAGTTCGACCTTCCAAAACGGGGTGAGTCCGATGCCGAGTGAGTAGGTGTAGCTCTGATCTTTATTGAGGTCAGGCTTGTGATCAAACGTCACCGAGCCATTATGCTCAAACTCAAACTCTCGATATTCGACAATAGGCGAGCGCACCTGAAAGTCAGCGTGGGCGGGATTAGGCCAGGCGATCAAGCCGCTGGCTACCAGGATCGCGGCCATGAACAGGGAAATCGCCCGCCGCCGGACCAAGGCGCCTTTCCCGACGACGCGCATCGGCACCCCGATCACGGCGATGGTCAGAACATAGAAAAGGACTTGGGTGCCGGAGGGTTGGGCGACATAGCCGATGAGGGTATGGAGCACCTTTCCCGGAATGCTGGTTTCGCTGAGCAGGAATGATGTGTCCCACAAATCCAGTCCCAACGGCGGCAGCATGTCTGCCTGCACCAGGAAGCCAGCGCCTTGCGCGGCGAGGCCCGCCGCCAGCAGCAGAATCATCCAGCTTGTGACGGCAAACAGGCGACCCACAGGCATGCGCAGCAGCCCGGCGTAGAGTGCTATCCCAACGGCGATGCCGCCGCCCACGCCAGTCATCGCACCGGCGATCATCGCACCCAGCCCATCCGTGCCGCTGGCCGCGACGCTGTAGACGAAAAGGACGGTCTCTGACCCTTCGCGCAGCACGGCCGCCCCCGTAATCAGCGCCAAGGCAGACAGCGGACGCGTGCCAGCGACGACTGCGTGGCTGAGTGCGCGGGCCTCCTGGGCCAATTCACGCCCGTGCTGGGCCATCCACAAATTGTGCCAGCCGAGCATCACGACGGCGAGGAACAAGATCGCCGCGTTGAGCAATTCCTGCCCGATGCCTGCAAACGTCGCGGCAATAGTGGCAGCGAAAAGCGCAACGGTAGCCGCCCCGGCAATGCCGCCCGCCAGGCCATAGGCTACCCAGCGATGACGACCAACGATGCCGGTGGACGCCGCCATGACGATGCTGATGATCAGGGCCGCTTCGAGAACTTCGCGGAAAACGATAATGGCAATGGCCAACATGATGATACGAGTCCCCGCTTATTTCGCGACGATGGTGCCGCGCGCGGTCTTTGGATTGAAATCACCGAAGAACTCATAGCGGCCAGGTGACAATGGCCCAACGTAGATCGTCACGACCTGCCCGGCGGGAACGACTTTTTCACGGTGAAGAGATGTGCTCTCGAATTCTTCCGGCGTGGTATCCGCGTTCATTACCCGCAGCTCGACTTTCGCGCCGGCAGGGATTTGCAGTTCCGCCGGCTCAAACCGGTGATTGCGGATGGTGAGCGTGTAGGCCGTCTGCGCCCGGGCTGAAGGGCTCGATGCCAGGGCGGCACATGCCACCGCCGCACCGAGCGCTGCAGCGACGATGGTCTTGCTCGATGCCATGCGATCCCCTTTGTGCAATTGCGAATTAGTCGCAATGCCGTATAACGAGGGCTGCCAGGGATTACAAGCGACATGGATTGCAGACCGATCGAGCCTCAGCGAACTGCCGTCTGCACCGATTTCTTCATGGATGTCGGAGATCAGGCCGATGGCTACATCTTTTCGATGGGGACGATGTCTCACGCGACTATCCAAAGGCGAGCGCCGTTCGGTGGGTCGATGTGCTCGACCAACTCGTTGAGCGGGTTCGTAGGGACCCAGCCGCGGATTTACCTCCCAGTTCAGCTGGGATCGCACCCTCTGAGTCCTGAATTGTCGTGCACCGTCGGAGTTTCCAAACCATGTCCGCCCTTCTTCGAGCCATACCGATCAGGATGTACGATCCCTTGCGCGAGCGACTTTTGCGATATCCGCGCGGCAGCTTTCGCCGCAATTTATGCGTGGTCGCCCTGAAGCTTCTGTTGCAGGCACATCGTGGCCACCTGGCGGAGCGCCTCACGGAAGTCCGCCCGCTCGATAAGCCCGACGTGAGTTTCCAGCCGACGGATTCGATGGTCATCAACTCAATATATTGGTTCGGACTGCAGGGCTATGAAGGCATCGTTGGCGAGGTCTGGGAAGCGTTGTGTGCCACCTCATCCGCGGTGATCGAGATTGGCGGCAATGTCGGCGTGTTCACGGTCGTCGGTGGGCGCATTGCATCAGGCTCCTACACGGTGGTCGAGCCTGTTCCCGCCGTGGCAGATATCCTTGCGGCGAACCTGCGCCGGAATGGTCTGCGCGATGTCTCGTTGCTGCAGGCCGCGGCGGTCCCTTCGTTCGTGCCTTGCGCGGTTTCGCTGAGCATTCCAACCGAGGGGAGGGAGGCTCCCGTGGGGGCCCACCTGTTGGAAGGCGTCGAGATTCTCGGCCGTTCGAGCATGATCACGATTGAGGTCCAAGGCCTGCCCTTCCAAGCCTTGATCGAGGGCAAGACGCTGATCAAGATAGACGCCGAAGGAGTCGAGGCAGAGTTGCTGAGGTCAGCCTCAGAGGCACTCACGGCCAACCGTCCCACGTTGCTGATCGAAGTTCTGCCGGAGGCGGCAAAGCTTGGTCGTCTTCTCGCAGATCTGGCGACGCACGCGGGTTACACGCTTCACATACTGCCTGAGTTTGGGTCGGAGACGGTCGTTACCGTAGAGCCCTCGCAGTTCACGTCAGCCTTGCCGGCGCTTTATCATTCAAAGGATGTGCTGCTGCACGTGGGGCCACTGCCGAAATCGTGCACAGGCAGATCCTTCTCGGTCCGAGTCCACGCGGCTTGACCGGCGCGCCCGCCGTTACGACATAGGGGCCGGAGAGAAACGGCGCTTCATGTTGATTTAACAAGGAAAGATCGATATTGTTATAATTCCGCTGCCAGTCACCCCTGACCGAATCGTCGATCTGGAAAAGCCTCATGAATGCGCATTGACAGTTCCTTGATGATGGGTGCGCCTGTTCATCTTGGTGCCGGAATCGTCCACACGCTTCACAGTGAACGGCTCCCTCGGCGAGAAACCCTCTATGAGAGCTTGCAGGCGGGCGGAGGGCGGCCACGTGACACCGCCCTCCTTCGCCTGCCACTTGAGCCGAGCGTCGCGTTGCCAGCGTAATTGTGGCATTCGGATCCCTAATGTCGGCAACTGAACTGGCGAACGCCGGTAACGGCGTGACCCGTGCCGGCCGCTGGCTATTTTCGCCCAAGGCCGGGCGGTTTGCATGAGCCGCCCCACTCCCTCCATAGCCCACCGTCTCCTCACGGGCGCGGGATGGAACATGGGCTGGCGCATCGTCACCCGGACGCTCGGCTTCATCAGCGTATTGGTTCTGGCCCGCTTGTTATTGCCGGGAGATTTCGGGATCGTGGCACTGGCAACCTCGGTCACCGCGTCAATCGAAGGCCTTTCCCAACTCGGCGTGCGCGACGCCCTCATCCGGCTGCAAGACGAACGGCGTGACTATTACGACGCTGCCTTCACCTTCCAGGTCGCCCGCGGGTTGCTCACCGCCACGATCATTGCCGTGCTCAGCCTGTACGCCCCGGAATGGATGCACGAACCTCGGTTACGACACGTGCTGTTGGTGCTTGCGGCGCTCGCGATCGTTTCAGGATTCGAAAACATCGGCGTTGTCACCCTCAGTCGCACGCTCAACTTCCGCACGCAGTTCTTTCTGCAGGCCGGCACGCGGCTGCTCGGGTTCATCGTCGTCATCACGCTCGCCGTTTTCCTGCGCTCCTATTGGGCGTTGGTCATCGGCTCCGCGGTCGCGAGGATCGCCAGCATCGCATTGAGTTACGTCGTGTCGCCGCATCGCCCGCGTTTTGGTGTGAAGGGTTGGCAGTACCTCCTCAGCTTTTCGTTCTGGACCTGGGCTGTTGCCTTGGCCGTGATTGTCTGGAGCCGCTCTGATCCATTCCTGCTCGGCCCCGTTTTGGGCACAGCTGCCCTTGGGGTCTACGTGATTGCTTCCGAGATCGCCATTTTGCCGGTCACTGAGCTTCTTGAACCGGCTTGTGCAACGCTCTTTCCCGGATTTGCGTTGGCCCGGCGGAACGGCTCCGATCCCATTGCTATGGGCTTGTCGGTGGCCGGCGGCCTGGCGATCTTCACGATTCCCTTTGCGATCGGCGTCTCCGCCTGTTCCGGATACCTCGTCGCGGCCTTGCTTGGCAGCGGATGGGAGAGCGCGCAGCCGGTCATAGCCGTGCTGACATGGCTGTGTGTGTTCTCACCGTTCAGCTTCGTCGCCGCCAGCGCCTTGTCCGCGGAGGGACAGCTTCGGCGCGTTTTCGCCAGCAACGCCACCGCTGCGGCGGTAAAGGTTGTCGCATTGCTCATTGTGCGCCACTCCCAAGACCTGGTGCTGATTGCGGCAACGACTGCGGCCGTCATCGGGCTGGAGTCGGCACTCTTCATCTGGCAGCTTCGAGCGGCAGGAAATGCGGAGATGCGCCAACTTGCGCTGACGATGTCACGCGTCGTGATTTCAGCCGCGCTGACCTGTTGTTTCCTGTTGGTCCTGCCCGGCACCTGGCAGATCGTCACGACCGATAGGATCACCGCGCTGGGTGCCGGCGCGGCGATCGGCATCCTGACATTCGTTGCATTCTTTGCCTGCCAGATCTTGCTGTGGATCATTTCGGGGCGGCCGGCCGGAGCAGAAGCGCGGATCGCCGATCTCTTGGAAAACGATCCCCGCATCAGGGCGCTGCGATCCAGGTTTCAGGCGCTGTCGCTCGTCAAGCGGCAAATCAGACGGCAAAGCTGAGAAAATCAAGCTGATGAAGCGGCTGAGCCGAATTCGCGGCCAGATCGATGCCTCGCCGCTCGCGCTCGTGGAACAGAACGCGCCGAGCGCCAAATCGTTTCAGCAGGCGATGGCGGTGCCGCGGCGCGATGGATGGTTTCATCGCAGAGGTCATCGAGGACCAAATCCGCGAGCAGGTGGTGGATGCGGAAACCAAGTGGGAGGCGTCGCGCGCCGCGGAGGAACTGATCAGCATCGTGCATAGCTACCTGACCTGACAGGACTGCTACGCGTCCTGTCGGCCCCGGCAAGCGTCAGGTGAATCGCCCCACCAAACAGCCGCTACCGACCAATGGACGCGGCCAGCTCGATCAGCCTGCCCCAGCGCGCGGAGGAGTGCAGATGCGCGTAGATCGCGGCGATCCAGCCGCGGCGGCGCCAGTCGAGGTAGGTCTCGTCGCTGACCTGGTCCAGCCGGTCGGCGCGCAGGATCTTGAACCCGCGGATCTTGGCGGTGCCGCCGGCGGTGAAGTTCACCGTCGCCTCCTCCTCCTCCAGCAGGTTGTTCTCGTCCAAAGCGCGGGCGAAGGCAGCCGAGGCGGACAGATTGTCGCGGAGCGCCGAACAGAATCCCACCGCCTCGTTCAAGGCGGCGGTTGGTTTGCCGTCCTCAAAGAGCGGCACGCCGGTGTCCGGGCGGATGCACGCGGCATCCGGCTCCATGCCGACATAGACCGACTTGGTGGACGCGTCCTCGACGAAGATGAACGGAAAGGCGCGCACGTAGGCGGGCACATAGGTGTCGGCGCGCCAAGTGCCGTTCGGCTGCACGAACAGGTTGATCGCCTCCGCCAGGCCCAGCAGGGCGACGGCTGCAGGCGTCGGGCCGGCGGTGAACAGGATCGGGAAATGCTGGGCGGCCGCCTCGAACTCGCTCAGGCCGAGCGGCACCGACTGCGCCTTGGCGGTGAAGCCGTAGCCGACGCTGCGATCGAGCTTCAGGCCGTTGTGATGGGCGGGGTTGACGCCGACCACCCGCTTGAAGAACAGCGGCATCGGCTGGGCCGTGGTGGCGGCGGCGGAATTATCGGACATCAAGGCACTCCCTGCGGATGCGCCGCAATCTGCATGAGGCGGGTGGATGCGTCGAGGCCGGGCCGCAGGACTTGGCGTGTGCCCGGCGTCAGGGACGCTCGGCCTCCCCACGCAGGCAGGTTTCGAGCAGCGCCAGCGCGGCGGCGGCGAATTCGCGCATGTTGGCCGCGCGGTCGGCACGGCCGGTCTCCAGCGTGACCACCGCGGCACGGGGTCCGGCCACGGCCAGGCACGCATGCCCGGCGGCGTCGCCGTAGCGGTTGCCGGTCGGACCGGCGGCGCCGGTTTCGGCCAATCCCCAGACGGCGGCGAAGCGACGGCGGGCGGTTGCCGCCAGCAACTCGGCGTAAGGCTCGCTGGAGGAGCGCAGGCCGGTCATGGCGGTGTCGGAGATGTCCAGCAGCGTGCGCCGGGCGGCGGCGGTGTAGATCACCGCGCCGCCGAGGAAATAGGCCGAGGCGCCGGGCACCGCTAGCAATGCGGCCGAAATCAGCCCGCCCGCCGAGGATTCGGCGACCGCGACGGTGGCTTGCCGCTCCCGCAACAGACCAGACACGCGTTCGGCACTCGCAATCAGACCCTGCACTGTATTTCCTCCGAAGTTTCCGTGGTGGTTGCTTTTGGCGTTGCCCACAGCACATCGTAGTCACCCGGCGGGCACGCGGTATAGGCCAGGCTTTCCGATCGACCTCTCCGCGCGCCCGAACGGACATAAAGGGAGTGCGCGGATGTCCGGTTTTGCCTCGACCAACGACATGGCCGAAAAGAAGGTCTCCTTCGATGAGTTGGGGGACGGCCTCTACGCCTACACCGCCGAGGGCGACCCGAATTCCGGCGTCATCGTCGGGCCGGATGGCGTGGTGGTGGTGGATGCGCAGGCGACGCCCTCGATGGCGCAGGAGGTGCAGGCGCGCATCGCCGAGGTCACCGACCGACTTGTGACGCGCATCGTGCTGACGCATTACCACGCGGTCCGGGTGCTCGGCGCGTCCGGCTATCCCGCCCATTCCGTGATCTGCTCGGATGTCACGCGTGACTTGATCGTCGAGCGCGGGCAGCAGGACATGGACAGCGAGATCGGGCGGTTTCCGCGGCTGTTTCGCGGCCGCGAGGGCATCCCCGGCCTGACCTGGCCGACCGAGACGTTCCATCGGCGCATGACCCTGTGGCTGGGCGAGCGGGAGGCGCAAATCATCCAGGTCGGCCGCGCCCATACCGCCGGCGACACCATCGTCTGGCTGCCGAAGGAGAAGGTACTGTTCGCCGGCGACACGGTGGAATTCGGCGCCACCCCTTATTGCGGCGATGCGCATTTCACTGATTGGCCCGACACGATCCGCAAGCTGCGCGAACTCGGCGCGGAGAAGATGGTGCCGGGGCGGGGCCGGGCGCTGATGAACGGCCGCGAGGTGAAAGAGGCTTTGGATGGGACCGAGGCGTTCACCTCGCGCCTGTTCGGCATCGTCCGCGCCGGCGTCGCCCGGGGCTGGAATCTCACCGCCATCTACGGCGAGGCGATGGAAAAGATGCGGCCCGAATTCGGCCATTGGGTGATCTTCGAGCATTGCATGCCGTTCAACGTCTCCCGCGCGTTCGACGAGGCCAGCGGCATCGATCATCCGCGTATCTGGACCGCCGAGCGCGACATCGAGATGTGGCGCGCGGTGGAGGGAAAAGCGGCGCAGTCCGGCGAAATCACCTGACAGCCGCGAAATGGCGAACTGAGCGGCGGGGAGGAGGATGAACAGCACCTTCGCCTATCCCCACTACCCCTATCGCCCGGTTCGCGACCACGGCGCCCGCCATCCCGTCGTCGTGGTCGGCGGCGGCATGGTGGGGTTGACCGTGGCGCTGGACCTCGCACAGCGCGGCCAGCGCGTCGTGGTGCTTGATGACGACGACACGGTGAGCCTCGGGTCGCGCGCCATCTGCCATGCCAAGCGGTCGCTGGAGATTTACGGCCGGCTGGGGATCGGCCCGGCCCTGCTGGCCAAGGGCGTGACCTGGAACACCGGCAAGGTGTTCTTTCGCGATCGCAAGGTCTACGAGTTCGACCTGCTGCCGCAGCCCGGCCACGAATATCCAGCCTTCGTGAACTTGCAGCAATACTACCTGGAGCACTGGCTGGTGCAGGCCTGCGAAGCGACTGGGCGGGTGGATCTGCGTTGGAAAAATCGGGTCTGCGGCGTCGAGAACCGGCCGGACGGCGTGGCGCTGACGGTGGACACGCCGGAGGGAAAATACGCACTGCACGCCGATTGGTTGTTGGCCTGCGATGGTGCGCGCAGCGTCGTGCGGGACAGCCTCGGTGTTGCGTCGTCCGAGAAGATCTTTCGCGACCGGTTCCTGATCGCCGACGTGGTGATGAAGGCGGATTTTCCGCCGGAACGCTGGTTCTGGTTCGACCCGCCCTTCCATGCCGGCGGCTCCACCCTGCTGCACCGGCAGGCGGACGATGTGTGGCGGATCGATTTCCAGATCGGCTGGGACGCCGATCCCGAGGTCGAGCGCGATCCCGAGCGCGTCACCGCCCGGCTGCGCGCGATGCTGGGGCCGGAGGTTTCCTTCGCGTTGGAATGGGTCAGCGTCTACACGTTTCGCTGCCGGCGGCTGCAGCGGTTTCGCCACGGCCGAGTTTTTTTCCTGGGCGACGCGGCACACCAGGTCAGCCCGTTCGGGGCGCGCGGCGGCAACGGCGGCACCCAGGACGCCGACAACCTGGCATGGAAGCTGGTGGCCTACCTGCAGGGCGCGGCACCGGAGGCGCTGCTCGACAGCTACGACGCGGAACGGATTCCCGCCGCCGACGAGAACATCCTCAATTCGACCCGCAGCACCGATTTCATCACCCCAAAGAGCGATGCGGCACGGGCGTATCGCGATGCCGTGCTGGAACTCGCGGAGCATTTTCCGTTTGCCCGCCCGCTGGTGAATTCGGGCCGCCTGTCCCGCCCCGCCGTGCTGAAGGACAGCAAGCTGAACACGCCGGATCTGGAAGCCTGGGACAATGGATTGGTGCCGGGCACACCGGCCATGGACGCGCCGGTGCGCAGGGATGGCGCGGCGGACTGGCTGCTGCGGAGCATCAGCGGCCCCGGCTTTTCGCTGCTGCTGTTCGACCCTCCCGACCGCTTCCCCGCGCAGGCCTTTGCCGCGCTGGCCGAAGGGGGCATGAAGGTGCGGCCGGTGTTCGTGACCGCAACCGAGCAGCCTGGCGCGCTGGAGGACCACATGGGACTTGCGGCAGCGCGATATGGCGCCGGCCCGGGAAGCGCCATTCTGCTGCGCCCGGACCAGCATGTCGCCGCGCGCTGGCATCATTTCGACGCGGCCTTGGTGGCTGCCGCCCGCGATCGTGCGCTGGGCCGGGTGCCTTCGGCGGAGGAGAGAAAGATTGCTTGATACGTCACCCAATCTTGATGATCCCGATGGGCTGTTCGAGGCGCTGGTTGAGGCGCATCGCGACCTCGATGCCGACGCCTCGCGGCGGCTCGATGCGCGGATCATCCTGTTGCTGGCGAACCATATCGGGCGGGTCGATATCGTGCGCGACGCGATCGCCGCCGCTCTACGCGTCGTGAAAGAACCCGGGGAGCGCTGATCCCTGGCGCCTGACGTGGCGAGCATGTGATAAATTGGTCGATGTATAAAAATCTGTGGCGGATGTCGCGACGGCTGGTCCGGCCGCGCGGCCTGAAGCGTGCGTTGGGCACCGTCAGCAGCCTGGTCGGCAAGTCATTTCGGGCGCCGCCGAAGCTTGTGCCACCGCGCATGGCGCCGCTCCCCGGCGGGCGCGTCGCGGAAGAAAAGGCGTTCGGCTCCAATCCCGGCGCGCTGCGCATGTTCCTCTATTTGCCTGCGGCGACGCCGCGGCCCAGGGCGCCGCTGATCGTGGTGCTGCATGGTGGCGGACAGCACGCGCACAGCTTCGCCGCTGCTTCCGGTTGGACCAAACTGGCTGACCGCCTCGGCATCCCGCTGGTGCTGCCCGAGCAGGTCGGGGCCAACAACCGGGGCCGGTGCTTCAACTGGTTTCAGCCGACAGACGCCATGCGCGACGCGGGTGAGGCATTCTCGATCCGGCAGATGGTGGCCGCCGCCGCCGAGCAGTTCGGCTCCGACCCCGCGCGCGTGTTCGTCGTCGGGCTCTCCGCCGGCGGGGCGATGGCGGCCGCATTGTTGGCGGCCTATCCCGATGTGTTCGCCGCGGGGGCCGTGGTGGCGGGATTGCCGATCGGTGGTGCCACCAATGGCGCGTCCGCGTTGGCCTGCATGGCCGGTGGCGGCCCCACGCATACGCCGGCAGGATGGGCTAGGCTGGCGCGCGCGGTGGGACCGGCGGGCTATGCCGGTCGGTGGCCACGCGTCACCATTTGGCAGGGCGGGGCCGATCGCACGGTGGCGCCAGCCAATGCGGTCCATCTCGCGGTGCAATGGCAGTCCTTGCATGGCTGCGGGCGCATGCCGTCGATTGATGTGCGGCCCCGCCGCGGGGTTCGGCGCCGGTCGTGGGGCGACGCGGTGGAGTTATGGACGCTCGACGCGCTGGCCCACGGATTTCCCATCGACGGCGTGTCCATGGACCGGTTGTGCCCCGACATCGGCATCGACGCCGCGGCGTCGATCGCGCGATTCTGGAAATTGCGGCCCGAGCACGTTCCGCCTGAGAGCAGGATCGGTCGGCTCTAGATGTTTAGTCCCGGCATTTGATGGATCGGGTCGAGCTTGAATCGCTTGGGCTCTTTTGTCCAGGCTTTGCAGATAGCTTCGTAGGGAGTGAGGCCTTTGAGGGTCTTCAGCCTGCGGGCGAAATTGTAGGCGTTGACGAAGTCGGTCAGATGGCTGCGCAGTTGCTCGTGGGTCTCGTAATGGACGCGTTTGACGGTCGCTTCTTTGATCGTTCGGTTCATGCGCTCGACCTGGCCGTTGGTCCACGGATGCCGGGGCTTGGTCAGGCGATGGTCGATGTTGTTCTGGGCGCAGGCGTATTCGAAGGCGTGCGGCCAGATTGGCTCGCCGTTCTCGATCGCCAGTTTGATATCAGCGGCGGCGGAGCAGATGTTTCCGGGCGTGGTGAAGTGAGTGCCATTGTCCGTCAGCACGATGTGGACCTTGGAAGGGACCGCTTCGATCAGTGCGCGCAGGAAGTCCGCGGCGACCCGGCGAGTGGCTTTCTCATGCAGTTCGACGAAAGCGAACTTGGAGGTTCGATCAACGGCCACCAGAAGGTAGAGCTTGCCCTGCTCGGTATGGACCTCGGCGATATCGATGTGAAAGTAGCCGAGCGGATAGGCTTTGAACTTGCGCTTGTCGGGCTTGTCGCCGTCGACATCAGGCAGGCGAGAGATGCCGTGACGTTGGAGGCAGCGGTGCAGTGACGAGCGGGTGAGGTGCGGGATGGTCGGCTGAAGGGCATACAAGCAGTCATCGAGCGGCAGCAGGGTATGCCTTCGAAACGCGACCACGATGGCCTCGTCCTCGATCGATAGGACGGTCGACTTCGGCTCCTTCGGACCGGTTGGCAGGTCGGCGACCGAGCTGCGCTGCTTCCACTTGGCGACGGTCTTTTGGTTGATCCCGTAACGCTTGGCCAGCGTCCTCAGGCTCTCTTGACTATGGTGTATCGCTCGACGGATTGCCGCCGTCGTTGTGGCGCTGCCGTGGAGAACCTGGCCCATAGTGCGTCCTTCCATTCCATGGAAAATACTGCACCATCAAAACCCGGGATCAAACATCTAGAACAATATGGCTTTAGGTGGAATCACCGTGCCATAGAATTGCTAGCCTAAACAAAAGGCTAAATCGTGATGGTCGCCGATACCAGCAGCCATCACGATCTAAGCGTTGAACCGGCGCAACAGCAGCGCCCCGCCAGGAGACATCTGTCCGCGCCAGCCCGGCGGCACCAGGGTGGTGGCGTCGAGCTGGGTGAGGATGGCAGGCCCGTCGAATTGCTGTCCGGCGATCATGGCCGCCCGGTCGTACACGGCGGCAGGCAATGTCCCAGTGGCAAAATGGATATACCGCTGTCCCGTGGCGGCGCCCTCGCCGCCGCCTGCCAGCCGCGTGCCGACCGCGGCCGGGAGGCGGCCGATCGCTTCCACCCGCAGCGTCACCAGCTCGATCGGCGCATCCAGGGTGAACCCGTACAGCGCCTGATGCGCCTCGACAAAGCCGGCACAGGCGGCGCCGGCGGTGCCGGGCCAGGGCACCGCGAGTTCGCCGCCCTGGCCCTCGTAGCGCATCAGCGCGAAATCCTCGATCCGCCGGTCCGCCACCGGTATTCTTTCCTCCGCCAGCCAGGCGCGCGCCTCGCCGCGAAGGCTGGCGACGATGTTTCCGGCCATGGTTTCGTCGGGCGGACCGGCCTGGGGCAAGGTGCGATGAAATTCCGCCTTCAGGTCGGCGGCGAGCAGCCCCTCGGCGCAGAGCACACCCGGGGCGGGCGGAATCAGCACCGTGGAGATGCCCAGCAACGCCGCGAGGGCGCAACCGTGCAGCGGCCCGGCGCCGCCGAACGCCACCAGGGAGAAATCCCGTGGATCATGCCCGCGCTCCACCGACACCACGCGGATCGCGCCCATCATGTTGCTGTCGGCAATGGCGAGGATGCCGCGCGCGGTGGTGTGCAGGTCCAATCCCAACCGTGAGGCGACGCGCTGCACCGCCGCTTCGGCCAGCGCGGGATCGAGCGGCATGCGGCCACCGAGCAGCTCAGGCGGCAGATGGCCAAGCACGATATGCGCGTCGGTGACGGTCGCCTCGGTACCACCAAGACCGTAGCAGGCGGGCCCGGGATCGGCTCCGGCACTGGCCGGCCCGACGCTCAGCGTGCCGTCCGCGACCCGGGCGATCGAGCCGCCGCCGGCGCCCACCGTCACCATGTCCAGCATCGGCAGCGGCAACGGCCAGTCGCCGACGCGGCCACGCTGGGTCAGACCGATGCGGCCGTCCTTGATCAGGCAGATATCGGCACTGGTGCCGCCAATATCCACCGTGACGATGTCGGCGATCCCGGCCGCCGCCGCCACGTCGCGCGCGCCCACCACACCGGCGGCCGGGCCGGACAAGGCAGTGACCGCCGGCGCGCGGCGAATCACCGCCGCACCGGCGACGCCGCCATTGGATTGCATCAGCAGCAGCGGCGCGGTGATCCCCGCATCCGACAGCCGTGCCTCCAGACGCGCGACATAAGTCGAGACCGCCGGCATGACGGTGGCGTTGAGGATGGTGGCGAGGCTGCGTTCGTATTCCCGCACCACCGGCAGCACGTCGACGGACGCGGTCACCGCCACGCCGGGCAGCGCCGCGCGCAGCATTTCGGCGACCCGCCGCTCATGCGCCGGATGCGCGAAGCTGTGCAGAAGGCAGACCGCGACCGCCTGCACGCCGAGACGGCGACAGGCTTCGCCGGCCTCGGCCACGCTGTCCTCGTCCAGCGCGGTCAGGATCATCCCGCCGGGGCCGACGCGCTCGACCACCTCCAGCACGCGCGACGGCGGCACCGGGCGCCGCGGCTTGCTCCAGGCGTACAGGTTGGAATGGCGCGGGATGTCCTGCCGCCCGATCTCCAGCACATGGCGGAAGCCCGCGGTGGTGACCAGGGCCGTGACCGCCCCCTTGTTCTCCAGGATGAGGTTGGTCGCGACCGTGGTGCCGTGCAGCACCCTGCCGATTTCCGCTGGTCCCACGCCGGCCGCGTCCAACGCCAGCCGAACGCCGGTGAGGAACCCGATCGAAGGGTCGGTTTGGGTGCTCGGGGTCTTGGCCCGCCACGCCGTGCCGCGCGCCTGGTCCTGCAACGTGACGTCGGTGAAGGTGCCGCCGATATCGACGGCGAGCGAGAAGAAGCGGTCAGACGAGGACATCGACATAGCCTTTGCGGTGGAAGGCGCCGGTATCAGGCCGGTCGGCGCGGCGGGCTGCGGTGGCGGCGTCGTCAAGGCGGCCTTCGCGAATGACCACGCCGTAGTCGCGCGAGGCCGCTTCGACCGAGACGAACCCGTCCAGCACGTCGCGCAGCACCAGCTCGGCCGCGCGGTCATAGGGATGGCCGCGACCGCCGCCGCCGCCGGTGACGATGCGCAGCAGATCGCCCTGGCGCAGCGTGTTGCCGTCCGAGAGCGGAACCAGCCGGCGTTGATCTGCACGACCGGGATTGACCGTCGCGTATCCGGCGCCGCCGGACATGCCGCCGGCGACGCCCCAGGGCGGATTCTCCACGCTGTCGATGCGCACCGCCAGCACGGCTTCGTCGGCCAGAACCTCGTATTCGCGCACGATGCCGCAGCCGCCGCGGAACCGCCCCGCGCCGCCGCTGTCGCAATGGATGGCGTAGCGGCGCAGCCGCACGGGGTAGCCCAGTTCGAGGAATTCGACCGGCAGGTTTTCCTGTGCGACGAAGTAGACGCTGTCGATGCCATCCGCGTCCGGCCGCGCGCCGTAGCCGACGCCGATGCCGTCCGACAGCAGGAACGGTTTGCCGCCGGCGACACCGCGCATCAGGATGATCACGTAGGCCGAATGCGCGGCCAGCCCTGGCGTGCCGGCCACATTGACCAACCCGTTCAGCGCGGCAAGCACCCGCATCATCGTCAAGCCCGCGCATGCCCAGCGGGGCGGGAAAACGCGGCCGCAACAGCGAGCCCTCGCGCAACCGCACCTCGTCGAACGCGCGTGGCCCACCGGCATTGCACACCTGGGACGGATCGCCGCCGAGGAAGGAAAGCCCCAGCGCCATGCCCGGAACGTCGCGATTCATCAGGAAGTTCACCGGGCCAGGCGCCTGATCGTCGGTTCCCGTGGCGTCGAAGATGAATCGCTCGTCCGGCGTGCGGGTGAGAGCAAAGCGGATGCGGAATGGGCCGTTGCCGTGACCGTCGGAATCGATGGCGTCGGTGAATTCATGCGTGCCGACCGGGAAGACTTCCTTCAGGCGGCGGCGGACCAACGTCTCGGTGCGCGCCAGCAACTGCGCCAGCGCGTCCGCCAGCACCGGGGCGCCAAAGCGCTCGACGATTTCCTGCAGCCGGCGAACCCCGAGATCGACGCTGGCCATCAGCGCGCTGGTGTCGCCTCGGCAGGTCGCGGGATAGCGGGAGTTGCGGTAGAAAATATCAAGCGTCGCTTCGTTGGTGACCCCGGCGGTCGATCAGCCTGGTCGGCGGAATGATGATGCCTTCCTGAAAGATGTCGGTGGCATCCGGGCTGATCGAGCCCGGTCGCAGGCCGCCGATGTCGGAGAAATGCGCCCAGCCCATGACGAAGGCGCAGCGTTCGCCCTCGTGGAACACCGGGGCGAGGAACACCTGGTCGTTGGAGTGCGACACCGCGCCGTTGCTGCCGTAGCAGTCGTTGTACCAATAGAGGTCGCCGGGCCGCATCGTCCGCGGTTGGGAACTTCTCGAACACCGGCCCGCAGATGTCGCCGAAGATCGGAACATTCGAGCCGACGGCCATCACCCCGTCGGCGTCGAACAGGGCGGTGTAGAAATCCTTCTTCTCACGGATGAAGGCGGAGATCGCGGTGCGTTCCAGCAGGCCTCCATTTCCGCCTGAGCGGCGCGGATGGCGCCCCGGATGATCTCCAGCGTGATCGGATCGCAGATGGTCATGCTCTGTCTCCAAGATGGCAGGCGACGCGATGGCCGTCGGCGGTGACGCGCAAAGCGGGTGTCTGCGCCGCGCATCGGGGAAACGCGTCGGGGCAGCGGTCGCGAAACACGCAGCCGGCACCTTGCAACGGCGCGTCGGACATCGCGCCGCGGATCGGCAACGCCGCGCGGTTCTGATCGACGCGCGGCACCGGCACCGCGGCGACCAGGGCGCGGGTGTAGGGATGCAACGGGCGATGCGATCAGGTCGGCGGTCGGCTCCTTCCTCGACCACGCGGCCGAGATACATCACCAGCGTGCGCTCGCAGACGTAGCGGATCAGCGCGAGATCGTGGCTGATATAGATCGCGGCCAGGCCAAGCTCGATCGCGCGCGGCGCGCAGCAGGTTGAGGATGCCGGCGCGCACGGACACGTCGAGCATCGACACCGGCTCGTCGGCGACGATCAGCTTCGGGCCAGGGATCAGCGCGCGCGCCAGCACCACGCGTTGCAACTGTCCGCCGGAGAGTTCGTGCGGACGCCGATCGAGCCAGGCGGCGGGCGGCGTCAGGCGCACGCGCGCGCATCACGGCATCGATGCGGCCGGCGTGCTCGGCGGCCGGAACACCGAAATTGCGCAGCGGCTCGGCCAGCGCTGCGGCGGATGCGTGAAGCGCGGGTTGAGTGCGTCGAACGGATTCTGGAACACCAGCTGCGCCGCGCACGGAAGGCAGCAGCGCGCGGCCGCGCAGCTCGGTGATGTCCTGGCCTTCGAAAGCGAACCCGGCCGCCGGTTGGGTTCTTCCAGCCGCAGCAGCATGCGCGCGGTGGTGGTCTTGCCGCAGCCGGATTCGCCGACGATGCCCAGCGCCTCGCCGGCGGCGACGCGCGAGGCTGACGTCCTGCACGGCGTGGACATCGCGGCCGCTGGACGCGGAAGGTCTTGGCGAGGCCTGCCGCCGCAATCACCGCACTCATGTGGCGATCGCGGCCCAGGTCGCCGGCCGCGCCGCCGCTGCGCGCAGGGCGGGCGCTTCGCCGGCGCGCCAGCAGGCGGCCTGATGGTCAGGCGTCTCGCGCATGCATCGGCGGCGCTTCCACGTGGCAGCGCGGCAACGCGAACGGACAGCGCGGCGGCGAAGCGGCAGCCGATCGGCGGATCGATCAGCGACCGGCGGCGCGCCCTCGATCGGCACCAGTTCCGCACCGTCGCCGTGCACGTCGGGGAACGCGTGTGTCAGGCCCATCGTGTAGGGATGCAACGGCCGCTCCAGCACCGCCGCGGCGCGGCCGGATTCCACGACGCGGCCGGCGTACATCACCGCCACGCGGTCGCAGGCATAGGCGACCACCGCCATGTCGTGCGTCACCAGGATCATCGCCAAGCCGAGCCGCGCCTGCAGTGCCGCGCAGCACATCCAGCACCTGCCGCTGCACGATGACGTCGAGCGCCGTCACCGGCTCATCGGCGATCACCAGCGCGGGTTCCAGCGCCAGCGCCAGCGCGATCGAGGCGCGCTGGCGCATGCCGCCGCTGAACTGGTGCGGATAGTCGGCAAGGCGCGCCGGATCGAGCCCGACCAGGCGGAACAGCGCTTCGGCCCGCGGCCGTGCTGCGGCGCGGGACAGGCCGCCGCGTTCGCACAGCACTTCCAGCAACTGCGTGCGCAGCCGCTGCACCGGGTCGAGCGCGTTCATCGCGGTCTGCGGAACGAACGCCATGCGCCGCCAGCGCAGCGCCCGCCGCTCGCGCTCGGGCAGCTTCAGCGATGTCGCGACCTTCGAACATCCATCTGCCGCCGGCGATGCGCGCGGTGTCGGGCAGCACGCCCATCAGGGCCCGCGCCAAGCGTCGATTTGCCGCAGCCGCTTTCGCCGACCAGCCCGACGATGCTGCCGGCGGGAATGTCGAGGTCGACGCCATCGACCGCGCGCACCGCACCGGCGCGGGTCGCGTAATGCACCGCGCAAATCGCGGATCGACAGCAAACTCATTGGTCCGCCAGTTTCGGGAACAGCAGCTTTTCGGAGCCGCGGGAAATCAGGAAGCCCGCCAGCACCATCAGCACGATCGCCACGCCGGGCGGCGCGAACCAGTTCCAGGCGCCGCGCGACAGCGCCTGGTTGGCATAGGCATCCTGCAGCATCACGCCCCAACTGACCACCGCGGGATCGCCGAAGCCCAGGAAACTGGCCGACGCTTCGGCCAGGATCGCCCAGCCGATCGCCACCGAGCCATACAGCGCCGCCAGCGGCAGCACCTGCGGCAGCACATGCACGAACATGATCCGCGCCGTCGAGCAGCCGGTGACGCGCGCGGCCTCCACCCAGGCACGCTCGCGCAGGCTCATCACCTGGGCGCGGATCACCCGCGCCGTGTTCGGCCACAGCAGCGCGCGCGACCGGTGACGATCACGGTGAGGCGTGCCGGGGCGGGTCAGCGCCGCCAGCACCAGCATCGACGGCAGGAACGGCAGGCCAAGCACGATGTCGGCACAGCCGGGTGATCACGCGGTCCACCCAGCCGCCGAGATAGCCGGCGAGCAGGCCCAGCAGCGTGCCGATCGCCACCACCGCGACGGCGGCGGTCAGCCCGACCTCCAGCGCCGCGCGGGCGCCGTAGATCAGTTGGCTGAGCACGTCGCGCCCGCCGGCGGTGGTGCCGAGCCAATGCTCCGACGAGATCGGCAAATAGCGCGCGATGCGGCGATTGACCCGCAGCATCGCGCGCGGATCGTACGGCGCGAGCCGGTCGGCGAAGAGCGCGGCCATCACGACGATCACGGCATAGATCGCGCCGCGCACCGAACGCGCCGCGAACGTTGTTCGCGCGCGGCAGGAACGACTGGCCGTCGAAGCGGCTAGCTTGGCGGGCACCGACCGACACCCTCGGATCGAGCAGCGGCGTAGGCGAGGTCGGCGACCGTGTTCATGGTCACCAGCACGACGGCGATCAGGAGGAAGGCGCCCTGCGGCCAGCGGATAGTCGGCGCTCTGCACCGCCTGCACCAGCACCCGGCCGATGCCGGGCCAGGCGAACACCGTCTCGACCACCACGTTGCCGCCGATCGCTGGCGCCGAGGCCGAGGGCGAAGGCGGTGACGACCGGCAGCAGCGCGTTGCGCGCGGCGTGGCGCATGACGATAGACCAGCGCGACAGGCCCTTCATCCGCGCCATGACGATGAACTCGTCGTTCAGGACCTCCAGCATGGTGGCGCGCATCAGCAGCAGCGGCAGGCCTTGCAGGTACAGCGTCAGCGTCAGCGCCGGCAGGCAGAGGTGCCACCAGAAATCACCCGACACCAGCCGCGCGCCGAGCGAGCCGAGCATCGGCCCCCGGGCTGAGCCGCGCCGCCGGTGGGAAACCAGCCGGTCTGAAACGCGAAGACCGCCAGCAGCAGCATGCCGAGCCAGAATTCCGGCGCGGCGCGGGTGGCGAGCGCGGCGGGAATGGCGACCGCCTCGACCACGCCGCCGCGGCGGAAGGCGAGGAACGCGCCGGCGACGATGCCGATCGCGTAGGCGAGCACGAGCGACACCATCGTCAGGATCACGGTGTTCGGCAGCGCCTCCACCAGCAGGTCGAGCACCGGGCGCTTCTGCAGGAACGACATGCCGAGATCGCCGTGCAGCAGGTTGCCGATGTAGATCAGATATTGCTGCCACAGCGGCTTATCGAGGCCGAAGCTGCGCAGCAGCGCGGTGCGGGTCTCCTCGGTGAACGTCGGCGACAGGAAGTTCAGCGTCGGATCGCCCGGCATCAGGCGGAACAGCACGAACGTCAGGCTGGCGACAGCCCACAGCACCAGCAGCAGATGGACCAGCCGTTCGTGACGATAGCGGCGTCACGCGGGTGCTGCTACTGGAACGACTGGCGTGACTTCCTTCACGCCGGTCGGATAGTGCAGCTTGCCGTCCACCACCACGTAGCCGGCGTCCTTCAGCAATCTTCTTCGCCGCCTTCGATATTGCCGCCGGGCACGCGCTTGCTCGATGCCGTCGGCATGCCAGAACTTCAGCGCCGGCGAGATCCATGGAGTTGGCCGGCACGGCCGCGCCGCCCCACGCGTCCTCGGCCATCTCCTCGCGGTCGATCACCGCCGACAGCGCGCGGCGGAACGCGGGGTCGTTGAACGGCGGCCGCCGCTCGTTATAGGCAAGGAACTTGAAGCCGATATCGAGCGCCTTCGACAGATCTCAGCGACGGCGAGGACTTCGCGAGTGTCGTTCAGCAGCTCCGGATCGCCGGTGTAGTCGGCCAGGAAGTTGATTTCGCCGCTCTTCAGGGCGCCCATCGTCGCCTTCGACGTTCGGCATCGATGCGCATGATCCAGCGATCGACCTTCGGCTTTGCCCAATGGTCGGGATTGGCTTCCAGCACGATCTCCTGCGTCCAGCGCGAACGCGCACGATGCGGAACGGGCCGGAGCCGATCGGCTGCTCCTCCTGGATGCTCTCCGGCGGTCTCGCGGCTTGTTCTTCAGGTCATCCAGGATCGGCTCCCAGATATGCTTCGGTGCCAGATTGAGCTTCGACAGCGAGCTCGACAGGAACGCGGCGTCGGGGCGCTTCAGCGTGATGCGCAGGGATGTTGGCGCCGGTCGCCTCGACGTTGGCGATGTTGGCGACGAACGGCTTGTACATCGGCGCCTTGTCGCCGGTGGCCGGGCGCCTGGCAGGCTGAAGATCGCGTCCTCGATGGTGACCGGGCTGCCGTCGCTGCCATTTCATGCCGTCGCGCAGCGTCAATTCGACGCGTGGTAGCGGTCGGGCGGGTCACCGTCTCGGCGGCCCAGGGCTGCGGCAGCCCGTCGGGGCCGATGCGCATCAGCCGGTCCCAGACCAGCTCGGTGACCCACGATCCCTGCGCGCCGGGGATGTTGAACGGGTTCAGGTTGTCGGAGGGGCCGACGGAATTCAGAATGATGTCCTTCTGGCGCCGCGCGGCGTCAGGCTGATCCAGGTCCAGAAGTTGCGGATGCCGATGCCGGCCTGCTCGACCATGGTGTTCTCGTCGCAGACGGTCTTGTTGAAGGCGACGAGGTTGATCGGATGCACCAGGAACCCGTAGGGCTGGTCGTGGTTGATCAGTCTCCTGCGCCTGCATGATCAGCGCCTGGCGCTTGTCCAGGTCGAGCTCCTGCGCGCTGCTCCTGCGCCAGCTTGTCGTAGGTCGGGATTGACGTAGCCGACGAAGTCGTAGCCGTTGGCCGCGTTGGCGGAAACGAACAGGTTGTAGGTCAGTTCATCCGGGTCGCTGCGTTCCGGCCGGCCGACCATCTGCCACGTCGTGGCGTCCCAGCGCTGGCGCTCGTACCAGATGACCTGGTTGAATTCCTGGCCCGGCAGCGGCCGCACGATTGACCTGCAGCCCGAGGCCCTTGAAGGCGTCGGCGATGATCTCGGCGGCCTGGTATTCCTGCGGGGCCGCCGCCTGCGGTCGGGTCAGGATGGTCAGCGGCCGGATCAGGTCGCCCGGCGTCTGTTCGCCCGGTGTCTGTGCGACAGGTGTCTGTGCCCGCGCCAGATCGGCGCCGGTCAAAGCAGTGAAGAACAAGAGTGCGGTCGCCAGCAGCATTCGCCACATCGCAGAACCCCTTGTTGCAAGATTGCCGGCATTGAACCGGTCGCGGCCGCAGGTTTCAAGACCCGTGTTCACTGGTCGTGTTGATTGGGCGTCTTGCCACCCGGCCGGATCGGTGATGCGATCGCCCGGGCAACAGGAGGAAACGCGCCATGCCGATCACCGCCAGCGAACGCCGCTTCCTCGACGCGGTCAGCCTCGACCTGCCCTGGGCGCTGGTCGAGACATTCGCCACGATGCCGCGCTGGCGGCCCGAGGACGTGAACCGCGGCGCCGACGTGATCGTGCAGCGCCTGCGCGGCGCCGGCGTGCCGGTGGAGGTGCACGAGCCGGAGATCTACCTGTCGGTCCCGCTCTCGGCCTCGGTGACCGCGGCGGCGTGACCTATCGCGCCAAGCCGCCGTCCTCGGCGCTGTCGGTGCCGCAGGGGGTCACGGCGCAAGCTGGTGACGCTGCAGCGCCAATCCGCAGGCGCTGCGCAGCTATAACCGCGACATCAAGACGCTGTTCGGCGGCAGCATCACCTCGGTGGACGAGGTGAAGCGCCTGGTCGGCGGCAAGATCGTGGTGATGCAGGGTTTCGGCAATCCGGCGCTGACCAGCCTGATCGAGGAATGGGGCGGCGTCGGGCTGATCGCGGTCAATCCGGGCGTCGACATCCACTGGGGCACCTGCACCACGATCTGGGGCAGCCCGGACCTGGAGGATCTGGCGCGCAAGCCGAAGATCCCGGTGGTCGCGGTGAACAATCCCGACGGCCAGAAACTGATGGCGCTCGCCAGCCAAGGCGGCGAGGCGACCATCCGCACCGAGATGCTGGAGGGCTGGTTCGCGCAGAAGATCCCGGTCGTCACCATTCCCGGCACCGAGGAGCCGGAGAAGTTCGTGCTCGTGCACGGCCATTACGACAGCTGGGACGTCGGCGTCGGCGACAACGCCACCGGCGACGCGACGCTGATGGAGCTGGCGCGCGTGCTGTGGCAGAACCGCGACGGGCTGCGCCGCTCGGTGAAGATCGCCTGGTGGCCGGGCCATTCCACCGGGCGCTACGCCGGCTCGACCTGGTTCACCGACGCGTTCGCGCATGGACCTCGACCGCAACTGCCTGGCGCAGATCAACTGCGACAGCCCGGGCTGCCGCTGGGCCACCAGCTATCACGAGACCACGCGCCTTCACCGAATGCGCCGAGCTCGCCACCGGCGCGATCCGCGACGTCGTGCCGGACGCCGATGTCAAGACGCATGCGCCCGCCCCAGGCCGGCGATTACAGCTTCAACAATATCGGGCTGCCGAGCTTCTTCATGCTGAGCTCGACCATGCCGGAGGCGCTGCGCCGGGAGAAGAACTACTACGACGTCTCCGGCTGCGGCGCGCAACATCGCCTGGCACACCGAGAACGACACCCTGGAGATCGCCGACCGCGACATCCTGCTGACCGACATGCAAGATCTATCTGCTGTCGGCGCTGCGCGTCGCCAATGCCGAGGTTCTGCCGTTCGACTGGGTCGGCGACCTGCGACGAATTCCTGGCGACCATCGCGGCTATGAGAAGGCGTCGGGGGCCTCGCCGACCTGTCGCCCGCGCGCCGGGCGACCGAGACGCTGCAGGCAGCACTTGGCAAACTTGCCAGCGCGAAGCTCGGTCGCGCGCAACGCGGTGCTGCACGAATTGTCGCGCATTCTGATCCCGATCAACGTACACGCGCGAGCCGCGCTTCCGGCACGATCCGGCCTATACCGTGCCGCGGTTGCCGACACTTGCGGTGGCGGCCGAGCTGCGCGGACATGCATGACGACCATCTGCGCCGCTGCGGCCAGGTCGAGTTGATGCGCGGGCAGAACCGGTTCGTGGCGGCGATGGAGCAGGCGCGCCGCATCGTCGAACGCGCGACCGCCTGAGGCCGCCGAATGGCCCGGGTGCCGAGGATTGCGGTTGGCATGAAGCGCGACGCGCTGCTGGCCAGCCCGTTCTTTCGTTCGATGCTGTCCGATGAACTCGACGAGATCATCGGCTTCGCCGTTGAGCGGCGATTTGCCCGCGGCAGCATTATCTTCAGCAAAGGCGATCCCGGCAGCTTCATGTGCGCGATCCTGGCCGGCCGGGTCCGCGCCAGCAATGTCTCCGCCGACGGGCGCGAAGTGACGCTGAACATGATCGGCCCCGGAGAGTTGCTCGGCGAGATCGCGCTACTCGACGGCAAACCCCGCAGCGCCGATGCAACGGCGACCCAGGACACCACGGTGCTGGTGGTCGAACGCCGGCATTTCCTGCCGTTCCTGATGCAGCATGAGAACCTGGTGGAGCGCCTGCTGGTGGTGCTGTGCGACCGGCTGCGCCGCACCTCGTTGGCGCTGGAGGAACTCGCCTTGTTCGACCTACCGGCGCGGCTGGCGCGCCTGCTGGTGAATCTCGCGGCGGATTACGGGCGGGCGTTGCCAGAAGGTGGAACCCGGATCGACCTGAAGCTGTCGCAGCGCGACATCAGCACGCTGGTGGCGAGTTCGCGCGAAACCGTCAACAAGCAGTTGCGCGTCTGGCGTGATTCCGGCGCCATTGCGCAGCAGGACGGCTACCTCGTGCTGGTGAAGCCGGAACTGCTGCAGGCGTTGTTCGAATGACCGATGCAGGTCTGGCGGCGGCGTTCGACCTGCGGACGCTACCGGCCGCGTTCTATGACGATCCGTATCCGACTTACCGCGCCTTGCGCGAGCACGAGCCGCGGCGCCGGATGCAAGATGGCTCGATCTTTCTCACGGCCTATGCCGATCATGTCGCGGTCTATCGCGATGCGCACCGATTCAGTTCGGACAAGCGGCAGGAATACACGCCGAAATACGGTGCCGGTTCACCGTTGTTCGAGCATCACACGACGAGTTTGGTGTTTAACGACCCGCCGCTGCACACCCGTGTTCGCCGCCTGATCGCCGGCGCGCTGACCTCGCGCGCCGTCGCCGACATGGCGCCCTCGGTCGTGCTGCTTGTCGATGGATTGCTGGACAGGGCCGAACGGATCGGGCGGTTCGACCTGATCGCGGATTTCGCCGCCGCCATACCGGTCGAGGTGATCGGCAATCTCCTCGATATTCCGCACGATGAACGTGCGCCGTTGCGCGACTGGTCGCTGGCAATTCTGGGCGCGCTGGAGCCGTCGCTGAGCAAGGAGCAGGAGCAACGCGGCAACCAGGCGGTGCGCGATTTCACCGCGTATCTGAAAGACCTCGTGGCCCGCCGCCGCCGTCGCCCTGGCGATCCCGCACGCGACGTCCTGACGCGGCTGATCGAGGGCGAGGGCGAAGACCGGCTGTCGGAAACCGAGCTGCTGCAGAACTGCATCTTCATCCTCAATGCCGGGCATGAGACGACGACCAACCTGATCGGCAATGCGCTGCACACGCTGCTCGCCTGGCCGGAGGCGCGGCGGACGCTGATTGCCGATCCCGCCGCCATCAAACCGGCCGTCGAGGAATTCCTGCGCTTCGAGAGCTCGAATCAGCTCGGCAACCGGATCACCACCACGGACGTGGCGCTCGGCGAGCTGGCGTTGCCCGCCGGTACCCGGATCACCCTGTGCATCGGTGCTGCCAACCGCGATCCGGCGCAATTTGCCGAGCCGGACCGACTTGATATCACCCGCTGGCCTAACCGGCATCTGGCGTTCGGCTTCGGCCTGCACCAATGCGCCGGGCTGATGGTGGCGCGGCTGGAGGCTGCAGATCGCGATTTCGCGGTTCCTCGCGCGGTTTCCGGCCTATCGGGCAGATGGGCCGGCGGTGCGCGGCGGCCGCGCCCGGTTTCGCGGCTTCCTGTCGCTGCCGGTGGTGCCCGGCTGACGCCCTTCCCAGCCGTGGTCGCAGAACCTATCTTCGGGGAAACGGAGGAGGACGCGATCATGGATAGTGTTTCCAGCCTCACGGCCCCGACCCTTTCCGGCTTCGGCAACGAGTTCGCCACCGAGGCGCTGCCGGGGGCGCTGCCGCAAGGCCGCAACTCCCCGCAACGGCCGCCGCTGGGGCTTTATGCCGAGCAGATTTCGGGTACTCCGTTCACCGTCCCGCGGCACGAAAGCCGGCGAACCTGGCTCTACCGGATACGCCCCTCGGCCGTGCATCCGCCGTACCGCCGGATGGCGTCCACCATTGTCGGAAGCCGGCTGGCGCCGGCAAATCCCAACCGCCTGCGCTGGAACCCGCTGCCGCTGCCGGACGCGCCGACCGATTTCCTGGCCGGCCTGACGACGATGGTGGCCAACGCCGCCGGCGCCTATCTCGACGGCGTCAGCGTGCATTTGTATCGCGCCAACCGCTCCATGCAGCGAATCTTCTGGAATGCCGACGGTGAAATGCTGATCGTGCCGCAACAGGGCCGACTGGTGGTGGCGACCGAGCTGGGAAGGCTGCAAATCGGCCCCGGCGAAATCATGGTGCTGCCGCGCGGCGTGCGATTCGCGTGGAATTGCTCGACGACACCGCCGCCGGCTATGTCTGCGAAAACCACGGTGCGGTGCTGCGGCTTCCCGAACTCGGCCCGATCGGCGCCAACGGCCTGGCCAATCCGCGCGACTTCCAGTCTCCCGCAGCTTGGTTTGAAAATCGTGATGGGCCGGTGCCGGTGGTGCAGAAATTCATGGGCGAGCTGTGGGAAACCGAGCTGGACCATTCGCCGCTCGACGTGGTCGCCTGGCACGGCAGCTACGCGCCGTATAAATACGACCTCGCGCGGTTCAACGCGATCGGCTCGATCAGCTTCGACCACCCGGATCCGTCGATCTTCACCGTGCTGACCTCACCCACCAACACGCCGGGTCGGGCCAACATGGATTTCGTGATCTTCCCGCCACGCTGGCTGGTGGCCGAAGGGACGTTCCGGCCGCCGTGGTTTCATCGCAACGTCATGAACGAATGCATGGGCCTGGTACACGGCGTGTACGACGCGAAGGCCGAGGGCTTCCTGCCAGGCGGCCTCAGCCTGCACGGGCTGCTGAGCGCGCACGGTCCGGACAGCGCCACCACCGAACGCGCCATGGCCGCCGACCTCGCGCCGCACAGGGTGGAGGATACATTGGCTTTCATGTTCGAGACCGGCCAGGTCCTGCGCCCGAGCGAATTCGCCATGACCTGCCCACAACTGCAGACCGATTACGACGCGTGTTGGGACGGCATGAAAAAGCATTTCTCCGCGTGATCGACCACACCAACGACCGGGCACGACGGAGCTGGGTCGCCTCCGCCGACATGCATGCGGATTTCCCGCTGCAGAATCTTCCCTTCGGGGTGTTCAGCCCGAACGGCGACGCGCCGCGCGGCGGCGTCGCGATCGGGGATGAAATTCTTGATCTCGAAGCCGTTCACGGCGCCGGATTGCTCGCCGGCGAGGCGGCGCGGACCGCGAGCGCTGCCAGTCTCAACGGCCTGATGGCACTCGGCGCCGGGCCGCGACGAGCGCTGCGCCAGCAGCTTTTTGCCCTGCTGGCGGACGACGCACCGGCGGCGGTGCGCGGGCTTGGGTCCAGGCTGCTGCACCGCGCCGCGGATTGCACGCGGCATTTGCCGGCGGCGATTGGCGATTACACCGATTTCTTCGCGGGCATTCACCATGCAATGAACGGCGGCAGACTTTTGCGGCCCGACAATCCGTTGCTGGCGAACTACAAATATTTGCCTATCGCCTATCACGGCCGCGCGTCATCGGTGCGGCCATCCGGGGAGCCGGTGCGCCGCCCGAACGGGCAGCGGAAAGCCGGCCGCAGAAACCGCACCGACCTTCGGGCCGAGCCGCAACCTCGACTACGAGTTGGAGTTGGGCGTCTGGATCGGCCCCGGCAATGCGCTCGGCGAACCGATCCCGATCGGCGCGGCGGACGACCATATCGCCGGGTTTTGCCTGCTGAACGACTGGTCGGCGCGCGACGTCCAGGGTTGGGAATACCAGCCGCTCGGACCCTTCCTGGCCAAGAGCTTCCACACCACGATCTCGCCTTGGGTGGTGACGCCCGAGGCGATGGCGCCGTTCCGCATCGCCCAGCCACCGCGCCCCGACGGCGACCCGGCACCGCTGCCGCATCTGTTCGCCGACGCCGATCAGCGCGGCGGTGGCTTGGATCTGCAACTGGAGGTGCTGCTGCTGACGCCTGCGATGCGCGCGGCCGGGCTGCCGGGGCATCGGCTCTCAGTCGGCAATTCCCGGCATCTTTACTGGACGGTGGCGCAGATGGTCGCCCACCACGCCAGCGGCGGCTGCAATTTGCGCCCTGGCGACCTGTTCGGCACCGGGACCATATCGGCGCCGGAGGAATTGGGGTGGGGAAGCCTGCTCGAAATCACCAAGGGCGGTCGCGCCGCGCTCGAACTGCCGTCCGGAGAAACGCGCCGCTTCCTTGAGGACGGCGATGAGATCATCCTGCGCGCGCGCGGCGTGCGGGAAGGCGCGGCGCCGATCGGCTTCGGCGAATGCCGCGCCGTTATTCTGCCTGCGGTATGAAAGCAAGAACATGAAAGCTCTGGTGACCGGTTTCGATGCGTTTGGTGGCGAGCGGGTGAATCCCTCGCTGGAAGCGATCCGGCGCCTGCCCGGCTTGGTCGGCTCCATCACTGTTGTCACGCAACGCCTGCCGGCCGAGTTCTCGACCTCGCTGCCCGAACTATATGCGGCGATCGAGCGGGAGGACCCCGATATCGTGCTGTGCGTGGGTGAGGCGGGCAGCCGGCTGGAAATGTCGCCCGAGCGGGTGGCCATCAACGTCCAGGATGCCCGCATTCCCGACAATGCCGGCGATCAGCCGGTCGATGTGCCGGTGGTCGCCGGTGGGCCGGCGGCCTATTTCACCACCTTGCCGATCAAGGCGGCGGTTCAGGCGATGCGGGCGGCCGGGCTGCCGGTCGCGGTTTCCAACTCGGCCGGCACATTCGTCTGCAACCATGTCTTCTACGGGCTGATGCATTATGCCGCGACCCGGCGTGCGCGGTTTCGCGGCGGCTTCATGCACGTGCCCTATCTGCCGGAACAAGCCGCCAACCATCCGAAATCGCCGTCGATGGCGGTGGAGACGATCGTGCGCGGGATCGAAATTTTCGTCGGCGTCGCCGCCGCGCAGCGCGAGGACATCAGGGTGGCGGAAGGCGAACTGGCCTGATCAGCGCCGGCGTATGTCGAACGCCGTCTTGCCGCGGGTGAAGCCGGCATTCTCATAGAACCGCCACGTCTCCGGGCGCTGGGAGCCGGTGGACAGCATCACCTTGTAGCAGCCGGCCCGCCAGGCGGTGGCGACAGCTTCATCGAGCACCGCGCGTCCGAAGCCGCACTGGCGATGACCTATATCGGTCACCACATTCTCGATCACGCCGAACGGTCGATCTAGCCTTTTGGCTAGGCGAGCAATTTTATGGCACGGTGATTCCACCTAAAGCCGTATTGCTCTACTCCTTCACCGCGCCGGTGAGGCTCGAGACGTAATATTCGACGAAAAACGAATAGAAGATCGCGACCGGCAACGAACCCAGCAGGGCGCCGGCCATCAGCGAGCCCCAGTGATAGACGTCGCCCTGCACCAGCTCGGTCAGAATCGCCACCGGCACCGTCTTGTTCTCGGTCGAGGAAATGAATGCGAGGGCGTAGATGAACTCATTCCACGACAAGGTGAAGGCGAAGATGCCGGCGGAAATCAGACCGGGCACCGCGAGCGGCAGCGTGATCCGCCACAGGATCTGCAGCCGCGTGGCGCCGTCGATCAGCGCGCATTCTTCGAGCTCGTACGGGATCGACTTGAAGTAGCCGATCAGCAGCCACGTGCAGAAGGGAATGAGGAAGGTCGGATAGGTGAGGATCAGCGCGAACGGCGAGTCGAACAGGCCAAGCTGAAACACCACCTGCGCCAGCGGAATGAACAGGATCGACGGCGGCACGAGATAGGCGATGTAGATGGCCAGACCCACATAGGTCGAGCCGCGAAAGCGCAGCCTCTGGATCGCGTAGGCGGCCAGCACGCTTGAGATCAGCGACAGGATGGTGGAGGCGAACGCCACCTCCATCGTGGTGACCAGCCAGTGCGGGTAGTCGGTCTCGAACAGCAGTTTCTGGATGTTGGCGAGCGTCGGGGAGTGAATCCAGAAAGGGTTGTTGTCCTTGTAGTTCAGCAACTCGACATTCGGTTTGAAGGTGGTCACCACCATCCAATAGAACGGGAACAGCAGAATCAGGATGAAGCAGGCGAGCGGGACATAGACCATCACCACCCGGCGGGCACGGGAGTCCCAGGAGAGAAGCTGCGGCCCCTCGGCTTCGGTGACGGCGTGATGGGCGACGTCGGCTACGGTATCGGACACGGTCTGATCAGTCATTCTCGGGCCCCTGCTGCCATTTGCGCCGCGCGAGCGCAAAATAGCTGACGAGCGTTGCCAGGATCAGGAACGGAATCATCGAGACCGCGATCGCCGCGCCCTCGCCGAGCTGGGAGCCCGGAATGCCGCGCTGGAATGCCAGCGTCGCCATCAGATGCGTGGCGTTGATCGGGCCGCCGCGGGTGATCGCATAGACCAGCTGGAAATCGGTGAAGGTGAACAGCACCGAAAAGGTCAGCACCACCGCCAGGATCGGCATCAGCAGCGGCGTGGTGATGAAGCGGAAACGCTGCCACGGCGTGGCGCCGTCCAGCAAGGCCGCTTCGTAGAGCGACGGCGATATGGTCTGCAGCCCGGCGAGCAGGCTGATCGCCACGAACGGAATGCCGCGCCACATATTGGCCGCGATCAACGACCAGCGCGCGTTCCACGGCGTGCCGAGGAAGTCGATATAGCTGTCCCGCCAATGCAGCACATCGACGAGCACATAGGACAGGATGGAGAATTGTGGATCGTAGATCCACCAGAAGGCAATCGCCGACAGCACCGTCGGGATGATGAACGGCATCAGGATGATGGCGCGAACCAGCGACTTGAACGGGATGTGGTGGTTCAGCAGCAGTGCCAGCCAAAGCCCGAGCGCAAATTTCCCGACCGTCGCCACCGCGGTGTAGAAAATCGTGAACCCGACCGTGTTGATGAAGATCCGGTCGTCCAGAAGACTTGGAAATTCTCCAGCCCAATCCATTCGCCGGCGCGGCCGATTTCGGCATCGGTGAAGGCGAGCCAGATGCCGAGGCCCAGCGGGTAGGTGAGGAACACCAGGAGCAGCCCCATCGCCGGAAGCAGGCAGATGAAGATCAGGAATGGCTTGTAGTCGAACAGCCGCGTCAGCCAGCTTGGCTTCTTTCGCGTGGCTACCCAGGTGGATGCGTCCATGGCTTTTCTTTCAGCGATCGCCTGCGTCGACGAATGTCAAGGCAGGGCAGCTTGGGTGCCGCCGGAACACTTTCCGGCGGCACCCCTGCAGCATCAGGTCTTATAGATACGCTTCATTCGCCGCTCGGCATCCTTCACCGCATCTTCCGCGGTGGTCTGCCCGGATGCCACGCCGGCGAACATCTGCACCAGGATGTACTCGGCCGATACCGCGGCGGCGGAGGCGCTGATCGGTCCCTGGTAGCCATCCCAGAAGGTCATCTTCTGCGCGTCGCGATACGCCAGGATCTTCGGATCGCCGCCCCAGGCATCGCTCTTGTCGAACGCGAGCAGCGGATGCGCCCAATAGCCGAGGCACTTGGTCAGCCACGGGTCGTATTGCTCGGCTTCCATCATGAAGCGGAGGTATTCCTTGGCGGCGTTCGGATATTTGGTGTGCTTGAACACCATGGCGTTGAGCGTGTTCGCAGCCTCCGGCGCCCGGCCGTTGATGGAACCGGGCATCCTGGAATGCTCGGTGTCTTCAGCGATCTTGGCCTGGGCTGGATTGGTCTTGCCACCGTTCTTCGCCACGAAATAGATCGACACGCCGTTCTGGGTCATGCTGATCTCTTCAGAGAGATACGCCTTGTTGTTGCTCGGGTCGAGCCAGGACAGGGTGCCGGGGATGAAGGTCTTGTACAACTCGGCGCCGTATTTCAGTGCCGCGATCGTCTCCTTGCGGTTGATCGTGATCTTGTTGTTGTCATCCACCTGGTAGCCGCCATGGGCCCAAAGCAGCCAGAAGGCGGTGCCGTTGCCGTCGCCTTGCGAGTTGCCGAGGGCGAAGCCGACCGGGTGGTTGTTCTTTTTCAGCTTCTGGCACAGGTCGAGGAACTTGCCGAGATCGTCGGGGATTGCGGTGTAGCCCGCCTCGTTCACCCAGGATTTGCGCCAAACCAGGGCGCCCCCGCCGCAGCCCATCGGCAGCGCGATCCACTGGTTGGTGCCGTGCTTCTTGCCGTATTTCTGCGGCAGCGCACCCCAGCCGCCGTATTTTTTACCGAGGTAATCGGCAAGCTCGGTCATATCGAGAATCTTCTCGGTGTAGAGATGCGGATCGTTGGCCCAGCCGATCACCACATCCGGACCGGCGCCGGTGCGGGCGGCAACCGCCACCTGCGGCCGGATATCCTCCCAGCCGACGAAGTCGACGCGCACCTGCACGCCGGTTGCCTTGATGAATTTCTCCGTGTTCTCGTTCCAGATCGTCTCATCCGGATCGACGAACTTGGTCGGGCGGATCACCCGCAGCGTGGCACCCGCCTCGATCGGCTGCTTCGGCGCGGGCACGTTGGCGATCGGAATTGCCGCCGAGGCCCGCTTGCTGCCCAACAATCCAGCCGATGCCATGGCGCCGGCACCGACGGCGAGCGAGCCACGTCTCGTGATGTCGTCCATCCCTACACTCCCTCAGAGGCGGCGTTATCGCCGCGCGTTACGTTTGGTTATGATGATCAGTTCAGTCGGACGCCGGTCTCCTCGTCAAACAGATGCACCAGCGTACGGTCCGGCGCGACGTGGATGGTTTCGCCGGGCCGCGCCGTCACCCGTTCGCGAAACGCGCAAACCACAGGTGTCTCGGCAATGCGCCCCATCACTTGCGTCTCCGAGCCGGTCGGCTCCAACACCCGCACGGTGGCGGGCACGCCCTCGCCGTTCGCCAGCAGCCAGTGCTCGGGGCGGACGCCGTAGATCACCGGTGAGCCGTCGGGGGCGGAAGCGCCCGGCGGCAGCGGCATGGTGATGTCGCCGATGCGGAAGCGGCCACCGTCGATGCGGCCCTTGAAGAAGTTCATCGCCGGCGAGCCGATGAAGCCGGCCACGAACAAATTGGCCGGACGATCATACAGCTCAAGCGGGGCGCCGATCTGCTCCACGTTGCCGGCGTTCATCACCACGATCTTGTCGGCCATCGTCATCGCCTCGATCTGGTCATGGGTGACGTAAACAGTGGTGGTCTTCAACCGGGCGTGCAGGTCCTTGATCTCGGCCCGCATCTGCACCCGAAGCTTGGCATCGAGGTTGGAAAGCGGTTCGTCGAACAGGAACACCTGCGGGTCGCGCACGATTGCGCGACCCATCGCCACGCGCTGACGCTGGCCGCCGGAAAGCTGGCGGGGATAGCGGTCGAGATATGGCGTGAGGCCGAGGATGTCGGCCGCCCGGCCGACCTTTTGGTCGATCACCGTCTGCGGCGCTTTTGCGAGCTTCAACGAGAACGCCATGTTGTCGCGCACGGTCATATGCGGGTACAGCGCGTAGTTCTGGAACACCATCGCGATGTCGCGTTCCTTGGGCGGCACGTTGTTGACCACCCGCTCGCCGATAGCGATATCACCACGGGTGATGTTTTCCAGCCCGGCGATCATCCGCAGCAAGGTCGATTTGCCGCAGCCGGACGGACCGACGAGAATGACGAACTCACCATCCATCACCTCGACATCAACGCCGTGCAGAATTTCGGTGCTGCCGAACGCCTTGCGAACAGCGCGAATCGAGACTGTGGCCATCCGCCTTACCTGCCTTACCTGGACATTACCCGGCCTGCTGCCGTGGTTGAATGCGGACGATAAGGATTGCCCGCCGATTTGCCAATGCGGCAATTGGTTAACCGCCCCAGGGATATCCTTGCTGACGAACGGCGGCAGGACTCGAATCGAGCGGCTTGTTGAACTGCACCACCGCGCGGACATTGGTGAACTGCCGGATGTCGGCGAAGATCGCCGCGCCATGCGCGGCGGCGGCGGCTTCGAATTCCTGCATCGAACCGAAACTCAACAGCGCGATCACCTGATAGGCGGGCGCCGAGCCGTCGGGCGTGCCGATCGCCCGGATGATCTGCACGTTGGTCATGCCCATCGCCGACCAGAGCGACTTCACCAAGGGGATGTGCGACTTCATGTAGTAGCCTTCGTCGAAGGCGGCGTCTGGCCCGCTCGGATACATAACGCTGACGACGATCATCTGCCCGCTCCCTGGAATCTGCCGCACGCTAGCCACCCAAGGCCAGCGGCGCAATGAGAGCGGCCGTTGCGGCGTATCAGGCAGCGTCGACTATTTTGTGGCCGGGCGGCGCGGCACCACCAGCCTTGCGGTGAAGGTCTGCAGCACCTCGCCACGCTGGTTGCGGGTTTCGTTGCGCAGCGTGACCATGCCCCGGTCTGGGCGCGAGCGGGATGGCGTGACCTCCAGGATCTCGGTTTCCACGCGCAGGATGTCGTCCGCCCGCGTCGGCCGAGGCCAGCTCAGCTCGCCGCCGCTGCCGATGATGCCGCCGGCGATCGGTGCGCCGCTCTCCACCAGCAGGCGCATGCTGATCGCGGCGGTGTGCCAGCCGCTGGCCGCAAGGCCGCCGAACAGGCTGTCCTTGGCGGCCTCCTCGTCGAGGTGGAAGGATTGCGGGTCGAACTCCGCGGCGAAGGCCTTGATCTGCGCGGTGTCGAGCGCGTGGGTGCGGGTGGTGAATCGCGCCCCGACCTCTATGTCATCAAGATACAGCCTGCCTTCGCCCTCCTGCGCTTCGTTTTTCGCCATCGCCGCCCCCTATCGCCGTCACTTGCATGATGCTGGTCACCATGATGGTGGCGAACGGGCCGCGGTCAACGGAATAGCGTCGCTGCTGGAGTCAGGGCTGCCCTGCGGCGGTCAGAAAACCTTGTAGGCGGCGATCATGGCGATGATCACCAACACCAGGGAAATGGCCAGAACCCAGCGCACCACGCCAGGCGTCTCCCCTTGGCGTGCATCCGTGGCTGATTTGCCGTGGTCTCGATGCTCGGCGTCGGAATTCGGCATGATGGCATCGCCCCCTGCGCGTGGGTTCAAGGGCGCGGCAACCCACGCCCGCCGGGAAAACGAGGGTCGCCCTGCCAAGGTTCCGTGCCGATGTCCCAGCCTGCCCGAACATCGGCTATCCCGGCTCTGCCACGCTGTTGCGCAGCACGCCGATGCCCTCGATGACCACGTCCACGACCATGCCGGCACGCATCGGCAGCACGCCGACGGAGGTGCCGCAGGCTATCAGGTCCCCAGGCTCCAGCGACATTTCGCGTGAAATCAGGCTGACGATGCGGGCGGGGGGCAGGATCATGTCATGGGCGGGGTAGTTCTGCCGCTCGCGCCCGTTCAGCAGGGTCTGGATGCGCAGATCCGACCAGGTGAGGCCGGTTGCGATCGCCGGACCGCAGGGTCCGAACGTGTCGCAGCTTTTGGCGCGCGCCCATTGGGGGAAGGACGGGTCGGCGTTGAGGATGTCGATGGCGGTGACGTCGTTGACGCAGGTGTAGCCGAAGATCGCCGCTTCGGCCTCGTCCTCGGTGACGTGGGCGCAGCGCCGCCCGATCACCACGCCGAGCTCGCCCTCATAGAGAAGTTTTCCGGTGTATCCACGCGGCGGCCGGATCGCGCCATCAGGTGGCAGCACGCTGCCGGGCGATTTGAGGAAGAACAGCGGTTCCGTGGGGATTGCCGTCCCCAGTTTCGCCGCCAGCGCGTGGAAGTTGTTCCACAGCCCGATGAACTTGCCCGGATGAACCGGCGCCGTAAGCCGCATTGCGTCAAGGCGGACGGTCTCGCCGGTGGCGGACGGAGCGTCGAACATGCAGCCGGCGTGGACGTGGACGATGTCGCCGTCGAGGACGCCGAATCCCCCTCCTCCCTCGCGTTCGAAGCGCACCCACAGCGTCATGCAGAAATCCTTTTTGCCCGGTCTCGCGCGTCCGCCGGCCGGCGGCGGGGTGCCAGCGGCGCAGCAGCAGCGCGTTGGCTACCACGCTGACGCTGGGGCACGCCATGGCGAGCCCCTCCACGACCGCGGCCATCCCGTGGCGGGCCAGGTGCCACGGCGGAGGTCTGTCTCGCCAGTGGCGAGGTGGTGGTGTCAGGCGCCACCGACGCGAAGCGGGTGGTCGCCGCGATCGCCGATGCGCGATATGAGGTTACGCCGGCGTGACCGTCGGCGGGTCGGGCTCGCCCGGTCGCAGAGCACTAGACGCGCAACTTCACGACCTCGAAGCCCTCGGCGGCGACGCAGCCGCTTTGCAGGCCGTACAGGGCGGCCGTGCTCCGGATATATTTTTCCCAGAGCGCGCCGGTGCGCTCCCATTCATCATGGTAGCATTGCAGTGCCGCGATTCGGTATTCCAGTGTCGCGGTGACGTCGACAAAGAAATTCGGCTTCCAGGCCTGGGGCACGCCGTTCCAGGAGAGTTGCACGGTCAACACGTTTGGAACTTTGCGCGTTGCTGCCATCGCGATCGCATGGGTGACCTGGTGCGTCGGATGGGCGTCGTAGCCCCAGATCGTGACCAAGGTGTCGATTTTCTTGGCAACAACCAGCTCCAGGAGCTTGACCACGTGGGCATCCGCGACGCTCAGGTTCATGGCGTCCGAGAGGGCGAGATGAAAAGGCTCGAAACCGAGCAAGGCGGCCGATTTCTCGCAATCGGCAATTACCTCGTCAGGGTCGCGAAACAGCTGTCCGTTCGGTCCGCTCCACTGCGAATTGGTGAGCATCGCCGCATAGACCTTCTTTCCTTCCATGGTCCAACGTTTGACGCTGCCGCCCATCGCCAGCTCAAGATCGTCATGATGGGCGCCAACGAATAAAATCCGCTCCATCACGATGGTTTCTCCAGCAGGCAGTTGCCGATGGCCAAAGCATCCAGACCTGTGGCGAAATACGTCCGCAACGCATCCTGCGGCGTGCAGACGATGGGCTCGCCCTTGATGTTGAATGACGTATTGAGGATGCAGGGCACACTCGTCAGCTGGCCGAACTCCGAGATCACGCCGTGGTAGCGTGGGTTGGTCCCCTCATCGACGATCTGCGGGCGAGACGTGCCGTCGACATGGACAACGGCCGGAATTTCGATCTTCGCGCGATCATTGGCATGAAAGGTAATGGCCATGAAGGGTGCGTCGGTGTGGTGATCGAAGTACCGCGCCGCGCCCTCGCGGGTCATCGACGGGCAGAAGGGACGCCATTGCTCACGATACTTGATCGCGGAATTGACGCGATCGCGGGCCGCCTCGTTACGCGAATCCGCCAGAATGGACCGCGCGCCGAGCGCCCGTGGCCCTGCCTCGATCCTGCCCTGGAACCAGCCGACCACTTTTCCTTGCGCCAGCAAAGCCGCGGTGTCGCGCGAGATGTTCTGCGGCTTCCGGTAGGTAATGCGGCAATCCCTGAGCACACGTTCGATTTGCTCGTCCGAGAAGCTCGGGCCAAGATACAGGTCGGTGAGGCGCCGGTTGACCAGGTTGGCGTGCCGATAGCGATAGGCGAGGGCGGCGCCGATCGACTGGCCGAGATCGGCGCATAACGGATAGGCGAAGACGTCGTCGACGATTCCGGATTCGAAGAGATTCCCGTTCATCTTGACGTTGAGTCCAACGCCGCCCGAGATGCAGATTTTTCGCACCCCGGTTTTCTGCGTCCAGTAACGGGTCATTGAGGCGACCACGTCCTCCAGCCGTTGCTGAACCGCGAATGCCAGGTCCTTGTGCCAATCCGTCACCGGCTGGTCGCGCCAACCCGGCGGCCGTCCCATATGCTGAACCAAGGCATCGGAAAAATAATGCGACCAGGAATGTGCGCCGCGCGTTAGCAGCATCGGGTCGGTTTCAAAGCCGCCGTGATCGTCCGCCCACAACAACTGCGCGACCTTGCCTTGCAGTTCGGCATTGGGCGAACCATAGGCAGCAAGGCCCATGACCTTGTATTCGCCGTCATAGGCTTCGAACCCGAGATATTCGGTGAAGGCGGAGTAGACCCAGCCAAGCGAATGCGGAACTTTCACCTCATGCAGAAGTTCGAGCTTGCTGCCTTTGCCGTGCCACCAGGACGTCGTGATTTCCTCGCCACTGCCGTCGACCGAAAACACCACGGCTTCATCGTAGCCTGACGAAAAGAACGTCGCACAGGCATGGGCCAGATGATGATTGACGAAGTGGATGGGCGGCAGCTCGATCTCCCCGAATTCGTGCCGCAACGCACGCGCAATCTGCGCACGCTGCGATTGGGAGCGGCTTTGCTGCAGAAGTTTGCTCTGATAAGCGCGATCGGCATCATCAGTCGGATAACGGAGATTCACGGCGTCGTAATGACGCGCGATGCTGCCATTGTCGTATTTCGAGCAGTCCCACGCTTGCACGATTGCATCGAGGTCAGTGAGGGAAAGGCCTCCCTGTTCCAGAACCCACCTGATCGCACGCGTCGGGAACGCGCCGAAGGAATGCTTCACGCGCGAAAGCCGTTCCTCTTCGACGAAAGCAACGACCGTGTCGTCGACCACGAGTGCGGCGGAAGGATCGGAGTGTGAGTGAAAAATTCCCAGCAGTTTCATAAACGCGTCTCCTCGTGAAGGCGAACTACCATTTTCGGTAACGGTGCAGCGCGAAGACGCGTCTCGCCGCGTCGCGTCTGGCTGAGGTCAGGTCGACTGGGCCTGGGGATCGGGCACGAACACCATGCATTCGTTTTGAATGCCCGAGTTCCCCGGAGAGTGGCGATAAAGCCAACCCCCCGGAACACGCATCCGCAACGTGCGCTCCGGAAAGTCGGTGCCGCTCCAGACCCTCTCCCATCGGTGCATCATCTCGTCATGGGTGTCGGTCATGGTCTGCTCGCCCGGCCGTTCATCACCGAATGAGAATGTGGCGCTCGCTGGTCGGATCTCGGCCTGTTGCATCAGAATCATCTCCAGCCCTGGACGGCTTCAGGTCCGCTTGTCGGAAAGACAAGAGGTGGCTGTCACGCATCAACCCAAACCTGAGGTTCAGCCATGGCTGCCTCACGGGTCAATTGGCCCAATGATCTAGAACCGGCACCGCTCAAAGGGCCTATTTGCGATGCCGCTATGGCATCGCCCGTGCGATTGAGCGTGCTCGGCTCAGCCGGAGATCGCGGGAAGGCAAACCGCGCTGGAGCGGGTTTTCACCAACGCGATCGTGCGCTGTCCACTATAAGTTGAGCGTGGTCGAACCGAGCCGCACCGCCATCGACTTGGGCGGACGGTGAGACGCAGCACGGCCACGCCGGCAAGTTCAGATTCTATCGCCGCAAGATCCAGCCGAGGAGCAGCCCCGCACCCAAGGCGATCCCGACCGCCTGGAGCGGTTGATCGCGGATCGCGTCGGCCAGATGCTCACCGAGGTCCCGCGCCTCATCGGCTGCTGATCCGACCGCGTTCTGAGCCCTTCCAGCGGCCTGATTGAGCTTGCCGCGCGCCTGGGTGGCGGCATCTCCGGTCATCCCACCGACGGCATCCTGTATCTTTCCGCCGAAATCGCGGGCCGCGCCCTCGATCCTGTTTTCATCAACCATCGGCCGTCTCCTCTGCGTTTGCGTTTGGCAAGCGCGCAACGTGGAATCCGGCCCTCTGTTCCGCGCCTGGGCCGCCGCCCGGCCGCTGCTTGTATTCCGCGGTCTGGAACAGGCGTGGCGGGCGAGGCGGCGCCACCTCGATCAACCTCCGGTGAATCCGCAATGGCCACGCAACTGTCAGCCATCCTTCGGCATTCGCCGGCGGTCCGTTGCCCCGCCTCAACGGCCGCAGCGGCGGCTGTCCTGGTGCGGCTCAACAATCGGCTGGCAATGTCGCGGATTGAAATCTTGTTTTTGGGGCTGTTAATCATCCTGGCAATCAGCGCCGTGTTCTGGCTTTTGCTTGCCTACGCCAACGGTGGTTGACCGACCGGGCCTGAGGCGCCCGGCGAAGGATTGCGGTCTTTCACGAATGCGCGACCGAGATCAGGTATAAACAATCTCCAAGACCGCCCCTGGCGATAACGCAGGGGCGGTCAGTTCAGGCGGCACGGGCGAGGTCGGTCGCGCCGTGCAGCATTGCGCCATCAGCGGCGCGACGCACCAGGATTGCGCCGCTCGCGGCCGGAATGATCTGGCTGAAGCCACAGCGGCCGCCGGCGAGGCCGGCGCGGTCGAGATCGGCACGGTAGCGGTTGGCCAGGAGCCGCACCGGGGCCGCGCCAGGACACAGGACTTCCATCTCCTGCGCAGTTTGCTGGTTGCTTTCGTCGAGCACCCAGCCTTCGATCAACACACCGTCCGGGTGATCGACGATGCGTTCGACATGGCCGCGCAACGCGCCGGGTCGTGGTGCGGCGGTGGCGAGGCCGGCGCGGGCGGCGATGCGGCGATGGGCGTCGGCGAGGGCGAAGCCTTGTTCGAGGCGGGGCGGTTGCTGGCTCGGCGCGGCCTCGGCATCGTCGGGGTAGAGGGCGGCGAATTCGGCGGCGTTCTGGAAAATGCCGCGGCCGACGCAATCGATGAAGGTTTCGGCGGCGAGGCCCTCGGCCTCGATCAGCTGATGCCGTTCCAGTTCCAGGTGCAGATAGGCGACGCCATCGGTAGGCGTGTCGCGCAAGATGCTGCGGCCGTTGACCAGCGCGCCGGCCGGGACCAGGGCGGCGCCGAAGTCGGTGCCGACCAGTACCGCGTGCTGCGGCGAGACCAGCAGGTCGCGCGCGGGTACGCCGGGGGCGATGGCGTGGGCGCGGATGCGCACCGGGCGCAGTTGCGGGTTGGCGGCGACGAAGGCGGGCGCGTAGGCGCGGCGGCCGATCCATTTGATCGGCTTGGCCTCGCCGGCATGGGTGGTGACGAGGTCGCCGATACGCAGAGCCTCGATCGCGATGTTGCCGTCCGGCGTGGCGATCCGGGTGCCGGGGCAGTAGCAGGCGACGAAGGTGATCTCGGCGCCGCCGTGGCCGTCGTTGACGGCGGTGAAATCGGCGGTGGTGGCAGCGGCGTTGGTCAGCGTCAGCGCGAGCGAGCCGCCGGTGCCGGCGATCGTGAGCGTGCCGGCGTTGAACGTCGCGGTGGCGTCGGTGATGCCGGCGGTGTCGATGACGTCGCCGATGGCGACCGACACCGCGTTGCCGATCGTCACACCGCTCTGCACCTCCAGCCTCGCCGCATCGCCGAGGCTGATTGTGCCGCTGCCCGCAGCACCCGTGGCCGCGAGGTCGAGCGTGGCACCGCTGACGGAGACGCCGCCGGTGAAGCTGTTCACCGCTTCAAGAATCACCGCGCCGCCGCCGCTGATCGCGATCGCGCCGGCGCCGGCATTGCCGCCGCTGCCGCCGGAGCCGGTCTGGTCGGCGATCAACCGCCCCATCGTCGTGACTCTGGAGGGCGCCGCAGGATGAGCGGTGCCAGGTAAAGCGAGCGTTAAATCCGAATTGTTGTTGCGTGATATTGATGGTTTGCGATAACAAAAGTGGATGCAGCGGCGTTTTGATGCGAATCGTAACAAACGGGCGGTGCGGCAGATCGTTCGCTGCTATTTCGGATACGCATCGTTCGCGCTGGATGCCACGTGCGGGAGGTGACGAGCGGTGGCACCATGGTCCGGATCTGCGGGGGATGGCGGAACGCGAACGGTCGGCCGTCAGTGTTGCTGGCCGGGGGTTGGGATTCTATTAAAGCAACACCGGGTCGCGATTGCGACGATCCACGGCTTCATCGATCTGTTGGTCGATGAAGCCGCGCTTCTGTTCGGCGGGGACGTTGCGGAGTCACCCGCCTTTCCGAACAGGCGCGGAATGACCAGGGGCGAAGAAGGCCGCCGCCTCATGCCGCGCGTGGCGTCAGGACCTGCGGACGGTGGATGTGAGCGACCGGAGCGGTGCGGTGATGCGCCAGGAGGTCGAGGCTTTCAGCGCGGCATTCTCAGACCGCAGGCGCACAATCTCCGCGTGGAGGGCGCTCTCGGCTTCCCCGATGGGTGCCGCGGCGAGGAGCGGCCCGGGCGGTGGCGGCATGCTCTCACGCCAGCCTGGGCAATAGGTGTCCATGGATTCAGCGTCCTGGAAATGGCGCTGGTTGAATTGTTGCCTTTCCCAGCCGTCGCCGAAGGGATCGAACATCGCAGCGTCGGTGCGCTGGAAGAAGGCCGTCGTCAGGACGTCCTCGAGATGGGTCCACATCCTGTCGTCGCGCAGGACGTCGTACATCTGCCGAATGGTCGGGATGTGAATGTCGTCGACGACCAGCACGCCACCCTTGCGGATTTTCTGGTAGAAATGGAAATATTCCATCTGGGCAAACGGAAATCCGTGCGGGCCGTCGATCAGCACGAAGTCCAGTGAACGTGCGAAGCTGTGGCTGGGCAGCGTCAGCTGCGACGGGCCGATGATGAAGCTGACATGGTCGTGCCGGATGTGCGGGACGCTCTGGACTTGTTCCAGTGAGTTCCCCGCCGCCACCGTGAAGCAGGTGTGGCGGTCCGCGATGGCGGACAGCACGACGGTGCTCAGGCCGCAGCCGGTTTCGGCGGTCTCGCGCGCCTCGACCCGCCCCGCATGTTTCGCGATCGCCTGCAGGACCACGGGGTTCAGATTGCCGCTGTCATGCCACCAGCCGCCCTGCGAGCACGCCCAATCGAGAGCCTTCGTCAGCGTGCCATCGGTGGTCGCCTCTGTCCGGTTCATTTGCGCCTTGTCCAATGTGGATTGTGTCGCCGATCCGCCCTACGCCGCCGCCTGCGTCATAACTGCCTTCGGCGAGGCGCGTTGGCAATACCGTCCGCGCCGGCCAGGTGCGGCGCGTGTCGAGGAAGAGTGCCCGGATTGCTTCTCCCGGCGCCGTCAAGTAGAGATGTTCACGAGCGGCAACGGCGGCGCAGAAACGTCCAAGCGAGACCGCCGTCATATCTCGGCAACTGGGCGAAGCGGTTCTTGCGGGCCTTTCCCCTGGGTCACTGCGGCCGGCCTCGCCACTTGCAAATTCGATGGTTCTTCTGTCTCTTCGCTTTGGACCGAAATCAAGGATCGACCGTCTATGCTCGTCACCGAGCGCCACCGCCGTCGGGCCGGTGACGGAATGTCCCATACTTTCGTAGATGTAACAACCTCGCTGATGCTGGCGGGTGAGCCGTCGCTCGGCATCTCACGCGTCGAGAGGGAGATCGCGCGCCGGCTGCTGGCGTCGCCTGAGCTGCGTCCCATTCCCGTGGTGTTTCGAAACGACGGCATGGTTTTCGCGCTTGGCCCAGAGCAGGCGGCGCGCATCTTCGCCGCAAGCCCCGTGGCGGTGTCTCCGAAGGTCCGTTTCCGTACGCCGCGTCGCCGCGCCGCGGCCGCCGAAGCGCCAGTCATGTCCCCACCGTCTCTGCCGGCGCACAAGCCCGCACGGGGATTGAAGCGGCGAATCACGGCCGCATTTCGCGCCGCCGCGCGGGCCGTCATCTCACGCATGCCGGACGCGGTGCGTGAAGACGCTCGGGCGATCCTGATCCATATCCGGCAGATCGTGAGGACCGCCATTTACCGCCACCGCGGCTTCGTCCCGGCATATGCCCCGCCCGACGTTCCAGTAGATCTGCCCGACGTCCCGGCACCCCCGGGCTATGTCCCGGCTCTGCGCGACGAGATTCTGCCGACATTGCAGATGGTCGTGCATCCAGGTCCGGGCGATGTGCTCTGGACGGCTGGGCTCTACACCAATTTCGTGCCCCTACGGGCGATCGGGGAGATGCGTGTCCGCACCGGCCTCAGGGTCGTCACCACCTGCTATGACCTGATCCGCGTGATGTATCCGGAGTTCAACCCGCCCGGCATGGGGGCCGAGTCGTTCACGGGGGACGCAGTGGCGCTGCTCGATGCCTCCGATCTGGTGCTGGCCATCTCCGAATCGACGCGCCGCGAGTTGCTGGCCTTTGCGGCGCGCTCCGGACGCGCCGCCCCTGTCGTGCAGGTGGTCCCGCTCGGCAGCGACCTCGCGGCGCGCAAGACGCGACCTGAGCCTGAGACTCCCGCCGCGCTGCAGGACCTGGCGCAGCGGCGATTTGCGCTCGCGGTCGGCACGGTCGAGCCGCGCAAGAACTACGGACTCCTCGTCCGCGTCTGGGAGCGTCTTGCCGTCGATCCAGCCTTTTCGCTCGATCTGGTCATTGTGGGACGGGCCGGCTTCGAAGCCGAGGACAGCGCCGCCGAGATCGAGCGCTCGCCACTGTTCGGCAGCCGGATCCGATGGCTGGAGCATTGCCCCGACGAGACGCTGTGCCGGCTGTACGAGATGTGCCACCTCATGCTCTACCCCACCTTCACCGAGGGATGGGGCCTTCCCGTCACCGAGGCGCTGAACTTCGGCCGCCAGGTGATCGCGTCCAATCGCGGCGCCGTACCGGAGGCGGCCCTCGGACTTGCCCGGCTGCTCGATCCAGAGGACGAGGTGGGCTGGCTGGCGGCGATCGCCGAGGCCGCGGCGACGCCACGGCTGGAAATCTCCTTGCCGGACCCGCCGACCTGGGACGCGACGGCGGCGGCGGTCGGGGAGAAGTCTGCGCCGGCTCATGAGGGTGGCGCATGCGGCCTGACCTGCGCATCCTCCAGCTCAGCACGCATTCCACGCTCGTTCCGCACCATGGCGGCAAGCTGCGCAGCCATCACATCGGGCGTGTGCTCGAACAGCAGGGCTTCGATCTTCAGCGGATCGCCTTCTGCTTCCGCGTCTCGGACGACCTCGAGGACCCGCGCGAGCCGATCATTGACGTCGGCCGCATGTCGTTCTGGGGAAGCGGGGCGTATGCGGCGTTCGGGCCCTGCGGATCGTACCTGTCGGACTACCTCGCCACGGTCGCGGCGCTCGAGATTCCGGATCTCCTCGCGGAGTTCGACGACCGCGTCCGGGCGGCCGCACCCGACGTCGTGCTGCTGGAGCACCCCTGGACCTGGCCACTGCTCGCGCGGCTCGATGAGGTGCGCTCCGGCGCCATTCGGGTTGTCTACAGCAGCCAGAATGTGGAGACCACGCTGAAGCGGCGGATCCTGGACGAGGAGGGCATCGTGCCGCCGCCCGCGGTGCTTGAAGGTGTCGAGCTCCTCGAACGCAGCCTCGTTGCACATGCGGCTGGAGTCGTCGCCTGCACGCGTGCGGACGCCGACACCTTCGCCGCGTGGGGGGCTCGGCGGGTGGTGGTGGCTTCGAACGGCGGCGTGCGCAGCAAGCGCGACCGTCTGCTCGACATCCTGCCTTTGCCGCTTGAGCCATCGCAATCCTATGCCCTCGCCATCGGCAGCAGTCACCCACCCAATATTACCGGCTTCATGGACCTCGTCGTTCCCTCGCTGCCACTGCTCCGGCCGTGCCAGCGGATCGTCGTTGGCGGCGGCGCGGGCCCTCGAATCGTCCAGGCGCTCGAGGCGAGGGGATTGGCGCGCATGGCGGCCGGACGGTTGATCTCGCTTGGGCCGGTGGACCAATTCTGCCTCGACTGCGCGATCGCCAACGCGCATGCCCTGCTGCTGCCCATCCAGTACGGCGGTGGCTCCAACGTGAAGACGGCCGAGGCCCTGCTGTCCGGTCGGCCAACGGTTGCCACCGCCATCGCCATGCGGGGTTTCGATGGATTCCGCGACGTGCCCGGCATGACCGTGGCCAGCGACGCCGTTGCGTTCGGCAAGGCCGTGCTGGCGGTCCTGGACGGCCCTTTCCGGGATTCGGCCGCGGACCATCCGGCCTTGTCCTCGCTGCTTTGGGAGTCGACGATCGCCCCGCTCGTCGAATTGATGCGCGAGATCGAAAGCGGGATCAGCGCGGGCGGGTTGCGCGCGGTGACATCGCTGCGTGCGACGCAGCATGCCGGACAGGAAACGTAGCGGCGACCACTGGCAGGTGGCGCCAACCTGCCAACCGCTGAAGCTCTGGACGGCGGAGCATCGGAATCAGGGTCGCCAGATGGTGTACCATTGCCCGTCGAGGATGGCGGCGCAGAGCTGCCGAAAACTGTCGTCCCAACTCAGCGGCTTGATGCCGGCCGAGGCCGGGGTGAAGTCGTCCGTCATCCAGCCGCGCAAAGCCGCGGCCAGGGCCTCTGGACTGTCACCGCTGAAGTAGCGCGCGTGATCCCGCGCCACTTCCCGGAAGACCGGCAGGTCGCGTGCCAGGACGGGCAGATGGGTCTGCGCCGCCTCGACGATGGGCAAGCCGAAGCCCTCGTTGCTGGAGGCCATCAGCAGCCCTGCCCCGGCCCGATCAAGCTGCCGCAACTCGGCATCCCCGCAACGCGGCAGCCAATGCAGCCGATCGCCCAGCGCGGGCGAGGCTTGCAGCCTGGCGACGAAGGCCTCCATCTGCCAACCCTGCTTGCCCACGATGGTCAGGCCGATATCCTCCCCAGCCTGCCAAAGGCTTTCAAAGGCAGCGAGTGCCTGGGGGTATCCCTTGCGGGGCTCCACCGTGCCCGTCATCACGACCATGGGGAGCCGCTTCGCGCGATCGAGTGCCATCTCCACGGCCGGCGAGCCGGTGCTTGTCTCCGCCTCGGCCTGGAAGTCCGCGCCGAGATGGAAGTAACCGATTGGCAATGGCGTCGTGCGCCGCGCCCGGTCCTCGTCGAGCCAGGCCACCAATTCGTCTGCCACCGCGCGCGAGATGCAGGCGACACCGTCGGCGATGGTGAGCATCCGTGCATACCATTGGCGGATCAAATCAATCGTCGGCGCCGGGAACAGGTCTGGGTGGCGCATCGGCAGCAGGTCGTAGACCACCAGCATGATCCGCATGCCATCCAGCCGAAGCCGCCGCAATTCCCCGAATTCCTCCGCCGTCAGTTCGGCGTTCACATCGGCACAGAGCAGCACATCGCCGGTGCCGGCATCCAATGCGGTTTCCGGCAGCGCCAGTGGCGCGTGCCCGAGGAGGCGCAGCGGCACTGCATGCGTTTGCCGCAACTGCCCGTGATGGGCGCGCACCGCCTCGCCGCGGTAGCCGGGCGGCGATTTTTCCAGCACGCGGCGGCCGATCTCGCGCACCACCCGCTGGATGCCGGAGCCATGATCGCGGCGCGCCAGTTCGGACATATCGATCAAGAGACGCGGAAGACCCCCTGCCCGCCAGGTCGGTGCAAAGCTGCGCGCGATGGCGCGCGACGCCACGAGCAGGCCGTCAGGCAGGGTCGCCATCGCCTGCGCCTCATGCTCCAGCCGCTGTGCCATGACGGACGGGAGATGCGTGGCATAGGCTTGTTCGATCGCATCGCGGTACCGCAGTGCTACGGCCCGGGGCGACAATTCGCGCAAGGCATAAGAGCGGGCGGCGGCGGAGAGAGCCGCCCGGCGCGCCGCATCGCCGTGCAAGGCGACGATCGCTGCCGCCAGGACGTTCGTGTCGGCCTGGTCCGGCACGCCGACCACGATTTCCCGGGGAAGATCCGCCGCCGGGCCATGAAGGTTGACGATCAGCGGCCGCCCAGCCAACAGCGCATCAGCCATCGCCGCCGAGGATTCGCCTGATGCGCTGTGGCGGCATTGCATCACGATGTCGGCGGCGCAGAGCCAGGAATCATGCTGTTCCTGCGTCAGCCGCCCGGTGAAGTGGCTGCCCGCGTCGGTCAGAGTTCTGCTGCAACTCCGGCGCCACATCCCCGAGGACGATCATCCGCCCAGCGAGGCCAGTCCGGCGCCATGCCTCGGCCAGCTTGGCCGGACATGTCAGCGCGGTGACGCCGCCGAGGCTGCACACCACGAAATCATCGCTTGCCAGGCCAAGAGATGCGCGCGCCGTCGCGCGGTCAGGCCATATGCGGTCGGACCGCGGACGCGGGATGACGGCAATGCCGCGTGTCGCCTCGACGCCAAAATGCTGTTTGAGCACGTCGACGCTGTGGCGCGCGTGCTGAATGACACCGATGGAGCCTTTCAGCACCTGAAGGCAGCAAGGATAATGCGCCAAGGCCGCGGCGTGCCCATTCTCGGCTTCGAAGCGCAGCGCGGGATAGCCGTGGGAAGAGAGCAGCACGGCACGGAAATCATCCGGCCGCCCTTGATCATCCACCAGCCTGCTCATGCAATCCGAAAGGAAGGCGTCGTGCAGAACGACCACGCCCGGGCAATTCGGCAACAGATCCTCGATCTGGAAACGATGAGCGATGGAATTACCGAGCTGGTACAGCACCCGATCAAAGCGCCCGGTCTGGCGCAGAAAGCTGGCGGGATCGAGACGCGGGAAGGTCGCTTCCAACCGCGCGTCCTTGATCTCCGTGTTGGTGACCAGCGTGATGTCGTAATGGCGCGCGAGGCTGGGCAGCAACTCGTCGGCGATGCCGCCGGGCTGCGGCGGCAAGGAGGAGACGAAGGCCAGGCGCGGGCGTGGCAGCAGCACGGAAATGGGGTGGGGCTTTTCCCTCGCCAACCGCCGGGCGTTGATCTGTTCGAGCGCGTCCCACGCGCGCGCGGCGCTCGATTGCCAGGTGAAGCGCCCGGCTTGCATGGGCCCATAGGCTGCCAGCTCATCGCGGAAGGCCGGATTCTCCAGCACCTTCTGCATGCAGGCGGCGATGGCAGCCGGATCGGTCGGGTCGAAGGTCGCATCCGCGCGCCCGACGACTTCCGGCAGGCTCGAGGTGTTGCTGGCGATGGCGGGGGCGCCGCATGCCATCGCCTCTGCCACGGGCAAACCGAAGCCCTCATGCATGGAGGGAAATACGAACAGCGCGCAGGTCGAATAGAGGGCGTTGAGGTCGTCTTCCGCCACGAATGGAATGATGGCAAAATTCTCGATCGGCACGTGCAATTGCGCCGCGGTCTCACGAAGCGTCGCCTGATTCATCTTGCCGACGATCAGCAGCTGGTGCCGGTCGCGCAGCGTCTGCGGCAATTTCGCATAAGCGGCGATCAGCCCAGCCTCGTTCTTGCGAATATCGCCGGCGCCGAGGAAGAGAATGAACGACTCACGCACGCCGTAGCGCCGCAGAAACGCGGCCCGCGCCGGCGCAGACAGGTTGGCCGGGCGGAAATCCGCGCTGACGCCGGCCTGCACGTTGAACACCCGCTCCGGCGCGCAGGGCAAATGGCGAATGGCCTCGTCGCGGCTGGAGTCTGAAATAGCGAGCAGGCCCTCGCAGAGCGCCATTTCCTGCGCGCATCGATAATACCAGCGTGCTTGCGGTGAGATCGGGCCGGGCGCGCCGAAATACGCCTGGTGCCTGATCAGCGGGATCAGGTCGTAGCAGGTGGCCACCACCGGCAGACCTTCGAGCTGCGGCGGTTGCAGGCTGAGGACGTCATCGCCCAGCCCCTCGAACATGCTGCAGACATGCACCAGATCGGGCCGCAGCGAGGCCAGGAACTGCGCCCGCAGGGTCTCGGCGAAGCCCCGCAACTGGGGGAGGTCCAGCAACGCCTCAGTGCCGCGCGGCGGATGCCAGAGGCGAATCTGCGCCCGGGCGAGGATGCCGGCGAAGCTCGCCGTCAGTTGCTCCGCCGTTTCGGGCATAGCGCCGCTGAGGGCGACGACCACCTCATGTTCCCTCGCGTCCCGCGCCATGGCCATGGCGAGCTCACGGGAATAGCGGCCGATGCCACGCGCATGGCTGCTGCCTTGCGCGCCTTGCAAATCGATAACGAGGCGCATGCCGCTTCTAGTTCCTCACCGGGCGGTGCTGGGTCGACATGTGCCAGGTCCTTGCCGCATCAGTGTTTGGTGGAGCGGCCGCTCGTGGAGAGCTGGCGATAGAGGCGCGCCTCCTCCTCGCTCAGGTCGAGCGGAGCCATCTGCCCGGCCACGAAAACGGGATCTCGTTCCTCGACGGTGACGGGCGATGCCGAAGGCAGCTCCGCCGCCCATCGGTCATAGGCGCGGTAGCGCAGCGCCAGCCATTCCACCAGCCTCGGCGCGATGAGGCGGACGAGCCTGGAAGTCTGTCGGCCACCCGGCATCCGCAGCAAGCGCCGCATGCCGTGATGAAAGACCTGGCGCGCGACTTCCTTCCCCGTTGGGCCGGCGGCCGCGGGGCGGACCGAGGAGGCTTCCCCCGCCTGCCGTCTTTGCTGCAGACGGCGCGCCCAGCGGAGTGGCGTGGTCAGGCGCCACGAGATGCCGGAAAGCAACCAGCGCAGTTGTGCCCCGGCCGAGTGAGCGCGTTGCCGCGCCTGGACGGGTTTGGCAAGACTTTCCTGTAGCCGCTGGTCCGCGGAGGCCAAAGCGAAGCTGATCCGATCGAGCTTGCGGGACAGCACGGCATGTTGCCGCTGGGCTTCGGCCAATTGCCCTTCCATATCACGGGGCCGCATCACGGGGCCGCCGCTGTGCCTCGGCGGTCAGGCCGGACTGGTGTGCCAGCGTCTTCGTGGTCTCCTGCATCGCTTCGGCGGGATCGCGCACGATCTGGGCGGCCTGATCATTCATCTGACGGAGAGTCTGTTCGGCCGGTTCGGCGCGCTGCAGCGGGGCGGAAGCTTGATGTTCCGGGGGCGTGTCTCGCTCAGGCCCGAGAAATCCGCCGGGTCCGGCTCGGGATCGACCCCGCGCCAGCCTTGCTCATGGAAAATCCGCGTGACGGGCGAGGCGGCTGGGTCGGTGGCGCCGAGATCGATATGGAATCCGTCCCTCACCTGCCGCAGTGCGCGCCAGAGCATGATGTCTTCGTGGGTTTGCGCAGAGGAAACGAGCGGCATGAATGATCCGGCTGGATTCGTGGGGGGTTAGGAATAATTCGAATATCCCACGGCGGGTAGGGTCATGCCATAGACCGGCGGAACGCCGAGACACGCCCCCCTTCGATCGCCGCGATCAGGCGAGAGCGGCGAGCCCGGGATGCTCGTGGTGCTGGCGCATCTGCACCGGATGAGCCGCGGTGGCGCCTTGGCTGAGCAGCGAGAGGGCCAGATTTGGGCGAACAGGCTGGGGAGGCCGCGCCGGAGGTAGAATTGGTGGCGTCCTCCCTTATATTGTGCCCGTTGAGCAACGGTCTATCATTCCGCGACATGGAAGACCCTCTGCTGTTCCTATTGACCGTCCTGGCGATCCTCGGCACGCCTGGGCCGACCAACACAATACTGGCCACGTCGGGTGCTGCTATGGGAATGCGCCGCTCCTTGGCGCTGTTCTCCGCCGAGGCCTGCGGCTACCTTATCTCGATCCTGTTGTTGGGACTCGTCCTGGGCCCCGTGGTCGCGGCCTCGCCGATCGTCAGCAGCACGCTGCGGCTGGCCGTCGGGGCCTACCTGTTCCTGCTGGCCCTGCGGCTCTGGCGGCATGGCGCCATGGCGCCGGGCGACACGGCCGAGATCCGCCCGCGCCAAGTCTTCGTCACCACCCTGCTCAATCCCAAGGCCATTATCTTTGCGCTCGGGGTTATTCCCTTCGGCTCAGCCCATGTCTGGGCCTATCTGCTCGGGTTCCTGGCGGTGTTGGCGGTGGTGGGTGTCGGCTGGCTCCTGGTGGGGGCCGGGATGGGCCGCATGGCCATTGCCGGTGGCCGGGCGCAGGTGGTGCCGCGGGTAGGCGCAGCCGCTATCGGGATGTTCGCTATTGTAATCGTCGTCTCGCCGCTCCTGCGATGATGTCTGTCCACCATTCCGGAGAGGCGGACTGTTGCGGGCTGTCTTTTCTCAATAATATCAAGGCGCTATCGTCCGCGGCGTGTCCGCCAACGCCAGCGCCCCAGGAAGCTCCGCGCGCCATCCCTTCGAGCTCGCTGGCCCACTTCGCAACCTGGCAGAGGTCCGTCACAGAGACGTCGGATGTCAGGCAACGCGAAGGTGAAGCATAGCAGGAACGGCGCTGCTATAGGCTGCGCTGGGTGCGAGCCCGGTTGACGTCGCGATAGCGATCTGCCCCAATCGCGACGGCGCGGCGATCCCCAGGGCGGCAGGGATCGAGGGTCGCATCCTCGACCGGTTGTTGAGGCCTCGTTGAAACCGGCGAGCAATGACGACAGGTAATCCGGCGCGATCAGCTCCGAACGACCGGAGACCCATGATGCAGCATACCCACCTGACCCGACGCGCTGCGCTTGGCGCGATGCTGGGAACGCTCGCCGTCGGCAGAACCGCCGCCGGGGCCGACGTGACCCTGCTTAACGTCTCCTACGACCCGACGCGCGAGCTGTATCGCGACATCAACCGCGCCTTCATCGCCGCGTGGCAGTCGAAGACCGGGCAGCGCGTCACCATCAACCAGTCGCATGGCGGCTCCGGCGCCCAGGCGCGCGCCGTGCTGGACGGACTGCAGGCCGACGTCGTGACGCTGGCGCTCGGCTGCCGACATCGACGCGCTGGCGAGGCGCGGCCTGATCGCGGCGGACTGGCAGACAGCGGCTGCCGGACAATTCATCGCCCGTACACCAGCACGATCGTGTTGCTGGTACGCAAGGGCAACCCGAAGGCGATCCACGACTGGCCCGACCTGCTGAAGCCGGGCGTCGCGGTGATCACGCCGAACCCGAAGACCTCCGGCGGCGCGCGCTGGAACTTCCTCGCCGCCCTGGCCTGGGCGCAGCGCCAGCCGGGCGCCACGGCCGAGATCCGCCGAGACCTTCATGCGCGCGCTGTTCCATCAGGTGCCGGTGCTGGACACCGGCGCGCGCGGCGCCACCAACAGCTTCGCCCAGCGCGGTCTGGGCGACGTGCTGCTGGCCTGGGAGAACGAGGCCTGGCTGGCGCGCAAGGAATTCGGCGCCGACGAGTTCGAGATCGTCTATCCCTCGCTCAGCATCCTGGCCGAACCGCCGGTCGCGGTGGTGGACAGGGTCGTCGGACAAGCAGGGCACGCGCGCGGTGGCGCAGGCCTATCTGCGAGTTCCTCTACACGCAAGCAGGGCCAGGAGATCGTCGCGCGCAACTACTACCGCCCGCGCGATCCGGCGGTGGCGGCGCGATACGCCGAACGCTATCCGGCGCTGAAGCTGCGTCACCATCCAGGATTTCGGCGGCTGGGACGCCGCGCAGGCGACCTACTTCGCCGATGGCGGCATGTTCGACCGCATCTTCACTCCGGGAAAATGATGCTGCGCCGCACGTCGCTCCGCGCTGCCGGGCTTCGCCCCGACCCTCGGCATCACGCTCGCTCTGGCTGTCGCTGATCGTGCTGCTGCCGCTGGCGGCGCTGGCGCTGCGGCCGTGGGAACTGGGGCTCGCCGGCGTGTGGCACTCGATCACCGAGCCGCGCGTGCTCGCGGCGCTGCGCCTGAGCTTCGGCGCGGCGGCGCTGGCGGCGGCGGTGAACGTGCCGCTCGGCCTGCTGATCGCCTGGGTGATGGTCCGCTACCGCTTTCCCGGCCGCAACCTCGCCGACTCGCTGATCGACATGCCGCTCGCGCTGCCCACCGCGGTCGCCGGCATCGCGCTGACCGCGCTGTTCGCGCCGAAAGGCTGGATCGGTGCGTTGCTGGCGCCGCTCGGCATCAAGGTCGCCTACACGCCGCTCGGCATCCTGGTGGCGCTGATCTTCGTCGGTCTGCCCTTCGTCGTGCGCACGCTGGAGCCGGTCGATCATGGACCTGCCGCTCGAGGCCGAGGAGGCGGCCGCGACGCTCGGCGCGACGCGCGCGCAGACGCTGCGCCGCGTCGTGCTGCCGGCGCTCGGCCCCGCGCTGCTGGCGGGCTTCGGCGCCGCACTGGCGCGCGGCGTCGGCGAATACGGCTCGGTGATCTTCATCGCCGGCAACATGCCGATGATCAGCGAGATCGCGCCGCTGCTGATCGTCATCCGACTGGAGCAGCTCGACTACGCCGGCGCCGCGGCACTGGGACTGGTGATGCTGCTGGTCTCGTTCGCCATTCTGCTGCTGCTCAACCTGCTGCAGCGGCGCATCGGCGGGCGCGCGCGATGAGCAAGACGGCGCACGCCGCACGCGCCACAGGAACGCCCGGCGGCGCGGATCGTGCTGATCGCGCTGACCATCGTGCTGCTGGTCATCCTGCTGCTGCTGCCACTGGTCGTGGTGTTCACCGAGGCGCTGTCGCACGGTCTCGGCGCGGCGCTGGACGCGCTCGACCGATCCGGACGCGATCGCCGCGATCGAGCTGACGCTGCTTGTCGCGGCGGTCAGCGTGCCGCTGAACACCGTGTGCGGCGCTGGCCGCCGCCTGGTGCATCGGCCGCTTCCGCTTCCGTGGCCGCAGCCTGCTGATCACGCTGATCGAGTTGCCGTTCTCGGTCTCGCCGGTGATCTCCGGCCTGGTCTGGGTGCTGCTGTTCGGCGCCAACGGCTGGTTCGGGCCGATGCTGGACCGCGCCGGCATCCGCATCATCTTCGCCGTGCCCGGGCTGATCCTGGCCACCACGTTCGTCACCTTCCCGTTCGTCGCGCGCACGCTGATCCCGCTGATGCAGGAGCAGGGTGCGGCCGAGGAGGAGGCGGCGCATCACGCTCGGCGCCACCGGCTGGCAGACGTTCTGGCGCGTGACGCTGCCCAACATCCGCTGGGGCTTGCTCTACGGCGTGCTGCTGTGCAACGCCCGCGCCATGGGCGAGTTCGGCGCGGTCGCGGTGGTGTCGGGGCATGTGCGTGGCCAGACCATGACCATGCCGCTGCAGGTCGAGGCGCTGTTCAACGACTATGACTGGGTCGGCGCCTTCACCATCGCCGGCCTGCTGTCGCTGCTGGCGCTGCTGACGCTGGCGGTGAAGGCGGCGCTGGAATGGCGCATCGGCGAGCGCGGCGGAGCATTGCTGTGAACGTCGAGTTGCGCGACGTGCGCAAGTCGTTCGGCGGCGTGGCGGCACTGGATCGGCGTCACGCCTGACCGTTGCGCCCGGCGAATTCCTGGCGCTGCTGGGTCCGTCGGGCTCCGGCAAGACCACGCTGCTGCGCGTGCTGGCCGGGCTGGAGTTCGTCGATTCCGGCGACATCGTCGATCGGCGGACCGATCGATGCACGGCGTGCCGGCGCGCGAGCGTCGCGTCGGCTTCGTATTCCAGCACTACGCGCTGTTCCGCCACATGACGGTGGCGCGCAATGTGGCGTTCGGCCTGGAGGTGCGCCCACGCGCGCCAGCGGCCGCCGGCGCGCGAGATCCGCGCGCGCGTGCAGTCGCTGCTGGATCTGATGGGAATCGGCGATCTGGCGGATCGCTATCCCGAGCAGGTGTCCGGCGGCCAGCGGCAGCGTGTTGCACTGGCGCGCGCGCTGGCGATCGAGCCCGAGCTGCTGTTGCTGGACGAGCCGTTCGGCGCGCTGGATGCCAAGGTGCGCAAGAGCCTGCGCGTCTGGCTGCGCGATCTGCACGACCGGATGCGGCTCACCAGCATCTTCGTCACGCACGATCAGGCCGAGGCGATGGAGATGGCGGATCGCGTCGCGGTGCTGCGTGCCGGCCGGATCGAGCAGGTGGATGCGCCGGCCAGGCTGTATGCCGAACCGGCGAGCGCGTTCGTGCACGAGTTCTTGGGCGAGCTATCCGTGCGACCCGATTGAAAAATATCCGGCATGGGCGGGCTCTGCCCGCCCTCGCCATCTGTCCCATGGGAGACTGGTCGGCAGATACCGTGCTGCTATTGGTACGACGCAGCCCTCCCTCCGGATTGCCTCGATGAAGCTCAGCGGCTAGCCGATCGGTCTCGCACAGCATTTCAAGCCGTTCGATCTCGTCCGTGGTCAGGGTGCGAGTGAGCCGGGGGGCGGGCGGCGCGTCTGCAACCAGGAGGGAACGAGGTATTCCATGAGCCAAACGTCTGACACAAGCGGCGTCGTCACGCTGATAAATGTCTTCACGGTCGATCCGGCCAACCAGCAGCGGCTTGTCGATCTGCTGACGCGCGCCACGGACGGCTCGGTCAAGCGCGCGGCGGGCTTTATTTCTTCAACGCTCCATCGCAGCACCGACGGCACAAAGGTTGCGATGTATGCGCAATGGCGCAGCGCCGAGGACTATCAAGCCATGCGCCAGGATCCCGGACCCCTGCCATTCCTCGAAGAGGCGCTCACAATCGCGAAGTTTGCGCCGGGCATGTACGAGATCGTGCGGACTTTCTCTCCTGTCGGCGATTAATCCCGGGATCGTTTTGCGCGCCATGACGCGGTCAAGCGCCCGCTTCGAGCGGCCCGCTATTACAGTAACTGAGGCGGCTGAAAAGCTCGGTGTGATCTACCCTGCTGCTAAAGCTGCAATCGACAAGCTCGTTGAGAAGGCCATGCGCACCTGACGCGCTGGAGTGTCGTGTAATACCAATTCCAACACCGGTCGCCTGCAACCGAAGGGCTGCACCCCTGGGGCGCAGCCCTTCCTGTTTTGTAGTGGATCAGTGGCGCAGGCGCCGGCGGGCGGCGCCGAGGCCCAGCAGACCCGCACCGAGAATTGTCATCGACGCGGGCTCCGGTACGGAAGCCACATTGGTTATAGCAGTCGCACCACTGACCAAGGTGATGGTGGCGCTCACTGTCTGGGGCGTGCCGCCTCTTGCGCTGCCCGCGAAGTTGGCAAGGTCGCTCAGGTTGACGTTGACAACGGAACCGTCTCCAAGCGTGAGGTCTTCCCCGCTGGAGCCGTCACTCCAGGACAAGCCACCGCCGTTGATCGTGTTGCCCTGCACGATGATGGAGCCGGATCCGGAATCGGTGGTGCTTCCGGCGCCTGGCGATGTGAACGCGAAAGTTTCCGTCACGCCGAAATCGAAGGTGTTAGTACCGTTGCCGGGGTCCGGGGTGAGTGTCAGGAGCGACAGCGTGGTGGCGCCTCCGACACTCAGATTGAACGAGAAGGTGCTGAGCAAATTGCTGAGGAGGACAACGCCGTTGGTGCCGTTTGACGTAAAGCTCGTCGTGCCGGCAACGGTTGCTGCGTTGGCGATACCAATCGGCAGCCCTAGGGCAGAACTCGCGGCCAGGAACGCGGTCAAAAGCAGCGAAGAACGAAACGTCATCGAGCTCCTCCTTTTTATCGCCTGTTAACTATGCGTTCATCAAGCAAGATCGGTGCCAAACCCTGAAGAAGCTGATTCTAAATAATTTTCTAGGACCTAGGTGGAGCAGGGCGGTTGATTTGATTAAAAGTGTTAATTTTGTCTTACATGTCGTCGGGGGGCGCCCGCCTTCGTTTCTCGAATAGCGCCGCGAGGGCCGACAATCTATAGCGGTGGCTGCTGGGGCACGATGGGGACATGCCGAGGGCGGTAGCGGCGATCTTCGTCAGTCGTGAATCACTTCCCCGACCCTGAGCTGACGCGGTCGAGCAGCACCTCCAACTCCTCGGGTGCCGGAGCTTTTCTGACAGGACCGCATCACCAAAATCAGGTAACTGCCAGAAATAGGCCGGAAATCCGGTCAACATGAGACAAGTGGAATAAAAGGAATGGTGTCCCCGGCGGGATTCGAACCCACGGCCCCAGGATTAGGAATCCTGTGCTAAAGGGTAGCGCGGGGCAACATGCTTGTGCTCTAACGTCCGCTCTCCCCGGGTTTTGCTTGCGTTGTGGCGGCTCATAAGTCACATAGTAGCCCCTGGGGTAACAAGGGTTAACGGCCTTCGGCGTTACCCCCGCGTTACCCGAACGGGAGTGCGCCCATGCCGACGATCAAATTGACTCAGGCCGCCGTCGACAGGCTGGCACCCCCAAAAACGGGGCGTGTTGAGTATTTCGATTCGCACTTACCGGGGTTCGGCCTGCGGGTTTCGGATAGCGGCGCGAAGTCCTGGGTGGTCCTTTACCGGATCGGCACGCCTGCCAGGCTGCGCCGTTTCACGATCGGCACGCTGGCAATTCACCCCAAGGTCGACCAGGCCCGCGACCAAGCCCGTGCTATCCTTCAGGGCGTCGCCCGCGGCATAGACCCGGCCGAAGTGAAGGCCGCCGAGCCGGCTCGTGCGGTCGACACGATCCGGACCGTCGCGGCGCAATTCATCGACCGTTACGCGAGGCCCAAGAATCGTTCCTGGGAAGGCACGCAGAGCATCCTTGATCGGCAGATCGTGTCCCGGTGGGGCGAGAGGGAAGCCGCCTCCATCACCCGCCGCGACATGCTCGATTTACTCGATGAACTGGTCGACAAAGGTAACCCGATCGCGGCCAACCGTGCACTGGCGGCAGCGCGCAAGATGTTCAATTGGGCGGTGGAGCGGGACATTCTCGAGACCTCGCCGGCGGCCAACGTCAAGGCGCCCGGAAAGGAGACCGAGCGCGACCGCGTCCTGTCCGACGAGGAAGTAACCAAGCTGTGGAAGGCCGCTGAGAAGACCGGGGGGATTCCCGGCGGGTTCTTCAAGACGCTGATCCTGACCGCCCAGCGCCGCGATGAGGTCGCAACCATGCGCTGGGCTGATCTCGACCTTGAGGCCAAGGTGTGGACGATCCCCCGGGAGGACACAAAAGGCGACCGGGCACATGAGGTTCCCCTCTCGCCGCCGACCATCGAAGTCCTGACCGCGCTGCCTCGCACTGGCGAATATGTGTTCAGCAGGATCCGCCCTCGGAAGGTGAGTGTCGAGGAGAAGACAAAGCCGAAGCACCGGCCGGTATCCGGCTACTCCAAGATGAAGGCGACAATCGCCAAAGCTGCCGGGTTCAATGATTGGCGCATTCACGACTTCCGCCGCACGGCCGGCACCGGCATGGCGCGCGCCGGCATCGCGGTGTCAACGATCAGCCGCGTGCTGAACCACAAGGAAGGCGGCGTCACCAAGATTTACAACCGATACAGTTACCTGGATGAAAAACGTCACGCTCTGGAGACCTGGGCGCGTAAGGTCGAAAGTTTGATTCAACCGCAGGCAAGCAATGTTGTTGAGTTGAAAGTTGCGGGCAATGGATAACGACGATCCCCACGCAGTTCACTTCACAGCGGCCTCTCTGCGCGAACTATTCGAAGCGACGCTGAGGATCAAGGGTAAAGGGCACACGCCCAAAACAGAAAATCTGTTCCGCCTTGCGGGCTTCCTAAATGCGCTGCGGGCCATGTATTGGAACTACAACAAGATATGGAAAAAGGAAGCCGCAGGCTCCGACGGAATGACGGAACTAATGTATCAACTTCGAGCTCTAATGCAGTGGAGGTTTGAGCGTTTTACGGCGTTCTTAAGCGAAGAGGTTGTGACGGAAGCATCCGCAGATTTCGTCAATCGAGAAAGGGCGCTCTATACAAAATTTCACGAGCTCGAACTTGCGTTCTCCGCCGCTGATGTATCTCCCACCATGAATATTGGCGCGCTTGCGCCGACATACGAAGGATGGCGGAGCATTGCCGAGATGGTGTCCACCGCCATTCAGAATGCCATGCTTCCATCGAACAGGCCGATGGGATTGGGAAGCGATGGACCGATCTCCCGGCTTGTCGCCGCGATCATCCCCAAGATTACGGGTGATGAACCATCGGTCGGAAACGTTGCGCTTTGCCTCAAAAAGAAGGCTAAACAGTCCAAGGACAACTCCTAGCTGCCCTAACCGGTACAGTTAGCGTTCCGAGTTGTACCGGTAGCAAACACCCAGAGAACTGTACCCAATTTCCCTGAGCAGCGCTGAACATCATCTTCCGACCACCGCCTCATGCGGACACACGGAGATGCAAATGGTCACCTCTCAGCTGCCCGATCGGTCCCTTCGGCTTCCCGAAGTTCAGCAGATCGTTCCGTACTCAAAAATGCATATCGACCGCCTGGAAAAGGCCGGGCAGTTCCCAAAGCGCATCCGCATCGGTACCGGCCGTGTGGTGTGGAAAATGTCGGAAGTGCTGAGCTGGCTTGAGAGCAAGCGCACCGAGCAGAAAGCCGCCTGAAACGAAAACTCCCGACGCGGGCAGCGCCGGGAGCGGATCGATTTGGGCTACGGCGACCTGAACACTCGCTAAATACCCTGTTTCGACTTCGCTTTCAAGCGCCGCCGCGTCCTCCAAAGGACGTGCGATGAAACCGACAACCCCAAGACGCTTCCTCAAGAAGACCGGCAGGCTCACTCCCGAGTTCGCCCAACGCCTCGCCCGCGCCCAGATGCTCGACCGGCTTGCCGACGCAGAGCTGCAGCATGGCCACCACTATGCTGCCGAGCATCTGTCGCGCCGCGCCGCCGACCTTCGCGACGTGGTCCAATGACCTGGCAATCCGAAATGAAGGCGGTGCCGTCCGAGGCCGGCGGCCTCATGCGTCTGCATGTGGTGCGGCCGCCTGACACGGCCTGCATCTTGGGCGCCATGTTGGCCGGCGACGCTGAAGCCACTCGATTGATCCGGGTGCTGGTCGACACAGCCGTCAGGATTGAGCGCGCACCGCGCAGCCGTCCGATGCTCTGCGGTTGCTGCCCGCGCCCGCTGAAGGGGACCGGCTTCGCAATCTGCGTGCTCTATCCAGAGCGACCGGATCCGACGCGGTGCATCGCCTTCGCCATATGCGCTCGGTGCAGCGGCTCCCATGCCGAGACGGAGGCAAAAGCCATGATCGCGGTCAAAAGCATTTGGCCAGATAGCCGGCCGCTGACGATCACCGATCACATCGGAGGGCGAGCATGAACCGCCAGCAACGCCGCGCTGCTCAGGCGCAATCCCGCCAGGCGATGACCAGGGCCGAAGTGATACAGGCCGCGGTCGGATACCTCGCCGAAGTTGCGGGGCCGTCTGCGACTGGCGCGACGGTCATCATGCCGGACGGGGAGATGCTCTACCTCAGCGCCGATGATGCACGCGCTCGGCCCCGCGGAAACGGCGGTGATCAGTGAGCCTAATCGAGGGGCGACCAACGAACGACGCTGCGCCCGTGATGCCATTGTCTGCGACCCGGCAGGACGCCCTGGAAGGACTGCCGATCACGGTCTCGCAGTTCACCACGGCGTTCCCGGCAGGCCCTGCGTTCGGCACCATGGCGCGCACGACCTGGGGCGCGTTTGCGGAGATGTTCCAGCAACGCCGGCAGGGTGACAAAGACGGGCCTTGCTTCGCCACGGCGACGTTCAAGACCGAACCGGGCGGACAGGTCAGGCGGCTCAAAGAGAACGCCCTCACACGAACCGCCGTCGCGCTGGATTGCGAAACGAACAAAATGACCGGCGAGGTGCCGCCGCCGTTATCCGAGGCGGTGGAGCGGATAGAGGGGATGGGCTGGGCAGGCGTGGTCTACACCTCGCATAGCCACACGCATCGGGCGCCGCGATACCGGATCGTATTGCCGCTGTCGGGTGAGATCGCAGCCGACCTCCCGGCGGTGGATGTGATTGCCGATCAGCTCGGCGTGCTGGGCGTGCTCGACCTGAGCAAGCTCGGCGCAGCGAGCATATTCTATCACCCCAGCGCCGATCCGGGGTGCCTGGTGCACCATGAGACAGTAGTGCTCGATGGTGCCCCGATCGACTGCGCGTGGATACAGGAACAAGCGGGCGCCCTCCTGGAGGCGCGTGAAGGCGAAAGGGAACGCCAGCGCGCAGAGGCCCTTGAAGCTGCCACCAAGCGGCGCGATGAACGGATACGGCAAGGGCAAGACCCGAACACGTCGGTCATCGAATCCGTCCGCCACCACCTAGACTTGGCGTCGGAATTGATCCGTCACGGCTATCATCCGGCCGGCGACAAGCGGTTCCTCTATCCCGGCTCCGAAACCGGAGTTGCGGGCGTCTACCTGCTGACCGGGCGGGATGGGGTGGAGAGGGTTTACAGCCACCACGCCGCCGACCCGCTGGCAGCCGGAAACTTGCCGTCGTGGTGCCGCGCGAAGGCGCTCGATGCGGTCGATGTCGTGACCATCCTCGACCACGGAAGCGACCTCAAGGCGGCACTGAGAACCCTGGCAAAGCGTTTCAGGATCGAGACGCCCAGGACCGAGACACCCAGGCACGAACCCCCGCCGCATCCTGGCTATGACGGCCCGGACGATCGCGATGTAACCGACCCAAGCACGCCGGCAACCGCCAAACCGGCTCCGGCCGGCTTCAGCCCGATCGACCCAACAACGTGGCACGGGGTTGCTGTCCCGGAGCGAGAATGGATCGTCCAAGACTGGCTGCCGGTCGGACACGTCACGCTGCTCTATGGCGATGGCGGTGTCGGCAAGACATTACTGGCCCAACAGCTCATGACTAGTTGCGCGACCGGCTCGCCTTGGTGCGGGCTAGCCGTCCAGAAGTGCCGCGTGTTCGGCATGTTCTGCGAGGACGACGCCGACGAGCTGCACCGCCGACAAGCCGCAATCTTGGACGGCCGGAATCGAATCCTTCACCGATCTGGCCGACATGCGGCTGGTGTCTTGCGTCGGACAGGATAACCTTCTGGTCACATTCGACGGCGATGGACGGGCGCGGCTCACCGAGCGGTTCTCGGAACTGACCAAGGCCGCCAAGGAATTCGGCGCGGAGTTGGTAGTGCTCGACACTGCCGCCGATCTGTTCGGCGGCAATGAGAACGACCGATCCCAGGTGCGCCAGTTCATCGGCTATGCGCTGGGCAACTTAGCCAAGGCGATCGGGTGCGCGGTGTTGCTCAACGCTCATCCGTCGCGCTCTGGCATGTCCGCCACAGGCGACATGGACGGCGGATCAACCGGTTGGAGCAACACCGCGCGCTCACGCTGGTCTCTGACGCGCCCACAGGTGGACGGCGAGGAAGCCGCCCCCGACACCGACGAACGCCTCCTGACGCGCCGCAAGGCCAACTACGCGGCCCGCGGAACGGATATCAAGTTGCGCTGGAGCAATGGCATTCTGGCGCCTGATAAGCCGGCCTCCAGCGGGTTCGCGAGGCTGAGCGACGCGATCCACGCCGAGCAGGTGTTCCTGGCGCTACTAGACCGCCTTGTGGTTGCTGGAGTGCATCTCTCGCATTCGAGGAACGCCGGCAACTTCGCCCCGAAGATCATGGTGAAGCGGCCAGATCGGGATGGCTTGAGCGCAAGGGATTTGGAAGGGGCGATGCACCGGTTGTTCGAACAGAACCGGATCGCGGTGCGCGAATATGACCGGCAGCACCATAAAGCGATCGTCAGAGCGGACGGTCCTGGCGACCTCGATGAAGGCGACATCGAATGCGCTCTCGGTGCCTGAACCGGTGCTGTACCGGTCTGTACCGGTTCGAGCTAAGTCATTGAAATCCCTTGTGTACAGGTGTTGGCGTACCGGTTGTACAGGTGTCTCGCAAGTCATTGATTATATTATGTTCCGGTCTGTACAGCTCTGTGTCTACTACTACGTAGTAGGGGCAGGCCCCGTCCTGTGGAGACGGGCCTGCTCTTTGGTTGGATCGTCGCTACTTGGTCACCTCTCGCCACTCTTTGTTGAAGGTCGCAAAATCGGCGTCGGTCACATTCACCGTAGCGTTCATCGGGTCCCTCAGCTGCGCGGCGCGGGCTAAAACCCCGATACGGCGAATGAGGTCGATCGTATCCCTTTCTGTGACGCCATCGCCTTCGCGATCCTTGAGCGCCTCGTTTGTCGCCCTCTCGACGGCATTCGCGTATAGATCGGCATGAGCCATTGCTGTGGGACCTTCTTCGGATTGCAGCGACATGCTGCGTATCGTGAACGAAACTGCCGCACGTCCTGAGGTGCGTCGAGAGGGACGAAAACCCCGTGCCGACACATCCACCCGCCCAGCTTTCCGATACTTCCGCCACGACGCCAGCCGCGCGCGCCGCGGACACCTCGTGCAAATTTGCCCGAGGTTCGCCGCGCCGAGAAGTTTTAAGCGGCAAATTTGCCGCTTGATCTGTCGCGGCGCCGTGACGTGTCCCGGCAGGTAATTCGGCAAATTTGCTGATTTCAAGGTCGGGTAAATTTGCCCGACCCTCTCGGCGCTGCCGGTTTCAAACCGCAAATTTGCGGTTTGATCGGCCGATCGGTTTGCTCTCATTCGGCGCAACTTGCGCCGATTGAAGGTCCCCCATCGCCCGCCCTGAGGTTTATGTTCATTGTGAACAAAAACCTCCCCAAGTTGGGGAAGTTTCCCGCCCAAAGGTGGGACAACTTGTCCAACCTTCTCCACCGTCAAACGAACCTATTCCGCTGATGAACGTCTCCTACCGACCTAAGGGCAGGGGGCAGCAGTCACGGCGGGCGATGACTGCGAAAGACAGAATGCCGACCCTCGGCGCCTGGCTGACCGAACGCAGCCGCCGCCCGCTTCTGCGTCGTCATTCCTGGGTGGGAATCCGGGGCGTCCGGAGCGCCTATTTTCAATCGCCGCGCGCGCGCGGTCAAAAAAACGACAAAAATGCCGGTTTTCCTCGGTTTTTTCAAAATCGCCGGCCGAACCCCTTCGGTCTTGGCGAAGGGTCCGTGCACGACCATGCAGCGAGCGTCCGAACCCTCTCGTTGATTGGCCGCTCTGGCGCATTCCCCCACTTTTAGCGCTACGTCCCAGCCGCCGCGACGACCTGTCAGAAAAGCACCTGACTGTCTATCATGTGCTCTCATGTTATTCTATGTTGATATTGCTACATAAAATAGATCTCTGGCATACTGGAACTGTCACCAGGGTAACTGTCGGGTATCAATCGTGTCCCAAGCCGCCAAAATTCCCCGTCGCCAGGGCAGCAGCCGCCACCCTGCCGTGCTGGGCAAACACGATCGTCGCAAACGGCCAGCGCGCCTGGTTGCGAACGCCCCCGCTGAACTGGCTCAACATGTAGGAGGGGCGCCGTCCGCAATCCAGCTCGCGCTGATTGAAAGCCGCACCGCGCCCCAGGCGGCAATCTAGCCATGGCCCGGAGCAGCGGCACGCGCCACGGCAATGGCAGCAAGGGCCCAGGATGGGGCGGCCCCGCGAGGGGGACGGCCTTCGATCCTCGGCCGAAAGCCCCGCTGTTCCAAAAGGGCGTCAAGCGGGGGAGCCGCGTCGCCCCCGCGGCCATTCAGGGCAACGCGGAAAATCCGGAGCCCATGGGTGCGCCGACGCCGCCAGCACCACCCGGCGTTGCCGTCGAGCTCCCGCACGGCGTGTCCGCTATGGGTCGGCCGAAGCACGTCGGTGGCGCTCGGTGAGCGAACGCACCGCTATGGCTTGGTGGCGCGCAGCCCTGGCCGACCTGGCAGCGCGGATGAGCCGGCGCAAGGCCGGGCCCTCCTACCTCGCGACCGAAAGCGGTGATGCAATTTTGACCACTGCCGGCGCGCGGATTCTGGTCACGGGGGATTCGCAATGAGCGGCAATGTTTCCGGAACTGGTATTGCGGACCTGCCGCCGATCGGGCCGGTAACCGGGGCCGAGTTGGTTCCAGTCGCGCAAGGCAGCCTTACGGGGAAGATGCCGCTGTCGGCGGTGGTCGCGGCGAATGCGCTTTCGAAGGCGGCCAACCTGTCGGACGTGCCGGACGCCGCTGCGGCGCGGGCGAACCTGGGGCTGGCCTACGGGGCGGTCGCGGGCACAGTCGCGGATGGTGGCGGGCTGACGGCGGAGGGCATCGATCGGGCGGCTGGGGACGCGGCGAATGCTGCGGCTATAGTCGCTGAGGCTGAGGCGCGGGCTAATGCGGACGGTGCTGAGGCGACGGCACGCGCGGCGGGGGATGTCACCAACGCCAGCGCCATCACGGCTGAGGCGACCGCCCGCGCCAATGCCGACACGACGAATGCGGCGGCGATTGCTGCTGAAGCCACGACGCGGGCCGCTGCTGACACTGCCGAGGCCACGGCCCGCGCTTCCGGCGATGCTGCCATCGCCGCCGCTGCCGCTGCCGCACAGACCACAGCCAACGCGGCCCTGCCAGCCGCCACGGCTGCCACCACGTACGCGCCTCTGGCAAGCCCGTCCCTCACAGGCACGCCTACTGCGCCGACACGCTCGGCGGGCAACAATACCACGGCCATTGCCACCACGGCGTATGCCGATGCGGCGGTTGGCGTGGAGGCTACGGCTCGGGGTGCGGCTGATGGGGTGAATGCTTCGGCCATTGCGGCTGAGGCCACGACGCGCGGGACTGCGGACACCGCCGAGGCGACCGCACGCGTTGCCGGGGATGCCACGAACGCGACGGCAATTGCAGCGAATGCGACGGCGATCTCGGCGGAGGCCGCGACGCGGGCTTCGGCCGACGCTGCGAACGCTGCGGCGGCTGCGGCGGCTCAGGCGACGGCGAACGCGGCGATGCCCAACACGGTTTCCGCGCTGACGGCGCTAATCGCGACCTTGCCCACGACGCTGCCATCGACGGCAGGGCAAATTTGGATCGACAACGGAGTTATGGCGGTATCATGAAAATTCGTGTCCTCGCCGCCCTGCTGGCCCTGACCGCCCAGGCTGCCGTCGCGCAATCTTTGCCATCCCCATCCCTGGGCCACATCACGCTGAATGCGCCCGGTTCGACCGGCGACATCTCCGGCATGAGCGCCACCGCGACGGGATCGACCACCGCCCGCACCCAGGCAGGCCGTGCGGCGGACGTGTTCAACGTCAAGGATTTCGGCGCGGTCGGAAACGGCGCCACCAATGACTGCCCAGCTATTAACGCCGCAATCACCGCCGCAAACGCATTGCCGGCCGGGGGAGAGGTGCGGTTCCCAGCGGCGACTTACCGCGTCGACCGCTCGGCCTGCTTCAGTACTGGTCAAGAGCAATGTGACCATGCGCGGCGGCGGGCGCGGGAAGACCGTTATCCTGATCGACGACACTAGCAGTGGAGGAGACGGGATCAGCAACAGCTCGGACGGTAACACCTTCCCGGCGCTCGCCAATTTCCACATGCGCGACCTGACCGTCTCGGGGATGCGCGCCACCATCGCGACAACCGGCTCCCAGATTCTCCGGCTCGGGAACGGCTCCAACATTTCCATCGTCGATTGCGAGTTCATCCAGTCCCGGAATTTTGGCTTGGTCATCGGCAACAGCGACCAAGTGACCGTCCGGGGCAATCGCATCTTTCACACCAACGGCGACGGGATTGCGGTCTGGGGTGACTCGAACCTCGTGGTGGACAGCAACGAGATCATTGGCGCCAATGATGATTCGATCTCGGCAAATGCCAGTGACGGTGACGCGGTTCCCATCCGCTCCGGCGTGGTAATCACCAACAATACCATCACCGAAAGCCAGGGAATTTCGGTCGGCGGGGCTAAAAACGTCCTGATCGCCAACAACGTGATGCGGCGAATGATGGGCTACGGCATCAACGCCTGGTCGTACTCGGGCGGGACGCAAGGCAACACCAACGAGTTCGGCCTGAAGATCATCAATAACAGCATTCACGACGTGTTCCTGCGCGCGGAACTGCCATTTCGGAACCAGGCGCAGGCTTACATTTTCGTCTTTGGCGGCCCGAAAACGAACGGCGCTGCGGCATCCCCGCCGGGCACGCCGGCCTCAGGCGCCGGCACGGTAGCGACCCTATATGGCTCCAATTCCCCCGGCATCTTCTATGACAGCGGCACCTTCGCTGCTCCTCCGGCAAATCCTGGAGCGTATTGGGTGGAGGTCAGCGGCAATGAGCTGGTGCGCACGCTGCCGGCCGTGTCGAGCTACTCGCAGTGGGGCTATGGCGCCAGCCTGTTCGTCGGCAACAATGGAGGAAGCAACGGCGGCGGTGTGGTGGGGTCCTACAATGGGCCGATCGCGGAAGCGAACCTGAACACCAACGGAATCTCGGATCTTCCCGGCCTTCAAGAACGCCCATGTGGCCGACAACATCATCCAGACCACTGGGGCATTCGGCATTTTGTTTGACCAGGCCTCCACATGGCACGATCTCGACGCTGACGGGATGGCGATCGAACGCAACCAGGTTACGGATTTCAAAACCTCCGGGGTTCAAGGACCGCCGGCATCTACCCAACGTGTGGTTGTCCGGGGCAATCAGTTCGACGGCGACCCGCGATTCGTCTCGGCAAACCGCGGCTCCAACGGGACGTGGCTGACCAATATTGGCGCGGGCGATCTTCCGACCGGCGTTGCCATCCCGTTTGCGAACGGCTTCGTGGTCTCGGGAAACAGCTTCCGAAACCTGGCCGATGCGGTGCTCCAGGGAGCCGTGTCGAACGTCTTGCAGGGTAATATCATCTACGCCAACCCGGTTGCGATTGGGTTCTCGACCAGCAACGCCGGCCTGGGCGTGATCCCGGCGGCGAGTGCATCCTGGGCGCATGTGATCGAGAACTCCGATCCGACCAGTGCTAGCTACGGCAAAATCATCGGGCCGACGCTGTTTTCCGCATCCGCGCAGCCGACCTCTGGCACCTACGTCACGGGCCAGTTTGTCCAGAATACCGCACCGGCCGTACTCGGATTTCAGAGCGCTCTAACCGGGTGGCTGCGGCTGACGGTGGGCAGTTCGCACGCCGCTAACACTGACTGGGCACCCGTCTATGCCGACACGAACCAGGTAGGCAACGCGAAGATCGTTCGTTCTACGTCCGGCATCGCCAACGGCGGAACCGTCGCGTTCCCGGCATTCGCAACGACGCTCTACCTGTCCCCATCTGGTGGCACGATTGCGGCGGCGACCGTGACCGCGCCAGCAACTAGCGGTGTTTTTGACGGCAAGGAAATCTTCATCTTCACCCAAAATGGCGACATTACCGCTTTCACTTTCTCGCCGGCCTCGGGGCAGACGGTCTACGGCCCTCCGTCGACCGTCACGGCCGCAGCGCCGGTTGGCTTTGTGTTTGTGGCGGCGGACTCAAGCTGGCATCGGATTTAATGATGGCTGACGACCGGCAAGTTCATCGACGATGCCGGCGGCTCTTTGGCAGATGGTCAGCCAACAATCATAGCTAATGTCCAAGACATGCGAGTGTGGGGAGAGGCGGTCGATATAACCGACCAAGCACCCTTCGTCCCGGCGGGCGACGTGGCCCGGTGCATTGACATGATCGGCGGTGCGGAGGCAAAGCAGAGTGCCAGGCCCATGCCTTCTGACCGCCAGGTACGTGCGATCCACCGTCGCATCGTCGATCGCCCCGTTGCGGGGACGCACGACAAAGATTTTCGACCCTTTCTGTAGATTTTCCAGAAGCGAACGCCGCAGGAACCGATTGCGCGTCACGCTCTTGCGCAAGATGTCTGCTGCGGGCGAAGGGTTACCCGTGAAGATTTGGGTATGCATCGAATAGTGTACGGCGGGAACATTGAGATAGTACCTCGGATTGGACTGTTGAAAGGCGGTATTCGCTTTCCCGCCCGAAGGCCGCCAGGTCATCATTAAGGCTGTCGATCAGCGCCCACGGCGGAATACCTGCCCAGCGAAGGAGGCCAAGCGGCTCGGCGCCAAAATTCCGCTGCACCAAACCGAACTCGCAGCCGTCACCAAGGCTCTCGAACCGGGACAGAAGATCGGCGTGAGGGTGTTTTTCGCGGTCGATGGCTGGCACCGCGATATGGCTACGCGCAACTGCCAGCTTGTCACACGCCTCCCGATTATCCGGCTGGCAAGCTACGGCAGCTTCCCAGCGAGCAACGGCAACCTCGTGGCGGCCGTGAAAGGTCGCAACGTAGGCGCTCTGCATCAAGACGGCGATCTGGTCGGGGAACCGCGACACTGCATCGGCGATCACAGCCTCGGCCTCGGCATGCCGGCCGAGCGTATCGAGGCACCGGCACCCCATGATGTAGCCGTCCTGGAAATCAGGGAACCGCCGCCGCGCCTCCCCCCAATGGGCAGCCGCCGCCGCTGAATCCTGGGGAAGCTGGTAGCCGGCGCCAATGAAGGCGAATCCCTTCGTCGTCTTCATGTATTGCTCACCTTATCAGGCGTGTGTGCTTTCGGCCTATGCGCCGCACCACATCGCGGAATGGGTCAAATCGGTCAGCGAGAAACTTCCCCAACTTGGGGAGGTTTCCGGGGGGGGGGGCGTGGGCCTCAGCGACGATTTCGCCGTTTGACAGGACTGACGCATCGCCGATGCTTTCATTGCTACTCCAAGCCAGGGATAACCGACTTGGAGATGCACTTACAGCCTGGGTCCTGACCAGGCCAGACCCGCCTTCCGCTCATCAACATGCCTCTGGCTATCGCATAGCGTTTGCCGTTCGCGGCGAGATGGTCGGCGTTTCGCTTTTGATCCCGCGGCGAAGGTTTCTTTACGTTGATCATGCATGGTGCGCCGGAATAGAGCCAAACCGCTTCGGAGATCCCGATCGAGCTTTGTTGCTCGCGCTCCATCAACGATGTGGCTCGGTTGTTGACCAAGGTAGCGACCTCAGACGCGAGTTGTTCGGTCAAGCCTAAGTCCACCAACGCGGCGCAGAGGAGTCCCCAGGTCTCGTCCCGCACGGACGGATCGAAGGGCTGCTTCATAGGCGATCGCGAGCTTGTCTGGGTCAATTTCGGGGACGCCTTGAAGCGTAGACCGGATCTCGGCTTCAACGGCAGCAGTAACTCGGCTTTGGTCAAACTTCACGGTGGGGATGCGCGACGGCATCACCGCCTGCGGAACCGCGGCCTTAATGCGCTTGCTGAAGAGACCCATAAACCACCGCAGCAAGGGTCAACCCTGAGACACAGGAGGGGCGATGCTTGAAGCGGCGAGTTCGCTCAGGTCGACTGCGCCGCCTCTTCTTCCGCCGTGGCTTGATGGCCCAATTGCTCCACTCATGCCACTGTCCCCCATTTGAACCAGGACCATAGCCTCTCCGGACGAATTGGAAACGATCTATCGATAGCTCAGTTGGCAACTGGCGTGGCTGGTGGGGTCGGAGCGGTAGACCGATCGACTCGAGCGAAAACCTACGGGCTGGCCTTTTTCCGGAACGTCTGAAAGGCTACGCTATAGGAATGAGAATTTGTCATGTAATTGCGCCGCTGGCCTTCCTTGCATTGCGGGTCGCAGCAGAACGTACACGGCCGAGACCTGTCCTCCAGAATATAGGTCGAAGAGCAACGAGAATGCCCAGGGGCACAACGTCGGGCTTCAGGGAGGATTCCCCAGCGCCACAGCGCTCAACCAGCCGCCGGACGTTCCTCGCCTTGAGCCTAGCCGAAGGCCGGGACGCAAGCCGCCCGACTATACCCCCAGGGGCGGTAGGAAGGCGCGGCAGAGGGTTCGCGGGTCCAGTGGATGCTGCCCTCGTGGAGAGCCGCATCACGACGCTAGCGCTCTCGGATTTGCAGACGTTTATGCCTTCGCGTAGGGCGCGTCCACGCGAGAGTTCTTCTCCTTGGACTTGGCTACGTCTTCCGGGCGGATGCGGATCATGCCTCCAACGCGGATGCAGCCCAGCTTCCCGGCTTTGATCAGATTGTAGATGTGCTGATCTGAGACGGCCCAAGATTGGCTAGGTCGACAACCCGAAGGCGACGAGAGATGAAGGGGTCAGGCATCGTTCCGCCGCCTTTCTTGCGATTTTTATGCAGAGTCGTCGAAGGCGGCATTTATGCTGGCATCGGGCATCGTTGAAACACTATGGCTAATAACAACCGGGCGATGATGCACACGTTGGCTGGGGCGCGGCTCCTGGTCACTGATCGAGGCCAGTAGACTTACTGGATCGAATGTCCAGACACCGCCAAGTTTGGCAGCCCCGGGAATTGTGCCCGCCGCCGCCAGTTCTTGCATCTTGCGAATGGATAGACTGGTGATCTCAGCCACGCGCCGGCGGTCGGATGCGCTAGCCATTGTCAGCCTTTCCTCTTCGCCAAGCGCTCCAGACGACGCGCCTGCTTTCTCCGGCCTTCTTCGAGGATGGCAGCAACCGCCTTGCTAAGTGGTTGGAGGATGGCGACGCTGCCCCGCCGGTCATCCGGGTGTCAAGCGCCTCCCGGTCCCATCGCGGGGTGCGCTCGCCCAGGTGCATGGACGGCCGCGGCACCAATCCTGCCTTGACGCGGCGCAGGAACACATCGGCGCGCAACGATAAGCGTCGGGGGCGTCCTCCAGGTCGAGCCACCGCGGCAGAGGCTCAGTCACCCCGAACCTTCCGCGGCGGTCGGTCTAATGCAGCCTTGATCTGTAGCCCGAGGCGAAACGCATCTAGATCCGGCTCCCGGTCCGAGGCCTCGCCGCTCGGCGCATCTGTAGTCGGCGTCGCGCTGGGCAAGGGACTTATCCAGAAACGCCGCGAGCTGCTCCGCTCAAATGCGAACGCAGCCGCCGATACGATAACAGGCCAGTTCGCCGCGGCGTGTAGCGCGCCGCAGCGTCTCGGGATGGCAGCCGAGCTGGCTTGCTGCAGTCGCGACGGTTAGGATACGCGGGATCAAGGTCTATCCGC
>CAVTKE010000010.1:0-50000 GCA_963735225.1 uncultured Alphaproteobacteria bacterium
TCGTTACCTATCCTGGCGACCGCAACGGACGCGACCACCAGGAATTGGTGCCCGCCCTCAATCCCGGAGTTCAATGTTTATCTCGCCCGCGCCAATGCCTCGGCTGAACCCGATCAGATCCCGCAATGGCGTCTTCCGAAAGGAGTTGACGATCAGCCGATCGCGCAGGAAAATTGCGTCACGGATGCGCATCGCTGGCGGTGGAAGGCACCGTTTCGTGGCTGGAACCAGCGATTGCGGCCACCGCTCATCCAACGAAAGCAGTCGCGGCGAAATGTGGCCAGCGTAGAGAGGTCGCTGACATTCGAGCATCGCCTGCGCGCTTTCAGATCCCTGAGCGCCACTCGCGGCTGAGCGGCGCGACGTTGGGCGGACAGAACGCTCTTGCGTCGGGCATCTTGACACTAGGCGCGCGTCACCGACCTGGCAAATCGCGCGAGGACTGATAGACCAATGCCGAGAAACAACACGGACCCACGGGTGGACGTCTACATCGAAGCCCTGCCCGAGTGGCAGCAAGCCATCTGCCGTCAGGTCCGCGACCTGGTTCACGCCGCGGATCCGGAGGTCGTGGAGACCATCAAGCGCACGCGCCAACCGTATTTCACGCTCGAAGGAAACGTCTGCGCGCTGCTGGCGGCCAAGGAGTGGGTCAATGTGTTCCTGTACGACGGCGCGATCGTGCCAGACCCACACGGCATCATCACCGGCGGACACGACAACAAGACCGCCCGTACCGTCGCCATTCGGCAGGGCGAGAAGATCAACGCGTCCGCCCTCACGACCATGTTCAAGCAGATTATCGCGAACAATCGCGCCGGTGGCTGGAGGAAGCTGAAGTCTCGTCATTGACCAGATAATGAAAAACACGTCTCCGTATCACACGCATCATCGCGAAGACGAAGCGTTCTACGTCGTCGAGGGCGAGATGGCGTTTGTGCGCGAACGGCCAGTGGACACTCGCCAGTCCCGGCACCTTCGTCTACGGGACCGCGCAACCTTCCGCACGGTTTCACGGTGCTCGGCGACGCGCCGGCTCGGATGCTGCTGCTCTACTTCCGGTGGTTTCGACCAGTTCGTCGTCGAGCTGAGCGAGCCGGCGCCGGCGCCGCCCGACATGGCAAAACTCATGACAGTCGCCGCGACATACCACATCGACATCCTCGGGCCGTTGCCGGAACTGCCGAGCGAGCTGGCGCCATCGTCCGAGTCGTTGAAGGAGGCCGCGGCCCGAGTTCGCGCGCGGCACGTGGTGGCGTATCACTGTGGCGATCCCAAGCAGCCCTCGAGATTCTTCGGCGCCCGACGCGGCGGTGATGCCGCCGGACAACCGGCCCTGGCCGGCCCGTCGCTCCGTGCGTGGATGAGCGCCGTGCTCGGCAACTTCACGCTGCAGGGCTTCGACCTTCGGCCCAGCGCCGTCGAGCAGCACGGGAACGTCGTGATTGAGCACGGCACCTGGACGGCCACGTTCACAGCCAAGAACGGATTGACCGGGCAGCCGGCCGGCGGCACGTATCTCACGACCTATGCGCGGCTCGCCGACGGCAGCGTGCGTAGCGCCGCGCGCATCTTCAACGTGCGGGTAGCACCTGACGGACGGAGGCACATAAAATGGAGCGCGATGTCTGTCGGGCTGAGCGACGCCGATTCGCGCCCCGCATCGCGGAGGGCGATCGCGCCGCGGAAGCCGGAGATGTGCCGCCGCATGCGGCCGCGGATTCGGCTGTATGGCCTGCGGCACCTGCGGTCGTCGTCGGCCGCCGACGACCTGGCGCAGCAGGTGCTGCTCACGGTGCTCGAGGCGCTGCGCGCTTGCGGGGGGAGGCGGACAAGCTCGCGCAGTTCGTGCTCGGCACCTGCCGGATGACGGTGCTCGAACTGCGGCGCACGTCGCACCGCCAGGAAGAACTGCTGGCGACGCATGTGCTGATCTCGTGCTGGAGCCGCCGTCGCTGCCGCGGCTCGATGACCGCCGACTGGCCGGCTGCGTGCAGGGCCTCAGGGAGCGCGAACGATCGGTCGTCGTCATGACGTTCTACTGATGATCGGACGGCGATCGAAACGGCGCGCTCGCTGGGAATCTCGGAAGCCAACGTGCGCGTGATCCGCCATCGAGCGATTCGGCAGCTACGCGCCTGCATGGGAGCTTCGCTGTGACCGGCCCACATGCCGACCACCGACGGGTTGCGCCACTCCCCTCGCGGCTGCGCTGCTGATGGACTACTGGCTTGGCGCCGTGCCCCCTGCGGATGAAGAGGCCGTCGAAGCGCACCTGATGTCCTGCGACGCGTGCGGCGATCGGCTGCGCCGGGTCATCGCGTTGTCCGACGGTCTTCGCGCCCTGGCGCGGTCTGGTTCGCTGCAGGTCGTCGTCAGCGATCGGTTCGTCCGCCACGCCGCGGAGACCGGGCTGCGCGTTCGGGAGTACGCGCCAGCCAATGGAACGTCGATCCAGTGCACCGTCGCGGCCGACGACGACCTGCTCGTGGCGCGACTTACTGCCGACTTGAGCAACGCACCGCGGGTCGATCTCAGCTGGTGCGATCGCCAAGGCGTCGAGCGTCAGCGAATGGTCGATATTCCGGTGCGCGCCGAGGCCGGCGATGTCATCTGCCGCAGTCGATCACGTGGGGGAAGGCGTCGCCGACGATGTCCATGACCGCGCGGCTGTTGGCGGTCGACGGGACAGGAGCCGAGCGGGTTCTCGGCGGGTACACGTTTCATCACACGCGGACGATTCCCGGTCCGCCGGGCTTCGAGTTCCCCTGAGACCTTTCTCTGAGGCGTCTTCCCTCAGCGGCTGTCAGGATCCGCCAGCGCCCCGCTCACACGTCGCTCAAGGCTCGTGAGCCGGCGGCGGCATTGTGCTAGATTCGCCGTGCCAGGTACAGACGCGTCTGTTCGTTCATCCTCCCCTTGTTGCATCGGGCAGCCGCCAGGTGATTGAGAACATGCTGGTGCGGACGGGGACGAGTGTGGAGGTGGTGATGGAGCTGGCGCAGCCCAGTTCGGTGCTGGGCATGGTCGAAGCCGGAGTAGGGATCGCGGTCGTGCCGCAACTGGCTGCACCACGGCCCGAGAACCCGGCGCTGGTCAGCCTTCCTTTGGCGCCGCTGCTGACGCGGACAATCCTGCTGTTACGGCGGCGCGACCGCTCGTTGTCGCCGGCGGCTGATGCGGTCTGGACGATCCTGGAGCAGTTGTACCGAGGAGTGCCCGCCTCGCGATAGGAGGCGCCAGGGGCCGCAACTCCTGATATCAACGTGCGGAACGTTTGACTTCTGGGGTGACCTTGCCTCCGGAAAATGTCTCAGAGGCTGTCCGAGATCATTTTCTGATTTGACAAAGCTTTCTGAGCATCAGCCGAGTAACCCGGGCAAAACCCCGGGCGTTGGTTTAATTTCACTTCCTCGACGCGGCGCGTTCTAAATCGATGCGAGTGCAGTTCCTGCCCCTGATTTGATGTCGCTTTCACCGACCGAACTGCGCGATCTTGTGGTTGCGCTTCTGGGCGAGGTGTCGGAGCTCAAGTCGATTGTGGCGGAGCAGCGCGATGAGATCGCGCGGCTGAAGGGCCTGAAGGGCCGCCCCAGCATCAAGCCGAGCGGCATGGAGAAGACGACGGAGCCGAAGCGCGGCGGCAAGGCAGGCAAATTACGCCGTCGTGGCAAGGTGACCCCGCGCGTGGCGCCGGAGATTGAGGTGGTACGCGCAGAGCACCCACCGGGTTCGACGTTCAAGGGCTACGAGCCATACCATGTGCAGGACCTGGTGACGACGGCGCGCGCGGTGCATTACCGGCGTGAGCGCTGGCTGACGCCGGATGGTGCGACGATCATCGCACCGCTGCCCGCTGGCATCAGCGGCCATTTCGGGCCTTAACTGCGCCGTTTCGTGCTGATGCAGTATCATCAGGGCCAGGTGACGGTGGAGCGCCTGGTCACGCAGTTGCAGGCAATCGGCATCGACATTTCCAAGCGGCAGGTCATGCGACTGCTGATCGACCGGCAGGACGGCTTTCTGACCGAGGCCACTGACGTGCTGCGGGCCGGACTTGCGACCGCTGACTGGATCTCGGCGGACGACACCGGCGCGCGCCATCGCGGCGTCAACGCCGTCTGCACGCAGATCGGCAACGATGATTTCACGTGGTTCGGCACGACGGGCAGCAAGAGCCGGAGCAACTTCCTCAACCTGCTGCGCGCCGGGTACACCGACTACACGATCAACGACGCGGCGTTGGACTACATGCGCGACCATGACCTTGCCTCGCATACGGTCCAGAAGCTGGCCACCCACGCGCAGCGTCGGTTTGCCAACAAGACAGCCTGGACGCGCCATCTTGAGCAACTCGGCCTGACCGATCTGGACGTGACGCCCAACCCGGTGGGCGTCGCCACCGAAGGCGCGCTGTGGGGTGCGGTGAGCGCTCACGGTTTCCTGTGCGATGCAGTCATCCTCAGTGACGATGCTGGGCAGTTCAACGTCGGCAAGCACGCGCTGTGTCGGGTCCACGCCGAGCGTCTGGTTCATCGTCTGGAGACGCTCACCGACAAGCAGCGTGGTGCGCAGCAGTTCGTTCGCGGGCTCATCTGGTGGCCTCAGCGGCCAAGCCCCCCGTCGGCAAGCAACGCTTCTCCCCGAGCGCCTGGACGATTACGTCGCCGAAGACAACCCGGTCCGCGTGGTTGAAGTGTTTATCGACGAGCTGGACTTGGGGGCGCTTGGGTTTGCGGGTGTTGTGCCGGGGGTGACCGGCCGACCGTCTTACCATCCATCGACCATGCTTAAGATGTACCTCTATGGCTACCTAAACCGAATTCAGTCGAGCCGGCGGCTGGAACGCGAGGCAGGACGCAATATCGAGCTGATGTGGCTCACCGGACGCCTGATGCCCGACTTCAAGACGATTGCGGACTTCCGTCGCGACAACGGTCCGGCGATCAGGGCGGTGTGTAGACAGTTCGTGGCGCTGTGCCGTCGCCTGAGCCTGTTCACCCACGCCGTTGTCGCCATCGACGGCAGCAAGTTCAAGGCGGTCAACAATCGAGACAAGAACTACATGACCTGTGCGTTTGCGAGGTGGCCCACCTTTACCCACACGCGGCAGCCTTGCGGTCCCGCCATGGCCTGCAAGGCCGATCCTGCCGGCAAACGCAGCCATGACTGCGCCTCGAAGGGCTCGCCGCTTTCCGTGAACCCGCCGTCCAGCACCAACAGCTCGATCCCGCCCGGCGCTGGCAGTTCCACCGCGGCCCCAGGTGCCCAGCGCTCCAGCCTGACCTGCTCGCGCGCGTCCTCGAACAGCGGGGTGGTTTCCACGCCCGGCCGGTCGGGTGCAGGCGCATAGACGCCAGAGCTGGTGTCCAAGCGCACCCCTGTCCGGTCATCCCGGTTGAACTGCCACAGCTTGACGAAGATGGTGCAGCCCGGCTCGGACCCCGGCGTGTGGCTGGTGGTCGGCGGGTTGCGGATGTAGCTGCCCGCGGGGAAGTCGCCGTGCTCGTCTTGGAACACGCCGTCCAGCACCAGGAACTCCTCGCCGCCGCCATGGGTGTGCGGGGAGAAGTGGCTGCCCGGGGCATAGCGGACGATGGAGGTGGCGCGTGCCACCTCCTCGCCCACGCGGTCGAGCATGCGCCGGTCCACCCCGGGAATGGGCGAGGGGGTCCAGGCGAGCCGCCCCGCATGGACCGCCGCTCGTGCGCCGAAGTCCGAATTGAGGTTCATGGCACGTCTCCAGTGTTGGTGGCGTCAGGTCGTAGCCGCGACACTCGGCCGCGCGTTGACCCGCGCACGCCATGCCGCAAGATTGGCGCACTCCGCCGGGGTCTCGATCTTGGCGAAGTCGGCATAGGCCAGCCCGGCCATCGCCGAAATGTCGGCCATCGTGAACGCTTCGCCCGCCATGTAAGGCCGCGTCGCCAGTTCGCCGTCGAGGGCGCGCATGGTGGCGACGGCGCGCTCGCGCTGCTTCTCACCCCACTCGCGGTTCTGGTAGGTTTCGATATCGGGGCCGAGGCCGGGCGTGGCGTGGTGGAAGTAAGCGGCCGCCGCGTCAAGCAGGCCCGCCTCGATCCGGCGCTGCATCATGTGGACCACCGCGCGCTCCTTGGGCGTGCGGCCGGTCAGCACGGGATCGCCGTCTTGACCGTCCAGGTACTCGGTGATGGCGGTGCATTCCGAGATCAGGGTGCCATCGTCCAGCTCCAGCACGGGCACAGCGCCGGACGGGTTCTTGGCCAGGAACGCCGGCCGCTTGTGCTCGCCGCCGGGCACGTCCACGTGGACGAAGTCGACCTGATCGAGCAGGCCCTTCTCGGCGAGCGCCATGCGGATGCGGGCGGGGTTGGGGAAGCCCTTGTAGTCGTAGATCTTCATGGTTGCTGCTCCGGTGCTGGTTATCCGTGTGGGACGGCTGGGCCGGGAGACCGGCCGTCAGCCGCCGATGAGATGCGAGGCGTGGGTAAGGGCGGCGCCGGTGCGCAGCGCGACCGCGACGAAGGAGGCTTCGGCCAACTCCGCGCGGGTCGCGCCGGCCGCCTTCCGATGCCCCTCCAGGCAGTCGGGGCACTGCGTGGACAGCGCGACGGCAATCGCCATCAACGCCTTATCTTTCTTTGGGATGGCGCCGTCGGCCAGCGCCCCCTGGTCGAGCGCCTGGAAGGCGGCCATCGCCGCGGGGGCAGCCGCGCCGAGCGGCGCCAGTTTCTTGAGGTTGGCCATGTCGTACATCACGGTCATCGAGCCGGCTCCTGTCCGTAACTACCAACTGATTGGTAGGCATGGTAGGCAAACCAAAGCTCATCGGCTCCCGTGCCGAAGTCCTGCCTGGATCGCTGCGGCCGCAAAGTCGAACGCTTCCACCGAGCCAAGCGCCCGGGCGACGAGCATGGCGCCCTCCAGCCCTGCCAGGACGGCCGCGGCCTGGGACTGGGCGTCCACATCGGCGCGGATCGAGCCGACGGCTTGACCCTCCGCGATTACCGTCGCCAGCCACTCGGCATTCACCTCGAAGAACCGCCGCACGCCTGCGCGGACACGCTCCGGCAGACCGGCAAGCTCGGAAGCCAGGACGCCGCACAGGCAGCCCTGACCGGCTTGAAGCCCTGCCCGGTACAGCCCGGCATAGGCGTCGAGGCGCTCCGGCGCGTCCCGTGACGCGGCAGCGATGTCGCCCAGCGCCTCGGTGAAGCGGTCCGTGTAGGTTTCGACCAGCGCGGCGCCGAGGTCCACCTTGGCCGGGAAGTGATGGTGGATGCTGGGCTTGCGGATGCCGACGCGCTCCGCGAGATCGGCGTAGCTGAACCCCGCGTAGCCGACGCGCCGCACGACCGCCTCGGCTTCGGTCAGGATCTGCGTGCGGGTGGCAAGGTGCATGGCGCTTATCTACCTATTAGTTGGTAGAGAGTCAAGCGCGTTTTGCTGGTCGTGCTGGCCGTCAGCAAGCTCCCAGCGTTACTGGCCCGGACCAACATCTTGCTGCTATCTCGATCCGGATGATCGAGCAGCTGGCCGAAGATACCGGCAGCGATGGGCCGAGTTTGGCGCTATCCGGACCGGCTCTCTTCCCCGTCCAAGCAGTCTTCCTTCCATCGCCCTGCGACACTCCCATCCCGCGCACTTCGTTCACTTGTCCAGCGCCGCTTCCTCCAGCAGCCAGGCACAGAACGCCTGCACGTGCGGCTTGCCGGCCGCCGCAGTCGAGGTCAGCACGACATAGCCGCGGGAGGCCACGACGGTGTTGTCGAACGGCGCGACCAGGCTGCCGGCGCGGATCAACTCGTTGATCAGCGGCTGGCGGCCGAGTGCCACGCCCTGACCGATGATGGCGGCCTGGATCATCTGGTCGTACTGGGTGAAATGCAGCGAGGCGGCCGGCTTCAGGTCGTCGATGCCCAACGCGGTCAGCCAGGTGTCCCAGTCCAGCCAGGTCCGCTGCATGCCCGGCGAGTCCAGATGCAGCAGCACGTGGTTGTGCAGGTCGCGCGGCAGTTTCAGCGGCGCCGCGGGATCGCGCAGCAGCGCCGGGCTGCACACCGGCTGGATGTCCTCGCCGAACAGCCGGGTCGCGCCTGCCGGCGCGGTGTCCGGCGCGCAGTAGCGGATGGCGATGTCCACAAGGTCGCGATCCAAATTCACCGTGCGATCGGTGGCGGAGATGCGGACGTCGATGGCGGGATTGGCCGAGGTGAAGCGGCGCAGCCGGGGGATCAGCCACAGCGCCGCGAACCCGGCCGTCGTGGTGATCGAGAGCATGCGCACCCGCGCATTTGCCCGCAGCCGCTCGGTCGCGGCCTGCATCTGGTCGAGCACCTCGGTCGCCATGCGGTGCAGCGCCCGGCCCTCGTCGGTCAGCGCCAGCGCGCGGTGGTGCCGCTCGAATAGCGCAACCCCGAGATTGTCCTCCAGCGCCTTGATCTGCCGGCTGACGGCGGACTGGGTGATGAACAGCTCCGCCGCCGCCTGGGTGAAGCTGAGCGTGCGGGCGGCCGCCTCGAACCCCTGGATGAAATCCAGCGGCGGCAGGTCATAGCGTCGGTTTGACATTCCCAGAACTCATGCAAACGGTGAGAAACGATCGTGTGACAACACCACCGCCGCACCCAACAATCTAGCGAGTTCCTTGGGTGCATGGCTTCGAATTCCCGTAAGCAAGGCATCCCGAGCCGGCATATGGAGATGATCATGGAACATGCAACAAGCAGAATCCCGGTTGTCCTGGCCGAGGGTGGCGTGCTCGAGCTTCACGATGCGACCGGGCAACTCGTGAACTGCCTGGAGGGCGACCTCTGGCTCACCCAGCAACACGACCGCCGCGATATCGTGTTGCATGCCGGGCAATCCTTCGTGCTCGATCGCCGTGGCCTGGCGCTAGTGAATGCCCTCGGCGGGCCGGCCCGGGTGAGCTTCGGCGGCGGCACCGCTCGGGTGGCGCTGGCACTGCCTGCCGCTGGCCCTGCGTCGCACGGCCGCGCGGCGGCCTGATGCAAAGCGTGATCGTTTGAAGCGCAACGTCGAAAAACGTGAAGCACGCTTTCTGACAAAAACGCCTGGACCATGATCGCGTCAACCTGATGAGATCATGGTCCAGTGCACGGGTGGTCCACGTCCCCTGAGCAGTGCTTGCACCAAACACCTGGATCACGGCCGCCCAACGAACAGAGGAAGACGACAAGAGGCCGTACGCAGCGGTGACTGGGACGCGGCCGCGGTGCCCGCTACCCCGGTAGGCCCGCCCGCAGCAGCATCGCGCGATGGTGCTCGCGGTCTTCGGCGTGCTGGTAATGTTGCATCGCCAGGTTCGCGCCGAGGCGGCGGGTAGTCATTCCGGACGGCCCGCCGCGGCTTGCTTGTCGCTCGACATCGCCCCTTCCCTGTTAGGGCTTCCGCTTGGGCTCAGCGTAACTGATTGCGGGATCTCGTAGCTACTTCCGTCCGGACGATCGAGCGTTGGCCACAGATCACGACGGCCTCGCGGACCCCGGACGCTCGCCGCGAAGAGCGGTCGGCCTTGACAACAACGCCATGCAGGTGAGGAGAGTCGCTCAACCAAGAACGTCCTACATGGGCGTGGGAAGCGAGCGTCCACGTCATGTCCTAGCAGGCTGTCGGATTGAGGTACGCATTTGGGCGACCATTGGCTAGAATCCCAGAATGGCAAGCTTCGTTCCGTTTGATCGCACGCAGGCATTCCTTCTTCCGCCGGATTTGAAGGACTGGCTACCCGAGGATGACCTGGGCATTTCGTAGTGGCCGCGGTTGAACGCGTGCCGCTGGCAGCGTTCAAGGTGAACAAGCAGGCCAGCGGTAAGCCGCAGTATCATCCGCAATTGATGCTGGCACTGCTGATCTACAGCTATGCCAACGGCATCTTTTCTTCGCACCGGATCGAACGGGCGTCGGCACGGTTTCGATCGATGGCACCAAGATCGACGCCAACGCCTCCAAGATCCGTTCGGTGCGGTACGACCGTGCCAAGGAACTGCGCGCGAAGCTGGCCGCCGACATCACCACGCTGACCGCGCAGGCGGAGAAGGCCGATGCCGAGGATATCGATCCGCAGGCCCTGCCGGCCGAGATCGCCCGGCGTGAGGCGCTGAAATCCAACTCGATGCGGCCTATACGCGCCTGGAGCCGAGGCGCGGGCCCAGGCGAAGGCTGAGCGCCCAGCGCATGAGGCCAAAAAGGCCGCCCATGACGCCAAGAAAGGCCGGCGCGGACACCCGCCCAAGCCGCCCGACAATGATCCACCGCCGCAAGCCAAGCTGGAGACCGACGATGCGAAAGACACCTACAAGCAACGCAAAGAAACCGTCGAGCCAGTCTTTGGCATCATCAAAGCAGCGATAGGCTTCACCCGCTTCCGCATGCGCGGTCTCAAGAACATCGCCAGCGAGTGGATGCTGACCGCACTGGCCTATAACTGCAGGCGGATCAACCGCCTGCAGGCCTCGTGAGCAGCAAAATCCGGCACACACCTTATGAGCCAAATGGTGAATCCGACAGGCTGCTAGAGCTTTTTCGACCGAAGTGAGTCGGAAAAATCTCTAGCGGGTTGTTTCGGCGAACATCTTTATCCGATCGAGTAAGGCAAGCCGATCGGATGATGCTCTAGCTTGCCTCTGCGAGCTTGTCCTGGGTTTTGGTGTCGAAATCGCTGGCGTCGTGGCGCTCGCGGAGCTGTTCGGACGGATCGCCGCTCATGCGGTTGACCATGCGGCCGCGCTTCACGGCCGGTCGCGCGAGGATGGCGTCGGCCCAGCGCTGCACGTTCCTGTAGTCCTGCACGCTCAGGAACTCTGCCGCGCCGTACGCCCAGCCCTTCGCAAGCCCGCCATACCAGGGGAACACCGCCATGTCGGCGATCGTGTAGTCGTCGCCGGCGAGGTATTCGCTCTCGGCCAGGCGCCGGTCGAGCACGTCGAGCTGGCGCTTCACCTCCATGGCGAAGCGGTCGATCGCGTATTCGATCTTGGTCGGCGCATAGGCGTAGAAATGGCCGAAACCGCCGCCGAGATAAGGCGCGCTGCCCATCTGCCAGAACAGCCAGTTCAGCGCCTCGGTGCGGGCCGCGATGTCCTTCGGCAGGAACGCGCCGAACTTCTCCGCCAGATACAGCAGGATCGAGCCGGATTCGAACACGCGGATCGGTGTCGGCCCGCTGCGGTCCACCAGCGCCGGGATCTTGGAATTCGGATTCACCGCCGACGAAGCCGCTGCCGAACTGGTCGCCTTCGCCGATCTTGATCAGCCAGGCGTCATACTCGGCGCCGGAATGGCCGAGGGCGAGCAACTCCTCCAGCATGATCGTGACTTTCACGCCGTTGGGCGTGCCGAGCGAGTAGAGCTGCAGCGGATGGCGGCCAACCGGCAGCTCCTTGTCGTGCGTCGGCCCGGCGATCGGCCGATTGATGCTGGCAAAGGTGCCGCCGCTGGGCTTGTTCCAGGTCCAGACCTTCGGGGGCGTGTAGTCGAGGGAATCCGTCATGCTCGTCTCCGCGATTGCTCGGGCCGGGTCAGGCGGCCGGGGGATAGTTGGACGGGAAGAGCGCGCGCTTGGTCTCCTCGTCGTTGACCTTCTTGAAGTCGTGGTCCTTGCCGACCGCGCGGGCTCGGGCGACCGCCGGCCGCGCATCGACCGTCTCGAACAGCCGCTTGAGGTTGGGGAAGGCGGCGAGCGGATCGGCTTCGCCCTTGCGCACGCGCGACGGCACGGTCGAGCCAGCCCCAGGCCGACATGTCGGCGATCGTGTAGCCATCGCCGACGATGAAGTCGCGGCCTTCCAGATGGTCGTTCAGCACCTGGTAGTGCCGCTCGGCCTCGCGCCGGTAGCGGTTCACGGCGTAGTCCAGCCCCTCCGGCGCCGCGAACTGGAAATGCACCGCCTGGCCGGAGAACGGGCCGAGGCCCGAGGCGATGAACAGCAGCCACGACAGCAGCTCCGGCCGGTCGGCCGGCGTGCCGAGGAACTTGCCGGTCTTCTCGGCGAGGTAGAGCAGGATCGCGGTGGAATCGAAGACGCGGGCTTCCTTGCCGCCGGGTCCGTCCGTATCGACGATCGCCGGCACCTTGCCGTTCGGGTTGATGGCGCGGAAGGCGGCGGTGTGCTGCTCACCCTTGCTGGTGTCGACGGGGATCGCCTCGTAGGGCAGGCCCGCCTCTTCCAGGAAGAGCGCGATCTTCGCGGGGTTCGGCGTCGGGTGGAAGTAGAAGCGGATCATGAGATTTCCTCCGGATCAGGTGTGGCGGCGCGCTCCGTGCGCTCGGTGTCGAGGTCAGGCTGGGCGCAGGGATTTCAGCGCCGCCAGGATGGCCTCAGGGTCGAGGCGGTTGCGGTAATCGACGTCGATGTCGGCCAGCGCCACACGGCGGTCCCGGTCGATGACATAGGTCGCTGGGACCGGCAGCTCCCAGCTGTCGTCGCCGTTGATGCCGGGCAAGGCCTTGTTATTCGATCGCAGCGCCGCCCGAAGCTCCTCCGGCAGCGCGTAGACGAGGCCGAACCGCCGCGCGACCGTATTGCCGACATCGCTGAGGACATCGAAGGTCAGTTCGTTCGTCTCCGCTGTCGACAGCGACCCGTCAGGAAGCTGCGGCGAAATCGCGACCAGCCGCGCACCGAGCGCGGCCATCTCCGGCAGGGCGGCCTGATAGGCCCGGAGCTGGATGTTGCAGTAGGGGCACCAGCCGCCGCGATAGAAGGTTACGACCGCCGGCCCGGACCGTAGCAGGTCGGAGAGAGACAGCATCTTGCCGTGCGGATCCGGGAGCTCGAAGTCCGGCGCCTGGTCGTCGATCCCGATCGCTGCCTCCATGGCGAAGCTGGCGCGCAGCTCCGCGATCTTGGCCTCGTAGAGGGCAGGCCGGCCAGCCGGCGCGGTGCGCGCGAACTCCGCCTTGAAGGCGGCAAGCTGCTGTTCGAGTCCCATTGCGAGTCCTCCATTCTGACCCGGGCCCCCGGCTGGGAAACCAGCGAGCGGCCGGCGCGAACCCCTGAGGGCACTGCGCCTTGAGTTTTAGTATGTTCGTCCTAAAATGCAGCCTGGCGCCGAAGATGGCAAGATGCCAGCGGCGTGGACGATGGGCGGGTGACGGGATGGCGAGACCGAGGGAATTTGACGAGGGCGCCGTGCTGGATGCGGCCGTGCTGTGCTTTTGGAGCCGGGGTTACGAAGCCACGTCCGTTCGAGACCTGGTGGAGAAGACCGGCATCACCGCCGCCAGCCTCTACAATGCTTTCGGCGATAAGCGAGCGATCTACGAGAAGGCGCTTGAGCATTATGTCGAAGGAAGCCTTGCAGATCGCATTCGGCGTTTCGAGGCGTTGGCGCCCCGCGACGCGATCGCCGCCTTCTTCGAGGAGATCGTGAAGCGCTCGCTTGGCGATCGAGATCGCAAAGGCTGCATGCTGGTCAACGCGGCGCTCGATGTCGCGCCGCATGATCCGGGCTTTCGCAAGATCGTCACCGAGGTCCTTGCCGAGATCGAGGCATTCTTCCTCGCGCGCGTGATAGCCGGCCAAGCTGACGGCACGATCACGCGGTCTCTGCCTGCGGCGACGCTTTCCCATCACCTTCTCGGAGTGCTCATGGGAATCCGCGTTCTCGCGCGCGTGCGGCCCGAACAGGGCCTGCTCGAAGGTGTCGTTGCGCCTTCGCTCGCGCTGCTCGACAGTTCCGAAGGCCGGATGACGTCGCGATGAGACCTTTCGCCGAGATCTTCGCCATGGCGGTCGACCGCAAGGGTGGCACGACTGCGCTCGAGCAGATCCTGGCCATGACGGCGCCACGTCCGCCGGCGGAGATCGCCGCGATGCCCGACGACCGTATCCTCGCCGAGATGACGCGGCGCATCTTCTACGCCGGCTTCTCGTCGAAGGTCATCGACGACAAATGGGATGCGTTCGAGAAGGGGTTCAGCGGGTTCGACGCAAAGGCCTGCGCCTACATGACCGAGGAGCAGTTCGACGCGCTGACGCGCGATCGCGGCATCGTGCGCAACGGCGCTAAAATCAAAGCCGTCCAGATCAACGCGCAATTCCTGCTCGACCTCGAGGCGGAGCACGGCAGCGCCGCTCAGTTCTTCGCAGATTGGCCGGACAGCGATTATGTCGGCTTGCTAGACGTTCTGAAGAAGCGGGCCAATCACCTGGGCGGTGACGCTGCCGGGCGGTTCCTGCGGGCCATCGGCAAACCGGCCTTCATCACCTCGCCCGACATGGTGTCCGCGCTGATCCGGGAAGGCGTGATCGATCGGCCGCCGAGCGGCAAGCGCGACCTCGCTGCGATCCAGGCCGCCTTCAATGCGTGGTCCAGCGAGTCCGGCCGTGACCTGACAGCGATTAGCCGCGTGCTGGCCATGAGCGTAGACTCGGGCGGCGATGCCGGCTCGCCGATCCGTCAGCGCTAGAGCTTTTTCCGATCGAAGTGAATCGGAAAAAATCTCTAGCGTATTGTTTTGGCGAGCATCTTTATCCGATCGAGTAGACAAGCCGATCGGAAGAATTTCTCAGCAGCCTATCGGATAGAAGTACCCATTTGGGCGCCTATTGGCTAGAATCCCAGCATGGCAAGCTTCGTTCCGTTTGATCGCACGCAGGCATTCCGCCCGCTGGCTCGCCTCACCATCTCAAAAGCTTCCGGCCGATGAAATAGCCGACTGCGGTCACGATCAAGATCGCGATTGGATACCAGGTGATCACGAAGAGCGGGCTATCGTCGGTGCAATTCGAGGCGTAGAAAGTCGCCGCAATTCCGGATGCGGCGAGCCCAGCGACGGCTCCCGTCAAGCCCGGATTTGACGGAGCTCCTCGGCGGAGCGCGATCAGAAGACAGGCAAGTGGCCCGACAGCTAGGATCGGGATCAGGGTCAGGCAGAGGCGCGAATTGTGGCCAATAAGCAGAGGCACCCATCGGCTTTCGGGCACGGTAAGCAGCTCCACTGAAGCGGCGACCGCCACGAGCGCCAGCGCTGCGGCAAGTACGAGACCCTTGCGTCCGAGGCTCTCGGTGGGCCTGCCGAGACGGAGCGCCGTCGCGGTGGCGCTGACGGCCAGGGTGATGGTCACAACGAACTTGAATAGGAAGCGGTTGCTTTCTACAGCTTCTGAGATATCCGGCCTAAAGCCGATGCCAGTGAAAAACACGGTCGCGGCGATGATGATCCCGCAAACAACGGCCGCAATCAGTACCAATCGGAAGGAGCGCGCCGGAGACGAGTCCTGCGCAAGGAGCTCGATAAGATTGTCAGTCTTCATGAGCGCTACTCCGATAAAGAGCTCCCAATGCCTTCAGCGCCCGATGCAAGGTCACGCGAACGGCGCCCTCCGTCATCCGAAGACGCTCCGCAGTCTCCCGGATGCTATGCCCGTTCACCGATATCGATTTGACGATCTCTCTCTGCTGTGCCTTCAAACGCCCAAGCAAAGCGTCGATATCGTGTTGCTCGAGCGGCGGAGTTTGATCCTCGGCCGAAAGACTGTCCACCACCTCTTCGATGGGCAAAGTGACGTGCCGACCGCGACGGCGTAACGCGTCGATGACCTTATTCCGCGTGATCGCCGCAACCCAAGGCCCAATGGGCCTGGCCGGATCCCAGGTTCCCCGCTTCAGGTGGATCACAAGCAACACCTCTTGCACAACATCCTCGGCTTCGCCGTCCGGGGCGCCCAAGCGTCGGCATCGGGAGCGAGCGACGGCCCTTACATGCGGCGTTACCGACACGAGGAACTGTCGGTAGGCGTCCACGTCACCGGCCATTGCCGCCCGCATCCACGCCGCGCAATCAACTTCCCATAACGACATGGTCACATGCTATCTCTTACGAGGCGAACCTCGATTTTGTTACGGTCGCCCCGGCCTGCGGCTGCCAATCGTGAACGCACGCGCTTCGAACTCCTCAAGCCGCCGGGGATTCTAGAACAGTTGTTATAGAAAATGCGGTGGATTTTCCAGGCGGCCCTCGCCTGTCCCGGGGGGGGGCGCGATTGGGGCGGGACGGGCGGCGATGGCGCCGATGGCCACTCTGTAACAACCGCTGCCCATGGCCCGTATTGCTTACGTGTCCAGTCCGGGCACGACCTCAGCCTCATTTGGAGATCTTCCATGTCACTGAAGACCGTTGTGAGTTCCACCATCCTTGCCAGCGCCATGGCGACGGCGATCGCCTCGATGGCCAGTGCCGCGCCGCTGACCCAGGCCCAGGAGAAGGCCGCCCACGACGCCCACATGGAGCAGTGCTACGGTGTCGCCCTCAAGGGGCAGAACGACTGCGCCGCCGGACCCGGCACAACCTGTCAAGGCACGTCGACCGTCGATTTCCAGGGCAACGCGTGGAAGCTCGTCCGCGGCGGCACCTGCGCGAGCATCGTGGTTCCCGGCGCGGGTGGGCAGCATGGCTCGCTGACACCGATCAAATCCTAAACCCGGTAGACCACGGACGCGGGGACGACGATGCAAACCATTACGCGCAAAGGGGGAGTGTCCCCTAATCGTCGTCTCCGCTTTCCGGGCTTTTCCGTCGCGGGTCTCGCTGGGACCAGCTTCAAGCACGAACACCTGAACGCCATCCTCGCAGACGGGCCGCAGGAGGGCTTCTTCGAGGTTCATGCCGAAAACTACATGGGTGCTGGTGGTCCGCCGCACCGGGCGCTCGAGCGCATCCGGTTCGACCATCCAGTTTCCCTGCATGGCGTGTGCATGTCGATTGGCGGTCCTCAGCCGCTCGACCGGGCGCATCTCGCACGCTTCCGTTCGCTCGTTGATCGCTACGAGCCGGCGCTGGTGTCCGAACATCTCGCGTGGTCGACGCATGAGACGACTTTCTTCAACGACCTGCTTCCACTGCCTTACACAGAAGCCACCCTTGCTCGGGTCTGCGACCATATCGACGAGGTGCAGGAGGCGATCGGGCGCAGGATCCTGATCGAGAACCCCTCTACTTACGTCGCCTTCGCCTCGTCGACGATGAGCGAGACCGAATTCACCCGGGCGATCGTCCAGCGCACAGGCTGCGGGCTCTTGCTTGACGTCAACAACGTCTTTGTCTCGGCCACGAACCACGGCTATGCGGCGCTCGATTACCTGGCGGACTTTCCGCTCGCCGCGGTGCGCGAAATTCATCTCGCCGGCCATGCTGAACAGAGTGACGATGAAGGCGACCTCCTCCTGATCGACAGCCACGATGGTCCCGTAGCCGACGCGGTGTGGAGGCTGTACGAGATCGTGGTCTCACGCATCGGTCCTGTTCCGACGCTGATCGAATGGGACAGCAAGATTCCGGACTGGCCGGTCTTGAAAGCGGAGGCGTCGGCGGCCCGCACGATTCTCGATCGGCTGGCTTCGTCGCGTACGTGGGGAGATGGCCATGCCGCTTGATTATCCTGCCGAAATGCGGCGGCCGAGCTTTTCAGGTGCGTTTGCGGGGGGCCTGACCGACTCGGAGCGGGCAGCGCCCATCGACGTGGTGGGCCCTCCCGGCAAGGGAGCGGTCAAGCGCTACAACGTCTATCGCAACAACGTCACCGTCAGTCTGATCGACGCGCTCGCTGCGGTCTATCCGGCTGTTCAGCGGATCACCGGCGTCGAGTTCTTCCGCGCCATGGCCCGTTTCCACGTCCGCGCCACACTGCCAACCTCGCCCCTCTTGTTCGAATACGGCCGCGAGTTCCCCGCCTTCATTGAAACCTACGAGTATGCGCAAGACATGCCGTGGCTCGCTGACACAGCGCGGATCGAGCGGGCCTGGCTCGATGCCTACCATGCGGCGGATGTCGAGACCCTGTCGCCAGAAGCGCTCGCGGCCGTTCCGCCGGATAGGCTCGGCGAGCTTGTTTTCACGCCGCATCCGGCGGCGCGCGTCTTGCGCTCGGCCTACCCGGCCGTGGCGATCTTCGCCATCAACCGTGCTGAGGGTCCCTTCACGCCCCTGAACTCGAGCGCAGCCGAGGACACGCTCGTCACTCGGCCCGAGATGGTAGTGACGGTGCGGCTGCTGCCGCCCGGGGGCGCTAGCTTCCTGATGAGCTTACTCGGCGGTGACACTTTGGGTGTCGCGGCCGCTGCCGCTTTCGCCGAAGCACCGTCCTTCGATCTGCCGGCCAACATCACCGGGATGATCGAGGCTGGCGTCTTTGCCGCACTTCGCTTTGGAGATTGACCATGCTGCCCCACGCTCAAGAGGATCACGACGGATTCGTCCGCCGCCTGACGCAGGCGACCGAGCGAGCGATCAGGATCATCTGCTGGGTCGCGCAGCCATCACTGACGCAACTGGTACTGCGTCTCGCGCTTGCGGTGCCGTTCTGGAAATCGGGTATCCTCAAATGGAACGGCTTCCTGCACCTGAACGACACGGCGGTCTACCTCTTCTCCGACGAGTTCAAGCTTCACCTGCCAGGTGGCCCCTACGATTTCCCCGCGCCCGCGGCGATGGCGTTCCTCTCCGGCTGCGGCGAGATCGCCTTCCCTGCGCTCTTGGTGTTTGGGCTTGGGACCCGATTTGCCGCGGCTGGCCTCTTATTCATGACCTGCATCGTCGAGCTGACCGTGCCAGACGGCTGGCCCATCCACATCACCTGGGCAGCCATGGCCCTCGGCATTATGGCCTGGGGGCCGGGACGTCTGTCAGCTGACGAAGCATTGCGCTGGTTGGTGAACATGCGCGTCAGAGAGGTCGCGAAGGCCTGACGCGGTGGTCGCGCCTGAGCCAGGCCGAACCCTACTCACTGACAAAATCTCCGGCGGTATGTAACGACTGCTGCCAACTGGCCGAACTGCTCGATATGAGCCTGACGTTCCTTATTTAGCAGGTTCGCTGTGTCACCGCTTCCCGTGCCAACGGGCTGGTACTTTCATTCCGACCCGACTGATTGTCGGCTTCGGGTTCGGTTGTGGCTGTCGGACTTTACCCATGTCGCCACCTGGGTCGGCTTCGTCCACGTCGCCTTCGTGATCGACGCCTACGCCCGGCGCATCGTCGGCTGGGGCGCCAGCCGCACGGCCCACGCCGGCTTCGTCCTGGACACCCTGGAACAGGCCCTTCACGACCGGCGTCCGGCGCAGCGGGCGGGCCTGATCCACCACAGCGACCACGGGTCCTAATACGTGTCCATCAGGTACACCGAGCGCCTGGCCGAGGCCGGCATCGAGCCTTCGGTCGGCAGCGTCGACGACAGCTACGACAACGCCTTGGCCGAGACGATCAACGGCCTCTACAAGGCCGAGGTGATCCATCGGCGCGGCCCGTGGAAGTCCTTCAAGGCCGTCGAGTACGCCACCCTCGAGTGGGTCGACTGGTTCAACAACCGCCGCCTGCTCGAGCCCATCGGCAACATCCCGCCCGCCGAAGCCGGGGCCGCCTACTATGCTGCCCTCGATCCATCGGCTATGGCGGCATGACTTATACCAACCCGCCTCCGGCAAACCTGGGGCGATTCAGTAATCCTTCATTTATGTCATCAGGCAACACCCGCCTTGTGTGTTAAAGTGGCCTCACTAAAATAACGCTGACGGGACTTTCCGTCTCTCGTGCCAACTAAGAAGATCGTCGTCCTGATCACGCCTGCAGGCCCCTCGGACCATGAGCTCGACAGAGATCCCTCAATGCAGATATGGACCAAGACGTCGCCGATGGAGTTGGGCTGACGATATTGGCGGCGGAGAGCAACACGCCCCGGTGCGCCGCGCAATCATCCCGAAAAAAATGTCACCGACCAGAATTGTGGCCGGGGAGGAGTGGTTGGTGTGACGACGACGCTTGGTTCGGGCGGCACGAGGCGTTACACATCCACCGCTCAGGCCTTACATTGGCTCGCGGCCGCGCTAATCCTGGCCGCCGTCGTGTTGGCCTGGGTGTTCATGGCTATGCCTGCGGCGGCGCCTGGCCGTTTCGTCTACATCACCCTGCACAAGTCCTTCGGCCAGACGATTTTCTTTCTAGCCCTGTTCCGGTTGATTTGGCGCCGTCTGCACCCTCCGCCGCGTTTGGATGGCAGGGTCGCGGCGTGGGAAGCGCGCATCGCGAGCGTTAATCATTGGCTGCTCTATTCGATCATGATTTTCATGCCGGTGACCGGCTACATCCTAGCGATCGCCGCTGCCCGACCGTCGCCTTATTTCTGGCTGTTCTACTGGCCTCAACCGACACTCAGTCCAACCGTGACACACGCTGCCCTTCAGGCCCACTTGATCGGCCAATTTCTCATCTATGCGTTCGTTGGCCTGCACTTGGCCGGGGTTGTCTGGCACGTCGTCGTGCGCCGGGATGGGACCTTGGAACGCATGCTCCCAGCTCAGGCTGAGCAGCGCGCTGACGCGCTCAGCGCGCCGGACGACACTCGTCGACCGGACGCAAAGACAATTAAACCCGCGTCACCTCATCCCGGGACCAAACACCTAGTAACTTAAGTAAATCGACGGGTGAGAGCGGTAGACGATTGATCGCCACCCCGAACGGTGCCAACGCATCGTCGATCGCTGACGCGATTGCCGCTCCGATGGGGATCACCCCCGCCTCACCCACCCCCTTGATGCCAAGCAGGTTCAGCGGTGTCGGGCTTTCCATGTGCAGGATCGTCACGGGGGGCATTTCGGTCGCGGTGACCAGCAGATACTCCGCCAGCGTCGTCGTCACCGGCTGCGCGTTTTCGTCATACGCCATGAACTCGAACAGCGCATTGCCGATGCCGTGCGCGATGCCGCCCATCAGCTGCCCCTTGACGATCTGTGGGTGCATCACCCGCCCGCAATCATGCGCAAAGACGATCCTGACCAGCGACACTGCCCCGGTTTCGACATCGACCTCGACCTCGGCAGCAGCGCTTCCGTTGGCGTAGGTCATGGCATCGATGACGACTTCCTCGCTCGCCGCCAGTCCCGGCCCAGCGGAGCCCGGCAGTACGAACCCTGCCTGGCCCGCCACCGCCCTGGCCACCTCCGACAGGCTCAGCCCCATCTGCCGCACGCCCTTCAGCCTTACGTGCCGCCCGTCGATCTCCAGATCGTCGGCGGCAACCTCCAGCATCTCGCCAGCCACCTCCAGGATCCGCTGCCGCACCCGCACCGCCGCGGCATGCGCCGAGCTTCCCGCCATCACGGCCTGCCGGCTGTTCGAGCCGCCGAGGCCGGCAGGTGCCGCCGCGGTGTCTGCGCTGGCGACGATCACGTTGGTCATGTCGCCGCCCAGTTGCTCGGCCACGATCTGCGCCAGCATCGTCTCGGTGCCCTGCCCCATCGCCGCAGCCCCGGTTGCGACGAAAATCCGGCCCGACGGCTCGACCCGTACCGACACATGCTCGAACGGCCCCCGCCCGGTCGCCTCGACATAGTTCGCGACGCCGATGCCGCGATGCCGGCCGGCCGCCCGGGCCGTTGCCTGCCGGGCCGGGAAATCAGCCCAGCCTGCGCCATCCAACGCCATCTGCTGGCATCGCGGATAGTCGCCGCTGTCCAGCGTGACGGGGACGCCGCCCCTGGTCCGGATCGGCGTCGCGTAGGGCATGCGCTCGGCCGGAACCAGGTTGCGCCGCCGGATCTCGGCCCGGTCCAGCCCCAGCAGGCGCGCGGCGTTGTCCAGCAGCCGTTCCATGGCAAACACGCCCTGCGGCTGGCCGGCCCCGCGCACCGGGGTCACCGGCACCTTGTTGGTCGCGGCCGCCCGTATCTGCATGCGGAAGGCGGGCACCACATAGGCCAGCGGCATCGCCGATACCGCCCCCTGCGGCACGTTCACGCCCCGCGCCGTCCAGGCACCATGGTCGTGCACCAGTACGCCGCGGATCGCCTGGATCCGGCCCTCCGCGTCGGTCGCCATCTCGACGTCCCATGCCTGGTCCCGCTCCTGCGTGGTGGCGACGAAATGCTCGCGCCGGTCCTCGATCCATTTCAGCGGCACGCCCAGCATCCGCGCCACGACGCTGACCGCCACCTCCTCGGGGTAGAAGATCAGCTTCGGCCCGAAGCCGCCGCCCACGTCGGGCGTCACCACCCGGACCTGGCGCTCATGCAGGCCCAGCATGTCGCACAGCAGCCGCCGGCAGGCGTGCGGCATCTGGGTGGAGTTCCAGAGCGTCAGCTGGTCCTCGAGCGCGTCGGGAACGGCGACCAGGCCGCGGCACTCCATGGAGTGCGACCCGCCACGGTGGATCCATAGCCGCTCCCGCACCCGGTGCGCCGCCGCCGCGAAGGCTGCATCGACGGCGCCGTATTCGATCGTCATCTCGGCCACCAGGTTTGACGCGGCGTCCCGATGCGCGGTGGGGGAGCCGGGCGCCAAGGCGGCCTCGCAATCGGCCACGACCGGTAGCGGGTCGTAATCGACCTCCACCAGCGCCGCCGCATCCTCGGCAACATACCGGCTGCTGGCGACCACCATCGCCACCGCCTCGCCCACATGCACCACCTCGGTGCTGGCCAGCACGGGCCGGTGCAGGTCCAGCCGGTAGCTCGGGCTCGGCATGGCGACCACAAGGCGCGTGTCCGTCAGATGCGGCGCGAGCTCCGCCAGCGTCAGCACCGCGTGCACCCCGTGCAGCGCCGCAGCCGCCGTCATGTCGATGGACGTGATGCCAGCATGCGCGTGCGGGCTGCGCACGAAGGCCACGTGCAGCATCCCCGGCAGCGTGATGTCGTCGACGAACCGGCCGGCCCCCCGGATCAGCCGCGCATCCTCCAGCCGCGGGACATCGCGCCCCAGCACCTTCGCCTCCGCGAACCCCGCATTCATGCCGCACGCATCCGCACAGCCGCATCCAGCGTCGCCGCGACGATCGAGTCGTAGCCGGTGCATCGGCACAGATTGCCCGATATAGCCTCGCGCACCTCGGCCTCAGTCGGGTCCGGCACGTCGCGCAGGAACTCGACCAGGGTGGTCAGCAGGCCCGGGGTGCAGAACCCGCACTGCAAGCCGTGGTGGCGGCAGAAGGCGTCCTGCAGGGGATGCAGCGCTGTGGGAGACGGGGCGAGCCCCTCGGCCGTGACGATGTCGGCACCCTCCGCCTGAACGCCCAGCATCAGGCAGGCCCGCACCGCCCGCCCGTCCAGCAGCACGGTGCATGCGCCGCACACCCCATGCTCGCACCCCAAATGCGTGCCGGTGAGCCCGAGATCCTGCCGCAGCATGTCGGCCAGGGTCTTGCGAACCGGCACCGTGACGGCATGAGCCCGGCCGTTGACCGTCATGCTGACAGACCGCAGGACCTCGTCGGACATGCTCAGCCTCCGGCCATGCGGGCGTGGGCCGCATCGAGCGCCCGGCGGGTCAAGGTGACGGCGAGGCGATGGCGATACCAGGCTGGGACCTGCGCATCCTCCATCGCGTCGATCGCTCCGGCACAGGCGGCGACCCGGGCGAACAACGCGAACTCCGGCCGCCGCCCCAGCAAAGCCGCCTCCGCTTCGGCCAGGCGCAGCGGCACGGCGCCAACGCCGCCCAGCGTGATCGAGGCGGACGTGATCCGCCCGCCTTCGACCGTCAGCAGGGCTGCCGCAGAAACGATGGCGAAATCTCCGTGCCGCCGGCTGAACTCGATGAACGCGGCGCCATGCCCCGGCGGTGGCAACGGGATGCGGATGGCCGTGACCATCTCGTCCGGTGCGAGCGCGGGGGTCATGTAGCCCCGCGGGAACTCGGCCATGGACAGGCTGCGGCCGCCGTTCGGCCCCATGACGTCCACGGTCGCGTCCAGCGCGGTTGCCACCGAGACGAGCTCCGCGGCAGGATCGAGGTGACACAACGAGCCGCCGATCGTGCCCCGGTTGCGGGTTTGCCGGTGCCCTACATGGGTCAAGGCCTCGGCGAGCAAGGGTAGCCGCTCCTGCACCAGCGGGCTGTCCTGGATGTCGCGCTGCCGAGTCATGGCGCCGATCTGGAGCGCCGCCCCGTCGAGCGAGATCCCGCCCAGCCCCACGACCCGGTTCAGGTCGATCAGGTGGTCGGGGAAGGCGAAGCGCATGTTGAGCATCGGCATCAGCGACTGGCCGCCCGCCAGCAAACGCGCATTCTCTAGGCTACCCAGCAGATGGACGGCCTCGGGGATCGTCGCCGGGGCATGATACGCGAAAGGCGGCGGCTTCATGGCCCGGCCGCCAGCAGGGTATGGACGGTGCGCGGCAGGATCGGCAAAGCGGTGATCGCGCCGGGCCGGCGCAGCGCATCGTCGACGGCCGAGGCGATGGCGGCACCCACCCCGTTCGTGCCGCCCTCGCCGGCGCCCTTCACGCCCAGCGGGTTCAACGGGCTCGGTGCGTCCTCGGCGATCAGGACGTCGACCGGCGGCATCTCCGCCAAGGTCGGCAGCAGGTAATCCGCGAACGTCGTCGACAGCGGCTGCCCGGCCTCGTCGTAGCGGAACTCCTCGTACAGCGCCCCGCCCAGCCCTTGCGCAAACCCGCCCACGATCTGCCCCTCCACCAGCATCGGGTTGATCGCCCGGCCGATGTCGTTGGCGACGAGATACCGCTCGACCCGGACCTCGCCGGTGCCACGGTCCACCGTCACCACCGCGAGATGCACGCCATACGGATAGGTCATGTGGTCGCTGTAGAACCACCGCTCCGCCGTGAGCCCCGGTGTCCGCCCGACCATCCCTTTCGAATTGGGGCCCATATGGCGCGCCACTTCGCCCAGCGCCATCAACGGGATGGCTGGCGCATCCAGCCGCAGGATGTGCCCGTCCACGACCGTCAGCTCCTCCGGCCGGGCCTGCAGCAGCGGGGCCGCGGTCTCCAGCGCCATGGCCCGCACCGCCTGTGCCGCCAAATGCGTGGCCGACCCGGACATTACCGTCACCCGCGACGCATGGGCGCCGTTGCCGAACTCGATCCGGTCGGTGCGCCCGCGGACCACGCGGATACGGCGATAGTCGACCCCCAGCGTGTCTGCACAGATCTGCGCCAGCACGGTCTCGACGCCCTGTCCGACGGATGCGGCGCCACTGACCAGCTCCACACCGCCGGTCGCGTCGACGGAAATGCGGACGCCGTCCGACGGTCCCAGCCCGCTCTTTTCCACGAAGAAGCCGATCCCGGCGCCGACGCATTCACCCCCGGCCCGCCGGGCCGCCAGCTCATCCTGCAACGCCGGCCAGCCAAACCGCTCCAGCGCCGAGTCCAGCAGCCCGGAATAGTCGCCGGAGTCCAGCACGATGTCCGTGCCCAGCGTGTCGAGCGGCCGCGCGTGTGGCATCTCGGCTATGGAAACCAGGTTGCGGCGCCGCATCTCGATCGGGGACAGCTTCAGCCGGGCGGCGATGGCATCCATCAGGCGCTCGCGCACGAACGTCGTCTCGAACCGGCCTGGCGCGCGGTAGGTCGCGGCCGGAGTCTTGTTGGTCAGCCTGAAATGTCCCGCGACCCTGTAGGCCGGCAGACGGTAGGGCCCAGGCAGCATCCCCGCCGCCAGGTCGGCGACGCGCGCGCCATGGGTGCGGACATAGGCGCCCTGGTCGTGGAAGAACACGTCGTCGATCGCGAGCAGCCGCCCCGTGGCGTCCACCGCCGCGCGGACTTGGTGGCGCTGCTGCCGCGAATGATTGGTCGCGACCATGTGCTCCCGCCGGTCCTCGATCCATTTCACAGGCCGCCGCAAGCGCAGCGCGGCGAGGCAGACCAGCAGGTCCTCGGGATAGAGCTCCCCCCGCACGCCGAAGCCGCCGCCAACGTGGCCCTCGAACAGGTGCACGCCATGCTGCGGCCGCCCCAGCAGCCGGGCGATCTCGTCGCGGTTCCAGTGCTGCTTCTTTGCCGTCCCATGCAGCTCCAGCACGTCATGCGCGGCGTCGTACCGGGCGATGGCGCCGCGACATTCCAGCGGCACGCCGGAATGCCGCCCGATCGAGAGATCCAGCGACACCACGGCATGCGCGGCGTCGAAAGCAGTTTCGACGTCGCCATATTCCTTGCGGACGACCGCGGGCTCGGTGGTGATGCCAGGCAGGAACTCGGCCGGCTCGTTCGCGGCATCCAGCACGACGGGCAGATCCTCGATCTCGGCGACGACGAGGTCGGCCGCATCCTCCGCGCCATAGGCGGTTTCGGCGAACACCACCGCGACCGGCTCCCCGGCATAGCGCACCCGGTCCCCCGCCAGGATCGGCTGGCAATACGGCTCCAGCCCGCGCAGCTTCGTCGCCCGGAACGGGATGGGGGGGACGTCGGCGACGTCCGCATGGGTCCAGACCGAGACGACCCCCGGCATCGCCCGCGCCGCCGCCGTATCGATCGAGACAAGTCGGCCATGCGCGATCTGCGACCGCACCACCCGCATCGAGAGCTGCCGCGGGAAGTTGACGTCTGCCGCGAACAACCCCTCGCCGCGGACAAGTGGCCCGTCTTCTAGCCGGGTGACCGACTGGCCGATCCCCCGGCCGGGCGGCACGGCGTTCACGCCTGCCGCTCCGCAATGGCCGACCGACGCAGCTCCGCAGCAACGGCCAGCACGGCTTTCACGATGTTCGCATACCCTGTGCACCGGCACAGGTTCGACGATAGCGCATCGATCAGGTCCGCGTCCGGCATCTCCGGGTCGGCCTCCAGCATCCCCACGGCCAGCATCAGGAAGCCCGGCGTGCAATAGCCGCACTGCAGGGCGTGATGGTCGATGAACGCCTGTTGCAGCCGGTGCAGCGTGCCGCCCTGCGCCAGCCCCTCGACGGTCCGCAGCGTCCGCCCGTCGGCCTGCACCGCGAACATCAGGCAGGACCGCACCGCAACGCCGTCCAGCAGCACGGTGCAGGCGCCGCAGACACCGTGCTCGCAGCCGTTGTGGGTGCCCGTCGCGCCGCACTCCTCGCGGATCGCGTCCACCAGCGTGCGACGCGCCTCGACGCGCAGGGCATGCGCGGTTCCGTTCAGGTGCAGCGTGATGTCGTGCATGCGTCAAGCCGCTCCCTGCAAGGCCCGCAGCACCGCCGTCTCGGCCAGGGCGCGGAGATAGGGGACCGTCTCCGTCAGGCCCGATGCGGCGGCAGACGCCGCCTGCGTGAAGGTGGCCTGGTCCGGCACCGCTCCTTGCAGCGCCGCCTCCGCCCCGGGGCTTCGTCGCGCCCGGGATTCGATGCTGCCGATCGCGACAAGCGGCCCGGCAACCCGACCATCCCGCAGGGTGAAGGCCGCCAAGGCCATGACCTGCGCGAAGTCCCCTGCCCGACGGGCGAACTCGTAGAACCCGGCGCGCGTCCCATCCGGCAGCAGCGGGATCAGCGCACGTGTGATGATCTCGTCCGGCTCGAGCGACGTGGTCATATAGCCCAGGAAGAAGCGCTCCGCCGGGATCATCCGGACGCCCCGGACGCTCCGGACCTCGATCTCCGCCCCGAGCGCCACCGCGAGCAGGCACCACTCGGAGGCCGCGTCGGCGTTCGCGAGGCTGCCGCAGAACGTGCCCCGGGCGCGGATGGGGGCATGGGCGACATGGCGTTGCATCGCGCCCAGCAGGCGCCCTGTCACGCCCGGCGCCGCGTGCGCGCCCAGCGCCGCATGGCGGACGCAGGCCCCGATCGAGAGACGCCCGTCCTCGATTGCCAGGCGATCGAGCCCGGCCACGCCGTTGATGTCGATCAGGTGCCCGGGCCGGGCCAGCCGCATCGCCATGGCCGGCACCAGCGTCTGGCCACCAGCCAACACGCGCCCTTCCTCGGGCACGCACTGCGACAGGAGCCTGACCGCGTCCTCGATGCTGCGGGGTGCGTGATACTGGAAGGCGGACGGCTTCACGCGGCCTCGCTCCTCATAATGTCCTTACATTGTGGCGGGCAGCGCAAAGCGTCAAGCCTCGCCAGGCGCCCCCGCTGCCACGTCCGCCGCCATGGTGAACTCCACCCGGTCCCAGCGGAACCGGACGATCCCGTGCAGCAGCGGTCGGCCCGACGCCGCGTAGTAGACGTGCTCCGTCAGCATCAAGGGGGTCCGAGGACGCAGCCCGAGCAGTCCCGTGACCCGGGCTTCCCCCGCCATGCAACGGACCGTGTTGCGGATCCGCGCCGGCCGCTCCGCCGCCTCCGCCAGCAGCGAGATGATGGCCAACGTCTCCAGCATGGTCTCGGTGATCCCCGCCGCGATGCTCGCCGGCAGCGTGCGCTGCTCGTGCGCGAACGGCTCCCCGTCCAGGAATCGCAGCCGCTCGATCCGTTCGACCGCCTCGGTGGGCTTGATCCCCAGCGCCTGCTGCGCCGCGGACCCGGGCGCCAGCGTCTCCCGGCTGAGCACCTTAAACCGCACGCTCTTGCGCGCCGCCCGCATCTCGTCCTCGAAGGCGAGGCTCACGTCGTGGCTCAGGCGCTCCGCCGCCACGAACGTGCCCCGACCCCGGCCCCGGATGATCAGCCCGCTATGCGCAAGCTGCGCCATGGCCTGCCGCACCGTCGGGCGGCTGACGCCGAAGTGCTGCATCAGGTGCACCTCGCTCGGCAGCATCGACCCGACCAGGGCCGACCGGCGCGACCGGATCGCGGCGGTCAGCCGCTCCGCCACCTGGGCATGCAGCGGCAACCCGCCCGCGGTCTGCAACGGCGCCAGGCTGTCCAGCGACACCCCATCCTCGGACATGCTCAAACCTTAGCCAGGTTCAGCGTTGATGGCACGAACAGCTCGTCGAGCGCGATCCGGCGCGACGTCAGCCCCTGCTCATGGGCGTAGCGCATGATCGCCTCCAGCTCCCGCTGGTTCCTGTCGGCGCCATAGCTCCAGAAATCGTGCCCCATCAGCGCCCTGGCCCGCTGCAGCTCCTCCACCGGCCAGGGCAGCGTGGTGAACAGGTGGCCGATCTTCTCCATGTTGCGCGTGTTGATGTCCTTGGCGCGGGCGAAGGCGTTGAAGACGTTGACCGGCAGCCAGGGATGCGCCTGCACCAGGCTCTTGCGGATGCCGACGACGTGCATGATCGGGAAGATGCCGGAGTGCTTGTAATAGGCCTCCTCCGCCGCGCGGTAGTCCGGGAACAGCCGGACGATTGCGGGATCGCGCCCGAAGCAGGACGGCGCGAGGGCCGAGACCACGGCGTCCAACGCGCCCGACGCCAGCTGTCCCGAGAGGGTATCCGACGCGGCGATCGGCGCCAGGTCAAGGCCGGGGATGGCAAGCCTGGACTTCTCCTCCCGCCCGGCCTCTTCCAGCCCGCCGGTCCGCCAGTGCATCGCGGTCGGCTTCACCCCGTACTGGTCCTGCAGGATGCCGCGGATCCAGACCGCCGCCGTCATCTGGTATTCGGGCACGCCCACCAGCTTTCCAGCCAGGTCTTCCGGCCGGGCGATGCCACGGTCGGCGCGGATGTAGATCGAGGAATGCCGGAACAGCCGCGAGGGGAACACGGGGATGGCGGCGTAGTGGTCCAGCCCGCGGTCGAGCACGTTCATCTGGCTCGACAGCGACAGCTCCGTCACGTCGAATTCCTGGAACCGGAACGCGCGGTGGAATGCCTGCTCCGGGCTCATCGCGACCGCGATCGTCTCGCATCCCTCGATGGGCACGGTGCCGTCGAACAGGGCCCGGGTGCGGTCGTAATCAACTCCGGCCAGGCTGATCTTCAATTTTGGCACGCCTCGTCCCTCCCGGCACACGGGGCAATGGACGACAACCCCGATCCGTTTTCAAGTTGCGCACCCGATCTGGCATGCTGCATCGAACATGCCGACGGGATCGGGAGCAGGACAGTTGAGCGTGCGATACGACGACATCGGCCATCGCCTGAAGGCGTTCCGCCTGGGCTCGGGCCTCAGCGCGGAGGAGGTGGCGCGGCAGGCGGGCATCTCGCGCACCGCGCTCTACCGGTCCGAACGCGGCGAGCTGGTGAAGCTGGACACGCTGGAGAAGCTCGCCGATCTGCTGGGCGTCTCGATCACCACCCTGCTGGGCGTCGGGATCGAATACATCGCGTCGGCGGTCAGCTACTTCGAACGGGTGCGCCAGATCGAGGAGACGGCCGAGCACATCACGGTCATCGCCGGGCCGATCTCGTTCTTGCTGGCGTCGCCCGCGTTCGAACGGACGCTGGACGTCACGCTCCGGGAAAGCGTGCCGGAGGACTTGGCCGACCGGGACCGGGTGTTCGGCGACATCGACCGCATCATGGCCATCCTGCGGGAGCGGAAGGTCAACTACCAGTCGCGCCAGCCCTCGATCGTCAACCTGATGTCGGCGCTGGAGATCGACCGCTACGTCCGCAACGGCATGGTCGGCCGGCACGACCTGCCCGAGGAGATCCGCCGCGAACGCCGCGCCCGGGCCCGGGAGGAAATGGCGCACTTCGCCTCCGTGATCGAGGAGGAGGCGATCGGCATCCAGATCGGCATTGTCCCCGAGACCCTGCCGCACACGGGGTTCCAGATCTTCCGCCAGCCGTCCCGGCAGGTGCTGACCATCAGCCCGTTCCGGCTGGGCGAGCATCCGAACGTGCGTGTCGGTGTCGCGATGATCACCTCCGCCCCCGAGGCGCTGGCGCTGCACCGCAAGACCTTCAACGAGATGTGGAAACGCTCGATGAAGAGCGGGGCCGCGCTTCGGTTCCTGCGCGACCTGCTGGACCGCTCCACGCCCGAAGTCGCGGTGCCGATCCGGCGGTTGCGGGCGGTCCGCAAATTCTGAGCGCCAATAGTGGGATATCGTGCCGAATTTGACGAGCTTTCCGCTTGTGGCGTGTATGGGGCGCCTCTACTGTCGGCGGCACCGCAACGACGCCAAGGTGCCGGATGGAGTTCGACAACGCCTTCGAAGTCCCGCTGCCGCCCGACCAGGCGTGGCAAATCCTCATGGACATCGAGCGTATCGCCCCGTGCATGCCCGGCGCCGAGCTGACCGGGCGCGTCGACGACCATACCTACAAGGGCAAGGTCGGCGTCCGCCTCGGTCCCGTGGCACTCAGCTTCGCCGGCACAGCCAGGTTCGAGGACGTCGACGACGCGGCCCGTACCGCCCGCGTCAAGGCGTCCGGCACCGATGCGAAAGGCCGGGGCGGCGCCAACGCCATCGCCACCTTCAGGGTCGAGGCCGAGGGCACCGGGTCGAAGGTCCTGGTGCACACCAATCTCACCCTCTCCGGCTCCGTCGCGCAGTACGGCCGCGGCGCCGGCATGATCCAGGAGGTTGCGGCCCAGCTCATCAAGCAGTTCGCGACCAGCCTGCGCGCCATGATCGACGCCGAGACGCCGGTGACGGCGGCGGGCCCGGCCGCCGCGGCGCCCGCGACGGTGCATGCCGCTGCAGACGCCTGCGGCGCCCCCGGTGCCAAGCCCATCTCCGGCTTCGCGCTGATGCTCCGCGTGCTCTGGGGTTCGCTCCGCCGGCTGTTCGCCGGCACGAGAGGCTGAGCAATATGGCCACGATGCTGACGCTGCTGAGCAAGACCGCCCTCGACCACTACACGCAGGCCGGGTTCTGGGCCGAGGACACGATCTACGCCCTCGCTGAGCGCCACGCCCGCAAGACCCCCGACGCCCCCGCCGTGCGCGACGCCGCCGGGCGCCTCTCCTACCGCGAACTCGTCGACGCCGCGGACGCGCTGGCCCGCGACCTCGCCGGCCGTGGCGTGCGCATGGGCCAGCGCGTCGCCGTCTGGCTGCCCAGCCGCGCCGAAACCGCGGTGGCGCTGCTTGCCTGCTCGCGCAACGGATATGTCAGCTGCCTGTCGCTCCATCGCGACCACACCGCGCCCGACATCGTCGCCTTGTGTCAGCGCATGCAGGCGGCCGCCCTTATCGCCCAACCCGGCTATGGCGCGGACCGGGCCGACGTTTTCGCCCTTGCCGAGGCGGTCCCGTCCCTGCTGCACGCCTACCGTCTGCCCGCCGCCGCGGCAGGGCAGCCGAGGCCGATGGCAGCACTGCTGAACGCACCCGCCGGCGCGGACGTGCTGCCGAATACAGACCCGAACCGGATCATCTACATGCCGTTCACCTCCGGCACGACCGGCGTGCCGAAGGGCGTGATGCACAGCGACAACACGCTGCTCGCCAACGCCCGAGTCATGGCCGCCGACTGGCAGTTCGGCCCGCACTCCGTACCTACACACTGAGCCCGCTGAGCCATAATCTCGGCCTCGGTGCGCTGATCACGTCCTCGTGGCGGGCGGCGAGCTGGTGGTCCATGACACGCCGCGTGGCGCCAGCCTGCTCGACCGGCTGGTCGAGACCGGCGCCGACCTTCCTGTTCGGCGTCCCCACCCACGCCATCGACCTGCTGACCGAGCTGCGTGCGCGAGGGGCCGAACGGCTGGGCCTGGTCACGGGCTTCCGCATCTCGGGCGCTGCCGCGCCGGCGCAGGTGATCGGCGAGCTGATGCGCTATGGCGTCGTGCCGCAGAGCGGCTATGGCATGACCGAGACGTGCTCGCACCAGTACACGCTGCCCACGACGATCCCGCCGAGCCATCGCCGAGACCTGCGGGCCGTGCCTGCGCCGGCTATGAGATCCGCATCTGGCGCCAGGACGATCCGGACATCGAGGCCGCGCCGGGCGAGGTCGGCCAGATCGGCGGGCGCGGCGCCAGCCTGATGCTCGGCTATTTCGACGACCAGGCGGCGACCGAGAACTGCCTTCAACGCGCATGGCTGGTTCATGACCGGCGACCTCGGCCGGATCGACGAGACGGGGCTATCCTGCGTATCACCGGCCGCAAGAAGGATCGTGATCATCCGCGGCGGCCACAACATCTATCCGGCTCATATCGAGGCGCTGGCGCTGCGCCACGCCGCGGTCGACAAGGCGGCGGCCTTCCCCGTGGCCGATGCGCGGCTAGGCGAGCGGGTGTGTCTGGCCGTCGTGCCGCGCGCCGGGCAGCGGCTCGACCGAGCCGCCCTGCTCGCTCATCTCGATGCGGCGGGGTTGTCGCGGTACGACATGCCGGAGTTCATCCTGTCACGATGGATGCGCTGCCGCTGACCGCCAGCGGCAAGGTCGTGAAGCGGAAGCTGGTCCACATGGTGCAGGCCGGCGCGCTGCAACCGCGTCCGGTCCGCTTCAATCCCGTCCTTACTCCGGCGACCCGCGATGTCTGAGTCGATGCGGGCGATCATCGTCGAGGCATTTGGCGCCGCCGGAGAACGCTGCGACCTGGCGAGGTGCCGCGCCCGGCCCCGGCGCGGGCGAGGTCCTGGTCGACGTCCATGCCGCGCCGGTCAATTACGTCGACTTGCTGGTGGTCGGCGGCACCTACCAGTTCCTGCCGCCGCTGCCCTTCATCCCCGGCAAGGGGCCGGCCGGCGTGGTGGCGGCGCGTGGGCGCCGGGGTGACCAGTCTGCAGCTCGGCGACCGCGTTCTGGCGATGGCCGAGCAGGGTGGCTACGCCGAGCGGTCGCGTGACGCGCGAGCCAGTGCTACCGCCTGCCGGACGCCCTGTCCTTCGCCGACGCTGCCTCGCATGAGCCTTGTCTACGACACCGCCTGGTTCGCGCTACGCGAGCGTGGCCGCTCGCGCCCGGGTGAGACCGTGCTGGTGCTCGGCGCATCGGGCGCCGTCGGCCTCGCCTGCGATCCAGCTCGGCAAGGCGATGGGCGCGCGCGTGCTGGCGGGGATCAGCGCGCCCGGAGCGGGCAGCTGGCGTGCTGGCAGCCGGCGCCGACGCCGTGATCGATCTGTCCGCGCCAAACCTGCGCGACAGCTGTGCGCGACCAGGTGCTGCGCGGCCAATGCAGGCGCGCGGCGCCGACATCGTCGTCGATCCGCTCGGCGGCGATGCGTTCGACGCCGCCCTGCGCGCGCTCGCCTGGTGCGGCCGGCTTGTCGTCGTCGGCTTTGCCGCGGGCCGCATTCCCGTCGGTCAAGGCCAACTACCTCCTGCTCAAGAACATCGAAATCAGCGGGCTGCAGATCAGCGACTACCGCAAGCGCCGCCCTGATCGCGTGGCCGAGTGTTTCCGGGAGCTGTTCGCCTTCTACGAGGCCGGGCGGATCCGCCCGCCCGCCACGATCGCCCTCCCGCTCGACAGGGCCGCCGAGGGTCTGGCGATGGTGCGGGACCGGACGACGGAGGGCCGCCGGGTCATTTTGCTGCCGCAGGGCGCAGCGGACGGAGGGGACGACGCATGAAGCTCCCGCATCACAACCGCTTTCCGTTCAGCATCATCCCCCGGCGCCAGACCTACGCCTGGCCGAACGGCGCGCGCCTCGCCGTGCTGGTGGTGAACAACATCGAGCATTTCGCCTACCGCGCCGGCCTCGGCAGCGACAGCGCGCAGATCGGCGCGGTGCAGAACCAGCGCAACTACGCGTGGCGCGACTACGGCAACCGGGTCGGCCTGTGGAACCTGCTCGACACGCTCGACATCCTGGATATCCCCGCCGCCCACAACATCAACAGCGCCGTTCTGGATGCGTGCCCCGAGATCGCCCCGGCACTGATGGCCCGCGGTGACGAGCTGGTGGGACACGGCCGCACGAATGCGGAGCGCCAGGACATCCTGTGGGAAGACGACGAGCGCCGCCTGATCGTCGAGAGCCGCGACGCGATCCTGCGCCATACCGGCCGCGCGCCCGAAGGCTGGATGGGGCCCTACATCTGTCAGACGCCGGCGACGCTCGACCTGCTGAAGCAGGAGGGCTTCCGCTATGTGATGGACTGGCCGGCCGACGACCAGCCGTTCTGGATGCTCACATCGGATGGCCCGATCCTGTCTGTGCCTTACTCGATCGAAATCAACGACAGCCCCGCCATGATCTTCCGCCACCATACCGGCGCGGAGTTCGAGCAGATGATCGTCGACCAGTTCGACGAACTGCTGGAGCAGTCGGAAAAATACCCGCTGGTCTGCAGCATCGTCCTGCACCCCTTCGTCATCGGCCAGCCGTTCCGCCTGCGTGCCTTCCGCCGCGCGATGCAGCACGTGATGACGCAGCGGGACCGGCTCTGGGTCACTCGGCCCGGCGAGCTGGCACGGTTCGTGGAAAGCCTCCCGGCAGGCATGGTGCCGGGCCTCGAGGATCGACCCGGAAACACGGCGTAGGGGAACAGGCGATGGCACAACGCGGCACGTTGACGATCCGGCTGCTGGCCCCGGCCGCGCTGGCCGCGGCCCTCCTGGCGACTATCCCGGGCCCGGGGGCCCGCGCCGCGGACCCGGTGGACATCCCCGTCGTCCTGCCACTCACCGGTGGTGCGGCGTTCCTCGGCCAGGGCGAGCGGACCGCGCTGCAGATCGCCGAGAAAGTCGCCAACGACGCCGGCGGCATCCTGGGTGTGCCGCTCCGGTTCACCTTCCACGACGACCAGTCGAGCCCGCAGGTCGCCGTCCAGCTCGCCAACCAGATCAAGGCGCAGAACCCGCCGATTGTCCTCGGTTCCGCCATCGTCGCCATGTGCAACGCGATGGCGCCGGTGCTGCAGGACGGCCCGGTGATGTACTGCCTTTCGCCCGGCATCCATCCCGCGCCCGGCAGCCGGGTGTTCACCTCCTTCATCTCCACCCACGACCTGGCCCGCGCCCTGGTGCGCTATTACCGCGGCCGCGGCTTCACCCGCATCGCCCTGATCACCAGCACCGACGCCAGCGGCCAGGACGGTCGTCTCGGCTTCGAGGAGGCGATGAAGCTGCCGGAAAACAACGGCATGGGCTTCACCGCCGCGATGCAGTTCAACCCGGCGGATGTCAGCGTGGCCGCCCAGGTCCAGCAGATGAAGTCCTCCAATCCGCAGGCCGTGATCGTCTGGACCACCGGCTCGCCGTTCGGGACCGTGCTGAAGGGCATCGTCCAGGGCGGGCTCGACGTCCCGGTCGGCACCACGGACGCCAACATGACCTATGCCCAGATGCAGCAATACGCATCGTTCCTGCCGACTGAGATGCTCTACATGTCCTCGGAATGGCCGCCGCACGGGCCCGATGTGACGCTCGATCCCAAGGTGGCGGCGGCGCAGACGCCGATGTTCGCCGCCTATGCCGCGGCGAAGTCATCGCCCGATATCGCCGCTGCCCTGGCCTGGGACGCCGGCCTCCTGGCCATCGAGGCCCTGCGCGCCGCCGGCCCGGGGGCCACGCCGGAACTGGTGCGTGCCTTCATCGCGGGAACCAAGGGCTGGGGCGGCATCAACGGCATCTACGACTTCGAGAAGACCCCGCAGCGCGGCCTCGACGAGAACGACAGCGTCGTCACCCGCTGGCAGCCCGACAAGAGGGCCTGGGTCATCGTCAGCAAAGCCGGCGGTGCCCCCCTCTGATGCGCTCGCGGCAGGCCGTGCTCGCAGTCCTCCTGCTGGCAACGCCCGCGCGCGCCGCGCCGCCGCCGATCGAGATCCCGGTCATCCTGCCGCTCACCGGCAACGCCGCTTTCCTGGGTCAGAGCGAGCGGGACTCGCTGGTCATCGCCGAACAGGTCATCAACGCCCTGGGCGGCATCGACGGCACGCCGGTTCATTTCGCCGTTCACGACGACCAGTCGAGCCCGCAGGTCGCCGTCCAGCTTGCCGCACAGGTGAAGGGGCAGAACCCGCCCATCGTGCTGGGGTCTGCCATCGTCGCCATGTGCAACGCCATGGCGCCGGTGATGCAGGACGGCCCCGTGATGTATTGCTTCTCGCCAGGCATCCACCCTCCGGCCGGCAGCCGCAGCTTCTCCGCGTTCACCTCCACCCGCGACCTGGCCCGCGCCCTGGTGCGCTATTACCGCGACCGTGGCATCACCCGCCTGGCATTGATCACCAGCACCGACGCCAGTGGCCAGGACGGACGCCTGAGTTTCGAGGAGGCGCTGAAGCTGCCGGAGAACGGCGGCCTGTCCTTCGCAGCCTCCGTGCAGTTCAACCCGGGCGATGTCAGCGTTGCCGCGCAGGTGCAGCAGATAAAGGCCTCGGGCGCGGGGGCGGTGATCGCCTGGACGTCGGGTTCTCCCATGGGGACCGTGCTCAAGGGGCTGGTGCAGGCCGGGCTTGATGTGCCGGTCGCCACTACCGACGCCAACATGACGCATGCGCAGATGAAACAGTACGGCGCCTTTCTGCCAACAGAGATGTTGTTCATGTCCACCGCATGGCTTGAACACGGCCCCGAGCTCACGCTCGACCCGCGCGTGACTGCAGCACAGGCGCCGATGTTCGCCGCCTATGCGGCCGCGGGCGTGATCCCGGACATCGCCGTCGCCCACGCCTGGGACCCGGCCATGCTCGCCGTCGCCGCCCTGCGCGCCCTGGGCCCCAAGGCCACCGCTGACCAGGTCCGCGCCTTTCTTGCGGGGACCAGGGACTGGGGCGGGATCAACGGGGTCTATGACTTCACGAAGATCCCGCAACGCGGCCTGGACGAGACCGACGCGGTCGTGACCCGCTGGGAACCCGCCCGGAAGACGTGGACCATGGTCAGCAAGCCCGGCGGCGCCCCCCTTCCATGACGGAGGTGCTGCAGATCGTCATCGGCGGCGTGATGCAGGGCTGCATCTTCGCCCTGCTGGCGATCGGCTTCTCGCTCATTTACCGCGTCGCCTCGGCCATCAACCTGGCCCAGGGCGCCTTCTGCATCGTCGCCGCCCTGCTCACCAGCACGCTCGAGCAGTCGTTCGACATCCCGGTCATCCCGGGCGGGTTGCTGGCTGTGGCCACGACAGCGCTTCTGGCCACGCTGCTCGGCGCGGTGGTGTTCGTCCCTGGCCTGAAGCGTCTTCCGACGAGTGCCATGTTCATCCTGACCGCCGGGCTGCTGACGTTGCTGGAGGGCGGCGCGCTCGTCATCTGGGGCAGCCAATCCTATACGCTGCCCGCCTTCTCCGGAGAGCGCCCGGTCGCCGTGCTCGGACTGCTGCTGCCCTCGCAGGGGTTCTGGCTTGTGGGCGTGACCGTGATCGTGACCCTGGGCCAAGGCGTCCTGCTGGCGCGCACCCGGATCGGCCGGGCCTTTCGCGCCTGCGCCGAGAACCCGCTGGCCGCCACCCTGATGGGAATCGGCGTCGCACGGATGCAGTTGCTGAGCTTCGTGCTCGCCGCGTCGATCGGCGCGCTCGGGGGCGTCATCATCGGGCCGATCACCTCGTTCCAGTTCGATACTGGCCGCATGTACACGATCTTCGGCTTCATTGCGGCCGTCATCGGCGGCATCGGATCGCCGCTGGGGGCCGTCGCCGGGGGCCTGGTGCTCGGCATCGCGACACAGCTTGCGGCGGCCTATGTCTCGTCGCTGTTCAGCAACGCCCTGGCACTCGTCCTGCTGCTGGCAGTCCTGCTCTGGCGTCCGAGCGGCCTGTTTTCCAGCGGGCCCGTCCGGCGCCAGGATGTGCGCGAGGAGCCCCGGGTGCATCGCGCCGTCGTGCGTCTCGACGGCCGCAGCGGCCCCGCCCTCGCGGTGGCGGGTGCTGCGATCCTGCTTGCACTGCCCTGGCTGCTGCAGGGCAACGGGCTTCTCAGCTCGGTCACCATCACGCTCATCCTCTTTCTCGCGGTGATCGGCCTTGACGTGCTGATGGGCTTCGCAGGCCAGGTCAGCCTGGGCCAGGCCGGGTTCCTGGCGATTGGCGGCTATACCGCCAGCGTCCTTGCGGTGGGCTACAACGTGCCACCGCTGCTTGGCACGCTCGCCGGGATGGTCCTGTCGCTGGTCTGCGCCGCCGTCCTCGCCCTCGGCACCATGCGCCTGCGCGGGCTTTACCTCGCCATCGCCACGCTGGCCTTCGGCCTGCTGGTCGACTCCCTGACGGTCGGCCTCGAAGGCTTCACCGGCGGACCATCGGGGCTGGTCGGCATCCCCGCCTTCTCGGCGTTCGGCTTCATGTTCGACACGCCGATGCGCGCCTACTACCTGATCGCCGGGCTGCTGGTGGCCGTCCTCGCCGCTTTGACCGGCGCCCTGCGCGGGCGGTTCGGCCGGGCGCTCATGGCCGTGCGCGCCGACCCGCTGGCCGCGGCCGCACTCGGCATCGACGTGCCCCGGCACAAGCTGGCCGCCTTCTGCATCAGCGCGGCGCTCGGCTCAGTCTCCGGCAGCCTCTATGCCTTCTACTTCCACTTCCTTTCCCCGGACATGGTCGGCACGCCGGTGTCGCTGCAGATGCTCGCCATGCTGGTCGTGGGCGGCGAAGGCACCCTGTTCGGCCCGCTGTTCGGCGTCGCGATCCTCACCTTGCTGCCGACCGCGTTCCAGCCGCTGGCCCAGTTCAAGACGCTCGGCAGCGGCCTGCTGCTCATCCTGTTCTCGCTTTATCTGCCCAGCGGCATCTTCGGCGGCCTCGCCACCCGTCTGGCCCGGCCCGCACGGCGCGCCCAGGCCGCACCCGCCCTTGCCCAGCCCACGTCGCCATGACCATAGCGCCATGACGACGTCGCCATGATCGCCGCGCTGAAGGCCACCGGCCTGTCGAAGGTGTTCGGCGGCGTCCGCGCCGTCACCGATGTGTCGTTCACCGTGCCGCCCGCGTCCGTGACCGCCCTGATCGGCCCCAACGGCGCCGGTAAGACGACGCTGTTCAATCTCGTGACCAACCTCATGCCAGCGACATCGGGCACCGTCCGGTTCTTCGGCCAGCCGCTCGATGCGCTGTCGCCGGAACGGATCGCGTCGCTCGGCCTGATCCGCACCTTCCAGACCGCGCGCGTCTTCCCTGGCATGACCGTGCTAGAGAACGTCATGACCGGCGCCCATTGCCGCATGCACGTCCCGGCCTGGCGGCAAATGGTCTGGAGCCGGTCGGCGCGGCGCGAGGACGACGCGATCCGCGACCGCGCCGATACCCTGCTGGACGTCGCCGGCCTGCTGCCGCTGGCCCGGCAGCCAGCGACCGACCTGCCGATGGGTGCGCAGAAGCTGCTGGAAATCATCCGCGCCCTCATGGCCGCACCCCGGCTGCTGCTGCTCGACGAGCCGGCCGCCGGGCTCAACGACACTGAGACGGCCGAGCTGTCGGCCATGTTGCGCGCCATCCGCACCGCCGGCATCACCGTACTCGTCGTCGAGCACAACATGAGGCTCGTAATGGGCGTGGCCGACCAGGTCATCGTCCTGGACGCAGGCCGCACGATCGCGATCGGAACGCCGACCGAAATCCGCCTGAACCCCGCGGTCATCGAGGCCTATGTGGGGCGAGAGGATGCTTGAGATCCGTAACCTTGCCGCCGGCTACGACGGCCGCCCGGTCATCCACGGCATTGACCTGCAGGTCGCACCCGGCGAGATCCTCGCCCTTGTCGGCGCGAACGGCGCCGGCAAGTCCACCTTGGCCCGTACCCTCTCGGGCCTGCTTCCGGCACTCACCGGGCAGATCGTCTTCCAGGGCCGGGACATCACACGGGGCTCGCCGGCCGCACGGGTGAAGGCGGGGCTAGTGCATGTACCCGAGGGTCGCCAGGTGTTCGCCGGGCTGACGGTCTGGCAGAACGTCGAGCTTGGCGGCTACCTCCGCCGCCCCGGCGAGACGGCAGCCGCGCGCGCGACCCGCCAGCACGAGGTGACCGCCCGGTTCCCCGTCCTGGCCGAGCGCGCCGGCGCCTATGCGGGCAACCTGTCCGGCGGGCAGCAGCAGATGCTCGCCATCGCCCGCGGCCTGATGGCCCGGCCCGCGCTGCTCATTCTCGACGAACCCTCCCTGGGCCTCTCGCCATCTTTGGTGGCCGAGGTGTTCCGCCTGATCGCCGCGTTGCGGGAGCAAGGCATCGCAATCCTGCTGTCGGAGCAGAATGCCCGCATGAGCCTGCGCATCGCCGACCGCGGCGCGATCATCGAAAACGGCCGCGTGACGCTTACCGGCCGCGCGTCCGACCTGCTGGCCTCCGCCGACATCGCCGCCCGCTACCTCGGTCTCGACGCCGGGACGACGCCGGGCCGCATGGACGATCGGCTGGCGGCCCGCCTGATCGACGTGATCGGCAACGGCGTCCGAGCGTGAAGCAACCCAGGAAGAGATGACAGACATGGCACCCAGCCGCGAGATCCACCTCCTCGCCTATCTCAAGACCGGTCCCACGGCGAACCACATGGGCGGGTGGCGCCACCCCGAATCCGAGCTGAACGACCTGCTCGACCCCGCCCGCTATGAACACATCGCCCGCGTCCTGGAGGCAGCGTGCTTCGACGGGCTGTTCTTCGCGGACGGGCTCGGCCTGCACGACATCTACAAGGGCGGCTTCCAGACCCGGCTGGAAAAGGGCGGCCAGATCAGCTTCCTCGACCCCATGATGGTGTTGCCGCTGATGGCCAGGGCCACGAAGCACATCGGCATCGGCACCACGCTCTCGACCACCTTCCACCAGCCCTACAACGTAGCGCGCATGCTGGGCTCGCTGGACATACTGAGCCAGGGGCGCGTGGCCTGGAACGTCGTGACCTCGACCCGCAACGAGGAGGCGCGCAACTTCGGCATGGAGGCGCTTCCTCCGCGTGAGCTGCGCTACGACATGGCCGACGAGTTCGTGGAAGCCTGCTGCGCGCTGTGGGACTGCTGGGGCGAGGACACGCTCGTGCTCGACAAGGAAAGCGGCAGGCTGGTGGATGCCAGCAAGGTCCGCTACGCAGACTATGCGGGGAAATACTTCAAGACGCGCGGCCCGCTGACGATCCCACGTAGCCCGCAGGGCCGCCCGGTCATCATGCAGGCCGGCTCGTCCGACCGCGGCCGCGACTTCGCCGCCCGATGGGCCGAGCTGATCTTCTGCCCGCAGCACCTGAAGGCCGACATGCAGGCCTTCTACATCGACATCAAGACCCGCATGGAACGGATGGGCCGCAGCCCCGACGACGTCGCCATCATGCCGCAGATCACGATCGTCATGGGCGAGACGGAGTCCGTCGCCGTCGAACGCGCCCAGTTCCTGGATTCGCTGATCGATCCGGAGCTGGTGCTCGCTGCCCAGTCCAGCGCGCTGGGGGTCGACCTCGCCAGCTACAACCCCGAGATCCCGCTGGCCGAAGCGCGGGGCACGCAGGGAATGCAGGGGTCGCTGGATCGGCTGCAATCCACCATGGCGGCCAAGAACCTGTCGCTCCAGGAAGCGGCGCGCCGGGGCGAGCGCGACCTGATCATCGGCACGCCGGAGGGTATCGCCGACCAGCTCGAGGACCTGTTCCAGTCCCGCGCCTGCGATGGCTTCGTCGTCTCCCCGGCCGTGTATCCCGGCATGTTCGAGCAGTTCTGCCGCGCCGTCGTGCCCATCCTGCAGAAACGGGGCCTGTTCCGCACCCAATACCGCGGCCGTACGCTGCGGGAGAACATCCGCCTCTCACAGGGAGTCGACGCATGATCGACCGCCGCAGCCTGTTGGCCGCAAGCCTCGGCACGACGATCCCGGCCTGGGCACACGCGCAGGGCGCACCGCGAAAGGGCGGCACGCTGAACATCGGCTACGATGACGACGCCAAGACCTACAACCCGGCGCTCTCGGTCCAGCTTTCCGAGCGGCCCGTCCTCTATTGCATCTTCAACACGCTGTTCGCCGTCGACACGGACTTCTCGATCAAGCCCGAGCTGGCGCGTGCCTGGCGCATCGAAAAGGATGGCCTGCGCTACGTGTTCCAGCTCGTCGATGGCGTCACGTTCCATGACGGGACCCGGCTGGACGCGGCCGCCGTCAAGTGGAACATCGACCACCGCCTCGATCCCGCCAACGGCTCGCCACAACGCTCGCAGCTGGCGCCGGTGATCCAATCGGTGGAGGTCATCGATCCCTTGACCGTCGCCTTCAATCTGGCCGCCCCGCATCCCGCCTTGCTGTCCGACCTTGCCGACCGCGCGGGCTTCATCATGTCGCCGGCCGCCGTGGCGAAATACGGCGCCGATTTCGGCCGCCATCCCGTCGGCTCAGGCCCCTTCGTGTTCAAGGAATGGACCCAGGGCAGCAGCGTCACCCTGCAGCGCAACCCGAGCTACTGGGTACCGGGCGAGCCCTATCTGGACGGGATCGTCTTTCGTGACATCCCGAACCACGTCATCGGCCTGCAACGCATGATCGTGGGCGAGCTCGACATCGTCACCTCGCTCTCCCCCGACGACCTCCGCCAGGTCGAGGGCAACGACGCCATCGCCATCGAGCGCGCCAAGATCGGCCGCTGGTACAGCCTCCAGTGGCAGGTCGACAAACCGCCTTTCGACAACCCGAAGCTGCGCCAGGCGATCGCCTACGCGCTGGATCGTAAGCGCATCAACGACCTCACGATGCGCGGCCGTGCCGTCATCGCAAACGGCTCGACGCCCCCCGGGCTGTGGTGGTCGTCGCCCGACGAGGTCACCTATCCCTACGATCCCGCCAAAGCCCGCGACCTGCTCAAAGAGGCCGGCCTCGCGCCCGGCATGCCACTGACCTTGTCGGTGTCCAGTGACCTGGTGCTGCGCAGGATCGACCAGCTCGTCGTCGAGCAACTGGCTGCGATCGGCCTCACGGTGCAGTTGCAGCCGGTGTCGGAGGCCGAGTCCTATGCCCGGGTCGTTCAGCGAGCGATCAACTTCACCCCGATCAGTTGGACCCAGCGCGCCGACCCTGACGGGCTGATGTATATCCTGTTCCACAGCAAGGGTTTCGCCAACACCACGGGCTACCGCAACCCCGAGGTGGACAAGATTCTCGAACAAGCCCGCACAAGTCTCGATCAGGAGAAGCGCCGGGACCTCTATAGGCAGGCCAAGGACCAGATCATGCGCGACCTGCCCTACATCCCGCTGTTCTTCGCCGCGGAGTATGCGGCCGTGGGGAAGTCCGTGCATGGCTTCGTCTGGCCACCCGATCAGATCCCCCGCTTCCGCTCCGTCTGGAAATCGGCGGCCTAGGACGGGAAGATGGGGTCGCTCGTCCTGCGCCGGGTGCTGCTCCTGCTGCCCAACCTGGTGTTGCTGACGTTCTTCATGTTCGCGGTCATGACCGCCTGGTTCGGCAGCCCGTCCGTCATCATGCTGGGCCGCGACGCAACGGCCGAGGCCGTGCACGACATGGATTCACGGTTCGGCTTCGATCAGCCGATTCCCGTCCAATATGGCCGCTGGATCGCCGCGGCCCTCAGGGGCGATCTCGGCCGCTCCTTCACCACGCAACAGCCCGTCGCGGACATGATCGCGCCGGCGATCCCCGTCACACTCGAGCTCAGCTTCGCCGCCATCATCCTGGCCTCGTCGGTCGCCGTGATCGTCAACAGCCTCGTCGGGTTCGGCCGGTTGGTCCAACCCCTTATCACCGCCATCAGCATCCTGGGCGTCACCGTACCGAACTTCATGCTGGGCGCGAGCCTCGTCTATGTGCTGGCAATCCGCCTCCGCTGGCTGCCGACGACGGGCTGGGCGCCGTGGTCACAGGGCGCCGGCCCGCATCTCCTGCATCTCGTGATGCCCGTCCTGACCCTCTGCACCTTCTACACCAGCTCGTTCAGCATGGTGTATCGCGCGGAATACCGGAACACGGCCCGGCAGCTGTTCGTCCGCGCAGCCTCGGCCAAGGGGCTGTCCGACACTCGGGTCTCGTTCCGTCACATTCTCCCGAATGCGGTGCTGCCGGTGATCACCTATGCCGGGCTGTCGCTGGGGCAGTTGATCGGGGGCGCGGTGGTCACGGAAACCGTGTTCTCCATCCCCGGCATGGGCCGTCTTCTTGTGGCTGCGATCACCAGCTACGACTACCCCGTCATCCTGGCTGTCACCCTGATCATCCTGACGGCCGTGGCGGCCGCCAACCTGCTGGCCGACCTCGCCTATGCGCGGCTCAATCCGCAGGTCCGGATCTGACCGGCAGGATGCCTTCGTTCGGTCGCCTCCTGGGCGGTGCGATCATCGGAGCCATCGTGCTGGCGAGCGTCTTCGCTCCCGTGCTCTCCCATCACGACCCCAACGCCTCGGGGGACGAAATGCTGGCGGCCGCCTCCACCCAGCATTGGTTCGGCACGGACGACCTCGGCCGCGACGTGTTCACGCGGGTGCTGTACGGCGGCCGTATCTCGCTTCTCGTGGGGATCGGCGCGGCGAGCTTCGCCTGCCTGATCGGCGCGCCCATGGGCCTCGCGGCCGGCTTCGCCCGGGGGTGGACCGCGACCCTCATGGTGCAAGCCATCGACCTGTTCATCGCCCTGCCCGGGCTTGTGCTGGCGTTGGTCATCACCGTCATCGTGGGCCCGACCATGCTCAACCTGATGGTCGTGCTCGGCCTGGTGCAGTGGCCCGCGATCGCCCGCCTGGTGCGCGGCCAGGTCCTGTCGCTGCGGGAAACCACCTTCGTAGAGGCAGCGCGTGCCATCGGTGGCTCCACGACCTGGATCCTGGGCCGCCACATCTGGCCAAATGTCGCGCGGGTCGTCGCCGCGCAATATGCCATTGCGATCTCCGCGGCCATATTCACCTCGTCCAGCCTGAGCTTCCTCGGCCTCGGCCTGCCACCCCCGTCACCTGATTGGGGCAGCATGGTGCAGGCCGGCTTCGACTACCTGGCCGTCAATCCCTGGCTCAGCATCGGACCGGGTCTGGGCGTGACCATGACCGTGTTCGGCTTCTACATCATGGGGCGTTCAGTCGATTGATACAGGCAGGCCGATGCCGGCCTGCCGCCCGTCATCAGGACCGATGGGCGCTGAACGCAGCGGCGTGGCGGGGTTGCCACGACAGACCGACCGGGCGACCCGGGAGCAATCCGCTGGCTGCCGCTGCATCCGCCTGCATCAACACCGTCCACTTCTGCCCGTCCAGCAGGCGCCCGAGGAAGCGCCGGGCGTTGCCCAGATAGATCAGGTCTAGCCGCTCGCCCGGAAGGCCGTAAGCGTCGTTTGTTGGCTGCGGCGTGTTGCCCTCGACGTATCCCTCCGGTGACGCGTCACCGGAGGGATACACACCACAGGCCATCGACGCAGCAGGACCAGCTGCCGGCCCTGCCCCGTCCGGACAACGTGGAATTCGTCACCGTTCGCCTGAACCCTCAGACGCTCCCTGGTGTCGAGCGTCCCCAGCGTTCTGGTGTTCATGGTGCTCTCGTGTTCCTGGTCGTTCGGTAGCATCGGTGCAGGTGATCCGGCAGGAGGTCCATGGCGACGCCAGCGAGGCGGCCGAGGTTGCGCAGGTACTACCGATCGGGGGAAGGCATGATTTGTCCGTGTTCCGGCGTTCTCGGTGTTCCGTGTTCCAATCCAGACTTGCTCGGTTCTCCATTTTGCGCTGAGCATGACGACGACACCTGATGGAGTTGGGCAGCCTGGCGACCTTGCACACCATTGACGGCTTGATGTCGTGGGCTGGCCGCGAGGGGTGGCATGCGGTGTTGTCGGATTGCGTTCAGCGACATACCGCCAAGGCCTTGGCCGTCGCCGGCATTGAGCTGGCCGAACTGGCCGAGGTGATCCGCGACGATTTCATCCCGGCGATCTGGGGTGCTGCATTCGAGGACCTTGTCGCTTCGGTGACGCCAGAAGGTCGCAATCTGGCTGACGACTATCTGCGGCGGCGCGGCTGGAAGGAGAGCATCAGCACACGGGAATACATCAGCGGTCTGCGGCACGCGGCGATCAGCCTCTATGAGGTCAGTGGCCTGGTGCCGGGCGAGTCGATGCTGCTGCGGGATCTCGTGCGCCCGGGCGAGCCCGTTCGGGTCTTTGAGAAGTCCGGTTCACGTGGGTTGCGGCAATGGGACCGGATCGCCACGCGGGTGATTTCTTTACGGGAGCCGCGCCATCATCAGCGGCACGCTGATGCAGTTCGACTATGACACCAGCGAGGGCAGTGCTGGCGTCTCTGCGGCTGGTTGCCGCCGAGGGTAAGGATGCCGAGGCGGTCATTTCGCCGGAACGTCTGTTGGCCCAGTCCGCCCCCATGTTCACCAACGCCTGGCTCGACGCCGCCTTGAAGGCGGCGCAGAGACGCAATCGTCCGCAACTGGTTAACAGCGATGGCGAGCCGTTGGAGTTCGTGACGCTGCATTTCCCGCTGCTTCCCGCCATCACGGTCGCCCAGGTCCGGTTGGCCCTCGGGACGATAGCGGCGCTGCGCCAAGAGACCGCGAGCTTCTGGAACTGGCTGTCCGACACCAAGCCAAAGGGGCGGCGTCGCAAGCTGAAGGCGCACAGCTTGACCACCACGATGGATGACGGCTCGATCGTTCTTGGCAATGTGGAGATCAAGGGACGACGGGTGTCCCTGATGGTCAACTCCGAGGCGCGGGCCATACTGGGCCGGGCGATGCTGGAGTTCTACGCTGACCCGGCTGGTGCGGGCGCCGCTGGCGGAGCAGGCTGATATCGATCAGATGCTGGCCGAGCATCGCGGTAAATCGAGCCCGCCCTCCGGTCTGTCACCGGACCAGGAACGGGCTGCCATTCGCCGGGCTCTGGATGACCACTACCGCAATGTCCTCGATGAGCGGATCCCGATGCTGGGCGACCGATCGCCTAGGGCGGCAGTCCGGACGCTCAAGGGCCGCGACAAGGTCGTGGTTTGGCTCAAGACGCTGGAGAACCACAGCGCGAGCCTTGGTGCCGATGACCCGATGAGTGCCTACGACTTCGGATGGATGTGGCGCGAACTCAGGATCGAGGCGTTCCGGCGGTGAACGCGTGTTCGTGGTGTTCTGGCCAACGCGGCCATTTACGGCGTTTCGTGGCAAGCGATTTCCGGACATGGTGCGGACACAAGAAAGCCGCCTGCGGAGATGGTCTCCGGGGCGGCTTGTATCTATTTGATATAGCTATGGAATTTGGTTGCGGGGATAGGATTTGAACCTATGACCTTCAGGTTATGAGCCTGACGAGCTACCGGGCTGCTCCACCCCGCGTTGGTTGGTGTGGTTGTGTGTGAGCATGGATTGGAAGACCTGGCGGCGACCTACTCTCCCGTGCCTTAAGACACAGTACCATGGGCGCTGGGGGTTTTCACGGCCGAGTTCGGGATGGGATCGGGTGCAGTCTCCCCGCCAAAGCCACCAGGTCGTCCAATCCATGCGCGATTTGCCGGGCAAATCGCCTCACGCGCCCGCCTGAGTTGCGGGCTCGCTGCCCCCCGGTAGGCGGGAGGCATGGCAGGTTCTGGCGGGTCGTTGTGTATGCGCTGTGCGGGCTGTGTGCCAGCGGGGTTCCACGTGGTGTGTGGATGACTGCTGTGCATGGTGGCGTCTGCCCTTGCGGGCGAACGCGCTTTGGTTGGTATCGAGCCGATCGGGCGATTAGGACCAGTTAGCTGAGAGCGTTACCGCCCTTACACACCTGGCCTATCAACGTGATGGTCTATCACGGCCCTCAGGGAGACCTGGTTTCGAGGTGGGTTTCCCGCTTAGATGCTTTCAGCGGTTATCCCGTCCGCACTTAGCTACCCGGCGGTGCCGCTGGCGCGACAACCGGTTCACCAGAGGTACGTCCATCCCGGTCCTCTCGTACTAGGGACAGCTCCTCTCAAGTCTCCTTCACCCACGGCAGATAGGGACCGAACTGTCTCACGACGTTCTAAACCCAGCTCACGTACCACTTTAATCGGCGAACAGCCGAACCCTTGGGACCTGCTCCAGCCCCAGGATGTGATGAGCCGACATCGAGGTGCCAAACCTCCCCGTCGATGTGGACTCTTGGGGGAGATCAGCCTGTTATCCCTAGAGTACCTTTTATCCGTTGAGCGATGGCCCTTCCACGCGGGACCACCGGATCACTATGGCCGACTTTCGTCTCTGCTCGAGCTGTCACTCTCGCAGTCAGGCGGGCTTATGCCATTGCACTCAGCAGCCGATGTCCGACCGGCTTGAGCCCACCATCGCGCGCCTCCGTTACTATTTGGGAGGCGACCGCCCCAGTCAAACTGCCCACCATGCAGGGTCCCGGATCGGGATGACCGATCGCTGTTAGACATCAGAAGAGGTCAGGGTGGTATTTCAAGGGTGGCTCCACACGAGCTGGCGCCCATGCTTCAAAGCCTCCCACCTATCCTACACAGCCCTCTCCTAATGCCACTGCAAAGCTGCAGTAAAGGTTCATAGGGTCTTTCCGTCTGACCGCGGGTACCCCGCATCTTCACGGGGAATTCAATTTCGCTGAGCCGATGCTGGAGACAGTGGGGAAGTCGTTACGCCATTCGTGCAGGTCGGAACTTACCCGACAAGGAATTTCGCTACCTTAGGACCGTTATAGTTACGGCCGCCGTTTACCGGGGCTTCAATTCAGTGCTTGCACACCTCCTCTTAACCTTCCGGCACCGGGCAGGCGTCAGACCGTATACGTCGTCTCTCGACTTCGCACAGCCCTGTGTTTTTACTAAACAGTCGCTACCCCCTGCTCTGTGCCACCCGCCCATGGTTGCCCAAAGACGGGTCCCGCTTATCCCGAAGTTACGCGGGCAATTTGCCTAGTTCCTTCAGCATCGTTCTCCCAAGCGCCTTGGTATACTCTACCAGTCCACCTGTGTCGGTTTAGGGTACGGTCTATATGCTAGAGCTGTTTCCTGGAATGATCCAGTGGCATGCACAATCCGATAAGCACACACCAAAGTTCACATTCGTCACTTCTAGCAGGCCCAGGAATATTCACCTGGTTCCCATCGACTACGGCTTTCGCCCTCGCCTTAGGGGCCGGCTCACCCTGCGCGGATTAACCTTGCGCAGGAACCCTTGGACTTTCGGCGACAGAGTTTCTCACTCTGTTTGTCGCTACTCATGTCAGCATTCGCACTTCCGATACCTCCACCACCCCTCACGGGTATGGCTTCACAGGCCTACGGAACGCTCCGCTACCGCTTACAGGTTGCTAAACCTGTAAACCCACAGCTTCGGTAAGTGGCTTGAGCCCCGTTACATCTTCGGCGCAGGATCTCTAATAGACCAGTGAGCTATTACGCTTTCTTTAAAGGATGGCTGCTTCTAAGCCAACCTCCTGGTTGTTTTGGAATTCCCACATCCTTTCCCACTTAGCCACTATTTGGGGACCTTAGCTGGTGGTCTGGGCTGTTTCCCTCTCGACGACGGACCTTAGCACCCGCCGTCTGTCTGCCACGCTATACTTCCGGGTATTCGGAGTTTGGTTAGGTTTGGTAAGTCTTTGGGACCCCCTAGCCCATCCAGTGCTCTACCCCCCGGGGTAAACACATGACGATCTACCTCAATAGATTTCGCGGAGAACCAGCTATCTCCGAGTTTGATTGGCCTTTCACCCCTAGCCACAGCTCATC
>CAVTKE010000010.1:55000-410038 GCA_963735225.1 uncultured Alphaproteobacteria bacterium
TTGGATTTCTCCTCGCAGCTCGGCCAGCTCGTTCTCCAGCTTCTCCAGCCGGTCGCGCGACGCCGCATCGCTTTCCTTCTTCAGCGCCTCGCGCTCGATCTTCAGCTGCATGACGCGGCGGTCGAGCTCGTCCAGCTCCTCGGGCTTGCTGTCGACCTGCATGCGCAGCCGGCTGCCGGCCTCGTCCATCAGGTCGATCGCCTTGTCCGGCAGGAAGCGGTCGGTGATGTAGCGGTTCGACAGCGTGGCCGCCGCCACCAGCGCGCCATCGGTGATGCGCACGCCGTGGTGCAGTTCGTATTTCTCCTTGATGCCGCGCAGGATGCTGATCGTGTCCTCGACGCTCGGCTCGCCCACGAACACCGGCTGGAAGCGCCGCGCCAGCGCCGCGTCCTTCTCGACGTGCTTGCGGTACTCGTCGAGCGTGGTCGCGCCGATGCAGTGCAGCGCGCCGCGCGCCAGTTCCGGCTTGATCAGGTTGGACGCGTCCATCGCGCCATCCGCCTTGCCGGCGCCGACCAGCGTGTGCATCTCGTCGATGAACAGGACGATCTCGCCGTTCGCGGACTCGATCTCCTTCAGCACCGCCTTCAGCCGTTCCTCGAACTCGCCGCGATACTTCGACGCCGGCGACCATGGCGCCGAGGTCGAGCGCCATCAGCCGCTTGCCCTTCAGCGCCTCCGGCACGTCGCCGTTGACGATGCGGAGCGCCAGGCCCTCGACGATGGCGGTCTTGCCCGACGCCGGGCTCGCCGATCAGCACCGGGTTGTTCTTGGTGCGGCGCGCCAGCACCTGGATGGTGCGGCGGATTTCCTCGTCGCGGCCGATCACCGGGTCGAGCTTGCCTTCGCGCGCCAGCGCGGTGACGTCGCGGGCATATTTCTTCAGCGCGTCGAAGCTCGCCTCGGCGTTCTGGCTGGTCGACCTTGCGGCCCTTGCGGATGTCCGCCACCGCCTTTTCCAGCGCCTGCGCCGTCACGCCGGCGTTGCGCAGCGCCCGGGCGGCCGCCGCCTGTCGCTGGCGGCGAGCGCCACCAGCAGGCGGTCCTGCGCCACATATTCGTCGCCGGCCTTTGTCGCGGCCTGCTGGGCGCGCATCCAGCACGCGCACCAGCGGCGGCGTGATCTGCGGCTGGCCGGCGCCGCCGCCCTGCACCTTGGGCAGCTTGGCCAATTCCGCCTCGACGCGCGGTCCGCGCGGCCTGTCGTCGCCGCCGGCGGCGCGGATCAGGCCGGCGGCGGCGCCTTCCTCGTCGTCCAGCAGCGCCTTGAGCAGATGCTCCGGCGTCAGTTGCTGGTGGAATTCGCGGATGGCGATGGTCTGCGCGGCCTGGATGAATCCCCGCGCGCGCTCGGTGAATTTTTCAATGTCCATGTGCTCTTGTCCCTGTGCAGGCGACGACGAAGCTCCGCCCCTCGGGAGGCGACGGGAGACTGGTCTCGACCGCAAACATGGGGAATGATCCCGGTCAACTCAAGATCCCGGAACCGCGGACCGGGGCAATGAAGCATCGGGGCGTGCATGCAAATCGACCGGATTTACCGCTATCCCATCAAGGGCCTGACCGCCGAGGCGCTGGAGCAGGTCCGGGTCGAGGCAGGCCAGGCGCTGCCCTGGGACCGCGCTTTCGCCCTCGCCCAGGGTGACGCCCCGTTCGACCCGGCCGCCCCGGCCTGGCTGCCGAAGACCAATTTCATGTGCCTGCGCGCCAATGCCCGGATTGCCCTGCTGAAATCGAGCTTCGACCCACGCCATCAGCCGGCTGACAATCGCGGCGCCTGATGGCAGCGAGATCCAGGAGAACGCCCTCGACCCCGCCGGCCGTGAGCGGATCGCCGCCTGGCTGACCGCCTGGCTCGGCCCCGAGGCGCGCGGCACGCCGCGTTTCCATCATGTGCCGGGCCATGTCTTCGGCGACCAGCGCATCCCTGTCGTGAGCCTGATCAACCACGCGAGCATCGCCGACCTCGAACGTCGCGTCGGCGCCCGACGCCACCGGCGGCGGTTTCGCGCCAATATCTATTTCTCCGGCGCCCCGGCCTGGAGCGAGCTTGACTGGGTCGGCCGCGATTTACTGGTCGGCCAGGCGCGGCTGCGGGTGGTCAAACGCACCGTCCGTTGTCCGGCGACGGAGGTGAACCCCGACACCGGCGAGCGCGATGCCAACCCGGTGCGCGAATTGCTTGCCGAATTCGGTCACGCCGACCTCGGCATCCACGCCACCGTGATCGAGGGCGGAAGGCTGTCGCTGGGCGACGCGATCGAACTGCTGGAGACGTCGGACTGATGCAGGGAATCTGACGGTCAGATTCGCGCGCCCGGCTTTTGTTTGGTCGGCTTCAACGCGCCGGTTCCCGTGCGGCTGACAAGTCCAACGCCCGGGCCTCGTCCCGCCCCAACGGCTCCCGCGCGACAAAAAACATCCGGGCCAGCCGCCCTTCGCCGAGCGCGTCGCTCAGCACGCGGATGGCGGCGTACAGAATCAGCACCAGCAGCATGATGACGATGCCGGCGACAGACTCGTAAAGCTTGGCGCCGGCGAGCTCGCCGAGCGAGACGGCGGCCGATTGGTGATGGAACAGGCCGACGACGATTTCCTCGGCCATGGTCAGGATGATGAGCAGGACGAGGAAGGCGAACGCCTTGTGCAGCGTCGGCCAGATCAGTGGGCGGTCGGTGAAGCGTTCGCCGAGCTTCATGGCCTGGCCAAGCAGCATGAATTTCGCCAGCACGGCGGCCTTCACGATGGCAATGCCCCATGGTGCGAAGGCGATGCCCTCGTCGTGCAGCACCGCGGCTTTCATCAGGATGATCGCCCCAAGGGTGATGTAGAAGTAGAGCGTGAGGATCGCGAATTCCTTGAGCTCATGCATGCCGCGTTGGCGCAGCGTGGGCTTCGCGGTGATTTCGGTTGCCACCATGACCTCCTGCCCGGTTGCGTGTCCTGGCATGCGCCCGCAGAGCGGTTCTTTTCTGCACGAAGGCCACAGGACGTACGCCGGCCTTCCGCTGTCGCTGATCCAGATCAACCGCCACCATGTGCGAACGACGCTCGCCGATAATTCATCGGCGGACGGCAAACCGGTTTCAGCCCGGCAACGACGGCACCAATTCGGGGTCGCCGACAGTGACGGCGACATCGACGTCCAGACTCGCGAAATCGCGCGAACCGCCGATGAACGCGCCGGCCACCGGCACCGCCTGTTCCGGCGTCCGCGCGGTGCAGACCCGGATCAGGTTGCGCCCGGCGACCAGGCCGTTGGTCGGGTCGAACTCGACCCAGCCGGCGCCCGGCAGGTAGACCGCGACCCAGGCATGGGTGGCGCCGCCGCCGACCACCGGCGTGGCACTGTCGGCAAGCGCCTCGTCGTAGAGATAGCCGCTGACGAAGCGCGCGGCGAAACCCAACGCCCGCACCGCCTCCATCATCAGCAGCGCGAAGTCCCGGCAGGCGCCGCTGCGTTGTTCCAGCGTCCGCAGCGGCGAGTTGGTGCCTTCCGCCTCGCGCGCGAAATAGCGGAAATCGCCGCGGATGGCCTGGGTGATGGCGGTCAGCAGGTCGAGCGTCAGGGTCGGGCCGTCCTGACGCAGGAAGCTGTGCGCCCAACGGTCGAGCTTGCGCTCGGGGTCGCGGTACTGACGCTCCAGCGCGCGCGCCAGGTCCGGAAACTCCTCGGCGGCGTAGCTGAACGGGTAGGTTTCCGCCGCCGGATCGATGGTCTCGCGTGGCAGGACGGCCGCGGCCGGGTAATGCTGGATGTCCAGTTCGGAGACGATCCGCAGCAGCTCGGTCTCCGCGCCGTGCCAGTCCAGGGTGCAGACCGAGTTGCTGAACACGTCATGCGACCAGCGGGTGGTCTCGCTCGGGGGCGTGACGAACAGGGTGGCGTCGATCAGCCGCAGGTCGTGGCTGTCGCGCGGCCGCAGCATCAGCCGGTGCGGGGTGAGGCGCACCGGCCGGTGATAACGGTATTCGGTGGCGTGGGCGATGCGGACCCGCGGCATACGCGCCGCTCAGGCGGACGCGGCGGCGGCGCGTCCCGGTCGCAGGCGGCAGACGAGCCCCTCGGCGCGTTTGCGGATCTTGCCGATCCGCCCAACGCCGGCCAGCCGGCGATCGAGGAACGCCAGCGTGGCCGCATCGTCGTCGCCGTGGTCGTGCAGCCAGTACAGCACGGTTGCGGCATAGACGCCGGTGAGGATCGCCCGCTTGGTGTACCAGCTGAAATCCGCCGACCGATCGCCGGCCGCATGCCAGATCGCATCGACCGTGCGCGCGGTGCACTGCGCGGCCAGCCGCGCATGGCCGGGCAGCGCCAGCAGACGCCAGGGCGCGGCGGATCGCCTCCGTATGCGGCCGGTTCTGCTCGAGCCGCAGCAGCGATCACCGCGCGCACCCGTTCGTGCAGTCCGCAGCGCCGCCAGGTCCAGTGACGCGGCGCGTCGCCTCCATCCGGCGGTCGGCCCAGTCGCAGAACGCCTCGATCATGTCGGCGGCGCCGCCGGGAAACAGCAGTTCGGCGTCCTCGGCCGCCGTCGCCGATGTCCGCCAGGCCGATGCGCAGCGCGCGGCGGGTCCAGCCATCGAACGGGACGTGCGGCAGCATGGCCTCGATGGCGGCGTCGCGTTCGGGGCTGCGCTCCGGGGGCGGTCATCAGCGTCCGCCTGCTGCGCTCGGCGGCCGCCGCGGCGGCACGCGCCAGTTCCTCGGTGAAGCCGAACAGCGAGAAATCCTGCATCCGCATCGGATACAGGATGCCGTCCAGGTGGTCGTATTCGTGCTGCACCACGCCGGCGTGGAAGCCGGACACCTCGCGCTCGACCGGCCTGCCGTCGCAATCGACGCCGCGATAGCGGATGCGCGGCGCGCGCGGCACGGCGGCGCGCAGGCCGGGGATGGACAGGCAGCCCTCCCAGCGGAGCACGCGTTCCTCGGTCAGCAACTCGATCTCGGGGTTGATCACCACGGTGTTGCCGACCGGCGTGTCGTCCGGCGTCCTCGCTGGCCGCGCGCGTCGGAGACGCGGAACACGAACAGCCGCAGCGGCACGTGCACCTGCGGCGCGGCGAGGCCGGCGCCGCGAGGCGTCCTCCATGGTCTCCATCATGTCGGCGACCAGGCGGCGGATCTCCGGGTGCGCCGGGATCGCTCCACCGGCTCGCACTTTTGCAACAGCACGGGGTGGCCCATGCGCGCTATCTTCAGGATGGCCATTGAACCTCCGAGGCTGGCCCTCGGCTGACTCGCGAGGGGCTGGCGAAATGTCGTTCACCGCATGATATAGGGCGCCGTCCCCGATCGGCGGGGATGGCTCAGGCAGAGAAGGAGAAGGCGGCCAAGTGCAAGTACTGGTCCGTGACAACAATGTCGATCAAGCGCTCAAGGCGCTCAAGAAGAAGATGCAGCGGGAAGGAATCTTCCGCGAGATGAAGCTGCGGCGGCACTACGAGAAGCCGTCGGAGCGTCGGGCCCGCGAGGCCGCCGAGGCGGTTCGCCGCGCCCGCAAGCTGGAGCGCAAGCGGCTCGAGCGCGAAGGCTTCTAGAAGCTTCCGCCTGATTGGACTGATGCGGCTGGCCGGATTGGGCCTTTTTACCTGACCAATCCGTCCTTAGCCTGCGCGTTCCCCCTTTGGAGCGCGGGCGCATGTCTGAAGCCGAAGCCGCCGATTTGGCACCTGACTTCGCCGTCACCGAGGTCAACCGCGTTCGCCGAGCCCCGGCCCGTGGCCACCACGACCGCAAGACGGTGTATGCCATCCTCGACGCGGCGCTGGTCTGCCATATCGCCTATGTCATCGACAACAGGCCGTACTGCACCCCCACCGGGTTCTGGCGCGAGGGCGACCATCTGTACTGGCACGGCTCGTCCGCCAGCCGGATGATCCGCAAGCAGGCGGCCGGCATTCCGGTCTGCCTGACCGTGACCCATCTCGACGCATTGGTGATGGCGCGGTCCGGGTTCCACCACTCGGTGAATTATCGCGCCGTCATGGCGTTCGGCCACGCCCATGTCATCGACGACGGCGAGGAAAAGCTGCGTCTGATGGATAATTTCATCGACCGCATCTATCCCGGCCGCTCAAAGCTGATCCGCCAGCCCAATACCCAGGAATTCAAGGCCACGACCATGATGGGCATGGAGATCGAAACCGCCTCGGCCAAGATCCGCGACACCCATGTCGCCGATGAGGAGGAGGATTACGAGGGCGTTGCCGCCTGGTCGGCGCTGTATCCGATCACCCAGCTGCTCGGCGAGAAGTCCGAATGCCCCCGCCAGCGCCCCGATCTCGCTTTCCCCGAGGGGATGGCCGATTTCGTGCCCGGCACTCGCCTCGACGAATTACTGACCAAGACCTACGCCACCACCTTCGGCGATTCCGCGCCGGACTGATCTGATGGCCCGGATTGGTCTGCCGGCCCGGACTGGTCTGATGGCAGCGTCGCGGCGATCAGCTCCGCGACATCGGGATGGCCATTCTGTCGCAGTGCGGCGATGACGCCGAGGCGGTCTTCGGCGCTGCGGTTCTGGCTCATCTTCCACTGCGCCTCGATCCGCGTGGGGTGCAGGCGGAAGGCGCGGATGCCTTTCAGCATCATGGCGCGGAACTTGTCCGGCAGGGCGTTGAGCGCGAAGCGGCCGGGATCGTCTTCCGCCAGGTCCTTGAGGATGGCACCGGTGCCTGGCTCGTCATCCACCAGTTCCAGCCGGCCGTGGACGTGCACCGCGGCGTAATCCCAGGTCGGCACCGCCGGCTGGGTGCGGTACCAGCTCGGGGAGATATAGGCGTGCGGGCCGGAGAAGATCGCGAGCGCCATGCCGCCGTCCAGCGCCGCGCATTGCGCATTCGCCGCCGCGAGATGGGCACCAAGCACCAGGCTGTCCCCTGCTCGGCGAACCACGAACGGAACGTGCGAGGCATCCATGCCGCCAGCGCCGGAAGTGACCAGCAGGCCGAAGGAATTGTCCTCGATCAAGGCGGCGATGCGCCCGATATCGGTCTCAGTGAAGGCAGGACGCAGATACATCAGGGCACCTTTGCACTTTCGATATACCGCAGATAATGCTTCATTGGCTTGCTCAAAACCACCAATGAACCATGATACCGGCAGACCAATTATCCGATATGTCCCGGCAGCAGGCGGTGTTCGACCGGCTGCGGCAAGGGATCCTCGCCGGTAACCTGCCCTCCGGCTCGCGGTTGCCGCCCAGCCGGCATCTCGCGCGGGATCTCGGCGTCGCCCGCCAGACCGTGGTGCTGGCTTATGAGCGGCTGGCGGCCGAGGGCTATGTGCGGGCGCGGATCGGCAGCGGCACGTATGTTGCCGCCGACCTGCCGGATGCCGCGCCGCCGGCGACGGCGCCGCCACTTCCCGCCAACGCCACCCTGTCGCGGCGCGGGGCGGCCTTGGCCGCGACTCCGGTTTCCGCCGCCGGGCCAGTAGCCGGCGGCTCCGGCCTCCTGGCCCCTGGGGTGCCGGCGCCGGAGCTGTTTCCCGCCAGCGCGTGGGCGAGTTGCACGGCGCGGGTGCTGCGGGCGCTGACGCCGGAGCAGGCGGGTTATCCCGACCCCCAGGGGCTGCCGGCGTTGCGCCAGGAAATTGCCGTCCATCTCGCCGCCACCCGTGGCCTGCTGGTCAGCCCGGACGGCATCGTCGTCACCGCCGGCACCCAGCAAGCGCTGTGCGTGGCCGCCGACCTGCTGCTCGATCCCGGCGATCCCGCCTGGGTCGAGGACCCCGGCTATATCGCCGGCCGCGGCGCGCTGCTGGCCGCCGGCGCCTCGCTGGTGCCGGTGCCGAGCGACGCCGAAGGGCTCGACGTCGCCGCCGGACTTCGGCTGGCGCCGGCAGCGAAGCTGGCGTTGGTGGCGCCATCGCATGCCACCCCGCTCGGCGGAGCGCTGCCGATCGGGCGGCGGCTGGCGCTGCTGGATTGGGCGGCGCGGGCCGAAGCCTGGATCCTGGAGGATGATTGCGACTCCGAATTCCGCTGGGAAGGCAAGCCGCTGCCGCCGCTGGCGACGCTCGATCGGGTCGGGCGGGTGATTTATTGCGGCACCTTCAGCAAGAACCTGGCGCCGGCGCTGCGCCTGGGCTTCGCCGTGGTGCCGCCGCCATTGCTCGCCGCCTTCGTCCGCGCCCGCAATTTGAGCGATCGCGGGCCGGGGACGCTGACCCAGGCGGTTCTGGCCGAGTTCATGCGTCAGGGCCGGCTGGCGCCGCATGTCCGGCGAATGCGCACCGAATATGCCCGCCGCCGCGCCGCCCTGCTCGGTGCGCTCGCCAAATATTGCCCCGACGTCCAGCCCGTCGCCGCTCCTGGCGGGCTGCATCTGGTGGTTCGCCTCGACGACGCGGCCGACGAGGCGGCGGTGCTGAATGCGGCCCGGGCGCGCGGCCTCGCGGCATCTCCGCTCGCGGCCTATTTCAGCGGGCCACCTCGGCTGAAGGGTCTCGTGCTCGGCTTCGCCACCGTGCCGGTGCCGCGGGCGGCGGACGCGGCGCGGCGGTTGGCCTCCGCACTCAGAGCCCCGCCACCTCCAGCCGGCAAATAGCCCGCGCGCAGGCCTGGGCACGCGGAACCAGGCTGTCGACATGCATGAACTCCTCCGGGCTGTGCGCCTTGCCGCCGACCGGCCCCACGGCGCAGATGGTCGGCGCGCCCAGTGCGGCGGTGAACCCGCTATCGGCACAGCCGCCGGTGAATTCCCCGGCCGTGGAGAAGCCGGAGGCCGCCGCCGCATCGACATACAGATCGAACAGCTGCTTGCCCGCCGGGGTCTGGTTGAGCGGCAGGAACTCGCCTCGGATGGTCCATTCGGTGCGCGTCCCGGGGACATGGCTATGGGCCATGATCGTCCCGATCCGGCCCATGACCTCATCGCGATCGCTCGCCGTGACGTAACGCAGGTCGATCTGCCCTTCGGCCCAGGGTGCGACGGTGTTGACGCTCTGCCCGCCGCTGACCAACCCGACATTGAGCGTGATGCCGCGTTCGATGTCGGTCAGCGCATGGATCGCCTGGATCTTGCGCGCCAGTTCCTCGATGGCGCTGATGCCGTCCTGGAAATTGCCGCCGGAATGCGCCGCCCGGCCGGTGACGCGGAACACCGAGAACACCCCGCCCTTGCGCCCGGTGACGACGTTGCCCGACACCCGGCCGGGTTCGCTGTTGAACACCACGCGGGCGCGGCGTGCCTCGGCCTCGATCACCGGCCTGCCCTCGGGGCTGCCGATTTCCTCGTCGCCGGTGAACAACCCGACCAGCGGCGAGGGCGCGCCGCCGAATTTGTGGAACGCCGCCAGAATGAACGCGTTCATCACCAGGCCCGCCTTCATGTCGGCGACACCCGGGCCGGTGGCGATGCCGTCCTTGATCGCGAACGGCCGACGCTGCACCTCGCCATCGGGAAAGACCGTGTCGCGATGCCCCATCAACACGATGTTGCGGCCGGCATTGGCGCCACGCACCGCCTCGGTGGCCCCCACGCTCGCACGCAGGCAGTCGCCGTGCTTGGACTGGGCGAGGCGCTCGACCGGGATGCCCTGGCCGGCCAGGAACCGTTCCAGCACCGCGCCGACCGCGTCGATGCCGGGTTTGTTGTAGCTGCCGCTGTCGATGTCCACCATGTCCCGCAGCAGCGCGACCATCGCGTCACGCTGCGTCGTTAGCCATGCGGATATCTTCCCTTCGGCGGTTTCGGCATTCATCATGTCTCTCCTGCAAGCACCAGACACGCAGCATCGCTCGGGGAGAAGGCCATGTCCAAATCCGACCGCGCGAGGCCGGCCGCCATCCGATGAGCCCCGGCACCTGCCCCATCTGCGATGCGCCCGACCCGGTCGAACTGGAACCGCCGTCGCGCGTGCCGACGCTGATGAACCTGATGTACCCCACCAGCGCCGCCGCCCGCGACGCCCGCCGCGGCACGCTGGCCATGGCCGGCTGCCGGCGCTGCGGCATGGTCTGGAACCGCGCCTTCACCGCTGAGGCGATCGACTACGACGCCAAGTACGAGAACGACCAATCCAACTCCGGCGTGTTCGCGGCCCATGTCGAAGCCCGCGCCCGCGACGTGGTGGCGGCCGTCCCCGCCGGCCCGATCGACTTCCTCGAGATCGGCTGCGGCCAGGGCGGCTTCATCGCCGAGATGGCGCGGGTGGCGGGCAAACGCCTGCGCTGGGCCGAAGGCTTCGACCCCGCCTGGCGCGGCGCGGCCGACGCCCCCGGCATGCATATCCACAAAGCCTATTTCAGCGCCACCACCGCCCGCGAGCTGAGGCGCCAGCCGAACGTGGTGGCCAGCCGGCACACCATCAACCAGGTGCCCGACCCGGTGGGATTCCTCGCCGCGATCCGCCGTTCGCTCGCACCTGACAGCGTTGTCCCGGTTTTCGTCGAGACCCCCTGCGTCGCCTGGATCCTGCGGCATGAGGCGTTGCAGGATTTCTCCTACGAATATTGCTCGCTGTTCACCGCGGGATCGCTGGCCTACGCCTTGGGCCGCGCCGGCTTTTCGCACCCCACCGCCACCCATGTGTTCGGCGGCCAGTATCTGTGGGTCCGCGCCGACGCCGGCGGGCCGCCGGCGCCGCCGCCAATCCCCGAGCCGGTCGATTTCGCCTCCCTCGCCGGCACGCGCACCCGCTTCACCGAACGCTGGCGCGCGGCGGTCCTCACCGCCCGCGCGCGCGGCACCGTCGCGATCTGGGGCGCCGGCGCCAAAGGCGTCAGCTTCGCGCTGATGACCGACCCCGAGGGCAGCGCGATCGACCACGTGATCGACATCAACCCCGCCAAGCACGGCTTGTTTCTCGCCGGCACCGGCCTGCCCGTGCTCTCGCCCGAGCAATCCGCCGCGCGACGCCCGATGACGGTGTTCGTGATGAACCCGAATTATGTCGGCGAGATCGGTGCGTCGCTGAAAGAACGCGGCCTGGCGACGGCGCTTGTTCCGATCAATTGACGCTGCGAGATACTTCTTGCGACGACAAGCGCTGAGGCACAGTCCGTCGCGCAGCCGCTGCGGCGCAGAGATACGTTCCAGGTGGCGTCTGGGATGTCGCTTCATGGCTTCGATTGCTGCGGGGATCGCCGGCTCGGCGAACTGTATCGACGGGCACTCTCCAACGCTTCATCGAAATCATCGCAGCAATTTCTCAAACCGAATCGGCAACTCGCGAATCCGCAGGCCGGTCGCGTGATAGATCGCGTTGGCGATCGTCGGCGCTTCGCCGACCATCGGCAATTCGGGCGCGGTTCCGCGACGGCACATCGGTGCAATTCCCGAAACCGGCTTGCGAGAATTTTCCTGGACGCGAACGCCCGCGACGGAGCCGGTTTCACCATCCGAATCCACGGTCGTGATCACGCCGCGTTGTGAACCCTCCGGCCGCCCGCGCGGGCGGAAAAAGCTACTCGGGCTCGGTGCGGCCGCGCAGGCGGCGGCCCAGGGCGAGTTCGGTCACCACGCCGTGCAGCGTGCGCAGTTCCTGCTCGGTGACTTCGCCGCGCTGGAACAAATGGCGCAGGTTGCGGACCATCCCGGGGCGCTTCGGCAGGTTGCGCAGGAAACCGCAGGCGTCGAGCTCATCGACCAGATGGCTGAGGAAATTGTCGAGCTTGCCCTTGGTGGCGATTTCGGTCTCGTTGGTCATCAGCGTGCGCGGCGGCGTCTGGTCGTCGGCGGTCCACCACTCATAGGCCATCACCATCACCGCCTGTGACAGGTTCAGCGACATGAAGCCTGGGTTCAGCGGCACGCGCACCAGCGCGTCGGCGGCGGCCATGTCGTCGTTGTCGAGGCCGGCGCGCTCGGGCCCGAACAGGATGCCGCAGCGCAAGCCCCGGCCGCAAATCTCGCGGAGTTCGGCGGCGGCGCCACGGGCAGTGAGGACGGGCTTCACGATGTGGCGCGGCCGCGGGCAGGTGGCGAGCACGCGGTGCAGGTCGGCGGTGGCGTCGGCGACGCTGTCATGCAGGGTCAGCGCGTCGAGGATGCGGTCGGCACCGGAGGCATTGCGCCAGGCGCGCTCCTGCGGCCAGCCGTCGCGCGGCGCCACCAGGCGCAGGTGGAACAACCCGCCATTGCCCATGGCGCGAGCGACGGCGCCGATATTGTCCGCAAGCTGCGGGCGCACGAGGATGACCACCGGGCTGTGGTCCGCGGGCATCAGCTCGGCGCCGCCATCCCGGCCGGTCATCGCCTCATCCGACGCGGCGCCAGGTGGTGGTGCCGGCATTGTCTTCGAGCGCGATGCCCTGGGCGGCCAGGGCGTCGCGGATCGCATCGGCGCGGGCGAAGTCGCGCGATTTCCGTGCGGCGATGCGTTCGGCGATGGCGGCCTCGATGGCGGCGGCGTCGCCGCCGCCGCGAAACCAGGTGGCGGGCTCGGATTGCAGCAGGCCGAGCAGGTCGCCGGCGGCACGCAGCCCAGCCGCGGCATTGGTGTCGCCGGCCATGGCGGCATCGGCCAGCGCGTGCATGGCGGCAAGCGCCAGCGGTGTGTTGAGGTCCTCGCACAGCGCGTCCATGACGGCGTCGGGCACCGTAGCGCCAGCCTGTGCGGGCGTGCGCTCCAGCGCGCGATAGAAGCGGTCGAGGTCCTTGCGGCAATCGGCGAGCGTCGAATCGGAGAAATCCAGCGTGGTGCGGTAATGCGCCCGCATCAGCATCAGGCGGACGACCTCGCCCGGATGCTCGTCCAGCACCTCGCGCACGGTGCGGAAATTGCCCAGGCTTTTGGACATCTTCTCGCCGTCGATGTTGAGCATGGCGTTGTGCAGCCAGAGCCGCGCGAAGCTGCTGCCGGGGAAGGCGCAAAGCGATTGCGCGATCTCGTTCTCGTGATGCGGAAAGATCAGGTCGGTGCCGCCGCCGTGGATGTCGAAGCTTTCGCCGAGATGTCGCCAGGCCATGGCGCTGCATTCGATATGCCAGCCCGGCCGGCCGCGGCCCCAGGGCGAATCCCAGCCTGGCAGTTCGGGCGGCGAGGGCTTCCACAGCACGAAATCGCCGGGGTCGCGCTTGTACGGCGCCACGTCGACGCGGGCGCCGGCGAGCAACTCGTCTGGGTTATGGCCGGACAGCCTGCCGTATCGCGGGAAGCTCGGCACCGCGAACAACACGTGGCCGTCGGCGGCGTAGGCGTGGCCGGAGGCGATCAGGCGCTGGTTGATGGCGATCATCTCGGCGATATGGGCGGTGGCGCGCGGCTCGACATCCGGCGGCAGGCCGCCCAAGGCCGCCATGTCGGCGTGGTACCAGGCGCTGGTGCGCTCGGTCACCTCGGCGATGCTCTCGCCTGACGCGGCGGCGCGGGCGTTGATCTTGTCGTCGACGTCGGTGATGTTGCGGACATAGGTGACGCGCGGGTAGAGCCGGCGGAGCAGGCGCACCAGCACGTCGTAGACCACCACCGGGCGGGCGTTGCCGATATGCGGCCGGTCATAGACCGTGGGTCCGCAGACATACAGCCGCACATGTGCGGGATCGATCGGCGTGAACACTTCGCGCACGCGGGTCAGGCTGTTGTGCAGGCGTAGTTCGGGCATGTCTCAGGCAACCTTACGGGGCTGCTTTCTCAACCACATGTGCCGGCAAATCAACCTCGGACCCACCACGCTTCGTCGATCCGGCCGCGCCCTCGCTTGACAATCCGGGCGCGCGATGGACCTGTCCCGCCCTTCAATGCGCTGCCCGGGGCAATTCTGATGAAGTTCGTGTTCGCCGCTGTTGTGCTCGGCGGTGGCGTCGTGATCGCCCTGGTCGCCTGGTACGGGGTGCAATCCATCGGCGCGGAGGTGCTGGACGCCGGCTGGGTGATCCCGTTCACCACGTCGCTGCTGTTCTTCCAGTTGTACCTGTCCGCCGCCGCCTGGCGGATCGCTATCGGCGAGGGCCGGCCGAAGCTTGGCCGCTATTTCCGCATCCGCTGGATTCGTGAGGCGGTGAACTCCCTCCTGCCGGTGGCGCAGCTCGGCGGCAACTTCGTCGGCATCCGCATGCTGATGCAGCGCGGGGTGCCCGGCCCGATCGCCGCCGCCGGCACCACGCTCGACCTCACGATGGAGGCGGTGACGCAGTTCCTGTTCACCCTCATGGGGTTCGCGGTGCTGCTCAGCATGGGCGAGGCCGCGGGGGCGATGCGATGGGTGTCCGGCGCCCTGGTGCTGATGGGGTGCGGGCTGACCGGCTTCATCATCGCCCAGCGGGCGGGGTTGCTGCGGTTGATCGAATGGCTGGCCACCCGGCTGACCAGGCTGTTCCCCGCTTTGCCCATCGACAGCCTGCGCGGCCTGCACCGCGAGCTGATGCGCCTGCACCAGGACCGCACGGCGCTCGCCAAGGCCACCGGCCTGCATTTGCTGGCCTGGGTGCTCGGCGTGAGCGAGACCTGGCTGGCGCTGTTCGCCATGGGCCACGCGCCGACGCTCGCCCAGGCGTTCGTGATCGAGAGCCTGGGCATGGCGGCCCGCAGCGCCGGCTTCGCCGTGCCGGGCGCGCTCGGGGTTCAGGAGGCCGGATTTATCGTGGTGTGCGACCTGTTCGGCATCGGCGCCGACATCGCCATCGCGCTGTCCATGGTGAAGCGGGCGCGCGAGCTGTTGGTGGGAATTCCCGGCCTGGTCGCCTGGCAATGGTCCGAAGGCAAACGGCTGCTGCGGCGATAGCTCGTCTGCAAGCGCCGCCCTGATGCTCATGCGGTAGATTTCGAGCAATCGGACCTCGAACCGCTGATGTTCGTCAGCGGCAACCAGATGGGCATCGGCAACGTCGCCGTCGCCGTGTTTTTCGTGATCAGCGGCTACCTGATCGTGGAAAGCTTCGAACGTACGAAAAGCGCCGGCGTCTTCATCCTTTCCCGCGCCCTTCGCCTTTACCCCGCACTCATCGTGACATTGCTCATCCTGAGCCTGGTCCTCGGCCCGATCGTTACCGAGCAGAGCGTGGCCGACTACTTCTCGGCCCTGCCGATCCTCGATTATTTCGTGATGAACCTGTCTTTCCTGCAGTATTCCGACCCGCTTCCAGGCGTGTTCGCGCGCAACCCGGCAGCGGGTGCGGTGGACGGCTCCTTGTGGACATTGATGTACGAGGTCGAATGCTACGCCCTCGGTACTCTGTCTCGGTAAATCCGGATTGCTGAACAAATACACCGTCGCCGCACTGTACCTCGCGGCGCTGGTGGCACTGCGCTACTGGATGGGCGGTCACCGCATGCATTTCGTCTGCTATTTCCTCGCGGGCTCGGTGCTCTATCACTGGCGGCCGCCGTTGCGCGGCGCGATCGCTGCAAGCTGTGCGGCGATCTGGCTCGCGACCGTGCTGCTGGGCGGTCTGCGGCTCGGCAATGCGACCGCCGGCGCCTATGTGGTGATGTACCTCGCCCTTTCGCCATCGGTGAAGCTGCCGCTTCTGTCGCGGTGGGGCGACCTCTCCTACGGCACTTACATCATCGCCTATCCGGTGCAGCAATGCGCCAGCCTGGCGCTGGGCCCGGCGGTGACCTGGTACTGGAATGTCGCCATCGCGAGCCCGGTGACCTTGTTGCTGGCGTTCGCCTCGTGGCACTTGGTCGAGGCACCGAGCCTGCGCCTCAAACGCATCATGACCCGTCCGCGGGCGGTTCGCCTCGCCGCCTGACCTATGCGCGCGACACCGCGTTGACAGCCTTCGCCTGCGCTGCGCAATTGCCGGCGGGGTCACTGTGGAGGTCGTTCTTTGGCGCCCTATATCGCCAATCGCCTGGTCCAACTCATCGTCGTGATGTTCGGCGTCAGCCTGGTCGTGTTCGTCACCATGCACCTGCTGCCCGGCGACGTGGCGCAGCTGCTGCTCGGCGACCACGCGACCAACGAGCAACTGGCGCGGCTGCGCACCCAGCTCGGACTCGACCAGCCGGTCTGGGTGCAATATGCGCTGTTCCTGCGCGACGCCCTGGGCGGCGATCTCGGCACCTCCATCCAAAGCAACCGCCCGGCGGTGAACGACGTCTGGGTCGCCTTCCCCGTCACCTTGCAACTCACCTTGTCGTCGCTGGCGCTGGCGAGCCTGCTCGGCGTGCCGATCGGGGTGATCGCGGCGATGACGCCCGGCTCGCGCTTCGACCGGGCGATGATGACGATCACGCTGTTCGGGGTTTCGATGCCGATCTTCTGGCTCGGCCTGATGCTGCTGGTGCTGTTCGCCGCCGGTCTCGGCTGGCTGCCGGTCGGCGGTTTGATGCCGGTGGGCCTCGATCCGCCGCGCGTCACCGGCATGAGCATCGTCGACAGCATCCTGTCCGCCGATCCGCGCCTGATCGCCGTCAGCATCCAGCACATGGCGTTGCCAACGGTGACGCTGGCCAGTGTGCCGCTGGCGCTGATCGCCCGCATCACCCGCGCCGAGGTGATCGTCGCCGCCACCCTCGATCATGTGCGCACCGCCCGCGCCAAGGGGCTGCCGGCCACCGGCGTGGTGCTGCGGCATATCCTGCGCAACGCCGCCATTCCCATCGTCACCGTCATCGGCCTGCAGCTCGGCTTGCTGCTGTCCGGCGCGGTGCTGACCGAAACCATCTACTCGCTGCCCGGCCTGGGGCGGCTGATGGTCGATTCGATCCTGTCGCGCGACTACGCCGTGGTGCAGGCCGGCGCCCTGTTCATCGCCGCCATCTTCGTCCTGGTGAACCTGCTGGTCGACCTCAGCTACGCCTTCCTCGATCCGCGGGTGAGCCGGGCATGAGCGCCACCGTCGCCATCGTCGCACCGCGGCCGAGTGCCGTGCTGCGGCGGGCACTCCGCCGCACCGGCGCCCGCGCCGGCCTCGCCATCGCCGTCATCTTCCTGATCCTGACCGTCGCGGCGCCGTTCCTGGCACCGTACGACCCGTTCGACCAGGACCTGTCGGGCGCGCTGACCGCGCCGTCCGCCGCGCATTGGTTCGGCGCCGACCAGTACGGCCGCGACATGTTCAGCCGGGTGATCTACGGCACCCGCACGGCGCTGCTGGCGATCGTGATGGCGGACGGGCTTGCCTTGGTGGTGGGCGGCGCGCTCGGGCTGATGGCGGGTTTCGCCGGCGGCCGGGTGGACATGGTGGTGATGCGCTCGGTGGACGTGCTGCTGGCGTTTCCCTATTTGCTGCTGGCGCTGATCATCGTGGCGACGCTCGGCCCCAGCCTGACCAATTCGGTGATCGCCATCGGCATCATCTACACCCCGCAATATGCCCGCCTGATGCGTGGCCAGGTGCTGAAGGTGCAAACGGCGGACTATGTGGTTGCGGCGCGGGCGATCGGCGCCGGGCGATTGCGGGTGGCCCTGCGCCACGTCCTGCCGAACAGCTTTACCCCGGTGCTGGTGCTGGCGACGCTGCAATCCGGCGCGGTTGTGGTGGAAACCGCCGGCCTGTCGTTCCTCGGCCTCGGCGCCCAGCCGCCCTCGCCCGACTGGGGCGCGCTGCTGGCGGACGGCCATGGCTATTTCCTCACCGCCTGGTGGATCGCGACCTTCCCGGGACTCGCGATCTTCTGCGTCGTCGTCGGCTTCAACCTGCTGGGCGACGCGCTGCGGGACGAGTACGACCCGCAGCTTCGCCAGATTTGACGGACCGCTCGATCATTCTCGCTCCGCCCCGGTTCTCGAAAGCCACGCCAGAGAACTGGGCAGAGCGAATTCTCGAACGGTCTTAAACCTACTTCTCGACCGACACCTTCTCCATGTCGAAGAACATCTGCGTCGGGTTCAGCTGGAAGCCCTTCACCTCCTTGCGGATGGCGCGCACCTGCTGGGTGGAATTCACGAACACCCACGGAGCATCGTCCATGATCTGCTGCTGGATGGTCTTGTACAGCGCCAGCCGCTTGTCCGGATCGGTGACGCTCGCCGCCTGGTCCATCATCGCGTCCATCTGCGGGTTCTTGTAATGCGACGTGTCGGCGACGGGCATGCCCTTGGAGTTGAACAGCGAGCCCATGAAATTATCCGGATCGCCGTTGTCGCCGCTGAAGCCGGCCAGGAACATGCCGGGGTACTTGCCGGAACGGGCGGAAGCGAGGAAGGCGCCCATGTCCAGCTTGCGGACCTCCGCCTCGATCCCGACCTTCTTGAAATAGCCCTGCAACGCCACCGCAAGGTCGGGCCCGGCGGGATTGTAGCCACGGGCACTGCTATAGGCCAGCAGCTCCACCTTCAGCCCCGGCTGCACGCCGGCTTCCTTCAGCAGCGCCTGCGCCTTCGCCACGTCGTAGGGGTAGCCCTTGGTGGATTTCTCGTAGCCCCACTGCGATTCCGGCAGCGGCGAGTTCATCGTGTTGGCGAGCCCGCCATACAGCGCCTTGTTGATCGCCTCCTTGTCGACGGCGTAGTTCAGCGCCTGGCGCACCCGCTTGTCGTTGAAGGGGGCCACGTCGTTGGGCATCGCCATGCCGTTCACCGTCAGGCCAGGCTGGGTCAGCAAGGCGAGATTGGCATCGGTGCGGATCGAGGCGATCACCGGCGTCGCCACGTCGCCCATGATGTGCACCTCCCCCCGTTTCAGCGCCAGCAAGGCGGCCTGCGGGTCCGGGTATTCCTTGAACACCAGGTGGTCGACCTTCGGCTTGCCGCGCCAGTAGTCAGGGTTGGCGTCGAGCACCACCTGGTCGCGCTGGCGCCATTCGCGGAAGATGAACGGGCCGGTGCCGACGGGATGGTTGCGGAAATCCTTGCCGTATTTCGCCGCCGCCGGGTAGCTGACCACGCCGTTCCAGACCATCGCGAGGCTGGCGAGCATCGCCGCCGACGGCTGCTTCATCTTGATCTCGACCGTGTCGTCATCAACCGCGCGATAGGACGCGACCGCGCTGTAGGTGAAGTCGATGAAGCTGTCGGCCGGGCCGTTGTTGAAGACGTAGTTGGGATCGCTCTTGTTCAGGTTGCGGTCGAGGTTCTGCACCACGCTGTGGGCGCTGAACGGCGTGCCGTCGTGGAACTTGACGCCCTTGCGGGTATGGAACGTATAGGTCAACCCGTCCGGCGCGATGCTCCAGCTTTCCGCGAGCCCGGGCGCCACTTCGACGGTGCCGGGCTTGTAGTTGGTCAGGCTGTCATAAACCGTCGCCATCACGAAGCCGGAGGTGTTGTTCTCCACCGCTTCGGGGTCGAGGCCGGTGGGATCGGACGCGATGCTGATGACCAGCGTGGTGTCGGCCCGCGCCGGCGCGACGGTCGCCGCCAGCGCCAATCCCACGCCCAAGCCCAGCGCGCCGGTCCAGCCCAGCAGATCCGGTCGTTTCATGGTAGCTCCCCCCGCGATGACGTTTCCACGACGCTATCCGATCCTGCGGCGTCGCGCCACTTCCGGCAATCGCCGGATGGCGGCTTCACGCGCGCGGCCGTACTATGAACGCCGGAGCAGAAATAATCGCACGGGGACCCGCATGACCGACCAGCCGCATTTCGAGCTTTTCGCCTTCTGGCGCAGCTCCGCGACCTACCGCGTCCGGGTGGCGCTCAACCTCAAGGGACTGGCGGCGCAGGAGCGCTTCATCAACCTCGATACCGGTGAGCAGCGCAGCGAGACGTTCCTTGCGATCAATCCGCTCGGGGCGATCCCGGCCCTGGTCACGCCCGGCCATATGCCGCTGACCCAGTCGCTGGCGATCCTCGAATTCCTCGACGAGACCGCGCCCGAGCCGCCTTTGCTGCCGACCGACCCGCATGGCCGCGCCAGGGTGCGCTCGATCGCCGGGATGCTCGCCGCGGACACGCACCCGCTCATCGTCCCGCGGGTTCGGCGCTACCTCACCACCACAGGCGGGTTCGACGACGCCGCGTTGCGGAGCTGGGTGGTGCACTGGTTCACCACCGGCCTGCAGGCGGTGGAGCAGCGGCTCGACACCGAGGCCGCGACCGGCGCGTATTGCCACGGCGATACCATCACGATCGCCGATATCTGCCTTTGCAGCATCACCGCGATGACGCGCGTGCTCAAAATCGCCGTCGCCGGCATCCCGACCATCGAGCGTATCGCCGCGCATTGCGACAGCCACGCCGCCTTCGCCAAGGCCGATCCAATGAGGCAGGCCGGCGCGCCGAAGCCCTGAGTCCGGGCCGCTACTGGTTCCGGCCGAGGCGGCCGGGGCACGTCACCACCGCGTCGGAGATGGCATTGGCAAAGATCACGCTGCGACCAGGCGATACGCCGCTTTCCGACATCCGCGCCATCTATCGCGGCGTGGAGGTCGAGCTCGACGGACAGTGCTGGCCGCTGGTCGACGCGAGTGCGGCTGTCGTGGCGGCGATCGTGGCCCGTGGCGCGCCGGTCTACGGCATCAACACCGGCTTCGGGAAGCTGGCGACGCGGCACATCGATGCCGCCGACCTCGCGACCTTGCAGCGCAACATCGTACTCTCCCACGCCGCCGGCATCGGCGCACCGGCGCCTGCTGACGTGGTGCGCCTGATGATGGTGTTGAAACTCGCGAGTCTCGCGCAGGGTGCGTCCGGGGTGCAGCGCGCCACCATCGCGATGCTGCAGCAGTTCATCGACCGCGGGCTCACCCCCGAGGTGCCGCGGCAAGGCTCCGTCGGCGCATCGGGAGACCTCGCACCGCTCGCGCATATGAGTGCGGCGATGATCGGCGTGGGCTTTATCCACACGCCGCAAGGCAGGTTGCCGGCCGCGGAGGCCTTGGCCAAGGCCGGGCTCACGCCGTTGACGCTGGCTCCGAAGGAAGGTCTGGCGCTGCTGAACGGCACGCAGTTTTCCACCGCGCACGCGCTGGCCGGGCTGTTCGACGCGGAGCTGGTGTTCCGCTCGGCCCTCGTCACCGGCGCGCTCGCCACCGACGCGGCCCGCGGCTCCGACACGCCGTTCGACCCGCGCATCCACCGCCTGCGGCCGCATGCCGGCCAGGTCGACACCGCCGCTTCCTTGCGCGCCTTGCTGCAAGGCAGCGCCATCCGCGCCTCGCATCTGACCGATGACGAGCGGGTGCAGGACCCGTATTGCCTGCGCTGCCAGCCGCAGGTGATGGGCGCCTGCCTCGACGTGCTGCGCCAGGCGGCAGCGACGCTGTGCATCGAGGCAAACAGCGTCACCGACAATCCGCTTGTTCTCGTGGCCGAAGGCGAGGCGCTGTCGGGTGGGAATTTCCATGCCGAGCCGGTCGCCTTCGCCGCCGACATGATCGCCATGGCGATCTGCGAGATCGGGTCGCTGGCGGAGCGGCGCATCGCCATGCTGGTCGATCCCGCGCTGTCCGGCCTGCCGGCTTTCCTGACCTCGGCGCCAGGGCTGAACTCCGGCTTCATGATCGCGCAGGTGACGGCCGCCGCCCTGGTCTCCGAAAACAAGCAGCGCGCCTTCCCGGCCAGCGTCGATTCGATCCCGACCTCGGCCAACCAGGAAGATCACGTCTCCATGGCCGCCCACGGCGCCCGGCGGCTGCTCGCCATGGCGCGGAACGCCGCTTCGGTGATCGGGATCGAGTTGCTGGCGGCGGCACAGGGCTGCGATTTCCACCGGCCGCTGCGGTCGAGCGCCAGGCTTGAGGCCGCGCGGGCGATGCTGCGCGCCGAGGTGCCGGGCCTCGGGCCGGACCGCTATCTCCACCCCGACATCAGCGCCGCCACCGCGATGATCCGCAGCGGCGCGCTCACCGCAGCGGTGGGTGAGGACGTGCTGGTGGGTGTTTGCGGCTGATCGCCGGCAACGTCGAACTCGCTGGCCGCGGCATGATCCACGCCGAAGGAGCCACGCCGCCCCACGCGCCCGAGGACAATTCCAGCATTCCTACGCGCCGGCATTCTTGAGCGGATCGCCGCCGCGATCACGGCCGCCCGCACGAGCCCCGGCTGCCGACACGGGCGCCACCCAAAATGACACCGGCACAAGTCGACGAAGCCCTCGTGCAGCGCGTCGAAGGCATCCCGCAGCGCACTACGGCCCGAGCCATGGGCGGCTCGCGGCAGGCCATCTGGCGAGCACTGGCGGCCGCCGAAACGCCACCACGATGGCCTCATCGTCGATCGATAGGACAGTCGAGGATGGTTTCTTTGGCCCAGTCGGGAGGTCGGTCACCGAGCTGCGCTGCTTCCACTTGGCGACGGTCTTCTGGTTGACGCCATAGCGCCTGGCAAGGGCCTTCAGGCTCTCTTGACTATGCTGTATCGCTCGACGGATTGCCGCCGTCGTCGTGGCGCTGCCGTGGAGAACTTGGCCCATAGTGCATCCTTCCATGCCAAGGAGAATACTGCACCATCAAAACCTGGGATCAAACACCTATAGCGGTGGCCAAATTTCGCACTTCGCACGCCTCGCCCCTTCGTCGCGAGGCCAAAGAAGGTGAGCGTCCAGTGAGATGGAACGCATAGACTTACAAGCGCTCAGGCCAACATCAAAAAGCGGCGTTGCGGCAGCGTAAGGCGATTTACTGCTTCTTGACCAAAAATGGATACATAGACCTTCCTGGAGCACTCCTTCATCCAGGCATCAAGGCGTCCTGCGAAGTCGTCGAGATTGTCGGCACCCCAATATGCCGAATAGTACCCCATTCGCATTTGTTCCAGACGCCGAAATAACTTTGCGGCATTCAAACCATCCTTATCGGCGACCTCGCTGCTATGGTAGCGTCGAAAAATCGATCGAATTTCGACCATCTGGCCTTCTGAAATCACCAACTGATAACCCGCCCCATTCGGCTTTGGCCCCAATTCCATCCCTAGGAACTCGACCGCTTCGTCTGGAGCATGCCGGAATGTCTTTTCGGTGCTTGTCTCCAGACCCAGCTTGCCGAGTTCATCTTCAACCAATCGCGATGCATCGTTGCGATCAGTTTCGGATTCGGTAAATATCACGAGATCGTCGGCATAACGGACCATCGGATATTTGGCTCCAATTACCCTGTCGAAATCTCGTAATACAAAATTACTCAAGATCGGAGACAGTGGCATCCCTTGGCGTAGCCCCTTGCCGACTACAACTCCATTTTGACGGATTGCCGATTTCACGCGATCATCGTCGGCTTGGACCTCACATGATATCGCTCCTCGGATTAATGGCGACAAGGACTTGAGCCGCAAAGTCTTGCATAGGTCTTGAGTTCAGGTCCGGCCGTCGAATGTTATCGAAGAATTTTGTAATATCCGCTTTGAATACCCACGGCCATTTCTGTCGATATTTTATCGCTAGTTGTCTAGCACCATGGACGCCACCCTTTTCAGCGCCAACTCTTCGGACGAAGCCGTAGCTAACTGCATTGAAAATCCCCAACTTTGCAGAGCGAGGTTCGATCAAGCCAAGGACCGCGCGTTGGACAAGACGGTCAGCAACGGTGGGCACACATATCAACCTGAGTTTCGATGGGTCCTTTTTCGGAATAGCCACGCCGCGTAACTGGCTAAAGACGTAGCCGCGTTCCAGATCGGATTTCATCAGTTGGAGGCGTGAATGCAACTGATCGCGGAAGACGGCGGGCGTTATGCCGTCGATGCCAGCTGAGGACTTGCCGCCAGTCCGCTCCCAAAAGCCCTCCCACACTGTGGTCAGATTTTTTAGGGTCCGTAAATTATCTAGCGCTGAGGCCGACATCGACGCCTCTCCCAAGCACTCCGCCGCTCGCCCCACCCTCTGCCCTGGCGAGCGGCCTATGCATATCCGCTGCTGACCGTGTGCCAGCCGCAGCAGCCTTGGAACCCGTGCGTGGCGTCTGCTGACCCGACGATCCGCCGCCCCGGACGGAGCGACATTCGACAGGATCAGCGCCGCCCGCAAGCAGCTCCTCCGCCTCCGAGAGGACGAAGCGAACGCCCGCTCCATCATCCGCGAAAACGCGCGGTGCGTAGCCGAGGACGATTAGGGCATTATACCCCAGAACGGCCGCGAGTACAACCCCCATCAGTTGGTGCCGATCTGGCACCCTTCGCCGCTGCCCCTCTCCAACTCCCTGACCCTGAACGCGCATACCAGCTCCCTGTTGACCAACTCGATTGTCGGAGGGCTTGGAGAGCTTGCGGCCTTTCCTCAGCATATCCGCTGCTGACCGTGTGCCAGCCGCAGCAGCCTTGGAACCCGTGCGTGGCGTCTGCTGACCCGACGATCCGCCGCCCCGGACGGAGCGACATTCGATAGGATCAGCGCCGCCCGCAGGATGACCGCGCTACGCGAACAGACCCTGGAGCGAGACGCGCCGAAGTCCGACAGGACTAGATCGCATCGGCGATCGATTCGGATCAAGAAGATTATCGGCCCGACTTCCGAGCTCGGTTGAGGCCAATAGCCGCGATAGTGCGTCGTCGGTGGACAATTCGAGTAAGAAGCCGCCGCGGTCAGACCACCACCTAAACGGCTGAAGCGAGCCGTCAACAGATTTGCCCGGTGTCCAGCGGGTGTCCTAGCAGAACCCGAACGGTATCCGCGTATCAGTGGGCGCCATAAACCGATTGATATTGCTTTGAGAATGGTGCCGACGCCCGGGATTGAACCGGGGACCTACTGATTACGAATCAGTTGCTCTACCGCTGAGCTACGTCGGCGAACCTGCGGAGAACCCAAAGCAGCGCCGGACAATGGCGCCAGGGAACGGTCCTTCTCTCGCCCTCGGCCCGGTTCTAGTCAAGTGGGAAGGGCGACCTCAATGGCGGCCGCTGTAGCATCCCCGGCCCTTACAGACCAGCCGCCACGAGCCGCCGGCGCTCACGCCTTGGCGCCGAAGGCCTCCTGGCCGATCGTGGTGAACCAGGCGTCACCGTATTTGGCCTCCAGCTCCCGCGATTGCGGCGACGCGTCGAGCGGACTGGTGCCGCCGGCGCCTTCGATGTCGGTGAGCTGGCCGTTGACCGGACGATACACGCCGGCGACCGAGAACCCGTATTCCGGGGCCGCGAGGCTGTAGCAGGTGTTGATCAGCCGCGGTTCGGCCGGTGCGGCGCCGCGCGAGCAGCTGCGACGACCGCATCGGCGCACACCTTCGCCTGGGCGTTGGCGGCGAACGCCGATTTCGGCATCGCGCCGGCGATCGCCGCGTCGCCGATCACATGGATGCCGGGCTGCAGCTTCGATTCGAAACGTGACCGGATCGATCGGGCACCAGCCGGTGCGATCGGCGACGCCGGCCGCAGCGGCGATCGCGCCGGCGCGCTGCGGCGGAATGACGTTGCCGACATCGGCCTTGTGCGAGCCGAAGTCGGTCTCGAAGCGTGTTGGTCGCCGGATCGACGCGCGTGACCTTGCCGCCGTCCGACAGCGACACCCATTCCAGCAGCCCGGGATACAGCTCGCTTCCAGGCGGTCTGGAACAGCTTCTGCTTGGAGAAGATGTCCTTGGCGTCGAGCACGATGCAGCTTGCGAGCGCGGCTTGTGCGTCTTCAGGTACCAGGCGATCAGGCTGGCGCGTTCATACGGGCCCGGCGGACAGCGATACGGATTGGCCGGCGCCGAGATCACCACCACGCCGCCATCCGGCATCGCCTCGAGCTGGCGGCGCAGCAGCAGGGTCTGCTCGCCGGCCTTCCAGGCGTGCGGCATGCGCTCCGCGGCGGCTTCGTCGTAGCCGGGCAGCGCGCCCCAGGCGATGTCGATGCCGGGCGACAGGATCAGCCGGTCGTAGGTCAGCAGGTTGTCGCCGAACGTGACGCTGCGGCGGGCGGGGTCGATCGCGGTGGCGGTGGCCTGCACCACGCGGACGCCGTCGGCGGCGATGCCGCTGGTAGCCGAAGCGTTGCGCGTCGATGTCGCGCAGCCCGACGATCACCTCGTTGCTGAACGGGCAGGCGATGAAGGTGGCATTGGGCTCCACCAGCATCGACGTCGATGCGCGGATCGGCGCGGCGGAGGCAGCGCGCGGCGGTGGCACCGCCGAAGCCACCGCCGACCACCACGACGCGCGGCGTGGTCTGGGCGCGGGCGAGAAGGGGCGCGAGCAGCGCGGCAGCTGAAGCAGCGCGGCGGTCACGCCCGCTCCCGCCGACCCCCTCCTGCAAGGGGAGCGGGGAGGCGTGTTGCGCGCGCGCCTTCACTTGGCTGCGTCCGCCCACCACGCGGCGATCGCCACCGTCTCGTCGTGGGAGAAACCCTTGGCGATGCGATCCATCACCGTCGCCTGGCCGGGTGCCCGGCGCGAAACGCGTCCATCGCCGCGACGAGTCTCGCTCGCATCACGCCCGGTCAGCACCGGCGAGACCGGCGCTACACCGCCCATGGCAGCCCGAGCAACTCGACGCACCCGGCGGCGGCGCCGCGGCGCCAGGCAACAGCCGTGGCAAGCGCCAGCACCGCGATGCCGCCAGCCCTCATGCGTGCGCGAGGTCGTGCTGCCGCAGCGGCAGCGTGCGGATGCGCTTGCCGGTCGCGGCGAAGATCGCGTTCAGCACCGCCGGCCCCGCGACCGCGATCGTCGGCTCGCCGACACCGCCCCAGAAGCCGCCGGACGGCACGAGCACCGTCTCCACCTTCGGCATCTCGGCCATGCGCATCACCGGATAGGTGTCGAAGTTGCTCTCGCACCACGCGGCCCTTGTCGATGGTGATCTCGCCGAACAGCACCGCGCTCAGGCCATAGACGAACGAGCCCTGGACCTGCGCCTCGATCTGCTCCGGATTGACCGCGTAGCCGGGATCGGTCGCCGCACACGATGCGATGGATCTTCAGCTCGCCCTTCGGCGACACCGACACCTCGGCGACCGCCGCGGTGTAGCTGCCGATAGCCGTAGTTCTGGCAGATGCCGCGGAACACGCCCTGCGGGCAGCGGCTTGCCCCACTCCGCCTTCTCGGCCGACCGCGTTCAGCACCGCGAGGTGCTTCGGGCTCTTCGCCAGCATGCGCGCGGCGGAACTCCAGCGGATCCTTGCCCGCCGCGTGCGCCAGCTCGTCGATGAAGCACTCCATGTAGATGGCGTTCTGGTTGGTGTTGACGCCGCGCCAGAAGCCGACCGGCACATGCGTGTTGCGCACCGCATGGTCGATCAGCAGGTTCGGGATCGCCATGTAGCCGAACTCCTCCTCGGTCCAGCTCTGGAACGCGACGCGGTCGACGCCGTTCTCCATCCGCGACGGCGCCAGGTAGGCCAGGATCGACTGCCCGGACAGCCGCGCATGCAGCGCGATCACGTTGCCGTCCGCATCCAGCCCGCGCGCGTCAGCTTGCACTGCGTGATCGGGCGGTAGAAGTCGTGCTGCATGTCCTCTTCGCGCGTCCAGATCAGCTTCACCGGCCGCCCGGGCACCTGTTTCGCGATCAGCACGGCCTGGCGCGTGTAGTCCTGCTGGCCGCGCCGGCCGAAGCCGCCGCCGAGATGCAGCTTGTTCACCTTCACGTCGGCCAGCTTCACGCCGGCCGCCTCGGCCGCCGCGGCGAGCGAGGCATCGCCGTTCTGCGACGGCCACCCAGATCTCCACCTTGCCGTCGGCGAACTTCGCCGTGCAGTTCATCGGCTCCATCGTGGCGTGGGCGAGGAACGGCGTGCCGTAGACCGCCTCGACCATCTTCGCCGCGCCGGCGAGCGCCGCCTCGACATCGCCGTGCTTCTGGCCGAGCGCGGCTTCCTTGCGCGTCGAGCCCGCTCTTCAGCAGGTCGGCGATCTGCGCGCTGTCGACGCGTGGCGTTCGGCCCTTCGTCCCAGACGATCGGCAGCGCGGCGAGCGCGGTCTTCGCCTGGTACCATTTGTCGGCCACCACGGCGACCGCGTTGTCGTCCACCGCGACGACCTGGCGCACGCCCGGCATCGCTTTGATCTTGTCGGCATCGAAGGATTTCAGCTTGCCGCCGAACACCGGGCACTGCGCGATCGCCGCGTTCAGCATGTCGGGCAGTTGCACGTCGATCGCGAACACCTGCTTGCCGGACAGCTTCTCGACCGTGTCGAGCCGCTTCACGCCCTTGCCGATGATCGTCCACTGCGCCGGCGTCTTCAGCTTCACGTCGGTCGGCACCGGCAGCTTCGCCGCGTCCGGCGGCGACCTCGCCGTAGCGCAGCGTGCGGCCGGTCGGCGCGTGGGTGATCACGCTGTTCGCCGCCGTGCATTCCGCTCGCCGGCACGTTCCACCGCTGCGCCGCCGCCGCGATCAGCATGGCGCGAGCCGCCGCACCGCCCTTGCGCACATAGTCCACCGAGCCGCGGATGCCGCGGCTGCCGCCGGTGGACATGTCGCCCCAGGCGCGCTTGTTGGCGAGATTGACTTCCGGCGCGACATATTCGCCGCGCACATACTGCCAGTCGGCGTCGAGCTCGTCGGCGACCAGTTGCGCGAGGCCGGTGAACGTGCCCTGGCCCATCTCCGAGCGGGCGATGCGCACGATCGTGGTGTCGTCCGGGCTGGATCACCACCCAGATGCCGAGTTCCTGCTGCCGCCGGCCTGCGCGCGATGCGGCGCCGCCGGGAATGCGCCAGCCGAGCGCGAGGCCACCGCCGACGGCGGCGACCGAGCCGAGGAACGAACGGCGACGCAGTGCCAGTCGATTGCTCATGGTCCTGCCTCCCTATGCCTTGCCGCCGAGCGAGGCCGCGGTATGGATCGCCGCGCGGATGCGCTGATAGGTGCCGCAGCGACAGATGTTGGTCATCGCCGCGTCGATGTCGGCGTCGGTCGGCTTCGGGTTCGTCCTTCAGCAGCGCGGCCGCCGCCATGATCTGGCCGGACTGGCAGTAGCCGCATTGCGGCACGTCGTGCTGCAGCCAGGCGACCTGCACCGGATGGCTGAGCCCGTCGGGCGACAGGCCCTCGATGGTGGTGATCTTCGCGCTCGCCGACCGAGCCGACCGGCACCGAGCAGGAACGCGTCGCAACGCCGTCGATATGCACGGTGCAGGCGCCGCATTGGGCGATGCCGCAGCCGTATTTCGTGCCGGTCATGCCGAGCCATTCGCGCAGCACCCACAGCAGCGGCGTGTCGGCATCGACGTCGACGTCGCGCGACGTGCCGTTGATAGTGAGTTTGATCATGGTGCTCTCCATGCTTGGATCGGCGTGACCGATCCCCGATCCTGCATCACCGCCGATATCGCGTCCAGGCTACCACCAAGTCGATGAGAGCTGCCAACGGTTGACAGCCTGGGCCCGATGGCCGGCAAACTGGCCCCGGCACATGCCGGACCACACCCCAGCGAGGCGCGTCGTGACCGATCTTGCCGCCATTCGTGGAAGCCTTTTCGCGGCCCTGCTCTCGGATGTGCTCGACGCGCTCGGGCATATGAACCAGGCGCTGCCGCCGCGCATTCGCCCGCTGGACGAGGCGAGCGTCATGGTCGGGCGGGCGCGGACCGCCTTGTTCGCCGATGTCTATGCGATCGATCCCACGGCCAATCCGTACGAGCTCGAAATCGCGCTGATTGACAGCCTCCGTCCGCATCAGATCCCGGTCTTTGCCTGCGGCGCCACCGGCCGCATCGCGCCGTGGGGCGAGTTGCTGAGCACCGCCGCATCCGTGCGCGGCGCCGCCGGCGCGTTGATGGACGGGCTGGTGCGCGACATCAAATCCATTCGCGCCATCGGCTTCCCGGTGTTTCATGGCGGCATCGGCCCGCTCGACAGCAAAGGCCGCGGCCGGATCATCGCCATCGACGTGCCGGTCGAATGTGCCGGTGTGCTGGTTCACCCCGGCGACCTGATCTTCGGCGATGCCGATGGCGTGGTGGTCGTCCCGCAAGCCATCGAGGTGCCGGTCCTGCAGGCGGCTTTCGAGAAGCTCGCGGGAGAACGCAACACCTTGGCCGAGCTGCAGGCCGGCGCCAGCCTCGCCGACGTGTTCGCAAGATACGGGGTGCTGTAGGCCATGATCGTCGACTGCCACGTCAACATCTTCGAAGACCAGCACGTCTCCCCGTTGCTGCGTGCCGAGACCCGCCATTTCCGGCCCGGCGCGCCGGAACTGCGCGCCGACCCGGACACCGTCTATCGTGCCATGGCGGCGGCCGACCGGGCCATCGTCTTTTCCCTGCGCTACGCCGATGCGTCCGGGATCGACGGCGACGATGAAGTCACCGCGCGCGCCGTGGCGAAATACCCCGACAAGTTCATGGGATTCGCAGCCCTGGATCCACGCCGGCCGGATGCGATGGAATTGCTGGAACACGCGGTCCAGGACCTGAAGCTGAAAGGCGTGAAGTTCGGCCCGATCTATAACGCCGTCTCGCTGCTCGATCCGCGCATGGCGCCGTTCTACCGGTTCTGCATCCGCCACAACCTGCCGCTGACCATGCATATGGGCACCACCTATGCCCGCAACGCGCCGCTCGATCTCGGCCGCCCGCTCTATGTCGAGGAGATCGCGCTGCGCCATCCTGAACTGAAGATGGTGATGGCGCATATGGGCCATCCCTGGCACGACGAATGCATCGTCATCGCCCGCAAGCAGCCGAACGTCTATTGCGAGGTTTCGGCGCTGTTCTACCGCCCCTGGCAGTTCTACAACATCCTGATCAGCGCCCAGGAATACACCATCCACGACCGCAACAAGATTTTCTGGGGCACGGATTTTCCGTATTCAGGCGTCGAGGAATCGCTGGCCGGCTTGCGCAACATCAACCGGCAGGTGGAAGGCACCAACCTGCCGCGCGTCGCCGAGGCGACAATCGAAGGCATCATCCACTCGGACCCGTTCGCGCATTGGTGGCACGGCGGCTTGCCGCTGGATTAGCCGCGCCAGGGAAGCACCCGCCCGGTGCACAGGATGTGCTGGCCCTGCAAGACCGGCGCGGCCCAGGCCTGGGCGATCACCACGCCGTCCACTCCGGCGCGAACCGGCCAGGGATCGAGGTCCAACCGCTCAAAGTCATGCAGCAGGCCGACGATGGTGCCTTGGCGAACCTCCGCGCCGCAATCGAGCAATGGTTCGAAATGCCCGGAGAACGGCGCCGGGGTGAAGCAGTCGCGATCGACCATCGCCACCATGCGCTGGGTGCCGTCGGCATGATGCGCGATCTTGTCGATGCGGCCCCGCAACTGCCGGTGATGGATCGCCGCCGCCAGCACGCCGTGGCGGGCATGGCGGACACCCGCCGGCTGGATCGCGCCGCCCAACCGAATTCGCCGCCGATGGTGATCTTCCCCAGCCGCTCGGCCTCGCTCGGCAGCAGGCCCGGCGTCTCGTTCTGATAGGCGATCACCAACTTCGTGCCGAACCAGCGTGCGGTTTCCTCGATCAACCGTCCCTGCGCCGCGTCTTCGATCGGGTGGAAGCTGGTGCCGAGCGCGAAACGCGCCACCTGGCCGCCGGCATGCAGGTCGATCACCACATGCACCAGCGGCCAGATCACCGCGCGCACGAACGCGGCGATGCGATGGGTGATCCCGGCCAGGGCCGGCACGCGGCCGGCACCATCGACGAAGGCGCGATTGAGGTTCTTGCCGTCGTCCAGCGAAGAATCACGCGTGCCGGCGCGGAATGCCGCGACATTGAGGATCGGCACCAGGATGATCCGGCCCACCACATCGGCCTGGTTGATGTCGGCCAGGAGATGGCGGATCGCCACCGGACCTTCGTATTCGTTGCCGTGGTTGGCCCCGAATGCCACCAGCCCCTCACCGGCGCAAGCGTGCGGCCCGACCATGACCGTCAGCGGGATCAGGTGGTCGCCCCAGATCGAATCATGCGCCAACGCCACGTAATAGTCGCGGCGCCCCGGCGTCTCGAAATCGAGCTCGGCGGGCGTTGCGATCTGGCGCTGCATGCTCAATTCACCCGATGCGCGTTGATGAAATCGAGATCGACCTCAACGCCGATGCCTGGCGTATCGGGAATGTCGACGCAACCATCGGCATCGAGCTGGAAGCTCGCCTGCGCGATGCCCGCCGTGAGTTTGCTCTGGCTGACGTTGAATTCGACGAACCGCGCGCGGGGCAAGGTCGCGATGAGTTGCAGGCTGTAGCCGGTCAGCAGATGCGTCAGCCATGAATGCGGCACGAAATCGATTCCCGCTTCCTCCGCCATCGCCGCCACCTTGCACGCGACCGTGACGCCGCCGCAACGCGACAAATCCGGTTGCACCACATCGACGCAGCCGGCGTCGATGAACCGGCGGAAATCCCAGATCGTCGCCACCTGCTCGCCGGCGGCGACCGGCACCGGGCTGCGGGCGCGCACATGGGCATATTCGTCGAAACGCTCGGGATGGATGAAGTCCTCGACCCAGCCGACCTGGTAATCCGCAAGCCATTCGCACAACACCTCCGCCTCCCTCCGGCTGCGCATCTGGCCCGGGTTCTTCCATCCCGCCGGATACCAGCCGGGATCGACCAGCAAATGCCGCTCTGGCCCCAGCGCCGCGCGCGCCGCCGCCACCAATTCGCGGTCGCGGCCAGGATCTTCGCCGAACACGCCCCAGCCGAACTTCACCGCCCGGAACCCGCGCGCGACGTAGCCATGCGCCGCCGCCGCCATCGCCTCCGGCGTGTCGCGAAACAACGTCGAGGCATAGGCCGCGATCCGCGCCCGCCTTCGCCCGCCGAGCAGGCGGCCGAGCGACATCCCGGCCGCCTGGGCGCGGATCGACCACAGGCAGTTGTCGATCGCGGACATGCACTGCATGGCGATGCCGCGCCGGCCGTAATAGGCGCTGCCGACATACATCTTGTCCCACAGGCGTTCGACGTCGAGCGGGTTCTCGCCGAGCAGGATGTCCTTCAGCGTGTGGAAGCCCAGCACCGACATGCCCTGGCCGGCGATGATCGCCGCGGCCGCCGGCGCCAGGGTTTCGGCGTCCGCCCAGCCGGTCAGGCCCGCGTCGGTGGCGACCCGCACCAGCAATTGCCAATCGCCGTTGTCCGAAGCCTCCGCAGCGCCAGCGGGCGCGCCGTAACGCTGTTCACCGCGAAGCAGGATCGGTTCGACATCGGTGATGCGCATCTGGACCTTGCTGGATTTTAACGAAGCAAACGGCGCGTGCGGTCGTTGCGAGCCTGTGCCCGGCTGCGTTCGGTTTGTATAAACGTCTTGAGCCCAGGCTGCGGCGCCGAGGGCGGCGACAGGAGAACCGCATGGCTGCAATGAATTTCGTCGCGACCGGAGACAGCTTCATCACCCGCCGCCTTCCGGCCACGCCCGCCATGGCGGAACTGGCGAAGGTGATCGGCGCCGCCGAGGCGCGCTTCACCAATTTCGAGGTGGTGACGCCGGGCGACGAAGGCTTTCCCAGCGCGGTCAGCGGCGGTACCTGGGCACGCGCGCCGGAGGGGGTGATCGGCGACCTGCGGCATCTCGGCTTCAACCTCGTCGCCTGGGCCAACAACCACACCCTCGACTATTCCTATGGCGGGCTCGCGGCCACCGAGCGGGCGCTCGACCGCCACGGCATGGTGCACGCGGGCGTCGGGCGCAACCTGGCGGAGGCCAGCCGGCCCCGCTACCTGGAATGCCCGTCCGGCCGTGTCGCCTTGATCGCGGTGACGTCGACCTTCCACGAATCCGCCGCCGCCGGCCAGCAACGTCCGGACAGCGCCGGTCGCCCGGGCGTCAACCCGTTGCGCTTCACCACCAGCTACACCCTGCCGCGCGAGCGCCTCGCTGTTCTGGCCGCTGTTGCCGCGGATTCCGGCATCAACGACGCCCATCGCGCCCGCGTGAAAGACGGCTTCGCCGCCGAAAGCGAACCCGGCGTCATTTTGTTCGGAAATTACCGGTTCACCGAGGGCGCGTCGGCCGGCTGCCACACCGCGCCGAATGCCGCCGACGTCGGCCGCATCACCGCGGCCATCGGCGAGGCGCGGCGCCAGGCGGACCATGTCCTGGTGAGCCTGCACGCGCATGAGATGCTGGGGGCCGACAAGACCGTTCCGGCCGAGTTCCTCCGCCACTTCGCCCGTGGCTGCATCGACGCCGGGGCCCACGCCGTCATCGGCCATGGCCCACATGTGCTGCGCGGCATCGAATTGCATCAGGGTCGGCCGATCTTCTACAGCCTGGGCAATTTCATCTTCCAGAACGAGACCGTGCCGGATCTGCCAGCGGATTTCTACGAGAAATACGGCCTCGGCCTCACCGCCAACGTCGCCGACGCGTTGGACAAGCGGTCCGACAACAACACAAAGGGCTTCGCCGCCAACCCCTGGGCGTGGAAATCGGTGGTCGCCCGCTTCGCCTTCGACGCCGACCGCCTGGTCTCGCTGGAGCTGCTTCCGGTGGAATTGGGCTTCGGCCAGTCCCGCCCCGGCCGCGGCACCCCGATGCTGTCAGGCGATCCCGCCATCCTGGCGCATCTGGCGGAGCTGTCGGCGGCCTTCGGCACCACCGTCACGGTCACGGAAAATCTCGGCCGCGTCGTGCTGAGCTGATACAACAAGACCAAGAACGGGAGAAACGTCGATGCCAGCCGATACCAGTCTGCAGGAAATCGCGGTGCCCGCCGGATTCGAGGAATTGCTGCTGGGCCGGGTCGACCCGCAGGACCTCTCGGCCTGCTCCCCCGCCGATCGGCGCCTGCTCGCGCAAGCGGCGTATCGCCGGCTTGCCGCGCCGCGCGCACCGGGGCGCCCGGCCATCACCCTGACCGAGCTGCACCTCGAGGGCACATCCGGCCCGCGCGAGATCACCGTGCTGGAGGTGATCAACGACAACATGCCGTTCCTGCTCGATTCCACCCTCGCCGAAACCGCCGAGCAGGGCTACGCGCCGGCCTTGGTCGCCCACCCGATCCTGACCGTGGAGCGCGGGCCGGATGGCAGCCTGCGCCAAGTCTCGGCCGGCGACGCCGCCGCGCCCGCCGGTTCCAGGCGGGAAAGCCTGCTGCACATCCATCTCGACCCGATCGACGACCCGGCGGCGCGAACCCGCCTGATCGAGGGGCTGGAGCGCGTCTACGCCGATGTCGCCATCTCCGTCACCGACTGGGTGGCGATGCGCACGCGTGTCTATGAGGCGGTGCAGGCCTACCGGGTGAATCCGCCGCCGCTGCAGCGCGAGGAGATCACCGAGGCGGTGGCGTTCCTCGACTGGATCGGCGCCGACAACTTCACTTTCCTCGGCGTACGCGAATACCGCCTGCCGGACGGCGACACCGCCGCCGACCCGGTCGCCGGCACCGGCCTCGGCGTGCTGCGCGATCCCGCGACGCGGGTGCTGCGTCGCGGCCGCGAACTGGTGGTGATGACGCCGGCGATCCGCGCCTTCCTGGCCCGCCCCCGCGCGTTGATCGTCGCCAAGGCCAACGTGAAGTCGCGCGTGCACCGGCGCGTCTACCTCGACTACATCGGCATCAAGCTGTTCTCCGACGCCGGCCAGTTGCAGGGCGAGTTGCGGCTGATCGGCCTGTTCGGCGCCAATCTCTACACCAACGTCGCCGAAGCGGTCCCGTATCTGCGCCGCAAAATCGCCTATGTCGTGGCGCGTGCCGGGTTCGACCCGGCGAGCTACGCCGGACGATCGCTGATGGCGGTGTTGGAATCCTACCCGCGCGACGAATTGTTCCAGGTCGACGACGATACCTTGTTCCACTTCGCCATCGCCATCATGAATCTGTCGGAACGACCGCGCATCCGCGCCCTCGCCCGCACCGACGAATTCCACCGCTTCATCTCCGTCCTCGTGTTCGTGCCGAAGGACCGGTACGACAGCGTGATTCGCCGCCGGATCGGCGAATACCTTGCCGCCATCTACCAGGGCCGCCTGTCGGCGGCCTATCCGAGCTACCCGGAAGGCCTGATGGCGCGCACGCATTTCATCATCGGGCTCGACGAAGGCGACACGCCCACGATCGACCAGGCGACTGTCGAGGCCGGAATCGAGGCAATCGTCCGCACCTGGACCGATGGCCTGCGGGAGGCTCTGGCCGCCGACCGGGCGCTGTTCGCCCGCTACGGCGATGCGTTTTCCGCCGCCTACCGCGAAGCCTATCCGGTCGAGGCGGCCGCGCGCGACATCGGCATCATCGAGCGTCTTTCGGACGCGGCGCCGCGCGCCGTCGACATGTACCGCGGCGTCGGCGACGCGCCGACACGGGCCAATCTGCGGCTGTTCTCACGCGGCGCGGCGCTGCCGCTGTCGTTGCGGGTGCCGCTGCTGGAAAATCTCGGCTTCAACGTCGTCAACGAGCGGACGTATCGCATCGTACCCGCCGGCGGCGGCGACGCCGATCGGGTCTGGCTGCACGACATGACGCTTGAACGCGCGTCCGGCGCTCCGTTCGACGTCCCGACGGTGCACGCGGCGCTGGAGGAGACGCTGCTGGCACTGTTCCGCGGTGCGGCCGAATTCGGACGGCTTCAACCGCCTGGTGCTCGAAGCAGGCCTCGCCTGGCGGGATGTGGCGTTGATCCGCACCTTGGCACGTTACCTGCGTCAGATCCTGGTGCCTTACGGCCAGGAGTATCTGGCCGCGACGCTGACCCGCCATCCCGGCATTTCGGCGCGCATCGTCGCTCTGTTCCACGCCCGCTTCGATCCCGCCCTGTTCGATCCAGCCCGCTTCGATGCCGGCCGCGAAACGGCGATCCGCGCCGAGATCGAAACCATGCTGGCCGACGTCGCCAGCCTCGACGACGATCGCATCCTGCGCCGCTTCGTCAATCTGGTGGAAGCCGCGATCCGAACCAATTTCTTCCAGCCGGTACCATCGGGCGGGCCGCGTGAGACGATCACCGTGAAGTTTCTGTGCAGCGCGGTCGAGGCGATGCCGCTGCCCCGCCCGCTGTTCGAGATCTTCGTCTATTGCCCGCGCGTCGAGGGCTTGCATCTGCGCTTCGGCCGCGTCGCGCGCGGCGGCCTGCGCTGGTCCGACCGGCCGCAGGACTACCGCACCGAAGTGCTGGGCCTGGTGAAGGCGCAGCAGGTCAAGAACGCGGTGATCGTGCCGGTCGGCGCCAAGGGCGGCTTCGTGCCGCAAGCGCCTGCCGCCGGCGTCCGACCGGGCCGCCTGGATGGCCGAGGGCACCGAGAGCTACCGCATCTTCGTGCGCAGCCTGCTCGAGTTGACCGACAACATCGTGGGCGACGCCGTGGTGCCGCCGCCCGACACGATCCGCCACGACGCCGACGACCCCTATCTCGTGGTCGCCGCCGACAAGGGCACCGCGACCTTCTCCGACGTCGCCAACGCGATTTCGCATCGAGACCGGCTACTGGCTCGGCGACGCCTTCGCCTCCGGCGGCAGCAACGGCTACGACCACAAGGCGATGGGCATCACCGCCCGCGGCGCGTGGGAGGCGGTGAAGCGGCATTTCCGCGAGATCGACATCGACATCCAGCGCCAGCCGATCACCGTCGTCGGCGTCGGCGACATGTCGGGCGACGTGTTCGGCAACGGCGTGCTGCTGTCCAAAGAGCTGAAGCTCATCGCCGCCTTCGACCATCGCGACATCTTCCTCGACCCCGATCCCGATCCGCATGCGGCGTGGGCGGAGCGCAAGCCCGACTGTTCGCGCTGCCGCGTTCGAGCTGGGCCGATTACGACCGCACGGTGATCTCAGAAGGCGGCGGGGTGTTCTCGCGCGCGCTGAAATCGATCCCGCTCTCGCCGGCGATCCGTGCCGCGATCGGCCTCGACCGCGCGCATGGCGGCGCCGTCGGAGGTGATCAACGCCATCCTGAAGGCGCCGGTCGATCTGTTCTGGTTCGGCGGCATCGGCACCTATGTCCGCGCCACCACCGAAACCGATGCCGATGTCGGCGACCGCGCCAACGACGCGGTGCGCATCACCGGCGCCGGAGATCCGCGCCAAGGTGGTCGGCGAGGGCGCCAATCTCGGCCTCACCCAGCGCGGCCGCATCGAGGCGGCGCGCTTCGGCGTGCGGCTGAACACCGACGCCATCGACAATTCCGCCGGCGTCAACACCTCCGACGTCGAGGTGAACATCAAGATCGCGCTGTCCATCCCCGAGCGCGACGGGCGGTTGGACGCAGGCTGAACGCCACGCGCTGCTGGCGGCGATGACCGACGAGGTCGGCGAACCTGGTGCTGCGCAACAACTATTTGCAGACGCTTGGCGATTTCGCTGGCGGAGCGGCGCAGTGCCGCCGATCTCGGCTTCTCCCGGCGCTTCATGCAGGTGCTGGAGCAGGAAGGCCGGCTGGATCGCGCGGTCGAATACCTGCCCGACGAGATCGACTCTGACCGAGCGCGCCCGCCGCGGCGAGGGCCTCACGCGGCCGGAACTCGCGGTGCTGCTCGCCTACGCCAAGCTCGCGCTGTACGATGCGCTGCTCGAAAGCCGGATTCCCGACGACCCGTATCTCGGCCGCGAGCTTGAACGCTATTTCCCGGTGCTGCTGCGCGAGCGCTTCCCCGACGCCATCGCGGCCCACAAGCTGCGGCGTGAGATCATCTCCACCCAGGTCGCCAATGCCATCGTCAACCGTGCCGGGCCGTCGGCGGTCACGCGGCTGCGCGACGAGACCGGCTCGGACGCGGCGAGCATCGCCGCGGCGTACGCGATCACCCGCGACGCCTTCGGGCTGACCGCGCTGAACGCCGCCGTCGATGCCCTGGACGGCAGCATTCCCGGCGCGCTGCAACTTCGCCTGTATGCCCAGTTGCAGGAGCTGCTGATGAGCCGGATGGTCTGGTTCATCCGCAACATCGACCTCGCCGCCCTGTCGCTCGACACGGTGGTGACGCAATTCCGCGAGGGCGTCGTGGCACTTGAGGCAAAACTCGGCGCATTGCTGCCGGAAGCCGCAGGCCAGGCCTGGCAGGCGCGGGCGCAGGAACTGGTGGCCCAGGGCGTGCCCGGCGAACTCGCCACCCGCATCGCCGCATTGTCCGAGCTGGCCGCCGCACCCGATATCGTGCTGGTGGCGGAGCGGACCGGGTGCGAAGTCGCGGACGTGGCCGCGACCCACTTCGCCGTGGCCGGGATGTTCCGCCTGGGCTTCATCCTGCACGCCGCCGAAGACATCGCGGTGAGCGATTATTACGATCGCCTGGCGCTCGACCGCGCGGTGGATGCGATCGGCGTCGGGCATCGCCGGTTGACGGCACAGGTGGTGGCCGCCGGCGGCACCGGCGCGCAGGCGGCGGTCGACTGGGGCGAAACCCATGGCCTCGAAGTCACCCGCATTCGTGACGCGGTGGCGGGGATCGTCGCCTCCGGCCTCACCTTGTCGAAGCTGATCGTGGCCGCGAGCCTGCTCGGCGACCTGGCTCGTGACGAACGGTGATGACGATGTCATATGATCATGATGTATCATAAGAATTGGCGATCGGCAAAGGCGGTCGGCAAAACTTGACTCTGACCGCCTTCGCGCCGATAAACCCCCCTTCCCGCCGCTCCGCGAGTGCTCGCGCAGCGGCGCGTAATCTGTTGAGGTAGGCGTCCGGCGTGTTTGAAGCGTTGTCCGACAAGCTTTCGGGGGTATTCGACCGGCTGCGCCGTCGCGGCGCGCTGAACGAAACCGACGTCATGGAGGCGCTGCGCGAGGTTCGCCTGGCGCTGCTGGACGCCGACGTCGCCCTGCCGGTGGTGCGCGACTTCATCGCCAAGGTGCGCGACCGCGCGGTTGGCCAGGAAGTGCTGGAGTCCGTCTCCCCGGGCCAGCAGGTCGTCAAGATCGTCAACGACGTGATGATCGAGGCGCTGGGCGGCGAGGGGGCGGTGGCGCTCAACCTCAACGCCGCGGCGCCGATCCCGATCTTGATGGTCGGCCTGCAAGGCTCCGGCAAGACCACCACTTCAGGCAAGATCGGCCTGCGGCTGCTGCAGCGCCAGCGCAAGAAGGTGCTGCTGGCCAGCCTCGACACACAGCGGCCCGCGGCTCAGCTCCAGTTGCAGCAATTGGCGGAGCGTGCCGGCGTCGGCAGCCTGCCGATCGTCGCCGGTGAGACGCCGCTGCAGATCGCCGCCCGCGCCATGGATACGGCCCGGCGCGAAGTCTATGACGTGGTCATCCTGGACACCGCCGGCCGCCTGTCGATCGACGCGGCGCTGATGGACGAAATCGGCCAGATCCGCCTCGCGGTGAACCCGGCCGAGACGCTGCTGGTGGTCGATGCCATGACCGGCCAGGACGCGGTCAACACCGCCAAGGCCTTCAACGACGCGGTCGGCGTCACCGGCATCGTGCTGACCCGCATGGACGGCGACGCCCGCGGTGGCGCCGCCTTGTCGATGCGCGCGGTCACCGGAGCGCCGATCAAGCTGACCGGCTCGGGCGAAAAGCTCGACGCGCTGGATGACTTCCATCCCGAGCGGGTCGCCGGGCGCATCCTCGGCATGGGCGACGTGCTTGGCCTGGTCGAGCGCGCGTCGGAGACGATCGACCAGGAAGAGGCCGAAAAACTCGCCAAGAAGATGGCGCGCGGCAAGTTCGACCTGGAGGATTTCGCGTCCCAGCTGAAGCAGATCACCAAGATGGGCAGCCTGTCCTCGATCATCGGCATGCTGCCGGGTGCGGGCAAGCTGCAGGCGGCGATCGGCGACAAGAACCTCGACACCAAGATGCTGGGCCGGCAGGCGGCGATCATCAGCTCGATGACACCAAAGGAGCGTCGGAACCCTGATATCATCAAGGCCAGCCGCAAGAAGCGCATCGCCGCCGGTTCCGGCAGCAGCGTGCAGGACGTGAACCGCCTGTTGAAGCAGTTCGACGACATGTCGACGATGATGAAGCGGATGAACAAGCTGGGCCAGAAGGGCCTGATGCGTCAGGGCATGTCCGCGCTGATGCCGACCAATCGCCGACCTTATTAATACCACTCGGAGTTATCGATTCATGGGCCTCAAGATCCGTCTATCCCGCGCCGGCGCCAAGAAGCGCCCGTACTACCACATCGTGGTCGCCGACAGCCGCAGCCCGCGCGACGGGCGCTTCATTGAGCGTCTGGGCAGCTACAACCCGATGCTGCCGCAGGAGCATGAGGACCGCATCCGCCTGCAGTCCGAGCGCATCCTGCATTGGGTTGGCCAGGGCGCGGTGCCGACCGATCGCGTCGCGCGCTTCCTCGGCCATGCCGGCCTCGCGCCGATGCCGACCTACCCCGCGCAGCCGATCCAGTCCGCCCCCAAGGCCAAGGCGCAGGAACGCGCCAAGGCCGCCGCCGCGGCTGGCTGAGGCCGCAGCGACGCGCTTGAGGAGCAGCAAGCTTGCCGGATGAGCGTATCCAGTTGGGGGTGATCGGGCGGCCGCACGGTGTGCGGGGCCTGCTGCACGTCCACAGCTACGCCGAGAATCCGGCGGCGCTGGCGGAGTACGGCGTGCTGACGGATGATCGCGGCCGCCGGTTCAGCCTGCGCTGGATGTCGGCGGGCGTCGCCGAGGTCAGCGAGCACGTGGACGGCAGGAAGCTCCCGGTGCGCGACCGTGCGGCGGCCGAATTGCTGGTCAACACCCGCCTGTTCGTCGCCCGCGACCGCCTGCCCCCGCCCGCCGAGGACGAGTTCTATCTGGCCGATCTGCTGGGCTTGCAGGCCATCGGCGCCGATGGTGCCGATCTCGGCCGGATCGACCTCGTGCACGACTACGGCGCCGGCGCCAGCCTGGAGATCGGGGCGCTGCTCGTGCCCTTCACCAAGGCTTGCGTCCCCGAAGTGGATCTCGCCGCCGGCCGCGTGACCGTGGTGCCGCCGGTGGAGACAATCGTTCGGCAGGCCGTGCCATGACCTGGCGCGCCACCCTCCTCACTTTGTTCCCGGAGATGTTTCCCGGGCCGCTCGGTCATTCCCTCGCGGGCCGTGCCATGACGGCGGGGATCTGGTCGCTGCAGGCGCACGACATCCGCGAACACGCGACCGACCGCCATCGCAGCGTCGACGACACGCCGTTCGGCGGCGGTGCCGGCATGGTGATGCGCCCCGACATCGTCGACGCGGCCCTTGCCGCACATGATGACGGCCGCCCGCTGGTGTTCCTTTCGCCGCGCGGCGCGAGGCTGACCCAAAGCCGGGTGCGCCAGCTCGCGAAGGGCGAAGGCGTGGTGCTGCTCTGCGGCCGCTTCGAGGGCGTCGACGAACGCGTCATCGCGCATCGCCGCATGGAGGAAATCAGCATCGGCGATTTCGTGCTGTCCGGCGGGGAGCCGGCGGCGATGGTGCTGCTCGATGCCTGCGTGCGGCTGCTGCCCGGCGTGATGGGCGCGGCCGCCAGCGGCGACGAGGAAAGCTTCACCGACGGCTTGCTGGAATATCCGCATTACACCCGCCCGGCCGAATGGCAGGGCCATCACGTGCCGGAGGTTCTGCTCTCCGGCAACCACGCCGCCATCGCCGCCTGGCGACGCCGGCAGGCCGAGGACGTGACCCGTGAACGCCGCCCCGACCTGTGGGCGGCGCACCAACCCGACGACCAACCAACAGGCATGCGGCGCGAGGTGGTTGCCACCATCCCGGCCGCGCCGTAGACCGATCAGGACGCAAAGGACGACCACCGATGAACATCATCCAGCAATACGAGGCCGATCAGATCGCCCGCCTCAGCGCCGCCCGCCCGGTGCCGAGCTTCATCCCCGGCGACACACTGCGGGTGGCGGTGAAAGTGGTCGAGGGCGAGCGCAGCCGCGTGCAGAATTTCGAAGGCGTGTGCATCGCCCGGTCGAACAAGGGCCTGAACAGCAACTTCACCGTGCGCAAGATCAGCTACGGCGAGGGGGTGGAGCGCGTGTTCGCGCTGTATGCGCCGACCATCGCCGACATCGCGGTGGTCCGCCGCGGCGACGTGCGCCGCGCCAAGCTGTATTACCTGCGTGGCCGCCGCGGCAAGTCCGCCCGCATCGCCGAGCGGGCGCGTGACACCACCGCGGCCCCCGCGCCGGCCGAGACCGCCGCCGCCGAATAGGCGCGCGCAGCAAGGGGGAAACGATGGCGCAGCCAGCCAATGCCGGACCGCGGACCTTGTTCGACAAGGTCTGGGATGCCCACGTCGTGGAGCGGCTCCCGGACGGCACCTGCGTTCTGTATATCGACCGTCATCTGGTGCATGAGGTGACCAGCCCGCAGGCCTTCGAAGGCTTGCGGCTGGCCGGCCGCCGCGTCCGCCGCCCCGACGCCACCATCGCCGTCGCCGACCACAACATCGCCACCTCCGACCGCGGCCACGGCATCAAGGAGGAGGAAAGCCGCATCCAGGTCGAAACGCTGGAGCGCAACGTCGCCGATTTCGGCGTGCCGTATTTCCCGGTGCTGGACGCTCGCCAAGGCATCGTCCACATCATCGGGCCGGAGCAGGGCATCAGCCTGCCCGGCATGACCATCGTCTGCGGCGACAGCCACACCTCCACCCACGGCGCCATGGGCGCGCTGGCCTTCGGCATCGGCACCAGCGAGGTCGAGCACGTGCTCGCCACCCAGACGCTGCTACAGAAACCGGCCCGCAACATGCTGGTGCAGGTGGACGGCACCCTGCCCCCGGGCTGCACCGCGAAAGACCTGGTGTTGGCCATCATCGGCCGGATCGGCACCGCCGGCGGCAACGGCCACGTCATCGAATACGCCGGCGAAGCGATCCGCGCGCTCGACATGGCCGGCCGCATGACCGTCTGCAACATGAGCATCGAAGCCGGCGCCCGTGCCGGCATGATCGCGCCCGATGCCACCACCTTCGACTATGTGCGCGGCCGTCCGTACGCCCCCAAGGGCGAAGCCCTGGACCGCGCCATCGAATACTGGTCCACCCTGCCATCCGACCCCGGCGCCCATTACGACACCATTGTCGTGATGAACGCCGCAGATGTCGTGCCGATGGTGACCTGGGGCACCAGCCCGGAAACCGCGATCCCGGTCACCGCCCGCGTACCCGATCCCGCCGATGAGCCGGATGAGGCCAAGCGCGCGCAATTGCAGCGCATGCTCGACTACATGGACCTCACCGCCGGCCAGGATTTGCTGCGTTTGCCTGTCGACGTCGTGTTCATCGGCAGTTGCACCAATGGCCGTATCGAGGATATCCGCGCCGCCGCCGCAGTGGCGCGTGGCCGCCACGTCGCCGAGGGCGTGCGCGCGATGGTGGTGCCCGGATCCGGCATCGTGAAGCAACAGGCCGAACAGGAAGGCCTGGACCGCATCCTGCTCGATGCCGGGTTCGAATGGCGGGAGGCCGGGTGCTCGATGTGCCTGGGCATGAACCCCGACAAGCTCTCCGCCGGCCAGCGTTGCGCCAGCACGTCCAACCGCAACTTCGAAGGCCGCCAGGGCCCCGGTGGCCGCACCCATCTGGTCTCCCCCGCCATGGCCGCCGCCGCCGCCGTGACGGGCAGCTTCGTCGACGTTCGCACCCTGCGCTGAGGCATTCGATGGACAAGTTCACCACCCTGACCGGTGTCGCGGCACCGCTGCCGATGGCCAATGTCGACACCGACAAGATCATTCCGGCGCGTTTCCTCAAGACCATCAAGCGCACCGGTCTCGGCGTGCATCTGTTCGACACGCTCCGCTACGATGCGGATGGTCGGGAGCGGCCGGATTTCGTGCTCAACCGCGAACCGTACCGCCACGCCGAAATCCTCGTCGCGCATGAGAATTTCGGTTGCGGCTCCTCGCGTGAGCACGCGCCGTGGGCATTGCTGGATTTCGGCATACGCTGCGTCATCGCGCCGGATTTCGCCGACATCTTCCACACCAACAGCTTCAAGAACGGCATTCTTCCGGTCCGCCTCCCGCGCGAGGTTTGCGACCAGTTGATCGAGGATGCGAAGCTCGGCGGCAACGCGCGCATCACCGTCGATCTCGCGCGGCAGGTCGTGGTCCGCCCGAACGGCGAAGAGATCCCTTTCGAGATCGACGCCTTCCGCAAGCATTTGCTGCTGAACGGCCTCGACGACATCGGCCAGACATTGCAGCACGCGCCGGCGATCGATGCCCACGAAGCCCGGCAGCGTGCCGAAAAATCCTGGATCCCGGCAATCTCCGTCGGCTAGAGCAGCATCAACGCAGCTCTATCTCCTTCAAGAGCGAGGACGCTCAAGCTGAGCGTGCTCTGGATCGTGATGGCCGCTGGTATCGGCAACCATCACGATCTAGCCTTTTGTTTAGGCGAGCAATTTTATGGCACGGTGATTCCACCTGAAGCCATATTGCTCTAAGCAACGGACGAAATCATGGCCTCGAACAAAAAGCTGCTGGTGCTGCCGGGTGACGGCATCGGGCCGGAGGTGATGCGCGAAGTGGTTCGCGTCATCGACTGGATGGACCGTCGCCGCCATGTCAGCTTCGACCTCGTCGAGGACCTCGTCGGCGGTGCCGCCATCGACGCCCGCGGCGTGCCGATCACGCCTGAGACCGTGGCGCGCGCCCGCGAATCCGATGCGGTTCTGTTCGGGTCCGTCGGCGGCCCGAAATGGGAGAAGCTTGGCTTCGACAAGCGCCCCGAGATCGCCATCCTCACCTTGCGCCGCGAGCTTGGCCTGTTCGCCAATTTGCGCCCGGCGATCGTGCTCGACCCGTTGGTGGACGCCAGCACGCTGAAGCCCGAGATCATCCGGGGGCTCGATCTGATGATCGTGCGCGAAAGCACCGGCGGGATCTATTTCGGGGAGCCGCGCGGCGTGGAAACCCTGCCCGACGGCAGCAAGCGCGGCGTCAACACCGAAGTCTACACCACGATGGAGATCGAGCGGGTCGCCCGCGTCGCTTTCGACCTCGCCCGCAAGCGCCAGCGCCGCGTCTGCAGCGTGGAGAAGGCCAACGTGATGGAGAGTGGCCTGCTCTGGCGCGAAACCGTCACGGCGCTGCGAGAGGCCGAATACGGCGATGTCGAGCTGACGCACATGTACGCCGATAATTGCGGCATGCAGCTGGTGCGCAATCCCCGCCAGTTCGACGTCATCGTCACCAGCAACCTGTTCGGCGACCTGCTGTCAGACCTCGCCTCGATGCTGACAGGCTCGCTCGGCATGCTGCCATCGGCCACTTTGGGTGCGCCTGACGCCTCCGGACGCCGCCACGCGCTGTATGAACCGATCCACGGCAGCGCCCCCGACATCGCCGGCCGCGGCATCGCGAACCCGCTCGCGCAGATGCTGAGCTTCGCGATGCTGCTGCGCTACTCCTTCGACATGCACGAGGACGCGGCCTTGATCGAGCGCGCCTGCACCAATGTGCTCGCCAGCGGCCTGCGCACCGCGGATGTGATGGCCCCAGGCTGTGCCAAGGTCGGCACCGCGGTGATGGGCGAAGCGGTGCTTCGCGAACTCGACAAGCTGTCCGCCTGAGAACGGCACTTGCCGACACGCCGCGGTTCGGTTACACCCCGCCGCATTGCGCCCGTAGCTCAATTGGATAGAGCACCAGACTACGAATCTGGGGGTTGGAGGTTCGAGTCCTTCCGGGCGCGCCAGCGGTTCCAATCAGTTAGATGGGGCTTTGCACAGTTGCTCCGTTCGCGGGTAACGGACTGGGCGACACAGACTACCCTACATCACTATCGCGCCTGTCTCCCGAGCAACAATCCCTAATCGGGAGGGTTCTCATGGCGGCAGGACCGCCTTGCGCGCGCGTGTACCGCGCTGCCCGACAGGCCAGCCGGGACGCTGCCGAATATGCCCGACCAAATGTTTCGGACCGTCTTTACCTTCCCGTAAAGGCTCGGCTTATTGGGAAGCTTTTGATACGCATAGCTCGACGCTGATCTTTCAGCCGCCGGAGGTTGGTTTAGGCGTCTGCGTTGGATCGCGCCTCCGCCGTGCGGTCACTTGGGGGCTACCTCGCCCGCAGTTGGGCTTGTCGGCGGCGCACCAACATTGTGGAGTTGCCGCCTGTCGATGAACCGCTCGCCGGGAGTACAAAAGATGAGCGCCTTCCCGTCCCCAGATCGCTATGATGCCGCTTCGTTTCGCCGCTGCGGCCAAAGCGGGTTGCAGCTCCCGGCGATCTCGCTGGGGCTTTGGCAGAATTTCGGTGGGGTTGATGCGTTCGAGACCGGGCGCGCCATCGTGCGTCGCGCGTTCGATCGTGGCGTCACGCATTTCGATCTTGCGAACAATTATGGCCCGCCGCCCGGCTCCGCTGAACAGGCGTTCGGCCGCATGCTGGCCGCCGACTTGCGACTCTATCGCGACGAGTTGGTGATCGCCACGAAAGCCGGCTACGGCATGTGGCCCGGCCCATACGGCGATAACGGATCGCGCAAATATCTTGTCGCCAGCCTGGACCAGAGTCTGCGCCGCATGGGTCTGGACTACGTGGACATCTTCTATCACCACCGTCCCGACCCGGAGACTCCCTTGGCCGAGACGATGGGTGCGCTGGACCATGTCGTCCGGCAGGGCAAGGCGCTGTATGTCGGCCTCTCCAATTACCCACCGGAACTCACACGGCAAGCCTCGGCGATTCTGCGCGGGCTGGGCACGCCGTGCCTGATCCACCAGCCCCGCTACTCCATGCTGGAGCGAACGCCTGAGCAGGGACTCTTGGACGTGCTGGGCGAAGAGGGCATCGGCTGCGCGACATTCTCACCCCTGGCCCAGGGCCTACTCACGGACAAATACCTCAACGGCGTGCCGGCCGACGCGCGCATGGCGCGCGGCGGAACATTGCCGGCATCGCGGCTGACTGAGACGGTGCGCGACCGTCTGCGTCGGCTCGATGTGATCGCGCGCAATGGCGGTCGGTCGCTGCCGCAGCTCGCGCTGGTGTGGCTGCTGCGCGACAAGCGCGTCACCACGACGCTCGTCGGCGCCCGCACGGTCGAGCAACTGGACGGAACGCTCGACGCCTTGCGCAAACCGGCATTGACGCCGGAAGAGCAAGGCGCAATCGCCGACGTGCTGGACCACCCAGCTCCAACCTGAAGCAACATTGCGGCGCACAGAAATGAAGTGTCCCGGCCGAGTCGATCAGGATCGCGAGGGCGCAGTGGCAGATTAAAGGGCTTGCGGGATCCGGGTGGCCCGCCGGCTCCGGACGATACTTTTCCCGACATCGATCATCGGCCCCTCGATGATCCGGCAGGACAGCCACGCCGCGGCAAACACCGTCGGCACGACCACCGCCCACGCGGCGGCGAAGGTCAAGATGGCGGCGACGCCCTGCGCATGGATCAGTCGATCCGGGGTAATCACGCCGAGTAGCTTCAGCACGGCAAAATGGCTCAGGTACGCGCTGAAACTCACCCGGCCAAACGCCGCGACCCAGCGGTTGACGAACGGCCCGACACCGGCGGAGAGCGCCAGGATCAGCCCCATTAGCGGCAGGCTAACCGCCAGAAAGGCCGGCATCACGGGGCGGTCGCCGAGATAATGGCCCAGCGGAATGTAAGCGAAGGCCGCGAACGCGCCGAACGCCAGCAGCGGGAACAAGGTCGCGTGGTTTCGCAGGGTCGCATGAAGGCGCCCGCCTGGGCGCTGGGCGGAGCGAAGCAGGAAGAAAAGCACGCCGCCGAGCGCGAACACGCTCATTTCGTTAGGGAACCAGAAGAACAGAAAATTGCTGATCTCATTCGGAGCATACACTCCGCCCAAGACCGATAGCGCTGCCCAGTTGGCTGCCAGCCCCAACAGCAGGCTGGCCACCACAACGGCCCAGGCGCGACGCGCGGTGACGACGCAGGCGGCGAACCACGGGAACAGTAGGTAGAACGTGAATTCGACGCCGATGCTCCAACCACCGGGAACCACAACCCAGGCGTTGGCGATGGTGGGCGTCCAGGCCGGGTGCCAGGCGTTAATAAAACTTATCGAGGCGAAGGCCTGCCAGGCTTCGAAGCCACCCGCCGGAGGATCGAAGGCATAATACAGCAGCGCCGCCGCATAGTAAGCTGGGGCAATGCGAAAAAACCGGCGAACGAAGAACGCGACCATATCGGGACGGCCCCGGTCGGTCTCGGCACGCCACGACCCCAGGAGGGTCACGCAGCTAGCAAGGAAGAACAGCTGCACTCCGAACCATCCCATCACCGTCAACCGGTGCACTGGGTAAGGCAACTCGGGGAACAGGTAGGTAAGATGGCAGGTGATCACCATCAGCGCGGCGTAGCCACGGGTACAGTCGATATAGGCAAAGTGCGGTCGTGCCACGCCGGGGGAAGTGATGACCATGCCGGACAAGGCTTGTCATATTTTCCTGCCCCCGAATAGTCACATCCCATCAATACCCTCCTTGCCCGGCTGCGTTGTGAGTGTCCGACGCGCTATAGCCGAGCGCGACTGGCAGGACGTGGATGACGTTGCCGCGTTGATCATTTGTCTCCGTCGCTGGTGGAAGGATGGAAGGACGCGCGAGAAGGCAGCCGTCGGGATTCCTTCGGCTGGGCCGTCAGTCGGCAGTCTCTCTCCGCCAATCCCCTTCAGCGGCATCGGTGCCGAAAATGCATAGCGGCTGGCGCCTCGCTCCTACAAACATACTCCCGGCCAACGCCAGGAGGGCGCGATGCAGAAGTCATCCATGATGCTCGTCGCCCTCATTGTGATGATCGGCTTGAGCCCAGCTTTCGCCCGCGCGCAGCAGACCACCGGCGTGCCGGGCTCGCCCAGCGCCACCACGACGATCGACGGCAAATATCTCCCGCCGCCCCCCACCCCGTTCGGCGGCGTGATCAACTTGGGCGCCGAACAATCCAAACCGTATCTGGCCGCCGACCGTCGTGCCGCCGAAGGGCGCGCCGAACGTCCTGCTGATCATGACCGACGATCAGGGCTATGGCGTTTCGGGCACGTTCGGCGGCGTCATCCCGACCCCGTCGCTCGACCGGATCGCGGAGATGGGTCTGCGCTACACGCAGTTCCATTCGACCGCGCTCTGCTCGCCGACGCGGGCGGCGCTGATCACCGGGCGCAACCATCACTCCGTCGGCTTCGGCGTGATCACCGAACAGTCCACCGGCTTTCCCGGCTACGACTCCGTCATCGGCCCGGAGAACGCCACGATCGGCGCGATCCTGAAGGAGAACGGCTACGCCACGTCGTGGTTCGGCAAGGACCACAACACGCCGAGCTTTCAGTACAGCGACGCCGGACCGTTCGACCAATGGCCCGTCGGCATGGGCTTCGAGTATTTCTACGGCTTCATGGGCGGCGAGACCGACCAATGGACGCCCTACCTGTTCCGCAACCAGACCCAGATCTTCCCCTGGATCGGCAAGCCCGGCTACAACCTCACCACCGACATGGCCGACGAGGCCATCGACCACATGAATCGGCTCAACATCGCCGCGCCCGACAAGCCGTTCTTCGTCTACTACGTGCCCGGCGGCACCCACTCGCCGCACCAGCCGACGCAGGAATGGATCGACAAGTTCAAGGGCAAGTTCGACATGGGCTGGAACGAGCTGCGCGAGCAGATCTTCGCCAACCAGAAGCGGCTCGGCGTGATCCCCGCGAATACCGCAGCTCACCCCCTGGCCGGACGATCTGCCGAAATGGGAGACGCTCAGCCGCCGAGGAGAAGAAGCTCTTCGCCCGCCAGGCGGAGGTGTTCGCCGCCTACGTCGCCTACACCGACCACGAGATCGGCCGCGTCATCCAGGCGGTGCGAGGACCTCGGCAAGCTCGACAACACGCTGATCATCTATATCAGCGGCGACAACGGCACGAGCGCCGAGGGCACCCTGGTCGGCACGCCCAACCAGTTGACGGCCTATAACGGCATCCTGGACCTTCCCGTCGCGGAACAGATGAAGTTCTACGACGTCTGGGGCTCCGCCGCGACCTATCCGCACATGGCGGTCGCGTGGTCGTGGGCGTTCGACACGCCGTTCAAGTGGACCAAGCAGGTGGCCTCGCACTTCGGCGGCACCCGGCAGGGCATGGCGATGGCGTGGCCCAACCGCATCAAGGACGCCGGCGGCATCCGCACCCAGTTCCACCACATGATCGACATCGTGCCGACGATCCTCGAGGCCACCGGCATTCCGGCGCCGGTGATGGTCAACGGCATCGCGCAGAAGCCGATCGAAGGCGTGAGCATGGCCTACACCTGGGACAAGGCGAACGCCAACGCCGCATCCGCGCGCACGACGCAGTATTTCGAGATGTTCGGCAACCGCGCCATCTACCACGACGGCTGGATCGCCGCCACGACGCCGCCGGCGCCGCCCTGGGTGCTGGGCACGGCGAAGCTGCCGGAAGTGGTCAACGGCTACAAATGGGAACTCTACAACATCGCGGACGACTATTCCGAGAACAACGACCTCGCGGCCAAGATGCCGGACAAGCTGCGCGAGATGCAGGAGCTGTTTCTGGTGGAGGCGGCGAAGTACAACGTCTTCCCGCTGGACAATTCGGTCCTGCCGCGACTCCTTGCGCCACGCCCGAGCGCGACCGCCGGGCGCAACGTCTTCACCTATTCCGGGGAGATGCCGGGTCTCCCCGTCAGCGACGCGCCGAGCATCCTCAACCGGTCCTACACCATCACCGCCGAGGTGGAGATCCCGCAGGGCGGGGCCGAGGGCATGCTCGTCACCCTGGGCGGCCGCTTCGGCGGCTACGGCTTCTACCTGCTCAAGGGCAAGCCGGTGTTTCTCTACAACCTCCTGGATCTGGAGCGTTTCCGCTGGGAAGGCAAGGACGCGCTCACGCCGGGCAAGCACACCGTCGTGTTCGACTTCACCTACGACGGACCCGGCTTCGGCAAGGGCGGCACCGGCATCCTGAAGGTGGACGGCAAGGAGGTCGCCAGCCACAAGATTCCGCACACCATTCCGTTCCTGATGACGATCGACGAGACCTTCGACGTCGGCATCGACACCCGCACCTCGGTGGACGACCAGGACTACCAGGTGCCGTTCCGCTTCACCGGCAAGCTCGCCAAGCTGACCTTCCGGCTCGATGCGGAACAGTTGACTGACGACGATCGCAGGACGATGAACGACACGATCATCCGAGCGAAGGACTAGCCGAGCGATTGGGTCCGTTGCCGGAAAAGCGCAGGACCCATCCCTTGGCCTTGAACCGCGGGATCAACTCCTCGATGACGTCTCCGGTTTCGGCCCTGCCCCGCGTGTTCACGACAATGGGCGATCGGTGGCGTCCGACGGCGTTTCGGGGGCAATAGCGGGGGAAGGCCTTGGCCGCCCCCACTGGGAGCGGCCGTAAGTCCTTGGGGAAATTGGTGAGCCCGGAGGGACTCGAACCCTCGACCCCAAGATTAAAAGTCTCGTGCTCTACCAACTGAGCTACAGGCTCGCCTGCGGCACCTTGAACGCGATGCCGCCGGTCAGGTCAAGACGGCGTGGTGCATATCGCCCTGATCAGCTCTTCACATCCGCGGCCACGCGCAGATGCACGATCTTGTCGGGGCCGCTGACCGTGCCGCCGGAACCCGAACCGCGCTTGATGCGGTCGACGAACTCCATGCCCGAGGTGACTTGCCCCCAGATCGTGTACTGGCCGTCGAGGTTCGGCGCCGGTGCGAACATGATGAAGAACTGGCTGTCGGCGCTGTCCGGGCTGGAGCTGCGCGCCGCACCCACGGTGCCGCGCAGGAAGTGGCGGCTGTTGGTGAATTCGGCGGGCACGTTGCCGAGGCCGCTGCCGCCGGTGCCGGTGCCGGTGGGGTCGCCGCCCTGGGCCATGAAGCCTTCGATCACGCGGTGGAAGACGATGCCGTCATAGAAGCCCTTGCGGGCCAGCATCTTCACCCGGGCGACGTGCTTGGGCGCAATGTCTGGCAACAGCTGGATCACCACCCGCCCATCTTTCAGGTCCAGATAGAGCGTGTTTTCGAGGTCGGTCTGTGCAGAGGCGGGTTCGCTCATGGTCATTCCCAGGACAGGGGTTGCAACAAGGCTGGCGATCAGTGTGCGTCGGCGCATCGCATGCTCCTTCGTTTTCGCTTTTTGGCGGTTAGGCTTCTCGGTGTTCAGGCATCCCGGGCGGTTCAGACGCGCCCCAGGCGAGCCAACGTGCGCTGCAGGGTGAACGGCGACACGAACGAGGAGATATCGCCGCCGAGCATCGCGATTTCCTTCACGAAGCGTGAGTTGATGAACTGGTGTTTCTCGCTCGCGGTCAGGAACACCGTCTCGATGGTGGGGTCAAGGCGGGCGTTCATCCCGGCCATGGCAAACTCGTAATCGAAATCAGTCACCGCGCGGAGTCCGCGGATCACGATCTGGGCGCTGACCTGGGCGGCGAAGGCAACCAGGAGGTTATCGAACGGCAATACCTCGATCGGGATTCCGGTGCGATCGGTGATGGCGTCGCATTCCGCCTCGACCATCTCCACTCGTTCCTCCAGCGGGAACATCGGGCTCTTGCCGATATTGACGGCGACCCCGATCACCAGCCGGTCGACCAGGCGGGCGGCGCGGGCGATGATGTCGATATGGCCGTTGGTGATCGGGTCGAACGTGCCGGGATAAAGGCCGGTGCGCTGGGCCGCCTGCGCCATCGGGCCGACATCGAGCGCGCCAGTGGACAGGATCTCGGTCGCCAGCTTGTCGGCGTCGCGCGGCGGCAGCACGGGTCCTGACCCTCGCTCGGGCCCGGAGAGCTTGTCAGACATCATCGCCCTCCGCGCTGGGCGGATCGTCGACATCGGGTCGGCCCGGCGTCTGGCCGGCCGCATCCGGCTCGCTGGCCTCGCCCACAGCGCTCTCGTCGCCGTCGGGGACGTCCTCGATGATCTCGTCCTCGACGATCGGGAACACACTGGTGACGCGCTCGCCGGAATCAAGCCGCAGCAGAGTGACCCCCATGGCGGTGCGCCCGGTGATGCGCACCTGGTCGGCGGGCACGCGGATCAGCCGGCCCGCATCGGTCACCAGCATCACCCCGTCGCCCGCGCGCACCTGGAAGGTGCCGGCAACACCGGTGCCGGTACGCGGCGTGAGCGTGATGTTCGCGATGCCCTGCCCGCCGCGGCCGCTGACGCGGTACTCGTAGGCGGTCGAACGCTTGCCGAAACCGAGATCGGTGACCGTCAGCAGGAATTCTTCCGCCGCCTCCAGCTCGGCGATGCGTTCGGGCGACAGGGAAACGTCGTCTGCCACCTCTTCGTTGTCGCCGCCGGCCGTCTCGTTGCCGTTCGTGTCGGGGCCAGTTGCATCGGCTTGGGCCTCGGTCTCCTCTTCGCCGTTGCGGCGGCGCGCGGCGGCATATTTCAGATAGGCAAGGCGCTCGGAGGTTTCGGCGTCGACGTGGCGCAGCACCGCCAGGCTGATCACCTCATCCGGCTTCTTGCCGTTCGCGAGCTTGATTCCGCGCACGCCCGAACTGTCGCGCCCGGCGAACACCCGCAGCGTCTCGTCGGAAATCTGGAAGCGGATGCAGCGGCCCTGGCGGGTGGCGAGGAAGATGTCGTCGCCGTCGCGGCAGGTGGCGACGCCGATCAACCGGTCGCCCTCATCAAGCTTCATGGCGATCAAGCCGCTGGCCCGCACGTTGCGGAAATCCGACAGCCGGTTGCGCCGGACATTGCCCGATGCGGTGGCGAACACCAGATGCAGGCTGTCCCACAGCGTCTCGTCCACCGGCAGCGGCAACACCGTGGTGATGGTGTCCGAGCCAAGCTCCGGCAGCAGGTTGACCAAGGCGCGGCCCTTGCCGTTCGGGCCGCCTTCCGGCAAGCGCCACACTTTTTCGCGGAACGCCTTGCCGCCGGAAGAGAAGAACAGCACCCATTGATGGGTGTGGCCATTGAAGCTGCGGGTGACGATGTCGTCACCGCGGGTGCCGGCGCCGCTGCGGCCGCGGCCGCCGCGGTTCTGTTGGCGGAACGTCTCGAGCGGCGTGCGCTTGATGAAGCCGTCGCGGGTGATCGTCACCACCATGCGGCCGGGCTCGATCAGGCTTTCGTCGTCCTGGTCGGCGATCCCGTCGACGATATCGGTCATGCGGAGCGAGGCGATCTCGGCACGTGCTTCCGTCAGTTCGGCACGCATGACCTCCATCCGGCGCGGGCGGCTGGCGATGATGTCGAGCAATCCGGCGATGCGCGCCGCCACTTCGCTCATCTCGCCGTTGATTTTCTCGCGCTCCAACCCGGTGAGGCGTTGCAGCCGGATGTCCAGGATGCCGCGCGCCTGTTCCTCGGTCAGCCGTACCGAGCGGCCGGTCAGGACGTTGCGCTCGTCCTCGATGAGTTCCAGCAGCGAAATCACGTCCTCCGCCGGCCAGTCGCGTTCAATCAGCGCCGCCCGTGCCGTCGCCGCATCGGGGCTGGCGCGGATCAGCCGGATGACCTCGTCGATATTGGCCACCGCGATCGCCAGCCCGACCAGCAGATGCGCCCGCTCGCGCGCTTTCGACAGGTCGTAGCGGGCGCGGCGGAGAATCACGTCCTCACGGAAGCGAATGAAAACCTCGAGCGCGTCCTTCAGCCCCATCAACCGCGGGCGGCCGCCGTCGAGGGCGAGGAAATTCACCCCGAAGCTGGTTTGCAGCTGGGTGAAACGGAACAGCTGGTTCAACACCACTTCGGCCGTGGCATCGCGCTTCAACTCGATCACCATGCGCATGCCGCTGCGGTCGCTTTCGTCGCGCAGGTCGGAAATGCCCTCGACCTGCTTCGCGCGCACCAGTTCGGCGATGCGCTCCAGCAAGGTCGACTTGTTCACCTGGTAGGGAATTTCGGTGATGACGATGGCCTGGCGATCCTTGCGGATCTCCTCGATCTCCGCCCGCGCGCGGATCACCACGCTGCCGCGCCCGGTCTCGAACGCCGCCTTGATGCCGGCGCGGCCCAGGATCAGGCCGCCGGTCGGGAAATCCGGGCCGGGAACGATCTGCATCAACTCGTCCAGTCCCATCGCCGGGTCGGCGATCAGCGCCAGCGTCGCGTCGATGATCTCGGTCGGGTTGTGCGGCGGAATATTGGTCGCCATGCCGACGGCGATGCCGCCAGCGCCGTTGATCAGCAGGTTGGGAAAGCTCGCCGGCAGAACCCGCGGCTCCTCGGCGCTTTCGTCGTAGGTCGGCTGGAAACTCGACGGTGTCCCGGTCGATGTCGGACAGCAGCAGCATCGCCGCGCGCGACAGCCGGGCCTCGGTATAACGCATCGCCGCCGGGGGGTCGCCGTCCACCGAGCCGAAATTGCCCTGGCCGTCGATCAGCTTCACCCGCACGGAGAAGCTTTGGGCCATGCGGACCAACGCGTCGTAGATCGCGGAATCGCCGTGCGGGATGGAAATTGCCCATCACCTCGCCGACCATCTTCGCCGATTTGCGATACGGCTTGTCCGGCGTGTAGCCACCCTCGTGCATCGCATACAGGATTCGGCGGTGCACCGGCTTGAGGCCGTCGCGCGCATCCGGCAGCGCGCGGCTGACGATCACCGACATCGCATAATCGAGATACGAGCGGCGCATCTCCTCTTCGAGGGTCACCGCCTGCGTGTTGTCAGAAGGGCCGGAGCCCCCACCGCTCGGGATTTCGGGTGGGGGGCCGTCAGGAGTGGTATCGCTCAAACGCGGTCTCGATTCAGGTTATGTCGCGGCCGACAGGGCCTTCTCAGGCCCAAATCTCCGCTCGGCACACAGTATATACGAGCGCCGGGACATCGTCACGCCACCGGTTGACGGGAACCAGAACCGCCGGGGCGGCGTCGCTTCGGGACCAATTCAGGGAAGCCGCGTGATGAACGGCATCATCTACATTATCGGGCTGATCGTGGTGATCGGCGCGATTCTGTGGTTTTTGGACTTCGCTGAAGCCAGCGGCTTGCCGAGGCACGGTGGGCCGGGGCCCATCCGCGTGCGGGACTCCGGTCAGGCGGCGGCGGCGGTCAGGTTGACGAGGCTGGCCAAGCCCTCCTCAAGCGTCACGCAGGCGCTACGGCTCAGCAGGGCGGTCGCTGCGTGCGGGCTGCCGACCGACTGGCGGATATCGCCAAGGCGGGCCGGGCCATGGGCCACGCGCGGCATCCGGCCATGGATCGCACCGAGGCAGCTGACAAGATCGAGCAGCGAGGTGCCGCGGCCGGTGCAGACATTCACCACATCGGCTCCCGGACAGGTCTCCGCCTGCACCATCGCGGCGAGCAAGTGGCTGACCACGTCCGAGACGTGAACAAAGTCGCGGATCTGGTGGCCGTCGCCATGGATGGTGACGACCTGGCGCTCCCGAACCCGTTGGGCAAAAATCGAAATCACGCCGGTATAGGGCGAGCAGGCGCTCTGCCGCGGCCCATACACGTTGAAGAACCGCAGCCCCAGGGTCGGGACGCCATGCACCCGCCAGGCGGCACCCGCATGCAGTTCGGACCCCATCTTGTCCGCGCCATAGGCCGTCAGCGGCGCCGGGAGCATGCCCTCATGCGCGACGCGCCGGCCGAGATCGCCGTAAACCGCCGCCGAGGACGCGTAGACCACCGGAATGCGGCCGCAATCGCGCGAGGAATCGAGCACATTCAGGGTCGCCGTCTGGTTGGTGCGGTGGGTGCCGAGCCAGTCTTCGTTGGTACGGGCCACCGAGGCGATGGCCGCCAAGTGGAAGCAGCCATCGGTGCCGTGCATCGCCCGGCGCATGGCGATCGGGTCGGCGGCATCGGCGCGGATCATTTCACAACGGGAATCGACGTTTTCCATCATGCCGGTGGAGAAATCGTCCATGCCTCGCACGTCATGCCCGGCTTCCAGCAGCGCATCGACTAGGTGCGAGCCGATGAAGCCCGCCGCGCCGGTTACCAGATAATGCGCCATTCGTGTCTTCTCCGCCGTCTCGCCGCCATCGGAGCCGAACCTGTTTTGATCGGGTCCCGCAGCAGCCCCTTGCCACTGACATGCCAGAGAATTCAGCGCCGTGGTGTAAAGTTATGGTTAACCTTTATCATTCCAGCTGCGTTCCTGGAACTACCCTTCGCAGGTTCAGGAAACCCTGTAAAATCACGACACTGTCATGTTTCGCCGCGTTAATTCCGGTCAGCCGCCCTTGACACCGCCGGCGGTCAGGCCCGCAACGATTTCCTTCTGCATCAGCAGGGTCAGTATCAGCACCGGCGCGGTCACCAGCAGGGCCGCGGCGGCGAGCGGACCCCAGCTCACCTGTTCGAACGTCAGCACGTTGTAGACCGCGACCGGCAGGGTGCGGGTGGTCCGCCCCGCCAGCACGACGCCGAAAATGAAGTTGTTCCAGCTGAAAATGAACGCCAGGATCGTCGCCACCACGATGCCGGGCCTGGCCAGCGGCAAGGCGATGTAGCGGAACGCCTGCCAGATGGTGGCGCCGTCGACCAGTGCCGCCTCCTCCAGTTCGTTCGGCAGCCCCTCGAAAAAGCCGATCATCACCCACACCACGATGGGCACGGTGATCACCAGATGGGTGATCACGATCGGCGTCAGCGTGCCGGTGAGGCCCAGCCACTGGAACATCAGGAACAGCGGGATGAGGTATGACAGGCCAGGGGTGACGCGGGCGATCATGATCAGCGCCGCCGCCTTCGCCGCCTTCGCCTTGGCGATGCCGAACCCCGCCGGTATGCCCAGCAGCAGTGCGAGGCCCGTGGCGGAGAAGGACACGACGCAGGAGTTGTAGGTGTAGGTCAGGAAATCGTTCTTCTCGAACACGTCGATGAAGTTGGCGAGCGTCGGCGGATTGGGAATGAACACCGGCGGGAAGGCGGTGTTGTCGACCTCGTTCTTCAACGACAGCGACAGCATCCACAGGAACACCAGGATCGCCGGCGAGATCAGCGCGAACACCGCGAGGGCGAACCCGATCTTGCCGGCGATCCGCCGCAGCCGGTATTTGTTCCGGTTGGCGGGACGCTTCGGTGCGACCGCAAGCCGTATGGCGGTGGGCCCGGTGATGTCCATCTCAGTTCGCCGGCCTGCGCATCCCGAACAGCACGAGGCTGATCATCAGGATGATGATGAAGAACACCACGACGAGTGCCGAGGCGTAGCCCATGTCGTAGAAGGCGAAACCTTGAAGATACAGATACAGATTGAGCGTTTCGCTTGACGTGCCGGGGCCGCCGTTGCTGATGACGAAGATCAGGTCGAACGCCTTCAGCGCGTCGATGGTGCGGATCACCAGCGCCACCACGATATGCGGCCAGACCAGCGGCAGGGAGATATGGTAGAACATGTCCCACGCGCTGGCGCCGTCGAGCTTCGCCGCCTCATAGGGATCGAGCGGCAGGCTGGCGAGTCCGCCCAGCACGATCAGCATCACCAGCGGCGTCCATTGCCAGGTTTCCACCAGCACCAGCGTCGGGATGACGGTGGTCGAATTGTATGACCATGACGACGGCGGCAGCCCGACCGAGGTCAGCAGGTAGTTCAGCACGCCGAGCTGGGGGTGGAACATCATCGTCCAGACCAGCGCCACCGCCACCGGCGTCGCCATCATCGGCATGATGAAGATGGTTCGCGCCACGCCGCGCAGCGGGAAATTGCGCTGGAAGCACGCGGCCGCGGCGATGCCCAGCAGCACCGGGAACACCACCGCGAGGACGGTGAAATACAGGGTGCGCAGGATTGCCCAATGGAATCGGTCGTCGATCAGCAGGCGCTTGTAGTTGGCCATGCCGGCGAAGGAGATATTGCCGCCGAGATGCCAATCCTGCACCGACATGTACAGCGTGAATATCCACGGAAACACGATCACCGCGAACACCACGATCCCCGCCGGCACCAGGAACGGCCAGTACCTGGCGTGCATAGTTGCGGCCGCGCAACCCCAGCCCGGAGCTGGCGGCGCGAGCGGCGACCTGCGCGGTCCCACTCATGCGCCGCTTCCCGCGATCACGACGATGGTCAGGCTGATTGCCGGCACCGCTTCTCCCCCTTCTGGTCTCGCACGCTGGTCTTTTGCGTTGTTCTTCTGCTGACCCTATCGCAACCGGGCGGGAACGCGAAAACCTCCTTGCAGCCCCAAATGGCCGCCGAGCCGCGAGGTTAGGGCACCGGAAGCTCGGCGATCCGGCAGAGATTGGTCTTCTTCTTTTCCCGCGCCTTGCGGTCGGCGAACACCACGCGCAGGTCGTAGATGCAGTTGCCGTCGCGCGGCAGCGCCACCTGGCGGCTCTGGTCCGGCGACACCGGCGACTTGTCCAGCCGATTCTGCCCCCAGTCGCCGAGGCCCGCGGGGATGGCATAGAACTCGGTGATCGGCACCGCGGCGCGATTGAACAGGCGCACCGAAGGGTCGTCCGCGGCCTTGCCGGTGGCCGCGTTGTGGGCCGCGGCGGCGGCGGTGCCGATCATCACCTCTTCGAGCGAACAGGTGTTGAGACCTTTGCGCTCCTCGCTTTTGCCGTCGGCGAATACAACGCGGACGTCGAAGATGCAGTTGTTGTCGGCCCGCCGGCGCACCGTGAAGCTGCCATTCGCCGGAATGGCGGTCGGATTGCCGGCTCGCCCGTCCAGCCGGTTCTGGCCCCAGTTGGCGTTGCCCGCCGGCGTCACGAACAACTCGCGAATCGGCTGCGCTGTGCGATTGACCAGGTTGAAGGAGGCGTTCTGGCCCGCCTGAGGGATTGCCGGGCCGGGTGCCGGGCCCGCCGCGCATAGCAAGGCCAGCAATGGCATGAGGATCGGAAGGCGGGCGCTGGTTTGGATCATGCCGGCAGGATACGCTGTCCAGGGCGCGGTGGTGAAGCGGGAGTATTGTCTTTTGATTGCACGTGCCGCCGCGCGGCCGCTCAGTACCGCGCGGCACCGGGCCATCGCCGCCTGGGTGCTGTTCGACTGGGCCTATGGCGCGTTCACCACGATCGTCTCCACCTTCGTGTTCGCGACCTATTTCACCCAGGCCGTGGCGGCCGACCCGGCCACCGGCGCATCGCAATGGGCGGCGGCACAGACCATCGCGGGGGTGCTGATCGCCCTGCTGTCGGTGCCGCTGGGCGCGATCGCGGACCAAGGCGGGCGGCGGCGGGGAATGCTCGGGGCCGCCACCCTCGTCATGATCGTCGCCACGCTGGGGCTGTGGTTCGTCCGTCCCACGCCAGCCGACGTGAAGCTCGCACTGGCCCTGGTCGTGGTCGCCACGGTGGCGTTCGAGGTGGCGACGGTGTTCTACAACGCCATGCTGCCGTCGCTGGCGCCGCCCAGCCGTTTGGGGCGGCTGTCGATGCTGGGCTGGGGTGCGGGATATGCCGGCGGCCTGATCTGCCTGGTGTTGTGCCTCGCGGTGTTCATTTCTCCGGCGACGCCGCCGTTCGGGCTCGATCGCGGGCAAGCCGAGCAAATCCGCGCCACCGCACTGGTCGCGGGCGCGTGGCTGGCGGTGTTCGGCTGGCCGGTGTCGGTGTTTGTGCCGCAGGCGGGGCCGCGGACCTCCTGGCGCGTCGCCATCCGCACCGGCACCGCGGAACTACGCCAGGCCTTGCGCGACGCCGCCCACCAACCGGGGTTGCGCCGGTTCCTGCTGGCGCGGCTGTTCTATATGGACGGGCTGACCACGCTGTTCGCGTTCGGCGGCATCTATGCGGCGGGGGCGTTTGGCCTCGACGCGCGGCAGGTGCTGTTGTTCGGCATCGGCCTCAACGTCACCGCCGGCCTCGGCGCGCTCGGCTTCGCCTGGATCGAGGACCGGATCGGCTCCAAGACCTGCGTGCTCATCGCGCTCGCGGCACTGACGACGCTGGCGATCCTGGTGCTGGTGGTGGAGCAGCGCGCCTGGTTCTGGGGGCTTGGACTGGCCTTGGGCCTGTTCGTCGGCCCGGCGCAGGCGGCCAGCCGCAGCCTGATGGCGGCGATGGCGCCGGCCGACGCCCGCGGCGCCTGGTTCGGCCTGTTCGCGCTGTCCGGCCGCATCACCGCCTTGCTCGGCCCGCTGGCACTCGGCGTGGTGACCGCCCTGTTCCACAGCCAGCGCGCCGGCATGGCAGTCATTCCGGCCTTCCTGCTCGCCGGCGCCCTGCTGCTGGCCGGCGTGCCCTCACCAGTGCTGCAGCCCCGCCCGGTGCGCCAGCCGGACCACGACGCCGACCCATAGCAGCTGCGGCAGGATCAGCAGCGGCGGCAGCACCGGTTTCAGCACCGAGGGCGCGGCGATGAACCCCAGCGCCACGACCCCGCCCAGGGCCGCGAATCCCCAATGCAGCACCGCCACCCAGCGCGCATCCATGCCCGCGCGCTGCGCCACCTGGTACAGATGCCCGCGATGCGGCTGGGTAGTCCGCTCCCCGGCAAGGGCGCGCCGCACCAGGGTGAACGCGACATCGAACAGCACGCCCGACAGCAGCATCGGCACCAGCAGGAAGCTCATCTCCACCGCGCCGAACCGCGACGCGGCGACGCCCAGCACGGCCAGCACGAAGCCGCAGAACTGGCTGCCGACATCGCCCAGGAAGATGCGGGCACGGGGGTAGTTGAACGGCAGGAATCCGGCCAGCCCCGCCGCCAGCAGCAACGCCGCGAAATACACGAACCAGCCGTCCTGCGACGCCGCGATCACCGCCAGGAAGGCGCAGGCCACCAGCGCGGTGCCCGCCGCCAGCCCGTTCAGGCCGTCGATGAAGTTCATCGCGTTGGTGGCAAACAGGATCCACGCGATCGTGGCGGGGATGCCGATCCAGCCGATATCGACCGCACCCAGCACCGGCAGGTTGTAGACGCTGACATAGAGCCCGCTGCCGACGGCGGCCAACGCCGCGCCGATCTGCGCCGCGAGCTTCACGGTGAACGGCCAGTCGCGAACATCGTCGATGAACGCGACCACGGCGATCGCCACCGAGGCCAGGATCACGCCCCGGAAATACGGATCGCCGAGGCGCGAGAAGGTGGCGGTGCTGTAGAGGACCGAGATGCCGAGCAGGAACGCCACCACCACGCCGACGCCGCCGCCCTTGGGCGTGGGATTGGCGTGCGCCTTGCGGCCTTCCCGCCCATCCGGCCGGTCCATCACCCGCGCCGTGATCATCGCCCGCACCACCACGGCCGACATCGCCGCGAGTCCAACGACAAAGGCCATATGGCGGAGGAAGGCGGCGAAGGTCATCCACCCTGCATACAGGCAACTTGCGTACACGCAACCGGCGCGTCGCGCGCCTCCGGGGAATCGCCATTTTGGCCGGCACTCGGCATCGGCAACCTGCTTTGCTATACCGCCGCCATGGCCACAAGGAGATCCATCACCCGAACTCGCCGTGAATGCGGGGCTTGACTTCCTGCTCGCGGCGTTGGCGGTGCCCCTGGCGCTTCTGCTGTCGAATCCCGACGGCGAACTGTCGATGCCGCTATGGGCCATTCCGCTCGGCGGCGCCTGCCTGCTGGCGGCGGGCGTGCCGTTCCGGCTGTCGGCGCAATACTGGCGCTTCGCCGGCGTCGGCGACCTGCTGGGCGTCGCCGCCTGCCAGCATCGCCGCGGCCGCGATTTTCCCGATGTTGCTGCACGCCTTCGCGGCTGGCGCCGCCCAGCATCGCCTTTCCCGCGATCATCGGGCTGGTGCTGATGGTGCTGCTCAGCCTGCCCCGCATCGGCTACCGGCTGATGCAGGAAACGCCCTCGACCGAGCACGAGGCGGCGCAGACCGTGCTGCTGGTCGGCGCCGCCGAGGACGTCGATCTGTTCCTCCGCGCCCTGGCCGGCGACCGCGACGTCCGGCTGCGCATCGACGGCCTGCTGGCGCTCGGCACCGCCAGACCGGGCGGCGCATCCACGGCTACCCCATCCTCGGCTCGATCGACGACGCCGCCGCAGTGCTGGAGCGGCTGCGCGCGCGAGGGCCGCCTGCCGGCCACGCTGGTCGTGACCACGCCCGACCTGTCCGGCGCCACGCCTCGCCGCGCTGGTGGAGCAGGCCGACCGCGAAGGGCTGCGGGTCCGCCGCGCGCCGCGCCCGACCTCGCTCGACCCCGCCGCCACGCGACCGGCGGTCGCATCTGGAACTGCAGCCGATCGCGATCGAGGACCTGCTGAACCGCCCGCAGGTGCCGCTCGACCGCGACGGCATGGCGCGGCTGATCCAGGGCCGGCGCGTCATCGTGACCGGCGCCGGCGGCACCATCGGCAGCGAGCTGGCGCGCCAGGTCGCCGCGCTCGGGCCCGAGCAGCTGATCCTGCTCGACAACGGCGAATACGCGCTGTGGCAGATCGACCTGGAACTGGCCGAGACGCCACCCGCACGTGCCGCCGCCAGTCGCTGCATCGCCGACATCCGCGACGAGGCGCGCATCCGCGCCGTGTTCGAGCGATGTCGCCCCGAACTGGTGTTCCACGCCGCCGCGCTGAAGCACGTGCCGATGGTCGAGGCCAACCCGCTGGAGGGCCTGCTGACCAACGTCGCCGGCACCCGCCATGTCGCCGACGCGGCGCGCGGCGTCGGGCGCGCTGGCGATGGTGCTGATCTCCACCGACAAGGCGGTGAACCCGACCTCGTGATGGGCGCGTCGAAGCGGCTGGCCGAGATGTATTGCCAGGCGCTGGACATCGCCGCGCGCGAGCCGGCGCGCGGCATGCGCTGCATCACCGTGCGCTTCGGCAACGTGCTCGGCAGCACCGGCTCGGTGGTGCCGCTGTTCCAGCGCCAGCTCGCGCGCGGCGGCCCGCTGACCGTCACGCATCCCGACATGCAGCGCTACTTCATGACGGTGCGCGAGGCGGTGGGCCTGGTGCTGCAGGCCAGCGTGGTCGGCGCCGGCGACGCTCGCGCTGCCGTCCGGCGAGGACGGCGGCATCTTCGTGCTCGACATGGGCGAGCCGGTGAAGATCGTCGATCTGGCGCGGCAGATGATCCGGCTGGCCGGGCTGACGCCGGAGCGCGACGTGGAGATCCGCTTCACCGGCCTGCGCCCCGGCGAAAAGCTGTACGAGGAGCTGTTCCACGGCAAGGAGCCGCCGGTGCCGACCGGCTATCCCGGCCTGCTGATGGCGATCGCCGCGCACCGCCGACCCGGCGATCGTCGGCCGCGCGATCGACGAGATCGCCGCCGCCTGCCGCGGCGGCCAGACGCGCCTGGCGCTGACCTGCTGGCCGCCTGGTCCCCGAGTTCGAACACAACGCCGAAGGACTGATGCCCGTGGTGAACCGCCCATGACTGACGCGCTCCGCCATCCCGTTCCTCGACCTGAAGGCGCAGCAGGCGCGCATCGCCGCCGATCTGCGCCGGCGGCTGGACGGCGGTGCTGGCGCATTGCCAGTTCATCCTCGGCCCCGAGGTCGCCGAACTGGAAGCCGAACTGGCGCAGCTTCTGCGGCGCGAAGCATTGCGTGGCGGTCAGTTCCGGCACCGACGCGCTGCAGATCGCCTTGATGGCCGAGGGCATCGGCCGCGGCGACGCGGTGTTCCTGCCGGCCTTCACCTACACCGCGACCGCCGAGGTGCCGCTGGTGCTCGGCGCCACGCCGGTGTTCGTCGACGTCGATCCGCGCACCTTCCAGATCGATCCGGCGCATCTGGCGCAGCGCATCGCCGAGGTGCGCGCGCGCCGGCAAGCTGCGGCCGCGCGCGCTGATCGGCGTCGATCTGTTCGGCCAGCCCGCCGACTGGCCGGCGCTGTCGCGCGATCGCCGCACGCGAAGGCCTGTTCACCTCGACGATCTGCGCGCAGAGCTTCGGCTGCCACGCTGCACGGCCGGCCGCTCGGCGCGGCCGCCGACGCCACGGCGACCAGCTTCTTCCCGTCGAAGCCGCTCGGCGCCTATGGCGACGGCGGCGCGCTGTTCACCGAAAGCGACGAACGCGCGGCGCTGTATCGCAGCCTGCGCACGCACGGCGAGGGCACGACCCGCTACGAGGTGCTGCGCACCGGCATGAACGGCCGGCTGGACTCGATGCAGGCGGCGGTGCTGCTCGCCAAGCTGACGGTGTTCGCCGACGAACTGGCCGCCCGCGAACGCATCGCCCGCTACTACGACCCGCGGCTGGGCAATGCGGTGACGACGCCGGCGCGCGTGCCGGACAGCACCAGCGCCTGGGCGATCTATGCCATCCTGCTGCCCGACGCGCGCCGACGCGCGACCGCGTGCAGGCGGCGCTGCGCGCCGACGGCGTGCCGACCGCGATCTACTATCCGCGCCCGCTGCATCTGCAGCCGGCCTATCGCGACGCATCACGACGGCGCCGCGCTGCCGGTGTCGGAGGACCTCGCCGACGCGCATTCTGGCGCTGCCGATCCATCCCGACCTTGACCGACGCCGATGTCGCGCGCATCTGCGACGCGGTGCTGGCGAATGTTTAGAGCAATATGGCTTTAGGTGGAGTCACCGTGCCATAAAATTGCTCGCCTGAACAAAGGGCTGGATCGTATGGGCGCTGATGCCAGCGACCATCACGATCTGGCGCCTGATCGCAACATGCGCCTGCATCACGCGGCTTTTCGCGCGAGTTCGAGGACGCCGTCCTGCACCGGAAGCGTCCTCGACTGCCCCTTGCCGCGTCCGCCTTTCAGCGTCAGGAGCGCGATCGCCACCCAGCTCGCGTGAAAGGCCAACCCGGCCAACAGCACCAGCTGCCCCGGCATCGGCCCGATCGCCGCCCGGTCCCATAGCTCCTGAAGCGAGGTGAGCGGCGTCGGGTGGATGGCGAGCTTGCCGAGATAGGCGGTGACCTGGATCGTGAAAATCCAGCTGTAGTTCTTCCTCAGGCGGCGGCCCAGCGCGTCCGGATAGGTGATGTGCAGGCGCGGCGTGCGGTAGTCCTGAAACAGCACCTTGTTCCAGCCATTGGCCACCTCCACGCCCCGCCCGAGCAGGATCGGCCCGAAGAACTGAGTCTCGAGGATGTGCGCCCGAATGCGCCAGAAATCGAAGAATCGGTAGCGCCGCGCCTCGATGTTCAGAAACACCGCGACCAGCAGCCCGACCACGACGAGCGGCAAGTCCGAGGCGGATTCCGAACTGAATGTCAGCGACAAGGCGAGGCCAGTGGACACGACAGCCCAGTTGGTCGTGGCATCAAGGCGGGTTCGCCACACCGTGCTGCGGTATAGTTCGCCGCGATAGAGATGGGCCAATGCGCCGATTTCCGCCGCATCGAAGGTCGGAGGTTTCTCAACGTCATGGCTCTCGCTCATGGTTGCTGCTCCCCTGTTTCTTGAACGCCCGTCTCTGAAGCGGTGTTCCTCTGTCCGGTATTGCGTCGCCGCCCGCGTTCCGAAAACCGTCAGCCCAGCTGCCGAACCTGGCGTAGCCGAGCTTCTCGTAGAATCCGGGTGCCTGGAAACTGATGGTGAACAGCACCGCCGCCTTGCAGCCGCGGGTCGGGCGCGTCGGTCAATGACAGCGTTGGCGTCACGCCGCGCGGTCCTGCCGGCGCATTTCCTGATGGAAGGTCTCGACGATATGCGCCGCCAGCACGTCGGTCACCGGCTGCCGCGCCGCTCGGCCCTTCAGCAACAGGATGCCGGTGTCGCCGAGGTCCGGCAGCCCCTCATCGGGGCGCATCACGCGCAGGCCGTCGGGCAGCCATGCGGTGGTTGACACGGTCACCGCGAGGCCGGCCAGCACCGGCGCATGGGTGCCGGTGAGCGAGGTCGAGGTGTAGGCACTGCGCCAACGGCGGCCGATGCGGTCCAGCGCCTGGCGGGCGACGGCGCTCCAGTGGCAGCCGCCACGGCCCATCGCCAGCGGCAGCGGGTCAAGCCGGTGCGGCGCGTGGCGCTCGGAGGTGACCCAGACCAGCGGGCCGCGCCAGAGCGATTCCGACGGCCAGTGGCGGGGCTCCAGGCCTTCCGAGCACAGCGTGAGATCGAGCTCGTCGGCCTTCAGCTTCTCGACCACTTCCTCGGACGGGGCGCAGAGCACCTCGACATCCACCGCCGGGTGCGAATCGGCGAACCGCCTGAGTACCGCTGGAAGATAGCGCAGCGCATAGTCGTCCGGCGTGCCCAGCCGCACCGTGCCGTACACTTGCGGCGCCTTGAAGGTACACATGATCTCGTCGTTCAGCGCCAGCATCTCGCGGGAGCGATCCAGCAAATATTGGCCATGCGCGGTCAGCTGCACCGTGCCGCCCTTGCCGCGCAGCAGGATCTGCCGCCCGAGGGCTGCTTCCAGGCGCTGCACCTGCATCGACACGGCGGACTGGGTGCGGCCGACACGCTCGGCGGCACGGGTGAAGCTGCCTTCCTCGGCGATGAACGCGAAGGTGCGCAGCAAGTCGGGATCGAGGCCGATCGGGAGGGACATGGACATCAATATCCCTGATTTGTCACATCAATGCAATTCGTTTTTCTAATGCGTGACACGCGCCCATGTTAGCCATGGTCGAGATTTTTGAAGGAGACTGGAGATGTCGAGCACCACCGGCTTCACCCCGCGGACCCTGCCCGGAACCGGCATCCACACCATCGCCCGCGCGCCGCTGTCGCGCCTGGCGGAGGGGGTGCGGCGCTGGTGGCGTATTACCACCACCCGCCGCGGCCTGATGGACATGGATGACCGGATGCTGTCCGATCTCGGGATTTCCCGCGCGCAGGCGCAATTCGAATTGTCCCGCAAACCCTGGTCGCCGTTCCAGTGACGATCGGCGCCGAAGCCTGGCGACAAACGCCCCGGGGAAATTTTCTCCGGGGCGTTTTTCGTTCGGGAGGTTTTATCCGGCCGGTCAGGCCTTCTTCTCCCAGCCACGCTCGGTCTGCTGCCAGTAGGTGAGGCGGTGGCCGGCCGCCTTCGCGGCACTCCAGCGCCGCCGGGCGGCGGCGACGGCCGGCTCGGCGCCGCCGTCGAACAGGTCGAAGACGCGGTCGAACCGGCCGAGCATGTCAGCTGCCGGCGCCATCGATCAGGAACAGGAACCGCGCGCCGTTCGGGGCATCGTCGCCGGTGGTGAGCCAGATCGGCTGCAGGTCGCGGATGCCCCATGGCGGCGCGTGCCGTGCGGCAGCCAGTCCGGGCTCGGGGCAGAGCCACAGCGCGGTGTCCAGCGCCTGCAGCCGCTCCTCGCTGTCGCAGATCACCACCGCGCGCTGCCCGGCGGCGAGCGTGCGCCCGAGCAGCAGCGGCAGCGCCTGCTCGGGGCCGGTGCGGGTCAGGTGATAGAAGCCGATCTCGGCCATGTCAGCCAGCACTCTGGCGGTCCGGCGGGTCAGGTCTCGTAGTGTTCCGCCACCAGACGGTCCAGCAGCCGCACGCCGTAGGCGGTGGCGCCCTTCGGCGTGCGTCGCCGCGTCCTTGCTGCTCCAGGCCATGCCGGCGATGTCGAGATGCGCCCAGGGCTTGCCGTTCACGAAGCGCTGGATGAACTGGGCGGCGGTGATCGACGCCGCCGGGCCGGCCGCCGATGTTCTTCATGTCGGCGATCTCGGACTTGATCAGCTTGTCGTAGGCATCGTCCAGCGGCATCCGCCACACCTTCTCGCCGGTGGCGCTGCCCGCCGCGTGCAGCTTCTGCGCCAGCTCGTCGTCGTTGCTGAAGAACCCGGCATATTCATGACCGAGCGCCGACGATGATCGCGCCGGTCAGGGTCGCGAGGTCGACCATGAAGCGCGGGTCGAATTTCTGCTGGCAGTACCAAAGCACGTCGGCCAGCACCAGGCGGCCCTCGGCGTCGGTGTTGATCACCTCGATCGGTCTGGCCGGAATAGGTCTTCACCACGTCGCCGGGGCGCTGGGCGTTGCCGGAGGGCATGTTCTCCACCAGCCCGACCAGGCCGACGGCGTCGACCTTCGCCTTGCGGCCGGCGAGCGCCGCCATCAGGCCGATCACGGTGCCGGCGCCGGCCATGTCCCACTTCATGTCCTCCATGCCGCCGGCCGGCTTGATGCTGATGCCGCCGGTGTCGAAGGTGACGCCCTTGCCGATGAAGCGACAGCGGCTTGCTGCCTTGCCCTTGCGCGCCGTTGCCCCGCGCCGTTCCAGTGCATCACCACCATGCGCGGCTCGTTGGCGCTGCCCTGCGCGACGCCCAGCAGCGCGCCGAAACCGAGCTTCTGTCATCTCCTTCGGGCCGAGCACCTCGACCTTCAGGCCCAAGCCGCGTCAGCTCGCGGCAGCGCTCGGCCATCTCGGCCGGGTTCAGCACGTTCGGCGGCTCGCTGACCAGATCGCGCGACAGGAACACGCCTTCGGCCACCGCCGCGCAGCGGCTCCCACGCCGTCTTGGCGCGCGGCGGACTCGGCGGTCAGCACCGTGAGCTTCGCAAGCTTCGGCTTGTCCTCGGGCTTCTCGTTGGTGCGGTAGCGATCGAAGCGGTAGCTGCGCAGCACGGCACCGATGCGCGACCGCGGCCGCCTGGGCGGGCGGCCAGCCCGTCGGTGGCGACGCGCGGCCGCGGCTCGCGGGCGAGCGCCGCGGCGAGCGCGCCGCCGGCTTCCTCAAGGCCGAGCCGCGTCAGCTCGCATCGAGCTTGCCGATGCCGATCGCCACGACGCGCGACAGCTCCGGCGCCGGGCGCCAGGATGGTGCCGATCTGGCCCTTGCTGCCGTTGAACTCGGCGGCCGCCAGCGCGCGGCCAACGGCGCCGCGGTGGCGGCATCGGCCGCCTTCAACGTGGCACCGGTCGCGGCGTCCGGCCCGCCGCCTTCTTCGAGCAGCAGGACCAGCGCGCCGGTTTCGGGCAGCGCCGATTTGGCGAAAGCAATGTCGAGCATGATCGGGAGGCTCCGCTGACGGGATAGGTGAAGCGGCGACTGTAGCAGCGGCGGGCGGCTTTGCCATGTGCCGCCCCTTCTGTATGACGGCGGTATGGACGACATGAAGCTGCTCGACCTCGCCGTCGACCTCGCGCGCGACGCCAGCGCCATCATTCTGAAGGTGCGCGCGCGCGGATTCGCCACCCGGCTCAAGGCCGACGAAAGCCCGGTGACCGCCGCGGACCATGCCGCCGAGGCGCTGATCGTCGCAGGCCTGCGCCGCGCCACCCCCGACATCCCGGTGGTGGCGGAGGAGGAGATGGCGGCGGGCCTGGTGCCGGACCAGCATCGATTCCTACTGGGTGGTCGACCCGCTTGACGGCACCCGCGAGTTCGCGGCTGGTCGCGACGATTTCGCCGTCTGCATCGGCCTGGTGCGCGATGGCGTGGCGGTGCTCGGCGCGGTCGGCGTCGCCGGCCCGCCAGTGAGGTGTTCGGCGGCATCGTCGGGCGCGGCGCCTGGAAGCGCGACGCCGCCGGGCAGCACGCAATCGCCGCGCGCCGTGCCGCCTGCCGCCGGGATCGAGGTGGTGGCGTCGCGGCAATATCGCCGACGACCCGCGGCTGGCGCCGTTCCTGCAGGGCAGGCGGGTGGCGGGCGTGGCCCAATATGGGTTCGGCGCTGAAGTTCTGTCACCTCGCCGAAGGCCTCGCCGACCTCTACCCGCGGTTCGGCCGCACCATGGAATGGGACACCGCCGCCGCCCAGGCGGTGCTGGAGGCGGCGGGCGGCGAGGTACGGCGTGATGGAAAGCGGCCAGCCCTTGCGCTACGGCAAGCCGGGCTGGGAGAATCCGCCCTTCGTCTGCACCGGCCGGACCTGACCCGGCACCGCCGTGGCCCAGCACTCCCTCTCGACCGAGCAACTGGCCGATGATGCGGCCGGCATCGCCCGTGCGGCGGAGCTGCTGCGGTCGGGACGACTGGTCGCCTTCGGCACCGAGACCGTCTACGGCCTTGGCGCCGATGCGACCAGATGCCCGTGCCGTCGCCCGCGTGTTCGAAGCCAAGGGCCGGCCGCATTTCAACCCGCTGATCTGCCATTACCCCGACGCCCAATCCGCCTTCGCCGACGTGGCGGCGAACGACATGGCCCGCGCCCTCGCTTGCGCATTCTGGCCGGGCGCCCTGACCCTGGTGTTGCCCCGGCGCGTCACGTGCCGCGTGGCGCTGCTGGCCGGCGCGGGGCTGGACACCTTGGCGGTACGGGTGCCGGCCGGCGCCACCGCCCGCGCGTTGCTGCAGGCCACAGGGCGGCCGGTGGCGGCGCCGTCGGCCAATCGCTCGGGGCAGGTCAGCCCGACCACGGCGGCGCATGTGCTGGACGGCCTGGACGGCCGCATCGCCGCGGTGCTGGACAGCGGGCCGTGCCCGATCGGCGTCGAATCCACCGTGCTCGACCTCAGCGGGGCGTCTCCATTCCTGCTGCGCCCCGGCGGCGTCCCCGCCGAAGCGATCGCGGCGCTGACGGGGCCGCTGCGCCAGGGGATCACGCCGGCGCAGGCGGAGGCGACGCGGACATTGCGTTCGCCCGGCCTGATGGTATCGCATTACGCCCCCGCTTTGCCGGTGCGGCTCGACGCGACCGGCGTCGGCGCGGACGAGGCGCTGCTCGCCTTCGGACCACCACTGCCCGGCGCCGGCGCCACCTTCCAGCTCAGCGAAGCGGGCGACACTGACGGAGGCGGCGGCCAATCTGTTCGCCGGCTTGCGCGCGCTCGATGCAGCCGCCGCGCGCGCCGGCCTGCGTGCGGATCGCCGTCGATGCCGGTGCCGCATGCGCAGACTCGGCCTCGCCATCAACGATCGGCTGCAGCGCGCCGCCGCGCCGAGGGAGTCCGGACCACTTGTTGCCACAGGTTACGGGGCTTCCGGCGAATAGCAGCCGGAACAATTCGTCGCTTCGCAGGTGCAGCATTCCTCGGCATGGTAACGCCATGCCTATTCCCTCCTGGTTACCGCTGCTGCTCGGCCTGCTCTCGGCGGTGGGCCCCCTCTCCACCGACATGTATCTGCCGGCATTCCCCGCCATCGAGATCGCGATGGGCGGGCGGACCGGGGCGGCGCAGATCACCCTCGCCGCGTGGTTCGCGGGTCTGGCGATCGGCCAGATCACCCAGGGGCCGATGTCGGACCGGTTCGGCCGGCGCGGCCCGCTGATCGCCGGCACCGCACTCTACACGCTGGCGACCATCGGCTGCGCCTTGGCGCCGGGGCTGGTGACGCTGTCGGTGCTGCGCTTCCTGTCGGCGATCGGCGGCTTCGGCCAGCATGGTGATCAACCGCGCGGTCGTCCGCGACCTGTCCGATGGCCACGCGGCGGCGAAGCTGATGAGCAAGCTGATGCTGGTGATGGGGGCGGCACCCATCCTGGCCCCAAGCCTGGGCGGCCTGGTGCTGGCGTTCGGCGACTGGCACACGATCTTCTGGATCTGCGCCGGACTACGGCACGCTCTGCTGCGCGCTGGTGTATTTCTTCCTGCCGGAAACCTTGCCGGAATGCCCGCCGCATCCAGCTTTCATTCGGCGGCCAGGTCACGCGGTATGCCGCCATCGTCCGTGAGCGCGGCTTCGTCACCCATGCCATGCTCGGCGGTTTCGCGATGTTCGCGATGTTCGCCTATCTCGGCGGCGTCGCCGTCGGTGTTCATCGACATCTTCCATCTCTCGCCGTCGCTGTATGGCGCGCTGTTCGGGGTCTGCGCGTTCGGCTTCATCGTCCGCCTCGCAGATCAACCCGCGCATCCTGCCGCGTTTCGGCGCCAACCGGGTGATCCGGGTGGCGGATCCGGCGTGCTGTTCGCCGCCACCATCGCACTCACAGCGGCGGCGTTCGCCCGGACCGACGCATTGGTGGGTGGTGGCGATGCCGATCTTCTTCTGCATGAGCAGCCAGGGCTTCAGCATGCCCAACGCGATGGTCGGCGCGCTCAGCCGGCATGCCGCCCACGCCGGCAGCGCCTCGGCGCTGATGGGCACGCTGCAGTTCGGCCTCGCCGCGTTCAGTGGCGCCGCCGTCGGCCTGCTCGCCGACGGCACGGTGCGGCCGATGGCGCTGCTGATGCTCGCCGGGGCGCTCGGCGCGGTGATCTGCGACCTGTGCCGCCCCAAGGTTCCTGCCGTGACGGCGCCGCTGTCATAGATGCGCTGTTGTGATAACCATGACGCATAACGATAACGTCACATGAGGACCGCATGACCCTCGTCGTCGGCATTCCCGCCTGCTCCAAGGACATCAACGGGCAGTTCCAGCACGCCACCCCTGCCCGCTACGGCGCGGCGCTGATCGGCGGCGCCGGCGCGATGCCCATCCTGCTGCCGCCGGTGGGCGAAGGCATGCTGGCGCTGCTGGATCGGCTGGACGGCCTGCTGCTGCCGGGCAGCCCCAGCAATGTCGAGCCGCATCATTACGGCGTGGCCGAAGACCTGACACCTGACAGCGCACGACCCGCATCGCGACGGCACCGCCCTGCCGCTGGTGCGCGCGGCGCTCGACCGAGGGATGCCGGTGCTGGCGATCTGCCGCGGCATCCAGGAACTGAACGTCGCCCTCGGCGGCAGCCTGCACCAGACGGTGCATGCGCTGCCGGACCGCCAGGACCATCGCAGCGGCCCCGGCACGATCGATGAGAAATACGCCCCCAAACACGCCATCGCCCTGTCCGGCCAGCTGGCGCGGATTCTCGGCAAGACCGCGACTCGGGTGAACTCGCTGCACGGCCAGGCGATCGACCGGCTGGCGGACGGGCTGGTGGTGGAAGCATTGGCCGAGGACGGCACCATCGAGGCGGTGCGCGTCGCCACCGCCGCGGGCTGGGCGTTCGGCGTGCAGTGGCACCCGGAATGGGCCTATGCCCAGAACGCCGACAGTCTTTCGCTTTTCCGCGCCTTCGGCGAAGCCTGCCGCAGCTACGCCGCCGGCCGGCGCCGCGCGGCCTGAAGACGCGCGACCTGAAGATGGGGACGGCCTGAACCATGGACCTGCAACTCGCGGGCAAGCTTGCCCTGATCACCGGCGGCTCCAAAGGCATCGGCCGGGCCACCGCCGAGGTCCTCGCCGATGAGGGCGTCGATCTCGTGCTGGTCGCGCGCGATCAGGCGGCGTTGGCCGAGGCGTCCGCCGCGGTGCGGGCGCGCCGGCAGGTGAGTGTGCGCATTATCGCCGCCGATCTTTCGCAGGAGGCCGAGGTGGTGCGCGTGGCGAAGGAAGCAGGCGCCGTCGACATCCTGGTGAACAACGCCGGCGCGATCCCGCCGGGCACCCTCGGCGCCATCGACAATGACACGCTGCGGCGCGCCTGGGACCTCAAGGTCTTCGGTTTCATTTCGATGTGCCGGGCGATCTACCCGGCGATGGCGGCGCGGAAATCCGGCGTCATCGTCAACGTCATCGGCGCGGCGGGCGAGAAATTCCCGTCCAACTACATCGCCGGCGCCGCCGGCAACGCGGCGCTGATGGCGTTCACCCGCGCACTCGGCAAATCCAGCCCGAGCGACGGCGTGCGCGTGGTGGCGATCAACCCCGGATCGACCGCGACCGCGCGGCTGGAGATGCTGCTGCGCCACCGTGCGCAAGAAGCCTTGGGCGACGGCGACCGCTGGCTGGAGCTGTGCCGCGAAATGCCGTTCGCCCGCCCCGGCAAGCCGCAGGAAATCGCCGACGCCGTCGCCTTCCTGGCCAGCCCGCGCTCCGGCTACACCACCGGCACGGTGCTGACGATCGACGGCGGCGCGTGAGACGATCGGCGTAGACGACATAATACGCCATTTGGCCGATCGGTTCTGAACATCAGAACAACGACCCGTCCTGCCGGCGCAGCATTCGGTACACCAGCAGCAGCGGCACCGCGGTAAACAGAATCAGGATCGACGGCTGCCGCCGCCGCCTCGCCCGGCGCCGGTGCCTTCCAGCGCCTGGAACATCAGCACCGTCATCGTCGACCAACGGCTGCTGTAGAGCACGATGGTCGCACTGAGTTCCGACGCTGACGGTGATCCACACCAGCACCATGCCGCCGACCAGCCCGCTCGCCATCAGCGGCACGGTCAGCGTGACGAAGGTCTTCAGCGGCGACACGCCGAGATTGATCGAGGCTTCCTCGAGAGCAGGGTCGATCTGGTGCACGATGGCCGAGGACGAACGGATGCTGAACGGCAGCTTGCGGACGACATAGGCGATCACCAGGATCAGCCAGCCGCCCGTCAGCACCAGCCAGCCGCTGTTGAAGGCGATGATGAGGCCGATCGCCAGCACGGTCCCGGAGACCGCGAACGGGACCATCGCCGACCATGTCCAGCAAGGCGGAGAGCGCGACCGCGATGGCGCGCCACGACGTAGCCGATCGGCGCGCCGAACAGCGTCGCCACCAATGCGCCGCGAGGCTTGCCAGCAGCAGCGTGTTGGTCAGCGGCCGGTAGGAGCCGTGGAGCAGCGCCGCATAGTTGCCGAGGCCCAATTGCCAGCTCAGCACCGGCCCGCGGAAATGTAGGAACGAGATCACCACCACAGCGGCGAACGGCAACAGCGACAGCAGCACGACGCCCCAGCAGTACAAGGTCGCGAGCAATGCCAGCGCCCGGCGCAGCGGCAATCAGCGGCGGGGCAGCGCGGGCATTGGTCGCGAAGCGCCGCCTTGCCAGATAGCGCCGCTGAACGCAGCAGCACGACCGCCGTGCAGGCGATCAGCAGCACGCTGAGCGCACCGGCCGCACGCCGGGTTGGCATCGGATTCGCCGGCGAACAGCTTGAAGATGTCGACGGCCAGGAACGGCCGGTCCTCCGCCAGCACCGCGGGAACGCCGAAATTCTCCAGCGCCTCGATGAACACCAGCAGCGCGCCGGCCAGCACGGCCGGCATCACGACCGGCAGCAGCACGGTGCGGAACACATGCAAGCGGGAGCCGCCGAGATTGCGCGCTGCTTCCTCGATCGAGACGTCGATCGCCTTGAAGCCCGCCAGCGTCGGCATCAGCACGTAGGGATAGAGCGTCAGGGTGAAAACGACGACGATGCCCGACATGCCGTAGATCGAGCCGATCGGCGATGCCGAGCGGCGCGCAGCGCCGTGGTGACGACGCCGGCATGACCGAACAGCAGCACCAGCGCATAGGCGGCGACGAAGGATGGCAGCACCAGCGGCAACGTCGCCAGCGTCAGCAGCAGCGGTTTGCCCGGCACGTCGATCCGCGCGAGGCAGAACGCCAGCGGCACGCCGATGCAGCGTCGCGCAGCGCCGTCGACAAGCGCGGCGGCGAGCGAGGCTGTTGCCGATGCTGCCGAGATAGTAGCGGCTCGACAGGATCGTCGCATAGTTGCGCCAGCGAGAAGGCGCCGGTGCCGTCGATCGTGCAGGCTTGCCTCCAGCACGAGCGCACAGCGGATAGAGCAGGAACACGCGCGAGGAAGGCCAGCGCCAGCAGCGTGACGCCGATGCGGTAGGCGCAAGCCCACCGAGCCGTATCATGGCGCGGGATAGGCGATGATCTGCAGCCGGATCGTAGGCCAGCGTGAGCGATGCGCCTGCCGCAGGCGCCGAGCGCCTGCCCGCCGAGGGCGGAGATCCGAATCATGGTGCCGTCCGGCAGCGTCGCGTGCAGGCGCTGCATCGGGCCGAGGAATTCGCGCAGCGCAGCCGGGCTTGAACGTGGCGGCGTCGGGCCGGTCACCAGCCGCAACGTCTCCGGCCGGATCGACAGCAAAACCCGGCTGCCCGGCGTGGCCCTGCTCGCCATCCAGCCGAGAACGCCGTCCCGCCGGCGTTCGACCGTCGTCGCCACGGCCGTCGAAGCCGCCGACGACGCCCGGCAGCATGTTGGTCGCAGCCCAGGAACTCGGCCACGAAGGCCGTCTGCGGCGCGCGATAGATCGTCTCCGGCGGCCCGACCTGCTCGATCCGGCCGTGGCGCAGGACGGCGATCCGGTCCGAGATGGCCAGCGCCTCCTCCTGGTCGTGCGTGACGTAGACGGCGGTGAGGCCGAGCGATTGCTGCAACTGGCGGATCTCGACGCGCATCTGCGTGCGCAGTTGCGCGTCGAGATTGGACAAGGGCTCGTCGAACAGCAGCACCGCCGGCTCGATCACGAGGCGCGGGCGATCGCGACGCGCTGCAACTGGCCGCCGGAGAGCTGATGCGGCCAGCGCGCGCCGTAGTCCGGCGAGACTGCACCATCGTTCGAGCGCCTTCGCCGACTCGCGCGCGGATCGTCGGCCGGTCGGGACCTTGCGGGCGCGCAGACCGTAGGCGACGTTGCCCGCGACGGTGAGGTTGGGGAAGATCGCGTAGTTCTGGAACACCATGCCGATGTTGCGGCGATGCGCCGGCAGGCTGTCGATGCGCTGGTCGCCGAACCAGATGCAGCCACGCTTCGACCTCGCAGAAGCCGGCGATCATTCGCAGCAGCGTGGTCTTGCCGCAGCCCGACGGCCCGAGCAGGGTGAAGAACTCGCCCTCGGCGATGGTCAGCGAGATGTCGTCGACCGCCCGGACGGCGCCGAAGCTGCGCGCGACGGCGTCGAGCCGGATCGTGGTCATCGATGTCTCGGGCCGGAAGCGGTTGGTCAGCGGGTGTCCTGGATCAGCGTCTTCAGCCGGGCCAGCGTGTCGCGCCGCGCCGCTTCCCATTTTGCGTCGTCATAGGGAACAAGCTTGATCGCGGAAAGCGGCGGCATATGGCCGGGCATCGTCGCAAGATCGATGTCCTGGCGCGCCGGCCGCCGGAAGGTGGCGCTGCAGCAACTCTCCTGGATGTCCTTGCTGGCCAGACGAAATCGACGAATGCGCGCGCCGCCTCCGGGTCCGGACCGCCCTTGATGATGGCGACACCTTCCGCCACCGCGGCCGTGCCGTCCGCCGGATAGATCACCCGCACCGGCGCGCCGTTTTGCTGCCCAGAGGTAGCCCGGCATATTCGAGGGAGATGCCAAGCGGGTACTCGCCGCTGCCATTGCCGTCGAAGACCAGCGTGGAGCGATTCAGCACCTTGGCGTTGGCCAGCAACGCGCCGAACTTCTTCCAGGCGGCATCGTTGTCGCCCCAGAGCGACAGCAGGAAAGTCGCGTTGACATAGGCGAAGCCCGAATTCGCCGGATCGGTGTAGGCGATCTTGCCGCTTCCATGCCGGGTTCAGCAGATCGGCCCAGCTTTTCGGGCCGTCCGTGGCCGGAATGGCTTTGGTGTTCTGGCTGATCGTCACGACCTGCAGGTTGGTGCCGATCCAGAGATCGTTGGCATCGCGATACTCCGCCGGAACGGCGTCGCGCTCCTTCGCGGCATAGGGCTGCGAAATATTTGCTGTTGTCCTTCAGCAAGGACGAACTGACACCCCAGATGACATCGGCCTGGGGATTCGCCTGCCTCGGACGCGATGCGCCGGAACAGCACGCCGGAGCCGGTGGAGACGACTTCGACCTTGATGCCGGAGGCCTTGGTGAAGGCTTCGGCGACCATGCTTGTTCACGGTGTCGTCGTTTGCCGAATACAGCACCAGATGCGGCTCGGCCGCGGCCGCCGTTTGGCTGAACGCCATCACCGCCAATGCGGCCATTGCCCACCAGCCAGATCCCAGCTTCCGCATGAACATTCCCCCGCGCACCTGCCATCGTCGCGCAGCATGCGCGCACCTGCATCGTCGCGCAGTATGCAGGCTACAGGCAATCCTGTCGCCCACCCTGTCGACGGATCAGCGCGGTGCCGGGCCGGTGCTGGCGCGGGCCAGCAGCTTCACCGGCAGCCGGATGCGCATGTCGGCGGGCGCCGGCGCCTCGCCGGTCATGAGTTTCACCAGCAAGGCCGCACCGGTGCTGCCGAGGGCACGGCGCGGCTGGTGGAACGTGGTCAGCGTCGGCTCGACGAAGTCGGCGAAGGCGATGCCGTCGAACCCCGCGATAGAGATGTCGCCGGGCACCGCGACGCCGGCGGCGCGTACGGTCTTGAGGAAGCCGATGGCCATCTCGTCGTTTGCCGCGAACAGGCCGGTCGGGCGCGCGGCGGCGGCGAGGAAGCGGCGCGCGGCGGCACGGCCGGCGGCGAAGGTGAAGTCGCCGGGATAGAAGCGCACCTTGCTTGCGGCAATGCCCGCCGCCGCCAGACCCTCGCTGAAGCCGGCGCGCCGCTGCTGTTCGAGGACGTTGCTGGCGGGGCCGCCAAGATAGGCCAAGCGGCGATGGCCGAGCGCCAGCAGATGCGCCGCCGCCGCGCGTGCCGCCTCGTGGTTCTGCGCCTCCACCTGTGGAAAACACGCCCCCGGAATCGCTTCGCACACCGCGACCATCGGCACGCCGAGTGCTGCCAGCGAACGGCCGCTCATGTTCCGGCACCGCGCCGTTCAGCAGGATGATGCCGTCCACCTGCCCGGCCTGCACGATGTCGACGATCTCACGCGATTTCTCGCGCGCGGGCCCGAGATTGCCGATCAGCCAGCAATAGCCGCCGCCGGACAATTCCTCGTCGATGCCGCGCAGCACGTCGGAGAAGAACGGGTTGGCGATGTCCGGCACCACCACCAGCACCACCATCGTCCGCCGCCCCCGCAGCGTCCGCGCCGCGATGTTCGGCGTGTAGCCGGTGCTGCGCACCGCCGCGGTCACTTTTGCCAAAGTGTCCGCACGCAGCTTGCCTGGCGCGGTCATCGCCCGGCTGACGGTGGCGGTGGAGACGCCAGCCAGCGCCGCGACATCGGCGATCCGCAGGGCACGCCGGTCTTTCTGGTTTTCGTCCACGCGGAAGTCCCTCGCCTTGCGGGCCATTCGAAAGTCTTGACAGCGAATGCCCGCCCCCGCCAATGTGCGCGTGGATGTAATCGATTACAAGAAGCCGCTGCGCCGCCGCCTCGCATAGATTAAGCCAAGCCCGCGGCACCAACGGCCGGGCAAAAACAAGGGGGAACGTCATGATCAGCCGTAGTGCAGCCGGAATCGGTCTCGCCGCGTTGCTCGCCTTCGCTGGGCCGGCCGCGGCGCAGCAAAAGGCCGAGGTCATCCATTGGTGGACCTCCGGCGGCGAGTCGGCCGCGGTGAAGGTCTTCGCCGAGCAGTTCAACGCATGCCGGCGGCACCTGGGTGGACACCGCGATCGCCGGCGGCGCCAACGCCCGCACCGCCGCGATCAACCGCACCGTCGGCGGCAATCCACCGACCGCGATGCAGTTCAACACCGGCAAGCAGTTCGACGACCTGGTCGAGAACGATCTGCTGCGCGATGTCGACGCGTCGGCCGCCGCGCAGAACTGGAAGGCAATGATGCCCGCCGCGATCCTCGCACGCGGTGACCCGCAACGGCCACGCCTACGCGGTGCCGGTGAACATCCACGGCCAGAACTGGCTGTTCTGGTCGAACGCGGCGCTTGCCAAAGCCGGCGCGCAGCCGCCGACCAACTGGGACGAACTCTTCCCCGCGCTCGACAAGCTGAAGGCCGCCGGGCCTCGATCCCGCTCGCCTTCAGCGGCCAGAAGAACTGGGAACGCGACCTGTTCAACACACGTTCTGGTCGGCAACGGCGGGCGCGACATGTTCGTCGCATTTCTGGGGCAAGCGTGACATCGCCATGCGTCAAGAGCCCCGCATTCCGCGAGGTGGCGGAGACGTATCCGCAAGCTGCATGGCTACGTCGATCCCGGGCAGCCCGGGCCGCAACTGGAACGACGCGACCAGCCTGGTGATCCAGGGCAAGGCCGGCATGCAGTTCATGGGCGACTGGGCGAAGGGCGAATTCACCGCCGCCGGCCTGACGCCGGGCAAGGACTATGGCTGCACCGTGCTCAGCGATCACGGCATCGCCTATGTCATGGGCGGCGACGTGTTCGCGTTCCCGAAGACCGAAGGATCCGGCCAGGACCAAGGCGCAGGCGATGCTCGCGCAGCGTGCTGCTGGAGCCTGCGACGCAGATCGCCTTCGCGCAGAAGAAGGGCTCGATCCCGGTGCGGCTCGACGTCGACACGAGCTCGCTCGATGTCTGCGCGCAGAAGGCGGCTGGCTGGCTCGCGGACAAGAACGCGCAGGTGCCGGCCAACGAGTTGCTGTCGCCGCCCGCCGCTCACCGGCGCGGTCGAGGACGTCATCTCGCAGTACTGGAACGATCAGTCGATGACGACGGACGCGTTCATCGCCAAGGTCGCGCGCACCTGTCGCAGCCGTTCTGACCGGTCGCGGCCAGGCGGCGCGACGCCGCCTGGCCGCCCCATCGCGCCGAGGTCCCGCCATGGCTCGCCGGCCCGCGACTCTCGCGCCCAGCTGCACTGGCGCCGGCGCTGCTGATCGCGCTGGTCGTCGTATTGCGGCTCGCACCGGCTGGACGATCTGGATCTCGTTCACCAACTCGCGGATGCTGCCAAGCTCCGTGTTCGTCGGGCTGCGGCAGTACAGCAGCCTGATCGACAACGAGCGCTGGCAGGTCTCGGTGCAGAACCTCGCGATCTTCGGCTGTCTGTTCATGCTGGCGGCCCTGGCGCTGGGCTTCCTGCTCGCCGTCCTGATCGACCAGCGCGTGCGCGGCGAGAACCTGCTGCGCTCGGTCTTCCTCTACCCGTTCTCGATGTCGTTCATCGTCACCGGCCTGGCCTGGCGCTGGCTGCTCGACCCGACCTTCGGCATCGAAAAGATTGCGCCACGACATCGGCTTTGCCGGCGTTCACGTTCGACTGGCTGGTGCGGCCAGGACCGCGTGATCTACACGCTGGTCGCTCGCCGCCATCTGGCATGCGTCCGGGCTGGTCATGGCGATCATGCTGGCCGGCCTGCGCGGCATCGATCCGGAGATCTGGAAGGCCGACGCGCGTCGACGGCATTCCCGCCTGGCGCGTCTATCGTCTTCATCATCGTGCCGATGCTGCGCGGCAGCTTCGCCACCGCCGTCGTGCTGCTCGCGACCAGCGTGGTGCGGCTGTACGATCTGTCGGTCGCGATGACCAATGGCGGCCCGGGCATCGCCTCCGAAGTGCCGGCCAAGTTCGTGATGGATTATCTGTTCGAGCGCGGCAATGTCGGCCTGGCGACCGCGGCGGCGACCTCGATGCTGATCACGGTCGTCGCCGTTGATCGCGCCGCTGGCTCTACTGGCAACGCAGCCGCGCGGCCGCGGGGCGCACGGCATGAGCGCGACAGCGATCGATGCCGCACGGACGGCGGCCCAGCGCGACTGACGCCGGCCGCATCGGGCTCTATGCCTTCCTGGTCATCTGTGCGCTGTTCTTCCTGATGCCGCTCTACGTGATGCTGGTCACGTCGCTCAAGGGCATGCCGGAGATCCGCTCGGCAACATCCTCGGCTTGCCGACCGCGCCGAGCCTCGCCGCCTGGGTGAAGGCATGGTCCGCCGCCTGCACCGGACTGTCCTGCAACGGCATCCGGGTCGGCTTCGTCAACTCGCTGCGCATCCTGGTGCCGAGCGTCGATCCTCTCGATCACCGTCGGCGCGATCACCGGCTACGCGCTGTCGTTCTGGCGCCCGCGCGGCGCCGTGCTGCTGTTCGGCACGCTGATCGCGGTCGCCTTCATTCCCTATCAGGTGTTCATCTATCCGCTGGTGCGGATCTTCTCGCATCGTCGGCCTCAACAATTCGCTCGCCGGCATCGTCATCGTCCACACGATCTTCGGCCTGCCGACGATGACGCTGATCTTCCGCAATCACTTCGCCGGCGCTGCCCGATCGAACTGTTCAAGGCCGCGCGCGTCGACGGCGCCGGGTTCTGGCGCATCTTCGGCGCCATCATGCTGCCGATGGCGGTGCCGATCATCGTCGTCGCGGTGATCCTGCAGGTCACCGGCATCTGGAACGACTTCATCTTCGGCCTGGTGTTCGCCGGCCGCGAGAACCTGCCGATGACCGTGCAGCTCAACAACATCGTCAACTCCACCCAGGGCGAGCGCGAGTACAACGTCGACATGGCGGCGACGATGCTGACCGCGATGCTGCCGCTGGCCGTCTACTTCGTTTCGGGCCGCTGGTTCGTCCGCGGCATCGCCGCCGGCGCGGTGAAGGGATAGCCATGACCGGCACGCAGCAACGTCTCGCTGCGCGGCGTCGCGGTCGCCTACGGCACTCATCCGCGTACTCGAGCGGCTCGACCTCGAGGTCGCGCAGTCCGAGTTCCTGGTGCTGCTCGGCCCGTCCGGCTGCGGCAAATCGACCCTGCTGAACGCCATCGCCGGCCTGATCGAGGTGGATCGACGGCGAGATCTGGATCGGCGACCGCAACGTCACCTGGCAGGAGCCGAAGGATCGCGGCATCGCCATGGTGTTCCAGTCCTACGCGCTCTATCCGCGCATGACGGTGCGCGGCAACCTGTCGTTCGGCCTGCAAGGTGGCGCGGCATGCCGCGCGCCGAGATCGAACGCCGCGTGCAGATGGCGGCCGAGATGCTGCAGATCACCGACTCTGCTCGACCGCAAGCCCGGCCGAGCTCTCCGGCGGCCAGCGCCAGCGCGTCGCGATCGGCCGCGCGCTGGTGCGCGACGCCGGCGTGTTCCTGTTCGACGAGCCGCTGTCGAACCTCGATGCCCAGCTGCGCACCGAGCTGCGGGTCGAGATCAAGCGGCTGCACCAGCGGCTCGGCGCGCACGATGATCTACGTCACGCACGACCAGATCGAGGCGCTGACGCTGGCCGACCGCATCGCGGTGATGAAGGACCGCAAGATCCAGCAGATCGGCACGCCGGAGGAGATCTATCTGCGCCCGGCCAACCGCTTCGTCGCCAGCTTCGTCGGCTCGCCGGCGATGAATTTCTTTTCCGGTCATCTCGTTCATGAGAGCGGCCGGACATTGTTCCAGGGTGACGGCTTGCGCATTCCCGTCGCGGGCGATGGCGCTGACCTGCCGAACCGCGCCGAGGTCGAGCTCGGCATCCGGCCGGAGCATGTGTTCGTCGCGAACGGTGATGCCGACGGCCTCGACGCCATGGTCGAAATCATCGAGCCGATGGGCAGCGAGAAGCTCGCCTGGACGCGCGTCGGCACCAGCCGATTATCCGTTCGCCTTCCCGAGGAAACCCCGGTGGCGATCGGCGACCGCCTGCGGCTGCAAGTTCCCGCCCATCGCCTCAATCTTTTCGACGCCGCCTCCGGCCGGCGCCTTTGACACAAATGCAAAGTTCGACAGGAGCCCATCGATGACGATCAAGCCGGAGATTTCCTACCAGATGTATTCGTCGCGCAACTTCCCGACCCTGGACCGTCAGGCGGAAATGCTCGCCGAAATCGGGCTGCGGCACGTGGAGCCATACGGGGGACAATTCGCCGATGTCGAAACCCTGCGCGACACGCTCGCAAAGCACGGCCTCGACGCGCCGAGCGCCCATATCGGTGCGCCGATGCTGCGCCAGGATTTCGACGGTGCGATGGCCAAGCTGAAGATGCTCGGCGTGAAGCTCGCCATCGTCCCCGCGGTGCCGCCGGCCGAACGCCAGCAGGATCTGGCGGGGTGGCAGGCGGTGGGACGCGAACTCGCCGAGTATGCAAAGCGCTGCGCCGATCACGGCATCGGCTTCGCCTGGCACAACCACAGCTTCGAATTCGCCCGCCTGCCGGACGGCTCGATGCCGCTCGAATGGATTCTGGGCGAAGACCCTGCTCTGCTCTGGCAGGTCGACATCGCATGGGTGATGCGCGGCAACCAGGACCCGGTGGAGTGGATCAAGCGTTACGCCCCGCGGGTGACCAGTTTCCACGTCAAGGACATCGCACCTTCGGGCCAGTGCGTCGACGAAGACGGCTGGGCCGATGTCGGGTACGGCACGCTCGACTGGGCGAGGCTGCTGCCGGTGATGCGCGCCACGCCGGCGGGGCTGTGGACGCTCGAACATGACAATCCGAACGATGACGCGCGTTTCGCCGCGCGTTCCTTCGCGACCGTGGCCGGCTGGTAGGGGCGGGATCGACATGCGTGAATTCGGCGTCGGCATCGTCGGCTGCGGGGTCATCTCCACCGTCTATATGCAGAACATGAAGCTGTTCGATGGCCTCGCCTTGCGGGCCTGCGCGGACCAGCGGCCGGAGGTTGCGGCCGCCCAGGCGGCCCGCTTCGGCATCGAGGCCTGCGACTTTGACGCGCTGCTGGCGCGGGCGGATATCGACATCGTCGTCAACCTCACCGTGCCGGACGCGCATTTCGCCGTCAGCCACGCCGCCTTGACCGCCGGCAAGCACGTCTTCTCCGAAAAGCCGCTCTGCGTCTCGGTCGCCGAAGGCCGCCGTTTGGTGGCCGAAGCCGATGCGCGCGGCGTGCTGCTCGGCTGCGCGCCGGACACGTTCCTCGGCGCCGGCGGCCGGCTGGCCCGCCAGATCATCGACAGCGGCCGCATCGGCCGCATTCTGTCCGGCACGGCCATCCTCCTCTCGCACGGCATGGAGCACTGGCATCCCGATCCCGAATTCTTCTTCAAGCCCGGCGGCGGGCCGATCCTGGATGTCGGGCCATATTACCTCGCCGCACTGGTCAATCTGCTCGGCCCGATCGCGCGAGTGCAGGCGCTCGCCGGTATCGGCTTCGCCGAGCGCGTCATCTCCGCCAAAGGCCCGCGCCAAGGCCACAGCATCATCGTGGAGACGCCGACGACGGTGACGGCATTGCTGGAATTCGCCGCCGGCCCGCAGGTGACGCTGGCAATGAGCTGGGATGTCTGGAAGCACGGCCATCCCGCCATCGAGCTTTACGGCACCGAGGGTTCGATGCGCGTGCCGGACCCGAACTTCTTCGGCGGCAGCATCGACTTCACCGCGCGCGACGGCGACTGGCAGACCGAGACGGCAATCACGATGCCGTTCGGCAAAGCCAACTGGCGCTCCCCGGCCTGGCCGCCGAGCCGCCCGGATCAGGCGAACTACCGCTGCCTCGGCCTGGCGGAACTGGCGCATGCCGCCGCCACCGGCACGCCGCATCGCAGTTCCGGTAGGTTGGCGCTGCATGTCCTCGAAGCGATGTACGCGATCCTGGAGGCGGCCCAGTCCCGCGGCGGAGTCGATGTCGGCAGAGGGATCGAACGGCCATTGCCGATGAGCGACGACGAGGCACGCGCGCTGGCACGATCGCGCGTGGCTTGACGGGAGCGCCACCGATGCCATCCACCCTCAAAGGTCCCGGGATTTTCCTGGCTCAGTTCGCGTCCGACATCGCGCCGTTCAACTCGCTCGATGCGATCTGCGGCTGGGCGGCCGGCCTCGGCTATGCCGGGGTGCAGATCCCGACGCTGGACCGCCGCCTGTTCGACCTCGATCGCGCGGCGAAGTCCGATGCCTATTGCGACGAAATTGGCGAAACCCTCGCCCGCCACAACCTCGTCATTACCGAACTCTCGACCCATCTCCAGGGACAGTTGGTCGCCGTGCATCCCGCCTATGACGAGGCGTTCGACGCATTCGCGCCACCCGCGTTGCGCGGCAAGCCGAAGCAGCGCCAGGAATGGGCGGTCGACCAGATGCTGAAGGCGGCCCGCGCCTCACGCCGCCTCGGCCTGTCGGCCAGCGTCTCTTTCCCCGGCGCGCTCGCCTGGCCGTTCCTGTACCCCTGGCCGCAGCGTCCGCCCGGTTTGGTGGACACCGCCTTCGACGAGTTGGCGTCGCGCTGGCGCCCGATCCTGGATGCCTATGACGAAGCGGGCGTCGACGTCTGCTACGAACTGCATCCCGGCGAGGATTTGTTCGACGGCGCCACGTTCGAGATGTTCCTCGAACGCACCGGCAACCATGCGCGCTGCAAGATCAACTACGACCCGTCGCATTTCCTGCTGCAACAGCTCGACTACCTCGATTTCATCGACATCTATGCCAGCCGGATCGGCGCCTTCCACGCCAAGGACGCCGAGTTCAATCCCACGGGACGGCAAGGCGTCTATTCCGGTTTCCAGCCATGGATCGGCCGCGCCGGGCGATTCCGTTCGCTCGGTGACGGGCAGGTGGATTTCTCCGGCGTGTTCTCGCGCCTCGCCGCCACGGGCTACGACCGTTGGGCGGTGCTGGAATGGGAATGCTGCATCAAGCATCCCGAGGACGGCGCGCGGGAAGGTGCGGTGTTCATCCGCGACCACATCATCCGCGCGACCGACAAAGCCTTCGACGATTTCGCCGGCGCCGCAAGCGACCTTGCGCGCAACCGCCGCATGCTCGGGCTGGACTGAGCTTGATGCACGGCCAGGATCGCGTGCGGCTTGGCATGGTCGGTGGCGGCCAGGGTGCGTTCATCGGCGCGGTGCATCGCCTCGCCGCCCGGCTCGACGGTTTTTTCACCCTGGTGTGCGGCGCCTTGTCTGCCGATCCCACGCGGGCGCGGGCATCGGGTGCGGAACTCGCCCTCGATCCGGCGCGGAGCTACGGGTCTTACGCCGACATGTTCGCCGCTGAGCGCGGACGGCCGGATGGAATGGAGGTGGTGGCGATCGTGACGCCGAACCACCTGCATTATCCCGTAGCACTCGCGGCGCTGGATGCAGGCTTCCACGTCATCTGCGACAAGCCGCTGGCGACCACGCCGCGGCAGGCCGATGCGCTGGTCGCGGCCGCGGCGGCATCGGGGAAAATCTTCGCCGTCACCTATAACTATTCCGGCTATCCGATGGTGCGCCACGCCCGCGCGATGGTGCAGCGGCACGAGCTGGGCGCTGTACGCGTGGTGCAGGCCGAATACGCGCAGGCGTGGCTGGCCGAGCCGGTGGAAGCCACCGGGCAGAAACAGGCCGCCTGGCGTACCGACCCGGCGCAGTCAGGTGCCGGCGGTGCCATTGGTGACATCGGCACCCACGCCTTCCATCTCGCCTGCTTCGTGACCGGGCTGCGGCCGGACGCGGTGCTCGCCGACCTCAGCGCCTTCGTCCCCGGCCGCCGACTGGACGACAACGCTCATGTGCTGCTGCGCTTCGCAGGCGGCGCGCGCGGCATGCTTTGGGCCAGCCAGGTGGCGCACGGGCATGAGAACGATCTTCGGCTGCGGATCTACGGCACCAAGGGCGCGCTGGAATGGGCGCAGGAGACGCCGGACCGGCTGTGGTTCACGCCGTCAGGCGCGCCCCGCCGGCTGCTGACGCGCGGCGGCGCCGATGCGGGGCCGGAGGCCGCCCGTCTGACACGCCTGCCGTCTGGCCATCCCGAAGGTTATATCGAAGGGTTTGCCAATATCTATGCCGAGGTTGCTCGCGCGATCGTCACCGCCCGGACCGGTGGGATGCTTGCGGCCGAAGTGCAATTCCCCAGCGTGGCCGATGGCGCAGATGGCGTGCATTTCGTCGATGCGGTGGTGCGCTCTTCCAGGGCCGGTGGGGCGTGGACGCATTTCGGCTGATGAGGGTGGATTGAGCCTCGCTGCGCGGAAGCGTGCGTCACTCGCCGCGCGGAGGCGCGCGTCACTCGCCGCGCGGAGGCGCGCGTCACTCGCCGCGCGGAGGCGCGTCAGGAGCGCTTTCGCGGTGCAAGGGCACCGCTGTCGCTTACCTCGCCGCGCGGAGGCGCGCGTCAGATCTCCAGCGCCTCAGACGCCGCCAGCCATTCCCGCTCGGCGGCCTGTTCTTCGCGGATGACGGCCGCGAGCCGGGTTTTGGTGGCGGTGACTTCGGGGCCGCGGCTGGGGACGTAGAGCGCGGGGTCTTCCAGCAGGTTTTGCAGGCGCGCGCGCTCGGCGGCGAGCTTGGTCAGACGGGTTTCGGCGTCCTTGGCGCGCTTGCGCATCGGCGCCGCCGCAGCCCGGGCGTCGGCGCGCTCCTTGCGGCCTTCGCGGCGGCTGGGGGCCGCTTCGGATTTCGGCGGGCGTGCCCGGTCGGCGAGAACGTTGCGGTATTCTTCCAGGTCGCCTTCGAACGGCACCACGGTCCCATCCGTCACCAGCAGCAGGCGATCCGCCACCAGATCGACCAGATGCGGATCATGGGTGATCAGCAGCACCGCGCCGGCGAAATCGGCCAACGCTCGAACCAGCGCCTCACGCGCATCGATATCCAGGTGGTTGGTCGGTTCATCGAGGATCAGCAGTTGCGGCGCATCGCGGGTGGCGAGCGCCAGCAGCAACCGCGCCTTTTCGCCGCCCGACAGCCTCTCCACCTGCGTCCCGGCGCGGTCGACATCGAGCCCGAAGCGGGCGAGCTGGCCGCGCACCTGCTGCACCGTCGCCTGCGGCAGCGCCCGCTGCATGTGGTCGATCGGGGTTTCGTGCATCGTCAGTTCGTCGGTCTGGTGCTGGGCGAAATAGCCGACCTTCAGCTTGCCGCCGCGCAGCATCTTGCCCGATGACGGCTCGAGCTTGCCGGCGATCAGCTTGGCCAGGGTGGATTTGCCATTGCCGTTGGCGCCGAGCAGCGCGATCCGGTCGTCCATGTCGATGCGCAGCGACAAGCGGCGGAGAATGGGCGCGCCGCCATAACCGACGCTGACCTCGTCGAGCGAAAGCACCGGCGGCGCCAACTGCTTCGGCTCGGGGAAGTTGAACCGGGTCACGGCATCGCCGAGTGCCGCCTCGACCGGCGGCAGCTTCTCGATCGCCTTCAGGCGGGATTGCGCCTGGCGCGCCTTGCTGGCCTTGTAGCGAAAGCGGTCGACGAAGGCCTGCATATGCGCCCGCTGCTCGGCGATCTTCACCGCCAGATGCGCCTGCTGGGCCGCGCGCTCGGTGCGGATGCGCACGAACTCGTCGTAGCCGCCGGGGGTCAGGGTTATCTTTCCCCGGTCCAGATGCGCGATGCTGTCCACACAGCGGTCCAGCAGGCCGCGATCATGCGACACCACGATCGCTGAACCAGGGAATTTCGCGAGCCAACTCTCAAGCCACAGCGTCGCTTCGAGGTCGAGATGGTTGGTCGGCTCATCCAGCAGCAGCAGGTCGGGCTGGGAGAACAGGGCGGTCGCCAACGCCACGCGCATCCGCCAGCCGCCGGAGAAGGAATCCACCGGCCGCGCCTGGGCGGCGGCGTCGAAGCCGAGGCCGGCCAGGATGGTCGCGGCCCGCGCCGGTGCGGAATCGGCGCCGATCGTCAACAGCCGGTCATGCACTTCGGCGAGGCGCATGCGGCTCGGCGGTTTCGGCCTCGGCCAGCAGCGCCAGCCGCTCGGTGTCGCCTTCCAGCACGATGTCCAACAGCGAGGCGGAGCCGGACGGCGCTTCCTGCTTCACCTGGCCCATGCGCGCGCGGTTGGCGAGGCGGATCTGCCCGCCATCGACGTGCAGTTCGCCGGAGATCGCCTTCAGCAAAGTCGATTTGCCGGCGCCGTTGCGCCCAACCAGGCCGACGCGACGGCCGGGGTCGATGGTAAGGTCGGCGGCGTCGAGCAAGGTGCGCCCGCCGAGCCGGATGGTGAGGTCGCTCACGGTCAGAAGGGACATGGCTGGGGTTTAGACGGACACGGGGCCGCTCGGGAAGGGGTTGCCGCAGTGCAATGCGTGCTCTAAAGGCCCGCCCCACTGCAAGCAATGAACCGCAACTTATCCTCCGAGGGGCCGAAATGGCGACCGAGCGCACGTTTTCCATCATCAAGCCCGACGCCACGCGTCGCAACCTGACCGGCAAGATCAACGCCAAGTTCGAGGAGCAGGGCCTGCGCATCATCGCCCAGAAGCGCCTGCGGATGAGCACGGCCCAAGCCGAAGCAATTCTACGGCGTCCACAGCGAACGCGGCTTCTTCCGCGACCTCGTGACCTTCATGACCTCGGGCCCGGTGGTGGTGCAGGTGCTGGAAGGCGATGACGCCGTCGCCCGTAACCGCGAGATCATGGGCGCCACCAACCCGGCCAACGCCGCCCCGGGCACGATCCGGAAGGAATTCGCCGAGAGCATCGAGGCCAATTCGGTGCATGGTTCCGACAGCGCGGAGAACGCTGCGACGGAGATCGCGTATTTCTTCGCTGGGGTCGAGTTGGTCGGATAGACACGCGCAGACGCGCGTCTTCGCGCGGCGAGGCAAGCGACAGCGGCGCCCTTGCGCCACGAAAGCGAACCCCGCCGCTAGACGCGCGTCTTCGCGCGGCGAGGCAAGCGACAGTGGCGCCCTTGCGCCACGAAAGCGAACCCCGCCGCAAGACGCGCGTCTTCGCGCGGCGAGGCAAGCGACAGTGGCGCCCTTGCGCCACGAAAGCGAACCCCGCCGCAAGACGCGCGCCTGCGCGCTGCGAGCTACCATCCAGCAAAGACGCGCCCCGTGTGCTGCGAGCTACCTCAAGAAAATCAGCATCAGCAACAGCAGCACGACAACCCCAATCGCGCTGAAGGTGGTGAAGCTGCAAAACGACGTCCAGAAATTCTGGCGATCGGCATAAAACGCCTCAGGCGTCACCGGATCGGGCACAGGGGAGTTTGAGGCGGGCATCTGGGCCATCGTGGTCTCGATCTTGCTGCTTGGGCCTCGTTTCTAGGTGACGAGAGCGGCCGCAGGCAAGGGGTTGCTGAAGCACGCGTCGGGCGAAGGGGCTTGCCCTGCCATCCCGGACGCGAACAGGCCGAGCGCCATCGGATACAGCCTATGCTCCTGCGCCAGCACCCGGGCGGCCAGCATGTCCTCGGTGTCGCCCGCCAGCACCGGCACCGCCGCCTGGGCCAGGATCGGGCCTTCATCCATCGGTTTCGGTCACCAGATGCACGGTGCAGCCATGCAGCTTCACCCCCGCGGCCAAGGCGCGGGCGTGGGTGTGCAAGCCGGGAAACGCCGGCAGCAGACTCGGATGCATGTTCAGCATCCGGCCGGCGTAGCGCTCGACCAGGAACGGCGTGAGCAGGCGCATGTAGCCGGCAAGGCAGACGATCTCGACGCCGCGCGCCGTCAAGCTCGGCGACGATGGCGGCCTCATGCGCCGGCGCGGTCGCCGCGGAACGGGCCGGTGGTCGACGACGGCGGTCGGCGACGCCGGCGGCGGCGGCCGCGGCCAGGCCGGCGGCATCGGGCCGGTTGGACAGCACCAGCACGATTTCGGCGGGATAGTCCGGATCGGCGCGCCGCGGTCAGCAGCGCCGCCATGTTGGAGCCGCGGCCGCTGATCAGCACGCCGACGCGGCGCCTCATGCGCGGCCAGCCCGCTGGCAGGTCGATCCGCACGTCGGCGGCGCCCTCGGCCGGCCTCGATCTGGCCGATGTCGGAACACCGTCTCGCCTCTCGGCTCCAGCAGCGCCGTCGGCGGCATCGGCGTCGCTCACCACCAGCACCATGCCGAGGCCGCAGTTGAACACGCGCAGCATCTCCTCCGCCGCGACGCCGCCGGTGCGGGCCAGCCAGGCGAAGACCGGCGGCAACGGCCAAGCGCGCCGCGTCGATCACCGCACGCATGCCGTCGGGCAGCACGCGCGGCAGGTTGCCGGGCAGGCCGCCGCCGGTGATGTGGGCCGCCGCCTTCAGCAACCCGGCGCGATGCAGCGCCAGCACCGGCTTCACGTAAATCCGGGTCGGCGCCAGCAGGGCCTGCGCCCAGCGTCTGGCCGGCGGCGAACGGCGCCGGCGCGTTCCAGCCGGCATTGCCGCCGCTCGACGATCCGGCGCACCAGGGAAAACCCGTTGGAATGCACGCCCGAACTCGCCAGGCCGAGCAGCGATGTCGCCCGGCGCCACGTCCTGCGGCAGCAGGTCGCCGCGCTCGGCCGCACCGACGGCGAAGCCCGGCGAGGTCGTAGTCGCCCTGCCGCATACATGCCCGGCATTTCCGCCGTCTCGCCGCCGACCAGGGCGCAGCCGGCCATGCCGGCAGCCCTCGGCGATGCCGCCGATCACCGCCGCCGCCTGCTCCACGTCGACAGCTTGCCGGTGGCGAAATAGTCGAGGAAGAACAGCGGCTCGGCGCCCTGCACCATCAGGTCGTTGACGCACATCGCCACCAGGTCGATGCCGACGCTGTCGTGGCGGCCGGTGTCGATGGCGATCTTCAGCTTGGTGCCGACGCCGTCGGTGGTGGAGACCAGCATCGGGTCGAGGAAACCGGCCGCCTTGAGGTCGAACAGCGCGCCGAATCCGCCGAGGCCGCCCATGCACGCCCGCGCGCGCGGTGGCGCGGGCCAGCGGCTTGATGCGCTCGACCAGCGCATCGCCGGCATCGATATCGACGCCGGCCGCGCGATAGGTCATGCTGGCCATGGCAGTCCTCGGTGTATACTGGCCGCGATCTGCTGAACCTCGGCACGGTGGGAATGGAGCCGGCGACGGCATTGCGGCCCGGCGGCCGCGGAAAGAACCATAGGCGTTGGCGCGGCGCAACTTGCGCGGCGGCCGAGGTCGTGCGGGACGTCCATGCCTGACGGACGGGCATCGCTCTCGGCGGGCTGGGCTCGACGCTCGTCAACCTGCCCAACATCATCACCTTCGCCCGGCTTTGCGCCGTGCCGCTGGCGGTGTGGCTGGTGCTGCACGAGGCTTACATGGCCGCGTTCTGGCTGTTCGCTCGCGGCCGGCGTGTCGGATGCGGTGGATGGCTGGCTGGCGCGGCGGCGGGGTCCCAGCATACTCGGCGCGCTGGCTCGATCCGATCGCCGACAAGGCGTTGCTGGTGACGATGTATGTGACGTTGGCCGTGATGCGGGTGTTGCCGGACTGGCTGGCGATCGTGGTGGTGTTCCGCGACGTGGTTGTGGTCGGCGGCGTGCTGACGCTGATCCTGCTCGGCCACCGCCCAGTGATCCGCCCGCCGGCGATATCGAAGCTGAACACGGCGTTGCAGATCGCCCTGGTCGCCCTCGCCCTGCTGCTGACCGGGCTCGGCATCGCGGCACCACAGGTTTTGTTGTTCTGCGCGGTTGTGGTGGCGGCGACCACGCTCGGCTCGGGGGCTGCCTGCGTCGCCCGGGTGGTGCGGCCGTGAGCGTGGTTTCCCTCCCGCCCGACAATTCCGCCCGCGACCCCGCCGCCGCCACGCGGCGGCAGCGCTGGGCGTTGCTGCTGGGGTTGGTGGTGGTGGCGTGGCTGGCGCTGCAACTATTCGCCTCGGTGCTGCTGCCGTTCGTGGCCGCCGCCGGAGTGGCCTATTTCCTCGATCCGCTCGCCAGCCGCCTGGAGCGCGCCGGAGTCCGGCGTGCGCTCGCCGCCGGCCTGCTGCTGTTCACCCTGCTCGCCGCCTGCCTGCTGTTCGCGTTGCTGTTGTATCCGTTGCTGCTGGCTCAGCTCGGCATCCTGCTGTCGCGGCTGCCGACCTACGTGACGCTGGTGCGCGGCTTCGCGGTGGAGGTGATCGCCAACCTGCAGGAGCGGCTCGGCCCGGACTTCGTCGACGAGAAGCTGCGCGACCTGGTCGGCGGCCAAGCCGGGGCGATGCTCGGTTTCGTCGCCGTGGCGTTGCGCCAGGTGGTGGGCGGCGGCTTCGCGCTGTTCAACGTGCTGACCCTGGTGGTGGTGACGCCGGTGGTCAGCTTCTATCTGCTGCGCGACTGGCCGGTGGTGGTGGCCAAGCTCGATGGCTGGCTGCCACGCCGCTACGCCGGCGTGCTCAGGGCGCAGGCGCGTGAGGTCGACCGGATCCTGTCCGCCTGGCTGCGCGGTCAGGCGATGTGCTGCGTGGTGCTGGCCGCGTATTACGCCGTGGCGCTGTCGCTGGTCGGGCTCGATCTCGGGCTGATCGTCGGGATATCCTCGGGGTTTCTGTCGTTCATCCCGTATGTCGGGTCGATCACCGGCGCCATCAGCGCGGTCCTGCTCGCCGCCGCCCAGTTCTCGACCTGGACCGGGGTGGCGATGGTGGCCGGGGTGTTCGTGCTGGGGCAATTGCTGGAAGGCTACGTGATCTACCCCCGTTTCCTCGGCGACCGGGTGGAATTGCACGCGGTGTGGGTGATCTTCGCGCTGTTCGCCGGCGGCGCCGCCTTCGGCTTCGTCGGCGTGCTGCTGGCGGTGCCGGTGGCCGCCACCATCGGCGTGCTGTGCCGCTTCTGGCTGCGCCGGTATCTCGGCAGCCCGCTCTACCTCGATCCGCCGCCGCTCGACCGGGTGCCGGCCGAGCGGATCGCCGGACCGGCGCGCGAGCAGGTGCCGTGAGCTTCGCCCGCCAGCTGGCCCTGCCCTTCGTCCACACGCCGCGGTACGAGGCCGCCGATTTCATGGCTGATCCGGGCAACGATGCGGCGCTGGCGTGGCTCGGCGCCGCCGCCTGGCCACAGCGCCGGCTGGGCCTTTGGGGACCGGTGGGCTGCGGCAAGACGCACCTGCTGCATGTCTGGGCGCAGCGGGCGGATGCCCGCGTGCTCTCCGGCTCCGCATTGAAATTTGACCTGCCGTCGCACCCCATCGCCATCGACGACGCCGACACCGCGCCCGAGCGCCCGTTGCTGCATGTGCTGAACGCCGCCGCCGAGGCCGGCGTGAGCGTGCTGCTGACCGGACGCACGCCGCCCGGGCGCTGGCCCACTGTTCTGCCGGACCTGTCCAGCCGGCTGCGGGCGATCACCGCCGCCGAGATCGGCGTCGCCAGCGACGCGCTGTTGCGCGCATTGCTCGCCCGCCTGCTCACCGGGCGCCAATTGGCGGTGCCGGAAGTGGTGCAGGACTGGCTGCGGCTGCGGCTGCCGCGCACCGCTGGCGCGATGCGCGAGGCCGCGGCCCGGCTCGACCATCTGGCCCTCGTCGGCGGCAGCCGAGTGACACGGGTCACGGCCGCGCGGGTGCTGGCCGAGATGACGGAATTGGCCGACGATGCGCCCCGTGACACCGAGGGCGACGCGCTCGGGGATACACCAGGAAATGCGGGGGAATATGAAGATTTCACTCACCCGGAACGGCAAGGCTCCTCCCGTGCGCCCCTCCTCCTATAAGATGGCGCGCAAGAGCAGGATGGCTTCCATGACCAGCGCCCCAGAGACGATGCCGGTCGCCGAAATCGAGGATGTGGGCATGCATGTCCGCGGCGCCGGCGGGTTGATCGAGCCGGCGAACGGCGTACCGTCGCGCACCCTGCCGGCCGAGCCGATCAGCCGCCACAGCGCCGAGCGCTTCATCAACCGCGAGCTGTCCTGGCTCGACTTCAACCACCGCGTGGTCGAGGAGGCGGAGAATCCCCGCCACCCGCTGCTGGAACGGCTGCGCTTCGTATCGATCAGCGCCGGCAACCTCGATGAATTCTACTCGGTGCGCGTGGCCGGGCTGATCGGCCAGGCCAAGGCCGGCATCACCGCCCTGTCGGCGGATGGCCGCACGCCGGCCCAGCAATTGGCCGAGGTCGAGGCACGTGCCCGTGCCCTGATGGACGAGCAGCAGCGGGTCTGGCACCAGCTCCGCGCCAAGCTGCAACAGGCTGGCATCGCCGTCGCCGAACCCGAAAGCCTCTCCGACCAGGACCGCTTCCGGCTCGACGGCTGGTTCATGGAACGGGTGTTCCCGGTGCTCACGCCGCTCGCCATCGATCCCGCGCATCCGTTCCCGTTCATTCCCAATATGGGCCTGGTGATGGCGTTGCGCCTGCACAGCGACGAAGACAACCATTCCATGTGGGCGCTGATCCCGCTGCCGGCGCAGGTCGAGCGCTTCGTGCGCCTGCCGCCGGGGCCGGACAACGCGGCCGGGCAGATCCGCTTCGTGTTGCTGGAGCACGTGGTCGGGCTATGCCTGCACCGCCTGTTTCCCGGCTTCCGCGTGCTCGGCCAGGGCATGTTCCGGCTGATCCGCGACACCGACGTGGAGTTCGAGGACGAGGCCGAAGACCTCGTGCGCTCGTACGAAACCGCGTTGAAGCGCCGTCGCCGCGGCGTCGCCATCCACCTGTCGATCAACGCCGGCATGCCCGACGACCTGCGCGAATTCGTCATCGACGAGCTCGAGGCATCAAGCCAGGAGGTGTATATCCATGACGGCATCCTCGGCCATGTCGACCTCCGGCAATTGATCGTCGACGATCGGCCGGACCTGCTGTTCCCGCCCTACACGCCGCGCTTCCCCGAGCGCATCCGCGATTTCGGCGGCGACTGCTTCGCCGCGATCCGCGCCAAGGACATCATCGTCCACCACCCGTTCGAGAGCTTCGACGTGGTGGTGCAGTTCCTGCGCCAGGCCGCCGGGGACCCCGCTGTCGTCGCGATCAAGCAAACGCTGTACCGCACCAGCCGCGACAGCCCGATCGTCAAGGTGCTGATCGAGGCGGCGGAAGCCGGGAAATCCGTCACCGCCATGGTGGAGCTGCGCGCGCGCTTCGATGAGGAGGCCAACATCCACCTGGCCCGCATCCTCGAAGCCGCCGGCGTGCAGGTGGTGTTCGGCTTCACCGCGCTGAAGACCCACGCCAAGCTGTCGCTGATCGTCCGCCGTGAGGGTGCCACCATGCGCAGCTACGCGCATTTCGGCACCGGCAACTACCATCCGATCACCGCGCGCATCTACACCGACCTCAGCTTCTTCACCTGCGACCCGGACCTGACCCGCGACGCCGCCCGGCTGTTCAACTACATGACCGGCTATGCCCGCCCGGAAAAGATGGACGCGCTGGCGTTCAGCCCACTGACCATGCGCGCGACGCTGCTCGAACTGATCGAACGCGAGATCATGCTCGCCGCCGAGGGCAAGCCCGGCAACATCTGGCTGAAGCTGAACAGCCTGGTCGACGAGCCGCTGATCGAGAAGCTTTACGAGGCGAGCTGTGCCGGGGTGAAGGTGATGGCGGTGGTACGCGGCATCTGCTGCCTGCGGCCGGGCGTGCCCGGCTTGTCGGAGAACATCCGGGTGAAGTCGATCGTCGGCCGCTTCCTGGAGCACAGCCGGATCATTGCCTTCGGCGACGGCCATCTGCTACCCAGCCGGCACGCGCGGGTCTATATCAGTTCCGCCGACTGGATGGCGCGCAACATGGACTGGCGGGTGGAAACGCTGGTCCCGATCTATAATCCGACCGTGCACGCCCAGGTGCTCGACCAGATCATGGTGGTGAACCTCAAGGACACCATGCAGTCCTGGGAGCTGGGGCCCGACGCGATCTGGCGGCGGGTGCCGCCCGGCACCGGCAAGCGGCGCGTTTCCGCCCACGACTACTTCATGACCAACCCCTCGCTGTCCGGCCGCGGTTCCGCCCTGCATGGGCCGCTTGGCGCCAACCCCGTGGTGCCGAACCGCCGGCCCGACCGTCTCTCACAGGATTAGCCCTTGCCCTTCGCTCCTCCGCCCGGCCTGCCGCGTTGTGCCGTGGTCGATCTTGGTTCCAACTCCGTGCGCCTCGTCGTGTTCGAAGGCGAACATCGCAACCCGGTGGTGATCTTCAACGAGAAGGCGGTGCTGCGTCTGGGCCGCGGCCTGCAAACCACCGGCCGGCTCAACGCCGAAGGCGTGGCGCAGGCGCTGACGGTGATGAACCGCTACCGCGCCATCGCCCGCGCCATGGGCGCCGACCCGCTGGAAGTGCTGGCGACCGCCGCCGTTCGCGACGCCGCCAACGGCCCCGAGTTCGTGGAGCTTCTGCGCACCCGCCTGCCCGGTGTCGCCATCCGGGTTCTGTCCGGCGAGCAGGAGGCCGATCTGTCCGCCGCCGGCATGCTGTGCGGCATTCCCACCGCCGACGGCGTGCTGGCCGATATCGGCGGCGGTTCGCTGGAGCTAGTGCGGCTGCGGGCCGGCCTGCGCGACCAGGCGCAGACGCTGCGCCTCGGCGTGCTGCGGCTCGCTGAGCGCGCGGCCCACGACCCGGTCCGCGCCCGCGCCCTCGCCGAGGCCGAACTCGCCGGGTTGAATTGGTTGGCGGAAGGCCAGGGACGCGACCTTTACGCCGTCGGCGGCGCCTGGCGCGCATTGGCGCGCATCCACATCGCCCAAACCGGCTACGCGCTCAATATCGTCGATCACTATGCGATCCTTCGCGAGGAAGCCCGCGACCTGACGGCGGTGATCGCCGGCGCGTCCCGCCGCGTCCTGGAGCGAATGCCCGGTGCACCGCGGCGCCGGCTGGATGACCTGCCTTATGCGGCGGTGGTGCTGCGACGGGTGCTGCGCGCCACCGGCGCGCGCCGCGTGGTGTTCAGTGCCAACGGACTGCGGGAGGGATGGTAGCATGCGTCGCCTCGCGCCCGAGATCCGCGCCCAGGACCCGCTGCTCGCCGCCGGCCACGACTATGCCAGCCGCTTCGGCCGCGACCCGTCACTCCCGCCGGCATTGCTGCGCTGGACCGACCCGCTGTTTCCGCGCGAAATCGGCGAGCCGCGGCGGTTGCGCGAAACCGCCTGCTGGATGTCGGACATCGGCAGCCACGATCATCCGGAATACCGCGCCGAACAGGCCTATCTGCGGATTCTGCGCCAACCCGGCATCGGTCTCGATCACCACACCCGCGCCTTCCTGTCGCTGACCCTGGCGCTGCGGTACGAAGCCGAGCCCGACGCGCCGTATCTCGCCGCCGCGTATTCCCTGCTGAGCCCGGAAGCGAGTCGCCGCGCCACCATCCTCGGCGTCGCCTTGCGGCTGGCCTATACGCTGTCCGCCGGCACGCCGGACCTGCTGGACGGGACCCGGCTCAACGTCAACCACCGGCTGACCTTGCGGCTGGCCGAGGGAAGCGGCGTGTTCGCCGGCGAGAGCGTCACCCGCCGGCTGGACCGGCTGGCGCAGGCGCTGGGGCTTGATGCCACCACCGAACTGGCGGCCTGAGCGGCGCTCAGGTCAGCGCATCATAGGCGATTTCCGGCACCTCCTCGCTGTTCAGCACGCGGCGGGCGCGCTCGATGTCGAGCTGACCCTCCCACCAGGCGATGAACACCGTGGCGACCGAGTTGCCGAACAGGTTGGTGATGGCGCGGGCCTCGCTCATGAAGCGGTCGATGGCCAGGACCAGGACGATGCCGGCCACCGGCACCTTGCCGTTCAGCGTGGCCAGCGTCGCCGCCAAGGTGATGAAGCCGCCGCCGGTCACCGCCGCGGCGCCCTTCGATGTCAGCAGCAGCACCGCGAGGATGAGGGCGTAGTCGCCCCAGGACAGCGGAATGTTCAACGCCTGGGCGATGAAGGTGATCGCCATGGTGAAGTAGATCGAGGTGCCGTCGAGGTTGAAGGCATAGCCGAGCGGGATGACGAGGCCGACCAGCGGACGCGCGCAGCCGAGATTCTCGAGCTTCTTCATCAGCGTCGGCAACGCGGCCTCGGACGAGCTGGTGCCCAGCACGATGAAGAACTCGTCGCGGATATACCTGATCAACGGCCACAGCCGCAGGCCGGTGACGCGCATCACCAGGGACATGACGATGAGGACGAACAAGGCGCAGGTGATATAGAAGCACAGCATGAGGATGCCGAGCTGGGCCAGGGCGCCGATGCCGTAGCGCCCGATGGTGAAGCTCATCGCGCCGAACGCGCCAAGCGGCGCCACGCGCATGATCAGGCCGATGACCCCGAACAGCGCCGCGCCGGCATCGTCGAGGAACTTCACCACCAGCTTGCCGTGCTCGCCCATCCGCGCCAGCCCGAGCCCGAACAGCACCGCGAAGAACAGCACCGGCAGGATGTCGCCCTTGGCGAAGGCGCCGACGATGGTGTCGGGGATGATGTTGAGCAGGAAATCCGCGACGCCGACATGCGGCGCGTTGGTGTAGGTCGCGACCCGGGCGCGATCGAGCGTGTTGGGATCGACGTTCAGGCCGGCGCCCGGCTGCACGACATGACCGACGATCAGGCCGATCAGCATCGCGACCGTGGTCAGGACCTCGAAATACACGATCGCCTTCAGGCCGATGCGGCCGACCTCGGCGGTGTTGGTCAGCTTGCCGATGCCGACCACCACGGTGATGAAGATGATCGGCGCGATCATCATGCGCACCAGCTTCACGAAGCCGTCGCCGAACGGCTGCATCTGCACGGCGAAGGCGGGATAGAAATGACCGAGCACGACGCCAAGGACGATGGCGATGAGGACCTGGATGTAGAGCGACTTCGACTGGTGCGCCTGGATCATTTTACCCCCTGAGCCCCAGCGGTCGAACCTGCCCAGGGTTTCACCGCGATTAGCATATCGGCGGCGCGGCGCCACACGGATTTCTCGGCGGCTTTCCCACCGCAAGCCCCGACGCTATGGTTCGCGCAACGTTGTACAACATTCCGAAGGTTGCCCCGCATGGCCGACTACGTGATCGCCCCACCCCCGGTCGTCTCCGTTCCCGTCGCGGGGGGCGGGCGGTTCCCGGTCCGCCGGATCTTCTGCGTCGGCCGCAACTACGCCGAGCATGCGCGTGAGATGGGTTCGGACCCGGATCGGGAACTGCCGTTCTTCTTTTGCAAGCCGGCCGACGCGCTGCTGCTTGACGGCGCCGACATGGCGTATCCGCCAATGAGCAAGAGCCTGCATCATGAAATGGAACTTGTGGTGGCGATCGGCAAAGGCGGCGCGGACATCGCCGTCGCCGATGCCCTGTCCCATGTCTGGGGCTATGCCGCGGGACTCGATATGACCCGCCGCGACCTGCAGAACGCGGCGAAGAAAGAGGGCAAGCCCTGGGACATGGGCAAGGGCTTCGACCATTCCGCGCCGATCGGCCTCCTGGTCCCGGCCGCGACGTTTTCCAATCCGACCGCGGGAAAGATCGAGCTGAAGGTGAACGGCGCGGTCCGGCAGGTGTCGGACCTGTCGAAGCTGATCTGGAGCGTGGCGGAAACGATCGCCTATCTGTCCAAGCTGGTCGCCCTCGCCCCCGGCGACCTGATCTACACCGGCACCCCCGAAGGTGTGGCCGCGGTCGAGCGTGGCGACCTGCTGCAAGGCGTGGTCGAAGGCGTCGGCACGGTGCGGACAAAAATCGTCTGATGCGGGTTCGGCGCGGGGTTCAGCGCCGAACATTTCTTCCGCCATTGTCGTGGCCGAGCCGCCGATCGCGGCCCGGGCATGCCTTCAATCGCGCCCGATATGCGCCGCGAGCCATGCAAACGTCACGATTTATCTCCAAAATCCAGGCAAGGTTGGATTTTGGAGCGATGACCATAGCCAGCTGAAATCAATCAATATTTATAATATAAATTCGCAATTATTTGATTAGAAGGTAACATTTTATCACAGATCCGTGATTTGCAAGTATGGCAACTGGCGTCAAGGGTTGATTTCGCTGCCGTGACTGATGCTGGAATTCGTGGCCCGGCATCGATCTAGTCGCGACGGCCTGGGAATCCGAAGAATCACGCCGGGGTACGTTTATGGGCACAACCCTCTCCAACGCCGCAGCCTCGGCGGACGCTTCGCTCAGCACCTCGTTCACCGCAGCGGCTGCCACCAGCGGCGTTCCTGCGTATAGCCACATCGTGGTGGTGGTGATGGAAAACCACGGCTTCAGCCAGATCATCGGCGATACCGTCGAGGCGCCTTACATCAACGCGCTGGCGGGCAGCAATGCTTTGCTTACGAACTACACCGCCATTTCGCACCCGAGCGAGCCGAATTACTTTTCGCTCTACGCCGGCAGCACTTTCGGCATCAGCGACGACAACCATTACGTCGAGTCCGGCCCGACGCTTGCGACCATCCTGCAAGGCGCCGGCAAGACCTTCACCGGCTATGTCGAGGGCGGCGCCTCCTCCTACGACCACAACCCTTGGGAATCCTTCTCGGAGGGGTTCACGGTCGAGAAGGATTTCAGCACCTTCCCGTCCAGCAATTTCACCGCCCTTCCCACCGTTTCGTTCGTCATTCCGAACACCAACGACGACATGCACAACGGCACGATCGCGCAGGGCGATGCGTGGCTGCAGGCCAACCTCGATGCCTATGCGCAATGGGCCAAGGCGAACAACTCGCTGCTCGTCGTCACCTGGGACGAGAATGACGGCGCCAACGGCAACCAGGTGGCGACCATTCTCGCCGGCGCCGACGTCAATCCGGGCACGTACAACACCGCCTATAACCATTACAACCTGCTGAGCACGCTGCTGGCCGCGTCGAACCTGACCGGCCCCGGCAATGCCGCCACCGCCGCGCCGATCGGCGGCGGGGTGTTTTCCAGCACGACCGCGTGTTTCGCCTCCGGCACGCGCATCCTCACCACCGGCGGCGAGGTCGCGGTGGAGGCTTTGGCGGTCGGCTGCGCGGTGCCGACGCTTTCGGGGCGCGTGGCGCCGGTGCGCTGGCTCGGACATCGCAGCATCGATTGCGCCCGCCACTCACGGCCGCAGGATGTCTGGCCGGTTCGGGTGCGGGCCGGCGCCTTCGCTGAGGCATCGCCGCTGCGCGACCTGCTGCTCTCGCCCGACCATTCGGTGTTCATCGAAGGCGTGCTGATTCCGATCCGCCATCTCGTCAACGGCGCGACAATTGCCCAGGAGCGTGCAGACCGCATCACCTACTGGCATGTCGAGCTGCCCGGCCATGCGGTGCTGTTGGCCGAGGGATTGCCGGTGGAAAGCTACCTCGACACCGGCAACCGCGCCGCCTTCGCCAATGGCGGCGCGGTCGCCATGGCGCAGGCGGATTTCGCGCGCGGCGTCTGGCAAACCCGGGCCTGCGCCAGGCTGGTGGTGTCCGGACCGGTGCTGGAGGCGGCGCGTGTGCTGCTGCTGCACCGCGCCACCGCACTCGGCCATGCGCAGACCGATGATCCCGACTTGCATCTGATCGCCGGCGGCCAAGCGCTCCGGCCGGAGATCGACGGCCCGGTGCACCGCTTCACACTGCCGGCCGGTATTGGTGAGATGCGCATCGTCTCGCGCAGCGTCGTCCCGGCGCAGCTCTATCCCGACGGCGCCGACACCCGCCGCCTCGGCGTCGCGGTCAGCTTCGTGACGATGGACGATGTCGAGGTCCGACCGGGCGATCCCCGGCGCGGTCGGGGCTGGCACGCGCCCGAGGCATCGTGGCAATGGACCGATGGCGACGCGAGCTTGGATTGCGCCGGCGCGCGACGGTTGGAAATCACCGTCGCGGCCATGGCGCGGTACTGGCGGCGGGATGCAGAATCCAGCTTGCCCGCAGCGGCGCATTCATGAGCGGCTTCGTGTCGACCGGTCCGCTGACGAAGCTTCATTACGCGGCCAACGGCTCGTTGTCCGGCGGCACCTACGCCCCCGGCAATTTCGGTTTCAACCTGGCCGATGTCAGCAGCGTCGATGAGCTGAACGCGCTGCCGGCCGGGGTCAAGGGCCTGGTCTGGCTGGGGATGGAAAACGGCGCCGACGCCGCCTTCCAAAATGCGGTGCAGCCGTTCATCGGCAACCCCAATCTCTACGGCTTCTACCTCACAGACGAACCGGATTCCGCGACCGTTCCGGCCGCCAACCTGATGGCCGAGTTGGACTACATCCACGCCCATGTTCCCGGCGCCATCACTTTCATCGTGCTGCTGAACCAGGGCGACGATCTGCAGCCGGTGTTCGGCTACAATCCCGCCAACACGCATATCGACCTGTTCGGCGTCGACCCATACCCGGTCCAGACGCAGTACAACGGCGCCAACTACCCGATCATCGGCGCCTCCGTCACCGCGGCGGAGGCGAGCGGCATTCCGCTCGGCGCGATCGTGCCGACCTACCAGGCATTCGGCGGCGGCGGCTTCTCGTCCTGGATCGTGCCGACGGCGGCGCAGGAACAGAGCATCCTGTCGACCTGGGGTGCACTCGTGCCCACGCCCGCGTTCGACTACGCCTATAGCTGGGGTTCGCAGAGCGGCGACACCGCGCTGGTGAGCGATCCGGTGCTGCAACAGGTGTTCGCGGCCCATAACGCCGCCACCGCCTGCTACGCCGCCGGCACCCGCATCGCCACGGAGAGCGGCGAAGTCGCGGTCGAGCATTTGGCGGTGGGAGCCCGGGTGCTCTCGGCGTTCGGCGGCGCCGCGCCGGTGACATGGATCGGGCACCGGACGATCGATTGCAGCCGGCACCCCCGGCCGCAGGAAGTCTGGCCAATTCGGATTCGCGCCGGCGCGTTCGGTGACGGCCTGCCTTCGCGCGACCTGAGGCTTTCGCCCGATCACGCGGTGTATCTCGATGAGCGGCTGATTCCCGTTCGCTATCTGGTCAACGGCGCGACGATCGTTCAGGAGCCGGTTGCGCGCATCAGCTATTTCCACGTCGAACTGCCGGCGCATGATGTCATCCTGGCGGAGAACCTGCCGGCCGAGAGCTATCTCGACACCGGCAATCGCGCCGCCTTCGCCAATGGCGGGACCGAAATCATGCTGCATCCCGACCTCGCGCTGCAGGTTTGGCACACGCGGTCCTGTGCGAAGTTGCTGGTCGGCGGGCAGCGTCTGACGCAGGTGCGCCGCGCCGTGCTGGAGCGCGCAATGGCGCTCGGGTACGGCATGGACGCCGATCCCGCTTTGCGCGTGCAGGCCGCCTGCGTCTTCTTGCCGGTCGAACGCGACGGCGCCGCGTGGCGGGTTCGCCCGCCTGCTGGGACGTCGGAGTTGCGGCTCGTGTCACGCAACTGGATCGCCGCCCACAGCATCGCCGAGGGGACCGATCCGCGCGTTCTCGGCGTGGCGCTGGCCAACATCAGGGTGGACGGCAAGCTGATCGCGCTCGACGACCGGCGATTGGCGTCCGGATGGCATGATCCCGAACCAGGCTGGCGCTGGTCCGACGGCTGCGGCCGGCTGTTGCTGGACGGTGCCCGCTGCGTCGAATTCGATCTGGCGGTGACCGGCCAATACTGGGTTGCAGCCGAACGCCGGCGGGCGGCGATCGCGTAGGCCGGTTCAGCCGCCGAGATACGCCGCCGCCACCGCGGGGTCGTTGGCCAGTTGCGCGGCCGGCCCTTCGAGCACGATCCGGCCGGTCTCCAGCACATACGCGTAGTCCGACACATCGAGCGCCGCCGACGCGTTCTGCTCAACCAGCAGGATCGTCGTCCCCTCACGTCGGAGATCGGCGATGATGGCGAAGATCTCGTCCACGAACAGCGGCGCCAGGCCCATGCTGGGTTCGTCCAGCAGCAGCAGCTGGGGCGCGCCCATCAGCGCCCGGCCGAGCGCCAGCATCTGCTGCTCGCCGCCGGACAACGACCCCGCCAATTGCCCCAGCCGTTCGCGCAGGCGCGGGAAGCGGACCAGCGTCCGCTCCTGACGCCTGCGGATCTCGGCGCGATCGGCGGTCAGCCAGGCGCCGACTTCGAGGTTTTCGGCCACCGTCAACTCGGCGAACACCTGGCGGCCCTCCGGCACCTGGCGCATGCCAGCGGCGGCGATCCGGTGCGGCCGCCAGCCGGCGATGTCGCGACCGTCGAGCACGATCCGGCCGGCACGCGGGCGCAGCAATCCCGACAGCGCCCGCATGGTGGTGGTCTTCCCCGCCCCGTTGGCGCCGATCAGGCAGACCACCTGACCCGGCAGCACCGTGAGGTCGATGGCTTTCAGCGCCTCCGTGCGGCCGTAGAACACCCGCAGCCCGTGGATCGCAAGACCGCTCATCCGGCCCTGCTCGCCAGCCGTTCGGCGAGTTTCGGCGCCGAGATACGCCTCGACCACGACCGGTTCGCGCCGCACGTCGTGCGGGCTGCCTTCGAAGATGCGGCGGCCGAAATTCAGCACCGTGACGCGGTCGCGACAGATCCATGACGAAGCCCATGTCGTGCTCGACCAGCAGCACCGTGGTGCCGAAGTCGCGGATGCGGCGGACCAGCAAGGCCAGGGCCTCGGTCTCGGACGGGTTCATGCCGGCGGCCGGTTCGTCGAGCAGCAACAGCCGCGGCTCGGCCGCCATGGCGCGGGCGATCTCGAGGCGGCGCTGGTCGCCGTAAGCGAGCGACGCCGCCGCCGCATCGGCACGGCCGCCAAGGCCGACGAGGTCGAGCGCCGCGCGCGCCCGGGCGACAGAAGCGGCTTCCTCGGCACGAAACCGGCCGAGCCGGGTGACGATTTCCAGCAGGCTCGCGCGGGCGCGGACATGCAGGCCGGTCAGCACGTTCTCCAGCACCGTCATCGCCCCGAAGACGCGGATGTTCTGGAAGGTGCGGGCCATGCCGAGCCGGGCACGGCCATGCGTCGGCACATCGGAAATATTCCGGCCGGCGAAATCGATCCGCCCGGCGCTGGGCGTGACGATGCCGGAAACCAGGTTGAACAGCGTGGTCTTGCCGGCGCCGTTGGGGCCGATCACCGCGTGGATGCTGCCCTCGGCCACCGCGAGGTCGACCGCGTCGACCGCGACCAGCCCGGCAAAACGGCGGGTGAGCCCGGTCGTGGACAGCAATGGCGCGAGGCTCATGCCGCCCGCCTGCGCATGCGCCAGCCGAGCAGGCCACGCGGCAGGAACAGCACCGCGACCACGATGATCAGCCCGTTGAACACCAGCCGCAGGTCGGAAAAGCCGCGCAGCAATTCCGGCAGCAGCGTCAGGATCCAGGCGCCCGAGCACCGGTGCGAGCGGCGTGCCGATGCCGCCGAGCAGGGCGTAGGAGAGGATGGTCACCGCCGGCTCGAAGCCATATTCGTTGGGGCCGATGAAGCTCGACACATGCGCACTGAGCGCGCCGGCGACGCCGGCCAGCACGGCCGAGGTGATCAGCGCGCCCATGCGGTAGCGGGCGACATTGATGCCCATCACCTGTGCCGCCGTCTCGTCCTCGCGCATCGCCTCCATCGCGCGGCCGACGGCGCTGCGCCCGATCAGCCACAGCCCGGCGGTGGCGGCCAGCAACAATCCGTAGATCATCCAGGTCTCGGCGCGCTCCGGGATGCCGTACAGCCCGAGCGCGCCGCCGAGGAAATCGACATTGATGTAGACCGCGCGCAGCACTTCGCCGAGGCCGATGGTGGCGATCGCGAGGTAGACGCCGGACAGCCGCAGCGTCGGCACGCCGATCGCCAAGGCGAACGCCACCGGCACCACGCAGGACGCCGGCAGCACGAGCGAAGAACGGCAGTTTCAGCTTCAACGTCATCAGCGCCGAGGAATAGGCGCCGAGCCCCATGAACGCCGCCTGCCCGAGCGAGAGCTGGCCGACCGCCAGCACGACATACATCGACAGCGCCAGCAGCCCGTTGACGCCCAGCGCATGCACGAGGTTCTGGTAGGTCCACAGGAAATCGTCGAGCCAGGAGGGTATGGTCATGCGCGGCGCATCGCCGCGCGGCCGAACAACCCGGATGGCCGGGTCCACAGCACCACGACCAGGATGCTGAAGGCCACCGCCTCCTTCAGGCCGGAATCGATGTAGCCGGCGGTGAACACCTCGATCAGGCCGAGCAGCAGCCCGGCGATGACGGCGCCGCGGATGTCGCCCATGCCGCCGACGATGATCACGACGAAGCCGCGCAGCATCATCGCCTCGCCCATATAGGGATGGATGGCATTGAAGTTCAGGCCGATCAGCACGCCGCCGGCACCGGCCAGGGCGCCGGAGAGGAACGAGACCAGTGCCGCCAGCCGCGCCGGTGTCGATGCCCATCAGCCCGGCGGTATCCGGCCGCTCCGCCATGGCGCGGATCGCGAGTCCCAGCCTGGTGCCGCGGATCAGCCCGATCAGCCCGCCGACCAGCACCGCCGTCGCGCCGAGAATCAGCAATCTGCGCCGTGGTGATCCGCAGGCCGGCAACCACCCAGGCGTCCGACGCCACCAGCTCCGGCGGCAGGCGGCGAATGTCCGGGCCGAGAATCGCGGTGGCGCCGGCATACAACGCGAGCACGGCCCCGAGCGTCACCATCAGCGAGGCAAGTTCAGGTGCCTGCACCCGCCGCAGGCGGCTCAGCAGCAGCCAGTCCAACACCACCGCGACGCCGCCAGCACCGAACGCTGCCAGCGGCAACGCCGTCCAGATGCCGAAACCGGCCTGGCGCGTCAGGAACAAAGCGATGAACGCGCCGGCCGAAAAGTAGAATCCATAGGTGAGGTTGATCACCCGGAGCACGCCGAACATCAGCGTGAAGCCAAGGGCGAACAAGGCATACGTGGCGCCCAGCAGGACGCCGTTGAGAAATTGCTGGGCGAGCATCACCCGGACCGATCACGCATTTGCGACGCGCACATAGCGCAGGTCAGGTCCCGGCGCCACCGATCCGTCTTGACGCCATGCCGCGAGGCCGCCTGCTTTGGCCGCGACGGGGCGTCGCTACGGCGCGATGCCGAACTTGCCGGCCTTCATCTCCAGCACCACCACGCCCTCTGATGAGGCGGGGTCGCGGTGAGGGGTGAAGGTGAACGGGCCCATCACCCCGCTGAAGCTGGTCTTGGCCAAGGCGGCGGTGATCTTCTCGGAATCGGCCGCACCGGCGCGGTCGATCGCCGCGGCGACGATGAACATGCAGTCATAGGCCTGGGCTGCGAACTGGTCCGGGTCGCGGCCGTTCTTCGCCTTGAAGGCGGCGACGAACCTCGTGTTCAGCGGATCCGGCTTGGCGATGAACCACGGGCTGCCGACCAGCAATCCATCAGCCGCGGCGCCGGCGATCTCACCGAGCTTCGGCGAGTTGGAGCCGTTGCCGCCGACGAACAGCGTCTCCTTGCCAAATCCCAATTGCCGCGCCTGCAGCAACACGCCGGACACCGGCTCGACCAGCGCCGAAATGCCGACCGCGTCGGGCTTCAGCGCCTTGATCTTGGTCAACTGGGCCGAGAAATCGGTGTCCTTGCTGGAGAAGCTCTCAATGGTCAGGATCTTCAGTCCGAGCGCCTCGGCCGATGCCTTCATGACGTCGAAGCCGGATTTCGAGAACGCGTCGTCGGCGGCATACATCAGCGCGATGGTCTTCACGCCGCGCGACTGCGCCTTCTTGAAGGTGACCGGCACGACGTCGGATTCGGGCAGCGAGGTGCGGAAGATATACGGCCCGATATCGGTGATCCCGGATGCGGTGGTGGAGGTGCCGACGGTCGGGATCTTGCGTTCGTTGGTCACCGGCCCGACGGCGAACATTTCGTTGGACAAGGTCGGCCCGATCACCAGCACCACCTTGTCGCGGCCGATCAGCTTGCGCGCGGCGTTGATCGCCTGGTCCTTGTTGGCCGCCGAATCCTCGACCGTGAGGGCGATCTTCTGGCCGCCGAGCACGCCTTTCTGGTTGATCTCCTCCAGCGCCAGTTCCAGCCCGGCCTTGATCGCCACGCCGTAGGCGGCATTGGGGCCACTGAGGATCTCGATGGCGCCGACCGGCACCTGGGCGCGGGCCGCCGGAACGGCGAAACCGGCCAGCACCGCCATGGCCAAACCGACCCTGGCCAAACCGGCCGCGAAATTCTTGCGCATGCGAACGCATCCCCCGTCAAAAACCGTCGGCGCACCCTACTGCAACCCACCGGCAGATCAAGCGAGACCCTTGCCAGCACCCCCGAAACCGGGCAATTCAGCTTGGCATGACCCAACGCTTGCGCATCGTCACCTGGAACATCAATTCGCTCCGTCTGCGGCTGAAGCTGCTGGCGCGGCTGATCGCCGAACTGAACCCCGACGTCATCTGCCTGCAGGAAACCAAGGTGCCGGACGAGCTCTTCCCGGTCGCCGCACCGGCCGAACTCGGCTACCCGCATTTCGCCTATCGCGGCATGAAGGGCTACAACGGCGTGGCCATCCTGTCGCGGTTTCCGCTGCAGCGCCTCGACACCGCACCCGACTGGTGCGGCAAGAACGACAGCCGCCATGTCGCTGTCATGCTCGATCTCCGATCGGGACCGGTCGAGCTGCATGATTTCTATGTTCCGGCCGGCGGCGATGTTCCGGATCGCGAGCAGAACGTGAAATACGGCCACAAGCTCGATTTCGTCGCCGAAGCCACCGGCTGGTTCGGGGCCGCCCCGCGCGCCCGCACCGTCCTGGTCGGCGACCTCAACATCGCGCCGCTTGAGCATGATGTCTGGAGCCACAAGCAGCTGCTGGATGTGGTCAGCCACACGCCGGCGGAAACCGAAGGGCTGATCGGCTGGCAGAAAGCTGGCTTCCACGACGCGCTGCGGCATTTCGTGCCGGAAGACCAGAAGCTCTACACGTGGTGGTCGTACCGCAACCGCGATTGGCGCATCTCGGACCGCGGACGCCGACTTGACCATGTGTGGGTCAGCCCCGAACTCAAGGGCGCGCTGGTTTCCCACCAGATCCTGAAGGATGCCCGCGACTGGCCGCAGACCAGCGACCACGTGCCGGTCTGTGTCGAACTGGAACTCTGACGCGGTTTTCCAGATGACCAGACGACCGCCTTGCCGGCTTGACAGCCGAACTGGTCCAGCCTTAGTTGCGAATAATTCGCAATATCAAGAGGTGCCGATGACTGACATCCCCAGGCGGCGTTTCCTGCGCACCGGGCTCGTGGCCGGCGCCGCCATCGCCGGCGTGTCGGGCGTGGCGACGCGTGGTCACGCCGCGGAGGCGGAGACGCTGACGCTGTATAACGGCCAGCACCGCGCGACGACCGAGGCACTGGTCGCCGCATTCACCAAGACGACGGGCATCAAGGTCACGGTGCGCAACGCCGAAAGCCCGGAACTCGCAGCACAAATCGCCGAGGAAGGACCGAACTCGCCGGCCGACGTGTTTTTCTCCGAGCAAAGCCCGCCGATCGCGGCCCTGCAGGAAAAAGGGCTGCTCGGCCGAGTTGATCCGGCGACGCTGCAGGTGGTGCCGGCGCGGTTCTCGTCGAAGGACGGCACCTGGATCGGCGTCAACGCCCGCACCCGGGTGATCGCCTACAACAAGAAGATGGTCGCCGCCGCCGACCTGCCGAAATCGATCATGGATTTCGGCACTGTCGCCATGAAGGGCAAGTTCGGCTACGTGAAGCAGGATGGCTTCCAGGAGCAGATCATGGCCATCGTGCACATCAAGGGACGGGACGCGGCGCTCGGCTGGCTGAAGGGGCTGAAGGAATATGGCCGCTCGTACAACGGCAACCGGATCGCCAGCACCGCGGTGGAGAACGGCGAGATCGCGATGGCCCTGTCCAACAACTATTATTGGCACTCGATGGCCCGCGAGAAGGGCGCCGCGACATTGAACTCGGCGCTCTACACGTTCCCTGGCGACGATGCCGGCAACATCGTCAACGTCTCGGCCGCCGGCATGCTCAGAAGCAGCCGCAACCAGCCGGCGGCACAGAAATTCCTGGCCTTCATGGTCGGTGTTCCCGGCCAGGTCGCCATGGCCGACACAACCGCCGAATACCCTGTCGTGCCCGGCGTCGCCTCCCCGTTTCCGCTGGCGCCGCTCTCGGGGTTCGCCGCACCGGTCAACCCCGCCGACATGGGCAGCGCCTCCGAGGCCTATGCGCTGGAGCGGGAGTCGGGCCTGATTTGACCGTCGCACTGCGCCGAATTCGGTTCCGATTTCGACAATCCGGGGGGCGGCATCCAGTGCCGCCCCTTTGGCTTGTGCTGTCCAGCATCGTCCCGTTCGCGCTGGTGGCGCTGCCGATCGGCTATGTCGGCCTGCGCGCCGTCCAGGCGGGTCCGTCCGGCATCCTGAACGACCTGATCCGGCCGTACACGCTCGGCCTGCTGGTCAACACGTTGACGCTGTCCATTTCCGTCACCCTGCTGTCCTGCACGATCGCCACCGCCGCCGCCTGGTGCACCGAGCGCTGCGACCTGCCCGGACGCTTCTGGTGGCGCCTGGCGATCGCCCTGCCGCTGGCGATGCCGGCCTATGTGTCGAGCTTCGCCTGGTCGTCGCTCGGCCCTTGGTTCCAGGAGATGCAGGGCGCGATCCTGATCCTGACCTTCTACAGCGTGCCGCTGGTCTACCTGCCGCTGGTCGCGGCCCTGCGCGGCGTCGATCCGAATTTCGAGGACGTCGCCCGCTCCCTCGGGCACGGGCGATGGCGGAGTTTTCGCCGCGCCGTCCTGCCGCAGATCGCGCCGGCGCTGGGGGTGGGCGCGTTGCTGGTGGCCTCACACATGCTGGCGGAGTTCGGCGCGCTGTCGTTCCTGCGCGTGGAAACCTTCACGACCGCGATCTTCGATCAGTACACCGCCGAGTTCAACAACCAGACCGCCGCCCTGCTGTCCGGCGTGCTGATGCTGATCTGCCTGCCGGTGGCGTTCGGGGAAGCGCGGGTTCGCGGCTTGCGACGGGTCGCGCGGCTCAGCCGCGGCAGCGCCCGCGTGATCGCGCCGATCCGGCTCGGCCGCTGGCTGCTGCCGGTGATCGCCGGCCTCGTGGCCCTCGCCGCACTTAGTTTCGGCGTGCCGCTGGTCACGCTGTGCTTCTGGCTGGCGCAAGGCAGCTCGACCGGCCAAGGACTCGATCACCTGGCGCCGGCCCTGCTCGCCTCCATCGGCTATGCGCTGCCCGGCGCTGCGCTGACGACGCTGCTGGCGGTGCCGCTGGTGGTGGCGACGACGCAGTTCCGCGGCCGCATCGCCACCCTGGCCGACCGCCTGCCCTATGTGGTGCACGGGCTGCCGGGCATCGTCGTCGCCCTCGCCGCGGTGTCGGTCGCCATCACCTACCTGCCAGCGGTCTACCAGACCAGCGCGCTGGTTCTGGTGGTCTACGCGGTGCTGTTCCTGCCGCTCGCCCAGTCCGCGGTGCGCGCCTCGGCCGAACTGGTGCCGAAGGAGCTTGGCGATGTGGCGCGCAGCCTCGGCCACGCGCCGTTCCAGGTCTTCCGCCGCGCCATCCTGCCGAACCTCGTGCCCGGCATCGGGGCGGCGCTGGCGCTGAGCTCGCTGCAAATGATGCGCGAACTGACGGCGACCCTGCTGCTGGCGCCGGCGGGGGTGGTGACGCTCGCGACCGAGTTCTGGAGCTACACCAGCGACCGCGCCTATGGCGCCGCGGCGCCGTTCGCCGCCGTGCTGGTGTTGATCTCCGGGCTGCCTGTGTATGTCTTCACCATGCGGACCTTGTGGACGACGGGCGGACGATGAGTCTGCTGAAGGTCGAACAGCTGTGGAAAGCCTATGTCGATCAGCCGATCCTGCGCGGCGTCGATCTCGATGTTCCCTCCGGCGGCGTCGTCGCGCTGCTCGGCACGTCCGGCTCCGGAAAAACGACGCTGTTGCGGGTGATCGCCGGGTTCGAGCCGGCGCAAGCCGGCCGCATCACCATCGGCGACCGGCTGCTGGAAGCGCCGGGCCTGCATGTTCCGGCGGAACGGCGGCACATCGGCTACGTCCCGCAGGAAGGCACCTTGTTCCCGCATCTGACGGTCGCCGGCAATATCGGCTTCGGCCTGACCCGGGTGGAGCGGCGCCGCGGACGCATCGAGGAGGTCCTGCGCCTCACCGGGCTCGACGAACTGGGCCGGCGCTACCCGAACCAGCTCTCCGGCGGCCAGCAGCAACGCACCGCACTGGCCCGGGCGCTGGCGCCACGGCCGGACCTGGTGTTGCTGGACGAACCGTTCAACGCGCTCGACCTTGACCTGCGGCGTTCCGTCTGCGCCGACGTGATCGCGGCCCTGCGCGCCGCCGGTGCGACCGCGGTGCTGGTGACGCACGACCCACAGGAAGCCTTCGCCAGCGCCGACCTGCTCGCCGTGATGGTCGAGGGCCGGATCGCGCAGGTCGCGGCACCGGCGGCGGTCTACCACCATCCGGAAAGTCCCGAGATCGCCCGGCTCACCGGAAACACCATCTTCCTCGATGCCGAGATCGGCGGTGGCGTGGCGCGGACGGTGATGGGGACGCTGCCCGTCCGCCCCGGCGGCGCGACATTGCCGCAAGGCGCCGGTCTCGTGATGCTCCGCCCGGAACAGGTCGTTCCCGCCCCAGCCGGGCATGGCGTGCCGGCCGCGATCATCGCCCGCAGCTTTCGCGGTGATCACATGTTGGTCACCGCCGCGGTGAACGGCCTCACGCTCGATTTCCGACTGGCCGATATCGAGCCGCTTGAGGCCACCAAGCCGCTCAGCCTGGCCGTGGTCGGCGCGTGCGTCGCCTACGCGCCGGCCTCGGGCGCGTAGGCAACGCATATCTGGGCCGCGCGATCGGCTCAGGCGGGGTGGCTGAGGCCCTCGGGATCCAGCCGGTAGCCGCCGCCCTCGGTGACCAGCAGACGCGCATTCGCCGGATCGGGCTCGATCTTCTGGCGCAGCCGATAGATGTGGGTCTCCAGCGTGTGCGTGGTGACCGCGGCGTTGTAGCCCCACACCTCGTTCAGCAGCACCTGCCGCGCCACCGCCCGGGTGCCGGCGCGATACAGGAACTTCAGGATCGCCGCCTCCTTCTCGGTCAGCCGGATGCGGCGGTTCTTCGCCGGGTCCTGCAGCAGCTTGGCCGACGGGCGGAACGTGTAGGGACCGATGGTGAACACCGCATCCTCGCTGTTCTCGAAGATGCGGAGCTGCGCGCGCAAGCCGCGCCAGCAGCTCGTCCAGGCGGAACGGCTTGGCGATGTAGTCGTTGGCACCGGAATCGAGGCCGCGCACGACATCGGTTTCGGCGTCCGACCCGGTCAGCATGATGATCGGCATCTTCTGCCCCTGCTTGCGCAGCCGCGATGCAGAGATCGCGCCCGTCGCCGTCGGGCAGGCCGACATCGAGGATCACCGCATCGAACCGCGCATCCTTGCCGGCGAGCTTCTCCTCGGCCTCCGACGATGGCTGCCGGCCGCGATGGGCGATGAACTCGCCGTCGACCGCAAGTTGATCCGCCAAGCGTCTCGCGCAGGGCTTCGTCGTCATCCACGATCAGGATCGGTCGCTCTGCCGACATGCTCGTTCCCCTCGCTTCTCCGGGCGCGTCGCGCAATCGGGCGCCGCCGCAGCTCGACCGTCGACGAGCCGGTGCGGGCCAACGTCCGGCCAACACCATTCCATCCTGCCACGCAATTCGGCAGTCAGCAAGCCGCTCACATTTCTGTGAGCAAGGCCAAGACTATTGTCTCCGCTCCGCCATATAGTCGATCTCTGGCGGCATCACACAGCAGGTTGTGTTCCGCTCCGACCGTTCCGATCTGAGGGAGCAGGCATCATTTCGCCGTGAAATCGTGACAAAATTAGGCGTCTTGTTCCAGTTTGTGTGGATCCGATGAACCGGATGCCTCTTCGCGCGAATGCACGGGCGGACCTCGCTGCCGCGGAAGCCGTAACGCCGCCCGCCGAGCTCCGAGCCCGGACGCTGCGGCTCGCGCCGGTGCATCGCGCCGCGGCGGATCTGCGCCGCGGCACGCCCGTGCTGCTGACCGGCGAGGCGCCGCTGATCCTGCTGGCGGCGGAGACCGCCGGGCCGCGCGGCCTGGCGGAATTGGCGGCGCTGGCGGCGGAGCCGCCCGTGCTGCTGCTGGCGCCGATGCGCGCCGCCGCGGTGCTGCACCGCCCGGTCGAGCCGGGCGCGCCGGTCGTGGCGCTGCGCCTGCGGCGAGTTGCTGGCGATCCCGGCCGCTGCGCGGCCTGGCCGATCCCACCGTCGAGGAGTTGCTGCCGAGCGCAGCCGGAGCCGGCGCCGGCTGCCCGACTGGCTGCGGCTGCGGCATTGTCCTGGCCAAGCTGGGCCGGCTGCTGCCGGCCGTGCTGGCGGCGCCGCTTCGCCCGGACGGCGAGCCGGCACGCCAGCCGCCGCCGGGCTGCTCTCGGTGACCGACGGCCGACCTGCTGGCCTATCCGGTCGCCACGGCCGCCGGCCTGCGCCAGATCGCCTCGGCGCAGGTGCCGCTGGAGGACGCGCCCGACTCCCGGGTGATCGCGTTCCGCACCGAGGGATGCCGGCATCGAGCATCTCGCCATCGTGGTCGGCCACCCGGAGACCGCCGAGGCGCCGCTGGTGCGCATCCATTCCGAGTGCTTCACCGGCGATCTGCTGGGCAGCCTGCGCTGCGACTGCGGGGCGCAGCTGCGCGGGGCGATCGCGCGGATGGCCGAGGAAGGCGCCGGCGTGCTGCTCTATCTGGCCCAGGAAGGCCGCAACATCGGCCTGGTCAACAAGTTGCGAGCCTACACGCTGCAGGACCGCGGGCTCGACACGCTGGACGCGAATCGGGCGCTCGGCTGGGGCGCGGATGAGCGCAACTTCCTGATCGCCGCCACGATGCTGGAGGCGCTCGGCATCCATCGCGTCCGGTTGCTGACCAACAATCCCGACAAGCTCGCGGCGCTGACCGCCTGCGGTATCGAGGTGTTCGGGCGCGAGCCGCACGCCTTCGCGCCGAACGGCGTGAACGACCACTACCTGGCGACCAAGGCGGAGCGCTTCGGCCACCTGCTGGACTGAGCAGGCGATGCAGGCGGCTCAGGCAGTGTGCATCCCGACGGCCGGCTGGTGCTGGGCGGGCAGGTGTTCCGCGCGGCGCTCGGGCGCGGCGGCGTGCGGCCGACAAGCAGGAGGGCGATGGTGCCACGCCCGCCGGGCTGCTGCCGCTGCGCCGGGTGCTGTACCGCGCCGATCGGGTGCGGGCGCCCGAGTGCGCCGTGCCGGTCGAACCGATCGCGCCCGACGACGGCTGGTGCGACGACGCCGCAGACGCCGACTACAACCGGATGATCCGGCTGCCGCACGACGGCCACTACGAGGAGCTGTGGCGCCAGGACGGGCTGTACGACGTGGTCGGCGTGCTGGGCTGGAACGACGCGCCGGTGCAGCGCGGGCGCGGTTCGGCGATCTTCCTGCACGTCGCGCGGCCGGATTACGCACCGACGGAGGGGTGCATCGCGCTGGCCCTTGGCGGATCTGCGGCGGGTGCTGGCGGCGGGGCTGAGGGAGGTCTGGTGCTGGCTGGGTAGGGCACTGGCGTTGCCGCGCGCGAGCGCGCTTTCGTGGGTGCAAAGGGCACCCACTGTCGCTTTCCTCGTCGCGCGCGTGGCGCGCGTCTAGGGCTCCCGCCTCAGTCCCTCCCGGGCCAGCGCCGCCAGATACGCGTCCCACGCGCGATTGCTCGCGTCCGAGCTCGTGCAGGTAGTCCCACGAATAGATGCCGGTGTCGTGCAGGTCATCGAACACCAGCCGCACGGCGTAGTTGCCGACCGGCTCGACTGCCGATGATCGCCGACATTCCGCCTGCCGGGGACGGTCTTCTTCTGGTGCGGCCCGTGACCCTGCACCTCGGCGCTCGGGCTTTCCACCCGCAGGTATTCGGCCGGCAGCGAAAACCGCGCACCGTCGTCGAACGCGACGTGCAGCACGCGCTCGGCCTTGTTCAGGCGGATCTCGGTGGCGATCGGCCATCACTCTCGTCCAGCTTGCGCGCCTCCTCGGGCAGCATGATCGGGATGCCGTCGCGCACCGGATAGGCGAGGCCGGCCTTGCGGCTGATCAGTTCACTGGCCTCGCGGTCGTACTCGAGCGGGCCCTTGGTCAGCGGACAGACCAGGATCTCCAGCAGCCGCGGATCGATCGGCGCCTGTCGCTTCGGTTCGGCCATGTTCGATGTCTCTCAGTTGCAGCGTGCCCAGTGATAGCGCGCGTGCCTCAGCTGACGCTGCGCCAGCCCGGCGTGTCCTGGGCGACCAGCGCGCCCATCTGCAGCAGCGTCAGCAACGCCGCGGCCCGTTCCGCATCGGCGTCGGCGCCTCCAGCAAGCGCCTGCTTCTCGCGCCGGCTCGAACGGGCAGACCATCGCCAGCGTGACCACCAGCATGTCGTCCGGCAGGCGCTTGATCGCATCCCAGTTGGCGTCGATGCCGCGATGGGTGAAGTAGCCGCGCAGTGCCGCCAGCAGCGCCTCGCGCTCGACACCCGATCGGCCGCGGCTCCAGGTCCAGATCGGCGCGGATACGGCGAGAAATCGCCACGCACGCGACGATAGCCGCGGCGCATCTCGATCTCGGCGGCGATGGCGAAGCGGATCACGCCGGTCAGCGTGATCAGGTAGTGGCCCTCGTCGGTCTCGCTGAACGACGACAGTCGGCCGAGGCAGCCGACGCGGAACAGGCCCGGCCCGGTGTCGGTGCTCGGCAGCGTTCGGGTCCGGCTGGATCATGCCGAACATGCGCGCCGGGGCCGAGCGAGTCCTCGGTCATCGCCAGATAGCGCGGCTCGAAGATTCGCAGCGGCAGCTTGCCGCGCGGCAGCAGCAGCGCGCCCGGCAGCGGGAACACCGGGAACTCGCCCGGCAGGTCCTCCACCCTGGGTGGAAGGCGGCCATCTAGCTGAACAGCACCGACGACAACTTGCGCCGTGCCGCCGGCGGTCGCCGGATCGTCGAAGCCCCAGGCCTCGAAGAACTTCAGCAGTTGCAGCCGCGCGGCATCTTCGTTCCAGGCGCGGTTGCGGCGGATGATCTCCAGCAGCGCATCGGCCGCCTGCTCGCGCTCGTCCGATCGCGTTCAGCGCGGTGGCGAGGTCGTAGCGCGCCTGCAGATCGGCCGGATCGGCGGCCAGCGCGGGCCTGCAGGCTCTGCAGCTGGTCCTGCGGCCTTGCGGCCTTCCTCGGCCAGCGCGAGCGCGCTGCGCGCGCCGGCGATCTCGGCATGATCGGCGATCTTCTCCGGCACCTGCTCCAGCGCCTCGCGCGCCTGGTCCTCCTGGCCGAGCGCCATCAGCGCGCGGATCAGCCCGCCCCAGGCGTCGGCGTTCTCCGGCTCCTGCTGCAGCAGCTCGCTGAACAGTTCGCCGGCGTGCTGTGCATCGCCGGCCTCCACGCGCCGCCTTCGCCTCGGCGAGCAGGTCGGCGCTGGGCATCGAGCCGCCGGCCAGCTTCAGCAGGCTCTCGACGAAGCGCTTCACCTCGGATTCCGGCAGCGCGCCCTGGAACAGGTCGGCGATCTGGCCCTGCCAGAAGGCGGCGACCGTCGGCACCGACTGCATCGGCAGGCCGAGCTGCGCGAGCTGCTGCACCAGGGCGCGGTTCTGGTCGATGTCGATCTTCACCAGCTTCACCCGGCCGCCGGCGGAGCGGACCACCTTTTCCAGCGTCGGGCGTGAGCTGCTTGCAGGGGCCGCACCAGGTCGCCCAGAAGTCGACCAGGACGGGGAGGGTGCGCGACGCCTCGACGACCTCCTTCATGAAGGTCTTCTGGTCGCCGTCGACGATCATGGCGTCGCCGTCGCCGCCCGGCGCGCGGATGGGTTCTGACCGATAATCAGGTCGTCCATGTGTTCCTGGCCTTCGAGTTGCTCGTCGAGGCATAGATGTTGCGCCGGCCGCGCCAAGACAAGCGCGGCGCAGGCCAGGGACCATGCCGCCCGGCGCCCGACGTCCAGCGCGGCTGGGCGTCCTGGGCGACGACGCGGCCGATCGGCGGCTTGCAATCGAGCGGGAAGCCGCCTAGAAACCGCGCCCTGATCGGGAGCGCGGGCGTAGCTCAGGGGTAGAGCACAACCTTGCCAAGGTTGGGGTCGAGGGTTCGAATCCCTTCGCCCGCTCCAAAATCTCTTAGAGATTTCAAGAAGATAAGAACGGCCCTTCGGGGCCGTTTTTGCTTACACAACGGCGGCCAGCCGCCAATGTAAGCTCCTTGTAAGCACCACAAAACGCAACACCGGATACGGTGGCGCACAAACGGCGGGGTTTGCTAATCGCATTCTCGCCGCGGCGCCGCTCGTTGGGCTAGCACCTTTTGCCAAACTCTGGCATCCTCTGCCATCCGTTCTGATGAGAGGACCGGTTGATGCCGGACGAGATCCTGACGCTGCCCGAGGTCGCCGTCTTGCTGAAGGTCGCGGAGAAGACCGTCTACACGATGGCCCAAAAGGCGCAGCTTCCGGCATTTAAGGTGCGCGGCCAGTGGCGGTTCAAGCGCGACGACATCGACCGTTGGATCGAGCAGCAGAAGGCAGCGTCGCGCAATGAGGGAGGAAGCTGAATGGCTACACGCCCTCGCCTCGCAGATCCAGGACGTACTGCCCCGGACAAGGGATGCCTACTACAAGCTGATCCTGGCGGTTGGGCCGGCCCGCACCGGAAAAACCGCCGCGCTGACTGAGCTCGCCGCCCAGCACAGTTGGCCTCGGCTCAATGTCAATCTCTGCCTCTCGGAACGTCTTCTCGAATTGACGCATCGCCAGCGGGCCATCCGAGTCGCGGGCATTCTCGACGACATGGTCCGAGCAGAGAATTCAGACGTCGTTCTGCTCGACAATATCGAGCTGCTTTTCGCGGACGGAGCTGGCGCAGGACCCGCTTCGGCTGCTTGCAGTCGCTGTCTCGGAACCGAGCGATCGTGGCCGCGTGGCCGGGCGGCTTCGACGGAACGTGCTCTGACCTATGCCGAGCCCGGCCATCCGGAAGCGCGCCGATATCAGACGCCCCAAGCGGTGATCGTCAAAGCCGGCGACGCCGATCAGCCCGACGCGGGATCGCCTGGGGAGGAGAAGAAATGAAATACTCGGACCTCATTCAATTCGAGCCGATCGAAACCGTCGTTCAGCTCCGGGAAGCCGACACCGCCGCAGATGCGCGTCGTCTGGTCGAGACATTCGTCATCTCCGACCGAATGGCCGATCTGCTCGGTGAGCTCGTGTTTCCTCAGTTGCAGTTCAGCAAGCCAGCCGACAACAAGGGCATTCTCGTCGTCGGCAACTACGGAACGGGTAAGTCGCACCTGATGGCCGTCATCTCGGCCATCGCCGAACATGCCGATCTCGCTTCGCGCCTGACCAATCCAGAAGGTCGCCGAACAGGCTGCCGATATGTCGCCGGCCGGTTTCGTGTGATCCGTGCCGAGATCGGCTCCACCACGATGTCGCTGCGGGACATCGTGTGTTCGGTCTTGGAGGATGGACTGGCGCGGCCTTGGTGTCACCTACGAATTCCCGTCCACCGATGATCGCCACGAGAACAAGTCGGCCTTCCAGGAAATGATGGCGGCGTTTCAGGCCAAGCATCCCGATCGCGGTCTGATCCTCGTCCTCGACGAGCTTGCTCGACTATCTGCGCTCACGCGCCGATCAGGCGCTGAGCCTCGATCTTTCCTTCCTGCGCGAGCTTGGTGAGGTCTGCAAAGGATCTCGGTTCCGCTTCATCGCAGGCGTGCAGGAGAGCCTGTTCGACAATCCGCGCTTCCAGTTCGTCGCCGACACGCTCCGACGCGTGAAGGATCGCTTCGAGCAGGTCCGCATCGCTCGCGACGATGTCGCTTTCGTCGTGGCCGAGCGAATTCTGAAGAAGGACGCCAAGCAGCAGGCGTCTGATCCGCGAGCACCTGAAGCAGTTCGCGCCGCTCTACGGCTCGATGAACGAACGGATGGACGAGTTCGTCCGCCTGTTTCCCGATGCACCCGGCCTATCTCGACACGTTCGAACGCGTGTACGTCGCCGAAAAGCGCGAGGTGCTGAAGACGCTCAGCGCTGCAATTCGCCGCATCATCGATCAGGACGTCCCGACAAACGATACCGGCCTGATCGCCTACGATTCCTACTGGGGCGTGTTGCGAGACAATCCGTCGTTCCGATCGGATCCCGCCATCAAGGAGGTCATCGATCGCAGCGGCGTGCTCGACGCGCGCGTCCAGCAGGCCTTCACCCGCCCGCAGTACAAGCCCGCCGCGATCCGGATCGTGCACGCGCTTTCGGTCCATCGCCTGACGACGTCCGACATCTACGCGCCGATCGGAGCGACAGCGGAGGAGCTGAGAGACGATCTCTGCCTGATGCTGCCGGTTCCCGAAAAGGACGCCGAGTTCCTCCGCACTCTCGTCGAGACGGTGCTGAAGGAGTTGCTGCGCACGGTGAGCGGTCAGTTCCTCAGCTTCAACAAGGAGAATGGCCAGTACTTCCTCGACCTGAAGAAGGATGTCGATTTCGACTCCCTCATCGAGAAGCGGGCCGAGACCCTCAGCGACGCGCAGCTGGATCGCTACTACTTCGACGCGCTGCGGCGCGTGGTCCTCGAAGACCCGGATGCCGCGCCCTACGTCACCGGCTATCGCATTTGGGAACATGAGATCGAGTGGCGGGAACGGCGCGCCGGTCGAAGCGGCTACCTGTTCTTCGGCGCTCCAAACGAGCGCTCGACTGCGCAGCCCGCGCGCGATTTCTATCTCTATTTCCTGCAGCCCTTCGACACGCCCTACTTCAAGGACGAGAAGAAGGCTGATGAGGTCTTCTTCAAGCTGAAGGATCGCGACGACACGTTCGACCGGACGCTGCGCCTCTATGCCGGCGCGCGCGAACAGGCCGCCGCTGCCTCGGGCAGCAACAAGAAGATCTACGAGGACAAGGCCGGCGATCATCTCCGCACGCTGACGGCTTGGCTCCGCGAGCATATGCCGACGGCCGTCGAGGTCGTGCATCAGGGGCGGTCAAAGACGCTTGCTGGAAGTCGTTCGCGGCAAACTGCCGCCCGAATGCGACGGTCAAGGATTACGTCAACACGGCGGGCTCGGCGCTGCTTGGCGCCCCACTTTGCCGATCGAGAGCCCAGAGTATCCGATCTTCAGCGTTCTGGTCACACGCCAGAACCGCGATCAGGCCGCGCAGGAGGCGCTACGGTGGATCGCCGGTGGCGTGAAGAGCAAGCAGGGCACGGCAATCCTCGATGCGTCTGGAATTGCTAGACGGCGAGACGCTCAAGCCGCGCAACTCTCGCTACGCCAAGCACGTGCTCGACGCTTTGAGCCAGAAGGGCCAAGGCCAGGTGCTCAATCGGTCCGAGTTGATCGCGTCGGAAGCAGGCGTCGACTACTGGACGAAGTTTCGGATCGAGCCGGAGTTTCTCAGCGTGGTCCTGGCCGCGCTGGTTCACAGCGGGGACATCGTCCTCAGCCTTGCCGGCAAGAAGGTGGACGCGGCCGGCATCGATCAGTTCGCAAAGGTCGGAATTGCCGAGGTCACTGAGTTCAAGCACATCGATCGCCCGCGCGATCTGCCGCTCGGGCCGCTCCAGGATCTGTGCGATCTGCTCGACGTGCCGAAGGGGCTCATCGTCAATCCCGCGAACCGGGATGACGGCGTGGCCAAGATTCAGCAACGCGCCGCCGAGCTTCTCGGCAAGGTCGTCGCCGCCCAGGCGCGCGTCCCCGAACTGATCTTCTGGGGCCGCCCCATCCTGTCGGAGCAGGAGCAGAAGGACTGGAAGGATCGGCTCGGCAGCCTGAAGGGGTTCCTCGAATCGCTGCAGCCGTTCAACACGTCCGGCAAGCTGAAGAACTTCCCGCACGACTCGGCGGCGGTGCTCGGCCAGAAGCCGGCGATCGACCTGTCTCGCGAAGTCGACGAGCTTGGCGCGCTGCTGCAGCAGACCAATCCGCTGACGTCGTATCTCGGCAAGGCGGAGGCGCTGCTCGACGCCAGCCATCCTTGGCAGGATGCCGTCCGAACCGCGCGCGCCGATCTCATGGCCAAGATCGCCAGCCCCAAGCAGCGCTCGGAAGCCGATTTCAAACGGCTTCTGACCCAGACGCTGGGCGATCTGAAGACAAAGTACCAGGACGCCTATCTGGCCGCGCATGAGCGCGCTCGCCTTGGCGCCAACGACGACAAGCGCAAGGCCAATCTCACCAAGGATTCGCGCCTCGCTCAGATTCAGAAGATCGCCAACGTCGAGATGATGCCGACGCCGCAGCTGCGCGATTTCGAGAACAAGCTGTTTGCGCTGAAGACCTGTTTCCAGCTTGGGCGTCCAGACCTGGACAGCGATCCCCTCTGCCCGCATTGCGGCTTCCGGCCCGCCGAGGAACCGGCAGGCGGCGCCGACCGCGAAGAAGACGCTCGCTGATCTCGACGAGGTCGCTGGACGCCATCGTTCGCGGATGGACGGACACGCTGCGCACCAATCTCGAAGACCCGACCGTGTCGGGAAACATCGAGCTGGTCAGCGATGCTGTCGGAAAGCGCGAGCTGCAGGGCTTCCTCAAGAGCAAGCAGCTCCCGGATCCAGTTAGCCCGGCCTTCGTGAAGGCGCTGCAGGAGGTGCTGAGTGGCCTACAGACGGTGACGTTCGGCAGCGCCGATCTTCAAGCCGCACTCTCCGACGGCGGGCTTCCTTGCACCGTCAGCGATCTGACGTGAGCGCTTCGACCGCTACGTCGCCACCCTGACCAAGGGCAAGGACCTGTCCAAGGTCCGCGTTGTGATTGAATGAAACTATCTCGATCCGAGTTGCTGGACCGCATCAAAACCTATGAATGGTCAGATCTTGAGGTGAAGGCCGCGCAGCATGAGATTCCGCGCGATGCCTATGAAACGATATCTGCGTTCGCGAATACGGCCGGTGGCCATTTGGTTCTCGGCGTCCAACAGCAGGGCGATCAGTTTGAAATAGTCGGTGTTGTAGCTCTCGACAAGGTGCAGAATGACCTGCTCAGCGCGCTGCGCTCGCGCGAGAAGATCAGCTATCAGATGGCGACCAACGACGATGTTATCGAGACTGAGACCGGTAGGCTGCTGGTCTTTTACATCCCAGAGGCACCACGCCAGCATAAGCCGGTTTACCTCAATGGCGACATTCGGCGGAGTTTCATCCGGCGTGGCGCAGGCGATCAAAAATGTAATGAGGACGACATCCGGCGCTTTCTGAGAGCAGCCGGTGGTTCCTCGTGACGAATCTGAGATGGTCGATCTCGATCTTGGAGCCAGCGTGGATACGGCTACTCTCGGCCGCTATCGCCTGCGCTTCCAGGCGCAGCATCCGGCTCACCCCTGCAACGAATTCGACAACGCCCACTTCCTGGAAAATTGGGCACTGGCTGCTGTAGACGACGGAAAGCTCCGACCCACGCGGGCGGCGATCCTGCTATTCGGCACCGGCGCCGCGCTACGCACTATGATGCCACGTCCTCTGGTCGATTGTCGGTGGGCGGACTATGCCTGGGATGCGCCTTCTCCCGAACGGCGTTGGCTCGACCGGTTGGTCTGCGAAGAGAACCTCTGGACATGCTGGGAACAGTTGGCCGATCGCTATGCGCAGAATGCCACCAAACCCTTCTCGATCGAGATGCTGACAATGGAGCGCCAGGAGCGTCCAGAAGACTTCATCTCATTCCGCGAGGCAGCCATCAACCTTCTGATGCATCAAGATTTTGAGGAGACGACACGGCCGGGGACGATCGCATTTCATCCCGACCGCGTGGTGTTCGAGAACCCTGGCACCGCTCGGGCCAACAAGGCGGATTTGCTTGAGCCCGGCGCCAAAGACGTGCGCAATCCCATAATCGTCTCCATGTTCCGCCGTGTCGGTTTGAGTGAGCAGGCGGGCACTGGCATTGGTGCGATATTCAGCGACTGGCGCCGTCGCGGCAGGGTGCCGCCCGAAATCGTCAACGATGTCGCCTCCTACAGCTTCCGCCTGTCGTTGTTGGCCAAGGAGTTGATGTCAGAACGTCAACTGCTATTCCAGGCCTCGCTGGGCGCGCGGCTTTCAGACGCAGAGGCGAATGCCTTGGCAATCCTATGTGGTCAGCCCCAGGTTTCCCTGCCCGAGTTCCGGGCCTCGCTCGGAATGGGGAGTGCCGACGCGTTAGCTGTCCTCGGCCGGCTCGAGACCCAGGTTCTTGCCAAAAGGATCGAACGGCCGGGTGGGGCATGCTATGAACTTGTGGAGCATCTCCGTGAGCGCTGGCCCCTTTCTGGCGCGAGCAAGGGGACCCTGGCGGACTTAGTCAGTGACCAAGCTCCAATTGGCGTTGAGAACTTGGTCACTGATCAAGCAGATGGGCGGAGCGATGGGGGCCGCCGGGCTTCTCGCCCAATTGACGAGCTTACCGAACAACAGCGCCAGCTCCTGGCGGCGTGTGACACGCCCCGTCGCCAAACGGAGTTGATGGCATTGCTCGGCGTCACGCATCGGACCCAGTTCCGCAGCTTCCATCTCCAACCGCTGATCGACGGCGGGCTGCTGCAGCTGCAGTTTCCAGGCAGTCCCCGGCATCCAAGGCAGCGCTACTCGCTCACCCCCGCCGGAGCCGCGATCGTCGGCCGCCAGATCAAAACCAACGGAGCCGCCGGATGACGAGCAAAGGCAGATCGGCCGACACCAGCGACCTGTTTATCGAAGGTTCGGGACAACTCCGACTTGTCGATAAGTCGGTGGAGCAGCAGGCATTGGAGAAGGGCAAGGTCGAATGCCTCGGCATGACGTTCGACAGCGAGGACGCGCGCCGGGCCTACTTCACCGAGCGGCTGACGGGAGAAGCTGGCTGATCCCGAGTTTCGCAAGACGCCGGGATTCCCGAAGGGGACCGACGAGGACATCATCCGCATGTCCGATCCGCCTTGGTACACGGCATGCCCCAATCCCTTCCTCGCCGACTTCGTGCGTGTCTACGGGAAGCCATACGATCCGAAGGAGCGCTATGAGCGCGACCCGTTCGCGGTCGACACGAGCGTCGGGAAGACCGATGCGCTCTACAAGGCGCATGGCTACCACACGAAGGTGCCGCATCTCGCGATCGTCCCGTCGATCCTCCACTACACGGAGCCGGGCGACATCGTGCTCGATGGGTTCGCCGGCTCGGGCATGACGGGCGTCGCCGCCCAGTGGTGCGGTTCGGCGCCAGCGGATTACCGCAAGCAGCTCGAGGCGGAGTGGTCGAAACAGGGACTGCCGAAGCCGAAATGGGGCGCCCGTCGAGCAGTCCTGAACGATCTTGGACCGGCCGCCACCTTCATTGCCGCGAACTATACAGCTGCCATTCGATGTGACCGCATTCTCCAAGGCGGCGCAGCGAATTCTCGCCGAAGTCGAGAAGGAGACTCGGCTGGATGTACGAAACACTCCACACTGACGGAAAGACCAAAGGCCGCATCAATTTCACGGTCTGGAGCGAAGTATTCACCTGCCCGGAATGCGCAGGTGAAGTGAACTTCGTTGAGGAGGCTCTCGATGCAAGTACAAAGCGGATCCGCGATCGAATTTCCGTGTCCGCATTGCTCTGCAGAACTGACGAAAGACAATCTCGAGCGAGATTTTGAGACGCTGATTGATCCGGCGACTAAGCAACCCTGGAAACGGGTTCGCTTCCGCCCAGCATTGATCAACTACACCGTCGGAAAGATAACGCACGAGAAAGCGCCTGACCAAGAAGACTTGAGAATCACTTGACGGATTAGCGAGACTCGACGTCTGCCCAGCGAAGTTGCCGACCAACGCATTTCCAATCGACCACATGTCTCATGGATCGCGACTCGCGCCGAAAGGATTTACGCACGTCCATCATCTTTTTCTTGCCACGTCCGTGCACATGCGCTTGCCGCTCTTTGGCGGCGAGCATCCGCTGAACCCGATGTCCGCTTGCGCAACATGCTCTGCTGTTCTTCGTTGAGCAGGCGATCTGGGGAATGTCGCTACTTGAATCGATACAGCCCGACGCATTTCTCACAAGTCAATCAGTACTTGAACGGGGTTTACTACGTCGCATCTCAAATCGTCGAAGTATAGCCCTGGTATATCCTCGACGGAAAGCTAAAGCGACTTGAAAGCGCATTTCAAGCCTACGCCACCGAGAGTATCTGGCGCACTACACGACCACGGGACGATGTGCGAGCATCCTTGCAATTTCGAATGAAGCTCGGTCGACTACATTTTCACCGATCCGCCCTTCGGCGAGAACATCTACTATGCGGATCTCAATTATCTCGTTGAGTCGTGGCATCGCGTCATGACGGATCGGCATCCAGAAGCGATCGTCGATCGAGGCAAAGAAAAAGGACATCCTCGACTATCAGGCGCTGATGCGCTCTTGCTTCGAGGAGTATGCTCGTGTTCTGAAGCCTGGCCGCTGGATGACGGTCGTCTTCAGCAACTCGTCAAATGCGGTCTGGCGAGCGATCCAGGAGGCGCTTGGGACTGCCGGCTTCGTTGTCGCTGACGTTCGAACACTCGACAAGCAGCAAGGCTCCTATCGTCAGGTGACGAGCACCGCGGTCAAGCAGGACCTCGTTATCTCGGCCTACAAGCCGACGGAGGCTTTAGCTGAGCGTTTTCGCTCGGGCACATCTCGCCAGAGAACGCGTGGGCCTTCGTGACTGAGCATCTCGGCCACGTTCCCGTCTTCTCCAGCGTTGACGGCGTCGCCGACGTCATCGCCGAGCGCACCGCGCAGGTGCTTCACGACCGCATGGTCGCCTTCCACGTTCAGCGCCAGCTTTCGGTGCCGCTCTCGACTGCGGAGTTTCTGGTTGGCTTGAACCAGCGCTATCCCGAGCGCGACGGTATGTATTTCCTGCCCACGCAGGTCGCCGAGTACGACCGCAAGCGCAACACGGCCGCCGAGTTGCGCCAGCTGAGCCTCTTCGTGACCGACGAGGCGAGCGCCATTCAATGGGTGCGCCGCGAGCTTCAGGAAAAGCCGCGCAGCTTCCAGGACCTCCAGCCGGCGTTCATGCGCGAAATCCAGAACTGGGCGAAGCACGAGGAGACGGTCGAGCTCAAGGAGATCCTTCGGCAGAACTGCATCCACTACGACGGCAGTGGACCGGTCCCGAGCCAGATCCATTCGTACCTGTCGACGAACTTCAAGGAGCTTCGCAATCTCGCCAAGGATGATCCGGCACTGATCGCCAAGGCGGCGGATCGCTGGTACGTGCCCGATCCAAGCAAGCAGAGTGACCTGGAGAAGCTCCGCGAGAAGTCGCTGCTGACGGAGTTCGAGACGTACAAGACACGCGAAGGAACGCAAGCTGAAGCTGTTCCGCACCGAAGCGGTGCGCGCCGGCTTCAAGGCCGCCTATGAGGGGCAGGACTACAAGACGATCGTCAGCGTCGCGGCGAAGCTGCCGGAGAACGTCCTGCAGGAGGACGAGAAGCTGTTGATGTACTACGACGTCGCGAGCATGCGTCTCGGTGATGAGTGAGGTGATGCATGCAGGCGGGCGAGTGGTGGCACAGCATTGACCACGATGAACCCTGCCGCGTTGTCGATACCGACACGCTGTGGGGTCAGGCGACCTGCCTGGTCTGGCTGCCGCGCCGCGGACACGGCCGTCCGGGTTCTGCAGAAGCGTCTCGTCCCGCTGAAGGCGGGTGAGCCTCATCTCCTCGATCGCCTTTCCTATGTCAGCGCCGCCGCGCGCATCGCCGACGCGTCTGGAGCGCGACGCGCTGGTCGCGCCGCTGGAAGGCACGGTCATCCCGCTGCCGCATCAGCTGCTCGCTCTGCAGCGGGCGATCTCCGGGGATCGCATTCGCTATCTGCTCGCCGACGAGGTCGGTCTCGGCAAGACGATCGAGGCCGGACTGATCCTGCGCGAGCTGAAGATCCGCGGGCTTGTTCGCAGGATCCTCGTCGTCGCTCCTGCCGGCTTGGTGCTGCAGTGGCAGTCGGAAATGAAGAGCCACTTCAACGAGGACTTCCGGCTCATCCTTCCCGGCAGCCTGACGCGCGCTGCGTCAGGCCGGCGCCATCGACGAGAACGAAAACCTCTGGCGCATGCACGACCAGGTCATCTGTCCGCTCGAACTCGGTGAAGCCGATGGACTCCCGCCGCGGCTGGAGCCAGGAGCAGCTTGCCCGCTACAACCGCGAACGGTTCGAGGACCTGGTCTCGGCCGGATGGGACCTGATCATCATCGACGAGGCCCATCGCCTTGGCGGCAGCACGGAGCAGGTCGCCCGCTTCAAGCTGGGCGATGCGCTCGCGCAGGCGGCGCCCTACCTGCTGCTGCTTTCGGCGACGCCGCACCAGGGCAAGTCGGACGCCTTCCGCAGGCTGATCGGGTTTCTCGACCCCGACGCTCTTGCCGGGCGACGACGCGATTTCGCGCGAAGCGGTCGCTCCCTTCGTCATCCGCACCGAGAAGCGCCGCGCGATCGACGCCGACGGCAATCCGCTCTTCAAGCCGCGCTTCACGCAGCTGGTGCCGATTGAATGGGGGGCGGCGCACGCGGAGCAGCGCGCACTCTACGAGGCCGTGACCGAATACGTTCGCGACGGCTACAACCGCGCCATCAAGGAAAAGCAGACCGCCGTCGGCTTCCTGATGATCCTGATGCAGCGGCTGATCACCTCCAGCACGGCGGCGATCCGGACCTCCCTGGAACGAAGGCTGGCCGTGCTCGAGCTGCCCCAGGGCCAGCTTTCGCTGTTCCCCGAAGACGTGGGCGAGGACTGGTCCTCGCTGGATGGCCAGCAACAGCTCGACACCATTCTGAAGACGCGCCTGAAGGGTCTCAAGGACGAGCGCAAGGAGGTCGAGCTTCTGCTTTCGGCCGCTCGCCGCTGTGAGGCCAGCGGACCGGACGTCAAGGCTGAAGCGCTGCTCGAACGCATTCAGCAGCAACAGCGCGAGGAAAACGACCCGACCCTGAAGGTACTGATCTTCACGGAGTTCGTGCCCACGCAGGCGATGCTCGCCGATTTTCTTGAGCGTCGCGGCTTCACCGTCGTCATCGCTCAACGGCGCGATGGATCTGGAGGAACGCCGGCAGGCGCAGCGGCGATTTGCGGACGACGCTCAGATTCTCATCTCCACCGACGCCGGTGGCGAGGGCCTGAACCTGCAGTTCTGCCACGTGATCGTGAACTACGATCTGCCGTGGAACCCGATGAAGATCGAGCAGCGGATCGGCCGTGTCGATCGCATCGGTCAGAAGCACATCGTGCGGGCGATGAACTTCGCGCTCGAAGGACACGGTCGAGCTTCGCGTCCGCGAGGTGCTGGAAGAGAAGCTCGCGCGAATTCTCGAAGAGTTCGGCGTCGACAAGCTGGCCGACGTGCTCGACTCCGAAGAAGGCGGCGTGCCCTTCGAGGAGCTGTTCGCTCAGGCGATCGATCGCGCCCGAGGAAGCCGAGCAGCGCGCAGCCGGCGTTGGCCGACGAGATTCGGCGGCGGGCGGAGGAAGCCCGAGCCGGCTCCAGACTGCTCAATGCGACCGAAAGGCTGGACCCATCGGCCGCGCAGAAGATCGCCAGCCACCAGATGCCATATTGGACCGAGAGGCTGACGCTCGGCTTTCTGCGCAGTCAGGAGTCCAGCGGGCGCGTCGGTCAAGCCCGCCGTCGTTGGCTACGATCTGCGGTGGCCGAATGGCGAGACCATGCCTCGCGGCTGTCTTCAACCGTGACGACGCAGATCGGCCAGGCGCCACGCTGATTTCGCTGGAAGACGAGCGCGTTCGCGGACTGACAAACAGCTTGCCGGTCTTTGCGCCGGGCCAACCGATCCCGTCGGTCGTGGTCCCCGATGTTTCTGACAAGACAAGCGGCGTCTGGTCGTTGTGGCGGATCAGCCTGCACACCGCCGGAGGCCGAGAGCAGCGCTTCCTTGCGCTGTTCGTGAGCGAGGATGGCCGGGTGTTCGGTCCGACGGCGCGAACGATCTGGGATCGCTTGATCGACCTTCCGACCGGCTTGAGCCAAGCGACGCGACGATCTCTCCGGCGCACGCTGCAGTGCGATGCCTACGATGCCAGCCGCAACGCCGCGGAAGCCCAAGGCGCCGCAGTCTTTGAGGAGCTCGTCGGCTGCTCACCAGCTGAGCATCGTTCGTGAGCGCAAGAAGGGTGTGCACGCGTTCGCGTCGCGTCGTCGCGCCATCGAGCGGCTTGGGCTTGCCCCAGGTCCGGAGCTTACCGGCTCCGGATTTTGGCTGACGAAGAGCAGGCCTGGACCCGAGAGCTTGCGGCCCGGGAAACCGCTCTCCCGGATCTCGCGGCCGTCCTGATGGTTCGCGTGGCGCCGATGGGAAGCAGCGTATGAGCGCCCATTCGCCTAGCCAGCACCTGGCGCGATCCGATCCTTGCCCAGTTCACGCCCGACATCGCCAGTGTCGCACGTCTGACCGTCGTCGCCGATCCCGACGAGCTGCTGACCGAGCAGGGCATTGTTGACGGTATTCGCCAGCGCGGATTCGAGATCGTCCCGTTCGAGGATCACGTCGCATTCCGCTACGCCTATGAGCGACGCTTTCGGGAGGTTTGGGACAACGGCAACGACACGAACCTCGTCGTCGTTTTGCGGGCGACGCGTTCGGACATCAGCGGGCTTCCGTTCGACCTCCTTCAGCAGGCGAAGCGCGACCGACGGCTGCTTTCGTTCAGTCTCGCGGAGCTGTTTCCGTCCTTCGCTCCTCATGTGCTTTCTGAACTGGATCGTGGCGACCTCGATGCGGTCTCTGCCGCACAGCAGCTTTTCAAGCCTGAGCCGATGGGCGAGAACGCCACGCGGGACTTTCTGCTGCGAAACGTATTCCGACTCGATCCCGCGCAAATCCAAAGCGATGCAGAGCTGCTCCGCGCGCTGTTGCGGCGCCACTACAGCGGCAAGGTTATTCCGAAGTCGTTGGACGATCGCCTGATCCATCTGCTGCGATCAACGGATCGATGGCAGGATTGGCCGCTGGATCAGATCGTTCCTAGCCGCGCAAACTTTCTGGAATTTCTGCAGGAGAGATGGCCGATATTTGTGCGGCAGCGTCTGACGTCGCAGGGAGGCGGACTGCGCTGAAGAAGCCGAGCCCTACGATCTCCAGTTCTCAGGTCCCAAGCATCTCCCGTTCGACCACGACGATGTTCGTGTCTACGTCGACAATCTTTTCACTGACGGTCTGCTTGTTCCGACTGGCGGCATTTCCCGATCGCTTGTCGCTGGATCGTGGATGGCTGTCGGCGTGGCGGGATCTGAAGGCGCCGACCAGACATCTCGCTTCCGAAAGCTCCTGCAGCTATTGCAGTCTGAGCAGCCCATCGTCGAGCAGCGATCATCAGGCGTGGATTCAGGCTGCGACGCGATGGGCCGAGGTCGTGGCGCTGCGTTGGTCGCTGCCCGAAGACTTGCCGCCCGAGGACAAGGATCGCTTCGATGCCGCACACCAACTGATCGAGCAGAACTTTCAAGAATGGATGGTTGCGCACTACGGCTCTCTGCACAGTCTGTCGTACCTGCCGCGGCCGGTCATGCTTCATCAGATACCGAGGTACATGGCGCATCGGCTTGCGGCGAAGGGGACCGGCCGGAAGCTGGCCGTGGTTGTCGTCGACGGCCTTGCCATGGACCAGTGGGCTGTTGTCCGCCAGGAAATGCCGTCTCGAAAATGGATCACCGAGGAATTCGGTCTGTTCGCCTGGGTGCCGACGCTGACGTCGGTATCGCGCCAATCGATCTTTGCGGGCGATCCACCATTCTTTTTCGGCCAGAGCCTCGATACGACGCGCAAGGAAGAGCAGCACTGGACACGGTTTTGGGAAGATCGCGGCCTCCGCAAAGGCGATGCCGTCTATGCCTGTCAGGGCACGCTTGAAGACGACGATGCGTTCATCACACGGATAATCGAAAAGATCGATCAGCCGCGATGCCGGGTCGCCGGCATCGTGGTCGGCACGATCGATCAGATGCTGCACGGCATCGTCAACGGAACCGATGGGATGCATGCCGGGGTCCGGCATTGGGCGAAGCGTGGATCGCTTTGGCGGCTTCTGGATGCAATGCTCGAACGCGGCTTCGAGGTGATCCTGACGGCCGATCACGGCAACGTCGAGGGCGTCGGTATTGGCAAACCCAACGTGGGTGCGACCGCCGACGAACGAGGCGAGCGTGTTCACGTATTTTCGGACGCGCTACTGCGATCGAATGTTGCCGAGAAATATCCAGGCTCGCTGGAGTGGCCGAGCATCGGATTGCCCGACGACTATCTTGCTCTGATCGCCCCACCGCTTCGCGCTTTCATCGGTGAAGGAAAGCGGACCGTGGCGCATGGCGGGATCTGTATCGAGGAAGTCATCGTCCCCTTCGTCACGATCGCGAGGGCGGTATGACCGATCGCAGAGAGTGACGATTGGGTTCGATCGAACGATCCATATCGAGTGGCTCGATGTTGCAGCTGGACGGCTGGCGATGGGTCAGTCTCAAGCTGCGGTTCGTGAGTTCTTATGGTCGCTGTTGCGCGACGTTGTCGCCGGGGAGTCGGTGCATAGCGCCCGCGGCAAAACGCTGACGGTCCTGGCACGCATCTGGCTGACGGTTCCGACCCAAGCTACATATCTTCGCGATGGCGCCCTGGAGTGCATCCGTACGGTACCGCCCCACGAGAAAATCGCGCTTCATTGGGCGATGTGCCTGGGGTGCTATCCGTTTTTCTTTGACGTCGCCGCCAGCGTTGGGAAGCTTCTTTCTCTCCACGGTTCAGCAAGCTTGCCCCAGGTGGCTCGGCGTATGACTGAGATTTGGGGCGACCGGAGCACTTTACCCCGGGCGATCCAGCGGGTCTTGCGCTCAATGATTCAATGGGATGTGCTTCTGGACGGTCCCGTGAAGGGAACATTCGTGCCTGTGCCCCGGCGAATTCAGATCGGTGGCCGCGCGGCCGAGCTATTGATCGAGGCGCTGCTTGTCAGCCAGGGATCTGGAATTCCATTTTCACAAGCAATAAGTCATCCCGCGATCTTCCCGTTCGACATTAGCGTGAATGCGTCAGCGTTTAGAGCGAACGCGCGCGTCCGAGTGTTCCGCCAGGGCGATCAGGCCGATTTCCTGGAATTGGCAAAAACGTGAGGCGACCCGACGGCGGCCTGCAAGCCGAAGTCACGAGGACGATCGCTGCCAGGACAAGCCGGCCGCGTTGCGGTTTTAAGACAAGCGGAGTTGGCCGGTGGCTTCGTTATTGAGCCAGGCGTCGATTCCGATGGTCACGGCGGCGGCTGCCCAGCGTTCCCCGCGACAGGCGGACAGAGGGCAGCGCTCGCCCCAACCGTCTACGTTCATGGAATAAAACCACGATTGAACTTGTCATTATACACGACGCACCAACCATAGGGAGCGTCTCTGCTCCGGCGAACGCGTGCCTGTGCAGTTGGGACCCTCTCACGATGCCCGAGATTGGTTCAAAAGCGATACCGTCCCCTCACCTGAGCGATTTCGCATCCGCAGGCGGGTGTTCCATTGGTCTTCTCCGTGCTCCAGTCCGCTTCAAGCAAGCGTCGGCCGTAAGAAGCCATGACCGGCCGGGCGGCGCCCATGTTCGGGGCGGTCGCTGATGGATATCCGTGATCTCAAATATCTGACGGCATCGGCGAGCGCCGGAAACTTCGGCCGCGCGGCCAAGGCGCTCGGGCTCAACACCTCGACGATCAGCCGCCGGATCGCCCGGCTCGAGGACGAGCTTGGGGTGACGCTCTTCGAGCGTGGACATTCGGGTGTCCGCCTGACCGCCGGCGGCCGGGCGGTGATGCTGCATGTCAGGCGTGCCCTCGCCGAACTGGACGCCGTCGAGACGTTCGGGACGCCAGAACGGGACCGGCGAGGTGGGCGAGATCCGCCTCGGCGTTCGGCTGCCGCCGATCGGCGAACCGCTCGCTGGCCTGCTGGCCGACTGGCGCGAAAGGCATCCGAACGTCATGCTGACCGTCTCCGAGATGAACGACCGCGACCTCGCAGGCGGCGCTGAGGAGCGTCGTTTGGATGTCGGCCCTGACGGCGAGCCACGCCGTGTGGCCTCACGCCGCGAGCGCAGCCGCTCTATCGCGAGCGGCTGGTGGCCGCGGTTCCGCATGGCCATCCGCTCGCCCGGCGGACGGCGCGTCACTTGGGCGGCGCTGCGCGACGAGACATTCTGGTTCAGGGCTGGGATGAGAGCCAGACTGCGCGGGAACTCTACGCCTCGTTCCTCGGCAGCGGCGTGAGGTTCCGAGGCGCATGCCGCCAGCAAGCAAAGCGTGTTCGCGCTCGTCGGCGCCGGCTTCGGCATCACGCTGGCGACCGCCAGCCAGGCCGAAGTCGCGTTTCCCGGCGTGGTGTTCAAGCCGATCGATGATCCGAATGCCTCGGTTGCAGGTCGACCTGGCTGGCTGCCAGAACTGGAAGACGCCGCCGTCGGCCGCTTTGTCGCGTTCCTGCGCGACGAGGCGCGCTCACGCCGCCTTCTCTGAGGCGGCGATCTCGCCGCAGCTTGGCGAAGGCGCGATCCGTCGCCATGAAGCGCGCCAGCATCGGCGCGATCAGCTTCGCGGGCTCGACGGCGCCCTGACCGGTCTCGCGCGCGAGCACCTGGCCGTAGGCGACGAGATCGCGATGGACGGCGGCCGACAGTTCGACGGTCAGCTTGACCGGCTTGTCGTCCGCGATCACGCCGAGCTTCAGCTTTGCCAAGATGACCTCCTCAAGTGCGATAGGGTTCGAGCACGAGATCGTGGGTGACCATCACCCGCACCGGGAAACCCGGCCGGATGGTGATGGTCGGCTGGACGTTGAGCGAGCGGCCGACCACCTGCTGGCCGGTCTGGTTGAAGCTCTGCGACGTGCCCTGGCGGATCGCTTCGCGAGCGAGCCGTTCTCGTTGCCGCTCGTGCCGGCCTCCGAGCCGACGCTCAGGAGCGTCGAGAGGATCGCGGCCTTGAACAGCATGCCCCAGTGGTTGTCGACCTCGTCCTCCAGACCGGCATAGCCTTCGCGCGTCGGCGCCGGGCTGGCGCTCCAGCACGATCGATCGCCCGTTCGGCATGATCAGACGATTCCAGACCAGCAGCGCCCGCGACTGGCCGAAGGCGATCTGGGCGTCGTACTGGCCGATCAGGCGCGCGCCTTGCGGGATCAGCAGAATTTGTCCGGTCGGACTGTCGTAGACGTCTTCGGTCACCTGAGCGGTGACCTGGCCCGGCAGGTCGGAACGCAGTCCGGTGATCAGCGCCGCGGGGATCACGGCGCCGGCCTGCAGCACGTAGGGACTGGCGGGCGGCTGCGATCGCGATCGGGGCTGACCGTGCGGCGATCGACATTGCCGTTCAGGAAGGCGAGCTTGTGATCCTGCGACATCAGATCGCTCGAGCCGGCGGCCGGCGGCGCCCGCTTGACCGCCGGCCGGCGCCGGAATGGCCGCGGGGCGACCTGTCCGACGTTGGTCGTCGCGAAGAGATGGCTGGTGCGCGCCGCCTCCTGCTCCTGAGCGATGCGCTGCTGCTCCGGATCCGGCGCCGGGTGTCGGCATGCCGGGCGCTGGCGCACCGGCATTGACGATCGGCCGGCCGAGATCGCCGGGCAGCGGCGGTCCGAGCTGCGGAGCGGTTCGTCGGCAGGCCCGTATAGTCGCGCGGCAGATTGGCGAGGCCATCCGGCGTCATGCGGTTGCTGGTGTTGTAGAGTTCGGATCCGGCGGTCTGGTGCTGCGGCCGCAGGGCCAGGAACAGCGCGCCGCCGATCCCGAGGCCGCAACCGTGCCGAGACCGAGCAGGACCTTGCGGGAGAGCCGCGTGACGGGCGCCCGGCCGGATCGCAGCCGCATTTCCTGCGGCGGCCGATCGCCGCCGGGAGGCCCGCCGCCTCTTCATGCGGGGCGTCGGTCACGACTGCGGCCTCCCGTCGGTGCGGACGATGCGGACCTTCTGCTGGGGATCGCCGCCGAGCCGCAGTTCGGCCGCGGCGAACAGCCGATCGACGATCATGTGGTTGCCCTGGACGCGGTAGTTGACGAGCTCGGCGCCGCCTTCCGCGCCGATCACCCAGAGCGGCGGCATCTCGCCCTGGCCGATGCCGGCCGGGAACTCGATGAACACCTGCCGTCCGTCGTCGAAGGCCCGCAGCGGCCGCCAGGCCGGATTGTCGCCCTCGATGCGGTAGCGGAAGTTGAGCGCATTGATGTCGATGCCGGTCGCGATCGGCGTCGCCGCATCGGCGGCGGCGTTCTGCTGACGCAGCGCGATGAGCTGGTCCTGCGGCATAGAGCCAGGACACCGACGCCATGTAGGTCTTGTCGTCCGAGCGCAGCTCGAGATGATAGGTGCGGCGGTCGGTGTTGATGATGAGGTTGGTGACGAGATCCGGCCGGGTCGGCTTGACCAGGATATGGACGCGCTTGGCCGCGCCGGTCCCGCTCTCGGTGTCGCCGATGATCCAGCGCACGGTGTCGCCGGCGGCGACGGGTCCCGGACCGACGAGCTGCTCGCCGGGTTCGAGCGCGATGTCGGTGATCTCGCCGGGCGCGGCGTAGACCTGATAGAGCGCGCCGTCGGAGAAGGGATAGACCTGGATGGCGTTGATATAGCCGGCGCGGGTCGGCTGCACGCGCGCCGCGCCATTGGCCTGCTCGACACGCGCGTGCGGGATCGGCCGCGTCGCGCGGCGCGGTCTTGGCGCCGGGAATGGGCTTGAGCTGGCCCGGCAGCGGCAGAAGCTTTGGCAGTTCGACGATCTGCACCGGCTTGGGCGGATCGGGTTGCAGCACCGCCTGCCGCGGCGTGTCGTCGTAGCTGATCGCGGGCGGCTTCCAGGTCGAACAGGCGCCGAGCGAGACCGAGGCGAGCAGAAGGGTTGCGAGCGGCAGGATGCGCATCAGCCGAGCTCCTTGGACCAGTTGAGGGCGTGGACGTAGACGCCGAGCGGGTTCTTCTTCAGCCGATCGGCGTCGGTCGGCGTCTGCACGACGATGGTGAGGATGGCGCTCCAGCGTTCGGTGGCGGCCAGCGCGTCGTCGACGTAGCGACGTTCGACCCATTCGACGCGGAAGCTGTCGTCGGAGGCGCGGATCACGCTCGACACGTCGACCGCGATCTGGGCCTTGCCGATCTTCGAGAACGGATCGTTGGTGCGGGCGTAGTCGTTGAGCGCGAGCGCGCCCTTGTCGGTGACGTAGTTGTAGGCGTCGAGCCAGTTCTGCCGCAGCACGACCGGATCGGCCGGGATGCCGCGCACCTCCTCGATGAAGCGCGCGAGATGCCAGGCGATCTGCGGATCGGTCGGCCGATAGTCGGCGACGGCCGGCGCGACGGCCTGGGCCTGGCCGAGCCTGTCGACCTGCACGACCCAGGGCGTGACCGTGCCGCGCGCCGATTGCCAGACGAGGCCGGCGGCGAGGCCGCCGCTGAGCGCCAGCATGCGCGAAGAAGGCGAGCCGCCAGTTCTTCGCCTGCACGCGGGCCGAGCCGATGCGCTCGTCCCAGACCTGGCCGGCCCTCTGATAGGGCGTCTCGGGCTCGGGTGTCGCGCCGTAGCGGACGGTCGGTCGCCGGAACATGGGCTATTCTCCTTCGGAGAGATCGACGCCGCTGCCGCCGCTCGGGCGATCGCCGGAGCGGATGGCGTGATCGGCGGCGGTGACGCCGCGGCTGATGGTCTGATTGCGCTTCATGCGCTGCGCCCAGGCCGGCGGCCCCGAACGCCTCGGCCTGGCTCGCTGCCCGCCGGGCCGCTTCCTCCCGTCACGGCCCGGCCACCGGCCGCGAAACTCTCGCTTGAGGCTGGCGGCGGCGCGGCGCAGCGGACTCATCGCGGCCGAGGCGCCGGCCTCGGCGACCCCGGCCACGCCGCCCGCGCGATAGGCGGCGGTGGCGCCCCCGGCGACGGCCGCGCCGCCGCGCGCGGTGCCGGCGATCACGCCGCCCGCGGCACCGACACCACCGGCGGCGAGTCGCGGCGCCGGCCGCGCCGATACCGGCGACCGCCAGCCCGGTCCCGACGGCGGCACCGGCGCCAAGCTGCGGCCCGCCGGCGATCAGGCCGTTGGCGATGCCGGGACCGAAGATCGTCAGGCCGAGCAGCGCCAGCGCCGCGAGGATCAGGGTCAGCGCGTCGCTGATGGTGGGCGGATTGTTGAAGCCGTTGGTGAACTGGCCGAAGATCGTCGAGCCGATGCCGACGATCACGGCGAGCACCAGGACCTTCACGCCGGACGAGACGACATTGCCCAGCACCTTCTCGGCGAGGAAGGCGGTGCGGCCGAACAGGCCGAACGGCACCAGCACGAAGCCGGCGAGCGTGGTCAGCTTGAACTCGATCAGGCTGACGAAGAGCTGGATCGCCATGATGAAGAAGCTGATGACGACGATCAGCCAGGCGATCAGCAGGATGGCGATCTGGATGAAGTTGTCGAAGAAGCTGGTGAAGCCCATCAGCCCGGAGATCGAGTTGAGGATCGGCTGGCCGGCGGTGATGCCGACCTGGGCGAGCCGGCCAGGCTGAAGGAGCTGCGCCTGGCTCAGCGTCCCGCCGCCGGCCTCGATGCCGAGGCCGGCGAAGGAGTTGTAGATGATCTGGGCGAGGTTGTTGAAATTGCCGATGATGAAGGCGAAGACGCCGATATAGAGCGTCTTCTTGATCAGCCGCGCGAGCACGTCCTCGTCCGGCGCCATCGCCCAGAAGAGGCCGGCCAGCGTGATGTCGATGGCGATCAGCACGCCGGCGAGCCAGCGGACATCGCCCTGCACGAGACCGAAGCCGGAATCGATGTACTGGGTGAAGACGCCGAGGAAGTTGTCGATGACGCCGGTGCCGCCCATGTCGCCTACTGACCCTCGGACTTGGCAGCCGGCTTCCGATCGGGGTCGGTGCGCTCGTGGCGCTATCGGCCGGGCGGTAGGTGAAGAAGCGGCGGCGGTTCTCGGCCCAGGCGGCTTCGCAAGCCGCGTCATCCTTCGCCGCCATCCCGATCGTCTGGCAGCGCGCCAGCTCCGGGGCGAGCGGATCGCTCGTCGTCGGCGAGGCGCGCATGCGGAACGTGGCGCGTTCCGCGCCGTCATGCCGGAAGTGAACGGCGGTCGCGCCGATCGCCGCCGCCACGGCGATGAAACCGGTGGCGCGGCGCGATCGCGGCGGATATTGGAGCGGGCGGCCGCGCATCAGTGGAACATCTGCGCGGAGCCGGGCTGGTAGCCCGCACCGTAGTTGAGGAAGTTGGAGAGCTGTTGCTGCGCCTGCACCTGGTTCTCGACGGTGCGCGCGCCTTCCAGGCTCTGGGCGCGCGCGATCGCCGCCATGACGGCGGTGAGATCGGCGAGCTGCTTGGTCTGGAGCGCCGCGAGCTGATTGCCGGACTGGGCGGCCTGAAGCGCGCCGGTCGCGGACTGGCTCGACGAGATCAGCGCATTGATCTGCGTGCGCGTGCTGTCGAGATTCTGCACGACGCCGGCCTGCACGCGCATCGCGTCCTGGAACGCCGGCGAGCGAGTTCTGCCAGCGGGTTTGCGCATCGGCGAGAAGTTGCTGGCTGGAGGTCGAACTCGAATAGGCCTGCGGGTAGCTCTGCGTGAACGCCTGATCGATGGTGGTGACGCTGTAGGCGATGCGCTGCGCCTGCAGCGAGCAGCTGCTCGGTCTGGGCGATCGACTGTTCGAGCTGCGCCAGCGCCGAATAGGGCAGGCTCGCCAGGTTCCTGGCCTGGTTGATCAGCATGGTGGCCTGGTTCTCCAGGCTCTGGATCTCGTTGTTGACCTGCTGCAGCTCGCGCGCCGCCGTCAGGACGTTCTGCGAGAAATTGGTCGGATCGAAGACGATCCATTGCGCGCGGGCCGGAACACTGGCGGTCGCGAGCGCCAGAACAGCCGACGCCGCGGCGAGCGCCGCGCGAAGGCGACGGGCGGTCATCGGGAAATCTCCTGGCTGCGTGTGGTGAGCATGTCGGCCGCCCAGTCGAGGCCCTTGCCCCGCAGCCATGCGGCGGCGAACCCGTCGCGCCCCTGCTGCGGCGACGATCGCGGCGATGGCCGTCTGATCGGTCTTGGAGGACGCGGCGGTGAAGGCGAGTGCGACTTCGGAGAGGCCCAGCTCGAACAGGCGATTGCCGCGGCGCGACTGGCAGTAATAGTCGCGCTTCGGCGTCGCGCGGCTGAGGATCTCGATCTGGCGATCGTTCAGCCCGAAGCGGCGATAGATGGTTGCGATCTGCGGTTCGAGCGCGCGCTCATTCGGGCAGGAACAGCCGCGTCGGGCAGCTCTCGATGATCGCCGGCGCGATGGCGCTGCCGTCGATATCGGCGAGCGATTGGGTGGCGAAGATGACGCGAGGCGTTCTTCTTCCGCAGCGTCTTCAGCCATTCGCGAAGCTGACCGGCGAAGCCGCGATCGTCGAGCGCGAGCCAGCCCTCGTCGACGATGAGCAGCGTGGGGCGACCATCGAACCGGTCCTCGATACGATGGAACAGGTAGGACAGGACGGCCGGCGCCGCGCCCGCCCCGATCAGCCCCTCGGTCTCGAAGGCCTGGACATCTGCCTCGCCGAGGCGCTCGGACTCCGCGTCGAGCAATCGGCCCCAGGGACCGCCGACGGTATAGGGCTGCAAGGCCTGCTTCAGCGCGTTCGACTGCAACAGGACCGAAAGGCCGGTGATCGTCCGCTCCGATGCGGGCGCGGAGGCAAGCGAGGTCAGCGCCGACCATAGGTGCTCCTTCAGTTCCGGGGTGACGGTGACGGCCTCGCGGGCGAGCAGCGTCGCGACCCATTCGGCGGCCCAGGCGCGCTCGCCGGCATCGTCGATGCGGGAAAGCGGCTGCAAGGCGACCGGCTCGGCGAGGTCGTCGGCGAGCGCGCCGCCGAGATCGTGCCAGTCGCCGCCCATCGCGAGCGCCGCGGCCCGGATGCTGCCGCCGAAATCGAAGGCGAAGATCTGCGCGCCGGCGTAGCGGCGGAACTGCAGCGCCATCAGCGCCAGCAGCACGCTCTTGCCGGCGCCGGTCGGCCCGACGATCAGCGTGTGGCCGACATCGCCGACATGCAGCGAGAACCGGAACGGCGTCGATCCTTCCGTCCGCGCGAAGAACAGCGGCGGCGCCTGGAAATGCTCGTCCCGTTCCGGCCCGGCCCAGACCGCCGAGAACGGCATCATGTGCGCGAGGTTGAGCGTCGAGACCGGCGGCTGGCGGACATTGGCGTAGACGTGGCCCGGCAGGCTGCCGAGCCATGCCTCGATCGCGTTGACCGTCTCGCGCATGCAGGTGAAGTCGCGGCCCTGGATGGTCTTCTCGACGAGGCGCAGACGATCGTCGGCGACGCGGGGGTCCTCGCTCCAGACCGTGACGGTCGCGGTGACATAGGCCTGGCCGACGAGATCGGAGCCGAGTTCCTGCAGCGCGGCATCGGCGTCGAGCGCCTTGTTGGCGGCGTCGCTGTCCATCAGCACCGACGCCTCGTTGGTCATCACCTCCTTCAGGATCGCCATGATCGACTTGCGCTTGGCGAACCATTGGCGGCGGATCTTGGCCGAGCAGCTTGGTCGCGTCGGTCTTGTCGAGGCAGATCGCGCGCGTCGCCCAGCGATAGGGAAAGGCGAGCCGGTTGAGATCGTCGAGCAGGCCCGGCCAGGTCTGCGACGGGAAGCCCATGATGGTGAGGGTGCGCAGATGCGCGCGGCCGAGCCTCGGCTCGAGGCCGCCGGTCAGATCCTCGTCGACCAGGATGGCGTCGAGATGCATCGGCGTCTCGGGCACGCGCACGCGCTGGCGGCGGGTCGAGACGCAGGAATGCAGATAGGTGAGCGTCTCGGGATCATCGAGCCACTCGGCCTCGGGCATGAAGCCTTCGATCAGCGCCAGCACCCGATCGGTGCGATCGACGAAGCCGGCCAGCGCGGCGCGCCAATCGGCGCCATCCTGCGCGCGGTTCTCATAGAGCCAGGCCTCGGCGCGCGCGGCGTCATCGGCCGGCGGCAGCCAGAGCAGCGTCAGGAAATAGCGGCTCTCGAAATGCGTGCCCTCTTCCTCGAACTGCGCGCGACGCTCGGCGTCCACAAGACCGGAGGCGGCATCAGGAAACTCGTTCCGCGGATAGTGGCTGGCGGGCTGGCGCTGCGCCTCGATGAAGATCGCCCAGCCCGATCCCAGCCGACGCAGCGCGATTGTTGAGCCGGGCCGTGATCGCGACAAGCTCGGCTGGCGTCGCCGAGTCCAGATCAGGCCCGCGGAACCGCGCGGTGCGCTGGAACGAGCCGTCCTTGTTGAGGATGACGCCCTTCCCGACCAGCGCCGCCCAGGGCAGGAAGTCGGCGAGGCTTTGGCTGTGGCGGCGGTATTCGGCGAGGTTCATCATGCGTCGCACCTCACGCGACCAGATGCTGCGGGTAGCGCAGGTGCCGGCGCACCACGTCGACGAAGGCGGGATCGCGCTTGGCGGCCCAGACCGCCGCCAGATGGCCGATCAGCCAGATCGCCGCGCCGACGATCCAGAGCCGCAGGCCAAGCCCGACGGCGGCGGCGAGCGTGCCGTTGACGATCGCGACCGCGCGCGGCGCGCCGCCGAGCAGGATCGGCTCGGTGAGCGCGCGATGGACTGGCGCATAGAAGCCGGTGATCGCCTCGGCCTGTTCCATCAGACCAGCGCCCCGCCGCCGAACTGGAAGAACGACAGGAAGAAGCTCGACGCCGCGAACGCGATCGACAGGCCGAACACGATCTGGATCAGCCGCCGGAACCCGCCCGAGGTCTCGCCGAAGGCGAGCGTCAGGCCGGTGATGACGATGATGATCACCGAGACGACCTTGGCGACGGGACCTTGAACCGATTCCAGGATCTGGTTGAGCGGCTGCTCCCAGGGCATGTTCGAGCCGGCCGCGTAGGCCGGCGACGTCGCGAGCGCCACGAAGGCAAAAGCGTAGGCCAGAGCGAGATGGTGGCGGATACGGTTGAGCGGCATCACGGTTCTCCTGCCGGGGTGAGGACGTAGTCGCCGGTCGGGCCGAGGCCCTTGACCGCCGCAAGCTCGGCGAGCTTGCGCGCGGCGCCGCGGCCGGCGAGGACCGCGATGAGGTCGATGGTCTCGGCGATGAGCGCGCGCGGGACGGTGACGACGGCTTCCTGGATGAGCTGCTCCAGCCGGCGCAGCGCGCCGATCGCCGAGCCGGCGTGCAGCGTGCCGACGCCGCCGGGATGGCCGGTGCCCCACGCCTTCAGGAGATCGAGCGCCTCGGCGCCGCGCACCTCGCCGATCGGGATGCGGTCAGGACGCAGACGCAAGCGAGGAGCGGACGAGATCGGACAGCGACGCGGCGCCGTCCTTGGTGCGCAGCGCCACGAGGTTGGGCGCGGCGCATTGCAGCTCGCGCGTATCCTCGATCAGCACCACGCGGTCGCCGGTCTTGGCGACCTCGGCGAGCAGCGCATTGACCAGCGTGGTCTTGCCGGTCGAGGTGCCGCCGGCGACGAGGATGTTCTTCCGTTCCCGGACGGCCGCCCGCAGCAGCTCGGCCTGGCGCGCCGGACATGATGCCGGCCTCGACATAGTCGCCGAGGGTGAAGACCGCGACGGCCGGGCGGCGGATGGCGAAGCACGGCGCGGCCACGACGGGCGGCACCAGGCCCTCGAACCGCTCCCCGCTTTCCGGCAGTTCGGCCGAGACGCGCGGCGAGCCGGCATGCACCTCGACGCCGACATGGTGCGCGACGAGCCGCACGATCCGCTCGGCGTCGGCCGGGGTCACGCGGCAGCCGGTATCCTCCAGCCCGCCCGACAGCCGGTCGATCCAGAGCCGGCCGTCGGGATTGAGCATCACTTCGACGATGCTCGGGTCTTCGAGGTAGCCGGCGATCGCCGGTCCGAGCGCGGTGCGCAACATGCGCGCGCCGCGGGCAAAGGCTTCGGATCGGAAATGTGATTGTCGTCACTTCGAACCCCACGAACTCGCCTCGTCGAGGCGGATTGATCAGCGGGGTTGATTAGAAAGAGCCGGAAATGGGGAAGCGCAACAACGCTGATGGGGTCGTAGGGCTGCCGGATAGAAAGACATGCGCCTGGTAGGGTCGCCGCTCAATGCGACGAAGTCTCGGCCGATCTCTCCGTGCCAACGATGAAGATGAGGAGGCGGACGCTGGGGGCTTTCTGGAAATCGGACATTTGCTGGGAGAATCTGGCACGAGAGGTCAAATGCCTCGCTCTGGGCGAATTCAAAGCCCGGAGGGGCGCGGTTGCTTCTGAGCACCTTTGAGCAGTTGCAGGGTTTGGCCGTCGACGCGCTGGAAAGTCCGGTCCCGCCACTCCAGAACTCCCGGCCCGGCGACGGCGTCGAGCGGCAGGCCGTGCAGGAACCGCTGGCCCTCATGCACTACGCCCACAGTTCTGCCCTGCCCCCTCTGGTAGAGCGAGGCCAGTTGTGGAGGGCCGCCGGACAGCGGATCGCCCTGTCCCGCCAGCGAGTCGCAAAATGCTCCATAGACTGCTCGGCTGGTCCCACCGATTTCGGACGCTTTCCAGGCCAGACGGCTCTTGTTGGCTGGGGCTTTACCCGTCCCGCTTGCGAAGACTACGTCGGTGCCTGTGGGCATGTCCAATGCCTCATCTGTCCAGCCGGATTTCGGCAGAAACCGTGTCCTCCAGGCTTGAAAGTTGCAGGTCATGCCTTCGCCGACCCTGAAGGCGTGGAAGATCTCGAACGGATGATCCACGCCGTTGTGTCGACGGTCGAATGATCCGTGTAGCCGGTGAACTACCGCCTTATGCCGCACAGCCGGATCACCATCGACACCAAACAATAGGCCCGCATCGGCGGCCGCGACGATCTGACCCAACACCATCGAGGCATAAAGGACGTCGCCGCTGTACCCGAAGACATCAGGGGAGGAGGCGCAGGCGAAAAGCTTGCGTCCCGCGTCCCAACGCCGATGACTAGCGCCCCAGGTGATGCGACTGTCACTGGCCATGTGTAAAGCTGCAGGTGCTCGCGGGTCGGTACGAGATCCAACCGATCAAGGTAGTCATATCCACCTGCTTGCGTTAGGCGCACCCTCACGCCTATATGGGCGATGTTGGAGCATGCTCCTAAAAGGGCAACTCCCAGGCGTTCCACCACATTACCACTGAGGGGCGTGAGGTCGGAGGACCTACCCCGACGAAGGCGACTTTGTCGGGGTGGCTGGGTCGCTGCGGCACCGACAGTAGCAACTGCCCTGTCAAGGCTCCCGCTCCGCGCCAAAGGGGAGTGGACTTTGCCATCACTAGAGAAAGCAGACCTTCCCAACACATCGGCTGACGGCAAAGCGCCAGCTGCGGCAATTGGCGTTCTTCCGGAAACCCAACGGTCTAGCGGTTGCAGACCGGCGCGAGCAGACCGCTGATCAGCAGCCCAGCAGTGGGACCGACATTGAAACTCATCGAAAATATGGCGAGCTTTGCACAGCTCCTGCGCGCGAACCTCGTGATATGTGAAGATCACTGGCAGCCGAGCGGGGGGCGCCGGTCTCTTTCCAGAGGAAGCATCTCAGATTGGTCGCCGCCTCCGAGATCGGTCGCATCAACTCGCACTATCCTCTCGATCGAACGCCCGCTCCGGATTATCGATAAAGGGCGCGATATCCTGCGGGCTAAGTGCCCACGTCGGGTCCCTGCGCCCTCTCGCTTCCCGAATGAACCTCTCAAGTTTGTAAGCCTGCTCGACGGAGCGGATCTGCTCGATCGTCTGCGCGAGCGGGGCCGCAGCGAGTTCGTCAATGTGCAGCAGCGTGGCCATGAGTTCGTAGCTTTGCTCACATTCGAAATCCTCACCGGTCGCCATGGATAGGAAGTCGATCACTCGTACCGGCGTGTCCGCGTAGACCCGTGCGAGTTCCTCGACCAGATCGATCATGACCTTGTCCCAGGTAGCGAGAACAAAGCCTTTCTGATCCTCGTTCTTCAGCATTGTTACAACGATTGCGTCATGATCGATCAGTGTATTTGAACGATGTGGCTTCTTTTTTTGAATTCGGTCGCGGATATCTTGGCGAAAAACACCATTAGCGATAATTTTGATATTCTGTTGATCAAGAACTGTTTGTATCCTGTTCTCGACCGAACTCAGATGGCGTCCAGGAGATATACCGAAGTAAATGAGAAATTCCTTTAGGCTGAGCTCCTCGCCCTTCTGCCGCAGGGTTTCGGCGATATGTGTGTAGTGGCTGATATAGGCGTTTTCTGAGGCCCGAAGTGGCTCGCGCGCCTCAGCCGGTAGCGCGTTGTAGACCTCCAACCACTCAAGGGCTCGCAGGCCATGGGCCGCCATTTCATTGAGATAAGTCTGCGGTACCACCATCTTGATGCCGTGCGCATCGCACGCCCGCTTCAGCGCGATGGCGGCCAGACCATAGCGCGACTTGGCCTCGCCGAACGCCAAGCCGAACAAGACTGGCATGGCGACGCTCGCATCAAGGACCATAGATAGGTCTGTTCGACGCCCCAGGGCGCGATAAATGTCAAAGGAGTTTGTGGAGAAGATCTGATCGACCGTCGCGCCATACTGCCTCAAGCGGGCGGTGGCGGTCGCCGCCAATGCCTCGAAGACCGCAGTTCGCTTGCGGTTCAGCCCGTGAGCAGCGAGGAAGTTGCTCAAGGACGCCTCAAGTGGACCCTGGCCGTGGAGATCGCGGCCCCGGACGAGGAGTTCGAGCGCGATGTCCAGCAGCTTTCCGGCGGCTTCGCTCCCCAACCCCGTCACCTCCGCCAGGGCCGCCACATCGGCCGAGCGCGCGGCAAGAAACTCAGTTTCTGCGGCCTGCATGACCTGCATCTCCGCATCACTTAGGCGAAGTCCATTCTCCCCTTGCTGCACGCGCCCGGCCATTCGAAGGCGCGACAGGGCAGACTTCGCCGCGCGATCAACATTCTCACCAGGGATCGCCTCGGCGACTTGCCGAATAACCGCTGCCTCCGAGGTCTCCGGGCACCTCAGGAGATGCGCCCGGAGGTTGGCCTCAATAACTTCGTCGCGAAGCTCGCGGGCCTCCTGCGAAAATAGGAGCACCGTACTGATCGCTATGTCCTTCGGGTCAGCATGCAGCTCCAGCGGCACCGCCATGCCGAGCATCTCATATGATCGCCGAATGACGCCTGGTCGAGCGAGCGCGGTGGAGACCCTGCGTAGATCAGCTATCGTGAGGTCAACACGCCCCTTCTGCTTGTACCCGGTGTCGAGGAACTGCTGCTCGGCGTCCGGCCCAATTGGCCGGTTCGTAACGAAGATGAGGTGGCGTTTTCCGGCCGCAAGCGTTTTGGACGCCTCATCGTTGATCTTCGTCTCCCAGTCCTTCCGGACGCTCAGCTGAATACGAAGATCTGCACGCGAACAAACCACGTCACGTCCACCATCTCCGGCACCATCAGTGATGCTGAGATCCTGGTAGCCACGTTGTTCAAGGTACATGAGCGCGACGTCGTAGAAGCGCTTCTCCTCGAGGTGCTGAATCGCGGTCTTGAGAGCTGAAAAATACAAAGTCGTCGTCCGAAACTGTTAGGGTCGAGCGTCAGTGGTCGCTTACACACTCAATGATAGTCGTTGAATTCTCGTCGGCGATAGATCGACGTTGACCGGGAACGGACCTTCCAAAGGTCGGCCAAGAGTTAGGAAAGGCCAATGGCCGAACTCGAACTATGGCTCGGTTTGAAATTCAATGCACCCACTACCTGGCCGCCGCATCGCTTTCCGGCCCGGCCGCGTCAACGTCAATGCTGACCTCATCGGCAAGCTTGCGCCCGCGCGCGAGCCGCCGGCTGAGCGCCTCGACGAATCCGTCATAACGCTCGCGCCCCTTGGTCTGCGCGGCCGCGAGCGCCGTGTCTGGCAAAGGTGGCGTGCTGGTCAGCCAGAAGCGGACGAACACGGCCAGCGCCTCGTTCGAGATCGTGACATGCCGTTCGAGGCGCTCCATTTGCCGGTTCATGCGATCAAGCCGACGCGCCAAGCGCCGCTTCGAGGCGGTCGGCGCCGTCCGGCGATAGGATACGACACCAGCGCGGTTTCGACCACCAGGGCCTGCGGAGACATGTTTCTGCGTGGCATAGTCGGCCAGCTTGCCGGCGAGGTCCGGCGGCAGGCGGAATGTGTGCATCGTTCGCATTTGAGCCTCACATCTCCATATCGTCGGCCGGGTCGAGCGTCACCTGGCGGGCAAGGGTTCTGAGCGCTGCGCTGAAACAGACGCTGGCGCTGCGCGTCGTCATCGCTCTCCTCCTCCGGCGGCTCGAACTCGCGGATCGGTTTTGGCGGTTCCGGCGCGATCTCTTCATGCTCCGGCAGTTCCGGCTCGCGGCGGATGCCGGCATTGGCCGGATCATCGGTCGCGGCGGCGGGTGGCGTCGACGACGACGCCCGCCCAATCACCGGCAGGCGGCGAAGGTTGGGGCTCGGTCGGTGCCACTGCTCCAGACTGCGACAGCGTCGGCGGCGGCAGGATGCGCGCCTTCAGTTCCGCGGTCCTCGTAATAGCGCGCCTTCTTCGCGCGGATGGGATGGCAGCCGGACACCAGCACCAGTTCGTCGTCGGACGGCAGCTGCATCACTTCGCCCGGCGTCAGCAGCGGCCGCGCCGTCTCCTGCCGCGACACCATCAGATGGCCGAGCCAGGGGCTCAAGCGATGGCCGGCATAGTTTTTCATCGCGCGCATGTTCGGTCGCCGTGCCGAGCGCGTCTGAGACTCGTTTCGCCGTGCGCTCGTCATTGGTCGCGAAGCTCACGCGGACGTGGCAATTGTCGAGGATCGAGTTGTTCTGGCCGTAGGCCTTTTCGATCTGATTGAGCGACTGCGCGATCAGGAAGCTCTTCAGGCCGTAGCCGGCCATGAAGGCGAGCGCCGATTCGAAGAAATCGAGCCGGCCCAGCGCCGGAAACTCGTCGAGCATCAGCAGGAGCCGATGGCGGCGATGCTTGGACTTCCAGCTTCTCGGTCAGCCGCCGGCCGATCTGATTGAGGATCAGCCGGATCAGCGGCTTGGTGCGGCTGATGTCGGACGGCGGCACGACCAGATAGAGCGTTGCGGGACGAGCGTCCTCGACGAGATCGCGGATGCGCCAATCGCATTGCCGCGTCACGCGCGCCACGACCGGATCGCGATAGAGCCCGAGAAACGACATCGCCGTCGACAAGACGCCGGATCGCTCATTGTCGCTCTTGTTGAGCAGTTCGCGCGCGGCGCTGGCGACTACCGGATGCACGCCCCTCGGCCCGAGATGCGGCGTCGTCATCATCGCGCGCAGCGTCGCCTCGATCGGCCGCCTCGGATCGGACAGGAAAGTTGGCGACGCCGGCGAGCGTCTTGTCCGCCTCGGCGTAGAGCACATGCAGGATGGCGCCGACCAGAAGCGAGTGGCTGGTCTTTTCCCAATGGTTCCGCCGCTCCAGCGCGCCCTCGGGATCGACCAGCACGTCGGCGATGTTCTGCACATCGCGCACCTCCCATTCGCCGCGCCGCACTTCGAGCAGCGGATTGTAGGCGGCGCTGTCGGGGTTGGTCGGATCGAACAGCAGGACGCGGCCGAACCGCGCGCGCCAGCCGGCGGTCAGCGTCCAGTTCTCGCCCTTGATGTCGTGGACGATCGCCGAGCCCGGCCAGGTCAGCAGCGTCGGCACGACGAGGCCGACGCCTTTGCCCGATCGTGTCGGCGCGAAGCACAGCACATGCTCCGGACCGTCATGGCGAAGATAGGCGCCGTGCCAGCGGCCGAGCATCACGCCATCCTGACGAAGCAGCCCGGCGCGGCGGACCTCGCGGGTCTCGGCCCAGCGCGCGGAGCCATAGGTCGTGACCTTCTTGACCTCCCGCGCGCGCCAGACCGACATGGCGATCGCGACGACGATCGCGGCGATGCCGCCGGATGCGGCGATATAGGCACCTTCGACGAAGATGTCGCGGGCGTAGGCGTCGTAGACGAACCACCACCAGAAGAAGGCCGGCGGCTGATAGACCGGCCAGCCGAGGATCTCGAACCAGGGCGGGCCGAGCTGCGGCTGAAAGGCGAGACGCCAGGCGGTCCATTCCGTCGCCGCCCAGAGGAAGGTGAGGACGACGGTGCTGACAAGGAGCACTTGGCCCCAGAGGATCTTGGTCGCGTTCATGATGACAGAGGATCTGGAAGGCTCACGATCGCGCGCAAGTATCTTCAAGCGTCCGTCGTGATCCGGGACACAGCGGCGTAGAAATCGGACGATTTTCGAGTTAGACTGAAGATCGCAATCGCCATTCGAGAGACGCGCCACGAATATCCCGGCGACAAAAGCCTGATCGGCTGTTTAGGCTGTACTTGCCGGGTTCGAAATCCCGCCGGATGCGCTGCGATCTCGAACGGTCCCCATTGGCTCCTACCGCCGAGAGGAAATTATGGATCAAGATCCCTCGCCCAGCGCCGATCCCCGCAATGCGGGCCGTCTCGCCAAGGCGCTCGTGGAAATCTGCGTGCGCAATTCCGGCCTCGAAGATCTTCATGCCGGCATTTTTCCGGACAGCGAAGCCGGCGACTACAGCGACGTAAAGGTCGTCACCCCCTATGGCGAAATCCCGTGGACCAGACTGTCGCGGATTTCGGATGAGGAGATGAAGCGGCTGATGATCGAGATCGTCGATCGGGTCTTCACCTTTTGCAGCTATCCGGAAGAGCTGGCGGCACTTTCCGCGCAGGCCCGCAAGTGGAACCGTCCTCGCCCCGATCGCCAACTCATGAAAACCGTGCAACGGCGTCGAGCCCTTCTCGATGCCGGGCTTATGTAGGTCTCGCGGTAAGGCGCGAGGGCGACCGCAATCACCATGCCGCGTTCACCGAAGGCGGCCCTGTGAAGGGGTGCGCCCCGGCCAACGACGATCGCGATCAACCGTCATTCAAAGTCAGATCCCGATTCCACGATTCCGCCCGAAGCTCCAATCGACCCCACCGCCCGGCGTCATCGTGCCCGAGACATGTTGGCCGAGCTTCTGTTCGAGCGCCGGCCGCCACGGCACCAGTTGAAATCCCAGACCATCATCGATCATGGCGAAGCGGCCCGACGCCAGCGTGACGCGCTGCCGATAGGCGCCGGCGACGTGTTCGCCTTCGGCCGAAGGGCGATGGGCGAGCCCGGTCTCGGCCGAGAGCCTGGAGACGGCGTCGTCGAGTTCCCGTCGGCGCAAGGTATTCAGAAGATCACGGGCGAAGGTGACTCTCTGACCCTGCCGCTGGGCCAACCCCTCCTCGACCAGATGATCGACGCGCCGATCCATCGCGTCGCGGACCTCGGCGCCGAAGCCGCCGCCGCCGATCGCGGGGTCTTTCGCGAGAAGCTGACGGTCGAGCCAGGTCGCTCCCGACGCGGTCACCTGCGCCTCGATGCTCAAATCCGACCGTGTCGCGAGCGACAGGCGGGGGCGCCCGGACGAAGTCCTCATAGGCGCGCGCCTCGACGATGGCGCCCGGCTTGGCGTCGCCGGTCATGTCGAGATCGGAGAAGCGCAGATGATGGGTGCGACCATCGACACCTTCGACGATGGCATAGGCGGTGCCCTTCAGTTCGTCGTGCAGGCCGCGGCCGACCAGCCGGCCGAGCACCGGATCGGCGGTCTCGTCGCCGTGCAGCGCGAAGCCGGTGACGTCGGGTTCACGCCCGGCGCCGGTCATCGCTTGGTGCATGGTCTTGATGATGTCGCCGCGAATGCCGAGGTCGCGCAGCGCCGGCTCGAAGCCCAGGCTTCAGCGTCCAGCGCGCCACGCCCGACCTGTTCGGCGAGTCCGAGCCGTTCGAGCTTGGCGGCGCGACCGAGCATCAGGCGGCGCAGTTCCGGGTCTTCGTCTAGCATCGCCGGGCCGGAGATCGGCGACGCCACCGCCTTCGTCGGAGATATCGCGCAGCGAGCGGTCGAGGCTGGTCCAGCGTTCGGCCTCGACTTCCTTCTCCAGGGCGGAACGGATCTGCTGCTCGCTGCGCGGTCCCAGTTCCAGCGTCGACGCGCTCGGCGGCACGATCGCTGAAGCCCCGGCTGATATAGTCGCGGCTGATGACCAGATCCTTGCCGTCATCGGCCTTGCCGCGCACCAGCACATGGATATGCGGGTTGTCGGTGTTCCAGTGATCGACCGCGACCCAATCGAGCTTGGTGCCGAGGTCGCGCTCGGCGTCCGCCATGAGTTCACGGGTGAAGCCGCGCAGATCCTCCAACTCCATCGCGTCTTCCGGCGAGATGATGAACCGGAAATGGTGCCGGTCGTCGTCGCAGCGCTCGGCGAAGGCCTTGGTATCGGCATTGTCCGAGACCGCATCGAACATGCCGCGCCTCGTGCCCGTCACGGGTGACGCCGTCGCGCTTCAGATAGGCCATGTGCTTCGGCAGCGGCGCCGAGCGGAAGCGGCGCTCCTTGATGGCGCACGACGCGCGACTTGATCGACGACGCGTCGGGAGGTCGATCGCTGGGCCAAGGACAAGTGCCGCGCGCCGGCCTCGGCCGAAGCGTGAGCGGCTGGCGCCGGCACCGTTTCGGCTGAAGCTGTTGCCGACATGCCCGGCCTTCTTCGCCGCGCGCATGACCTCGCCGACAAAACTGGTCGGCCGCTTGGCGCCGCGGTTGCCGTGCTGGATGCGGCCGGGGCGGATATTGATGTCGTCGTCGCGCGTCCTCATGGTCTGACCCTCCGTGAGAAATTGGACCGATAGCGGTCGGGGCGTTGAAATCGTTGATAAAATGACCTGAAGCGATAGCAGGGGGTGTTCTGGGGAAGTGTGAAAAACCCAACCCAACCAACCATTTGCGCCCGGCCGAAGGCGGCGCTTTTAGCTTGCCGTCCGTTGGTCGTGTTCCTCCGCACCCCCGGTCCCACACTCAAACCTGTCCCGCCGCCCGCCAGACCGCGATCAAGCAAAAGGACCGGCTCCGGACGAACCAGAGCCGTCAAGGTGTCGAGCGGGGTGTCGAATTTACGCGGCCAGCACGTTCTCGATTTTCTGCCATTCTGCGTAAAGCAGTGCGGCGCGCTCACTGTCGCCGTTGTCGATCGCCTCCACTTCGTCCAGTTCGAGATCGTGCTGGAGTTCGTGAAGCTGCTCGATGGCGGCTTGTCGTTCGGCCTTGGTGAGGTATGCGTCACGCAATTCGGCGGCGAGTTCGCTGATCTGCTGATAGGTGTCCATGATGAATCTCCTCGACTGACCGTCTCCTTGATCGAAGACATCCCCTTCGGGATCGGACGGTCGGAGCGGGTCAAGGCCGCGCAGCGCCGGCCCCGCCGGACCACGGGGGAGCCGAAATTCTCCGGCGCGCACTGGTGCTTCGGATGACGCTCGGACGCCGGGTCGCCGGTGAATTTTGGGGGAACCGTGGAGCCTTGACGCGCGTGTCGGCCTGTCTGGTACACTGCAATGTCTGAGAGAGAGGATTTTCTCCGGGTGCCCGAGGGGCGGCCCGCCGGGACGAAAGCCCCTCGGTCGCCGCGCAGCGTCAAGCACGCCATCGGCGGGCGGGCGAAGCGGCGATCAGGCGCCGCCGCTGGCACTCCGCCGACGATTGGCCGTAGCACCCACGACCGCATTCTCGTCACGGCACGCGCTCCGATCCGGCATGAATCGGCACGAACAGCCCGGTGGCTTGCGGCGCGAGCACCGTCCTGTCCGTTGCGGCATTGTCGGTGGCGGGTTGGCCGGTCGGATGCCGCCTCCGACTTCGTCGAGTTGCCCTCGGCACGCACGGCGAACAGCGGCGCTTCGGTCCAGAACGGCGCGACAGCACTGACAACCATGGTGCCGTCGATCGACCTCGCCGCCGATCAACGGAGCGAGGGCGGCCACGTAAGCCCGCGTCTCGGCAGGCAGCGGCCGACCGGTCGCGAGATGATCTTCGTAACGCGCCGGACCGGCATTGTAGGCGGCAAGAAAACCGGGAGCGCCGTAGCGGTCGTGCAGCTCGCGCAGATAGGCCGCACCGGCCAGAATGTTGTCGTGCGCGTCATACGGATCGGCGCCGAGGCCGTAGCGGAAACGCAGAACGGCCCAGGTCTGCGGCATGATCTGCATCAGGCCCATGGCTCCCTTGGGCGACAGGGCACGCACGTCGCCGACGCTTTCGACCTGCATCACGGCGCGTATCCACGACGCCGGAATGCCGAACCGCTGCGACGCTTCGGCGATGAAGGTGCGAATGGATCGGCCGCCGTAGCGACGCTGCGCTGCTGCGTGGCGACAGGTTCGGCATGAGCAGATCGCCGCCGACGATCAGCAGCACGATCGCGACGCGCGACGCAAAGGAGGAGCGCAACGCGGCGCGAACGTGCAGGCGTCGGCCGGCGATCTGCGAGCGGCGGGCAATGGCCGGGAAGGAGGAGGAGTGGAGCCGAGTGGTTGCGGCGGGCGCGCTCGCGCGCAAGCAGGATTGCGGCATGGTCAGTGCTCCTCGTCGGTCCAGAGCGGATCGGCCCGGCCGACGATGCGTGGTGGTCGGGCAGCGGCCCGAAATACCGGCCGTCGAGGGAGTCCGCGGACTGCCGGTTCATGAGGAAGACATCGCCGTCGGCGATGACGCGGCAGCCGTGCCAGACGGGCAGCGGGCGGCCCAGATGATCGCGGTCGAGCGCCTCGCCCATCGCGACGCCGTCGACGGTGATCGTGCGGTCGGACCGGCAGACGGTCTGGCCTGGAAGCGCGAGGACGTGCTTCAGCAGCGGCACGCCCTTCGGCAGGTAGCGGCGCTCGTCGAGAAACGTGGCGAGCGGCTCCGGCGGCATGACCACCAGCAACTCGTCGACATGCAGCGCGCCGGCGGGATGCACGGCATAGAGGCCGATCGGCACGCTGGCGCTGGCGTTCCAGATCAGCCTGGGCGCGGGATGAAACAGCGCCGACAGCCCGATGCCGAGCGCCACGACGCACGGTCGCGGTGACTCAGCCGAAGCGCGTCATGCGTCGATCCTCCGGCGCAGAAGCCAGGCGCGATGGCGGTCGGCGTGTAGGGGCGCGGCGCTTCGCCGGACGCGAGCCGGTTGTGGACTTGCCGCCAATGATCGGGACAAGCGTCAACCGGATCGACGCCGAGCTGCTCGACGGCGTCGATCGGCCTGGAGCACGCGCTCGACCTTGGGCCAGCCGGAGAGGCGCAGAAGAATCTCGCCGCCGGGCCGCACAAACGGCACGGTCGAGAAGGCTTCGCCGGGCACGACCGCGCGCAGGATGTCGATCCGCGAGACGACCGTGCCGAAGTCGTTCGCCGCCCAGCGGACATAGGCGAAGATGCTGCCGGGCGCGAAGCTGAGGATGCGCCGCCGGCGGTCGAGGATCTGCTCGGCGACATCGTGGCCGAAGCGGATCCACTGCTCGATCCGCTTCTCGAACCAGATCAGCTCGACATGGGTGAGGCTGTCGGGCGCCGGCGCGGTCATGACGCGGCTCCGCCATCTTCGGGGAATTCGCGGTCGAGCAATGCGCGCAGCATGTCGGCGACGGTGAGGCCGCGCTGAAACGCGGCGATCTTGATCCGGCCGCGCAGCGCCGGCGTCACGTCGATCGTCAGCCGCGCGGTGAACTCGGCGTCGGCGTGCGGCCGGTTGACGGCTCGGGCGCGCGGACCCAGGAATCCGGCATCGCCGGGACGAGCCGCGAAGCCGCGCTTCGGCGATCGCTCCGTCATGGCACCAAGCCTCGCCGACTTCGAGGGCGAGCGCGCTGATCTCGCATGCGGCCGGGCCGGCCGCGTCGAGCTCGGCGACGAGCCGGCCGGACCGCGCGACATCGGCGAAGCTGACGCGCTGGCCGATGCGCGCGGCGAGCACCGGCGGCTCGTGCTCGGCGAGCGCCTCGGCCGTCTCGCGGGCGATCACGGTGCGTGCGGCGCAGCGGTTGAGCACGAAGCGGGCGATGAGTTGCGGGCGGAAGATGCGCGCCTCGTCGATCAGCTTCAGCATCTCGCCCGAGGCCCAGCCGTCGAACGGTGAGGGCTGCGCGGGGATCAGCACCAGGTCGGCGGCGAGCAACGCCGAGCGCATCAGCCCGGCGATGCGCGGCGGGCCGTCGATGACGACGTGATCGGCGTCGCGGGCGAGTTCCGGCGCCTCGCGATGCAGCGTGTCGCGGGCAAGCCCGATGACACCGAACAGCCGGCGAAACCCTTCCTTCGCGCGCTGCTCGGACCAGTCGAGGGCCGAGCCTTGCGGATCGGCGTCGATCAGCACGACCCGCTTTCCTTCCCGGGCCCATTCGCCGGCGAGATGCAGCGCGAGCGTCGTCTTGCCGACGCCGCCCTTCTGGTTGAGGAGCGCCACGATCATCGCGGCCGCCTCGGGGTTTTCCACCGTTCGCGGCGGTCCCCAACAACAGAAGAGTTAGATTCTTGTAGGTTAGACTCTAAGTTAGGCGGCTCGGAAGCTGATTGGATCTGCTTGAGGAAAATCGGCGATTCCGGTTCCTGATAGCACGTGGGTCCGGTTCCTGATGGCACGTGCCCATTGGTTCCCGATAGCACGTGCGGTTCCACAGATTGTCCACAGGTCGCTGTGGATAACTGTGCCGGCGCGAACGCCAGCAACTCGCGTCCGCCGGTCGTCGCGCTCGACGATGAGCCGGTAGCCCGGCAGGGGCTGGCGGCGCGCGATGTCGCGCAGCTCGAACGCGAAGCGCTTGAACGGCGAGAGGCTCGCCGACTTGGCGTGGAGATGGCGAAAATCGAACCGCCAGCCGCCGCGCTGACGGCCGGCGTGCTTGCGGACGAGGCGATAGAGCCAGCGCTCCAGCCCGCCCGTCAGGCCGAAATAAGCAGCGGTCGATGGTCAGCACGAGCGCGTCGTCGAGGACCGCGCGATAGAACCAGTCCGGCATGATGAGATCGATGCCGTCGGCATTGCCGTGCGCGTCGGCGCGCTCGGTCCATTCGTTGATCCAGGAGAAGCGGTGCATGCGCCGCTCGGTCGTCTGGCGCAGCGAGGTCGCGACGGTGGTCGATTGCAGCCGGTCGAGCGCCGCCTTCAGGCGGTGATAGTCGCGGGCGCTCGTGCCGCGGCCGGTGAAGGTGAGGATCTCGCGCGGCGTGGTCGCCATCAGGCGCGAGGTGCGCAGCCCGGCGTCGCGCGCTTCGACGATCTGGCTCGCGGCCCAGATCAGCACGTCGGCATCCCAGATGGTCGCCATGCCGTGCTCGGGCACCGCCTCGACGCGGATGGCGATCTCGTTCATCCGGAAATCGATCGGCGTCGTGCGATGGGTCTTGGCGAGGCTGAAGAACGGATAGGCCATGAGGTCCTGCGCGTCTCGGGGCGCCAGATCGCCGGGGAGAGCCCGGAAGAGTTCGAGCTGCTCGCGCTCGTGGCGGGTGCGATGGCGCATGGACAGTGCCAGCCGGCGTTCAGCGGCGCGCCTGGCCGGCGGGGGCCGGAATGTCGGGGCTATGGCGCTTTGCCGGCAGCACGGTGCCGACGCCGGGGTCGGAGGTCGACGCCTTGGCGCCGCGATCCACCCAGGCCTGGAGGTCCTCGACGCGATAGACGACGCGACCGCCGAGCTTCGAATAGCGCGGGCCCGGTTCCGTAGATGCGGTGCTTTTCGAGGGTGCGGATGGAAAGGCCGACGAAGCGGGCGGCCTCGGGCGTGCGCAGATAGCGCGGCGGCAAGCCGGCGAGATTGGAGGACATGGGAAACCTCCGTGATCCTGTCGAAGGCCGCCGGACGACGGCGGCTGTCGGGGATCACGGTGGCGGAGAAGGCTCGGCCGGGGGATGACGATCTCATGGGGGGTCGAAAGCGTCACCCCCCCTGCGGCATCCTGCTACCGGCGGCGATGGGGGTAGAGCAGCAGGTGGCGATAGCCGCCCTTCATCATGCCGACGCCGAAGCGGACGAGACGGATCGTGCGGCCGCGCAGATCATGGGTCTTCCAGCCGTGCTCGGGCACCTCGTCAGGGCCGAACAGAGCGCTGGCGATCTCGCGATAGCTCGCATCGTCCTGCCGTCCGTCGAGGGCGCGGAGTGCCAGGATGAGCCGGTCACGGCGCGCCGGCGGCAGCGTTGCGGGATTGGGACCGGGACTGCGTCCGGTCAGCCCGCGCCACAGGCGAAGGGCGGCATTGGCGCGGATCTCGAAGAACTGGTCGAGCGGCAGCAGCACGGCGGGCGGTTCCGCACCCGTATCGTCGACATGGATACGAAACACGACACCACGAAGCTCGATCTGGCGCTCAGGTGCCATCGACCGCGACCGCGACCGCGCGGTCGAGGGCAAGCGGCGATCGAAACGCAGCATCGGCGAGGTCAGCGGGGAGCGTCGTCAGAGCGACCACGCTTGGCAGGGCATGTGCCGCCCAGAGGGCAGGACATGGGTGGCCCGTCCCGGCCGTGCTCGCGAAATCGTACCCCCCAGCGGCGGGCGAACGCATCGCGTTCGGCCTCGCTCAGGACGCCCTCTCGGGCGGATCGGTCGAGCCGGTCTCGGTGTTTCAGGAAATCCGAATTCCGGCAAAGATATTCCCAGGCAAAGCCCGGCGCGTCGAGCGACCGCAGGTCCTCATACGCGCCTGGAGCCCACCAATCGGCGTTGCTCATCGGCGTCCTCCCGTTGGTCAGTTACCGATTACTCGGCTTAACCAAAGGGTAGTCATGGTAGTGGAATGACGACATGTCGCGGGTTGGCAACGCCCGTTGCGAGCCGAGCATGGAACGGGAGTAATTCTAGTGCGGCGCACCGCCGCGCAGCAGGTGCCGATAGCCGCTCTCGGTCATCCAGCGAGCCCGCGCCAGATGCGATTCCCAGGCTTTGCGCGCCCGATCCGGTTCTCGCACCGGGTCGATGTGGAGGACGATTCGGGCGACCTCCTGCCAATCGGCGCCTTCGGTGTCGGCATCGAGCAACCTCAAATATGTCACAAGATGCTGTTCGTCGTAGCTCGTGAGCGCGCTGCAATCGGGCGCCGCGTCGGATACCGGAGGGTCAAGCGGTGGTGACTGCATGTGTCGGGCCTCCCCCAAAGTCGACGATTGTCATTGTTCCGTCATGGAAGCCCAAATTCAAGCGCGGATGCGGCGTTCGCGTTGCATCGGCTCGGTGGGCTGCTCGTTCAGCAGCATGACGCCGCGACCCCGATCGGAATCGATGAACAGCACGCCAGCCGCTTCGAGCGCGCGACGAACCTGGTCGCGGGTGCTCTCATGCACCAGGAGGCCGCGTTCGGACTCCAGGCGTTTCAGCGCGGTCAGCGCCACGAGGGCTCTCTCAGCGAGCATCTCCTGTTTCCAGTTCAGCAGCGCTCGCGCGGCCCGAATTTGTCGGCCGGTGATCATTCATGATCACGTCCGACAGGCGGGCTGCGCATGCCAGAAATACGACTATAATAGTCGTATTATACCAGATCAATACCGCCAGCAGCGGACATTCGACGAAACTTCAGGGTCGGATACCTATGCCAGGACCGCTCGATTCGGGATCGCGTTGTCGAAAAGCTTGCGCCAAGGAAACACCCCGCCCGGAGCGACCGGGCGGGGTGTTGCGGCGGGTTCGGCTCAGTTGCCGTTGGTCCTGCGGGCGCGCGACCAGATGAGGGTGTAGCCTTCGCCGCCCTCGTCGTCGAAGAGGTTGGCGTAGATCGGCGCGTTGAACGAAGGGTCGTCCAGCTTGACCGAGAGGTAGTCGCGGCCCTCTTCGGAGCGCTTCGACCAGGCGGCCCCGATCTCGGCACGGCCGACATAGACCCGATGGCTTGGGGCGTTGTCATTGGCCCGATTGGACTCGGAGACGAAGCGGACGTTCTTGGTCTGGACACTGAGGGTGACGATCTCGCCCAGATACTCGTTGCCGGACTTCTTGAAGGAACCGATGTTGGCCATGTCACTTCTCCATTTGCTGTTTCGAGCCCGCGACCACCGCGGCCTCGATGGCGATCGTGAGGCCGGAGGCGATCGACGACGCACCCGGCTCCGGGCCGGAGCGTAGCGGAGGATGGTGACGGTGAGACTTTCTTGCCTCGCGAGGAATGGCCGCAGGCCAGGGGAAGAAAGTCGATCCGACGCCGTTGCGTCTCAGGCGATCGAGGCATAGCCGTCCTCCGGCCAGATCAAGCCATTGAAGAGGCCGTGTGGTCTGGGCGTCGAAGAGAATCCTCGGGAGAAGACTGGCCAAGGTCGAGTGCCGCGCGCAAGAACTCCGGTCTACGCGGCGAAGAAACGGAAACCGTGGCGCAGAGATAGGACAGGCTCGTGACCGGGCAAACCGTCGCTCAGACAGCCTCGACCATTGGGTCTATGGCGGCCGGCATTGAATAGGCCGCCCGGAAACGCTCCGATAATGGGCGTGCTATTCCGAGTCACCCGGACGATCCGTCATCGCGTCGCACTCCAACCGATCGACGATGAAGCGTGGAATCACCCGTCTTTGGTCGCGGTCGTGAGCGGAGGATAAGCCGAACCCGCCGCAACGCCTTGCCCAGTCTCGGATGGGAAGTACAGCCACATGCGCGCCCAGGCCGTGCCGGCGGTGAAGAGGGCGCCGATGACAGCGAACACCACGCGCCAGGTTTCCGATGGCACGCCGATCTGCGAGAGGCCGAAGGTAACGCTATAGCCAGCCATGCCGGCTGGAATGGCATAGAGCAGCCCGATCGCGACACGGATAAGCGGCACGCGGATCGCCGCGAAGGCGAGCTGGCCGATCGCGAGCGCGGCGCCGCCGGCGAAGACACCGACGATCAGCGCGCCGATCACGCCGGCGCCGCTATGGAAGGCGGCAAGACCGGAGATCAGGCCGACCATGAAGGGCAGCGCATAGATGGCGAGCGTGAACACCAGCCAGCAGAAGAAGCCGAGGCCGAACACGCTGAGAATGAGGCCGATGATGAGCATGGTGAGAACCTCCGTGACAAAGGGTCAAACGGGTGCGCCTTCCACCACCACCATGGCGCACCGCAGAGTATAGCTGAAGACGATGTATGGTGGCAGCGAGAAGCCGGCCCGGATCGTCGCAACCGACGAGCCAGACTGAAAGGCGGCGGCGCTTACGCGCCACCGTTCCCGAACTTCCAGACCGGGATGCCGAGCTTCCTGGCCTTGTCGGCGAGATTGTCCTGGATGCCGGTGCCGGGGAAGACCATGACCCCGATCGGCAGGATGTCGAGCATCTCGTCGTTGCGTTTGAACGGCGCTGCCTTGGCGTGGCGCGTCCAGTCGGGCTTGAAGGCGATCTGCGGCACCTTGCGATTGGTCGCCCATTTGGCGGCGATCAACTCGGCGCCTTTCGGCGATCCGCCGTGCAGCAGCACCATGTCGGGATGTTTGCCGTGGACCTTGTCGAGCGCGTCCCAGATCAGGTGATGATCGTTGAAGTCGAGCCCGCCGGTGACGGCAATCTTGGGGCCGGGTGGCAGCAGCACCTCGTTTTCGGCCCGACGCTTGGCGGCGAGGAAGTCGCGGCTGTCGATCATGGCCGAGGTCAGCGCGCGGTGGTTGACCATCGATCCGGCGCGCGGCCGCCAGGCCGAGCCGGTGTGGCGTTCGAACTGCTCGGCGGCCTGGTCGCGGAAGAACTCCATGCCGTTGCGGCGCTCGATCAGCGTCATGCCCTCGGCGGTGAGGCGTTCGAGTTCGACCGAGCGGATTTCCGAGCCGTCCTGTTCCTTCTGGCTGCGCCGCTGCGCCTGCTCGTTGTCGTCGAGTTCGCGTTCGATCCGGTCGGCGGCGCGGTGGAAGAGGTTGACCGTCGACCAGAGCAGGTCTTCGAGGTCGGGTTCGAGGCGCGTGTCGGCCAGCGTCGCGACGAGGGCGTCGAAGATGTCGGCGACGGCGCCGGCGACGATGTCGGCTTCGGGCAGCGGTCTTGGGTCAGGTTCGTCCTGGAAGGGGCGGTAGCCGTAGAGCTGGAGTTCGTCGAGGACGTGGTCGGTCGGGGATGAGGCATGTGGGGGCTCGTAGTCGGTGTCGTCGTGATCGGTCGTCATGGTGCTTTCCTTTGTCGGATCGACCGCGCCCATCGCGGCCTTCGTGGCGACAAAAGGCGGCGGGCGGACCGGACCTGCACCGCGAGCGAAGCGACAGGGCCGAAGCGAAGCGGAGGATGGCGGGGGCCGGCTATTTTGCTTCGCGATGTAAAGGCGGGTCTTCCCGCCGACGGAAAATAGTCGGCCATCCGCCATTGCCGGGCCGGGCCGCTTGCCGTCCGATCGCCCTCTCAGAAGGCCGTGGGCGCGGTCCTCTCCGACACGAAGGGCATCATCGCGGGTCCGGTGCGATCGGCGGCGTGCGCAGCCGGGCACATCTCCCGCCCCGGCCGATCGCCCGATCCATGAAGCGGGCCACGTCCTCCGGCGCGATTTGGACCCGCAATGCCGCCCGAAGCGCATCGACGCCAAGGCGGCGGAGATCCTCGTTGAAGTCGCCGAGCGCTGGCGACAGCGATCGCCTCGATCCCGGCCGCTGCGCTCGGTCGACCAGCGTCGCCACCGCCGCCGTCGCCGGCCGGATCGTCGTCGCGGGCGATATAGAGCCGGCGCAGCGTAGCCGGGAACAGGATGGCGGCGAGATGCGCGGCCGAGAGCGCCGCCGACCATCGGCATGGTGGGCATGACGCATCGCAGCGACAGCATGGTTTCGATGCCTTCGCCGGCCGCCATGACATCGCCCGCCACATCGAAGCGGACGGCGTTGCCGAGGAGATGCGCCCATCGCCCGCCTCGGCGTGTCGATCGGCGCCTTGTCGCGACCGGACGGATCGAGCCAGGTGCGATGCGCGCCGGTGATCTTGCCGTCGAGGTCGGTGACGGCGGCGATCATCGCCGGCCAGGTCTCTGTCGGCGAATGCCGATCGGGCCGATAGTAGCAGCGCGGGTGGAAGCGAAGGGTTCCGGTTCCGTGCAAAGCCGTAATGCCGCGTCGGCGCAGATACGCTTCCACGATTGTGCCCGTAATCGGCTGCGCCATGGCGAAGAGCCGGCGTGCGGATTCCGGCGATCCAGTCGGTGGCAGCCGCACCGGGGCCGGCTCCGGCTCTGGTCTCGGCAGGGCGAGGAAACGCCGGGCCTCGTCGGCGACGTCGTGGAAATCGACGAGGCCGCAGGTCTCGCGGATGACATCGAGGAGATCGCCATGTTCGCCGGTCGCGGCGTCGGTCCATTTGCCGGCGGCGCCCTTGCCGGATTCCGGCCCTTTCAGCCGGACGAACAGGGAGCGGCCGGGCGTGTTCCTGACGTCGCCGACCAGCCAGTAGCGGCCCTCGCGGCGACCGTTGGAGAGATAGTGTCGGCACACCGCCTCGGCATCGCGCGCGAGACGGTGCGCCAGTTCGGCGGCGTCGCGCGTCATCGTCACGCGGCCGCCCGGTCGGCGACGCGCTCGATCGGGTAGCGCTCCAGCACCTTCGCCAGGATCGCCGGCCCGCGGCGTCGGTCGGCACGAACATCCGGAGCTTCCACGAGATGATCTCATGGAAGAGGCCATAGGCCCGAGCCGATCGCGCATCGTGTCGGTGAAGCCGGTCAGTTCGATCCGGTTGGCGCCCATGACGCGGACGCGGCGAAGCTGCAGCCCTTCGGCGAGATCGAGGATCGTCCTGCCGTCCATCAGCGCCGCGAACGCGTCGTCGGGCGACAGGGTCGACGGGCCGGTCTCAAGCGCGCCGGCCACCCAGGCCGGCGAGACCTTGCGGCCGACGATGCGCTCGCCGGCATCGGTCTGGAGCCGATAGACGCGCGTCGACTCATTCGGCAGCCGCTTCCAGATCGGCAGCAGCAGGCCGGCGACGATGTGGATCTTGCTGTCGGTGAACTCCGGCACCTCGGCAAGCTCCGCCGCCCAGGCGCGCGGCGAAGGTCTCGCGGTCGGCTTCGATCCAATGGCGTTTCCGGCATCATCGTCAGCGGGACGTTGTGGCGCTTCCATCGGCCGGATCAGCCGCACGCGCCGTTCGACCTCGCCGTCGTCGAGCATCAGGCTCGGCGCCGGAACCTGCACGGCGGCGCGGCCGGAGCGCTCGTTGACCAGCAGCACGGCGCGGCGGATCGGATAGACGATCCAGCGCCTCGTCGAGCGTGACCGGACGGTTGCGCTCGCGCTGCGTGATGGTCAGCAGCCGGGTCTCGGCGCCGAGTGCCGGGATGGGTGTAGATCGTCCGCCGGTCCGTGACGATGAAGCTCTCGGCCGGCAGCGTCTCCAGCCCGACATCATAGGTGCCGCTGGCGATCGCGCCCTCGATGCGGGCGGTCAGCAACTGCTCGAACGCCGTGAACAGGATGTTCTGCAGATCGATGGTGAGCGCCAGCAACCGGTTGAGGAAGGTCGTGATCGGCGGCAACTCGTCCTTGATGCCGTTGCTGTCGGTGAGCTTCAGCCCGGTCGCATCCTCGAAAGCGCGAGCGAGCAGCCCTCGACCTTGCCCCTGACCAGCAGCATATAGAGCTGGCGCAACGCGTCGCGCGCGTAGTGGCTCTCCAGATTGTCCTCGGGGCGGAACAGGCCCTGGCCGCCGGTCTGGCGCTGGCCGCGCGTGATGGCGCCCAGCGTGTCGAGACGGCGGGCGATGGTGCGAGAGGAAGCGCTTCTCGGCCTTCACGTTGGTCGCGATCGGCCGGAACAGCGGCGGCTGCGCCTGGTTGGTGCGGTTGGTGCGCCCGAGGCCCTGGATCGCGGCGTCGGCCTTCCAGCCGGCTCCAGCAGATAGTGGACGCGCAGCCGCCGGTTCCTCGCCGACAGTTCGGCGTGGTAGGTGCGGCCGGTGCCGCCCGCCTCCGAGAAGACGAGGATGCGCTTCACGTCGTCCATGAAGGCCTGCGTCTCGCCGAGATTGGCCGAGCCCGCGCGGTTCTCGACGACGAGGCGATCGATGCCGTCCGATCCGGTCTTGCGGATGATCCGCCGCGAGCGTCCGGTCACCTCGGCCACGATGTCGGTGCCGAAGCGCTGGACGATCTGGTCGAGCGCGCCATGGACCGGCGGCAGCGAGGCGAGCTTCTCGATCAGCCGGTCGCGGCGGGCGACGGCCTCCCGGCACTGGACGGGCTGGCCGTCGCGATAGACCGGCCGCGAGGAGAGATTGCCCTCGCTGTCGGTGAAGGGCTCGTAGAGCTGGATCGGGAAGGACTGTGCGCGAGATAGTCGAGGACATATTCCCGCGGCGTGATGTCGACCTGGACGTCGCCCCATTCCTCGGTCGGGATTTCGGCAAGCCGGCGCTCCATCAGCGCCTCGCCGGTCGAGACGATCTGGATGACGGCGGCATGGCCCGCCTCCAGATCGCGCTCGATCGCAGCGATCAGCGACGGCGTCTTCATCGCGGTGATGAGGTGATTGAAGAAGCGCTGCTTGGCGCTTTCGAAGGCGGACCGCGCGGCGGACTTCGCCTGCGCGTTCAGCGTGCCGGTCTCGCCGGTGATGTTCGCGGCCTTCATGCGCCGCGTCGAGATTGTTGTGGATGATCGCGAACGCCGCCGGCATAGGCGTCGTAGATGCGGATCTGCTCGTCGGTGAGCTGGTGCTCGACCAGTTCGTATTCGACGCCCTCGTAGGAGAGCGAGCGCGCGGCATAGAGGCCGAGCGCCTTCAGGTCGCGCGCGAGCACCTCCATCGCCGCGACGCCGCCGGCCTCGATCGCCTCGACGAATTCGGCCCGCGTGGCGAAGGGGAAATCCTCGCCGCCCCAGAGGCCGAGCCGCTGGGCATAGGCGAGATTGTGGACCGTCGTGGCGCCGGTCGCCGAGACATAGACGACGCGCGCGTTCGGCAGCGCGTGCTGGAGCCGAAGCCCGGCGCGGCCCTGCTGCGAGGCGGCCTGGTCGCCGCGTTCGCCCTTGCCGCCGGCGGCGTTCTGCATGGCGTGGCTCTCGTCGAAAATGATCACTCCGTCGAAATCGGAGCCCAACCATTCGACGATCTGCTGCACGCGCGAAACCTTCTCGTCGCGCTCGTCGGAGCGTAGCGTGGCATAGGTCGTAAATAGGATGCCCTCGCTCGAGCCGGATCGGCGTGCCCTGGCGGAAGCGCGACAGCGGCGTCACCAGCAGGCGCTCCAGGCCGAGCGCCGACCAGTCGCGCTGGGCGTCCTCGATCAGCTTGTCGGATTTCGACACCCAGACGGCGCGGCGGCGGCCCTTCAGCCAATTGTCGAGCAGGATGCCGGCGACCTGGCGGCCCTTGCCGGCGCCGGTGCCGTCGCCGAGAAACCAGCCGCGCCGGAAGCGGACGGCGTTCTCGGCATCGTCAGGCGCGGCCGAGACGACATCGAAGGTGTCGTCCACCGTCCACGATCCGGCGAGGATGTCCGGAATGGGCCTCGCCGGCATAGATGACGCTTTCGAGCTGGGCGTCGGACAGCAGGCCGTCCGCGATGACGTTGGCGGGAAGATGCGGCCGATAGGAGGGCTTCGGCGGCGCCACCGAGGCCATCGCCGCCGACTGCACCAGCTTGGTCGGATGCGCCTGAGAGCCGGAAATACGGATCGACTGCAATCCGTATTCTTCATAAAGCGCATCGGTGATGCGGCCGCCCTCGGCCGGCGTCCAATCGACGGTCTCATAGGCGAGTTCGACCGCCTCGGGCTTGCGGCGTCGCCGGCCGGGACGGCGGACGGGCGCATGGCGTATGCGCGGACCGTCCGGGGAATGGCCGGCCGCGCGACCGATGCGGGACCGGCGATCGACGCGGCGATCGGCAGCCTGGCCGGAACGTGCGCGCATCACCCAGGCGAGCAGCGTGGCGGCGTCGGGCGCCATCCCCGGCGAAGTCGGGAAAACCGCCGGGATCGTCGGCCGGCCGCTTGTCGATCACGGTCAGGCGCGTGTCGATGGTCGTGCCGTGCTTGGCGTAGACCGCGCCGTCGATCGCGGCCGAGAACACGACGCGGCCACGCTCCTGCAGCCGGACGAAGGCGTCGGTCCAGGCCGGATTGTCCGGCGCGAAGCTCGCCCCGGTGATGGCGACCAGGCGCCCGCCGTCGGCGAGGCGCGCCAGCGCCGAGGTGATGTGGCGAAGTGCGGCGTCGGCCATGCGGCGATCGACATGGGCCATCGCCGAGAAGGGCGGGTTCATCAGCACGACGCTCGGCGCGATGCCGGCGTCGAGATGATCGTCGATCTGCGCCGCGTCGAAGCGGGTGACGGCGATGCCGGGAAAGAGGAGATCGAGGAGCCCGGCGCGGGTCTCGGCCAGTTCGTTGAGCACGAGCGACGCCGCCGGCGAGCTCGGCGAGGATGGCGAGCAGGCCGGTGCCGGCCGAGGGCTCCAGCACGAGGTCGGCCGGCGTGATCGCGGCGGCGGTGCTGGCCGCGAGGCCGAGCGCGATCGGCGTCGAGAATTGCTGGAGCGCCTGGCTCTCCTCGGAGCGGCGCGTATGGGTGGGGAGAAGGCCCGCGATCTTGGCCAGCATCGGCAGCATGGCGGCGGGCGATGCGGCCCGTGCGCGAATGGCGGGGCCGAACTTGCGCAGGAACAGGACGGTCGCCGCCTCGCAGGCATCGTAGGCGGTCTTCCAGTCCCAGGCGCCGTCGGCGTCGGAACCGCCGAAGGCGGGTTCCATCGCGGCGCGAAGCGTCGGCGCATCGACACGCCGACCGCGTTCGAGATGGGGAAGGAGAAGCCGCGCGGCCTCGGCGATGCGCGGTCGGCGGCCGACGGACGCGGCCGGGAGCGGCGCAGCCGCGAGGGCGGCCGCGGAAGCGGAGACATTCGTCATGAAGGGAACCTCGGGAGAGCCGGAACGGGTCGAACCGAGGGGCGCTCTCTCTCGACCCCATCGGCTCAAACCCGTCCCGGCCGTCCTCTCCCTCTCACTGCATCGCAGGAAAAAGGGGCCGGCGCTGAGCACCGGCCCCGATGACGTTGCCCAGAAGAAAGCACCCGCTCATGGCGCTGGCGGATCGACGAGCCGGTAGGTCCGGCTCTTGATGTTGGGAATGCGATAGAGATTGCCCGAGCCGGGCGCGCGGAAGAGCATGGTGCGATGGCTGCGCGGATTGGCGATGACCTCCAACCGGTCGAAGCTCTTGCCATCGGAGAAGGCCAGTGGTTCGTCGAAGACGATGACCTGTCCGACGCGCGGGCTCGGTTTCTTGGCCCTGGCGCGGCGCACGGCGGCGTTCTCACGGCAGCGCGCCCGCCATTGCCGGGCATATTGGCGCTCGGTCGGGGTCAGCAGATCGAGAATCGATTCGGGACAATCGCACTCATACGGCCCCATCGACTCGTCCATGTCTTTGTAGCCGAAGATGTAGCCATCGGGCGCACGCGGATTGTACTGGACGAGGCAGATGACGGCCCAGACCTCGCGCTCGCCGGTGGCGATGCGGATCTGCTCGACGGCGCCGTAATAGACGCGCGTACCGACCAGCGCCGAGCGCAGCACTGTCAACTTTTTATCGGGACGCTCGAAGGTGAACTGGGCGTCGAGATATTGGCGCGGGCCGGCATGGCCCTTGAGGGATTTCATGTAGAGCCAGCCCATGGCCGCCTCCTGTGTAAAGGGATGAGGATCGAATAGGTCGGTGACGGGGTCGCGCCGCGACGACGGAGATCAGCCGGTGGCGCCGAGTCCCTGGCTCGACTTCCTGTTCCGCGAGGAAATCCTCCAGGATGTCGTTGGTGGATTTGCCGCGGATCGCATCCGCCGTGATCAGCACCGCCATGCCGCCGAAACCGTCGGGCCGCATCTTCGAACAGGTGAAGGACGTGACCGCCGTGACGTAGCGGAGCGTGGACGAGCGCCGCACGATGTCCTGCACGATGAACTCCCAGGACGTGCCGCTGAAATCGATCTCGATTTCGGGTCGTCAGCCGGTGCGACCGCCAGACGCTCGGCGATATAGGTCGCCGCCGTGCTGTCGATGCCTGCGGATGCCTCGAACGCCGTCCGAAGATCGTCGATCGGCAAGCCTGATGGCGTCGCTCGGACCGACCGAGGTGTGAAAGTACAGCGCATCGCCATCCGGCTCGGCGTCGAAGATGAGGCTGAGCACGAGGCGTTCGAGGGGCGTCATGTCGGCAACCGGGATCGGCTGCTGAAGGACGGTCGGTGAGAAATAGTCGGCCATGTCGGTCTCCAGAAATGCGAAAGCCCGGCGCGATGGCCGGGCTCTTCGAAGGGGTGATGAGAGGAAGTGAGTGATCAGCCGGCGGCGGCGAACGGATCGACGTCGCGATGGATCGGCTGGGCGCGGCCCATCCAGGGCTCGGGGCGGATGCAGCGCACCCAATCGGCGAAGCTCGGGATGAAGCCGAGATCCTCGCGCACATGCTGTTCGCCGATCAGCCGGACCGGCACGACGCGGCCGGTCGAGATCGTGATCGTCGGGCCGAAGAAGCGCTCCAGCATGAAGATGCCTTCGGCGTGATGGCGCAGCGCGCGGTGCCGAAAATCGGCGGTGATCGCCTTCGATTCATCGAACCATTGATGCAGCGGCAGATAATCCTCGGCCGTGCCGCCCCATTTGCGTCACCGAGGACAGCGCGTGATGATAACAATGTCCCATCATCGCCCCCTCAAAAGACGTGCTGGGAATAATCGGACTCGCATGTACCGCTCATTGTAGTCGAGCGTGATCGTCCGTTCGGCGACGTCGAAGGTGAAGTCGCCGTAGGCGCCGTCGTTGTTTTCCCAGCCGCCATGGGTGTCCTCGAAGAAAATCGTAGGCCAGTCGCTCGATCGCGTCGCGGACGGACATCATCGTGCGTTCGGGCTCGGCCTGGCCCCAGGCGGCAGCGGCGATCTCGACGTGGTCCGAGCGGCAAGGCGACGATCTCGTCGCCGGCTTTGGCTTCGATGTTCTCGATCTGACCGCTGTCACTACTGCCGTCGAAGGTGACGACGACGAGGGTGAGGCCGGCGGCGGCGAGCGCGTCGAAGACGGCGGCCTTATTGCGCGGGACGCAGTTCGGCATTGAGGCGATCATGTTCGCTGCACTGGATGTTCCAGTCAGGGAGCGCCGCGGCGGCTGGTGGGCGTGATCGGAGATGTTTCGGTCATGGCATGGCTCCAGAAACGAGAAAGCCCGGCACGTCGGCCGGGCTTTCGGATCGAATTGGACGGGGAAACGATGCGGGGCGGCCGAAGCCACCCCGCTGGTCGCCGCTCATTCGGCCGCGGCCAGGTGCGTCCGCTCTTCGTCGGCATTGGCGCCCGCTTCGCCCTCGTCACCGGCGAGGAAGTCCGGCAGCGCCTCGACCTCGCCGGTCGGTTCGTCGGCGAGGGGTTCGGCCTCGACGAGACGCAGCGGCTCGGGCAGCCAGCCCGTGCCGGCAAGCAGCCGCTCGGCCTCCTTGGCCATGTCGGCCTTCTTCAAATGGTCGATCAGCTGCGCCGATTGCTCGCCCTTGGCCTCGCGCACGGCTTCGAGGATGCGCGCCTTCGGCACCCGGCCGAGATAATTATCGACGGTCGGGGTCCAGCCGGCGGCGGCCAGGTCGAGATTGACCGTCCGGGCGAGCTGGTCGCCATGCGCGAAGGCATCCGGGCGGCGGTTCCACGGCTCCTTCACGACATTGACCGAGAGCGAGGCGCAATGGGCGAAGAGCGCCGCCTGGCTGTCGCCGTCGAACTCCGTCAGCGCGTCCCAGAGATCGGCCGGCTCCTCCGGGCAGTTGCTTGGCCCATTGCGCGTGCCGGGCGTCGATCGCCTTGGCCGAGGCGCTCTCGGCCAACCCCGGCGCCTGGGCCGAGAAACCGGCGCTCTTCGCGGTGATCTCCAGGCAGGTGTTCGAGGCATAGCGGTAGAAGGCGCTGAGGCAGAGCGCGTGCAGCACCGCCTGGAAGGCGATGTGCGGATCATTCGCCAGCGCATCCCGGAGCGCCAGGGTGCGATGGGCGGTCAACTCCGTCACCAGCCGATCCGAGAGCGGACGGATGGCGTCGTCCTCCTCCGGCGCGTCCGCCTCGGCGCCGACCGGCGCGCCGCCGATGGTGATGACGGCCCGCTGGACCGTGCCGCCGGCAGGAGCGGCCTGCGGCGCCTTCGCCATCGCCACCCTGGATCGGCTCGACCGGCTCGACCGGCGCTTCGTCCTCGGGCCGGACGAAGCCGCGCTCGATGTGCAGCGCCGCCCTCGCTGTCGATGCTGACGAAGATGCCGGCGCGGGCGATCTCGGCCGGATCGTAGCGGACCGGCCGGTCCTCGAAACCGGCGATGGCGGTCTCGATTTCGCCGAGGCGCTGGTCGACCTCGTCGGGCAAATCCTCGGCGCGGGCATATTGTTCGTCAAGCGCCTCGTGTTCGGCCTGTCAGCGCGGCGAGAGCTGGCATTCTCCTCTTCGCTCAACGCGACCGTCTCGCCGGTGAGACGGCGCAGACCGGCGGCGTGGCCATAGGGGAAGTCGGTCGCGATCGCGATCCACTTCCAGCCCTCGGCCCGCAGCGTCTCGGCCTCGGCCTGGAGCTTCTCGGTCACCAGCCGATCGAGCAGCGCCGGGTCCTGCAGCCAGCCGCCATCATCATGCTGGAACAGGTCGCGCATGATGACGCCGCCGGCCGCCTCATAGACCTCGACGCCGACGAACTGCGCGCGGCGATCCGACGCCCGAACCGCGCCCTCGGTGAGCTGGCGGCGGATCAGATACGGCTCCTTGTTGTAGGAGCGCGAGACGGCCTCCCAGACCTGCTCCTGGCGAGCGTGGTCGTTGGTGACGGTGAACGCCATCAACTGCTCCAGCGTCATGCCGTCCTCGGCATAGATCGTCGAGGAGCTTGTCGCGAGACGGCGGCGAGGCGCAGGCGTTGCTTGACCACGGCCGGGTTCACGAAGAACCGGGCCGCGATCTCCTCCTCGCTCAGCCCCTTCTCGCGCAGGGTCTGAAAGGCGCGGAACTGATCGAGCGGATGCAGGGCGACGCGCTGGACGTTCTCGGCCAGCGAATCCTCCTCGCCGAGGCCGCCCTCGCGCACCACGCAGGGCACGGGTTGCGTCTTCGCCAGGCGCTTCTGCTTGACCAGCAGTTCGAGCGCCCGGAAGCGCCGGCCACCGGCCGGAACCTCGAACATGCCGGTCTCCTGGCCCTCGGCGTCGAGGACCGGCCGGACGCTGAGGCCTGCAGCAGGGTGCGCCGGGCGATGTCCTCGGCCAGTTCCTCGATCGAGACGCCGGCCTTGACGCGCCGGACGTTCGACTGGGACAGAAGGAGCTTGTTGAAGGGGATGTCGCGCGAGGCGCTGAGGGTGATCTTCTGAACGGCGGTAGCCATGTCGGATTCTCCGCGACGGGCGGCCGAGAGACTCTCTCTCGACCTCCAACCCGTCAGTGCGCCAAGAGCGCTCCTCTAACTCTCTGAACTGAAAGGAGGATACCGAGTTAGACGCTTAACTACCGACCGCTCCGAGGGGTGAGAGACCCCTCCCGCCACACGGTACAGCGTGGGGCGCGAAGCAAGCGGGTGAGGCCGACCGGGTGCTTCCGGGAGGCCGTAAATCAGCAGAACCCGCTAAAGCCGGGCGTGAGGGAACTTCCGATCCCGAGACCGGGCCGGCCAGCGAGTCCGCCATGGAGAGGGAAACCGAACCGATGGCCGAAGCCCCGTCATGAGGTTCCTCACCAACTCGGAAGTGGGTGGGGCAGTCGCAAGACTTGTGGAGCGCCGACGCGCGATTGATGGGCGTGCGTCAGGGACTTCGGGGAGACCCGAGGTCAGCGTCCGGGAAAGCCTGTAAGGCCCGGAAGCCGGAATCCACACGGGGTAGAGTCGGCTCCTACAGCGGACGAGGAGTGACGGTGGAACTTGGGAACCCGCCTGCGTTTCCGCCCCTCGGGGATGGATGGCCGAAGCGACCGGCGAACGCGCAAAGCGGGGGCGGAGCCTGCGTAGTAGTCCGAGGGCGGGAAAGCCGTCCACATGGCGAAGGCAGGCAGTGGATACACTTTGCAAGCAGGAGATGGATACGTTGTCCGACACGGTGAATACCGGGTTCATTCTCGACATGCAGCGCAAGCTGTATCGGTGGAGTGCTGCGGACCCCGAGAAGAGGTTCGCAGATCTGTTCAATATTGTATGCGACCGCGGAACACTCTCCCGCGCTTGGCAGCGGCTGGCCCGTAACCGGGGCAGCAACACGCCGGGCTCGGATCGTGTGACGCGGAAGAAGGTCGAGGAGCGGCCCGATGGCGCTGCAGGCTTCCTGGAGGAAATTCGACGGGACCTGCGCCGAGGAACTTACCAGCCCGAGCCTGTTCGGCAGCGGCTCATCCCGAAGCCGGGCAAGCCGGGGCAGTTCCGCCCATTGGGCATTCCGACGCTCAAAGACCGACTGGTCCAAATGGCGCTCAAACTGGTGCTGGAGCCGATCTTCGAGGCGGATTTCTATCCGATCTCGTACGGCTTCCGGCCTGGGCGAAGCACCCATGACGCGCTCGCGAGGGTGCGCCATAAATTGAACCCGACATCGGCCGGCCCCTCGCGGACCCGGTATGTGATCGAGGGGGATATCAAGGGCTGCTTCGACGCTATCGATCATCATGTACTGATGGATCGGGTACGCCGCCGCATTCGGGACCGCAAGGTCCTGAGGCTCGTGCTCGCCTTCCTGAAGGCCGACATTATGATCGAGGGCAATCGTCGGCATCCGGTGACCGGAACTCCGCAAGGGGGCATCATCTCGCCGCTTCTGGCCAACGTCTATCTTACGGCCATCGACGAGAGATACCGGCGCTGGGTTCCCAACCCACGTGATAAGACCCGAGAGCGGGCGCAGCAGCGCCTTCAATCCGACTACAAACGTGGTCGGCCGGGATTCTACGTGGTGCGCTACGCGGACGACTTCGTCGTCCTCGTGCAGGGAACACAGCAGGATGCAGACCAAGAGCGCCAGGCGCTGGCGCAGTTCCTCAAAGAGGAGTTGCGCATGGAGTTGTCGATGGAAAAGACCAAGATCACCGATGTCCGGGAAGGCTTCGACTTCCTGGGCTATCGGGTCGCGCAGAAGAAAATGCCGTCAACCGGACGGCACGTGGGCCTACTCTTCATCCCGAAGGGTAAGTCGCAGCTCCTGCGTGACAAGATCAAGGCCAAGGTCGGGGAAACGCCTACGGGCAGAACCCTCGCCGACCTCATCGATCACCTCAATCCGGTCATCACGGGCTGGCGCAACTACTACCGGTACGCGACGCGTTCCGGGAAGGAGTTCGCCAAGCACGACTGGTGGCTGTGGTGGCGCCTCAAAGCCTGGCTCGGAAAGAAGTACGGCGGAGCATCTGCAAGAAAGCTGCGTCGACGATACACCGAAACAGGCGCGCAGCGACAGGGTGGATGGCGATCGGACGGCAAAAAGCTCGCCCGGTTCGCCGACACCAAACGCCTGCGTTACCCGGACCGGGGACTACGCATACCGAACGGATGGAACGACCCGGACGAACGCTTCCGCAAGGGAGCCGACAAGTTCTGGGAAGCGACCCTCGCCCTCGCAACGTTGTGAGGGACACCCGTGGCGCAAGCCACGCATAGAGAGCCGGATGCGGGGAAACTCGCACGTCCGGTTCGGAGTGGGGGATGAAGAAACCTGCCCCGGCGACGGGGCAAGGCGCTTCATCCCTACTCTACCGAAATCCCCAGCCCTCCTCTCACTCTCGCCGGCCGCAGACCCGGAAAGCCGGAGAAGCGGAAGCCCGGCTTTCCGGTTCCGGCATAATCCGGCCGGTCGGGCGCCGTCAGACACCGCACATGCCCTCGCATTCATTGGCGAAGAGATTGAGCTGGCCGAGATCCTCGAGCGTGGTCAGATCGGCCTCGTCGAGCGGCACGGCCGAGCGGTGTAGATAGACCTCGCCCCGGATGCCGCGCAGGCCGGTGCGAATGACCCGATCAATCGCTACTGCGTCAGCCCAGGCGGTTGGATCGTGATCGCGCATGCGCCGCCACATGGCGTCGGAATGGAACGGGCAGCCGATGCAACTGCTCTTGGGCGGGATCGGATAATCATGCCGTTTGAGCCACGCGATGCAGTCGCGCCGGGTCATCCGCTGTTCGATCAGCGGCCAGCGATTGACCCGCCAGGTCTCGAACGAGGGCTTGATACGGATTGCCTCATCAAGGGAGATACCGATCCATTGCTCGACGACCGGCGCCTTGGGCGAGCGGCGGCGTGTGAGGCCCGCCAATTCCCGGACCTTCCGGCGGATCGGGACGATCTTGTAATCCTTCGTGCATTGGCGGCGGATCATGCCGATATCGACACGCGCGCCGGCGATCGTTCGCGTGAAGGCCGGGATCGACGCCCAGCGTTCACCAGAACCCGCTTGAAGAAGATCGGCCCGGATATCACCGGCTGAGACCACATGAACCGGGAATGGGAGCACATTCGGCGAGCGGAGCCAGCGCAAATGCTGGTAGACCGCTTCCGGCTCCCAGCCGGTATCGGCGAAAATCGCGCAATCGGGCATCGGCGCGATGTCGCCTTCGGCGGCCATCAAGGCGAGGGTCGTGGACTGGACCCCGGCGCCCAGGCTGAGCACGCGAAGCCGCACGGTCGGGGGCGACGGGAGCCGCTCGACCGCGCCTGCCGCTGGAAGGGCGGACATCACGCCGCCTCCCGGTCATCGGCCTCGGCGATGGAGCCGGCCGGCGCACTGGCTTGAGGCAGGAAGGCCAGCAAGTAATCGGCCGCTTTCGAGGCCGCACTGGCGGCGCGGACCACGGCCCGATCATCCTCGCGCAGCACGTCGAGCCACGAGCCGATATAATCGGCATGCCGCACCGTGGGGACAATGCCGAGCGAGGCGCAGATGAACGCCCCGGCCATTTCGGCGACCAGTTCCTCGCGTGCATAGGCTTTGGAACCGAAGGAACCGGACAAATCCCGCCCAAGCCGGGAGCCAGAACCACTCCAGTGGCTGAGTTCATGGCAGGCCGTCCGGTGCCAGTTTATCGGCTCGAAATAGGCTTGCGGCGGCGGCACCTGCACGAAATCATGGGTCGGGCTGTAGAAGGCCCGTGCCCCGCCGATGCGGAAATCGGCGCCTGTGGCGGCGATCAGCGCTTCGACCTGCGGCTCGATCAGGCCAGGTGGCGGGGGAGGTGCAACAGCGGCGATCTCCTCGGACAGACCCTCGCACTGGTTCGTGTTGAAGACGGTAAATCGCTTCAAGAACGGGATGGCGCCCGGCTCCTCACCGGTCTCTTTAGCCCGCCGGCGCTCATCTTCCGGCGTGAACCGGTCGGCATAGACGACGGTCGTGCCGCGCTCGCCCTTGCGCACGTTGCCGCCGAGCCCAAGGGCCTGACGAAACGTCAGCCAACTCTGGCCGGTGAAGCCGCACTCGATGGCGGCTCCCCAGAGGATCAGCACATTGATCCCTGAATATCGGCGCTGGGTCGAGGCGTTGCGCGGCATGGCGACCGGCGTCTTCGCCGCCGCCGTCCCCCAGGGCTGGACCCAAGGGACGCGGCCGGCTTCCAACTCGGCGATGATCTTGTCGGTGATCTCGGTATAGAGGCTCGTCCGGTCCTGGCCGGAACGGGCGCGAGCGGCGTATCTGGACATCGCGGATCTCCGCGACGGGCGCCGCGAGCCTCTCTCGCGACCTCCAACCCGTCACGGCCGCCCAGGCCTTGCTCTACCTCTAAAGCCGCTGTGACGGCGGACCGGGCCTCCGCCGACGACCCGCCCGTGCCGGTCTGCGCCTGCGGGTGCGGCGGCGATCACGCCGCCGAACGCCACCACGCGATGCGTTCTTCGCGCGTCGCGTTCGCGAGGCGCAGCAACAGATCGCCATGGCAGGCTGCGGGCGCGCAGAAGCACAGCAGATTCTTGCCGCGAAGCTCGTCGAGTGCGCGCAGCAAGTGATGCTGGCCGCGAAGCCAGCGAGCATGCTTCGCGATGACGGCCGCACGATCGCCGTCGACGCCAATCCGAAACGGATTGCCCCACTTGCTGCCGCGCCCGATATAGACCGCGCCGTCGTGCCTGCCAGCCGCGTGTTTGTTGAGAACCCTGCACATCTGAACCTCCGTTTCCCGCCTCATGAGCGATGGAGGCTGGAGGGGCGCGGTGCCAAGCCCGCATGTCACGCGAGCGGTCGGCTCGACGACTGCCGCGGGAACGGCGCAGCCGTTGACATGCGGGCGACCGCGCCAAACTGGCCGACGTTCAGCGATGAGCGGGATAAGGAGTGTGTCCGCGGGGTTCGTCGCAACGAGTACGCCGGCGGAACCGACCCGGGCCACCGACGAAATTGGTGCTGCTGCGAATTGTCGGAACTCCAGGAAATCGCCGCCGGCCATCGTTCCCACACCAGTTCGCGGATGAGCATTCGTGCGCCTCGGTGTGTACAAAACGCCGGACGCGGGGGCGTTGCGGGGGTATCCCCCGCAGAAGGGGGTGCGCCGGCGATTTCAGCGCCGGCCAGGGGGAATGCCTTCCCCCGCTATAAGCAAACGAAGTTCGATACTCTTGCGTCCATATGATGGAGCCACGCCGAGGCCATAGTCCGGCTGAAGACCTTCAGAGCTGGAAAAGCGGGCTCGGATTGGCCCGCGAGACCACGAGCATCAATCGCTCTTTGGCTCTGCTGAGAGCAACATAGAGAAGACACCGGGCATCCTCCCGGTCGGGAAAGGTCGTGGCATCGCACGGCATCACCACGACATTGCCGCATTCGAGGCCCTTGGCCTTATGGATAGTGCTGATAGCAGCGTCGGGTGGCTTGGGCCGCCCGTAAGTGCGGCGGTGTGTTATTTCGGCTAAGCCCGCATCAAGATCTTCGAAGTTGCCCAGCCTGACCGCTTCCCAGAACTCCCTGCTGTGATCCATCTCAATATCGGCGAAATCGGCGTCGCCCTGTTTCAGTTCCGCCAAGCGCGCGAGAAGTTTAGCGACGCCCCGATGATCGGGCTCGGCCAAGAGGAAGCGGCCAAGCTCCTGGATCGTGGCGGGCTTGCCTCGACTCCTTGCCGTACAGCCTTCGCGCACTTCCTTTTCGAACCGATCGCCGAACGCCGAAGGGCTGAAGCCTTTGCCGATATCATTCATGAACGTGACGACAGCGGCGGCAAGCTTGGGGCAGTCGGCATTGCCTGCGGTAATCGCATCAACCAGCTTCTCCAGCGCCGAACGCGTATGGCCTTCCCATAGCGGGAGCCGGCGGTTGAAGAAGGCACGCAATGAGCGTGCCGTCTCATTGTACCGCGTGAGGACGAGCAGCGACGCTTGGGATCGCGTGAACGCGTCGATGGCTCGCCGGTCAGTCGGAGCGAGCTGATACTCCATGTTCCTGCGAGCTTGGTTCTCTGCAACAACTACCGACACGTTGGCAGGCAGATTATTGCGGAGATCAATCTTTCCGCCATTTTTGAGCGCCGCCCGGGCCAGGAGGGTCCAGCGCCCAAGGTCGGGGCAGCCGGTCCGCCAGCGATGCGGCGTGTCGAGCTCCTCGAACGCATGTGCCTGTTTCGTGAGAGCGACCCAATCATGCGCCGGAGTGGAGCCGGCCAGCGGCGCTTCCTTAAAGATGCGTTGGACGGGGTCAGCGAACACTCGCAGTCTGGCGCCTTGGTCGAGCATCGCCATGCCGAGCGCATGCTGTTCGCCGCTGCAATCCTGATGCTCATCGCAGATGACTACAGGGTAGCGTTTGGCCAGAGCCGCGGCGATCATCGGGTGTCGCCTGAGCAATGCTGCAACGCGAAGCGCGACATGCCGATAGCCGTCAGGCGTCCGTCTGGCCCAGGTCGGCACGTCGGCTGGTAGGTCGAGGCCGAGATGATAAGCGGTTGCGATATGCGCGATGAGGCTGTCGATCGTGCGGATCTCGACGCGGCTGCCGCTGCCTCGGGTACGCTCGGCGAACACTGAGCAGGCCGCGTGTGTATGCGTCAGGATCAGGAGGCGGTTAGAGCGGTCAACGGCGACATCGCGCGCGTAGTCGGCGCCTTGGTGTGTTTTGCCGCAGCCGGCCGGCGCTTCGACCAGCACCAGCGGCGCGTCAGATCGTAACGCCGCGTGGACCGACTCGTCGCTCATCCATGCAGGTCCATGATCTCGCTGAGACCGATCGCCGTCCGAACCGCGTTGCAGAACGGGAGCAGTTGCGGTTTCAGTGCGGGCCAGAGCGCGAGGCTGAAGAGCTTGCCGGCGAGTTCACGCCCGCCATCGACGGATTTGAACCACCGGCTGGCATGCGCTTTGTACTCGTTTTTCTCGCTTTCCTTGCCGGTGGGCACGGTGCCGAGAGCTGCCTCGACTATGCGGGCTTTGAAATCGGTGCCCGCCTTCGCCTTGAGCGCAGCAAAATCCTTGTCGGTGATGCCGAGGCGATCGGCCAGAATGCGTAAGCGAACGCCAGTTTTTTCGCCGACAGGGTCGGTGATGAACGCTTCCAGCTTGTCGTCGGGTACGACGTCGAGGATGTTCTCCTCGATGCAGAGAGACGGCCAGCGGAAGAGCAAAGCGCCAAGCTTTGTGTGCAGGCTCGCCCAGCGCGTGGGATGTTTGTCTTCGTCGTCGGCGAAGCCGCCGAACCGCAGGCCGCCAGCCGCGAGGGCTTCCAAGATGCCGAGCGTCGGTCTCGTGCCCACCACCGTCGCTCACATGAACGCCATGTTGCTCAAGCGGGGACCCGAGCGCACGTTCGAGAATGGCCGCGGTAAATCCGAGTTCGGTCGCGCCTTCCGCTACGATGGCGAGGCGCGACAGGAAGGTTTCCGGGTCGGTCCTGCGGTGCTTCGCGATCTTGACCGCGTCGAGCGGCCCGATTTGCCCCGTGTGATCCACGTACCAGATCGAGGAGTTGGTCGCGGCCGAGATGGCGGCCGGACTGTGGGTGGTCAGGAAGACCTGGGACGAGCCGGTCTGGAGCTTCTCGATCAAGGTTCGCTGTCGGTAGGGCTCAAGCCCGCGCTCGACCTCGTCAACGAGGGTGATCGGTGCGTCGCCCTGGTTCTGCTCGGCGATGGCGAGCGCCGACAATCGCCGGGTTCCGGCTCCCCAGCTCGCAAGGGGCAATTGGATACCGTGACGATCGGCGGTGAGACCGATCATTGACGCAATCGACGCGCCCTGGCCGCCGGTGATCGCGAGATCGAGGCCGGCGGGCAGGCTTTCTCTCTTGAATGCCGTATCGAGATCCTTGAGCGCGGTCTGTGCTTCGGTGGTCAACTCGTTCTTGACGTCGTTCTTCGCCAACTCGCTCGCCATGCGGGAGCGCAGACCTTTGTCCGAGAGCAGACGATCCAACGCAGAGCCCTGAACCAGCCTGAGATCGCGGTCGTTGCGATCATCGCCGCTCAGGCGGACGAGGCCGATCGCTCGACGCAGCGCGACTGGAAAGCTATCCGCAGAGCCATCGGGCTGGACGATCTCATAGGCGAGTTCGAGGTCTTCGGTGCCGCGCACGCGAACACGGTAGACCGGTTCGCCGGTGAGCTTGCCGTCGTGTTCGAGGGTCGGAACGGCCGCCTCTTCGCCGGTCCATTCCCAAGGCCAGGAGGGTTTCATCTGGCTGCTCATTCCGGCACCGACCGGCAGGGACAGAACAGCCTCGATGGAGAAGCCGGCTTCGATATCTCGGTCGTGATAGTCGGGATCGGAGAGCGTCGTCGGATTGACCGGACTGAGAGAGGAGCGCGATGGCTTCGAGGATCGTGGTCTTGCCGACGTCGCCGCCGCCGAGAATGACATTCACGCCGCGCGACGGCTTCCACTTGAGAGAGGTGATACCGCGAAATCGCTCGATGGTGAGAGCGTAGATCGCTGCGAGCCGGCGGTTTGGCCGACGGCGCGGTATCGGTCATCTCGCCTCCCAGACTTGTCGCCAGGCCGCGAATTCCGAGGGGCGGATTCGATAGCGGGCGAAATTGCCTTCATGCAGGCTGGTGAGTTCGGCTTCGACGATCTCGGCGAAACGCCGACGGTCGTCGGGATCGATTTCCTTCTGCGACCAAGCGGCGATTCGTCGCTGCGGCGTCCTTCCGACTCACGCGCGCCCGGATGAGTTCGGCGATGAGCTCGCGAAGCTGTTCGCGATAGCGAAGCCGGAAGGGGTCAGGTTCACCAAGGGATTGGCGAACGGCGGCGTAGCGGGCGGCTGACCGCTCGTAGGCCCAGATGAAGACGTCCTTGAGAAGGTCGATCTTGGTCAGCTCGTAAACGCCGAGTACGGCTTCCGTATAGGTCTGCCGGGGCACATCAGCGAACGACAGCGGCGACAGGTTGCTCTTGATGAGCGGGATGTTCGCGGCGAGGCGGGACACGCGTTTGTTCACGTCGTCGAAGGGCTGCAGGTAGGGAAGCTGCACCATCACGAAGAACGCTTGCTCGAAGGGATCGGTGATCGCCGCCGCGGTCGCCAGGATCTGATCGAAATTTTCCTCGATGAGCTGCGGCACTTCCAGCGGATGGAAGGCGGAGCGCTCAATGCCCACGGCGATGTAGCGCAGCCTGCCGGCTGCTGTGGGATCGGCCAGGAGGTTATTGGCCAGGAGCGCGTGGAGATTGAGGATGGTGTAGCGGTTGAAGCCGATCTCGTCGGCGGCGCTGACCAGGAACTCGATCGCGTCCTTGTGGTTCAGGATCATCTGCGCTTCGAGATGCGCGCGGCCTTGCGCCTCTTCGCCCAGCTCGATGAGACGCTTTGTGTCGAGGAGCGAGTAGGTGTTGCCCTCGAGGCGGCTTGAATTCCACGCCAAGTCGATCAGCAGCCTATTGAGGATCTGTTTGGCGTAGGTGCCGGCGGGCTGTTCGGCAATCCCCGGACGGCCGACGGCTGCCAGATGCGCACGGTCCTGTTCGGTCAGATAGGAGGAAACGTTTGGCCGATAACGGTCGAGGAATTTGCGGTCGTAACCGACTGGCTTGCGGGCCTCCGGCGCTTGCCGGACGTAGTCGCGGATCGATGTCCCCGCTTCGGAGAGCGGAATGACAGGTTCATGAGCATCTTCCTGAGCCGCCCCGCTGATGGCCGCATCGGGCATCCGGTATCTCGCCCAGCGCCCTTCGCCATCCATGATGAGGCGATTTCTGGTGACCAGATGCTTGAGGCGATATTGGAGAGTGCGCTGTGGGATGGGCGTTGCCAGGGCGCGCATAATCTCCGGCGCCGACACGCCGTTGGCGTGACGGCGCACGGCATCTTCGATCGCTGCCAGTGCTTCTTCGGGGATCTGGTTCGCCAAAGCGGCCTTTCCTGCGCCTAGAATCTAGGCGCAAGAGTGATGGATATAGGCGCAAGAATCAAGGCTAGGCGCAAAGGTAGCTGCGCGTAGACAGGGTAGACGTCCTTGACCCTGTTGCCGCATGCTTGAGGAGGCTGATTTTTGACGCCCCCGATTTCACGTGCGACTTCACAAGCACGATTTGGAAATCGCTCTCTGCTTACCCGTGGTCTGGTTCTTTCCGCACCAATCGGTGAACAGGCCCATGATTGCTCCCGATTAAGACGTGCCGGCGACGCGCCCGTCGGCGCCCGCCCGTGCTGCAGGTGCCGGATTCGGAGGCAGGGGCTGCTTCATGGATGCGCCGACGGCGGCGTAGCCGCATTGGGTGGCGCCGGTGGGGGGCTGGAAGGGTAATGGTCCTTCAACCAACTCCCGGCCAACACGATTATTAGCGCCAGAGCGATGGCACCGATGACGCGATAGTAGGTTTGCTCTTTTTCGACGGAGTGGATGCGGTCGCCCAGCGCCTTGTCGACGTCCTTGATCTTCTTGGAAAGACTCGCGAAGGACTGCAACTCTCCGGCGATTCCGCTGATCAAGTCGGTATCGATGCCCATGTGCGTCGGGCCGTCCTTCTTGAAGGCGGTCTCGCGATCCAGGCTTGCATACCAAATAAGAAAGATCGGCTGGCCCCGTTTGAGATGAATCGGAACGGGTCCGGCGTTGAAAACAGCGAAGGTCAGTTGTCCGCGGTAGCCCGGATCGACGTGAAACCCCGAGACGTTAACGAGGCCGCGGAACTTGGTCTTTGCCCGGATCGAAATGAAGGCAAGCGCATCGGCCGGGACAGCGACGATTTCCTCGGTGAGCAGGAACGCGAACTGACCGGGCGGGACAGTGAACGCGTCCCCCGGAGCGAGCTTGCGCACCGTGACGGTCGTCGGGTCGGCGGTTTGATCATTCGGCGACACATAGACTTCGCCACCGACGGACAAGGTATAGGCGGCGCAGTCGACCCGATCGGGCTCGAAAGGCTCTATCAGTGGCGCCAATCGCTCGCGTAGGGTTTCGCCGCTCCAGAACATCGCGTCCGTCTTGGTCATGGCGTATCTTGCCCCGATAGGGTGTTCATTGCGGCCGGTAGTCCCCGACCGCCAGGACATATCGTTGTTGCTATCCTGGGCGCGTGGTTGGGCAGAGCGAGCGACGGAGGTCGGCGGGGGATATGAACATCGTCGGGCACGGGATCGATCTCGTGGAGATCGCGGAGATGCGGCGTTGGATCGAGGATCCACGCGATCCGTTGATTCCACGTTGTTTCGTGCGGGAAGAGCTCGACGAGATCGGCGATGGACCTGACCGAGTCGAGCGGCTGGCGGGCCGGTTCGCCGCCAAGGAGGCTGTTCTGAAGGCGCTGGGCACGGGCTTCGGAGCTGGCGTCGCGTTCTCCGACGTGATCATCTATCGCGCGGCGGGTGCGCCGCCGCAGGTCCGTCTCACGGGCGGCGCTGCAAAGGCGGCCACCGAACTTGGGATCATCGAATGGCGGCTGAGCATCAGCCACGCCAGGCGCGATGGCCATGGCGAGCGCTATCGCAATCGGCGGTAAGCCTCATGGCGAAGGTGCCGAACCGGCCTGATCGGTCCGGGCCGGGCCGAGATAGTCGATGCGGCGCTGGTCGAGATCGACTGCGATCCGACCGCCACGCGCGGCCAGGACGGCACGCCACACCTTAAAGCCCTGCAGAATCGCCTGCTCCCACTCGCCGGTCGTGCATTGCTTGACTTCCAGATGCGAGGTCATGTCCTTGATCGTGCGCAGAAGCTGGAAGTCGAGCACGTTGACGCCGTCGAGCATGTGATGGCGTCGGGCATAGTCGAAGGCGAGCGCAGCCACGCCCTCTTCGATTACCGCGGCGCGGCCGCCGTCCTCGACTTCGTCGAGCAACGGTCGGCTCTTGCGCTTCCGGCGCAGCAACGCGCGCGTGATCGGCGACCAGCCCAGCACTGCCGCATAGGCAAAATGGAAGACATCGTGGAAGCGGTAGCCATCAGGATCATAGGCGTTGTCGGTCAGCTCGCCCCCGAACGGCACGCCGTTGATCGATACGCGGACCCGCTGGCGATCTTCACCTTCGACATCGACCAGTTCGACTTCGAACCGGCGCGGAAGGCGCTCGCCTTCCGGAAGCGTCGGCGTCGAAGCACAGCGGCTCTGTCCGCTCAGTTGCCCAGCGCGCCTTGACCTTGGCGAGGTTGGCGGCAGCGATCTCATCGAGTGTCAGGTCGAACTTGCTCGCGACATTCGCGATGTACCAGAGCAGGTCGCCGAGCTCTTCGGATACGCGCTCCTTGAAGAGTCGATGGGCTTCGCCGTCGCGCAGATGCTTCTTGTATTCGCTGAGCAGCTGGCCGGTTTCGCCGGCGAGACCCAGCATGGGGACGATAAGGGATAGAACGTCTTCCGGACCATCGCGCGCTGGAACGCGATCGGTACGCAGGGCCTCCTTCTGATAGTGGTCGAAATCCATCATCGTCTCCTTCGGCTTTATCCAGCGGCCGCCCGGCCGTGGCGAGCGGCGTGTCGGCGCTGGCACGTATCTTGTCGTTTAACTTCCATTTCGGCGGATAGAAGAGCTCGATCGGGTCGAGGTCGGCTCGAACTTCTGCTTGATCCGGGTCCGGCCGGTCTTGCCCTGCGATCTGCGGGTGAGCGACACGCGCATACTTGTCGACTTCGCAGAACAAGTTCTGGCAGTCGATCAGTTGGAGCCGTCGCCCCCACAGCGATTGGAAGTCGAGGCCCAGGCGCTCGAACTCCTGCTCCTGAAGATCGGCCATCAGCCGGATGAGTTCGGGCTCGTTCAGTCCGCCGGGATCGACGAAGCACTTGCGCAGCCCGTCGCGCGCGCCCGGACCGGGCACGACGAAATCCATTTCGCTGAAATCGGTGATCTCGCTGTAGTTGATGTCGGTGATGAACTGATAGGCCAGGAAGTCGCCGATCGTCGGATAGGCCCGAAGCTTCTCGAAGCCTTCCTGCATCGTCCGGGTCTGCGCCAAGGCGTTCGGGGAGTCGATCTGCCATCATGCGTTCGAGCAGCAGCAGATGGTTCTGGTGCTTGGCGGACCTGCCGAACGCGCTGCTTCCTGGTGGCATGATGTAGGCGGCCGAGTAGATGCGGCGTCCGTCCCGCATCGCGCGGCTCAAGTACCTCGTCATAGGGTGCGAAGCGATAGTCCTCGAACGTGATCGGGCCGAGCGAGCGCTCTAGCAGCTCCCAGGTCTCGATCTTGTTGAACAGCTTGAACAGCAGAATGCGAAAGAACACCTCGCGCGGCGAGTTCGGCAGGTCGTCGCGATAGATGACGTGCCGGATCAGATATTGGCTGACGCGATCGGAGGCCCGGTAGGCGTTGGTGAACTTGTAGATCGCGAGCACGGCATTGCCGGTCCAGGGGCCGTCCTCGCCGCGCGCCCGTCGGAAGAAGACCGCCTGGCGTTCGGCGGCGAAGCGCCAATAGCTCTCATAGACCTCCGAGACCTTGGCCGGCGCGAGGTGGCGCAGGACGATCGGCGCCGGCACATTGCGGCGCGACTGCCGCTCGGGCGCGCGTGACGCAATGGCAGATCTATGCGGCAGCGTGGCGGTTGAGGTCGGTCGATGCGGGATTTCGGCGGTCGGCCGCGCGGACGTTTGGCGGCGGACTTGGGCGACTCTTTGTCAAAACGCTGCCCCTGCGGCCACGAGCGACGACGGCAGGCTGAGCCGGAATCGTCGAGTGGGTCAGAAAGCGCTGCGCGTGCCGCGGCGATGAGCGGCTTCAGAAATGCATCGCTCTTGCTGATGCCATCGAGCTTGGCGACGCCGACGGTGACGTTCAGTCGCGCAAGGCGCAAGTCCCATCTCGTGCGCCATGAACGCGCCGAGTTGGGCGAGACCGAGATAGTTGCCGTAGGCTTTGTCGAACACGTACTGCGTGGCGTAGAAGGCGTTGACGACGAGGCCATCGGCGGTGGGCACGAAGCTGACATGCTGCAGGCAGGGAAAGCCGACACGCGCATTTGCGACGTGGTCGCGAGCTGGATCGAAGATCGCCGCTTGGAGCATCGAATCGCCGAACGCCCGATCGCGAATTGTACTGAGACAAAATCCACTCCAATTGATTGCCGTCGCACGGGCGCGTCGCCGCCAAACATCGTCAGTGCGCTCGAAATAGAGGCCCCGACCGTTGGCTGCGACGGTTCATCGCCACGTAGCGCGGAAAACGCCCGTTATAGAGTGCAAAAAGGCGGGTTCGGTCGCGCCGAGCAATCTGCCAGAGGCGTTCGGGGAAGATCGTGAACGCGACGTCCTCGACCGAAATCTTGCGCTTTGCGCTTGAGCACCTGGTCAAGGGCTTGGCGCACGGGCGCCATCTCGGAGAGTTCGCCGTGGTCGTCGAAACCGGTGAGGCTCAGCATCAGCGGCGAGATCTCCGGCCGACGGCCGTCGAGAATGTGCAGGAAAAGACGCGCCCATGCGCGCGACAGGTCAGTGTCGCTGACGACCGTCGGCTCGTCGGCGTGCGGAGTTGGATTTACTCATCCGGGTCATCCTCCAGATGGCGATATTGGGCGAGCCCGACATAGGCTTCGGGCGCGATGCGAACGAACGTCGCCCAAGCCGGCCAGTCTCCGGCGCTCGCCTGAACGATCCCGGGCGGCACCGCGCGGAACAGGCGACCGGCTGCGAGGTCGCGTTCGAAGACGAGGCTGCCGCCTGCCGCTTCGGTGCCCGGCGGCAGCAGAAGCAGCGTCTTGACCTCAGCGTCGAGCGTCGGTCGCGACGCGATGGCGGTCGGCGACGATCAGCGGCTCCGGGGCGAGAGCGCCGAGGATGTCCGGCGCGTAGCGCCTTAGGGGTGGCGCGTTGCAAGGCGCCGGCGCGGGCCACGCGACAGCATGTTCACGCCGACGGAGAGATGCGTGAGGAGCGTGCTGTAGCCGACGCCGAACTCGCAGGCGATCGTGAACATCTGTGCCGGGGTCGCCGTCTCCGGCGTCCAGCCGCGGACCGCGAAGGCGCGGCGCAGGCCGATGATCGGCATCAGCATGAAGCCCGCAAAGGTGTCGGCCAGGAATTCCTTGGGGTCCTCCCAGGGATGCTCCTTCGCGTCCTCGCGCAGTTCGTCGATCGACGAGCCGTGGCCGAACACGTGATGGCCGAGTTCGTGCGCGCAATTATAGGCGCGCCGCGGCAGCGGACGTCGCGCCGACAGATGGATGCGCGGCGGGGGCGGCGCGCTGGTACATCCCTTCCATGTTGATGTTGTTGAAGCGCACCGTGACGCCCAGCGTCTCGCAGAGCCCGTAGATGCAGACGGGGCTGTGCTGGTCGAGCTTGGCCTTCGCCCGCGTGGCGATCGCCGCCTGCATGGCCTGGGTTCGCGAGCGCGCGGCGATCGAAAGCTGGGCTTGCGGGTGCGCATCATGTTCATCACCGATCGCCTCCCTCGGCGTTCGGGGTGGAATCGCTGCGCATGGCAGCGAGAAGCTTGAGCAGACGGTCGAGGTCGTCTGGCTTGAGCTTGGAGAGTTCACGCGCGGCGAGTTCGAGACGCGGATCTTGGGCGTCGAGGGTGTCGGGCGCCTCGCCGAGCAGCCAGGCGACGTTCACGTCATAGATTTCGGCGAGGCGTGCCAGTTCGTCGGCCGAGACCCGGCGGTTGCCGGCCTCCATCTCCGAAACGGACGGCCGATGCAGGCCGAGCATCTTGGCGACATGACCCTGAGAAAGGCCCGCAAGCTTGCGCGCTTCTTTGAGGCGCTCGGCGATCAGAGCGCGCTTGGCTGCTTCGATTTCGCTCATGCCGCGGCCGCTTCCGTCTCTTCCTGCTTCTTCAGCAGTTCGCAGACGAAGATCGCTGTCTCGTCGATGGAGCGCGGCAGCTTCGTCGTCTCGTCGACGAAGATGTTCACGTCGTTCGGGATGGTTTTGCCGATCTCCGTCGCCAGGATAGTGGTCGCGACTGGCCAGACTTTGCTGTCGAACTTCGGGATGGTTTCGACCGGCTTGGTCGCGCCTGTCAGCGGCGGGCATTCGAGGCCGCTGTTAGCCTGGATCTGACCGATGACGACGATCAGTGTCTCCTTGAGCGTTACGGGGTCCATCTCCACGCCTCCTACGAACCGACATATCGTAAGATAATCTTACAACACGTCATCGTCAAGAGGCTTGCCGCTAATTGCCGGCCGCTTGCACCGTTGGACCCAATGACCCCGACTGTCGGATTTATGCTGGTCGGATCGGGCGAGACTGTGCGCGGTGTAGGCGCTAAGGCGCTTGAGCGGCGGGCAGGTGAGCGGCAGAAGCGGCGGGATGCCATTACCGGATTGCGGCCGGCGTGGCGGCGAGAGGCGGCCACCCAACTTCCGCTTCCCGCTCAGAATCGGGCTTGTGACGCCGAACCAAGCGCCAGACTTTCACCAGCAGGTAGGTCGGCTTGATGTCCTCGTTGGCGATGTCATGCTGCACGTTGGTCGGCTGATGGCGCCTGCTCCACGAGGAGGCCCGAGATTTCCTCGCACGTCCGCGTCGCGGCGAGCTTGAGGGCCTCGTCGATGTGAACGTAGCCCTGCGTCACGCCTCTGGCTGCGTGGCCCAGCAGGGCGGCGATCGTCAGTTCGGAAAATCCGAGGTCACCGGCGACGCTGCCGAACGTATGGCGCAGCGTGTGAGGAGTGACCCCTTCGATTTCTGCGGTGGCACAAAGCCGGGCGAGGCAACCCTTGGCGGCCGTGTAATGGCCGTCGCCGACATCGGCCGGGAAGATATACGGGCAATCTTTGCGGATCGGCTGGCCCGCTGCGAGCCGGGCTGCGGACGGCCCGATCGCGCGCACCTGTCCATCGCTCTTGGTATCTGGAAAATGGACATAGCCCTCATCGGCATGCAGCCAGGCGCGCTGTAGCCCCTGCGCTTCCGAGATCCGAAATCCCGTCAAAAGCATGAGGCGCACCGCTGCCAGGGCGACGGGACGTTCTCCGCCCTTCTCGGCGGCCCGCATGGCCTCGCCGAGTTTCTTGATCTCAGCGACGCTCAAGCGTCGCTCCTTCCTCTTGCCGGCCAATTTGCGGACCCCCACCGCAGGGTTGGACTCAATCACGTCGAGTAGCTTGGCGTGCGACAAAAGGCTTTGCAGGGTCGAGACCGAGCGCGCCGCGACGCCAGTTCCCCCAGTGGTCGCTCCACCGCGCCCGTCGCCTCGGGGTTTGGCAGTCTTCCCGGCGGCGATGTCCGCTTGCATGCCGGAGATGTCGGCGATTTTGAGCGCGCGAACCTGTCGCCGACCGATCAGCGGCTTGATATGAGTTCTCGATCCGGCTTCGATCCATCGCCAGGGTGGATGGCTTGATCGGGCGGTTGCGACGTCCAAGGATGCGGCCGACCGCTGCTTCGGCCAGATACCAGTCGCAGACTTCGGCCACGGTGATTGTTTCCCGCGGACCAGCCTCTTCCGCCGGGTCATTGCCGTGAGCGACGGCGCCCAGCTTGATCCGCGCTTCGTCGCGCGCTTGCTCGACCGTCATGACACCAAACCGGCCGAGGACGATCCGCCGGCTACGGCCTTCGGTATTGCGGTACTGAAGGACGAAGGTTTTGAGGCCTGACGGAATCGCCCGAACCCCGAATCCCCTCAGTTCCCCATCCCAGAGGAATGCCTGCCCTTTCGCAGGCTTCTCCAGATCCTTCACCACCTGTTTCGTCAGCTTGCTCATGATCCACTCGCCATGGACTGCGAATTTGCTTACATTACCACAGAGCGGACGAAATGTAAGCACCTTGTAAGCAGTCTGGATGGGGAAGTAGGATATTTCGGAATGCAGACGTCGGAGCCTTTTGTATAATTTCCTTATTTATCAGCGGTGTGGTGGGTCACGGGATGGAACGGGATAGCGCCGGATAGGCCAAGCAAGACCTTGCCAAGGTTGGGGTCGAGGGTTCGAATCCCTTCGCCCGCTCCAATTAGCCACTGACCCGGTTATGATCTTCGTCGTGCGTGCGTGTCGCCAGCGGGCGACCGACCGGAGCGCTCTGCAGCTCGCGGGGTGGTTACCGAACCTGTGCCATCGTTCCGCCCTCCGGGCGGGCAGGCGCCGTCGCGGCGAGACGACGCATGCCTTCATCGACTGTCATCACCGGCTCATACCCAAGCTCGCACCGCGCCTTGGCACCGTTGACCGTGACCTCCCGGAAGAACAGGTTCACCGCGGTTCGCGTCAGCGGCGGCTCCATGTCGGTGACGCGCGCCACAAGCGGCCAGACGGTTTCACACAGTGCCGCGATGGCGTCCGCGACCCAGAGCGGCGCACGCCAAGGCGGCGGTTTCACGCCTCGTGTGCCGACGAAACGGGTGATGAACGCCGCGAAATCGACCGGCGGCCCGTCAGTCAGAAAATACACCTCGCCGCCCCGCCCCCGTTCCGCCGCCAGCAACATGCCGTGGCTGACATTGGCGACGTGGCATGTGGACGTCAGGTGATGGCGGTCGCCAAACCAGATCCAGGCTCCGGACTTCATCGCGGCAGTAAGGCGCGGCAGCAATGCGGTGTCGCCCTCACCCCAAATGAACCGCGGCCGCACCACCACGGTCCGCAGATCCGGCCCGTTGGCGGCGATGACCAATTGTTCGGCGAGGGCCTTGGATCGTGGATACGGCCCGTTCGGACCCGCCGGAATTGGTCGCGACTCGTCGGCGGCGATGATCGGCCGGCCGTCAGCAAGTACGGCTTCGGTCCCAACATGCACCAGACACGGGACGCCGGCCGCCCGTGCCGCCGCGATCACGTTGGCGGTGCCCTGAACGGTATCGCGGTGAAAGTCCTTCCAGTCGCCCCAAAGTGCCACCTTCGCGGCCGCATGGAACACCACGCCACAACGACGCATGCCCGCCGCCATCGCCGCGGCGTCGCCGAGGTCACCGGCAACCGGCACTGCGCCGAGGCGCCGCACCACATCGGCCGAGGCCTCCGAGCGCGTCAGCGCCCGCACCTCCTGGCCACGGCGGACGAGATCTTCGATCACACGCCGCCCGACAAACCCCGAGCCGCCGGTCACAAAACTGGCGGCACCCTGCGTGGGTGCAGGTACCGCCGCGCCCGGGCACGCATGGTCTTGGACGGTGGCAGGCGGCATAATGCCCTCAATGCGAGTACCCGGCGCCCGATGGTCGCACGCCGACTGGTGGACAGGAAGCTTTGGCCATCGGTGCAGATCAGGTGATCAAATGGGAATAACCCCCCGGCGCAATACGTCGTTATTATTGAAGACATCCCCGATCGCGCGCAGGCGCCGATGCGCGGCGCAAGCGGCAAGCGAGGGCAGACCAAAGGAGGCAGCGGTGGATATCGAGGAACGCGGCCCGTCCGCCTTTGCCGCTACGCCGGCCCGACGCGCCGCGCAGGCTTCAGCGGCTGTGGCACTCGTGGCCGCGCTGCTGGCCTGCTCGGCCTGCACGGCGGTGGTGCCGCCTGAACCGGTGATCACCAAAGTGACCACCGCGCCGCCGGGCGAAGACCCGAACTGCCGCGACTACACGGCGCAGGCGGTCGTCGACGGTACGCCGCGCGATATCGTCGGCCACGCTTGCCTGCAGCCCGACGGGGGTTGGAAGGTGACCGAGGGCGCGCCGGGCGACCCCTCGGCATATGGCTCGTTCTACCTGCCAGCGCCTTACCCCTACGTCGCCGCATACCCGTACCCATTTGGCTACGACCCGTGGTTCCTCGGTCCCCCGATCGGCCTGAGCTTCGGTACGGTGTTCTTCTTCGACCGGAACCATCGCTTCCACCACTTCCCGTCTCACCGCCGCTTCGCATCCGGTCGTTCCCACGGCCACTCCGATCGAGGCATGGGGTCCCACGGGTTTGGACATGGCCGTGGGTGATCCGCATTATGCACCGGTTCATCAAACCACCCCGACCAGGTGAAGGATGACGCCGGCGGCGGCGCAGGCAAGCAAGGTCGGGATCATCCCCGCCTTGAAGCGAAAGATCGCGACGAGGGCGGCAATCGAGAGCGCGAGCGCCCACGGCTCAAGACTGGAGGGGATCGGCGCGTCGAAGGACAGGCCGAAAGCGCGCACAGGGCCGGCCTCGCGGAACCAGGTGTGCAGCGCGAACCACACCGCCAGATTCAAGATGACGCCAACGACCGCGGCGGTGACGGAGGACAGGGCGCCGCTCAGCGCCTTGTTGCCGCGCAGGCCCTCGATGAATGGCGCGCCGAGAAAGATCCACAGGAAACAGGGGGTGAAGGTCACCCAGGTGGTCAGCAGCCCGCCAAGCGTCCCGGCCAGCATCGGGTTGAGTGCGCCAGGGTCGCGGTAGGCGGCCATGAAGCCGACGAACTGGGTGACCATGATCAGCGGCCCCGGCGTGGTCTCGGCCATCCCCAACCCGTCCAGCATCTCGCCGGGGCGCAGCCAGTGGTAGTGCGCGACCGCTTCCTGGGCCACGTAGGCGAGCACGGCGTAGGCGCCCCCGAAGGTGACGACGGCCATCTCGCTGAAAAACAGCGCGATGCGGCTGAACGTGGCGTCGGGACCGAGCATGACGAGCAGCGCCAGGACCGGCACCAGCCACAAGACGAGCCACAATGCTGCGGCACGGCGGGCGGTCGCCACAGTGACGCGGGTGTGCTCGGGTTGCCCCTCGCCGAGCAGGCTGTCGGCTTCGGCGAGTATTTTCCCGCTGCCCTTGCCATGGCCGCCGCCCACCTGGAACAGGGAGGAGCCTGCGCGCGTGCCCGCCCAGCCGACGAGCCCGGCGGCGAGGACGATCAACGGGAACGGGACGCCGAGGAAGAAGATCGCGACGAACGCGATGGCCGCGATGCCGATCATCATGCGGTTCTTGAGCGCCCGCGACCCGACGCGCACGACGGCTTGGAGGACCACCGCCAGCACCGCCGCCTTGAGGCCGAAGAACAGCGCGGCGATCGCACCGACCTGGCCCCAGCCGGCGTAGATGTAGCTGAGCGCCATGATGCAGAGCGCGCCCGGCAAGACAAAGAGCGCGCCTGCCGTGATCCCGCCGCGGGTGCGATGCATCAGCCAGCCGATATAGATGGCGAGCTGCTGCGCCTCCGGGCCCGGCAGGAGCGTGCAATAGGAGAGCGCGTGCAGAAAGCGCGCCTCGCCGATCCAACGCTTCTCTTCGACGATGATGCGGTGCATGACCGCGATCTGCCCGGCCGGGCCGCCGAACGACAATGCAGCCACCCGCAGCCAGACAACCAGGGCATCGCGGAACGAAACACCGTGTCCGGCCGCTGACCGCGGCCGGCCGAGCCCGCCGGTTTCGGCCGCCGGAGCGGCGCCGCTCAAGCGGCGCGCTCCGGTGCGGACACCGGCTGTTTCACGGGCGGCGTCCAATTATGGACATCGTCGCGGAGGTCGCGGCACCAGGTGTAGAGGGCGTCGTACATGATCATACCGTGCTCCAGCATGGCATGGTCGTCCGGAATATTCGCCGACAGACCCATCGAGATCGCGTGCAGGCCGGAGGCAGGCGGGGCAAGGTCGTGCCGCGCGGTATCGGCGCCACGCACGATGAGAGCCAGCCTGTGCAGTGCCGGATCGCTGAGTTCGTAGTGCTTGATCAGCGCGTCGAAGGAGCATAGCTCGCCGTCATGCGCGAACGGCTCGGCCCCCGGAATGTCGTAGGCCCTGGCCCCGGTTTCGGCCGCGACCTCGAACACGCGGTTCGTCGGCACGTAGAGGAACTCGGCATCCGGCGCGACGAAGCGCCGTATCAGCCATGGGCAGGCGATGCGGTCGATCTTCGGCCGCTCTCTGGTCACCCATTTCCGGGGTTCGTCGGGATGTTTCCGCCGGGTCGGCAACCCCTCCTCGCGCCAGCGGGCGATGCCGCCTTCCAGATGCGTCGCGCGCACCCCCGCCGCCCTGAGCGCCGCCGCCGCGGCCTGGCTGACCTCATGGCCGTGCACGCAATAAACAACCACCCGCCGGGCGGGCGGAAGCAATGCCGCCCAGCGGCCGAAATCCTCCGGGTCTCGCCATCCGGCGCCGGCGATGAGCACCTCGTCGGCCGCGAAGGCCTGCGCGCGCCGAACGTCGACAATGACCGGCGCGCCGCCGGTGCCCAGGGCAATATAGAGGTCGTGGGGTGAAATCCCTTGTCCATCCATTGCCGTTGCTCCCATGCTGCAGGAATGGATGCTACGTCTAATCTTTGGCAAGATACAAGTGTATCCCATCTGGCCGCGGGATCGTGATAGAATGCCCGGATGAACCAAGCCGACTCCGAAACCGCGCGCTGGCTTCTGCTGATCCACCAGCTGCCGGCAAAGCCTGCCTACGCCCGGGTGAAGATTTGGCGCAGGCTGCAGGCGCTGGGCGCCGTGACGGTGAAGAACTCCGTCTATGCGCTGCCGTCGAGCGAACAGGCGCAGGAAGATTTCGAGTGGGTGCTCAAGGAGATTGTCGAGGCAGGCGGCGAGGCGATGATCTGCGAGGCGAGGCTCGTCGACGGCCTGTCGGATGACGAGGTCCGCCAGATGTTCACCCGGGCGCGGGACGAGGACTACGCGGCGCTCGCCACGGATGCGCGCGCCGTGGCCGAGGACCTCGGGGCAGCCCCTGGCCCGGCCGCGCGCGCCGATGCCAGGTCGAGGATTGATCGGCTCGTCTCGGCGGTTCGCCAGATCGCCGCCATCGACTTCTTCGGCGCGAACGGCCGCGAGACGGTGGATGGCCTGCTCAGGCGGCTGAGCGCGATGGTGAACGAGACCGAGGCCATGCCCGCGGGCCGCAAAGCCGAACGCGGTTCCGCCACCGCCCCGGCCATGCCCACCGACGCAATTTGGGTAACCCGCCGCGGCGTGCACGTCGACCGCATCGCCTCGGCATGGCTCATTCGGCGCTTCATCGACCCGCAGGCGCGATTCAAGTTCGTGGCCGGCAAGGGCTACCTGCCGGAGCCCGGGGAGTTGCGGTTCGACATGTTCGAAGCCGAATTCACTCATGAGGGCGACCGCTGCACGTTCGAGGTGCTGCTTGAGCGCGCCGGCCTGAAGGACCGACCACTGACCGCGATCGCCGAGATCGTCCACGACATCGACCTCAAGGATTCGAAATTCGGCCGGGAGGAAACCAGCGGCATCGCCAACCTCATCACCGGCCTGTCGATGGGCGACAAGACCGACGAGCAGCGCATCGAGCGCGGCTCGGCGGTGTTCGATGACCTCTACGAATATTTCCGCAAGCGGCGGCGCTGAGCGGCGGCACGCGGCATGGGCGTGTCATCGATGCCGGATAGGCAAGGGCTTTGCATCCTACGCCCGGCCCGATCTTACCTTGCGTCGCTCGATGACGCCGGTCGAGGCATCGACGCCGAGGCTTCGTCCCGGCGGGTCGATGACATACCCGAGCTGGAGGATCAGGAGGAAGGCGTATGTCCAGGGCCACTCGTTCGGGGCGGAATACAAGCCGAGCCACAGGTTGATCGCCATCAGCGCGCCAAGGGCGGCCCCCAGGCGGGTGAAAAGACCGAGAATGAGCGAGGCCCCGACAACGACCTCGATGACGTAGACCAGCGGCCCGAAAACGGCGATATTGGGAATGACGTAGCTGGCCACGAGCGTACCCTGGAGCGGGATCGCACTGTGATCGACCATCTGCCGCATCCAGAACATCAGGCCGTCATAGTTGGGTGGAATCTTCCACAGCGATTGCTGCCACCACATCCCGCCGACGATAACCCGAAGCAGGAAGCGGCCAAGATGTGCCGCGGTCCGCTGGCTTGGGTGGCGCCGCCATGTCGAGACAGCAATATAGGCACTGCTCACAAGGAGCAGCCAGAACACCGCAGTCGGCCAGGCCGCATTCGTCAGGAAGGACAGGACATCAGCGAAGGGATTCGGTCTCATTGATCAGCGACCTCCATCCGGTGGAGCGATTGTACATGGCGCGGTTCGGGTTCCCAAAGCGAAGGCTGGCAGGTGATATGGTTCACGCGCGTCTCCGACGTGGACCCGAAGTCCGCGAGTGTGTAGATCGAAGCTTGCATCGCTCAAGGACGGAAGCATGGACCGGTTCCCGCCCACGCCCATGTTGTTCGGCCGGAAGGACCATTCCGCCCCTTCCATCTTCCGGCCGGAGAACCTGCTGCGAGAGGCAAGGCGCCAGAGGAGCCTCCCGGCAGAGCCGGTTCCGGAGATTTGCGTCCTGGACCCCGACGGCGACCTTCTGGACCGACTTCGCGCCAGCGGACGCGCCACGAAATCCCGCGGATGGGCCTGCTACCATACCGAAATGTACGTCTTCGCGATGGACGGGGAACGCTTCGGCGTGGTCGGGCGGGCAGTGGGCGCCCCTTTCGCGGTCCTGGTGGCGGAGCAGTTGTTCGTGTCCGGATGCCGCTTCCTGATCAGCGTGACTTCCGCGGGCCAGATTGCCGCGGCCGGCCCGACCAACTACTTCGTCCTGATCGACCGGGCGCTGCGCGACGAGGGCACCAGCCATCATTACCTGCCGCCTTCCGAAGTCGCGCAAGCCGATGCGGTGTTGGCGGACGCCGCCTTCGCGGAACTGTCTGGGATTTACGTCGCGGTCCATCGCGGATTGGCCTGGACCACGGACGCGCCGTACCGGGAAACCGAGGAAGCAATAGCGTGGGCCCGCGCGCGCGGCGCCATTGCGGTTGAGATGGAGGCGTCGGCACTTTACGCGTTCGGCCAGGCGCGCTCGCGGTCCGTGCTCTGCTTCGCACGCGTGACGAACCGGATGGCCCAGGTCGAAGGCGATTTCGAGAAAGGCGAGGACGACGGCTCGACGCACTGACAGTGATTGCCGCCACCGCGCGGGCATGGCGCACATGCCGCCCGGCCTGACCGTCCCACTTCCGAAAGATTTGCACATGCGTGATCCAAGCCAAAAATCCTACCGCGTGGGCGTCATCGGTTTTGCCCATATGCACGTGAACGAACTGGTCGACCGATTCATCGCCACCGGCCGCGTTGACATCGTCGCCTGTGCCGACACGGTGCCGCGAACCCCATCCCTCACCACGGTCGAGGGCAGCCGCAACGCCAATCTGCAGCGAACCCTCAACGCACCCGGCGGCCCGCTTGCATATGCTGACTACAGGGAGATGCTGAGGGCGGAGGCAATCGATATCGCGATCCTCTGTCCCGAGATCAGCCAGCATGCCGAGGTCGCCGAGGCCGTGGCGAAGCACGGCATTCACATGGTTACGGAGAAACCGATGGCCGGCCGGCTGGAGGACGCGCGGCTCATGGCCGCGGCCGCCAAGGCGGCGCGGGTCGCCTTGGCGGTGAATTGGCCGACCACCTGGCGGCCGGCGATCCGGCGGGTGAAGGAACTGCTGGACGCTGGCACCATCGGGGACATCTGGGAAATCAAGTGGCGTAACGGCGCGTCCCTCGGCCCCCTCGCACATGGCAGCACCCATCCCGGCGACACCGTGGTTTCCGGCCTGGTGCCGGATGCCGAGAAGGCCGCGGAATGGTGGCATCAGGCCGAGGCGGGCGGCGGCGCCCTGCTCGATTATTGCTGCTACGGCGCCTGCCTGGCTTCCTGGTTTCTTGATGCCGCACCGATTTCCGTGCAGGGCCTCAAGGCCAACCTGATGAGTCCGTTCGGCACGGCCGACGACAATGCGGCGCTGCTGCTGCGCTTTCCCAAGGCCATCGCGATCCTGGAGGCAAGCTGGACCACGTTCCATATGGGCGTCGCCAACGGCCCGATCATCTACGGCACGCACGGCACCATCGTCGTCGATGGCAGCGACATCCTGGTATATCGCGAACGCGGCGTGAGCACGCCGAGCCTGATCGAGAAAGGTGAGCCTCTGCCGCCCGGCCGCGCGACGATCGGCGAGGAGTTCCTGCATCACATCGAAACGGGTGATCCCCTGCATCCCACGCTCGACATTCCGATGAACCTGGCGGCAGTGGCGATCCTCGATGCAGGGATGCGGTCGGCGGAAAGCGGCGCCGCGGAACCGGTCGGCAGCGTCGCCGCGCCGGTGCCTTGAACGCTTACGGCAGGAAGGAACAGGAATGGTGCTGCGGATTGCATCGATCGGTTGCGGCGACATCGCCCAGCGGCGGCATTTCCCGCAACTCGCGGCATTGCAGGGTGCGGCCGAGTTGGTCGCCATCGCGGGCCGCGATCCCGCCCGCCTCCGCGATTGCGCCGAGCGCTTCAAGGTTCCCCGCTGGTACACCGATCCGGCGGAGATGCTGCGTGACACTGCAATCGACGCCGTTTTGGTCCTGACCCCGCCGGACAGCCATGCCGACTACGCCGAGATGGCGGTCCGGGCCGGCAAACATGTCATGGCCGAGAAGCCTCTGGTGCGAACGCTCGACGAGGCGCGGCGACTGCGCGAAGCAGTCCGCGCCCAACGATCGCGAAGGGCGATCACCTTCTTCCCGCTGCCCCATGTCGGATCGGCCGAGCATCGGCTCGTCGATCGCCTGTTGCGAATGGGCGCGATCGGCGAGGTCACGGGCGTTGGAGAGTCATCGCAGCCATCGCGGCCCGACGCACGCAGGCTGGTTCTACCAGAAACACCTGGCCGGCGGTGGCGTGTTGCTGGATCTTGGCATCTATCAACTGAGTGCGGTTGCCGCCTTGTTCGGGCCGGCCGTCAGCATGACCGCGTTCTGCACCCGGCAAGCAGACACGCGCATCATGGACGACGGCGCTGTCGTCAGCCCTGATGTCGAGGACAGCGTGCTGATCAGCCTGCTGCTCGAAAACAAGATCACCGTCAGCGTCAACGCGAACTGGAACGGTTGCCTGTCGCACCATCAGACACGCACCCGTGTCGTCGTGGTTGGCCGCGCGGGCATTCTGCATTTCGGCGTCGCCGATGGCGCCGTCTACGTCTTCCGGCCCGACGGAAATTACGAGGCAATCCCGGCCGGCGCCAAGGAGGCGATGTTCGACGGCCATGCCTGCCGCAGCCTGCATCCCGAACAGCTTGACACGCCGCCCTCCACCATCGGCGATTTCGTCGCCAGGATCAAAGCCCGCGATACCTGCACCCGGAGCCTCGACATGCAGATCCATGTGCTGGAGATCATCACCAAAGCATATGAAGCGGCGGCCTCCGGTCAGGTGATAGCAATCGAGCAACGCTTTGATCGTGCCCGCCAGTAGGACCCAGGACCGCACGATAGCGCGCCCTGTCTTGTCAGGGGCAACCTCGTCGGGTGATCCGCATTATCGGTGGATCATGCCATTCCGCGCACTTCTTCTGGCGTTGGCGTTGGCCACCATGGCGGCAGGGCCGGTGCACGAAAGCCACCGGCCGGCCCGGCTGCCGGTGCCGCCAATTCCGCCGGCGCATCCTCCGCCCGATCCAAATGCCCCGGTGCCGAACCTCGACATTGTCGCACCGCCCGAGAACTCCCGCCGGCCGGCGCATCTTCCTTCAGACCTCGCCCGACCCGGGCAAGTCCGGCATCAGCGAGGGGTTCATTTCCGGTTCACAATATCGCGCCAAGCCGGGCGGGCTGATGCCGATGCTTGGCCTTGGCATGCACATACCACTGCAGTGAACGGAGTTTGCCGCACACCGACCCTTGAAGCGCGACACCCGGCGTGACATTCCCGCACCGACGCGCAGGCAGGTACGGGGAAGCGGCGATGGACTTCAGGGACTGGATCGGCAAGTCCGAAACCGTCGACGACGTCGTGACGGCGACTCCGTATGCTGCGCTCTCGCCACGCTCGACCGCTCCACCGAGCGGCCGCCCGCGGGCACGCCGTTGCCGGCGCTCTGGCACTGGCTCTATTTCCTGCCGCTGTATCGGCAGTCCGAGGTCGGGCCCGGACGGTCACGCGAAGCGCGGCGGGTTTCTGCCGCCGGTGCCGCTGCCGCGACGCATGTGGGCGGGCAGCCAGTTCGAGTTTCATCGCCGCTGCGCATCGGCGATGCGCTCGACGCGCGTGTCGACGATTCATGACGTCACCGAAAAATCGGGGCGCACCGGACCGCTGGTCTTCGTCAAGGTGCGCCACGAGATCCGTCGCAACGGCGAAGCCGAAGGCGGCGCTGACCGAGTTCCACGACATCGTGTATCGCGAAGCAGCCCAAGCCCGACGATGTCGCGCCGCCGCCGCAGGCGGCGCCCGCGAGCTCGCGTGGGAAACGAAGTGGATCCCCGACGACGTGCTGCTGTTCCGCTACTCCGCGCTGACCTTCAACGGCCACCGCATCCACTACGACCGGCGCTACGTGACGGAGGTCGGAAGGCTATCCGGGACTCGTCGTCCACGGGCCGCTGATCGCGACGCTGCTGCTCGACCTGCTGCGCCACAAGTGGCCGGAGGCGGAAGTCGCGCGCTACGAGTTTCGCGCCATGCGCCCGACCTTCGACATCAACCACTTCTACGTCTGCGGCGAGCCAGGCGCGGACGGCAAGATCGTTCCATCTCTGGGCCAAGGATCACGAAGGCTGGCTGACGATGGACGCCACCGCGACAATCAGATAACGCGATCAACGTCGCCGTAACGACACGGCGACGTGCCCAATGCCTGTACGAACGCCAACACTCGGAAACCCCACCATGTCCGCCACGATCATCGATTCACGCATTTTCGGCAACATCTTCAGCACCGACGCGATGCGCCGCGTCTGGTCGGACGAGAACCGCACCGCGAAGTACGTCGAGATCGAAAAGGCGCTGGCCATCGTGCAGGGCCGGCTCGGCATCATCCCGCAGGAAGCCGCCGACGAGATCGTGCGCAACTGCGACATCGACAAGATCGACATGGACAAGCTGCGCGCGCAGACCGAGCGCATCGGCTATCCGATCCTCGGCGTCGTCTCGCAGATCGAACGCGCTGTGCCGCGACAAGCTCGGCGAATACTGTCACTGGGGTGCGACGACGCAGGACATCACCGACACCGCGACGGTGATGCAGATCCGCGAAGGGCTGGCGACTTGTCGACGACGACCTGGAGGCGATCGCCGCATGCGCTTGCCGGATCTGGCGCGGCGCTATCGCGATACGCCGATGGTCGGGCGCAGCAATCTGCAGCAGGCGATCCCGGTGACGTTCGGCTACAAGATGGCGACGATCCTCGCCGGCGATCGAGCGCCATCGCGAGCGCCTCGCAACAGTTGCGGCCGCGCGTGCTGGTGGGCGAGTTCGGCGGCGCCTGCGGCACGCTCGCGTCGATCGAGAAGGGCGCGATGGAAACGCAGGCGGGCTTGATGGCGGAGCTCGGCCTGGCGCAAGCCGGTCATCGCCTGGCACACGGTGCGCGACACGCATCGCCGAAGTCGGCTGCTTCCTCGGCCTGGTCGGCGGCACGCTCGGCAAGATCTCGATGGACGTGAAGCTGATGATGCAGACCGAGGTCGGCGAGGTGTACGAGCCGTTCGCGCACGGCCGCGGTTCGAGCAGCACGATGCCGCAGAAGCGCAATCCCGATTTCGTCGTGCTACATCCATGCCGCGGTGTCGGTCGTGCGCCAGCACGCGGCGGCGCTGATGGACGCGATGATCGCCGATCACGAGCGCTCGACCGGGCCGTGGGAGATCGAGTGGATCGTGCTGCCGGAAGCGTTCTGCCTGACGGCGGGCGCGCTGAAGCAGACACGCTTCGTGCTCGAGGGGCTTGAAGTCGACGCCGCGCAAGATGCGCGCCAACATCGACATCACCAACGGCCTCGTGATGTCCGAGGCGGTGATGATGGGACTCGGCCGCTACATCGGCCGCGAATACGCGCACGATCTCGTCTACGACCTCTGCCGCGAGGCGATTCGGCGAGAACCGGCCGCTGCTCGACCTGCTCGCCGAACATCCGGAGATCAACCGCCATCTCGATCGCGCCGCGCTCGCCGAGCTGTGCGATCCGGCCAACTATCTCGGGCAGGCCGGCGTGATGGTGGATCGCGTGCTCGCGCATCGCCGCGACGTGTGGTGAACCTGCTCGCCGATCAGCGGGAGGCTTCAGCGATCGCCGCCGCCAATTTCAGCAGCGCACTGACGTAGCGTGCATAGGAACGCCCGGCTTCCAGATGCCAGGTCGTCGCGGCAACGCGCCAAAGCACGATCTCGGCTTTTTCGAAAATCGTGCGCGTGCACATGCCGACGGGAAAGGCTGAAAGCGAGAGGTCGAGCGGGACCGAGGCATTGAGCACGGCCGGCGCATCGGCGCCGTCGAGGCGCAGGGCGACTTGCCGGTGCGAGACATCGATCAGCGCGTAAGGTTGGGCCGCCATCGCCTCGGCGATCTCCTGCCGGAATGATCGCGCCGCCGCGTCCGCCACGATCAGCAGCCATTCATCCGGACCGAGCCACAACGCGGCACGCCCGGCTTCGACCCCGGCCCGGCATGGCGTGGTCGGCAGCCGCAGCATGTCCGGTGCGGCGGTGCGCAGGATGAAACGGGCGGCGGCGGGTGCGACCAATATCTCAACCATCGAGGCGCGAGCCCTCGGGATCGTAGAACACCGGCGCGCACACCACCGCGGCGATGGAACCGCCCGGCATCGGCACATGCACGGTCTCGCCCATGCGGTCGCGCCCGGAAGCGAGCAACGCCAGCGCGATCGAGCGATCGAGCGTGGCGCTTCGATAGGACGAGGTGACGTGACCGACGGCGCCGGTGCCGATCGCAGGATTGGCAGCGGCGGTGATCTGCGCCCCCTCCTCCAGCACGATTGCGGGATCGGTGGTCGCGAGCCCGACGAGTTGCCGGCGGCCGCGCGCGATGATGTCCGGGCGAGTGAGCGAGCGTTTGCCCACGAAATCCCGCTTCGCCTTGCCGATCGCCCAATCGAGGCCGAGGTCGCCCGGAGTCACGGTGCCGTCGGTCTCCTGGCCGACCACGATGTAGCCCTTCTCGGCGCGCAACACATGCATCGCCTCGGTGCCATACGCCATCACGCCGTGCCTCGCACCTTCGGCCGCGATCGCCTGCCAGACCGCATCGCCCTGCCCCGCCGGGACATTGACCTCGAAGCCCAGTTCGCCGGTGAAGCTGACGCGGAACAGGCGGGTGGGAACGCCGCAGATCACGCCCTCGGCCAGGCCCATATGCGGCAATGCCGCGGGCCCAAGATCGATGCCCTCGACCAGCGGCGCCAGAACGTCCCGGGCGCGCGGGCCCTGCACGGCGATCACAGCCCATTGTTCGGTCACCGACGTCAACCAGACGCAGAGGTCGGTGAACTCGGTCTGCAGGAAGTCCTCCATATGCGCCAGCACATGGGCGGCGCCGCCCGTTGTGGTGGTCACGTGGAAGCGGTCCGCCCCCAGCCTGCCAACCACGCCGTCATCCATGACGAAGCCGGCCTCGTTCAGCAGCAGCCCGTAACGGCAGCGTCCGGGTGCGAGCCTCGACCAGGCGGCGGTGTGGATGCGATTCATGAACTCCGCCGCATCGGGGCCGCAGATCTCGATCTTGCCCAAGGTGGACGCGTCGAAGATGCCGGCGGTGCTGCGGACGGCACGGCATTCGCGCGCCACCGCCATCTCCATGGTTTCGCCGGCGCGGGGAAAATAACGCGCGCGCTTCCACTGCCCGACATCCTCGAACACGGCACCCAGCGCCACCGCCTGGTCGTGCAGCGGGGTGCGGCGCTCCGGCTCGAACAGCATGCCGCGCGACAATCCGGCGAAGCTGCCGAACGTGACCGGCGTGTACGGCATGCGGAAGGTGGTGAGGCCGATGGCCGGGACCGGTCGCCGCAAGGCGTCGGCGGCGATCGCCAGCACGCTCATGTTCGAGGTCTTGCCCTGGTCGGTCGCCATGCCGGAGGTGGTGTAACGCTTGATATGCTCGATGGAGCGAAACCCCTCGCGCACGGCGAGGGTGATGTCGGAAACCTGTACGTCGTTCTGGAAGTCGACGAACGCCCAGTCGCTGGAACCGCCGGGAACCAGACCGTGGACACCACCGTTCGGAAGGATCTCGCCGAGCACGTCAGCCGCGCGGCCGGAGGCGGCGGTGGTGCGGCCAGCTTCACGCGCCGCCTGCTCGCCGGCGGCGTACCCGCTCTCCAGGCACGCAGCGATGCCGAAGACGCCGGCGCAGGCGCCGGCGGAGCGTTCGGCCTGCGCGGATTCGCCCGGCAGGTAGATCTCGCGCTCCTCGTCGAAGCGAAGCTTGCCGCGTGATTGAGAGAAAAGATGCAGCGACGGCGTCCAACCGCCGGCCATCAGCACCAGGTCGCACGGAACGCGTTCGACGCCGCCCGAACCGACGCCCGCCGCCACGTCAACGGCGGCGACCCGCAACCGCCCTGTTGTGCCGGCGATGCGATGCCCGTGCAAAACCCGCAGGCCGGCGCTGTCGGAATCCGAAGCGGTGCGAAGATCGGCGATCGCCGCGACCTCCACGCCCGCGCGGCTCAAATCCCCGGCGGCCGCGTAGCCGCTGTCGTCGGCGGTGAAGACCACGGCGCGGCTGCCCGGCCGGACCGCCCAGCGATTGATGAAGGCGCGGGCGGCGCCGGCGAGCATGATGCCGGGCCGGTCGTTGCCCGCAAACACCAGCGGACGCTCGATGGCACCGGTGGCCAGCACGACCTGCCTGGCGCGGATCTTCCACATCAGCTCCCGCGGCAGCGCGGGCGGGGGGTTCGCGAGGTGGTCGGTCACGCGGGTGCAGAGGCCGATCAGGTTCTGGGCGAAATAGCCGAATGCCGTCGTGCGCGGCAGCAGCGTGACGTTGTCGCGTGCGGCGAGGGCCGAAATTGTTGCGGCCAGCCAGGCGCCGGTGGAACCGCCGCCGATCGTCACCTGCGGCTCGGCCAGCAGACCGCCGCCCATTTCCAATTGTTCGTCGGCCAGGATCACTTGTGCGCCGCTTTCGGCCGCGGCCAATGCCGCCGCGAGCCCGGCGGCGCCGGCGCCGATCACCAGCACGTCGCAGAAAGCGTAACGCGAAGCGTAATGATCGGGATCGGGCAAGCGCGGCGCCGTGCCCAGGCCGGCGGCGCGGCGGATCAACGGCTCATACAGACGATGCCATGCGGGCCGTGGCGACATGAAGGTCTTGTAGTAGAAGCCGGCGCCGAGCAGCGGCGCGAACAGGCTTGTCACCGCCCCGACATCGAAGCCGAGCGACGGCCAGCGATTTTGGCTGGTGGCATCAAGACCGTCATACAGCTCAACCTGGGTGGCGCGCAGGTTGGGCGTATGCCGCGCGCCGGTGCCGACGGCGACCAGTGCATTCGGCTCCTCGGCGCCGGCGGCGATCGGTCCGCGTGGGCGATGGTATTTGAACGAGCGGCCCATCAGGTGAACCCCGTTGGCCAGCAAGGCGGAAGCGAGCGTGTCACCTTGATGCCCTTGATACGAACGCCCATCAAAGCGAAAGCCGAGAAGGCGGGAGCGGTCAATCCGGCCACCTGTGGCGAGGCGAAAGCCGCTCATTCCGCGGCTTCCGGTTCGGCGGGCAGAAATTTGTCCGTGGACGTATCCCGCCGAACGGTGAAGAACCGGCCGCAGCCATGGGTGTGCCGCCAGCGCTCGACATAGGCGCCTTTGGGGTTGTGGCGGAGATAGAGATAGGCGGCCCACGCGTCGTCGTCGCACGCGTTCGGATCCGGGCGCTTTATGTCCCCTTGGCCGCCGTTGCGGAATTCCAGTTCCGGGCGGTCCATGCCGCAAACCGGGCAGTGAATGAGCAGCATCGGCGATCCCTAATGCGCGACGGCCGCGGCGGCGGTCTCGTCGATCAGACGGCCGGTGCGGAACCGGTCGAGGGTGAACGGCGCATTGATCGGATGCGGGCGGCCGGTCGCGAGCATATGCGCGAAGACATGGCCCGAGCCTGGCGTCGCCTTGAAGCCGCCGGTGCCCCAGCCGCAATTGACGAACAAGCCCTCAACCGACGTACGCGCGATGATCGGCGAACGGTCCGGCGTCACGTCGACGATCCCGCCCCAGTTGCGCAGCATGCGCAGCCGCCGCACGGTGGGAAACAACTCGCAGATCGCCTCCAGCGTGTGCGCCGAAATATGCAATCCGCCGGTCTGGCTGTAGGAGTTGTAGGAATCGGTGCCGGCGCCGATCACCAGTTCGCCCTTGTCCGACTGCGACATATAGGCATGAACAGTGTTGGACATCACCACGCAGGGCATGATCGGCTTGATCGGTTCGGACACGAGGGCCTGGAGCGGGAAGCTCTCAAGCGGCATGCGCACGCCGGCCATCGCCATCACCACGCTGCTATGCCCCGCGGCGGCGACACCGACGCGCCGGGTGCGGATGCGGCCGCGGCTGGTTTCCACTGCCTCGACCGCACCGGTGGCGTCGCGGCAGATGGCGGTGACCTCGCATTGCTCGATGATGTCGACGCCGAGTGCGCTGGCGGCGCGCGCATAGCCCCAGGCGACGGCGTCGTGACGCGCCGTGCCGCCGCGGCGCTGCAAGGCCGCGCCGAGAACGGGGTAGCGGATATTGGAGGACACATTCAGCAGCGGGCAGAAGGCGCCGACCTGCTCGGGCGTCAGCCATTCATTGTCGATGCCGGCAAGACGATTCGCGTGGATGTGGCGCCTTGCCACATGGACGTCGTGCAGGTTGTGCGCCAGCAGCAGCACGCCGCGTGGCGAATACATCACGTTGTAATTCAGCTCCCGCGAGAGTCCTTCCCAAAGCTTCAGCGCGTGCTCGTACAGCGCCTGGCTTTCCTCCCACAGATAATTGGACCGGATGATGGTGGTGTTGCGGCCGGTGTTGCCGCCGCCCAGCCAGGCTTTTTCCACCACGGCGATGTTCCGCAGGCCGTGGTCGCGCGCCAGGTAATAGGCGGTCGCGAGGCCGTGGCCGCCGCCGCCGACGATCACCGCGTCATAGGCAGGTTTCGGGGTCGCGGCGCGCCATTGCGGCGGCCACGCTGTATTGCCGGAGATGGCCTGGCGGACGAGGGTTGCGAAGGAAAAACGCGTCATCGGATCAGGTTGCTACCACATCGCGAGCGAAGTGCCTGCCCGCGAAACCGCGCTGTCGCTATCCGCCGCTGATCGCGGTCATCACCAGCATGTCCGCACCGGGCGGCAGGCGGGTGTCCAGGGTGGCGCGCTCGCCGTCGACGAAGACGTTGATGTGGCGCCGGATGCGCGGCGTCGAATTGCAAATGCGGTCCCGCATGCCGGGCCAGCGTGCGTTCAGCGCATCGATTGCCGCCGCGACATCGGACGCCTGCACCTCGACATGGCGCACCGAGCCTGGGAACAACGCCAGCAGGACGGCAGGAAGCGTGACCATGACCGGCGCCGGCGAAGGCGGTGCTTCCGGCATCGCGGACACGTTCTAGCCGTCCACCACCAGCGTCTCCACCGACAGGATGGTCGGCAGATGCTCGGCGAGGCAGGTCCAGCTGTCGCCCTCATCGCCGCTCGCGAACACCGCACCTGTGCTGGTGCCGAAATAAACCCCCGCCGGGTCCAGCCGATCGGTCGCCATGGCCTGGCGCAGCACGCCGAAGAAGACGTGGCCGTCCGGCAGCCCGCGATCCAGTTTCTGCCAGGTCTCGCCGCGGTCGCGCGTGCGCCAGACGGCCGCCTTGCCACCCGGCACGAAGCGCCCCGCCACGTCGCCGTTCAGTGGCACGAGGAACAGGGTCGCGGGATCACGCGGGTGGGAAGCGGCCGGGAATCCGAAGGTCGAGGGCAGGCCGGCCTCGATGCTTTGCCACTGCCGGCCGCCGTCGTCGCTGCGGTACATGCCGCAATGGTTCTGCTGGTACAGCCGATCGGGCAGTCCCGGCGCCATCACCAGGCAATGCACGCATTGGCCGAATTCCGGGTATTTTTCGCCATCCGGATTGTAATCGGCGCGGGTGCCGCGGTTGCGCGCCTCCCAGGTTTCGCCGCCATCGGCAGTGTGGAACACGCCGGCGGCGGAAATGCCCACCCAGAGCTGCCGCGCATCATCAGGGTGCGGCACGAGCGAATGCAGGATGAGCCCGGCGCCCCCGGGCTGCCAATGCGGCCGTGTCGCGTGGCGCTGCAATCCTTCGACATGCTGCCACGACCGACCCTCGTCGTCGCTGCGGAACAGCCCGGCCGGCTCCACGCCCGCATAGAGGCAGCCCGAAGCCGGAGCCACGCTCCAGACCGACTTGATCGGGGTCTCTCCCGCGGGATAAGCCATGCCCTCGCTGGAATGTGACCATGTCGCGCCAAGGTCGGTGGATTTCCACACCGCCGGACCGAACCACTCGTTGCCGCCGCCGGCGTAGATCGTGCCAGCAGCGGGATCGGCGATCACGTGGTTCATCGGCCAGGTCTCGCAAAACGGGCCGCGAAGCTCCCAGGAACGCCGGTTCACGTCGCTGTCGAGGATGAAAGCGCCCTTTTTCGTGCCGAGCAACACGAGCAGTCTCTTGGTCATCGCTGCCTCCGGAATGGGTGTTCCGCCAGGTCCGACCGGGAATGCCAGGGTTAAATCAGCCGAACCGGGTCTGGCAGCTTGAGCAGGGCCGCCAGATCCCGTCAACCACCGTCAGTTGGATCAGGCGAAGTGGATGTTCGACGTCTGAAGTGCGGACACATGAACGAGGTCGACGCCGCTGCCGGCCGTGCCGAATGTCAGCATCGTGCCGCCATTGCCGTCAGAGCCCAGGTGCAACGCGCCCTGGAGGGAGCGGTCGATGGTCAGGCTGTCATGCTTGGCGAGCGAGAAATCCTCCACCTTGAGCAGCCGGTCGCCGGCATGGAACACATAGGCGTCCGCACCTGAGCCGCCGGTCACGTCGAGCGTGCCGGTGCCGGCCGTGAAGCCGTTGTGCCCGGACGTCGCGGTCACAGTGTCCGTGCCCGAACCGCCCGTGAGGGTGAGCGCCTTCGGCCTCACGAACTTCATGTTCTGGTCGCCGTCGCCCAGTCGCAACGTCTCGGACGAGATGCCCGAGAAGGTGAAAACATCCACGCCTGACGCCACCGACTGCGAAACCGTGCCGCCGGCGACGGATTGGCTGGACGTGCCCGAATCGATCACCTGCACGCTGCCGGTGGCGCCGTTGCGGCCGGTGACGGACATGATGGACCCCTCGATTACCGGTGGCGGAGGGGTCGGCGTGGGTGTGGGGGTTGGCGTCGGTGTCGGCGTGGGCGTCGGCGTGGGCGTCGGTGTCGGTGTCGGCGTCGGTGTCGGCGTGGAAGTGACTGCGGCATTATGGGCAGCCAGAACCTGCTGCAACGCCACGTCATTCACCAGCGCCGTGTCACCGTTCTGCGTGCCCCAGCTATAGGCATAGTCGAAAGCGGGCGTGGGGACGAGCGAACCCCAGGTGGACAGAATCGTCTGCTCCTGCGCCGGCGTCGGCACGATCCAGGACGAGAAGCCGCCGCCGCCGAATGTCTGGTACACGGGGACGATCTGGCTTTGCGCAATGCCGTCCGCCTCCGCGGTGTGAACCGCGTCGCCGATGGTGCTGAAATTCGCGCCGTTGAACTGCGTCTGCACTGGGTAGGGATCGAGGCCGAAGAGGTCGATGTCGGTATTCGCCGGAGTGAACGCGAATTTCGGATTCGTCTCCGTGCCCTCGTTCAATTCGACCATGAAGGTCTTGGCGCCGGGAACGTTGGCGTGGATCCAGTCCGACTCGGCTTTCAAGTTCGCGGCCGAGACCTGGGACGAGTTCGGCTCGTCAGCGAGGTAGAATCCATAGAGATTCGGGTTGCCGATGAACTGGCTGACCGTGCTCTGGAAGTTCGCGTCGGCCCCGTTCGTCATGCCAAGCCAGACAAGTCCTTTTACCCCTGATGGCAACGAATTCAGTTCACTGACGCTACTGACATCGGCGAGATTGAAGCCAGCGCTGCCTGGCGCGTAATTATTTCCAACAATATTTGCATTTGGTGCGTAATGCAGATTCGTTTGTGAGTCAGACATTTCGATTCTCCCAGCGACATACAATGTAAACGCCATTCGACTAGCCGCGTTGGAACCACAATATTATACACGATTCCGTGATCGCTTGATATTCCTTCAAAATAGGATTTTAAGCGGATTTTTCTTCATCTGTCTGTGTATATATTTCGAAATAGCCATGATCTATTCCGGTTAATGAACAAACCGAGCGAGCAACCTGAAGTTAAATCTACGGTCCACTTGCTCAAACTGGGTCATCCGGCCCGGCGCACAGACCTCAATTGATGAATGCCGTCGGCTCGACCGGATCTGCGGGACTGGTTGCTTGCGCTGGCGTTAGAACCGCGCCGAAGCGGCCAGCGAGCCGAAATTGAACAATCCGCCCTTTTGCCCGCGGAATTCCTCGGTCTGCCAGGTCTGGGTGTAGGTGACGCGCACGCCATGCCAGATCACCCCGAACCCCGCCTCGATCTCGCCGACAAGGTATTTCTTCGGCACGTACCGGGACTGGCTGAACAGGTTGCCGTCCAGCAAGGCGTCGCGCGCGATGGCCTGGCCGTCCACGCCGCCAAACATGTACCAGGCCAACGGCTTGGTCTCCTGATAGGCGTCCCCTCCGGTCAAGCCCGGGCGGATCCGGCCTGGGCCGAAATCGCTGTCCAGCCCGCTGCCAAGGCGCAGCAGCACGCCGGTCTGGACGTAGTCGCGCACCGTGCCGATCCCGACGGTGACCGACGGCAGCAAATCCGTCTCCAATCCGCCGAGCGAAAACAAACCGACCCGCCAGACCCGCTCACCAAGCAATTCCAGCGCCGGCTCGTTGGCAAGCTGGTAGCGCCAGCCGCGATTGAGCGACACGCCGATCAACGTGTGAAACCCATTCTGCACCTGCCGCCCCAACGCTGCCGGCCCAATGACGCCGCCACTGAGTGCCAGCGTGGTGCGGGCGTTCGCCGTGTCGTGCAGCAGCGACAGGGTGCCTGCCAGGTACCCGGCATCGGGCCGGTCGTGCGGGTTCGGGTTGCTCAGCGAGGTGTCGACGGGCGTATAGAGCTGCTGGCTGAGGCTGAAGCCGATCCGTTGCGTGCCGTCACCCCAGAGCGCGTTGGCCGTCGAGGACAGCGCGTCCGGCACGGCCCCCGGCGCCGAGGTCCAGCCGATCTGCAAGCCGGAGGTGTAGTATTTGTCCGACCCCAGCGGCAGCGTGGTGAACTTGTCGTTCTCGCCGCGCACGGTCCAGATCGCGCCAGGATCGGTCCGCGGCTCCTCGGCGGCGGCGGGGCAGGCGGTCAGCAAGGCCGCGAGCACGGCACCGGGTCCAAAAAATTTCACGCAGCATTCCCCGCAGAGCACCCGACACAGGAACGCATCGTTTAATGAATTCGGCGGTGTTCGGTTCCCCGGGCGGCTACCGCGAAGCCGTTCGCCGGCACGCAGCGGCGTTCCTCACACGCCGGGGATCTGGATCAGGTCGGCGAGTTGCTGCTTGGTGAGCGGCGCCTGGAGGAACTTGAAGCGGATGCCGTCCTCCATGACGGTGTCGAGCCCGGTGATCGTGTCCGGCCAGACCGCGGCCTTCGGAAAGAACTCGGTGCGCAGGCGCTGCACCACGGCCGGTGGCACGCCGGCGAAATCGGCATAGGCGCGCACCGCGTCATCGGTCGCATACATCCAGTCCACCGTCTCGCGATAGGCAGCCATGAAATCCTGCAGCGCCGCGCGGCGCGCGGTGATGACGCCGAGATGTGCCACGTTGACGCGGATGGTCTGCGTGCGCAGCACCGGCACGTCGTTGCCGGTGGCGATGATGCGAATCTTGCCCTGCGCCGCGGCATCAAGGTTGTACGGCACCGCCGACCACCCGACATCGATCTGGCCGGACATCACCTGGGTGAAGGTTCCGGGCACGCCGCCGGTTGCCACCAGCTTCGGGGTGATCCCGAACGTGGGCCCGAAGCCGAGCACGACGCTGTTGGTCGAGGAACCCTGGGTGGAGAAAGCGACCGTCTTGCCGTTGCAATCCTTGATCGACTTGATCGGGCTGTCCGCCGGCACGTACCAGAACAGGTCGGCAGCACCGGTGGTCTCGTTGGAGATGATGCGCAGCGGCGCGCCCTTGGCGAAAGCGGCCATGGCGCCGAGGGTGCCGCCGGCCATGCCGAGATCGGCACTGCGCGAAAGCACGGCCTGCAGCGTCTCGCCGCTGCCCTGGGTATAGAGAATGTCCGCCGCGATGCCGTGCTTGGCAAAGATGCCGGAGCGCACGCCCATTTCCGAGACGCAAGTGTCCCAGTTGCCCTTCTGGCCAACCGCGAGGGCGAATTTTTCCATAGCCCGCGCCGGCCGCGCCGTGGTGGCGATGGCGGCCGGCAGGGCCGCGGCAAGCAAGCTGCGTCGGCGCATGGTGTTTCTTCCTTGTGTCGTTCGGGCGTGTTTGGTTTTGGTCATCTCGCGTGGCCGTATAGCCGGGACAGCATCGCGTTCAGCATGGCGATCAGCAGCACGACCAGGATCAGCAGCGCATACATCTGCGGCATGTCGAAGCGGCGATAGGCGTCGGTTAGCATGAAGCCGAGGCCGGCGCGGGAGAGTTTGGTTTCCGCCAGCATCACGCCGATGGCAGCGACGCCGAAGCCGAGCCGCAATCCGTTCAGCACCGCGGCGCGCACCGCCGGCAAATAGATCTTCGTCGCCATCTGCCACGGCGTCGCGCGCAGGCTCTGCCCCACCCGGATCAACACCCGATCGACGCCGCGGATGCCGGCCGCGACGCTGATGGCAACCGGAAAGAAGCTGGACAGCGCACCCATCGCCACTTTCGATTCCGGCCCGGCGCCGAACAGCATCAGCAGCACCGGGAAAAAGATGATCTTCGGCGTCGGCGCCAGCCAGTACACCCAAGTCTCATAGGCGCGCGCCAGCCACCGGTTGGCGCCGAGCCCGAAGCCGCAGACGAGTCCCACAGCACCTCCGATGCCGACGGCCAGCAGGAACTCGCCGCCGGTGACGCCGAGATTGGTCCAGAATGCCGGGTCCGCCACCGTCCGCACCAATGACAGCAGGATCTGATCGACGCCGGGCACCACGTCGCGGAACAGCAAGCCGGACAGCGCCAGCGCCTGCCACAGCCCGAGAAGAAGTGCTGCCGCCAGCAACCGCGCCCGCAGCACCGCAGAGCGGCCGCCCGCGATCAGTGCTGATGCCGCAGCCATTGCTCGGCCCGTTCCATCGCCACGAAGAAGAACACGCTCACCAGCACGACGAAGACGATCGCGGCCCAGGTGCCGGCGAGGTCGTAACGTTCGGCCAGTTCGTTGATCAACTGGCCGAGGCCGCCGAGATTGATCAGGAATTCGACCGCGACGACGTTGATGAGGCAAAAAGTGAGGCCGAGGCGAAGGCCGGTGAAGATCGCCGGCAATGCCGCGGGCAACAGGATCTTTCGGAAAATCTGCATGTCGCTCAGCCGCATCGAGCGGCCGACGTCGATCAGCACGCGGCGAATGCCGTCCAGCCCCTCCAATGTCTTCAGCACCACCGGCGCCACGCCGGAGGCGAACCCCATCACCACAGGCGTCAGCGGCGAGCGGCCGAATGCCACCAGGAACAGCGGATAGCCCAGCACCAGCGGCGCCGCCGCCCAGGCGGCCACCCACGGCTCGAACGCCGCGCGCCGCAGCGACGATCCGCGCAGCAGGAACGCCAGCGGCACGCCAACGAGCAGCGTCAGCGCCGCCGCCGCCGCGGTCTCGGCTGTCGTCAGCAGGAAGCGCCCGGCCACGTGGTCTTCGGCGACGATGCGCAGCAATGCCGCGGGAATGTCGGTCGGCAGCGGCATGATGTAGACGCTGACGACATCGGCGTAGATCAGCAACTGCAACAAGGTGGCGGCGGCGAGCACGCTGGCCAGACCGATCGCCGGCGCCCACCGGAACGCCCAACCGCCGGTCATGCGGCAATCATTGCGGCTGCTCGCTGGCGACGAGGCCGCGGGACGCCTCCTCGCGCAAATCGGCCCAAAGCAGTGCCACGGTGGCCCCGAATTCCGGCGTGGTCAGCACCTCGGGCGTGCGCGGGCGCGGCAGCGGCACCTCGACGATCCGCTTCAGCCGCCCGGGCCGATAGCTCATCACCACGATTCGGTCAGAGAGCTGCACCGCCTCGGTCAGGCTGTGGGTGATCAGCAAGGTCGTCTGGTGCAGTTGCTGCTGGATCTGCAAGACCTTGTCGCCGAGCAGCATCCGCGTCTGCTCGTCCAGCGCCGCGAACGGCTCGTCCATCAGCAATATCTTCGGCTGTGCCGCCAGCGTGCGGGCGATCGAGACGCGCTGGCGCATGCCGCCGGACAGCTCCGCGGGATAGCGGCGCTCAAACCCGGCGAGGCCGACCAGCGCCACCATCTCCTGCGCCTGGCGCAGCCGTTCGGCCTTGGGCAAATGGCGGAGTTCCAGCGGGAACGCCACGTTGTCGAGCACGCTGCGCCAGGGGAAGGCGCTCTCCTCCTGGAACACCATGCCGATATCGGCATGCGGCCCGCGCACCACCTCGCCGTTGACGATGACGCGGCCGGAGGTGAGCGTGGTGAGGCCGCCGATGGCATGGAACAGCGTCGACTTGCCGCAGCCGGACGGGCCGATCACCGAGACGAACTCACCGGGCGCCACGTCGAAGCTGATATCCTCGACCGCGACCAGATCGCCGTCACGGGTGGAGAAATGCTTGCGCGCGGCTTCCACGGCCAGCGCCGGCGGCGGCGGCGCGGAACTGAGCGGAATGCGCTCCGGCAGTGCGAGGTTCACGGCGCCGCGTGGCGCGTCAACGCGCCGGCCATGGTAAAGGCGGCCCCGACCGGCCGTTCTGTCGTCCCGAGCCCGCTGTCGCCGTCGGCCATGCAGCGTCCCCCCGTTCTCGGCGCCATCGCGCGCATCATGGCCATATCGGCCGAAGGCGTCCACCCGAAGAGGCCGCCGCTTGTGGCGTGACCGGCACGGCGGCGCCGCCGGCTCTGGACATCGTCGCGCGCCCAACCTAAGGCGTTAGCCATGGCAAAACTCTCACTCTCGGTGGCGATCGGCGATTACGACCGGGTTCGCCCGCTGATCGATGGCCGCGTCGGCATCGACGGCGTCGATCCGGTGTTCATGCTGCTGGAACCGGAGGAAATTTTCTTCCGCGCCTTCCGCCAGGCCGATTTCGACATCTGCGAGCTTTCGCTCAGCAGCTTCGCGGTCAAGACCGCGGCGGGCGATTGCCCTTATGTCGGCGTGCCGGTGTTCCCGTCGCGCGCGTTCCGCCACACCTCCATCTATGTCCGCACCGACCGCATCCGCACGCCTGCGGATCTGCGCGGCAAGCGGGTCGGCGTGCCGGAGTACCAGTTGACCGCCAATGTCTGGGCCCGTGCGATCCTGGAACAGGAACACGGCGTTTCGCCGGCGGACGTGACCTGGGTGCGCGGCGGCTACGAGCAAGCCGGCCGGGTGGAAAAGATCACCCTGGACCTGCCGCCCTCGGTGCGGCTGGAGAATGCGCCGCCCGGAAAGACCATCTCCGCCATGCTGGCCGAGGGCAGCCTCGACGCGGTGATTGGTCCGCGCGCGCCGTCCTGCTTCGAGCGTGGCCATCCCGATATCGGCTGGCTGTTCCAGGACCCGACCGCCGCCGCGGCCACGTGGTTCCGCAAGACCCGGATCTTCCCGATCATGCATCTGGTCGGCATCCGCCGCACGCTGGCCGAGCAATATCCGTTCCTGCCCGCGGCGGTCGCCAAGGCCTTCGGCGCCGCCAAATCCGTGGCGATGGCGAATCTCACCGACACCTCCGCCACCAAGGTGACGCTGCCCTTCGTCGAGGAACAATTGCGCGCCGCCCGGGCGCTGATGGGCGAGGATTTCTGGTCCTACGGCCTGCCCGCCAACCGCCACGTGCTGGAGGCGTTCCTGCGGGCGCACCATGCCCAGGGGTTGTCGTCGCGGCCGCTGGCGGCCGAAGAACTGTTCCATCCAGGGGCGCGGGAAAGCCACAGCATCTGAACCGCCGGCGCCAAGTTGACGTGGAAGGTGGCATCCTCAATAAGTCACCGCGCGTTCGGCGGCACATGCATTGGGAGTGGCGATGAGCGGGACCACCATCAGCGGCGCCGCCTATGTTTCCGGCGTCACGCTCAGCAACGCCGCAAGTTATAATCCGGTGACCATCACCGCCGCCGCCCGGATCGGCAATGCCGGCGGGGCCGGCGTGCTGGGGACCGGCACCACCGACTGGACGATCACCAACGCCGGCACCGTCCGTTCCACCGGCACCACGATCGGCGCCGACGGCATCGCGCTGATGGCGGGTGGCACCATCACCAACCAGGCGGCGGGGCTGATCAGCGGCGGGGACAGCGGCGTCAGCCTGACCGATGCCGGCGCGGTGGTGAACTCCGGCGCCATCACCGGCGCCGCCGGCAACGGCGTGGCGCTCGCGGCGGGTGGGGCGGTCACCAACAACGCCTCCGGCGTCATATCAGGCTATCTCTCCGGCGTGAGCCTCGGGGCAGCCGGCACCGTGATCAACCGGGGGAGCATCGGCGCCGGCCACAGTTCCTCGACGTCGAACGCTGGGGTGCTGCTGAACGGCGGCGGCGGCGTCAGCAATGAGGCTGGCGGCACAATCAGCAGCTACTCCATCGGCGTCTTCGCGCCCGGCGGCGGCACCATTGACAACGCCGGCGTGATCAGCAGCACCAGGCTCGGCGTGGCGCTGGACGCCGTTGCCAGCCTCGACAATGAAGTCGGCGGGACGATCTACGGCGCGAACTACGGGGTAGTAGTTTACGCCGGCACCAGGTCGGTGGCGGTGACCAACTCGGGCAGCATCGTGGCGGGTGAAATCGGCGTTGCTCAGGTCAGTCCGGGCAGCGTTAGCAATGCCGTTGCTGGCGTGATCAGCGCGAATATCGGCGTGTATTTGGGGGCAGGCGGCACGGTGACGAATGCCGGGAGTATCAGCGCCCAAGTCGGCACCGGAAGCGTGGGCATTTACTTTCGCGGCGGCGGCTACGCCACCAACGCTCTCACTGGAACCATTGCCAGCACCAGCTTCGGCGTCTACGCCAGATACGTCGCTGCCACTGCCGTCAACCAGGGCCAGATATCGAGTACTGGCATCGGTGGCGGCGCCGGCGTCCAGCTCAAGGCCGGCGGCACGATCGTGAACGGCGTGTCCGGGACCATCACCGCCAAGTTCATCGGCGCCCAGATCGGTGGCTTCACGCGCAACAATCCTACCTCCGGGTATACCTATACCTACGCGCCCGGCGGCACGATCATCAATAACGGCCTGATCTTCGCCAGCGACGGCACCAACGGTGCGGCGGCGTGGATCAAGGGCGCCGGAGTCCTGCTCAACTCCGCCACCGGCACGATCAGCGGCGGGCCGTTCGGCGTCGTGACCTACGACCCGGTGACCATCACGAATGCGGGGTTGATCATCGGCACAGAATTCGCGGTGTTCGCCGCCAATGCCGGCGTGGTCGACCGAGTAATCGTAGCGCCCAGCGCCCGCTTCACAGGTCTCGTAGCCGGCAGCAAGGTCACCACCGCATCCGCCGCCGCTGGCATTCTTGAACTGCAAGCCGGTGGCGCCGGCACAATCACTGGCTTTGGGTCCAAGTATATCGGCTTCGCCGAGGTCATCCTCGATGCCGGCGCCGCCTGGTCGCTTGGCGGCACGGTGGCGGCGTCGCAGACGCTCATTTTCGCCGGCGCGAACGCCACGCTGACGCTGGCCAACCCCGGCAGTGTCGCGGGCACGCTCAGCGGGTTCGCGGCGTCGGACACGATCGCGCTGGCCGGCATCACCGATGTCACCAGTGCCACACTCGGCGCCGACAACCTGCTGACCGTCACCCAAAGCGCCGGGCCGAACCTCGCATTGCAGCTCGATCCCGCGCAGAATTTCTCCGGCAACAATTTCGCGTTCACGGCGGTGGGCTCCGAAACCGACATCACCGTTCCCTGCTTCGCCGCCGGCACCCGCATCCGCACCCGACGCGGCGAAATCGCGGTGGAGCGGCTTGAGCTCGGGGACATGGTGGTGAACCCGTGGGGCGAGATGCTGCCGGTGGTTTGGCTCGGCCATCGGCGCGTCGATTGCCGCCGCCACCCCCGCCCGGCGGACGTGCACCCCGTGCGCGTGCGGGCGCATGCCTTCGCGCCGGGGCAGCCGGCGCGCGACCTGTGGCTGTCGCCCGACCACTCGGTGTTCATCGATGGCGACCTGATCCCGGTGCGCCATCTGGTGAACGGCATCAGCATCGCGCAAATCGCGGTGCCAAGCATCGAATACTGGCATGTCGAGCTGCCGCGCCACGACGTGCTGCTGGCGGAAGGCATGCCGAGCGAATCCTACCTCGACACCAACAACCGCGACGCCTTCGCCGGCGGCAGTGCCACGCAGCTGCGTCCGGATTTCGTCGGCGCCGCGCTGGAGATCTGGAACACCCACGCCTGCGGCCGGCTGGTGCTCGCCGGTGCGGCACTGGCCGCCGCCCGCCGCCAAGTGCTGGACCGGCTGCCCGCAGACGCGTTCGACCCCGACCCCGATCTGCATGTCCTGGCTGACGGCGCGCGCATCGAGGCGACACGGCGCGGCCAGCAGCATCGTTTCGCGATCCCCGTGGGATGCCGCACGATCCGGCTGGCGTCGCGCACCGCGATTCCGGCGCAGGTGCTGGCCGATAGCGACGACGCAAGGCGCCTCGGTGCCGCGGTCTGCGCGATCAGCCTCGACGGCCGCGCGCTGGCACTCGACGACATCAGGCTCGCCGCCGGTTGGTGGCCGGGTGAGGCCGGATTGCGCTGGACCGACGGTGCCGCGGCACTGCCCGCATGCCGCCACGCGGCGGTGACGCTGGCGCCGCTGCTGCGCTATCCCGCCGAAAGCGTGGCCGGCGACGGCGGAGCGCGCCGCGTCGTGAGTGCCTCGCTCTGACTCTCTGCGCTTGCGGCAGCGGCCTGCGCCCCGCGCGGTGCTGCGCGCTTGGCGCAGGCGCCATCCCGCCGGCCGAAGCCACCCGCCATCTGGTGCCGCTGGTCGAGCGCGCCATCCAGGCCTACCGCAAGGCGCCAACGAAGTCGCCGAGCGGCTGTGCCTCGACGTGCTGGAACTCGCCCCCGACCGGCCCGGCGCGCTGTCGGTGCTGTATTCGAGATCCGCAAGGCGCAGGGCAAACGCGCGCGCCGCCGAGGCGCTGATCCGCCGCCTGGTGGCGCTCGAGCCGAACAACTTCTGGGCGACCAACGAGCTCGCCCTGCATGCTGCTCGGCAAGGGCGATCTCGGCGAGGCCGAGATCCACGCCCGCAACGCCGTGCGCATCGCGCCGGAGGACCCGCAGGCGCACAATCTGATGGGCATGATCATGACCGAGGCGCAACGGCCCGCCGTCGGCGAGTATCATTACCGCCAGGTGCTGGAGCTGTCCGGCGACGCGCGACCCGATCCTGCTCGCCAACCTCGCCTGGAACCTGAAGAACCAGGGCCGGATGGAGGAGGCGCGGGCGCTCTACGAGGAATCGATCGCCGCCGCGCCCCGAAATCCGCCAGACCCTGCTCGGCTGGGCGCGGCTGGAGGAAGCCGACCGCAATTTCGACGCGCGCCGGCGAACTGCTCGACCGGCTGGACGCGCTGTCTCCCGGACGATCCCGGCGTCGCTGCTGACCCGCGCCGTGCTGCTCGGCCGCATGCGCCAGATACGACGCAGGCGCTCGACCGTCGCTCGACGCCATCGCAGCGGCGCAGCCAGGGCGGCACGGCTCGGCGCCGAACGAGCTGCTGGAAAAGGGCCGCCTGCTCGACCAGATCGGTCGCCACGACGAGGCCTTCGCCGCGTTCGCCGAGGGCAAGCGGCTGGCCCGCGAGATGAGCGGCAACGTCTATCTGGACGAGCACGCGCGAGCAACTGATCGCCCGGCTGCGCGGCTTCTTCACCGCCGGCCGGCTGCGCATCGCTGCCGCGCGCCGGGGTCGCGCACCGACGTGCCGCAGCCGATCTTCATCCTGGGCTTTCCTCGCTCGGGCACCACGCTGGTCGAGCAGACGCTGTCGGCGCATCCGCGCATCTCGGCCGGCGACGAGCTGCCGCTGATCAACGACATCACCAACATCATGCCGCGCATGCTGAACAGCCCGCTGACCTATCCCGAGGCGCTGGCCGAGCTGTGGATGGGCGACCAGCGCGACGGGCTGGACAATCTGCGCGACTACTACTTGCAGAAGCGGCGCCAGATGGGCATCGTGCGAGCCGGGCGCGCGCCTGGTTCACCGACAAGATGCCGCTGAACGAGACGCATCTCGGCCTGATCGCGCTGCTGTTCCCGCAGTCGCCGCTGATCCACGTCATCCGCCATCCGCTGGACGTGATGATTTCCGCGCTGTCCAACCATTTCACCCACGGCTTCTTCTGCGCCTACGCGCTGGAGACCGCGGCGCCGCACTATGTCGCGGGTGATGGACCTGGTGCAGCATTACCGCGCCGAGATGGCGCTGCGCTATCTGCCGGTCCGCTACGACGACATCGTCGACGACCAGGAGGACAGCGTCCGCGCGCATGCTGGATTTCATCGGCGTGCCGTTCGACGAGCGCTGCCTGAGCTTCCACGAGAACCGCCGCTACGCCCGCACCGCCAGCTACGCCCAGGTGACGGAGAAGCTCTATGACCGCTCGCGCTATCCGCTATCGCCATTATCTGCCAGCATCTTGAGCCGGTCGATCCCGATCCTGCGCCGGTGATCGAGCGTCTGGGCTATACGCGTTGACTGAGCGGCGCTGGACGTCCACGTCGCCTGCGCAAGCGCGTCCGCGCCGCCGCGGCCGATTCCGGTGGCCGGTGCCGCTCGGCGAGGTCTTCGCGATCGCCGCGAGTACGAGCGAACAGGCGCGCTCGACGAGGCCGAACGGCTGCTCGAGCCAATCCTGACGGCCGCGCCGCGAGCAGCCGGATGCGCTGCATCTGGCCGGCATTGTGGCGTTTCGCCAGGGCCGCCGGACGAGGCGCTGGCCCAGATGCGAGCGCGCCATCGCGCACGGCGTCGACACGGCGCTGTATCTGCGCAACATCTGCGAGGTCTACCGCGCGCTCGGCCGGCTCGACGAGGCGCTGGACGCCGCGCTGCGCGCCGCGGCGCTGGCGCCGGACGATCCGCTCTGCCTGCACAACCTCGCGGTCATCCAGTACGACCGGCTGGAGACTCGACGACTGCATCGCCTGCGCCGAGACGGCGCTGGCGACTCGACCCGACCTTGCCCGGCGCGCATTTCGAACTCGCCGAGGCGCTGCTGCTGCGCGGCGAGTTGGCGCGCGGCTGGGACGAATACGAGTGGCGCTTCCGCATCGCCGGGCACGCGCCGCTGATGCCGCCGACCGACAAGCCGCAATGGGACGGCACGCCGCTGCGCGACCGCACGCTGCTGCTGATCGCCGACCAGGGCTTCGGCGACGTCATCCAGTTCAGCCGCTACATCCCCTGGGCCGCCGAGCGCTGCCCGAACATCGTGATCGCCTGCAGCGCCGAAATGATGCCGCTGCTGCGCCAGGTGCATCCCGGGATGCGCGCTGTTCCAGCGCTGGGAGGACGTGCCGCCGTTTCGCGGCGTTCTGCCCACTGTCCGGCCTGCCGCGTCTGCATCGGCACGCGGCTCGACACGATCCCGGCGCCGAGTCCCGTATCTGCAGCGCCGACCCGGCGCGCGCGGCGCGTGGGCGCGAGCGGCTCGCGTCGCTGACGCCGGCCGGCTACCGCCGCATCGGCATCGTCTGGGCCGGACGGCCGACGCACAACAACGACCGCAACCGCTCGGCGACACTCGCCGCATTCGCGCCGCTCGGCGGCGTTGCCGCGGCGTGGCGCTGGTTTCGCTGCAGAAAGGCCCCGCGGCCGACCCAGGCCGGCGGCTATTTCGGCCGCGCGCCGCTGGTCAACATCGGCGCCGAGATCAGCGATTACGACGACACGCATGGCGATCCTGGACAGTCTCGACCTGCTGGTCACGGTCGACACCTCGGTCGGCCACCTCGCCGGGGCGATGGGACGCAAGGTCTGGATCATGCTGCCGCGCGCGCCGGACTGGCGCTGGTTGCTGGACACGCGAGGACACCCCCTGGTATCCGACGGCGCGGCTGTTCCGCCAGCTTCAGCCGCGGAACTGGAAGCCGGTGATGGACGCCATCGCCGCCGCACTGACCGAGGCCGCACTGCCCGAAAAAGGCTCGCCGACACCATGAGCCCACCCACCCCCGACATCGCGCTGTTCGCTGTGCCGGATCTGCCGTTGATCGGCCCGGGCGACGACCTCGCCGTCATCCTGATCGACGCGATGCAACGCGCCGGCCTCGCGGCCATCGACGGCGACGTTCTGGTGGTGGCGCAGAAAATCGTCTCGAAAGCCGAAGACCGCTTCGTCGATCTTGCCACGGTCACGCCCTCGCCGCGCGCCGTCGAGCTGGCTGGCGTGGTCGACAAGGACCCGCGCATGGTCGAGGTGATTTTGCGGGAATCGCGCGGCGTGATCCGCGCCCGCGCCGGCATGCTGATCGTTGAGCATCGCGCCGGCACCATCATGGCCAATGCCGGCGTGGACCATTCCAACGTCGCCCCCGCCGACGGGCGCGAGGTGGTGCTGCTGCTGCCGCTGGACGCCGACGCGTCCGCCGCCAGCTTGCGCGACCGGCTGGAGGCGCATTTCCGCTGCCGCCTCGCCGTGATCGTCAATGACAGCTTCGGGCGGGCGTGGCGGCGCGGCACCGTTGGCGTGGCGCTGGGCGCGTCCGGCCTGCCGGCGCTGCTCGACATGCGCGGCCGGCCCGATTTGTTCGGCCGCACGCTGCGCGTGACGGAGACCGGCCTCGCCGACGAACTCGCCGCCGCCGCCTCGGTGCTGATGGGCCAGGCGGCGGAAGGACGGCCGGCGGTGCTGCTGCGCGGCGTCGACATCTCCGGTGATTCAGCCACGGCGGCGACGCTGATCCGCCCGGCCGAACAGGATCTGTTCCGATGAACCCCGGCCCGGTAGACGCGGACCTCGATGGCTGCGTGCTGGCACTTTCCGGCGGCATCGGCGGTGCCAAACTGGCGCTCGGGCTTTACCATGTGCTGCCGCCGGGAAAGCTCATCGTGGTGGGCAACACCGGTGACGATTTCACGCATCTCGGCCTGCGCATCTCACCCGATCTGGACACGGTGATGTACACCCTCGCCGACCTCAACAACCAGGAACTCGGCTGGGGCTTACGCGGCGAAACCTGGACGTTCATGGACGCGTTGGCGCGGCTTGGCGGGGAGGACTGGTTCCGCCTCGGCGACGGCGACCTCGCGACCCATGTCGAACGCACCCACCGCCTGGGCCAGGGCGAAACCCTGTCCGCCATCACCGACGCCTTCCGTCGCCGCCTCGGCATTTCGGCGGAGCTGCTGCCGATGACCGACGACGACGTGCGCACGCGGGTGCGCACCGCGTCGGGATGGCTCGATTTCCAGGATTATTTCGTCCGCCAACGCTGCGAGCCGGTGGTGACGGACCTCGTCTTCGAGGGCGCCGCCGATGCCGCGGCGCAGCCACGCTTCCTTGCCGCATTGCGCCATCCCGGCCTGCGCGCGGTGGTGATTTGCCCGTCCAACCCGTTCATCTCGGTCGAGCCGATCCTGGCCCTGTCCGGGGGGCGCGCGGCGATCGCGGCCTGCCCCGCGCCGGTGATCGCAGTGTCGCCGATCATCGGCGGGCGGGCGGTGAAGGGGCCAACGGCGAAGATCATGGCCGAGCTTGGCATGACCCCGAGTGCGGCCGCCGCGTCGGCGCGGTACCGCGGGTTGCTGGACGGCTTTATCCTCGACGCCGGCGACGCGGTTGACGATGCCGACCATTTTGCCGCGGTGTTTCGGGCGCAGACATTGATGACGACGTTGGACACGAAGCAGGACCTGGCGCGGCGGGTGCTGGAGATCGCGGACCTGTTGCGATAAGAACGCCCTCGTCAGACGCGATTTAGGAGAAACCCCATGACCAACTCGTATTCAGGCGCATGCTTCTGCGGCGCCGTTGAAATTCGCGTGACCGGCCAGCCCAATGTGATGGGATATTGTCATTGCCGCTCGTGCCGTTCCTGGTCCGGCGGCCCGGTGAACGCGTTCAGCCTCTGGTCGCCCGACGCGGTCGAGGTGACCAAGGGTGCCGAGAACATCGCGACGTACCACAAGACGGAGATGAGCGGCCGGCAGTTCTGCACGCTTTGCGGCGGCCATCTGATGGCGGCGCATCCGCCGTTGCAGATGGTCGATGTCTTCGCCGCCACCATCCCCGATCTGGTTTTCGTGCCGCAGGTGCATGTCAACTATGCCGACTCGGTTTTGCCGATGCGCGATGGGCTGCCGAAGCTGAAGGATTTTCCGGCCGAGTTCGGCGGCTCCGGCGAGATGATGGCGGAGTAAGCCGCACCGTCGGGCAAGATTACTCCACCAGGCGCTTGATGCCGGCGAGGGCGTCGGCGGCGGCCCAGTCCACCGCACCTTCCAGCCGCCCGCGCTCGCGGCCCTGGCGGTCGATGATGATTGTCGTCGGCAAGCCCCTCGCACCCCAGGCGCGGGCCAGCTCGCCTTTCGGGTCCAGCCAGATCGGCAAGGTGGTGACGCCGTGGCCGACGTAGAACCGGCGCACCACCTCGGCGCCGCCGCGGTCGGAGGACAGCGGCAGCACGACGATGCCGTCCGTCGCCAGCGCCGCCGCCATGGCTTGCAACGCCGGCATCTCGGCCACGCAGGGGACGCACCAGGTGGCCCAGAGATTCACCACCACGCCCTTTCCGGCGAAGTCGGATAGATGGCGCATCGTGCCATCCGCATCGGTGAAGCCGGCCTCCGGCGGCGGCGCCGGCGGGGTGGTCGGCACCAGGCTCGCGAAGGATTGCAGGCGGACCTCCGGCTCCGGCGTCAGGGTCGCGATCTCGGGGCTTGCGGGTTTGCGCAGCAGCGTGGTGGCGGCTAGGGTCCCGGCGGCCAGCGCCCCGGCCGCCATGAGTGCCGCCCGGCGGGTGGTGATCAGCATGATGGAACGCCTCTCTTGAGCCAGACACCCGAGCTGAGAAACGTCGACGCCAACGCCCAGTGGGGCGGGAGGTTCGACGCCGGGCCGTCAGTGGTGATGCAGGAGATAAATGCCTCGATCGGCTTCGACCGCAAGATGTGGCGCCAGGACATCAGCGGCTCGCTTGCCCACGCCGCCATGCTGGTGCGGATCGGCGTTCTCTCTGCCGATGACGAAGCGGCGATCCGGCGCGGCCTGGCGGAGATCGCGGGCGAGATCGAGGCCGGGACATTCAGCTTCTCGGCCGACCTCGAAGACATCCACATGAACATCGAGGCGCGGCTCACCGAGCGGATCGGCGATGCCGGGCGGCGGCTGCACACCGGGCGGTCGCGCAACGACCAGGTGGCGACGGATTTCCGCCTTTGGGTCCGCGACGCGATCGACGGCATCGACGCCCAGCTTGCCGACATCATGCGCGCCTTGGCCGACCGCGCTGCCGAGCATGCCGCCGACCCGATGCCGGGCTTCACCCATCTGCAGACGGCGCAGCCGGTGACCTTCGGGCATCATCTGCTCGCCTATGTCGAGATGCTGTCCCGCGATCGCGGCCGGCTGGCCGATTGCCGGCGGCGGCTGAACGAATGCCCGCTCGGGTCGGCGGCACTCGCCGGCACCTCGTTCCCGCTGGATCGGGCGATGACCGCGCAGGCGCTCGGCTTCGACAGGCCGACGGACAACTCGCTCGACGCGGTGTCGGACCGTGATTTCGCGTTGGAGTTCCTGTCGGCCGCCGCCATTTCCGCCATGCATTTGTCGCGGCTGGCCGAGGAGATCATCGTCTGGTGCAGCGCGCCGTTCGGCTTCATCCGGCTGCACCGACGCGTTCACCACCGGCAGTTCGATCATGCCGCAGAAGCGCAACCCGGACGCGGCCGAGCTGACGCGGGCCAAGACCGGGCGGATCAACGGCGCGCTGATCGGCTTGCTGACGGTGATGAAGGGCCTGCCGCTGGCCTATGCCAAGGACATGCAGGAAGACAAGGAACCGGCGTTCGACGCCGCCGAGGCCTGGGCGCTGTCGCTCGCCGCCATCGCCGGCATGGTGCGCGACATGACCGCCGACACCGCCCGGATGCGCGAATTCGCGGGCACGGGCTTCGCCACCGCCACCGACCTCGCGGATTGGCTGGTGCGGGTGCTGAAGCTGCCGTTCCGCACCGCCCACCACGTCACCGGCCGATTGGTGGCGAGGGCGGAGGCACGCGGCGTCGACCTCGCCGGGCTGACACTCGATGAGATGCAGGCGGAAGAGGCGGGGATCACCGCCGAGATTTTCGACGTGCTGACGGTGGACGCCTCGGTCGCCTCGCGCACCAGCCATGGCGGCACCGCGCCGGAGAACGTCGCGCGGCAGGCGGTGCGCTGGCAGGCGGCGCTGGGGCCGGCGGCGCTGGCATGAGGTTTTTCACCCTCGCGATCATGCTCGCCCTGGTGCTGGTCGCGTGCGGCAAGCGCGGGCCGCCCTCGGCGCCGGGGCCGGCGGACCAGATCACCTATCCAAGGGCGTATCCGTCCCGCTGATCTCTTTGGCTCTATGAAAAAAATGGCGATCCGGCATCCCACGCCCTAGCTTATCGGGATGGCCGTTTTCGTACCCTCCCCCGCCGCTTCCGAACCCGATATCGCCGCCCTGATCGCGGCCCGCCCGCAGCTGTCGCATGCACGCGCTGCGACGGGCTGCTGCTGGAAGGCGTGCCGCTCGGCCGCATCGCCGATGCGCTTGGCACCCCCGTCTGGGTCTATTCCGCCGGCACCATGCGCACGCGGCTGTCCGAGCTGACCGCCGCCCTGCAGGGCCTGGACGCACGCATCCACTACGCCGTGAAGGCCAACGACCATCTGGCCGTGCTGCGGGTGTTCGGCCGCGACGGCGCCGGGGCCGACGTGGTGAGCGAGGGCGAGCTGCGCCGTGCCCGCGCGCGCCGGCATTGCCGCCCGACCACATCGTGTTCTCCGGCGTCGGCAAGAGCGGCGCCGAGATCCGCCTGGCGCTCGACGAAGGCATCTCCCAGATCAACGTCGAAAGTCCGGCCGAGCTGGAGATGATTGCCGCCATCGCCACCGGCATGGGCCGCACGGCGAGGGTCGCGCTGCGGATCAATCCCGATGTCGATGCCGGCACCCACGCCAAGATCACCACCGGCAAGGCCGAGAACAAATTCGGCATACCCTATGACGAGGCGGCCGCCCTCTATGCCCACGCCGCCGCGTCTGCCGGGGATCGAGCCGGTCGGGCTGGCGTTGCATCTCGGCAGCCAGATCGTCTCCATGGCGCCGTACCGCGCGGCCTTCGCCCGCGCCGCCGAGTTGATCCGCACACTGCGCGCCCAAGGGCTGCCGGTCGCGCGGATGGATTGCGGCGGCGGTCTCGGGATCGGCTATCAGGACGAGGCGGCGGCCTCGCCCGCGGCGTTCGCCGGCGCCATCCGCGCGGCGTTCGCCAACATGGACCTGTCGCTGGCGATCGAGCCCGGCCGCTGGCTGGTCGGCCCGGCCGGCGTGCTGCTGACCGCCGTCGTGCTGGTGAAGGGCGGCGGCCGCTTCGTGGTGCTGGACGCGGCGATGAACGATCTGCTGCGCCCGGCGATGTACGACGCCTGGCACGGCATCGTCCCGCTTTCCGCCGGTCGACGCCGTCGCCGCCGCCTCGCCGGTCGACATCGTCGGGCCGGTCTGCGAAAGCGGCGACACATTCGCGCGAAACCGACAGCTGCCGACCCTTCCCGCCGGCGCCCGCGTCGCGATCCTCGATGCCGGTGCCTATGGTGCGGTGATGAGTTCGACCTACAACGCCCGCCCGCTTGCCCCGATCGCGCTGGTCGACGGCGGCGGGGTGGGCGGTGATCCGCGACCGCCAGACCCATGAAGACCTTTGGGCCGGCGAGCGCATTCCGGATGACCTGAGCTAGCAGGGGCCGCATGGAACCAGAGGACACGGAGAGGCTGAACCCCATCCTGCGCCGCCTCGGCCGCAGCCGCGCCAGGGCCCGGCTGGTGCTGCTGTTCGAACGGGTTTGGCCGGCGCTGTGGCCGCCGCTCGGTGTCATCGGCGCGCTGGTTTGCGCGGCACTGCTCGAACTGCCGTCGATGCTGCCGCCTTGGGCGCATCTTTCCCTCCTCGCCGTCGCCGCAATCGTGGTCCTGGCGCTGCTGGGCCGCGGCATCATCGGGGTCGCCACGCCGAACGTCGCCGAGGCCGATCGGCGGCTGGAGACGGCGTCCGGCCTGCAGCCACCGCCGCTTGTCGGTGCTCACCGACCGCCCCGCCGCTGCCTGGCGCCGAGGTGCTGTGGCAGGCCCATGTCGCCCGCGCCGCCGCCCAGATCGTGCCGGCTGCGCGTCGGCCTGCCGCGCCCCGGTCTCGCGGCGCGGGACCCGCGCGCACTGCGTGGCCGGCTGATGGTGGCGCTCGCCGCCTGCCTCGTGATCGCCGGCGCCGAGACGCCGTACCGCCTGTCGCCGCGCGCTCAGCCCCGGTTTCGCGCCGCCGGCGGCACCTGCCAGCACCCAGTTGCAGGCCTGGATCACCCCGCCCGCCTATACGGGCCTCGCACCGCTGTTCCTGAAGCCCGAGGGCGGCGACGTCTCGGTGCCCGCCGGCATCGCATCTCACGGTCGAATCTCACTGGCGGCGCCGGCATCCCCAGCCTGACGCTGGACGGCCACGCCACCGCGTTCGAGACGCTCGACGACGCGAGCTTCCAGGCGGACCAGGACCTCGACGTCAGGCGGCCGCCTGCAGGTTCGCCGCCAGGGCCGCGAGCTTGGCGCGTGGGAGCTGACGGTGGTCACCGATCGCGCGCCCCAGGTCAGCTTCCCCGAGCCGCCCGGCACCGCCAGGAACACCGCGTTCGCCGCAAGTGCGCCTGCCCTGGCAGGTTTCGCATGAATACGGCGTGGTCTCCTTGAACGCCGAGCTGCGCCTGCGCGACCGGCCGGAGGCGCCGCCGCTGGTGCTCGCCATCCCGCTGCCCGGCGGCGCGCCCAAGGCCGCCAAGGGCGTCCGCGTCGCAGGATCTCACCGCCAATCCCTGGGCCGGTCTGCCAGTGATCGCGCGGCTGCAGGCCCGCGATGCGCCGGGGCTGATCGGAACCAGTGCCGACGCTGCCTTCGACGCTGCCGGAGCGCCGCTTCCAGCACCCCGTCGCCCGCGCGCTGATGGCGGTGCGCAAGCGCCTGTCGCTGAAACCGAATGAGCGGCTGCCCGCCGTCACCGAACTCGACCGGCTCTCGGAGCTCGATGAGGTCTGGCAGGACGACCTTGCCGGCTTCCTCAATCTGCGCGCCATCACCTCCCTGCTGCTACCGCGACCGCGCCGACGCCGCCGTCGAGGAGGCGCAGTCACGCATGTGGCAGCTGGCCCTGCACCTGGAGGAAGGTGCGCCCGAGCGCACCGCCCGCGCGCTCGAGCAGGCTCGCCAGGCGCTGCGTGAGGCGCTTGGACGCGGAAAAGCGCGGCGAACCGATGGACAAGGCGGAAATCGACCGGCGCATGAAGGAGGTGCAGGAGGCCCTGCAAAAGCACCTCGAAGCGCTCGCCGAACAGGCGCGCCGCGACCCCGACGCGCAGCAATTCGACCCCGAGGCCCAGCGCCTCGACGCGCAGGACATGCAGCGCCTGGCCGAGCAGATGCGGGAGGCGGCGCGCCAGGGCAAGCTTGACGAAGCGCGGCAGAAAATGGCCGAGCTCGAAAAGATGCTGGAGGCGTTGCAGAACGCCCGTCCCGAGCACGGCAAGATGACCGAGCGCGAACGCCAGCGCGCCGAGAAGCGCCAACGCGGCCAGCAGCAGATGACCGCCCTCCAGGACATCGTTCGCCGCCAGGGCGGCCTGCTCGATCATGCCCAGGGCCGCGACGAATCGGCGCGCCGCCAACGATCCGCGCCGCCTCTACACGCCGCGCCGCACGCCCGACGTGCCGCCCACCCGGCCGGACGGCGCGCAAAAGCAACAGGCGGAGGAGCGCGCCGGCGAGCAGCGCATCCAGCAGGCGCTGCGCCGCGCGCTCGGCGAGCTGATGCAGCAATACGGCGACCTCACCGGGCAGATCCCGCCCAATCTCGGCGAAGGCGACACCGCCATGCGCGATGCCACCCAGGCGCTCGGCCAGGGCGCCGACAACCGTGCCGCCGACGCCGAGCAGCGCGCCATCGAGGCGTTGCAGAAAGGCGGCCGCTCCATGAGCCAACAGATGGCCATGCAGTTCGGCCGCGGCCAGCAGGGCGACGAAGAAGGCGAGGAGGGCGACGAAGGCGATGACCAGGGCAACATGGCCGGCGACCAGCCCGGCGACGGCCAGGGCAACCAGCCGGGCGGCCAACGCGGCGGCGGTCGCTACGGCCCCGGCCGCGGCGATCGCCTGGGGAATGGCAGCCGCTCCGTCGACCGCCGTGCCGACGAACGGCGCGACCCGCTCGGCCGCCCGCTGAAGGAAGGCACCTCGGGCACCGATGAAAGCGGCGACGTGCGCGTGCCCGACCAGATGGAACAAGCCCGCACCCGCGCCATCCAGGACGAACTCCGCCGCCGCGGCGCCGAACGCACCCGCCCGCAGCCGGAACTGGATTACATCGATCGCTTGCTGAAGCAGTTTTAGGGCAATATGGCTTCAGGTGGAATCACCGTGCCCTAGAATTGCTCGCCTAAACAAAGGCTCAACCGCGGCGTTCTCTGCCGCGGCCCGCGATCATCAGCAATCCCAACGCTGTCGCGAACAACAGGATTGGCGGCGGCTCGGCGACCGCGACCGCGCCAAATGGGGCTGGATTCCCCTCGATGTCGATGTCATTCACCACCGGAACGACCGTGCCGATCCCGTAGTCCGGATTGCCGATGAAGCCGAGGCTGATCGGCAGCTGCGAATCCGCCTGCCCACTCCGGTCGAACAATGCCTGGGACGTGACGCCGCTGCTGAAGTCGAACTCGATGGAGAATGGCGAGACATAGGCATGGTCGTTGCTCGCCTGGTCGTCGGAAATCGCCGATTTCGACCCGGCCTGGCCATAGATCAGCGATATGTCGAACGAGCCGCCTGGCCCGAACACACCGGGCGCGAAATCGAATTCGAGCGCCGATCCCGAAGGCGGCACCAAATATTCCAGTTGGGAACCGGTAATGCCGTCCGGCGAACTGGTGAGCACCAAAAGCCCCGGTGTCGCGGTCGGATCGAGGAAGCGGATCTTGAACGCCAGCAAAGATTGATCGGTGGGCGTGGAATTGAAACTGAAGCGAATATTGCAGGTGGTGGCACCTGGCGCGCAGACATCCGGGCTGCTGTGATCGACGGTTGCGGTCACGTGGGCGAGGTTGATGGTGAACAGCGGATTCACCACTTTGGCAACCTGCGGCGGCAGCAGATTGTCGGTGGTCGGAATTGTCGGATCGGCGCAACTGAAGGCTGAGATCTGGCAGGTGTCGCCTGGCACGGTTCGGCCCAGGCTCTGCATCAGGTTGAACGGGCTCGCGTCCGGCGTCGGATCGACATGCGCGAGCCCGAGATTGTGCCCCGCCTCGTGCGCGTAGGTGTCGAGTGCGGGAAAGCCGCCGGTGGTCGGGTTGGCCATGGTCGGCAGGATCGCGCCGTTGCCGCCGATGAAGCCGGTGCCATAGACCGCGGCGCCGGTGCTGGTCTGCAATGTGTCGACGAACCAGAGACTGAGCGTCGTCGGATTTGGATTCTGCCCGTGCCCCGGCGTGTACATCAGCTGGTGCGCCTGATCGGTCGGCGTCCCGCCGCTGCCTTCGATCGTGGTGGTGAGGTAACTGGGATCGATGTATTGCACCGTCGGCAGGAAGGCGAACCCGAGGCCGGCCTTCTCATAAACGGTGTTGATGGCCTGCACGAAGTCGGCCAATGCGTAGGGCGACGTCGAAGATTCCAAAGCGCAGCTGGCCGGATCGCTGCTGGCGCAGACATCGATCGGTTGCACCGTAATGACGTTGCTGACCGGTTCGGCAGGATTGCCAAGCTCATCCGCCCGTGCCTGGCCGGCGAGAACGCTCGCCGCCACCGCCGACAGGACGACGAAGACCAGCCGGCGCCGCAGCCTCATTCTGCCCTCCCGAACGGCCGAGGGTGAATGCTACCCTACAAGTACCGGGCCTCTCGATCACTTGCTGGGGACTACGGCTGCAAGCTGGCGCCGGGCGTTCGAATCCGCGAACCGCGAGCGCCCTACTCCGCCGCTTCCGCGAAGCCGCCCGATTGCCGCCGCCACATGCGCGCGTACGGGCCGCCCGCTTCAAGCAATTCCTGGTGGGTGCCGTGCTCGGCGATGCGGCCGTGGTCCAGCACCACCAGACGGTCCATGCGCACGATGGTGGACAGGCGGTGGGCGATGGCGATCACGGTGCGGCCGCGCATCAGATGCTCCAGCTGCGACTGGATGGCGGCCTCCACTTCGGAATCGAGCGCCGAGGTCGCCTCGTCCAGCACCAGGATCGGCGCGTTCTTCAGAATCACCCGGGCGATGGCGATGCGCTGGCGCTGGCCGCCGGAGAGTTTCACGCCGCGCTCACCGACATGCGCGTCGAAGCCGGTTCGGCCGTCCCAATCTTCCAGCGTGGTGATGAAATCGAGCGCCTCCGCCTGGGTCGCGGCGGCAACGATCTCGGCGTCGCTCGCCCAGGGCCGGCCGTAGCGGATGTTGTCGCGGATCGAGCGGTGCAGCAGCGAGGTGTCCTGCGTCACCATGGCGATCTGGGTGCGCAGGCTTTCCTGCGTGACGCCGGCGATGTCCTGGCCGTCGATCACGATGCGTCCGTCTTCCGGCTCGTGAAAGCCGAGCAGCAGATTGACCAGCGTGGACTTGCCGGCGCCGGAATGCCCGATCAGGCCGATCCGCTCGCCGGGGGCGATACGAAGCGAAAGATCGTGCAGCACGCCACGAACGGAACCGTAGCCGAAGCGCAGCCGCTCGAAGCGGATCTCGCCCTGCGCTCACCTCGCAGTTCGGTGGCATCAGGCGCATCCGGCATCTGGCGCGGCACCGCGATGGAGCGCATGCCCTCCTGCACCACGCCGACATTCTCGAAGATGGTGGTGACGTTGTCGGCCACCCAGCCGGCCATGTTGGCGATCTGCCAGGCCAGCGGCAGCGCCATCGCCACTGTCTCCACGCCGATGCGGCCGTCGGTCCACAGCCAGATCGCCATCGTGCCGGTGCTGACCAGCAGCAACGCGTTCAGCGCTGTCAGCGTGAGGATATAGTCGCTGATCATGCGAAGCTGGGCGCGGTAGGTGTCGGTGTGCTCGTCCACCGTCTCGCGCACGAAATCGTCCTCATCGCGCGGCGCGGGCGAACAGCTTCACGGTCAGGATGTTGGTGTAGCTGTCGACGATCCGGCCGGTCAGGGCGGAGCGCACCTCGCTCATCCGGCGCGAGCGGTCGCGCATGCGCGGCACGAAAAAGCGCAGCATGCCGGTGTAGCCGCAGAACCACAGCAGCATCGGCGCCGCGAGCCGCCAATCGGTGCGCGCCAGCAGGGTGGCGGCGCTGGTGCCGTAGACCACGATGTACCAGACGGCGTTGGTCGAGCTGACCACGCTTTCGCGCAGGCTCGGGCCGGTCTGCATCACCCGGTTGGCGATGCGGCCGGCGAAATCGTTCTGGAAGAAGCTCCAGCTTTGCCGCACCACGTGCCAATGGCTCTGCCAGCGGATCATGTTGGTCATGCCGGCGTTGATCGCCTGCTGGGTCATCAGCACCCGCGACAGCACCGAGGCCGGGCGCAGCACCAGCAGGATGAACGCCATGCCGAGCAGCACGCGCCAGTTCTCCGCCACCACAACAGCCGGGTCGCCGCCATGCGAAATCATGCCGACGAGGCGCCCGATGATGGTCGGGATGGTCACATCGACCAACGCCACGAACAGCCCGGCCAGGAACAACAGGGCAATCAGGCCGCGCAACTGGCGCATGAAATGCCAGTAAAATCGCAGCAGGCCGCGCCGCCCGCCCAGCGCCGGCGGCGGCTGGTTGGGCGAGATTTCGGTCGGCCGCAGCAGGTTTTCGAAATACCTGAACATCGCCCAAGGCTCGGCGGGTGGAAGCTGCACGTCAATCATAGATGCGGCGGTGGCCGGCTGCGCCGCCTGCATGGCTTGGGCCGGACGCGGCTTTGGCTATACTTGCCGGCATGGACGAGGACGACGAGGCCCAGCCGCGGAGCGGCCGGAACCAACCGACGCCGGCGCAGGGCAAGAACTACATCACCCCGGCCGGGCATGCGAGGCTGGTGGCCGAACTGAACACGTTGCTGCGGGTGGAAAGGCCGAAGGTGGTGGAAATCGTCTCCTGGGCCGCGGGCAACGGCGACCGCTCGGAGAACGGCGACTACATCTACGGCAAGAAGCGGCTGCGCGAGATCGACCGCCGGGCGCATTTCCTGACCAAGCGGCTGAAGATCGCCGAAGTCGTCGACCCCGCCGCCCAAACCCGCCGCGACACGGTGTTCTTCGGTGCCACCGTCACCTACGTGAACGGCCGCGACGAACAGCGCCGCATCACCATCCTCGGCGCCGACGAAGCCGAATTCGCGCGCGGCGAGGTCAGCCTGCGCAGCCCGATCGCCCGCGCGTTGATGCGCCACCGCGTCGGCGAGGCCGTGCACCTGCAAACCCCGGCCGGGCCCGACGAGATCGAGGTGCTGGCGATCAGCTACCCCGAGCCCGCCCGATCCTAAGAGACCGTTTGATAATTCTACTCTGCCAGCCCTCCAACGCGGCTTTCTGCGCTTCCGGTGCTCACGGACCTCATGTCCGCTCCGCTCCGGTTCTCGAAAGCCACGCCGCAGGACTCGGCAGAGCGAAGTGTTAAACGGTCTCTAAGCGCGCTTACTTGAGCAGGTCGGCCACGCGGTCGAGCCCGGCCTGGACGCAGGGCTCGTCGACACCGGGCGAGCCGGAGGCGCCGACGCCGCCGATCACGTCGTCACCGATCTTGATCGGCAGGCCGCCGGGAATGGCGATGACGCTGGGCAGCGTCACCTGCTGGCGCACCACCGGATTGTCGCTGGCGAAACGCTTGGCGTATTCGGTGGTCGAGATGCGAAAGCTGAGCGCGGTATAGGCTTTGCGGCGCGCGTTCTCCATCGTGTGCGGCCCGGCATTGTCGCCGCGCAAGGCGACGATGGTTTCGCCGGCGCGGTCCACCACGACGGCCGACTCGCCGTACCCTTCGATCTGCAACTCTCGACCGCCGCCTCCGCGATCGCCTTCGCGAGGGAATAGGAGAGGTCGCGATGGGTGATCAGCTGGGCCTCGGCTGGTGTCGTAAGCAGGCCGAGGAAGCCGATCGGAGCCAGCCGCAAAAGTGACGCACGCATGACCTGTTCTCCCATTTCCTTTGTGCCTTCACGCTATGTCAGGTGACGTGAGCGGCATCAGGATTATTCCGCGGCCATCCGCGGGCGATCGACCATTTCGGCGGCGCGCTGAAGATCGACCGACAGCAGGCGCGACACGCCGCGCTCCTGCATCGTCACGCCGTACAGCCGGTCCATCCGCGCCATGGTCAGCGTGATGATGCGTCACCACCAGGAAGCGGGTGCCGGTCTCGCGCACCATGTCGTCGAGCAGCGTGCAGAACCGTTCGACATTGGCGTCGTCGAGCGGCGCGTCCACCTCGTCGAGCACGCAGACCGGCGCGGGGTTGCAGCGGAACACGGCGAAGATCAGCGACAGCGCGGTCAGCGCCTGCTCGCCGCCCGACAGCAGCGACAGCGTCGCCAGCTTCTTGCCGGGCGGCTGGGCGTAGATCTCGAGCCCGGCCTGCAGCGGATCGTCGGAGCCGACCAGCGCCAGATGCGCCCGCCCGCCGCCGAACATGCGGGTGAACAGCTGCTGGAAATGCTTGTCCACCTGCTCGAACACGTGCGCTGAGCCGCTCGCGGCCCTCGCGGTTGAGGTTGCCGATCGAGCCGCGCAGCTTGGCGATGGCGGTGGTCGAGTTCCTCGCGCTCGCGCGACGATGGTGTCGATCTGCTTGTCCGATCTCCTCGGCCTCGATCTCGGCGCGCAGGTTGACCGGCCCCATCTCCTCGCGCTCGCGCTGCAGGCGTTCCAGCCGGCGGCGCGCCTTTTCCTCGGTATCCTCGCCGAGCTGTCGGCCGGCGGGTCGGGCAAGCGCGGCATCGGCGCCAAGCCGTTCGAGGATGCGCTCGGCGACCACCGCCCCAGGCGTGCTCCGGCCTGGCCGACGCTCGCCCTCGACGCGCACCACGCCCTCGCGCGCGCTGGCCAGCGCCGCCTCGGCGGCACGGGCGGCGCGATCGGCGTTGCCGGCCTCGCTCTCGGCCTGCGCCAGCAGGTCGGCCGTGCGCGCGATGCGTGGCCTCGGCGGCATCGAGCGCGTCCAGCGCCTGCGCCCGGCGGGCGGCGATTTCGGCCGGTGCGGCATCGCAGCGCAGCGTGTTCGCGCTTCGCCTCGTCGCGTCGGGCGGCGAGATCGGTCGACGCGCCCGGTCGCGTCCTGCGCGCGCATCGTCCAGTCCTGGCGCTCGTCGGCCGATGCTGCGGCGGCGCCAGGCGCGTCCGGTGGCGGCGCGGGCGAGGGCGTCGCGCTCAGCGCCGGCGGCAGTGTCGCGGGCGCGAACGGCGGCGAGGGCCTGACGCGGCCTGCTCCATGGCGGCGCGCGCCTGCGCCGGGTCGGCCAGTGCCGCCGACGCGGCCTCGGCGGCGGTGAGCGCCGCCTGCGCCTCGCGCGCATTCGCTGGTTCAGCCGCGCCGCCTGCTCGTCGAGACCGGCCAGCCGTGAAATCGCCGCTTCGGCCTGGGCGGCAAGCTGGCCTGCCAAGCTGCGGGTCTGCTCGCGCCGTTGCTCGGCGGCGCGCCGCGCGGCGCGGGCTTGCTGCTCGGCGCTGTCGGCCTGCTGCTCGGACTGCTTCGCCGTGTCGCGCGCACGGGCTTCGAGGCCGTCGGCTTCGGCGCGGGCGGCGCGTTCGCGCGCCTCCGCCTCGGTGCGGGCCGTCGCCTCGCCGGCTTCGGCCTCGGCGCGGGCGCGGCCGCGCTTCGTTCGCCGCCTGCTCCGCCTCGGCCAGTCGCGCGCGCAGGCCGGCCAGCCGGTTGCGCTGCTGCAGCCGCACGGCCGCGGCGGTCGGCGTGCCGGCGCGCACGGTGTAGCCATCCCAGCGCCACACCGCGCCGGCGCGGGAGACCAGCATCTGGCCCGGCGGCAAGCAGCCTCTGCGCCGCGTCGCGGCGCCGCCCTCGTCCTCGACCAGCCCGATCTGCGACAGCGCCCGGCCGAGCGCCGGCGGGCCTTGCACCATCGCGGCAAACGGCGTCACGCCCGTCGGGCAGGGCGGGCGCCGGATCGAGCGGCGGCAGCTCGCGCCAGTGCCGGGCGGCAGCTGGTGTCGGCGGCGGAGTCCAGTTCCTCGCCGAGCGCGGCGCCGAGTGCCGCTTCCAGCCCGTCGGGCACGACCAGCTGGTCCACCATCGGCGGCCACAACTCGCCGTCCTTGACCGCCAGCACCTCGGCCAGCGCCTGCACCTCGGCGGCGAGCGTGGCCGCGGGCGGCTCGGTGGCGGCGGCGGCTCTCGCGGGCCGCCGCCGAGCGTCGGCCGCGCGGCGGCGCGGGCCTGTTCGCGCCTGCTGCAGCGCGGTCGGCTGCGCAGGCGCGCGCTGTTTCCTGGCGCCGGCACGCAGTCGCTGCGGCCTCGCGCAGCGCGGCAGCGCGGGCGCGCTCGGCGGCGTCCAGCGCGGCCGGCGGCGGCCTCGCGCCTGCGACGCGGCTTCGCTTCGGCGGTCGCCTGCTCCAGCCGTGCCGGGTCGACACGTTGCGCCGCGCACCGCTCACGCTCCTCGTCCAGCCGGGCGCTCTGCTCGGTCAGGCGGCGGGCGCGCTGCTGGCCTGCGTCAGCGTCTCGCTCAGCGCCCGATGCCGGGCCGCGAGGTCGGCGGCATGCTCGGTGGCGCGGTTGGCCTCCGCTTCGGCGCCGCGCACGGCCTCGGCGGCATCGGCGGCCTCCGCCTCGGCGCGCTGCCACCGCGGCGGATGCGCCGTCATCCTCGGCGGCAAGGCGCGGCTTCCTCCTCGCCGAGCCGCGCGCGGCGGCCGCCGCGTCGCGCTGCAACTGCTCGGCATGGGCGAGGTCGCTGCCGATCTGCGCGCAGCCGCTGCGCCGGCGGCGTGCAAGCGCGGCTCGCGCCCGCTCCTCCTCGGCGGCGATCTGCTCGCCGGCCGACGCGGTGCCGTTCCAGCGCGGTGCGCGCCTCGGCTTCGCGTGTCGCGCAGCGGCGGCAGCGCGGCGGCGGCCTCGGTGGCGCGGGCGGCGGCGGCGGTCGCGGCCGCGGTCGCCGCGGCGACGGCCGGCGCCGGCCGCGTGCAGCGCCGCCTGCGGCCGCCGCCCGGGCCGCATCGACCCGCGCGCGCTGGAGGGCGAGCAGTTCGGCCTCGGCGCTGCGGATGGTGCCGGAGATGTTGCGATAGCGGTTGGCCTGCCGCGCCTGCCGCTTCAGGCCTTCGAGCTGCGCTTCAAGCTGGCCGCGCAGATCCTCGGCGCGCGCGAGATTGGCCTCGGCGGCGCGCAGCTTCAGTTCGGCCTCGTGCCGGCGCGCGTGCAGGCCGGTGATGCCGGCCGCTTCCTCCAGGATGCGCGCGGCGCTCGTCCGGCTTGGCGTCGACGATGGCGCGCCGACCCGGCCCTGGCTGACCATGCCGGAGGAATGCGCGCCGGTGGCGAGGTCGGCGAACAGCGTCTGCACGTCGCGCGCCCGCGCCTCGCGGCCGTTCACCCGGTAGATGCTGCCGTGGCCACGCTCGATCCGGCGGCTGATCTCAAGCTCCGGCATGCTCGTGGAACGGCGGCGGCGCCACGCCCGTGCGTCTCGTCCAGCAGCAGCGTCACCTCGGCGATGTTGCGCGACGGGCGGGCGGCGGTGCCGGCGAAGATCACGTCGTCCATCTCGTCGCCGCGCATCGATTTCGGGCGAGTTTTCGCCCATCGCCCAGCGCAGCGCCTCGACCACGTTGGACTTGCCGCAGCCGTTCGGGCCGACGATGCCCGTCAGCCCTGGCCGGATATCCACCACCGCCGGCTCGGCGAAGCTCTTGAAACCGGCGATGCGCAGGCGGCTGAAGCTGACGGGCAAGGCGTTCCTCCAGAATTCTACCCGGCGGCCGCGGCAACCAGCTTGGCGAAGTCGTCGTAGCTGCGGCCGCCGGATTCGCGGTGGTTCTTCTGCGCCGGCCCGTTGAAGATGAAGGTCGGAGTCGAGTTCGACGTGATAGACTTTGTCGCCTTCCTCCTGCCCCTCCAGGATCGCGGCCTTGCAATGCCTGGTCCTTGATCGCGGCGTCGAAGTCCGCCCGCGACATCCCCGCCAGCGCCGCCATCTTCGCCAGCTCCTCGATCGAGTTCACGCCGCGCGCGAAGGCCCAGCGGTCCTGCGTGGCGAACAGGGCGGCGCAGAACGGCTCGTACCGCTCCGGCGGCAAGCGTGCGCGCCACCATCGCGGCGGTCAGCGCCACCTGGTCGAGCGGGAAGTCGCGGAATGTCATGCGCAGCTTACCGGTGTCGATCAGCTTGGTCTTCACCTGCGGGAAGGTCTCGCGATGGAAGGCCGCGCAATGCGGGCAGGTGAGGGAGAAGAACTCCATCACCACAACCGGCGCATCGGCGCGGCCGAGCGCGCGCTCGCCCATCCGCGGATCGGCCGGACGCGGTCTGGCGCCGCAGGCGCGTTGGCGATACCTGTGCGCGCAGGCCGATACCCCCAACAGCTAGTAGCGTACGGCGCGAAATCTGCATTTTGACCTCAACATGTGGTGGTTTAGCCGGTATGTACAGGATGAGTCGAGAGATGAGTCGGGAAGCCGGTTGCCGCCGCAGTCGGGATCACCCGGGCCGGCGCGTCAAGACCACCCGGCCGAGCGCTTCGAGGGCATCGCGCAACCCGTCCTGGGGCAAATGCGCCACCGCCTTCCGCGCCGCCTGCACCGCCTGCGGGCGGCGTGGCCGGGGCGGCGGCGGCGGCCGGCGGGATGTCCTGCACGAAGCGCAGCCGGGTCACCGTCACCCGGCCGAGATGCGCATTGATCCTGCCGATCAGTTGCTCGGACAGATGCTGCAACTCCATCGCCATCGGCCCGGTGCAGCCGATCGACAGCGTGCCCGCGAACAGCTTGCGCGGCATCGTCACCGCCGCGATCGCCGGGCCGACGATCACCTCCCAATCCGCCAGCACCTGTGCCGTGGCGGGCGCACGGCGGCGGAACGCCGGCCGCACGAGTGCGGGAATCAGCGCGCAAACCTGCCGCGGGCCATAGATGTGCCTGATGTCGGCCGGCTTGGCGTCCTGGGCTTTGTGGTTCTCGGCCTTGTCGTCCTGTTGCTTGCTCGCCATACCCCGACGGTGCCCTCCGCTCTCGACCTTCTGGCCTGGTACGACCGCCATCGCCGCCATCTGCCGTGGCGGGCCCGTCCGCGCGAGACCGCCGATCCGTACCGCGTCTGGCTCAGCGAGATCATGCTGCAACAGACCACCGTGGCGGCAGTGATACCCTACTATGAAAACTTCCTCACCCGCTTCCCCGATGTGCGCGCCCTCGCCGCCGCACCCGAGGAGGCGGTGATGCGCGCGTGGGCCGGGCTCGGCTACTACGCTCGCGCCCGCAACCTGCATCGCCTGCGCCCGCGCCGTCGCCGCCGCCGGCGCGTTTCCCGATGACGTCGATGGCCTGCGCGCCCTGCCGGGCATCGGGCCGTACACTGCCGCCGCCATCGCCGCCATCGCCTTCGGCCGCCCGGTGGTGCCGATCGACGGCAATGTCGAACGCGTCGTCGCCCGCATCTTCGCGATCGACCAACCGCTTCCCGCCGCCAAGCCCGCCATCGCCGCCGGCGCCGCGCGGTTGGGCGAGGACCCGGCGGCGCGCGCCAGCCCGCCCGACTTCGTGCAGGCGCTGTTCGACCTTGGTGCCACCATCTGCACCCCGACCAATCCGGCCTGCGCCCTCTGCCCGTGGACGCGCGACTGCCTGGCCCGGCAACAAGGCATCGCCGCCGACCTGCCGCGCAAGGCGCCGAAACAGGCCCGGCCACTGCGTCACGGCGCACATTTCTGGCTGACCGATGCTGACGGCCGGGTGCTGCTGCGCCGCCGCCCGCCGCGCGGTCTGCTCGGCGGCATGACCGAGCTTCCGGGCACGCCCTGGCGCCCCGAGCCTTGGACCGCCGCCCAGGCGCTGAGCCACGCGCCGATGCCGGCGGATTGGCGCGAGGCGGGCGAAGTGCGACACGGCTTCACCCATTTCGAACTGCAGATCCGCCTCTACGCCGCCGTTGTGCCGGCGATCGCGGCAGTGGACGGGTTCTTGTGCGATGCCGGGGAATTGGCGGAGGCGGCGCTGCCGTCGGTGATGCGCAAATGCGTGGCGATGCTGGGCGGTTGATGCGGCGGTTGCGCGCACGCAGAATGGGCGGGTGTTGGCGATGGGGAGTTGGTGATGGTTGTGTGGGTCGGGGTTAGGGAAGGTGGGGGAACGCTTTCGCAGCGCGAGGGCGCTGCTGTCGCTTGCCTCGCCGCGCCGAAGCGGCGCGTCTGGGGCGCTGCTGTCGCTTGCCTCGCCGCGCCGAAGCGGCGCGTCTGGTGAAAACCCGCGCCGCGGTCGCCCGCAAAGCCGGCGCCCCGCTCACCATCGAAACCGTCGATCTCGATGGCCCACGCGCGGGTGAGGTGTTGGTGGAAATTCGCGCCACCGGCATTTGCCATACCGACGAATTCACCCTCTCCGGCGCCGACCCCGAGGGCCTGTTCCCCGCGATCCTCGGCCATGAAGGCGCCGGCGTGGTCGTCGAGGTCGGGAAGGGCGTGACGTCGCTGAAGCCCGGTGACCACGTCATTCCGCTCTACACGCCGGAATGCCGGCAATGCGAATACTGCCTGTCGCGGAAAACCAATCTTTGCGTCGCGATCCGCGCCACCCAGGGCCGTGGCGTCATGCCGGACGGCACCAGCCGGTTCAGTTGCGATGGCGAAGCGATCGCCCACTACATGGGCACCTCCACCTTCGCCAACCACACCGTCCTGCCGGAGATCGCCCTCGCGAAGGTCCGCGCCGACGCGCCGTTCGAGAAGATCTGCTACATCGGCTGCGGCGTCACCACCGGCATCGGTGCGGTGATCAACACCGCCCGCGCCGAGATCGGCTGCCGCGCGGTGGTGTTCGGGCTCGGCGGCATCGGCCTCAACGTCATCCAGGGCCTGCGCATGATCGGCGCCGAGCAGATCGTCGGCGTCGACATCAATCCGGGCCGCCGCGCGATGGCGGAAAAATTCGGCATGACCGATTTCGTCAACCCGAAAGAGGTCGAGGGCGACCTCGTGCCGTATCTGGTGAACCTCACCAAAGGCGGCGCCGATTACAGCTTCGAATGCGTCGGCAACACCACGCTGATGCGCCAGGCGCTGGAATGCGCGCATCGCGGCTGGGGCAAGTCCATCGTCATCGGCGTCGCCGGCGCCGGCCAGGAGATTTCGACCCGGCCGTTCCAGCTGGTCACCGGGCGGAGCTGGATGGGCACCGCGTTCGGCGGCGCCCGCGGCCGCACCGACGTGCCGAAGATCGTCGATTGGTACATGGAAGGCCGCATCAACATCGACGACCTGATCACCCATGTGATGCCGCTCGAAAAGATCAACGACGGCTTCGACCTGATGCGCCGCGGCGAGAGCATCCGCAGCGTCGTCGTGTTCTAGCCATGGCCGAGGGGATTCCGCACAGCTCGCATTGGGGCGCCTTCTTCGCGCAGCGCGACAGCGACCGCATCAGCGTGGTTTCGCATCCCGACGATCCCGACCCCTCGCCGCTGCTGCAGAACATTCCCGCCGCCGCCCGCCATCCGAGCCGCATCGCCCGCCCGCTGGTGCGGCGCGGCTGGCTGGAGGACGGTCCCGGGCCGGACACGCGTCGCGGTGCGGACGAATACGTCGCACTCGACTGGCCCGCGGCCCTCGACCTGCTGGCCGGCGAGCTTGCCCGGGTGCGCGAGCGATTCGGTGCGGGATCGATCTATGGCGGCTCCTATGGCTGGTCCAGCGCCGGGCGGTTTCACCATGCGCAAAGCCAGCTGCACCGGTTCCTCAATGTCTGCCTCGATGGCTATGTCCGCTCGGTGAATTCCTACAGCAGCGGCGCCGCCACCCCGTTGCTGCCCGGCATCTTCGCGCCGCCGGAGACGATCAACCGCACAGGCGTGCTGTTCGAGGAATTGGCGACCGACACCGACCTCGTGGTGGCGTTCGGCGGCATTCCGCTGCGCAACACCGCGGTTTCAGGCGGCGGCAACAGCCGCCATCCCGCCCGCGACGCCATCGCCGCCGCGCGTGCCCGCGGCACCGAGTTCGTGCTGTTCAGCCCGTTGCGCGACGATCTGCCGGACAGCGCGCAGGCGCAATGGCACCCGATCCGTCCGTCCTCGGACGTCGCCGTCATGCTCGCACTCGCGCATACGCTGGTCAGCGAAAACCTGCATGACCCGGGCTTCATCGAAAATTGCTGCACCGGCTTCGCGCCGTTCGCGGAATATCTGCTCGGCCGCAGCGACGGCGTCGCCAAGACCGCCGACTGGGCGGCCGGCATTGCCGAAATGCCCGCCGGCGACATCCGCGCCCTCGCCCGCCGCATGGCGTCGCGCCGCACTCTCATCAACGTCAGCTACGCGCTGCAACGGGCGCGGTTCGGCGAGCAGCCGGTGTGGATGGGCGTGGTGCTGGCAGCCTTGCTCGGCCAGATCGGGCGGCCGGGCGGCGGCTTCTGCGTCGGCTTCGGCTCGATCGGCTCGATCGGCAAGCCGGCGATCGCGGCGACGTTGCCGAGCTTGCCGCAAGGCCGCAATTCCGTCGGTGCCTATATCCCGGTGGCCCGAATCGCCGACATGCTGCTGAACCCCGGCGACACCTGCAGCTATCTCGGGCGCGAACTCGTCTACCCCGACACAAAGCTGGTCTACTGGTCCGGCGGCAACCCGTTCCATCACCACCAGGACCTGCAACGCCTGACCCGCGCTTTCGCCCGGCCCGACACAATCGTGGTGCACGAGCCGTACTGGACCGCGACGGCCGCCCATGCCGACATCGTGCTGCCCGCCACGATCTCCCTGGAACGCGACGACATCGGCGCCGGCGGCGGCGACACCAAGATGGTCGCGATGCACCAGGTGATCGAACCGTTCGCCGAATCGCGTGATGAATACGCGATTTTTTCCGACCTCGCCCGACGTCTCGGCCGGCACGACGCATTCACCGAGGGGCGGTCGGCGCGGCAGTGGATCGAGCATCTGTACGAAACCACCCGCGCCAGCCTTGCCGCGCGGAACTTCCCCACCGTCGATTTCGCGACGTTCTGGCAAGCCGGCGAACTGGAACTGCCGGAACTGCGCGAGCGCGGGCAAATACGGGCGTTCTGCGCCGACCCGGCGGGCGCACCACTGAACACGCCAAGCGGGCGGATCGAAATTTTCTCCCAAACCATCGCGGACCACGGCTATGCCGATTGCCCCGGCCATCCCACCTGGATGGAGCCGGCGGAATGGCTCGGCTCACCGCATGCAGCGACGGCGCCGCTGCAACTCGTCGCCAACCAGCCGGCGACGCGGCTGCACAGCCAGCTTGATTTCGGCGCCCATAGCCAGGCCGGGAAAATCGATGGGCGCGAACCGGTGCGCATCCATCCCGCCGATGCCGGGCCGCGCGGCATCGCCTCCGGCGACGTGGTGCTGCTGTCGAATGCCCGCGGCGCCTGCCTCGCCGGCGCCGTGGTCACCGATCATGTCCGGCCGGGCGTGGTCCAGCTTGCCACCGGCGCTTGGTACGAGCCGCGCGAACTCCCAGGCATCGGCCTCGTCTGCATACGCGGCAACCCGAACATGCTGACGCAGGACATCGGCACCTCCGGCCTGACCCAGGGCTGCACCGGCCAGCTCTGCCTGGTGCGGCTGGAGAAATTCACCGGCGTCGCGCCGGCGGTCGGCACCCATGCGGCCCCGGCGGCACCACCGCCGTCCGAGCGTCAGCTTCGCCTGCTGGCGGAGCGGCTGCCGCTTGCGACTCAAGCGTTAGGATCGCACCGCTAGACACGATCTAGTTCAGCGGCACGGCGCGCAATTCGTCGATCGCCACCCAGGCGCCGTCGCGCTCGAAATGCCAGAATGTCCAGCCGTTGCACGAAGGCGCGTTCTGCACCGACGCGCCGACCTTGTGGATGGAGCCCTGGATGCCGCCGGCACGGATGCTGCCGTCGGCGATCACCACCGCGGTCACCCGCCGGGTGCGATCGGCGAGGACCGTGCCGGGCGGCAGCAGGTCGCGCTCCACCAGGCTGCCGAACGGCACGCGCGGGATGTCGCGCTTGGTCGGCGAGGTGCCGACCCCCTCGTCGGACGCCGGGCGCACGCGGCGGACCCGGCCCAACGCCGCCTCGACATAGGCTGGATGGCGCTCGATGCCGATGTAGTGGCGCTGCAGGCGGCGGGCGACGGCGGCGGTGGTGCCGGTGCCCAGGAACGGGTCCAGCACGATATCGCCCGGCGAGGTGCTGGCCAGCAGCACCCGGTGCAGCAGCGCCTCCGGCTTCTGGGTCGGGTGCAGTTTCAGGCCATGCTCGTTCTGCAGCCGTTCGGTGCCGGTGCAGAGCGGGATCAGCCAGTCGCTGCGCATCTGCAGGTCGTCGTTCAGCGACTTCATGGCCTGGTAGTTGAAGCGATAGCGCGAGTCGCGGCCGCGGGCGGCCCAGATCATCGTCTCATGCGCGTTGGTGAAGCGGCGGCCGCGAAAATTCGGCATCGGGTTGGATTTGCGCCAGATCACGTCGTTGAGGATCCAGAACCCCAGCTCCTGCAGGATGGCGCCGATGCGGAAGATGTTGTGGTAGCTGCCGATCACCCAGATGGTGCCGTCCTTGCGCAGCAGCCGGCGGCACTCGCTCAGCCAGTCGCGGGTGAAGGCGTCGTATTCGGCGAAATCGGTGAACCGGTCCCAGTCGTCGTCAACGCCGTCGACCAGGCTGTCGTCGGGGCGGCGCAATTCGCCCCTGAGCTGCAGGTTGTACGGCGGATCGGCAAAGACGCAGTGGACCGAGGCTGGCGGAAGCATGCGCATGGTGCGCACGGCTTCGCCCAGCATGACCTGGTCCAGGGGCAGTTCGCGGATGATTTCCACGGGCTCCGGCGGCTCCGGCGAGGGATAAGGGGATGGTGGCGGCTGCGCCCGACCGGCGTCAACCAGTTCGGTGTTTCGGTGCCCCGACCTTGCCCATGGCCGGCGTGGTCACGTCAATCCGCCGGCGAAACTTCGACCAGCAGCAGGTCCAGCGCCAACTGCCGCACCGTGCCGAAGCTCGGCCGGTGGTGGCGGGTGGCGCCAAGCTGGTTCAGGGCGGCGATGTGGAAGCGGGTGGCGTAGCCGGCATTCGCCTCCCACCCATAACCGGGGTAGCGCACGGACAGGCGCCGCATCAGCCGGTCGCGGATCACCTTGGCGACGATGGAGGCGGCGGCGATGGCGCTGAACCTCGCGTCGCCATCGATCTCGCAGCGCACCGCGCAAGCCAAGGGCGGCGGCTGGTTGCCGTCCACGAGTGCGAGGTCCGGCGGCTCCGGCAGGCGGCCGACGGCGCGGCACATCGCCAGCAGCGAGGCCCGCAGGATGTTGATCCGGCTGATTTCCGCCACCGACGCGGCGCCGACGCCGATCGTCACCTGACCGCGCGCGTGGGCGGCGAGAAGGGCGGCGAAGGCAAGCTCCCGCTGCTCGGCGGTCAGCTTCTTCGAATCGTCCAGCAGCTGGCCCAAGCCACGCGGCAGGCGGGGCGGCAGCACCACCGCCGCCGCGACCACCGGCCCGGCCAGCGGCCCGCGGCCGGCCTCGTCGACGCCGGCGACCCGGCCAGGATCGGAGGTTCGGATCAGCATGGCCGGCAGACTAACTGCGCCGCGCCGATTCGTCCCGCTTCACCGAAGCCGCGCGGCGGAGTATGCGGAAGGAAGCAAACCGACGCGGAGGACGCCCCCTGATGAGCATCTATGCAGCCGACACCATTCCCGGGCTGCTCGCCCGCGGCGCCGACGACGCGCCCTCGATCGGCGCCCCTGGCCGGACCGCCATGACCTACGGCGCCCTGCGCGCTTTGGCCCGCCGCACCGTGGAGGCGCTGAACGCCATGGGCATCGGCCGCCACGACCGGGTGGCGATGGTGCTGCCGAACGGGCCGGAAATGGCGGCGGCCTTCGTCTGCGTCGGCAGCGGCGCCACCACCGCCCCGCTCAACCCCGCCTACCGCCACGATGAGTTCGAGTTCTATCTGTCGGACCTCAACGCCCGTTGCCTGCTGATCCAGCAGGGCATGGAGAGCCCCGCCCGCGCCGTCGCCACCGCCCGCGGCATCCCGATCGTCGAGCTCGTCCCAGGCGCCGAAATCGCCGGCGACTTCACCCTGCGCGCCACCGCCGATCTGGCCGGGAAGCCCGCCTTCCCCGGCGCCGTGGCGGCGGAGGACGTGGCCCTGGTGCTGCACACCTCCGGCACCACGTCGCGGCCCAAGATCGTGCCGCTGCGGCAGGTCAACGTCACCGCGTCGGCCTATCACATCAGCGCCGGGCTGCACCTCGCACCGGACGATGTGTGCCTCAACATCATGCCGCTGTTCCATATCCACGGGCTGATCGCCGCCGTCCTGTCGTCGCTGGCCGCCGGCGCCTGCGTGTCCTGCACGCCGGGGTTCAACGCCTTCAAGTTCTTCGCCTGGCTCGATGAGGTGAAGCCGAGCTGGTACACCGCGGTGCCGACCATGCACCAGACGCTGCTCGACCTCGCACCGCGCAACGCCGCCATCATCGCCGCCAGCCGGCTGCGTTTCATCCGCTCCTCCTCCGCCTCGCTGCCGCCGCAGGTGATGACGGCGCTGGAGGAAACCTTCCACGTGCCGGTGATCGAGGCATACGGCATGACCGAGGCGGCGCACCAGATGGCCTCCAACCCGCTGCCGCCGAAGGGCCGCTTCGCCGGCTCCGTCGGCCTCGCCGCCGGCCCCGAGATCGCCATCATGGGCGACGCCGGGAAAATCCTGCCGCCGGACGCGCTCGGCGAGGTGGTGATCCGCGGCCGCAACGTCACCTCGGGCTACGAGAACAATCCCGCCGCCAACGCCAGCGGCTTCACCGATGGCTGGTTCCGCACCGGCGACCAGGGCTATCTCGACGCCGACGGCTATTTGCGGCTGACCGGACGGCTGAAGGAGATCATCAATCGCGGCGGCGAGAAGGTGTCGCCGCTTGAGGTCGACACCGTGCTGATGGATCATCCCGCGGTGGCGCAGGTCGTCACCTTCGGCATGCCGCACGCCAAACTCGGCGAGGAGGTCGCCGCCGCCGTGGTGCTGCGCGACGGTGCCGCGCTGGAAGAACGGGCGTTGCGTGATTTCTGCGCCGAACGGTTGGCGCAGTTCAAGGTGCCGCGCCGCATCGTCTTCCTCACCGAGATTCCGAAAGGCGCCACCGGCAAGCTGCAACGGATCGGGCTGGCGGAAAAACTCGGCTTGTCGGCATAGGGCGCGGCCACGTGAAGATCGGCATCTTCGGCGCCGGCGCGATCGGCGGCATGCTGGGCGTGAAGCTCGCCGCCGCCGGCGCGGACGTGACCTTCATCGCCCGCGGCCCGCATCTCGCGGCGATGCAGGCACGCGGCGTCACGCTGCGCAGCGGCACGGATGACATCACCGTGCATCCGCGCTGCACCGCCGACGCCGCCGAGGCCGGGGTGCAGGACTACGTCATCGTGACCCTGAAGGCGCATTCCCTGCCCGGTGCGGCACCCGCGATCGCCCGCATGATGGGTCCGCACACCGCATTGGTGACCGGCATCAACGGCGTGCCATACTGGTATTTCTACGGCATCGACGGACCGTTGCGTGACCGCCGCATCGAAAGCGTCGATCCCGGCGGCAGGCTTTGGGAGTTGCTGCCGCCCTCGCAGGCGATCGGCTGCGTGGTCTATCCCGCCGCCGAGGTGATCGAACCGGGGGTGATCCAGCACGGCTACGGCGACCGCTTCAGCCTCGGCGAACCCGACGGCAGCCGCAGTCCGCGGGTCGAGGCGTTGTCGAAGCTGATGATCTCCGCGGGCCTGAAGGCGCCGGTGCGGCCGCGAATCCGCGACGAGATCTGGGTGAAACTATGGGGCAACCTCTGCTTCAACCCGATTTCGGCGCTGACCGGTGCGACGCTGGACCGGCTGACCTCGCGCGCCGACCTGCGAGACCTCTGCCGCAGCATGATGGCCGAGGCGCAGGTCGTCGCCGAGGCGCTCGGGGTGAAGTTCGCGGTGTCGCTGGAAAAGCGCATCGACGGCGCGGCCGAAGTGGGCGAGCACAAGACCTCGATGCTGCAGGACCTCGAACGCGGCCGCCCGATGGAAATCGACGCTCTGCTCGGCGCGGTGGTCGAGCTCGGCGACGTGACCGGCCATGCCATGCCGATCTGCAAGTCGGTACTGGCGCTGGTGCGCGAACGGGCGCGCCTTGCCGGATGCTATGACGGCTGAGGAACTCGACGCGCTGGACGACGGCGAATTCCGCCTCGCGATCCGGCGTTGGATCGCGGCGAATTATCCGCCGGAGCTGCGCAATCCACCGAAGCGGTTGCATTTTCACCAGAGCCGGCCTTGGTATTTGCGATTGGCCGCCCAGGGCTGGCTATGTCCCGGCTGGCCACGCGAGTTCGGCGGCATGGGCCTGTCCGCCAGCCGCCAGCTCATCGTCATCGAGGAGCAGCAGCGCCACGGCTGCGCCCGCTTCAACGACATGGGCGTCAACATGATCGGCCCGTTGCTGATCCGCCACGGCACGCCGGCGCAACGGGAAGAATTCCTGCGGCCCATCCTCGCCGGTGAGCATATCTGGTGCCAGGGCTACAGCGAGCCGAATGCGGGCTCGGACCTCGCGGGCCTGCGGACGAGTGCCAAGCTGGACGGCGACGAATGGGTGGTCAACGGCCAGAAGATCTGGACGACACTGGCGATGGACGCCAACTGGATCTTTCTGCTCGTCCGCACCAATCCCGAGGCCAAGAAGCAGGAGGGCATATCATTCCTGCTGGTGCCGATGGAGACGCCCGGGATCACCGTCCGCCCGATCACCAATCTCGACCTGCACGATGAGTTCTGCGAGGTGTTCTTCGACGATGTCCGGGTGCCGCGCGAAAACCTGGTCGGCGCCGTCGACCAGGGCTGGACGATGGCCAAGAACCTGCTGGGGTTCGAGCGCATCTCCATCGGCTCACCCCGCCAATCCGCCTACGCGCTGTCGCGGCTGAAGCTGCTGGCCGAGCACATGGATCTCTGGGACGATCCGATTTTCCAGGATCGCTTCACGAGGCTCCGGCTCGACCTCGCCGACCACAAGGACCTCTACGAGAGCTTTGCCGACCGCCTGCGGCGCGGGGAAAAACTCGGTCCGGAATTGTCGATGCTGAAACTGCACCAAACCGAATTGTACCAGCGCATCACCGAGGCGATGCTGGACATCGCCGGCGAGAACGCAGGACTGCTGGCGCCGATCTCCGGCAATCGCGAACTGAATGCGTCGGGACTGTTCATTCAGTCCCGCCCGGCCTCGATCTATGGCGGGTCGAACGAAATCCAGCGAAATATCCTGGCCGCCAACGTCCTGGGGTTGCCGCGCTAACCACGTTCAGAAACCCAGACCGCCGAGAAATTCTCCAATCGCCTCGGCCACCAAAACGGGCGTCTGCGTTGCCATGAAATGCCCGCTTTCCAGCACCACCAGGCGCGCACCGGAAATCGCCTTCGCCACCGGCTCGACCACCGCCGGCGGCCGGAGCCGATCCTGCGTGCCGGCGACGACCAGTGTGGGGCACGCGACGCGGCCGAGTTCGCGTTCCAGTTGCGAATGCGCCAGCATGCGGTAGATCGCGGCGTAGCTCGCGGGATCGCCGGCCAGCCAGCGGGCGCGGAACACCCGGAAATGCTCGGCGTCGTGGCGCACCTCCGGCGGGTACGAGGCGGCGAAACTTTCCTCCACCATTGCGCGCATGCCGTCGCGTTCGACAGCGTCGGCGCGCGCCAGCGTCGCCGCAAGCCGGTCCGCCCGCACCCCGGCGGCCGGGGACATCGCGACCACGGCCGCGGCGCGTTCGGGAAAATCGACCGCGAATTGCAGCGCGATCGCCGCGCCCACGGCACAGCCGGCGAGTGTCACGCCGCCGGCGATGCCCAGGGCATCGAGAAGATCGGCGATATCGCCGGCCATCGCCGTCAACGAAACCACGCCGCGCAGCTTTTCCGACTGCCCGGCGCCGCGCGTGTCGTAACGCAGCACCCGCCGCCCTGCCGCCAGCGCCGGCAACACATGGTCCCAACTTTCCAGCGTGCCGCCCATCTCATGCACCAGCACCAGGGTGGACGCGCCGGCGCCGCTCAACTCGTAGCGCAGTGCTGTGCCACCGGTGTCGAGCCACTGCATCATGGCACCGCCTCCGCGATGTCAGGCGCCACCAGCGGGCGGCAATCCGGCGCGAACACCAGCGTCGCCCCGCTGCAGGCCTGCAGATCCTCCCGGCTCATCCCGCCCACCATCTCGCGCACCACGAATCCTTCGGCCGCGACATCGACCACCGCGAGATCGGTGAAGATCCGGCGCACGCAGCGCACCGCCGTCAGCGGCAGGGAACAATGTTCGAGCAGCCGTGGCGCGCCCTTGCGGGTGGTGTGCTCCATCAGCGCCCACACCGACCGCGCGCTGGCCGCAAGATCCATGGCGCCACCAACCAACTGGCCCTTTCCCGCGAGCCGCATGTCCCAGTTCGCGAGATCGCCGTTCGCCGCGACCTCGAACGCGCCGAGCACGGTGACGTCGATATGCCCGCCACGGATCATCGCGAACGACCATGCGGAATCGATCACCGACGCACCGGATCGCAGCGTGATCCTGCGGCTGCCGGCGTCCACCAGATCCGAATCGGCGGCCTCCGGCGACGCCAATGGGCCTGCGCCGACGACACCATTCTCCGACTGGATGAACACGTCGCGATCACCAGGCAGGTAATCCGCGACATGCACCGGCATGCCGATGCCGAGATTCACCACCATCCCGTCCGCGATGTCCTGCGCCACCCGCCAGGCCACCTGCATGCGGTTCAATTTCTGCATTTTCTTCAGGCTCCCACCGCGACGACACGATCGACATAGACGCCGGGAAGCTGCACCTGCGTGTGCGCCATCGGCGTCTGCGCGAACGCGCGCACCTCGGCCACCGACAGCTTGCAGGCGGTGGCCATCGCCGGGCCGAAATTCTGCTGCGCGTAGCGAAACGAGAGATTGCCGTAGCGGTCGGCGACATCGGCGCGGACCAATGCAAGGTCGCCGGCGATCGCCGTTTCCAGCACGTAGTCGCGGTCGCCGAAGCGGCGGATTTCCTTGCCCTCGGTCAGCTCGGTGCCGACGCCGGTGGGCGTATAGAACGCGGGAATGCCGGCGCCGGCGGCGCGGATGCATTCGACGAAGCTGCCCTGCGGCATCATCTGCAATTCGATCTTGCCCGCCGTCCATAATTTCTCGAACGGCGACTGTTCCTTGTCGTGGCCGCGCGCCGCCGCACAGATCACGCGGCGCACCAACCCCGCCTCGATCAGCTCGCCGGAGGCCGAAAAGCGATGGGTGGCGGAATTGACCACCAGCGTCAGGTCGCGCGGACCGACCTCGCGCAGGGCGCGGAGCAGGACGTTCGGAAATCCCGCGCCGCCGAAGCCGGAAATCATCACCACGGCGCCATCGCGCACGTCGGCCAGTGCATCGGCGGCCTTTGCCACCCGTTTGTCGATCGGCATTTCTTTCTCCCCGTTCGCAAGCTAACCCCAGGGTGGCGGCTATGCGCAAGCGAGCCGCGATGGCACGATGCGACGGGGAGAACGCATCGATGAGTGACGCCGCGAAAAGAATGATGCTTGCACTGGTCGCCCCGCTCGCCCTTCGTGCGCAAGGTGATGATCGCCGCGCATGAGCTGGGCCTTGCCGATCGCCTGGACTGCGTGCGCACCATCGTCGGCGGCACCACGCCGCATCTGGGGCTGATGCAGCAGAACCCGCTGGGTAAGCTGCCGACGCTGGTGCTGGCGGACGGCACGGTGATCTACGATTCGCCGTGATCTGCGAGTATTTCGATTCGCTCTCTGCCGGCCCGAAGCTGTTTCCGCCCGCCGGCACCGCACGGCTTACGGCATTGCGCCGGCACGCCTTGGCCGACGGCATGCTCGATGTGGGCCTGCAATCGCTCGGCGAGCGCGCCCGCGCCGTCGAGCGGCAATCCGCACCGCATCTGGCGCTCTGGCGCGCCAAGACGCGAAGCCGCGGTCGCCGCCCTGGAGCGGGAGGCCGACGACCTGGCGGCGACCGCGTTCGACATCGGCCATCTCGCGCATCGGCGTCGCCTTGGGCTATCTCGATTTCCGCTTTGGTCACGAGGCGTGGCGCGACGGCCACCCGCGCCTCGCCGCATGGCACGCGAGCTTCAACCAGCGCCCCTCGGTGCTGGCCAATCTTCCTGTCGACGACAGCTAATCCAGAACGGACGCAACGATGATCCAGTCGCGCATGATCGGCGATGCCCGCGTCACCCGCGTGATCGAATATTCCGGCCCGACGCATCCGCCGGAATTCCTGTACCCCGAGATCGACAAGGCCGAGCGGGATGCCGGCCTCGCCGCCAACGCAATCTGGCTGGCGCCGCATCATTACGTGCCGCACATGGACCGGCTGATCGTCACCATCCAGCTCTGGGTGGTGCATGTCGGCGGCAATGTAATCGTCATCGACACCGGCGTCGGCAACCGCAAGCCGCGCGCGGCGCCGCGGATGGACATGCTGAACACGCTGGTGACGCCGTGGCTGGAGGCCGCGGGTGCGGCGCCCGACCACGTGACGCATGTGGTGCACACGCATCTGCACACCGACCATGTCGGCGGCAACACCGGTGAGCAGGACGGAAAATGGGTGCCGACCTTCCCGAACGCGCGCTACCTGATGCCGAAGACCGAGTTCGATTACTGGAACGCGGAATACCAAAAGGGCGATGCGGCGTGCAGGCCGGCTCATTCGCCGATAGCGGTGCTGCCGGTGCTCGACGCCGGCTTGGTGGATTTCATCGACGACGACCGCGAGGTCGCCGGTTGCCTGGTGCCGGAGAAAGTGCCGGGACATGCGCCTGGGATGCTCGCCTTTCGCCTGCGCTCGAACGGCGAGGAAGGCTATTTTTCGACCGACACGATGCACAGCCCGATCCAGATCGCGCGAGCCGCACTGGAACGACCGCTACGTGCTCTGGCCCGACAAGGCCAAGACGTCGCGCGCTGTGGTGCTGGCCCGCGCCGCCGAGCGAAACGCCCTGATCATGCCGATGCATTTCGGCGCGCCATATTGCGGCTATGTCCGCCGACAGGGCGATGGCTACGCCTTCGAACCCGGGATCTGGTAGGTCACAGCACCCGGTTGGCCCGCGCCACCACGGCCTCGAACAGCACCTGGCAGCCCGCCTCGGCCTCCTCCGGCTCGATGCTTTCGGCCTCGTTGTGCGACAGTCCGTCCTTGCACGGGGTGAAGATCATCGCGGTCGGAATGTGGCGCGCGACATACACCGCGTCGTGACCGGCGCCGGAAACGATGTCCCGCGTCGAGTAGCCGAGCCGCGCCGCGCCCTGGCGCACCAGCTCGACGCAGGCGGGATCGAACGGTTGCGCCGGGATGCGGAACAACGTCGTCAGCTCCAGCTTCACGCCGCAATCGCGCGCGATGAACTGGCCTCGCGCGGGAACTGCGCGTCGAGCCGGTCGACCTCGGCGCCGTCGGGATGGCGGAACTCGACGGAGAATCGGACCTCGCCGGGAATGACGTTGCGGCTGTTGGGCGAGACCAGCAATTGGCCGACGGTGCCGCGGCCGTCCTCGCCGCGGGCGCGCATCATCCTGTCCACGAGGTCGATGATCCGCGCGGCGCACACCAGCGCGTCCTTGCGCGCCGAGGGCGGCGTGGTGCCCGCGTGCGATGTCCTGCCCGGTCGCCACCGCGTCGTACCAGACCTGCGCCTGCGCGCCGGTGACGATGCCGATTTGCTTTGCCTCGCGCTCCAGGATCGGACCCTGCTCGATATGCAGTTCGAAATAGGCGTCGGCCGGGAAATGGCGCGCCGGCTCCGGCCCGCGATAGCCGATCGCGTCGAGCGCGCGCCGCGACCGTGACGCCGTCGACGTCGGTCGAGGGCATAGGCCTTGTCGAGCGGGTAGACGCCGGCCCAGACGCCGGAGCCCGTCAGGCTGTGACCGAAGCGGCTGCCTTCCTCGTCGGTCCAGTTGACCAGTTCGACCGGCGCCTCGGTGGCGATGCCGAGGTCGTTCAGCGCTGCGCATCACCTCCAGCCCGGCGAGCACGCCGAGCGCGCCGTCGAATTTGCCGCCGGAGGGCTGGCTGTCGAGGTGGCAGCCGAACAGCACCGGCAGGCGGGCGGGATCGCGGCCCGGCGCGGCGGGCGAACATGTTGCCGATGGCATCGACCCGGACGGTCAGGCCGGGCGCCTCGCATTCGGCGCGGAAGCGGTCGCGGCCGCTCTGTCGACGTCGGACAGCGTCAGGCGCCGGACGCCGCCCTTCGGCGTGGCGCCGATCTGCGGCGAAGCTCATGAGGGTGTCCCACAGGCGCTTGCCGTCGATGCGTTGGTTGGTCTGCACGCTCATGCCGCGATGTCCTCGAATTCGGGCGCATCTTGCCCGCCGGCGGCTTCCTGCAAGCCTTGGCGGAATGGAGCCATTATCGCCTCGCCCGCCCGCCGCGCGCCGCCCGCTTCCGCTGCGTCTGCAAACGACATGCGCCGTGCTGCTCGCGGCAGTGTTGGCCGGCTGCGTGCCACAAGGCGAAAAGCCGTATTTCAAGCTGATCGACCAGCGGATGTTCCGCGGCCCGGCCTTGCCGCCCAGCGAGGCTGACATCGCCCGGGGCAAGCTGCCGCCGCTGCCGCTGGTGACCATCCGCTTCGACCAGCCCGACGCCGACTACCACGATGGTTTGGCCGCGGCGATCGAAGCGGCCCAGGCGGCCAAGCCCGATGTCGCCTTCGACGTGCTGGCCCCGGTGCCGGTTTCGGCCAGCCAGGACGTGCAGGCCCGCTTCACCGAACAGGGTGCGGCGGACGCGCAGGCCGTCGCCACCGCGCTCGCGGCCGATGGCGTCGACCCAGGCCGCGTGCATATCGGCTTTCGCGGCGACCCCGGCTCACCGCCGCGCGAAGTCCGGGTGTACGCACGGGTAGAGCGCTCGCAGCTCGCCGCTGGATCGTCATGGTCGCTGGTACCAGCGACCATCACGATCCAGCCTTTTGTTTAGGCGAGCAATTTCATGGCACGGTGATTCCACCTAAAGCCAGATTGCTCTATTCGATCACCTGATACAGGACATTGCCTGATCGCTTGTCACTGTCGGCGCGCTTCAGCCACGGTGGCGCCTCGCCGCGGCCGAGACGATCGAGCAGCGTCTCCGGCGGCAGGTCGGACACCAGCAGTGAGCGTGTGGAGCGCGGGCAGACCATCACCGCCGAGATTTTCGCCGCCCGGATCTCCGCCGGCACCCCATCCGACGGGCCACTTCGCCACGCCGCGCGAAGGCGCATGAAGGCATCGATGTTGCGGGTGTAGAGCGAACCAACCGTCAGGATGTCGGTCCGGTACAGCAACTCCGGCACCAGGTTGACATCGGTCAGCACCACCTGCCCGGCATAGGGCGCCAGCATCGGGCCAAGCGACGCGGCCGGGCATTCCTCCGCGACACTGACCAGCGGCGACGCGGGGGCGTCGTACAGCAGCCGCAGCACCCCGGCCCGGTTGGCCAGCATCACGACGGCCAGCAGCGTCACCCGCGACGCGGCCTGCAACCCATGCGAACGCCCGGCGGTCAGCCGCGTGACCTCGCTGATCGCCACCGGCAGCGAAGCGGCGGCGACGATCGCGGCGTAGGTCGAGAAGCGCACAGTGCTGCAGCCCCAGCACCACCATCACCACGGTGCAGAGCGCCGCGTACCCCGACATCGCCGACATTGCCGCCGGCCGCCGGCTGATCGCCAGCCAGGCCAGCAGCAGTGCGCCCAGGCCGCCGTTCAGCACGAACACCGCGCCTTCGATCAGGCTGCGGATCGGCTGCATCTCCTGGATGCCGCCGAAAATGGCGCGGGTCAGTTCAGGGTCCATCATCCCGTCGGGGCCACGCAGCACGTTGGGGAATGCCGCCAGCCAGACGGCCAGCCCAACGGCGCCCGCGACAAGGCCAAGGCCGGCCCGCCATGGCGGCGACAGCAGCAGCCGGTCAATCCCCCACAGCGCCCAGCCGATCGCGGCGATCGCCACCCCAAGCACGACATACACCACCGACAGCCGGTCGATTTCGGTGGAGCGCATGCCGAGGCCGAGATTTGGCGGGTCGACGACGAAGGCGGCGGCGATCAGAAGGGCCAGCACCGTGCCGCAAGCGGCGAGTGCCCGCCGATTTCCGTCTGGTCCGGCCAGAGCGCCCAAGCCAGCCCGGCGCCACCCAGCGCCATTAGCAGGAATGGCATCGCCTCCGGGCTCAGCCACAGACCGAAGGCGCCCCAGGCCGCGAGCGACCACCCGGCGGCAATACGGCGGACTCGAGATACGCAGATTCGGCCGGCCTGCACCGCCATCATCAGCATCGCCAGACCGAGCAGCACATGGTGATGCGCCACCCCGGGCAGGCCGTAGGATACGATCGGCGGCGCCACGGCCGCGAGCACCGGCGCCGTCCAGCGCCAGCCGCGATCCGACAGCGGCGCGATCGCCCAGGCGCAGGCGGCACCCAGCACACCGACGCTGAGCGGTCCCGACGCCGCCGCCGCCGCGTGCAAGGCGGCATCGGCGCTCATGAACAGGCGCAGCGGCAGCGCCAGCACCAGCAGGATGCAGTCCAGCAAATGGCTCCAGATCACCAGCCCGCCGGTGCCGGAGGCATCGCGCAGCACCATGCTCAGCGGCGCATGCTGGGCCTCGATGTCGCGCAGTCGGTCCAGCCGCATGTAGCTGTCCGGATTGAACATCCCGCCCTGCAACAAATCGGGCAACAGCCGGAATCCCACCGCGACGGCGACCGACGTGGCGATCAAAAAATACACGACCGCTTCGGCCGCCGTGAAAACCGGCGCCGCGCCATCTGGTGCCGCTGTGCCCGATCGCGGCGGAAGCACTGGCCGCAGCCGCGCCGTCACCGCTTGCGCGCCGCGGCGACCATGCCTTGCAGCTCCGCCAGTTCGACCGCGCCGGGCACCATCCGCCCGCCAACCACGTAAGCCGGGGTGCCCTCGATCTGCAGCGCGTGGGCCAAGGCGAGGTTGGAATCGATGCGCGCCTGAATCGCCGGATCGGCCATGTCGCGTTGCAGACGGTCCCAATCGAGCCCGATGCGCAAGGCGGCGGCGCGCACCACGTCCTGATCGATGTTGGCGGTGCCGGCCATCAGCGCGTCATGCAGCTTGAGGTAGCCGCCCTGGCGCTGGGCCGCCAGCACCGCGCGGGCGCCGATCACGCTGCCTGGCCCCAGGATGGGAATGTCCTTCAACACGACGCGCAGCTTGCGATCCGATCTTCAGCAACTCGGCCATCACCGGCAGCATCCGCCGGCAAAACGGGCAGCGGACGTCGTAGAATTCGACCAGGGTGACGTCGCCGTCGGGATTTCCCGCCACCGGGTCGCCGGGCGTGCGCAGCAGCGCCCCCTCCATCTCGGACAGTGCCGCCTGGGAGGCGGCGGCCTGCTTCTGCCCCTCCTCCTGCTGCAACGCTGCCACCGCGTCGCGCAGGATCGTCGGATCGGCCTTCAGCGCGCCGCGGATGATGTCGATGATCTCGAGCCGCTGCTGCGCGGTGAAGGTGCCGGCGACAGGCCCTCCCCGGTGTGGCCGAGGACGATTGCGCCCCGGCGGCCGGTACCGCGGGCCCAAGCGTAGCGTCGCCAGCAGGAGGGCGGCGAAGATGCGGTTCATGCGGTCGTGCCTTTCACGGGGATCGATATTGCGGGCTGTCAAGGTTGCCGGTGTCGTCGAACGCGTCTATGGCAGCGTCCCGGATCAAGGTGATGCGGACCATGCCGGGAATCGACCCCCGGCGGCGGATCGTCGCAGTATAAGGGGTTGGCACTGGTGCGCAGCAACGTCTCGGATTCGACCCTGCTCGCCAAGCCAGCCGGGCGCGCCAGACCAGCGTCTCGCAGCGTTGCCGTGCTGCTTGCGCTCGCCGTCGCAACGACGGCCTGCTCGACGGTGAATTCGCTCAGCAACTCGCTGCTGGGCGGCGGCTCCGGCTCGGCGGAGGGTGTGCCCGGCCATGTCAGAGGTTTCCTGGGCGGCGTGGTGGCGGACGAGCCGCAGGCCGCACTCGCTGCGCGGCAGATCCTTTCGGCCGGCGGCAATGCCGCCGACGCGGCGGTGGCCCTCGGGTTCGCGCTTGCGGTGACGTTGCCCTCACGGGCGGGGATCGGCGGCGGCGGCGCCTGCCTCGCCTTCCGCGCCGGCGCGGACGGCGCGAGCTCTCCCGACGCGATCATGTTCACCGCCACCGCCCCCGCCAGCGCCGGCGGCAGCGACCGCCCGGTGGGCATGCCGACCATGACCCGCGGCCTGTTCCTGCTGCATGCCCGCTACGGCAGCCGGCCGTTCGAGGAATTGGTTGCGCCGGCGGAGCAGATGGCCCGCTTCGGAACGCCGGCGTCGCGCGCCTTCACCCGCGACCTCGCCGTCGTTGCAGGCCCGCTCGCGGGCGATGCCGGCGCGCAGGAGGCGTTCTTCCGCAACGGCCAGCCGATCGCCGAGGGCGACACGCTACTGCAGCCCGCCCTCGCCTCCTCCCTGTCGCAGATCCGCCTCGCCGGCGTCGGCGACCTGTATCAGGGCACGCTCGGCCGCCGCCTCGCCGCCGCCGCCGCCCAGGTCGGCGCGCATATCACGCTTCAGGACCTGCGCACCGGCCTGCCGACCGTGCAACCGCCGCTGACCCTGCCGGGGCCGGGCGGCGACCGCATCGCATTCCTGCCGACGCCAGCCGATGGCGGACTCGCCGCCGCCGTCGCCTACCAGACATTGGCCGCCACTCCCGGCGCGTTCGACCTGGCCAACCGCCGCGGACTGGCCGCCGCCGCACGCTGGCGCCAGGGCGGGATCGATGCCCAGGCGGTCCTGCAGGAGAACCCGTCCGACGTGGCGCTGCCCGCATTGCCGGCCTCCACCACCTACGCCACGCTGGACCAGGCCGGCAACGCCGTGGTTTGTGCCGCCAGCATGGGCAATCTGTTCGGCATCGGCCGGGTCGCGCCCGGCACCGGCGTATTGCTGGGCGCGTCGCCGGCATCCATCGCGCCGCCGCTGCTGTCCGCGGCGATCGGCTATAATTCCAACCTGCACGCCTTCCATGCGGCGGTCGGCGGCTCCGGCCAGGCCGGTGCGCCGCTCGCCGTGGCGATCGGGCTGACGCAGGGGGAGGACAGCCGGCCGGCGATCGCGCAACCAAATCCCGCTGCCGTGCCCGAGCCGGGCCGCGCCAACATCATCGCCTGCAGCAAATACCTCCCCGAGACGGATGGCAGTTGCGCCTGGGCGACCGACCCGCGCGGGTTCGGGCTGGCGATCGGCAGCAACTAGTCTGGGGCGGGGCGATGGCCATCAAGGTCGGGCGTGGCGCCAACGCCCCGCCGTTCATCGTGATGGACGTGATCACCGCCGCCAACGCCCGCCAGGCGGCGCTGCCGCCTGACGCGCCTCGCGTGATCCACATGGAGGTCGGCCAGCCAGGCACCGGCGCGCCGGCCGGGGCGATCGCCGCGGCCCAGCGGGCGCTCGCCTCCGGCGCCTCTCTCGGCTACACGGAAGCTTTCGGTCAACGCTCCCTGCGCGAGCGCATCGCCGGCCATTACGCCGAATGGTACGGGCTATCGCTGCCGGCCGACCGTGTCGCCGTGACGGTCGGCGCGTCGGGGGCGTTTCCGCTCGCGTTCCTGGCCGCATTCGACCCCGGCGACCGCATCGCCATGGCCGCCCCGTTCTATCCGCCCTACGTCAACATCCTGGCGGCGCTCGGCATGGAGCCGGTCATTCTCGACACCGGCCCCGACACCCGCTTCCAACCGACGGTGGAACTGCTGGAACGGATGCACCCGCGCCCGGACGGCCTTATCGTCGCCAGCCCCTGCAACCCCGCCGGCACCATGCTGCACGGCCACGAAATCGCCGCCATCGCGCGCTGGTGCGACGCGAACGGCGTGCGGCTGGTCAGCGACGAAATCTATCACGGGCTGAATTACGACTTCACCTGCGCCACCGCGGCCGCGCACAGCGCCAGCGCGATCGTGGTCAACAGCTTCTCCAAATATTTCAGCATGACCGGCTGGCGAATCGGCTGGCTGGTGCTGCCGCAGGACCTGGTGCGCCCGGTGGAATGCCTGGCGCAGAACTTCTTCATCAGCGCTCCGCACATCGCCCAGGTGGTCGCCGAGGCGGCGTTCGACTGCACCGCGGAACTGCAGGAAAACGTCGCCCGCTATCGCCGTTCCCGCGACCTGCTGGTGGCGGCCCTGCCCGGTGCCGGCTTCCCCCGCCTGACGCCGGCGGAAGGCGCGTTCTACCTCTATGCCGACGTGTCCGACCGGACCAACGATTCGGAACAATTCTGCGCCCGCATGCTGGCCGAAACCGGCATCGCCGCGGCACCGGGGGTGGATTTCGACCGCGAGCGCGGACATCATTTCGTTCGCTTCAGCTATTGCGGCGCGGAGGCCGACATGGCGGAAGCGGCACGGCGGCTGCGCGGCTGGAGCTGAGCCTCCAGCCCTGAGGGTCGGCGGACTTGCGAGCTTGCGGAGACATGTCACAGTGCCGACACGACACGAGCCGCGGTGACATCGGGGACAGAACGCCATGAGCGACGCCGGATTCGTCTATGCCGACCGTTTCGCCCGAGGATTGCCGGACGCGGCGCCGCGGTTTTCCGGCTTCCCGAAGTTCAACTTCATCGGCGGGCATAACGACACGACGCAGATCCCGACCGCCGAACTTGGCGCCGCCGCGGTTTCGGTGCTGGCCCGCGAGGGCGCCAAGCTCGCCATGTACAATCTCGGGGAAGGGCCGCAGGGCTATCCCGGCCTGCGCGATTTCGTCGCCGACAAGCTCACCCGCCATCGCGGCATGCGGGTCAGCCGCGATGACGTGCTGATCACCTCCGGCTCCGGCCAGGGCATCGACCTGGTGAGCCGGCTGCTGCTGGAAAAAGGCGATATCGTGCTGGTGGAGGAATTCTCCTACGGCGGCGCGATCGCCAAGTTCAACAAGAGCGGCATGAACGTGGTCGGCATGCCGATCGACGACGACGGCATCCGCATCGACGCGCTGGAAAAGATCCTCGATGAGCTGAAGGCCGCAGGCAAGCAGCCGAAATTTATCTACACGATTCCGACCATCCAGAACCCGACCGGCAGCATCCTGCCGCTGGACCGCCGGCACGCGCTGCTGGCGCTGGCGAGAAAGCATGGCGTGCCGATCTTCGAGGACGAGTGCTACGCCGACCTGATCTGGGGCGGATCGGCGCCACCCTCGCTGTATTCGCTCGACCCGGGCCAGGTGATCCATATCGGCTCGTTCTCGAAATCCCTTGCCCCCGCCTTGCGGGTTGGTTACGCGGTCGCGGATTGGTCGGTGCTCGGCCGGATGGTGGCGTGCAAGGCCGATGGCGGCACCGGCGCGCTCGACCAGATGGTGATCGCCGAATATTTCTCGCAGAACTTCGATGCCCATATCGCCAGGCTGTCGAGGGTGTTGAGCGAAAAGCTCGACACCATGGTCGAGGCGGTGGAGCGCGAATTCGGCAGTTCGGTGCAGGCGATGCGGCCGAAGGGCGGGATCTTCCTGTGGCTGAAGCTGCCGGACGGCGTCGACGTGACCAAGCTGGTGAAGCCCGCGGCCGAGCGCGGCATCGTGTTCAATCCCGGCCCGGAATGGGCCTGCGACCCGCAAGCGGCGAAATCTTATTTGCGGCTGTGCTTCGCGCTGCCGTCGAAGGAGATTATCCGCGACGGCGTGGCGGCACTGGCGAAGGTTTGCTTCGAGCAGACCGGAATCCCCGAGCAGAGCGCCAACATCCGCCACGTGGTGCGGGGATAACACCTGCGCCTCTGCCGCCGCGAGGGACGGCTACGCCGCCATCCACTCGCGCAAATCGCTGACCAGCGCCTGCAGCGACGGCTCGTGCAGGTACATCATGTGGCCGGCCTCGTAATACGTCATCTTCACCCGCCCGGCCTCGATGCCGTTGCCGGCGACGGTGCATTCGGCGGCATGGAATGGCGTCGCGAGGTCGTAGATGCCATTCGCCATCAAGACCTTCAGGCCCGGGTTCTGCCGCAGCAGCGTGCCCAGGATCGGCGCCACGTTGACGTAGCCGGGCCAGGTCGCGACCCCCTCCTTGCGCGGTCCGTGCCAGTCCCATTTGGTCAGCGCGTCGCGGTTGAAGACGACGTATTGGCGGTCCCAGTCGATGCCGAGCACCCGCGTCAGGTGGTCATGCATGGCGCTGACATAGGCGCTGTCCATGGCGTAGCTGGAGGCGTCGGCGTCCGGCATCTCGCCCACGTCGTCGTAGTCGCGGCCGGTGTAGCGGCTGTCGAAACGGCCGAGCGTCAGCCCGTCGTCGCGGAGCAGCTCCTTGCGGAAGCGCTGCGGCTCGATCCGCAGCCTGGTGCCGTCCAGCCAGGTTTGCGACAGGCCGGTGAGGCGCGAAAGCTTCTGGCGCACATTCTGGTGCCGGTCGTCGGACAGGCGGCTGCCGGCGAACAGGGCCGGCAGGTATTCCATCACCGCAAATCGGCGTGCCTCGTTCAGGAATGCCTCGCGGCCGTCCGGCGCGGTGGCGCGGCCGTGATGCAGCGCGGTCGCGGCGTAGGTCGGCATGAAGCTGACATCGGCCAGCGGGTTGCCGCGCTCGAACCGCGCGGTGTGGAAATCGAGGATGGCGGAGATCAGCGCAATGCCATTGAACGCCACCCCCGCGAGGCCCCCGGCGAGCTTGCCCGCGACCGCGATGGCGCGGGTGGTGCCGTAGCTCTCGCCGCAGAGATAGCGCGGCGAGGCCCAGCGGCGATTGGCGGTCAGCCACGCCTTGATGAACTCGGCCACCAGTTCGGCATCGGCATCGACGCCCCAGGCGTCCTCGGGCTTGGCCTCGCCGAGCATGCGGCTGTAGCCGGTGCCGGGCGGGTCGATGAAAACCATGTCGGTCGCATCGAGATTGCATATTTCGTTGTCGATAACATGGTATGGACCGCTTCCGGCCGGCTTCGCGTCGCTCGGGACGACGATCCGGCGCGGACCGAACGCGCCCATGTGCAGCCACAATGAGGCCGAACCCGGGCCACCATTGAACAGGAATGTGACGGGGCGGAGATGTGGCGTGTCACTTTCAGTGAAGTAGCTGAATGAGAAGATGCTGGCGCGCGGCTCGCCATTGGCATCGGGCAGATAGGTTTCGCCGGCGAGGCAGCGATATGCGATGGACGCCCCATGGTGTTCGGCGTGGTGGCGGGATTCGAAGCGGCTGGGTGCAGCTGGAGTGGGGGAAGGCTTGGGTCCGGTCGGTTCGGTCATGTTGCCTCGGTTAGAGCGGCGCCGGTTTGGCGTCGGCCCGGAATTATTGGGCAAGCGAGACGCAATGGCGAGGGGCCAGCCCCTGCTGCTGGCGGTGATCTGCGTAATCCTGGCCGCACCGCTGCTGCTGGTCGACCTGCCGCCGCTGCTCGACTACCCCAACCACCTCGCCCGGCTCTTCGTGGCCGCGCAAGGTGCTGATGATCCGTTGATGGCGCAGATGTTCACGGCAAAATGGGCGATCATCCCGAACCTTGCCGTCGATCTGATCGCGCCGCCGCTGTTCCGGCTGTTTCCGGTGCATGTGGCGGGGCGGATCATCATCGCCGTCGCCGTGCTGCTGCCGGTGCTCGGCACGGTCGCCTTTCACCGCGCGGTGTTCAACCAGCGGTCATGGTGGCCGCTGGCATCGGCACTGGTCGCCTACAACGCCGCATTGCTGCTCGGCTTTCTGAACTTCATCATTGCCTTGGGATTGGCGCTGCTGCTCGCCGCCGCCTGGATTGCGGGGCGAAAGACGCGGCCCGTCGGCACGCTGGTGCTCGTGTTCTTCGGCACGATCCTGCTGTTCTTCTGCCACCTGATGGGCCTCGCCTTCTTCGCCGTGCTGATCGGCATGTATGAGGCGGAGCAGGCCTGGAAGGATAAAGCGGGGCGGCATGGCGGCCTATGGCGGCGGGGCCTCGCGGTCGCGGCGGTGCTGGTCGTGCCATCGGCGCTTTTTCTCGCCTCGCCGTTCCAGCAGGCGGAGGGGGAATTGGGCTGGCTGCCGCTGAACCAGAAGCTGGTGCAGCTGATCTTCCCGTTCCTGAACTACAGCTTTCCGCTCGACGTGGCGACCGGCTTGATGGTGATCGGCTTCGCGATGCTGTGCCTGATGGCGCGCTGGGGCGTGCTGCGGCTGCATTGCGCTGCCGCGATCGCGCTGCTCGGGCTGCTCTGCGCCGTCGCGCCGTTCGCGTTCAAGGGCACCATGGCGCTGGATTCGCGGTTCGCGATCATGGTCGGTTTCCTCACGTTCGCCGGCATGTCGCCCGAGCAGCTGCCGCGCCGCGTCGCCGCCTTCGCAATTCCGGGCATGGCCGGCCTGTTCGTGCTGCGCATGGCGATCCTGGCGCTGGCATGGCACGGGCACCAGGCCGACGTGACCGAGCTTCGCGCGGTGATCGCGAGCGTGCCCCCGGGCAGCACGGTCGCCGTCGCCACCGTCACGCCGTCGGAGGCGCCGGATTATTGGCGGCACGCGCCGCTCGGCCGCATGCTGTCGGACGGCAGCATGCTGGACGCGCACATGGCCGCATTGCTGCTGATCGAGCGGCGGGCGTTCTGGCCGTTCCTGTTCGCCGAGCCGTCGCAGCAGCCGATCGCCCTGCGGCCGGATTATCAGCGCCTGGCCGACCAGACCGGCGGCATGCGGCCGCATCTGATGCTCGGCCAGGGCATCTGCGGCTACGATTTCCTGCTGCTGCTCGATGCCGGCGGCGAGCCTGATCTCGCGGCCTATGGCGCCGAGCGGATGGATTTGGTGGCGGCGCTGGATGCCGCCGCATTGTTCCGTGTGCGCCCGTGCAGCTATCTCAGTTCCACGCCGTCCTCGAACGCCCACTCCTCCGCACTGGCGCCCGCCAAGGCCTGGATTCGCGATTCGTCGCCGGCCAGCGATTCGGCCGGCCCGTCATAGACCATCGCGCCGTTCTCCAGCACATAGGCGTGGTCGGCGATATCAAGGCTCATGCGCACGTTCTGCTCCACCAGCAGCACCGAAATCCCTTCCGTGCGCATGGCGACGATGATGCGGAACACCTCGCGCACGATCAGCGGCGCCAGGCCCTGCGAGGGCTCGTCGAGGATCAGCAGACGCGGGTTGAGCAACAGCGCGCGGGCGATCGACAGCATTTCCTGTTCGCCGCCCGATAGCTGGCGGCCGCGATTGCCGCGCCGTTCGCCGAGGCGCGGGAACAACTCGAAGATCCGCGGAATCGTCCACGGTCCTGGCCGTTCTAGCGGCACGCGCAGGTTTTCCTCGACCGTCAGGTTCGGAAAAATCCGCCGCCCCTCCGGCACGAAGCCCACGCCAAGGGCCGCGATCCGGAACGGCGGCAGGCCGGTGGTATCGCTGCCGAAGATGGTGACACGCCCGCTGCGCGCCGGCGTCAGGCCGACCAGGCTGCGCAAGGTGGTGGATTTTCCGGCACCATTGCGGCCGAGCAGCGTGGTGATGCGCCCCTCCGCCACCGAGAGCCCGACATCGTGCAGGATGTGGCTTTTGCCGTAGAAGGTGTTCAGCCCTTCGGCGGTCAGTGCGCTCATTTGGCATCACCGAGATAGGCCGCCTGCACCGCTTGGTTGGCGACGATTTCCTGCGACGTGCCGTCGGCCAGCATCCGCCCCTGGTCGAGCACCGTGATCCGGTCTGCAAGGTTGAAGACCACCCGCATGTCGTGCTCGATCAGCACGATTGTGTAGGCGCTTTGGCGATGCAGCCTGCGGATCAGGCTGGCGACCCGGAAGGTCTCCTGCTCGCCCATTCCCGCGGTGGGCTCGTCGAGCAGCAGCAGGCGCGGCTTCAGCGCCAGGGCCGTCGCGATCTCGGCGGCGCGCTGATCGCCATGCGAAAGCTCGCCGACGCGGCGATCGGCCGTACCCGTTAGTTCGGCCAGTGCCAGCACCGCCTCGATCCCGGCATCGACCCGCGCGGCCTGGCTTCGGCTGATCCAGGGGCGCAAGCTGAAGCCACCTTGCACCTCCACGCCGATGCGGATGTTCTCGCGCACCGTGAGTTCGGGGAAGATCTCGGTGATCTGGAAGGTGCGCGCCATGCCGCGGGCGACGCGGGCGTGCACCGCAAGATTGGTGATGTCCTCGCCCGCGAAACTTATCTTCCCCGTGGTCGGGCGGAAGAAGCCGCTGATCATGTTGAAGAACGTGGTCTTCCCCGCACCGTTCGGCCCGATGATGGCCCGCAGCTCGCCGGACGCGACGTGCATGGTGACGTCGTTGACGGCGACCAGGCTGCCGAAATGCTTGCTCACGCCCGTCACGCTGAGAAGGTTCATGCCGCGCGGCCGCGCTGGAAAATGCCGAGGATGCCGCGCGGAAAGAACAGCACGACGACGATGAACATGGTGCCGACCGCCCACATCCAGTTCTGCGTCATGCTCGACAGATAATCCTGCATCACGACGAAGATGAGCGCGCCAAGGATCGGGCCCCAGAAACTGCGGAACCCGCCCAGCACCGCCATGATCACGATGGTGCCGGACATGTTGTAGTTGAACAGTGCCGGATCGGCGAAGTTGTTGAGTGCGGCGTACAGGCCGCCCGCGGTGGCGACGAAGGCGCAGCTCGCGACGAAGGCGATCCAGATATGCAGGTCCACCGGTATGCCGAGGAACCTCGCGCGACGCTCGTTCTCGCGAATGGCGACCAGCGTGTGGCCGAACGGCGATTGCAGCAACAGACCCATGGCGGCGGTGACGATGGCGAAGACGAGAAGGGTGAAATAATAGAACAGAATGGCGTCATGCTCGATGTCGACGCGCCAGGAACCAAGCCGGAGTGCCTGGCGCGAGAAGCCGCGCAGCCCATCGTCGCCACCGGTGACGACATTCCAGCGGAAGGCGATGAAATAGAAGATCTGCCCGAACGCGATCGTAACCATGGCGAAGTAAACGCCGCGCCGTTTCACCACCAACGCACCGAGCAGCGCGCCGGCGACTCCGCCCAGCAGCATCCCCGCGAACACCGCCAGCGGCGTGCTGGACGTCGCGTATTTCAGTGCGAAGCCAGCGCCGTACGCGCCCAGCCCGAAAAACGCGGCGTGGCCGAAGCTCATCACACCGGTGAAGCCCAGCAGCAGGTTGAACGCCATCGCCGCCAGGCCGAGAATGACCACGCGCGTGCACAGCGCGGTGTAGCCGCCCACCAGCGGCGACCAGTACGGCGCGGTCAGCAGCACGATCCAGATCAGGCCGAGCTTGACCGCGCGTGGCCCAATGGCCGCGTGTGTGATCGCCGCGCGGCTCATCACCCGGTCAGGCATCGCATCCGCCATCAGCTCAGCAATCCTTCTTCGCCAAGCAGCCCGCGCGGCCGCAGCAGCAGCACGATCGCCATGATGACGTAGATCACCGCTTCCGCCGCCGACGGCCAGAACACCGTGACCAGGCCTGAGGCCAATCCGATCAGCAAGCCGCCGAGCAGGGTGCCGGGCAGGCTGCCGACGCCGCCGACGATGATGGCCACGAAACTCGGCATCATCAGGCTGTCGCCCATGTTCGGCACCAGGCTCAGTTGCCCGCTGGCCAACACGCCGGCGAGGCCGGCGAGGAAAATGCCGAGGGCGAAGTTGAACGCCCGCAGCGCCCGCACATTCACCCCCAGCACCGAGACTGTCTCAAGATCCAGCGTACCGGCGCGAATCCGCACGCCGATGCGGCTGTAGCGGAGGAACAGGAATAGGCCGCCGACGGAAACGCCGACCACGGCGACCATGAAGAGGCGGTACCAGGTGATGAAGAACAGGTCGTCGCTGATTGGCGCGGACAGGAAGCCAGGCACCGTGAACGGCAGCCCGTTGGCGCCCCAGACCGATCTTGTGAGATCCTGGAAGATGTAGGACAGGCCGAAGGTCAGCAGCAGGCTGTACAGCGGATCGCGGCCATACAGCCGGCGGATCATCGTGCGTTCCAGCACCAGCCCGAACAACGCGATCAGCACCGGCGCCAGCAGCAACGCCGCCCAGAATCCGATGAACGGCTCCAGCGAATACGCGACGTAGCCGCCGAGGGCGAGGAATCCGCCATGGGCGAAATTGATCACGCCGGACAGGTTGAGGATCATCGACAGGCCCAACGCCATCAGGACATAGAACGCGCCGATGATCAGGCCGTTGGTAATGTTGAAGAGCAGAAGTTCTGTCATTGGATATCCAGGAAAAGGCAAGGCAAGGGGCTTTGTACCTGACTCCACCGAAGGCCTGGCCTTTGGAAACCGCGATCGGCCTTACGCCGGGTAGGTGAGCTTGCAGCCGGTCTCGGTCACCGGCAGCGCCGCCTTCTCGCCAGGAACGATGGAGGCGACCTTGAACAAATCGTCCTTGTTGCCGCCGGCCGGCGGGTTGCCAGCCTCGCCCACCATGATGCCGCTCATCAACTGGTGGTCGCCGGCGCGGTAGCCGAACTTCCCCGGCATCAGCGCCACGTCAGGTGGCAGTTCCATGCCTTCCATGGCGCGCGCCATCTTCATTCCGTCGGTGCTCTTCGCCCGCGCCGCCGCCAGTTGCACGCTGCGAGCGGCGACGTAACCGAACCAGTGCCTCGCCGTCGCGATCTTGCCGGTGGCCTTCTGCACGCTGGCGACGAACTCCGCCACATGCGCGACCCCGGGCTGGTTCCAATACCACTCCATCGTCCACCAGCCGGTGCGCGCCTCGGGCGGCAAGGCCTGGATCGACTCCAGCTCGAACAGCGCGCCGCCGAGCGCCATCTGGCGATTCAGGCCGAACTGCATGAACTGCTTGATGCTCACCACCTGGTCGCCACTGCCCATCAGGTTGATCAGCACCTTCGCGCCGGAGGCGCGGGCCTTGATCAGGTAGGCGGAGAAATCATTGGTGCCGACCGGCGCCAGGGCTGCCTCATAGGTGCCGCCAAGCTTGGTCAGCAAATCCACGAAGCCCGCCTGGAGCGTGTGCCCGTACGCGTAATCCGGGGTCAGGAAGAACCACTTCTTGCCGAGCTTCTCGACCAGGACCTGGGTCACCGCGGCGGCGTCCATATAGGTCGTGTTGCAGATCCGGAACACGTTCCAATGGCAATCGCTGCCGGTGATCCCGTCGGTGTGGCCGCCGGTGACGATGTGCAGCTTGCCCGCCGCCGAGGAAACCTGCGCCATCGCCAGCGCCACCGCCGAATTCACCTCGCCGAACAGCACGTCCACGTTGTCGCGCTCAAACAGCTTATGCGCCTTCTGCACGCCGGTGCCGACGTCGTTGGCCGAAATCCTCGATCAGCAAAACCGCCTCGCGGCCCAGGATGCCGCCGGTGCGATTGACCTCGGCGACGCCAAGCTGCGCCCCCTCGACCTCACTGCGCGCGACCGAGGCATAGGTGCCGGTGAGCGGGTCGATCATGCCGATCTTGATCGGCACCTCGCCGCGCGCCGAGATGATGAACGGCGATGCGAGCTGCAGGATGCCGGCGGCGGCGCCGGTCTTGATCAGCGCACGACGGCGCACGGTCGCGATGTTCTTCATGGCCGCTCCCTTGACCCTGCCGTTCATGCGGCGGTCATTTCATTATCCGGGAGCTTATGGGTTCGGCCGGAGCCGCGTCGAGAAAATTCGCGGCCGCCTGCGGCCACGTCGCAGGGGGCGCGGATGCAGCCACTGTCCCGGCGGCGCGTCCGCCGAGACGGTGGCTGCCAGCCGGAGGTTAAAGTGCTGCCAGGATCGCCTCGGCGCGGCTCACGTCGAAGCCGCCGGGCGCCTCGATCGCCAGATGCGTCACCTTGCCGTCTTCCGCCACCAACGCGAAACGCTGGGCCCGCACGCCCATGCCGCGGCCGATCAGGTCGAGTTCCAGCCCCAGCGCCTTGGTCAGCGCGGCCGAGCCATCGGCGAGCATCACGATGTTGCCGTCCGTGCCCTGTTCCTTGGCCCAGGCACCCATCACGAACACGTCGTTGACCGCCATGCAGGCCACGGTGTCGACGCCCTTGGCCTTCAGCGCATCGATGTTCTGCACGAAACCCGGCAGGTGCTTGGCGCTGCAGGTCGGGGTGAAGGCGCCGGGAACGGCGAAGAGGACGACCTTCTTGCCCTTGAAGATCTCGTCGGTGGAGGTCTCCTTCGGTCCGTCGGGCGTCGCCATCATCAGCTTCATGGATGGGACGGCGTCACCGACCTTGATCGTCTGGGTCATCTGGAAGTGGTTCCTCGGTTGTCGCGGACGGAGATTTCCGCCGGCGCAGGTTGCATCCGCTCAAAGCCCCGAGGCGCGCGGCGAACGCCGCATCCCAGCCTCTCGCGGCATTCCTAGCGTTCCCGTCGCCGTGAAGTCACGGGGGCACGGGCGCCATGCCGCAAGGCACGGGTCGCGCCGATGCCGCGGCCAGACCGCGGTTAGTTGATCGCATTTGAAGGCTCTGCCCGCCATGGCGCTTGCACGAGGCGCCGGCGTCCCCAAGATACGGCTAATGGTACGCAAACCGACGTCCGAAAAAAGCCCCGCCGGCAAGATCGGCTCGCAAGGTACGGCCTTGCCACCGCTTGGTGTCGCCGCCGTTCACCCGGCCAAGCCGGTGGGCGAGCCGACCACGCTGACCGGCCAGGTCCTGATCGCCATGCCGAACATGGGCGACCCGCGGTTCTCGCAAAGCGTCATCTATATGTGCGCCCACACCGAGGAAGGTGCCATGGGCATCGTGGTCAACCGCCCCCTCGCCTCGCCCAGCTTCGAAGACCTGCTGCGCCAGCTGAATGTCGACCCAGTGCCACCGGCGCGGAAAATCCTCCTGTGCAGCGGCGGGCCGGTGGACAACGCCCGCGGCTTCGTGCTGCACACCGCCGACTGGACCGACGACGCCAGCCTGCGCGTGGACGACGCCCTCGCCCTCACCGCCAGCCTCGACATTCTGAAGGCGATCGCGACCGGCGGCGGCCCGCGCCAAGGCCTGCTCGCCCTCGGCTATGCCGGGTGGGGACCAGGCCAGCTCGATACCGAATTCATGCAGAACGCCTGGCTGTCGGCGCCGGTGGACATGGACGTGCTGTTCGACGCCGAACACGACACCAAATGGCGCCGCGCGCTGGCGACCCTGCATATCGACCCGCTGCTGCTGTCCGGCACCGCCGGCCGCGCATAGGGCACGTTCAGCAGTCCCACTAGGCCGGGCCCGTCCAGTAGCGCGCCCAACCCATATGCAGATGCAGTTCCAAGGTGGTTTCGCCATCGCGCGGCGCGAGGTCGATCGCAGCGCTGCCGGTGGTCCAGCGCCAGGCATTGGTGCCGTCATGCTCGGGGCCGAGGAAGCCGCTCCGGCAGGCGGGACCGTCCAGCGGGATATCAGTGCCGTCATGGACCAGCCGCGCGACCGCGACGCCGAGGCGACGGGTATCGCCGCCGACCGGGTTGGTCTCGATCGGCACGATGGTGCGTGAGCGCAGGCCGACCGCGTCCGTGCCTGATGGCAACAGGAAGACGTATTCGCCGCCGCTCTCGGACAGCGGCGCCAGCGCTTTGCCACCGGCGGTCAGCACCAGTTCGGGATCGGTGGTCAGGCTGAAGCCGGCGGCCTGCGCCACCGCCAGCAGCCGCGCGTGCAAGGCGGCGGCCGCGGCGCCGAACACCAGCCTCGCGCAGGCCGGCTGCTCCCGCGCGCCGGGCAGCAGGTTCGGCGGCGCGGTCGCGGCCTCGCCGGTGGCACCCGCCCGCCGCCACGGCACCACCTTGCCGCGTGGCGCCTCGCCCTGCACCGCACCTTCCGCCGCCATGCCGTCGGCCATCAGGATGTCGTGCTCCTCCAGCGCCACCTGCCAATAGGCGACGACGCCTTCGGCCGGTTCGCGCAGGATGGTGGCGCCGTTCACCAGGTACAACGCCGGCACCAGCACCCGCTCACCGTCCTCGTCCTCAAGGCTGAGCGCGTGGCCGGGTGAGACCAGCAGGTCGCGGACCGGCATCCCCGGTTCGACCGCCCCGGCACGAATTCGGATCAGCGAGGCGGTTTGCGGGTCGGGATGGCGATCGAGGTCGACCGCCATCTGCAACACCGCCGCGACCGGCTTCAAGGTACTGCCGTTGCCCGACAGCGTGACCGCGCGGTCGCCCGTGTGGACGCTTTCGATCGGCACCTCGCCGCGCAGCGTCATCACCCTGGTGCCGGCGCGAAACCAGGCGCTGCCGGTCGGATCGGCCATTGGCGGCACTCCCGCGTCATCGTTGCGTGGCGCCAAGGAAGCACAGCGGCGGGAGATCGAAAAGCCGGTCAGGCGAGTGCGGCGGTCCGCACCCCGTCCTCGGCGCGGGTGACGAACAGCACCCGCCCGCCATCGGCGGCGGACACCATCAGCATGTCGCCGGCCGCCAGCATGTCGGCGGCGGCGTCGAAGAATCCGTCGGTCGCGGCCTGTGCCAGCGCAGCGCCGGCCGCCTTGTAATGCCACAAGGTGAAGCCCTGGGCGTAGGCGAGGACGGAAAGGTTGCGGATCGCGAATGCCATGAGGGCTCCTGCACGAAAAAACGAAGGCACGAAAAAAGAAGGCGCGAAAATTCTACGGCGGCTCAGCGAAAATCTTCGGCGTGAGGCCGGCCTTTATTCCTGGATTTTTCGCTTGGATTTTGCACGATGCCGCGCATCCGCAACGGCCATTCCAGCCGGTCGATCGCCTCGCGCCAGATCAGCGCATCGAATTTCTCGTGGGCTCGCTGCGGGCGCGGTGCGGTTTTCCGCTCGCCCCAGCGGCGCAGGACGCGCGCGTGCAGCAGGTCGATGCGGCGATGCCGGTAAAGCTGGTCGAGGCATTTCAGCACGTCGTCCGGCGTGCAGCCACGCTCCACAGGCGTGCAGGCACGACTGTCGCGGGCAGGATCTTCGGCGTCGGCGATAAATCCGCCTGCCTGTCCGCGGCGGCGGGAGACGAGTGCGTCCATGGTCCAGAACCAGGCGTCCTCGGCGCTGCCGAACGGCAGGCGGGGAATTTTGATGCGCAGCTTGGCAGGCGGCATTTCGGCAGGTTCGGCGCAGGCTTCAGGCGGCATGGGCGTTGACGCTCCGGGGCGGTTCGATGCAAGAACATAACGTGAACATGTAACCCCAGATGCCCGATCGCAGCAATAGTAATTAAGTGTTTTTTCCTATTTCCTTTGATAAAATTTCCTATCACACTGCTTTAACGCATCCAATTCGCGCAGCCTCGGCGGCAACAGGATTGTTCGTGAAGCAAACATCATGAAACACGAGGACATCTGGCGGGCGTTGGACACCCTGGCCGCCGAGCACGGCATGTCCGCCTCGGGCCTCGCAAGGCGGGCCGGGCTCGATGCCACGACCTTCAACCCCTCCAAACGCCGAATGCCCGACGGCCGCGCCCGTTGGCCCAGCACCGAAAGCCTGGCCAAGGTGTTCGACGCCACCGGCGCCACGCTCGATGAGTTCAGCGCCCTGGTCTACGGCGCCCGCGCCATGCCGGCCGGCAGCCGTGCCTCCGCCGCCGCGGTGCAGCGCCGCATACCGCTGATCGGCCTGGCGCAAGCCGGCGCGGAAGGTTTCTTCGACGATGGCGGCTATCCCGTCGGCGGCAGTTGGGACGAGGTTGGGTTGCCGGAAATCACCGACCCGCACGCCTACGCGTTGGAAATCAGCGGCGATTCGATGGAGCCGGTGTTCCGTGACGGCGACCTGGTGATCGTCTCCCCCGCCGCGCCGATTCGCCGTGGCGACCGGGTCGTGGCCCGCACCGTCGCCGGCGAGGTGATGGCCAAGCAACTCGCCCGCCGCTCCGCCCGCCGGGTGGAACTGCGCAGCCTCAACCCCGCCCACCCGGATTATACGTTCGACCTCGCCGAAGTGACCTGGATCCACCGGATCGTTTGGGCCAGCCAATAGGGCAGGATCAGAGTTTCAGGATCTCGCTGGCGTGGCGCGCGGTTCCGGCCGGGGTCGGCTCGTAGCGCCGGTCGGCGCGCTGGCAGGCCAGGCCCATCGCGCCGAGACGCTCCAGGCACGGCCCGTCCTTCAGCCCGCCGGGGCGGCCGATCGCCGCACTCAGCACCAGGCGATGCAGCGCCGCGCGGCAACAGGTTTCCAGGTAGGGTTCGTGCCACATGGATCCCATGTCGGGCCATCTGCGCCGATGTGCAAGCGCTGCTTTCATTCCCGCGAGGATTGCGGCACTAGCCTCCCATGACCCCTGTTTTTGCCTCCGCAATGCTGCCGCTGCTGCGCCGCATGGACCCCGAGCGGGCGCACCGCCTCGCTTTGCGGGCGTTGGCCATGGGCCTCGCCGGCCGCGACCGCGCGGCCGACGATCCGCGACTGGCGATGCATGTGTTCGGGCAGACGTTCCGCAACCCGATCGGACTCGCCGCCGGATTCGACAAGGACGCCGTCGCCCTTGAACCGCTTGGCCGCCTCGGCTTCGGCTTCGTCGAGGCCGGGACCGTCACCCCGCGGCCGCAGCCGGGCAACGCCGGCCGCGGATGTTCCGTCTGGCCGAGGATCGACGCGGTGATCAACCGCATGGGCTTCAACAATGCCGGCCTCGCCGCCATGCAGGCGCGGCTGGCGGCGCTGCCGGCCCATGCCGTGCCGATCGGCGCCAATGTCGGCATCAACAAGGACGGCGCGGACCCGGAGCGCGATTATGCCCACTCCGTCGCCGCCGTCGCACCCCTCGCCGAGTACCTGGTGATCAACGTCTCCTCGCCGAACACGCCGGGGCTGCGCGATCTGCAGGGCGAGGCTCGGCTGCGGTCGATCCTCGCCGCCATCGCCCAAGCCGTGCCGCGACGGCCGCCGCTGCTGGTGAAGATCGCGCCGGATTTGTCGCAAGCCGGGTTGGAAGCGGTGGTGCAGAGCTGCATCGAGGGCGGCGCGCAGGGGCTGATCGTCTCCAACACCACCATCGCCCGGCCGCCCGGCCTGCGCTCGCGCAACGCCACCCAGGCCGGCGGCCTGTCCGGCGCGCCGCTGCTGCTGCCATCCACCGACATGCTGCGCCGCGCCGCCCGCCTCGCCGCCGGGCGGCTGGTGCTGGTCGGCGTCGGCGGCATCGCCACCGGGCATGACGTGCTGGCCAAGCTGCGCGCCGGCGCCAGCCTGGTGCAGCTCTACACCGCCTTCGCCTATCGCGGGCCGGCGCTGATCCCGCGCCTGAAGCACGAGCTTCTCGCCGCCCTCGACGAACAGGATTTTGCCACCGCCGCCGACGCCGTCGGCGCGGATCTTAAATGAGGCCTTCGCCGCCGACGCCGTCGGCGCGGATCTTGGATGAAGACATGCAGCATCTATCCGGGTTTGTCCGAAATCGCCGGCGATTACGACGGCTTCATCCTCGACCTCTGGGGCGTCATCCATGACGGCGTCATCCCCTATCCCGGCGCCGTCGACTTGCCTGCGCCACCTGCGCGCCGCCGGCAAGCGGGTGGTGCTGCTGTCCAACGCCCCGCGCCGCGCCCATGTGGCGCAGGAAGCGTTGCGCGGCATGGGCATCGCGGACGATCTCTACACCGCCATCCTGACCAGCGGCGAGGCCACCCACCTTATGCTGCGCGACCGCACCGATCCGTGGTTCGCCTCGCTCGGCAACCAGATGTTCCATCTCGGCCCGGAGCGCGATCGCAACGTCTACGAATCCCTCTCCCTGGTCCGCGTCGACGATCCGACGCAGGCCAGCTTCGTGCTCAACACCGGCCCGGACGACCTGCACAGCGCCTCGGAGCTGTCCGACCACGTGCCGGTGCTCGAGGCGTGTCGGACGGCCGGGCTGCCGATGATCTGCGCCAACCCCGATCTCGAAGTGATTCGCGGCGGCGCCCGGGTGATCTGCGCCGGCCTGCTGACGCAGCACTACGAGTCGCTCGGCGGCGAGGCCCGCTGGATCGGCAAGCCGGACCCCGCGATCTACCTGCCGGTGCTGGCGATGCTCGGCCTCGACCGCGCCAAGGTGCTGGCGGTCGGCGACGCCTTGCGCACCGACATCGCCGGCGCCGCCGCTTCCGGCATCGATTTCCTGCTGGGTGCTCGGCGGCATCCACGGCGAGGAACTGGGCACCGACCGCAGCCGCATCGACGCGGCGGCGGCGGAAGCGGGATTCGCGCCGCGCGCCTGCCTGCCTGCGTTCGTCTGGTAGGGCGCGGGTCAGCGCGTCATCAACGCGCAAGCACCACTACGACAGCCGGGGACCGAGCCAGCGCGCCCAGGCATTGAAGTTGTGCGGTGCGCCGGGTGCCATTTCGCTTTGCAGGATGAAGCGGTGGCGGCCGGTCAGTGCCGGCAGGTCGATTTCGAATGGAATCTTCTCGTGCGAGGCCACCACCCGCTCGGCGCGCAGCACCTCGCTGCCGTCCTCGCGTTGAACGATCACCGTGCAGCTTATGCTGGCGCTGGGCCGTCCGGCGTGGTGCAGCGTCGCCGAAAGCCGGGTCTGGCCGTCGAGCGTGCGCGGAAAGATTGCCCGCGCCGGCGGCTCTCCGGGGGGATTGGGGTGGAGCTGGAAGAAATCGCCGTCGAAGGTGAAGAATCCCCAGGCGGCGCTGGAGACGTCCTGCAAGGCGAGCGGGAAAAGGCCGGGTTCGCTGTTGACCAGCGGCATCTCCCGCGCCGGCGGGCGCGACAAGGCGCGGAACGGTACCCGGCGCTGGAACAGCAGCGCCTCGCCGTGCCGCCCCTGCTCATACAGGGCCGGGTCGAAGCAGGCGACCACCGCGGCGGTGCTGTTGGCGACGATGAACTCATGCGTCTCGACCGCCAGCACATCCAGACGCTGCAGCCATCGCGTGGACGGATCGGCGAACACCGCGGCTTCGGAACCTTCGATGTCGCATTTGACCATGTCGGCGTGGTCCCAGCCGGCGAGGTCAAGCAATTGGGCGACGGCGTAGCCTGGGATCATGCGCTCGCTGTCCGGCAGGGCTGCCTGTAGCTGGGTGCCCCAATCGCCGTAATAGCGCGCGTTCACGCCGAGGCGCGTGTTGCTGTGCCAGGCGGCGGCGTTGATGACGCGGATGCGCCGGTACGGCGTGGTGTTCAGCGACAACAGCCGAAAGCTGCTGGCGCAAGGCTCGACGCACAGGATCTGCGCCTGCGGAAAGCGGCGCGCCAGGTAAACCGCGGCATAGCCGCAATAGGCGCCGAGATCGAGCACCCGCAGCGGCGCGGCCCGCATCGCGAAGCCGTAGCCGTCGTCGCGAAAGATCTGGGCGAGGTTGAACACGTCGGTCGAGCCGCAGCGGAAATACAGCGGATGACCGAGTTCCGGCAGCAGCGCGTGCGACAGGCCGGTGCGTCCGCCGGCGAATTGCACCAGCAGGTCGAAATACGCGCCGCGGAGCTCGGCATCGTCGGGTGTCGCGACCATTGCCGCCTCCATCCGCATTTTTTGCAGCAGGTCGCGCTGCAGTTCCGGCAGCGCCGCGATGTCGGCGCTGGATGCGTGGGCCAGGAGGTCCGCGGTCATGGTGGAGGCGTGCATCGCCACACTCTCCCGTATTCCGGCGTCGAAGGCGAGGCGGCAGGAAGGAATCGGTGCTATCTCGTTGCTTATTGTTTGCGTTTTACGGCAGACTATGATGTAAAATTAACGATAGTTTGACGAAAGACGAGGCGCGCCAGCCGGTGCTCTCGAACACGTAACGAGAAAGAATGCTGCTATGGCGCTTGAGATCACCGCGGATCGGCTGCTGCCGATCCTTCGCGACACCATTGTCGGGACGGTTCGCCGTGACGGCCCGGATATGTCGGCCCGGCAATTCGCGGTGTTCATGATCGTCTATATCGAGGATGGTCAGCACACCGTGCGCGGCCTGGCCGCCCGGCTCGATATTTCCAAGCCGGCGATCACCCGCTCGCTCGATCGCCTCGCCGAGCTGGCGCTGATCAAGCGCGGGCCGGACCCGCGCGACCGCCGCAGCGTGCTGGTGCTGCGGACCCGCAAGGGACAGGACCTGCTGATGGACTTGCGCGGCTACATGACGGCGGCGGCCAAAAACGCCAGCGCCAAGGTGCAGGCGATGCGCACCCCGGCACGGCGCGCGGCGGTCGCCTAGAGCACTATGGCTTTAGGTGGAATCAACTGCCGTAAAATGCTCGCCTAAACAAAAGGCTGGAACGCGGGCAGGGCGGCGACCCCGTCGCCGCCCGCACCGGCCGCTCATGCGTGCAAGGCCTGGCGCCGCTGAGGGGAATCAGGCGGCCTCGGTGATCTTGTCGATCTCGGCCATTTCGGCCTCGCTCAACACCCAGCTCCCGGCCTTCACGTTCTGCTCCAGTTGCTCGGGGCGGGTGGCGCCGGCGATCACGCTGGCCACCGGCGGTTTGGCCAGCAGCCAGCTGAACGCGAGTTCCAGCGCGGTGTGGCCGTGCGATTCGGCGAAGTCGATCAGCTTCTCGCTGATCGCCCAGTTCTGCTCGGTGAGGTAGCGGTCGGCCAGGCGCTGGGTCTTGGTCAGGCGGGCATTCTCCGGCATGGGCGCATTGCGGCGGTATTTTCCGGTCAGCAGGCCGCTGGCGAGCGGGAAATAGGGCAGCAGGCCCAGCCCGTAGGCGCGCGCCGCCGGCATCAACTCCCGCTCCGCTTCGCGCTTCACCAGGGAGAATTCGTCCTGGCAGGAGACGAAATGGTTCAGCCCCAGCGACTTCGCGGTCCACTGCGCCTCCACCACTTGCCAGGATTTGAGGTTCGAGCAGCCGATGTAGCGAACCTTGCCCTGGCGGACGAGGTCGTCCAGTGCCCGCAGCGTCTCCTCGATCGGGGTCAGCGGGTCCGGCTGGTGCAGTTGGTAGAGGTCGAGCCAATCGGTCTTCAGCCGCGTGAGGCTGGCTTCGACCGCAGCCATGATGTGGCGGCGCGACGCGCCGCGGTCGCGGTCGTCGTCGCTCATCGGCAGGGCGAACTTGCTGGCCAGCACGATGTCCTTGCGCCGGTCGCCGAGCACGCGGCCCATGGCGGTTTCCGAACCGCCGCGATCGCCATAGACGTCGGCGGTGTCGAACAGGGTGATACCCAGGTCGAACGCCTTGTGGATGACCTTCTGCGTCGCCTCCTGGTCGATGCGGCCACCGAAATTGTTGCAGCCAAGGCCGATGGCCGAGACGCGCAGGCCAGAATGGCCGAGATTGCGAATTTCCACGAAAACAGAACTCCTGGGGGGATGACGCCGCCAGTGTCGCGCCTTGCGGCGCCGGCGTCAAAACCGCCGGGCGGGCGGGCCAGGATCGGCAGGCGTGCCGCGATCGGCGATTTCGTTGATCAGCTTGCGCTTCATCGCCGCGCCGAAGGTCGCGAAATCATGGATCTCGATCACGAAGCTGCCGACGCCGCCGGTGACGTTCTCGCGATAATAATTGGCGAGGCCGCCCGGCGGCTGGACATGCGCGAATGTCCAGGACACCGGATGGTCGTTGATGATCGCCAGCCCGTTGATGGTGACCCCCGCCTCGACCGCCTCGTCGCGAACGTCGCCGACGTCGCGGCCGTTGTTGTTGGTGCCGTCGCCGCAGACATCGATCACCCGGCGCTGCGCCTCGAACCCGCCACTGGTCAGGTTCTTCATTGCCGCCTCGATTCCGGAACTGATCGCGGTCCGTCCGTAATAGCTGCGCGGTGCGGCCAGCAACTGCTCGGCGAAGGCGTGGGCGCTCACCTCGTCACGGATCACCTTCCAATCCACGACGGTCTTCACCTCGTAGCCGCTGGCGAATTCGACATAGTTCACCGCGATTGCGCCGATGGCGCCGCCCTTGATGGCAGCGATCACGTCGCGGTCGACGAAGGCGGTGGCGTAGCCGCGCTTCTCGAGCTCGAACTCCGAATCGTCGATGCTGCGGGAGACGTCGGAGACCAGGACCAGCGCCAGGTCGACCGGCTCGGCCGCGCGAGCCGCGGGCGCATGCACCGAAGCCGACAGCAACAGCAAGGCTGCAACCAACCATCGCATGACAGGATGTTCGGCCAATCGCCGGTCGCGGGCAAGCAGAAAACCCGCGCGCCTGGCGGCGTCGGGGTGAATTGCCAGGCGGTGTCAGGCTTTCAGCGCCGCATCAGCAGCAGCACGGTCTGCAATGCCGCCATGGCGATCAACTGGCTGCCGGCCAGGGCGAAGGGGATTTGCCAACCCAGGCTCGGCACCGCGAGGGCGAACAGGCTGGGGCCGGCGACGTAGCCCAGGAAGGTGAACAAGGTGCTGCCGGAGGTCGCGTCGGCGACGCTGTCAGCAGGCGCCAGGCGCGCCACCTCGGCCATGTAGGTGCCGTTCCAACTGGCGCTGAAAAAGCCGGTCAGGGTGGCGATGCCGGCGACGACGGCGAGCAGTGCGTCGATCGGCATGAAGGCGTATGCCCACATGGTGGCGCCGGCGATATAGGCTTGGACGGTGAGGTTGCGCGCCGGCGTGCCGGTGCGGTCGGCCAGCCACCCCAGGAACACCCGGGCGAACACGCCGGCCGCCTGCAGGCACGCATAAACGAGGCCCGCCCGCTCCAGCGACAGGCCGCGCTGGGTCAGGTAGGTCACCGAGAAGCTGAACAGGGTGCCCTGGACCAGCGAGAACGAAACCGCCAGGGCGGTGATGGAGATCAGCAACGGATGGCCGCGCAAGGCCATGACCGGCGCCAGCAGGTTGCGCTTGTGCAGGATCGCGTAGAGATGGATCGCGCGGGCGCCGTCGCGCTCGCTGTCCATCATCGTGCGAAGCGGTGAAATCAGGATGGCCGAGGCGAGGCTGACGAGGATCGCCAGCAGCAACGCCGAGGGCCAGCCGAAATGGATGGCGAAAGGCGCGATGACCAGTCCCGCCATCGCCCCGCCAGCCGGCGCCCCGGCCTGCTTGATGGAGAAGATGAGCGAACGATGCGCCGGCGGCGCGGTCGCGGCCAGGATGCGGCTGCCGGCCGGTGGCGTCGGGCCGTAGCCGATGCCCAGCAGCAACGCCGCCAGCACCAGGGCCGGCCACCAGCCGGATGCGGCGATCAGCATGGCGAGGATGGCGAAGCCCGCGCCGATCTGCAGCATCCGCACCGGCCCGAAGCGGGCCAGGAAGGCGCTGCCGAAAGTGAGGAACAACACCGTGCCGAACGAGGTGAGCGAGGTGAGGTTGCCGATCCGCTCCGGCGCCAGGCCGGCACTCGCGGTCAGCAGCGGCGCCACCACCGGCAGGCACTGGCCCATGAACGAGGCGCTCGACTGCATCAGCAGGGTGGCGCCCAAGGCCCACAGCCAATTCGGAATTTTCATGCCGCCGGCAGCGTGCGGTGCGACCTGTGCCGGGTCAATGTAGGGTGGACGGGAATCGAGGCTGGAATGACCGACGCGCCTGGAGTGGACGAGGATTGGCCGGTGGAACAGTGGCCGGTGCACGAAATCGCTGCCGATGCGCGGTTCCGCGTGGTGCGGGAAATGCCGCCCTTGCCCGCGTCGCTGGACGCCGAGGTGAACCGGCTATGGGCGCAGGCGCAGCGGCGGCTGGACGGGGAATTGTTCAACGGGCAGGTGTTCAGCGCCGATGTGCTCACCCCGCATCTGGTGTGCGGCCACTGGACCGAATTCCGCCGCATCGTCGCCCAGATGCAGCGCCCCGACCTGCATCCGCAACTCGGCGTGCGGCCGCTGGCGGTGGGCGGGTTGATTTATGGGCCCGACGGCGTGGTGTTCGGCCGCCGCCCGTCGCGCTCCGTCTACCAATCCGGCGAATGGCAGCTGGCCCCGGCCGGCAGCGTCGATGCCGGCAGCGCCCGCCCGCAGGGCGTGGTGGACGTGCTGCACCAATTATTGGCCGAGTTGCAGGAGGAGCTGGGACTGCCGCCCGAGGCGGTGGCCGAGCCGCGGCTGCTCTGCATCGTCGAGCATGCCGGCAGCCATGTGCTGGACCTCGGCATTCTCGTTCGCGGCCGTTGGCCGGCCGCCCGGATCCTCGCCGCCCATGCCGGCGACGGCAACGGCGAATACGAGAAGCTGGAAATCGTGCCGCCAGCCGCACTCCCGGGCTTCCTGCGTTGCACCGGCAGGATGCTGAACCGGCAGGCGCCGGTGTTTCTGGTGCGGTCGGGATTGCTCATGCCGGGGAGATCCTTCAGGCTTGACTCCCTGGGCAGGCTTCGATTCCCTGGCAGGCTTCATTCCCTGGCGGCCGACGGGAATCTATAATGGGAACAAAATACGAACACACTCCCATGCGCCCCGCTTTTCCTTCCCTGGAAACCCTCCGTGCCCGGCTTGCCGCGTTGCCGCTTCAGGCGGGGCATAGCGTGTTGCCGTTCGGCGATGAGCTGGTGGATTCCTGCCTCGCCGGCGGTGGCCTTGCCCTGGGCGCGCTGCACGAGGTCGGGGCAGAGGGCATCGAGGCCGAGACCGGCGCCATTCGCCGCCGCCTTCATCGCCTGCCTGCTGGCGGCGATCGGCGGCGACCGGCCGATCTTCTGGATCGTTCGCCATGGCGACCTGCACCCGCCGGGCCTGCTGACCTACGGCCTCGATCCCGGCCGGCTGGTGCTGGTGCAGACCGCCCGACGACGACGCAGACGCTGGCGGCGATGGAGGCGGTGCTGCGCGACGGCACCGCTGTCGCGGTGGTCGCCGAGACCGGCCGGTTCGGCCGCATCGCCTCGCGCCGGCTGCAACTCGCCTGCCTCCAGCGCGGCGCCACCGGCTTCGTGCTGCGCCGCTGGCCGCATGGCCGCAAAACCGCCGGCCAGGAGGCGACGGCATCGGTGACGCGCTGGCGCCTCGCCGGCGCCGCGCCGAGCGCCGGCCCTGGCGGTCCTGGCATCGGGGGCACCGCCTTGCGCATCGCCAAGGACCGCGAACCCGGCCGGCCGCGCTGGAGGGTGACATTGGAGCATGCCCGCGGCGGCATCGAGGGTGCCTGGATCATGGAAGCCGGAGATAGTGACATCGGAGGACAATGGATCGCATCCTCTCCGTGTGGTTGCCGAGCTGGCCGACGCAGCGGCTGCGCCGGCGCGATTTCGCCGGCTCGCCGAGGCGGCTGCCGCGACGCCGCTGGCAACCGTGGAGACGGTGCGCGGCCTCGCCGTCTCGCCGCGGTGTGCCCGCTCGCCGCTGCCGCGGGCCTGCGCCCGGGCAGGCACTGACCGAGGCGCGCGCGATCTGCCCGGACCTGATCGTGGTGGATGCCGACCCGGCGGCCGAAGCGCGCCGACCTCACGGCCCTCGCCGCCTGGTGCGAGCGCTACTCCCCGCTCGCCGCCGCCGACCCGCCGGACGGGGTTTTCCTCGATATCACCGGCTGCGGGCATCTGTTCGACGGCGAGGCCGGATTGCTCGCCGCGATCTCGCCGGCCGCCTGCGAGCACAACCGCCTGCCGGCGCGCATCGCGGTCGCCGGCAGCGCCGCCGCCGCCTGGGCGCTGGCCCGCTCGCCCACCGCACGGTCCGGCCGTGTCGTGCTACCGCCAGGCACCGAGGCCGCCGCCCTCGCCACCTTGCCGGTGGCGCTGCTGCGGCTCGACCAGCGTTGCGTGGCCAGCCTGCGCCGGGTCGGCCTCGACAACCATCGGCGAGCTGGCGCGCCAGCCCCGCGCCGATGTCACGTCCCGCTTCGGCACCCGGCCGGTGCTGCGGCTGGACCAGGCTTTCACCCATGCCGCCGAGGCGATCGCCTGGCCACGCCAGCCGCCACCCTGGGCCGAGCGCCTGGCCTTCGCCGAGCCGATCGGCACGCCCGAGGACCTTGCCTGCGCGATCACCCTGCTGGCGCGCCGCCTCTGCGCCCGGCTGCAGGCCGACCAACGCGGCGGCCATCGTTTTTCCGCGATTTTCTTCCGCGTCGACGACCAGACCCCGACGATCGCCATCGCCACCGCCTTGCCGGTCGACGACGCGAGCTATGTCGCGAAACTGCTGCTGGAAAAGCTGGAAAAGATCGATCCCGGCTTTGGGGTGGAGGCGGTGCTGCTGGAAGCCGGGGAGACCGCCCCGCTGCATAAGCCGCAAATCGCCATGGAGCCGCAGATCGCCCCGGGCACGATCGCGGGCGATCAGGACGCGACCCTCGCCGCCACCATCGACCAATTGGTCAACCGGCTGGAGAAGGACCATCTGTGGCGCCCCGCCTTGCATCCCAGCCACGTGCCGGAACGCACCATCCGACGCACCTCCCCGCTGTCGCCGCCGTCGGCATGGGCGCGTGACACCCCCCTCGAACGCCCGCTGCGCCTGCTGCGCCGCCCCGAGCCGATCGAGGCAACCGCCCCGGTGCCTGACGACCCGCCGATCCAGTTCCGCTGGCGCGGCGCCCTGCACCGCGTCCGCGCCGCCAGCGGGCCCGAGCGAATCGCCGCCGAATGGTGGCGCCGCATGCCGCAGGCGGACGAGGAGTCCGAACGTTCGGAAAGCGACCGGCTGCGCGACTACTACCGGGTGGAAGACAGCGCCGGCGCCCGCTTCTGGATTTTCCGCGCCGGCCTCGCCGGCCTGCCGCGCTGGTTCATGCACGGGCTGTTCGGGTAAGGCGACGTCATCCGAGTGCCGCCATCTCCGTCCGCAGGTCGCGCAACGGCCGGGCGCCATAATGGGAAATGACCTCGGCGGCGGCGATGCTGCCCAGCCTGCCGCATTGCGCGAGGCCGCGGCCGGCGGTCAGGGCGGCCAGGAATCCAGCGGCATAGGCGTCGCCGGCGCCGGTGCTGTCGACCAGCTTGGTCGGCACCGCGGCCACCAGCACCGTCTCGTCGCCTGCCGTGATCACGCTGCCGTCCTCGCTGCGGGTCAGCGCCGCCAAGCCGACATCGCGGCGGGCCAGCTTGATCGCGTCGTTGAAGTCGTTGCACTCGTACAGCGCGCAGATCTCGGCCTCGTTGGCGAACAGGATGTCGACATGGCCGCTGACCAGTTCCAGGAAGGCGGCGCGGTGGCGATCGACGCAGAAGGAATCCGACAGCGACAGCGCCACTTTCCGCCCGGCGGCATGGGCGCACGCGGCGGCGCGGCGGAACGCCGCCTGGGCCGCCGGCGGATCGAACAGATAGCCTTCGAGGTAGGTCACCGCCGCATCGGCCACCAGCGCCGCATCGACATCGGCTTCGCCGAACGTCACGCAGGCGCCGAGATAGGTGTTCATGGTGCGCTGCCCGTCGGCGGTGACCATGATCAGGCAGCGCGCGGTCGGCGCGCCGCCGGCCAGCGGCGGGGTCGGGAAATGCACCCCGCTGGCCGCGATGTCGTGGCGGAACACCCCGCCCAGCGTGTCGTCGGCGACCTTGCCGAGATAGGCGACCTTGGCGCCCAGGCCGGCGGCCACGGCGCAGGTGTTGGCGGCCGAGCCGCCGCTGCTCTCCTGCGCCGCCGGCATGTCGGCATACAGCGCGTCGGCGGTGGCGGTGTCGATCAGCGCCATGCTGCCCTTGCGCATGTCGTGCTTGGACAGGAACGCCTCCGGCACCGGCGCCACCACGTCGACGATAGCGTTGCCGATGCCAAGGATATCGTAGCGCGGGGTACTGGGCATGGCGGTGGCTCCGGTCGAAAGGCGGGCTCTTGAACAAGATAGCGCCGCTTTATCAATGCATTCGGATCGCGAAGCGACCCCGAATGGGTCGCTGCTCTAACACCCCACCCCTGTCGCGGCAACCGCGGGAGAGATGAATGTCCTACCTCACCCCTTTGCTGCGCGCCGCCGGCCAGTTCGACGACCCGGTGTTCATCGGTGTCGCGTGGCGCAGCCTCGCCTGGGCGGCGGCAGGCTTCGCGCTCCTGACCGCCGCCGCCATCTGGGGCAGCCACGCCGTGCTGGCCGATTACGGCTGGTGGTCGTGGCTGGCGGCGTTGTTCGGCGGCGTCGGCTCAGTGCTGCTGGCGATGCCGCTGTTCCTGCCGGTGGCGGCGCTGATCGCCGCGCTGTTCATCGATCCCGTCGCCGCCGCGGTCGAACGCCGGTTCTATCCTGGGCTGGTGCCGGCCCGTGCCGCCAGCCTCACGGCGCAAATCTGGGATGGGGCGGCGCTGGCCTTGCGGGTGCTGGCGCTGCAGCTGCTCGCCTTGGTGCTGGCGCTGATCTTGCCGGGAATCGGCCTGGTGCTGGGCTGGATGGTCGCCGCCTGGGCGATCGGACGCGGGCTGTTCGTCGCCGTCGCGATGCGGCGGATGAGCCGTGCCGAGGCTCAGGCGATCTATCGCGCCCGGCGCGCGATGGTGCTGGCCCAGGGGGCGGCGCTGGCGGCGATCAGCCTGGTGCCGCTGCTGAACCTGCTGCTGCCGCTGCTCGGCACGGCGGCGATGGTGCACGTGCTGCACGCCAGGGTGAAGGATTGACCAGGCAGATGGGCGGCCAGGCGAGCTCGTCCAGGTGGCGCGGAATTACATCTGCCCGGCGGTGGGTTGTGACGAAGACCGTGCTTGTGTTAGGCCATGACTGTCTGCAGCGCCCGCAGATCTTGTCATTCATTTCGTGAAATGGACCGCTCGTGTTCAAGCGTCGCAAGCCCGACGATCCCCAGCCCCCCGACGCCGGCCAGACCGGTGTCGCGCCAGGTGCCGGCTCCGCCCCCGCACGCCCAACCGACCCCGGCCTCGGCGTTCCCCCGTTCCGCCCTGCTGCGCCAAAGGATGCATCTGCCATGAGCCGCCCTCCGTTCCCCGGCACCCCTGCCCAAACTCCGCAAGTCCCCATGCAGCCGGGCGCCCAGGCCCGCCCGGGGATGCCCGTCCAGGGCCGCCAGCCGGCTGAGCGCCGCACCCTCGTGGTCGGCCGCGGCATCAGCGTGCAGGGCGTGGTGCAGGACGCCGAGCGTCTGGTCGTTGAAGGTACGGTCGAAGCCACGATGATCCACGCGACCGAACTCGCCATCGCCGCCGGCGGCGTGTTCCGCGGCGAGTGCGAGGTGGAAGACGCCGAAGTCGCCGGCACCATCGACGGCACCCTGACCGCACGCGGTAACATGATCGTGCGCGCCACCGGCAAGGTGCTTGGCACCGCCCGCTGCCGCCGCCTGCAAGTGGAGGATGGCGGCCAGATCACCGGCCGGATCGAGATGATCACTGAGGCGACGCCCGCCCGTGCCGCCGAGCCCGCCCGCACCAGCGGCGACACCGCCGCCTGAGTGAATGAGCCGCATCAATGCGTTGATGCGGCTCATTTCGCTTGAAAGCGCACCCGCGCTGGCTTGAGCGTTCTCCGGCGCCTTGCGTCAGCTGGAATTCGGCCAGCACCCAATCCCTGAACAGCTCAAGATCGATGTTGCCGCCGCACAGCACGGTGGCGGCGCGCTGGCCGACGACACGGTGGCGTTCCTGCAGCAAAGCCGCGAGCGGGGCGGCACCAGCACCTTCGGCCAGGTTATGGGTGTCGGTCCAATAGGCGCGGATGGCGGCGGCGACCTCGTCATCGGTGACGGTGATGATCCGCGCCGCACCGGCGCGGATGATGTCGAGCGCCACCGGATCGGGCTGGCGGGTGGCCATGCCGTCGGCGCGGGTATCGGCGCGGTTGGTCTCGATCAGCCGGCCGGCGGCGAAGGACAGCGCGTAGGAAGCAGCGCCGGTGCTCTGCACACCGACGATTTCGGTGGCGAGCCCGAGCAGGTCGCGCACCATGATGGCGCCGCAAATGCCGGAGCCAAGCCCGATCGGCACATACAGCACGTCGAGCGGCGGCGCGGCGCGAAACAGCTCCAGCGCCCAGGTGGCGACGCCGACCACCAAATCCGGGTGGAACGACGGCGAAAACTCCAGGCCGTCGCGGCTGGCGAGTTCGCGGGCATGGACCCTTGCCTCGTCGAAATCGCTGCCGTGCTCGATCAGCCGGGCGCCGAGGCCGCGCATCGCCGCGTTCTTTTCGCGGCTGTTCCCCTCCGGCACCACGATCGTCACCGCGACGCCGGCACGCCTGCCGGCATAGGCCAGGGACTGGCCGTGGTTGCCGCGGGTGGCGGAGATGATGCCGGTCACCTCAGGGCGGGAGCGGCGAAGGCGGTCGATATAGGTCAGGCCGCCGCGGACCTTGAAGGCGCCGGTCGGGGTGTGGTTTTCGTGCTTGACCCAGAGTTCGGTGCCGGCGCGGGCGGTGAGCAGCGGCCAGTTGAACACGGGCGTGGGCGCGAACGCCGCGTGGACCACGCCGCAAGCGGCTTCAAGTTCGGGGAGGGTGAACATCGGCGCGGAGAGAGGGAGCATTGGGTGATGCCTGCAAGACGAATTGGCCGCCGCCGGTTTCCCGACGACGGCCAATGCCGAAAGCCGTGCTGGTGGGATCAGGCCAGCTTCAGGTTGGTCGCCGCGGCCTTGCCGCGCTCCATGACGACTTCATAGGTGACCTTCTGGCCGTCATTCAGGCCCTTCAGGCCGGCTGCCTGAACGGCGGTGATGTGCACGAACACATCCTTGCCGCCGTCCTGCGGCATGATGAAGCCGAAGCCTTTGGTGGCGTTGAACCACTTCACGGTGCCAGTAGACATAAGTAGCGTACTCCTTAGGACCGGCGGATACTTGGCCCGCCGGGTGGGTTAAAAGCAAAAACTCCCGCGGTCCGGCCCCACGAAACTTTATCGTGTGGCAGGATCATCGGGAGTGGGTCGTACCAGAAAGCCCGGCGCGAAAGACGCGTCAGGCGATCTTGAGGTTGGTGGCAGCGGCCTTGCCGCGCTCCATCTCCACTTCATAGCTGACCTTCTGGCCCTCGTTGAGGCCACGAAGACCGGCCGCCTGGACTGCGGTAATGTGGACGAAAACGTCCTTACCGCCGTCTTGCGGCATGATGAAACCGAAACCTTTGGTGGTATTGAACCACTTGACCGTGCCGATAGCCATAGCTGCGCCTCATTTTCCGTCGCCGGCGCCACGCAACATCGCGCAGCGCTTCAGACAATCGGGCCTTTGGAAGTGTCTTGAAGGCCCCCGGAAACATTGAGCGCAGCAAGCCTAGCCAAAATACGATTGCAACTGCCAGTTGACGCAGAAACCGAACGTAAAGTCAATCACAACACTATGTCATTCCTGCGGCAAATTATCGGGCGAAATGCGTCGCTCAAGGCGAATCGGGCAAAGTGAAAAAGGGCGGACCTTGCGGCCCGCCCCTTCCCGATCGTCCAGCGGCGGCGGGATTAGAAGTCCATGTCGCCCATGCCGCCCATGCCGCCACCCGGGGGGCCACCCATCGGGGCACCCTTCTTCTCCGGGCGATCAGCGATCATCGCCTCGGTGGTGATCAGCAGGCCAGCGACCGAGGCCGCGTCCTGCAGAGCCGTGCGCACGACCTTGGTCGGGTCGATGATGCCGGCTTTCACCATGTCCTTGAACTCGCCGGTCTGGGCGTCGAAGCCCCAGTTGTACTCGTCCTTCTCCAGCACCTTGCCGGAAATGACGGCACCGTCTTCACCGGCGTTCTCGGCGATCTGACGCAGGGGCGTCTGGAGCGCCTTGCGGACGATCTCGACGCCGTGCTTCTGGTCTTCGTTCTCGACCTTGATCTTGCCGAGGACCAGCGAGGCGCGGGCGAGCGCCACGCCGCCGCCCGGCACGATGCCTTCTTCGACGGCCGCACGGGTGGCGTGCAGGCTGTCGTCGACGCGGTCCTTACGCTCCTTCACCTCGACCTCGGTGGAACCACCGACGCGGATGACGGCGACGCCGCCGGCCAGCTTCGCCAGACGCTCTTGCAGCTTCTCGCGATCGTAGTCGCTGGTGGTCTCCTCGACCTGGGCGCGAATCTGGTTGCAGCGTCCGAGGATGTCGGCCTTCTTGCCGGCGCCCTCGACGATCGTGGTGTTCTCCTTCTCGATCAGGATCTTCTTCGCCTTGCCCAGCATGGCGAGCGTCACCGTCTCAAGCTTGATGCCCAAATCTTCGCTGATCACCTGGCCGCCGGTCAGGATGGCGATGTCTTCCAGCATCGCCTTCCGGCGATCGCCGAAGCCCGGCGCCTTCACGGCGGCAACCTTCAGCCCGCCACGCAGCTTGTTCACCACCAGGGTGGCAAGGGCTTCGCCCTCGATGTCCTCGGCGATGATCAGCAGCGGACGGCCCGACTGCACGATGCTCTCGAGCAGCGGCAGCATCGGCTGCAGGCCCGACAGCTTCTTCTCGTGGATCAGGATGTACGGCTGATCGAGATCGGCCACCATCTTCTCGGCGTTGGTGATGAAGTACGGGGACACGTAGCCACGATCGAACTGCATGCCCTCGACGACGTCGAGCTCGGTCTGGATGCCCTTGGCTTCCTCGACGGTGATGACACCCTCGTTGCCGACCTTCTGCATCGCTTCGGCGATCATCTTGCCGATTTCGACTTCGCCGTTCGACGAGATCGTGCCGACCTGGGCCGTCTCGGCCTGGGTGGTGATCTTCTTGGTGCGCTTCTTCAGCTCTTCCACCACGGCCGCGACCGCACGGTCGACGCCGCGCTTCAGGTCCATCGGGTTCATGCCGGCGGCAACGCCCTTGGAGCCTTCACGCACGATCGACTGCGCCAGCACGGTGGCCGTGGTGGTGCCGTCGCCGGCGACGTCATTGGTCTTCGAGGCCACTTCGCGCACCATCTGGGCGCCCATGTTCTCGAACTTGTCGGCCAGCTCGATCTCCTTGGCGACGGTGACGCCGTCCTTGGTGATGCGCGGCGCGCCGAAGCTTTTGTCGATCACCACGTTGCGGCCCTTGGGACCGAGCGTGACCTTCACCGCATCGGCGAGAATGTCGACGCCGCGCAGCATACGAGCGCGGGCATCGCCACCGAAACGAACATCTTTCGCAGCCATGATTTCTTCCTTTTAGATGATGTGACTAACGACGCGACGGCAAAGCTGCCGCGGTGTCAGGCCGCCTTCTTCTTGGTCGCCGGGGTGCCTTCGATGATGCCCATGATGTCGGACTCCTTCATGATCAGGAGCTCCTCGCCATCGAGCTTCACTTCGGTGCCGGACCACTTGCCGAACAGCACGCGATCACCGGCCTTCACGTCGAGGGCGACGATCTGGCCCTGTTCGTTGCGGGCGCCGGCGCCGACGGCGATGACTTCGCCTTCCATCGGCTTCTCGGCGGCGGTGTCGGGAATGATGATGCCGCCGGAGGTCTTCTCTTCGGCCTTCAGCCGACGGACCACGACCCGATCGTGCAAGGGACGGAACTTCATGCGGAACGCTCCTGAAGATATCTGAGGGGGCGACACGCCAAGCGTTGCCGCGCCCTGGGTTGTTAGCACTCCCCACCAGGGAGTGCCAGCGATCTAGAGGCTTGCGCCAGCCGAGTCAAGGACTTCGGCAGCACTCACGGTACGTGAGTGCCAATCGCCTGATAATATTGATTTTTTCCTTGCGAAACCAAGGTCGAGACAGTGCATTATACGTACGGGATCAGGGCGGCAAGCCCGGGCCAGGAGGCACACACACAAACGCGGCCGAGACTCTCCAAGCGCAGAGGTTTCCATGCAGGTTCAGACCCGTTCGCTCCCGCAGCGTTCCCTTCAGCAGCAATTGCAGGGCTACCGCCTGACCACGGCGGAAATCCTGTACCACCTGCCGGATCATCCCGCGGTGTTGCAGAGCTTCGTCTGGCAACAGCTCGATATCGCGCCTTCCTACCCGATGCTGAAGAAATTCCTCGACTTCTGGACCCGTGAGATCGACGGCAAGCTGCATTCGGTGCGGGTGGCCAATACCGGCGTGATCAGCCCCGGCGAATGGCGCCATACCGAGCACCTCGTCCATCTGCATTGAGCCAACGACGACGGCTACGAGGCGGTTTGCGGAACGGTCATCCAGGCAGGCCTGCGGGGCGTCAGTTGCGCCGCGCCGCAGGTCAGCCTGATTTCGCCGATCGCCTCCAGCCGTAGCTGCGCCAAACCTTGCGACCCGGCGCCGGAGCGCATGGTGCCGATCTCGGCGCCGTGGTGGTACACCGGCGTGCCTGGCGCGGGCAGCGCGCCCTCGACATCGACCGGCACCAGCCGCCGTTTGACCAGGCCGCGATACTTGGTCCGCGCCGTGAGTTCCTGCCCCATGTAGCAGCCCTTGCTCCAGGAAATGCCCTGCAGCTCATCGAAGCCGGCTTCCAGCAGCACGGTCTTTTCGGGTTCCAGATCCTCCGACCCCGGGCAGGCCAAGCGCAATCCGGTGCCGTTCCCAGGCATCAACGCTGGCGTTGGTCGGAAGCGGCACGGGCGGAACAGGATTCGCCAGCCGGCTTCGGGCAAGCGCGGATCGGGTGCAACCAGCGCACCGGGCGGAAGGTCCGGCAATCCGCCCCAGGCGACGTAGACGCGCAACTCATCGCCCAGGTCGCGAAGCGCCACGCGGGCACGAAGCCGGAAGCGCGACAGGGTTTGATCGCCGTCTCCGCCTGGCGCCGCTCCACGTCGAGCAGCAGCCGCTCGCCGTCGGCGCGGATGAACAGGTCGAGCAGCCATTTGCCCTGCGGCGTCAGCAGCGCCGCCCAAACCGATCGCCCTGGCGCCGCCGCCGTGACGTCGTTCGACACCAGCCCTTGCAGGAACCCCACACGGTCGGCGCCGGTCACCTCGATCACCGAACGGGCCGGCAGATACGTAATCTGTTTCAAGTCCATGCGCCAACAGGTGGTCGCGCGGATGCGGCGGCGCAAGACAAGAACACGGGCAGGATGCTACAGACCGCGCCGCATGCGCCTTCTCCCTGCTTTCTTCACCCCTCGCCAGACGGACCCGATCTGATGTGCGGCATCGCCGGCATCATTGCCGCCCCGATGCGCCGCCGCTCGATCCGGCGGCCATCGAGGCGCTGACGCGCGCCATCGCCCATCGCGGCCCGGACGGCACCGGCCATACGCGTGGTCGGCCGCGTCGCGCTGGTGCACAACCGGCTGTCGATCATCGATCTCGTGACCGGCGACCAGCCGCTGTTCGCCGGTTCCGCGACGCTGGTCGGCAACGGCGAGATCTACAATTACCGCGAATTGCGCGCGGCGATGCCGGCGTCAGCTTCGCCACCAACAGCGACTGCGAGCCGCCGCTGCATCTCTGGCTGCGCGAGGGCGCCGACTACGCGCAGCACCTGCGCGGCATGTACGCGATCGCCATCCATGAGCGCACGCAGCGCACCGTCACGCTGACGCGCGACCCGTTCGGCATCAAGCCGCTGTATATCGCCCAGATCGACGGCGGCCTGGCCTTCGCGTCGGAGCCGCAGGCGCTGCTGGAGGCCGGCCTGGTGGCGCGCGCGGTGCGCCCGGCGGCGCGCGAGGAATTGCTGCAACTGCAGTTCACCACCGGCACCGAGACGATCTTCGAGGGCATCCAGCGCGTGCTGCCGGGCGAGACGCTGACCTGCGCCGATGGCCACGTGCTGGATCGCCGCCGCGTCGATCGCACTTCCCGAGGGCGGCCCGGAGAACATCGACGAGGACGCGGCGCTGGCTGCGGCTCGATCGCGCGCTGGAGGAGAGCGTCGATCTGCATCAGCGCAGCGACGTGCCGTACGGCATGTTCCTGTCGGGCGGCATCGACAGCGCCACGCTGCTGACGCTGATGGCGCGGCTGAACAGCCAGCCGGTGCTGGCCTTCACCGCCGGCTTCGACGCACCCGGCGCCGCCGACGAGCGCGAGCATGCCGCGACGGTGGCGAAGGCGCTCGGCGCGCAGCACGAGACGATCGAGGTCACCGAGGCGATGGTCTGGCAGCATCTGCCGGAGATCGTCGCCTGCATGGACGACCCGACCGCCGATTACGCGATCATCCCGACCTGGTTCCTGGCCCGGCGCGCGCGGCAGGACGTGAAGGTGGTGCTGACCGGCGAGGGCGGCGACGAGATCTTCGCCGGCTACGGCCGCTACCGCAGCGCCATGCGGCCGTGGTGGCTCGGCGGGCGGACGATGTGGGCGCGCGGCAGCTTCGACCGGGTGGACGTGCTGCGCACGCGCCCCGCCGGCCTGGCGCGACGGCATCGCCGCGGCCGAGGCCCGCGCCGCCGGACGGCGGCCGCTCGCGGCTGGCGGCGGCGCAGGCGACCGACATGACCGACTGGCTGCCGCACGATCTGCTGCTGAAGCTCGATCGCTGCCTGATGGCGCATGCGGTGGAGGGCCGCACGCCGTTCCTCGATCCCGGCGTGGCGGCGGCGGCGTTCCGCCTGCCGGACGCGCATGAAGCTGCGCGACGGGCGTGGGCAAGTGGATCCTGCGCAAGTGGCTGGAGAAGCATCTGCCGGTGGCGCGGCCGTTCGCGCCGAAGCAGGGCTTCACCGTGCCGGTCGGCGAATGGATCAAGGGCGCAGGGCGCCCGTCTCGGCCCGCTGGTGGCGGCGCAGCCCGGCGTTGCCGAGATCGCCGACCCGGCCAAGGTCGCGGCCGCTGTTCAGCGCACATCCGACGGCTGGCGGCACGGCTTCGCCTGCTGGAAGCTGCTGTTCTACGCGCTGTGGCATCGGCGGCACATCTTGGCACTGCCGCCGGCTGGCGACGTGTTCGAGACGCTTTCGGCACCGTAGGGCCAGCCCCGGTACCGCGATCCCGTCACGCCGCCCGGCGCATCGCGCTCCCGTCATCGCGCCGCCGCACCCGCACATTTTCAGCGCCATCAGGCAACGAAACACGGAAGCCGCAACGGCCGTCATTCAGGCCGGCATGATCGAGGTCGGCGCGGTAGCGATTGGCCAGCACCTGCAGCGGCGGCGCTCCGTCCATCAGGATTTCCAGCCGCACGGGTGCCGGCCCGTCAAGCGCCCAACCCTCGACGATCCCGCCGCCCACCCGCTCGACATGGCCGAGCAACGCACCGCTCCCCGCCCCTGGCGCCTCAGTCGCACCCGCGCGTGCCGCGAGCCGAAGCCACGCCGCGTCCACCCGCGGGCCGGCATGCAGGCGGGGAAGCAGCATCGACGGTGCGGAACTCCGCCGCGTCGGGATAGAGCGTGTGGTATTCGGCGGCGTTGTGGAACATCTGGCGGCCGGCGTGATCGACGAAGCTCTCGGCGGCGCAGCCCTCGGCGGCGATCAGTTCGTGCCGGTCGAGTTCCAGATGCAGGTAAGTGATATCGGCGGCGGCTTCGCGGCTGATGCTGACGCCGTTGACCAAGGCGGCCGCGGGGATCAGCACCCCGTCCACGAGCAGGGCGTGCTCGGGTGAGACCAGCAGGTCGCGCGCCGGCACGCCGGCGGCCAGGGCATGGGCGCGGATGCGCACCGGGCGAAGCTGGCGGTTGGCGGCGACGAAGCGGGCGCCGTAGCTGCGGCGGCCGATCCATTTCACCGCCACCACCTCGCCCGAATGGGTTTCGACGAGGTCGCCGATGCGCAGGTCCTCGATCGCGACCGCGCCGGTCGGCGTCGTGATCCGCGTGCCGGCGCAATAGCAGGCGACCGTGCCGTTGAAGGGATGGGACGCATTCAGCGCCGGCCCGGGATCGGGGTTGAAGCTGTTCGACGATGCCGTCAGCGCCCCGCCCTGGAACAACTGGTCGGCGGCGATCCCGAACAGCGTGTTGCCCGTCACCGAAACCGGCTGGCTGTTGCCCTGAGCGTCGGCGGTCTGGTTCAGCACCAGGTTCGGCGTGCCGGGACGGTCGTCGATGATGCTGTTGTTCGAGACGGCGAGGCTGGACCCGGCATAGGAGGGAAACAGCTCGCCGCCGAAATGGATCACCGAGGAATTGGCGGAATTCACCCCCTTCTCGATGACGTTCCCGCTGATCGTGGCGTTGCCGCCATCCGGCAGATCGATCGAGAAGCTGGAATCGGCGCTGGCCCCGTCCGCGATGCGGTTGCCGGTGATGACCGTGGTGGCGGCCCGGCTCTTGATCTCATGGCCGCCGAGCGCGTCGTGGATATAGCTGCCGGTGACGGTGAGCTGCGCGATGGCGCCGATGTAGATGTTGTGGGTGAAGCCGTCCTCGATCCCGTTGTTGTTGAGTTCGGAATTCCTGATCGTGACGGTGGCGCCCGGGATCGCGCCGCTCAGGATGCCGTTCTGGTTGTCATGGATCCAGGAATTGGTGACGAGCAGCGAGCCGCCGCTCTCGAAGCGGATACCGGCGCCGTTGGCGTCGGGCACGCTCGCGCCGGACAATTCAAGGTGATCGAGCGTCACCGACGGCGCGTCGATCACCAGGATGCCCTGGCCGTTCGACGGCGAGCCGAGCGGCACCAGATGGGCCAGCCCGCCGACGCCGGTAATGGTCAGGCTATGGCGGATCTTCGGAAAATCTTCGGCGTACGTTCCGGCTGAGACCGCAATCACGTCGCCGTCGGCACTGTTGTTGATAGCATCCGAAACGGTCGCGTAAGTTACGCCAGAGGTTTGATCTACGATAGAAATGGGATCTCTCCATGTTCATCTAAGGGCCGGTCAAGTACGCGTGAGTTTCTCTTGCGCACATGCTTGTGCAAACACGATCACGTCAACATAAAGTTGCGTTCAATCGCCGTGACAGCCCGTTACGTTTGCCGCTGATCCATGAAATCCCTTGGTTTTGGCGCCCTGCGTCGTTCGGTATAAGAACCGCTTCAGCGGCGGAGCCCGCCCAGGGAAGGACATCGATGCACCCCCATTTCGACCTGCTGATCCGTGGCGGCACCTGTGTGCTGCCATGGGGCATGGAGCAGACCAGCGTCGGCGTGCGCCACGGCCGCATCTCCGCCCTCGGCGTCGGCCGCGACGCCACCGCCGATGCCAGCATCGACGCCACCGGCCTGCATGTGCTGCCCGGCCTGATCGATCCGCATGTGCATTTGCGTGACCCCGGGGACGCCGCGGTCGAGAGCATCCCCACCGGCACAAGGGCCGCCATCCTCGGCGGCCTCACCGCGGTGTTCGATATGCCGAACACCACCCCGTCCATCACCAACCAGGAGCTTGTGGCCTGGAAGCAGGGCTACGTGGAGCAGCAGGCCTGGTGCGACATGGGCCTGTATGTCGGCGGGACGAAGACCAACATTGCCGAGCTGGCGGTGCTGGAAGGCGGCCGCGGCGTCTGCGCCATCAAGGTGTTCGCCGGCAGCTCCACCGGCGACCTGATGGTCGAGGACGACGAGAACCTCGAACGCGTGATGCGTGCCGGGCGCCGCCGCATCGCCTACCACAGCGAGGATGAATATCGCCTGCAGGCCCGCAAGCATTTGTTCAAATCCGGCGATCCATATAGCCGCCACATGGAGTGGCGCGACGAGGAAGCGGCCTTCCTCGGCACCAGGCGGCTGATGGCGCTGGCCCGCAAGACCGGCCGCCCCGCCCATATCCTGCATGTCTCAACCGCCGAGGAACTGGACTACCTCAAGGATTACCGCGACATCGCGACGGCAGAGGTGTTGGTGAACCACCTCACCCAAATGGCGCCGGACGTCTATGACCGGCTGGCCGGATTCGGGGTGATGAATCCGCCGATCCGCGGCCAGCGCCACTACGACGCGGCATGGGCGGCGGTGCGCGACGGCACGGTGGACAGCATCGGCAGCGACCACGCGCCGCATCCCCGCGCGGCCAAGCTGAAGCCCTGGCCGGAGGTGCCGGCCGGGCTCACCGGCGTGCAGACGCTGGTGCCGGTGATGCTCGACCACGTCAACGCCGGGCGGTTGTCGCTGATGCGGCTGGTGGACCTGATGTGCGCCGGCCCTGCGCGGATCTACGGCGTGGTCGGCAAGGGCCGCATGGCCGCCGGCTACGACGCGGATTTCACCATCGTCGACATGAAGCATTCGCGCCGGATCGAGGAGAGCTGGATCGCCAGTCCCTGCGGCTGGACGCCGTTCGCCGGCATGCAGGTCACCGGCTGGCCAGTCGCCACCATCCTGCGCGGCGTGCCGGTGATGCGCGACGACGAGGTGCTCGGCACGCCGCGAGGCCGGCTGGTCCAGTTCGCCGGCTAGTCCGTGATGGTTGCTGGCATCAGCGACCACCTAGCCTTTTGTTTAGGCGAGCAATTTTATGGCACGGTGATTCCACTCAAAGCCATGTTGCCCTGGCTCGCCACTACGCCACAAGGCCGGTCGACCGGATGGAGAGTGCGGCGATGCTCGGGGTCGCGGACGCGCCCTGGTTCTGGTTCTGCGCCGCCAGCAGGTATTGATTGGTGAGCGTGTTGACGAACTTCGGATCCTGCAACTTCTTCACGTCGATCCGGCTCGAGACTTGCTGCTCCTGCGCGGGGAGATCCTGAAAGGCGATCTGCTGCGGAATCCCGAGCGCGGTCAGCACCACCGTCCGGTTGATCGGATCGCCGAGGATCTGATCGACGCTGGTGATCTTGCTGGCCTGCTGCTTGAACTGGAGCGCCTGGGCCAATCCCGGCGTCGCCTGGTCGAGAGAGTTCAGCCACGTCACCCGCTCATAGGCGCTGGCCAGCTGCGACTGCACCGCCGGGCTCCGCAATCCCGAGAGGCCGGTGGTGGCGAGATTGTAGGTCTGGGCCACCGTCTTCCACCGCGGATCGGCAAGCTGGTTGACCAGCGACTTCGGATCGGCCGGATTGGACAGCAGGACTTTGCCGGCGAGTGCCGTGAACTGTATCTGGTCGGCCAGGCCGTTGGCGGTCAGCAGCACCTTCAGCACGTTCGGGTTCTGAAGCGCGGTGGCGATGTTGGGTGCGGCGGCGACCGCTTTGGTGAATGCCGCCAGATCGCGCACGACAGTCGGGTTCTTCGCCTGCTGCGCCACGTCCCTCGTCTGGTTCTGTTCGGCGAGCTTCAGGTCCAGGATCGGGTTGCCGGTGCTAGTCGCGGTGCCGCTGCCGACGCTTTGGGCGCCGCTGAACAGCGTCGTCAGAAGGGCGGCGCTGCTGTTGCCCGATGAGTCGTTGTTGAACAGGACGCTGTAGTCGATCCCGCTGACGATGCCGCTCATGCTGCCATCCCACGATGGCCGCAGCTTGCACCGATCTGGTTAACCGGCCCTGAACGACGCATGCGGCGGGCCATGCCGCGGCACCCGAACTGCCATCGCCTATCGCCCGGAGCGTGATTCCCCAAGTTTCGGCAGGAACGCCGTCAGCAGCCCGATGACCGGCAGGAACGAGGAGAGTTGGTAGACATAGGCGATGCTGGTGGCGTCGGCGATGCGGCCCATGACCGCCGCCCCGAGGCCACCGAGGCCGAAGGCCAGGCCGAAGAAGATGCCCGCGACCATGCCGACGCGCCCGGGCAGCAATTCTTGCGCATAGACCAGGATGGCCGGGAAGGCCGAGGCCATCAGCATGCCGATGACGATGGTCAGCACGTCGGTCCAGAACAAGTCGGCATAGGGCAGCATCAGGGTGAACGGCAGCACGCCGAGGATCGAGATCCAGATCATCCGGATGCGGCCGATGCGGTCGCCAAACGGGCCGCCGAGCAGCGTGCCGGCGGCGACGGCGGCCATGAAGATGAACAGATGGATCTGCGCGTCGTGAAATGACAGGGAAAACTTCTGGATCAGGTAGAAGGTGAAATACGAGCTGAGGCTGGCGGTATAGACGTTCTTCGAGAAGGTCAGTGACGCCAGGATGAAGATCGCGAACGCCACCGTGCCGCGCGACAGGGTGCGGCCGCCGACGGCAAGGCGGGTGCGCTTGCCCGTGGTGAGCGAGGGAATGCGGGCGCGGTACCAGTGGCCGACGCCCAGCAGCACGAACATGCCGAGCAAAGCGGCGAGCGAGAACCAGGCGATCGCCCCTTGGCCGCGCGTCACGATCACCCCGGCGGCGAGCAGCGGGCCGATCGCGCCGCCGGTGTTGCCGCCGACCTGGAACAGCGATTGCGCCAGGCCGTAGCGTCCGCCCGACGCCATTCGCGCCACCCGCGAGGATTCCGGATGGAACACCGAGGAGCCGATGCCGACCATGCCGGCGGCGATCACCAGCGCCTCGAAGCTTGCGGCCACCGACAGCAGCAGCAGGCCGACCAGGGTGAAGCCCATGCCCACCGCCAGCGAATACGGCATCGGCTTGCGGTCGGTGTACAGCCCGACCGCCGGCTGGAGCAGGGAGGCGGTGAGCTGGAAAGACAGGGTGATCAGCCCGACCTGGGAGTAGTCCAGGCTGAACTGCGCCTTCAGCATCGGATACAGCGACGGGATCAGCGACTGCATCATGTCGTTCAGCATGTGGCAGAAGCTGAGCGCGATCAGCACCGGGAAGATCGTGCCACCGGCCCGGACCGTGGTGACCCTGGATTCCGCCGGCATGGCCGCGGTCGGCGCCGCCGCGGCGACATGCGGGAATTCGTCGGCGATGTCGACGTCGGCCACGGCTTTCTGCATCGTTCGGCTCCCGCAAGCATGCCTGCTTCATCCCTGCAGGCCGACGCGCAGTATGCGGGCCGGGACAGCCGCGGCCAATCGTAAAGCTTGCAGATCAGAGGCCGGGCCAGCGCCGGGTTCGATTCGCCTCCTGCGCCGGGGTCAGCAGCACCGGCCCGTCGGCGACCGGGGTCGGAAACGGGCCGTTGAGCGCCTCGGGGTTCAGCCAACAATCCACCACGCCGAGGCTGCGGGTGCAGAACGGCGCCCGGAAAGGCGGCGGCGCCGGGTCGCGGCACAGGGTCTTGCCCTGGTCGAGCCGCACCACCGAGCAATCCCGCCCGCTCACCGCCGAGTACAGCATGTCGGGCAGGCCGCGCTGGAACACCGGGATGCTGGCCACCTCGGCGGCGGCGAGTGCGCTCACCCCCCCGACCCCGCAGCCGCTCAACCCGAGCGGAAGGGCCGCCGCCAGGAGAATGAGAGCCGATCGCGGCAGGCGGTTCATGTGCATGGCGCTGATTAGATCATGCGGTTATGAACGGCTGGTTGCGCAGGTTTGCTACCATTCGGCCGCGCCGCTATGTTCCGCCCCGCCCGGGCAGCCAAAGGGACGACCCCGAGGAGGCAAAGGCCCGATCAGGCAAAGGAAAGACATTGTCCGACATCTTCGACGAAGTCGACGAAGACCTGCGCGCCGATCGCGCCCGCAAGCTGCTGCAGAAATACGGCGGGCTGCTGGTCGGCGCCGCGGTGCTGGTCGTCATCGGCGTCGGCGGCTTCAAGGCGTGGCAGTTACCGTGAGGCGCGCGAGACCGCCCGGGTCGCCGACACCTACCTCGCCGCGATGCGCGACGCCGACGGTCCGCCGGCGGCCAGATCGCCAGGCGGCGCTGACCGGCCTTACGCCGTGGTCGCGCGAGGGCAATGCCCGGCTACCGCACGCTCGCCCGCCTGCGCGCCGCCGCGCTGAAGGCCGATGCCGGCGACCTGCCGACGGCGCCTCGCGCTGTGGAACCAGGTCGCCGCCGATACCTCCGCCGACCGGCTGCTGCGCGACCTCGCCAGCCTGAAATGGGCGCTGCAGCCAGATCGACAACGGCGACCCCGCCGCTGTCGCGGCGCGGCTGGCAACCGCTGACCGCGCCGGACAATGCCTGGCACCCGCTCGCCGAGGAGGCAGCAGGCGCTGCTCGACCTGCGCCAGGGCAAGACCGACGCGGCGCGCGACACGCTGAAACGGCTGGCCCAGACGTGACCGCGCCGCGACGGGCGTGCGCGGCCGGGCCAACGGCCTGCTGGCTCGGCTCGGCGGGTCCGGGCGGCAATACCGGCGGTTGATGCGATCGAACAAGATCGACGCGAGTACAGACGCTGTCGCGCCGACCGCCTTGCTGCTGCCGCTCGCGCTGCTCGCCGGCTGCGGCCTGTTCGACGACTGGTTCGGCACCGAAAAGGCCCCGCTGCCCGGCAAGCGCGTGGCGCTGATGCTGGCCGCAAGCCGCGGCGCTGGAGGTCGGCCAAGCCGCCGCTGCCAGGTGACGCTGCCGCCGCCGGCCGCCAATCGCCGACTGGCCGCAGGCCGGCGGCGATGCCGACGCACGACATGGGCCACCTCGGCGCTGCGCGACAGCGCCGGCGCGCGCCTGGAGCCGCCGATATCGGCGAGGGCGGCGGCTACCGGCGCAAGATCACCGCCCAGCCGGTGGTCGCCGGCGGCCGCGTGTTCACCATGGACAGCGACGCCGTGGTCGACCGCCTTCGACGTCGGCCACCGGCGGCCGCGCTCTGGCGCACCGACACCGAGGCCGAGGACGACCGCAGCACCAATGTCGGCGGCGGCATCTGCGTCGATGGCGGCACGCTCTACGCCGTCCACCGGCCGGCCGAACTGCTGGCGCTCGACGCCGCCACCGGCAAGGTGACGTGGCGGGCGCGCGCTGCCGACCGGCGCCCGCTCCGCGCCGACCGTCGCCGACGGCAGGCTCTTCTGCTGACCGATCGACGACCAGCTGCTCGCGCTGTCCGGCGAGCGACGGCCACAAGCTGTGGTCGCATCAGGCGCCGCCGACCGACGCCACCAGTGTCTCGGCGCTGCCCGCACCGGCCTATGCCGACGGCCTCGTGGTCGCCGGCTTCGGCTCCGGCGACCTGGTCGCCATCCGCAGCGCGACCGGCGCGGTCGCCTGGACCGACAGCCTGGCCTCGCCCGCGCGGCCGCAACTCGCTGGTCGACCTCTCCGCGCATCCGCGGCCTGCCGGTGATCAAGGACGGCCGGGTCTACGCGATCGGCCTCGGCGGCCTGATGGTGGCGCTCGACCTGCGCACCGGCCGCCGCGCTGTGGGAGCGCGAGGTCGGCTCCGCCGAACACGCCCTGGGTCGCCGGCGACTGGATGTTCATGCTGTCCACCGGACGCACCAGGTGGCGGCCCTGCAACGCTCGACGGCGCGGTCGCCTGGGTCACCCAGCTCGACCGCGTTCGAGGACATGGAGAAGCAGAAGGACCCGATCCGCTGGATCGGCCCGGTGCTGGCCGGCGACCGGCTGGTCGTCGCCGGCACCAACGGCCAGGCGCTGGCGCTCACCCCTATACCGGCGAGATCCTCGGCGAGCAGAAGCTGTCCGGTGCCGCCTCGGTGGCCCCGGTGGTCGCCGGCGGCACGCTGCTACGTGGTGACCGACGACGGCAACGCTGACCGCGTTTCGCTGACCGCCATGCTGCCCGTCGTCGTCATCGCCGGCCGGCCGAATGTCGGCAAGTCGACGCTGTTCAACCGGCTCGCCGGCCGGCGCGACGGCGCTGGTCGCGGACACGCCCGGCGTCACCCGCGACCGCAAGGAGGCCGAGGCGCATGCTGCGCGGCCGCATGGTGCGGCTGGTCGATACCGCGGGGCTGGAGGAAGCCGCGCCCGAGACGCTGGCGGGCCGCATGCGCGCCTCGTCCGAGACGGCGGTGTCGCGACGGCCGACCTCGTGCTGTTCGTGGTCGACGCGCGCGCCGGCATCACGCCGGCGGACGAGCATTTCGCCGCAGTGGCTGCGGCGGCAGGACCGCCCGGTGCTGCTGGTGGTCAACAAGGCCGAGGGCCGCGCCGGCGCCAACGGCGGCGCTCGATGCCTACTAGCTCGGGCTCGGCGACCCGGTCGCGGTCTCCGCCGAGCATGGCGACGGCATCGCCGACCTGATGGGCGAGATCGCCGACCGGCTGCCCGACGAGGCCGCCGAGGACGGAGCGACGAGCCGACCGGCCGCTGAAGCTCGCCATCGTCGGGCGGCCGAACGCCGGCAAATCCACCCTGCTCAACCGCCTGCTCGGCGAGGACCGCATGATCACCGGCCCCGAGCCTGGGCTCACCCGCGACGCCATCGCCTCCGTGCTCACCGACGACGACGGGCGCGGATCGAGCTCGTCGACACCGCCGGCCTGCGCCGCCGCGCGCGGATCGAGGCAGGCGCTGGAGAAGATGTCGGTCAGCGCCGCGATCGAGGCGCTGAAGATGGCCGAGGTCGTGGTGCTCGCGGTCGATGCCGACCGAGGGCCTGCACGACCAGGACCTGCAGATCGCCCGCCTGATCGAGCGCGAGGGCCGCGCCTGCGTGCTGGCGCTGAACAAATGGGACGCGGTGGCCGACCGCAACGCCACCCGCAAGGCGATCTCCGACCGGCTGGAAACTCAGCCTGGCGCAGATGAAGGGCATCCCGGTCGGTGACGCTGTCGGCGCTGACCGGCGCGGGCGTGGACAAGCTGCTGCCCGCCGTGCGCCGCGCGCATGAGGTCTGGAACACCCGCGTCGCCGACCGGCGAGCTGAACCGCTGGTTCGAGGACGCGCTGGAACGCCACCCGCCGCCGCTGGTCGATGGCCGGCGGCTGAAGCTGCGCTACATCACCCAGGCCAAGGCCCGCCCGCCCACCTTCATCGTGTTCGGCACGCGGGCGGAGCAGACGCCGGAGGATTACCAGCGCTATCTGGTCAACGGCCTGCGCGAGACCTTCAAGCTGCCGGGCACGCCGATCCGGCTGCAGTTCCGCGGCACCAAGAATCCGTACGCGGAGGGCGGCAGCTCTTAGACTAGAACGCCTCCGACAGGGAATTCCCGACATGCGCCGCCTTCTCCAAGCTGCCCTGATCGGCACCTGCGCCGCATTGTTCACCGCCGCCTGCGCCACCGCCTGGTCCGCCGATCTCGCGATTGGCCGCGCCGGCGAGCAATCGGCACTCGACCCGCAATTCGCCAGCACCGGCGTCAACATCGACACGTCGCTCGACATGTTCGACGGGCTGGTGACCACGGACGCGCAAAACCAGACGCTGCCGGCGCTGGCGGTGTCGTGGCAGGCGGTGGACCCAATGACCTGGCGGATCAAGCTGCGTGCCGACGTCATGTTCCATGACGGCAGCCCGTTCACCGCCGAGGACGTGGTGTTTTCGCTCCAGCGCGTCAGCACGGTCGCCAACTCGCCGGCACCGTATCTGCGGGCGGTGCGCGGCCTCGCCGCGATCGAGGCGCTGGACCCGCTGACGGTGCAGATCAAGACCACGACGCCGACCCCGACCTTGATCGAGCAGGTCGGCACCGTGTTCATGCTCTCGGCGAAGGCCGCCGCGGGCATGGGCACGCCGGAGATGAACGCCGGCCACGGCATGATCGGCACCGGCCCGTATAAATTCGGCCGCTGGCAGCCGGGACAGCGCCTGGACATGGAACGCAACGACGCGTACTGGGCCGGCCGCCCGGCCTGGGATCACGTCTCGCTGCGCTACCTCCCGGCGGCGGGCGGCAGGGTCGCCGCCTTGCTGGCCGGCGATGTCGACCTGATCGAGCAAGTGCTGCCGGCGGACACCAAGCAGTTGCAGGCCAACCCGAAAATCGGCGTGTTCTCGATCGCCTCCACCCGCATCGTCTATCTGGCGCTGGATTCGGCGCGGACGCAGAGCCCGTTCGTCACCGACACCGCCGGCAAGCCGCTCGACCGCAACCCGTTGCAGGATGCGAGGGTGCGGCTGGCGATTTCCAAGATGATCGACCGCAACGCGCTGGCCGCGCGTCTGCTCGACGGTTCGGCGGAGCCGGCGGGGCAGATGGTGCCGCCGGGCTCGGCGGTATTCGACCCGTCGCTGCCGCCGCCGCCGCTCGACCTCGCCGGTGCCAAGCAGTTGCTGAGCGAAGCCGGTTGGCCGCAGGGCTTCGGCATCACCCTGCATGGATCGAGCGACCGCCTGCCGCAGGACGGGGCGGTGGAGCAGGCGCTGGGCCAGATGCTCCGGCGCGGCGGGCTCACGGTGAACGCGGTGGTGCCGCTGCCGTACAATGTCTATGCGCCGGCAGCGTCGCGCCAGGCCTACAGCCTGTTCCTGTTCAGCTTCGGCACCGCGAGCGCCGACGCCGCGGAATCCTACCTCACGGTGCTGACCAGCTACGACCCCGAGCACGGCATGGGCACGTTCAACCGCGCCCGTTACTCCAATCCGCAATTCGATTCGCTGCTGCGCCAGGCGCTCGGCGAATTCGATGAGGCCAAGCGCCGCGCGTTGTTGCAGCGGGCGACGCATGTGGCGTTCAGTGATACCGCAATCGTGCCGTTATACTGGCAGGTGGTGCATTGGGCGGCACGCAAGGGCATCGGCTACACGCCACGGCGCGGCGAGGACACCGCGGCGCGGTACGCGCGGCGGGAGTAGCTCGATCACGGCACCTACGGCTCGGCGAGGCCGAACAACATCTGCATCCGGGCGAACCCGCGAAGATGGAAATGGCCGATCTCGTGCGTGTCGGTTTCGAGCAAGGTGGCGAAATCGCCGGACATGATGAGCGGCCGGCCGATCTCGCGGCAGAGTCGCTCGATCCGGCTCGTGAGGTTCACGTCGGGTCCGATCACGGTGAAGTCGAGCCGGTCCTCGGCGCCGATATTGCCGTAGGACACCTCACCGCGATGCAGCGCGAAGCCGGCGTGCAAAAGAATTCCGCCAGGCGGCTCGGCGGCATTGGATTGTTCCAGCGCCGCCAGCCCTTCGCGCGCTGCCTCGAACGCCGCATGGCAGGCGTCGCTGGCGTCGCGCTGGCTGTTCTCGTTGAAGATCACCAGCATGGCGTCGCCCATGATTTCCATCACCTCGCCGCCACGGCGGCGCACCGGCGGGATGATGCAATCGAAATAGCGATTGAGCGTGTCGATGACCGCGCGTGGCGCCTGCGTGTCGGACATGGCGGTGAAATCACGCAGATCGACCAGCATCAGGGCGGCGGTGGTGGTGAGGACATCGCCGCGCCGCACCTGGCCTTTCAGAATGAGCTCGGCCGGCTCACGCCCGACATAGCGGCCGAGCAGGTCCGAGGTGAAGCGCCGAAGGCTTCGCGTCTCAACGCTGAGGGCGAGCGTCGGCAGAATCTGCTCCAGCAGCCGGAGGTCGTCATCGGCGAAGCCCTTTGAATCGCGCGTCGCCCAGGAAACCGCATTCACCGCCACGCCGTCGGAGAACATCAGCGGTGCGATGGCGTAGTCGCGATACCCTTCCTCGCGCATCTCCTCCAGCACCGGAAATGGCAGCGGGTCGGCATGGTCGAGCCGCCAGCGGCAAAATTCCTGCCGCCCAATGACGTGGCGGACCGTGCTTCTCAGATAGGCGTCGCTGGTCTCGAACCCGTAGGGCAGGAACCGAGTGACGAGAGCCGCATCGCGTTGCCACAGCCGCGACACCCCGGCGAAATCCGGATGCCACGCCCGCAGATGCAGCCAGCAGCGATCGAGCGGCACGCCCGTGGCAATGACCAACGGACAGAATCGCTCCAGCAGCACGGTGTTGTCGGCCACGAACCGCCCCTCGCCGACCAGCCAATCCGCCAGCCGGACGCGACGGTCCGCATTGGCGCCAGGCGGGGAGCCGTTGGTCTGATCCTCATGCACCGTCACTGCGACCTGCCTGTGCCATCATTCCCACCCGCCACGATGCCCGAGAGCGCGCCAGAGGCGCTACCCCGTCGCTCGTCTCGTCCACCAGCCTGCCGGGTCGCGACCGCTACCCCGCCGCCAGTTCCGGCAGCAATGGCAGCAGTGCCGGCAGGTCGCGCTCGGCGACACAGACCAGGAAATGGGTGGCGTGGGGGCCTTCGGCATCTTCGGCATCGGCAAGCGGCAATCCGTCCTCGCCCAGCGGCAGGGCGGCGAGGCCGAGATCGGCATAGACCTTCAGCAAGCCTGGCCCGACCCGCCAGACGGCCGGGTCCAGGCCCTCCTGCTGGGCGAGGTCGCGCAGCCGCCAGACGGCGGAGATCCGGTCGCTCCGGCGCCCGCCGGGATCGCCGAGCGCCAGCAGCACCCGCCCGATCCGGCGGAACGGCGATGGCCGGCGCGATCGGCCTCGCCCCAGACCATGCCGTCGGCCTGCGCCGGCGGATCGGCGCCCAGGCGCGGTAGCGCCGCCGCGCTTCGCGTCCCAAGGCAGCCAGTCACCCGGCCCGGCCGCAGCAGCCGCCACATCGCCACCGACGCCAGCACCACCGCCAGCGCCACCGAGGTCCGCACCGAATTCGGCACTTCCGGCGACAGCACGACCTCCCACCAGCTATTGTTGTCCAGCCAGCGGACATGCGGCTCGAACCCCGCCAGCGCCAGGACGCAGGCGATCAAGGTGATCAGCGACACCGCCGTGGAGGCCTCCAGCGGGCCGGTGAGCAGGCTGGCGTGGCGATAGAAGGCGCGGCGGAACGGCGCGATCAGCAGCGCCGCCAGCACCAGCACCGCCGGAATCCAGAGCGCGCTCGTCCTGCGTCATGGCAAACGCCGCGGCCAGCAGCAGCAGAGATGCGTGGCCTCCAGGCCAGGTTGACCCGCTGCGACAGGCCGATGGCCATCACCACCAGGCCGGCGCCGATCAGCGACGGGATGAACTGCCCGGCCTGCGTGACCACGTCGGCGAAGTCCGGGTCGATCCAGGAGAAATCCGGCGCCGGCGCCGAGCACGCCGAGCGACAGCAGCAGCGCGCCGCACAGCGCGACCACGCCGGTGCCGGCGGCGACGGCGAAGTCCGGCTCGCTCCAGCGGCCGATCGCCTGCACGCCTGCGGCCTGGCGGTCGCGGCGCCATCAGGCGCCGCCGCGCAGCAGGATCTCGTTGCCGGCGAACAGCGAGCCCGCCAGGAACAGCGGAATGATGTAGTAGTACAGGCGGAACACCACGATCGCGCCGACGATGTGCGGCGGCGTCAAGATAGGGCGTCGAGCCCGAACAGCATGGCGGTGTCGAACACGCCGATGCCGCCCGGCAGGTTGGCGGCCAGCCCGGCGGTGTAGGACGCGACGTAGACGCCGAGGAAGATCAGACCAGGTCAGCCCGGCGCGGCCGGCAGCAGCGCGTAGAAGATCGTGGCGGTCACCGCGACATCGACGGTCGCCAGCAGCACCTGCAGCATCGCCATGCGCCATCTCGGCAGCTCGATCTCGTGGCCGAGCAACCGGAACGAGCCGACGACGCGCGACAGCGACGACATAGCCGAGCACGACGCTCCACAGCACCGCACCGATGCCGTACATGACCCGCGTCGGCACCTGGTCGCCGAAGAACGGCATCGCTTGCGGTTCGAGGAACAGGATGATGCCGCCGAGCACCATGCCGCCAAGCCCGAAGGTCAGGCTGCAGAACGCGACCGTCTTGCCGATCTGCAGCGGCGTCAGGCCCCAATGGGCGTACAGCCGGTAGCGCACCGCGGCGCCGGACACCGCCGCGAAGCCCAGATTATGCGCCAGCGCGTAGGCGCAGAACGAGGCGAAGGCGACCCGGCCGTAGGAGACCTTCGTGGCCGGCGTAGATGGTGCCCAGCCGGTCGTAGAAGGTCAGGATGAAGTAGGACAGGATCGTCCAGACGAACGAGAACACCAGCGCGCGCTGAGCGGGATCGCTCGCAGCGCCGTCGGCGATGTCGCGCAGCTTGAGGTGGCGGAATTCCTTCTGCACCACATAGATCGCGCCGATCAGCAGCAGCACGCCGAGCACCGCCGGCAGATGGCGCAGCCACGCTTTCAGTCGTGCGCTCCCACCCGGTCTGGCCCGTCAGGCCGCGTCGGCGGACGGCGGCGGCGTTCGGGCGGCCGGGCGAGCGCCTGCGTCGATCAGCGCGATCGGTCTCGGGGATGCCGTACAGCGCGATGAAGCCGCCGAACCGCGGGCCTTCGTGCTGGCCCAGCAGCACCTGATACAGACAGCCGAACCAGGCCCGCAGTTCGGGGAACGGGTGGCGCTTGCCGACCTCGAACACGCGCGTTCTGGATGTCCTCGGCCGGCGGCGTCCGGCGGCAACGCGCGCCAGCGTCGCGGCGAGATCCTCGCAGCGCCGCGCGTTCGATCGGCGTCGGGCTGCGCGGAAGCGCTTTCTCGGCGCGGACGAAGTCGTGGTAATAGGCGATGCGCGTGCTCGACCAGGCGGGCCAGCAGCGGCTTCGTTCTCGGGCGTCGCGCCGGGGCTAGTAGCGGCGGATGAAGCCCCACAGGATGTCCGGCGTGTCGGCGTTCACGACGCTGGCGAGGTTCAGCAGCATCGCGAAGGAGATCGGGCTGCCGGCGTGATTCGGCAGGCGGCCGACATGGATGTGCCAGGCCGGGTTGGCGCGGCGCTCGGCGTCGCGGCTGCGCGCGGGCTTTCTCGACGTTGGCGATGTATTCGTCGACCGCGCGCGGGATGACGTCGAAATACAGCCGCTTGGCGCGCTGCGGCTGGTTGTACATGAACTGGCCCAGGCATCTCCGGCGGCGCGTAGCGCAGCCACTCGTCGACCGACAGGCCGTTGCCCTTGGACTTGCTGATCTTCTGGCCGTTCTCGTCGAGGAACAGCTCGTAGGTGAAGCCCTCCGGCGGCTGCGCTGCCGAGGATGCGGCAAATCCGGCTCGACAGGCGGACGCTGTCGATCAGGTCCTTGCCGGACATCTCGTAGTCGACGCCGAGCGCGTACCAGCGCATCGCCCAATCGGCCTTCCATTGCAGCTTGCAGTGGCCGCCTTTCACCGAGGTCTCGAACCATGCGCCGCTGTCGGGATCGCGCCAGGCGACGGTGCCGGCGTCGGGGTCGATCCGCTCCATCGGCACCTGCATGACGATGCCGGTCCGCGGATGGATCGGCAGGAATGGCGGAATAGGTCGCGCGCCGCTCGGCGCCGAGGGTCGGCAGGATCACCGCCAGCACCTCGTCGTGGCATTCGCAGCACGCGCATCAGCGCGGCGTCGAAGCGGCCGGAGGCGTAGTACTCGGTGGACGAGGCGAACTCGTACTCGAAGCCGAACGAGTCGAGGAAGGCGCGCAGCCGGGCGTTGTTGTGCGCGCCGAAGCTGTCATGGGTGCCGAACGGATCGGGAATGCGGGTCAGCGGCTGGCCGAGATGGCGCCGCCAGCATCTCCTTGTTCGGCACGTTGTCCGGCACCTTGCGCAGCCCGTCCATGTCGTCGCTGAACGCCAGCAGCCGCGACGGCAGGCCGGTCAGCTCGGTGAAGGCGTGGCGCACCCAGGAGGTGCGCGCGACCTCGCCGAAGGTGCCGATATGCGGCAGGCCGGACGGGCCGTAGCCGGTCTCGAACAGCGCCGACGTCGCTGCCCGACGCCGCCAGGCGGCGAGCGACTTTCGCGGCTTCCTCGAACGGCCAGGCCTTCGGAACGGCGATCTTGGTGGGAGCGATCTCGGACATCGGTCGCAAGCTATGGACGGGGGGTGCCTTGGTCAATCCAGCGCGCGCCTTATACTGCGTCCATGATCGAGTCCGCCAGTTCCGGCCACGCGCTTTCGGGCCCGATCGTCGTGCCCGCGTCGCCTTGCGTGGTGGCCGGCATCGCGCGTGCCGCCATCCTGACGCCGGACGGCGAGATGCTCGATCTTCCCGTCGGCGCCGCCGCCCGTCTGCTGCGCGGCCTCCCGCCGCCGCTGCTGGTGCACGCGCCGGCGACGATGCGCCGGCTCGGGCTGCGACGCGATGCCCTCGCTCGACCTGTTGGAATTGTTCGCCTTCGCCATGCCGGCGCGCGCCGCCGCGCCAACGCCGCGCGGCCTGGCGCTGGCGCTCGACATGAACCCGGCGGCGCCGGGTGCGGAGGCCGGCGCCGGGATGCTGCCCGATATCGCCCGGGCGCTGCTGGCGCGGCTGCAGGCGGGGCGCGACCTGCCGATCAACCGCGACGCCGCCGGGCTTGCCGCGCGCATGGGGCAAGCCGGCTGGGATTGGGCGCCGTTCGTGCTGGCAGCGCTTGGCCGCCCTGGTGCCGCGCCCTTGATCGACGCGCTGCGGGTCTGGAAACGGCTGCCGGAATGGGAGGAGATCGCACCCCAGCCCGCCCCCTCCTCCCAGCCGGTGGCGCCCGCCGAGGCGCGGACGCGGCTCGCCGCGATGCTGGGCGAGGGCGCCGAGCAGCGCCCGGGACAGTCGGACTATGCCGCCGCCGCCGCGGCCGCCTTCGCGCCGCGCGAGTCTCGAGGCGACCCGCATGTGGTGCTGGCCGAGGCCGGCACCGGCACCGGCAAAACGCTGGGCTACATCGCGCCCGCCAGCCTGTGGGCGGAGCGCAACAAAGGCGCCGGTGTGGATCTCCACCTTCACCCGCCACCTGCAGCGCCAGGTGGAAAGCGAATTGTCGCGGCTGGTCCCCGACCCCGAGGCGCGCCGCCGCCGGATCGTCGTGCGGAAAGGACGGGAAAATTACCTGTGCCTGCTGAACCTCGAGGACGCGGTCGGCGCGGCGGGCGCGGGGTCGCCGCTGTCGGTGATCCCGCTCGGCCTGATCGCCCGCTGGGCGTCGGCGACCTCGGACGGTGACATCCAGGGCGGTGACCTGCCGGGCTGGTTCACCGAATTGTTCGGCGCCGGCATGACGCTGGGGCTGGCCGACCGCCGCGGCGAATGCATCCACGCCGGCTGCCCGCATTGGAAGAAATGCTTCGTCGAGCACACCATCCGCCGCGCCCGCACCGCCGAACTCGTCGTCGCCAACCACGCGCTGGTGATGGCGCAAGCGGCCTACGATTCGCGTGGGGCGGCGGCATCGACGACAACAACGTTCCCGTCCGCTACGTGTTCGACGAGGGCCACCACGTCTTCGACGCCGCCGACGGCGCGTTTTCGGCCGAGCTTTCTGGCCTTGAGGCCGCCGAACTGCGCCGCTGGCTGCTCGGCGCCGAAGGCGGCCGGTCGCGGGCGCGCGGGCTGCGGCGGCGGATCGAGGAACTGGTCGCCGCCCGGCCCGAACTGGAAACACCGCTCGACGCCGCCCTGCAGGCCGCCCGCGCCTTGCCATCAGGCGGTTGGGCCACCCGCCTGGCCGAGGACGCACCCGAGTTGGCCGGCGTCGAACCGGGGCGGGCCAATCCGTCCGAGGCGTTCCTGCGCCATGTCCGCCACCAGATCCTGGCGCGCGTCGCCGGCGACGGCGAGCCGGCCGGGCGTGGTTCGGTCGAATGCGACCTCTACCCCGTGCAACCGGCCGTCGCCGCCGCCGCCCAGGACCTCGCGCGGGCCCTGGCGCGGATCGAGGTGCCGCTGCGCACGCTGCTCGAACGGCTGGCGGCGCGGCTGGAGGACGAGGCGGAGGAACTCGACGCCGCGCTGCGCAACCGCATCGAGGCCGCCTGCCGTTCTCTGAAGCGCCGCGGCGTCGATCCGCTGACCGCGTGGCAGAGCATGCTGCGCGGCGTGTCCGAGCCGCCGCCGGCGCCAGGCATCCGGCCGGAGCACGTGATGTTCCTGCGCCTCGACCGTCGCGATTTCGGTGAGCGGGTGCGCGACTTCAATGTCGGGCTGCATCGCCATTGGCTGGACCCGACAATCCCGTTTGCGTTGTCCCTGGCACGGCCGGCGCAAGGACTGCTGGTGACGTCGGCGACGTTGCGCGACACCGGCATCGAGGACACCGAACTCGCCTGGAATGCGGCGGAGAGCCGGGTCGGCGCGAACCACCTGCCCTCTCCCGCCATTCGCGTCGCCGTCGCCAGCCCGTTCGACTATGCGGCGCAAACCCGCGCCTTCGTGGTGTCCGACGTCAACGCCCGCGACATCGGCCAGTTGGCGGCGTCGTACAAGGCGCTGTTCATGGCGGCGGGCGGTGGCGGCCTCGGGTTGTTCACCGCGATCAGCCGGCTGCGCGCGGTGCATGCGAAGATCGCCCCAGCGCTGGAGGCGGCGGGGATTCCGCTGCTCGCCCAGCATGTCGACGCCATGGACAATGCAACGCTGGTGGACGTGTTCCGCACCGAGGAGGAAAGCTGCCTGCTCGGCACCGACGCCATGCGCGACGGCGTCGACGTGCCCGGCCGCGCGCTGCGCCTCGTGGTGTTCGAACGCGTGCCCTGGCCGCGCCCGGACATCCTGCACCGCGAGCGGCGGGTGCATCTGTCCGGCGGCGACCCCGCCGGCTATGACGACCGCGTGGCGCGCTTCCGGCTGCGCCAGGCGTTCGGCCGGCTGATCCGCAGCGCTACCGACCGCGGCGTGTTCGTGTTGCTGGACCGGCAAACACCGTCGCGGCTGCTCTCAGCGTTTCCCGCCGGCGTCCGGGTGGAGCGGGTCGGGCTGGCGGACGCAGCGAGGGCGACGCGCGACTTCCTGGGGCCGTGAGCGCCGCCGGCGCTGGACCTCGGGAAAGAAACGACTTGCCGCCCAGACCGCATGGAGAATTCAATGCCCATCGATCCTGTCTTCGCCGCCGCCGCCGTCGCGGCCGTGCTGGTGCTGCTGGCGATTCTCGTGATGGTGGCGCGGCAAGGCGCGTTGCTGCACCGTCTGCGCCTGCTCGGCGAGCAGACGCTGGCCGGCCAACGCAGCGAGGGGGAAACCCTGCGCGCCAACCTCGCCTCCACCGAGCGCGCCTTGACGGCGGCGAGTGCGTCGACCGGCGGGCAGTTGCGGCTCGAACTCGCCGGCGCGCTGTCGGAGATGCGCACGGCCCTCGATGCAAGGCTGCGCGAGTTGCGCGAAGGCAACGAGGCCAAGCTCGGCGAAATCCAGAAGACGGTGAACGAGCAACTTCACGCCGCCGTCGAGAAGCAGATGACCACGAGCTTCGCACGCGTCACCGAACAGTTCGCGGCGGTGCAGAAGGCGATGGGCGACGTGCAGGCGGTGACCGCGCAGATCGGCGACATCAAGCGGCTGTTCGGCAACGTGAAGACGCGCGGCGGCTGGGGCGAAACCCAGTTGCGCGCCATGCTCGACGATATCCTCCCCACCGGCGCCTACGTCACCAACTGGAAGCCACGGCCGGATTCCGACGAGGCGGTGGAATTCGCCGTGATCATGCCGATGCGCGGCGAGACCAAGGTGCACCTGCCGATCGATGCGAAATTCCCGGTCGAGGACTACGAGCGGATGCTGAGCGCCGCCGAGGCCGGTGACGGCGAAGGCGAGCGCACCGCCCGCCGCGGCCTGGAACGGCGGGTGCGCGACGAGGCGAAAAAACTGGCGGCGAAATACATCTGCCCGCCCGCGACCGTGGAATTCGCGGTGCTGTATTTGCCGACCGACGGCCTGTATGTCGAAATCGCCCAGATCCCGGGATTGATCGACGAAATCGGCCGGGCCTACCGGGTGCTGCTGCTGGGCCCCAGCCTGTTTCCGGCTTTGCTGCGGACCATCCATCTCGGCCATATCACTTTGGCGCTGGAACAGAAGGCCGGGGAAATTGGCCGGCTGCTCGGCGCGACGCGGACCGAAATGGGCAAGATCGACGACGTGCTGGAGAAGCTCGGCAAGCAGGCGGGCACGTTCAGCAGCACGATCGAACGCGCCAGGGTGCGCACGCGCGCGGTGGGACGGGTCTTGCGTGGGGTGGAAGCGATCGAGGCGGACACCGCCGAGCAACTTTTGGGGACCGCGAGCGAGCCGATCCCGGACGATATGGAGCCGGTGTGAAAGCCATCAGGACTCCCGCCATTTGCATGGCGAGAGTCCCTTCGGGATCAGGCTTTCCCGGCAGTTCAGCCGCGGCGCTTGCGCCGTGCCGCCGCCAGGCCGAGCAAGCCGGCGCCCAACAGTGTCATCGTTGCCGGCTCCGGCACGGCCTGCACCAGGATTTCGTCGCTGACCAAAAACGTGGGGGACTCGCCGACCGCCGCCTGGAACTGCGGCGAGGCGTTGCTCACCGTCAAGGTGATGTCGTAAAAGTCGGGCGCGTTCACGTCATAGCCTGGCGGCGCAAACGGTAGTCCGAACAGGAGATTCTCGGAATTTTGCGCCCCTGCGTCGGTCGAACCCGAAGCTCCGAATGGATGATTGGTCACGTTCCCGGCCGTGTCCACCGTCGCGTCGTCCAGCAACAGCGGATTGTAGGAAGACGAGCTACCGGTCGTGACATCGGTGATCGTCAGCAATGCCGTGAAGTTCGAGAGGTTCACGGCATCGGTGTCGATATGGATCGAGAACTCGTAGTTCCAGAAGCTTCGGTTGGAGACACCGGGCTGCAAGCCGGTCGACACGTTGTACAGGTTGGTCGGCGTGTCGATGACGGTGCCGCTTTGCCGCTCCTTGGCGCGCAGCCCGAGCGTGATGCCGTTGGCCGTCGAGGTGGTGAAGCCGCCGTCCGGGTTGCTGGCGCCAAAATACACGCCCGGCGTGGTTCCGCCCGGCGAGCCGAGCGGCTGATCGAAGGCCACCTGCGCCTGCGCGGCGCCGATCGACATCACGGCGCCCGAGGCAAGCCCCAGCACGCCCGTTACCAAGCGAAATTTTGAACTCATCGCCACCCGAAATCCTTCCTTTTGGTGCCGACAGTCCAGTTCGCATATCGGCCGGACATCTGACAGCAAGGGCCGTGCCAGATCGACACATTAAGGAATCGTCAGGCCAGATGTTAAAACACCAGCCTGCGGCGGGACTCTATGTAAAGTTTTTCGACACGCTTCGGCGACCGATTCGCCATCAAAACCACGTGAAACGAGGAGGTACTTCCATAGAATCAGTCACTTGGCCAAAATCCGGGGGCGTAATTTAACTGTAAAGTGAAGACTCGGGTGATCTCCGTCACCTCCGAGCCAGTGGGGCGTCCCGAGCATCTCGTTGCATTGCGGCGCATTTGGCTTACTTATGGGCCGCATGAAACCCGATGCATCGGCCGCGGACCAACAGGCGAAATACGTGGAATCCTACCTGGCGACGAGCCTCGCCGCCACCGCGGACTTCGCCGCCGACCGCCGGTCGCAAGCCACGCTCATCGACATGGCCGAAAGCACCGTCGCCACGATGCGCGCCGGCGGGAAGCTGCTCATCGCCGGCAATGGCGGCAGTGCCGCGGACGCGCAGCATATCGCCGGCGAATTCATCAGCCGGCTGATGTTCGACCACGCCCCGCTGCCGGCGATCGCCCTCACCACCGACAGCTCCGCCATCACCGCCACGGCCAATGATTACGGCTACGAACAGGTGTTCGAGCGCCAGGTCCAGGGCCTGGGGCGGCGCGGCGACGTGTTCCTGGGCATCTCCACATCCGGCAACTCACCCAACGTGCTGCGCGCTTTGGCGGCGGCGCGGGCAATGGGCATCGTCACGTTGGGCTTCGCGGGCGAGGGTGGCGGCAAGATGGCGGCTTCGTGCGACTTGCTGCTCTGCGCGCCGTCGCGCTGGACCCCGATCATCCAGCAAATCCACATCACCGCGGCGCATATCTATTGTGCCTTGATCGAACGGGCGATGTTCCCCGATACCGTTCCGCCGGACCCGGCGTCCTGATCTGAACCGACGCCCGTCGCGCGCTACAGCTCGAAGAAGCCCCGCGCCGCCAGTTCCTGCACCACCCGGTCGGCCAGTTGCTCGGCGGAAGCGGCCTCGGTCTGCAGCCGCAGCTCCGGGCTGTCGGGCGCCTCGTACGGGGCGGTCACGCCGGTGAAGTTGCGGATCTCGCCGGCGTCGGCGCGCTTGTAGAGGCCTTTGGGATCGCGCCTGCGGCATTCGTCCACCGGCGTGTCGACGAACACCTCGATGAACTCGCCGGCATCGAACAAGGCGCGGGCGGTGTCGCGGTCCGAGCGATAGGGCGAGATGAAACTGACAAGGACGATCAGCCCCGCCTCCACCATCAGCCGAGCCGCCTCGGCCGCGCGGCGGATGTTCTCGACGCGATCGGCTTCGGAAAAGCCGAGATCGCGGTTCAATCCGTGGCGAACGTTGTCGCCGTCCAGCAGTGCCGTGTGGCGGCCGAGCGCGTGCAGGCGGCGTTCGACCAGATTGGCGATGGTGGATTTCCCGGCACCGGACAGGCCGGTGAACCAGACCGCCGCCGGGCGCTGATCCTTGACCGCGGCGCGCGCCTTCTTGTCGACCTCGATCGCCTGCCAGACCACGCCGCCGGCCGAGCTCGCGATGCTCCTGACCATGCCGACGGCGACGGTCGCGTTGCTGCGCCGATCAACCAGCACGAACCCGCCGAGGTCACGATTCTCGGCATAGCACTCAATCGCCAGCGGCGCGCCAAGAGCCACGGTGACGCGGCCGACGTCGTTGATCGCCAGCGTGTCCGCAGGCACATGCTCGAAGCTCTCGATGTCGATGCGGTGGCGAATGCGGGTGATGCTGCCCGCGACCGTGGCGGTGCCGAGCTTCACCAGATAGCCGCGCCCGGGAAACAGCGGCGCCTCGTTCAGCCAGACGATGTCGGCATCGAAGCGGTCGCTGACGGTGACCGGTTCGCCGGATTGCAGCACGTCACCGCGCGAAAGGTCGATCGGCTGGTCCATCTCCAACGTCACGGCGTCGCCGGCGACGGCATGCGGCAAATCGCCGTCCATCGTCACGATGCGGGCGATGCGCGCCTGGAGTCCGGGTGAGCGGGCGGGACCCGCGCTATCCCCAGGGGCGATGCGGCCGGAAGCGATGGTGCCGGCATAGCCGCGGAACGCGGCGTTGGCACGATTGACCCATTGCACCGGCATCCGGAACGAAGCCGACCCGCTCGGGACGATTGTCACGGATTCGAGGTGATCGAGCAGGCTTGGGCCGGAGTACCACGGGGTGTTCGCGCTACCAGTGGTGACGTTGTCGCCGTAGCGCGCGGAGATCGGAATGGCGGTGATGTCGACGAACCCGAGCCCCTCCACGGCATCGGCGAAGGCCATGGATATTTCAGCAAAGACGCCGGCGTCGAATTCGACGAGGTCCATCTTGTTGACGGCCAGCACCACATGCCGGATGCCCATCAGCGACACCAGGAAGGCGTGGCGCCGGGTCTGGGTCAAGATCCCCTGGCGGGCATCGACCAGCAGCACGGCGAGTTCGGCATTCGCCGCACCGGTTGCCATGTTGCGGGTGTACTGGGCGTGCCCCGGCGTGTCGGCGACGACGAAGCGGCGGCGGGCGGTTGCGAAGTAGCGGTACGCGACATCGATGGTGATGCCCTGGGTGCGCTCGGCCTCCAGCCCATCGACCAGCAGGGCGTAGTCGATGTCGTCGCCGGTGGTGCCGTGGCGCGCCGAATCACGTTCCAGGGTGGCGCGCTGATCATCGAGGATGAAACCGCTCTCGTGCAGCAGCCGGCCGATCAAGGTGGATTTGCCGTCATCGACGCTGCCGCAGGTGAGGAACCGCAGCGTGGTGATGGTCTCGGCAATCGGCGGCGGCATCAGAAATAGCCCTCGCGCTTCTTCTTTTCCATGCTGTCGGCGGCGTCGCGATCGATCAGCCGCCCACCACGCTCGGACACCCGCGACGCCCGCATCTCGGCCACCAGTTCGGGCAACGTCGCCGCCGTCGAGTGCACGGCGCCGGATAGCGGCCAGCAGCCGAGCGAGCGGAAGCGGATCATCCGCGCTTGCGCAGCCTCGCCGGGTGCGAAGCGCATGCGCTCGTCGTCCACCATCAGGATCGTGCCGTCGCGCTCGACAGTCGGACGCGGCTTGGCGAAATACAGCGGCACGACGGCAGAGATTCTCTTGCAGGATGTAGTGCCAGATATCGAGCTCGGTCCAGTTGGACAACGGAAACACCCGCACGGATTCACCGGCATTCACCCGTCCGTTGTACAGCCGCCAGAATTCCGGCCGCTGGTTCTTCGGGTCCCATTCATGGCTTGCGGTGCGGAAGGAGAAGATACGCTCCTTGGCGCGCGACTTCTCCTCGTCACGGCGCGCGCCGCCGAACGCCGCATCGAAGCCATGCAGCGTCAGCGCCTGCTTCAGCGCCTCGGTCTTCATCGCGTGGGTGTAGTACCCGCCATGGTCGAACGGATTTATCCCCTGCGCCTGCGCCTCGGCATTGCTGTGCACGAGCAGCTTCAGGCCAAGGCGCGCGACCGTCGCGTCGCGGAACTCGATCATCTCGCGGAATTTCCAGCCGGTGTCGACATGCAGCAGCGGAAACGGCGGCCGGGCAGGATAGAACGCCTTGATCGCCAGATGCAGCATCACCGACGAATCCTTGCCGATCGAATACAGCATCACCGGCGACCGGCACTCCGCCGCCACCTCGCGCATGATGTGGATGCTCTCAGCCTCAAGACGGCGAAGGTGCGGGACTTGATCGGATGGCAACACGGCTACGATCCTGCGTTGATCCGGCGAATGGTTTGCGTCGTGCTGAATCCTTCCTCAAGCGGAATCAATTCGACGCGTCCGCCGTATGAAGCAACGATGTCGGCACCGACCACCTGGTCCGGCCGGTAATCCGCACCTTTGAACAACAGGTCCGGGCGGATCGCCGCGATCAGCCGCGCCGGCGTGTCCTCCTCGAACAGTACCACCAGGTCGCATGATGCCATCGATGCCATCACCGTGGCCCGCGCCGTCTCGCTCTGCACCGGCCGGTCCGGACCTTTCAGCCGGCTGACCGAGGCGTCGCTGTTCAGCGCCACCACCAACCGGTCGCAGGCGGCGCGGGCGCGGGCGAGCAGGCGGACATGGCCGGGGTGAATCAGGTCGAAGCAGCCATTGGTGAAACCAACGCGCAACCCCGCCTCCCGCCACGCGGCGATGCGGCGCAGCGCGGTGTCGAGGTCAGCCACCTTGTGGTCGATCGCCAGCAGCTCGTGCCGATGCAGCGCGTCCGACAGCTCGCTCTGGTCGAGTGTCGCGGTGCCCGGCTTGGCCACGACAACGCCGGCGGCGACGTTGGCGAGTGCCGCCGCCTCATGCATCGGGGCGGCACAGGCCAGGGCGATGGCAAAGGTGGTCACCAGCGTGTCGCCGGCGCCGGACACGTCGGCGACGGCGCGGGCGTGGGTGTGCAGGTGCAACGGCGCGTGGCCGCGCCGCACCAGCGTCAGGCCCTTCTCCGATCGTTTCAGCAGCACCGCTTCCACCTGCGCCTGCGCCATGGCGGCAAGGCCGGCGGCGGCGGCGGAATCGTCATCGGTGCAGGCGATGCCGGTGGCGCGGGTCACCTCCAGCGCGTTCGGCGTCAGCACGCCGGCATGGGCATAGGCTTCGAAGCGTTCACGTTTGGGATCGACGATGACCACCCGCCCGGCCGCGCGGGCGGCGGCGATGGCGTGGGCCAGCACATCGTCGCTCAGCAGGCCCTTGGCGTAGTCGGAGATCACGACGATGCGGCAATCCGGCAAGGCCGCCCCGAACGCCGCCATGATCGCCGCTTCCTGCGCGGGATCGACGGCGCCGGTCACCTCCTCGTCCAACCGCAGCAACTGGTGCCCGCCGGAAACGAACCGGGTTTTCACCGTCGTCGGCCGCCCGGGCGCACGCACCAGCGCGTCAGTCAACCCCGCGGTCTGCTCGATGATCGTGCCGATTTCCGCCGCCGCCGCGTCCTCGCCGATCAGTCCGACCAACACCGCCCGAGCCCCGAGGGCGGCGGCATTGCGGCCGACATTGGCCGCACCGCCCAGCACGCAGCGGGAGGCCTGCGCCCGCAGCACCGGGATCGGCGCTTCGGGTGAGATGCGGCGCACGTCGCCGAACACGTAGCGATCCAGCATCACGTCGCCGAGCACGAGGATTCGGCAATTGGCGAACAGCGGCAGATAGGCCGCCAGCGCGTGCTCGGCAGGAAGGGTCGCGGAGGTCAAATCGGGGGGTTTCCGGTCTTTCTTGCGTGGTTCGAACGCCGCCCGGTTATAGATGAGCGGGAGTCCGGAGGATAGGCCGGGGGCGCTGGGCCGGACGACCGCGAGCCGAGGCCAGCCGACGGGAGAGCCGACGATGCGCAGATCGGCGATCCCGGCAGGCCGGAATCGGCCACCGAATTCAACTAACAGGAAGGTAATCCGCCGGAAGCTTGATCGGGAGCGTCTGTTCCCGCACCGTGGTCCTCTGACCGAGGAGACTGACATGCTTGCACGAACCGGACTGGACCCGCAGGAGGCCCTGGTCTGCACGATGGTGCTCGTCGCCGCCGCCGGTGAAGGCATCAGCGACCGGGAGATTGGCGTCATGGCCGGGCTGGTGCAAACGCTGCCGGCCTTCGCCGAGTTCTCCAGCCAGCGCCTGGACCTCGCCACCGACACCGCCGTCGAACTGCTGCGCGATGAGGACGGGCTGAAGCACGCCGCCCGCCTGATCCGCGACGCGCTGGAGCCACGGTTGCGCGAAACCGCCTACGCCCTGGCCTGCGAGGTGATTGCCGCCCAGGACCTGGCCGACCAGGATTCGCTGCACATGCTGGCGCTGGTGCGCGACGAGCTGCATCTCGACCCACTCATCACCGCGGCCATCGAGCGCGGCACAAGGGCGCGGCACCAACAGATCTGACGGTGAAATCCGGCCCGACCGTGTTCATCCCGGGCAGATATAGCCGACGCCGGACGGCGACTTGAAGCAGCCGACCGATTCGGGAAACAGCAGCTTCGGCAACCAAAGAATGGCGTTGGGGAAGAAGATGGCGAAGGCGATGGTGGCAAAGAAGATCACGTAGATCGGCAGCGACGCCTTCAACGCCGCCGGGAATCGCGTGCCGACGAATTTCGAGGCCATCAGCAACGCCAGCCCATATGGCGGCGTGATCAGTCCGAATGCCAGCGTGACGATCAGCACCACGCCCATATGCACCGGCCTGATATCGGCCGCGTCGGTCAATTGGTTCACCACCGGCATGAAGATGATGATGGCGGGAATCGGCTCGATGAAGTCGCCGACGATGGTGAACACGATCACCAGCGCGAACATGATCATCACCGGATCGGTGCCGGCAAAGCTGCCGATCCAGCCGGCGACGACGATCGGGCCCCGCAGATAGGCCAGCAGCCAGCCGAACGCCGAGGCGGCGGCGATGGTGATCAGCGGCAGCGAGAACACGAGGCCCGCCTGGATGAAATCACGCGGGATATGGCGCAGGTGATCCGGTTTCAGGAACGGGATCACCACCACCAGGATGTAGACGATGGCGATCACGCCCGGCTTCGGTCGGCGTGAACCAGCCGGTCATGATCCCGCCGAGCAGGATGATCGGGATGAACAGCGGCAGCGCCGCGCGCCGGGTCGCCGCCGTCAGCTGGAAGAAGCTCGCGCGCGGACGGCGAAAGCCCGGCGGCCCGAAGAAGTAGCAATAGATCATCAGCCCGATGCCGATCATCAGCCCCGGCAGCACGCCGCCGAGGAACAGCCCGGCGATCGAGACATTGCCGATCGCGCCGTAGACCACCGCCATGATCGAGGGCGGCACCAGGGCGGCGATCGTCGAGGCGGCGGCGATCAGGGCCGCGACGAATTGCGGCGAATAACCTTCTTGCGCCATCGGCCGGGCCATGGTGCGGCTGAGCACCGCGACGTCCGCCGAGGAGGAGCCGGACATGCCGGAGAAGAACATGCTGAACACGGTGGTCACCTGCGCCAGCCCGCCGCGGATATGCCCGACCAGCGCCTGCGACAATTCGGCGATGCGGATGACCACGTTGGCCGAGGTCATCAACTCGCCGACCAGCAGGAAGAACGGAATCGCCATCAGGCTTTCGGAGTCGATGCCGTTGAACAGCTGCCCGATCATCGACTGGAAGCTGATCGGCACCAACATCGTGCCCACCAGCACGCCGGCGATCAGGCTGAAGGCCACGGGCACGCCGAGATAGCCCAGGGCCAGGAACAGCACGGTCATGATCGAGAGGATGGCGGCGTTCTGGTTCACGATCGCTGACCTAAAAACCGCGATCGCTGTGCGGCACCAGCGGGCGGGCGAAACCGTGGCGGAGGCCGTTGACGATCTGCTCCGACGCTGAACAGCGCCACCAGCGCGCCGCAGACCGGGATCGGCCAATAAAGATAGGCGATCGGCGGTCAGCGACGGCATGCGGAAGCTGTCGAACCCGGACAGGAAGTTCTGCCAGCCGAACACCACCATCGCCAGCCCGACCAGCAGCACCACGCCGCGGTTGAACACCTCGAAGACGCGTCCGGGTCACGCCGCTCATCGTCTCGGTCATCGCCGAAAGACAAAGGTGGTCGTGGCGGCGAACCGCGACGGCGGTGCCCGATGAAGATGCCGTAGGTGAAGAAGGCGCCGAGTGACCTCTTGCAGCCACAGCCAGAGGATGCCCGATCTCACGCGTCATCACGTCGAAAAACACCGAGGTCGCGAAGCAGCCGAGGAAGATGCCGCACAGAACCATCAGCATGTGCTCGAGCCGGTCCAGCGCCGGCCATTTCAGGTGCCGGTCGGCCGGGCTGACGATCGGCTCTTGCGCCGCCGCCTGCGTCAGATCGCCGGCGGCGGCATCGATATGCATATGCGCAATCTCTCCTGGGACTACTGGATCGCGCGCACCAGTTCGACGATCTTCACCGCATACGGACCGAGCTCCTTCGCCTGGCTGTCCTGGAACGGCGTCGCGATCTTGACGAATCCGCTCTTGTCCACGTCGGTGACGAACTTCACGCCCATCTTCTGCAGCTTCGCCTGGCTGTCGTGCTCAAGCGCCAGCGCCTTTGCGGGCTGGGTGTTGGAAACCTCGTTGGCGGCCGCCTGAACCCAGCCCTTCTGCTCGTCGCTGAGGCTGTTCCAGACCTTGTCGCTGACCCAGATCAACGAGTTGTTCGCCTCGTGCTCGGTGAGCGACATGATCGGCGCGGTCTCGTAATGCTTGTTGGCCATGTAGACGTTGATGCCGTTCTCCGCCATGTCCACGACACCGGTCTGCAGGCTGGTGTAGACGTTGCCGAACGGCATGTGCACGGTCTGCGCGCCATAGGCCGGGAAGATCGCATCTTCGGTCGCGGTGGCCTGGACGCGGATCTTCAGGCCCTTCACGTCCTCAAGCTTATGGATCTCCTTCTTGCCGTAGAGATCGCGCAGCCCGAGCGTCGCCAACCCCAGCACATGCGCGCCGGTGACGGTGTCGGCAAACATCTGCTTCATTTCCGCCACCACGCGCGGATCGGCCAGCGCCTTGGTGAGATGCGCCTCCGACCGAAACAGGAAATGCAGGCTCATGACGCCGGATTGCGGCGACAAGGTCGCCGCGTTCGCGGTCGAGGAAAGGATGAAATCGATGTCGCCGGTGCGGATCTTCTGCAGCATCTGCGGCTCCTGCCCCAGCTGCGCACCCGGGAACTGGTCGATCAGCATCGTCCCTTTGCTGAGCGCCGCCAGCTTCTCGGCGAAGAGGTCGCCGGCGATGCCGTAGCCGGTGGTGTGGGGCTGGTCGTAGCCGAAGCTGTAATGCTTGGCGTCAGCAGCGAATGCCGCGGTCGAAAGCATGGCGGCGCCGATCAATGCGGCAAACGAGGCGAGCAAGCTGCTTCTCATCGATCGTCCCCTTGAGATGGCGCAACCTCTTGGTGGGCGCGCCTTGCCTTCACGCTAACGAAGCCCCGTGGCAAATACCAGAGGCCTCGATGGGTCGTTACAGATCCAATTCGGCGAGTACCGCCAGCGCGCCTTGTGCGTCGGTGATCCAGGCGCCGGCCCGCCCGTCCCGCATCTGCGTGCCGGCGAGACTGATGGGATCAAGGCCGAACAGCGGCCGCAGGTTGCGCACCGACAGGCCGGCGGGCGCGCGGCCCAGCCGGGCAATCGCCGCCTCCAGCAACAGCAGCAGGCTCAATCCGCCATTCATCACCAGGCCGGAATAACCTTCGGCGTCGCGGGTGTAGTCGGCATCGTAATGGATTCGGTGGCCGTTGAAGGTGATGGCGGAATAGCGGAACAGCAGCACCGGCGAAGGTTGCACTGCCACGGTCCAGTCGGCCGCGTCCGGCGCGGCGGCGGCGGCCGGCGGCGATGCGCCAGGCGTCGCCGCTTCCCGGTAGACGACGTCCTGCTCCTCGGTCACCACCACCGTGCCGCCGACGATGATGCAATGGCGGATGGTGACGAAGACCATGTTGCCGGACCGCCCGGTCTTCGGCGTGATGGCGGTGATCTCGGAACGTTTGGTCGCCACGTCGCCGACCCGCAGCGCGCCGTGAAAGCGCACCCGGCGGCCGGCGAACATGCGGCGCGGCAACGGCACCGGCGGCAGGAAATCGCCACGCCGGGGATGCCCGTCGCAGCCGAGCTCGGACTGGCGCGCGATCTCCGGAAAGAACATCGCGTACCAATGCGGCGGCAATGCCGCACGGTTGGGAAAATCGGCGTCGGCGATGTCCAGCATGGCGGCGATGCGGCGCAGCGCCGGACGGGTGATCTCGTCCTCCTGCTCGCGCGAACGGCCGATCCAGGCGGCGAACTCAGCCATGCACGGCCTCGCGTCGCTGAATGGCTTCGAAGCGGGCCAGAAGGCGTTGCGCCCGCTGCACGATCGGCACGTCGATCATCTTGCCATCGAGCGCCACCGCCCCCCTGCCCTCGGCCGCCGCCTGCGCGTCGGCGGCGATCACCTGGCGCGCATGGGCGACGTCCTGCGCATCCGGCGTGAACGCGGCATTCAACGGCGCCACCTGTGCCGGGTTGATGCAGCCGGCGCCGTCATAGCCGCGCCGGCGCGAGCGTTCGGCCATTGCCTGGAACGCCGCGAGGTCGGAGAAGCCGGCGATGCTGCCGACCAGGCCGAGCGGCATCACGCCGGCGGCGCGCGCGGCATGCACGATCATCTGCTTCGGCACCAACAGGCTTTCCTCGGTCGGCTCGGCGCCGATCGCGGTGGCGAAATCCTCGGCCCCGAGACTCATCGCGACGACGCGGCGTGACGCGCCCGCGATGGCGGCCGCATGCGGCAGGGCATCCGGCGTCTCTATCAACAGGGTGAAAAACAGATGCCCCTCCGGCAGTCCGGCCTTGCGCTCGTGTTCGCTGACCAGCTCGTCCAGCAGAAAGACATGGTCCGGCCCGCGCACCTTGGTGATGACAAGCCCGTCAATATCCGGACCAACAGCGACCTCGATATCCGGTACCGCCAGCGACAATGGCGCGTTGATCCGCACCATCACGTCCGACGTTCCGCGCCGCACCCGTCTCGCCGCCGCCGCCACGCCATGGCGAGCGGCGGCCTTCTCGGATGGCGGCACGCTGTCTTCGAGGTCGAGCTGTATGCAATCGGCGTGGCGCAGATGCGCCTTCTCGACGAAGCGGTCGACATGCGCCGGCACGTAAAGCAGCGAGCGCCAGACTGGAACCGGTCGGATCATCGCAGCCTCACCGCATCATGGGAAAGTTCGGAGATCTCGTGTTCGCTGTAGCCGAGCTCGGTCAGGATCGCATGGCCGTCCTGGCCCTGCAGCGGCGCGTCGCACATCGCGGCCATACCGCCCGAGAACAGCGTCGGCGCGCGGAGGGCCAGCACCTCGCCTTCGGAGTGGTGTGCCTGGGTTTCGATCAGGCCGACATCCTGGAGATGCGGATCGGTGAACAGATCCTCGACCGCGTTCACCTGCATCGCCGGCACCTGCCACTCGCGCAACAGCACCAACCATTCCGCGGTGGTCTTTTCCGCCAATGCGTCGGCACGGAGCTGAAAATAGGCGGCGACGTTGCGCAGCCGCGCTGCCACGGAGTTGAACCGGGGGTCGTCCTTCAGCTCCGGACGGCCGATCGCTGCGAAAAAGCCGAAAGCCTGGGCGTCGGTGTTGGGCGAAATGCTGATCCAGCCGTCACGCGTGCGCACCGGGCGGCCGTTGGGGTCCATGATGCGCGGATCGCCCCATTCGCCGTCCGGATCGTAGCTGCGCTGGTTCATGTGCTCGGTCAGCACGAAGCTCACCATATTCTCGAACATCGGCACTTCGATCGCTTGGCCGGCGCCGGTGTGGGCGCGTGCCACGAGCGCGGCACAGATCGCCTGGGCGGCGATGAAGCCGACCATGTGGTCGGTGATCACGAACGGCATGTAGCGCGGCTCGCCGAAAATGCGGGCCATGCAGGCGGCCATGCCGGAGGCGCCCTGGATGATGGTGTCGTAGGCCGGCAGGTCGCGGTAGCGGCCGCCCGAGCCGAAGCCCGCGATGCTGCAATGGATCAGCTTCGGGTTGAGAGCGGAAAGATCTTCCCACCCCAGCCCGAGGCGCCGCAGCGCCGCCGGGCGGATATTGGCGATCAGCACATCCACCGCCCCGGCCAGCCGCCGCGCCACCGCGCGGCCGCCTTCGGTCTTGAGGTCGACGGTGATGGAGCGCTTGCCGCGGTTGAAATGCAGGAATTTCGGCGCCATCCCGGCGCTGCGCGATTTGCCGCCCAGGCGCCTAAGCAGATCGCCCTCCGGAGGCTCCAGCTTGATCACCTCCGCCCCCTGCTGTGCGAGGGTGAGGGTGGCGGTGGGGCCGACCACCACGGAGGTGAGGTCGAGGACGCGAATGCCGGCGAGGGGACCCTGGGTCATGCCGGCAAGGGTGCCCGGATCGAACCGCCGGTCAAGCAGCACCCGCTTGCCTGGCCGCCGCTGACGGCCGAGTGCTAGACCGGATCGGCGAAGAAAGGGAACGGCCCGGCGTATCGTTCCACATAGGCGGTGTGCGACACGATCGCCTGCGCGTCCTCAAGCCAGGCAAACACCTGGAAGGCCGCGGGTTCGAGGTTCCACTGGCCGTCGGCGAGGATGAACAATTCGAGCTCCACCTGATGCGCCGCCGATGGCGCGATGGAAGCGATGGCGTGGGCGACCGGCATCACCACCGGCCGGTGGTGATGCCCGCAGATGATCCGCTGCACCTGGGGGTGGCGGGCGATCAGGGCGGTGAATTCCGGGCTGTTGCGCAGGTTGATCTGATCCATGTGGCGAAGGCCGCAGACGAATGGCGGATGATGCATGGCGATCAAGGTCGGCCGGTCCGGCGCTTGCGCCAGGGTGGCGTCGAGCCATTGCATCCGCTTCTCGCATAATTCGCCATAGGCCGCGTCGTCGACCAGCGTGTCCAGCATGACGAGGCGAATCGGCAGATCCTCGACGGTGAACTGCACGAACTCGGGGTGCTCGTTCACGCCAGGGAGATGGCCGAGTTCGGCCCTCAGCGCGTCGCGCCGGTCGTGATTGCCCGGGATCACGTAAACCCGCAGGTCCGGCAGGCTACGGCGCAGTATCGCGGCCAGCGCCTGATATTCCTCCACCAATCCGTTCGCCGCGAGATCGCCGGTGATCACCACCGCGTCCGGCCGGGGACGGAAGGCGGCGACCGCGCGCAACGCCCGTTCGCTCAGCATGTTGGTCTCGCAGATGCGCATCGCCGCCATTCCGTGGGGCCGGCAATGCAGGTCAGTGATCTGGACGAGTATCATGGCGTTCCCTGGTGAAGCCGTCTGTCGGATCGGCACGCTGCCGGCGGCGCTGCAACTCTCGCAACATCGCACGGCTATCCTGGTCGCGGCCAGCCTCGTTCGTTCCGCTTGAGCCGGGTGATCATCGCACCGTATAAACGCCCCGAGGCAGGATACTCGCTCATGCGGATAGATATCGGAAGCACTGCGCTGCAGCGCGCGTGGGCACTGCGGGCGGCGCCCGGCGACGCGTCGCCGGGCGCCGATTGGCCGGACGCAGCGGCAGACCAGATGCAGCCCGACCAGACGGCATTCGCCCCGATCATTCGGGCGTCGCCGGATCGCGCCGAGCCGGCACAATCCCAGGCGGCAGATCCGGCAACGGCGGAGGTTTTGGCCCCACTGGCAGCAATGGCCGAAACGCCCGCGCCGGATGGTGCTATGACCAGCAGCGTCAGCGACGCCGGCGACATGGCGCTGAACGCACCGGCGGCGCGCGGCACCTTCGGCGTGACCGGCGCCGGCATCAAGATCGGCATCATCTCGGATAGCTTCGACGCCTCGGGCAACCACGCCAGCGACGTCGCGGCCGAGGAGGCGAACGGCGATCTGCCATCTGTCGTCAAGGTGCTGGGCACCGATTTCGCCACCGGCACGGACGAAGGCCGCGCCATCGCCGAACTGGTGCACCGGGTGGCGCCGGACGCGCAGCTGGATTTCTCCACCGGCTTCGGATCCGAGCAGGCCTTCGCCAATTCCATTCTCGCCCTCGCCGCCGACGGCGCCACCGTCATCGTCGACGATGTCGGCTATTTCCTGGAGCCGTTCTTCCAGGAGGGCAACGTCATCCAGGCGGCGATCGAAAAGGTGGTCGCGGCCGGGGTCAGCTATTTCACCGCCGCCGGCAACCAATCCACCAACTACTACCAGGCCGCGGTCTCGCTCGCCGCCGCCACCGTCAATGACGTTGCCGGCCAGTACGAGGATTTCGGCAATACCGAGGGCGCGAAAACCGGCAGCAACTTCCTGCAACGGCTGACATTCGCCGCCGGCGCCGCGGTCAGCATCGGCCTGCAATGGACCCAGCCGTTCAGGACCAACGGCGCGGGGATGCAAATCAGCGACAGCGCCGGCGCCAACTACATCCTGTCGCTGAGGCTGTTCGATCTGTCCGGCAACCTCGTGGCCAGCGCGACGGCCGGGGTGGCGGGCTCGGACCCGGTCCAACTGCTGCAATTCACCAACCTGAACCACACCAGCACCGACTTCAATCTCGCCATCAGCCTGAAAAGCGGCACGGTCAGCCCGGGCACGCTGAAATACATCGTCTTCGGCAATGCGACGGTCGGCGACGCCAATGCCGGCCAAGGTTCCGGCACGGTGTTCGGCCACGCGTTGCTCGCCGACGCGAATACCGTCGCCGCCGCCAACGCGTCCACGCCCGGCACCGCGGAAACCTTCTCCTCGGTCGGACCAGGCACGATCGACACCTTTTCCAACACCGGCGCGGTGCTGACCTCAACGACCGAGAACAAAGTCGATTTCACCGCGCCCGACGGCATCGGCACCAGCGTGTCGGGTTTCGGCTCGTTCTTCGGCACCTCCGCCGCGGCGCCGGATGCGGCGGCGGTGGGCGCGCTGATCCTGCAGGCAAACCCCAATTTGACGCCGGCCGAGGTCACCGCGGCGCTGAAGGCGACGGCGACGGCGATTTCAGGGGGTGCGGCCAAAGTCGGCGCCGGCTTCGTCAACGCCGACGCCGCCGTGGGCGCCGCCTTCGGCGACGCCTGGACGCAATCCGGCGGCGGCAACTGGATCGACGCCAGCTCCTGGTCCCTCGGCGTGCCGAGCGCCGGCACCTTCGTGACCCTCGCCGACAATCTCGGGAGCTTGACGTCGGACTACCTGATCACCGTCGACACGACGGGTGCCGTGGCCAGCACGCTGACCGTGGGCAACGCCGCCTCTATCCATGTCGGGCTGACCGTGGCCGCGGGCGGAAGCCTGGCGGTCGACGGGGGTGCGACCGTCGGTCAGCGCGGCACGGTGACGGTGGCCGGAGGCGCCAGCCTCTCGGTCGGCGGCAATTTGCAGCTGCGCAGCGGTACGCTGGTCGTCGGCGGCGCGGTCAGCGACGGGGGCGGCCTCATCGGCTCCGGCCAGGTCAGCGTCGACGCGGGCGGCACCTTGTCGGTCGCCGGCAAATTGTCCGGGCTCGGCATTTCCCTGGCAGGAGGAAGCCGAACTCAACCTGTCGGCGTCCATCGCGGCGCTCGACGCCGACCTCACCAGTGTCATCAGCCTGACCAGCAAGGGTGCCGAGATCGACCTGCAATCGGTCGGCAGCAATGCCGCGCTCAGCAGCTTTTCGAACGGAATTTTGGCGATCGTGTCCGGCGGCTTGACGCTGGATCTTGCGTTCAACGCCGCCCAGGGGCTCACCCTCGGCAATTTCACCACCTCCAACGACGGCAGCAACGAATTGCTGCTCGGCGTCGCCTGCTATGCCGCCGGCACCCGCATCGCCACCCCCTCCGGCGAGACGCCGATCGAGGCGCTGCGCATCGGCGACCCGGTACTGAGCGCCAGCGGCGCCGTCCGCCCCATCCGCTGGATCGGGCGGCGGCTTCATGCGGCGGTGGCAACCGAGGCCGAGCGCCACCTCCGCCCGATCCGCATCCGCGCCGGCGCCTTGGGCGGCGGGCTGCCACGGCGCGACCTGCTGGTCTCCCCCGAACATGCCCTCTTGCTGCGCGACGGCGACACCGATCTGCTGGTCCCGGCCAGCGCCCTGGTCAACGGCGACAGCGTCGCCCGCATGCCAGGCGGCCGCGCGATTACGTATTTCCACCTGGAGTTGAAGGCCCACGACGCGGTCCGCGCCGAAGGGCAGGCGGCGGAAAGCTTCGTCGACGACCGCAGCCGCGCGATGTTCGACAACGCCGCCGAACACGCCGCATTGTATCCAAAGGACATCGCTGTCCCGGCCGCGTTCTGCGCGCCGCGCATTTCCGCCGGCCCCGCTTTGGCCCGGCTGCGCCACGCCATCGACGCGCGCTGCGGATTGATGGACGGCGAATTGCTCGGGCATCTCGATATCGTCGAACCCGGGATGCTGGCGGGCTGGGCGCTCGATGCCACCCGACAGCATGGCCCGGTGCTGCTGGAAGTGGTGGTGGATGGTGTGGTCGTGCAGACCGCACTGGCCGACCGCCACCGCCGCGACCTCGCCGATGTCACCGAGAATGGCGGCTATTGCGGCTTCGTGCTGGAACTGCCGCGCGACCTCGGCACGCGAAGCCAGCAGATCGCGTCGGTGCGCCGGGTCAGCGATGGCGCCGAACTGCGCGGGGCGCCGGTGCTGATCGATTTCCGTGGGCTGGGCGGCAATGAAGAAGATCCGGCGTCGGAACTGGATCGGGCGCTGGCGGCGCCGATGGATGCAGCGGTGCGCGCCCGGTTCCTCGTGGCGGAGATCGAACGCCTCAGGGCGAAACGCGCCGCTGCATGACCGGCGCCGTGCCTACGCGCCTCGATCAGCCCGCGCCTGCAATAGCCGCTCGATCCCCTGCGCGAGTGCCGCGGCATCGGCGCCGGGTTGCGGCATCGCCGCGAGTGCCTCCGGTGCCGCCTGCGGCCGGCGCAGCAACAACGGCGAACCGGGCACGGCAGCTGCGTCCTCCGCGCGGCGGACCTGAAGAACCTGATCGCGCGAGGCCGGCAGCGGGCAGACGAAGCGGATGGCGAAGCCGCAGCGTCCGTCCCCCAGCCCGGCCATCTCGAGGTCCGGCCGGCGCCGGTCCGCCAACGCAAGCGCGATCACCCCTCCGTCCGCAATCACCTCCAACGCCACGGGCACGGTCGGGTGCAGCTCGTCCATCGCCCAGCCGGCGACGCCGGAATGGTCGGCGCGCGCGATGTTGCCGATGAGCGGCCCCGGCGTGAACCCGAGCGGTGCCGCGATCCGCACCATCCCGGCACCGGCGCGCCAACCCGCGATGCCGCATTCCACCCCCTCGGCCAGGACGGCATCCGCCTCGGCATCGAGCCTGAGCTGCACGTAGCAAACCGCCTCGGCGCCCGCCGGGTCGCGCAGCACCGAGACGCCGTTGACGAGATCGCAAGCGGTGGCAATGCCGCCAGCGATCCCGACGCACTGGCCGGGCGCCAGCACCAGGTCGCGCGTGGGCAGCATGGTATCGATGGCGCCGGCGCGAATGCGCACCGGGCGGCAATCCGGATCGATCGCGATGCTGTCCGGCTGCAGCAGCCTTGTGGCGATGCCGGCGATCGCAACCGCCCGGCCGCTCGGCGCCAGCACCAGGTCGCCGACCCGCAGGCGCTCAACCGGTTGCATCCCCGAAATCTGTCGCCACCTGCGTGCCGGCGAGCAGCCCGGTGATCACCGACAAGGTGGCGCCGCCGAAACCGTCATAGGCGGCGCGCCCAGCGGCGGCGGTGAGCGCCAGGCGAGATCTCGACATCGTCATTGGTGTTTGTGGCATTCGTCTTTCTCCGGCATCGGCTCGACGCTGCCCGAGGCCGAAGCGCGCGTCCATCGCCATGACGCAGCCGCGTCCATCGCCATCACGCAGCCGCGATCATGGTCGGGCCCGCGCTCGTGCCGGGCCAAGTTGCCCGTGCGGAGATTTGCTCGCAAACTGCGCCGAACCTGCACAGGATGAAATCATGTCCGAAGACGCCACCCTCGCCGCCATTCGCGCCAACCACGCTGAGTTGACGGCAATCCGCCGCGACATCCACGCCCATCCGGAAATGGGCATGGAGGAAGTCCGCACCGCTTCCCTCGTCGCCGCGAAACTGCGCGAATGGGGCATCGAGGTCACCGAGGGCGTTGGCGTCACCGGCGTCGTCGGCACGATCAAGGGCAAGCTCCCAGGCCAACGCGCCATCGGCCTGCGCGCCGACATGGACGCGCTGAGCATCCCCGAGCAGACCGGTCTGCCCCACGCCTCCACCACGCCCGGCACGATGCATGCCTGCGGCCATGACGGCCACACCACCATGCTGCTCGGCGCCGCCCAGCACCTCGCGGCGCATCGCGATTTCAGCGGCACGGTGCAGCTGATCTTCCAGCCGGCCGAGGAAGGCCGCGGCGGGGCGAAGAAGATGCTGGCCGACCGGCTGTTCGAGCGTTTTCCGTGCGACGCCGTCTACGGCATGCACAACATGCCGGGCATTCCGGTCGGCCGGTTCGCCATCCGCAAAGGCCCGTTCATGGCCGGGGCCGGGCGCTGGCGCGTGACGTTCAAGGGCAATGGCGGCCATGGCGGCGCCGCGCCGCATCTGGCCGCCGACCTCAGCATCGTGCAGGCGCATTACGTGCTGGGGCTGCAGACCATCATCGGGCGCAACGTACCGCCGGGTGAGACCGCGGTGACCAGCCTCGGCTATATCGGCGGCGGCTCACCGCTTTCCTTCAACGTCATGCCGGCCGAGATCACCCTCGGCGGAACCTCGCGCTGCTTCACCCAGGCGACGCTGGAAATACTCGATCAGCGCATGGCCGAGCTTGCCCATGGCCTGGCCAAGCTGCACGGCGCGACCGCCGAGTTCAGCCAGGAATGGGCGACGACGCCGCTGGTCAACCACGGTGAGCAGACCGACGTCGCGATCGCCGCCGCCGCCGCCCTGGTCGGCGCCGATGCGGTCGAACCGAACGCCAAGGCGATGACCGGCGGCGAGGATTTCTCCTTCATGCTGGAGGCCAAGCCCGGCTCCTTCATCTTCATCGGCAACGGCGTCAACGACGACGGCAGCTATGAGGGGGTGCACACCCCGAAATACGATTTCAACGACGACATCATTCCGCTCGGCGCCGCCTACTGGGTCGGGCTGGTGAAGCAGGAGCTGAATCTGCGCGGAGGCTGATGCCGAAACCCACGATGCGGGCCGGCATCGCCATCCTGGTGCTGGCGCATCGTGCGGATTTGCTTTTCTACCTGCTGCATGCTCTGGATTTACGGTTTGCCGTCTTCATCCACATGGACGGCAAATCCGATCTTCCGGATTTTGCCATTCCCGCGCATGCCCGGCTGATCACCCCAAGGACCGAGGTATTCTGGGGCGGCTGGTCGATGATGCAGGCGACCCTGGCGCTGATCGACGCCGCCCGCGCCGCCGGCCCTCACCGGCGCTACGTCCTGGTCAGCGGCGACGCGCTGCCGGTGCTGCCGGCGGATCTGCTCGAAGCGAAACTGCTCGATGACAGTCGCGAGTTCATCGAATTGCGGCACGTCCCGGACGATCCGTCACTGGCGGGTCAGGACATGCAGGCGGCGATCGCACGCCACGGCTGGGTGCAGCCCTGGCGACTGCACAACCCGGTGGCATGGGATCACCGGCTGCTCAACCCGTTCCATCGCGAGGCCGCCGCCGCGCATTATTGCGTGTCGCAGGACCGGCTCGATTGGATTCGCGGCGACCTTGAACGCCTCACCCGCGACATGCTGGCGCATCTGCGCCCATCGCGGCCGTTTCGGGAATTCTTCTATGGCGCGCAATGGTGGGCGCTGACCGCGGCGACGCTGGAGGCGATCCTGCCGGAGCTGCGCGATGCTGACATGCAGCGCTTCTTCCGCTTCATCCAAATGCCGGACGAGCACATGCTCCAGACCATGCTCGGCAATCGCCGCGACATTCTCGCGGCAACCTCCGTCGCCGGCACGCCGATGTGGACCGACCACGAAAATCGCGCCCACGGCCGCGACACGCTCGACGATGCCGGCTTTCGGACGGCGGCGGCAAACGGGAATCAGATCATGTTCGCGCGCAAATTCTCGGCCGACGCGGCGCCGGACACCGCCGAGGCGATCCGCGCCGGCGAGTACCTGGTTTGACGAGCGGGGCGAGTTCGCTGCCGTGAACCCGCCCGCACCGCCGCGGATCAGGCCGCCTTGGCGAGCGTGAGGCCGCAGGCGTCGAAGGTCGCGAACAGCTTCGCCGCCGCTTCCGCCGACAATTTCAGATGCGGCGGGCGGATGTTCAGCCAGGCATCGTCGCCGGTGTTGCGGGCGACCAGCGCCTTCAGCCCGGGGATCAGCGCCGCCGACGTCACCGCCTTGCGGATTGCCGACAGCGTGGCGCTGGTGTCGGCGCCGAGCTGGTTGTTCCAGTTGCTATAGACGGTGGCGCTGACGGCGCAGCCGACATTGGCGGCGGCGGTGATGCATCCGGCGCCGCCGGCGGCGAGCAGCGGCTGCAACGCGCTGTCATCGCCGCAATACACTTCGAACCCGTCGCGGGCGAAATGATCGGCGTAGGATTTCGTGTTGGCGAAGTCGCCGCTGCTGTCCTTGATCCCCTTCACCTTGCCCGGATAGGCCTTCAGCAGCCGCGCGATCAGGTCGATGCCGAACGGCACGGCGGATTGGGCGGGGAAATGATACAGATAGATCTTGATGTCGCCGCCGACGCGCTGGATCACCTCGGAGAAATAGGCGAACAGCCCATCATCGGACGGGTTCTTGTAGAAGAACGGCGGCAACAGCAGCGCGCCGCGGCAGCCAAGGCTTTCCGCCGCACGGGTCAGCTTCACCGTATCGGGAATGGCCGGCGTGCCGGTGCCCGGCATCAGGACCTTGGCGGAGACGCCGCGCCCGACCAGCCCCTCCATGACACCGATGCGCTCATCGACGCCGAGCGAGTTCGCCTCCCCGGTGGTGCCCAGGATCGCCAGCCCGTTGCAGCCATTGGCCAGCAGCCAGCGGCAATGCGCGGCCATCCGGTCAAGGTCGACCGACAGGTCGGCGTTCATGGCGGTCAGCGCCGCCGCGTTGACGCCGCCGAACAGCGCGTTCTTCATCATGTTTCTCTACCCTTTTCTGATTGTGGTCGGCCGCCGCGTGCGGGGCATCTGGCCCGGCCATTCGACGATGTGATGTTCCAGCGGCCCGGCCGAGCGCTCGCTGATGGCGCGGCCGCGCACCGACACGCCGGCTTCGTGCACGGTGTCCGGGCTGCCGGAGACCAGCGGGTGCCACCAGGCGAGGTCCCGCCCCTCCGCCACCCGGCGATAGGCGCAGCTTGGCGGCAGCCAGTCGATTTCCGCGAAGTCAGCGCTGGCGAGGTCGACGCAGTCGGGGACGTGGCGGCGGCGCTCGGCATATTTGCCGCATCGGCAGCTTTGCAGGTCGAGCAGGTGGCACGCGACGTTGGTGAAGCCGAGGTCCTCGGTTTCCTCGAAGCGCAGCTTGTGCAGGCAGCAGCGCCCGCAGCCGTCGCATAGCGATTCCCACTCCGGGCGCGTCATCTCCGACAGACGCTTGGTCTTCCAGAACGGGAGGGGTTCGGCCATGGCGGCGCAGATTAGCCGGGACCGCTCCCCAGGGCTAGACGGGAGCAGGTCTAGAGCAATATGGCTTTAGGTGAAATCACCGGGCCATAAAATTGCTCGCCTAAACAAAAGTCTAGATCGTGATGGTCGCTGATACCAGCGACCATCACGATCTAGACTGGGCCAGCGCTACACTGGGCAGGCAGAGGCCGCTAGCTGCGCGGTGGCGGCAGCGGTGCCGATTGCACGTTCGCCGGGGGGACGTAGCTCTGCAGCGGCTGCGGCGCGTATTGGCCGGGAGGCGGCGCGTTCGCCGCGGCCGGGGCACGCATGCCCGCGCCCGCACCGGAGAATCGCGCCAGCATTTCCTTCAGCGGCTCGGCACCTGGGTTTTGGCCTTCATTGTTCAGCACCAGCGCCTGCGAGCCGATCGGCCGGCCGTAATAGAGCCGGTTCCAATCGCTGTGCTGAGTGATGAGGCTGCCCTCCAGCGTCAAACCCGCGAACAACCCGCGCGCCTTGGAGAAGGCGACCAGATCGGCCCGCAGCGCCGCCGTGGTGGCGCCCTGCACGCCGCCGCCGAGGGTTGCGACCGCGACCGAGGCATCGGCGCCGATCTTGAACTGGCTGTCCAGCAGCGCCTGCAGCCCACGGTCGGTCAGCACGATGAAGATGATCTCCATGTCCTGCATGCCGATCTGCAGTCCGAAGCTGCCGGAGCCCATGCCGTAGAAGGCGGGGCTGGACCAACCGCCGCCGGAGCCGCGGCCAATCATCACGCAGTCGCCGCCCTGGCCGCCGAAGATGAAGCCGGCCTTGAGCACGCGCGGGCAGATCAACGCGCCCTTGGCCTTGGTCATCAGATCGCGCGCCTGGCTCGCGTCCGGATCGCCCAACATCTCCTGGATCGCCAGCGTCGAGCGGTCGACGAGGGTCTGCTGCTCGGTCTGGGCGCGCGCGGCCAGTGGCAACAGGACAAGAAGGATCGGAAGCAGCAAACGCAGCATGTGAAGGTCTCCCGTTACCGGACGAAGCGATGCGGTGAGCGAATTGGCGCCGGCCGGATACAGCCTCGGACACTGCGTCAACAATAAGTTGGAACGCAAGCTTCATCTGCGACACGAACAAAACGACTGATCACAAAACCGCTAGCGGCGGCGTTCAGGTGGCGGACAGGTCGGCCATTTCGTTGACGCAGACCACCCGCCAGCCGCCCGGATGCCGCTCCAGCGGGTCAGCGACAGATTGGCGACCGACAGATGCAGCGCGTTGTCCGCGCCGACGCCCAGCGCGTGCGCCACCGCGGCGCGGATCGCGCCGCCATGGCTGACCACAATCACATCCTCGCCCGCGTGGCTGTCCGCCAGCCGCTCCAGCGTCGCGCCGACGCGGGCGATCACCGTCGACCATGCTCTCGCCGCCTGGCGGGCTTTCGGTGCCGGCGAGCGGCCAGAACGGATGCGCCGGCATGCTCAGCCGCGGCGGCAGTTCGGCGTGCGGCAAGCCTTGCCACTCGCCCAGGTCCTGCTCGATCAGGTCCGGCTCCACCGCGTGTACGGCGCGGCGGGGTAGCCGGCGCGCAAGATCGCCTCGGCGGTGCGCCGGGTGCGCGACAGCGGCGTCACCACCCAGGCCGCCGGCCGCGGCAGACGCCGGGCGAGCGCGGCGTACATCGGCGTCTGCGCTTCCAGGGTGTGCGGGCACAATTCCACGTCCATGATGCCGTACAGGATGGCGCGGGCGTTCTCCTCCACCAGCGCGTGGCGGATCAGCCAGAAACCGGGTCTGCGACATCATTATTCTCCGATCGACAGCAGGGCGCCGCGCTCGCGGGCCGCGCGGAATTGCCGGGCGAACAGCAGGCCGGCGGCGAGCCATCCAGACGAGGTTCAGCCCGAACGCCCAGGCCAGATGGTCCCAGGCGAGCGTGCCGGTGTTCAGCGCCGCGCGCATCCCCTCGAACACATGCGCCGACGGCAGCGCCAGGGCGATCGGCTGAGCCACGGCGGGCAGGACCGAGACCGGGTAGAACACGGCGGAGAACGGCGTCAGCCCGAACAGCACCGACCAGGCCAGCGCCTCCGCGCCGGCGCCGTGGCGCAGGATCAGGCTGACGACGGCCGAGCGACACCGCACCAGCCCATCAGTCATCAGGTTGACGACGAACAGCACCAGCACCGGGCCCATCGCGAACAGGTTGAAGGCATAGAGCACCCAGGCCAGCAGCACCGCCGGCAACACGCCCATCGCCATGCGCAGGATGGACATGGCGATCAGCGCCGCCACCAGCTCCCACGGCCGCAGCGGGCTGACGAAGACATGGCCGAGGTTGCGCGACCAGATTTCCTCCAGGAAGCTGATCGCCACGCCCATCTGGCTGCGCAGCGCCACCTCCCACAGCAGCACGCCGCCGAGCAGCACGCCGATGGTGGTGGCGCCGGCATTGCCGAGGCGGGCGGCGAAGAAGCTGGCGGTGAAGCCCCAGATGCACATCTGCAACGTCGGCCAGTAGGCCAGTTCCAGCAGGCGCGGCCAGGAGCGGCGATACAGCGCCAGATGGCGGTACATCAGCCCCCAGATCCGGCGCCCGGAAGCGCCATGATATTCGTCTGCTTCATCGCGCCTCCTGGCGCGTTCTCCTTCATCGCGCCTCCCGGCGCGTTCTCCATCATCGCGCCGCCTCGCGCGGCGGTTGCGGGCGATGTCGAGGAACACCTCCTCCAGGTCGTCGCGGCCGTAGCGGTCGAGCAATTCGGCAGGGCTGCCGCGATCGACGATGCCGGCCGCGCTTCATCATCAGGACGTGGCTGCAGAGGCGTTCCACCTCGGCCATGTTGTGGCTGGCGAGCAGGATTGTGCAGCCGGTTTCGGCGCGATACCGCTCCAGCCAGCTGCGCACGAGGTCGCCGGTGTCGGGGTCGAGGCTGGCGGTCGGCTCGTCGAGCAGCAGCAGCTCGGGCCGGTTGATCAGCGACTTCGCCAGCGCGACGCGGGTCTTCTGGCCGGCCGACAACTGGCCGGCCGGCCGGTCGAGCAGGTCGTGCAGATCGAGCTGCCGCGGCCAGTTCGGCGATCCGCGCTGCAGGTGTCGGCGGACGTTGTAGAGATGGCCGTAGACGCGCAGGTTCTCCGCCACCGACAGCCGGTGCGGCAGGGCCACGTAGGGCGACGAGAAGTTCATCCGCGCGAGGGCGGCAAACCGGTCGCGCGCCATGTCGTGGCCGAGCACGATGGATGCTGCCGGAGGTCGGGATCAGCAGGCCCAGCAGCATGGCGATGGTGGTGGTCTTGCCGGCGCCGTTGCCGCCGAGCAGCCCGACCGTGGCGCCAGGTGCCACGCGAAAGGAAATATCGTCCACCGCCAGGGTGTCGCCGTAGCGCTTGGTCAGGCGGGAGATCGCGATGGCGTCCATGCAGCGGGGATTAGGCCGCATGTGCCGCCGCGCCAAGGGTGGGTGTCTGTCTGAAGCCGCGAACTAGCCTCGCCGGGTCGGTGCGGCGAGCGGACCCTGGTAGAAGCCCACGCCGTGGCGGCGTCCCCAGCCGATCGCGGCGGCGCCATCCACCCCGCCCAGCACCAGACAGGCGGGGTCGGGCAACAGCCGCGACATCGCGGGCGCCGCGACCGCCTCCGACCACGGCAGTTGCAGCAAATCGAGCCCGAGTTCGCGGCAGGGGCAGCAGCTTCAGATGCGCCAATTCGCAGCGGAGCAGCAGGCGGTAGCCAAGCGGGCGGACAAAATCGCGGGCGAACTGGAATTGCGCGAGGTCGCACAGAATATCCGCCGGCCGCAGCCCGATCACCACCTGCCCGCGCAGCCGCGCCGGCAGCAGCGAATCGAAGCGGAGGAATTCAGGGCCGAGGAGGCTCGCGACGTTCAGTTCGACCGCGAACGGACCCGACTGGCGCAGTTCGTCGTGGCCGAGGAAGGCGAGCAATCGCCGATCGAGGGTGCGGGACAGGCGCCGTAGCAGCCAGGGATCGGCCAGCGGATCGCGGCCCGGCACCAGGGTTTCGAAAATATCCGCGACCGACAGCCGGTACTGCTCCCAGGCCAGCGCAAAGCCTCGCTCGTCCGCCGTACAGACCGCGCGGCAACGGATGAACCGCTCGATGCTCGCCTGCTCCAGCGCCGCCTCGAAGGCCGCAACCGTCGCGGGGTCGAGCGGCCGCGCGGCGGCCGGTTTCGCCACCGGCCTCGGGCGCGACCCGGGGCTCGCTTCGCGCAGCAGGATGCCGGCGTCGGCCGGCAGGTCCAAAACCACGGCGAGGCCATCGGGATCGGCGACCCCGGCATCGGTGAAATCGGTGCCGGTGAAGAGGTGGCGCAGGGCCAGCAGGCTGTTCTCCAGGGCGGTTCGCGCCTCGCCGCGCCAGACCACGGCCAAGTCCCGGCTCGGCAGCGCGAACAACTGCGCCCGGTCGGCGCCGAGCAAGGGCGCCAGGGCGTCATGGGCCAGGCGCAGATGATGCGGCGGCGTGCGCTCCGCAGGCAGCGCCGAGAGCCGCAGCAGCAACACGCGGCGTGGGATTCCGGCGGCACAGGTTTCGCGCACCAACCCGATCAGCCGCGTCGCGTCGTCGTTCGCCAGGGATGCGCGTGCCAAGGCCGGGCCGGGCGTGAAAGTGGGCTGGGCGCGTTGGCGCAGCGCGATCACGCGGGTTCGTCCGCCTTGGCGGATGCGGCCGCGCCGGCATCCAGCAGCGTCGGATTGCCGCAACCCAGCCGGCCGGCGGCGAGGGTGGCGGCGGCGCGGGCCATGCATTGCGGCAGGCTGCAAGCGGCGGCGACGGGGCAGTCGAGGATGCGGCTGGCGGCGAGCATCGCGTCGACATGGCGCCCTTGGAAACGCCTGATCCCCAGCGACATGCCCCAACGCAGCGCGGCCTCGGAATCGGCGCATTGCAGCACGATCCCTGCTGGACCGATCTGAGCGATCGCCTTGGCCAGCGCCGTTTCGCCCTGCGTCATCGAGCTTTGGAAAGCCAAATCCGGCGCCCAGGTCAGTTTCACCATGTCGGCGCCCAGCCGGTCCGGGCGGGCGAGGAGCAGCGCCAGCACCGACACGCCGTCCAGCAGCAGCGCCATCCCGGCGCCGGCCACGATGCGCCTTGCCTCCTGAAAACCCTCCGGGTCGGCGCCGGCCTCGACCAGCGGCACCTCGATGCCCAGCCGGCCGTCACGCGCCGCCGCCGCAAAGGCGGCGAAGCCGGGCGAGCGGATGGTGGGGATGGTCAAGTTCACGTGCAGCGGCAGCGACGCCAGATCGCGGGGCAGGAAGCGGCCGGATCTGCCGAGCATCGCCGTGTCCAGCCGCGCCGCGAGATGCCGCTCCAGGAACGGGTCGGCGAGCGCTTCCTCGGCCTGCGCCTGGGCGGTCAGCGCCGCCATGTTGAACGACAATTCGTGGTACAGCGGCCGGAACCCGCCGCCCGCGCCGGCGCCAAGCAGAATGGCGGTTTGGCGGTGGACCAGGCCCGCCCCGCGCGGACTGCCGGCCAGCGCCGCCGCGGCGTTGAGTGCCGTGAGCGGCACCTGCCTGGGCAAAGCCGGGCTGGCAAAGCTGTCACGGCTGCTGGCGTCGCCGCGCCGGCCGTCCTGAAGTTGCGTGGCGCTCACCCGTTTTGGGTCCCCGCTCATGGATGCTCGCCCAAACGGGCCTCGAAAATGCGTCGTCCTGCGCCTAGGCTCCGCCATGATGGTTACCCCGAGGTTAGCGTCCGTTCCGATCGACCACCGCCCCGCGCCCGCCACCCTGCCCGTGGGACAGCGGGTCTATGCCGTCGGTGACGTGCATGGCTGCCTCGACCGGCTGCAGGCGATGCACGCGCTGATCGCCGATGACCTCGCCGCCCGCCCGGTGCCGCACGCGCTGCTGATCCAGGTCGGCGACCTGATCGACCGGGGTCCCGAATTCTTCGGGCGTGATCAGCCACCTGCTGCGGCCTTTCCCCGGCCATGACGGCGTGCCGCCGCCGCATTGCGTGACGCTGATGGGCAATCACGAGGAAATGCTGCTGACCGCGATCGCCACCAACAGCCGCGACGCCGGTGAGGCCTGGCTGCGCAACGGCGGCGGCGAAACGCTGCAAAGCTGGAACCTGTCCTGGCGCGACCGGCCACGCAGCTGGGGAGAACGGATTCCGCCGCGCGAGCTTGGATTCCTGCGCGGCCTCGGCCTGCTGCACCGCGTCGGCGGCTATATCTTCGTCCATGCCGGCCTGCGTCCCGGCGTGGCGCTCGACCAGCAATCCCGCCACGACATGCTGTGGATCCGCGACCCGTTCCTGTCCAGCGACGCGACGCATCCCGGCGTGGTGGTGCACGGCCACACGCCGGAGGGCGCACCGGTGGTACGGGCCAACCGCATCGGCATCGACACCGGCGCGGTGCTGGGCGGCAAGCTGACCTGTGCGGTGCTGCAGGACGACACATTGGCGTTTCTGCAGGTCTGAAGCGGTTCCCAGCGCCTTGCGCCGCCTTGCCACGCCGACCCCGCTTCGCTACGGGACAGAGCATGCACCCAACCCAACCCGCCGGCGAAAACGCCGGCAACGCCGCCGCCGAGGCCGCGCCGACTCCGGAGGAGCTTGCCGCCGCCGCCGGCCGCCTCGCGCGCGCCAGCGTGCTGGTGGTCGGCGACGCGATGCTGGATCGCTATGTCTATGGCACCGTCAGCCGGATCAGCCCGGAGGCGCCGGTCCCGGTGCTGTCGGTTCATCGCGAATTGTCGTTGCCGGGCGGTGCCGGAAATGTCGTGCGCAACCTGGGGGCACTCGGGGTCGCCGTCGCCTTCGTGTCGGTCGTCGGCGACGACCAGGCCGGGGCTGACCTCACCGGGCTGATCGGCGGTCAGCCGGGGGTGGAGCCGTGGCTGCTCGTGCAGGGCAGCCGCGTCACCACCATCAAGACCCGCTTCGTCGCCCAGCTTCGGCCGGGCGAGGGCTACCAGCAGCAGGGGCACCAGTTGATCCGCGCCGACAGCGAGGACACCAGGCCCATCCACCACAAGCTGGTGGACCGGATGCTGCGCATCGCCGGCGACGCGATGGCGGCGACGTCGGTGACGGTGCTTTCGGATTATCGCAAGGGCGTGCTCGGACAAGACATCCCCGCCCGCCTGATCGCCGCCGCGCGCGCTGCCGGGCGTCGGGTGGTGGCGGACGTGCATGGCCCGGACCACGGGCGCTACGCCGGTGCCGACGTCGTGCTGATCGCCGCCCGCGACCTGGTGGACGATCACGGCCTGCCGGTCGAAGGCGATGCGGCGCTGACCGCGATCGTGTCCGAGCTGCGCCGCCGGCACAGCTTCGGCGCGGTGCTGGTGATGCGCGCCGAGGACGGCATCACCCTGGTCGATGGCGCCGGTGCGGTGCATTTCCCGACCGTCGCCACCGAGGTGTTCGACATCTCCGGCACCAACGACACGGCGGTGGCAACCCTCGGCGCCGGGCTGGCGGCGGGCCTGGACCTGCGCCTCGCCACCTGTCTCGCCAACCTCGCCGCCGGCTTGGTGGTCGGCAAGATCGGCACCGCGGTGGTGCGTGAAAGCGACCTGCTGGCGGCGATCGGCCGGATGGCGGGAAGTGCTGTTCCGGTCCCGCCGATTGCCGGGCAGGACCTGGAAGCCGCGCCCGCCGGCGGGCAGATCGGGTAAGGTCTACTCCACCCGCAACGCCGCCCGCAGCGCCGCGGTGCCGGCGGGGTCCTCGCGCGCCGCCAGGCGGCTGGCGGCGAGGACGGCGAAGCGATGCGTCAGGATGCGGCGGCGGGGCGCCGGAACCGGGTGCGCCGGTGCCGCGCGCAGCATGTCGGCGGCAAGGTCGGCGGTGACGATCAGCCCGGCATCCTCGGGCAGCAACTCGATCGGAAAGTCGGTGTCGACGGCGAAATACAACGCGTCCGCATAGTCGCGGTACTCGCGCCATTTCAGGTCGGTGAGGAAATCGCGCGCGCCTGACTTCACCTCGATGCAGACGAACCCGCCATCGGGGCGCAACGCCATGATGTCGGCCCGCCGGCCGTTCGGGAGCGGCATCTCGTGCAGCGGCGACCAGTCGAGCTGAAGGCAGTGCAGTGCCGCGGCCCTTCGGATAGACGCGGCACGCTCGGGGAAGGTGGGAATCACAGCGCGTCGATCGCCTTGGCGAAGGTCACGTCGCGAGCCGACAGCCCGCCTGCGTCATGGGTGGACAGAATGATGTCGACGCGGTTCCAGATGTTCGACCATTCGGGATGGTGGTCCTGCTTTTCCGCCAGCAATGCCACGCGGGCCATGAAGCCCCAGGCGGCGTTGAAATCGGCGAACATCCAATGCCGCCGGATCGCGTCGCGGCCGGCAACCATCGTCCACTCCGGCAGCTCGGCAGCCAGCCTCGCACGCTCGGCCTCGGTCAGTTTCGCAACCATCTTTCCCCCTGCTGCCGGCCGGTCTTTCCTTGACCGGCATTGCCGTGTCGTGCGGTGTTGGCGTGATGACCCAGTATACGACACCGCCCGACATAAACGACATCGCCGAGCTCGCCGAGCGGGCGTTGGCAGCGATCCCGGCGCGGCTGCGGCGCCATGTCGCGGGGGTGAACATTGCCGTCGAAGAACTGGCCGACGACGCGACGCTCACCGAAATGGGCATCGAATCCGCGTGGGAGCTGTCGGGCCTTTATCGCGGCACGCCGCTGCAATTTCGCGACAGCGGCGACGTGGCGCCGATGCCGAACCTGATCTCGCTCTACCGCCAGCCGATCCTGCTCGAATGGATCGAGGAGGGCGAGGATCTCTATCGCCTGGTGCGCAACGTGCTGGTGCACGAGATCGCGCATCATTTCGGGTTCAGCGATTCCGAGATCGAGGCGCTGGAGAACGAGATGGAGTGAGCGTCTCTGGCTTGTGGTCGAACCAGCCTGCTAGATCGTGATGGCCGCTGGCATCAGCGACCATCACGATCTAGCCTTTTGTTTTGGCAAGCAATTTTATGGCACGGTGATTCCACCTGAAGCCATATTGCTCTAGGACTCCTCCTCTTTCGGATCGATCGGCAGCCAGCCGTGGCGCAGCAGGCGGGTGGCGGTGTCGATGGCGTAGTAGTAGCCGCCATTGCCGGCGGGCTGGTCATGTTCACGGCTGATCGGAATCTCCTCCAGCGCGCATTGCAGCAACGTCCCGACCGCGCCGTGTGAGACGATGGCGACGTCGCCCTGTATTGGCGCGGTCTGCACCACGGCATCGAAGGCGGTGACGATGCGGCGCTGTGCGTCGATCGCGCGCTCCCAGCCGCGCACGCTGATCGCGGGCTTCGCGAAGAACTCATCGGCCAGGGCTTCGAACTCGGCGCGCGGCAGATAGCCGGTGGCGGACCGGTCGTTCTCGTTCAATCCCGGCATGGTGGTGAGCGGCAGCACCAGCGCCTCGGCGATGATTTCGGCGGCGTCGATTGCCTTGCGCTCCCGGCTGGAAAAGATCGCGCCGATGCGGCGCATCCAGGGCAGCGCCAGGGCGGCGCGCATCCGTTTGCGCCCAAGCGCGGAGAGCGGCCAAAGCGGGACCGGGATCGCCGGGTCGATCACCACGTCCGGATGGGTGATGAAATAGACGCAAGCCATGAGCGCCCCTTTCAGCCGAGCGGATACGCCACCTCCGCCTCGTAGACCGACGCCTCCTTGCCGAGTTGCGAACTGAACAGGGTGAAGCTGTCCACCTGCATCGGCTCGGCACGGAACAGATTATGTGCCTGCACGAAGCTGGCAAGCTTGGCCGGCACCGCGTTGTCCAGCCGGGCCAGCGTCACATGCGGCGTGAAACGGCGGCGCACCGGCTCCAGCCCGATGCGCTGCAAGGCGATTTCGATCTTGCCCTGCAGATGCTCCAGCGCCGGGTTGCGTTCCACGCCCACCCAAAGCTGCGTGTCCCGCCCGCCTTTGGCGAACGTCCCCATGCCCGCCAAGGTCAGCACGAAGCCGCGGCCGCGCAGGGTCGCCAAAGCGAGGTCAACCTCCTCGGCAATATGCGCCGGCACCTCGCCGATGAAACGCAAGGTGAGGTGATAATTCACCGGCGGCACCCAGCGCGCCCCGGGAATGCCGCCGGCCAGCATGCCGAGTCGCTGCTTCATTTCCCAAGGCAGTTCAAGCCCGACGAACAGCCTCATCTTTCCGCCACCTCGGACAGCAGCTTTTCCACCAGCGGCAGCAGCCGGGCGACGTTGCGGCGCACGCCCTCGGCGTTCGGGTGGATGTGGTCCGCCTGGTTCAGGGCAGCGTCGCCGGCGATGCCGGTGAGGAAAAACGGGTCGTAGAGCACGCCGGGTCGTTGCGCCAGTTGATCGAACACCGCGTGGAAGTCGCGGCCGTATTCTTCGCCGAGATTGGGCGGCGCATACATGCCGGTGAGCAGCACCTTCACGTGCTTCGCGTCGAGCGTGTCGAGGATGGCGGTGAGGTTGGCCAGCGTGGAAGCTGGCGCGATACCGCGCAGCCCGTCATTGGCGCCAAGCTCGACGATCGCCGCATCGGCGCCGTCGGCCAGCACCCAGTCGAGCCGCGCCCGCCCGCCGGCGCTGGTGTCGCCCGACACCCCGCCATCGATCAGCGCCACCGCGTGCCCGCGCGCCGCGAGGGCGGCGGCGAGCTGTGCCTGGAAGCCGTCCTCGGGCGCCAGGCCGTACCCGGCGGCAAGGGAATCGCCGAGCACGAGCAGGCGCAGCGGGGCCGCGCGCGCCGGCCGCGCGGCGGCGAGAGAGGCGATCAGGATGACAAACAGGCAATAGAGGGAAAAGAGAGGTTTCCGGTTTGCGCCGCGAAGGCCATATCGTCCGGTCATGGATGCCATCGTCACGCCTCCGGTCCCGTCCGCGCCCGTAAAAGCGGCAAACACCCTCGTGCAGGTCAGGGACCTGCGGCTGACCGTGCCTTCTGCCGCCGGACCGGTCAACATCCTGCGCGGGATCGACCTTGAGGTCGATGCCGGCGAGGCGGTCGGCATTGTCGGCCCATCCGGCTCCGGCAAGACCAGCCTGCTGATGGTGTTGGCCGGGCTGGAGCAGGCGAGTTCCGGCAGCGTCAGGCTGGACGGGCGAGAGCTGGTCGGGCTGGACGAGGACGCGTTGGCGCGAATGCGTCGCGACCAGGTCGGCATCGTTTTCCAGGCGTTTCACCTGATCCCCACCATGACCGCGCTGGAGAACGTGGCGATCCCGCTGGAGCTGGCCGGCAATGATGGTGCCATGGACCGCGCGGAGGTCAGCCTGCGCGCCGTCGGCCTCGGCCACCGGCTCACGCATTTGCCCGGCCAGCTCTCGGGTGGCGAACAGCAGCGGGTGGCACTCGCCCGCGCCTTCGCGCCGGCGCCGCGGCTGCTGCTGGCGGACGAGCCGACCGGCAACCTCGACGGCGCCACCGGCGAGACGGTGATGAACCTGCTGTTCGACCTGCGCGCCCGGCATGGCACCACGCTGCTGCTGATCACCCATGATCCCGATCTTGCCGCCCGCTGCGGACGGATCGTCCACATCGCCGATGGCCGGGTGCACCGATGAACCTGGCGCTGCGCCTCGCCCGCCGGGAGCTGCGCGGCGGGGTGCGGGGCTTGCGCATCGTGCTCGCCTGCCTCGCCCTCGGCGTCGCCGCCATCGCCGCCGTCGGCACGCTGCGCGAAGGCACCGCGCGGGGCCTCGCGGCGGATGGCAGCCGCATCCTCGGCGGCGACCTCGAAGTGCTCGGCGATTCCCAGGCATTTCCGGACAGCCTCGGCACCTGGCTCCGCCAGCGTGGGGAAATATCCGAGGTGGTCACCATGCGCTCGATGCTGGTGGCGCCCTCCGGGGAGCGGATGCTGGTGGAGCTGAAGGCAGTGGACGGCGCCTGGCCGCTGGTCGGGCATGCCGGTCTCGCACCGGCGCAGACGCGGCTGGGCGACCACCATCTGGTGGTTGCCCCGCTGGTGCTCGACCGCCTCGGCGTGCATCAGGGCGACATCATGCGGCTCGGCAATGCGAAGCTGGTGCTGGTCGGGGAAATCACCGACGAGCCCGACCGGGTGGCGACGCCGTCGATCTTCGGCCCGCGGGCGCTGATCTCAAGCGCCGATCTGCCCGCGACCGGGCTGCTGCAGCCCGGGGCGATCGTCGAGCATCGGATGCGGGTCGCGCTGCCGCCAGGCAGCGACACGGCCGCGGTGATCCGCGATCTGCGCGCGGCATTTCCCGACCAGGGCTGGCGCATTCGCGACGCCCGCAACGCGACACCCGGCGTCGCACAGTTCATCGACCGGACCAGCCTGTTCATGACCCTGGTCGGCCTCACCTCGCTGCTGGTCGGCGGCATCGGCGTCGCCAACGGCACCCGCGCCTGGCTGGAGGCGCGGGCCCGCAGCATCGCCACCTTGCGCTGTCTCGGTGCCTCCGGCGGACTGGTGTTCGCGATCGCGCTGATCCAGGTGATGGCGTTGTCGTCGTTCGGCATCCTGGCCGGCGTGGTCGCGGGTGCGGCACTGCCGATCGCCGTCTCCGGTTTGCTGCGGGACCTGCTGCCGGTGCCGCCGGTGACCGGCATTTTTCCGGGACCGTTGGTGCTGGCCGCTTCCTACGGGCTGCTGACCGCCGGCACCTTCGCGTTGTGGCCCCTGGCGCGCGCCATGCGCATCCCCGGGGCGGCGCTGTTCCGCGACCAGGTACTGCCGTCGGCGGTGGAGCGGCGGGGCTGGCTGCTCGCCGCCAACATCGTCCTCGCCGCCATCCTCGTCGGCCTGACGGTCGCCACCTCCGAGGATCGCGGCTTCGCCGCGTGGTTCTGCGCCGCCGCCATCGCCACGCTGGCGCTGTTCCGCACCGGCGGCTGGGTGCTGAGCCGGCTGGCGGCGCGGGCGCCGCGGGTGCGCACCGCGTGGGTGCGCCTCGGCCTCGGCAATTTGCACCGGCCCGGCAACGCGACGCCGCTGTTGCTGGTTTCGCTCGGCCTCGGCCTGTCGACGCTGGCGGCGGTGGCGCTGATCGAGGGCAATCTGCGCCACCAGGTGCTGGAGCAACTGCCCGAGCAGGCGCCGAGCTTCTTCTTCATCGACATCCAGAACGATCAGATGGACCGGTTCCGCGAGCTCCTCGCCGCCCAACCCGGCACCGAGCTGGTGCAAGAGGTGCCAAGCCTGCGGGCGCATATCGTCGCGGTGAAGGGGGTGCCGGTGGACCGTGTCGTCGCCACCCCGGATACGCGCTGGGCGCTGCGTGGCGATCGCGGCCTGACTTACGCCGCACGTCCACCCGAAAACACCCGCATCGTCGCCGGGCAGTGGTGGCCTGCGGATTATGCCGGGCCGCCGCTCGCCTCCTTCGATGCGGCGCTGGCGCGCGGCTGGGGGGTGGGGCTCGGCGACATCATCCGGGTCAACGTGCTCGGCCGCGACATCGACCTCAAGATCGCCAGCCTGCGCGACATCGCCTGGCGCAGCCTCGGCATCAACTTCACCCTGATCGCGAGCCCGGGATTGCTGGAGCGGGCGCCGCACACGCATATCGCGACGGTGCGCGCCGAACCGGCGGTGCAAGGCACGCTGCTGCGGGCGGTGACGGACGCGCTGCCGAACGTGTCCGGCATTCGCGTGGGCGACGTGCTGCGGGCGGTGGCGGAGCTGCTCGGCCAGATCGGCACCGCGCTGACCGCCACCGGGTCGCTCACGCTGTTGGCCGGCGTGCTGGTGCTGGCGGGGGCGGTGGCGGCGGGGCAGCAGACGCGCATCCGCCAGGCGGTGATCCTCAAAAGCCTCGGCGCCACGCAGGGGCAAATCCGTGGCGCCTGGCTGGTCGAGTTCGGGGTGCTCGGCGCCGCCGCCGGGGTGATCGCCGCCGGCATCGGCACCGCCGCGAGCTACGGCGTGGTACGCTTCGTGATGGGCACCGACTGGGCGTTTTTGCCGGGCACGCTCGCCGGCACCGTGCTCGCCTGCATCGCGATGATGCTGCTGTTCGGCTACGCCGGGACGGCCACGGCCCTGCGCGCCAAGGCGGCGCCACTGCTGCGTAACGACTGAGCCACGCCGCATCGCCAAACCACGCCGCGACGGGATTCGGCCACATTACGGAGAATTCGCTTGAACGCGGGCCAAAGCTCTCCAAAATGACCGACAACAGGCATGTTCGCCTGCAGGAGAAACACTTCCATGGCTCTCAGTCCCGACTATCGGGCCTATCCGGGTAGCGGCCGGACCGTCGACACGGCCGCGATACTGGACGCGGGCCTGCGCAGCTACATGCTGCGCGTCTACAACTGGATGACATCAGGCCTGCTGTTGAGCGGCATCGTCGCCTATGGCGTCTTGAACGTTCCCGCCCTGTACGACGTATTCTACCCGGTGGTGGAAACCGCGCGCGGCCAGATGCACGTGCCTGGCGGGCTGGTATGGATCAGCATCTTCGCGCCTCTGGCCTTCGTCATGGTGCTGAGCTTCGGTGTCAACAAACTGTCGACCTCAGCGGCGCAAGGCCTGTATTGGGCGTTCTGCGCGGTGATGGGCGTCAGCCTGTCCAACATCCTGCGGATGTACACCGGCACCAGC
>CAVTKE010000011.1:0-144359 GCA_963735225.1 uncultured Alphaproteobacteria bacterium
GGGCGATTCTTCCGGCGAAGCAACGACCAGATTGATCAGGCTTGTTTTCGGCCTTAACAATTAGGCACATTGCTGCGTTGCCGCAACCGCGAACCGGCCGATCCGTCAATCAGGCGTGAATGAGATCCACGAGGCCGATCGCGCGGCGCTCCTGCGCCGTCATGCCGTAGGGATGTCGGCCCCAGCTGACCTCTTCGCGGATCACTTTCGCCGGAATGCCGGCGGCGACGACCCGGGGTGGGACCAATCCCTTCACCAGCGCTCGGGCGCCGACGATGCTGCCCATGCCGATCCGCTCGCAATTCAGCAGCAACGCGTCCTGGCCGAGCCAGACATGCCGTTCCAGCACCGTGTCCGTGGCGTGGCGGTTGATCTGCGCGCCGGTTCGCAAATCGTGAATCGAATGCATGTCATAGTTGCGGATCCACACGCCGCTCGAAATCAGGGCGTCGTCGCCGATCAGCACGCCGCGCCCGGGGCCTTCGATCTCGATCGAGATGCCGACGGCGCTGGCGCCGATCCCCCAGTACAGGATCTGGTTGTCCGAGCGCATCAGCATGTCCTGGATCGCCACGTATTCGGCGCCGATGTCGTTGAAGAATCCCAGGCAGTCCGAGCCGAAGATGCGAATATTGGCGTAGCAGTTGCCGCCCCAATTGGCGTTGTCGAAAAACAGCACGTTGTGGGTGCCGACCGTCTGCACCCGGATCTGCCCGAGCCGGCGATCCGGATCGGTGACGGCGATGATGAGGCTGGGGCCGCCGTTGAATTCGATGCCGAGCTGCTTCGCCTCCGGGTCGGCGGCGTCGAGCAAGGTGATCGGGCGAGCGCGCAACGACTCCGGCGCAAGGTCGGTCACCGGTGCTTGCAGGTAGCCGGCCAGAATCCGTTCCGTCTCGCTGCTGATACCCGGCACCATCGCCGCATTCGTTCCCTTGGCCGCGGCGCTCAAGGCAGCGCCTGATGGCGGACGATGCACCATGGGGCGGCCGCAAGAAAGCCCTGGCGGCAAGGAGGGGCGGCAGAGCGGATCGGTGACCACCGCATGGGTCGTGTTGCAGTGCGGCAGTCGTAGGATTGCCCTGACCGGCGGAGGCTGCCAAGTTACCGCGACTTGATCGGGGTGCCCGAAAGGGTGCCGGCACACGGGTTGCGAGGTTAAGGATGCGGATTTTGCTGACCGGCGGCTGCGGCTTCATCGGCTCGGCGGTCATCCGGCACCTGATCGGCGCCACCGGGCACAGCGTGGTCAATGTCGACAAGATGACCTATGCCGCCTCGCGAGGAGGCGCTGGAGGGCGCCGCCGGCAACGCGCGGCATGATGCTGATCCGCGCCGATATCACCGACCATGCGGCGATGCGCGCAGATCTTCGCCACCCACCAGCCCGACGCGGTCATGCATCTGGCCGCGGAAACCCATGTCGACCGCTCGATCGACGGCCCGGCGCCGTTCGTCCAAACCAACGTCGTCGGCACCTACACGCTGCTCGACGCGGCGCGCGAGTACTGGGCGGCGCTGCCGCCGGCGCGCACGCCGGCGTTCCGCTTCCACCACATCTCCACCGACGAGGTGTTCGGCGCCCTCGGCCCGACCGACCCGCCGTTCACCGAGACCACCGCCATACGACCCGCGCAGCCCGTACTCGGCGAGCAAGGCGGCGTCCGACCATCTGGTGCGCGCCTGGCATCACACCTACGGCCTGCCGACGATGGTCACCAACACGGTGAACAATTACGGCCCCTGGCAATTTCCCGAAAAGCTGATCCCGCTGGTGACGCTGAATGCGCTGGAGGGCAAGACGCTGCCGGTCTACGGCGACGGCTCGCAACGTGCGCGACTGGCTGTTCGTGGACGACCATGCCGAGGCGCTGGTGCGGGTGCTCGAGCGCGGCGAGGCGGGCGCGACCTACGCCATCGGCGCCCGCCAGCCGCGCAGCAACCTGCAGGTGGTGCGCGCCATCTGCGCCGCCCTCGACGCCCGCGTGCCCGACCCGGCCGGCCCGCGCGCGCGGCTGATCACGCTTCGTCGACCGATCGGCCCGGCCATGATTTCCGCTACGAGATCGACCCGTCGCGCGACCGAGGCGGCGCTGGACTGGCGTGCGCCGCATGATTTCGAGGCCGGGCCTCGCCCGCACGATCGACTGGTACCTCGCCAACCGCCCGTGGTGGGAGGGTATCCGCGCCGCCCGCTACGCCGGCCAGCGGCTCGGCCACGTTCAGAGCGCGGCGTGACCGCATGAAGGGCATCCTGCTCGCCGGCGGCTCGGGCACCCGGCTGCATCCGATGACGCTCGCGTCGTCCAAGCAGCTGCTGCCGGTCTACGACAAGCCGATGGTCGTATTATCCGCTGTCGGTGCTGATGCTGGCCGGCATCCGCGACATCCTGGTGATTTCCACCCCCGACGACCTGCCGCAGTTCCGCCGCCTGCTCGGCGACGGCGCGCAGCTCGGCGTCCGCTTCAGCTATGCCGAGCAGCCGCAGCCCCGAAGGCCTCGCCCAGGCGTTCCATATCGGCGCGCGACTGGCTGGACGGCGAGGCCTGCGCGCTGGCGCTCGGCGACAACCTCATCTTCGGCGACCATCTTTCGGTGCATGCTGCGGGCGGCGACGCGCGCGGCCGCAGGGTGCGACGGTGTTCGCCTACCAGGTGCGCGACCCCGAACGCTACGGCGTCGTCACCATGGACGCCGGCCGGACGCGCGCTCGACATCGTCGAGAAGCCGGCGCATCCGCAGTCCAACTGGGCGGTCATCGGCCTGTATTTCTACGACCACCGGGTGACCGAAATGGCGGCGCAAGTAAGGCCCTCGGCCCGCGGCGAGCTGGAGATCACCGACCTCAACCGGATGTACATGGAGGAAGGCAGCCTGCACGTGGAACGGCTCGGGCGCGGCTGCGCCTGGCTCGATGCCGGCACGCCGGACAGCCTGCTGCAGGCGGCGACGTTCGTGCAGACGATCCAGTCGCGCCAGGGAATGCTGGTCGGCTGTCCGGAGGAAGTGGCCTTCCGCATGGGCTGGATCGACGCCGACTGCCTTGCGCGACGCACGCGCCGCGCCTTGGGCAAGACCGAACTCGGCCGGGTGCTGAGCGAGCTTGCCGCGGAGAGCACGCGTGAAGGCAGAACGCGCGTGACGCATCCATGAAGATCGAGCCGCTTGCCATTCCCGACGTGATTCTGCGTCACGCCGCCGCAATTCGGCGACGCCCGCGGCTTCTTCTCGGAAACCTGGAACGCCGCCCGGTTCGCCGCGGCCGGGATTCGTCGGACCGTTCGTGCAGGACAATCACAGCCTGTCGGCGGCCAGGGGCACCGTTGCGCGGGCTGCACTGCCAGATCGCACCCAACGTCGCAGGGCAAGCTGGTGCGGGTGCTGCGCGGCGCCATCTGGGACGTGGCGGTCGACATCCGGCGCGGCTCGCCGACCTACGGCCAGCACGTCGCCGCCGTGCTGAGCGCCGAGAACTGGTCCCAGCTCTGGGTGCCCGGCGGCTTCCTGCACGGGTTCTGCACGCTCGAGCCGGATACCGAGGTCGTCTACAAGGTGACCGCCGCCTACGACCCGGCCGCCGAGCGCGGCGTGATCTGGAACGATCCCGACCTCGGCGCTGCCCTGGCCGGTCGCGCCGGGCGAGGCGACGCTTTCCGCCAAGGACGAGAAGCTGCCGCGTCTCGCCAATTGCGAGCCGTGGTTCTAGGTGGCCATGCAGCCCGGTCCTATCCTCGTCACCGGCGGCAGCGGCCAACTGGCGCCGCGCTTTGTCCGATGCCGCCGGTGGCCGCCGCCTTCGCTGCGTCGGCCGCCCGGAGTTCGATTTCGACCAACTCGGACACGTTGCCCGGGTTGCTTGCAGCGGGCGGCGCCCTCGCTGATCGTCAACGCCGCCGCCTACACCGCCGTCGACCGCGCCGAGACCGAGCAGGCCGAACGCCGACCGCGCCAACCACGACGGCCCGGCACTGCTGGCCGCGTATTGCGCCGCCGCCGGCATTCCGCTGATCCATGTCTCCACCGACTATGTGTTCGACGGCCTGAAGGGCGCGCCCTACGTCGAGACCGACCCGACCAGCCCGACCGGCGTCTACGGCGCCACCAAGCTGGCCGGCGAGCGGCGGTGCTGGCCGCCTGCGACCGCGCGCGATCGTGCTGCGGACGTCCTGGGTCTACGCCGCCACCGGCAAGAATTTCGTCCTCACCATGCTGAAGGCCGCGACGCGTGACCGCCGCTTGCGCGTCGTCGCCGACCAGATCGGCTGCCCGACCGCGGCGCCGGACCTGGCGGCCGCGATCCTGGGCATCGTCGACCGCCTGGATGGTGGCTGGCAGGCTGGTTACGCCGGCGTGTTCCATGCGGCGGGCAGCGGCTCGACCAGTTGGCATGGCCTCGCCACCGCCACTTTCGCCGCCGCTTCCACGTATGGCCTGGCGCCGCCCGAGATCGACCCCATCGCCACCGTCGACTGGCCGACGCCGGCGCGCCGCCCGCCGGATTCGCGGCTCGACTGCCGCCGGTTGGAGCAGGTGTTCGGCCAGCGCCTGCCCGACTGGCAAATGACGCTGCCGGCGGTCATCGCCCAGGTGTTCACGGGCTCCGCCGCCGCCCGCCCGGCGACTGCGGCCGAGGTTTCGCCGGCCGCCCCCGCCGTTCCTGCGCCGGGCACGCACCGGACGCCGCCGGCGCAAACGGCGGGGTAGGACGCAGGGCGATGCTGCAGCGCAACCTCGAACCCCGCATCGCGATCCTGCTCTCTACCTTCAACGGGGAGCGCTATTTGCGCGAACAGTTGGAGAGCCTGCTGGCGCAGACCTATCCGAGTTGGACGCTGTATTGGCGCGACGACGGGTCGAGCGACAACACCGTGGCGATGATGCAGGAATTCGCCAGCACCGCCGGCCAAGGTCGTTGCGTGCGTATTGACGGACCGCCCGAGCGGCTGCGGCCGACCGCCAGCTTCCTGACCCTGCTGCACGCCGCCCACACGACCTTGGGCGAATCGACATGGTGGCCTTCGCCGATCAGGACGATGTCTGGCTGCCGGAGAAGCTGACGCGTGGGGCCCACGCGCTGCACCGCGTCTCCGCCGCGGTGCCGTCGCTGTATTGCGCGCGGCAGGTCCTGGTCGATGCAAGCTTGCGGCGAGTCGCCGTGTCGCGGGGGCTCGAGCAGCCGACCGGGTTTCCGGCGGCGTTGACGCAGAATGTCACCACCGGCTGCACCATCATGCTGAACCGCTGTGCCGCGTCGATGATCGCCGAGAGCCGTCCACCCTCGGCCACGCTGCATGACTGGTGGTGCTACCTGCTGGTCACCGCGTCCGGCGGCACGCTGCTCGACGACAACGAACCGGTGGTGCTGTACCGCCAGCACACCGACAACCTGGTCGGCGCCCCGCGTTCGATGTCCCGCCGGGCGGTGGCGGCGATGCAGCGCGGCCCCTCGGTCTTCATGAATGTGCTCCGCCAGCATGTCGGCGCGTTGATGGAGCAGCCGCAACTGATGTCGGACGCGACCCGCGCCCAGGTGACGGCGATCGACAAGGCGCTGAGGAGCGGTCCGCTCCGTCGCCTCGCGGCGTTGCGGATCCCCGGACTGCGCCGCCAGACCTGGGCGGAAACGATGCTGTTCCGGCTATGGTTCCTGTTCGGCTGACCAGCCGCAGGCCGTGAGGGCGGCCTGCATGTGCGGCGGCGGCGGCGCGGTCGCCGCCAGCGGCGGCTCGACCCGCAAGGTGATGGCGCGGGCGAGCAAATGGAGCTTGCTCTCGTTCGTGCAAAAGCCTTCGTCCGCGCCGTAGACCGGGTCGCCGAGGATCGGGCAGCCGAGGGCCGCGCAATGGGCGCGGACCTGGTGCGTGCGGCCGGTGCGCGGCCGCAGCTCCAGCCACGCGACGTGATCGGTTTGGCCGCGCACCCGCCATTCCGTCACCGCCGATTGCCCGCCCTCACCCGCGACCATCCGCCATCCCGTCCGATCCGTCTGCTTGCGCAACGGCGCCTCGATGACGCCCGATGAGTCCTTGGGGTTGCCGCTCACCACCGCCCAGTAGATTTTTTCCGCCCTTCCGGCGGCGAATTCGGCCTGAACCGCATGCAGGGCGGCACGCCGGAGCGCCACCACGAGGCAGCCGGCGGTATCGGCATCGAGCCGGTGCGCCAACCACGGGCCATCGCGTCGGCGGGACAATATTGGAAACCAGTCCTCGACGCTGCGGCGGCCGCCTGGGCCGGCATGCACCGGCAGCCCGGCGGGCTTGTTCAGGACGACGAAGCGGGAATCCTGGAACAGGATCGGAATATCCATGCCGGCCGATGTTGACAGCGCCGCGCCCGCGGCGGAAGCCGGTGCATCACGACGGAGACCAGCGATGCGCATCCACATCCAGAACGCGCCCGACAATGCGTTGTTCGCCATCTCGCCAGGAGCAGTTCGCGCAAGCGCGACAGCGGGCCGGCCAAGCGGGCCATGCGGTCAGCTTCGGTAGCACCGACGCCGAATTTGCCGCCGGAATGGCGCTCGCGGAAATCCTGATCGGCGCCCCCGGCACCTTCGCCGGGCGCTTCCCCTGCCCGGCCCCGAAGTTGCGGATGATCTTCTGCACCGCGGCCGGGCTCGACAAGCTGATGCCGTTCGACTGGCTGCCGCCGGGCGTCGATGCTGCTGAACAACCGCGGCGCGCACGGCGCCAAGGCGTCGGAATACGCGACGATGGCGCTGCTGATGCTGAACGCGCGCCTGCCCGCCGCGATCGCCGCCCAACGGCCGGCCATTGGCAGCCGCATTTCGCCCCGACCCTGCGCGGCCGGCGAGTGAGCATCATCGGCACCGGCGATCTCGGCAGTGCGGCGGCGCGCGGGGCGCGGCATTTCGGCGCCGAGGTGACGGGCGTGCGCCGCCGCCCCGAGCCGCATCCCGATTTTTCGCGGATCGTCGCGACCGAGGCGCTGGACGCGCTGCTGCCCGATACCGAATTCCTCATTCTCGCCTGCCCGCTCACGCCGGCGACACGCAACCTCATGGACCGGCGCCGGCTGGCGCTGCTGCCGCAGGGCGCAGGGGTGGTGAATATCGGCCGCGGCGCGCTGCTCGACCAGGATGCGCTGTGCGACCTGCTCGACGGCGGCCATCTCGGCGGCGCGGTGCTTGACGTGTTCACGCCGGAGCCCGTTCCCCCCGGCCACCGGCTTTGGACCACGCGCAACCTGATCGCCACGCCGCATGTCTCAGCCGACGACCCCCTTCGCTACAATCCCGACAGCCTCGATATCTTTTTCCGCAATCTCCAGGCCTGGCAGGCCGGCGGCGCATTGCCGAACCGCGTCGACCTTGTCCAAGGTTATTGACGCCGCTCTCGGTCCCGCCCGGCTCAGCGCCGCCTCGCCTCAACGCCGGCGCGGCGCGCCGCTGGAGGTGAGTTTGGTCATCAAGGCGCGGTGCCAGGCGGAGTCGCTTCGCCTCAAACGCTGCCCCAGACCTCGCGCGCGACGTCGATGCACAGCTCCAGCTTGCGCCATTGCTCGTCCTCGGTCAGCGAATTGCCCTCCTCGGTGCTGGCGAAGCCGCATTGCGGCTGCAGCGCCAGTTGCTTCGAGCGGCAGGATATTTGCTGGCCTCATCGATCCGGCGCTTCAGGTCGTCCTTGCTCTCCAGCTCGCCGGTCTTGCTGGTGACGAGGCCGAGCACGACGATCTTCGGTGCCGCGCGGCACGAAGCGCAACGGTTCGAACCCGCCGGCACGGTCGCTGTCGTATTCCATGAAATAGGCGTCGACGTTGATCCGATTGAACAGCACCTCGGCCACCGGCTCGTAGCCGCCGGTAGGCCACGAAGGTGGAGCGGAAATTGCCGCGGCAGAGATGCATCGAGATGGTCATGTCCGGCCGGCCGTGCCGTCGATCGCGCGGTTGATCAGGTCGCCGTAGATTTCCAGCAGACCGTCGACGTGCTCGCCGCGCGCCTTCAGCGCGGCGATCTGCTCGGGATCGCAGAGATAGGCGATGTTCGACCTCGTCGAGTTGCAGATAGCGGCAGCCGGCGGCGGCGAAGGCCTGCGATCGCGTCGTGGTAGGCGGTGCCGAGATCGGCGAAGAAGCCGTCGAGATCGGGGTAAATCGCGTGGTCGATCGCCTTGCGCCCGCCGCGGAAATGCAGCACGCTGGGCGACGGGATGGTCTGCTTGGCGATCGCCTTGGAAACGTGGGTGGCGACGAATTTGTAATCGTCGATGAAGACTGGGTCCTTCCAGGCGATCGTGCCGGTGACCCGCAGCGTGTGCGGCAGCATCACCCCGCCCTTGAACTCGATTTTTTGCTCGGGAACGTAGCAGCTCGGCACCCTCAAGGCCGGAGACGAAATCGTAAGTGCCAGTAGGCGCGGCGGTATTCGCCGTCGGTGGCGGCGCGCAGGCCGATCTCCTCCTGCTTGCGGATCGCGGCCGCGATGCAGCGGTCCTCCTCCACGCGCAATGCCGCGTCCGCGAGCTTGCCGGCGGCATGGGCCGTGCGCGCCGCGCGCAGGGCGGACGGGCGCAGCAGGCTGCCGACATGGTCGGCGCGGAACGGCGGGCGGCTGCGCGCGGAAACGTGAGCGGGGGCAACTTGGCTCGCGGGCATTGGCGGTTCCTCTATTCCTTGCGGGTTTGTCGCTCGCCGAAGCGGTTTCGTCAAAGCCCTCGCGGCCGTGCCGCATGGACCCGGAGCGGCGGAGGCTTTATCCCCTTGCCGCTCCACCTAGCCGGATCGCCGCATGTCCCTCACGCGCCTGCTCGCCGTACTCTCGCATGCCAGCCGCCGCCATGCGGCCCTGGTGTCGCTGCTGGGGCTCGGGCTCGCCGTGCTGTGCTGCCTCATCGCATCGCGGCGGTTGGGGGTGTCCACCGACACTGACCAGTTATTCGCCCAAAGCCTGCCGTGGCGTCAGCAGGAGCTGGCGTTCAACCGCGATTTTCCGCAGTTCCACGATCTGCTGGTGGCGGTGGTGGACGGATCAACGCCGGAGGATGCCGAGCAGACCGCGGCCGACCTGGCCCGCGTCCTGGCATCGGACAGCGCGCATTTCACGTCGGTGCGGCGGCCGGACGCCTCGCCTTATCTTGAGGCCAACGGCCTGCTGTTCCTCGACCCACAGCAGTTGCAGGATGTGCTGGACCGCACCATCGATGCGCAACCCTTTCTGGGCCAATTGGTCGCCGATCCCAGTGCGCGGGGGCTGTTCGCCGCCCTCAGCCTGCTCGCGATCGGCGCCGAGCAAGGCCAGGCCAATCTCGCGCCGTTCACCTCGGCCTTGCATGCCTTTCACAAATCGCTGGCCGCCGCCGCCGCCGGCCATGCCGAGCCGCTGTCGTGGCAGCTTCTGCTGGGCGGCTCGCTGGCCGAGGAGGCCGGGCCGTACCGCTTCGTCCTGCTCCATCCCAAGCTCGAATATGGCGAGCTGCAACCGGGCGGGGCCGCCACCCAGGCGATTCGCGACGCCGCTGCCGGCCTCGAATTCGTTCGCAGCGGGGCGGCGCATGTCCGCGTCACCGGGTCGGTGGCACTGGCCGACGAGGAGTTCGCAACCGTGGCCCAGGGCGCCCTCGCCGGCACCATCGCAAGCGCGATCCTGGTGGTGATCTGGCTGGTGCTGGCGGTGTGCAGCTGGCGGCTGATCCTGCCGATCCTGTTCACCCTGGCACTCGGGCTGCTGCTGACCACCGGGTTCGCCGCACTCGCGGTCGGCACGCTGAACCTGATCTCGGTCGCCTTCGCCATTCTGTTCGTGGGCATCGCGGTCGATTTCGCCATCCAGTTCAGCGTCCGCTATCGCGAGGTTCGGTTGCACACCCCGGACGCCGCCGATGCGCTGGCCGGGACCGCGTCGCAGGTCGGCCCGCAGATCCTGGTCGCGGCGGCGGCGGCGGCGGCGGGGTTCCTGGCCTTCGTGCCGACCGATTTCCGCGGCGTGGCAGAGCTGGGATTGATCTCAGGGGTCGGCATGATGATCGCGTTTGCCTGCACCATGACCTTCCTGCCCGCGGCATTGACCCTGTTCCGCCCACACGCCGAACGCGCCGAAATCGGTTTCGCCTGGGGCGACGCGCTGGAGCAAAGGCTGTTTCGGGCCCGCTTGCCGGTGCTGGCGGGCTTCGCCGTCCTGGCCGTCGCCGGCGGTCTGTTGTTGCCGCGGCTGAGCTTCGACAGCGATCCGCTGCACACCAAGAACAAAGACACCGAGGCGATGCGCACCCTCGCCGATCTGATGAACTCGCCGCTGACCAATCCCTACAGCATCGACGTGTTGGCGGCATCGGTGGCCGAGGCGGATGCACTGGCGGCCAAGATCGATAAGCTGCCGCTGGTCAACAGCACGCTGACGCTGAGCAGCTTCGTCCCGGCGGATCAGCCGGCCAAGCTCGCCTTGATCGCCGACGCGGCGAACATCCTCACCGCGACGCTGGCGCCGCGCGGCCCGGCCGCGCCGGTCAAGGCGGAAGACTTGCGCCTGGCCGCGTCCACCGCGCGCCGGCAGATCGAGCACGCAATCCCGAGCCTGCCCAAGGACGACCCGCTGGTGGCGATCCGCAACGACCTGAAGACCTTGGAAAAAGCCCCGGACGCCACGTTGATGGCGGCCAACGCCGCACTCACCCGCTTCCTGCCGTTGCAGCTCGACCGGCTCCGCCTGGCGCTCGCCGCCAAGCCGGTGACGGTGGCCGACATTCCGCCGGAGATTTCCCGCGACTGGGTCGGCGCCGACGGCGGGGCGCGGATGCAGGCGTTGGCGAAGCCGCAGGCGCGCGACAGCGCCGGGCTTAGGGAATTCGTGCGCGAGGTCCGTGGCGTGGCGCCGGACGCCGGCGGCTCGGCGGTGACCATCGTGGAAACCGCGGGCACCATCATCGGCGCCTTTCGTCAGGCGGCGATCAGTGCGCTGATCGCGATCGCGATCATCCTGGCGCTGGTGCAGCGGCGGGCGCTGGACGTCGTGCTGGTGTTGGCGCCGTTGCTGCTGTCGGCGTTCCTGACGGTGATCGTGGCGGCGCTGCTGCCGCTGCCGCTGAATTTCGCCAACATCATCGCGCTGCCGCTGCTGCTCGGCGTCGGCGTGTCGTTCAACATCTATTTTGTGATGAACTGGCGGGCGGGAAAGACCCGCTTCCTCGGCACCGCCACGGCGCGGGCGATCCTGTTTTCGGCGCTGACCACCGGCACCGCCTTCGGCTCCCTGGCGCTGAGCCGCCACCCCGGAACCGCCAGCATGGGCACGCTGTTGCTGATCAGCCTGGGCAGCACGCTGCTGGTGACGCTGCTGTTCATGCCGACGCTGCTGCGCACGCTGAGCCACGCGGCTCGGGGTTAGGCCTGGATCAGTTGTCGCCGGCGTCCTGGTCCTTGCGGAACGCCGCCATCGGATAGACGCCGAGGATACGGGTCTCGCGGGAGAAGAAGGAAAGCTCCTCCAACGCGCGGCGAAGCGCCGGCTGCTCGGGGTGGCCGGCGACCTCGCAAAGGAATTGGGTGGCGTTGAAATGGCCGCCGACCATGTAGCTTTCGAGTTTGGTCATGTTGACGCCGTTGGTGGCGAACCCGCCCAGCGCCTTGTACAGCGCCGCGGGCACGTTGCGGACGCGGAACACGAAGGTGGTCATCAGGTCGGGCGTCTCGGGCGGCAGCGTGCCGGGGTCGCGGGCCATGACATAGAACCGCGTGGTGTTGTGGGCCGCGTCTTCGACATTGGTGCGAAGGATTTGCAGGCCAAACAATTCGGCGGCGAGCGAGGAGGCGATGGCGCTTTCCTCCGGGCTGTTCCACTGCGCCACCTGCTCGGCCGCCCCCGCGGTGTCGGCCTGCACCACCGCCTGCAGGTTCAGCTCCTTCAGCAGATGACGAACCTGGCCGAGGGCGACGGCGTGGGAATGCGCGCGCTTCAAGCTTCGCAGGCTGGCTCCCGGTGCTGCGAGCAGGCAATGCTCGACGCGCTGGAAATGCTCGCCGACCACGTGCAGGCCGCTTTCGGGCATCAGCACATGCACATCCGGCACCCGCCCGGCCAGGCTGTTCTCGCAGGCGATCATGGCGAGCTGGGCGGCACCGGTCGTGCACCGCTTCCATCGCCGCCTCGAACGTGTCGCAGGGCAACGTGCGCCAGGACGGGAAGGCGTGCCGGCAGGCGAGGTCGGAATAGGCGCCGGGCCGTCCCTGGAACGCGATGCTGCCCGTCTTCGCGATCTACGGCCATTCCCGAACTACGGTCATTGCGCGGCCACCCGAGGTGCGAGCGCCACCCTCGCGCGTTCCAGGTCCTCGGCCGTGTCGACGCCGAACGGCGCGTGCTCGACTCGGGCGCAGGAGATCCGCATGCCGGCTTCCAGCGCCCGCAACTGCTCCAGGCTCTCGCGGCGTTCCAGCGGCGACTCGGGCAGCGCCACGAACCGCGCCAGCGCCTGGCGGCGGAAGGCATAGATGCCGATATGGTGCCAGAGCGGGCCGTCGCCCCAGGGGATCGCGGCGCGGGAGAAATACAGCGCCGGCGAAACCGCGCGGCCACGGTCGAAGGCGCAGGCGGCCTTCACCACTGGGGGCGCCGCGGCCTCGGCGGGATCGGTGATCGGGGCGACCAGGGTCGCGATATCGATCGTGGTGTCGGCCAGCGGCGACAGCACGGCGCGCAGGTAGTCCGGCGGGATCGTCGGCAGGTCGCCTTGCAGGTTCACGACGACGTCGTGCCGCCCCTGCGGGTCGAGGATGGACAGCGCCGCATGTACCCGGTCCGAGCCGCGCGGCAGCGAAGGGTCGGTCAGGATGGCGGTGCCGCCGGCGGCGCGGATCGCGTCGACGATTTCAGGGTCGCCCGCCGCCACCGCCACCGGGCCGATATCGGCCTCCTGCCCGCGCCGCATCACATGCACGATCATCGCGACGCCGTGCAGGTCCGCGAGCGGCTTGCCGGGCAGGCGCGTGGCGGCCATGCGGGAGGGAATGACGACGATCGGGTTCATATCGATGCCGCCGGCCGGATATTCACAGAAATCATATGCTTGGCGTCGCCGGCGTGGGTTGAAGCACGCGCGTCCCTTCCCTATGGTGCGCCGCACCTTAGGCTTTCCTGCGCAGCGTCGCGCAACGTGACGCTGCAGCAGCCTCGATCGCGGAGAGTTCGTCGAATGGATAGCTTGGAGGTCAACAAGGCCATGTGCCGCCGTCCTGGTGGCCGGCATCGCCTTCATGGTCTGCGGGCCTGATCGGGGAAACCCTGGTCCACCCGTGGCGCTGAAGCAGACGCGCCATCAAGATCGAAGGCGCGGCCGAAGCCGCCGACCGGGGCCAAGCCCGAGCCGCCGGCGCCGATCGCGGCCGCTGCTGGCCTCGGCCGATCCCGCCACGGGCGAAACCGACGCGAAGAAGCTCTGCTCGGCCTGCCACACCTTCACCGAGGGCGGCAAGGCCGGCGTCGGCCCGAACCTGTATGGCGTGGTCGGCGGCGCCGCACGCCCACATGGCCGGCTTCAACTATTCCGCCGGCCTCAAGGGCAAGGAAGGCCCCTGGACCTACGACGAACTCAACGACCTGGCTGCACAAGCCGTCGCGCTACGTGCCCGGCACGCGGATGGCCTTCGCCGGCATCAACAACGACAAGCAGCGGGCCGACGTGATCGCCTATCTCCGCAGCCTGTCGCAAATCGCCCGAGCCGCTGCCGCGATCGACCAGGTGTCGCGACCTCGATCTCGATGCGCTGATCCGCGCCGCCGAAGCGGCGGCGGATGCCGCCGGCGAGGTGATCCGCCCGTTCTTCCGCGGCCGGGCTGGCTGCCGAGCTGAAAGGCGACGCGAGCCCGGTCACCATCGCCGATCGCAATGCCGAGCAGGCGATGCGTGCCGTGTTGACGAGGGTTTTCCCGGAACACGGAATCCTCGGCGAGGAATTCGGCCTCGAACGGCCGCAGGCGCCGCTGCGCTGGGTGCTCGACCCGATCGACGGCACCCGCGCCTTCATCACCGGCCGCCCGGTGTTCGGCACCCTGCTCGCGCTGCTGCAGGACGACCGGCCGGTGCTGGGCATCATCGACCAGCCGGTGACCGGCGAGCGCTGGATCGGCGCCGCCGGCCGCCGCACCCGGTTCCGCGGCCGCTTCGGCGGCCGCCCCGGCTGCCGACCTTGTGCCCGCCTCGACCACGCCGAGCTGTCCTGCACGAGTCCCGAGATGTTCGACCCGGCGGATCTGCCGGCCTGGCAGAGGTCTGCGGCGAGCAGCGCGGCGGACCAGCTTCGGCGGCGATTGCTACGCCTACGGCTTGCTGGCGCTGGGCCAGATCGACGTCATCGCCGAGGCGACGATGAACCTGTGGGACTGGGCGGCATTGGTTCCGGTGATCGAAGGTGCCGGCGGCCGGCTGACCGACTGGCACGGCCAGCCGCTCGCTCCGTCCAGCGACGGCCACGTCTTGGCCGTGGGCGATGCGGCACTGCTGGCCGAAGCGGTGGCGCTGCTCGACCGCTTGACCGGGTTTCCCCCAAGCCAGCAGGACCTCGGCGCTTGGGGGCGTGCTGCACCGGATTTGTTTGCCTTGGGACAGTTGGGCGCTCGTGGCTATCATGGCGCGAAATCCGGGGAGGCCGATAATGCGCGTGCGCTGGATGTTCGCAATCGCCGTCTGGCTGCTGGCCGGGCTTGCCCATGGCGGGGCCCAAACCCCGGCGCTCGCCGCAGAGCCGGTGCGCACCTACGGCATCTCCTTGCTCGGCGAGCCGAAGCTGCCGGCGGATTTCAGGAATTTCCCGTACGTCAATCCGGACGCGCCGAAAGGCGGCGAGGTCGCGCTCAGCACGGTCGGCACCTTCGACAGCTTCAATCCGTTCATCGTCCGCGGCACCGCCGCGCCGCCGACGTCGTTCCGCGGTCTGGGACACGCTGACTGCAGGCCCAACGCCGACGAGGCCGAGACCGAATACGGCCATCTCGCCGCAGGTGATCGAGTTGCCGGCCGACCGCATCGGCGTCGCGTTCGAGTTGCGGCCGCGAGGCGCAAGTTCAACGACGGCACGCCGGTCACCGCCGAGGACGTCGCCTGGACCTTCGACACCCTGCGCGAGCAAGGGCCGGCCGTTCTACCGGCAGTACTATGCCGACGTCGCCTCGGTGACGGTCGAAGGACCGCGCCGGGTGGTGTTCCACTTCAAGTCCAACACTCAACCGCGAGCTGCCGCTGATCCTCGGCCAGATGGCGGTGCTGCCGAAGCATTGGTGGGCCGGGCGCGAGTTCGACAAGCCGCTGACCGACCCGCCGCTCGGCTCCGGCCCCTACCGGGTCGGCCAGTTTCGAGTTCGGCCGCACCCTGTCGATGGAGCGCGTGCCCGACGTCTGGTCGAAGGATCTGCCGACCGACGCGCGGACTGGCCAATTTCGACACCAGGCGCACCGAATATTTCCGCGACGCGACGGTGGCGCTGGAGGCGTTCAAGGCCGGCCAGATCGATTTCCGCGAGCGAGAACATCGCCAAGGAGTGGGCCACCGCCTACGACTTTCCCGGCGGTGCAGAAGGGGCTGGTGAAGAAGGAGCTGCTGCGCCACCACCTGCCGACGGGCATGCAGGGCTTCGGCATGAACACGCGCCGGCCGCTGTTCAAGGATGTCCGGGTGCGCCACGCGCTGGCGATGGTGTTCGATTTCGAATGGGCCAACGCCAACCTGTTCTATGGCGCCTACACCCGCACCAACAGCTATTTCAGCAACAGCGACCTCGCCTCGAGCGGCATTCCCGAGGGCGCCGAGCTGGCGTTGCTGGAACAAGTATCGCGACCAGCTGCCGCCGGACTTGTTCACCAAGCCGTTCGAGCTGCCGGTGACCGACGGCTCCGGCAACAATCGCGAGGAGCTGCGCGGCGCGCTGGCGCTGCTGGAGCAGGCCGGCTGGAAAGTGCAGGACCGCAAGCTGGTCGACGCCGACGGCCAGCCGTTCAGCTTCGAGATCCTGCTCGATCAGCCGACGTTCGAGCGCGTGTCGCTGCCCTATGTGCAATGGCTGTCGCGGCTGGGCATCGAGGCGCGGGTGCGGACCGTCGATCCGGCGCAGTACCAGCGGCTGATCGACACCTACGATTACGACATGATCGTGGTCGTCGATCGAGCGAATCCGAAAGCCCGGGCAACGAGCAGACGCGGCTACTGGACCTGCGACAGCGCGAAGCCGGAGGGCGGCGACAACCTGATGGGGGTCTGCAGCCCGGTGATCGACGCGCTGGTGCAGCGAGGTGCGTGACCGCGCCGTGACCGCGCGCATCGCTGGTCGCGGCGGCGCATGCGCTCGACCGGGTGCTGCTGTGCGGGCTGGTACGTGGTGCCGCACTGGCACCTGCAATCGGTGCGGGTCGCGTATTGGGACCGCTTCGGCCGGCCCGACAAGCCGGTGCGCACCGGCCTCGCCTTCGACAGCTGGTGGGTCGACCCGGTGCTAGCCGCCGCCAACGATGCGGCAAGGCGCAGCGGCCCATGACGCGATCCGCCGCGCACCGAGGGCTGATGGCGTCCTACCTGCTCCGCCGCCTGCTGCTGGTGATTCCGACGCTTGTTCGGCATCATCGCCATCAACTTCGTGGTCGTGCAGTTCGCCCCCGGCGGCCCGGTGGAGCAGATGATCGCCGAGTTGAAGGGGCGCGGCGGCGGTGTCACCGGCCGCATGACCGGCGCCGGCGCCGCCGAGGCGATGCCGGCCGGCGATGGCAGCCTATCGCGGCGCCCGCGGCCTCGACCCGCATGTGGTCGCCGACATCAAGCGGATGTTCGGCTTCGACAAGCCTGCGCCCGAGCGTTTCGTGCTGATGCTGCGCGATTACCTGACCTTCGATTTCGGCCGCAGCTTCTTTCGCGATGAGACCGGTGCTGCGGCTGATCGGCGAGAAGATGCCGGTCTCCGTCTCGCTCGGGCTGTGGTCGACGCTGCTGGTGTATTTCGTTTCGATCCCGCTGGGCATCGCCAAGGCGGTGCGCGACGGCAGCCGCTTCGACGTGGCCACGCAGTGCCGCGGTGCTGGTCGGCTACGCGGTGCCGGGGTTCCTGTTCGCCATCCTGCTCGTGGTGCTGTTCGCCGGCGGCAGCTTCGTGCAATGGTTTCCGTTGCGCGGGCTGCACAGCACCGGCACCGAGATCCTGGAGCTTTCCGGCCCGGATCCTGGATTATCTGTGGCACATGGTGCTGCCGACCGTGGCGCTCGTGGTCGGCGGCTTTGCCGGCCTGACCGTGCTGACCAAGAACTGCTTCCTGGAGGAAATCCGCAAGCAATACGTCGTCACCGCGCGCGCCAAGGGCGCCAGCGAGCAGCGCATCCTGTACCGCCATGTGTTCCGCAACGCGATGCTGCTGATCATCGCCGGCTTCCCGTCGGCGTTCATCGGCATCCTGTTTTCGTCGGCATTGCTGGTCGAGATCATCTTTTCGCTCGACGGCCTCGGGCTGCTGGGTTTCGAAGTCGGCGATCCGGCGCGACTACCCGGTGATGTTCGGCACGCTGTACATGTTCACCCTGCTCGGCCTGCTGATGCAGATCGTCGGCGACATCCTCTACACCGTGGTCGACCCGCGCATCGATTTCGAGGCCAGGCAGTAGTGCATCTGTCGCCGCTGACACGCCGGCGCCTGGCGATCTTCCGGGCCCATAGGCGCGGCTACTGGTCGCTGTGGATCTTCCTGGCGCTGTTCGGCCTGACCCTGTTCGCCGAGTTGCTCGCCAACGACCGACCGCTGCTGATCCGCTACGACGGGCACTGGTACGTGCCGGTGCTGCACGACTACAGCGAGGACACATTCGGCGCCGACTTCATGCCGACCGAGGCGGACTACACCGATCCCGAACTGCAGGCGGCGATCAACGCCAAGGGCTGGATGATCTGGCCGCCGATCCGCTACTCCTACAACACCGTGGTGAAGCGGCTGCCGACGCCGGCACCGTCGCCGCCGGACGGCAAGAACCTGCTCGGCACCGACGACCAGGCACGCGACGTGCTGGCACGGGTGATCTACGGCTTTCGCATTTCGGTGCTGTTCGGCTTCACCCTGACGGCAATTTCGTCGGTGATCGGCATCGCCGCCGGCGCCATCCAGGGCTATCGCGGCGGCCTGGTGGATCTGCTGTTCCAGCGCTTCATCGAAATCTGGTCCGGGATGCCGCAGCTCTATCTGCTGATCATCCTGGCCAGCATCATCACGCCGAGCTTCTGGATCCTGCTGGTCTTCCTGCTGCTGTTCAGTTGGATGAACCTGACCGGCGTGGTGCGGGCCGAGTTCCTGCGCGGCCGCAACCTGGACTATGTCCGCGCCGCCAAGGCGCTGGGCGTGTCGGACATCGCGGTGATGTGGCGGCACATCCTGCCCAACGCCATGGTGGCGACGCTGACCTTCCTGCCGTTCACCCTGTCCGGCTCGGTGACCATCCTCGCCAGCCTGGATTTCCTCGGCTTCGGCCTGCCGCCCGGCTCGCCGTCGCTGGGCGAACTGGTGTCGCAGGGCAAGAACAACCTGCAGGCGCCGTGGCTCGGCATCACCGCGTTCGTCGTGCTGGGCGGGCTGCTGACCTTGCTGGTGTTCATCGGCGAGGCGGTGCGCGACGCGTTCGATCCGCGCAAGACCCCGGATCGGCGCGCCCGATGAGCCTGGTCGACGGTCGAGGACCTGACCGTCGCGTTCGGCAGCCGCGCCGTGGTGGATCGCGTGTCGCTTCACGCTGGACCGCGGCGAGACGCTGGCGCTGGTCGGCGAGAGCGGCTCCGGCAAGTCGCTCACCGCGCTGTCGCTGCTGCAGTTGCTGCCGCCGGGCGCCACCTGCGACCGGCCGCGTCGTGGTCGACGGCCAGAGCGTGATCGGCGCCGGCGACGGTCTGCTGCGCCGGCTGCGCGGCGGCGTCGCCGGCATGGTGTTCCAGGAGCCGATGACCAGCCTCAATCCGCTGACCCGGATCGGCAAGCAGATCGCCGAGGCGGTGCAGCTGCATCGGCGGATGACGCCGGAGGCGGCTGCGGGCGCGCGTGATCGAACTGCTCAACGAAGTCGGCTTTCCCGACGCCGCGCACCGGCTCGACGCGTTCCCGCACCAGCTCTCCGGCGGGCAGCGCCAGCGGGTGATGATCGCGATGGCGCTGGCCAACGATCCCGCCTTGCTGATCGCGGACGAGCCGACGACGGCGCTCGACGTGACCATCCAGGCGCAGATCCTGAAGCTGCTGGCGGCGGAGAAAGCCGCCCGCGGGCTGGCGCTGCTGCTGATCAGCCACGACCTGCGCGATCGTGCGGCGCTACGCCGACCGGGTCTGCGTGATGAAGGATGGCGTGGTGGTGGAGGCAGGGCCGGTGTCGCGAGGTGTTCGACGCCCCGCGCCATCCCTACACGCGGATGCTGCTGGCCGCCGAGCCGCGCGGCCAGCCGCTGCCGCTTGCGACCACGACGCCGCCACGCTGATCGAGGGTACCGATGTGCGCGTGCATTTCCCGATCCGCCGCGGCGTGCTGCGCCGGACGGTCGGCCATGTCCGCGCCGTCGACGGCGTCGATGTCGTGGTGCATGAGGGCGAGACCGTCGGGCTGGTCGGCGAGAGCGGCTCCGGCAAATCCACCATGGGCTATGCGCTGCTGCGCCTGGTGCAGGCGGAGGGCCGCATCCGGTTCGCCGGGCGTGGACCTGGCCGAGCTCGACAAGCCAAGCGCCTGCGGCAGTTGCGCGCCGACATGCAGATCGTCTTCCAGGACCCGTTCGGCAGCCTGTCGCCGCGGCTGACGGTGGCGGAGATCGTCGCCGAGGGCCTGGCGGTGCATGAGCCCGCCTTGTCGCGCGCGCGAGCGCGAGCGCACGCGTGGCGGAGGCGCTGGAGGAGGTCGGTCTGCGCGGCCGATATCGGCGACCGCTATCCGCATGAGTTCAGCGGCGGCCAGCGCCAGCGCATCGCCATCGCCCGCGCCATGGTGCTGAAGCCGCGCTTCGTGGTGCTCGACGAGCCGACCAGCGCGCTCGACATGTCGGTGCAGGCGCAGATCGTCGATCTGTTGCAGCAGCTGCAGGCCGACCACCATCTCGGCTACCTGTTCATCAGCCATGACCTGCGGGTGGTCCGGGCGCTGGCGCATCGCATCGTGGTGCTGCGCCACGGCCGCGTGGTCGAGCAGGGCACCGCCGGACGAGCTGTTCGCCCGGCCGCAGCACGACTACACGCGGGCGCTGATGGCCGCCGCCTTCACGCTGGACGCCGACGACAGCGGCGTGGTGGGTGCGTGAGTGCCATCACCAACCCGCCTGGCCAAAAAAAGGGAGCACGATATCATGGCGCATCTCACCCGACGCATCGCGCTGACCGGCGCCCTCGCAGCGGCCGGCCTGCTCGCCGCCCGCGTGCGCCCCGTTCTGGCCCAGGCGACCGGCCCGTTCACGTTGCCGCCGCTGCCCTACGGGTTCGACGCCAATGAGCCGCATATCGACGCCATGACCATGCAGATCCACCACGACCGGCACCACGCGGCCTATGTCGCCAACCTAAACGCCGCGGTGAAGGATTTTCCGCAGCTCGCGAGCCTGTCGGTCGACACGCTGCTGGGGCGGCTCGGCGACGTGCCGGAGCAGGTCCGCACTGTCGTGCGCAACAATGCCGGCGGCCACGCCAACCACAGCATGTTCTGGCAGGTGATGGGCGGCAAGGGCGGCGCGCCCACGGGCGGGCTGGCGGATGCCATTGTCCGTGAGTTCGGCGGGATGGAGGCGCTGAAGACCCAGTTCAACCGTGCCGGCGCCGAAGTGTTCGGCTCCGGCTGGGTGTTCGTGACGGTAAATCGCGACGGCAAGTTGGCGCTGCTGGCCCGGCCGAACCAGGACTCCCCGCTGCTGGACGGCGGCCGCGTGCTGTTCGGCAACGATGTGTGGGAGCACGCCTATTACCTGAAATACCAGAACCGTCGTGCCGACTACCTGGCGGCGTGGTGGAACGTGCTGGATTGGGCGAAGATTTCCGCCCGCTACGAACGGGCGAAAATCGGCACGCTCACGCTTTGACCGCGAGATGCTGCACCGCCTGGCCGGTGCGTTCGCAGATCAGGGCGGCGACGATGCTGCGATGGCAAAGCCTGTGGTCGGCCTCGAAGCAAAGCAGGCAGACACGGTCCGCGGCGGCGATGGCGACGGCGCAAGCGAGATCGGTTTGGGCTTCGAGCGTTTCCATATGCGCATTGAAGACGGCATGCATGGTGGCGGCATCGCCGCGCCGTGCCGCCTCGCGCCCCGGCTTCGGCGTGCCGAGGCCTCGCAGATGGGTGTAGCGAATGCCGCTGGCCGCAAGCGACCCGCCCAGCAGCCGCTTGGAGAAGCCGGGCTTGCGTGACTGCGCAATGGCGCGGACATCCACCAGATGGGTGACGGCGGCGGCATGCAGCGTGTCGATCACGTCGCCGAGGACCGTGCCTTCATAGCCAATGGTCAGAAGCTCCGGCTCCATTTCACCCATCCTGTGACGGCGTTGTCTCAGCGCGCCGGCCGCACCGCCTCCACGCCACCGAGCGGCGCCAGGCCGCGCTGGCGCATGCAGCGCGTATAGGCATCCTTTTGCACGCTAAGGAGCGCGTCGCGGGCTTCCGTCGTCTGGCCGAACGCCGCGAAGCCGGCATTCCTGGCGCGCTCGATCCGAACCTGCGGATCGTCGTACGCGGCTTGCCGGCATTGCGCGTCGGGCATCGTCTTTTCGGCCATCGAACAGGCGCCCAGCAGCAGCAGGGCCAGCAGCGACGCGGCGAGACGGGTCATGCGGATTCCAGCCAATCCTCGATCAATCGACGGGCGATGCTGTCGCCGCGCGGCAACATGAAGCCGTGATCGCGGTGGTTGCGCATCTGGTCGCGGGAGAACCATTGCGCGTCCATCAATTCGCCGGGATCGATGGTGATCTTCTCGGTCAGCCCCTCGGCATAGAAACCGAGCATGATCGAGGCCGGGAAGGGCCAGGGCTGGCTGGAGTGGTAATGCACCGCGCCCACCCGGACGCCGGCTTCCTCGAACACCTCGCGCGCCACCGCCTCCTCCAGGCTTTCGCCGGGTTCCACGAAGCCGGCGAGGGTCGAATACATGGTGGAGTTCGGAAAGCGTTTGGAATGCCCCAGCAGCGCGCGGTCGCCTTGCGTCACCAGCATGATCACGGCGGGGTCGGTGCGCGGGAAATGCGAGGTGTTGCACTGGGTGCACAGCATCACGTTGCCGGCGCTGCGCGGTTCGCAAGCGCCGCCGCAGATGCCGCAGAACCGGTGCCGGCTGCGCCAGTGCATCAGGCCGCGGGCATGCGCCAGCACGGATGCGTCGTGGCCCGGCAGCAGGCCGGGCACGGCGCGCAAATCGGTGAATTCTCCGCCGTTCGCGGGCAGCAGCGGCGCCGGGTCGTCGGCGGCGCTGAGATCGACGCTGAACACCGGCACGCCCTCGCGCAGGCCGAGGAACGCCCAGGGTGCATCGGCATCGCCGTCGTGCAGGGGCCGGGCGGCCGCGGCGGTCAGGAACACCGCCTCCGGCTGGCCATCGGCGGTGCCGCGCATCAGGTTGCGGGCCCGCCAGACGACGGCGAACAAACTCTGTGGATGCGACCGCGCGGCGTCGATCCAGACTTGGTCGTCACGCTTCTCGCCGGCACGGTCGAGTGGACTGCCGGTGTAGACGTTCGGGCGGCTGGCACGGATCATGGTCACCGGGGCAAACTGCCACGCACCCGGACCGTGGGCAACCTCGCGCCGATCCTCACCTTGCACAGCATGCGCGGATGGACGATATCTAGCGCGGGAGGTCGGCGGCGGACGGGCGCCTCGCCAACCCGGTCAGGTCCGGAAGGAAGCAGCCGCAACGAGTTTCCGCTCGGGTCGTTTGTTCGGCCTCCCACTTTCCCCCGCAACCCGGCCGCGTCAGCGGTCTTGTCCTTGGCGCCGCGCATGTCCGGCCTGTTCCAGGATTCGAACTCCCTGCCCGAACCCGAGCCGACCGGCCCCGGTCTGTTCGGCGATAAGCTGTTCGGCGACAAGCTGTTCAGCGATCAGCCTGCATCGACGGCACCAGCCGAGCTGGCGACGCCCTATCGGGTGCTGGCGCGCAAATACCGGCCGACGCGGTTCGACGACCTGATCGGGCAGGAGGCGATGGTGCGCACGCTGCGCAATGCCTTCGCCATCGGGCGGGTCGCGCATGCCTTCATGCTCACCGGCGTGCGCGGCGTCGGCAAGACCACCACCGCGCGCATCATCGCCCGCGCGCTGAACTGCATCGGCCGCGACGGCACCGGCGGCCCGACCGCGGACCCTTGCGGCGTCTGCCCCAACTGCGTCGCCATCCTGGCCGACCGCCACCCCGATGTGCAGGAGATGGACGCCGCCTCGCGCACCGGCGTCGAGGACGTGCGTGAGATCATCGAGGCGACGCGGTTTCGCCCGATGCAGGCGCGTACCAAGGTGTTCGTCATCGACGAGGTCCACATGCTCAGCCGCAACGCGTTCAACGCGCTGCTGAAGACGCTGGAGGAGCCGCCGCCGCATGTGAAGTTCATCTTCGCCACCACCGAAATCCGCAAGGTGCCGGTGACCGTGCTGTCGCGCTGCCAGCGCTTCGACCTGCGCCGCATCTCGGTGGCCGAATTGTCCGCCCATGTTTGCCCGGTTCGCCGCCCTGGAAGGCATGACGCATCGCGCCGGACGCGCTGACCTGATCGCCCGCGCCGCCGACGGCTCGGCGCGTGACGGGCTGTCGCTGCTCGACCAGGCGATCGCCCAGACCCCGTCCGGCCAGGGCATCGAACGCCGAGGCGGTGGCCGACATGCTCGGCCTGTCAGACCGCGATCGCGGTGTTCGACCTGTTCGAGGCGGTGATGGCCGGCAAACCCGCCGACGCCCTGGCGATCACCGATCGCGCGCATGAGCGCGGCGCCGATCTCGGGGTGTTGCTGCAGGATTTGCTGGACCTGGTGCACACGCTGACGCGGCTGAAATCCGTGCCGTCGCTGCGCGCAGTCGGCGGAGTTGCCGGAGGCCGAGCGCACCCGCGGCGCCGCTCTCGCCGAAAATCTGTCGATGGCCGCCCTCGGCCGTGCCTGGCAGATGCTGCTGAAAGGCATCGGCGAGGTGGAGCAGGCCGCCGACCGCCGCGCCGCCGCCGAGATGGTGCTCATCCGGCTGTGCTACGTCGCCGACCTGCCGCCGCCCGGCGAGCTGGTGCGCCGCCTGACGCTGTCGCCCGCCGCCGCCGCGTCCTCGGCCACGCCCGCATCTGGCGGCGGCGGCGGTACCCGCGCCGTCATGGGTGGCGCCCCGGCGCGCATGGCCGACGCGGCACCGCGGATGGAAGCGGCACCCGCGATCGGGCAGCCGGCGGTCGCCGCCGCGCCGCGCCTGTCCAGTTGGCGCGATGTCGCGGCATTGGTGGCGGGTCAGCGCGAGCCGATCCTGCACGGCATTCCTGTTGCATTCCGTGCATCTCGTGCGCTTCGCGCCGCCGGTGATCGAGCTGCGGCCGCAGCCGGACGCCCCGCGCGACCTCGCCTCCCGCCTCGCCGCCGTGCTCACCGAGGCGACCGGCACCCGCTGGACCATCGCGCTCTCCACCGCGCCGGGGGAGCCGACGCTGGCCGAGCAGGGCATGGCGGCCGATGTCGCGCGGCGCAGCGTCGCCGCCGAACATCCGCTGGTGCGCGCCATCCTGGAGACCTTCCCGGGCGCGCGCATCGAGGCGGTGCATGATCCCGGCGTCGATGATTACGGCCTGCCGCTGCTGCCGCCGGTGGACGAGATGACGCCCGCCTACGACGCGAGCAACGAGGAAAATCCGGACATGCCGGAATTCGCCCCGCTCGATGCCGAATACGTCGATGACCCGCCTGATAGCTAGAGATTTGTTTTAGCGAGCAATTTTATGGCACGGTGATTCCACCTAAAGCCATATTGCTCTAAAGCCATATTGCTCTCGGAGACCGCACCATGAAGAACCTCGCCGGACTGATGAAACAGGCATCCCAGATGCAGGGAAAGATGGAGGAGATGCAAGCGCGCCTGGAGACGCTGACCCAGGAAGGCGTTTCCGGCGCCGGCCTCGTCGCGGTGGTCTTGAACGGCAAGGGCGCGCTGAAATCCGTTCGCATCGATCCCAAGCTGGCCGATCCGGCGGAGATCGAGATGCTGCAGGACCTGCTGGTCGCCGCCCACGCCGACGCCAAGCGCCGCGTCGAGGCGCAGGCGGCGGAGGAGATGCAGAAGGTGACCGGCGGGCTCAACCTGCCCGGCGGCATGAAGCTGCCGTTCTGAGCAAGCAGGTCTAGGTGGGCGGCCCGGAACTGGAGCGGCTGATCGGGTTGCTGTCCAAGCTGCCGGGTTTGGGGCCGCGCAGCGCGCGCCGCGCCGCATTGCGCCTGCTGCAGCAGCCGCAGACCCGCATGCTGCCGCTGGCGAGCGCCTTGAACGAAGCCGCGCGCGCGGTGAAGACCTGCAGCCTGTGCGGCAATCTGGACAGCCAGGATCCCTGCGCGGTGTGCGCCGATCCGCATCGCGACCAGAGCATCGTCTGCGTGGTCGAAGGCGTCGGCGACCTGTGGGCGCTGGAGCGCGCGCATGTGCATCGCGGGTTGTATCACGTGCTCGGCGGCACGCTTTCGGCCCTGGCCGGCACGGGGCCGGATGATTTGTGCATTGAGCCGCTGCTCGCCCGGGTGCGCCAGGGCGGCGTGTCGGAGGTGATCCTCGCGTTGGGTGCGACGGTGGACGGTGCCACGACGACGCATTGGCTGACCGAGAAGCTGAAGCCGCTGGGCGTTGCGGTCAGCCGGGTCGGGCAGGGCGTGCCGATGGGCGGCGCGCTGGACGTGCTCGACGACGGCACCCTGGCCGCGGCGTTGCGGGCGCGCCGGCCGTTCTGACAGACGGCTGCCTCAACTGCTGCCGATCAGGATTCCCGTCACGAAGACCAGCGCGCCGCCGAAACCCACCTGCAGTGCCGCGGAGAACAGGTTGGTGTCCATGTATTTCCAGCGGATCCAACTGATCACCGCCAGTTCGAACACCACCACGATGATCGCGACGACCAGGGCGGTGGTGAAATTCTCGATCAGGAACGGCAGCGTGTGCCCGATGCCGCCCAAGGTGGTCATCAGCCCGCAGATGCCGCCGCGGATCAATGGTGCGCCGCGACCGGTGAGGCTGCCGTTGTCCGACAGCGCCTCGGCGAAGCCCATCGAGATTCCGGCACCGATCGAGGCGGCCATGCCGACCAGGAACGCCTCCCAGCTATGGCCGGTGGCGAAGGCGGCGGCGAATACCGGCGCCAAGGTCGAGACCGAGCCGTCCATCAACCCGGCGAGCCCCGGCTGGATCACCCGCAGCAGCAGCATCTTGCGGGCCGACTCGTCTTCGTGCTCGCGCACTTCGGCGGTGACGTTCTGGGCCATCAGCCGTTCGGCGACGTGTTCGTGTTCTTCCTCGGCTTCGGCCAGGTCGCCGAGCAGCTTGCGGATCGATGCGTCGGTGCTGCGGGTGGCGGCTTGGCGGTAGAAGCGGGCGGTCTCCAGTTCCATCTGCTCCGCCTGCTTGCGCGCCGCGTCGACGCGCAGCGTCTGCATCTGCCAGAGCGGTTTGCGGGTGATGAAGCCGCGCACGTCCTGGCGGCGCACCAGCGGAATGTGCTCGCCGAATTTTTCGCGGTAGAGGTCGAGCAGACGGCGGCGATGCTCGCCTTCTTCGGCCGACATTTGACTAAACACCTTGGCGCTGCCTGGATAATCCGCGCGCAGACCTTCGGCGAAGTCGGCGTAGATGCGGCCGTCCTCCTCCTCGCTGCCGATCGCCAAGGCGAGAATTTCACGCTCGCTCAGTTCGCTGAAATTGCGCAACGCGCCTCCGAATGAAATTGCCAGGGCACGCTTGGCTTGAGCGCGCTGGCACTTGAAGCCACACGACTATGAAGGTTGCAACCGCAACGATCAAGACGACGTCGCAATAATGAGAATGCGTCTCATCGACAGGGGAAGCCTACACCGTTGGCGTGTAGGCTTCGGCCGGGATTGCCGGGGTCCGGCCCGCCACGAGATCGGCGAGAACCCGCGCGCTGCCGGCGGAGAGGGTGAAGCCGAGCGAGCCGTGGCCGAGATTCAGATATAAATTGTCGAGCCGCGAGCGGCCGATCACCGGCATGTCGGTCGGCGTCGCCGGGCGCAGGCCGGACCAGGGAGACACGTCGTCCAGCGCACAAGCGCCGGGGAACGTCGCGGCGAGGGCACTGGTCAAGGCGGCGACGCGATCCTGCCGCATCTCGCTGCCGCCGTCTGCGACGACGGCGAAACCGGCAACCCGGATGCTGTCGCCGAGCGGCGCGAACACGGTCTTGCGGTAGGTGTCGGTGATGCTGCGCACGGGTGCTAGGTTGCCGTTGCGTATTCGCGCGGTGATCGAGTAGCCGCGCACCGGCTGCAGCGACAGGCGCATGCCGGTGCCACGCGCGAGCAGGCGGCTGTCGATGCCGGCGGCGAGGACATAGAGGTCCGCCTCTAGATCGCCCTGGTCGGTGCGCAGCGCCGCGATCCGACCGTGTTCGACGATGAGGTTGCGAACTTCGGTGCCGAGTGCGAAGCGCACATCGGGCGTCATCACGCGTTGCAGTTCCTCGCACAGCAAATGGCAATCGCCGACTTCTTCCGATGGCGTATGGATGCCGCCGACGAGACGATCGGAGATCGATTGCAGGCCCGGTTCCAGCGCCAGGCATTCCGCCGCCGTCAAGGCAAATTGCTCGCAACCCATCACCGCCTGCAGCCGCATCTGCGCTTCTGCGTCGGCCATCGCGGCGGCGGAGGATTGCACCACCAGCTTGCCGTTGCGGCGATGGTGGAATTGCATCGGCGCACGGGCGAGCATGTCGTGCAGCGCGTTGCGGCTGTGGAATGACAGGGCCAGCAGCTTCGCGGTGTTCGCAGCCGTCGCGGGGGCGTTGCAGGCCGCCAGGAAATCCACCGCCCAGCGCCATTGCGCCGGATCCATCCGCGGCACGAACCGCACCGCACTGCTGGGCTGGAACAGATATTTCGGCAGGCTGCGCAACACCGCGCGCGACGCCATCGGCGCCACGTAGCTGTACGAAAGCTGCGCCCCGTTGGCGAAGCTGGTGCCGCGCCCGACCGCGCCGTCGCGGTCGACCACGGTGACTTCATGGCCGTCTTGCGCCAACCACCACGCGCTGCTCAGCCCGACAATTCCGGCGCCGATGACGATGATTTTCATCCGCCGACTTTGTCGGCAATTGGCCCCGATGTCACGCCAGCCGGATCAGTGCCGGAAATGGCGCATCCCGGTGAACACCATCGCGATACCGGCCGCGTCCGCCGCGGCGATCACCTCCGCGTCGCGCATCGATCCGCCCGGCTGGATCACCGCGGTCGCGCCGGCCGCGACCGCCGCCTCCAGCCCGTCGGCGAACGGGAAGAACGCGTCCGAGGCGACGACGCTGCCGCGCGTCAGCGGCGCATCGAGGCCCGCCGCCTTCGCCGCCGCCTCGGCGCTTTCCAGGCGGCGATGCGCGCGCTGTCCACCCGGCTCGGCTGGCCCGGCGCCGATGCCGACCGTGGCGCCGTCCTTGGCATAGACGATGGCGTTCGACTTCACGTGCTTGCAGACGCGGAACGCGAACAGCAGATCGGCGATCTCCGCGTCGGTCGGCGCGCGCTGCGTCACCACCTTCAGATCCGTCGGCGCCGATGCGGCCGGTGTCGCGGGTCTGCGCCAGGAAGCCGCCGGACAGGCTGCGGAAGGTCAGCCACCGGCGCGCACGGATCGGGCAGACCGCCGGTCAGCAGCAGGCGCAGGTTTCTTCTTGCGCGCGAGCATGCGGCCTTCGCCGCCGTCGTCGCGTCGGGCGCGATGATCACCTCGGTGAGGATCGCGGCGATCTTCTCCGCCGCCGCCTCGTCGAGCGTGCGGTTCACCGCGACGATGCCGCCGAACGGCGAGACCGGATCGCAGCGGAACGCCAGGTCCCACGCCTCGGCCAGCGTCGCCGCCCTGGCGACGCCGCACGGGATTGGCGTGCTTGATGATCGCCACCGTCGGCGCGTCGAACTCGGCGACGCACTCGAACGCCGCGTCGGTGTCGTTCAGGTTGTTGTAGGAGAGTTCCTTGCCCTGCACCTGCACGCGCGGTCGCGACGCCGGGGCGGCTGCCGGTGACGTAGAAGGCCGGCGCCTGATGCGGGTTCTCGCCGTAGCGCAGGGTCTGCCGCAGCGTGCCGGCGATCGGTCATGCGGCTGGGGAAAGTCCTCGCCGCGTCGCTCGGCGAACCAGGCGGCGATGGCCGCGTCATAGGCGGCGGTGCGGGCATAGGCCTCGCCGGCCAGCCGGCGGCGCAAGCGCAAGCGTGGTGCCGCCATGCTGGGCCAGTTCGTCCAGCACCGCCTGCGTACTGCTCCGGGTCGGTCAGCACGGTGACGAAATCGTGGTTCTTCGCCGCGGCGCGGATCAGCGCCGGGCCGCCGATGTCGATGTTCTCGACGCACTCGTCGTCGGCGGCGCCGCGGCGCCACCGTCGCCTCGAACGGATAGAGGTTCACCGCCACCAGATCGATCGGCGCGATGCCATGCGCCGCCATCTGCGCCACGTGCTCCGGCATGTCGCGGCGGCCGAGGATGCCGCCATGGATCTGCGGCACCAGCGTCTTCACCCGCCCGTCCAGGATCTCCGGAAAGCCGGTGTGCTCGGACACCTCCTTCACCGGAACGCCGGCCTCGCGCAAGCGCCTTGGCCGAGCCGCCGGTGGACAGGATTTCCACGCCCCTGCGCCGCCAGCGCCTGGGCGAACGGCACCAGGCCGGACTTGTCGGAGACCGAGATCAGCGCGCGGCGGATGGGAACGATGTCGGTCATCGCGAGGTCCGTTGCTGGGGCGCCGGGATAGACCTACAGCCCCAGCAGGTCCAGCGTGCGCGCCGACCACCTTGCGCCTCGTCGTAGCGCTCCACCGCGCGCTGCGCGGCCGGCCGCGCCCATGCGCGCGCGCAGCGCCGCGTCGCCCACCAGCCGCCGCAGCGCCGCGGCCAGCGGCGCGATCGCCGGGCGGCACCAGCAGGCCGGTTACGCCCGGCACCACCTGCTCGCGCGGGCCGCGGACGTCGGTGGCGACCACCGGCAGGCCGGTCAGCATCGCCTCGATCACCGACATCGGCAGGCCCTCGAAATGGCTGGGCAGGACGAAGATGTCGGCGGCCGCCAGCAGGCCGGCGACGTCGTCGCGATAGCCCAGCAGCCGCAGCCGGTCGCCCAGGCCGGCATTCGCGCAGCAGCGCCGCCATGTCCTCGCCGCGATCCGAGGTCAGCCGCTCGCCGACCACCCACAGCTCGGCGTCCGGCACGTCGCGCATCGCGGCGGCCAGTTCGGGATAGCCCTTGTGCCACACCAGCCGGGACACGGCGACCACCACGACGCGGTCCGCCGGCACGCCGAGTTCGGCGCGGATGCGCTGCGCGGGCGGCCGGGTCGGGCCGGAAACGCGCCGGGTCGCGGCCATTGCCGATCGCGATCGGCGTCGCGGGCGATGTGCAGCCGCCGGGCGTCGCGCGCCTCGCTCGGCCGAGACGGTCAGGAAGATGTCGGTGACCCGCGCCGCCGAGCCATTCCATCGCGAAGCCGACGGCGCGGCGCGGCCAGGAGTCCGGGCAAGTTGAACAAGAAGCCGTGGCAGGTGTAGGCGATGCGCGGCACGCCGGCGACACCACGCCGCCATCCGCGCCAGAAAGCCGCTGATCGGCATGTGCGCGTGCACGAGGTCCGGGCGCTCCGTCGCGGAACAGCCGCACCAGGGCGCGGAAGGCGCGCCAATGCGCCAGCGGCGAGAGGCTGCGCTCGAACGGCAGCGGCGCACGATCCGGAAGCCCTCGGCGCGCGCGCCGTCCAGCAGCGGGCCATCGGCGCAGACGCCGATCACCTCGTGGCCGCGCGCCCGGATGCCGCGCATCAGCGGCAGCAGGAACTGCCGCAGCGAGAAATCGACGTTGGTGATTTCGATGATCTTCATGGCGACGGCAGGGTCGGTGGCCAGTACGACGCTCACCCGACCTTGCTGATCGCCCATTTCACCTGCTGCGGGCCGTCGGCATAGCCGGTCAGCACCACCTGCTCGCTGCGGCGCGGCTCGTGGCCGCCGAGGTAGATGCTTTCCTCCAGGCTCATGCGGGCGCCGTCGGCGCGCAGCCGCCAGCCGCCGCCGGAGCGCAGGCGCAGCAGCACCGCCTCGCCGTCCTGCTGCAGGCTGGCGTTCACGTCCGGATGCAGATGGAAGCGCAGCGTGAAGGGCTGCGGCGTCGGCGCCTCCACCACGTCCTCGCCGCGCACGTCCTCGCCGCTTTCGGCCAGATAGAGCCGGCGGCGATGCACGGCGCCGAACAGCTTCTTCCAGCCGTCGTGGCTGGCTTCCAGCCAGTGCGCGCCGTTCGCCTCCTGGCGCTGCACCTCCACCACGTACCGGGCCGGCGGCCGAGCCCCTCCGGCTTCAGTTCGGACGAGCTGACGTCGGCGATCACCAGGGTGGAGTGCGCGGCGGTGGCGCGGGTGGCATCGCGCCACTCGCGGGCTGCCGGCCGGGAACGGCGCCGCAGTTGACGATCATCCGGTCGCGCCCGATCGACAGCTCCATCGACAGCGTGCCGGCATGGGCGATAGCGATCGACTCCGGGCGGCGGCGGCGCGCCGCAATCGACGATCAGCACGCTGCGGCCGGCCTGCAGGCGCTGGAACCCACCATCGGTCAGCGCGAACGGGCCCGCGACCGCCGCGCCCCGCCTGGGTCAGCACGATGTCGATCAGGCTGCTGGTTCTCCTCCCTGCTGCCGTTGAACAGCGCCAGCCCGCCATCGCCGTGCCGCATCACCCGCAGCGCCGGCGCCATGCCGCTCGATCGCGCCGGTGAGCGACGGCGGCGGCTGCGTCTGCGCCGCCTGCAGCAGGGCGCGGATTTCGGTCAGGTCCTGCAGCGCGGCGAGTTGCGCGGCCGGGCTGCGTTCGGCATGGCAGCCGTCCGGCAGCACCTGGCGCGCGATCTCCTGCGGCAGGAAGCGCAGCGCGCGCGTCAGGAAGCCGGCGTGCTCCGGCAGCGCGACGGCGGCGGCGATCAGGCCCTTCAGCGCGGTCAGCGCGCGGGCGTCCAGCTCCTCGGCCGGCAGCGCGGCGGACAGGCTGCGCGCGTCGGACACCAGCCGCGCCATCAGCCGCTGGCGGAACGCGTCGTCGGCGGTGGCGGCGAAGAAATCGTAATGCCCGAGCCAGGCGGTGATCCGCGCGCCGACGACGTCGGGACGATGCGCCAGCGGCTCGCAGCGGCGGCGCGGCGATCCATTCGGCCACCAGCGCGCGGGCGCGCAGCCGGGCCGCGTCGGTGCCCAGCGCGCGCAGGTCGCGCAGCCAGGTGAAGCCGTGCGCCGGCGCGTCCAGCAGCGGGCGAACCGGACGCCTCGCCCCAGGCGCCCGGCCGCAGCGCGCGCACGCCGCCGCCGAACTCCAGTTCGCCCGCAGCAGCCGGGCGCCGCGGCCGGCATCGCCCGGCCAGGGATCGCGCACCGGCAGCGCCGGCGCGTCCGGCACGCGGCCCATGCGCAGGCTGGGCAGACGCGCGATCGCCGACGCGCGTCGCGCAGCCAGCGCCGCGGGTCGCGGCGCGCTCATCCCGGCGGTCCCTGGCCGCGCAGCGCGGCGATCGCCGCGGCATAGTCGGGCGCGCCGAACACCGCGGTGCCGGCGACCAGCGTGTCGGCGCCGGCGGCGATGACGTGCGGCGCCGTCTCGGGCGTGACGCCGCCATCGACCGACAGCGCGATCGACCGGCCGGAGGCGTCGATCATCCGGCGCAGCGCCGCGATCTTCGGCAGTTGCGACGGCAGGAATTGCCTGGCCGCCGAATCCGGGATTGACCGTCATCACCAGGACGATGTCGACGAGATCGAGCACCCACGCAATGCTTCCACCGGCGTCGCCGGGATTCAGCACGACGCCGGCCCGCTTGCCGTGCGAGCGGATCAGCTGCAGCGTGCGGTGCAGATGCGGCCCGGCCTCCGGGTGCACGCAGATGTGGTCGGCGCCGGCCTCGGCGAACGCCGCGATGAACGGATCGACCGGCGCGATCATCAGGTGCACGTCGAACGGCAGCGCGGTGTGCGGGCGCAGGCTTTGCAGGACCGGCGGGCCGAAGCTGATGTTCGGCACGAAATGCCCGTCCATGACGTCGAGGTGCAGCCAGTCGGCGCCGGCCGCCTCGACCGCCGCCACCTCGTCGCGCAGCCGCGCGAAATCGGCCGCGAGGAGGCTTGGCGCGACGGTGACTCGGGACGCGCCGAGGTCGCGGATGCGGGCGATGACTGACCTGGATGTAGCATCAGGCCGTTTCTGCGCGGAACACAAGCTGCGCGCAAGCCACGCTCCCGACCAGACACGCGCGGCAGAAGAAGCCGTCCATGCCGCCGCGCTCCGGCCACATGCCGGGCAGTGTCCGCAGATAGCCCTCGGCGGTCAGCGCCTCCGGCAGAGCCGCAAGTTCCGCCGGCGTGAACGGATCATGCCGCAGATCGCCGCGCGCCACGGCAGCCTGAACGCGCGGCACGCCCTCCTCGGGCTGCAGCGAGCAGACCGAGTAGATCAGCCGGCCACCCGGGCGCAGCATGCGCGGCGGCGGCCTGCAGCAGCCGGTCCTGCGTCTCGACCAGCGCGCGCACGTCGCGCGGGCGCTTCAGGTGCGGCACGTCGGGATGGCGGCGGATCGTGCCGGTGGCACTGCACGGCGCGTCCAGCAGCACGGCGTCGAACGGCGCCGGCGGGCTGCCACTCGGCGGCGTCGGCCTGCACGATCTCGCGCCTGCAGACGCCAGTGCGACGCAGGTTCTCCCGCAGCCGCGCCAGCCGGGCGGCGTCACGTTCCACCGCCGTGACACCGGCGCCCGGCCGCGGCGAGCTGGGCGGTCTTGCCGCCGGGCGCGGCACAGAGATCGGCCACGCGTTCGCCCGGGCCGCGCGGCGAGCAGCCTGGCCGGCAGGGCGGCGGCGGCGTCCTGCACCCAGAAATCGCCGCGGTCGAAACCCGGCAGATCCGGCGACCCGGGTGCCGGCGGGAAAGCGCACCGAGCCGGTGGGCAGCATCACGCCGCCAGGTGGCGGTTCGGCGCCGGGGCGCGAGCGTCACGTCGAGCGGCGCCTCGTGCTGATGCGCCACGGCGATCGCGCGCGCCTCGTCGCCCCACGACGGCCCAGAGCCAGGCCGGCGTGTCCAGCCGCGGTCCGTCGAGGTCCGCGAGCGCCGCGGCGCCCGCGGCTCGGCCACACGACGCAGCACCGCGTTGACCAGCGCCGGCAGAACGGCGCCAGCCCGCGGCTGCGCGCCAGCGCGACCGCGGTCGCGACCGCGGCATGGCTCGGCGTGTCCAGCAGCAGCAGCCCGGCGGCGCCGAGGCGCAGCACGTGGCGCACCGGTTCGGGCGGCGCCTTGCGCAGGAACGGCTCCAGCACCGCGTCCAGCGTTCCCATCCGTCGCAGCACCGCGGCGGCCAGCCGATGCGCCGCCGCCCGATCGCGCGGCGCGAGCGCCGGCAGCGCGTCCAGCGCCTCCTCGAGCGGCCGACGCCGGTCCAGCACCGCGGTCAGCAGGTCGAACGCGGCCTCGCGCGTCGGATCGGCCATATCGGGCGTCTCATGCCGCGTCTGGCCGCACCGCGCCAGCCCGTCTGGCCGCATTGCGGCGAGACCGCTCAGCCAAGCTCGCGCAGCAGGGCGCGGAATTCCGCGACCGGCAGAATGAGCTTCTGGTCGCTTGCGGGCAGTCCCGGCCGGTCCGGGCGCTGCATGCAGCGGATTTCGGTGTATGCCAGCCCCCGCAACGCGGCGATGAACCAGAAGAACGTGTCCGGCATGGTGGCGGGCGCGAAGTTGATCAACGCGGTGCCTGGGAGGGCGAAGGCCGCGTTGGTCAAGCCGGCCCCCATCACGCCGGCGATCGCCGTGGCGCCCCGGAACAACGCGATCTGCTGCAGCAGGGTCAGCTCGCCCGGCCGCACAACGGTCCAGCCATCGGCGCGGGCGGCCGCCTCGACCTCGTGGTCGTTGGCGAAGCTGCGCGCGCCGGCGCCGGCGCGCGACACGTACAGACGTTGCGGGCCAACCGGGACCACCCGGCGGGCGAGGTGATCGGCGCAGCGCATCACAAGCGGCGACATGTAGCCGCCGTGGTCGGTGAGGCCGTCGATCAGGATCAATTCCTCCGCCGCGACCGGTGCCGTGCCCCGGAAGACCAGCCGGCCCGGCGCGATGCCGAGCAGCGCCATGGAATCCAGCATCACCTGGCGCAGCGGGTCGGGCACGTCGTGCACGATGAACGTCACCTCGCCCAGGCCAAGGCGATGCACCGCCAGCCAGGCTTTCGGCAGCATCTCAAGCAGCCAATGGCCGTAATTGGTCGCACCCGGCTTGGCGCACAGGACGTGGCGGCCGCGCAGCGGCGGGATTTCCTTCGGCTGCGCCATGGCCAACCATGCATTGACCACGTTCTGCTGTGCATGCTGGGCGACGCTGCGGCGGTATGGGCGTCCCGCGCGGTCCAGCACCAGCCCCCACTCCGCCACGATGACGTGGCGGAGGCAGAACGCCTCCACCTGATGTTCGGGGTAGCCATCGTGCCCCCAGGCCGGGCGCATCGCCGACAGGATCTCAGGCGGGATCAACTCGGCGTGGCACAAGGTCGGAAAACTGGTCAGGAATGCCGGCGAGGGCACGGTGGCGAACTGCGCGTCGTCGGGAATCTCGATGCCGGCAAGCCAATCGGGGTTCATCTTCGCTCGGGAATTTATCGCATCGCGGCGTCAGCCTGTTGTCAGAGTGTGGTCCTAATCCAGTGCAGCGCCAATGCACCTGAAGTATCGCGGGCCGTGGCCTCGGCTTCGCGCTGAAGATGCAGATCCCCACGCCGCAACATTCGGAATCGCGACAATGCATGCGGACCTTCGCCCGCGAACTGCGAAAAGCCCTGCGGCGCCGGAAGGCCCCGCGCCGGAGAACAACGTGACGGAGCGGGAAGTCGCGGCGTGGCGCGCGATGCTGCCAGAGCTCGGGCATGGCCTCAGCCTGACCGTCGATATCGATGGCCAGGGATGCCGCGTGCTGTCGATCATGTCGGCCGCGTGGGGGGAGCCGCACCAGGCGGTTTTCGTGATCTGGCGCAGTCGGCGGCGCGTGCATGTGCTCGACCGCCGCCGCAGCGACGGCTTCGGCAGCGCCGGCGATGACGGAGGGGAAGCGGTGCTGGGGTCAATGGCGACGGCGCGGGGCCTGGTCCGAAATCTGATCATGGGGCTGCCGGGGCCGAACTGACGCCTCTGTCGAGATGCTTTACAAATCACGACCGCCCAAATCAAGCCGAGAAGGGCTCTTTGCTTTGGGGCTTTTCAACTTCCCGTCAAAAGCCGGCGGTTGCCTTCACGTCAACGTGAGAAGACGCGCGACATCCATGGTTTCCGACAAGAAAATCACTGATCCGAGAGGGCGCGCTCAACTATTCGTGTGCAATTTAATATCAGTTGTGGAACGGCGTAACCTAAATTTACATATTTAACTTACGATTTCAGCACGAAGCTGGATTCCGAGTTCTAACTCATTGAATTATTTATTTGGCCCGTCATTTGCACAGCCTGCCGTGCTGCCAAATATCCAAGGAACCTCCCTATGAATTGGAAATCCCTTCTCCTCAGCACGGCGGCCCTGCTGGGCTCGCTCTTGATCCACGGAAACGCGCAGGCCGTCCCTTACGCGTTCTCGTCCAACAACATCACCGGGTTGACTGTAACCGGCGCATTCACACCGGGCAGCACGCTGTCCACCACAACGTCGGATGCCGCCAATTACGGCGCGCTTGCAGGCGTGACGCATCTTACGAATGGTGTGGTTGGCTCCGCACTCGATGTTCCGGCGGCCTGCTTGGCGGGTGGCTGCGGGGTCGGCGAGAACGTGTTCGCGCCGGCCGTCGGGTCGTTTACCGGCGGCGGCACCCGCGGTGACGCGCATATCGGCGCTGGCAGTGTCGCGTCGGGCGGCGTTACCGTGCAAAACGTGGCTGAGGGACTTGGCCCGCTTTCAGGCAACTCGATCGGCCAGAACAGTGCCACGATCAGCTTCACGGTGATCGGCGCGGGCTCCGCAATCACGGTCACGCTCAACGATACGATCCAGCTCATCGCCAACACCGCGAACGTTGCGGGTGAGTTGGCCAACGCGACCATCACCAACACGTTCCAGATCGTCAACGCCGCGGGGCAGACGGTTTTCACTGATGCCCCGAGTGCGATCAACCAGCAGATCGGCTCGACCAGCGGGCAGCAATCCGCCATCGGGCCGACCGCGGTCAATGGTCTGGTGCTGACGTCACCGGTCCTGGCCTCCGGCCAAGTCTACACGATCTCGCTGCTTTCGACCGCGAACGAGAATTTCGTGACGGGCACGCCGGCGGTGCCGGAGCCGTTGTCCCTGAGCCTGCTCGGTATCGGCCTGGTCGGCCTCGGTGCGGTCCGGCGCTTCAAGGGCGCCTGATCGACTGCTTCCTACCTTCCTACGAGCAAAGGCGGCACCATCGCGGTGTCGCCTTTTTCGTGGCCTGCGCCAGCAGCCGAAGCGATTGAGCCTATTTTGCGGGCTTCCAGGTCTGCACCATCTGGCGCGCTTCCAGCAGCTGCAAGTCACTCATCACCGAGGCGGCGCGGTCGCGATTGGTTTCCTGGATTTCGCGTGACCTCGCGTCGCCGGCGCTATTGGCGGCAAGGCTGAACCACATATAGGCGCGGACGAAATCCTGCGGCGTGCCGTGGCCAAGGCCGTACATCGCGCCGAGATTGCCTTGCGCGGGGCTGTTGTTCTGGTCCGCGGCCAGCTGGTACCACTTCATGGCATCCGGGTAGCTCACCGGCACGCCTTCGCCGCGGTCGTACATCGCGCCGAGGTTGAACTGGGCATCGGAGTTGCCCTGCGCCGCCGCCAGGCGGTACCACTTCAATGCCTCGGCATAATCCTTCGGCACGCCCTGGCCCGTGGAATAAAGAGTGCCAAGATTATCCTGGCCTGCGGCGTCGCCCTGCGCCGCCGCGAGGCGGTACCATTTCATCGCCTCAGCGGGGTCACGTGCGACGCCGTAACCCTGCGCATACATCATCCCGACATTGCCCTGGGCTTTCGCGTCCCCCCGCTCCGCGAGCGGCTTCCAATCCTTCAAGGCGGTTGCGTAATCGCCGTGCTGGAAGGCGGCAACGCCGTCGGCGAACCCGTCTGCCATGGCGGGGGTGGTGAGCAGGCAAGCACCCATCATGAAGACGAGGGTCCCAAGCTTCGGCCGCATCGCATTAACCTCTGCATCGGTTGCGGAAGCGCCACTGGCCTTGGTCTGGCGTGGCGATTTACCAAACGCTTGGAACACAAGCGTCAGGATCGCACCGCTCGCGAGTTGGCGCAATCACCGAAGCGACGCAAGCGCGAAGCGGCAGGTTGGTTCCATCCCATGAAGTAAGTCGTCCGTTTTCATCCGAAAGCCACTTCGGCGCCGCAATGTTGCGAATACTTTATTTAGTGGTCCGAATGATGTGCGACTCGCAAGATAAGGCCAGTCAAATCGGCTGATTAGGATGATGGTCTTATTATCTGAGGTTGCGCACAACCCGTTGCGACAGAAATGCGACGTCATTGGCCTAGTTTCCAATGATCAGGTTGTTTCCGCGCGGCAAAGTCCGTATTCGCGATTCGTCAAGGGATCGGAGATGCACCGAGAATAACTTACGCGGTGAATTTTTCGTGGTTGTCGTTGTGCGAACCAAATAAGACGGGGGAGCAATGACATGACTTCGCAATGGTATGATCCCGATATTAGTTCAGGCGCAGCAGTCTCTGGGATGCAACATTTGTTAACATGGGCTTGATCTTTGTCTGGATACTTTCCCAACGATCGAGCGCTGAAAGGGGAGAGTGAAGCCGTGAACACGCAGTGTGCGACTATCATTGCCGCCATCAAAGACGAGTTCGTCATTGAGATTGCGCGAACGGCAGCAGAACTGACAGAAGCGCAGCATCTTCGCTATGAAGTATTCTGTTGTGAGCGCGAGATCTTGCCGAATACCGACGGATCTGAGACCGAGGGTGATGAATACGACCATCGGGCCCGACATGTGCTGATCCGCCGCCGCCGCAACCGCGACTTGGTCGGCACGGTTCGCCTGGTCACGGCGCATGGGGCCGGCCAGGACGCGAAGTTCCCGATGGAGCGCGTGGCCGGTGTGGGCGTGCTGGATGGCTTGCCGCTGCAGACAACCGGGGAAATCTCTCGTTTTGCACTCTCGCGCCGGCGTCGGGAGCGGGCTTCGCCCGCGGACGCGTTTATTCGCCTCGGCCTGCTCCAGGGTGTGATGCGCCTCAGTTTCGAGCTTGGCCTGACGCATTGGTGTGCCGCGATGGAAGTGAGCCTGCTGCGCCTGCTGCGCGGCGTGTCGATCCATTTTGAGCCGGTTGGCCCGATCGTCGAATATCACGGCCTCCGCCAGCCTTCGATCGGCGTGATCGACGAGATCCTGAAGCGCGGCAAGCGCGAGCGCCCCGAGCTGTGGGAGTTCGTCACCGATCGCGGCCGCCTGTGCCCCGCGACCGGGCGGCAATTGATGGCGGCTTGAGCCGGCTGCAAATGCACCGAAGCGGCCCCGTGACGCCGGGGTCCGCCATTCACTGAATGCCGCGCCGTAGAGCTTGGGCGATCGCAGCTGGGAAAAATCCCGCGGCCCGGATCAGACATCAGAGCCTTGGACGACGGGCCATCGCTGTTTCGGAAGCCGATTTGCCGTTGTTGGCGCTGTCCAAATGGCTGTCCATCCCGTCCGATTGTGCTGCCGTAAGGATGCTTCGCAGGTTGCGGATCAACGCGTTGCCCCGCGGCGTGCGGACCACCAGAACGCTGCGCCGATCGCGGGGGTCCGGCGTGCGCTTCGCCAGCTCCAATTCCTCAAGGCGGTTGAGCGCCAGCGTGACACTCGGTTTCGGTATGCCGAGTTCGGCTGCGAAGCCGCGCACGGTGTGATCGCGATCTTGCAGGTAGCAGGTCAGGAACACCGCGAACTGCCGGGCCGAGAGGTCGCGTCCGTCGCTGCGAATGATGGCGATGAACGTCTGCTGGAGAACGCCGAGCAGCATGTCCGCATCCGAATTCACTGCCATGGCGTCTCCTGAAGGTGGTTCTGCCACCCAATTCGAAGTATTCGTCCTGCGTTCGGCGATCCCGCGGCCCGCCATTCGTGTTGGTCAGCCCGCCTGGTCAGGATGGGGCCGTTCCACTGCGGTGCCGGTCGCGGCGAGCAGTGCCGTTCCGCCCTCGCCAAATTCGCAACAGCACCCGCACGGCCCTCGCAGCCCGGCCTGCTTGGCAATGCTCACACGAATTGGCTGCTAAGTAGCTGACACGGTCTGCCGATATGGCCGATCAATCCACGCGCGGGCGATTGCCCAGCCGCGGACTCCGCCGAACTCAGATTTCGATCGCGCTCAAGCGGAGGCGTCCGGCTGCTTCGCGGCGGCGGGTGCAAAGTCTGCCGGCCGCGTAAGATGCTCGGGCGATGCCGATCTGCGTTTGATGCGCGATGCCGATGGCGCCGGCGTACGGCTGGGATCCACCAGGCGATACCCCTCGGGCACCTTGAGCAGGAACGCCGGGCGGGACGGCCGTGGTTCGATCTTTTGCCGCAGTCGGTAGATCATCGCCTCGACGGCGTGGCTTTGCAGGTCGGGCTTGTCGCCCCAGACGTCGCGCATCAACTGCGTGCGGTCCACCGGTTTCTCCCTTGCCCTGTACAACACTGCGAAAATCGCCGCCTCCTTCGCGGTGAGGCGCTTCGGGCGGTTCCCGACCGGATCGAACAACAGGCGCTTGCCGGGGTTGAAGTTGAGTGGGCCGACCGCGAGCATCGCGTAGCTGTTGGTTTGGTATGACCGCGTATGCGCGCGCAGCCGCGCCATCAGCGGGGCAATTCGGAACGGCTTGGTCATGTAGTCGTCCGCCCCCGCATCAAGTCCGCGGACGACGTCGGCTGCCTCCGCGGCGGCGCTTAGCATGAGGATCGGCAATTGCAGGCCGGATCTGCGCAGCTTCGCGCAGAGCTCACAGCCATCACCGTCGGGCAATTGCGCTTCCAGGATGATGACGTCGAAGCGCTTCGTGTGGGAGGTCGCCACCGCCATGGCCTCCGCGGCGGTGTGGACACGGGTCACATGCAAGCCGTTGCGGGTGAGTTCATGTGCGAGCTCTCCGCCCGATTTCGCGTCGTCATCGACTAAAAGAACGTGCTGTCCGCGGGTCACCGCTGTCTCCTTCGCTGCACTTGCCGCGCCCGGGAAGATGAACCGTGACCACAAAGAATGCGGTGGCGAAAGCCCGCTCGTTCCCAGTGACGGAAGAAATAATACGTCAATTACCGCCAAGGCGTATAGAATTCCGGTGTTTCTCCATAGTCTAGAGGTATTGGTTCGCTTGCGTGCTTAGTGCTAACCGTCACCGAAACGTAGGTTATTCTGACTGACGCAGACCTGACCTGCATTGGGTGTGCCTTATCCGACTGAGCTTTGGCAACTCATTCTGAAATTCCGTCGGCGTGAACAACGACGTCGACGGAGTGCCACGGATAAACCTAGCATTTCTGCCGTTTCGTGGAATGTTGTCGACCGCCTCCGGAAAAGCGCAACCTGTATTTGTCCGAATGACGACGTTAGAGAGCGCGTAACTTTCCAAGTTTTGTGCGCTAATGTGCCTTCGCGCCGGATTTCGCGTGCCGGCCCGGGAAAATGATATGGCTCGACGCCTTTCGCTCACGATCATGTGACGAAATGCGGCAAGGGGTAGTGTGGTTGGAACTAAGTTTGCTGTCGTTGCACCGGACCGTACGTTGCACCGCACCGTAGCCGCAGACCGCGCGCACCAACCCTACAGGGCCAGTCGCAATTGCAGCAGGTAGCGATTGTCGTTGTAGCTCGGTCCAAACTGGGTTTGCGATTGTCCAAGGTTGCCGTTGCCGCTCGATCTACGGACGGCAAGGTCGTAGGACGCGGTCAGCCGCATGTTCCGATTGATCAGATAGGTCGCGCTGACGCCGGCGGTGTACAGATTCTGGTTGCCGCCGCCGGCGTAGTCGCCGAGATAGACGCCGGCGCTGCCTTGCAGCAGGATATTGCGCAGCAATTCGTGGTCCACCTGCAGATACAACGAGGTCGTGGTGTAGGCGGCGGTGGTGTCGTCAGCCGAATCCTGGATGCGTCTCGCGGCCGTGGCGGTGACGGTCGTGAGCCCGGTGGGGGTCCAGATTGCCGAAGCCTCGACAATCGGGGACCGGATCGTCACGAAACTCGGGTCGGTAAACGTGCGGACCTCATACCCGCCAAGGACACGGAAGCGAACCAGCGCGGTGGCGTCGAAGTCGAGGCCGGCGAGCAGGGCCACGTCGTTGTAGTTCCGGTTCTTCATGCCGGACTGCGCCTTCACGTATTCGGCGTTGCTGTCCCTGAGCACGACCACAAGGTTTCGGCGCGGCGCCAGCTCGTAGCCGGCGATGAGGCTGGGTGTCACCACGGTGCGATTGCGGAACGTCTGCTCGTAGGGCTGGCCGTTCACCAGCGTTCCGTTGGTGAATCTGTACAATGAGACGTCGATGCCTGGCGTCACGTACAGCCGACTGAACTGCACACGGTAGCTGAGCCGCGCGGTGTCGATCGTGTAGGGAATCGACTGGCCCAATTGCGGCACATCAAGGTCGCGCGGCGTCTGGTACTGGTTCAGGTGGCTGTAGAGGGCGGTGATGACGTCCCGCTCGATCTCGTAGGTGCCGCCGGCGGACGCCGACCAGTTGGTGTAGGAATATTTCGACAGGCTGGTGTAGCGGAAATCATCGACGGTCAACAACGCCGAAAGGCTGTTGCGCGACCAGTCGCTGTCCGCCCGCAAGGCGGCGTTGGTGCGGATCAGGGCGCTGCCTTGCGCCGGAGTTGTTCCGGCGGGATTATCCTCGTACCCGGCGCTTTCGACCAGGGTTGGCCTGATGATGAAGCTGCCGGCGTGGACGCCCTCGGTCTCAAACTCCGGGCGGTAGCGGGAGCCGACGGTCACCTCCGGCTCGGCGGCGGTTCCGGGAACGCTGGGGCTGATGAACTGATCCAGGATCTGGGCGTTGGCCGGCCTTGCCAGGTTCGATCCGGCAATTATGCCAATGATCGCCAGCATCATCCGCCAACGACAGGTCGTTTCTCGGCCGATTTGCTTGGTTAGAGGCACAAATCGAACGTTGTTACGTACTTTTGCGTGCATCGCTTGCCCTCGACGTGAGCCATATTCCACAATTGACCACAGCACACACGGGCGACTTCGGGTAAGGTGCAAAATAAGTCTCTGGTGTTGCACCTTTATCCAAAGGGAGTGGTCGCGATGTGTATGCGATTGATGGCCGGAAGCATCGTTCTTGTATCGTTCCTGCTGATCGCGCCACTGCCCGGAGGGCCGGCACCCGCCGCCGCGCAAGAGCAGACGAGGTCAAGCCTGCTGGCACGCGTGGCCAAGTCCTGCCAGCCGGAAACCGTTCGGTTCTGCCCGGAATTGGGCGAAAAGCCGATGCCGCAGGACCAGCTGATCTGCCTGCGCCCCTACAAGATCAACCTCTCGCTCAACTGCCGCTCCGCGATCCAAAGCGCGTCTCAGTAGAGTTGTGTCGGGTCCACGTATCGCCGATACACATTCGCGCGTTGTAATGAGCTTTGGCACCATGCGTTCACTTTTCTGCGGGTTCCTGGCTAAGATGTTTCCATTTCCGACCGGATCAGGCAAGAAAAAGGCCCCATTCACCAGCGGGTCAGGCAGCTTCATGAAACATTGTGTTTGCGCCCTGTCGGGGATCTTCCTTCTTCTCACCGGGTGCGCGCCTGGCGCCGACCTGGCGCCGATCACCGAGTATCGCGCGCAGGGCTACCGCCTCGGCGGCGGAGACCGCATACGCATCATCACCTTCGGCGAGGATCAGCTGACCGGCGAATTCCAGGTCGACGATCAGGGCAACATCGCCTTGCCGCTGCTCGGCAGCGTCAAGGCAGCGGGGCTGACGCCGGAGCAGCTTGACGGCGCCATCGCCAACGAACTTCGCAATCGCAAGCTGTTGCGCGATCCGAGCGTCGCGATCGAGGTCGTCGCCTATCGGCCGGTTTTCATTCTCGGTGAGGTCGCCAAGCCCGGCCAGTACCCGTACCAGCCCGGCATGACCATGCTGACCACGGTTGCCGTCGCCGGCGGGTTCACCTATCGCGGGGTGCAGGACTATGCGAGCGTCGTGCGTACGGTCGACAATCAGGCGGTCGAAGGAAAGATCACCCCGCCTTCATTCGTCGCCCCCGGCGACGTGATCAAGGTCTACGAGCGGCGTTTCTGAGCCGCAGGCGCGCCTCACGCGACTGAGGGCGGCCGCACGTCCTGCGGCGAGTTGGCCATGAGCTTCGTGGCATCGGAATGGAGCAGGCGGTCGTATTCCGCGCGCACGATGCGGTAGCAGCCGCATGCGGCCCGTTCCAGTCCCGGGCGATCGATGATCTTCACCCGACCACGGCTGTAGGTGATCAGCCCGGCATCTTGCAAAGCGCCGGCAGCCATGGTGACGCCGGGGCGCCGCACGCCGAGCATGTTGGACAGGAATTCCTGCGTCAGCGCCAACTCGTTCCCGTCGGCCCGGTCATGCGCGATCAGCAGCCATCTGGCCGCACGCTTCTGCAGCGGGTGGATCGTGTTGCAGGCAGCACTTTGCGCCGCGTGGATGATCGTCGCCTGCAGGTAGCGGAATCCGAGGCGCCGGAACGTCGGCAGCTCTTTGGCGGCTTCGCGCAGGGCCGCCACTGGGATTCGCAAGCCCGACCCGGGCATCTGCACCAGCGCCCGGAAAAATGACATTGGCTGCTCTTCGAACATGGCGGCGCAGCCAACCAGGCCTTCGCGCCCGACGATGCCAACCTCAACTCCCAATTCGTTCTCCTCGACACCGCTTACCAGCGAGATCATTCCGGTCTCAACGAAATAGCCGTGTTCGATCAGGCCGCTTCGCTCATAGAGCACCTGTCCACTGACCAATTGCACGCGGGCCAGATGTGGGCGCAGGCGCTCCAGTTCCTCGGCGGGAAGACTTTGAAGGAGGTCGTTGCGTGGCACAATGCCGATAGCTGCAAACATTATACCGGGTATCTCCCCGTTCGGGTCCAGATTACCCGGCCGCATCCGCTCCGAGTCGATGGCGTAATATCTTTGGTCATTAATACCGGTGGTAGAAAAGGTTGGTATGTGACGCAATCGACCAGCCTCGATTTAGGTGGCGTATTGCTGATTTTTTCTAGCGTGTCCCACCAAATACCTGGCAGCTAACATTCTATCGCCGACGACCGTACATTTCCCCGTACGCTAGCGAGGAAGGCGCGCGCCACCGCCGCCGCGAACGAGTGGCCACGACCCAGCAAATCCGATTCTCATCTTAGAATATCTGCGCTCGACCCTGCCTCTAAGATCGTACGAAAATGGACAGAAGGTCAGGTCCGAGAGTACATAAATTCGACGTCGTCAACTCTCTCCTATGTTCATAGCACGGTTGCAGGGAACGACCTAATGTTGATTGCACCCTCGAATCATCGGCCGAGCCGCCGGTTACAGTGTGAGTTCGGACATTTCGGGCGCAAGTGTCCGCCTGTTGCGGTGCGGCCGCCTGGCCGTCCGTCACGAACGCCAGGTCCGGTGCGGCTGGCCTTCGATCGAGATCAGCGGGAAAGTGGCGGCGAAGTCCCCGCTGACCTCGCACGGCGAAGACAGCGCGCCCTAGTGTCCTGCCCCCGAAGTTCGCCATCCTTCATGGCGCACGCAGGGGATAAGCAGGTCACTGAAAACAAAGAACTAGTGTCCCGGAACTGGAGTTCGCGCACTACGGCGAACTTCAGTTCCGGGACACTAGGTTGCATAAGAGGTAATCCGAACGGCGGTGGATTCACCGCAGCTCAGCCGCCACCCAATCCCGGATCGGAGCTGTCAAAGTCGGCAAAGTTGCGCATCGATGCCGCGCCTGCGGATCGTACCCTATCGCGTCAGGCTGGCATGCAGGGCGGCCGGCCCTCGCCGCGCCGTCGTGACCCTTGGGGGCGTGGGCACCAAACCCATCGCGATCCGCGTCGCCCGGTCGGCGGCGGCCCGCGCGAGGCGGGCACGAAATTCAGGGGTGTAGATGCCATGCGGATCGATCTGCAGGCGGCTGGCGGGCAAAGTGGCCCCGTCGCGCGGCGCCATGCCGTAGCGCGACGCATCCGGCCACCACGCGGCAACTCGCTTTCGGTAGACGTGGCTGAGGTCGGGGGTTTGCGAATGGTATGCACCGGTGGCGATGCCCCAGTCGCGCGTCTGTTCGAACAGTGCGGTCAGGAAACTGGCGGCGTAGATGGCATTCGTCCGCGGATCGAACGCCTGTTGCAGCGATGCGAACGCCGCCGGGTGATACATCAGGTTGACCTGCATGCAACCGACATCAATGGATTGCATGCCCGCCGCCTGGGCTTCCTCCACCGCGGCGATGGCATCGGCCTTGCTGTTGTAGAAATGTCCGACGCCGGCGACGTTGATGGTCCAAGGCCAGGGAGCCACCCGACCGCTCTGCGAATCCGGCCGACCGCTTTCGACCAGGCCGATCGCATCGAGCAGCTTCGGCGGCAGGTGGGAAGATTTCTCCGCCGCCTGGATCGCGCCCAGGCACAGCGCCTGCTCCGCCGATGGTGCGCTTGCCGCCGCGCCGCTGCGTGCGCCCGGGATTGTCGCCAGGGCTGCAAACAAAGCCAACGCGCGGATACGGCGACGGCGCGGCATCAAAGCACGTGTCGGTGATACAGCCCGGCCTTCTCCAATGCGAGAAGGGCGACGAAGCGTGGATTGTTCCACACGGTCAGCCGGTTGCGATGGCTTGCCATCCAAAACTCCTGCTTCGGCGTGCTCAGCCCGCCCAAACCACGGGCGGCGCGCAGGCGTTCATGTCCTCGACGATGGCGCCGGCCATCTCGGTCAGGCGCCGTCCTCCAATTTCACGCGTCTGGCCGAACGTTAGAGTCTGCCCTCCGGATGAAGCGCCGACACGGGCTCGCCGCGATTGGCCACGGCGGCGCGCCGGCCTACCTCCGAATGAAGACTTCCGATCACGCAAATCGTTCGATCACGATGCCGCGGCTGCCGCAAGACGCCCAAAAGACTTACTCTGTCTGCGCATTGGACACTGCCCTCGAAACTGTGGGGACCGGAGGCCAGCTATCGCTGGATTGCCGGCGACACGGACCAAGGCTTGAACATCGTCCCGATACCCGAACGGCCGGCGGTGCTAGCGTAGCATTTGCTCCGGCGAGAACGATCCTAGATCCTGTTTCACCCGGCGGGACGCGGCGGCATCGGAGGCGGTGATCGACATCTTCATGGCGACCCTCACCGGGTTGGGCGATGCGGCGGTAACCATTCCCGCTGCGTGCATCCTGTTCGCATCCTTCCTGCTGACGTCACGCGGCGTGGCGCTGCGCTGGCTATGCGCCGTGGCCCTCTGCGGCCTTGTCACCGCTGCCGGGAAGATCGCGATCTATGCCTACGGCCAGCCGGTCGCAATGATCCATCTGACCAGCCCGAGCGGCCATGCGGCGGCGAGCGTCCTGATCTATGGCGGTCTCGCATCGGCGATGGGTGGCGCGCGGCGGCGGGTGCTGCCTTTCGTTCTCGCCGTACTCACGGTGCTGCTGATTGCTATCTCGCGAGTCTATTTGCGCGACCATACCGAAGCCGACGTGGTCCTGGGCATCGCCATCGGGGGCGCCTGCCTGGTTTGGTTCATGCCGAACCGCGTTGCCGGGTATGCGTGGCCGGTACGGATGGGTGCGGCGATCTGCTTGACCGTTTGCCTGGTTGGCACGGCGATGGGGTGGCGGCTTCCGCTCGACCCGTGGCTGAGGGCCGCAGCCGACCATCTGGTCGCATCCGCCGCCGCGGCGCCGAACCTCGCGGCACGCTGATCGTGTGATGCCCGGCGCGGGTTTCGGCCGGGCCGCGGGGTTCAGCGCAGTATGCGTTCGGATCAAAGCCGCCGCGCGGCACGGTCGCGTCGGCCTCGGGGTGGGACGGCTGGCGCGCCGGCAGCCGCCAGGTCCGGCCGCGCAGTCGTGTTGCCTGAATACGAAGTATTAGCCCAATGATCCAATTGTCTCGATCGTCCAGATGATCCAAATGTCTAAGCAGCCGGAGGTTGTATCCGCCTGAGCGAACATCGATCGATAAGGAGCGCCGCTCGTGCACCTTTCGCCCGCCGCCAGAATCGCTGCCGCGGCAAGATCGCCCGGTCTGCCTGACCGGCTGTTCATGGCCGCGAGCCATCGCGACGTTGCGGCCGCCCTGGATCGCGGCCTGGCGCGGCCCGGCAGCGTGATCGCCGTCACCGGCGACGCGGGGCTCGGCAAGACCATTTTGGTGGATGCGGCCGTGACCGGATTGGCCGGCCGGGGCGGCGTGGTGCGTCAGATTCGCGGCACCTCCGGCGACGGGCTGCTGCTGGCACTGCAGGAATTGACCCAGCCCGTCGCCGCAGCCGATGAGACCGGCATGAGCGAGGCTGGGCCCGCGCACGGCCCCGGCGTGCTCGTCATCGACGATGCGCACGACCTGGCGCCCGACGTGCTGGAGCGGTTCGCAACGATGCTGGAAAGCGGCGGGCCAGGCGTGTCGCGTCCGAATATCGTGTTCGTCGCGCGGCCGGAGTTCTGGACCAGGCTCGGCCACCCCAGGCTCGCCCGCCTGCGCGACCGGATCGACGTTTGCGCGGTGTTGTTCCCGATGGTCTATGCCGAGGCCGAAGCTTATATCGAGCACCTGTTCCAGCTCGCCGGCGGGCCCGCCCGCGCGGTGCTGAGCGAGGAGGCATTGCACGCACTGGTCCTGCGTGCGCAGGGCAACCTGCGGCAGATCAACGCCGAGCTGGATCGTGCGCTCGCCGCCGGCGGGGGCCATCGGTGGCTCGCGACCATACGCAACCAGACGGTGCCGCAGGAGGCTCCGCAGGGCGGTGGGCGAAGCTGGAAGCGGCCGGTTGCCGTCATGGCCGCCCTCGTCACGGTCGCTCTGGCCGGGGCGGCGGTGCTGATGCCCGACCCGTGGCCGCAGCCGCGGACTCGGCCAGCCTCCCGCCCGACGCCGCCGCCTTCCGAGGAGCGCCTTGCCGCTCCAGCACCAACTGCGCCGGCACCGAGTGCTTCGCCGGCACCTGTCCTGGAGCGCCCGGCCCCGCCGCCTGCTGCCATCGCCGTCCCACTCGCCGAGCCGAAGGTCCCACCCGTCGCGCCGCCGGACGCGCCCGCCCCAGCACCGGAACAGGCCTCCAAGATAGTGGCCGCACCACCCACTCCGGCCTCACCCACTCCGGCCGCGCCCACTCAGGCCGCGCTCCCTTCGGCCACGCCGCCTCCGGCCGCGCCTGCTCCGGCGGCTGCCGCCGCCACGCCAAAACCTGATGGAAATCTGCCGGACGCGGTGGTGGCGGCTCTGCTCCGCCGCGGGGATGCCATGCTCGAACTGCGGGACATTTCCGCCGCGCGCCGCCTGTACGAGCGCGCTGCCATGGCGGGAAGCGCGCGCGGCGCGTTGTTGCTTGGCGGAACCTACGATCCCACCCTGCGCTCTGGCGCGGTCTGGGACGCGGAGCCGGATGCGGGTGCCGCGGCAGCGTGGTACCAGTTGGCGGCCAAGCTCGGCGATGCAGAGGCGCGCAGCCGCTTGCGGCGCCTGCCAGCGGAGGTTCCGGCGCGATGACATGTTTCGCATGGCTGGCCCGGATCGCGCTCTGCATCACGCTTGCAGCGCCTTTGCTCGCGCCGACACCCAGCGCCGCCCAGCCGCGTGCCGCCGCCGCGGAGGTGCGTGGGCCGCAGCCGCCGGCCGCGGTGATCGGCCTGATGTCCGGAGGTGTGGACGGAACGTATATCCGGATTGCCGCTGACCTGGCCGCCGTGCTCGATGACCCCGCGCGGTTGCGGGTGGTGCCGATGATCGGCAAGGGGTCGCTGCAGAACATCGACGATGTCTTGCACTTGCGCGGCGTCGATATCGGCATCGTGCAATCCGACGTGCTTGCCTATATCCGGCAACGCAAGATCTTGCCAGGGACCGATCGCGCCGTCGATTACATCGCCAAGCTGTATGACGAGGAAGTCCACATCCTGGCGCGGCCGGGGATCGCCACCCTCCAGCAGCTTGCGGGCCGGCCGGTCAACATGGATGTCGTCGGCAGCGGAACGGCACTGACCGCGGCGACATTGTTCGACCGCCTGGAAATCGCGGTGAAGCCCGTGAACGATGATCAGGCGACCGCTCTCGAAAAGCTGAAACATGGCGACATCGATGCCCTGGTCTACGTGGCAGGAAAACCGGCCCGCCTGTTCTCCGCGATACCGGCCGACAGCGGCCTGCATTTCCTGCCGGTCGCGATGAGCCCTGTGCTGATTGAGACGTATCTGCCATCGCAGTTCGATGCGGCTGACTATCCGACCCTGGTCCCGGCAGGAAAGCCGGTCGATACGATCGCGGTTGGCGCCGTCATGGCGGTCTTCGCCTGGGCGCCGAACAGCGAGCGCTACCGAATGGCGGCGCGGTTCGTCGATGCATTCTTCAGCCAGTTCGCACGCTTCCGTCAGGCGCCGCGCCATCCCAAATGGCGCGAAGTGAATCTTGAGGCACAAGTGCCGGGCTGGACTCGCTTTCCCGCCGCGGACGAATGGCTGAAGCGGCGCGCGGCCGTGACGGTTCCCGCAAAGCCGTGAAGCTGCAGTGCCCTGGCCGAACGAACGCAAGGCGGCCGCTGCACCAGGTTCACTGCCGCGGTATACGCATCAATGGTTCGATATGACATCCTAACGGATGCAACGATTGGCGCGACAATCGTTAATCACTATACCGTTAAAATTTAAGGCTATGCTTGGTTAAGCGTTATCTATACGGTAATTCATTCTTAGCAACTTCGAAAAGATCGGCCAAACAACTGGGGTTTGGAGTGGTTCATAGACTGGCGTGCCTCGACAGGTGAGTTTTTCTTACAAGGCCGACGACTGTCGCAGCGTCGCCTTCATTTTGGGGCGTCGGGTTTCAAGGGTGCAGCGATGAAGCGGGCTTCCATAGCGATCAGCGATCCAAACCAGTTATTCCGCGAAGGAGTGCGACAACTCCTCCGGCGCTCGCAGTTCACTGTCGTGACCGCGGCCAAAACCCCGGCCGAGGCGCTCGGGATGCCTGGTGGACCGCCTGTTGACATGCTGATCTGCGGCCTGGACCCGGACAGCGAACTTGGGCCGCAACTGGCTGATCTGGATCGGAGCCGGTCCGAAGCGCCAGGAATCCGTTTCGTCGTCCTGGCATTTGCTCCCGACCGGAATCTTCTCTGCCGTGCGGTGGCCGCAGGGGTCGATGCCGTGCTGTCCAAGGATATTTCCGGAGAGGTGCTGCAACGCTCGCTTGAGCTCATCATGCTCGGACAGCAATTGTTCCCGGCACTGGCCGTCGATTACCCAAGCCATCAAACTCCGGGCCTGATTCCCTTTCCCCGCGCCAGCATCATCGCGTTGACGCCGCCTAGGGTAGACGAATCGCCGGCCCGGCTGGTGTTCGCCGCCAATGACCAGCGGCGAAACGTCCTGCTATCCGAGCGGGAGGCGCAGATCCTGCAATGTCTGGTGAACGGCTCTTCGAACAAGATGATTGCGCGAGACCTGAACATCACCGAAGCGACGGTCAAGGTGCACATCAAGGGCCTGTTGCGAAAGGTCCGCGCCAATAACCGGACGCAGGCGGCCATCTGGGGCGTGAACAACGGCTACATGCTCGATCGCACGCAGGCGCAGGTGGTCAATCTCTCGTCCGGCGCCGCGTCCGCCCGGCACGCGTCGCAATGAGCAGCGGCGTGAGGATCGCGGAAGGGAAGCGTTGCCATGAGGCCCGTCCGCTCAACGCGAGAACGTCGTAAGGCAGTTGTTCAAACGATCTCGGTCCGGACTGCAGACTTACGCAGGACGGCGAACTTAAAATAGACGCGAAGTCTTTCCATGTCAGGTAGGTGGTCAGTTCATGATGCATCTTTCGAAAATGGAGCAAGACGGTGGTGCGAAGCACGGCTCCCAGATCGTGGTTGCTGATCTCGTCTTGGATCAGCAGGCGAAGGAGGTTTGGCGCTCTGGTCGCAAGATAACCTTCGCCACCCGCGAGCGCGGGCTCTTCAGTCTGCTTGAATACCTGATGCGCTGTTCGGGTGAAATCGTCACCCGTGCGGAGTTGCTTGACGCGGTCTGGCATCGCCACCACAGCCCCTACACCAACGTGGTCGACGTGGCCATTTGGCGACTGCGTCAATTGGTCGATCGTCCCTATGAGACCAAGCTGATCCACACCGTGCGCAATGTCGGCTACACGCTGAGCGCCGAGGGGCCGGGCGAGACCCATTGGCGCGGCACGCAGGTATCGGATCTGCCAAAGACCGACCGGCGCGGCTAGATCGTGATGGTCGCTGATATCAGCGACCATCACGATCTAGCCTTTTGTTTAGCCGAGCAATTTTATGGCCCGGTGACTCCACCTAAAGCCATATTGCTCTAAAAGTGCCCGATCTTGTTCAAACGAGAGCACGCTGGGGCTGAGCGTGCCCTCGTCGTGCATCCGTGCGCGTTCGCCCCAGGCGTGAGGTGAATTGCCCGAGGACGAAACATGTCGATTTCAGGAGGTGGCCGAAAGCGAGTACCCCAGGCCGCGGGTGGCAACCACATTGACCGAAGCTTCACTGTGGCGAAGATGCCGGCGCAACCGTGAGACGGCGGCCTCAAGCGCGTTCGGGGTCACGTCGTCGTCGTAGGTGAAGATGGATTGTTCGAGCTTGTTGCGGGAAACCGGACGTGGGCGGTTGCGCATCAATACTTCGAGCAGCGCCATTTCGCGACGCGGCAGGATGATCGGACGCTCGCCGATTGTCACCGCGGCCGACAGGACATCGAGCCGCAGGTTGCCGGCTTCATGCGTGGGACCGACGACCTGGCTGGGGCGGCGCAGCAACGCGCGGACGCGCGCCAGCAACTCATCGAGGAAGAACGGCGTCTGCATGAAGTCGTCGGCGCCGGCATTGAGGACATTGACGCAATCGCCTGGTGACGCGGCGAACGCCAGGATCGGAGCAAACCGTGCCATGCCGCGAACGGCGCGGATGAGATCGACCCCGTTGCTGTCAGGCAGGCTCAGGGAAATCAGCATCAGGTCGTAGGCGGTCACTTGCACGGCGTCGCTGATGTCGCGCGCAGTCCCGACAACGTCGACGGCAAAGCCATTTTTTTGCAACATCCAAGATACGGGGCGCGTGGCCGCCGCGTTCCACTCTGCAAAGAGGATGCGCAAGTGACACTCCTGTAATTTATACTTGTGGTTAACAGGGGCCAGCAAAGTCAGGCACTTGAAAATTATCGCTTGGTAGATACGAAACCCGCAAGAAGGCCTTCCGAAGCCTTCGTCATTATAACTGCAACGTGACTAGTTCTGTATATGTGGATCAACGACGCACCGGAGTGCGGAGGCGGGCGCGCTCGTGGGCGACCGGCGATGCGCTTCGCCGCAGATGCGCTTCAACGAAGCGATGCTTCGGGAAGGTGTTGTGCCGGCACACCAGCCAGCGATCGGAAAATCCGATTGGCTTTGGCGACCGTCGCGCGCAGACCGCTGGTTAGCGCCTAGCGGGCGTGATCCGGTAATCCGGGACCGGCTTCGCACGGCGGCGGATCGGGCGTCGCTTCGGCGGCGGCGATGCCGTCCAGCAACCAGCCGATGTCCACCCGCAGGGCGATGGCGAGCAAGTGCAGCCGTCCGACGGTCACCCGATTTGTTCCGAGTTCATATTTATGCAGCTGGGGCGCAGATACCCCCACCCTCGCCCCGAGTTGCTGGAGCGAAAGGCCGGCATTGATCCGGCACGCACGTATCCGGGCGCCAACGTATTTGTCGGTCGTAGTCATCCGGGCGGCGAAATCGGGATGAGAAGAACCTGGCTCCAGAATCGGGGTCACGGCGTACCTCAGGAACAGAGGAACAGGAGCGTCAATATTGCATAAATATGCCAGGCGCTGCTGACGTCGCCCGTGATTACTAGAGATTTGATCGGGGATTAAATGGCTGGGCGTTTCCGGCGCGCTTGACCACATGCTGGATGCGATGTGCGCAGCCCCGCGATTGCGAGGCTGCCGGCAAATCATGCGGCGAGGGGACGGTGGTGGAGCTGATCGGGATCGAACCGACGACCTCCTCATTGCGAACGAGGCGCTCTCCCAACTGAGCTACAGCCCCATCCCCGCGCCGAAGCGGCGGCCGCACCGGCCGGGGCCGGGGGTCGCGCAGGGCGCGGACAATGCTGATGGGCCGCCCGCAAGTCAAGCCGGTGTTGGGAGGGGCCGACATTGCGAAGCCGGTGACCTGCGGCTAGCCTGCGATTCGGTCCCCGGGGGTGTTGCGTGATCACGCTGGTCTTTGAAATCGTCAACGAAATCCTGAACTTGTTCAAATGGGCGGTGATCCTCGCCGCGGTTGTCAGCACGCTGGTCGCATTCGGTGTGCTCGACACGCGCAACCGCCTGGTGTGGACGATCGGCGATTTCCTTGCCCGCGTGACCGAGCCGGCATTGCGCCCGATCCGCAACATTCTGCCGAATTTCGGCGGCCTGGATATCAGCCCGCTGGTGCTGATCCTGTTGATCTGGGTGGCTCAGGGAGTTCTGGCGCGGGTTTACGCCGCCATTGCCTTCGGCAACATGCAGGGATTGCTTCTGTAGGGTCATGCTGGCCATGCGGTTCTGGCGGCCGGCTTCAGGCGGCATTGCGGTCGCGGTGCGCGTGCAGCCGAAATCCCGCCGGCCCGGCCTGCAGGGTCTCGCCCGTTCCCTGGACGGCGACCGGCTGCGCATTGGCGTCTCGGCCGCACCCGAGGATGGGCGCGCCAACCAGGCGGCTTGCGCGGCTCTGGCCCTGGCGCTGGATCTGCCGGCGTCGCGCGTTTCTGTGACGGCGGGCGCCACAAGGCGGGAGAAGACCCTGCTGGTGGGCGGCCTCGCTGGCGAGGACACTGCGCGCATCGTCGCCCGCCTGGCATGCCTGTGACCGCGGAGCGGATCGATGGCAAGGCCGTTGCCGCGGAGCTGCGCCGGCGGCTGCGGGACCAGGTCGCTTCCTTGTCCTATCGGCCGGGCCTTGCGGTGGTGCTGGTCGGCGACGATCCCGCCAGTGCGGTCTATGTCCGCAACAAGGACCGCGCTGCCAGTGAAGCCGGAACTCGCCGCGCGCACCATCCGCCTCCCGGCTGCGGTCACCGAGGCGGCGCTGCTGGCGGTGATCGCCGGACTGAACGCAGACCCTGAAATCGATGGCATCCTGCTGCAACTGCCGTTGCCGCCGCATCTTCGCGCCGAGACTGTGATCGCCACGATCGACCCGGCGCGCGACGTCGACGGCCTCACGCCGATGAATGCCGGATTGCTGGCGAATGCGGCCGCCGGAAGCGGACTGGTGCCCTGCACGCCGCTTGGGGTGATGAAGCTGCTTGCCGCCACGGCCGTGACGCTCCGTGGCGCCCGTGCGGTCGTGCTCGGCCGGTCGGTGCTGGTTGGCCGGCCGGTCGCGGCCCTGCTGACGGCAGCGGATGCCACGGTGACCCTCGCCCACTCCCGCACCCGCGACCTGGCCGCCGAGTGCCGCCGCGCCGACATTCTGGTGGCGGCGGTTGGCCGGCCGGAGCTGGTCCGTGGCGACTGGGTGGCGCCGGGGGCGGTGATAATCGATGTCGGGATCAACCGGCTGGCCGACGGCAGGCTGGTCGGCGACGTGGCGTTCGCGGAATGCGCCGCCGTCGCCCGGGCGATCACGCCGGTGCCCGGCGGGGTGGGGCCGATGACCATCGCCTGCCTGCTGGAGAACACCGTCACCGCCGCGATGCGCCGGCGGTCGCCGTAAAGGCCGCTCCTCGTCAGAAGTCGGTGCACCTGCCCTTCTGTTCCCAATCGCCGTAGCGCGTCGGCTCAGGCCCGGCGGGGCCGCCGATCTCCACCTGCATCTTTCGCGCGGCCGTCGGCCTGGGCGGCGGAGCAGGTTTGTCGGTGACGGCGGGAACCGGCGCGGGGGCGCTCGGCGGCGTGTCGGTTTGGCGGGGCTGCTGGGTCATGCCTCGGTAAATGCGATGCGATCGGCCGGTGGCAAGCCGCCCGGGGGCACATTTCGGTTCGCCGGCAAGTTCGCATCGATCCACAAGCGGCTTAACTTGATACTGACACTATTTGGTACTAACATTGGTATGCACAGCGCAATGGATACCATGGCCGCGATCCGCCCGACCAGGCGACGGCGCAAGACGCAATGGTGGAAGTCATTCGCATCGCCGCGTCTGATGCTGCTCGCGGCGCCGATCCTGTTGGGGCCGATTGCCGCGTTGATCATGTTCGAAGACGAGGTGGCGCTTTCACCGATCGACCTTGCGATCGTCTCGTTGCCGACCGCGGGTGATGCCGCCGGCGGCGGGTCGAGCACCGCGCTGCTGGGCAGTGCCGCAAGCAAGCTGCCGAACAATGTCAGCCTGCCGTTGTTCGCCAATTCGGCGCGGGCCGCGGCAACGCGGCTCGCCCGATCGGACGCCGGCGTCGCGGCGGGAGATGCCGATCTCGATTTCGCGTCCGCCGAATTCGCGATGCTGCATCCGCGCACGCTGGCCAAGGAGGATCTGCTGATCGGGTCGCTGGCGATGGTCTATTCGACCCCGATGAACATGGATCTGAGCCTCAAGCTGTTCGAAGAATTCTGCAATGCCAGCCCCGAAGACCCATTTTACCACGTGTCGATGACGGCGCTGCCGATCGATCCAAACCTGCGTCTGGCGCTGGAGCGCTATTCCACGACCGCCACCAAAGGTGGTCCATTCTGCGCCAGGCTGTTCCGCGACGATCTGTGATGCCTGGAGGGGGTGGTAACCCACTCGCTTCAGCGGATTTCCGACAGCCGCTGTTCGGCCACGCCGCGCCACGGTGCATCCGCCGGAGCGGCCGCCAGCGCTTGACGGAACAATGAAGCCGTCTGCGGGCTGACATGCCCGTCAAGGCGCGTCTGCGCTTCCGCGAGTTCAGCCGCCAGCGCCGGGTCGAACCTGATCGCCAAGGCCGTGCGCCAGGCCTCGGCCGCCTGCGGCAGATGGCCGAGACCATCCTCGGCGTTGCCGAGCAGCTCATAGCCCTGGCGGGCCAATTCGGATTTCGGATCGAGCTCGGTGAGCCGCTGGCGCAGCGTGGCAACCAGGGCCGCCGCCTCCATCCGCTCCTGATCGACGCGGGCGAGCCGCGCGGCCAGCGGTGCGGCGGGCAGCTCCGGATGACCCGCCAGAAGATACAAACCACCGGCCGCCAGCGGGACCAGCAGGAGGGTTGCGAGCAATGCTGCGCGGCGGGCGGCGGGCGCCCGGCTGTCATCAGTGGCATCTTCCGGCGTGTCTGCCGCCGCGAGCAGGCGGCGCTGCACTTCCAGGACGGCTTGGGCGTGCTCGGCCGCGGCGATGCGGCCATCGGCAAGGTCGCGGTCGAGTTCGCCCAATTGGGCGCGGTGCACGGCAAGCGCCGTCTCGCGCCGGCCGCGCACGCCGGATGGCCGGCGCAGGGTCAACGCCAGCGGCGCCAGCGCCGCGATCGCCAATAACGCCAAGGCAAGGACGTTCACGGTTCGAGCAGGGCCTTCAGCCTGGCCTGCTCGGGCGCGGTAAGGGCTGACGCCACGCCCGCTTCGCGTCGGGTTCTGGCCCCGCTCCGGCGGCCGGCCAGGACGATGCAGCCACCGATCGACAGCGCCAGCAGCGGTGAGGCCCACAACAACGCGGTCGTGGCGTTGAAGGGCGGCCGCAGCCGGACGAAATCGCCGTAGCGGGCGACCACCCATTCGGTCACTTGCCGGTCGGTCTCACCGGCTGCGACGCGCTGGCGGACGATGGCGCGCAGGTCGCGCGCCAGGTCGGCGCCGCTGTCCTCGATGCTTTCGTTCTGGCAGACCAGGCAGCGCAAGCCGCGGCCGATCGTCACCGCCCGTGCTTCGGCCGTGGGATCGGGCAACGCCTCGGCGGGGTCGCTGATCGCCCAGGCGGCCGGGGCGCACAGGAAGGCGGCGAACAGCAACGCCGCGGCTTGTGTCATGACGCGGCTCACGGCCGGCCGACCGCCCGCAGCGCCGGCAGCACCTGCTCGGCGACCATTTTTTCGGTCAATGGGCCGGCCATATGCCAACGCACCACGCCCTGGCCGTCGACGATGAAGCTTTCGGGCACGCCGGTGACGCCCCAATCGATGGCGACGCGGCCGGGATCGTCACGCGCCGTGCGGGCGAACGGGTTGCCGTGCCGCTTCAGGAAGGCCAGCGATTTGTCGGCGGAATCCTTGTAGGCGATGCCCCAGACGGGAACGCCCTGCTTCTGCAGGTCCATCAACACCGGATGCTCCTCGACGCAAGGCGGGCACCAGGAGGCCCAGAAATTCACCATCACGGAGCCGGCGCCGGCGCCGAGGTCGAGCGAGCCGAAACCGTCGCCGCTGATGCCCGGCAGATTGAAACCCGGGACGCGCTTGCCCATCAGCATGGTTGGCACGCCGCGCGGGTCGAAGCTGCCCTGCTGCATTCGCTCCAGCATCGCCCAGAAGCCGATTCCGGCCAGGCCCGCCAGAGCCAGCGGCGCGACCAGCAAGGTGCGTCGTTCGATGATCATCGCGTCGCCAAGGTCTGGGGAGCCGCCTGAAGCGCCCGGCGCGCGGGGGCCCCGACCCGCAGCCGCCGGTCGGCGAGGGAGACGCCGCCGCCGATTGCCATGATCAGCGCACCGAGCCAGATCCACGGTGCCAACGGATTGACGTGCAGGCGCAGCACCGCGCCGCCGTCCCGCTCGTCGCCCAGCACCGTGTAGAGGTCGCGGAGGAAGTTGGTCTTGATCTTTGCCTCGGTGGTGGTCATGCGCTGCACCTGGAAGTTCCGCCGCTCCGGTGCCAGCACCGCGACATCGGCGCCGTCGCGGCTGATCCGGATGGTGGCGACGCGGGCGGCGTAGTTCGGGCCGGCGGCGTCATGCAGTTCAACCAGGGTGAACCCATAGCCGGCAAGCTGGACCGTTTCGCCCGGATGCACCAGTGCGATGGTTTCACTTGCCAGCGACATTCCTGCCAGGCCGGCAATGGTCACGCCCAGCCCGGCATGGGCGAGGCTCGCCCCGAAGGTGGACCGGCGCACCGCCGACAGGCGGGCGATGCTGGCCCCGAAGGGCAGCCGGAACAGGCGGATCCGCTCGATGATCTCCGCCGCCGCACCGCAGATCAGCCAGGCGGAGGCGGCGAAGGCCAAGGCCGGCAGCAGAGTTGCCTTGAAGGCGGCGGCAATCCCGATCACCAAGGCCGCCAGCGCCGCCCACCACAATCGCAGCAGCGCCGGACCGAGGGCGGCGCGCTTCCAGGACAGCATCGGCCCGATGCTGATGGCGATGAACACCGGTGCCGCCAGCGGCAGCACGGTCGCGTTGAAGAACGGCGGACCGACGCTGATCTTCTGGTCCAGCAGGAGGTCGGCGAACAGCGGATAAATCGTGCCGGTCATCACCACGACGGCAATCGAGCACAGCAGGATGTTGTTCAGCACCAGCGCGCCTTCACGCGACAGCGGGGCGAAGATGCCGCTGTTGCTCAGCACCGGCGCACGCCACGCGAACAGCAGCAGCGAGCCGCCGATCACCAATCCCAGCAGCGCGAGGATGAAGACCCCGCGCGCCGGGTCGACGGCGAAGGAATGCACCGAGTTCAGGATGCCGGAGCGCACCAGGAAGGTACCGGAGAGGCTGAGCGAGAAGGTGCCGATGGCCAGCAGCACCGTCCAGGTTTTCAGCGCCTCACGCTTTTCCACCACCAGTGCCGAATGCAGCAAGGCGGTGCCGGTCAGCCACGGCAGCAAGGAGGCGTTCTCCACCGGGTCCCAGAACCAGTAGCCGCCCCAGCCCAGCACGTAGTACGACCACCAGGAACCGAGCGCGATGCCGCAGGTCAGGAAACACCATGCGGCCAGCGTCCATGGCCGCACCCAACTGCCCCAGGCCGCGTCGATCCGGCCTTCGAGAAGGGCGGCGATGGCGAAGGCGAAAGGGATCGCGAAGCCGACATAGCCGACATAGAGCATCGGCGGATGGAAGGCGAGGCCGGGGTCCTGCAGCAGCGGGTTCATGTCGCGCCCGTCGACCGGCGGTGGCCACAAGCGCAGGAACGGGTTGCTCTCGATCAGCGCGAACAGCTCGAAGCCGCAAGCGGTGCCGCCCAGCACGCCGATGACCCTTGCCCGCAGGCTGGCCGGCAGGTTGCGGCCGAACATCGCGACCGCGCCGCCGCACAATGCGAGAATGAGGCACCAGAGGAGAATCGAGCCCTCGTGGTTCCCCCAGGCGCCGGTGATCTTGTACAGCATCGGCTTCAGGCTGTGGCTGTTCTCGGCCACGTTCAGCACCGAGAAATCATCCGTCACGCTGGCCCAGGTGAGGCAGGCGTACGATATCGCAAGTGCCAGGAACTGGCCGATCGCCAAGGCCGGCGCCGCCCGCATCAGCGCCGCGTCCCGCCGCCAGGCGCCCCATAGCGGCAGGGCGGCCTGGGCCACGGCGAGCGCCACCGCCAGGGCGAGCGCGAAGTGACCGAGTTCCGGATCATCCTCCGGCCCGCTTGGTGACCGACAGCGCGTTCCAGGTGGCCGCCGGCGGCGGCGGTCCGGCGGCCGGGTTCCAATGGCCGGATTTCTTCAGCGCGTCGGCGACTTCCTTGGGCATGTAGGTCTCGTCGTGCTTGCGCCAGCACTTCGGAGGCGACGAAACTGCCATCCGGGCGCAGCGTGCCGAGCGTCACCACGCCCTGGCCCTCGCGGAACAGGTCCGGCAGGATGCCGGTATAGTCGACCGTCACGCGTGCCGGCGCCGTCGGTGACCGGAATCGTGCGGTGCGGTTGTGCCGCCCGCTCGATCGCGCTCGACGCTGCCGGGCTCGACCAGGCCGCCCAGCCGGACAGTGCGGCCGGGCGGCGGCGCCTTTGTCGCGAGGTCCGAGGGGAGACGAAGAACACCAGATTGTCGTTGAACGCCGATCAGGATCAGCGCGGTGGCGCGATGCCGAGGCCGATGCCGCAGGCCAGCAGACGATCCAAGCCGGCGGCGCTTGCGGGTCATGCCGCACCGGCTGGGCGCTGGCGCGGGTCGATCGCGGCCAGCCGGCGCCGGGCGCCGCGCCATCCGCAGCCCAGGCGCCGATCGCCAAGCCGCCCGATATCGCGACGCGCGAGCGCGTAGGACGCGACGATGTAGGGCAGATGGGTCATTCGCGCCTGCTATCCGGCGCGCGGGCCATCAGCAGGCCGCGGATCCGCCGTTCCATCACCGCGGCGCGCAGCCGGGCGATGACGATCGCGGCGAAGCCGAGCGTGAAGCCGATCGCGCGACAGCAACAGCGGCCACAGCATGCCGAGATCCATCGTCGGCGCGCCGGTCAGCGTGATCGACGCCGGCTGGTGCAGCGTGTTCCACCAGTCGACGCTGAACTTGATGATCGGCAGGTTGACCACGCCGACCAGCGCCAGGATCGCGCCGGCGCGGTAGCCGCGCACCGGATCGTCGAACGCGCGCACCAGCACGATGTGGCCGAGATACAGGAAAAACAGCACCAGGACCGAGGTCAGCCGCGCGTCCCAGACCCACCAGGCGCCCCACATCGGCTTGCCCCAGAGGCTGCCGGTCGCCAGGCACAGCGCGGTGAAGCCGGCGCCGACCGGCCCGATCTCGACCGCCGCCAGGTCGGCCAGCGGATGCCGCCAGACCAGCGACAGCAACGAGCAGACCGCCGAGCGCGAAATACCCCGCCGAGGCCAGCCAGGCCGACGGCACGTGCACGTACATGATCCGCACCGCGTCGCCCTGCTGCCAGTCGGCCGGCGCGAAGAACAAGCCCCAGGCCAGGCCGGTCAGCGTCAGCAGCAGCGCCGGCACGCGAGCCACGGCAGCACGCCGCCGGACAGCCGCAGGAAGCGGCCGGGATTGGCGAAGCGGTGCAGGCCGCGCGAGCCGGCGGCTCGCGAGAGCGGCGGTGCGCATCCACGGCGCGAACATAGTGCGTTCCCCGGTGCCGATCTGAAGCCGTCCCGCAATGGCCGGTTCACGCGCCCGCAAGCTGCCTGTAAGCTCGCTCGCAATGCCCGCAACAATCGTGCTGCGGAGCACTCGATGCGGTATTGGCTGGTGAAATCGGAGCCGGACGCGTTCTCCTGGGACCAGCAGGTGGCGAACGGCGTCGAGCCCTGGACCGGCGTGCGCAACCACACGGCGAAGAACAACCTCAAGGCCATGAAAAAGGGCGACCTCGCATTTTTCTACCACTCCAACGTCGGCAAGGAGATCGTCGGCGTTGTCGAGGTCGCGCGGGAGGCCTATCCCGATCCGACCGCCGAGAAGGGCGACTGGGTCTCCGTCGACATGAAAGCGTTTCGCCGGTGCCGAAGCCTGTGTCATTGTCACGATCAAGGCCGACCCGCGCTTCGGCCGGGATTCCGCTGATCCGGCAGTCGCGACTTTCGGTGATGGCAGGTGAGTCGCCGACACATTGGAAACTGATTGGCAGGATGGGTGGATGGAAACGCTGATACCAGCCGAAGCGCGCGCCCTGTGCCGCGTCGACGAGATCGCCGACGGCGACGCCAAGGGATTTCCTCCGGCGCCGGGCGGCTTCAGCGGCCTGGTCGCCTGGCGCCAGGGCGACGCGAGTGCGGGTCTATGTCAATTCGTGCCCGCATATCGGCACGCCGCTCGACTGGCTGCCCGACCGGTTCATGTCCGCCGACGGCAGACGCATCATCTGCGCCACGCACGGCGCCGCGTTCGCGCATCGACGACGGCGAGTGCCTGCTCGGCCCGTGCAAAGGCGATTATCTGGATGCCGTGAAGACCGAAATCCGGGACGGTGTTATCTCTGTGCCCGCGGATGCCGGCTGTAACGGCCTGCGGATGCGCGTCCGCGACGCGCAGGGAAGAACATCCGATGCCTGACACCACCCCCGGAGACCAGCTCTTCCCGGTCCGCCCGGACTTCGCCGCCACGCGCTCATGTCGATCGGCCGGCTACCGCGGCGATGTACGAGCGCGCCGCCGCGCGATCCCGAACGGGTACTGGGCCGAGGAGGCCAAACGCATCGCCTGGATGAAGCCGCCGACGAAGATCAAGAACACCAGCTTCAACGGCGACGTCTCGATCAAATGGTTCGAGGACGGGACGCTGAACGCCTCGGTCTCCTGCCTCGACCGGCATCTGGCGACACGCGGCGACCAGACCGCGATCATCTGGGAAAGCGACGACCCGAACGTCAGCGAGCACGTCACCTACCGGCAATCTGCACGAGAAGGTCTGCCGCCTCGCCAACGCCATGACGCGGTCTGGGCGTGCAAGAAGGGCGACGCGTCACGATCTATCTGCCGATGGTGGTGGAGGCGGCGGTCGCCATGCTGGCCTGCGCCCGCATCGGCGCGATCCATCGGTGGTGTTCGGCGGGTTCTCGCCCGACAGCCTGGCCAACCGCATCCAGGATTGCGGCTCCGACCTGCTGATCACCGCCGACGAGGGCCGCCGCGGCGGGCGCAAGGTGCCGCTGAAGGCCAACGCCGACGAGGCGCTGAAGTCGTGCCCGAACGTGACGCACGTGATCGTCGTGAAGGTCACCGGCGGCGCGGTCGCCGATGCAGGCCGGCCGCGACCACGATTACGCGACGATCTGCGCCGCCGCCGTCGCCGGACTGCCCGCCGGAGCCGATGAACGCCGAGGACCCGCTGTTCATCCTCTACACCTCCGGCAGCACCGGCAAGCCGAAGGGCGTGCTGCACACCACCGGCGGCTACATGGTCTGGGCCAGCTACACGCACGAGCTGGTGTTCGATTACCACCCGGGCGACATCTACTGGTGCACCGCCGATGTCGGCTGGGTCACCGGCCACACCTATATCGTCTACGGCCCGCTCGCCAACGGCGCGACCACGCTGATGTTCGAGGGCGTGCCGAACTACCCCGACAGCAGCCGGTTCTGGCAGGTCGTCGACAAGCACCAGGTCAACATCTTCTACACCGCGCCCACCGCGATCCGCGCGCTGATGCGCGACGGCGAGGGGCCGGTGAAGAAGACCTCCCGGACATCGCTGCGCCTGCTCGGCAGCGTCGGCGAGCCGATCAATCCGGAGGCCTGGCTCTGGTATCACCGCGTCGTCGGCGAGCATCGCTGCCCGATCGTCGACACCTGGTGGCAGACCGAGACCGGCGGCATCCTGATCAGCCCGCTGCCCGGCGCGACCGCGCTGAAGCCCGGCTCGGCGACGCTGCCGCTGCCCGGCGTGCGGCCGCTGATCGTCGATGGCGACGGCAACGAACTGCACGGCGCGACCGAGGGCAATCTGTGCCTCGCCGACTCCTGGCCCGGCCAGATGCGCACCGTGTTCGGCGACCACGAGCGGTTCGAGCAGACCTATTTCTCGACGTTCAAAGGCCTGTACTTCACCGGCGACGGCGCCCGCCGCGACGCCGACGGCTATTACTGGATCACCGGCCGGGTCGACGACGTGATCAACGTCTCCGGCCACCGCATGGGCACCGCCGAGGTCGAAAGCGCGCTGGTCGCGCATCCGAAGGTCGCCGAGGCCGCCGTCGTCGGCTTCCCGCACGACATCAAGGGCCAGGGCATCTACGCCTACGTCACGCTGAACGCTCGGCGAGGAGCCGACCGAGGCGCTGCGCAAGGAACTGGTCGCCTGGGTGCGCAAGGAGATCGGGCCGATCGCCTCGCCCGACGCGATCCAGTGGGCGCCCGGCCTGCCGAAGACCCGCAGCGGCAAGATCATGCGCCGCATCCTGCGCAAGATCGCCGCCAACGAGACCGACAGCCTCGGCGATACCTCGACGCTCGCCGATCCCGGCGTGGTGACCGATCTGGTGCAGAACCGGGTGGGCTGAGCAAGCCCGGTGACGCGCCGCCATGCTGATCCGCCCAGCCATCCCGTGTGACGGCGACACCGTCGCCGACATCTACGCCGCCGCCCGCGCCACCGCCCTGCCGCGGATGCAATGGGCGCATACCGAACCTGAAATCCGCGCCTGGATGATCGGCACACGGCTGCCGGCTGGCCATGTCTGGGTCGCCGAGCGGGACGGCGGCGTGGTCGGCTTCATGGACGTGGCCGAGGGCTGGCTCGACCAGCTCTATGTCCGCCCGGACGCCTCGCGCCAGGGCATCGGCGGATCGTTGCTGGACCAAGCCAAGGCGTTGCATCCGGCCGGCCTGCAGCTTCGGTGCTTCCAGTGCAACGCCCCGGCGCGCGCCTTCTATGAGGCGCACGGCTTCACCGCCCGCCGTTTCACGGACGACGACAACGAGGAAGGCGAGCCCGACATGCTCTATGCCTGGCCTTAGGGTGAAAACCGACCTCGACTGTTTTGGGCGCGGCACAAATCGACCGGCGCTTCGGGCTGGCAAGCGAACTCGGGTGCGACCGCAGGCGACGGCAATCCAGTAGATGCGGCGCAAGCAATGTGCATCATTTCAGTCGATTTCATGGCCTCAGGTATGACACCTGAAATTGCGGCTCAGGCAGTTAGCGGTAAGCTTGGCGTAGCCCTCGGTATCGCGAGGGCCGGTATTGAGTTTGCAAGTAGGGTTAGCACCGTGTCCGATTTACTAGACATTGCCACGGATATAGCGAAGGACATATTCGGGCTGGGCAGGCAAGCTCTGGACGCGCTGAACGGTGTCGGGACGGCCGGCCTATCTACCGGCGGTCTGAACCTCGGTGACACTACAGTGGGCGACTTGATGGGCGGTTTTGGCTCCATGCAAGGAGACATAACCGGGGGTGTCGGATCAAACACGACGGTCGGGACTTAGGTTTCAGCGGCGGTAGGTGTTAGCTTATGATCAACAGCATCGCCGAACCACAGGCTGCCAAACTGGTTATAGGCAATATCCTGTTATGGTCCGGCGGTGCTGCTGCTGCGATCATCGTTGGCATGCACATGCAGGGTTACGCCTTGGGGCGGGTGGCTGAATTCGCGGTGCTGGGATCGGTGATCTACCTCAATCCCGCCGAAATCCGGCGTGCTTTGGGTCCGATTCGCCGCGCCTGGGTGATGCTTCCGTTTGCGTTATGGTTTGTTCTGCCGCTGTTCGGAAAGCCGATCGTCGGCACCCTGAACCTGCGGATGGTCATCGTTTCCCTGGCGGTGCCGGTGGTCGAGGAACTTTTTTTCCGCGGTTGGATATGGTCCGAATTGCGTAAGATCTGGCCGATATGGGCCACCATGCTAGACTACTCTGGCACTTGTACGGTTACGAGGCGATTGTGTAACCGACTGGGATTTAGTGGAGTATGCGCTGTGTCCCGGGTGAGCGACATTGGTGGGGATCTTGATGCGTGGCTGGCGCCGTTTCTCGGCGTGATCGGGCGCAGCACGCGGAGCAAATGGGCGCCGTTGTACGTGCAAGGATCGCTCGGGCCGGACGGACCGAAAGTGTGCAGCCGATCGCCGCCCGGCTTGGGCTTGCTGGCCACGACCAGCTCCACCATTTCGTCAGCAGTCCGGTCTGGGATAGATACGCCACTGTGGCGGGTGCTGGCCGAGCAGGCGGATCGTCTGGTGGGTGGTGACGACGCGGTGTTGGTGATCGACGATACGGCACTGCCGAAGAAAGGCACCGTTTCGGTCGGGGTAGCGGGGCAATACTGCGGCGTTTTGGCAGCGCGAACTGGTCAGTCCTGGTGTCGCTGACCTGGCGCAGGTGCCCGTGCCGATCGGCGCTGCGGCTTCTTCCTGCATCGTCGGACCGACGACCCGCACGCTGTGTCAAGGCTGGCGTGCCCGAGGCCGGCGCGCATTCGCGCAAGACCAGATGCGCCGCCAGATCGCGCTCGATGGCGGCGGAAGCGCGTCGGCTGGTGCCGGACGCCGGATACGGGCAGCGGGGCCTCCGCAGGGCTGGCGAGCGCGGCCTGTCGTGCGTGGCCGACTGGTCCGTGGGCTGTCTGCCAGCGAACAGGGAAAGCCACGGCACATCCCGTGCCGAGTGAAGTCGCCGGATGCCGCGGATGTGCTGGCAGGATGTCTCTGGCGGCGCGTCGTCTCGGCGGCAGGGCACCAAGGGCGCGCTCGCCGCACGCTTTTCCGCTGTGCGGGTGCGGGTGGCCGATGGTCGACGTAGTCCCCGCCACGGCCGATTTGCCGGGCGAAGAAGTTTGGCTCATCGGGGAATGGCGAGCAGTGGCGAGCGCAACTACCATCCAGCGATCTTGCTGTCCGCAGCCGCGCTGCGGCGGCTGGCCGCGGCGATCAAGGCGCGCTGGGTGTGCGAGCAGGCGCATCAGCAACTCGAAGCAGGAGCTCGGCCTCGACGACTTGAGGGCCGATCCTGGACCGGCCTACACCGACACGCACTCATGACCTGCATCGCGTTCGCCTATCTTCAGCACCTGCGGCTCAAGGCCGCCGGGCGGGAAAAAATCTGCCGCCGAACGCGCCGCCGCCGCGACCGACGCTGCCTGAACTGCGCCGCTCCATCAGCGCCCGCCTGTTTGCGCCACCACGACCGCCGTCACGATGTCCGCACTGCCACAAGCGTCTTATCGCTCATCGCCTCCAAAGTGCCAAAGTAGTGCTAGACAGCCGTCTTGTTCACGTTGATGCATGTATCGATTGGGCCCGGCTTGCTGATCGCTACAGTGGCGTACACGGTCTGCCGGCACTATTGCGCCAGCGTGCGGGCATCGATCCTGTTGCATATGATCAACAACACCGCGGTGATGCTGACGACCTATCCTATCAATTGAACAATAAATCTCTGCGTCCGACGATGTCGGAACGCTCGCTAGATCGCACGATCGCCCAAAACATCGATCCAACATCCACGATGTCGGATCGATGTTTTCCACGAAAGCGGCTGTACTATTCACAGGGTGCTCGCCGTGCGCTTCCTACGGTCGATTTCGCTGGCACCAGAGCGCAGGTGCGTTTTCGCACGGTCTGCATGCTTTCTGCGCTCGGAGCCTCCGTCCGCGATGTCAGCGCTCAGCCGACATCGGCCTGGCACCGCAACGAGGCTGCGAGGGATCGTCCGGCCGGGCCAACCGAGGCCGGCCCGGCCGGATCAATCATCCAGGCTCACCGGAACCAGTCGACCACCGGCTTGCCGAGGCTGTTCGGGAACAGGTCGTCGAAGAAAAAGTGCAGCTGCGCGATCACCCCGACATTGCTGCCGCTATTCTTGTTGCCGGGGATCAGTGCCTCGACCGCGAACTGGAAGCTGTCCCCCGAATAGACCAGGCCCGGCGCATAGACGAGCTGCAACGGCGTATCGTTGGATCGGGTTGGCGACGACCAACTCACCTCTAGAATTGGCGTGAGCCGCGACACCCAACCAGGCAGGCCGAAATCCTTCACCTGCGACTGCAAATACGGCATGCTGTACTGCAAAGAGATGCCGCCGATCCAGCGGTTGGAGAAGCCGTTGTTGAAAGATCCGTCGGGCGCCGTCTTCGGTCCGACATCGGCGATGGCGTAACCGATCTCCCCGGTGATAGCGAGCGGGCGCAGCAACCCGATCGGGAGGTCGCCCAATCCTTTGCCGAAGTACAGGTTTGGTTGCGTGAAGCCGAAATTATCCGCACCGATCTGGGTGCTGCCGGTACGTCCCAGTTCGCGCTGAACGCCGACCGAGAGCAGGAATTCGTGCTCGGCGTTGACATAGGTTTGGTATTTGGCGGTCAGCACGATTGCATCGGCGCCCAGGCGCGCTTTGTCGTGTAGCGTGTCGAGTTGGGTCAGTCCGTAATTGATGGCGAGGCCGAAATTCTCGGTGATGCGCTTGTCGAACTCGAAGCCGACATTGGTCTGATAGACCGGGCCGGGCCCGTCGTCGGCGCCGCTTCGTTGCCAGCTGACGGTCGGTAGCGATGCCTCGTCGGACACCGCCGGATCGTCGAGGGTCAGCGTCGTCACGAAGACGCGCGGCCCGGCCACGCCATGGGCCTGCGCCCCGGGTCCCGCGAGTCCGGCAAGTGTGAGCAGCACGGCGGCCGCGGTCGAAAATTGCCTGCGGTTCATTGAACCGTCTCCTGTTGATCCTGAGGAAGCAACGAGCGCCCGGTGACGCCCGATCGACGATGGGAATCAGCAGAAGGCTCGAGGGGCGCGCGGCGTGCCGGGTCGCGCAGCGTCGAGCGTCACGGCTGTGGCGCCGCGACGGCAAGTCCGCACCTACTGCTGCGGGCGTCGCTGCGCCTTACGGCCGGGGACTTCAGCGGCACCGCCAGCTTGACCCGGCCGATCGGGACGGGGCGGCGTCAGCGATGCCGCACGAGCATGGTTGCCGGATCGAGATCGACGACATCGACCAGCGCGACGCGGCTGCGCACCGGCAAGATGCCGACATCGTTGTCGGCGAAGGTCCCCGTGGTCAACTCGGCGGATGTCTCGAGCGTCAACTGCACCACGCCGCCCACGACAAGCAGCCGGTCGCTGTCAAAACCCCATCGAATCGGTTCCTCAAACAATGCCACTACCGGTCGCCGGCGGCGACGATACTTCGCGCAACGCCTTGATGCCAGGACGGCTTGCCGACGTGCTTCTCGGGGGGCGAACGTGGCTCGTCCGAATGGAGAGGCTCGATGCTCTATCGCTCGCTGCTGGCATGGCTGATCGCCGGCCTGCCCGTCGTCGCATCGGCCCATAGCGGTGACATCGGCCCCATAGCGGCGAAATCTGACGACGCGCGGCACATCGGCCGCCGGCACCTGCGGGCGGCGATTGCTGCCTTGGGCTTGGCCGCCATGGCGTTGTTGCTGCAAAGTAACGACGCCCAAGCGCACGCGATGTTGCGCCGAGCCGTGCCGCTGGTCGGCGGCGCTGTCGCGACCGCGCCGCGTGAGATCTCGCTCGAATTCAGCGAGGCGCTGGAGCCGCGATTTTCCTCGATCGAGGTGCAGGATGCGAAGGGCAATCCCGTCGACAAGAGCAACACTCACTCCGGATCGAATGACCCGAAACGGTTGATCGTGGATCTGCCGGTGCTGCCGCCGGGGACCTACAAGGTCGTGTGGCGCGCGACGTCGATCGATACGCACCGGACCGAGGGTTCCTACGTCTTCAGGATCCAGCCGTAGCCGATCCGGAGCGGTAACAGTGGACATATTCGGCGCCGCCTTGGCGCTGGCGCGCGGCCTGCACCTCGCCGCCACGCTGTCGGTGTTCGGCACGCCTTGCCACCGGCTCGACCCAGCCTCCTGGACTGAGGCCCATGTCGCATCCATGTCGCACGGACGCGCCGGGCGTCCCTGCAAGTTCTTGAATATTTGCGAACGGTTGCGCCAAGCGGCGACATAAAAAAGGCCGCTTAGTTGTGCGGCCCTTAGGTCAGTCGATTGTTTTCGCTACAGATTTTATGGTAGCGGCGGGCGGATTTGAACCACCGACCAAGGGATTATGATTCCCCTGCTCTACCGCTGAGCTACGCCGCCATCCGATCCGGAGGCGGCGGAGATAGCCCTGCCGCCCGCCATGCGTCAACCATCGCGCGTCGCGGCCGGCAGATGAAGCCGCCGCCCAGCACGCGGTCGCCATCGTAGAACACGCAGGCCTGCCCGGGCGCCGGCAGCGCGGGCGCGTCCAGCCGCACCTCGGCGCCATCCGGCGCGGCGCGCACGAGTCGCCGCCTGCGGCACCTCGCGCGCGCGCAGCTTCACCTGGCACGCCAGCGGCGCGTCGGGCGGCGGACCAGCCAGTTCACCTCGCGCAGCCGGACCATCGCGCGTGCCGGCATCGCGCGGCCCCACGACCACCCGCCGCCGCGCGGGATCCAGCGCAACCACCGACCTGCCGCTCGCCGCGCATCGAGCCGCGGCCGCGCCGAGCCGCTTGCCCTGACCGACGGTGTAGCGGGCGATGCCGTCGTGCCGCCCGAGCACGCGCCCGTCCGCGGCTGACGATGTCGCCCGGCTCGCCGGCATCCGGCCGCAGCCGCACCACCGTGTCGGCATAGTGGCCGGACGGCGACGAAGCAGATGTCCTGGCTGTCCGGCTTCGCCGCCACCGGCAGCCCGAGCCGCTCCGCCTCGGCGCGCACCGCCCGCTTGTCGGCCATCTCGCCCAGCGGAAACAGCGTCCGCGCAAGCTGCTCGCGCGTGGTGGCGAACAGGAACCAGCTCTGGTCGCGCGCCAGGTCGGCGGCGCGATGCAGTTCCGCGCCGTCCGGCCCGTCGATCCGCCGCACATAATGCCCGGTCGCCAGCCGCTCGCAGCCAAGGCCCGCGGGCCAGCGCGGTCAGGTCGGCGAACTTCACCGTCTGGTTGCAGCGCACGCACGGCACCGGCGTCTCGCCGGCGGCGTAGCTGTCGGCGAAATCGCCGATCACCGCATCGGCGAAGCGCTTCTCGGCGTCGATCACGTAGTGCGGGATGCCGAGATGGTCGGCCACCCGGCGCGCGTCGTGGATGTCCTGACCGGCGCAGCACGCGCCCTTGCGGCCGGTCGCGGCGCCATGGTCGTAGAGCTGCAGCGTGACGCCGATCACCTCGTGGCCGGCCTCGTGCAGCAGCCCGGCGACGGTGCTGCTGTCCACGCCGCCCGACATCGCGACGAGGATGCGCATCGCGCTAATCGCTCATCATGTTGCGGGTGCCGGCCGGCAGCTTCACCACCAGGCCGTCCAGCGCCTCGGTCATCACGATCTGGCAGCCCAGCCGCGAGGTCTCGGTCAGGCCGAACGCCAGGTCGAGCATGTCCTCCTCGTCCTCGGTCGGTTCGGCGAGCTTGCTGAACCAGGCCGGCATCGACGATGACGTGGCAGGTCGAGCAGGCGAGCGAACCCTCGCAGGCGCCCTCGATGTCGACGCCGTGCTTGTGCGCGATCTCCAGCACCGACAGGCCGAGCGGCGCATCGACCTCGCGGCGCGTGCCGTCGCGCTCGATGAAGGTCATCTTCGGCATCTGGGCAACGGGTTCCGTTCAGGCCTGGGCGAATCGTTCGATGCCGGGGGCCGGTGCCCCGGCATGCGCCGCCGCCAGCGCCGCCGCCGCATAGTCGATATCGGCCGGCGAGGTAAAGCGTCCGATCCCGATGCGCAAGGTGCGCGCGGCCGCCTCGTCGCTCAGGCCAAGCGCGCGCAGCACGTAGGACGGCTCGATCGCGGCCGAGGAGCAGGCCGAGCCGGTGGAGACGCACAGGTCCGGCACGCGCGCCATCAGGTCGGCGGCGGTGGCGGCCGGGAAGGTCAGGTTCAGGTTGCCGGGGATCCGCGCCTGCCGTGCTGCCGTTGACCGCGACGCCCGGGATCGCCGCGCGCAGCCGGTCCAGCAGGCGATCGCGCAGTCCGGCGAGCCGCTTCGCCTCCTCCGCCATTTCGGCCTGCGCCAGCCGGCAGGCCTCGCCCAGCCCGACGATCAGCGGCGCCGGCAGCGTGCCGGAGCGCAGGCCGCGCTCCTGCCCGCCGCCGGAGAACAGCGGCGCCAGCCGCACGCGCGGCCGGCGGCGGACAAAGAGCGCGCCGACGCCCTTCGGCCCGTAGATCTTGTGGCCGCTGATCGAGGCCAGATCGACCTTCCAGCCGGTCAGGTCGAGCGGGATCTTGCCGACCGCCTGCGCGATGTCGGTGTGGAACAGCGCGCCCGCCTGCTTGGCGATCGCGGCGAGCGCCGGGATATCCTGGATCACGCCGATCTCGTTGTTCACCGCCATGACGCTGACCAGCAGCGTCGGCACCTGCCAGCGCCTGCGCGCAGCGTCGTCGGGATCCAGCAGCCCGTCCGGACGCACCGGCAGGAACACCGGCTCGAAGCCCTCGTCGGCCAGATCGGCCACCGATTCCAGGACGCATTTGTGCTCGGTCGCCACGGTGACGATGCGCCGCCGCTCGTTGCCGGCATCGCGGCGCGAAGCGGGCGGCGCCCTTGATGGCGATGTTGTTGCTCTCGGTCGCGCCGGAGGTGAACACGATCTCCTTGGCATCGGCGCCGATCAGCGCGGCGACCTGCGGCGCGGGCGTCCTCGACCGCGGCTTCGGCCTCGGTGCCCATCACGTGCTCGACGCTGTGCGGGTTGCCGTAGTGCTCGGTGAACCAGGGCAGCATCGCCGCCACCACGCGCGGATCGCAGCGGGTGGTCGCCTGGTTGTCGAGATAGACCGGGCGGTTCGGGCGTGGCGGAGGACTGGTCATGGCGGCCAATGTGGGTTCAGGCGGCGCGCGGCGCCAGCGCCGCGCGCAGCCGGGCCGCCATGCGCCGGTAGGCGACCGCGAAGGCGGCGACATCGGCCGTCGGTCGCATTCCACGGCAGCGAGACGCGGATCGCCTGGCCGGCGAGCGCGCCCAGGCCCATCGCCGCCAGCACATGGCTTGCGGTCACCTTGCCGGAACTGCACGCGGCCCCGGCGCTGACCGCGATCCCGTCCAGGTCGAGCGCGATCACCTGCGCGTCGGCGCGCACGCCGGGCAGCGCGAGGCAGGTGGTGTTGGCCAGCCGCGGCGCCCCGCCGCCGCAGACGACCGCACCTGCCGCGACCGCCGCCGCCTCGACCGCGTCGCGCAAGGCGCGCCAGCATGCGCGTCCGCACGCGGCGCGACGGCGGCGGCGGCGAAACCGGCGATCGCCGGCAGCGGCGGGCGTGCCGCCGCGGCGGCCGCGCTCCTGGCCGCCGCCGGCGATCAGCGGCGCGATCGCGGCGACCTCGGGGGCCAGCAGCAGCGCGCCGGCGCCCGGCGGGCCGCCCAGCTTGTGCGAGGAGATGGCCAGGCTGTGCGCGCCCGAGCGCCGGAAACTCGACATCGATCCGCCCCGCCGCCTGCACCGCATCGACATGCAGCAGCGCACCGTGCCGGCGGCAGAGCGCGGCGGCCTCGGCGATCGGCTGGATCGTGCCCGGTCTCGTTGTTCGCCAGCATCAGGCAGACCAGCGCCGGCGGCCCGTCCGCCAGCCAGCGCCTCCAGCGCATCGAGATCGGCGACGCCGTCGCGATCGACCGGCAGCGACAGCGGCGCCGGGCGCCGCGGCGCGCACCGCGTCATGTTCGGTGGCGCCGACGATGACCCGGCGGCCGGCGCCCAAGCGCATGGATCGCCAGCGCATCGGCCTCGGTGCCGCCCGAGGTGAACACCAGGTTCGCCGGCCGCGCGCCGAACCGGGCGGCCAGCGCCTCGCGCGCATCCTCCAGCATCCGCCGCGCCGCGCGGCCGGCGGCGTGCACCGACGACGGATTGCCCGTCACCTCCAGCGCCGCCAGCAGCGCCGCCCGCGCCTCGGGCCGCAGCGGCTCGGTGGCGTTGGCGTCGAGATAGACCATGGCTACTCGGCCGCCAGCCTCCGGCCGATCGTCCAGCGGCACGGCGCGGCCGCAGCACCCGGCCGGCGACCACGTCGGCCAGCGTGACGCCCCGGAGGAACATGTGGATCTGCCGGCCCAGCTCCTCCCACAGATCATGCGTCTGGCAGCGCTCGGCCCCTCGCCGCCGCAGCCCTCGAGGCAGCCGGGGCTGCCGTTCTCGCAGCGCGTGGCATGGATCGGCTCATCGACCGCGGCGATGATGTCGGCGATGGCCATCGCGTCGGACGCGCGCGCCAGCCGGTAGCCGCCGCCCGGGCCGCGCGCCGACGCCACCAGCCCGGCGCGCCGCAGCTTGCCGAACAGCTGCTCCAGATAGGCCAGGCTGAGCTTCTGCCGCGCGGCGATCTCGGCCAGGCAGACCGGCCCGCACTCGCAGCCCAGCGTCTGGCGCGTGGCCAGATCGACCATCGCCATCACCGCGTAGCGGCCGCGGGTGGAGAGCTGCACGCGCCTACTCCGCCGCCGCCTGGCGCTGGCGCATCTGCTCCTCGGCCATCCGCTGCCACCCGCGCCTCCAGTTCGGCCAGCTCGCAGTGCATCTGGTCGAGGTCGCGCAGCAGCGGATCGAGGCTGTCGTCGCACGGGATGCCGTAGGGATCGAAGGCCGGGCGCATTGCGGCCGCGCGATCGGCTCGCGATCGACCGGCCGGGCCGGGATGCCCACCACGGTGGTGTCGTCGGGCACGTCGTCGAGCACGACGGCGTTGGAGCCGACCCGGGCATTGTCGCCGACCGTGATCGGTCCCAGCACCTTGGCGCCGGCGCCGATGATCACATTGTTGCCGACCGTCGGGTGCCGCTTGCCGCCGACTGGTGCGGGCGACGCCCAGGGTGACCTGATGGTAAAAGTAGCAGTCGTCGCCGACCTCCGCGGTTTCGCCGATCACCACGCCCATGCCGTGGTCGATCACCAGCCGCCGGCCGAGCCTGGCGGCCGGGATGGATCTCGATCCCGGTCAGCCAGCGGGCGATATGCGAGGAAAATCGCCCCAGCAGGTACAGATCGTGCCGCCACAGCCAGTGCGACAGGCGATGCCACATGACCGCATGCAGGCCCGGGTAGCACAGCAGGACCTCGAGCGCACGAGCGCGCCGCCGGGTCGCGTTCCCGATATGTCCGGATCGTCTCACGCAAGAACATGAAAGCCATGCGACAATTCCGTTATGAAAGACGCGCCCCTCTGCCCTATAGTATCGCCGGACCCTGGGATCCTGGAGCCCAATCCCGGGGCACGGCCGGTCGGGGGGCCGAACAGACGGTTAGGAGGAAGCGAAACCCTGCGGCACCAGTCGCCGCTCCGCGCAAGGCTAGATATTCCGACCGCAGCAGGTCAAGAATTCACGCGGAACTGAAAAGCAGGGGACTGCGTTCCTAGCTGTATTAGTGTGATATCCCGGTCGGGCGCGGGGATCAGGGGCTGTAGGTCATTTGCGGACGTGGCGGCGGCTGGGTCCGTGAGGCACGGGCCCGGTCGGTCAGCCGTCCGCTAGACAGGAAAGCGGTTTCGGGACGCCATGCCAGAGGTGATGTTTGCCGGCCCAGACGGCCGGCTCGAGGGTCGTTACCACCATTCGAAGGAGACCGGTGCGCCGGTCGCGCTGATCCTTCATCCGCATCCGCTGCACGGCGGGACGATGAACAATCGGGTCACCTACTCGATGTACCAGTCGTTCCAGCGGCTCGGCTGCTCGGTGATGCGGTTCAATTTCCGCGGCGTCGGTCGCAGCCAGGGCCGCTATGACGGCGGCATCGGCGAGATCGGCGACGCCGCCGCCGCGCTCGACTGGATGCAGGCGGTCAACCCGAACCATGGCGGGCTGTGGATCGCCGGGTACTCGTTCGGCGCGTTCATCGGCATGCAGTTGCTGATGCGCCGGCCGGAGATTTCCGGCTGGGTCAGCGTGGCGCCGCCGGCCAACCACTACGATTTCGGCTTCCTGGCCCCCTGCCCGTGCGGCGGGCTGATGCTGCACGGCGACGCCGACGAACTGGTGCCGGAGACCGCGGTGCGCAAGCTGGTCGACAAGCTGAACACCCAGAAGGGCGTCACGTCGACTACCGCATCTTCGAGGGCGCCGATCACGTGTTCGCCGACCACGCCGAGCAGGTGTCGGAGGCGATCGAGGATTACTGCGGCAAGTCGATCGCCCGCCGGGCGATGGCGCTCGCCGCCGACTGAGCGCCTGGCGCTCCGGCAACGGGCGCCGTTCTGCACGACGGCGCGACTGGATCGGCCATGTCGCCCGCCGGCATCGGCCGCGGCACGCCCGTCGTGCCGGGAAAGCTGATCGGCAGCCCGCGCCGGCACCCGCGCCGCCAGGAAGCCGAAGCACTGCGCCTCCAGCGCGTCGCCGTCCCAGCCCAGCGCCTCCACCGGATCGACCGGCACGCCGAGCCGGTCGCGCAGTGCCGCCATGATCGCCGGATTGTGCCGCCCGCCGCCGGTGACCAGCCAGCGCAGCGGCGGCGCCGGCAGCGGCGCGGCGGCGACCGCGGCGGCGGTGAACGCCACCAGCGTCGCCGCGCCATCGGCCGGCGACAGGTCGCTCGAGCCCGCTCGCCGCCAGCGACGCGGCGAAGTCCAGCCGATCCAGCGATTTCGGCGCCGGGCGGGCGAAATACGGATGCGCCAGCAGCCGGCCCAGCACCGCCGCATCCACCCGCCCGGACCGCGCCAGCGCGCCATCGCGGTCGAACGCGGCGCCGGTGCGCCGCGCCATCCAGTCGTCCAGCGGACCATTGCCCGGCCCGGTGTCGAACGCGACCAGCGTCGCCGTCCGCGCCGATCCAGGTCACGTTGGCGACGCCGCCGATGTTCAGCACCGCCAGCGGCTTCGCGCAGATCGCGCGCCAGCGCGGCATGGTAGACCGGCGCCAGCGGCGCACCCTCGCCCGCCCGCCGCCACGTCGGCCGAGCGGAAGTCGTACGCCACCGGCACGCCGGTCCGCCGCGCCAGTTCGCGCGGCGTCGCCGATCTGCCAGGTCCGCCGCCGATCCGGCTGATGCAGGATGGTCTGGCCGTGGAAGCCGATCAGGTCCGCCGGCCGCCCCAGCGCCGCCACCGCGCGGACGTGGTACTCGGTCAGCCGCGCGACCGCGCTCTTCAGCCGCGCGATCGTCCGGGTCGAGCGTCGGCGCGAGGTCCAGGATGCGCCGCAGGTCGGCGCGCAGCCGGTCGTCGTACGGCAGCGTCAGCGTCGGCCCGAACGCGCCGATCGCGCTCGCCGTCGGTCTCCAGCCAGGCGGCATCGACGCCGTCCAGCGACGTCCCGCTCATCAGTCCGATCGTGCGCAGCATTTTCCCTCGCCTCGCGTCTGTGCTAGCCCGCGCTGCGCTAACACGGGTCGCGTCATGGCCAACAGCGAATTCCTGCACGAAGCCACCGAGCGCGGCTTCGTCTTCCAGTGCACCGACACCGAGGCGCTGGACGCGGCGCTGCGCGCCGGCACCGTCACCGCCTATATCGGCTTCGACTGCACCGCCGACAGCCTGCATGTCGGCAGCCTGGTGCAGATCATGATCCTGCGGCTGTTGCAGCGCCACGGCCATCGGCCGCTGGTGCTGATGGGCGGCGGCACCACGCGGATCGGCGATCCGTCCGGCAAGGACGAGTCGCGGCAGCTGCTGACCGACGAGCAGATCGCCGCCAACATGGCCGGCATCCGCCGCTGCTTCGACGCCGTTCCTGCGCTTCGGCGACGGCCCGTCCGACGCGATCATGGCCAACAACGACGACTGGCTGAGCGCGCTCGGCTACATCCCGCTGCTGCGCGACGTCGGCACGCATTTCACCATCAACCGCATGCTGAGCTTCGACTCGGTGCGGATGCGGCTGGACCGCGAGCAGCCGCTGACCTTCCTCGAATTCAACTACATGATCCTGCAGAGCTACGATTTCCGCGAGCTGAACCGCCGCCACGGCGTGACGCTGCAGATCGGCGGCTCCGACCAGTGGGGCAACATCGTCTCGCGGCATCGAGCTGACGCGGCGGACCGACAGCAAGCACGGTGTTCGGCCTGACCACGCCGCTGATCACCACCGCGTCGGGCGCCAAGATGGGCAAGACGGCGCAGGGCGCGGTGTGGCTGACGCGCGACCGGCTGTCGCCGTACGACTACTGGCAGTTCTGGCGCAACACCGAGGACGCCGATGTCGGCCGCTTCCTGCGCCTGTTCACCGACCTGCCGCTGGCCGAGATCGCCCGGCTGGAGGCGCTGCGGCGGCGCCGAGATCAACGAGGCGAAGAAGGTGCTGGCGACCGAGGCGACGCGCTGGCGCACGGCGCCGAGGCCGCCGCCGAGGCCGCGGAGACCGCGCGGCGGACGTTCGAGGAAGGCGAGGCGGCCGATACGCTGCCCAGCGTCGATGTGCCGCGCGGCGGAGCTGGAGGCGGGCATTCCGGCGTTCCGGCTGTTCGCGCTGGCCGGGCTTGCCGGCAGCAACGGCGAAGGCCGGCGGCTGATCCGCGGCGGCGGCGCGCGCATCAACGACATGCCGGTGAAGGACGAGGGGCACACGGTGACGGTGGCCGACTCTGCAGGACGATGCGATCAAGCTGTCGGCCGGGCGCAAGCATCACCGGCTGGTTCAGGTCGCTTAAAGCGTTACGACTCGATGTCATGGCACGGTGATTCCACCTAAAGCCATATCGCTCTAAGCCCGGATCAGCTTGACCCTGCGGCCGTCGACGCCGAGCGCGATCGAACCTGCTTTCAGCGCCGCCGCGTCGGCGCCGAACACCTCGTGGCGCCAGCCCGCAGCGCCGGGATATCGGGATGGTCTTCAGTCGCAAGGCGGTCGATGTCGTCGCTGTTGGCGACCAGCTTGGCCGCGACATGGTGCTGTTCGCATTTGGTCGCGAGCAGCACCTTCAGCAGCGACACCAGCGCCGGCGACGGCCGTGGCCCATCGCGATTAACCGGCGCCTGCGGCAGCGCGTCCTCGGGAAGCTGCCTTCGCCTCGGCGATGGCGGCGAGCAGGGACGCGCCCATGCGACCCTCGGCGAAGCCGCGGGTGATGCCGCGGGCGCGCGCCAAGCGCATCGACGCTGTCCGGCGCGATGGCGGCGATTTCCAGCAGCGCCTCGTCCTTCAGCATGCGCTGGCGGGGGATGTTGGACGCGCTGCGCCTCGCGCTCGCGCCAGGCGGCGACGGCGCGCAGCACGCCCAGCAGGCGGCGGTTGTTGGTGCGCGGGCGCAGGCGCTCCCACATCTGCTCGGGGTCGGGGCGGTAGGTGGCGGGATCGGCGAGCACGCGCCATTTCCTCGCGCCACCCATTCGAGCCTGCCGTCGCTGCTCCAGCCGCGCCCGCAGCTTTTCGTAGACCTGCCGCAGATGGGTGACGTCGGCGGCGGCGTAGGTGATCTGCGCCGCCGACAGCGGCCGCGCCGCCCAGTCGCTGAACCGGTGCGCCTTGTCGATATGCCCGCCGGTCAGCGACGACGACCAGCGCGTCGTAGCCGACCTGGTCGCCGAAGCCCGGCCACCATGGCCGCCACCTGGGTGTCGAACAGCGGCCTGGGCACGTCGCCGAAGCGGAGGACGAAGATTTCGATGTCCTGCGCGGCGGCATGGAAGACCTTTGTCCACCGCCGTGGTCGGCCAGCAGCGCGCCGAGCGGGGCGAGATCGATGCCCGGGGCCAGGGCGTCGACCACCGCGACCTCGTGGTCGCCGGCGAGCTGCACGACGCAGAGCTCGGGCCAGTAGGTGCGTTCGCGCATGAATTCGGTATCGACGGTCACGAAGCGCTCGGCGGCGAGGCGGCTGCACAAGGCCGCCGAGGTCGTCGGTGGTGGTGATCAGGGCGGGCGGCGGGAAATTCCGGCCCGGTTCGGGTTCGCGGCATGGACGCGTTCTACACAAGGGCGGCCGCCGCCGGAAGCCGCGCCGCCTTGACATAACTGCCGGCCCGGCGCTTTGTCTGCCCGCCCTTCCGACCGGGACCCGCCCGATGCACGCCTATCGCACCCATACCTGCGGCGCGCTGCGCGCCGCCGACGCCGGCCAGCCCGCCCGCCTCTCCGGCTGGGTGCACGCCAAGCGCGACCATGGCGGGCTGCTGTTCATCGACCTGCGCGACCATTACGGCCTGACGCAATGCGTGTTCGCCGCCGGCATCGCCCGCCTTCGCCGCGGCCGACGCGGTGCGGCCGGAGAGCGTGATCACCGTCACCGGCCAGGTGGTGCCGCGCGAGGCCGGCACGGTGAACCCGCGCCTGCCCACCGGCGAGATCGAGCTGCGCGTCGCCGACCTCGTCGGTGCAGTCGGCCGCCGAGGTGCTGCCGATGCAGGTGGCCGGCGACGAGAAATTCCCCGAGGACATCCGCCTGAAGCTACCGCTTCATCGACCTGCGCCGCGAGAAGCTGCACCGCAACATCATGCTGCGCGCCGGGGTGATCGCCTCGATCCGCCGGCGCATGATCGAGGCCGGCTTCACCGAGTTCCAGACGCCGATCCTGACCGCGTCCAGCCCCGAGGGCGCGCGCGACTTCCTGGTGCCGGCGCGGCTGCACCCGGGCAAGTTCTACGCGCTGCCGCAGGCGCCGCAGCAGTTCAAGCAGCTGGCGATGGTCGCGGGCTTCGACCGCTATTTCCAGATCGCGCCCTGCTTCCGCGACGAGGCCTCGCGCGCCGACCGCTCGCCGGGCGAATTCTATCAGCTCGACTTCGAGATGAGCTTCGTCACCCAGGAGGACGTGTTCGGCACCATCGAGCCGGTGATCGCCGGCGTGTTCGAGGAATTCGCCGAGGGCCGCGCGGTCGACCACGCCGCCGTTCCCGCGCATCCCCTATGACGACGGCGATGCTGGAATACGGCACCGACAAGCCGGATCTGCGCAACCCGCTGCGGATCACCGACGTCACCGCGCAGTTCGCCGGCTCGGGCTTCGGGCTGTTCGCCCGGATCGCCGCCTCGGGCGGCGTCGTGCGGGCGATCCCGGCACCGGGCGCCGCGGCGCAGCCGCGCAGCTTCTTCGACAAGCTGAACGACTGGGCGCGCGACCGAAGGCGCCGGCGGCCTCGGCTACATCGTGTTCGACGCGGACGGCGCGAAAGGCCCGATCGCGCGCAACCTGGAGCCGGACCGCGCCGAGGCGATCCGCGTCGGCCTGCGGCCTGAAGCCGGGCGACTGCGGTGTTCTTCGTCGCCGGCAAGCCCGACGACGGCGCCGAAATTCGCCGGCGCGGTGCGCACCAGGCTCGGCCGAGGATCTCGGCCTGATCGAGCCGGGCGCGTTCCGCTTCTGCTGGATCACCGACTTCCCGATGTACGAGCTGAACGAGGAAACCGGCCAGATCGACTTCAGCCACAACCCGTTCAGCATGCCGCAGGGCGGGCTGGAGGCGCTGAACACCCAGGACCCGCTGACCATCAAGGCGTTCCAGTACGACATCGTCTGCAACGGCGTGGAGCTGTCCTCCGGCGCCATCCGCAACCACCGGCCGGACATCATGATCCGCGCCTTCGAGATCGCCGGCTACCGCCGAAGCGAGGTCGAGGCGCGGTTCGGCGGCATGCTGAACGCCTTCCGCTACGGCGCGCCGCCGCATGGCGGCTCGGCGCCCGGGATCGACCGCATCGTCATGCTGCTGGCGGACGAGCCGAACATCCGCGAGGTCATCCTGTTCCCGCTGAACCAGCAGGGCGAGGACCTGATGATGGGCGCGCCCGCCGAGGTGCCGCCGGCGCGGCTGAAGGAACTCTCCATCAAGCTCGATCTGCCGCCTAAAGTGAAGAAGGACTGACGCGAGCCACGTTTCACCGGCCACGGCGTCGTCACGGGGAGGCAACCGCACCATGTCGGCGACGCGCCTGCTGGTTGAGTTGATCGGTCACATCGTCCTGCTGCTGTGGGGCGCCAGGATGGTGCAGACCGGCATAGTGCGCGCCTTCGGCTCAAGCCTGCGGCGGCTGCTGGGCGCCGGCCTGAACAATCGCGCCCGCGCGGTGCTGGCCGGCATTGCCGTCACGGCATTGCTGCAAAGCAGCACCGCGACGGCGCTGATGATGACCAGTTTCGCCGCCGGCGGGCTGGTGGCGCCGGTGCCGGGGCTGGCGGTGATGCTCGGCGCCAATATCGGCACCGCGCTGATCGTGAAGCTGCTGACCTTCGATACCTCCTGGATTTCGCCCGTCCTGCTCACCCTTGGCTATATCGGCTTCAAGCGCGGCGGCCGGGTGGGGGCAGGCAAACGGGTCAAGAGCGGGCGGCTGCAGAATATCGGCCGGGTCGGCATGGGCCTCGGCCTGATGCTGCTGGCGTTGCGGCTGATGACCGAGGCGATGCAGCCCGCCGAAGCGGCGCCGCTGCTGCACCAATTGCTGGAGGCGCTGACCGACGAGCCGCTGCTGGACGTGGCGCTCGCGGCGCTGCTGACCTTCGCCACCCATTCCAGCGTCGCCGTGGTGCTGATGATCGTGCCGCTGGCCGCGACCGGCGTGGTGACGCCGGTGGCGGCGTTCGCGCTGGTGCTCGGCGCCAATCTCGGGTCGAGCATCCCGCCGGTGCTGGCCGCCGGACCAGACCCCACGGCGCGGCGGCTGCCGATCGGCAACATGGCGTTCCGCGCGATCGGCTGCCTGGTGGCGCTGCCGCTGCTGCACCCGATCGCCGCCTTGATGGCACGCCTCACCCCGTTCCCGGCGGCGCAGGCGGTGAATTTCCATATCTTCTTCAACGTCGTGCTGGCGCTGGTCCTGATCGGCCTGCTCGACCCGGCGGCGCGGCTGCTGGCCCGGCTGCTGCCCACCATTGCTGCACCCGAGGATGCCGGAAGGCCGCTCTATCTCAGCGAGGACGCGCTGGAGACCCCCTATCTCGCATTGTCCAACGCCGCGCGGGAGACTTTGCGGATGGGCGACGTGCTGGAGACGATGCTGCGCCGGTTCCTCGATGGCCTCGCCAGCGGCGATCGCGGCGCCAGCGATGAGGTGGTCCGCCTCGGCAAAGGGCTGGACCGGTTGCAGGATGCGGTGAAGACCTACCTCCCGCGCATCGCCGCCGACGACATGGCCGCGTCCGACGCCACGCGCCTGCAGGAAATCCTCGATTTCGCGGTGAATCTCGGACATGCCGGCGATATCGTGGAGCGCAGCCTGGTCGAACTGGCGCGGCGGCGGGCCAAGCAGCAACTCAGTTTCACCGCCGCCGACCGGGCCGACCTGGCGGCGTTCCATGCCAGGGTGATCGACGACCTCAGGCTGTCGCTGTCGACCTTCATGGCCGAGGACCCGCGCGGCGCCCGCCAGTTGCTGGACGCCAAGCGCCGACTGAGCGAGCTGGAGCGCAGCCTGACCCGCGAGCACCTGGCGCGGCTGTCGCCGGCCAATCCCGGAGCACTGGAATCGAGCACGCTGCATCTCGCGGCGTTGCGCGACCTCAAACGGGTCAATTCGCATCTCTCGGCGATCGGTTACGCGGTGCTTGAGCAGGGGCAGACTGTCGATCCGGAGCCGGCGGCGGAACAAGCCTGATCGCAAGCTGGCGTCCCGGCGCCGACATTCCTATGTAGTCCTGACGTATTCCAGGAGATATCGCGGCATGCGCCTTCGCCAATACCTTCGCCTGCGGCCCGAACGCGGCCGGTCGCATCGTTCGACGTCGCAGCTCGGCGTGCTGCTGCTGTTGTTGTTGTTCGCCGTACTGGCGGCGCCGGGCATGGTCGCGGCCGGGGAAGTGAGCGACCTCGCCGCCCACCGCGCCTTGTACAAGCTGACCATGCAGTCGGCGCGCGGCGACATCAACGCGGCGCGGGGCACCATGTCCTACGAGATCCTGGACGCCTGCGAGGGCTGGACCTCGCGCCAGCGGCTGGCGATGACGCTGACCAACCGGGAGGGCCAGGACATCGAAATGCTGTCCGATTACAGCACGTTCGAAAGCAAGGACGGGTTGCGGCTGCAATTCCGCATGCGCCAGACCACCGACGGCTCGGTGACCAGTGAGGTCGCGGGCGACGCCAAGCTGGACCGCGCCGGCGGCCCGGGCGAAGTGAACTACACCGTGCCGGAGGTGAGCACCAAGAAACTGCCCGTGGGCACGCTGTTCCCGATGGCCCATACCGCGGCGATCCTGGCGGCGGCGAAATCGGGCAAGAAGTTCCTGGCCCTGCCGCTGTTCGATGGCACCGGGGTGGAGGGCGCGCAGGACAGCTCGATCGCCATTGCCGGGTGGGACAAGCCGCAGCCGAACAATTGGCCGGACCTTGCCAAGCTTCCCAGCAGCCGGGTCCATGTCGCGTTCTTCGACCGCCACTCCAACGCCCAGCAGCCGGATTACGAGGTCGGCATGCGCTACTGGGAAAATGGCGTCGCCGACGACCTCTCGATGGATTTCGGCGATTTCGTGATGACGGGAAAACTGACCGACCTGGTGGTGCCGCCCGCCGGCTGCTGACGCGCTACACCTTGACCAGAAGCTGTTCCGGCTCCGGCCCTTCGTCGAGTTCCTGTTCGCTGACGCCGTAGATCTCACGAATCCGTTCGCTGGTGAGGTCGCGCGGTGCGCCGTCGAACATGATGCGGCCCTGCTGCATGGCGACGATCCGGTCGCAGTAGAGGCGCGCGGTTTGCAGGTGGTGCAGGTTGCACAGCACGGTCAGCCCGTCCTCGCGGTTGATCCGGCGCAGCGCGTCCATCACCACCTGGGCGTTATGCGGGTCGAGGCTGGAGATCGGTTCGTCGGCCAGCATCAGCCGCGGCTCCTGCAGCAGCGCGCGGCAGATCGCGGCCCGCTGCATCTGGCCGCCGGAGATGCGGTCGGCGCGGACCAGCGCCACGTCGGCAAGATCGAAACGCTCCAGCGCTTGCAAGGCCATGGCGCGCTCGGCGGCGGTGAACAGCCCGAACAGGCTGGACAGGGTGGAGCGGTGGTTCAGCCGCCCGATCAGCACGTTGGTCAGCACGTCCAGCCGCGGCACCAGGTTGAATTGCTGGAAAATCATGGCGCAGCCGGTGCGCCAATCCCGAAGTGCGCGGCCTTTCAGGGTGGTGACCTCGATGTCGCCGCAGCGGATGCGGCCGCCGGTCGGCGCCTGCAGCCGGTTTATCATGCGCAGCAGGGTCGATTTGCCGGCGCCGGAGCGGCCGATGATGCCCAGCATCTCGCCGCGGCGGACGTCGAGCGACACATTGTCCACCGCCAGCTTTGCGCCGAAGCGGCAGGTCAATCCGCGGATCTGCAGCATCGCTTCGGGCGTCGGTTCGGACATTGGCGCGATCGTGCCCCGTGATGCCGCATTCTTACAAGCGGCGCCGAACTTCTCTAAATCGTGATGGTCGCTGGCATCAGCGACCATCACGACCTAGCCTTTTGTTTAGGCGGGCAATTTTATGGCCCGGTTCATTCCACCTAAAGCCATATTGCTCTAGCCTTTGCGCACCCCGGATCGACCGGGCACAAGGGAAAAACATGATCGTCGACCTGCGCATCTATACCTGCAAGCCGAACAAAATGGCCGACTTCGTGAAGTTGTACGAGGAGAAGGCCTGGCCGCTCCAGCAAAAATACCTGGGCCGCTGCCTCGGCTGGTACACCACCGTCGAAGGGCCGTTGAACTCGGTGGTGCATATGTGGGGCTACGAAAGCCAGGGCGACCGCGAGACCCGCCGCAACGCCATGGCCGCCGATCCCGCCTGGGGCGGCTATCTCGCCGAGGCCGCGCGCCTTGAACTGCTGGTGAAGATGGAGAACCGCATTCTCCGCCCGACCGGATTCTCGCCGGTTCAGTAACTGGCGCGGCTGGGCCGAACGGCGCCTTCCCGGGTCAGCAACCGGGAAGGGAACGCCCCAGGGTTATGCGGATTATGAGATTTTGCGCCGCCGGCGCAGGAGCGTCTCGGCATGCCCGACGATCACGCCCGGCCAGCTTCCGGGGAAATCACCCGCAGCTTGCGCGATCCGGACCCGGAAGCACGGCCCCGGCCGCCGTCGGCGCGCGAGCCGCAACCGGGCGATCAGCCGCAAAAGCCTGACCCGAGCGAAGAAAAGCGAGCCCGCGCAGCGCCTTGGGTCCGCCTGGGGATGGCGGTCGCAGCGGTGGCGCTGATCGGCGGCGGCATCTGGTACTGGCAGGCGACCAAGGACATCGAAAGCACCGACGACGCCTTTACCGACGGCCGCGCCGTCACCATCGCGCCGCAGGTCTCGGGCACGGTGGTTTCCCTCGACGTCACCGACAACCAGTTCGTCCGCAAAGGCGACCGGATCATCGCCATCGACCCGCGCCAGTATCAGTTGGCCCGCGACCAGGCGGACGCGGCGCTGGCGCAGGCGCAGGGCCAACTAGCCGGTCAAGCCTATGGTGCGGAGATCGCGCGGAAGAGTTTTCCCGCCCAGTTGGACCAGGCCCGCGCCCGGCTGGCCGCGGCACAGGTCAATCTGGTGAAGGCCCAGGCCGATGCGGCGCGTCAAAGCCACCTCCCCAAAGGTGCCACCACGCAGCAGGAGGTCGATGCCGCCAACGCGGCCCTCGGCGCCGCCCAGGCGCAGGTGCTGGACGCGCAGGCCCAGCTGGAGGAGGCGACGCCCGTGGCGCAGCGGATCGGCCAGGCGGACGCGTTGGTGCAGCAGCAAGGCGGTCAGGTGGCGGCGGCAAAGGCGCAGCTCGACGACGCCCGTCTCAAGCTGTCCTGGACCAACCTGACAGCGCCGCAGGACGGCTGGATCACCAAGCGCAATGTCGAGGTCGGAACCTACGTCACCGCCGGCCAGCAGGTGACGGCGCTGGTCTCGCCGGAGGTGTGGGTGACGGCGAACTTCAAGGAGAATCAGCTCGACCGCATCCGGCCTGGGCAAAAGGTGGAAATCCGCGTCGACGCCTATCCCTCGCTGAAGCTCGAAGGCCATGTCGACAGCGTGCAGCTCGGCTCCGGTACGCGCTTCACGGTGTTCCCGCCGGAGAACGCCACCGGCAACTTCGTCAAGATCGTGCAGCGCGTGCCGGTGAAAATCGTGCTCGACCAAGGGCTGGAGCCGGGCATGCGGCTCCCGCTCGGCCTGTCGGTGTCGCCGCGGGTGCTGCTGCAATGAGCTGATGGAGCCGACATGCCGGAGCAGGTCTGGAAGCCCGCGCATAATCCCTGGTTGATCGCCCTGGTGGTGACGCTGGCAGCGTTCATGGAAGTGCTGGACACCACCATCGTCAACGTCTCGCTGCCCCACATCGCCGGCAGCCTGTCCTCCAGCTACGACGACGCGACCTGGACGCTGACCTCGTATCTCGTCGCCAATGGCATCGTGCTGACGATCTCGGGCTGGCTCGGCGGCATTCTCGGGCGCAAGCGCTATTTCGTGATCTGCGTCGCCATGTTCACCGTCTGCTCATTCCTGTGCGGCATCGCCGCCAGCCTGCCGCAACTGATCGTGTTCCGGCTGCTGCAGGGGTTTTTCGGCGGCGGCCTGCAACCGAACCAGCAATCGATCATCCTCGACACCTTCCCGCCGGAGCGGCGCAGCGCCGCGTTCGGCATCACCGCCATCGCCACCATCGTGGCACCGGTGATCGGCCCGACGCTGGGCGGCTACATCACCGACAACGCCAGCTGGCGCTGGATTTTCTTCCTCAACGTGCCGGTCGGCGCGCTGGCGGTGGTGGCGATCCTCGCACTCGTGGAGGATCCGCCCTGGGCAAGGAAACGCGTCCGCGGCATCGATTATGTCGGTTTGTCGCTCATCACCCTCGGCCTCGGTTGCCTGCAGGTGATGATGGATCGCGGCGAGGACGAGGACTGGTTCGGCTCCGCGTTCATCCGCCTGATGGCGCTGCTGGCGGTGCTCGGCATCCTCGGCGCGATCTTCTGGCTGTTGTCGGCCAAGCAGCCGGTGGTGAATTTGTTCGTGTTCGGCGACCGCAACTTCGCCGTCGGCTCGGTGATGATCGGCTGCATGGCGCTGATCCTGTATTCCAGCGCCATCATCATTCCGCAATTCGCCCAACAGGTCATCGGCTACAACGCGACGCTGGCCGGGCTGATTCTGTCGCCGGGCGGCCTCGTCGTGATCTGCCTGATCCCGCTGGTCGGGATGGCGCTGCGGGTGGTGCAGACGCGCCTGATCATCGCCATGGGATTCTTCACCATGGGCTGCGCGCTGGTGTTCTCCAGCCACGTGGTGCCGCAGATCGATTTCCGAACGCTGATGCTGATGCGCGGCGCGCAGACCGCCGGCCTCGCGATGCTGTTCGTGCCGATCAGCACGATCACCTATGCGACGCTGCCGAAGGAGCTGAACGCCGACGCGGCAGCGCTCTACACGATGTTCCGCAACGTTTTCGGCTCGATCGGAATCTCGCTTGCGACCGCCCTCGTCACCTCGCGCACCCAGACGCACCAGGCCTATCTGTCCAGCAACATGACGCCGCTGAACCAGCCATACAACGAGCTGGTGGCGAAGTACCAAAACTGCGCTTACGGCGATGGGCCACGTGGGCGCGGCGGCGCATGACCTGGCGGTGGGGCGCATCTACCAGGTGTTTCGGGTGCAGGCCGCGGTGCTCGCCTATTCGGACGTGTTCATGATCTGCGCCGCGGCCGCGTTCGCGGTGGTGCCGCTGACATTGCTGTTCTCCGCCGCCAAGGCGAGTGCCGGCGGCCCGGCGCACTGAGCAAGCCGCGGCGGTGGCCGGTCAGGCGAAGACGGCCCAGACCGAAGCTGCGGCCGTCACCACCGCGAACCACATGACGTCGTTCGCCGACAGCGCCCAAAGCTCCCAGCATTGCAGGTCCAGTTCCGTCGCCGGCATGTCGGGCTGATCGCACGCCGCCTTCGGCTTGGCCGGAAGCCAAAGCCGGCCGGTGACCCGGACGTCGGTGGCGTGGATATCGTCGGGCGCGCTATAATTCAGCTTCATGTCACGTGCTTTCTGTAAATCACGATTGACAAGTGTATGTATATCTATTCACCATATGCAAGTCGGAAATAAAGGTGAACCACATGCCCGATGGCAACCCGCCAGGCGGCCAGCCCTCAGGACCCAGGCTCTCGGGCGTGGAGGGATTGAAGCAGCGCAGCGACTTCCTGCGCGGCGACCTCGCCCAGGAACTCGCGTCCGGTGGCACGCAGGTCAGCGAGGACGGCTACAATCTGCTGAAATTCCACGGCAGTTATGAGCAGTACGACCGCGACACCGCCACTGCCCTGAAGCAGCGCGGCGAGGAGAAGGCGTATTCCTTCATGGTGCGCGTCCGCATGCCCGGCGGCACGCTGACCGCGGCACAATACCTGTCGCTCGATGCGCTGGCCGACCGCTTCGCCAATGCCACGCTGCGCATCACCACGCGCCAGGGCATCCAGTTCCACTCGGTGCCGAAGCCCGACCTGAAACCCGCGATCGCCGCCATCAACCAGGCGTTGCTGACGACCATGGCCGCCTGCGGCGATGTCGCCCGCAATGTCATGACCACACCAGCGCCGGTGCGTGACGCCGTGCATGCGCGGTTGGAAGCCGACGCGAACCTGCTGTCGCGCCATTTGCTGCCGCGCTCGCGCGCCTACCACGAGATTTTCCTCGACGGCGAGAAGCTGGACCTGCCGGAGCACGAGCCGCTCTACGGTTCCACATACCTGCCGCGTAAATTCAAGATCGCCCTCACCATCCCGGCGGACAACACGGTCGACGTGCTGGCCAACGACCTCGGTTTGATCGCGCTGTTCGATGGCGACCGACTGCTCGGCTACAACCTCGCCCTCGGCGGCGGCCAGGGCATGACGCATAATCGCGCCGACACATATCCACGCGTCGCCAGCGTGGTTGGCTTCGTCGGGCCGGATGACCTGGTGGCGGCGACCGAGGCAGTGATTTCCTTGCAGCGCGACCACGGCGATCGCGCCGACCGCAAGCGGGCGCGGCTGAAATACGTGGTCGACGATCGCGGCTTCGATTGGATCAGGACCACGCTGATCGAGCGCTACCACCTCAATCTGCTGCCGGCCCGGCCGATGCCGGCGTTCGAGGTGCCGGAGCATCTCGGCTGGCACGCACAGGGCGACGGGTTGTGGTGGCTCGGCGTGCCGGTGCCCGCCGGACGGATCGAGGACCGCCCCGGCCAGACGCTACGCAGCGCCTTGCGCGAGGTGATGAGCGAAATCGGCGCAGATCCGGTGATGACGCCGCAGCAGGATGTGCTGCTGACGAACATTTCCCCCGATCGGCGGGCCGAGGTCGACGCCATCCTGCGACGGCACGGCCTGGTCGCCGCGGCGGATCTGAAACCCCTCGCGCGCTGGGCGCTGGCCTGCCCGGCGCTGCCGACCTGCGGCCTCGCGCTGACCGAGGCCGAGCGGGTGCGCGGGACCATCGTCGACGACATCCAGGCGGTGCTGGACGGGTTGGGCCTCGGCGAGCAGCGGCTCAGCCTGCGGATCACCGGCTGCCCGAACGGCTGCGCGCGCAGCTACACCGGCGATATCGGGCTGGTTGGCCGCGTGCCCGGGCAATACGCCTTGTATGTCGGCGGCGACTTCGAAGGCACCGTGCTGTCGATGCGGCTGATCGACAAGCTGCCGCAAGCCGCCATCGCCGCCACGTTGGCGCCGCTGTTCGCCGGCTGGGCGCGGGCCCGCGAAGCCGAGCCCGACCGAAACTGGGGATTCGGCGACTGGTGCCGCCACACCGGCGAGGCCAGCTTGCTGGCGTTGCTAGGGCGGCAGGAACAGGCGGCCTGAACTTACGGCTGCGCCGGCACCAGGATCGCGTCTGCGTCGAGCGGCGTGTCGGCCCGCGCCGGTGCCGCCGACAGCGCGAAGACCGCCGGGACGGGAAACAAGCGCATCGGTGGTCTCCGCCGGTTGCGGGCGCGATGCTACCACGCCGGAATGGCGCGTCAGCCGGCGAGGATCCGCGCTAGGATTTCCGCCGCCCGCCGGCACTGCGCCGCATCGACATCAAGATGTGTCGTCACCCGCACGGTTCGCGGCGCGAAGGCCGAGACCAGCACGCTTTGGCCGCGCGCCTGCTCGACCACAGTGGCGGCATCGGGCAACGGCGCCGGCAGGCGGAAGATGACGATGTTGGTCTGCACGGTGGACATGTCGAGCTCGACGCCGGTGCCGGCCAGGATCTCGGCGATGGCGCGCGCGTTCGCATGATCCTCGGCGATGCGGTCTCGCCCGTGGTCGAGCGCGAACAGCCCCGCCGCCGCGAGGATGCCGGATTGGCGCATCGCGCCGCCGAACATCCGCCGCGCCCGCACGCCGCGCAAAATATCCTCCCTCCGTCCCACCACCAGGCTGCCGACCGGGCAGCCCAATCCCTTCGACAGCGCCACCGAAACCACGTCAAACGGCGCCGCCAGCTCGGCGAGCGAAAGCCCGGTCGCCGTGGCGGCATTGAACAGCCGGGCGCCGTCGAGGTAGCTCGCGGCGCCCAGCGCCCGCGCCGCTTCACAGATCGCCACCACGTCCGCTTGCGCGAACACCACGCCGCCGCCGCGATTATGCGTGTTCTCCAGCGCCACCAGCGTGGTCGGCGGGAACACCACATGCCCGGCCGGCTTGTGGGCGGCGCGGAAATCGTCGGCGGTGAACAACCCGCCACGCCCGACCACGCTGAACTGCACCCCGGCATTCGCCGCCGACGCGCCGCTCTCGTGCCAGACGATATGCGCCTCGTCGCCCACCACCACCTCGTCCCCCGGACGGGTCAGCAACTTCAGGGCGATCTGGTTGGCCATGGTGCCGCTCGGCACGAACAAAGCCGCCTGCTTGCCGAGCAGCTCGGCAACCCGCTCCTGCAGCGCGTTGACGGTCGGGTCCTCGCCATACTGGTCGTCGCCCACCGGCGCGCGCGCCATCGCCTCGCGCATGCCGGGTGAGGGGCGCGTCACCGTATCGGAACGAAGGTCGATTGGCTGCATGAAGTGATTCTCCGACGGCACGACGGCGACGGTGCCGCGCGCGGCCGTGTTGTCGCAGGCTTCATGGCCATGTGTCACGCTTGACGCCGATGCTGGCACCCTTACGCTGACGCAGCATTCGAGAGGGCACAATGACCGTCGACCTGCTCCTCGAGCATCCGCCGCACTGATCCGCGATGGAACTTTGGATACCGATCACCGTCACGGCCGCGTTGTTCCAAACCTGGCGCACGGCCTTGCAGCAAAAGCTGCGCGGCACGCTGTCGGTCAACGCCGCCGGATTCGTGCGCTACCTCTACGCGATCCCGACCGGATTCCTGATGATCGCGGTCGGGCTGATCGCGACCGGGGAGCGGCCGCCGCAGGTGAATGCCGCTTTTTGGCTCAACTGCGCCGGCGGCGGATTGCTGCAGATCTTCGGCACCTCGCTGCTGATCATGGCGTTCGGTTTCCGCAGCTTCGCGGTCGGCACCGCCTATGCGAAGACCGAAGTCGTGCAAGGCGCCATCGCCGCCTGGATCGTCCTGGGCGAGGCGCTGTCGCCGCTGGCCTTGGCCGGCATCGGCGTGAGTTTATCGGGCGTGCTGGTGCTCTCGCTCGCGGGCCGCGTCGGCAATCTGCGCGAGCTGCTGGCGGCGACCGTGCAGCCGGCCGCCTTGTGCGGGCTCGGCGCCGGCCTGTGCTTCGCCTTCACCGCGATCTTCATCAAATCCGCCAACCGCGCGCTGGGCGGTGGCGACATCATCCTGCAGGCGCTGTTTGTGCTGGTGGCGACCAATATCCTGCAGACGATGATGCAAGGTGTGTGGCTGGCCTGGCGGGAGCCGCATCAGCTCCGGCTCGCTTTCAGCACCTGGCGCAGCTCCGGCTGGGTCGGTACGTTGTCGGCTTGCGGCTCGGCCTGCTGGTTCAGCGCCTTCGCCTTGGCGCCGGTGGCATTGGTGCGGGCGCTGGGCCAGGTGGAGATGCTGTTCACCTTGCTGTTCAGCCGCTTCTACCTGAGGGAGCATGTCCGCCGCGCCGACCTCGCCGGCCTGCTGCTGATCGTCGGCGGCGTGAGTTCTGATCCTCGTCGGTCGCTGAAGCGCGCGGATCACCCCAGGCTGGATCGTGATGGTCGCTGATATCAGCGCCCATCACGATCCAGCCTTTTGTTTAGCCAAGCAATTTTATGGCACGGTGATTCCACCTAAAGCCCTATTGCTCTAAGAACGAGCCTCAGAAGCGGTAGCCGAAGCGATCGTTCTGACGAGGGACGCCCTCGCCATCAGTATTGCCACGATGATGCGGCAAGGTCAGGGCAGGTCAGATCATCAACTCGATCACGAACGGCCCGGATCGCGTGTTGGCGTGAACGAACAGGTCGTTGAATTGCTCCATTGTCTCGGCCCGCGCACCCTCCACGCCCATTCCGGCTGCGAGCTTGACGAAATCGAGGTCCGGGTTGCCGAGGTCGAGCATGTCGAGCGCGGTGCGCCCCGGGTTGGCGCCGACATTGCCAAGCTCCAACAGCAGAATCGCGTATTTGCGATTGGAGAATATAACAGTGGTGACGTCGAGCTTCTCACGCGCCTGGGTCCACAGCGCCTGCAGCGTGTACATCGCCGAGCCGTCGGCCTGCAGGTTCACCACCCGCCGCGATTTGCCGACCGCCACCGCCGCACCGGTCGCGAGCGGCATGCCGCCGCCGATCGCGCCCCCGGTCACCGACATCCAGTCATGCCGCCGCGCGCCGTGGGTGTTGGGGAAGATCGCGCGGCCGAACGTGACGCTTTCGTCGGCGACAATGGCATTCTCCGGCAGCAACGCGGTCAGCGAGCGGGCGAAGGCTTCGCTGCCGATGGCGCCACGGGCGGCGTCCGGGTTCGCGTCGTGCTCCGGCGCCGGCACCGGCTTCGCGGCACCGAGTTCGTCGGCGAGTGCTGCCAGCGCCGCCGCCTGGTCCTGGTCCGGGCGCGTCATGACATGCACGTCGGCATCCGATGGCACCGGGCTGCCGGGCTTGTTCGGGTAGGCGAAGAAGATCACCGGCTTCAGCGCGCCGATGAGGATGACCTGCCTGATACCCTCGAACGCGGCGATCGCCTGGTCCACGGGATAGGGCACGCGGTTCACCGGATGGCGACCCCGGCCGCGCTCGATCAGCGCGTTCGAGCCTTGGGCCAGCAACCGCGCGCCGGTTGCCGCGGCGATGCGGTGGGCGTCGGCCAGGGCGCCGGCGCGCAATGCGCCGTTGCCCAGAACGATCATGGTCTTCTTGCCGCTGCGCAGCAGGCGCGCCGCTTCCTTCACGGCATGCGGATCGGCCTTGGGGGCGGACGGCACCGGCAGCTTCGCGGCCGGCACGCCACCGGGATTCCAGCAGGTGTCGGAGGGAAGGATAAGGGTGGCGATCTGGCCCGGCGAGGTCATCGCCGCCTGCACCGCGACGGCCGCGTCGGCGCCGACGCTTTCGGCGTGGCTCGCCGTGCGCACCCAGGCGGACACGCTGCGCGCCAGGCCCTCGGTGTCGGCGGTCAGCGGCGCGTCCAGCGGGCGGTGATAGGTCGCCTGGTCGCCGACGCAATTCACCACCATGGTGTTGGCGCGGCGGCCGTTATGCAGGTTGGCCAGCGCGTTGGCGAGGCCGGGGCCGCAATGCAGCAGCGTCGCGGCCGGCTTGCCGGCGACCCGGGCATAGCCGTCGGCGGCGCCGGTGACCACGCCTTCGAACAGCCCGAGCACGCAGCGCATGCCGGGCACCCGATCCAATGCGGCGACGAAATGCATCTCGCTGGTGCCGGGATTGGCGAAACAGGTGTCGACCCCGCTGGCGAGCAACGTGTGCACCAGGCTTTCCGCGCCGTTCATGGACATCCAGACTTCCTCTTGTTACCGGTGGCGAACACTGCGCGAGCGTCCGGCTGTGCGCAACCCGGGGAAACGAAGTCCATGACGACCATTCTCTACGCGGAAAAACCCTATGCCGACGACCGCGTCGAGCGCGAGGTCTATGGCCCCGATGCCCGCATCCTGATGCGCGCCGCGGCGAGGCTCAGCGACCTCAGCGACGAGGACTGCGCCGAAGCCGACGGCCTGATGTTTCTGCGCCACTGGATCACCGCCGAGGATTTTCCGCGCTTCAAGAAGCTCCGCGTGGTGCTGCGGATGGGCGTCGGCTACGACCGTATCGACCGCAAGGCCGCCGCCGCGCATGGGGTGATGGTGTGCAACGTGCCGGATTACGGCACCATGGAGGTCGCGGACCATGCGATGGCGCTGGCGCTCGGCCTGCGTCGCGGGCTGTTCCTGTATCACGAAACCCAGCGACACCAGCCGGCGGCGCCATGGGCCTATATCCGCACGCCGCTGCTGCGCCGGATGGGCACGCAGACCTTCGGCATCATCGGCCTGGGGCGGATCGGCACCGCGGTCGCATTGCGGGCGAAGGCGTTCGGCTTCGACGTGGTTTGCTACGATCCGCATGTGCCGAACGGCACCGAACTCGGCGTCGGCATCCGCCGGGCGCGCACGCTCGATGAGATGCTGCCGCAATGCGACGTGCTGAGCCTGCACGTGCCGCTGACGCCGGAGACGAGGGGCATGATCGGGCTGCGCGAACTCGGCATGCTGCGCCAGGGCGCGGTGGTGGTGAACACCGCGCGCGGCCCGAGCGTCGACCTCGACGCGCTCGGCCAGATGCTGCGTGACGGCCACATCGCCGGCGCCGGGCTGGACGTGGTGCCAGTCGAGCCGCCGGTGGAGCCGGTGCCGGAGTTGCTCCGCGCCTATCGTGCCCGCGAGCCCTGGCTGGAAGGCCGGCTGGTGATCACCCCGCATGCCGCCTTCTTCTCCCCCGAATCCTGGGAAGATATCCGCCGCAAATCCGCCGAGACCATGGCCGCGGCGCTCGGCAACACGCCCCAGAACGTGATCACGCCCGATATGTTCTGATCGGCCGCGTCTCAGCGCATCACCAGCCCGCCATCGACATGCAGCGCCTGGCCGGTGATGTAGGCGGCATCCGGGGACGCAAGGAACGCGATCGCCGCCGCCACCTCGTCGGGCAGGCCGATGCGGGCGGCGGGGATGGCGGCGAGATAGCTTGGCGGGGCCGCCGGATCGAGTGCGGCATGCGCGCCCGCGTCCTTGCGGATGAAACCAGGCACCACCGCGTTCACCGTGACATCGGGCGCCAGTTCGAGCGCCAGCGCCCGCACCAGCGCTTCCAGACCCGCCTTGGCCGCAGCGGACGCGGCGAACACCGGCACGTCGGTTCGGAACGCATGTGCGACGAAGCTGCTGACGGCGATCACCCGCGCGCCGCGAGCCGCCCGCAGATGCGGCATGGCGGCACGCGCGAGGCGCAGGAAACCCCACTGGATCGCATCGGAGGACCGGGCGAACGCCGCGTCGCTCAATGCTCCGATGGCAGTGCGATCGGCGAATCCCGCATTGCTGACCAGTACATCGAGGCCGCCGAACACGCTGACGGCACGGGCCACCAACGCCTCGGCCTGCGCCGGATCGGCGAGGTCGCCCAGCATGATCTCGCTCCGCCCACCCGCCGCCCGCACCGCCTCCGCCACCCGCTCGGCACCCGCCGCGTTGCGGCGGGTGTGCAGCAGCAGCGCCGCGCCTTCGCCCGCCAGGCGCCGGCACACCGCCGCCCCGATGCCGCTCGCCGCACCGGTCACCACCACCACGCGCCGCCTGTCCGCCATTCCACTTCCCCGTTGCCGCCTGACGACCCTAAGTTGCGCAAATCACCTGACGCCCATCCATCCGGAAACAGAACCATGGCGGAACTGCCCATCACAACAGGCCTGCCCGAAGCCGACGCCGCCACCGCCGCCTGGTTCCGGCAATGGCTGGAGCGTTTTGCCGGCTACGTCCGCGAGGTCGACTATGCCTCCGCACGGCCGTTGTTCCATCCCTGCGTGCTGGCCTTCGGCACCCATCGCGACGTGATCGAGGGGATCGAGCAATGGATCGCCACGCAATGGGACAATGTCTGGCCGCGCACCGATGATTTCCGCTTCGACATCGCCGCCACCCGCATGCTCGCCTCCGACGATGCCGGCATGGCGGTGCTGGTGGCACCCTGGACCAGTACCGGCTTCCAGCCCGACGGCACCCGGTTCGACCGGCCCGGGCGCGCCACCATGGTGTTCCATAAAAGCGGCGGGACGTGGCTTTGCGTGCATTCGCACATGTCGCTGAACCGCGGCGTACCGCAGGCGAGCCACGCGAGCAGGTCGGTCAAGGCGCGCTGAGCGCCGCACTGCCCGCGGCGTGGTTGACACCCGAGCACCGCCAATCGCACTTTGACGCCAAGAACTGGGGCGCCACGGGTTGAAACGAGGCACAGCAAGATGACTGAAGAAGATCACGGCCAATCGGAAAAGCGCCTGCGCAGCCGGCGCTGGTTCGACAATCCCCACGATCCGGCGATGACCGCGCTGTATGTCGAGCGCTACCTGAATTTCGGCCTCACGCGCGAGGAGCTGCAAGGCGGCAAGCCGATCATCGGCATTGCCCAGACCGGCTCCGACCTGTCGCCGTGCAACCGCCATCACATCGCCCTCGCCGACCGCGTCCGCGACGGCATTCGCGTGGCCGGCGGCATCCCGATGGAATTCCCGATCCACCCGATCCAGGAAACCGGCAAGCGCCCGACCGCGGCACTTGACCGCAACCTCGCCTATCTCAGCCTGGTCGAGGTGCTGCACGGCTATCCGCTCGATGGCGTGGTGCTGACCGCCGGCTGCGACAAGACCACGCCCGCCTTGCTGATGGGTGCGGCGACGGTGAACATCCCGGCGATCGTGCTGTCCGGCGGGCCTATGCTCGATGGCTGGTGGAAAGGCCGCCTGTCCGGCTCCGGCACCATCGTGTGGGAGGGCCGCAAGCTCTATGCGGAAGGCAAGATCAACTACGAGGAATTCATGAAGATGGTCGCCTCCTCGGCGCCATCGGTCGGCCATTGCAACACCATGGGCACCGCGCTGTCGATGAACAGCCTGGCCGAGGCGCTCGGCATGTCGCTGCCCGGCTGTGCGGCCATCCCCGGCCCGTATCGCGAGCGCGGCCAGATGGCCTACGAAACCGGCCGCCGCATCGTCGGCATGGTGCATGAGAACCTGCGCCCATCCGACATCATGACCAAGGCCGCCTTCGACAACGCCGTGGTCGCCGCCGCCGCCCTCGGCGCCAGTTCGAACTGCCCGATCCACATGGTCGCGATCGCCCGGCACATGGGGGTGGAGCATTCGCTGGACGATTGGCAGAAGCTGGGGCCGAAGGTGCCGCTGCTGGTCGATTGCCAGCCGGCCGGCCGCTTCCTCGGCGAGGCGTTCCACCGCGCCGGCGGCGTGCCGTCCGTCATGAAGGAATTGCTGGAAGCGGGCCAACTGCACGGCGACGCAATGACCGTCACCGGCCGCACCGTGGCGCAGAACCTCGCCGAGGCGCAGACGGGGGACCGCGAGGTGATCCGCGCCTACGCGACCCCGATGAAAGAGGCCGCCGGCTACGTGGTGATGTCCGGCAACCTGTTCGACAGCGCGGTAATGAAGATCAGCGTCATCGACAAGCAGTTCCGCGAGCGCTTCCTGTCCGACCCCGACCATCCCAACGTGTTCGAGGGCAAGGCGATCGTGTTCGAGGGCCCGGAGGATTACCACGCCCGCATCGAGGACGCGGATCTCGGCGTGGAGGACCAGTCGGTGCTGATCGTGCGCAATTGCGGCCCCGTCGGCTATCCCGGCAGCGCCGAGGTGGTGAACATGCAGCCGCCCGCGAGCATGCTGGCGCGCGGCATTGACGCTTTGCCGACCATGGGCGACGGCCGCCAATCCGGCACCTCGGGCTCACCTTCGATCCTGAACGTGTCGCCGGAAGCAGCGGTCGGCGGCGGCCTCGCGTTGTTGAAGACCGGCGACCGAATCCGCATCGATCTCAACACGCGCAAGGTGGACGTGCTGCTGCCCGAAGGCGAACTCGAAGGCCGCCGCGCCGCCTGGGTGGCGCCGAAGCTCGCGAACCTCACGCCGTGGGAGGAGATCTACCGCAGCATGGTCGGCCAGCTCGGCACCGGCGGCTGCCTGGAGCCGGCGACCTTGTACCTGAACATCCTCGAAACCCGGGGTGAGAGCCGGAACAATCATTGAGCCGCGCGAGAGAGTTCGCCAGTTGCTGAAAGCATCAAGATGAACAACCGCCTCGCCGGCAAGACCGCTTTCGTCACCGCCGCCGCCCAGGGCATCGGCCGCGCCACCGCCCTGGCCTTCGCCGCCGCCGGCGCGCAGGTCTATGCCACCGACCTCAATTTCACGAAGTTGGCGGAGATCACCGGTCCGAACCTGCGCACCGCCAAGCTCGACGTGCTGGACGACGCCGCCATCAAGGCCGCGGCGGATGATTGCGGGCCGATCGACATCCTGTTCAATTGCGCCGGCTTCGTGCACCAGGGCACCGTGCTCGACGCAACCGATGCGGAATGGGATTTCGCCTTCAACCTCAATGTCCGCTCGATGTTCCACACCATCCGCAGTTTCCTGCCGGGCATGGTCGCGCGCGGCGGCGGCAGCATCGTCAACGTCGCCTCGGTTGCCAGCACCGTGAAGGGCATTCCCAACCGTTTCGTCTACGGCACCAGCAAGGCCGCGGTGATCGGATTGACCAAGTCGGTGGCGATCGATTTCATCACCAAGGGCATTCGCTGCAACTGCATCTGCCCTGGCACCGTGCATTCCCCGAGCCTGGAGGAGCGCATCGTCGCCAACGCCGCCGCCGCCGGCAGCATCGAGAAGGCACGCGCCACCTTCGTCGATCGCCAGCCGATGGGCCGGCTCGGCACCGTCGAGGAGATCGCCTCCATGGCGCTCTACCTCGCCAGCGACGAAGTCGGTGTTCGTCACCGGGCAGGCCATGATCATCGACGGCGGCATCACACTTTAACAGCGAGAAGAAGAATGAAACTGTTGCGATATGGCAAGGCCGGCGCGGAGAAGCCCGGCATCCTCGACGCCTCCGGCAAGCTGCGCGACCTCTCGGGCGTCATCCCCGACATCAATGCCGCCACCTTGTCGCCGGCCTCGCTGCGCAAGCTGGGCAAGCTCGACCCCGCGAGCCTGCCGGCGGTGCGCGGCAACCCGCGCCTCGGCCCCTGCATCGCGCGGCCGCTGAACTTCGTCTGCATCGGACTCAACTACGCCGACCACGCGGCCGAGACCGGCGCTGCGATCCCCAAGGAGCCGATCGTGTTCCTGAAATCGCTCGGCGCCTTTTGCGGCCCGAACGACGAGGTGAAGATGCCGCGCGGCTCCAAGAAGCTGGATTGGGAGGTCGAGCTCGGCGTGGTCATCGGCACCACTGCCCGCTACGTCTCCATGGAAGACGCGATGAAGCACGTCGCCGGCTATTGCGTGGTGAACGACGTCAGCGAGCGTGAATACCAGTCCGAGCGCGGCGGCACCTGGGACAAAGGCAAGGGTGCGGACACCTTCGGCCCGACCGGCCCGTGGATGGTCACGAAGGACGAGATCAAGGACCCGCAGAACCTCAAGATGTGGCTCGACGTCGACGGCAAGCGCATGCAGGACGGCAGCACCAAGACCATGATCTTCGGCGTGCAGCACGTCGTCTCCTATGTCAGCCAGTTCATCACCTTGCAGGCCGGCGACATCATCGCCACCGGCACGCCGCCCGGCGTGGGTCTGGGCAAGAAGCCGAAGCCGGTCTTCCTGAAGCTCGGCCAGACCATGCGGCTCGGCGTCGAGGGCCTCGGCGAGCAGCAGCAGACCGTCATCGCAGCCTAGCCCCGACCGCTTATGCCAGAGCGAGGTCCCGGGCGGGCGTTGCTCTGGCTGATCGTCGGCGGAACGGTGCCACGGCTGCTGATGGCCGTGGCGTTCGGCTTAGGCATCGACGAGAGCTACATGGTGGCGGCCGGAAGGGTGTTTCACCTCGGCTATTTCGACCACCCGCCCCTCGCCTGGTGGCTGTCCGCAGGAATCGCGCGGCTCACCGGCAGCGAGGCGGCGATCGTGGTGCGGCTGCCGTTCATCGCGTTGTTCGCGGTGTCTACCTGGCTGATGTACCGGCTGACGGCGCTGCTGTTCTCCGCCCGCGCCGGCCTGCTTGCCGCAATCGCGCTGAATCTGGCGCCGGTGTTCGGCGTCACCTCAGGCGGTTGGGTACTGCCGGACGGGCCGCTGGATGCGGCGCTGCTGGCGATGGGATTATGTCTGGTGCAGGCGCTGCAAACCGGTGCCTGGCGATGGTGGCTGGCCGCCGGCGCCGCGGCCGGGTTGGCGATGCTGTCGAAATATTCGGGCGCGTTGGTGATGGTTGGCTCCTTCGTCGCCATCGCCTCCCAGCCCACGCATCGACATTGGCTGCTTCGGCCGCAACCATATGTCGCCGCCCTCCTCGCTTTGGTGTTGTTCTCGCCTGTACTGGTCTGGAACGCGCAGCATGGCTGGACGTCGTTCGCCTTCCAGGGCGGCCGCGCCGCCGCCGCGCGGTTTCAGCCATTCGGCCCTTTCGTCACCACCGCCGGACAGGCGTTGTTCCTGCTGCCGTGGATCTGGTTCGCCCTGATGGTGGTGTTCGTGCGCGGCCTGCGCGCCGGACCATCCGCATGGAAATCCTGGCTGCTGTGCTGGATGGCGGCCTTCCCCGTGCTGCTGTTCCCGCTGGTCTCCCTGTGGTCGCGCAACGTGCTGTTCCACTGGGCCGCACCCGGCTACCTGTTTCTGTTTCCGTTGCTCGGCGACTGGGCGGACCGGTGGCGGCCGGACATCGTTCGTCGTTGGGCCGTGGGTTCGGGGGCTCTCATTTTGGTGGGGCTGGCGGTCGCGGCCAGCGAAGTGCGGTTCAACTGGCTCGCCGGATTTTCCCCAGGTCTGGACCCTGGCCTGCAGGCGCGCGACTGGAACAGCCTGCGCGGCGACCTGGCCGCCCGCGGCTTGCTTGGCCGCGTGATCGCCGCACCGAGCTGGTCCGACACCGGCAAGATCGCCTACGCCCTCGGCGCCGACGCGACCGTGCTTTGCCTCAACACCGATGACCGCCAGTTCGGCTTTGCTCCCGGCCCGGCGGCGCATCTCGGCGAGGATATTCTGATCGTCGCCCCACGCCAAAGTGCCGCGCGGATCACCGCCAGCTACGGCACTTTGTTCGAGAGCATCGAGGCGCTGCCGCCCGGGGTGATCGATCTGCCAGGTCGCGACCCCTTCGCGGCTCCCCTCTATCTCGGCCGCCGGCTCAGACGCTGGCCGTGAGGCGTGGCGCCTATTGATCGACCATCGCGCCATCTTCGTGCGGCCGCATGCGGATCGGGCGCGGCCGTGGCGGAAAGCGCTTCTCCACCTCGTCCACCAGTTCCAGCCCGATGCCGGGACCGTCGGGAATGGCGATGAACCCGCCCACCGGCTCGGCGAGGCCCGTCGCCACACCGGCGCCGAGCAGATCGCCGCTGCCCTCCAGCTCTGGCGTGCGGGTGGGATATTCCTGGATGGCGAAATTCGGGATGCAGGCCGAAATCTGCAGGCACGCGGCGAGGCTGACCGGTGAAAGCGGGTTGTGCGGCACGATCTGGGCGTCATGCGCCTCGGCGATCGCGGCGATCTTCTTCGAACCGGTGATGCCGCCGCACAGGCACACATCCGGGCGCAGATATTCCACCGCATGGCGGGTCAGCAGCGTCTGGAACTGGTACATGCTGGTGAAGCGTTCACCGGTGGCCACCGCAATCGGGATGTGATCGGCCACCCACGCCATGGCGTCGAAGCTGTTCGGGCGCAGCGGGTCCTCGAAGAACATCGGCTTGTATTTCTCGATGCCGCGGCCCAGGGCGATCGCTTCCGCCGGGGTCATGCGCCGATGAATCTCGATGCACAAATCCACCGAGTTGCCGACGGCCTCGCGAAGTTGCCTCACATTATCGATCGCCTCTTCGATCTTCGCCGCGTGCGTCTTGAAGTATGGCTTTTCCTCCGATCTCATCGAGCAGCGGGTTGAGGTGGCCCAGCGCGTTGTAGCCCTCGGCCTTCAAACGCAGCGATTCCTCGACCAGTTTTTCAATGGTGGTGCCTTTGACATGCCCATACAGCCGCGCCTTGTGCCGCATCTTGCCGCCGAGCAGCTCGTAGACCGGCACGTTGTAGAATTTTCCCTTGATGTCCCACAACGCGATGTCGATTGCCGACACCGCGCCGCTGATGGCGCCGCCGGTGAAATGGTTGCGCGCGCAGCATCACGTTCCAATGATGCTCGATCAATCGCGGGTCGCGGCCCACCAGGTATTCGCCGAACTTGCTGATGGCGGCGGCGCTCGCTTCGAGATGCCCCCAGGTGCCGGACTCGCCGATGCCGGAAACCCCCTTGTCTGTCTCGATCCGGACGAACAGGAACCTGTCGACCATCAGCGGCGTGACCTTGGTAATCTTCATGTCTCTGTCCTATCCTTCAGGCGACGCGGAATTCCGCGAGCACGTCTTCGTTCGGATCAATCCCGATCCCGGGTCCATCCGGCACGTTGACCGTGCCGTCCGCATTCATCGTCAGGGTCGTGCGGTAGATCCGCGACCACATCGGATCCACGCTGTCGCGATAATATTCCAGCATCAAGCCGTTGCTGATCGCTGCGACAAGATGGATATGAATATCCTGCGACCCATGCGGTGCGATGTCCAGGTCATGCGCCTGCGCCAAAGCTGCGACCTTCATGAATTCCGTGACCCCGCCGAGGATTTTCGCATCGGGATTGAGGATCGCCGCCGCCTCGGCACGAATGAGGTCGCGGAAGCCGTAGCGGGTGTATTCGTTCTCGCCGGTCGCCACCGGAATGCTGCTGGCCTGCGCCACCTTGCGATGTCCGTCGTAATCATCGGGTGCCACCGGTTCCTCGAACCAGAACACGTCGTATTCCTCGATGCGTTTGGCGATCCGTGCGGCCTCGTAGGCGCGATAGGCGCAGTTGGCGTCAACCAGCAGCTTCACCTGCGGCCCGATCGCATCGCGCACCGCTTTCACGCGGGCGACGTCTTCGCTCATCGGCGCGCCCCCGATCTTGATCTTGACGGCGCGCGCACCCATCGAGAGATTTTGTTCCATCTCCCGCGCTAACTCCCGCAAGCCCTTGCCTTCCTCATAGTACCCACCGGCGATGTAGCCGGGAACCCGGTCGCGGAACCCGCCGAGCAGCTTGTACAGCGGCATGTTTGCGGCCTTGCCCCGGATGTCCCACAATCCGATGTCGATCGCCGAAATTGCCCGCGTGGTGATACCGCGCCGGCCGATCAGCTTCGGCACCCACATCTTGTGCCAAAGCCGCTCGACGTCGATCGGATCCTCGCCGATCAGCAGCGGCTTCAGATGTTCGATCGTCGCACGCTCGATCGCGCCGCCATGGCCAAGGCCGAGGCCGGTGATGCCCTGGTCGGTCGAAATCTTCACCAGCGCGTAGTTGACATGCGTGTAGGTGTGCTTGCCGTTGGTAATCGGCACCGTTCGCGCCCACCGGTATTCCTGCAAATCGATCGCGGTGATCTTCATGTCCTCAATCCTTGTCTGGAACCAGCACGACCGACGCGGGATCGACCCGGGCCGACAATTCCGCACCTTCGGTGACGCCGGTGCGCGGCGAGAGGTCGATGCGCATGGACAATGCGCCGACCTCGACGTCGCAGTTCAGCACCGAGCCGAGATAGCTCACCCGGCGCACGCGCAGCCGAAAGCAGTTCTCTCCCGTCGTGCCATCCGGCACGATCTCGATGTTTTCCGGACGGATGCAGACCAGAACGGCATCCTGGGGTGATATTCCAGCTGGCCGTTCACTCGTGCGCAGCACCAGGCCGCCCGCGAGATGCACATTGCGGCCATCTTGCCCGAGCCTGCCGTCCAGCAGATTTGCGCTGCCGACGAACTCGGCGGCGAAGCGCGACGCCGGTCGTTCATACAAGTCGCGCGGCGAGCTTTCCTGCACGATCTTGCCGCGATTCATCAGGATGATGCGATCGCTCATCACCATCGCTTCGGATTGGTCGTGCGTGACGTAGATCGAGGTTCGTCCCAGGCGGCGCTGCAACTGCAACAGCTCGAAACGCATCCGCTCCCGCAATCCGGCATCGAGGTTGCTCAGCGGCTCGTCGAACAGCAGCAGCCGCGGCTCGGTCACCACCGCCCGCGCCACGGCCACCCGTTGCTGCTGGCCGCCGGAAAGCTCGGTGCCGTACCGCGCCTCCAGCCCTTCCAGCCCGACCAGCCGCATCGCCTCCGCCACCCGACGCGCGATATCGGCGGCGCTGTTGCCACGATTGCGCAACCCGTAGGCGACATTGTCGAACACGGTCATGTGGGGCCACACGGCATAGGACTGGAACACCATGTTGACGCCGCGCTTCTCCGGCGCCACTTCCCGCCCATCCAGCGCCACCACCTCACCGCCGACGCGGATCTCGCCGGAATGCGGACTCTCAAGTCCGGCGATGCAACGCAGGGTCGTGGTCTTGCCGCAGCCGCTTGGACCAAGCAGGGAAATGAATTCTCCCTCAGCCGCATTGAAGGAAACCCGATCGACCGCCACGACATCGCCGTAGCGGACCACCAGATCGGTGACGCTGAGTTGGATCTTGCCCATTCGCTACACCGTGCGTGAAAGCCGGACGCGGAACAAAAATCGCCCGGCAACCACACCGACGATCAGGATAAGCGTCTGCAACAAGCCGATGACGGCGGCTTTCGGCACGTCGCCATAGTCCAGGTAGTTCCACGACAACACCGACAGCACGACGTTGTCTGCCGAGGTCAGCAGCACCGCGGCGCTGATTTCACGGATCGAGAAGATGAACACCATCACCCACGCCGACAGCAACGCCGGCCGCGCCAGCGGCAGGGTTATTCGCCCCGCGGTCCGCCAGTGCGAGACGCCGCACAAGGCCGACGCCTCCTCCAGCGCGCGATCGATCTGCAGCAAGGCGGTGTCGGCGATCCGGTAGCTGAACGGCAAATAGGATGCGATGAACGCGAGAATCAGCACCCACACAGTGCCGTAGACCGGCGTCAGCACGTAGGTCCAGAAAATCCCGGTGCCGAACACGATGCCCGGCACCGCGATCGGAAACATCGCGAGGTAGTCAAGCAGCTTCGCGCCGCGCACCCGCAGCCGCCGGATGGCATAGGCCACCAGCACGCCGAGCAGCACGCAAAACGTCGGGGTGATCAGGCCCACCACCAGCGTATGCGCGGTGGACGCCACCACTTCCGCCGAGCCGGCAACCGCGGCCGCGTTGTCCCAGGTGAAGCTTGGATGCAACGCCGAGCCGCCGCCGTAGCGCGCGAATGCCGCATAGATCAGCGCCAGATACGGCAGCACGATCGCCAGCACGACATAGAGCGCAATCAGCGCCACCGCCGGATACCGCCAAAGCCGCAGCTTCACCAGCCGAATGCGAAAGCCGCGCGCGGTGACAGTGACGAAACGCCGGGCGGCGCTTGAGGCGAAGCGATAACCGGCGATGCCAAGGATCGAAATCCAGAACAGCATCGTACCGATCGCTGCCGACGTGCCGTAATCGATCGGATAGGTGGCGCTCGCCTGGAACACGTCGATCGCCAGGAAGCGCACCTGGGAGGCGCGATCGAGCACCGCAGGGATCGCGAAGGTTCCGGCGCTCAGCACGAAGATGAAGAAGAACGCCGAGATCAGCGCCGGACGGACCACCGGAAAAGTCACCCGCATCGCCGTCGCCAGCACGCCGGCGCCGTTGAGATAGCTTGCCTCCTCCATCGCCGGGTCGATATTTCGCAAGGATGCCGCGACCGTCAGATACGCGTAAGGCACGAAATACAGCGCCATGATTGCAACGATGCCGGAGGGTGTTGCGACATTGATCACCGGCCCCGACGCACCGAGCAACTCGACCGCGATTGCGTTCAGCAGGCCGGATTTCGGCGCGCCGAGAATAAGCCAGGCCAACGCCCCGACGAAGGGCGACAGGAACAACGGCGCGATGACGCAGGTTTCCATGAAGCCCGGCGCGGGCAGGTCGGTCCGCGACGTGAGCCAGGCCAGCGCCACGCCGGCGACCGTCGCCGCCGCCGCCACCACCACGGAGATCGCCAGCGTCGAACCCAGCGTGCGCAGATACGGCAAGGTGGTGTAGACGGCGCGAAGCTTCTCGAGCGTGAGATGCGCATCGGGGTCGACCAGCGCGCCGGACATCACCGATCCCAGGAACATGAAGCCGACCGGCAGCAGCACCAGCACGCCCAGCAACAGCCCGATCAGCAACGGCAGGCCGATCCGCGACGCGACCTGCCGCGACGGCGCCCGCAGCGCCGCGGCCCCGGATGCCGACATGGCCTGCTAGCCCTTCCGTCCCCCTTGATAGCCGAAGATCTCGTTCCAGGCGGCGATCACCGGCTTCTTCGGATCGGCGAATTCAGGGTCCTTCAGGTACTCGGTGTAGAGCTCGGTCGGGTCGTGGTACCAGGATTCCGCATACCAGTCCTGATGCGCCGCGCGGCGGGGATCGACCACATCGCGACGCCCGGCGCCGGCGGCGATATATTTCATCCATTCCGCCTGGCCCTCGGCGGTGACGCTCCATTCCTGCAGCAGCCGGGCGGCATTCGGGTGCGGGGCGTGGGCGCAAACGCTCTGCACATTCACCACGATCGGGGTCGGGGCGGGAAATATCCAGCGCACCGGCGCGCCCTTCTTATACAAATCGGTCAGCGTGCCCTGGGTGCCCTGATCCATGATGGCGTATTCTCCGGCCGCCAGGCGATCGAACAGCGGTGCCTTGCTGGCATAGATGTCCGGCTTGTTGGCGGCGAGCTTGCGGAAGAACTCCGCGCCGTAACGATCTTTCAGGCTGGTCAGGAACATGTAGCAGAACGCATAGCTGCTGCCGCCCGACGCCGGCGTCGCGGTGCCGAAGCGGCCTTTCCAGCGCGGGTCGGCCAGGCCATCCCAGCCGGCTTGCTGGAGGAATTTCTCGTCCGCCTCGGTCATTTTCTTCGGGTTGTAGCCAATGCCCATGAAGTCGGTGAACAGCGTGTACCAGACACCTTCCTCCTTCAACGCGCCATCCACCATGCCGGCGGCCGCAGGCACGTAATGGGCGATGAAGCCCTGCTTGGCGGCCGCACTCAGCAAGGTCGGATCGGTGATCTGGATCAGATCGGCGATATGCCGGCCGACCCGTTCCTCGTTCAACCAGCGATCGTAGAGCGGATAGCTGGGCAGCCGCATGTTCTTGACCTGGATGCCGTATTTGCGGGCGAAGGCCGCGGTCCAGTTCGCCGTCACGTCGATGTCGGAGTTGTGGTAGTAGCTGATGCTGCCCTCGCGCTGGGCCTCCTTCACCAATGCGTCGCTGATCGCATCTGCGGAAGTCTGCGCCGCCGCGCCGCCTGGCCGCAGTATGCCGGTGGGCAGCATCGCCGCGGACAGGCGAAGGACGGTCCGGCGCCCAATACCCTTCCGTGTGGGATGGTCCATGGCGTTTGCTCTCCGATCCCGGTTTCCAGGTTACGAGGAGGATAGCGCCGCTTACGGAGGAATTGGAACCTGGCCTCAGAGCGGGGACAGGGTTGCGGTGGCAGCGTTCAGACGGACGACGACCGCTCACCGCCACGCACCGCGACCGGCAGCCGGTTGGCCGGCGGCGCCAGCGGGCAGACCCAGCGCGGCGAATAGGCGCAAGACGGATAATAGGAGAAGTTGAAGTCGAGCACGACGCGGCCGTCATGCGTGCCGAGATCGGCACCCTTGATGCTGTCCAGCAGATAGCGTCCGGCGGCGAAGGTCTCCGGCCCGTTGGTGGCGTCGGCGAACGGCAGGAACACGCCGCCGCCGTAACCAGTGATCCAATACAGCGTCAGCTCGCCGCCGAGCGGGCGCAGCAGGCCCTCGGTGCGGGCGAACGGGCGCAGGGTGATCGTCTCGGCGCCGGCCGGGAACTGCTCCAGCGGTGCGGCAGTGATCGGGGTGAGCCGGGCGAGCAGGCGCAAGGCGGGATCGTATGGGTAGTAATCGACGCCCGCGAAGCTGCGCCGGATCTGGCGGTCGAGCGGGGTTTGCGGATGGGTCATGAACAGCGCGTCACGCTCGTCGCGCCAGTGCTGCCACGCCTGCCGCGGATCAGACATGGCTCGGATGGCGGCATAGAGGTCGGCGACCTTGCGCCGCCAGTCCCACAGGTCGCTGAGCTCGTGGCGGGCAAGCAGTTTCGGGACGGTTTCGTTCACGGCAAGTCTCCATAGCCGCAGCAGGCAATGTCCTGCCGCCGCAGCATGTCGCGCGCATCGGGGCTGACCAGAGCGGCCAGTTCGAGTTCGTGGGCGTATGTGGGCATCAATGCGTCGATGACAGGGTCGCGGGCGGCAGCGGGGTGAAAATAGATCTCGCTGACCCCGGGCGGAAGCCTGGGAATCAACCGCAGCAGCCGCTCTGCGGTCATGTGACCGCTCCAGGCCAGGCCGAACACCGCGTCTGTTGTCCGCATCCCGGCGCGCCGGACCTGGCTTCGCAGCAAAGCGGTCCAGGCGTGCATCGCCAGCGCGCCCGCATTTGCCGGCTCGCCGAGCCCGCGCATGGTCGCCGGTGGCTCCGCCGGCACGCGCACGGCGCGCAAGCCGAATTCGCGCCCGATCCGCAGCATGGTGGCGCCGACCGTGGGGTGGAGGTGCATGTGCTTATGGGCATCGGCGTGATCCAGCACCAGTCCGGTCGCAGCGAACGCCGCGAATTGGGCACGAATTTCGGCGGTCATCTGCCGCCGCACCGCCGGACGGGCGAAATATCGCACGCCGAGTGCCAGCTGGTCGGACGGGAACCATCCGTCGCCGTTCACGAGGTCAGGGATCTCGGCAGGCGGCAAGACCGCCGGGCCCTCGATCGCCACCAGATGCAGGCCAACGCGCAGCCCCGGCATGCGGCGCGCCCGGCGAACCGCGTCAGCAGCGGCAGCGCCTGCCACCATCAGGCTGGCGGAGGTCAGCAGGCCGTGGCGATGGGCGCGCTCAATCCCTTCGTTGACGGCTTCGCACAGCCCGAAATCATCCGCGGTGAAGATGGCGCGCCGCATCCGGGTATTCCACCGGCCGCAGCACGGCCGGTCAGGCGGCGTCCTTGTGCCGCTCACGCAGGAACTGGAAGAACTCCACCCCTTCGCGCAGGCGGCGCTTCATCATCTGCGGGCTGCGCACCATCTCGCCGACGATCGAGGCGATCTTCGGCGCGCGAAAATAGAAGCGGCGATAGAAGGTCTCGACCGAATCGAAGATCTCGGTGTGGGACAGATGCGGATAATGTAGCGGCGCGATCTGCACGCCGTGATCGTCGATCAGTTCGGCGTTGCTCTCGTCGAGCCAGCCATTCTCCAACGCCTGCTTGTGCAGGAAGGTGCCGGGGTAGGGTGCGGCGAGCGAGACCTGCATGGTGTGCGGATTGATCTCGGTGGCGAATTTGATGGTTTCCTCGATGGTCTCTTTCGGTCTCGCCCGGCAGGCCGAGGATGAAGGTGCCGTGGATCTTGATGCCCAGCTCGTGGCAATCCTTGGTGAACTTCTTCGCCACCTCGATCCGCATGCCCTTCTTGATGTTGTGAAGGATCTGCTGGTTGCCGCTTTCGTAGCCGACGAGCAGCAGCCGCAGGCCGTTATCCCTCAGGACCTTCAGCGTCTCTCGCGGCACGTTGGCCTTGGCATTGCACGACCAGGTGACGCCCATCTTGCCGAGTTCGCGGGCGATCGCCTCGGCGCGCGGCAAATTGTCGGTGAAGGTGTCGTCGTCGAAGAAGATTTCCCTGGTCTGTGGGAAGTATTTTTGAATGAGCCGGATTTCCTCGGCCACATGGCCCGGGCTGCGCACCCGGTAGTTGTGCCCGCCCACCGTCTGCGGCCACAGGCAGAAGGTGCAGCGGCTTTTGCAGCCGCGTCCCGTGTACATGGAGACATAGGGGTGCATCAGATAGCCGATGAAGTAATCCTCGATTCGCAGGTCACGCTTGTAGACTTCGGTGACGAAGGGCAGCGAATCCATGTCCTCAAGAATTGCCCGGTCCTTGTTGTGGACGATCACCCCGTCGGCGTTGCGGTAGGAGATGCCGTCGACGCTGGCGAAGTCACGGCCCTCGGCGATTTCCTTGATGGTGAAATCGAACTCGTTGCGGGCAACGAAGTCGATGGGGTCGCCCTTCAACAGGCTCTCCTGCGGCTGCACCGCCACCTTGGCGCCGACCATGCCGATCTTCAGGCCGGGATTGGCGTCCTTCAACGCCTGCGCCACACGCACGTCGGAAGCGAAAGACGGTGTCGAGGTGTGGATCACGCAAAGGTCCCGCCCTTTGGCGTCGGCCACGACGCGATCGAGGCTGGTGCGGGCGGGCGGCGCATCGATCAGCCGGCTGCCTTCCACCAGGGCGGCGGGCTGGGCGAGCCAGGTCGGGAACCAGAAGCTCTTGATCTCGCGCTTGGCCTGGTAGCGCGATCCCGCGCCACCGTCGAAGCCGTCGAACGAGGGGGGCTGCAGGAACAGGGTCTTCATCATGGCATTTCGCTTTCGGGGCTCATCGCGATCTCGGCTCGCCTGGGCTTGGCGCGGGACGGAGGCGGCAGGCGCGCCGCGGGCTCGGCACCGCCGCGTCCGGTATGCATGACCTGGCCACGCCACTCCACCCGATCCCCGCAATAGCTCGCCAACAGGGTGATCATGGAGATGAGGTCGCGCAACGGCAGAAGCCAGATCGAGGCCGGCGTTGCAAGCAAAGTTTTCCCCGCCACGTCAGCTTCGCGCAGGTTGCGGTCCACGCCGAGGACCGTGATGCCGCGGGCGAACCAGGCCGCCAGGAACAGCATCAGCGCCCAGTGCTCGCCGCCGGAAAGCAGGATCGCGAGCCCGGCCCAGAACAGCGGGAACTGAATGCTGGAGAGGGCAAATTCGAGCGGCACGAGCGCCAGCACCGTCCGGTTCCAGCGCAATTCGTGGCTGAACAGTGCCAGAAGCGAGGTTTCGGGCACCGTCGTCGCGACGAATGTGTCGGCGAGACGTACGCCGAGGCCCAGCCCCTGAACCAGCTTGCCCAACACGTGATCGTCGGCGAGGTGATCGGCCAGCGCTTCGAGCCCACCGATCGCGTCCAGCGTCTGCCGCCGCAGCGCCATAGTGGCCCCCAGGCAGTCCTGCCGCCCCAGCCACCGGGCCATCAATGCGCCAGGCAGGAAGCTGTGGCTGATATGGCTCGCCCCCAGCACGCCGGCGAGCGAGGGCGTCGCCGCCAATCCGGCATAAGCGGTGGTGGCGAGGCCGGTGCCGGGAATGGCCAGCGTGCGCACGAGCCGGTCGAGGTAGTCGGGCGGGCAATGCACATCGCTGTCGGCGATCACCAGCACATCATGCGCGGCAAACGGCAACATATTGATCAGGTTGGAGATTTTGCGATTGGCCCCGTGCAGGCCGGGTGCGACGACGACGGCGATGTCGCAGGCGGGAAAGCGCGCTTGCAGCCGCTCGATGACCGCGAGTGCCGGATCGGCGGCATTCTGCACTCCGAATACCACCTGGAACACCGGATAGTCCTGGCCGCAAACGCTGGCCAGCGCCTCCTCCAGCAACGGCTCGTCGCCGGCCAGCGGCTTCAGCACCGTCACCGCCGGACGCGCGCCACGGTCATGGCGCCAGCCGGCGCGAAAGCGGCGGACCGCCAAGTAACCGGCGACGGCCTGTCCGGCGCCGGCCAGGGTCAGGAGGGTCGCTGCGACCGCGAGCAATGTCATGTCCATCCGCCTTCTCGGCTCAGGACCCGGCGCCGGTGGACAGCGTTACAATCTTTCCACGCAACGACGCGATCAGCGCGCTCGCGTCGCCGCCGCGGAGCAGGGACCTGAAATCCGAACGCTGCACCGCGACCCGGCTGATCGAGCCGTCGAGCAGGATGTCGATCGCCTTCCAGGTGTCGCCGGTGCGGCGCATGACGTAATCAAGGCGGGTGACTTCGCCGCTGCGCGGCACCAGGCGGGTTTGCACCACCTCGTCGCTGCCGACCCGGCGCAGATCCGGCAGGATCTCGAAATGGTCCTCGTCGAACGTGTCGAAATTCGCGACCCAGGTGGCAACCGTGAACTGGGTGAAAACGTCGAGCAACTGTGCTCTCACCTCGGCCGAAAACGTGGCCCAGCGCGGCCCGATCGAGTTCTGCAAGATCAGCGGAAGGTCGAACACCCGCTCAACCACCGGCTGCAGGACGCGGGCGCGCTGGGCGAACGGCACCTCCTTGCCGGCGTGCATGACGGTCAGCAGGGCTTCGTTGAGCGCCGCCACCGGCGCCGCCGGTCCGGAATTCGTCGACTGGGCCCGGGCGCCGAGAAAGCCGCCCAGGGTGCCAAGCAGCGCCAGGGCGAATAGTCTCCGACGCCTCATTGAACCGGCGCGGCCTTCACCGCCGGCATCGGCACCGCCGCATCGGTCATCTTGAGAACCGTGGCGACGATATCCTTTGCGGTGAGTTTGGCCTCGGCGAGTTGTTTGGCGGGGCTGTCGTGGTCGACGAAGGTGTCGGGCAGCACCATGGTGCGGATCTTCAGGCCGCGATCGAGCAGGCCGTGCGCCGCCAGATGCTGCAGCACCGCCGCGCCGAACCCGCCCATGCTGCCTTCCTCGATCGTCACCAGCATGGCGTGCTGGCGCGCCAGCCGCTCGATCAGCGCCGTGTCCAGCGGCTTGGCGAAGCGGGCATCGGCGACCGTCGCCGCGATCCCCTGCGCCGCCAGCTCGTCCGCCGCCCGCAACGCCTCCGCCAGCCGCGTCCCCAGCGACAGGATCGCCACCGCCCCGCCGTGGCGCAGCACCCGGCCGCGGCCGATCGCCAGCACCTCGCCCACCGCCGGCAGCGCCACCCCGGTCGCCTCGCCGCGCGGGAAGCGCAGCGCACTCGGGCGGTCGTCGATCGACGCCGCCGTCGCCACCATGTGCACCAGCTCCGCCTCGTCCGCCGGCGCCATGATCACCATCCCCGGCAGGCAGCCGAGATACGCCAGGTCGAAGCTGCCGGCATGGGTCGCCCCGTCGTCGCCCACCAGACCCGCCCGGTCGATCGCGAAGCGCACCGGCAACGACTGGATCGCCACGTCGTGCACCACCTGGTCGTAGGCGCGCTGCAGGAAGGTGCTGTAGATCGCGCAGAACGGCTTGATCCCCTCGCTCGCCAGCCCGGCGGCGAAGGTCACCGCGTGCTGCTCGGCGATGCCGACGTCGAAGGTGCGCTCGGGGAACACCTTGCCGAACCGGTCGAGGCCGGTGCCGGACGGCATCGCCCCGGTGATCGCCACGATATCAGGGTCCTTCTGCGCTTCGGCGATCAGCGCGTCGGCGAACACTTTCGTGTAGGTCGGCGGCCCCGGCGGCGCCTTCACCTGCTCGCCGGTGATGACGTTGAACTTGCTCACCGCGTGCAGCTTGTCCGCCGACGCCTCCGCCGGCGCGTAGCCGCGGCCCTTCTGGGTGATCACGTGCAGCAGGATCGGCCCGTGCTCCTCCGCCTCGCGGATGTTGCGCAGCACCGGCAGCAGATGGTCGAGGTTGTGGCCGTCGATCGGCCCGACATAGTAGAACCCCAGCTCCTCGAACAAGGTGCCGCCGGTCAGCATGCCGCGGGCATATTCCTCGGCCCGCCGCGCGGTCCGCTCGATCCCCTTGGGGAACTTGCGGGCCATGCGGATGCCGAGGTCGCGCAGACGACAAAAACCGCCGCGACGACAGCAGCCGCGACAGATAGGCGCTCATCGCGCCGACCGGCGGCGCGATCGACATGTCGTTGTCGTTGAGGATCACCACCAGGCGCGAATGCCGCGCCCCGGCGTTGTTCATCGCCTCATACGCCATGCCGGCGCGACATCGCGCCGTCGCCGATCACCGCGATCACCTGCCGGTCGTCGGCCTCGCCGCGCCCCTGCTTCAGGTCCCGCGCCACCGCCATGCCCAGCCCGGCCGAGATCGAGGTCGAGCTGTGGGCGGCGCCGAACGGGTCGTAGTCGCTCTCGGCGCGGCGGGTGAAGCCGGACAGACCGCCGCCCATGCGCAGGGTGCGGATGCGCTCGCGCCGCCCGGTCAGGATCTTGTGCGGGTAGCCTGGTGCCCGACATCCCAGATCAGCCGGTCGCGCGGGGTGTCGAAAATGGCGTGGATCGCCACCGTCAGCTCAACCACCCCGAGGCTGGCACCAAGATGCCCGCCGGTCACCGACACCGCGTCGATCGTCTCCGCCCGCAACTCGTCGGCCAGCTGGCGCAGCTGCTCCGCCGAAAAATTGCGCATGTCCGACGGCACCGAAACTCGGTCCAGCAACGGCGTCGACGGACGAACCGAGGGAGGGACGATCGGGGCGTTCATGGTGCGTCAACTCCGACGTGAGGTCACATACAGCGCCAGCTGCCGCAGCAACTCCGCCGCTTCGCCGAAACTTTCGAGATGTCCCGCCGCCTGCGCGCTTAACATTTCGGCCTGGGCCCTGGCCCGATCAAGGCCGAGGGCGGCGACGAGCGTCGCCTTTCCCGCCGCCGCATCCTTGCCGGTGGCCTTGCCGGTTTCGGCGACGGTGCCGTCGGCATCCAGAACATCGTCGGCAATCTGGAAAGCCGCCCCCAGATCGCGCCCATATGCGGCAAGATGATGGCGCTGCTGATGCTGCCGCGCGCCCCAGGATCGCGCCGGCTTCGGCGCTGAACTGGATCAACCGCCCGGTCTTCAGCGCCTGCAGCCGGCCGATTTCCTCGGCTGTCAGCTGCTGGCCCTCCGCCTCGATGTCGATCATCTGGCCGCCCACCATCCCGCGCTGCGCCGGATGCATGCGCGAGCGCTGCGACCAATTCGCAACGGGCCTCGGAATTATCGTGCGTGTCGGCATCGGCCAGCACTTCGAACGCCCGGGTCTGCAGGGCGTCACCGGCCAGGATCGCGGTCGCCTCGTCGAAGGCCTTGTGGGTGCTGGGCTTGCCGCGACGGAGGTCGTCGTCGTCCATCGCCGGCAGGTCGTCATGCACCAGCGAATAGGCGTGCAGCATCTCCACCGCCGCCGCCACCCGTGCCGCGCAACGGCGATCCACCCCGAACAAGCCGGCAGTCTGGATCACCAGGAAGCCGCGCAACCGCTTGCCGCCGCCCAGCGTCGCGTAGCGCATCGCCTCCAGCAGCCGCGCCTCAGCCCCTTCGGGGACGCCCAACAGCTCATCGAGTGCCACCTCGATCTCGCCGGCGATTGCCCGCATTTCTTCCGCGAGGGTCAAACCCTTGGTCAAAGCCTCAGAAACGGACGCCATACGCCACCCATTCTCCTTCGCATTCGTCCGCCAATGTGGCTGAAATGACACGGGTTGTTCGGGTCGAATCGAGCGACCACCTCTGTCCGAGCCTACCCCAGGCCGGAGATTCGTGCCATATGACCCGAACGCCGAACCCGATGCTGCCGCGCTTCATGCGGCATTGCCGCGAAGTTGCAAACTGTAATATCGATCAGGCAGGGGTCCATTCGGGGTCGGTGCGCGGTGATTGATCGAACGGCTGAACGAAAGAGAGTGGGCATGTTACGGGTTGTCCTGGCGCAACCGCGCGGCTTCTGCGCCGGTGTCGAGCGCGCGATCGAGATCGTCGAGCGGGCGCTGAAGAAATACGGCCCGCCGATCTATGTGCGCCATGAAATCGTCCATAACCGGCATGTGGTCGAGGATCTGCGCACCCGCGGTGCTGTGTTCGTCGACGAGTTGGACGAAATTCCGCCGGGTGCCATGACCGTCTTCAGCGCCCACGGCGTGGCCAAGCGGGTCGAGCAGGTCGCGGCCGAGCGTGGCCTCCCGGTGATCGACGCCACCTGCCCGCTGGTCGCGAAAGTGCACAACGAAGGCCGCCGCTACGCCGCCCAGGGGCGCGAGATCGTGTTGATCGGACATGCCGGGCATGCCGAAGTCGAAGGCACGATCGGCCAGATCCCCGGCGTCGTGCACCTGGTGCAAACCGTCGAGGACGTGGCCGTGCTCACCCCCGGCACCCCCGATCGCCTGTCCTACGTCACCCAGACCACGCTTTCGGTGGACGACACGCGCGGCATCATCGCCGCCCTCAAAGCGCGGTTTCCCGCCATCGTCGGCCCCGATGTCCGCGACATCTGCTACGCCACCCAGAACCGCCAGCAGGCGGTGCGCGAGCTTGCCGCCGCCGTCGACCTCATCCTCGTGGTCGGTAGCCGGAACAGTTCGAACTCGAACCGTCTGCGCGAAATCGGCGAGGAACTCGGCAAGCCCGCCTACCTGATCGACGATGCCTCCGCCTTGCGCGGGGAGTGGTTCGCGGGCATTGCCTCCGTCGGCCTCACCGCCGGCGCCTCCGCCCCGGAAATGCTGGTGCAGGGCGTCATCGACGGCCTGCGCCAATTCGCCGAGGTCGAAGTCTCCACCCTCGACGGGGTCGCCGAGGACGTGAAGTTCAAGTTCCCCGCCGAACTCGCCGACGCCTGAACCGCTGCGTCTCTGACAGGAAGCCAAACATGTCCGTCCCCCTGCACCAGGCGCTCCGCGTCGGCGCCTATGTGGTGAAGCAGCATCTGATCGGGCGCAAGCGCTACCCGCTGGTGCTGATGCTGGAGCCGCTGTTCCGCTGCAACCTTGCCTGCGCCGGCTGCGGCAAGATCGACTATCCGGCCGAAATCCTGAACCAGCGCCTCTCGGTCGCCGAATGCCTCGACGCGGTGGACGAGTGCGGCGCGCCCGTGGTGGTGATCGCCGGCGGCGAGCCGCTGCTGCACCGCGAGATCGACGAGGTCGTGCGCGAAATCATCGCGCGCAAGAAATTCGTCATCGTCTGCACCAACGCGCTGCTGCTCGAAAAGAAGATGCATCTGTTCCAACCGAACAAGTTCTTCAGCTGGTCGGTCCATCTCGACGGCGACAAGGGCGACCACGACCGCTCGGTCTGCCAGGACGGCGTCTACGACCGTGCGGTGTCCGCCATCGCCAAGGCGAAAACCGCCGGTTTCCGCACCATCATCAACGCGACCTTGTTCGACAACGCCGACCCCGAGCGCACCGCCCGCTTCTTCGACGACGTCACCGCCATGGGCATCGACGGCATCAGCGTCTCGCCCGGCTACGCCTATGAGCGGGCACCGGACCAGCAGCATTTCCTGAATCGCAAGAAGACGAAGGAATTGTTCCGCGGCATCTTCTCGCGCGCGAAGCCGGGGAAGAAGAAATGGGAGTTCAATCAGTCCGGCCTGTTCCTCGATTTCCTCGCCGGCAACCAGACTTATCACTGCACGCCATGGGGCAACCCGACCCGCACCTATTTCGGCTGGCAGCGCCCCTGCTATCTGCTCGGCGAAGGCTACGCGAAGACCTTCACGGAGCTGATGGAGACGACCGACTGGGACAAATACGGCACCGGCAACTACGAGAAATGCGCCGACTGCATGGTCCATAGCGGCTACGAGGCGACCGCCGTCACCGAAGCCGTGACCAAGCCGTGGAAACTGCTCGGCCTCGCCACCAAGGGCATCCGCACGTCAGGCCCAATGGCGCCGGAAATCCGGTTGGATCACCAGCGCCCCGCCGAATACGTGTTCAGCCGGCACGTGCAGCAGGCGATGGAGCAGATCAAGCACCAGAAGCCGAACGCGAAGGATCTGGTGGACGCCGACGACTGAGCGGCGAGGCGTGTCGGCAGCGCGCAGCGTGATCTCGGTTAGCGCAATATGGCTTTAGGTGGAATCACCGTGCCATAAAATTGCTCGCCAAAACAAAAGGCTGGATCGTGATGGTCGCTGATACCAGCGACCATCACGATCTAGATGACGCCATTTTGCCTATTCGCCCGACATCCGCCGCAACAACGCCGCCGCCGCCCGCACGAGCGCCCGCCGTGCCGCTGCCGCGTCGAGCGCCAGCCGTAGCAACCCGCCGAGCTGCCAAGGTCGCGCCGCCACCGATCCCAATACCCTGAGCATCCCAATCCCGCCTTGCGAAATCGAGCGCGATCAGCGCTGCCGGCGGCAGGCTGCGGGTGGCGGGATCGCAGATCGCGCGCAGCGCCGCGAAAGGCAGGCGGTGGCGCTGCGCCACCCGCGCCACGGCACCGCTCTCCAGATCGACGGCACTGGCGCCGGTGCGCTCGGACAGCGCCCGCTTCGTGCCCGCATCGGCCACGATGGAATCTGCCGCGAACAGCATGCCGGCGGTGGAACCGCCGAGGCCGCGGCACAGCGCGTCATCGGTCGGATAGCGCCGCCCGTCCTCCAGCACCACCACCGGCACCACGATGTCTCCCGGGCGCAGATTGGGGTCGAGACCGCCGGCGAGGCCGAAACTGAGCAGTGCCGTGGCGCCGCCGGCGACCAGCGCCTCCGCCGCCGCCTCGGCACCTGCGGGCAGTCCGCCGCCGATGCCGACCTCGCCCAACCGCCGTGCGATCCGCGCCTCCGCCGCCAGGCCGACGACGATGCCGAGGGGCAAAGGCGCTAGAAGCCCCAGCCGACGCGCAAATCATTGGCGCGCGACAGGCTCCGGGAGCGCGCCAGGGCCAGCAGCGGGAAGAACAGCCGGTAGCCGTGGTAGCGGAGATAGAAGACCCGCGGAAACCCGACGGCGGTGTACGCCGGCTCGTCCCACTCCCCGTCCGGCCGCTGCGCGTCCGCGAGCCAGGCGACGCCGCGGGCGACCGCCGGATGCTCCGCCCTCGCCAGCCGCCATCAGGCCGAGCAGCGCCCAGGCGGTCTGGCTCGGGTTGCTGCGATCGGCGCGGCCGTGCGGTGCTGCGGCATAGGTCTCGTTGTCCTCGCCCCAGCCGCCATCCTCGCGTTGCGTCGCCAGCAGGAAATCGACCGCGCGCCGCATCGACGGATCATCGTCCGGCACGCCGGCGGCATTCAGCGCGCACAGCACTGACCAGGTGCCGTAGACGTAATTGGTCCCCCAGCGGCCGAACCAACTGCCGTCTTCCTCCTGCTCGCGGCGCAGCCAGGCCAGCGCCCGCGCCATCACCGGTTCGTGGGCCACATGCCCGATCTGGGCAAGGAACGAGACGCAGCGTGCTGTCACATCGGCGGTCGGCGGGTCGAGCAGCGCGCCATGGTCGGCAAAGGGGATGTGGTTGAGATAGTGCTTGTCGTTGTCGGCATCGAACGCGCCCCAGCCGCCGTCGCGGCATTGCATGCCGATGATCCAGTCCCGCGCGCTGGGCGATCGAGGCGGCATGATCGGTGCATCCGCGAGCATCTGCCGATGCAGCAGCATGCCGACGACGGCGGTGTCGTCGACATCGGGGTAATGCGGGTTCTGGTACTGGAACGCCCAGCCGCCCGGCGGCACCTGCGGCCGCGCCCGCTTCCAGTCGCCGACATCGGCGACAATCTGCCGTTCGCGCAGCCAGGCATTGGCCGCAACCACGGCGCCCGAATCTGCGCCATCGGCCTCGGCGATGGCATGGCCGGCGAGTCCGGTGTCCCAGACCGGCGACAGGCAAGGCTGGCAATAGGCGCTGTCCTCCCCGATCACCAGCAGCTTGCGCAGGCTGGCCCACACCATCACGGCGTGCGGGTGGTCGGCGGGCATGCCGAGCGTGTCGAACATCATCACGGTGTTGGCCATCGCCGGGTAGATGCCGCCGAGCCCGTCCTCGCCGTTCAGCCGCTCGGTGACGAAGGCGACGGCGCGGTCGCCGATGGCGAGCCGTTTCGCGGGAAACAACGGCTCGCAGGCCCGCAACACCGGGTCGAGCGCCCGGAAGAAATGCCCCCAGCGGGAGCGGAACGGCCCGCGGATCCAGTCGCGCACCTGTTCGGGCGGGGTGCGGAACAGCTCCTGCACATGGACGCCGCGCGGACTTGTTGCGCGCCTTCGGCTTCAACGTCATCAGCACCAGCAGCGGCACCGTCACGGTGCGCGACCAGTACGACACTTTGTCCAGATGGAACGGAAACCAGCGCGGCAGATGCATGATCTCGCATCGGCATGACCGGCACCGCGCGCCACGGCATCTCGCCGTACAGCGCCAGTTGCGCGCGGGTGAACACGTTGCTGCGCTCGGCCCCGCCGGCGGCGAGGATCGCTCGCGCGCGCGCGGACCATGTGCGGCGCATCGGGTCGAATCGCCGATCATCTTCAGCGCGAAATACGCCTTCACGCTGGCGCGAAATATTGAATGCGCCGTCATGGAACAGCGGCCAGCCGCCATGCTCGCCCTGGATACCGCGGAGGTAGTTGCCGATCTTACGCTCCAGCTCCGGGTCGGTGCGGTCGAGGAAATGCATCAGCAGCACGAATTCGGCCGGGATCGTGGCGTCGGCCTCAAGCTCGAACACCCAATGCCCGTCGGCGTGCTGATGCCGGCGCAAGCGCGGCAGCTGGCACGAGCGACCGCGTCCTGGACGAGTTGCGTCGATTGGGTGGTGGATCAGGGCGTCAGGCATGGCACGGTCCGTTGACGACTCAGGCCGCGCCAGACAGCAGGCCGGCGGCGGTGCGGCCAGACCTGATTGCACCTTCGATGGTCGCGGGCAACCCGGTTGCGGTCCAATCGCCGGCCAGCACCAGGTTGGCGATGCCGGTCCGGGCCTGCGGGCGGCGGCGCTCCTGCGCGGCGGAGGCGGCGAAGGTGGCGCGTTTTTCCTTCACCACCCGCATCGGCGGCATCGGCTCGGGCAACCGCAGCGCCGCGCGCACATCCGCCCAGACGGCGGCGGCGATCATCTTCCGCCGTGCGGTCGACCAGGCGGTTGGCGGCGCTGACGGTCACCGAGACGATCCGGTCGTGCACGAAGATCCATTCCGCGATGCCGCCGATCACGCCGACGAAGCCGGCGGCGCCCGGATCGGCGGCGACGCGGAAATGGATGTTGAGGATCGCCTCGAACGCGTCCGGCACGCACAACCCGGCCATCAGGTCGGCCGCCACCCAGGGCGGCACCGCCAGCACCACCTGCTCGCCGCGGCCGACCGCGATCTCGCCTTCCGGCGATTGCAGGGCGACCACCCGATCCGCCGCGATGCGCAGCGCCGGCGATTCGCCGCCCGGTCATGCAGCCTGCCGCCGCGCGCGGCGAGCCAGGCGACGGCCGGGTCGATGAAGGTCTCCGAAAGGCCGATCCGCGGAAACAGCGGAATGCACGACCTGCCGCCGCGCAGCAGCGTCTGTTCGACCACCGGGCGAAGCAGACTGGCGAGGCCGATGTCGGGCCGGGTGTTCAGCGCGGCGATGGCAAGCGGTTCCAGCAGCCGGCGATACAGCGTGCTGGCGGGCCGCAGGATCTGGTCGACTTTGGCGCCGCCCGCGGCACGACGCAGCGCCAGCAGCTGCAGATAATCCGCGGCGCGTGGTGCCCGGCACGCGGCGGCTTCGCGGAAAACACCCACCAGGGGATGCGGCCGCATTCCGGGCCGCAGCGCTCCATCGCTCCCCGGTCGCGACATCGAAGAACGGGAACAGCGGTACGCCGGGGCCATCAAGGCTCTCCCGTGCGCCGATTCGCCGCAGGAAAGACAACGCCGCTTCGTTGCCGGACAGCAGCAGGTGGTTACCGTTGTCGATGCGGCATCCCAGCATCTGGTCGAAATATGACCGGCATCGTCCACCGGCGGCGGGCCCTGATTCGTAAAGCGTCACCGCGTGGCCGGCCTCGGCGAGATCCGTCGCGGCCGCGAGCCCGGCCAGACCGGCGCCGACCACGTGCAATCGCGTCATCGCAGACCGTGGCGCAGCGACGATCCACAACTTGTGCCATTTCGGCACCCGCACCGGAATCTCCGGATGGTCCCAGCCACGGCGCTCCAGATGCCACAGCATCGCGGCATAGGTGGCGCCCATCAACCGGGCCGGCCGCATCGCCCGGCGGTCGCACCGCTTCATCGCGGCGCGCGGCCTCGGCGAAGTGGTCGCGCGCCAGCTCGGCCACCAGAGCGCAGACGGCCGCGAGCCCGGGCTGGTCAGCGCCGCGTGTGGATCCAGCGGGACGCCGGCGTCTTCGAGGATTTCGCGCGGCAGATACAGCCGCCCGCGAACAGCGTCCTCGTGCCACGTCGCGCAGGATGTTGGTCAGTTGCAGCGCGCGGCCGAGATGGTGGGCGACGATGTCGGCATCGGGCGAGGCATCGCCGAACGCCCGCACCGAAAGCCGCCCGACCGCGGAGGCCACCCGGTCGCAATAGACGTCGAGCGTCGGCGACGCTCGGCGCCACGATGACCGTCGCGCGCGTCCATCTGCATGCCGTCGATCACCGCCTCGAAATCCGCCTGACGCAGCCGGAACTGCTTGACCGCGCGGACCAGCACGCGGGTGACGGCGTCCTCGGCGCGGCCGCGATACAGGCCGGCGATCCGCTCTCGCCAACGGTTCAGCCGCGGCAGCTTTTCGGCGAAATCGCCGGGATCGTCGGCGATGTCGTCGACGATGCGGCAGAAGGCGTAGATCGCGTACATGGCGTAGCGCCGGTCCGGCGGCAGCACCGCCATGCCGCGATAGAAGCTGGTGCCGGCCGCGCGCACCAGCGCCGCCACGGAATCCAGGTCGCCCTGATCGGCACCGAGCGGCGTGGTCATGGCGCACCCAGGAAGCGCAGTGCTGCGAGCACGCTGGCCGCAACATCCATCCGCGTGAGCTTCACGCGCACCGCGATCGGGTCGCCGCGCCGCAGCCGAGCGGCGAGGCGGCGCGACAGGCCGACGATAACGGCGGTCTCCAGCCGCAACCTGCGATCGCCAGTGCCGGCGGGCAGCGCCGCCGCCTGGCGGTTCAGCGCGTCGCAGCGGTCCAGCAGGGCTGCGAAGACGCGGCGCAATCCCGCTGTCTGCTCGGGCTTTCGCAGGTCGTCGACGCCGGCGCCGAAACGCTGCATCAGGTCATCTGGCAGGTAGCAGCGGTCGAGGTCCGCGAGGTCCTTGCGGCAATCCTGCAGATGGTTCAGCACCTGCAGCGACCGCGCAAAGCGCGTCCGAGGCGGGCCAGGTGTCACGCGATTCGCCGTGCAGGTCGAGCACATGGCGGCCGACCGGCATTGCGGAGTAGCGGCAGTAATCCAGCAGCTCGTCCCAATCGGCGTAGCGCCGCTTGGTCGCGTCGCGGCGGAACGCGACCAGCAGCTCGCGGCGCATGCTGCGCCGTCACGCCGCATTCGGCGAGGCTGGCGCGCAAGCCGGCGGCGCTGGGCGAGCCGGTGTCGCGCTCGCCCCAGCAGCACCGCTTCCATGATGTCGAGCCGCGCGACCTTGTCCTCGGCGGCGAGAACCGGAGACTGTCGGCGATGTCGTCGGCGTTGCGGGCGAAGGCGTAGAAGGCGTGCACATGCGCGCGCAGACGTGGCGCGATCAGCGCCGAGCCGACCGGGAAATTCTCGTCGCCGCGGTCCTTGCCGGACCAGTCTTCGACCGATTCGAATGTGGCGGCGCTCATGCGATCCTGTCCGCGTAGGCCCGGCTCTTCCACACCACGCCACGGCCGAAATGATGGTTGAACGCGGCACCGAGCGTCGCCGCCATGTAGAACAGCGGCGATCAGCCGGCAGCAACGGCGCCCAGAACGGCGACAGGCCGAAACGCGACAGGCGTCGGCACAATAGCGTCGCCGCCATCAGCGCCCATGCGGCGAGGCCGAGTGCCTGGCCCGAGAACGCGGCGACCGGCGGCACCAGGAAAAGCCACGCCATGCCGAGCGTCGTCAGCGCCAGCAGCACACGGCGAATAGCGCAACTGGACATAGGCCGAGCGCGTCACCATCCGCCAGATGTCGCCAAGGCCGGATAGGGCCGGATCGAGCGTGCCAGCGCGGCTATGGCCGAGCCAGATCTGGCCGCCCCGCTTCACCGTCGCGCGCCAGCGCCACGTCGTCGATCAGCGCGCCACTGATGGCGCCGATGCCGCCGATCCGGTCGAGCGCGCGGCGGCGGATCAGCACGCGTGCCGCCCGCCGCCGCCGCGGTGCGCGCGACATCGGGTCGTTCACCCGCGCGAACGGATACAGCATGGCGAAGCAGATAGACGAAGGCCGGCACCAGCGCATGTTCGGCAGCGCTGTCGCAGTTCAGCGCGCACCATTTCACTCACCATGTCGGCGCCGCTGCGCTCCAACTGCGCCATCATCGTCGAGAGATGGGCCGGGTCGTGCTCGATATCCGCGTCCGTCAGCAAAATCACGTCTTCCGACGGTTGCGGCGACGCCTTGTTGCACGGCCCATAGCTTGCCGGCCCATCCCGCCGGGCGCGGCGCGCCGGTCAATCACCGTCAGGCGCGGCCGCGGCATCGGGCAAGCCGCAGGCGATCGCCGCCGTGCCGTCCTCGCTGCCGTCATCGACCAGGAACACCCGGAAATCACCGGCGTAGTCCTGCGCCAGCAGGCTGGCGACGCTGCGTCCGATCAACGCCGCCTCGTCGCGGGCCGGCACCACCACGGCGACCGACGGCCATGCAAGCGGGCGGGCGGGCGCCAGCACCGGGCCTGCCTGCCAGAACCGGCCATGCGCGAACACCAGGTACAGCCACGCGAGCAGCGCGATCACAGACAGAAAGCTCATGCGCGGCATCATGCCGTTGGCGCGGAACCAGGCGATCGCGTCGGCCACCGCCGCGCGCGCCGGGCGCGGCGCATAGCCGAGTTCGGCGATCGCCTTGTCGCTGGAGAAATAACATCAGCTTGCGGGCCATGCGCAGATGGTCGCGCGTCACCACCGGCGCCACGCCGAACCGCGCCAGCCCCTCGCTCACCACCGCCACCGGCCACAGCAACCCGTGCGGCAGGCGGATGCGCGGCGCAGGGCGGCCGGATTCCTCGGCGATGATGCCAAGCAACGCCGCCATCGAGAAGATTCTCCGAGCCGAGGATATAGCGTCTCGCCGATCCGCCCGCGCTCCAGCGCCAGCATATGGCCCTCCGCGACGTCGTCGACATGCACGATGTTCAGGCCGGTATCGACATAGGCGGGCATCCGGCCGCTCGCCGCATCGGCGATCATCCGCCCGGTCGGCGTCGGCTTGATGTCGCGCGGGCCGACCGGCGCGGCGGGATTGACGATCACCGCCGGCAACCCCTGCTCGCGCACCAGGTCCAGCACCGCCTGCTCGGCGCGGAACTTCGACTGCTTGTAGATGCCGATCGACCTGGTCTTCCGATCACCGGCAGTGGTCTCATCCGCCGGCGAGCCCGTCGGCGCGTCAGGCCAAGGGCCGCGACGCTGCTGCAATAGACGATCCGCTCGACCCCTGCGGCCAGCGCCGCGCGCATCAGGGCGACGCGTGCCGCCGACATTGGCCCGCAGCATCGCCTCGGGGTTCGGCACCCAGATGCGGTAATCGGCGGCGACATGGCACGACGAAGCGGCAACCCGCGACGGCACGGGCGAGGGAGGCCGCGTCGGTGAGGTCGCCCTCGACGATCTCAGCCGGCAGTCCGGCGATGTTGCGGCGGTCGCCGCCCGGCCGCGCCAGCAGGCGCACCGCGTGGCCGCGCGCCAGCCAGCGCCCGGGCGACGGCGGAGCCGACGAAGCCGGTGGCACCTGTGACAAGCGTGGGGTCGGAACGGGTCAACTGCGCGGCGAGGTCCGGATGAACCGGCGCTGTATAGCCCGTCCTTCTCGCCGGCTAAAGCGCACCGTCAAGGCTTGGGGCGCGGCCCAGGATGAAATCCGCCATGTCGTCCAGGACAGGCGTCTTGGCCCGGAACATCGGCGCCAGGCTGATGACGATGCCGACATGGCCGGTCCCTGGGTAGGTTTTCACCTCGACCGGGCCGCCGGCGTCGCGGATATGGTGGGCGAGGGACAGGGTGTTGCGCGGTCGCACGGTGTCGTCGTCCTCGCCGTGCAGCAACAGCATCGGCGGGTTGTGCCCGTCGGCGAAGCTGACGGGCTGGGTGGCGCGCTTGTCGCTGACGGAGGCGAACACCGCCTGGATGTCCGGCCCGGTGATCGGAAGGAAGTCGTACGGTCCGGCGAGCCCGACCATGCCTGCCACCGCCTCGCTTCTGTCCCCCGCCGCCGCCAGCCATTGCGGGTCCAGCGCCAACATCGCCGCGATCCAGGCGCCGGCGGAGTGCCCCGCCAGGAACAGCCGGTGTGGATCGGCACCCCAGGACGCGGCGGACCGGCGCACGTTGGCCACGGCCGCGGCGCCGTCGCGGAGGAAGACCGGAAAACTGACCTCGGGATACAGGCGGTAATCCGGCACCACCACCACCATGCCGCGCCGCGCCAGCGCCGTCGCCGCGAACGGGTAATTCTGCCGCTTCCCCGTCTGCCAGGCGCCGCCATAGAAGAAAACCACCACCGGCAGCTTCCCCGCGACCGTGGTCGGGCGGTACACGTCCATGCTTCCACGCGGACCGGGCATGTACGGAATGTCACGGGTGATCGTGACGTCCTGCGTGTCGGTGGTCGCGTTCAGCAGATCGACGGGAGCGCAGCGGGCCAGCAGGGTCAGGGCGGTGAGGGTCACGATGCGGGCAAAGCTTCGGAGTGGTATCGTCATGCCCCATTACGATCCGGCGAGGTACCTGAATGCAAGATCTAGCCGCGGGTGCCATGATCGATATAGACGTGGCGGCCGAGCCGGGTGCGGGCCAGCGTCTGGGTATAGCCGGGCGCCGCCGCCTGCCAGCTTTCCCCCGCCGGTGCGTCGGTCCGGGCCGGATGCTCCAGCAATGCCTCGCCCAGCACCCTGCCGTCCATTGCGGCGGCCCCGGGAAGGCCGAGCAACGCCAGCGCGGTGGGCGCGATATCGGGCAGCCCCGCCGGCCAGTCGGATGTCTCGCCGCGACGGACCATGCTGCCGGCCAGCATCAGCACGATGTGCAACTCCGCCGCCAGCAGCCCGCCATGGGTGCCGGAACCGAGTTCGAGGCCGCCGTCGTAGAGCGTGACGCCCGGCAGGCCGGCGCCCGACTGGCCGGCGCCGCCGCGCAACATGTACAGCACATGCGCGGCCCGGTGATGATCGGCCAGCAATGCGCTGCGTGGCAGCACGCCTTCCGGACGGTCGGCGTTGTCGGCGGCATAGACCGGGCCGCACCAATCCTGGCGGATCAGCCAGTCCGCGAGCGACGAAATCCGAGCCCTGTCGCCACCGGGCACGAAGATGCCGCCGCTTGATCCCGCAATCACCGTGCAATCCGCGAAACCCGGCAACGCCGCCCGCACGTCCTGCCTGCCGGTCACCGTCGCATGGCCATGGTCGGACGCGACGGCGATCTGCAGTGCGTCTCGGTGCGGGCCGGCTTGCCAATCATCGAGGACGCGCCCGAACGCGGCATCGGCGCGCTTCAGGGCGTCCAGCTGTGCCGGCGAGCCGAGGCCGCCGTAATGGCCGGTGCTGTCGGGTTCGCACAGCCACAGGATCGAAGCCGCCGGCGGTTCCGGCAGGATGCGGGCGCGAAATGCCTCGGCGATCCAGACGCAGCGGTCGACGGGTGCCGTGGGCGGCGGATCGAGCGTTGCCAGCACGGCGCGGCCGGCGGTCGAGCACGCTTGCGCCCCGTGCGCCGATAGCACGATCTGCCCAGTCTCGTCCGCGCGCGGGTTCAGCACGAAGGTCTGGCCGGTGGTGCCGCTGCTGAACACCGCGCAGTCATGGCCGGCGGCGGCAAGGAGATCGCCGAGCGTCGGCACCTCCAGCACCGGCGCCCCGGTTTCCTGCTGCAGCGCCCGAAGTGCCGCGCCGCTGCCGGCATCGACGACGCGCCTGGGGTCGAGCGGGTGGGCGAACTGGTTGGCGACCAGGCCGTGCCGCCGCGGCAGGCAGCCGGTGGCGACCGAGGACGAGCACACCCGGGTTTCCGATGGAAAGACCGACCGCGCCCGCGCGAAGCGGGTTCCCATGGCGGCGAAGCGCATCAGGTTCGGCGTGGTGTCGTGGCGCATCATGTCCGGCCGCAGCCCGTCGAACACCACCAGAAGGAATCGTTGCATGCCGTCGTGCTCCAAGAGTGGGCTCCAAGAGTGGGCTCCAAGGCTGGAAGCGGCAGCATAATCGCGGCGGGGCGCGGGCATAGAGCTTATCATGTGAAGCTTCGGCGAAGGCGGGCGCTTCCGGCGCGCCGACCCGGCTGCTAGCGTCGGCGATGTGATCAGCTGTTCCCCCGTATGACCGCCGCCCTGCCGGCGATGGGCTTGATGGTCGTCTTGCTGATGGCGGCGGCCTTGGCAGCCATCGCCGATTCGCGGTGGGCGGTCATGGCCACGGCGGCGCTTTGCGGCATCGGCGCGCTGGTCGCCCTTGCCTATCTCGCAAATGGCGCGCCCCCGGCCACACTGTCGGTGCCGTTGGGGCTGCCGGGCGGGTCAATGGCCTTGGCGCTCGACGGTTTGTCGGGCTTTTTCCTGCTGCTGCTGGCGCTGGCCGGCACTGCCGCCGCGGTCGCGACGCTCGACGCGAAGGCCGAAGCCAGCGCGCCGTTCCTGCCGCTGTTCCTGGCCGCCATGGCGCTGACCCTGTTGGCCGCCGACGCGTTCACGCTGGTCGCAGGGTTCGAGCTGATGTCGCTGGCATCCTTCGCGCTGGTGCTGACGCATCACGCCGATGAGACGGTGCGCTCGGCGGCGCTGCTGTATCTCGGCATCGCCATCCTCGGCGTCGCCTGCCTGATCCCGGCATTGGCGCTGCTGTCTGGGTCGGGCCTGGATTTCGCCGCGATGCGTGCGCATCCGCCCGAGGGCTGGCGGGCTGATGCGGTGTTCCTGCTCGTGCTGGTCGGCGCCGGCGCCAAGGCCGGATTGGCGCCGCTGCATGTCTGGCTGCCGCCGGCCCACGCGGCGGCGCCGGCGCCGGTGTCCGCGCTGATGTCCGGGGCGATGACCAAGATCGCGATCTACGTGATGATCCGGGTGTTCTTCGACCTCTGCGGCCCGGGACAGCCGATGTGGTGGGGCGTGCCGCTGCTGCTGCTCGGCGCCGCCGGCGCGGTGCTGGGCGCATTGCGCGCCAATGTCGAGGGCGACACCAAATCGATCCTCGCCTGTTCCACGGTCGAGAATATCGGGCTGATCGCGATCGGCCTCGGCGTCGCGCTGGCGGCGCGGGCGGTCGATCTCGGCACGCTTGCGGCACTGGCGATGGGCGCGGCACTGCTGCACGCGCTGGCGCATGCGATGTTCAAGTCGCTGCTGTTCCTCGGTGCCGGTGCCGCCCTGCATGGCGCGGGCACCAGGCGGCTCGATTGCCTCGGCGGCCTGATCCACCGCATGCCGGTGACCACAGCGTGCATGCTGCTGGGCGGCGCCTGCCTCGCCGCATTGCCGCCAAGTTCGGGCTTCGCCAGCGAATGGACGCTGTTCCAGGCCATTCTGGCGGCACCGCGCATCGGCGGGTTGGGGCTGCAGATTCTGGTCTGCGTGGTCGCCGCCCTGATGGCGCTGGCCGCCGCCTTGGCCGCAGCGGCGGCGGTGCGCCTGATCGGTGTCGCCTTCCTCGGCCGCCCCCGCACGCCGCGCGCCGCCGCGGCGGAGGAAGCGGGGCTGCCGGCGCGCGGCGCCATGATCGGATTGGCGGCGCTCACCGGCGCGATCGGCCTGTTTCCCGGCGTGGTGCTGCAACTGGCTGGCCCGGCGCTGCGGCAGATGGTCGGCCTCGGCGTCGCACGCGCCGATGCCGGGCTGATCGCGCCGCAGACGGACGCGCCCGGCTATGCCGCCTGGGGGATCGCCCTGTTGTTGCTCGCGGCGGGCGGGTTGATCGTGCTCGGGCTGCGGCGCCATGCCGTGGCGGGGCACAGGCGGGAAGCGGCGTGGGATTGCGGTTTCGCGCCGCCGCCCGCGTGGCTGCCGTTCGGCGACCCCGTCACCCAGTATGCCGGCGCCAGCTTCGCCCAGCCGCTGCGCCGCGCTTTGGGCGGCGCCATCCTCGCGGCGCGGGAAACCGTCTTTATGCCGGAGCCCGGCGACCCCGGGCCGGCGCGACTCACCGTGTTCTGGCGCGACCCGGCACAGCTCTGGCTGTTCACCCCGATCGGGCGGGCGCGGGACGGCATTTCGGCACTGGCCGACCACATGCAGTTCCTGACGATCCGCCGGATTTTGGCGGTGATGTTCGCAGCCCTCGTCGCCTTCCTGACCATCGTCGCGGTGGCGGAGCAGCTGTGACGTTGGTCATGGCCCTCATCGCCCAAATCCTGCATCTGGCGCTGATGCTGGCGGCGGCGCCGCTGCTGGTCGGCGGCATCCGTACGTTCAAGGCGCGCCTGCTCGGCCGCGTTGGCCCGCCGCTGCTGCAGCCCTGGCGCGACCTGCGGCGGCTCCTTCGCAAACAGCCGGTGCTGGCGGAGAACGCCTCCTGGCTGTTTCGCGCCGCCCCGGCCTGCGGCTTTGCCGCCGTGGCCACGGTGGCGGCCCTCGTCCCGTCCTTCACGCTCGGCATGGCCACGGCGCCGCTGTCCGACCTGCTCGTCATCACCGGCCTGCTGGCGGGCGCGCGCTGCATCCTGGCGCTGGCCGGAATGGATGTCGGCACCGCGTTCGGCGGCATCGGCGCCAGCCGGGAGATGACGTTTGCCGTCTTCGCCGAACCGGCGATGCTGCTGGTGATCTTCACCTTGGCGCTGCTGGTCAGCACCACCAATCTCGACGTGATCGCCGCCGGCCTGCGTGAGGGCACTTACGGGTTGCGGGTGTCGCTCGGCCTCGCATTGATCGCCATCATCGTCGTCGCCATCGCCGAGAACGGCCGTATCCCGGTCGACAACCCAGCCACCCATCTCGAACTGACCATGGTCCACGAAGCGATGGTGCTGGAGTATTCCGGCCGCCATCTGGCGCTGATCGAATGGGCCGGCGCGCTGCGGCTGCTGGTCTGGCTGTCGCTGATCGGCATCATCTTCGCGCCGTTCGGCGCCGCAAACGGTACGGCAAGCCTCGCCTCGCCGCTGCTTTGGCTCGGCGGTTTCGCGGCCTGGGGCGCGAAGATAAGCATCGCTGCCATCGGGCTTGGCCTGCTCGAAAGCGCCATCGCCAAGATGCGGGTGTTCCGGGTGCCGGAGTTCCTTGGCATCGCGGTGCTGCTCGGGCTGCTTGCGGCGGTGTTCCTGTTCGTCTCTCAGGGATTCGCCTGATGGACCCGCGGCTCGGCTATGGCAGCTTCAACTACGATCTCGGGCATCTGCTCGGCGGCGGCGTGCTGGTGCTGTCCTTCGCCCTGCTCTACCAGCGCCGCATGGCCGCGGTGATCGGCATCTATGCCATGCAGGCGATGGTGCTGGCGGCGGCGGCGGCTTGGCAAGGCTGGGTCCAGGCGGCGCCGCATCTCTACCTCACCGCCGTCATCACCCTCGCCGCCAAGGGCCTGATCATCCCGGTGGCCCTGCGCCGCATCGTCCGCCGGCTGGAGATCCATCGATCGATCGAAACCGCACTCGGGATTTTCCCCTCGATGGCGGCCGGGGTGGCGCTGGTGGCGCTGTCGGTGCTGGTGGTGCTGCCGACCACCATGCAATCCCCCGCACTCACCCGCGAGGATCTGGCGCTGGCGCTCTCGGTCGTGCTGCTCGGGCTTTTGATGATGATCACCCGGCGTACCGCGATGACCCAGGTGATCGGCTTCATGTCGCTGGAGAACGGGCTGATCCTGGCGGCAATCGGCGTGGTCGGCATGCCGCTGGTGGTGGAACTGTCGGTCGCGGTTCTCATCCTCGTGGCCTTCGTGGTGTTCGGGGTGTTCTTCTTTCGCATCCGCGAACGCTTCGACAGTCTGGACCTCGGCCATCTCGACCGCATCGGCGGCGCCCACCGGTGATCGTCGAATTTCTGTCCGTGCCCGGCCTCGTGGCACTGGTGCCGCTGCTGGCGGCCCTGCTGCTGGTGTTGGTGCACAGCCGGGGGATCGCAGGCTGGATCTGCATCGCCGCCAGCACCGCATCCTTCGGCCTGGCCTGCCGACTGCCATGGGAGATGGGAGCGGGCGAATTGCTGCTGGTCGATCCGCTCGCCGCCCATATCGCGATTCTCACCAGCTTCGTCGCCATGACCACCGCCTGGTTCAGCCGTGGCTACATGGCGGTGGAGGCAGCGGCCGGGCGCCTCGATGCGCGGCGGTTGCGGCAGTACCACGCGCTGTTCATGGCATTCCCCGGCTTCATGCTGCTGGCGGTGCTGTCGAACAATCTCGGCGTCACCTGGGTCGCGGTTGAGGCCGCGACGATCGCCGCGGTGCTGGTGGTGGGCTTGCCGCGGACCGAGGACGCGGTCGAAGCCTCGTGGAAGTTCTTTCTCATCTGCGGCGTCGGCGTGGCGCTGGCGCTGTTCGGCACCATCGTGCTGTACCTCGCCGCACTGCCCGCACTCGGCCCGGGGATGACGGCGATGAGTTGGAGCGCGCTGGCCGACGCGGCGCCGCGCTGCCGTGGCACCATGCTGAACCTCGCCTTCGTCTTCCTGCTGATCGGTTATGGCACCAAGGCCGGGCTCGCACCGCTGCACGCCTGGATGCCGGACGCCCATGCCGAAGGCCCGACGCCGGTTTCCGCCGTGCTTTCCGGTTCGATCCTGAACGTCGCATTGCTTATCATCCTGCGCGTCCGCGGATTGCTCGCGGCGAATGCCGAGGCGATCGCGCCGGGGCCGCCGATCATGGCGTTGGGGCTGCTCTGGGTACTGCTGGCCGCGTTCAGCCTGTGGCGGCGGCGCGACGTGAAACGGTTCTTCGCCTTCTCATCGATCGAGCAATCGGGCGTCGCGGCATTCGCCTTCGGGCTCGGCGGTGCGGGCGCGATGTTCGCGGGATTGCTGCACATGACGCTGCACACCTTGGCCAAGGCGGCGATCTTCCAGTGCGTCGGGCGGGCGTGCCAGTTGAAAGGCACGCAGAAATTCACCGACATCGGCGGCCTGGTCCAAGGCCACCGCCTGCTCGGCCTGACGCTCGGCGCCGGCATCATCGCGGTTGCCGGCTTGCCGCCATTCGGCCTGTTCACCAGCGAATTCCTGATCGCCATGGAAACGGTCCGCCGCTTGCCGCTGGCGGCGATCCCGCTGGGTCTTGGGCTGGTGGTCGGCGCCTGGGCCTTGGCGTCGCGGCTGCTCGGTTTGTGCTTCGCGCCATCGATGCCCGATCGAGGCCCCGCGCCGGACGCGGCGGCCCTGGCTCCGGCCTGGCTGCATCTCGCCGCCGTGCTGGTGCTGGGATTGGCAATGCCGGACGCCGTGGTCGGATGGTTCACCGCGATCGCAGCGGCGATGCGATGACCACCGCCAGCATCATCCGCGCCGGCACGCCCGCCGACTGCCAGCCGTGGCCGCGCTATCTGTTGCGACCGCCGGCATGGGCCGCGATGGCGGCGGCACTGGCCGATGAGCCTGATATCGAATTGCTGTCGCTGTGGGCCGACACGATGCAGGTCCATGCCTTGTTCCACATGCGTGCAAGCTCGGATTTCCTGCTGTGCTCGGTGCCGGTGGAGGCGGGAGATCTACCCGGCACTGTCGCCATGCCGCCCGGCGGCGGCGTGGTTCGAGCGGATGATCCACGATCTCTGGGGCCATGTCGCCCAGGCGCCCGATGATGCCGGCACCGATCAGCGGCCGTGGCTGGACCATGGGCGCTGGGGTGTCCCGGCGCCGCTGTCGCCACGCCCGATCGCGACCCCGGGAATGCCGGAGCCGATGGAGTTCCTGCCCGTCGAGGCCGATGACTATCACCAGATCGCGGTCGGGCCGGTGCATGCCGGGATCATCGAACCCGGGCATTTCCGCTTTTCCGCCCAGGGCGAGACCGTGGTGCGGCTCGAGATCCGGCTCGGCTATCTGCACAAAGGCACGCTCGGGCTGATGCGCGGGAAATCGCCGCGCGCGGCGGCGCGTTTCGCCGCCCGGCTGTCCGGCGATTCCACCGTCGCACACGGCATCGCCTTCGCCCGTGCCGCCGAAGCCGCCGCCGGCACCGCCGCCCCGGCCCGGGCCGAGGCGTTGCGTGCGGTCATGGGCGAGATCGAACGCGTCGCCAACCACCTCGGCGATTGCGGCGCGATCGCCAATGACGCGTCCTTCGCCTATCTGCCCGCCCGCTTCGGCTGGCATCGCGAGGCGATGCTCGCCGCCGCCGCGGCGGCCTTCGGACATCGGCTGATGATGGATTGCGTGATCCCCGGCGGCGTCGCCGCCGACATCGAAGCCGCCGGTACGGACGCCATCCTGCGCGCCTTGGCCGCGGTGGAAGCGGAGTTGCCGGACCTGCGGCGGATCTACGACGACCAGGCGAGCCTCGCGGACCGGATGGTCGGCACCGGCATCGTCGCACCCGAACTGGTCGCCGATTTCGCCGCCGGCGGCTTCGTCGGCCGTGCCGCCGGCCGCGGCTTCGACGTCCGCCGCACCCCGGGCTACCCGCCTTACGACCAACACGCCTTCGCCGTGCCGCTGCTTGGCGACGGCGATGTCGATGCGCGGGTGCGGGTCCGCCTCGCCGAAATCCAGGAAAGCACGCAGTTGCTGCGGGCGTTGCTGGCGTCGCTGCCGGACACGACGCTTTCGGTGATCCTGCCGATCGCCTCGGGCGAGGGCATCGGCTGGGCGGAGGGTTTCCGCGGCGACATCTGGCACTGGCTGCGGCTGGACGGCGGGTTGATCGGCGCCTGCTTCATGCGCGACCCGAGCTGGCAGCAATGGCCGCTGCTGCAATCGGCGGTGCGCGGCAACATCGTCGCCGACTTCCCGCTGATCAACAAATCCTTCAACTGTTCCTATTCGGGAGTGGACGTCTGATGTGGCGGCGCATGCTCACCAGCCTGGTGCGGCCGCCGGTGACGCGGCCGGCCACATCGGCCGACGACCAGATCACCCGGCAGCTCGCGGAACGGCTTGAAGCCGCCAGCCAGCAACGGCTCGGCCGCAGCCTGTCGATCCGGCAGATCGACGCCGGCAGCTGCAACGGCTGCGAACTGGAAATCCAGATGCTCAACAGCATCGTCTACGACCTGGAGCGATTCGGCCTGCGCTTCGTCGCCAGTCCGCGGCATGCCGACGTGCTGCTGATCACCGGCCCGGTGACGCGCAACATGCACGAGGCGCTGCTGCGGACCTGGACCGCGACGCCCGATCCGAAATGGGTCGTGGCGGTCGGCGACTGCGCCGTCGATGGCGGCGTGTTCAAAGGCAGCTACGCGATCTCGGGCGGCGTCTACGATGTCGTGCCCGTCGACCTCTCGATTCCCGGCTGCCCCCCCACGCCCGCGCAGCTTCTCGACGGGCTGCGGAGCCTGGTGGAGGCGAATGCGCGGGCTTGAGCGGGATCAACTTCCGTGCCTTTGACTTTCCCTGGGAGATCTCCATGCCGCATGCACTGACCGACGACGGCGTCAAACTCTATTTCGAGGAAACCGGCTCCGGCACGCCGGTGATCTTCGTGCATGAGTTCGCCGGCGACCTCCGCAGTTGGGAGCCGCAGTTGCGCGCGTTCGGCCAGCGCTACCGCGCCATCGCCTACAACGCGCGCGGCTATCCGCCGTCCGACGTGCCGGAGCAGTCCTCCTCGTATTCGCAAAACCGAGCGGCGGACGACATCGCATCAGTGCTGGATCATCTCGGCGTCGCCAGCGCGCATGTGGTGGGCTTGTCGATGGGCGGGTTCGCGACGTTGCATTTCGGGTTTCGGCATGCGGCGCGGGCGCGCTCGCTGACGGTGGCGGGGTGCGGCTACGGCGCCGACCCGGACAAGCAGGAGAGCTTTCGCGCCGAGGGTGCGAACACGGTGAAGTTCATCCGCGAACAGGGGATGCAGGCATTCGCCGCGCGCTACGCCTTCGGGCCGACGCGGGTGCAGTTCGAGAACAAGAACCCGCGCGGCTTCGCGGAATTCCAGCGCATGCTGGCGGAACATTCGGCGATCGGCGCCGCCAACACCCAGCTTGGCGTGCAGCGGGAGCGGCCGTCGCTATACGACCTGGTCGAGCCGATGCAGGCTTTGCGCGTGCCGACGCTGGTGCTGACCGGGGATGAGGACTGGCCCTGCCTGCTGCCCGGGCTGCTGATGAAGCAGCATATTGCTACGGCGGCGCTGGCGGTGATGCCGAATTGCGGCCACGGCATCAATGTCGAGGACCCGGACCAGTTCAACCGCATCGTCGGTGATTTCCTCGCACAAGTGGATGCCGGGCGCTGGCCGAGCCGCGACCCCAGGGCGATGGGCGGCTCGATCACCGGCATGCGGTAGCGGCGATGGACGCGGCGCAGACGGCGGGGCTGGCCGCGTGGCTCCGCCGACAATTCGGCGAGGTGGAGATCATCGCCCTGTCGCTGATGTCGGGCGGCGCGATCCAACAGAATTTCCGGCTCGATGCGCACGTGAATGGCGTGGCTTGCGAATGGGTGCTGCGCACCGACGCGCCGGCGACGCTTGCCGCGAGCCGCAGCCGCGCCGAGGAATTCCATTTGTTGCGCGCCGGCGTTCACGGCCGGGGTGACGGTGCCGGAACCGCTGGCGCTGTGCACGGACAGCACGGTGATCGGGCGGCCGTTCTTCATCATGCGCCGCGTCGCCGGCGTCACCGCCGGGCACCGCGTGGTGAAAAGCGAAAGGCTCGGCGGCGGCCGCGAAAGCCTGGTGGCGGCGTTGGGCCGCGAGCTTGGCCGGATCCATGCGATCCGGCCGCCGCGGGAGGATCGCCTTTCTCGCCGCCGCCCAACCCGCGACGGCGCGAGCAATTCCTGGCGGAGATGCGCGCGGCGCTGGATCGCGGGCCGACGGCGCGGCCGATGCTGGAATGGGGATTGCGCCATCTCGAATGTCGCTGCCCGCCTGACGGCGAGACCGTGCTGTGCCACAATGATTTCCGCACCGGCAACTTCATGATTTCCGAAATCGGGGATCACCGGCATTCTCGACTGGGAATTCGCCGCCTGGGGCGATCTGCATGAGGATATCGGCTGGCTCTGCGCCAAATGCTGGCGCTTCGGGGCCACCGAGGAGGTCGGCGGCATCGGCCCACGCGATTTGTTCACCCGTGCGTATGAAACCGAGACCGGCCGGCGCGTCGATCCCACGGCGGTTGCGTGGTGGGAACTGGCCGCGACGATCCGCTGGGCGGTGATCGCGAGCCAGCAGGCGGCGCGGCATCTGTCGGGCCAGGAGCCGAGCCTGGAGCTGGCGCTGACCGCGCATCTGATTCCGGAACTGGAGCTTGAGGTGATGCGCAACACGGCGAAAATGCCATGACCGATATCTGGGACGGGCGGGAGAAACCCGGCGCGCAGGATTTGCTGGAGATCGCGCGCACGACGCTGCTCACGTCCGTCATCCCGCAGCTTGCGGGCGACGCGCGGTTCCAGGCGCTGATGGTCGCCAACGCCATCGCCATCGCGCGGCGCGACGCCGGCGCCGACATGCGGCAACTGGCAGAGGCGATCGACCGGCTGCGCGATCTCGCCCGCGGCGACATGCGCGAGCTCTCCGCCCAGATCCGCGCCGGCGCGCATGACCCCGGCACCGCCACGCATGCAGCGGTGGCGAGCCTGCTGACCAGGCTCGCCGAGGCCCGCTGCCGGATCAGCGCGCCAAAGGCATTGGCTTAAAGCAGCTCCTGCACCGCCGCGACGTATTCGCGGCGCGAAACGGCTTGCGCAGGACCGCCGCATCGCCGTCGAATTCGTCCATGTACCCGGTCATCAGCAGGCACGGCAGCCCGGGCTGCAGGCGGATCGCCATCTCCATCAGCTTCAGCCCGTCGAGGTCGGGCATCGACTGGTCGGTGACGAGGGCGGCGAAGCGCTCGCCGTGGCGCAGCAGCTCCGCCGCCTGCGGGCCGCCATTGGCGGTCAGCACCTCGAAGCCGGCGTGGCGCAGTACCTCGGCCGACATCGCGCACATCCTCGTCGTCATCGACCAGCAGGATGCGCGGACCCGGCATTCAGGCCTCCCGATACGACAGGAGCATGAAGCCGATGAGGACGAAGCACAACGGCCAAACCCAGGCGGCGATCCGGCGGGCACGGCCGTCCAGGCGCCAGTCCCAGCCAGCGGGCGGAGCCGGCGACGATGGCGGTCAGCGCCAGCGGAGTGTGGCTCAGCTCGATCAGCAGCGCGTCCTTCACATTGGCGATGGCGTGGCTGTGGGTCAGCAACGCCGCACCGCCGCCGGCAGTCACCAGGGGAAACACCAACGCCGCCCATCGGTTGCGCCAGCCGCCCGCCCGCCCGCCATTCGAACAGGCCGAGCGCCACGATCAGCAGGACGAAGAAGCGGTGTTGCACCACTTCCACGTCGCGCATGCTGTCGACGAACGAGATCTCTCCGAGTGGCCAGACCTCGGGGTCGGAACGAAAGAACAAGAACACCGCGAGGCCGAGGAACAGCAGCGGCCAATGCCGCGCCAGACGCAGCCCGGCCTGGTTCAGCAACGCGAGTACGGCGATGGCAAGGACGAAAATGCCGGACCAGTGGTGGTTGTATTCCGACCAGGCGATGTCGGCGGCATTGCGCGCCGGCAGCAGGCCGGAGCCGGGAACGAAAGCCGGCGCCGGCTTGCTCGCCTGCTGCGCCGCCTCGGCATCGAGCTGCGCCTGCAGCGCCGGCAACGCCAGCGTGTCGTAATCCGGCGAGGCAAGACGCGGCCAGACCGGGCGATTGCGTTCCATGATCTCGTGCCACGACACGCGGTCCTCGGTGAGGTCGATCGCCGGCGGCACCGAGGTGAGCGAGGCGGCGGCGAAGAAGATGCTGAACCCGATCGCCAGCTCCACCTCGGCGAAGCGCTTCATCCGCGTGACCGGGGTGGCGGGGTCCCAGCGCAGCCGCTCGACGATGCGGAAATTGCCGAAGCCGAGGCCGAGCAGCATCGCGAACATGCCGATCTTGGCGAGCACCATGACGCCGTAGGCGGTGCCGTAGAAGGCGTCCCAGGACCCGACATACAGTACGCTCATGGTGATGCCGGAGAGCAGGATGCAGGCGACGCCGAGCATGGACATGCGCGAGAAGCGGGCGCCAACGATCCGCCAGTCGGACGCGGTGCCGATCCGCGCCAGTGCCGATAAAGGCCGGAATGCCACCAATCCGAGATGGCGGCGCCAAGTTGGTGCAGGAACTTCACGCCGAGCAGAATGGCGCGGTCGCCAAGTCGTGCGGCGGCGTGGGTGGTCAGCGTGGCCGCGACCAGCACGACGGCCGCCGCGGCCAGCAACAGCGGCGCGTGGGCCCGCGGCCCGGCCCGAAACAGCGCCACCACCAGCACCAGGGCCGCGGCGATCTTCACGAGGCCAGCCAGCGCGAAGCTGGCACCCATGGCATTGTGCACCGGCAGGTCGATGGTGCCGACCAGGACGGAGACTTCGAGCGCGATGGTGGCGGCCTCGCAGGCGACCAGGAGGACGGCGCTCCAGGCGGCGATGCGCGCGGCATCACGCCAGGATCGCCGGCCCGACGCGGCCGCCAGCGCCCCCTGTTGCGGCCGAGCCAGGAAGATCAGGAAAAAGACCGATCCCAAGGCGATCGACTGGGCCAGGATGGTGAGGCCATGGATGATGATGCTGAGATAGCCGAACAGGTCGACGAGCAGCGACGTCTCGAGGCCCGGTCACGCTGAACGGCACGTCGCCACGGGTGATGTGGCCGTCGATCGCCAGCACTTGCCAGCGCACGACGTAGGCGCCGGCGGGCAGTTGCACGTCCGCCGCCAGGGTGTCGTCGGGTCCGTCGGCGGTGATCGGCAGCACCGTCTGGGAGTGGTCCGGGCGGGTGAGCAGCGAGAGGCCACGGTCGATGCAGCTGTAGCGCAGCTGCAGCGACACGCGGCCGGCGGCGACATGGCCGGAAACGGCGGGCGTGCTGGCCACCAGATCGTGTGCGCCTGGGCAGGGGCCGACCAGGTGCTAGGGCAGGCGAGCGTCGCCAAACAGGCGCAGACCCGCAGCACACGAAGCCACGTCATCGTCATCGCATCTTTCTCTGTCCCTGATCCGGCGCGGTGTAGCCCGGGCCGCCGCGTCGCGCCAGTATGGAGACGGGCGGCGGGCGGACGGGCGGCGGGTGGACGGGCGGCGGCAAACCTTGTGTAGTCCGGGTCATGAGCCGACCGATCCCGCGACCGCGGACCGCATATTGCCGTTTTGTCACCATCACCAGCCGCTGGGCGGACGACGACGCGTTCGGCCACGTCGACGATGTCGTCTACTACGCCTGGTTCGACGCGGCGGTGAACCAATTCCTGATCGAGCGCGGCCTGCTGGATCTGGCGACCAGCGCCACCGTCGGCATCGTCGCGGAAACCAGTTGTCGCTATCTGTCGCAGATCGCCTATCCGGACGACGTGTCGGTCGGCATGCGGGTGGCGCAGCTCGGCCGCAGCTCGGTCCGCTATGAGCTCGGGGTGTTTCGCGAAGATGCCGCCGAACCATCGGCCGAGGGGCATTTCGTGCATGTCTATGTCGATCGCGCCAGCATGCGGCCGGTGGCGATCCCCGATCACATCCGCGCCGAAATGGCCAAACTGCAAACGCCGAACTGAACCGGCACAGGAGGAAGAGAATGGATACGGGTCTGAAGGGCAAACGGGCGCTCGTTTGTGCCGCCAGCAAGGGCTTGGGACGGGCCTGCGCCATGGCGTTGGCGCGCGAGGGCGTCACGGTCACCATCACGGCCCGAGGGGTGGACGCGCTGGAGCAGACGGCCGCGGACATCCGCGCCGCCACCGGCGCGACCGTTCACGCGGTGGCCGGCGATATCACCACGCCGGCCGGCCGGGCGCGGCCGCGCTCGCCGCCTGCCCCGCGCCGGACATCCTGGTCAACAACGCCGGCGGCCCGCCGCCGGGCGATTTCCGCGACTGGGAGCCGCGACGACTGGATCAAGGCGGTCGACGCCAACATGCTGACCCCGATCGAGCTTATCAAACCGGCGGTAGACGGCATGATCGCCCGGCGCTTCGGCCGCATCGTCAACATCACCTCCGGCCTCGGTAAAGTCGCCGATCCCGATCTGGGTATGAGCAACGGCGCGCGGGCCGGGCTGACCGGGTTCGTCGCGGCCTCGCCCGGCAAGTGTGCCGGCACAACGTCACCATCAACAACCTGCTGCCGGAGCCGTTCCTGACCGACCGGCTCCGGCAGCAACGCAGCGATCGCCGCCACCCGGGACGGCATCACCGTGGAGGAGGAGATCGCCGAGCGCGCCGCCCACACCCCGGCCGGGCGGGTCGGCGATCCGGCGGAGTTCGGCGACGCCTGCGCTGTTCCTCTGCGCCGCCGCATCCGGCTACATCGTCGGGCAGAACCTGTGCTGGACGGGGGCGGCTTCAACTCGATGATGGGGTAGGCGATGAAGAACCCGGCCTTCGAGTCGGCCACGCGGCAGGCGGCGATGATCCGCCGCAAGAAGATCGGCTGCCTCGAGCTGCTTGACCACTACATCGCGCGGCATCGAGACGACTACAACCCGGCGGTCAACGCCATCGTGGTCACCGATCTCGACGCGGCCCGCAAGCGCGCCGCCGACGCCGCCGACCGCGGGCGGGGCGAGCCGGCGGGCCGCTGCACGGCGTGCCGATGACGGTGAAGGAGAGCTTCAACGTCGCCGGGCTGCCGACCACCTGGGGCATGCCGGCGTTCAGCGAGCACGTCGCCGACGAAGACGCCGTCGCGGTGGCGCCGGCTGCAGGCCGCCGGCGCGGTCATCTTCGGCAAGACCAACGTGCCGCTGATGCTCGCCGACTGGCAGAGCTACAACGCGGTCTACGGCACGACCAACAATCCGTGGGATCTCGACGCGCACGCCCGGCGGCTCGTCGGGCGGTTCGGCGGCGGCGCTGGCGGCCGGGCTCACCGGCTCGAGATCGGCAGCGACATCGGCGGCTCGATCCGCAACCCGGCGCATATTGCGGCGTGTACGGCCACAAGCCGACCTACGGCATCGTCCCGACGCGCGGCCACGCGCTCGGCGACGCTGCTCGCGGCGAGCCCGATCACCGTCGTCGGCCCGCTGGCGCGCTCGGCGGGCGACCTCACGCTGGCGCTCGATGCGATGGCCGGTCCGGACGCGGCGCAACTCGCACTAACGCTGACCTACCCGCGTCGCTTTCGAGCCTCAAGGGGGGGTCGCCGTCTGGTCATCCGACCGGCGACCAGACCGACGTCGACATCACCGTCAAGCTGCACATGCTGGCCCACCACCTCACGCGCGACGGCGCCAAGGTCAGCCTGACGGCACGGCCGGAGTTCGACGCGGCCACCGCCTACAGCTTGTTCGAGAGCCTGTTGAAGGCCGCCCTCAGTGCCCGCGCGCCGGCGGCGGCGAACCCGCTGCTGCACAGCGAGTATCTTCGGCTGAACGAGCAGCGGCACCGCATCCGCCGCAGCTGGAGCGCGTTCTTCCGCAACTGGGACGTGCTGTTCCGGCGCGCGCGCTGCCGGCGCTGCCCCACCGGCACGACGCGCCGCCGCGCGACCTCCGCATCGCCATCAACGGCTGCGGAACCAAGTGGAATGACATGCTGTTCTGGCCCGGCATCACCGGCGCCTTCCACCTGCCGGCGTCGGTCGCACCGCTGGGGCTGACGCAGGCCGGGTTGCCGGTCGGCGTGCAGATCGCGGGGCCGCTTTACGGCGATCGCGGTCCCATCGCCGTGGCCCGCCTGCTGGAGAAATCCTGGCAGGGATTCGCAGCGCCGCCGGTTGAGGGAGTAGTGGCGGCCATCTGAGATCTCGGGCGTCGGCGTCGTTAGCGCGATGTTTCGCCGCGATCGCAAATCGTTGCTTGCCCCCTCGCGAAGGCGGCATTTACCGTCGCTGCTGGCAGTCGAGGGGACCTTGCGATGCGGTGGACATGGCTCGGCGCAACGTTGCTGGCCGCGACCCTCGCGGCGGCGCCGGCCCGGGCCCAGAAATCCGCCGACACCCTGCGGGTCACCTGGGTCAACGGCACCACCAACGTCGATCCCTATTACAATCAGTTACGCACCGGCCTCGTGATCGCGCACCAGGCCTGGGACACGCTGATCTACCGCGA
>CAVTKE010000012.1:0-910425 GCA_963735225.1 uncultured Alphaproteobacteria bacterium
AGCACGATGGGCCATGCGGCCACGCATATAAGGATCCACTGTCATCCACAGATTTTGCACTTGAACTTCGCCCGGCGCCGGGCGGGGAACCGACACCGTGGCGAGCTCGAAATTATCGGCACTGGGCATGCCGAAAGGTCGGAATTTCAGACGGATTTCACGCGATGTGATCATGGTCGAGAGCCCTCCTGCTTGTGTCACTTCGTCTCCGATGGTTCTCCATCTCGAAGACGAGGATGCCGCCGTGCGCGACGATTTCCCGTCGATAAGCCATCGAGCTCGACATCGATCTGGTCCCGACACCGACTGAGAATGTTTAGAGCTTCGAGCGGCCATCGATGCGGATCGTGTCACCGGTGATCCGGCGCGCTTCGTCGGAGGAAGGCGACCACACGGCCAACGTCGTCCGGCTGAGCGAGGCGCTTCGCCGCCCGAACCCGCAACTCCAGCATTGTCAAACAAGACAACCGGCCTTGTTGCGGCAAATTCGCCGGCGCCTGCAGGATCCAGTGGTCCATTCCCGCCGCGAAAATGCTGCATGAAGACCAAGGGTGCTCGACCAGGCGGGCTGGCACCTGTCGGACCGCCTCAACGTGCCGTCTAATATCAGCATCGTTCTGCTACCGCCCAAATGCCCCGAGCTCAACCCGGTCGAGAACGTCTGGCAGTTCATGCGCGACAATTGGCTGTCGAACCGCGTGTTCACCTCATACGGTAACATTGTCGACCACTGCTGTCACGCCTGGAACAGGCTCACCAATTAACCCTGGAAGGTCATGTCCCTCGGACTGCGCGAATGGGCGAATGGGTCGTGGTCAGAGAGCCTTTGTATTAGAACGCCTTTCAAAACCCGCCCTGCAATGCGCGCAGGCAGATGAGTGAACACGCGAGGGAGGTGAAGGCGTGATGGATGTCGATCCTGCATTCGTAGCGAATGGTGAGCCGTCGGAATTTGTTAAACCAGGCGAAGCTGCGCTCGATTACCCAGCGGTGGCGACCGAGTTTCTGGCTGGTCTCAATGCCGCGCCGGGCGATGCGGGGCTGGATCTGGCGGCGCAAGCAAGCGCGGCGGCAGCGACGGTGATCGTAGGCTTTGTCAGCGTGCAGCTTATCTGGTCTGCGCCGTGGTCGGCGGCGCTTGCCTGCAACCGGCGGAACGGCGTCGAGCAGGTCTTCGAAGGGTATGCTGTCGTGAACGTTGGCCCCGGTCAGGATGAAGGCGAGCGGGATACCGCGGCGATCAGTGATCAGGTGACGCTTGGTGCCTGGTCTGCCGCGATCCGTCGGGTTCGGGCCTGTCGCGGCACCCCCCTTTTCGCCGCGATGGACGAACTGTCCATGCAGGCCCGGCTCCAGTCGATCCGGTCTGCGTCGCGCAGCCGCCGGAGCAGCTCGCGATGCAGCCGGTCCCACACGCCCGTTGCCTGCCAATCCCGCAACCGTCGCCAGCAGGTCACGCCCGAGCCGCATCCCATCTCCGCCGGGAGCATCTCCCACGGAATGCCCGTACGCAGGACGAACAGGATGCCGCTCAACGCCGCACGCGCCGGAACAGGCGGCCGGCCGCCTTTGGGCTTCAAAGAAACAGGTGGCAGCAGTGGCTCGACGATCAGCCACAGCGATTCGGGAACAAGGGGAGTGGGCATCCCTTCTCATGAATCAGCCCAGCTCCGAGTACAAGGGTTTTGAAAGGCGTTCTTAGCCCCGACTACAAGAAGGGCAAGAATCTAGCCAGGCGCAAAGCGCTCTGAAGACGCCGGAGAACTCCCGGCCCCACACCGTTAGACTGTAATCAACTCGAGGTGGTATCTGATGATGAACGACCCGACGTACGATGCCGTCCGCCTCTAGCTCACGAAGGCACTGCACAAGTCGACGTTGAGAAATCCCACGGATGGCGCGCTCAAAAATGATGTACTGCACGCATCGCCTGCCTTCTCTCGCAAATGATCGCGCGCTCGGTCAGGCTGGGCTTGTTCTTTAGACCATATTCGTGCCGCGAAGATACCGTCACTGCCATGATGCACGCGTGGTCTATTGGACCAGCCAATCCGGCTTTGCATGAAACGACCAAACGAAACGGGGTGTGAAGACCTTTGCACCGTTGGACGCCGAACTCCTGGCGCTGCCTAGTTGCGTCGGAGCCGACGCCACTTTCCCGGACTGTAGCCTTCGGACCGATCGAAGGTCCGGGTGAAATGGCTTTGGTCGAAAAAGCCACAAGTGAGAGCGATTTGTACCAGTTCTAGTTCGCCTTCGAGTAACAGCTCTTTCGCTCGCTCTATACGTCGCCTCATGATCCACCGATGGGGCGACATGCTGGTCGCCTGCCGAAACGCGCGCGCAAAATGGCTGGCGGACAGGCGGCACTCTCTCGCAAGGTCAGAGACCGAGGGATCACCGCAAAGATGGGCATCGATGAAGGCGCAAGCGCGCCGGAGCTGCCAAGGTGCCAGCCCCATGCGGACGGAGGCTTCGCTTCCCGGCCCATCGCCATAGCGGTGTATGACATGAGCATGGAAGGCAAGGGCAATGGACTCCAAAAGGACCGCAGTCGCTGTAGCGGGCTCGTGAAACATGGGCAAAATCGATAGCGCCAGTCCGTGCATGACCGGATCCTGGATGCCGAGCGACGTGGTTCGCAGCCTTCCGACTCGACGTAAACCCCGGTGGCAGGCGAGCTGGTCCAGCGCGGCCACTGGGAGATAAAGCCGGAAGAAGTCGTATGGTGGGCTCAGATTGCCATTCAGGTTCCTGCTGAGGTCGAAGACGAAGGTGTCGCCAGGCGATACTGCATGCAGTCTCGTGTAGTTCCCATCGACCCATATTTGGCCGGAAGACATAGGCGCAAGCGCCACCTGAAACTCGAACGCTTCTTCCGGCGGTACCGCCATGGTGCGTCCATGGAATGGCCCCTCGTCGCGCAGCCAAGTGAAAGCCATGGGCGAAACCCCCTCCGGCTGAACAACCAGGGTTGGGGCCTTTGCCAGTCTGAAGCGCCTGGCGACGGTTTCCTCGATCGTGATCGTCTGCATGTGTCCTTCCCGTCCAAGGAGCGGGACCAGTCATCGAGCCGGGCGACAGGCTCGCAGATCGATCGGCCTGGGTCGCGTGAGCCGTTGGGATATCTTGTAAGGGGGCGTAAGGGTCAGCCGGCGGCTGACCGAGGCGCGTCTCCGGTCGCTGCGTTGTGCTGCATTGGGGCCAAGAGATGGTAGCCCACTCTCAGACGTCGAGCCCATTCAGCAGTTGTCGGGCCGCAGCCAGGTCAGCAGTGTCGAAGCCCTCAGTGAACCGGGCGTAAACGGGTTCGAGGCAAGCACGCCCCTCCCGGGCGTCGCCCTGCCTCAAGCGAAGTCGTGCGAGGCTCGATGCCGCGCGAAGCTCCCACGACAGCGCTCCCTGGCTGCGTGCCCAATCGAGCGACTGCTGCAAGAGCGCCTCCGCACATGACGCCGGTCCTGACGCATCCACCCCGAGCAGCATCTCGGCCTTCATACGGAGCAACTCGGCCATGCACCATCTCTCTTCCTTGCGCGCGCTGACGGCCAGTGCTTCGTCTAGGACGTCGATGCCCTGTTGAAAGTTGCCCGTGCAAGCAAAGGCCCGAGCAAGCTCAATGAGCATTTCGACCCGGTGGACATTTGACTCCATGTAAGGTGGCCCGTTCATCGTCCTGAGAAGAAGAGCCCGGCCTTCATGCGGCTTGCCCCCGCGGACGAGCACCGCACCGCTGAAACAGCTGCTCTCGGTGTCCCACAGGTCGATGGCGTGGGTCGTGGAGGTGCTGAGCAACGTGTGGATGAAGCGTTTCGCCGCCTCAATATCACCGACAAGCAGTGCAACGGGACAAGCGGCCACCATCAGCACGAGGCAAAGCGACAAAGCGTGACCCATAGCGACCGCGTCGTCCACAACGCTTCGAGCAGCTCGCAGCGCGGCGTCCGGCAAACCCCGCAGCCACAGAATTTTCGGCACGTAAGCACGCGCGGCAAGCGACTGGTTATATTGGAAATGGATCGCCTGACTCCCATGGACGGTCGAACCTAGTCTGGCTAAACTTCGTTCGAAATACGTCTCGGCACCCGCTCGATCACCGAGGTAGTGCGATGTCACGCCGAGAATCCGATCGCCGGTAGCCAGATCGGCGGGATTGCTAGAGCGCATCGCGAGATCACAGAAACGTCTAGCCAGGTTTAAGGCGTCGGGAAACCGCCCGACATTCTCTTCGAAAGCCCAGAGTCCCCACAAAGCACGCAAGCCATATCGGACATCGTCAAGTTGCCCGGCGATCTCGAGCACGCCGGTCCAGACCTCCCGCATTTCCGCGGATATCGTTCCGCGACTGGTATAGAGCAGTACGATGCGCGCGCGCCGCCATCAGGCGCATGCGCAAGGACGTGTCCATGCCGACACAGGAAGCCAGTGCATGTTCCACCCATCTCCGGCACTCGCTGACCAACGACAGATGAAACCAGAGTGATACGGAACTGTCGACCAGTGCCGCACCCATCATGCTGTTTCCGTCCGGCGAAAATGCCCAGTCGAGCGCCGAGCGGACATCGCCGATCAGGCGCCTGTGCTCGTTGAGCAAGGTCGTTGCGCGATGCAGCACCGATCTCCCTTTCGGCGGAGGACAACGCTTCAAGAACCCAGGCAACGTGCTGTCTGGCGACCCGGTCGGCTTCACCGGCCGCGACCAGTTTCTCCGATGCATAAGCGCGGGTGGTATCCAGCAGACGGTAGATCGCGCCTGAATCGTCGATCGTGGCCACGACCAGCGACTTTATGGCCAGGTTCGCGATATGATCGATGACCTCGGAGGGGGGCAATCCATCGAAGGCCACGACGGATTGGGCCGCTTTCAAACCGAAAGCGCCGGTGAAAATCGCCAGGCGACGCAGAACCACCTGCTCGTCAGGTTCAAGGAAGTCGTAGCTCCACGCCAATGTCGCATGCAACGTCCGATGTCGGCTGCGGGCCGTGCGCTGTCCGTGACTTAACAGCCGAAGCCTGTCGCCGAGCCGCGTCAGCAGACCTGAGACTCCAAGGACGTCGATTCGGCTCGTCGCAAGTTCAATCGCCAGTGGCATGCCGTCGAGTTTGCGGCAGATGTCCACGACAGCCTCAGTATTGGCGTCGGTCAGCCCGAACCCGGCGAGCGCTTTGCCCGCGCGTGCCACGAAAAGCTGGATGGCAGAGAAGCTCAGCGCTTCCTGTGACGTGATCTGTGCCGTCTCGGGCGGCAGCTCCAAGGGCGCGAGGCGATGGACATGTTCGCCTTGCGTCCGCAATGGCTCCCGGCTTGTGGCCAGAATGCGGACGGCCGGTGCGCCGTCCAGCACGACCTCGGAGAGAATTGCGACAGAGTCGACGACGTGCTCGCAACTGTCGAGAACAAGCAAAATCTGCTTGTCCCGAAGAAAGCCGATCAGAGCGGCGGAAGGGTCGCCGGAGGGCAACGGAAGCTCGAGCGCTGCAGCAACGGCGGCTAGGACAAGGGCGGGATCGGTGAGGGGCGCGAGGTCAACGAAGCAGACGCCGTGTTGATAATCGGCTTGTCGAGCATGAGCCAGCGCCAGCGCCATGGTCGATTTTCCAATTCCGCCCGGCCCGACGATCGTCAGCGGACCGCGCTCGAGCCAATTGCGGCACCAGCGCATCGATCACGGACTCTCTGCCGATCACCTGAGTGCCGAAGCGCGGCAGGGCAGTATCGGCGGGCGGCTGGTCGGTCCCCAGACAAATCCCGGGCGTTATTCGGGTCGTCGGCGCAACGAAGCAGTAGCCGCGTCCTGGCACATTGCTCACGTAGCGAGTACCGGACTGGCTGTCTCCCAGGATCTTCCGCAGGTTCTTGATGTGGAAGCGCAGACTGCTTTCCTCGACCGTTACGTCTCGCCAGACACTTTCGAGAAGCGCGCGGTTTGATACGACTTCGCCGGCCCGCTCGGCGAGAACGGTGAGAATGTCGAGCGCACGGCCGCCGAGACGCAGAGGCTTGCCGTCTTTCTCCAGACGGCGCTGTGCAGGGAAGAGGCGGAAGGGGCCGAATACAAGCACAGAGTCGCTTCCGTCGGGCATCCACAAACCTTTCACGGCATGCCACGCTCGAGAACCGTCACTCAGCCTCTTCGCACTGGACTCTGGCCGGCGGCCTCAAAGCATCAGATTGCGCTGTAGCTGCGATTTTGAATGTATCGGCGGAAGGCGAGGTAACGCCATTCATTTCTCGTGCCGCCGAGAATGACCGCAAGGACTCCAGCCGGTGGTCGGAAAGAACAATTCGTGCCAGCCCGCTCCAATTTACCGACGCCCTGTTGAACGAAAATGCCGGCGTTCGTCGGTCGCGACTATCGGCCCGATCGCGCAGCTGTCTCTCTATCTGGAGGAGTTTGACATGGGCACTCAAGTCGTCCTGATCACTGGGGCGCTGACCGGAATCGGACGCGCCACCGCGCTGGCCTTTGCAAGCGAAGGCAGCAACCTCGTTGTCTCGGGTCGCCATGACGATGCAGGCCTGGCGCTGGCGAAGGAATTGCATTCCCTTGGCGCCGCGGCCGAATTCGTGCGCGCCGATGTGCGCCGTGAGGACGACGTGCGCTCTCTTGTCGCGCAAACGATCGAACGATTTGGCCGGCTGGACGTCGCCGTCAACAACGCCGGCACGGAAGGCAAACCCGGGCCGGTCACCGAGCAAAGCGCCGAGAGCTACGCAGCGACCTTCGACACCAATGTGCTTGGCACGCTGCTGAGCATGAAGCACGAGCTGCGCGTGATGCAGGCACAGGGCAGCGGCAGCATCATCAACATATCCTCGACCTACGGGCACGAAGGTGGAGCGGGCGCCTCGGTCTATGTCGGCGAGCAAGCACGCCGTCGAAGGCATGACAAAGTCGGCGGCGCTGGAAGCAGCGGGTTCAGGCGTGCGTATCAATGCCGTGGCTCCTGGTCCGATCGAGACCGGCATGCTCAACCGCTTTACGGGAACCGCAGAGAGAAAAGCAGCGCTCCTGAAGACAGTGCCGCTTGGGCGCATCGGCGACCCGGCCGACATCGCGCGTGCCGCCGTCTTTCTCGCTTCCGAAAAAGCATCATTCATCACCGGACAGATACTTACTGTCGACGGAGGCAAGACTGCCGGCTGAAGGCAATTCCCGTTGACGCTTCATCGACCGGGATTGCGCAGGGGAGTCGACAATTGCGACCCACACCCGATCAACGCGCAAAGCACGTCAAGTGGCGGAGCAGTCCAATGGCCAACGTGGTGAAGAAACACAGCATCTCTTCTGAGTTAGCACAGAAAATGGTGGATGAAGCGGTGGCGAAAGCCAGAAAACTCGGCGTTGCCGAAAACGTCGCGATTCTCGATGACGGCGGCAATCTCAAGGCCTTTTGCCGGATGGATGGGGCCCCGCTCCTTTCCATCGAGATTGCGCAGAATAAGGCGTACACAGCTTTGTTCGGCGTCCCCACGCAGGACTTTTTCAACTTTATCCAGGGCGATCCGTCGCTTTTGGCTGGCATACCCACGCTTGCGCGTGTGGCGGCGTACGGCGGAGGATTTCCCATCAAGGTGGACGGAGAAATTGTCGGGGCGATCGGGGTGAGCGGTGCTCCAACGGTGCAGAACGACGTTGATTGCGCGAGAGCAGCCCTAGCGCTCGTACCCGATGCGGTCCCGACTGAGTAATAAGGGCGCGACCATAATGAATCATACCCACCAGACCGCGCCGACGCAGTTCGTCGAGCTCAACGGCATCCGCTTCGCCTATCGTCGCTTCGGCAAGCCGGACGGCGTTCCGCTCGTTTTCGACCACCACTTCACTAGGACGATGGACCATTGGGATCCGGCGATGACCAATGGCCTCGCGACGGAGCGCGGCCATTCTGTTCAACAACGCCGGCGTCTAGAGGCGCTCCGGCGAGGTTCCGACCTCTTTCGAGCAAATGGCGGCCAACGCAGTCTCTTTTATCAAGGCGCTGAGGTTGCCGAAGGTCGATGTGCTCGGCTTTTCGATCGGCGCCTTAATGGCGCAGGAAATGTTCAACGAAACGCCGTCGGGTTTCCGGCGGCCCAACGAAGGATCGTAGAATGAGCACCCAAGTTGTCTTGATCACTGGTGGTCTCACCGGCATCGGGCGCGCCGCCGCCGTCGCCTTCGCCAAAAAGGGCGCGAAGGTGGTCGTTGCCGGTCGGCGTGACGAGGCCGGCAAGGCGCTCGTTGAGGAGCTGCGCGCCTTCGGCTCGGAAGCCGAGTTCATCAGCGCCGACGTTCGCAAGGAGGATAACGTCCGCAATATGGTAGACAAGACCGTGACGCTGTTTGGGCGTCTCGATGTCGCCGTGAACAACGCCGCCACCGAAGGTGCGGTCGGCCCGATCACGGACCAGACCGCGGAAAGCTTTGCGGCGACGTTCGAGACCAACGTTTTGGGCGTGGTCCTGAGCATGAAGCATGAAGTGCGCGCCATGCAGGCCCAGGGGAGCGGCAGCATCATCAATATCTCCTCGACCTACGGGCACGAGGGTGCGGCTTTCGCCTCGATTTACGTCGGGGCCAAGCACGCCGTCGAAGGCATCACCAAGTCGGTGGCGCTTGAAGTCGCCAAGTCGGGAATTCGCGTGAATGCCGTCGCCCCTGGGCCGACGGACACCGGCATGTTGACCCGCTTCACCGGCACGGCGGAGAACAAGGCGGCCCTCGCAACGCAGGTTCCGTTGGGTCGACTCGGCCTCTCCGAGGAGGTTGCCGACGGTATCGTCTTCATCGCGTCGGACGAAGCCAGGTTCATCACGGGTCACGTCCTCAACGTCGACGGCGGTCACAGTGCCAACTGACCCTGTTCGGGGCCATAATGATCCATGCGCACCAGACCGCGCCGACACAGTTCGTGGAGGCTAACGGAATCCGCTTCGCCTATGGCCAATTCGGCAAGGCCGGCGGCGTGCCTATTGTCTTCAACCAGCACTACACGGGCACCATGGATTACTGGGACCCGGCGGTGACGGATGGCTTGGCTCGCGACCGTGAGGTGATCTTGTTCAACAACGCCGGCGTCTCCAGCAGCTCCGGCGAGGTCCCGACCACGTTCGAGCAGATGGCCGCCAACGCGGTCGCCTTCAGCCGAGCACTTGGGTTGAACAAGGTGGATGTGCTCGGCTTCTCGATCGGCGGCATGGTCGCGCAGGAAATCACGCTGCAGGCGCCCGATCTCGTCCGCAAGCTGATCCTAGTGGGCACCGGCCCGCGCGGCGGTCAGGGAATGGAGTCGCTGACCCTGGTAGCACAGCGGATATTCGGCGCCGCCTATGATCCGTCCGAGGCGGACCAGGCGGCGGGAGGGGAGTTCCTGAAGCGCAAGCATCTTCGTCAGGAGGGGCGCGATCCCGAGGTGAACGACAGGGTTTCACCCGCCCAGATCGAAGCGATGGACAAGTGGGGCGTCCAGCAAAAGGGGTCCTACGACTATCTGAAGACGATCAAGCAGCCAACACTCGTCGTGAACGGCAGTAACGACGTGATCATGCCGGCTCTGGTGCAAATAGCCGGCACGAGCAAAGCGCTCCCGTGTTGCGCCGTGCGAGACTTCAAGCCTCAAGCACGGCGTTCCAGACTGCAGGCGCAACTCGACCTTGAACACCCAGACGTCCCAGTCCGAACTGTCCCTTGCGGATGCGATGCATCAGCTCGATGCCGGCGATCGTGATCGCCGCGTTCCGAAGCCCTTGAAGCCGAGCATCACGGCAATTCGCTGCTTCACGCCCCGATGGTCCTGCTCGATCAGGTTGTTCAAGTACTTCGACGAGCGCAGCTTCGTGTTCGGCGGGCAGCAAGCCATCGGCTTTCAGCTCACGCACCGCGCGGTGAGATGCGGCATAGCCGTCCAGCGTGATTGTCCGCGGGGCATCGCTGCTGGCCTTTGATCGCTTTCCGAAAGAACGCCTTGGCGGCCGCGACATCGCGCTTGGCGCTCAGCCTGAAGTCGACCGTCCGGCCCGCCCGATCAACGGCACGATACAGATAGCACCACTCGCCTCGGATCTTGACGTATGTCTCGTCGACCCGCCATGACCGGCCGACCGCCTGGGCAAACCGCCTCCAGCGCTTCTCGAACTCCGGTGCGTAGCGCTGCACCCAGCGCATGATGGTCGTATGTGCCATCGACAGGCCGCGCTCGGCCATCATCTCCACCAGGTCTCGCAGGCTCAGCTTGAAGCGAAGATACCAGCGCACGCACAGGATGATGACCTCGCGGTCGAAGTGGCGACCCTCGAACAGCTGCTCGACGCCCTTCAGCTTGCCCATTGCCGACCCTCAGCCAGCTCGGCCGCCAACATAGCCGATCGGATCCTGCCGTTTGCACCAGAACCAATCGATCCACGTATGAAAGTAATCGCGACCGTCAGCATGTATGACATAGGAGCGGCCACGCGCGACGGTCTGAGAAAGGGCGTTACGCTCGAGCAGCGCAAGGTCATGCTCAAGGCGGCGGCCGAGCAGCGCATGGCAGAGTTCACCGGGGCCAAGCCCAAATTCACGAGCGGACCTCCGGAAACGATCAATGCCAAATCATCGGCGATCGAGAAGGAATTTTACGACTTCTACCGCACACCACGCGGCGCACATCCGAGCACCACGACACAGCCGACGCTGAGCAGCAATGTCGCTTTCATGAATTTCTACCCGTTCGCGCAGATCGAGACGATCTCGCCGCGACCGGTGCTGTTCATCACGGGCGACAAGGCCCATTCCATCGAGTTCAGCCAGGACGCCTATAAACGCGCGGCCGAACCCAAGGAGCTGTTCATCGTGCCGGGCGCCGGCCACGTCGATCTCTATGACCGCGTGGATCTAATCCCGTTCGACAAACTGACCGAATTCTTCCGCGGCAACCTCAGCTAGTCAGCCCATCAAAACCAGCTTTCGCTCTCCCCTGGTCTTGGGCAGGGCAGACCACCCAGGCAACCCACCTGTTCGCCACCAATCATCAGGAGATCACCCCTATGACCAGTTCGAAACGCTTTGAAGGCAAGACTGCATTCATCACCGGAGCGGCCAGCGGCATTGGCCGCGCGACCGCTGTCGCCTTCGCCGCCGAAGGGGCGCGCGAGGCGGTCACGGATCGGAGCGAGGCGGCGCTGCAGGAGACAGCAGAGCAGGTGAAGGCAGCAGGTGCCGAAGTGCTGGCGATCACCTGTGATGTGTCGAGGCCTGAAGAAATCGAGGCCGCGGTCGCACAGGCAGTCAAAGCCTTCGGCCGCCTCGACTGCGCATTCAACAACGCCGGTGTGGAGAACAAGGCGGCACCCCTCCACGAAATCGAGTTGCAGGAGTGGGATCGCATCCTCAACATCAATCTGCGCGGCGCCTTCGTCTGCATGAAGCACGAGATCGCGCAGATGGTGCGCCAGGGCGGCGGCGTGGTGGTGAATACCTCGTCGGGCGCTGGCATCCGCGGCGTGGCGGGCGGTGCCGCCTATGCCGCTTCCAAGCACGCGATCATTGGCATGACCAAGTCTGCCGCGCTCGACTATGCAAAGCAGAACATCCGCGTGAACGCGATCCTGCCCGGCAACATCGCAACGCCAATGATGGACCGCTTCACGGGAGGCGACATCCAGAAGGCGATCGATCTGGAGCCGGTCGGCCGCCTGGGAAAACCGGAAGAAATCGCGGAGGCCGTGCTGTGGATGTGTTCCGACCTCGGCGGCTTCGTCACCGGGTCTTCGATCGTGGTTGATGGCGGCTGGTCGCTATAGACGCTTCGGCGGATGACGGCGACGACCACACATCAGGAGGGGCAGCTGCCCATGCGACTCTTTCAAATCGCCACCGCTGCCCTGGCGTTTTTATCGATGGATTATGCCATGGCTCAGGAACGCATTCGAATTTCCTCAGACTGGGGAAATGTCACGGCCGAGCTGGCCGACAACGCCGCAGCGCGTTCGCTGATCCAGATGCTGCCGATCACGATCGACATGCGCGATCACCTGCGTCAGGAAAAGACAGGCAATCTGCCATCACCGTTGCCGGAGATCGCCCGGCAACGGGATTTCGCGGCAGGAACACTTGGGCTTTGGGGCCCCGACCATTTTGTCATCTACTACAGCAGCGGCCGCGTCCCTCAGCCGGGCATCACCATTCTGGGCAAGGTGACGGGCGACGTCTCGATCTTCGACCGTCCGGGTTCGATTGCCATTCGCGTCGAGCGTGCCAACCAGTGAGCCGGCCAGCGGGTAAAGCGGCGTTGCTCGATATGGGGCGCCGCCGAGCGGGACTTCCCTTCCTCGCTATTTACTCTTGATAACGTCCTCACATGAGGGTTCTCCAGGTCAACCGTTATTGTGTGGCTGGGGCTCACTTCGCCAAAACGGCATCACAGCGACCCGGTTGGCTGCGGCGTCGCGGTCAAGGGCCGAAGCCGGCGTGCCGGTGCGCGCAGCGCAGCCCTTGAGGGCGATGCCGCAGCCAACCACCATCGACAGGCCGTGCGGTAACCTTCGTGGCCCATGCCGTCAGTCCAATCAGCGCCGGGTACCCCGCGCATTAGCAGCGCAAACGAGCTGCCCGCTTACCCTGCCTCGTCAGCCCGAGCCCATTCCTCACCTGCGGCACTCGAGGCCGTAGAACCTCACATCCGGTCGCCGTTCACCACGGCTGGCACCAAAATTCCTCATACCCGAGGTCGTCGAGCCCGGAAGGACGGAACCAATCTTTATCGCGGCATCTTGCAGCCAGGACGTTATGCGGTCCGCCGCCGATGGCAGGATACTCTGTGGTGCTGCGCTCGATCAGGCCGCCTTCAGCGCCGCCCCCTCCGGCACTTCTCCGTGTGTCACGTAGCGCCAGAGCGCGATCAGCAGCCCGGGCCAGCGCCACGATTGCGATCCGTCGTGCCCGACCGCGTTCATCGCCGACGCGGGTGCGGAACCAGCGGCTCAGCGCGCTGTCAGGCTGATGCCGCACCCACAACCAGGCCAGCTCGATCATGATGTGGCGTAGGCGCCGATTGCCGGCTTTGGAGATCCCTTGCTCCCGATCAATCGTGCCGCTGCGCCACGGCGTCGGCACCAACCCGGCATAGGCGGCCACCTCGCGTCGATCGGTGAAATGCCGGTATAGGCCCTCATGATAGAGCACCGCTCCGATCTGCGGCCCGATCGCCTTGAGCCGCGCGAGCAATGCGACCGGTGATTGTTTGCCCTCGGCAGCCGGCTCGACCGCGGCGTCGCGTTCCGTTTCCACCGCGGCGATCTGCCGCAGCAGCAACTCGATACGGTCGATCTCGCGTAGTAGCTCTGCCTTCAAGATCATCGGAAATGGGCGACCGTCGCCGGCCGTCAAGGCGTTGAGGCGGGCCCGGCGTTCTTTGTGCAACGGTTCGTAGTCGGTGATCCCCTGGCCGGCGAGTAAACCCTTGATCCGATTGACGTGTTGCACCCGTTCCTGGAGCAGGGTGGCCCGCTCGCGGGAGAGGCGCCGACGGTCTTCCTGCTCAGGCGTCGGCGGAACGACCATCGCGCAGACGCGCGGCTCCCCGCGCTCCCACGCCAGCAGCGTCCTCAGCAACGTCTCACCGTCGATCGCGTCGGTCTTGGCCCGGCGCCGGCGCCTGGGCACGGCGATCGACGCCGGATCGACGACATGGCTCGCGATGCCGTTCGCTTCGAGCAGCCGATGCACCCAGAAGGCATCGAGGCCAGCTTCCTGTATGACCGAGATGCTGACCGGTCGTTCGGCGGGCTGCTCCGCCTTCGTACGCAGGCGTGCCAGGAGGGCGAGCAATGCGACACCGTCGCTGCCGGCTGTCGTGTACCTCGACATCTTGTTGCTGCCGGACGACAGCGATGTCACGAGCCAGGTCGATCGGCTCAACTCCAGCGAAACGTACAGCGCCACGGGATGGTGCTGAATGTCGGGCAGGACTTTCGCAATGGATTTGGCGTTGGCGCGCATCGGGTTCCTCCTTGCGATGCAGTGGACGACCGCCCCACCGTAGCAAGGTCAAGGCAGGGCAGAGCGGCCTCGTTGCCTCATGGAATCTTTATCATTCGTGAGACCGCCGGGCTCGCCGACCATACGGCGGCCGTTTGTCCAGATTTTGGCCAATCGGGCACGACGCCGCGGGCATCCTCTAGCGGACCGACATGCTCAATGGTATGGTAAAGCAGCGAACGGAGACGCACCCTGCGCTGACGAACGCCTCGCTGCGCGCACAGGACGACCCGTGCGTTTGATCCATCGGGGACGGCCCCAAGGTGCACCATGCACGAGGGACCGATGTATTTGGCGAGCCGATTGAACTCCGAAGCCCCGCATCCGCTGCGATCGTTCGATCCGCTATTTAGTCCCGATCGGTCGAAGGCGACTCGATGACTGTACGACCCGACACCGGCGCGACAGCTTCCGATGACCTGCCGGACGCAACTCGCAGCGTTGCGCGCGGAGCGCTCGTTCGCTGGCTCCTGTCGTATGGCATATTTAGTGTGCCGCAAGCCGCCGGCCCGATCGCCTTCGCTCTGCTCGCGATACCGCTTACCGGCGACCCGGGCAGCGGTGCCGCTATCGTGCTGGCGATAACGATCGCGCAAGTCGTCGGCGCGATACCGGTCGCCCGTCTAGGGCGAAACAAGAACGCGGTCTCCTTCCTGAAGGCACTCGTGGGCACAAGGACGCTGGCACTCGTGGCCGTTGCGATCCTGGCGGCCGCGGGAGCCCCCTTCACCTTTCTCCTCGTTGCCGCGGCGCTGGCCGGCCTCGTCAATGGCGCAGCGTTCGGCTACCTGCGATCCGTCCTGAACTATCTCGTCGAGCCATCCCGGATGCCGAGGGCGCTTGGCATCGCTGCGACACTGAGCGAGTTCACATTTGTCGCGGCGCCGGTTGTCGCCTCCGTGCTAGGAACGATCAACCCGGTCTTCGCGCTGTTGACGCTGAGCATTCTCGGTACGGCGCCCGTGGTCCTTGTGCCGGGTATACCTCACGCAAGGGCTCTGGAGCCGGTGGATGGAAGCGGCAGCCTGCTGAAGCCTTCGATCCTCCTGTGGTTGGCCTGCACGATGGCGAATAGTGCCGTGGTCTCCTCGATCGAAATCGGGGCCGTATCTCTCGCGATGAATTATGGTTTCCCCCCGGCAATGGGCTTCATTTTTACCGTCGCCTTGTGCGTGGCGTCTGTAGCCGGCGGGGTGTGGGTGAGCGTTCGGAATCGAATGCCTCGCCGCTCGGCCGTTCTTGTCTATCTTGTCCTGATGAGCACGGGGGCCGCCCTCATTGCGTCGCATCAGTCGGTCGTGGTCACGATCGTAGGTGCGCTCATTGTCGGGTGCTTTCTCGCGCCTTTGGGCACGTACTACTCGCTGATGCTCGACGCACTGTCACCGCCACATCGGAAAGCTGAGGTGTTCGCCCTGTCCAGGACGGCGAACTCGATCGGTATCATCCTGACGAGCGCGAACCTCACCCTGACCTCGCTCGCGGTCACACAGGCAGTGTCAACCACACTGATCTTCACGGCTACCGTGACCGTTGGAATCGTCTCCTTCGCTGGCCGCTCTTCCCGCCCATTATCTTCCCGCCAGCTATAGCACTTGCAGATGTCTCCAAGGCAGCACTGCAGAAATCAAGAATTCCACACAAATCCTAGCCCGGTGATCGGATTGGGCTTTTTCTGTGCGGAATATACGTGCATAATGCACGCATGATTTACGGCTACGCGCGGGTATCAACGGACGGCCAGAGCGTCGCGGCACAAGTGGCAGCTCTGACCGCTGCCGGCGCCCACAAGGTATTCCGTGAAGTGGTGAGCGGGGCCAAAACCGACCGTTCCCAGTTGCGTCGCGCCCTGAACCAGCTCGACGTTGGTGACGTGCTGATGGTGACCAGGCTCGATCGCTTGGCGCGCTCGGCCCGCGATCTGCTCAACACGCTTGCCGCCATCACCGGCAAGAAGGCTGGATTCCGGTCCCTGGGCGACACTTGGGCCGACACCACCACGGCCCATGGCCGGCTGATGCTGACCGTCCTGGGCGGCTTGGCGGAGTTCGAAAGGGAGCTGATCCGCACGCGCACCGGCGAAGGGAGAGCCCGCGCGGTGGCCCGCGGCGTGAAGCTGGGGCGGAAGCCGAAACTCACCCCCCATCAGCGGAAGGAAGCCCTCGCGCGGCGCGAGCGCGGGGAGGAAACGCTCGCCGAGATCGGCCGCAGCTACAACGTGAGCGGTTGGACGATTTCGAGGCTGTCAGAATGAAGCGATCCCCGCTCGACAGTGAGCGGCAGTCGACGCGGCGGCTCGGGGTGATTTAGCACAATGCCGATCCGTCCCGAGCTGCGCCCCCTCTATCCACAGCATTGGCGCGAACTGAGCCGGCGGGTACGCTTTGAGCGGGCCGGCGGCCGCTGCCAAGGCTGCGGACGGCCGCATCTGGTCCAGCTCCGCTGTTTGCCGGACGGCCGCTGGTTCGACGACGAGGCGGGCACCTGGCGGGATCGGCGCGGCCGCCCCGCACGTTGGCCAGACCTGATGGACGCCGCGCGGCTGCGTACAACCCGCGTCGTGCTCGCCGCGGCGCACCTGGACAGCGATCCCACCAACAACCGGTTGGCCAACCTCAAGAGTCTCTGCCAGCGCTGTCATCTGCTGCATGACCGGCCTCATCATCTCAAGCAACGCTGGATTACCTATCGACGGCGATATGCGGCTGGCGACCTATTCATCGGCATTTACAATGTGACCGCTATCCCGCCTCTGTCGTCAAGGTCACTATCAAATTAGGTGCACGCTGTTCTTCCTATGCCCGACGGCCGTGTGCATCGCTCCTGCGTTTTTCGCGCCCCATTTGCCGCCGCGCCCGAAATAGTGTCGATGCGGCGCGGCGCGGGCTGAATTCGCCCCGATAGTGTCGTCGAAGGAAAACGCACTGGTGGCGTGCAGGCGCCCGCCATGCGGCGCGTCACTTTACATCGTTTCACCGGCCAAGCTGGCCGCCCTTCATGGGTCGTTGCGCGGTTGTCGCCGGCAAAAGGTGTTCGCGCCGTCGCGGTGGAAAGTCGCCGTTCCAATTTGCGCTGCGACTGACGCCTATGCGCGCGCCCAAGGCGGTCATTCCGATCGCCGCGTGAGTGGGTGCCGGCCCTCATCCAGCGTCAGGCCGACTGTCTCAGGCATTGCGCCCGGCTCGTTGACGACGCTGTCGCCTCGGAATGACGGACAAAAATGGCGCAGCCCGACGGATCAATCCCAATCGGACGCGACGGACCAGCGCCTTGACGATGCGGCATAAGCAGTGGATACGGTTTGTTGCGACGTAGCAGTTTTTATCCACCTTGGTACACCTCAGACGTGAAATGACTATTGATACAAAGCACGTTGTTTTGAACAGGCCCGTCGCCGGCGGATACGCCGATCCCCATGCCTATCTGGCACAGAATGAAAGGCGGAATGTCGGAGACGCGAAGCGGCGATTTTCGCTCGGGTTCGCGCTGACACTGTGGCAGGCGGAATTGCCACGCGGCTTGCTCGCCAAGCGCATTGGCACCTCGCCACGCTGCCTGATCCAGGGCAGCGCATCGGCCGACAATGTGGACGCGCTGGTCGCGTTTCTGCGGCACCAGGGCATCGCCTGGCCGGAAATCCACGTAATCGACCTGATCGATCTTGAAGCCTTGGGGCATATCCAAGAGCCGACGCGGTTTCATCGCGCCGATGCAGCCGATCTGTCACAATTTTTCGCCGACGCCAGCTTCGATCTCGTGCTGCAGGATCATCTGCTCAACTGCGCGCCGGTCCGGACCTACCGGCCGATCCTCGCCGAGTTGACCCGCATCCTGCGTCCTGGCGGTTTGGCGTTGCTGCACTACACCGACCCCAGCGAATTTCCACCCGCCGAGGGGGAGGGCTTGCGCGAGCGGCTTGGCTTGGATTGCGATGTCCATAATGTGCGGCTGAGCGCCGTTGAATGCGAGGCATTCATCCGGCTCGGCCCGGCGCGGCGGCTTGTTGCCAGCGGTATTGGCGTTGTCATGGTCACGCTGCCATTGGGCAATCTCGAGCATTTCATCCCCTTCGAGGCGTTTGAGGACCTGCTCGGCAGCGCCGGTCTGACCGTCCGGCAACGCCGTATGGTGCGGGTGATCGATAGTGAGGGATTGGTCTGCCGTCGCAATCATTGCCTCGTCGAGCCGCGTGCGCTCTGATGATCGGCTACCCCGCCTACGCCGAGCCTCGAAAAAACGCGATCGGGCTGCTTCAGGTCGTGTTGGATTTCACCGAAACCATAGCCCCGGCGCTGTTCTTCAGTTGCCTGCAGGACGTGGTTGATCGCCATCATCAGATGCGCAGGACGTTCGGACTGGATCAGCCACGCACCGCCGAAGACAATGTCCCGCCGGCGATTGTGCCGACGGCGGTCTGGGACTGGCGACACCTGGCCCCGGGCGAGGTCGAACGGCAGCTTGCCACGCTGCTGACCGAAGACCGGGCGCTTGGCTTCGATCTTGGTGTCGCCTCGCTGCTGCGCGCCGGGTGCGTGATGTTGCCGGACGGGCGAGCCAGGATCCTCATCACCTACCATCACCTGATCCTCGACGGTATCGCGCGCGACGCAATGCTGAGGGAATTGATCGGCAGGTATGACGCCTGCCAGTCGGGCCGGCCCTACACGCCCCCGGCGCGGTATGCGCCGGCAGATGCGGCGTTGCCAGACACTGACACTGGCGCGAGGCCGTACTGGCACGGCGCACTTGCCGGGCTCAATGACGGCGGGTCGCTATCGGACAGCCAAACGGTAACCGGAACGGCTTGGGAGAAGCAGGGCACGCTGCACCGCGAATTGTCGTCAGAGACGCTGGCTGGACTTCGTGATACGGCTGCGACCCTTCAATCGTCGCTGGCCATGCTCGTTTATTCTGCATGGGCCCTTTGCCTGCATCGTCTATTGCGCGATGACGACATCGCATTCCTGACCATCCGCAACCTGCGCGCCGGAACAGGGCTGTCGCGGGGGCCGCATCTCCAGTCGCTGGTCAACTCGGTTCCGTTGCGGGTGCGGATAAATCGGGGGCAGACAGTGTCGGAACTGGTCACGGCCGTCTCCGCATTCTGGAATGCCTCGCGCCCGCATGCGGGAGCCGGGCTGGCCCATATCCTTGCGTGGTGTGGGCTTGGCGACCGCATCTGGGACAACAATGTTCTCTTTCAGCGGGACCGGTTCACCGCCTGGTTTGCGAATACTGCCCCAGCCGGCACGCAGCGTCGTATCCGGGTGCTACAATACTCCGACACGCCCCTCACCGTGGCTGTCAAGCACGGGGCCACGCTGGACATCCATTTGCAATACTGGACGGAAGCGCATCGCCCTGGAGGGCCGGCTGCGCTGGCCGACACATTCGCCACGCTGCTCGCCGGTTTTGTCGGCAACCCGGACCGCCGGGTCGGCGACCTGCCCTATCTCAGCGCCAGTCAGCGGGAATGGATCGAGCTGTCGTCGTTGGGACCGGTTCGCCCGGATGCAACAGGGCTGTTGCTGCATGCAGATTTCACGGCCCAGGCCACTCGGCAGCCCGGTCGCGCAGCCCTGACCTCACACGATGGATCCCTGACCTATGGCGATCTGGCGGCTGCTGCCAATGCGCTGGCGCATGCACTGGTGGCGGCGGGCGTGGGCAGGGAGGAGCCGGTGGCAATCCTGGCCGAGCGCAACGCGGGCTACCTGATTGCCGTGCTCGCCGTGCTCCAGGCGGGCGCCGCATTCCTGCCGCTCGCACCCTCCCACCCCGATCCGGAGTTGCGTCGTATCCTGCAGGCCGCTGGGGTGCAGCGATGCCTGTCCGATCCGGACCTGGCAACACGCGCTGCTGGACTGGGCTGCACGGTGCTGTCACTCGAGCTGGGCGTGCTGTCGGCGCATGCCGGTGCTCCCCCGGCCATCGCGATTAGCCCGGATCAACTGGCCTATCTGATCGCGACGTCAGGGACCACGGGCCTGCCGAAAATTGTGGAGGTCCCGCATTGTGCCGCGGCCAACACGCTTCGCCACTCCCTTGCTACGCTCTACGCTGAAGGCGACCTAGATCTTGTCCCGTGGACGGATTCGCTGGGAAGCGATGCCAGCCTACATCAGATCTTTGCGCCGCTGGCGCATGGCGGCACGCTGGTCCCGATCGGAAATCTGGCAAGACTGAAAACGTCCAGACAGTTTCGGTCCTTCACAGCCTTTGGCGCCACGCCTTCGATGCTCACGAACCTGCTGGCGGCGGATGCCCTGCCGCCATCTCTGCGGGCAGTGATGTTCGGTGGCGAGAGTTGCCCCGCCAGTCTGCCGCCGCGCCTGAGGGCAACAACCGCAATACGCCGTGCCATAAACGTCTATGGCCCGACCGAGGCCGCCATCTATTGCACGGCAGACGACGTGATGGCGCCGGCGAACACCGCAAGCCGCAGCATCGGTCGGCCGATTGCCAATATGCGTGTGGACTTGCTGGATGAGCGACAACAGCCAGTGGTGCCGGGGGCACTTGGTGAGATTTGCATTTCCGGCATCGGACTTGCTCGCGGCTATCGGGGGCGGCCGGATCTGACCGATGCTGCGTTTCCAGTCGTGTCCGGCACAAATGGAACGCGGCACCGAGTTTATCGCTCCGGCGATCTTGCCGCGTTGCTGCCCGATGGGAGGCTGGAATTTCATGGGCGTCGCGACCGGCAGGTGAAGATCCGCGGCGTGCGCGTCGAACTCGATGCCATCGAATACGCGCTCGGCGGGTTGGGGGGCGTCCGCCGGGCCGTTGTTGCCATAAGGAAGGTTGGGAACGACGACCAACGTCTCGTCGGTTGGGTCGTGGCAGCAGAAGGTTTCACCGTCACTGAACTGCGTGCGCAACTGCGCGCATTGCTGCCGGTGCAGATGGTGCCCGACGTTATCATGTTGGTCGACGAAATCGCTCTTACCCCGGCGGGCAAGCCCGACATGGCGGCCTTGCCCGATTGGCTGGCTGAACCGGCCGAATTGCTCTCGAGTGGCACGATCGACACTGTCGGTGTGCCGACACTGTCTCCTTTGTCTGTATCTTTAGGAAACGATACGCTGGCGCCTCCGGGATTGCTCGCGCTGATCGCCGCCACATTAAAGCTGCCGGATGAGGCGATCGGAGAGAGTTCGAGCATTCACAATACGGCGGAGTGGGACAGTATCCGTCACATCATGATAATGATGTGCATTGAGGAAACCTATGGCATCGCATTGTCGGATGCGGAGATAGCAAGTGCGACGACGATAGCGCGCATGCGGGAGATTTTGCATTCCCATGGCATTCGTGACCGAGAGGGTGTGGACCGGTGAACCAGTCCGACGCCGAACTACTGTGCCATTTCGAAAGTCTGGGTCGAAATTGCGAGTTTGGGTTCGTGCAGCGTCTGTCGGGCGCCGAACCGATGGGATTGCTCCGCTTTGCCGGAATGTCGTTCGACGCCCTGGTCCAGGCACTGAACACCCGGTTTGCAGGGATCGCTGAACCGGGCAACTTCACGGTGTGGCTGGACGGAGACGATGTACCGGATCACTGCGAAAAGCCTGGGCCTGGGCTACCACACACAGCTCCACAAAGGTGAGATCAGCAAGGATTTGCTGTATAAGATCGAATATCGAAAAACTCGTTTCCTGATATCGCAGCTGATCGACAATCTGGAAAACCGGGGTAAGATTTTTGTCTACCACCAGCAGAATGCGGCGTCGGAGCAGGATCTCGCGAGCCTTCTCCGTGCGATGGCAGGCTACGGCGCGGCGACCCTCCTTTGGGTGGTCGAGGCGGATGGCGGGCAACCACCCGGCAGCGTCAGGAAGATCAGTGATCGCCTTATGATAGGCCGTGTGGAACGGCTCGCACCGAGTGACAGCGTCCACCAGCCACACCTCCCTTCATGGCTGGCGCTCTGCCGGCAAGCCTACGCGCTTTGGACGTCAGACAAGGCCCTTCGGGCGGAGGAATCCACGCAATGCAGCGGCGCAGATGCAAAGCCGCGCCTGATAAACATCGACTTCGGGGTAGGCGGGACAGCCAGGCAGTACCAGGTTAGGGGCTGGTCAGAGCCTGAACCGGACTATACCTGGACCACCGGCACCGAGACTTTGCTCAAATTGCCGCGCATCAGCGCCTTGGATTTGATGCTGGGACTGCAGGTTTTTCCTTACGTCAATCCGATGCATATCTCGGCGCAGCAGCTGACAGTGATCGTCAACGGCGTGGATATAGCTGCATTCACGGTGAAGAATGCTTCGTATCTACAATGCCCCATTTCCAGAGCCACTCTCGAACGCCAAGAATTCATCGACGTGACGTTTCACCACCCGGATGCTGTTCGACCATCTGCCCACCCATTTTATAATTCCGACTCCCGTGAACTCGCATTCGCATTCCAGCGGATCTCCCTTCACTGGGCCTGAAGCGATCCCTGAAACAGACACACCGAGCATATAGGCGCAAGGCCCTGTCCCCGGTCGTAGTGTAGGAGTGTAGGAGGCGGTCATCGGGTTGACCTGGGTAGGATTGGGCGCCTCCCGAGACGTGGTGAAATTTCGTTGACGAAGGCAGTGTCGGCTAAGGCGGCCATCGGTTCCCTGCAAGAGTTGCTGTAGCGTGTTCCGCGCTGGCGCCGGCCCATTCCTACTAATGAGGGGCAATGTCTGAGATGGGTCCGATGTCGTCGGTCCGCCATGACCTGACTGAAGGGCTGCTTTTCGAAATCATTATCCGAAAGCCACCGGTCCGCTGACGTGAAGAGTTTCGGATGCCGTCAGGCATACGAAAACCGCCCATGCACGAACCTGCGGGCTGGAGGCGATCGTCTCAGGGAATTTCGGGTTTTGCCTGGCCGTGGTGATGGCAGCACCGGCACGGCGGCAGGCCACTTACCCACAGCTCCACCACCCACCCGCAAACGGACCGACATCAGGGCAATCCTACAGGCTCAAGGGGGTCACAATTGGGCTCTTCCGCACTTTCGGTGCAGGTAGTGATTGCTTCATGCGGCGCATAGGCGTGCTCGGAGCAGATCGAGGTTTGCACGGCCATACATCTGCCGTTTGATCATTTTGAGTTTGGTGATGTGGCCTTCGGTTTGCCCGTTGGAGGAGGGCTCAACGATTGCGGCGGCAACAGCCTGTTTGTCGGCGGTGATCCCTCTTGCGAAGGATGCCAAGAAATTGCCAATTGTATCTTTGATCCAGGTCTCCAAGCTGTACCCAGCTTTGGACCGGATCATCTGCTGGAAGCTGTCGAGCAGATCACGTCCGGTGACGAGTTGAGGAACCGCCTGCTCGATCACGCTCACCGTCACGGCGCCGGTGCCAGAGACCTGGTCGCGCGCGATGGTCATGAGGCGCGCAATCGACCGGGTGGATGGTGGAGCGATCGGCGCCGCAGTCGGAGCGGCTTCAGTGCGCCGACGTCGCGTCGTCCACTCGGCGACGAGCCGCAAAAAAAAATCGCTCCAGTGAACTTGTTCGAACCCGGAATATGTCGGTTCTGCGACCTCGAACGACATCACGCACGACCTTGCGGCTGTGCCCGGTGCGACGAACGATCGAGTGTTGTCGCAGCGGAAGCGTCGAACAGTGACCGCGATCGTCACAACACGACCTTGCCATGGAAGATCGGCCAGCATTCGATCATATCGGCTGTGGACGCGGTGTGACCGTCGCTGGCATACGGGACACCGAGCAGGCGCCTCCCTTGGGTTGGCCCGTATCGTGATCCGATCTCCTTCAGACAAAATCTGGCTTACGACCAACTCCGCGGGCACGAATGCGAGCATACCGTCCAAAATTGATGACCCCTCGGTGAGTCATCTTCTCTCCAAGATCCGCCACTTGAGTACAAGCACCATCTGCGCCGAAAGTGCGGAAGAGCCCCTTTTGCGTGCCGATTGACAGTCCGCTAGACCCTGGATTTCCAGACCTTTCTATACTGCCGGACACTGAGAGCACTTTCGTGGCGTGACCCCTACAAGTTATACCAACCGCCCGACGGGCTGACCCAAACGCGATTTGTCTCGACGCGGCGAGGTTCGCTCCAGAGCGAGCTGGCGCGCGCGCCAGCCGATGCGCAGCCATGGTGTGGCTATTCCGCCGGCTGGCTGATGGGGGGCAGGATGGCCGGCTCGGGATGCGCGATCCGGTCCGGGACCGTCTTGCCGCTGAAGATTCTGCGGACCACGACGTAGAACATCGGGGTGAACAGCAGGCCAAAGACGGTCACGCCCAGCATGCCGAAGAACATCGCCGTGCCCAGCACCTGACGCATCTCGGCGCCCGCACCGGTCGCGAGCGCCAAGCGGGATGACACCGAAGATGAAGGCGAACGACGTCATCAGGATCGGGCGCAGTCGGGTGCGGGCGGCCTGTATCGGCGGCCTGCAGGGGGTTGGATCCCGCCTCCTCCGACTGCTTGGCGAATTCGACGATCAGGATGGCGTTCTTCGCCGCCAGGCCGACGAGCACAACGAAGCCGATCTGCGCCAGGATGTCGATGTTCATGCCGCGGATCAGCAGGCCCGGTCACGGCGGCCAGCAGGCACATCGGCACGATCAGGATGATGGCCAGCGGCAACGTCCAGCTTTCGTATTGCGCGGCCAGCACCAGGAAGACGAACGAGCGCCGAGGCGGCGAAGATCAGCAGGATTGTGTTTCCCGCGAGCTTCTGCTGGATAGGCGAGGTCCGTCCATTCGAAGCCGAAGCCGTCCGGCAGACGCTCGGCGGCCAGCGCTCCATCGTGTCCAACGCCGTAGCTGGACGAGTATGCCGGGCAGGGTGTTGCCCTGGACTTCGGCGGCCGGGAAAAGGTTGTAGCGCGGCACGCGGTAGGCGCCGGTGATGTCGCGCAGGCTCGTCACCGCGCCGATGCGGGACCATCTGACCGGCGTTGTTGCGTGTCTTGAGGTTGGCGATGTCGTGCGGGTCGCGGCGGAATTGCTCGTCGGCCTGCGCCATGACCTCGTAGGTGCGGCCCAGGATATTGAAGTCGTTGACATAGGCCGAGCCCAGATAGACCTGCAGCGCCTCGAAGATCCGGCTGGCGGGCACGCCGAGGATCTGCGCACGCGCGCGGTCGATGTCGGCGTAGACCTTCGGCGTCCTCGTGTTGAACAGGGTGAACACGCCGATTGCAGCCGGGCGTCTTGTTGGCGGCCTGCACGAGGTCCTGCGTCGCGGCTTCCAGCGCCGCCGGGCCACGGCCGCGCTTGTCCTGGACATACATCTTGAACCCACCGGCGGTCCCGATGCCGCGCACCGGCGGGGGCGATAGCGTGATGATGAACGGCGCCCTTGATAGCGGACAGGCGGCGACGCAGGTCGGCCTGGATGTGCTCGGCGGTCAGGCCCTGGGCGGCGCGTTCGTCGAACGGCTTGAGCGGGGCGAACACGATGCCGGCGAACGACCCGTTGGTGCCGGTGGTGGCGTCGAAGCCCGCGAACGGCACGGCGTGAGCCGACGCCAGGCGTGTCCAGCACGATCTTCGTCGCCTCCCGCACGACGGCGTCGGTGCGCGCCAGGGACGCGCCAGGCGGCAGTTGGATGATGTTGAGCAGGTAGCCGAGATCCTGGTTCGTGATGAACCCCGTGGGCGCGCGGGCGAACTGAAAGCCGGCCAGGCCGACCAGCCCGGCATAGAGCACGAGCATCACGGCGCCCATCCGCGCCAGCCGCCCGGTCAGCCGGCCGTAGCGGTCGGACAGCCAATCGAAGCACGCGTTGAAGCCGTTGAAGAACAGCACGAACGGCCGGGCGAGCAGTCCGGGCCGCCTGGCATGCGCGTGGTCCACATGCGGTTTGAACAGCAGGGCGCACAGCGCCGGGCTGAGCGTGAGGGAGACGATTGCGGAGAGCACGGTGGAGGTCGGCGATGGTGACGGCGAACTGGCGGAAGAATTGGCCGGAGATGCCACTGATGAAGGCCGACGGGATGAACACGGCGCACAGTGTCAGCGCGATGGCGATCAGCGCGCCGGCGACCTCGTCCATCGTGCGGTGGGCGGCTTCGCGTGGCGAGCATGCCAAGCCGCAGGTTGCGCTCGACGTTCTCGACGACCACGATCGCGTCGTCGACGACGATGCCGACGGCCAGCACCAGCCCGAACAGCGACAGGTTGTTGAGCGAGAAGCCGAATGCAGCCAGCACGGCAAATGTGCCGATGAGCGAGATCGGGATCGCCACGATCGGGATGACCGAGGCGCGCCAGGTCTGCAGGAACAGTATGACAACGACGACGACGAGCACCACGGCCTCGAAGATCGTGTGGATCACCGCGTTGACGGACTGGTCGATGAATTGCGTCGGGTCATAGACGATGTCGTAGGCGACGTCCTGAGGGAAATCCTTCGACAGCGTGGCCATCGCCGCGCGCACCCGCTGCGCCGTCGCCAGCGCGTTGGAGCCGGGCTGCTGGAAGATCAGCATCGGCACGGCGGTGCGCGTGTCGAGGTAGCCATTGGCGTTGTAGTCCTGCGCCGCCAGTTCGACGCGGGCCACGTCGCGCACGCGGGTGATGCGGCCATTCGGGTCGGTGCGGATGACGATGTCGGCGAACTGCTCCGGAGTACTGAGGCGGCCCAGCGTCTCCACGCTCAGCTGGAACGCGCCCGGCGTGGTGACGGGCGGCTGGTTGAGCACGCCCGCGGAGACCTGCACGTTCTCCGCCTGCAACGCGCTCACCACCTCGCCCGCGTCCAGCCCACGCGCGGCGACCTTCTCCGGATCGAGCCAGATGCGCATGGCATAATCGCGCGCGCCGATGATGTTCACGTCGCCAACACCGGACAGGCGCGCGAGCTGGTCCTTCACCTGCAGGGTGGCGTAATTGGACAGATAGAGCTGATCGCGCGTGTCCTTCGGGGGAATACAGGTGCACGACCATCATCAGGTCGGGCGAGGCCTTCTTCACCGTCACGCCGAGCCGCTGGACCTCGTCCGGCAAGCGCGGAAGTGCGGTGGCGATACGGTTCTGCGTCAGCACCTGGGCGGTATCGAGGTTGGTGCCGAGATTGAAGGTGACGGTTATCGTCAGCTTGCCGTCGCCGGTGGCCTGGCTGTTCATATACAGCATGTTCTCGACGCCGTTGATCTGCTGCTCGAGCGGCGTGGATACGGTCGGCGCTGACGACCTCGGCCGAGGCGCCGGGATAGGTGGCGGTGATCTGAATCGTGGGCGGCGCTATTTCGGGATACTGCGCGATCGGCAGGCTGAAATAGGCGACCGCGCCGATGATGGTGATGAAGAACGACACCACCGAAGCAAAGATCGGATGGTCGATGAAGAAGTGCGTAAATTTCACGGCGCGCGATCCATCCGGCGAGAGGCTTCAGCTTAAAGGCGGATCTCAGCTTTGGGCGGGCGGGATCACACCCGGTTGCGGTGTGATCTTGCCGCCTGGGCGGGCTCGCAGCAGGCCATCGATCACCACGCTGTCGGTGGGGTCGATGCCGGAGCGGATCACCCGCAGCCCGTCGAACAGCGGCCCGGTCTGCACGACCTTGGGCACGACCGTTCCGTCCGCGCTGACCGTCATCACCACTTTGCGGGATTGGTCGGTGGTGACGGCGGCGTCCGGCAGCAGCAAGGCGGGGTGTGGTGCGGACGCCGGCAGCCGCAGCCGGCCGAACTGGCCCGGCGTGATGAACAGGTCGGGGTTGGGGAAGCTGGCGCGCACGCGGATCGTGCCCGACCCACGGTCGATCTGGTTGTCCACGAAATCGATCCGCCCGGCGCGCTTCCAGTCACGTCTCGTCGTCGAGCTTCACCTGCGCGATCGCTCCGGCGTCGCCCGGGGAGCGCAGCCGGCCCTCACTGACGGCACGCTGATAGACGAGGAAGTCACGCTCGCTCATGTCGAAGTTGAACCAGACCGGGTCGACCGACACGATCGTGGTCAGCAGGGTGGAGGTGGTGCTGTTGGCACCGCCCACGACGAGGTTGCCGACCGACACCTGGTGGGTGCCGATACGGCCCGCTGTTGGGGGCGGTGATGTGGCTGAACTCGAGGTCGAGCTTGCGCCTGGCGGATCGCGGCGTTGGCCGTTTGCAGCGCGGCCTCGGCCGTTTTCATCTGCTGCACGCGCTGTTCGTAGGTGCTGGCGGCCAGGACGTCGTTCTGCCGCAGCGCGGCGCCACGCGAGACGTCGCGGGTGGCGAATTCGAGCGAGGCGTTGGCGCTGTCGCGTTGCGCCTCGGCCTGCTGTAGTTCGATCTCGAACGGGCGAGGGTCGATCACGAGCAGCAGGTCGCCCTTCTTGACGATCTGTCCGTCGGTGAAATGCAGTTCCGTCAGGTAGCCGCTGACGCGGGGGCGGACTTCAACATAGTCGATGGCGGCGAACTGGCCGGTGTATTCCAGCCATTCCGTCACCTCGCGTTGAAGTGGCGCGCTGACGCTGACCGGCGGGGGTGGGCCGCCCGGCGCCTGTGCGAGGGCAGGCGCCGCGCAGACGGCCGTCAGAAGCAGCGCGACGAATGGCTGGCGCCAGGGCGTCATTGGTCGGTCCCTCGGGCGGTTGAGGTGAACAACATGGCCGAGATCATCGCTTCCAGGTCGGCAAGCGACGTGTCCGACTTGTCAACCCGCGCGCGCAGGATTGCGCCGTGCAGGGAGTTGACCAGAAAGCGTGCGACCATCGCCGGATCGATGGCGCGGCTGATCTCGCCAGCCGCCTGCGCGGCGCGGACCCAGCCTTCCAGCGCGGCGGTCCAGCGGGCGAACACGCAGGACAGATGGCCCGCGATCTGCGGGCTCTGGTCGGACAGTTCGGCCGCGAGATTCCCCACGAGGCAACCGCTCGCGTAGCCCCGGTCAGCCAATCGCGCTCGAATGGTTGCGAGATAACGTCTCAGGCGCTTGGACGGCACGACTGTCTCGTCGGCGAGCATGCCCAGCAGCACGCTGGCCCGCTCGTCCCAGTAGCGTTCGATGGCGGCAGCCCCCAGCGCCTCCTTGCTGGTGAAGTGGTTGTAGAACGAGCCCTTCGGGACGCCCGCCGCGTCGACGATATCCTGCACGCCACAGCCGTTGAAGCCGCACTGATGGATGATGTCGACGGCGGCCTGGATCAGCTTTTCGCGGACGGGAGAATGCTGCATAGCAGTAGAGATGGGTGGTCGTCTCAACTCGTCAAGCGATTCGCAGGGAGATTCCTTCGCAGCGGCGACCAGAGTTTCCTGAGATTCGCCGCCTTTGCCGTCCAGATGCGCCATCACGAAATCGAGAAGTTCGTCGTCCGTCCACTTCGGATCGACGAGACCGAGTTCGGCGTAGGCCGTTCCCTTTTCATACAAGAGGGCAGAGCGTCGGTTGTTAGCTAGACAACGCTAAGGGCGAACGTTTCCGCGAACACGACCGTGCTGCTCATGCGGCCCTCCTTTCCCGGCTGAGGTTCAGCGGCCGGCGCTGGCCCGCGGTGGCAGCGGCGCGGTCCCACAGGAAGTCGCCGGAGAAGCCGATGTGCTCCCAGGTGAGCGGCGAGGTATGGGCGAGCAGTTCGGCGGGCGACGGCTTGGCGTTCGGCTGCGCAGGTGATCGACGGCATCGGCCAGGTAGGTCGAGTTCCAGTAGACGATCGCGGCGATCACCAGGTTCAGACCGGAGGCCCGGAACTGCTGCGCGTCCTGGCCGCGGTCGGCGATGCGCCCCTGCTTGAAGGTGCAGATCACCTGGGCGAGGGCGTGGCGCTGCTCGCTCTTGTTCAGGCCGGCGTGGCAGAGCTGCCGGAGCTGCGGTGATTCCAGCCAGTCCAGCATGAACAGGGTGCGCTCGATCCGTCCCAGCTCCTGCAGGGCGAGGTCGAGCTGGTTCTGGCGCTGGAATGCCGCCAGCCGCTTCAGCATCGCGGACGGCAGGACGGTGCCAGCCTGCAGCGACGCGACCAGGCGCAGCACCTCGTCCCAGTGCTCGCGGATGACGTCCGTCCGGATGCGCCGCCCGAACAGCGGCTGCAGCTCCTTGTAGGTGGTGGCGGGCTCGATGCAGGCGAACTTGCGATCGGGGAAGTCGCGCAGCCGCGGGCAGAACCGGAAGCCCAGCATGGTGCAGAGGATGAAGACATGATCGGACGCGCCGCCGGTGTCGGTGTAGTGCGTGCCGATCCGCAGCGCCGTGCCGTGATGCATCAGCCCATCGAGCACGTACGGCGCTTCGTGGCTGGTCGCCGACATGACGCGCGCGCTGTACGGGCCGTGCTGATCGGAGACGTGGGTGTAGAAGCCGAGGCCGGGATCGTGGCCGTAGCGCGCGTTGATCTCGCCCGCGGCGTCGCCGCGCTTGGCGGAGCGGAAGAATTGCCGATCCGAGGACGAGGTGCTGCCGTCGCCCCAGATCGTCGCGATCGGCAGCGCGTGGTGCGCATCGATGATCCGGGCGAGCGCCGCCTTGTAGGTCTCGGGGCGGATGTAGGCATCGGCGGTCCAGATCAGCTTGTCGCGGGTGACGCCGTGGCTGGCCGCCGCCATGCGGCCGAGGCCGAGATTGGTGGCGTCCGCCAGGATCGCGGCGAGCAGCGCGTTCTCGTCGTCGCAGCGCTCGCCGGTGCGCAGGTTGGTGAAGGCGGACGCGAAGCCGGTCGCCCGGTTCACCTCGTGCAGCAACTCGGTGATGCGCACGCGCGGCATCATCGCCTCGATCCCGTCTGCAAAGGCGCGCGCCTCAGGCGTGATGGTCGCCTTGACCGGCGACACCTGCAGGCGCCCGTCGCGAAATTCGACACCCTCCAGCTCGCCCCGCTGCAGCCGTCGCGCGAAGCGCTTCAGCCGGCGATCGAGTTCGGCGGCCTTCGTCGTCAGCCATTCATCTGCCGTCGCCGGCAGGCCAAGCTCTGCCGCGACGGCCGGGACGGCGGAGGGCGGCAAGAGGTAGCTGTCGAACCGGCGATAGCTGGACGAACGCTCGACCCAGATGTCACCCGAGCGCAGCTTGTCGCGCAGGGTTGCGAGCACCGCCGTCTCGTAGAGACGCCGGTTCGGCTGCACCTCCTTCCGATGACGAGGCGCCGCCACTCCTTGCGGAATGGCATGGGCGCGTCCGCCGGCACCTCGCGTTTGCCGGACCGGTTGAGTTCGGCGAGCAGCTGCAGCGCCGCCAGCATCGGATCGCCGGCGCGCGCTGCGCAGAACTCCAGCGCCTCGATCAGGTCGGGCGCGAACTTGCGCAGCGTCCTCCAGCGGTCGGCAGCTCGCAGCAGCGGATCTTCGTCGGCCAGGTTGGCCAGGTCCTCGACCTCGCCGCGCACGCGCAGCAGCTTCGCCCAGCCAACCGCTTCGTCGACGACCTCGAAGGCGTCGCGCTCATTGTCCTGTGCCACAGCGAGCGCCTCGATCGTGCCGTGGAACATGCGCATCAGCCGGCCCACGTCGCCGGCGCTGGCGGCGTAGCGACGGCGCGTCGTATTGCGTGCCCTGGCGAACAGACCGCCGATCAGCTTGTCTGCCATGTCCAGCACCGCGTCCGTCAGGCGTGCCTCGAGATCGATCGTCGTCGCGACAAGGATCGCTCGTCGCCGGCGTGCGGTATAGCGGCCGAGTTGATGGGCATCGGATGCGTAGCCCTCACGCACGAACTGCCGCAGCCGTTCTTCATGGATTTGCGTCGTGATCTCAGCGGCAGGCCGATGTCGCGCACCCGGCGCAGCCGATCGAGCAGTTCGCGGATGTGGTCCGCCTTCGGTGCGACCGGCATCGCCTTGAGCCAAGCGAACGGTGTCATGTTCACCGAGGCGTCAAGCACGAGCAGCCGGTCGAGTTTGGCAATCTGCTCGTCGGAGACCGCCGCGAGCAGAGCGTCCGTCGCACGCCTGCGAGCGCGGGCGCGGCCGGCTATTGCGGTCCGTTCGATGACACTGCTGGCCGGCAGAATGATCCCGGCTGCGCGGAGCGCAGCGACAACCGCGGCGGCGATGGGCTGTCCGCGATCGGTGCTCCAGGCCGCCTGAGCCGCAGCCTCGATCATCATCGGCAGATCGGTGTTCGCCGGCGACCGAAGGCCCAGGGTCATGGCGAGCAGCCGCGCGTGGTCCGTCATCGTCTGTGGGCGACGCGCGTATCCGGTGAACGGCGCGGCGGGAATTTCAAGCTGCTTTGCCAGCCACTGAACGAGCGGCTCGACCGGCTGCTCCAATCTGCGCCAGAGCAATGCCGGGATGGCGAAGCAAGGCAAGCTGAACGGCAAAGCCGATACGATTGGCATCCCGGCGGCGTGCCGCCACGAGGTGCCGGTCGGCGCGGGAGAGGGTGAAGCATCGCGCCATGCTGTCGGCATCAAGTGGGATGCCGAGGAGAGCTCGCCGCTCCTCGTCGGTCAGCAGCTGTCGGTGCGCCATCCTCGTTCTCCGATAGACGGCGGCGACCCTACCGGCGCGGGCTGTCCGGCAAACGACCCCTGACCGGACGGCCGCCCGTCCGGCAAACCAACCTCAGTCGGGCACCCCCGCTCTTTCCGGCAACCCTGGTGCGAGTGTCAAAGCGGACGCTTTGATTGACGGACGGGCGAACGGACAAGCGCCCTGCCACACATTTGGAGTGCGCCCCTACGGGTGGACAGTTTTAAGCGGCTGGTACGCGGGGGGACCGAGCCGAACTAACGCTCCCGCCTTGCGCAGTGCCACAAAGACCCGGTCACCACGTACGATAGCGCTGGAGAGCATGGACGAATCCTCCCGTGCGCGTGCCGCCTGAGCCTACATCGCCGCCTTACCATGGAAGTCGCCGAGTTGAAGGTTGGGGTTAAGCCCGAGCTTACCCTCGTCTGAGGCAGGGGCCACCTGCCAATCCCGCTACACGCCGCTTCGCCCCCGGCGCGCGCAATTAGCCTTCACGCATCAACCGATATGCGCTTCCACCCGCGGCAACGGAGGCCACTGCCCCAATCACGGCTGCGCCGCGAAATGAGGAAAGCAAATTCTGATCGCCGGCCACGAGGACCGTGCTCGCCAATGCTGTGGCGATCAAGCCGCCAGTCCGCGCGACCGCGCTGTTGAAACCCGAAGCGACTCCCGTGTGTCTTGGTTCGACCGACGCCAAGACGGCAGTGGTCAGCGGGGCAACCGCACATGCCATGCCAAGCGCAATCACCAGCATCGCCGGGAAGGTCGTCAGCCAATAGCCGCTCGGTCCGCCAATGCGCATCGCGAGCACGTAGCCGATTGCGACAATCCCCGGGCCGATCGAGAGCTGCAGACGCGGCCCGATCCGACCTGCAAGGCGCCCCATCGCCGGCGAGGCCAGCGCGACTACCAGCGGCAGCGGCAACAGCGCTGCGCCGGCCATGGTTGCCGAATAGCCGCTCGCCTCGATCAGCACATAGGGCACGAGCACGAGCAACCCGCCAAGGGCGCCATAGAGGAGCAGCGTCAGCAGTGACAGCCCGATGGACTTGCGCGAAGCGAAGAGGGCGAGAGGCATCATCGCGGCGTCCTTCCGTCGACGTTCGACGTAGACGAACAAAACAAGTATCGCCGCACCGCCAGTCAGTGCCGCGAGCCCGCCGGCCGGCTGGCCTTGAGCCGAAGATATCGCCGTCAACCCCCAGGTGAGCGCCGCAAGCCCGGTCGCGGCCAGGGTCGCTCCGGCGAGGTCGAGGGGGCCGCTTTCCCGGTCCCGCTCGTCAGGGACGAACAGCGCCGCGAGGATGATCGCCGCCATCGCGAGCGGCACGTTGATAAAAAAAATCGCTCGCCAACCAGTCTGGTCAATCAGCCAGCCACCGATCAGTGGACCGGCCGCACCGGCGGCCGCGCCGGCGGCGGCCCAGATGCCGATTGCTTGGCCGCGTGTCTCTCCCGCAAAGCTGGACCCGAGGATCGCAAGGCTGTTGGGCATCAGTATCGCAGCGCCGATGCCCTGCAGCAGCCGACCGGCCAAGAGCCATTGCAGGTTAGGCGCGGTCGCGCAGAGCACCGACGCGATCGCGAACAGGCTCACGCCCAGAATCAATAGCCGCCGCCTGCCATAGAGATCACCGACGGCGCCGCCTATCAACAGCAGTGCGCTCAGCGGTAGGAGATAGCCGTTCACGATCCACGACAGGCTGCCGCCAGCCGCTGCGAGGCTGCGTCCAATCAGGGGTAGCCCCACACTAACGACGGAGCCGTCAATGAACGCAAGGCTCGATGCGAGGATCGTGGTCGCGAGCACCGCGCGCGGATGGGGCGTGTCATCACGGGCAGTTTCCGGCGCCGCTGCTGCGGCCGTGCGGTCACACGCCCAATGCAGGCTGGCGCTCACGCCGTTCAAGCCGCGCCGGGGTGGAGAAATTGGTGGACCGTCTGCACGACGACCGAACCCTCGCCCACGCAGGAAGCGACCCGCTTGACGGAACCGGAACGGATGTCACCGACAGCGTAGATGCCGGGGCGGGTCGTCGCGAACGGCGAACCGAGGGGCCGCCCCTGCGCGTCCAAGCCGGTGCGCACAAAACCGTGCGGATCGAGGTCGAGGCACCCGCCGAGCCACTCCGAGTTCGGCTCCGCTCCAATCATGATGAACAGGTTCGAAACACGCCGTACCTCGCTGGCGCCGGTCTCGCGATTGGTCCATGCCACTTCCCGCAGTTGGGGATCGCCCGCCAGGGCACTGATCTCGGTACGCGGATGCAGCGTGATCCTGGACGATGACGCAAGCCGCTGGACGAGGTAGTCGGACATGGTCGCGGCGAACCCGTCCGCGCGCACCAGGACGTGGACGTGGGCAACCGTACGCGACAGGAACACAGCCGCCTGTCCCGCGGAGTTCCCTCCGCCGACGACGACTACCTCCTCCCCCCTGCAGAGCTGGGCTTCCATTCCGGTTGCTGCATAGTGGATGCCCTGCCCCTCATATTTGGCATAGTTTTCAAGGTCGAGCTTGCGGTACCGCGCGCCCGTGGCGATGACAATCGCACGCGCAGCGAGCGTCTGGCCGTCCTCAAGCTGCAGCCTGTAGGGAGTGATCCCACAATCGACACCGATCACCGCGCGGGAAATCGCCAGCTTCGCCCCGAATTTTTGTGCCTGGATTTGCGCGCGACCAGCCAGCGCCTGACCTGAGATACCCGTCGGAAAGCCAAGGTAATTCTCGATTTTTGATGATGTACCCGCCTGCCCGCCGGGCGCCAGAACTCTCGATGACAATCGTTGCAAGCCCTTCGGACGCCGCGTAAACGGCCGCAGCAAGACCCGCCGGTCCCGCACCGACCACAGCGACATCCCAGACTTTACGCTCGTCGAGTCTCTCAGTCAGACCGAGATGGTCAGCCAAGTCCAGGATCGAAGGATTGCGCAACAGCTGCTCACCCGGGAACAGAACGACCGGTAGCTGGTCCCGTCGGATATCCAGGCATTGCAGGAAGCTTGCGGCGTCGGGATCATTGTCGGTATCCAGGAGCCTGTGCGGGTAACCATTGCGTGTAAGGAACCGTTGCAGACGTAGCGTGTCGCCATCGTGGCCTGGGCCAACCAGCACCACACCGCCCTGGCGGTGGAGAATGAATCCGGTACGGCGCAGGATGAAGGCCCGCATCAGGATTTCGCCAATGTCGGTTTCACTGCTCACCAGGCTACGGAAGTCGGCACGCTTGACCCGGATCACCCGGCACTCAGCGCTGGTTCGTGCGGAAACGAGGCTTTCACGATCGTTGAACAGATCGAGCTCGCCGGTGAACTGGCGCTGACCAAGTGCCGTGATGACATTCGGTTTTCCGTGTTCGTCAGCTTCAAAGATCTCTAGCTTGCCTTCGAGGATCAAAAAGAAGTCGACGCCACGCTGATGCCGCTGGAACGCCAGCGTGCCGGCCGGGAGCCATTCCTCAGCACCATATCGGGCGATCCGCTCGGCCATTTCCTCGGACAGGCGGGGCAGGATCTGGGCCCGCCGCGTATAGGGGTCGGTCGGATCGCGATCCGGATCGGACGCTACGGGAGATTCGGTCATTCGTAATATCGAGGAATAGGTCCCAGCTGGTGCGTCGACCGTTTGGAAAGATCCAGCATCACCGCGTCAATGAAACACCAGCCCCAGCCTTCGGGCGAATCGTAGCCCTCGATGATCGGATGCCCTGTGGCGTGGAAATGCCCGGTGGCATGTTGACCGGGCGACTGGTCGCAACATCCGACATGTCCACAAGTCCGGCAAAGGCGCAAGTGGAACCAGGTCTGGCCAAGCTTGAGGCAGTCCTCACAACCGCGTGCGCTCGGGGTGACGTCACAGATGCTTCGGAGATGCGAGCAGTTCGATGGCATCCATTAAATTCCGGTCGAGAGGTTGGACAGGTATAGCTCATCCGGCAAGCAAAGCAGGCTCCTTGATCGTCGTAAACGCTACACGATGTATAAACCCGGGAGCGGCCCGAAGGAGGCCGTCGATGCCTGGTGAAATTGCGGAGCTACCGTCCTCCAGCTCCAGACCGTCCGACGGCCCCCTGCCGGGTGCTCCAGGACCACCCAAGTCATAGAGTAGCCGCCGATCGTGGGCTAGTCATCTGGAACTGAAGTAAGTCACATTATATGCTGCACTCCGGCGAAGAGGAAGGTAGCATGGCGAGGGCAGCGGGTCGTCCGACGGTAGCTTTGGTCCTGAGTTCGGAGGAGCGGGAATATCTTGAGCGCCAGGTACGCCGACGCCGCGTCGCGCGCTCAATGTCGGAGCGATGCCGGATCATCCTTCGCTGCGCGGATGGTATCCAGAGCAAGGTCGTGGCCGTCGAACTTGGCGTGCATGAGCACACGGTCGGCAAATGGCGCCGGCGCTTTCTGCGGGGTCGTGTCGAGGGTTTGCTGGATGAAGCCCGGCCGGGCAGGCCAAGAACAATCGCCGACGATCAGATCGCCGCGGTGATTGAGCGCACGCTGCGCTCCACGCCTGCCGATGCTACCCATTGGTCGATCCGGTCGATGGCGGACGTGACCGGCTTCTCTCACACGACGATCCGCCGGATCTGGACGGCATTTGGGCTCCAACCGCATCGCTCGGAGACGTTCAAGCTCTCGAGCGATCCCCTGTTTGTCGACAAAGTCCGCGACATTGTCGGGCTCTACCTGTCGCCGCCGACCCGTGCACTCGGGCTCAGCGTCGACGAAAAGAGCCAGATCCAGGCCCTCGACCGAGAACAGCCAGTTCTGCCGATGTTACCAGGTATGCCCGAGCGCCGGACCCACAACTACATCCGGCACGGCACAACCTCGCTCTTCGCGGCGCTCGACGTCGCCTCCGGCTTCGTGATCGGCAAATGCTACAGACGGCATCGCGCCGCGGAGTTCCTGGACGTTCTCAAGCAGATCGATGCGAAGCTGCCACCAGACCTCGACATCCACATCATCATGGACAATTACGCCACCCACAAGACCGATCGGGTCCGATCATGGCTCGCGCGCAGGCCGCATTATCAGATCCATTTTAGGCCGACATCGGCGTCCTGGATCAACCAGGTCGAACGCTGGTTCGCCGAGCTCACTCGCAAGCAGCTGCGCCGCGGTGTGCATACCTCAACCAGACAGCTTGAGCGTGACATCCGCAACTTTATCGAGCGGCACAACGACAACCCAAAGCCATTTCGATGGACCAAGTCCGCCGACGAGATCCTCGCCTCCGTCAGACGCTTCTGCCAAACTACCGAGCGGACGTTATGCAGCGAACTTTAGATTCAGGTGACTAGCACTACTTTGGCACTTTGGAGGCGATGAGCGATAGACGCTTGTGGCAGTGCGGACATCGTGACGGCGGTCGTGGTGGCGCAAACAGGCGGGCGCTGATGGAGCGGCGCAGTTCAGGCAGCGTCGGTCGCGGCGGCGGCGCGTTCGGCGGCAGATTTTTTTCCCCGCCCGGCGGCCTTGAGCCGCAGGTGCTGAAGATAGGCGAACGCGATGCAGGTCATGAGTGCGTGTCGGTGTAGGCCGGTCCAGGATCGGCCCTCAAAGTCGTCGAGGCCGAGCTCCTGCTTGAGTTGCTGATGCGCCTGCTCGCACACCCAGCGCGCCTTGATCGCCGCGGCCAGCCGCCGCAGCGCGGTGCGGACAGCAAGATTGCTGAGATAGTATTTGCGCTCGCCACTGCTGCGCCATTCCCCGATGAGCCAAACTTCTTCGCCCGGCAAATGGCCGTGGCGGGGACTACGTGGACCATCGGCCACCCGCACCCGCACAGCGGAAAAGCGTGCGGCGAGCGCGCCCTTGGTGCCCTGCCGCCAGACGACGCGCCGCCAGAGACATCCTGCCAGCACATCCGCGGCATCTCGTGCGACTTCACTCGGCACGGGATGCTGCCGTGGCTTTCCCCTGTTCGCTCGGGGAAAGAGCAAGCCCACACCGGTGGTGAAGACCTTCAGGGTGCGGGGAACCCCGACTGCCCACGACAGGCCGCGCTCGCTCAGCCCTTGGCGGAACGGGGCCCCGCTGCCGTATCCGGCGTCCGCCAGCACGCAGCCGACGCGCAGTCCCGCCGCCATCAGTCGGTCGATCTCGGCAAGCGCGATCTGCGGCTTGGTCTGCGCAATGCGCGCCGCCTCGGGCACGCCAGCCTTGACACAGCGTGCGGGATCGTCGGTCCAAGCATTTGGCAGGAAGAGCCGCAGCCCGATCGGCACGGGCACCTCGCGGCGGGCCAGCGTCAGCGACACCAGGGACTGACAGTTGGCCTGCTTGCCCAAAGCGCCGCAGTATTGCCCCGCTACCCCGACCGAAACGGTGCCTTTCTTCGGCAGTGCCGTATCGTCGATCACCAACACCGCGTCGTCACCACCCACCAGACGATCCGCCTGCTCGGCCAGCACCCGCCACAGTGGCGTATCATCCCAGACCGGACTGCTGACGAAATGGTGGAGCTGGTCGTGGCCAGCAAGCCCAAGCCGGGCGGCGATCGGCTGCACACTTTTCGGTCCGTCCGGCCCGAGCAATCCTTGCACGTACAACGGCGCCCATTTGCTCCGCGTGCTGCGCCCGATCACGCCGAGAAACGGCGCCAGCCACGCATCAAGATCCCCACCAATGTCGCTCGCCCGGGACACAGCGCATACTCCACTGAATCCCAGTCGGTTACACAATCGCCTCGTAACCGTACAAGTGCCAAAGTAGTGCTAGAGCAGCGACGCAGTCGGAAGGTGCAGCTCGCGCTTACAGGACAATCGGAAAGGTAGCACGCTGTTCAAAGCTGGCCGCGAGCTGCCAGCGAGCCGAGGGAAGGAGAAAGCGTGACCACGATGTCTTTCCGCGAAGCAGAGCACGCGGGCTGGACAGCCCGTGCTGACAGCTACGATGCCGCCTTGGCTGCCGTCACCAGCCAGGCGATCCCGCACATCCTAGCCGCCCTCGGCGACAACTTCGACTGCCGGTCGCTGCTGGACGTCTGCTGCGGGCCTGGACACCTCTCCGCGGCAGCTGCTGCCCGCGGCCACCGAGCCGAGGGGATCGACTTCGCCCCGACCATGGTCGCCCTCGCACAGCGCAATTATCCGGCGGTCTCGTTCCGCGAAGCCGATGCTGAACGCCTGCCCTACCCCGATGCCTGCTTCGACGCCATTGCCTGTGCTTTCGGTTTAATGCACTTGGAGCGTCCCGATTTGGCGATTGCCGAGGCTTTTCGCGTGCTCCGTCCCGGCGGTGTTTTCGTGTTTACCCAGTGGGCCGCTGACGATGAGCTCCTTGGCATTGTCGGGGCAGCGGTTGCCGCGCACGGGAATCCGAGGGTGGACGATTTGCCGCCAACCCCGCCGCTGATGCGCTTCTCCGACTCGGATGAGTGCCAGCGCACGCTACTGAGGCACGGATTTCAGACTGCCTTGGCGACCCGCATCGATCTTGTCTGGTTCGGTGATCGGCCAGAGACGGTGCTCGACCTGATACATGGCGGCTCGGTCCGTGCGGCGATGCTGATCGAGGCGCAAGCACCCGAGGATCGCCAGCGCATCAACGCCGCCATCCTGGAGGCTGTCAGCACCCGCCGCGCGCCTGGCGGATATCTTGTGTGGCGGCCAGCCCTCCTCGCACAGGGGCACAAGCCAGCAGCATAAGGCGGCCCTAGTCGTTCCGGTCCGAAGCAATCGCCTCCAGTCGTTGTCTGTCCTACGCACTCACGATCATGCAGACTGTCTGTGGCATGTAGCCAGAATCGCATGGGCCACCGCCGCTGTGAATCGGGAGAATGTGTCAGAGCACTAGCTGAGCGGGGGACAGGAGTAGCGGCTGAGCGCAGATCCGGCAGGGGTCCCGTTGACCATCAAACCAACGTTTGCAATTTGTGTACAAGCCTCAAAGGGACCCGTTTAAAGGTTGTTTGATGCCGCCCATCGTCAGCTACCTTCGTGTCTCGACCGCCCGGCAGGGTCGCAGCGGCTTGGGCCTGGAAGCGCAGCGGGCCGCCATAGCGCATTTCGTTGGGGTTGAAGGTTTCGAGATCATCGAGGAGTTCATCGGTAGTGGGACTTCGGCGAGATCGACCATCAAACCAAGCTGAACGCAAGCGATAGAGCACCCACCAAGACGAGACTGAACGCCCAAGTCGCATCGAGATTGAACCAGCTCCGCGACACGAACTTGAGACCCAGGTAGCGGTAGACGAGCCACGCCAAGGTTCCGGCGGCCGCGATCATTGCGACGGAGTGGACGGCGGAGACCAGGACGGCCATGCCCAGATTGGCGTTTATGAGCGCGCTCGCCGCCTCGTGGCCCTTGTCAAGATCGGCGGCACGGCAGAGCCCGAGATAGATCGGCACGAGCATCAATCCGGCGCCGTGAGCGATCGCTACAGCGAAGGACCAGAGCCCCAGTTGCGTCGGTCGTATCCGCGCCAGCGCCCGCGGATGGCGCCTGTTAACGAGCCGGAACAAACCGAATCCGATGATCAAGAGGCTGGCGCCGATCTGGATCTTCCGTTGCCATTGGACGATGCTGACTAGCAGCGAAAAGGGCAGGATCACCACAAGCATCGCCAGCATATGGCCGACCGTCAGCGGCCAAAGCGCCGCCACAAGGGTGCGCGAACTCCTTTCCATCAGTCCGGCCGAAACGGCGAGCGGCCATCCCATCCCCGGATTCACCCCGTGATAGAGACCGCTCGCGACAACAGCCAGCCAGAGCCCGACAGGTGTCCAATCCGCTCCACCCAAATTCAAACCGACGGATAGCAGAACGAATCCGTCGAGCAGTCGCCGCCTTCGAGCCGGATCTGATGCGCCCGGTATCCGTCGGGGAAGCTCACCCAGTAGTCTTTTGCCATCTCGAGGCCGCCGCTTGGGCTCGCATTGGCCATGACCTCAGCGCCCGGCACTCCATCCGGATAGAATTGATTGTCCCACGTCGAGTAGAGCGAGTTGGTCCAGTAGACCCGCTTGCCGTCACGGCTGATCTCGAGCATCTGCGGACCGCCGGCAAACGCCTTGCCGTTTGGGTGCGGTGTGCGCCGCGCAATACCGCCGACATGGACCGCGCCCGCAAGCTTCGGCTTCCTCGGGTCGGTGACGTCGTACTGACGCATTTCGCCGGTTCCCCAGCAGGCGACGTAGAGGAACTTGTCGTCCAAGGAGAGGTCGATGTCCGTTACCAGCGGCGGCACGGCACCGAACCCCTGCAGCAGGGGTGGCAGCTGGTTTTTGGCCGCCGGCTCTGCCGGGATCGTCGCCGTCTTCTCGATGTGGAACTTGCCGCCTTCTCGCCACCAGGTCCAGACCGAGCCTTCTAGGTTCGTGGAGTCGACCACTACGCCCAGGAAGCCGTACTCGCGAACGGGATCGTGAGCGGGGCGGACTTCTAATGCCATCTGATGGTTGGCGCCGAGATCGATCGTCTGGACGTTTCGTCGAGCCCGGAGATCCCAGAAGTGGATGTGATGGCCATACTTGTTCGCGAGCAGGTCCTCCGGCACGATCCCGTTCTCGAACTGCGGCGGCAGGCACCACTCGCTCGTCACCATGTAGTCGCGGGGCAGGTTCCACCAGAAGTCATAGTGCATTTTCTGGGATCCACGATCGATCTCCCAGCGTCCGAGGACATCGAATGTCTCGCAGTCCATGATGAAGACGCCGGGCGGTCCATCAGTACCATCCTTACCACCGCCGCCGAGCGTGCTGACGTAAATGCCTTCCGGCCCGCAGTGGACTGTGTGTGGCCGCGAGTAGCCGGCCTTTTTAAAAATCTCCTCGGGCTCGATGATTTTGTGAATCATCGCCTTGGTGGGATCAGGTTTTGTATCCACGACGTAAATGCGAGAGGACCGTATGCCGGGGATTAATAGGTAGCGCCGCTCGAGGAACGCGTGGCCGGTCAGCGGCGACAATGCCGACGAACAGGCGTTCCAGCCGAAATGGTGAAACTCGTCGCCCTTGTTGGGCATCATCACAGTGTGGACGACCTGACTGAAGGTCGGCGAGCCGGGCTTCACATCAATCACGGCGAGCGCGTCGGGCTTTGAGAAATCCGGACTGAGCAACAAGGTGTAGGCGAAGTTTTCCGGTGGAGCTTCCATCGCAAGTTTTGGCGATGCGTGGAAGGTCGGATCAGGTCTCATTGTCATGGGAGTTCCTCCCTATTTGCTTCGAGGCGCAGGACTGCCTCTTGTCAGTTGGGCTCGTGTGCGCCGCGCAAGCCAAACTTATCACAGCCAAAGGCACGTGAGTTCGATTCCAGCGAGATTATTTGCGCCTCACGACGCCTCTTGGTCATCCTCGGCACCCCCGAGCCGACCAACACATTGCTGGCCACGTCGGGGGCAGCCGTGGGGATGCGCCGCTCCCTGGGCTGCTGCCCGCAGAGGCTTGCGGTTACCTCATCTCCATCCTGATGCTGGAACTGGTACCTGGGCCCCGTCGTTTGCGGCCTCGCCCGTCGTCGGCACCACGCTGCGGCTGGCTGTCGGCGCCTACCTGTTCCTGCTGGCCGTACGGCTTTGGCGGCAGGGCGCCGTGGTTCGAGGCGGAACAGCCGCAATCCGCCCGCGCCAGGTCTTCGTCACCACCCTGCTGAATCCCAAGGCCATCGTCTTCGCGCTCGGGGTGATCCCCTTCGGCTCAGCCCATGTCTTGGCCTATCTGCTCGGGTTCGTGGCGCTATTGGCGATGGTGGGAACTGGTTGGCTCCTGGCGGGGGCCGGGATGGGGCGCATAGCTCGCGCCGGCGGCCGGGGGCAGATTGTGCCGCAAGTAAGCGCAGCCGCCATCGGTGTGTTCGCCACCCTGATCGTCATCTCGCCCCTCCTGCGGTGAAGCTTGCGACGACGATGTGCTGCTGCCTTCCGGTCGACTACTCCGACAAACAATGACCCAGTACGGGCGTTATGGAAACTCGGCGGATTTACAACGCACCGGGCAAGAACTTCCCGGCGACCGGGCTGAGGAAGACATTGGCGAGGAACTCGGCCAGCATATCCTCGGCCGCCACCACGCGAAAAGATTGCACCATCAAAGCCCGGGGCCAAACATCTAACAATACATCATTTCAGAAGATCTTAAGTACGAAGCGCAAAAGAACGATCGCGAACAAGGCGAAGAACGCCGCTATCAGCCCGCCGACCACCCAGAAACCGTTCGGACTGCCGCTGAACGGAATACCGCCGACGTTCATGCCCCAAATCCCTGCAATCAGCGTTGCCGGCAGGAATACCGCCGAGAACATCGTAAGTATGTAGACGTTCCGGTTGGTGTCCTCCTCGACCTGCGCACGGAGCTCTTCGAGCAGGAACTGACAGTGCTCCGCGTAGTCCTGGGCATCCTCTACCAAAGCCGCATAGCGGTGGATCTGGCGATTGAAGCGGTCGAATTCGTCGGCGGGGAACGGCGCCGGACGCTCGCGCGCCAATTCGAGCATGGCGGTGCGCTTGTAGGCCATGTCGCGGGCGACCTGGATCGAGTCGCGTCGTATCTCCAGAATGTCATCGCGGTGCCGGGCGCCTTCCCGTTTCAGCACCTTTGACTCAATTGCGCTGAGGCGTTCGCTAGCCTCTTGTAACAGACCCTCGCCGATATCATTCAGAACCTTGAAGAATTCGGTGATCAGCCCGAACGGACTCGCGGGCACGGCAGTCCCCGCGTCTACCCGGCGTCGCACCTCCTCGATCGAAAGCAGCGGGAGACGGCGACCAGTAACGATGAACCTATGAGAGGCGACGAGGCAGAGCGAGCCTGCTTGCAGGGTGGAGGCAGCGGTTTCGTCGCGGAAGTCGCGCAGATGGCCGTAGATCATTTCCGGCGTGATGAACAGCCTGCCGCGCTGGATCGGAGCGGCCACCGTTTCGATGACGTCGGGCGGCCACGGGCGCGCACGCAGCCAGGCCTGCGCCGCGACATCACGAAGGTCGAGATGCACCCACATGAAAGCCACGTCGCTCGTAGCGACGTCGAACTCTTCAAGATCGCGCAGCGCCCGCCCGCGCCCACCGCGGAATGCAAAGGCGAATAACGGATGACCGTCTGTCATGCCTTGCGCGATGCTGTGGACCAGCACCCCGCCGTCATCCCTGGTTGGAGTCCGTCGATCATCTGCCGAATCCTGGCCCAGCCTTCAGAAGCCTGTCGCTGCGGATGCAGCCTCGCGGCCTGCCCGCTGTTGCCAGGCGCGCACTCCGTCGGTCACGCGTTCGTAGAAGCTGGTCGGGCCAACGGCAGCCTCGATCCCGCCGAGCCGCATCCGCTCGCGCACCTCGTCGCGCACGCGGGCGAAGGCGAAGGTGATGCCCTGTCCTTGCAGCCGCTTGATGGTGTTGAGCATCGCATCGCACGCGCTGGTGTCCATGAAATTCACCGATCCTGCGTCCAGAAGCACGTGCCTGGCCGGTGGCCGGGTTACGGCCAGGGCAGCCTTCAGCGCTTCGTTGAGATGGCCGATGCTCGCGAAGAAGAGGTCGCCGCCGGCCCGCCAGATCAGCAGCCCCGGGAAGGTGAGAGCCTCGGGGTGGCGTCGGACATCGCGATAGGCCTCGGTACCCGGCAGTTGGCCGAGCACCGCGCTCTCGGGATGACTGGTCCGATAGGTCAACATTAGCAGTGACAGCGCAACGCCGATGGCGATGCCTTGCAGCACGCCCAACGTCAGCTCACCGGCAACAACGATCACCGCTATCGCGAACTCGCCGCGGTTGCGGGCGAACAGATCGCGCAGATAGGCGGGCTTCGACAGGTGGAGCATGGCCGCGATCACGATAGCGGCAAGCGCCGGGTGCGGCATTCCCCGGAACAGCGGCGTCAACAGTACCAGTGTCAGGAAGCAGAAGACGGCCGCGACAAGGTTGGCAATCTGAGTGCGGGCACCGGCGGCCATGGCAACGGACGTCTTGGACAGGCTGCCGACGACGAGGAACCCGCCGAAAAGGCCACTCAGGACGTTGGCGGGCCCATGTGCGACGAGTTCCTGATTCGGGTCGATGTCGCTGCCGTCCTGCATCGCTGCCGCCTTTGCCCCGCCAAGGGCTTCGGCATAGCCGACGAGAACGATGGCCAGTGCGCCCGGCACCAGGTCCCGCAGCTTTGCAAAATTGAGGTCGGGTAGCACGACGTGAGGCAGGCCGGACGGAAGGTCGCCGACAACGCGTATGCCGGCAGCTTCGCCGTTGAGCGCGCCGACAAGAAGGGTGGCGGCTGCCGCGACGACCAGGGCGGCGGGCGCCCGAGGCGCCAGATGGCGCAGCAACTGCATTGCGGCGAGGCTGAGGGTGCCGGTCAGAACCGGCGCGAACGTGGCGTCCGACAGATGCCGCAGCAGGAACCAGAGCTTGGTGAAGAAGTTGCCGGATGCGCCGTCGATGCCCAGCAGGTGCGGCACCTGGCCGATGATCGTGACGAACACGAGGCCTTCGATGAACCCGCGCATGACCGGCGCGGGGATGAACGCGGCTACCCAGCCCATGCGCAGAATGCCGAAAAGAAGGAAGAATGTGCCGATCAGGACTGCAAGGGTGGAGGTCAGCGCATTGAAGTCCGCGGTGCCCTGAACCGCGACGGCGCCCACGGTCAGCGCGGAGATCAGGCCGGTCGCGGTGTCTGGGCCAACCACCAATAGGCGCGAGGTACCGAGCAGGGCATAAGCGACCAGCGGCGGGACGATCGTGTAGAGCCCCATGACCGGCGGCACACCGACGATGTCGGCATAGGCCATGCCCTCGGGCACCATCACGGCCCAGACCGCAAGACCAGCCATGACGTCCGGCAATAACCAGTCGCGCCGGTAGCCAGGCAACCAGCGAAGGACCGGCAGCAGCCGCTGTGCGATGGACGCAGGGCGAGCCGCGACGGGCATGGTGGCTTCCCCAAACTTGGCGCGAGGCCGCTTGACGGTCTCCGCTCAGAGCATGATCGAGGAGATCATGCTCTGCTTGTTTCAAGATAGAACAGCTTTATCAGATCAATTGGCATCGCGGAGCGATTCCACCTGATGCGGCTCTAGTGTCGTGATTCGGAAGTTTTGAGGATTTCGGTCTGATTGTCGACGATTTTGAGGGTTGCGAGGCACTGTGTTGCACGGATCAGCTGGCGGACGCAGTGAGCGTCACCTCGTTCATGGTCAGGCGAGACGGACGTACTCCAGCCGGCCGAGTTCGAGCATGCAATTCAACACCCGAACAGCGACGGCCACCTCAGTCGCCGACACCGCTCCGTGCGTGAGCGCAACGCACCGCCGATCACGCGCTTGAAGCGGCTGATGTCAGCGCAGCATGATGTCCGGCGGAGCCGCACCAACTCTGCGACAGAGCCCAAACCCGGCTCATGCTCAATCGCACTGCCTCCTCGTAAGGATCTTCTCAAACACCCTCTGAGGTCATTGTGCCGGGAAAGTCGGGCACGTTCGGTGCCCAGCTCTGCAGTGCTGCAATCAGCGGCGTGACTTGGTCACGATGTGCGGCAACACCGACGCGATAATTTCCCCTATCGAAGCGCCAGCCGCACCGACCCTAGGCTTGGCGACGGCGGCCACGGGTAGAATCGCTATGATGCGGCGGGCCGTCATTACGGATGAGCTGAGCGATGTTCTTCAGGTCCGGCGTGCCGAGGTCTTCGACGTCGGGGGGGAGTTTTCCGGCGGCGTCTTCGCGAATACGCCCGGAAATGCCGATACCGCCCGGCTCGGCCAGCGCTTCCAGCCGTGCCGCGATGTTCACCCCGTCGCCAATCAAGTCGCCGTCCGGCTGCACCGTCACGTCGGCCGAGTGCAGGCCGATGCGCAGTTGCAGGCCGGCGGCGCGCACCCCCAGCGCCTGCTGCAGGGCGGTGGCGCACTGCAAGGCCTGCGCACCGCTGGGGAACTCCGCCAGGAGGCCGTCACCCATCGACTTGAACACCCACCCGCCATGGGCCGCCAGCAGCGGTTCCACCACCTCAGTCCGTAACGTCGCCAGCCGAGCCAACGTACCGGGCTCATCGGTGCCGACCAGGCGCGAATAGCCGACCACGTCGGCGGCCAGGATCGCGGCGAGGCGGCGGGTGGTCATTCCGGCCGTCCCGCCGCGCGTTGCTTGTCGCTCGACATGGGCAGCTTCCTGTTGGGGCTTCCGCTTGGACCGAGCGTAGCTGATCGCTGGATCTTGCTGCTATCTCGATCCGGATCGTCGAGCGCTGGCGGAAGATCACGGCAGCGATGGGCTTATCCTGGCGCGACCCGGAGGCCCCCCTTCCCTTTCCCAGCCGTCTGCCTTCGATCGCTCGTCTCCGCGCGGACGGCACCCGAGCGGCCGGCCTTTTCCACGCCCCGCAGAATGCATCTTGGATCAATGGCTTCCGGGCAATTAAGGCACCTGGTTATAAGGCGTGGTAACCAGTTTCGGCGGCTTCGGGACGGCGGATTTCCGCCTCGCCCGACTCGCACGAGAAGGCTCAGTTATCTTGCGATAGGCGCCGGCGAAGTATTCCAGAACCGAGCAAAAGTTCCGTGGTCGTGGCCCAACCATAGCGTGCCTGGGACGGGTTCCCAGCGTGCCGAGTTCAGCGGGCTTCGCTCTTGGAATGGACGGCGATCGGTTGCCACAGCCTGGTCTGCTCCAGCGACAGCGCACCGCCGCGGGCCAGCTCCAGGCCGGCGACCAGAGTGCTGGCGACGGCGGCGCGGCGGTGCAGCGTTATCTCTGTCTCTTCCTGGTCGAGCGCCGGCAGGAACGCGCTCAGCGGACTCCCTGCCGGCAATTTCCCCAACAACGTCTCGATTCGCGCGATCGCCGCGGCCACGCGCCACAGCCGCCGCGGCCGCGGCGGCCAGGGTTCCGCCTGGTCGGACAGCCGCAGCGCGGCCAGACAGGCGCGCAGCAGCGCGGTCAGGTCGCCCTGCCCTTCCCCGTGGCTCACCGCCCGCGCCCGGGGGGCCGCCTGGCGATCCGGCGGGCCGTGCTGCATGCTGCCGCGGCCGAACACCGCCTGGCCGAGCTGCGGCTGCCGGGTCAGCCAGTCGGCGGCGGCCCCGATCTCCGCCCGCCGCCGCAGCCGCTGGCGCTGCGCACCAGCTCGAGCAGCCAGTCCAGCGGACCCTCGAAGCCGTCGATCGCCAGCACCGGCGGCGCGTCGGGCGGCAAGGCGCGCGGCGGCTCCTCCCAGATCTCCATCAGGGCCCGTCGTAGCTCGGCCGCAGGTCAAACCGGAGCATGGGCCAGCGCGCGGCAATGGCGGAAAGCGCCCGCCAGGGGCTCCAGTCGGCCGCCCAGAATTTTATCTCCACCACCCCTCGCGCGGCGGCGTCGGGGGCCAGCTGGGCATCCCGCGCCGGGACGGCGGCGGCGGTGACGTGGCGCAACGCCTGGGTGGTGCCCCAGTGCTCCCAGAGCCAGGCGTCGGCAGCGGGATCGTCGGGGCCGCGCCGCAGCACCGATGCCGGCACCGGCACCAGCGCCTGCAGGTCGAACGGGCAGGCGCGGCTGTGGCCGACGCGGGAAACCGCCTGTTCGTGCCGGCGGGCGACGGCGTTCCGCAGCTGCGCGGTGAGAATCCGGGCCCCGGCGACACTCAGGCTTCGTTGCTGCGGTGCGGGGGGTGAAACCAGCCGATGAAACAAATCTTCCTCGCTGCGGTCGAGGTCGAGCTGCCAGGGGATCACCCCGGCGCCGGCCGCGGCAACGCGGAAGTTTTCCAGCGCGGCGGCCGGGCCGCCGATCACCAAACGGTGGAACAGCCAGTCGGGGTGCGGCAGCCGCAGCGGCGCAGCAGGGGGAGGATCTCGCGTCAGCCGCGGGCCAGCCGGCGGAGGTGGTTCAGCGTCGACGTCATGCCGGACGGGTTCGGCGGCCGACGTCCGTGCGAGCGGTCGTGCCGGCTCGCTGTCCGCCGGTCTGTCCGGCGCGAAGCCATCGGAGCGGACGGACGCTGGCCGGACGCCGGCAGCACCCCCGTGCCGCTCCATCCACGCCTGCAGGGTGTCGGCGGTTTGCGACACGCGGGCCGCGGTTTTTGGTGCCCGGGCCACGCTCAGGCGCCCGGCCGCCGCGGCGCCGTCGCGGGACCGCGCGGGCAACGGCGTCGGCGCAAAACCCGGCGCAGGGCATCGATGTTGAGGGCGGAAAACTCGACGTTGCCCCAGCGGTCGATCTTGCGGAACACCGGCCCGAAGCGGCACTCGGAGGCGTGCATCCATTCTTCCAACGCGCGCACGGGGCAAGCGACGCCGGGACCGCGCGGAATGGCTACGCGGCGCGGCGGCAGCTCCGGGTGCCGCGGCGATACCACCAATTCCATGCCGGCGGTTGTCCACCGGATTTGTTCCGCGGTCAGCCCGACCAGCGCGGCGCGGCCGAGGCCGTGGGCGCGCAGCAGCAGCAGGGCGCGGTCGCGGCGGCCGGCCAGGTCGCGCGGGCAGGTGACGGCCAGGCGTTCGAGCTGCGCCGGCGGCGGCCGGGCGGGGCGCCGGGACGCCAGGCGGCGCGCGGCCCGGAGGAGGTCCCGCACCGCCGGATCGACCTCCAGGGCAACCCCGGCGGCGCGATGCGCCTGGGCCAGCGCCGCCCGCTTGCGCCGCAGCGTGCCGGCGCCGGCGGTGTCGGCCAGCGACGCCAGCCAGGCGGCGACGGTGTCCGGGCTGGCCGGCAGCGGGCAGCGGTCGTTGCCGGCGCACCAGGTGAAAAATTGCCGGAGATCGGCGGCGTAGGCGCGGCGGGTTTCCGGGCGCGGCGGCCGGGCCGGGCCCGGGGGCGCGCGGTCGGGTGCGGCGGCCGCGGCGGTCGGCGGAGTCGGCGGCGGCGCAGCCGGTTGCATGTTTCCTCCGCTCCCCCGCGCCCCGGCGGGGCCGCTCCCCGGCCCGCGTCGGACCGGCACCTCCAGGGAGTTTGCCGGGCGCCGGCAATTAAGGCAAGGCCGGCTAAGGCGTGGTAACCAGATTCCGCCCCTTTTCCGACCCCCGGCCATTGCGTCCGATAAGCGGGCTGGCCGGACGCTAAGGTCCGGTATCCTGGCGTGCCGACCCGCCGTCAGTTTGTGCAACACGGCCAAACCGACAAGGTGGCTTGTGGAAACGCGCGCGTAGTCCGGAACACCAGCCGGCATTGCCTTGACCGACCGAAGAGAACAGTCACCTCGGAAGGAGTCCGATCCTGCAACTGTTGGGCTAACACGACAACTACCAATCCGACCAAGATCATCCCGTTCAGGTCGGCACATAAGGTTTCGGCCTCAGCGGCTGACGCCCCCCTCTACAGGCGTGCTGCCTTTCAATGGCTTGACCAACGTTGGCTACCTGCGTAGGTATTGATCGTTCCCGGGCCGGCGCATTGTCCGCCAGCTGATCTTTTCCTCCTTCCAGGAAATTTTCGGCGATGGCCGCCTCGGGCACATATCCGCAAAGCAGCTCCCGCTTAAAGGCTCACACGCGACCTGTCGCCGCGTCGGTCGCTGACCCGCCGGACGCGGCGGCGCTGTTGCTGCGGCTCGTTCGCCTTCTGGGTCGACAGGCCGCGATGTCGGCGTTTCGGGACAGCGAACCGGGCCGGCCGGCATTTGACGCGCCCGCTGACCGATGACACGGGAGCGAAAGTCGATTCCCGAAGTACCTGCTCTATCGGTCGAGCACTTGGAAAAGCTCCTTACCCTTCAGGACGTGGCCGATCTGCTTCAGGTCTCCGTGCGTACTGTCCAACGCCTTATCGATAGCGACGAACTCACCTGCCTCCGCATCGGGCGGCAGGTTCGTTTCCGCCCACAGATGGTCAATCGCTGGCTCGACAATGCGTGATCTCCAGACAGCATCGCCTGTCGTGTCGTGGCATGTATTTGCGCCTATTATTGCGGATTTCTTGTTTGTCGTTATTAAGTCCTCCCATAGAAGACCGGCTTCTTTGGTGTAATGCTTTCACTTTTGTCTTGCACTGTGCCACCTGTCATCACTTGTCACTTCGTGTCCACTTGGGAGGCTCACTATGGAGCGTTTAGATAGGCTATCAATCCCAAGCGGAGGGCCGCCCAAACATCTCCAGGGGCTGCTCGAATTCATTGACAGCACCTCCCTCTGCAACCCCCGCCAGGCCCGGGAGATGGCCTCCGCCATTCGCAGCTTCGGGGCTTGGACCGGCCGCTCGTTGGCGGTCCTGCCCACCGACCTGAACGCCTTGCGACGCCATCTATCGGCCCTCTACCCCGAAGCCCTCGGAGTTAGCCGTGGCCGCTTCGCCAACGTGAAAGCCCTGCTCAACAAGGCGCTGGTCATGGCCTGCGTTAAGCCAACGAACCGGTCGGTGGCGGCGGTGCTGAGCCCTGCGTGGACCGCCTGCTTCGTCAAACTGGACGACCGCTACCTGCGCACCAGCCTCACCCCGTTCGCCCGTTTCTGCTCCGCGGCAGGGATCGAGCCCGATGGCGTGAGCGACGCCGTCGCCGATTGCTATCTCGCCCACCTTGAAATGACCGCTCTGGTAAAGAAGCCGGCGACCACCCACCAGACGGTCTGCCGCGTCTGGAACAAGGTGGTGGGCCGGGTGGCCGGCTGGCCGCCCGTCAGGCTGGTGGTGCCAAACAGGGCCCAGACCTACACCCTGCCGCTGACCGCGTTTCCGCAATCATTTCAGGACGAGCTGGAGGACCATCTGCAACGGATCTCGTCGAACGAGCCGATCGACCTGCTCGACGACACATTGCCGCTCCGGCCGTTGCGGGCCGCCAGTATCCACACACGACGCTATCAGATCCGGCAACTCGCCAGCGCCCTGGTGCACCAGGGCATCCCGATCGAGGACATCACCGCCCTCTCGGTTCTGGCGAGGCCGGCGCTATTCCGGCTGGGGCTGCGGTACCTGCTGGCGCGGCCGCGGGTCGACATGACCTCCACCAAAAGCGCCGGCTACATCGCCCATTCGGTTCGCTCCATAGCCAAATATCATCTTCGGCTGCCGGAGGCTGACTTGGTCTTGCTGAATTCAATCACGACCAAGCTCAGCCGCCATACCCCCGGCATGACGGAGAAAAACCGGCAACGGCTCGCACCATTCAACGAGCCGGCTGTGCTCGGCCGCTTCCTGGATGCATGGCCGAGGGTAATGCGCAAGATGATGACATCCAAGCAGATGAGCAGGCGCGAGGCGGTCACCTTCTCGCTGTGCCTTGCGCTCGATATCCTGATCCATGCACCGGTGAGGGTGAAGAACCTGTCTGGGCTGCGGCTGGACACGCAGGTCCGACTTGCCACGGTCGACGAGGGTGAGACGGTGATCCTGGTGCCGATCGGCGACACCAAGAACTCCGTGCAGCTGCAGCACCTGCTGCCCCCGGAGACCACGGTCTTCCTGCGCTATTACCTCGCCAAGGTCCGGCCGCTCCTCGACGCTGCAGACTCGGCGTGGTTGTTCCCGAATGGGCGCGGCCACGCCAAGCGATCGGACACCTGGAGCAAGCAGATTGCCGCTCTCGTGAAGGATCGGCTTGGGTTGGAGTTCAATCCGCACCTCGAGCGCCATTTGACCGCGCTGATGCGCGCCAACGAGGAGCCGGGCGATATTGACTCCTCGCGCCGGATTCTCGGACACAAGAGCGCGGAGACCACGTTCAAATTCTATGATGGGTTTCAGACCAACGCCGCCAGCCGCCGGCATGGGGAGATGATCCGCTCCAAGCGTAAGTTGTGGCTCAAGGATGAGAAGCCGGTTCGCCGCCGAGGGCGACGCGCCGGTCCGCGGAGCTGAGCGTGGGCTACGCGTCGGTGACCCTTCCGGTCGAACGCTGGCCGGAGGGGGACAGGGCACGCTGGGAGCTGGCCAATCGGAGCGGTGACATCCTCGATGAAGACGGCCCCGCAGCTGGCTGGTCACCCGTGACGCGCGTCCAGGTTGCCAAGGATTGGGGTCGCTTTCTTTTCTGGTTGGAGCAGAACGGCGGGATCGACCTGGCCGACACCCCTTCGGAACGGTTGGAGGCTGGACGTTTGGACGGCTATCTCGCGCATTTGCAGTCGACCGGCATGGCATCGACCAGCCTCGAGTCGCGTTTCCGGAGCCTGTGCCAGGCGGTCGCCATCATGGACACCACCAGCGATCGGCAGAAGCTGAAAGACCTGTGTCGCAGACTCAAAGCGCGGGCGGTGCCGCGGCGCGAGAAACACGCTAGGCTTGTCGATTCGGCCGACCTTAGCGAGAGGTCACTGCGACAGTATGATGCCCTCATTGGTGGGCAGGGCACGATCGGCATCGAGCGCTGTTGCCACGCGCGCGACGCGCTGATGCTCGCATTCTTGGCCTACCACCCATTGCGGCTGAGGACATTTGCGGCCCTTGATCTCGGCGGCGGCATCACCCGCAACGATGCCCGTTACCATCTCGATCTGGATAGATCGGCGGTCAAGGAGAAGCGGGTTTACAGCTGCGATGTCGATGATGACCTGACCCCGTATCTCGATCATTACCTCCATTACATCCGGCCGCGCCTGCTCCGGGGTCTCGTCAGCGACAGACTATGGGTGGCACGGTATGGCTCGGCCATTTCCGACTCAGCCGTCTATTATCAGATCGTCAAGATGACCAGCTGGCTGCTCGGGCACCAGATAAACCCGCATTTGGTGCGGGACTGCGTCATGACCTACCTGGTGCTTGACGATCCCGCCAATGCCCGGATTGGGTCGAGAATCCTCGGGCACCGGAGCCTTCGGACCGCGGAGCGCCATTACGACCACGCCGGCGCGGCGATGGCCCAGCGGGCGCATGCGGCGATGGTGCGTAGGCTGCGGGCCCGCTTTCTGAAAGACGATCCGCCTGATCACTGAGCTACCTGAGTGCCCGCCCATTGCTCGTAACTGCTGGTGGTGCCTTGCACAGCACGGCAAGCACCAGCTGCTAAACCCGCAGAGCGAAGTCTGTTCCCGTGAAGGCGTCGACCTCGATGTCTCAGCGTTGGCCGTTTGACCTTGCGCAGGCGAGCTCCGTATTTGTCGGTCAGCCGTTTAGAAACCGGCTTCGGACCTATTCCTTCGGCTGCGAGGCCGGCCCACCAGCCACGTCACGTCCAATGTTTCGAGGCCAACCCGCATTGGAAGTCGTTTTCAAAATCGATGCGCTTGGTTCGCGTCTGGGCCTGCTGAGATATACGATTGCGGATCGCCTCATGGCTGGAGTTGTCCGTTTGCCGACTGGCGGCTTTCGGCGACGCTCTTTCTAGAGGGTGTTATGAACCTGCGACGAGTGTAGCGGCTTGCTTGAGCATGAAGCATGCAAAGGCGACGACGTGGAGACCGGCCAAGGTCGTGGCGTATCGCTCGTAATCCTTAACCAATCTGCGGCATCGAGTGGCCCAGGCGAACGACCGTTCGACGACCCATCTCCTGGGAAGAAGGACGAAGCCCCGCTTGGCTTCTGGAAGCTTGACGACTTCGAGGGCGATGCCTTGCTCACGCGCGGCCTCGGCCGGCTTGTCCCCCGTATAGCCCTGATCGACGTAGGCGAGCGTGACGGTCTCGCCGGTGGCGTCCTGAATGGCCTCGGCGAGACGCCCGACCTCGGCTCGATCATCGATATTAGCCGGTGTGACGTGCAGGGCGAGCAGATGGCCGAGCGTATCGACGGCCAAATGCACCTTCGATCCACGCTTGCGCTTCGCGCCGTCATAGCCAGCCCGCTGCCCACTCTCGGGCGTGGAGCGCAATGTCCGGCTATCGATGATCGCCGCCGTCGGTTCCGCGCGGCGGCCAGAGGCAAGACGCAGCACCGCCCGCAGATCATGCGCCAGCGCCTCGAAACACCCCGCCGCCAGCCAGCGTTGCGCTTGCTGATATACCGCAAACCAAGCGGGCAGATCATTCGGCATCGCCCGCCAGGCGATGCCATAGCGGATCACGTAGCGCAGACCGTTGAACAACTCCCGCAGCGAGTGTTGACGCTGCTGCGCGTCCTCACGCATCAGCGTCAAATACGGAATCACCAACGACCATTCTTCGTCAGTGACATCAGACGGATAAGGCTTGCGAGCATCGGGCATCCATACCCATTAGCCCTGACCCGAGCGAAAGTACATAACACCCTCTAGTCATCTGGAACTGAAGTAAGTCACATTATATGCTGCACTCCGGCGAAGAGGAAGGCAGCATGGCGAGGGCAGCGGGTCGTCCGACGGTAGCTTTGGTCCTGAGTTCGGAGGAGCGGGAATATCTTGAGCGCCAGGTACGCCGACGCCGCGTCGCGCGCTCAATGTCGGAGCGATGCCGGATCATCCTTCGCTGCGCGGATGGTATCCAGAGCAAGGTCGTGGCCGTCGAACTTGGCGTGCATGAGCACACGGTCGGCAAATGGCGCCGGCGCTTTCTGCGGGGTCGTGTCGAGGGTTTGCTGGATGAAGCCCGGCCGGGCAGGCCAAGAACAATCGCCGACGATCAGATCGCCGCGGTGATTGAGCGCACGCTGCGCTCCACGCCTGCCGATGCTACCCATTGGTCGATCCGGTCGATGGCGGACGTGACCGGCTTCTCTCACACGACGATCCGCCGGATCTGGACGGCATTTGGGCTCCAACCGCATCGCTCGGAGACGTTCAAGCTCTCGAGCGATCCCCTGTTTGTCGACAAAGTCCGCGACATTGTCGGGCTCTACCTGTCGCCGCCGACCCGTGCACTCGGGCTCAGCGTCGACGAAAAGAGCCAGATCCAGGCCCTCGACCGAGAACAGCCAGTTCTGCCGATGTTACCAGGTATGCCCGAGCGCCGGACCCACAACTACATCCGGCACGGCACAACCTCGCTCTTCGCGGCGCTCGACGTCGCCTCCGGCTTCGTGATCGGCAAATGCTACAGACGGCATCGCGCCGCGGAGTTCCTGGACGTTCTCAAGCAGATCGATGCGAAGCTGCCACCAGACCTCGACATCCACATCATCATGGACAATTACGCGACCCACAAGACCGATCGGGTCCGATCATGGCTCGCGCGCAGGCCGCATTATCAGATCCATTTTACGCCGACATCGGCGTCCTGGATCAACCAGGTCGAACGCTGGTTCGCCGAGCTCACTCGCAAGCAGCTGCGCCGCGGTGTGCATACCTCAACCAGGCAGCTTGAGCGTGACATCCGCAACTTTATCGAGCGGCACAACGAGAACCCAAAGCCATTTCGATGGACCAAGTCCGCCGACGAGATCCTCGCCTCCGTCAGACGCTTCTGCCAAACTACCGAGCGGACGTTATGCAGCGAACTTTAGATTCAGGTGACTAGCACTACTTTGGCACTTGTACGGTTACGAGGCGATTGTGTAACCGACTGGGATTCAGTGGAGTATGCGCTGTGTCCCGGGCGAGCGACATTGGTGGGGATCTTGATGCGTGGCTGGCGCCGTTTCTCGGCGTGATCGGGCGCAGCACGCGGAGCAAATGGGCGCCGTTGTACGTGCAAGGATTGCTCGGGCCGGACGGACCGAAAAGTGTGCAGCCGATCGCCGCCCGGCTTGGGCTTGCTGGCCACGACCAGCTCCACCATTTCGTCAGCAGTCCGGTCTGGGATGATACGCCACTGTGGCGGGTGCTGGCCGAGCAGGCGGATCGTCTGGTGGGTGGTGACGACGCGGTGTTGGTGATCGACGATACGGCACTGCCGAAGAAAGGCACCGTTTCGGTCGGGGTAGCGGGGCAATACTGCGGCGCTTTGGGCAAGCAGGCCAACTGTCAGTCCCTGGTGTCGCTGACGCTGGCCCGCCGCGAGGTGCCCGTGCCGATCGGGCTGCGGCTCTTCCTGCCAAATGCTTGGACCGACGATCCCGCACGCTGTGTCAAGGCTGGCGTGCCCGAGGCGGCGCGCATTGCGCAGACCAAGCCGCAGATCGCGCTTGCCGAGATCGACCGACTGATGGCGGCGGGACTGCGCGTCGGCTGCGTGCTGGCGGACGCCGGATACGGCAGCGGGGCCCCGTTCCGCCAAGGGCTGAGCGAGCGCGGCCTGTCGTGGGCAGTCGGGGTTCCCCGCACCCTGAAGGTCTTCACCACCGGTGTGGGCTTGCTCTTTCCCCGAGCGAACAGGGGAAAGCCACGGCAGCATCCCGTGCCGAGTGAAGTCGCACGAGATGCCGCGGATGTGCTGGCAGGATGTCTCTGGCGGCGCGTCGTCTGGCGGCAGGGCACCAAGGGCGCGCTCGCCGCACGCTTTTCCGCTGTGCGGGTGCGGGTGGCCGATGGTCCACGTAGTCCCCGCCACGGCCATTTGCCGGGCGAAGAAGTTTGGCTCATCGGGGAATGGCGCAGCAGTGGCGAGCGCAAATACTATCTCAGCAATCTTGCTGTCCGCACCGCGCTGCGGCGGCTGGCCGCGGCGATCAAGGCGCGCTGGGTGTGCGAGCAGGCGCATCAGCAACTCAAGCAGGAGCTCGGCCTCGACGACTTTGAGGGCCGATCCTGGACCGGCCTACACCGACACGCACTCATGACCTGCATCGCGTTCGCCTATCTTCAGCACCTGCGGCTCAAGGCCGCCGGGCGGGGAAAAAAATCTGCCGCCGAACGCGCCGCCGCCGCGACCGACGCTGCCTGAACTGCGCCGCTCCATCAGCGCCCGCCTGTTTGCGCCACCACGACCGCCGTCACGATGTCCGCACTGCCACAAGCGTCTATCGCTCATCGCCTCCAAAGTGCCAAAGTAGTGCTAGTACCGAAGGTCGACATAAATCGGCAGCTAAAAAAGCCTGGCCGGAAGCCTCACGAGCCGACGGCGGAGACGCGTGAACGCGCCGCGACACTGGCCGGCCACGGATTGCCGCAGGAAATGATTGGCCGCATCCTCGGCGTGAACGCCGACACGTTGCGGAAATACTACTTCGAAGAACTCAAACGCGGCGAGGCCAAGGCAACAGCCCTGGTGGCGCAGACGCTGTTCGCCAAGGCTATCGCCGACGACACCGTCTCGTGCATCTTCTGGCTGAAAGCAAGGGCGAACTGGTCGGAGAAGATCCAGACGCAGCAGCTGGGGGCGGACGACAAACCTGTCGATCCGCGGACAATGACCACAGAGGAGTTGTTGGCGCGCGCGGAGGCAATTCTGGCGAAGGCAGCGCGGTTGCGTACCGATGAGTAGCCAGCGCGACTGCCTCAGCAGCCGTGATCCGCTGGACCGCGCGGCTGGAAGGTCGGCTTCCGACAGACCCATAGGAGATCTTTTTGGCGCACCGTTGTACGATCAGAATTGCTCAGTTCCGATAGCCGCCGTTGCAGAAGAGCTCGTTCTCAGCAGCCGCCCTGTAGGCCGCAGCCTCCAGTGTGTTTCCATGGCGCTTGAACCGCCTCGTGGCCTCACTTTCGCAGTGGACCTTCATGCCCTTGGGTCCTAGCTGCCCCAGGTGATCTTCGATGTCGGCCTCAAGCTCGACGAGGATTTTGGACGAAAGCGTTCGCATACGGCAATCGAGTTTGAGGGTCCGGAAGTGGTAGCCCAATCGGCGCGCCAAATTTAGATGTCGGCGCGCCAGTAAGCTGCGGACCCATGCCGCATCTTTCGTCGTTCGGTTGCGCGTGTGACGCAGAACAGCAACCGCACCGGCGACCAGCAGGCATCGGATATATTTGTCGCCGCGCTTGCTGGTTCGACCCAGCCGTTCCTTGCCTCCGCTCGAATTCTGCCGTGGTGTCATCCCGAGCCAGGCGGCAAACTCCAGGCCGGATCGGAACAGCATTGGGTCGATAACCGTGGCCGCGATCGCTCTCGCGCCCATAATTCCAACGCCGGGGATCGTTGCGAGCAATTGGCTGATCCTACTCTGCCGGCGCCACCTGGTCAGCCGCAGCTCGATCTCGCGAACCCGCGCCACAGTGGCGGCCAATTGATCTACGATCAGCTGCAGGATCGATCGGGCCAGCTCGGGCAGCTTCGTCGCCTCAGACCCGATCTCGGCAACCAGCTCTTCGACATGGGCCAGCCCTTGCGGGGCGGTAATGCCGAACTCCGCCATACGGGCTCGCAGGGCATTGACCAGCATCGTCCGCTGCCGGACCAGCAGATTGCGGGCCCGATGCAGCATCAGCACCGATTGCTGGTCTGCATCCTTCACCGGTACGAACCGCATCGATGGCCGCGTCACCGCCTCGCAGATCGCCTCGGCGTCGGCCGCATCATTCTTGTTGCGCTTCACGTAGGCCTTCACATAGGCCGGTGGCATCAGCTTCACCTTATGCCCCAGCACAGTCAGCTCGCGCGCCCAATGATGCGCGGTCGCGCAGGCTTCCATGCCAACCAGGCACGGATCCAGCGAGCCAAAATATCCCAGCACTTCGCTGCGTCGCAGCCGGCGACGAACGGCGACCTGTCCATCGGCGCCGACGCCGTGCACCTGAAACCATTGTTTGGCGAGATCAACACCGATCGTGGTAATCTTCATGGCGGGCGGCTCCTCTCGTTGTGGCGTTTCACCGACGACCACCTTAGAACGCCTTTCAAAACCCTTGTACTCGGAGCTGGGCTGATTCATGAGAAGGGATGCCCACTCCCCTTGTTCCCGAATCGCTGTGGCTGATCGTCGAGCCACTGCTGCCACCTGTTTCTTTGAAGCCCAAAGGCGGCCGGCCGCCTGTTCCGGCGCGTGCGGCGTTGAGCGGCATCCTGTTCGTCCTGCGTACGGGCATTCCGTGGGAGATGCTCCCGGCGGAGATGGGATGCGGCTCGGGCGTGACCTGCTGGCGACGGTTGCGGGATTGGCAGGCAACGGGCGTGTGGGACCGGCTGCATCGCGAGCTGCTCCGGCGGCTGCGCGACGCAGACCGGATCGACTGGAGCCGGGCCTGCATGGACAGTTCGTCCATCGCGGCGAAAAGGGGGGTGCCGCGACAGGCCCGAACCCGACGGATCGCGGCAGACCAGGCACCAAGCGTCACCTGATCACTGATCGCCGCGGTATCCCGCTCGCCTTCATCCTGACCGGGGCCAACGTTCACGACAGCATACCCTTCGAAGACCTGCTCGACGCCGTTCCGCCGGTTGCAGGCAAGCGCCGCCGACCACGGCGCAGACCAGATAAGCTGCACGCTGACAAAGCCTACGATCACCGTCGCTGCCGCCGCGCTTGCTTGCGCCGCCAGATCCAGCCCCGCATCGCCCGGCGCGGCATTGAGACCAGCCAGAAACTCGGTCGCCACCGCTGGGTAATCGAGCGCAGCTTCGCCTGGTTTAACAAATTCCGACGGCTCACCATTCGCTACGAATGCAGGATCGACATCCATCACGCCTTCACCTCCCTCGCGTGTTCACTCATCTGCCTGCGCGCATTGCAGGGCAGGTTTTGAAAGGCGTTCTTAGGCACATCGATGCCGGGAGCGGGGGCCGTCCACCCCATCAAGAATTTTGCTGCGTCGCAAGCGCCATCCTTCCGGTTGTCGTCCACTCGCGAACAATGTCATCATCGGACGATGATGGCCCCTCAATGGTATCTTCCGCTTCTCCTGCGCCTGATGAGATGGTGGGCGGTAGGATGCATGCTCATCACGGCCATCATTGCCGCGTGTGTTCTTGTCGACTGGTTGACGCCGGTCGGGTGGGGCTATCCGTGGTATGTGCTCCCGATCCTCATCGGATGTGGGCTGTTCGGCTTCGGTGTTCACAGGGCGGCTGGCGAAAGATTCCGCCGATTGAGCATTCAATGACGTGGGCGCATATCTCAAGATTCGTGAGACGCCATTCAGTCCGGTTCGGACAATGCTAGACAACCGTCAACGGCTGGCGAAGCGCACGCACCGGCGCGAGGCGCCCGGCTGGTTTCTTGTGCTTTCATTCGCGCTACACCTGACGTTATTTCTATCGTTGCTGATGATGCCGCCGATGCAGACGCCAACAGCTGCATCGGAGCAGCCCTCGGTGGATGTCATTGCGGGGGAAGGCGCGGCAGAAGCGGCGCCGGAGCCGGAGCCGCCCGCCCCGGCGCAGGCAACCGCCGCGCCGCTTGTTCCGGCCGCACCTGTTCAGACAGCTGAGATACCGGCGCCAACACCGACACCCGCACGCGCACCGGACGCGCCGCCGCCACCTGTCCAGCAGGCCGAGACACCGCCGCCAACACCGCCGCCCGCACCCGCCCCGGACGCGCCGCCGCCACCTGTCCAGCAGACCGAGACACCGCCGCCAACGCCGACACCTGCACCCGCACCGGACGCGCCGCCGCCACCGGTTCAGCAGGCCGAGACACCGCCACCAACACCGCCACCCGCGCCAATGCCTGTTCCGCCGCCACCCCAGCCGGTCGCCCAGACGCAGACGCCGCCGGCGCCGCCACAGCGCCGGCCGCGCGGCCCGCGGCGCCCGCGCTCCGGCCAACCCGGCGGGGCCGCCTGCGCACGCGCCGGCCGGGCAGAATGCCGCCAGCCGCGCGAGCGGTGCGAACAATGGCGCCGCCTGGATGGGGAAGCTGAAGCAGTGGTGGGACCAGCACTCCTTCTATCCCAAGGAGGCGTCGCAGACCAATGAGGGTGGCAACGTAAAAGTCCACATCGTTATTGCGTCTGACGGCCAGGTCACGTCGATCGAAGTGGTGCAAAGCTCGGGATTGAGTGTGCTCGACACGGCGGCGGTGGCGGTGTTTCGCAACGCCCATCTGCCGCCGTTCCCGCCGGGCACGCCCGCGCAGCCGGCTGATGTCGTGGTGACGCTGCACTACCGCCCGGCGGACAGCGGCGGGTGATCCGATGCAACCCGGACCTGGTGAAAACAACACCGACTCCCGACACGAGATACCGATATTCACGCCAGATGTTTTGCGCAGGCAGAAATATGTCGATCGTGCAGAGAATCCTGGACATGCGTCCGGCACCGGCCAATGCTCCTGCCTGTCGCCTCGCTGCAGCGGAAGGCTGGTGTTGATCTAAGAAGGGGAGAATACTCGATGCGGTTGTCGGTCGCTTCATCTGCCCTTGCTGCAGCTTTTGTTCTGACGCCTGTGGCCGCCGGCTACGCACCCGCGTTGTGCCAGGACTTCAGCATAACGAACCACGTGGAGCCGGCGAACGCGGGGCCGCCGCGACGTGATGCGGCAATTGCAGGCATGGTGGGACGCGCACGCCTACTATCCCAGACACGCGTCGAACAACGATGAGGGTGGCACTGTCAAAGTCCACCTGGTGATCCTCCCTGACGGCAGGATCTGGACGGCCAATGTGGTGGAAAGCTCGGGATCGCACTCGCTCGACACGGCGGGCGCCTCGGTGTTCCGCGGAGGGTTCGTGCGGCCATTTCCGGAAGGCGAGCCGAAGACCGATATAGACATTTCGCTGCACTACGTCCTGGCGCACCGGCACGATCAGCCGGTGGCCTGCCGGTTACACGCCCGTGCCGGACAAGAGCCCGTTCACCATATCGAACGATCCGGTCAAGTCGCCTATCCTCGAGAACAATGCTGCAGAAGACGTGCACCGGAACGATCGTGCTGGGCGGGATAAGAAATCATCCCATGTACGGCAATCGTTATTATGGCCCAAGCGATCTTCTTTCGCAAGCCTGATGGCACGCCATGGGTCAAGTTTTACGAAGGCGGCCGTATGGCCTCTCTCCGGTGATGGAAGTAGGCAAACTCGTGTCATGGACAGGTCCAACGTCGTCAATGTTGGTAGATTCCCAGAAGTTGCCGGTATTGATGCACTATACGGCCTGGCTTGACGGCGGTAACAAGCTCAATGGCTGTTTAAGTAGAGATGATAATTGGCATTCTAACACGGGATGCGAAAATACGACTGGGACATTTGCTTTCAGCTGCGCAGAAGAAGTCGTGCCTCAGGTTGAATGGAACGCCTGGTACGCGACACCCGCTGGTCCGCCTGGGGATCCACCCTGAGAGGCCATTTCGAAGCGGCGGGGTTTCCACGAGCCAGCCGTCGTAGCAGGAGCACAGCTGAAGCGGCATAGAGGAAGGCCTCGACGGACTGTATCGTCCTCTCGCGTTCGCCGCGATTGGGGCCGCAGGTTCCGGCGCGGCGAACGCGAGAGGACGAAACTGTGGACCGTGCGATAGACGCCGCGAACCTGGGAGCGGTGGGCGCTGATCTGTCACTTTGGGCGTTGTTCCTGCAAGCCGACATCGTCGTCAAGCTGGTCATCTTCGCGCTGATCTTCGCCAGCGTCTGGGTCTGGGCGATCGTGTTCGAGAAAGTCACCAGCCTGCGCCGGGCCAATCGCGCGGCGGATGCCTTCGAGGATCGGTTCTGGTCGGGCGGCAGTATCGACGATCTGTATGACGAGGTGGGGAAAAAGCCGGCGCATCCGATGGCCGCGGTGTTCGGCGCGGCCATGGGCGAGTGGCGGCGCAGCGCCCGGGTGGTAGGCGCCGACATGTCGCGCAGCGGGGCGCGCGACCGGGTGGAGCGGGCGATGACGGTGACGGTGCAGCGCGAGATGGACCGGATGGAGCGCTGGATGATCTTCCTGGCCTCGGTCGGCTCGACGGCGCCGTTCATCGGTCTGTTCGGCACGGTCTGGGGGATCATGCACAGCTTCTCGGCGATCGCGGCCATGCACAACACCAATCTGGCGGTGGTAGCGCCGGGCATCGCCGAGGCGCTGTTCGCCACCGCGATCGGACTGGTGGCGGCGATTCCGGCGGTGCTGGCTTATAACAAGATCAGCACCGATTTCGGGCGCTTCGCCTCGCGGCTGGAAGGCTTCGGCACCGAATTCGGCGGCATCCTGTCGCGCCAGAGCGAGGAGCGGGCCTAGTGGCGGTTTCGCTGGGCGGGGGCGGCGGCAAGGCCAGGGGGCGCTATCGGCCGCTGTCGGAAATCAATGTGACGCCGCTGGTCGACGTCATGCTGGTGCTGCTGATTATCTTCATGGTGACGGCACCGCTGATGAGCAGTGCGGTGAACATCGACCTGCCGAAAGTGGCGGCAGCGCCAATTCGCCAGGACAACGAGCCGCTGAAGGTGCAGGTCGATGCGCAAGGCGGGGTGTTCCTGCAGGACGAGGCCATCCAGCTCGCCGAGCTGGTGCCGAAGCTGGCGGCGATCGCCAAGGACCAGAAGGACCGGCGAATTTTCGTGCGCGGCGACAATGGCAATACCTACGGCCATATGCTGGAGGTAATGGCGACGATCATCCAGGGTGGGTTCACCAAAGTCGCGCTGATGACCGATCCCAGCGGCTCCCCAGCCGCTGCGGCGCCTGCTGTAACGGCGCCTGGTGCTTTTCGTTAGCCCAGCAATACCCGCTGTTACGGCTAGTCCGTCCTATGCCCTCTGTGCCGATTTCGCTCAGCCTAAGCCCTTCAAGCTAAGCGTCATGCCCATTGATCCCGTCCAGTAGTCAGGTGTCCGGTGCCAATTCCGGTGCCAACAACGAGCCGTAGCTCCGGCGGACAACAGCCGAGGCTGGTAAGCGTAACCCCAAGGCCGCCTACCGTGGCCTGGCGGATTGCCGGTAGCACTGCCGGATTCAACGGCACGACCATCGGCGGCTTCAGTACCTACGATGCGCTCGACCTGACGAACCTGTCATTCGCGGCGGGTAAGTCCGTGAACCTGAACCGGACCACCGATCTTTTGTCGATCTATGGCAGCGGCGCGACACTGCTGGACACGGTACAGCTAGCGGGCAGCTTCACCAGCCGATATTTCCACCTGACTTCCGATGGAGCGAGCGGGACCTTTATTACGGAGGACGGTGTCGCCTGCTATCTGCGCGGCACCCGGATCATGACGGATCGCGGGCCGGTCGCGGTGGAGGAACTCAAGATCGGCGACCATCTGGTCACCGCGGACCGCATGATGCCACTCAAGTGGATCGGGCGCCGCGCCTATGCCGGCTGGCTGGCCGCGAGCAATCCCAACCTCCGGCCGATCCGCTTCAAGGTCGGGTCGCTGGCGGACACTGTGCCGTGCCGCGACCTGCTGGTCTCGCCGGAACATGCGATGTTCCTGGACGGCGTTCTGATCCCCGCCGGGCTGCTGGTCAATGGCATCAGCATCGTGCAGGCCGAGGCGATGGAGGAGGTGCAATATTTCCACCTGGAGCTTGAGCGCCACGCGGTGATCTTTGCCGAGGATGCCGCGTCGGAAAGCTTCGTCGATGATGACAGCCGAGGTATGTTCAACAACGCGTACGAGTTCCGCGCGTTGTATCCCGCCGAGCCGCACGGCGCCGAAGCCGAATACTGCGCCCCGCGTGTCGAGGACGGCTATGAACTCGAGGCGGTACGCCGTCGGCTGATGAACAGGGCGACCCGGCTTCTGCCGGACGGCACAATGGCGCAGGTCCCGCTGCTGCGGGGCTATCTCGACAGCGTGACTCGAACCACGATCATGGGATGGGCGTTCGAACCCGAAACGCCGGATCGCCGTGTACCGCTGGTGATCCTCGCCAATGGCGCAGTGATCGGCCGGGTGATCGCGGACCACTATCGTCCGGGCCTGGCTGCATCCGGGATCGGCGACGGCAAGCACGCCTATCGCTTCCAACTGCCCCAGGGGTTCGCCGACGATATGCACCACGCGATCGAGGTGCGGCGCGAAAGCGACTGGTCCCATCTCAGCGGCTCTCCCGCCAGTCTGACGCTGGGCTGAGACTGGTTTCGCCGACGCCGCCACGCTTCTACAACTATGACGGCTTCGACCAGCTCAACCAAGTGGCGCTGCCGGACAGCACGTATCATGGCTTCCTCTACGGTTCGAGCAGCAACCACGACGACGACGTGACCCTGGTGTCGACGCGCGGCGGCGCGAACGTCACGTCCAGCTATGACCACCTGCACCATGTGACCCAGAAACTCGGCGATGCGACGGTCAACTACACATACGACCTCACCGGGAGGCTGCTGACGGCGGCGGTGCCGGCCGGCAGCGCGCATATCCCGGCGGGCACCTGGTCGATCGCCTACGACACCGCCGGCCGGCGGGTGACCGACACGCTGCCCAACAGCGTGACGGTGAACTACAGCTGGGACGCCGCCGGCAACCGGACCCACCTGACCTTCCCGGACGGCACTTGCATCGCAACCTCGTATGACCCGCTGAACCGCCCGACCTAGAATTTCTCGATCCGCGCCCCCGCGCGGAGAGCGACCTGGAGAAGTTGCTGCGTCCCGGCACGCCATTTTGGTTTCGATCCGCGCCCCCGCGCGGGGAGCCCCGTGAACGAGCCGGGGCATCGTCCTTTCGACCTTCTGTGACAGCCGACGACCCGTCATCCCCCGAAACTGGCGTCCGTGACCCCCAACGGGGGGATAGAGATGCCGCCGCCAACAGAGCACACCTAAGAACGCCTTTCAAAACCTGCCCTGCAATGCGCGCAGGCAGATGAGTGAACACGCGAGGGAGGTGAAGGCGTGATGGATGTCGATCCTGCGATTCGTAGCGAATGGTGAGCCGTCGGAATTTGTTAAACCAGGCGAAGCTGCGCTCGATTACCCAGCGGTGGCGACCGAGTTTCTGGCTGGTCTCAATGCCGCGCCGGGCGATGCGGGGCTGGATCTGGCGGCGCAAGCAAGCGGCGGCGGACGCAGCGACGGATCGTAGGCTTTGTCAGCGTGCAGCTATCTGGTCTGCGCCGTGGTCGGCGGCGCTTGCCTGCAACCGGCGGAACGGCGTCGAGCAGGTCTTCGAAGGGTATGCTGTCGTGAACGTTGGCCCCGGTCAGGATGAAGGCGAGCGGGATACCGCGGCGATCAGTGATCAGGTGACGCTTGGTGCCTGGTCTGCCGCGATCCGTCGGGTTCGGGCCTGTCGCGGCACCCCCCTTTCGCCGCGATGGACGAACTGTCCATGCAGGCCCGGCTCCAGTCGATCCGGTCTGCGTCGCGCAGCCGCCGGAGCAGCTCGCGATGCAGCCGGTCCCACACGCCCGTTGCCTGCCAATCCCGCAACCGTCGCCAGCAGGTCACGCCCGAGCCGCATCCCATCTCCGCCGGGAGCATCTCCCACGGAATGCCCGTACGCAGGACGAACAGGATGCCGCTCAACGCCGCACGCGCCGGAACAGGCGGCCGGCCGCCTTTGGGCTTCAAAGAAACAGGTGGCAGCAGTGGCTCGACGATCAGGCACAGCGATTCGGGAACAAGGGGAGTGGGCATCCCTTCGCATGAATCAGCCCAGCTCCGCGAGTACAAGGGTTTTGAAAGGCGTTCTAAGTCTAGCAAGACCTTAGTAACCGGCTTGCACTGCTGCTGACGATCCCTCCTCCAGGATTGGCAGAAGTCTTCGTCGTGACCTTCGCACGACCGACGCAGTGCTCGCCTGGGCAACGTCCATCTGACAGGATTGATTGATCTCATGCAGCAGACGTCTCCTCCGGAACCATTCGAAACCGTCATCTACGAGAAGAAGGACGCGACTGCGTATGTGACGCTGAACCGCCCCAAGGTCCTAAATGCGCTGAACCAGAAGGCGATCGGCGAACTGAAGGCGGCGTTTGAGGACGCCCGAAATGACCGGGAAGTCCGCGGCGTCATCATAACTGGTGCAGGTGACCGCGCTTTCATCGCGGGCGCGGACATTAGCGAGTTGGCCAGTGCGACGCCTATCCAGGCGGAACGTCAGACGCGCAATGGTCAGGCCCTGCTCAATCTCGTCGAAAATCTCGGTAAGCCGGTCATCGCGGCCGTAAACGGCCTGGCCCTCGGCGGCGGATGCGAGACCGCCTTGGCCTGCACGATCCGATTGGCGACCCAAACCGCCAAATTCGGCCAACCTGAGATCAAGCTCGGCCTTATTCCCGGCTTCGGCGGAACGCAGTGGCTGGCCCAACTCGTCGGCAAGGGTGTGGCTCTTCAGCTCATCCTCACCGGCGAGATGATCTCGGCCGAAGAGGCTCATCGCATCGGCCTCGTCAACGAGATCGTGGATCCGTCCGGCTTGCTTGCCCGCGCGGAAGCGATCCTCGCCCAGATCGGCGCCAACGCGCCCCTCGCGGTTGGCTTTGCGATCGAAGCCGTCAACCGCGGCCTCGAATGTTCGCTTCCGGAGGGATTGGCTCTGGAGGGTGCGCTCTTTTCCCTCTGCGCCGCCACCGAGGACAAGAACGAAGGCACCGCGGCATTCCTCGAAAAACGGGCGCCGAAGTTCGGAGGCCGCTGATGATCCAACTCTTCATGCCGTCCCTGTCCATGACACCGACGACATCCCGCCACGGGGCGGCCATCGACGGCACGATCGTAAAGGAGACGAGCAAATGACTGCGGGCAACCATATCTTCACGGGTCTAAAGGTGCTCGATCTTGCGAGCTACATCGCAGGTCCCGCCGCCACGACGATCCTGGCCGATTTCGGCGCGGACGTCGTCAAGGTCGAGCCGCCCGGAACGGGCGATGTCTATCGGTTTTTCTCCTCCATGCCGCCCAACCCGGTCAGTGAAGTCAACTATGCCTGGCAATTGACGAACCGGAACAAGCGTAGCATCGCCCTCAATCTTAAATCCAACGAAGCGAAGGAGGTTCTTATACGACTCGTCCGCTGGGCGGACGTCATCGTCGTTAACTTCCCGCCGCGCGTGAAGGCGTCGCTCGGCGTCACTTACGAGGCGCTTTCGACGCTAAACCCGAGACTCATCTATGCTGACATCACCGGGTAGGGCTCTGAAGGTCCAGAGGCCGACACACCAGGCTTCGACATCACGGCCTATTGGGCGCGCACGGGCCTGATGGAGGTGACGCACGACGCCGGCAGCCCTCCAACTCTTCCCATTCCGGGGATCGGCGACCACGCGACGGCGACGACGCTGTACGCCGCGATTGTCACGGCGCTTTACGTCCGCGCCAACACCGGTAAGGGCAGCCACGTCTCGACCTCGCTGATCGCCAACGGAATTTGGGCCGCGGCGACCTGGGTCGAGGGCGGCCTCAACGGAGGACACTTCTTCCCTCAGCACGATCGCAAGTCACCGCCGAACGCGCTCCTAAATCCATATCAAACCTCGGACAATCGCTGGATCCTGCTCGTCGCGGCCCAAAAAAAGACTGGCCCGGCTTCGCCAAGGCAATCGGAATGCCTCAACTTCTCGAAGATCCCCGGTTCGCCGACGACCATCAGCGCGCCGCGAACTCGACGCATCTCGTCGAGATCCTTGACCCGCTGTTCGCCAGCCAGCCGCTCGCCCATTGGAAGGATGTGCTGAACGCCGGCCGCGTGATCTTCGGCGTCGTACAGATCGCCACCGAAATTATCAACGATCCCCAGTTGGCCGCAAACGAGATCGTTGTTCCTCTGGAAGTCCCGGGCAGGGCCAATGCGCGCACTGTCAACGGTCCGATCCAGATCCTTGGCTCGCCGAAGGTAAAGCCGACAATCGCACCGCAACTCGGAGAGCACGGCGCCGAAATCCTGAAGGAGCTGGGCTTCGGCGACGGTGAGATCGCCCGCCTGCACGATGCCGGCGCGGTAGCTCGCTTCGGAAGCTGATCGTGAGCTTGCCACACCCATTCTCGCAATTGAACGAAGCCCCAAGCGGCGGCGGTTCAGGCCACCGCTAAGCTCCAATCCCTGGAGAATCCCATGACTGAAGACGAAGTGCGAGCATCAGCTTACGCGATGCCCTTGACGAACCCGGCTTACCCCAAGCCGCCATTTCGGTTCGTCGACCGGGAATTCATTATCATCGCCTACCGCACAGACCCGGAAGCACTCGCGCGGCTCGTCCCGGCCCCTCTCTTGCCCGCCGAGCCGATCGTCAAGTACGAGTTCATCAAGATGCCCAATTCCAGCGGGCTCGGATCCTATACCGAGTCCGGCCAGGTCATCCCGGTGACTCTGAAGGGAGTCAGCCGGCGGGTATACTCACGCCATGTATCTCGACAGCGAGGCAGGCATCGCTTCCGGTCGCGAGCTGCTTGGCTTTCCGAAAGTGCTCGCCCAGCCAAAGCTTGAAATCCGCAACGACGCCCTCGTGGGAACGCTCGATTACAACGGTGTTCGGGTCGCGACGGCGACCATGGCCTACAAATACGCGACGCTGGATTTGGCAGCCGTCAAGAAGTCGCTCGCGACGCCGGGCTTTCTCCTGAAGATCTTGCCACATGTCGACGGCTCGGCCCGGGTCTGTAAGCTGGTCAAGTATCAAGTGTCCGACGTGACTGTGAAAGGGGCGTGGACCGGACCTGCCTCTCTCGAGCTTCATCCCCACTGCTTTGCACCGGTCGCCAAGCTGCCGGTGCTCGAAGTCATTGCGGCGACGCACATTCTGACTGACCTCTCGATAGCCGGCGGGGAGATCGTCCACGACTGCGTCCGCTCTCCCTCGACCGCATCCTAGCCGCCCGAGTAAGGAAATCATCATGTCAACCACCGCAAAACCAGCCCATCCGCCGCTTCCGGCGTCCGATAGCGACTTCTATCTTATCCACGAAGTCCTGAGTGACTCGGAACAGGCGCTTCTCAAGAAGGTGAGAACTTTCATGGAGACTAAGGTTGCGCCCGTTATCAATAAATACTGGGCGGAGGATGCGTTCCCGTTCGAACTGCTTCCGGCGATTCGCGACCTGAACATCGTCGGCGTCGGGTTTGAGGGATATGGCTGCCCCGGTGGCAGCACGTCGCTTGATGGCTTCATCGCCATGGAAATGGCACGCGTCAACTCATCAATTGCGACATTCTTCGGCGTCTACAGTGGCCTTGCCATGGGCTCCATCTATCTCGGCGGCTCGGAAGAGCAGAAGCAGAAGTGGCTACCGCCGATGGCGCGGCTGGAGAAAGTCGGCTGCTTCGGCTTGACTGAACCCCTGGTCGGCTCTGGCACCGGCGGCGGACTTCTGACGACGGCCAAGCGCGAGGGCGATACCTGGGTGCTGAACGGCCAGAAGCGCTGGATCGGCAACTCGCCCTGGTGCGACGTCTCCATCATCTGGGCCCGCGACGTCGACGACAACCAAGTCAAAGGAGTTATCGTCGAGAACAAGACAACGCCTGGCTTCTCGGTCGAAAAGATCGAGAACAAGATCGCGCTTCGCGTCGTGCAGAACGGGGTGATCACGCTCGACAATTGCCGTGTTCCAGAAGAGAACCGCTTGCAGGGCGACTTGTCCTTCCGGGATACGGCCCGTGTTCTCAAGGTGACCCGTCAGTATGTCGCTTGGGAAGCCGTCGGTTGCGGCATGGGCGCCTATGAGCACGCGCTCAAATATGCCCAAACGCGTGAACAGTTCGGCAAGCCGATCGCCTCCTTCCAGATGATCCAGGACCTGCTTGCTAAGATGCTCGGCAACATTACAGCATCGCAGTGCATGGTCGTTCGGCTCGCACAGTTGCAGGACCAGGGCAAGCTGAAAGACCAGCACGCTTCTCTGGCCAAGGCGTTCTGCACGGTCCGCATGCGCGAGACCGTTGCCTGGGCACGGGAGCTATTCGCTGGCAACGGCATCGTGCTCGACTATAACGTTGCGCGGTTCTTCGCCAATTCTGAGGCGCTCTATTCCTACGAAGGCACACGCGAGATGAATTCATTGATCGTCGGCAAGGCGGTCAGCGGCTTCAGCGCCTTCGTCTAACTCCGCCCCCTCCAGAGGACCACCACTCATGAGCAAAGACGTAAGCGGCGCGGCGGCAGCACCGATGGAGTTCCTGGCCGCCTTCCGTCGTGTAACGGGCGGCTACGCGGGCTTCGCGCTGCTTGTGCCGAGAATTCGTTGAAGTCCAGTTCCACGGCAGCAATGTGTGCAGTTCGTGCGCCCTGGTTTGTCCCGAGACGACGCGCGCGAGCACGTCGGTGAGCCAGGCCATCGGGTCGACCCCGTTGAGCTTGGCCGTCTGGATCAGCGTCATGGCGATGGCCCAGTGCCGCGCACCGCCGTCAGAACCGGCGAACAGCGCGTTCTTGCGCGTCAAGGTATGCGGCCGGATCGCCCGTTCGACCACGTTGGTGTCCATTTCGACGCGGCCATCATCCAGGAACATCACCAAGCCCGGCCAGTGCCGAATCGTGTAACGGATGGCCTCTGACAGATCGGAGACCGCAGACACCCGCCCGACATGGTCGTGCAGCCAAACGTTCAAGGCGTCCACGATCGGTCGACTTCGCTCTTGCCGGACCTGCCTCCGGTGCTCGGCCGGATGTCCGCGGATCTCGGCTTCGATGGCATAGAGCGCACGGATGCGCGTCAACACCTCGGCGGCAAGCGGCGACTGCGTGGAAGTATAGAACTCGTCGAAGTACCGCCGCATATGCCCCTCCGCTGCCATTCCACCCGCTGCGCGGGCGGAACCTTGGGCAGCTCCGCCCAGCAGAACGCCAGGCGGACAGTGCCATCCTGCTGACTTTCCGCCAGCCGCTTGAACCCGTCGTAGCCATCGACCTGCAACACACCGCGGAAGGCTGACAGATGTCCGGCCGGGCGTTGGTTCTTGCGATCCGCCGAGTAGACATAGGCCGCCGCCGGATACCCCGGCCCGCACCAGGGCCGATCGTCCCTGGCATAGCACCACAATCGCCCGGTCTTGGTCCGGCCGCGCCCGGGATCGAGTACCGGCAACGTCGTGTCGTCGGCAAAGATCTTGGTCGAATCCAGCACCGTCCTGGCCACCAGGTCATAAAGCGGCGTCAGCCACCAGCAGGCGCGACCGACCCAGTTGCCCAGCGTGGAGCGATCCAGCGAGATGCCCTGGCGTGCCAGCATCTGTGACTGGCGATACAGCGGCGGGAAGTCGCAGAATTTGCTGACCACCACGTGCACGATCATCGCCTCGGTGGCCATGCCGCCGTCGATCGGCCGCTCCGGTGCCGGGGCAACAACAATGGCGCCCTCGCAGGCGCGGCAGGCATAGCGCGGACGCCGTGTGACCCGCACCCGCAGCTGTGAGGGCACGATGTCGAGTTGTTCGGTGCGGAGTTCGCCGATGGCGTGTAATGCGCCGCCGCAGCAGGGACATGCCTCGTGCTCGACGTCGATGACGACCTCGTCGCGCGGCAGATGCGATGGCAGGGCGCCATGGCTACGCCGCGGTCGCGCGGCCCGACGCGTCTGCCGCTGCTCCTCCGACTGGGCAGCTCCATCCTGCGCCGCCTCGCTCTCGGCGATCGTCTGCTCCAGGTCCTCCAATCCGAACTGAAGCTGGTCCGGACTCAGCTGCTCCGACCGACGACCGAACCGGTTGCGCAGAAGCCGCTGGATCAGCAGCCGAAGTTTATCATTCTCGGCCTCGCGTTCCTGCGCGGCACCCTGCAATGCCGTACGCTCCAGAACCGCGGCGGCGACCACGTCGCGCAGCATCTGCTGCAAGATGGAAAGGTCGTCCGGCAGGGTGGAGAGATCGATCTGCACGCCAGCATGATGGAAGACGCGGCCGCGCCGACGCCACCATTTTGCGTGCGTTCACGGCAGCTTTTTGTCCCGCCAGCTCCGGCCTGCGGCGAGGCTGTGGCGCCCGCCACTCGCATCCGTCAAGCAGTGCCGCCAGCTGGGCGGTAGACAAGGCGATCCGCCCCGTCGTGGTGGTCGATGGCCACGGGAACTGACCCTGCTCCAGTCGTTTGGTCAGCATGCACAGCCCGACGCCATCATGCCAGATCAGCTTGATCAGCCCGGCGCGACGCCCGCGGAAGGCGAAGACGGCGCCGCCGAACGGATCCTCCGACAACGTCTGCTGCACCAGCATGGCCAAGCCGGTCATTCCCTTGCGCATGTCCGTGACCCCGCAGGCGAGATAGACGCGCAGACCCGAGGCGAGCGCGATCATCGCCCGTCCAGCACACTGAGAACCCGGCGCAGTGCGCGCGCGTCAACATGGGCGTCCATGCGCACCATCGTGCCACCCGGTAGCACAATCTCGATCAAGCCTTCCGGCCGCGCCGATGCCGATCCGGTCGATAGCGGCGACGTCTCCTGGCGTCGTGGTTCGACGTGCGGCGCCGACGGGGCGGCGTCCAGGTCAACCTGCGCAAAATGCGGCGCCGGGCGCCTGACCAGCGCGGCCCGCACGCCCAGCAATTGCTGGCGCCAGGTGTAGAGTTGTCCCGAACTGATCGCGTGCTTGCGCGCGACCTCGGTCGGCGTCAGCTCCGGGCCGAAACTCTCGGCCACGATCTCCCGCTTCTGCGCCAACGTCCAGGACCGCCGGGGCTCGCCGCGCGTGATGACCTCCACCTGTGCGCTACGAGCGCTCGTACGACCAGTCGTATGAGCGCTCGCAGCGGGCTTCGGGGCAGGCCGGGCAGCATCCATCCCAAACTTGAATCACACCAACACCCCGCGCCACCATGTGCCTTCGCCGCCCCGCTTACGCAAAGACATCAAACGCGTCGCCATTATCGGCACCGGCGTCATTGGCGCGAGCTGGGCCGCGCTCTTCCTTGCCAAGGGGCTGGAAGTTGTGGCCACCGACATCGCTCCCGACGCCAAGAGAAAGCTCGAGGATTTCATCGCGGCCGCCTGGCCGGCGCTTGAGCAGTCGGGTCTCGCGTTGGGCGCCTCGCCCTCCAAGCTCCAATTCACGGACAATCTCGACGCAGCCGTGGCGGGAAGCGATCTCATTCAGGAGAACGGTCCCGAGCGGATCGACTTCAAGAAGGACCTGTCCCGCCATCTCGATCACGTGTTGGCGCCGGAGGTGATTATCGCATCGGGCTCATCCGGCTTGACCATGAGCGAGATCCAATCAGCCTGCCAGAACCATCCCGAACGGTGCGTGATCGGTCACCCGTTCAACCCCCCACACCTCATCCCACTCGTCGAAATCGTAGGTGGCGCCAAGACCTCGGAAGAGACGATCGAGCGCGTGACAGCGTTTTATCGCGCTCTCGGGAAGCGGACGATCCGCTTGTACAAGGAGGTTCCAGGCCACGTTGCCAATCGCCTGCAGGCGGCCCTCTTCCGCGAAGTCGTCCACCTGATCGCCGAAGGCGTCGTCAGCGTCGGCGATGCTGATGCCGCCGTTTCATGGGGCCCCGGCTTACGCTGGGGAATCATGGGACCAAGCCTTCTCTATCACCTTGGAGGTGGTCAGGGCGGCATAGAGCACTTCTTCGAGCAATTCACCGGCCCTCTGACGGCATGGTGGCATGTGCTCGGAACGCCGGAACTGACACCGGAAGTGCGTGCGACCATCATCAAGGGCGTCCACGACGAGGTCAGTCGCGCTCGCTGCACGAACTTGCCGCCTATCGCGACGACGTTCTGCTGGGCCTGCTCGGGTTGCGAGGGAGGGAGTGATGGTAACCGTGAACACCGCTCGTCCGGGCCGCCGCGCGGCGAGGGCAGAAAAGGTTTCGCCTCTCGATCTCGTCCGGCACGGCCCCAGACGCAATGCGGCTTCGCCTCATTAACTTCACGGACATCCTCTACGGCGTACGCGAGCGCGTCGCTACGATCCGGCTCAACCTCCCAAACTCGCTCAATGCACTGACCATCGTCATGCTGGGCGAGGTCAATGATGCTTTGGATCGCGCAGCCGCGGATGAGTCCGTGCGGGTGATCGGTACTTGCCGGCGAAGGGCGCGGGTTCAGCTCCGCTGCCGACCTTGTGGCTGTCCAATCTGAGCCGCCGCTCGATGCGCGAGGGCAACTCGACCTGGAAAGTGAGATGCAACGAGAGTGCGGCCGCTCGCAGGATTTCGTGGAGGGAACGCGCCGTCACGCCCCTTGGGCCAAGCTGATCTCGCTGGCGATCATCTGCGCCGCGATCGTTTTGGGCTTTACGCGCTGCGCCGCCGATCGGTCATGCCTTTAACCGATGATGCGACGATCGACGCCGATGTCGTCCATGTCGCTTCCGCCGTCGGCGGCCGGATCATCGATATTCCAGTCGCTGAGAATGTTCACGCCGCCAAGGGCGACCTCCTCTTCCAGATTGACCCGGCACCCTATCGCCTAGCGGTAGAGCAGGCTCAGAGCGACCTCGATCTAGCGCAAGCCGCTAAAACGCAGCGGCGTGTGCTGTCGACCCAGCGCTCCGCCGCGACCGTTGCGGCTGATCAGGTGCGGCGCGCGATGACCAACCTCGATCTCGCCACGCGCACTGTCGAAGGGCTGCGCCCGCTCGCGGCCAAGGGCTATGTGCCGTCCCAACAACTCGACCAGGCCGAGACGGCGTAGCGCGACGCTGCCACCTCGGTCCGGCAGACCCGGGAGCAGCAGGCGGCAGCCGCCCGAGCGGTTGACACTGAGGCAGGCGCCGAAGCCACAGTGCGCGCACGGCAAGCCGCGCTGGCAATCGTCCAACGCGCGCTCGAAGATGCTGCCGTGCGTGCGCCGCATGCCGGTCACGTCGTCGGGCTGGCCGTCCTCACCGGCGAAATAATCGCTCCCTTCCAGACACTCTTCACGCTGGTAAACGATAGCGAGTGGTTCGCGGTCGCAAACTTCCGGGAGAGCGACTTGCACGCCATCCCGGTAGGCGACTGCGTGATTGCCTTTTCGATGATCGGTCGCAGCCGGCCGATCAGGGATGTCGTCCAGGGCATCGGCTCCGGCGTGCTTGACACCGACCGCATCAATCTTCCGCGCTCGGTCCTTATGTCGAGCGGTCATTGAATTGGCTGAAGGTCGCGCGGCGTTTTCCAGTCCGCGTTCGTCTGGAGGAGCCCGCGGTGGAGCTCATGAGGCTTGGCGCCACTGCCGTCGTCGAGGTGGAGCATGGCGACGCATGCAAGTACATGCAAGTAATCGACACTTCGCGTCTCTCACACGTCTAGTCGCTCTCCTGGCGCCTTATCCCGGGCGATTGGAATTCGCCGTCAGACTGGCGCTCCTCTGCGCCCTGACGACACTCGTCGTCGAAATCTACCAGACGCCGGAACCGGCTCTCACCACCTATGTCGCGTTCTTCGTGATCAAGCCGGACCGGGCGACCAGCGTGGTCGTGAGCAGCGTCATGCTGCTCTTGATGACGCTGATCGTCGGCACCGTACTGCTAACCACGATGGCGGTGATCGACCAGCCGCTCTGGCGCGTGACCGCCATGGCGGTGATGTCGTTCTGCCTGCCCTTCGCGGCCTCGGCGAGCAAACTCAAGCCCGTCGCCAGCATCGTTGCTTTGATCGCGGCCTATGCGCTCGACATCCCCGGGGAGCCGATCACCCCCGGGTCGAGGAAAAACCGAGAAGGCCGGGCGAGCATCACCAAATGGTCATTTTCCGACCTAACATTTCTGATATTGTGGAAACATGGAAGCAAGACAAGCGGCAGCAGCGCTCAGTGCCATCGCCCAGGAGACCAGACTCGATCTCCTGCGTCTGTTGATTGGTCGAGGGGCCTCAGGCATGCCCGCCGGGAGCATTGCCACGGCGCTGGGCGTACCGCCGTCCACTCTATCCTTCCATCTGAGCGCGCTGGAGCATGCGGGCCTGACGACGGCGACGCGGCAAGGACGTCAGATCATCCATGCCGTCCGCATCGCGGGCCTTCGCGAGCTGCTTACCTTCCTGACCGAGGCTTGTCGCGATGGCCGCCCCGAGCTGTGCGGTGATCTGGGCAGGGGACCTGAGTGGGAGGACGTGACGATGGTACCGGCGTTCAACGTGCTGTTCCTGTGCACACGCAATTCCGCGCGCTCCATCATGGCCGAGGCCATCCTCAACAAGGTCGGCGGCGGCAAATTCAGAGCCTATTCCGCCGGGTCGGATCCGGCGCCCGAGCCGATGCCCGAGGTGGTCAAGCGTCTGGCTTCGCTCGGCCATGACGTGGATCGAGCTTCACAGCAAGTCGTGGGACGTCTTCTCGGGGACGACGCACCGCGCATGGATTTCGTCATCGCCCTCTGCGACACCCTGGACGGCCAGACACTGCCCCGATTTCGGCGAACAAGGCTGTGACCGGAGCCTGGCCGCTGCCCGACCCAGCCAAATTCGACGGAGAGCGACGCAACGATCACTGCTGCTGAACGAGCTCTATGCCAGCCTGAGGCGCCGCCTCGGCATCTTCGCCAGCCTGCCCTTCGCGTCCTGGATCGCATGGCCGCGAAGGCGCGGCTCGACGAGATCGGGTCGATTCGCTGGCTGCCGGGCGTGAACGAGCATGCGAGTTGGCATCAACGGCATGGGCCGCATCGGCAGGCTGGCGCTGCGGGCCGCCCTGGGCGGCGTGCTTCGCGACGACAGCGACCCCCGCGCAGCCAACCGGCTCGACGTCGCTCACGTCAACGAGCTCAAGGGCGGAGCGGAGACCGACAGCCCACCTTCTGGAGTTCGACAGCATTCATGGCCGCTGGCGCGAGCAGCTCGGCTTCGAGGACGACAGCGCTCTCCTCATCGGCAACCGCCGGATCGGCTTCAGCGCCGCGCCGTCCCCGCGCGGACGTGCCCTGGGGCGACCTCGGTTGCGACATCGTCCTGGAGTGCACCGGCAAGTTCCTCAAACCGGACGCAGCTCGAGGGTTACTTCGACCGCGGCGTCCGCAAGGTCATCGTCGCGGCGCCGGTCAAGGACGAGGCCGCCCTGAACGTCGTCGTCGGCGTCAATGACGACCGCTACGACCCGGAGCGCCACCGCCTGCTCACCGCGGCGTCCTGCACGACGAACTGCCTGGCGCCAGTGGTGAAGGTCGTCCATGAGGCCATCGGCATCCGCCACGGCCAGATCACCACGATCCACGATCCGACCAACACGAACGTCGTCGTCGACGCGCCTCACAAGGACCTGCGGCGCGCGCGTTCGGCGATGCTCTCGCTGCAGCCGACGACGACCGGCAGCGCGACGGCCATCGCGCTCATCTACCCGGAGCTCAAGGGCCGCCTGAACGGTCACGCCGTCCGCGCGCCGGTCCTGAATGCCTCGCTGACCGATTGCGTCTTCGAGCTCCAGCGGCCGACGACCGAGATCGAGGTGAACGCGCTGTTTCGGTCGGCCGCCGCGGGACCACTGGCCGGCATTCTCGGCTACGAGGAGCGGCCGCTGGTCTCGGCCGACTACGCCAACGACACCCGCAGCGCCATCGTCGACGGTCCGAGCACCATGGTGACCGACGGGACGCTGCTGAAGGTCTACGCCTGGTACGACAACGAGATGGGCTATGCCTGCCGTATGGTCGACCTGGCCAACATCGTCATGGAGCGGGGCGCCTGATGTCCGGGATCCGCAACTACGCCGTCGTGACGGCCAGCTACTTGGGGTTCACGCTCACCGACGGCGCGCTCCGCATGCTGGTGCTGCTGCATTTCTACCAGCTCGGCTACACGCCCTTCACGCTGGCGTTCCTGTTCCTGCTCTACGAGACGGCGGGCATCTTCGCCAATCTCGGCGGCGGCTGGCTGGCGCTCGCGCTTCGGCATCCCGCGCATGCTTGCCGACCGGCCTCTCCCTCCAGATCGCCGGCCTGCTGATGCTGTCGGCGCTGGACCCGGCTGGAGCGCCGCGCTGTCGGTCGCCTGGGTCGTGGTCGCGCCAGGCATCGCCGGCGTCGCGAAGGACCTGACCAAGACGACGTCGAAGTCCGCCATCAAGGCGACCTCGCCGGGGCGCCGGCCAACTCTTCCGCTGGGTGGCCTGGTTCACCGGCTCGAAGAACGCGATGAAGGGCGTCGGCTTCTTCGTCGGCGGCCTGCTGCTCGAGTATGCCGGCTTCCGGCCGGCGCTCTGGCTGATGGCGGCGATGCTGGCGGTGTCCTGGTAGGCGTGACTGCTCAGCCTGCCGCGCACCTTCGGCAAGGCGAAGTCGTCGAAGAGCTTCCGCGAGTTCTTCGGCAAGACGCGCGGCCTCAACCTGCTGGCGGCGGCGCGCATCTTCATGTTCGGCTCGCGCGACGTCTGGTTCGTCGTCGGCCTGCCGGTGTTCCTCTACGTGAATGGCTGGCACTACATGGGGGTCGCCGGGTTCCTCGCCGCCTGGACCATCGGCTATGGCGGCGTGCAGGCAATCGCGCCCTCAGTGGTTCGGCGCAGCGCGGACGGCCTCTCCCGCGAGGTGCCGGACGCTCGGCTCTGGGGCGTCGTCCTGACCGTCGATTCCCGTGGCCCTCGCACTGACGCTCGCCGTTCGCGGCCGCGGACGCCCGGATCTCGTCGTGGTCTCGGGCTGGCGATCTTCGGCTTCGCCTTCGCTGTCGTCTCTTCGCTGCACTCCTATCTCGTCCTGGCCTATGCCGGCTCGGAGAAGGCGGCCGAGGATGTCGGCTTCTACTATGCCGCCAACGCCGCCGGACGGCTCATGGGCATCCTGCTGTCGGGCGTCCTGACGCAGACCGGCGGGCCTCCAGGCCTGCCTGTGGGGCTCCGCCGCCATGCTCGCGGCGTGTTTGGCGCTGACGTTCCTGCTACCGATGGACGCCGAGGCGCGACGAGTGCCGGTCTGACATGGCAATAAGAGCCCCGATGTAATCGCTGGCCGTCACCGCGATAACATCATCAGGCCGCCATCAACCCCGTTTGCGCGATATCCTGAACTCCGAGCTTGTGTCGACGGATTCGCACCCGCGACAACTCGTTATCGACGCGCCAGCGGCAGCGCGTTGGTCAGGTCGCGCAAGGGCTTGCTGCCGCGTTCCTTCAGGGCGGCATCCCGTTCGGTGAGGCCCGGAAGCACCTGCAAATCGAACCGACGGGTTATGAAGCGCAAGACGGACGTCGTGTCGTATTGCGTGTGATCGACGTATCCCTTCTTCGTATACCGGCGAGATGATCAGCGTCGGAATGCGCGTGGTCGGGCCCCAGCGATCCGCCTTCGGCGGCGCGACGGACCGCACGTCGGCGTAACCGGCGTGCTCGTTCAGACTGCCCTGGGGCTTGTAGAAGGTCACCTGGGGCAATCTTCCGGCGTCGATATCAGCGATGAAGACGCTACGTTCCCCCCGGCTCCAACGAAGCCGAGCACAAGCGATGATCGGATGTTCTCGTCCAGTCGGTAGAGCGCGATGCCAAGGAGCGAGGGTAAAACGCTGGGTACGACGGCGTGGCTGAACACCTGCATGCGGCCAGCGCCAGTCATGGTGAGCGCCTCGACCGGACCCATCTCCATATCTTCGATGACTTCCCCGAACAGTCGGCCAAGCATTCCCACGGAGTGGATGGAAATCGCAAGGCCGCCGGGAAAAGGACCGAGACCGACAGCCGTCACGAAGAGCAGAGCCCAGACGAGATCAGGCACCGCACGGGCGAAGGCGATGACGCCGCGGGCGACAAAGTAAAGTGGCCGCGCGGGCGTGATATTGCGCGCCGCAAGGATCGCAAGCGGCAGCGCAAGGACTCCGCGCCCTCCCCGTCACGTCGTAGGCGGTTTCGTACTCCTGGGACTTGAACGACAGGTGCTGCGTCACCTGGGGGGCATCGGCGAGCTTCCGGATGTTGCCCCAGGTCTGCTTGTAATTCGGAATGACGAGCTCGTTCACCCCCTTGTCCACGACGTTGCCCACGGCCCCGGTCGGATAGGCGAACAGCATGAACGTCTCCTTCCGCCGGGCGGTGTCGGTCGGCCAAACCATCGCCTGCGTGCTACCGGAGTCGTTGTAGATCTCGGCAAGGTCACCGGGCTTCAACTTCAGCTCCGCCATGTCGTCCGGGTGCATCTGGATGTAGGCGAACGGCAAGCGGTCCCAGACGAAGTCGTTGTGCTGGTCCAGATAGACCGACTGCCAGACATGGTTCGCGCGGCCGTTGTTCACGAGGAACGGGTACTTATCCTTCTCCTGCTGCTTGCCGGGCGCCTGCAAGCCGCGCCACTGGGTCTGCGCGAACTTGGCCTTCCCGTCCGGCGTATTGAACTTGCCGTCGGTGTAAAGCCGCTTGGTCCCGATGATCCGCTCGGCTCCGCCCGTCGGCACCGCTGCGGCGGACGGTCCGCTTCCCGGGGCGGCCTGCTGGACAGGCTCCTTGCCCCTGGTGGCCTCGATGGCGGGGCCCTGGACGACCATGCCGGGGGTGCCCCCGGTCGTGGTTCCGGCTGTCACCGGCCCGGTGCCCTCGAGGCCGACGGCGGGCTCCTGGAAGCCGTTAGTGCCCATCGCGCGCAGGCGGGCGTAGGTGACGAATTGCCCACCCTTTTCACGCTGATGGTAGCCGTCCATGAAGGCGTCTTCCTCAGTCTTCCAGTCATACCCCTTGAACTTGTCGGCAACATCGTTCTTGCCCGCGGAACGCCAGGAGCGCTCCATGGCCTGCGCGATCTTCGCGACGATCAGGCTGTCCGGCAACGCGCTCCCGGGCGGGTCCATGTAACGCTCGGTCAGCCGCATGCGGCGCTCGCCGTTCATGCTGGTCAGGTTGGCCTCGCCGGAGGTGGCGGCGGGCAGCATGACGTGGGCGCAGGAGCCAATCTGGGTCGGCACGATGTCCACGTCCACGACGAACAGCTCGCCCTGCTTGATTGCGTCCACAACGGCGTTGACCTGCGCCGCGCGGTCGCCCGCCGGGACGGAATCAATCGCAGTCTTTACGAGATCGGTGCGCCGCTTGTAGACGCGCTTGAACTCCGTCGCGTTCAGGGTCGTCTTGAAATGGTCGCAACCCCAGATGTGGTGGACGCCACCCTGGCCACCGATGAGTAACTGGTCGACGTAGGGCGCGGGCTTTCCGCCGGGATAGTCCGGCCGCACGTAGCCTTCCTGGTGGCCGCCGAGCCGCACGCATCCGCCGCCGGGCCTGCCGACATTGCCGGTCGCGAGGGCGACGTTCACCAGCGCTTGGTTCGTTCTGTAGTTGTCGTTGCCCCAGATGAGGCCTTTCTCGTAGGCGAACATCGTCCGCCGCCGGGCGCCACCCTGCTTCGGCTCGGCGATCCAGGCCGCCGCCTTGCGGATGTCCTCCGGCCTCAAGCCGGTGATCTGCGCGGCCTGCTCGATCGTCGTGTGATTCGCCCCGACGGCGTCCTGAAAGCCGCTTGTGTGGGCGTCGATGAAGGCTCTGTCCACCCAACCGTTGGCGGCGATCTCGGTGAGCAGCGCGTTGAACAGTGCGAGGTCGGTTCCCGAATTGATGGCGAGGTGAAGGACGTTCTGCGCTCCTGTCTCGGCCTCGCAGGCGGCGACGGTCGGCGTGCGGCGCGGGTCGACGATGACGACGCGGGCAGATTCGACCGGTTCGTTGCCGAACTCCGCCTTCTTCTTGTCCAATGTTATGCCGCGCATGTTCGGCACCCAATGGTTCAGGAAGTAGTTGGTCTGCGTCTCGAGCGAGTTCGCGCCTGCCACGAAGATGGTGTCGGCGAGGTCGGCGTCCTCGTAGCAGTTGTTGAGTTCGCCCACGCCCATGTCGCGCGTGCCATGAACCTCGCTGTTATAGGCCGGGCGGTTGTGGATCCGGATGTTCTTGACCTTCATGCTCTCGAAATAGAGCTTCCCGGTCGCCCAGGTGTTCTCGTAGCCGCCACCCGCGCCGCCGTGGTCGTAGGCGGAGACGATGAGCCCGTCGTCGCCCTGAGTTTCGACGACACGCCGCGTCACCTCGGCGACGAGGTCGACGGCGTCGTCCCATGATGTCGGTGACAGGGTGCCGTAGCGCCACACCAGCGGCTCGGTCAGGCGGTCGCGCAGCGTGCCGGTCACGGTGGAGTAGGAGAGCTCGCCGATGCGCCCGCCGCGGATGGAGGCGAGCCCGCCGTTCACCACGCACTCTTGGTCCGGCATGACCACGAGGTGCACGTCCCGGCCGCCCTGCTTGACGATGTTGTACATCGCCGGGCTGAACCAGACGGCGCTCTGGGCGCCCTGCTGCAGCGCCAGGTCTACGCCGAAGATGTTCTCCTCTGGCCGCGTGCCGCCTTGGCGGTTCACCGGCCAGGAGATGGCGTGGTAACCGCAGCCGACGATGCAGAAATGGCAGACGACGTTCTGCACCGTCGCGTCCTTGGGCGGGATGGGCAGCCGGCCGATATTGCGCTTATAGGCCATGGCTCCCTCCTCAGGACTTCAGCACGTTGCTGAGACGGCCGTAGATCAGTTCATCGACTGCCACGGCGTGGATGTCGCCGCCCTGGTCGACCACGAGCTTGAACTGCGGGAGGTTCTGTGCGGCGTGCCCCCCACACTTCCAGACCGCCCTTCTCGACATCGAAGCGACTGTAATCCATCAAAATCGAAATATTTGGTGAATACTCCAGGGACCGCCTGGGTGGCGCAGGACAATCCGGACCTCATCGACAGCTGATGCCCTGATGAAGCACCCCATCGTGATTACCGCCCCATCGTCGTGGTGCCGCTCGGCGTGCGGCTGTACAGGCCATGGGAAACTGTGCCCGATCTCCCGCCGGATCCGCGGCGCGGCGGGTTCAACAGGCAGGACGGCGAACGCGTCGTCGATGCCAACCGCCGTGTTGCCTCGAGGAACGCGGCATGAGCGCGTCGTCGCAGGTTCAAGCTGCCCCGGCGCCGCGTCGAGCCACCCTCGGCACGTTCGAGCGCTACCTAACGCTCTGGGTCGCGCTGTGCATCGTCGGGGGCATCGCGCTCGGCGGCGCCCTCCCGGGCTTCTTCCACGTGCTTGGAAACATGAAGGCCACGGAGGAGAACATCCTGTCGCGGTGCTCATCTGGCTGATGGTCGTCCCCATGCTCCTGCGGGTCGACTTCACCGCCATGGGCCAGGTTGCCAAACACTGGCGCGGCATCGCTGTCACGCTCGGCGTGAATTGGCTGGTGAAGCCGCTCTCCATGGCGCTGCTCGGCTGGCTGTTCATCGGCTGGCTCTTCCGGCCCTGGCTGCCCGCCGGGCAAATCGACAGCTACACCGCGGGGCTCATCCTGCTCGCCGCAGCGCCCTGGACGGCAAGGTCTTCGTCTGGAGCCGCCTGACCGACGGGGAGCCGAACAGGCTGTGCGAAAACCCCGCCCATCAGCCAAGCATCGCTCTGTGATCCTGAGACCGCTCAACAGCAGACAGCTTTTGATCGGTTCGACTCCTAGCGGACTTTGAAGTGAGCGATGGCAATGCTACATGCTCACACATGCTGCATCTAACTTTTCACGAGGTGGACGAAAGCCGCTGGGACGATTTCGAGCGCTTGTTTGCGAGCCGCGGGGGACCAAAATCCTGCTGGTGCATGGTCTGGCGAGCTACCGGTATCGAGACCAGGCAAACAAAAGGCGCTGAGCGCAAGGCCGCCATAGAGGCGCGGGTTCGCAACAAGGTTCCGATCGGAATCCTGGGCTATCTGGAGGATGAACCGGTCGCCTGGTGCTCCATCGCCCCTCGGCCGACATACCGTCGCCTGGGCGGGCCGGACGTCGCCGGTCAGGCTCCGGACAGCGTCTGGTCGCTGGCGTGCCTTTTCGTGCACCGCAAGCTCCGGGGCCAAGGCGTCACGGCGCAACTGATCGATGCGGCGGTCGCGCATGCGCGCGCCAGGGGCGCGGGCGTGGTGGAAGCCTATCCCGTCGAACCAGGCTCCCCCAGCTACCGTTTCATGGGTTACGTGCCGACCTTCGAAGCGGCGGGCTTCGATCACGTCGCCGTCGCCGGTACGCGCCGACACGTCATGCGTTTGAAATCTTGTCTGATTCATTTGTCTGACCGAACATCCACAATGTGACGGGGGTCTATCCCCTCGTAGAGGTTTGCAACTCACCACAAAGCCTTCGCGCACGAACGAACAGGCGTAGAATTCAGGCCTCTTTTGAGCTGTTGCGCCGAGGTGTTCGTGAGCTTCATTGAGGGACCCGCTCGGGACCAGGTCAGCCTGCTTCCGCCTTGTGTTGATGACTATGTCGCGCCCGAAGCGCCGGTTCGCGTCGTCGATGCCTTTGTGATGCTGTCGGTGGTCCACATCGTGATTCGCAGCCGGGGCTGGTACGAGCGAGGCGCGAACCTCCGGACGTCGCGGTAGGCCCGCCCCGCGACATGCCGGACCTCGACCCCGGACGCACCCGCACCGCCGGTGACGCGTTGAGGACAAGGCAAGTCGTCGTGGGCGCCGGGCAGTTGGGTCTGGCGACCGGCTGCGTCCCGCGGCGTCAGCTGCAGCAGGCGCCCTCACCGCCTTCCTGTACAGGCGGGCACGGCACCGTGCCGTAAGAGCAGAATACGCAGCAGTCGCCCGGCTTCGGTTTGATGTACCATTCCGCAGCCCGTGCAGTCGTAGAAGAACTGACAGGTGTCGATCGGCATCTTCTCGGCCTTGGCGGTGCCACAGGCCGGGCATGTGATGGTCGACTCCAGAATTATCGTTGGCTCAAGCATAGGCGTATCCGAGGTAGAGCAGCGCCAGCCCGAGCAGCAGGCCCATCATGGTCAGGCCGCGGACGGCGGGACGGGTGCAGACCGTTCCCGGCGCGCAGACGGATGCTGCCCGCTGCCTCCATAGGAGGGTCGCCCCACCTGCGAGGCAGACGGCCGCCGCCGCGAGCAGGAACCCCCTGTGGGGTACCGCGAGCAGAGCAATGCCCCCGAGCCACGCCGTTCCAAGGCCGAGGGTGGCCAGGAGGAAGGGCAGGCCGCAGCAAGCGGCCACACTGAAGGCGGCAGCTATCCCCCCAACGGTGAGCGCGACGGCTCCGGCCCCTCTTCCGGGTCGGTCAGGTGCTGGGTTCTTGGCGGAAATGTCGGACATCGAAGTCTCCTTGGCAGATGCGTCGGGCAAACCTACCGTCTGTAGCGACTGCAGACACAAGTGCTTTTTTTGAGGAGGCCGGATATGGGGCATGGAGGCATTGCGATCGGAGAGCTCTCGCGGCGGACAGGGTGCAACATCGAGACGGTCCGGTATTACGAGCGCATCGGCCTGCTGCCGAAGCCCGCCCGGCTGGGACGCTACCGCCGTTACGGCGTCGAGGACGTCGGGAGGCTGGCGTTCGTGCGCCGGGCGCGGGAGCTCGGCTTCACCCTCGACGAGGTACGCGCCCTGCTCGCGCTGGGGATGGGCAACTGCGCCGAAGCCCGCAGCCTCGCCGCGGCCCACCTTGTGAATGTCCGGGCGCGCATCGCCGACTTGAAAGCGATGGAGAGCGTCCTCGCGGACACGGTGCGCCGATGTGAAGCAGGCCGGGAGGCTACGTGCCCACTGATCGAGGTGCTGGGCGGACCTCCCGCGCGCCTCAATACCCCGGCGGTCCGGAAATCGCGTCCCAGTGTCGCGCGGACCGGATGAGGAGAGCCACTGGCACGAGGTTCGCGATGGTTCGCACCGGGGCACTGCCCCGGTCTGCACCGAGGTCACGAGGGAAGCGCCACCTCGGTCTGAGTGCGTCGAAGCGCTATCGGTACAAGCGCAAGCACCAGGACGATGTTCACGATGGCGGCCCCGCACAGGACGGCCAAAGTCACGGTCGGGCCGAACCCCTCGAGCAGCCAGGCACCAATGGATGGCGAGGCCGCCTGGGCGACCAGTGTCGGCATGGCGATCCGACCCATCAGGATGGCATAGCCTTCACGGCCGAACAGGGCGAGCGGGACGGTGCCCCGCGCGATGGAACGGATGCCGCTGCCCGAACCGTAGAGGACGATGCCCGCCGCGGCGACACCTGGCGCGCCGACGAGCATGGCCAAGCCGACCGCCACCAGCACCGCCGAGGCGAGCAAGCTCCAGATGGGATGACTCTTCCGGCCGAGCAGCATCTCCAAAACGCGTGCACCGACCTGCGAGGGACCGAGCAACGCGCCCAGGCCGACCGCGGCTGCGAGCGCGAGGCCGCGTGACTGCAGAAGCGTGAGCAGGTGCACGGAGATGACCGTCATGATCACGGCGGCCATCGTGAAGCCCGACGCGAGAAGGACGAATGCCAGGCGTTGGTCCGGCCCCACGTGCCCCGGGAGCGCAGCATCGGTCGCCGTCGAGGGACGCGGTGTCCGTTGCGCCTCACGCGGCAGACCCCAGAGGTAGAGTGGCAGGACCACGGTGACGTGGATGGCTGCGTAGGTCAGGCAGGCGCCGCGCCAGCCCACATGTCCCACGAGGAAGGCAGTCAGCGGCCAGCAGACTGTGCTGGCGAAGCCGCCGAACAAGAGTGAGGTGAGTGATGGCACTGCGGGCGTTCTCGCCATACAGGCGCCCAAGCGTCGAGAAGGCGGGGTCGTACAGCCCCGCTCCCATTCCGAACCCGATGACGATCCAGGCGCCTACGAAAATAGGCAGCGTCGGCGCAAGGCCGAGCGCGAGCAGGCCGAGGGAGAGTAGGCATGCGCTCCCGGCGAGGACGGGGCGGCCACCCCGCCGGTCGATGAGGCGGCCAACCCTGGGTGAGACGAGGCCGGACACAAGTAGGCCGATGGAGAGGCCGCCCACGACCCAGGACAGCGGCCACCCCGTGTCGGCGGCGACCGGCCCGGCCAAGACGGCGGTCAGGTAGTAGGAGGAGCCCCAGGCGAGGATTTGGGCCACGCCGACAGAGGACACGACCGCCCAGCGCGGACGTCCTCCGGAGACGAGCGTCCCGCCCCCCGGAATAGCCGCCTGGCTCACTCGGCTGGCTCGACGAGCGCGTTCTCCTGATGGGCTTCTGAGCCGCAGCATGGCGTCTCCTCGGCGAGTTGCGGCTTCGGCGGGCGGCAGACACCCTGCGGCGTCTCCGACGTGCAGCACGATGTCGCGGCATCCACCGTGCCCGACAACACCCGGCTGGCGCTGCACACGCCGGTCTGGGGCAGGTCCAGCTCGACCCGGCGCGCCGCCTCAACGTCGCCCGCTAGGAAGGCTCCGATCGAGCGCACCTGCTCGTAGCCGGTGGCCAGCAGGAACGTCGGCGCGCGGCCATAGCTGGCCATCCCGGCCAGGAACAGGCCCGCGTCCGGCTGCACGAGCTCCTCGGCGCCATGCGGCCGGACGGTTCCGCAGGAATGCAGGTTCGGGTCTATGAGCGGTGCTAGAATTCGTGGGCACTCCAGCGCCGGATCCAGGTCGAGCCGGACTTCCCGCAGGATACCGAGGTCGGGCCGCAGGCCCGTAGCGACAACCACCTCGTCGGCCTCGACGGCGCGGCCGCCTGCGTCCCGCATCACGAGCGTGCCGTTTGCGGAACGGCTGATTTCGTCCACGGCGAAGGGCGCCAGCAGTTCGACGGCACCGGTCTCGACGAGATGCCGCAACCGCTGCCCCAGGGCACCGCGTTCGGGCAGCTGGTCGGCCGAGCCGCCGCCATAGGCCCGCGAAGGTCCAGGTTCCGTGCCGCCCAGAGGACGGCTGTGCCGACCGCCTCCCGCATGAGCGTGGCGAGGTCGACGAGGGTGCCGATTGCGGAATGGCCGGAGCCCGTCACAAGGACTCGCCGCCCGGCATAGCGGGCGCGCTCCGCGCCGAGGACGTCAGGCATGCCGTAGCGGATGCGGTCGGCGGCCTCGGGTTCGCCCAGCGCGGGGAGCCCGGAGGCGCCCGCAGGACTTGGGTTGCCCCAGGTGCCGGTGGCGACGATGACGGCGCTCGCGAGCAGGCGGCCTGGTTTTCCTTGTGAGTCCTCGAACTGCACCTCGAAGGGCTGCCGCTCGCGCCCGGCGGCGCGAACTTTGCCCGCACCGACCCGGGCGACGCCGGTGACCCGCGTCCCCAGTCGCAGTCGCGGCGCTAGCTCAGGCAGGCTCGCCAGGGGCTCCAGGTAGCGCTCGGAGAGGTCGCGTCCGGTCGGGAATGCCTCCGCTTCCGGCACCGTCCACCCGTGCCGTTCGAGCAGGCGGTGGGCGGCTCGGTGGATGTTGTACCGCCAGGGCGAGAACATGTGGACGTGGCCCCATGACAAAGGGGCAGCACCTACTGAGCCCGCCGCCTCGAGCACGATCGGCTCCAGTCCGCGCTCCAGGAGGTGCGCCGCCGCCGCGAGGCCGACAGGGCCGCCGCCGATGACTGCAACAGGGAGTTGGGAGACGTCGACGCGGGCCGAAGACTGCGACTTGGAAACGCGACGATCGCCAGAGCAGCGCGATGTCATCTGGAGTTCTCCGTGTGCATGCCTCGCTGGGCGATGTATAATGACAAAAAAGGGTCAGCATTTGCGCAGGCGGGCTCCGCCCTTGCGGGCATCGGCCGCACGGTCGCTCTCCAGCAGCGCCCCGGTCGCGTCCATCCAGGCTTCCAGGCCGACACGAAATGCCTCCCGGCCCTTGTCGGTCAGCGTGTAGACCTTGCGTTCGCGGCCGGAAACGACCTCGGTGTCCGATGTCACGTAGCCACCCTGCTCGAACTCCCGCAGCGTCGGGTAAAGGGCGCCCTCGCTCGGCGAGCAGCATCCGTTGGTGGTTCGCTCGACCGCCTGGGCGATGTCGTAGCCGTGCGCGGGCCCGTCGTGGAGTGCGCGCAGGATGAAGAAGCGGCTCAAAGCCATCTTTATGGTCCCGGCCCAGTAGCCCCGATCGGTGAAATCGGGGGGCGATCGGGTTAAGCCACGCAGGGCAGGTTGCTTCAGCACGTCGACAAACTAATGCATCGAAGGGCGATGTGTCAAACGTAACCTCAAAAACAGCGGCGCGAGCGGTCGCCCGCCGGAGAGGCCAGCAGTAAGAGGAATTGCATGATCCCACGGCACGCGGCACCCTTTGTGACAGCACAGAATATCGGCAGTCCCACCCCGACCAGACCCAGTATCCCAACCAGGCCCAGTATTATGACCGGCCAAGCAGCAGTGGCGGCGTTCGGCTGATTGCTCCCTGCAACGGAATTCTGCGCCGGTCCGCGTGGCCCCCCGCCATCACCGCCGAGCACCTGAATGATTTGTGCGGCGCCGCTTTTGATGCCGCCGGGAAAATCGCCGCTTTCGAACGCAGGGAGGATCGCGTGCTCGACGATCAGCTTCGTTCTGGCGTCGGTCAAGGTGCCCTCGAGGCCGTAACCGACCTCGATCCGGACCTTCCGTTCCGTAGGGGCCACGATCAGCAGCACGTCCGACCATTTGGCCTTGGCCTGCTCCTCGTAGGTCGGGATGTTAGCCTGACATGATCTTTCTCCGATGGGGTGATGGGCTTGGCGCCCAGGCGTCGTCGCCGGTTCTCACAAGTGGGCCGCCCTCAGGCGCAGCGCGTTGGCGATGACCGACACGGAGCTCAGCGACATCGCGAGCGCGGCGACGACCGGGCTGAGCAGGATGCCGAACGTCGGGTAGAGCACGCCCGCGGCGACCGGGATGCCGATGGCGTTGTAGGCGAAGGCGAACACCAGGTTCTGCCGGATGTTGCGCATCGTCGTCCGGCTCAGGGTGCGGGCCCGCGCGATGCCGGCCAGGTCGCCCTTCACCAGGGTGATTCCCGCGCTTTGCATCGCGACCTCGGTGCCGGTGCCCATGGCGATGCCGACGTCGGCCTCGGCCAGCGCCGGGGCGTCGTTCACGCCGTCGCCCGCCATGGCGACGATCCTTCCCTCTGCGCGCAACTTCCTGACGATGCGGTTCTTGTCCTCGGGCAGAACATCGGCCTGCGACGTCGTCGATGCCGAGCTTGCGTGCGACCGCCTCGGCGGTCGTCCGGTTGTCGCCGGTCAGCATGACGATACGGATGCCGTCCGCGCGCAGGCTGTCGAGCGCCGCGCGGGTCGTCGCCTTGATCGGGTCGGCGATCGCGATGACGCCGCCCGGCTTGCCGTCGACGCCGACGAAGAGAGCGGTCGCGCCGTCGCGGCGCAGCTCGTCCGCCGTGCGCACCCAGGTCACCCAGCGTCGATGCCCAGGTCCGCCATCAGCTTGGCGTTGCCGAGCGCCACGGACCGCGCCGCCGACCTTGCCGGTCACGCCCTTGCCGGTGACCGACGCGAAGTCGGACGCCTCCTCGACGGCAACACCCTTGCTCCTTGCGCGGCGGCGACGATGGCGGCTGCGAGCGGGTGTTCGCTCGACCGCTCCAGGCTGGCGGCCAGCGGCAGGAGGTCTGTCCTCTGCCAGCCCGCTGGCCGGGACGACGGCGGTGACGCGGGGCTTGCCTTCGGTCAGCGTGCCGGTCTTGTCGACGACCAGCGTGTCGACCTTCTCCATCCGCTCCAGCGCCTCGGCCGACTTGATCAGCACACCTGCGCCTGCGCCCTTGCCGACACCGACCATGATCGACATCGGCGTCGCCAGACCCAGCGCGCAGGGACAGGCGATGATGACGACCGAGACCGCCGCGATCAGCGCATAGGCAAGCGCCGGCGCCGGACCCCAGATCGCCCAGCCGACGAAGGCCAGCAACAGCGATCGCCGAGAACCGCCGGGACGAAATAGCCCGACAACGGTGTCGGCCATGCGCTGGATCGGCGCCCGGCTGCGCTGCGCCTCGGCGACCATGGCGACGATGCGCGCCAGCATGCGTGTCCGCGCCGACCTTCTCGGCGCGCATGACGAGCGAGCCGGTGCCGTTGACCGTGCCGCCGATCAGCTTGTCGCCCGGCTCCTTCGGCGACCGGCATGGACTCGCCGGTGACCATGGATTCGTCGACCGCGCTCTTGCCGTCCAGCACCGCGCCGTCCACCGGCACGCCGTCGCCGGGCCGCACGCGCAGCCGGTCGCCGACCTGGACCTCGCTCGACCGGGATCTCCTCGTCTTCGCCACCCTCACGCAGGCGTCGCGCGGTCTTGGGCGCGAGGTTGAGCAGGGCGCGGATGGCGCCGCCGGTCTGTTCGCGCGCGCGCAGTTCCAGCACCTGGCCGAGCAGCACCAGGACGGTGATGACGGCCGCCGCCTCGAAGTAGACGGCGACGGTGCCGCCCATCCCCCGGAACCCGGCCGGGAACAGGCCCGGCGCGAAGGTCGCGACGAGACTGTAGAGGTAGGCCGCACCGGTCCCAAGCGCGATCAGCGTGAACATGTTCAGGTTGCGGCTGACGAGCGACGCCCAGCCGCGCTGGAAGAACGGCCAGCCCGCCCACAGGACGACCGGCGTGCGAAGCGCGAACTGGATCCAGGTCGGACGTCGCGGGCGGCACGATGTCGTGCAGACCGAGCGCGGGAATGTGGCCGCCCATCTCCAGCACGAACACCGGCAGGGTCAGGACCAGGCCGATCCAGAAGCGCCGGGTCATGTCGGCGCAGTTCGTGGTTTGGCGCCGCCTCCGCGGTCACCTCCACCGGTTCCAGCGCCATGCCGCAGATCGGGCAACTGCCTGGACCCTGCTGGCGGATCTGCGGGTGCATCGGGCAGGTGTAGATTGCGCCCGCCTTTGCAGGCGCCGGTGCCTTGGGCTTGAGGTAGGTTTCCGGAGCGGCCTTGAACTTGGCTTGGCACCCGGCCGAGCAGAAGTGGAACGTCCGGCCCCCGTGGTCGGAGTGGCGCTTTGACGTGGCGGGGTCTACCCGCATGCCGCAGACGGGGTCGGTGACCGTGACGCCCGACGCTCCGATGGCCGCCTTTGCAGCCCCGCAGCCACAGCCGCCGTGGCCCCTATCGTTCGACGCCTGAAGTTCATCGGTGTGTTGCTGGCTCATGATGCCCTTTTGGCCCTTCGCCAGACGGATTTCCGGCGCGACATGAAGGTGGTGCTTCCCATGATGGGAAGGTCAAGATGCCCGGGAAGAACTGGCACCCGATTTCGGGGGCCTTGATCTCGCCCTTCGACGATGTTGCATCGCGAGGGATCCTTCCTGTTCGTCGCGGGCTTCTACCTCGTTACCGAGCGCTCGGCGCATCCGTTCGGATATTTTTCGGCGGCTCGCGATGTTCATCCTGATCACAGGAAGGCAGTAGAACTCGCCACCGGTGGCTGCAACGGCTAGCGATGGTGAGGCGCTGTCGCTGTCCCGGGCAGGCGCGCAGTAACTGGCGCTGGCCGCCGTCAGGCTTGAAGCAAGGCGACGAAGTGCTACGTTGGCGGTGATGCTCCGGTTCGCACATCGCTTCCTGCTCGCGCTCATCGTGTTCGCCATCATCGGCGGGCCGACGCTCCATCCTGCGCAGTCGACACGGCACCGATGGCGATGGCCGACATGCCGTGCGACATGATGATGCCGACCGCTGACGCTGGGCGCGGCGCGCCGATGCTCCCCTGCAAGGGCCTGACGCCCGATTGCATCAAGCAGATGGGTTGCGTCGTCGACGCAGCCCTTCCTTCCCGGCTCGCGAGCACCGAGGTCACGGTGCCCTACAGCGTGGTCGCCTATTGGTCCGCCCGCTCCGAGATGGCCGGGCTCGTCCGCGAACCAGAGCCCCTTCCGCCCCGAACGACCTAGTCCAGGCGACGCACACCCGAACTGCGTCCATTCGGCAACTGGTTGTTCCATCGCCCGCACCGCGCTTAACGGCGTGAGCGGGCCACGAAGGGTCTTTCCATGATTAGCACTCGTATCCTCGCGGGCGCCGCGGCGCTCGCCTGCGGCCTCGCTCTCACCGGCGTCCAGGCGCAAGCCAAGGCCGTCGACTACCGCTTCGAGCTCGTTGGCAAGCCACAGCTCTCGGCCAAAAAGGACATCGTCCAGATCCGGCTCGTGCGCGTCGCGGACGGCAAGCCGGTCCCGGACGCGGTCATCTTCGAAAGCAAGGCCGACATGGGTCCGGCCGGGATGGAGACCATGACGGCGCCGGTGAAGGCACTGCCCGCAGACGGCGGCGTCTACAGCTTCGAGGTGGACCCCGGCATGGCGGGCACCTGGGCGTTGCACCTGGCCGCAAAGGTGCAAGGAGAGCCGGACACCGTCCGGGGAACCGTCAACGCCGACCTGGTGAAGTGACGTGCGCGCCCAATGGATGCGGTTCGGCGCTGGCACCGTGCTGGCGACCAGCCTGCTCGCCTGCGCGCCCGCTATGGCCCAGCCCGAGGACGCCCTGCTGGGCGCGACCGCCGAAACTCTCCTGGCGGCCGGTCGGCGGCTGAACCCGTCGCTGCAGGCGGCGGCCCTGGACACCGAGGCGGCCGCTGCCAAGGCCGGGGGTGCCGACAGGCTCGACGACCCGACCATCAGCGACAGCTACCAGTACTACAAGGACCCAGGCGTCTTCAGCGCACACACGGTCATGCTGTCCCAATCCTTCCCGCTCTGGGGCAAGCGGAGCCTGCGCAGGCAGGTTGCGCTGGCCGACGTCGATGCGAGCCGCGGGAGGGAGCGGGCCGCTCAGGACGAGCTCGACGAGAAAATCAAGGTCGCCTACGCGCAGTACTACCTGCTCACGCGGGACATCGCGGTGAATCGGGAAATCGCGGAACTGGGGCGCCGCATGCAGGCGGCGGCGTCCGCCCGCTACGGCCAGGGCCGTGGCGACCAGGTGGCCGTGATTCAGGCATTCGGGGAGGAGACGGCCGCCAAGACCGAGGCGGTCAGGCTGGAAGGCGCGAGGGCGGCTCTGCGGGCGCGCCTGAACACGCTGGTCGGGCGGTCGGCGGACGCGCCGCTGGCCGAGCCGTTGCGGGCACGGCCGATGCCGCCCACGGAACCCATCCTCGCCGTGCTCGTCGAGCGCGCCCGGGGAGGAAACCCGATCTTGTCGGCCAGCAATGCCGCCATCGCCGCCGCCCGCACGCGGAGCACGCTGGCGGACAAGGCGTGGTATCCCGACGTGACGGTCGGCGCCGGGCCGCTCATCCAAACCAACAATCGGCCGGTCGGATTCGCGGCCACGATCGGATTGAATATTCCGGTTCCCTGGGGTCGGGAGGCCGCCGGGCAGCGGGAGGCGACTGCGCAGGTGGGCGCGACGCAGCAGCGGTATGAGGCGACCCGGCTGGAAATCGAGGGCACCCTGGGGGAGGCGGTCGCCAGGCTGCGTGCCGCGCGCGCAACGGAGTCGCTCCTGCGCCGCGAGGCGATGCCCCAAGCCCGTGCCGCCTTCCAGACGGTCCTGGCTGCCTACAGCCAGGGCAGGGGGGAACTGACGGCCGCCATCACCGCCGAGCACCAGGTTCACGATGTCGACCTTCGCCTGCACCAGGCCCAGCTCGACGCGCAGATCGAGGTGGCCGCCATCGAACGCCTGATCGGGGGTGAGCTGTGATGCGCTCGGTGCTCGCGGCCTGCGTCGCAGTCGCCCTCGCAGCGAGCGGCGTCACGCGGGCGGAGGATGCCGCCCGGCAGCCGCTCTACTATCAGGACCCCGCGGGCAAGCCGTTCTACTCGTTGGGCGCGAGAAAGGCCGTGGACGGGAAGGATTACACGCCCGTCTTCGAGGACACGCTTGCACCTGCGCCCGGGGCGAGCCCGACGCCTGCGAGCAAGCCCTTCGCGGGCGGCGACCATCGCATCCTCTACTACCGAAATCCGATGGGGCTGCCGGACACCTCGCCCACGCCGAAGAAGGACTCGATGGGCATGGATTACCTGCCCATTTACGCCGACGAGGGCGCGGCAGGCGACGCGCCCGGCACGGTTCGCATCACCCCAGGCCGCCTGCAGACGCTGGGTGTGAGGACCGAAGCCGCCGAGATGCGTCTGGCGGCGGCGCGCTCCGTCCGCGCGACCGGAATCCTGCAGTTCGACGAGCGCCGCCTCGCGACGGTCACGACAAAGGTGCCGGGCTGGATCGAGCATCTCGCCGTGGCCGCGACCGGAGACCCGGTCCGGCGTGGCCAGACGCTCGCCGAAATCTATTCGCCCGACCTCGTCGCCTCCGAGGAGGAATACCTTGTCGCGATCCGCATGGGCGGCCCCGTCGCCGCGGCGTCCGTTCAGCGCCTGCGCGCGCTCGACATCCCGGACGAGGAGATTGCCCGCCTGCGCCGGACGGGCCGCTCGTCTCGGCGCATCGCCATTGTGGCTCCTGCGGAAGGCGTGGTCATCGACAAGCCGGTCCAGGAGGGCATGCGGGTCGATGCCGGTGAGGCCCTCTACAAGACCGCAGACCTCTCCTCGATGTGGCTGATCGCGCAGGTGCAGGAGCAGGACATCGGAAGAATTGCGCCTGGGCAAAACGCCCGCGCGAGCTTCGTCGCCTTCCCCGGCCGCACCTTCGAGGGCAAGGTCGAGTTCGTGTACCCGAGCCTCGCCGCGGAGACGCGGACCGCTCGCGTGCGGCTCGTGCTCCCGAACCCCGACGGGGCGCTGCGTGCGGCCATGTTCGCCAATGTCGAGTTCGACGGGGCAGCGGGCGATGGGCCGATGCTCTCGGTGCCGAACTCTGCGGTGCTCGACAGTGGCACGCGCCAGGTCGTGCTCATCGCGCGCAGCGAGGGCCGCTTCGAGCCGCGCCCGGTTCGGCTCGGCATCCATGCAGACGACTGGGTCCAGGTGCTTGACGGCATCAAGGCTGGTGAGCGCGTGGTCGTGGGCGCCAACTTCCTGATCGACGCGGAGAGTAACCTCCGCGCGGCGCTGCAGGGGTTCTCCCAGACCGGACAGTCCACTGAGGGTCCGCAGGGGGCCAAGCCATGATCGGCCGCCTCATCGAGTTGTCCGCGCGCAACAGGGTGCTGGTGCTGCTCGCCACACTGATCATGGTCGGGGTCGGGGTATGGTCCGTCATCAATACGCCTCTCGACGCGCTGCCTGACCTCTCGGACACACAGGTCATCGTCTACACCGAGTATTCGGGTCAGGCGCCCCAGGTGGTCGAGGACCAGGTCACGTACCCGCTGACCACGGCCCTCCTGGCGGTGCCCCGTGCCAAGGTCGTGCGCGGCTTCTCGAATTTCGGCGTCTCCTTCGTGTACGTCGTGTTCGAGGACGGCACCGACCTCTACTGGGCGCGCTCGCGCGTGCTGGAATACCTCAACTTCGCCACCAAGCGCCTTCCCCAAGGTGTGACGCCCGCGTTGGGGCCGGACGCCAGCGGGGTGGGATGGGTATTCCAGTACGTCGTGCTTGGCGCCCAGAGGACGCTGGCCGAACTGCGCGGCATCCAGGACTGGATCGTTCGCTACCATCTGGTCACGGCGAAGGGCGTCGCTGAGGTGGCGAGCGTCGGCGGCTTCGAGCGGCAGTACCAGGTCGTCGTCGACCCAAGAAAGCTGCAGGCATACGGCATTCCGCTCGACCGCGTGTCCGACGCGATCCGGGCCAGCAACCGCGACGTGGGCGGGCGCACCATCGAAATGAGCGAGACCGAGTATATGGTCCGCGGCCGGGGCTATCTGCGCGACCTGCAGGACATCGGCAACGTCGTCCTGAAGGCCGATGCGAGCGGGTCCGGCACGCCCGTGCTGCTCAAGGACGTCGCCCGCGTCGAGCTCGGCCCCGACGAGCGGCGCGGCATCGCCGAGATGAACGGCGACGGCGAGGTGGTCGGCGGCATCGCGGTCAAGCGCGACGGTGCGGACGCGCTGACCACGATCGGCAACATCAAAGGCAAGCTCGATGAACTGAAACCGGGCCTGCCCGAGGGCGTCTCGGTCGAGCCCGTCTACGACCGCTCGCAGCTCATCGATGCGGCGATCCACACGCTGAAGCGCACACTGGTCGAGGAGAGCCTGATCGTCGCCGCCGTCTGCGTGGTCTTCCTGTTGCACGTCCGCAGCGCCCTGGTGGCGATTCTCACCTTGCCCATCGGCGTGCTGATGGCGTTCGCGGGGATGCACGCGCTCGGCATCGGCTCGAACATCATGAGCCTTGGCGGCATCGCCATCGCGCTGGGGGCCATGGGCGATGCGGCCATCGTCATGATCGAGAACGCGCACAAGCATGTCGAGCGGCTCAAGCCAGGGGAGCCGCGCGGCCCGGCGCTGATCGCCGCCGCCAAGGAGGTCGGCCCCTCGCTGTTCTTCAGCCTGCTGGTCATCATCGCGTCCTTCCTGCCGGTCTTCGCGCTCGAGGATCAGGAGGGGCGGCTGTTCAAGCCATTGGCCTACACCAAGACCTTCGCAATGGCGGGCGGCGCGCTGCTGTCCGTGACGCTCGTGCCGGTGCTGATGCTGTTCTTCGTGCGCGGCCGCCTCATCCCGGAAGGTAAGAACCCCATCAACCGGGTGTTGATATGGCTCTACCGCCCGCTCATCCGCCTCGTCCTTCGCGTCCCTGTCCTTACCGTGGTGATGTCGCTGCTTGTGCTTGCAGCCACGGCCTGGCCCGTCTCCAGGCTCGGCAGCGAGTTCATGCCGAGTCTGAACGAGGGGACACTGCTGTTCATGCCGGTCACCTTGCCGGGCCTGTCCGTGACGAAGGCGGTCGAACTGCTGCAAACGCAGGACCGCATCATCAAATCCTTCCCCGAGGTCGCCTCCGTGTTCGGCAAGGCGGGCCGGGCGATGACGGCGACCGACCCGGCGCCGGTCGAGATGAGCGAGACGGTGATCAACCTCAAGCCGCCAGGCGAATGGCGACCCGGCATGACCGTCGACAGCCTGATCGCGGAGATGAACGCGGCCCTGCAGCTTCCCGGCGTTAGCAACGCCTGGACCATGCCCATCAAGGCGCGCATCGACATGCTCTCGACCGGCATCCGCACGCCGGTCGGCGTCAAGGTGTTCGGCCCGGACCTCCACGAATTGGAGCGGCTGGCGACGGAGGTCGAGCGGGTTGTGCATGGCGTGCCCGGGACGACGAGCGCCTTCGCGGAGCGCCTCGAAGGCGGGCACTACGTCGAAATCGAGCCCGACCGAGAGGCTGCCGCCAGGTACGGGCTCTCGGTCGACGACGTTCAGAAGGTGGTGGCGGCCGCCCTCGGCGGCGAGACGGTCACCACCACGGTCGAGGGGCGCGAGCGTTACGGCGTGAACCTCCGCTACCCGCGCGGCCTGCGCGACGATCCGCGGGCCATTGCAAGCGAGGTGCTCGTTCCCACGGCGGGCGGCGCTATGGTGCCGCTGGGCCAGGTCGCCAGCGTGCGCGTCACCCTCGGCCCGCCCAGCATTCGCACCGAGAACGCCCAGCCCGTGGCCTATATCTACGTCGACCTAGAGGGCCGCGACCTGGGCGGCTACGTCGCCGAGGCGTCCCGGGACGTGGCCGAGCAGGTCAAGATGCCGCCCGGCTACCACATCGAGTGGAGCGGGCAATTCGAGTACCTGCAGCGTGCAGCGGCCAAGTTGAGGGTGGTCATTCCGGCGACACTAGTCGTCATCCTGGTGTTGTTGTTCCTGAACTTCGGGCGGCTGACCGAGACCTTGATCGTGATGCTGTCGGTCCCCTTCGCGCTCGTAGGCGGCGCATGGCTGATGTGGTGGGCGGGCTACAACACGAGCGTTGCCGTCGCCGTCGGCTTCATCGCGCTCGCGGGCGTCGCCGCCGAAACGGGGGTGGTGATGCTGATCTACCTCGACCACGCGCTCGCGGACATTCGGCAGCAGCGGCTCGTCGAAGGCGCAGTGGTCAGCCGCTCGGACCTGCGCATGGCAATCATGGCGGGCGCGGTCGAGCGCGTGAGGCCGAAAATGATGACCGTCGTTGCTGTCATGGCGGGGCTCCTGCCGATTCTATGGAGCACCGGGACCGGCTCCGAGGTCATGCGGCGCATCGCGGTGCCTATGGTGGGAGGGATGGTCTCATCGACGGTCCTGACCCTTCTGGTCATCCCGGCGATCTACGCAATCGTCAAAGGCTGGCGTCTACCCCAACGAAGCGCCGCGCCCCTCGCCGTGCGCGACCGCGCGCCGTCCCTGGCGCAGTGAACAACACCGGTTCCAACGGGCGGCGGGAAGCCAAACAACTTCTGCGTGCCGTGCTCCGGCGAGAGGAGCGATGATCGTGATGGCCGCTGGTACCAGCGGCCATCATGATCTAGTTGGGCCGATAGACCCGTATCGCCGCGGGGGAACCGGGCATCCCTGCGCGTTGCGCGACAAAGAGCCGGTCCAGTTCCGGGACGAACAGGGAGGTCCGCGCTCCGCTCTTGGTGGCCGTCCGCGGCGTTGGCCGGTAGAAGGACGCGTCCCGTTGCCACGTATCCACCTCGCCACTGCCGCAGCTAACGTAGAGGCGTTGGCGACGTTCATCGAAGAATACGTCGTCGGCATCACCGCACGCCGGAAGTCTGGCGGTCACGGCGCCCGTGCCCACATCGAGGAGAACCAAGTCGGGTGGGCTGCGGAACACGGTGGCCACGAGATTCTCTCGGGGGGCGAAGGCCATCGGGAAATTGCTCTGCCCGCCCGGTACCTGCCAAGCGCCGGTCACCCGCGCTGCACCGAGGTCGATCACCGCAATCTGATGCGCGTCAGGCACGTTGACGAACGCCCGCCCGCCAGCCGGGTCGAGCTGGAATCCTTCCGGGTGGCCGGGAAGGCGGATGTCCGCAACCTTGGCGCGGGTCATCGGGTCGATGACAGCGAGGCCGCCGCTGCCGTAGCCGACGACCACGTTTCCGCTTCGCGGTTCAATACGAACGTTGTCGGCGTCGTCTCCTAGGGCGAGCACTCCTGCGGGCGCCATGTCCTCACCCTGGAAGAAGCGCACGGTTCCATCGCCGGCACTGGCCACAACGACGAGGTCCGCCTTCTCCGAGTAGCCGACGCCCTGCGGTTCCTTGAGGCCGCTGATCCGGGCAAAGACCTTCCGTTGGGCAAGGTCGACCACGTCAAGGGTGCCGTTTCCGAGCTCCGCTACGAATAGCCGCTTGCGCCTGAGGTCCACGGCCATATGGTCGATGCGGCCGCCGGTGTGCTCGAGCGGGATGCTCGCCTCAAGGACGAGGGGCGGCCCCGGGTCGGCCGACCCTGCGCTTCCCGGCGGCAAGCACAGAAGGAGAGCGAAGAGAAGAACCCCTGTATTTCTGATCACTTAAGTCATTCTCTGTGGGATGCTTCAGCTTCTTGCGATGTTCACCTTGTCCAGAGCGGCGCGCAGGCCCTTCGCCAGCTTGGCCGCGTCGTCATTGGCCCAGAAATGCATGAAGAACAGCCGCGGCTGGTCGTCCAACATGTGATTGTGTACGGCGGTCACTTCGATACCATTCTCGCGGAGCGCGCGGAGAACGGGGTTCACCTCGGTGCCGGTGAGCACGAAATCGCCGGTGATTGCGGCCTTGCCGCCCCCCGTGGGCTGGAAGTTGATTGCCTCCGCCGAGCCCATGGCGACCGGTACCTCCATGCCGCCGTCGCGGACGGTTTCCGCGCGGGCAATGCCGACCTGATAGACGCCGGAAACGACCTTTCCCTTGGCGGCGAGCGTGCGGTCGATCATCGCCGTGTCGAGGTCAATCTGCTCCGGCTGCGTAGGTTGCTGCGAATTGACTGACGCTGTCACGTTGCCAAGCGGGGTCGCACTCAGGGCGAGGCCGTCATGCAGGGCGCCTGCCAGCTTGATCGGATCGCCGTGGCCGAGGACGTGCATGTAGAGTGTGGCGGGCTGGGCGCGCAGCAGATGGTTGTGCAAGGCAGTGATCTCGAGGCCGCCCTCGGTCAGCTTCTTCATCACGGGACCGACCTCGGTCTCGGTGAGCACGAGGTCGCCCATGACGGCGGCGTCGTTGCCCATGCGCTGGAACGCCAGCCACGAGCCGAGCGCCAGCGTCGGCTTGATCTCCACGCCATCGAGGGTGACGTGAAGGTCCGTGCGCGGCAATCCCACGCGATAAACCCCGCCGGGCATTTCGGCGCCGGACTTGCCGAGTGCGGTCGCGACAGTGGCCCATTCGGCGTCGGCGGCAGAGGCTGTCGCTGGTATAGCCAGAACCAGAGCGGCCGCCGCGAGAAGATTGGGAAGGTGCAAGGACGTTCTCCTGGATGAAATTAAGCGAACTCCAACCGAATCAATGCAACGGCTTGATCTCCAGCCGGTCGAACCGAGTCACGCTGTCCGCCTTGGTCCAATGGCCGTGCGCGCAGTAGACGACCACCGGCGCCCCAGGCGGAAGCGATGACGCCCAGCGGCCGAAATCCTGCGGGTCTCGCCATCCGGCGCCGGCGATGAGCACCTCGTCGGCCGCGAAGGCCTACGCACGCCGAACGTCGGCAACATAGAGGTCGTGGGGTGAAATCCCTTGTCCATCCATTGCCGCTGTTCCCATGCTGCGGAAATGGATGCTACGTCTAATTGTAGACCGGATACAAGTGTATCCCATCTGGCCGCGGGATCGTGTTAGGATGCCTGGATGCGACCCGCAGGCCAGATGGCGCGCCTTGGATGCTGGTGCACTGATTTGGGGGAGATATGGTCGAGATGAAGTGCCACCGAATTGCGGTTGTTTGGCGCGGCGATCGTGAGGCGAGGCGAGCCGCGACACCCGCAGAACAACCGCTTCCATCGCGTTTTCGAGGAGCTGGCCGCGCTCGGCATTCACGCCGAGCCAGCGGTCTATGCCGACGACATTGCCGACGAGGTGCGCGAGCAGCTTCTGGCGGTCGATGGTGTGCTCGTCTGGGTCGATCCGATCCACGAAGGGCAGACCCGGACCGTGCTCGACGCGATGCTGCGTGATGTTGCGGCGCGCGGCCCCTGGGTCAGCGCGCACCCCGACGTGATCCTCAAGATGGGCGTGAAAGAGGTCCTGCACCGCACGAAGCATCTTGGATGGGGCACCGATACCCATCTCTACCGCACGGCGGCCGCCTTCCGCGACGCGTTCCCGTCTCGGCTCCGATCGGCCGGCCCGCGCGTCCTCAAGCAAAACCGCGGCAATGGCGGTCAGGGGGTTTGGAAGGTCGAGCAGGTTTCTGAACGTCGGCCGGCGAGGCGACGCGTCGTGCGGGTGCTGCATGCGCGGCGGGGAAGCGTGCCCGAAGAGATGCCGCTCGGAGATTTCATGACACGCTGCGAGGCGTATTTCGCCCCGGACGGCTGTATCGTGGATCAGCCGTTTCAGCCGCGGCTGCCGGACGGCATGATCCGCTGCTATATGGGCGCCGACAAGGTCGTCGGCTTCGGACACCAGTTCATCAAGGCGCTGATGCCGCCGCCACCCGAAGGCCCGGATTCCCCGGCCGCACAGCCCGGTCCGCGCATCATGCATGGTGCCGACGCGGCGCCGTTTCAGGTGCTCAGGACCAAGATGGAATCCGACTGGACGCCGCAGATGATGGATGTCCTGGGCATCGACGCCGCGTCGCTGCCCGATCATCTGGGACGCCGACTTTCTCTATGGACCGCGCACCGCGTCGGGCGAAGACACCTACGTCCTGTGCGAGATCAACGTCAGCTCGGTCTTCGCAATTCCGGACCAGGCGCCCGCGGCAATCGCGCAGCTCACCATGAGTCGGTTGCGGTGTTCTGGCGGAAAATGATGCCCTGATTCGGCGCTGGCCGACCGTGTTTGGTCCCGCGATGAGGTGACGCGGATTGGATTGTGCGGTTCATCCGCTCGGCCTGGCCGTTGGTCCAAGGCGAGTTCGTTGATATCGACGCGTCCAGCCGCCAGGATGGGGCGGCCAGCGCGATGCCTCTCAGCCGATCGTCGGCGTGACGCCGCCATCGACGCGAAGCGCAGCACCATTGGTGGCTGAAGACAGCGGGCTTGCCACATAGGCGACCAAGTTTGCGATCTCGTCTGGCTCGATCATCCGCTGCAACAGGGAGGACGGCCGGCCCTTGGCAAAGAACTCGGCTTCGATCTGCTCGGGCGGCGCCGTGGGATCGCTGGTAAGGCTCTTCAGAAAGTCGATGATGCCTTCGGAACGCGTCGGCCCGGGCAGCACGGAATTGACCGTCACCTTCGTGCCTTTGGTCAGTCCCGCAAGGCCGCGCGAGACGGCGAGCTGAGCTGTCTTGGTCATACCGTAGTGAATCATCTCGCCCGGTGTGACGAGCGCCGATTCACTGGAGATGAAGATGATCCTGCCCCAGTTCCGCTCCAGCATGCCAGGAAAATAGGCCCGGGCCAGCCGCGCGCCGCTCAACACGTTTACCTCGAAGTAGCGGCGCCAGTCCGCGTCGGTGATCGCCGCGAAGTCCTTCATCTCATAGATCCCGAGATTGTTGACAAGGATGTCCACTCTCGGCGTCGCACGCACCAGGGCAGCGGCGCCCTCCTCTGTCGCGGCGTCAGCCAATACGCCACTGGCTCCGGCGCCGCCGGAGGCACGAATGCTGTCGACCGCCTGGTCGAGCTTTGTCTTGTTGCGGCCGGTGATGATCACCTTGGCGCCTTCAACGGCAAGCTTGCGAGCGATTTCGAGGCCGATGCCCGCGGTCGAGCCGGTGACGAGGGCGGTTTTGTCCTTCAGGTGCAGATCCATGATGGCGTTTCCTTCTTTGGCGCGGTTTGAAGCTGGCTCGAATTCGAGAACTCTCCACCGGCGATGGTTTAAAGGTCGTGGCCACCGGCGGGAACGCCGAGAAAGGCGGGTAACTGCGTTATGGCCATGGTCAATCCGGCGCCGGCCTTGAATCCGGTCAGGACGCTGTCACTGATCAGCTTGACCAGCACGCTCAGCCGGAACGCCGATGCGATCAGGCAAAAGACGCCGACGCCGACGGCCGTGGCGGTGGCAATGCCGGCATAGCGAGCGATGTCATCTCCGGCCATGGCACCGACCGTGCTTGCAATCATCAGCGAGATTCGCAGAAGTCGGGCCGATCGCAAGGTACCGGGATGAGCCGACCAGCGAATAGCCGAGGCCGCCCAGTAGATAACCATAGATGCCGAGTTGCGGCGGTAGCCCCGCCAGCGTAGCGTAGGCCAACGAAACCGGAATGCCATAAGCCGCCAACGTGACACCGGCAACGAGATCAGGCATCATTGCGTCGGCAGGATAGCCGAGAACGCACGCGCGGGTTGGCATTCTGACCGCCTCGCTGATCAGATTTTCCCGCCTATCGCTCTCCATCGCAACAAGTCGTCCGGCACGATGAGCCACGACCTGTCCCACCTGGCTACCCAGGTCGAATGACGAACGGCTGCCATCGCCGCGTTGTCCGGTGAGGTCCAGCAGATGCGCTGAGGTCCGCTGAATTCGATCCCACACTTGCATCCAATCTGGAGCACGCGCAGGAAACCGCCGTCGGTGGTGTGCTCATCCGACACGGTGCATTCCCTCCCTGAGCCATGGGTTTCGCACTGATCATAGGGCCAGGTTGTCAGGTCCACCGATACCATGTGCATCGCGGCCCAAGCTTGATTCAAATCAATGCAGACCTTCAACCCGTTGACTAATTTGTAGAAACGTTCAGCGGGTCCTAGCAGTGGACGGAACAAATGTCGGAAGCGTCAGGCGAACAATCACCGGTGATCCCAATGGCCGCGAGGCGTGGAATGGTGCGTTCTCCCGACAAGGCGGCCACATCCTCGCCAGCCCCCTCCGGCGCGGCTCATTCACCTTCACCCGATGCCTGTGCGGCGCCCGACAAGACGCTGTGCCACAGGGTTTCCCGCGCACAGCATGGCAAGTGGAAAAAAGCGGAAAGTCGCCCCGATCCGATCGACCTCCTACAGGCTGCGAACGCCGACGGCACGGGCGGGCAGTTCGCGGACGTCATAGGGGGTTTCGTGGTGGCCCATGCCGATCCAGGCGGAACGCGACCACTCTACGCTGAAATCGGCAGTGCGCAGGGGCGAGGTCACGGCCTTCCAGGAAACCTGACCAGCTCAACCGACGCGTTCACGTTAATATATATGTATCAGTGCCCACTCAACCAAGTCAGGCCAAACTTCCGAAATTGCAACTACCCGCCAGGAACAGGATCGAGGAAGGTATCATGCCGAATGTATCAGGCCCAACCCTGTCGGTAAATGCTCTCTTCGCCGAGCGCGATGCGCGCCGTCGCCGTGACAAGGAAGCGAGGAACAACTGCAGCGGCGCAAGGAGGAGGAGCTTGCCGAGTTCCGGAAGCGTCTCGACAATTTCCAGCTTGACCGATGCGATCATTCAATCCGGCCTCGACAGGATCAAGCGCGCCTTCGAGCGCGGCGAGACCGAACTGATGATCTCATCGTTCCCGAGCAGCTTCTGCACCGACGGTGGTCGGGCGATCATCAACGCCGGCGCGCCACCGATCAACAAGCCGAGCAAGGAGGAGCTCGCCGCACAGGCCGACGAGCCTGAGTGGCTGGAGACGCTGCCGGCCGGCGTTCATCAGGTCTATGACTACTGGAAGGAACAACCTGAAGCCCGGCGGCTTCGGTTTCTCGCGCTCGCATCATCAACTACCCCGACGGGATGCCGGGCGACGTCGGCCTGTTCTTCATCCTGGCCGAAGAGCACGCTGGAGCATGGAAGTCGGACCTACGCGGAACCCTGAATGAGCACGCGACACGATCGCAGGAGGTCATAATGAGCTGCGACGAAAAAGGCCAAAAAGCCGGCGATCGACGATAGCCATCGCCGAAGCGCCCGACGGCAAGCTGAAGGGGAAGGACTATCGACGCGAGCTGGCCAGGCTGCATGTCGAGCTGGTCAAGCTGCAGCAATGGGTCGTGCACAAGGGCCTGAAGGTCTGCATCGTGTTCGAGGGGCGCGATGGCGCCGGCAAGGGCGGCGCGATCAAGGCGATCACCGAACGTGTCAGTCCGCGCGTGTTTCGCGTGGTCGCCCTGCCGGCGCCGACCGAGCGCGAGAAGTCGCAGATGTATATCCAGCGATATATCCCGCATCTGCCCGCCGCCGGCGAGATCGTGATCTTCGACCGGAGCTGGTACAACCGCGCCGGCGTCGAGCGGGTGATGGGCTTCTGCTCCGAGGAGCAGGTGAAGCGGTTTCTTCAGACTGACTCCGCCCGTGGAGAAGAGCGATCGTCGAATCCGGCATCATCCTGCTGAAATACTGGCTGGAGGTCAGCGAGGAGGAGCAGACGCGCCGGCTGACGTCCCGCATCGATGATGGACGGAAGATCTGGAAGCTGTCGCCGATGGATCTGAAGTCCTACAGCCGCTGGTACGACTATTCGCGGGCGCGCGACGAGATGTTCAAGGCGACCGACACATCCTGGGCGCCCTGGTATGTGGTTCACTCGGATGACAAGAAGCGGGCGCGGCTGAACACCATCACCCACCTGCTCAAGCACATCCCGTACGAGGAACTGCCGCGGGAGAAGGTGAAGCTGCCGGACCGGCAGAAGCCGCATGGCTACCAGGAACCGGATTACCCGTACAAGTTCGTGCCGGAACTGACATGGCCTCCTGCCTGAGCAGCCCGTTCGGGACCTGGTCAATGATTGGCAGCCGTGGATAAGGCAATAGTTTGCTTGGCGCATCGAGCGTCATCGTGGGTAGCCCCGCAGGGCCCTTCGCCGCATCCACAGGTTGGAAGAAGACGATGCCTCTGTGGCTGATCCCGATGATGTATACCGTCGCTAGTCTGTTCGCGGGTGTGATCCTGCCCAGGCTCGAGCACGCATACCTCGCTGCATACACCCACGGCATGTCGGTCGCGTCCGCGCTGGCTTTCTTCTCGGCGGTCAGCTCCGGCATGATGGCGCTCACAGGCATCGTCTTCGCCATCGCCTTCGTCGTGGTGCAGTTCAGCGCGCTCGCCTATTCGCCCCGGCTGGTCATCATGTTCGCCAGCAATCCGGCTCTCTATCATACCCTGGGTGTTTTCTTTGCGACGTTTACCTATTCGCTGGTGGCACTGATCTGGACGGACCGTGATGGCACCGGGACGGTACCACTGTTTTCATACCTGCTTGTCGCGGTCTTGCTCGTTCTCAGCATGCTGGCGTTTGTCGGGCTGATCCGAAGCGTCAACGATCTGCAGATCCACAATGTGCTGCAGAGTCATCGGCTCGCGCGGCCGGACGGTCATTCGCGACATGTTCCCTCGCATTGAAGGACAATGCCGAATGCCGATCGACCGAATGAAACGGAGTGAACCTGCCGATCTGGGCCCGGTGACGCAGACACTTATCTATTCCGGCGAACCACGCGTGATCGCCAGGTTTGACATCAGCGCATTGGTTCGACTGGCCCAAAGCGCCGAACGCGGTTGTGTCGATCGAATGCGGTGTCGGCGAGACCTGGTGGAAGACGCCGTGCTGCTGCGCGTGTACGGCTCCGGGCAGAGGTTGCCGGAGCAGGTGCTGATGCGCGCCATTCGCCTGGCGACGTCACGCACCTTCGAGCAGGACCCGAAATATGCCATTCGCCTGCTGGTGGATATCGCCATCCGGGCGCTGTCCCCCGCCATCAATGATCCGACGACGGCGGTGCAGGCACTCGATCAGATCGAGGATCTGCTGCGGCGGCTGGGACGCAGGCAACTGGATGCCGGCTATGCCCGTGACGCGACCGGTACAATCCGGGTGACCTTTCCGGTGCCGACATGGCAGGACTACCTGTCGCTGTCGTTCGACGAAATACGACAGTTCGGCGCAACCTCGGTCCAGGTCGTGCGACGCCTTCGGTCGGCGCTGGTCGGGCTTGGCGACACGATCACAGTGGAAGATCGACGCAACGCGGTATTGCAGTACCTGGATCATCTGAACCGAGGCGTCGGCCGTTCGGCCTTCGACGATCAGGACCAGGCGGCGGCGCTTCTGGAGGATCGGCAGGGACTCGGCCTGTCGCGCAAACAGCATAAGCCGAGGAGTTCAGCCAACCGATATATCGACGCGACATCAGACGCCGATACAAACATGAGGAAGGTAGATTGTTTCGGAAAGGCAAGCCGGACAACGCAAGGTTGAGGAATCTGGCGACAAGACGATCTGATCTGGGTCAGATGGCAAGCCTCAAGCTTATGTCGATGATAACTATAATGGCGATCTGACCCCACGCGAGGCCTCCACCGATTCGAAGGGAGAACCAACCGATGCTTGACGAAGCGATCTTCACCGCGGGCGATCTGATGACACGCGACGTGGCTGTGGTGCACCCAGAGACGTCTCTGCTTGAGGCAGTGAAGCTGATGGTGCAGCGTCAAATCAGCGGCTTGCCGGTCGTGGACGATGCGGGTGCGATCGTCGGCATGATGAGCGAAGGAGACCTGATGCGTTGGCACGAAGGATTCAGTGAAAGACAGGCGCATTGGCTCGACATGTTGGCAGACGGCTTTGAATTCGCACCGGCGTTTTTGGAAGAGATGCAGGAACAGCGTCGCAAGGTGAGGTCAGTGATGTCGCCAGGGGTCATCACCGTCACCGAGGAGACGCTGGCGCGCGATGTGGCAAGCCTGATGTATGCCAAGAAGGTCAAGCGAGTTCCGGTGGTGCGCGGCGGCAAACTGGTCGGCATCGTCGCGCGTTCCGACCTCATTCGTGCACTGGCCCAAAAGCTTGGGGAAAAGTCCGCCGCTGCGGCATTCGAGCGCGAGACGCTGAACGAGGCGCTCCGGCGCAGGCGCGAAGAGAATGGCCGGAAAACCACTGGATGATCGTTGCGATGGCCGTCCACGAATGTCCGCGAACCCAGGCCCTGCTGTCTCCCTGTCGACGAGATCGTGGCTGCGCAAGCCCCGCGGATTGCGGCCGACAAGGGTGCTCGGCTCCGGCTTAGGCGCGCGTCATGCAAGTTCTCGTGCGTTGCGTCACATTTTTACGATTGAGGGAGATCAATGACGCCGCGATGAGGCAGTCTATGATGGCAGTTGGCGCGGAAAATCCATGGCGACGATGATCAGGAGGGAGAGACAATGAGCGGAACCAAAGGCGCTGATTTCAGGGAACTGCAGAAGATCGCATCCTCGACGTTTGGGGCGATGTTCACGAATCCGACCCTCATGACGACGCTGCGGGTGCAGTCAAACATCCTGGCCAGCCTGGAGTTCGCAATGACCGAGTGGGTTCACCATCGCCGCGATGCCTTGGCGGACACCGAGCGTGTCTTGGCGCGGATGCAGACGTGCAACGACCCGGCCGAGATTTGGGGATTGCAGCAGGAGTGGCTGGGTCAAACCCTGCAACGTTTGGCGACGGATGCCGCGAACGGTCAGCGGATCGTGATGGCGCTCGGGGCGGTAAATGCGCCCGAAGGGCCGGGTGGAGGCGAGCAGGCGCAGGGCCAGCCCCAACAGGGTGCTGCGGCTTTGGCTGCTTCGCATCGGAAGGCGGCTGGCACAGGAACGTAACGCCGGCACGCAGCCGCTTCACGCAATGGCGCCGAGGCGGCTCGGCGTGAGTTCGGGCGCGGCCGCAGCGCCGATCAGATCCGAGACAGGAGGCTTCATGACCGGACCAGGATTTCGGCGCCGCGTGGGATTACTGGCTGGACGCCTACCAGCGCTTCGTGTTGTCCCTCGACGTCTTACGCGAGCGCGGCAACATTTATTTGGCGCACAACGCGGACCGCGTGCCCAACGTGCTGACCTTCAAGGCGGAACTCGTTCGGGACGGCCGCACGCTCCCACGGCCGGTGAACTATCTGCTAGTCCGCATCCTCCGGCCGGCCGGCGTCACGGTGGATCCCACGAAGCCGCCCTTCATCGTTGTCGATCCGCGCGCCGGACACGGGCCCGGGATTGGCGGCATGAAGCAGGATAGCGAGATTGGGGTCGCCCTGGCGGCGGGCCATCCCTGTTACTTCATCGGTTTCCTGCCCGATCCGGTGCCCGGCCAGACAATCGAGGATGTCTGCCGCGCGGAGGCGGCGTTCGTCGAGGAAGTCGCGGCCCTGCACCCTGAGGCCGACGGCAAGCCGGTGATCATCGCCAACTGCCAGGCGGGCTGGCAGATCATGATGATGGCGGCAACACGGCCGGAACTCGCGGGACCCATCTTGCTCGCCGGGTCACCACTTTCCTATTGGGCGGGGGTGCGCGGCAAGAACCCGATGCGCTATCTCGGCGGCGTTCTCGGCGGGACGTGGCTGACCGCGCTTACCGGCGATCTGGGGAATGGCATTTTCGACGGTGCCCACCTGGTCGCCAACTTCGAGTCGCATGAACCTCGCCAACACCTATTGGCAGAAGGCGTACAACGTCTACGCCAACGTCGACAAGGAGGCCGCACGATTCCTTGACTTCGAGACCTGGTGGGGCAGCCCGGTGTTGATGAATGCCGAGGAAATGCAGTGGATCGCCGACAACCTGTTTGTCGGCAACAAACTCGCTATCGGCGAGCTTTACACCTCCGAGGGTGTCAGGATCGACCTGCGCAACATCCGTTCGCCGATCATCGTGTTCTGCTCCTGGGGTGACAACATCACGCCACCGCAGCAGGCGCTGGGCTGGATCACCGATCTCTACGACCACGAGAATGAGATCGTCACCAACGGTCAGACCATCGTCTACACGCTGCATCAGACGATCGGGCATCTCGGCATCTTCGTCTCCGGCAAGGTCGCGACGAAGGAGCACGGCGAGTTCGCGGCCTGCATGGACATGATCAATCTGATGCCACCAGGCCTCTACGAGGCGATCATCACCGAGGTCGAACCAGGCATCCAGAATCCCGAGCTGGTGCACGGGCGATACCTGTTCCGGCTGGAAGCGCGGACGCTCGATCACATCCGTGCGCTTGGCACCAATACGCCGGAGGACGATCTCCGCTTTGCCGCGGCCGCGCGGTTGTCGGAATCGAATCTCGGGCTCTACCGTACGCTCGCTGCCCCCGCGGTTCGCGCCGTGACGTCGGCACAGGGCGCGGGTGCCCGCCGGGACCTGCACCCGAACCGGCTGCGCTTCGCGATGTTCTCCGACAAGAACCCGGCGATGAGACCGGTCGAGGCGCTGGCGGAGGGTGTGCGCGCCGCCCGCCGTCCCATTGCGCCGGATAACCCGCTGCTGCAGATCGAGAAGGCCGTCTCGGCCGGCATCGCGTCCTGGCTCGATGCCTGCGGACAGGCGCGGGATGCGTTTACGGAGTCGTTCTTCCTCAACACCTACGGCTCGCCGCTGCTTCAGGCGATGGTCGGACTCGGGCCGCAGGTGCTGCTCGGACACCGGCGGATCGAACGCGATCTTGCGCGGGAGGCAACCGAGAGCCGCTTGCGCGCCGAGCTCGAGACACGGTTCGAGGCAGGTGGCATCGCCGAGGCGGTTGTCCGGGCGCTGATCTATGTGCGCCTGCCGGGCGGCAGCGTCGATGAGCGAGGGTTTACGATGATCCAGGCGGTCCGGGCCGCGCAGCCGGCGGGGACTCGCCTGAGCCTGGTTGAGCTGAAAGAGGTGTTCCGGACCCAGCATCTGCTGGTCCGGCTGGACGAACAGCGCGCTGTCCGATCCATCCCCAAACTGCTGCCGCACGAGCAGGCACCGCGCCGGGCCGCGCTGGATGCGTTGCGTCGCGTCATTGCGGCGCCGGGTGCACCGGACTCGGAGGGCCAGCGCCGCCTCGATCAGGTCGAGGCGCTGTTCGGCGTGGAGGTGCCTAAGCCCGCCCACAAGGAACCCGCGGATGCCTGACGCCGCGCCGGCGACGCGGCGCGCGCCGCATGAGAAATATGAGCGGTTGATCGCGACGGCCAAGACCAGGCCGGCCATCGTCACCGCCGTCGCGCATCCATGCGACGAAGTTTCCCTTGCCAGCGCGGTCGAGGCGGCGCAGGCTCAGTCTGATCGTGCCCCTGCTGGTCGGGCCGCCCGCGCGGCTGCGCGAGATCGCAGCGCGCAATGGGATCGACATCGCCGCATTCGAGATCGTTGAGGCCGCGCACAGCCACGACGCGGCGGCGAAAGCCGTCGAGCTCGTGCGGTCGGGCCGCGCGGAAGCATTGATGAAGGGCAGCCTGCACACCGACGAGCTGATGGCGGCGGTCGTCGCGCGTGAGACCGGCATCCGCACGGCGCGGCGGATCAGCCATTGTTTCGTCATGGACGTGCCGGGTCACGACGAGGCCCTCATCATCACCGACGCGGCCGTGAACATCGCGCCGAGCTCTGGAAGACAAGGTGGACATCGTCCAAAACGCGATCGATCTGGCGCACGCGCTCGGCGCGCCCGAGGTGCGGGTCGCGATCCTGAGCGCGATGGAGATGGTCAATCCCAAGGTGCCGTCTACCATTGAGGCTGCCGCACTTTGCAAGATGGCCGACCGCGGACAGATCACCGGTGCGGTGCTGGATGGGCCGCTGGCGCTCGACAACGCGATCAGCGCCGCAGGCGGCGGCGATCAAGCGCATCAACTCGCCCGTTGCGGGCCGTGCGAATGTGCTCGTTGTTCCTGATCTCGAAGTCGGGGAACATGCTCGCGAAAAGCCTTTCGTTCCTGGCCCAGGCGGACGCCGCGGGGGTCATCCTGGGCGCCCGGGTTCCGATCATCCTGACTAGCCGCGCCGATTCGCAACTTACCCGTCTCGCCTCCTGCGCCGTTGCCGTGCTTGTGGCCGACGCGCGACGAAGCGATGCAGCCGCGGCAATTCGTTAGGAATCCCACTATGAGCGAGCACATCAGGCCGATACTGACCGGCCACAAGGCCCTCGTGGTCGGGATCGCCAACGATCACTCGATCGCCTATGGCTGCGCCAAGGCATTTCGCACCGTCGGTGCGGAACTCGCCGTCACATGGCTCAACGACAAGGCGCGGCCTTACGTCGAGCCGCTGACGCAGGAGCTCGAAGCCTCGATTACCGCCCCGCTCGACGTATCGGTACCGGGCCAACTCGAAGCGGTGTTCGACCGCATCCGGGAGCGCTGGGGGAAACTCGACATCCTCGTCCATTCGATCGCCTTCGCACCCAAGGAGGATCTGCAAGGCGGTCTGCTCGACTGTTCCGCCGAGGGCTTCGCAGAGGCGATGGACATCTCGTGCCATTCCTTCATCCGCATGGCCCGGCTTGCCGCGCCGCTGATGACGGATGGCGGGACGATGTTCGCGATGAGCTACTACGGCGCCAATCGGGTCGTGCCCAATTACAATGTCATGGGGCCGGTGAAGGCGGCGCTGGAAGCGGCCTGCCGGTATCTCGCCTTCGAACTTGGAACTTCCGGCATCCGGGTGCACGCGATCTCGCCAGGGCCTTTGAAGACGCGCGCGGCCTCCGGCATCAAGGATTTCGAACTGCTGCTGAATGAGGCAGCGAAGAAGGCTCCCTTGGGCGAGCTCGTGGACATCATGGATGTGGGCTTCACTTGCGCCTACCTGGCCACGCCCTTTGCCCAGCGCATCACCGGCGGGACGGTCTATGTCGATGGCGGCACCAATATCGTCGCCTGACCGGATCGAGGAGCAGGACATGCAGGGTTGCCTTGCGGTACTCAACGCCGGGTCGTCGAGCATTAAGTTCGCCGTCTACGATCCGGCCAGCAACCTGGCCGCGTTGTTCCGAGGTCAGGTCGAGGCGATCGGGGTGGCTCCCCGTATGAAGGTGGCTGACGAACGCGGCGAGACCGTCGTTGATCGAAGCTGGCCGTCCGGTGATCTCGACCACCAGGTCGCGACGCTGCAAATCCTGGAGACCGGAGCCGACCTGCTTCATGGCCGCCGGGTGACGGCGATCGGCCATCGGGTCGTGCATGGCGGAACTCGGTTTGCGTCTTCTGCAAGAGTCGACGCGAGCGTCATCGATGCGCTTGCCGAGCTTGTGCCGCTTGCGCCACTTCACCAGCCACACAACCTCGCCCCAATTCGGACGATCGCGGAGGCGGCGCCGCATATTGCACAGGTCGCATGCTTCGACACCGCGTTTCACCGTACCCAGGCACCGCTGGCGCAGGCTTTCGCAATTCCACGCTCGCTCTCCGAAGCCGGCGTTCGGCGCTACGGCTTTCACGGGCTCTCCTACGAGTTCGTTGCCTCCCACCTACCGGCGATCGCCCCGGAGGTTGCATCCTCGCGCGTGGTGATCGCGCATCTCGGCAATGGTACCAGCCTGTGCGCGGTGCGGGACGGGAAGAGCGTGGCGAGCACGATGGGCTTCACCGGCGTCGATGGGCTGATGATGGGAACGCGTTGCGGCTCGATCGATCCGGGCGTCCTGCTTTATCTGTTGGACGAGCATGGCATGGACGCGCGCGCGATCGAGGATCTCATCTATCGCAAATCGGGGTTGCTCGGCGTCTCCGGCATCTCCTCCGACATGCGAACTCTCCGCACCTCGGCCGCGCCAGAGGCGGTGGAGGCGATCGCTCTGTTCGTCTACCGGATCGTCAGGGAGATCGGGTCGATGGCCGCGGCGCTGGAGGGCCTTGACGCCTTGGTGTTCACCGGCGGCATCGGCGAGAACGACGCCGCGACACGGGCCGCGGTCATGGCCGGCTGCGGCTGGCTTGGCCTCCGGGCGGACGCCGCGCGCAACGAGGCCGGAGCGGGACGGATCAGCAATGACGCCTCGCCCGTCTCCGCCTGGGTCGTGCGGACAGACGAGGAACGCATGATCGCGCAGCACACGATGAAGACGCTGCACCTCACCGCGGACAAAGAAAAAAGATGACCGTGCCGGCGGCCGGTACATCGATCGTCGGAACGAGGCTCCGCACACCGCGCGCGGCCGCCGTCGCAGGCATCGTCTTTTCGATTCTCCTTACCCTGAGTTTTTGGTTGCTGCGTTTCTCGATCCCATCCGATCCGCTGGAGGTCGGCGACTGGCTTAAGACGCGTTCCGAGAGGATTTCGCTCGCGCTCAACCTGATCCCCTTCGCCGGTATCGCCTTCATGTGGTTCCTGGGAGTGTTGCGCGACCGGCTCGGGGGCAGGGAGGACAAGTTCTTCGCCACCGTTTTCCTGGGCAGCGGCCTGCTGTTCCTCGGCATGCTGTTCGTTGCCGCCGCAACGGTCGGCGGCCTCATACGGGCCTATTCGTCCGCGCCGGCGGACCTGCTATCCAGCCCAGCCTTCGCCTTCGCGCGCGCCTTCGCCTTTGACATCATGCATATCTATGCTTTCAGGATGGCGGCGGTCTTCATGATCGCGACCTCGACCCTGGTTATTCACACACGCGTCGCCCCGCGCTGGATCGCGACCCTTGGCTACGCCGCAGCGGTGTGCCTTCTGCTGGCGGGCGACTATTTTGAACGGATCCTGTTCGTCTTCCCGGGCTGGGTACTCGTCGTGAGCGGCTACATCTTGAGCGACAACTTCCGAAAGGTCGCAGGCCGGGATGTCGCCGGTCGTAACTGATCCACTCGTGGTGGTCTCGATTGCCTCCGATTATGTGCTTTACGCAACGGCTGGGCCTTCCTGCCGCTTGCGCGAAGTTGTGCGCCTGGGATTTTCCGGGCTTTCCAAGCTAGTCCGAAATGCAGACTTCCTTTAGTTGCGAGGCGTCGCTAAGGCGGAACTTGCACGGCACTGCGGGGTAAATCAGCCTCCGGGCAGGATGTTTGCGTCGGGGTTCTCGTCGACCCAGCCGGTGGAAACCTGCCAGGCGAGGGCTAGCAGGGTTGCGCCGACGAACATCCCGATGATCCCACCCGTCGCCATGCCGCCGAGCGCGCCGACGAGGATGACGGGCATCGGCACGTCCACGCCGCGGCCAAGCATCAGCGGCTTGAGCACGTTGTCCGCCATGCCGGAGACGAGCAGAAGCACGGTGTAGATGAGCGCCTCGCCCGTGCCGTCGCCGCCGCGCGACCAGATCCAGGCGATCGCCGGCAGCGTCACGATCACCGCAGGAACCTGGGCGATGCCAAGCACCAGAACGATCGCGGCGAGCGCGCCGGCCCACGGAACTCCCGCGATGAGCAGGGCAAGGCCGACGAGGATCGCCTGGATGAGTGCCACCCCCACCACGCCCTGTGCGACGGCACGGATGGTCGCGGTGGAGAGGCGGGCGAGGCTGGCCCCGCGCTGCTCGCCGGCGAGGCGCTCGAAGACGGAAAGGCAGGCGCGGGCGCCGCGTTCGCCGAAGGCCATGAAGATGCCGGCGAGGACGAGGGCGCCGAGAAAGGCGAGCAGGCCGCCGACGATGCTGGCGACGAAGCCGAGCGCCGTGCGGGCGAGATCGCCGATCTTCGGCTGCATGGCTTTGCACGAGGGCGGGCAGATCGTCGTGCGCCTGGCTCCACACGGCGTAGAGCTTCCCGCCGATGACGGGCCAGGCCGCAACCGTCTCGGGCGGGGCCGGGATCTGCAATGTGTTCTGCTGCACGGCCTCGATCAGGGTCCGGATGGAGTCGCCCAGCGAACTCATCAACAAGGCGATCGGCACGACGAACACGGCGATCCCGAGCAGCACCAGCAGGGTCGCGGCGAGCCCGGACCGTCCGCCGAGATGGGCCGCGATGCGCAGGTGCAGGGGGTAGAGGGTCACCGCGAAGATCAGGGCCCAGATCGCGAGCGGGAGGAAGGGGGCCAGAACGCGGTAGCAGAGCAGCGCCATGGCGAGGAGAAGGGTGGCGCGGATCAGCACATCGAGCAGGCGGCGCGCGAGGCGTCGTTCGAGGTCCGCGTCGGATGTGGAGAACGGCGTCATGATGAGGTCACCACACGATTTGCCCAAGTCCCACGCTAAACCGATACTACCGGCCCTGGCTAGCGCAGATTCCCTTCACTCCGGTTCGTATCCGGCTGCGCTGAAGTATTGGGGCACTCCTGTGGGGTGAACTGCGGCAGTATGTCTCGCACCGCATCCCAGAGATCGGCGATGGTGCGCGCCGCAGCCTTGCACAGGAGTGCTTCCAACTTGGCGAACGCGTTCTCGATCGGGTTGAAGTCGGGCGAGTAGGGCGGCAGGTAGCGCAGGCGCGCCCCGGCGCCCTCGATCGACACCCTCACACCGCTGCGCCTGTGCGCCGGCAGATTGTCCATGATCACGACGTCGCCTTGTGCCAGCGTCGGCACCAGGACCCGCTGGACGAAAGCCAGGAAGGCATCGCCGTTCATCGGTCCGCTCAACACAATCGGCGCGGCTGTCGCGCGCCCGTCCACACATTATGACCGCAGCCAGCAGATCGCGGTCGCCACGCCGATGCCAAACCGCTCCGCCGCCGATCGTCGCGACATCCCCGCAATCAACCGCCGCAATCACCCGCAACCGAAGATCCTGAGAAAACGCTCGTGCCATGCTTGCTGGCCTCCGATCCAGCAGCCACGGGTGAATCAGACCACGCCGCGTTGGCAAAAGCGAAAACAACTCGGATCTGTACGAACGTGTTCTATCTCACGCAAAACAGGCCGCGGCTTTTCAGAGGATGTCTCGCTCGAGCCAGCGCTGCCGGACCTCGCGGCGAAGACGCGTGATTTCGTCACCTCGGTAGTGCTCAGCGCGTCGGCCTTCGGCTGCCGGCGAGCCGTCGCGGAGAAGATGCGCCGGAACCCGAGCGCAACCGGCGATGACGCACCATGCGCCAGGCGATCACTGCCGGCAGATATTCCGGCGCCCTTCGTCCTCTTCTTAGTCGCGCCGCTCGCCGAGCAGGTGAGCAAGCGACAGCCGGCGCATACGCCGACGTCGGATCACGCCGCCGAGCAACAAGCGTCCGAGCCGCCGATCGTCATCGCCCCCCTCCTCCTCGTCCTCATCCTCGTCGTCGTCATCGGCTTGCGCGCGCCGTTCGCCGAGCAAATGGGCAAGCAGCAGGCGGCGCACACGACGGCGGCGCATTATACCGCCCGCGATTAAAAGGCGAATGAGACGCCGATCCCGGCCACCCTCATCCTCCTCTTCATCCTCGTCGTCTTCGCCCTCGTCTTCCTCCTCGTGCGCTCCCGCGCGGCGCTCCCCGAGCAGGTGGGCGAGCAGCAAACGGCGGATGCGGCGGCGGCGGGCGATGCCGCTCCCGATTAGCAGGCGCACCAGCCGGCGATCCTCGCCGCCCTTCTCCTCCCCATCCTCCTCCTCGTCGTCCTCGTCGTCCCGTTCGCTGCGCTCCTTGAGGAGGTGGGCGAGCAGCAGATGGCGCATGCGGCGTCGGCGGGCGATGCCGCCCGCGATCAGCAGACGAGCGAGGCGACGCCCTTCGCCACCGCCTTCGTCCCCGTCCTCATCGTCCCGCTCCCGGCCTTCCCGCATGAGGTGCGCCAGCAGCAGGTTACGCATGCGGCGGCGGCGTAGCATGCGGCTGCCGATCAGCAGCCTCACGATCTCCTTCTCGTCTCGGCCGCCTCCTTCCGAGCCAACTTCCTCTCGATCACGCAACAACGTGTCGGGCGCCATGGCATCCTCCTCTTGTTGTTGAGACTCAGTGCTGACCCGGGCCGGCCGGGTTGACAGGTTGAGAGTTAGTGGTGAGCCGGGCCGGCCGAGCCGGAGTGGTGCGGCTTCACGGCAGCGCCGGATTTTTGCTGCGCGGAGCTGCCTTCGGCTTCTGAAGCGTGCGGCGCAGAGACCTGCTGCAGTGCCGTGGTCAGGATCGCCTGACCCAGAACGCTGCGTTGAAGCAAAGCCATTATGCGGCTTCGAGCCATCAACGGCAGCAGTAGGGTCCGCCGCACCTCCGCTTCGTCTTCCGACTCTTGCGCCTCGTCCTGCTCGTCCCCGTCCCCGAGGACGCAGGCTATTCCGGCTTCGAAAGCCTGTTCGACGATCGCGTCCAGTGTGTGCCAGGACTTTCTTGCGCGCAGGTTCGTCTTGTCTTCCTCAGACAACTGACGGCGCGCGCCAGTGCTATCCACCTTCTCGAGCTTGGTAATCTGGCCTGTGCTCGCTTCGATAGTGAACGCGAACAGACCCGGTCCCGGATACGATGGCTTCTCCTGGATGGGTCCCTTGAGATTTTCCGCAGGCTCGTTGATCTTAGCCATTTGCAACTCCTTGGAGTTCCACGTCTAAGGTCGCCCTGACTGAAGGCGTTGTGAACGCCCCCTAGCCGATTTGTCTGCCGACATTCTTCAAGTGGAAATTTGTCAGATGACTGGGCTACCAGCCTGCCCTGTCCAGACAGTAGCGTACTAGCGGTGTGCGTGTCCAACAAGCAATAGCGTAGGGCAGATAAGCAAGGCGGACTTCGCCGTCGCCACAATGCTGGCTGACGCGCTCGTGAACCCCTAACTCAGGCGAACATCTGGCCTAGAGGGTGTTATGAACCTGCGACGAGTGTAGCGGCTTGCTTGAGCATGAAGCATGCAAAGGCGACGACGTGGAGACCGGCCAAGGTCGTGGCGTATCGCTCGTAATCCTTAACCAATCTGCGGCATCGAGTGGCCCAGGCGAACGACCGTTCGACGACCCATCTCCTGGGAAGAAGGACGAAGCCCCGCTTGGCTTCTGGAAGCTTGACGACTTCGAGGGCGATGCCTTGCTCACGCGCGGCCTCGGCCGGCTTGTCCCCCGTATAGCCTTGATCGACGTAGGCGAGCGTGACGGTCTCGCCGGTGGCGTCCTGAATGGCCTCGGCGAGACGCCCGACCTCGGCTCGATCATCGATATTAGCCGGTGTGACGTGCAGGGCGAGCAGATGGCCGAGCGTATCGACGGCCAAATGCACCTTCGATCCACGCTTGCGCTTCGCGCCGTCATAGCCAGCCCGCTGCCCACTCTCGGGCGTGGAGCGCAATGTCCGGCTATCGATGATCGCCGCCGTCGGTTCCGCGCGGCGGCCAGAGGCAAGACGCAGCACCGCCCGCAGATCATGCGCCAGCGCCTCGAAACACCCCGCCGCCAGCCAGCGTTGCGCTTGCTGATATACCGCAAACCAAGCGGGCAGATCATTCGGCATCGCCCGCCAGGCGATGCCATAGCGGATCACGTAGCGCAGACCGTTGAACAACTCCCGCAGCGAGTGTTGACGCTGCGGCGCGTCCTCACGCATCAGCGTCAAATACGGAATCACCAACGACCATTCTTCGTCAGTGACATCAGACGGATAAGGCTTGCGAGCATCGGGCATCCATACCCATTAGCCCTGACCCGCGCGAAAGTACATAACACCCTCTAGCTGCTTTGACCCATACCTACCAGGAGTCGATCGCCTCAGATCATTGCAGCCAAGCATGGCCATCTCGGCGTCACCGGAGCTGTCACTCGTTCGTCATCGCAACACGTGACCATGTAAGGTCAGGGTCGAAAGTCGTCATTCTCGCGGCGATGCCCGCCGTCTCGGGCCCGAGGTCCTTTTGGTAGACATCGCCGTCCGGCCCGACGATGAACGTCATGATTCCACTTGACTCGAATACCGCTGGCCACGCGATCAACGCAAAGCCGCCGACCATCCGGCCGGACTGCATATAGCTCTTGGCACCACCATCCCCGTTTGGGCCTTGCGCCTTGAGGATGCGGAAATAGTAGCCTTCGTAAGGAATGCCGCTGACCAGTTCGCCGGGGTAGCCCGCGTCCTGCGCCGCATCGATCAGCGGCCCCAGCGGGCTTTCTGGCTCGCCCTCGGACACTGACCAATAAAGGCCATCGCGACGGCCCGGTGTGCTGAGCATGCGTGTGGCATATTCGCCGCTGCCTGTTGTTTGTTTGACGCGCTCGAAATAGTCGTGTTGCGCGTCGACGCTGGCAAGCAGCGTCCGGATCGCCGACAGTTCGTTGCGGCCAATGCGACGATCGATGATTGTCTGAGCACCTGCCTTGGTGTCGAAAGTCCAGCGCCCATTGTCTTGCACCAGCGGGATCGGCATTGGCCAGTCATTCGGGCCGACATCCAATTCGGCGCGCTCGGGGTTCTTTTGGTCGATCGTGTGCTTCTCATCATAGAGGGCCAAGAAGCGCTGATGTAGTTCCGGTCGGCATACCGGTCACCGGAGTGGAGGACGCGGTCGGCACCCGGCCCAAGTATGGCGCGCAAGTCGGCTTCCTGGTTGTTGCGCAGAGCTGCGACGAACGCGCCCACCGCTTCCTCGGCGGATGCGAAGCTGCGCTGCGGCTCCGGCGCGTTCGGGGGTGCCGCCTGTGCGACTCCGACACAGAGGATCGCTGCCAGGATTGCGCAGCCAGCTCTTCGGCACTCGCATCAAGACCTCCTAACGCCGTCCGCCGCCACGTCCGCCACCGCCGCCGCCGCGCCACCGCCGCCACCACCGCCACGCCGCCACCGCCGCCGGAGAAGCCGCCGCCACCGCGCGCGCCGCCGCCGACCGATCGCTGCTGACCAACGGATCGGCTCTGCGCGCCCCGCTGTCCGAATTGACCGGCCTGGCGCCCGCTGTTCATATCGCCAAATGCGCCGCCCGGACGCTGCGCACCGGCCGACGCGCTGGCCTCCGCCAGTCCCGGGCCGCTGGGCCGACCAGCGCCTCCGGCGCCACCGACGCCGCCCGGACCGCCTGGCCGACCGGCACCGCCGACACCACCGGCGCCACCCAGGCCGCCCGGCCGACCAGCACCGCCGACGCCACCGACGCCGCCCGGACCACCTGGCCGACCGGCACCGCCGACACCACCGACGCCTCCCGGACCGCCCGGCCGACCGGCACCGCCGACACCACCGACGCCGCCCGGACCGCCTGGCCGACCCGGCACCGCCGACGCCGCCCACACCGCCAGGACCACCCGGCCGACCAGCGCCGCCGACGCCGCCCACGCCGCCCGGCGCGGGTCGGAGGCCGCACCGCATTGCCCGGTACGGAGACTTGCGAACGGCCGGGAAGGCCCACCGGTCCGCCGGGCGCGCGGGCGAAATTGCCGGGCCGCCCGCCCCAGCGCCCGCGCCCCAACGGATCGAAGTGATCTGCGACCGGTTGACGTTGATGTTGTTGTATCGGTTGACGTTGACGTTGGCGTAACCGCCGCCCCACGCCGGGCTCGCCCAGCCCCATAGCCCGCCCACGACCGCGGCGCCGGCCGCGAATGCCAGCCCGGTGGCCAGCGCGGTGCCGAAATAGTAGCCGGACGGCGGGGCCGCGTAGTACGGCGGATATGACGGGTAGGGCCACGACGAGCCGTACACCGCTGCCGGATTGTAGCTCGGCACGTAGACGGTGTCCGACTGCGCCGGCTGGATGACGATCACCTCCTGCTGCGTCGGGGGCTGGCTGCTGCCCGCCGGTGGCTCGACCGTCACCTGCTGCGTGCTCACGACCTGCTGGGGCGACGACTGCAGCTTGTCGTTCGCCTGCGCCAGACGGCGAAGGCGCTGCACCGCGGCGAACACGTCCGCCTGCTGCGTCGCGAACGCATAACCGAGCTGCTGCAACCAGGTCAGATTGCTGTTCATGGTCGCCAGGACGACCGGGAACGGCACCAGGGACTTCACGCTCGGGTCCCACGGCTCGGCTTCCAGTGCCTTCACCAACGCATCGCCGGACAGCGACTTGTGTGCCGGGTCCTCCACCCAGCGCGCCGCTGCCACGACTTCGAGCGGGAACGTCGAGGCCATCAGGAGCTGGGTCAGCAGGTCGTCGGGGTAGAGCGCGATCGAGGCCACCAGCGCGTCGAGCTGTTCCGTGTTGAACGGCTGGGCCAGTGGCCGGCTGGGCGACGGCGGCCGGGGCCGTCTGGGCCAGCACGTCGAGCGGGAAAGTCGCGTTGAGCATCAGGCCGCTCGCCAGAACCCGCATGAACCGGCCAACCTTACACCTCCCGGGCGTTACGGTCCGGTTCTGTCCCCCTCGTGATTTTGCTTCCGGTGCCTCGTGCCTACACCGTCTAGTCAGCCGCAAGACCCGCCATGCCCTCCTCATGCGGCGCACGTTGATCATGAGATGACGCTCCGCCGGAGTTGTTGCGGGACCCACATCAGGAGGTATCGCGGCGTACTCGATCAGGCACTGTCCCCTGACGGCGGTCTTCTACAAACAGCGTAGGCTAGATTCCAGACGGACGGCAAGATCGCCGGCGCCATGCAGACCCGCCGCGAGAAAGTCACGCGCGAGGCGACCGTAGCGATGACCTAGGGTTTGGTGCTCCTTCACGGCGGTGTAGGGGTCGGTCATCGCGTCCTTCTCGCGCATTATGGCGCCACCACACCGTTGCTGCCGCCGAGCAGGAAGTCGGCGAAGGCGAACGGCTCTTTAGGGCGGATCGTGAAGGTTCGCTCGTCGACGCGACCATGCTCCGCAACCAGACCCCCTCTAGCAGAAGGCCGACGTGGAATGGACAGTGCGAAATGACAATCGGAATTGCGACACCGTATTCGTCACAGGAAGAAGGTGCCAAGACGCGTTGGCACGCCTGCGGATACGCGGCCAAAGCGCTTAGCAACGCATACGACTTTCCCGATTGCGCAAGGTCGACACCCGCATCTCCAACCTATTCGCCGTGGATCATGCATGTGGCCGAGTCAGAGGCGGAGCAGGTTTCCGTACCCTGTGATTGGCGTGCGGACCCCGGCCAATCGCAGGCAGTGCCAGAGGCTCGCCTGGTTCGCCGACAGCACCGGCCGATTCAGGTCTTGTTCGAGCGCGTCCAGAATCGCTACACAGCGAAACCCCGTGCCAGCGATGAAGACGCCGTCCGCCGCTGCTGGACACGCCGCCCTGATCTGCGCGTAGAGGGGTTCGACCTCCTGCTCAAAGCCCATGCCGTGCTGGTAGAGCTCGCCCGGCGGAAGATCCCGCCATTTCCGGCCTGGGTCGTAGCGCAGATGGCTGACCGTCTCGAACCCTTGATCTGCGTAATAGCGTACGCCCGCGGCTACCGTTTCGTCGTTGAACCACGGCGGCAGAACCAGGAACGGCCGCCGCACGCCCGAGGCCCGGAGGGCGGCCAGGCCGTCCAGACCGTTTGTGGTGACGCTTACGCCAGGCCCCAACCTGCCGGAGAGTCTCTCCACAACGGCCTCATCCCACCCAGTTCCACCCAGGATACTGCTCGAACTGTGGCCGACGACTACCGCCGAGAGGCGCATGGATGCGAACTGCAGGCATCCCCGGATAAGATCCTCCTCGAGTTCGACGCCAATTCGATCCTCACGCCAGCGCGCCCAAGGCGCGCGAGCCGTAACACGCGCAGCGTGCACCGACACGTTCGGCGGGAGCATGGCCCACCACTCGGACTCCGGCACGGCTTCGTTGCCGACTATGAACATGCCGATCCGTGCCTGCCAGCCCCAGTTGTCATTCTGTGCCATGGAAGAAGTTCCCGATTGCCGATTGCTGCACCCACCATCGACCTCCCCCGGTTCGTTCGTCCAGGTCAGAGGACCGTGGCGCCGGCCGGCAAGTGGTCGGATGCGTCCGTAACAACTTCCGCGACATCACGAAAATCGTCGAGCTCATGGGCAAGGTACACGGCACGCGCTTTGAGTTCGAGTGCTACGACATCGGCCACATCTACAATTTGACCTGCATGCTGGAGCAGGAAGTCGTCGAACCAACGCCGTTCGGGCAAAGTATCTTCGGCATCCCCGGCGACGTCGGCGCCGACCCGCGCAACCTCATGTTCATGCGCGAGACCGCGGACAAGCTGTTCGACGACGACCACGTGTGGTTGGTGCTGCGTAGAAGCACGCTTCGACGCAGCGCGTCTTTTCCATCGCTGCGGTGGCTCGCCGACAACGACTGCCTCTACGCTGCGGCGGAGATGCCAGCGTGGCGACGATGGTCCTGTGTGAGACCGTCATAGCCCCAGGCATCGCCGGCGACTTCGTCGACCACGACGTAGCTGGCCACCGGCAATTCGGCGCCGAGCACCGCACGCAGCAGCGCGTTTGCCTCGGCGATGAAGCGAGCCTTCTGCTCGGCGGTGTTCGTGCCGGCCGTGATCTTGGCGTCGAGATGAGCGGCGACCCGGACTGGCCCGCGTCCCACGCACCAACCTTGGATGGCGACCTGCTCGACCAGCACGGCGGTGAGTTCCGGTTTCTTGCCCAGGACATCGGCCATAAGATCGGTCGTGCGTTGCTGGAGCCGGGAAACCTGCTCATGAGCAAGGGTCGGACCTGCGATTTTGATATTCACGAATGGCATTGGAATCCTCCTCGAAAAAGTCGCGATCGAGCGACTTGACGAACGGACGGTATGACGCAACGATACTTCTGAAAATTGGAAAATTCCGAAAACATATATCGGTGAAATCGAACTGTGGTCGTACGCACTAATCTCGACATGGACGTGTTGCGGACGTTCGTGACAGGCTTCGCGCTTGGCAGTTTTGCGAAAGCCGCCGAGCGCCTCGGCCGCTCGCAATCGGCGATCAGTACCCAGCTTCGCAAGCTGGAGGATCAGGTCGGGCAGGTGCTGGTCCAGAAATCCGGCCGCGGCCTGTCCTTGACGTTGGCCGGAGAGAGCTTGCTGAGTCATGCCAAGCGCATCCTCGAATTGAACGACGAGGCCGTGGACGCGCTGTGCCGCCCCGATGTCGAGGGCTGGGTTCGTCTGGGCATGCCGCAGGATTTCGCCGAAACCTGGCTACCGGCTGTTCTCGGCCGCTTTGCCCGCGCTCATCCGAAGGTGCGCATCGAGGTGCGGGCGGAGCGGAACATAAGCTTGGTCGAACGAATCCTGAAGGGCGACCTCGATCTCGCGCTGGTCTGGGGACTTGGCGCTGACGCGCCTCACGCCAAGGCCGTGGCGGATCTTCAGATCAGCTGGATTGGTCGGCCTGATTGGCTGGGCGTTTCGTCGCTCGGCTCCGAACCGCTGCCGCTCGTGGCGTTCGAGCCGCCTTGTGTGTTCCGCGCCACGGGTGTCGCGGCGTTGGACGAGGCGGGCATTCCCTGGAGGCTCGTCTTCTCCAGCCCGAGCCTTGCCGGACTGTGGGCCGCCGCCAAAGCCGGTCTTGGCGTCACGCTGCGCACCTCCGCCGGTATTCCACACGATCTTGCGGCGCTCGATCCGCACCGGTCGGGCCTGCCGCCGCTGCCGACCATGCCGCTCGCATTGCAGACGGCCGAGGCGGATCCGCCGCCGGCGGTGGCCCGCCTTGCCGAGATCCTGCGCGAGACGATCGCCGAGCAGACGACGCTTGCCCCGTTTCATGCCGATTGAATCTTCGTGTGATGGCTCGGACCTATCTCGCGAGAATATCGGCCAAGGGCTGGGCCGCATGGTCGATGAATGCCCGAAATCTTCGATGCATGGGGCGCGCGGCGCAGTGTGACTAGATGCACCGGCAGTGGATCGGGCTCATGTTCTGGCAGCAGCCGCACCAGCGTCCCGGCCGCCAGCCCGTCGGCGATCTGATAGGACAGCAAGCGAACGATCCCCCGGCCTGACTGCGCTGCCTGAAGCCGGGTGTCGACATCGTCGACCAGCATCCGCGGTGAAAGCCGCACCACCGCGCCGCGCGGCCCTCGGCCGAAGCGCCATTCCCGCGACCGCGAGCGCTCCATGCCGAAGATCGTTTCGTGTAACGCAAGATCAGCCAAGGTGCGTGGCACGCCACGGCGTTCAAGATAGCGGGGGCTCGCCACCACCACGCGACGGGCCTCCCCCATCTTGCGGGCGATCAAGCTGGAATCCGCCAGCGGGCCAATGCGCACCGCGACGTCGAGATCTTCGTCGATCAGATCGAGATTACGGTCGTTCAGGGTGAGTTCGACCCGGATATCGGGATAGGCGTCGAGAAAGGTCAAAACCAGCGGTGCCACATGGCGCCGGCCGAACTGGACGGGGGCGGTGATGCGCAGGATCCCGCTGACTGGCGCATGCTGCGCCCCGGTCAGCGCCCCTTCATAGTCGGCGACCAGTGCTCGCGCGCGTTCCGCCAGCGCGCGCCCCGCCTCGGTGGCCGCCAGGCGCCGGGTCGTCCGTTCCACCAGCCGCACGCCCATGCGCTCTTCCAGTGCGCTCAGCGCCCGGGTAACCGCCGGCGGCGACCGACGCAAGCGCCGCGCGGCGCCGGCCAGGCTGCCCGCCTCCACGATCGCCACGAATATCGCCAGTTCATCCAGTCGATCCATTGTTCTTCCGCATTTTGGAATTCTGAGTTCCAACCATGGCATATTCCTCCATGAAATCGGGAGTCTTAGGTTTGGCGGGCAATTCTTTGGAGTGCCGCGCTCATGCCTGGTTTCGACATTATCCTTCATGGCCTCCCGCTTTCGGGGCACACGCACCGCGTCGCATTGTTGCTGCGGATGCTGGATCTGCCGTTCAGCTTCCGCCTCGCCACCGATGAGGTGCGATGCACACCGCAGTTTCGGGCGCTGAACCCGCTCGGCCAGATTCCGGTGTTGCAGGACGGCGAGCTGACCCTGTCCGACAGCAACGCCATCCTCGTCTATCTGTGCAAGCGATACGCGCCGGAAAGTTCCTGGCTGCCCGAAGAGCCGGCGGCCGCGGCGGGGGTCCAGCGCTGGCTTTCCATCGCAGCGGGCGAGGTCATGTACGGTCCGGCGATCGCCCGCATGGTCACCCTGTGGGACTACCCCGGCGATCTCAAGCGGGCGGGTCAGGTTGCGGCCCGCCTGCTGGCCTTCATGAATCAGCATCTGGAGTTCCGTGAGTTCCTGGCGGCAGAACATGCGACGATCGCGGATCTCGCCTGCTACTCCTATGTCGCCCACGCGCCTGAAGGCGGGATCGAGCTTGCCGCCTATCCCCATGTGCGGGCCTGGCTGGCCCGCGTCGAAGCGCTCCCGAAGTTCGAGCCGATTCCGCCGTCCCCGATCCCGCGAAAGGCATGACACATGGCGGACGCGCCGTTTCATGAGGATGAACTCAAGGCCCAGGCCCTTGCCGGCGGCGGCGCCGGCGGTGGCGGCATCCACGCTTTCATGCCGCAACAGCACCGCGATTTCTTCGCGCAGCTGTCCTATCTCTTCGTGGGCGTGATCGACGCGGCGGGCTGGCCTCTGGCAACCCTGCTGACCGGCGCACCGGGATTCGTGCAGGCGCCCAATGCCGTGACGTTGCGCATCGATTTTTCGCTCGACATCCTCGATCCCGCGGCGAGCGCCTTCGTCGATGGCCGCGACATCGCCATTCTCGGCCTCGATCTTTCAACCCGGCGACGTAACCGCGCCAACGGCCGGATTGCGGGGCGTGACGCGGATGGCCTGATTGTCGCGGTGCGCCAGAGCTTCGGCAATTGTCCGAAATATATCCAATTGCGCGAGATGCGGCCGGCCAAGACCGCATTATCCACCGCCGAGACCTTCGAGCATCTCGATCTTCCGGCGAGAGACATGATCGCGCGGGCAGACACTTTGTTCGTCGCCTCCCGCGCCCGTTCCGGCATCATCGCGGAATACGGCGCGGACATCTCCCACCGCGGCGGGCGGCCGGGTTTCGTCCGCGTCGAGAACGACGTGCTGACGATCCCGGATTTCCGCGGCAATCGCTATTTCAACACCATCGGCAATCTCATCGGCGATCCCCGATCGGCCCTGCTGTTGGTGGATTTTGAGACCGGCGACCTCTTGCAACTGCAATGCGTCGCTGAGGTCAATTGGGAGCCGCATTCGGCATGCTTCCCCGGAGCCGAGCGGTTGGTGCGGTTCCGCGTAGTGCGTGGCTGGCGGCGGAAAGGCGCTTTGCCCTGGCGCGGGACCATCGTCGAATATGCGCCAAGTACGCTTCGCACCGGGCTTTGGCATGATGGAGCCTGAGTTTGTTGCGATTGAATCGCCGCGTCTTCGTCAATCTCGCCGCGACGAGCGCGGTCGGCGAGGAGCTGGGCGTCGCGTCCCTGATCGCGTCGGGTCGACCACGGTCGATTTGGCCGCGTTCGTGAAGACGCTCTGAGCGCACGGGGCGCTATGACGTTGGAGGCTACTGGCAGGGCTTGTCCCAGGTTCCGTCGGCGTTGCAGTGGAAACAGGTCGTGGTGTTTCTTGCCGTATCGACAAAATTGACCAACGAGCCCGGGCTATAGGCGGCGCTGTCCCAGAAACAAAGATGAAGCTTGGTCCAGTCGATGGTGAGTCCGAGCTGTGCCACGGCAGATCGTTCATTCATTGGCGGAGGAACGTTCGGCCGGGATTGCTGGGCCGACGCTGCATGAGCTGCCGAAATGAAAGCAGCGACGATGAACAGGGCTTGTTTCAACATCTCCTCCCCTTGCAGCCGGCAGTGACGTCCGCAACCAGGAATTCACGGTTAACTCCGACGATCCGCCTAAGCTTCGCCACCCGTCAACCGGCTCTTTCGGACTACCACCAGCGACGCGTCCCGTTCAGCGACGCCTCCCGTAATGACGCCGTTCCACGGTCTTGCGATGTTGAACGTCCCGAGGCAGAAACACACCAACGCTGCGAAGCGGCGATGGTTTCCGGTGGCCGGCTTACGCGGGAGAGGACGGGAGAGAATGGACGAACCAGAACAGGGTGATCAGGTCACCCCCGAAGCGATCCTGCAACTCGGCTTCGGCTTCTGGGCCTCGAAGACGTTGCTGAGCGCCGTCGAACTCGGCTTGTTCGGCGAACTCGCCCGCTCCGGCCGGCTCGGTGCCGATGCGCTGGCGCAGCGGCTCGGCCTGCACCGGCGGGGTGCCCGTGACTTCCTCGATGCGCTGGTCGCGCTGCGCATGCTCGAACGGACTGACGAAGGCTACAGCAACACCCCGGCCGCCGATATGTTCCTGGACCGCGACAAGCCCAGCTACATCGGCGGCATGCTGGAGATGGCCAATGCGCGCCTTTACCCGTTCTGGGGTTCACTGACCGAGGCGTTGCGGACCGGAGAGCCGCAGAACGAGGCGAAGCGCGGTGGCGACGTGTTCGCCGAACTTTACGCCGACCCTGAGCGGCTCCGAAGCTTCCTGAAGGCGATGACCGGCATCAGCATGGGTTCGGCGCGCGCCATCGCCGCCACATTTCCGTGGCGCGACTATCGCCGCTTCGTCGATGTCGGCGCGGCCGAAGGCGCGCTGTCAGTGGCGGTCGCCTCGGCCCATCCGCATCTTGCCGGCACCGGCTTTGACCTGCCGACGGTGCGCCCGCATTTCGAGGCGTATGTCGCGGCGCATCGGCTGGCGGACCGGCTTGTCTTCCAAGCCGGTGACTTCTTCGCCGATCCGTTGCCGCAGGCCGACGTGGTGGTGATGGGCCACATCCTGCATGACTGGGACCTGGAGCGGAAACAGGCGCTGATCGCCAAAGCGTACAGGGCGCTGCCGCCCGGCGGCGCCCTGATCGTCTACGACGCAATGATCGACGACGCCCGCCGCGAGAACGCCTTCGGATTGCTGATGAGCCTGAACATGCTGGTCGAGACCCGCGGTGGCTTCGACTACACCGGTGCGGACTGCGTTGGCTGGCTGCGCCAGGCGGGCTTCCGAGAAGCCAGGGTCGGGCATCTGGCCGGCCTCGAATCAATGGCGGTCGGGCTCAAGTGATGCCGTGAAGGCCTCGGTCGGCGGCAGCCCGATCAGCCTTTCTCTGCCGCTCCTGAAGACCTCGCCCGCGCCGCCAGAGCCGCTTCGAGCCGCAACAACGCCGTCTCCGCCTCCTCCGCCATCGCGCGCAGCGCGGCGTCGTCGAAAAACTTTTCCGTGCGCAGCAACCGCATCGGCTCGGCAAGTGAACTGGCGCGGACGGCCTCGTAGATCTGCCAGGCGACGCGGGCCGGCGCTTCGCCGAGCGACGACGCGCCATCGAAGGAGAACCCGATCTCCATGCCACGCGTCCACCGCCTTGTGGCGGTGAACACCGCGCCGCCGCGAAAGCGCAAGCTCACCCGATCAGGGATCGGGATCACCGCGGCCGTGCGCACCCGTGCGCCGGTGTCGGACACGTTCAGCACCAGGCAATCCACCACCGTCTGCCCATAGACGATCTGCGCGCCCTTGAGCACGGCCTGCCGCAAGGCGACGCGCTTGTCGTTGGTGTCGGAACTGGTGATGCGATCCTCCTGGCACTCAGCGGCGGCGGAATATAGCCGGACACGTACACAGTTGTAATCGATATATGTGGCGGTGCCAGCGGCCAAGCGGCCTCCGGCGCAATTGCCGCCGCACCGGATTCATGGACGGCCCGCCAGCAGGATGGCGATCCGCTCGATCAGCTCGGCGCCGGAAACCGGTTTGCGCAGCAGCGAGAACACGCCATCCACGGCGCTGCTCATCGCCAGGCCCGCGGCCTCGGTGGCATAGCCGGTGAGCAGGATCGCCGGCAGGCTCGGCCGGCGCTTCTGCACCTCGCTGATCAGCGTGACGCCGTCGATCCCCGGCATCGAAAGGTCCGACACCAGCAGGTCCACGGTGGCGCCGGCATCGAGCAGCGCCAGCGCGGAAGGGCCGTCCCCGGCCGCCAGTACCCAGCAACCCGCGGCCTCCAACTCGCCGATCAGCGTCTCGCGCACCAGCGGATCGTCCTCGGTCAGCAAGATTCGGGCGAAGGGGCGCATGGTCCCGCTCACCGGCATGGTTTCGGTGCCGGCGAGGGCCGTCGGCATGCTCGGCGCGCGCGTCGACACCGGCAACCAGATCTGCACCACCGTGCCGCGGCCGACCGCGCTATCGATGTGCAGCGCCCCGCCGCTGTGCTTGGCGAAGCCGCGTGCCATCGCCAATCCCAGGCCGGTGCCCTTGCCAACAGGCTTGGTGGAGAAGAACGGCTCGGCTGCATGCGCCAGCGTCGCCGCGTCCATGCCGGAGCCGGTGTCGCGCACCGACAAGCAGACATAGGGACCAGGGGGGAGCTCGCCGAGATAGCCGCGCGGATCGCCCTCGCTCACCTGGTCCAGCGCCGCGGACATGCCGATCCGGCCGCCGGAGGGCATCGCGTCGCGCGCGTTGGTGGCGAGGTTGACCAGCACCGTCTCCAGCTGCCCCTTGTCGGCCAGCAACAGCGGGGTGTCGGGCGAAACCTCGACCGTGATGCCGATCCCGGCGCCCAGGGTATGGTCGAGGATTTCGCGCAGCCCGCTCAGCAGGTCGGCAGGGTCCACCGGCTCGGCACGCAATTCGCCGCGGCGGGAAAAGGCCAGCAGGCGGCGGGTGATGGAGGAGCCACGCTCGGTCGCGCCGCGAACCATGTCGACCAAACGCAGCACCGCTTCGGGGTCCTTCGCGCGCCGGCCGATCAGCGCCGCACCGCCCTGGACCACCTGCAGGATGTTGTTGAAATCATGCGCGATGCCGCCGGCGAGCTGGCCCAATGCCTCCATCCGCTGCGCCTGGTCGAGTTGCGCCTGGGCGGCCTCTCGCGCTTCCACCTCGGCATGGACGCGCGCTCCCAGGTCTTCGTTCAGGCGGCGCAGTTCGTCGCGCACCTGGCGGTCGCGGGTGATGTCGGTATGCACGCCCACCCATTCCCGCACCGAGCCGTCCGCATCGCGCACCGGCACGGCCCGGACCGAGAAAAGCCGACACTGCCCGCCCCGCCCGCGAACGCGATGTTCAAACACGAAGGTGCGGGCCTGCGCCACCACCGCGCTCCAGGCCTCCAGCGTCGGTTCGACGTCGTCAGGATGCAGCGCCCTGGCCCAGCCGAGGCCCTGGTACTCGGCCTGGCTCTGCCCGGTCAGCGCCGCCCAGCCAGCCTGCTCGCCTTCCATCCGGCCGTCGGCGTCGGTGGTCCAGACGATGCCGCTGACCGCGGCGACCGCGGCACGGAACCGCTCCTCGCTGCGTCGCAACGCGAGGTCGGTTTCCTTGCGCGCATGGATGTCGCGGAAGGCCACCGCGGCGCCGCCATCGGCGGTCGGATACACGTCCTGCTCCACCCACCGGCCATGCAAGCTGAGCGACTGAGCCTCGACCCGGCTCGGCGCGCGGGTGCGCACGCTCTCCCGCAGCGCCTGGTAGGACTCGCTTGCCTCCACGCCAGGAAACAGATCCACGACCCTGCGGCCCAGCACCTCCTCGGCACGCTTGCCCCACATTTCCAGCGCCAGGCGGCTGACATTGGTCAGGCGCTCCTCCACGTCGACCAGGAAGAATGCCTCGCCGACGGCCTCCAGCACGTCGCGCAAAGCGGTCTCAGCGCGTTTGGTGCGGGTGATGTCGATATGCACCCCGATCATGCGCAGCGGCTCACCGGCGTCGTTGCGCTCGATCTCTCCCATCGCGGCGATCCAACGCACGCCGCCGCCAGGAACGACGATCCGGTATTCGGAGGCGTAGTCCCGCGCGCCGCTGGCGACGGTGGCCTTGAAATGGCCCTCGGCCCGGTCGCGGTCTTCGGGATGCAGCCGGCCCACCCAATCCTCATGGGTTTCCGATGCCGCGTCGTCCGGCAGACCGTGCACCAGCAGATATTCGGGCGAGCGGCGGTTGCGGAAGCGGCCGCCGCGCAGGTCGATCTCGAACCCGCCGACCTGCCCGATGCGTTGCACCCGGGCGAGCTCGGCCTCGCGCTCGCGCAATGCCGTCTCGGTCTGTTCTCGGGTCATCCCCTGATCCACGCAGCACCTCCCATGCGTCGGCCGCGATGCGCGCCGCAGAATTGCATCTTACGGCGCATGCGTGAAAGGACGCAGCCACCAAGCAAGCGGGGTTCGCTTTCGCGGTGCGAGGGCACCGCTGTCGCTTGCCTCGCCGCGCGACGACGCGCGTCTTCGCGCGTCACATACCCCCAGGATAAACCGGCCCGCCGCCGCCCTCCGGCGTGACCCAGTCGATGTTCTGCGTCGGGTCCTTGATGTCGCAGGTCTTGCAGTGCACGCAGTTCTGCGCGTTGATCTGCAGCCGCGGGTCGCCCTCCTCGGCGCCGACGATCTCGTAGACGCCGGCCGGGCAGTACCGCGTTTCCGGGCTGCGGTATTCCTTCCAGTTCACCGCGATCGCAACCTCGGGGTCGCGGAGCTTGAGATGCGGCGGCTGATCCTCGGCGTGGTTGGTGTTGCTGATGAAGACCGAGGACAGCCGGTCGAAGGTGAGCACCCCGTCGGGGCGCGGATACGCGATTTTCTGCACTGCGTCGGCTGACGCCAGGGTCGTGTTGTCGGGATGCGGATGCCGCCACGTCCATGGCGCGCGGCCGCGAAAGATGTAGGTGTCGACCGCGGCATTCAAAAGTCCGCCCCACAGGCCGAACTTGGCGAAGCCCGGGCGGATGTTGCGCACCAGCTGCAGCTCGTCCCACAGCCAGCTCGCGCGCAGGCGCTCGGCGTAACCCACCGGCTCGGCCGCGCGGTCGCCGGCCAGTGCCTCGGCGACCGCTTCGGCGGCCAGCATGCCGGATTTCATCGCCGTGTGCGTGCCCTTGATCTTCGGCACATTGAGGAAGCCCGCGGTGTCGCCGACCAGGCAGCCGCCGGGGAAAGTGAGTTTCGGCAGCGACTGGAAACCACCCTCGCTCAGCGCCCGCGCGCCATAGGCGATGCGTCGGCCGCCGGTGAAATGGGCGCGCATGTGCGGATGCGTCTTCAGCCGCTGCAACTCCTCGAACGGGTTCAGCCACGGATTGGTGTAGTCGAGCCCGACGACGTAGCCGTAGGAGACGTAACGGTCGCCCCAATGATACAGGAACGATCCGCCATAGGTCGCCGCATCCATCGGCCAGCCGATCGTGTGTTCCACAAGCCCGGGGCGATGGGTTTCCTTCGGCACCTCCCATAATTCCTTCAGCCCGATGCCGTAGGTCTGCGGCGCCGCGCCGGCGGTCAGGCCGAAGCGGGCGAAGAGCTGCTTGGTGAGGCTGCCGCGGCAGCCCTCGGCAAAGATCGTGTAGGTGGCACGCAATTCCATTCCCGGCGCATAGTTGGCGCCGGGCTCGCCGGATTTGGTGATGCCCATGTCACCGGTCGCGACGCCGGCGACGCGGCCATCCTCGTACAGCACTTCGGCCGCCGCGAAACCGGGGTAGATCTCAACGCCCAGCGCCTCCGCCTGCTGGCCGAGCCAACGGCAGACATCGCCGAGGGAGGAGATGTAGTTTCCCTTGTTGTGCATGGTGGGCGGCGTGGGCAGCCGAATGGCGCCGCTGGCGGTGAGGAACATGAACCGGTCCTCGGTGGGCGGCGTGGTCAACGGCGCGCCCATCGCTTGCCAGTCCGGCAACAGCTCGTTCATGGCGCGGGGTTCGATGACGGCGCCGGACAGGATGTGGGCCCCGACCTCGGCGCCTTTCTCCACCACGCAGATGGCGGCGTCGGGGGCCAGTTGCTTCAGCCGGATGGCGGCGGCCAGCCCGGACGGGCCGGCGCCGACCACCACGACATCGAATTCCATCGCTTCCCGGTCCGGGCGGTCGGACATCGTCGTTTCCTCTTCACGTCACGTGGGATGCAAGTTAGGGACACCGGCGCGGTTGCGCAAAACCGTCCGAGAGGAAAGATTGGCGGCATGGATGCGCTGGCGGCGCTGAAGCTGCAGATCGAATGGGGCGCCGACGAGGCATTGGCGGACGCGCCGGTGGATCGCCTGTCCGCGCGCACGCCGGCGCCGGCCATACGCGCGGCGGCCAACCCGCGCCCTGCCGCCACCGAAGCGGCGCCGGCCGTCCGTGCCGTCGCCCAGCCGATGCCGGCGCCGGTGGCGCGGGCGCAGAGTGCCGCCGACGCCGCCGAGACCGTCGAGGCGCTGCGTGCGGCACTCGGCACTTTCGATGGCTGCCCGCTGGCCGACACCGCCACCAACCTGGTGTTCGCCGACGGCAATCCCGCCTCCGGCCTGATGCTCGTGGGTGAGGGGCCAGGGGCGGAGGAGGATCGCGCCGGCAAGCCGTTCGTCGGCCCGTCCGGCCAGTTCCTCGACCAGATGCTCGCCAGCATCGGGCTGGACAGGTCGCAATATCTCATCACCAACCTCATTCCCTGGCGGCCGCCAGGGAACCGGAACCCCACCGAGAGCGAGATCCTGATCTGCCTGCCCTTTCTGCTGCGCCACATCGCCTTGGTGCGGCCGCGCCGGCTCGTGCTGCTGGGCGCATTGGCCACCCGCGCCGTCACTGGAAGCAATGCAGGTATTCGCCGGCAGCGGGGCCGTTGGATCGATACCGTGATTCCGGGGCTCGACACGCCGCTTCCGGCGTTGCCGATGCTGCACCCCGCCTATTTGCTGCGAACCCCAGGCGCCAAGCGGGATGCCTGGGCCGACTTGCTGCTGTTGAGACGGAGCCTGGACGCCGAAATCGCCCCCACCTGACGTCAAGGGCAAATCGCGGCGAGATTGATTTTAGTCACGAGTCCAAATTCCTGGATTTGCACCCCCGCAATCCGCCGTGTAGCGGACCTGCATGCGAGGGATCGGACGCACGCTCTCCCGCCTTCTTGCGACCCGCGCCCTGGTGGCCGGGGCGGCGCTCCTTGCCGGAGCCACCGTCGAGAGGGCGTTTGCGCAACCACAACAAGGCTACAACCCCAGTGCCGACGACCTCGCACTGGCGATCCCGCGCGTGGGTCCGCGTGGCCTGGGCCTCGCTTTGCCGCAGCCGCTGGCGCCGAGCGAGGCTGCGCGTCTGCGGCGAATCTTTGCCTTGCAGGCGGCTGGCGACATTCCGGCCGCGTTGCAGGAAACCGGCCAGTTCGATGCCTCCAACCCGGTTGGCGCGGCGATGCTCGGCCATTTGCTGGCCGACCGCTATCTCGGCCGCTTCACCCATCCCGATGCGCCGGCGCTGCAGGACTGGTTGGCCAGATGGTCGGACCTGCCGGACGCCCGCGCCATCCACGCGCTGTTGCTCGTCCGCCTGCCGCGTGGCGCCAAGCCGCCGCCCGCACCCGACTCCCCCGCCGCCACTGCCGCCGAACCCGCGCCGGTGCCGGAGGAGACGGATCCGGCCGACGCCGATTTGCCGCATAATCCGGGGCTGGAGCGCGCGGTGCGCGAAGCCATCCGCGCCGGAAATCTGGCATCGGCGCAGCGGCTGATCGCCGGTGCGGCGCGCGGCTCAGCGGGCTACGGCGCCATGCTCCGGGGCCAGGCCGCCCGCGTGCTGTTCACCCTGAACCGCGATGCCGAAGCCTACGACTTCGCCGCCGCCGGCGTGCGCATCTGCCGTGGGCCGGACTGCCGGGAGGCGGCGTTGCCCGCCTATGTCGCAGGCCTGGCCGCCTGGCGGATGGACCAGCCGGACCTTGCTGGTTTGATGTTCGAAGCCGCCTGGCGGGCCAAGTTGACCACCCCGGCACAGCAATCGGCAGCCGCCTTCTGGGCCGCCCGCGCCCGCTTGCGCACCCATGACTACGCCGGCTTCCGGCCTTGGATGACGCGCGCCGCCGCCCAGCCCAGCACATTCTACGGCCTGCTGGCCCGCCGCAGCCTGGGAATGCGGCCAGGCATTGGCGGCAGCGGCGAGGTGCTCACCGAGGCCGACATCGATGCCGTGGCCGCCACGGCAGCCGGGCTGTGCGGCTTCGCACTGCTGCAGGCCGGTCAGGCCGAGCGTGCCGAAGCCGAGTTCCGCCGCCTGTATCCGGCGGCGCAGAGCAACCTGGTGCTGGCGCGGGCGCTGATGCTCATCGCCGACCGTGCCGGTCTGATCGACCTCGCGGCTCAGCTTGCCGATCTGGTGCAAGCGGCGGATGGCCGCCCGCGCGCGATCACCCGCTTCGCCGTGCCGCGCCTGCGCCCGGCGGGCGGCTTCACCATCGACCCGGCGATGGTCTATGCGCTGGCCCGCACCGAATCCAACTTCGACAGCGCCATGGTTTCCGCCGCGGGCGCCCGCGGGCTGATGCAGATCATGCCCGAGACGGCGCGCTTCATCGTGGGCAGCGGCGGATTGCACGGCACCCTGCACGATCCGGCGCTGAACCTCGATCTCGGCCAGCGCTACGTCGCGTATCTCGCGAGCCACGACGTGGTCGGCGGCGACCTGATCCGGCTGCTGGCGAGCTATAATTCCGGGCCGGGGAATTTCGGCCATTGGTCATCAGGCGTGCGCGACAACGGCGACCCGCTGCTGTTCGTCGAGGCGATCCCGGTGGATGAAACCCGCGCCTTCGTGCCACGGGTGCTGACCTACACATGGTTGTATGCGGTGCGGCTGGGGCTGCCGGCGCCGAGCCTCGATGACCTCGCCGTCGGTTCCTGGCCGCGCTATCATCCGCGTGAGACCCAGACTATCCATTGAGGGCCATCCATTGGGGGAAGCCGCCATGTCCCGCCTCGACGAAACAAGGACGTTCGTCGCCTGCAACATCGCCGTGCTGACGGTGTCCGACACGCGCACATCGGCCAACGACACCTCCGGCGACACGCTGGCGGCGCGCATCACCGCCGCCGGCCATCGCGTCTGCGCGCGCGCCATATGCAGCGATGATGCAAGCATAATCACCGAGCATCTGAAAGCCTGGATCGCCGACCCCGCCGTTGACGTCATCATCACCAGCGGCGGCACCGGGATCACCGGCCGCGATGTCACGCCCGAAGCGTTCGAGCGCGTACTGGAAAAACGCATCGAGGGTTTCGGCGAATTGTTCCGCATGCTGAGCTACCAGAAGATCGGCACGTCGACGATGCAGTCACGCGCGATCGGCGGCGTTGCAGGTGGCACCTATCTGTTTGCGCTCCCGGGCAGCACCGGTGCGGTGAAGGACGCGTGGGACGACATCCTGGTGTGGCAGCTCGACATCCGGCACCGCCCGTGCAACCTGGTCGAACTCATGCCCCGGCTGCAGGAGCATCTGAAGGCCGCCGAGTAGCTACATCAAAACGGCGGGCAACCCAAATCTTCCGGCCGGGGTTCGCGGTGGTGGCGGGGGTACACAATTCTTCGTCCCAAATCGCTTGGAACTTGCGCCGGTGCCATGAGACATAGGCATATCTTCGATAAGGATCGGGACTATCGCGTCAAGAAGAGCTTCATGAGCGGAGATTCCGTTTTCGTGGCAGGGGATCTCATTACGTTCTTGAGCGACGGTTACAGCAACTACGACAACAGCTTCGTATTCGAATTCCGTAGCCACGGCGACGGCACGAGCAAAACATGGTGGCTGCATGAAGATCAATCTGATGCGTTGTGGCGGACGCTCTTCGAGCCCGCTGACGAAGTAACCTAGGCGGAAGGACCGGGCATAGCGGTAGTGGCGGCCGACCAACTGCAGGATCAATCTCCTGGATCGATAGAGGCCATTCTCGCCGCCCGCGGCCTGCTTTCCGCGATGGAACTCGAGCGCGTGCGCCGTCTGGAGGCCGAGAGCGGCGAGCGTATCGACCGTATTGCGGTCAAGCTTGGATTACTGGGCGACCGCGATCTGGCACTCGCCTATGCACAGCTTCTTAACACGACTCCGCCGCGCGCAGATCGGCGCCGGTGTCGACGTCGTGCAGCGTGCGCAGTCGCAAGCTCGCACGTCGCCCCTGATTGCGCAGCGTGTCGGCGAGGGCGAATTCGCTGGACCACCGCACCTTCGCGAACGGCGCGTGCACACGGCGCGGGGAAAACGCCACCAGCCAGTACCCGCCATCTGCCGCTGGGCCGAACACGCTTGGCGCACGGCCGAGCAGACGGAAGGCGCGGGCGACGTCATCGGCGCGCAGCCCCGGGATGTCGCTGCCGACGATTGCCACCCGGCCATGCGGATGGCGGCGGCAGATCCGCGACATCCGCGCGGCGAGATCGCCGCTCCCTTGCGCCACGATGTCGATGCCGCGCGGCCAGCCGCGCGCGCGATCCGGGGTCACCGCGAGCACGGTACGAAACCGCCGGTCGGCGGTGAGCTTGCGAAGGGTCGCGCTCAGGGTGGCGCGGTAGAAGAAAAGTGCTGCCCGGTCGCCGATGTCGCGGGCGAGGCGACGCTTCACCGTGCCCAGCCGCGGCGCGCGGGCGAAGACGTAGACGACATCTTTCACGAATAGAATCGAGCGATGAGGCGCGGCGGCAAGCCCATGCGATACAGCGCCAGGCAGAAAACATTGCGCAGTGAGCGGCGGTACCAGCCATCGCGATGCCATCGCGCGGCGGAGGTGACGGCGTCGGCGTCGAGCGCCAGCAGCCGGTTCCGGCCGAGCCGGCGAACCAGGTCGACGTCCTCCATCAACGGCAGCGGCCGCACGCCCCCGACCGACTCCAGCAAGGCCCGCGAGATCAGCAGCCCCTGATCGCCGTAGGGCAGCCCGAGCATCCGGCAACGCCACGCAACCAGGTGTTCGAGCCGCCGCGCCGGCTTGGCGTCGCTGTCGAGCGCAAAGCGAAAATACCCGGCGCGTTCGGGGTGGTTTGCCATCAGCGCCGCGGCCGCGGAGACCCAGCCAGGGCCGAGCCGCGTGTCCGCGTGCAGCAGCAACAGCCAGTCGCCTTGGGCGGCTGCAACGCCGTGCGCCAGCTGCGCGCCACGTCCACGCGGGGCCGCGATCACCCGCGCGCCAAGCGCGGCCGCACAGGCGGCGGTGCCATCGCCGCTGCCGCCATCGACGACCAGGACTTCACCCGGCACGCCGCCGAGCGCCGCAGTTGTCGCGGGCAACGTCGCCTCGGCGTTCAAGGCCGGGATGATCACTGACAGCATGTTCTCTTTATGTTCTTGACTGCAAACCGGTGGATTGTCAAACTGGCCGGGGAACATAGAGAGAATGGAGGTCATGAGGCGACATGGCGCATCCTACCGCAACCGACGACGGCGGCGAGCTGTCCCGCGAAATCGATCCGCAGGCCGTGGCGGCGATGGATTGTGCCGAGGCGATGCCTGATCCCGCCGAGCTGCCGCGCTCACGCGCGCGGCGCGGCCGAGGGGCCACGGTCAATCCGGCCAGCCGTTTCGACCACCAGGCTGCCGCGCCGTTCGATGACGGCTGGCAGACCATGGAGACCGACTTCACCGACCTGCCGCCGCTGCCGACGACGTTGATCCGCGACGCCACCCGCTCGGTCATCAGCTGGAACGAGAGCCCCGATATCGGTTTCGACCGGGCGGTGAATCCGTATCGCGGCTGCGAGCATGGCTGCGTCTATTGTTATGCCCGCCCGACCCACGCCTATCTCGGCTACTCCCCCGGGCTCGATTTCGAGACCAAGTTGCTGTTCAAGCCAGAGGTCGCGGAGCTGCTGGAGAAGGAGTTGCGCAAGCCGGGTTACGTCGCACGGCCGTTGGCGCTGGGTTCCAACACCGATCCGTACCAGCCGATCGAGCGCACCCTGAAGCTCACCCGCGCGGTGCTGGAGGTGCTGGACAGGTTCAACCATCCCGTCACCATCGTCACCAAATCCGCCGGCGTCCTGCGCGACCTCGATATCCTGGCCTCGCTCGCCAGCCGCAACCTGGTGCGGGTCTGCATGTCGGTCACCACGCTCGACCCGGTGTTGGCGCGGCGGATGGAACCGCGGGCGGCGACGCCGGCGCGGCGGCTGCAGGCGATCGAACAGCTGACCCGGGCGGGCGTGCCCGCCGGGGTGTTGGCGGCGCCGATGATCCCCGCCCTGAACGATGCCGAAATGGAGCGCATCCTGGAGGCGAGCTCGCGGGCCGGCGCGCGCTGGGGCGGCTACGTGTTGCTGCGGCTGCCGCATGAGCTGAGGGCGATCTTCGAGGACTGGCTGCAGCAGCATTTCCCCGACCGTGCCCGCCGGGTGCTGGAGATGGTGCGCCAAACCCGCGCCGGCGCGCTGAACGATTCGCGATTTGGCCAGCGCTTCACCGGTACCGGCGTCTACGCCGATCTTTTGGCGCGGCGCTTCGCGCGGGCCGCCCGGCAATGGGGGCTGGATGGACGCGATTCATTGGATTGTTCGCAATTCGCACCACCGCCGGCCCGCAAGGGCCTCGCGGAATCCCAAATGTCATTGTTTTGAACCGCAGCCGGCACGGTCGGCAGGTGAAACGCCTTTATTTTGCCGCGCTGTATGGACATCCTCACTTGCAGGCTGCGGTGGTACGACCCATCTCGGCGTGCCACAGGAGAAACGACCATGAAGTGCGCGTCTTTGGCTGCCGCCCTGGGCTTGGTGCTGGGGCTGTCGGCCTGCACCAATCCGTATGACCCAGGCCAGCGCGCAGTCGGCGGCGCGGCCATCGGCGCGGGCACCGGTGCTGCGATCGGCGCGATCGCCGGCGGCGGCCGCGGTGCCGCCGCCGGCGCCCTGATCGGTGGCGCGGTCGGCGCCGTGGGCGGTGCCGCGACGACACCGCCGCCGCCGGGCAGCTATTACGAACCGCCACCGCAGCCGCCCGTCTATTACGCGCCGCCACCGGTTTATTACGCGCCGCCGCCGGTCTATTACCGGCCCGGCTATCGCGGTTACTACGGCTATTGACCGAATTATCAGCCGGATCGCAGCCATCGGGTGATCCGGCCGCCGATGACCTGAAGACCGGTTCGCCGAATGCGACCTATGTCGCACATTGCCGGCGCGGCGAACTGGCCTACCAGATCGACAGCGAAACCGGCCAGGCGGTGTTCTACCCGCGCGTGATCGCGCCCGGCCGCGGCACCGCGAGCCTCGAATGGCGCGTCTCCGCAGGCGTTGGGACGGTGCATGCCACCACGACGGTGCATCCGCGCGGCGCCGACCCTTACAACGTGGCGCTGATCGATCTCGACGAGGGATTCCGGATGATGAGCCGCGTCGAGGATATCGCGCCGGACGCGGTGCGGATCGGCATGCGGGTGCGGGTGCGGATGTGCCCGGCCGCGGGCGACGAGCCGCCTTATCCGGTTTTCTCACCGGCGGACGCCTCGGCGGCTTCGGCGTGACCGGTGTATCCCGTGGCCGCGTCGCCATTGTCGGCGCGGCCGAATCCGAGCTGGGTCAATGTGCGCCTGGCACCACCCCGGTCGATCTCATGGCCCAGGCGACCCAGCGTGCGCTGGCCGATTGCGGCCTTGCCTTGCCGGATGTCGACGGTGTGTTCACCGCGGCGTCGCAACTGCGCATGCCGACGCTGTCGTTGTGCGAGTATCTCGGCATCGCGCCGCGCTACCAGGATTCCACCCAGATCGGCGGGTCGTCGTTCATGTCCCACCTCGCCCACGCGCAGGCGGCGATCCAGCACGGGCTGTGCGACGTGGCGCTGATTGCCTATGGCAGCACCCAACGCTCGGTCAGCCGGGCCGCGGCCAGCCCGCGCGAATACAACCCGTACGAGACGCCTTACAAGCCGTTCCTGCCGGCCTCGGCCTACGCGTTGGCGGCGTCGCGCCACATGCATCTTTTCGGCACCACCCGCGAGCATCTCGCCGAGGTGGCGGTGGCCGCGCGGCAATGGGCGCTGCTCAATCCCGTCGCATGGGAGAAGGAGCCGCTCAGCATCGAGCAGGTGCTCGGCGCCCGCATGGTCAGCGCGCCGCTGACGGTGCGCGACTGCTGCCTGGTCACCGATGGCGGCGGCGCGATCATCGTCACCTCAGCCGACCGCGCCCGCACGCTCAGGCAAAAGCCCGCCTATGTGCTGGGCGTCGGCGAGTGCCTGTCGCATGCCTCGATTTCGCGCATGCCGGACCTCACCGTCACTGTCGCCGCCCGTTCCGGCGCCGCCGCCTACGCGATGGCGAAGCTCGGACCCGAAGATGTCGACATGCTGGCGTTGTATGACGCGTTCACGATCAACACGATCCTGTTCCTGGAGGATCTCGGCTTCTGCCCGAAGGGTGAGGGCGGGCGCTTCGTCGCCGGCGGCGCCATCGCGCCGGGCGGGCGGCTCGCAGTCAACACCAGTGGCGGCGGCTTGTCTTATTGCCACCCCGGAATGTACGGATTGCTGCTGCTGATCGAGGCCACGCGCCAACTTCGCGGCGAGGCCGGACGCCGCCAATTGCCGCGATGCGACGTCGCGATCGCGCATGGCAATGGCGGCGTGCTGTCCAGCCAGGCGACGGTGCTGCTGGGATCCGCCGCCACGCTCTGACCGAGACGCAAAATGCCGCCGCCGCCGGCGCGCGTTGACGCCGCCGCGATGCGCGGCCTAGCCTTGCCGCAGAATAAAGATGCGGCGGCGAAACACCGCAGCACGGAACAGGGAAAACGACATGACCCACGCAGGACGCGCGGCGCTGGCCGCGATAGCGCTCGGTATCCTCGCCGCCGCCGGCCTGCCGCGCGCGTCGCGTGCCGCCGAGCCCATCCGTTTCGGCGCCATCGTGCCGTTGACCGGGCCCGGCACGGTGATCGGCACCCAGGAGAAGCGCGGCATCGAATTCGCGGTCGCCGAGGTCAACGCCGCCGGCGGCGTCGCCGGCCACGAGATCGAGGTGCTGTTCGAGGACAACCAGGCCAAGCCCGACCTGTCGGTGCTGTCGTTCAACAAGCTGGTTGATCTGCAGCACGTGCCGATGATCTTCACCGGCTATTCCGGTCCGACGCTGGCCATGGCGCCGTTGGCGACGCGCAAGAAAATCCTGCTGATCAATTCCGGCGCGCAGGCGGACAAGCTGAGCACGGCCTCGCCCTACCTCATCAACACCCTGCCCAGCACCGGCGACGAAGTGAAGGTGATGTCGAAATACCTGGTGTCGCAAGGCAAGAAGCGCGCCGTGGTACTGTTCGAGAACGATGCCGCCGGCATCGGCGGACGCGACGATTTCCTGGAGACCTTCCCGAAGGCCGGAGGCACCATCCTGGCGCAGGAGGCCGCACAATTCGGCCAGGCCGATTTCCGCCCGATGCTGGCCAAGCTCGCGGCCGAGAAGCCGGACATCATGTATGTGATCCTGACTGCTAACAACCTGCAACTGGCGCAGCAATACAAACAGCTCAACCTCGATTTCCTGGTCGCCGGCACCACTTTCATGGCCGACCCGCCGACCTTTGCCGACCCTTCGGCGCGCGGCTTCATCCACACCCAGGTGAAGATCGACGCGCCGCCGGCACTCGCCGCGAGCTTCAAGGCCAAATACGGCGACGACATGGATTTCTTTGCCAAGCAATACTACAACGGCGCCAAGGTGGTGATATCAGCGCTCGCCAGGGTGCTGGCCGAGAACAAGGCGGTCAGCGGTGAAACCTTGCGCCAGGCGATCTTCGACATCCGGAAATTCCAGGGCCTGATCCCGATGGAATTCACCACCAACACCGCCAGGACCGGCGTCGTCATCAACGTCATCCGCGACGGGCGTGACGAGCTGTTGACCGAAATGACGGCGGACTGAATTGCCGTGTTGCTGCTGCAACTGCTGGCCAACGGCATCGTCACCGGCTGCGCGCTCGGCGTGGTGGCGATCAGCTTCTCGTTGTTCTACTCCACGACGCGCATCTTCCATGTGGCGCATGCCGGCATCTTCAGCCTCGGCGGCTACATCGCCTGGTCGCTGATCGCGCATGGGGTGCCTGATGTCGCGGCGTTGGTGCTTGCCATGGCCGCATGTGCCGCAATCGGCGCCGTGGTGCAGCACCAGCTCTATGCTCGGTTGGAACGCCGGCGCGCGACGCATCTGGTGGTGCTGATCGCCTCCCTCGGGCTGCTCGCCGTGATCCAGAATTTGATCGCGGCGATCTACACCCCGAACGTGCTGCAATTCCCAGGTGAACTTGGCAGCCGGGTGATTTCGTTTGGCGGCGTGCGGCTGACCCATGCGCAACTGCTGCTGGTGTTGATGGGGGCAGGGGTCTACGCCGGCTCGATGTGGTTCGCGCATCGCACGCTGCTGGGCAGCCGCATGCGGGCGGTCGCCAGCAATCCGTTTTTGGCGCAGATCACCCGGCTGCAGCCGAACGACCTTTATGTCATCGTCATCGCCATCGCCTCGGCACTTGTCTGCCTGCCCGGCGTGCTCGGCGGCTACGACGTCGGGCTGCAACCCTATGGCGGGGTGACGGTGCTGCTGACCGCGACCATCGCCATGATCGCCGGCGGCGTCGGCAGCATCAGCGGCGCGTTCCTGCTGTCGCTGCTGATCGCCGTGCTGCAGAACATTTCCCTGCTGGTGATCCCGGGCGAATGGAGCATCGGGGTTACGTTCTTCATCTTCGTCATCTTCATGCTGTTCCGCCCGCGCGGTCTGTTCGTGGCGCGATAGCGGATGGATTTCTTCTACAGCTATGTTGTGCTGGCGGAGATCTACGTGGCGTTGTCGCTGTCCACCAACCTGCTGGTCGGCGTCGTCGGAATCTTCTCGGTGTCGCAGGCGGCGGTGTTCGGGGTCGGCGCCTATCTGGTGGCGGCGCTGACGATGAGCGGTGCCATGGATTTCCTGCCGGCGATGCTGGTGGCGGCCGTCCTCTGCGTGGCGTTGAACGTGGTGGTGACGCTGCCGTCGCTGCGCGTGGCGGGCGATTATTTCGTCGTCACCTCCTTTGGAATCCAGCTTCTGGCGACTGCGGTGTTCACCAACTGGACCGCTGGTACCGGCGGCGCCAACGGGTTGCCGGGCGTTCCGCCGCCGGCGATACTCGGTTTCTCGATCTACGAGACATGGCATTACCTGGTGCTGGTCACGTTGGTGCTGGCGCTTGTCTGCTGCAGCTTCTGGTTGATCCTGCGCGCACCTTTCGGGCGGTTGCTGCGGGCGATCCGGGAGGATGAGCTGGCGGTCGCGGCGGCAGGGAAAAGCGTGCTGCGCGCCAAGGTGGCCGCCGCCGCCGTCGCCGGCGCCTATGCCGGGATCGCCGGCGGATTATATGCCTGCTTCCTCAGTTTCATCGATCCGTCGTCGTTCGATCTCGATGCTTCGATCCTGATGCTGACCATGGTGGTGCTGGGTGGCGCGCGCACGCTGGCCGGTTCGATCGTCGGCCCGTTCCTGCTGCTCGCGTTGCCGCAGGCGCTGGCCTATGTCGAAATTCCCACCACCATCGCCGCCGCCATGCGCCAGTTGATCTACGGCGCGCTGCTGATCGCCTTCATGCTGTTCCGCCCACAGGGCATCGCGGGGGAGCGGCTATGACGGAAAATGTCGCGGCGGCGTATCTGGCGGTCAGTGGCGTGAACAAGCGGTTCGGCGGGTTGCAGGCGCTGAACGACTGCGACTTCATCGCGATCCAGGGCCGCATCACCTGCCTGGTCGGCCCGAATGGTGCCGGCAAGACTACCATCTTCAACGTGGTGACCGGCTTCCTCAAACCCGATACCGGCCATGTGCGGTTTCGCGGCGCCAGCCTCGATGGGTTGAAGCCGCAGGCGGTCGTGGCCGCCGGGATTGCCCGCAGCTTCCAGAACCTGCGGCTGTTCACCGATCTCACGGCGCTCGACAACGTGCTCACCGCCATGCCGGGCCAGTTCGGCGAGACGCCACTCGGCGCCGTGTTCCGCCCGTTCCACACCGCCGGCGTGCAGCGCCGGACGCGCGAGCGCGGACAGGAGATCACTCGCCCATGTGGGGCTGGAGGGCAGCGCCGGGGCGTTCGTGCGCAACCTGTCCTATGGCGAGCAGAAATTGCTGTCGATCGCCCGCATCCTCGCCACCGGTGCCGAGTTGCTGCTGCTCGACGAACCGACCTCGGGGCTGAGCGGTGCGGCGCTGGACCAGGTGATGGCGCTGATGCGCCGGCTGCAGGCGGACGGCAAGACGCTGCTGGTGGTCGAGCACAATACCCGCGTGGTGCAGCAAATCGCCGACGAGGTGCTGTTCCTGCACCAGGGCCACCTGATGGCGCAGGGGCCCCCGGACGCGATCATCAGCGATCCGGCGCTGGCCGAAATATATTTCGGCGGCGTGATCTGATGCTGCTGCAGCTCAACGACATCGCCGCCGGTTACGGCGCCAAGACGGTCATATCCCACGTCTCCCTGGCGCTGGAGCCGGGCCAGATCCTGGCCCTGCTGGGCCATAACGGCGCCGGCAAGACCACGACGCTGAAGACCATCATGGGCCTGCTGACGCCCAACGCGGGTGCATTGACGTTCGACGGCGCGCGGATCGAGCGGATGGGCGTGGCGGAGCGGGTGGCGCTTGGCCTGCGGCTGCTGCCGGAGGGGCGCGGCGTGTTCCCGGACCTCACGGTGCTGGACAACATAGCCGTGGTGGCGGCGCGCAATTGCGTCGACCACGCGGCGATGTTTCGTCCGGCCGATATCTTTACCCTGTTTCCCGCCTTGAGCGAACGCGCCCGGGTACGCGCCGGCAGCATGAGCGGCGGGCAGCAGCAGATGCTGGCCCTGGGTTTGGCCGTGCTCGGCACACCCCGTTGCCTGCTGCTGGATGAGCCGTCCATCGGGCTCGCGCCCAATCTGGTGGAGCGGATGTTTGATCAGATCCAGCTGCTCTGCCGCGAGCACGCCATGGCGGCGATCCTGGTGGAACAGAACGTTGCCGCCGCAATGCGCATCGCCGATCGGGTGATTATCATGAACAACGGCCAACTGGTGTTCGACGGCACCCCCGATGAGGCCCGCGCCTCCAATGTATGGGATTATTTCTGAACCCACCGGCCGCCCCGCCTTGTCGCATCCACCCCTTCACAGCCCGCGGCACGCTTGCTATAGGGACCCCCCCGGCTGGACCAGCATCCCGGCGGGCGCATAGCTCAGTTGGTAGAGCAGCTGACTCTTAATCAGCGGGTCGTAGGTTCGAGCCCTACTGCGCCCACCAAAATGTTCAGAGAATTCAAGCGGTTATATATGGCCTCTGCAGCGATCTGGAACTAGGAGCGGAAAATGTCCGCAGAGTGTCCGCAAATGGGAATGCCTAAGCTAAGCGAATTCGGCTGCCTGCCGCCGAACCTCTGGCCGGCTGCGGACCATCTGATCTGGGATGAGGCGCTTCGTCTGATCGATCTGCTGGAGGAAGAGACGCGGCTGCGGCCGACATGACTGCGGCGACCGGGCGCGGGTCGAACGCGCCTACGGTTGCCGGGTCGCCTGGCTCATGCATGTCAACCCGGCCGACTTCGAAACTGGCCCCGGTCGATCGCGCGCCGCGTGAAGTGGTTGTCGTTTGCACTACCCACCTGCGCACCGAAATCGCTCCGTCACGGCGGTCATTTATACCAGGGATCTGCGGAGCTCGCGAAGTCGTGGCGCCCCGGAGCGACTGGCGCTGGCTGCGGGCGAGCGCTCTCGAAACGTCCCGGCGTCACGGAGCGGTATACCGTGGCTGCGCCAGCCGGGACGGCCCAATCAGCGCTGCCGCGAAGCGCCTCCGATTCAGGCGCAGGCCTAACCCATGCTCGTCGCTCTCTACGCCCGCTACTCCTCCGATCGTCCGCACGCTGTCCTCAAGCGGCCTGGCGTGGGGAGGCTATGAAACCGGCGGCGCCACGCAGGGATCGACTGGATCGATATCACCAGGAGCCGCTTGACGGAGCTGAACCAGCAACTGGGCCTGTTGTCGCACCAGCGGCTCCTGGCTGCCATAGGCCGACAGGTTGATCCGGTAGGCTTCCTCCAGCAACGCCCGCGCCTCGGCGAACTGTTTCTCTCCAAGAGCGATGCGTCCCATGTTATTGAGGCTGGCGGCGATCAGCGGATGAACCGGAGGCAGTGCTGCGCGGCGGATCGCGAGTGAACGGCAGACCGGCGGCCATGCTTCGGCGTAGCGGTGCTGCTCGCGAAGCGCAGCCCCGAGGTCACCGAGATATTCCGCGTATTCCAGATCGCGCTCTGTCGCCAGCGGCTGGGAGATGCCGACGGCGTCGCGGAACATTTGCTCGGCCACGAGAAAGTTTCCCCCGTTATAGGCATTGCGGCCGATGCGGTCGCGGGTCCTCGCCACTACCGGATCGAGCGGGCCGACTGCCGCCTCTTGCAACACAAGGGCGCGGCGGAGCAGCGTGTCGATCATCGGCGAGGGACTGCGATTCCAGGTTCCGAGGGCCGCCTGAAACGACTGGTCGGCATCGGACATCCGGGAATCACGCGATTGCGCGAGGGCGACAGCGCCCAGCATCAGCACGAGAGTCCCGGCCGCTATGTTCACCAACCGCAAGGCCTTAATGCCATCTCAACTTGGTTGCTTGGCTTATGGTGTAGCACGGGTTGTTACGGGCAGGAACATAGCCTATCGCTCGCTCCTGCAGTGAGACCTTGGTAAAGGTTCGACTTCCCATCCTGGACGGCAATGAGCTGGCCGGTGGGGGGGGCGAACTCCGGCGGTGCCGGATTGTGGTGACCCCCTGCGCGATCCCGCTGGATGGGACCGAGGAGATCACCTCCGACCAGATGTGCCAAAGGCGGGTAGCGCGTCGGTTGGCGCTGGAATAATTGCTTGGTGTGGCTAAGGCGGCTGACCTAGAGGCGCGCATCCAGGGCCTCGCGCCGGAATTGAACCTCCCGCCGCGTCGGTATGCCCCGAACCCCGTGTTTGCCAGGGGAGAGCTTCCGCGCCTCGCTATGGACATCCTGCGGGCCGCTGGCGAGCCGTTGCCGACGCGAGAGATCGCCGTTCGTGCGTTGGCCGCGAAGGGCGTGGCGCTGCCGGATCGGCGCACCATGAAGCTGACGCGGATGCGGTTGGGGCAGTTGTTCAGCGCGTTGCAGAAGCGCGGGGTGACGGTGCGGGTTGGGGATGGGAGGGATGGGAAGCGCGGACTGAGTTAGACCCGATTTCGCGCTTGAAAAACTCCTGTGGACGACTCGCATGTCAATGAAACAACGTCCGCTTTAACCGACTCGAACTATTGAATATTGTAGTCTCGAACTTGCTGTTCCCGAAATGTGCCAATGGCGGACAGAAACTGCTTGCCAGGCGCGCAGCGCGTCCGCTTTGTCGTTCCCCAGACACGCCAAAGGCGACGGCGCTAACGCGCGCCTTCTTAGGCAACCGCAAGCGAAGGAACCGCCGGCGGAACAGGTATTGCGTGGAAAGAACTCCGCGCTTAGTACGAGCCGAAACCTGAGTTAAGGCGGTTCCAATCAACCCGAAGGAACCGGCCTACGCATGAGCTTAATCGTTCAGGCTATCGTGAAAGGCGCCGGGTCCGCCTTTTTTATGCCCCAGGGGAGCGAGTTGTCGAGCCTTGCGCCTTCGGGCTTCAGCCAGGAGGGACACGGCCTGCTTCGTGCCTTTCAAAATTCCGGGGCTAGTGCCAGTGGCGAACACGCTTGGTGGAAGCTGTTTCGTGCAGACCGGATTATCCGGCTGGAGGTTCTTGCTGGAACGTTTTGACGGTCCTCGGCCGAACATCGGCGAAACGATAAGGCGATGAGGCGCCAGATTTACTGCCAGCTTTAGCGTTGCTTTCGACGCCACAGTCGCAGGGGCCAGCCTCATAGGCTGGCCCCGAGTGTGTCGAGCAATCCGAGGCGTGGATATCTTCCATCATTAGATGGCCCCTTCTATTCCGATCATGCCGCCGCGTAGCACAATTCCGTTGCTTGTACAAACTAATTCGACAGGCTCCGCTGCCAATACCCGCAGAAATCCACGCTCGGCCGCGACCCCATCGCCAGTTCCACCACCCGACGAACCTGCGTCCCCTTGTCCACCCGGCGGGCATGTCATTATGCAGGAGAGCGATGAACGGCGGGAGTTGGCCAGGAAGCCACGCAGCCCTTCGATCCGATGCTGGCAATAAATCTAGTCAATGGAAAGTTAGAAACTTATTGGGTTGGGAACGCGATAATAGAAACGTTCACACAATCGGCAAGCAGTTCGGGCGCCTGACGATGATCAAGGTTGTCCCTGACCGGGACCAGGACGGGCGCCGGATCAAGCACGTCCGCTGCCGCTGTCAGTGCGGACAAGAGAGAAACGTTTCCGTTCACGGATTGGCTGCTGACTTGAAAGCAGGTCGTCGCCCCCGACGGTCAATAGCGTTCGGCGTTCCGCGCGATCGCCTTCTGGATCGGCTCCGGGCTGACACTGCTCTCACCCTTGAACGGGCCGTCGATGATGATCACGAGCGCCAGCAGCAACGCGATCGCGATGCCGCCCATCTCGATCGTGAGGCGGCCCCCGGCCTCCCGGTCGACGAGCCCGGCAAGCACCAGCATCAGCCCCGCGAGGACCAGCACCGCATCCCAGAACACGGGCGGCAAAGCGAGCCCGGCGATGATGATGCGTGTTTCCCGCAGGTCGGCGAGATCGTCGAGATACTTCAGCATGGGGGTGAACATCGAGAGCTGCTGCGGCGTCGCTGGCTTGATCGCGAGACTGTCGCGGTCCATCCCCCTGTAAATCCGGTCGACCGCGAGGCTGCGGCCGCCCTCGGCGAGGGCCGGCCACTCGTCCGTGACGATCGTTCGGCTATACTCCGCGAGCATGGCGCGGATGCGCGTGGTCTCAGCCGTGCCGAAGCGGGACAGGGTGCGGTCGAGGTCGGTGATGGCCGACGCCTCGCGGCCGACCATCGCCTCGGCATTGCGCAGGTTGGTGTTCACCTGCACGAGCGAGAAGGCGAGCAGAATGCCGAGGATCGAGGTGATCGTCTTGTAGGCCTCGAAGGCGTTCTCCGCCCGCTTCGCGTCCGGCCGCAGCCCGGCCGCGCGCGCCGCCACCGGCGCGACTAGCAGCAGCCCGACGAAGCAAAAGGCGACTACCGCGAGGATCGCGGGGTCCGGCATGACGTGCAGGAGGTTCAGCATGATGCCAGGATACCCGTATGCGTCCACCCAGCCACGTCTTGCCCGAATAGCCTGGCTCGGTCCGTTGCGGTGCATGCGCGGCTCGGGCCGGACGCGCTGGCGACTCCGACCGGCCGCCGAACATGATCCCCGCAGAGAGGCGGCGAGTTCGCCGGCGGCGAATCCTGGGCCGGCTGGACCGGGTCCACCTTGGGCCACCGTGCATACGCCACGACCCACAAGAACACCCATCCGACCACCGGGATAACGGAAAGGATCGCGAGCCAGCGGCTCCAGCCGATCCGGCTCAAGATCTTCGCCACGGGCAAGATTTGCATGAAGACGATGATCAGAACGACCATCCAGTGCCAAATCGTAAACGATCCCATCCGCCCCACCTTGCGTTCGTGAAATAAAACTCTGCGCGGGGCAGAGGCGCCCGACAAGTGCAGGGGCGGGAGACGCCGGAGATCGAGAGGGCAGGGCGGCTCAGCTACCGCTCAACACGTACCGGGCCGCACGGCCGGCTAGATAGGCCAGCAACGCCGCGACGAATGCAGCGCCGATCAACGAGAATCCGGCGGCATCATTTGGGAGAACAAAGAAGCCGGCAGCGCCTGACAGCCCCAGGAGCACTGCAATTCCCGAGGCGAGCCAATACAGGACATTGCCCAGGCGAGCGGTCATTTCCCTGTCCTAGACTTGCGCACGTTGCTCCTGCCGTTTTCTGACCCCGTCCCAGCCCCGGCCGCCCCCGCGCCCATGAGCCGCCGCAGGCTTGCCAGGAACTTCCTACCGGCCGGCGTGAGGATCACCAGCACGCTCCGCCCGTCTGCTGGATCCGGCTTACGCTGCATCAGCTGTAGCTGCTCCAGGCGGTCAAGGGTCCGAGTGACTGCTGGCCTGTTGATGGCGACCCGAGCGGCCAGGCCGCGGACCGTGTGGGCGCCGCATTGGTTCAAGTCCGGCGGCGGGCATGGCTCAGAGCGCTTTCACGAACGCGGCCAGGTCGATCGTGTTTGACCCCACGCGGTCTGGAACGACGCCCAACTCCTCGATCGGGAGATTCAGGCGATTGCACCAGAAGGTCGGATAGCCGAAACGCTTGGCGCCGGCCGCGTCCCAGCCGCCAAACGCGGCGAAGACGATCTCCTCACGCTTCAGCTTGAAAGACTCAACCGCCATCCGATAAGTCCGCGGATCTGGCTTGAAAGCCCGCACCCGGTCGGTGGACAGATGGTCCCCGAACAATCCATCAAGACCGGCGCTGCGAATATTGGTATCGAGCATCTCGGCGGACAGATCGGCGAGAAACGCCATCCGGAGTCCGGCGCCACCCAAGGCAGTCAGCGTCGGCAAGACATCCGGCCACGCCTTCAGGCGAAGAAACGCCCCCATCAGCCGATCCCGCTTCACCGCCGTGAGATCGAGGTTGAGCAGCTTGGCCGTGAAGCTCAACGCCTCCCCGGTCACTTGCCAGAAATCGGCGTAGTGTCCGGTGAGGGTACGCAACCAGGTATATTCGAATTGCCGAGTTCGCCAGGTATTGCCGAACTCGGCTCCCCGTCCCGGAAAAAGCTCCTCGGTCAGGATCATGATCGGCCTTGGATCGAAAATGACGAACGCGTCGAACGCGATCGCCTTGATCCGCGATCCCTCCTCGGCCCCGACCATCCCGGCGGCGGCGAGATTGACGAAACGCCGGCGATCCAATCGCAACATGGTGACCTCGTGGTGCAGAGAGATTCGATTGGGCGGTGCCGACCAACCGACTCCGCTCAATCGATGCTTGCAGCGAGAAGGCCTCGGACGGCGGCTTCCATCGCCGCGATCGACTTGTCGCAGTCCGGTCCGATATCGTAGCGAATTTTGAGCGCGCTTGGGTTGGTGATGGCCAGCCAGACTTGCGCGCTTTCGTCCTGCCAGGCGAGTGCCCGCAACGGCAAATCGATGCCGACCCGTTGATCGCATTGCATCAGCGGCGTACCGCGATCGGGGTTGCCGAACACCAGCAACTCGGTCGGCCGCAGCGCAAGTCCGACGGCGGCTCCGCGCTTCGCGTGATCGACTCGCGCGGTCACATCGAAGCCTGCGGCGGTAACCTGCTGCTCCAGACGGTCAATGGTCTCCGCAACCGGCCATCTGCTGCGGACTGAGATCAATGCGCCTGGATTGCGCGCGCTGGCCGAGATGGCGGTTGCCGCCAGAACCAACGCCAGCCCAAGACCGGCGGCACGAGCGCGAAATTTCACTGCATGCCCCTCAGCCCCACGGCGTCGCGCATGGCCGCGGGCAACAGGAGAGCTTGCCCCGCTCGACATGGCTCTGGCCCCGGCCAGTGCAGGGCTGAAACCAGCCACATCTTCGGGATCAAGCAGTGGACGTTGGGAATTGTGTTCGTCATCGCACGGATCTCACCCGGACGGCGCCGCGGACGCCAGCGCCGATTTTTGGCCCTGAGGACCAGACAGGCTTATGCTGTTCGCATGCCGCCACGATTGCCGCCGCTCGACGCTTTGCCATTTTTCGATGCGGCCATGCGTCGCTCCAGCTTCGCGGCAGCGGCGGCGGAGTTGCACGTCACCCCCTCGGCGGTCAGCCAGCGGATCAAGGCTTTGGAACAGGCGCTCGGGGTGACGTTGTTTGAGCGTTTGCCTCATGGGCTGCGCGCGACCGAGGCGGGGCGGCTCTATCTGTTGGAAGTCCGACCGGCGCTTGGCCGTCTGCGTGCCGCGTCGGCTCGGGCGTCCGTTGGAGGACGGCAACGTCCCAACGGGCGGGGACGACGGTTTGCGGTGGACATGCTGCCGGCACTTGCGGCAACGGGGTTTGCCTCGGCCATGCGCCGCTTCGCCTTGCATTTCCCGGGCGTGGAACTCCGCTTGTCGACGTCGTTCGACATGACGGATCCAGCCCGGGATGGCTTTGATTGTTGCGTTCGCTATGGCCCGGGCGGCTGGCCCGGCGTCGCGGTGGAGCACCTCGCGGATGAGAAGATCTTCGTGGTGTGCGCACCGGCTTTGCTGACCGGACGAGTGCCGGTCAGGGACCTTGCCGACCTGGCGGGGCTGCCGGTGGTGAATGACATGATGCCGATCGGCTGGAACGAATGGCGCGCGGCGTTTGGCGGACCGGAGACACCGACGGGCGGCCCGACCTTCTCGGACAGCGCGCTTGCACAGCGGGCGGCCGTGGACGGGCTGGGCCTGGCGCTCGGCCGTTCGGTGCTGGTTGCACCTGACCTCGCCGCCGGCCGGCTGGTGCGGCCGCTCCGGCAGGAGATCCCCTCGCCGTTTGCCTATTGGTTGGTGCGGCCGCCGGGCCGGGACGACATGCTCGTCGATTTATTCCGCAGTTGGCTGATGGAAGAAGTCCTGGGTAGTGTCTCAGTTTGAATTTGGCGGTGGCATGCGCCAATCCGGAAGCGCGTAACCGGCGAAACGTACGAATACCCAAAGACCGCACATCAGGCAGAGCCAGCCCAGAAGGCGGACGGCCTTCGGACGAAGTGTGTAGCCGAACCCCCATAATCGCGCCATCAAACCTGGAGTGAAGAAACACAGCGATGCGAGGGCGAGGCACATCGGGCCGAAATTTAGCCCTTCGCCCTACTGATCGGAAAGCGCCGCATTAATCCAGATCATGCCGTCCGCTTCTTGTAGGGACGGCGGGACTTCGGCGTCTCGGCTCGCGCATCGATCAACGCTACCACGTCCGTCATGCTCCACAACGTCTTGGACAGGCCGGTATGTCGAGTTGCGCCGCCAGACCGCGCACGGTTTGGGGGGTGTCATCGAGGCCGCAGGTCAGGAAGACCGGCAGGCCCCGGGCGGTGAGGTCCCTGGTGTCGGTTTGAACCATGGCGACGAAGTTTTCGCCCAGGATCTCCGTCAGTGCATCGGCCGTCTGTTGGTGGGGCAAAGGGCCGGCGGTCATTCATCGCCCCCCTTGCCGCTCGGTTCTGGCGCCCGCATCCGAGCACCCGCCCCGCCGCCATTTTCCTCGATCAGCACCACACCTTGAGCTTCGAGCGCCCGGACAAGGGCCGTGACGTTGCCGGCGATCATCTTCACCGGGCCGTCCTCAGCCTCCGCCCTTCGGATTGTCGCCACGCCAACCCGGGAAGCGTTCGCCAGGTCTTGCGCCGTCCAACCGATCAAGCCCCGCCCGGCCCGGATTTGGCGCCCTGTCAATTTAGCTATCACGTGATCACTAACCTATTGCATATGAGTGTTCAGTCTGATATCACATTAGCGCAGACAACACATAACGACAACGGTCAGCATTATGTCCATGCGCTACCACCGCGGCGGCACCTACCAGACCCGAAACCCCCTGGCGGTCGCCAGTCCGCTTCGGTCTATGCCCACGTTCCGCCACCCCGCCACCGTGTTCGGCGCGTCATGGGACGACGGCACCTGGAACCAACCGAAGGCCACCCCTCTCCCCGAGGTCCGGGCCGTGGCTGTTGCGGTTTCGGTCGATCCGCCGCGGGAGCTGCTGAATGCAGCGGCGGGCTTGCGCGAGGCGCAGCGGGTCTATGACGCGGCCCGCGAGGAAATCGGCGAGGCGAACCGGACCCGCACCGAGGCCATGATGGTGAACGGCCGCATGGCGATGCCGGCCCGGCAATTCACGCCGGAGCGCATGCGCGAGCGGAAGTCCGCCGCCTTCAAGCTGTTCAACAAGCGCCGGGGCCAGCTCGCCGCAGCGAAGCGCCGTCTGGCCGCCGCCCTGGCCGCGGCGGCCAGCCTGCAGGCGCCATGACACCAAACCGCGCCGGGTCGGACACCCGGCAGAAACGGCCGAGCGGAGTGCTGCGACCCCCGCCCGGCCTGACCCAGAACACGGATGTGCGCCATGTCCAAGGCTACCCACGACCATACCACGCCGGCGCTGACGCCTGCCGAGAAACGCACCGCCACGCGTCGGGCCAACAAGGCCAGGGCTGCAATGCGCGCCAATGCGCTTCGCCATGAGGCCGAGAGCGAGGCCGCCGCTATCGCGAAGAGGGAACGCCCGCCACTGGATGCAGCCGCCCTCCGAACCGGGATCGGCTTCCTGGAGGCCCTCCTAGCACACGAATACAGCCGCCTGGCAGAGATCGAGGCCAAAGCTCAGTTGAGCCGCTGGAAGGTATGCCGGCTGCCTGTGGTCGAGCTTGCGGCGTGGCGGGGGGCGCGGCCATGAGCGCTACAACATCCCGGCGCCGCCTATTCGGGGGCACTGTCGCCGCATCACTTGCCGCCCTGCTGCCGGCCGCGGCATCCGCGACAACCCACCCCGACGCCGCTCTGTTGGACCTTGGCACCCAACTCAAAGCCGCGTGGGCCGTGCAGGACGCCTATTTCGCTGCCAATCCGTATCCGGCGACGGACGATGAATGCAACGCGGCGATGGAGCCGTGCCTCGACCTGGTGGACCAGATCGAGGAGATCCAGGCCAGAACGCTGGATGGGGTGCGCGTGAAAGCATTCGCCGTGTGGTGGTGTTCGGCCGAGGGAAGCTCGCCGTTCGAGCTTTCCGAATTGGTTGATGACACAGACACGACTGACACCCGGATCGCCGGGTCCATCGTCCGCGATCTGTTGGCGATGGGAGCGATGCGATGAGCGCCCGCACGTCTCGGCGCGGTCTTGGCATCGCTGGCGGCTATGCCTTGATGGCCCGCCTTATGGTCGGACAGGCCCATGCAGCCGAACTCGACGGCGAGCTGATCCGGCGCTGTGACGATTTCATCGTTCGTGACAAGGCGTGGGCCGCGTTGCTCGGCCCTATCGATGCTCTGCCGGACGGTCCGAAAAGGGCGGCTCTACAGGCCCGCTGCGACGCCTTGCATACCGGGTATCGGGAATCCCTGAATGAGATCGCCAGCACTCCAGCCAGCTCACCGCAGGGGGTGCTCGCAAAGGCCCGTGCGATCGCACAGGAATGGGGCAATGATCCGCCTCCGGACACGGACATGGCCTGGTCGTTGATCCAGGATCTGCTGGGGAGGGGCTGAGCCATGGCAACCCCCAACCTCGGGCGCCGCGGTCTGTTCGGCTCTGCCGCTGCGGTCGCGCTGCTGGCGCAGCGCACAACCGCGTCTGCTCAGCCAATCGACGGGGATACCGAGCTGCTGAAGTTGTGCGCGGAGTTTCAGACCCTCCACGCCGATCTGATCCGAATGGTAGAGGAAGAAGCGCCGGACGACGTCTATGACCCGGTAAATGCTCGCTGGTGGGCGGTCCTGCGCGAGGCCATGGACATCCCGGCCAGCACCCATGACGGCATCAGGGCAAAGGCTAGGCTCTATCTGCCGGCGATGCAGAACACGATCGGCGAGCCGCCGTTTGCTGAGGTCGGTCATGAGCTGGCCCATGCGCTGGTCGACGACATCTTGGGGAGGGCACGAGGATGACCGTCCACAAGCTTGCCCCGCCCGCCGCCGATATCGCCGAGATGGTCGACGACCTGATGAACGAGACGAGCGTGATGTATCTGGCCGCGATGGGCTTTGAAGGATACTCGGCCGAGCCATGGGCTACTCAGGCGATCACGCATCAGGCTGCCGTGTTGCACAATCGCACGGAGAAGCTGCAGGCGGTGATTGAGGGCAGGGCGCCGCGGTGGGTGGTGACATGAACGGGGGCACGGTCCCGCTTCGCCCCTGGTCCGCTCCTGCGCGGCGCTGGCGGCGGTTGCGGAGGGTGTGGCACCGGCTACGCCACCCCGCAGCCTAGCCTCGGAACCGGCGTCGTCCTGGGGCGTTCTCCTGCCGGTCTCGAACGTGTCCTTGCAAACTGGCCGCCCGCGATGAGTTGGGCGGCCCTTTTGCGTTCCAACGCGGTGATGCCCACCTCAGCGTGAGATGAAACTTTGAATAGGATCGGAGGTCTCTGATGCGCAACTTGCGGTTCATGACGATCGCCGCGCCAGGGCTGATGGCCCTCGGCAGCTGCCTGGATTCTGGATACGACGCCGGCTACCGGACTGCATATGCACCCTATTACCCGCCGACCATCTATGGGCAGGGTTACTACTCGCCCTACGTGCAACCGGTCATCCCATACGACGGTCGCCGCTTCGACCAGCAGCGACGTTTAGACGAGCGCCGCTTCGACCAGCAGCGACGCTTCGACCAACAGCGCTTCGAGCAGCAGCGCCTTCTCGACCAGCAGCACCGGTTTCCGTCGCCCGGCTTCCGCGCCCCACCGGCCCCACCAAGGGCCGCCCCACCGCCGATGGCCGTCTCACCGCCGAGGATGCCGCCTGCCGCGGTGCAGATGGGTCCCGACTTCCAGCGTCCGGAGGGCGGCCGGGGCGAGGGGGCCCGCTAGCCCGAATACCACCCCGGTGAGGCAGCCGGGGCGGCTTTGCGTTGGTGGTACCCGACGCAAAATCAATTCAGGAGCCACATGAGCAGGAAGAACGATCCTACCCAGATCGCCAGCCACAGTGCCGCTGAAAGCAGGTCCTGGCGCTCCGTTCCCCCGCCGGGTGGAACGTCCTCAGCAAAGTCCCCTCGCAGCAAACTGACCAGCCTAGACCGGATGATTGCGGTCGATTAGCCCATCGCTTGTCAGGGGTTGGGATCGGACCATCGCCTGCAGAGCCAGCCGGACGCGCCGAATTACTACCCTCGTTGCGGAGGAGTCAGCATTCTTAACAGCATCACCTTCGAACTAGCCGGCAAAACCTCCTGCCAACCACTTGAATGCGTTACCTAGCTGCTACGACGAGCCTCCGTATGCATGGCGGCAGACCGTCGGATTTCTTTACAAATCACGAACTCTCCCCAGCTTTTTTCAGGGCAGAGTTAGGATTAAGTTAAGAAATCAAAGGAAATCCTGGGCCATCGGGCACTGGCACGTTCTTTGCTTTGTGTTAATCCACTGTTAATTCTGTGTTCGCGGGCGTCGCCAAAAGCCTACCAACGGGTCAGATGCCCCCCTTGTTAGTGCAATCCCATCTGAACGGAGATAACAATGAAATCGCTGCTCCTGAGCGCCGCCACAAGTCTCGCCATATTGGCAGGATTCGCCAGTATTACGCCTGCGTCCGCACTCGTTTACACCCTGGATCAGGATGGGTGCACGGGTACATGCGGCACCGGCCCGTTCGGCACCGTCACTCTGTTGCAGGTAGACAGCACTCACGTCCAAGTCACGGAAACCCTCTCCGCCGGCGTCAAGTTTGTCAGCACGGGCGCAGGCAACGCCCTGGAATTCAACATCTTCGGCAACCCGGCGATCTTGGTCAGCGGACTCAGTTCGGGCTTCAGTGTCGGACCTGCGCCGGCGACCGCCAGCACGTTCGGCTCATTCGACTACTCCATCACCTGCTCAGGTTGCGGCAATGGCGCAAGCAGTCCGCTTCCGGGCCCGCTTACGTTCACGACCGCGGACAACTCTCCGCTTTCAGTGTCCAATTTCATTGCAAATGTAGGAGGTTTCTTCTTCGCCAGTGATATCATTGGAACGAATGGCAAGACCGGCAATGTCGCCAGCAACGCCGGCGTCGGTGGCGGCGATGGCGGGATTGGCGGCGGCACCAGCGACGCAGTGCCAGAGCCCGCGTCCATGCTGTTAATCGGCAGCGGCCTGTTCGGTCTGGGTCTAATTCGAGGGCGCAAGGGCAGATAGTCTTTCCGCCAAGGACTTTCTAAAGTAGCGGCGCCCCCCCTGGGGGCGCCGCTTTTGCGTGGCGGGACAGCGGCTCACGCCTAGGTTCAATGCGATGTTTGGCAACGGCCGAGACCGGCATCTCCTGCGGCAACTTCAACGCGCTCACGGGGAGTCAATCAGCGCTCGGCCCGTCGCGACCTCGGACAAAAACTGGAGTCAAACGCGCCTATTCACTCATCATAAAAGGGCTGCTTTCTTGGGACGCTCGCTAACGTTATTCTAACGTTTGGCGGTTGACACTTGTGCACAATCTTGTGGCGCGAGTGTGATCAATGAGCCTTTTCGGTCTCCAAATTCCCAAATGGGGAACGCCAACTCATAAATTTTCGTTTGAATCCAACACGTCTGACGATGCGTCGCTCGGCCAGACACCGTTCGACAGCCACTTGGGTGATGTCTCTCCTTTTGACGATGGCGGGACCGATGGTCTCGTCATCTCTGATGACGGGCAGTTTCTGCCGCCCGCACTGCTGGACGCGCGCGGTGGCCATCAGGGCCATACAGGTGGCGAGGGGAAGCGAGCAGCGCGCCCGTAGCGCCAACCAGTTCGCCCTCCACGTCGCCGTTCGCTATCAACATCACCAGGGACTCGAGCGTTCAGTCCGCGCGGCTGGGCGCGCGCGAGGACCATCAGGGCAACGCAGGCGGCACGGAAAGCGGAAGCGCGACCGTCTCGCCAACCAGTTCGTCCACGAGTTCGTCAACCAGTTCGTCAACTAGCTCGTCCTCCACGTCGCCGTTTGTGATCAATATCACCTGGGATTCGAGCGTGCAGTCCGCGCCGATCGGGTTCACCGCCGGCGTCCTTGCTGCCGTGCAGTACCTGGAAAGCCAATACACCGATGCTGTCACGATCAACATCAGCGTCGGGTACGGAGAGGTCAACGGCAACGCTCTGGGCAGCAACGCCTTGGGCGAGAGTTCGTATTTCCTTAACAGCTACAGTTATTCGCAGCTCACAAGCGCCCTCAAAGCAGATTCCAAGACGGCGGATGACGCCGCGGCGGTCGGCTCTCTCCCCGCCTCCAATCCCACTGGCGGGACGTACTGGGTAACCAACGCCAATGCGAAGGCGCTGTCCTTGAGCGGGGCTTCGTCGGCGACCGATGGCTTCGTTGGCTTCTCATCCAGTCTTCCCTTCGACTACAATAACGCCGACGGTGTGACTGCGGGAGCCTACGACTTCAACGGCACGGTGCTGCACGAAATCTCTGAGGTTATGGGGCGGGCGCTTCTGACGGGCGGCACTATTGGGACGACTGCCAACAGCTACTATGGTTTGGATCTCTTTCATTATTCCGCACCGGGGGTGCGCGATTTCTCCGCCACGACCCCCGGGTATTTTTCGATCGATGGCGGTGTCACCGACCTCGGTGGTTTCAACATCACGGCCGGGGGAGATGCCGGCGACTGGGATACCTCCCTGGGGAACGACGCGTTCAATGCGTTCAGCGTCCCAGGCGTGGTTAACGCGGTGTCGAGTGCGGATCTGACGGCGCTGGATGTGATCGGGTGGAACCAGGCCTCGTCTGTTGGATCGACTCCGACACCAACCGGCGTCACCGTTTCTCCCGTTACCTCATCGGTGACCACCAGCGGGCTGGCCGCCAACAGCGCGCTCGCCAGCATTGCGCAGGTCGGCGGTCTCGTCGGGGACAGCTACACCTATTCACTTGGGGGCACGAATTCCGCGTTCTTCACCTTGTCCAACACGAACAACGTCGCGACGCTGTCGGCCGGCGCGTCCGGTGTGGCGGGCACCGCGAATGGCAGTCTCTATGCCCTAACCATTACGACCACCGACGTGACGTCGGGGAAATCATCCGCCTCCGCCCAGGTCGATCTGGTCGTTGGCGCAGCCGGCAATGACACTCTCCAGCTTTCGACGTTGCTCGGAACCTTCCCGGCGTCAACACCGACATTCGTCTACGGCCTCGGGGGAGCCGATCAGATCAATGGGGCGGGTTTGACAGGCAACCTCTTCTTGCGGGGTGGCGCGGGCGCCGATGTCCTCACCGGTGGCAGCGGCGTCAACGATTACCTGTACGGCGCCACCAGCGACTCGACCGGTTCGGCTATGGATATCATCACCAACTTCCATCCGGCGGTGGACCTGATAGATCTGAGCGAACTCGGTGTCCCGTTGAAGTATGCTGGTCAGTCTTCCAATGGTCACCTCTCAGCTCATTCGGTCGGATGGCAAGTCAGTGGTGGCAACACATTCGTCTACGTCAATACCAGCTCCTCACGCAAATCCCTCACCGCAACCGACATGAAGATCGAGCTCCAAGGCACCATATCGTTGTCCGGGAGCAATATTTCCGGCGGTCTCGCGACCGTGGCCTGCTACCTCGCCGGCACGCGCATCGCGACGCCCGCGGGTGAAGCCGCCATCGAGACGCTGGCGATCGGCGACCTGGTCAACACCCCCGCCGGCGCATGGCCAATCAAATGGATCGGCCGGCGCGATTATTCCGCCGCCTTCGTCTCCGCCAATGCACAGCTTCGCCCTGTTTGCATCCTTGCCGGCGCGCTCGCCGACGGGGTGCCGTCGCGAGACGTCTGCGTTTCCCCACAGCACGCGGTGCTGGTTGACGACCTGCTGATCCCCGCTGGCGCCCTGGTGAACGGCGCTTCCATCAGCCGCGCTCCGGTCGGCGAAGTAAGGTATTTGCACCTGGAACTCGATGATCACGCCCTGGTCTGGGCGGACGGCATGGCGGCGGAGACCTTCGTGGACCACGCCGGGCGGGGCATGTTCCAGAACGCCCTCGAGTACGACGCGCTGTATCCCGAGGACGTCCAGGGCTGGCCCAGCTTCGTTGCCGAGCGCGCCGAGCAGGGTGCTGCCTTGTTCACCGTCTGGACCCGCCTCGCCAAACGCGCCGGCCTTTCTGACAGCCGCAATCCTCCATGCCACCTGCATGGTGATATCCATCGTAGTGCGGACGGTACGAGATCGAGGGCTGGGCGCGAGACCCCGCGAGCCCCGAAATGTCGGTCGAGATTGAGATTCTTGTCGATGGCATCGCCGTCGATCGGGTCCGCGCCAACCGCTACCGCGCGGATCTCGATCGGGCTGGCCTTGTCGGCGGGCGTTGCGGTTTCGCGGTGCCAAGCGGCGACATCGGCGTGCTCACAATGCGCCTCGTTGGCGATGCCGCGTTTGAGGGTGATCGGCGTGCCGGATGAGTTGTCGTTGCCGATCACGTTGTCCGATTTGGCTGGTCCACCAAATCACCGAGGCGAGAATCTCTGAATCGTCCGGAAGCATCGTTCAATGCCCAGGAGATCCGCGCGGAGGTGTCGCGCGGCATCTAAATCCGCGAGTCGCAATTAAAGTGCCATTTTTCTGCATGCCTTTTGCAACAGGCCGCAAGGTCAGCCGGCGCCGGTGAGTGTGTCTTTCACAACAAGCGCGTCACCAGGTTCGACCAGGCCCAGGTCGGCGAGGAGGAACCACATCGCCATGTCCGCCTGCGCGAGGACATTCAGGCCCACGGTCGCGGCTATCTGACCGACCGGCGGCCATGCCGGCGCCACCGTCGATCAGGCCGCCCAACTCGGGAGTGTCTCAGCTTGAAATTTCTTCGAATCGATATGCGTATCGGTAAAGCATGGGCTTATGCCATATTGACGGTATGAGTGTACGAAACAACGTGGCAGCTATCGCAAGCTGCATCGTCGTAGTGGCGATGGGTAGTGTGTTTGTTCACTTTGCTGATCAGCTTCCCACTAGCACGACACCGAACCCTAATCTAGGATTGACAATTCAACGCCAGGGGAAGAGTGGTCACGTCTTTTATGTTAGTGACGCCCGTGTTCATCTTGAAGAGTGGACGCTGGGCCTTGGTTTTCCGACGCTAATAGCCCTCTTTATTTACGGTAAAACCGGTCGGCGAGAGGATGCTACAGGGAATAGCAAATGACCGAGAAACGCATTCGGAGCCCCCGCCATCCCCTCGGCCTTGCCAAGCTCATAGGCGACATCGCCACTGGCAAGGTAGAGGACAACAACACGGCATCTGGCAACGTGAACTCGTGAATCCATTGCCACTATGCTAGCGGGCGCTGACTTTCTTGCCATTCGACAGCCACGAGCCGATACGGCGTTTGCGGACGCCAAGCGGCTTTTTCAATGTCAACGCCGTCCATTTTCAAACTGAGACACTACCCCAACTCGGCGAGCTTGCGCACCGCAGCGGTGAAGGCGAAAGGTATGCAAATGGCAAAGAAGCCGATGCCTGGCGCCGCGAAGCCCGCAAAAGCCGCCTGGGTTGACCCGGACGACGCGCCGGAGCTGACGGCCGATTATTTTCAGAAGGCCGACTGGTTCCATGGCGATACGCTGGTCCGACGCGCCCCAGGTCGCCCGAAGGCTGAGGTGACAAAGGAACAGATCAACGTGCGGATAGACCCGGACGTGCTGGCCCGGTTGCGTGAAGGCGGCCGTGGCTGGAAGTCTCGGATCAACGCGATCTTGCGTGAGGCGCTCGGGCTTGGGGCGGGGCGGAAGAGATGACCAAGGTTTTCACCGGCTACGACGCGGCCGACTACCTCAAGACCGAGGCAGATATTGCCGCCTACCTGGAAGCCGCCGCCGAAGTGGACGACCCGGCGCTGATGGTCTCCGCTCTAGGCGCGGTTGCGCGGGCGCGGAACGTCAGCAAGCTTGCCAGGGATACCGGGATGACGAGGGAGCGTATCTATAAGGCGCTGTCGGAGGATGGGAACCCGAGCTTTGCGACGGTGAGCAAGCTGGCGAAGGCGCTGGGTTTTCGCGTGGTGTTGCGGGCGGTTTAGTGGGCGGTAGGCTGGGCGGTGGTTGATGTGGTGCGATGTGGTGCGGCGCATAGGCCGAAAGCACACACGCCTGATAAGGTGAGCAATACATGAAGACGACGGAGGGATTTGCCTTCATCGGCGCCGGCTACCAGCTTCCCCAGGATTCAGCGGCGGCGGCTGCCCATTGGGGGGAGGCGCGGCGGCGGTTCCCTGATTTCCAGGACGGCTACATCGTGGGGTGCCGTTGCCTCGATACGCTCGGCCGGCATGCCGAGGCCGAGGCTGTGATCGCCGATGCAGTGTCGCGGTTCCCTGACCAGATCGCCGTCTTGATGCAGAGCGCCTACGTTGCGACCTTTCACGGCCGCCACGAGGTTGCCGTTGCTCGCTGGGAAGCTGCTGTAGCTTGCCAGCCGGATAATCGGGAGGCGTGTGACAAGCTGGCAGTTGCGCGTAGCCATATCGCGGTGCCGGTCATCGACCGCGAAAAACACCCTCACGCCGATCTTCTGTCCCGGTTCGAGAGCCTTGGTGACGGCTGCGAGTTCGGTTTGGTGCAGCGGAATTTTGGCGCCGAACCGCTTGGCCTTCTTCGTTGGGCAGGTATTCCGCCGTGGGCGCTGATCGACAGCCTTAATGATGACCTGGCGGTCTTTGAAATGGAGGGCGAATACCGACTTTGTCCGGTCAAGTCAGAATACTATCTCGACGTTCCCGCCGTACACTATTCGATGCACACCCATCTTTTCACCGGCAACCCTTCGCCACCAGCAGACATCCTGCGCAAGAGCGTGACCCGCAATCGGTTTCTGAGGCGGTCCCTTCTCGAAAATCTACAGGAAGGGTCGAAAATTTTCGTCGTGCGCCCTCGCAACGGGGCGATAGACGACGCGACGGTAGATCGCCTCTATCTGGCGATCAGAAGGCATGGGCCGGGCACGCTGCTTTGCCTACGCACCGCCGATCAGGCAAACGCACCGGGTCACGTCGCCCGTCGGGGCGAAGGGTGTTTGGTCGGCTATATTGATCGCCTCTCCCCAAACTTGCATGTGTTGGAGATCAGCTATGATTGTTGGCTGACCATCTGCCAACGAGCCGCCAGCATCGTCGATGAACTTGCCGGCCGGGTGCCAATCATTGAATCCGATGCCAGCTTGAGTCCGCCGCCACAAACACAAACCCAACCGGCGCTGCGGCCGTGAGGGTCGACGGAGGGCCATAGACCGTCTGCCCCGAGGCCGGCGAGAAAGCGAAGGCTGTAATATCCCCATTTTGGGTGAAGATGAAGATTTCCTTGCCGTCAAAGACGGTGCTGGTTGCTGGCGCGGTCACGGTCGCCGCCGCGATCGTGCCGCCTGATGGAGACAGGTAGAGCGCCGTTGCGAATGCCGGGAATGCGACGGTTCCACCGTTGGCGACGCCGGACGTCGAACGAACCACCTTTGCGTTCCCGACCTGGTTAGTCGCTGCATAGACGGGCGCCCAGTCTGTATTGGCCGTGTTCGAACTTCCAACCGTCAGACGAAGCCACCCGGAAAGGACGCTCTGAAAACCCAGCACCGCCGGTGCGGTATTCTGGACAAACTGGCCCGTGACGTAGGTCCCAGATGTCGGCTGCGCAGATGCGGAAAACAGTGTTGGCCCGATGATTTTGCCATAGCTCGCACTTGTCGGGTCAGAGTTCTCAATCACATGCGCCCATGATGCACTCGCCGCCGGGATCACGCCCAGCCCGGCGTTGCTGGTCGAGAACCCAATCGCAGCCGGGTTGGCGTAGATGATATTACCCTGCAGCACGTTCGAAACGGCGCCCTGGAGCACTGCCTCAGCCATGTTTCGGAAGCTGTTGCCGGTCACCACGAAGCCGTTGGTAAACGAAATGCCAACTCCATTTGGGACATCGCCCGCGCCGACATTGGTCAGCCACGTTCCATTGGAGCCGCGGTTTGCCGAGACGAATCTCGGGTCGCCGTCGAACTGATTGCCCCGGACAACCACACGTTGGGTAGATGCCGGCGGCCCCCCAATGCCGGAGGATTTGAAATCCGTAACCTGGTTGCGTTCGATCACCATCCCATCAGCGTCGAGATCGTGCCATGTGGTGGCCTGGTCAAACAAAATGCCGAATGCGCCAGTGGTCTGGATGATGTTGTCGGCCACATGGGCGTTCTTGAAGGCCGGGAAGATCCAGATTCCGTTGGTGTTTAGGTTCGCTTCCGCGATTGGCCCATTGTAGGACCCCACCATACCGCCGCCGTTGCTTCCTCCATTGTTGCCGACGAACAGGCTGGCGCCATAGCCCCACTGCGAGTAGGTCGACACGGCCGGCAGCGTGCGCACCAGCTCATTGCCGCTGACCTCCACCCAATATGCGCCAGGATTGGCCGGAGGAGCAGCGAACGTGCCGCTGTCATAGAAGATGCCGGGGGAATTGGAGCCATATAGGGTCGCCACCGTGCCGGCGCCTGAGGCCGGTGTGCCCGGCGGGGATGCCGCAGCGCCGTTCGTTTTCGGGCCGCCAAAGACGAAAATGTAAGCCTGGGCTTGGTTCCGAAATGGCAGTTCCGCGCGCAGGAACACGTCGTGGATGCTGTTATTGATGATCTTCAGGCCGAACTCGTTGGTGTTGCCTTGCGTCCCGCCCGAGTACGACCAAGCGTTGATGCCGTAGCCCATCATTCGCCGCATCACGTTGTTGGCTATCAGGACATTTTTAGCCCCACCGACCGAAATTCCCTGGCTTTCGGTAATCGTGTTGTTGGTGATCACCACGCCGGAGCGAATGGGAACCGAGTCACCGTCACTGGCATGTGCGGAGATCGAATCATCGTTGGCACCAATGATCTCGTTGCTGTCCACCAAGAGGTTTGAGTCACCCCAGACCGCAATCCCGTCGCCGTTGGTATGAAAGATGCGATTGCCCCGGACGGTCACTTGGTCGCTGTTGCCGATGACCAAGCCAAAATTCCGGGACTGGTACGAACTCGCAATCGACGATGGAAATGTTGGAGCCGTTCCCGAGCCGGAGAATCTGGGAGCCGGTTGTCGCGATGGTGGCGCGCATCCCCGAGACGGTCAGGTCGCGCATGTGGAAATTGGCGAGCGCCGGGAAGGTGTTCCCTCCGTTCCCGTTGGTGATGCCGTCCCCAACAGAGACGGTATCGTCGATCAGGATGATGGTCTTCCCGCGCCCGCCGCCGCGCATCGTCACATTGCTCTTGACCAGCACGAAGCAGGCCGAGCGATCGACGCGGTAAGTCGCCGCTGGGAACCGCACCTCGCCGCCGCCGGGTAGTGCGTTTGCGGCGGTGATTGCGGCGTTGATAGCAGGGCAGTCATTGGTAGTGCCGTTTCCGACCGCGCCGAAATCCTTGACGTTGAACACGTCCGCCGCGCGGCCGGCCTGGGTGCGGGCGGTGGTCGATCCGGTCGCGGTGGCGCTCATGCTGGAGATGTCGCCGGTCGAACCGGGCGCATTCAGCGTGATGTGGCCCAGGGATGGGGATGGCAGAGATTGCGCGAGGGCAGCCTGGGCGGTCACGACCAGCAGGGCGGCGAGGACACGAATTTTCATGATACAGCCAGAACTCCGTTGTCGATCCAGATTTTCCCCGCCGTCGATGGCAGCGTCGTGGGCAAGGTCGCAATTAGCGCCGTCAGCGCGGTGATCGTGTTCGGCATCGCCGCATTCGCGGTCGCCTGCGCCGCAGCAGTCGCCGAAGCATTGGCGGCGTCGGCCGAAGCCCGCGTCGTGGCCTCTGCCGAGATCGCCGTCGCGTTCGTGGCGATTGCCGTCGCGTTCGTGGCGTCGCCCGAAGCGCGAGAGGTTGCTTCAGTGGCTATAGCCGTCGCGTTAGTCGTGTCCGCAGTGGCGCGCGTCGTGGCCTCAGCGGTGATTGCCGCAGCATTCACCCCATCCGCAGAAACCCGAGCCGAAGCCTCCACCTGCACCGCGGCATCGGCATACGCCGTGGTGGCAATGGCCGTGGTGTTGTTGCCGGCCGAGCGCGTCGGCGCGGTGGGCGTTCCGGTCAGAACCGGGCTTGCCAGCGGCGCGTAGGTGGTGGCAGCCGTGGTGGCTGGCAGGGCGGCGGTGGCTGTGGTCTGTGCGGCGGCGGCAGCAGCGGCATTGGTGGCATCGCCGGCGGCCCGTGCTGTCGCCTCAGCACCGTCCGCATTAGCCCGCGCAATCGCCTCCGACACCACCGCCGCCGCATTCGCCGCGTCCCCGGCCACCCGATCGACGCCCTCCCCCGCCAGCGCGCCGCCATCCGCGACGGTGCCAGCGACGGTCCCAAAAGCCAGCCCGAGGTTCGCCCGCGCCGCAGCGGGGTCCGGCACGTCGGCAAGGTTGGCTGTCTTCGAAAGCGAATTCGCAGCGACCACCGCAGACAGCGGCATCTTCCCCGTGACGCTGCCTTGCGCGACCGGAACCAACTCGGCCCCGGTTATCGGCCCGATCGGCGGCAGGTTCGCAATACCCGTTCCGGAAACAGTCCCGCTCATCGCGGATCCCCAGTGACCAGAATCCTCCCGCCATCGGTGGTCAGGATCGCCTCTCCCTGTTCGGTCATGAGGAACGAGCCTTCCTCACGCACAGGCTCGGCCTTGCGCCGGCTCATCCGCGCTGCCAGGTCGGCAAGCACTGCGCGCCACGGCGCCATAGCGGTGCGTTCGCTCACCGAGCGCCGCCTCCGTGCTTTGGCCGACCCATTGCGGACACGCCGCGCGGGAGCTCGGCGGCAACGCCGGGTGGTGTTGACGGCGTCGGCGCACCCATCGGCTCCGGATTTTTCGCGTTGCCCTGAATGGCCGCGGGGGCGACGCGGCTCCCCCGCTTGACGCCCTTTTGGAACAGCGGGGCCTTCGGCCGAGGATTGAAGTCTGTCCCCCTCGCGGGGCCGCCCCATCCACGGCCCTTGCTGCCATTGCCGTGGCGCGTGCCGCTGCTCCGGGCCATGGCTAGTTTGCCGCCGGCGCAGCGCGGGTATCGCGCCTCGTTCGACCTTCGGCGGTCCGATTGCCAAATTTCATTCGCGCAGAGGGACGAGGGTTGCGACGGATCTTGTTCATAACCCAGAATATGCGGACGTGGTGCGGACACCTGCAACTAGAAAATAGAAACATCCAGTAAACGACAGAGAAAGTCAGAAACCGTCATCTGATAGTCTGTCAGTGGCGCGCTATGACGGGCGCTCCGATCGCTCCGCAGGACGCAGCAGGTAGTGTCGTTGGAGGTATAATTCTGGCCTGGTGTCTGAGGAGCGCCCGAACATGTTCGCAGCAATCGCTTAGTGCGAGCGCGTTCCGACCCTTGGCCGGAGGGCCGCCGGACTGCGGCGCAGCAATCTGCGAGCTAGTTTGGGCGCCGACCGAACGTGAACGCACCTTCAGGCAACGGGCAGTCGAATTCGCTGCCTCGGGATTTGCTCCATAGCCGTACCGGGCATCCTCTATAGGCGAGGGTGGCGCCTCAGGGTCGGATTGCGACGCAATGTGTCAGCGAGCCAGGAAACGGCGGCTTCGGCAGCCCCATATGCGGCCATTGATGATGCATAGGGCGACCCCGAATAATAACCGACCGGTGTCCATTCGCCGGCGTCCTCAACATCTCGCCGAAATTCCTCAAATCCAAAAGTGCCATCAGGCCGATAAAAAACATCTACGCACTTCGCGTGTTCGTCGTCCTCAACGCTCGCGAACACCACCCACGACTTGTCAATTCTTTTGGACATGCGCCTAAATCTATCTTCAGGCATGACCAGAAGCAAACGGCGCCGGGAAGGCCGGCCACGAACATGCATGGCCGGCTTAGTCGCCCCTGAACCGTATCGTCGAGTTGTGCGGGGTGTCGTTCCCAACCCTCTACGACAAAATCGGGTTCATCCACCGCGATGGTGGGGTCGGGCGCCGGTTTTTAGAAAACCGAGGAAAACCGCCATTTTTGTTGTTTTTTTGACCGCGCGCGCGCGGCGATTGAAAAAAATAGGCGCTCCGGCCGCCCCGGATTTCCCACCCAGGAATGACGACGCAGAAGCGGGCGGCTGCGGTTCGTCCCTAAGCGGCCGACCGCCAACCCGGAGCCTGCGCGGCAGCCGGCTCCAGTGGCGTTGCCTCGATGTGCACGGGGCGGCCGAGGCGTTCGGTCAGCCAGGCGCCGAGGGTCGGCGGAATCATTGGAAAGCGCCGAGGACGAACGCGTTGGCAGGGGGTTTCCGGACCGAGAACTATCTGCTCCACATTGCATCCCGCCGCGCCAAGTTTGCGCCAATCCCCGCGCCACTTGAAAAGGGGGTGGCGGTGCGCCGCGCCACCCCTTTTCCCTATAGGGATTTGCAACTTGGCGGCGCACCTTAAAGCGCGCCAAGTCTGCGCCAAGTTGCGCGCCAAGTTTATGAGGACAGTGCATCTGCTAGCGCCTCGCTGTCTGGAATATGCTCCCCGTCGTCGTCCTCCCACTCGAAGCTATTGGGCTGACCGGAGGGGGAACGGATTCCCGCTGCCCATTTGCGATCTGGGCTTTTGTAACGGAGATTCTCATAGCCAGACTTGAACAGGGCTATCAGCAGGTCCTTTTGACCAGGCTTGGTGGTGATCCCAGAACTCGACCATGAGGTGCTTCACCGACCTCGGCGTATTGCCGAGCTGAGGCGACCACGGGCCTTGAGCATGGCCGCGGGCGATGCCGGCTTCGACGGCTGCCATGATGTTGGGGGTGCAGACATCAGCCGGCGGCTGCCAGGGGACCGTGACGGCCACGGTGTCCCCAAAGCCGAGGGCGCCACCGTTTCCCAACGTGAAGCTAACCCTCTCGAACCATTCGGCATCGGTCAGCCCGGCGTAATTGGACTTGCCACCGTCCAACCTGAAGTAGGCTTTGCGGGCGCCCGTGGGCAGGCCGAACGCCTTTTCCTCCTCCTCGGACATACCCACCACTGTGAGCACCACGCGGGCTGCGCTGGCGATGCTGGAGGCGCCGCGCACGGCGTCGGCGTCGCCCGGCGTTACAACCCCTTTGCGAGTGTGGTGCAGCAACGCCAGGGCCAGGTTATACTTCACGGCCAGCGCCCGAAACCGAGCTATGACGGACCGCAAAGCGGTGTTGTCGTTTTCTTCCGACACATGCAGCTCGGCCAGTGGATCGAGGATCAGCACATCTGGCTTGAACGCAACGATGCGGCGCTCAAGCTCGGCGAAGGCGCCGGTATCGACCTGCAGTCCTTCCTCGTCTCGCCCGATCAGAGTTCCGACGCTCGAAGGTCCGACGCGGGCGATCTTCCCGGCGATGTCGGCCGGGGCCTTGCCTATGCTGGTGAGGACAGCGCTGAGACGGCGGCGCTGTTCGTGCGCATCGTCTTCGACGTTGTAGAGCATGACGCGGTAGCTGCTGAGCGGACGCATTGCGTGACATTTGATGCCGAGGGCCAGGTGAACGGCCCACGCGAGCATCAGGCTCGACTTGCTGACGCCGCCAGGTCCCACCACGGCGGTGACGGACCCACGCAACAAGTATCCAACGGCAAGCCAGGGCCGGAACGGTATTTCCGCCTCTTCCCATGCACCGTCCTCATACCAGAGGGCGTTGGGGATCTCCTCGACGCTGATGCCGCCAGGGCTGACGTCCATCAGGCCACCTGCGCCAGCAGCAGATCGTTGAAGTCTCGGCCAGGCTGCCCGGTGCGGGCGATGCGAACGCGGCGCCCCTCTGCTTTCCAGCGTAGCGCGGCCTCGACGGCTGCCTTCTCGCCCGGAGCGTCGGGGTCAGCGGCAATGACCACGCTGCGGACCTCTGTGGGCAGAACAAGGCCCGTTGCCATGTTTCCTGCGAACACTGCCGACCACGCCGGCAAATCCAGCAGGCGCCCCGCACTGGCGGCCGTTTCGATGCCTTCGCCGACCACCAACTCCGAGGCGACGGGATCAAGCCGGATGACGCCGCCCCACACCGGCCCCTTGCTGGCCTTCTGCAGCTCAATCGCCGCCTTGCCCGAGCCATCCGCCCGCAGATAGGTACGATGGACGGCGCAGGGCGTGCCGGCGGGGTCGACTACCAGCGCCACCATCGCTGACCAGAAACCCCGTTCGCTCGGGTGCCGGCAATCGGTACGAAACCGGAGTGCGGCGGAGTTCGCGATGTAGGAGAGGCCGCGCATGGTCAGGTACGTTTCCGCTGCTGTGCCGACAGCAGCCGCGGCACCGTTCCAGATGCCCATCGCGGCGGCTGTGGCTTCCGCCGGTGACAGCTTCGGCCTGTCGGCGGGGGTGTAGGTGCCGGCCGGCCGCTCGCCTGTCACAGCGGCGTCTATGGCGTCCCTGTCCTGGCAGTTCACGCAGCGCATTGACGGCTTGCCCGCGCGCTCCTTCAGGATGAACGTTCCGGGGTAGCTGCAAGCCGGGCATGAGCCGCGCCAGCCCCGGCCGGATTTGTGCAGATCGAACTTGCGGACGATGTCGCGGGCGGTGACGTCGCTCATCGGCCTGCCCTCGCCGCCATTTGCCTTAGCCCCTCGCGCTCGCTGGCCTCAGCCGCCAGCATCACGCCGAGTTCGTGCCCATCGACGTGATCCTCGATGGCTTCCCGCAGGAGGGTTCGCAACTCACCTGCGTCCATGGCGTCCAGTTCGACGCTCTCCGGGTCGTTGAATTTCGCCGCGTGTGAGTTGCCCGTCGTTTTCGTTGGCCTGGTCGGTAGCTTGTATCGCGTCACCTGCTCGCGGGTCAGCGCTACTTGTTCGGAGACAAAGTGTGCATGCGGTGCATAGTGCCTCGCCCGCTTGATGATGTCGGTCAACATCAGGCTTCCTGAAGGGTCGTAGTCATTCAGCGACAGGATCACCCGCGGCTTGCCGCTTTCGAGCGCGGCCTCTGCCAACTGCTGCACCACGCTCTCGGAAGAAAATCCCCGTGTGACCATCAGCGGCACCGCCAGCTTCCATGTCACACCCTCAATCAGGGCGCGGATCGCGTCTTTTTTCGCACCATACTTCTAGATCCCGGTCGGCATTGCGCCAATAGCTGCGTCGATAGGTGGAGGCGGTGTCGGCCAGCGCGTCTTCGATTCCGTCATGGGTGCGCGGCGCCGAATAGAGGCGGCTGCCGTCGATGATCTTGCCGTATGGAATATCCCCGGTCCGCCGCATCTCGACGGCCAAGCGCGCCACCGTGCTGTCGTATTCGGCCTCCGTCTTCTCGACCACGCCGGCGGAAACCAGCCGGTAGAAGAGGTGCCGCACCGTCATGCCGGTACCGCCATTGACGACATGCAGGATGGCGTGCCGGATCGCGTCCATCTCAGTCCGGGTGCGCCGGTGCCGGGGCTTTATCGGGCTAGCGGCATAAGAGGAGGCGACGCTCATCGGGCCACCTCGCGCAACTCGGCCGCCTGCTGCGAAAGCCGCTCGGCCGCGTCAGCATGCCCATGCGCCAATTCGTAGTCTGCAACGCGATCAAGTCTGGAAGCCCATTGAAAAAAACGGGCGGCGTCGTTATGGTCGTTGTTGCTGCTGTTGTCGAAATCCTCTCGCGCCCCTTGGATCGTTCCCGCGATCCGGGGGCGCGTTTGTTTCAGGGGCGGCGCCGACCAACGGCGGCGGAAGTTCGGGTTACGGTCGGGATCGGACTGTGCGGCCATGCGGGCGGAGTCCACGATTAGGCGGCCTTCCGGCCCGGCGGCCTGCCGCGGCGCGGCGTATCCTGGCGATGTTCATGCGACATCAGCCATTCACGCACGCGGACCGGGTCGTAGGGCGGGTCATGCCGATCGAGATGAACGGCATTCCCGCGCGCTCACGGCGGATGATGGTGCGGTCGCCGCACCTCAGTTGCTCGGCGAGCTGTGGGCGGGTCAGTAGACCCGCGAGAACGTCGGCTGGATTGGCAGGGTAAGTCTCAATTGCTGACTGCATCGGTTCGGCTCCTGACTGGTTGCGTCAAGAACCAATTAAATTATTGCAGCCGCTCCGTTCCATGGGGACAATGGTCCAGCAAGTTTGTCCCGGGACAAACGCTAAGTTGCGTTGTCCCTATTGACACGTTCCTTATTCTTGAGGTGTTTCTGAACCTGAGTGAAGGTCAATTTATCGCCGGTGATGGACGGGATCACGTTCTCGATGAAGCGATAGGCAGAAGCCTTCGATCTTCCTGGAAGCAGAGAGTGGAATTTTTCCTCTAGAACCTGAGAATATTGCTGCCACTTATCGAGTGGCGGCATCCTTATTTCGATAGCCAGCAGAAGCCGCTGTTCTCCTGCGTTCAAGATAGCCTTCGCAAGACTATCTATCGCGGCAACGGCAACGCGGGCCTCGCCGGCTACCTCTCTACCTTGCTTTTCAAATTCACCTAATGCATCGGCAACTTCCTTCCGTAGGATCGGCAGCGCCCCGTCAAGGAATTGGAGCGCCGCAGCGATTTGATTTCGCAGTTCCTTGCTTTGTTCATTCCCGCGTTCAATCCTAACCAATTCCTGCCAAGCATTAGGATTCTGGCAAACTCCGAGAACGCGGCATGCCCGTGACCTGGTTTCTTGTCCGTCCCAGAACGGCCCTTATCATTCCCCAGAAAGATTTTGTCACCGCGCAGAAGTTCGGAAATCGAGGTATCCGTGAAGCTTTCTGCCTTCCCTGTGCTCGCTCCATTCGATCGCTTCACTGCACTGCTCTCCGGCCCGTGTATGGCAATGCCACCACTTCGCCGCCTCCCTTCCCGCCACCTGTCACGATCGCCCCTACGCGCTCCGTAGCAGCCCTGAGCGGATCATCCATCAGGTGCGCGTATCGCTGCGTCGTGGCCGCCTGGGTGTGCCCCAGAAGTGCCCCGATGATGGGAAGGCTCTGGCCAGCGCTGGCGAGGATCGAGGCATATGTGTGCCGCAGATCGTGGATGCGCGCTGTGGCCTGCCAGACCTTCACCGGCTTGCCGTCCGCGCCCCTCATCACCTTGCCCGCCTTGTCGCGCTGTTCCACCAGCTCGGCCATGCCGGCTGTCCGACACGCCGATAACCAGAATCTCGCTTGATCTCGGTCAGCGGCTTGCCGTCGATGCTGGGAAATAGGAATTCGGCCTTCCCGCCGCGCTTCACCTCTTTGTTTGCCTCGGCGCGCATGTCGGCCAGCAACAGCAGCGCGGGGGCAGACAGCGGAACACGGTGGTCTCGCTTCTGCTTCGTGTGTGCGCTCGGCTTGATCCACACGCCGGCCACGAGGTCAAACTCTGTCCAGCGGGCCGCCAGCGCCTCACTGCGGCGGGCACCGGTCAGCAGCAGTAGCCGAACGGCATTCGCGGTGGCGCGCTCAGGGTGAGCCGCCAGGGCATCCCCTAGCCGGGCGATCTCTGCCGCGGTCAGGTAGCGCTCCCGCTTCTCCTCCGGCGCCCGCTCGATCCCCTTGGCGGGGTTGTCCGTGCGCATCTCCCACTTAATGGCGAGCGACAACATCTTGGACAGGACGGAAACGGTCCGGTTAGCCCGATATGGAGCGGTGGCGGCAACCCTGTGATGCAGCCGTTCAATGTCACTGTGTCGGACGTCGGCGACCCGGATCTTACCCAGCGCCGGACGTATGTAGAGCCGCAGGATCGAACGGTAGTCCGTCTGGGTCGCCGGCCGTCGCTTCACCAAGTGCTCGGCGTCGAAGCGATCGGCGAGGGTGTCAATCGTCGCGGCGGCGCGGTCGGCGTGACGTTCGCCCATCGGGTCTTGGCCTTGGTCGACGAGCCGCTTCAACCTCTCGGCCTCAGTCCGGGCGGCAGAAACTTTCCAGTCGGGGAAGCTGCCTATCGTGAGGCGCCGCTCTCGCCCGGCCGCCCGGTAATTCAGGACGAAGGCTTTGGCGCCTGCTGACGTGACGCGAATACCGAAGCCCTTCAACTCCTCATCGTAGAGAATTCGGTTGCCGGTCGGCGGGCTCTCTAGGGTCTTTACCACCTTGTCTGAAAGCTTCTCCGCCATAATCAGCAGCCCCTTCGTGTCCGCGCCGTGTCCGCACGTAATAGGGCGCTTGTTGTCATGTCGTGTCAATGGTAGTCAGTGGATGGCGCAGAAAATCAGGAGAAGTCAGTTAGATACGGTGCGGACAGAGGGGAGGGTGGCTATTGGCTTGAGGGCCGAAAACGAACTCTTAATCAGCGGGTCGTAGGTTCGAGCCCTACTGCGCCCACCAAAACATGCGGCAAATAGCAGCATATTTCGAAGATACGCTCGGCGGCCTGGAATTAAATACGGAAAGTGGCCGCGCAGGGTCCGAAATGGATGGGGTGCTCCAGCCTTTGTTCAGCCCTGGATCGTCCATAGGACTACCCTCGCCTGGACCCAGACACGGCTCGGGCGAGGTTCGCGACAACGGCTCGGTCGGCGCTGGCTTGGTGTCTCCTGACCGAGCGAGGCTCATGCCGCTTCTGAGCGATCGATTCAGACCCATCGTCGGCGGTGTCAATCAAGGGGTGACCACCATCGCCTTCGCCGAGCCGGATCTAGACCGTCCCCGCCGCCGCCCCCTCCGCGAAGCCGCGCAGGCGCATGGCGATGACCTCGCCCACGGCCTCCACCACCGCGCGCCGCGGGAAGTGCGCGCGCCAGGCGAGGCGCACCGTCCGCCCCGCCCGCGCCGCCAGCGGCCGTAGCACGATCCCCGCATCCTGCGCCGCCCCGGCTGCGAGCCCCGGGATCAGCGTCGTCCCGTAGCCAGCGGCCACCATGTTGAGCAATGTCGAGAGGCTCGCCGCACGCAGCGCGCCGCCCAGCGCCCCGCTGTGCCCGCAGGCCGCCAGCGCCTGGCCGCGCAGGCAATGTCCGTCCGCCAGGACCAGGATGTCCCGCGCCAGGTCCGCCTCCGCCACCACCTCGCGCCCGGCGAGCGGATGCTCGGGCGGCAGCGCCGCGAGGAAGGGCTCTGCGAAGAGCGGCTGGCTCGCGAGGTCCGGCCCGTCCACCTCGGTCGCCAGCAGGGCGGCATCCAGCTCATGCGCGCGCAGCCGCTCGAGCAGCGCCGTGGTCTGGTCCTCCCACGGCTCCACCTCGAGCGCGGGCAGCGCCTCGCGCAGCGGCGCGAAGACCAGCGGCAGCAGGTAGGGCGCCAGCGTCGGGATGATGCCGAGCCGGAAGCGCCCAGCCAGCGGGTCGCGCAGGTTGCGCGCCACGGCGAGGATCGCCTCCGCCTCCGCCACCGCGGCGCGGGCATGGCCGATCAGCCGCTCGCAGGCGGCCGTCGGCACCACCGTCTTGCTGGTACGCTCGAACAGCGCGACGCCGAGCAGCTCCTCGAGCTTGCGGACCTGCACGGAAAGCGTCGGCTGGCTGATGCCGCAGGCCTTGGCGGCGCGGCCGAAATGCTCATGCTCGGCCACGGCCAGCAGGTAGCGGAGGTCCTGGAGGTTCATCTGGTCAGTTGGGCTGTCATCATAGATGGTGTCTATCGCATCTATTGAGGTGCGGGGCTTCCCTCTATCATCGGGATGCAGCTAGAGCTATGCATCACCGAACCACCCAGGGGAGCAACGGCAGGACCCAACGCCTTACCACGAGCGTCGGCGCGCCTGTCGCCGACAACCAGAACAGCCTCATCGTCGGCCCGCGCGGCCCAGTGCGGCTGCTTGTCTGGCACTCGTTCATCGTGCCGGCTAGGAAACCGGATAATCTTCCAAAGTAGTCACGGTCCTCACTCACGGACCAGGACAACCACGCAGCCAAGATCGGAGAGAAATATGGACGGAAATGACGGCCAGAGCGCTGGCAAGTGCCCGGTAATGCACGGAGCCTCCAAACACACGACTTTTGGGGGCAGGTCGAACCGTGACTGGTGGCCGAACCAGTTGAACCTCAAGATTCTGCACCAGAACTCTTCCCTGTCCGATCCCATGGGCAAGGACTTCAACTACGCCGAGGAGTTCAAGAAACTCGACCTCGAGGCCCTGAAGAAGGACCTCTATGCGCTGATGACCGAGTCGCAGGACTGGTGGCCGGCCGACTACGGTCATTACGGGCCGCTCTTCATCCGGATGGCGTGGCACAGCGCGGGCACCTACCGCATCGGTGACGGCCGCGGTGGCGCGTCCTCGGGCACGCAACGTTTCGCGCCGCTCAATAGTTGGCCGGACAACGCGAACCTCGACAAGGCGCGCCGGCTGCTTTGGCCGATCAAGCAGAAGTACGGCAACAAGATCTCTTGGGCCGACCTGATGATCCTCGCGGGCAACTGCGCGCTGGAGTCGATGGGGTTCAAGACCTTCGGCTTCGGCGGCGGGCGTGCGGACGTCTGGGAGCCCGAAGAGGACATCTACTGGGGGAACGAGGACACCTGGCTCGGCGACAAGCGCTACAGCGGTGACCGGGAACTCGAGAATCCCCTCGCCGCGGTGCAGATGGGCCTGATCTACGTGAACCCGCAAGGGCCTAACGGCGAGCCGGATCCGCTCGCATCGGCCCGCGACATTCGCGAGACCTTCGCGCGCATGGCCATGAACGACGAAGAGACCGTGGCACTCATTGCCGGCGGGCACACGTTCGGCAAGACCCACGGTGCGGGCGATGCGGCGCTTGTCGGTCCTGAACCCGAGGGCGCCAGCGTCGAAGAGCAAGGCCTCGGCTGGAAAAACAGCTTTGGCAGCGGCAAAGGCGTCCACACGATCACAAGCGGATTGGAAGGTGCATGGACGCCCAACCCGGTGCGGTGGGACAACGGGTTCTTCGACACCCTGTTCGGCTACGAGTGGGAACTGATGAAGAGCCCTGCCGGTGCCTGGCAATGGACTCCGAAGGATGCGTCCGCGGCGGGCACGGTCCCGGATGCCCATGATCCTTCGCAACGGCATGCGCCCATGATGGCCACCACGGACATCGCACTGAAGGTGGATCCGATCTATGCGCCGATTTCGAAGCGTTTCCATGAGAATCCGGATCAGTTCGCAGACGCGTTCGCCCGGGCGTGGTACAAGCTTACGCACCGCGACATGGGCCCGCGCTCGCGCTATCTCGGCCAAGATGTCCCTGCGGAGACGCTTCTGTGGCAGGACCCCATTCCGGCGGTCGATCATGAAATGATCGACGCGCAGGATATCCGTGCCCTCAAAGCCAGGGTCCTCGCATCGGGGCTGTCCATCTCCGAACTGGTTTCGACCGCTTGGGCCTCGGCGGCAACCTTCCGCGGTTCGGACAAGCGCGGTGGTGCGAACGGGGCGCGCATCCGCCTTGCGCCGCAGAAGGATTGGGAGGTCAACCAGCCTGCTCAAATGGCGACCGTGCTCGAAACCCTCGAGGGCGTCCAAAAGGAGTTCAACGCCGCGCAGACTGGAGGGAAGAGAGTTTCGCTCGCAGACCTGATCGTCATCGGTGGCTCCGCCGCCGTCGAGCAGGCGGCGAAGAACGCCGGGCATGACGTGGAGGTTCCCTTCACGCCGGGCCGCACGGATGCGTCGCAGGAGCAGACTGACGTCGAGTCCTTCGCGGTGCTCGAACCGACCGCGGACGGGTTCCGCAACTACCTCAAGACCGAATACACCGTTTCGGCAGAGGAGATGCTGGTCGATCGGGCGCAATTGCTGACGCTGACCGCGCCTGAGATGACGGTTCTCGTCGGCGGCATGCGCGTGTTGAACGGAAACTTCGGACAGTCCAGACACGGCGTCTTCACGAAGCGGCCAGAGACTCTGACCAATGACTTCTTCGTGAACCTGCTCGACATGAGCACGACGTGGAAGCCGGCCTCGGACTCGGAGGGTGTGTTCGAGGGCCGCGATCGTGCGACGGGCGAACTGAAGTGGACCGGAACCCGTGTGGACCTCGTCTTCGGTTCGAACTCCCAGCTCCGAGCCCTCGCGGAAGTCTATGCATGTGACGACTCGCAAGGGGCGTTCGTGCGTGACTTCGTGGCCGCGTGGAACAAGGTGATGAACCTGGACCGCTTCGACCTCGCCTGATCTCGGCGGAAAGGCGCCCGGACGCAGCTAAAGCCCAGCTGCGTCCGGGCGTCAGGTCCGGGTCAGATCGCAGCCCTGCACGCCTGCGGTCACCCAGGACGCCGGAGGAGGATTGCGTGCCACATGCGGTGGAAGCCGCCTGTCGGGAGGAGCTGCGCCGTGCCGACCTGCCGCGCCAGGGGGCGAGGGCGGCTGCTCGTGCTGTTGCGCGCGCGAAGTTCGGCTTCGCGCCCTTTGGCAACCCGGAAGAGCGACGGACCCGCTCGGCACCGGAGGGCCGTTTGGCCGACCGGGTGCACGAACTTAACCAGTCTCGCCATTTGTTGACCTGTGTACCTCACGGTGTCGACGAGCATTGAGCGCGGGCCGCGCTTGCTGCTGCGGTCGCTTCATGCAGGCTTTCATGGCCAAGGGGCGGCTTTCCGATATGCTGAGCACTATGCCGGTCCATGCCGTCACCACGCGGGCGGCGTTGCTTGGGGCGGCGCTGTACGGCCTGGATCAACTACGGCAGCCCTGACCGAGCTGCGCGCCCCCTCGGGAGAGATCATGGCCGGCCACTCGACCGGCCGGGGTGCGTAAGGCACGGATCGGCACGAAACGGATCGGCAAGGCGAACCTATGACGCAGGACGCTGATATCGACCAACTGGCGATCAACACCATCCGCGGGCTGGTCATCGACGCCATCGAGCAGTCGCAGTCCGGGCATCCCGGCACGCCGATGGGGGCGGCGCCGACCGCCTACGCTCTGTGGCAGAGGATCTTGCGCTACGACCCTGCGGAACCGGGCTGGCTGAACCGGGACCGCTTCGTGCTTTCGAACGGCCATGCCTCGATGCTGCTGTACAGCCTGATCCACCTCGCCGGCGTGCGGGCGAGCGAGCCCAGCTACGAACCGGGCCGGCGCGACGCGGTGACGCTTGATGATATCCGCACCTTCCGCCAAGGCGATAGCCGCTGCCCGGGCCATCCCGAACACGGCTGGACCTCCGGCGTAGAGACCACGACGGGCCCGCTTGGCCAGGGGGTCGCCACCAGCGTCGGCATGGCGATCGCCGGCAACTGGCTGGGTGCCACCTACAACCGGCCCGGCTTCACGCTGTTCGACTTCAACGTCTACGCGCTATGCGGCGACGGCGACATGATGGAGGGCATCGCCAGCGAGGCTGCCTCGCTGGCCGGCCATCTGCGTTTGTCCAACCTGTGCTGGATCTACGACAGCAACCGCGTGACGATCGAGGGCCACACCGACCTCGCCTTCAGCGAGGATGTCGCCGCGCGCTTCCTGGCCTATGGCTGGAACGTCGCGCGGGTGACGGACCCGAACGACATCGACGTGCTGGAGCGCGCTTTTCGCGCGTTCGCCACGGCTGCCGACCGGCCGACGCTGATCATCGTGCACAGCCATATCGGCTACGGCTCGCCACACAAGCATGACAGCGCCGACGGCGCACGGCGAACCGCTCGGCCGCGAGGAGGCGCGCCTGACCAAGCAATTCCTCGGCTTGGACCCCGATCAGGCTTTCGTGGTGCCGGCGTGCGGTGCCGAGCGCATTTCGCCGCCGGGCTCGGGGCGCGCGGGGCCGCACGCAGCCGGGCGTGGCGCGCGCTGTTCGCAGGGCTACCAAGCGCAGCACGCGGATCTCGCCGACCAGATCGAGCGGATGGCCCGCCGCGACCTGCCGGCCGGATGGGAGGCGACGCTGCCGGTCTTCCCGCCCGACGCCAAGGGCATGGCGACGCGCGACGCCTCGGGCCAAGGTGCTGAACGCGGTGGCGCCACGGAATGCCATGGCTGCTCGGCGGTGCCGCCGACCTCGCGCCGAGCACCAAGACCCGGCTGACCTTCGAGGCCGCCGGCGACTTCCAGGCGCGGCGGCGGGCTCGGCAGCTATCGCGGCCGCAACTTCCATTTCGGCATTCGCGAGCACGCCATGTGCGCCGCCGTCAACGGCATGACGCTCACCGGCCTGCGTGCGTTCGGTTCCGGCTTCCTGATCTTCACCGACTACGCACGTGGCTCGATCCGGCTGGCGTCGCTGATGGACCTGCCGGTGCTGCATATCTGGACGCATGATTCGATCGGCGTCGGCGAGGACGGACCAACGCATCAGCCGATCGAGCAGATCGCTGTCGTTGCGCGCGATTCCCGGCATGGTGGTGATCCGGCCGGCCGACGCCAATGAAATGGCCGAGGCCTACCGCGTGGCTGCTGCAACTGACCGATCGCCCGGTGGCGCTGATCTGCTCGCGCCAGGCGCTGCCGATCATCGACCGCACGCGGTTCGCGGCCGCATCGGGTCTGGCCAAGGGCGGCTACGTGCTGATCGACGCGCCCACGGGCAAGCCGGACGTGATCCTGATCGGCACCGGCAGCGAGGTCGTCGCTCTGCCTCGCCGCGCGGGACTGGCTTGTGACCGAGGGGATCGGTGTCCGCGTGGTCAGCCTGCCCTCGTGGGAATTGTTCGAAGAGCCAGGACCAGGATTATCGCGACAGCGTGCTGCCGCCGGCGATCACCGCGCGCGTCACCGTGGAGGAGGCCTCGACGATCGGATGGGATCGGTACGCCGGCAGCCGCGGCGTGATACTCGGCATGCACAGTTTCGGCATGTCCGCGCCGATCAAGATCGTCGCGGACCATTTCGGCTTCACGACGGATCACGTGGTCGGTGCGGCACGCCAGGCGCTGGGCCTGCCGCCATTGAAGATCTAGAAGCCGGACCACCCACCATAGCGGGAGAAGACGATGCAACTCGGTATGATCGGTCTGGGGCGGATGGGCGCCAACATGGTGGTGCGCCTGATGAAGGCGGGCCATGACTGCCTCGTCTACGACACCCACCCCGCCGCCGTGGACGATCTCGTCGGCAAGGGCGCGCAAGGGCGCCGGCAGCCTCGCCGAATTCGTGCAAGAAGCTGGCCAAGCCGCGCGCGGTCTGGCTGATGCTGCCGGCGGCCGCGGTCGATGCGGTGCTCGGCTCCGTCGTGCCCCTTGCTGGAGGCCGGCGACATCGTCATCGACGGCGGCAATTCGTACTACCACGACGACATCCGCCGCGCCGGTGAACTCAAGGCCAAAGGCCTGCACTACGTCGATGTCGGGGTCAGCGGCGGCGTCTGGGGGCTGGAGCGCGGCTACTGCCACATGATCGGCGGCGAGAACGACGTAGTGGCGCATCTCGATCCGATCTTCCGATCGCTGGCACCGGGCGTCGAGGCGGCGCCGCGCACGCCCGGCGCCATCGGCGCGCCCTGCCCAGGCCGAGTACGGCTACCTGCATTGCGGCCCGAACGGCGCCGGGCATTTCGTGAAAATGGTGCATAACGGCATCGAATACGGGCTCATGGCGGCCTATGCCGAGGGCTTGAACATCATCCACCACGCCAATGCGGGCCTCGGCACGCGCACGGTGGACGCGGAGACGACGCCGCTGCGCCATCCCGAGCATTTACCAGTACGACATCGACATCGCTGAGGTCGCCGAGGTGTGGCGGCGCGGCAGCGTGGTCGGCCTCATGGCTGCTCGACCTAACCGCCAGTGCCCTGCGCAAGAGCCCGGACCTGGCCAACTTCCATGGCCGCGTTTCCGATTCCGGCGAGGGCCGCTGGACGTTGCAGGCGGCGATCGACGAGGGCGTGCCGGCGCCGGTGATCAGCGCCGCGCTGTTCTCGCGCTTCAGTTCGCGCGGCGAGGCCGAGTATGCCGACAGGCTGCTGTCGGCGATGCGCTTACGAATTCGGCGGCCATGTCGAGAAGCCGCCAGCAGGCGATCGGCAAGGTCGGGCAACGTAGATGCGCCCAGCCGTCCGACGCGATCGTCTTCTTCGGCGCGACCGGCGATCTCGCCTACAAGCAGATCTTCCCGTCGCTGCTACGGCCTGGTGCGCGACGAGGGGCTGAACGTGCCGATCATCGGCGTCGCCAAGGCCGGCTGGACGCTCGACCAGCTGAAGGCGCGCGCACAGGACAGCCTGGCGCATCATGGCGGTGCCGATCCCGCAGATGCTCGACAAGCTGCTGGCCTGCTGCGCTATGTCGACGGCGACTATAACGATCCCGCGACCTTCACGCAGCTGCGCAAGCGAACTCGGCGACGCGAAGCGGCCGCTGCATTATCTGGCGGTGCCGCCCAGCCTGTTCGCGACCGTGGCGGAGGGGCTCGCGAAGTCCGGCATGCGCCGACGGACGCCCGGCTGGTGATCGAGAAGCCGTTCGGCCACGACCGCGCGACCGCGCGAGCGCTCGAACGCGATGCTGCGCACGCTATTTCCCCGAGGAGAACATCTTCCGGATCGACCACTATCCTCGGCAAGGAGCCGGTGCAGAACATCCTCTACACGCGCTTCGCCAATCCGATGTTCGAGCCGATCTGGAACCGCGACCATGTGCGCAGCATCCAGATCACCATGGCCGAGGATTTCGGCGTGCAGGATCGCGGCCGGTTCTACGACGAGACCGGCGCGATCCGCGACGTGCTGCAGAACCACATGCTGCAGGTGCTGGCGCATCTCTGACGATGGACCCGCCGACCGGCGAGGAGAACGAGGCGGTGCGCGACCAGAAGGCGAGCCTGCTGAAGGCGGTTCGCCCGCTCGACGCCGCGCATGTCGTGCGCGGCCAGTATGCCGGCTATCGCGACGGTGCCGGGCGTGCGCGCCGGGCTCGACCGTCGAGACCTTCGTCGCGGTGCAAGCTGTTCATCGACAGCTGGCGCTGGGCGGGCGTGCCGATCTACATCCGCGCCGGCAAGAAGCTGCCGGTGACGGCGACCGAGGTGATCGGTGCGAGTTCCGCGGCCGCCGCGCGAGACCTTCGGCGAGCTGGTGCCGGCGGCGTCGGCGCATATGCGCATGCGGCTCAGCCCCGACGTCAGCATCGGCATGGGATTGCGGGTGAAGCAGCCGGGCGAGCGCATGGTCGGCGACGACGTCGAGCTGATCCTGACCGAACAGGACGGCGGCCTACCGTGCCGCCGTACCAGCGGCTGCTCGGCGACGCGATGCACGGCGATCGGCGACCTGTTCGGACGCGAGGACATCGTCGACGCGCAATGGCGCATCGTCGAGCCGATTCTGGACAATGTGACGCCGCTCTATCACGTACGAGCCAGGAAGCTGGGGTCCGGACGAGGCCGAGCGAGCTGATCGGCGACGACGGACCGTGGCGCAATCCCGAAATGCTCGGCGGAGCCGGCCGACATGACGCGAAACCGCGCGACACCGTCTTCCTGTTCGACGTCGACAACACGCTGCTCGACAACGACCGGGTGCAGGCCGATCTGGGCGAGCATCTCGCGAGACACTACGGCGCCGGCGACGCGCGACCGCTACTGGGAGATCTTCGAGAAGCTGCGCTCGCGAACTCGGTTATGCCGACTATCTCGGCGCGCTGGAGCGCTACCGGCTCGAGGAGATGCACGATCCGCGGGTGCTGCGCATGGCGAACTGGCTGGTCGACTATCCGTTCGCCGACCGCCTCTATCCCGGCGCGCTCGACGCCGTGCAGCGCACGCAGCACGATGGGGGCCGACGGTCATCCTGTCGGACGGCGACGCGGTGTTCCAGCCGCGCAAGGTGGAGCGCTCCGGCCTGTGGCGCGCTGTTCGGCGACCACGTGCTGATCTACGTCCACAAGGAACAGGAACTCGACGGATGTCGAGCGCGACTGTATCCCGCCAGGCACTACGTCATGATCGACGACAAGCTGCGCATCCTGGACGCCATGAAGCAGGTCTGGGGCGAGCGCGTCACGACGGTGTTTCCCGCGACAGGGCCACTACGCGCACCGATCCCGAAGATCCTGGCGGAGCTATCCGCCGGCCGACATCACGATGGAGCGCATCGGCGACCTGCTGCAGCACGATCTATCCGGCATTCGCAAGACCATGAGCAGGAGGCAGAAGCCATGAACGCAACACGCGACGCTGCACGAGCTCGGCCAGAGCCTGTGGCTCGACAACATCACCCGCGACCTGCTCGACTAGCGGCACGCTGAAGCGCTACATCGACGAGCTGTCGGTGACCGGCCTGACTTCGAACCCGACGATCTTCGACAACGCCATCGCGCGCAGCAACTCCTACGACGCCGAGATCCGCCGGCTCGTGGCGGGCGGGATCGTCGGGCGAGGCGCTGTTCTTCGAGCTCGCCATCCAGGACCTCGCGCAGGGCCGCCGATCTGTTCGCGCCGATCCACGCACCGCACGGCGACCGTCGACGGCTGGGTCTCGCTGGAGGTCTCGCCGCTGCTGGCCTACGACACCGCAGACGACGGTGGCGCAGGCCAAGCATGCTGCACGCCAAGGCGAAGCGGGCCGAACCTGTTCATCAAGATCCCCGGCACCACAGAGGGGCTGCCGGCGATCGAGGAGGCGATCTTCGCCGGCGTTCCGGTCAACGTCACGCTGCTGTTCTCGCGCGCGCAATACCTGGCGGCGGCCGATGCCTACATGAACGGGCTGGAGCGGCGCGTCGCCGCCGGCCTCAGCCCAGACGTGCGCTCGGTCGCCTCGCTGTTCGTCAGCCGCTGGGACAAGGCGACGATGGACAAGCGTGCCGGACCGGCTGAGCAACAAGCTTGGGCATCGCGATCTCGCGGCAGGCCTACAAGGCATATCGCGACCTGCTGAGTCCGACCGCTGGCAGCGGCTGGCAGGATTGGGCGCACGACCGCAACGCCTGCTGTTCGCCAGCACCGGCACCAAGGACCCGAAGGCCTCGGACGTGCTCTACATCGCAGGCCCTCGCGGCGCCTAACACTGTCAACACCATGCCGGAAGAGACGCTGCTGGCGTTCGCCGATCACGGGCAGGTCGATGGCGTGATGCCGCGCGACGGCGGCGATGCCGAGGCGGTGCTCGCCGAAGATCGGCAAGGCAGGCGTCGACATCGACGCGCTCGCGGCACAACTGCAATCCGACGGGGCCAAGGGGTTCGTATCGTCCTGGCATGACCTGCTCGCCGCGATCGAGACGAAGAGCAAGGCGCTGAACGCGGCGTGAGTTGGAGCGACGGGACGATGGCGAGCATGCCGAAACTGACACAAAACTTTGCATGGCGGGCTCTGCTGGCGCATCACACGCGGATCAAGGACGTGCATCTGCGGCAGCTGTTTGCCGACGATCCCGGTCGCGGCGCCGATTCACCGCCGAGAGCGCTGGACTGTTACTGGATTACTCGAAGAACCGGATCAACGACGAGATCATCGTGCCGCTGCTGCAACTGGCGCGCGAGCGTGGCGTGGCCGAGCGGCGGGACGCGATGTGTCGGATCGCTGAGCGGCGATAGGCCGGGGTCCGGACACAGACCAGGGAGGCCGATATGGATGCGATAGCTTCGAAACCATTGCCGCTAGCCTAGACCAGATGTTCGCCCGAGATCGGGGTGACCCGTCTCACAGTATGCAGGTTTTCGAGGGTTGCGCCGGCAATCCGCGATCTCGTGCGCGCGCGTCTGGCGGCGGTGCGCACCCTGCGTGCGGCTCGCCATCGACCACCCGGCTTCCTGCTGCGGCACGGGACAAGCCCAATGCGTCTGTCTGCGAAAAGCCTTTGCATCTATATATCCGGGATGGATCGCATTGCGGTTTTGGCTCTCGGCTGCGCTCTCGGAGGGTGCACTGGCCACGGAACAGTGGCACACAGAAATCATCTCTCCGCTTTCGTCGGCCTGAGCGAGAGCGAGCTGGTGCAGCGGCTAGGCCAGCCCACGTCGAGTTCGGGTCAGCTTGGGCAACGCTTTTTGATTTACCAGAACTTGGACACACGGTATGTGAACGCCTCTCGCGGTTACCGATACGACCACGATCTTGGTGCAGGTCAGCCGCCGGCGCGCGCGGAGTTCAATTGCAGAACGACATTCTCGGTCGAGAACGGAAGAGTGACTGCCTTTGACTTGCAGGGCATCGGCTGCAATTGAGCGCGCTCGGCGGCGATCGTCGCTGGCGACATCCCACGGATTTTTAAGACGACGCCTGACAGCCCCGGCATTGGCCGATGAAGCCGTATGGTTGGTGAGAAGAACAAGACCGTTTGGTCTCACCTTCGTTCCTTTGTCACTGCAACGAGACCAAACTCCTCCGCTATCTAAACCTCTATTCTGTCTCAAGGCGCTGACGCCGGACACTGTTCCAAATGCCTCTACGATGGCTGTGGTCAGGCGAGGTTGACTTGGCGTGGCTGTGCCGCCACGCGCAGATCGTCGACGATGTAGTCGCGCACAATCGGCACCGCGTCGATCTTCGCCGACAGCAATAGCTGGAACACCATGTTGGTGCCGTTGGAGAATCCGACATCGACGGCGGCGAGGTAGTATTCCCACATGCGGCAGAAGCGCTCGTCGTAGAGTTCGGCGGCACGGGCGCGGTTGGCGGCGAAGCGCCGGCGCCAGTGCTGCAGCGTGTAGTGGTAGTGCAGCCGCAGCACCTCCATGTCGGCGACCCATAGACCGGACCGTTCGGTGGCGGCGAACACCTCGGACAGCGACGGCACATAGGCGCCGGGGAAGATGTATTTGCGGATGAACGGGCCGGTGCTGCCGGGCGGGCGCATGCGGCCGATGCAGTGCACGAAGGCAAAGCCGTCATCGGCGAGCAGGCTGCGGATCTTGCCGAAATAGGCGTCGAAATGACCGACGCCGACATGCTCCATCATGCCGACGGAAACCACCCGGTCGAAGCGGCCTTCGAGGGCGCGGTAGTCGAGTTCGCGGAACTCGACCAGCCCGTCGACGCCGGCGGCCGCGGCGTTCTCGCGGGCGATGCGGATCTGCTCGGGCGAGACGTTGATGGCGGTCACCCGCGCCCCGGTGGTGGCGGCGATATGGATGGCGAAGGCGCCCCAGCCGGAGCCGATCTCGGCCACCGTCATGCCCGGGCGCAGCCGCAGCTTCGCCGTCGCACGCTGCAGCTTTCGCAGCTGCGCCTGTTCCAGGGTGTCGGTCTCCGGATGTTCGAATACCGCGCACGAGTAGTTCAAGCCGTCGTCGAGGAACAGACGATAGAGGTCGGTCGAGAGGTCGTAGTGGTGGCGGGCATTGGCCGCCGCGGCCGCCGCGGGATTGGCCTGGTGCCAGCGCTTGGCGGCGCGCCACAGGCGCCGCAGCACCACCTGCCCCGGATGTGCCGCGAGCCCACCGCGGTTGGCGGCGAACAGCTCCATGAAGTCGCCGACATCCGAGCCGTCCTCGAAGGTGAGCGTGCCGTTCATGTAGGCTTCGCCGGCGTGCAGCTCGGGGTTGAGGAATAGCTTGGTGTAGAGCCGGGGATCATGCAGACGGACGGTGACGGTCGGGCCGGGGCCGTGGCCGCCGAACATGTGCAGCGAGCCGTCGGCTGCGATCAGGCGCAGCATCGCCGTTGCGGATGAAGCGGTTGAGCAGGTGGGCCAGCAGCCGCATCGGTGGTACTCTCCAGATTGCGAGGGAGTTTGTCAGTGACAGCCAGCCAGGCGTCAACGCAGTCACATTGATCCGACAGTTACGACTTGGTCGGCGCTCTACCGCTTGGTTTGGCCGTTTTTCCGGTTTCTCGCAAGTCTTTGGCCGGATTTGAGGCATGCGACCCGCGCCACGATGCCGGCGTGTGGCTCCGCAGGCGCTGGTAGATGTTGCGGGCAGGCGGCGAACGTCCGCCGCCTCTATGAACGAAATTGGCGGAGCTAAGAATTGTAGCCAGAATAAAGGTATCCATCCGGCAAGAGCCGCGGCGCGGTGAGTTCAGGCTGCGGCGGTGATAGTCTGGCAGTTCCAGCGCAGGAGTTCGTCGAGGCAGGACGCCGGACGATCGCCGATCCTGCCGAGCACATCGGCCAGCCAGGTGCGCGGATCGATGTTGTTGAGCCTGGCGGCCACCGTGAGGGAATACATCGTTGCGGCACGTTGCCCGCCGCGACTGGATGCGGTGAACAGCCACGACTTGCGCCCGAGCGGGATGCGGCCTGTTCGCCGCCACAATGCAGGCCGAAACAAGCGCAGCTTCCGCCACCGCGATCGCGGGCGTCGTTGGGCGGATCATCGGCGCGGTGGGCCGCCCCCTGGCGCCGTAGCCAGACCGGCGGCGGTTGTCGGTGGCTTGGCGTGCCTCTAGCCGGGGCTTGTGCGTCTGGTACCCTGGCCGGCATAATGAATCGGGCAAGCCTCGCCCGGTTCGGGCACGCACAGGCGGCTTACCCATGGGCTCCATAATAATCAGCGCGATCATCGCGGCAGTGCTGTTCGGCAGCGCCATGCTGTCCATGCTCCTCGCGCGCTCGCTTCCCGAGCACCACCTGAGCGCCGAAACCAGGAGCGTCGTCTCGGTCTCAATGGCCGTCGTCGGGACATTGTCGGCCCTTGTGGTCGGTCTCCTCATCTCGAGTGCCAGCGCCTCGTTCACCGCGAAGGCCCAGGAGCTGGCGAAGATCTCGGGCGACGTGATCGGCCTGGACCGGCTGCTGCTGCGCTACGGCCCTGAAGCGCGGGACGCGCGCATGCTGCTCCGCCGCTACACCGCGGCGAAACAGCACGATCTGTTCCCCGAAACCCCGGGTGCTGCCCCCAACTTCGAGAACATCGCCACTGTAACTATGCTGGAGGAGCTGCAAAACGACGTCCTAGCACTAAGAACGCCTTTCAAAACCCGCCCTGCAATGCGCGCAGGCAGATGAGTGAACACGCGAGGGAGGTGAAGGCGTGATGGATGTCGATCCTGCATTCGTAGCGAATGGTGAGCCGTCGGAATTTGTTAAACCAGGCGAAGCTGCGCTCGATTACCCAGCGGTGGCGACCGAGTTTCTGGCTGGTCTCAATGCCGCGCCGGGCGATGCGGGGCTGGATCTGGCGGCGCAAGCAAGCGCGGCGGCAGCGACGGTGATCGTAGGCTTTGTCAGCGTGCAGCTTATCTGGTCTGCGCCGTGGTCGGCGGCGCTTGCCTGCAACCGGCGGAACGGCGTCGAGCAGGTCTTCGAAGGGTATGCTGTCGTGAACGTTGGCCCCGGTCAGGATGAAGGCGAGCGGGATACCGCGGCGATCAGTGATCAGGTGACGCTTGGTGCCTGGTCTGCCGCGATCCGTCGGGTTCGGGCCTGTCGCGGCACCCCCCTTTTCGCCGCGATGGACGAACTGTCCATGCAGGCCCGGCTCCAGTCGATCCGGTCTGCGTCGCGCAGCCGCCGGAGCAGCTCGCGATGCAGCCGGTCCCACACGCCCGTTGCCTGCCAATCCCGCAACCGTCGCCAGCAGGTCACGCCCGAGCCGCATCCCATCTCCGCCGGGAGCATCTCCCACGGAATGCCCGTACGCAGGACGAACAGGATGCCGCTCAACGCCGCACGCGCCGGAACAGGCGGCCGGCCGCCTTTGGGCTTCAAAGAAACAGGTGGCAGCAGTGGCTCGACGATCAGCCACAGCAATTCGGGAACAAGGGGAGTGGGCATCCCTTCTCATAAATCAGCCCAGCTCCGAGTACAAGGGTTTTGAAAGGCGTTCTAAAGCCAGCCGACGATCGGCAACGCTTTCTCCAGACACAGGCGTTGCAACTGACCAGCGACATCGTGAAGACGCGGTGGGAACTTGTGCAGGCGAGCAACAACAGTACCCCGTTGCCGCTCATGGTCCTCGTGATCTTCTGGTTCGCCATCATCTTCACGAGCTTCGGCCTGTTCGCGCCGGCCAACGTCATCTCGGTCGTCGCGATCCTGCTGTGTTCGATCGGTGTCGGCACTGCAATCCGGATGACGACCGAATTGCAGATGCCCTTCCAAGGCCTGATCCGCATCTCCGGCTCGCCACTGGCTCACGCCCTTGACGTCATTGCGCACTGAACGGCCGAAGCGCGGCTCAAGCTGCTGCTGCGACCTCCCGCGCCTTGGCCCAGTTCCACGGCAGCAGTTCGTGCAGCCGTGAGCCGGATGATCGCGATGCGGGCAGCACGTCGGCGAGCCAGGCGCGCGGATCGACGTCGTTCAGCTTCGCGGTGACGATCAGCGAATACATCGCCGCCGCCCTTTCGCCGCCGCGATCGGAACCGGCGAAGAGCCATGCCTTTCGTGCCGAGGGCGATGCCGCGCAGCGCTGCGTTCGGCCGCGTTGTTCGTCAGGCAAATCCGCCCATCGTCGAGGAAGCGCGTGAACGCATCCCAGCGCTTGAGCATGTAGTCCATGGCCTTGGCGACATCGGCATGACGCGAGAGCTTGCCGCGTTCGCCGCGCATCCAGTCGCTCAGAGCGAGTGACCAACGGCGCGACCCGGACCTGTCGCAACGGCCTGCCGTTGCTCCGCGGACAGACCGTTGATCTCGCGCTCGACATCGAAGATCGCATCGATCCGGCGCACCGCCTCGATCGCCAGCGGCGCCTTCGCGACATCGGCCAGCACGAACAGCTTGCGTCGCCCGTGCGCCCAACACGCCGGCTTCGATGATCGGACCGGGTTTGCGCGCCGGGATGGTAGAGGTCGTTGAACCCGGCATAGGCGTCGGCCTGCAGGATGCCCGCGTAGCCTTCGAGATGCCGGCACGGATGCTCTCCGCCGCGATCGCGCGAGTAGTGGAAGATCGCTGCCGGCGGCGCCGGACCGCCGAACGGGCGATCGTCGCGCACATAGGTCCATAATCGGCCGGTGATGGTCTTGTCCTTGGCCAGCACCGGCACCGTCGTGTCGTCGCCGTGCAGCCGCTCGGCCGCCAGCACGTGCGCCTCGATCAGCGTCACCAGCGGCGACAGCGCGCTCGTGCAGGCGCCAACCCAGTCGGCGAGCGTGGAGACGCTGAGATCGATGCCCTCGACGGGCGAACCGTTCGCTCTGGCGGTTCAGCGGCTGATGCTCGCCGAATTTGGCGTGCATGATCGTCGCCAGCAGATCCGGACCGGCGCGGCCGCGCGCGATGGGATGGAACGGGGCCGGCGGCTGGGTGATCGTCTCGCAGGAGCGGCAGGAGAATTTCTCCCGCACCGTCTGGATCACCTTGTAGCTGCGCGGGATGCTCTCCAGCGTCTCGGTGATGGTCTCGCCGAGTTTGGCGAGCTTGCCGCCACAGCACGGGCAGCTGGTCGGTGATGGCAACACGACGCGCTCGCGCGGCAGATGCGCTGGCAGACGGTGCGCGCACCGGCTTCGCACGGGTGAACGGACGCACCGTCGTCTTATCCGGGCATCGCGGTGGCGGCCGCGACTTCATCCTCGGCCGCGGCGGTCTCGAGTTCCTCGAGCTGCATCTCCAACTGGTCGAGCAGCTTGCGGCCGCGTTCGGCCGAGGCGCCGAACCGATCGCGCTTCATCTTGGCGATCAGCAGCTTCAGATGCGCGACCATCGCCTCGGCGCCGGAGGCACGGGCTTCGGACTCGCGCCGTGCCGCACGCTCGGCGAGCAGCGCCGCCTTGAGCGCATCGATGTCGTCGGGAAGGCTGTCGGAGGTGGTGTTCACGGCGACGAGCGAATCACAGTCGCCCGTGGTCATGCACGCAGAATTTTCAGAATAACGGCGTTCTGACTAAGTTCTATCCAGCCAGTTCCGGTCGCCAGGTTCGTTGCGGATTCCTCCAGTCGATCCCTTCCAGCATGTAGCCGAGCTGCGCCGCCGTGATGGACAACGACGCCATCCGACGGCGTGGGCCAGATGAACCGGCCGCGTTCCAGTCGCTTCGCATAGAGCGACATGCCGAGACCGTCATGCCAAAGGATCTTCAAAAGATCACCGCGCGTGCCACGAAAAACGTAGAGATCGCCGGCATGCGGATCGCGCCGCAGCGCCTTGCTGAACCTGCAGCGCCAGGCTGTTCATGCCGCGGCGCATGTCGGTCGTCCCCGTCGCCAGCCAGACCCGCACACCGGACGGCGGACGATCATCCGCGCAGAACCGATCATCACCCGGCGGAGCGCAACGAGACTTACATCGTTGCCAACGCGCACGCGGCTGCTATTGGGCAGGCTGATCTCGATTGTCCCCGTCGCAGGGGCCGCACTCGACGATGCCGGTGCTTCGGCTGGTGCCGGCATCGCCTCCGTCATCCGCACCGGCAGCAGCCGCATCGTCTGCTCCGCGACGAGCTGGCCTCGCTGCACTTGCCGCCGCCAGGTGCGCAGCAGATTGGGATACACGTCGTGCCGAGCCGCCACCGCGCGCAGGCTGGCACCAGGCTTTTCCGTCTCCGCGACAATCCGCAGCTTCTCTTCCACGCTCCAGCGACGGCGCCGCTCCCGCGCGCCGAGGATCTCGATCGGGCCGTTCGACATAGCTTTGAGGTCAACCTTAAGGTGGGCTTTAAGGTCATGACCCTCGCCACGGACCAGCCCGTCAGCGCAAGACGGTCGTCATCGGATGGTTACGAATAAAGCGCCATCGCGTTCGGTCTTCTGTGTGCGAAGCGGCAATGCCGATGGTGGCGACGAGCACTTTTGAGGGAACATGGCACGCCCGAGCACAAAGTGGAGGGGGTTCGTAGGTCCAAACAAGGCGAATAATAGGCTCGACTCGCAACGATATCGGCCGTTCGCGCGGTGGCCTTACGACCAAGATCCATGCCCGGACGAACGCGCAAGGCCTCGCGATTGGCTTGTGCCTGACGCCCGGCCAAGCGTCGGACATGACGACCTATGCCGACCTCATCGACACCGAGGCTGCAGCGCCCAAGGCAAAGCTGGCCGACAAGGGATGTGACAGCGACGCCATCCGTGGCGACCTCGTGGCGATCCCGCCTCAAAGCGTATCTTCACGTTCCTCATGCTGTTCATCTCGCTCGCCGAGACCGGAGTAACGGCGCTGGCGCCAATCCCGACGATCCCGGTGAGCTGAGCCTGAATTCGCCGACCGTTAAGCCGATCGGGTCAAACTCATATTGCCACTCAGTATTCACTTGGCTTGTCCGGCCGTGTCCCGACTGGTTCCTCGGTTGCCGCTTGAAGGGCGCGGACACCGATCGCCGCAATAAGACCGGACATCATGATCCCGATGAATCCGATCAGCACCGCAAGCAGGCGAGCGATGAACCGCAGAGGGGCAAGATCTCCATATCCGATTGTCAGTCCGGTCACGAACGTAAAATACGCTGCGTCCCCTATGGTCCATTTTTCGAAGTATCCGATCGCCATGCCCAGGACGAGTTGAGCCAATGCGAGGCCCGACAGGATCGGCCAGACGACACGCAACTCCTTCCTCGCCGCAGCCAGAAAGTCCCGCCTCAGTTTGGCAGGTCTTGGCAAGTGCGCTCCTCCCGGCTCCTGCAATACCGCGATTTGTCGATCGACCGGTTGGGGGTGACCCTTCACGGAATGCGGTAACCTGACCAAAGTGTTGCCGCACCGACTATTAGCGACATGACTGCGGCCCCCATATATCGTACCATAGGGGGATGCCGCCGAATGCAACAGCATAAGCCGCATTTGCCGCAGCCGCGACCAGGATGGCCGTGGCCAGGTTAATTCGGAGACGCCCAGCGCTGCCGCGAGAACCACCAAGACGACCACAGAGGCCGAAGGGTGTGATTGCCTGCGACGCGTGCTTCAGGTGGATCGGCCCGATCACGCCAGTGCCGCTCGGTACCGGCGAGCAGGCCAACTGCCAGCGCGATACCCAATCGGTAGATCGGGTTGACTGCGCCATTGCGATCCGCCCAATCGTTCATTGAACTCAATTATGCCGCCCAAGCCGGGCGGCGACCCTGCCACCGTCGTCATCTCTGGACGAAGCTATCGTCGAGGATAGGTGTGAGCCGGGGCTCATAATTCGCATTTCGGGGATATGGTCGGGGATAACGAGCTCGGCCTCGGTCGCCGCGAGTACATCGGCAACGGAGATGCCCGGGCCTGTCTCGAGGAGTGTCGCACGTCCATCCGGGAAGGCGATGACTGCCATTTCCGTGACAACGAGATCGACGGATCGTATCGATGTCAGCGGCAGATTGCATTCCTTGACGATCTTCGGCTTTCCTCTGGCGCAGTGCTGCATTGCGACAACGACTTGCCGTGCGCCGGTTACCAGATCCATAGCGCCGCCCATGCCGGGCACCATCCGGCCGGGAATCATCCAGTTCGCGAGCCGCCCCGCGTGATCAACCTGCAAGCCACCCAACACAGTCATGTCGACGTGGCCTCCTCGAATCAGGCCGAACGACATTGCGCTGTCGAACGTGCTGGCTCCCGGCAGCGCGGTGACCGGGCGGCCGCCGGCATCCGTCAGCATCGGGTGCGCCATGCCTTCTTCTGGAATTGCCCCCGTGCCGATCAGCCCATTCTCCGACTGAAAGAAGACCAGCGTGCCTACGGGCAGGTAGTTCGCCACCATCGTTGGAATGCCGATGCCAAGGTTGACGAGCATGCCTGCCTTCAATTCCTGGGCGATACGACGGGCAATGATTGTCTGCGGAGTCATGTCGCGCTCACTGATTGCGGATTAGGTAATCGACGACCGGGGCAGGCGTCATGACGTGATCCGGCGCGATGACACCCACGGGTACAATGTTCTCGGCGCTGGCGATGACCGTAGTTCCGGCCATCGCGATGATCGGATTGAAGTTGCGTGCGGTCAGTGCGTAGGCGAGGTTGCCGAGATAGTCGGCCAAGAAGGCGTGCACCAGTGCGAAATCGGCACGGAGGGTGACTTCGACCAGATACGTTCGACCATTTACCTCTAGTTTCTGTTTACCCTTTTCGACCTCCGTTCCGAGTCCCGTGGGAGTCAGGACACCGCCGAGCCCATAACCTCCGGCGCGGATCCGCTCGATGATCGTTCCCTGCGGGATGAGATCGACGATCAGATGGCCACCCATCATTTGCCGCTGCGTCTCAGGGTTAAGTCCGATGTGGCTGGCAACGACCTTCCGCACCAGTTTGGCATCGATGAGTTTGCCGATGCCGACGCCGGGCATGGCCGTGTCATTGGCAATGATTGTGAGTTCGCGCTTGCCTTGCCGCACGATCTCGTCGAGGACCCGTTCAGGGCTGCCGACGGCCATAAATCCACCGATCATCAGACTCGCGCCGTCTTGTATCTTCGCAACCGCCTCTTCGACCGGGATCGTTTGCACCCGTTTCCTCCGCTCAGTCTTCGATTGCCGCAACCGCACGCATTCAGAAACTCGAAACATGAATAAGCCTCGGCCACTCGGCATTGACTTGGGTCAGTCGAGATAGTCGATGTCAGAGTCTTCTCTGATTGGGGATGTGGGGGTCAAGCGGTTCCTCTCGCTTGAAGCCATTCCTGTCGTGCACTCGCTTCTCTTCGCGGTCGGCGCGTGGCCGCCGCACGATGGGGTCAAGAGGGCGAGGCGTCTCAATCTATCGTGCAACCTGGAGGCATTGCTGCCTTCCGGTTCTGGACTCTTAACGAGATCACCCTCTCATCATGCCGCGGCGGCGCGCAGGCCCTCAAAACGGTACGCGTACTCTACAATCGCCAGACCAACCGGATCCCAGCAATGTTCCGCGACGCAAACATCCTGCCCCGAGCCTGATCTACCCTGCAGCGCCGTGCAAGTTCCGTCCAGCGACGCGGTCTCACAAACCACATGCGCGCACTCCTACATCGTCCCCCGCTGGATCTTGGCTTTTGCGGGCTAATATTGCGGCGGCGCGACGTAGCCGGGCGGATAGGTCGGCGGAGGAGCTGCATAGGTGTTAGATTGGGCTGCAGAATTCGCGGCCGCACCGACAACGGCACCAACCGCGACGCCGGCCGCGACGCCACCCCAGTTCGGTCCGGAGTTGTAGTTGCCGTTGCAGCAGCCGCCGCCGAGCGGCCACGTTCCGGTTGGCGTTGACGTTCACATTCCGGTTCGTGTTGACATTCGTGTTGCGACTGTTCGCCACGTCCCGATGGAAGTCGTTGCTATTGAAATTGCCACCTCGATTTCCGCCGCCGGTGATCGCTGGCCACCGCCACCGCCAGCAGCGCTGCCCACCACCGCCCGCAGGACGCTGACCGCCGCCACCGCGTCCGCGATTCTGCACGAGGATCAATCCGGAGTGATCAGATTGGACAGTTGTGTCGACCGCTCGCAAAACGTTGTCCGGCGCGAATGGCGTAGCCGGCGCCGCCATGGCGCTGCCCGCGAACTCCAGCACGGTCGCGAACAGCAGTGCTGATCTCGTGTGCATTTCAATGCCCCAGATACTTGGCTTGAAGCGCTTTGAAGTCCTCGATCGCTTGAGGGCAGGCCTTGTGATCGAAGTCGTGCCCCGTCCCGATAGCCGAACGAGCCGCTGTAAATGAACGCAGCCTGCAGTCCGAAATGCAGACCAACCTGAGTTGCGAGGTCGATAGCGCCCTGGCCGACTTGCGGCTTATCCTTTTCACTGGAACAGGCGTAAGCCTCACCAGACATTACGCCGAGCTTGCGGATACCTGTCATGAACGCCTCGTCGGCATCGCTCCCCTTCTTCGGGGCTTCATCAGGAAATGCGGGGACAACAAATGTGGCCGCCAGAACGCAGGCCGCAAGCATGGTTCGCATTGGTTCTTCCTGGATCTAGGTTTGGGCAGCTGGGAGTATGGTAATCATAGTACCGGCAATCATAGCACTACGGCTGTCCGAGCCGCCGAGGCGGTGTCGCGCAGGCATGATCTCAGTCGCCGCTACTGTGACTGAAAATCAATGTTACAGTCTATATCGTGACCAGCATTGACTTGGATCAATTCGCCATAAAGAGTTTGGCGCGATCTTCCTTCGGAAATAGCCGCTGCGAAGCGTGCGCTCGGCCGCGTTGATCGTCAGGCAAATGCGGCCATCGCTGAGGATACGCGTGAATGACCCCCACGCTTCAGCATGTAATCCATTGCCTTCGCCACATCGGCGTGGCGAGACAGCTTGCCGCGTTCGCCGCGCACCCAGAGCTCAAGGAATGTGAATCGACCTGGGGTGTCCCGAGCTGCCCGGAGCGTCTCCGGACGTCGATCGGCGCGATAGAACGTTGATCTCGTGAGCATTGGAGGGGTCACTGGACAGTGCCGACTTTGAGGTTAGGCAAGGGGAATAGCATGTTCCGGCCACGACCGAATGGCGGGTCAGGTTCGTACCGTCGGACGATGGGATCGTCGATTGCGTCTCCTGAATTTGAACCTGCCGCACGGACTGCAATACGTGAGAAGTGTGCAGCTTGATCACGTTCCCAGCCTGCCCGCGCTCGCAATACAGCGTATCGTAGAGCCATTCGGCGCTGCCAAATTCCTGATTGATTCCCACTAGATCGTGATGGCCGCTGGTATCGGCGACCATCGCGATCTAGCCTTTTGGTTAGGCGAGCAACTTTATGGCATGGTGATTCCACCTAAAGCCATATTGCTCTAAGAACGCCTTTCAAAACCCTTGTACTCGGAGCTGGGCTGATTCATGAGAAGGGATGCCCACTCCCCTTGTTCCCGAATCGCTGTGGCTGATCGTCGAGCCACTGCTGCCACCTGTTTCTTTGAAGCCCAAAGGCGGCCGGCCGCCTGTTCCGGCGCGTGCGGCGTTGAGCGGCATCCTGTTCGTCCTGCGTACGGGCATTCCGTGGGAGATGCTCCCGGCGGAGATGGGATGCGGCTCGGGCGTGACCTGCTGGCGACGGTTGCGGGATTGGCAGGCAACGGGCGTGTGGGACCGGCTGCATCGCGAGCTGCTCCGGCGGCTGCGCGACGCAGACCGGATCGACTGGAGCCGGGCCTGCATGGACAGTTCGTCCATCGCGGCGAAAAGGGGGGTGCCGCGACAGGCCCGAACCCGACGGATCGCGGCAGACCAGGCACCAAGCGTCACCTGATCACTGATCGCCGCGGTATCCCGCTCGCCTTCATCCTGACCGGGGCCAACGTTCACGACAGCATACCCTTCGAAGACCTGCTCGACGCCGTTCCGCCGGTTGCAGGCAAGCGCCGCCGACCACGGCGCAGACCAGATAAGCTGCACGCTGACAAAGCCTACGATCACCGTCGCTGCCGCCGCGCTTGCTTGCGCCGCCAGATCCAGCCCCGCATCGCCCGGCGCGGCATTGAGACCAGCCAGAAACTCGGTCGCCACCGCTGGGTAATCGAGCGCAGCTTCGCCTGGTTTAACAAATTCCGACGGCTCACCATTCGCTACGAATGCAGGATCGACATCCATCACGCCTTCACCTCCCTCGCGTGTTCACTCATCTGCCTGCGCGCATTGCAGGGCGGGTTTTGAAAGGCGTTCTAAGCGGATATCGACCCCCCCCCCCTGCGCGACGGCCTCGATCCGTGCCGCCACGCGCCGCTCGCAGCCCCAGGATTTGGCGCCATAGCGGGTCTCGGTGTAGCGGCGTAGCACCGCCGCCTCGGCTTCGGCGCGGCGCACCCTGACATCGTCGGCGGCGATCTCGACCAGACGGCTCAGCACGGCGTTGCCCGGCAGGCCGAAGACAAAGTCCACATCGTTGGCCTCGCACCACGCCATCACCTCGGGACGGCCATAATGACCATCACCACGGATGGTCAGCCGCGTCGTCGGCCAATGGCTGCGGATGCGGCGCACCAGGCGGCGCAGATGGCGGCGGACTTCGTCTCCCGATGGTGTCTTTGCCGGGTCGCAGCAGCACCGCCACCGGACGCGAGGTGGCGGTCTCGTAGACATGGATCGGCAGAAAGCAGCGTTCGTCGTAATGGGCGTTGAACAACGAGAGCTGCTCACTCCGCCGTCGGAGGTTATGCGTCCCACCATCAAATGCAGCCGTGACTTTCTTGCGTCCGCCGGCTGGAAACCAGAACTGCTCAATCGGAATGATCGGATGTATGGATCGGTCTTGACACTCAATCCGTAAACAAGGTCAGCCTGTTACGCGACACCTGACAACCGAATCCCTGGCATGCCACGAATAAGAATGGCTAGAGGGTGTTATGAACCTGCGACGAGTGTAGCGGCTTGCTTGAGCATGAAGCATGCAAAGGCGACGACGTGGAGACCGGCCAAGGTCGTGGCGTATCGCTCGTAATCCTTAACCAATCTGCGGCATCGAGTGGCCCAGGCGAACGACCGTTCGACGACCCATTTCCTGGGAAGAAGGACGAAGCCCCGCTTGGCTTCTGGAAGCTTGACGACTTCGAGGGCGATGCCTTGCTCACGCGCGGCCTCGGCCGGCTTGTCCCCCGTATAGCCCTGATCGACGTAGGCGAGCGTGACGGTCTCGCCGGTGGCGTCCTGAATGGCCTCGGCGAGACGCCCGACCTCGGCTCGATCATCGATATTAGCCGGTGTGACGTGCAGGGCGAGCAGATGGCCGAGCGTATCGACGGCCAAATGCACCTTCGATCCACGCTTGCGCTTCGCGCCGTCATAGCCAGCCCGCTGCCCACTCTCGGGCGTGGAGCGCAATGTCCGGCTATCGATGATCGCCGCCGTCGGTTCCGCGCGGCGGCCAGAGGCAAGACGCAGCACCGCCCGCAGATCATGCGCCAGCGCCTCGAAACACCCCGCCGCCAGCCAGCGTTGCGCTTGCTGATATACCGCAAACCAAGCGGGCAGATCATTCGGCATCGCCCCCCAGGCGATGCCATAGCGGATCACGTAGCGCAGACCGTTGAACAACTCCCGCAGCGAGTGTTGACGCTGCTGCGCGTCCTCACGCATCAGCGTCAAATACGGAATCACCAACGACCATTCTTCGTCAGTGACATCAGACGGATAAGGCTTGCGAGCATCGGGCATCCATACCCATTAGCCCTGACCCGAGCGAAAGTACATAACACCCTCTAGTGACTGTACATTTGCAGGAAGAGGCTATTTAGGCTCGCTCCCGACCAACGAAAATGGCCTCCATTGCGGTCTTCATGTTGTGGTCAACCCTGATATGGAACAAGGTACGGCACCTGGATGCCTTGGCAAGTCACAGTTGGGCCTCGGATGCTGGCAGTAAGTAAGCCGTTCTGCGGATTGACCGTTCCGTCGATGGTGGCGGCCCGGACCTGCCCACCGACTTCCATTGCGTACATTTGGAAGACCCGGGTCTGTGGGTTGATGCTTCCTGTAGTGCGCGCGACCGACTGCATGTTGTTCCAGGAGATCATGCCATCAAGGGTACCGTCTGGCTGTAATACGATGTGCCAGTCCAAGGGGGGACATCCACCCTGCGCTACTGAGTGAAAGGCATAAACTCTGCCCGGCGGCAGCTGCGCCTGCACCAGTTGTTGTGCTGGCTGTTGTGGAGCTGCCGTCACAGAGCCGCCTACGATGATTACCAACGTGCCGGCAGCTATCAGCATGACTGGTTTCATATTTGATGTTCCTACTATTAATGGAATATTATAGCCGGTCGGGACGTTCCATCATGGGAAAGCGAGCCGCTCCACCTCGGGAATAATTGCAGTCACTTGGTGTTTACCGTCTATTACGAATTTCCCTAGCAGCGTCAACTGGCTTGATCCAGCACTTATAAGACTTTTCCAACAGACTTTAAGATTTCATGTCCCTAGGTCACCAATTTATGAACTGTTTGGTCCCGAGATGAGGACGCGGGTGAACTTCGAATACACTCGGCTCCGTCGTCCAGACTTGGCTGTCGTCCTGGACCGTCAATCGGCCCTTTCATCGCGGGTGTCTTTCAGCTCCAATGTATGGCCTTGCCGGGGTCGAAGCCGAACAGAATGCTGACCGCATCGCCGCGCGGGAATATCAGCTTCACCAAATAGAGAAGTCTGGCCGTCTATCCGTCGGCACGCCGGCCGGCGGCGCCGGATCGGCCAATGCGGCGAGGACACAGGCGATCGACAATGCGGCGACCAGCATCATCCCACCGAAGCGCCTCATCTACGTTGCTCCTCGTCTGGATTTCGCGACGCATTGATTCATCACACGTTCCTCGTGCCCTGCCATCGGAAGGGGGTAAGGCGGAACGGGGGTGACCGAAATCCCCCGCCGTTTCACACACAACCAGCGCGGGTTGCTGTATGCGCGCCGCAGCCGCGATCAGCCCCCGCCGCCCTGCGCCGCGTGCGGGCTGGTCACGCCCTTGAAGATGGGCAGCGGATCCTCCGGGTGCTGCAGGTTCGGAATCAGATCGGTCGAGGCGCCCCCCGGATAGCGCTTGAGGCTCGGGAATTTGATGATCGACTGGTCGAAGTCCACCGCCATCTTCCGGATAAGTGCCAACACCCAGCCATTGCCCTCGCCGGCATATTTCCCCGGCGACGAGCTCAGCACACGTGTCGGGGCGACGCCATTGAACATCATGTCGTATTTCTCATATGGATCCGCGGTCAGGTTATAGGTCGCGCCGATGGCGCTGAGAATTCCCCGTCGCGCCCAGCCAGGAGTTCTTGGCGGTGCAGAGATATTTCCATGTGATGTGTACCCACGGTTCCGCGAGATCGCCGCCGATATCGGCCCGCGCACCGTTGAAAGTCTCACCGTCGATACAGACCCACGAATCCCGAGCGGAGAGCGGCTGCTTGCCCAGGACGTACGCGCTGTTGTCGATGCTGTCGAAATAGATCGGCTTGCCGTCATTGCCCACCCATTCATGCGGCGGCGGGGTCGGGCCGACCATCGCGGCCAGTGTCGCCCAGGCATCGATATGCGACATCATTTCGTCAAACTGAGCGCCGGCCTGGGTGTGATCGGCCACCACATGATTCCCGGTACGCGCCAGCCGCCTCCGGCAGGGTCCGTTTTGTAGGCGAGCCGAGGCCAATCATTCCTCCGCCGGAGGTCAGAGTTTTCCAACCTCACCGCGACGGTGAAAGCTGGCCGTTCGAACCGTGACGGGGTGAATGCGCCTGACAAACGATGAATAAAGGTGCTGAAGGACGAGAGCGGCCGGCTGACGAAGCTGCTGGCTGGGTCGGTGATCGATGTGCCAGCGTTTCCATCATCATGATCGGCCGCGGAAGCCGCTGCCGATCCGGCTGTTCCTCGGCTGCGCCATCGGCGCACTGATTGCTATCGGACGCACTCCACGCGCGACGCGAACCAGCAAAACCCAAGCACAAGGATCGATGTCGGGCTTCGCTGGGATACTGGCTAGAGGGTGTTATGAACCTGCGACGAGTGTAGCGGCTTGCTTGAGCATGAAGCATGCAAAGGCGACGACGTGGAGACCGGCCAAGCTCGTGGCGTATCGCTCGTAATCCTTAACCAATCTGCGGCATCGAGTGGCCGAGGCGAACGACCGTTCGACGACCCATCTCCTGGGAAGAAGGACGAAGCCCCGCTTGGCTTCTGGAAGCTTGACGACTTCGAGGGCGATACCTTGCTCACGCGCGGCCTTGGCCGGCTTGTCCCCCGTATAGCCCTGATCGACGTAGGCGAGCGTGACGGTCTCGCCGGTGGCGTCCTGAATAGCCTCGGCGAGACGCCCGACCTCGGCTCGATCATCGATATTAGCCGTTGTGACGTGCAGGGCGAGCAGATGGCCGAGCGTATCGACGGCCAAATGCACCTTCGATCCACGCTTGCGCTTCGCGCCGTCATAGCCAGCCCGCTGCCCACTCTCGGGCGTGGAGCGCAATGTCCGGCTATCGATGATCGCCGCCGTCGGTTCCGCGCGGCGGCCAGAGGCAAGACGCAGCACCGCCCGCAGATCATGCGCCAGCGCCTCGAAACACCCCGCCGCCAGCCAGCGTTGCGCTTGCTGATATACCGCAAACCAAGCGGGCAGATCATTCGGCATCGCCCGCCAGGCGATGCCATAGCGGATCACGTAGCGCAGACCGTTGAACAACTCCCGCAGCGAGTGTTGACGCTGCTGCGCGTCCTCACGCATCAGCGTCAAATACGGAATCACCAACGACCATTCTTCGTCAGTGACATCAGACGGATAAGGCTTGCGAACATCGGGCATCCATACCCATTAGCCCTGACCCGCGCGAAAGTACATAACACCCTCTAGACGAGAGGCACCCCCACAAAGTTCACATGAAAGAGATTGCGCCCGTCGTGTTGGCTGCTGGATTCAAGTTACTTGACCTCGACGTGATCGAAGCTGCGGCACAGCCCCCACGCTCCACGCGCTGAATGTCCGCTGTCTTCCCACGGCTGACCTCGGCGTGCTGAATTCTGATGTTTGCACCGACAGGCCGGCCTGGTGGCGGAAAGCTGCGGGTGAAGTTAGACTGAGACCCGACCGTTCGAAAGGTTGTGCATGGTACGAAAGAGCGCGGTTAGCCCGCGGCCATGGGGAGACGGATGCCTCAGCTGGGACCTGGTGGATCGATCCGAAACGCTTGTCGTTCAGGAAGTGATGCCCCCGGGCACTTTCGAAGCCCGGCATCGGGAGCCCATCCCGGGCATGGCTATGAAATATGCGAGATGAATCCTCGCACATATCATCCTCCCCCCGCCTCAACCGGAGCATCCTGGCATATGACCAATCATGGCTTTGATGTCGCCCATGCCGGCGCATCGACTAGCGCCGTCTTGGCTGGACTGCCCTATCTCGCCACGGTGCCGAAGCGGATCGGCGAGATCGCGCGGCGCGTCCGAGAGGCGATCCGCGGGAAGGCCGTTGACGAGGTGGCAGGGGGAGCCAGCAACGCCGCCGCATTTGCGGCTCGGCTTTAATCGACTTACATGCCGCCCCCGGTAGGACCATTGACCGGCCCGGTCCATCTGCGTGAGATGCCTGCGCGGCCAGGTGCTTCCGAGGACGCCGAGCTGCAAGCGGCAACGCTCGAGACGAGCGTTAGGAGCAAGAGAAGCTTTTTCATCTGCCAGTATCCCCGACAAGTTGACAGTGGTGACGTTTGCGCTGGTTAGCTCGCTCGACCGGAGCCTGACATAGCCTGCCCTCGCGACTTCCGCCAGCCGCCTCGGCGCCTCCGCGGCGGCGTGATCCTGCCATTTGGCACCGCGCCGCTCATGAGCACGAGATGGGGGGCCGGGGTTGGGCGTCGCGCTAGGCCACTCGCTGCTGGACGCCCGGGATCTGGCCGCCGGCCGCCTCGTGCGGCTGCTGTCGCACGAAATTCCCTGCTGGTAGACGGCGGCCCAGGGCGGCAGGTCGTGGGGCATGGCACGCCAGGCAATGCCATAGCGCACCAGATAGCGCAGCCCGTTGAACAACTCGCGCAGCGAATGCTGCCGCTGGACCGCGTCCTCGCGGCATCAGCGCCAGATAAGGAGCCGCCAAGCTCCACTCGTCATCCAAAACGTTCGAAGGATATGGCTTGCGCGAAATCGTCATTCAACATGAATGCACCATACCCGAACGAAAGTACATAACACCCTCTACGTCGTGTGGACACTTACCTGAGCCATAGGGTTGTTGCGGCGAGTGTGACGACGGCGAGGTAGTTTCGCGCGGTCTTTTCGTATTGTGTTGCGACACGTCGGAACTGCTTGAGCTTGGAGAAGCAACACTCGATGAGGTGGCGCTGAGCGTAGAGGTCCTTGTCGAGCGGGTATTTTTGGCTGCGAGCCGGATTATTTGGAATGACTGCCACGGCGCCTTTTTCAGCGCTGGCCTGGCGAAGGCGATCACTGTCGTAGGCTGCGTCGGCCATGACGACGGCAGCCGGCAGGCCTTCAATCAGGCCGTCGGCTTGCGGGCGTCGCCCTTCTGCCCGGCTGTGAGAGCCAGACGGACCGGGCACCCCAAGCCGCGCACGGCGAGGTGGATCTTGGTGCTCAGGCCGCCACGTGAACGGCCAATGGCCTGATCTTCAGGCCCCCCTTTTTAGCACCTGCCGCGTGCTGGTGAGCGCGAATGATGGTGGAATCGACGATCAGATATTCGAAGTCTGGGTCATCCGACATGGCTTCGAAGATGCGCCACCAGACGCCCTTGCGGCTCCATCGGCTGAACCGACGAAACGCGCTATTCCATTCGCCGAAGACCTCCGGAAGATCGGGTAGCGTCCGTGGTTGTGGTGGAAATTTTCTAACGAGGCCGGTGTAGGTTGAGGTGGCCATCGGATCGGCAGGCTAAGGTGGAGTTGCGACGCTTCACCCTGAGCCCGAGAGGACCCGATGACCGAGGAGAGATTACCGTTGGCCGAGCTGCTGGCCAAAGCCGGAGATGGTGACTTCCTGCGCAGCGTGGCTGAGGCCGTAGTGCAGCTGCTCATGGAGACGGACGTGGAAGGACTGATCGGTGCCGGTCGTCACGAGCGGTCCGGCGATCGTACGACCTACCGCAACGGCTACCGGGACCGAACGCTCGACACCCGGCTGGGCAGCCTACAGCTACGCATCCCGAAGCTTCGGCAGGGCAGCTACTTCCCTCCTTTCCTCGAGCCGCGGAAGACGTCGGAGAAGGCGTTGGTCGCGGTGATCCAGGAGGCCTGGGTCGGCGGCGTCTCGACCCGGCGCGTCGACGACCTTGTGCAGGCGATGGGGCTGGCCGGCATCAGCAAGAGCACGGTCAGCAAACTGTGCAAGGACATCGACGACCGCGTGAATGCCTTCCTCGACCGCCCGCTTGCCGGCGAATGGCCGTATCTCTGGCTCGACGCGACCTACCTCAAGCAGCGCGAGGGCGGACGGATCGTCTCGGTCGCGGCGATAATCGCCGTGGCCGCAAACACCGAGGGTAAGCGGGAGATCGTCGGACTGCACATCGGCCCGTCGGAAGCCGAGACGTTCTGGGCGACTTTCCTCAAGAGCATGCTTCGCCGCGGCCTGCGCGGGGTGAAGCTGGTGATCTCCGATGCGCACGAGGGCCTGAAGACGGCGATCCGTCGGGTCGTCGGCGGCTCGTGGCAGCGCTGCAGGGTGCATTGGATGCGCAACGCGCTGTCCTACGTGCCCAAGGCGCAGCAGAGCATGGTGTCAGCTGCCTTGCGCCAGGCGTTCATCCAACCCGATCGCCCGAACGCCAGCCAGACGCTGCGTCATGTCGCCGACCAGCTTCGGGCGAAGTGGCCGAAGCTCGGCGCCTTCATCGACGAGAGCGAGGCCGACGTGCTGGCGCATATGGATTTCCCAGTCCAGCACCGGACCAAAATACATTCGACGAACCCGCTGGAACGGCTCAACAAGGAGGTCAAGCGCCGGGCCGACGTCGTCGGCATCTTCCCGAACGAGAGTGCCATTGTCCGCCTGATCGGCGCCGTGCTTCTCGAGGCCAACGACGAATGGCAGCTCCAGCACCGCTACATGCAGACCGAAGCAATGGCCGAACTTACACCGCCGTTGACGGAGGCGATTGCTACCCAATTTTCCACCGTAGCCGCATGACCCGCGGCCACCTCAGACAAACCCGAATTTCCACCACGTTGACGGACGCAACCGAGAAGATCGCGCCAAGGCGAACCAGTCCGTACGATCGATAAGACGCCTTCGACAAACATCCGGTTGTCTCGCCCAGTCGATCCCTTCTGATCAGGCCGGCCGATGATCAGCGGAGCCATCCGATCCCACGCAGGGTCGCTCAACACCAGCCGATCCATGACGCCCAAAACTGCCTCCATAAAGGCAGCGTTGAATCACAAACTCAGCCGAGCCGGAATCCCAAGAGTCCACACGACCTAGGCGATGAGCTAAGAAATCGATCCGGAAAAGTGGGATTTCGCCCTAGTCTATGTGGCGTCACAACAAGTGGAAGCTTCAGTTAATTTCGGTTGTCGCATACGGGGATTTCTCAGAAATAGTAACAGGGAGTAGACGAATGTTTAGCCCTGGAACTTAACTCGGCAGGTTGGCCAACATTGCTTTCGTTGCAGGCGCCCTGGCGGTCACCTTCCCGCCAGCGACGCGTGCTGCTGACCCGATCAGCGAGCAGGACGCACATTCCATCGGCGTCGCGGCTTACCTCTTTTTCTACTTCCTGGTCACAATGGACCTGACACGGAAGCAGCTCACCAACGTGGCCAAGGCCGAGGGCATGCACGGCCCGATGAGCAGTTTTGTCAGCTTGCCCGCGCTCCCGCCGGCACAAGGGCTCAGGATGGTTTCCGCGTAACGCCCATATCGCAATGGGGCAAAGCCGCCGCGCCGGTGGTCGGCAGCGTCGAACCTGGCGTTGACATGAAGACGCCACCGAATATCACGGTCGACTCCATGCCGGCCGGCAAGTTCTCCGCCTATGCCGCCGAGATCTTCAAGCTGCAGCCGCCCCACATCACCGATCAGCCGATTCTCGCCCAGATGCTCGCGAGGCAAGAGCTTCGACATCGACAAGCTCGATCCAGCGATCAAGGCCGGGCTGGAGACTGCGCCACAGGATGCTTCGAAGCTGATGGCGTGGAAGGTGGCTAGCCTGGCCCGCGTCGTGAACGGCTGGTCGATGAACACCGACACGATGGGCGTCTACGGCAACTATCTGAAGCGCGCCCTCGTCATCCAGTTCGGTCTTGGCGCGAATTTGTCGGAGGATGCGATCTATCCGCTCAACCTTGCCCTGGCGCGGACAAGGAGGCGAACTGGCTGCCTGCGCCGAGGGGAAGTTTCAACCTCACGATGCGTCTCTATACGCCGAAAAGCGACGCTCTGACCGAGAAGTGAACCCGCCACCCGTCATGAAGGAAATCCAACCGACGCTGTTGCCGACGCAATAGGCCTCTGACCCGATGCTCTGGCGCATCGGGTCAGCTCACTCTCCCGGCCTCAACTGCCGATGCAGGTCTTGGCGGTTTGCGGCGTGCAAACATCGAGGCCGGTGTAGGTAGGGTCGGCCACCGCGCGGCCTTCCTTCAGGTCTTTCAAGAAGAACATCGCCTTGTATCCCATCTCGGACGGGCGTTGGCCGACCTGCCCTTTGGAAAGACCGGCGCTCATCAGATCCATCTGGACCGGCAACGTGTCCGCCACGACCAGCGCCAGCGACCCGTCGTCGATCCGAGCCTTGTATTTCTCGGCGACCCGCTTGTACGCCTGGGGCAGGAATTGCGGGAAGCCACCTGTTGGCACGAAGGCGTCGAGCCTCGGGTATTTGCCGAGAATGTCCTCCATCTGTTGCACCGCACGTGGGAAGTCGTCATCGGTGTAGAGCGGGCAGCCGTCAACTTCGGTCCAGCCCTTCTGTCCGGTCAGTTTGACGCCGGGTGCCTCCTTGCTGGACACCCCTGAAAGCGTGTCGCGGATTCCCTGCATGCGTTCGTTGTGGTTGGCGGCAGCGGCACCGCCTGATTGAATGCAGATGGTGCCGCCGCTGGGTTTGAGCTGCGAGACCAATTTCGCCAGGTTGACGCCGATGTCATAGTTCTTGGTGCCGACATAGGCGTGGCGAAGGCCCTTGTCCTTGTCGAGCAGATCGCTGTCCCAGGTCAGGACTGCGATGCCGGCACGCTTGGCGCCTTCAAGCGCCTTGGCCATGGCCGCGGCGTTGGACGGCGAGACCGCGATGCCGTCTACCTTTTTGGCGATCAGGTCGTTGACTACCTGCACCTGTTCCTCGCCGCCGCCGTGCTCGCCGGGGCCGATATACAGGCACTCGATCGCGCCCTTCAGCTCCGCCTCCGCCTTCTTGCAGCCGTCGCGGGCCTGGTCGAAGAACGGATTGTTCATGTTTTTCGGCACCAGCGCCAACACCAGCTTCTTGTCGGCAGCATGGGCTGCCTGTCCGATCGCCATCAGTGCGGCGATGGCGACGGTGGCGTAGAGGACCCTTGTCAGCATCATGCTCTCCCTTGCTTATATGTTGTTCTCCTCCGGAGCCGCCCTTCAGGACTCACTCCGACCGTCTACCTCGGATGCGCTCAAGCAGCACCGCGAGAACGATGAACACACCGACGAAGGTACCCTGCCAGTTGGAATCGACCCCGGCCATCAACAGGCTGTTGCGAATGACTTCGATCAGCGCCGAGCCGATGAAGGCGCCGAATGAGCCGCCTTCCCCGCCCATCAGGTTGGTGCCGCCGATCACCGATGAGGCGATGACCCGAAGCTCGTATCCCTGGCCCAGCGCATTGATCGCCGAGCCCTGCCAGCCGATGATCAGCACTGCCGAGATCGCCGCCGTCAGGCCCGAAACCATGTAGGCCTGCAGCTTGATCCGGTCGACCGGCACACCCGTGAGCCGGGCGGCCTGCTCATTGCCGCCGATCGCGTACAGGTGCCGGCCCCATGTCGTAAATCGGAACACGAAGCCGAACAGCAGCACCAGGAAGATCAGCATCCAGACCGGGTTCGCGATCCCCAGTACCTGCCCGCCGCCCAGCGCGAAAATAATGTCTGCGCCGCCACCGAAATCGTAGATCATCTTATTCTGCGACAGCACGATAGCGAGCGAACGGGCAACCGATAACATGCCAAGGGTGACGACGAAGGCGGATAGTTTGACATAGGCGATCAGCACGCCATTGACAGCGCCAGCGGCAAGCCCGGTCAACAACCCGGCACCGATCGCGGCGTACGCCGGATACCCGGCTTGCAGACACAACCCTGAAACGATGCCGACCAGCCCCATCACCGAGCCCACTGACAGGTCGATGCCGCCGGTGATGATCACCGCGGTCATGCCCATCGCCATCATCCCGATGAATGCGAAGTTGCGAGTGATGTTGTAGAAATTGTCGGCGGTGTCGAACGCACCCGGGGCGATAAAGCTCATGGCCGCGCAGATGATGACCAGCGCGACGGTCACCCAGAACGATTGCCGTGCCACCATCGCCTGCCGGATCGAGTGGCGCTCCGCTGGAAGGGTATCGGCCAGGGCGATGGCGGGCGGATCGCTGGTCATCAGGCCGCCTGAATGGCGCCGGTAATCAGGCCGGTCACTTCTTCGGGCGAGCTGGCGGCGATCGGTTTGTCGGCGACCTTCCTGCCGCGCCGCATCACGATGACCCGGTCACAGACCGAGAACACGTCCGGCATGCGATGGCTGATCAGCAGCACCGCGATGCCCTGGTCACGCAGGCGGCGGATCAGGTCGAGCACTTCGGCAACCTGGCGCACGCTGATTGCGGCCGTCGGCTCGTCCATCATTACCAGCCGTGACTTCGCCAGGCGGGTGCGGGCAATGGCGACGGCCTGGCGCTGGCCGCCCGACATGCTGCGCACGAGGTCGGCGGGCCGTGTCTCCGACTTCAATTCGGCGAACAGATCACGTGCACGCTCGTTCATGGCCCGGTGATCGAGGACGCGCACGAATCCCACCGATTTCCGGAGCTCGCGGCCCAGGAACACGTTGTCGGCGGCGGTCAGGTTGTCGCAAAGTGCCAGATCCTGATAGACGACTTCCACGCCGGCGGCGCGCGCATCGATCGGTCGTGCGAAGTGGATCGCCGTGCCTTCCAGGCGGATCTCACCGCTGGATGGAGGGAAGTTGCCAGCAATCACCTTGAGCAGAGTCGATTTGCCGGCGCCGTTGTCGCCCATCAGTCCAAGCACTTCACCCGATTCGATTTGCATGTCGACTTCATTCAGGGCTTCGATTGCCCCGAAATGCTTTGAGATGCCGTGAAGCTCCAGGAGCGCCATCTCCTACCTTTCCCCCGTCGTCCGGCTTTTGATTTTTTCTCTGGCGAGAGAAGTCTATTTCGCCGAACGCCCCGAGTCGAGACCGCGATCGGCCGGACGTGCTCGCAGCGTGGGCCGGCAACTCCACAGGAATTTCTTGCGGCATCCCGGGGCAGGGATAGGCTGCGCGGTGGACCGGTAGGGTGGGTCGTTCGGCGCGTGGCAAGCATCTTTCTTGATGGAGTTCGGCATGGCGGATGCAGGAAGGGCGCAGGGTGCGGCTTCCGATAGAAATACGCGGTGGCGCGCCGTGGTCGGGACGCTGATTGCCGCGGCGATCGCGTCCTGTCCGGCCGGGCGGGCCGATGCCTCGGCCACGGCCATGTCCCGGCTCGATCAATGCGCCGTCATCGTTACGGGAACCGACATGCGCAGTCGGCCTTCCGGGATGGCGCGATGCTTGATTCAGGTCCTGGTGAAGGTTTCGGGCGATCCGACGGTCGCGGACGACCCGCGGGCCGAGGAAATGGCGACCAAGGCCCAGGATCTCGCCGAGGATTTCGTCTATTTCGACCGAATGAGCGATGTCCCGATGCATGACGAGCAGGGAAGCCGCGACCGACCATTCGACCTGGTGGTTCACTTCGATCCGTTGAAGATCGATCGGGCACTGGCGGGCTTGGGAAGAAAGCCATGGCGCGGCGCGCGGCCGGTGCTGGTCGTGGGAGTGACAGTGGCGGACCGCCGGGGCGATACGTATATCCTCTCAGCCGATGGAAATGCCGGCGAACGGCAGCGTGAGTCGTTGTTCGCCGCAGGAGACCTGTTCGGGATCAGAGTCGTCCTTCTTCCGGAGGGTAGGCTTACGCCCGGAAACACGTCCGCGAGCATGCTTCTGGCAAGGTTGGCGGATGTGAACCCTTCACTGATGGCCCTCCCGCTTGCGGGTGAGTTGCGCTGGAGCGAACCGGATTTCGGTTGGGTCGCATCCTGGAGGCTGACGCAGGGGAGTTCCGCCACTTCCTGGGAGGTTCGCGGCGTGTCTTTCGACGAGGCATTTCGCAGCGGCATCCGCGGTGCGGTCGGCATTCTCTCGAAGGCGGCCGACGTTCGTTGAGAGCCGGCGGATCGCCTTCGAGTGGGCAAGCCAGTCGCGTGGCGCGGCCGCGTTTGGCGCGCGCAAGGAGCACCGCCGTTCGCCTGCCGCGTGCCGGACGGCCGGCTACATTGCCGACTTGCGACTTGCACAGCCCTGTGCTTCCGTGAATGGCTCTCTTGGCGGGTCAGGAAAGCCCAACCGATAGGAATGCCTGGTGGCTTACGCGCTTCAGCAGTTGATAAACGGCATCACGCTGGGCATGATCTACGGCCTGATCGCGGTCGGCTACACGATGGTCTATGGCATCATCGGGATGATCAATTTCGCCCATGGCGACGTGTTCATGGTCGGCGCATTCCTTTCGCTGATTTCGCTGCTCGGTCTTTCGGCGATCGGCATCAGCTCGGTGCCCCTGGCACTTGCCCTGACATTGTTGCTGGCGGCGGCGATCTCGGCACTTTACGGTTGGACGGTTGAGCGAATCGCCTACCGCCCGCTGCGTGGCTCGTTCCGCCTGGCCCCGCTGATCAGTGCGATCGGCATGTCGATCGTGCTGCAGAACTTCGTGCAGGTGAGCCAGGGCGCACGCGTGAAGCCGATGACGGCGGTCATTCCCGGCGGCTTCGGCGTGAGCATCGAAGGCTTTACTGTCCAACTTTCCTATATGCAGATCTTCATTGTGGCGGTGACCCTCGCCCTTCTTGCCGTATTTACCTGGTTGGTGACCAGCACATCGCTCGGGCGGTCCATGCGCGCCTGTGAGCAGGACCTGAAGATGGCCGGGCTGCTTGGCATCGACACCGGGCGCACCATCAGCCTGACCTTCGTCATCGGCGCGACGCTGGCGGCTGTCGCGGGACTGATGTTCTTGTTGTATTACGGGGTGATTGACTTCTTCATCGGCTTTGTGGCCGGCGTGAAAGCTTTCACCGCCGCGGTGCTGGGAGGGATCGGCTCGTTGCCCGGCGCGGTGCTGGGCGGTCTCGCGATCGGCCTGATCGAAACGTTCTGGTCCGCCTATTTCAGTACGCAATACAAAGACGTTGCCGCGTTCTCGATACTTATCATCGTGCTGATCTTCATGCCGACAGGCATCCTGGGGCGCGCCGACGTGGAAAAAGTATGAGACAGGGCGGCTCGCCCGCATCTGCGGCACTTCGGGACGCATTCTTCTCGGCCCTGGTCGCCCTCGGCATTTTCGGCGTTATGATCGGGTTGAAGACCGACCCCGGGCCTCGGTCGCTCGTGCTCACGCCCCACCCGCTCCAGGTCGCAATCGCGGTCGGCGCGGTATTCGTGGGCCGCCTCGCCATGCTGACATGGCGTGTCGCCAGGCCGGTCGGTACGCCGACGCCTCGGCGCGTTGCCGAGAGTTCTCACGCGAGCTGGTGGCTACCTTGCGCCGGTTTTTCTGATCCTCGCCCTCACGATGCCGCTCTACGCAGGTCGCTACTATCTGGACCTGGGCATCCTCGTGCTGACATATGTGATGCTTGGGTGGGGCCTGAACATCGTGGTCGGCCTCGCGGGGCTGCTCGATTTGGGGTATGTCGCGTTCTATGCTGTCGGGGCCTATTCATTTGCGATTGCATCGACCACATTCGGTCTCGGCTTTTGGACGTGCCTGCCGCTTGCCGGCTTGTTCGCCGCATTGTTCGGGGGCCTGCTTGGGCTCCCGGTGCTGCGCCTGCGTGGCGACTACCTTGCGATCGTGACGCTTGCTTTTGGCGAGATCGTGCGCGTGGTGATCCTTAATTGGGTTTCGCTAACCGGTGGTCCGAACGGCATTTCGGGAATCCCCCGCCCAACTTTCTTCGGTCTAACTTTCTCGGCGGGTGGCGGCGAAGGCAGCTTTGCCGATTATTTCGGAATCGAACCCAGCATCACGCAACGCGTGGTCTTTTTGTTCTATGTCATCCTCGGCCTTGCCCTGCTCACCAACTGGGTGTCGCTGCGCCTGCGCCGGCTACCGCTGGGGCGGGCGTGGGAGGCGCTGCGCGAGGATGAGGTTGCCTGCCGTTCGCTCGGCATCAACGTCACTGTAACTAAACTGACGGCTTTTTCGATCGGTGCGATGTTCGGTGGGTTCGCCGGCGCCTTCTTTGCTACCCGCCAAGCCTTCATCAGCCCCGAGAGCTTCACGTTCATTGAGAGTGCGACCGTGCTCGCGATCGTCGTGCTCGGGGGGCTTGGCAGCCAGTTGGGCGTGTCGCTTGCCGCGCTCGTGATGATCGGTGGATCGGAGATGTTGCGCGGCATCACCGTGGCCGGCGTGGACCTCGTTGAATATCGGATGCTGTTCTTCGGCATCGCACTCGTGGTGGTGATGGTGCTGCGCCCACGTGGCCTGGTGTCTGGTCGCGTCCCCTCGGTGTCGCTTGGCCGCCCGCGTGAGATCGAGGCGGAGCTGGTGGTGCAAAGCCGTGGCTGAACTTCTTTCAGTCGAGCAACTGACCATGCGTTTCGGCGGCTTGTTTGCCGTCGATGGTCTTTCCTTTGTCGCTCGTGCAGGGGAAATCACCGCGGTGATTGGCCCGAACGGCGCGGGCAAGACCACGGTCTTCAATTGCATCACCGGCTTCTATCGCCCGACCTCCGGCCGTCTCGCTCTGTCCCATGCGGGCGGTGCGGCGTACGAGCTGGAGCGACTGCCCGGTCACCGGATTGCCCGGCATGCCCGTGTAGCGCGAACCTTCCAGAACATCCGCCTCTTTGCGGGCATGACCGTGCTCGAGAACCTGATGGTGGCGCAGCACAATACGCTGATGCCGAACGTGCCGAGCGGTCTGCTCGCCGTGTTCGGACTGGGCGGCTATCGCACGACTCAGCGGGCCGCAATTGAGAAGGCGCGCCTCTGGCTCGACGCGATCGGCCTCACATCGCGCGCCGATGATCCGGCTGGTGCATTGCCGTATGGCGCGCAGCGGCGTTTGGAGATTGCGCGGGCGATGTGTATCGATCCTGTCCTGCTGTGCCTCGATGAACCGGCGGCAGGCCTTAATCCGCGTGAAAGCGAGGAGCTCTCGGCTTTGCTGCTGCGCATTCGTGCGGGAGAGGTGGGTGATGGCTGCTCCATTTTGTTGATCGAGCACGACATGGGTGTGGTCATGCGCATCTCCGATCACATCGTGGTGCTGGACCACGGCAAGAAGATCAGTGACGGCACCCCCGAGCATGTCCGCCACGACCCGCACGTGATCGCGGCCTATCTTGGCGAGGGCGACGAGGGTGACGAGCACGCCTCGAGTGCGGCATGACAGCGTTGCTGCGGCTCGCCGGCGTCACTGCGTACTACGGTGCCATCCAGGCGCTCAAGGGCGTGGACATCGAGGTGCACGAAGGCGAGATCGTGACGCTGATCGGCGCCAACGGAGCGGGGAAATCTACCCTGATGATGACGATTTGCGGCAGTCCGCGTGCCCGCGACGGCAGCATCACCTACGACGGGCAGGACATCACCGGGCTTGCGACCCATCTCATCATGCGCCGCGCCATCGCCCAGTCGCCCGAAGGGCGGCGTATCTTTCCGCGCATGAGCGTCTATGAGAACCTCCTGATGGGCGCCCAAGGTCGCCCTCCGGCGGAGAGCAGCCAAACCATGGAGCAGGTGTTCGCCCTGTTCCCGCTCCTCAAGGATCGCCGGAGCCAGCGCGGCGGAACGCTGTCTGGCGGGGAACAACAGATGCTTGCCATCGGACGGGCGCTGATGAGCCGCCCCCGCCTGCTGTTGCTCGACGAGCCGAGCCTGGGCCTCGCCCCCTTGGTCGTGCGCCAGATCTTCGGCGCCATTCGTGATTTGAACCGCAGCACCGGCCTCACCGTGTTGCTGGTGGAGCAGAACGCGTTCCAGGCACTGCGCATGGCCCATCGCGGCTATGTCCTGGTTAACGGCGCGATCACCATGGCCGGAACCGGGGCCGAACTGCTGGCCCGCCCGGAAATTCGGGCGGCGTATCTGGAGGGCGGGCACTGATCTTGCTCGCGGCGCGTCGGGTCTGAACTGGTGGTGGTTTCGACGAAGCGCCCGCTTCACGGCTAGCGTATTCCCGAATAGGCTGTGGCACGAGCCGCGCATTCCGTGCGGCCTGTGATTCTCTGGGGGGCAACATGTTAAAACGGACTCTGCTCGCGGGCGCTGCGTCGCTCGGGTTGATGCTTGCGCTGGCCGCGGCGCCGGCGCAAGCGCAAATCAAGATAGCGACGGCCGGCCCCATCACCGGCTCCAACGCAAGCTTCGGTGCGCAGCTGAAAGCGGGCGCCGAGCAGGCGGTCGCCGACATCAACGCGAAGGGCGGCGTGCTCGGCAAGAAGCTGGAACTGACCGTCGGCGACGATGCCTGCGACCCCAAGCAGGCCGTGTCGGTGGCGAACAACTTCGCCAGCAACAAGGTCGTGTTCGTCGCCGGCCATTTCTGCTCATCGAGCTCGATACCCGCCAGCAAGGTCTATGCGGAGGAGGGCATCCTGCAGATTACCCCCGCCTCGACCAACCCTGCTTTCACCGATAACGGCGGCTGGAATACGTTCCGCACCTGTGGTCGTGACGATCAGCAAGGCAAGGTTGCCGGCGAGTACATGGCCAAGACGTTCAAGAACAATAAGATTGCCGTCCTTCACGACAACACGGCCTACGGCAAGGGCCTGGCGGACGAGACCAAGAAGAATCTGAACGCCAACGGCAAGCAAGAAGCCATGTACGCCGCCTACGTGCCGGGTGAGAAGGATTACTCCTCCCTCGTGTCGCGCATGAAGTCTGAAGGTATCGATGTCATCTATATTGGTGGCTACCAGACCGAATCCGGCCTGATCATCCGCCAGGCCAAGGAACAGGGCATGAAGGTCACCCTTGTGGGCGGCGACGCGCTGGTGACCAATGAATTCTGGCAGATTACCGGTGAGAGCGGCGACGGCACGCTGATGACCTTTCCGTCCGATCCGCGCAAGCGCCCAACCGCTGCCGCCGTGGTGAAGGAATTCCAGGACAAGAAGATCGATCCTGAGGGTTACGTGCTTTACACCTACGCGGCCATCCAGATTTGGGCTGAGGCGGCGACCAAGGCCGGAACCACCGATCCGAAGAAGGTTGCCGAAGTGTTGCGTGCCGGGACGTGGGACAGCGTCCTCGGCCCGATCTCCTATGACAAGAAGGGCGACGTGAGAGTCAGCGACTACGTCTTCTATGTCTGGCACGCCGGCAAATACGCCGAAATGTGAGCAGACGCTCTCCCGCCTCAGTCTGCGCGGCGAGGCGGGAGAGCATTTGCGCCTTGAATGAAGGGGAGGTCTTTACTTCATCTGGAGCTGTCTGTATGTTCCTGTTTTGTTCAAGATAGCTGCGTGCTGTTTGCAGCGGTAACGGGGACCCTCAGATGGCGCGGATCGACAAAAAGGACCACCCGACGATTCTCCGGATGATTGACGTCGAACAGCGCAAGGTTGCGGAGGTCGCAGCGGAATATGGCTGCACGCCCGCGAATATCTATGCCCTGTTGGGAAAGCTGCGTCGCCGACCCGCCGAAGGACAGTTGGCCATTGAAACGCTGCTGTCGGCGCCGGTTGCGGAAACCGATGACGGGACGGGGTTGTCCGGCGAGAAAATCGATCCTGAGGCCACGGTTGCCGAGCGGTTGCCCGAGAATGATGCGATTGTTCTTACGTTCGAACGCGCGGCGATTCCGATCGAGCCGAAGCCGGCAACCGCCAGTTTCCATCGGGAGAATCTTGCAGACGCAAGGCCCGCCGTATCAGCGTCGCCAGTGCCAATCGGGTCGAAAAGCCGCCGGGCAGGCGAGGGTGCCGCAATTGGCGCAAAACTGGCGAAGCCCGGGTTCGGCCTGATGATGCGGACTTCAGACGGGGAAGAGAATTTGACGCCGTTCCGCTCGCTTGACGATCTGCTGTCGGCGATCAAGCCGATCCTGCGGGCCAGCGCCCGCAGCCCCGATCCTGTATGGTTCTCACTCCAACCTGTTGATCTCGCGACCATCGATGTCGACGCTGGTTGATGGGATGAGTGAACGCGCGCCGGGGCGGCGATCTGGCGTCCAGCCGATCAGGCGCCGAGCGCATTTGCACCCGGCGCCTGACGGGTTACGCCGAAGCCGGAGCGCTCCCCAGCTTACGAGGCCGCCGCTTCGGGGATGACGTTCCCTTTGCCATTTGCGCGGCCGTCTTGGCAGCGCGTTTCGCCGTGGCGGGCTTGCGCGCTTTCTCCTTGGCCGCAGCGATCTTGATCTTCTCGCGACGGGCTTTGATCTCATCTTTGATCATTGCGTAAGCGGCTTTGGCCACAGCGGCTCGTGACGCCTCCGGCACATTGTCGAGCGCCGTAAAGAACGCCTGGCTTACTGGCTTGGTCCCGCGCGGTGCGCGCGTGGAAGGTGTCTCTGGCTTTGCCATCGTAGTGTGTCGCTCCGGTTGGTTCGTCTGTGCCTGCGGTCATATAGCGTTTGTCGCAGAATGAAACACCCCCTGCCGTTGAAAGCAATGCCGCGCCGTGAAGACGCTGGGCTTTGGCGTTCGTCGCAATTAGGGACTCAGTTCCCCCAGCATGGTTGGAATAAGCTCCGATACCGTCGGATGGATATGCATGCTGCGCTGTAAGATTGTGTAAGGGGCCTTGGCAGCCATCATGTCCAGGATGCAGTGGATCGCTTCGTCCCCGCCGACGCCCAGGATCGCCGCACCGAGGATGGCTTCCGTCTCCGCATCGACCACAATCTTCATAAAACCCTGGGTTTCGCCTTTTTCGATGGCGCGACCAACTCTCGTCATCGGTCGCATCCCAACCCGGATTTTGTGGCCTGTCTTGCGTGCTTCCGTCTCGGTCAGGCCGGCACGGCCGAGTGGTGGGTCGGTATAAAGCGCGTACGTGCCAATCCTGTCACTGACGCGCCGCGGATCGTTGTCGAGGAGATTGGCGGCGACGATCTCAAAGTCGTTGTATGAAGTGTGGGTGAACGCGCCCCGCCCATTGCAGTCGCCGAGGGCCCAAATCCCTGGCACGCTGGTGCGCAACTGTTCGTCCACGATGACGTAGCCCCGTTGATCCACACCGACGCCCGCCTTTTCGAGACCGAGATCGTCGGTATTCGGGCGCCGTCCGACAGCCAGCAGCACGTGAGATCCCAGAACCTCCGGAGCACCCGAGGTGCAATCGACGCCGACAGCGATCTCCTCGCCGTGCAGAGCAAAGCGGATGCATTCGGCATTGACACGGAGGCTGATCCCTTCAGCCTCGAGAATCTCCTTTACCGCGGCGGAAACGTCATCATCCTCGCGCTGAATCAACCGAGGCCCTTTCTCGACAACAGTCACCTCGCAGCCGAAGCGACGATAAATTTGCGCAAATTCTAGACCGACATAGCTGCCGCCGACGATCACCAGATGCCGCGGAAGTATCTCCAGGTCCAGGATCGATGTGTTTGTCAGATAGGTCACCTGATCGATTCCCGGCATGACTGGCACCATGGCGCGGCCGCCAGCATTGATGAAGATGCGCTTGGCGCTCAGAATATCACCGCCGACCCTCACTTCAGTCGGTGATTCAAAGCGCGCATGGTCGCGGAACACCGTGCAGCGATCCATCCCGTTCAACCAAGCCTCAAGGCCGGCGCGCGCCTTCGACGAAATGGCGTCCTTGCGTGCTTTGACTGCCGCCATGTCGAGAACAATCCCTCCTTCGATCCTCACGCCAAAGTCGGAGGCACGGCGGGCGAGGTGCGCGGCATGGGCGCTGGCGACGAGGGTCTTTGTCGGCATGCAACCGGTGTTGACGCAGGTGCCCCCGAACAGCTTTCGTTCAATTATCGCCACGCGCTTCCCAGCCGTTGTCAGGCGGCTGGCTAGCGACGGACCAGCTTGGCCAGCACCAATGATGATGGCGTCGAAATCCCTGCGCATACGAACCTCGTTCTCGTGAACAGCGAAACGATCGCTGCATTCCCAGCCACGAAGGCGCCCAACTTGTTCCGGTCAACGCAATCATGGGTATGCCTGCCGCCTAAGAACGCCTTTCAAAACCCTTGTACTCGGAGCTGGGCTGATTCATGAGAAGGGATGCCCACTCCCCTTGTTCCCGAATCGCTGTGGCTGATCGTCGAGCCACTGCTGCCACCTGTTTCTTTGAAGCCCAAAGGCGGCCGGCCGCCTGTTCCGGCGCGTGCGGCGTTGAGCGGCATCCTGTTCGTCCTGCGTACGGGCATTCCGTGGGAGATGCTCCCGGCGGAGATGGGATGCGGCTCGGGCGTGACCTGCTGGCGACGGTTGCGGGATTGGCAGGCAACGGGCGTGTGGGACCGGCTGCATCGCGAGCTGCTCCGGCGGCTGCGCGACGCAGACCGGATCGACTGGAGCCGGGCCTGCATGGACAGTTCGTCCATCGCGGCGAAAAGGGGGGTGCCGCGACAGGCCCGAACCCGACGGATCGCGGCAGACCAGGCACCAAGCGTCACCTGATCACTGATCGCCGCGGTATCCCGCTCGCCTTCATCCTGACCGGGGCCAACGTTCACGACAGCATACCCTTCGAAGACCTGCTCGACGCCGTTCCGCCGGTTGCAGGCAAGCGCCGCCGACCACGGCGCAGACCAGATAAGCTGCACGCTGACAAAGCCTACGATCACCGTCGCTGCCGCCGCGCTTGCTTGCGCCGCCAGATCCAGCCCCGCATCGCCCGGCGCGGCATTGAGACCAGCCAGAAACTCGGTCGCCACCGCTGGGTAATCGAGCGCAGCTTCGCCTGGTTTAACAAATTCCGACGGCTCACCATTCGCTACGAATGCAGGATCGACATCCATCACGCCTTCACCTCCCTCGCGTGTTCACTCATCTGCCTGCGCGCATTGCAGGGCGGGTTTTGAAAGGCGTTCTAAGGCGTTTTCGTCCCATCAGGCTTGTATTGCTTCAGGAAGGCGATCACATCCTTCACAGCCTTGGGATCCTTGAGGCCCGCGAAGGTCATCTTCGTCCCTTTCACCAGGCTTTGCGGGTTCTGCAGATAGGTCTCCAGCGTCGCTTCATCCCAGGTCAGGTTTGAATTCTTGTTTGCAGCCGAATAGTTGAACCCTTGATAGGTGCCCGCCTTGCGGCCGACGACGCCATTGAGCGACGGCCCAACACCATTTTTTGCGGTTGGTCCGATCTGATGGCACACCCGGCAGACGACGAACGCTTTCTCGCCAGCGGCGGCATCCTGAGCCCACGCAGACCCGCAACACGCAACAGCGAACGAACCTGCAAGCAATGCAGCGCGAAACATAGAACCTCCATTGTTCCGGAACCTCACCGACCACCGGCGAAAAGCGGATCTGCAACAGTCCATACCAAGTCCTGATACGGCGACGATTCAGCCAATGCAGACATCGACGGCAAGTGCTGCGAACAACGCAAAAAGATAGAGGATCGAATACTTGAATGCTGACCGCGCCGGCGCATCATTCGTCTGGCTTATACCCTCGGCGTCCTGCCGGTCACGGGCGATCCGCCAAACGCTTATGAGGAAGCCAAGGCCGAGCACTGCAGCCGAGACGCCGAAGATGATACCGGCGCCGCCCACGGCGCAGGGCAGCAGGCTGACTGCAACCATGAGTCGCGTGTAGATCCCGATTTGACGCCTTGTCTCCTTGGCGCCCGCCACCACGGGGAGCATTGGTACACCGGCCCGTGCATAATCAGCGTGCGCCCACAGCGACAGCGACCAGAAATGCGGTGGGGTCCAGAAGAAGATGATTGCGAACATCAGCAGCGGCAAGATCGCCAGATCCCCTGTGGCCGCCACCCATCCTATCACCGGTGGAAAGGCGCCAGCGGCGCCACCGATGACGATGTTCTGCGGAGTTCTTCGCTTCAACCACACGGTGTAGACCAGGACATAGAAAGCGATGGAGGCGGCCAGCATTGCCGCGGCCGCCGCGTTGGTGGCCAAGCGCATCAACAGCACCGAAGCCAACGCGAGCGTTGCGCCGAAACACAACGCGTCGCCTGGCGCAATTCGGCCTGCTGGAATCGCGCGACGCGACGTGCGCCGCATGAGCGCATCGATGTCACGGTCGTACCACATGTTGATGGCGCCCGCTGCACCTGCGCCGCCGGCGATGCATAGAACCGCCGCAATCGCCGTCAACGGATGCAAATGCCCTGGTGCCACGACCAGGCCGACAAAGCCGGTGAATACAACGAGCATCAGTACACGCGGCTTCAGCAGTGAAATCCAGTCGGCCACGCTTGCTGCTGCCGGCTGCGGTATCGTGATCGCTGGTGGCCGCTTGCCACCAAGCACAACAGGGACCGCGGCGGCGTGGGGCTCGGGCATGCCACTTGAACCTTTCGACGAGAATGCGTTACGAGCCAGTGCCAAAAAACTGCAGCCGCGTCAGCAGCGTATAATCCAATTCGAAAATCATGATTCCGACAAACACCAGCACCAGCAGAGGTGGAAGCAGAATCGCGTAGATAAGCGCCAGCCGCTCCCACGCCATGTGCATGAAAATCGAAACGATAAGGCCGGCTTTCAAGATCATGAAGATCAGGATCAGAGACCATCTTAGATATCCGTGCAGGCCGAAATAGTCGACGAGGTAGGAGCACGTGCTGAGGACAAAAAGCCATCCCCAGACAACGAGGTAGAGCTTGATGGGATGTTGTTGTCCCTGCGGATGTACGACTGCCTGCGCCACGGATTTCCTCACCAAAGGTAGAAAAGTGCGAAGATGAACACCCAGACAAGATCGACGAAGTGCCAGTAGAGACCCATGATCTCCACGGCTTCGTAGTTGCCCTTCCGGCTGGTGAAGAAGCCACGCCGTTCCTGGTCGAAATCTCCACGCAACACTTTTCGGGCCATGATGATGAGGAAGATCACGCCGATCGTCACGTGCGTTCCGTGGAACCCCGTGATCATGAAAAATGACGAACCGAACTGGAATGCCCCCCAAGGATTGCCCCAGGGCCGGACCCCTTCGGTGATGAGCTTGGTCCATTCGAAGGCTTGCATGCCCACGAAGGTGGCGCCGAATGCGGCAGTCACCAGCATCAGCACAGCGGATTTCACCCGATCGCGGCGGTAGCCATAGTTGACGGCCATGGCCATCGTCCCGCTGCTGCTGATCAGGATGAAGGTCATGATGGCGATCAGGATGAGCGGGATTGTTGAACCGCCGATCTTGAGGGCGAACACTTCACTGGGATTCGGCCAGGGCGCGGTCGTCGACATGCGCACAGTCATGTACGACAATAGGAAGCAGCTGAAGATGAAGGTGTCGCTGAGGAGAAAGATCCACATCATGACCTTGCCCCAGGAGACGTTCTTGAAGGCGCGCTGATCCGACGACCAGTCCGACGCGATGCTGCCCCAGCCCCCAGATTGCGCCGTGACGTTCTCTTGGCTCGTCAATGCCTCATCCGTCATCTGCTGCTTGCCTTCCTCAACCGATAAGCGCGCGACACATGTCGACAAATCCATCCGCCCAGCCCATCGCCAGGCTGAAAACGATCAGCCAGATCAGCAGCAGGAAATGCCAATAGATGGCGCACAGCTCGATGCCCTGGCGCATCTGCACCAGCGGTGCTCCACGCCACATCTTGGCGATAATTCGGACCAGGACCACCAAGCCACCAAGCACGTGCAGCCCGTGCGCTCCGGTTAGAAGGTAGAAGAAGGAGTTGCCGGGGTTGGAAGCAAGGAAATAGCCGGCCTGCGTCAGTTGCCGCCATGCCAGAAGTTGACCGACGACGAAAGCAAGGGCGGATATTGCCGCGATAAGCAGGTCGGTGCGCACCTCGTCCATCTGCCCGCGGCGCGACTCGAGCCGCGCCCAATGCAGGGCGACGCTGCTCAGCACCAGCACGCCGGTGTTGAGCCACAACAGCTTTGGTGCCGGGAGCCTCACCCTGTCCGCGATATTAAGCGCGGCGATGTCGACGCGTATGATGTAGGCACTGATCAGGAGCGCGAACAGGCCGCCGACGACGGCCAGAAAGATTCCAAGCCCGATCTTCGCCGGCGGCAGCAACGACGCGCCGGTTGCAGGGAACTCGCCAAGGACGCCTTCCTCCAGCCATGGCTTGGACATCAGCCGTTGCCGCGACAGCCACCAGCCGCTGATGGCGGCGACGATCGCCAGGAACAGCAGCATGGCGACCATCGCGCGATGTCCTAGGCCGCTCGTGCCGCGGGGGGGTGGTTTTGCGGCACGAAATCCTCCGCGGCGCCTGGGACGCTGTAGTCATAGGCCCAACGGTAGACAACCGGCACTTCCTTACCCCAGTTGCCATGCGCGGGCGGAGTCTCCGGTGTTTGCCATTCCAGTGAGGCTGCACGCCAGGGGTTGCCGCCGGCGGGCCGGCCTTTGAACAAGCTCCAGATCAGATTGAAGAAGAAGACAAGTTGGCTTGCACCCACGACCAATGCGGACACGGTGATGAACACGTTCAACGTGTCCGCCGATTTCGGGATGAAGGCGGTTTCGCCCATTTCATAGTAGCGGCGCGGCACGCCCATCAGGCCCAGGTAATGCATGGGGAAAAAGATCGCATAGGCGCCGAGAAAGGTGATCCAGAAGTGGATCTTGCCCAGCGTCTCGTCCAGCATTCGCCCGGTGACTTTCGGATACCAATGATAGATGCCGCCAAATACCGCAAGAACCGGCGCCACGCCCATCACCATATGGAAGTGGGCGACGACGAACATGGTGGCCGAAAGCGGCACATCGACGACGACATTGCCGAGAAACAGCCCTGTCAGTCCACCGTTCACGAACGTGATGATGAAGCCTAAGGCGAATAACATCGGGACTGTCAGGTGGATATCGCCGCGCCACAAGGTCAGAACCCAATTATAAACCTTTATCGCTGTAGGGACTGCGATGATGAGCGTGGTGACGGCGAAGAAAAATCCGAAGTTCAAGTCCATTCCACTGACATACATATGGTGGGCCCAAACGATGAAACTGAGGGCGCCGATCACCACGATGGCCCAGACCATCATGCGGTAGCCGAAGATGCTCTTTCTGGCATGGACGCTGATCAGGTCAGAGATGATGCCAAAGGCCGGCAACGCGACGATGTAGACCTCGGGGTGCCCAAAGAACCAGAACAAATGCTGCCACAGGATCGGGCTGCCGCCACCGTATTGCAGGTGTTCGCCCATCGCGACGAGACTCGGCATGAAAAAGCTGGTCCCGAGCAGCCGGTCGAAAAGCATCATTACCGCGGCGACAAACAGCGCTGGAAAGGCCAACAGTGCCATCACGGTGGCGGTGAATATCCCCCATACCGTGAGCGGCATGCGCATGAGCGTCATTCCACGCGTGCGCCCCTGCAGGATGGTCACGACATAGTTCAGCCCGCCCATCGTGAAGCCGATGATGAATAGGATCAATGAGATCAGCATCAGGATGATGCCGGCTTCTTGTCCAGGGGTGCCGGTGAGGATGGCTTGCGGCGGATACAAGGTCCAACCGGCGCCGGTGGGGCCGCCGGGCACGAAGAAGCCGGCTACCAGTACCAGGACGGCAAGAAGATAGGTCCAGTAGCTCAGCATGTTGACGTAGGGGAAGACCATGTCCCGCGCCCCCACCATCAGCGGAATGAGATAGTTGCCAAAGCCGCCGAGGAACAGTGCCGTGAGCAGGTAGATCACCATGATCATGCCGTGCATGGTGATGAACTGGTAATAGTCTTCCGCCGCGATAAAGGTGAACGTACCGGGGAATCCGAGCTGCAAGCGCATCAACCAGGACAGCACAAGGGCGACAACGCCGATCGCCATCGCGGTGAGCGAGTATTGGATGGCAATGATCTTTGCATCCTGGCTGAAGACATATTTCGTGATCCAGCTCTTCGGATGATAAAGATCGACATCCTCGACTTCGGCGGCTGGGATTGCGCCGCCATGGCCAAGTGTTGCTTCGACCATCAGACTGCCCTCCTCGTTCCGCTCCCTGCGGACTTGTACCTATTTCTTCGGTGGCGCCGTAAGCTGCGCGAATGTCTGCTGCTTTTTCAGCCACGCTTGGTAGTCAGTCTCGTCCTCCACCACCACCCGGCCGCGCATTTGCGGATGCCCGATGCCACAGAAGCCGGCGCAAAGGATTTCGAAGGTGCCGGTTCGCGTCGGGGTGAACCAGAAATGGGTGATCAGGCCGGGCATCAGATCCATTTTCGCCCGGAATTCCGGCACCCAGAAATCGTGCACGACGTCGATGGAGCGCAGCAATATCTTGGCAGGCTTCCCGGCCGGCAAATGCAGATCATCGCCGAGGACCAGAATATTGTCCTGGCTGTTGGGGTCTCTGGGATTCAGGCCCAGGGGATTGTCGGCACTCACGTATTGCGGGTCTGATGTGCCCAATTGCCCGCGTTTTCCTGGCAGCCGGAAACTCCACTGCCATTGCTGGCCCACCACCTCGACCTCGGCTGCATTTTCCGGAGCTGTGATGAACTGGGACCAGACAAACAAGCCCGGTGTCAGCATGGCCGCGACACCGGCCGCGGTTGCGATACCGAGCCACGATTCCAGCTTCTTGTTTTCGGGGTTGTAATGCGCCTTCACCCCTTCCCGATGGCGGAAGCGCAGGACGCAATAAGCCATGAACAGGGCGACGGCGGTGAAGACGAATCCGGTGATCAGAAATGTAATATTGATCGTGGCGTCGATATAGCTCCAGTTCGACGCGATCGGCGTGAACCACCACGGGCTCAGGAAGTGGAACAACACCGAGCCGACGGCCACGACAACCAATACCACCGCTACAGCCATCCCTTGTCCATCCTTGTCTTCGATGGCTACGGAGACGCACGCCCAGCGATCGCTATTTCAAATCGTCAGCATATCGAACGGCCAGTCTGCGTTGCCAGGCAACCAACTCCACCAGTGAAAGGCAGGCTTGGCCGTCCGCGACAAGCGCACAGCACATGACGCGGTGATTCGCGGATGGGCCGCTCGAAATTCGCCAGGGCCGCGCCGCTGATCGTGTGCGGACGCTATTGTCAGGATCGGCGCCCACGCCGCATTCGCCCTGTGCATCTCGATCGACGCGCGCGTCTCATCGAGTCATGAACCTAACTATTTGACTATGCACGTTTGTGCTGGTTTGTCAATGCTAAGGAAACGCGCGTGGACGACACCGCCGATCTCATGGACATCGCTCCTGCATCGGTGATAGTGTGGATCAAAGAAGAACGCCAGGGCCCGGTTTTGAGCACGGCGGACGGCCCGAGGCTGTTGAAACGGCGTGTCGGGGGGCAGCATGACTATTCGAAACCCGATTGAGTGGCTGGCGGATGAATCCAAGCATGCGCGCCAGACGCTATGGTCCGGTAGCCACGTCGTCCATCCGCCGGCGGAAATCGTTGCCGCCGAACCGCCGGTAATCCGCCGGATCCAGCCGGCTGATCTCAGGGACGTGTTGCGGAAAGGTTTCGCCGATTTCGGTGAAAACCGGACTGATGTCGTCTTTCTTTGCCTGTTGTATCCCGTCCTTGGTGTATTCTTCGCCCGCTGGGCATCCGGCAGCGGCATGTTGCCACTGCTGTTCCCACTTGCATCCGGCTTCGCCCTCGTCGGTCCCTTGGCCGGCGTCGGACTTTATGAAATGAGCAGGCAGCGAGAGCGAGGTGGCGAAGGTGGTTGGGCGGCGGCATTCCGCGTGATCCACTCGCCTTCATTCGGCGCGATCTTGCTGCTTGGCCTGCTGCTGACGGGCATTTTCGTGCTCTGGCTGTTGGTGGCCCAGTTGATCTACGTAATTACCCTCGGCCCCCAGCCTCCTGCCTCGATCTCGACATTTGCCAATGACGTGCTGACGACGGCCGCGGGCTGGACGATGATCGTGGTCGGTGTCGGCGTGGGTTTCGTCTTCGCCGTCGTCGTTCTGGCTGTCAGCGTCGTGTCGTTTCCGCTGCTGCTCGACCGTGACGTCGGGTTCGATTCTGCGGTGCGGACATCGGTTCGTGCGGTGATTGCAAATCCCGGCACGATGGCGCTTTGGGGGATGATTGTGGCCGCCAGCCTGGTGATCGGATCGATCCCGCTGTTCTTTGGCCTCGCCATCGTGCTGCCCGTGCTTGGCCATTCCACCTGGCATCTTTACCGAAAGGTCGTGGCGCCCTGACGAACTGCGATGGCCGGACGTGTGAATCGCAAGATTCCGTGTTCGTGCCGCCTTGCCGCATGCACCGGCGCTGTTTTGAAGCAGCGGGGAAGCAGCTTTCTTCCAGGCGAATACTGCGGCTTTCAGGCTCTGGTTTCGACAGATCCGTCATGGCTCTTGGGCTGCCGGCGTCGATTTGACGACTGGCAACGGGCGAGAATGCCGCTAAGGTTCGCTGTCGCTGAAGACGCCCGACGCCGGACGGGCGTGCATAGGCCTGATCATAAGCCCTCCGGCAGGCAACAGGAGGAGCGCCGTCATGCCGGACAGCTTGTCAGGACAAGGTGGGGCCCGCCCGCGCTCGGTGGCGCTGGTCGGGCCCTATGGCAGCGGGAAATCGACGCTGTTCGATGCGCTTGTCGCCGCCGCCGGCGGCGCTGCGCGCCGCCCGGGGGATGTGCGCGGACGGGCGATGAGCACCGACATCCGCGTCGAGAATTGCCGTTTCATGGGCGACGACTGGGCCATCCTCGATTGCCCGGGTTCGGTCGAGTTTGCCCATGAAGCCCGTTGCGCACTCGCCGTCGTCGATCTCGCCGTGGTGGTGTGCGAGCCGGTGCCCGACCGTGTGCTCTCCGTGGCACCGCTGCTCCGCACGCTGCGCGGCAACGGCGTGCCGCATTTCCTGTTCATCAACAAGCTCGACACGCTGACCGGGCGGGTACGCGACACGCTGGCGGCCCTGCAAGCCTGGTCGTCGCGGCCGCTGGTGCTGCGCCAGGTGCCGATCCGCGACGGTGAGGCGGTCACCGGCTATATCGATCTCGCCAATGAGCGTGCCTATCGCTATCGCAAGGGTGAAGCCTCTGAGCTGACCCCGCTTCCGCCTCATATGGTCGAGCGTGAGAAGGAGGCCTTGTTTGCCCTCCTCGAAGTACTCGCCGACCATGACGACGCGTTGCTGGAAAAGGTGCTGGAAGACGTGGCGCCGAGCAGCGAGGAGATCTATCGCCAGTTGCACAAAGACCTGGCGGAAGGCAGCGTCGTGCCTGTGCTGCTCGGTGCCGCGGAACGCGACAACGGCGTAAGGCGGCTGTGGAAAGCGTTGCGGCACGACACGCCCGACCCGCTGGATACTTCGGGGTGGCGCGGAGTTGCTCCGGACGGGGAGGCGTTGGCGCAGGTGTTCAAGACGGTGCATGCCGGTCATACCGGCAAACTGTCCTACGCGCGCATCCTGCGCGGCCCGATCAAGGATGGCGCCGTGCTCAACGGGCAACGCATCGGCGGGATCTACCGGTTCGGCAATGGCGGCCCGATGAAGGTTCCTGAAGCTGACACCGGAGAGATTGTGGCATTCGGCCGCCTGGACGGCGTTCTCACCGGTACCGCCGTGAGTCCATCGGGCACTGCCCCGGCGCTGACATGGCCGGAGCCACCGCCATCTGTTTATGCGCTCGCCATCGCGACGGAGGACCGCAAGGACGACGTCAAGCTTTCCGGCGCCCTGCAAAAGCTTGCGGAAGAAGATCCCTGCCTGCGCGTGGTGCATGATATGGAAACCGGCGAGACGGTGCTGCGTGGACAGGGGGAAATGCACCTCAACGCCGCGATCGAACGGTTGGCGAAATCGAGTGGGCTGAAGGTGAACACCGCGCGGCCGCGGGTTCCTTTCAAGGAGACCATTCGCCGGGCGGTGCGTCAGCATGCGCGGCTGAAACGCCAGACCGGCGGGCATGGGCAATTCGCGGATGTGAAGATTGATATCGCCCCGCGGGGAAGGGGTGAGGGCTTCATCTTCCGCGACCGCATCATCGGCGGGGCGGTGCCGAAGCAATATATCCCGGCCGTCGGCGAAGCGGCGGACGCGGCGACAAAGAAGGGGCCGTTCGGTCACCCCGTGGTGGACATCGAAGTGGTCCTGGTGGACGGCACCTTCCACTCGGTGGACAGCTCCGACATGGCATTCAAGACTGCGACGCGCATGGCGATGCAGGAGGGCCTGGCAAAGGCCGATCCGGTTTTGCTCGAACCGATCGATCGCGTGACGATCAGCGTTCCCAGTGACTACACGCCGAGCGCGCAGCGACTGGTGAGCGGACGGCGCGGTCGTATTCTCGGCTATGCCGAGCGGCCGGACTGGCCCGGATGGGACGATGTCGAGGCGCAGGTGCCGGAGGCGGAGCTGCACGACCTCATCATCGAATTGCGCTCATTGACGATGGGGCTCGGAACATACAGCCATGAATTCGACCATCTGGCCGAGGCGCGGGGGAAGGTCGCGGAACTGGTCGCAAGCTGAATGAACGTTTCGCGGCGCGGACGTGCCATGCGGGACGGAACGGGAGGCGGCTTTCAGATCGGTAAAGGGAGGTAGAGATGGCAGTGGCAACCGTGACGAAAATCACCGCGGCGTCTTCGGTGAGCTTTGAGGAGGCGGTCAAGGAAGGGGTGAGCCGTGCCAGCAAGACCCTGCGAGGCATCACCGGGCTGCATGTGATCGATCAGAAGGCGAGTGTCGAAGGCGGTAAAATCGCCGAATACCGCGTGACGATGGAGATCACGTTTATCCTCGAAGACTGAGCGGGCAGGGCGCGCCGGGCGAGGCTGCCGGCGCTCGGCGCGACACGCCATCGCGCATCAGGTTGAGGCCGGACGCGGGTTTCGCGCCGCAGTGGCGCAACCATTGCCGGACCGTGATCATCTGCGACCGCTTGGGCAAGCCGCCGCCGGTGCGGCCCCTCTTGCGTCGACTGAGAACATAAAGTTATTCTTATGTGTCGATGGTCCCGTGCGAGCGGGTGAAAAGGGAATGTCGTGCGCCTTGGCAGGACCGCTGGTCCGGGGGCAAGTCGGCAGCTGCCCCCGCAACTGTCAGCGGCGAGATGCCGGCCCATTCGCCAGCTTCCCCTGTTGGGAGGTGGCGGGTCACTGAACCCCGGGGGTTCGGGAAGACAGGGTTGGCAGCAATCGGTGTCCGGCGCGCTTCGCCGGCCGCCGAGGCGCCGTGAGCCAGGAGACCTGCCATCGTCGCCTGACCAACGCCGCCGGGCGGGGTGCACCGGAGGCAGGAGACGAACATGCTTGCCAATTCACCTGGCGATCACCGCCGCGTCGGCACTCCGCGGTTGCTCGCCCGATCCCTCGACATCCGAAGCAGGAGGGCGTTCGCATGACCATCGCGACCAATCTCGGTTTTCCCCGTATCGGCCACCGGCGGGAGTTGAAGTTCGCCCTGGAGCGGTTCTGGTCCGGCGAGCTGGACGAGGCCGGACTGGAAGCGGAAGCGGCCGCGCTGCGCACCCGGCATTGGAAGCTGCAGGTCGGCCGCGGCATCAGCCATGTGCCGTCCGGGGATTTCTCGCTCTATGACCATGTGCTGGACACCGCCTGCATGCTGGGCGCCATCCCGCCGGGCTATGGCTGGTCCGACGGCCCGGTGTCGCTGGCCAGCTATTTCGCGTTGGCGCGCGGCTCGCGCGGCACCGCGGCCGAACAGGCGGCGGGCATCGCCGCCGGTCTGCCGGCGCTGGAAATGACCAAGTGGTTCGACACCAACTACCATTATCTGGTGCCGCGGCTGACGCGCCGGGCAGCGCTTCACGCTCACCGCCAACCAGCCGCTGGCGCAGTTCCGGAGGCGATGGCGCTTGCCATCCGCACGCGGCCGGTGCTGCTCGGCCCGGTCAGCTTCCTGATGCTGGCGAAGACCGAGGATGGCTCCGACCCGCTCGACCTGCTGCCTGGCGCTGCTGCCGGTCTATGCCGCAGCTCCTGCGGGAACTGGCCGAGGCCGGTGCGGCCTGGGTGCAGATGGACGAGCCGGTCCTGGCGCTCGACCTGCCGGAGAAGGCGAAGGCTGGCGCTTGCTCGGGCCTACGACACCCTCGCGCCAGGGTCCGGCGCCCGAAATCCTGCTCGCCAGCTATTTCGGTCCACTCGGCGACAATCTCACCACCGCCGCCGGGCTGCCGGTGGCCGGCCTGCATCTCGACCTGGTGCGCGGCGCCGCGGAACTGGATGCCGTTCTGGACGCCGTGCCGGCGGAGCGCTGGCTGTCGCTCGGCGTGGTCGACGGGCGCAATGTCTGGCGCACCGACCTGCGCGCGGCGCTCGCGCGTGCTGCAGCGCGTCGCCGCCGCGCCGCGGCACCCGGCGGCTGATGGTGGCGCCGTCGTGCAGCCTGCTGCACGTGCCGGTCGATCTGGCGCAGGAGACCGGTCTCGATCCGCGAGGTGAAGGGATGGCTCGCCTTCGCCGTGCAGAAGCTGGACGAGGTGGCGACGCTGGCGCGCGGCCTGGACGAGGGCGACGGCGGCGATCGCCGCGCAACTCGCGGCAAGCGACGCCGCCGTGCGGTCCCGCCGAGCCAGCACGCGCGTGCATCGGCCGGATGTCGCGGCCCGGCTGGCCGCGCGTGACGCCGGCGATGGAACGGCGTGCCAGCCCGTATCCGGCAGCGCCGCGCGGCCCAGCAGGCCCGGCTCGGATCTGCCGCTGTTCCCGACCACCACGATCGGCTCCTTCCCGCAGACGGCGGAGGTGCGCCAGCGCCCGCGCGGCGCTCGGCGCGCGGCGAGCTGCACCGCGGCCGCGTACGAGCGAACCGTCGAAGGCTGGATCGACGACGCCGTCCGCTGGCAGGAGGAGATCGGGCTCGACGTGCTGGTGCACGGCGAGTTCGAGCGCAACGACATGGTGAAGTATTTCGGCGAGCAACTCGAGCGGCTTCGCCTTCACCCAGCACGGCTGGGTGCAGTCCTATGGCAGCCGCTGCGTCGCGCCGCCGATCATCTGGGGCGACGTGTCGCGCCCGCAGCCGATGACGGTGCGCTGGTCGGCCTATGCGCAGTCGCGCACGCACCGGCCGATGAAGGGCATGCTGACCGGCCCGGTGACGATGCTGCAATGGTCCTTCGTGCGCGACGACGTGCCGCGCGCGACGGTCTGCCGGCAGATCGCGCTGGCGATCCGCGACGAGGTGGCGGATCTGGAAGCGGCCGGCATCGGCGATCATCCAGGTCGACGAGCCGGCGTTCCGCGAGGGCCTGCCGCTGCGCCACGCCGATTGGGCGGACTATCTCGACTGGGCGGTCGCATGCTTCCGCCTGGCGACCAGCCGCGGTGCGCGACGACGACCAGCATCCACACCCACATGTGCTACTCGGAGTTCAACGACATCATGCCGGCGATCGCCGACGATGGATGCCGATGCGATCTCGATCGAGACGACGCGCAGCCGGATGGAGCTGCTGGACGCCTTCGCCATCGCGGGCGGGCGGCGGCGCTACCCGGCGGAGATCGGGCCGGGCGTCTGGGACATCCACAGCCCGCGGGTGCCGGATGCGCGGCGAGATGACCGAATTGCTCGGCCTGGCGCGGCAGCGGCTGAAGGATTGGCAGATCTGGGTCAATCCGGATTGCGGCCTCAAGACCCGCAAATGGGAGGAGGTCAGGCCGGCGCTGGAGAACCTGGTCGCGGCGGCGCGCCTGCTGCGCCAAAAGGCCGGCGCGGCCGTCTGAAGGCGGTGGGGCGGGCGTGGCACCCCACGCTCGCCCCACCCGCTTGTCGGCGGCGCCTCGCTGCCACAAGATGCCAAGGGCTGGCGGAGGATCCAGCGGTGCGGACCCGCACCGGGATCGCCGCCGGCAAAGTTGCCAGGGAGGCTTCATGCGCCATGTCCCGTTTGCCCTTGCCGGGCTGCTGTTGCTGCTCACTGCCCCGGCGCTGGCCCAGAAGGTGGATCCCGGGACCGTCGTGGTCGGCTTCGGCACCGATGCCCAGACGCTGGAGCCGGCGGAAATCAACTCCCGCGACACCCAGAACATCGCCGACCATCTTTGGGGCTCGCTGTATGAAATCGGCGATGACGGCAAGCTGTCCCCCTACCTCGCCGACAGCTATGCCGAATCCGCCGACGGCACGCGGATCACCTTCCGGATGAAGCCAGGGCTGACCTGCCATGATGGTTCGCCGCTGACCGCCGACGACGTTGCCTATACCTTCCAGCGGGCGCGCGATCCGGCCAACAAATTCACCGGCAGCACGCCGGGATTCGTGCTGACCTCGCTCGGCTACAAGGACGCCAGCGTGCAGGACCCACTGACGGCGGTGATCGAGCTTAAGGAGTACAACCCGATCGCGCTGGGCCTGATCACCGAGGTGAAGATCGTCTGCCGGGCGCCGTACACGAAGATGAGCCGCGAGCAGGCAACGCAGACGCCGGTGGGCAGCGGGCCGTACCGCTTCGTCGAATGGGTGAAGGCGGACCACATCACCCTGGCGAAGCAGCCGGGCTTCACGCCGCGGACTGCGCATTTCGACCGCATCGTCTTCCGCGTGATCCCCGAGGCATCGACGCGCGCGGCCGAGCTGATGGCTGGAAATCTGGACGTCATCACCTCGGTGGCACCCGACCAGATCGACACGGTCAACCGCAGCGCGAATGCGAAGGTGCAGGCGGTGAGCGGCACGCGGCGGATGTATGTCGGCTTTCAACAGCGGCCGATCTTCAATACGCCAGGCGGCGAGGCGGTGCGCAAGCCGGAGGTGCGGCGTGCGCTGCAATATGCGCTGGATGTGCCGACCATCTGCGAACAGCTGCTGCGGGTGGCCTGTACCCGGGCGACGGACCTCGTGAATCCGCCGCTCGGCAACCCGGCCTTGAAGCCCTTTCCCTATGATCCGGCCATGGCGGAGAAGCTGCTGGATGCCGCCGGCTACAAGCGAGACGCCAGCGGCACCCGCTTTACGCTGACCCTGCAGGCGCCGAACGGCCGCTACCTCAACGACAAGAACGTGGCCCTGGCGATCGGGCAGTATTTGTCCGACGTCGGCGTGAAGACCGAGGTACAGTTCATGGATTGGGCCTCGGTCTACCTGCCGCTGACCCGCCGCAAGGAGGCGGGGCCGCTGTTCTTCCTGGGCACCGGCGGCGGTACCTGGAATGCGCTGTACGACATGGCCGATTTCGCCACCGTCGAGTTTGTCACCAACACGCCGAGTTGGACCGATCGGCGTTGGTTCGACAACTGGCCGCTGGCCAACCGCAAGCAGCCGGAGGCGGATCGGCAGAAGGTGATCGATGCCATGCTGCAGGTGTTCCACGATGATGGCCCGTGGCTGCTGCTGTATTTCCAGCCGGATTTCTATGGCGTCAGCAACCGGCTGAACTGGCAGGCGCGGCGGGACGAGCGGATCAACCTGGTGGGGGCGACGCCGAAATAGCACCGCCATGCTGGGCTATATCGCGCAGCGGGTGGTGCAAGGCGCGTTGGTGATCGCAGGCGTCACCTGCGTTACCTTCATCGCCCTGCATCTCGGTGGCGACCCTACCTATCTGTATGTCAGCGAACGCGCTTCCGCGGCGGATATCGCGCTGGCGCGGGCAGCGCTTGGCTTCGATCGGCCGTTGCCGGTGCAGTACCTGCATTTCCTGCAAGGGTTGCTGCACGGCGATCTGGGGATGTCGCTGACCTACAAGACCGGCGCCCTCGGGGTGGTGCTGGAATTCTTGCCCGCGACAGTGGAACTGACGCTCGCCGCGATGCTGCTGGCCGTGGGGCTGGCGGTGCCGCTGGGCGTGCTGGCGGCATTGCGCCGTGGCAGCCCGTGGGATGGCGGGGTCATGCTGCTCGGCATGGTCGGCCAATCGATCCCGAGCTTCTGGATGGGCATCCTGCTGATTTCTGGTGTTCGGCCTGGGCCTGGCCTGGCTGCCGATGTCCGGCCACGTGCCGGTGCTGGCGCCGCTCCTGCACGGCGATGTCGTGACGGCGGTGCGAAATCTGCCGCAGGCCGCATTGCATTTGCTGCTGCCGGCGGTGACGGTCTGCTGCTTCTCGCTGGCGCGCAACGCGCGGCTGGTGCGGTCCTCCATGCTGGAGGTGTTGCAGCAGGATTTCGTGCGAACCGCGCGCGCCAAGGGATTGAGCGAGTACGGCGTGGTGGTCCGCCACGCGCTGCGCAATGCCTGGCTGCCGGTGGTGACCATCGTCGGGCTGGAGTTCGGGTTCCTGCTCGGCGGTGTGGTGGTGGTGGAGACGATCTTCGCCTGGCCCGGGGTTGGCCGGCTGATCTTCAATGCGATCAACCAACGCGACATTCCCCTGGTGCAGGCGGTGGTCATCCTTTTGGCGGTGGTGTTCGTGCTGCTGAACCTGCTGGTCGATATTCTGTATGCCCGGCTCGACCCGCGGGTGCGGCTGGCGTGAGGGACGAGGCAGGCGGACTTCGGGCGCTGCGCATGTTGTTGCGCGCGAAATGGCCGATCCTCGCGATCGTGATTCTGCTCGGCGTCTCGCTCGCCGCGGCCTTCGCGCCGGAACTGGCGCCGCGTGATCCGAACCGCCAGAACATCATCGCCCGGGTGCAGCCGCCGATGCGGGCGAACCGGCTGGGGAAGATCGATTTTCCGCTCGGCACCGACGCCCTCGGCCGCGACGTGCTGTCACGCCTGCTCTATGGCGCGCGGGTGTCGATCCTGGTCGGGCTGGCGGCGGTACTGATCGGCGGCGTGCTGGGCACGCTGCTGGGACTGGTCGCGGGCTATGCCGGCGGGGTGGTGGATGCGGTGATCATGCGCCTCGGCGACATCCAGCTGGCATTTCCGTTCATCCTTCTGGCGATCATGTTCCTGGTGGTCCTGGGTCCGGGACTCGCCAATCTGATCGTGGTGCTGGGGATTGGCCAATGGGTCACCTATGCGCGCATCGCCCGCGGCCAGACCCTGGCGGTGAGCCAGAAGGAGTATGTCGAGGCGGCACGGGCGATCGGTGCCGGCGTGCCGGCGATCGTGTGGCGGACGATTCTGCCGAACATCACCGCGCCGCTGATCGTGGTGGCGTCGTTCAACCTGGCCGGGGTGATCCTGTCGGAGGCGGCGCTTTCCTTCCTGGGCCTTGGTGTGCCGCCGACGGTGCCGACCTGGGGCGGGATGCTGGCGGAAAGCCGCGACCAACTGCTGGCGGGGAACTGGTGGCTGTCGGTGCTGCCGGGGGTCGCGATCATGCTGACCGTGCTGTCCTGCAATATCCTTGGCGACTGGCTGCGGGACGTGCTGGACCCAAGGCTGCAGGTGACCGGCTGACGGACACGCGCGGTAGGCTACCCGCCCGTGAAGAATCCCAGCACCGCCGCATTGAACGAAGCGGGATTTTCGGCACTCATCGGGTGTCCGGCGCCCGGAACCGTTGCCCGTTTCGCGCCGGGGATGGTCCTTTCCAGCGCGTCCAGGATCGCCACGAATTGCGGTTGGGTTTGCGCGCCGCCGACCAGCAGCGTCGGCGTCCGAATCGCCTCGGCCGCGGCGCGTGAGAACGGCGCCCGCTGCTCGTTGATCTGGCCCAGCAGGGTCCGGGCGTTGTCGCGGGCAATCTGTCGCCGCGCCTCCGGCCGCTTTTCCCACGCGCCGGGGCCGCCGGTATGGGCGGCGAAACCGCGCAGCCCTTCCTCCACTTCGCCGGCGCGAACCCGTTCGGCGGCGGTGGCGAACACCGCGGCCTGCCGACCAGGTGTCGAGCCGGGCGGGAGGCCGCCCAGACTTTCGTCAAGCTCGCCGCCGGGCTCCGCTAGCACCACCGCGCGCAGCGATGCCGGGTGGGTTTCGGCCACGCGAAAGGCGATGTGGCCGCCGCGGGAATGCCCGATAAGCCGCACCGGCCCCGTGCCGAGTGCCGCGATGAAGGCCGCGACATCCTCGACATGCTGGGCGATGGTGAAGCCCGTGCCGCTTCCGTCCCAGCGCTCCGGCCAGTAATGCCGAAGGCTGGGCGCGATCACCCGGTAATGCTGGGACAGCGGCGCCATTTGCGGCGCCCAGTAGCGATAATCCTGCAGCGACCCGTGCACCAGCACGACCGGCTCGCCCGCGCCTTGCTCGACATACGCCATGTCGTATCCGTTGACGCGCAGGCTCTGGGTCTTGAGATCGGTCATTGGCATCCTGGGCATTGTTGCAACGAAGCCTTGCGGCGACGCTGCCACGCCGCCGCGCCGCTGACGAGTCCCGCCCAATGGCCCGCCCCAGCCGTCGCGGCGCGGCCGCGAGCGCTACCCGATCCGGGCGAGCGCCTGCGTGAGGTCGGCGACGATGTCGTCGACGTGCTCGATGCCGATGGAGACGCGGATGGTGGCGTCCGAGATGCCCAGGCGCTCGCGGGTTTCGCGTGGCACGCCGGAATGCACCGTGGTGGCGGGATGGCACACCAGAGATTCGGTGCCGCCCAGGCTGACCGCCAGCTTGAACACCTGCAGCGCATTGAGCACGGCGAACGCTTCCGCCTCGCCACCGCGCACGTCGAAGGAGAAGGTGGTGCCGGCGCCGCTGCACTGGCGGCGGAAGACGGCGCGGGCGGGGTCGGATTCGGCGAGCAGGGCGGGGTAGTAAACGCGGGTTATGTTGGGGTGGCCGGCGAGGAAGCGGGTGACGATCTCGGCGCTGCGGCAGGCGGCGTTCATGCGTAAGGACAGCGTCTCCAGCGAGCGGGACAGCATCCAGGCGGAATGCGGGTCGAGCTGCGTGCCGATGGCGCCGCGCAGCTGGCGGATGGGTTGCAACAGGGCGTGGCTGCCAAGTGCCGCGCCAGCCACGAGATCGGAGTGGCCGCCGACATATTTGGTCAGCGAATACACCACGATGTCGACGCCGTGCTGCAACGGCTTCTGGAAGATCGGGCCGAGCAGGGTGTTGTCGCAGACGATGAGCGGGCGCAGGCCGCCCTGCTGCGGCGCGATCTCGTCGGCGATGATCCTGAGTTGGGCCAGGTCGACGAGGCTGTTCATCGGGTTGGAAGGGGATTCGCAAAGGATAACGGAAATGCGGCCCTTGGCGAGTGCGGCCGTCGCGGCGGCGCGAACGGTCATGGCGTCGATGCCGTCGGCGAAGCCTTCGGAGAGCACGCCGAACGGATGCAAGGTGCGGGCGAGAAGGGTTTCGGTGCCGCCGTATAGCGGCTGGCTGTGCAGCACGACGTCGCCAGGGCGGACGTAGGACAGCAAGGTGGTGGCGATGGCGGACATGCCGCTGGAAAAGATGATTCCGGCCTCGGCGCCCTCGTAGATGGCCAGGCGGTCCTCGACGATCTCGCTGTTGGGATGGTTGAAGCGGGAGTAGACGAGGCCGCCCTCATCGCCCGCCGGCGGCTTGCGGCGGCCTGCGGTGTAATCGAAGAAATCGCGGCCCTCCTCGGCATTGCCGAACACGAAGGTGGAGGTGAGGAACACCGGCGGCTTGACCGCGCCCTCGGACAAGGCCGGGTCGTAGCCGTAGCCGAGCATGAGCGTCTCCGGGTGCAGCATGTGGTTGCCGATCCGGTCCTTGTGGTAGCGCGACGACGGCATTGCGGCCTCCCTTTCGGTTCTTCGTCCAGGTATAGGCCGGATTGGCGGGGAGGGTGGATGCTCGTTCGCCGGCTTGACCCCGGCTTCCGGCTTCGGCACGTCTTGGGCATGAGCACCAACCCGTTCTTCGAGCCTTGGTCAACGCCGTTTGGCGTGCCCCCGTTCGACCGCATTCGCCCCGAGCATTTCCCGGCTGCGCTGGAGCGAGGGATGCAGGAGCACATTGCCGAGATCGAAGCGATCGCCGGCAACCAGGCCGCGCCGGATTTCGCCAATACCATCGAGGCCTTGGAGCGCAGCGGCGCGCTGCTGGAGCGGGTCGGCAACGTGTTCGGCAATCTTGTCGCCAGCCTCGGCGCCCCGGAGCTGGAGGCGATCGACCTCGATTTCGCGCCGAAACTCGCGCAGCACGGCATGCGCGTGGCCCTCAATCCCGCGCTGTTCGCCCGGATCGACGGGCTGCACACCCGCCGCCACACGCTCGACCTCGCCCCGGATGCACGGCGTTTGCTCGAACGCCGCCATCTCGGCTTCGTGCGCAATGGCGCCCGGCTCGGCCCCGCGGAGAAAACCCGCATGTCCGAACTGTCCGAGCGCCTCGCGACGTTGCACACCCAGTTCGGCCAGAACGTGGTGCATGACGAGAAAGACTGGCACCTGACCCTGACCGAGGCCGACCTCGCCGGCTTGCCGGAATTCGTCCGCGAGGGTGCGAGGCAAGCGGCGTCGGAGTGCCGCGTGGACGGCTATGCCATCACGCTCGCCCGCTCCTCCATTGAGCCGTTCCTGACCTTTTCCACCCGCCGCGACCTTCGCCGCATCGCCTATCTCGCCTGGATTTCGCGCGGCGAGCACCCCGGCCCGCACGACAATCGCGCACTCATTCCCGAGATCCTGGCCTTACGCGCCGAGCGGGCGAAATTGCTGGGTTACGCGACCTATGCCGAATTCCGCCTTGCCGACACCATGGCGGCCTCGCAGGTCAACGTCGAACGCCTCCTCGACGAGGTCTGGGCAGCGGCGAAGCACCGTGCCGCCGCCGAACGGGACCGGCTGCTCGACGTCGCCCGCGCCGACGGCATCAACGACCGCATCGAGCCTTGGGATTGGCGGCACTATGCCGAGCGGGTGCGCCAGGCCGAGTACGCGATCGACGAGGCCGAGCTGAAACCTTATTTTGAGCTTGAGAACATCCAGCAGGCGGCCTTCGACACCGCCTCTCGCCTGTTTGGCCTGCGCTTCATCGCCCGCCCTGATATCCCCGCCTACCACCCGGACATGCGCGCGTGGGAGGTGCAGGATGAGGGTGGCCATGTCGGCGTGTTCCTCGCGGATAACTTTGCCCGCTCTGGCAAGCGCTCCGGCGCCTGGATGAGCAGCTACCGCGACCAGTATGCGCTGGATGGGGCGGTGTCGCCGGTCATCGTCAACAACAACAATTTTGCCCGCGGCACGCCGACGCTGCTGAGCTTCGATGACGCCGAGACGCTGTTCCACGAGTTCGGCCACGCCCTGCATGGCCTGCTGAGCCGCGTCCGCTACCCCTCGCAATCCGGCACCTCGGTACGGCGGGATTTCGTGGAATTCCCGTCGCAGATCTACGAGCATTGGCTGGCGGTGCCGCAGACGCTGCGCCGTTACGCGCGCCACCACGAAACCCACGAGACGCTGCCGGAGGCGCTGATGCAGCGCCTGCTGTCGGCGCGCAATTTCAACCAGGGTTTCGCGACGGTCGAGTATCTCGCTTCCGCCATTCTGGACATGGCGCTGCACGCCCATCCCCACCCTGCCGACCTCGACGTGGCGGCGTTCGAAGGCGAGGTGCTGGCGAAGATCGGCATGCCACAGGGTATTGGCGCCCGCCACCGCCCGGCACATTTTCAGCATCTGTTCGCGGGCGCGGGATATGCCGCCGGCTATTACTCCTATCTCTGGGCGGAGGTGCTGGATGCCGACGGCTTCGGTTGCTTCGAAGCCGCGGGCGATCCGTTCGACCCGACGGTGGCGGCCCGGCTGCGGCGCATCCTGGAAGCAGGCGATACCCGCGACCCGATGGAGCTTTATGTCGAATTCCGGGGCGAGAAGCCGAGCACGGAGGCGCTGCTGCGCCATCGCGGCCTGGTGGCGATGGCCGCCACCTAGCGGGAACCACCCGCCGGATGCGCGGCACCAAACACGGCAGAAGGAACGGTCGGACATGGTGACGATCAGGCCGAATGGCCAGGTTCTCGGGGCGGTGGTCGATGGCGCCGATCTCGCGAAGGATCTGTCGGACGTCGATTTTCGAAGGCTGCTCGGGGCATTGGGTGAGTACGGGGTGCTCCGCATTCCCGGCCAGGCGATCGACGCTGTGGCGTTGAAAAACTTCGCCAGCCAGTTTGGCAGCCTTGAGGTCAATGTCGCGAACACCTTCCAGGAACCAGGTCATCCGGAGGTGATGGTGCTGTCGAACATGCGCGAAGACGGCAAGCCGATCGGCCTGGCCGATGCCGGACAGGATTGGCACACCGACATGTCCTACAGCACCGAGATCGCCTTCGCGAACGTGCTGTACGGCATCAAGATTCCGCGCCGCAACGGCGAGCCGCTTGGCGGCACCGAGTTCGCCAGCATGTATGCCGCCTATGACGGCCTGCCGGAAAGCGTGCGGGACAAGCTGGAAGGCGCCACCGCGACGCATGATTTCAACAAATTCTGGGAAGAGATGCGCCGGCGGCCCGGCAGCAGCCGTGCCGCGTTGACGGAGGAGCAGCGCCGACGCAAGCCGCCGGTGTCCCACCCGGTCTTCCTCACCCATCCCATCACCGGGCGGCGGGTGTTGTACGCGAACCCCGGCTACACCATCCGCATCGATGGCTGGGCGGAACGGGAAAGTCAGGAGATGCTCGAATTCCTGTTCGCGCATCAGGTGCAGGCAAGCTACCGCTACCTTCATCGCTGGACCGAGAACGACGTGCTGATCTGGGATGATCTTTGCACCATCCACAATGCCCGGCCGGATTACGGCCCCGACGAGCACCGGCTGATCAAGCGCTGCCAGGTGATGGCGGACAAGGTGTTCGAACCTGAATTCTCCCGCCACGCCGCGCCGGCCTGAACGAAGGCTCGTCGCCCGCCGGCTAGCTTCCGCCGAGTTCGTGCGCTTCGGGGAAGAACAGGTCCTTCCACGAGGCCGGCGCCGCCTTCAGCGTGCCGGCCGCCTGCATGAAGGCGGCATATTTCATCGTGCTTTCCGGAACCATGGTCCAGGTGACCTGTGGGCCGGACACCACGCTTTTCACCTTGTCCAGCGGCAGCCTTGATTTCGTATCCTCGATCCATAGCGCGGCGGCGGCGGCGCGGTCGGCGTTCACGATGTCCGTCGCTTCCTTCAGGGCGGCCAGCAGCGCCTTGTAGAGCACCGGGTTGCGTTCCCGGAACTTCGCGGTCGTCCAGTTCAGCGTGAAGGAATGCGGACCGGCGACCTCGAAGGAGTTCAGCAAGCTATGGATGCCCGGATTGTCCAATTGCTGCTCCTGGAATGGCGGCACGCTGAAGGCGCAGGTAATCCCGGTCCCACCGCTGAGCAGCGCGATCGTGGCGTCGGGCGGCGACATCGAAACGGTCAGCGGGTCCAATCGCGCATATTCCGTTGGTCCCCACAATTTCGCCGCCGCCATCTGCAGGGTCACCGCCTGAATGGAGACTTTGACGCTGGGAAGGCCGATCTTGTCATCTCCAGTGAGGTCGGCGATCGACCGCAGGGCGGGATTGCGGGTGTTGAGCAGGCAGGGCTGCGAACTCAGCGCCGAAACGCCGCGCACCTCCTGCGCTGTGCCGCGCGTGCGCGACCACAGGATCAGCATGCCCGGGATACCGCCCGAGACCACATCGACGCTGTCTGAGATCAGCGCGCTGTTCATCGCGTCCGGGCCGTTGAACGTGAGCCAGGACACGTTCACCTCCGGCAGGCCAAGTGCCGCGGCGTGCTTTTGGATCAGCTGCTGGTGTTCCATGACGTTGAATTGCAGGTAGCCCATAGAGAACTGGCGGGCGAACCGAATTTCCGGCACGGCCGCGCAGGCGCCGCGGCGGGGCAGAATCCCAAGGCCGAGCGGCAGCGCCGCCCCAAGCACGGTCCTGCGTCGCATGTGCGAATCCTCCTGGTGTGCCGACATGCGGCAACCCTGGTCATATCCCTATTTGATGCGTGCGGCGATCTGGTCCGCGAGTTGTTCGACGGTGCTGGTGATGGCCGCGACCACCGCGCCGTCGCCCGAACCGGCTGATCGCGCGCTGAAGCTGCCCTGGGCACTGGCGAGCGTCTGCGGTGCGCCGTCGCGCGGCCGCTGGATGGTCCAATGCGCAGTCAGCACGCAGTCGCCGTCTTCGCGGGCCTGCAAGGCCGAGATATCGACGAGAACCTGAACCGCGGGCCTTGCGACCGGTGGGCGGTAAACGACCAGGGCCGACGGGAGGCGCCGCGACAGGTCGCCGGCAAGGGCCTGGGTGACACCGACCGAAAGGCGTTCGCCCCAGACGCCTGTCTTGCTGGCCACGAGTTCGTTGGTTCCGGCGCGCAGCAGGATATCGGTGGTGTCGAGATGATCGGGAACGAGGACGGGCCTGACCTCGATCACGCGGCGGCCGGAATCGTCGCGTACGCCGGAGAGGGATTCGGTGAAGGTGCCGAGAACGTAGATATGCGGCGTCGGCGCGGTGGCGCATCCGGCGAGCAGCGTCACCAGCAGAAGATGTCCGGATGGTTTCATGGCGATCGACCTCTCAACGCGCCGACAGGGTTGCGTTCCAGTTCGCGGGTGAAAGCGCGCAGCGAACCGGCGCTGGCGGCGAGGTCACGCAATGTGGCCTCCAGGTCCCCGCGCATCGGTGAGCGCGGGGCCGCAATGCTGTTCAACGAGGCGACAAGCGTCTCCGCCGATTGCGCGGTGCGTTGGGCAGCGGCCAGGAGGTGTTGCAATTCGCGGCCGGATTGACCGACCTGCTCGCGGCTTTCGATCGCCAGTTGATCGATGTCGCCGAGCGTGCGGCCGGCATCCGCGCTGAGCTTGCGGACCGCTTCGGTGGTCGTCTGCATGGTCTCGCGCGCCGCATCGGCGGTCTCGCGCACGCTGTCGGCCATCGGCGCCACCTTGGCGCCGAACGTGTCGGCGAGGGTCTGGACATGGGACAGGGTGGTGCGCAGTTCCTCAACCAGCGCGCGCAGCGGCAGGTCGGTGAGCTGATCCTTTAAGTTTTGAAACTCCGAGGGGATGGAGGGTATCTCGGGCAGGCCGACCGACGGCCCGGGCGGCGCGATCGGTGTATCGGGGCGGAAATTCAGCTCGATCCCGAGTTGGCCGGTAATCAGGCTCTGCGTGCTGAGGGTGGCGCGCAGGCCGGCGCGGACCACGCGCGGAACGCCGAGCTGCGAATCCTCGCCTGGCCCCGGTACGCCAGTATCATCCCAGGAGACCCGCGCGGGATCGAGCTCCAGATAGATGGGAATCGCCGAGCTGCGATCGGCGATGTTGATGCGAACCGCGATCTTGCTGACCGACCCGACCTGGACGCCGCGAAAGGAGACGGGCGAGCCGACGGTGAGGCCGGCGATGGAGGTGGGAAAGAACACCACCGCGCGCACCGTCGGCGTGAACAGCCGCAGGCCACCGAAGAACAGGATGGCAAGGGCAGCCAACGCAAATCCGCCAAGCACGAAACCGCCGACCGCCGTGGGGCTGGCTTTCATCTCGGGTCTCCGTCGTTCGCACCCACCGCGTCGGCGGGGCTTTCGCGGTTCATGAAGGCGTGGACAGTGGGATTGGTGCTGGTGTCGCGCAGCGCCCGCGGGGAGCCGTGGGCGATCGCGGTATGGGTTTGCGCATCGAGGAACAGGCCGTCGTCGCAGATGGCGAACAGGCTCGGCAGCTCATGGCTGACCATGACCACCGTGGTGCCGAAGCCGTTGCGCAGATCGAGGATCAGATCGTCAAGTCGGCGGGCGCTGATCGGGTCCAGCCCGGCGGAGGGCTCGTCGAGAAAGATGATGTCGGGATCGAGCGCCAAGGCACGGGCGAGGCCGACGCGCTTGCGCATGCCACCGCTGAGGTCGGCCGGCATCACGCTGCCGGCGGCTTCGAGTCCAACCAGGTCAAGCTTGAGGCGGACCAGCCGATCGATGGCGGCCTGGTCGAGCCGGGTGAACATGCGCAGCGGCAGGGCGACGTTCTCGGCGATGCTCATGGAACTCCACAGTGCCCCGCTCTGGAACAGCACGCCGCCGCGCCGGCCGATCTCGTCGCGACGTGCTTCGGGGGCGGCCCAATAGTTTTCCCCGCGGATATGCACGGTGCCGGCGGCGGGGGGCAACAGGCCGATCAGCACCTTCAGCAGCGTGCTCTTGCCGCAACCGCTGCCGCCCATGATGGCGAAAATCGAGCCGGTCGCGACCGAGAAGGAGACGTCCTGCTGGATCGGGGTGGCGCCGTAGCCGAAAGTCAGCCCCGCTGCCTCGATCTTGGCATGGCCGGTCATTTGGACGGGTTTGCTTGCCAAGCTCATGCTCAGAAATCGAGGGCGTTGGCGCAGACGGCGAAGACGGCATCGAGTGCGATGACCCCGACGATGCCGGCAACCACGGCGCGGGTCGCGGCGATGCCGACATCGGCGGCACTGCGCCCGGCGCGCAGGCCAATGCGGCAGCCGGTGAGGGCGATCAAGACGCCGAACGCGATGCTTTTCAACAACCCGAAGGCGACCTGCGAACCGGCCACCGCATTTTGGACGTGATCCAGGAAGGTGATGGGCGACAGGTTGAGCATGGCGGTGGCGACCAGGAACCCGCCGAAGATGCCGGCGGCCGAGCCATAGAGATACAGCAGCGGCATCATCATGGTCAGCGCCGCGATGCGCGGCAGGATGAGGTAGTCGGATAGGGGGATGCCGACGGCGCGCAATGCGTCGATCTCCTCGTTGCCGAGCATGGTGGCGATATGCGCGGCATAGGCGCCCCCGGTGCGCCCCGACATGACCACTGCGGTGATCAGGGCGGCGATTTCCCGTACCACGGCAATTCCCACCAGGTCCGCGACATAGACGTCGGCACCGAAGCGTCGCAGCTGCACCGCGCCGACAAAGGCCAGGATGCCGCCCATCAGGATGTTGACGATGGTGACGATCGGCAGGGCCGCGATGCCTGCATCCCGCGCGCATTCCAGCAGGTCTGCCCCACGCATGCGCGCCCGGCCGCGCAAGGCGGCGCCGCCGCGCAGAATGGTCTCGCCGAGCGTCGTGGCGACCGCTTGCAGTTCCCGCGCCGCTTGCAACGTGCGCAAACCGACGGCTGCACGCAGCGAGATCCGGCTGTGGGTGGGTGGGGCAGGTGTCTGCCCGGGCAACAACGCGAGCAATCGGCGCGCAGCCGGTGGCAAGCCGGTCTCGTCCAGTGCCACACCGCGCGCCTCCGCCGCCTGGCGCAGCTCCGAGATGAACGCCAACAGGGCGCTGTCCCAATTGCCGAGCCGGCTCGCGTCGGCGGCGATGGCGGTGACGGCGGTGGCATTCAGGATGACGGCGACGGCGCCCGGCGCGACCAGGTTCCGGCGGGCGATCCAGTCACCCGAAAGCCTGAGCACGCGGTGCGGCCCGTCGCCCACGAGTTCCCAGCCTGGCGCCGCGGTCTCGGCCGTGGATGATGGGTCGTTGATGCGGGGCTCCATTGCCGAGGCAGGGTTAGCTTGCCGGCATCATAGACTGACATCAACGCGAGCCGCACGACTTGCGTGATCGGTGGGCTGTTTGGCGTCAGGCGCGCCGAGCGTACTTATCAGTGTCGGCGCGGCACCGACCCTTCCGAATTCGCCGCCCCCTTCGCGCCGAGCGGGTTGTGCGGGCTTGGCACCAATCGCCCGCTGGGCACGCCGCTCAGGCGACGCGGATATCCGACACGGCGAGTGTCGGCACCCCGACCAGGTCGATGCCTTGGCCCGCATGGCCGAACGTCAGCATGGTCCCGCCCTGGCCATCGGAGGCTTGCTGCAGCGCGCCCTGGAGGGTTCGGTCGATCGTCAGGCTGTCATGCCTGGCGAGCGAGAAATCCTCCACCCTGAGCAGGCCGTCGCCCTCGTGGAACACGTAGGCATTGCTTCCGGAGCCGCCTGTCACGTCGAGCGAGCCGCTGCCGGCGGTGAACCGGTTGGTGCCCGATGTCGCGGTTACCGTGTCCGTCCCCGAACCGCCGGTTACGGTCAGCGCCCGCGGTCTCACGAAATGCATGTTCTGCGTGCCGGCGCCGAGCTGCAGCGTCTCCGACGAGATGTTCGAGAACGAAACCGTATCCACGCCGGATGAGACCGATTGGGAAACGACGCCGTTGCCGACAGAGACGCTTGATGAGCCGGAAGTGATGATCGGCACATCGGCCGTGACATCACTGCGGCTGGTGACTGTCATGGTGGACCCATCCGGCGTCGGAGTTGGGGTAGGCGTCGGTGTCGGCGTTGGTGTGCCTGACGATGATGCGTTGTGAGTGGCGAACACCTGCTGCAATTCGGGATCGTTGACGATCGCCGTATCGCCGCTTTGCTGACCCCAGCTATAGGCGTAGTCGAAGGCGGGCGATGGAACAAGGGCGTTCCAGGTGGCGAGAATCGTCTGCTCCTGGCTTGCCGTCGGCACGATGTAGGAGTCGTAACCGCCGCCGCCGAAGGCTTGATAGACCGGAACGATTTGGCTTTGCGGAATGCCTTGGGCCTCGGCGGCGTGCACTGTCGCGCCGATGATGCTGTAATCGGCGCCGCCATTGTACTGCGTCTGCAAGGGATATGGGTTCAGGCCGAACAGGTCGATATCGGTGTTTGCAGGGTTGTAGGCGAAGGACGGATTTGCGTCGTCACCTTGGTTCGCCACGGTGATGAAGGTCTTGGCACCGGGAACATTGGCGTGGATCCAGTCGGACTCGGCCTTGAGGCTCGCCGCGGAGACCTGGGTGGGATCTGGCTCATCGGCCAGATAGAAACCGTACAGCTTTGGATTGCCGATGTACTGGCTTACGGTGCTTTGGAAGTTGGCGTCCGCACCATTGGCGGCATCGAGCCAGACAAGCCCCTTGACACCGGTCGGGAGCGAATTCAAGGCGTTGACGCTGCTGACATCCGCAAGGTTGAAGCCATCCTGTCCCGGCGCGTAAGTGCCATTCACGACGTTTGAATTGGGGGCATAATGAAGGGTTCCGCCACCTCCCGGCGCGGTGCCTGCGCCAATCTGTGCGGTGCTGTTGGCGGTGGCGGTGGCGGTGCCGGGCGCGTTGTCGGCCAGGGTGACGGCGAGCGGGTCGGTGCCGGCGGTGGCGTAGATGTGGGTGCCGGTGACGGCGAAGCTGCCGTTGCTGCCCGCGACGGTGCCGGCGGAGGTGGTGCCGTCGCCCCAGGCGATGGTGGCGTTGAAGTCGCCCGCCGGCGTCGCGGTGTCGCTGTCGGTGAAGCTCGCGACGGTGACGTTGGCGAGCGCCTGGCCGGCGGTGCCGGCGATGGTGGCGGCGATCGGGGTGAGCGCGTCGCCCTCCGCCGCGGCAACCGTGCCGGTGGGGGTGATGGTGGCGTTGTCGGAGGTGCGGGTGATCGTCGTGGAGAGCGCGAAGCTGCCCTCGTCGGCGTAGCTATGCCCCGCTGTCACGCTGAACGCTCCGTTCGCCCCGCTGACCGTGCCGGCCGAACTGGTGCCGTCGCCCCAGGTGACGGTGGCGCTGAAGTTGCTTGCGACCTCGCTGGCGTTGCTGTCGGTGAAGCTGGCGACCACGGTGCCCGCCGCCAGGGCCGAGCCTTCCGTCGCATTGGCCAGGTTGATCTGGCCCGCCAGCGTACCCGCAGGCTGGCCGGCAATCTGTGCGGTGCTGTTGGCGGTGGCGGTGGCGGTGCCGGGCGCGTTGTCGGCCAGGGTGACGGCGAGCGGGTCGGTGCCGGCGGTGGCGTAGATGTGGGTGCCGGTGACGGCGAAGCTGCCGTTGCTGCCCGCGACGGTGCCGGCGGAGGTGGTGCCGTCGCCCCAGGCGATGGTGGCGTTGAAGTCGCCCGCCGGCGTCGTGGTGTCGCTGTCGGTGAAGCTCGCGACGGTGACATTGGCGAGCGCCTGGCCGGCGGTGCCGGCGATGGTGGCGGCGATCGGGGTGAGCGCGTCGCCCTCCGCCGCGGCAACCGTGCCGGTGGGGGTGATGGTGGCGTTGTCGGAGGTGCGGGTGATCGTCGTGGAGAGCGCGAAGCTGCCCTCATCGGCGTAGCTATGCCCCGCTGTCACGCTGAACGCTCCGTTCGCCCCGCTGACCGTGCCGGCGGAGGTGGTGCCGTCGCCCCAGGTGATGGTGGCGCTGAAGTTGCTTGCGACCTCGCTGGTGTTGCTGTCGGTGAAGCTGGCGACCACGGTGCCCGCCGCCAGGGCCGTGCCTTCCGTCGCATCGGCCAGGTTGATCTGGCCCGCCAGCGTGCCCGCAGGCTGGCCGGCAATCTGGGCGGTGCTGTTGGCGGTGGCGGTGGCGGTGCCGGGCGCGTTGTCGGCCAGGGTGACGGCGAGCGGGTCGGTGCCGGCGGTGGCGTAGATGTGGGTGCCGGTGACGGCGAAGCTGCCGTTGCTGCCCGCGACGGTGCCGGCGGAGGTGGTGCCGTCGCCCCAGGCGATGGTGGCGTTGAAGTCGCCCGCCGGCGTCGTGGTGTCGCTGTCGGTGAAGCTCGCGACGGTGACATTGGCGAGCGCCTGGCCGGCGGTGCCGGCGATGGTGGCGGCGATCGGGGTGAGCGCGTCGCCCTCCGCCGCGGCAACCGTGCCGGTGGGGGTGATGGTGGCGTTGTCGGAGGTGCGGGTGATCGTCGTGGAGAGCGCGAAGCTGCCCTCATCGGCGTAGCTATGCCCCGCTGTCACGCTGAACGCTCCGTTCGCCCCGCTGACCGTGCCGGCGGAGGTGGTGCCGTCGCCCCAGGTGATGGTGGCGCTGAAGTTGCTTGCGACCTCGCTGGTGTTGCTGTCGGTGAAGCTGGCGACCACGGTGCCCGCCGCCAGGGCCGTGCCTTCCGTCGCATCGGCCAGGTTGATCTGGCCCGCCAGCGTGCCCGCTGTCGTCGTCGCGAACACATCGATTGGCGCTGCGGTGGCGGCATTGCGTGGCGCGGCCAGATTATTGGCGGCCAGCAGCGTGTTGAGCAGGTTGTAGTGGTTGTAGGGTGTGGCGTAACCGCCCGGGACGACATGCGCGCCATAGAGAATGGACGCGACCTGGTTGGTTGAATTCGTAGCGCTCTCGTCCCACACGACGACGAGCAGCGAATTGTTGTTCACTGCCCATTGCGCGTAGCTGTTGAGGTTGTTCTGCAGCCAGGTATCGCCTTGCTGAATCGTCCCGTTATGCATGTCGTCGTTGACGTTTGGAATGACGAAGGACACGCTCGGCAAGGCGGCAAAGTTAGTGCTTGGAAAGGTGCTGAAGTCTTTCTCGACCGAAAACCCTTCTGGAAATGATTCCCAGGGGTTGTGATCGTATGAGGACGCGCCGCCCTCGACATAACCGGTGAACGTCTTGCCGGCGCCCTGCAAGATGGTCGCCAGCGTCGGATCGGGCTCGCTGTAATGATTGTCGTCGGCGATGCCGAACGTGCTGCCGGCATAGAGGGAAAAGTAATTCGGTTCGCTCGGGTGGCTGATGGCGGTGTAATCCGTCAGCAGCGCTCCGCCAGAAGCGAGGTTGTTGATATAGGGGGCTTGGCTATTTCCGATGATCTGGCTGTAATCATGATTTTCCATCATAACTACGACGATATGATCGTAATTAGGTACAGTCATTTTCGTTTACCTCTCCAACAGTATTTTTAACGGTAACGCAAATACCATTAAGAATATTGTGTTACTGTCATTTGGCGAATTTAACGCCTTAATGTGACGTGTATTACACAGCCATGACGACCTTATGCAGGAATAATACCTTCGTCAATTGTTGCAAAATGTAGTGGAATATCTATTCTATTGTTTCTGATTTTGAACGGAGAGCCACCAGCCCTCGTTTGGTGTGGTGATTCATCGAATGCTTGGGACAGAAGCGTTGGGATCGCACCACTGGCTACCGCGGCGGCTGACCGCGCGGAACGAAGTTGTAAGGGCTGTCGCTGGTGAGCGTCGGGTCGAGCGCGAGGCGGTGTTCCAGCGGCGGAAAGGCGCGGCTGCGGCAGTCCGGGCGGTCGCACAGCCGGCAGGACAGGCCGATCCCGACGGTCGCCCGCTCCAGGTCGAGGCCGTCGGCATAGACGACGGCGTCGGCATGGGCGACATCGCAGCCCATCGCCATCGACGTGCATCGGCGCGGGTTCGCCCCATGTCGCCGCCGGCCGCGCCACGGCGCGGGCGAAGCAGAGATAGGCGGCGCCGTCCGGCAACTCGCGCCACCTGCACCTGCACCGCGCCCGGCTGCGCGAACGCGGTGTGCACCACCCAGCGCGGGCACGACCCGCCGTAGCGGGCGAACGGAAATCCGGCGGCCGAGAACCGCTTCGACACGTTTCCCGCCGGATCGACGCGCAGGAAGAAGAACGGCACGCCGCGCGACGCCGGCCGTTGCAGCGTCGACAGGCGATGGCACGCCTGCTCGAAACGACACGCCGAAGCGGGCCGCCAGCGCCTCCATATCGTGCCGCAGCGACTGCGCGCGGCGGCGCGGAACGCGCGCATACGGCATCAGCAGCGCGCCGGCGACGTAGTTCAGCAGGCCGATCCGGATCAGCATGCCGCCTCCGGTCGAGGCTTGGTGCGATCGGCCAGTCACCGTGCCTCGACCGCGTCGCGCGCCTCCAGCAGCGCCAGCTGGAACGCCATGTGGAAGCCGCGGCTTTCGCGCGGCAAGCGTCTCCGACAGCGTCAGGCTGCGGGTCGCCGGCATCGTAGCGGCGCAGCGCGCCGTCCAGCGGCCGCACCGTCACCGTGCAGCCCATGCATCCGGCGCAGCCGTTCGGCGATCGCGTGGTTCATCTCGGCCGGCGCGGCGCGGCAGCTCGTGCCGCGATCGCCTCGGCGGCCTCCTCCAGCGCTGGGAAATGGTTGGCGCGGTCGTCGAAGAAGTCGCGCGCCTCCTCATTCGGCAGCAGCACGCGCCGGCCGGACGGCAGGGCGATGCCGCTGGCGTCCTCTCGCGCCACCCGCCAGGCGCGATACAGCGCCAGCACGGCGCGCGCGGCGTTCGGGCTGGCGGCGGCCAGCGCGGCGACTTCCGCCTCCGGCACCGCATCGGCGGCCAGCAGCGGGTCGGCGAACGCCTCGCGCAGCGCCGACCTCCAGCTGGCGTTCCTGGGCGCCCGGACAGCGTGCGCCAGATCGACCCGCAGCGTCTCGCGCCAGCTTGATCAGCAGCGAGGCGGTGACGGCGCGCTGATCGTGCTCGATCAGGTTCAGATAGCTGGCGGAGATGCCGAGCCGCGCCGCCAGCGCCTGCTGCGACAGGCCGCGCTCCGGCGCGCAGCCGTCGGACGGTCCGGCCGATCAGCGGTGCGAGCCATCTTTACATCCTTTACAAATTCGCCGCTATTCTGTCACGTGAAGTCAACACAGTATTGCTGGCCTCGTGCGCAGAATTCGGGCTGCACTTCGCAGATGCAATGTCAATTATTGACGCATCGGAATCCGAGCACAGGAGGCGACGATGCTTCATCCCACTTTCACGCGCGCGCCGGACGGCATGTCCGGCGGTCCGGCCGACGACCCCGAGCGCTTCGCCGGCATCCGCCGCGACTACACGCACGCAGGACGTCGAGCGCCTGTCCGGCAGCTTCCGCATCCGCCACACGCTGGCCGAGATGGGCGCCGCCCGGCTGTGGCACCTGCTGAAGACCGAGCCCTTCGTGCCGACGCTCGGCGCGCTGACCGGCAACCAGGCGGTGCAGCAGGTCAAGGCCGGGCTGAAGGCGATCTACCTGTCCGGCTGGCAGGTCGCGGCGGACGCCAACACCGCCGGCGAGATGTATCCCGACCAGTCGCTGTATCCGGTCGAACTCGGTGCCGAAGGTGGTGCGAGCGCATCAACAACGCGCTGCGCCGCTGCGACCAGATCGCGCGGCTGGAAGGCGACGAGAGCACCTACTGGATGGCGCCGATCATCGCCGACGCCGAGGCCGGGTTCGGCGGCGCGCTGAACGCGTTCGAACTGATGAAGGCGATGATCGAGGCCGGCGCCGCCGGCGTGCATTTCGAGGACCAGCTCGCGTCGGAAAAGAAGTGCGGCCATCTCGGCGGCAAGGTGCTGGTGCCGATCGCGCAGCACATCCGCACGCTGAACGCCGCCCGCCTCGCCGCCGACGTCGAGGGCGTGCCGACCGTCCTGCTGTGCCGCACCGACGCGCATTCGGCGCAGTTGCTGACCAGCGACGTCGACGAGCGCGACCGCCCGTTCATCTGCCGGCGAGCGCACGCCGGAGGGCTTCTTCCGCATCAAGCCCGGCCTCGGCGTCGATTACGCGATCGCCCGCGGCCTGGCCTTCGCGCCCTATGCCGACCTGCTGTGGTGGGAGACCAGCGAGCCGAACCTGGAGGAGGCGGAGCGCTTCGCCGACGCGATCCACCGGCAGTTCCCGGGCAAGATGCTGGCCTACAACTGCTCGCCCAGCTTCAACTGGCAGAAGAAGCTGCGCGCGGAGCAGATCGCCGGCTTCCAGCGCGACATCGGCGGCAATGGGCTACCGGTTCCAGTTCGTGACGCTGGCCGGGTTCCACAGCCTGAACCTCGTCGATGTTCAACCTGGCGCGCGGCTATCGCGAACGCGGCATGGCCGCCTATTCGGAGCTGCAGCAGGCCGAGTTCGCCGCCGAGGCCGACGGCTACACCGCGACCCGGCATCAGCGCGAGGTGGGCGTCGGCTACTTCGACGCGGTGGCGATGGCGGCCTCGGGCGGCAAGTCCGCCACGACGGCGATGGCCGGCAGCACCGAGGCAGCGCAGTTCCACGACCAGGCGCAACTCGCCCCGGTGGCATCAGACGTGCCGGCTTCCAACCCGCCGGTCGACCACGATGAGGGATTGGTCCACGCCCATACTTGGGCGGTGTCCGCGCCGTCGCGCTAGAACACGCGCAGCTTGCGCGTGCCGCACGCTTGAACGCCGGACCGGCCTGCGCCGGTCCTGCGTCGCGACCTGGTCCCCGGCTATCTCTCCCCGGGTCGCGCTGCCTCGGACGCTGGAGGCCCCGGGATGACGTTGCGGCCGCTACGGCGTCGTCAGTGCCAGTCCCAGCGCGACGCGAGCCTCTGCCGGGGTGGCGGCGCGGCGGCCGTGGCGCAAGAGGGCTTCACCTGCAAGCTGGACCAACTCCGCGTTGCTGGCGGCCAGGCGATCCTTGCCGATGCGGATGTTGTCTTCCAGCCCCGTCCGCACGCCGTCCCCACCGCGAGCCAGCACCCATTCCATCACTCGCGCCTGGTTCACGCCGATTCCGGCCGCCGTCCAGGTCGCGTTGGGAAGCAGACGCTTCAATTCGCCGAGCATCAGGTCCAGCAGGTGTTCTTCGGCGGGAAGTGCGTTCTTCACCCCCATCACGATCTGCACATGCGGATGTTCATCCATCAACCCTGATTCCACCAACCGCTTCGCGCCGTGCAGATGCGAGAGGTCGAAGATTTCGATCTCCGGCCGCACGCCGTTGGCCTTCATCTTGGTGGCAAGCTCGGTGACCAATGCGGCCGAGTTCTCATAGACGATCGTCGGGAAATTGACCGAGCCGGTGGACAGCGACGCCATGTCCGGCCGCAGGTCCAGCGCATTTCCGCGTGCCGCCGGGTCGCGGCCGCGGCCGCCGGTCGAGAATTGCACGATCATGCCGGGACAATGGCGTCTGACGCCGTCCTGGACCTGGGCGAACAAGGCCGGGTCGCTGGACGGGCTCTCATCGGGATTGCGCACGTGGATATGCACCAGTGACGCGCCGGCCTCGAACGCCTGGTGCGTGCTTTCCACCTGCTCCGCCGGCGTGGTCGGAACAGCCGGGTTGTCCTTCTTGCGCGGAACGGACCCGGTGATGGCGACGGCGATGATGACGGGCTTCATGCCATTCCCTCCTCAGATGTCGAAGAAGACGGTTTCGCGTTCGCCCTGCAGGCGGATGTCGAAGACATACACGGTCATCCCATCGCGCTCCTCGCGCCCGCGCCAGCAGCGTTTCGCGCCGGATGGCAGGCTCGATCATGCGCAGCACCGGGTCCTGCTCGTTCAGCGCCGCCTCGTCCGCGAAATAGATTCGGGTGGACAGCCCGATGTTGATGCCGCGCGCCACCAGCCAGACGTTCACGTGCGGGTGCCATCGGCTTGAAACCGCGGCGGCCGATGACCGGGCCGGGCTTGACCGTCTCGAAGCTGAAGAGGCCGGTGTCGAAATCGGTGCCCGTGCGGCCCCAGCCGCGGAAGCCCGGGTCGAGCGCCTTGTCCTTTTGTGGGTCCGCCGGTGGTTGTAGCGACCGGCGCGCGTTGGCCTGCCAGATTTCCACCAGCACGTCGCGGCAGGGCTGGCCCAGCCCGTCTAGCACGCGGCCTTCGATGCGGATGCGCTCGTCCCGGCTGTTCGGCCCGGCCAGCACGTTGCTGAACGGCTTCTCGAAGATGTCGAACCCGGCCTGATGCGGGATCAGGCCGATATGGACATAGGGCCCGGCCGTCTGCGACGGCGTCTCGCGCAGATAGTCGAGCGTGTTCGATCATGGCGTCAGTTCCCGTGCAGCTTGTTTTCGAACAGCGTGGAACGGGTGCCGCGCAGCACGATGTCGAAGCGATAGGCCAGGCTGTCGATCGGCACCGCGGCGTTCAGGTCGAGTGGCGCCACCAGCCGCTGCCGCGCCGCCGGGTCCGGGATGGTGCCGAGGATGGCGTCCATGCGGGATCAGCGGATCGCCCTCGAAATACATCTGGGTGATCAGCCGTTGCGCGAAGCCCGAGCCGAACACCGAGAAATGGATATGCGCCGGCCGCCAGGAATTGACGTGGTTGCGGAACGGATAGGCGCCGGGCTTGACGGTGCGGAAGGCATAGTGCGCCGTCCTCGTCGGTGATCATGCGGCCGCAGCCGCCGAAATTGGGATCGATCGGCGCGAGTAGGTGTCGTTCTTGTGCCGATAGCGGCCGCCGGCGTTGGCCTGCCACACCTCGACCAGCGTGTTCGGCGACGCCGCGGCCGTTCTCGTCGAGCACGCGGCCATGCACGATGGTGCGTTCGCCGATCGGCTCGCCCGGTCTTGGCGTAGTTCAGGATCAGGTCGTGATCGAGCGGGCCCAGCTCGTCCTGCCCGAACACCGGGCCGGTGACCTCCGACAGCGAGTTCTGCAGCGACCACAATGGCAGGCGCGGGCGAACGCAGCACGCTGGTCTTGTAGTCCGGCGTCAGCGCCGGCGGGTGCTGCGCGCGATCGCGCTGGATGAATTCGTTCTGCGGGATCATCGCGAGCGTCTCCTGGTCAGTAGCAGGCAGCCTCGCGACGGGATGCTGCCGCGCCTGCGCGGCGGTACGGACCGAGGCATTGGCGGCGCCGAAGCCGGCATAGCCGGCCTGTCGCTGCACCGCCTCGAAGAAGAACCGATCATGGAACGCGTCGGTGTAGAGGTGCCGGAACTCGCCCGGCTCGTCGCGGTCGTACAGCAGGCCGTGCTGCTGCAAGTGCCGCAGCGTCGGCGTCGTCCAGTGCCCAGCGCGCCGACAGGTCGTCGTAGTAGTTGGCCGGCATCGGCAGCAGTGGCGCGCCGCAGCGTCTCGAAGTCCTGCCGCCGTGCGCAGCGATGTCGGGGGTGGCGAGCGCGACGTGATGCACGCCCGCCCCGGCATAGGCCGAGACGAAGCGACCGGTCAGCGTCCCGCGGCCTTCCGATGCGTTCAGCACGAGCGCGGACCTGGCCGTTCGGGACTGACCAGCGCGCGGCTGTGCACCAGGCCGTACGGATCCGCCGTATCGAGTTGCGGCTGCGGCACCAGGCCGAACAGCGCGCGCCAGAACAGCACGTAGGTTGCCATGCGTCCGACCGGCAAGGCCAGCACGACATGGTCGATCCCGATCAGAGGTTGGCCATCCGTCGGCGGCGGGCAACAGATCGAAATCATCTTCCCAGAAGCTGCGGCCGCCGGTCTCGCGGCTGCACCAGGTAGATCAGCGTGCCGTCCGGCGCACGCACGGCGGGAATTGCTCGCTCGCCCGCGCCGATCGGCTCCTGCCAGTCGCGGACACAGCAGCGCGCGGGCGCGCGCCAGCGCTCGGCGGCGTCGTCCACCCGGATCGCCATGGCGCAGACGGAAGGACCGTGCAGGTGGAAGTGTTCGGCCGCGGCGCTGTCCTGCTCGCGCGTTCAGCACCAGGTTGACGCCGCCGTTGCGATAGAGGTCGACCGCTTTCGACCGATGCCGGCCAGCGTGGCGGAAGCCGAGCGTGCCACAGAAAGCCTGCGAGCTCCGGCGCCGGTCGCCTCGTCGACCGCGAATTCCAGAAACTCCACGCCGTCCAGCACCGGCGCGGCGGGCAGGCCGGCGCCGTCCGGCGGCCTCGGCCTCGGTCAGGATCAGCGAGCGCAGCCCGTCACGCGCGACGAACCGTGCCGGGGCGGCACGGAATTCGTCGTTGAACACCTCGAGCGACAGCGGCCCGCTGTAGCCGGACGCCAAGCACCGCGCGCATGAACCCGGTCACGTCCAGATCGCCCTGGCCGGGGAAATTGCGGAAATGCCGGCTCCAGCTCAGCACGTCCATCGACAGCTTCGGTGCGTCGGCCATCTGCACGAAGAACAGCTTGTCGGCCGGCACCTGGGCGATGCCGGACGGATCGTCGCCCAGGCTCAGCGTATGGAAGCGAGTCCACGATCAAGCCCAGCGCCGGATGGCCAGCCTGCTGCACGATGCGCCACGCGTGGCCCCAGCGGTTGACATGCCGGCCCCAGCTCAACGCCTCATAGCCGACGCGCAGCCCGCGCCGCGCCGCGCGCTCGGCCATCTCCGCCAGATCGGCGGCGGCACGGGCATCGTCGTCGATGGCCGCGGCGCTGCGTGTTGCTGCACACCAGCACGAGGTCGGTGCCCAACGCCTGCATGACATCGAACTTGCGTTCGGCCCGATCGAGGTTGCGGGTCGCGCTGCGGCTCGGGCATCGCCTCGAAGTCGCGAAACGGCTGGTAGATGTCGATCGCCAGGCCCAGCTCCTCGCAGATGCGGCGCACATCGGCGGGCGAGCCGTCGAAGGTCAGCAGATCCGCCTCCATGATCTCGACGCCGTCGAAGCCGACCGCCGCCGCCGGCCTCCAGCTTGTCGCGCAATGTGCCGCTGAGCGCAACCGTTGCGATGGATTTGGCGAGGGGGGAGGGCATGAATGCAACCTTGGACGCGCGAGCGTTCTTTGAATGTCTTCACGCAGCTTAGCCGCGCGCACGCCCGATTTCCAACTTGCGCTCGCACCTCATGTAGTTACGTAACTGCATCATTATGAATGCAAGGAAGGCAGCGGCCGGCGGGCTGGCGCGCACTCGGCCCGGCGCGGGGTGGTCGGTCATGCGGAAGGGGCCGCGCGTGGGCGCAAAGGTTGGCGGCAGACGCCAGCCCCTTGACCGGGCGCCTCAGCCGCTCGGCCGGCCTTCTACGGGCGGCGCTCGCGCTCCGTTGCGGGCTGCAGATGCTGCGCCGTCACCGCAGCTTCCGTCCTGTTGCGCACTTTGAGCTTTGACATGATGTTGTGCACGTGCGCCTTCACCGTGCTCTGCGACAGTCCCAGGCGGTAGGCGATCATCTTGTTCGCCATGCCGTGCTCCAGAAGCTCCAGCACGCCCCATTCGCGCGGCGTCAGACGCGCAACCCGCGCCGTGTCCACCATGAAGCGCGCCCGGCTGAGCGGAAGCTCCGGTGGGGGCTGGCCCTCGCCCATGTCGTGCGGAACATATGTGCCGCCGGCGGCGACCAGCCGCAGCACCGCTGCTGCCACTTCCATGCTGCTGGACGTGGGGATGTAGCCTTGCAGCCGCAGCTGCTTGACCGATTCCCCGATGGGATGCGCGTCGTCCGGTTTGACGATCGCCACGATCGGCACGTCCGGCCGGTTGGCGCGCAGCCAATCCACCTGCCCATTCAGCCAACCGTCGGCTACAACCGGCGCGCTGGCGCTCAGGATAACCACCGTCGCCCGCGCGAGTGTCGCCGCGGGCAGCGAGTTGGTGACGTCGGCCACGCTTGCCAGCTCAAATTCCTTATCGAAGGTGGCGATCCACGAACTGAGGCAACCGCGAACAAATTCGTGCCGCTCCACGACGATCAGCAGCCGTGAACTGGTCGCGATGGGATCGCTCGATCGCAATACGCTCCGGCCATTGCGAGCCGGTGACGGAGACAGGCTATTGTCTACTTGTGTCGACATTCGCACTATCCTCTGCAGCCAGTCACAGTCGTTTCGGCATAGAAAGCCAGTTGCCTGACCGTCTCTCCAATGGAGTCGGTCAGACCGTTTCGTCTTCTGCTAGCGGAGTCCCTGCATTCCCGGGGCACTGCGTTTTCTGCCGAAACAGGCGCTATCTCTTCCCGAGTACGCGCCTATAGAATGTCGAACTTATGGACATTCAGCATTCACAAAACTGTAAATATAGGCCTCATAACGAACTTGTATGTTCGTCGTTTGTCTGGGCTCTTGCTGAAAAGTAATTAATTGCAAGATTTGGATAGTTGGCAGCCGGCATCGGCATCACCGGTTTAATAATGCCGAAAAATTGAGTCTAATTGTTTCCACTCGTCTGTACGACGATCGGCAATGGACCCATCGTGGGGACTCTTCCGCCCTTCACATATTCCGGAAGCAAGACGAGCGGCATGACCCACCCGTCTTGCCCTGAGGCTAGCCACAGGGAGTAGCTTTGTCAGGCGTGCTTCACGAGGACGCCGCTTGCGCCGTCTGTTGCGACTTGGAAGCTGCCGCTGCCGAGGCTCGATGTCTGGAAATGCAGCGTCGCCGCTTGCGAGGCCGTGTTTGAAAGCTGCAGCAGCCCGGTGCCGCCGTCATAGGTGAAAGCCGCCCCAGCCGAGCCGAAGTTCTTGAGATCGATGGCATTGCCGGCGGCGAAGCTTTCAAGGAGCGGTCCGGCGTAGGAGCCGGTGCCGACATTGGTGCCGAATGCCGCGACATTGTCGACCAGCAGGCTGCTGCTCGGTAAGAACTGCATCTGCGCGCCGCCCCCAAGTACCGAGGCGACCTCCAGCGTCGCGGCGTTGTCGATCAGAAACAGCCCGGTGCTGGCTGGGTCGATCGCCGTCGTGACATTGAGCGAGCCCGTGATGTCGACCGTGCCGTTGTTGGCGATGTTGGCGGTGGAATTGCTGTTGTTCAGCGTCCACTTGCCGCCGCTGTCGAAGGTCAGCGATCCGAACTTCAGGAACATCCAGCTCTGACCATTCTGCGTGACCGTGCCGGTGCCTCCCGAAAGGAAGCCGATGGCGCCCGAGCCGCCGGCGAACTCCAGCGTGTTGGCCCCCGATGATCCACCGCCGACAGCACCAAGGAAGACCGCCGTTGGATTGACGATCAGCCGGTCGGTGCCGGCACCGGAGAATTGCACTGCGTAGCTCGATCCGGAGATCGTTCCGGCATTGCTCACGGTGCCGCCGCCGCTCAGGAAGACGCCGAATGAGCTTCCGGATAACGAAGCCCCGCTGTTGTTGGTGATGACTCCGCCACCCTCGATGTCGGCGGCCGCGCCGCCGGAAGACAACGCGGTGATGTTTCCGGAGTTCGTCAGCGTGCCGGCGCCGCCTTGTGCGAACACGCCCGCGACCCCGCCCGTGATCGTGCTATTCGCGTTGTTGGTGACGCTGCCGCCGGTTTCCAACGCGATGCCGTGGGCACTGGAAATACTGCCGCTGTTGGTGACCGTGCCCGCGCCCCCGGTCATGAACACGCCGAAACTTCCGCCCGTGATCAACCCGCCGGAAGAATTCGTGAAGCTTCCGCCACCCTGGAAATCGGCGCCGGTACCCGGTCCGTTGATGCTGCCGGCGTTGGTCACGTTCGACGTCAGAGCGAGATATAAACCGTTGCTGCCGCCTGAGATCGTGCCGCCGGCATTATTCGTCACGCTGCCGCCTCGCGACAGATCGACGCCGTCGAAGGTCGCGGCCGTCAGCGTACCGCTGTTCGTGACTGTGCCCGGCGTCCCGGTAATGAACACGGCGAAGTTGCCGCCCGAGATCGTTCCGCCAGTGTTGTTCGTGACACTGCCGCCCGCTTCCAGATCAACGCCGGCACCCGATGCCGCGGTCGAGATGATGCTGCCGGCGTTGGTGATCGTTCCTGCGCCGGTGTTGACACCGATCGCGGCGATGCTGCCCATGATGGTCGCTGACGCGTTGTTCGTGACACTTCCGGATGCCAGCAGGATACCGAAATGATCCGGATCGGAGAGACTGCCGGAGTTTACCACGGTGCCGGCGCCACCGGTGATGAAGATCGCGGCGCCGAGGGTGCCGGAGCCCAGGATGGTGCCGCCCGCATTGTTCGTGACGCTGCCGCCCGCGAACAAGCCCACACCGTCATCCGCGGTTGCCTGGATGAAGCCCGAGTTCACCACCTGCCCAATCGCGTTCTGAATGCGAATTCCATCCTCATGGCCGACCAGCGCGCCGGTGTTGGTGACGGTGCCGCCAGCGTCCAGTGCGATCGAATATTTTCCAGGGCCGGAGATGGTTCCGGCGTTGGTGACCGTGACCGTGCCGTGCGTCGCGCGGATGCCGCTGTTGGTGCCGGTAATTCGTCCGGTGGCGGTGTTCGTGACGTTGCCGCCATTCGTCAGCAGGATGGCGTCGAGGCCGGATATCTGACCGGAGTTGGTGATGATGCCGGCGCCTGCGAGCGATATGCCGTAACGGTTCGCAGAGGAGATGGTGCCGGCGTTGCCGATGGTCCAGGTGGTGCCGGAAGCCCCGTCGATGCCATCTTGCCCGACGCCGGATGCGAGCACCTTGCCAGTGCCGGTGATCGTCAGTGGCTTATCCGTGCTGCGAAGAACCAGCGGGCCGAGTGTTGTGCTGCTGATCGTTCTGGCCATGATATTCTCTCCCGACAGGACACAGCGCGGCAAATCGGAGCCGAAACCTAAAGCGACATCGCAGCCGAAATCTGAACTCTATGCCGTTCTGCGCGCTGGTCTGGAGATCGCCGATATCATGTCGGCGCCAAGTAGAACTCGCTCAGCGCTCGCTTTCGAAAACTGATCGTATCCGGCGAAGAATTGCGCCTCAAGATCGTCTTTTGATCTAGTACTAGCCGCAGGTCCGAAAGAACATCCAATCCGGGTGGATGATGTGAGCAATGCGGCCGCCCTCGCACCGCGATCGGCGTCACATCAACGATGCGAGAGAGAGGCCTTGAACGCCGCGGACGGCCAGGTGAGTTGTGAGACATAGTCCTCGACGGCTTCGCCGCTCTTGCCCCAATTGCTTGACCAGATCACCTGGGAGCCGTCGGGCGATGGCGAGGCATGCACTTCGCTCCAGTAATCGGCCTTGGCACTGTGGGTCTGGGCGATACGCCGGATCTCGCCGCTGCCGTCGATGCGCAACGCAACCACTTCGCTGTAGAACGGCACCCAATCCGGATGCTCGGCAATCTCGGCCGCCGTTCCGGAATAGGTGATGAAGGCCCAGCCGGGCCGGTTGATGCTGCGCATGGAGACGTGCTGGCCCTCGCCGAATGGCGCGAGGTCGGTGACCACGCCATCCTTGAGGCGGCGCTTGATGATATGGTATTTGTCCGGATCGGATTTGCTGACACCGACATAGACGTCGTTACCGTCAGCGTCGATGGTCATGTCACCATGTCCTGGCCGATGGTTTTCCTGCCAGTGCTGCACCTCGGTGCCATCAGTGGCGAAGACATAGGCTTCGTTGGTTTCGTCAGGATTGTCCTGGAAGCAGAAAATGTAGCGACCGGATGGCGAGATGCCGCAGAAGCCGTTGGTGCCGTGCAGGTCGGATAGCTTGATGTCCGGATATTTCACCTTTGCCGCGATGTCATAGGCGAAGGCGACGAGCGCGCCGGTGCGGTCATGGGCGCGCACCACGACTTTTCGGCCGTCTCTGGATGGGTTGCCCTTGTAAGGCCCGAACTCGAAATGCGTGTGGCCGTCATGCCCATAGATCGTTTTCCGGGCGTTGGTGCGCGGTGCCCAGGCGTAAATCTCGTCATTGGCCATGCAGATCATCAGGGCGGGATCGGTAGGATGCCACTCGCATTCGTTCGGGATGCGGCGATGGAACAGCGGTTGGTAGGTTTGCCCGTCCAGAAAGCAGCCGCCGGCGCAGCCATTGGCGATCAGCAGCAACGTCTGGTCGGCGTTCCACGTCTGTGAACTCGAATAGCGATGGGTGCAGTAAGTCGTGCGGCAAGACACACCGGGGAGCAATTTGCGCCCCGCCTCGGTGATGCGCCTGAACGGTGTGCCGAAGACCGGATCGGTGGTTGGATGGAGATAGGCAGGCTTCGGCATTTCCGGCGTTTCGACAAACCGCTCATCCGCAAGCTGGTCGTATTTTACCGCGGTGAACGTCGGTGCGGCCAGAATGGCAGCGCCGAACAATGCCGATTTCAGCCATGGCTTGCTGGGTCTGCGCCGAAGGGTCATGCCGACGGCGCCCTGATGGTGCGCGGTTTCACAGGGAACGGTGTCGCGAGGATGGCGAGGGCGCTCGGCACGATGTGCAGCAGCCGCCAGACCAGCAGCGCCATCGCGGCGTTCCAGAGGATGAGGGTCGTGGTGGTCGCGATGGCGGCCCCCTCAAGCCCCAGGAAGCGGATCAGCACGGCGCCCAGTACCGCATTGACGACGGCGTTCAGCAGCATCAATGCCGCAGCACTTCGTTCATGTCCGGTCATCGTCAGGAGATAGAGCTGCGACCCGGCGGCGGCGGAGATCACTTGCCCGAACAACAACAGGCGCAGGGCGGAAACACCCTGCGTGAACGCCTGGCCGAACCAGCCCAGCAACGGGTGCGCCAGCAATGCGAGCGGCAGGGCGATGCAGGCGGCGCCGAGCAGGGTCCAGACCGCGGTGCGTGTGGCAAGTGCCTGCAGGCCGACGATGTCCTTGCGGACGAAAAGGCCGGAAATGGCAGGGGCGAACAGCGCGTTGATCGCGGTGCGCGGCAGCGCCACGAGGAAGGCGATGTTGAACGCCAGGGCGTAGATTCCGGCATCCGTTGTCATCCCGGCCCAGCCGAGCAGCACCACGCCCGTCCGGTTGATGGCGACGTCGGCCACGGCGATCACCACCAGCGGCAACGCGGCCTTGGCCCAGATCCGTCCGGCGCTCTGCGGTGCAGCGGCATAGGCCGCCGCAGGCGTCCACCGGCGCATCGCCAGGCTCACGATCGCCAGACCCAGCGCCGCACTCAGCAGTGTCGCCAGCATCGCGGTGGGCGCATCGATGCGCCATTGCGGAACCAACGCCGCGACGCCCATGAACCCGAGCAGCAGGCCATCACGGATCATCCGGTCCGGCGCCAAGGCCGACACGACACCACCGAACGAGCGGACGATCGAGGAGCGGATCCACAACAGTGCCAGCACCGGCACAAGAAAGAATCCGGCCACGAAGGTGTCGGCAAGATCGGCGGATGCTGCGCGCCCCACGTCTCCTGCCGGCAACAGCCGCACCAGGCAGATGCCGAGGACCGCCACCGCCACCCCGACCATGGCCGCCGAGCGTTGGGCGAATTGGATGACGCCGCGAAGCATCGGCCATGCACCTTGCGCGTGGTAGGCGGGGATGAACCGCATCAACGAAACGTCGAAGCCCAGGGCTGCGAAATATGCCAGCAGCGTCATCCAGGCGAAGACATAGGCATACAGGCCAAAGCCGTCGGCGCCGACGGTGCGGGCGATCAGCATCTGCGAACAATAGGTCAGCCCGGCGCCCCCGATATGGATGCCGAATGCGAGAATGCCGCCACGAGCGACCCGCCCGGCCAGCGCCCGACCTCCCGGAGCTGGATCAGGCATTCTGGGCTTGTTCCATGGTCTGCCGACCCTGTGCCGGCGGCGCCGGATGCCGGGCGAATTGCGCCACGACCTGCGTGCCGGCTTTCACCACGCCGGCCTGCAGTGCCTGCCGGTCGGCGGAATTCACCACAATGACCGGGCGGCCACGTTCACGCAGCAAGGCGTCCAGGTCGTCGATGATTGGCCCGGATGCGAGATTGGTCGGCAGGTCGAGTTCGAACAGCTGCTCAATCATACCCTGGCCGCGCTGCCGCTCACCGAGCCGCGCCGCCAGAATATCGCGCGGCGCGTCGAGGCGGATCAGCAGGTCGGCTTGCGGCACGATGCCGAGCGCGCGCGCGATCCGCGTCCGGTCCGGCGTCCGGCCCAGCAGCACCAGGGAACACAGCGCCTGGATAAATGCCTGGTCGAACAGCACGATATGGTCGGACGCCGCGGCAAGATGCCAGGAATGAGCGAGCCGGAACAGATATTGCCGAAGCCTGATCGACCAGACGAGGCTTCTTGACGGCAACAGCCGCATCAGCTCCGCCGTCATCGCGGCATCCTGGGAATGTCCGAACAGATGACCCGTCGTCGCCATCATCTCGAACGCCGGACGTACCAGGCGTCGCATCGAGGCGCTGGCCTGAGACGGCGCGGCTTCACCAGACGCCGAGTTGGATGATGGCGTCTGCTCAGCCGGCCGGTAGCTGATGACCGGATCGACCGCATGCCCGCGCTCGCGCAGAAAGCTGGTGAGGGCGGACGCGAAGGTGGTTTTGCCGACCCCGGGCGGGCCGAACAGTTCGATGATCATGCGCAACCTCTCAGCGAGCGTTCACAGCGTACGCCAAATCTCGTACTTGACCGCGCGGATAACATCGGCGAGCGGTTGGGTCGCATCCACGCGGACCACGCGCGCGCCGGGAAAGACAAGCCGCCGTACGGCGGAAACTCGCTCGCGGATGACATCGCGGTTCATGTTCGGCTCCCGGATCGCCAGCAACTCGGGTGGTGCATCGAGCTTGATCAACAGATCGGGCGGCAGCGCGCGGGCGAGCGCATAGGCACTGGCCTCGAACCGGCGCAAACGCTTCGGTACGGTGACGAGGCGTGGCAGCAGCGGGCCGTCATTGTAGTCGGGGTTTTCGTCCTGCGGATATCGGTCGGCGACGACGACCATTCCGCGTGCGGCACCACGATGCGCCGCATTCAGCTTGCTTCGTTTTTCCACCGCGAGGACGGTCGACCAGACCGTCAGCAAGAAGCTGTAGAGCGGCCCCGGCGGCTGGCCGGAAACCGTGCCGTGCGACGATCCGCGGGGTTTCTTCTTGATCAGGCGCGTGAAAAGCGGCACCGCCAGCTTGAGCGGCAACAACAGCAGCGAAGGGCGTCCGTCGCCGGTACCGAAATAGATCGGCATCACGTCGATCTCCGTCCCGAGCCAGGCGCGAATGGCGGCCGTCACGGTGGTCTTGCCACTGCCATCGACGCCGAGGAATGCGATGACGCAGCCGCCTCCTGATACGCGCCGGGACCAAGGCCGGGGCAAGTGCAGATGGCGCTTGTTCAAACCGCCGGCCAGCCAGTGCACCGCGCGGCCGATGCTGCGCAGCCGGGCTTCGATGGCGTTGTACATCCGGTGCGGGGCCAGGTCGCGCCGGACCAGGCGGCGCAGGCGGCGGTCGCGCTCCGGCGGCTGATTGCCGCAGATCGCATCGGCAAGCGGGCCGGCGGCATCTTCGCTCAGGAACTCGGCGGCTCGGCTGCGCAGGCTGGCCCAGCTCACCTGTTCGGCGAGGTCGGCCCGGTCGAGCCCGAATTTCTGCTGCGTCGTGCGCCAATGCAGCAATGTGATGGGGTCCGAGCGCCGTAATTCGAGGCACGCCCGCACCGCCAGCAGCACGGCCTCGCTCGCCGGGTCGAGCATCCTGAGCTGCGTGGGCGGATGCAGCACGGCGCGGGCCAGGATCGCCTGCTCCCAGGGCAGGCGATAATTCTTCAGCAGCCGCTCACCGGCGACCAGACGCGCATGCAGATGGACGTGAATGATGCGGCCGCTCGCCTCGTCGTAGCCGAGATAGCTCAGGATGGATGGATGGTCGCGGCTGGCGACCGACGGAAACAGCTTGAATCCGCAGTCCAGCAAGACGCGGCCGGCGTGGTGCAGGTCGTCCTTCCTGACCAGCAGGTCCAGGTCGGACTCGCCGGCCAGCACCGCGGGCAGGCGCCTGCTGCTCTTCCAATAGCAGTAGGCGACTTCCTCGCGGAGGAACGTGGCGAGCAATTTCTGCAGGAGTTCGAGCGTCGCGGAGCGGCCGTCCGGCCGTGGCGTTGCGGTTCCTGGCAGCGTGGCCGACGGCTCTTCGATCTGCAGCGTTTTGTCCGACAGCGCGCCCATGCCAAAGCCTTCCTTCTGCATCGGTCTGGAGATTGCTTGTCCGATCGAAAGGATAGGTCGATCGGACGATGCTTTAGTTCTCAAGGTAGTATTTCTTGTATCTCACGAACAATTCCGCGATGTCGCCGTAGCGGCCGCGGGCGTGTCGCTTGAGATCGACCTGCGTCATGACCGCGCCGGCCAGCTTGTCACGGCCCTTGCCAGGGATGCCGAGACTGCGGAGCAGGCCCAACGCATTCTGTGCCAGGTCGCGCCGCGTGCTGCTCCATTTCACAACGAACAGTACCTTGTCGACCATCGTCGCCAGCAGCCGTGCTTCGGTGATTGCGAGCAAAGGCGGGCTGTCGACGATGACACAGTCGTATTCGTCGCGCAGTTGCGTCAGCAAGCGGGACATCTGTTGGCTGGCGAACAGCGCGAAGGGATCGACCGGCCTGTGGCAAACCGGCAGGTAATCGAGGCGAAGCCCCGGCAGATGCTGGATCACCTCGGAGGAGGGACGCCCGTGGACGATGAGGTCGAGCACCCCGCCTTCGGCGGTGCCGCCGAGCTCGCGCAGGATGGTCGAATGCCGGAAATCGAGGTCGACCAGCAACACCCGCCGCCCGAGGCTTGCCATGTAGGCGGCGAGGCTGACGGCGAGCGTGGTCTTGCCTTCCCCTGGCACGCTGGAGCTGATCAGCACCACTTTCGGCGCACGGTTTGGCGAGGCCAGATGCAATGCCGCGACCACCGAGCGGATGGCCTCGGTATAGGCGGCCAGCGGCTTGGCCAGCAGGTATTGGTGTGGCCGCCGGCGCCCGATGCGGCGGAGTTGCGGTATCAGGGCAATGCAGGGGATGCCCAAAGCATCGATGACATCGCGCTGGCAGCGCAGCCGGCGGTCAAGCCGTTCGACCAGCACGGCCAGCATGCTGCCGCCGATCAGGAAAACCAGTATAGCGGGAAACACGAACAACAAAGGATTGGGAGAGCTTGGCCGCTCCGGCGGCGCGGCGCGCGACAGGATGCGGGCGTCGGGCTGCAGGATATCCTGCTGCCCACGGACCTCTTCGCGGCGTTGCACGAGGCTGCCGTAAAGCTGCCGCTTGGCGGCCACGTCATGTTCAAGGTCGCGCAGGTGCATGTCACCCTTGGCGCCGTTGATGCCGGTAAGCCGCGTCCGCAGCGTGCCAACCAGCTTGGCGGCGATCGAGGCTTCGTTCTCAAGGTTGCGAACGGCCCGATCCGCTTCCTGGTTGATCCTTCCCCTTATGTCCTGCAGCCGGCTGCGGATCGGCAGCAGTTTCGGATTGGACGAGCCGAACGCGGTGGTCAGTTCGGCTTCCGATTGCTGCAACGCCACCTCCTGGCGGTGCAGGTCCACCAGCACCGGAGAGTTGAGGGTTTCGAGCACCGCGCCTGAGCCCTGAAGACGGAGGCTATGGACATAGGCCAGCCGCGCCTGCCGGGCTGCGAGATCGGATTCCGCGGTGGCCAACTGGCGGCTCAGGTCAGCCACCTGCTGGTCATTGGCGATTGGCGTATTCGCGTCGACCATGCCGTGCGCCGATTGATACTCCGTCAGCGCCGTCTCGGCGCGTTCGACCTCGGATTGCACCGCCGGTATCCGTTCGCCGAGCCATGCGAGCTCTCGACTGCTGGCGGCCCGTTTCTGCTCGGTCTGGCCTGCGATGTAGAGCTGGACGACGCGGTTCGCCACCATGCTCGCGGCGTCGGGGCTTTGCGCTGTGTAGGACACCGCGATGACGTGCGAGCCGGCCTCCTGAAACACCTTCAGCCGTCGCTCGAATTCCTCCTGGCTTCGTATTCCCGGGTCGATCGGACCAGTGGTCGCGGCATCTTGTGTCGCAACCGCACTTGCCGCCTCCGCCCCGTCGGTCGCGTCCGTATCCGGTCGCAACGACGGCGGCAGCCATGCGAGCAGGCTGGTCCAGGCTTGATCGGCCGCCTTGCGCCACGCGGTGATCTGTACCCATAAGACATCGCTCGCGGATGGACGGATGGAGCGCGTTCGTTCTGCAATCCGGAATGCCGGGTCGTCGGCGAGACTGTTGCGGACCCGTTCCATGTGGTCGCGCGACAGCAGCGTCGTCACCTGCGTCGGGATCAGGAAATCTTCGGCGCCCGGATTGACGATCGACACCGGCACGCCAACGCGCGCGATCTGCTGCGGCTCGAAGATGATCTGGGCCTTGGCGGTGTAGCGCGCGGGAATGAGCAGGGCTCCGGCGCCGGCCAGGGCCATGCCGGACGCTGCCATCGTGATGATCAGCCATTTGCGTCGCCGCAAGATGTTGGCGAGTTCCTGGAAGTGAAGCTCGGAGGTCATGTCAGATCGCTCCCTTGCATCCGTCATGCGCCGTTTACGTGCATAGCCTGTGGCGCTGGCACCCCGGGCTGCGCAGAGCCTGCCGCGAATGGCTGCCGCGGCGGCGGGCGCGTGGTATCGAGCCAGGACTGCACCATCAGGATCGCCCACAATTCGCAGGCCCGATCCCGCCGGCCCTCCTGGTGCTCGCGCCAGCACGCCTGCACGCGCGCGGGGTCCAGAAGACCGTCCCGCCGCAACCGATCCTCGGCCAGCAGATCGCCTGCCCACTCGCGCAGCGGCCCCTTGAGCCAGGCACCGACGGGGACGTTGAACCCATGCTTCGGCCGGTCGAACAAATGCTCGGGGACATAGCGGCGCAACACCCGCCGCAACAGGTATTTGCCCTTGCCGCCGCGAAGCTTCATCGCCGTGGGCAGGCGCCAGGCGAATTCGATGACGCGATGATCCAGCAGCGGGCAGCGCGTCTCCAGGCTCACCGCCATGCTCGCCCGGTCGAGCTTGACCAGAATATCGCCTGGCAGGTAGCGCGCCATGTCGCGGTACATCAGTCGCTCGGCGAGATTTCCCAGCGGCGCGAAGACGTCCGCATCCACCTCAGGCGGGCCAAGGGCGACAGAGGTGCCGCCGAAGGTGGTGAAGCGCCGATACAGGTCACGTTCATCCGTCGCGTCGATGACGCCGGCAAGCTTCCGCAGATTGCTGCCGTTCAGCGCGTCCCGCCAACCGCCAGGAAGCCGAAGGCCGCGAAGGACGCTCTCCCACAAATCCGCACTCAGCATCTGCAGCGTCGCCGCCCCGGCCTTTCGCAGTGCCAGTGGCAGGCCGAAGACCGGCGCGATGCGGGCGGACATGAAATGCCGGGAGTAGCCGCCGAAACCCTCGTCACCGCCGTCCCCCGTCAGCGCCACCGTCACGTGTTGGCGGGCGAGGCGGGACACGAGCAAGGTCGGGATCTGCAATTCGTCGGCGAATGGTTCATCCCAGATCCGCGGCAGGTCCGGGATGACGGCGCGGGCATCGGCCGCGGTCAGACGAAACTCGGTGTGATCGGTTCCGAGATGCTGCGCGATTTGGGCGGCGTCGGCGGCTTCGTCATATTGCGCGTCGTCGAAGCCGATCGTGAAGGTGCGGACTGCCTGGCCTGACTGCGCCTGCATCAGCGAGACGACCAACGAACTGTCAATGCCTCCGGACAGGAACGCGCCCAACGGCACGTCGGCGACCATCCGCTCGCGCACCGTGGTCCGCAGCAACTGATCAAGTGCCGCTTCGAACTCGGGCTCCGGCCCTGCGATCGGCGTTCGCTGGCCGAGAGCGGCGGTGTCGGCGAGCGACCACCAGGCCTGGATGCGGCGTTGCAGCGTCGCCGCTGTGGCGCCGGCAAGATCTTCCGGACGGACGGACAGCATCGTGCCGGGCGGCAGCTTGAACACGCCTTGCCAGATGCACTGGTCATCCGGAACCCAGCCCTGGCGCAGCACCGCGGCGAGCGCCCCGGTTTCAACCTTTGGCGCGAAATCCTGGAAATTCACGGAATGCTTTAAGCTCTGACGCGAACAGCAGCGCGCCATCGACCAGGGCCACGTAAAGCGGCTTCTTGCCCATCCGGTCGCGCACCAAATGCAGAATCCGGTGCGTGCGGTCCCAAACACCCAGCGCGAACATGCCGGCCATCCGCTTCAGGCCCGCCTCGATGCCAAGGCTTTCGAATGATGCGAGCATCACTTCCGTATCGCTGTGGCCGCGGAATCGTTGGCCACGCGATTCCAGCTCCGACCGCAGATCCTGGAAGTTGTAGATTTCACCGTTATAGGTGCCGACCAGGCTGGCACCTGGGGAGTGCATCGGCTGGCGGCCGGCTTCCGACAGATCGACGATTGCCAGCCGGCGATGGCCGAGGGCGACGCCGGCATTGCCGTCCGTCCAGATGCCGCCGCCATCCGGCCCGCGATGGTGCAGGGCGCTCGCCATCGCCTCCACATACCCAAGGCGGCGCGGGTCGGCGCCGGGGGCCAGGAGAATGCCTGCGATTCCGCACATGCTGTCAGCTCCCATGGCCGGTTGCGGGCGTCCGAACCGTGCTGGTGCCGACTTGCGCCACCAGGCAAAGGGCGATCGCGAACCAGAAAATCGGATGTCGGACGATCAAGTGAAACGTGCTGAAGATCACGAGACCGCCCAGCAGCGTCGTCAGCCCGGCCAGGTTGGCCTTGTAGGTTCGGCGGAAACCAACCGCGATGATGCCCGCGAAGCTGAGGACCGCGAGCAGTCCCCCTTGCGTGAACAGGTCCAGCGGCGTGTTGTGAGCTTCGAAATTGGGCGGAGGCAGCCGCTTGTAAGCGGTGCTGACCAGATGCGCCCCAGGTCCGAGCCCGAGCAAACCGGAGTCGATACCGCGCGTGAGCGCCTCGTTCCAGAGCGCGAAGCGGAGCTGCGATTCACCGGAAACCTCCTTGCCACCGCCTTTTGACATCTGCCCGGCCAGGGATTCCGTCTGCAAGGCGATCGCCGGTGCGAAGGTCATGGCCGAGATCGTGGCCAGAGGCAGTGCCATGACGACGATCCACGCCCAGGCGAAGCGGAACCGTATCCGCCCCTGGCTCGGCGCGAGCCATGTTCGCAGCTTGAGCGCCATGAAGATCGGCCCGACGATCACGAGGACGATGGCGAACGAGTCGCTGCCGCTAAGCCGGCCAACATAGATCGGCAGGACGGCGCATAGGCAGGCGGCGAGCTTGCCGCTGAATCGCCCCGCATTCTCCGCCAGATGCAAAGACACGAGGCCGAGGGCCGCGCAGAGCAGGGCAAGCTGGTTCGGATTGTCCGACCATCCCTGCAGCCGTTCCCAGAACCATGGCTGGACACCAGGAATTGTCAGGAAGCCCCAGGCGTTGAGCAACACCATCGCCAACGACAGCGACCCGAGGATCACGAAGAGCCAGGCCACGCGGTGCAGCCGTGCCGCGGCACCCGGCTCCACGACGAGCAGGCAACTCACCGTGGCCAGGAGCAGATAGCTAAGGATGTCGTGAATGGCGGATTCGCTGTCGCGAATGTCCTCCGTCGCCAGCCCGGTCAGCAGGCCGATGCCCAGGGCAAATGCAAATACGACCCAAAACGCCAGGATCCAGCCGATCGCCGGCGTCATGGGGGGGCCCAGCCGCCCGACTTCGCGGCTCAAGGTCAGGCCCAGCCAGATAACCAGGCAGACCTCGCCGGGGCCGACCCCGGGGATGATCTGCCGCAGCTGCGATGCGGTGGACAGGATCAGGCCGAGGGCGAGGGTTGCTTCCTGCAGGATCAGCACGGCCCGGACCCTCCGGGCGACGGCAGCAGCACGCCCAAATCATCGGCATCCGGCTTGCCGGAGGTGACGCGCGTCGACGGCAGACCTGCGGCAAAGCCGCGATCCCCATAATTTCCCGGCACGTCGCCTCCCATAACGCCGCTTCCAAGCACGGCGCGGTAGACGCCGGCATACCGCGCGGCGGTGAGGTCGAGGCCGAATTCGCGCCGCACCAATGTCGCGGCGTGGCTTCCCATGGCGCGGGCGGCGGGACGGTCGCGCAGCATGTCCAGGATTCGATCGGCCATGGCCGCGGGTGCGCGTGGCGGAACCAGCCAACCGCTCTCGCCGTCGCGGACCACATCGGTGCAACCAGGCATCCGCGTCGCCACGATCGGCAGGGCAGCGAGCCCGGCTTCGAGCAGTGCGCGCGGTACGCCTTCGCGGTATTCTGTGGGGAAGGCGAACACGTCGGCCAAGCCGAGCAGCGACGGCACATCCGTGCGCTTGCCCGTCGCCAACACGTAGGCGCGATGTGCGTCGATCTCGTGTTCCGCCACCGCCAAAGGGCCTTCGCTCTGGCGCGGACCGACCAGGACGAAGCGGACGCCCGGCCGGACCTTGTGCACAAGCGATGCGGCATCGAGCAGGGCCGGAATGCCCTTCTGCCTCGTCAGGCGCGTTACGGTCATGACGATCTCAGCGCGACCAAGACCGAGCTGTTCACGCAACTGCCCCGGCGATGGCCCGGCGGCGCGGGAGGCATCGAATTGCTCGATATCGATGCCCGAGCCGGGGATGAGTTGGTTTGGTCGGTCGCCGACCATTCGGTTTTGCACGAAATACGCCTGGTCCTCACGATTTTGGAACAAGGTTGCCGCTGTGGACCGGGCGGCGGCGCGGTGCAGTGCGCGAAAGACCGGGCGCAAGGCCAGGGCGAGCGGCGCGTTCGAGGAATAGATCCAGCCCAGGCCGTTGATGGTACGAACGACGGGCAAGCCAGGTATCCCTCGGGCCGCGAAAGGCACCAGCAGGTTCGGCTTCGTGTCGAAGCACTGCACAAGCCCCGGTCGCAGTTCGGCGAACAGCTTGGCGAGCATGGCGATGGCAGCGCGATCCGCCAGCGGATTCGAGAATCGGTCGAACCGGAATGGATGATAATCGATGTCGGCGCGCGCGAATGGTGCGGGGTCGCCGGTGCCTGCCGCGGCCACGCGGAACCCAAGGTTGCGCAGGGCGAGGAGGAACGGGATGCGCAGATCATGATCCTCTCCCCCAACCAGAAGCAGGTCGGGCTTCAAGGGAAGGCCCTCGCGCCGGGGAGAGGGACGCTCATCTGCAATTCGCCGCCGTAGGCGTCGCACCGTCTGGACTGGAGTTGATGACCTGATCCATTTCGTCCTCTCGTGCCGGGGCTGATCGGGGGCAGGTCTGGCGTCGCCGCATCGGCCGGGTAAAGCGAGGCACCCGGAAGCGACCAAGAACGCCACTACAGCCATCCGTTTCCTGTTTGACCATTTGGCCATACGGATGACGCGATGGCGGGGCATCGATCATTGGGACTAGATCCTTTCGGCATGAAAGTGCCGCTGCCCGACCGACGTATGCTTTGCCGCTGGGTCGATTTCACCGTGTGGATGCCAGTTCCCGATAAGGCCGCCAGTCGATCGCCCTATTAGTGAAGTGCTTGGTTTGCTGGCTTCGCGGATTTTCACTCGACCTGGCAAAATAGGCCGAGAAGCTGAACGCAGAGCGGCCAATGCATCTCAGTGCAAGTTCGTTTCTTTCCGGGCGCAATGGTTGTAGATCGTTTTACCGGTTTGCCGCCGGATTTGCACTGTCGCATTGTTGAAACATCGGTGCGGTGTTGCGGCGCTGTTCGAGATGCGATCGTTGCAAGCTGTACTCTGACTGTCCCATGGAACGTGCTGGGAGGTACATATGCAGGCCGTCATTCAAGCAGGTGGCAAGGGTACTCGTCTCAGGCCTTACACGACGATCTTGCCGAAACCGCTAATGCCAGTCGGCTCGAAACCCGTGCTGGAGCTGTTGCTGAAATGGCTGCGGCGGAACGGCACGCACGAGGTGTACGTCACCACCGGCTATCTCGGTCACCTCATTCGCAGCGTTTGCGGCGACGGCGCGAAATTCGGCCTGCAAATCATCTACACCGAGGAGCTGGAGCCGCTCGGGACCGTGGGCGCGCTCAGCCTGCTCCGCGACAAGCTCGACGAGACCTTCCTGGTGCTCAATGGCGACGTGCTGACCGACCTCAATCTCAACGCCTTCGTGCGCAGCCACCGTGCCCATGGCGGCGCGCTGACGATCGCCACGACGCAACGCACCACCCACATGGATTTCGGCGTGATCGAGGCGTCCGAGGGGCGGGTGGTGCGCTTCCGGGAGAAGCCGAACCTCAGCCAACTCGTCAGCATGGGCATCTACTGCATGGAGCCGAGGCTGCTGGAGCATATTCCCGATGGCATCCCCTTCGGCTTCGATGACCTGATGGTCTGCCTGATGGCCAGGAACCTGCCGGTCCACACCTTCCTGCACCGCGGCTGCTGGTTGGACATCGGTCGTGTCGAGGACTTCCAGAAGGCACAGGAGCTCGGTTGGGACGACGGCGTGCCCGCCTATGAGACGGAGCCATTGATGCTTGAGCCGGCCGACTAGAAAAGCCGTTCGTCTTCAGTGAGGCGGAGCCAGGTCTGGTCAATCAAGCCCTGGCGGCGATTGCAGCACACGGACTTCAACTGAGCGAACCTGGACGGGGGCGTCGTAAAATGTACGGACGAGACACCATGTTGCTGGTCGCCGAGCCCAGTCTCGGCGAGGATGAAAAGGCGGCCCTGGCCGACGTCATCGATAGCGGCTGGATCACCATGGGCAGCCGGGTCAAGGCGTTCGAACGGGAATTTGCGGAACAGCACCGAAGCGCTGACGCGGTGGCGGTCGGCTCCTGCACGGCGGGGCTTCATCTGGCGCTGGACGCCCTGGGCATCGGCGCGGGGGACGAGGTTCTGGTGCCGGCGCTGACCTTCGTCGCGACGTCAAATAGCGTGCTGTATACAGGGGCGACTCCGGTCTTCGTCGACATCGAATCCTTCGACGTCCCGATCATGTCGTTGGAGGACGCGGCAGCCAAGTGCACCGCGAAGACCAGGGCGGTGATCATCATGCATTATGCCGGCTACATCGCGGATCGCGATGCCTGGCGGGCGTTTGCGGATTCGCGAGGTTTGTTCCTGATCGAGGATTCGGCGCACGCGGTCGGCGCCGATCGGACGCCCGTCTACGGAGACGCCGCGGTCTTCAGCTTCTACGGCAACAAGAACATGACCACCGCCGAAGGCGGCATGATTCTCGGCGCCCGACCAGGCGCTGTTGGACCGGATGCGGCAATCGCGCGGGCATGGGATGACGTCCGATACGATGCAGCGGCTGAACGGGCGCGTCATCACCTATGACGTCACGATGCTCGGCTACAACTATAGAATGGATGAACTGCGCGCCGCGATCGGCCTGAACCAGCTACGGCATCTCGATGCGTGGAACACCAAACGCCGGGCGCTGACCGTCACGTATCGCGCTGTGCTGAGCGAGCATTGTCCCGACGTCTCCGTGCCGTTCGCCCAGCCGCGTCCCTCGGCGCATCATATCCTGCCGGTGGTGTTGCCGAAGGGCGTGGACCGGCAGCGCGTCGCGAATGCGCTGCGCGATGAAGGGATTTCAGACGACGAACCATTATCCGCCAATTCACTGGTTCTCCTGGTATCAAAACCGCTTCCCCACCGTACGCCTGCCCATCACGGAAGAGTTTGCCATGCGCGAACTGACGCTCCCGCTGCATCCGAAGCTGGAATCCGGGCATGTCGAATACGTCGCGCGAATGTTGGCGAAATCTCTGGCGCATTAGAGAGCAGGAGCAGCGCCATGTCGGCACACGCAGAATCTCCGATCTTTCTTGAACCACGCAATGCCAGGTTTACGGTCGAGCTACGCGATGCGCTCGATCGTCTCGTGGCACTCGCGCTGCTGATTTGGCTGACGCCCGTGCTGATCATCATCGCAGTGGCCGTATGGGCCGAGAGCGGCGGTCCGATCTTCTTTTCGCAGATGAGGCTGGGGAAGAGGGGACGGCAGTTCCCATTGCGCAAGTTCCGCAAGTTCCACGCCCAGCAGAAGCAAACGGGCTTGGCGGTGACCTTGAGAAACGATCCCCGGATGACGCGGATTGGGTGGGTTCTGGAACTGTACGAAGCTCGACGAATTGCCGCAGCTTTGGAACGTCCTGGTCGGCGAAATGGCGATCGTCGGTCCGCGACCGGAATCCCTGAGCTTCGCCGATTGCTACGCGGGTGACTACAGCAGAGTGCTCGAGCACAAGCCGGGTATATTCGGGCCATCTCAGGTCGTGTTTCGCAACGAAAACCGGCTGTATGAGGAAGGCTGCGATGCCGAGTTGTTCTATCGCAGCGTCTTGTTTCCCCTGAAGGCGAGCATCGATCTGGCTTACTATCCCCGCCGCAACATCTTTTCGGATGCGGGATGGGCAATCCGTGGCGTGCTGGCGGTGCTGGGATGGTCCTTTCTGCCGGCGGAGAAGAAGCGGTGCGTCGCGGGCGTGGACGCCTGGGTTCAGGAATTCAGCGAGCGGAGCCAGCGCCTGGGTTGGAAGGCAGTCTTCCGGCGCCGGCAGCCGCCAGCGTGGACCCCTCGGTCGGGCGTGATGATCGAATACTGTGCCACGTCGACGCCGCGAGCCCCTGACTGACCGGCTGAGAGGAAAGTATCACGTGTTGAATTATCGCGGCCGCAAGGTTCTGGTCACCGGTGCCGACGGCTTCATCGGTTCGCATCTGACGGAGCGACTCGTCAACAACGACGCCGAGGTCACGGCACTGTCCTGCTACAACTCCTTCGATTTCGCATGGCTGGCTGGACGATCTGCCGGATGACATCAGGGCGAAGCTGAAACTGGTGCGCGGCGATGTGCGGGACGCGGCTTTTGTCCGCCGCATCACCGAAGGGCAGGACATCGTCTTTCACCTCGCGGCACTGATCGCGATTCTGCAACTGGTACGTGGCGGCGCAGTCGTACGTCGAAACCAACGTGCTGGGGACGTTGAATGTGCTTGAGGCTGCCCGGGAGAGTGGTGTGCGGCGCGTCGTCCACACCTCGACCAGCGAGGTCTATGGTTCGGCCATCACCATGCCGATTAGCGAGAGCCATCCGTTGCAGGGGCAATCGCCCTATTCGGCATCCAAGATCGGCGCCGACATGATGGCCGAGGCCTATGCGCGGTCGTTCGAGCTTCCAGTGGCGATCCTGCGCCCGTTCAACGCCTTCGGGCCCCGGCAGAGCGAGCGCGCGGTGATCCCCACCGTGCTCCGCCAGATGCTGGATCCGGCCTGCGAGACGGTGGAGGTCGGCGACGTCTCGACGGTGCGCGACTTTACCTTTGCCGAGGACACGGCGGCCGCGTTCCTGGCGATCGGCGCAGCGCCGGCGGTGGCGTTTGGGCAGCCTTACAATGCCGGCAGCGGGAAGGCGGTATCGGTTGGCGAACTGATCGAACTGGCGCGGGAGCTGACGGGGTGCAACAAGCCAGTTTGCCATCGCCAGGCGCGGATGCGGCCGGGAAATTCTGAAGTTCGCGCTTTGTTGGCCGACAGCGCCCGGCTTGAGGCCGATGCCGGATGGCGGCCCGCGACCAGCCTGCGGGAGGGTCTGGCCCGCACGATCGGCTGGTGGCGTGAGCGGCTGGCCCGTGGATTGGTGCGCAAGAAAAGCGACTTCATGGTTTGAAATGGCCGCCGCGTCGCTGCTTTATCTCATTCGAGCGCGAGCATGCTCACGCTGGGCGTGCCCTGGCGAGGAGTTCGGCGGCGGCCCATGCGAACGGTGCGGCCGGATCGCCGCCGCCCAGCACCGCATCCACCACCGCGAGGTAAGTCACCATCCCGGATGCCGTGAGTTTCGCGCGCACCGCTTCCAGCGCCGCCAACGCCGTCTCGCGGCCGATCAGCAGGTCCGCCAGCGCCCGGCCGCGGCTGATGAACAACTCCGACCATGGCAGGGTTTCGGCGCGCGTGTACGCCGCCAGCGCGTCGGCATGTCGCCGCACGCCAGCCCAGTCGCCCGCCAGCAGCATCGCCTCCATACCGTCCCGATGGACCAGCAGGTGGTTGTGCCCAACCGAACCGAGGCCGAGCAGGTGCACCGCTTCGACCAGCATGCGCCCACGCTCGCACGCATCCTCGGTCGCCACCGCCAGCGCCGACATCGTCTTTGGACCGCAGAACTGCAGCCCGACCCGCCGCCCGAGCGCCACCGCGTCGCGCAGCAGCGCCGTTGCCTCCTGCCGCCGGCCTCGGGCGCAAAGGAGTTGCCCCTCGAACTCCATGTTTTGCATCGCGAAGCGCTGCGCCCCCAATTGCGTCGCCAGCTCATTGGCCCGTTGCAGATGCAACCTCGCCTGAGAATCGGCGCCCAACTCGCCCGACGCCATGGCACCCATGGTTTCACCCAGCAGCTCGGCGCGCAGATGGCCCACGCGTGCGGCCATTTCCGCGGTCTCCACACCGTCCTCACGCGCCTGCGCCGGCTCGTTCAAATAGAGGCGGCTGAACCCGACCATCGACCGATTTGCCACCTCGATCCGTCCGAAGCCGTGTTGGCGGCATAGGGCGACGCAGCCGCTGAAGCTGTCGAACGCCGTCCGCATCCTTCCCTGCGCGTAGGCCGCGTCCCCGAGCCCGCCGAGCGCGCGCGCTTCGGCTTCCGCCAAGCCTGAGCGGCGCGCCTGCGCCAGGCTGAACTCGTGCTGTTCGCGGCAGCCGTCGATGCGTCCAAGCGGGAAGAAGATATTGCCGCGCAGATGATGGATGCGGGCCAGTTCAAGCACCAGGTCATGGCGCGCCGCGATCGTCTGTGCTTCATCGAGCAGCAATAGCGCTTCGTCCAAGCCTTCGGACACGCGCAGGCCGCCGGCCAGGCCGAGCAACGCCCGGCAGCGCCCGCCGTCGTCGCCGGCCACGGCCAGCGCCGCGCGGTATTGCGCGATCGATTCCGCGATCATGCCCAGATCGGCGAAAAGCTCACCTTTCAGGCAGATCAGGTCCAGGCGCTCATTTGCATCGGACACCAGAGACAATCCGCGCTCCACCAGCGCCATCGCGCGTTCGGCGTGATATGCCGCCGCCTGCGCGGCCGCCGCCTCGAAATAGGCGTGCGCCGCCGCGGCGTCTTCGGCGCGCTCCAGATGCTGGGCGCGGAGCACCGCGTCCCCACGCGCGCCGAACCAGGCGGCCGCGCGGCTATGCAACTCGCGTCGGCGCGCCTTGAGCAGTGCGAGGTAGATGCCCTCCTGCACCAGCGCGTGCGCGAACAGATAGCCGTCATCCTCCGGGCGCAGCAGCGCATGCTCGATCAGCTTTGCGCAGTCGTAGTCCGGTGCATCCATCATGTGCCGCAGCGTCGGCAGGTCCACGCGCTGGCCGATGACCGAGGCGGCCTGCAACGCGCGCCGGTCCAGCGGCGCCAGCCGGTCCATACGGGCCAGGATCAAGCTCTGGATCGAAGACGGAACCAATTCCTTGGCGCCCTCCTCGGCATTGCGCAAGAGCTGTTCCAGGAAGAGCGGATTGCCCTGGGCGCGTTCGACGCAGGCCAGGGCCAGGCTGGACTCCGGCAGCGCGCTTGCGAATGCCATCGCTTCCTCCCGCCGCAGCGGCCCGACATCGATCGTGGTCAGCCGCACATCCGCGCAACGCGCCCGCCACGCCGCGTCGATCGGATCGCCATCGCGCCGCGCGGTCAGCACCAACAGTGCCGGCCCCGCCGCCACGCCGGCGGCGAGCGATGTCAGCATGGCGAGCGTCGCCGGATCGGCCCAATGCAGATCCTCGATCACGATCAGCACCGGTTGCGTTCGTCCGGCCGACGCCACAAGCCCGCGCATCAGCTCACGCCGGCCGGCGTTGCGCGCGGCATGATCCATCGCGTCGTACAGCGTCCGCATGGCGGGCGGCATCGGCAAATCCAGCAGCTCGGCCAGGAACACGGCATCGTCGGGCGCGACCCGCCCGGCCGCGACCGCCGCGTCCGCCGCCGCCTGCCGGGCTGCGGCGTCCGAGCCGGGGCCGAGGCCGAGGATGCTCAAAGCCACTGTCAACGCCGGGTCCTGCCTGCGGCCCATTCCGAAATCCAGGACCAACCCACGATGCGCCGCGAAGCGGGCTTCGGCGGCGAGGCGAGTCATCTCGGCCACCAGCCGCGTCTTGCCGATGCCGGCGTCGCCGCGGAGGAAGACGATCTGCCCGCTGCCGGTGCGCAGGCACGCCGCCATCGCGCCCTTGAACTGTTCCAACTCCGCCTGGCGGCCGACGAACGGTCTGGCCGTCTCCGCCGTGTCGGCGGCCAGCGCGCGCAGCCGCCAGACCTGATTGGGTGCATCGAACCCCTTCATCGCGACGGTGCCGAGCGCGTCGCACACGGCACGGCCGGCGAGGCTCGCGAACATCTTGTCGGACACCAGCGTCTGCCCCGGCTCGGCCAGGGCCACCAACCGCGCCGCGAGGTTCACGGAATTGCCGAGCACGGTGTAGTCATGCCCGCCGGCGCGGCCGACGCCGCCGGCCACCACCTCGCCGTTGGCGATCCCGACATGCGCCAGCAGCGGGTGGCCCATTCGCGCCCCGAGGCCGGCCACGGCCTGGTGGATCTCAAGCGCGCAGCGGGCGGCCCGCGCCGGGTCGTCGCCATGCGCCACCGGCGCGCCGAACAACGCCATCACGGAATTGCCGATATGCTTGTCGACACTGCCGCCATAGCTTTCGACGATACTGTCGACGAGTGCAGTGTACTGGCTGACGAGGTCGTGCAGTAGTTCGGGGTCCAGCGTGCGCGACAATGCGGTAAAGCCGCATAAATCGGCGAACAGGATGCTCACCTGCCGCCGCGCGCCCTCCGCCTGCGGCGCCGTGGCGGCAGGCCCGGTGCCGCCTTCCAGCGCCGCCACCGCCGCCAGGATGCGCTTGCGATGGCCGAGCGAATCGACGCCGATCTCCTTCAGGTCGTCGGCGCTCAACTGGCGCAGCAGGTCGGGGTCGATATCATTGGCGGCGAACGCCGACGCGTATTGGCCGAGACCCAGGGCCTGCAACCAGGCGGACACATCCAGTTCACCGTGGCACTTCATTCGGGCGCCCGGTCGTTCGAATAATGGCCCGCGCGGTTGAGGCCGATCCAGGAGGGGGATGCCATCGGTCACGCTCCGGGCGGAAAGTGGCACGCGGGCCACCGTCGCCGCAAGCATTCGCGGATGGCTGTTCCGCGTCCTCGGACCGGCTACCTGGCGCGAGGTGCGATCGACGGCGAGACCGGGTTGTGTTGTATGCTGCAAATCTCGGACTATGCGCTTGGCAAGTGGCGTGTGAGAGCCGGCGCAGGCACCGGGAACGGAGATGGCAATGAATGTGCATCCGCTCGGATGGGTGATGGCGAATATCGGCTGGGTTCAGCTGCCGGGCTATATCGGGGCCGCCTTCGTCGTCGCTTCGTTCCTTATGAAGACGATGGTTCCGTTGCGGATGATGACCATACTCAGCAACGTCTGCTTCATCGTCTATTCCTATCTGGAAGGGCAGTATCCGACGCTGTTGCTGCATATGGTGCTGTTGCCGCTGAACGCGGTGCGCATTTACCAGATGATGCAGCTGGTGCGGCGGGTGCGCGTGGCATCGCAAGGCGACCAGACGCTGGGTTCGCTGAAGCCGTTCATGCAGCGGCGCAACTGCAAGGCGGGCGAAGTGTTGTTTCGCAAGGGCGAACCCGCCGACGCGCTGTATTACCTGGTCTCCGGCAAATTCGTCGTCACCGAGATCGGGGCGGTGCTTGAGGCGGGGGCCTTCGTTGGCGAGCTCGGACTGCTGGCGCCAAGCGGCCTGCGCACGCAGACGCTCGAATGTATTGAGGATGGCGAGCTGCTGTCCATCAGCTACGAGCATGTGCGTGAGCTGTATTACCAGAACCCTGATTTCGGCTACCACTTCCTGCGGCTGACCGCCGGCCGCCTGTTCCACAACATCGAGCGGCTGCAGGAGCAGGTCGAGACGCTGCAGGCCGAGTTGGCGGACTCGCAGCGCGCGCTGGCAAAGACCGGGGTCAGCGGAACCGGGTGAGGCCGAGGGCGTGGTGCTGGCGAAGGGCTTCGAGATCGACGATGGTGATGTCCTGGCCGGACATGCGGATCGAGCCGGCATCACGAAAATTCGCGAGATGCTTGTTGATGCTTTCGCGGGTCAGTCCGGTCAGGCCGCCGAGTTCGCGCTGCGACAACTGAAAGCCGATATGCAGGCCAAATGCGTCGGATCGCGAGTGCAGGGCCGCAAGATAGGTGAGTGCCTTGGCCACGCGCGCCGGGGCCGGCAGGTCGACAGCGTCGGTCATCTGCTCGGTCGCCGTATGCAGACGGGCGCTCAACAGGCGGATCACGGCGAGCAGCGACTCCGGCACGCGCTGCAATTCCCCGATCAGCTGCTGGCCGTCGATCGACAGCAGGCGGCACGGCGAAAGGGTGACCGCGTCGGCCGCGCGTGGCCAGGCATTGAGGACCGCAAGCTCGCCGAACACGTTCCCGGGCCCTGCAACATCCAGGATCGCTTCGCGGCCGCCGACCGTGGTGGCGGACAGCTTCACATAGCCCTGCAGCACGATCAGGACCGTGCGGCCGTCGTCGCCCTGGGCAAAGATCGGCTCGCGGGCATCGACCAGCAGCAGGGTGGAACGGCGCACCAGGGCCCGCAGCGCCGGGGCCGGAATGCAACCCAGCACGCCGTTGCCCGCGATGAGGCGAAACTCCGTCTCGTCCAGATCGACCGCCAGATGCGCGTGAATCATCGGCCGCCCGCCTCCAATACGTCATTCATATAATATAGCAGATAGTATAGCAGGGCGTCGGCGGTCGCCGCGAAGCGGCCGGCCGGCCTGCTGTGCCCGCGCGCGGGCCTGACCGGGCTGCGCGGACACAGGACATAGGGAGTTTCGCCGATGCGTGCCGTATTATCCCATATCCGCTTGTTTGCCCTGGTGCTGCTGATGATGGCTCCGTGGGACACGATGCCCGCGCAGGCCGACATCCGCGACCTGATTCCGTTCGGGCGGACGCACCGCATCGCCAACCTGCTGCCGGCGGTCGTCAGCATCAGCATGATCAAGCTCCTGCCGGACGAGGCGGCGCAGACCCGCCGGGTTGAGATGTTCGGCTCCGGCTTCATCGTCGATCCCACGGGCGTCATCATCACCAACCGCCATGTGATCAGCGATGTGGTGGAAATCAGCGTGACATTGCAGGGCGGCAGGACAGTGCCGGCGCGGATCATCGGGGTGTCCAACAGCATCGACATCGCGTTGCTCAAGATCGACGTGGAAAAGCCGTTGCCGGCGGTGAAATGGGGCGACAGCGACCGTTTGCATGTCGGCGATCAGGTGCTGGCGGTCGGCAATCCGCTGGGGGTGGGCGAGTTGGTCAGTGCCGGAATCATCAGCGGGCTGAACCGCAACATCCGGATTTCGCCGTTCGACGATTTCATCCAGACCGATGCCGCCATCAACCACGGCAATTCCGGCGGGCCGCTGGTTGACATGCGCGGCGAGGTCATCGGCATGAATACCGCGATCTTCTCGCCTGGGGAGAACACCGGTTCGATCGGGATCGGATTCGCCATCCCGGCCAGTGATGTGCAGTTCGTGGTGGATCAGCTGCGCCGATCGGGCCGGGTGCGGCTTGGCTCGGTCGGACTGGGCACGCAGGACATGACGGCCGATATTGCCGAGGCCGTTGGGTTGGCGCAGCCGCGGGGCGTGATCGTCGCCAGCGTCGATGCAAGCGGGCCGGCGGCAAAGGCGGGGATCGAGGAGGGCGACGTCATCCTGAGCGCCGCCGGACAGGTTCCAAAGGACGTCCGCGCCTTTGCCAGACAGACCGCGCGCGGCAGGATCGGGAGCGCGATGCCGCTCGGGATCTGGCGGAACGGACGGGAGATGAGCGTCCCCGTGACGGTGGCCGAATGGCCGGGCGAAGCCCAAGCGGCGGCACAGAAGCCGGCGGCCGTTCCGCGGCTTGCCAGCACCAACCCAACCGAGCTGGGATTCCAGCTTGCGGAGCTCACGAGCGAGCGCCGGGCCCAGTTCAAGTTGCCGGCGGGGACTGAAGGCGTGCTGGTGACGGAAGTGGCGCCGAACAGCACGGCGGCCGACCGGGCATTCGCGCCGGGGGACGTGATCCTGAGAGTGCAGGGCGACGCGGTGACCACGCCGGACGAGGTTCAGCAGCGACTGGCCGATGCTCGGGCGTTGAAGCGCCGCAACGCGCTGCTGCTGATCCGCCACGCGGACAGGCAACAATTCGTGTCGCTGCCGATTGCGGCTACGCCCTGACCGGCGCGGTCAGCGGCGCGGGTTCGGTCAGCGGGAAAATCGGCCGGAGGTGAATGCGTTCATATAGGCGCGATCCCTCCGCCTGCCATTCTCACTGTGCCAGGTGAGCCGGACTTTGCAGAACTGCCGCCTGGAACACGGTGAAACAGGCAGGAGAAAGTCGATGACGATGAAGCATATGCTGGTCGCGACGGGCCTGGTGCTGGTGCTGTCATCCGGCGCCTATGCCCAGCAGGCAAAAGATGCCGGCTGCCCGTCGGCGGTGACTGCTGCCGGCGAAGGCGGTGCCGCGAAGCTCGCCGCCGGTGAAGGCGGTGTGGCGAAGGAGGCGGCCGGCGAGGGTGGATTGGCGAAGCAGGCCGCCGGCGAAGGCGGTGTGGCGAAGGAGGCGGCCGGTGAAGGTGGTGCCGCGAAGCTCGCCGCCGGCGAGGGTGGCATCGCCAAACTCGCAAGCGCCGCCAAGCCCTGCGGCTGAGGCGTACAGAGGACCGCGGCGCCGGGATGGCGCCGCGGTCCATGAGCAGGCTGCAATCGACTGGCGTCTGGCGACAGCTGCTGGACCGCCGGCCTCTGCGCCGCTGAGGATGGCACAGGGGCAGCGAACCCTCTTTGACCGCACCAGGATCGTCGGGTCCTGAGCCGCTTGAATTCCGGGCATTGCCTATTTATACCGATCGCATAAGCAGCCGAAATGGCTGCACGACAAAATCGAGGGGGGGCAGCGTGGCAAGCCAGCAGGCTTATCCGGGTATTGGCATTGGCGCTGCATGATCGGAGCAGGGCGCCCTTGATCGCGGCCGAAATCGGGCACGCCGAGGCGGCGCTGTTGAGCGTCGAGGGCGTGGTCATGCGTTTCGGCGGCATCGTCGCGCTGAACGGCGTATCGTTCGAGGTCGGGCGCCGCCAGATCTGCGGACTGATCGGTCCCAACGGCTCTGGCAAGACCACCTTGTTCAACTGCATCAGCGGCATCTATCGCCATTCCCGCGGCGAAATCCGCTTCGAGGGGCAATCCCTGTCCGGCCTGCCGCGCCACCGCATGGCGGGCCTCGGGATCGGGCGTACCTTCCAGAACGTGGCACTGTTCGGCAGCATGACGGTGCGCGACAACATGCTGGTCGGCGCGCATCATCTCGGCCGCTCCGGCTTCATCGCCAACGCGCTGCGCCTGCCCGCGCCGGCGCTGGAAGACGCCCAGGCCCGTGCCCGCTCCGACGACCTGCTGGACCTGCTTGACCTGCACGACGTCGCCGACCTCCAGGCCGCGAGCCTGCCGTTCGGCACTCGCAAACGGGTGGAGCTTGCCCGCGCGCTGATCGGGCAGCCGAAGCTGCTGTTGCTCGACGAACCGGCCGCCGGCCTGAACCATCAGGAGGTCGAGGATCTCGCGCGCCTGCTGGGCCTGATCCGCGGCCATTTCGATCTGAGCATATTGCTGGTCGAGCATCACATGAGTCTGGTGATGCGCGTCTCCGACAAGGTGGTGGCGCTGGAGTTCGGCCAGAAGATCGCCGACGGCACGCCGGCCGAGGTGCAGTGTGAGCCAGAGGTGATCCGCGCCTATCTCGGCGAACCCGATGGCGGCGCGGGGGCGCATGCCAGTGCAGCCTGAAGGTGCGACATTGCTGGAAGCCGCGGGTTGCACGCGGCTTATGGCGAAACGCGAGTGCTGCATGGTCTCGATTTCGTGGTCACCCAAGGCGGCGTCACCGCATTGCTGGGGGCCAACGGCGCTGGCAAGACCACCACGTTGCGGGCGATCAGCGGCATGCTGCAGACGCGCGGGGAAATCCGCTTCGAAGCGACACGGATCGACGGCATGTCCACGGAGGCGATCGCCCGGCGCGGCATCGCGCATGTGCCGGATGGCCGCGGCACCTTCATGGAACTCACGGTCGAGGAGAATTTGCGGCTCGGCGCCTATACGCGCCGCGATAACGGGATCGGCCGCGACATCGAACAGATCTTCGGCTATTTCCCAAAGTTGCGCGAGCGGCTGCACCAGCAGGCCGGGACGCTGTCCGGCGGTGAGCAGCAGATGCTGGCGATCGCCCGCGCGTTGCTGCTGCGCCCCAAGCTGATGCTGCTGGACGAACCGTCTTTCGGACTGGCGCCGCTGATCGTGCGCGACATCTTCGACATCATGCGCCGGATCATCGCCGAGCAGGGCGTCAGCATTCTGGTGGTGGAGCAGAACGCCAGCCTGGCGCTGGCCATCGCCGACCGCGCCTATCTACTGGAGACCGGGCGCATCGTGATGTCCGGACCCGCGGCCGACATCCGCAAGGACGAAGCCGTGCGCCGCTCCTATCTCGGCTACTGAGCGCCGATCCCGGCGACCCGCAACACCAAGGACACGCGCGCGCATGGACGGTTTGCTGCACCAGTTGTTCTCGGGGATCGCGACCGGCGGGATTTATGCCAGCGTCGCGCTGGCGCTGGTGATGATCTACCAGGCGACGCATCACGTGAATTTCGCCCAAGGCGAAATGGCGATGTTCTCCACCTACATCGCCCTGACCCTGATCCAGGCCGGCGTGCCGTATTGGGGCGCGTTCGTCATCACCGTCGCTGCTTCGTTCGTGATCGGCGCGGTGATCCAGCGGGTGCTGATGAACCCGATGGCGAATGCGCCGGTACTGGCCTCGGTCGGCATCTTCATCGGGCTGCTGCTGATCTTCAACAGCGTCGCCGGCTGGCTGTTCACCTACACGTTGAAACCGTTCCCGAGCCCGTTCGGCGAAGGGCCGCCGCTATTGAACGGCTTCGTCTCCCGCCACGAACTGGGATCGACTTTGGTGACATTGGTGGTGCTGCTGTCGGTCTGGGCGTTCTTCCGCTTCACCCGGCTGGGATTGGCGATGCGGGCCGCGGCCTATAACCCGGTGTCGAGCCGCCTCGTCGGCATCCCGGTCAGTCTCATGCTGGCGCTCGGCTGGGGTCTTGCCGCGTCGATCGGGGCGGTGGCCGGGATGATGATCGCGCCGATCGTGTTCCTCGACCCGAACATGATGTCCGGCGTGCTGCTCTATGCTTTTGCCGGCGCCTTGCTGGGCGGCATCACCAGCCCGCTCGGCGCGGTGATCGGCGGCTTTCTGGTCGGCGTGATCGAGAATATCGGCGGCGCCTATGTGGTCGGCACGGAACTGAAGCTGTCGTTGGCGCTGGCGATCATCGTCGTCGTGTTGGTAGTCCGGCCCTCCGGCCTGTTCGGCCGCGTCCTGGTGAGCCGGGTATGACCGCCCGTTTCGGCCCCTGGATCTTTCTCGCATTCGCGGCGGTGGCGCCGTTGGTGTTCGCCAGCGACTACCAGCTTTTCCAGCTCACCATGGTGGTGGTGTATGCCGTCGCGGTGCTGGGTTTGAACCTCGTCACCGGGTATAACGGACAGATCTCGCTGGGGCACGGCGCGTTCTATGCCGTCGGCGCCTACGTCACCGCGATCATGATGGACAAATGGGACGTACCGTACTGGGCGACCCTGCCGGTGTCGGCGCTGGTCTGTGCCGGCGTCGGCTTCCTGCTTGGCCTGCCGGCGTTACGGCTGGGCGGGTTGTACCTGGCGTTGACCACCTTTGCCCTCGCGGTGGCGACGCCGCAACTGCTGAAATACAAGGGCTTCGACCCGTGGACCGGCGGTGTCCAGGGCATCGTGATCACCAAGCCGGACGCGCCGTTCGGCCTGCCGATGAATGCCGACCAGTGGCTGTACCTGTTCTCGTTGGCGGTGGGCGCGCTGATGTTCGTGCTCGCCGCCAATCTGGTGCGCGGCCGCATCGGGCGCGGCATGAAGGCGATCCGCGACCACGCGCTGGCGGCCGAGGCGATGGGCATCGACATCGCCATGTTCAAGACCCGAACCTTTGCGGTCAGCGCGATGTTCACCGGCATCGCCGGCTCCCTCGGCGCGATCGCCATTCAGTTCGTCGCACCCGACAGCTTCTCCGTGCAGCAATCGATCTTTTTCTTCGTCGGAATGGTGGTGGGCGGTACCGCCTCGATCGCCGGACCGATCTTTGGCGCGGTGTTCATCGAATTCGTGCCGAACTTCGCCGACCAGATCAGCAAGGCGGCGCCGGGCGCGGTTTATGGGGTGATCCTGATCGCGTTCATGTTCCTGATGCCATCCGGCATTGCCGGCTTTGCCCGCCGGCTATTGCGCAGCCAAGCAAAGCGCATGCGACCCGCCTTGCCTGACGCCGGTTTCGCTGCCGGCGTACCTGGCCCGGGGCGGCCAGGCGCGCTCGCTTCGGACCGTTCGGTCGGCGAGACGATCGCAATCAATCCCCTGTCGCATGAGGAAAAATAATGTATCGCCGTTCCCTGCTTGCCTCCATCGCACTCGCCGGCGTCCTTGGTGCAACGCCGGCCGGGGCGGAGACGCCTGGTGTCACCGCCACGGAAATCAAGATCGGCAACACTGAGGCCTATAGCGGTCCGGCTTCCGCCTATGGCGCGATCGGCCGCGGCCTCACCGCCTTCTTCAAGATGGTCAATGAGCAGGGCGGCGTCGCCGGCCGGAAGATCGATTTCATTTCGGTGGATGACGGCTACGCGCCGCCGAAGACGGTGGAGATGACGAGGCGGCTGGTGGAACAGGACGGGGTGGCGTTCACGCTGAACCAGCTGGGGACGCCGAACAACACGGCGGTGCAGAAATACCTGAACCAGAAGAAGGTGCCGCAATTGTTCGTCGCCACCGGTGCTGACAAATGGGGCAACTACAAGGAAAACCCCTGGACCATCGGCTGGCAGCCCAGCTACCGGATCGAGGCGCAGGTCTACGGCAAATACATCCTCGCCAACATGCCGAACGCGAAGATCGGAATCCTGTATCAGAACGACGATTTCGGGAAAGATTATGTGCTTGGCCTGAAGGACGCGCTCGGCGACAAGTTCGACAAGATGGTGGTGAAGTCGGTCTCGTACGAAGTGACCGACCCGACGATCGAAAGCCAGGTGGTGACGCTGCAGGCTTCGGGTGCCGACGTGGTGCTGAATGCCGCAACGCCCAAGGCCGCGGCCCAGGCCATCCGCAAGATCTTCGATCTCGGCTGGAAGCCCACCCATTTCATGACCAACGTCTCAAGCTCGGTCGGCGCCGTGATCACCCCCGCCGGCGCCGAACGCGCGGTCGGCGTGATCACCGTGGGCTATGCCAAGGACGCGACGGACACGACATGGCAAAATGATCACGGGATGACCGAATGGCGTGGGTTCATGAAGCAGTACATGCCGGACTCGGATCTCGCCGACGCCAACTACGTCTACGCGTATGGCGTGGGCGTGACCATCCGCCAGGTGCTGATCCAGTGCGGCAATGATTTGTCGCGTGAGAACATCATGAAGCAGGCGGCCAACCTGAAGGACCTGGTGGTGCCCACCTTGCTGCCGGGCATCAAGATCAACACCAGCCCCTCCAATTTCCACCCGATCCGGCAGATGCAGCTGCAGAAATGGAACGGCAAGACCTGGGAGCGTTTCGGCGAGGTTCTGGAAGGCGCCGCGTCCTGACCTGAGCTGCGCAAATAAGTCAACGGGAGGAAACAAAAATGCAACGTCGTACGCTGCTATCGACCATCGGGGCCGCTGCCGCTGCCGCGAGCATGCCCAAGGCGTGGGCCGCCACCGTCGGTGTCACCGCCACCGAGATCAAGATCGGCAACACCATGCCATATAGCGGCCCGGCCTCGGCCTATGGCGCGATCGGCCGCGGCCATGCCGCGTTCTTCAAGATGGTCAACGACAAAGGCGGCATCAACGGCCGCCGCGTGAACTTCATCTCGCTCGATGACGCCTATGCGCCGCCCAAGACCGTGGAGCAGGTGCGCCGGCTGATCGAGCAGGAGGAGGTGGCGTTCCTGTTCAACCCGCTGGGCACGCCGAGCAATACCGCGATTCAGAAATACATGAACCAGAAGAAGGTGCCGCAGCTGTTCGTGTCCAGCGGTGCCGACAAATGGGGTGACTACAAGGACTTTCCCTGGACCATGGGCTGGCAGCCGAGCTACCGCACGGAGGCGCAGATCTATGCCAAATACATCATGCAGGAGAACCCCAACGCCAAGATCGCCGTGCTGTATCAGAACGACGATTTCGGCAAGGACTACCTGACCGGCCTGAAGGATGCGCTTGGCGCCAACTACGCGAAGACAGTGGTCAAGGAAGCATCCTACGAGGTCACCGACGCGACCATCGACAGCCAGGCGATCGCGTTGAAGGATTCCGGCGCCGACGTGCTGGTGACCGCGGCGACGCCGAAATTCGCCGCCCAGATGGTCCGCAAGGTCTTCGATATCGGCTGGAAGCCGCTGCATTGCCTGACCAATGTGTCGATCTCCGTCGGCTCGGTGATGCAGCCGGCCGGTCCGGAGAAGGGCATCGGCATCATCTCGGCCAATTACGGCAAGGACCCGACGGACGCGCGCTGGCGCGATGATGCCGGGATGAACGAGTGGCGGGCGTTCATGAAGGAGTACCAGCCCGACGCCGACCTGGCCGACAACGACTATGTGTTTTCCTATGGCATCTGCCTCACGTTGCGCCAGGTGTTGCAGCAATGCGGCAATGATTTATCGCGCGAAAACATCATGAAGCAGGCCGCGAACCTGAAGGAGCTTGTGGTGCCGACGCTGCTGCCGGGCATCAAGATCAGCACCAGCCCGACCAACTATCATCCGATGCGCCAGATGCAGCTGGCGAAATGGACCGGCAAGACATGGGAGTTGTTCGGCGGCCTGATCGAGGGCGCTGGCGTCTGATTTCAAGTGCCTGATGGTGCTGGATGGCAGCACCATCAGGCTGCCTGTGTTTTGCCCGCGGAGTGACGAACGCCTGAATTGCCAGACCGCAACGACGGTCGGTGAATGTTGAAGACGCACACGGAACAAAAGGGAGAAAATCCATGAGACGTCGTGATCTGCTGTCGACAATTGGTGCGGCCGTCGCGATCGGGGGCATCAGCGGGGCTCGGGCGGATACGCCCGGTGTGACCGCCACCGAAATCAAGCTCGGCCACACCATTCCGTATAGCGGGCCGGCCTCGGCCTATGGCGTCATCGGGCGGGGCCACGCGGCTTTCTTCAAGATGATCAACGAGCAAGGCGGCATCGCGGGGCGCAAAATCACCCTGATCTCGCTCGATGATGGCTATTCACCGCCCAAGACCGTGGAACAGGTGCGCCGGCTGGTGGAGCAGGACGAGGTGGCTTTCATGTTCAGCCCGCTGGGAACCCCGAACAACACCGCGATTCAGAAATATTTGAACCAGAAAAAGATCCCGCAATTGTTCGTCGCCACCGGCGCCGACAAATGGGGCAACTACAAGGATTTCCCGTGGACCATGGGCTGGCAGCCGAGCTATCGCACGGAGGCGCAGATCTACGCGAAATATCTGCGCGCGCAGAAGCCCGGTGGCCGCATGGCGGTGCTGTATCAGAACGATGATTTCGGCAAGGACTACCTGATCGGCCTGAAGGACGCGCTCGGGGCCGAATACGCGAAGATGGTGATCAAGGAAGCCTCATACGAAGTGACCGACGCCACCATCGACAGCCAGGCGGTGGCGCTGAAGGATTCCGGGGCCGACGTGCTGCTGACCGCGGCGACGCCGAAATTCGCCGCCCAGATGATCCGCAAGGTTTACGATATCGGTTGGCGCCCGCTGCATTTCCTGACCAACGTTTCCTCCTCCGTCGGCTCCGTCATCACGCCGGCGGGCAAGGAGAAGGCGGTGGATATCATCACCGCCGCCTACATCAAGGACTCGACGGATCCGAACTGGAAGGACGACCCCGGCCTCGCGGAATGGCGCGCCTTCATGAAGGCGCAGCTGCCGGACGCGGACATGACCGATGGCGGATACCTTGCCGCCTACGGCGTGGATGTGACGATGATGCAGGTGTTCAAGCAATGCGGCAGTGATTTCTCACGCGAGAACATCATGAGGCAGGCGGCCAACATCAAGGATCTCACCGTGCCGGTGCTGCTGCCCGGCATCAAAATCAACACCAGCCCGGCCAATTTTCACCCGATCCGGCAGATGCAGCTGTCGAAATGGAACGGCAACAACTGGCAGCTTTTCGGCGAAGTGATCGAAGGCACCAGCGTATAGTTCTAAGCGGCGCTGTAGCCGCCATCGACCGAATAGGCAGCGCCGGTGACGAAGCCGGCGCGGTCGCAGCACAGCCACACCACCGCCTCGGCGATTTCCTCGGGTGTGCCGAGGCGGGCGGCGGGCACCCTTGCCAGCACCTGGTCGCCACGCCGCGCCATCGTTGCATCGGTCATCGGCGTCCTGACATAGCCGGGGCAGACCGCGTTCACCCGGATTCGGTCGCCGGCATAGTCCAGCGCCGCGGCCCTGGTGACGCCGATCACGGCATGCTTGCTGGCGACATAGGCCGGCGCTTGCGGGATTGCCACCAGCCCGGCGACGGAGGCGGTGTTGACGATGGCACCACCCCCCTGCGCCTGCATGGCGACGATCTCGTGCTTCATGCACAAGAACAGGCCGGTGAGGTTGACCGCCAGCACCCCGTTCCAGGCGTCGAGGCTCAGCGCCGCCAGACGCTGACCGGGCGGCCCGACCGAAGCGGGGGAAATTCCGGCATTGTTGAAGGCGCAGTCGAGCCGCCCGAAAGTGGCGACCGCGGTTGCCACCATGCCGGCCACCTGCGACTCATCGGTGACATCGGCGGCGATCGACACCGCCTGGCCGCCGGCGGCGTTGATCAGCCCCACCGTCTCCTGTGCGCCCGCCGCCACGCGATCGGCGACCAGCACGCGGGCACCTTCGCGGGCAAAGGCCAGCGCGGTCGCGCGGCCGATGCCGGAGCCTGCGCCGGTCACCAGGCTGGATTTGCCGTCGAGCAGGCGGCTCATTTCGCGGTGGCACCTGCCTCGGGCGTGGCCCAGGCGGCACGCAAGGCGGCCGCCATCAGGTTCAGGGCAAAGTCGGCGGCGCGGATCACCCGGCCCATGCCGAGGAAGCCATGCATCTGGTCGGACATATGCACATGCGTCACCGGAACGCCTTCCTGCTCCATCCGCCGGGCATAGGCGATGCCCTCATCGCAAAGCGGATCATGCGCGACGGTGAGCACGAAGCCGGGTGCGACGCCGGAAAGATCGGCCGCGCGCAACGGCGAGGCCCGCCAATCAATGTCGAGGTGCCGGTCGGCGATGTAGTGGTCGCGAAACCATTTCATCGTCGAGGTGGTCAGCGGATAGCCCTCGGTGATGCGGTCGTAAGACGGCTGGGTCGCGGTCATTTCCACCGCCGGGTAAATCAGCAGTTGGAACCCGAGCGGCGGCAGCGCCTCGTCGCGTGCCATCAGGGCCATCACCGCGGCGAGGTTGCCGCCGGCCGAATCGCCGCCGACCGCCACGCGCTCGGAATCGATCGCCAGCGCCTCCGCCTGTTCCACGATCCACTGGGTCGCCGCCGCCGAATCCACCACGGCGGCTGGATAGCGATGCTCCGGCGCCAGGCGGTAATCGACGGAGACCACGCAGCAGGCGGCATCGTTGGCCAGCCGCCGGCAGATCACGTCATGGCTGTCGAGGTCGCCCAGCACCCAGCCGCCGCCGTGGAAATAGATCAGCACCGGCAGCTTGTCCGTCGCCTGCGTCCCGGAACCGCGATACAGCCGCAGCGGGATCTCCCCGCCCGGCCCGGGGGCCGCGATGTCGCGCACCGCCGCCACCTCGGTCGGGTCCGGCTGCAGCACCTGGCGCGAGGCGTTGAAGAAGCCGCGCGCTTCCGCCGGTGACAGGGTTTCGAATGGTGGCCGTCCGGACAGGCGGATCATCTCCAGCACGCGCTGGGCATCGGGATCGAGCTTCATCAGTTTTCCGTCCACGCGAGAATTGCCGCCACCACGTCGTCCGGCCGGTCGAGTTCGGCCAAATGCCCTGCATCCGCGACGACACGGATCTCGTTGGCCGCACCAAGGCCCGCCGCGAACCGGTCCGCGTAGCTGCGCGGCATCACCCGGTCGTGCTCGCCCCACAGCAGCAGGGTCGGCGCCTGGATCAGCCGCAGCCGCTTGGCCAGGCGCGTGTTGCCGAGTGGCCACAGGATTCGTGCCGCCGCCTCGTGGGCGCGCGTCTGCTCGACGGGCCATTCAATCGCGCTGGCGTCGTCCGGCGTCGCCTTCAGGCGCTTGTACTGCTCGGGATCGGCGCACATCAGTGCCGGCACGGCGTCGGCGCGCTGGGCCCATGGATCGGTCGGCGGGTCATCGCCGTCGAACAGCCCGAACGGCGCCACCAACGCGAGCCGGCGCACGGATTCGGGCCAGAACGCCGCCAGTTCCGCGGCCATCGCGCCGCCCACCGAACTGCCGACCAAATCCGCACCTTGCAGCCCGGCGGCGAGGAACAGCTCGCGCACCGCCAACACCCAGTCCAGATGCGTGTCCAGCACCGAATGGCCGCGATCGCCGCCGGGAAATCCGGGCAGTGACGGCACGATGACCCGCCGGTGCTCGGCCAGGCGGTCGAGCACCGGAATCCACCGCGGCAGCCCGCCGAAGCCGGCGAAGAATCCGAGCTTTTTTCCGGACCCCTTGCACCAGACGCGGGCGGGAAATCCGTTCACCTCGACGCTTGAAACCTCCATGGCGCCGGGCATCCTATTCGGCGGCCTGTCGCGCCAGGAAGGTGGGCACGTCGGCGCGCTCGCGTTCTGCCATCGGGCGTGGCCACCAGCGATTTTCCCATTCGGCGAAGATCGGCCGCAGCTTCGGCATCACCTGCTCGGCGAACAGCCTGGTGTTGTAGCGGCACAATTCCTTGCCCATGTTGCCGAACTGCAGCAACAGCATGAGTTGGCCAACATTGAGTTCGCGGGCGACCTCGTGCAGTTGCTCCACCACGTCGTCGGGTGAGCCGATGATGACGTAGCCGTTTTCCACGATCGCTGTCATGTCGCGCGCGACGCTGCTCATGCGCGTGCCGGTGGTCGAGCCGATGACTTTCGCGTTCGCCGCTTGCTGAACCTGGCTTTGCAGACCGGCGCGCTGGCTGGCTTCGCTGACATAGCCGGGCGGCACGGCGAAACGCGGATCGACATGCAGGCAGCGGCCGTAGAAATATTCCGCCGCCTCGCCATACAGGTCCATCGCATGCTGCCGGCTTTCGCCGACGCCGACGAATTGCAGGAAGCCCGCGCGATAGGGGTTCCGGTCCTTGCCGAGCCGCGCCATCTCATCCCAGAAGCCCTGCATGGTCGCGCGGCCGGCCTTGTAGCCGTAATAGGAAAGATAGCAGTAGACGTAGTCCATCTCGGCGCACCACCGCCACGTCTCCACCGAGCCGCCGCCCGGCACCCAGATCGGCGGGTGCGGCTGCTGCACCGGGCGCGGCCAGACATTCACGTAACGCTGCTGATTGAAGCGGCCGTTGAAGGCGAACGGGTCTTTCTCGCGCCACGCCCGCATCACCAGGTCATGCGCTTCGAGATAGCGCTCGCGCAGCATGCTGGGGTTCTGGCCATAGGCGTAGCAGGTGTCCATCGGCGTGCCGACCGGGAAGCCCGCGATCAGCCGGCCGCCGGAGATGCAGTCGATCATGGCGAATTCCTCCGCCACCCGCGTCGGCGGATTGTACAATGCCAACGAATTTCCCATGACGCAGATCGCGGTGTCGCGGGTTCGCCGCGCCATCGCGGTCGCGATCAAATTGGGCGAGGGCATCAGCCCGTAGCCGTTCGAGTGATGTTCGTTGACGCAGACCGCATCGAAGCCGCAATCGGCGGCGAACTCCATCTCGTCCATGAAGTCGTTGTACATGTGATGCGCCCGCCGAGGGTCGAACAGCGAGGAGTGGATGTTGACCCAGACCGACGGATGCTTGTCGCGGAAATCCTCCGGCAATTCGGTGTAAGGCATCAGATGGAACCACAGCATCTTCATGGTCGCTCCCCCGGCATCGTTGTCGCGGCTCGGTCGTTGCCCGCGAGTGTAGCGGCTTTGCCCGCCCCGGAAAGGGCGCGGGTGCCGGTGAGAGCCGATAAACCGAACGTGAGCGGCGAGCCCTGAACCCGCGGCCGGTCGGCGTGGTTGTTCCGCCAGCGACCGGAGGGACTGACATGGCCGATCCGACATCGAAGGCAGACGCGGAACGCGAGGCCCGCATCGTCGCGCGGGCGCGGCAGATGTGGGAAGCCGACGGCAGGCCCGCCGGCCAGGAGGCCGAGTTCTTCGAGCGGGCGCGCGAGTTGCTGGCGATCGAGGAGAATCCCGGCGCCGGCCAGTTGCCGAACCCGAGCGCCGGGGGGCATTTGCCCCCGGACACGCCAGGCAGCGAAGGCGACCTGATTTTGCCCAAGCCCGGCAGCACGGTGATCGAGGAGGCCGACATCCAGGAAAACCTCGGTGAGTTCCCCGGCGCTTTCACCGACCAGGGCGATCGACAGCAAACCCCCTCGTCGCGGCGTCGGCGTTCACGTCGCTGACATCGGCGGACGCGGGCCTGTGGTTTCACGCCGGCGATCTGGCGCCCGTGCATCCGCCGAAACGCCGCTTCAAGCCCACGCGTGAAGCGGCCGGGTTCTCTGCCATCCAGGTCCTGCCTTGCGGTTTGCAGTCGGCCGCGCACCCGGTTCAACGCGGCCGGGTCGGTCGCCAGCAGCCGTGCGGTCTTTTCGTATTCGGCGAGCGAGTGCGCGATCAGCTCGGGCAACCCCAGGGCGTGCAACAGACTGCCGGCGTGGCGGCCGGCGAAGATGTCGCCGGCGCAGGTCAGCAGCGGCAACCCGGCCGCGAGCGCGTCGCCGGCGACGGTGCCGGCGCTGTAGGGCAGGGTGTCGAGGAACAGGTCGGCGGCGGCAAACCGTGCCCGATATTCGGCCAAGGGAAGGGTTGCGGCAAACTCCAGCCGGGCGGCATCGACGCCGCGTGCAGCGGCCTCGCCGCGAAGATTGGCGGCGGTGGCGGCGTCGGCCGCGTGGAGCCACAGCACGCTGCCGGGCACCGCCGTCAGCAGGCGAATCCATATGCCGAATATTTCAGGCGTGATCTTGTAGCTGTTGCTGAAGCAGCAGAACACGAAGCCTGCCGGTGGCAATCCGCAAGCGGTGCGCGATGGTGCGGCGAGGTTCGGCGAGAAATCGATCGGCAGGAAACTCCCTGGCAGGTGCACGATCTGCTCGGCGTAATAGGGTTGCTGATGCATCGGCAGGGCGAAGGCATCGGCGATGACGTAGTCGATGGCGTCACTGCCCATGGTGCCGGTGTAGCCAAGCCAGTTCACCTGCACCGGCGCCGGCCGGCGCGCCACGATTCCCGGCCGCTCGCCGGCGGTGAAGCCGTTCAGATCGACCAGGACGTCGATGCCGTCATCGCGGATGCGCGCCGACGCGTCGGCATCGCTGCATGCTCGCTCCAGTCGCACAGGCGCTGGCGCAAATGCACGATCTGGCCGATCGCCGCTGCGTGGTTCGGCTTCAATGCGACGGCGAGGCGATAGTGTTCCAGCGCTTCCACCAGCCGGTGCTGGCGCTGCAGGACATTGCCGAGATTGTGGTGGGTGCCGGCACTGTCCGGTGCCAGGGCCAGCGCGCGGCGGTAGCATTCCAGCGCCGCATTCAACTGCATCAGGCGTTCATAGGCCGTGCCGAGTTCGTGATGCGCCTTGGCGAAATGAGGCCGCAGAACCAGCGCACGCTGATAGCAGTCGATCGCGGCGAGGAATTTCCGCGCCGCCTGCAGCGCCCCGCCTTGCTGGCAAAGCAACTCCGCCGGATCGGGCGCGGGCTTCACTGCGCCGGACATGGTGAAGCCGGTGGAGATGCTGAACTCGGGCGGTAGCGCGCGGCGCTGTCTCACGATGGCCCGCGAGGATGAAAAAGCCCCGCGACCACGGTCGCGCGGTAGTTTCGATGGCCCGCGAGGATGAAAAAAGCCCCGCGACCACGGTCGCGCGGTAAATCTCCATGGCCCGCGAGGATGAAAAAAGCCCCGCGACCACGGTCGCGCGGTAAATTTCGATGGCCCGCGAGGATGAAAAAAGCCTCGCGACCACGGTCGCGCGGTAAATTTCGATGGCCCGCGAGGATGAAAAAAGCCTCGCGACCACGGTCGCGCGGTAAATTTCGATGGCCCGCGAGGATGAAAAAGCCCCGCGACCACGGTCGCGGGGTTAGTTTCAGGGAGGCTTTCGTCTGGGAGACGAAGGGATCGAAGCGATCCCTCTTCCCGCCACGCGGACGGGAAATCTGGTGGGCGTTCGCACGCGGCCACCATATTCGCTGCCCAAAATCCTATTGTGCGCTGCGGTGGCCGACCATGCGCAAATGCCCAATCCAGCCATGTTCGGCGCGCGCATCGCTTTAGAATTCCCTGCGGAATCAACGGCCAAGCCCTTGACAGTTCGGGTTTCGGCCAACTGCGACACCCGTTCGCGGTTCAGCCCCGCTGAGCCAGCTTCGCCAGCAGGAAGTCGCGGAACACGGCCACGCGCTTGGAATTGCGCAGCTCCTCCGGGTAAACGAAATAGACATCGACTTTTGGCGCCTTGGCGTCGGCCAGGATTCGCACCAGCCCGGTGGAATCGACGTTCATGTAGTCGGGCACGGCGGCGATCCCGAGGCCCTCTCTCACCGCCAGCAGCATGGCCCGCAGGTTGTTCACCTCGAGCACCCCGCGGCGGGGGGTGCCGGGGCGGCGTCCGGCCTCGGCGAGCCAATTGATGTCCGGCACCGGCGGACGGTAGTCGCCGAAGATCACCAGCTTGTGGGCGTCCAGTTCCTCCACTTTGGTCGGCGTGCCGTTCGCCTTGAGGTATTCAGGGGAGGCGACGACGTGCCATTCGATCGCCATCAGATGGCGTTGCACCAGGTCCGGTTGCTTCGGCGGATGCATGCGGATCGCGACGTCGGCTTCGCGCATCGCGAGGTCGAGGTCGGCGTCGTCCAGCAGCAATTGCATAGTGACGTCAGGGTATTGTTGCAGGAAGCTTTGCAGCCGCGGCGCCAGCCAGGAAGAGCCGAAGCCCACCGTGGTCGTCACCTTCAGCCGTCCGGCCGGTTTTTCCTTGCTCTCCGTCAGCAGCGCCTCGGTCATGGCGAGCTTGGCGAACACTTCGCGCACGGTGCGGTTCAGGCTCTCGCCTTGTTCGGTGAGGATCAGCCCGCGCGCGTGGCGGTGGAACAGCGGCACCTGCAACGCCTCCTCCAGCGCCGAAATCTGCCGGCTGACGGCGGACTGGCTGAGGTTCAGCGTATCGCCCGCATGCGTGAAACTGCCAGCCTCGGCCACCGCGTGAAATACGCGCAGCTTGTCCCAATCCATTGTTCAGCCATCCCCTGCCGTCCGGTCCGCCGCCGGTCCGGGCAAATTATTCTCGAACGGTATGTATCATTCCGCGGCCAAAGCCGAGTCGGTCATGTGCTCGGCCAGCCACTTTTCGACTTCCAGCGCCGCCATGCAACCCGTTCCGGCCGCCGTAACCGCCTGCCGCCAGACTTTATCCTGCACATCGCCGGCTGCAAACACGCCGGGGACCGAGGTTCGGGTGCTCCCCGGCGGGGTGACGACGTATCCTTCGTCATCGAGCCCGAGCTGTCCTTTGAACAGCTCCGTGGTCGGCGTGTGGCCGATGGCGACGAACACGCCGTCCACCGGAAGATGGCTGAGCGCGCCGGTGCGCAAATGCCGGAGCCTGACGCCGTCGACCTGTGCCGGCTCGCCGGCGGCGGTGATTTCCTCGACGATGCTGTCCCACACGACATTGATCTTGGGGTGTGCGAACAGCCGGGCCTGCAGGATCTTCTCTGCCCGCAAATGGTCGCGGCGGTGGATCAGCGTCACCGAAGTCGCGTGGTGGGTGAGGTATAGCGCCTCCTCCACGGCGGTGTTGCCGCCGCCGACCACCGCCACCCGCTTGCCGCGGAAGAAGAACCCGTCGCAGGTGGCGCAGGCGGAGACGCCGGCACCTTGCAGCCGCTTCTCCAACTCGAGGCCGAGCCAGCGGGCCTGGGCGCCGGTGGCGATGATCACCGAATCGGCGATATAGAGGTCGCCGGAGTCGGCGCGGCACCGAAAGGGCCGGCGGGAGAAATCGACTTCGGTGATGATGTCGTGGACGATTCGGGTGCCGACATGGGCCGCCTGTGCGGCCATCTGCTCCATCAGCCAGGGACCCTGCACGGTCTCGGCAAAGCCTGGGTAGTTCTCGACATCGGTGGTGATCATCAGCTGCCCGCCTGGCTGCAGCCCGGCGACCAGGATCGGCTCCAGGCTGGCGCGGGCGGCGTAGATGGCGGCGGTGTAGCCGGCCGGGCCGGCGCCGATAATCAGGACTCGGGTGGTGTAGGTGGAGGGCATGTGAGGATCCGACGGTTGGCCAAGGAGGGCGGCCGAAGATGGGGCAGCATTACGACCATATCGGTGCGGCACGGCTTTGAACAAGGCGGATGCGCGTCTACACCCTTGCGGGGGACGGAAGGGAGAAATATTCTTTCGTCAAAGCGGGATGCGACAGAAACACGCGACAGAAACACGCGCCAGAAAAACGCACCAGAAACACGCGACCAGGGACCGCGCCCCGTCGCCACACGGAATGAACTGAGCGATCGATGAAGCTCCAACCCCAATGAAGGTCCAGTCAGGCGAACCGCAACTGCTCGATGCGATCGATCGGCGCATCCTGGCCGAATTGCAGGCCGATGGCCGCATGACCAATGTCGAGCTGGCCCGCCGCGCCGGGATTTCCGCCCCGCCATGCCTGCGCCGCGTCCGCCGGCTGGAGGAGGCGGGAATCATCCGCGGCTACCATGCCGACAGCGACCCGCATAAGCTCGGCTGGGAAATCATTTTCTTCGCCATCGTCGGGCTGGAGAGCCAGAAGGAGTCGGTGCTCTCGGCGTTCGAGAAGTTGGTCGCCGGCTGGCCGGAGGTGCGGGAGTGCCACATGATCCGCGGCGGCGGCGATTTCCTGCTGCGGCTGGTGGCGCGCGACACCGCGCATGAGAACCAGTTGACGACGCGGCTGACCGGGGCGGCCAACGTCTCGCGGGTGCAGACGCTGCAGACCATCCGCACCAGCCGGAATCTCGCGGGCGTGCCGCTCTGATTTTTCCTCTGCTGGCTCTCGCGGGCCTGACGCTCGCGCGGTTGATCGTCGCCGCTGTCACGCCGCTGGCCCCGGACGAGGCGTATTATTGGGTGTGGTCGCGGGCGTTGGCGGCCGGGTACCTCGACCATCCGCCGATGGTGGCGCTGTGGATCCGGGTCGGCACCAGCATCGCCGGCGACACGGCGCTTGGCGTGCGGCTGCTGGCGCCGGTGGCGGGCGCCGTGGGATCGGTGCTGCTGGCCTATGCCGGGCGGGACCTGCTGGGCAGCATGCGCGCCGGGATCGTCGCCGCCGCCCTGATGAACGCCACCCTGCTGTTCGGCGTCGGCGCCGTGACGATGACGCCGGACACCCCGGCCGTGCTGTTCTGGACCGCGACGCTCTGGGCACTGGCGCGGTTGCTGGCCACCGGGCGCGGGGCCTGGTGGCTGGTCGCCGGCGTTTGCGCCGGGTTGGCGCTCGACAGCAAATACACCGCCGTTTTGCTGGTGCCGGCGATCGGCGTCTGGCTGCTGGCCACGCCCTTGATGCGGCCATGGCTGCGCCACAAGCCGCCATGGATCGCCGCCGCTTTGGCCTTCGCGCTGTTCCTGCCGGTGGTGGCATGGAATGCCTCGCATGGCTGGGCGAGCTTTGCCAAGCAAGGCGGACGCACCGATGAGTGGCAGCCGGCCCGCGCCCTGCAATTCCTTGGCGAGCTTGTCCTGGGACAGCTCGGGCTCGCGACCCCTGTGATTGCAGTGTTGTGCGGCGCCGGCATCGTCCTGGCGGCGCGGCGCTGGCGCGACCCGGCCTGGGGGTTGCTCGCGGCCCTGACAATCGTGCCCGGCCTGGTGTTCCTGCAGCATGCCACCGGCGACCGGGTGCAGGCGAACTGGCCATCCATCCTCTATCCCGCCGCCGCCATCGCCGCCGCCGGGTTGGGCGGCCGGTGGATTGTTCTGCGTCGGCCGGGAATCGCGCTCGGCCTGGCGCTGACGGGCTTGGTGTGGGTGCAGGGCATGGCGGCGCCGCTGCCGCTGCCGATGCGCCTCGACCCGACGCTGCTGCGCCTTGGCGGCTGGGACGGACTGGCCGCCGACATCGACGCCATCGGCCGTCGCGAAAATGCGGCGTTCGTCGCCGCCGATAATTACGGCCTGGCGGCCACAATGGCGCGATTGCTCCCCGCCGATATGCCCGTGCTCGGGGCCGAAGCGCGCTGGGCGCTTTTCGATCTTCCCGATGCAAAAGCTATCATCGCAGGGCGTTCTGGCCTGATGCTGCGCAGCGCCAGGCGCGAGGGCGGCCCCGATCCCGCCGATTGGACCGAGATCACCGAGGTCGCGACATTGGAGCGGTCGCGCGGCGGGATGACGGCGGAGCGGTTCCGGCTGTATCGTGTCGTCGGTCGGGCCGGCGCCGAGCCGATCGTGGTGTTGCCGCATCCGCGTTGAGGGGGAAGATCCATGCAGCTGCCGACCCATGAAGACGTCCAGAAGGCGCGCATCCGCATCGGCCCCCATGTCGTCCGCACGCCGATGCTGCGCCATAAGCTGCTGGACCAGCGGACCGGCGGGACGATCCTGATCAAGCCGGAGCCGTTGCAGCGCACCGGCAGCTTCAAGCTGCGCGGCGCCACCAATGCCATCCTGCAACTCACTGAAGCCGAACGGCGCGCCGGCGTGGTGACGCATTCCTCCGGCAATCACGGCCAGGCCACCGCCTGTGCGGCAGCGGCGGTCGGCGCCCATGCCACGGTGTTCATGCCGAGCGATGCGCCGCGGATAAAAGTCGAAAGCACCAGAAGTTGGGGTGCCGAGATCATCCCGTACGACCGCGCCACCGACGACCGCGAAGCCATGACCGTCGCTTATGCCGAGCGCCACGGCGCAATTCTGGTCCCGCCGTTTGACCATGTCGGCGTGATCGCCGGCCAGGGCACGCTGGCGCTGGAATTGGTCGAGGACGCAAAGGCGTCCGGGCTCGACATGGACGCGTTGCTGGTTTGCACCGGCGGTGGCGGATTGATCGCCGGTTGTGCGCTGGCGATCGAGGGCGCCTCGCCCGGCACCCTCGTCTACGCGGTCGAACCGGAGGGGTGGGACGACACGGCGCGCTCGCTTGTCCAGGGCGAGCGGCTGGAGAATGCGCCGGGCGGGTCGACCCTTTGCGACTCCCTGCTGTCGAAGATGCCGGGGAAGATCACCTTCGCGCTGAACCAGGCCCAACTCGCCGGCGGCGTATCGGTCACCGACGAGGAGGTGTTGGCCGCCATCGCCTTCGCCTTCAGCCACCTGAAGCTGGTGGTTGAACCCGGAGGTGCGGTGTGCCTCGCGGCGCTGCTGGCGGGCAAGTTCGACGCCAAGGGCCAGATCGTCGGCATCGTCATTTCCGGCGGCAACGTCGACGCGGCGGTGTTCGGACGGGCGCTGGCGGCAAATTAGGTCTTGGGGATAACGATCATGCCAGATACCCATCTTGCCGGCAGCGTCCAGAACCGGGTGTCCGCCGCCGAATGGCAAGCCCGGCTCGATTGCGCCGCCGCCTACCGCCTGCTCGCGGTCTTCGGCATGAGCGACCTCGTCTACAACCACGTGACGACGCGGGTGCAGGGCGAGGAGAAATTCCTGATCAACCCGTTCGGCTGGATGTACGAGGAGATCACCGCCTCCTCGCTGATCACCATCGACCTCGCCGGCCAGATGATTTTCAACCCGCATGCGGATATCGGCATCAACTACGCCGGCTACGTCATCCACAGCGCGGTGCATGCGGCGCGGGCCGATGTCGGCTGCGTCATCCACACGCATTCCCGCGCCGGCATGGCGGTCTCGGCGATGTCGTGCGGGGTCTTGCCGCTGACCCAGACGGCGATGCGTTGCCGACCGATCGCCTACCATGACTATGAGGGCCCGGCGGTGGACCTCGACGAGCGGGCCCGGCTGGTGGCCGATCTCGGCTCGGCGAATTTCATGGTCCTGCGCAACCACGGCCTGCTGACCGCCGGGCCGTCCACCGCCGAGGCGTTCAACGCCATGTACTGGCTGGAGATGGCCTGCCGCGCGCAGGTCGACGCGATGGCGGCGCGCACCGAGCTTGCCATGCCGTCCGCCGACGTCGTCGCCCACGCCCAGCATCTCTACGACCCGAAAACCCGGCGGCCGTTCGGCGTGCTGGAATGGCCGGCGATGCTGCGTCTGCTCGACCGGCGGGACCCGTCGTGGCGAAACTGACCGCGATCCGGTTAGCCGCGGGTTAAGCAAACTGCCCGATCCTGTGCCCGCCTGCATTCACGCGGGCGGTGCGGGGTCGCGATGGCAAAGAGCAGGAAAGACGGCGTCAACATCGTGATCCGGCGCGAGGAGGTGGTCGAGGGCGGCCATCACGGCGGCGCCTGGAAGGTCGCGTACGCCGATTTCGTCACCGCGATGATGGCGTTCTTCCTGCTGATGTGGCTGCTGAACGCGACCACGGAGGCGCAGGAAACGCGGCCTCGCCGATTACTTCACCCCGTCCAACGCGCTCAGCCACATGTCCTCCGGTTCCGGCAAGATCTTCGGCGGCCGCACGCCGTTCGACAAAGGCGAGATGGTCTCCGATCGGGGCGTCAAGACGCTGATTCCCGGTCGCGCCCCGGCATCGCCCGAAGACAGCGACCCCGACAGCGACCAGACCCCCGACCAGGTTCACCCGCCAACGCCGCCACCGACCGAGGGGCAGGCGGATCAACCCTCGACGGCGCTCGGAAACGCCCCGGCCGAGCGACGCCAGGACGGCACCCTTGCGCCAGGCGGCGGCCAGGCCGCGACGGCGGCCGAGGCGCAGGCGCAATTCCTCGCCAATGCCGCGGTCGCCAGCAGGCAACCCGTGCCGGATGCGGCGGCGGACGCTGCGCGGTTGGAGCGCGCGGCGTTCGAACGGCCGCCGAGCAGATCCGCGACGCCGTTCGCACCGATCCCGGCCTTGTCGGCCTGATGCAGCAACTGGCGATCGACCATAACGCCCGAGGGTCTGCGCATTCAGTTGCTGGACGAGGACAAGCAGTCGATGTTCGCCACCGGCTCCTCGGTGCCTGAACGAGCGGGCGCGGCTGCTGCTGCAGAAGGATCGCGCCGGTGCTGGCCAAGCTGTCCGAGGCGGTATCGATCGCCGGCCATACCGACGCGGCGCCCTACAACGGCGCCGGCCGCACCAACTGGGAATTGTCCAGCGAGCGCGCCAATGCCACCAGGCGGCTGCTGGTGGAGGCAGGCTTGCAGGAGCGACGGATGCGCAGCGTCACCGGCAATGCCGACCGCGACCTGTTGCTGCCCGCCGATCCGCTCGCCGCCGCCAACCGCCGCATCGCCATCGTCGTGCTGCGCACGGCGCGGCCCTGCCGGAAGCACCGTGAGGCGATCATGCTAACGATCGGCGGCCTTGTTCTTCGCTGCTGGCTTGCGTGTTCGGCAGCTACCTCGTGTCGGGCGGCAGCATGACGCCGCTGATCGAGGCGTTGCCGTTCGAGATGCTGGACCATCGGCGGCGCCGCCATCGGCACCTTCGTGATGTCCAACAGCATGCACGACGTGAAACACACGCTCGGCGGCTTCGGCAAGATCCTGAAGGGGGCGGCGTTCAAGAAGAGCGGATTATGTCGAGCTGCTCAGCCTGCTGTATTTCCTCGTCCGCCTCGCCAGCACCAAGGGCAACATGGCGCTGGAGCCGCATATCGAGAAACCCGCCGACAGTGCCGCCTTCCAGAAATTCCCGAAGATCCTGCCGAACCATCATCGCCAGCGCGATGATCTGCGACTATTTGCGCATGGTCGGGATGAACGCCGACGATCCCAACCAGATCGAGGACGTGATGGCGCGGGAATTGAAGAAGACGCTGAATGAGGAACTGCACAGCGCGCACGCGCTGCAGACCATGGCCGATGGCCTGCCGGCGCTCGGCATCGTCGCGGCGGTGCTGGGCGTGATCAAGACGATGTCGCACATCGAACGAGCCGCCGGCGGTGCTGGGCGCGATGATCGGCGGCGCGCTGGTCGGCACCTTCCTCGGCGTGCTGCTGGCCTACGGCATGGCGGCGCCGTTCGCCTCGCGCCTGAAGGGGGTGATCGAGGAGGAGAGCGAAATACTATGAAGTGATCCGCGCCGTGCTGGTGACGCATCTGCATGGCAACGCACCGCAGGTCAGCGTGGAGACCGGCCGCAAGATGGTGCCGAACCAGCACATGCCGAGTTTCGCCGAATTGGAAACCGCGGTGCAGAACCTTCAGATCGCCTAAATCGTGATGGTCGCTGGCATCAGCGACCATCACGATTTAGCCTTTTGTTCAGGCGAGCAATTTTATGGCACGGTGATTTCACCTAAAGCCATATTGCTCTGGCAGTTCCGCGCAGGAGAACGGCGCCACACGCGCGCAGTCATTGCACCATCGCCTGGGTAAGCCACAGTTCCCCGAGGGGGCAACATGCTGCGCAAGGTCGTCTACGTCGCATGCGGCTTGGTGGGGCTGCTCATCGCCTGCGCGGTCGCGGCGCTGCTGTTGCTGGACCGGTTCGACCTGGGGGCCTTCGCCGCGCGCCGCATCACCGCCGAACTCGGCCGTCCCGTGGCGATCGCCGGGCTGCACATCACCCCGGGACGCTGGGTCAAGATCGACCTTGCCGGGGTTCGGCTCGAAAATTTGCCCGGCGGCACCCGGCCGGCGATGGCGGAAATGACCCATCTCACCGCCGAGATCGAGGCGATGTCGCTGCTGCATCGGCCAATCAACGTGCGGCAACTCAGCGTCGACGGTTTGTCCCTCCTGCTCGAACGGATCGATGGCCGCATTGCGAACTGGCGGTTCGGACCGCCCAAGCCGAAGCCCTCGGGACCGGCGGATCGCAGTTGGTTCCCGACCCTGCGCGACGCGAAGATGCACCGCAGCGAAATGGTGTTTCGCACCTCAAGCGGCGCTTTGCTGCGCACCCGGCTCGATGATGTGGCGATCGAGGCTGAAGCCGCCGACCGGCCAATGCGGCTGACCATTGCCGGCGCCTACAACGACAATCCGGTGCGCCTGCTCGGCGATTTGCAATCGGCGGCGGTGCTGCGGGACGCATCGATCCCGTTCGGCGCCGAACTTCACCTTGCCTCTGGCGACACCACGCTCGAGTTCAAGGGGACGATGACAGAGCCGCTGGACGTCGACGGCGCCGACGGCACCCTCACCCTCGATGCTCCGACCCCAACCGCGATGCTTGGCTTCGCCGGCACGACCACGGCACTTGAGATTTCGCTGCGCCTGACCGGCCAGTTGCACCGCGCCGGCGACCTCTGGCAATTGGCGAACGCCACCGGTGCGCTGAAGGACAACCCGATCACGGCAGCCACGCTGCGCCTCGTCGAAGGCACCCGCAGCGCGGCCGACCCTACGCGCGTCGGTCCGGATGGCGTCAGCGCCGACATCGCCTTCGACCAACTCGACCTCAACGGGTTGTTCCGCGAGAAAAACGGCAGCGAGGAGCCGGATGCCGATTTCCCGCTGGCGGTCGATCGCGCCTCGACCACCTTGATCGATGCCCGCCTGTCCGCGCGCGAATTCAGCTACGGCAAGCTCAAGGGCGCCGATGCCCGCATCGATGCCGCACTGACGCCGGGCCGGATCGCGGTGAAGGATTTGGCGATGGTCTATCTCGGCCGGATTCGGGCCGCCGGGCAGATCGAGGCGGCAGAGAAGGGCGGCCGGATCACGGCGGACGTCTCGGTCACCGGCGCGGAACTCGCGCAATTGCGCCTGGCACTCGGCTTCGGCGCGATCCCGATGACCGGCAAGCTTGACGCCCAGGTGAGCGCCTCGGCGGCCGCCGAGACGCTGAATGCCGCAACGCGCGTCGCCAACATCTCGGCCGCGGTGTCGATGGCCGGTGGCAGCATCGCGCGCGAGGTGATCGAAATGGCTTCGACCGACATCCGGATGCTGTTCCGCACGCCCAGGGGCATGACGCCGGTTTCCTGCCTGCTCGGCGTGCTGGAGATGCGAGGCGGCGTCGGCGTGGTGCGGCCGTTGCGGGTCCGCGCCGCCACCGCCACGATCGCCGGCGTGGCGCAGGTCGACCTCAACCGCCGCCAGTTCGACCTCACCATCGGCAGCGAGTTCGAAATCGACCGGGCCCTTCGCGCTCGACGTTCCCATCCGCGTCTACGGCCCATTCGCCAACCCGACGGTGCGCCCGGCGCGGTGGTCGGTGACGGGCCGGGCGATGCTTGCGGCCATTGACTGGCTCGGCCAGTTGTCGCCCGCCTTGCAGCAATTCGTCCGCCGCGACCCCTGCCTGAATCCTCAGTAAGGCTGGCAATCCGGAATTCGCGGCGACCCGGACGAAGGCAGCGTGCTGGTGAATTCGGCGCGGCAGCTTCCTCAGTGGGACGGGGACGCCAGCAGCGGTGCCAGTTGGGCTTTCCACAAGGCGGCCTGTTCGTACGTGTAGTGCCCGCGCGTGGTGGCGCTGGCGGGAATGCGGAAGGCGGCGGCGCCGGGGATTTTCGCGATGGCGGCTTCGGTGACGCCGAGTTCCGGCGGGTTGACGTTGTCGTCAGCCGAGTTGATCGCCAGCACCCGGGCGTGGATCTTCGCCAGCAGGTCCTCCGGCGCGTAGTCCATCACCGCCTCGGTGGAATACAGCGCGTCGTTGGCATCGGCGCGGCGGGCCTCGGCCAGCATCTGCGCATACAGCGCGTCGCCGGCGGCGATATCGGGTGCTTGCTGCTGCAAGGCCGCGACATTGGCGGTGCCGAGGCGGCCGGCCGGCGCGGTGACGATCCATTGGGTCGGCGGTGTCGTGTAATCGCCGCCGTGCCAGCCGGGGTCGTTGCGGATCGCCTCGATGGCGACGCGGCGGCTGATCCAGTTGCGGCCGGAGATGCGGATCGGCTGGCTGGCCATCGGCACGGCGACATCCATGAAATCGGGATACATCCCGGCCCACATCCAGCTCTGCATCCCGCCCATCGACGCGCCGAGCACCAGGCGCAGATGGCGGATGCCGAGATGCTTGGTCAGCAGGCGGTATTCGGATTGCACCATGTCGCGGTAGCGGTAATGCGGGAAGCGGGTACGGAGCCCGTCGCTGGGCTTGCTGGACCCGCCGCGGCCGATGCCGTCGGGCAGGATCACGTAATACCGCGCGAGGTCAAGCGGCTGGCCGGGTCCGAACATCTCGTTCGCGAAGCTTGGCACCAGCCAGTTGCGGCCGGTGCCGGAGGTGCCGTGCAGCAGCAGGACGGCATTGTCGATGTCGCCCGCCTGGTTGCGGCTGGGGGTGCCGAGGGTGGTGTAGTGCAGCCGCAGCTCCGGCAGGGTTTCGCCGCTGGCGAACACGTAGTTGGCGATGGTCCAGTCGCCTTCGGCCTCACCGGGCCAGGGTGCCGCGTGGGCGGCGAACGGCAGCAGCAGGACGAACAGAAAAATGCGGAACATGCTGGCGACACCCCGGTGACGCGGCATTTTGCCGCCGCCGGGTTGCCGTGGCAAACTGGCTGGAACAGTTGCCACAGGAAACGCCGATGGATCCCGTTCTCGTTGAAGCCACGCGCGGCGCGCGCGTCGAATCCTTTCACATCGGCGCCGCCGCGGTGCTGGACGCCGATGGCGGCGTGGTGTTCGCGGCCGGCGACATCGATACCGGCGTCTATCCCCGCTCGGCGGTGAAGGCGCTCCTGGCCTTGCCGATGGTGGAAAGCGGCGCGGCCGACCGCCTCGGGCTGACGCGACGCCGAAATCGCGCTCGCCTGCTCGTCGCATTCCGGCGAGGAGATCCATGTCGCGACCGCCGCCTCGATGCTGGCGCAAGGCCGGCCGCGACGTCTCGGCGCTGGAATGCGGCACCCATTGGCCGAGCAACGACCAGGCGTCGCCGCGCGCTGGCGGCGGCGGGCAGTGGCGCCGAGCGCGCTGCACAACAACTGCTCGGGCAAGCATTCCGGCTTCATCTGCCTCGCCTGCGACCGCGGCGAGGACCCGACGGGCTATGTGCGCCCGGACCATCCGACGATGCGCGCGGTGACGTGCGGCGCTTTCGGACATGACCGGCACGGCGCTGGATGACGCGCAACCGCGCCATCGATGGCTGCTCGATCCCGACCTTCGCCATCCCGCTGCGCGCCTTGGCGCGGCGCCTTCGCCCGCTTCGGCACGGCGCAGGGCCTGGCGCCCGAACGCGCGCGCGGCGGCGCAGCGGATCCGCGCGGCGGTGGCGGCCAATCCGCTGCATGGTGGCCGGCACCGGGCGGTTCGACACGAAGATGATGACGGCACTCGGCGCGCGCGGTGTTCTGCAAGGGCGGCGCGGAGGGCGTTTATTGCGCGGCATTGCCGGAGCACGGGCTCGGCATCGCGGTGAAATGCGATGACGGCGCCGGGCGCGCGGCGCAGGTGGCGACGGCGGCGCTGGTCGACCCGCTTCCTGCGGCCGCAGGGCGACGGCGCGGCGGCGCTGGACGAAGCTGGCGCGGCCGGCGCTGACCAACTGGAACGGCATCCATATCGGCGACCTTCGCCCGGCGGCGGCGCTGGCCTGATATATTTCGTGCCGCCCGGCCGGTCATGCCTGTTGTGCTGGCCGGGCTTGCGGCTATCTTCGGGCCCAAGATCAACTGGGAGACTTAGCATGAAAGCGCGTCATCTGCTGTTCGGCCTCGCCGCGGCGGCGATCTTGGCACGCAGGATCGCTGCCGAGGGCGCAGGCCGAGGTCGTGTTCAAATGGGCCAATGACGGCGACGTCCGGGCGATGGACCCGTACACGCTCGACGAGACGGTGCAGAATTCGTTCCTCGGCAACATCTACGAGCCGCTGGTCCGCCGCAACCACAACGCTTGAGATCGAGCCGGCGCTGGCGGTGAAATACGAGCAGACCGGCCCGACGGTCTGGCGCTTCCATTTGCGGCCCAACGTGAAATGGCAGGACGGCAGCGCCTTCACCGCCGATGACGTGCTGTTCTCCTACAGGCGCATCACCTCGCAAGACCTCGCAGACCAGCGGCAATGTCGGCTCGGTCAAGAGACGTCACGCAAGATCGACGACCTCACGGTCGATTTCGAGACCAAGAACCCCGATCCGATCCTGCCGCCGGAGTTCACCAACTGGCCGATCGTGCCGAAGGCACTGGATGGAGAAGAACAACTCCGCCGAGCCGGTGATCATCGGCCAGGGCGACAATTTCGCGCTGCGCAACGCCATGGGCACCGGCCCGTTCAAGCTGCGTCTCGCGCGAGCCCGACCGCAAGAACGTGCTGGAGAAGAATCCGGGCTGGTGGGACAAGCCCGAGCACAATCTCGACCGGGTCGAGTTCACCGTCATCTCCAGCGCCGCCACCCGCGTCGCCGCCCTGCTGTCGGGCGAGATGGACATGATCTACTCGGTGCCGCCGCAGGATATCGACGCGGATCGGCAAGGCGCCGGGCATCCACCTCATCCAGGGGCCGGAGCTGCGCACCATCTACCTCGGCCATGGACCAGTGATCCGCGACGAGCTGCTGTTCTCCAACGTCAAGGGCAAGAACCCGTTCAAGGACCAGCGGGTGCGCCAGGCATTCGCGCTCGCCATCGACGAGGACGCGATCGTCACCCGCGTCATGCGCGGCCAGGGCACGCCGACATGGGTGATGTGGGGCCCGGGCGTGAACGGCTACAACGCCGACTTGATGTCCGGCCGAAGGTCGATCTCGTGCAAGCGCCAAGGCGCTGCTGGCCGAGGCCGGCTACCCCGAACGGCTTCAGCGTCGACGCTGGATTGCCCGAACGACCGCTACATCGCCGACGAGCAGATCTGCGTCGCGATCTCCGCGATGCTGGCGCGGATCGGCGTCAAGGCGAAAGTGTTCGCCCGCACCAAGGTGCAGTTCTTCGCCGATATCGCCTATCCCAACTACAAGACCAGCTTCTACATGCTGGGTTGGACGCCGAGCACCTATGACGCCGACAACGTGATCCGCGACCATATCGTGTCGCGCAGCATGAAGCTCACGCGTCGGCAACGCCAGCGGCTATTCCGAGCAAGCGTGTCGACGAGCTCGAACTCGATGATCTCTCAGGAGCTCGATCGCAAACAAGCGCCAGGCGATGATCGACGAGGTGACCAAGATCGTGCAGGACGATGTCGGGTTCATCCCGCTGCACCAGCAGGGGATCACCTGGGCGGCACGCGACAACATCAAGCTGACCCAGCCAGCCGACAACTCCTTCCCGATGCGCTGGGTGACGAAGAACTAGATTTTCGACCTTTCAAACAAGGCCGGGGGGCTCGCCAATGGCGGGCCCCTTTGTCGTTTCTGCTAGGGCCCGCTTGGAAACATTCGACGTCGTCGTGCTCGGCGCCGGCGCCGCCGGGCTGATGTGCGCCATCGACCGCCGGCCAGCGCGGCCGGCGCGTGCTGGTGCTCGACCATGCCGCGAAGCCGGCGCGCAAGATCCTGATCTCCGGCGGCGGGCGCTGCAACTTCACCAATCATCGCAGACCGCGCCGGAGCGCTTCCTGTCGGCCAATCCGCATTTCGCACGCTCGGCGCTGGCCGCTACACGCCGCAGGATTTCATCGCCCTGGTGCGAGCGGCACGGCATCGCCTGCCACGAGAAGACGCTCGGGCAGTTGTTCTGCGACGGCTCGGCGCGCGCCGATCGTCGCCATGCTGCTGGACGAATGCCGAGGCGGCCGGCGTCGATCTCCGCGCTCGCGCCACACGCTCGCGCGATGTGGCCACGGCGGACGCATTCCGGGTCGAAACCGGCTCACGGCGACGTTCGCCGCCGCAGTCGTGGTGCTGGCGACCGGCGGCCTGTCGATCCCCAAGATCGGCGCCACCGGTTTCGCCTACGACATCGCGCGCCAGTTCGGCCTGCGCGGTGACCGAGACGCGGCCCGGGCCTCGTGCCGCTGACCTTCGGCGACGAGCTGCTGGCGCTGATGCGTCCGCTCGCCGGCGTTTCGCTCGACAGCGATGGCGCGCATCGGCGGCCAGCGCTTCCGCGAGGCGCATGCTGTTCACCCATCGCGGCCTGTCCGGCCCGGCCATCCTGCAGATCTCGTCCTACTGGCGCGAGGGCGAGCCGATCGTCGCTGAACCTGCTGCCCGACCGTGACGCCGACGACGTTCCTGCTCGACGCGCAAGCGGATCGCGGCCGAAAGCCGAACTCGCGCGACCGTGCTGGCCGGAGCATCTGCCGCAGCGTCTGGCGCAGATGTCGCTGCTTGCCGGGACGACGGCCGAGACGCGCATGGCGCGACCTGCCGGACCGCGAGCTGCGGCGAGCTCGCGCGCCAGCCTCAAGGCCTGGACGGTCACGCCCACCGGCACCGAAGGCTATCGCGAAGGCCGAGGTCACGCTCGGCGGCATCGACACCCGCGACCTGTCGTCGACGACGATGGCAGGCGCGCGCGGTGCCCGGCCTGTTCGTCATCGGCGAGGCGGTCGACGTCACCGGCTGGCTCGGCGGCTACAACTTCCAATGGGCCTGGGCCAGCGGCTGGTGTGCCGGCGGCGTTGCCTGATGGCACCCTTGAATTCCCTCATCCCGGCCCCCTCATCGGCTGGATGAACGATCTCGCCGCTGTCGGCCTCAGCGACCAGGAACGCACCGACCTCCGCCATGCCGTGCAATTGCTGGAGGAGAACCACCTGGTGATGAAGATCGCCGCCACGGTCGGCCGCGGCATGGACCGGCTGGTGGCGCTGCTGCCCGATGGCGCCGAGAAGATCATTCAGAAGGCCGCCGGCCGCGCCCTGAAGACCGCACTCGATGCGTCGGTGAAGCTGGTGGACATGCAAGGCGGCGGCTTGACCCGCTGGACGTGGATGGACCGCAAGCTCGCCTCGCCATGGTTCGACAAGGCGGCGGTGGCGCTGACCGGCTTGGGCGGCGGCGCCGCCGGCCTGGCCGGCACGGCGATCGAGCTTCCCGTCACCACGACGATGATCTTCCGGGCCATCGTGCAAATCGCGGTGCAGGAGGGCGAGGACATGAGTGCCGGCGACGGGCGGGCGGAATGCCTCAAGGTATTCGCATTCGGGGGCAAGACTTCCGCGAGCGACGAGGCCGATCTCGGCTATTACGCCGCGCGCCTGGCGCTCGCCGATCTGATTTCCCAGACCGCCGGGCGCAGCTTGCAGCAGGTCGCGCCGCGTTTTCTCTCGGCGGTGGCGACGCGGTTCGGCGTGCCGGTGACCTATAAATTCGCCGGCCAAGCGGTGCCCGGCGTCGGCGCGGCCACGGGTGCGATGATCAACGTCGCCTTCATGGACCATTTCCACCACAAGGCGCGCGGCCATTTCATCGTGCGGCGACTGGAGCGGGCGCACGGCGCCGAGCTTGTCCGGCGCTGGTACGACGCGATGCGCGACGAAATGCGGCCGGCCTGATTCACCGCGCCGAAGCGCCGAGCCAGGCCAGCACGCCGCGCCCGGCGGCGGCGCCGGTGCCGAGGCAGCCTTGCAGCAGGTAGCCGCCGGTCGGCGCCTCCCAGTCCAGCATCTCCCCGGCGGCGAACAGGCCTGGATGCGCGCGCAGCATGAAATGCCCGTCCACCGCGTCGAGCGCGATGCCGCCGGCGGTGGAAATGGCGCGATCGATCGGGCGGATCGCCGTGCATGAGATCGGCACCGCCTTGATCAGCGCCGGCAGGTCGGGTGCGGCACCACCGTGCCGCACGTGTGCGGCACCTTGATGCAGCGCCTCCTGCAGCAACCCCACCGATATCGGCGGCAGGCCCGCGGTCTTGCGCAAGAAGGTCGAGAGCGACTGGCCGCGGCGCGGCAGGTCGAGGCGCCTCGCCAACTCGGCGGCGGAGAGGTCGGGGCGCAGGTCGACATGAACAATGGCCGGGCCGCTGGCCGCGATGTGCTCGCGAATTTCGGCGCAGAGCGCGTACACCGCGCCTCCCTCGATCCCGTCGGCGGTCACCAGCGCCTCGCCGCGCACCATGCCCGCACCGAAGCGCAAGGCGATGCGCTTCAGCGGCTGGCCCTCGAACCGGCGGCGGAACTGCTCGGACCACGGCACGGTGAAGCCGCAATTGGCTGGGCGCAGCTTCGTGATCGCGACATCGGGCAACAGCCGCGTCCATGCGCCATCGGCGCCGAGCCGGGGCCAGGACGCGCCGCCCATCGCCAGAATGGTCGCGGCGGCAGGCAGGGCGATCTCGCCCGCCTCGGTTTGGAAGCGCTGGGTTCCGCCGTCTCCCATGCCGAGCCAGCGATGCCGTGGCAGGATGCGTACACCGAGCCCGGCGAGCCGCCGCAACCAGGCGCGCAGCAGCGGCGAGGCCTTCATGCCTGCCGGAAACACCCGGCCGCTGGAGCCGATGAATGTTGGCTGCCCCAGGCCGTTGCACCAGGCGATGACGGCCTCGGGCGGAAACCCCTCCACGGCCCGGCGCAGGCTGGCGGCCGCGCCGTAGCGGTCGAGCAGCCGGGGCAGGGGCTCGCTATGGGTGAGATTCAGTCCACCGCGCCCGGCCATCAGCAGCTTGCGCCCGACCGAGGGCATCTGGTCGAGCACAGTGACGGCGAGGCCCGCGGTGGCGACCACTTCGGCGGCCATCAGGCCTGCGGGACCGGCGCCGATAATCAGGACAGGTTGTGACATGGCGGGGTTATGCCCCAATCGGCCGCATGCGCCGAATTTTCCGCAGCGCCGGCTCGGGCGCTTGCCTATGCTGGGTGCGGTACGATTACTGGCCAAGACGAAAGGCTGCTGCGTGTGGGAAGATTCCTGGGCATGATTCCGCTGGCCGACCTCGCCGCCGCAAAAACCCTGGTGGAAGCGGCGCATGGCGCGCCGCCGACGCCCGCACAAATGCGGCCACGGTGAGTTCGCGGACTATGTTTGATCTCGCGGTGATCGGCGGCGGCATCAACGGCTCCGCCATCGCGCGCGACGCCGCCGGGCGGGGCTGGTCGGTGTTCCTGTGCGAGAGGGGCGACCTTGCGGGCGCCACGTCCTCGGCGTCCACCAAGCTGGTCCATGGCGGGCTGCGCTACCTCGAATATTATGAGTTCCGGCTGGTGCGCGAGGCGTTGATGGAGCGCGAGGTGCTGTGGCGGATCGCGCCGCACATCATCTGGCCGCTGCGCTTCGTGTTGCCGCATCACGCCGGATCTGCGTCCGGCCTGGCTGCTGCGCCTCGGGCTGTTCCTCTACGACCATCTCGGCGGCCGCAAGCAACTGCCGCCGACGACGACGCTGCGGCTCGCGCCGCGACCCCGCCGGCGCGCCGCTGAAGCCCGAGTTCACAGACGGCGTTCGAATATTCCGATTGCTGGGTCGAGGATTCGCGGCTGGTGGTGCTGAACGCGCGCGACGCCGCCGAACGCGGGGCCGAAATCGCCACCCGGACGCGCTGCTGCGCGGCATCCCGGCACGGCAATCTCTGGACGATGTCGCTGGAAGACGCCGCCGGCGGGCGGCGGGAGATCCGCGCCCGCGCGCTGGTGAACGCGGCCGGCCCTTGGGTCGGCGACGTGCTCGGCCACGTCATTCGCAGCAACAGCCGAGGCGCGGGTCCGCCTGGTGAAGGGCAGCCACATCGTGGTGCCGCGGCTGTATGCGCATGACCGCTGCTACATTTTTCAGAACAGCGACAACCGCATCTTCTTCGCCATCCCCTACGAGCAGGATTTCTCGCTGATCGGCACCACCGACCTCGATTACGAGGGCGACCCCGCCGATGTCCGCATATCCACAGACGAGATCGCCTATCTCTGTGCCGGCGCCAGCGAATATTTCAAATCGCCGGTCACGCCCGACATGGTGGTGTGGACCTATTCGGGGGTGCGGCCGCTGCATGATGACGGCGCCAGCGCTGCCCAGGCGGCGACACGGAACTATGTGCTAAACTTGGATGCGCCCAGCGATGAAGCGGCCTTGCTGAACGTGTTCGGCGGCAAGATCACCACCTCGCGCCGGCTCGCCGAGGCCGCACTCGCGCGCCTCGCCCCGCATTTGCCCCCCTCGCACGGGCATGGCCCGGGATGGACCGCGCAGGCACCACTTCCCGGCGGCGACTTTCCGCCTGATGGTTTCGAGCGTCTGGTGGATGCAACCGCGCGCATGCATCCCTATCTGCCGGCGAAGACGCTGCGGCGGCTGGTCCGCGCCTATGGCACGAAAGCGGCGATCCTGCTGCAGGGTGTCACGAGCGCCGCCGACTTGGGACATGATTTCGGCGCCGGCCTCAGCGAGCGCGAAATTCGCTACCTCATGGCGCATGAATGGGCGATGCGGGCGGCGGATGTGGTATGGCGGCGCAGCAAGCTCGGGCTGCGGCTGAGCGCCGCTCAGATCGCGGCGATCGACGCGGCGATGCAGGAATACGCCAGTGAAAAGGTGAGCGCATGAACACGGAACCCAGCGAAACTCGCGTCGTGCAGCCCGGCCACGCCGACAGCTACTGGCAGCCGGTGCCGGCGAACGGGTTTGTCGAGGTGCATCTTTCGCCCGACCTCGTGAAGATGGAAACCAAATTCGGCTTCGGCCGGCAAAGTGTCGCACCCGGCTGCTACGTGCGCGAGCATTCGCACGACCGCAACGAGGAGGTGATCCATTGCGTCAGCGGCCACGGCCACGCCGTGCTGGACGGCGAGACCCATCCGATGCAGCCGGGCACGACGATTTTCCTCGGCCGCAACCGGATGCACATGTTCGTCAATGATGGGGCGGAGGATCTGGTGTTCGTCTGGCTGCTGCTGCCGAACGGGCTTGAGGATTTCTTCGCCGCGATCGGCCGCAAGCGCGCCGCCGGCGAATCCGCGCCGCCGCCATTCCCGCGTCCGGCCGACGTGCTGGAGATCGAGCGGCGCACGGTGTTCGCGCCGCCACCGCCCGGCGGCGGGCGGAAGCCCGACGCGTGAGTGCGCAAGCGGGCGCGGTCGACGCCGCCATCCTGTCGCGCCGTTCGGTCCGTGGCTACCTGCCGCAATCGGTGCCGCGTGAAACCGTGGAGCATCTGCTCGATGTCGCCGCCCGCGCGCCCAGCGGCACCAACATGCAGCCCTGGCGGGTGATCGCACTCGCCGGCGACGAACTGGCGCGATTCACCGCGGGCGTTGCTCGCGCCTTCACGACAGGGGCGGAAGCGGATGGCATGGAGAAGCCTTACTACCCCGCGCCGCTGCATGAACCCGCCGCGAGCTTCACGAGCTTTCGCGGATTCTCGAGTTCGCCGAGGTCCAGCCTACGCAATTCCGGTGCCCGCCAGGCCGTCGCCGCCACCACCACGAGCGTGATGGCGCCGCCGAGCCAGACCGCCGGTGCCGCGCCGACCAGGCTGGCGGCGACACCGCTTTCGAAGCTGCCAAGCTCGTTCGAGGCATTGAGGAACAGACCGCGCACCGCCGCCACCCGGCCGCGCAACGCGTCTGGTGCGGCAATGCGCACGATAGCGCGGCGCACCACCACGCTGGTGCCGTCGCACAAGCCGGCGAAGAACAATGCCGCGAGCGACAAAGCGAGGTCGGTGGAAAGTCCGAACACGATGATGCCGACCCCGAAGCCCGCGACCGCTGCATGCAGCACCACGCCGGCATGGGCGCGCGGCGGATGGCGCGTCGTGACCAGCATCGCCAGCAGCGCGCCGGCCGACGCCGCCCCGCGCAGCAAGCCGACGCCGGCCGGCCCGACATGGAGGATATCGTCGGCGAAGATCGGCAGCAGCCCGGTGACGCCGCCGAAGAACACCGCGAACAGGTCCAGCGCCATCGAGCCGACGATCACCTGGCTGGCGAACACGTAGCGCAGCCCTTCGCTGATCGAGGCGCGGATGTTGTGGCGGGACGGCTCCGGCGCGGGCTTGGCACCGATCCCCGCCAGAGTTGTCAGCGCCGACGCCGCGAGCAAGGCGGCAATGACGCCGTATGCGACCGCCGGCCCGGCCGCCGCATACAGCACGCCGCCAATCAGCGGCCCGAGCAGCGCACTGATCCGCGACACCGAGGCCACGAGGGAGATCGCCTGCATCATGTTCTCGCGCGGCAGGATCTGGGTTTCGAGGCCGGTCGCCGCCGGTTCCTCGAACGCGCGGATGGCGCCGGCGGCACAGGCGACGGCGTAGAGCAGGGCGACACCGCCAAGCGATGCGAACAATGCGAGGATGATGCCGAGCGAGGCGATGCCGAGCCGGCAGGCGATCGTGACCATCCGGCGGCTGGCGCGGTCGGCGACATGGCCGCCGAGCAGCACCAGCCCGATCGCCGGAATCGCCTCCACCAGCCCGAGCCCGCCGAGCGAGAGCGCGCTGCGCGTCAGCTCGTAGACGTTCACGCCCAGCAGCACGGTGAGCGCAGTCTCCGCCAGCGACGCGAACGCGGTCGCGAACAGGAAGGCGCGCAGTTCGGGAAGGCCGATCAGCGTGCGCATGCGACCGTGGGGAAACTTGGCGGCGAAGTCCTAATGCTGCATGCCCCAGCGGCGGACGGTGCGGCGCTCGATCCAGCGGAACACCAGGTTCTCCACCGCGAGGCCGATCAGGATCACGCTGAGCAGCCCGGCGAACACGCTCGGGTATTTCGAGCTGGTTCTTGTTCTCGAAGATGAACCAGCCCAAGCCCGCCCTGGCCGGAGCTGACGCCGAACACCAGCTCGGCGGCGATCAGCGTGCGCCAGGCGAACGCCCAGCCGACCTTGAGGCCGGTGAGGATCGCGGGAAACGCCGCCGGCATCAGGATCGGCGACGACGTAGCGCACGCCGCGCGAGGCCGTAATTGCGCCCCACCATGCGCAAGCGTCGGCGACACGCCCAGGAAGCCGGCGTGCGTGTTCAGCGCGACCGCCCACAGCACCGAGTGCACCAGCACGAAGATCAGGCTGCCGGCGCCGAGGCCGAACCACAGCAGCGCCAGCGGCAGCAGCGCGATCGCCGGCAGCGGGTTGAACATCGCGGTCAGCGTCTCCAGCAGGTCGTCGCCCGATCCGCGTGGTGATCGCCAGCACCGTCAGCATCAGGGTCGCGAGCGCGACCCCGAGCGCGTAGCCGCCGCAGCAGCACCCGCAGCGACGCCAAGGCGCGGGCCGGCAGCACGCCGTCGGCGATGTGGTCGCGGAAGCGCCTGCATGGTTTCAGCGAAGGTCGGGAACAGCAGGTTGTTCTCGAGGCTGCGCGCGTAGGCTTGCCAGATCGCGCCAGCAGCGACCAGCAGCACGGTCTTGCGCACCCAGCCGCGATTCCAGATCCTTTCCCAACGCCGGGATCGGCTTTTCGCACCGCATCGCCGGAGAAAATGGCGATGTCGTGGACGACGTCTTCGCGGAGCGTGTCCGGTGTCGCGCGATCATGCGAACAGCAATCGTCGTGGCCGATGCGGTCTTCACGGGCGCGGATCGTCGGCGCTGTTCAACTCGGCCCGCACCTGGCCGGGATGCGGCGACATCAGCAGGATGCGGTTGCCGATGCGGATCGCTTCGTTGATCGAATGCGTCACGAACAGCACGGTGAACTTCGTGTCCTCCCACAGCCGCAGCAGCTCGTCCTGCATGCGTGCGGCGCGTCAGCGCGTCCAGTGCGGCGAAGGGTTCGTCCATCAGCAGAATCTCCGGCTCCATCGCCATGCCGCGGGCGATCGCCACGCGCTGCTTCATGCCGCCGGACAGCGTGTGCGGATAGGCGTCGGCGAAACGGCTCAGCCCGACCTTGTCGATATAATGCAGTGCCCGCGCCTTCGGCTTCGCGCCGCGGCTGAGCCGGCGGCTGGCGGTCAGCGGGAACACCACGTTGCCGAGCACGGTCTTCCACGGCAACAGCTGGTCGAATTCCTGGAACACCATCATCCGGTCCGGCCCGGGCCCGGTGACGCGGCGCGCCGCGGAGCGAGATGCTGCCCTCGCTCGGCTCCAGGTAGCCGCCGACCGCCTTCAGCAGCGACGACTTGCCGCAGCCGGAGGCGCCGAGCAGCACGAAGCGGTCGGCCGGGCGGATGTTGAAGCTGACCCGGTGGGTGGCGGTGACGATTCGTTCGGCGGTGCGGTATTGCAACGTGACCCCCTGAACGTCGAGCAGGTTTTCTTCGGCATTCGTTTTCATCCGGCGATCTTCGGGGCTCGCGGCCCGCCTGTCCACCGAGGCAGCGTTGCGCTACGGTGCCGGCAAGACGGAGGGGAGACGACAATGAGGCTGCTGGTTGCGATCTGCCTGGCGCTGCTGCCGCTCGCGGCACGGGCCGAAGTGTCGGAAATCCGCATCACCAAACAGCCGGGGATCATCTATCTCGCGCCGATCGTGATGCAGCAGAAAAAGCTGGTCGAGGCGCGGGCCGAAGCGCTGGGGTTGAAGGGGTTCGAGGCGAAATACGTGACCTTCGGCGGCGGTGGTGCGGCGACGGACGCGCTGCTGTCCGGCAATGTCGATGTCGTGACGACGGGGCCGAGCAACATGCTGTTGCTGTGGGACCGCACCAAGGGCCAGGTGAAGGGACTCGCCGGCAGCTCCGCCACACCGATGTGGCTGGTCAGCCGCAACCCGGCGGTGAAGTCGTTGCGCGACCTCACGGCCACGGATCGCATCGCGGTGCCGACGGTGAAGATCTCCACCCAGGCCATCCTGCTGCAGATCGCCGCCCGCAAGCTGTATGGCGACGCCGATTTCGCCCATTTCGATGCGATGACCGTGACATTGGCGCATCCCGACGCGCAGACCGCCGTCATCAGCGGCAGCGGCGGCGTCAGCGGGCATTTCTCCGGCCCGCCTTTCCAGGCGGCGGAGGCGGCTTCGCCCGGGGTGCATGTGGTCACCACCTCGGCCGACATCCTCGGCGGCCCGGTCAGCAACGCGATCTACTTCTCCGCCCAAAAATGGCACGATGCCAACCCAACCGTCGTGAAGGCCTTCCTGCAGGCGGCCGATGAGGCGGAGAAATTCATCGCCGAGCACCCGCGCGAGGCGTGCGAGCTGTATGTTGCCGCCACCGGCGAGAAGGCGCCGGTGGACGAGTTGGTGAAGCAGATCAGCGAGCCGGGGATGATCTACTCCACCACCCCCTACGGCATGATGACGGTGGCGCTGCACATGGCGGACACCAAGGTGCTGAAGATCCGCCCCGCCAGCTGGCACGACTTCTTCTTTCCCGAGGCGTTCGACCTGCCGGGGAATTGAACGCCGGCCCGCAATCGCCACATCTGCGCCCGGACATACGGAGGCTTACATGCAGACCGACGCGACCGACCAGAGCGAGGAAGACTGGAAGAAGCAGCTGACGCCCGAGCAGTACCGGGTGTTGCGCCAGCACGGCACCGAACGCGCCGGCACCAGCAAGCTGAACGCCGAGAAGCGGCCGGGCAGGTTCGTCTGCGCCGGTTGCGGCGCGGAATTGTTCGATTCCGGCACGAAATACGAAAGCGGCAGCGGCTGGCCGAGCTTTTGGGCGCCGCTCGAAGACAGCGTCGAAACCACCACCGATCGCAGCTTGTTCATGACCCCGTACCGAGGTGCATTGCCGTACCTGCCAGGGCCATCTCGGCCATGTCTTCGAGGATGGGCCCAAGCCGACCGGCCTGCGCTACTGCATGAACGGCGCCGCGCTGACCTTCAAGCCGAAGGAAGGTGCCTGAGGCGACGCCTGCCGGGTTGTGATCACGCCGGTTTGAGGGCGGCGTTCCTTCTGCCTACATAATTTTAACCTTTCAGCATCGACACCCTCATTTGCGCCAGGAGGGAATTTCGATGCCGCCCCAGATCACCATCGCCACCGCGTCCGGCCCATTGAGCCTTACGCCGTCGACGCAGGATTCGCTGGTTCCGGTTCTGATCACCGGAACCGGCACCGTCACCGGGTCCAGCTACGGCATCGCCGGCGATGCGTCGGCGGCCTGGAGCATCGTCAACGACGGCACGATCAATGGCAGCAACGTGGCCGCCGGCCGCGGCATCTACCTGAACCAGGGCGGCTCCGTCACCAACGGCTCGGCAAGCTATGCCGCGGCGTCCATCACCGGCGGGGTGCAGGGCGTGCGTATCGTCGGCGCCGCCGGCACCGTCACCAACGCCGGCACGATCACCGGCAATAACGGCCCCGGAATCGCCTTGCAGGCCGGGGGCGAGGTCACCAACGGCGCGAGCGGGATGGTCCTCGCTCGCGTCCAGGGCTCCTATAACGGCGTCGCCATCTATGGCAGCGCCGGCACGGTGGTGAACTACGCCACGATCGCCGCCGCCGCCCATAACGGCGTGAGCCTCGCCGCCGGCGGCGTCGTCAGCAATCTCGGTACCGCCGCGCTCATTTCCAGCGGCGGCAACGGGATCTACACCGACATCGCCGGCGTCCCGGGCGGTGCGACGATCATCAACGAAGGCACCATCACCGCCAGCGGATTTTCCATCTACCTGGGCAATGGCGGCACCGTCACCAACAGCGGCGCCGCGTCGCGCATCGATGGGAATGGCGTCTATATCCGCGGCGCCGGCAGTGTCACCAACGAAGGCAGCATCACCAGCGGCGGCTCCGGCGTGTATCTCCGCGGCGGCCGCGGCGCCGTTACCAACGCAAGCGGCGCGTCGATCTCCGGTTCGCGCATCGGCGTCGACTTTTCCGGCGGGGCGGGAACGCTGGTCAACGCCGGCACCATCTCGGGCGGCAGCGCCGCCGTGCTGTTCAACGACTTCGCCGGCAATCGCCTGGTCGTCGATCCCGGCGCGGTGTTCACCGGCTCGGTGTTCGGCGGGAGGTTGAGCGACACCATCGAACTGGCGACCGGCACCGGCACGCTGACTGGCATCGGCAGCACCATCACCGGGTTCGAGGCCGCGGTCGTCGATGTCGGCGCTTCGTGGGACCTCGGCACCGTCACCGGCAGCGTCGCCTTCACGGTCCAGGGCGGCGCGTTGAGCCTGGCCGCCGACGCGCTCGACGCCGGGACCAGCTTCGACCTGTCCAATATCGGCGCGGCCACGCTCACCCTCAACGGCCTCGGTGCGCAGACGAGCTTCGCCAACGCCATCACCGGCGTCGCGATCGGCGACACGATCGCGGTGTCGGGAACGAGTTTCGCCAGCGGCGACACCGCGGTTTACGAACTCTGGCCGCCACGCGGTCGACGTCTTCGCCGGCGGCAGCGTCGTGTTCACCTTCAGCAATCTTACCACCACGCCCGGTATCTTTACGAACTTCACGGTCGGCAGCAACGACATCCAGGCCGTCGCCTGCTTCATGGGCGGCACGCGCGTGCTGACCGCGCAGGGTGAGCGGACGATCGAGGATCTGCGCGTCGGTGACGAAGTGGTGACGCTGCTGGGACGGCGGTTGGCGCGGATCGCCTGGATCGGCCGCTCGGACATTGCCTGCGCCAGGCATCCTCGGCCGTGGGACGTGCAGCCCGTGCGGGTGCAGGCCGGCGCGTTCGGCGAAGGGCAGCCGCATCGCGACCTGTTCCTCTCACCCGACCACGCCGTGTTCAGCCACGGCGTGCTGATCCCGATCCGCTATCTGCTGAACGGCGCCACGGTGGCCCAGGTGGAAATGGATCATGTCACGTACCTGGCATGTCGAGCTTGACCGCCACGACGTGCTGATCGCGGCGGGAATGCCGGCCGAATCCTATCTCGACACCGGCAATCGCGGCGCCTTCGCGGGTGCCGCTGGCGCGACCGCGCTGCATCCGGATTTCTCCCGCCAGATCTGGGCCGAGCAAGGCTGTGCCGAGTTGGTGACCGAGGGCGAAACGCTCGCCTCCGTCCGGCGTGCGCTGTGGGCGCAGGCGGCAAACCTCGGCCACACCACCACCGCCGACCCGGCGCTGCGATTGCTGGCTGGCGGGCGGATCCTGCGGCCGGTGATCGAAGGTGCGGTCGCGCGCTTTGCCCTGCCGCCGGAAAGCGGCGTGGTGAAGCTCATCTCGCGCGTGTCCGTTCCCGCTCAGCTCGAATGCGACGGCCGCGATCATCGCCGCCTCGGCGTGGCCGTCGCGCGCTTGCTGCTTGATGGCGGCGAGCTGCAGCTCGGCGAAGAACGGCGCGGCAAGGGCTGGCACGCGCCGGAAGCAGGGTGGCAATGGACCGATGGCGCCGCGGAGTTGGATTGTGGCGGAGCGGCAAGTCTGGAAGTGACCACGCTGGAACTGGTGCGGTACTGGTCCGACGCTGATGAGGTGGCCGAGCGGGCGTGCTCAGCGTGAACGGGCGCGTCCGGTCTCGCCGCGATCCCACGTCGCCTGCGTGACGCCGCGTTCGATCAGCCGGTACTTCTGGATCTTCCCGCTCTCGGTGGCCGGCAATTCGGGCATGAATTCAAGGTAGCGCGGCACCGCGAAATACGGCAGCAGCTTGGCGCAATGGGCGATGATCTGCTCAAATGCCGGCTGCGATGCGCCGGCGCAGACGATGGCGGCCATCACCTCGTCCTCCGCGAGGTCGGAGCGCACCGGGAATACCGCCGCGGTCGCGATGTCGGGATGCGCGAGCAGCACTTGCTCGACCTCGAAGGACGACACGTTCTCGCCGCGGCGGCGAATCGCGTCCTTCATGCGATCGACAAAACGGAAGAAGCCGTCGGCCTCGCGCACCACCCGATCGCCGGTGTGGAAACGCAGGTTGCGCCATGCCTCCACGGTCTTTTCCGGCATGCCCCAATAGCCGGTGGCGAAGGCGAACGGCGCGTCGGCGCGCAACACCAACTCGCCGGCCTCGCCATCGGGCAGCGGAGAATCATCGCGATCGACCACCTGTGCCTCGAACCCCGGCGCCACCGGCCCCATGCGGCCAGGGCGCTGGTTGTCGATGCCGGTGCCGATGACGAAGTTGGTCTCGGTCGAGCCGTAGCCGTCCAGCAGGCGCACGCCGGTGCGCTCGGTGAACGGCGCGTGGAAATGCGCCGGCACGCCTGGTGCGAGCGCGATGCGCATCGCGTGCTGACGCTCGCTTCGCGACGGCGGGCGGGAGAGGAAAATCGGCACCATGGCGCCGAGCAGGTAGCCGATGGTGGCGCCGCTGGCCGCCATCGCCGGCCAGAACCCGGAGGCGGAAAAACGCGGCTCGACGGACAGCGTCGCGCCATGCAGCAACGCCTGGCAAAAGGCGTTCAGCGCGTTGGTGTGGAACAACGGCAAGGTGGTGGCGAGCACGTCGCCGTCACGCACGTCCAGCAGGCAGCCGGAATTGATGCCCCACCAGAACATCTGCGCATGCGGGCAGCACACGCCCTTGGACGGGCCGGTGGTGCCGGAGGTGTAGAGGATTGCCAGCGTGTCGCCCGGACTGAGTGAAGCTGGCGCCACCGCGTCATCAGCCGGCGGCAGGGCCTCGACGTTCCAGCGCAGCGGGACGTCGAAGGCGATGGCAGCAAGCGCCTCCTGCATCGAGGGTTCAGCAATCAGCAGCCGAGGGCCGGAGTTCTGCAGCATGTGCTGCAATGACGGGCCGCGCGAGGCAATGTTCAGCGGCACCGCGATGGCGCCGGCCCAGGCGCATCCGAGAAACAGCTCCATGAACTCCGGCCGGTTGCCGCACATGATCGCCACCCGGTCGCCGGGCTGTATGCCCGCCGCGATCAGTCGTCCGGCGGCGCGGGCGGCGATCTCGCAAGCGTCATGAAAGCTCCACAGGACAGCGCCGGCGCGGAACAGCGGCCGGTCGGCGAACCGTGCCGCCTGCCGCCGCAGCAACGCTGGCAGGGTGCGCTGCCGCGGCGGGAAGGCCTTCGCACTGAGGTGTGGATCAGGCGGCATCACCGCCGAGATATAGCTGGGTCAGGCGAGGATCGGCCAGCATCGCCGCGGCGGTGCCTTCCAATGCGACCTCACCGGCTTCCAGCACGTAGCCGAAATCGGCGACCTCCAACGCTGCCCTGGCATTCTGCTCGACCAGCAAAATCGAGACGCCCGTGCCCCGCAGCTCGGTGATGACGCGGAAGATGTCGCGCACGATCAGCGGTGCCAGGCCGAGGCTCGGCTCGTCCAGCAGCAGCAAACGCGGGCGCGACATCAGCGCGCGGCCGAGCGCCAGCATCTGCCGCTCGCCGCCCGACAGGGTGCCCGCCGCTTGCCGCCGGCGTTCGCCGAGGCGGGGGAACAAGGCGAACACCTCCTCCATGCCCCGCCGCCAGCCGGCGCGGTCGCGGCGATGTGCGTAGGCGCCGAGCAGCAGGTTGTCGCCGACGCTCATGCTGGTGAACAGCTCGCGGCGTTCGGGCACCAGGCACATGCCGCGTTCCACCCGATCCTCGACCGCCAACGCCGCGACGTCGCGGCCGTCGAGCAGCACGGGGCCGGTCGATGGCAGCAGCCCGATCAGCGCCGCCAGCAAAGTCGTCTTGCCGGCGCCGTTGGGGCCGATGACGGTGACGATTTCACCTTTCCGCAACCCCAGAGCCACGCCGCGAACCGCTTCCACCCGGCCATAGGCGACATGGAGATCGCGGATTTCCAGCAATGCGGTCATGCGACGCCGCCGAGATAGGCGGCCTGCACCGCCGGGTCGGCGCGCATCTGCGCCGGCGGCCCCTCGGCGATGCGAGTGCCGAAATCCATCACGACCATGCGGTCGACCAGGCCCATCACGAATTCCATGTCGTGCTCGACCAGCAGGATGGTCATGCCCTCGGCCCGCAGGTCGCGCAGCAGGTCCGCGAGCGCCATTTTCTCCAGCCGCCGCAACCCGGCGGCGGGTTCGTCGAGGATGATCAGCAGCGGGTCGGCGGCGAGGGCACGGGCAAGTTCGAGAATGCGCTGGCGGCCGAGCGGCAGGCTGCCCGCCGGCGCATTCGCGGCGTCGCCGAGCCTGACCCGGCGCAGGCAGCGCATCGCCTCCGCCCGGGCGGCTTTTTCCTCCCTGCGGTCAAGCCGCAGGGCGGCGCGAACCAGGCCGGCGGACAGACGCAGATGCGCGCCGAGCATGACGTTCTCCAGCAGGCTCATGTTCGGGCGCAGGCGCACATGCTGGAAGGTTCTGCCGATGCCGAGTGTCGCGACGCGCCGCGCCGGCAGGCCGGCGATCTCGCGGCCACGAAAGCGGATGCTGCCGGCATCGGCGCGGTCGGCGCCGCTGATCAGGTTGAACAGGGTGCTTTTCCCGGCACCGTTCGGCCCGATCAGGCCGAGGATTTCACCGGCCGCCAGCGCGAAGCCGACGCCGTTCACCGCCACCAGCCCACCGAAACGCCGCTCGACGCCGGCGAGCACCAGCAATTCCTCACCCGGCGCAGGCATCGCGCGCCGGGGCAGCGCCGGCGCATCCGGCGGCAGCGGCGGCGTGGCGCGCGGCAAGAATTTCACCAAAGCCGGGATCAGGCCGCCGCGGGCGCGTTGCAGGATGAAGATGAATATCGCGCCGAACACGACGATTTCCATCTGTGCCGCTTGCCGGGTGAAATGCGGCAGCAGGTCCTGCAACATGTCATGCGCCAGCGTCACCAGGCCGGCGCCAAGCACGGCGCCACCGATATGCCCGGCACCGCCCAGCAGCGCCATGAACAGCAGGTCGATGCCCGGGCCGACATCGAACAAGGTTGGGCTGATGAAGCGCTGCACATGCGCCAGCAGCCAGCCGGACAACCCCGCCAACAGGCCGGCCAACACGAACACCACGAGACGCACGCGAAACGGATTGATGCCCAGGCTTTCGGCCATGGCGGTGCCGCCACGCAGGCTGCGGATGGCGCGACCCTGGCGGGACTCCAGCAAATTGGCACAAAGCAGCATGGCACCGCCCAAGCTCAGCCACACGAGGTAGTACCCGGCGATGCCGGATTGCAGCGACATCCCCGCGATGCGGATCGCCGGAATGTTCGAAATGCCGTTATGCCGCCCCAGCACTTCGAGGTTGCCGAACAGGAAGAAGATTGCGAGCCCCCAGGCGATGGTGCTGAGGGGCAGCAGATGCCCGCCCAGCCGCAGCGTCGCCGCCCCCAGCAACAATGCCACGGCGCCGGTCAGCGCCAAGGCCAACGCCAGGCCGAGCCAGGGCGAAGCGCCCTGCGAAGTGGTCAGCCAGGCCGTGGCATAGGCGCCGATGCCGACGAATGCCGCCTGCCCGAATGACGTCAACCCGCCGACCCCGGTCAGCAGCACCAGCCCGAGGGCCGCGAGCGCCGACATGCCGATGTAGTTCGACAGCGTGATGAAATAGGCGCTGGCGACCAGCGGCAGCGCCGCCAACGCGGCGACCGCCACCAGCTTCAGGGCGAAAGGGCGGCTCACAGCTCCTCATCCTCGTCATCGGCGGTGGCGGGTGCGAGCAGGGAGCGGAGGACCAATACGGGCACCAGCACGGCGAAGACCACGACCTCTTTCAAGGTGCTGTCGTAGAACGCCGAAAAACTCTCCAGCAAGCCCACGAACACCGCGCCCAAGGCGGCGCCGGGATAGCTCACCAGGCCGCCGATGATGGCGCCGACGAAGGCTTTCAGGCCGATCACGAATCCGGAATCGTAGAACAGCGTGGTGACCGGCCCGATCAGAATGCCGCCGATGGCCGCCAAGGCGGAGGCGAGCAGGAATGCGACCGCACCGGCGCGCCCCGGCCGGATGCCGACCAGCCTGGCGCCGACCCGGTTGACCGCCGTCGCCCGCAGCGCGCGGCCGGTGATGGTGAGGCCGAAAAAGGCGAACAAGGCCAGCGCCGCCAGCGCCGAGGCGCCGAGCATCAGCAGCATCTGGCCGGTGAAGACCATGCCGCCGATCTCGAAATTGGCGGTCGTCAGCAGGTTCGGGCGCGCACCCTCCGGCCCGAACATCATCAGCGCCACGCCGGAGATCGCGAAATGCAGCACCACGGCGACGATCAGCAGCAGCAGCACCGGCGCATCGGCGATCGGGCGGAAGGCGATGCGGTACAGCAATGGCGCGATCGGCAGGATCAGTGTGACGGTCAGCAGGATCAGTGCCGCGTCGGGCAGCGCCTTTCCAACCAGCAGCCACGCCGCCAGCACCGGCAGTGCCGGCAGCACGAAATAGGCCAGCGCGGCGCGCGGCAGGCGATGCCAGGCGCGTTGGCGCAGTGCCGCGGCAAACTCGGCCAGCATCGCCAGCGCCGAAAGCAGCAGCACCAGCCACAATGTCCCGGGCAGCTTGCCCGCCTGCAGGGCCGCGAGCGTCAGCGAGGCATAGGCCACGAGATCGCCGAACGGCACGAAGATGACGCGGGTGACCAGGAATACCAGCACGATCCCGAGTGCCACCAGCACGTAGATCGCCCCGTTGGCGATTCCGTCCTGCGCCAGCAGCAATGCCAGCTCCGGCGTCATGCGTGCATCCGACTCCCCGACATTTGCAGCAGGAGATGTTTCAAACTTAAAATGTCATACCGATGAAGCAGGGGCAACTTGCCGCGATGCCCTGCGTCGTCTACGGCGGATGCATGAGCGGGACAAACTTCGACTGCGTGATCGTCGGCGGCGGCATTGTTGGGCTGGCGCATGCGCTGGCCGCCCACCGCCACGGGTTGCGCATTGCGGTGATCGAGCGCGATGCGCGTGCGGTTGGCGCCTCGATCCGCAATTTCGGCTTCATTACCGTGACCGGCCAGGCGGCAGGGATCACCTGGCGGCGGGCGATGCGCTCCCGCGATGTCTGGGCGGAGCTGGCGCCGGCGGCCGGCATCGCCATTCACCAGCGCGGCCTGCTGGTCTGCGCCCGTCGCACCGAAGCGCTGGCGGTGCTGGAGGATTTCGCCGCCGGGCCGATGGGGCAGGGCTGCCGCGTCCTTGGCCGCAAGGCGCTGGACGCGGCCGCGCCGATGCTGGCGCCGGATCTGGTCGGCGCGCTGCACAGCCCGCATGAATTGCGCGTCGAAAGCCGACACGCGATCCCTCAGCTCACGACCTGGCTGGCGGCGCAGGGTGTCACCTTCCTGCCGCGTACCTCGGCACTTGCGATCGAACCGGGGCGGGTGGTGACGGGTGCGGGGATTTTCGCGGCGGCGCGGATCATCGTCTGCCCGGGCACCGATCTCGTGACGCTGTTCCCGCAGATCACCGCCCGGCGCGGCATCACCTTGTGCAAGCTGCACATGCTGCGGCTGGCCGATCCCGGCGTACGCCTCCCGGCACCGCTGATGAGCGACCTGGGGCTGGTGCGCTATCTCGGCTACCAGGGCCCGGGATTGCCGGCGTTGCGAACGCGGCTGGAGGCGGAGCAGGCGCCGCTGCTCGCCGACGGCATCCACCTGATCGTGGTGCAGGACGCCGATGGCAGCCTGGTGGTGGGGGACAGCCATCATTACGCCGACACCCACGACCCGTTCCAGCCGCGCGAGGTCGATGACCGCATGCTATCAGAGTTCGCGGCCGTGCTTGGCCGCAAACCGCCCGAGGTGATCGAGCGCTGGGTCGGACTCTACCCGAGCGGCCCCGACATCGCCTTCACTGAGGCACCGATGCCCGGGGTTCGCCTGGTGATGGTCACCAGCGGCACCGGCGCCAGCACCGCCTTCGCGCTGGCCGAGGAAACATTGGCCGAACTGTTGCACGCGGCGCCGCCACCGCACGCCGCCTGAGGGGAAAACCATGCCGATCAAAGCCGTCATCCTCGATTGGGCCGGCACAATGCTCGATCATGGCAGCCGCGCCCCGATGGGCGCCTTCGTGCGGGCCTTCGCCGAATTCGGCGTGGCCATCAGCGTCGCCGACGCGCGCGGGCCGATGGGCATGGCCAAGCGCGACCACATCCGCATGGTCGGCCAGGCGCCGGCGGTGGCCGCCGCCTGGCGCGCCCGGCACGGTAGGGATTTTGGCGAGGCCGACATCGACGCCATCTTCGCGGTGTTCGAGCCGATGAACGTCGCCTCGGTGAAGCACCATGCCGACCTCATCCCCGGCGCGCTGGAGACACTGAGCTTTCTGCGGGCGCGTGGGATCAAGATCGGCTCCACCACTGGCTACACCCGCCCTATCATGGCCGAGCTGATGCCGATCGCGGCGGCCGCCGGCTATACGCCTGATTTGGTGGTCTGCGCCGGCGACCTGGCGGCGGGGCGGCCGAGCCCGCTGATGATGTGGCACGCCATGGCCGCACTCGGCGTCTGGCCGGCGGACACGGTGGTGAAGGTGGACGACACGCCGCCCGGCATCGGCGAAGGCATCGCAGCCCTCACCTGGACCGTGGGAATCGCCCTCACCGGCAACATCGCCGGGCTGTCCGCCGAGGAACTGGCGGCGCTGAGGGGCGCAGAACGCGATGAGATCCGAACGCGGGCGACGGCCGAGCTGACTGATGCGGGCGCGCATCTGGTGATCGACAGCATCGCGTTCCTTCCCGATGCAATCAAGGCCATCGAAGCGCGGATGCTGCAGGGCGAGCGCCCGTGACCGAAGCCGCTATTGGCCGAAACGGGCGACCAGCCCCGCTGAGGCCAAGGCGTGGCCACCGAGGCGGTCCAGCAACTGCTCGCGGGTGAGCCCAGCTTCCAGGGCGGTCGGCGCCAAATCCGTGGCGATCAGGGTGAACACGTAATGGTGCAGGCCTGACCCCGGCGGCGGGCACGGCCCGTAATAGCTGGTCTTGCCCGCCGTGCCCTTGCCGCCGACGAAGCCGGTCGTGCCTTCAAGCTCGCCTTGCCTGAAACCGGAAGACGCGGCCGGTATCCCATAGGCGACCTGGTGACTGACGCCGAGCCCAAGGCGCCCCTGCTGGTCGTATATCAGCAAGGCAAAACTCCTGGTCGCGGCCGGCGCGTTGGCGAATTGCAGTGCGACGGAGACATTGTCGCCGGTGCAGCTCGAATTCGCCTTGTCGTTGCCGGCGTGGTGGCGGTCGAGGATGGCGCCATCCTCGAATTCCGGCGAGGTCAGGGTGAACACGCCTGCGGCATGAACAGTGCCCGCGCTGGCCACGAGGCACAGCAGCGCCAGTGACGCGAGGGCGGAACGCTTGGCCGGAGGGATCATGTTTGCGCCTTTTGGTCTGCTGGTCGGGAGAGAGATTACGCGTTCGCATCAAGTCCGTACGGGGATTCGCAGCGGCAGCAACAGCAGAATTGCCGCCGCCGACACCACGCCGATGATGACGAACACGCTCTCGGCCGGCAGCGCGCCCACCACCGGGGCGGCGAGGGTGGGTGCGCTGGCCTGGGCGAGCAGCACCGGCATCGCCAGCCAGCCGAGCAGGGTCGCGTAGCCGGCGGGTCCGAAGATCGCCATCGGCAAGGTGCCGCGGTTGATCGTCATCATGCCGTTGCTCATGCCGTAGAGCAGTGCGAAGGCAATCGCCGCCGCCGGTCCGCCCAGCAGCAAGGCCGCGATGCCGAGCGGCATCAGCGCCGCGCCGACCCGCGCCCGCAGCAGCAAGCCGACGCGCGGCCCGACCAGCCATTCGATCACCCGGCCCGCGACCTGGCCCGGCCCGATCAGGGCGGCAACGAACAGCGTCTGTGACAGCGTCAGGCCCATGCCTTGCAGCAGCGGCAGGATGAACACGGCGATCGCCGACGTCAGGAACCAGCGCAGCGCGAAGAAACCGGCGAGGCAGGCCAGCGCCGTTCGTCGCACCATGCCGCCGGTGGCCTGCGGCCCTGCCGGTTCCGGGACAATGGGCGGCAGGTCCGCGGGGACGCCGAACCAGGTGAGCGGCAGGTTCACCGTCAGTTGCAGTGCGGCATAGGCGAGCAAAGTCGCGCGCCAGCCGACGCTGCCGACGAGCCACGTGCCGACCGGCCAGCCGATGGTGCTGGCGAAGCCGGCGAACAGGGTGATGCCGGTGATGACCGGCGCGGCACCGCGGCTGAGCAGGCGGCCGGCGGTGGCGAAGGCCGCGTCATAGAGGCCAAGCGCCATGCCGGCGCCCAACACGCTCCATCCGGCATACCAGACGCCCAAGCCGTTCGCCGCCGCCAGCAGGCCGAGGCCCGCCGCCATCACGATGGCGCTGGCGGCGAGCACCGCGCGTCCGCCGGTGCCATCGATGCGCCGCCCGACCCGCGGCGCGCAGAAGCCTGCGACCAGCAGCGCCCAGGAGAATCCGCCGATGACGGCGACGCGCGAGACGCCGAGGCTCTCGGCGGCGACGCCGCCGATCACCGCGGGCAAATAGAACGTCGTGCTCCAGCACAGCAATTGGCTGCACCCGAGCACCAGGGTCAGGCGGCGCGCAAGGCTCATCCGCGCGGCTGCGGCGGCGCCCCGGCGCCAGGGCCGAGGGCGCGTTGCAGCAGCACCGTGTCAAGCCAGCGCCCGTGCTTGTAGCCGACGCCTTCGAGCACGCCGACGCGGCGGAAGCCGAGGCTTTCATGCAGCCGGATCGATGCGAGATTGGCGCTGTCGCCCACCACCGCGACCATCTGGCGCAGGCCGCGTGCCTCGCAGGCGGCGATCAGGGCTTCGAGCAATTGACGGCCGACGCCGCGGCGTTGCGCGTCGGGGCGCAGATAGACCGAGTTCTCCACGGTATCGGCATAGGCGGCGCGCGGGCGGTACGGGCCGGCATAGGCGTAGCCGAGCACGGCGCCGCCTTCCTCGGCCACCAGATGCGGCATCTGCCGGGCCAGCAATTCGTCGCGGCGGCGGCAAAGCTCCGCGCGTTCAGGCGGCTCGGTCTCGAACGAGGCGGACTCGTTGCGGACGTGGTGGGCGTAGATCGCGGTGACGGCGTCCATGTCGGCGTCGGTGCTGGGGCGGATCAGAATCGCTGGCATGCTTGGTGCTGGCATGCGTGGTACGGTGCACCGCGCGGTGCCGGCCGCAAAGAGGGTTTCTGCGGCGCCGGATTTCTGCGGGCCTGGAATGTCCGCCGGCCGGTTACCGCCGTGGGGGATTCGCCGTAAGCCAGCGAACACCAGCTTCCGAACCCCCCACCAGGAGCCGCATGGCAATTTCCGGCACATCAGCGCTTCCGGCCAGCGCCATTCGCGAGCAGGTCTCCACCCGCATCGCCTTCTTCATCGCCGGCCTGAGCATGGCGGCCTGGGCGCCGCTGGTGCCGTTCGCCAAGTCCCGCGCCGGAATCGATGACGGCGTGCTCGGGCTGCTGCTGCTGTGCTTTGGCGGCGGGTCGATCCTGGTGATGCCGGTGGCGGGGGCGCTGTCGGCGCGGGTCGGCTGCCGGCGCGTCATCATCGTGGCGGCGGTGCTGCTATGCTTCGCCTTGCCGCTGCTGGCGATCGTCTCCAGCGCCGCCTTGCTGGTCCCGGCGCTGCTGCTGTTCGGCATCGCCCTGGGCTCGATCGACGTCGCCATGAACATCCAGGCGATCATCGTCGAACGGGCGAGCGGGCGGTCGATGATGTCCGGGTTCCACGGCCTGTTCAGCCTGGGCGGCATCGTGGGCTCGGCCGGGATGGCGGCGTTGCTTGGCGCGGGATGGTCGCCGATGGCGGCGACGCTGGCCGTGGATGTGGTGGTGCTGGCCGGGCTGGCGGCGGCGGCGCGGGACTTGCTCCCTTATGGAAGTGCCCCCGACGGTCCGGCTTTCGCGTGGCCGCACGGCATCGTGCTGGTGATCGGCGTGCTGTGCTTCATCGGCTTCCTGACCGAAGGCGCCGTGCTCGACTGGAGTGCGGTGTTCCTGGTCTCCACCCGCGGGATGGAACCCGCTTTTGCCGGGCTGGGCTACGCCGCCTTCGCGCTGACCATGACCCTGGGCCGGCTTACCGGCGACCCAGTGGTGCAGCGCTTCGGCGCCAACCGGGTGATCTTGATCGGCGGCGTCTGCGGGGCGGCGGGGCTGACGCTGGCGACGCTGTTTCCGGCCTGGCAAATGGCGCTGGTCGGCTACGCGCTTGTCGGCGTCGGCCTGTCCAACATCGTGCCCGTCCTGTTCACCAGCGTCGGCCGGCAGACGGTGATGCCGGAGAAACTGGCGGTGCCGGCGATCATGACGCTGGGCTATGCCGGCATTCTCGCCGGCCCCGCGGCGATCGGCTTCGTCTCGCACGTGGCCAGCCTCTCGGTCGGCTTCCTGATCCTGGTCGTGCTGCTGCTCGGCGTCGCGGCGAGTGGGCGCCTGCTGCGGGCCTGAGCGACTTCGCGGAAATTCGCGCCAAATTGACCGCGGCGGCGGCAGTGGCTAGGCAGCGTTCGCGGCAAACAGGGGAAACGCGCCGATGAAGCTGGGCATGATCACCGACAGCGTCGGCGCGATGGGGTTCGACGCCATGCTCGAATTCTCGGCGCGGCTGGGCCTCGATTGCCTGGAGTTCGCCTGCGGCAACTGGTCCGCCGCACCGCATCTGGACCGCAGGGCGCTGCTCGCCGATGCCGGCAAGCGGCGGGATTTCCTCGCCCGCATCGAAGCCCACGGGCTGTCGATCAGCGCGCTCAATTGTTCCGGCAATCCGCTGCACCCCGGCGACGAAGGCCGCGCCCATGACGAGGTCACCCGCGAGACGATCGCACTCGCGGGGTTGCTCGGTGTCGAGCGGGTGGTGATGATGTCCGGCTGCCCCGGCGCACCGGGCGATGCCTATCCCAACTGGATCACCGTCGCCTGGCCGATGGAGACGCGCCGCGTCCTGCAATGGCAATGGGACGAGGTGCTGATCCCCTATTGGCGCGACCTCGCGGACTATGCGAACGGCCACGGCGTCCGCCGCCTGTGCCTCGAACTGCACGGCCAGCAGAATGTCTACAACGTGCCGACGCTGCTGCGGCTGCGCGAGGCGGTGGGTGAGACCGTGGGCGCCAATTTCGATCCCAGCCACCTGATGTGGATGGGCGCCGACCCGCTCGCCGCCATCCGCGCGTTGGGGCCGGCGATCTATCACGTCCACGCCAAGGACACCCGCATCGATCCTGAGATCGCCGGGCTGCACAGCAATATCGAGACGATCGCCAACGAGCGCTGGCAGGAGCGGGCGTGGAACTACGTGACGTTGGGCTACGGCCATGGCGAGGCCTGGTGGGCGCGAATTCACCGCCGCGCTGGCCGCCATCGGCTACGACGACGTGCTGTCGATCGAGCACGAGGATTTCATGATGTCGCCGCCGGAAGGCGTGGAGAAAACGGTGGCATTGCTGGGCCGGGTGGCATGCAACCGCCCGCGGCGGTGACGCAGGCTCAGCTTTCCAGGCCGTTCCTGGCAATGTAGTCGCGGTACGGCGCGCGGCCGTAGCACAGGATTGCGGAGAACGCGGCGGCGAATTCCTTGCTCGGCGCGTATTCGTTGTTTTCCAGATAGGGAAACGCGAAGAACGATGGCCGGTTGCTGTCGGGGAAGCAGTGGTTCAGGTAGCGCTCGACGTTTTCGGTGATCACGTAGTCCGGTCGCACCTGATGATAGATGTCGGGATGGAAATACGGGGTTCTGAGAAACAATATCTCTTTGAAAAAGAAAGATAAGATGCTGGAGAAATCGCGCGCGAACGAATCGCCGAAGACGAGCGCGCGTTTCTTGTAGACCGCGTCCCGGTTGAAGATGATGTCGACGATGCCGTTATTGCCGCCGTGCAGGTCGTTGTGCAGCCATTTCTGGATCCAGCTGCGGTGAATCCGCCGCCTCGTCTCACCAAGCGGCGGTTCGAACCGGCCGCCGAGATCGCCGACGCCGTGTTCGCTGGTCCATTCCATCGCCATCAGCCGGGCGACGCTCTCGGTCTGCGGCTCCCCGGTCAGCCGTTCGACGATGGCAGCCGAAGACGTGATATTGCCGACATCGCTGACATGCGTGTCGGTTTTCATGTACATGTTCGGCCCGGCGTTCTGCAGGAACAGTCTCGGATAGAAGACATCCTCCGAAAGCTGTGACACCCGGTTCAGATACAGGTCACCGAGATGGACCGGCTCGCGAACCGGGCATTCATCCACCATGACGGCCTGCTTGTCGGGGAAAATGACATGCAGGAACTTTGTGTTGCCGGCTTTCGTGGCCTCCCGCCTGCTCGCCATGTTCTGCTCGAAATTGGCGAGGGATTCCTCGGGGACCTTGCGCAATCCCAGCATGAAATCCAGCACACGGTGCCCGCCATCGGCCAGGAACAAGACATCGTCATGGCCGAACAGGACCCCCCGCTCGACAGTCCCGGGTTTTCTCACCTTGCGCAACTCTCCAAATGATCGGGCGCAGTGTAACCCGGCGCCGCCGGTTTGGGCACCCGGCGACGGCACGGGCCGGGCACGGCAGATGGGGCTAGCGGAGCATGCACACTGGGGGTTAATGAGAGGGTGTCAGCACCGGACTTGCGGCGGCACGGTGCGCGAACGGGGCCTTGGCATGACGGTCTATCAACTCGAAAACGACGGCGGTTTCATCGCCGCGAGATTCGCCGCGGACCGGTTGATGCCCATTCGGCTCGCCGGGCAACCGGTCGCAGCCTTTGGCCCCGGGTGGCACGGCAAGCACGTCTATGCCGGGTTCGCACCGGTCTATTTGCTGGAACTGCGGCACGACAACGGCGATGAAGCCACCTGGTACCTGGACGCGACCATGAACCGGACCGGCGGCGAATTGCACGAACTCACCGCCGAGACCCGCGTCCTGATCGCCCGCCGCTACGCCGAACTCAGCGGCAGCCATTGGGAGGCGTTGCTCGCCAGCCCGTCTCCGGCATGGCCCGCTGGTGCAGGGGACGTCGCCACCATCAACGACGGCGTGCTGAATGCCCGCACCCTCAAGGGCATCGCGCATCTGCCATGTGCCGCGACCGACGACCAGGTGGAATGGGTCGGCATCGCCGACATCCAGTTCGGCGGATCGGTCTTGGTTCGCGAGGGCGGCACCGACCGGCACATCTCCGTGGACCATCTGCGCACCATCCTGAGCGGCGACCTGCAGGAGAATTTCCTCGGCGCGCTCGATGCCGGCACTTTGTCCTTTCCCTCCCCGGTGACGGGAAGGCCGACCACGCGCGTCCACGCCTTGTACATCGACCACATGCTGCTGCTGTATCGCTGCGTCGACGAAGAGCATTCGTTCGTCTTCTACATCGTGGCCGCCGGCCATCATCTGCAAACCGTCGGCGTGCTGCTGCCGACGCTGAACCAGGCCTTCTACTTCACCCCCGCACAGCAGCATTTCGCGCAAACGGTGTGCCAGCACCTGCGGCCGCGCGTCAGCGCCTATCTCCGGCGCGCGGCGGATTTCCTGCCGGCCTATTTCGCGAGCCAACTATCGGGTTTCGTCGCCCCCCTGTGGGGTGCCGAATTCCATATCGGCCACCATCTCTGGAACGAACTGAGCGGCCTGTCTTGCGCGGTCGCCACGGTGGCCACGCGTTCGCTGCCGCACATCGCCGTGCTCGGCCGGCCCGGTGAGGGTGAGGCGTATGGCGAGGTCGGGCAGATCTTTCCCGAACTCGCCCCGCTGGTGATCCGCGGCATGCCGGGCGACGCTGAATTCCTGCGCCTTTGTTTCGAGGCGAAATTGCAGGTCCTGCGCATCACCGGCGACCACGTATCGGCCAATCTTCGCGACCGCATCATGGCGCAGGCCCGCACGGCCGGCGGGTTCGACGCGGATCGCCATGAGCTCGCCCGGTTGCGTCAGGAGCGGACGCCGATCGTGGTGCTCGGCCTGCGAGTGGAAAACCGGACCGTCGCCGAGTTCGAACTGTTCGCGCAGCGCGTGGCCGAACATCTGCAACATCGTCTCGGGCGGGTGGCGATCGTGCTGGACGGGCATAATTCGCGCGGCGACGGCAATGCCGGCAGCTACCCGAGCTTCACCGAAGCGCGCGCGACGATGCCGCCTGTTGAGGTGGAGATGCACATCGCGCGGGTGCTGCACCAGCAATTTGCCGGCAGCGGCGTCACCATCATCGACAATATCGGCCGGCCGATGAGTGCGGGCCTGTTCTGGATCGCCGAGGCGGATTTCTTCATCTCCCCCTGGGGCGCCGGCCTCGCGAAATACCGCTGGGTCTGCAACAAGCCGGGGGTGATCCTGTCGAGCCGCTGGGTGCTGACCGAAAAAGGCGACCTGCATATCTATGATCGTGAGCGATACATGACGGCGCCGACACCGGTGAAGTTCATCGACCCCGAGGACGTGTTCGACATCGCCGACGAACCGGTGCTGGTGCAGGTGTTCGAGCCGCATCATCCGATGTACTACAATTTCAAGGTCAGCATGAACCGGCTGTACCGGCTGATCGATGCCTTGATCGCCGAATCCTCATTGGCTGTCGCTGCGTAGCGGCGCGTCAAATGACCTGCAGAATGGCCATCATCGGTGGCGGCTGGTACGGCTGCCACATCGCTTCGACCTTGCAGAATCTCGGCTTCGAGGTGAGCCTGTTCGAACAGCACGACCGGTTGCTGAACGAGGCCTCCGGGAATAACCAGTTCCGGCTGCATCTTGGTTTCCATTACGCCCGCCACTACGGCACGCGCATGCAGTCGCGCGACGGCTTCAACCGGTTCATCGAACGCTATCCCGCCCTGAGCCGCGAGGTGGAGGAGAATATCTACGCGGTGAGCCGCGAGGATTCGCTGCTCGATTTCGCCACCTATCGGCTGATCATGACGTCCTCCGGCATCGATTTCGTCGAGACCGATGCGTGTTCGGTCGGGATGAGCAATGTCGAAGGCATGATGCGGACGCGCGAGCGAATCCTGCTGATCGAAGAGGCGCGGCAATATTTCATGCGGCGGCTGGGGCCGCAGCTGCATCTCGGCCGCCGGATTGCGTCGATCGAGGAGACGGCTGATCATGTCATCGTCGACGGCCAGAAATTCGACCTGCTGATCGACGCCACCTGGGGGCATTTCTCCCACCCGCGGATCGATGTGTTCTACGAGCCGACGCTCCTGCTGTATTACGAATTGAAGGCGAAGTTTCCGGCGATCACCCTGGTCGACGGTCCGCTCTGCTCGGTCTACCCGACCGAGGACCCGCATATCTACACCCTGTCCAGCGTGCCGCACACGCCGCTCGGCCGCTCCGACAGCGCCCGTGGGGCGGGACTCATTCGCGACGCCGTCGACATCGAGCTGGTGAATGCGCGCGTGAGCGCGATGGAAGAGCAGATCTCGCGCTACGTCCCGGCGTTCCGCGACGGATTTCGCCTGCTCGGACCGCAGCTTTCGATGAAGACCAAGCCGATCGGCAACTACGACGACCGCAGCTGCTCGGTGGTCAAGAATGGCCGGGTGATCTCGGTCATGTCCGGCAAGATCGACACCGTGTTCTTCGCCGTGGAGCGCATCCTCTCGCTCACTGAAGCGGCGTTCGAGGTGAAGATCGAACCGGCGCGGCCGGTGCTGCGCGACGACCTGGCGCGGCATTTCCACCTATCGCCCGGAGGCGCCTGAGGTGAACGACGCGCTGATCGGCCATACCGGCTTCGTCGGATCCAACATCCTGCGCGGCGGCAGCTTCGCCGGACTCTACAATTCGAAAAACATCGAGGATATCGCCGGCCGCAAGTTTGATTGCGTGATCTGCGCCGGCGTCAGCGCCACCAAATGGCTGGCCAACAAGAACCCCGAGCAGGACTGGGCCGATATCCAGCGGCTGCTCGCGTGTCTCGAAAAAATCGAGGCCGCGCGCTTCGTGCTGATTTCGACCGTCGACGTCTATCAGGCGCCGAACGGCCAGCGTGAAAGCGACGTGCCGGCCGACGACCATCCCGAAGCCTATGGCCGCCACCGCCGCGCGATCGAGCGATTCGTCGAGCAGCGTTTCCCACGCCACCATATCGTGCGGCTGCCCGGCCTGTTCGGACCAGGGCTGAAGAAGAACGCCATTTACGACATGATGCACGACAACAATGTCGGGCTGATCAACCCGGCGTCGCGCTACCAATGGTACCCCGTGGCGCGGTTGACCGCCGATCTCGCGAAGATCCGCGCCCATGACCTGCGCCTGATCAACATCGCGCCGGAGCCGTTCGCGACCCAGGAAATCGCCGAGCGGTTTTTCCCAAACGCAATCCTTGCCCCACCCAACGCCCGCGCCCCCACCTACGACATGCAGACCGAGCATGCGGAACTGCTCGGCGGCCATGGTTTTCACCATTTCGACAAGGCGACGATCCTGCGCGAGATCGAAGCCTATATCGCCGCATCAGCGGGAAGCTGAGCGTGCGGCTCGCGGTCTCCAACCTGGCCTGGGGGCCGGAGTTGCAGGCGCCGGCGCTGGACTTGCTGGCGCAGATGGGCGTCGACGGCGTCGAGGTCGCACCGACGCGCATCGCTGGTTGGAATGACATCACGCCGGCGTTGCTGCGCCGCTTCCGCGACGACCTCGCCGCCGCCGGGCTGCGGGCCAGTTCGCTGCAGGCGATTTTCTTCGGCCGCCCGGATGCACAACTGCTCGGCGACGCGGCGGCGTTCGCACGCATGTGCGAGCACACCAGACGGGTGTCGGAGATCGCCCTCGAACTTGGCGCCGCGGTCGCCGTGTTCGGTGCCCCGCGCAACCGCGCCCGCGGCGACATGCCGGCCGAACAGGCGTTTTCCCTGGCGGTCGAGCGGCTGCGCGCGCTCGGTGACATTACCGCGCCGGCCGGGCTGACCTTGGGGATGGAGCCGGTGCCGGCGCATTACCACGGCGATTTCCTGATGCGGGCCGGCGAGACGATGGACATCGTCCGTGCCGCCGATCATCCGGCGATACGCCTGCATCTGGACAGTGGCTGCGTGATGCTCGGCGGCGACAGCATCGCGACGGCGATCGAGCAGGGTGCCGCGTTGCTGGCGCATATGCACATGGCCGAACCCGACCTCGCGGGCTTCACCGCCCCGCGCGCCGACCACGCCGGCGCCAGCGAAGCGCTTCGGGCGATCGGCTATGATGGCTGGCTGGCGATCGAGATGCGCGAGGCACCCGGTGCGGCGCTGCAGGAAGTGGCCACCGCCATCCGCTTCGCGCGCGCGACCTATTTCGCTTAGGCCATCGCGAAGGACGTTGGCGCCGCGGCTGGTTCGCGCAATCCTCTAGCAGCCTGTCGGATTGTGGATTCCCCCAATCGTCGAGATCTGGCTAGAATTGGCCATGTCGAACTTCGTGCCATTCAACCGTGAGCAGTCTTTCCTGCTTCCACCCGACCTGAAGGAATGGGTGCCTGCCGACGATGTCGCGCACTTACCTGCAGCGAGAGTGCGCAAGAGCCAATATTGCAAGCGAATTTACAGCATGCAGGCAGCCCGTTGACGAGCGGAGACGGGCAGGTGTCTTGTCGTGGCTTGTGCAAGGCACACCTGAACCGATCGGCCCTAGCGTTCCTGCCCTGGGCATCAATTCGGATGATGCTGCGAAAGCTCTGCCAGGCCACAAAATGATCTCTGACCAACTCTCAGGAATCCCACATCCGTCGGCCTGAACCGCTATACGCCCTGACGGCAGCCATCGTGGAAAACGCAGACGTCAGCGCTGCGCAAACTTCCAGATGGCGTCCAGGCAGACCGCAACCCCGACCAGTATAATGCCGATGCCGCAAAATATCGCAACGAAGTCCTTCTCACGGCCATTGTATTGTTCTACCTCGGCGGGATCATCTGGATCGTATATGATCTCAACGCGCGTGCCTGGCGAGGGTGGCATGCTTTCACCAAAATGCTTAAGAGTCCTGACTACGCGTCTTCCGTCCCGCAAACAGAAGGCAACGGAAAATGGTATGCCGTAGCCGATCTGAAATCCCAGTTTCTCCGACGAATCGGGAACCACTTCCGCATTTACCCTTTGCCACGCACGCGTCTGCTGCTTCCGGCTGAATACAGCCCAGCAGCCAAAGACCGAAGCAGCGATCCAAACTGCCAGGAACAACAGCATTACCCACAGCATTTAAGGAATTCCTCGGAGCTTTGAATCTCTTAAGGGAAGCACCGCTCTACAGCTAGAGGGTGCTATGTACTTTCGCTCGGGTCAGGGCTAATGGGTATGGATGCCCGATGCTCGCAAGCCTTATCCGTCTGATGTCACTGACGAAGAATGGTCGTTGGTGATTCCGTATTTGACGCTGATGCGTGAGGACGCGCAGCAGCGTCAACACTCGCTGCGGGAGTTGTTCAACGGTCTGTGCTACGTGATCCGCTATGGCATCGCCTGGCGGGCGATGCCGAATGATCTGCCCGCTTGGTTTGCGGTATATCAGCAAGCGCAACGCTGGCTGGCGGCGGGGTGTTTCGAGGCGCTGGCGCATGATCTGCGGGCGGTGCTGCGTCTTGCCTCTGGCCGCCGCGCGGAACCGACGGCGGCGATCATCGATAGCCGGACATTGCGCTCCACGCCCGAGAGTGGGCAGCGGGCTGGCTATGACGGCGCGAAGCGCAAGCGTGGATCGAAGGTGCATTTGGCCGTCGATACGCTCGGCCATCTGCTCGCCCTGCACGTCACACCGGCTACTATCGATGATCGAGCCGAGGTCGGGCGTCTCGCCGAGGCCATTCAGGACGCCACCGGCGAGACCGTCACGCTCGCCTACGTCGATCAAGGCTATACGGGGGACAAGCCGGCCGAGGCCGCGCGTGAGCAAGGCATCGCCCTCGAAGTCGTCAAGCTTCCAGAAGCCAAGCGGGGCTTCGTCCTTCTTCCCAGGAGATGGGTCGTCGAACGGTCGTTCGCCTGGGCCACTCGATGCCGCAGATTGGTTAAGGATTACGAGCGATACGCCACGACCTTGGCCGGTCTCCACGTCGTCGCCTTTGCATGCTTCATGCTCAAGCAAGCCGCTACACTCGTCGCAGGTTCATAACGCCCTCTAGGGAGCAAACTTGCCGGGGCAGGGGGTATCGTCCACCTTGTGGCGATTGCTGCAGGTGTTCCTGCTAGGCCTTTTCGAAATCCGTCCGCTCATAGACTGGCAGACCTTGCAGGAAGCGGCGCAGGCAATCGAGGCCCATCTCGACCGCGCCGAGGCGAACCCAGTCGCGGCCACCGAGAATGCGCGCGTGCCGGAACGCCGTGTGGCCCTCGGTTGCGATGGCCAAATGGATGGTGCCGCCGATGTCGATGCGGTCCGCACCTTCGTCGAGGTCGATCAGCACCGCCAATGCGTGCGTCGCACCGGCGAGCCGGCGCGCCGCCTCGGCGACCGTCTCCGCCATTTCCTGCGAGAAGCCGGCCGGCGCGAGGCTGTCGGGCAATTCCACCATGCCCAGCAGCTCGCCGCGATCGCGCGCGACCATGGCGCGCCGCATCACTGCCTCGGCGCCGGGCAGGTGAAAAACCCGTCCGGCGATTTGCCCGGCGGTGAAGCTTTCCACCAGTGCCAGTGAGGCGTGTTGCTGCTTCAGCGCGGCCAGCACCACGCCCTCCAGCGTGTCGTTGTCTTCGGCCAGGATGAAATTGCCGAGGCGGCGGCGAACCTCCGCCTGCACCGGCGCCAGCTTCTGCGCGACGTCGTCGGAATCTGTGCCGCGCACCGTGATCTTGGTTTCGATCTGCGGATAATGGGCGCGGAACCCGAGCTTCACGCTGCCATCGGGCACCAAATCCTCAACCCCGTTCAGCATCTGGTCGACATGCGATTCGCCGAGCCCGTAGCAATGGAATCGCTTGAGATGGATGGTCGCCGGCACGCCGCTGCGGGCGAGCAGGCGCGGGATGATCTGCTCCTCCAGCATGCGGCGCAGCTCGCGCGGCACGCCGGGGGTGAAGAAGAACCGGGCACGGCCGATATCGAGCGCGAAGCCGCAGGCGGTGCCAACCGGGTTGTCGAGCATTTCCGCCGTCGCCGGCAGCATCGCCTGCTTGCGGTTGTTGGCCGACATGGTGCGGCCGCGCCGGGTGAAAAAATCTTCCATCCGCGCCAGCCACGGCTCATGCAGCACCAATTCCACCCGAGCCGCCTGCGCCGCCACCTCCTGCGACAGGTCATCGACAGTCGGGCCGAGGCCGCCGTTGACGATCACCATGTCGGCGCGCGCACCGGCCAGCCGGAAGGTCTGCAGCAGGCTTTCACGATCGTCGCCGACGGTGGTGCCCCAGACCACGGACAGCCCGACATCCTCCAGCTTCTGGGCCATGTAGCTGAAATTGGTGTTGACGATCTTGCCCGTTAGCACCTCGTCGCCGGTGCAGATGATTTCGATGCGCATGGCCAATCAGCTCTGCGCCGCGCGGGTGGATATCTCGACAAAGCCAGGTTCGATGGGGCGGCGTCCGTCGGGGGTCATTGGTCCACCAAGCTGTTTCGGTTCCATCCTAACCAACCCACGAAGGCTTGTCGTGCCCGCCGGAGGGCGCTGCTTGTGAGAAGGTGGCAAGGTGAATACCGTCGCATCAGGGAAAAACACCGTCCAACCGACGAGAGCGTACGCATGAGCAAACACGTCATCGCCACCGTTCGCGACCTGTCGCCGGGCAGCCGCAAGCTGGTCATCGTGAGGGGCCGTCCGATCGTGGTGTTCAACATCGCCGGCGAATTTTTCGCACTGCTGAACCGCTGCCCGCATCAGGGCGGCAGCCTGTGCGATGGCGTGCTGACCGGGCTGGTGGAATCCGGCAACCCCGGCGAGTACCGCTACACCAGGCAGGGCGAGATCATCCGCTGCCCCTGGCATGGCTGGGAGTTCGACGTCCGCACCGGGCAATCCTGGTGCGAGCCGGACCGCATCCAGGCCAAGCCGTATCCGGTGGAAGTGGCGGCGGGTCAAAAGCTGGTCGAGGGCCCGTATGTCGCGGAGACGTTCCCGGTGACGGTCGAGGAGAGCTACGTGGTGGTGGACGTCTAGAGCATCGTCCGATCGACCTGTCTTTTCGATCGGACAAAGATGCTCGCTAAAACAAACGACTAGAGACTTTTTCCGATTCACTTCAATCGGAAAAAGTCTCTAGAGCAGGCTCTTCTGCCGGCGAAACCGTTCCTTACGGTGACGCTACGCATTAAATCGCCGTGAAAGGCCCCAGAATCACAAAGACGTGACACGCGGAATTGGCGCGTACACCTATCTGTTAAATGTTGAACACGGAGGTTGACATGGCCGTGATAGCTACAAACAGGTGGGACACGGAGCGCATTCGAGAATTGCAGCGGCGCCACGAAACGCAATCCGCCAATGGCCACCAGGCGGATGAGCGGCAGTTGCACGTCGCCAGGGGAATTGCTTTCGCCTCCATGCTGGGCCTGATGGTCTGGGCATTGATCGGCCTCACCGCGTGGATGGTTTTCGGCTGATCAAACGGTCGCGACGGGCGTCGCCGGGGAACCGACGGCACCGGGCAGCCGCAATGGCGGCGCCGTCAACAGGAAACGGTTGCGTGCATTGGCCCGCAGCCAATCCGCCAATTCCGTCAGGTACCACATTTCGCCGAGATTGACGCCCAGCCGGAACAGGCAGTGGGCGTGCAGCGGCAAGGTCGCGCAATGGTCGTCGGCACAAGGCCGTGCCGGATGCGCCTCAACGGCGTAATTGTCGGCGATCAGCGCGGCGAGGCCGGTGTCGGTGATCCATTGCTGCAACCGCTGGTCGCGGCCATCCAAGGCGCTGGTGGTGCGGAACAGGAGGTCGGCGTCCGGTTGCTTCTTCATGTCCAGCAGCAACTGGGCGAAACCGGTGCGCAGGCAGACGAGGTCGCCCGGCTCGATGACGACGCGGTCCTTTTCCAGCACCGACATCAGGTCGGCGTATCCGATGACATGGCCACTGCGGCCGAAATGCGCCTCGAGGTCGATCATCACGCCGCGGCCCTGGATGCAGGAAAGCGCCATGTTCTCCACGCCGAGGCGCAACGCGCCTTGCGGTCCTGCGGTCGGCACCTCGCCATGGCGGTAGTCGAGGGGGCCGACGATGTCGGTGGCGGCGCGGAAGCCGTTGTAGAACACGTCTTCAGGTTTGCCGTCGCCGTCGACGTCGAACATCTGCCCGACATGCGCGAGGCTGTCCCACTGCGTCGAATATTGCAGCGTCAGCAGCACCTGGTCGTCGCAGATGATGTCGAGCGCGGTCGGGTCGTCGCAGCGCAACGGATAGGTCATGTTCGGCTTGCCGCCGCGTTCGGTCGGCTTCAGCTCCGGCGGCCGGCGGCGCGGGTTCAGCACGTTGCCGCCGGGATAGTCGAGCGGCAGGCTCAGGCAAAACACCTTGCCCGTCCGCACTTCGGCGACACCCTGCAGCACCTTTTCCGGCGTCAGCAGATTGAGCCGGCCGAGTTCGTCGTCGGCCCCGAAATCGCCCCAGGTGGAACCGGGAGGCCGATGCGTCCAGCGCGGCGATTGCGTCATGTCGTGCGGCGCCATGTCACGCCGCCTGCTGCAAGGTCGGTGCGCTGTCGGCGACGGTGGTGCGGTGCAGGTCGCGCGGCTGGTCGGCGGGATAGCGGCGGCCGCGATGCATCGCCACGCGATTGTCCCACATCACCAGGTCGAACGGGCGCCAGACATGCGCATGCAGGAATTGGCGCTGGGTCGCGTGTTCGGTGAGATCGCGCAGCAAGGCGCGCGCCTCCGGCACCGGCCAGCCATGGATGCTGCCGGCATGCGCCGACAGGAACAGCGACAGCCGGTGCGTGACGGGATGGCGGCGCACCAGGCGCTGCGGCACCGGCGCCCATTTCTGTCTTTCCTCCGGGGTGAAATCCTCCATCCCGAGCACGGCGCGGGAGAAGATCTGGCTGTGGTCGCAAATGAGGTCGCGCGCCAGCGCCTGGGTGTCCGCGTCGAGCGCATCCCAGGCCGCGCGCATGTCGGCGAATTCGGTGTTGCCGCCGGCGCCCGGGATCACCCGCGCCGACAGCAGCGAGTATTTCGCCGGTGTCGCCTTGAACGAACTGTCCGAGTGCCACAGCAGATTGCCGAGCCCGAACAGCCGCGCCCGGTCGTCGATCGCGCGCACCCGGTTCTCCCGGTCGAGGTTGGAGATGTCGTTGACCTCGTTGGACAACCGCCTGTTCTCACCTTGGACGATATCGCCGCTGGCTTGTTCGAGCGGACCGAAGCCGCGGGTGAAGGCAAGCTGTTGCGCGTCGTCCAAATGCTGGTTGTGAAACACCAGCACGGCGAAACGGTCCATGCCGGCCTCGATGGCGGCGATGTCGGCGGCCGCCACCGGATGGCCCAAGTCGATGCCGAAAACCTCACCCACGAAATCCGGGCGCTGCGGGTCCACGGCTGCGATCGTGACAGGCATGTTGCTTCCCCCTTTGCGTCTGGCGCTGCCGCGAGCGCCGGCGATCCTGGATTACTCCGCCATCGCCGGCCGCCGCTTGCGCCACTCTGTCTGCTCGTTCATAGGCTTGGGCGGCGCGAAACAGCGTCGGCTCCTCGAACGGCTTGGCGACGAGCTGGATCGACACCGGCAGGCCACCCTCGCCGAATCCCGAGCAGATCGACATCGCCGGCAAGCCGGTGACGTTGAACGGCATGGTGAAGCCTGGCTTCTCCATGCTCGCCCATTTCGCGATGCTGTCGATCGCCGGCGCCTCCGTCGGGGCGGCGGTGGTGAGCAGCACGTCCACATCCGCCATCGCCGCCGCCGTCGCCACGCACAAGGCCCGCCGCTTGCGCACCGCCTGCACCTGGTCCGCCGCACTCATCAGTGCGCCGAGGGCCAGGCGTTCGCGCAGCAATTCGCCGTAGTCGTGGAAGCGGGTGCGCATCCACGGCTCGTGCAGCGCATAGGCCTCGGTGATCAGAATCACGAAGCCGCAGGCCTGGTAATCCTGCAGCGGCGGCAGCACCACGTCGCGGATCTCGGCCCCTTCCGCGCGGTAGAGCGCCACCGCGTCGTCGATGCCTTTCTGCACCGCCGGGTTAACCTTGTTGTCCACTTCATGGAAATTGCGGACCACGCCAATCCGCAAGCCGCGCGCGCCGCCATTCAGCTCGGCACGAAAATCCGGCACCGGGCGATTGGCGCTGGCCGGATCGGCGGCATCGTACCCGGCCATCGCCTGCAGCAGGATGGCGCAATCCTCAACCGTCCAGGCGAGCGGCCCGGCATGATCGAGCGTGAACGACAGCGGCAGGATCCCGGCACGGCTGCACAGCCCGTAGGTCGGCTTGATGCCGGCGATGCCGCACAACGCCGCCGGCCCGCGGATCGAGCCGCCGGTGTCGGACCCGGTGCCGCCGAGGATCATGCCCGCCGCCACCGCGGCACCGGTGCCGGAGGACGAGCCGGAGGTAAAATGCGTGGGCTTCCACGGATTGCGCGCCGGCGGCCAGGGCAGGTCGAAGCTCGGCCCGCCCATGGCGAATTCATGGGTCGCAAGCTTGCCCAGCATCACCGTTCCGGCCTGCGCCAGCTTCGTGACCGTGGTCGCGTCCTCGGGTGGCACGTTGTCCTGCAGCAGCTTCGAATGCGCCGTCGTCGCCAGCCCCGCCGTGCCGTAGATGTCCTTGTGGGCGATCGGGATGCCGTCCAGCGGTCCCTTGCTGTTGCCCGCGCGGATGCGGGCTTCGGCGGCGCGCGCCTCGCCGAGGGCGCGGTTGGCGGTGAGGGCGATGAAGGCGTGCAGCGTCGAGTCGAGCTTCTCGATGCGGGCGATGCAGGCCTGGGTCAGCTCGACCGGGGACAGCTTGCCGGCGGCGAGCAGGGCCGACGCTTCGGCGATGGTGGGAAATCCGGTCATCAGGCGCGGCCCGGCTTGATGGCGCCGGGCGCGAAGGCATCGGCCTTGAAGATGGTCGCGGGCTCCGCCTCGCGCGGCATGGCCGGGGTGCGCAGGCGCTCCAGCATCGCTTCAGCGTACCCCCAGCCCTGGTGCACGCTGGCGATGTCGGATTTGGTGAGGGTCAGTCCGGCACGGCGCAACAGCGCCTCCAGGTCTGGCAGGCTGGTCTTGGGCGTCATTGCGGCCTCCTGGACATCGTCAGGCCACAGCTAACCGCACTCAGCGCGGTTGTTCCAGCCCCTCCGGAACCGCTTGCGCCGTGCGGACCTGCCGCGGCTCCGCGCCGGCCGCGTCGCCGAAGGCGGCAAGGATCGCCGCAGCGCTCATTCCGGGTGCTGCACGCAGCAGCGACACGTTCCTCAGCAGCAGGGCCCGCCGGACGTCCGGCGCAAGCAAAGCCGCAGACGCCGCCTGCAGCAAACCGTCGCCGCCCTGCGGCAAGAACGTGACCGCCGCACCCGGCCGATGGCGCAGCCCGAGCAACCGATCCGCCTCCGCCCCGGCTCCCACGAAAATGCCGCCATCCAACCGCACCGGCAGCACGCGCAGATCGGGCGGATGCCCGCTCAGCAGTTCCCGCGCCAGCGCGTCGGGCGCCGCCTGCCCTGGCGTCAGGTCGATCCACAGCGTCATCGGCCGCTGCATCGGAAAACTCGCCGCCGCCGCCACGGCGATGTCGGCGAGATCAGCCGCATTCGTCGGCAACCCTGCAAGCCCGCGCCCGATCGCCCGCATCGCCGCAGCCGACCTGGCACCGGCGCCATCCTGGTAGGATGCCTCGATCGCATCGGCGTAGCGCCGCGCGACCTGCCGGGGCGATAGCTGCTCGGCGACATAGAGGCGGGCCGCCATGCCGAGGGCGGCGCGGCGATCCGGCTGGTCGCGCAATGTCGCCATGGCCGCCGCCAGCGCCGCCTCGCCGCAGTCTTCGGGCAACGCCATCATGCAATCGGCCGGAAGTTCGGCGGCCGAGCCATGCAAATTGGCAATGACCGGCAATCCGGCGGCGAGGCAATCGATGATCGCGCGAGAGGTTTCGCCCCGCGAGCCGGTGCGCATCTGCACGCCGATATCGGCGGCGTCGAGCCAGTTTTGATAGGTCGCATCATCGGTCCGGCCGGTCACCACCACGTCCGGCACGCCGCGCAACAACTCGGCGACGCCGGCATCGACGAGTTCGCCCACGAAAACCAACTGGTCGCCCTGGCGCCGCAGCCGGGCCCAGGCGGCGAGCAACAACTCCGGCTTCTTGCTGCCGGCGATGATGCCGAAGGTCGCGGCGACGAAGCCGTCCGGTGTCAGCCCAAGAGCCTGGCGCGCCGTCGCGCGGTCCTGCGGTTGCGGCAACGCCCGCAGCATCGGCACCAGCCGGATCTGCCGGGTCATTTCAACACCGAAATGCTGACGCATGATGTCTTGGCCATGGCGGGAGTGCTGGATGAGGCCGATCGCGTCACGCAGCGGCGCCAGACTGAGCGGATAGAGCTGCGCCGCCTGATCGATTCCGTGGCGCTCCAGCGCCGCCAATGCCGCATAGCCATGGTCGCGCAGCAGCAGCCCGGCGAGGCGCGCCTCCGCTTCGGGGCCGCCTGAGAATGCCGCCCTGGTCGCCATCCAATATGCCAGCGAGGACAGATAGGCATCGTGCAACGTGCACACGCCGGCGATGGCTGGCATGAGGTCTTCGAGCTGAAAGGCGTGAAACGGCGAATTTCCGAGTTGGTACAGCACCCGATCGAAGCGTTGCCCCTGTTTCAGGAAGGTCGCGGCGTCGAGATGCGGGAAATTGGCGCTCAACTCCACAAGATCGGTTTCGCCGGTCTCGGTGACCAGGGTGATCGCATAATGTTCGGCCAGCACCGGAATGAGCTCGGCCGCATAGGCGGCGATGCCGCTGGCCTGCGGCGGCAACGGGGACACGAAGGCGAGGCTCGGCCGCCGGTTCAGGGCGGCGTCAGGCAGCCGTGGTGGCCGCGCCTCGCCGCGTGCGGCGGCGATGCGCTCCAGGGCCCGCCAGGCGCGTTGGGCGCTGTCCTGCCAGGTGAATCTCGCCGCCTGGCACCGGCCATGCGCCGCCAGGGTGCGGCGAAACCCGTCATCCTCGAGGGCGTGCCGCATGCAGGCGGCGATGCTGGCGGGGTCGGCGGGGTCGAACAACGCGTCGGCGAGGCCGATGACCTCCGGCAGGCTGCTGGTGTTGCTGCCGAGAACCGGCGCCCCGCACGCCATCGCCTCGGCGGCCGGCAAGCCGAAACCCTCGTGCAAGGACGGCAGCACGAACAGGTGGCAGGCGGCATACAGCCCTGGAAGATCCGCCTCGTCGATGAACTCGACCATATGCAAATGTGCCGGCATCACGCCCGCCGCCGCCGCGGTTTCGCGCAGACGCGCCGGATCGCCGCGGCCGACGATCACCAACTGGTGCCGGTCGCGCAGCGACGGCGGCAACAGCCCGTAGCCGCGGATCAGGCCGGATTCGTTCTTGCGGCTTTCACCGGCGCCAAGGAACAGCACGAACCCGTCACGCAGGCCGTACCGCGCCAGCAGCGCGGCGCGCGCGATGGGATCGGCTGGCGGCGGGCGAAAGCCGGCGCCGACGCCGGCGCGAATGTTGAAGACGCGGCCGGCGGGAAAGCCGAGATGGTCGATGGTTTCCTGGCGGCTGCTCTGTGAGATCGCCAGCAGCCCCTCGCAAAGCCGCAACTCCTGCAACCTGCGCATGTACCAGCCGGCGAGGCCGTTGCGCGCCCAGTCGCGGTCCAGGTAGTCGGCGCGGCGAATCAATGGAATCAGGTCGTAGCTGGTCGCCACAATTGGCAATCTCGGCATGTCGTGCGGCCAGCGGGTGATGACGTCGTCGGCCATCCCTTCGAACATGCTGGAGACGTGAACCAGGTCCGGCCGCAGCGCCTGCAGCGCATGCGCGCGGATTCGTTGGGCGGCGTCGCGCCGCGCTGCTGATGCCGGATGGATCTCGCCGACGCCTGCGGGCGGCCACCAGACATGGATGTTGTCGCGCCCGATCAGCGGCGCGAAGCTTTCGGTCAGTTCCTCGGCGCTCTCGGCAAAGCCGCCGTGCAGCGCCAGAATGACCTCATGCCCATTGGTGTCGCGCGCCATCGCCAAGGCCAGCTCGCGCGAATACCGGCCGATGCCGCGCAGCCGGCTCGTTCCCTGGGCGCCTTGCAGGTCGATCACCAGTCGCACGAAATGGCCCTTCGCGTCGTCGCCAGGCGGGCAAATCTCGCGACATCGGGTACGGCACGCGCGATCATGCTGTGCTCGAGCCCGCGCACATCGCGGCGGCGATCCGCCGATAGGCTATGGCCTCGGGCTCGGCGAGCCTTGTGGGCATGTCGAGCCTGATCGCCTGGCGGCGCGTTGCCTTGATGATTTGTCGCGTCGGCGGAAGATAGACCACGCCCAGTTCGCGGGCGCGGCGCACGCGGTAGAAATCGGCGGCGCGACCGATGCTGCGCGGATGGCGCGACGACATCTGCAGCACCCAAGATCGCAGCCCGGTGCGGCCGGCCGCCCATCGCGCGAGGCGGTAAAACGGACGGCGGCACCACGCGAGCAGCCGCACCAGCATCGGGCGGGCATCGGCCGCGTCGTCGTCGGGGTGCATGGTGGGCTGCCTGGTCATGACTGTCTTCCGATCAAAGGGACGCGCCGACGAAGATATGGTCTGACATGAAACGTGGCGGTTGCTACATGCGCCGGACGGTGTAGGTGGCTTCCAGAGCCCGGACGATATCGGAGCCGTGCCGGGCGTCGCGCGCCTCGAACATCACTTCCAACTGGGCCGCCTGGACGCTGGGGGAAACGAACAGGCGCTGGTGCGAAACTTCGATGATATTGCCGCCGGCGGTGCCGATGCAGCCGGCGATGTCGGCGAGCACGCCGGGGCGGTCGGGAATTTCCAGCATCAGCCGCAGCAGCCGGCCGTCACGCAGCAGGTTTCGCAGCAGCACGTTTGCCAGAATGCGTGCATCGATGTTGCCGCCGCAGACCGGTATGCCAACGCGGCGCCCGGCGAAATCGTTCGGGGAACGCCAAAAGCGCCGCCACGCCGGCGGCACCGGCACCCTCGGCGACGATCTTCGCACCTTCGGCCAGCAGCGCGATTGCTTCCTCGACGGCGCGTTCGGGCACCACCAGCACATCCGCCACATGGGCGCGGATGACCTCGTAGGGCTGCGCGCCGATGTCGCGCACGGCGATGCCCTCGGCGATGGTGGCGCCGCCGACCCGCACCTCCTGCCCGGCCAGGCGCTGCGCCAGCGCCGCATAGGCCGAGACTTCGACGCCGATCACCTCGGTCCGCGGCTGCGTCCCGGCGCAGGCGATGGCACAGCCGGCGATCAGCCCGCCGCCGCCGACCGGGACCACTAGCGCATCGAGGTCCGGCACGTCTTCCAGCATTTCCAGCGCCACGGTGCCCTGGCCGGCCATCACCGCGCGGTCGTCATAGGGATGCACGAACACCAGGCCCTCGGTTTCGGCAAGTTCGCGGGCGTGGCTCGCCGCCTCGGCCAGGGTCTCGCCATGCAGCACCACGCGTGCACCCCACGCGGCGGTGCGGCTGACCTTGGTCAGCGGCGTGTGCAACGGCATCACGATCACCGCGGCGATGTCGAGCAGTTTCGCGTGCCGCGCCACCGCCTGGGCGTGGTTGCCGGCCGACATGGCGATGACCCCGGCGCGACGCTCCTCCGCGGTCAACAGGGCCAGCCGGTTGGCGGCGCCGCGCTCTTTGAACGCGCCGGTTGCTTGCAGGTTTTCCAATTTCAGGTGGACGTCGGCACCGGTCGCCCGGGCAATGGCGTCGCTGCGCAGCATCGGTGTCCGCAACACCCGCCCGGCGATCCGGCCGGCGGCCGCCGCACGTCCGCCAACGCGAACACGGAGCGCTCCCTTAGATGAACTTGACGGACAGGATCTCGTAGCTGCGGTCGCCGCCTGGCGCCGGCACGGAAATGGTATCGCCGACCTTCTTGCCGATCAGCGACTTCGCCAGCGGCGAGGAAATCGACAGGCGCGCCGCCTTGATGTCGGCCTCGTGGACGCCGACGATCTGGTAGGTCGCCTCCTTCTCGGTTTCCTCGTCCATCAGTTGCACGTGGGCACCGAACTTCACGTTGTCACCGGACAGGGTGGACGGATCGATCACCTCGACGGCGGAGACGATTTCCTCAAGCTCCTGCGATGCGGCCTTCGATGAAGGATTGCCGTTCTCGCGCGGCGTGGTACTCGGCGTTTTCCGACAGGTCGCCATGCGTGCGCGCTTCGGCGATGGCGCGAATGACCGCCGGCCGCTCAACGCTTCGCAGATTTCGCAGCTCATCCTCCAGCCGCAGCAGACCGGGCGCGGTCATCGGAAACTTCTGCACGGAGCAAACCTCAAGACAGAGATGGGTACAGTTGGACTGACTGCCGGGCGATCACCTGACAATCGGGCGGGCTCACGGGGTCCTGAAATGCGATCGTCGCGATCCGGTTCCCATGACCTGATCGCGACTTGCCTCAGAACGATCCACGAAAATAGGCCTGTAGCGGCGCAACTTCAAGGGTGCCGAGTTTCACGGCGGCGATCGCATGCGCCGCCGCGCGGGCGCCGGCGATGGTCGTGTAGTGCGGAACGCCATGGGTCAGCGCGCTGCGGCGAATGTCGAAGCTGTCCGCCACCGATTGCGGGCCGGACGCGGTGTTGATCACCAGTTGGATCTCGCCCGAGCGAATCGCGTCGACGCAATGCGGCCGGCCCTCCAGCACCTTGTTGACCAGGCTGCCGGCAATTCCCGCCTCGCGCAGCCGCGCCGCCGTGCCGCGCGTCGCCATGATGCGGAATCCCATCTCCACCAGCCGCCGCGCCACGCCGACGGCTGGCCGGCTTGTCGGCGTCGCGCACCGAGAGGAACACCTGCCCGGCTTGCGGCAGCTTCACCCCGGCGCCGAGTTGCGCCTTGGCGAAGGCGCGCTCGAAGCTGCCGTCCAGCCCCATCACCTCGCCGGTCGATTTCATCTCCGGCCCCAGGATGGTGTCGACATCGGGGAAGCGGTTGAAGGGGAACACCGCCTCCTTCACCGCGACATGCGGGGCGATCGCCTGGTCGTCGAGCTTGAACTCCGAAAGCTCGGCGCCGGCCATCACCCGCGCGCCGATCTTGGCCACCGCGACGCCGGTCGCCTTGGCGACGAACGGCACCGTGCGCGAGGCCCGCGGGTTCACTTCCAGCACGTAGATCGTCGTCGTCCTTGATCGCGTATTGCACGTTCATCAGCCCGACCACGCCGATCGCCAGCGCCATCGATTCGGTTTGCGCCTTCAGTTCGGTGACGGTCGCCGGCGACAGCGTGTACGGCGGCAGGGCGCAGGCGGAGTCGCCGGAATGGATGCCCGCCTCCTCGATATGCTCCATCACGCCTGCGACATAGACGGTCTCGCCGTCGCAGATGCAGTCGACATCGACCTCGATCGCGTCGTTCAGATAGCGGTCGATCAGCACCGGGATTGATCGCCTCGGCGACACGCGCACCGCTTCGCGCATGTAGCGGTGCAGGCCGCGACTGTCGTAGACGATTTCCATAGCGCGGCCGCCGAGCACGTAGCTCGGGCGGATCACCACCGGATAGCCGATGCGGTCGGTGATCACCTCCGCCTCGTCGGCGGAGCGCGCGATGCCGTTCTCCGGCTGGCGCAGGCCGAGACGGTGCAGCAGCGCCTGGAAGCGCTCACGGTCCTCGGCCATGTCGATCGCGTCGGCCGAGGTGCCGAGGATCGGAATGCCCGCCTTCGCCAAAGCCTGCGACAGCTTCAGCGGCGTTTGCCCGCCATACTGGACGATGCAGCCCAGCAGCGTGCCGCGGCGTTGCTCGCGGCGGATGAGCGCAATCACGTCCTCGGCGGTCAGCGGCTCGAAATACAACCGGTCGGAGGTGTCGTAGTCGGTGCTGACGGTTTCGGGGTTGCAGTTGACCATGATGGTCTCGAACCCCGCCTCCTTCAGCGCGTAGGCGGCATGGACGCAGCAATAGTCGAATTCGATGCCTTGGCCGATCCGGTTCGGACCGCCGCCGAGAATGATGATTTTCTGGCGCTCGCTCGGGTCGGCTTCGCAGGACGGGGTGCCGAAGCCGCCTTCGTAGGTCGAGTACATGTAGGGCGTGGCGGAGGCGAATTCGCCGGCGCAGGTGTCGATGCGCTTGTACACCGGGAACACGCCGAGCGCCTCGCGCGCGCTTCGCGACCTCGGATTCCGGCACGCCGGTGAGCTGGGCCAGACGATGGTCCGAAAAACCCATCGCCTTCAGCCGGCGCAGGCCGGTCGCGTCCTTCGGCAAACCGGCGGCGAGTTCCGCTTCGGCGGCAATGATGGTTCGAGTTCGCGCAGGAACCAGGGATCGAACTTGCAGGCATCGTGGATCTCTTCCACCGAAAACCCGGCGCGCAACGCTTGTGCCGCCATCAGGATCCGGTCCGGCTTCGGTTGCGACAAGCGCCGCGCGATAGGCATCCGCACCGCCATCGCCCGGCGGGTCGATGGGATCGAGGCCGTGCAGCCCGGTCTCCATGCTGCGCAGGCCCTTCTGCAGGGCCTCGGCGAAGCTGCGGCCGATCGCCATCGCCTCGCCAACCGACTTCATGCTGGTGGTCAGCATCGCTGGCGTGCCGGGAAATTTCTCGAAGGTGAAGCGCGGGATCTTCACCACGACGTAGTCGATGGACGGCTCGAAGCTCGCCGGTGTCACGCGGGTGATGTCGTTGACCAGTTCGTCGAGCGTGTAGCCGACGGCAAGCTTCGCCGCGATCTTGGCGATCGGGAATCCGGTGGCCTTCGATGCGAGTGCCGAGGAGCGCGACACCCGCGGGTTCATCTCGATCACCACCATGCGGCCATCGGCCGGGTTGACCGCGAACTGCACGTTGGAGCCGCCGGTGTCGACGCCGATCTTGCGCAGGCAGGCGATCGAGGCGTCGCGCATCCGCTGGTATTCCTTGTCGGTCAAGCGTCAGCGCCGGCGCCACGGTCACGGAATCGCCGGTGTGGATGCCCATCGGGTCGACATTCTCGATCGAGCAGATGATGATGCAGTTGTCGGCGCGTGTCGCGCACCACCTCCATCTCGTATTCCTTCCAGCCCAGCACCGATTGCTCGACCAGCACTTCGCTGGTCGGCGAGGCGTCGAGCCCGGCTGAGACGATCTGCTCGAATTCCTCACGATTGTAGGCGATGCCGCCGCCGGTGCCGCCGAGGGTGAAGCTCGGCCGGATCACCGCGGGCAGGCCGACCTGGGCGAGGGCGGCGCGGGCTTCCTCCATGCTGTGGGCGATGGCGCTGAGCGGGCTCTCGATGCCGATCTCGGCCATGGCGTCGCGGAATTTCAGCCGGTCCTCGGCGCGGTCGATGACGTCGGCCTTGGCGCCGATCAGCTCGACGCCGTATTTCTTCAAGACGCCGCTGGCGTCGAGCTGTCATCGCGGTGTTCAGCGCGGTCTGCCCGCCCATGGTGGGCAGCAGCGCGTCCGGCCGCTCCTTGGCGATGATCTTCTCCACCATCTCGGGCGTGATCGGCTCGATATAGGTGGCGTCGGCCAGGCCCGGGATCGGTCATGATGGTGGCGGGGTTGGAATTGACGAGCACGACACGGTAGCCCTCCGCCCGCAGAGCCTTGCAGGCCTGGGCGCCGGAATAGTCGAACTCGCAGGCCTGGCCGATGACGATCGGGCCGGCGCCGATGATCATGATGGATTTGAGGTCGGTGCGCTTGGGCATGTCAGGCTCCTGGGAGGCCGCAAGCAGCGACGCCCTTCGGCGTCAGCTTCAGGCGCCAATGGCATTGCAGGGCGCCGGCTTCGAGGCGGACCGGGTCCTGGATAGTCCCGTCCCGGACGCAGGCGGCGACGGCTTCATGGAAGGCGATCGGGTCGATCGAATGCCCGGCGATGGCGGCGATGCGACGGCGCGCGTCCTCCGCATCGTCGGCAATGACGGCGTGGGCGCGGCCGAGGCGCAGCAGCAGCTTGCCGATCGGGTCGGTTTGCGAGATCATCATGCGATATAACGATCAGGCCGCGCTGGACTCGATCAGGTCGACGAAGCGGCGGAAAAGATGGTGGCTGTCCGACGGCCCGGGGCTCGCCTCCGGGTGATACTGGACGCTGAATGCCCGCCGTTCGAGGCAGGAAATGCCCTCGTTGCTGCCGTCGAACAGGCTGGTGTGGGTGATCCGCACCCCCTGCGGCAGCGAGGTGACGTCCACCGCGAAGCCGTGATTCTGGCTGGTGATTTCCACCTGGCCGGTGGCGAGGTCCTTCACCGGCTGGTTGGCGCCGCGATGGCCGCGCTCAAGCTTGTAGGTCTTGGCACCCAAGGCGAGGGCGAGCAGCTGGTGGCCGAGGCAGATGCCGAAGATCGGCTTGCCCGCGTTCAGCACGCCCTGAATCGTCGGCACCGCATATTCGGCGGTCGCCGCCGGGTCGCCTGGCCCGTTGGACAGGAACACCCCGTCCGGCGCGTGGCGGAGGATGTCGTCGGCCGAGGCGGTGGCGGGAACCACGGTCACGCGGCAACCGGCATCGGCGAGGCAGCGCAGGATGTTGCGCTTCGCCCCGTAATCCACTGCGACCACGTGATATCTTGGCGAAGCCTGCTGGCCGTGACCGTCCGGCCAGCGCCATCGCGTCCCATCCCAGGCGTAGCTTTGCGTGCACGACACCTGCCGCGCCAGATCCATCCCTTCCAGCCCCGCCCAGCCCTTCGCGGCGGCAACGTCGGCGGCGATGTCGAACCGTCCGCCGGCAGGGTACGATATCACGCCGTTCGGCGGGCCGCCGTCGCGGATGCGCAAGGTGAGTGCCCGCGTGTCCACCCCGGCGACGCCGGTGACGCCGTGCGATCGCAACCAGGAATCAAGGTGCGAATGCGAGCGCCAATTGCTAGGCTCGGTGATATCTTCCTTGATGATCAGGCCGGTCGCGGAAATTCCTGCGGCTTCGACGTCTTCGGGATTGGTCCCGACATTGCCGATATGGGGAAAGGTGAAGGTAATGATCTGCCCGGCATAGGACGGATCGGTCAGGGTTTCCTGGTAGCCGGTCAGGCCGGTGTTGAAGCAGATTTCGGCGGGGCGGGCGGCGGTGGTGTGCGCCCCGAACCCGCGTCCCCAGAAGACGCTGCCATCGGCGAGCACCAGCGCGGCGGTCGCGCCGGGCGGTGAGTCCTGGGCCGGCGCCGACGTGCCGGCGAGATCGTCGAGCGAAACCCCGGTCGCCGCACTCACCGCCGGCCAGTGGCGCGACGGGATCGTCCGGGATTGGCGCCATTTGCGCACTGCTTCCGTGCCGACGCCAAGCCGCGCGGCGGTGGCTTCCGGGCCGCCGAGGCGGGTGATGATTTCTTCTGGTGTGATGGCCATCACGCGATATTATGGGAATCTATTTCCGGCTTCAACCATTGGCTAAATCATTGGGAAATAATTTCCCAGGAGCGAGCGATGACCCTGCGCGACGAGTTCACCACCCAGTTGAAGGCCGCGATGTTGGCCAAGGACGCCGCCCGCGTCTCCACCTTGCGGATGATCACCGCCAAGGTGAAGGACATCGACATTGCCGCCCGGCCAAAAAATATCGACCGCGTGCCCGATGAGGATATTCTCGCCGCCCTGCGCAGCATGGTGAAATCGCGGCGCGAGAGTGTCGCACTCTATCAGCAGGGCAACCGCCCGGAACTGGTGGCGAAAGAGGAGGCGGAGATCGCGGTGATCGAGTCGTTCCTTCCGCAGCAGATGGACGATGCCGGCATCGAGGCCGCGGTGACCGCCGCGATCGCCGAGACCGGGGCAGGGTCGGTGAAGGAGATGGGCCGCGTCATGGCGGCGCTGAAGGCGAAGCACGCGGCGGCGCTCGACATGTCCCGGGTCGGCCCCGTCGTCAAAGCCAAGCTCGGCGGCTGATGGCGCTTCCGGCCGGATTCCTCGACGAACTCCGTGCCCGCACGCCGCTGGCCGCGGTGGTCGGCCGGCGCGTGCGGCTGGCGAAGTCCGGCCGCCACTGGAAGGGCTGCTGCCCATTCCACAATGAAAAGACGCCGAGCTTCTACGTGTATGAGGACGGCTTCCACTGCTTCGGCTGCGGCGCGCATGGCGACGCCGTCAGCTTCGTCATGCAGACCCAAGGGGCGACCTTCCCCGAAGCGGTGCAGGCGCTCGCTGGCGAGGCCGGGATGGAGGTGCCGCGCCCGACCCCCGAAGCCGCCGAGGCGGAGCGCCGCCGGACCGATCTGCACGCCGTGCTCGAAGCAACAGCTTCGTCATTCCGCCGCCGACTGCATCTGCCGGAGGGTCGTCGGGCGCTCGACTACCTCCGCCATCGTGGCCTGGCCGACGACACCATCGAGAAATTCGCCCTCGGCTGGTCCGGCGAGGGCCGTGGCTCGCTCGCCGCCGACCTGGCGCGCGACGGCATCGGTCCGGACCTGCTGGTCGAGACCGGGCTGATGCGTCCGGCGGAGGGGGGCCGGTCGGCCTTCGAGCTGTTCTTCAACCGGGTGATGTTCCCGATTCGCGATCGCTCCGGCCGGGTGATCAGTTTCGGCGGCCGCATCCTGGGCGACGGTCAGCCGAAATACGTCAACGGTCCGGAAACGTCGCTGTTCTCGAAGCGCCGCACGTTGTTCGGACTGGATCTCGCCCGCGTGGCGGCGCGTGGCGGCGCACCGGTGGTGGTGGTCGAGGGCTATACCGACGTCATCGCCCTGCATCAGGCCGGGTTCGGTGGTGCCGTGGCGCCTCTGGGCACCGCATTGACCGAAGAGCAGCTCGAAGAACTCTGGCGCCTGTCGCCGGTGCCGGTGCTGTGTTTCGACGGCGACGCGGCGGGCGGCCGGGCGGCGGCGCGGGCGGCCGACCTCGCGCTGCCGATGCTGACCGCCGAGCGCAGCCTTCGCCTGGTGACCCTGCCTGCCGGCGAAGACCCGGACACGCTGGTGCGCGGCCGCGGCCCTTCCGGCTTCCAACTCGTGCTCGACGGCGCAAAACCGCTGAGCGAATCGCTGTATGATCTTGTTCGTGAAGGATTCGGCGACAACACGCCGGAACTGCGCGCCGCCTTGCGGGCACGGCTGGAGGCGGCGGCAGGGAAGATCCGCGATAAGACTCTCTCGCATGAATACCGCCGCGCGCTGCTGGAGCGTTTCTTCGCACGCCGGCCGCAGCCCGGCGCTCGTGGCCGGTCGGGCGATCGCGGCAAGCCAGGCGGGTTCAAGCCGCCGCCGGCGTTCCACCGCCCGACGCCGCAAGCCGGGGTCGCGGCCGACGAACGGGCGCGCAACATGGTGGCGATCCTGCTGCGCCATCCCGCCCTGCTGCACGATATCGAGGAGGCGTTCGCCACGATCGAGCTGCCGCACCCGCTTTCGGAGCTGCGCACGGCGATTCTGCATTGGGGAGACGCAGCCGAGACGCTTGACTCTGCTGCGCTCATGACCCACCTGACGCAGACAGGTTTGGCGGCGGCAGCCGCACAGGCCCTTTCGGCAGTGCCCATCCCGTTGCCAGCCTGCGCCGCGCCCGACGCCATGCCGGCGGAGGCGGAGGCGGGCTGGTGGCATTTTTTTGGACTGATGAACCCGGTGCGCCTGGAGGAAGAGGTTGCGGCAGCCATGCGTGAATTCACCCGGCATGCCGACAAGGCGATCGAACGCCGCCTCATTGTCTTGTGCACCGCTCGCAACGCCCTGCGCCAGGGCGAAAACGGCGCGGACCTCGAGGGCTGATTTATTGAACAGAACTCGGCCCGCGCGCCCAGAAAATAGTGGAGTTTCCTGATCGATGGCAACGAAGCCGAATGCCGCGTCCGATACCGCGACCGCCGACCAGGATGCCGACACCAGCCTGCTCGACAGCCAGTCGGCCGCCGTCAAGCGGCTGATCGCGCGTGGCAAGGAGCGCGGCTACATCACCTTCGATGAGCTGAACCTGGTGCTCGCCCCCGAGCAGACCAGCTCCGAGCAGATCGAGGACGTAATGGCCGGGCTGTCCGAAATGGGCATCCAGGTGGTCGAGGGCGAGGAAGCCGAGGAGGGCGAGGTCCCGGCCGTCAAGGTCGAGAAGGACGAGGCCGAGGCGGAAACCGAGGAGGGTGCCCCCAGCGGCAATGTCGACGCCGACAATCTCGGCCGCACCGACGATCCGGTGCGGATGTACCTGCGCGAGATGGGCAGCGTCGAGTTGCTGTCGCGCGAGGGCGAGATCGCCATCGCCAAGCGGATCGAAGCCGGCCGCGACATGATGATCGGCGGGTTGTGCGAGAGCCCGCTGACCTTCCGCGCCATCATCGCCTGGCATGAGGCGCTGAAGGCCGGTCGCATGCTGCTGCGCGACATCATCGATCTGGAAGCGACCCAGGGCGGCCCGCCCGCCCCGGCGCCCGCGACCGATGCCGACGGCAACGTGGCGGCGCCGGCGCCGGTGGCGGAATTCGAGGTCGGCGGCGACGATGACGAGGACGGCGAGGGCGAAGGCGCCGGACTGTCGCTCTCGGCGCTGGAAGAAAAGCTGAAGCCCGAGGTGCTCGCGAATTTCGAGGACATCGAGGGGCTGTACAAGAAGCTGCACAAGATGCAGTCCAAGCGCCTGGAGTCCATGACATCGGGCGAGGACGTCAATGTCCGCAGCGAAAAGAACTACGAGAAGCTGCGCGAGGAACTGGTCGCCAAGGTGCAGCAGGTGCAGCTGCACAACAACCGGATCGAGGAGCTGGTGACGCAGCTGAAGCAGCTCAACCAGCGCCTCACCGCGCTGGAGGGCCAGCTGTTGCGCATGGCCGAGGGCTGCAAGGTGCAGCGCGACGACTTCCTGAACCAGTATCGCGGCCACGAGCTCGACCCGAACTGGGTGGAGCGGCTCGGCCGCCTGCCGGGCAAGGCGTGGAAGACCTTCGCTTCGCGGCATCCCCTGGATATCCAGAAAGTGCGCGGCCAGATCGCCGGCGTCGCGACCGATGGCGGCCTGCCGATCAGCGAGTTCCGCCGCGTCTACATGACGGTGTCGCGCGGTGAGCGCGACAGCGCGCGGGCGAAGAAGGAGATGATCGAGGCCAATCTGCGGCTGGTGATCTCGATCGCCAAGAAATACACCAATCGTGGCCTGCAGTTCCTGGACCTGATCCAGGAGGGCAATATCGGCCTGATGAAGGCGGTGGACAAGTTCGAGTACCGCCGCGGCTACAAGTTCTCGACCTACGCCACCTGGTGGATCCGCCAGGCGATCACCCGCAGCATCGCCGACCAGGCGCGGACCATCCGCATTCCGGTGCACATGATCGAGACGATCAACAAGCTGGTGCGCACCAGCCGCCAGATGCTGCACGAGATCGGCCGCGAACCGGCGCCGGAGGAACTGGCGGAAAAGCTCGGCATGCCGCTTGAGAAGGTGCGCAAGGTGCTGAAGATCGCCAAGGAGCCGATCAGCCTGGAGACGCCGATCGGCGACGAGGAAGATTTGCATCTCGGCGATTTCATCGAGGACAAGGCGGCGGTGATTCCGCTGGACGCCGCCATCCAGGCGAATCTGCGCGAGGCGACCACGCGGGTGCTGTCCAGCCTGACGCCGCGTGAGGAGCGGGTGCTGCGGATGCGCTTCGGCATCGGCATGAACACCGATCACACGCTCGAAGAAGTCGGCCAGCAGTTCAACGTCACCCGCGAGCGCATCCGCCAGATCGAGGCGAAGGCGCTGCGCAAGCTGAAGCACCCCAGCCGCAGCCGCAAGCTGCGCAGCTTCCTCGACGATTGAAGATCTCCCGCATTGTCGAAGACGCCAGACTTGCCGCCCGATCGCGGCTGGCCGCGATGAGCGAGCCGGTTGACCGCGCCTCCGTCGTCGTGACGTTCCTGCGAATGGAACGGCCCCCCGAGGACGCCGCACCACCGCTGCCGCCGGGATATGCGGTGCGGGTGGTGCGGGATTGCTCGGTGGCCCAGTACCGGCTGCTCTACGACGGCGTCGGCGGCGCTTATCTCTGGTGGCTGCGGCGAATCATGCCGGACCAGCAACTTGGCGAATTGCTGCGCGACAGCAGGGTGGCGATCTACGTGCTGTATGAGGGCGACGCGCCGGCCGGGTTCTACGAGTTGGACAGCGCGCCCTGGCCGACGATCAATCTTTCCTATTTCGGATTGTTGCCGCACGCCGTCGGCCAGCATCTCGGCTACGCCTTCCTGCGGCATGCCGTGGATGCGGTGTGGCGCAGCGGCGCGCGGGCCATGACCGTCAACACCTGCACCGCCGACCATCCACGCGCGCTGCCCACCTATGTCCGGGCGGGATTCCGGGTGATCAGGCAAATGCGCGAAGAATGGAACATTCCCAAGCGGTTAGGAATGGTGGTGCCGGAGGATTTGCGCGCCTGAGCCACACCCGTTCGGGAATGTTGGACAGCGTTATTGACATATCCTGGACGCCCTCCCAATGTTGCACTGCAGCATATTGCTGCGTTGCAACACAGGAGGCCTGAAGATGGCAACTGTCCTTCCTCACGTGCCGACGATGGGCATTTACGTTCGTGCGATCCGGGTCCTCGACCGGATTTCCGCCGGGGTGGCCGAGCGCCGTCGTCGTGCCGCCGTCCTGCGCGAGTTGCGGCAATGCGACGAGCGGGACCTGCGTGACCTCGGGATCAGCCGTTATGATTTCGAGGCGATTGCCCGGGGCAGCTTCAAGCGCTGACGCGACACGCGCCGCCGGGTAACCGGATCTTTACCCGGCCGGCGTCTTTTCCGTGTGCCTGAACCGCCACGGAGACCACCATGCTCAGCCGCGTTTCGTCCGAGTTCCTCATCAAATCGGTGCTTGGCGCCCTCGCGGCCCTGGTCGTGGTCATCCTCGGGACCTGGGTCTGGGGCACCGCCGAGGAATATCGGGACAGCGCCCAGGCGTTGAAGGTCGTGGAGCTGTCGCGCGTTTCCTTCAAGGTGCTGGCCAATAACCGCCCCGACCGCAGTGCCACGGAGCGCACCTGGATCACCGCCGAGCAGCTCGCACCCGACGTCCGCGCCTATGTCAGCGGGAGCCGCGATGCCGAGATGCCGGCCTTGCGCGCCACCATCGACCTGCTCGCAACCATCCCGCTCGCCGATCGCGACAGCTTGCTGGCCGAACTGAAGCGCGCCGAGGCGGCGATCACCGCCCTGCAGACGGAATACTGGGCCGGCATGGCCATGCCGAAGGCCCAGCGCCGGGCAGGGCTCGCCGATGCCTATGTCGCCGAGGGCCTGGCGCTGCAAAAGACGCTTGAACAGGTCTCAGCCAATTTGTTCGCCGGCTTTCAGGCGCGCGATTCCTTCATCATGCAGATGATACAGATCAAGCAACTGGGCTGGCTGGCGCGCAACGTCGCCGGCGAGGCGTCGCTGCTGATCACCAAGGCGTTGGCCACCGGTCATCTGTCGCCGGAGGCCAGGCAGCTCTATGGCAGCTATGTCGGCGGCACCGAAACCGCCTGGCACGCGATCGACGGCGCCTTGATCGGCATTCCCCTTTCGCCCGGCTTTAGAAAGCAACTTCGCGAAGCGCGCGAGCAATTCTTCGCCCCGGACTACCTCGCCATTCGCGCGCGCATACTTGAGGCATTGGTGAACGGCACCAAGCCGGAATTGAGCGCCGATCAATGGCAGCCCTTTTCCGTGCAGCGGATGGGGGCGACGCAAACACTGGCCGAGTCGGCGCTGGCGGAAGCGCGTGACCAGGCGGCCACCGATCTGGACCGCGCGGCGAACTCGGCTGGCGTTCCAAGCAGCCTTGCTGCTCGCCTCCCTGGCATTGTCGGCGTTCGGCGTGGTCATGATCGGCCGGCGCGTCATCGGCCCGTTGCACACCTTGCGCGACGCGATGCTGAAGCTGGCCGGCGGCGACGTTTCGGTGCAGGCGCCGTTCACCGACCGCAACGACGAGATCGGCGCCCTCGCCGGCGCCTTCAGCGTGTTTCGCGAGCAGGCGGTCGAGAAGCTGCGGATCGAGCAGAGCCAGCGTGCCGACCAGTCCCGCGCGCAGGCGCGGCAGACGGCGGTCGAGGGCCATATCCATGATTTCGAGGGCCAGATGGGCAATGCGCTCGACGCGCTCGGCGGCGCCTCGGCCCAGATGGACCGTGCGTCGGAAAACATGGAGACGATCGCGGCGCAGAGCAACGCACAGGTACGGACTGCGTCGGTCGTGGCCGAGGAAGCCTCCGCCAATGTCGCCAGCATCGCGGCCGCCACCGAGCAGTTGAGTGCCTCGATCGCCGAAATCAGCCGCCAACTGTCCCAGGCGGCGCTTATCACCACCCGCGCCGTCGAGGAAACTCGGCAGACCGACGGCACCGTACGCCGGCTGTCGGAATCCGCCGGCCGGATCGGCGAGGTGGTGAAGCTGATCAGCGACATCGCCAGCCGCACCAACCTGCTGGCGCTGAACGCGACCATCGAGGCCGCCCGCGCCGGTGACGCCGGCAAAGGCTTCGCGGTCGTCGCCTCGGAGGTGAAATCGCTCGCCAACCAGACCGCCAAGGCCACCGAGGACATCTCCGCCCAGATCGCCGCGGTGCAAAGCGTCACCGAGGCGGCGGTGAGTGCGATCAACCAGATCGGCAGCACGATCGACGAGGTCAGCGCGGTCGCCAACTCCATCGCCGCGGGGGTCGAGCAGCAAGGTGCCTCCACCCAGGAGATCGCCCGCAACACCCAGGAGGCCTCGCGCCGCACCCGCGAGATGTCGCAGACCGTGGCCAGCGTCACCCAAGCCGCCGACGCGACCGGCGCCACCGCCCAGGCGGTGAAGTCGGCCGCGTCGGAGTTGGGTGCCGAGGCCGCGCGGCTGCGCAGCCAGGTGGATTTCTTCCTGGCCGAGATTTCGCGCGGCCTAGATCGTGATGGTCGCTGGCATCAGCGACCATCACGATCGAGCCTTTTGTTTAGGCGAGCAATTTTATGGCACGGTGATTCCACCTAAGGCCATATGGCTCTAAGGCGCTTACGCCCGGGATCGCCCTGGGATGGCGGCGATCTCGCGCGTGAGCTTCTGGCGCATCGCGGCGGCGAAGCCCGTGAAGTCCTGGCATTGCAGCGCGAAGGCGCCGGGGCCGCCGATGACATTGCGACGGTAGCTGTCGAGCAGGTCGGCCTCTTCGTGCAGCACGCAGAGGCCGTTGATGGTGATGCCGGACAAAGCGAGGCGGTCACGGATCGGGCCGGGCAGCAGGCCATCGTTGCTGGCGCCGTCGCCGACCATGTCGATCACCCGGCGGGTTGCGCCGGCGGGCAACATTTGCAGCAACGTCTCGCAGGCCAGCAGCGCCTCGCCGATGGCGGTGGCGCCGGCGCGGACGATGCGCGGCACGTCGCGCACCGCGTCGGCGAGGGCTTCCACCTCGGCGATCGCGCCGACGCGGGTCCAGTCCACCAGCACCTCGTGCGCCCCCTTGCCCGACCAGAGCAGCACCGCGCAAAGTGCGGCGCCAAGCGGGCCGCCGGTGAGGCCGGCGGCAACCTCGGGGTCGCGCAGCCCCTCGGCACAGCCGCCGGCCATCAGACCGAATTCCTCGAACGTGACGCTGGCCGAACAGTCGAGGGCGAGGATCAGTGCCAGGTCGACATCATCCATGGCCGATCAATAATGCCGGCCGGGCTTGAGTGGAAGTGGCTTCCGGCGGATCATCGAGGCGCAAGCAGGGGGAAACCATGCCCGATATCAATCCGGCCGCCGCGGTGGCCGATACGTCGCTGCCGTTGTCGCGCATCGTCGTGCTGGACCTGACCCTCGCCCGGGCCGGCCCGACTTGCGTGCGCCACCTCGCCGACTGGGGCGCGCAGGTGATTCGCATCGAACCGCCGAGCAAGGGCGGGGAGGACATCACCGGCAACCGCGACGGGTTCGATTTCCAGAACCTGCACCGCAACAAGCAATGCATCAGCCTGAACCTGAAATCGACCGGAGGGGCACGCGGCCTTCATGCGCCTCGCGGCGACGGCGGACGTGGTGATCGAGAACATGCGTGCCGAGGTGAAGCACCGGCTGCATGTCGCGTATGACGACATCAAGAAGATCAACCCGCGCATCGTCTACGGCAGCATCAGCGGCTTCGGCCAGACCGGGCCGTACGGCAAGCGCGCCGGCGTCGACCAGATCGCGCAGGGCATGGGCGGGCTGATGTCCATCACCGGCGAGCCAGGGCGTGGTCCGATGCGGGTCGGCATTCCGATGGACGACCTGACCGCGGGCAACCTGCTGGCGCTCGGCGTCATGATGGCGCTGTTCCAGCGTGAGACGCACCGGCGTCGGCCGCTGGGTGCAGACCAGCCTGCTGGAAGCGCAGGTGTTCATGCTGGATTTCCAGGCCGCGCGCTGGCTGTTCGACGGCGAGGTCGCGGGCCAGGCCGGCAACGACCATCCGACCGGCATCCCGACCGGGGTGTTTCCGACCACCGACGGGCATATCAACATCGCCGCCAGTTCCGGCCGATTGTGGAACGCTTCGCCGATGTCATCGGCCATCCGGAATGGAAGACGAAGTCAGGCTGGGCGACGCAGAAGGGCCGCAGCGACAACCGCCGCGACATCAATGCCGCCATCTCGGCCATCACCGCGACGCAACCGGCCGAGCACTGGATCGAGTTGTTCGAATCCGCCGGCATACCCTGCGGCCCGATCAACACCATCGACCGCGTGTTCGCCGATCCGCAGGTGCAGCATCTCGGCATGGCGCGTCCGGTGACGCATCCGCGGCTCGGCACCAAGCAGGTGGTGGCGTCGGCGCTGACCCTGTCGGGGCTTTCCAAGGACATCCGTTCGCCGACGCGCGACGCCGGTGCCGACACTGATGCGGTGCTGCGAAAGATCGGCTATGACGACCGCGAAATCTCCGACATGCGCAGCAAAGGCGTGATCTGATGACGAAATATGCCGACGGAAAGATGCTGGCCGAGACCGAGGACGGCGTCGGCCTGATCACCTTCAACCAACCGGAAAAGCGCAATGCCATGTCGGTCGACATGTGGCATGGGCTGGTCGAGATCCTCGATGTCTTCGCCGCCGACGACAAGGTGCGCGCGGTGGTGCTGACCGGGGCCGGCAGCAAGGCCTTCGTATCAGGCGCCGACATCAGCCAGTTCGAGAAACAGCGCGCCAATGCCGATGCGCAACTGGAATATGATCGGCTGACCAGTGCCGGGCGGGCCAAGCTCGCGGCGTTCGCCAAGCCGGTGATCGCCCGCATCCGTGGCTTCTGCCTCGGCGGCGGCCTCGGCATCGCGATGCAGGCTGATTTGCGCATCGCCGGCGGTGGATCTGCGAGTTCGGCATTCCCGCGGCACGGCTGGGTATCGCCTACGGCTTCGACATGGTGCGCAAGTTGGTGTCGCTGGTGGGCCCGGCGCATGCGCGGATGATCCTGTTCACCGGCGGCGCGGATCGACGCGGTCGAGGCCGGGCGCATCGGCCTGGTGAACCGGGTGGTTCCGGATGAAGACCTGTCGCAAGTGGTGCTCGACCTCGCGCGCCAGATCGCTGACAACGCGCCGCTGTCGCTGCACGCGTCTAAGCGCTCGGTGAGCGAGGCTGTAAAGCCGGAAAGCGAGCGCGACCTCGCGGCGGTGAATGCGCTGGTGGCGGCGTGCTTTGACAGCGCCGATTACCGCGAGGGGCGCAGCGCCTTCATGGAAAAGCGCCGGCCGCAATTCCAGGGGCGCTGAGCCAAAGCCGTGTTGCACTGGTGCGCCGGCATGTACGCGAGCGGGTCGACCTGGACCTACAACGTGATGCGGGCGATCGCGGCGGCGCAGGATGCCGGGCGGCCGGTGCAGGGTTGCTTCGTCAACACCGCGGCCGACCTCGCTGCACTCGAGTCCGACGACGCGACTTCTGGTGGTGAAGTCGCACGATCTCGGCCCTGAGGTTTCGCGACAGTTGCAGCGTCGCGCGGTCGGGCTCTGCGTCACCATTCGCGATCCGCGGGACGCGGTGACGTCGCTGATGCTGTACCAGCGTTTCACCTTCGAACCCGCACTCGAATGGGTCGCCCGCTCGGCGCGCTTCTGTGCCGAGCGTGCCGGCGACAAGCAGGCGCTGCTGCTGCGCTACGAAACCGGCTTCACCGACGACCCCGCCAGCCCTAAGGCGATCGCCGCCGCAATGGATGGCGGGGTGAGCGACGGCCAGCTTGCCGCGGTGTTCGCGCAGTCGCGGCGCCACGCCGTCGAGGCGTTGATCGGCGGGCTGGAGACGCTGCCGACGGCGCAGCGGCATGCGCCGTCCGGCGATATCTTCGATCCGCAAACGCAGTGGCACGCGCACCACGCCGGCCGGACCGGCGAAATCGGGCGCTGGCGGCATATGCTGCGGGCGCGCCAGGTACGCGCTGTCGAGGCGGAGTTGGCGACATTCATGACCCAGTTCGGGTATCTCACGCCGCCGCTGTTCGCGCTCGGCGGTGCCTCCGCCTCGATCGTTTCATAGCCCGGTGGCAGCAGGCGGCGCGTGCCGATGCTGATCGTCTTCGCGGGACTTCCCGGCACCGGCAAGTCGACGCTCGCGCGCGGCATCGCTGCGGAACATTCGGCGACGTATCTGCGCATCGACAGCGAGGCTCTTCACGCCGGCCACTCAACGCATTACACGGACGCCAGATGTCGGTGGCCCGAAAGGGCTTGAACGGGAACGCGTGACGCCGGATTGGCCGAGCCGCGGCTGCCCTCGCAACTGTAGGCGATGTGCCTGCGCCCGGAATGCCATTGTCCCCGATGGGGGTGAGAAGGCGGGTGCAGGCTGCGGGAAACAACCCCCGCAACATCGCGAGCCAGGAGACCGGCCGGCATCGAGACTGCGCGCACGCGACGGGCGAGGTGCACCGGAGCAGCGGGAGAAAGACCCGCAGGCGGCATTCGTCCCGCGATCGGCGTGGCCACATGGCCACGCGCTGCCTGGAGGACCGCATGCGCCGCATGCTTCTCGCCACCGTTTTCGCCGCCTTTGGCCTGAGCGCCTACGCCCAAACTTCACCCGACCCTTCGACCGACGCTCAAGGCATCACTCTGCCCGATGTCGTGGTCACCGCCACGCGGGTGCCGACGCCGATCGAGCAGATTCCGGCGGGCGTCACGATCATCGACCGCCCGACCATCGAGCAACGCGGCTACACCACGCTGACCGAGGCACTGAGTGCCGTCCCCGGCGTGCGGGTGGTGCAGTCCGGCGGCCCCGGCGGCAATGCCAGCGTGTTCGTGCGCGGCACCAATTCCAACAACGTGCTGGTGCTGCGTGACGGCGTGCCGGTGAACGACCCGTCCGATCCTGGCGGCGCGTTCAATTTCGGTACCGACACGCTGGACGACCTCGAACGAATCGAGGTGGTGCGCGGGCCGATGTCGAGCCTGTACGGCTCCGGCGCCATCGGCGGCGTGATCAACCTGATCAGCCGCAAGGGCGCCGGCACGACTCACGGCACGGCGGAACTGGCGCTCGGCCTGCCGCGCGCGGTGCTCGGCGCCGCGAGCCTGGCCGGCGTGTCGGGCAAGTTCGACTACAGCCTCAGTGCCGAATCCCGCGCCGAACGCGGCTTCGACAACACGCCGCAACGCGAGAGCGTCTACACCGGCGCGCCCAACGGCTTTTCCACCAGCCAGGCGGTGGTGAATCTCGGTTTCACGCCGGTGGAGGGCACGCGGTTCTCGGCCTATCTGCGCGGGCGGCAGGCGCGGTCCAACCTCGATGAGCTTGGCTTTCCCGCCTTTGACGCGAATTCGTTCAAGGCGCATGACGACGTGCTGCAGGGCCGCATCGGCGTCACCAGCCGCATGTTCGATGGCGCGCTCGACACCGGCCTGCTGCTCAGCCGAATCCAGAGCGACCGCCACTATCATCGAGCCGCTGGAAGCAGCCGACCCGAACGCCGCAGTCAGCAACTCGCGCTTTCGCGGGCAGCGGACGGATTTGCAGTGGAACAACACGGTGCACCTGTCCGATTACGGACCGGCCAGCCAGAATGCGCTGACCTTTGGCTACGAGCATATCGCCGACAGCGCGCAGTCGGTACAGAACAGCGACAGCGGCGGCTTCGTCTTTCAGTCCAATGTCCACTCGGCCGCCACTTCGGATGCCGGGCATGTCGGTCTGCAGAGCACGCTGTTCCAACGGCTGACGACCACCGCGGACATACGCGGGGAGGGCGGCACCTTCGGCGGCGACGCTTTCACCTGGCGGGCGGGCGCGGTGATCGCGGTGCCGGAGGTTTGGTCGCGCTTCAAGGCGTCGTACGGGACGGCGTTCCGCGCACCTTCGCTGATGGATCTGTTCGGCATCGACAGTTCAGGCTTCGTCGGCAACCCCGCGTTGCGGCCGGAGCGCAGTGTCGGCTACGAGTTGGGCTGGGCGATCGACGTGCCGATGTTCGGCCGTGAGCGGGTGGCGACGTTCGAAGTCACCTACTTCAACAATCGCATTCGCGACCTGATCGAGACGGTGTTCAACAGCGACTTCACCGCCTCCACGACGCAGAACGTCAACCGCGCGAAGACGCAAGGCGTGGAGTCGTCGCTGACCTTGCGGCCGGCCGACTGGCTGGAGGCGACAATGACCTACACCTTCACCGATGCCCGCAACACCGTCGACAACTCGCTGTTGCTGCGCCGGCCGCGCGACCAGTTCACCGCCAATCTCCGCGCGACCCCGCTGCCAGGCCTCAGCATCGCGCCGGAGGTCATCTACACCGGGGCGTTCCAGGATTTCATTGTCGACGACAACGGCTTTCCGGCGGCGGTGGGGCGGGCGAGATCCGGCGTGATCTTCAACCTCACGGTCAACTATGCGGTCACCCCGCGTCTGACGTTGTATGTCGACGGCCGCAACCTCGGCGGATCGCGCTTCGAGCCGGCAAGCGGGTTCCAGACACCCGGCACCTCGGCGCTGGCGGGAGTACGCGCCCGGTTCTGACGGCAAATCCTGGCGTCGTTACGTCAGAGATTGGCGCCGGGCACCCACAACAAATCCCGCGTGCCGTTGTCGTTGAGGCATCGGCCGAGCACGAACAGATGGTCCGATAGCCGGTTGAGGTAGCGGATCATCGCCGGATTCACCGGCTCCGCATGGCCGAGCGCCACCACCGCCCGTTCTGCCCGGCGGGCGATGGTGCGCGCGACATGTGCGTGGGCGGCGGCCGCGGTGCCGCCGGGCAGGATGAAGCTGGTCAGCGGCGGCATGGCGGCGTTCATGGTGGCGACATCGGCTTCCAGCCGTAGCGAAAGCGCGTCCGTCACGCGCAGCCGGTCGCCGGCGTCGCCCGGGACGCATAGATCGGCGCCGACATCGAACAGGTCGTTCTGGATGCGGGCCAGCATCGCGTCGGGTTTGGCATCGTGGCTTGTATGCAGCCGCAGGACGCCGATCGCGGCATTGGTCTCGTCCACCGCGCCGATCGCCTCGATGCGAAGCGAATCCTTGGCCAGCCGGGTGCCGTCGCCGAGCGAGGTCTCGCCGGTGTCGCCGCCGCGGGTGATGACGCGATTGATCAGGACCATGGTGATCGCCTTCAGGGACGGAAATTGACGCCGATATCCATCACGTCTTCGACCGGAAGGCCATCCTGCAACGCCGGCTTGAAGTGCCAGGTGGCGAGCTTGGTGCGGGCGGCTTCATCGAGGCTGCGGTAGCCGGAGGATATCAAAACGTCGATATCGCTGACATGGCCGTCGACGGCGATGTGCATGCGCAGCGTCACGATCCCCTGTTCGTGCCGGCGGGCGGCGTCGGGCGGATAGACCGGCGGCAGGTTGCCGGTATCGGAAGTGGCGCGATGGATGGTCTTGTCGTCCCCGAGCGTCGCGATGCCGCCAATCTGGCCGTCGCCCAGATGAACCGCCGGCGGCGTGGGCGGCGCGGGCGGCGGGGTCGCGGGCATCGGGGGCAGGGGCGATGGCTGCGCTGATGGCGGGGGTGACGGCTCAGCCGGCGGCGCCGGAGGTTGTGGGGGTGAGGGCGGCGCGGGGGGCGAGGACAGCTCCGAACGTTCGGGTTCGCTATCCTCTGGTTGCGGTGGTGGCGGCGGCGGCGCGGGCGGCGTGTCGGCAATGTCGGGCGGCGCGGGCTGCGGCGGTGAGGGCGGCGGTCCAGCCAGCGGGGCACCCGTCTCTTGCGCGACGTCGCCGATCATCAGTTCCATCTCGGCAGGAACTTGCGGCTCGCTCGCGGTCGGTTCGGGCGCCAACAGCCACCCACCCAAGACCGCCGCCAGGATCGCCGCGTGCAGCGCGGCCGAGATCAGCACTGCAGGCCACAGGCGGCGACGCGGCGCGCGGCCGCGCGGCTTGCGGCTTGGGTGCGTCGTCAGGCGCAGGGCGGCAGCAGTCGAAAGCCGGGGTCGACGCCGTAGGGCAGGCCGAACGCGGCAGCGGCGGCCGGCAGCGCCGCGCTCGGCGCGGCATCGGCGACGATCCTTCCCCGATCAAGCACCAGCATCCGGCTGGCATAGCGCAAGGCGAGATCGAGCGCGTGCAGCACCACCACGACGCAGCGGCCGCCGGCGGCGGTGTGCCGCAGCAGCGTCATCATGGCGTGGGCGGCGGCAGGATCGAGGTCGGCGGTCGGCTCGTCCAACAAGAACACCTCAGGCTCAGTGGCGAAGGCGCGGGCGAGCATGGCGCGGCGCGCCTCGCCGCCGGAGATGCGATTGATCCGCGCGTGCTGCAAGCCCTCCAGCCCGCAGGCGGCCAAGGCGGCGGCGATTGGTGCGGCGGCGGCATCGGCATGCGGAATGCGGCCGAGGGCTGCGACCTCGGCGACCGTCAGCCCCCAGGCGCAGCGCGCGCCCTGCGGCAAATAGGCGACGCGCTTCGGGTCCTGCGCCGGCGTGTGCGGCAACAGGCCGGCGAGGGCGCGCAGCAACGTCGTCTTGCCGGCGCCGTTGGGCCCGCACAGGGCCACCAATTCACCGGCGACGGCGGTGAAGCCGATGTCGTGCAGCACCGGGCGGTTGCCAAGCCGAAGCTCGCGGCAGGTGAAATCGATCACGGCGCCACCTTGCGGGCGATTCGCACCAGCAGCGGTGCGCCGAGCAAAGCGGTCAGCACGCCGAGGCGCGGTTCGGCCGACAGCGGCAGCACCAGGGGCAAAGCGCGGGTGAGCAGGTCGGCGGCGAGCAGCAATGCGGCACCGCCCAGCATCGAGCCGGCCAGCAGCGCGCCGGGCCGCTCGCCGAGCCAGGGGCGCAGCAGATGCGGCACCACCAGCCCGACGAAGCCGATGCCGCCAGCCACCGCCGCCCCCGCGCCGACCGCACAGGTGACGCCGACAGCTGCCAGCCGCAGGGTGCGCGCCACCGGCACGCCGAGGGTGGCGGCGACATCCTCGCCAAGCGCCAGCGCGTCCAGCCCAGGCCCCAGGCGCAGCAGCAGCGCGCAACCGACGATGATGAACGGCGCGGCCATGGCAAGATGCAGCAGGCTGCGATCTTCCAGCCCGCCCATCAGCCAAAAGGTGATTTCGGCCAGCGCATAGGGGTTCGGGGCGAGGGTCAAGGCCAAGGCCAGCAGTGCCGCCGAGATCGCCGACACCGCGACGCCGGCGAGGATCAGCGAGGGTCCGGATGCCGACCGTCCGGCGAAGTGCAACAGGAACGTGGCGCCGGTGGCGGCCCCCGCAAGCCCGGCCAGCGGCAAGGCGGCGGGGAATTCGGCGGCGAGGCCCCAATAGAAGACCAGCACCGCGCCAAACGCGGCGCATCCGCTGATGCCGAGCAGCCCCGGGTCCGCCAGCGGGTTGCGCAAGGCCCCTTGCAGCACCGCCCCGGACAGCCCGAGCGCGCCGCCGACCAATGCCGCGAGCGCCGTGCGGGGCAGGCGCAACTGGATGAGGATGAGCGGATCCGGGATGCCCCAGCCGGCCGCGCCGATCAGCAGGCCCATGCCGAACAATGCGACCACGCACGCCGCCAGGACCCGGATCACCGGGTGAGCTGGGTGACGGCGTCCGCCGTCCAGGGGCCGCCACAGGCGATCAATGCCGGGTTGACGGTCTTGCGCGGGATGTGACGGAGCACGGGATGCAGCAGCAGGTCGGTCGCGAGCGACGGCGTGGCGGGAGATTGCGCCACCACCAGCAGCGCCGGCGGATGCGCCGCGATCGCTTCCAGACCGAGGCGGCCGCCAAGGCCGGCATTGGTCAGCCCGGCGGCGCGCAGCACCGCGTCTTCCAGCGAGCCGGGCCCCGCGACATAGCCACGTGCCTCGAGACCGAGCGCCGGCTCCGGCGGGCGCCGCGGCACCGCGGCGAGCTTCGCATCCATCGCCGCCAGCAGGGCGTCACCTTTGGTTTCTGCCCCGAGCAAGGTGGCGAGCCGTCTGGTCTCGGCACGGATGCCGGTGAAATCCTGCGGCAGTTCGGTGCGATCGACGCGCAGGCCGCGCGCCACCAACGCCGCGATGGTGGTCTGTGCACCGAATGGGCCGGCCAGCACCAGATCGGGGTGCAAGGCGATCACCGCCTCGGCGTCCGCGCGCACCCATGGCAGCGCCCGTGCCGCGTCCGCGACCACCGACAAGGCGGGGTCGCGCGCCAGCGGACTGAGGGCCACGATCTTTTCCGGCGCGAGCAGCACCAGGAAATCATCGGTGCAAAGGTTCAACGAAACCATGCGCTCGGCATGGGCGTGGAAGGTCAGCATCAGCGCGAACGCCACCAGCGACGCGCGCCGGTTTCGTGCCGCCTTGCTCATAGAACGATGACGCCGCGGTGCTTGGCCTTGCCCTCCGGCTCGACATGGATGGTGATCATCAGCCCTTGCATTTCGGCTCGCAAAGCCGACTCGACGCGATCGCAGATGGCGTGCGCGTCCGACACGCTCATGCTGCCCGGCACCACCAGATGGAATTCGAGAAAGGTCAGCCTGCCGGCGTGGCGGGTGCGCAGGTCATGCGCCTCGATCGCGCCGTCGGCGTGCTGGCCGACCAGGAGGCGGATGCGCTCGACGATCTCGGCGGCGGGTGCCGCGTCCATCAAGCCGCCGACGGAGTCGCGGATGACGTACGCGCCTGACGCCAGGATATACACCGCCGTCAGCGCCGCCAGCAGCGGGTCGAGCAATTGCACGCCGGTCAGCACCACCAGCCCGACGCCGATCAACACCCCGGCCGAGGTCACCACGTCGGCCAGCAGATGCTTGCCGTCGGCGAGCAAGGCGGGGGAGCGCAACGCCTTGCCCCGGCGGATCAGCACCGCTGCCCAGAGCAGGTTCAGCATTGACGCGACGCTGTTGATCGCCACCCCGAGCAGCGGCTGCTGGAGCGGCAGCGGCACCTGGTAGGCCTGCCAGGCGTGCTGCAGGATCACCAGCGCCGCCGCCACGATCAAGGAGCCCTCGACGACGGCGGAAAAGAATTCCGCCTTGTCGTGGCCGTAGGGATGCTCCGCGTCGGCAGGCTTGGCGGCCAGGCGCAACGCCACCAGCGCCACGCCGGCCGCGACGACGTTGACCACCGATTCGGCGGCGTCGGAGAACAACGCGGCACTGCCGGTCAATGCCCAGGCGGCGGCCTTCAATGCCAGCACGATGAGGCCGATGCCGATGCTGCCGGCAGCGAAATGTTCGGCCTTCTTCACCGGATGGCCTTCCTGGACATGGCTTCGGTCACGGAAGTGGCGGCGGACCGTAGGCGACGAACACGCGCTTGCGTGCATAGGACAGCCACACCCGACGGTTCGCCAGGAAATCGGCGCCGAGCACCATGTCGATGTTCGGGCCCGGCCGCAGCGACACCACGACCTGCTGATTGGTGAAGGTCTCGTCGCCGATGCGGATTTTGTTGAAGATGTGGAACGCGGCCAACGGCGCCGCGGCGCCGACGCCCTGCAGGCGCACCTGCGGGCTGCCGGCGAGCACCTCGTCGGTCACGCCGAGCTCTGCCGCCACATCGCGCGCCACCTCGCTGACGGCGGCGCCGGTATCCAGCAAGGCCGTCAGCTTGTGGCCGTCGAGTTCCACCGGAATCGAGGAAACGGCCACGCTCGGAGGCCTCGGCATTGATCGTGCTGAAGCCGAAATTCCACGGCGGCACCACCGTCTGCGGGCATAGCCGGCCGGCATAGAGCGTCACGTTCCGCTGCGGGAAATTCAGATCGACCTCGAATACCGACAGCACCGAGACACCGAACAGCCCATCGACGGGAATCGGGTCGGAGCCACCGGGCAGGTCGGGGACGAGCTGGATCTGATGATCGGGAATGGCCATCGGGCCGATGCGGAAATCGCGAAGATTGCCGGCGGCGGAGCGGACCGAGCCGCCGATGCCTTGGCTGGTGATGATGCGCCGCGAATCGGTGGCAAGCTCCAGCCGGCGGGCGGCGGCCTGGGTCATGGTGACGTTGGTGGCGCCGGTGTCGAGAATGAAATGCGATGCCTGGCCGCCGATGCTGCCTTCCACCAGCGGCACGCCGCGGCTGAAGCGGACGGGCAGGGTGTAGCGCGGCCGCACGCCACATGTTTCGAAATCAAAATCATCGCTCGGCCCGGCGCAGGCGGCGGCGGTCAGCAACAACAAGAACGCGGCCAGCTTGTGCAAAATGCGCATGGCCGGAGGATACCCGATTTTTCCGCCCTGGGCAGGGGCCATGTCAGCCGCGGCCGAACGCGGGCGTCAGACCGAAAAATACTTCGCGCGTGGGTTGAGCACGACGATCGCGCTGGTCGATTGTTCCGGATGGAGCTGGAATTCATCGGACAGGTCGACCCCGATCCGCTCGGCTCCGAGCAGGCGCAGCAGCGGCGCCTGGTCCTCAAGCTTCGGGCAGGCCGGGTAGCCGAACGAGTAGCGGCTGCCCTGGTAGCCCTGGGACAGCATCTTCTCCATGTCACGGTCGTCGGCCGCGGCAAATCCGCATTCGGCACGGATCCGCTTATGCGTGTATTCGGCCATCGCCTCCGCCATCTCGACCGAGAGGCCGTGCAGATAAAGATAGTCCTGGTAGCGGTTGTCCTCGAACCAGACGCGCGCGACGTCGCTGGCCTTCTGGCCGACGGTGACGACCTGCAGGCCGATCACGTCGCGGGTGTTGTCATCGACGTCGCGGAAGAAATCGGCGATGCATTCGCCGTCCTCCTTCGGTTGCCGCGGCAGGGCGAAGCGACAGATCTCGGTGGTTCCGTCCGGTTCGAACAGGATGAGGTCGTTGCCCTGGCCGGCGGCTTTCCAATAGCCATAGGCGGCCTGCGGACGAAGGATATCATCGGCCTCGCACAAACTCAGCATGCGCCGCATCACCGGGCGCAGTTCCTGCTTGGCCCAGCCGATGAAGTCTTCGAGCGTACGGCCCTGTTTGCGGAAGCCCCACTGGAATTGATACAGGCTGCGCTCGTTCAGGAACGGCACGATGGCCTTCGGCGGCGCCTCCACGATGCGCGCGCCCCAGAACGGCGGCTCGATCGCCGCCACGTCGCGGGTCAGGCGGTGGCGGCGCTGCTGCACCGCGAGCACGTCGACCGGGCGAAAGGCGCGTTCGTCGGCGCGCCCGAGGCTGCGCGTGGTGTTGCGCGACTTGCCGGAGCGCTTGGCCTGCACCGCCGACAAATAATCGTCGAAGCCGTTGCCGGTGACCTTGTCCATCAGATGCAGGCCGTCGAACGCATCGCGCGCATAGGCGACGCGGCCGCAGGCATAGGCGCGGACGCATTCATCCTCGACATAGTTGCGCGTGAGGGCGGCGCCGCCGAGGAGAATGGGAATGTCGAGGCCCTGGCGCGACATCTCCTCGAGATTCTCCCGCATCACCACGGTGGACTTCACCAGCAGGCCGGACATGCCGATGGCGTGGGCGCGGTGATCGCGAACCGCCGCGACCATGTCGGCGAGCGGCACCTTGATGCCGAGATTGACGACGCGGTAGCCGTTGTTGGTGAGGATGATGTCGACCAGGTTCTTGCCGATGTCGTGCACGTCCCCCTTCACGGTGGCGAGCACGATGGTGCCTTTCTCCTGGCCCTCAATCCGTTCCATGTGCGGTTCGAGATGTGCCACCGCCGCCTTCATCGTCTCCGCACTTTGCAGGACGAACGGCAGCTGCATCTTGCCGGCGCCGAACAACTCACCGACCACCTTCATGCCGTCGAGCAGGAAGTTGTTGATGATGTCGAGCGGTTTGTGGGTGCGCATCGCGTCGTCAAGCTCATCGCCCAGGCCCTTGCGGTCACCGTCGACGATGCGGTCCTTGAGCCGGCCTTCGACGGTCTCGGCGCGGGTTTTCTTCACCGCGTCCGCGAGCTTGCGGTCGGCGAAGATGCGCAGCACCTCCTGCAGCGGGTCGTAGCCCTCGCGGCGGCGGTCGAAGATCAGGTCTTCGCAGACCTGTTTTTCTTCCTCGGGAATGAGATGCAGCGGCTGGATCTTCGAGACATGGACGATGGCACCGGTCATCCCGGCTTTCATCGCATGATCGAGGAACACGCTGTTCAGCACGGTGCGCGCGGCGGGATTGAGGCCGAAGCTGATGTTGGACAAACCGAGAATGATCTGGATATCGGGAAAGCGGTCGCGGATCATCCTGATGCCTTCCAGGGTCCACTGGCCGAGCTTGCGGTCGTCCTCGTTGCCGGTGGCGATGGTGAAGGTGAGCGGATCGATCAGCAGGTCGGATTGCTGCAGCCCGTGCCGGTCGCAGGCGAAGGCGACGAGGCGCTCGGCGATCGCAAGCTTGCGGTCGGGCGATTTCGCCATGCCCTCTTCGTCGATGGTCAGCGCGATCACCGCGGCGCCGAACCGCCTGGCCAGCACCATGCGCGTGCGGGCGGCCTCCTCGCCGTCCTCGAAATTGATCGAGTTCAGGATCGGCTTGCCGCCATGCAGCTTGAGGGCGGCTTCGAGCACGATGCTTTCGGTGCTGTCGATCACCAGCGGCGAATTCACCGAACTGGTGAAGCGCCTGATCACCTCGTTCATTTCCGCGACCTCGTCGCGGCCGACGAAGGCGGTGCAGACGTCGAGGCTGTTGGAGCCCTCGCCGATCTGGTCGCGGCCCATCGAGACGCAGCCGTCCCAGTCGCCCTTCTCCTGCAATTCGCGCCATTTGCGGCTGCCGTTGGCGTTGCAGCGTTCGCCGATGGAGAAATAGCTGTTTTCCTGCCGCAACGAAACCTGCTGGTAGAGGCTCGCGACCGAAGGCACCCAGACGGCGCGGCGCGGCACCGGTGCGGGGCGAAAGCCGCCGCGCTTGCGCAGCATCGCGTCGAGGGCGGAAATATGGCTGGTGGTGGTGCCGCAGCAGCCGCCGATCAGGTTGAGGCCGTCCTCGGCGACGAAGCGTTCCATCCAGCTCGCCATCTCCTCGGCGGACAGCGGATAGCGGGTCTGGCCATCGACGAGCTCCGGCAGGCCGGCATTGGGCTGCACCGAGAGCAGGCCAGGCCAGTTGGCCGCGAGCCAGCGCATATGCTCGGCCATCTCCTGCGGGCCGGTGGCGCAGTTGAGGCCGATCAGCGGCACGTCAAGCGCCTGGATCACGGTGGCCGCGGCGGCGATGTCCGGGCCGACCAGCAAAGTGCCGGTGGTCTCGACGGTGACCTGCACGAAGATCGGAATGTCGGACCCGGCGGAGAGGCGGGCGAGCTTGGCGCCGTTCACCGCGGCCTTGATCTGCAGCGTGTCCTGGCAGGTCTCGATCAGGATGGCATCGACGCCGCCGGCGATCAGCCCGCGGCTTTGCTCGGCCAGCGCCGCCTCCAGCGGGTCGTATTCGATGTTGCCGAGGCTGGGTAGCTTGGTGCCGGGCCCGATGCTGCCGACCACCCAGCGGTGCCGGCCGTCGACGAATTCCTCCGCCGCCTCGCGCGCCAGCTCTCCGGCACGCTTGTTGATCTCGAAGGCGCGGTCGGCGAGGTCGAATTCGGCCAGCGTGACCGGCGAGCCGCCGAAGCTGTTGGTCTCCACCATGTCCGCGCCCGCGGCGAAATAACCGCGATGGATGTCGCGGATCAGGTCGGGGCGGGAGAGGTTGAGGATGTCGGTGCAGTTCTCGCAGCCCCAGTAATCCGCCTCGACCTCCAGCGGCTGGGCCTGCACGTGGCTGCCCATCCCGCCGTCGCAGAGCAGCACATGGTCACGAAGGGCGTCGAGCAGATGCGGGCGGGCGGCATTGCGGGCAGTCATCTTGCGGCGTCTTCCAGCTGGGTGTCGGCGAGGCGGGACAGGGGATCGGCGAGGCGGGCGGCGGCCCAGATGCGGACATCGAGCTTGCCGGGGATGGTCGTGCTCACCCCGGGCGCGAGGCCGGCGGCACTCAGCAAGCCATGCATTCGCTCGTCTTCGAAGCCGGGCCAGCGATGGGCGAAGCGGTCCCGGCACTCGGCGGAGTCGTGGGCGGCGAGGTCCACCACCAGCAGCCGGCCTTGCGGGCGGAGCACGCGCGCGGCCTCGTTGAGGGCGCCGGCGGGGTCTTCGGCGTAGTGCAGCACCATCTGCATCACCACGACATCGAACCCGCCATCCGGCAGCGGCAGGCGGTACATGTCGGCCAGACGCACCGCGCAATGCATCAGCGGGGGTGCGGCAAGGCGGGCGCGGGCCAAGGCGAGCATGGCGCGGCTGGCATCGATGCCGAGGCCGGTGGTGACGCGCGGGGCGAGCAGCTCCAGCAGCCGGCCGGTACCGGTGCCGATGTCGAGCAGCCGGCCGATGCCGTCCTCGGGCAATGACGCCTGCAACGCCTGCTCGACCGCGGCCGCCGGCAGGTCGAGTGCGCGCATCTCGTCCCAATCGGCGCCGGTGCGGCGGAAGCTGTCCGACGCGATGCGGGCGCGCTCGGCCAGCACGCGGGCGGCGTGGCGGGCGTCGTCGGCGCGCAACGGGTCGTCGTCGGGCAATTGCGCGAGGACGGCGCGGGCGAGCCGCCCCCCAGGGGTTTCCGGCGGCGGCAGGGCGAACCAGACATTGGCGCCCTCGCGCACCCGATCGAGCAGCCCGGCCTCGCCAAGCAGGCGCAAATGGCGCGACAGCCGCGGCTGCGACTGGCCGAGGATCTCGGTGAACTCCATAACGCAGAACGTGCCGCGCGCGACCAAGGCGAGGAGGCGCAGCCGGGTCGGCTCGGCGCAGGCGCGCAATCCCGAGAGCAGGTTCTCCATGGAGTTGTTATCGTATAAATATATCCTTATGTCCAGCAGGTCATGTTCATCGATGCCCGCATCCCGGTCCTGTTCGCGGCTGCAGAGCAACTCGAAGCGCTGCTCGCGGCGGACGACGCGTTGCTGCTGGACGCGGATTTCGCGGTCCCGCCCGGGCATGCGGCGGCGCGCCTGGGCCCGGTTGCGGCGCATGCGGCGGATTGCCTGTGCTGCGTGCCGCGAGGCCAGGCCGGCGAGGCGTTGGGCCGGCTGTTTCAGGCGCGGGCGCGGGGTGAGGTCGAATTTTTCCGCCGCGTCCTTGTTGTGGTCCGCGACCCCGAGGCGGTTCGCCACGCGGTAACCGCGGATCGGCTGGCGTCGGCGTGGTTCCGGCTTGGTTGAGGAAGCTGGCGAATTGGCCGCTGCTTTGCTTTTTGAGGTCGGCGAGGCATGTCGTCGCAGGGTTTCACTCACATGTGCTTTACGAACGTGCTATAGGCTTGGCCCGAAGCGCGCGCTGGGACGGGTCGAAGACTTCTGGTGGACCGTTCAGCGTGTGGCAACAGCATCGGCCCGCGGCCGACTACGAAGGCGCGGGAACTAGGGTTTTGCCAGATATTTTGCCAGATATGAGGTCGCTGTCGCTCCCCGAGGTGCGGTCGCGGGTCTTCCTCGAAGAGGGGTAGCAGTTTTGAGTTCTGACGAAATTCACGCGTCTGGCCCGGTGGGGTCCGGCGAAGCCGTTGCCCGTGATGGCGCAGCCGGCGGCACTGCCCCGGCCGGCCAAATGCCGCCTGGCGCTGACGCGTCGCACGCGCGGCACCCGGCGCCGCCGCAAAGTCCGTTGGAAACCAGACTGTTGGCACTGATCGCCGCCGCTCGCTACCACGGCGCCGAGCTTGACCGCGACGATTTGCGCGTTCCCGCCGGCACCCAGCCGCAGCCGGCGTCGCTGGTCGAATGGGTGCGCAACACCGGCTTGTGGTGCCGCGCCACGCGGCTGCGCTGGCGCAGCCTCTTGCGGCTGCAGACCAACGGCTCCGTGGTGCTGTTGCTGAATGACGGCAGCGCCGCACTGATGGTCCGCGCCGACCTCGCCCGCAACATCGTCTGGCTGAAGGACCCCACCGCCACGGTCGACGCCGACGGCGTGGCCGTGGACGAACTGCGCCTGTCGCAGGTGTGGTCCGGCGAGGCGATCCTGGTTCGCCCGGAACGCGGCGGTTCGCTGGACACCGAGCCGTTCAGCTTCAGCTGGCTTGGCCGCATGGTCTGGCTCGAAAAGCGCACGTTGCGCGACATCAGCATCGCCTCCCTGGTGCTGAGCGTGCTCGCCATCCTGCCGCCCTTGCTGGTGATGGTGGTGGTCGACAAGGTGGTGACCTACCAGAGCCTCAACACGCTGGCGATGATCTCGCTGCTGCTGGTCGGCGCCGCGTCGTACGAGACGTTCCTCGGCTATATCCGCCGGCAACTGATTCAGATCGTGGCGACCCGGCTGGACGCCAAGCTCAACCTGCACGTGTTCAAGAAGTTGCTGAACCTGCCGATCGACTTCTTCGAGCGGACGCAGACCGGCGCGATCATGTACCAGCTGGCGCAGGTTTCCAAGATTCGCGACTTCCTCACGGGCAAGCTGCTGACCACGATGCTCGATCTGGTGACGCTGCTCGTGCTGATCCCGATCCTGGTCTGGCTCAGCCCCACGCTGACCTGGATGGTGCTGGCGGCATCGGGGCTGATCGCGGTGGTGATCGCGGTCTATCTCCGGCCGATCCGCCGCGTCTTCGCGGTGTGGCAGGCGGCCGAGATTGAAAAGAGCACTGTGCTGGTGGAGAGCGTGCAGGGCATCCGCACGGTCAAATCGCTGGCGCTGGAGCCGCAGCAGCGCGAATCCTGGGACCGCAAGACCGCCTATGCGGCGGCGGCGCGCCAGGATCTCGGCGACATCAGCAACTGGCCGCAGACGCTGGTCACCCCGATCGAGTTCTTCCTCAGCCGCGGCGTGCTGCTGGTCGGCGCCTATCTGGCGTTGAGCGACGGCGCCAGCGTGGCGGTGGGTTCGCTGGTCGCGTTCATGATGCTGTCGGGGCGCGTGGCCAGCCCGCTGGTCGGGTTGGCGAAGCTGCTGGAGGATATCGAGGAGGTGCGCGGCGCGGTGGGCATGGCGTCCAACGTGCTCAACAACCGCCCCGAGACGGCCAGCCCCGGCGCCGGCCTGCGGCCGCGCTTCGAAGGCAGCGTCAACTTCCACAATGTCGAGTTCAGCTACCCCGGCTCGCGCCAGAAGGCATTGAACGGCGTCAGTTTCGAGGTGCCGGCCGGCACCATGCTCGGCGTGGTCGGCCGCAGCGGCTCCGGCAAGTCGACGGTGACCCGGCTGCTGCAGGGCATCAACCGGGAATACGAAGGCCAGATCAAGATCGACGGCATCGACCTGCGCGAGATCAACCTCGCACATCTGCGGCGCAGCTTCGGCGTGGTGCTGCAGGACAATTTCCTGTTCCGCGGCAGCGATCCGCGACAACATCATCGCCGGCCGGCCCGGCCTGACGCTGCAGTGACGCGGTCGCGCGCGGCGCGGCTGGCCGGGGCCGAGGAATTCATCGAGCGGATGCCGAACGGTTACGAGACCGATCATCGAGGAAGGCTCGCCCAACCTCTCCGGCGGCCAGCGGCAGCGCCTCGCCATCGCCCGCGCGCTGATCCACGACCCGCGCATCCTGATCCTCGACGAGGCCACCAGCGCGCTCGATCCCGAGAGCGAGGCGCTGGTCAACGCCAACCTCGCTGCGCATCGCGCATGGCCGCACCATGGTGATCGTCTCGCACCGGCTGTCGTCGCTGACCGATTGCGACCAGATCCTGGTGCTGGAGCAGGGCAAGGTGCTGGACATGGCACCGCATCGCGAGCTGCTGGAACGCTGCCAGGTGTACCGCCAGCTCTGGATGCAGCAGAACCGGCATCTGGACAGCAACAGGTCGGGCGCGCCGAAGCCGGTGTTGGCGCAAGGCGATTGAGCGCCGCCGGCGGCCAGCGTTCCGGCCGGCCGCCATTTCAGCCGGGCGCTCGCCGCAAATGCGGGCGCCGAAATCCCCGGGCCGGAACGTCACCGACCGGGGTGAGACAGGGATAGCGAAGCATGGCCACTGAGATCACCGTCAACCGCCCAACGCCGAAGTTGGTGGCCCGAGCCGATGCAAGGGATGTGGCGCTGAGCGACGAGGAAATGACGGCGCCGATCGTGCTGGAGTTCGAATCGCCGACCGCCGCCCTGCTGGCGCGGCCGGTGCCGGCGCGCTCGCGCTACACCATCTGGGTGATCTTCTCGATGGTGGCGTTCCTGGTCGTCATCGCCTGCACCTTGCCGATCGATCGGGTGGTGACCACCACCGGCAAGGTGGTGTCGAACGCGCCGAACCTGGTGGTGCAGCCGCTGGAGGTGTCGATCGTCCGCTCCATTGACGTGAGCGAAGGCCAACTGGTGCATGCCGGCGACCTGCTGGCGCGCCTCGACCCCACCTTCGCCGCGGCCGATGCGGGATCGTTGGAAACCCAGGTCGCCAGCCTGCAAGCCGAGGTCGACCGGCTGCAAGCCGAGGGCGACGGCCGCACCTACCTGTCCGACGGCAGCCCGCCGAGCCAGCTGCAGGCGGTGATCTTCGCCCAGCGCCATGGCGAGCGCAGCTACAAGCTGGAGAATTACCGGCAGAAGATCGACTTCCTGCGCGTCAAGGTGTCGCAGTCCCAGGGTGACGTGCGGTCCTACAGCGAACGGCTGGGCGGCGCCCGCGCGGTCGAGGACATCCGCCGCGAGCTGGAACTGAAGGGCGTCGGCAGCAAGCTGAACCTGCTGTCGGCGACCGACAGCCGGGTGGAGCTGTCCCGCAACCTTGAAACCGCGCGGGCCGCGATCGCCAGCGCCCAGGGCGAACTCGATGCGATGATCGCCGAGCGGGACGGGTACGCGCAGCAAATCCAGGCCGAAACCTCGCAGCAGCTCACCGAGCAAGGACGCAAGCTGGCGGACGCGCGGGAGAATCTCAACAAGGCGAAGCTGCGCCGCAATCTGGTGCAGTTGCGCGCCGACCGCGACGCCATCGTGCTCACCGTCGCCCCGGTCAGCGTCGGCTCGGTGATGCAGTCGGGCGACCAGTTCATCACCATGGTGCCGGTCGACTCGCCGCTGGAGATCGAGACGGTGGTGGACGGCCGCGACGCGGGCTTCGTGCGGGTTGGCGATCCGGTGACCATCAAGTTCGAGACGTTCCCGTATTTCGTCTACGGCACCGCCCACGGTCTGGTGCGCACGGTCAGCCCGGACAGCTTCCACCGGCCGCTCGATGATCGCGAGAAAGTCGGCAAGCCGCGTACCGAGGAGGCGTCGGGCACGATGTTCTATCGCGCCAAGATCTCGATGGACGAAATGCGGATGCACGACCTGCCACAGGGGTTCCGCATCACCCCCGGCATGCCGGTCACGGCCGATGTGAAGGTGGGCAAGCGCACGATGATCCAGTACATGATGTCGCGGGTCATCCCGGTCGCCACCGAGGGCATGCGTGAGCCATAAGGATCTGCCGTCGATGCGTGCCGTACACTGCCAGGCTTCCTTGATCGGGCAGGATTGATCGAAATGGCGGGGATGTTCGATCGCCTGAACGCCCGCCTGTTGCCGGCGGCGGGGCTGCGCCGGGCGCGGCGGCTGATCGAGGACGGGCGCCGGGCCGAGGCGTTCCCGCTGCTGGTTCGGGCGGCGAAGGCCGGCAATGCCGAAGGCGAGTTCCTGATCGCCCGCGCCTATCTCGACGGGGCCGGCGTACCGCCCAACGCCGTCGAAGCGGCGCGCTGGCTGGAGCGTTCGGCGACGCGCGGCTACCTTGAGGCGCAATCGGTGCTGGCGGCGCTATACGCGCACGGCATACCCGGCGTGGTGCCCACCGCGCGGCCGGCGGATCCGTCCGCCCCGCCCGAAGTGAGCACGGCATCGGAACTGACCGGCGGTGCGCCGGCGGCCCGCATGTTCGCATCCTCCGGGCCGGGGCAGCCGGATTTCCACCTCTCGGCGCTATGGGCCCGTCGCGCGGCCGAAGGCGGCTCGGGTGACGCGCAGGCATTGCTGGCGTTCATCCTCACCTCCGGCCCGGAGGAGTTGCGCAACCTCGCCGAGGCCGAGACGCTGTATCGGCGATCGGCCGAGTCCGGCTGCGCTCAGGGCTGCCTCGGCTTTGCCCTCACGCTGCTGCGCAAGGCCGAGGGGCCAGTCGATTTCACCGAGGCGGCGCGCTACTTCGCCAAGGCGTCCGAAGCCGGGCTCGCCACCGCGGATTACCTGCTCGGCGTGCTGACCGAGCGCGGCGAAGGGGTCGAGCGCGACCAGGAAGCCGCCGTCCGCTGGTATCGTCAGGCGGCCGAGAAGGGGCTGCGTTCGGCGCAGGCGCGGTTTGGCCTGGCGCTGATGGAGGGAAAGGGCGTCGCGCGCGACGTACAGGAGGGCGAATCCTGGCTGCGCCGCGCCGCAGTCCAGGGCGATGCCGAGGCGGCGGCGATGGTCGGCGACCTGTATTCGCGTGGCGGCGCGCTGCCGCCGAACCATGCCGAGGCGGCGATGTGGTACCGCCGCGCCGCGGAGGCCGGCCACAAGGCGGCCGCACGCGCGCTCGGCCTGATGAACCTGACCGGCGCCGGGCTGCCGCGCGACCCGACCGAGGCGGCGCGATGGTTCCGCATCTCGGCCAAATCGGGCGACGCGCAATCGCGCTTCGATCTGGCGAACCTGGTGATGAAGGGCGACGCCCGCCCCGAGGACACGCAGCGCACCCGCGAGTGGTTCGAGCAGGCGGCGGCGGAAGGCGACCTGGTGGCGGCGTATAATTTCGGCATTTGCCTCGCCCGCGGCGTCGGCGTCGAGCGCGACGACGAGAAGGCCGCGCATTGGTTGCGCCGCGCCGCCGAAGGCGTGGTGAACGCGCAGGTACTGGTTCGGCCGGATGCAGATGGAGGGCCGCGGCGTGCCGGCCAACCCGGTGGAGGGCCGGGCCTGGATCACCAAGGCGGCCGAGGCCGGGATGCTCGATGCACAGGTTGGGCTGGCCGAGTTGCTGCTGAACGGCCGCGGCGGCCGCAAGAACCATCCGGAGGCATTGGTGCTGTTCGGGCGGGCGGCAGCAAACGGGCATGTCGGCGCGATGTTCGCGCTCGGCGCGATGAACGGCGGCGGCCACGACGTGCCCTGGAACCGCCCGGAAGCGCAACGCTGGTTCCGCGCCGCCGCCGAGCGTGGGCACGCCCATGCGCAGATGATGCTTGGGCGCTATCTCGCCCGTGGCATCGCCGGCACCAAAGACACCAACGAGGCGCGGATCTGGCTGGAACGGGCCCTGGCACAGGGGCTGACGGAGGTGCAGACCGACCTCGCCGCCCTGCCGCCGGCGGAAGCATCGGCCGCCGCGTCGCCCGCCACGGATCACGAGGCACCGGCACGGGCGAATGCCGGGGGTTGATTCCGGGATGCGTCCCAGCTTCGCACAGGCGGTCCCGCGGACGCGCCAGGACTGGTTGCAGCAGAATGCCGAGGCGGCCATGCGACGCGGCCAGCAATTGTTGGCCAGCGGCGATCTCGTTCAGGCACGCGACTGGCTGGAACGGGCGCATCGCATCGCGCCCGACGATGCCGCCATCTTGTTTGCCCTGGCCACGCTGCAGTTGCAGCTCGGCGCATGCGACGCCGCGGCGCGGCTGCTCGACAGGTTGCTGTCGCGGCACAACCTGCGCGAGGGTTGGATCAGCCTGGCGGTGGCCCGCCACCGTCTCGGTGCTGCCCTTGCCGCGGCCGATGCGCTGGGGCAGGCCTTGTCGGCGCATGTGCTGCCTGGCGACGCGATCGTGGCGCCGCTCGCCAACGCAGTGGTGGCGCAGGCGAGCTTGCCCGGTTGGTGCGGCCTGCGGCCGGATCTCTCTCTGGCGGTGCATGCGCCACGCGGCGTGAAGCCGGTGATCGCCTTCGACGGCCAGGTGATCGCCACCGACAGGCCGGTAACCGCGGATATCGGTGGCGTCAGCGTGACGGCTGGGGGAACGCAGCTGCTGGGCAGCCCGCTGGCGATCCAGCAGATGCTGCGAACCGAGGGGGTGGTGTGGGCGCGCGATGGTGGCGTGGAGGGGTGGGCATGGCATCCCGGTGATGCCGACGCGGACCCGGTGCTGACGCTGTCGCCTGCTGCGGCCGACGAGGCAGGGGTGAAGGCGCTTGCCTTCGTCGCCAGCGACACCGGCATGATCGCGCCGAGTTCAGATGGCGCGTCCGCGCGGCTTCCGCCTCTCGGCCGAAGAATTACATGGATGCGGAGGCCAAATACGCGTGACCGGACGCGACGGCCGCGATCTGCTCGGCAGTCCTCTCGATCCCGGTGCGGAAAGGCGCGGCGCGGTAATGGCGGCGGCGGCAGTGGCACGGCTGTTCCCGTTGTCGCCGCCGTTTCAGGCCACGCCGCCGCTCGCCACCATAACGGCGGCAGCGGCGGCGCTGCGCGGCCCACCGCCCGCCTGCCGTCCGGCGCCCGGACGTGGCGTGGCGGTGGTTATTCCGGTGTATCGCGGCCTGGAACTGACGCTGGCCTGCCTTGGGTCGGTATTCCAAACCGTGCCGCGCGGCACAAGGATCGTCGTCGTCGACGACGCGACGCCGGAGCCGGAACTGGCGCAGGCACTCGACGCCCTGGCGCGGGCACGCAAGATCACCCTGGTTCGCAACGACAGCAATCGCGGCTTTCCCGCCAGCGCCAATGCCGGCATGCGCGCCGCCGCCGCCTTGCCCGGCGGGCGTGACGTGGTGCTGCTGAACAGCGACACGCGTACGCCCCAAGGTTGGCTGGAGGGGCTGCGGGCGGCGGTGCACGCGGCGCCGGATCGCGGCACCGCGACGCCGCTGTCCAATGACGCCACCATCCTGAGCTACCCGGCCGCCACCACGCGGAATCCGGCGCCGGATGCCCAGGGCCTCACGCGTATCGCCAAACTCGCGGCGGCGGCGAACCCGGGGGCTGTGGTCGAAATTCCGACCGCGGTCGGGTTCTGTATGTATATCCGCCGCGAATGCCTCGCGGCCGTCGGGGTGTTCCGCGAGGATGTGTTCGCCCAGGGCTACGGCGAGGAAAACGATTTCTGCATCCGGGCGCGGCATCTTGGCTGGCGCCATGTCGCGGTGCCCGGGGTCTTCGTCGCCCATGTCGGCGGCCAGTCCTACGGGGCCGCCCGCGCGGCCCTGATCGCCCGCAACCTCGACATGCTGGAGCGGCTTTATCCCGGCTACGGCGCTCTGATCGCGCAATTCCAGGACCAGGACCCGCTGGCGTCTTCGCGACGCCGGCTTGATATCGCCCGCTGGCGCGCCGCGCGGGGGCGCGGCGGTGCGGTGGTCCTGGTCACCCACGACAACGGCGGCGGCGTCGAACGGGTGGTGCGGCAGCGTGCCCGGGAGCTGCGTGCCGAGGGCAAGCGGGCGATCCTGCTGCGCCCCGAGCTGGAGCGGGCGGGACCGCGCCGCACCCGTCCCGGCATTTGCGTGGTCGGCGACGGCGTCGATGGCGGCTTTCCCAATCTGCGTTTCGCCGTGCCCGGCGAGCTGCGTGACCTCGCGCGGCTGCTTCGCGGCGATCGGCCCGAGGCGCTTGAGGCGCACCACCAGCTCGGCCACGATCACGCCATCCTGGATCTGGCGGGATTGCTGGGCATTCCGACCGATTTCCGGGTGCATGACTACGCCCAGCTCTGCCCGCGCATCACCCTGGTGCGCGACGGCCGCTATTGCGGGGAGCCGGAGGACGCGGCGGCCTGCGACGCCTGCATCGCCGATCACGGCCGCAACGACGACGACGCGATCGGCGTGGCGGCATTGCGTGCCCGCAGCGCCGCGGACCTGGCGGCCGCGCGGCAGGTGGTGGTGCCCTCAATCGATGCGGCCACGCGCTTGCGGCGGCATTTCCCGGGCCTTGCGCCGAAGCCGGTGGCGCTGGAGGACGATAGCAGGCTGCCGCGCCGCGCCAAAACCCCCGGCAACCCCGAACGCGTGGTCTGCATCGTCGGCGCCATCGGCACCGAGAAGGGCTACGATGCCCTGCTGGCCTGCGCGCGGGACGCGGCGGCGCGGCGGCTGGGCCTGCGCTTCGTGCTGGTCGGCCACACGCCGGACGACCAGAGGCTGCTCGACACCACCAAGGTGTTCGTCACCGGCCCCTATGCCGAGGATCGCGCGGTGGGGCTGATCCGCGACCAACGGGCGGACCTCGCCTTCCTGCCTTCGATCTGGCCGGAGACCTGGTGCTTCACCCTGGGCCATGCCTGGCAAGCCGGGCTGGACGTGGCGGCGTTCGACCTCGGTGCGCCGGCCGAACGCATCCGCGCCACCGGACGCGGCTGGCTGCTGCCGCTCGGTCTGCCGGCGCCGGCCATCAACAACGCTTTGCTTGCTCTGCGCCCCATTGCGGGCGATGTATGACCATGATTCGCCAGATCGGCCGTTCCCTCGCACTCATGTTTGGTCGTAACGATGGCAAACCGTATCCGCTCCAAGTCGCTCCCCTAAATCCTGAAATGAGATCCTGATGTCTGAAGCCTCCCACAAACCCGCCAATGAGCGGACCAGCAAGCTTGTCAATGAGCTGAAGGTGTCAGGCCATTTGATGACGCTGGAGACCGGCCTGTTCTGCATCGTGCAATCGCCGTCGCGCAGCCTCGATGTCGCGTCCGGCCTACCGGGGGTGCGGATCTCGCTGCCGCCGGGTCCGCAGGGTCGCCCGGAGTCGGTGACGATCTCGACGTTCCGCCCCGATGGCTGGCTGCACGGGATGGGCGATGCGGCGCTGGTGCGGGTGGTCGGCCAGCCTGCGCAGGTGCTGGTCACGGTCTATCAATCCGAAGGCGTGCCGGATGGCGCGCCGAAGCTGCAGGTGCTGCGGCTGCTGGAAGCAGACACCGGCGCCGCGCCGCAGATGGCGCCGGCCACGGCCGCCGTGGCGGCCCAGGGTGGCGCGCCGATGGTGATGGACATGGTCGCGCATATCGCCAGCCGCGGCGATGTCGGCGCCAAGCTCGGCGAGCGTCTCGGCGAGGTCGGCAGCAAGACCTGGATCGAGGGTTTCGCGATCGCGCCGGCCGTGGAGATTGCCATGGGGGACATCGAGTATCAGGCGGTGCTCGGCCGTGGCTGGCTCTCGCCCTGGGTCGAAGGCGGGCAGTTCTGCGGTAGCCGCGGCATGGCGCTTCCGGTGCTGGGCCTCAAGGTCCGGCTGCGCGGCGCCGCCGCCGAGACGCACGACCTGACCTACGAAGCCAGCTTCGTCGACGGCAACCAGGCGGGCCCGGTCGCCGCCGGCGAGGCCTGCGAGGCCGAGAACCTGGCGGCGATGGAATCGTTCGTCATCCATCTCACCCCGCGAAAGGGGGCCAAGCTTGCGGCCGACAAGGCCAAGCCGGCGAAGGAGAAGAAGCCCGGCTGATCGCGCCCGGCCGCGACCAGGCCCGGTTGCGTCCCGGCCCGCAGCGGGCGCGAGCGGGCCGGCGTCATCCGGTCGCGCCCGGCTTTTGCCGGCTTTCTTCCAAGACGAGATGCGTTCGTGAAATACCTGTTCGTCCATCAGAACTTTCCCGGCCAGTACCTGCACATCGTTCAGCATCTGCTGAAGGACCGGGAAAACGACATCGTTTTCATCTCGGAGCCGAACAAGAACAACATCCCGGGCGTCCGGCGCGTCAACTACAACCCGCCGCCTGTTGGCACGGATGTGCATCCGCATGTCGCCGGCTACGACACCGCGGCCCGGCGCGCCCAGGTGGTGGCAGGCCTGGCGCGGAACCTGAAAGGCCTTGGCTTCAACCCTGATATCATCATCGGGCATCACGGCTGGGGCGAATTGCTGGATCTCACCGATGTCTGGCCCGGCGTGCCGATCCTCGGGTATTTCGAATTCTATTATTCACCCGAAGGCCAGGACGTCGGCTACGATGCCGAGTACCCGGTGGGCGTGAACCAGTTCGCCCGCATCCGTGCAATGAACGTAATCAACCTGTTGGCGCTGGCTCTGGAACAGCATGGTCAGACGCCGACGCAGTGGCAGCTCACCCGCTATCCGACATGGGCGCAGCCGAAGATCCGGCTGCTGCCGGAGGGCGCGCGGCTGGATTTGTGCAAGCCTGATCCGAGCGTGCGGACCGAGCCGCTCACCCTCAACAATTTCACCATCGCGCCGGGCGACAAGCTCGTGACCTACGTGGCCCGCAACCTCGAGCCGTATCGCGGCTTCCACGTCATGATGCGGGCGCTCCCCGATCTGCTGAAGGCGCGGCCCGACGTGAAAGTGGTGATCGTCGGCGGCGATGACGTGAGCTACGGCGCGCGGCTGGCGCACGGCACCTGGCGGGAGGCGCTGCAGCGCGACCTCGCCGGCCAGTACGACGAAAGCCGGGTGCTGCTGCCGGGCCAACTGTCCTATCAATCCTATCTGAAACTGCTGCAGCGGTCGGACGCGCATGTCTATCTGACCTACCCGTTCGTGTTGTCGTGGTCATTGCGTGAGGCAATGGCCTGCGGTTGCGCGATCGTCGGCGCCGATGTCGACCCGGTGCGCGAGTTCATCACCGACGGGCGCAGCGGGTTGATCACGCCGGGGCTCGATGCGAAGCGGGTGAGCGAGAGGGTGCTGGAATTGCTGGAAGACGACAGACTGTCGCGCCGCCTGCGTGAAGGCGCGCGCCGCTATGCCGAGCGCCATTTGGACGTGACCGCCCACATCGCCGCCTATGAAACGACGATCGCCGAACTGACCGGCCGGCCGGTTCGCATGCCGCAAGCCGAAGCGGCGCCGGCACCGAAGCGCCGCCGCGGCGGCTGAGGCGCGCCGCTTGCCGCGGGTGGCGTCAGCCGTTGTCGCCCGCCTGACCATTTCCCAATCAGCCAGATTGAAATCCCCGGAGAAAATCGCATGAACCTCGATGCCATTCCCATCGGCAGCAATCCGCCTGATGACGTGAACGTCATCATCGAAGTCCCGATCGGCGGCGAGCCGATCAAATACGAAATGAACAAGGCGGCCGGCACCTTGTTCGTCGATCGCTTCCTGCACACGCCGATGCGCTATCCCGGCAACTACGGCTTCGTGCCGCACACCTTGTCCGACGACGGCGACCCGATCGACGTGCTGGTGGCCAATACAAGGCCGATCTTTCCCGGCGCCGTCCTGAACGTGCGGCCGGTCGGCGTGCTGAAGATGGAGGATGACGGCGGCGGAGACGAAAAGATCATCGCGGTTCCAGCAACGAAGCTGACCAAGCGCTACGTGCATGTGCACAACTACACCGATCTGCCGCAGATCACGATCGAGCAGATCCAGCATTTCTTCGAGCACTACAAGGATCTGGAACCTGGCAAATGGGTGAAGATGCTCGGCTGGGGGGACGCGGACGAGGCGCGGCAGTTGATCGTCGGGGCGATCGAGCGGGCGCAACGCACCAAAAGCGGCGGTTGAGCGAAGGTTCTTATGTCGGCTGAACGCCCCCTCCCGCAGCGGGAGGGGGCGATACGAGCTTAGAGCAATATGGCTTTAGGTGGAATCACCGTGCCATAACATTGCTCGTCTAAACAAAAGGCTAGATCGTGATGGTCGCTGATGCCAGCGACCATCACGATCTAGCGGTAGAAGCCGGCCAGGATCGCCAGCAGAAGCAAGGCGACGATGTTGGTGATCTTGATCATCGGGTTCACCGCCGGACCGGCAGTGTCCTTGTAGGGATCGCCGACGGTGTCGCCGGTCACCGCGGCCTTGTGCGCCTCCGACCCCTTGCCGCCGTGATTGCCTTCCTCGATGTATTTCTTGGCGTTGTCCCAGGCGCCGCCGCCCGAGGTCATCGAGATCGCCACGAACAGGCCGGTGACGATGGTGCCGAGCAGCATCGCGCCCAGCGAGGCGAAGCCGGCCGAACGCCCGCCGATCGTCGAGATGGCGAGGAACACCACGACCGGCGCCAGCACCGGCAGCAGCGATGGCAGGATCATTTCCTTGATCGCGGCCTTGGTCAGCAGATCCACGGCGCGGCCGTAATCAGGCTTCGCGGTGCCGGCCATGATGCCGGGGATTTCGCGGAACTGGCGGCGAACCTCCACCACCACAGAGCCGGCGGCACGCCCCACCGCGGTCATGCCCATGGCGGCGAACAGGTACGGCAGCAGGCCGCCGATGAACAACCCAACCACGACGTACGGGATTCTGCAGCGCGAAGTCGACGTGCACGTTGGGGAAGTAGAAATGCAGGTCCTCGGTGTAGGCGGCGAACAGCACCAGCGAGGCAAGGCCGGCGGAGCCGATCGCGTAGCCTTTGGTGACCGCCTTGGTGGTGTTGCCGACCGCGTCCAGCGCGTCCGTCGTCTTGCGCACGTCGGGCGGAAGATCGGCCATTTCGGCGATGCCGCCGGCGTTGTCGGTGACCGGCCCGTAGGCGTCCAACGCCACGACCATGCCGGCGAGCGACAGCATGGTGGTCGCGGCGACGGCGATGCCGAACAGGCCGGCGACCAGATAGGCCAGCAGGATGCCGAGGCAGATCACCAGCACCGGCAGCGCGGTCGCCTCCATCGAGATCGCCAGGCCCTGAATGACGTTGGTGCCGTGGCCGGTCGTGGAAGACTGGGCGATGCTGCGCACCGGGCGATACTCGGTCGAGGTGTAGTATTCGGTGATCCAGACGATCAGCCCGGTAACACCGAGACCAACCAGCGAGCATTCGAACAGCCCGAACCCGGTGACCGCGCCCGCCGCCATCGGCACACTGCCGGAGAAACCCACCATCATCGAGATCACGCCGGCGATGGCTATCGCCGACAGCACGCCGGTGACGATCAGGCCCTTGTACAGCGCCCCCATGATGTTGTTGGACGGCCCGAGCTTGACGAAATAGGTGCCGATCACCGAGGTGACGATGCAGACCGCGCCGATCGCCAGCGGCAGCATCATCATCGTGTCGGCGGCGGCACCGGTGAAGAAGATGTTGCCCAGCAGCATGGTGGCGACGATGGTCACGGCGTAGGTCTCGAACAGGTCGGCCGCCATGCCGGCGCAGTCGCCGACATTGTCGCCGACGTTGTCGGCGATAACGGCGGGATTGCGGGGGTCGTCCTCGGGGATGCCGGCCTCAACCTTGCCGACCAGGTCGGCGCCCACGTCGGCGCCCTTGGTGAAGATGCCGCCGCCAAGGCGGGCGAAGATGGAGATCAACGAGGCGCCGAAGGACAGCGCGACCATCGCCTCCATCACCGGGCGCAGATTGGTCCCGACCATGTTGGCGCGCAGGATGAAGTAGTAGATCGAGACGCCGAGCAGGCCGAGGCCGACCACCAGCATGCCGGTGATGGCACCGGATTTGAAGGCGATATCGAGGCCGGCGGCGAGTCCCTTGCGGGAAGCCTGGGCGGTGCGGACATTGGCGCGCACCGAAACATTCATGCCGACATAGCCGGCGACGGCGGACAGGATGGCGCCGATGGCGAAGCCGATGGCGACGTTGCTGCCGAGCGTGAGCCCCAGCAGGATCAGGATCACCACGCCGACGATGCCGATCGTGGTGTATTGGCGGTTGAGGTAGGCGCGGGCACCTTCCTGCACCGCCGCCGAAATCTCCTGCATCCTTGCGGTGCCGGCGTCGGCGGCGAGAACCTGGCGCGTGGTGACGATGCCGTAGAGGACGGCGATGACGCCGCAGGCAATGATGGCGAGCTGAGCCGAGGACATGGAGTCTCCTGAGAATTCTTGAGCGCCGTCGGACTTCTTGATCGGCCCGCCGTGGATTCGTTTTGTTTTCCGTTATCTCAGCTTGGCAGAGTTGCGCAACCCCGGCAACGGTGCAGTGATTCGCGCACAAACCGGAACGAACCGGCCTTTCCGGATGGCCACACGGGCTCGCCCCGGCGCCGCGCCCGCGTCCGCACCAGGGCAGGCAGCAAATCATCGAAAAATGCCGGTCAAAGTGCTAAACCACCTCCTGCCTGGCTGCGGCGAACATGAGATTCCGGTCCACATCAGAAAGGACACGCCATGCGGAAGCATTGGATGATCGCTTGTGGTGCAGCGCTGGCCCTTGGTGCCGGCGTCGCGCGCGCGGACACGCTGGTGGTGTGCTCGGAGGCGAGCCCGGACGCCCTGAACGCGGCGCTGTCCGATTCAAACACAAGCTTCGATGTCAGCGAGCAGATCGCCGATCGGCTGGTGGAAATGGAGATCGGGGGATCGAAGGTGATCCCCGCGCTGGCGGAATCGTGGACGATATCGCCGGATGGGCTGCGCTACACCTTCAAGCTTCGGCACGGCGTGAAATTCCAATCAAGCGACAAGTTCACGCCGACGCGGGAGATGAACGCCGATGACGTGGTTTTCAGCTTTGCCCGCATGTACGACAAGGCCAACAGCTACTACAAGGTCAGCGGCTCCACTTACCCGATGTTCGACGATTTCGTGGCACCTGCGCTGAAGGCGGTGAGCCGCATCAGCGATGATACGGTGGCGTTCGACCTGAAGGTGCCGTCGGCCTCGTTGCTCAGCGCGCTCACGGTGCAGTCTTTCTCGATCTGGCCGGCGGAATACGCGGCGGCGATGGAGAAGGCAGGGACGCCGGAGCAGTTTGACCAGGCGCCCCTTGGCACCGGACCATTCCAGCTGATCCAGTATCAGAAGGACAGCCTGATCCGCTTCCGGGCGTTCCAGGCGTTCTGGGGTGCCAAGGACGGAATGCCCCAGCGCGCCGCCCGGGTGGAGCAGATGGTGTTTTCCATCACGAAGGACCCAGCCGTGCGCTTCGCCAAGTTGCGAACCGGGGAATGCCAGGTCGCGCGCTATCCGAACCCGGCCGATCTGCCGGCCATGCGCAAGACAGAAGGGATCGTCGTGCCGGAGGCACCGGTCGCCGCCGAGAGCCTGCTGGCATTCCGGGTGGACAAGAAGCCGTTCAACGATCGCCGGGTGCGCGAGGCACTGGCCATCTCGATCGATCTCAACGCGTTGCTGGACGCGGTGTTCCAGGGCAGTGGCGTGCCGACGGCATCGTTGGTGCCGTCGGCGCTGTGGGGCCATAACGCCACGCTCAAGCCGCGTGCATATGATCCGGCGCGGGCCAAGGCGCTGCTGGCGGAGGCGGGTTACCCCAGCGGCTTCTCAACCGACCTTTGGGCCATTCCGGTGACCCGCGCGTATATGCCGAACGGCCGACGCACCGCGGAACTGATCCAGGCGGATTGGGCGAAGATCGGGGTGACGGCAAACATCGTGACGTTTGAGTGGGGTGAATTCCTGCGGCGGCGACGCGCCGGCGAAGCCAACGTAACGATGATGGGCGGCACCTGGGACTATCCGGATCCGAGCGAGCTACTGGTTTGGAACACCTGCGATGCCATCGCCGGCGGCAACAACGTCTCGCATTGGTGCGACAAGGCATTCAGCGAACTGGTCCAGAAGGCGGATGTCGTCACCGATCAGGCCGAGCGGGCGAGGCTGTACGAGAAGGCGCAGGAGGTGTTCCATAACGAGATCCCGGGCGTGATGTTTGCCGATGTGAAAGGGTTTGCCGCCGTGCGCGGCAACGTGATGGGCTTCAAGCTGCACTTCCTCGGCGGCCAGCCATTCGGGGGCGTCAGCCTCAAGCAGTAGACGGCCGAGGCGTATTGGCCAGTCGTTAACGTCAATGTGCTTCCCGCTGCCGGAACAAAATGACAGCGGCCCCGTGGTCTGGTGATAGGCTCGCCTTCGAGCGAACGAGCCGTCACCGGCCCTGCCACGGGGGAGACGAGAATGTCAGATCGCGCCGCCCATTGGGCAGGTCTACTCGCGTCCGCAATCCTGCTCGCCACAGCCACGCCGAAGACCGCTGGCGCCGCCGCATTCCAGCTCAAGGAAGACAGCGCGGTCGGCATCGGCACCGCCTTCGCCGGTGCCGCTTCCGCCGCCAATGCGCCGGCCACGACGTTCGACAACCCGGCTGGCATGACGCAATTGCCGGGCCTGCAGATTCAGCTGGGCGGCAGCGTCATCGTCCCATCCTTCACCTTTCATGGCTCGTCCACCAACGCATTCGGCCGCCCGAACACAGGGTTCGACAACAGGAACGGCGGCAATGCGACGCTCGTGCCGCACGGCTTCATCACCTACAAGGTCACCCCGGACCTCTCGGTCGGTCTCGCGCTCACCACGCCCTTCGGCCTCACCACCACCTATGGGTCCAACTTCATCGGCCGCTATCAAGCCGACAAGACCGATCTGCGGACACTCAACATCAATCCTGCCGTCGCCTATCAGGTTACCCCGTGGCTCTCGCTTGGCGCCGGCGTTTCCGCCCAATATGCCCGAGCGGAGTTTTCGAACTTCCTGAACGGACAGGCGCTCGGTTTCCAGGCGACCGGCCGCTTGCTGCCGCTGTCGGACGGGTATTTTCGCCTCCTCGGCGACGACTGGTCGTTCGGCTATAATTTCGGCGCGCTGATCCAGCCCAGCGCGCAGACCAATATCGGTCTCGCCTATCGATCCCGCGTCCAGCAGCAGTTCAACGGCACCGCCGACTTCATCGTTCCCCCTCCGCTCAATCTCAGCAGCCGCTTTCGCAACTCCGGCGGCAACGCGAAGCTTGTCCTGCCCGGCACGGCAACCATCAGCCTGACGCAGATCCTTGCCGCGGCCTGGACCCTCTTTGCCGAGGTGACCTGGACCAATTGGTCGCAGTTCAAAACCCTCAACGCCTTCCGCGACGACGGCACGCTGCTGAGTTCGATGCCGCAGCACTACAAAGACAGCTACTTCGCCGCCCTCGGCGCCAGCTACAAGGTGAACGACGACCTCACCCTGCGCGCCGGCACCGCCTTCGACAAAAGCCCGGTTTCGAACGCCTTCCGCACCATCCGCGTGCCGGACCAGGACCGCTTCTGGCTCGCGATTGGCGCAAGCTACCAAGTGCTGCCGAACACGAAGCTCGACCTCGGCTATGCCCATATCTTCGTGAAGGACAGCAGCATCCACGAAGTTTCTTTCACCGGCGACGTCCTCCAAGGCCACAGTACCAACGCCATCGACATCGTGTCGGTCGGCACGCGTCTGCAGTTCTGACCGTGGAGGACGGGCCGCGTCCCTGGCTCGACCACTACCCGGCCGGCGTGGATTGGCACGCGGCCATGCCGGTCGCGCCGCTGCATACGTTGATGGTCGAGGCGGGGGAGCGCTATGGCGCCCGCCCGGCTTTCGATTTTCTCGGCCGCCGGACAAGCTGGGCGGAGGCGGCGGACGCGTCCGCCTGCGTCGCCGCGGGCCTGCAGCGCCTGGGCTTTCGGAAAGGCGACCGGATGGGCCTTTTGCTGCCAAATTGCCCGGCCTATCCGCTGCTGTTTTTCGGCGCACTCGCGGCCGGCATGACGATCGTCAACTTCAACCCGCTTTACAGCCAACGTGAGCTGGAGATTCAGGCGCGGGACAGCGGCCTGCAGGTGCTGGCGACGCTGGATCTGGAGGCGACTTACCCGAAGGCCGCGGCACTGCTGGCAAAGCAGGTCGTGCCGCGGCTGATCGTGTGCTGCTTCGCCGACATGCTGCCAGGGACGAAGCGCACGTTATTCCGGATCCTCAAGCGAAAGGAACGGGCCGCCCCGCTGCGCGACGCGCGGCATATCCGCCTGGCCGACCTGCTGGTGCCCGGCACGCCCACCCCGGTGCCGATCGACCCGCATCGCGATGTCGCCGTGCTGCAATACACCGGCGGCACCTCTGGCGTGCCGAAAGGTGCCATGTTGAGTCACGCCAATCTCTACGCCAACGCCATCCAGGGCATCGGCTGGTTCCCGGGCACGCGCTATGGCGAGGAGCGGATGATGGGGGTGCTGCCGTTCTTCCATGTCTTCGCCATGACGACGGTGCTGCTGTTCTCGGTGCGCACGGGGACCGAGATCATCATGCTGCCGCGCTTCGAACTGGGCCAGCTAGTGCGCGCCATTTCCCGCCGCCGCCCGACCTTCATGCCGGGCGTGCCGACCATGTTCAACGCCATCGCCGGCTTCAAGGGTCACGCCGACCTGACGAGCATCCGCTTCTGCATCAGCGGCGGCGCGCCGCTTCCGCCCGAGGTGAAGGCGCGCTTCGAGGCGCGCACCGGCTGCGTGGTGGTGGAAGGCTACGGCCTGACCGAAACCAGCCCTTGCGCCACCTGCAACCCGCCAGGCGGGTTGAACAAGAGCGGCTCGATCGGGATGCCGATGCCGCGGACCGAAATCGAATTGCGCGACCCGGCGGACCCCTCGCGGCGCGTGAAGCTTGGTGAGCGGGGCGAGATCTGCATCCGCGGGCCGCAGGTGATGCTCGGCTACTGGAACCGACCCCAGGAAACGGCGGCATGCTTCACCGCCGACGGCTTCTTTCGGTCCGGCGACATCGGCGTGATGGATGAGCAGGGCTACGTCTTTATCGTCGACCGCATCAAAGACCTGATTCTTGCCAGCGGCTACAATGTGTACCCGCGCATTGTCGAGGACGCGATTTATCAACATCCCGCCGTGGAGGAAGTCACCGTCATCGGCATTCCCGACGCTTATCGCGGGGAGACGGTGAAAGCCTTCATCGTGCTGGCACCGGGCAAGACGCTGACGCAGCAGGCACTCATTGCCTTCCTGGCGGACCGGTTGTCGCCGGTCGAGATGCCCAAGCAGGTTGAGTTCCGCACGAGCCTGCCCAAGACGATGGTCGGCAAGCTGTCGAAGAAAGAACTGGTCGCCGAGGAACGCGCGAAGTCAATGCATGGCAGCCTTGACGGCGGCGGCCGGTGAGCCTGCAGCGAAGCATGGAAGCTGAGCGCACCGCATACACGCAGCAGCCCGCCGACGACGGGGCAGCCTGAAAGGGGCCAAAGCATGAGCGCCAGCCAAACCCAGGCGGTGATCGCGGGCTATGTCCGCTCCCCATTCACTCCGGCCGGCAAGGGCGCGCTCGCCCGCGTGCGGCCGGACGACCTGATGGCGCAGGTGATTCGCGCACTGCTCGATCGCAGCGGCGCGCGGGCGGAAGACATTGAGGACGTCATCATTGGCTGCGCCTTCCCCGAGGGTGAGCAGGGCTTCAACATCGGCCGCGTCGTCGCTTTTCTGGCCGACCTGCCGATCACCGCGGCCGGTTCGCAGGTCAACCGCTGGTGCGGCAGTTCCATGACCGCGGTGCATATGGCGTCCGGCGCGATCGCGGCGGGCGCGGGCGAGCTGTTCGTTTGCGGCGGGGTGGAAAGCATGAGCCGGGTGCCGATGCTCGGTTTCAACCCGATGCTGAATCCGAGGCTCGCCCAAGAAAAACCCGAAAGCTACATCAGCATGGGCATGACCGCCGAAAACCTGGCGCAGCGGTACCAGATCGACCGCGAGGCGCAGCAGGTATTCGCGGTGACGAGCCAGCAGCGCGCGGCCGCGGCGCAGGCGGAGGGGCGGTTCCGGGACGAGATCGTGCCGATCGCGACGAAGGCGGGGATCGTCGAACAAGACGGCTGCCTTCGTCCCGACACCTCGGAAGAAGCTTTGTCAGCTCTCAAGCCGGCCTTCACGGCGAACGGGACGGTGACAGCCGGAACCAGTTCCCCGCTGACCGACGGAGCCGCGGCCGTTTTGGTATGCAGCGCCGCCTATGCCGAGACGTACGGCTTACCCGTGCTGGCGCGCGTCCATTCCATGGCGGTGGCGGGTTGCGCGCCCGAATTCATGGGCATCGGCCCTGTGCCTGCCACCCGCAAGGCGCTGGCGCGGGCCGGGCTTCAGATCGACGCAATCGACCTCATCGAACTGAACGAAGCCTTCGCCGCCCAGGCGTTGGCTGTCGAGCGGGATCTGATGTTGGAGCATGGCAAAGTGAACCTCGACGGCGGCGCCATCGCGCTCGGCCACCCGCTCGGCGCCAGCGGTGCGCGGATCACCGGCAAGGCCGCGTCCCTCCTGACCCGCACCGGCGGGCGGCACGCGCTCGCCACCATGTGCGTCGGCGGCGGGCAGGGCACCGCCACCATCCTGAGCCGGGCTTAGTGGAGCGGGATACGAGCGCCATGGCAATCGAACGCTGCGCCGTGCTCGGCGCCGGGCTGATGGGTGGCGGCATCGCGGCACACCTGGCCAATGCCGGCCTGCCGGTCTTGTTGCTCGACATGGAGGATCGCGCCGCCACGGCGTTGGAGCGGCTGAAGAGGGTCGAACCGCAAGCGCTGATGTCGCCGGAAGCGTCCAGGCTCATCACGCCCGCCTCCTTCGATGCGCTGGAGCGGACCCGTGACTGCGACTGGATTATTGAGGTCATCGTCGAGGACCTCGCCGCCAAGCGCGCGATGTATGATCGCCTCGACGCCATCCGCAAGCCTGGCAGCATCGTCTCGTCCAACACCAGCACCATTCCGTTGCGCTCACTCGCGAAACGGCAGTCCGCGGCATTCCGAGCCGATTTCTGCATCACTCATTTCTTCAACCCGCCCCGCTACATGCGCTTGCTGGAGTTGGTCACCGGGCCCGAGACCCGCCCTGAAATCGGCGTCGCGCTGACCCGGCTTTGCGACGTGCGCCTCGGCAAAGGTGTCGTGGCCTGCAACGACACGCCGGGCTTTGTCGCCAACCGCATCGGCACGTACTGGATCACCGTCGCTATCAACGAGGCGATCGATCGCGGCCTGACAATCGAGGAGGCAGATGCCGTCCACGCGCCGATGGGCGTCCCCAAAACCGGCGTGTTCGGGCTGGTGGATCTCGTCGGTCTCGACCTCGTGCCGCTCGTCGCCAGGTCGTTGCTGATGAGCCTGCCGCCCGGCGACGATTTCCGCAGGGTGTGCAAGACGCAGAAGCTGCTGATGCGCATGATCGAGCAGGGCAATATCGGCCGCAAGGGCGCCGGTGGTTTCTACCGCCTCGAACGGCGCGGAGATGAGCGGGTAATGCAGGCAATCGACCTCGCGACCGGCGAATACCGGACCGCCACGAAGCCGACGCCCGACGCCGTGGAAGCCGGCCGACGCAACCTGCGGGGCCTGGTGGAGCACCCAAGTTCGGCCGGGGCCTATGCCAAGGCGGTCCTGGTCCAGGTCCTGGCCTATGCCGCGTCGCTCGTGCCGGAAGTCGTCGGCGATATCCTGAGCGTGGATCAGGCGATGCGCCTTGGCTATGCCTGGGGCCAAGGGCCGTTCGAGCTGATCGACAGCTTGGGTGCGGACTGGTTGGCCGGCGCGGTGGCCGAGGCCGGGCTGACGGTGCCGCCGCTGCTGGCGCTGCGCCGCCCCTTCTACCGCGTCGAGGCCGGGCGGCTGGAAAGCCTGGATACGACCGGCAACTACCTGCCCGTGCGTCGCCCCGAAGGCATTCTGTTGCTCGCCGATATCAAGCGCGCGAGCAAACCGCTGCTGCGAAATCCTTCCGCCGCCGTCTGGGACATTGGCGACGGCGTGCTCTGCCTTGAGTTCACCAGCAAGATGAATGCGCTCGACCCGGAAATTCTCGCACTGCTCGGCCGCGCAGTCAGACTTGCGGCAAGCGAGTACAAGGGCCTGGTCATCTACAACGAAAGCGAGAATTTCTCCGTCGGCGCCAATCTCGGCCTTGCCTTGTTCGCTGCCAACGTCGCCGCGTGGCCAGTGATCGAGCAGCAGGTCGCGGCCGGACAGGAAGCCTACAAGGCGCTGAAATACGCGCCCGTACCCGTCGTCGGCGCGCCGTGCGGCATGGCGCTGGGCGGCGGCTGCGAGATCCTGCTTCATTGCAGCGCGGTGCAGGCCCACGCCGAAACCTACATGGGCCTGGTCGAGGTCGGCGTCGGTCTGTTGCCGGGTTGGGGCGGCTGCAAGGAATTGCTCGCGCGCTGGCAGGCCAACCCCGCCTTGCCCCGCGGCCCCATGCCTTCAGTCGCCAAGGCGTTCGAGATCATCTCCACCGCGCAGGTCAGCAAATCCGCGGTCCAAGCGCAGGGCCTCAGCTTCCTGCGATCCTCCGACGGCATCACCATGAACCGGGACCGCGTGCTGTTCGATGCCAAGGCCCGCGTGCTGGCACTTGCCGAGGGCTACCACCCGCCCAAGCCCCGCGAATACCAGTTGCCCGGCCCCGGTGGGCGCGTGGCACTCGACCTCGCCGTGGACGGTTTTGCCGCCCAAGGCAAAGCGACGCCGCACGACGTGGTGGTGTCCAAAGTCGTCGCCGAGGTCCTGACCGGCGGCGACACCGACCCGCCCGACACGCTCAGTGAGGATGACGTGACCGCATTGGAGCGCCGCGCCTTCATGAAACTGATCCGCAACCCGGCGTCGCTCGCCCGCGCCGAACACATGCTCAGCACCGGCAAGCCGCTGCGGAACTGAAGGGAACGGGACAATGGCCACCTACGCGGCACCATTGCGCGACATCCGGTTCGTCCTGCACGAGCTGCTCGACAGTGCCTCCCTCGCGGCCCTGCCCGGGTACGAGCAGGCCACGCCGGAACTGATGGACGCGGTGATCGAGGAAGCGGCCAAGCTCGCGCGGGAGGTGCTGCTGCCGCTCAATCTCAGCGGCGACGCCGAGGGCTGCACGTACGAGAACGGCTTGGTGCGCACGCCGCATGGCTTCAGGAAAGCCTACGCACGCCTCATCGAAGCCGGCTGGACCTCGCTCGCCTGCGACCCGCAATATGGTGGCCGGGGCATGCCCATGCTGCTCAGCACCGTCTTCGCGGAGATGGTGAGCAGCGCCAACCTGGCGTTCGGCATGTACCCCGGCCTCTCGCATGGCGCCTACCGCGCGCTGCACGCCCACGCATCGGACGCATTGAAGGCGCAATACCTACCGAAGCTGGTCGATGGTACCTGGTCTGGCACCATGTGCCTGACCGAGCCGCAATGCGGTACCGACCTCGGCCTGATCCGCACCAGGGCGGAGCCGGAAGCGGATGGCAGCTATCGCATCACCGGCACCAAGATCTTCATCAGCGCCGGTGAGCATGACCTGACCGAGAACATCCTGCACCTCGTGCTCGCCAAGCTGCCCGGCGCACCCGCCGGCACCAGGGGGATCAGTCTTTTCCTGGTGCCGAAGTTCCTGCGCGGCGCCGGCGGACAGCCCGGGGTGCGCAACGGCCTGATGTGCGGCGGCATTGAGCATAAGATGGGCATCAAGGCTTCCAGCACCGCCGTGTTGAACTTCGACGGCGCCCAGGGCTGGCTCATCGGGCCACCGAACGGCGGCATGCGCTGCATGTTCACGATGATGAATGCGGCCCGCCTCGCCGTCGGCATGCAAGGGCTTGGCATCGCCGAGACCGCCTACCAATCCGCTGCCGCCTACGCGAAGGACCGCCGGCAGGGCAGATCGCCGGCGCGTGCGGACGCGGCGCAGACCAGAAGCGGCGAAGGCGATGCCGACCCGATCATCGTCCACCCGGACGTGCGCCGGATGCTGCTCGAATGCCGCTCCATGACCGAGGCAGGGCGCGCTTTGTCATACTGGGTCGGCCTGGAGTTGGATCGTGCCGAACGGCATCCGGACCCTGTGGCGCGGCGGGAAGCCGACGATTTCGTGGCGCTGCTGACGCCGATCGTGAAGGCAGCACTCTCCGATCTCGGGTCCGAGGCGGCGAACAACGCCGTCCAAATACTGGGCGGCCACGGCTACATTCACGAATGGGGCGTCGAGCAATTGGTCCGCGACGCCCGAATTACCCAGATCTACGAGGGCACCAACGGGATCCAGGCGCTCGACTTGGTCGGCCGCAAGCTCGGACAGGACGCGGGCCGCTTGCTGCGCCGCTTCTTCCATCCGGTCGCCGCCTTCCTGGAGACGCATGCGCAGAATGAGGCGCTGAGCCCCTATGTCGGCCCTACCGCCAAGGCCTTCGGCCGCCTGCAGCAGGCGACGATGACGGTTGCCCAGCGCGGCATGTCCAGGCCGGAGGAGGCGGCGGCCGCCGCCACCGATTACCTGCGCCTGTTCGCGCTGGTCGCGATGGCATTCATGTGGTGCCGCATGGCCGAAATCGCGGCCGAAAAGCTGCGCGCCGGCGCGAACGGAGAGGCTGGGTTTTACCAGGCGAAGCTCGATGTCGGCGCATTCTTCATGGCGCGTGTCTTGCCTCGGCACAGCATGCATTTTCAGGGCATCATGGCAGGTGGCGAGACGCTGAACCGCATGTTGGCAGACGCATTCTGAGAAACCAACCGCCACCGCTTTGCGACTACAACCTCTGCACCTCCGACAAGGCGTTGATGGAGGCGGTCGTGCGTGAGGGTGCGGCGTGGGCCGAAGCCGATCTTGCCGGTTACGGCGCCAAACTCGGCACGCGAGATGTCCTGGAACTCGGCGCGATCGCCAATCGCGATCCGCCGCGGTTGCACGCGGTGGATCGCTACGGGCGGCGGATCGACTGGATCGAGTTCCATCCTGCCTATCACGCGCTAATGGTGATGCAGGTCGGGCAGGGGATCCATGCCTCGCCGTGGTCTGAGCCGCGCAAAGGCGCCCAAATCCATCGCGCAGCGGGACTTTATCTGAGCGGCCAGGTTGAGGCTGGAACGAGCTGCCCGATCTCGATGACCCACGCCGCCATTCCGGTGCTGCGTCGAGCGGCTCCGCACATCCACGCGTGGCTGCCGAAGCTGTGTTCGCGACACTACGACCCGGCGCATCGTCCGATCTCGGAGAAGACCGGCGCGCTGATCGGGATGGGCATGACCGAAAAGCAGGGTGGTAGCGACCTGCGCGGCAACACCACGCACGCGGTTCCGGTCGCGGCGAGCGGCGCCGGCGAACCATACGTCATCGTCGGCCACAAATGGTTCCTGTCCGCCCCAATGTGTGACGCCTTTCTTGTTCTGGCCCAGGCGCCGGGCGGTCTTTCCTGCTTCTTCATGCCGCGATGGACCCCGGACGGAGACCTCAACGCGCTGCGGTTCGTGCGGCTGAAGGACAAGCTCGGCAACCGCTCCAACGCAACCGGGGAAGTGGAATTTGAGCGCGCATTGGGCTGGCTGGTCGGCGATGAGGGGCGCGGCGTGCCGACGATTATAGAGATGGCCAACTATACGCGGCTCGACAACGTCCTGGGCTCCGCCGGCGTGCAGCGCCAGGCCCTCGCCCAGGCCATCCATCACGCCAACTACCGAACGGCGTTCCAAAAGCGGCTGATCGACCAACCGCTGATGACCAATGTGCTCGCCGACCTGGCACTGGAAGTGGAAGCCGCAACAGCGCTCGCGTTTCGGCTCGCCCGTGCCTTTGACCAACCGGAGGATATGTCGGAGGCGCTTTTGCGCCGGCTCCTGACGCCTGCGGCGAAGTTCTGGGTCTGCAAACGCGGGCCGATCCTTGTGGCAGAGGCGCTCGAGGTCCTCGGCGGCAACGGCTATGTCGAGGACAGCGGCATGCCGCGCCTCTATCGTGAGGCGCCGGTCTACTCGATCTGGGAAGGTTCGGGAAACGTCATGTGCCTTGACGTCCTAAGAGCGCTCGTTCGCGAGCCACGCGGCCTCGATGCGCTCGAGGCCGAGTTCGCTCCCGCGCGTGGCGACGACCGCCGGCTGAACCGGCAAATCGACATGGTTCTCGCGGCGGCGCGACGCCCTCCGGCGGAGTTGGAATTGCGCAGCCTCTGCCGCGCGTTGGCGGTGACGCTCCAGGCGGCGCTGCTGACCAGGCACGCCCCTAATTTCGTGTCCTTGGCGTTCATGGCCAGCCGTTTCGGAAACGACGGCGGCGCGTTCGGCCAGCTTCCGGCTGGGCTCGAGACTCGCGCGATCGTGGAACGAGCCTCCCCAGGACTTTCGCTCGCCCAATCGTGAACCGGACCGGGAAGCGCGCTACGGCACGTCGCGGCCGATCCGGCCTCGATGCGCGATGCCCTTTGGGCGCAAATACGTCAGCGTCGATCCGCTCGTCGCACTCTCCAATTCGGGCGGCATGGAGAAACCGCATACCAGCCGGTCGCGCTTCCAAACTTCCACCAACTCCGCGGGCTTCAATTGCGCCACACCGAGCGCGCAGGCCTCGCTGTCGCCGGCGCATTCGATAAAAAAGCTGCGGCGGTTGAATCCGCGCGAGTCGAACAAGCAGACACGATAATCGGGCATTTGCGACCTCCTTATCCAGGTGGCGCGGAGCCGAAGATCCGCCGGCCCACGGGCTCACGCCGTGCGCTGCGACGGACCAACGGCGCATATTTCGGTTCAGAGAGTGGATGAGCATAGCACGCCGCTTCCGCCGGTGCTGTGTTTATCGGCGGCGCCGATGCCAATCGAGCGGCGGAAGGCCGTAAGCTCGCTGTTTTCGCCGGCGTCCCAGCATGGGACTCGACGATTGATCGGTGCGGGGTTCGGCCGCCGGAGCCGCCGAACCCGGCTACACATCGCCGGTCAGGGATCGGAGCGCCTGCGCCAAATCAAGCGGGATGGGGAAGACGATGGTGGAAGTCCGTTCGCCGGCAATCTCGCTCAACGCGCCGAGGTAGCGAAGCTGCATCGCGCCGGGGCGGGTGGCGAGGATCTCGGCGGCCTCGGCAAGTTTCTGCGCCGCCTGCTGCTCGCCGTCGGCATTGATGACTTTGGCACGCCGGGTCCGCTCGGCCTCTGCCTGGCGGGCGATGGCGCGGATCATGCTGTGGTCGAGGTCGACCTGCTTGATCTCCACGTTCGTCACCTTCACGCCCCAGGATTCCGTTTGCAGGTCAAGGATCTCCTGAATAGCGGCGTTCAGCTTGTCACGCTCGGCCAGCATCTCATCCAGTGTGTGCTTGCCCAGCACCGACCGCAGGGTTGTTTGTGCAAGCTGGCTCGTCGCCTGCAGAAAATTCTCGATTCGGATCACCGCCTTGTCGGCATCGACGACGCGAAAATAGAGCACGGCGTTGACCTTCACCGAGACGTTGTCGCGCGAGATGACATCTTGGCTCGGCACGTCGAGCACGACGGTCCGTAGATCAATCCGCACCATTTGCTGCACGTACGGTATGAGCAGTATCAATCCGGGGCCCTTCACCCCTGTGAAGCGGCCGAAGGTGAACACCACAGCGCGTTGATATTCGCGCATAACCTTGATCGCCGACGAGGCGGCCGCGAAGATCAGCAACAGGATGACGGGATAAGCGAGGATGCCGAGGCTCATACGTGTTCCTTCCGCGGGGCGGGCACCGCTTCGATGAGCAGAGTGAGCCCTTCGCGCCCGACCACGCGCGCCGCCGCTCCTGGCTGCAGGGGATGCGCGGCGCGAGCATACCACCGCTCACCCTGGACCATCACCTCACCCTGGTATCCGGCCCAGCCGGTGATGCGTGCCGGCAAGCCGATCAGGGTTGCGGGGCCGCTCGCCAACGGGCGGTGGCGGGCGCGCAGCAATAGCGCCAGCACGACCCCGAACAACGCGGCACAGGCCAAGGTGGCGACCGCGATGAGGGTCATTGGTGGGCGTCCGGCGGTGTCGAACATCATCACGGAGCCAATGGCGAATGCAGTCATGCCACCCAGCACGAAGGCACCAAAGGCGGGGACAAACGCCTCGGCGGCCATGAGCCCGAGGCCAAGAAGCGTCAAAGCCAAGCCGGCGTAATCGATGGGAAGCAAGTTGAGCCCGTAGCCACCAACCAGCAGGCAAATGATGCCGATCACACCAGGCGCGAACACGCCAGGATGGGACAGCTCGAAGGTAACGCCGAACAATCCTGCCAACAGCAACAGGTAAACGATGGATGGATCCGTCAGCAGCTCGAGAAGGCGGTCGCGCCAGGCCGGCTCGATTGATTCCATCGCGAGGTCACGTGTCTTCAGGCGCATCGGTCGGCCGTTCACGATCACCTCGCGCCCATCCGCCTTCGTCAGCAGGTCGGTGATGTCGGTCGCGATCAGGTCGACCACGTTTTCTCGCAGAGCGGCATCGCTGGGCAGGCTTACTGCCTGCCGCACGGCCATTTCCGCCCAATCCGCATTTCGCCCATGCATGGCGGCGAGGCCGCGGATATAAGCCGCGGCGTCATTTATGGCCTTGGTCGACAGTGCATCCGCCGCGGGGTGCCCGGCCTTTGTGCCGTCGCCGGCCGGATCCGTCGGGGGTGGCGGCAACGGAGGCGGCCCGAAGAGGGAGATGGGCGTGGCGGCACCGAGGTTTGTGCCGGGCGCCATCGCGGCGATGGCCGAGGCGTAGAGAATATAGGTGCCAGCGCTTGCCGCACGCGCGCCACTTGGTCCGACAAATGCAAGCACCGGCACCGGCGACGCCAGGATGGCCCGGATAATGTCTCGCATCGCGCTGTCCAGGCCACCAGGCGTATCCAGCCGGAGCACCACCGCTCCGGCGTTCTCCTCCCGGGCCGCCTGGATACCGCGCAGGACATAGCTGGCGGTGGCTGGACCGATGGCACCGTCTATGTCGACGACGACAGCCAGGCGCGCCGGATCGATGGCAGTGCCCGCGGCGATCGCGACGCCGGCCGGCGGCACGAGAAGAAGCGCCGTCATCAGGCCTGCGATGAGCCAGCGCGGCCCAACCATCGGGTTGCCCCTCCTTCAAAGATCATACTGCAATCTCGGCCCCGCTTGCGCCACCATCACCTCACGGCACGCGATATCGGCAAGCAAGGTCGATTCCGGCCAAAGGTGACCTGTCGAAGACCTGAACGTCGAAGCTGGGGCACTCCTTATTAAGTGATCGGAAAATTTGGCGGGCTCGGGTAGGATCGGGCTTCACCTCGTTCACACAAGATGCAATTCAGGAGACGCCATGTACGAGCTCCGCCTGAACGGCCGGCCCGTTGGTCGCTATGAAACAGCCGAGAAGGCGCTTGCCCGTGTCCGGCTGTTGGCCGCGGTCAATTCGGATATGGAACCGGAGATCATTGATACGCGAACCGGGCATGCGTTCGAAGTTGCATCCTCCAAGCGATGGCGGGAGGAACTGATGGCGGTGATTTGCTAGCCGAACATGCGTTCGAGAAGCATCAATCGCCCAGCAAGAGCCGCATTCTTCTCCGAAAAGCCAAGGATTTGAAACTTACGGCGCAGCGCGGCCAGGTGATATCGGCGCTGATCGCCGCACCCGCGTTCGTGCCGTTGAACAAAGAGCCGCTGGTTCATGACCCGACGATGGGGAAGTGGAACCTTAACCCATAGTTGGCGTTATCCAGGCCATGGCATCGAAGCAACTTGTAAACTTCCGTGCGCTGTCTGAGCGTCTGGCAATCTGGTCCCTCGAAGCCCGGAGGCTGGGGCGCGTTGGACGCGCGGATGATCTGATACTCAAGGCTTGGATTGTTTATGATCTTCCTGACTGTCGGGAAACGGACCAAATGCCCGCGGATGGGGTGAATCTGAAGAGCTGAAGCGCACTCGGCCAACAATCCGGGTGACCGGCGGCTTTTGCCCACCTCCGACCTTTGGGCCTGAGCGGACAGGACGTGGGAATTCACATGCAAGTGATTACGACGATGGGTGAGCTGGACGCCAAGCTCGGTGAGTGCGACGCGGCGTTGAAGCACTCGGACGCCGCGATGCGAGATGTCTTCATGAGGTTTCGCATGGATTTTTCGACCGAGGTTCCGGCTGATCCGTTCAGTGCGGAATACATGGACTTCCAGATGGCGCTTTATCGGCGCATCGCAGGGAAGGAGTACCGGCCGCAAAACGAGGTCTCCAAGTTCGACGTGCACGAGGCGAATTGCCGGCCGTTTCCATATTCCACCGGCAGTTGCAGGACGGCCGGCTTCTTCACGATGGGGATGGGGTTCCTCCTGCATTCGCTCGACCTGGCGCCGGGCGCGCGTGTGCTGGAATTCGGGCCAGGTTGGGGCAACACGACCATGGCGATGGCAATGGTCGGACTGGACGTTACAGCAGTCGATATCGAGCCCAATTTCTGCGATCTGCTGCGCCTGCGGGCCAAGCGGCAGGAGGTGGATCTCACGGTCGTCAACGCGGATTTCTTTTGGGCGGAGACCGTTCAGAAGCCGTTCGATGCGGTTCTGTTCTTCGAATGCTTCCACCATTGCTCGGACCATCGCCGGCTGCTGGCATCGCTCGACAAGGCCATCAAGCCGGGCGGACGAATTTACTTTGCGGCGGAGCCCATCAATGCGGAATTCCCGCTGCCCTGGGGCTTGCGAATGGATGGGGAGTCACTCTGGGCAATTCGCCAAAACGGCTGGCTGGAACTCGGATTTCAGGAGAGCTACTTTCAGCAGGCATTGGCGCGCGCCGGCTGGGTCGCGCGCAAGCACGCCATCCCGGATATTGGCTGGGCAGCCGTGTGGGAAGCCCGCCGCATTGGGGCGATCCAGCCGGTTGCGTCAGCGCCGGACGTATCCATCGTGCCCGCGCCACCGCCATCCGCCGACACTGCCGCGTTGCAACGGGAACTTGCCGCCGTCTACAATTCCACCTCCTGGCGCCTGACCGCCCCGTTGCGTGCCATTAAACGGCGGCTGGGTAGCTGACAGACAGTCGGTAAAATCACTTGCGGTCGGTGGTGTGCTTGTCCTTTTCGGTGTGGTGAGCGGTCTCCGATTGATACCGTTCGGAGGTCGGAGAACCTTTCGGTTCCGCCCCTCCCGCGGCATCGGGCCAGTGGCGCGCCGGCTTGGGAGCGGCGGCGGGCTTCCGAGGGGAGGAGGATTTCGGGTGGTCGGTCATGGGCATCATCCGCTTTGGGAATATCGGTAACGCGCAGACCAGGCTCTCGGTTCATCGTCATTGGAAGGGCTGGTCGAGGAACCATGCGCCCCCCCGCGGGTTGTTGCTTGCGAGTAGCCGAACAACTCGCCCCGGTAACGTCGACGCTCCATCCGCATGACTATCTCAGGCCCTCACCGACAGATGACTGCCGCCACTGTCCCAGACGCAGGCGAACCGGAGAAGCCCGTCATCCCCACCAGCCAAACGTCGATCTACCATCTGCATCCGTTGCTCGCCGGGGCGGCGCGCGAGTGGAACCGGCATTTCGAGCGCTGTGCGCGCATGGGTTTCAGTCACGTCTTGATAGCCCCGCCATTCCTGCCTGGTCGCGGCGGAAATATTTTTCTGACCGCGGACCATGCCCGGCTGAATCCGATCTTGGGAGGCGGTGACGCGCCTCCCGCTATAGCCAACATCGTCGAGACTGCGCGTAGCCACGGTTTAGAGGTCATGCTGGACCTAGTGATCGACCGGCTTGCGGCCGATGCGGCGCTGCTTCGGATGCGCCCACATCTGCGCGCGGCTTGTGCTGGGCCCGACTTGCCAGATCCGCGTCGAGCCCCGATTGAGTTCGGGTCTGCTCCGCTTGACTTTTCGGCGCACGCTGAGGAACTGGTTGCCTGGTGGCATCAGCTCCTGACGCAGTGGCGCGATGCCGGCGTAATCGGCTTTCGCTGCGACTCACCCGGGAGGGTGCCTGCGACCGTCTGGCGAGACTTGATATCGCGCCTTCGCAAATCCGCAAGCCGGTGCACCCTTTTGGCCTGGACCTCCGGCTTGGCGCCGGATGCACTCTGCGACCTCGCGGAAACCGGCTTCGACTTTGCCTGCTCCTCCTCTTGGGCATGGAACTTTCGCGACGATTGGCTGGACCAGGATACCTCTCGCATCGCCAAGGTCGGGAAGGTGCTGGCGGTTCCGGAACTATCATTCGGGCCGCGCTTGGCGCGAGCTGGTGAGGGGTTCGGGCCTGCCTCTCGTCGAGCGGCGATGTTCGCCGCGGAGTTTGGGCAAGCGTGGCTGGTGCCAATGGGATTCGAATTCGGCGCCCATGTCCGGCTCGATCCCGTGCGTGATCGGCCGCAGGATTTCACCAAGCTGGCCGATCTGTACGACAGGTAATGGCATAAAGGTTCTGACCGAAGCCAATCGCCAGCGCCGGGCGGAGCTGTCGGCGGGCCGTTCGCCGTCATCGCCGCACGCTGATGTGGCGGCGATGATTTGGCGGTCAACGGCTTGTGCCGGAAGGATGGTGCTGGTGAACGCGGCGCTGAATGTTCCCGGGGTTGCCCCAGCCAATCAGATCCTGCCGCGCGCGGGCGGCGGCGTGCAGTTTCTTGCCGACGGCGCGGAACAAAGTTTGGCCGCGACCATTACACTGCCGCCGGCTGGGCTGATGTTCCTTGACGCCGTGCATCGACCACCGATCCTGTTGCCGCGTGAACCGGCGCGTGCTGCCGAAACCGCGACCAAGGCCCCGCGCATTGCCATCGAGGTGGTGGAACCCAGCGTCGATAGCGGCCGGTTCGCCGCGAAATGCTCCGCCGGCGCCCTGGTGGATGTGTCCGCCGACGTCATTGTCGATGGCCATCAAGCCCTGGGCGCGGTCGTAGCCTGGCGCGCTGGCGATAGCGTGCAGTGGCATGAAGCGAGATTGACGTTCGCTGGCAATGACCGATGGATCGGCGCATTCCCCGCTGAGCGCGTCGGCCGCTATCTGTTCACGGTTGAGGCATGGATCGATGTATTTGCGGCGTATCGTGACGAACTGGCGAAGAAGCACGCGGCCGGGGCGACGCTCGACAATGAATTGATCGAAGGCTGCCGTCTTATTCGGCACGCAGCCGAACGTAGCGGCGATCCCGCGCTGGTGGGATTGCTTGATGTCCTGACGGAGAGCGAGCCCAGCCAGCAACTGGCTTTGTTGCTGCAGCCGGAAACCGCACGGGTGATGGCCGGCGTGGATGACCGCCCCTTCCGCGTGCGCCATGAGCCCGCGATGTCGATTGAAGCCGAGCGTACCAAAGCGAGTTTTGCCAGTTGGTATGAACTGTTCCCCAGGTCGCAAAGCGGCGACGCCGGGCGTCACGGCACGTTCACGGACGTGATCGCGCGTCTTCCGGCAATCCGCGACATGGGCTTCGACGTGCTGTACCTGCCGCCGATCCATCCGATCGGCCGCGTCAACCGCAAGGGGCGAAACAACGCGCTTCGCGCCGCCCCGACCGATCCCGGAAGCCCCTACGCCATTGGTGCGGAGGAGGGGGGCACGACGCCATCCATCCGGAACTTGGCACGCTGGCCGACTTCCGTGCCTTGTGTGCCGCCGCGGCTGCGCTGGAGATGGAGGTCGCACTGGATTTTGCCATTCAATGCTCACCCGACCACCCCTGGCTGAAGCAGCATCCCGAGTGGTTCGAGTGGCGGCCGGACGGCTCGATCCGCTACGCGGAAAACCCACCGAAGCGCTACGAGGACATCGTCAACGTCGCCTTCTATGCCGAGGGTGCGCTGCCTTCGCTGTGGCAGGCCCTGTGTGACGTCGTCTTGTTCTGGGTAGGCCAGGGCGTGCGTATTTTTCGGGTCGACAATCCCCATACGAAGCCATTGCCGTTCTGGGAGTGGATGATCGCCGAGGTGCGCGGGCGACATCCGGAGGTCATTTTCCTGGCCGAAGCCTTCACACGGCCGAAGGTGATGTATCGGTTGGCTAAAGTCGGCTTCTCGCAATCCTACACCTACTTCACCTGGCGCGACACGGCCGCGGAAATGCGCGATTACCTGACGGAGCTGACGACCACAGCGCCAAAGCACTTCTTTCGGCCACATTTCTTCGTCAACACCCCGGATATCAATCCGTTCTTCCTGCAAACATCCGGACGACCGGGGTTTCTCATTCGGGCCGCGCTGGCGGCCACACTTTCCGGGTTGTGGGGCGTCTATAACGGATTCGAACTTTGCGAAGCGGACGCTCTGCCAGGCCGCGAGGAATATCTGAACTCAGAAAAATACGAAATTCGCGCCTGGGACTGGGCGCGGCCGGGAAACATCATCGACGAGATCCGGCAACTGAATCAGATCCGGCGAAGCAACCCGGCGCTGCACACCCATCTCGGCGTACGATTCTGCCATGCTCGAATAATATGGTGCTTTGCTTCAGCAAGGCGACACCCAATTTCGATAACATCGTGATCGTCGCCATCAGCTTCGATCCAAAGAACGCGCAATGGACGCAGTTCGACCTTCCGCCCGCGGCACTGGGGCTGACGGCAGATTCCGACCTTGTCGCCGAAGAGCTGATGCGTGGCCAGGTGGCGCAGTGGCGTACCGGCTCACGCGAGATACTGCTCGACCCCGGGGGCACGCCCTTCTCGGTCTGGCGCGTGCGGCCGGTGACCTGAGGATGGATATGTCGAACAGAAAGGTTTTGAAAAAGCAGTCCGCCCTCTCGGCGGACCCATTATGGTACAAAGACGCCACAATCTACCAACTCCACGTCAAATCATTTGCTGATTCGAACGAGGATGGAATTGGTGATTTCAAGGGCCTGATTGACAAGCTGGATTATATCGCTGAGCTCGGGGTAGATGCGATCTGGCTGCTACCCTTCTATCCATCGCCTCGCCGCGACGACGGCTACGACATCAGCGACTATCGCTCGGTTCATCCCGATTATGGCACGATGGGCGACGTGCGGCGCTTCATCGCCGCAGCGCATGAACGCGGAATGCGTGTCATCACGGAACTGGTGATCAACCATACGTCGGACCGTCATCCCTGGTTCGAGCGGGCGCGGCGGGCGAAGCCCGGCAGTGCCGCGCGGAACTTCTATGTATGGTCCGACACTGATCAGCGTTACGCCGAAACGCGGATTATCTTCATCGATACGGAAAAGTCGAATTGGACCTGGGATGCGGTCGCCGGTGCCTATTTTTGGCACCGCTTCTATTCGCACCAGCCGGACCTGAACTTCGACAATCCCCGGGTGCTGGAGGAAATTCTTTCGGTAATGCGATTCTGGCTCGATGTCGGCGTGGACGGGCTGCGCCTCGATGCGGTGCCTTATCTTGTGGAGCGCGAGGGAACCAATAACGAGAACCTGCTCGAGACGCATGCCATTCTGAAGCGCATCCGGGCGGCGATGGACGCATACGCTCCAGGCCGGATGCTGCTTGCCGAAGCCAACCAGTGGCCGGAGGATGCGCAGCAGTATTTCGGGGATGGCGACGAATGCAACATGGCATTTCATTTTCCGCTGATGCCGCGGATGTACATGGCCATCGCGCAGGAGGATCGCTTTCCCATCTCGGACATCATGCGGCAAACCCCCGCGATTCCCGCCAATTGCCAATGGGCGGTGTTCTTGCGAAACCATGACGAGTTGACCCTCGAAATGGTCACCGACAGCGAACGGGATGTGCTATGGACGGCCTACGCCTCCGACCAGCGTGCCCGGCTCAATCTCGGCATTCGCCGCCGCCTTGCACCGCTTTTGGAACATGACCGCCGACGAATGGAGCTGATGAACGGCCTTTTGCTCTCGATGCCCGGGACGCCGGTGATCTATTATGGCGATGAGATCGGCATGGGTGACAACATCCATCTTGGCGATCGCGATGGCGTTCGGACCCCGATGCAGTGGTCGCCGGACCGCAATGGCGGGTTTTCACGCGCCAACCCGCAAGCCTTGGTGCTGCCGCCGATCATGGATCCGATCTATGGCTTCGCGGCAGTGAATGTGGAGGCCCAGCTCAGTGATCAGCACTCGCTGCTGAACTGGACACGCCGGATGCTTGCGGTGCGCAGGGGGCATCGCGCGTTTGGCCGTGGTTCGCTTCGGTTTCTGTATCCTGGCAACCGCAAGGTGCTGGCGTTTTTGCGTGAATACGAGGACGAAACGCTGCTCTGCGTGAGCAATCTGTCCCGCACGGCCCAGGCGGTCGAGCTCGACCTGTCCGAATTTGCCGGCCGGACGCCGGTCGACCTCCACGGCAACTCGGTGTTTCCGCCGATCGGGCAGCTGACCTATTTGCTCACCTTGCCGCCGTACGCGTTCTATTGGTTCCTGCTCGCGACCGAGGCGACACTTCCCACGTGGCATGTTCGCCAGCCTGAGCCGCTGCCGGAGTTTACCACAATCGTGGTGCGGCACGGATTGGGGGAAATTCTGGAGGGCCCGGCGCGCGCGATGTTGGAAGCCGAAGTGTTGCCGCCGTATCTGGCACTTCGCCGTTGGTTCGCCGGCAAGGACCGCCGTATTACGTCGGTGGCGCTGGAACGAGCGACGACGGTGGCGTATGCGGGAAACGAGGTGCTGTTGTGCGAAGTTGAAGTGAAGTTCAAAGATCGTTCCGATAGTTACCAACTGCCGCTGGCGATTGCCTGGGAGGATGGCGGCGGCGGTATGTTGTCGCAGCAGCTTGCATTGGCGCGGGTCCGGCGAGGCCGGCGCGTCGGGTATCTGACGGATGCTTTCACCGTCGATGCGCTGCCGCTTGGCGTGTTGCAGCGCCTCCGCGAGGGCGCCATCGTGCCCTTGTCGGATGGTGAGATACGGTTTGTCCCGTCGGCGGAGTTTGCCCAGGCCGACCTGCCAGCGGATCTGACGATCCGCCGTTTGGCAGCCGAGCAATCCAATAGTTCGCTGATCGTGGGCGACGCGGTCATGGTGAAGCTGTTGCGGCGGATCACCGCCGGCATTCACCCGGAAGTGGAAATGTCGCGCTACCTCACCGAAAACGGATTCGCCAACACCCCACCGCTGCTCGGTCATGTCGAGCGGGACATAACTGGCGGGGGGACTTACACGCTGCTGATCGCACAGGGGTTTGTCCGCAACCAAGGTGATGGCTGGGGCTGGACCCAGGATGTCCTGGCCCGGCTTTCCGACGCGCTGGCCCTGACGGCAGGCACAGGTGAGGAAGCGACTGACCAGTTCTCCGGCTATACAAATTTCGCGGCTGCCGTGGGCCAGCGTCTCGCCGAACTTCACGCGGTGCTGTCGCGTCCCTCGGACGACGCGTCGTTTACGCCGGAAGTCGCAACCGAAGCGGACGCGGCGCACTGGATCGATGCAATCCGGCGCCAGGTCGATGATGCCATGGCGGCAATTGCGGTGGTGGAAAGCTGGAGCGACGAAGCGGCCGAGGCAGATGCGAAGCGACTGCAACTTGGCGCAGCGGCGCTGCGCAAAACGATCGAACGGCTTGCCGCCAGCATCCCGGGTGCTCTGAAAACCCGGATTCATGGCGACTTCCATCTCGGCCAGGTGCTGGTGGTGCAAGGCGATGCCTTCCTGATCGATTTCGAGGGCGAGCCCGCGCGGCCGTTGGAGGAACGGCGGGCAAAGGGAAGCCCGCTCCGTGACGTGGCGGGCATGATCCGCTCGCTTGACTATGCCCGCGCGGTCGCGATGCCGAGCCGGGCCGCGTTGACGCCGCAGGTCGCTGAGAGGCGGATCGAAATTCTCGATCGTTTTCATGCGGAATTGGTTGATGCTTTCCTCGGCGCCTATCGGGCCGCACATGACGCAGCGGAGCGGAGATGGGCGTCGCCAGAAGCGGAGGAGGATTTGCTCAATCTGTTTTTGTTGCAGAAAGCGGCTTACGAAGTCTGTTACGAGGCGGCCAATCGGGTGACCTGGCTGCCGATTCCGCTGCGAGGACTCACTGAGTTGGTGGATCGGCTAAACCGTGAATAATCCAGCGAGGGAATTGAACATCGAGCGCGGCGCCATTGTCGCGGTGATCGCCGGACAATCAGGTGACCCATTCGCGGTACCTGGGCCCGCACGGCGGGATGTTGCGCGCTCTGCTGCCCGGAGCGACGGCCGTCGCTGCAATCTCGCCCGACGGTGCTGTGTTGGCGGAGCTGACGCGTGCCGACGCGGCCGGATTGTTCGTCGGCGAAGTCCTTCCGATGGTGCCATATCTGCTGCGGATCGATTGGAACGGGGTCGTTCAAGTTACCGAAGATCCTTATAGTTTCGGCCCCTTGCTTGGTGAGCTCGATCTGCATCTGTTGGCGGAAGGGCGCCACCGGGAGATGGCCAACTGCCTTGGCGCCCATGCGATGTCGGTACTTGATGTCGCCGGTGTCCGTTTTGCGGTTTGGGCGCCGAATGCCCGGCGCGTGTCCGTGGTTGGTGACTTCAATAGCTGGGACGGCCGACGGCATCCGATGCGCCTTCGAATTGAGGCGGGTGTTTGGGAAATCTTCATTCCTCGTCTGCGTCCGGGTGCGATCTACAAATACGAGATCATCGGACCTGCCGGCCACACGCTCCCTTTGAAGGCCGATCCAATGGCCGGCCAGGCGGAGGTTCCTCCGGGCACCGCGTCGATCGTTCGCGATCCGGCTCCGTTGCGTTGGCTGGACGAAGAGTGGCTCCGGCATCGTGCGGACCGCCATGAGATCGGTGCACCGTTGGCGGTGTACGAAGTGCATGCCGGCTCTTGGATGCGTCCCGGGGGGAATATGCTGGACTGGGAGGCGTTGGCGGCGCGTCTCGTCCCCTACGCGGTGGAGATGGGCTTTACCCATCTTGAGCTGATGCCGGTGATGAGTCACCCGTTTGCCGGATCGTGGGGATATCAACCGCTGGGCCAATTTGCGCCGATGGCCGAACTCGGCACGCCTGATATGTTTGCGCGTTTCGTCGATCGCTGTCACGAGGCCGGCCTCGGCGTCATTCTCGACTGGGTGCCGGCGCATTTCCCCGCCGATGCGCATGGGCTCGCCATGTTTGACGGCACGTGGCTTTACGAGCACGCGGATCCGCGTGAGGGATTCCATCGGGACTGGAACACGCTGATATACAATCTCGGCCGCCACGAGGTGCGCGGCTTCCTGATCGCAAGCGCGCTGCATTGGCTGGAGCATTACCACGTGGACGGGCTGCGCGTGGATGCGGTCGCATCCATGCTGTATCGGGATTATAGCCGCAACCCTGGCGAGTGGGTCCCGAACGTGCATGGCGGACGCGAGAACCTGGAGGCCGTGACCTTCCTGAGGGAGTTGAACGATATCGTTGCCCAGCGTTGTCCGGGCGCATTGGTGATCGCCGAGGAGTCGACCGCTTGGCCTGGCGTAACCGCGCCGACGCAGCAAGGCGGGCTGGGATTTTCGTTCAAGTGGAACATGGGCTGGATGCACGACACGCTTCAGTTCGTTCAGTACGATCCGATCTATCGCGCCTATCATTATGACAAGATGACATTCGGCCTGGTGTACGCATATTCGGAGCGTTTCATGTTGCCGCTGTCGCATGACGAGGTGGTGCACGGCAAAGCCTCCCTGGTGAACAAGATGCCCGGCGACGGGTGGCAGCAGTTTGCGACGCTGCGTGCCTATTTCGCCTTCATGTGGACGCATCCCGGCAAGAAGCTGCTGTTCATGGGATCCGAATTCGCCCAGCGGCGCGAATGGAATCACGATGTATCGCTGGATTGGGACCTGCTGGATTACCCATTGCACCAAGGCGTGCAACGGCTGATCCGGGATCTTAACCGGCTCTACCGCGCGGTGCCGTCCCTGCATGTCGGGGATGCGTGGCCTTGGGGATTTCAGTGGGTGGTCGCCGATGATCGGGCCCAAAGCGTCTTTGCCTATCTCCGCAAGCAGTCAAATAATCAGGCTCCTGTTCTTGTGGTCTGCAACTTCACGCCGGTGCCGCGAATGGGATACCGCATTGGATTGCCGGTCTCTGGGCGTTGGGTCGAATGCATGAACACCGATGCTGAGGCTTATGGCGGCTCCGGCGTCGGCAATCTCGGCCTCGTCTTGGCGCAGGAGATCCCGAGTCACGGCTTGCCCGCCTCCGCCGAGTTCATCCTGCCGCCATTGGCCACGATCATTTTTCGGCAGAAGGATAATGGGAATTTTGGGCAAGAGGTCTGAGCAATCATGCGGCTTGGCGCCTTCCGGCAACATGGATGTATGGAATGAGTTTGCTGGCTAGGAACCCTGCAGTGGTACGGCAGTTGAGGCCGTCATGGAAAGCCATGCGGTCGGTCGAATTGGGGCTTCATCTGCCGAATTAGCGGCGCTGCCGTTCGGCGCGACCGTTCGCGGCGATGGTACGACCAGTTTTCGCGTCTGGGCGGCGGACGCGCAGAACGCATGGGTCGAAATTGCCGGGCGGCCGCCAATCCCACTGCAGCCGGTGGGGGGCGGGTGGTTTGAGGTTCAGGCGCCGGCGCCGCCAGGAACTTTGTACCGGTATAAGTTCGTCACGCCGAACCGCCCCGATGGCATCTTGGTACCTGATCCTGCTTCGCGCGCCCAGGCGGGAGACGTTCATGGACAAAGCGTGGTGGTCGACCCAGGCGCGTATCATTGGCAGGAAGCGGCCTGGCGCGGCCGTCCCTGGCACGAGTTCGTGGTCTATGAGGTGCATGTCGGCGCCCTCGGTGGGTTCGCGGGTGTCATGGCCCGGCTGCCGGAGCTTGCAGCCCTCGGCGTGACGGCGGTGGAATTGATGCCGATCGCCGAATTTCCTGGGCCACGCAACTGGGGATATGACGGCGTTCTGCCGTTCGCGCCGGACGCGGCATATGGGACACCCGAATCGCTGAAGGGGCTGGTGGATGCTGCGCACCGGCTCGGTGTAATGGTGTTTCTTGATGTCGTGTACAACCATTTTGGCCCGGATGGGAATTATCTTGGGGCCTACGCGTCTGGCTTCTACCGCCATGACCAGACAACGCCATGGGGCGACGCGATCGATTTCCGGCGTCCGGAAGTGCAACTGTTCTTTATCGAGAGTGCGCTGTATTGGCTGAACGAATATCGCTTCGACGGATTGCGGTTCGACGCGGTGCATATGATCCGTGACTTCGATTTCTTGCGGATGCTTGCGCGGGATATCCGCGCGCGGGTGGCCCGCGATCGCCATGTCCACCTGATCGTCGAGAACGAGGACAACGCCGCCGCGCTGCTTCGCACGGGGCCGGACGCTCCGGGCTTCGATGCGCAATGGGCCGACGATTTGCATCATTGCCTGCATGTGCTGCTGACCGGCGAGAGCGAGGCGTATTACGAGGATTTCGTCGACGCACCGGCGGCAAAGCTGGCCCGCTGTCTCGCTGAGGGATTTGCGTACCAAGGTGATCCTTCGCTGCATGCCGGCGGCACGCCACGAGGCGAGCCGAGCGGCGAATTGCCGCCGACCGCGTTCGTCATCTGCCTGCAGAATCACGACCAGATCGGCAATCGCGCGATGGGTGAGCGGCTGACCGTGCTGGCGGACCATGAGGCGCTGCGGGCCGCCGTCGCGTTGCTGTTGCTGGTGCCGCAAATCCCGATGCTGTTCATGGGCGAGGAATGGGGCACGACCCGGCCGTTCCTGTATTTCACCAGCCATAGCGATGGGCTTGCCGAACAGGTTCGCCTGGGACGACGCAAGGAGTTCGCGAAGTTCGCAGCCTTCACGGATCCGGCGCGGCGCGAACAAATCCCCGATCCCAACGCACTCGCGACGTTCGAGCAATCCTGCGTGGATCCAGCCGAGGTACTGGAGCCAGGGCATGCCGCGTGGCTGGAGCATTACCGTTCGCTGCTACGCATCCGGACTGAGCAGGTTATTCTGCGCATACCTGGCAGCGTGTCGGCTGGAGCCGAGGCGTTGGGTGACAAGGCGGTGCTGGCGCGATGGCGAATGGGCGACGGCAGCCTGCTGAGCGTGGCGATGAACCTCGACACCGCGTCCTGTCGTTGTGCACCGCTCGCCGGTCGCGTCCTGTTTGCGTCCACGGCGGCGGCGGGCGATGCGGCACGCGGCGGCGGCCTGCTGGCGCGTTGCACCGTCGCCACGCTGCAGGAGCTGGGCGCGTGAACGATGATGCCGTGCGAAGGCAAGCCGATGAAGCCGGGATCGAACTGCGATGGCGCGATGCCACCGGCGCCATGCGGGAGGTTGCGGTTGATGTGCTGCGAACTGTGCTGGGGCACCTCGCGCGAAAGCGCGCGGAACGGGACCGCAACCCACCGCTGATCACCGCGGAGTTGGGACACCCGGTCGACCTGGCCGCCGCCCCAGGGCCCTTTCGGCTTGTGCATGAGGACGGCACCGTCGTTGCAGGCCGCGCGGAAGACCGGGGGGATGGTCGGGTCCGGGTGCGTGCGCCGGAATTGCAGGGGTATCACCGGCTGGAGATCGGCGAACAACGCACGACTCTTGCGGTTGCGCCAGAAGATTGCTGGACGGTTGGAGATTTCCTCCGGCAGTCGGCGCGCCTGGGGCCTCGCGGTGCAACTCTATGCGCTGCGCCGGGAAGGGGATGGCGGGGTCGGGGACTTTGCTGCATTGGAGGAACTGGCGCCGCATGCTGCGGCGTTTGGCGCAAGCGCGATCGCGATCAGTCCGGTGCATGCGGCTTTTGCCGCCGACCCCCTGCATTGCAGCCCGTACGCGCCGTCCAGCCGCGCGCTGCTGAATGGCGTCTATGCCGATCCTGGTGACGCGAGCGGACTGCCGTCTTCCGAGGGGTGCATGGTCGATTGGGCCCAGGCGGCAACCGCACGGCTCGCGGCGTTGCGCCGGGTTTTCGCGGCGATGCAGACCCGGCCTGCGACGGAATTGCGGGCGGCGTTCGCGCGCTTCCGTGCCACGCGAGGTGAGCGGCTGGAACTGCATGCGCGGTTCGAGGCGCTGCATCACCATTTGTTCACCCGCGATCCGCGGCTTTGGGACTGGCATCACTGGCCGGCTTCGCTGCAGGACCCGCTCAGTGCGGCGGTTGCGGCCTTTGCCGAAGAGTGCGCCGACGAGGTTGCGTTTCATGCCTTTCTGCAATTCGCCGCCGAGCGCGGGTTGGAGCGGGCGCAACGCGAGGCGGTCGCTGCTGGAATGGAAATCGGGCTGATCGCCGATCTCGCGATCGGGGTTCACAATGCCGGCAGCGATGCCTGGGCCCAGCCGGCGCAGTTGCTCAGCGGCCTGACCATCGGCGCGCCGGGGGATATCCTCAATCCGCAAGGGCAGGATTGGGGAGTTACGACGTTTTCGCCGGAAGGGTTGATGGCGCACGGCTTTTCGGCCTTCCTCGATATGTTGCGCGCGGCGTTGCGCCACTCCGGGGGCGTGAGGATCGATCACGTCATGGGGCTCGGGCGGCTTTGGGTGGTGCCGCAGGGGGCAGGGCCGGCGGATGGCGCCTATCTTCGTTTTCCCATGCGGGACCTGTTGCGCCTGGTGCGCCTGGAATTGCGGCGCCACCGCGCCATCGTCATCGGCGAGGATCTCGGTACCGTGCCGGAGGGATTTCAGCAGACGCTGGAATCCTCCGGCCTGGCAGGAATGCGCGTATTGTGGTTCGAGCGGCATGGCGAGACGTTCAAGCCGCCGCGGGAGTGGTCGCGCGATGCCGTGGCGATGACGACCACGCATGACCTGCCGACCGTCGCGGGCTGGTGGCGCGGCCGCGACATTGAGTGGCAGTCCCGGTTGGGTCGCGGCGATCCGCCGGCCGCACGGCGCGCGCGCGAGCATGACCGCGCCGCCCTGTGGTCGGCGTTTCAGGCCTCTGATGCGGCCGAAGGCGAAATGCCGGCGCCCGAGGAGCCCGCTCGCGTGGTTGACGCCGCCTGCGCACATATCGGCCGTGCCGCCTGCGCCCTGGTGCTGCTGCCGATCGAGGATGCGCTCGGGCTGGAGGAGCAGCCGAACCTTCCCGGCACGGTGGATGAACATCCGAACTGGCGCCGCAGGCTGCCGGCGTCTGCCGAGACGCTGCTCGGCGAACCGAGAACAGCATCGCGCCTGCGCGCCCTGGCGAAGGCGCGGCTCACATGACGATTGGCACCACACCGCGGGCGACGGCAAGGTTGCAGCTGCATCGCGGCTTCAATCTCGATGCCGCCGTCGCGGTCGTGCCGTACCTGGCCAAGCTTGGGATCAGCCATTTCTACACCTCGCCGCTGCTGACGGCGCGGCCTGGATCGATGCACGGTTACGACATCGTGGATCACGGCGCCATCAACCCCGAGCTTGGCGGCGAGCCGGCGTTGCGACGGCTGGTGGCGGCGTTGCGCGCGCGTGACATGGGATTGATCGTCGATATCGTGCCCAATCACATGGGCGTCGGCGGGGCGGACAACGCGTGGTGGCTCGATGTCCTGGAATGGGGTCGCGCCAGCCCGTTCGCCGGCTTCTTCGACATCGATTGGATGCCGCCCGAGCGAAGCCTGCAGGGCAAGCTGATGGCGCCGTTTCTCGGCGCGCCTTATGGCACGTGCCTCGAACAGGGGGATATCAGGCTGCGGGTCGATCCCGAGCTTGGCCGCTTGCAGGCGGCGTATGGTGAGCACGTCTTCCCGATCGCCTTGCGGGACTATCGTGACGTGCTCGGCGATCTTGTCGAAGGCGGCTTGCGTGGCGGCCGCCGCGGCGAGACGCGCGAGGCAGCGGCGGCCGGCAAGCGGCGGTTGCGCGAAGCGGGTGCGACGCCGGAAGGTGCGGCGCGGATCGCGGCGGCGTTGGCGCGCTTTGGCCCCGATACGCTGGAAGGGCGCGCGCGCCTGCATGCGTTGCTGGAGGCGCAGCATTATCGCCTGGTCTGGTGGCGGGCCGCGGCAGACGAGATCAATTGCCGACGCTTCTTCGACGTCACCTCGCTGGCCGGCGTTCGCGTGGAGCTACCGCAGGTATTCGACGCAACCCACGCTTTGCTGCTGCGCCTCTACGGCGAGGGCTTGATCGACGGCGTGCGGATCGACCATGTCGATGGCCTCGCAGATCCGCGCGGCTATTGCCGCAAGCTGCGCCGCCGACTGGAAGCGGCGGCCGTCGCTCGTCCGGCCGAGGCGCCGGCGGGGCCGCCGTACATCGTGGTGGAGAAGATTCTCGCAAGCCATGAGCGGCTGCCGGCCGATTGGCGCACCGACGGCACCACCGGCTACGATTTCATGGACCAGGTTGCAGCATTGCTGCACGACCCGGCGGGCGAACCGCCGCTTACCGAGTTGTGGAGCCAACTGACCGGCAGCACGGCAAGCTTCGCGCAGGAGGAGGAGTCGGCGCGCCGGCTCACCTTGCGCGACACCCTGGCCAGCGAACTCAACGCTGCCGCCGCGGCGCTGCACCGTGTGGCGCAGGCAGGATCTCACCACCCGCGACTACACGCTCACCGCCATCAGGCGTGCGCTGGTCGAGCTGCTGGTGCATTTCCCATCCTATCGGATCTATGCCGGGCTGGCCGGGCGATCGGCGCATGACGACCAGATGATGGCCCGGGCCGCTTCCGGCGCGCGGCGCACGATACGCGCTGCCGACCGGCCGTTGATCGACCTGATCGTCATATGGCTCGGCGGCGAGGCGCCGCGATCGCTGCCGCGCGGGGCGCATCGGGCGCGGCGAAGTGCGGGCGATGGTGCGGTTCCAGCAACTGTCCTCGCCGGTCGCCGCCAAGTCGGTCGAGGACACCGCGTTCTATCGTTACGGCCGACTGCTCTCGCGCAACGAAGTCGGCTCCAACCCTGGCAGCTTCGCCATGTCCGTCGACTGCCTTCCACGCCGCATGCCGCGCGCGCGGGCGGCAATTTCCGCGCGCCATGCTGGCAACCGCGACGCATGACCATAAGCGCGGCGAGGATTCGCGCGCACGCCTCGCGGTGCTGAGCGAGATCTCCGAGGAATGGGCGGGACAACTGCATCGCTGGATGCGGCTGAACGCGCCGCTGAAGCGCGAGATCGATGGCGGTGCGGCGCCGGACGCGGCCGACGAGGTGATGCTGTACCAGATGCTGGTTGCCGCCTGGCCGATCCGAATTTGGGCGGTGACGACGCTGCCGGCGTGCAGCGGCTGATCGATCGGCTCTGCGCTTGGCAGGAGAAGGCGCTGCGCGAGGCCAAACGGCACTCCGATTGGGTCGCGCCGAACGAGGCGTATGAGGAAGCGTGCCGGCATTTCCTGACGCAGATGCTCGACCCGGCGCGGCCGTCGCGATTGGGCGACGAGTTCCGCGACTTCGCTGTCCGTATCGGCGCCGCCGGCGCGATCAACGGCCTCGCCCAGACGGTGTTGCGGCTTACCGTGCCGGGGGTTCCGGACCTTTACCAGGGCACCGAGCTATGGGATTTCAGCCTGGTCGATCCCGATAATCGCCGCCCGGTCGATTATGCCCTGCGCGAAGCCTATCTCGGTTCGATGCGGTCGCCGGCGGAGTTGTTGGCGAACTGGACGACCGGGCAGGTCAAGCACGCGGTGGTCGCGCGGCTGCTGGCGTTGCGGGCGCGATATCCGGCGCTGTTCGCGCATGGAAAATATACGCCGCTGAAGCTGGAGGGCGCGCGCGCGGATCATCTGATCGCCTTCATGCGTGAAGACGACGACGGCGCCATCCTCGTGCTTGCCACGCGCCTGTCCGCCTCGCTGCTGGAGACGGCTGATATCCCGCTGGTTGATCCGGCGCGCTGGCAGGGCACGCGCGTCGCCGTGCCGGATCGCCTGGTGGGGCGGCGATGCGCCGACGTGCTTGGCGGATCGGCGGCGGGCGAAGCCGGCACCACGATCGAAGCCAACGCCGCGATCGCGGTCGGCGCCCTGCTCGCGCGGCTTCCGGTGGCGGTGCTGGACCTGCATTGAGCCATGACGGCGTTTGCCGCCTGATACTCCCGCGAGCTTGCAGGAGGATGGGCGTGAAAGTTTTCGAGCCGTTGGCCAACACCCGAGAGCAGGCGGAGATCCGGGATGCGGTCCGGGCGATCTGCGATCGGTTCGACGATGACTACTGGGCCGAGAAGGATCGCACGCATGCCTTCCCGTTCGAGTTCTGCCAAAGCGATCGCCGATGGCGGCTGGCTCGGCATCGCCATGCCGGAGGAATTCGGCGGCTCCGGCCTCGGCGTCACCGAGGCCTGCATCATGATGCAGGAGGTCGGCCGCTCGGCCGGCGCGTTCGCCGCCTGCTCGACCGTGCACATCAACATTTTCGGCCTGCACTCGATCGTCAAGCACGGCACGGACAAGCAGCAGCCGCGAGTGGCTGCCGTCGATCATCGACGGCATCGTCGCGCGCCTGCTTCGGCGTGACCGAGCCGGATGCCGGCCTCGACACCACCAAGATCAAGACCCGCGCGACGCGCCAGGGCGACCGCTACGTGGTGCAACGGCCAGAAGATCTGGACCAGCACGGCGCAGCAGGCCGACAAGATCGTGCTGCTCGCGCGCACGACGCCGATCGAGCAATGCGCGAAGGCCGACCGACGGCCTGTCGCTGTTCTACGCCGACCTCGATCGCTCCACGCGTCGAGGTGCGCGAGATCGCGAAGATGGGCCGGCATGCGGTCAATTCGAACCAGACTGTTCTTCGACGGCCTGGAGGTGCCGGTCGAGCATCGCATCGGCGAGGAGGGCAAGGGCTTCCGCTACATCCTCGACAGCCTCAATCCCGAGCGCATCCTGAACGCCGCCGAGGTCGTCGGCATGGGGCGGCGCGCGCTCGACAAGGCGGTCGACCTACGCCGGCGAGCGCGTGGTGTTCGGCCGGCCGATCGGCAAGAACCAGTCGATCCAGCACCCGCTGGCGGAATGCTGGTCGGAGCTCTACGCCGCCGAGCTGATGACCCTGCACGCGGCCGAACTCTACGACTGCCGACAAGCCGCTGCGGCGCGCAGGCCAACGCCGCGAAATACCTCGCGGCCGATGCCGGGTTCCGCGCCTGCGACCGCGCGATCCGCACCCACGGCGGCATGGGCTACGCCGCCGAATACCATGTCGAGCGCTATTTCCGCGAGATGGTGGCGATGCAGCTGGCGCCGGTGTCGCGCGAAATGATCCTTGACTACATCGCCGAGCGCGAACTGGGCTTGCCGAAATCCTACTGAGCCGCCAGCGCCGGCGCGCCGAGCGCGCTCCGCATCTCGGCCAGGATCTCGTAGGAGCGCAGCCGCGCCGGCGTGATCGTAGATGGCGGAGGCGACCATCAGCTCGTCGGCGCCGGTGCGCTCGATGAACTGCGTCGAGTCCGCGCCTGGACCGTCTCGGGCGAGCCGACGAAGGAGCAGGCGAGCATGGCCGATGCCTGCGCCTTCTCGGCCGGCGACCAGTAGGTCTCGATGTCGTCGATCGGCGGCGGCAGCTGGCCGCGCGTGCCGCGGAACATGTTGGCGAAGCTCTGCTGCACCGAGGTGAACAGCCGGCGCGCCTCGGCGTCGGTGTCGGCGGCGATCACGTTGACGCCGACCATCGCGTAGGGCCGCTCGAGCTGCGCCGAGGGCTCGAAACGCGCGCGATAGATCGCCAGCGCCTGCATCAGCGCGTCGGGCGCGAAATGCGAGGCGAAGGCATAGGGCAGGCCGAGCATCGCGGCGAGCTGCGCGCCGAACAGGCTCGAGCCCGAGGATCCAGAGCGGCACCTGCGGTGCCGGTGCCCGGCACCGCCTGGACCGCCTGGCCCGGCTGCAGCGGGCCGAGCAGCGCCTGCAGCTCGAGCACGTCCTGCGGGAAAGTTCGTCGGCGGCCGCGGGGTCGCGGCGCAGCGCGCGCACGGTGCGCTGGTCGGTGCCCGGCGCCCGGCCGAGCGCCGAGATCGATGCGGCCGGGATAGAGCGATTCGAGCGTGCCGAACTGCTCGGCGATCACCAGCGGCGAGTGGTTCGGCAGCATGATGCCGCCGGAGCCGACGCGGATCGTGCTGGTGCCGCCGGCGACGTAGCCGATCACCACCGACGGTCGCGGCGCTGGCGATGCCGATCATGTTGTGATGCTCGGCCAGCCAGAAGCGGCGGTAGCCCCAGCGCTTCGGCGTGCTGCGCCAGGTCGAGCGAGCGATGCAGCGCGTCGGCCGGCGTCGCGCCTTGCGGCACCGGCGCAAGATCGAGGACCGAGAATTCGGCCATCTCATCGTCTCCCGCCGTCTGATACGCCCGGCATCAGGGGTGCGCCGCATGCGGCGGCCGGCGCTGCGCATATTGGGTGGAATGGGCGGCAAGCCAAGCGCCGGGCCGCCGGTTGGAAAGGAGGCGGCGAGAAAGAGCTGGTGAGGAAGGCTTAACGCCTTGCCCATCGATTCGGGGGGCGTGACCGCGACGTGTCGCGCCTTATGCCAGGACGCATTCATGCTGACCGTGTTGACCTGCATCGAGCGCGATCACGACCCATGGCTCGTGCTGATGGCAGGCCTGGTTTGCCTGATCGGCTGCCATGCCACCGTCCGCATCATCATAAGGGCGCGCGACGCCGCCGGGCGGCCGGATGCTGGCTTGGCCGCCCGAGCCTGGGCGTTCGGCGCCGCCATCGCATTCGGGTCGGTGGTGTGGTCGACGCATTTCGTCGCCATGCTGTCGTACTCGCCAGGCCTCGGCGCCAACCTCAATTTCGCGCTGACGGCGCTGTCCTTGGCCGTCGCGGTCGGCGGGAGCATGCTTGCCATCGGTGGGATGCTGTGGCGGGCGGCCTCCCCCGGCCGGGTCGTCTTCGCCGGATCGTTGCTCGGCGCCACGACTTTCGCCATGCACTGCATCGGCATCCGGGCGCTGAACGTCAACGCGTTGGTGGAATACGATTTGTGGCTGCTTGCCGCGGCGCTGGTGCTGGGCAGCGTCGCCGCCACTGGCGCGTTGGCCGTGATCGCTTCTCACCCGCGATGGTCCGGGGCGTTGCTGGCCGGGGCGATATGCGGGCTCCATTTCACCGCCATGTCGGCGCTGACGGTGACGCCGTTCGGGGCGCCGACTGCTGCGGTTGGATCGTCGGCGCTGGCGGTCGCCGTCGCCGCGGTCTGTCTGCTGATCCTGCTGCCCGGCCTCGCCGGCGCGATCCTGGACCAGCAGCTGGCGCGGCGAGCGGAACGCGAAGCCGCACGCCTGCGCCAATTCACCGATTCGACCTTTGAAGGTATCCTGTTCCACCGGGGCGGCGTCGTCACCGACATCAACAAGGCATTCTGCGAATTGACCGGCAGCAGTGCCACCGGGTTGCTCGGGCGGCCGGTTGCGGGATTGTTTGCGCCCGCCTCACGCTATCGCATCGGCAGCGCGCTGCTGGTCGACAGCCCCGTCGCCATCGAGGTGGCGCTGCTCGGCGCCGACGGCCGCGAAATTTCGGTGGAAGTGCTCGGCAGACCGATCGATGCGGCGCCTTCAGGCCAGGCGGCGGCCCCCTCCGGCGTCATGGTGGTGCGCGACCTCACATACCGAAAGGACGCCGAACGCCGGATCGAACGTCTGGCGCATTACGACACGCTGACCGGTGCCGCCAATCGTACGTTGCTGCACGAACGCCTGGCCGCGGCGCTTGATCTGGCCGGGCGGGTCGGCGGCGGCCTGGCGCTGCTGTGGATCGACCTCGACCGCTTCAAATCGTTCAACGACCTGCTCGGCTACCGGATCGGCGACCGGCTGCTGGCACTGGTGGCGGGCCGCCTCGCGCGCTCGATCGGGGCCAGCGACACGATTGCGCGCGTGGGCGGCGGCGAGTTCGCGGTGGTGCAGCCGGCGGCGCGGCGGCAGGATGCTCAGGCGCTCGCGGAACGCCTGCTGGCGGTCTGCGCCGAGCCGTTCGACGTTGACGGCCATTGCATCGACCTCGGCTGCAGCATCGGCATCAGCCTGTATCCAGACGATAGCGACACCGCGGAAACGCTGATCGGCAACGCGGCGCTGGCGCTTGTCCGCGCCAAGCAGCATGGCCGCGACCGCAGCTGCTTCTTTGACGGCGAGATGGATTGCCTGCCGCAGGAACGGCTGTCGCTGGAGCAGGAGTTGCGCGCCGCCCACGCCAATGGCGGGCTGTCGGTGTACTACCAGCCGCAATTCGCCGCCGACGACCTGCGGCTGCTGGGCTACGAGGCTTTGATGCGCTGGCACCACCCGCAACGCGGCGTGATCAGCCCCGTTGACTTCATCCCGATGGCGAAATCATGCGGCCTGATTGTGGCGCTCGGCCACTGGGTTCTGGAAACCGCCTGTGCCGAGGCGGCCAGCTGGGACGAGCCGCATCTGATCGCAGTCAACCTCTCGCCGGTTCAGCTCCGCAAGGATGACCTGGCGCCGACGATCGGCGCGATCCTGCGGCGCACCGGCCTCGACCCATGGCGCCTTGAACTGGAAATCACCGAAGGCGTGCTGATCACCGATCCGGACCACGCCATGGCGGTGTTGCGCGCGATCAAGCTGCAGGGCATCCGGATCGCGCTGGATGATTACGGCACCGGTTATTCCTCGCTCAATTATCTGAGCCGCTTCGCCTTCGACAAGATAAAGATCGACGCGAGCTATGTCCGCGATCTCGGCCGCGAGCCGACGGCTGAGGTGATCCTCGCCTCGATGGTGGCGCTCGGCCACGGGCTGGACATGAAGGTGACGGCCGAGGGGGTCGAGACCGACGCGCAGCTGACCATCCTGCGCGATCATGGCTGCGACCATATTCAGGGCTACCTGCTCGGCCGGCCGACGCCGCGCCACCAGATCCATCATTGCGCGCACCGCGCAGCCGAACCGCTGCTTCGCCTGGCGAGCGCAAGTTAAAGGCGCTCCGGCCGAGCAAATTGGATCGGCCGCGAGACCAGTTCAGGCCAGCGCCAGCATCACCACGCCGGCGCAGATCAACGCGATCGCGCCGATATGCATGCACGCCCAGCGGCTCGGCGAACGCGTAATGTCCGATCAGCGCCGCGGCGACGTAGGAGACCGCGGTGCAGGGCAGGGCGCACCGACATCGGAATGCGGCGCAGCGCCACGATGTAGAGCACCGCCGCGCCGCCATACAGGCACGAACCCGATCAGCGTGCGCCAGTCGAACAGTTGGGCGATGAAATCGACCGCGCCGGCGCCGGCCTTCAGCAGGGTCTGGCCGGCCATGCTGGTGGCGATCGCGGCGAACAGCGTGGCCCAGTAGATCGTCACGCGTCGATGCGCGTCGCTCGGCCGCGGTGCTGCGCTCGATCGAGCGCACCGTGCCCTGCGGCTTGCCGTTGGCCGACAGGAAGGTGCGGCCGACATATTCGCCCAGCACGCCCAGGATCATCGACTGCACGCCGGACGACCAGCAGGATCACCGTCATCGTCGAGGCCCAGCCGGACGGCGTGTCGCGCAGGAACAGCGCCTCGACGATCGTCGCCACCGCGCCGATCGCGCCGAGCAGCCGCCATGACCGACGCCGGCGAAGATCGCCAGCCGCAGCGGGGCGAGCGAGAAGCTGGTGGCGAGGTTCAGCCACAGCCGCACCAGGCGCGCGCAGGTTGTAGTTCGAGCGACCCTCGACGCGCGGCAGATGGCGCACCTCGATGCTGTCGATGCGCTGCGTCACCTGCATGATCAGGCCGTCGATGTACGGATACGGGCCGCTGATAGCGGGTCACCGCCCGCACCACCAACGCCGACATGCAGCGGAACGACGACAGATAGAGCCCCTTCGGCTTGTCCAGCAGACGATCCGCGACCGCGTTGGCGAAGCGGCTGCCGAGATTGCGCCAGCCGGCGTGCTGCTTGATCGGCGTAGCGCGTGTAGACGACGTCCCAGCCGCCGAGCCGCGCATGGTCGTAGAGCCGGATCGACCTCCTCGGGCGGGTTCTGCAGGTCGTCGTCCATGGTGATGACGTAGGCGCCGCGCGCGTGGCGCAGGCCGGTCATGACCGCGTTGTGCTCGCCGAAGTTGCGCGCGTGCTCGATATAGGTCAGCGGCACGCGTGCGCGGTCGCACCAGCTCGCGGCAGACCTCGCCGGAATTGTCGGGGCTGCCGTCGTTGACCAGCACGATCTCCAGCCCGCCGGCGGGCGTGCAGCGCCGACAGCGCCTCGACCAGCGCGCCGATGGTCGCGGCGCCGCGATACACCGGGAACGACGATCGACAGGCCGACGCCGGCGGGCCATGCGTCAGGCGTGCGGCACGGCGCGGTACATCGGCGAGATGGCTGCGGCAGGAGTGGAACGTCGTCGTTCATGGTCGCTCCGCGATCGCCAGCACCGATCCGCCGGCCGGCAGGCGGAAGGGCAGGCGACGCTCGAGCTCTGTCATGCCATGCAACATGGCATCGAGCCATGGCGGAAACGCGGCGACGTCCGAGGCGGCCGCCGCCGCGGGCCAGCAGCTTGCGCTGCACCACCATCAGCGGCAGCAGCAGGCCGTTCCAGTAGCGCGGCGCGCACGCGCGCGAAGCCGGCCGCCGCCAGCATCGGCCGCGAGCTGCCGCGCGCGTGTCAGCGGCGGACATTGTGGACCTGCCGGTCGTGCGCCGACAGCAGCCAGGCGTAGGCCGGCATGTTGACGACCAGCCGGCCGCCCGGGCGCAGCACGCGCCGCAGTTCGGCCAGCGCCTGCGTCGGATCGACCGCGCGCGTGGCACAGCACGTCGGCGGCGATCGCGGCGTCGAAGCTGCGCATCGGCGAACGGCAGTGCGTTGACGCTGCCGCGGACGACCGGGGCGCCGGACTTCGCCGCGGCGCGGCCGGCACGCGCGCTGGCCGATTCCACTCCGAGGCCGAAGCGCCGAGCTCGGCCCGCCGCGTGACGCAGCTGCGCGAGCAAGCCGCCGGTGCCGCAGCCGGCATCCAGCACGCCGCCGTCGGCTTCGGCCCCAGCGCGTCGAGCAGACGCGCGTGCAGGGCGCGGTACCACCACATGTGGTCCTCGGCCGCGTCCATCAGGCGCGTATTCGGCGGGTTCCATGGCGGCGCTTTACCACGCCCTGGCCCGGCAATCGACGACCTTGCGCCGAAGTCCGGCGGCGGGCAAGAAACGCGGAGCATGGACATTCCGCCTGGCGCCACGGAGATCAGCGCGCGGCCCGCCCGGCGTTCGCTTCGGTGGCGCCTGCTCGGCTGGCGGCTTGGGCGGCTGCGCGTCGGGCGAACGCGGCTGGGGCTGGCGCTGGCCGGGCTGCTGCGGATGTTTCCGGCCCTGCTTCCGGCGCTGCTGTTCGTGCCCTTCGTGCTGTCCCCGCCGCTCAACCACGACGTCGCCGCGGTGCTGCAGCTTCAGCGAGCGTTGGCTGGCCGGCGAGCGGCTGTATTCCGACCTGATCGACGTCAACCCGCCGCTGATCTTCGTGCTGAACCTGATTCCGGCGGCACTTGAGGACCTCGCCGGCCTCGATGGCCCGCTGGCGCTGCAGCTATGCGTGATCGCACTCGGCCTGTTCGCCTGGTGGCTATCGCTGCGAGTGCGTGACCGGGCAGCGGAGGGGTCGGTGCAGCGGGCGTTCCTCGATGTGCTGCCCGGCCTGTTCCTGTTCGGCGCCGGGTACGATTTCGGACAGCGCGAGCATCTGATGGCGGTTGTCGGCCTTGCCCTATGTGCTGGCGGCCGCCCGGCGCGCAGGGCGGCGCGCGGCCAAGGTTGCGGGTGGTGACGGCGCTGCTGGCCGCCGTGGGATTCGCGCTGAAGCCGCATTTCCTCGCCATTCCGGCGCTGATCGAGCTTTGCGTGCTGCTCGGCCGCGCGCGCCCGGATTCGTCCGAACCCGGTTGGGTGGTGGCGATCCGCGCGACCCTGCGCGACCCGGTGCCGTGGACCATGGCGGCGGTCTGGGCGGCGTATCTCGCGTCGCTGCCGCTGCTGTTTCCCGGCTACCTCAACATTCGTCGTGCCGCTGGTCTGGGAGTTCTACCTCGACGAAGGCGAAACGACGGCGCTGCGGCTGTTCCTGCTCCCGCGCATGGCCACGGTGCTGTGCCTGCTGGCGCCGCTGCTGTGGATCGCCGTTCGCCTGCGCTGGCAGCGGGACACGGCGCTGGTGCGGATGCTGTGCCTGGCCGCGCTCGGTGCGCTGGCGTCGGCGGTGGCGCAGCACAAAGGGTGGTCGTACCACATCGTGCCGATCGAGCTGTTCACCTGCTCGCTCGGCCTGCTGCTCGCGGCCCAGTGGCTGGACCGGAGCGGAGCGGTGGGCGGGCGGGCCCGGGCGGCGCGGTTCGCCGGGGGCCTCGGCGGGTTGTTCGCACTTTATGTCATCTCCAACGGCGAGTTGCCGTGGAAGGAACTGTCCTACGGCCGCGACGACGTCGCGGGATTGACCGCGCTGCTGCGCCAGGAGGCGGAGGGCGAACGGGTGCTGGTGTTCTCCCCCGGGATCTCCCCGGTATTCCCGGCCCTGAACTACGCGCATGCGCGGCTGACCCTGCACACCATGAACATGTGGATGCTGGAGGGTGCGTATGCCACCTGCCTGCCGGACGGGCGGCGCTATCGCGAGGTGTGGGAGATGGGGCGGCCGGAGTTCTTCATCTACCGCACCGTCGCCGAGGATTTCGCCCGCGCGCCGCCGGCGGTGATCGTGGTCGACACCCAGCCGGGCATCCCGTGGTGCGGCGAGGAATTCGATTTCATCGCCTATTTCACCCGTCACCAGCTATTCGCCGAGGTCTGGTCGCATTACCAGCAAACGGCGCAATGGGGCCGCTATCGGGTCTTCACCCGGAGGGATTAGGATTAGGTATGAGGTATAACAAATGCCGTTTCTGACCGAACCGGAGCCCGTCCGCGGCGCCGTCTTGCCCGTGCTTCCCGGCATCCGGCGCATCGTCGCGCCGAACCCGACGCCGATGACCTATCACGGCACCAACACCTACCTGATCGAAGGGGCGGCCGGGATCACCGTGCTCGATCCCGGGCCGGACAATGCCTCGCATGTCCAGGCGATCCTGGCCGCGACCGATGGGCGGGTGGAAAAAATACTTCTGAGCCATACCCATCATGACCATCTCGGTGCCGTCGCCGCCCTGCGTGCCGCGACCGGCGCGCCGGTGCACGCGTTCCACCGCAACCCGGAGCCGGAATTCCGCCCCGACATCGCCTTGCGCGACGGCGATGTCGTGGATGGCTGGACCGCGTTGCACACGCCCGGCCACGCGCCCGACCATCTGTGCTTTGCCCGCGCCGATGGAACGGTCTTCTCGGCCGACCACGTGATGGGATGGTCGACCAGCGTGGTCGGCCCGCCGAACGGCGACATGGGCGACTACTTCGCCAGCCTACGCCGCCTGCTCACCCGCGACGACAAGCTGTTCCTTCCGGGGCACGGACCGCAACTGTCCGCTCCGCGTTCGTTCGTGCAGGACATGCTGGATCACCGCCTGAAGCGGGAGGCGGCGATAGAGTCGGCGCTGCGGGCGGCGCCGTGCGACACCTCGGGGTTGGTCGACGTGCTGTATTCACAGGTCAACCCGGTGCTGCGCCGGGCGGCCGAACGCAACGTGCTTTCGCATTTGCACAAGCTGCGCGCGGAGGGCAGGGCGGTGCAGGACGGGCTGGTCTGGCGGGCGGCGTAGGCCGGCGCAGACTCACTCGGTGCTCCAGCTTCGGTTGAACAACACCGCGACCTCACGCTGCGCCAGCCGCTCCGCCGCGTCCATCGCCATCCAGATCTCCAGGCGCTCCATCACCCGCGCGGTGGCCAAAGCGAGGTCGAGCGCCAGCGCCTCGCGCACCCCGTACCAGCGCAGGTTCTCAAGCTCGCCTGAGCCCGCCAGCGTGCCGCTGACGCGCTCGGCATCCACCACCAGGAAGCGCGCGTCGAAGCGGATCGGCGAGCTTTCCGGCGTCACCGCGCGGCAGAGGTAATCAAGCCCGTCAAGCGCCGGCGGCAGGCCGAGCGACAGGCCCGTCTCCTCCGCCAGCTCGCGCGCCGCGGCGACGCCGAGGGCGGTGGCGAGTTCCGGCGTGGCGGCCTTGCGCAAGCGGACCAGCACATCCTCGCGCAGCGGCGAGGCGATGGCGGCGAAGCGGTCTTCAGGGTCGACGGCGCCGCCCGGAAACACCAGGCGGTTCGGCATGAATTTGTGCCCGGCGCCCCGCATTCCCATCAGCACCTCGGGTGCCGGGCCCGGGCGCAGCACAACCAGGCTGGCGGCGGGCCGCGGGGGAACGGGCGGGGTAGGCGGCGGCTCGGTCATCGGGAAACTCCTGTTCCCGACAACCTCGCCGCCGCAGGCTGCCAGTGCAAGGCCGGGCTGGTGCAAGGCCGGGCTGGTGCAAGACCGGGTCAGTGCAAGGCCGCATCGAGTATCAGGACTTGTTGGTTTTGGCATGCGCCTCGGTCGAATGCGCGTGCGCGTCCTTCGAATGCATATGCGCCTTCTCGGCATGCTCCTTGGCCGACTTGGTGTCGCCCTTGCCGTGATGCTCGGCCGCGGTGCGATGCGACTTCGCCGCGTTCTCGTGCGACTGCGCGGCCTTGGCGTGACTGGTCTGCGGCATGGAATTCTCCTTTTCGCCCATGACGACGCCCCGTGAGTTCCGGGCGCCGGCAAATCGAACGAAGCGCACCGGACGGTGGTTGCCGGTGTTAACGGCGGCGCAAGGAATACCGGCGCAGACTGGATGCTTCGGATAAAATTCACGAAGCACGCGCGCGCATCACACCATCGCATGCAGCGGCCAGATCGTTGCACCAGGTTTTCGACATCCTCGATGCGGTCGAGTATCGTCAGCCGAGTTTTGGAACGTTCCGCATGCCGAATTTTACCTGGCTGAGCGCCGTCAGCGCCGATTGGCTCACCGCCGTCGATTGGAGCGGCGGCGCCGTGCCAAACGACACTGCATCCGTCGTCACAATCGCGGTGGCCGGCAGCTACAGCGTCGGCATCGCCGCCGGCGAGACGATCGCCGCGAACAGCGTCACCCTGGCCGCGTCCGGCGCCAATTTGGCCATCGCCGGCACGCTGGCACTCGGCGGCGCCGGCGCGCTGCTGAATCTGCAAGCCGGCGTGCTGAAGGTCAGCGGCAGCATCAAGGGCGGCATCCTGCGCCTCGGCGGCGGCACGCTGGCCGGCAACGGCGGCACGCTCGACGGCGTGAGCATCCTCGGCACCCTCGCGCCCACGCGCTTCCAACCGGTCAGCGTCGTCAACGGGCTGAGCGTGCAGACCCTCGCCGGCGGCGCGCCGGGATCGATCGACCTCACCGCCGGCGGCTTGTCGTTGCTGGACAGCGAGACGCTCGACCATGTGGCGATCACGCTTGGCAGCCCGTTCGGCGCGCTGCGCATTGCCGCCGGCAGCACCCTGACACTGGGCCCGGCCGCGACGCTGACGATCGCCGGCGGCCTGATCCCGGACCTCGGCGGCGTCCTGCTGGTCAACCACGGCCAGATCACCGTCAACGCCGATCCGCAGGGTTTCGGAATCACCATCGGGCCGAGCCTGCTCAACGCCGGCAGCATCGCGCTCGGCGCGGGCAGCACCAACCAGGTCAATCTCGGCGGCGGCTTCAGCAATTCCGGCAGCATCGGCCTCGGCGCCAACGCCGTGCTGCGCGCCGCCAACGCCACGGCCAGCTTCGCCAACACCGGCACCATCGCACTCAGCTCCGGCGCGACGTTGGAGCTTGACCAGAACACCACCCTCTCGGACCTGCTCGCCGGCACGATCGACAACCAGGGCGGATTGGTCATCCTCGCCGGCACGGTCACGCTCGGCACCGGTACGCTCGATGTCGCGGCGGCGGGCGCGTTCAGCAACCTTGCATTGAGCGGCACCGTCAAAGGCGGCGTTCTCGCAGCGGGTGGCGGCGTCCTGGCGCTGCCTGGCGCGACGCTGGACGGGGTGTCGGTGCAGGGCGCGCTCGACCTCAGCAATCCCGGTGCCGGCTACACCGTCACGGTAAAGAACGGGCTCACCGCAATCGGTCCGGCCAGCATCGATGCGCGCAGCGACACGCTGAGCTTCGCGGGCAGTGCCACGCTCGACAACCTGACGGTCACCATCGGCCAGACCGCGGCCAATTTCGCGCAGCTGCACTTCCCCGCCAGCGGGCTGCAGGCGGTGGCCGGCGGCACGATCACCCTCGGCGCCGCGACGGTGGTGACGGCGGAGGGCAGCGCCTTCGTCGCGGTGCCGAGCCTGGTCAATCACGGCAGCCTGGTGGTGGCGCCGGCGGCGACGCTGGCATTCGGCACTTCGATCCTGGTCAACAGCGCGTCGGTCAGCATCGGCGCCGGCGGCAAGCTGTCGGTCGCCACCCTGGCCAATTCCGGCAGCATCACGCTCGACGCGGCCGGCACGCTGGAGGTGGATTCCTCGGCGACGCTGCCGCAGCTGATCGCTTCCATTGGCTCGATCGACACATCAGGCGGGCAGTTGGTGCTCGGCGGCACGATCGACCTGCTCGGCGGCACGTTGAACGTCGCCGCCACCGGATTGTTCAGCAACCTTGTCCTGACCGGCACGGTCAAGAACGGCACATTGGTGGAAAGCGGCGGCACGCTCACGATGGGTGCGGCGGCGTCGCAGTTCGGCGTCACCGTGGTCGCCGGGCCGACGCTTGATGGCGTGGTGTTCGCAGGCACGTTGGATCTCGGTGGGCCCACCAAGGGCATCGCGATCAAGAATGGGTTGACCGTGCGAAGCGTGGACGGTGGATCGTCCGGCACGATCAACCTGTCCGGCGGGCAACTGACCGTGCTCGACACCGAGACGCTGGACAATCTGGCGATCAGTCTCGGCGCGCCGGGCGCGCCGGCCGATGCCGTCGCCGACAGCATCTGGGACGCCAACACCGGCGCGGCATTGGCCCTCGGCGCCGGCGTCGTGGTGACCGCGACCGGCAACGCAACCGTCAGCCTGGGCGGTTTCACCAATCTCGGCCTCGATGTGGTCGGCGCCACACAGCAGCAATGGATCGGGCAGACCATCGTCAATGCCGGGGTGGTGACGCTGGCCGGCGGCGGGCTGCTGCTTTCCGGCAGCGTCAGCAGCAGCAACAGCGGGAGCATCAGCGCCAGCGGCAATTCCGGACTCAATCTCTCCGGCGCGCCGCTCGCCAACACCGGATTGCTGCAGGCGGCGGACGGCACGCTTTCGGTCGGTGCCGGCCTGACCAATTTCTTCGCCAGCACGCTGAGCGGCGGCACCTATGAGGCCGATGCCGGCGCCACGCTGGACCTGTCACGTTCCGCCAGCGTCGTCACCGATGCCGCCGCGATCGTCCTCGACGGGGCCGGCTCGGTAATCGCCAGCTTCAACGCCTCCAGCGGCACCTTTCAGCCGATCGAGCTTTCGTTACGTACAATCACCGCCGGCCACACCCTCGCCGTGCTCGGCGGGCGCGACTACACCACCGGCGTGACACTCAGCGACAGCGGGGCGCTGCGGCTTGGCGGCGGCGTGCTCACCGCGGCCGCGGTGACGATCGCCGCCGGCGGCAGCCTCGCCGGCACCGGCGTCGTCGTCGCCGGCATCACCAATTCCGGCACCATCATCGCCCAAGGCGGCCTGCTGACGCTCGGCGCCATCGGCGGCGGCGGCGCGCTGCGGGTCGATCCCGGCGGCACGCTGGAACTGGGTGCGGCCACCGCCGAAACGCTCACCTTCAACCTCAGTGGCGGCGCCTTGCTGCTCGACTCGCCTTCCGGCTACACGGGAACGCTGAGCAACTTCGCGCCTGGCGACACGCTGCTGCTGGCGAACACCAACGCGACCGGGGCGGCGATTTCCGGCAACACCCTCAACGTGACGCTCTCAGGCGGCGGCACGCTGCACTACACGCTGCTGAATCCGCAGCCGAATGCCGGCGCCTCCGTCACGATCGACGGCGCCGGATTGGCCGAAGTTTCGTTGACGCCGCCGCCGGCCGGCGCCTGTTTCCTGCAAGGCACGCGCATGCTGACCACCAAGGGCGAATGCCCGATCGAGGAGCTGCGAGTCGGCGACGAAATGTTCACCCTGCTCGGGCAGCGGCTGGCCCGGGTCGCCTGGGTCGGTTCGTGGCGGATCTCCTGCGCGCGCCATGCGCGGCCGTGGGATGTTTATCCGGTGCGGGTGCAGGCGGGCGCGTTCGGCGAAGGGCGGCCGCATCGCGACCTGTTCCTCTCACCCGACCATGCCGTGTTCAGCCACGGCGTGCTGATTCCGATCCGCTATCTCCTGAACGGCGCCACGGTGGCCCAGGTGGAAATGGATCATGTCACCTACTGGCACGTGGAGCTTGATCGGCACGACGTGCTGATCGCCGCGGGAATGCCGGCCGAATCCTATCTCGACACCGGCAATCGCGGCGCCTTCGACGGCGCCCCCGGTACAACGGTGCTGCATCCGGATTTCTCCCGCCGCATCTGGGCCGAGCAGGGCTGTGCCAAGCTCGTGACCGACGGGCCGGTGCTCGCCTCCATCAGGCGGTTGCTGTTGGCGCGGGCGGCGGCACTCGGCCACGTCACCACCACGGAGCCGGCGTTGCGGCTGCTCGTGCGCGGCCAAACGCTGCACCCAAGCGTCGAGGATTCGGTCGCAATCTTCGCGTTGCCGCCCCGAACCGGCAAGGCTTTGTTGGTGTCGCGCGTCGCCGTACCCGCCGAGCTTGATCCGGGCAGCAGCGACCGCCGCCCGCTGGGCGTCGCCGTGACCCGGCTGTGCCTGGACGGATGTTGCGTCGTGGCGGGCGATCATTGTTCCGGCTGGTACGCGCCGGAAGCCGAATGGCGATGGACCGACGGCGCCGCCGAACTCGATTGCGGCAATGCCGCGGTGCTCGAAGTGACGACCCTCGATCTGCCGCGTTACTGGGCGGCCTCTCAGAGCACGCTCAAGTTGAGCGCGCTCTGAGGCCGCCGACTGTTACCGGCGGCGGCGGCGGATCAGGCCGAGGCCGCACAGGCTGCTCGCCAGCAGCGCCATCGAAGCCGGCTCAGGCGCCGGGATGGCACCATCCTGGAACAGGTCGGTCAGCGGGGTGGCGTTGCACGCGTCCGCCAGGCAGGACTGGCCGAAGATCAGCTCGTTGGTGGCGAGGTCGGAGGAGTGGGTGTAGTTGATGGTGTTGGTGTAGGCGTTGCCCTTGGCAAGCGGCGAGATGATGATCTCGGTGCCCGTGGTCTGGGTGTCGCCGCCTTCGGTCTCATCGTTCCAGATGACGATCTCGCCGTTGTTCTTGTAGGCATCGGACGCCATGATCTGCGGTATCAGGATGGACAGGAAATTGTCGCCCTGGGCGATCGAGGCCTGGTCGCCGGTGAAGTGCTGGCCGTTATACGTGAAGCCGCCTGTCAGCGAGGTGTGCATGTCGTTGAACTGGTCCGGCGTGATCCAGTTGTATTTCCCCACGGTGTTGTTGGCGAGGTCGAACTGCAACTGCTGCAGCGGCGCGTAGTGCTTGGCTTCCGGGTTCGCGGTGGAGGTGTCGTTGCCGCCATTGGTGGCGGTGAAGAACAGTTGCGGATCGTGCTTCGGCGCGAAGCTGAACTGGTGGCTGCCGTTGTATGGGTTGGTGTAGCTGGCCGACGTGCCGGACAAGCTGGCCAGCGGCACGGTGTATTGGCTGGGCGCGACCGGCGTGCTGGTCAAATTGACCGGGTTGGTCGGCGTGGCCGCGTTGGTCGGGTTGCCGTTGGTGCCCGCCAACGTCTGCAGGTTGGTGTCTTCCTGGTAGGACTTCCAGCTGATGCCGGCATTCTGCAACTGCGCGGTCAGGTTCGGGGCGTTGACCACGTTGTTGTTGGCGTTGGTGGCCGGAAGCAGGGTGGTGTTGTTGTTGATGCCGGCGTGGAACGGGTCGCTGTCGTTGCGCGCACCGGTCAGACCAGCCTCTTGCCAGACATAGTTCGGCTCGGACGGATGCACGCCGCCGGCGCCGGACGCACTGCCCGCGAGCTGGGCGGGAACGTTGGTGTAGTTGCTGGCGTAGGAGACCTGCGCCGCGTTCGGGTTGCCCGGCGTGATCAGGCTGTTGAGGAACGGTGCCGCCGCCAGGTCGCCTTGGATCGGGTTGATCGAGGCGTTGAAGCTGCTGGGCTGGGTGAAGTTGTGATTCTCCAACGCGATGTAGAACACGTCGCCAATCTGTTGCGCCTGTGCGCCGTGGGCGACGACAGAGGCGATCAGCGCCGTGGAGGCGACGAGGATCGCTCGCCGGATGGTGGTCTTGGGGGGCATTGCGGGGTCTTCCTGTCGGATTTCACGATCATGCGCCCGCTGCCCGGGCCGTCAGGCCGGTACAACCGCGCACTTAACCTTCTTTACGCAAGGCCAATGTCGGGGAAAGCCGCAGCCGCGCGACAGAACGATGACGTTTTTATTCCGCATTCATGATCTACGTCCGTCGCATTGCCGCGACAGTTCTGCGACCACGTTACCGCGTGGTCACCGTCGTGCTTGGGCGGTCACCACCAGCGCGTCCGCCATCACCACGCCCTGACCCTCGGGCAGGACGATCAGCGGGTTGATCTCCGCTTCCAGCACCTCCGCCACGGCCGCAAGCCGGGAGAACGCGACGAGTGCGTCGGCCAGCGCCGCGAGGTCGCCTTTCGGCAGGTTGCGATAGCCGCGCGCCGCCGCCAGGCCCTTGACCTCGGCGATCATCTCCATCGCCTCGTCGTGACCGACCGGGGCGACGCGCAGCACCACGTCGCGAAAGATCTCCGCCAGCACGCCGCCGGAGCCGAGCGCCACCACCGGGCCGACCAGCTCATCGCGGCGGTAGCCCAGGATCGCCTCCGCGACGCCTTTGACCATCGGCTGGGCAATGAAGCCGGTGATCCGCGCGCCGAGGCGCCGCCGCATGTCGTGGGCGGCGTCACGCAATCCGGCGGCATCCCCGAGGTTGAGGGCGACCGCGCCGGCCTCGGTCTTGTGCGCGATGTCGGCCGAGACGGCTTTCAGCGCCACCGGATAAGCCAGCGGCGGCGGAGCGTCGGGGTCGATGCCGACAGCGTGGTCGGCGATGCCGAGTGCCGCGAACAGCGCGCGCGCCGCCGCTTCATCCGCCGCCGGCAGCAGGGCCGCGAGGGCGGGTGGGGCCGACGGAGTCCGGCGCCGGCCGCGGCGCGCGCCAATCGAGGAAGGCGCGGATCGCATCGGCGCAGGATTCCGGGGTGCGGAAGGCGGCGATTCCGGCTTCGCCCAGCAGCCGCAGCGAGGCGTCGGCCTGCGGCAGCAGGAACGCCGCCAGCGGATTCTGGCCCTTGGCCGCGATCACCCCGGCGATCGCGTCCTGCGGGCGGAATTGCGCCGAACTGCCGATGACGGCGATGGCGACGTCGCAATCGCCGGCGCCACGCGCCTCGGTCAGTGCCGAGGCGACGAAATCCCGCCCGGCGCCGGCCAGCGTGGTGTCGACCATTCCCACGGTGGCGATGCCCTCCTTGCCCAACCGGTCGACCAACATCGCGCCGCCGCCGCCTGTGGTGGTGACCAGCCGCACGGCGCGCCTCGGCGATGAGGGCTGACGGGCGCCGAGCAGCAGCGGCGGCAATTCCAGCAAGGTTTCCAGCATGTCGACGCGAACGATGCCGCAGGCGCGGAAAAACGCGTCGCTGGCGGCGTCCGACCCGGCCAGCGCGCCGGTATGGGTGGTGGCGAGCGCCGCCCCCGCTTCCGACCGCCCGAGCTTGTAGACGATCACCGGTTTGCCGGCCGCATGCGCGCGACGAGCGCCTTGCTCAAACAACTCAGGCCGGCGGATGGTTTCGAGGAACAGCAAAATCACGTCGGTTTCGGGGTCGTCCGCGAGCACGGACAACAACTCGCCGGCACCGAGATCGGCCTCGTTGCCGGTGCCGATGATCTTCGCGAAACCGGTGCCGCGGGCGGCGGCCCGCGACAGCAGGGTGCCCATCATCGAGCCGGATTGCGAAATCAGCGACCAGCGCCCGGCGATCAGGTGGTCGGCGGCCAGCGCCGCGTTGACGCTGCAGGCGATGCGGGCCGGGATGTTGATCATCCCCATGCTGTTCGGGCCGAGCAGCCGAACGCCGCCGGCGCGGGCGGCCGCGAGCACGCGCGCCTGCAACGCAATTCCGTCCGCCCCGGTCTCGGCGAACCCGTCCGCCAGCACGCAGGCGACCGGCACGCGGCGTTCGGCGCAGGCTTCGATGGCGGCTTCGACCTGGCCGGTGTTGACCAGCACATAGGCGAAGTCGATCGCACCCTGGACGTCGCGCAGCGAGGCGAACGCCGGCTCTCCCAGCACCTCCTGCGCGCGCGGGTTGACCGGGTAGAGAGCGCCGGAAAAACCGTGGCGGCGGAGATAGATTTGGGCGCGGGCGGTGAGCTTCGCGGCATCGCTGGAGGCGCCGACGAGGGCGATGCGGCGCGGGTTGAGCAAAGCGCGGGCGAAGGTCACGTCGGTGGGCTTGCCGTCTTCGGTGGCCGCTGCGGGAAGCTGCGGGCAAACACGCCCTCGGCGATGCGGTTCTTCATCATCTCCAGCGAGCCGCCGGCGATCATCCAGCCGCGGGTCTTGCGGACGCAGTATTCGATCAGCAGGTCCTGCGAATAGCCGGTGCCGCCCATCACCTGCATCGAACTCATTGGCGGCCAGCCATCCCGCCTGGTTGCAGGCGTATTTGGCGATCGCCACGTCCTGCGCGTCCGGCAGGCCGTTCGCACCGCGCGTGGCGGCGCGGTAGAGCAACAGCTGGGCGGCGTCCAGCGCCACCCGCATTTCGGCGAATTTCCACTGGATGCCCTGGAACTCCGACAGAGTGCGGTCGAACTGGCGGCGGGTTTCGGCATGGGCGCGGGCCTGGCGGAAGCAGTATTCGCCGAGCGCCAAAGCCCGCGTGGTGTTGCCGATCCGCTCGACGTTGAAGCCGGCGATCTGCTTGCGGAACCCGCCTTGCTTCAGCAGCACGTTCTCAGGCTCAATCCGCACGTTGTCGAAATACAGCGCGCACCAGGTCTCGCCGTTCATGTAGCGGCTGGGCGCCCCGAACGAGAATCCTTCGGCCCCACGTTCCACCAGCACGCTGCCGATGCCCTGCGTGCCGGGCGCGAAGCGGCAATACACCAGGAACACGCCGGCATCCTCGGTGTTGCTGGTGAACACCTTGCCGCCGTTCAGCCGCCAACCGTCCCCGTCCGGGGTGCAGGCGGTTTTGAGTTCGGTCAGCGCCGAGCCCGCGTCAGGCTCGGTCATCGCGACGGCGGCGATGGTCTCGCCGGTGAGCAGCCGGGAAAAATACCGCTCGCGTTGCGAGGGCGTCGCGTATTCGGCCAGGGTGCGGAAGGCGCCGAAATTACCGGCCTGCAGCACATCGGCACTGCGCGGGCAGACATAGGCGATCTGCTCCATCGCCAGCACCGCGTCCATCAGGCTGCCGCCGGCGCCGCCATCGGCCTCCGGCAGCATGATGCCGAACAGCCCGGCCTCGGCCATGGCACGGGCGACGTCCCAGGGGAAACGCGCGTCATGCGCGCGGGCCAGCGCACCGGCGGCGAGGTGACGCTCGGCGAAAACACGGACGCTGTCCTGGAAGGCGCGCTGCGCCTCCGTCAGCTCGAAGTTCAAATCCTCACACCGGATCCCAGGAAAACACCTCGCCGCTGCGGTCGAGCGGCATGGCCGAGCCCTTCAAGGCCGGCCAGCCATGTTCGGCGATCAACTCCGGGGTCCAGCCCTCGCTGCGGTGGATGCCGCGGATCGGGCGCGGGGAACTCATCAGGAAAATCTCGTTGTGGCGGGTGGCGAACACCTGGCCACTGACGCCGGCGGCGGCGTCTGACGCCAGGAACACCGCCATCGGCGCGTTCTTGTCCGGCGTCATCTGCTTGATTTTCTCCACCCGCGCCTTCTGCTCGGGGGTTTCGGCCGGGATCGACCCGGTCATCCGGCTCCAGGCGAACGGGGCGATGCAGTTGGAGCGGACGTTGTAACGCTTCATGTCCAGCGCGATCGACTTGGACAGCGCGGTGATGCCGAGCTTGGCGGCGGAGTAATTGGCCTGGCCGAAATTGCCGATCAGGCCAGAGGTGCTGGACATGTGGACGAACGCGCCGCTTTCCTGCTTGCGGAAATGCTCGGCGGCGGCGCGGCTGACATAGAAGCTGCCGGACAAATGCACGTTGATGACGCTGTCCCAGTCGTCGGCGGACATCTTATGGAAGATCACGTCGCGCAGGATGCCGGCGTTGTTGACCACGACGTCGATGCGCCCGAAGGCGTCCAGCGCCGCCTGCACGATCCGCCGCCCGTTGTCCCAGCTGCCGACGCTGTCGGTGTTGATCACGGCCTGGCCGCCGCGCTGTTCGATGATGCCCTTGGTCTGCTCCGCCGGGGTGGCCGAGCCACCGTCGCCGGAGACCGATACGCCGAGGTCGTTGATGACGATTTTCGCCCCGGCGAGGGCCATCATCAGCGCAATTTCACGGCCGATGCCGCCGCCGGCGCCGGTAACCACGGCGACCTTGCCCTCCAGCATCGGTTTTCCGGCCATTTGTCTCGTCTCCCCAAGGTTTCCGGACGGCAGGTTAGGTGGGGGTCGTGATCTTGTGAACCCCATGGCCGGCAGCAGTTTTGCCACCAGATTTGATCCGCCTGGGCTTGACGGGGGCGGGTGGATGGTCCATTTGCCCAAACAGGACCAGGGGGGTCCGATTAAGCCGGTTTCCGGGATCGCAACCGCCATGCTCAGGCTCTCGAAGCTGACCGATTACGCCGTTGTCGTGCTGGTCCGCCTCGCCGAGGGGGAGCGTCTGCACGGGCTGTCCGGCGGGATGTCGCCGGTGCAGACCTCACCCTGCATCGCCGCCGCGACCGGCGTGCCGGAACCGACGGTGGCCAAGGTGCTGAAGGCGTTGGCGGCCGCCGGAATGGTCGTCTCCCAGCGCGGCGCGCATGGCGGCTACCGGCTGAGCAAGCCGCTGCAGGCCATTGCGGTGGCCGACGTGATCGCCGCGATCGACGGTCCGATCGCGCTCACCGCCTGCGTCGACGGGCATCCGGGAACCTGCGACGTGGAGAGCGTCTGTGCCGTCAAGGGCCGCTGGGACCTGGTGAACGACGCAATTCACGCGGCGTTGTCGTCGATCACCCTGTCCGACATGCGCGAGGCGTCGGTGCCGCCGGCCTTCCGCGTGACTGAATTCGTCTCCGCGCCTGCCGCCCAATAGGATTTTGCAGAATGCCAGCTGTTGCCGAAACTCTCGATGCTGTCCAGTCCGTCACCGAATCCGGCTACAAATGGGGATTCTCGACCGATATCGAGATGGACCTCGCGCCGAAGGGACTGAACGAGGACATCATTCGCCTGATCTCGGCCCGCAAGAACGAGCCGGAATGGCTGCTCGCATGGCGGCTGAAGGCGTATGCGCATTGGCTGACGATGACCGAGCCGAACTGGGCGCGCGTGCACCACCCGCCGATCGACTACCAGGACCTGCATTACTACGCCGCGCCGAAGAAAAAGACCGGCCCGAAGGTCGCTCGACGAGGTCGATCCCGAATTGCTCCGCACCTATGAGAAGCTCGGCATTCCCCTGAAGGAGCGGGCGATCCTCGCCGGCGTGATCGGTGCGGGCGAAGACGGCGCCGAGGACGCGGAGCGGCCGCAGGTGGCGGTGGACGCGGTGTTCGACAGCGTGTCCGTCGCGACCACGTTCCAGAAGACGCTGGCCAAGTCCGGCGTGATCTTCTGTCCGATCAGCGAAGCGGTGCAGAACCATCCAGAACTGGTGCGCCAGTATCTCGGCAGCGTGGTGCCGGCGGGCGACAACTATTTCGCCGCCTTGAACTCGGCGGTGTTCACCGATGGCAGCTTCGTGTTCATCCCCAAGGGGGTGCGCTGCCCGATGGAACTCTCGACCTATTTCCGCATCAACGCGCGCAACACCGGCCAGTTCGAGCGGACGCTGATCATCGCCGAGGACGGCGCCTACGTCTCCTACCTCGAAGGCTGCACCGCGCCGCAGCGCGACGAGAACCAGCTGCATGCGGCCGTGGTCGAGCTGGTCGCGATGGACGACGCGCAGATCAAATACAGCACGGTGCAAAACTGGTATCCGGGCGACGCCGAGGGCCGTGGCGGCATCTACAACTTCGTCACCAAGCGCGGCGCCTGCCGTGGCAAGCGCTCGAAGATCAGCTGGACGCAGGTGGAGACCGGCTCGGCGATCACCTGGAAATACCCGAGCTGCATCCTGCAGGGCGACGACAGCGTCGGTGAGTTCTACTCGGTCGCGGTCACCACCAACATGCAGCAGGCCGACACCGGCACCAAGATGATCCATATCGGCCGCAACACGCGCAGCACCATCGTCAGCAAGGGCATCAGTGCGGGGCGTTCGAACAACACCTATCGCGGGCTGGTGCGGATCATGCCGAAGGCCCAGGGCGCGCGGAACTTCACCCAGTGCGATTCGCTGCTGATCGGCGACCAGTGCGGCGCGCACACCGTGCCGTATATCGAAAGCCGCAATCCAACCGCCAAGCTGGAACACGAGGCGACGACATCGAAGATCGCGGACGACCAGTTGTTCTACTGCCGCCAGCGCGGCCTTTCACAGGAAGACGCGGTGGGCATGATCGTCAACGGATTCTGCAAGGACGTATTGAAGGAGCTGCCGATGGAATTCGCCGTCGAAGCACAGAAGCTGCTTGCCGTGAGTCTCGAAGGCTCGGTGGGCTGAGGATCGGACATGCTTGAAATCAAGGGACTGCGCGCTGGCATCGAGGACAAGGAGATCCTCCAGGGCATCGACCTGGTGGTGCCGGACGGCGAGGTGCACGCCATCATGGGGCCAAACGGCTCCGGCAAGTCGACGCTCGCCTATGTCCTGTCCGGGCGCGAGGGCTACGACGTCACCGCGGGGACGGCGCATTTCGACGGACAGGACATCCTGGCACTCGACCCCGAGCAGCGGGCGGCGGCGGGGCTGTTTCTCGCGTTTCAGTATCCGGTTGAACTGCCGGGCGTCGGCAACGCCAATTTCATGCGCACCGCCTTGAACGCACAACGTCGCGCCCGCGGCGAGGCGGAGCTGGACGCCGTCCAGTTCCTCAAGCTCGCCCGCGCCGAGATCAAGCGCTTGTCGATGGCCGACGACATGCTGAAGCGCAACGTGAATGTCGGCTTCTCCGGCGGTGAGAAGAAGCGCAACGAGGTGCTGCAGATGGCCATCCTGCGGCCGAAGCTCGCCATTCTCGACGAGACCGACAGCGGGCTCGACATCGACGCGCTGAAGATCGTGGCCGAAGGCGTGAATGTCCTGCGCGGACCGAAATTCTCCGCCCTGGTGATCACCCATTACCAGCGCCTGCTGGACCACATCATTCCCGATCGCGTGCACGTGCTGGCAGGCGGCCGCATCGTCCGCTCCGGCGGGCCGGAGCTTGCGCATGCGCTGGAGGCCGGCGGCTACGCCTCGGTGATCGCGGAGGCGGCATGAACGTCGCCATCGCCACGTCGCTGCAGGCGAATGCAGCCGGGTTCCTGGAGCGTTACGAGGCGCTGAAGGGGCGGTTGCGCGGCGATGCCGGCCTGCGCGAGGGCGCCGCCCGCGCGTTCCGCGGCAACGGCCTACCCGGCGCGCGCGAGGAAGCCTGGCGCTACACCTCGCTGCGGCCGTTGGCCGAACTGACCTTCGCCGAGCCGTCAGCATCCGAGGCCGATTGCGCCCATTTGCTGGCGCGGCTGCCGGCGATCGAGGGGCCGCGCCTGCTGTTCGTGGATGGCCGTTTCCGGGCCGATCTGTCGGCGGTGCCCGGACATATCTCGGTGCGCACCGGCGCCCCCGCCTTCGGAACGCTGGCACGCCCCGACGATGAGAAGCTGGTTGCCCTCAACACCATGTTGGCTGAAGACGGCGCCGCCATCGCGGTGCCGAAAGGCATGGATGCCGGCACCCTGCTGCTGGTCAGTCTCGCCACCGACGCGGGCGACACGGCGGTCGCGTTTCATCCGCGCCACAGCGTGCACCTCGCGCCCGGTGCTTCGCTGACGCTGGTCGACATCGTCATCGGCGACGGCGCCTATCTGCACAACCCGGTGACCTCGGTCACCGTCGAGGCCGGGGCGACGCTGACCCATCTGCGGCTGCAGAACGAATCGCCGGATGCCTATTTCCTGTCGACGCTGTATGCCGATGTCGCGGCAGACGCGACCTATGACAGCTTCGCCCTGAACCTCGGCGCCCGCCTGGCGCGAATGGAAGTGCATGCACGCCTCGGCGGTGAGCGGGCGGCCGCGCATCTGAATGCGGCGCAGCTTCTCGGTGGCCGCCAGCACGGCGATTTCACCACCGTGATCCGCCATGCCGCACCCGCGACCACCAGCCGCCAGACGGTCAAGAACGTCCTGACCGGCCATTCGCGCGGCGTGTTCCAGGGCAAGATCGAGGTCGACCGGATCGCCCAGAAGACCGACGGCTATCAGATGAACCAGGCGCTGCTGCTGTCGCCCAACGCCGAGATGGACAGCAAGCCGCAACTGGAGATCTACGCCGACGACGTGAAATGCAGCCACGGCGCCACCGTCGGCGAACTCGACCCCGACCATTTCTTCTATATGCGCAGCCGCGGCATCGGGCAGGAGGAGGCGCGCAGCATCCTGGTCCGCGCCTTCCTGACCGAGGCGCTCGACCCGATCGCGCATGAGCCGACGCGCCTCGCGATGGAAGCCGCCATCGATGCGTGGTGGCAGGAGCAGGCAGCATGAATGTCCTTTCGCCGATTCTGAACGTCCAGAAGATCCGGGCCGATTTCCCGATCCTCGGCGAGAAGATCCGCGGCAAGCCGTTGGTGTTCCTGGACAGCGCCGCCTCGGCCCAAAAACCCCGCGCGGTGATCGAGGCCATGGTCGGCGCCATGGAAACGCAATACGCCAACGTGCATCGCGGCCTGCACTGGATGAGCGAGCGCACCACCGACGCCTACGAGGCCGCCCGCGACGCGTCGGCAAGATTGCTCAACGCCGCCGACCGTCACGAGATCGTCTTCGTCCGCAACAGCACCGAGGGCATCAACCTCGTCGCGCACAGCTATGGGCGCGGCATCGTGAAGCCCGGACAGGCCGTCATTATCTCGGCGATGGAGCATCACTCCAACCTGGTGCCCTGGCAGATGCTGCGCGACGCGCATGGTATCGAGCTGCGGGTGGCGCCGATCACCGATGCCGGCGAGCTCGACATGGCCGCCTACGAGGAATTGCTGTCGGACGGCAAGGTGGGGTTGGTCGCGATCACCCACATGTCCAACGTGCTCGGCACCTACACGCCGGCCGAGCGGCTGGTGCGGCTTGCGCATGCGCATGGCGCGAAAATCCTGTTGGACGGCTCGCAGGCGGTGGTGCATCGCCGGGTCGATGTGCAGGCGCTGGACGCGGATTTCTATGTCTTCACCGGCCACAAGCTGTACGGCCCGACCGGGATCGGCGTGCTCTACGCCAAGCGGGAACTGCTGGATGCGATGCCGCCATTCCTCGGTGGCGGCGAGATGATCTCGTCGGTGACGTATGAGCGCAGCCTCTGGGCCGAGGTGCCGCACAAGTTCGAGGCGGGAACGCCGGCCATCGTCGAGGGCATCGGCTTGAAAGCGGCGATCGATTACGTCGAGGCGATCGGCTACGAAGCCATCGCGGCCCATGAATCCGCCCTCACCGAACACGCGCTGGCCCGGCTTTCGGCGGTGGAGGGGCTGACCGTCATCGGCCGCGCCCAGGATCGCGGCGGCGTGGTGTCGTTCACCCTCGACCGCGCCCACGCCCACGACATCGCGACGCTGCTGGACCGCAACGGCATCGCGGTGCGCGCCGGCCACCATTGCGCCGAGCCGCTGATGCGCCGCCTCGGGCTCGAGAGCACCGCGCGGGCGAGCTTCGGCATCTACACCACGCACGACGAAATCGACGTGCTCGCGGACACGCTGGTGAAGGTGCGGGAGTTCTTTGCATGAAAGTTTGGGCATGAAATTCCGGCATGAAAGTCTGGGCATGTGATGTTCGACGACGTCCGCGACCTCTACAACACGACGATCATCGAGCGGGGGCGCCGGCCGTTGCACATGCACCGGTTGGAAAACTTCGACGCGACCGCCAAGGGCGACAATCCGATGTGCGGCGATCGAGTGCAGGTCTGGGTGAAATCCACCGCCGACGGCACCATCTGCGATGTCGGGTTCGAGGCACGGGGTTGCGAGATCAGCAAGGCGTCGGCGGATTTGATGGTCGAGGCGGTGTCGGGGCGCGGCGCCGATGCAACAAAGCAGCTTTTCGCGAGGTTTCTGGAAATGGTCCGGACAGGCTCTTGCCCGAACTGCGCTGCACTGGAGAAAACCTGGCCCCTGGCGAGCGTTCATGAATATCCTTCGCGGGTGAAATGCGCGACCCTGCCCTGGCACGCCCTGCTGGCGGCGCTGGACGGCCGGGGTGAGGCGAGCAGCGAGTGAGAAAGCGATGAATGACCTGACCGCCCCTGTCAGCACCTGGACGCCGGATGGCGAGGCCGTCGGCAAGCCCACCGAGGACGCGGTGATCGCCGCGATCGGCAATGTCTACGACCCGGAAATTCCGGTGAACGTCTACGAACTCGGCCTGATCTACACCATCGATATCCATGATGACGGCCGGGTGAAGGTGGAAATGACCCTGACCGCGCCGGCCTGCCCGAGTGCCCAGGAATTGCCCGAGCAGGTGCGCGAATCGATCATGGCGGTGCCGGGCGTGACCGGCTGCGAGGTCGAGGTGGTGTGGGATCCGCCATGGGATGCCACCCGCATGAGCGAAGAAGCCCGCCTTGCCTTGAATATGTTCTGAGCCACGCCGAGGTAGAGAAGATGTCCACCACAACGTCGTCCCCCGCCGCCAAGCCCCGCCGCGCGCTGCCGCCCTTGATGACGCTGACCGATGCCGCGGCCGACCGGCTGCGCCGCCTCTACGCGACGGGTCAGCAAGGCAAGCTGCTGCGGATTTCGGTCAACACCAAGGGCTGCTCCGGCCTCGCCTACGACATGAGCTGGGCCGACGAACCAGCACCGACCGACGAGGTGGTCACCCAGCAGGACCTGACCGTGCTGGTGGACCGCAAGGCGAGCCTGTTCCTGATCGGCACCACCATGGACTACGCCGAGCAGGCGCTGTCCTCCGGCTTCACCTTCACCAATCCGAACGAAAAGGGCCGCTGCGGATGTGGGGAGAGCTTTCACGTCTGATCGAGCTGGCGGATGTGAGACGATGGACGGTTTGCACGAAAAAAGCGGTCTCACCCCGGAGAGCGAGGGCGCCCGCGACGAGCGGCTGATCCGCGAGCTGCTGCAGAACTGGGTCGTCTGGCGCGATGCCGGTGACTGGGAGCGCTTCCGCACCGTATGGCATCCGGACGGCCGCATGATGGCGACCTGGACCCAGGGCACCGGCGACGAGTTCATCGCCATCAGCAAGCAGGGCTGGGCCAAGGGCGTCAGCATCCTGCACTTCCTTGGTGGCATCGCGGTCGACCTGGCCGGAAGCAGGGCGGTGTCGCAGACCAAGATGACGATTTCCCAACGCGCCGAGGTCGAAGGCGTGCTGGTGGATGTGCTGTGCACCGGCCGGTTTTACGACTTGCTGGAGAAGCGGCAGGGCAAGTGGGGCATCGTGCTGCGCCAGCCGATCTACGAGAAGGACCGGATGGACCCGGTGACCCCCGGCGCCGTCCCGGTCCTGGACAAGGCCCTGCTCGCGCAGTTTCCAGCCGGCTACCGTCATCTGGCCTATCTGCAAACCCGCATCGGCTACACGGTCAAGAAGGACATGCCTGGCCTGAAGGGCCCCGAGGTCGAGGCGTTGTACGCAAAAGGCGCGTCCTGGCTACGGGGCGAGGCGCTGTAGCGTATACCCTCGCAGGTTTTGCGGCTTCGCTTGCGGACCGAAGCCGAGGGCGGCGCGGCAACCGAGGCGGTCAGCCCCGCAGCCCGGCCAGGAACAACTGCACCCGCTCAGTGATGTAGGCGTATTCAGCCGTGCCCGGAGGCGCGCTGCCGCCTGAGTGGCCGCGGATCGTTGGGATTTCGGCATAGATCGCGTCGTGAAGGCCCTTGTAGAGTTCCCGCGTCAAGTAGCCGGGCACGGTACGGTCCGTCATGCTTGGCAGCAGCAGCGCCTTGGCCTTCACCTGTCCCAGCGCCTTCATCATGTCGCCGCCGAACGGCTTGGACGCGTCATGCATCTTGCTGGCGCGGTAGCGCGAGATCATGCTGTTGGCGTCCCAGGCCCGCACCCAGGCATCGCCTGCCTCCTGTTGCGCCTTCGACAGCGCGGCCGGGTTCAGGATGGCCAGATAGTCGTCGCTGCTGGTCCAGGGGAAGTAGATCAGTGCCGCGCGGCGGATGCCCTCCGTTGGGTTGTTCGTGTAAGCCCCGCCCTGGTAGTTCGGGTCGAGCGTTATCGTCGCCAGGAACGCATCGAAGATGGTGCCGAAATGGTTGTCGCTGCGCGCTGCTGGCACAATCAGGATCAGGCCGCGCATGAAATCGGGGAAGTTTATGCCCCACTCGACTCCCTGGAACGACCCCATCGAGGAGCCACCGACCGCGAGCAGCCGGGACAATCCTAGGCCCGCGGTGACGAATTCGTGCTGCACCCGCACCATGTCGCGAATTGTGTACTCGGGGAAACGAGTGCCGAGCCCGTCCTTGGGCTGGGAGGAGTTGCCGCCGCCGATCGGGTCCGCGCCGATGACGAAATATTTGTCGGTGTCGTAGGCTTTGCCAGGACCGATATAGGCATCGTAGGAGTGGCGGCTGCCACTGGTGCCCGGCACCAGCAGGATCGCGTTGTCCTTGGCGTCGTTCAGCTTGCCCCAGGTGACGTAGCCGACCTTCATGGACGGAATCTCACCACCGTTCTCGAAGGCGTAGCGGCCAATGTCGAAAACCGCCTCGGTCTGCGCGTGAGCGCTGAGCGGCAGCAGCACAGCCGCGATGCCGAGAATCCGCAAAACCATGCGCATACGGAATGCCATCATGTTTCTCCCCCTGGTCGGTCGTTGCCGCCATGAAGGAGCATAGGCGATGGACGCTTGAGCGCGATACCCTGCGCGAAATCGCGACGCTGGGCACCGCCTTGAAACCCGCCTAGCCTGCCCGCGGGTTCTTCGTGATGTCGGCGGAACTGGAGATACAATCATGGTCTTTCCGAAGCGCGGCGCCACACGATCCCAGATCGACGACGCATTGGCGCAGATGTGCCGCTCGGACGCGGACTGGCGCGGCGGGCGGGTGCCGTTGTTCGTGTTCGGGGCAACCGCCGAGGTGGCCGAGGTCGGACGCTCGGCGTTCATGACCTATTTCACGGAAAATGCGCTGGGCGCCAAACGGGCCTTCGGCAGTCTCCGGCGCATGGAGGAGGAGGTGGTGGCGATGTGTCTCGATCTGTTCCACGCCGCGCCCGGCGCCGCGGGCAACATGACCAGCGGCGGCACCGAGAGCGTGCTGATGGCGGTGAAAGCCTGTCGTGACTGGTCGCGCGCAAATCGGCGCAACCCCGGCTTGCGCGGCAATCTGGTGCTGCCGGAAACCGCCCATCCAGCCTTTGACAAGGCGGCCCTGCTGATGGACCTGCCGGTACGCCGCGTGCCCGTCGGCGCCGATTTGCGCGCCGACGTGAACGCGATGGCGGCGGCGATCGACGAGGAGACGATTCTGATCGCAGGGTCGGTACCGTGCTTTCCCTATGGCGTGGTCGATCCGCTGCCCGCCTTGTCGGAACTGGCGTTGTCGCGGGGCGTGTGGCTGCATGTCGACGCCTGCGTGGGCGGGTATTTCGCGCCGTTCGCGCGCGAACTCGGCCGACCGATTTCCGGCGTTTGACTTCGCACTGCCTGGCGTTGCCTCGATCTCGGCGGATCTGCACAAATTCGGCTTTTGCCCGAAGCCGGCATCGACCGTGTTTTACCGCGACGCGGCGCGGGCGGATGCGCAGGGCTTCGATCTCGACGTGTGGCCGAACGGCCGCTTCGCCACCGCGACACTCGTCGGCACCCGCCCTGGCGGCGGCGTCGCCGCGGCATGGGCGGTGCTGAACTTCCTCGGCCGCGACGGCTATCTGGCGATCGCCGAACGGCTGCTGGCGATGCGTGACGCCTATGTGGCGGGGATCGAGGCGATCCCCGGCCTGCGTGTGTTCGGTGCGCCGGACCTGTCGATCCTGTCGTTCGGGGATTCCGAGCGGGACATGAACGCGGTGGCGGCGGGCATGGCGAAACGCAACTGGATTCCGGGAATGGTGCGCAAACCGCCGGGTCTGCACATGATGATGTCGCTGCTGCACGAGCCGGTTCGCGCCACCTATCTCGCGGATCTGACCGAAGCGGTGGCGATGGCGGCGGCCACGGCGCGGCCGGTGAACGCGGTCTACTGACGCGCCGCCGGTTCAGCTTCAATCCAAAGCCGGCATTGGCAGCCACCGTCATCCACGGGAACAGCGCCGGTTGCTGGAACACCACCCCACGGTCGGCACCCGGGCCGGTGACCACGCCATTGCATTCCGCCTGGAACGCCTCCTCGCCGTCCGCCACATCTTCTCAGTCAGCGGTCGGCAGCGTCTTGGCGAGAATGGTCTGCGACATGGCGTTGAACGATTTACATCCGAACTGAAATCCGGCAAAATTCCGCAATGAAAAAAATGTTGCGCCGGGCGCTCCGCCGGACATTTTCCGCTGAGGAGATCGAGATGGACCGGCGCGGCTATGAGGACGCCGAGCGTGGTGTATTTGCCGCGCCGACTTCACCTGATTCGCTTCGCCACGCCTATGTCAAGGCGCACCAGTCCTACAAGGGCCGTTGGCCAAGCTGGTGAGTTCCGCGGCGCCGCGAATAAGTCGCAGCCGCCCAGCGCCATCCTTCTTTCATGTCACGATCAAGAACCGATCAGTGAGACAACAAAAAGCGCTATCGAAACAAACAATTACTTATATCCAAAAAAAAATGAAGTAAATTCATTCTCATTGTCCGGCCTCCTGTTGGGTCGTTAGCGCGTGGGTTGCGACCGGAGCAGCCGCACGGCGCAAACGTACGTGGCCGCGGGTTTTGGGTGTAGCGCCTCGGGATGGGCGTCGGATGCGTGGCAAGGGCGGCACGGGAGCGACCAATGACTGACGAAGGCTATCTGCTACTCGCCACTGGCGACACCAGGTATCTCGACATGGCGCGCAATCTGGCCGCTTCTATCCGCGTGATGGATGGAACGCGTCGGATTTGCCTGGTTCACGATGAAGGATATCAGGCGAAATCCGTGGACCGCCGCCTTTTTGACGACTACGCGATTCTCGAGGACGATCCTCTCTACCCCGGCTTCATGAACAAAATTCGTTTGTTCTCTGTGTCACCTTACGCACGCGCAATGTTTGTGGACGCGGATTGCTTGCTACTGAAACGGGATATCAGCATTTACTGGGATGCGGCGCGGCCATTTCCATTTGCGACTACGGGCGCGCCGTGCATTTCGGGAGAATGGAAGGGCGTGGATGTCGCGAAGCTGCTGAAGCAGGAGGGTGCCACATACCTGGTGAAAATTTGCTCGGGCGTCTTCTGTTTTGACAAAAGCCCCGAAGCGAAGGAATTCTTTTCCGGTCTTAAGGATTACTACCTACGCCGGAGGGATTTTCTTGGGATAGGATTGCACCGCGGCAAACCCGCACAGACGGACGAAATCTATATCGGTTTATGGATGGGCCTAACCGGGATTGGCGCGTGTATTGATAATTTTGGCGAGAATTCCTGGTCGGTTTCCACCTGGCGGGCTTTCTGGCTCTCGCTTGACCCGACGCTGGGTAGCGCCACGCTGCGCAAGCCTAAGCATTCGATTCGCGGGATTCCCAACCCTATGGGCGGATGGGATCGGCTAAGTCCGTCGCTGGTTCATTTTGTCGGGCTCAAACCACGTCGCGCGTATCAACGTATGGCGGCTTATTTCCAAACCAGATTGGCTTTGCCGGAGCGATAAAACACGCGGCGTTGAGGCAGCTCCTTACCGTGCGTATCCATGCCGACCAGGAGGGTTCCCCGCATTTGCGGCCGGACCCACCGTCGCCGCGAATTGCGGGAGCCGGGAGCCGAATGGAGGTTCCCTTGCCGGCCCGTCCCGCTGTGCCACGGTTTCGGCGGCTTGCGTCGCCAATGTCAACTCGACGGTCCGACGGCAGCGCGACGCGAGCGCCATCAGGATATATATCAATTCGAAATAAGCCATGCTGAGCGCCGCCGCAGTCACCACATAGATGACAAGGCTGATTTGCAGCATTCGCGCCAAATCTGCGGCCCAAGCCAGTTCTGCGTCTTGCTTGGCGAGGCGATGGAGCTTCCAGCAATTGAAGAATGCCGCAGCAAGCATCGCCAGGAACAATGCCAGGCCAACAAAGCCCAAGTCACCCAGCACCTCGAAGTAGATGCTGTGCGCGGCGTGCGGATTGAAATCTGCGGGCGGCGTCGTCACGAAATCGACCGCATCGAGGAAGGGCCGGTAGGTGGACCACACCCAAAAATTCTGCACCGCGTGCATCCCTCCGCCAAACAAAGGATGGTCCAAGGCGATCAGCAAGCTTATTTTCCAGGCAACCACCCGGCCCATGAATGAGCCGTCATTGTCGGCATTCTCAATCGTATTCAGTCTCTGGAACCAGCTTTCCGGCGCCAGCAGGTAAATCATCAACCCCGCGAGCGCGATCACCAGCAGGCCCGTCCACTTGTTGCGGCTGTTCATCACCATAAAGGCTGCGAGGACCAGCAGGCCGATGAATCCGCCTCGGGAATTCGTCGCGATCACGGTGACCACGGCCAAAGCGAATGCCGCCCACAGGGCGACCCTCAAGCCGCGGACGGCCGAGTGCTGGATCAAGTAATAGATCAAAGGAACGATCATCAGCAACGCGGTAGCCAATGAGTTGTTGTCGCCGACACTGACGCTGCCGATAACTTTATGACCGCCTGCGGTCAGAAGGCTGATCAATCCTTCCTTGACCGCCAAAAATCCCAAAGAAGCCGTTATCACAAGGACAAGCAAGTGGATGCGATGGCGTGTCGTCATCACCAAAGCGATGACGAAAGCCAGCACAATTTCCTTGATCAGCTTCAGATACAGGTCCGTCGAACTCGCATCAGAGACGAGGCCGTCAGCCCAGGAGATCGTAGCTACGGACCCGAACAGGAGCAGCAGGACAAAACTGGCATCCAGATAAGGATCTTTCTTCGCCTTGCTTAACAGGATGCAGCCGCATGTGCTCACGGCGACCAGCTTGTTGAATGGAACGCTCCCCATGAAGCCGAACAGCAGGTCGTTCGGCGCCAGCAGCGCGACCCACACCCAAAGCAGAACCCCGACCTGCGCCGACATCAGGCTGAGCGGGAGCAGCACCGCCCAAACCGACGCAAACATCAGATCCCTCATCGGGCGTATTTCCTCACGGCCGCGTCCGGCCGCTTCGCCGGTGCCGTGTCTTTCTGCCTGACGCCGTCCAGATGAGGAGTCCGGAACCAGCTCTTTTGCGGCGTGCCGGGCGGTCGGCGATCGTCTCGCAGGCCCATAACGGCAATGGCCACGATCGCGATTGAGTTCAACATGAGTAGCAGCGCTTCCACCGAGCCACCCCTCGCGACGGCCCGAGGCGCGATGATGCGCCCAGCCGAACGTGACATATGTCGGCTTCGTCTACCGTAAACCTCGCCCCGCCGTAAAGGGCCGCGCCGTTCTGGAGCCGGCTACGTCGTCGGGTCCGCCGTCCTGTCCATGAGTGGCACCCGGGAAGACCCATTATGCGCTGCTGTGACCTTGCCGAGCAAAGCGAGGAAGATCGGTCGCTCTTCTGATGTGAGCGGGTTCAGCAGCTTCTCGACCGCCGTGGCGGCCGGCGCCTGCAACTGCCGGAACACAAGCTCGCCCGATTGCGTCAGCTCCAGGCTGCGCCGGCGCTTGTCGTGGGCCACGACCCTGGTGACGTACCCGGCGGCTTCCAGCGTCTTCACCACCATGCCGGTGGTTGAGCGATCAAGCCCAAGCAGGCGCGCGACGGTGATCTGGTCGACCTTCGGGCGGTGCCGAAGCAAATAGAGAATGCCGAACTGCGTCGTCGTGACACCCAGTTCCGCGGTCGCATCAGCGAAAATTGACGTCGCGATCTGATGCGCCCGCCGGATCATGAACCCCGGCCGCCGGTACAACCCAGCCAATTCGTCGTCCGCGGTGTCTGGTCCCGTCATCCGCCGAAGTCTAGCCGAGCAGGGCGTCGGCCGCACCATCGGCGCAGCTCGTCGGCGCATGGCATATAATCAGACGTCTGATGAATATTGACATGCACAGCGCCCGAGTGTCAGCTTGCCCTGCGACAGAGCCGGGAGCCTCGCTGCCCGATCGACAATGGGCTCAAAAAGGGGAAGAAGCGGTGCAAGAGCATCCCGCGGCTTCGGCGGGAGACGTGATCGATCTCGCCGGCTTTATCGACGGCCAACCGGTCGGACGCAATCAGATCTGGCTGTTGTTGATGTGTGCCGCGGTGCTGTTCGTCGACGGGTTCGACACGCAGGCGATCGGATATGTCGCACCCGAGCTGGGGCGGGAATGGCATTTGTCGCGCGGTGCGCTCGGCCCTGTGTTCAGCGCCGGGCTTCTCGGCCTCATGCTCGGGAATTTGTTGTTCAGCCCGCTTGCCGACCGGCTCGGGCGCAAGTGGATCGTCATCGGCAGCACCATCGCGTTCGGGTTCGGCACGCTGGTGACGGCGCAGGCGGATTCCATCGCGTTCCTCCTGGTCGTACGCTTTCTGACCGGCATCGGCCTCGGCGGCGCCATGCCGAACGTGATCGCGCTCACCTCGGAAGTCAGCCCGCAGCACCGGCGCGCGACGATGGTGATGGCGATGTTCTGCGGCTTCTCGGTTGGGGCGGCACTGGGCGGCCCGATCGCCGCTGCCCTGATCTCCTATGCCGGCTGGCGCTCGGTGTTCCTGTTGGGTGGCGTGGCGCCACTCCTGCTCGCTGCGGTGCTGACCGCGACTTTATCGGAATCGGTGCGCTTCCTGGCACTGAAGGGTAACGAGGATGCGCGCATCGGCCGCATTCTCGGCCATTTGTTCGCCCGCCCGTTCCACGGCGCGACGCGCTTCGTCGTCAACGAGCCAAGGGTCCGCAGCATGCCGGTCGCCGACCTTTTCAATGCGCGGCGGAGCGTCCCGACCCTCCTGCTGTGGGTCGTCTTCTTCATGAGCCTGCTCGACCTGTATTTCCTGTCGAACTGGCTGCCGACGGTGCTGAACGATCTCGGTGCGTCGGTGTCTCTCGCGATCGTTGTCGGCGCCTTGCTGCAAGTCGGCGGGCTGGTCGGGACCTTGGCGCTCGGCCGGGTGATCGACCGGTTTTCGTTCCGGGCTCTCGGGATCACCTACGCGCTGGCCACCGTCGCGGTCGCGGCGATCGGCCGATCGGGCAGTTCCATCGTGGTCGCGTCCGTCGCCGTCTTCGCCGCGGGTTTCTGCATCGTTGGCGGACAGATCGCCGCGAACGCGATCGCCGCCACCTTCTACCCGACGGCGATGCGCTCCACCGGCGTCGGCTGGGCGCTCGGGATCGGGCGCATCGGCTCGATCATCGGTCCGCTGGTCGGCGGCGTGTTCCTGTCTCGGCACTGGGCAACACCAGACCTGTTCCTCGCCGCCGCCGCGCCGCCGCTTTGCGCCGCCCTGGCCGCCCTGGCCCTGAGCCGCATCGTGGCGTCCGCAGCTCCGCCGCCGGTCCCGGCGATCCCTCCAATCGCCGCCGGACCGAGCCGCCCATGACCGACCAGCACGCATCCGCCGAGACCGAAGTCGTGATTGCCGGCGGCGGGCCAGTCGGCATGGGTCTGGCCATCGAACTTGGCCAGCGCGGCATCCGGTGCCTGGTCGTGGAGAACCATGCCCGGCCGCAGCCGATCCCCAAGGGCCAGAACCTCACGCAGCGCACAATGGAGCATTTCCACTTCTGGCAGGCCGAGGCGCAGTTGCGCGCGGCTCGCACCATCCCGAAAGACTACGGCATCGGCGGCCTCACCGCGTATGGCACGCTGCTTGGCCAGTACCACCACGATTGGCTGCAGCGCGAAATCGTCCGGCCATACTACTTCACCGACAACGAACGCCTGCCGCAATATGCCACCGAAGCCGTGCTGCGGGCGCGTGCGGCGGAGCTGGACACGGTGACCACGTTGTACGGCTGGACGGTGGAACGCATCGGCCAGACCGCATCCGGCGTGCAGGCCGTCATCGCCGAACGCAAAGGCGGCGGCCGCAAGTCCGTCGCCGCCGCCTACGCCGTCGGCTGCGACGGCAGCAAGTCCCTCACGCGCGAGCAGGCGGGCATCACCGAGAGCCGCTCCGACCACGACCGCCTGATGGTGCTGCTGGTCTTCCGCTCCCCCGGGCTGAACAAGTGGTTGGCGCGCTATCCCGGCAAGTCATTCTACAACGTCCTGCACCCCGATCTCGGCGGATACTGGCAGTTCTTCGGCCGTGTTGACCTCGGCACAACATGGTTCTTCCACGCGCCCGTTCCACTCGGGACCACCAAGGACAATTTCGACTTCCGCCGCTACCTGCACACCGCCGCCGGTGCCGAGTTCGACGTTGAGTTCGAGCATATCGGTTTCTGGGATCTGCGGGTGGCGGTCGCGGACCAGTACGCGAACGGGCGCATCTTCATCGCCGGTGACGCCGCCCACAGCCATCCACCCTATGGCGGCTACGGCATCAATACCGGGTTCGAGGACGCGGCGAATCTCGGATGGAAGCTCGCCGCGGTCCTGCGGGGGTGGGGCGGCGCATGCCTGCTCGACTCCTATGACCAGGAACGACGCCCCGTCTTCGCTTCCACCGCACGCGATTTCATCGAGCGGTCGATCGAGGTGGACGGCGCGTTCCTCCGGAATTTCGATCCGGCGAAGGACCGCGAAAGCTTCGAGCGGCATTGGCTCGAACGCAGCTCCGGCGCGCGATCGGAAGTCAGCGCGTTCGAGCCGAACTACGAAGGCTCACCGATCGTGTTCGGTCCGCCCGGCGGCCGCTCCGGCGCGACCGGCACCCACAGCTTCGCGGCCCGCGCCGGCCACCACCTCGCCCCACAGCAGCTCTCGTCCGGGAGCAGCGTGTACCAGGCGCTCGGGACCGGCTTCACGCTGCTGGCGCTGGGCCAGGAACCCGCCGCCGCCGCCGCGTTCGAGCTTGCGGCACGGGTGCCACTTGTTCCGCTCACCGTTGTCGCCGACGACAGATCAGGCGGTCGCGAGCGGTACGAGGCGGGGCTGGTCCTGGTGCGGCCGGACCAGTTTGTCGCCTGGGCCGGGGAGCGGGCGGACGAAGCGGCGCCCGACATCCTGCGCAAGGCGATCGGAGCGGCGACGTCGCGCTGACCGCCGCCAGTCATTTCATCGCGCGGTGAACGAGCCGCCGACGTCGATGGTTCGGCCGAACCGCATCACCCGGCGATCGCCCTGGTGATAGCGCGGCCATGGAATCAACGGATGCGGCTCGGGCGTGCCGTCGCGTATAAATCCAAACCAGGCACGCTGAACGGCGCGCGACAACGCCGCCATCTCGGCCGCATTGCCGCCAGCGAGCATGCCGGGATTTCCCCACATGTCGAAATTCCCAAAGACGAACGGAATGTCGATGCAGTGGCACGCCTTGTAGCGGCTGGCCGGCGGGGCCCAGTCGAAGACATAGCCGAACACCCGAGATGCGCTTCCCACCAGCGCATCGGCCAACTCCGCTGTCGGGCCATAATACGAATGTTGCGACATGATTTCGCACAACAGGTTCCGCCGCGTGCTGCCGGGATAGCGCGCCTGATACCATTCCAGCGCATCCGCCCGCCCGGTCAGCGCATGCAGTTGCTCGGCCACGAAGGACGCGGAATGGTCCGGCAATTCCGGCCGGCCGATGAAGGCGTGCGTCTCGTTCGCCGTGATGCCGACCATGACGTCGAGATCCGAAAGACCTTCGGCGATCGCAGATATCCGTTGGCGCGGCGTCTCGCGCACCGGCAATACCGGCCGGAAAGCCTCGCGGGCACCGCCGAGCTGGTCGCCAAGCCGTAAAGCCACAGCCTGCGCCTGCAGAATGCGGTCGGGCGGAATGCGTCGCAGTTGCGAGGCGGCATCGGCCGCTTCGGCATCGATTCCGAGTTCTTGCAGGAACACGTCCGATGTCGGCAGCATGTCCGCCGCAATCGAGGCTGGCCGGGCAAATGCGCCGCTTTGCAGAATCGCGCGCCGAAAATGCGGACGGGCATCCGGCATGGTCGCCAGGCGGGCAATGGCGTGGGCGCCGGCTGACTGGCCGGCGACCGTCACCCGATCCGGATCGCCGCCGAAGCTTGCGATGTGGGCGGCCACCCACCGCAGCGCCGCCGCCTGGTCGAGCACACCCTGATTGCCGTCGCAGATGCCCTCGCGGCACAGAAAGCCAAGTGCGCCCAAACGGTAGTTCACACCGACGACCACCAGGTCTCCATCACGGGCGAGGCCGGAGCCGTTGTACCAGTCCAGCGAACCGGCGCCGCTGGTGAAGCTGCCGCCGTGCAGCCAGACCAATACCGGCCTGCGGCGGTCGTCCGCCGCCGGTGTCCAGATCGTCAGCGTCAGGCAATCCTCGTCCTGGGGACTGTCGATGTCGCCCATGACGTGTATGATCGTGGTCGGAAGCTGCGGTGCGATCGGGCCATGTCGCCCGGCATCGCGCAACCCAATCCAGGCATGCGGCGGCTGCGGCGGCATGAAGCGCAGCTCGCCGGTTGGTGCGGCGGCGTAGGGCACGCCGCGAAACACCGCGACACCTCCCTCCACGCCGCCCCGCAGATCACCCAACGCGGTTTGCGCAATCGGCGGCGAGTTCATGCCGGGGTTCATTCTCAAGCTTTTTTCAGGTTCCAGAACTTGGTGTATCCCGCAAGCACGCCGGTGATCGTGTTGCGAAAAACGGTCGGCAGGAAATACTGGCCGAGCGGAATGAACGGCACGTCCTGCCAGGCTTGCAGCTGCATGTCGCGGGCAATCTGCTTGCGGGCCGCGTCATCCGGCGCGCTCATCCAGGCGTCTCGCAATGCCTCAAGCCGCGGGCTGTTCGGCCATCCGTACGGCGCGTTCGCCCCGTTGCCACGCAGCGGCAAGGACACCGAGGGATCGACCAGAGCCAACCCGGAGGCGGGGATGATGTAGCAGCTCCATCCACCGTCCTGGACCGGCTTCTTGCTTGCCCGGCGCTGCGCCACCGTGCCCCAGTCCGACGCCTGATAGTCGACGTTCAGCCCCACTTTCTTGAACGCGTCCGCGGCGACCTGGCAGCAGGCGAGTGCGTCCGGCACATCGGTTGGCACCAGAAGCGCCACCTTCTCGCCGCGATAGCCCGCCGCCAGAATCTCCCGCTTCACCTTTTCGTAGTTGCGAGGCGCGCTTAGAACCTCCAGACCGGCATCGTTCGCCATCGGTGAGCCTGGCGGGAATATGCCAACACCCGCATGCCAATAGGTCTGGTCGGTGCCGGCGACTGCCAGCATCATGTCGGACTGATCGATCGCGCCCAGCACGGCCCGCCTGATCGCCGGGTTGTCGAAGGGTGGTTGCAGGTGATTGAGGCGCAGATAGGCGAATTCGCCCGTGCGGTCGTTGAGGAACGACGTGATCTTGCCACTGTCGCGCAACATCGGCAGCAGATCGTAATTCGGTCGTTCCCACCAATCGACCGAGCCGGACAGCAACGCTGCGGCGGCGGTCGCGGGATCAGGGATCGTCTGCCATTCGACACGATCGACATTGACGATTTTTGGCCCGGACGTCAGGCCCGGCGTGCCGCTGCCGCGCGGCACGTAGCCGGCGAACTTTTCATAAACGGCCCGTGCGCCGGGCACACGCTCGGACGCGACGAAGCGGAACGGCCCGCTGCCGATCATCTCCGTCACCTGCACCGCCGGATCGGTGTTCGCCAGGCGCTCTGGCATGATGCACAGCATGGTCGGCTGAATCTTGCCGAGCACCTGCGGCAGCAAAGGGAAAGGTTGCCGCAGCCTGAACCGGATTTTCCGGTCGTTGACGGCAGACAATTCGTCGGTTGCGGCCATCAGGATCGATCCGAGCGGATCGGGCGAACTCCAGCGTCTGATGCTGGCGACGACATCGCGGGCGCGCACCGGCTCGCCGTCGTGGAATCTGAGCCCTTCGCGCAGCGTCAGTTCCCAGATCTTGCCCTCATCCGAAACGACGTGGCCGTCCACCATCTGCGGTTGCGGCGCGAGATTCTCGTCCATTCCGTAAAGCGTGTCGAAGATCAGGTAGCCGTGATTGCGCGTCACCGACGCGGTGGTCTGCACCGGATCGAGCAAGGCAAGATCAGCCTGCGGAACGAATTTGACGATTTTGGCGCCTTGGCCGGACACGACGTTCGGTGCGGCCAGAGAGACCATGCCCGCACTCGTTGCTGCGAGCAGTGTTCGGCGATGCATGTGGACGCTCCTGGCTCGATTTCCTGCCGATTTTCGTCGGCTTGCATTCAGGATCGACGATCAATTGCGCCTTTGCAACCCCACCCCGATCGCGCCGGAGTGCCCGCATATCCGCCGGCGCGCGCCGCGCCGAGCACCCGTTTGCGCCGCACGACGCCAGGAATCCGCAGGCGGGATCAGGCTTTTTCCCGCTCCCGCAGTGCCGGCCGGTCGGCACGCTCGTAGCGCAAGGCTGGCGTGTTGATCGATTGGCTCAGCGGTGCCGCCTGGAACGCGGCCCGCACACGGCTTTCCGCGGCGTCGCCGTACAGCGTGTTGCGCGGCCGCGGCACCCGTCCGGCCGCGCGGATCACCTCGGTGAACTGGCGCGGTGACATCTCCTGGCCGTGGATGGCACCGGCCGAGCGGGTGATCGTCTCCTCCATCAGCGTGCCGCCGAGGTCGTTGACCCCTGCACCGAGGCAATCCGCCATGCCTTCCACGCCGAGCTTCACCCACGACACCTGGATGTTCCGGATCAGCGGATGTAGCACCAGGCGGCTGACCGCGTGCATCAGCACGGCCTCACGATAGGTCGGGCCCTTGCGCGATCCGGCGCGCAGAAAAATCGGCGTTTCCATCGGCACGAACGGCAGCGGCACGAATTCGGTGAAGCCACCGGTGCGCGCCTGCAACCGGCGGATCCGCAGGATGTGGCGGGCCCAGTGCCGGGGATGGTCGACATGGCCGAACATGATGGTGGCGGTGGTGCGCAGCCCCACCTTGTGCGCCGTCTCGATCACCTGCAGCCATTCATCGGTCCTGAGTTTGTCGGGGCAGATCACCGCGCGCACTTCGTCGTCGAGGATTTCCGCCGCTGTGCCGGGCAGGGAGCCCAAGCCCTCCGCCTTCAACGCGGCAAGGAACACCTCGATCGGCATGCCGAGCGTCGCCGCACCCTGCCAGATCTCCAGCGGCGAGAAGGCGTGGATGTGCATCTCCGGTGTCACCGCCTTGATCGCCCGGCAGATGTCGAGATAGGTCTGGCCGGTATATTCCGGGTGGATGCCGCCTTGCAGGCACAGCTCGGTGCCGCCGCGCGCCCATGCTTCGGTCGCACGCCGCTGAATTTCGGCGACGTCGAGGTTGTAGGGTCGGCCGCGAAGGTTCTCGCTGAGCTTGCCTTTTGAGAACGCGCAGAACTTGCATTTATAGGTGCAGATGTTGGTGTAGTTGATGTTGCGCGTGACGACGTAGGACACCGAGTCGCCCACCGTGTCGGCCCGCAACGCGTCGGCGGCCTTGCACACCAGCTCGAATTCCCGCCCGCGCGCCGCGAACAGCCGCACGATCTCGGCTTCGCTCACCTCCTGGCCTTGCGTCGCGCGGTCGAGGATCGCCGTGAGGTCACGGCCGATCGGAATCGTCGCAGGGTTGCGGCGGGCGGCGGGCGGCGGCGTGCCGGAGCCGGCGACCCAGACATCCGGCCGGGCGAAGCCGGTGGCGTCGGAATGCCGCATGGTCGGGCCACGCATTTCCGGCGCGATCCAGCGTTCTGGTTCCAGCGCGTACGCGGGATAGATCGCGAGCCGCTCCACCAGCAGCTTGCCGGCGGCGGCGGTCTGGTCGGCGAGGCGCTCGATCTCCGGCCAGGGCGCTTCGGGGTTGACGTGGTCGGGCGTGACTGGCGAGACGCCGCCCCAGTCGTTGATCCCAGCGGCGACGATCTGGCCCAGCGCGTCCGGCCGCAGGTTGGGCGGCGACTGGATGTTCATGTCGGGGCCGAACAGCAGCCGGGCGAGGGCGACGGTCCAGAGCTGCTCGTCGAGCGACGGCTCTTCCGCCCCCGCCATCCTCGTGCCGGGCTTGGCGCGAAAATTCTGGATGATGATTTCCTGGATGTGGCCGTACGCCTGGTGCAGCGCGCGCAGCTTCAGCAGCGCCTCAACCCGCTCCATCCGCGTTTCGCCAATGCCGATCAGCAGGCCTGACGTGAACGGCACACCGGCCTCACCGGCGGCGCGGATGGTTTCGAGCCGCACTGCGGGGATTTTGTCCGGCGAGCCGAAATGCGGGCCGCCGCGCGCCGAGAGACGATCGGACGCAGTCTCCAGCATGATCCCCTGCGATACCGACACCGCCCGCAGCCGCCTGATATCCTCGATGCCCATCACGCCGGCATTGATATGCGCCAGCAGGCCGGTTTCGCGGCGAACCAGGCCTGCCGCCTCGATCAGGTACGACAGCGTCGTCTCGTGCCCGAGTGCCCGTAGCTGCGCCTGGGCGGCGGGGTAGCGCAGTTCGGGTTTGTCGCCGAGGGTGAACAGCGCCTCCTTGCAGCCGGCCTTGGCGCCGGCGCGCGCCACGTCCAGCACCTGCTCGCGGCTGAGATAGGCGGCTTCGCCCTTTCGCGGCGGCTGCGCGAAGGTGCAGTAATGGCAAACGTCGCGGCAAAGATGGGTGAGCGGAATGAACACCTTGCGCGAGTAGGACACGAGGTTGCCGTGGCCGCGATCGCGCATCGCGCCGGCCAGCTCCATCAGCCGGCCGAGCGGTGCCGTCTCGGCCAGCGCGATGGCGTCGGCGTCGGACAGTGTGAGGCCCTCGCGGGAATGAAACATGGAGATCAGCGCATCAATCATCGGCGTGGCTCCGTTCAGGGCGCGATGCCTCCGCGGACGCGGCCGCGAAGACAGGGGAGGCTGCGAGGAAAGCATTCGTGCGTGTCGGCCAGTCCTGCGCCGCCACGGCGAACAGGTCCGCCGGCGTGTCGACATCGAGGGCGATGCCGGGCAACTTCACGATCGCTGGTTCAAGACCGCAGCGTCGCGCCGCGGCGAGATGCGGCAGGAAGCTGTCATCGCCGTAGGCCAGCTTCACGACGTCAGGCGGCGTCGCCACGATGGCGTTGGAGCCGCGCCGGTCATGCGCGGGCACGATTGTGAAGGCGGGGATGAAGGCTGGTGCGTCGCCGTGGCGACCGAGCAACATATCGACCTCTTCTCCTGTCACGCCCGGGATGTCGCCGGGCAGCGAGAGCATTCCGCCACGGCCGGCGGCGCGCAGGAAACGCCCCCCTGAGACCACCGCCGCGGTGTGGCCGCCGGTGGCGTCATCGCGGCAGATCTCAGCGCCGTGGCGGCGGGCCAGGGCGGCGGCATCTTGGTCATCGGTGACGACGACGATGCCACCGAGCATCCGCGACTGAGACAGCGCCGCCAGCACGTCCTGCACCATGATCGCCGCCAGTTCCCGCCGGAAATCGGCAGGGAAAATCGTGGCCAGCCGTTGCTTGGCGCCGGCGAACCCCTTGACCGGAACGACCGCCCAGATATCGCGGCGCTGCGTCATGCGTTGTCTCCGATCGGCTTGCCCCTTTGCGGGGTTCCGCATGGGCGGGTGCGCCCGGTCAGCCGAAAGCGGCGCGAAGCTTGGGCAAAACCCGCTCCGAATACAGCTTTATGAACCGTGCCTGATCCTGTCCAGGGGCGTGGAACACCAAATGGCGGAAGCCAAGGTCGACATAGGGGCGGATCATCTCGACATGTTCGTCAGGGTCGGTCGAGACGATCCAGCGTTTCGCCGTCCGCTCCGCCGGCAGGGCATCGGCCAGGCGCTGCATGTCCAGCGGGTCTTCGACCGACATCTTTTCTTCCGGCGTCAGCGCCAGCGCGGCCCAGAAGCGGGTATCCTCGACGGCGCGGGCGTGATCGGTGTCGAACGAGACTTTCATCTCGATCATCCGGTCCACCGCGGACGGCGGCCGGTTCTCCATCTTCATGCCGGCATCGAGGTTCGGCAGCAGCACGTCGCGATAGAGTTCCAGCCCCTTGCCGGAGGTGCAGATGAAACCGTCGGCGACCCGGCCGGCATATTTCGTGATCATCGGCCCGGCGCCGGCGATGTGGATCGGCACCATCTTTTCCGGCTTGTCGTAGATCGTGGCAGCTTCGGTCTTGTAGTACTCGCCGGTGAAGGTCACCCGCTCACCGGACCACAAGGCGCGGATCAACTTCACGGATTCGCGCAGCCGGGCGAAACGCTCCTTCTGCTCCGGCCAAACGATGCCGGTCGCCGGCACCTCGTTCAAGGATTCGCCGGTGCCGATGCCGAGGATGACGCGACCGGGAAACATGTCGCCCAATGTGCCGAAGCACTGCGCCACGACGGAGGGATGATGGCGAAAGGTCGGCGTCAGCACGCTGGTGCCCATGACGATGCGCGAGGTGCGGGCCCCGAGCGCCCCCATCCAGGCCAGCGCGAACGGCGCGTGCCCGCCGACATGGCGCCAGGGCTGGAAATGGTCGCTGACAAACACCAATTCGAAGCCCGCCGCTTCGGCCAGCACGCCGAATTCGAGCAGTTCGCGCGGGCCGAACTGTTCGGCCGAGGCCTTGTATCCGAGCGTCAGCATGGGAGACCTTTCCCGGTCGAACGACAACCGCAGGTAATCCGCGTGGAGGCGGCCCCGATGCTACTCCCCCTGGCGCCCGGACGCATAGCTGCCGGCGAAAAGCTGCCGGCGTGAACCTACTGGCGGACCGGCGCGAAGGATCCGTCCGGCTGCAGCATCGTCAACTCGCCGGTGTGGATGGCGAACCACACGCCGGACAGCGTGAGGCTCCCGGCGCCCACGCGCTCGGCGATCCAGGGGAAGGTCATGAGGTTGGCGAGCGAGATCTTGATGACCTCGTGCTCGCAGCATTGCTGGCGTTCGTCGGGCGTGGTGCAGCGCAACGCCCGGATTCGCGCCGGTGCTGCCATGGACATCCAAGGTGCGACGAAATCACGCGCGCCCGGCGGCGCCCCGTCGAGCAGCGTGCGGACGCCGCCGCACATGCCGTGGCCGAGCACGATGAGGTGCGGCACCTCCAGCACCCGCACGCCGAACTCCAGCGCGGCGCTGGTGCCGTGATAGGAGGCATCCGGCGCGTAGGGGGGCACCAAATTGGCGACGTTGCGCACGGTGAGCATCTCGCCAGGCCGCGCATCGAAGATCATCGCCGGGTCGATGCGGCTGTCGATGCAGGAGACCACCAATGCCGTGGGCTGCTGGCCATCCTCGGCGAGCGTCTCGAACATTTTGCGTCGTGAGGGCCAACCGGTCGCGCGGAAGCGTCGGTAGCCGGCAATGAACTGATCCAGTGTTTGAATTCCTGATATGCGTGCGGCGACAGAATCGGCGCAGGGCTTACAAACCGCGCGTTACTATCCCGGACGCCGGGTGCGTGCATACCGGCTTGTCCTGCCCATGGGTCTCACCTTGCGGCGCCGCTACGTCGCCTCGCGCCGCAGCTTCGCGCATGCCCGCTCCAGCCATGCCCGCTCCGCCTGATCAAGACGTGGGCCGATCTCGGCCAGCACGCGCGCATGGTAGCCATCCAGCCAAGCGATTTCGGCCTCGGTCATCAGCGCGGGCTCGATCAGCCTGGTGTCGAAAGGTGCCAGCGTCAGGGTCTCGAAGCGGAGGAACTTCTTGCCGCCGGCCGCAAGCTCGGCGGGTTGCACCAGCAGCAGGTTCTCCAGCCGGATGCCGTAATGCCCGGGCAGATAGAAGCCCGGCTCGTTCGAGAGGATCATCCCCTCGGCCAGCGGCACCGGCTTGGCCGCCCGCGACAGGCTCACCGGGCCTTCGTGGACCGAGAGGTAGCTGCCGACGCCGTGGCCGGTGCCGTGGTCGTAATCGAGCCCCGCCTGCCACAGGGCGGCGCGGGCGAAGCCGTCGAGATGCGGGCCGGCGACGCCCTGCGGGAACACCAGCGTGGCGATAGCGATGTGACCCTTCAGCACCCTGGTCGCCCGGTCGCGCAACTCGGCGGGTGCGGCACCGGGGCCGGTCCAGACCGTGCGGGTGACGTCGGTGGTGCCGTCGTGGTACTGGCCGCCGCTGTCGATCAGGTAGGTTTCGTCGGCTCGGATCGGCCGGTCGGTCTCGGGGCTGACGCGGTAATGGATGATGGCGCCATCCTCGCCGGCACCCGAGATGGCCGGGAAGCTCTCGCCGCGAAATCGCTCCACCTGTTGGCGGAAAGCCAGCAGGCGGGCGGCGGCGGAAATTTCCGTGCTTGTGCCGGCGGCGCCGTCCAGCCAGTGCAGGAAGCGGCACACCGCCACGGCGTCGCGGGCGTGGGCGTTGCGCGCCCCTTGGCGTTCCACCTCGTTCTTGCACGCCTTGGGCAGCATGCACGGATCCATCCCCGCGACCACTTCGGCGCCGCCGTCGCGCAGGCGCTGGGCGAACCAGACCGGCGAGCCGCAAGGCGTCGACCCGCACCCGCTTGCCGGCGAACTTGGTCAATGCCGTGGGCAGCATTGCGCGGTCCTGCACCGCGACCGCGTTGCCCAGCCACTCCAGCAGATCAGGCGGCAGTTTGCGCGGGTCCATGAACAATTCGCAGCCGGCGTCGGCGTGGACGATCGCGAAGCCGAGCGCGAACGGGATGAACGGGACGTCGCTGCCGCGAATGTTGAGCAGCCAGGCGATCGAGGCGGGATCGGTCACCACCGCCGCGTCCTCGCCAGCGGATTTCAGCGCCGCCGCCACCTGCTCGCGCTTGGCCGCCCCATCTTGGCCGGCGAATTCCAGCTTTTGCGGCACGGCGGGATGAAGCGGGGCGGCCGGACGGTCGTGCCAGATCGCGTCGATCGGGTTGGTCGCCAGCGGCACCATGGTGAGCCCCGCGGCGGTGAAACGCTGCAGTCCCTCCTCGCTGATCAGCAACGGGTCGTAGCCGATGCGTGTACCCTTCGCCGCGTGCTCGGCGATCCAGGCCGGCGGCGGCTCCTCGGTAATGTGACGCCGCTCCCACAGCGCCGCGTCGGTCTGGGCGGCGAGTTGCAGCACGTAGCGCCCGTCGGTGAACACCGCTGCGCGGTCACGCAGCAACACCGCCAACCCGGCGCTGCCGCTGAATCCGGTCAACCAGCGCAGCCGCTCGGCGGCGGCAGGGACGTATTCACCCAAGTGCTCGTCGGAACGCGGCACGATCAATCCGTCGACGCCGATGCGAGAAAGCTCGGCCTGCAGCGATTTCAGGCGGTTGAGATTCATAGTTAATCTATCCTCTTAATATTCTGCTGGCAAAATATTCATGGCTCACGGATGTCCATGCATGAGACGCATATCTGGCGACGAGGCAGGACGGTTCTCCTAGGCGATTTTCTGCCTATGTTGCGTTGCACAATCACCGCGTGACTTCCGGCATTTCGGCATGGAGCCCGCCACGGCGATACCCAGGACTTGATACGATGAACGCCCATGTTTCCAAGGAAGAGATCGCTCTCCTGATGCCCAACAGCCTGTCGCACTACTTCAAGGACGAAGTGCCGTATATGCCGCAGCCAGAGGCCCAGGGCCCTGGCCTGTTCGGCCGCATTGCCACGGGACTGCGCTGGCTTGTCGCCTTGCCCGCGCGCCGTTCCGTGATCAGCGAGCTGCAATCGCTGAGCGACCGTGAACTCGCCGATATCGGCCTGAGCCGGTCGGAGTTGCCGCGGGTGTTCGACCCGGCCTTCGCCGAAATGCGCTCGTCCGAGCGCTTCAACCGCGACAACGCCACCGGCTACGTCGCCTTCGGCTGAGGCGACTTGCGCAGCACGAGGGTCGCCCAGGCGCCCTCGTGCAGCGTGAAGTCCAGCCGCAAGCCTTGCCGGCGATGCGCCGCCAGCACCTGGCGGCGCTGCGAATTGAGCAAACCCGCCAGAATCACCGTGCCACCAGGCGCCAGCCGCCGGGCAAGCTGGGCCGCCATGGCGCAGAGCGGCCGCGCCAGGATGTTGGCGAAGACGAGGTCATATGGCGCGCCTCGGCGGACCAGCGGCGACCGCCAGCCATTCGCCAGGGCGAAGCGGGTGCGACCGGCCAGCCCGTTCAGCGCCGCGTTCTGCGCCGCCACCCGCACCGACCACGGCTCAATATCGGTGCCCAGCACCGGCCGGTGCAGCAGCGCCGCCGCGGCCATCGCCAGCACGCCCGAGCCGGTGCCGAGATCGAGGATGCGGCGCGGCCGGCGATAGGCGATCCTTTCCAACGCGCGCAGACAACCACGGGTGGAGCCATGCTCGCCCGAACCGAAGGCGATTCCTGCGTCCAGCACCAACAGGCGCCGGCCCGACGGCGCCGCGCCGCCGAGATGGGTGCCGCGAATCGCCAGCCGCCGGCCGACGAGCTGCTCGGGAAATGATTGATAGCTGCGCGCGAGCCAGCCTTCCGCCGGCGTCTCCCGCCGCTCGACCACGGCCTCGATCCCGCTGACCAAGGCGGCCAACGCCATGCCGGTGACGAGTTCCTGCTCGTTGGTGCCACGATCCCGCACGCCTTCGAGGTGCCAGAGTCCGGTGTCCTCATCGAGGAAGAAGCCGATGGTGCCGCAGACGTTCTGCAAGGCCGCTTCGTAAGCAGGGACGGCCGCTTCCGGCACCACCAGCGTAAGCGTCTCGAGCGCGGTTGCGTGGCGCAGGCTGACCGGGCCGGCCCTCATGCCAGTTCCACAAACCGATCGAGCACCCGCTTGCCGCCGGCCTTGTCGAACTCGATGTCCAGCTTGTCGTCGTCCACCTTCTTCACCGTCCCGTAGCCGAATTTCTGATGGAACACCCGCGCCCCCACCGGCATCGCATCCGCCCGCGCCGGCCGCGCCGGCTGCTCCCACGCCTCGATCACCCGTGGCCGCCCGGGCGCGCGCGCGATCATCGGGAACTGCCCGCCGAAGGACGGCACCTGCGCGATCATGCGGTCGCGCTGGATGGCGGCCGAGCCGGCGCGTTCGATCTGCGCTTCCGGCAACTCGTCAAGGAAGCGACTGGGGATGCTGCTTTGCCAATTGGCGTAGAGGCGCCGGTTGGCGGCGTGGCTGACGATCACCCGCCGCCGCGCCCGGGTGAGGCCGACATAGGCGAGCCGCCGCTCCTCCTCCAGACCCTTGGCGCCGCTCTCGTCCATGGTGCGCTGGCTGGGGAACAGCCCTTCCTCCCAGCCCGGCAGAAAAACCGTATCGAATTCCAACCCCTTGGCGGCGTGCAGGGTCATCAGCTGCACCCGGTCGGCCTCGGCATTCTCGTTGTTCTCCATCACCAGGCTGACATGGTCGAGGAAGCCGGCGAGCGTGTCGAAATCGGCCAGCGCCCGCACCAGCTCCTTCAGGTTCTCGAGACGGCCTGGCGCTTCGGGCGATTTGTCGGCCTGCCACATGCCGGTGTAGCCGCTTTCGTCGAGCATGGTCGCGATGGTCACGATATGCCCGTCGCGCCCGATCATCTCGCGCCAGCGCAGGAAGCCGGTCAGCAGCTCGCGCACCGCGTCGCGGGCCTTGCCGCGCAGAGCGCCGTCTTCAACAAGGCTCGCGGCCGCGTCCGACAGCGGCATCTGGCGTTCGCGGGCGCGCTCGTGCATCGCCCGCAACGCCTGTTCGCCGACACCGCGGCGCGGCACGTTGATGATCCGCTCGAACGCGAGGTCGTCGGCCGGCTGGTTGATCAGGCGGGCATAGGCGATGGCGTCGCGGATTTCCGCCCGCTCATAGAACCGCAACCCGCCGACCACGCGATAGGGCAGGCCGAGGGTGATAAGCCGCTCCTCGATCGCCCGGGTCTGCGCGCTGGTGCGCACCAGCACCGCCAGTTCGGCGAGCGGGTGGCCGTCCCGCCGCAGCGTCTCCATGCGTTCGCCGACCATGCGGGCCTCCTCGTCGGAGTCCCAAAGCGACACGATGGTGATCTTATCGCCGCCGGCGTCGTCGGTGCCGGGGCGCAGGGTTTTGCCCAGCCGTCCCTCGTTATGCGCGATCAGTCCTGAGGCCGCGGCCAGGATCGGCGCGGTCGAGCGGTAGTTCCGCTCCAGTCGGACGATCCTGGCACCAGGGAAGTCCTTCTCGAAGCGCAGGATGTTCTCCACCTCGGCACCGCGCCACGAATAGATCGACTGGTCGTCGTCGCCGACGCAGCAGATGTTCTTGTCCGCTTGCGCCAGCAGCCGCAGCCAGAGGTACTGCACGAGGTTGGTATCCTGGTACTCGTCGACCAGAATGTAGCGGAAGCTGCGGTGGTACTGCGCCAGCACATCAGGATGATGGCGCAGGATGTCGGTCATGTGCAGCAGCAGGTCGCCGAAATCGGCGCAGTTCAGCGCGCGCAGGCGGTCCTGGTAGGTTGCATACAGCGCCTTCGCCCGGCCGTCGGCGAAATCGGTGTCTTCGGCCGGCGTCACCTCGGCGGGGGCGATCCCGCGATCCTTCCAGCGCTGGATGATGCCCATCAGCGCCTGCGGCACCCAGCGCTTGGGATCGACCTTCTCGGCCTCCATCACCTGCTTCAGCAGTCGCAGCTGGTCATCGGCATCGAGGATGTTGAAGCTGCTGGTCAGGCCGACCAGGCCTGCGTGCCGGCGCAGCATGCGGGCGCAGAGGGCATGGAAGGTGCCGAGCCACAGGCCCTCCGCCGGGCCGCCGAGCAGGCGCCGACACCCGCTCGCGCATCTCCCGCGCCGCTTTGTTGGTGAAGGTCACCGCCAACACCTGGCTGGGGAAGGCGCGGCGGGTGAGCAGGATATGGGCGAAGCGGGTGGTCAGCACCCGGGTCTTGCCGGTGCCGGCGCCGGCGAGCACCAGCAACGGCCCGTCGACGGTCTCGACGGCCGCGCGCTGCTCGGGGTTCAGGCGGGCGAGGTACTCGGTCATGATGCGGTTGATCGGGTGATTCGGCTCGGCACCGCAGGGATATAGAACGCTTGGCGACACCCTCCAACCTCATCGCCGGCGCCGAGCGTTTCTTGGCGGCCTCCGCGGCGCGCGGGTCGGCGCTGTTGGCTGTCGGTGTATTCGGCGGCCTGCTGCTGCCACCGCTGGCGCACGCGATGCGCTGGTTCATCTCGCCCAACGTGGTGGCGCTAATGACGCTGGTACTGCTGCGGGTGGACATCCCGGCGACCTTCGCGCATCTGCGCCGACCCGCGCCGCTCGCCGCCATCGTCGGCTTTCACCTGCTCGCCTGCCCGGTGCTTGCCTGGGTGGTGGCGGCGCATCTCGGCCTTGATGCCGGGATCGCCTCGGGGGTGGTGATCTTCGCCGCCGGGTGCGCCGCCACCTCCGGCGCTGCCTTCGCGCGGCTGGTCGGCCTGGACCCCGAACTCACCCTGCTCGCCACCCTCGCCACGACGCTGCTGGTGCCGCTGACCGCGCCGCCGATCGCCTATGCCCTGATGGGGGTGGAGCTGGCGATCGGCCTACCCGCGTTCATGGGGCGGCTGGTGCTCGTGGTCGGCGTGCCGCTGGCGCTGTCCCTCGCCATCAGGCGCGCCGTGGGGGCGCAGCGGCTGGCCCCGTACGGCCCGGCGGTGGATGGCGCGGTGGTGTGGCTCGTGGTGCTCTACGGATTCGGCGTGATGGACGGGCTGGCGGCGCGGATTGCTGCCGACCCGCTATGGGTGGCGCAGGCGACGCTGGCCGCCTTCATGGTGGATTTCGGGCTGAATGCCGCGACCACGCTGGCCTTTGCCTGGCTTGGCTGGCGGGCGGCGGCGTCGGCGGGGTTGATGAGCGGCAACCGCAACATGGCGCTGTACCTGGCCGTGCTGCCGGCCGCCGCCGACCCGCGGATCGGCCTGTTCTTCGCGCTTTGCCAGTTTCCGCTGTTCCTCAGCCCGTTCCTGCTGCGGCCGGTCTACCGGCTATGCGCGCGCCGGGTTCCGGCCTGACGGTCGCACGCCGAGGATATGCGCGATCGCGTAGGTCAGCTCCGGCCGGTTCAGGGTGTACATGTGGAATTCATCCACCCCGTTGGCCTGCAGCAGCCGCACTTGTTCGGCGGCGACCACGGCTGCGACCATGCGGCGGATTTCGGGGTCATTCTCCGTGCCCTCGAACATGTGACCGAGCCAGGCCGGCACGCTGGTGCCGTTCATCTCGGAGAATTTGCGAGCCTGCGCGAAGTTTGAGACCGGCATGATTCCCGGCACGATCGGCGCGGTGATTCCGGCCGCGAGGCAGCGGTCGAGGAAGCGGAGATAGGTGTCGGTCTCGAAGAAAAACGTGGTGATCGCCCGAGTTCGCCCCCACATCCAGCTTGCGCTTGAGGTTGTCGATATCGGCGTCCGGACTGATCGCGACCGGATGCGTCTCGGGGTAGGCGGCGACCGAGATCTCGAAATCGGCGACGCGTTTCAGCCCGGCGACCAGATCGACCGCATAGTCATAGCCCTGCGGATGCGGCTGGTACGGGCCGCCGCCGGGCATGTCGCCCCGCAGCGCCACAATATGGCGCACCCCCGCCTCCCAGTACCGTCGCGCGATCGCGTCCACCTCGGCGCGGGAGGCGGCGACGCAGGTCAGATGTGCGGCCGGCGTCAGCGTGGTTTCGGACACCATGCGGCTCACGGTCGCGTGAGTGCGTTCCTGGGTGCTGCCGCCGGCGCCGTAAGTGACCGACACGAAGCGCGGCGCCAGCGGCTCCAGGCGTTGCACGCACTGCCATAGCTGACTTTCCATCGCTTCGGTGCGCGGCGGCATGAATTCGAACGACAGCAGCGGCACGGGCTGGCCGGCATCGTGGGCGGGGAGGGACCCAAAGCGTGGCCCGGTCACCCAGCGCGGCAGGGGGGCGGTGTCAGACGACGCGGGAGGTACCGAATGGTTCATCCCGGTGTTAAAAGACCGCAGGCGGTGCCGATGCAAGGGCGTCCGCATCCGCCGGCGCAGAAATCTGTTCCCAACCCCTGGATCAGCAGGCTGGCGGCGCCATCTGCAATCGGACGTATCGAAGGCACGTGGCGGCCGGCGGGTGCGCGCTTCCATCCGGCGCATGTGCCTTGTATGAGTACGCCTGTCCCGCCCCGCCCCGCTGCCCAGCCGAGGAATGATATGCGCGCCCGTTTCCGCCCCGCTGTGCTCGCCGCCCTTTTCGCTGCCGCGGGCCTCGGCGGCTGCGCCACGCCGCCGAACCCCGCGGACGCGGACGCCGTCGCCGAATACCGTGACGCCGATGACCCGCTGGAGCCCACAAACCGGGTTTTCTATGCCATTAACAACGGCCTCGACACCGTTCTGCTGCGCCCGCTCGCGGTTGGCTACCGCGCCGTGGTGCCGGCGACCGTGCGCAGCCACACCCATAACGTTCTCGTGAACCTCGGCACCCCCGTGGCGTTGTTCGACGACATCCTGGGAGCCAGGCCCCGCCGCGCCGGCGACAACCTGATGCGCCTCGTGATCAACACCACGATCGGCATCGGCGGCATCTTCGACGTCGCGACCGATTGGGGCTGGCCGTCGCATGATTCCGATGCCGGCATCACCCTGGCGCTGTGGGGATTGCCGGACGGCGCGTTCCTGTTCCTGCCCGTGCTAGGCCCGAGCAACCCGCGCGACGCAGTGGGCTTTGGCACCGATATCGCCATGGACCCGTCCACCTGGGTCGGCCAGGGTGCGGTGCTGAAGGGCATCGGCTACGGCCGCTTCTTCTTCGGCGCGATCGACGCCCGCGAGCGCGTACTGGACGATCTGGACCGCATCAAGGCCCAGGCGCTGGACCCCTATGCGACCATCCGCAGCCTGGCGCGCCAGCACCGGGCATCGCAGGTCGACGACGCGCGCAACGACAACCGCCATACCATCCCCGCCTGGTTCCCCCAGCCGGCAAGCTCGCCAGCGCCCTGACTTGACTTGCCCTGACTTGACATGCCCTGACCTGGCAGGCCCAGCCTTGACAGGCCCAGCCTCGATAGGCCCCGACTTGACAAGTCGGTGTGCTGAAACTGCAAGATCCAAATCATAATGGTGCCCACCGCATGCTGACCCGACGCCATCTGCTGTTCCTCTCCGCCGCCCTGGTCGTGACGGCGCAGATTGCTGGCCCCTCCCGGGCCGCCGCCACCGACCAGGCCACCGACTTCGTGGCCACCCTCGGCCGCGACCTCACCGCCGTGGTCAACGGGCCGGGCGAAATTCCGCAGAAGCAGGCGGCGTTGCAGAAGATCATTGATGCCAACGTCGATCTCGATGATGTCGCCAAGTTCTGCCTCGGCCGGTTCTGGCGCAGCGCCACGCCGCAGCAGCAGCACGACTATGTGGAGGCATTCCATCGCGTTCTGCAACAGAACGTCACCGGCAAAGTCGGCGAATATCGCGGCGTTTCGTTCGTGGTGAACCGCAGCGCGCAGCGCGACGACAGCGTCGTCGTGACCACCACGGTGACGCGGCCGAATAACGAGCCGAGCCGGGTGGACTGGCTGGTCAGCCTGGCCAGCGGCAAGCCGAAAATCGTCGATGTCATCGCCGAGGGCACCAGCCTGCGCCTGACCCAGCGCAGCGACTATTCGGCGTTCCTGCAGCGCAACAACAACGACGTGCAGGCGCTGATCAATGCCATGCGCCAGCAGGTCATCAACCCGCCGGGCTGATCGCGCCGTGCCATCGGTGCGAACGCCGACACTGGAAATCGCCTACGAGGCGAGCGGCCCGGCCGATGGCTTTCCGGTCATTCTACTCCACGGCTTCCCCGACGATGTTCGAACCTGGGACGGCGTGGCCCCGGCTTTGGCCCGGGCCGGGCGGCGGGTTCTGGTGCCCTGGTTGCGCGGCTACGGGCCGACCCGGTTCTTCGACCCCGCGACGCCCCGGTCCGGCCAACAGGCGGCACTTGGCGCGGACCTTCTGGCATTCATGGACGCGCTGGCACTGCCCCGCGCCGCACTCGCCGGCTACGACTGGGGTGGTCGCGCGGCCTGCGTGGTCGCGGCCCTTTGGCCGGAGCGGGTGCAGGCGTTGGTTTCAATCGGCGGCTTCAACATCCAGAACATCGCCGTCGCGGCCCGCCCGGCGCCGGCGATGGCGGAATTCCGTTACTGGTACCAGTGGTATTTTCACACCCCGCGCGGCCGCGCCGGCCTCGTGGAGAACCGCCGCGACATCTGCCGCCTGCTCTGGCAGCTATGGTCACCGAACTGGCGCTTCGACGACGCGACCTTCGAGGCGACGGCCGTGAGCTGGGACAACCCCGATTTCGTCGATGTGGTCATCCAATCCTACCGCCACCGTTACGGCGAGGCGCCAGGCGACCCGGCATTTGCCGGCATCGAACAACGTCTGGCGGCGCTGCCGCCGATCGCCGTGCCCAGCATCGTGCTGGAGGGTGCGGCCGACGGCGTCACGCCGCCGAATTCCAAAGACCCGCATGCCGCGCATTTCACCGGCCCCTACGCCCGCCGGATCATCCCGGTCGCCGGGCATTTCCTGCCGCGCGAAACCCCCGAAGCGGTCGTCGCGGCGCTCGACGAGCTTCTCTAGTGGTTACAACCTTGCACTTGTTGCCAAGTGAGGCGGCAAGCGCGTGCGGACCAGAAGTTGTCTGCCAGCAGGCGCGCCATTGGTCTTATGCACCGTCAGGATTATAAGATCAGTCCTAGGGGAAAAATCGGATTCCCCTCGTGAGGATGCGATCATGGTTTCCGTGCGCCCCTTTGAAGAGCGAGACGCCCAACCTCTGGCTGATCTCATGATGGAGATGACCCATTTCTACGGCGCGACCGTCGATCCAACTCTGGTGGTCGCGGAGGACGTTGTCCGTCAGTCCGAGACCATGGACATTATCGTCGCGCAGGGGGATGGCGGCTTACTCGGGTTCGCGACCTTCACGTCCCTCTATCCAGTCGCTGGCCTGATCTCTTTCACCTACGCCCAACAGATTTACGTTGGCATAAAGGCCCGCCGTATGCGCGTGGCGCAACGGCTAATGGCCGAGATCGCGCGCATTGCCACAGCCAGAGGCAGCACGAGGATTGAGTGGTCAACAGGTATGGAGAATACAGCGGCTCGGGCGCTCTATGAAGGGCTGGGAGCGCTCGGCTCCGAGAAGGTGCAGTACGTGCTTGAGGGTGCGGCCCTGGATGAGCTCGCAGCCCGTACAGACTGAGTGGCTGCGGTCGGATCTTCAGATTGATAGCGGGGTCGTTGGTAACGCTTGCCGAATGAGCTGGCCACAGCACGGTTACCAAGTGTCAGATTTTAACCACACCTACCCGACGCTTTCGTAAACCAGCACGCGATCGCCGTCGCGCTCATAGCCTTCGCACTCCACCATGCCGATCGCGCCGAGAACGGTCCGCGAGGCGATGTTGCTTTGCCGCGTCACCGCCACCACCCTGGCAAAGCCGGCGCGTTCATGCGCGAAACGCAGCGCCGCCCCGGCCGCCTCGCTGGCGTAGCCGCGGCCATGCACGCCGGCCACGAAGGCCACCCGCAAGGCGATGCCCCGACCGTCCGGTCGCAGATGCATGCCGGTGGTGCCGAGAAATGCCTCGCTCGCCGCCTCGCGCACCGCCCACATTCCCACCCCGTACGCACCCCAGAAGGCGATGTCGTCGGCGAGTTCCTCTGCCGTGCGCTCGGGCGTGCGGACGCCGCCAAGCATCACCGCGAACACCTGCGGATCGGCTTTCAACCGCTGCAAATCGGCAAGGTCGGCATGGCCGACCGGCCGCATGATCAGCCGCCCGGTGCGGACGACCCAGGACGGGTTCACCTATCGCAGCAACGGGCGATACTTGATGCGGTGCGGCTCGGTGGAATCGTTGCCGAGGCGGCGGCGCTTGTCTTCCTCGTAGTCCTGGAAATTGCCCTCGAACCACTCGACATGGCTGTCGCCCTCGAAGGCCAGGATATGCGTCGCCAGGCGATCGAGGAACCAGCGGTCATGGCTGATCACCACCACGCAGCCGGCGAATTCCTCCAGCGCCTCTTCCAGCGCGCGCAGCGTGTCGACGTCGAGATCGTTGGTCGGCTCATCGAGCAAAATGACGTTGCTCTCGCTCTTGAGCATCTTCGCGAGATGCACCCGGTTCCGCTCGCCACCGGAAAGTATGCCGACCTTCTTCTGCTGGTCGGAGCCCTTGAAGTTGAACGCGCCGACATAGGCGCGTGACGGCACCGCGCGTTTGCCGAGATAGATCACATCGGTGCCGCCGCTGATCTCCTCCCACACCGACTTGGTGCCATCGAGGGATTCGCGGCTCTGGTCGACATAGCCGAGCTTCACCGTCTCGCCCACGACCAACTTGCCGTCATCGGGCTGTTCCTGCCCGGTGATCATGCGGAACAAGGTGGATTTTCCGGCGCCGTTCGGTCCGATCACGCCGACGATGCCGCCGGGCGGCAGCTTGAAGTTCAGCCCGTCGATCAGCAGGTTGTTGCCGTAGCCCTTGCGCAGGTCCTCGGCCTCGATGACCGTGCTGCCCAAGCGCGGGCCGGGGGGGATGACGATCTCGGCGACGCCGCCGGACATCTCCTGGCTTTTCGCCAGCATGTCCTCGTATTTCTGGATGCGGGCCTTGCTCTTGGTCTGGCGGGCGCGGGCGCTCGACTGGATCCATTCCTGCTCGGCGGCCAGCGAGCGCTGCCGCGCACTTTCCTCTTTCTCTTCCTGCTTCAGCCGCTTGCGCTTCTGTTCCAGCCACGAGGAATAATTGCCCTCGAACGGATAGCCGCGGCCGCGCTCGATCTCGAGGATCCAGTTGGTGACGTTCTCCAGGAAGTAGCGGTCATGGGTCACCACCAGCACCGTGCCGGCATAGTCGCGCAGAGTCTTTTCCAACCAGGCGACGCTTTCCGCGTCCAGATGGTTGGTCGGCTCGTCGAGCAGGAGCACGTCCGGCTTTTCCAGCAGCAGCCGACACATCGCCACGCGCCGGCGCTCACCGCCGGACAGGTTGGTGACCGGGCTGTCGGGCGGCGGGCAGCGTAGCGCGTCGAGCGCGATCTCGATCCGGCGCTCCAACTCCCAGCCATCCTCGGCGTCGATCTTCTCCTGCAGATCCGCCTGCTCGGCGAGAAGCTCGTTCATCTTCTCCTCGTCCATCGGCTCGGCGAACTCGTTGGAGATCGCGTTGAACCGGTCCAGCGCCGCGCGCAGCGGGCCGAAGGCTTCCTGGACGTTCTGCGACACCGTCTTGGTTTCGTCGAGCTTCGGTTCCTGCGGCAGGTAGCCGACGCGGGCGCCCTCGGCGGCCCAGGCCTCGCCGCCGTATTCCGTCTCGATGCCGGCCATGATCTTCAGCAACGTCGATTTGCCGGCGCCGTTGACGCCGAGCACGCCGATCTTCACCCCCGGCAGGAAGGACAGGGTAATGCCCTTGAACACCTCGCGCCCGCCGGGGAACGCCTTGGTGAGGTCTTTCATGACGTAGACGTACTGGTAGGCGGCCATCGTGCTGGCTCCTGCAAGCGAGGTATGCGGTGATGATGCGTTTATTAGGGGGACGCGTGACGCGGTGCAAACACCGCGGCAATTGTTCCGCGACACACTGGCATGCGCCCGGCAGGACTCGAACCTGCGACCAAGCCGTTATGAGCGGCCCGCTCTAACCAACTGAGCTACAGGCGCATGGCGCGGGGAACATCCCGCAGACGAAGCGGCGATGCAATCCACGATCGCTGGATCGCCTCAGGCGTATCGATTCAGACGGGTCTGTCGCCCTGCACGGTGACGCGGTGGCCGGAGCGGGTATGTGGCCAGTAATCCCACATTGCCCGGTGCTGGGTGCAGCGATTGTCCCAGAAGGCGATGGAGTTCTGCTGCCAGCGGAAGCGGCATTGGAACAACGGATTCTCCATATGTTCGAACAGATAGCGCAGCACGCCCTCGCTCTCGTCGCGGGGGATGCCCATGATGCGCTTGGTGAAGCCGCGGTTCACATACAGCGCGCGGCGGCCGGTGACCGGGTGGGTGCGGACCACGGGGTGCTCGGCGCTCGGGTAGACCGCTTTGTCGGCGACGCCGAAATTTGCGTAGGTGCCGCGATACACGTCCGCCCCGTCATGCAGCGCCACCAATCCGTCGAGATAGGTCTTCATCCGCTCCGACAGCGCCGCGTAGGCCGCGTACATGTTGGCGAACAGGGTGTCGCCGCCGTGCGGCGGACAGGTGCGGATGTACAGGATGCTGCCCGTCGGCGGCTCGGTGTCGCAGGACACGTCGCTGTGCCAGCCCTCGCCGTTGGCGCGGGGCAAATCCCGGTCGGCATGGATGATCATCAGCGCCGGCTCGCCCGGCGCGTGCGGGGCGGCGGGGTGCAGATGCAGGTCGCCGAACAGCCGTCCGAACGCCAGATGCTGTGCCGGCGTCATGTGCTGGTCGCGAAAGAAAATCACCAGATTCTCGGCCAAGGCGCGATGGATTTCGTTCAACACCTGCTCGCCGAGCGGCCGTGACAGATCCACCGCCCCGATCTCGGCGCCGATGATCGGGGTGAGTTTGTCGACGGTGATGGTCTCGTAGGGACGGTCCTCGTCGTCGGTGTGGCGATAGCGGGGTCCCTGGTTGCCCAGCATGACGTTCATGGCGCGCCCTCCATGGCGTGTTTTGCCGGCGATTCTAGCCACTCCTGCCCGAGACGAGTAGCGGAAATGTGAGCGAACGAATCGTGACCGAAGATTCGCGAATATTTACCCGTCAAATCGGTGTTCATGCCACATTGCGGCGCGACTCGGGACCGCTTTCACAAGATGTGGTTAAGCGCGGCCTCGGTAGGAGAATTTCTGATGCTGGAAGGCGCCGATTTCAGACATCTTGCCCGCTGGTGCCGGCAGCGGCGCATGCAAGTGCAGGATGCGGGTGCCGTTCGGGGCGCGGCCGCGATGCGTCTGGTGCCCGACGCCGGCCCCGCGGCGTTCGGGCCGATGTTCCTCGTGGCTGAACCCGGTGAATACCGGCTGCTGGACGGCCAAGGCGAACCGCTGGCCGCCGCTTCGGACTTGCCGGCGGTGCTGGACGCCGTGGACGGCGGGGTCGCGTCACCGCGCCGCGGCGAGTTGCGCAACTGACTTCCCCACGCACCTAGGTTACTCCACCTAAAGCCATATTGCCCTAGTCGCTGGCGAGAGTCGGCGGGTCGGGCTCATCGTCGACGCCCGCGGTGGGCCGCCCCGGCGGCACCGGAGCGGAGCGGAACAACGTCGAATCGGAAATGACATAGCCCTGGCGCCGAACCGACAGGATGGTGCGTGGCGAGGCACCTTGCTCGATCAGTTTGCGGCGCAGCTTCAGCACCAGTTGGTCGACGCTGCGGTCCTCGCTGTGCAGCGGCCGCTTCAGGGCGACCTTGCTCAGCCATTCGCGCGAGACGCTGGCGCCCTGAGCATCCAGCAGCGTTTCCAGCGCCGCCAACTCCGCCTCGGTCAGCAAGCTGCGCACGCCGGAGGCGCTCAGCATGACGCGGCGCGCATGATCGACGGTGATCACGCCCGGCCGCGGCTCCGCCGGGCGGTGCAGCCGGCGGTGCAAGGCGCGGATGCGCGCCGCGAGTTCGCGCAGCCGCACCGGCTTGACCACGTAGTCATCAGCACCGGTGTCCAACCCGGCGACCCGTGTCGCCTCCTCGCCGCTGGAGGTGACGACGATCACGCCGCATTCGCCCTGGGCCGCGAATCGTTGCACCAGGCTGAGGCCGTCGACATCGGGAAGGCCGAGATCGAGCAGAACGATGTCCGGCTTGAAGCTGGCATGGCGCTCGATCGCCTCGGATCCGCTTTGTGCCAGATCGGTGGTCATGCCGGCCTGATGCAACCCGGCCTGGATCGCCGCCGCGACCGAGGGCGTATCCTCCACGATCAGGACGCGGAGGCGCTCGGAAACTCGGTCTGATTGTTTGGGGCGTGCAGAAGCCATGTCCGTCAGAATCCACCCGGGCAGACAGCGCCGGTCAGGCGCGCATTTAATTTCAACGATGGCGGCACAATCGCATCGACGCCAGCATAATTTCGCAACATACAACTACGCCCCGACCATCTGTCGCCATTCCACCTCGGTAACCACGCGCACCCCGAGTTCGCTCGCCCGCCGCGCCTTCGAGCCGGCATCCGCGCCGACCACCACGAGGTCGGTCTTCTTCGACACGCTATCGGTGACGCGCGCGCCGTGCTGCTCGGCCATCGCCTTGGCCTCCGGCCGGGTCATGGTCTCAAGCGTGCCGGTGAACACCACGATCTTGCCGGCCAATTCGCCCGATGCCTCCGGCCCGATCTCCGCATCCTCGATCCGCAGCAGGGCCGCGAGTTCGTCGACGGCCGCGACATTGCGCGGCTCGGCGAAGAACTCGACCAGTTCCTCGGCGATCGCGGGACCGATCCGCAGGATGCTGCCGAGATCGGAGCGCGCTTCCGAGCCGACGATTTCGGCCGCCAGCATCTGGGCGCGCCAGTTCGCGAAGGAGACGTAGTGGCGGGCAAGAAGTTTCGCATTCGCGTCACCGATGCGGCGGATGCCGAGCGCATAGATGAAGCGGGCGAGTGAAATGGTGCGGCGTTCCTCGATGGCGCGGATCAGGTTGCGGGCCGAGAGCGCGCCCCAGCCTTCGCGCGCCGCGATCTCGGCCTCATGGTCGCGCAAGGCGGAAGATGTCGGCCGGGCCGCGCACCAGGCCGTCGGCATGGAATTCGCGGATCGTCTTGTCGCCAAGCCCCTCGATGTCGAAGGCTCCGCGCGAGACGAAGTGGATCAATCTTTCCTCGGTCTGTGCCGCACAGACGAGGCCGCCGGTGCAGCGCCTGACGACCTCGCCCGGTGGCCGCATCGCGAGGCTGCCGCAGACCGGGCAGTGCTCCGGCGGGTGCCAGGGCACGGCATGCGCCGGCCGGCGCTCCGCCACCACGGCGACAATTTGCGGGATCACGTCGCCGGCGCGCTGCAGCACCACGGTGTCGCCGATGCGCACGTCCTTGCGCGCGATCTCGTCCTCGTTGTGCAGGGTCGCGTTGCGCACCAGCACGCCGCCGACATTGACCGGGGTCAGCCGCGCCACCGGCGTCAGCGCGCCGGTGCGGCCGACCTGGATGTCGATGCCTTCCAGCAGTGTCGTCGCTTGCTCGGCGGGGAATTTCCAGGCGGTCGCCCAGCGTGGCTCGCGGCCGACGAAGCCGAGGCGGCGCTGCCAGCGCGAGATCGTCGAGCTTGTAGACGACGCCGTCGATGTCATAGGCGAGGCTGGCGCGCTCGGCGGCGATGCGGGCCTGGAAGGCGGCCGCCGCGGCTTCGCCCTGCAGCCGCTCCGACAGCGGGTTCACCTCGAACCCCCAGTGCTTCAGCTGTTGCAGATAGCCCCAATGGGTGTCGGCGACGGGCGCGCTCGCGGTGCCCATGGCGTAGGCGAAGAGGGACAAGGGGCGGCCTGCGGTGATCGCGGACATCGAGCTGGCGCAGGCTGCCGGCGGCGCCGTTGCGCGGATTGGCCAGCAGGCGCTCACCGGCCGCCTCAAGCGTCGCATTCAGCGCCAGGAAATCGGCCTTGGTCATGAACACTTCGCCGCGGATCTCGATCTGGTCGGGGAAGGGCGCCTTCAGCGTTTTCGGCAGCGAGGCGATAGTGCGCAGATTGGCGGTGACGTCCTCGCCTTCGGTGCCGTCGCCGCGGGTGGCGCCGCGGATGAATTTTCCACCTTCATAGGTCAGCGAGATCGACAGCCCGTCGATCTTGGGTTCGGCGACGAAGCCGAGCGGCGCGTCGCGAAGGCCGAGGAAACGGCGGATGCGCTCGCAGAATTCGCTGAATTCGCCGGCGTCGAACACGTTGCCCAACGACAGCATCGGCGCGCCGTGGCGGATCTTGCCGAAGCCGCCTGACGGTGCGGCGCCGACGCGCCGGCTCGGCGAATCGGCGCGCACCAAATCGGGAAATTGGCCTTCCAACTCGGCGTTGCGGCGGCGGAGCGTGTCGTATTCGGCATCAGAAATCTCGGGCGCGTCTTCGGCATGGTAGGCGCGGTCGTGCCGGGCGATCTCGGCGGCAAGGCGCGCCAGTTCGGCGGCGGCTGCTTCAAGCGAAGCGGGGTCGCTGGCCTTCGCGGCGGGTTTGTTCGGTGTCCGGGTCACGCTGTCCCCAACAGGCTGTCGGCGGCATTGCGGGCGGCTTCGGTCACGGTTTCGCCAGCCAGCATGCGGGCGATCTCCTCGCGCCGGTTGTCGCCGCCCAAGGCCTCGACGCGGGTTTGGGCGCGGCCGCGGGCGGTTTGCTTGGCCACCAGCAGATGCGCCGCGCCGCGCGCCGCGACCTGCGGGCTGTGAGTAACCAGCAGCACCTGCACCCGCTGCGCGACCCGGGCCAGGCGCTCGCCCACCGCTGCCGCCGTCGCACCGCCGATGCCGCTGTCGACCTCGTCGAACACCAAGGTCGGCACCGGCGAACTGCCCGACAGCACCACCTTCAGCGCCAGCATCAGCCGCGATAGCTCGCCGCCGGACGCGATCTTGGCCAGCGGCCCCGGCTCCTGGCCAGGATTGGTGGCGATCAGGAACCGAATTCGGTCCGCACCCTGCGCACCCCAGGCGGCGTCGGCCAGCCCCTGCACCTCGGTGATGAAGCGCGCGCGCTCGAGGCGCAACGGCGGCAATTCGCGCGCAACCGCACGGTCGAGCTTGGCGGCGGCGGCGCGGCGGGCGTCGGAGAGCTTGGCGCAGACGTCGATGTAGACGGCGCGGGCGGCGGCGGCGGCCCGTTCCAGCGCACCGACCTCGGCGGCGCCGGTCTCCAGCGCGCCGAGGCGGCTGCGTAGGGAGTCCAGAAGGGATGGCAACTCGGCGACGGCGACGTTGTGCTTGCGGGCGGCGGCGCGCAGCGCGAACAGCCTCTCCTCCGCGGCCTCCAGTAGGCGCGGATCGGCTTGCGCATCCTGGCCCAGCCGGGTCAGCAGCGTCTCGGCCTCAGCCAAGGCTTCCTCGGCGCGTTCGAGTGCGGCGATCGCCGGCGCGGCCGGGTTCTCGGCCTGCGGGTCCGGCGATGGCGCGAGGCGGATGAGTGCGCGGGCGGCGGCGCGCAAGGCGGCGCCGGGGCCGGGGTTGCGGCGGTCCCGCGAGCCGAGTTCGGCCAGGGCTGCCGCGATCGCCTCGGCGCGTTTCTCGCCTTGTTGCAGAAGCTGGCGTTCGGCCGCGAGGCTGGTCTCCTCGCCTTCGCGCGGCGCCAGCTTGCTCAGTTCGCCCACGGCATGGCGCAACCAGTCCTGGTCGCGCTCGGCCTCGGCAATGGCCTCACGCGCGGCTTTCAACGCCGCCTCCGCTTCGCGCCAGCCGCGCCAGGCGATGGCGGCATCACGCCGGAGCGCCGGCGGCACGCCGTAGTTGTCGACCAGCGCGATATGCCCGGCGGGATCGGCCAAGCCCATCTGATCGTGCTGGCCCTGCACCTCCACCAGTAAGCCCGCGACCCGGCGCAGCAGGGCGGCGCCGACCGGAATGTCGTTGGCGAAGGCGCGCGAGCGGCCATCGGCGCCGAGCACCCGGCGCAGCACGATCTCCTCACCGGCCTCCACCCCCTGTTCGGCCAGCACGGCGTAGGCGGGATGCGACGGTTCGGGCGTGAACATGGCGGTGACGCTGGCTTGCTCGGCGCCGGCGCGGACCAGTCCGACCTCGGCACGCGCACCCATCGCCAGACCGAGGCTGTCGAGGAGGATGGATTTTCCGGCCCCGGTTTCGCCGGTCAGCACGGTCAGGCCCGACCCGAATTCCAGGTCGAGCCGGTCGATCAGGACGACGTCGCGAATCGAAAGGCCGGTCAGCACGGCCGGCTCCGGCGGCGCCGGCTCAGAAAATCGAGTTCCAGGTGCGGCTGAGCATGCCGGGTTGCTCGCGCGGGGCGGTTGCGGTTTGGCCGTCGTTGGTAACCTGGCCGGTGTCCACCATTTGGTTGTAGCTGTCCTCGTACCATTCGCTGCCCGGGTAATTGTGGCCGAGCACGGCCGCGGTTCGCCTCGCCTGGTCGGTCAGGCCGAGGGTGAGATAGATCTCGGTCAGCCGGTGCAGCGCCTCCGGCACGTGGTTGGTGGTCTGGTAATCGTCCACTACTCGCTGGAAGCGGCCGATCGCCGCCGTGTAGAGATGCTCGCGCTCGTAGTAGCGGCCGATGCTCATCTCCTTGCCGGCGAGATGGTCGCGGCCAAGGTCGATCTTCAGCCGGGCGTCGCGGCCATAGGCGCTGTCGGGGAAGCGGTTGACGACTTCCTGCAGTGCTGCGATCGCATCCTGCGTCGCCTTCTGGTCGCGCTGGATGTCGGCGATCTGCTCATAGAAGCATAAGGCCCGGAGGTAATAGGCATAGGCGATGTCGCGATGCGCTGGGTGCAGCTGGACGAAACGATCAAGCGTGCCGATCGCGTCGGTGTAATGGTTTTGCAGGTATTGCGTGTAGCCCTGCATCAACTGCGCGTTCACCGCCCAGGACGAGTAGGGAAAGCCCTGCTCGACCAGTTCGAACTGCTTGATCGCAGTGTTGTAGTTCTTGGCGTTCAGGGCATCGATGCCGTTGTTGTAAAGCTGCTCGACCGGGACCGTGTTGAGGTCGACCGCAGGCTTCAGCTCGTCGGCTTTGCCGGTGAAGGGGTTGACCGAATTCAGCGTTTCGCACGCGCCCAGTGGCCCAAGCAGGCACAGGGTGAGAAGCACCCGCGGCTTGAGCAGGCGGCGCAAGCTGGGGACAGATCGGCGCAAAGGGAGTTTCACGTCATTCACCGGGCAATCAGGGAGGCCCGGGTTATAGCATGGAAGCGGCGCAGGCGAACCCCGGGAAGGCTGCGCCGAGCCACCGCCGCGCGCATTCAGACCGGCGGCGCCGCCGCCACGCGCAGATGGTGGTCCTGCCGGTTGCTCTGCCCCGGCATGCCGGCGCCGCCATTGACCGGCCGGGCCAGCGGTTGCGGGTCGATGACCCGTTCGACACCGGGCACTGTGCGCCAGTTGGCGGCATCGGCGAACAGGCGGCGCAGCAGGCGGTTGTTGAGGGCATGGCCACTGCGATGGGCGACGAACCGGCCGCGCAGCGGCGCTCCCGCCAAAGCCAGGTCGCCGACCGCGTCCAGCAGCTTGTGGCGGACGAACTCGTCGGGCATGCGCAACCCGCCGGGGTTCAGCACCCGCGCATTGTCCACCACCACGGCATTGTCGAGGCTGCCGCCCAGGGCCAGCCCATTTTCGCGCAGGTGCGCGACTTCGCTGGCGAGCGTGAAGGTGCGGGCATGCGACAACTCGCTGCGGAACGCCGCCGGCGAGAAGCGCAGCGACAAAGCCTGCCGTCCGATGGCAGCGGCTTCGAAGGCGATCGACATGGCCATGTCGAATCCACCCGGTGCCGGCCGCAGCTCGGCAAACGCGTCGCCTTCGCTGACGCGGACGGTGCGCAGGATCTCGATCTCCGGCGCGGCGGCGTCCTGCGACACGATGCCGGCGCAATCGATCAGAAACACCAGGCTGGCGGCGGAACCATCGAGAATCGGCACTTCCGGGCCGTCCACCGTCACCACCGCGTTGGTGATGCCGCTGCCGGCGAGGGCGGCCATGACATGTTCGACGGTGCTGATGCGAATGTCCGGCTGGCCAGGAAGGCCGAGCACGGTGCAGAGCCTGGTGTCGACGACATGGTCGAAGCGGGCGGGGATGTCGATGCCGAGATCGCCATTCATGCGGAGATCGCTGCGGCGAAACACGATCCCGGTGCCGGCAGGGGCGGGATGCAACACCATCTCGACACGGCAGCCGGAATGCACGCCGACGCCGACGCAGCCGATGGCGGCCTTCAGGGTGCGCTGCTGCTGGTCAAGCGAGGATTGCAGGCCGATGGCCTCCAACGCTCCGACTTGCAGCGAGCCGTGATAAGAAAGTCCGTCCATCGCCTCGTCTTTCCGTGCTCAACAAGCCTGTCCCGGAAGCCTGGGTGGCCTGGGCGCGACGCGGCGAATGAACCGCGACCGGATGGAAGCTAAGCACCCTCCATCCGGTCCGCCAGTCAATCATTATTTCTGAATGTTTCTATATAACCTACTGAATATGCACGACAATGTGCGGTGCATCACGCTCGGAAATCAAGACGTTTGTCGCCTCAGGAAAGCGGGGATGTCCAGACCCATTTCCTCGCCGCCGGCCGGTTGCGCGTGGGCGCGGGGGCCTTCCGGCACGGCGGGCTGGGCCTCGGCGCTTGCCTCGGCCTCGGACATGCCATGGCTGGAGGGCTCGGCGTTGGCGCTGCTCGGCAGGCTGGCGCGCAGCCGGCCGGTGACGATGCCGAACAGGCTGCGGCGCGGCGGCGGCGCTGACGCCTCGGCGCGCGGCGATTCGGCAAACAGACCGCCGGCGCGTGGAGCCGCCGGACGTTTCGCGGCCGGTGCTTGCGGCCGCAGCGGTTGCTGCAGATGCGCCGGGATCTGCCGCGGCGGCAGCGGCGCGTCGGACACGGTCTCGTAGCCCGAAGCCGTCATCTGGCCGGACGCACCCTCCTGCATCGGCGCTTCCATCGTCGGCGCTTCGTAGCTCTGCGCGTCCCCAGACACTACGGGGGGCGCGGTCATCGGCGCCGGTTGCATCGGCATGGGCCGCGGCGCCGAAGCATGCACCGGCTGTTGCGTCTGACGCATCTGCGGGATCGGCTGCGGTGCCGGCGGGCGCGGGGCCATGCCCGTGGCAGGGGCCGCACCCTGGCGCAGCGGCAGCGGACCGCCTGTCCCGGCCGCCGGCGCCTGCGGCAGGCCGACTGGCGAGGCGATCACCTGTGCCGGCATCTGGCCGCTGACCGCGACCAGCCGCGGCCGCTCGGCCTGCTTCTGGCCGGGCGTTTCGATGCCGGTGGCGACCACGGAAACCCGCACCTTGCCGGCGAGGTTCTCGTCGATGGCGGAGCCGAAGATGATGTTGGCGTCGTCGTCCACTTCCTCGCGGATGCGGTTGGCCGCCTGGTCGACCTCGAACAGCGTCATGTCCTCGCCGCCGGTGATGTTGATCAGCAGGCCGCGCGCGCCGGCCATGCAGGTGTCTTCCAGCAGCGGATTGCTGATCGCCGGACTCGGCGGCGCGGATGGCGCGGTTCTCGCCCTCGGCCTCGCCGGTGCCCATCATCGCCTTGCCCATCTCGGCCATGACCGTACGGATGTCGGCGAAGTCGAGATTGACCATGCCCGGTGCCACCATCAGGTCGGTGACGCCGCGCACGCCCATGTAGAGGACGTTGTCGGCCATCTTGAAGGCCTCCCGCCAGCCGGTCCGCTCATTGGCGAGGCGGAACAGGTTCTGGTTCGGGATGACGATCAGCGTGTCGACGTACTGGGTGAGTTCGGCGATCCCGTCCTCGGCGGCGCGGGCGCGCCTGGCGCCTTCGAAGGTGAATGGCTTGGTGACCACGCCCACGGTCAGGATGCCGCGCTCGCGGGCCATGCGGGCGATCACCGGGGCGGCGCCGGTGCCGGTGCCGCCGCCCATGCCGGCGGTGATGAAGGCCATGTGGGCGCCGTCGAGATGGCGGTACAGCTCATCGGCCGCTTCCTCGGCGGCGGCGCGGCCGATCTCGGGCTTGGCGCCGGCACCCAGGCCCTGGGTGATGTGCGGCCCAAGCTGGATGCGGCGGTCGGCGCGCGAATGCACCAGTTGCTGCGCATCGGTGTTGGCGACCACGAACTCCACGCCCTGGAGGTTCATGGCGATCATGTTGTCGACGGCGTTGGTGCCCCCACCGCCCACGCCGATCACGGTGATCCGTGGCGTGAAGTCGGTGTGCATCTGCGGCGTGACGGTCAGGTTCAAGGTCATCGGGTCTCAGCTCCCCCAGGAGAATGCGTTGTATCCCGCGTGTCCGATTCGCATCGGCATCACACGCGCTCACGTAAGAAATTTACGATCCGGCGAAACAACCCGCCCGGCCTGTCGGCGTCGAGGTCGAGGTCGTGCAATGTGCGGCCCGCTCGCCGCGGCCCAGGCGAGCAAGCCGACGGCGGTGGCGAAGGCCGGGCCGGTGGCGCTGTCGGCAAGGCCGCGCAACGGTGCCGGCCGGCCGGCGCGTACCTGTCGGCCCAGAATCCGGTGCGCCATTTCGCGCGTGCCGGAGAGTTGCGAAGCACCGCCTGTCAGCACCACACGGTGGCCGGCGGCGCGGGCGACGCCGGAATCTGTCCAGCCGCTCCTTCACCATCTCGAAGGTTTCCTCAAGCCGTGGCTTGATGATGTTGACGACCATGCTGCGCGGCACCTTGGCGATCTGGTGCTCCTCCTCGCCGACCATCGGCACCGGCAGCATTTCGCGCTCGTCGTCCGGGCTGCCGTGGGCGCTGCCGTACAGCGTCTTCAGTCGCTCGGCATGGGCGACGGGCGTGGAGAGGATGCGGGCGATGTCGTTGGTGACATGCGCGCCGCCGATCGGCAGCTGGGCCGTGTGCAGCAGCTGGCCTTCCGCGAACACCGCCATGCCCGTGGTGCCGCCGCCCATGTCCAGCACGGTGGCGCCGAGCAGCCGCTCGTCTTCCACCAGCACCGACATGCCGGCGGCCATCGGCGCCGACACCAGCTCGGCGATCTCAAGGTCGCAGCGCGCCAGGCACGCATCGAGCGTCCGCAGTGCCGTGGTGACCGCGTCGACCACATGCAGGCGGGCCGCCAGGGTTTCGCAATGCAGGCCGCGCGGATCGGTGACGCCCTGCGCGTCATCGGCGACGAAGGCGAGCGGCAGGGCATGGATGATGCTGCGACCCTCCGACGACGCGCGGGCGCGGCCTTCGCTCAGCACGCGGCGGATATCCTGCTCGTTCACCGCGCGGCCGCCGACCGGCCATTGCACGTTGAACAACCGGCTTTCCGGCTGGCCGGCGGAGAGGTTGACGGTGACCTTGCTCAGCCGGGTGCCGGCTTCTTCCTCGGCCTGGCCGACCGCGGCGCGGATTGCCCGCTCGGCGTCCTCGATGTCGAGGATGCCGCCGCCGCGCACGCCACGGCCCTTCTGCCAGCCGAAGCCGAGCACCCGCAGGGTGAAATCGGATTCCATCCGCGCGATCACGCAGACGATCTTGGTGGTGCCGATGTCCAGCACGCCGAACGGGCCGGAGTGCCGCGGCCGCGACCGGGGCGGCGGCGGGGTCTCGGCGGCAGGAGGGAGGGCGACGCGGCGCGACATTTCGTTCACGTCGGTTTCCTCGATGTGGCGGTGCGCAGTTCGGGCTTGTCGCCTTGTTTGTCTGGGGCCTTGTCCGCCTGGGGACGCAGCACCAGGCGATCGGGCAGGCGCAGGTCGACCACCTGCATCGGCCGGTCCAGCAGCGCGTGGGTTGCCTGCAGCTCGGCGAGCTTGGCCAGCGCAGGCAGCTCCGCACCTTCCGGCAGCAACACGTCGGTGTTGTTCTTCATGTGCAGGTTCCAGCGCCGCTCGCCGACCCGCACCGCCGCCACCATGCGCGAGGCGAGGTCCGGCTGGGTCGCCAGCGCGTCGAGCAGGGCGGCAGCGGCCTTCGGCGCGCCGGTGCCGACCACCAAAGGCAATTGGTTGCCGAAGGTCGAGACATCGGAATCGGTGACCATGTTGCCGTCGCGGTCGACCAACTCGAAGCGTCCCTCGTGTTGCCACACCGCGAACGGACGACGTTCGTTGAGGTGCACCACGATGGTACCGGGCAGGCGGCGCTCCACAGTCGCCGATTGCACCCAGTTGATCGTTTCCAGCCTGGCGCGGGCGTCGGACACGGAGAATCCCAGGATCGGGTCGCCGGCACGCAGACCGAGGGCGGCGCGCAGCAGCGGCTCGGGCGTCTTCTGGCGGCCTTCGATCTCGATATTGGCGACGCGCAAGCCAAGCCGCGCCGAGGCGGAGGCTGCGCGTTCGCCGAAGCTCGCCCCCTGTCCCAGCGCATGCGCGAGCCCGGCCGCCGCAAGCCCGAGCCCGAGCACGCCCACGCCCACCACCGCCGGACGCAGCATCCGCTTCTGGCGCCGCCACAGCAGCTTCCAGCGGCCCGGACGGTCCTGCATCCGGCTGGGCGGCGGAATCGGGACCCGGCGTTTCACGCGCGGCATGCGGCGTGCTCCACCATCCAGCTGCAAAGCTGCGGGAACGACATGCCGAGATGCGCGGCCTGTTCCGGCAGCAGCGAGGTCGGCGTGAGGCCCGGCTGGGTGTTGACTTCCAGCAGCACCAGCCGCCCCGGCTCGCCGGCGGTGTCGTCGTAACGAAAATCCGAGCGGGTGGCGCCACGGCATCCCAGCGCCCGATGCGCCGCCAGCGCCACGTCCAGTGCGCGGGCGTACACCTCCGGATGCACCTGTGCCGGGATCATGTGCTGCGAGCCGCCATCGGCGTATTTCGCGTCGTAGTCATAGAAAACATGGGTGCTGGCGATCTCGGTGACGGCGAGCGCCCGGTCGCCCATCACGCCCACGGTCAATTCGCGGCCGGGGATGTATTCCTCCACCATCGCCTGCGGACCATAGGTCCAGGCGGCGGCGACGGCGGCGCGGCGATTGTCGCCCACGCGCATGATCTCGACGCCGACCGAGGAGCCTTCGTTGACCGGCTTGATGACGTAAGGCAGCGCGATCGGGTCGGCGTGTTCCAGCTCGGCGACATCGACCAGCCGGCCCTGCGCCACCGGCAGGCCGGCTGCGCGGAAGATCGCCTTCGCCGCCGCCTTGTCCATCGCCAGCGCCGAGGCGCGGACTCCGGAATGGGTGTAGGGCACGCCGAGCCAGTCCAGCACGCCCTGGATCGCGCCGTCTTCGCCGAAGCGGCCGTGTAGGGCGTTGAACACCGCGTCCGGCTTCGGGTCGAGTGCGCGGATGATGGCGCCGAGATCGTCGCGGACCTCGATCGGGGTCACGTCGAAGCCGGCCTCGCGCAGGGCGGCGATCACCTTCTGGCCGCTCGACAGGCTCACCTCGCGTTCGGCCGACATGCCGCCATAGAGCACCGCGACGCGGGTCCTCGGCGCGTTCTGGGCCTTGGTCATGCCACCGCTCCCGGTTTGCCGCTCGGCACGCCGATGCGGCGGATTTCCCATTGCAGAGAAATCCCGCTCATCGCGTGCACCCGCCTGCGGACTTCCTCGCCCAGCCCCTCGATGTCGGCGGCGGTGGCGCTGCCGGTGTTGAGCAGGAAGTTGCAATGCTTCTCGGACACCTGGGCGGCGTTGCGGGTGAGGCCGCGGCAGCCGGCGGCGTCGATCAGCTCCCACGCCTTCATGTCCGGCGGATTGCGGAAGGTGGAACCGCCGGTGCGGGCGCGGACCGGCTGGGTGGCTTCGCGCGAGGCACGGATCTCGGCCATCCTGGCTGCGATAAGCGCCGGGTCGCCGGGCGTCGCGCGCAGGCGGGCACGCACCACGACGGCGCCGGGCGGCACCGCGGCATGGCGATAGGCGAAAGCCAGCTGCGCTGCATTGACGCGCAACAGCTCGCCGCCGCGGGTTACGATCTCCGCCCATTCCAGGCACTCGGCGATTTCGCCGCCATAAGCGCCAGCGTTCATCGCCACCGCGCCGCCGATGCTGCCGGGAATGCCGGAGAGGAATTCGAGGCCGGACAAACCGGCGGCGGCGGCATGCTCGGCGACCGTGACATCGAGCGCGGCGGCGCCGGCGGTCACGCAAGCGCCGTCGATGCCGATGTCGTTGAAGCCGCGCCCGAGGCGGAACACCACGCCGTGCACGCCGCCGTCGCGGATGATCAGGTTGGAGGCGGCGCCGATGACGACGACCGGAAATTCCACCGGCAGCGCGCGCAGGAAGGCCGCGAGGTCATCGACATCGGCCGGGCGCACCAGCACCTCCGCCGCGCCGCCGACGCGGAACCAGGTCGCGGGTCCGAGCAGGGCATCCGCCTGCACCCGCCCGCGCAAGGTCGGCAACTGCTCGATCATGTGCGGGATGCGCTCGGCGGTCATCATGACGCGGCACGCCGCGGGCCGATCACCTGCAGGGCGGCGAGTTCGGCGGGCAGTGTTGCCGCCCATTGGGTGATGTTGCCGGCGCCGAGGCAGACGACGAAATCCCCCGGCCGCGCGATCGAGTGGATCATCTCGGCCAAATGCTCGGGCCCGGGCAGCGGCACCACGCTGCGATGGCCGCTTGCCCGCAATCCGTCCACCAGCGCGTCGCGGGTGGCGCCGGGAATGGCGGATTCACCGGCGGCATACACCTCGGCGACGATCACCGTGCCGGCGTCGTTCATGCAGGTGCAGAACTCGGGGAACAGCGTGGCGAGGCGGGAATAGCGGTGCGGCTGCACCACCGCGATGACATCGCGCGCGCCGGCCTGGCGGGCGGCCTTCAGCACCGCCGCGATCTCCACCGGATGGTGGCCGTAATCGTCGATCACGGTGATGCCGCCGGTCTCGCCGGTCTTGGTGAAGCGGCGCTTCACGCCCGCGAAGCTCGCGAAGGCGCTGATCAACGTCGCGTTGTCGATCTCCATCTCCATGCCGATGGCGATCGCGGCCAGCGCGTTCTGCACATTGTGCTGGCCGACCATCGGCAGGCGGAATGGGCCCATCCGGCGCGAACGGCCGCGCAGCCGGTCGTTGACCGTCACCTCGAAGGTCGAGCCGAGCCGGTCCGGGCGCAGGTTCTCGCCGCGAATATCGGCCTGCGGCGAGAAGCCGTAAGTGAGGATGCGCCGGTCGGACAAAGTCGGGATCATCTGCTGCACGGCCGGGTGGTCGATGCACAGCACGGCGAAACCGTAGAACGGGATGTTCTGCACGAATTGCTGGTAGCCGGCGGTCATCGCGTCGCCGCTGCCCCAATGGTCGAGATGCTCGGGGTCCATGTTGGTGACGACGGCGATGGTGGCGGGCAGGCGCAGGAAGCTGCCGTCGCTCTCGTCGGCCTCCACCACCATCCAGTCGCCTTCGCCGAGGCGGGTGTTGCTGCCATAGGCGTTGATGATGCCGCCGTTGATCACGGTGGGGTCGAGGCGGGCGGTTTCCAGCACGGCGGCGACCATGCTGGTGGTGGTGGTCTTGCCGTGGGTACCGCCAACCGCGATCGACCAGCGCAGCCGCATCAGTTCGGCCAGCATTTCGGCCCGGCGCACCACCGGGATCAGCCGCTGGCGGGCGTACAGCATCTCGGGGTTGTCGGGCTTCACCGCGGTCGACACCACGATCACCTGACGTCTCGCCGATATTCTTGGCCGCGTGGCCGATGGCGACGGGAATGCCGGCCTCGCGCAGGCGGCGCACATTGGCGCTGTCGGCGATGTCGCTGCCCTGCACGGAGTAGCCGAGATTGTGCAGCACCTGGGCGATGCCGGACATGCCGATGCCGCCGATGCCGATGAAATGGATGGTGCCGATGGAAAGCGGCAGGGCCCTCATGGGGTTTTCTCCGCATCCGCATGGGCGGGCTGGCGTTGCGCGATGGTGGCCTCGACCAGATCGGCAAGGCGGCTGGCCGCGTCGGCGTGCCCCCGCGTTGCCGCCAGCGCCGCGGCGGCGGCAAGCTGTGCGGGGTCGCCGGCCAGCGTCTGGACATGCATCGCCAGCATCTCCGCGGTGAAGCTCGGCTGCGGCATGATCCACGCGGCCCCGACTTCGGCGAGGCTGCTTGCGTTGCTGGTCTGGTCGTCGTCGATGGCGCCGGGCAGCGGCACCAGGATGGCGGGGCGGCCGACCACGGCGAGTTCGGCGACGGTGGAGGCGCCGGCGCGCGAGATCACCAGATGCGCCGCTTCCAGCAGCCCCGCGATATCGGCGAAGAAGGCCGAAAGCTCGACCGCGATGCCAGCAGCCGCGTACGCGCGCGCGACACGGTCGAGGTCCTCGGCCCGGCATTGCTGGGTGACCAGCAGCCGGCCGCGCAATTCGGGCGAAAGCTGCGCCATCGCCGCCGGCACCACGTCGCTCAGCACCCGCGCCCCAAGCGAGCCGCCGAGCACCAGCAGGCGGAACCGGTCGCCCGGCTTGGTGTAGCCGCAGCCGCTCAGCGCGGCCACGGCGGGGCGCACGGGGTTGCCGGTGACCACGGCGCGGATTCCCCCGGGCACCCTGGAGGTGTCCGGCTGGCTCAACGCCATCACGTCGGCGCCGCGGGCGAGCAGGCGGTTGGCGCGGCCGAGCACGCCGTTCTGCTCGTGCAACAGCACCGGCGGGCGCCGGCGCAGCAGGCGTGATCCGAGCACCGGCGCCACGCTGGGGTAGCCGCCGAAGCCGACGATGGCGGCGGGATGCAGTCCGCGCAGGATGCCGCGCGCCTGCAACGCGCCGCGGGCGAGGGCCCCGAGGGCGTGAACACCCCGCATTGCGCCGCCGCCGAACACGCCGCTGCCGGCGAGGACGAACCGCTCACGCGCGGCGAACACGGCGGAGGAAAGGCCGCCCGAGCGCGCGTCGGTCATCAGCACGATGCGCTGGCCACGGCGGATCAACTCGGCGGCGAGCGCTTCGGCGGGAAAGAAATGCCCGCCGGTGCCGCCGGCAGCGATCACGATCGGGCGCACGGCCGGTCCCCTCACAGCGCCAATCCTCTCATAGCAAGTCTCCATTGTGGCGGCGGCGGGTGAGCGCCAGCAGCATGCCCACACCCAGCGCCACCGCCACCACGGAGGAGCCGCCATACGACACGAACGGCAGCGTCATGCCCTTGGTCGGAATCAGATGCAGGGTGGAGGCCATGTTGACGAAGGCCTGCAACCCGAACCCCGCCGCGAGGCCCGTCGCCGCCAGCACCACGAACAAATCGCCCTCGACCAGCAGCCGCAGCAGGCCGCGCAGCACGATGAAGGCGAACACCGAGAGGAGAACCAGGCAGATGATCAGGCCGAATTCCTCACCGGCGACGGCGAAGACGAAATCGGCATGGGCGTCGGGAATGATGTCCTTGACGTGGCCCTCTCCCGGGCCACGGCCAAGCAGGCCGCCATTGCCGAAAGCTTCCAGCGCCCGGTTGACCTGGAAATTGTCGCCCGCCGCCGGATCGAGGAAGCGGGTGACGCGGCTGCGGACATGCGGGAACACCATGTAGGCGCCGATCGCCGCCGCGACGATGCCGCCGAAGCCCACGCCGACCAGCATCAGGTTCAGGCCGCCGACATAGAGCTGGATGAAGAACACGCCGATGATCACCGCCAGCATGCCCATGTCCGGCTGCGACTTCAGCAGCAGCGCGATCAGCAGGAACACCCCGAACGCCAGCATCATGCCGGGGAAGCGGCGGCTCCGCTTGCCCTCGGCGATCAGCCAGGCGGCGGTGACGGCGAAGCAGGGCTTCAGGAACTCGCTCGGCTGCAGCGACATCCCCGGCAGCGCGATCCAGCGCCGCGCGCCCTTGATCTCGGTGCCGACCACAAGGGTCAGCCGCGGTCAGCAACAGGGCGATGGCGCAGCCGGCCAGCGCCACCCGCCGCACGCCCTTGCGGCGAGAGCAGGCTGACGGCGACGACGATCATGCCCGGCGACGGCGAGGAAGAAGACCTGCTTCAGGATGAAGACGTCGCGCGCCCTGGTGGATCCGCTCGGCGACGGCGGGGCGAGGCGGCGAGCATCATGATGTAGCCGAAGCCGATCAGCACCGCGACGGCGACCAGCGTCCAGCGGTCGACGGTCCACCACCAGCGGCCGAGCAGCGAGGTATCGGCGCGGGACAAGGCCGGCATCAGGCAGCCCTCCGCCGGGCGATGTCCTGCGACCAGGTCGCGGAACCGGTCGCCGCGCTGGTCGAAGCCGGTGAACTGGTCCCAACTGGCGCAGGCCGGCGACAGCAGCACGGCATCGGCGAGCGCCGCCGCGTGCCGCGTCGCCACGCCTGCGCGACCGCGTCCGTCCAGCGTGCCGACGTCGCGACACGGGCACGCCGTGCGCGGCCAGGGTGGCGGCGAGGATCGGCGCGTCGCGGCCGATCAGCAGGGCCAGCGCGATGCGCGGGAACGAATTGCGCCAGCGACTCGATGCCGCCTTCCTTGGCCATGCCGCCGGCGATCCAGATCACCGGTCGTAGCAGGCCAGCGCGCGCGCGGCGGAATCGGCGTTGGTGGCCTTGCTGTCGTTGACGAAGGTTACGCCATCGATTGTCGCCGACGCGCTCCTGGCGGTGCGGCAGGCCGGGAAAGGTCGGCGAGGCCGGCCGCGATCTGGTTCGGCGACAAGACCGAATGCCACGGCCATCGCCGCGGCGGCGGCAGCGTTCTGGGCGTTGTGCCGGCCCGGCAGCGCGCGGGCCATCCGCAGCGAGGCGATCGTCTCGCCGTCCAGCACGAGTTCGCCATCGCGCACCCACATGCCGCTGATCGGCAGATGGGCGGAGAAATCGATGACGTCCATCGCCCGATAACGCAGCAGCTGCCATGGTCGCGTGAGCCGCTCGTCGTCGACGCCGACCACGGCCGAGATCGCCGTCCGCCTGACGATCGAAAATATGTCGCTTGGCCGCGGCATACCCGTCCATGTCGCCGTGGCGGTCGAGATGGTCGGGCTGAGGTTGAGCATTGCCGCGACATCGAAGCGCAGCGTGGCGATTCGCTCCAACATGTAGGACGACATCTCCAGCACATAGACGCCGTCATCGGGCAGCAGCGGCAAGCGCAAGTGCCGGCGGTGCCGAGATTGCCGCCGGCCGCTACCGGCCGCCCGGCGCCTTCCAGGATGTGGGCGAGCAGGGCGGTGGTGGTCGATTTGCCGTTGGTGCCGGTGATGCCGGCGAAGCGCGCCTGCGATGCCGGCGGCGCGTACCGCGCGATACAGCAATTCGGCATCGCTGAGGATCGGCACGCCGGCGTCGATCGCCGCGCGGCGATCGGGTGCGGTTTCGGCAGGCGATGCGGAATGCCGGGCGACAGCACCAGCGCCGATCAAGCCCGGCATTTGCGGGTCGGCGACGCGAATTCCTTCGGCGATTGCCGCCTCGCGCGCCGCCGGCGTGTCGTCCCAGGCCGACGACCTCGGCGCCCATCGCGCGCAGCGCCCGCGCCGCGGGCAGGCCCGTTGCGGCCGAGGCCGACCACGGCGTAGCGTTTGGCCCGCGAAGATGTCTGATGGAAATCTCATCGGATCTTCAACGTCGCCAGCCCGACCAGCGCCAGGATCATCGAGATGATCCAGAAGCGGATGACGATGGTCGGCTCCGCCCAGCCCTTCTTTTCGAAATGATGGTGCAACGGCGCCATCAGGAACACGCGGCGGCCGGTGCGCTTGTACCAGAACACCTGGATGATGACCGACGACCGTCTCCACCACGAACAGCCCGCCGACGATCGCCAGCACGATCTCGTGCTTGATCGCCACCGCGACCGCGCCGAGCGCGCCGCCCAGCGCGAGGCTGCCGGTGTCGCCCATGAACACCGCGGCCGGCGGCGCGTTGAACCACAGGAAGCCCAGGCCCGGCGCCGATCAGCGCCGAGCAGAACACGCACAGTTCGCCGACGCCCGGCACCGGAGTGCAGTTGCAGGTAGTCGGCGAACACGCGGTTGCCGACGAGGTAGGCGATCAGCGCGAACACGCCGGCGGCGATGATCGTCGGCACGATCGCCAGCCCGTCCAGCCCGTCGGTCAGGTTCACCGCGTTGGACTGCGCCCAGCATCACCAGCATGCCGAACACGGGAAAGCAAATGCCAAGCGGGATCAGCACTTCCTTGAACACCGGCAACGTCAGCCCGGTGCCGAGCGGGCCGCGCGTCAGCGCAGGCGATCCAGAGCGCGGCGATCAGGCCGAGCACCAGCCTGCACGATCAGCTTGCCGCGGCCCGACACGCCCTTGATGTTGCGCCTTGGACAGCTTGATGTAGTCGTCGACGAAGCCGAGCGCGCCGTAGCCCAGCGTGACGAACAGCACCGCCCAGACATAGCCGTTGCGCAGATCGACCCACAGCAACGTCGAGACGCGTCAGCGCCGACAGGATCAGCACGCCGCCCATGGTGGGCGTGCCCTTCTTCTCGATCAGATGCCGCTCCGGCCCGTCGGGGCGGATCGGCTGGCCGCTGCGCTGCACCGACTTCAGCCAGCGGATCACCGTCGGGCCGAGCAGCAGGCTGATGACCAGCGCGGTCAGGCAGGCAGCGCCCGACGCGGAACGTGATGTAGCGGAACAGGTTGAACAGGATGAACTGGTCGGCGAGCGGGCGGGAGAGATTGATACAGCATCAGCGCGTCTCCGCCGATGGCTGCTTCCAGCGCCTGCACGATGAGTCTTCATCCGGCTGCCCAGGCTGCCCTTGACCAGGATCGCGTCGCCCGGCGCGCACCGCGGCCGCGACGATCGGTGCGAGCGCCGCCGAGTCGGCGGCATGGGCGCCGCGCTGTGCGGCGGGCAACGGCGTCGAACAGCCACGCGCATCAGCGGGCCGCAGGCGAACAGCAGGTCGGCGGCTGGCGGCGACGTCGGCGGCCAGCGCGGCATGCTCGCGCGGCCCGTCCTCGCCCAGTTCCAGCATGTCGCCCAGCACCGCGACGCGGCGCGTCGCCGGCTGCAAGGCGCAGCACCGCCAGCGCGGCGCGCACCGACGACGGCGTAGGCGTTGTAGCTTTCGTCGAGCAGCAACGCGGTGCCGCCGGGCAGGGCGATGCGGCGCCGCGCGCCGCGCCCGGCCATCGGCGCGAAGCTCGGCAAGGGCGGCGGCGCGACCGGCGCGGGTCGAGCGCCGAGCGCCGTCGGCGGCCGCCAGCGCGGCGACGGCGTTGATCGCCATGTGGCGCCCGGGCGCATGCCAGCCGGATGTCGCAGCTCCGCTCGCCGATCGAGGCAGCGGTCGACGATCGCTGCCATCCGCGTCCGCTCGCGACATCGAGCAGTCGCGCGTCGGCCGTCGGCACTGGTGCCGAACAGCCTGACGTCGCTCGCATGCGCGCAGCAGGCGCGGCAGCATGCGCGGAATCGGCCGGCAGCACCGCGATGCCGCCCGGCTCCAGCCCGTCGATGATCGCGGCCTTCTCGTCGGCGATCGCCTCGATGCTGCCGAGATGGCCGATATGCGCCGGCTCGACGTTGGTGATCAGCGGCGACATGCGGCCGCGCCAGGCGGGCGAGCGGCAGGATTTCGCCGGCGTGGTTCATGCCGATCTCGACGACCGCGAACGCGGCGTCGGCCGGCAGCCGCGCCAGCGTCAGCGGCACGCCCCAATGGTTGTTGTAGCGAGGCCTCGGCCGCGTGGGTCTGGCCCTGCGGCGGCCAGGATGGCGCGCAGCATTTCCTTGGTCGTGGTCTTGCCGACGCTGCCGGTCACCGCCGACCAGCCGGCCGGTGAAGCGCGCGCGCGCGAAGGCGCCGAGCCCGCGCAGGCCCGCCAGCGTGTCGCCGACCTGCAGCAGCGGCGCGTCGTCCGGCAGGCCGTCGGGCAGTGATGGACCAGCGCGCCGGCGGCGCCGCGGGCGAGGGCGTCGGCGACGATGGTCGTGGCCGTCGCCGTTCTCGCCGACCAGCGCGACGAACAGATCGCCCGGGCGCAGCGTGCGGGTGTCGATCGAAACGCCGGTGGCGTGCGAACGGGCGTGCGCAGGCAGCCGGCGGTGGCCGCCAGCATGTCGCGCGGAGTCCAGAGCGCGGTCATGCGGCGCCAACCAGCCGGCGAACCGTGTCGACGTCGTCGAACGGGATGAACCACGCCGCCGATCGTCTGGCCCTGCTCGTGGCCCTTGCCGGCGACCACCAGCACGTCGCCGGCGCCGAGGTCGTTCAGCGCCGCCTCGATGGCCGCGGCGCGGCCGCCGATCTCGCGGGCGCCGGGGCAGGCGGCGCAGCACGGCGGCGCGGATCGTCGCCGGATCCTCGCCGCGCGGGTTGTCGTCGGTGACGATGTCCGGTCGGCGAGCCGGGCGGCGGCGTCGCCCATCAGCGGCCGCTTGCCGCGGTCGCGGTCGCCGCCGGCGCCGAACACGACGTGCAGCCGTCCGGCGGTGTGCGGCCGCAGCGCCGTCGAGCAGCCGCTCCAGCGCGTCCGGCGTGTGGGCATAATCGACATAGACGGCCGCACCGTTCGCCAGCCGCGCCGCCAGCTCCATGCGGCCGCGCACGCCGGTCAGCGCCGGCAGATGGTCGAGCGCGGCGGCAAGCCCGGTGGCCAGGGCGAGGGCGGCGGCCAGCAGCGCGTTGTCCGCCTGGAAGCGGCCCGGGCAGGTTGAGCTTCACGCTGCGGCGGAGTCCCGCTGACCTCGATCTCCAGCAACTGCCCATCGGTCTGCGGCTCGGCGCGAAGGAGGCGGATGGCGGTACCGCCGGTGCCGACGCTGGACAGACGCAGCCGCCGCCGTTCGCGCGATCTCGGTCAATTCCCGCATGGTCGTGGCGTCGAGCGCTGTGCTGGCGAACGCCGGCGCACCTTGCGGCAGCAGCTCGGCGAACAGCCGCAGCTTGGCGCGTCGATAGCAGGCCATCGGTGCCGTGATAGTCCAGGTGGTCGCGGGTGAGATTGGTGAAGGCGCCGGCGCCGAGGCGCACCCCGTCCAGGCGGAACTGGTGCAGCCCGTGCGAGGACGCCTCGATCGCCGCGTGCTGGACGCCCGCCTGGGCGAGCCGCGCCAAGTTGCCGGCGAGCGCCACCGGGTCGGGCGTGGTGAGGCCCGGCCCCGGCTCAAACCCGGGTGCGACGAGGCCGAGCGTCCCCAGGCTGGCGGCCGGCTTGCCGGCGAGCGTCCAGAGCTGACGGAGGAATTCGACCGTGCTGGTCTTGCCGTTGGTGCCGGTGACGGCGACCACCGTCGCCGGTTGCGCACCGGCCAGGGTGGCCGCGATCTGGGCGAGGAGGCGGCGCGGTTCGGCATCGTGCAGCAGCGGGCAAGGCGGGACACCGGCCGGCCAGGCGGTGCCCTGTGGCGCCAGGACCGCGACGGCACCGCGGGCAACCGCGTCGGCGATGAAGTCGCGGCCGTCGCTGTGCGTGCCGGGGAGGGCCGCGAACAGGAAGCCGGGCGCCACCTCGCGGCTGTCGGCGGTCACGCCGCGCAGGTCGAGCGCTGCTGCATCCCCCCAGGCCGCCGGCATGTCGGGCCGCGCGCGCATGATCTCAGCGATCCGCAACGACGTGGCCCGCGCCCGCCGGGCCGGGCAGGACGAGGCTCGCCTCGTGCCGCAGGTCGCGCGGCGGCGGGGGCGTCAGCACCGCCGGCACGGTTGCGGCCGGCGCGTGCGGCGCGGGCAAGGCGGGGGCGGCGGCGATCGGCGGCCCGGCGGGATGCGGCGCCGCCTGGATCATGGGCTTGCCAACCGCGCCGGCCGCGCTGACCGCGCCGGCGGGGCGGCCGGGCTGCAGCGGAATGGCGAGCTGCGGCGTTGATCGTGGGGGCGTCGGCCAGATCCGGCAGCAGCCCGAGCATCGGCGCCACGCGCGCGATGACGTGCCCGACCGATGGCGCGATCACCCAGCCGGCGGTGGCGTAGCCATGCGTGCTGGCATTCGCCTTCGGTTCGTCGAGCATCATGTAGACGGCGTAGCGCGGCGCGTTCATCGGAAACGCGCTCATGAACGCCGCCACGTTGGCATGCTTGTTGTAGCCTTTGTGGGTGATCTTCTCGGCGGTGCCGGTCTTGCCGCCGACGTAGTAGCCGGGCACTTCCGCGGGCTTGCCGTAGCCGTCGGTGACGACGAGCCGCATCAGCTTGCGCACCGTGTCGGAGGTGGATTGCTGCATCACCCGGATTCCCTGGCGCGGCGCTGCGGTCGGGTCGGCGGCGAGGATGGTCGGGCGGAACAGGGTGCCACCATTGGCGATCGCGGCCGTGCCGGTCACCACATGCAGCGGCGACACCGCGATGCCGTGGCCGAAGCCGATGGTCAGCGTCGCGATCTCTTTCCAGTTGGCGGCGGCCGGCGCCAGCGGCAGGCCGGCTTCCGGCAGTTCGATGCCGATGCGCGACAGCATGCCCATGCGGTCCATCCAGGCGCGCTGCTTCTCCGCGCCCACCGCCTCGGCCATCCGCGCGGCGCCGATATTGGAGGAATAGGCGAGGATCTCCGGCAGATACAGCCAGCGATGCTTGCCCTCGAAATCGCTGATGGTGAAGCGGCCGATATGGATCGGCGCGGTGGCGTCGAAGCCGTTCCAGATCTGCACCGTGCCGGTGTCCAGCGCCAAGGCCGCGTCCTGCAGCTTGAAGGTGCTGCCCGGCTCGTACATGCCGGTGACGGCGCGGTTGAAGCGGTCGTCCGGCGGGGCCTGGCCGATCAAGTTGGCGTCGTAGTCGGGCAGGCTGACCATGGCGAGCACTTCGCCGGTGCGCACGTCCATGACGATGCCGCAGGCGCCGATGGCGTTGAAATCGGTCATCGCGCGGGTCAGCTCGTCGCGCACCACCGCCTGCACCCGCACATCGAGCGACAGGCGCAGCGGCTGCGGATCGTCGCGCAGGCGCTGGTCGAAGAACCGCTCGACCCCGGCGACGCCGCGGCCGTCGACGTCGACGCCGCCGAGCACCTGGGCGGCGACGCGGCCGAGCGGGTAGCGGCGGCGCTCGGTCGGCTCGAAATCGATGCCGGGGATGCCGAGCGCGTTGATCTGCAGTTGCTCGCGCGGCGTGATCTGGCGGGCGAGGTAGACGAACTGCTTGGTCGGATCGGACAGCCGCTTGCGCACGTCGGCTTCGTCGAGCCTCGGCAGCACCGATTTCAGCTTGGCGACGCGTCGGAATCGATGTCGAACATCTCGCGCGGATTGGCGATAGACGCTGGCGGTGGGCAGCGAGATCGCCAGGATCTCGCCGTTGCGGTCGGTGATCGTGGCGCGCGCGGGCGGGGGCCGAAATCATGACGAGGCGGCGGGGTCGCTGCCGGCACGCCCGGCTCGGCGGTGGCGGCGGCGGGTCCGGGCGGCGCAGGCGGCGCCACGGGCTTCGGCAACATCGGCTCGATGACGGTGGCGTCGGCGAGCTTCAGCACCACGGCGCCGAACAGGAGCGCGAACACCGAAGCGGCCAGCACCAGCCGCGAGCGCGACTTCTCCATCGCGGCGCGGCGCGCCAGGTCCGGCGCGGTGACGCGGATCGTTCTCCATGCGCGGCACGGCGCCGGCCTGCGGCGCACCGAAGCGGCGCGCCGGCGTCGGCGGGCGAAGGGGACGGGGCCGTCGCTGCACCGGCCGCCCGTCGGGCGAGGATTGGGAGGCGAAGACGGAACGGCGGCGTCGCCGTGCCGCGGGCCATGCCGAGCGCCGAGCCGACCACCGGCGATCCGAGTTCGGCCGGGACGTCGCGGCGATGCGGGCGTCGGCTGACGGCGGACCGGCGGCGCTCGGACGGGCGGCAGGCCGCGACCGGGTGGTGACCGGCGATCCGGGCCGGAGCGGCGCTGGCGGCGGGCGGCTGCGGGTGCCCGCTGCCGGCGGGTCGGGCGATGGCGCTGGCGCCGGCACCGGCTCGCGACGGACCGGCACGGGGCGCGGCGCCGCCGCCGGCACGGCGGCGCGGCGGCCCCGACGCGGGGGCACGGCACGGGGCGGCCACTGCCGACGCACGGCGACGCGGGCGGCGGTGTCGGGAGGCGACGGCTCGGGCCGGGGCGGCTCGGTCGTGGGCGGGCTCGGCGACCGCGCGGCTCGAATGCGGCGTCGGCACTCGGCCACGGCGTCGGGCCTCGGCCGGAGCCGGCGTCGGCGGCGGCGGGGCGCCGATCGGCGGGCAGGCGGCGCTCGAGGTCGGCCCAGCGTGGAGAACTGGCCGGGGGCGGTGTTCTTCAGCGTCGGCAGCAGATGCTCGGACAGGTCCGCCGAGCCGCGAGGGATCGTTCAGCAGCGCGTATTCCGCGCGCAGCAGGCCGGCGCGTGCGCGGGCGGCGTCGGTGGCCTTCAACGTGCGGCGCGATCTCGCGGTCGAGCATCTGGGCGCTGATGCTTGGTCTGGTAGAGATACAGGCCGGAGCCGGCGGCGAGGACGAGGCAGATGCAGGTGAACGGGCGGATCATCGGCGCGTCGCTTCCGGCCGGGACGGGTCGAGTGAGGCAGCCGCTCGATCGCGCGCAGCCGGGCGCTGCGGGCGCGCGGATTGGCGGTCGGTTTCGGCGTCGCCGGGCCGCAGCGCCTTCGGGGTGACCAGGCGGAAACGCCGCGGCCGGGCGCCGTCCAGGCCGCGCGGATCGTGGCGCGACGGCGCCGGCGCGCGGCCGGCGACGCTCGGTCATGAAGCGCTTGACCAGCCGGTCCTCCAGCGAATGGAACGACGACCACGACCAGCCGGCCGCCCGGCGCGAGCAGATGCGGCCGCCTGCTCCAAGCGCGCGCTCGATCTGGCCGAGCTCGTCGTTGACGCGGATGCGCAGCGCCTGGAAGCTGCGGGTTGCCGGATCGATGCCGGAACGGTCCGGGCGGCGACGCACCGCGCGGATGATCGACGGCGAGCCGGCCGGTGGTGGTGATCGGCGCCGATCGGCGCGCGCGGCGACGATGGCGCGGGCGATGCGGCGCGACAGCGCGTTCCTCGCCGAACTGATACAGCGTGTCGGCGAGTTCCTGCTCGCGGCAGGGTGTTCACGAGGTCGGCGGCGGTCGGGCCGTCGCGCGCCCATGCGCATGTCGAGCGGCCCGTCGGCGCGGAAGCTGAAGCCGCGCGCGGGATCGTCGAGCTGGAACGAGGAGACGCCGAGATCGAGCACGACGCCATCGAGCGACGGTCACGCCGGCGCCGGCGAGCAGCGCGACCATGTCGCCGAAGCTGCCGTGCAGCAGATGCAGCCGGCCGGGATGGCGGGCGGCCAGCGCGGCGCCGCGGGCGATGGCGTCGGGATCGCGGTCGATCGCCCACAAGGTGCAGTCGACGGCGCCGAGGATCGCCGCCGCATAGCCGCCGCCGCCGAACGTGCCGTCGAGATAGACGCCGCCGTCGCGCGGCGCCAGGGTGGCGAGCATCTCGTGCAGCATCACCGGAACGTGGCCGGGCTCGAGGCGCTGCATGGCGAGTCGCGGCCATGACGGGGCCGCCGGCAGGGTCAGGTTGCGCGCGAGCGTGCGCGCGCGCGCCTGCGGCGCGGCGGCGCTCCAGCGCCGCGGGTTCCCAGATCTCGAACTTGCGGCCGAGGCCCACGAACACCACGGCGTCGGCGAGCCCGGCATGGGCGGCGAGTTCGGCCGGCAGCACGATGCGGCCCTCCTCGTCCGGTTCGAGCGGGGCGGCGTCGGCGTAGAACGTGAAGGCGAGGTCGTCCTGGTCGTCGCTGAACATGTCGAGGCGCTGCATCGGCGGCGCCGAGCGCGCTGAAGGCCGCGGCCGGCCAGCCCTCGATGCAGGGCTGCTTGTGCGACGGACGCAGGATCGAGCCTTGCGGCCTCGATCGGAAGCGGCACCTGCTTCGATGCGCAGCACGGAACGGCGCGGGGATGGAAACCCGGCCCTTGGCGTCCAGCCTGTTCGTATGGGTGCCCATGAATTGGGTCATCCGGCCGGGTCAGCCCTCTCAAATCGTTCGCCTGCCTCGCGACTCGCGCTGTGATCCAGACGGGCGGCGGAGCCGCTACCTCCACCCATCCTGCGGCCTCCCATGGGTGCGCTTGGGCCAGTCCATGGGAAATCATGGGATATCATGGGAAGTCTGGGACGTCAAAGGGAATATCGGTCGCGTACGGGGTCAAATTTTGGCTGATTTCAGGCGTTGTTCAGGAGGTTAGATGGCTTCGATATGCGGTCTTAAGGTGGTCATTAACCTAATGTTCGCGGCGCGTTCTTGATTTGATCGCTTAACTGATCCAGTTCGGGCGAAACTTCGGTAAAAGTGCCAGACGGCCTGTAAGCCGGGTTCTGTCCGCCCGCGAGGATTTCGCCTCACGGACGGGACGACCATTCCTCTGGGACGCGCATCGCTGCGCGCCTCACGCGACCAACCCGGGCGACGGGGCGGGAATGCCCCTGCGTCCATTCCGGTTACTCGCGCGGCTGACTCGCCGGCCGCCCCTATTCGGTCTTGCTCCCGGTGGGGTTTACCCTGCCGCCGCCGTTACCGGAGGCGCGGTGCGCTCTTACCGCACCGTTTCACCCTTGCCCGCGGGACCGGTCCTGACGTGGACCGCCAGCGCGGGCGGTTTGTTTTCTGTGGCACTTTCCCTGGGGTCGCCCCCGCCGGCCGTTAGCCGGCACCGTATTCCCGTGGAGCCCGGACTTTCCTCCACCGGGATCTTACGCTCCGACAGCGGCCGTCCGGCCGTCTGGCGCCGGTGAAATGCGCTCACGGCCGGGTTGCGTCAACCATCTGAGAGACGGTTTGATAATTCTACTCTGCCGGCCCTCCAACGCGGCTTTCTGCGCTTCCGGTGCTCACGGACCTCATGTCCGCTCCGCTCCAGTTCTCAAAAGCCACGCCGCAGGACTCGGCAGAGCGAATTCTCAAACGGTCTCTGAGCAGAATTCGGCTGCCTACAATCCACGCTCGCGCTTGATCCGGTCCCACGCGGCGTTGATCCGTGCCACCTTGTCGCCGGCACGGTCGATGAATTCCTGCGGCACGCCGCGGCTGGCCAGGCTGTCCGGATGGTTCTCGCGCATCAGCTTGCGCCAGGCGAGGCGGACCTGCTCATCGCCGATGCCGCGGGCGACACCCAGGATGGCATAGGGGTCTTCGTCGTCGCTGCTGCGGCGGGTCTGCGCGTCGCGCGCCCGGGCCCAGGAATCGGCGGCAAGGCCGAAGCCGCGGCAGGTCGCCTGCAGGAAGGTTTCCTCGGCGCGATTCACCGGGCCATCGGCGCGGGCGATCGCGAACAAGGCCGCCAGCACGTCTTCCAGCACGCCGCGGTTGTCGGCGAAGGATCGGCCGAGTTGGGCCGCGATCTCCTCATAGCTGTCGGCGCTGTCGCGGGCGTGGTCGAACAGCCGGCCGATGTCGCGCGCCGCTTGCTGCGGAATGCGGAAATGCCGCTTGAAGGCGTCGATTTCCGCCCGCACCACCGGCCCATCGCATTTCGACAGCTTGGCCGACAGCATCACCACGCCGATGGCGAAAAGCTGGTCGCGGTTGCCCAGCATCGCCGCCACCCGGGTCGGGCTTGCCATGTTGGAGATGCCGATCCCGGGCATGCGAAACATCGACCCGGCCTGGCCGAGACCGCCGCTCTCCGCCGCATGGCCGAGTGCCGCCCCAACCACCGCGCCGAACGGCCCGCCCATGGCGAAGCCCGCCACGCCACCGAGCAGCTTGCCCCACATCAGTGCCGGTCCTGCTCGCCGCGTCGTGCTGCGTACATGCCGATTTCCTACCATGCCGGGTTCGTCCGGCAAACCTCCCGGCCGTGCCTCCAGTTTCCCCGCGCGCATCGCCGCGTGAGATTTGGTTGACAAAAGCAAGCAAATAATTGGCTATGGCAGTAAATTGTCGGACGACGGAGACAGGGGCATGGAAAACGGTGATCTCGCAAGCCGCATCCAGGCGGTACGTCGCTTCAGCCGCTTCTACACGCGCCAGATCGGGGTGCTGCATGAGGGGTTGCTGGGCGGTACGCTGTCGTTGACCGAAGGGCGGATCATCTACGAACTGGCGCAGTCCGGCGAAACCACCGCGGCGCGGCTGGGCGGCGAGCTCGGCCTCGACACCGGCTATCTCAGCCGCCTGTTGCGTGGTTTCGAGGAACGCGGCCTGATCGAGCGGCGGCGCTCGGACACCGACGGCCGGCAGAGCGTGCTGTCGCTGACCGATGCCGGCCGGCAATCCTTCGCGGCGATGGACGCCCGTTCCTGCGCCGAGGTGCAAGCGATGCTGGCGAAGCTGAACACCGAGGATCAGCGGCGGCTGGTGGCAGCATTGGTCACGGCGGAGGCGCTGCTTGGCGGCGACACTGCGCCGACAGCGAAAATCGCCTATCTCCTGCGGCCTCCGCAACCCGGCGACCTCGGCTGGGTCGTGCACCGGCAGGCGTTTCTGTATGCCGAGGAATATGGCTGGGACGAACGGTTCGAGGCGCTGCTCGCCGAGATCGTCGCCAAGTTCATCCAGGAGTTTGATGCGAAATGCGAACGCTGCTGGATCGCCGAGTGCGACGGGAAAATCATCGGATCGGTATTCGTGGTCCGGCAGTCGGACGAGGTCGCCAAGTTGCGCATGCTATATGTCGAGCCGCAAACCCGTGGCCTCGGCATTGGCCGCCGCCTGGTCGAGGAGTGCGTTCGCTTCGCCAGGCAGACCGGCTATTCGCGAATCACCCTGTGGACCAACGACATCCTGACCGCCGCCCGGCAGATCTATCAACGCGCCGGCTTCCGGCTGGTGGCGGAAGAACATCACCACAGCTTCGGCCACGACCTGGTCGGGGAGAACTGGGAGCTGGAGTTGTGACGGCCCGCGCATAACGCCCTGCAAGCCCGCCAGGCGGTCGGGCGCGGGGAATTGCCTGTCGATCCGAGTCCATTGATAAAGCTTCTCTATCTTGCCGTCGCTTGCTACGCCGCAGGCGCGCCAGCATTCTCCGGCCGCAACGCAGCTGGATGAGAAATGGCCTTCACGACGCCCCCCGCACCGAACAACCAATCCTGGCAGTTCTGGATCGATCGCGGCGGCACCTTCACCGACATCGTCGCGCGCGCATCCGGACGGGCAGCTCTCCACCCACAAGCTGCTGCAGCGAGAATCCCGGCCGCTATCGCGACGCCGCGATCGCCGGCATCAAGACGGTGCTCGGCGTGCCGCTCGATGCGCCGATCCCGCCCGGCGTGGTCGAGGCGGTGAAGATGGGCACCACCGTCGCCACCAACGCGCTGCTGGAGCGCAAGGGCGAGCGCACCCTGCTGGTGGTCAACCGCGGCTTCGCCGACGCGCTGCGCATCGGCAACCAGGCGCGGCCGCGGCTGTTCGACCTCGCGATCACGTCTGCCGACGATGCTGTACGAGCGAGGTCGTCGAGATCGCCGGCCGCGTCGGCGTCGATGGCGAGGAGATCGAGCCACTGGACGAAGCACGCCGCGCGCGCAGGCCTTCGCCGACGCGCGCGCCGACGGGCATCAGCGCCTGCGCCATCGTGCTGATGCACGCCTGGAAATATCCCGAGCATGAACGCCGCCTGGCCGAACTCGCGCGCGAGGCCGGCTTCACGCAGGTCTCCGCCAGCCATGCGGTCAGCCCGCTGCTGCGGCTGATCCCGCGCGGCGACACCACCGTGGTCGATGCCTATCTCTCGCCGATCCTGCGCCGCTATGTCGATCAGGTCGCCGCCGAGCTTGCCGGCGTGCGGCTCTATTTCATGCAGTCGAACGGCGGCCTGGCCGACGCCGCCGGCTTCCAGGGCAAGGACGCGATCCTGTCCGGGCCCGGCCGGCGGCATCGTCGGCGCGGCGCGCACCGCGGCGATGGCCGGGCTCGACCAGATCATCGGCTTCGACATGGGCGGCACCTCGACCGACGTCGCGCTTTACGCCGGCGGCTTCGAGCGCGCGTTCGAGACCGCGGTCGCCGGCGTGCGCATGCGCGCGCCGATGATGGCGATCAACACGGTGGCGGCGGGCGGCGGCTCGATCCTGCATTTCGACGGCGCGCGCTTCCGCGTCGGCCCGGACTCCGCCGGCGCCGATCCCGGCCCCGCCTGCTACCGCCGCGGCGGCCCGCTGACGGTGACCGACGCCAATGTCTGCGTCGGCAAGATCCAGCCGGCGCATTTCCCGGCGATCTTCGGCCCGGACGGCGACCAGCCGCTCGATGCCGATGTCGTGACGGCGAAATTCGCCGCACTGGCCGACGAGATCGCGCAGGCCACCGGCGCAGCCGCGCGACGCCGCGCGCAGGTGGCCGAGGGCTTCCTGCGGATCGCCGTCGCCAACATGGCGAACGCGATCAAGCAGGTCTCGGTGCAGAAGGGCCACGACGCCACCCGCTTCGCGCTGCAATGCTTCGGCGGCGCCGGCGGCCAGCACGCCTGCCTGGTCGCCGATGCGCTCGGGCATGGAGACGGTGTTCATCCATCCCTATGCCGGCGTGCTGTCGGCCTATGGCATGGGTCTTGCCGACCAGACCGTGATGCGCGAGCAGGCGGTCGAGATCCCGCTCGAGCCGCACGCGCATGGCCGGAACTGGACGCGCTCGCCGACCGGCTGGCGCGACGAGGCGACGGCGGCGCTGGCGGCACAGGGCGCCGATCCGGCGCGCATCGACCGCGCAGCGCACCGCTGCATCTGCGCTATGCCGGCACCGAGGCGGCGCTGATCGTGCCGCTGCGCGACGTGCCGCGAGATCGTCGCCGACTTCACCGCGGCGCATCGCGCGCGCTTCGGCTTCGCCACGCCGGACCGGCCGCTGGTGGTCGAGGCGGTGGCGGTCGAGGCGATCGCGCCCGGCGAGCCGGTGCACGGAAGCGACGCTCGCCGCCCGCGACCGGCGGCGCGCCGCGAGCCGATCGACACGATCGCGATGTTCACCGGCGACGCCGAGCACGCCGCGCCGGTGTTCGACCGCACCGCTCTGCTGGCGGGCGACCGCATCGCCGGCCCGGCGCTGATCCGCGAGGCCAACGCGACCACGGTGGTCGAGCCGGGCTGGACGCGCCGAGGTCACCGCGCTCGATCACATGATGCTGCGCCGCACCGAGCCGCTGCGCGACGCGCGTGCCGGCCGGCAGCGACCGGCCCGATCCGGTGCTGCTCGAACTGTTCAACAACCTGTTCATGAACGTGGCCGAGCAGACCGGCGCGGTGCTGCAGAACACCTCGATGAGCGTCAACATCAAGGAGCGGCTGGATTTCTCCTGCGCCATCTTCGACGCCGAGGGCCGCCTGGTGGCCAACGCGCCGCACGTGCCGGTGCATCTCGGCGCGATGGGCGAGAGCGTGCGCACCGTGCTGAACAACCGCGCGCGACACGCTGAAGCCGGGCGACGTCGTCGCGCTGAACAATCCGTTCAACGGCGGCACGCATCTGCCGGATGTCACCGTCATCACGCCGGTGTTCGACGAGACCGGCGCGCGACATCCTGTTCTTCGTCGGCAGCCGCGGCCACCACGCCGATATCGGCGGCATCACGCCCGGCTCGACGCCGCCCGTCGTCGCGCACGCTGGAGGAGGAAGGCGTCGTGATCGACGATTTCCTGCTGGTCGACGGCGGCCACTTCCGCGAGGCGGAATTCCGCGCGCTGCTGGCCGGCGCGAAATATCCGGCGCGCAGCCCCGACGTGAACGTCGCCGACATCAAGGCGCAGGTCGCGGCGAACGAGAAGGGCGTGCAGGAACTGCAGCGCGTCGTCGCGCAGTACGGCTGGCCGACGGTCAGCGCCTACATGCGCCACGTCATGGACAATGCCGAGGAGTAGGTGCGCCGGGTGATCGACCGCATCGGCGAGCGGCTCGTTCGACTACACGATGGACAACGGCTCGCCGCTGCGCGTCGCGGTCAGCGTCGATCACGCCAGCGCGCAGCGCGGTGGTCGATTTCACCGGCACCGGCGCGCAGCGCGAGGGCAACTTCAACTCGCCGCCGGCGGTGACCCGCGCCGCGGTGCTGTACGTGTTCCGCTGCCTGGTCGGCGACGACATCCCGCTGAACGACGGCTGCCTGAAGCCGCTGCGCCTGATCATCCCGCCGGGCACGTTCCTGTCGCCGCAGCCGGGCGCGGCGGTCGTCGCCGGCAACACCGAGGTCTCGCAGGCCACCTGCAACGCGCTGTTCGGCGCGCTGGAGCCGATCGCCTGCTCGCAGGCGACGATGAACAACTTCCTGTTCGGCGACGCGACCCGGCAGTACTACGAGACGATCTGCGGCGGCACCGGCGCCGGGCCCGGGCTTCGACGGCACCTCGGCGGTCCAGACGCACATGACCAACACGCGCATGACCGATCCCGAGGTGCTGGAACTGCGCTATCCGGTGCGGCTGGAGCGCTTCGCGCATCCGCCGCGGCTCCGGCGGCGACGGCAAGTGGCGCGGCGGCGACGGCGCGATCCGCCGCATCCGCTTCCTCGAGCCGATGACCGCGGTCATCGTCTCCTCGCGCCGCAACGTCGCGCCGTTCGGTCTGGAGGGCGGCGCGGACGGCGCGGCCGGCCGGCAATGGGTCGAGCGCGCCGACGGCACGCACGAGATCCTGACCGGCACCGACAGCGCCGAACTGAACCCAGGCGATGTGTTCGTGATCGAAACGCCGGGCGGCGGCGGCTACGGGGCCGCTGCCTGACGTGACCGCGCCGGCACACCGTGCTGGCTCGGATGTCGCGGCGGTCTGCCGCTCTGCTGCTGCTCGCCGTCTGGCAGGTGCCGCAATGGCTCGACTGGAACCGCTATCGCGCCACGATCGAGGTGCTGGCATCGGCGACACTCGGCCAGCCGGTCACCATCGACGGGCCGATCACGCTCACGCTGCTGCCGCAGCCGGTGCTGACGGCGGCGCAGGTCAACAGTGGCGGCGAGCCGGCGGCCGACCGCGTCGATCCGTGTCGAGGCACTGCGGCTGCGCGTGGCGCTCTGGCCGCTGCTCGGCGGACGTGTCGATGCGCGCGAACTGGTGCTGCGCGGCCCGGACCTGCACCTCCCGTGGCCGGCTGGCGCCGGATGCGCTGGTGCCGCGCCCGCCGGCCTGGCTGTCGCGGTCTCGGCGCGGATCGAGGACGGCCGGCTCACCGTCGGGCGGCTCGCGTTCACCGGCATCGACGCGACGCTGAACACCGCCGACAGACCGGCGCGCTGTCGGCGTCCGGCACGGCGCAGCTTCCGGGCGCGACTGGCACTTCACCGCGCGGCTCACGCGCCCGGGCGGCGACGGCTCGGCCGGGCTGAACGTGACGCTGGACGGGCAGGGCAAGGCCAACGGGCTCGGCGCGCGCTTCCGGCCAGATCGGCGCCGGACGGCACGCTGGCCGGGCCGATCGCAGCCGCGGACCGAACCTGTCGGTGCTGCTGCCGACACCGCCGGTGCCGTTCCGCGCCGATGGGCGGCTGACCGTCGCCGGCGGCCTGGCGGCGGTCGACGATCTGGCACTCGAGATCGGCGGCTCGCCGGCCCGCGGGGCGGTGGCGCTGCGGGTGCGCCGACCCAGCGGCTCGACATCGCGCTGGCGGCCAGCCGGCTCGACCTCGACGCCTGGCTGCCGGTGCTGCTGCGCGGCCCGGAGGACGATTGCCGCGCCTGCCGATCGGCATCGACTTCTCGGCCGAGGCCGGCGCCGCTCGCCGGCGGCACCTGGCGCGGGCTGCGCGCCGCATTCGATCTGGCGGACGGGGCGATGGTGGTCCGCGAATTGCGCGCGATCCTGCCGGGCGATGCCGCATTGCAGGTGTCCGGCCGCGCGACGTCGCGCGATGCGAAGTCGGTGCCGCCGCGGCCGGGCCGGTTCGAAGGCGATGTCGCGATCGCCGCCGCCTCGTTGCGCACCACGCTGGCGTGGCTGAAGGGCGCGGGCCTGCCGATCGCCGACGAGTGGCCCTCGGGGGTGCTGCGCAGTGCTGAGCTCTCGGGGCATGTGGTGGTCGAACCCGGGCAGATCGCGGTCGAAAAGCTAGCCGGCACATTGGATGGCAGCGGCGTCGGCGGCAGCCTCACGCTGCGGCTCGCCGCGCTGGCCGAACCGCCCGCCGCTGGGGCGAAGGCGCCGCGCCCGGCGATCGGCGCTGGCCTGACCATCGACCGGCTGGACCTCGATCCATGGCTGCCGGCGCGGCTGCCGACGCTGGCACAGATCTCGTCCGGCATCGCCACGTTCGATGTCGATTTGCGGCTGGAGGCGAAGGAGGCGCTGGTCGCGGGGGTGAAACTGGGGCCGCTCTCGCTCGACGCCGCGGCGGATTCCGGACGCTTGACGCTGCGGCGGTTGGATTTCGTAACCGACGGCGCACACGCGGCGGCATCGGGGAGCGTGGCGGAGGGGCGAATCGTCGAAGGGCGGCTCGATATCCAGGCACCCCAGGCGATGCCGTTGGCCGCCTTGCTGCCGGATCAGCTGGCTTTCCTGGCCAGCCGCGTGCCGGGACTCTGGCGCTCGCCGGCCAATTTGCAGGTGCTGGCCTCCGGCGGCCCTGAGCAACTCGGACTGAAAATCACCGGCGACGTCGGCGACCTGCGGTTGGAGGCGCAACCGACGCTGGACCTCAACGCCGGCACGTCGGCGGGCGTCGTCACGCTGCGCCACCCCGGCGCGCCGCGGCTGCTGGAGGCACTTGGCGTTCCCGGCGCGCCGTCCTGGCTGGGCGACGGGTCGTTGAGCCTGGTCGCACAGATCTCGGTCGGCGGCGGCAAGATCGCCGCGGACAGCTTTGACATCACGGCCGGCGCATTGCGTGCCAGGGGGATGCTGGCGGTGCAACGGACCGCAACTGGCAACAGCATTTCCGGGCGGGTGACGGCCGAAACCCTGACCTTGCCGCTGCCATATATCAGGTCGCCGGACCCAATGCCGCTGGCAGCACTGGCGGGATGGCAGGGATCGGTGAAGCTGGAGGCGGGGCAGGTGCTCGCGGGCATGTCGCCGGTACTGGAACAGCTCTCGGCGACGCTGAACCTCGCGGACCAGGCGTTGCGCATCGAGGGCCTCACGGCCAGGCTGGGCGGCGGGGCGGTGCAGGCGACGTTTGGGATGGATTTCAAGACCACGCCGCCGGATTTGTCGCTGACGGCACAGGTGGCCGGCGCGCAGGTTTCTTCCCCGTTGTTGGATCTGCCGGTCGACCTCACCGAGGGCACGCTGGATGGGCGGGTCTCATTGACCGCGGCGGGCTACTCGCCGGCGGCGTTGCTCGCGACACTTGGCGGCGAGTTGAACCTGTCGGTGCGAGACGGCGTGCTGGCGGGGGTCGACCTCGCGGCGATCGACCTCGCCCAGGATCTGCCCGATGCGGCGGTGGCGCGGGCGCTGGAAGGTGGCACGACGCCGTTCGTGCGGCTCGACGTCTCGGCAAAGGCCGATGGCGGCAATGTCCGGCTGGACTCCGCAACCGCCGTCGGGCCGGCTGGAACGATCGCGATCGCCGGCAGCTTCAACCTGCCGGGAGCGGCCGCCGACCTGCGGTTGGCGCTGCGGCCGAAGCTTCCCGACAGCCTCGACGCCGCGCAAGGCGCCGTCCCGCCGGAAATCGGCCTGCGATTGAACGGCGCGCTCGACGCGTTGCACCGTACGCCTGAACTCGCCGACCTCACAAGCTGGCGGGCCGCGCACGCCACGCAGTAGCCTTCACGCGTGCGGGCGCGGCTGTCGATCGTCGAGCACGCCGTAGGCGAGATGCACGAGATGTTCCGCGGTCACGGCGAAGCCGGCGCGGTCCGCTTCCTCGGCCAATCTTATCAGTTGTTCGCACAGCATCAGCGGGCTGGGCGGAGTCGTCGATGCGGTCACGGCGGCAAGCTGGGGCATTTGACCATTTCCAATCGGGTTTTCCCGCACGGCATGGCACTGGATGGATGTGCGGCAGGGCAGCATTTGGCCGCCCTGCGAGGATTGAGCAGCAGTTTGTTTACCCAGTGGTTAATGCGAGGCGGCCGGTGCCGCTGCATTCATCAACGCATGCACGCGCAAGGCGGATGCCAGCGGCGTGCCGGGGTCGCGGGCGGCATCGAGTTCGGCCACCAGCGACACCAAGGTCCGGTCGCCTGCCTCGGCGATCCGCGCGAGCGCCGTCCAGAATTCCACCTCCAGCGCCACGCTGGTGCGGTGCCCGGCGAGGGTGAAGCTGCGCTTGACCAGTGGCCGGGCCGACTCGCCGCTTCGTGGCGGCCCTCCCAGCCGGCGTGCCGCCCGGGCCCAGCCATCATCGTCGGGACGCACCCAGCGGTCGAAATCCTCGGGCCGCTGACGAAGCCAAGCTTTTCCGCCGCCTCGCTTCAGCGTGATGTTCTCGCGCAAGCGCCGTCTTGGCGATCCGCACCGCGCTGTCGTAGCCGATATGCGGGTTGAGCGCGGTCACCAGCATCGAGCGACTTCGCGAGGTTCTCGGCGATGCGCTGCGCGGTTCGGCTCCAGCCGGTCCACCATGTTGACGCGCGAAGCTCTCCGCGGCGTCGGCCAGCAGCCGGCCGGATTGCAGCGATGTTGTGGATGATCAGCGGCTTGAACACGTTGAGCTCCAGGAAGCTCTGCGCACCGCCGATGGTGATGGCGACGTGGTTGCCCATCACCTGGGCGCAGACCATGGTCAGCGCCTCGCACTGCGTCGGGTTGGTCTTGCCGGGCATGATCGAGGAGGACAGCCCGTCCGTCGGGAATGATCAGTTCGGCGATGCCGGCGCGCGGGCCGGAGCCGAGCAGGCGGATGTCGTTGCCGATCTTGTTGAGCGACACGGCGATGGTGTTCAGCACGCCGGACAGCTCGACGAACGCATCGTGCGCGCCCATGCCCTCGAACTTGTTCGGGTTCGGGGTGAAGTCGAGCCCGGTCAGCGCGCTCAGCCGCTCGCAGAACACGCGGTCGAAATCGGGATGGCGGTTGAGGCCGGTGCCGACCGCGGTGCCGCCCTGCGGCACCGACAGCAGCCGCGGCATCGCCGCCGTCGCAGCCGGTCGATGCCGAGCTCCACCTGGCGCGCCCAGGCGGCGAATTCCTGGCCGAGGGTGACCGGCACCGCGTCCATCATATGGGTGCGGCCGACCTTGACGATGTCCTCCCATTCCGCGGCGCGCGCGGCCAGCGCCGCGTGCAGGATGCCGCAGGCCGGGGATCGGTCAGGCCTGGACCGCTTCGACGGCGGCGATGTGCATGACGGTCGGGAAACTGTCGTTGGAGGACTGGCCGCGATTGACGTGGTCGTTCGGATGCACCGGGGCGCGCACGCCGAGCGGATGGCCGAGCATCTCGTTGGCGCGGTTGGCGATCACCTCGTTGGCGTTCATGTTGGTCTGGGTGCCGGAGCCGGTCTGCCAGACCGGCAGCGGGAACTCGCCGTCGAGCTTGCCCTCGGCGACTTCGCGGGCGGCGGCGATGATCGGTGCCGGCGATCGCGCGCGGCAGTTCGCCGAGCGCCAGATTGGCTTCGGCAGCGGCCTGCTTCTGCAGGCCGACGGCGCGGATCAGGCCGGCGGGAAAGCGCTCCGTGCCGATGCGGAACAGCCGGCGGGCGCGTTCGGTCTGCGGTCCCCAGTAGCGGCTGGCGTCGATCTCGATGCTGCCGAGGCAGTCGGTTTCGGTGCGCGCTCATGTCGTCTCTCCGTGCAGCCGTTCGCATGGCCCAGGCCGCGGCCTCGGCGACCACCGGGTTCGGGTCGGACAGTAAGATGCGCCGCCGACGGCGGCAAGCGAAAGGTCGCCCGAGTTGCCGATCGCGATCAGCACGTTGCGCACGAAACGGTCGCGGCCGATGCGCTTGATCGGCGAGCCGCTGAAACATCGCGCGGAAGCCGGCATCGTCGAGGGCGGCGAGTTCGGCCAGGCGCGGTGCCGTCAGGTCGGCGCGTGCCTGCAGCTTGGTCGTGGCGCGTGGCGCTGGGCGAAGCGGTTCCACGGGCAGACCGCCAGGCAGTCGTCGCAGCCATAGATGCGGTTGCCCATCGGCGGGCGAAATTCGCTCGCGGGATCGGGCCGTGGTGCTCGATGGTGAGGTAGGAGATGCAGCGCGTCGCATCGAGCCGGTACGGGCGCCGGAAAGGCCGCGGTCGGGCAGACGTCGAGGCAGCGGCGTGCAGCTGCCGCAGCGGTCGGCATGCGGCTGCGTCGGGCGGCAGATCGAGCGTGGTGTAGATCTCGCCCAGGAACAGCCAGGAGCCGTGCGCGCGCGACACCAGGTTGGTGTGCTTGCCCTGCCAGCCGAGCCCGGCGCGCTGCGCCAGCGGCTTCTCCATCACCGGCGCCGTGTCGACGAAGACTTTCACGTCGGACCGAAGCGCGACACGACGAACTGAGCGAGGTGCTTCAGCATGCCTTTCGACGACGTCGTGGTAGTCGCGGTTGCGGGCATAGACGGAGATGTTGCCGCGATCGGGGCGCGCGAGCGTCGCCAGCGGATCGTCGCCCGGGCGCGTAGGACAGGCCGAGGCAGATGACGCTGCGCGCCTCCGGCCACAGCGACCTGCGGATGGCTGCGCTGCTCCGCGCGCTCGGCGAGCCAGCCCATGTCGCCATGCTGGCCGGCGGCGAGGAAATCGCGCAGCCGCGCCCGCGCCTCCGGACCGAGTTCGGCGGCGGCAGAAGCCCACCGCATCGAAGCCGAGTGCCAGCGCCTTGTCGCGGATTTCGTCGGCGGCGGCGGGTTCATGCCGGCAGGGGCGCTACCCACGCCCGCGATAGGCGGCGACACCCTGGTCCGGGATCCAGGCACCCTCGGGCGGCGCGCCGGTCTGCCAGAACACGTCGATCGGCATGCCGCCGCGCGGATACCAATAGCCGCCGATGCGCAGCCAGACGGGATCGAGCAGCGCCACCAGCCGATCGCGCGATCTGCATGGTGCAGGCCTCGTGAAAGGCGCCGTGGTTGCGGAAGACGGCCGAGGAACAGCTTCAGCGACTTGCTCTCGACGATCCAGTCGCCGCGGGATGTAGTCGATGACGATATGCGCGAAATCTGGCTGCCCGGTGAGCGGGCAGAGCGAGGTGAATTCCGGACAGGTGAAGCGCACGACATAGTTCTTGCCGAGGCCGGGGTTGGGCACGCGCTCCAGCATCGCGTCCGTCCGGGCGTGGCCGGAATCGCTGTCGCGTGGCCGAGTTGGGTGAGGCCGGCGTAAGTTTCGTCGGTCATTCGGTCTCGTCTCCCTGCCGCCAGCGCGGCGCGGACGCTCGCGGCATGGGCGGCGAACCGGCCGGCTCGGATGGCAGCGCGCAGGCCCCGCATCAGGTCCTGGTAATAGCTGCAGATTGTGCCAGGTCAGCAGCATCGGCCCGAGCATCTCACCGGCGCGGAACAGATGATGCAGATAGGCCCGGCGAATGCCGCGCACAGCCCGGGCAGGCGCAGCCGGGATCGAGCGGGCGCGCATCGTCGGCGAACCGGGCGTTGCGCAGGTTGAACACGCCGCGCGAGGTATAGGCGCGCGCGGTGCGGCCGGCGCGGGTCGGGATCACGCAGTCGAACATGTCGATGCCGCGCTGCACGGCGCCGATCATGTCGTCCGGCGTGCCGACGCCCATCAGGTAGCGCGGCGCGTCCGCCGGCAGATGCGGCACGGTCGCGTCGAGCACGTCGAACATCGTCTCCTGGCCCTCGCCGACCGCGAGGCCGCCGATCGCGTAGCCGTCGAAGCCGATGTCGGTCAGCGCCGCGGCGGAGGCCGCGCGCAGGTCCGGGATAGACGCTGCCCTGGACGATGCCGAACAGGCCGTAGCCCGGTCGCGGGCGACGAACGCCTCGCGCGACCGGGCGGCCCAGCGCATCGACAGTTCCATCGACGCCGGCGCCTGCGCCTCGGTCGCGGGAAACGGCGTGCATTCGTCGAGCACCATGGTGATGGTGGCGTCGAGCAGATGCTGGATCTCGATCGAACGCGCCGGCGTCAGGCGATGCGTCGCTGCCGTCGATATGCGACTGGAAGGTCACGCCATCGGCGTCGATCTTGCGCAGTCCGGCGAGCGACATGACCTGGAAGCCGCCGGAATCGGTCAGGATCGGGCCGGGCCAGTCCATGAAGCGGTGCAGCCCGCCGAGCCGCGCGACGCGCTCGGCGCCCGGGCGCAGCATCAGGTGGTAGGTGTTGCCGAGCACGATGCCGCGCGCCGGTCGCGCGCACCGCGTCGGCGGTCATCGCCTTCACCGTGCCGGCGGTGCCGACCGGCATGAACACCGGCGTTTCGACCTCGCCGTGCGCGGTGTGCAGCACGCCGGCCCGCGCCGCGCCGTCGCTCGCCTGCTGCGTCCATCGCAAGCGTCATGCCGCACGCTCCAGCAGCGAGGCGTCGCCGTAGGAGTAGAAGCGATAGCCGTGGGCGATCGCGTGCGCGTAGGCGGCGCGCATGCGCGCGGTACCGGCGAACGCGCAGACCAGCATGAACAGCGTCGAGCGCGGCAGGTGGAAATTGGTCATCAGCAGATCGACGCGCGGAAGCGGTGGCCGGGCAGGATGAACAGATCGGTGTCGCCGGCGAACGGATGGATTTTGCCATCTGCCGTGCGCCGCGGTTTCCAGCAGCCGCAGCGTGGTGGTGCCGACCGCGACGATGCGGCCGCCCTGCTGGCGGGCGTCGTTGATCGCGGCCGCCGCCTCGGCGGAGATCTCGCCGCGCTCGGCATGCATACGGTGGTCGCGCGACATCGTCATCGGCGCACCGGCAGGAACGTGCCGGCGCCGACATGCAGGGTGACGCGTGGCGCGCCGCACGCCGCGCCGCTCGCAGCGCAGTCGAGCAGGCCCGGGGTGAAATGCAGCCCGGCGGTCGGTGCGGCGACCGCACCTTCGCTTCGGGCGAAGATCGTCTGGTAATCGGCGGCGTCGGCTTCGCTGCGGCCCGGTCGGCCGCGCGATGTAGGGCGGCAGCGCCAGCGCGCCGGCATTGGCGCAAGGCCCTCGCGAAATGCAGCACCGTCGAGGTTGAAGCGCCAGTGCGACGCCGCCATCCGCGTCGCGATTCGCACTTGGGCGCACGAGCGTGTCGCTGCCGTCGAATGCCAGCACGTCGCCGACGTGCAGCCGGCGGGCGTTGCGGGCGAGCGCGTGCCAGGCGCCGTCTGGCGCGGCCGATCGAGCGTGATGCCGATGCGCGCCGCACCGCGCCGCGCGGTGAGCTGGGCGGGGATCACGCGCGTGTCGTTGGCCACCAGGATGTCGCCGCGCCGCAGCAAATCCGGCAGGTCGCGCACGATGCAGGTCGGCGTGGCGCGTGTCGCGGACATGCAGCAGCCGGGCCGCATCGCGCGGCCGGGCGGGGTGCTGCGCGATGCGGTCGGCGGGCAGGTCGAAGTCGAAATCGCTGGCCTTCAAGGCGCTCAGGCCGGCGTCGGCGCGACGCGCCGCAGCCGCATGCACCAGCGGGATGGCGATCAGCACCGCCCATGCCTTGCCGACGACCTGCCCAGGCAGGAACTCCAGGCTGCCGAACGCCAGGCTGCAGGAAAATCACCGAATCGACCACCAGCCCGACGACCGACGGAGGCCAGCACCGCCAGCACCAGGCCGCGACGCTGCAATGGCGTGTAGACCGCGAAATCGGCAAGTTCGCTCAGCACGAAGGCGACGCCCGAGGCGAGCACCAGCGCTGCCGGCGCGACCAGCGACCGACAGCAGCGTGCCCGCCATGATCGCCGCCAGACTCCCCAGGTCCGACCGAGGCAGCGCTGCACCACGTCGCGCAGCACCAGGGCGACGCCGACGGTGAGCACGCCCGACGGCGCCATCAATCCCGGCGCCACCGGCAGCAGGCACGGCCCGCTGCGGCACGCAGACGGTGCCGACATGGCCGATCATCCAGTTGGCGAGCGGGATCGCAGGCCAGGAAGCCAGGAAGGCGCGCAAGCCCGATGCGCGGTCGCGCTCGGCATCGCATCAGTCCGTGCAGGTAGGAAGAGATCTCGATCAGGTTGCCGTCGGGATCGCGGCAATAGACCGACGTGCATCGGCCCGAGCGCGCCGGCTCTTTCCACCGGCCCCGCTCGATCGTGACGCCGCATTCGCTGCAGATGCGCGACCACGTCCTCCGGCCGCACCGCGGTGATGAAGCAGAGATCCTGCGCGCCAGGTGCGGCTGTCGCGCCGGTCGGCCGCTTGAACTCGCGTCCGGCTGGTCGCAGGTTCATCTTCTGGCCGCCGAATTTCAGCGCGGTGCGGTCGCTCGGCGCCGAATTCCTCGCGCTCCATGCCCGAGCACGCGCTGATACCAGGCGCCGGTGATCTCGACGTCGCTGCACGTGAGCACGATGTGGTCGAGCCGGTCGACGGTGAAGCGCATCACTCCATCCCGTCGTAGAAATCGTTGCCCTTGTCGTCGATCACGATGAACGCCGGGAAATTCTCCACCTCGATGCGCCACACCGCTTCCATGCCGAGTTCGGGATATTCCAGCACCTCGACCTTGCGGATGCAGTCCTGCGCCAGCCGCGCCGCGGGGCCGCCGACGCTGCCGAGATAGAAGCCGCCATGCGCTCTGCAGGCGTCGCTGCACCGCCTTGGAGCGGTTGCCCTTGGCGAGCATGACCAACGAGCCGCCGGCCGCCTGGAACTCGGCGACGTAGCTGTCCATGCGCCCGGCCGTGGTCGGGCCGAAGCTGCCGGTGGCGTAGCCGGCCGGCGTCTTCGCCGGGCCGGCGTAGTACACCGGATGGTTCTTGATGTAGTCGGGCAGGCCCTCGCCGCGATCCAGCCGCTCCTTCAGCTTGGCGTGCGCGATGTCGCGCGCCACCACCATCGTGCCGGTCAGCGCGAGGCGCGTCTTCACCGGATAGCGCCGAAAGCTGCCGCGCGGATCTCCGCCATCGGGCGGTTCAGGTCGACCGCGACGACCTCGTCGCCGAGGATCGTCGTCGGTGGCTTCCGGCAAATATTTGGCCGGGTCGGTTTCCAGCTGCTCGAGGAACACGCCGTCGGGCGTGATCTTCGCCTTGATCTGGCGATCGGCGCTGCAGGAGACGCCGATGCCGACCGGCAGGCTGGCGCCGTGGCGCGGCAGGCGGATCACCCGCACGTCGTGGCAGAAATACTTGCCGCCGAACTGCGCGCCGATGCCGATGTTGCGGCGTCAGCTCCAGCACCTTCTGCTCCATCTCGAGGTCGCGGAAGGCGTGGCCGGCCCTGCTGCCGGTGGTCGGCAGCGTGTCGAGCCATTGCGTCGACGCGAGCTTCACGGTCTTCAGCGTGGTCTCGGCGCTGGTGCCGCCGATGACGATGGCGAGGTGGTAGGGCGGGCAGGCGGAGGTGCCGAGCGTCTTCATCTTGGTCTCGAGGAATTTCAGCCAGCTTCTCGGGCGACAGGATCGCCCGCGTCTCCTGGAACAGGAACGTCTTGTTGGCCGAGCCGCCGCCCTTGGCGACGAACATCAGATGCAACTCGTCGGCATGGTCGCTCGCCCGGGCTCGCGTAGATGTCGAACTGCACCGGCAGGTTGTTGCCGGTGTTGACCTCCTCGAACATCGACAGCGGCGCCATCTGCGAGTAGCGCAGGTTGGTTTCGGTGTAGGTGCGGTGCACGCCGCAGGCGCAGCGCCTCCTCCTCGTCGCCCATCGACCCAGACGCGCTGGCCCTTCTTGCCGAACACGATGGCGGTGCCGGTGTCCTGGCACATCGGCAGCACGCCGCCGGCGGCGATGTTGGCGTTCTTCAGCAGGTCGAGCGCGACGAACCGGTCGTTCGCCGAGGCCTCGGGGTCGTCGAGGATCGCGCGCAGCTGCGCGAGATGCGCCGGGCGCAGCAGATGCGACACGTCGCGGAACGCCTGGAAGGCAAGCTCGGTCAGCGCCTCGGGCGCGATGCGCAGGATCGTCCGGCCGTCGCAGCTGACGCTGGACACGCCTTCGATGTCTAGGCGTCTTCCACGGCGTGCGGTCCGGCCCGAGCGGGAACATCGGCGCGTAGAGGAATCCTGGACGGCCGCGGCATCGGCGCGTTCATCGGAGCGACCTCTACGATCTTTGGCGGCGGAGCGGCGGCGGAAGGCATCGAGGCTGACCACCTGCTGCTGTCGTCGCCCTCAACCGTGTCGGCCTCGTTCTCGGTTTCGCCTTCGGGTGCCGGCGCCGGCAGCGCTCGGCGGCGCTTCCTCGGCCGCCTCTGGCGTTTCGGTGCGGAAGCGCATGCCCTGGCGCACATACGGGTCGGCGAAGGCGGTGATCGCGCCGCAGCGGGATGCGCAAGGTAGAGGCGACGCCGCCGAACGACAGGCCGACGCTCATCATGCCGGCATCCTCGTCGACCATCAGGTCCCAGAACTGGTGCTGCAGGACGATGGTCATTTCCTGCGGATATTGCGCCTTCAGCCGCGGCGGGATGACCGTGTCCGGGATGATCGGTGCGGAAGGTCAGGTAGAAATGATGCTCGCCCGGCAGCCCGTTCTCGGCGGCGACATGCTGCAGCGCCTGCACCATCACATGGCGCAACGCCGCCTCGGTCCAGTCGTCGTAGGGCAGGAGGCTTTCGGGGGGCTGTTCCTGCCCGGTGTCGCTGTCGTCTTCCATCGGCGCCTCGTAGCTGAAGGGCGGTGCATAGCGCCTGGGGGGGCGGGGGAAAGAGTGGGGGCGGATTTTGCTGCAGCACAATGGCCAACGGGCCAGCCAGACTCTCTGGTGTGCGCAGGTAAATGGGCCAAAGCACAGGGTAAGTTGGGAACCACCGGGCAAGTGGGGGGCTTCTGTTGCCCGGGGCCCCCCGAACCGCGCTTATCGCTTATGCAGCGACAGCGAGCGCCTCTGATTGTCATTGGCACTTGTGATATGGCCCGATAACGGCGGAACCATGCCGGGCAAAAGGTGAGTCTTTACCACGCGTGTCGAGCCTGTTTCGCCCCCATGAGCCCCTGACGAGCCACCGGCTTCGCGGGAATGGTGGAGGCGCCGGGCACTGCCCCCGGGTCCACAACGATTATTCCACGCACCGTTTATCACCATAGCCAGCAAGCCGGCAGACGGAATATAGGCGCTCGCCCGCGCCGAGTTGAAAGTGGATGCTCTGTCGCATGAGCCTCACCGACCGAGCCAGCTCGCCGAGATCGCCGCCTCCGCGCGCGCAGTCCGCGCCCACCGCGGCGCGCCGACCGTGCCGGCGCTGGAGGCGTTGCTCTACACGCCGATCGCCGGTCCTGGACCACGGCTTCGTCCGGGTCATCGACTACATGGGCGACGACGCGGCGATCGTGCAGGCCGCCCGCGTCTCCTACGGCCGCGGCACCAGGCGGGTGTCCGAGGATGCCGGCCTGATCCGCTATCTGATGCGCCACCGCCACTCCACCCCGTTCGAGATGTGCGAGATCAAGTACCACGTGAAACTGCCGATTTTCGTGGCGCGGCAGTGGATCCGCCACCGCACCGCCAACGTGAACGAATATTCCGCCCGCTATTCGATCCTGGACCGGGAGTTCTACATCCCCGCGCCCGAGCATCTGGCCGCCCAGTCCGCCGCCAACCGCCAGGGCCGCGGCGACGTGCTGGCCGGCGACGAGGCGGCGGAGGTGCTGCGCCTGCTGCGCGACGACGCCACGCGGACCTACGACCATTACGCGCGCGATGCTGAACGAGGACGCGGACGGCAAGCCGGTCGATCCCACCCGCCAGGGCCTGGCGCGCGAACTGGCGCGGATGAACCTGACGCTGAACACCTACACGCAGTGGTACTGGAAGACCGACCTGCACAACCTGTTCCACTTCCTGTCGCTGCGCGCCGACGCCCATGCGCAGTACGAAATCCGCGTCTATGCCGAGGCGATGCTGCGAGACCGTCGATGCCTGGGTCCCGCGACGTCCGCCAGGCATTCCGCGACTACCGCCTGGGTGCGGTGACGCTGTCGGCCGGCATGCTGGCGGTGGTGCAGCGGATGCTGGCCGGCGAGACGGTCGGACAGACGGACAGCGGCTGTCGAAACGCGAATGGACGGAGTTCATGGCCTCGCTCGGCCGTGCCGCGTGACCCGGCCGTGATCGTCTGCTTCGGCTCCATCAACCTCGACCTGATTTTCCCCCTGCCGCATCTTCCGGCGGCCGGCCAGACGGTGCTTGGGCCGGACATGCGCATCGAGCCGGGCGGCAAGGGCGGCAACCAGGCGGTGGCGGCGGCGCGCGATGGCGCGCGCGTGGTGTTCGCGGGCGCCGTCGGCCGCGACGCGCTCGCCGAGGACGCATTGGCGCTGCTGCGAGGCTCCGGGGTCGACATCACCCGCATCGCCCGAGTCGATCGGGCCACCGGCTGCGCCGCGATCTGTGTCGATCCCGCCGGCCGCAACCTCATCAGCGTCGCCAGCGGCGCCAACCTCGCGGCGGTCGAGAGCCAGGTCGAGGATGCCTTGTTGGGTCCGGACACCATTTTGCTGCTTCAGCGCGAGGTCGATCCCGGCGAAACTGAGCGGCTGATCCGCAGCGGGCGGGCGCGTGGCGCGCGGATCGTGCTGAATCTGGCGCCGGCTGGGAAGCTCGCGGTGGATTGCCTGCGGGCGCTGGACGTGCTGGTGGTGAACGAGCACGAGGCCGAATGGCTCGCCGCCGATCTCGGCTGCGGCGCCGACGCCGTGGCGCTGCACCGCTTTCTCGGCGTGTCAGTGGTGGTGACGCTGGGTGAGCGCGGGCTGGAGGCGGCGACCGCTTCGGGCGATTTCCGGCTCCCGGCGCACCGCGTCGCCGCCATCGACACGACCGGCGCCGGCGATTGCTTCACCGGCGTGCTGGCCGCCGGCCTTGATCACGGGCGCGGGTTCGAGCCCGCGTTGCGGCGCGCCGTCGTCGCCGCGGCGATCTGCTGCACCCGCCACGGCACCCAGGGGAGCCTGCCTTTGGCCGCCGAGATCGATGTGATCGCCTAGAGCAATATGGCTTTGGGTGGAATCACCGTGCCAAAAATTTGCCCGCCTAAACAAAAGGCTAGATCGTGATGGCCGCCGATACCAGCGGCCATCACGATCTAGCTCACCGTGATGCGCGGCGCCGCCGGCTTCACCCGGTTGGCGCCGACCTTTGCCCAGAGCCGTGCGGCGATCTGCGAATAGGCCTCGCGCGGCGTCGCTGTCCGGCGCCGCCGCCGCGATCGGCGTGCCCGCATCCGACGCGGTGCGGATATCCAGCAGCAGCGGCACCTCGCCCAGGAACTCGGTCCCCAGCCGCTGCCGCCTCCGCCGCGCGCCGCCGTGGCCGAAGATCTCGGCGCGATGGCCGCAGTGCGGGGCAGCAGAAGAAGCTCATGTTCTCGACCAGCCCCAGCACCGGCACGCGCGTCCGCTCGAACATCCGCACCCCGCGGCGCGCGTCGATCAGCGCGATGTCCTGCGGCGTGGAGACGATCACCGCGCCGGTCAGCGCCACGCGCTGCGCCATGGTCAGCTGCGCGTCGCCGGTGCCGGGCGGCATGTCGACCACCAGGATGTCGAGCGCGCCCCACTCGACCTGGCCCATCATCTGCTCCAGCGCGCCCATCACCATCGGGCCGCGCCAGATCATCGGCGTCTCCTCGTCGACCAGGAAGCCGATCGACATGCAGGACAGCCCCCAGGCCTGCAGCGGGATCATCTTGTCGCCGCCGCACCTCCGGCTTGCGCGACAGGCCCAGCATGCGCGGCAGGCTCGGCCCGTAGATGTCGGCGTCCAGCAGTCCGGTCCGGTGCCCTGCGCGCGCCAGCGACACCGCCAGGTTGACCGCGACGGTCGACTTGCCGACGCCGCCCTTGCCGGACGCCACCGCGACGATCGCCTTCACGTCCGGCAGCAGCAGCGGCGGCTTCTGCCCGTGGCCGTGCCCGTGCCCATGGCCGGCCCGCCGCGGGCGGCGGCCGGCGCCGGCGCCTTGTGCGCGGTCAGCACCGCGGTCGCATTGGTGACCCCCGGCTGCCGCGCCAGCAGCGCCTCGACCGCGCGGCGCACCGGCTCCATCGCCGCGGCGTGCGCCCGGTCGGTCAGCAGCGCCACCTGCACCAGGCCGCCGCGCAGCTCGATCCCCTCGACCAGGCCGGCGGTGACGATGTCCTTGCCGGACGCGGGATCGGCGATCGCGCGCAGCGCCGCGCGCAGCGCTCGTCGTGGCGTCGGTGTCGTCGCCATTTGCTTGCAAACCTTCTGCCGCCGGTCGATAAGCAGGCCGCCGTGATGCCGCCCGTCGCGTGGATATGGCGCATGGCGCCCGATCCGCCAACGCCGTCGGTCGCGGCCGAGATCGCACAGGAACGTCACGCATGTCTTGGAACAATGGTGGCCCGAGCCCGTGGGGGATCGCCGGGCGGCGGCTCCGGCGGCAATGGCGGCGGCGGTCAGCGGCCGCCGCCGGGCGGCGGCGGCACCATGGGGCGGCGGCGGCCGGGCGGTCCGCGGCGGCGCCGTGTCGGCGGCCGCCCGGGCGGGCCGCGGCCCGCTGCCCGACCTCGACGCAGCTGATCGCCCGGCTCCAGGCCTATCATCCGCTCGCTCCTCGGCGGCGGTGCGCGGCCGCGCGGCGCGCTTCACCGGCGGCCGCGGCCTCGCGCTGATCGGCCTCGCCGTCGTGGCGCTGTGGCTCGCCAGCGGCATCTATCGCGTGCAGCCGGACGAGCAGGGCGTGGTGCTGCGCTTCGGCGCCTTCAACCGCACGACGCTGCCCGGCCTGCAACTACCACCTGCCCTGGCCGATCGAGCGCGTGCTGACGCCGGCGGTCACCCGCATCAACCGCATCGAGATCGGCTATCGCTCGCAGCGGCGACGCGCAGATCGAGACCGGCAGCCGAGCGGCGGGCGCGACGTGCTGGAAGAGAGCCTGATGCTGACCGGCGACGAGAACATCATCGACATCGACTTCGCGGTGTTCTGGCGATCAGCGACGCCGGTCGCCTACCTGTTCAACACCCGCAACCCGCCGCTGCATCGTCAAGGCGGTGGCGGAGAGCTCGATGCGCGAGGTGATCGGCCGCACGCCGATCCAGCCGGCGCTGACCGAGCTGCGCGCGCAGATCGAGACCGACGTGCTGCACCAGACGCAGGCAGATCCTCGACCACTACAACGTCGGGCGTCGAGATCACCCAGGTGCAGTTGCAGAAGGTCGATCCGCCGGCCGCGGTGATCGAAAGCTTCCGTCGACGTGCAGCGCGCCAACACCGACGCCGAACGCCTGCGCAACGAGGCCGAGGCCTATCGCAACGACATCGTGCCGCGCGCCCGCGGCGACGCGGCGCGGCATCGTGGCCGAAGGCACAGGGCGCGCAGGCAGGCCTCGATCGCCGAGGCGACCGGGCAGACGCAGCGCTTCCTGTCGGTGCTGACGGCCTACCAGGCGGCGAAGGACGTGACGCTGCGGCGCATGTATCTCGAGACGATGCAGGACATCCTGACGCACTCGCCGGTCGCTGGTGGTGGACGACAAGCTGAAGGGCCTGGTGCCGTTCCTGCCGCTCAACGTCTGCCGCGCGCAGGCGGTGCCGCCGCGGCCCAGGCGACGCCAGGCGGCGCGCCATCGACCGCCGCGCTCGCCCGGACCATCCCAGGCCAGCCGGGGAGCCGCCACGATGAGCCGCGTCCGCGATCGCCGCTGATCGCCGTTCTGGTGGTGCTGTTCGTGCTCGTCGCAGGCGTCGCTGTTCACCGTCGAGCAGACCGAGCAGGTGCTGATCACCCAGTTCGGCCAGCCGGTGCGGGTGATCACCGCACCCGGGCCTGCACGCCAAGATCCCGTTCGTCCAGACCGTGATCAGCTTCGACAAGCGGCTGCTCAGACTGCGAACTGCCCGGCGAGGAGGTCATCCTGGGCGACCAGCGCCGGCTGATCGTGGACAGCTTCACCCTGTTCCGCATCACCGACCCGCTGCTGCTACTACCAGTCGGTCGGCCCGACCGAGGACGGCATCCGCGGCCGGCTGAATTCCGATCGTGTCGGCGTCGCTGCGCCGGGTGCTGGGCAACAACAAGCTGCTCGACGTGCTGTCGGCCAAGCGCGACCAGATCATGGCGCTCGATCCGCGACCAGGTGAACGACGAGATGAAGGGCTTCGGCGTCTCGATCGAGGACGTGCGCATCCGCCGCGCCGACCTGCCGGAGGAGAACACCCAGGCGATCCTGTCGCGCATGCAGTCGGAGCGGCAGCGCGTCGCCGCGCAGGCGCGCGCCGAGGGCGCCGAGGCATCGGCGAGGATCCGTGCCGACGCCGAACGCGAGCGCACCGTGCTGCTGGCCGAGGCGCGCGCCACCGCCGACAAGCTGCGCGGCGAGGGCGAGGCGGAGGCGATCGCGCATCTACGCCAAGGCGTATTCAGCAGGATGCCGGACTTCTTCGCGATCTGGCGGACCCTGCAGGCCTATCGCGACGCGTTCGAGACCGGCAACTCTCGCCTGGTTCTGACCCCGGACAACGATTTCCTGCGCTATCTTCAGTCGCCTGCCGGCGCCGGCGGGCCAATAGCCCAGTTGCCAGCCGCCGCGCGCCGGACCATATGCGGCCCGAGTCCTCCCAGGGAAAGCCCAGACCATGCGCCTGATCCGCTCGCCGCATCCGCCCGCGCCGCCACGGCTGGCCTTCGCCGTGGCGCTCGCCGTGCCGCTGCGCCGTCGGTCGCGCCGATCGTGCCGGCGCTTTGCCACGCGCGGCGCCCGACAGCTTCGCCGACCTGGCGGCGAAGCTGCTGCCGGCGGTGGTCAACATCTCGTCCACCCAGTCGGCGCAGGCGCGCGCCGGCGGCCCGGCGCCGGCCCGGAAATTCCGATGTTCCCGCCCGGCTCGCCGTTCGAGCAGTTCTTCAAGGACTTCCTCAACCGCAACCGTCCGGGCGGCAGCGGCGGCGACGGCGACAGCCCAGCCGCCGCCCGAGCGGCGGATGCAGAGCCTCGGCTCCGGCTTCATCATCGATGCGTCCGGCCTGGTCGTGACCAACAACCACGTGATCGACGGCGCCGACGAGATCACCGTGACCCTGCAGGACAACACCTCGCTGAAGGCGAAGGTGCTCGGCCGCGACGAGACCGGCGACATCGCCTTGTTGCAGGTGAAACCGGACAAGCCGCTGCCGGCGGTGCAGTTCGGCGATTCCGACACCTCGCGCGTCGGCGACTGGGTGCTGGCGATCGGCAATCCGTTCGGGCTCGGCGGCACGGTCACCGCCGGCATCGTCTCGGCGCGCGGCCGCGACATCCGCCAGGGCCCGTACGACGACTTCATCCAGACCGACGCCGCGATCAACCGCGGCAATTCCGGCGGGCCGCTGTTCAACATGGACGGCCAGGTGATCGGCATGAACACGGCGATCTACTCGCCGTCCGGCGGCTCGATCGGCATCGGCTTCTCGATCCCGTCCAACATGGTCAAGACCGTCGTCGCGCAGTTGAAGGACTTCGGCCATCCGCGCCGCGGCTGGCTCGGCGTGCGCATCCAGCAGGTGACGCCGGACATCGCCGAAAGCCTCGGCCTGAAGGACGCATCGGGCGCGATGGTCGCCGGCGTGAACGACGGCGGGCCGGCCGACAAGGCGAAGATCCACAACGGCGACATCATCCTGAAGTTCAACGGCCAGGACGTGAAGGAGATGCGCGTCGCTGCCGCGCATCGTCGCCGAGACCGAGGTCGGCAAGTCGGTGCCGGTGCGTGCTGTGGCGCGACGGCAAGGAAGTGACCGTGCAGGCGACGCTGGCCGAGAAGCCGGACGACGAGAAGGTCGCCGCCGCGACGACCGGCGACAAGCCGGCGCACGAAGCACCGACGGAGATCTCCGGCCTCGGCCTGAAGCTCGCGCCGATCACGCCAGGAGATGAAGGACAAGTTCTCGCTCGGCGCGGACCAGAAGGGCGTGGTGATCACCGATGTCGCGCCGAACAGCTCGGCGGCCGAGCGCGGCCTGAAGGCCGGCGACGTGATCGTCGAGGTGCAGCAGGGCGAGGTGACGTCGCCGGCCGACGTGCAGAAGAAGGTCGACACGCGTGCGCAAGGAGAACCGCAAGTCGGTGCTGATGCTGATCCAGCGCCAGGACGGCCTGCAGTGGGTGCCGCTGTCGCTTGAAGCCAACCCGGACCGCAAGCCGGGCTAGTCAGCCGCGCCGACGATGTCCTGAAGTCGGTAGCCCTGCGCGAACAGCAAGCCGCGCAGGGTGGCGTGGTCGATCTGGGCGCGTGCCTCGGCCGCCACGATCGGCTTGGCGTGGAAGGCGACGCCGAGCCCCGCGTGGCGCAGCATCTCCAGATCGTTGGCGCCGTCGCCGACCGCGAGCGTTGCCGCCAGGCGGACCTTGCGGTGCTGGGCGAGTTCCTGCAGCGCGGTCAGCTTGGCGTCGGCGTCGAGGATCGGTTCCTCCACCTTGCCGGTCAGCGCCCTGCCGTCGTCGAGCAGGATGTTGGAGCGGTGGATGTCGAAGCTCAGCGCCTGGCGACCCGGCCGGTGAAGAAGGTGAAGCCGCCGGATACCAGGGCGGTGTAGGCGTTGTGGGCGCTCATCGTCGCCACCAGTTCGCGCGCGCCCGGGGTGTATTCGGTGCGCGCCCAGGTTTGCTCCAGTGCGGCCAGCGGCAATCCCTTCAGCAGGCGGACCCGCTGGCGCAACGCCTTGGCGAAATCCAGTTCGCCGTTCATGCTGGCGCGGGTGATGGCGGCGATCTCGTCCTTCAACCCGGCATAGGCGGCGAGCTCGTCCAGCGTCTCCGAGGTGACGATGGTGCTGTCCATGTCGGCCAGCAGCAGCCCCTTGCGCCGGCCGCGCGCCTTGGTGGTGATGGCGTCGAACGGCGCGCCGTCCATTGCCGCGTCGATCTGGGCAGCGAACGGCATGGCGGAGCAGGGGATATCCACCGCCTCGCCGGGCGACAGGATATCGGGGGGTCCACCCTGGATGGCGTCGCGCACTCGCGCGATGATGGCGTCGGTCAGCGGGAAGGTAACGGGATTGGCGACCAGGGTGACGATATGGCTCATGCGTGCCGTATGGGACGGCGAGCGCCGGCGGGCAAGTCGTGACTGACCCGCTGCCCGATCTTCCAGCGGCGCTGATCGTTGCTGGCCCGACCGCGAGTGGAAAGTCAGCATTGGCACTGGCCTTGGCGAAGCGGGTCGGGGGCGTGGTGATCAATGCGGATTCGATGCAGGTCTACCGCGAATTGCGGATCGTCACCGCCCGCCCCACCGTGGCCGAGGAGGCACAAGTGCCGCATGCGCTTTACGGCGTGCGCGCCGCCGCCGAACCCGGCAGCGCCGCCTGGTGGAGCGAGGCGGCATTGGCCGAGATGGCGGCGGCACGCGCGTTGGGGCGCCTGCCGATCCTGTGCGGCGGTACCGGCATGTATTTTTCAGCACTCATCCACGGCATCGCCGAAATCCCCGAACCCGGCGAGGCGGCCCGCAGTGAAGCGCGCTGGATGCTGGCCGAGCTTGGGCCGAACGGGTTGCACGCGGCACTGGCGAAGGTCGACCAGGCGACCGCCGCCCGACTGCGCCCCAGCGACAGCCAGCGAGTGGCGCGAGCGTGGGAGGTGTGGCGCGGCACCGGGCGCGGCTTGGCGGCATGGCAGTCGCAGCCGGTGACGCGGCCGCCCTGGCGGTTCTCCGCCATCCTCCTCGATCCGCCGCGCCTCGCATTGCGCGCGGCGATCGCCGGGCGCCTCGAGGCGATGCTGGCGGCCGGCGCGCTGGACGAAGTCAGGGCCCTGCTGGCACTCGGGCTCGATCCAGCTCTGCCGGCGATGCGGGCGCACGGGGTGCCGGAGCTGTCGGCGCATCTGCGCGGCGAGATCTCGCTGGCGGAGGCGGCGCAGCGGACAGCGCTCGTCACCGGCCAGTACACCAAGCGGCAGGCGACCTGGTTTCGCCATCGAAGCATGGCTGATCCCACGCGCACGCATACGATCCATGCGCGTATCAGCGAAATGGAGCAATTTTCGGAAAGTGAACTGGCCGAAATTTTGTCTTTTGTTGAAAACTCGGGTTGACGCAGCGCAGCATCGGGGACTAGGTGTGCGCCATGAGCCAGACAACCCCTTCCGCCGCCGGCGGCATCACGGCAGAACCCGAAGCCATGCAATCGGGTGCGGAGGTACTGCTCCGCGCGCTGAAGGACCAGGGTGTCGAGGTGATTTTCGGCTACCCCGGCGGCGCGGTGCTGCCGATCTACGACGCGATCTTCCAGCAGAACGCGATCCGCCACGTCCTGGTGCGGCACGAGCAGGCGGCGGTGCACGCGGCGGAGGGCTACGCCCGCAGCACCGGCCGCGTCGGCTGCGTGCTGGTCACCAGCGGCCCCGGCGCCACCAACGCCGTGACCGGGCTGGTCGACGCGCTGATGGACAGCATTCCCGTGGTCTGCCTGACCGGGCAGGTGCCGACCCACCTGATCGGCAACGACGCGTTCCAGGAGGCCGACACCACCGGCATCACCCGTCCGGCGACCAAGCACAACTACCTGGTGAAGAAGCAGCGAGGACCTCGCCCGGGTGGTGCATGAGGCGTTCTATGTCGCGCGCAGCGGCCGTCCCGGCCCGGTGGTGATCGATCTGCCGAAGGACATCCTGATCGGCCGCGCGCCGTATGCCCCGCCGCCGACGGTCCCGCATCGCAGCTATCGCCCGCAGACCGAGCCCGATGCCGGCCAGATCGCCCGCGCGGTCGGCGCTGCTGAAATCCGCCAAGCGGCCGGTGATCTACACCGGCGGCGGCGTCATCAACGCCGGCGACGCCGCCTCGGCGGCGCTGATCGCAATTCGTCCGCAAGACCGGATTTCCCTGCACCAGCACGCTGATGGGCCTCGGCGGCTATCCCGGCGAGCGATCCGCAATTCCTCGGCATGCTGGGGATGCACGGCACCTACGAGGCGAATCTCGCGATGCATGGCTGCGACGTGATGCTGAATGTCGGTGCGCGGTTCGACGACCGGGTGACCGGGCGGCTCGAACGCGTTCAGCCCGAACTCGAAGAAGATCCATATCGACATCGATCCGTCCAGCATCAACAAGAACGTGTCAGTGGACATGCCGGTCGTCGCCGATGCCGGCCGTGCGCTCGCGGCGCTGTTCGCGGCGTGGGACGCCGATGCCGGCGTGCCGGATCGCGCCGCCCTGGCCGACATGGTGGAAGCAGATCGAGGCATGGCGCGGCATCGATTGCCTGCGCTTCACCCAGGACATGACCAAGGGTGCGTCATCAAGCCGCAATACGCGATCCAGCGGCTGTACGAGATCACCGCGCGGAAGCGGCAAAGCCCGGTGGCCGCGAGACCTTCATCAGCACCGAGGTCGGCCAGCATCAGATGTGGGCCGCGCAGTATTTCCAGCTTCGACCGGCCGAACCACTGGATGACCTCGGGCGGCCTCGGCACGATGGGCTACGGCCTGCCGGCGGCGATGGGCGTGCAGATCGCGCATCCGGACGCGCTGGTCATCGACATCGCCGGCGAGGCCAGCATCCTGATGAACATCCAGGAAATGTCGACGGTCGCGCAGTACCGCCTGCCGGTGAAGGTGTTCATCCTGAACAACCAGTACATGGGCATGGTGCGGCAGTGGCAGGAGCTGCTGCACGGCAGCCGCTACTCGGAAAGCTACACCGAGGCGCTGCCGGATTTCGTCAAGCTCGCCGACAGCTTCCACGGCGTGGGCTTGCGCGCCACCAGCGTCGACCAGCTCGATGACGTGATCCGCGAAATGATCGCGACGCCCAGGGCGGTGATCGCCGACATCGCCGTCGACCAGCAGGAGAACTGCTTCCCGATGATCCCGAGCGGTGCCGCGCACAACGAAATGATCCTGGCCGGCGGGCAAGGCGGCGGCGCGCGCGTATCGGATGAGGGCCTCGGCCTCGTCTGATCCAGCCGCGTCGTTCGTGCTCCAAAGATTGAAACAAAAATGTCCACAACCGTCGACTCCACGCTGCGCTCCGCCACCATCTCGGTGCTGGTGGAGAACGAGCCGGGAATCCTCGCCCGCGTCGTCGGCCTGTTCTCCGGCCGTGGCTACAACATCGACAGCCTGACCGTGGCCGCCGTGGAGGATGGGCGCAACCGCAGCCGCATCAACGTGGTGACATCGGGCACGCCATGGTGATCGAGCAGATCAAGGCGCAGCTCGATCGCCTGGTGCCGGTGCATCGCGTCGCCGACCTGACGCAGGAGGGTGCGCATATCGCCCGCGAGATGGCCTGATCAAGGTGATCGGCACCGGCAACAATCGCGCCGAGGCGCTGCGGCTGTGGACGCGTTCCGCGCCCGAGTCGTCGACGCGACCACCGAGAGCTTCGTCTTCGAAATGACCGGCAGCACCGACAAGCTCGATGCCTTCGTCGAACTGATGCGCCCGCTCGGCCTGGCCGAGGTTTCCCGCACCGGCGTCGCGGCCATCGCCCGCGGCACCCGCATCATCTGACGCACCAAAATCACTTTTACCGAGTTACACAGAGGAAGAAACAACGATGCGCGTTTACTACGACCGCGATGCCGACGTGAACCTGATCAAGGCGAAGAAAGTCGCCATCATCGGCTACGGCAGCCAGGGCCATGCCCATGCCAACAACCTCAAGGACAGCGGCGCCCGCGAACCTCGTCGTCGGCTTGCGGCAAGGCTCGGCCGAAGTCGCCAAAGCGGAAGCCGCCGGCCTGCGCGTGATGGAGACCGCGGAGGCGGCGAAATGGGCCGACGTGGTGATGGTGCTGACCCCCGATGAAGGTCAGGGCGACCTGTATCGCGGCGATCTTGCCCCCAACATGCGCCCCGGCACGGCGCTGGCCTTCGCGCATGGCCTGAACGTGCATTTCAAGCTGCTCGAAGCGCGCCCCGACATCGACGTGTTCATGATCGCGCCGAAAGGCCCGGGCCATACGGTGCGCAGCGAGTACCAGCGCGGCGGCGGCGTGCCGTGCCTCGTCGCGGTGGACCAGAATCCCTCCGGCAACGCGCTGGAGATCGCGCTGTCCTATGCCTCGGCGATCGGCGGCGGCCGCGCCGGCATCATCGAGACCACCTTCCAGGAAGAGTGCGAGACCGATCTGTTCGGCGAGCAGGTGGTGCTGTGCGGCGGCCTGGTCGAGCTGATCCGCGCTGGCTACGAGACGCTGGTGGAAGCCGGCTACGCGCCGGAGATGGCGTATTTCGAATGCCTGCATGAAGTGAAGCTGATCGTCGACCTGATCTATGAAGGCGGCATCGCCAACATGAACTACTCGATCAGCAACACCGCGGAATACGGCGAATACGTCACCGGCCCGCGCATCATCACCGAAGAGACGAAAGCGGAGATGAAGCCGCGTCCTGGCCGACATCCAGAGCGGCCGTTTCGCGCGCGACTGGATGGTGGAGAACAAGGCCAATCAGGCCAGCTTCAAGGCCATCCGCCGCCGCAACGCTGCCCACCCGATCGAGGATGTCGGCGAGAAGCTGCGCGCGATGATGCCGTGGATCGCCAAGAACAAGCTGGTCGACAAGACCAAGAACTGATTTTTCTCACCACCTGTTCGCCGCCTTCACCGGCGGCGAACAGCTTCTATTCCGGCGGCAGGGCCGCGCGCAGATCGGCCAATCCGCCGAGCGCGCCGGCGTCGTGATACACGACGAGGATGTGCGGCGGGGCGAAGCGCGCCAGTAGGGCGGTGGTCAGGGCCGGACGCTCGGCCAGCGGCACCGCCGGCATCAGGTTCAGGTGCAGCAGCCAGATCTCGGCGAAATACTCGGTGAAGTCCCGGCCGATCTCGTCGCCGAACAAATCGCCGACCACCAGCAGCCGTCCACCCGGCCCGTCGCGGCGATACACCTCGAGCGGCGCCAGCAGCGAGGGCGGCAATCCGGTGGCTGCGGCGCAAGCGGCGGCGACGCAGGTGCGCAAGCCGATTTCGCGCACCACCGGTTCGTCGATCATGCTGCCGGCGTCGATTCCGGGATTGAGCGTGTTGAGGTCTGAGCCGCGCCGCTCGCGCCGCAGCTTCAGCGATACCAGCTTCGGCAGGTGCCACTGCGATTCCGCCACCAATTCGGCGACCCGAAGCGGCGCTTCGCCGGCCCAGTGGAAATGCTCGGGCGGGATCACTGCCATGCGCGACTTCAGGCTTTGCATCAGCGCCAGCGGATAGACGACCTCTGCTGCCACCGGGGTGGTGGCGAGAAGCCGGGCCAGGCGATCCGCCGCCGGCACCGCTGCACGGCAGGCTTGTGCCAGCCGGTCGGGAACGTCCTCGGGGTAGAGTCGCGGCGCGGTTGGCACGATCAGCAGCGTCGCGTCGCGCCCGGCCAAGGGCGGCGTCGCCAACGCGGCCTCGATGCGGGCGGCGGCCTCGGCGATCACCGCGTCGCCGATGCCGTCGCCGCAGGTCGCGCGGATCAGCGAGTCCGGCTGGCTCGCATCGTGCGCACCCAGGAACAGGCGGCCGTTGCGGCCGACGACGATCTGGGTCGACGACAATTCGCCGAACAGCTTCCAGCGCAGCCAGTTGTTGAGGCGCAGCATCGGCGCGCGCAGGCCGAACCGATCGGCGAACCAGGCGTCGAGATGGCCGGGCAACGCGAGCCAAGCCTGCAGATCGTGCGGCAACGCGGGCGGTGGCGCCGGTGCGCGGTTTTCCAACGTCATCGGCTGGCGCTGCAACAATTGCAGGCTGGCGGGCAGGCCGATCAGCAGGCAGAAGGCCAGCGGCAGCCAGCCGATTTGGCGTGCGCGGGACCACAGAAATCGCAATCGCGGCGCCAACGCTCAGAACCGAAAATAGATGAAGGGGTTATATGTGCCGGCGGCGAGGCTGCAGGCCGACAGCACCAGCAGGCCCAGGCAGGCGGCCTGCCGAAGCGGGGCGAAACGCAGCGTCTCTCGTGGCCAGACCGAGAGCACGGCGCCGGCGAGCAAGGCGCAGGCGGCGCTGGCGGGCAGGGTGCCCGGCGCGATCGCGGCGTCGCCTCGCAGCATCGCTGCAAGATAGGCGCCGGTTGCCGCCAGCCCGTCGCCGCGGAACGGCACCCAGCCGATCACCACGACGAGCAACAGATAAGCGTGGCGCAACAGGGCCGGCAGACGCTGGAGCAAGCGCCGCAACCCGGCGCGCTCGATCGCCAGGAACGCGCCGTGCCAAAGGCCCCAGATCGCGAAGTTCCAGCTTGCGCCATGCCATAAGCCGCACAGCAAAAACACCAGCGTCAGATTGCAATAGGTCCGAACCGGAGACACGCGGTTGCCGCCGAGCGGGATGTAGAGGTAGTCGCGAAACCAGGTCGACAACGAGATATGCCAGCGCCGCCAGAAATCGGTGACCGATTGCGCGGCGTAGGGCCGGTTGAAATTCGGCGGCAGGGTGAAGCCCATCATCCGGCCCAGCCCGATCGCCATGTTGGTGTAGCCGTTGAAATCGAAATAGATCTGTACACCATAGCCGATGGCGCCGAGCCACGCTGTCGCCGCATCGAGCGACGCGCCCGGACGCGCGAAGATCGCGTCCACCGGCCCGGCCAGGGTGTTGGCGATCAACACTTTTTGCCCGAGCCCGATCGCGAACGTCTCGATGCCCTGGGTGAAGTCCGCTGCCGTGGTGCTCCGCCGGGCGACCTGGTCCGCCACCTGGGCGTAGCGCACGATCGGGCCGGCGATCAGCGGCGGGAACATCGCTTTGTAGGTGGCGTAGTTCGACAGGCTCCGCTGCGGGCTGATGTCGCCGCGATGGATGTCGACCAGATAGGAAATGCCCTGGAAGGTGAAGAAGGAAATGCCGAGCGGCAATGCGATGTTCGGCACCGTCAGCACCTCCGACCCGAGCAGCGCGTCGATTTGGCTGGCGGCGAAGGCGGCATATTTGAACACCAGCAGCAAAGCGAGGTTGGCGGCGACGCCCAGTGCCAGCAACCAGCGATGCGCGCGGTCACTTGGGTTCGGCCGGCGGCCGATCCACAGGCCGAAGCCGTAGTTGAGGAGGATGCAGAACAGCAGCAGCGGCAACCGCGTGGGGTCGCCCCAGGCGTAGAAGATCAGGCTGGCGACCAGCAGCACCGCATTGGGCCAGGGCAGTGTGTGGTAGGCGAGCAGGAACAGCGGCAGGAAATAGAACAGGAAGGTGACGGAGCTGAAGACCACGCGGCCGGGATCACGCCGTGTTGCGGCCGAGCACTTCGGGATTCACCGTGTAGCCGGGGTCGATCGTGCCGTCGAAGTAATCCAACAGGTTCGCCACCGCACGGCGCGACATCTTCGCGTAGCACTCCAGCGGTGCGGCGGCGTTGTGCGGGCTCAGCACCACGTTCGGCAGCTTCAACAGCGGATTGGCCGGCATCCGGTGGCTCGCGCACCAGCACGTCCACGCCCGGCCGCCTCGATGGTGCCGTCGGCGAGTGCGGTCGCCAGCGCCGCCTCGTCCACCAGCGCCGCCGCGCGCGGTGTTGATCAGCCAGGCCGTCGGCTGCATGCTGGGCCAGGAACGCCGCATCGACCAGCTTCGCCGTCTCGTCGGTACAGCGGCAGGTGAAGCGTCACCACGTCCGCCTCGGCCACCGCCGCCATCAGGTCGGGGGCGGGAATATGGCCGTCGGCGGCGATGCGCGGGGTCGGGAAGGCGGGGTCGTCACCATCACCTTCATGCCGAACGCGGCGCACAGCTTCGCCACCCGTGTGCCGATGCGCCCATAGCCGACCACCAGCACGCTGCGCTCCGGACAGTTCGTGCATGCGCCGCCCGGACTGCATCATCCAGGTGCCGGCGCGCACCGAGGCGTCCATCTCCACGCGTGCGCCGCGCCATGGCCAGCATCAGCATCATCGCGTGCTCGGCGACGGAAAGGTCGTTGGCGCCGTTGACCACGCCGACCAGCACGCCCTTGCGGGTGCAGGCGGGAATGTCGAGCGTGTCGAACCCGACGCCGAAGCGGCTGATCACCCGCAGCTTCGGCGCCATCGCCAGCAGGTCCGGCGCTCACCCGTTCCAGCCCGACCATGATGCCGTCGGCATCGCCGATCGCCGCCTCCAGCTCCCTCTGCAGCGGCGGGCCGCGGAACTCGGTGGTCAGGATCGGATGTTGATATCACGCCGTGCCTCCAGCATCGCCATGGCGGTGGGATGCAACGGCGCGGCAGAGGACGACGTTGTACATGCGGTTTCCGTCCCGATCGGCGAATGTTGCCGCAATGCTTGCATCTCCGGCGCGTCCGGCTAGCCTTGCAGCCATGATCTGTGGCGCGCGCATCGCTTGTCAAGACCGCCCGCGCATTGGATGTGCGTCGTCGCGCGTCGTGTCGGTCGCCTGCTCGCCCTCGGCCTCCTTCTTCGACTTAGCCGCCCCTGGGCGTGACGCCGCGCGGCTGACGCCGGCTTCGCTCAGGGGGCACCCCTGAGGCTAATGTCGTACGCAAAATCCCGAGGATTCCCGCCATGAGCATCGAACACCCGAGCTTCGGCAACCTGGCCGACGACCGCATCATCATCTTCGACACCACCCTGCGCGACGGCGAGCAGTCGCCCGGCTTCTCCATGAACCTCGCCGAGAAGCTGCGCATGGCCGAGGCGCTGACCGAGCTGGGCGTCGACGTGATGGAGGCCGGCTTCCCGATCGCCTCGCCCGGCGACTTCGAGAGCGTGCAAGGCGATCGCCGAGACTGTATGCGAAGTCCGGCCCGGTGATCTCCGGCCTCGCCCGCGCCGGCCGCGCGGACATCCTGCGCTGCCGCCGAGGCGGTGACGCCGGCGCGAGCGCAAGCGCATCCACATCTTCATCTCCACCAGCCCGCTGCACATGAAATACAAGCTGCGCATGTAGCCGGAGGAGGTGCTGCAACTGGCCATCGACTCGGTCACGCTGGCCCGCAACTACGTCGACGACGTCGAGTGGTCGGCCGAGGACGGCAGCCGCACCGAGCCGGATTTCCTGTGCCGCTGCGTCGAGGCGGCGATCGCCGCCGGCGCCACCACCATCAACATCCCCGACACCGTCGGCTACGCGCTGCCCGCGGACATGGAGCGCATCTTCACCATGCTGCGCGACGCGCGTGCCAGGCGCGGAGAACGTCATCTTCTCGACCCACAACCACAACGACCTGGGCCTGGCCGTCGCCAACACGCTCGCCGCCGTGCGCGCCGGCGCGCGGCAGATCGAATGCACCATCAACGGCATCGGCGAGCGCGCCGGCAATGCCTCGCTGGAAGAGATCGTGATGGCGATCCGCACCCGCCAGGACGCCATCCCGTTCACCAACGGCATCGTCACGCGAGAACATCCTGCAAGCGTCAGCAAGCTGCTGTCCACCATCACCGGCTTCGACGTGCAGCCCAACAAGGCGATCGTCGGCCGCAACGCCTTCGCCCATGAAGCCGGCATCCACCAGGACGGCGTGCTGAAGAACGCCGCCACCTACGAGATCATGACGCCGGAAAGCGTCGGCTGGACCAAGTCCAACCTGGTGATGGGCAAGCATTCCGGCCGCGCCGCCTTCCGCGACAAGCTGAAGGCGCTGGGCTACGGCGAGATCGGCGACAACAAGCTGAACGACGCGTTCCGCCGCTTCAAGGACCTCGCCGACCGCAAGAAGGTGGTCTACGACGAGGACATCTTCGCCCTGGTCGATGACGAGGTGATGCGCGACCACGACCGGATCAAATTCGTCTCCCTCGATGTGCGCTCCGGCTCCAAGGCGCCGGCCGCGCGCCGAGCTGGAGCTTGAGGTCGACGGCGTGCTCGCCGCGTCCCAGGCCACCGGCGACGGACCGGTCGATGCGACCTTCAACGCCATCCACGCGATCTTCGCCCATGAGGCGACGCTCAGCCTGTATTCCGTCGGCGCCGTCACCGAGGGCACCGACGCGCAGGCCCGCGTCACCGTCCGCCTGGAGGAGGGTGGCAAGATGGTGGACGGCCAGGGCGCGGACACCGACACGATCGTTGCCTCGGCCCGCGCCTATGTGCACGCGCTCAACAAATTGCTGGTGAAGCGCGCCCGAACCGAGCCGGCGGCGCTGTCGGCGTAGGGGCAGCGCTGCCCACCCGATTTTCAGGCGATCGCGGGTAAATCCGAGACCGCGATCGCCTTGCTCATGTAAACCGTCGTGCCGCCCTTGAACGGCTCGGTCCGATCGATCTGGTACCCAAGCGACTGGTAAAGTCGTATGTTGGCTTCGAAGGCCTGGGCGGTCAGCAGACAGAGTTTTGCCAATTTCGCACCTCTCGCCTTCCGTTCTGCATGATCAAGCAAATAACGGCCGAAGCCCTGCCCATGATGTTCCGGCGCAACAGCAACGTTCTCGATGAACAGATGGTCGGAATGCATGATGATTTCGATGAGCGCGACCAAACGCCCATCGGCATATAAAAGATCGATTTCATGTTCTCGAACCGCTCGTTCGTAATCGGCTTGCATGGGCATCGGTTCGCGGCCGAGGACAGGAACCCATTTTGCGTAGGCTTCCCGCACCAGGCGGCGCACGACTTGCGCGTCCGGTGAGCCGGCTCTCTTGATCTCGGTATGAGAAGTCTTCGACACGTCACACTCCATTTTAACGATAAAAAAACCCTGCCGACCGGATGGTGGGCAGGGTTGCTGGGACCTGGGGGCAAGACGACTGCGAGGCCTAGCCCCTGACGTGTCGCCTATCCCGAATCGACGCACCGCTCTGCACCTGTATGCAGAGAGGGCGTCGGCCCACATGACGGGAAATGGGATGGCTCATTGGGAAATGTCTTCATACTTGCTGTGCATCGTCAAGCGAAAATCCACCGCGCTGTTGCTTGTCCTGGCTTGGCCCGAGCCGGCATTTGCCGCGCGTATGTAGTGCTGCCCTCACCTTTCTCCCCTTGTCCAACCTCCGCGCGGAGGCTAAGCCCAGCGCCTTCTCGCGTTCCCTAGAAGGTTTCCTCTTATGTTCTCCCGGTTGCTCGGCATCATGTCTGCTGACATCGCCATCGACCTCGGCACGGCCAACACGCTGGTCTACATGAAGGGCAGCGGCATCGTGCTGAACGAGCCCTCGGTGGTGGCGATCGCCGACGTGCGCGGCAAGAAGCAGGTCCTCGCGGTCGGCAACGAGGCCAAGCAGATGCTGGGCCGCACGCCCGGCCACATCGAAGCCATCCGCCCGATGCGCGACGGGGTGATCGCCGACTTCGAAGTCGCCGAGGAGATGATCAAGTATTTCATCCGCAAGGTGCACAACCGCAGGGGCTTCGCCACCCCCAAGGTCATCGTCTGCGTGCCGTCGGGCGCCACGGCGGTGGAGCGCCGGGCGATCAACGAGAGCGCCGAAACGCCGGCGCCCGCCGGGTCGGCCTGATCGACGAGCCGATGGCCGCGGCGATCGGCGCCGGCCTGCCGATCCACGAGCCGACCGGCTCGATGGTGGTCGACATCGGCGGCGGCACCACCGAGGTGGCGGTGCTCTCGCTCTGCGGCATCGTCTATTCGCGCAGCGTGCGGGTCGGCGGCGACAAGATGGACGAGGCGATCATCAGCTACATGCGCCGCAACCATAACCTGCTGATCGGCGAGACCACCGCCGAGCGGATCAAGAAGGAGATCGGCACCGCCCGCGCCGCCCAGACGGCGAGGGGCCCGTCCCTCGAGGTCAAGGGCCGCGACCTGATGCAGGGCGTGCCGCGCGAGGTGCTGTCAGCCAGGCGCAGATCTCCGAACGCCTGATCGAGCCGGTCGACCCGATCGTCGAGGCGGTGAAGGTGGCGCTGGAGACCACGCCGCCGGAACTGGCCGCCGACATCGCCGACAAGGGCATCATGCTGACCGGCGGCGGCGCGCTGCTGCGCGGGCTGGACCAGGAGATCCGCGACCACACCGGCCTGCCGGTGACGGTGGCCGACGACCCGCTGCACTGCGTGGCGCTCGGCACCGGCCGGGCGCTCGAGGAGATGAAGCGTCTGCGGAACGTGCTGACCTCGATGTATTGAGCAAGTCTTGCGATCGCTGGCGTGAACGGCTCCTATACGGGCGTTCGCCGCCACAAGCCGGGAGGTGCCTGGAGTCGTGATCCGGCTATCCATTCCAGTTCGCCAGGCGCTGGCGAAACTCACGCTGCCGGTGCTGATCGCGGCGGCGTTCGGCCTGATGCTGCTGGGCAAGGCGGATGCGTTGCTGGCCGAGCGCGCGCGCATGGCGCTGGCCGACGCGCTGGCGCCGATCTACGGCGTGCTGGCCGAGCCGATCTGCCCAGCGCGCGCGCGGTCGTCGACAACGTCGAGAACTTGCTGATCGTCTATCGCGACAACGTGCGGCTGCGCGAGGAGAACGAGCGTCTGCGGCGCTGGCAGGCGGTGGCGCTGGCGCTGGACGCCGAGAACGCCACGCTGAAGGCCAATCTGCGCTGGATCCCCGATCCGCAGGCGAGCTACGTCACCGCGCGCGTGGTGGCCGATGCCGGCGGCGTCTACGCCCGCGCCGTGCTGCTGTCGTTCGGGCCAAACCACGGCATCTCCAAGGGCCAGATGGCGCTCGACGATCGCGGACTGGTCGGGCGGGTGACGGAGATCGGCGCCCGCAGCGCGCGGGTGCTGCTGATGACCGACCTGAACAGCCGCATCCCGGTCATTCTCGAAGCGCAGCCGGGCGCGCGCCATGCTGGTCGGCACCAACGGCAACCGGCCGCGGCTGATGTACTGGCCGGCGGGCACGCAACCGGCCGAGGGCGAACGCATCGTGACCAGTGCCGAGGCGAACGCCTTTCCCGCCGGCCTGCCGGTGGGCACCGTGCACTACAGCGCCAGCAACGTGCCCGAGGTCGAGCCGTCGGCGCGGCTGGACCGGCTGGAGGTGGTGCGGTTGTTCGATTACGGCCTGCATGGCCTGCTGGCGCCGGAGAGTGCCGCGGCCCGGCTGTCGGAACGGAAGCACTAGCCGGTGGACGATCGCCTGCCCGGCATCCGGCCGCGGCCGAGCGTTGGGCGCCGGCTCGACGTGGCGGCGCGCCGCCTGTTGCCGACGGCGAGCACGGCGTTGCTGCTGCTGTTGACCGCGGCGCCGCTCGGCCTGCCCGGTCAGGCGGAGTTGCAGGCCAGCGTCGCGTTGGCCTGCGTGTTCTTCTGGTCGCTGTTCCGCCCGGCCTCGATGCCGCCGCCGCTGGTGTTCCTGCTCGGCCTGCTGATCGACCTGCTGGGCTTCGCGCCGATCGGGCGTCGGCGTGCTGTCGCTGCTTCTGCTGCACGGCCTGGCGCTGCGCTGGCGGCCGGTTCCTGGTCGCGGCAGGGTTTCGTGGTGGTCTGGCTGTGCTTCGTCGCCATGGCCTGCGGCGCGTCGGCGATGCAATGGGCGCTGACCTCGGTGCTGGTGTTTCGCTTGCTGCCACCCGGCCCGGGATTGTTCCAGGCAGCACTGGCCGCGGGGCTTTATCCGGCGCTGGCGGTGATTCTGACGCGGGTGCATCAGACGCTGGCGGAGCCGGGGTTGGCATGAACACGACGCGCGCCTTCGCGCGGCGAGGTAAGCGACAGGCGCGCCCTTGCGCGCCGAAAGCGTTGTCGCGACTTGCTTGCCTTGGCTGTGCACGATCTGTGCTGCGGCGATTGAGAAAGGAAGACATACAACGCTTTCGGCGCGCAAGGGCGCGCCTGTCGCTCGCCTCGCCGCGCCGAGAGGCGCGTCTGTGAAACGCGAAACCAAACGCACTGGCGTCTTCACCCGCCGCGCCTTGCTGATGGGCGGCGGCCAGGTGGCGGCGTTCGGCTTCCTGGCGGCCAAGCTCTACCAGGTGCAGGTCGTCGAGGGCGCCCGCTACGCGACGCTCGCCGAAACCAACCGGGTCAGCGCCCGGCTGATCGCGCCGCCGCGCGGCCGTCTGCTCGATCGGTTCGGCACCGTGCTGGCCGGCAATCGGCTGAACTGGCGCGCCTTGCTGATCGCTGAGCAGACCGAGGATGTCGGGGCCACGCTCGACAATTTCGCCAGGATCGTGCCGCTGGCCGAGCACGAGCGCGCCCGCATCGATCGCGAACTGCGCCGCCACCGCCGCTTCATCCCGATCACCGTGCGCGAATTCCTTACCTGGGAGGACATGGCGCAGCATCGAGGTGAATGCGCCTGACATGCCGGGCATCCTGGTCGATGTCGGCACCACCCGGGAATATCCGTTCGGCCCGACGCTTGCGCATGTCGTCGGCTACGTGGCGCCGCCGAACGAGGCCGACGTGTGCGGACGACACGATGCTGTCCTTGCCTGGCATCCGGGTCGGCCGCGCCGGCATGGAGAAGGCGTATGACAAACCCCTGCGTGGCCGCGCCGGCGCGGTGCAGCTTGAGGTGAACGCGGTCGGCCGGGTGATCCGCGAGCTGGACCGCCAGGAGGGTGTGCAAGGGGCGGACGTCGGCCTCACGATCGATGTCGAGCTGCAGAAATCGGTGCTCGACCAGGCTCGGCGACGAAAGCGCCAGCGCCGTGGTGATGGATGCCCGCAACGGCGAAGTGCTGGCGATGGCCACCAACCCTTCGTTCGACCCGAGCCTGTTCAATTCCGGCATTTCGCAGTCGCAATGGGTGGCCTGGACCGACAACCGCAAGGCGCCGCTGATCAACAAGGCCGCGGCCGGGCGTGTATGCGCCCGGGTCGACCTTCAAGATGGTGGTGGCGCTGGCGGCGATGGAAGCCAAGGCGATGACCCCGAATGACCACGTGGTCTGCCCGGGCTACCTCGATTACGGCGATCGCCGCTATCATTGCTGGCGCATGGGCGGGCACGGCACGCTCGACCTGCATGGCGGGCTGAAGAACAGTTGCGACGTGTATTTCTACGAGGCGGCGCGGCGCACCGGCATCGACCGGATCGCCGCCATGGCCAATCGCTTCGGGCTTGGCGTCGATCTCGAGATCGACCTTCCCGGCGCCCGCCGCGGCCTGGTGCCGACCCGCGCCTGGCGCGCCGGCGCAGGCAAGGCCTGGAACATCGGCGACACCATCGTCTGCGGCATCGGCCAGGGCTATTTGCAGCTGACGCCGCTTTCGCTCGCCACCATGGCGGCACGGCTCGCCACCGGCCGCGCCGTGCAGCCGCACCTCACCCGCAGCGTCGGACGGGGTGCTGCAGGCGACGGCGCAGCCGGATGACTGGCCGAGCCTTGGCTTGCCGGAACGGGAGCTGAAGGCGGTGCGCGAAGGCATGTTCGCCGTCGTCAACGACCCGGGCGGCACGGCGCCGCTGGCCAAGCTTGCGGCTCCCCGGCGTGCAGATGGCGGGCAAGACCGGCTCGGTCCAGGTGCGCAACGTCTCCCGCGAGCAGCGTGAGCACGGCTACAAATCCGAGAACCTGCCTTGGGAGTTCCGCCCGCACGCCTTGTTCGTGGCGTTCGCGCCATACGATGCGCCGCGCTACGCCCTCGCATTGGTGGTGGAGCACGGCAACGCCGGCGCGCAGGCGGCCGCCCCGATCGCGCGCGACATCATGACCGACGTGCTGACGCGCGACCCGGCGGAACGGCGCGCGCCGCCGCAACGCGTGGCCGAGCGGCAGTGAGGAGAACGCTGCCATGAGCGTGACGGTCGGCAGCTACCGGCGCATCCGCGAGACCGATTTCGGCCTGACCACCAAGCTGTGGCGGATCAGTTGGCTGTATGTGCTGCTGGTCTGCGTCCTGGCCGGAATCGGCTACGTGGCGCTGTATTCCGCCGCCGGCGGCGCGCCGGAGCCCTATGCCTCGCGCCACCTGCTGCGTTTCGTGTTCGGCTTGATGATAATGTTGTGCATCGCGCTCATCGATATCCGCTTCATCGCCCGTATGGCCTGGCCCGCCTATGCCGTGGGCGTGTTCCTGCTGATGCTGGTGATGCGCATGGGGCATGTCGGCAAGGGGGCCCAGCGCTGGATCGAGTTTGGCGGCACGCAGTGGCAACCAAGCGAATTCATGAAGATCGTGCTGGTGCTGGCTCTCGCTTCCTGGTTCCACCGGGCGTCGTGGGAACGGATGGGCAATCCGCTGTTTCTGTTGCTGCCCGCCGTCGCGGTGCTGGTGCCGGTGGTGTTGATCCTGAAGGAGCCGAATCTCGGCACCGCGCTGATCACGGCACTGATCGGGTTTTCGATCTTCCTTGGCGCCGGCTTGCGCTGGTGGAAGGTGCTGCTGCTGATCCTGGCCGTGGGCGGGGCGGCGCCGGTCGCCTACAACCACTTGCACGACTACCAGCGTGCCCGGTCGACCACTTTCGTCAATCCCGAGAGCGACCCGCTGGGCGCCGGCTACAACATCATCCAGTCCAAGATCGCGCTCGGGTCCGGCGGCGTCTGGGGCAAGGGATTCCTGCAGGGGACCCAGGGTCACCTCAACTTCCTGCCGGAGAAGCAGACCGACTTCATCTTCACCATGCTGGCCGAGGAATTCGGCCTGATGGGCGGCCTCGCTTTGCTGGGGCTGCTCGCGGTGCTGACGATGGGGGGATGGCGATCGGGCTGCGCTGCCGCAATCAGTTCGGCAGGCTGCTGGCGCTCGGCGTCAGCGTCAATTTCTTCCTTTATGTGTTCGTCAACATCGCCATGGTGGTCGGCGCCATTCCGGTCGGCGGCGTGCCGCTGCCGTTGGTTTCCTATGGCGGATCGGCAATGACCATGATGATGATCGGCTTCGGCCTGCTGATGTCGGCGCATGTGCACCGCGACGTGGAATTCGGCGGCGGGCGCGAGGAGCTTTAACGGGCGGATCCCTCCGCCCTTCGGGCCGGCGGTTCGGTGCTACGTCCGTGCGATCATGAACAGCCGGCGGAACGGCAGCAGCGTGGTGCCGTCGGCGCGGCGGGGATAGATCGGGCGGACGGCGTCGCCATAGGCTTGCAGATAGGCGGCGCGCAGCACGGCGGGCAGCCGGTCGAGGAATGGCTTCAGGCTGGTTCCGCTGGCCCATTGCACCGCCGCGTCCTCGCCTTGCAGGGCGTGCAGGTACGTCGTCTCCCAGATGTCCAGCGTGGCGCTGAGCGGGCGGAGCAGGTCCCAGTATTCGCCAGGCGTGAGGATCGGCGGCGCGCTGTCGACGTCGGCGAGATGCCCCGCCCAGGGGCCGGTGGCGGCGATCTCGTGCTGCAGCGCGCGCAGCGGGGCGGCATGCATCGCCGGCATCTGCACCGCCAGCACGCCGCCGGGCGACAAATGCGACAGCAGCCGCGGGAACAAAGCCGCGTGGCCGCCGAGCCAGTGCAGGGCGGCGTTGGAATAGATCAGGTCGATGGGCACATCCGGCGTCCATCCGGCGATATCGGCCTGTTGGAAGCGACTGCCAGGTGCCGCGGCCGCGGCCTTTGCCAGCATCTCCGCCGAGCCGTCGATGCCGATCACCTCCGCCTCGGGCCAGCGTTGCTTGAGGATGGCGGTGACGTTGCCGGGCCCGCAGCCGAGGTCGACGACCTGGCCAGGCGTCTCCAGCGGCACCCGCGCCATCAGGTCGAGCGCCGGGCGCAGGCGCTCGTCGCCATAGCGAAGATATTGGCCCGGGTCCCATTGCATGCGCGGATTTCCTATTCTGCCGGCGGCGGTTTCGCGCCGGCGGCGTTCGATTGGGTGACTGTGCGGGCCATGACCGCCGCCGGCTTGCCGGCCTCGGCCGCGCGATCCAGCGCCTTCGTGATCGTGGCGGCGGCCTGGCTCACCGCCGGATCGGCATGCGTCTCCAGCCGCTCGGCCATCAACAGCGCCGGTGACAGCGCGCCGCGCAGATCGTGGTTCAGCTTGCGGACCGCCTCGGCGAGCGCCAGTTCGCGCGCCCGGAGCCGGCGCAACTGGCCGCACATGGCGAGCCAGCCAAGCAGGCCGCCGACCGCCGCGGCGACGATGATGCCGATCGCCACCTCCATCGCGGCGCTACTCCGTCTTCTGCGCCGCGGGGATGGCGGCGGCGCGACCGGCCGCGAACAGCCGCGCGAGAAACGCGCTGTCGACGGCGTATTTGGACGACAGTGGCAGGCCGGCGAGCGCCGTGTCGGCCTCATAGTCGGTGACCCTCACGCCCGGTGGCAGCGCCGCCATCTCGGCTTCGAGCACGCCAAGGCAGGCGATCTCGTTCACCCGGTTGAGGATTTCGGCCGGTGTCTCCGGCGTGCCGCCGCGGGCACTCGGCTGCGCGCGGATCAGCACCAGCTCCGCCGGCGGCTGCGGCTTCAACAGCGGCGCCAGCGGCGGATTGCCGGAATAGCCGCCATCCCAATAGGCGCGCCCGTCGATCTCCACGGCATGGAACACGAACGGCAGGCAGGATGAGGCCAGCAGCACATCGACGCTGATCTGCCGGTTGCCCCACTGCTTCGCGCCGCCGCTGGCGACGTCGGTGGCCGATACCGTCAACGGAATGGCGGAGGCGTGGCCGAGCGCATCGCGGTCCAGCAGATCGGCGATCATCGTGCGCAGTGGATTGTGGTTGAACGGGTTGAGCTGCGTCGGGCTGAACATCCGCAACGCTGCCTCAACCCCATGCCACATCAGCGAATGGTGGAAATCCCAGCCCGGCATTCCTGCGATCGCGCTGCCCTGCATCGGGCTGAGCGCGTTGGCCTGCGCCACGCTGTCCCACAGCCGGCGCATTTCGCGTCGCGCGCCGGCGGCGCCGCCCTGAACCAGGCCTTGCACCAGCATCGTCGCGGTCAGCGCACCCGACGACACGCCGCAGACGCGATCGACCCGCAGCCCGTCCTCCAGCAGCCGGTCCAGCACACCCCAGGCATAGGCGCCGTGCACGCCACCGCCCTGCAGCGCCAGCGCGACCGGAGGGCTCAGGCGCATGAGGTTCGTTTCCGCATTGGGCGAAAATGACCCGCGCCGCCGCCGGGCGCAACTCCCGGCGGCCAATCTGGGCACAAGGGTCTGGGCACAAGGGTCTGGGCAGAAGGGTGTGGGCAGAAGGGTGTGTGCACAAGGGTGTGGGCAGAAGGGTCAGGGCAGGCGGGCCAGCCAGCGACCGGCGCGCTTGGTGGCGTCGCGAACAGGCGCGGCGCGAAGAAGCTGCCGGCGGCCCGCTTCGCCGCCTCGGCCCGGGTCGGATAGGGCACGATCACCGGCCAGCGCCGATAAGGGGATTTTCCGCGGATCGCCAGCGTCCAGAGGCCGATCATCTCGCCGGCATTCGGCGCCAGGATGCCGGCGCCGAGCACCCGGCTCGCCGCGCGACGACCAGCTTGACCAGCCCGTCGGTGTCGCGCTTCGGCCGCGGCGCGGTCGTTGTCGGCCAGCGGCCAGCGCAGGACGCGACATCGATGGCCGGCGGCGCGCGCCTCGGCCTCGGTCATGCCGACCTGCGCCAGTTCCGGATCGGTGTAGGTGACGCGCGGCAGCGCCGCATAGTCGATCCGCGCCGGCAGGCGGAACAGCGCGCGGCGGATCACGATGCCGGCGTGGTAGCGAGCCGACATGGGTGAAGGCGCGCGGGCCGATGCCCTGCGGGTCGGCGATGTCGCCCACGGCGATAGACGCGCCGGTTGGTCAGGCTGCGCAGTCCGCGATCGGTGGCGATGCCGGCCGGCCGCGGCGCGCACGTTGCCGGCCGCGAGGTCGAGCGCTGTCGAGGTTCGGCCGCCGGCCGACCGCGACCAGCAGGTGGCTGCCGGCGATCCGGCGGCCGTCCGCCAGGACCAGGCGTCGGACCCGGCTCGACCGCGGCCACCGTCGCGCCCTCCAGCAGCGTGACACCGCGCGCGGCGCAGCGCGATCGCGCAGCCCGGCGACCAGTTCGGGGTCCTCCTTGCCGGCGATGCGTTGCCGCCTCGACGACGGTGACGCGGCTGCCGAGCCCGGCGAAGCGCATCGGCCATTTCCAGACCGATCGGGCCGCCGCCGAGGATCAGCAGGTGGTCGGGGCGCTCGGGCCAGATCGAACATCGTCGCGTTGGTCAGGTAGCGGGACGTCGTCCAGGCCCGGGATCGGCGGCACGCCGGCCGTGCTGCCGGCGGCGATGACGATGCGCCGGGCGGTGAGCCGGCGGCCGTCGACCGCCAGCGCGTCCGGCGGCGACGAAGCGCGCCTCGCCGCGCAGCACGGTGGCGCCGAGCGCGCGGAAGCGGGCCTCGGAATCGGTCGGCGCGATGGCGGCGATCACGCCGTGCACGTGCTCCTGCACCGCATCCCAGTCGATCTCGGGCTCGGCGCAGATCCGCAGCCGAAGCGGCCGGCGCCGCGGGCGCCTGCGGCGGCGTGCGACGGCGGCGAGCAGCGCCTTGCTCGGCACGCAGCCGAAGTTCAGGCAGTCGCCGCCCATCCGGTCGCGCTCGATCAGCGCCACGCGCAGGCCGAGCTGCGCCGCGACCGCGGTGACCGACAGGCCGGCCGCGCCGGCGCCGATCACCGCCAGGTCGAAATCAGGCATCCGGAGCGCTTCCAGCGCCGCCAGGCCACCGGCAGCAGCGACAGCGCGGCGAGCCCGACCAGCGGCAGCCAGGATGCGCGGCGAGAAGATCATGCGACAGGTCGGGCCTGCCGCCCGGCCGACAGCACGTCGCCGAGGCCGGCGCCGATCGAGGCATAGACGAAGGTGGCCGGCATGATGCCGAAGAACGTCGCGGCGGCGAAATGCGGCAAGCGCATGCCGCTCAGGGCGGCGGCGAGGTTGACCAGCCAGAACGGCACCACCGGGATCAGCCGGAGCGCCAGCAGGTAGCAGAACCCGTCTTGCTGCAGACCGGGCCGCAACCGGTCCAGCAGCTTGCCGGCGCGGCGCGCCAGGTACGGCCTGAGGGCAAGGCGGGCGGCGAGGAAGATGACCACCGCCCCGGTGGTAGCGCCGCAGACCGCCAGCGCCGCCCCGGTCATCGTGCCGAACAGCAACCCGCCCGCCACCGTGATGATGAGCGCGCCCGGGAACGAGGCGGCGACCGCCAGCGCATAGACCGCGACATAGGCGGCACCGGCGGTCACGGGATGCGCCTGAACCGCGGCCAACCACGCCGCCTGTCGCTCGGCGAGGGCGGACCAGGACACATAATGCTGCAGGCCGAGCGCGTAGGCGCCTACCAGCACGGCCACGATCAGCGCCAGCCGCAGCATGATTTCGCCCGGAACATGTCGCAGTGTAGCCGCCGGCCGCTTGTTCACCCATAGCGCCTTTTGCGAGCCATTGATAACCTGCGCCGCCTGCCGGTTGACGGCATGCCGTCCGCCCCCCTATAAGCCGCCGCCTGTAACGGCGCCTTGAAATTGGCGCCGCATCCGCGCGTTCCGTGGCAATCCCTGCGGGGCGTGCGCGATCCAAGCGAAATCGGAGACTGTCGTGAAGCGCACGTATCAACCGTCGAAGCTCGTCCGCAAGCGCCGCCATGGCTTCCGCTCGCGCATGGCAACCGTCGGCGGCCGCAAGGTCCTGGCCAATCGTCGCGCCAAGGGCCGCAAGCGCCTGTCCGCCTGAACCGACCTGTCCCACGGGCGCGGGTCCGGTCATGGCGCCACCGCAGCGCCTGAAGCGCCGCGCGGAGTTCCTGCGGGTCGCGGCCAAGGGCCGCAAGGCGCCGGTGCACGGCCTGGTGCTGCAGGCACTGGCGCGCGACGATGACGGGCCGGCACGGATCGGCTTCACGGTGACCAAGAAGGTGGGCAACGCGGTGATCCGCAACCGCACCCGCCGCCGTCTGAAGGAGGCGGCAAGGTTGCTGTTGCGGGAACGCAAGGTGACCGGCGTGGACCTCGTGCTGATCGGCCGGGATGCTACCCGCAAACGGGATTTTTCGACGTTGATGAACGATCTCGCCAGGGCTTTGGAAAAGGTGGGTGCTTTGGACAAGGTCGCCGCGTGGGAAAAGGCCGGCGCCTTGCAAAAGATGGGCACCGTGGACAAATTGGGCGCATGACCCCGCTTGCCGCAGTGCTGGCCGGCGCGGTGCGCACGTACCAGTTGACGTTGCGTCCGATCATCGGCGCGAACTGCCGCTATGAGCCGAGCTGCAGCCACTACGCCATTGGCGCGCTGCACACGCATGGCGCTCTTCACGGAAGCGCGCTTGCGGCACGGCGCATCCTGCGCTGCAACCCCTGGCAGGAGGGCGGCTACGACCCGTACCTCCGGCGCGTTCATCCTCCTCCGGTCGGGCGGCATTCTGATGGACCAGAAGAACCTGATCATCGCGATCGCGCTGTCGGTCGCGATCCTGGTGGGCTTCCAGTGGCTTTCGCCGCGACCGCATCCGGTTGTGGCCGATGCGCCGATCGCCAACACCTCCGCCCCGCCGGCCACGCCTGCGCCGCCCGCCGGTTCGCCGGCAGCCCAGGCCCCCGCCGCCGTGTCGCAGGCGGCGGTGCCGCGCGACGTGCCGCGGCTGCAGATCGACGCGCCGCGCGTGCGTGGCAGCATCAGCCTGCTGGGCGCGCGGATCGACGATCTGGTGCTGCGCGACTACCGCGAAACCATCGACCCCGGCGCCAAGCTGGTGCGCCTGCTGGAGCCGCGCGCCGACCCGCAACCTTATTTCGTCCAGTTCGGCTGGACCGCCGCCGAGGGTGACCGCACGGCGCTGCCCGGCGACGACACGGTCTGGACCGCCTCGGGCCCGCTGACCACGATCCACCCCAGCACGCTGTCCTGGGACAATGGCCACGGCCAAGTGTTCGAGATCGAGCTTTCGGTCGACGACCACTACATGTTCAGCGTCCAGCAGCGGGTCCGCAATAACGGCCCGGCGCCGGTGACCCTGTATCCGTGGGCGCGCATCCGCCGCGACTACACCCCGGTGACCGCCGGCTACTACATCCTGCATGAGGGCATGCTCGGCATCCTCGGCGGCAGCCTGAAGGAGACCAAATACGCCGCGGCGAAGACCGAGGGCGAAAAGAACAACGGCGTGGCGCTGACCTCCGCCGGTGCCGGCGGCTGGGCCGGCTTCACCGACAAATACTGGCTCACCGCCCTGATCCCGGACCAGGCGAGCAAGCAAACCGCGAGTTTCCGCCATTTGGCCCTGCCGGGCGATGCCTATCAGGTTGATTTTCTCGCCGAGGAGCCGCAGACGGTGGCGCCGGGCGGCACCGCTTCGCAAGCCTCGCGGATGTTCGCGGGCGCGAAGGAAGTGCACCTGCTGGACCGGTACGAGACCCAGGGCGGCATCCCGAAATTTTCGCTACGCCGTGGACTTGGGCTGGTTCTTCTTCATCACCAAGCCGTTCTTCTATGCGATCGACTGGCTGAACACCTTCCTGGGCAATTTCGGCCTCGCCATTCTGGTGTTCACCGTCTGCGTGAAGGCGCTGTTCTTCCCGCTGGCGAACAAATCCTATCGCTCGATGAGCAAGATGAAGCTGCTTGGCGCCGAAGATGACCGCCCTGCGGGAGCAGTACAAGGACGAGCCGGCCAAGCTGCAATCGGCGATGATGGCGCTGTACAAGGCGGAGAAGGTGAACCCCGCCAGCGGCTGCCTGCCAATGGTGATCCAGATTCCGGTGTTCTTCTCGCTCTACAAGGTGATCTTCACCACTATCGAGATGCGGCAGGCGCCGTTCTTCGGCTGGATCCACGACCTCTCCGCGGTCGACCCGACCAACGTGTTCAACCTGTTCGGTCTGCTGCCGTTCGATCCGACGATCTATGTGCCGATGCTGCATCTCGGCGCCTGGCCGCTGGTCATGGGCCTGACGATGTTCTTCCAGCAGAAGCTGAACCCGCCGCCGCCGGACCCGGTGCAGGCGAAGATCTTCCAGTTCATGCCGATCATCTTCACCTTCATGCTGGCGAGTTTCCCAGCCGGCTTGGTGATCTACTGGAGCTGGAACAACACACTGACGATCGCCCAGCAATGGCTGATCATGCGCCAGACCCGCCTCGGCAAGCCAAGCCTGGCGCGCAGCTGAGCGACCTTGGATTCACCGGCCAGACGCCGGAAGAGGAGCAGGAAGCCGCCATCGAGGCCGGCCGCCTGCTGTTCGCTGCCGAATGCCGGTTCTTCTACGCCGCCCAGCGCCTCGACCAATTGCCGCCGCCCGCCGGACCCGAGATCGCCTTCGCCGGCCGCTCGAATGTCGGCAAATCGTCGTTGATCAATGCGCTGGTCGGGCACAAGGCATTGGCGCGCGCGTCGAGCCAGCCGGGGCGGACCAAGCAACTGAACTTCTTCGATCTCGGCGGCCGCCTCGTGCTGGTCGACATGCCGGGCTACGGCTACGCCCAGGCGGCGAAGGCGGTGAAGGAGGATTGGCAGGGGTTGATGTTCGAGTTCCTGCGCGGCCGCCCGACCTTGCGCCGGGTGGTGGTGCTGCTCGATGCCCGCATCGAGCTGAAGGAGTCGGACATCGCGGTGATGGACCTGCTGGACCGCGCCGCCGTCACCTATCAGCTGGTGCTGACCAAGGCGGACAGCGTCAAGCCCGCGGACCTCGCGCGCAAGCAGGCCGATGTGGCGGCACGGGCGCGCAAGCACGCGGCGGCGCACATGGACATGATCACCACCAGCAGCCAGAGCGGCCTCGGCATCGCCGAATTACGGGCGGCGCTGGCGAGCCTCGCCGAGCAGGGTTGACCGAAATGCCGCCGGCCCGCACAACGCCGCGGCAAATTTCGGGAGTGGCGCCGTGACTGGAGCGCTGGACGCATTCGACGAACCGCTGCGCGAAACCGCCGCCGAACAGGCGAAGATCCTGGTGCACGCGCTGCCGTTCCTGCGCCGCTACGCCGGTGCCACCATCGTGGTGAAATACGGCGGCCACGCGATGGGCGAGGAGCATCTGGCGCAGCATGTTCGGCCGCGACATCGCGCTGCTGAAGCAGGTCGGCGTGAACCCGGTGGTGGTGCATGGCGGCGGCCCGCAGATCAACGCCATGCTGAAGCGGCTGGCGATCCAGTCCACCTTCGTCGACGGACTGCGCGTGACCGACGCGGCGATGGTGGAGGTGGTGGAGATGGTGCTGGCCGGCACCGTCAACAAGCACGTCGCCGGCCTGATCAACCGGGCCGGCGCGCTCGCGGTGGGCATCTGCGGCAAGGATGGCGGCATGATCCGCGCGCGCAAGCTGCGCCGTACCAAGAAGGACCCCGGCAGCAACATCGAGCGCGTGCTCGACCTCGGCTTCGTCGGCGAGCCGGAGCATGTCGATGTCCGCGTGATCCACGCGCTGACCGGCGCCGGACTGGTTCCGGTGATCGCGCCGGTCGGCGTCGGTGCGGACGGCCAGACCTACAACATCAACGCCGACACCGTGGCCGGCGCGATCGCCGGCGCGCTCGGCGCCACCCGCCTGCTGATGCTGACCGACGTGCGCGGGCGTGCTCGACGACGACAAGCGGCTGATCCCCGAGCTGATCGGTGGCCGATGTCGAGGCCGGCATCGCCAGCGGCATGATCACCGGCGGCATGATCCCCAAGGTGGAGAACTGCGTCGACGCGGTGCGCCGCGGCGCCAAGGGCGCCGTCATCCTCGATGGCCGCCTGCCGCATGCCTGCCTGCTGGAACTGTTCACCGAAGGCGGCCCCGGGACAATTATCCGCGCCTGAGGCCCTGATCGTACTACGCGTCTTCCTACTGCCCGACCACCACGTTGATGACGCGCCGGCCGCGGCTCGGGGCGCCGGGGATGACGCCATTCAGTTCGAAATGGTCGGGGCCGACATAGCCGGGATTGGGGAGGTAGATTACTCGGTACTGGCCACCGTTCTCGCTGATCGACAGCTTGCCGTGCTGTGGCGGCGTCGTCACGTCCATGCCGGAGAAGGTGCTCGGGCCAGATCGCGTTCCGCCGGTACTCGCGAGCGGCAGGTACATGCAAGAGGCGTTGGGCTTGACCGTCATCAAGCCATGGAAGGCAGAGTCACCGCCGCCAGCCTGGCGTGTGTAGGTGCATCCGGGCTGGCCCTGGGCGTGCGCCGCAGGGGTCAGCGCCAGGATCAGTGGAAGAGCCAGCAGATGTCGAACGAGGTGGCTCATGGCGTCTCTCCGGCCGGTAAGAAGGCGGGAGACGCAACATACACCTAAGGATTCCGGCCTTTATCGGCGGCAGACCGGCCATTTGCGCTTGATTCGGTCGCGGCTGGATTTCGCGAAGGATTTCAGGACTTCGCGTCATCGTTTCGTGATCGCCGCGAAATGTCCTACCGTCCCATTTTGCTCAGAAAATCGATTTGCCAACCCATTTCCTCGATGGCCAGGGGGAATGCGTCGCCGGAGCTTGGGCGCAGCAATGCATCGGGGCCGATACGGGCGAGCAGGGTCTGCAGCGGCACCGCCACGCGCATCGAAAACCCAGCTTTCCACACCAGGCTGACCAGCCCCTTGGCGCTGGACGAATTGTCCGGCCGCGCCGACCTCGACCCCGATCTGGCCGCGGAACTGCGGCGGCGGCTCGATGCCAATTTTCGGCCGGCGCCCTCCGCACGCCTGGAACCGAGCCTTGAGGAGGCGATGGGCGCGGCGCGGCACCTGTTCACCGAAGACCGCCTCGACGAGGCGGCATTGCTCGGCGCGGTCCAGCGCGGCGAGGTCCGCATGGCGACGGCGTTGCTGGCGGTCGCAGCCGACGATCTCGGACAAGGCGCGGGTGGCGCGGGCACTCAGCGATGGCCGGCGCACCAGCGGCGCGTGCCATTCAAGCTGCGTCGCCGCCCGGCCGATCAGCCCGTCCAATGTCGATTCGCGGATCGCCGCCGTCGGGTTGCGGAGCAGGGCGGTGATCGCGCCAGCATCGGTACTGGCGGCGATCACGTCGGAGACGGTTTCGCTCAATCCCTGGCGGTGCGCGATGGCGGTCGCGGTCACTGATGACCGCGGCGAGGCCAGCATCGCCAGCAGATCCTCGGCGGTCAGCAGCGGCGAAAGCCGGATCACCGGGCCGCATACCGACAGCTCGGCATCGCAAGCCAGCCGCAGGATCAAGGCGCGCGGCACTTGCGGCATGTCCTTCACGGCTTCGGCAATCGCCGCGCGAACCCGGGTCGCGGTGTCCTCCACCAGCTCGCTCAGGGTTGCAAGCGCTTGTTCCTGCAACTGATCCCTGTTGGCGCTGGGAAGCCCGGGGATCAGCAGCGCCAGCCGGCGGGCGAGCAGCGTGCGCACCCGTTCGTCGCCATCGGCGGCGAGCACCCGATCGAGCTGGCGTGGCGCCGCCGGGTTCATCGCCACCGCGGCGCGCACCGTCACCGCGCTGTCGCGGGCCAGCGCCATGAGCACGTCCGGCGCGGTGTCGGCGCTGGCGCCCAGCCGCACGCGGGCGCCAAGGTCGCTCGCTTGGGCGCCGAGGTCGCCGTCGCTTGCTGCGGGGCGGAGGTCGGGGGCGGTGTCCAGCATCACGCCGCCTCCGGCCGCGACACGCGCCAATGGCCGCGGCCGGCGCGTTTCACCTCGTACATCGCCTGATCGGCGCGATGGATCAGTGCGTCGATCTCTTCGCCCTGGCCGGGCCAGCGGGTCGCGATGCCGATCGACATGCCGAGCGCCGGCAATCCGCCAGGTCCTGGACACCGGGAAAATCGACCAGTGCGCCAGGTGCGGCGAGGCGCAGGCTCTCGGCCCGCTCGGCGGCGGTGAACTCGTCGGCGCCGTCCAGCCACAGCGCGAATTCGTCGCCGCCGAAGCGTGCCACGAGGTCGGCTCGGGCGCACCGTCGCGCGCAGCAATTCGGCGGTGAGGCACAGCGCCTCGTCGCCGGCGTCGTGGCCGCAGCGATCGTTCAGCGCCTTGAAGTTGTCGAGGTCGACGAACACCAGCGTGCCCGGCAGCTGCTCGCGCTCCAGCCGATCGAACGGCGCCGCGCTCTCGTCGAGGAAGGCGCGGCGGTTGAGCAGGCCGGTCAGCGGATCGGTGCGGGCCTGGCGGGCCATTTCGCGCTGGATCGCCTCATGCTCCAGTATGACGCGGATGATGCCGGTGACCGACGCGGTCAGCGCCTGCTCCTCGGCGTCCCACGCGCGCGCTCCGGGTGAGCGCCACAGCGCGAAGCCGGTCTGCTCGCCGAACCGGTTTTGCGCCCGGGCAGACCAGCACCAGCCGCCCGTCCGGGGCGATGGCCTGGGAGGTTTCGGTCGCGCCGCCTTCCAGCAGCATCAGGGCGGTGGTCTGGCACCAGCGGCAACGCGGCGCCGGTCGCGTGCAGCACCAGCGGGCCGCTGCCTTCGCCAACGAGGTCGATCACCGCGACAGCCCTCGGCCCCGAGGCCGGCGATCAGCGCCGTCCATCGCCGCCTGCATCATCCGCGGCGCCAGCACCTCCTGGCGGATGCTCGCCAGGATGTGGTGCAACAATTCGCCGCGACGCAACGCGGTGGCGACGCGGGCGTCGTAGCTGTCCTGCTCGGTCACGTCCTGGCCGACGCCGCGGGCGCCGACGATGCGGCCATCGGCATCCAGCAGCGGGGTGACGGCGAGGCTCAGGCAGGTGAAGCGGCCGTCGGCTCGGCGCAACCAACTCCGGCGGCGGCGCACCAAGGCGGCGGGGCGGAACGGGTTGAAGCCGCCGCTGTCGCCCGGCTCCGCCAGCAGCAGCTCGGCCGGTTGCCCGAGCAGCGTCTGGGCCGGCCAGTTCATGACCGTATCCGGCGCCACGAAGACGAAACGGCCGGCGGCATCGGTCTCGAACGCGAAATCCGCCGCCAGCAGCACCAGCTCGCGCCAGCGCTGGCGGCTGTCGAGCAACGCATCGCGCAAGGTCGCCTCATCGAGTGCGGCCTCGGCGCGGGCCGCCGCGGCGTGGCACGGCGCGGGCGCCATCGGCGGCGCCGGCTGGTCGCATTCGATCGAAGCACTGATGCGGGTCATTGGCCTGCGGAATCCCTCTGCCGCGCCTATTGCAGGCCAGAGTGGTAAATTACGGGTTATTGCCGCCGCCCGTTCGCTGCGAATTGACACTGGCCGCCGTGCTTGCGCATTGCTCGGCCACAGCAGCGGAGCATCCGACAGCATGACCGACCACCCCTTGCGCGCGACCATCGAGGCCCTGTGGGAGCGCCGCGACGGGCTCAGCGCCGCCACCACGGGTGCCGACCGGGACGGCGTCGAGCGGGCGCTGGAATTGCTCGATGCCGGCCAGGCTCGCGTCGCCGAGCCGGACGGCCAGGGTGGCTGGCGGGTGAACCAGTGGCTGAAGCAGGCGGTGCTGCTGTCGTTCCGGCTGCGCGATTCGGCGCCGATGGAGATTTCCGGCGCGGCGCTTACGACAAGGTGCCGCTGAAATTCGAGGGCTGGGGCGAGAACCGGTTCCGCGAGGCCGGCTTTCGCGCGGTCCCCGGCGCGATCGTGCGCCGCTCCGCCTATATCGCGCCGAACGTCGTGCTGATGCCGAGCTTCGTGAATGTCGGCGCCTATGTCGGCGCCACCACCATGGTGGACACCTGGGCGACCGTCGGCTCCTGCGCGCAGATCGGCCGCAACTGCCATTTGTCGGGCGGCGTCGGCATCGGCGGGGTGCTGGAGCCGTTGCAGGCCAATCCGGTGGTGATCGAGGATGATTGCTTCATCGGCGCCCGCTCCGAAGTGGTCGAGGGCGTGATCGTCGAGCGCGGCAGCGTGCTGTCCATGGGGGTGTTCCTCAGCGCCATCGACCAAGATCATCGACCGCGCGACCGGCGAGATCTTCATCGGCCGAGTGCCGGCCTACTCGGTCGTGGTGCCCGGCACGTTGGCCGGCCGGCCGTTGCCGGATGGCACGCCCGGACCCGGCCTGTACTGCGCGGTGATCGTGAAGACGGTGGACGCGCAGACCCGGGCCAAGACGTCGATCAACGAATTGCTGCGCGATTGAGCGCGCATTCCCCCGCCGCAGACCCGCTGGCGCTGGCGCAGGCGCTGATCCGCTGCGCCTCGGTCACGCCTGCGGACGCGGGCGCGCAGGATGTGCTGGCGGCGGCGCTGGAGCGGGCTCGGCTTCCGCGTCACCCGGCTGCGTTTCGGCGAGATCGAGAATCTCTTCGCCCGCATCGGCAGCGAGGGCCCGCATCTCTGCTTCGCCGGCCACACCGACGTGGTGCCGTCAGGCGACGGCGAACTGGAAAGCCGGCCCGTTCGCCGGCGAAGTGCGGGACGGCGTGCTGTACGGCCGCGGCGCCTGCGACATGAAGGGCGCGATCGCCGCCTTCGTCGCGGGCATGCGCGGCTCATCTCGAAGGCGGCCGTCCGCGGATCGATCAGCCTGCTGATCACCGGCGACGAGGAAGGGCCAGCGCTGGACGGCACGGTGAAGGTGCTGGATTGGATGAAAGACCACGGCGAAGTCCCTGATTTCTGCGTCGTTGGCGAGCCGACCAACCCGGCAAAGCTGGGCGAGGTGATCAAGATCGGCCGCCGCGGCAGCCTCAACGCCGCGATCACCGTGCACGGCATCCAGGGCCACGCCGCCTATCCGGCTCGCGCCGACAACCCGGTTCACCGGCTGGCTGCGCGCGCTGGCGGCGCTGACGGCCGCACCGCTCGATGCCGGCAGCGACTGGTTCGAGCCGTCGACGCCTGCAGGTGACCAGCATCGATGTCGGCAACCCCGCGACCAACGTCATCCCCGCCGCCGCGCAAGCGCGGTTGAACATCCGTTTCAACGACCTGCATACCAGTACCAAACTGATCGCCTGGCTGCGCGCCACCATCGGCGCAGCACGCCGAACGCTTCGAGCTTGATACGGCGATCAGCGGCGAAAGCTTCCTGACCAAGCCCGGCCCGCTGGTCGAGATCCTGCGCCGCGCGGTGGCGGCATCGACCGGGGTCGAGCCGAAGCTCGGATACCGGCGGCGGCACGTCGGATGCGCGGTTCATCACCAGGCTATGCCCGGTGGCGGAATTCGGCCTGGTCGGCGCACGCATGCATCAGGTGGACGAGCACGTGCCGGTCGACGAACTCCATGCACTGGCCGGAATCTACCGCGCCGTGCTCGACGCGTTCATGGCCGCATGAGCGCGCCCGCCATCGCCCGCATTCTGCTGGGCATCGCGCGGCTGGCGCGGTTCAACCGCGATGGCTTCGCGCAGTTCGGCGACACGCCACAAGCCTTCGTCAACAGCCTGGCACCGATGCTGGCGTTTCCGCTGGCTTTCGTCGTGCCGGCGGTGATCGGCGGGGCGGGGGTGGCGGCGCTGGTGGACTTCCTGGCCAGCGTCGTGGCGTTGCTGGCGCCGGCGGTGATGTCGCACGCTTTCGCCCAGGCCTGGGGGCGCGAGGCACTGTGGCTGCGCTACATCGTCGCGTTCAACTGGCTGCAATCGGCATTCACCCTGGTGATGGTCGTGGCCCTCTATGCCGTGGCCGGCACGGCGCCCGGTGGGTTGAACCGTGCGGGATTCATGCTGCCGGCCTTCATGTTCACCTGCTATTGGCTGGCGCTGTACGGTTCATCACCCGCTCCGGCCTGCAGTTGTCGCGGCTGCGGACCACGCTGGCGGTGGTGGTGATGAATTTCGCCACCGGCGTGCTGGTGCTGGGGCCGCGTTTGTTTGCGCTCGCCGACCAGCCGGGCGTGCCGTGACGATGATCCGCGGTTTCGCCGACGGGCTGCACGCCGCCTTGCTGCTGGCGCGCGGCCGTGCCGATGGCCTCGCGTTGCTGAACCCGCCCGACGATGCCCCGCCGGATGCGGCTACCGTGACGGCGGCGCGAAGCTTCTGGGCGGCGGCCTTGTGCCTGCCTGCGTTCGTCTGCCTGCATCTGCTGGACTGGTCGCAGACCGCGACCCCGCTGCCGCCGGCGCGCGGCTTCGCGCTCGACCTGCTGGGCTATGTCACCGGCTGGGTCGGCTTCGCGCTGATTTCGCGAGTTGTCGCCGTGCAGATGGGCCGCGAGGCGCTGTGGCCGCGCTTCATCGCGGTGTGGAACTGGTGCAACGTCATTCAGTACCTGATGCTCGTCCTGGCCGGCTTGCCGGTGCTGCTCGGTCTGCCCGACTGGATGTCCCAAACGGCATGGCTGATCGCGATGGGCTGGGCATTGTGGCTGGAGTGGTTCGCGACCAGCCTCGCATTGGGGGTGGCAGCGCTGCCGGCCGCCAGCCTGGTGGCGCTGGACGTGCTGATCGGCCTTGTGCTGGTCGTCGTGACCGGGTTGATCGGCTGATGGCCCGAGCGATGTGATGCGCAGCCTCCGCGCCATCACCGTGGTCGGCTGCCACGCCGAGGGGGAGATCGGCGACGTCGTCACCGGCGGCTTCATGCCGCCGCCAGGCGAGACGATGTTCGCCCGGATGCAGGCGATGCAGCGCGACCACGACCATGTCCGCCGGCTGCTGCTGTGCGAGCCGCGCGGCCATGTCGGGCGGCACGTGAACATCCTCACTCCGCCGACACGGCCGGATTGCGACGCCGGCATGATCATCATGGAGCCGACGGAATACCCGCCGATGTCCGGCTCCAACCTGATCTGCACCGTGACCGTACTGCTGGAGACCGGCATCCTCGCCATGACCGAGCCCGAGACGGTGGTGGTGATGGACACTCCGGCCGGCCCGGTCCGCGCGGTGGCAAGCTGCCGCGACGGCAAATGCCGGTCGGTCGAATTCACCAATGTGCCGTGCTTCGTCGACCGGCTGGACGCGAAGCTGGAAGTGGAGGGATGGGGCACTGTCAGCGCCGACATCGCCTATGGCGGCATGTTCTACGCCATCGTCGATGCGACCAGGCTCGGCTTCGCAGTGGTCGCCGATGAGGCGCGGGAACTGGCGGTGCTCGGCGAGCTTGTGCGCGCGGCGGCGCGGGCGCAATTGCAGGTGGTGCATCCCGAAAATTTCGAAATTTCAGGCGTTTCCATCGTGCAACTGAACCGGCCATTCATCGCTGGCGAGGTCGCGCGAAACACCTGCATCGTGGCTCCCGGCCGGTCCGACCGCAGCCCGACGGGTACCGGCACCTGTGCTCGCATGGCGGTGCTGCACGCGCGTGGGCAACTGCCGACGGGCGGCGAACTGATCCACGAATCGCTGATCGGCTCGCGCTTCCATGGCCGCATCCTGGACAGCATTTCCCTCGCCGGGCGGCCCGCCATCGTTCCCAGCCTGCGCGGCCGGGCCTGGATCACCGGCCTGCACAGCTACTTGCTGGACCCGGAGGACCCCTGGCCCACCGGCTATGTCCTGCCCGACACCTGGGGCGTTTCCGGCCAAACGCGTCAATAGGGGAACGACGCTCCGCGTCGGGACGCGAACGACGCTCCGCGTCAGGACGCGAACGGATCCTGCTTGTAGGCCACCGATGTCAGGCACAGTCCGGCGGCAGGCGCGGTGGGTCCGGCGAGGCTGCGGTCGCGTGCCGCCAGCACCTCGGCGACCTGGGAGGCCGGCCACATGCCGTCGCCGACCAGCTTCAGCGTGCCGACGATGTTGCGCACCTGGTGGTGCAGGAAGCTGCGCGCCTCCGACCACGAACTCGATGATGTCGCCGTCACGGCGCGACATCCAGCCGGTCGAGGGTGCGGATCGGCGATTTCGCCTGGCAGGCGGCGGCGCGGAACGAGGTGAAATCGTGCCGCCCGAGCAGCAGGTCGCGCCGCCTGCCTGCATCGCGGCCACGTCCAGATGCCGCTGCACGTGCCACACCTGTCCGGCCTGCAACGCGGCGCGGGCGCGGCGGTTGAGGATGCGGTAGCGATAGGCGCGGCCGACGGCGTCGAAGCGCGGGCTCCAGTCCGGTTCGGCACCACCGCCGCCTCCAGCACGACCACGCGATGCGGCTTCATGTGGAAGTTCAGCGCCTCGCGCACGGTTCGGGCCGGCAGGTCGCGGGCCAGCGCGATCTTCGCCACCTGCGCCCGCGGCATGCACGCCGGCGTCGGTGCGGCCGGCGGCGATGCTTGCGCACTGGCGCGCCGCCGACGAGGCGCGAGGCGGCGGCCTCCAGCACCTCCTGGATCGAGACGCCGTTGTCCTGGCGCTGCCAGCCGACGAACCCGGTGCCGTCATATTCCAGCAGCAGCGCGTAGAACGGCATCAGCCCAGCCGCGTCCCCGGGGGCACGGCGCGTCCGCGCAGAAACGCCGCGGCGTCCATCGCGCGCGCGCCCGGGCGCCTGCACGCGCGTCAGCCGCAACGCGCCGGTGCCGGAGGCGACCAGCAAGCCCGTCGTCCAGCACCGTGCCCGGCGCACCGGCGCCGGCTTCGGGTTCGGCGGCGAGGATCTTCAGCACGGCGCCGTCCAGCGTCGTGAACGTCCCGGGCCAGGGATTCAACGCCCGGACGCGACGGTCCAGGGCAGCGTCGCGTCTCGGTCCAGTCGATCCGCCCGTCCTCGCGGGTCAGTTTCGGTGCATAGGAGCGCGCCATCGTCGCGGCTGCGGCACCGGGGCGGGGAGCTCGGCGAGGGCGCGCAGGATCAGCTCGCGCGCCGATCGCGGCAAGGCTGTCGTGCAGTGTCGGCGGCGGTGGTGTGCGGCGTGAGCGGAACCGCCTCGCGCAGCAGCATCGGGCCGGTGTCGAGCCCGGCATCCATTTGCATGATGGTGATGCCGGTCTCGCTGTCGCCGGCCAGGATCGCCGCCTGGATCGGCGCCGCGCCGCGCCAGCGCGGCAGCAGGCTGGCATGGATGTTCAGGCAGCCGCGCGTCGGCGCCTCCAGCATCGCCTGCGGCAGGATCAGCCCGTAGGCCGCGACCACGCGCGGCGTCGAGGTCCAGGGCCGCGAACGCCGCCTGCGCCTGCCGGGTCGCGCCGCAGCCGGACCGGCGTGCGCACCTCCAGCCCAAGACGCCTCCGCCGCCGTCATGCACCGGGCATTGGCCGCAGCGACTGTCCGCGCCCGGCGGGGCGCGGCGGCTGGCAGTAGACGGCGGCGATGTCGTGCCCGGCCGCGTGCAGCGCCCGCAGCGCCGGCACCGCGAAATCCGGGCTGCCCATGAACGCGAGGCGCATCGCCGCTACTTCGCCTTCAGCGCGGAGTTCCTTGGCGAGCTTGCGCATGATCATGTTGCGCTTCAGGGTCGAGATGTGGTCGACGAACAGCACCCCGTCGAGGTGGTCGATCTCGTGCTGCAGGCAGGCGGCCAGCAGCCCGTCCGCCTCGAGCTCCGCGCTGCGCGCCGCTTCTCGTCGACGTAGCGCACCTTGACCCGCGCCGGCCGCGTGACGTCGGCGTAGTGGCCGGGCAGCGACAGGCAGCCCTCCTCGCGGGTGGCCAGCTCGTCGCTCGCGCGACGATCTCGGGGTTGATCAGCACGATCGGCGCGTTCACGTCGTCCGGCATCAGGTCGATCACGGCGAGGCGCAGGCCGACACCGACCTGCGGCGCCGCGAGCCCGATTCCCGGAGCCTTGTACATGGTGGCGAACATGCGCGGCAGCAGTGCCGCGACCAGTGTCGGCGTCGGCCGGCGTCACCGGGCGGGTCCGCGCCTTCAGCACGGGATGGGGGGCGATCAGGATCGGCATCGTCTCGTCTGAGGTCGCCTGCATTGTATCGTCGGTCATGCCAGCGATGTAGCGGTGCGGCCGGCCGGGATCAATGGAAAGCACCGGCGAAAGGCGCTCGCGCAGGCCCTTGCAACGCCGCGACCTGCTGCCAAGATAGGCACTGCCGGGTTGCCAATCATGGGACCCGGCAAACGCTTCGCTCGCAGGAGGAGGCCCTATGACTACCCGTATGTTCACATCGCCACTGTTTCTTGGCTTCGATCATCTTGAGCAGATGCTGGAGCGTGCCGCGAAAACCTCGTCCGATGGCTATCCGCCTTACAATATCGAGCAGACCTCGCCCACCGAGCCTGCGGATCACGCTGGCCGTCGCCGGCTTCACCATGGACGACCTGCAGATCACCCAGGAAGACAACCAACTGGTGATCCGCGGGCGGCAGACGGACGACACCCATGGGCGCGTGTTCCTGCATCGCGGCATCGCCGCGCGGCAGTTCCAGCGCTCGTTCGTGATCGCCGAAGGCATCGAGGTCCGTGGCGCATGGCTCGACAATGGATTGCTGCATATCGATCTCGCCCGTCCACAGCCGGCCAGCCGCGTGAAGAACATCCAGATCAGCCGTCCCCACGGGAACGGTGCCCAGCAGGCAATGGGCACGATCGTCGATGGCGAGCCAACCCCCAACGCGAGCCCGGCAGGAGACCAGTCATGAGTTTCGACATTCACCACATCAGCGCCGCCGACCTGGCCCGTCTGGGCGTCTCCCAGATCGCCTACGTGAAGCCGGTGCTGGTCAACGGCAACCGCGCTTTCGCCATCCATGCCGCCGACGGCACGCCGATGGCCGTCGCCGAGAACCGCGACCTCGCCGTCGCCGCCATCATCCAGCACGAAATGCTGGCGACGCTGGTGCACTGATCGCCGGCGCAAGCTGAGGGGCAAAGGGAACAGGCCCCGCACCTCGTTGCGCGGCGGATCGATTGCTGCAAGATGCATCGATCGCAAGCAACAAGGTGGAAACATGTCCCGGCGCCTCTCGCGCTGCTACAACATTGCCGATTTGCGCGCCGCCGCGAAGCGGAAGCTGCCGCGCGGCATCTTCGAATTCATCGATCGCGGCACGGAAGACGAGCACGGCCTTCGCCGCAACCGCGCCGCGATCGAGAAGATCGCGCTGCGGCCCCGCTTCGCCATCGACGTCTCTGAGCGCCGCATGGAAACCACGCTGTTCGGCCAGCCCATGCGCATGCCGTTCGCGGTGTCGCCGACCGGCGCCACCGGCCTCGTCTGGTACGAAGGCGAATTGGAACTTGCCCGCGCCGCCCGCACGGCCGGCGTGCCGTTCACGCTGGCGACCGGCTCGATGACCTCGATGGAAAAGCTCGCGCGCGACGCCGGTGGCCGGCTGTGGTTTCAGCTTTACCAATGGGAAGACCGCCGGCTTTCCTACGAACTCGTCGACCGCGCCGCCGGTTTGGGATTCGAGGCGCTGCTGGTGACGCTGGACAATCCGGTGTCGCCGAACCGCGAATACAACCGGCGCAACGGCTTCAACCTGCCGTTCCATCCCACCGCCCGCGCGGTGTTCGATACCTGCCTGCATCCGCGCTGGCTGCTCGGCACGCTGCTGCGTTACCTCGTGGTCAGCGGCATGCCGCGCTTCGAAAACCATCCCGGCGAGCACAAGCGCAAGATCACCAGCGACCCCGCGGCGCAGGCGGCGATGCGACTCGATCGGTTGAACTGGGACGACATCTCGCGTTTGCGCGAACGTTGGTCGGGAAAGCTGATCGTGAAAGGTGTCCTGCATCCCGAGGACGCGCTGCTGGCCTTGGCGCGCGGCGTCGACGGGGTGCTGGTCTCCAACCACGGCGGCCGCAGCCTGGACAGCGCGATCGCCTCGTTCGAGGCGTTGCCCGACATCGTCGCGGCCCTTGGCGGCCGCACGACGGTGCTGGTGGATAGCGGCGTGAGGCGGGGCGGCGACATCTTCAAGGCCCTGGCGATGGGCGCCGACGCGGTCATGGCCGGGCGGCCGACGCTGTAGGTACCGCCATCGGCGGCGAGGCCGGGGCGGCGCACGCTCTGGGCATCCTGCGCCACGAACTCAGCACCGTCATGGGCATGATGGGCTGCAACAGCATCGCCGAGATCGGCCCGCACATGCTGGCCTGATCGGTCCGCCCGGACGGCACCGGAAATCGGTGCCGTCCTGGCAGGATCTAGCCCTTGGCGATGTTCCAGAACACCGGCACCGGACCTTTCAGGTGGCCGGTGATGTTGCTGCGCCAGGCGGCCGATTGGAAATACTGGCCGAGCGGCACGAACATCGCCTCGGTGAAGGCGACCTCCTGGATTTGCGACGCGAGCTTCTTTTGTTCGGCCGGATCGGTCGCGTCCAGCCAGGCATCGTGCAGCGCCTCGATCTTCGGGACATCTGGCCAGCCGTACCAGGCAGCGCCGCCGTTGCCGCGCAAGGCCGGGGCGGACAGTGGATCGAGGTAATCCACCGCCGGGAACGACGTGCAGAACAGTGACCAGCCGCCTTTGTCCAGCGGGTCTTTCTTGGCGCGGCGTTGCACGACGGTGCCCCAGTCCATCGCCGAGTCGTCGACATTGATGCCGACCTTCTTCAACTGCGATGCCACCACCTGCGACATCGCGTCGTAGAACGGCTGGTCGGTCGGGTGCATCAGCAGCAATTTTTCGCCGTTATAGCCGCCGTCCTTCAGCATCTTCTGGATTTCCGCCACCGGCCTGGTGCCGCCGACCCGGTCCATCGCGGCGGTGTTCGCCGAGGCCGTGCCGGGCAGGAAGCAGCCGATCGGCGCGTTGTAGGTGCTGGAATCCTCGCCCATGAAGGCCTGCATCACCTCGACCGGATTGACCGCGGCCAGGATCGCCTGCCGCAACGCCCGGTTGTTGGTCGGCGCGATCAGGCAGTTCGGCCGCAACACGGGATAGAGCCCGTACGGGTCCAGCCGATCGACCACCACGCCCTTGGCGCGGCGCAGTTGCGGAATGAGGTCGGGCAGCGGGATTTCCAGCCAATCCACCTCGCCCTGGGCGAGCGCGTTGGTAGCGGTGGCGGAATCCGGGATCACCCGCCATTCGACGCGGTCGACCAGCACATTCTTGGCGCCGGCGGTGAAGCTCGGCGTCTCCGGTCGCGGCTTGTAGCCTTCGAACTTGGCGAACACCGACAGGATGCCGGAGACCTGTTCGTTGGCCACGAAGCGGAACGGGCCGCTGCCCACCACCTCGGTGATCTGCTTGAACGCGTCGGTGCCGGCGAGGCGGGCCGGCATGATCACCGGCGGGCTCGGCTGGGTCTTGGCCAGGGCGAAAGCCAGCGCGGCGAACGGCTTCTTCAGGCGGAACACCAAAGTCGCGTCATCAGGCGTCTCCAGCGCGTCCAGCCGCTCGGCGACGGTTTGGCCCAGGCCGTCGCGCTTCATCCAGCGCGCGAGCGAGGCGGCGCAGTCGCGGGCGGTGACCTTGGTGCCGTCATGGAAGACCAGGCCGTCCCGCAGCTTCATGGTCCAGCGCTTGTTGTCGTTGTCGATGACGTGGCCCTCGACCATCTGCGGCTTCGGATTGAGCTGCGCATCGAGGCCGTACAAGGTGTCGTAGACCAGGAAGGCAAAATTCCGGGTGACGGTCGCGGTGGTCCAGACCGGGTCGAGGCTGGTGAGGTTGGCCTGCGGCACGAAGATCAGCGTGCGGGCGTCCTTGGACTGGGCAAGGGCAGGGCGGGCAAGGGCGGCGGCGCCCAAGCCGGCACCGATGCCTGCCAACACGTCACGTCGTTTCATGGGTCGTCTCCTCGAATTCCTTGGCACCGAGCATAGACGCGGATGGCTGGCGGCGCGAGTGCTGACCGCGGGGCGGCGGCCATTGTAACGACCGCCGGTTTCCGATGTCCCTCGATGATATGCTACAAAGAGTGTCCGCTGTTGGAGGTTTCGCCATGCGCGAATTCGTGCGGGGATGTTTCGCCCCGCTTGCCGTCCTGACCACGCTCTTCTGCTTGGGCCTCGCCGCGCCGGCGTCCCATGCCGGCGAGCTGCCTTCGGGAAAATCGGACCTCGTCGCCGCCTTGTTGCCGCAGGTGGTCAACATCTCGATCGAGAAGCTGATCACCACGCCGCCGCCCAGCGGCAAGCAGGCGAGCCCGGCCGCTTTCATCCGCAAGACAAGCCTCGGCTCCGGCTTCATCATCGATCCCAGGGGCATCATCGTCACCAACAATCACGTGATCGACGGTGCCGACGACATCACCGTCATCCTGCAGGACAACACCCGCCTGCACGCCACCCTGATCTTCAAGGCGCCGATCGACATGGCGCTGCTGAAAGTGTCGTACGGAAAGCCGCTGCCGGCGATCACATGGGGCGACAGCGACGCGATGCGGCCGGGCGACACGGTGATCGCCATCGGCAACCCGCTCGGCCTCGGCAGCACCGTCACCGCCGGCATCGTCAGCGCGCTCGACCGCGACATCAAGGAGACGCCGTTCGACTCCTTCATCCAGACCGACGCCGCCATCAATCACGGCAATTCCGGCGGCCCGCTATTCAATGCCGCCGGTGAGGTGATCGGCATCAACACCGCCTTGTTCACACCTTCAGGCGAAGGCGGCTCGATCGGGCTGGGCTTCGCCATTCCCGGCAATGACGCCCAGTTCATCCTCAACACCATGAAAGCATTTGGCCGGCTGAAGGTAGGCTCGCTCGGCGCCGAGGTGCAGCAGATCGGTCCGGAATCCGCCGACGCGCTGGTGATGCCGCAAGCCTTCGGCGCCATCGTCACCAGCGTTGCGCCGACGACCTCGGCGGCGGAAGCCGGGCTTCGCGAAGGCGATGTCATCATGAGCGTCGCCGATAGGCCGATTCGCAACGTGCGTGCGCTGAACAGGGTCGTTGCCGCGTCGATCGACGAGACGGTGCCGATGGCGGTCTGGCGCGACGGTGCCGAGCTGGTGATGCCGCTCACGGTCCATGAGGCGCCGCCCGAAGCCGTCGCGGCGGAACCGAAGCCGAAGATGATGCCGATGCCGGTGCATGTTGTGCGGCATGATCTCGGACTCGGGCTCGCCGCGATCAATGACGAACTCCGCAAGAAATTCGCCATCTCACGCAATGAGGACGGCGTGGTGGTGACATCTGTCGTCGCCAACAGCGTCGCGGCCGATCGCGGCATCGTGCCCGGCACGGTGATCGCGAAGGTGCAGTTGAAGCCGGTGACAACGCCCGACGAGGTGAGCCGGATCGTCGACTGGGCGTGGGAGACCAAGCACCCGCATATCCTGCTGACGATCGAGGACGAAAAGACGAAGCGCTACGTTCCGCTGCCGGTCGGAATTCCCGGCTCCGAATAGAGCACGCTCAGCTTGAGCGTGCTCGCTCTTGAACAAGAGCGAGCAGCTTCATCAATGCCGTCGGATCGCAGAGCGATTTCGAATGCACTAGCGGCGCCGGGTCAGGCCGCCTTGCCGGGTGCCTGCACCATCTTCGTCACGAACTCCGCCGGCGAGGTGATTTCCAGCATCTCGACGTCGTCGCTGTGGCGGATTTCGCGATGCTTCACCAGGGGCGGCTGCATCACGCTGCTGCCCGCTTCCAGCCTGACGAAACCGACATCCTCATATTCGAATTCGACCCAGCCTTTCAGCACATAGACCATCTGAAATTCCAGCTCGTGGGTGTGCCATTCGGGCCTGGCGCCGTCACCCGGGACCGCGCGAATGACATGTGCGCCGATTTTGCCGCCGGTGGCGCCGGCAATGCCGAGGTCGCGATAGGCGAAGAAGGCGCGCAATCCTTCCTCGAACTGCCCGTCGGCCAGATGCTGGACGATCGTCTTGCTCATTTTTTTTCTCCCTTTTCAGGTCGCGGCGGCGACGGCATCGGCGGGCAGCTTGTCGGCGCGGAAATCCTTGATGTCGCGGAACACCAGCGCCGGGTGCAACTCCGCGGTCCGGCGCATCATGAAATTCGATGTCGCCAGGAACACCGGGTCGCCATCGACATCGTCGGCCATGGCGCTGCGTTGCTCGGCCACGAACTTCGCCACCGCCGCGCGCTCCCCGGACACCCAGCGCGCCAGCTGGAACGGCGTGGTTTCGAAGCCGATGCGCACGCCGTATTCGCCGGCGAGGCGGGCCTGCAGCACGTCGAGCTGCAAGGTGCCGATCACCCCGACCATCGGCGACGCGCCGTCCTGCGGGCGGAACAACTGCACGACGCCTTCTTCCGCCAGCTCCTGCAATGCCGAGCGCAGCTTCTTCGCTTTCATCGCATCGTCCAGCCGCACCCGGCGCAGGATTTCCGGCGCGAAATACGGCACGCCGACGAAGTTCAGGTTCTCCTCGGCACTCAGCGTGTCACCGATGCGCAAGGTGCCGTGGTTGGGGATGCCGACCACGTCGCCGGCGAACGCCTCCTCGGCCAAGGCACGGTCGCGGGCGAAGAAGAATTGCGGCGCGTGCAGCGGAATGAGCTTGCCGGTCCGCACCTGCTTCAACCGCATGCCGCGCACCAGCCGTCCCGAGCAGACCCGTGCGAAGGCGATGCGGTCGCGATGATTGGGGTCCATGTTCGCCTGGATCTTGAACACCAGCGCGGTCAGCCCTGTCTCCGTCGCCTCGACGATGCGGGTGTCGGCCGGCTGGGCGCGCGGCCGCGGGCCGTATTCGGCGAGCCCGTCCAGCAGGTCGGCGACGCCGATGTCGCGGATGGCGCTGCCGAAAAACACCGGCGTCAGATGGCCGGCGGCGAAGGGCGCCACCTCGAATTCCGGCAAGGCGGCGCGCACCAGGTCGATCTCGTCGCCAATGGCGGCCAGGCGCGGATCGGATTGCTCAAGCGGCTTGGTGAGCCGGTACTCGCGCTTGCGCAAATCATAGGTGCCGACGAAATCCGCCGCCCGCCCGACCGGCCACGTCACCGGCGCCGTGTCGAGCGCGAGGGCCGAGGACACTTCATCGAGCAGCGCGAACACGTCCTGGCTCTCGCGGTCCATCTTGTTGATGAAGGTGAGGATCGGGATGTCGCGCAGCCGGCAGATCTCGAACAGCTTGCGGGTGCGCGCCTCGATCCCCTTGGCGGCATCGATCACCATGACGGCGGCGTCGACCGCGGTCAGGGTGCGGTAGGTGTCCTCGGAGAAATCCTCGTGGCCCGGCGTGTCCAGCAGGTTGAACACGCAGCCATGATGTTCGAACGTCATCACCGACGTGACCACCGAAATGCCGCGGTCGCGCTCGATGCCCATCCAGTCCGACCGGGTGCGTCGCCGCTCGCCCTTGGCGCGCACGTTGCCGGCCATCTGGATGGCGCCGCCCTCGCGCAGCAGCCGTTCGGTCAGGGTGGTCTTGCCGGCGTCGGGGTGAGAAATGATCGCGAAGGTGCGACGGCGGGCGATCTCGGCGGCGACATCGGTGCTCATGGTCCGTATATAGGGCCCGTTCCGGCCGGATGAAATGCCGGCCGCCAGAAGGATCCCGCATGGCCACCGTGATCGCCGTCAGCCGCGCCGACGGCCATAAATTCAGCAAGCTGCCGCAGCTGCAAATCCGCCTGCTGGCCGGCGAGGGCGTCGAGGGCGATGCCCATGCCGGCCGCACCGTGAAGCACCGCTCCCGCGTCGCGGTGGACCCGACGCAGCCCAATCTGCGCCAGGTTCACCTGATCTCAGCCGAGTTGTTCGCCGAGCTGCGCGCCGCCGGTTTCGACTTGGCGCCTGGTGATATCGGCGAGAATGTCACCACTGCCGGAATAAACCTGCTGGCCCTGCCGCGCGGCACCCGCCTGCGTCTTGGCGACAGCGCCATCGTGGAGGTGACCGGCCTGCGCAATCCCTGCGTGCAGCTGAATCGTTACCGGCCCGGATTGATGCAGGCGACGCTCGGCCGCGACCGCGAAGGCGGGCTGGTGCTGAAAGCCGGCATCATGGGCATCGTCATGACAGGCGGCGACGTCCGCCCCGGCGACACGGTCGAGGCCGAATTGCCGCCGCTGCCGCACGCGCGGCTGGAGCGGGTCTGACGATCCGCCATTGATGCCGACTTATGAACGCCGACAGAAGGCGCGCCGGGAGTTGCGTCCTCCCGGCGCCTGCCGCTGCGCCCGTCAGTTCGCCGCGGTCGGGTCGATCCAGCCGATATTCCCGTCGCTGCGGCGGTAGACCACGTTCAGTTCGCCGGTGGCACTGTTGCGGAACATCATGACCGGCTGGTCCGCCAGGTCCATGCGCATCACCGCGTCGCTCACCGTCAGCCGGGCGATTTCGGCCGGGGCTTCGGCGACCACGGTGGCGTAGGTCACGGCCTGGACGATGGTGCCGGCGACAGGGCTTGCTGATTCCTCCTCCTCCTGGCGCAGGATGTATTGGCGGGCCGCCTGCGGGCGCTCGCGATGGGCGGCGTCGCGGGAATGCTCGTTCACCCGCCGGCGGTAGCGGCGCAGCCGTTTGGCGATGTGCTCGGCGGCGTCGTCGAAGGCGCTGTTGGCATCGGCGGCCTCGCCCTCGCCGCGGAGTACCAGGCCGCGGCCGGCACGCAGGTTGATGTCGCAGGTGAAGAAACTTCGGGCCCGGCTGAACGTCACGCTGGCGTCGAGCGCGTAGTCGAAATATTTCCCGGCGATCGTGTCGAGCTGTTGGGTCACCCGCGTCTGCAATGCATCGGAGAGCTCAACCTGCTTGCCCGAAACTGTAATCTGCATGCGCCCTATCCTTACCCCTTTCGTGTTCGGGACCGCCTGCCGGCGTCGCGGCGTGCGGGCGGCCGGTTTCCCCGGACACCGCCCGTGTTCAGGCCGGCACGGCCTTCTCCCGTTTGCGCTGCACCGAGCTTGGTATGCGCAGCACGTCGCGGTATTTGGCCACCGTTCTGCGGGCAATGTCCACGCCTTCCCGGCGCAGGATCGCCACGATGGCATCATCGCTTAACACGTCATCGGCGGTTTCGTTCGCCACCATGCCGCGAATCCGGTGGCGCACGGCCTCCGCACTGTGGGTTTCCCCCGAGGTGCCGGCGATGGCGGTGGTGAAGAAATATTTCAATTCGAAGATGCCGCGCGGGGTCGCCATGTATTTGTTGGCGGTCACCCGGCTGACGGTGCTCTCGTGCATCTCCACCGCGTCGGCGATGTCGCGCAGGATCAGCGGCCGGAGGAAGCCCACGCCGTGGCGGAAAAAAGCGTCCTGCTGGCGGACGATCTCGCTCGCCACCTTGAGGATGGTCTGGGCCCGCTGCTGCAGCGATTTCACCAGCCAGTTGGCGGTCTGCAGCTTTTCGACCAGGAAGTTCTTGTCCTCCTTCGAAGCCTTGGGCAGCACCCGGGCGGTGAAGCTCTGATTGACCAGCACCCGCGGCATTGTCTCGGGGTTCAGTTCCAGCAGCCAGCTGCCGTCCTGCGCCGCGCGCATCAGCACATCCGGCACCACCGGCTGCGGTGGCGCCGCGTCCCAGGCGGCGCCGGGCTTGGGGTCCAGCCGCTTCAGCTCGGCAATCATGTCGGACAGGTCGGCTGCGTCGACTTCGCATAGCTGCATCAGCCGCTTGTGATCGCGTTTGGCCAGCACATCGAGATTGTCGAGCAAGGCCGCCATCGCCGGGTCGAGCCGGTTCTTCTCGGCCAGCTGTACTGCCAGGCACTCACGCAGGTCGCGGGCGAACATCCCTGTCGGCTCGAAGCGCATCATCCGCGCCCGCACCGCCTCGACGATCGCGAGGTCGGCGCCCATCGCGGTCGCGAGAGCGGCGGATTCGACCGAAAGCCGGCCGGAAGGTTCCAGCAAGGCGATGAGATAGGTGCCGATCAATCGTTCAACCGGGTCGTGGAACGACAGGCGCAGCTGCGCCCCCAAATGCTCGCGCAGGGTTGCGGCCGCCTCGGCGACGTCGTCGATGCTGCGGTCGTCGGCCTCGAAGCTCTGCGAGCCGCTGCTGCCGCCGCCGAAGGCACCGTCCGAGGCGCTGCCGGGGTCGTAGGGTTCGGCGTATTCGGCGGTGTCGAGCGGGCCGGCACCGTCGGCGCACAGGGTGTCGGAGCGTGTCAGGTCGGCGCTGTCCGGAACATGCGGGTCGGCGTATTCGTCGCTGCCCGGCACGCGGGTCTCGGCGCTCGTCAAAGCGGCGCCGAGCTGGTCCAGTGCCGGGCGTTCGGTGGGCGAAAACTCCACCGTTTCGTCACGTTCCAGCAGCGGGTTGCGCTCCAGCTCCTCCTCGACGAAGGCGCTCGCCTCGATATTGGAGAACTGGAGCAGCTTGATCGCCTGACGCAATTGCGGCGTCATGACCAAGGTTTGGGATTGGCGAAGATCCAGACGGGGGCCGATCGCCATGAAAGCTTTTCTCTGGGCCGACCAAGCGGCTCGGGTTACGTTGGATGCCGCAGTGCAACCCGGAACGGGCGTCGGCGCAAGCAGAGAATCATGCTGCAAGAACAGGCTAACCTCGGCATTTAATTGCGTATGCTGAATTTTTCGTGACTTGCAGCCGCCGACGGAGGAACCCACCGCATGATCAGGCTTGGTTTGACGCTCACCATGGGCGGGGCCGCCTTGTTCGCGGCAATTGCCACGGCGGCGGCGCAGCCGCGCCGGACCAGCGAGATCCTGCGCTCAGGCGACATCGCCATCGAAACCTATGTCGATGGCTCGCCCCTGGCGCCTGTAATCGTCATGCTGCCCTCGACGGGCCGGGATGGCGCGGAGGATTTCGATGATGTCGCCGGCAGGCTCGCCGCCGCCGGGTTCCGGGTGCTGCGGCCGCAGCCGCGCGGCATCGGCGCCTCGACGGGCCCGATGGAAGGCGTCAGCCTGCACGGCCTCGCCGACGACGTCGCCCTGGTGATCGAGCGCCTCGGTGGTGGCCGCGCGGTGATCGTCGGCCACGCCTTCGGCCATTTCGTGGCGCGGATGGTGGCGGTGGACCACCCGAATCTGGTGCGCGGCGTGGTGCTCGCCGCGGCCGCCGCCAGCACCTATGCGCCGGAGGTCGCGGCCGCACCGGGCAAGATCGCCAATCCCGCCACGTCTGACGCGGAGCGGCTCGCGACCCTTGAAATGGCGTTCTTCGCCCCCGGCCACGATGCGCAAGCCTGGCTGCATGGCTGGTATCCCAAGGTCCAACGCATGCAGGCCGACAGCCGTGAGAAGCAGGGGGTGCAGCAATCGGACTGGTGGTCCGCTGGTGCGGCACCGCTGCTGGAGCTGATCCCTGCCGCCGACCCGTTCAAGCCAAGCGACAAATGGGGCGAGATGAAGGAGTCCTACGGCGAGCGGGTGACCACGGTGATGATCCCCGACGCCAGCCACGCGCTGTTCCCCGAACAGCCGGCGGCGGTGGCGGGTGCCATCGTTGCGTGGGTGCGCACGCTGCCGCCGTAGCGTCGCGGGTCGGCTGCCCGTTCCGATCCAAGGCCCTACCGCATCACCTTCCAATTCGTAAAGCATCGCTTCAAGCCAATCCGCTACCGTTTCGCCTGAGAATTCGTTTCGTGCTTTGTCGATCATGTCTCACGCGCCCTGGAACCTGGAGGTGCAGGACTATCGGGGCCGAGGATTCATGTTCTGCCGAGCCCCCGATAACGGCGGGGTCGCCGTCCGGGCTGTGCATCCAGGACTGATAATCCGCACGAGCCTCAGAGACGGTTTGATAATTCTACTCTGCCGGCCCTCCAACGCGGCTTTCTGCGCTTCCGGTGCTCACGGACCTGATGTCCGCTCCGCTCCGGTTCTCAAAAGCCACGCCGGAGGACTCGGCAGAGCGAATTCTCAAACGGTCTCTCAGACCGAGCGCCTCGGCCGTTTGGCAACACGCCATCAGATGCACGACCATATTGCTAAAGAGTAACTGCCAAATTCTCCAACAATGAAAGAGATTCATCTGCGCGTTCGGCGAACAAGAAAACGACATTCTGGACATATCTTTTATGAAATCCAATAACCTTCCAATTATCATCAAGATTGGCAAAAAGGCATGTGTCAAATGGATCTGATGCAGATTCAAAACATATAAACGCAGATTTTCCTATTGAGTCTCGTTCCGTGATAAAACTAAAACGGTCATACGACGCTATTCTTTTATCATACTCAGGAATTGGAAAAGCACGGCGATTCTCAATCCCGCATTCCACGGATCGAATAACAATCGATTCATAAATGGCGATGCAAATCCTGTCCCAGTCATCGTAGCTTTCTGGTTCCCTCCAGGGCATGTGAGCTTTATCAGCAATACGGATCATAGCCAGTAAGCCGTCTCGGAATATTTGAAGCAATTCATGGACAGAAACAGGCCAAATTTTATTTTGTGACATTTTCTATCTGCCCATTTTATTGAGAAGGTCAATTTCTTGTGGTGTGGGGATTCGTTTTGCTCCAGCTCCTTGACCAGGCACCACATCGCTGCGCGGAGGCGCGCGTCGGGGCAGTGTTCTCGCCAGCTCTCGCAACGCCAGAGTGTTGCTGTCGCTGCGCGGGGTGCAAGGGCACCGCTGACGCTTGAGCCGCCGCGCAAGCGGCGCGTCTTACATGGTGAACTTTTCGCCCAGGTAGACCCGCCGCACGTCCTCGTGCGCGACGACCTCGCTCGGCGTGCCCTCCATCAGCACCTGGCCGTCATGCATGATGTAGGCGCGGTCGATGATCTCCAGCGTCTCGCGCACGTTGTGGTCGGTGATCAGCACGCCGATGCCGCGGTCCTTCAGATGCTTGACCAGGTCGCGGATTTCGCCGACCGCGATCGGGTCGATGCCGGCCAGCGGTTCGTCGAGCAGGATGTAGGCGGGCTGCGTCGCCAGCGCGCGGGCGATCTCGACGCGCCGCCGCTCGCCGCCCGACAGCGCCAGCGCCGGGGTGCGGCGCAGATGGCCGATGCCGAACTCGCCCAGCAGTTCGTCCAGCATCAGGTCGCGCCGGTCGCGGGTCGGGCTCGACCACCTCCAGCGCCGCCATCACGTTCTGCTCGACGTTCAGGCCGCGGAACACGCTGGCTTCCTGCGGCAGGTAGCCGATGCCCAGCCGCGCGCGGCGATACATCGGCAGGGTGGTGATGTCGGCGCCGTCCAGGTTGATCGAGCCGGTGTCCGGCCGCACCAGGCCGACGATCATGTAGAAGGTCGTGGTCTTGCCGGCGCCGTTCGGGCCCGAGCAGGCCGACCGCCTCGCCGCGGCTGCAGCGAGATCGATCACGTTCCGCACCACCGGGCGCTTCTTGTAGGTCTTGCCGACGCCGCGCGCGACCAGCCCGCGCGCCGCCCGCAGACGACGCGGAGATCGGTCGCCGCGTCGGCATGCGCTGCCGGTCCGCCACGGTGCGGTCTCATTTCGGCGCCGCGGCCGGGCCGGGCTTCGGCGCGGCGGCGTCGCCGGCGTTGCGTGCTGGTGGCGTCGTTCGGCAGCACCAGGCCCTGCACGCGCTCGCCGGTGCCGGCCAGCAGCCGCGCGATGCCGGTCTTCATGTTGACCTCCGCCTCCGCGCCGTTCGAGCTGGTTCTGGCCGCGGGTGATCCGCACGTGCCCGCCCAGCCGGGCGATGCCGGTGTCCGGCACATAGACGCCGCGATCGCCGGTCACGGTGTCGGTCGCGGTGCGGACCGTCGACATTGCCGAACGCCTCGACCCGTCTGCAGCTTGCCCGACGCCGCCAGCGGATCGCCGGCGGTTGCCGGCGGTCGTGCTGCGGCCGGCGTGGCCGGCTGCCGGCGCGGCGCGTCGGCGGTGTAGGCGACCAGCGTGTCGGCGGAGATGCGCCGCCCGTCGTTGGTCACCACCACGGCGTCGCCGCGCGCCACCGCCATGTGCTTCTGCGACCAGTATTCCAGGGTGTCGCGCGCGGTCAGCACGTCGTTCGGCGTGGTCAGCTTCAGGTCGCGTGCCGGTCATCACCAGCACCGCCTGGTCGAGGTCGTAGATCGCGCGGTCGCCCAGCGCCTGATCGGTCGGCGTGAAGATGTGCACGTTGCCCTCGGCCTCGCACCCGGTAGATCTCGTTGCCGCCGGTGTCGGCGTCGCTGTCGGCGGCTGCCCGGCTGGTCGCCGGGGCTGGCGCCGGCGCCGCGCCGCTCTTCGGCCGGTAGAACGCGATCAGCCGGTCGGCCGTCACCGTCACGTTCTGCCGCGCACCGCGCGGGCGTCGCCGCGTGGCGATCACCCCTGCTCGCTCTGCGCGCCATTCGATGCCGTCGCGCGCGGTGATCTCGATCGGGCCGCCCTGCGACAGGTCGATCTGCTGCGCGCCGGGCGCGCCGGCGCCGCGGCAGCAGCCAGGAGCGCCAGCGGCGGCGCAGCGAGCGCATCGCGCGTCGGCCGCGCGATCGTCACGGCGAGGCGCCGTTCAGCACCAGGCGCGGCCGGGCCGGTGAACTGGATCGCGGCGCCCTTGTCGGTGATGGTGAAGCCCTGCGCGTCCAGCGTGCCGAACGGGCCCTCCGACATGGGTCGGCTCGGCGCTGGCCGCCGCGCCGTCCTTCAGGTCGACCGCGGCGCTGGCGGTGGTCATCGTCGTGCCGTCGTCGCGGTACAGCGTGCACGTCGCCGGACAGGTCGAGCTGGTCGGTCGTGCTGCAGGTAACACGCCGTGCTTCGACTGCACCATCAGCCAGGTGCCGTTGTCCAGCGTCATGTCGGCCTTCGGCGCGGTCAGGTCGATGCGGTCCGGGCCGACCTGCTGCGCGCGGTCGCGGCGGTGACGGTGTAGGGGCGGCCGTGCTCGTCGACGCCGTGGTAGCGGGCGTCGGTGAGCGTGGCGCCGCCATCTCGCGGCGCCGCATGCCGCGCGGTAGGCAGACGCGGCCGGTGCCGCGCATGCGCGTCGATCTCCGGCCACAGCGCGATCGTGGCGAGCAGCAGCAGCGCGGCGACCGGCAGCAGCCACTTGGACGCAGCCGACGACCATCGGCGCCGCGCGGGCCAGGCCGCCGCGCGATCGGCGGCTGGCGGACGCGCCCGGCGGCGCTGCGAGCAGTCGCTGGCCGGCCTGGCGCGGCGCGCGGCGCGGGCGGGCAGCGGCGCGACGCTCATGCGACGCCCGCCCGCAGCAGGTCGTGGATGTGCAGGATGCCGAGCGGCCGGCCGGCCGGCATCCGACCACGAACAGCGCGGTGATCGGCCGTTCGCGGGCGTTCATGGCGTGCAGCGCCTCGGCGGCCAGCGCGTCCGGCCCGATGGTGCGCGGCGCGGCGGTCATCACCTCGCGCACCCGGCGCGTCAGCAGGTCCGGGCCCATGGCGCGGCGCAGGTCGCCGTCGGTGATGATGCCGACCAGCCTGCCGCCGCGCGTCGACGACGCCGAGGCAGCCGAAGCGCTTCTCGGTCATCAGCAGCAGCGCGCGGTCCATCGGCGTGTCCGGCGGCGGCGAGCGGCACCGCGTCGCCCGTCGTGCATCAGGTCGCGCACGCGCCGCAGCCGGGCGCCGAGCCGGCCGCCGGGATGGAATCTGGCGGAAATCCGCCGCGGTGAAGCCGCGCCGCGTCAGCAGCGCCACCGCCAGCGCGTCGCCCAGCGCCATCTGCATGGTGGTGGAGGTGGTGGGCGCGAGGCCCATCGGACAGGCCTCGGCCGCCGCCGGCAGCATCAGCGCGACGTCGGCGGCCTCGGCCAGCGTCGAGCCGGCGCGCGCGGTGATCGCCACCAGCGGCAGGCCGAAGCGGCGCGCATGCGCGACCAGGTCGGCCAGTTCGGCGGTTTCGCCGGAATTGGACAGCGCCAGCACGGCGTCGCCCGGCGACGATCATGCCGAGATCGCCGTGCGAGGCCTCGGCCGGGTGGACGAACAGGGCCGGCGTGCCGGTGGAGGCGAGCGTGGCGGCGATCTTGCGCGCGACGTGGCCGGATTTGCCCATGCCGGAGACCACGACCCGGCCGGTGGCGCCGGCCAGCAGGTCGACCGCGCGGGCGAAGCCGCCGTCCAGCGCCGGCGGCCAGCGCGCGCAGGCCGGCGGCCTCGGTCGCCAGCACCTCGCGGGCGACGTCGAGGTCGTCGGATGCAGCGTGGCGATGGCGGCGGTCATGCGGTCGATCGTTCCGTGCGTGCGTGCGGCAGCTCTGGCAGGGCGATGGCGGTCAATCGCGCGATCAACGAAATGCTGTGCCAATGTGACGCGCAACGTGGCGCTGCGGTCAGTGCGCGAAAATATCCGGCTCTTCGTAGCCGAGCAGGTCGAGCCGGCGCGCGCGCCGGCAGGAAGGCGAAGCAGGCCTCGGCCAGATCGAGCCGCCCCTCGCGCACCAGCAGCGCCTCCAGCTTCGCCCACAGCGCGTGCAGGTACAGCACGTCGGAGGCGGCGTAGGCGAATTGCTCGGCGGTCAGTTCCACCGCGCCCCAGTCCGAGGTCTGCTGCTGCTTGGACAGATCGACGCCCAGCAGTTCCTTGCAGAGATCCTTGAGGCCGTGGCGGTCGGTGAAGGTGCGGATCAGCTTGGCGGCGATCTTGGTGCAGCGGACCGGGGCGACGGTGATGCCCAGGCTGTGCTGCAGCACCGCCACGTCGAAGCGGGCGAAATGCATCAGCTTGACGACATCCGGGTCGGCCATCAGGCGGCTCGAGGTTGGGGCAGTCGAAGCCGCGGCCGCCCAGCGCGGTGCGGGACGAGCTGCACCAGATGCGCGTGGCCGTCGCCGGCGGAGAGCTGCACCAGGCAGAGCCGGTCGCGATGCGGATTGAGGCCCATCGTCTCGGTATCGACCGCGACGACCGGGCCGAGGTCGAGGCCGTCCGGCAGGTCGTGCCGGTGCAGGTGGATGGTGCGCGTTCGGCATGAACTGGGTGGTGCTCACTGTGCGCCCTTGCTGTTGGTGCCCAGGAGAAGACTCGAACTTCCACGACCTTGCGGCCACAGGTACCTGAAACCTGCGCGTCTACCAATTCCGCCACCTGGGCAATCCGTGCGGCACCGCGACGCCGAGCGGCGCAGGAGGCGTGCGGTGGGCGCGCGATGTAGCCCCGCGCATCCGGTGTCGGCGTCAACCGCGTATCGACGGTTGCGCTGGCCTTGAGGGCGCGTCGCACGCCCGCATATCAATGGCGCGACATCATGCAGGAGCGGACATGGCGATGGCAACGCGCAGCGTGGCGACGGTGTTCGGCGGCTCGGGCTTCATCGGCCGCTACGTGGTCAAGCGGCTGGCGGCGCGCCGGCAACATCGTGCGCGTCGCGGTGCGCGACCCGGAGGCGGCGCTGTTCCTCAAGCCGATGGGCGCGGTCGGGCAGATCGTGCCGCTGTACGCCCCGGTGCACCAACGACGCCGACGGTGCACGCGCGCGGTCGAGGGCGCGGACTTGGTGGTCAACCTGGTCGGCATCCTGGCCGAGCGCCGCGCCGGCGATTTCCAGCGCGTCCACGCCGACGCCGCCGGGCGCGTGGCGCGCCATCGCCGGCGGCGGCCGGGGTGCGCGCGTCTCGTGCATCTCTCGGCGATCGGCGCCGATCCGGCGAGCCCCAGCCGCTACGCGCCGAGCAAGGCGGCCGGCGAGGCAGGCGGTGCGCGCGGCGTTCCCGGCGGCGACGATCCTGCGCCCCTCGGTCGTGTTCGGGCCGGAGGACAAGTTCTTCAACCGCTTCGCCGCGCATGGCGCAGATTCTGCCGTTCATGCCGGTGATCGCCGGCGCACACGCGGATGCAGCCGGTCTACGTCGGCGACGTCGCGGACGCGGTGATCGCCGCGCTGCGCGCGGCCGGACTGCGGCGGGCAAGACCTACGAACTGGGCGGGCCCGCAGGTGCTGACCATTCCGCGAGCTGCTGGCCTACATCCTGGCGCTAGACCGCGGCGGCCGCCGCCGGCTGGTGGACAGTGCCCGATGGGGCTGGCGCGGTTGCAGGCCGCGGTGCTGGAGCGGCTGCCGGGCAAGCTGCTGACCCGCGACCAGTTGCTGATGCTGCCGCGCGACAACGTGGCGACGCCGGATGCCGGGGCTGGCCGAGCTCGGCATCGTGCCGACGCCGATTGAGCTCGTGGTGCCGGCATATCTGCGGCCGTTACCGGCCCGGCGGCGGCAAGCGGGATCTGTGCGACGGCATAATAGGTCCGAAATCGGACCTATTTATCGGTGCAGCTCGCGATCAAACCGTCGCATCGCGAGGCATTGCCGTCGAATATAGGACAGCTAATACTGTCCTAACGGCGAATTCGACTTGCGGACTGATGCGCCGGCCCTATATCGTCGCGCGCAAGCGTCCGCGTCGCCGGGATGCCGCGCGGAGGTGAACGCATGGCCGAACGCATGCTGCAGTTCGTCCGCCTGCAGCAGCAGACGCCGCGAAGCGCGAGGTCGGCGAGCGCCGCGCGCGATTTCGACGAGATCTACCGCGATTTCGCGACGCCAGCGCAGGCCGCGGCGCAGGCCAGCCGGTGCAGCCAGTGCGGCGTGCCGTTCTGCCAGGTGCATTGCCCGCTCGGCAACAACATCCCCGACTGGCTGAAGCTGACCGCCGAGGGCCGGCTGGAGGAGGCCTACGAGGTCGTCCAGCGCCACCAACAACTTCCCCGAGATCTGCGGCCGCATCTGCCCGCAGGACCGGCTGTGCGAGGGCAATTGCGTCATCGAGAAGGGCTTCGACAGCGTCACCATCGGCGCGGTCGAGCGCTACATCACCGACACGCGCGTTCGACCGACGGCTGGGTCAAGCCGCTGCGGCCGCGGCGCGAGCTGCGCCAGTCGGTCGGCATCATCGGCGCCGGGCCCGGCGGCCTGGCGGCGGCCGAGCAGCTGCGCCGGCAGGGCTACCAGGTGCACTGTCTACGACCGCTACGACCGGGTCGGCGGCCTGCTGATCTACGGCATCCCCGAGCTTCAAGCTGGAGAAGCACGATCGTGCTGCGCCGCTGGAAGCTGCTGGAGGAGGCCGGCATCGTCTTCGATCTCGACTGCGAGGTCGGCCGCGACGTGACGTTTGCCGGAGCTGCGCGCGCGGCACGACGCGGTGCTGATCGCGACCGGCGTCTACAAGGCGCGCGACATCGGCGGCCCGGGCGTCGGCCTGCCCGGCATCGTGCCGGCGCTGGACTACCTGACCGCCTCCAACCGCCAGGGCCTCGGCGACGCGGTGGCCGATTTCGACCTCCGGCGCGCTCGATGCCGCGCGGCAAGCACGTCGTGGTGATCGGCGGCGGCGACACGGCGATGGATTGCGTGCGCACCGCCGTCCGCCAGGGCGCCGCGTCGGTGAAGTGCCTGTACCGCCGCGACCGCGCCAACATGCCGGGCTCGATGCGCGAGGTGAAGAACGCCGAGGAAGAGGGCGTCGAGTTCGTCTGGCTGTCCGCGCCCGAGGCGTTCCTCGGCGACGACACGGTCGACCGGCGTGCGCGCGGTCGCGGATGCGTCTCGGCCTGCCCGACGCGTCGGGCCGCCAGTCCGTCGAGCCGATCGAGGGCAGCCATTTCACCGTGCAGGCCGACCTGGTGATCAAGGCGCTGGGCTTCGATCCCGAGGATCTGCCGGCGACGTTCGGCGAGCCGGCGCTGGCGGTCATCGCGCTGGGGCACGCTGAAGGTCGACCACCGCACGCTTCATGACCAGCCTGCCCGGGCGTGTTCGCGGCCGGCGACATCGTGCGCGGCGCTCGCCTGGTGGTCTGGGCCATCCGCGACGGCCGCGACGCGGCGGCGCAGATCCACGGCTATGTACAACAGACCACCGCTGCGGCGGTGGCAGCGGAGTGAGCAACATGCGCGGTTTTCCAAACGCCTTGATCGCCGTGACGGCCTGCGTGGTGGCCGGCGGCCTGATGACCGGAACGGCCGCCAGGGCGCAGACCCCGGCAGTCCCCGCGGCCGCCCCCGCCGCCCTGCCCGGCGGCGCCCCAGCCGCGGCCCGGTGTCGCCGGAAGCCCATAAGGAAGCGGCCGCACTCGCCGAAATGATCGGCGTGTCGCGCCAGGCCCAGCAGTTGATCGCCATCATGCGCGGACAGATGGTCCAGTTGGCCATGCGCTCCGGCAACAAGCCGCAGGACGAATCGGCCAAGATCGTCGACGAGGTGCTGATGCCCGATTTCATCGCCCAGCAGGCCACGTTGACCGACGAGATCATCGATGTCTGGGCGCAACAACTTCACGCTGGACGACATCAAGGCCCTGCGCGCGTTCTATGCCACGCCTCTCGGCCAGAAGCTGATCGCGACCCTGCCGGCGGTGACGCAGCAGGGCATGGCGGCCGGCCAGACCTGGGGCCAGAAGATCTATCAGGCGTCCATCACCAAGCACCGCCCCGAGCTCGAAGCCCGCGGGATGAAATTCTGATCGGGAGTATGCGATGACGCAGCGCCGCCTGGGTCCTGCCCCGGACGAGACCGGACCGGAGTTCGTCGCCGCCTGGCACGCCAATGCGCACGCCCTGGCCGCGACACCTACGACGCCGCGCAGGAGCACGACGCCTGCGGCGTCGGCTTCGTCGCGGCGCTGGACGGCAAGCGGCGCCGCGACGTGGTGCAGGCCGGCATCGACGCGCTGAAGGCCGTCTGGCATCGCGGCGCGGTGGATGCCGACGGCAAGACCGGTGACGGCGCCGGCATCCATATCGAGATCCCGCAGGATTTCTTCGCCGACGCCGTCGAGCGCAGCGGCGGCCAGCATGCTGCGCCCGGCCCGATCGCGCGTCGGCCAGGTGTTCCTGCCGAAGACCGACCTCTCGCGCGCAGGAGCGTTGCCGGCAGATCGTCGAGACCGAGATCCTGGCCTTCGGCTACGCCATCTATGGCTGGCGCCAGGTGCCGATCAACGTCGACTTGCATCGGCGAGAAGGCCAACGCGACGCGGCCCGAGATCGAGCAGATCATGATCTGGAACGCCAAGAGCGCCGACGAGGCGGAGTTCGAGCGCGACCTCTACGTGATCCGCCGGCGCATCGAGAAGCAGGCGATCGCGGCGCAGATGCCGGAGCTGTATTTCTGTTCGCTGTCGTGCCGCTCGATCATCTACAAGGGCATGTTCCTGGCCGAGAGCCTGACCGACTTCTACCCGGACCTGCTCGACGCGCGCTTCGTCTCGCGCTTCGCCATCTACCACCAGCGCTACTCGACCAACACGTTCCCGACCTGGCGGCTGGCGCAGCCGTTCCGCATGCTGGCGCATAACGGCGAGATCAACACCGTCACCGGCAACGTCAACTGGATGAAGAGCCACGAGACGCGGCTGGCCGACGCCGGCGCTCGGATCCGTTCATCGACGACATCAAGCCGGTGATCCAGGCCGGCGGCTCCGACACCGCGACGCTGGACAACGTGTTCGAGCTGCTGGTGCGCGCCGGACGCGACGCGCCGATGACGAAGGCGCTGATGATCCCGGCCAGCATCGGCCAGGACGCGACGATGCCGCAGGCGCATCGCGACATGTTCCTGTACTGCAACGCCGTGATGGAGCCGTGGGACGGCCCGGCGGCGATCGCGGCGACCGATGGGCGCTGGGTGATCGCCGGGCTCGACCGCAACGGGCTGCGCCCGCTGCGCTACACGATCACCGCGCGACGCGATGCTGATCGTCGGCTCCGAGACCGGCATGGTGAAGCTCGATGAAAGCGACATCATCGAGAAGGGTCGCGTCGGCCCCGGCCAGACCATCGGCGTCGATCTCGACGACGGCGCGCTTCTATCGCCGACGAGGAGCTGAAGGACATGCTGGCCGCGCGCCAGCCGTTCGGCGAGTGGGCCAAGCGCATCACGCCAGATCGACCACATCGTCAAGACCGACGCGCCGGAGCCGGTGCTGTACGAGGGCGAGGCACTGCGCCGCCGCCAGCTTGCGGTCGGCACCACGATGGAGGAGCTGGAGATGATCCTGCACCCGATGGTGGAGGACGCGCAGGAAGCGGTCGGCAGCATGGGCGACGACACGCCGATCGCGGTGCTGTCGGAGACGCTATCGCGGCCTGCACCATTATTTCCGCCAGGGGTTCAGCCAGGTGACCAACCCGCCGATCGACAGCCTGCGCGAAACCCGGGTGATGACGCTGAAGACGCGGCTCGGCAATCTCGGCAACGTGCTCGACGAGGACAGCCAGCCAGTTCGATCTGCTGCAGCTGGAAAGCCCGGTGCTGTCGACCGCCGAATTCCTGGCGATGCAGGCGCATCATGGGCGCGTCCGCCTGCGTGGTCGATTGCACGCTTCGCCGTCGACGAGGGCGAGGCCGGGCTGCGCGCCGCGCTGGAGCGCATCCGCGCGCGAGGCCGAGGAAGGCGTGCGCGCCGGCTGCACGCACGTGATCCTGACCGACGAGGCAGTCGGGCCCGAGCGCGCCGGCGATTCCGATGATCCTCGCCACCGGCGGCGTGCACACGCATCTGGTGCGCCAGTCGCTGCGCACCTTCACCAGCCTGAACGTGCGCGCCGCCGAGTGCCTGGACGTGCATTACTTTCGCGGTGCTGATCGGCGTCGGCGCCACCACGGTGAACGCCTATCTGGCGCAGGAGAGCATCGCCGACCGCCATCGCCGCGGGCTGTTCGGCGACATCACGCCTCAAAGGCGCGGTCCAGCGCTACAAGAAGGCGGTCGACAAGGGCCTGCTGAAGATGATGTCGAAGATGGGCATCGCGGTCGATCTCCTCCTATCGCGGCGGCTATAATTTCGAGGCGATCGGCCTGTCGCGCGCGCTGGTCGCCGAGTTCTTCCCCGGCATGCAGTCGCGCATCTCCGGCATCGGCCTGACCGGCATCGCCCGCAAGGTGCTGGAGCTGCACGCGAACGCCTGGGACAGCGACGCGCCGCGCTGCCGATCGGCGGCATCTACAAGCTGCGCCGCGCGCGGCGAGACCCATGCCTTCGACGCGCGGCCTGATCCACATGCTGCAGGAAGCCGTCGCCACCGACAGCTTCGGTACCTATCCGCCGCTATGCCGAGGCGGTGCGGCAAATGCCGCCGATCGCGCTGCGCGACCTGCTGGATTTCCGCTGACCGACGAAGCGGCAATCCGGCCCGATCCCGGTCGATGAGGTCGAGAGCATCACCGAAATCCGCAAGCGCCTGGTGGCACCCGGCATCTCGCTCGGCGCACTGAGCCCCGAGGCGCATGAGACCTTGTCGATCGCGATGAACCGCATCGGCGCGCGCTCCGACTCCGGCGAGGGCGGCGAGGACCCGGCGCGCGCCACGCCGCGCGCCAACGGCGACAACGCGTCTTCGGCGATCAAGCAGATCGCGTCCGGCCGGTTCGGCGTCACCGCGGAATACCTGAACAACTTGCCGCGAGATCGAGATCAAGGTCGCCCAGGGCGCCAAGCCCGGCGAGGGCGGGCAGCTGCCCGGCTTCAAGGTCACCGGCATGATCGCCAAGCTGCGCCACGCGACGCCCGGCGTGATGCTGATCAGCCCGCCGCCGCATCACGACATCTACTCGATCGAGGACCTGGCGCAGCTCATCTACGACCTCAAGCAGATCAACCCGGATGCCAGCGGTCTGCGTGAAGCTGGTGTCGCGCTGCGGCATCGGCACCATCGCCGCCGGCGTCGCCAAGGCGAAGGCCGACGCGATCCTGATCTCCGGCCATTCCGGTGGCACCGGCGCCAGCGCCGCAGAGCTCGATCAAATATGCCGGCCTGCCGTGGGAGATGGGGCTGTCCGAGGCGCATCAGGTGCTGATGCTGAACCGGCTGCGCCACCGGGTGCGGCTGCGCACCGATGGCGGCATCAAGACCGGGCGCGACGTGGTGATCGCGGCGATGCTGGGCGCCGAGGAGTTCGGCATCGGCACCGCCATCGCTGGTGGCGATGGGCTGCATCATGGTGCGGCAGTGCCACTCCAACACCTGCCCGGTCGGCGTCTGCACGCAGGACGAGGATCTGCGGAAGAAGTTCGAAGGCTCGCCGGAGAAGGTCATCAACCTGTTCTCGCTTCATCGCCGAGGACGTGCGCAACATCCTGGCCGCGCTGGGCTTCCGCCAGCTGGACGACGTGATCGGCCGCACCGACCTGCTGCACCAGGTGAGCCGCGGCTCGGAGTTCCTCGACGACCTCGACCTCAACCCGCTGCTGGTGCAGGCCGATCCCGGGCCGCATGCGCGCTACTGCACGCTCGACGGGCCGCAACGAGGTGCCGGAGACGCTGGACGCGCAGATGATCTGGACGACGCGGCGGCACTGTTCGAGCGCGGCGAGAAGATGCAGCTGCAATACACCATCCGCAACACGCACCGCGCCATCGGCACCAAGATCTCGTCAGCCGCATCACCCGCCAATTCGGCATGACCGGCTTGCAGCCGGGCCATCTGACCGTGCGGCTGCGCGGCTCGGCCGGGCAGTCGCTCGGCGCGTTCGCGGTGCAGGGGCTGAAGCTGGAAGTGTTCGGCGACGCCAACGACTATGTCGGCAAGGGCCTGTCGGGCGCCACCATCGTGGTGCGCCCGGCCCCGTCGTCGCACGCTGGCCAGCCACGATAACACCATCATCGGCAACACCGTGCTGTATGGCGCCACCGCCGGCTGCGCTGTTCGCCGCCGGCCAGGCCGGGCGAGCGATTCGCCGTGCGCAACTCCGGCGCGATCGCGGTGGTCGAGGGCTGCGGCTCGAACGGCTGCGAATACATGACCGGCGGCACGGTGGTGATCCTCGGCGATGTCGGCGACAATTTCGGCGCCGGCTTCACCGGCGGCATGGCGTTCGTCTACGATCCCGATGACCTGTTCGCGATGCGGGTCAACCCGGACACGCTGACCTGGCAGCGCGATCGCCCATCCGCATTGGGAAGCGCTGCTGCGCGAGCTGGTCGACGCCGCATGTCGCGGAGACCAATAGCCGCTACGCCAGCATGCTGCTGCACGACTGGGATCGCACACTGCCGCGATTCTGGCAGGTGGTGCCGAAGGATTTCGTGCGCTATCTGCCGGTGCCGCTCGACGCCGAGGCAAGGAGGCGCGGCGCGCCTGAGGGTGCGGTCAGCCAAGCTCACCCGGATACGCCTTTTCTTTCGCGCAACGAGACCCGGCCATTCGCGCGCGGCGGGTTGGCGCTGCCGGCGCGCGATGCCATAACGGGCCGCAATGCGTCTGCTCTATCATCTCCCGTTGTCGCCACTTTGTCGCAAGGTCCGCCTGGTGCTGGCCGAGAAGCGGCTGACGTTCGAGCTGCGCATCGAAAAAGTGTGGGAGCATCGGCCGGAATATCTGGCGATCAATCCGGCCGCGACGGTGCCGACCCTGCTCGAGGACAACGGTCTCGCGGTCGCCGATTCCGCGGTGATCTGCGAATACCTCGAAGAGGCGTATCCCGACACCTCGATGCTCGGCGCGACGCTGGGCGAACGGGTGGAGGTGCGGCGCCTGGTCGCCTGGTTCGACGGCAAGTTCGCCGATGAGGTGACCCGCAACCTCAACGGCGAAAAGTACCTCAAGCGCCTGGCCGGCCGTGGCCAGCCGGATGCCGGTGCGCTGCGGGCCGGCTACGCCAATCTGCGCGAGCATTTGCATCATATCGGCTGGCTGGCGGAAACCCGCAAATACCTCGCCGGCGGCACCATCTCGCTCGCCGATTTCGCGGCGGCGGCGCATCTGTCGGTGCTGGATTTCACCGGCGACGTCGACTGGACGATCAGCGAAGCGGCCCGCGAATGGTACGCGCGGATCAAGTCACGGCCGAGCTTTCGCCCGCTGCTGGCCGATCGGGTGCCGGGCATGACGCCGCCGGAGCATTACGCGGACCTGGATTTCTAAGCCAAGTACGCGCGGCGCCGGGTCCGCATCATCGGGGTCGCATCTTCTTCTATTTGGCTTCCGGGCCGGCTTCCAGCAACGCAAGGTTCTGCTGTGCCAGGTCCGCGGTGGCGCTGTCGGGCGCCAGATCCATCGCGCGTTGCCAATCTTGCCTCGCACCCGCCCGGTCGTTGCGGCGCTGGCGCAGGATGCCGCGTTCGAGCAGCGCCTCGGGCTGGTCGGGGTCGATCCGCAGCGCCGCCTCCACATCGTCCTGCGCAAGATCGACCTGCCCGAGCTGACGCCGGTCCGTGGCGCGCAAGGTCAGCGCGTCGGCCCGCCTGGGATCGAGCCGCAGGGCCTGGGTGAGGTCGGCGATCGCATCGTCGAAATGCTCAAGGTCGCCGGTGGCGATGGCGCGGTCGATCAGCAGGTCGGGGTCGTCAGGCGACAGCGCCAGCGCCTTGGTGGCACTCGCCAAAGCGCGACCGGGTTCGCTCGTCATCGTCCAGGCCTGGGTCGCCTGGTCATAGATGCTGGCGCGGGCGGCGGCGGGGGCGTGGCTCTGCTCGGCGAGCTGCTCCAGCAGTTCGGCGCCGGAATCCGGCTCGCCGAGTGCCACCCTGGACAGCGCCAGGCAATGCGTGGCGGTGTCGCCGCCGCCTCTTGCCTGCCACTCGGCGGCCAGGGACTCGGCGCCGGCGGGGTCGGCGTCGAGCATGCCGAGGCAACGGTCGTATTCCGCACCCTCGCCGATGCGCGGCGGCACGGGCGGGATCGGCAACGGGTCTGCGTCGGCGGCAGCGCTCTCGATTTCGGCGCTGCCGGAACGCAGGGCGTACTGGCTGGCGGCGCCGACGGCCACGGCGAGCAGCAGAGCGGACGCGCCGATCATCGCAATGCGCGTGTTCATGGTTCGGCTAGTGTAGTCTGGCCGTGGCGGCCGCGGCAAACGATCCCGGGGGAAATGCGTGTCTCAGCATCTGGTCGTGTTCGGACTGGGCTACACCGGCAGTGCCGTGGCGCAGGCGGCGGTGGCGGCGGGGCTTGCGGTCACCGCGATCAGCCGGGCGGCGGCGAACGCCCCACCGCACGGCGTGCGGCTGGTGACGTTCGAGGCTGCCGCCGACGCGGTGGCGCAGGCCACGCACATCCTCGCCACCGCACCGCCGCAGGACCATGGGGACCCGGTGCTGGCGCGGCTCGCCGAGGCCATCGCCCAGGCCGCGCGGCTGCGCTGGGTGGGCTATCTTTCCAGCACCGGCGTCTACGGCGACCAGGGGGGCGGTTGGGTGGACGAGGACACGGCGGTGGCACCCGGCACCGAGCGGGCGAAGCGGCGGCTGGCGGCGGAGCAGCAATGGGCGGATCTCGCCGGGCGGCGCGCGGTGGACCTGTTCCGCTGCGCCGGCATCTACGGTCCCGGCCGCTCGGCGCTGGACGATGTCGCGGCCGGGCGGGCTCGGCGGGTGACCAAGCCGGGCCACCAATTCGGCCGCATCCATCGCGACGACATCGTGGGCGCGGTGCTGGCGGCGGTGGCGCAGGAGCATGCGCCGGGGCTGCGGGTGCTGAACCTCGCCGACGACGAACCCGCGGCCAGCACCGAGGTGATCGCCGAGGCGGCCCGGCTGCTGGGCGTGAAGCCGCCGGCGGAGATTCCGTTCGAGCAGGCGAGGGCGGAGATGAGCCCGATGGCGCTCAGCTTCTGGTCGGAGAACCGCAAGGTGGCCAGTCGAGCGCACCCAATCCCTGCTCGGCCTGCCGCTGGCAGTACCCGAGCTATCGCGAGGGGCTACGCGCGATCCTGCAGAGCAGGGCCGTGACCATCCGGCCGAGTAGTGCCAGATCCTGGTCGCGGGACAGGCGGTGGTCGCCGTCCTTGATCAGGATCACTTGCACGTCGTCGCTCGTCGAGCTTGGCGGCGAGCGTCAGCGCCAGTTCCCACGGCACGTCGCGGTCTCGCTGGCCGTGCAGCAGCCGGATCGGGCAGTGCGAGCGCGATCGGTGCGTCGAGCAGCAGATGCGGGCGGCCGTCCTCGATCAGGCGCGCGGGTGATCAGATAGGGATCGCCGTAGTCGCTCGGGGCTTCCAATGAGCGCCGTCGCGCGCAGCGCCGCCTGCTCGGCTGGGCGTCATCGCCTGCCACATCAGCCGCTCGGTGAAATCCGGCGCCGCCGCGATGCCGACGAGCGCCGTGACGCGCGCCGGACGGGCGAGGGCGAGCAGCAGCGCGATCCAGCCGCCCATCGAGGAGCCGACCAGCAGCAGCTTGCCCGGCGCCAGCCGGTCGATGACGAGGCAGCGCATCCTCGGTCCAGCGGCCGATGGTGCCGTCGGTGAAGGCGCCGCCGCTGCCGCCGTGGCCGGAATAGTCGAGGCGCAGCAGCGCCTGGCCGCGGCTCGGCGCAGAAGCGCCAGCAGCGCCAGCGCCTTGGTGCCGGCATGTCGCTGTTGAAGCCGGGCAGGAACACGACGGTCGGGCCCGCGGCCGGGCAGCAGCGCCCAGGCCAGCTTCGACCCCGTCGCCGCGATCCAGCGTGCCGTGTTGCTCCGCCGCCGCGCGTTGTTCCATCGGCGATCCCTTTCAATTCAGTCGCTGCGTGATATAGCGCCCGGCATGAGGCAAACCCCATCATCTATTGCAAACGCCACCCACGGATTTCCGGTGGTGCTGCAGGTTCTCCCGGCGTTGGAAGGCGGCGGAGTGGAGCGCGGCACGGTGGAGATGACCCAGGCGATCGCGGCCGCCGGCGGCGAGGCGCTGGTGGCAAGCGCCGGCGGCCGGCTGGTGGGCTCGGTGCTGCGGGCCGGCGGGCGGCATTTCGTGCTGCCGCTGACGAGCAAGAATCCCTGGCGCATCTGGCGCAACGCCGCCGCCTTGGCCGCATTGATCCGCGCCGAAAAGGTCGACATCGTGCATGCCCGCTCGCGCGCCCCGGCTTGGTCGGCGTGGCTGGCGGCGCGGCAGGCCGGGGTACATTTCGTCACCACCTACCACGCGCCCTACGGCGAGGACCTGCCGTTCAAGCGACGCTACAACGCGGTGATGGCGCGCGGCGAGCGGGTGATCGCCATCAGCCACTTCATCGCTTCCGTCATCCAGCGCCACCACCACGCTGTCGACCCGGCACTGATCCGCGTGGTGCCGCGTGGCGTCGACCCGGCGGTGTTCGATCCGGCGTCCGTCGGCAACGAGCGGATGGTACGCCTTGCCCGCCTCTGGCGCCTGCCGGACGGGCAGCCGACCATCATGCTCCCGGGGCGACTGACGCGCTGGAAAGGCCAGTCGGTGCTGATCGAAGCCTTGGCGCGGATGCGCAACCGCGAGGCTTGCGTGGTGCTGGTCGGCGCGGATCAGGGCCGCCACCGCTACGCCGCCGAACTGGTGGCGCTGGCCGAGCGCCTGGGTGTCGGCGGCCGAGTGCGCCTGGTCGGACATTGCGAGGACATGCCGGCGGCGCTGATGCTGTCGGACGTGGTGGTCAACGCCTCGACCGCGCCGGAGGGATTCGGCCGGGTGGTGATCGAGGCGCAGGCGATGGCGCGGCCGGTTGTCGGCACCGACCACGGCGGCGCGGTCGAGACGATCGAGCACAGCGTCACCGGCTGGCGGGTGCCGCCGGCGGACGCCGATGCGCTGGCGGCGTGCCTGGACGACGTGCTGTCGGCGCCAGAAGCGGCGCGGGCGGAGATCGGCCAGCGGGCGCGGGCGGCGGTGCAGGCGCAGTACAGCGTCGCCCGGATGCAGGCCGCTACCATCGAGGTCTATCGCGAGGTGTTGGGGTGAGGCGGCGAGCGGGCCGCGGAATCCTGGTGATCCGGCTCGGCGCGCTCGGTGATTTCGCGCTCTCGTTCGCGGCCTTCGCGGCGATCCGGGCAAAGCACCGGGCGGACCGGATCACCCTGCTGACCACGGCGCCGTTCGCCGCGCTGGCGAAAGCCTCGCCGTGGTTCGACGCGATCGAGATAGACGCAAGACCCGCTTGGTGGAACCTGCCGGGCGTGCTGCGGTTGCGACGGCAATTGCGAGGGTTCGATTTCGTCTATGACCTGCAGACCTCCGCGCGTTCCTCGCGGTATTTTCGCCTGGCCGGCCGGCCGCAATGGTCCGGCATCGCCCGCTTCTGCTCGCACCCGCACGACAACACGTTGCGTGATTTCATGCACACGCTGGAGCGCCAGCGCGAGCAGTTGCAGGCGGCTGATATCACGGATTTCCCGACGCCGGACCTGTCCTGGCTGCCTGCCGGCCAGGAATTGCCACGCCCCTACGCCGTGCTCGTTCCCGGCGCCGCCGCGCACCGGCCACGCAAGCGCTGGCCGATCGGCCATTTCGCCGAACTGGCGCAAATCCTCGCGGCGCGGGGATTGACGCCGGTCGTGGTCGGGGCGGCGGCGGACGCGCCGCTCGCCGCCGCCATTCGCGTCGCCTGCCCGCAAGCGATCGACCTCACCGGGCGCACCGGGATCGCCGACATCCACGGCATCGCTGCCCGCGCGGAGATCGCCGTCGGCAACGACACCGGGCCGATGCACCTGGCCGCCGCCGCCGGCTGCCCCTGCGTGGTGCTGTTCTCCGCCGACAGCGACCCGGCGCTGACCGCCCCGCGCGGGCCCGGCGGCACCTGGCCGCTTCTGCTCCGCGCTGCCGATCTGGCCGACCTGCCGGTGGACAGGGTTGCGGCGGCGCTGGGGTGAGGCCATAGAACGCGACCCTGCCCTCGTGGAGACCCGCGTCATGCCCAGCATCACCCTGCCCGACGGTTCCGAACGCCAGTTCGACGGGCGCGTGACGGGCACGGACGTCGCCGCCGCGATCGGGCCCGGCCTCGCGCGTGCCGCGCTGGCGATGCAGCTCGACGGCAAGCTGGTCGATCTTTCGACCGAGATCGATCACGACGCGAAGGTGGTGTTCGTCACCCGCCGCGACGAGCAGGCGCTGGAGATGATCCGCCATGACGCGGCGCATGTGCTCGCGGAAGCGGTGCAGGCGCTCTATCCCGGCACCCAGGTGACGATCGGCCCGTCGATCGAGAACGGCTTCTATTACGATTTCGCCCGCAACGAGCCGTTCACGCCAGAGGATTTCCCCGCCATCGAGGCGAAGATGCGCGAGATCATCGCTCGCGGCGCGCCGTTCGAGCGCGAAGTGTCGCGACCGCGACGAAGCGATCGCGTTCTTCGAGGCGCGTGGCGAGAAATACAAGGCCGAATTGATCCGCGACCTTCCCGCCACCGAAGAGATCACCTTCTACAAGCAGGGCGACTGGATCGACCTTTGCCGCGGGCCGCATATGCGCAACACCGGCGATGTCGGGCCCGCGTTCAAGCTGATGAAGACGGCGGGCGCGTATTGGCGCGGCGACCACCGCAACGCCATGCTGTCGCGGATCTACGGCACCGCCTGGCGCGACCAGAAAGAGCTCGACGCCTACCTCCGGATGATCGAGGAGGCGGAGAAGCGCGACCACCGGCGCATCGGCAAGGAGATGGGCTTGTTCCACCTCCAGGAAGAGGCGGTCGGCAGCGTGTTCTGGCATCCCAAGGGCTGGAAGCTGTACCGCACCGCCGAGGACTACCTGCGCCGCCGCCTCGACGCGAACGGCTACCAGGAGGTGAAGACCCCGCAGCTGCTCGACCGCTCGCTGTGGGAGGCGTCCGGCCATTGGGAGAAGTTCCGCGAGCACATGTTCATCGCCCGGGTGGAGGACGAGGACAAGACGCTGGCGCTGAAGCCGATGAACTGCCCCGGCGCGGTGCTGATCTTCCGCCAGGGGCTGCGCAGCTACCGCGAGCTGCCGCTGCGTCTGGCCGAGTTCGGCGCCTGCCATCGCTACGAGCCCTCCGGCGCGCTGCACGGCATCATGCGGGTGCGCGGCTTCCTGCAGGATGACGGCCACATCTTCTGCACCGAGGCGCAGATCGCCGACGAGACGGTGCGGTTCGTGGCGCTGCTGTCCTCCGTCTACGCCGATTTCGGATTTCCCGAATTCCGGGTGAAGTTCTCCGACCGGCCGCCGACCCGCGCGGGCAGCGACGAGACCTGGGACCGAGCGGAAGCCGCGCTGAAGGACGCCTGCGCCACCGCCGGCGTCGAGTACACGCTGAACCCGGGCGAGGGCGCATTCTACGGCCCAAAGCTCGAATTCGTGTTGCGCGACGCGATCGGCCGCGACTGGCAATGCGGCACGCTGCAGGTGGATTTCGTATTGCCCGAGCGGCTGGACGCCGAATATGTCGGCGAGGACGGGGCGCGGCACCGGCCGGTGATGCTGCATCGCGCCATCCTCGGCAGCTTCGAGCGGTTCCTCGGCATCCTGATCGAGCAATATGCCGGGCGCTTCCCGCTCTGGCTGGCGCCGGTGCAGGTGGCGGTTGCAACCATCGTCTCCGACGCCGACGCCTATGCGACCGAGGTCGCGACAGCCCTGCGCGAAGCCGGCCTCGCCGTGAAGCTCGACCTCAGCAACGAGAAGATCAACGCCAAGGTGCGCGAGCACAGCCTGCAGCACGTGCCTGCAATGGCCGTGGTCGGCCGCAAGGAAGCCGAGAACCGGACCGTGGCACTGCGCCGCCTCGGCGGCGACGCGCAGGAGATATTGCCGCTCGACGAACTGGTCGCGCGCCTTGCGGCGGAGGCCACGCCACCCGATTTATTGCGGGCCGGATCGGCATCATCACCGCAAACCAGGATGGGCACGGTGGTGTGACATTCGCCATCCGCGCTTGAATATTGCCCACCAAATGCGCAACACTCGTTTCGGCCGCTATTTCCGAGCGTGCGTTCGCGCACCCCGCCACTGACGGCCACCCCGCAACAGCTACAGGAGACCACCATAGCCAGAGGACCCCAATGCCGCCACGCCAAGCCGCGACGGACCGCGCGTGAACGAGGATATCCGCGCCGCCACGGTGCGGCTGATCGACCAGGACGGCGAAATGCAGGGTGTCATGACCACGCGCGAGGCGCTTGCCGCGCGCCTATGCGCGTCGGCCTCGACCTGCTTGAGATCAGCCCGAACGCGGAGCCGCCGGTTGCCAAGATCCTCGACTTCGGCAAGTTCAAATATGAGCAGCAGAAGAAGCGCAACGAAGCCAAGAAAAAGCAAAAAGTTATTGAAATCAAAGAAATCAAGGTTCGGCCGAACATCGACGAAAACGATTATCAGGTGAAATTGCGCGCCATGAAATCGTTCATCGAGGAAGGCGACAAGGTGAAGGTCACCCTGCGCTTTCGTGGTCGTGAGATGGCCCACCAGGACATCGGCATTCGCGTGCTTGAGCGCATTCGCGGCGACATGGACACCCAGACCAAGGTCGAGCAGATGCCGCGAATGGAAAACCGCCAGATGGTGATGGTGCTGACGCCCCGGTAGCGCGCACTCAGCTCAAGCGTACTCGCTGTTGAGCGGGATATCGCCGCTTCATCAACGCATTGGAATCGCAAGGCGATTCCGATGGCGTTGAATCTGGGCCTTACCGGTTTCGGCAAAAGCGGGTTCACCGGGTGTGAACCCGCAGCTTTCGGTGTGGACCGGGGCCGGGCGATGGCTTCGCCGCCGCCGCGATCCTTTCACAGCGAGGGTGCGTTCTGCGCCACTGGCCGCATCCAGGGCGTTTCGGCGCGCCGACGGGCAGGTCGCGGCAAAAAAACGTGGAATAGCGGGCGCATCTGGATCGTCATTATGGCATCGACGCTGATCACCAACCCTCAGAAGGACTCTACATGTTAAGTGAGTCGTTTCGTGCCGAGTGGCAGCCGCGCGTTCGCAGCATCGTTCGGATCATGGCAGCACTGCTGTTCCTGGAGCATGGCCTGGTGAAGCTGTTCGGCTTTCCTGTGGCCGGGCCGGCCACTCTGCCGCCGCTGCTCTTGCTCGCCGGGGTGATTGAGACGTTCGGTAGCCTGATGCTGCTGATCGGCCTGTTCACCGTGCCGGTTGCCTTCATCATGTCCGGCGAGATGGCGATCGGCTATTTCATCTGGCACGCGCCGAGCAGCTTTTTCCCCTATGTCAACAAAGGCGAGGATGCGATTCTGTTCTGCTTCGTCTTCCTGTACCTGGCCATTGCCGGGGGCGGCCCCTGGAGCGTCGATGCGGCAAGGGCGTCGGTGCGCCGCCTCGCCTAACAACCGGGCCGCGACGATGAACCCTGCGGCATGACGAGCGAGCTCCGGGCCGGACTGACGGCGCTGCTGCCGCGGCTCCGCCGGTTCGGATTGGCGCTGACCGGGTCGCGCGTCGACGCTGAGGATCTGGTGCAGAATGCGTGCGAGCGGGCGCTGAACCGCGCGGCGCAGCTGCGTGACCAGACCCGCATGGATGCCTGGGTCTACGGGATCATGCGCAACCTTTGGGTGGACGAGATGCGCGCGAGGCGGGTGCGGCGCCACGACGACATCGCAACCGCCCCGGACCTCGCCGGCGAGGATGGGGTGGCGGTGGTGGAAGGCCGGATCACGCTGCGGGCAGTGCGCCGGGCGCTCGGCGAGATGTCGGCGGAACGCCGCGCCGTGCTCATCCTCGTCTGCGTCGACGGGCTCAGCTACCAGCAGACGGCGACGGCGCTGGCCATTCCGGTGGGCACGGTGATGAGCCGGCTGTCGCGTGCGCGCCTTGAACTGCACGCCAAGCTTCACCCCTCGGCCGACGAATCCGTCACCCAGTTTCCGCGGCGGCCGGCCGGCAGCCGGCCGAACGCGGGTTAGGCATGTCCATGACAACCGATCGTGGCCCATTGTTGGTTGCCTATGTCGATGGCGAGCTGGACGCGGCCAAGACTGCGGAGGTCGAGCTGCTGCTCGCCACCGACGCGCAGGCTCGGCGCATCGTCGAAGCGTATCGCGAAACCGCGTCGTTGCTGCGCGCCGCCTGCTCCGAAGGGTTCTACGCCCCAGCGGCCGCCGCCGCTGCCGCCACGGTGGCGGCGCCGCGCCCGGGCCGGCGCTCGATCGGGCAGGTTGCGTGGCTGGTCGCGGCCTCGGTGGTGGCCGGGGTGATTGGCTTTGGCGGCGGCGTCTTTTGGGCGACGGGGCGGCAGAGCGAGGAACATGCCGGACTGCTCGATGAGATCGCCCGCTATCAGAAAGTGTATTCGCGCGAGACGGTGCATCTGGTCGAGGTCCCCGCGGCACAACTCGATCACCTGAAGACGTGGCTGGGCAACCGGATGGATCAGCACCTGGTGGTGCCGGATCTGTCGGCCGCCGGCCTGCGCTTCGCCGGTGGGCGGATGCTGGTGTCGGGCGACAAGCCGATGGCGCAGTTGATGTACACCCGCGACGGCGGCGCGCCGGTGGCATTGTGCATTGCCCGGATGGTCGGTCCCCCGGCACCGGTGCGGGTGGAGGAGCGGAGCGGGCTTCGGCTCGCGATCTGGCAGGATGGCCGCTTCGCCTACGTCCTCGTCGGTGATCTCGACAGCGCCGAGGCCCGCAGAATCGCCGAAGCCGCCGAGGCGCAGATCCAGGGCTGACAGCCCTAACCCCTGTCGACGGCCAGCCATGCCGGCAGCCCGGTTGCGGTTCGGGTTCCGGCGGTGCATGCCGGTGGCATGGATCACATCACGTTGCTGTTTGCCGCCGGCCTGCTGGCAGGTGCCATGAATGCCGCGGCCGGGGGTGGAACCTTCGTGACCCTGCCGGCGCTGATCTTCGCCGGCGTGCCGTCGGTCGCCGCCAACGCTTCCAGCACCGTGGCGCTGGTGCCCGGCACCTTCGCCAGCGCCTGGGCATACCGGCGGGATTTTCGCGGCTTCAAGGACGTCTCGATGCGGGCCATGCTGACGGTCAGCGTGATCGGCGGCCTGGTCGGCGCGCTGCTGCTGCTCGGCACGTCGCAGCAGGCGTTCGACTTTATCGTGCCCTGGCTGCTGCTGCTCGGCTCCATCACCTTCGCCTTCGGCCGTCAGGCCGGGCTGGCGTTGCGGCGGGTTGTCCATATCGGCCCGCGCACCATGCTGTCCTGCCAGTTCGTCCTCGGCATTTACGGCGGTTATTTCGGCGGTGCCGTCGGCATCATGATGATGGCGACCTGGAGCCTGCTGGGACGCGACGACATCACCACCATGAGTGCCGCCAGGGTGATGCTGGTGACCGCGGCCAACGCCGTCGCGGTGATGTGCTTCGTCGCCGCGCGCGCGGTTTGGTGGCCGCAGGCGCTGGTGGTGCTGGTGGCCGCGGTCATCGGCGGCTACGGCGGCGCGCGCCTCGCCCGCCGGTTGCCACCGCCACGCCTGCGCCTCGGCATCACGCTGTTCAACTTCATGCTCACCGGCGCATTCTTCTACTGGCACGGCGTCTAGATCGTGATGGCCGCTGGCATCGGCGACCATCAGATCTAGCCTTTTGTTTCGGCGAGCCATTTTATGGCGCGGTGATTCCACCTAAAGCCCTATCGTTCTAACGAGCGTGTGGGCACACGGATAATCGTGCTGGGCACACGGAAAAATTGACATTGTCTTAACGGCGCGCGCGCCAAGACGGCGGCATGTCACAGTGTCATAAAGCCCGTCGGCAAGACCGTTGCGTGACCGCAAGTGCCCTGCGGAAGGGTGGATGGCTGTCGCGGATCAGGCGCACCCGTCGCGGCAGCGTCAGCCTGATGTCTGCCTTGCTGCTGCCGGCCTTGGTCGGCGTGACGGGGCTCGGCGTCGAATACGGCCGCGGCCTGATGACCAAGGTGGAGAACCAGCGCGTCGCCGACCTCGGCGCCTATGACGGGGCGATCGCCTATAGCGCCACCGCCTCCGCCACCACCTTGAATTCCACCGTCAGCCGCATCGCCGCGTTGAACGGGGTGGCCAGTTCGGCAGCGACGGCCGCGGTCGTCAACTCGCCTGGCGGCAACGGCCGCCAGGCGGTGCAGGTGACGGTCACCACCTCGCTGCCGATGGTGCTGTCGACCTTTCTTGGTGCCAGCAGCACGCAGCAGGTCAGTGCCACCGCCTTTGTGGAACTGGTGCCCGGCACCACGCCGGCCTGCATCATCGCGTTGAACACCAACGGCAACGGCGTCACGCTCAGCGGCGGCACCACGGTCTCCGCACCAGGTTGCGCCGTCGCCTCGAACACCTCGGTGACGGTGCCGACCGGCACGAGCATGACGACGCCGCTCGTCAGCTTCAACACCAATGTCGACGGCGCCACCGCGCCGACCACGGACGCCAATATCCATCCGCCGAGCGGCAAGAGTTCCGTCACCTATACCAAGGCCGTGACACCAGATCCGCTGAGCGGCAACAGCGCCGTCAGCGCCGCCACCTCGCACCTGACCGCGGTCGCCAGCCAGACATCGCCTGCCGCACCTTCGGTGGCGTCCGGCACCGACCTGGTATTCGGCTCCAGGACGACAACGATCTCGGCCAGCGGCTGCTCCGGCCAGCTCCTCAACAGTATTTGGACATTCACCTGCCCGGCTGGCGGCGGACCATATAATTTCGGCAACCTGACGATTGGCGGCGGGCTGACGCTGAACTTCAACGTCGGCGGCTCGGCGTCGAACACCTATAGTTTCAGCGGGCAGATCACCAATAGCGGCGGCTCGACCATGAATTTCGGGCCGGGTACCTACAGCGTCGTCGGCGGGATCTCCACCGGTGGCGGCACCAACACCGCGTTCGGCGCCGGTACCTTCAAACTCGGATTCAGCGGCAACAGCTGCAACAGCGGCACCTACAGCATCTGCCACAGCGGTACGACGCTGAGCTTCGGCGGTCCCAGCACCTTCGTCTTGTCGAGCGGCATCTTCGTCGCGGGCGGCGGCACGGCGACGATGGGCTCAGGCACCACCAACAGCTACCAGATCGGCGCCAGCTCCACCGGCAATGCGGTCTGGCTCGGCGGCGGCGCGGTCCTGACCATGGCCGATGCGACCGGCGGCGGCAGCGTCTTCAAGACCGTCGGCACGCTGAACGTGTCGAGCGGCGGCGGCAGTTGCCTGACTCTGCCGGCGGCGAGCGCACACGACATGAACGGCAGCTTCACCTCGGCCGGCGGATCGATCTTCGGCGCCGGGATCTACAGCGTGAACGGGTATTTCGCGCTCGGCGACGGCGGCGGCGGCTCAGTGAGTTGCGGTGGTTCGCAGGTGGGCCTCAGCGGCAGCGGCGTCACGCTGGTGATCTCGGGTGCCACGACGCCCAGCGGAAGCTGTGTCGGCCAGGCCTTTTGCGTCGCCGGCGGGTTCAACAACGTGACGCTGACCGCGCCCACCAGCGGTAGCACGAACAGCCTTGTCGTCATCGGGCCCAGCCTGTCGAGCCGCATTGGCGGCGCGACTTTCGTCGAGGGCGCGAGCAACACCAGCCTGTCCGGAGTTGTGTATTTCCCGAACGGCCCGGTCTCGCTCAGCGGCGGCGCCCATCTCGGCAACGGCACCGGCCAATGCCTCGAACTGATCGGCACGCAGGTCAGCCTGACTGGCGGCAGCACCGCGGCGACCACCTGCACCGGGGTCGTGGGCACCGTCACCAGCTCGCTCACCCCGACCTTCGTGCTGGTCAAGTAGGCGGCGGCGGATCTGCCGTGATGCGTCGCCTTGCGAAATTGGTGCGGCGTCTGTCGCACCCCGACGCGCGCCGCGGCATCGCGGCGCTGGAGTTCGGGCTGCTGGCGCCGTTGTTTCTTTTGCTGCTGGCCGCCGTCGTCGATTTCTCTGCTGCCTACACCGCGAAGTCGCTGCTCGACGCCACGGTGTCTTCGGCGGCGAACTATACCCTGCTGAACGCCGCCACGCTTCCGGACGACGCGACGCTGGCGCTGAACGTCGGCAAGCTCGTCGCCAACTCCAGCAGCATCGACCATTGGTTCAACGTCGTCGTGAAGGTGAACAACGGCGCGACCTCAACCGTCACCAACGGCGTTTCCGTGGCCAGCGGCAGCGCCAACGCCAGTTGCTATTGCCCGACCACCGGCACGACGCCGTCGGTCACTCCGGGCACTGTCGCGACCTGCGGCGCCACCTGCCCGGACGGCGGGCTCGCCGGCAATTTCGTGTCGATCGTCGCCACCTATGTCTATGTGCCGATTTTCCACGGCTTCAGCTTCGTGCCGAACGGCACGATGACCGCGTCCGCGGTGGTGCAGACCAGATGATGCGGCGATGCCCGGCCGCCGCGATGCGGATGCGCCGCTCGGTCCTCGCGCTGCGGCGTGGCGGCCGGGCTTTGAACTCCCGGCTGGCCCGCCACCGGCTGTTACGTGACCGGAGCGGCGCCACCGCGCTTGAATTCGCGCTGCTTGGCAGTGCGCTGATGCTGCTCAGCCTGGGCATCCTGGAATATGGCCGGCTGAGCTGGACGCGTGAGGCGTTGCAGGCGGTGGCGATCAACGGCGCGCGCTGCATGGGCGTGCAGGCGGCGTCCTGCGCATCCGCCGGCGTCTACAGCGCCAGCACCACCATGGCCTTCCTGACCCAGCAGGCGTCGGTGTGGGACATCACGCTGACCAACAACTCCTACGTGCTGAACCGGAGCGCGAGCTGCGGCGGCATATCCGGTTTTTCGCAGGTGACGATCAGCTACACCTTCACGACCCTGGTGCCGTTGCTGCTGACCAGCATGGGCGCCGGCGTGCCGCTGACGGTGCAGGCCTGCTTTCCGAACCAGTCCTAATGGAGAGAATCTGACGGTTAGAACCGTCAGATTCTCTCCATTAGCCTTGTTTGGTGTGGCGATTCACCTAACGCTCGGGACAGAAGCATAAGGATCGCACCACTAGCGCCTCCCGCGTAACGGTCAGTGCGCGGCCGGCCCGCTCACCAGGACAGCACCACCAGCCCCGGGTAATCCCGCCGCGTCATCTGCCCGAACGCGGCGAGCGGCGCCTGCATCGTCTGCAGCAGCATGCGGTCGTCCTCGTCGGCGAACAACGTGACATGGCGGCCATCGCGGATCAGCGCCGCGATCTCGGCCGTGTCGATCCGCGTGGCGCCCGTGGTCTCACGCTCAAGCCGCTCGGCGAGGGTGACCGGCGTTTGCGGATGCGGCACCCACAGCCGCGGCACCGGCGGCGGCGGCAGCCCCAGGGCGCCATTGTCGCCCCCGTAGAAATCAAGGCCGAGCGCGCCGGCATGCGGTGCGGCAATCAGGATCGGGGCCGCTGCCGCGGCCGGGTTATCGCGCGCCAGCTCCCGCCAATGCGGTTTGTGCTGAGCCGGCGCCAGCACGTTGTTCCATAGGCCGAGGCCGAGGCAGGCGCCCATCAGACCGACCGCCACGAGGCGCAGCCGGCCGGTGCCGGCGACGATGACGAAGGCGGCGGCAAGGCAGATCGGCACGCCGAGCCAGACGCCGACGCGCGGAATCAGGATCGGCCGGACCATGCTGACCGCTGACGTGATGACGATGAACAGCAACGGGAATGCCAGCACCAGGGCGATCGCCGGGCGGTTGGGCAGGCTGCGGCGGACGGCGAGGAGCAAGGCGGCCGAGGCGACGGTGGCCAGCCCCATCTCGATCAGCAGCATGACATGCGAGAAATGGCCGCCGAGGTCGTTTCGCACCATCGGCCCCAGCATTACGTAGCGATTGGCGATGATCAGCGTGTCCAGGCCGAACGGCTCCATCCACTCGATATTCGGCGAGCGCGCCTGCACCGCCATGGCGAATGCCTGCGGCGCCGCGAACAGCGCCACGAACAGGTTGGCGACGACGAAGCGATGCAGCTTTCCGCGTTCGCCATCGGCGAGCGTCAGCGCCACCGCCAGGCACAGCGCCAGCAGGATGAACACTGCGATGGCATGGCTGTAGAGCAGTGCCACCGCGGCACCGGCATACAGGACCAGCCCGGACCAGGCTTTCGCCGTCCCGGCCGGTGACAGAAAACGGCAAAGTCCGAGCAAGGCGAGCAGCAGGAACAACGGCAGGAACGCGTAGGCGCGGCCTTCCTGTGCGTAGAAGATCTGCGCCGGCGCCACGGCGAGCAGCCCCGCCGCGATCAGGCCCACCCGTTCGCCCACGCGGTCCCCCTCGGCATTGGCGTCGTCCGCCGTGGCCAGCCGCCGGCCGATCTCATAGATCAACGGAATGCAGGCGATCGAGGCCAGCGCCGAGAGCGACCGGACGGCGTATTCGCCGGTTCCGAACAGCCCCGTCCAGAGCTTCAGCAGAATGAAATGCAACGGCGGGTTGGTCTCAGTGAGCAGGCCTTCGGTGGCGAGGAAACTGAAGGAGTGGCGGATCCAGTAGAGGCTGAACAGCTCGTTCTTCCAGAACGGGTCGAGCTCGATGTCGTGCAGCCGCAAGGCGGTCGCGGCCAGGCTCAACAGCGCCACGGCGAAGGCAGGATTGGCCCGCAGCGCCGCCCCGAGCCCACCGGCCGGTGCGCCGTCGCCGCGGCGGTGGCCGATGATGTGGTCGGGAACGGCATGCATGGCGGCGGTTCATCCCTGCTGCGGGACAGCAGACAAGCCGAAGCTCGGTTAAGGGCTGGTTTGGACGTGGAAACCAGACCGAAAGAATGCGGATGTATGGCGGGCCGAACGATTCATGACAGTTTCGGACAGCACTCGCTCACGCAAACGTGGGCATATCCTCCCCGACGCTCACGATTTTTTGTCTTGGGGGACCGCCCGTGCGCCTTCTTCTCGTTCAAGCCAATCTCGCCGAAGCCATCTCCGCCACCACGGTTCTGCGCGCCAGCGGCGCCGTCTTGGACCATGTCCGGACGGCCGCGGAAGCCTTGGACTTCCTCCATGCCTACGAATACGACGTGGTGGTGCTGGACCAGGCGCTGGCCGAGATGGACGGCACCGAGGCGGTGCGAATGTTTCGCGCCCAGCGGTTCAACGCCCCGGTGCTGCTGCTCACCACCTCCACCTGCGGCAAGACACGGGCCCTGGCACTGCGGACCGGGGCGGACGATCTGCTCACCAAGCCGTACCACAATGACGAGATGGTCGCGCGCATCGAGGCGATCGTCCGCCGCCGCAACGGTTACACCCGCTCCGTCCTGCGCGTCGGGCCGCTGGAGATCGACATGGCCAGTCGCGAGGTGCGCGCGCATGAGCGTCCGGTCAGCGTCACCCGCAAGGAATTCGCGATCCTGGAGCTGATGGCGCTGCGCAAGGGAAGGGTGATCCCGAAGCAGAATTTCCTCGACCATCTCTACAACGGCCTCGATGGTCCGGAGACGCGGGTGATCGACGTGTTCATCTGCAATTTGCGAAAGAAATTGGCCAATCTTGGCCTTGGTTCGTTGATTGACACGGTCCGGGGCCATGGGTACATCATGCGCGACCTTGCCGATGCCACGGCCGAGATCATTCCGCTCGCGCCGCAGGTTCATTTCGCAAGATCAGTCGCGTAGTTCCGACGAGCGCGTAGTTCCGACGAGGTCGCCATTTCCTTCCTTGCTCACATCGTCGGCCGCGTCGGGCTTCAAGACCGCATCCCGGTCGCCGGTTAGCGCGAGCGCGCTGCGCGGTGGCAAACCCGGGCTGGGTCGCCTCGTCGTGGCGCCAGGTTCATTCCCTGGCCGGATCGTCTCGCCCGCTCGGCCTGCTGGCGATGGTCGTGGCGGTGTCGCTCGGCGTGTGCGCCGGGATGGTGGTCCTGCTGGACCGGGCCCGCAGCTTCGAGCAGGCGGAGCTTGCCGGCCGGCACGTCGCCGAACTCGCCCGCCAGCGCACCGCCGACCTGCTGCTGCGGGTCGACACGACGTTGCGCATGGCGTCCGACGCGGCGAGCGCCATCGACACGGGTGCCGCGGCCGGGCAGGCACGGCTCGATAGTCTGCTGGCACAGCGGCGGCGTGGCGAGCAGCGCATTCTCGGCCTTTATGTCGTCGGGCGGGGTGGCGCCGTGGCGGCCGGGTCTTCCGCCACGGGCTTCGGCATCGGCGCCCTGGTGCCGCTTTGCCTGCGCGATACCAGGGTGGAAACCGACCAACTGGCACTGAAGCGGCTGAGCCCAGCTCAGCTTGGCGACGGCGGCACCGAGGCTGGCGGCCCGGAAGCCGGCGGTATCGTCTGCGCCGTGCGTGGCACCGCCGGCGGCGCCGTGGTGGCGGTGCTGGCCCCGGAATTGTTCCAGTCGCAATACGCCGACCTCGCGGTGGGCCCGCACGGCGTGGTGACGCTGCGTGACGAGAACGGCCGCCTGCTGGCGCGCGTCCTTGCGGGCGGCTCGGCGGCGCGTGCGCCCGATTCCATGATGCCGGACCTCATTGCCAATCCGCCGCTGTTATCCAACGCGGGCCTGGTGGACGGCACGCTCTCACGCGACGGCGGCATCACCGAATTCCGCCGCGTCGATGGGCCGGTCACGGCAATCGTTTCGGTCAGCCTGACGCGGGGGGATATCCTGCAGGATTGGTGGTACCGATCCATTCTGCTGGGCGGCAACGCGATCATCGTCGCGGGCTTCGTGGGCCTCGCGGTGTTGGCGGTGCGACGGCATGAACGCCGCGAGCTTGGCCGGCTGGAGCGGCTGGGCGCCATGTCGATGACCTTGCAAGACGTCGCCGATCCGTCGCTGCTGACCGAACGGCTGGTGGAATTCTCCCGCGAACTGGTGCCCTGCGAAGTCACCGAGACGGCGGCGCATGCTGGCACGTTCGAGATGGCGCTGCTCCGGCTCGACCGGGTGCGGATCGGGCCGGTGACGCTGCGCTGCCGGAATGGCCGCCACTTCACCGCCGCCGACCTGGCGTATCTGCGCCTGCTGTCCCAGTTCGCCGAGACGGGCTTGCGCCATGCCGGCGGTTTCGCCACCGAGCATGACGCCGCTTCGCGCGCCCGGCACGAGGCCGATCGCCTGCGTGAGGCTCAGGAAGCGATCCTGCAGGAGATGTCCGACGTCAGCTTCTCGTTGGACGTCGAGTGGCGTTTCGTCTCCTCCAACCGCAACGCCGACCGATTGTTCGGCGAATATCCGGAAGATCTGCGCGGCCGCAGCATCTGGGAGGTGTTTCCCGAGCTGGTGGGATCAGTGTTCGAGACCGAATGCCGCCGCGCCGGCCGGGAAGGCCATCAGGCGGCGTTCGACCTGCAATGGGTGCGCTCAGACGACTGGCTGACGGTGCGGGTGTTCCCGCGGGCGCCGGGCCTCGTGGTCTACATGCAGGATATCAGCGCCAAGGTAGTGGCCGACGACAAGCTGCGCCAGGCGGCGAAGATGGACGCGATCGGCCGCCTGACCGGCGGGATCGCGCATGATTTCAACAATTTGCTGACCGTCGTGCTCGGCAACATCGAGATGCTTGACCAGGAGATGCCGGAATCCGGCGAGATCCGGGAGATGCACGACCAGATCCGCCGCGCGGCACAGAGTGCCGCCGCGTTGACCCACCAGTTGCTGGCCTTTGCCCGCCGCCAGCCGCTGTCGCCGGCCGATGTCGATGTCGCCCGCCTGATCACCGGCCTCGACGGCCTGCTGCGGCGCGACCTCGGCTCCGCCGTCGCGCTTGAGATCAACTGCCCGCCGACGTTGTGGCACGCGCGCGTCGACCCGACGCAGCTGGAAGGCGCCATGCTCAACCTCGCCCATAACGGGCGCGAGGCGATGCCGCATGGCGGAAGGCTGACCATCGCTGCGGCAAATTTGGCCATCCGCAAACCCGACATTGACCAGTTCGGTGAGATCCGGCCCGGCAATTACGTCATGATCTCGGTGTCCGACACCGGCCGCGGCATCGCCAAGGACGTGCTGGGGCAGGTGTTCGATCCGTTCTTCTCGACCAAGCCGCCGGGGCGGGGCACCGGCCTCGGCCTGTCGATGGTGTACGGCTTCGTCACCCAGTCCGGCGGCCATGCCCGCATCGCCAGCGAAACCGGACGCGGCACCACGGTGCGGCTGTACCTGCCAAGCACCACCCAACTGACCGAGGACGCGGGTGGCCCCGGTGGCGGCGCAAGCAGCCGCAGAAGCGGCTCCTCGTTCGCCAGGCCCGACGGCGGCCCCGCACCCCGGCCCCTGCGCCCGCGCGCGGCCGAGCCGGCAATGCCCGGCGGCGCCGAAAGCGTGCTGGTCGTGGAGGATTCCGACATGGTGCGCGACTACGCCCGCGCGGTGCTCGCCGGCCTCGGCTACCACGTCAGCGTCGCGGCGGACGGGCCGGAGGCGCTGGCCCTGCTTGACGCGGGGCTGCAGCCCGATCTGCTGCTGAGCGACGTGCTGCTGCCGAACGGCATGAACGGCCTCGAATTGGCCGAACAGGTCAATCGGCGCCGGCCGGGGCTGCCGGTGCTTTTCATGTCGGGCTACATCGAAAACGTCGACGTGAACCATTCCAAACTCGACCCCGGGACCAATCTGCTGTTGAAGCCATTCCGCCGCGCCAGCCTGGCCGCCATGGTCCGCGCCCGGTTGGACCGTTCGCGCGCGGCGTGACAGGCCTGTGAACTGAACCGGCAAGGCGAGTGAATTCCTGAGGATTATGTTACAAAACCCAATAATTGCTGGACAAATTAGTTAATGAGTTCATTCTCGTACCATCACGTAGGGGTGATACGGTGTTTGAAATGCGGTTGGAAGAACTGAAGCAGGCGGGGATCATGCCTGAGTTGCTGCCCGACCCTTCGGTGATGTTGATCGAGGACGATCAGGACGTCGGCCAAATGATGCGCCGGTTTATCGAACGCTCCGGCATGAAGGTGGTCTGGGCCCAGACCGGCGCCGACGCGGTGCGGCTGAAGGAAAGCTTTCGCCCCGACGTGGTCCTGGTCGATCTCGAACTGCCGGACATTTCCGGGTCGCAACTCATCACCTGGCTCGCCGGCCAGCGGGACTGCGGCATTATCGTCGTCTCCGGCCGCGGTGACGAGGAGGTCGAGCGGGTGGTCGGCATCGAAATGGGCGCCGACGATTTCGTCACCAAGCCTGTGCCGATGCGCGAACTCGTCGCCCGCATCCGTGCCGTGCATCGCCGTTCCGCGCGCGTTTCGGCACCCCCGCCGGCGCCGGAGGCCACGACCGGCCTGGTTGCGATCGGTTCGGTACGGGTGGACCTGAAGCGCCGGGTGGTGTCGCTCGTGGCGGAGCCCGGCGGGGCGGAGGAGCCGATCCACCTCACCGCCGCCGAGTTCACCGCACTTGAGGCGCTGATCGCCGCCGCACCGCAACCGGTGACGCGCGAGACACTGTGCCGGCAGGCCTTGCGCCGGCCGTTCCATGCCGAGGATCGCGGGGTCGACCAGTTGATCCTGAACCTGCGCCGCAAGCTGTTCGACGACGACAGCGCGCATAGCGTCATCAAGTCGGTGCGCGGCGCCGGTTACGCGATTGCCACCGACAAGGATCTGCTTGTCGTCAAAGCGCACACTTCCTGACAAAAGCTGAAGTGACCGCAAGGCGACGCACGGCCTAGTTTCGGCTCAGAGACAATTCCGCCGGCCACGTCGCGGGTTGCTCCGTCGTCTGCGCCTTGCCCTTTCCCGAGGGCGCGCCGCCGGCCTCCGTGGCGTCTGACATTTTGAGATCCGCAATTGATGAAGATGCCGGCGAAGGCGCTTCTGGTTGCCGCCGCGTTGGCAGCGATGCAGGCGGGCGTGGCGCTTCAGGCCGCACCGGCGCGGGCCGACGCGCTGGAAGCCGCCGATACGGCGGCGGAATCGTCGTGTCAGCAGGCGGGGGAGGCGGCGGAGCTTCGCTGGAACCTGCCGAGCGGCTTGCTCACGGCGATCGGACGCATGGAAAGTGGACGCTATGATCTCGTCTCTCGCCGCGTCATCGCCTGGCCGTGGACCATCAACGCGGCGGGGCTGGGCGCCTGGTTCGAATCCCCGGCGCAGGCGATCGAGGCGGTGTTGGCCAACCAGATGCGCGGCATCCAATCGATCGATATCGGCTGCTTCCAGGTCAATCTGATGTACCACCCGACGGCATTCGCATCGCTTGAACAAGGATTCGATGCGCGGGCCAATGCCGATTACGCGGCGCGCTTCCTCAGCGACCTGCACGACCGCGGCGGCTCGTGGGAGCGGGCGGTGGCGTGGTACCATTCGGCGACGCCGGGCGTGGGCGACAGCTACCGCGACCGGGTGCTGGCGGATTGGAGCGGCGGCGGCGTGCGCGTCCTGCCGATGCCGTCAGAGCCGCAACCCGGATCGCGTGCCACCGGCGGTGATCCGTTCGTCGTGCTGGCGGCGATGCACGACCCCGGCGTGCGGGTCTCGGGCCTGCAACGATGGGGCGGACAGATGTGGGGCGTGCGGGTCTGGGCGCCGGGCGGGATCGATGGCGCGGCGCGTCCAACTCCGGTTTCGTTGGCATCGCGCGAGGCGCGGCCGGGCGTCTCTCGCGCGGTCGCGGTGGCACCGCGCCCGGCCGCGTATGGCCGGTTGCCGCGGATCGTCACGCCGCGCAGTTGAGGCCGTGCCGAAGCGGTGCGCACGTGGCCGCCGATGTTTGATGCGAGAGCTTCAGCATCGAAGCTGACAAATCCTACAATCGTTAACAGCGACTTAACGCGTGGGGTGATGTTCTGCATATGCCGGATGGGACCTCCTCCGGCATCCGGCACCGTGGTGGCACCTCGTGGGACGGATCCATGCGAATGACAACAGGAGAAGTAGAATGTTCGGACTGATGAAGAAAATCCGCGCGATGATGAACGGCGATCGTCGTGGCGTGACCGCCCTCGAATATGGCCTGATCGCGGCCGTCATCGGTGGTGTCGTGATCGTCGGCGCGAACACGGTCGGCAACGGCCTGACGAACACGTTCAGCCACATCGGCAACACCCTCACCAACGCCAACTCCTAAACATCGGCGACGCTATCCGCAGCGGTCGGCCGGCGCGGTCTTCTTGCCCCGCCGTGCCATCCGCTGCGGACCGTCCTAGTCACGCCTTTTCAACCAGGGGGGGGTCTTCGGTGCTTGATGATGCAATTCCCCTGACGAGCACCTTGATCGTTCAGATCCTGCCGCTGGCCATCGGTTCTGCGATCCTCGCCGCGGCTGCCTTGCACGACGTTGCCGCGCGCACCATTCCAAACTGGACTTCCCTCGCACTCGCCGCGATCGGCATGGCGCTGCGCTGGGCCGACGGTCAACTGCTGTTCGCGCTGGCGCTGGCAGCGATTGTCTTTTGTGCCGCGGTGTTTTGCTGGCAACGCGGCTGGCTCGGCGGCGGCGACGTGAAGTTGCTGGCCGCTGCTGCGATCTTCGTTCCACCCGCCAGCGTCGGGCACATGCTGTGCGACACCGTTCTCGCCGGCGGCCTGGTGGCACTCATCTATCTCATTTCCCGCACGTTGATGCGCGGCGCGGCGCTGGCATCGCCAACCGCGCTGCCGCGATCGGCACCGGTGACGGCGCGACCGAAATTCGCCCGCATCTTGCGCGCCGAGCGGCGCCGGCTGCGCCGCGGCGGCCCGCTGCCATACGGCTCCGCGATCGCCGCGGGGACGATCCTCGTCATTTTCACCGGGTGAAGCGAAATGATCCTGCGCATCACGGTTTTCGTCATGATGTCCCTGGGCCTGCTCGGCTTCGGCACCGTCGCGTGGCTCAGCGTGCAGCCACCGGCGGCGGCCGCGGCTGGGGCGGATGGCTTCGTCAACTCGCCGCGCGCCGCCGTGCTGATCGCCGGACGCGACCTGCAGGCCGGTGCGCTGCTGAAGCCCGATGACATCGGCATCCAGCACGTGCTGCGCGAAAAAACCCCCGAAGGTGCCAGCGTGGACACGCCGGCGTCGCGCCATATGCTGGTCGGCGCCATGGTGCGCCGCCGTCTCGGCTCGGGCGAGATTTTGTTGCCGAAGGACCTGCTGCGCCCCGGCGATCACGGGTTCCTCGCCGCCGTGCTTGGCGCCGGCATGCGCGCCGCGACGATCGGCGTCGATGCGATCAGCGGCACGGCCGGCCTGATCTGGCCAGGCGACCGCGTCGATGTGCTGTTGACCCACCAGATCGACGATGCCGCCCGGCCGATGGGTCGGCGGATCGCCGCCGAAACGGTGCTGAACAATGTGCGCGTGATCGCGATCGACCAGCAATTGGTGCAGGGCGCCGCCCCGGGCTCCGCCGAGTCCAAGCCCGCAACCACCGTGACACTCGAAGTCGCGCCGACGCAGGCGGAGCGCGTCTCCGTTGCTGCCCGGCTTGGCCGCCTGTCGCTGTCCGTCCGCGCCGCTCGTCGCGCCGACGGCAGCGACGAGAATGGCCGCGATGACGATCCCTCCGCCGCGCCGGCCCAGCCCGACGCCGCGACACCCAATCTCGCCGATGCCGGCACTCCGGCCGCAGCACCCGCGACCAATGCGGCCGCGAACGGCGCGGGCGTGAACGGTACCGGCGTGAACAGCCTGGGCGCGAACAGCGTGGGCGCAGCCGGTACGGCCGCCGGCAAGTCGCGTGCGCCGGCTCAGTCCACCATCACCTGGGCGGGCGACGTCTCTCCGGCATTGGGTTCTGAGTCCAGCGTCGCGGTTCCGAGCAGGGTGCGCGTCTACAAAGGCAGCGCCGACGGCCAGGAGTACAATTTCTGATGCGCAACTCACTTTTCTCCAGCATGGCGCTGGTCGTTCTGCTGTCCCACGCGGTGCAGGCGGCGCCGACCCCGCTCGCACCAAATGCGGCACCCCAACTCGTGCGTGGGGTGGCGCGAGCCGCGACCGGCAACCCGCCGGTGACGACCGCCAGCGACGCCGTGCGGGTGATCGTCGAGGCCGGGGCCGGCCGCGTCATCGGCCTGCCCGCGCCGGTCGCCAACGTCTTTGTCTCCGACCCGAAGGTCGTGGAGGTGCGGCCCGCCAGCCCGACCAGCCTGTTCCTGTTCGGCGTCACCGCCGGGCACACGACGGTGGCAGCACTCGATGCCGCCGGCCACGCGGTGCGTCAGTATGAAGTCACCGTGCGGCCGTCGAGCTTCGGTGCCAGTGAGGCGGCGGGCGCGATCGCGCGGGCCAACCCCGGTTCCGCCGTCAGCATCGATGCGCAGCCGAAGCGGCTCGTGCTGAACGGAACGGTCGCCACCCCGGCCGCGGCCCAGGCGGCGGTGACGTCCGCCACGTCCTATGCCGCCGATGGCCAAGCGGTTGACAACCAGCTTCATGTCGGATCGCGCATCCAGGTCGGGCTCAAGGTCCGCATCGCCGAGATGTCGCGCAGCGTGACGCGCGCGCTGGGTATCGACTGGCAGGGGATTGGCCAGTTCGGCAAGCTCGCCACCCTTGCCGCGGCGACCGGCACGGGCATCTCGCCCGGCCTCGGCGTGGCATCGCAGCTTACCGGGAATTATGCGTTCCCCAACTCCAATAATTCGATCAGCGCGCTGATTCAGGCGTTGGCCACGGATAATCTGATCCGGGTCCTGGCCGAGCCTGATCTGGTCGCGATGAGCGGCGAGACCGCGAGCTTCCTGGTCGGCGGCGAGTTTCCGATCCCGGTGGCGCAGTCCGGCACCAGCAACGGAACCATCACCGTCGATTACAAGCAATTCGGCGTGTCGCTGTCCTTCGTGCCCACCGTGCTTGGTGAGGATCGCATCCGCATTCACGTCCGCCCTGAGGTCAGCGAGTTGAGCAACCAGGGCGCGGTCCAGGTTGCCACCAACGGCATCAGCATTCCGGCGCTGACGGTGCGGCGGGCCGACACGACAGTGGAGCTGGGGAGCGGCCAGAGCTTCGCCATCGCCGGGCTGCTGCAGGACAACATCAGCCAGACCGGCAACTCGCTGCCCTTCCTCGGCGAAGTGCCGATCCTCGGCGCATTGTTCCGCTCCGACGCGTATGTCCGCAAGGAGACTGAGCTGGTGATCATCGTCACGCCCTATATCGTCCGCCCCGTGTCCAATCCCTCGACGCTGCAACTGCCGAGCGACGGATACCGGCCGCCGAACGACCTTGAGCGCATCCTGCTGCTGCGCCAGACCGGGCGGCCGGCCGGAGGCAGCGCCAACACGGTGCAGGCGCAGCGGGTTCCTGGCCAAGCGGGGTTCGTGGTCGAATGAAACCCTTCATGAAAGCTGCTCCGCGTGCCGTGATCCGGAGTTCGACGGCCGGTGCGGCCCTCCTGCTCCTGGCCGGCTGTGCCGCCACCGATCCGTATCAGCGGGAGGGCGTGTGGCGGCCAACCGGGCTGCCGAAGCTCAACTTCGAGGCGCAAGTCGCCCGCCCGGCGGATCTGGTGCAGGGACGCGGCACTGAGTTTGCCGAGGGCGATACCGCGGCGCAGGCGGTGGAGCGTCTGCGGCAGGGCAAGGTCAAGCCGCTGCCGACCGTCAGCACCGCGACGGTCGGCGCGAGCACCGGCGGAGGCACCTGATGCCCGATTCCCCGACCGACGTCCTGCCGCGACTGTCCGCCGCCGACCTTCCCGCCGGCGCCGGCCGCCATGACCGCCCGCCGCTGGTGGCCTTCGTCGAAGACAGCGTCACGGAGACGGCGTTGCGCGAGGGTCTCGCCGACGTCGCTCACGCGGCCGGTTCTGGTGGGCTCGACCTGCGTCGCGGCGGCATCAAGGCCGCGATCAATGCGCTGCGCAAATCGGCGACGCCGCGGGTTTTGATCGTCGATGTCAGCAATGTCGAGCAGCCGCTGACCGCGCTGCACGACCTGTCCTTCGTCAGCGAGCCGGATGTCCGCGTGCTGGTGATCGGCGAACTGAACAACCTCGATTTCTACCGCGAGGTCACGCGCGGGCTCGGCGCGCTGGAATACCTGACCAAGCCGATCACCCGCGACATGGTCAGCCGCCACTTCGCGCCTCTGATCGTCGGCCGCGAGCCGACGCTGGAGAGCGGGCAGGGCGGCCGCGTGGTGTCGATCACCGGGGTGCGCGGCGGCGTCGGCGCCACCACGCTGGCGGTCAACCTCGCGTGGCATTTCGGCGTCACCGCCGACCGGCACACCGTGCTACTCGACCCCGACCTGCATCTCGGCACCGCGGCGATGCTGCTGGATTCGCCGGCCGGCCCCGGGCTGCGCATGGCGCTTGAGAATCCTGAACGCATCGACGAGTTGTTCGTCGAGCGTTCCGCCCAGCCGGTGGCGGAGCGGCTGCACGTGCTGGCGGGCGAGGTGAAGCTCGCCGAGCAGCCAGGCTATGTCGCGGCCGCCGGCGCCACCCTGCTGACCGCCTTGTGCCGGCGCTACAACTTCGTGGTCTGCGACGTGCCGTTCGCGCCGCATCCGCTGTATCGGGACCTCCTGGAATTGTCGCATCAGCGGGTGCTGGTGATGGAGCCGACCTTGGCCTGCGTGCGCGACACGCTTCGCCTGCTGGCATTGCCGCATGGCGAGAGCCAAGGGCGCCGGCCGGTGCTGGTGCTGAACCGGCTGGGACAGCGCGGCGGGTTGCCGCGGCGCAAGATCGAGGACGCGCTGAAGACCAAGGTCGACATTGTCATCCCCGACCTGCCGAGGGTCGTGGAGACGGCAGCGACGATGGGCGAGGCGATCGCCACCGGCCGCAACGGTTTCCGCCGTGGCATCGCCGAACTGGCCAAGCTGACCGCATTCGTGCGGCTGCTCGACGGCCCCAACGGCGCGGCCAGCGAGGCCAAGCCGGATGCGCCGAAATCCTGGTGGAAGTTCGGCCGGAAATGAGCGGCCAGTCGCACCGCCTGCACGTCACCAGCCCGATGTTCGGGCGGCGCGGCCGCGGCGAGGCCACGCCCGACGCAGCACCGCTGCCCCCGCCGCTGCTACCCACGGCCGCCGAACCGGTGACGGAAACGCCGAAGGTCACCGATTCGGTGATGACCGACCTGCGCACGCTGGCGCTGTCGCGGCTCGACCCCACCTCGGTCGCCAACGCGCCGCCGGAGGCGCTGATCCCCGAGGTCGAGCGCATCATCTCCGAGATCGCGACCGAGAAGCGGATTCAGTTGAACGGGCGCGAGCAGCGCCAACTCGCGACCGAGCTGGTCGACGACATGCTGGGACTGGGCCCCCTCGAACCGCTGCTCGAGGATGACAGCATCAACGACATCATGGTCAACGGGCCGAATTCGGTGTTCGTCGAGCGGCGCGGCAAGGTTCACCATTCGGCGGTGCGCTTCCGCGACACCACCCACCTGATCAATGTCTGCCAGCGCATTGCCGCCGCCGTCGGGCGGCGGGTGGACGAGAGCAGCCCGATGGTCGATGCGCGCCTGAAGGATGGCAGCCGCGTCAACATCGTCTTGCCGCCGCTGGCACTGGACGGGCCCTATGTCTCGATCCGCAAGTTCAGCAAGAAGAGCATCGACTTCAACAAGCTGATCGAGTTCGGCGCGATGACGCGGCCGGTGGCGCGGGTGCTGGAAATCGGCTCGCAGATCCGGCTCAACGTCATCATCTCCGGCGGCACCGGCTCGGGCAAGACCACGCTGCTGAACGCGATGAGCCGGCTGATCGACCACGGCGAACGCATTGTCACCGTCGAGGACGCGGCCGAGCTGCAATTGCAGCAGCCGCATGTGGTGCGGCTGGAGACGCGGCCGGCCAACCTCGAAGGTCGCGGGGAGATTTCCCAGCGCGACCTCGTGAAGAACGCCCTGCGCATGCGCCCGGACCGCATCATCATCGGCGAGGTCCGTGGCTCGGAAGCATTCGACATGCTGCAGGCGATGAACACCGGCCATGACGGCAGCATGTCCACCATCCACGCCAACAACACCCGCGATGCCGTGACCCGCATCGAGAACATGGTGCAGATGGGCAGCATGGGCCTGCCGCTTGGCGCCATCCGCACCCAGATCGTCAGCGCAGTGGACCTGATCGTGCAGGTCGAGCGACAGCGCGACGGCGGCCGGCGGATCACGCAGGTGACCGAGATCTGCGGCATGGAAGGCGACATCGTGCTGCTGAACGACATCTTCAAATTCGAGATCGAGAACGAGGGGTCCGACGGCCGCCTGTCGGGGCGCTACCACAGCATCCGCTCCCGTCCGGCGTTCCAGTCGCGGCTGAACTATTTCCGGCTCGACCGAGCGTGGACCGCGGCCATGGAAGCGACCGACGACGCATGAACCACCTGCAGATCATGCTGCTGGCGGGCTTCCTCGGCCTGTCCGGGCTCGGCCTGTCGGCGCTGCTGGTAATGCAGGGTCAGACGCGCCAGCAGCGCATCAAGCAACGCTTCGACACCGCAACGACACCGCATCTGCGCTTTCGCCGGTCCGAGCCGGCCCGGGTGATGCGCAGCCAGCCCTCGCGCAGCAGCACCTCCCCGTTGGCGCGCCTCGCCGCCCTGTTCGGCTTCGATCTTGAACGGCCCGACCAGTACCCGACCAAGTGGTACATCGTGATCGTGATCACGCTGCTCGTGGCACGGCTGGCGGCGGGCCTGCTGGTCGGGCTTGTCAGCGAGATGATGTGGTTCACCATGCCGGTGATCTGGGTGATGCTGTCGCGCCAGCTGTTCAAGATGATGCTGCAGCGGCGCCGTGCCAGTCTCTATGGCCAGTTCCCGGATTGCCTGACGATGATCGTCCGCTCCGTCCGCGCCGGCGTGCCGCTGAGCGAGGCGATCCGCATCGTCGCCCGTGAGATCCCCGAACCTTCCGCCACCGAATTCGGCCGGCTCGCAGGCGACCTCGCGATCGGCACCTCGATGTCGGACGCCCTGCGCGCGCTGGCCGAGCGTAACGACATCACCGAATTCCGCTTCTTCGCAACCGCGCTCACCCTGCAGAGCCAGACCGGCGGGCGATTGGGCGAGACGCTCGACAACCTCGCCAACATCGTGCGCAAGCGAATGGCGTTGAAGTCACGCGCCCGGGCGCTGGCCTCGGAGGCGCGCACCACCGCCATGATTCTCGGCTGCCTGCCGATGCTGGCCGCCGGTGCGCTGTACTTCACGAACCCCGCCTATATGACGCTGCTGTTCACCGACCCGTCAGGGCGGATGGTGCTGGCGGCGGCGGTGGGGTCGTTGAGCACCGGCGCTTTCATCATGCGCACGATCATCGAAAAGAGCCTGTCTTGATCAGTTCGCAAGCGATGCTGCGGATCGCGGTCACCGCATCCGTGGTGATGCTGGGCGGCGCGGTGGTGATGCTGCGCCAGGCCGCCCGGGAACGCCGGATGCAGACCCGCCTCGACCAGGTGCGGCTCGGCAGGATCGGAGGCACGACGGTCAAGTCGCAATCGGCGCCGCGTGAGGCGCTGAAGATGGTGGCGGGGCTGGGGCAGGGGGTGCTGCGCAGCGGCGTGGTCTCCAGCCAGACCGTCGAAGCACTGCAGCGCAGCCTGGAAGGTGCCGGCATCCGGTCCGCCAGCGCGGTGAGCGTGTTCGTCGCCGGCAAGATCATCCTGGCGCTGGTGCTGCCGGCGATCGGGTTCATGGCGCTGCACAACGTCATCGGCCAACCGGGGATCCGCAACATGCTGCTGGTGGCGCTGGCGCTGGCCGGGCTGCTGGCGCCGGACTACGTGGTGCGCAGCTTGCGCAAGCGCTACCAGGCCGGCATCGCCGACGGCCTGCCGGACGCACTCGACATGCTGGTGATGTGCGCCGAATCCGGGTTGAGCCTGGAGCCGGCGATCCATCGCGTCGGCACCGAGATTTCGGCGGCGCATCCAGGCGTCGGCGCCGAACTGCTGCTGACATCGAGCGAATTCCAGATCAGCACCGACAGCTCGGCGGTGCTGCTCAATCTCGGCGAGCGAACCGGTCTCGCCGACCTGAAGCGGGTGGTCTCGACATTGTCGCAGACGCTGCAATACGGCACGCCGTTGGCCGAGGCATTGCGGGTTTTGTCGGCCGAAATGCGCACGGAGATCTTAACGCGATTTGAAGAGAAAGCAGCCAGACTGCCGGTTCTGCTGACGTTGCCGATGATCATGTTCATCCTTCCAAGCCTGTTCATGATCGTCGGCGGTCCAGCGGTGATCCAGGCAATTCGCCTGTTCAAATCAAATTGAGGGTGTTCCATGCGCCTCTCGTTTCGCACGCTGGCCCTTGGGCTGGTATTCGGCCTCGCTGCCTGCGGCGGTAAACCTTCGTCACCGCAGCTCGCGTCCGGCCCGCAGGGCACCCGGGTCGCTGACGTGGCGCTCGATGCGGGCAACCCGCAGATGGCGTTGCAATGGACCAACACGATCCTGGCCAGCGATCCGCGCAACGTCGATGCGCTGCTCCGCAACGGCCGCGCCAACCTGATGATGAACAATGTCGCCGCGGCCGAAAGCAGCTACCGAAAGGTGCTGGCGATCGACGCCCGGCAGACCGAGGCGCGCATTGCGGTGGCCAAGATGGTGATGGGATCGCAGCCGGCGGCGGCGGAGAAGATGTTCCAGGCCGTGCTGGCGGACGAGCCGCGCAATGTCGGGGTGCTGAACAATTACGGCGTTTGCCTCGATCTGCAGGGGCGTCACGGCGACGCCCAGGCCGCCTATCGCCGCGCGCTGTCGATCGCGCCGGAACTGGCCTCGGCACAGCAGAATTCGGCCTGTCGCTGGCGTTGTCCGGCAACAGCTCGGAAGGCGCGACCATGTTGGGTGAAGCGGCCAAGGGCAACGGCCAGGACCGCCGGGCCCGCGACAACCTCGCCCTCGCCCTGGCTTTGTCAGGCCGGCCCGACGAGGCCGGGAAGGTGCTGAGCGAGGAGCTCAATCCCAGCGACGCCAGCACCGCCCTTGCCGGCTACCGCGCCCTGTCTGAAGACGCCGGCACCCCCCATCCGCCGGCGCGATAGGATCAGCCGGCGCCGTCGCTCAGCCGAGCCCGTAGAACCGCGCGGCGGTGCCGCCGAGCACCGCCGCGTGGCACTCCGCCGGCACCAACGCAATGGCGGCTTCGCGCCATTTGGCAAATCCGCCGGCGAGTTCCACCACCGGCCAATCGCTGCCCCACATCAGCCGTGACGGGCCGAAGCAGTCCAGCAGGTGGTCGACGTAGCGGCGCAGGTCGGCGGCCTGCCAATCCCGGCCAGCCTCCGTCGCCAGCCCCGACAGCTTGCAGCACCACGGCGTTTCCCAGGCGATGCGGGCGATGTCGTTTGCCCAGGGCTGAAACGCGCCGGCAGCGATATCCGGCTTGGCGCCGTGGTCGATCACCACGGCGAGGTCGCGATGACGCCGCGCCAGTTCCGGCAAGATGGGCAGATGGCGCGGCGTGACCAGCAGGTCCAGCCGCAATCCGGCATCGGCCATCGCCGCCAGCCCCCGGCTGACATCGGTGCGAAGGATCCAGTCGGTATCGGCAATATCCTGCAGCATCGGGCGCAAGCCCTTGAGCAGGTCGTCGCGGAGTGCGGTGATCGTTTCGGCGACATCTGTCGCGGCAAGGTCGGTCCAGCCGACGACGCCGCGCACCAGGCCGCGGGAACCGCGCGCCGTCGCCAGCATGAACGCGGTTTCCGCGTCCGTCGCCGCCGCCTGAACCAGGATGCTCGCCTCGATGTCGCCCAGCAGCTCACGGTAGTCGTCGAGCCCGTAGTCGCGATGGATCGCCATGTCAGGCGTCAGCCAATTGTAGTCGCCGCGATCGAGCCGCCAGACGTGATGGTGTGCGTCGATCCGCATTGACGTTGTCTAGAGCAATATGGCTTTAGGTGGAATCACCGTGCCATAAAATTGCTCGCCTAAACAAAAGGCTAGATCGTGATGGTCGCCGATACCAGCGGCCATCACGATCTAGTGGCTTACGTCATTGCGTTTGATGGCGTTCTCTGAATCTGTGCCATCGTGATCGAGCGATGGAGATGATTCGTGGCCAGGAAAGAGATTGCGGTCAAGAAGTACGTGGTGAGGCTGAGCGGGGAGGAACGTGCTCGAACTCGACGAGTTGATCCGCAAGGGCAAGCGCGCCGGGCATTTGTTGACGAGAGCCCGCATCCTGTTGAAAGCGGACGTGTCGGAGGCTGGCGATGGATGGAGCGACAGCCGAATTGCCGAGGCGCTGGACACCAGCATCCCGACGATCGAGCGAACGCGACGGCAACTTGTCGAGGAAGGCTTCGAAGCGGTTCTGACCCGCAAATACAACCCCAACTCCGCGCCGCGACGGATATTCGACGGCGTGGCCGAAGCGAAGCTTATCGCCTTGGCTTGCGGGCCTGCCCCGGCGGGCCGCGCCAAATGGACCCTGTGTCTCTTGGAGGAGAAAGTCGTCGAACTGCAGATCGTCGAGAGCGCCAGCGACAACACGATAGGGCGGACGCTCAAAAAAACATTCTCAAGCCGCATCTGAAGCAGCAGTGGGTGATTGCGCCGGAGGCCAACGCGGCCTTTGTCGCCAACATGGAAGACGTGCTGGAAGTCTACCAAAGGCCGCATGATCCCAAGCGCCCTCTCGTATGCCTTGATGAAACGTCGAAGCAACTCATCGTCGAAACGCGCGCGCCGATCGCCGTCAAGCCGGGACAGCCGGCGCGTCACGACTACGAATACGAACGCAATTGCGTGGCCAATCTGTTCATGATGTTCGCGCCGCTGGAAGGCTGGCGGCACGTGAAGGTCACCGACCGTCGCGCGGCCGTCGATTACGCCCACGCGCTCAAGGACCTGTCCGACACGCATTTTCCCGACGCGGACAAAATCGTTCTGGTTCAAGACAATCTCAGCACTCACACGACCGCGTCGCTCTACGAAGCCTTCCCCGCCGCCCAAGCGCGTCGCCTCGTCGAACGGTTCGAATGGCATTACACGCCCAAGCACGGAAGTTGGCTCGACATGGCCGAATCCGAACTCGCAGTCCTCTCGACCCAGTGCCTGGATCGCCGCATCCCCAACAAGCCAAAACTGATCGCCGAAGTCGCAGCCTGGGAACAAGACCGCAACGAACATCACGCCAAGGCCGACTGGCAATTCACAACCGCCGACGCCCGCGTTAGCCTCACAAGGCTATACCCTCAGTTCGAGTGACTTAGGCCACTAGCACTACTTTGGCACTTTGGAGGCGATGAGCGATAGACGCTTGTGGCAGTGCGGACATCGTGACGGCGGTCGTGGTGGCGCAAACAGGCGGGCGCTGATGGAGGGGCGCAGTTCAGGCAGCGTCGGTCGCGGCGGCGGCGCGTTCGGCGGCAGATTTTTTTCCCCGCCCGGCGGCCTTGAGCCGCAGGTGCTGAAGATAGGCGAACGCGATGCAGGTCATGAGTGCGTGTCGGTGTAGGCCGGTCCAGGATCGGCCCTCAAAGTCGTCGAGGCCGAGCTCCTGCTTGAGTTGCTGATGCGCCTGCTCGCACACCCAGCGCGCCTTGATCGCCGCGGCCAGCCGCCGCAGCGCGGTGCGGACAGCAAGATTGCTGAGATAGTATTTGCGCTCGCCACTGCTGCGCCATTCCCCGATGAGCCAAACTTCTTCGCCCGGCAAATGGCCGTGGCGGGGACTACGTGGACCATCGGCCACCCGCACCCGCACAGCGGAAAAGCGTGCGGCGAGCGCGCCCTTGGTGCCCTGCCGCCAGACGACGCGCCGCCAGAGACATCCTGCCAGCACATCCGCGGCATCTCGTGCGACTTCACTCGGCACGGGATGCTGCCGTGGCTTTCCCCTGTTCGCTCGGGGAAAGAGCAAGCCCACACCGGTGGTGAAGACCTTCAGGGTGCGGGGAACCCCGACTGCCCACGACAGGCCGCGCTCGCTCAGCCCTTGGCGGAACGGGGCCCCGCTGCCGTATCCGGCGTCCGCCAGCACGCAGCCGACGCGCAGTCCCGCCGCCATCAGTCGGTCGATCTCGGCAAGCGCGATCTGCGGCTTGGTCTGCGCAATGCGCGCCGCCTCGGGCACGCCAGCCTTGACACAGCGTGCGGGATCGTCGGTCCAAGCATTTGGCAGGAAGAGCCGCAGCCCGATCGGCACGGGCACCTCGCGGCGGGCCAGCGTCAGCGACACCAGGGACTGACAGTTGGCCTGCTTGCCCAAAGCGCCGCAGTATTGCCCCGCTACCCCGACCGAAACGGTGCCTTTCTTCGGCAGTGCCGTATCGTCGATCACCAACACCGCGTCGTCACCACCCACCAGACGATCCGCCTGCTCGGCCAGCACCCGCCACAGTGGCGTATCATCCCAGACCGGACTGCTGACGAAATGGTGGAGCTGGTCGTGGCCAGCAAGCCCAAGCCGGGCGGCGATCGGCTGCACACTTTTCGGTCCGTCCGGCCCGAGCAATCCTTGCACGTACAACGGCGCCCATTTGCTCCGCGTGCTGCGCCCGATCACGCCGAGAAACGGCGCCAGCCACGCATCAAGATCCCCACCAATGTCGCTCGCCCGGGACACAGCGCATACTCCACTGAATCCCAGTCGGTTACACAATCGCCTCGTAACCGTACAAGTGCCAAAGTAGTGCTAGGGAGTTGGCGCGTGGGCCGGCAACAAGCCCTGTTGCTTCAGCGCCTGCCACAAAGCGGGCGGAATTGGTGCCGCCATCATTGCCGCGTTCTCGCGCACTTCGCTCGGCGTTCGTGCGCCGGGGATGATCGCGGCAACCACCGGATGGGCGGCGCAGAATTGCAGCGCCGCCGCCTTCAGGTCGACGCCGTGGCGGGCACAGAGTTCGCCGATCACCCGCGCCCGGTCGGCGATTTCGGCTGGCGCGGTCTCGTAGTTGAATGTGGTGCCGCCGGCGAGCAGGCCGGAATTATACGGGCCGCCAAGCACCAGCCGAGCCCCGCGTGCCGCACATTGCGGCATCAGGCCGTCCAGCGCGGCATGGTCCAGCAGCGTGTAGCGGCCGGCGAGCAGGAACAGGTCCGGCTCGGATTGTTCCAGCGCCGCCATGCAGGGTTCAACGAGGTTCACGCCCAGCCCCCAGGCGCCGATCACGCCCTGCCGGCGCAACGAGGTCAGCGCCTTCGCGGCACCCGCCATCGCCTCGGCGAAACGCTGCTTCCACTCGGCACCGTGCCAATCCTCGGAGACGTCGTGGATATAGACGATGTCGATGCGCGACATGCCCAGCCGCTGCAGGCTGTCCTCGATCGAGCGCATCGTGCCCGCCTCGGAATAGTCGAAGCGCCGGCGGAACGGCAGGCCGCGCACGAAGCCCTGGTCGTGCTCCGGCACGTCCTGGGCCGCCTCCAGGATGCGGCCGACCTTGGTCGACAAAGTGAAGCCGGCGCGATCATGCTGACGCAGTGCCGTGCCCATGCGGTGCTCGGACAATCCGGCGCCGTAATGCGGCGCGGTGTCGAAATGGCGGATGCCGGATTGCCACGCCGCCTGCACGGTGGCGACGGCAACATCCTCGGGGATGCGCTCGAACAGGTTGCCGAGCGGCGCCCCGCCCATGCCCAACCGGCCGATCTCGCGCATCATGCGTCCCCTGGCACGGCGACATCGGGCGCCAGCACGCCCTTGGTCAGCATCACGTTGCCGTAGAACCGGCGCTCGCCGGTCTGCACGATCACATAGGCCGTCTCCGCCGCGGCGTAGAAGGCGTGGCGTTCGATGCCGATCGCCGGGGCCGCGTGATGCGCCCGCAGGATGTCGTTCATCTCGGCCACCACAGGCGGGATCGTGTGGGGCTCGCCGACCACTTGCATCACCGCGACGGGGTGATCGACGAAGCGGTCGATCGGCAGCAGCGACAGCACCGCGCGCAACGCCCGCGGCGTGTTCGCACCGGGCAGGGCCACGGTCCGCCGGCCGCGTGTGGCGGGATAGTTGGCATCGACCAGCACGATCCGGTCGCCGTGGCCCATCGCCGCGAGCGCGTGCAGCATGTCGGGGGTCAGCAGGGGGTCGATCCCGATCAGCATGGGTTTTCTCCCGATTTTTATCAGGATATCGGCACCGACACGCGGCGAACACCCTTCACTTGCAAGTTCAGGAATGCGACGCTGGGCGAAACGCGGAGCGAACTTCATGAACGACAAGATCACCGGAAACGACAAGATCACCGGCTTGTGGGTCGCCATGGCCACGCCGCTCGACGCCGAACATAATGTCGACCACGCCAGCCTGGTCCGTCATGGCCGCTGGCTGATGGAGCAAGGCTGCGACGGGCTGGTGCCGTTCGGAACCACCGGGGAGGGGCCGGCCTTCTCGATCGCCGAGCGCGTCCGCGCCACCGAGGCGTTGCTCAACGCCGGCATTCCCGCGGGCAAGATCGCGATCGGCACCGGCTGCCCGGCGATCCCGGACACGATCGCGCTGACCCGCCAGATCATGGCGCTGGGGCTGACCCACGCGCTGATCCTGCCGCCCTATTTCTTCCGCGCCGCCCCCGCCGAGGGCATCGAGGACGCATTCGCCGCGATCATCGACGGCGTCGGCTCCGACCGTCTGCGGGCGACGCTGTATCATATCCCGCAGGTCGCCGGCATCGGCGTGCCGGCGGCGGTGCTGGGCCGGTTGCGAGCCCGCTACGGCGCCGTTGTCGCCGGGGTGAAGGACAGCAGCGGCGATTATGAATCACTTTCGCGCCTTCCGCGCCGCGGCACCGCAAGCCGGCTGCCTGGTCGGCGCGGAAATCCATATCAACCGCGCGCTGGCCGATGGCGGCACCGGCACCATCTGCGGCATGGCCAATTTGGTGCCGGACCTGGTGCGCGCCATGTTCACCGACCCCGCCGCCGAAGCCACCATGCAAGCCGCCTGCGACCAGTTTGCCGACCCCGCCTTCCTGCCGCTGATGAAGGCGGCGCTGGCGGCGGCGACCGGTGACGCCGCGTGGCGCAACGTGCGCGCCCCACTGCGTGCCGCCGACCCCGCCCGCGGCGCCCGCATCGCCACCGCCCTTTCGGTGCTGCAGGCACGCCGCGCCGCATGAGCGCGGCGCTGCCGCTGCTGCTCGCCTCGGCGGCGGCGGGAGCGATCTACACCCTCACCCCGGGGCCCGGTTTCCTGATGATGCTGGGCATCGGCGCAGCGCAGGGGCGGCGGGCCGGGGCGGGCTTCGTCATCGGCCATTTCGCCGGCGACATCGTCTGGTCGTCGCTGGCATTACTGGCGGTGATTGGCGCGCGAGAGGTTGGGCCGCTGCTGTTCGACCTGCTGGGCTTGGTTTGCGGCCTGTATCTCGGCTGGCTTGGGCTTGCCGCCTTGCGCACCCGGCGCCGCGGCGACGGCGAAGCCAGTGTCGTGGCGCGGCGCCCGCTGCTGCGCGGCCTGGCCTTTGGGCTGACCAACCCGAAAGGATATCCCGTCGCGGTCGCCACCTTCACCGCCCTGTTGGCCGGCCATGCCGGCGAACTCACCTGGGCAACCTTGCCGCCGCTGCTGCTGGCGGCCTGCGGCGGCTTCATCTTCGCCGACATCATCCTGGTGCTGGTCGCCGGTACCGCCAGGGTCCGCCGCCTGTACCGCCGCCACGAAGTATGGATCGTCAGGGCGTCGGGGTTGCTGTTCGTGGGGTTTGCCGCCGCGACCGTCCTCCATGCTGCCCCCGGATTGCGCCGTGCGCTGATGGCCCGCTGACCGGTCCCGGCGCGTCCTTGCGCCCCGCGCCGCAGCCCGGCATGCTGCGTCGCACAATGGACGCCACCGTCGAAACCGTGCCGGTCTTCACCCACAAGCAGATCGTGGGGGTCATCACCGGCATTGTCCTGTGCATCCTGCTGGCGGCGATCGACCAGACGGTCGTGGTGCCGGCGGTGCCGGCGATCGCGGCCGACCTCAATGGCTTCAACCATCTTTCCTGGATCGTCGCCGCCTATCTCGTCACCTCGGTCTCGACCACGCCGATCTACGGCAAGCTGTCGGACGGGCTGGGCCGGCGGGCGCTGCTGCTGCCGGCAATCGTGCTGTTCATGGTCGCCTCCGTGCTCTGCGCGCTGTCGCAGTCGCTGACGCAACTGATCGTCTTCCGGGCGTTGCAGGGCGTCGGCGGCGGCGGCCTGCTGTCGATGGCCCAGGCGGCGATCGCCGACGTGATCGCGCCGCGCGAGCGTGGGCGCTACCAGGGCTACATGGCCGGAACCTGGGCGGTGGCGAGCCTGCTCGGCCCGGTGCTGGGCGGCTGGATCGTGCAGTACTGGTCCTGGCCGTGGATCTTCTGGATCAACCTGCCGATCGGTGCTGCCGCCTTCGTGCTCAGCAACCGGGCGCTGAAGATCCTGCCGCCGCGGCGCCGGCCGATCCGCATCGATTATCTCGGCGCGGCGCTGCTGACCGGATTCATCACGCTGTTTCTGCTGGTGATGAGCTGGGGCGGGGTGGAATACGATTGGAACTCCGCCGAAGTGATCGGCTCAGCCGCCGGCGCCGCGTTGATGCTGGCGCTGCTGGTGGTGCAGGAACGGCGCTCGCCGGACCCGCTGCTACCACCGCGGCTGTTCACCAACCCTGTGTTCGTGCTGGGTGTCACGATCGCCTGCCTGGCCAGTGCGGTGATGCTCGGCGTCACCTTCATCCTGCCGTTGTATTTCCAGTTGTTGCGCGGCGCGGACCCGGCGAGCAGCGGCTCCCTGCTCGTGCCGATGCTGGCGGTCGGCCCGCTCGGCGCGTTCACCGGCGGCAGCCTCACGCGCCGGCTCGGCCGGGTGAAGCCGATCATCCTGACCGGCACCGCACTCACCGTGATCGGCCTGGCGCTGATGGCGACGATGGGGGCCGCCACGCCGACCCCGCTCACGATCCTCTACATGGTGATGGTCGGCATCGCCACCGGCCTGTGCATGCCCACGGCCCTGGTTGCGGTGCAGAATTCGGTGGCGCGGTCGGACCTTGGCGTCACCACCAGCACGCTGTTGTTCATCCGCACCATGGGCGGCGGCTTCGGCAGCACCCTGTTCGGCGCCATCATCGCCAGCCGGTTCGCCAGCGGCCTCGCCGCGCGCGGCGTCGGCGCCGAGGTCCATCTCGGCGACCTGCGTGAAGGCGGCATCCCCGCGCATCTGAACGCGGCGACGCTGGAGCTCGCGCGCGCGGCGCTGGCGGAGGGCTTCCACTGGGCGTTCGCGACGGCGGCGGTGCTGGCAGCCGGCGCGCTCCTGGCCTGTGTGGCGATGCGGGACCTGCCGCTGCAATCCTCGCGGTAGCCGGCCTCGCGGTAGCCGGCCTCGCGGTAGCCGGCCTCGCGGCCGCCGGCGCGGCGGCGGCTATTGCTCGGGTTCGGTCGTGAACAACAGCGGATAGCCCTTCTTGCGCCCCGCATCGGTGGCGTTGGTCGCCTTCGCCTCCGCCACATCCTTGGTGTAGACGGCGACGACGCAGACGCCGCGCTGATGCGCCGTCATCATCACCCGCTGCGCCTGTTCGGCGCCCATGCGGAATTCCGCCTTCAGGACCATGACGACGAAGTCGCGCGGCGTGTAATCGTCGTTGACCAGGATGACCTTGTGCAGGCGCGGCCGTTCCGTCTTGAGCTTGGTCTTGACGCTTGGCGTGGTGACGATGTCGCTCATCCCAGGAACCGCTCTCGCTGACGGCAGGGACGCCGCCGGGCGTGTTGCCCGATGCCATCTAACGCCTTCCGCCGCCGCCCCACAATCACACCGCGGCGAGCGTGCCGCGCGTGCTAGATCGTGATGGTCGCTGATATCAGCGACCATCACGATCTAGCCTTTTGTTTAGCCGAGCAATTTTATGGCCCGGTGATTCCACCTAAAGCCATATCTAGCCATAGACCAGGTTCGGCAGCCACATCGCGATCCCAGGCACTAGCGACAGGATAACCACGCCGATCGCCATCAGCACCACGAAGGGCAGGGTGCCCCAGATGATCTGGCCCAGCCCGATATCCGGCGCGATCCGGTTGATGACGAAGATGTTCAGCCCGACCGGCGGGTGGATCAGCCCCATTTCCATCACCACCGCCATCACCACACCGAACCACACGAGGTCGAACCCGGCCCCGCGCAGCGGCGGCAGGATGATCGGCGCGGTCATCAGGATGATCGACACCGGCGGCAGGAAGAAGCCGAGCACCACCACCATCAGCAGGATCGCCGCCAGCAGCAGCCATTTCGACAATTGCAGCGACACGATCCAGGCGGCCGCGCCCTGGCTGATGTGCAGGTAGCTCATCACATAGCTGTAAAGCAGGCTCATGCCGATGATCATCAGCAGCATGCCGCTCTCGCCGAGCGTGCCCTGGAAGATCGGCCGCAGGTCCGACAGCCGCCAGGCGCGGTAGACGATGGCGATCAGCACCAGCGCCAGGATCGCACCGAGGCCGGCGGTTTCCGACGGCGTGGCGATGCCGCCGTACAGCGCCACCATCACCCCGGTCAGCAGAATCAGGAACGGCGCCACCCGCGGCAGCGCCGCCATCTTCTCGCGCAAGGTGAAGCTGTCGATGCGCAGGATTTCGTGGTCGGCACCGCCGGCCGCCAGCGACGCGGTGGCGCGGCCGTGCTCACCCCGCCAGTGCAGCATGGCGTAGCCGGAAAAGAGCGCAACCAGCAGCACCCCCGGCCCCAACCCGGCCAGGAACAGCCGCCCCAGTGATTGCTCCGCCGCCACCGCATAGAGAATGAGCACGATCGACGGCGGCAGCAGAATGCCCAAGGTGCCGCCGGCCGCCACCAATCCGGCGGCGAAGCCCGGCGAGTAGCCGCGGCGACGCATCTCGGGAATGCCGGAACTGCCGATCGCCGAACAGGTCGCCGGGCTCGACCCTGCCATGGCGGCGAACAGCCCGCAGGCCAGCACCACGGCCACGCCCAGGCCACCGGGCACCCGGTGCAGCCATGTGTGCAGCGCGTCGTACAAATCCTTGCCGGCGCGCGACTTGCCGATCGCCGCTCCCTTCAGGATGAACAGCGGGATCGTCAGCAGGGTGATGCTGGCGAGTTCCTCGTAGACGTTCTGCGCGATCGTATCGACCGAGGCCGCGGGCATGAACAGCATCATGAACACCGTCGCGACGCCGCCGAGGGCGAAGGCGATGGGAATGCCGGAGAACAGCGCGACCACGGTGGTGCCGCCATACATCAGGCCGAGTTGCAGTGGTGTCACTTGTGCTTCGACCCCGAGAGAACCTGAAGCAGAAGTTGCAGCGACAGCAGCGCCATTCCCACGGTCATGCAGCCATAGGGAATCCACAATGGCGGGCCCCAGGCGGACGGCGTGGTCTGGCCGTCTGCCAGCGCCTCGCCCAGCAACTGGAAGCTCTTGGCGGCGAAATAGGCGCAGAACCCCAAGGCGAGCAGGTCGGCCAGGCGCCGGCGGACGCGATCGATCGCCGGCGGCAGCACCTGCGCGAGCGCGTCGATCGCCACATGCCCCCGCCGCGCCTGCGTCCAGGCGGCCGAGGCGAAGGTGGCGCCGATCAGCAGGAACGTCGACAGCTCATCCTGCCAGTCGCTGGGGATGCTCAGGAAGTAGCGCCCGATCACCTCCCACGTCAGCACCACCCCGGCGGCCGCGATGGCCAGCGAGGAGAGCACCGCCATCACGCCGTTGACAGCGGTGAGCCCCACCTGGGCGACGCCGAGCACGCCGCCGCGGGGAACATCGAGGGCAGCGTCCCCCGTCTCGACGGCGTGGGTGCTCACCCTGCTGGCCGGGTCAGGCGCTGACGGTTTCAGCCAGCTTCAGCAACGTGGCGCAGCCGGCATTGCGGGCGGCATAATCCTTCCACGCCGTCGCCTCGGCGATCGTCCGCCACTTTTCCATCGCGTCGCCACTGAAATCGGCGACCTTCACGCCGGCCTTGGCATAGATCGTGGCCAATGCCTCGTCATCGGCTTTCGCTGCACCGAGCGCGAAAGACTTCAAGCTCGGTGCCAACGGTGCTGATCACCTTCTGCTGGTCCGGGGTCAGCCCGTCATAGATGGATTTGCTCATCAGCAGCGGCTCCAGCATGAACCAGAAGCTGCCGGTGCGGCCGGTGGTGACGTTCTTCGCGATCTCCTGCAGCCGGAAACTGATCAGGCTGGTCGACGACGTCACCGCCGCGTCGAGCGAACCCGTCTGCATAGCGGCATAGATCTCGTCCGACGGCACCGAGGAGATGATCCCGCCGGCGGCCTTCAGCATCAGGTCCATCTCACGCGAGCCGCCGCGGATCTTCAGGCCCTTCACGTCGTCGGGGGCGATCACCGCGCCGGCGCGGCTGCCGACGCCGCCCGCCTGCCAGATCCAGGTGAGGATCTTGACGCCGCGCTTGTCCAGCAGCGCCACCAGCTCGCGGCCGATATCGGACTTCTTCCAGGCCATGCCCTTGCTGCGTAGGTCGACACCAGGCAGGGCATCAGTCCGATATTCACCTCCGGCACCTCGCCGCCGGCGTAGGCGAGCGGGTACAGGCTCATGTCCAGCGCGCCGCGGCGCAGGGCCGAGAACTGCGCGATTGTCTTCATCAGCGAGGAGCCGGGATAGATTTCAAAGGCGAGTTCGCCATTGGTGCGCTTTTCCACTCGATGCGGCGAAGCGGCGCACCAGGCGGTCGCGGAAATCACCGGTCTCGGCGGTGCCGCCCGGGAATTGGTGGCTGATCTTGAGCGTCTTGGCCGCCGCCCGGGCACGGCCTGCCCGCAGGATGGCCGGCGCTGCCAGCATTCCGCCCAGTGCCGCACGACGAGTGAAGGACATGGCCGTCTCCCCAATTTTCCGGTGGCGAGTTGCCCCGTTCCAGTGGAGCAGTTCTACTGTTCGGTAATAGTTGTGGCAAATCGGTGAACGGATGGTCGATCTGGTGGTGCGCGGCGACACCGTGGTGACGCCGCAGGGCGTCGGCGCCTACGACATCGCGATCGCCGGCGAGCGCATCGTCGCGGTCGCGGCGAAAGGCAGCTGCCGGTGCCGGACGGCGCGCGGCTGATCGATGCGCGCGGCAAGATCGTCATGCCGGGCGGCATCGATCCGCACGTGCACTGCAAGTGGCACCTGCCCAATCCCGGACGGCAGCGCGGCCCTGACCGATCCGCCCGATGTGGTGGGCCGCGCCGCGGTGCATGGCGGCACCACGACGATGATCGACTTCACCCGCGCCAGCGCAGGGCGCCGACCTGCAGGACGCGATCGAGAAGCGCGAGGAGGACTGGAAGGGCCACTGCGCCTGCGACTACGCGCAGCACATCATGGTGGAGGGCGACGCTGCCGCTGGACCTGCCGGCGCAGCTGGGCGAGGCGATCCAGGCCGGCTTTCCGACGGTGAAGATCTTCACCACCGACATCACGCCGTCGCGCAAGGGACGCATGGTGGATTTCGGCGACATCTGGGAAGTGTTCCAGGTGCTGACGGCGAACGGCGGCCTCGGCGTGATCCACTCCGAGGACAACGACATCGTGATGCACATGTACGGCAAGCTGATCCGCGAGGGGCGCACCGGCTTCGCCAACATGGCGGAGGTGCACAACACGCTGTCGGAGGACATCTCGTTCCGCCGCGTGATCCGGCTGGCCGAGAAGGTCGGCGCGACGCTCTACATGATGCACACCTCGGCCGCGTCCGGCGTGTCCGCGATCCGCGAGGCGCGCGCGCGCGGCGTGCCGATCTACGGCGAGTCGCTGCACCAGTACATGCTCTACACGTCGGAGGACTACAAGCGGCCGAACGGGCAGATCTACCACACCTATCCGTCGCTGAAGTCGGCCGAGGACCAGGCGGCGCTGTGGGCAGGCACGCTGGACGGCAGCATCAACTGCGTCGCCACCGACGAGATCTGCTGCACGCTGGCGAAGAAGCTGCAAGGCGTGCGCATCGACGACACCACCGGCGGCAATGCCGGCGTCGAGCCGCGCGTGGCGCTGATGTACACCGAGATGGTGGGCAGGCGCGGCTATTCGCTGAACCGCTATGTCGATCTGGTGTCGACCAATGCGGCGAAGATCATGGGGCTGTATCCGCGCAAGGGCGCGCTGGCGGCGGGGTCGGATGCCGATATCTGCGTGCTCGATCCGGCGGACAAGCGGATGATCCGCGCGCAGGACCTGCACGAGGCGGACTACACGCCGTGGGAAGGCCGCAAGATGGAGGCGTGGCCGTGCCTGACCGTGCTGCGCGGCAAGGTCGTCATGCAAGACGGAATGCTGACCGGCGACAAGGCAGATGGCATCTGGCTCGAACGCAAGATCGATCCCAGGATCATCGCCACCCCGGTGGCATTGTAGCGGCAACGATGCAGCGGAGACGCAAATGACCGATGCCGAGCTGCGCTCCCTCCTGGTCGATTGCCTGACCCTGTGGTCCATCGACGGCGACATCATCGCCGCCGAGGATGGGTTGCGCATCACCACCGCGATGCTGACCTGCGATATCCGCTCCGGCCCGCCACCGACCCGCTGGTTCCTGCGAACCGCAGCGCGCACCCGCCCGGCGCCATCAATCACGGCCCTGCTGTCCGCCCTGCGCCGCGCCCTCGACGCGGAGGCTGGCCGCGGCTTGCGGGTGGGCGCGCCCGGCGGATGAACCGCGGCCCAGCCCTGCCGATCAGACGGAGGCGACGATCTCCCGGTATGCCGGCTCCGGAAACGCCTTCAGCGTGCGGGTGCGGACATGGCCGCCTTGGCCGAGCTTGAGCGTGAAGCGTGCGGCGACGGCATCGTCAGGCGCCTCGTAGATCAGCACCATGTCGTATTCACCCATGGTCATGTAGAAACTCTTCACCGACCCGTCCATTTCGGCCAGCATCTTCTTTCCCGCATCGAACCGCTTCGGCGAATTGCTGATGGCGCGCGCGCCCTGATCTGTCCAGTTGAGCAGCATCACGTAAGTCGACATGACCCACCTCCTTCAGGGGCCGAGGCGCCTTGCCTGGCCGCCGAGGTCATTTTACCCAAGTGAGCGGCAAGTTTGTACGCATTTCGCCAGCCGACCGCCGCCGCACCTCAGAGTCCGAGATCGGTCAGCCCCGGGTGGTCCGCCGGCCGCGGCCCGGTGCGATCCCAATGATATTTCCGCTCGGACGAGGTGATCGGCAGGTCGTTGATGCTGGCGTGGCGCAGGCGCATCAGGCCGCGTTCATCGAACTCCCAGTTCTCGTTGCCGTAGGAACGGACCCAATTGCCGGAATCATCATGCCACTCATAGGCGAAGCGGACGGCGATCCGGTTGCCCTCCCACGCCCAGATTTCCTTGATGAGGCGATATTCAAGCTCCCGCTGCCATTTCCGGGTCAGGAATGCCACGATCGCCGGCCGCCCGGCGAAGAATTCGGCGCGGTTCCGCCAGCGGCTATCTTCCGTGTACGCAAGTGCGACGCGTGCGGGATCGCAGGTGTTCCAGCCGTTCTCGGCGGCGCGCACCTTCTGCACGGCGGTGTCGAAGGTAAACGGCGGCAGCGGCGGTCGAGACTCCGACATCATGCTTTCCTTGTGGAGGGTCACGGGGGTGCGGCCGAGTGTCTTTTCGGACGCCCCGGTCTTTGGACGCGTCTCAGTACAACGTCGCCTGCAGCCGTGCCGGCGCCGCCTCGTCATAGGCCGGGCCGCCGATCTTCTGATCCGTCAGTGCTGCCAGGATCGTGCCGTTGCTCGGCAGCGCGCTGCGGGGAATTCTGCGTCCGCGGGTCCCACAGCTTCGAGCGAACCAGCGCTTTGGCGCATTGGAAGAAGACCGTGGCCACATCGATCACCAGGACCGAGGCCGGCGGCTTGCCGTTGATGGCGAACCGCGTCACCAGCGCCGGGTCGATCGAGATCCGCGCCGTGCCGTTCACCCGCAGTGTCTCGCCGATGCCGGGAATCAGGAAGAGCAGCGACACCCGGGGGTCGGCGATGATGTTGCGCAAATTATCGATGCGGTTGTTGCCCCGCCGGTCCGGCAGCAGCAACGTATTCGCATCGGCGATCTCGACGAAGCCCTTGTGGTCGCCCCGCGGCGTCACCTCCGGGGAGGCGGCCCCGACGGTGGCCAGCACCGCGAACGGGGCGGCGCGGATGAAGGCCTGGTAGTGCGGGTGCAGGTAGTCCACCTGCTTGGCCAGCGCCGGAGCCGAGACCTCGCCGTACAGCGCGCGCAAACTGTCGAGGTCGCGGATGATGTAGGGTGAGGCGATGGACGCGTCCGGCATGATTCCAGTCTCCGTCGTCTCGGGCTTTCTCGGCAGCGGCAAGACCACGCTGATCGGCCGGCTGTTGCGCGATCCCCGCTACGCCCGAACCGCGGTGATCGTCAACGAATTCGGCGAAATCGGGCTCGACCACGAACTCATCGCAAGCGCCGACGAAACCATGATCGAGCTCACCACCGGCTGCCTGTGCTGTGCCGTGCGCAGCGATTTGGTGGAGACATTGCTGCTCATGGGTCGCCGCCGCAAGGCAGGCGAAGTGACGTTCGAGCGGGTGGTGATCGAGACCTCGGGCCTGGCCGATCCGGCGCCGATCCTGCACGCGCTGATGACCGACGCCGCGATCTGCGAGGCGTTTGCCCTGGCCGGCCTCGTCACCCTGATCGACGCGGTGCATGGCGCCGCGACCTTGGCTGGCCATGCCGAGGCGCGGCGTCAGGCGGCGATGGCCGACCGCATTCTGTTCAGCAAGACCGACGTCGTTGCGGTGTCCGAAAAGCTGCGCGAGGTCGTGGCCAGCCTCAACCGCACGGCTTCGACGTTCGCCGCCGCGCCGCACCCCGCGTTGCTGTTCGACGACCTGGCCCGGACGGCCTTCGGGTTTTCCTCGCTGGCCGCGCATGGCGGGCGGGCGGAAAGCTGCGTGATCAGGCGACACGCGCCGGTTCCGGCCTTGGCGCTGACCCTGCTGCTGCAGGCGCTGGCCGAGCATTGCGGATCGCGGCTGCTGCGTCTGAAGGGGCTGGTGAATGTGGCGGAGATGCCGGGCCGGCCGGCCGTTGTGCATGCGGTGCAGCACGTGGTGGCGCCGGTCGCGTTTCTGGAACGCTGGCCGAACGATGACCACGACACCCGTATCGTGGTCATCGGCGAGGGCATTCCCCGCTATTTTCCGGCCCGTTTGCTCGACGCCATCATCGCCGAGGTCGCTTGCGAAACGATGCGGCAGGGGGGCGGCCGCACCCCTGCCGCATTCGTCAGATCCGCCCCATCAAAAGCAGGATAATCAGGATGATGACGATGAGGCCCAACCCGCCGCTCGGGTAATATCCCCAGCCGGAACTGTACGGCCAGGTCGGCAGGGCGCCGATCAGCAGCAGAACAAGAATAATCACGATGATGAGGTTCATGCCGGGCGGTCCTTCCGAGTCCGGGTCGTTGTCTCCAGAAACTCGATGGCGCACATTTCGATGCCGAGATACCGGCCGGCCGCCGATCAAGACTTGTTGATCAGCTCTTTGGGCGGCGGGTTTTTCATCATCGCCCCGGTCATCGGAATGAAGAACACCCCGACATCCTTGCGGGAGTGGATTTTCCCCTCTTCGTCCTTGCCGTAGACATACAGGAACTGGCCGCGCTTGAACGGCTGGCCGATGGGGATGATCAGCCGCCCGCCGGGCTTCAACTGCTTGAACAGCTCCGGCGGCGCATACTGGGCGGCGCAGGTGACGATAATGATGTCGAAACCTTCCTTCACCTCCGGCCAGCCGAAATACCCGTCGCCGACCCGGGTTTCGATATTGTCGTAGCCGAGTGGGGCGAAGATCTTACCGACCGCGTGGCCCAGCGGCTCAATGATCTCGATCGAGTATGAGCGCTTGGTGATCCGCGACAGCAGCGACGATTGGAATCCGCTGCCGGTGCCGATTTCGAGCGTGACATCGGTGGGCTTCGGCTTGGCGACCTGGGTCATGTAGGCCTGGCCCAAATAGTCCGACAGCGCCGAACCGTAGCCGAGCGCCCATGGCTTGGGGGTGTCCTCGTAGGCGTCGCCTGGGGTCGCGCGGTGGCCGTCGTACATGTAATGGAAGTACTCGCGCGGCACCGCCTGGAACGCCGCCATGACCGCCGGGTCGGCGGAGCCGAAGCGTTCCTTCAGGTAGGATTCGATCCGCTTCATCGCCGCAGGCTTGCGCGCCTGGATGGCCTGGAACTGCGCGTCGGTCAGGTCCACGGGGCGGCCGGATTTGGCCATCGCCTCCATATAGGCCTGACGGGTCCATGTCCCGGCGGCGTGCGCGCCCTCGGCCACCGCGCCGGCGGCGAGGATTGCCAGCGGCACGGCAAGCAGCGAACGGCGCGTCAGCTCGGTGGGGATTTCGGGCAATTCGGGTTCTTTCCGGCGCGGGGAAAAGCGATGAGGGCGGTCACATATAACAAGATGGCGGCCCATAACAGCCTGTTGTAGCCCGATTCGAGGGCGATCAGGTTCGCCAGCGGCGTCGCCACCACCGAGAACGCGCCGTTCAGCCCCCACGCCCAGGGCAGAAAGCCGCCGGAGCCCATGCGCGACAAACCGAGCGGAAACGGCAGGCCAAGCGCCAGCGACACCGGCGCCACCACGGCGACCATGATCGCGGCGCGCAGGTCCCAGTCCAGCCCGAGGGTGGCGAGCATGAAATCCTGCAAGCCGAACAACAGCAGCGCCGCCCAGGCCACAACGAACCCCACCGCCAGCAGCAGCGTCCGCCTTTGCACCGCGCGGAATTGGTGCTCGGCCATGCTGCCGAGGCCGGAGAAGATCAGCATTCCCGTCAGCACCAGGGCGAAGGCGCTGGTGCGGTCGCTGAGATAGAAGCTGGCCTTCTCGATCAGGAAGATTTCCAGGAACAGGAACCCCAGGCCAAGTGCCGAGAAATACAGCACCGAGCGGATCGTCCCCGGCCCGCCGGCGCGCATCCGCCGTCCGCCGAGCAGCGGCACCGCAAGGACCACCAGCGCCACCACCACCGCCTGGGCGAGGACCGCGAGATTCACCAACGCGCCGATTTCCGCCTGCGGCAGGATCTCCAGCCGCTGGAGGATGGTGCCGAGCTGCGAGAGCAGCAGCACCGAGTAAAACGACGGCCGGTCGAAGGTGATCGGCGCCAGATTGAAGGCGCGTGCGGATTTGGTGGACTTCGCCTGCGAGCACCCGACCGGCTTCGTCGGCGATCGCGTCATGCGGGCCCTCGGCGGAGGTTACCTCGCCTTCTTCGAAAGAAACAGCCGGCAAGTCATTGTAGATGTTGGCTCGTGCCGCTGCGACGTCAATGCCGGGGTAGAAGCTCATGTCGAAGGATCGTTCGTCGCAGAATGTCTTTGCCGCGGCGATCGCCGCCGCGTCGAACGGTGCCGACGACACCAGGACGCGGACGTTCCAGGCGGATCGATAGACCAGCACATGCGCCGCCGGGTCGGCCACGCCCGCTTTCAGCAGCGCCGCGCGCACGGTCGCCAGCATGCGCACCGCGTAGGCTGGAAATTCGCGGATCGACACCGGAATCGAAACCAGCCCGGAGGGTGAGACGGCGGCGAGGTAGGATGCGATCGCTTCGGTGGCGAAGGCGCTGTTGTTGGCTTCCGCCGCGTCGAGGAAATCGGCCGAGATGTCCACGAGGTCGTATTTCGCGCCGCTCCGTGCCGCGGCGATCGGGCTTTCCGGCAACGGCTGCACATCCGGCGCCGGCGGCAGGCCGCGGAACAGCACCGGCTCCGGCTCCGAGACGGTGACGGACGCAGCGCCGAGGGCCTGTGCCTCGGCGATGCGAAAGCCGCCCGACGCGCCGGCCAGCAGCACCTTGGGATGGGCGTGCAGCAGATAGGGCAGGGCTGCGAGCGTGGCCGCGGCATAGCGTGCGTCGACGGCGCCGGGGTGTGGCACGGATGCTAAGCGGTTGCCATCGCGATACAAGCCGAACGAAGTCGGCGGCCCGGGCAGGCCGAGCAGGCCGGCGTTGTTGGAAACGTCGGTGTCAACCCGCTCGGTGAAGTCGTCGAGCAGCATGTAGAGGCCGCGCGGCGACAGAGTTTGTGCCACCACGCGGCTGTCCGGCACATGCAGCGGCGCGTAGATCGCCTTGTAATCGTTGAAATCAGCCCCGTCGTCGAGCAGCAGCAGCGCTTCCCCCGACGCGAGCATCGCCAGCGCCGCGAGCAACGGCCGTCGCGAAATCGGGCGGGAGGAGAGGCAGGCGGCGGCCAGCGGCAGCAGCAGGCACGGCACCAAGGCGAACGGATGCACCCAGAACATCAAGCCGAGCACCGCCAAAGCGCCGATGCCGGCGCCGGTGAGGTCGAAACCATAGACGCGGCCGATCGCCTGGTCGTTCAGCACGAAGCTGGTGCCGATATAGAGTCCGCTGAGGAAGAAGAACGGCAGAAGACACAGATAATACGCCGCAATATTATAGAGTTGTGCAGCGAACGTCGCTTGGTTCTGCAGTTGCAACGGATTGAACGGGTTGGTCGTCACGAAATGAAAACCGATGGCCGCCGCGGCGATCAGCGCCACCGGCAGCCAGGCCAGCAAAACGCGTCCGCGCCGGGCGAACGCGTCCCGGCCCAACGCCATGACCACACCGGACAGGGCGAATCCCGCCAGCACGATGGAGATGACCCAGTAGCCGTACTCGGACCATTTCGCGACCGCGAAATACCGGGTCAGCGCGATCTCGTAGCCGACCGTCGCCATCGAGACCAGGAAAAGCGCTGCCATGCCCCGCGCCCGCGTGACGGGGGGATACGCCGTCAATGCCATAGGCGACGCCGGATGAAATCCTGCAGGATGGCGTCGAACCGGCTGGCGTCATCGACGAACAGCGCGTGCCCGACTCCGGTCAGCACCATGGTCTCGGCGAGCGGATGATGCGCCGCGAGGTTCCCGGCCTGGCCGGCGAATCGCGGTCGCACCAGATAGAGCACGGGGCGGCGGGCGGCGTAGACCGCCTCCTTCCAATAGGTCCGCGGCACGGGGTAGGCGAGCAGCGCGTTGGCCGCCGCGATCGGCGTGCGCAGCGCCGCCTCGGTCAGCCGCGCCAGCCACGCCGGCGGCTGCGGCTGGACGAACATGCCGTGGACGAAATTGCGCATCATCATTTCGCGCACGAGCTTGGGCCCTGGCCGTATCACCCTCGGCGAGGGCTGCGGCGGCGGGTCCTCGCCGACCGAATTGTCGACCAGCACCAGCCCGGCCAGGGCGCTGTCGCCGCTGGCATGGACATAGGCCAGCGCGTCCAGCACGCCGAGCGACCATCCCACCAGCAACACCGGGTCCGGTCCGAATTTCGCGATCAACTCGCCGATGTCCTGGCCGCGGCGCGTCGGTTCGTAGCCGCCGGACGGGATGGCGCTGTCGCCCTGGCCGCGAGGGTCGAACGCCACGACGTGGTACCGGCGGGAGAAATCCTCGATCTGGCGGTCGAAGATCCAGGCCGGCATGGTCCACCCAGGCACGAACACGATGGTGCGCCCGTGCCCGGCCTCAAGGTAATGCAGCCGCACGCCGTCGCTGGAAGTGAAATAGCGGTCCTGGTATGGCTCCGCCCGGGCGGGTGAAAACGCCGCCAGCATCATCATGAGACTCGCGATTGCGGAACCCAGGCGCATACGGTCAACTGCCGGTGCCAACCCACCCCTGTCAATCGACCCTTCGCCATGCAGCAGAACGACGACCCCCCACCCTCGCGCCGCGGCCCACTGATCGCCATGGCGGTGATCGCGGCGCTGATGCTGGGGGGCTGGTGGCTGAGCCAGACGCTGCTGTCGGTCACCCGAATCCAGGACTGCGTCATGGCCGGCCGGAGCAATTGCGTGCGCTTCCATTAATCGCGGCCGGCGGCGAGGCGCGCGCGACCTGCGCGGAAGTCACATTCGCGTGCGAAGTGTTAAGGACACCTTAGCAAGTGCAGATTTAACGGCCGCATGATGCTGCGGTGACTTCCCACCCGTTGACGTTGGTTTACGCTTCAATTCGGCGTGAAGAAGGAGTCGCTTCGGGTGAGCACCTACTATCGGTCGGAGCATGACGATCAAATCACCCGGCTGGGCGCCACGGTATTACGTTATGTTCCGTCACCAATACCCGTTCCGCATCGAAATACTGTATTGGTGATCGAGGATCACCAGGAAGTCCGCAACGTGCTTGTCCGGGCGCTGCGCAAGGCGGAGCTCGACGTCGTGGAGGCGGATACCGCCGCGGCGGCGCGGGAGGTGCTGGATTCCACCTCAGTCGATGCCGTGGTCACCGATATCGCGTTGCCGGGCAGCATCAACGGGTTGGAACTCGGCAACTGGATTCGGTTTCGCTTTCCCAAGATGCCGATGGTGTTCATCACCGGCCTGATCCAGAGCGACCTCCCGGGCGCCCCGGTGCAGGACGCGTTCACCCGGCTCGTTTGCAAGCCGTTTGGCGGCCGGCTGCTGGTGGACCATATCCGGGGCCTTCTCGCCGCCGCGGCCTGACCCCGCGCGAGGCCATCAACAGGCTTGCGTGCTGCAATGCGGCAGAGGATGTTGCGGGCATGGAAGACAATGCCTTCGACGTCCTCGTCATCGGCGCCGGCATTGCCGGCGCCACGGCGGCCGCACATCTCGCAGCCGACCATCGGGTCGCGCTGATCGAGGCGGAGGAGGCGGCCGGCTACCACACCACCGGCCGGTCGGCCGCCCTTTGGATCCAGAATTACGGCCCTCCCGACGTGCAGACGCTCAGCCGCCTGTCGCGCGGCTTCTTCGAAGCGCCGCCGCCTGGTTTCGCCGAGGCTGCGCTTGATGGCGCAGCGCGCCGTGGTGTCGCTGGCCCCGCCCGGCCAGGAAAGCGAATTGGCCGAGAAGCTCGCCGGCGGCCGCGGCATCCGCCCGATCTCGATCGCCGAGTTGCGCGCCTTGGTGCCGGCGTTGAAGGCGCGATTATGCCCAAGTGGCGGCGATCGAGGACGATGCGTTCGACATGGACGTGGCCGCCTTGCACCAGGGTTTCCTGCGCCAGTTGCAAGCGGCCGGCGGCGCGCTGGCGCTGCGCAGCCGCACCGGGCGGATCGAGCGCCGCGCCGGGGCGTGGGATGTCGAAGTGAGCGGCGGCGGCAAGTTCCGCGCGACGGTCCTGGTCGAACGCCGCCGGCGCCTGGGGCGACGAGGTGGCGCGGCAGGCGGGCGTCGCGCCGCTCGGCCTGGTGCCGAAGCGGCGCACCGCCGTGGTCGATCGACCCGCAGCCCTGGAAGCCGGCGGATTGGCCGATGCTCGACGACGTCAGCCATAGCTGGTACTGCCGGCCGGAGGCGCGCACCAAGCTGATGGTCTCGCCGGCCGACGAGACCGACATGCATCCGCACGACGTGCAGCCGGACGAGCTCGACGTCGCCATCGCCGTCGACCGCATGCAGCAGGCGCTGGACATCGACGGTGCGCCGGGTCGAGCACGCTGGGCGGGGCTGCGCACGTTCAGCGCCGGATCGCAGCCTGGCATCGGGCTGGGACGCAACGGTGGAGGGGTTTTTCTGGAGCGTGGGGCAGGGCGGCTACGGCATCCAGACCTCGCCGGCGGCGGGCAAGCTGGTGGCCGACCTGGTCTGCGGGACGCGACCCGGGCGAAGCCGCGGCGATTGTCGCCAGCGATCGATCCGCGTCGCTTCGCCCGCCCGTGACGATACGGCGTGTGATAGTCATGCGCTGATGTCGATCCATGTCGCCCTGACCCACCGGACCACGCTACCGCTACGACCGCGCCGTGACGCTCGGGCCGCAAACCATTCGCCTGCGCCCGGCGCCGCATGCCCGCACGCCGGTCCTGTCCTATTCGCTGACCATCGCGCCGAAGCCGCATTTCCTGAACTGGCAGCAGGACCCGCAGGGCAATTTCCTCGCTCGCGTGGTGTTCCCCGAGAAGGTCACGCATTTCGACGTCACCGTCGATCTCGTCGCCGACATGGCGGTGATCAACCCGTTCGACTTCTTCCTCGAACCTGAGGCCGAGACCTTTCCCTTCGCCTACGACCCGGTGCTGGAGCAGGAACTGGCGCCGTTCCGCAAGATCGCGCCCGCCGGCCCGCTGCTCGCTGACCTCCTCGCCGACCATCGACCGCGGCGAGCGAGCGCACCATCGACCTGATGGTGGAGCTGAACCGCGCGGTGCAGAAGCCGCGTCAGCTACATCGTGCGGCTTGAGCCCGGGGTGTGGACGCCGGAACAGACGCTGGGTGAAGGCCGCGGCTCCTGCCGGGATTCGGCCTGGCTGCTGGTGCAGGTGCTGCGCCATCTCGGCTTCGCCGCGCGCTTCGTGTCCGGCTACCTGATCCAGCTGGTTTCCGACATCAAGCCGCTCGATGGCCCGGCCGGCCCCACCGAGGATTTCACCGACCTGCACGCCTGGGCCGAGGTCTACTTGCCCGGCGCCGGCTGGATCGGTCTCGACGCGACCTCCGGGCTGATGACCGGCGAAGGCCATATCGCGCTCGCCGCCAGCCCCGAGCCGCAATCGGCGGCGGCGATCTCGGGCGCGGTCGAGGCCAGCGGCGTCGCGTTCGATTTTGAGATGACGGTCCGGCGCGTGCTGGAAACGCCGCGCGTCACCAAGCCGTACGGCGATGCGCAATGGCAGGCGATCCTGCAGGCGGGCGCGCGGGTCGATGCCGCGCTGGCCGAAGGCGACGTGCGCCTGACCCTGGGCGGTGAGCCGACCTTCGTCGCCAGCGCCGACCCGGAGGCGGCGGAGTGGAATACCGACGCCGCCGGGCCGACCAAGCGCGCTTTTTCCGGCAAGCTGATCCGGCGGCTGGCGGCTTTGTGGTCCCCCGATGCGGCACTGCATTACGGCATGGGCAAGCAATATCCCGGCGAGGCGCTGCCGCGCTGGGCGCTGTCCGCGCATTGGCGGGCGGATGGCCAGCCGGTATGGACCGATCCGGCGTTGCTGGCCGACCCCGATGGCGAAAGCGGCGACGCCACCGCCGAGCACGCCGGCGAATTTGCCCGTGCGCTGGCGCGCCGCCTTAGGGTCAACCCGGCGATGGTGCAGCCGGCGCATGAGGATCTGCACTATTTCCTGTGGCGGGAGGGTCGGCTGCCGGCCAACGTCGTGGTGGAGGAGAATCGCCTGCGCAACCCGCTGGAGCGGGCGCAGATGGTGCGGATCTTCCGCCAGGGCCTGACCGCGCCGACCGGGTGGGTGCTGCCGCTGCGGCGCGCGGCGTCGGCGCCGGTCTGGAAGACCGCGCGCTGGCATTTTCGCGACGATGTCCTGTTCCTGGTCCCCGGCGACAGTCCAATCGGCCTGCGCCTGCCGCTCGACAGCCTGCCCTGGGAAGACCCCGCCGGCATCGAACCACCGTTCGAGGCCGACCCCTTCGCGGTCGCCGACATCCTGCCGTCCCATGCAATGCTGGCCAATGGCGACGGCGAAAGCGACGGAAAACCCGAGGACCGCCTGGTCCGCACCGCCCTCACCGTCGAATCGCGGGCCGGCTTCGTGCATGTGTTCTTTCCGCCGCTGGAGCAGGCGGAAGCCTGGTTGGCGCTGGTCGCGGCGGTTGAGGCCACCGCGCGCGACGCGGGCAGGCCAGTGGTGCTGGAAGGTTATTTGCCGCCCGCCGATCCGCAATTGCTGAATTTCTCCGTGACCCCCGACCCCGGGGTGATCGAGGTCAATGTCCATCCCGCGACCGCGTGGGATCAGCACGTTGTGCGCACCGAACAGATGTATGCGGTGGCGCGCGAACTCGGGCTGGCGTCGGAGAAATTCATGCTGGACGGCCGCCATGTCGGTACCGGCGGCGGCAATCACGTGGTGATGGGCAGCGCCAAGGTGGAGGATTCACCATTTCTGCGTCGCCCGGACCTGCTGAAAAGCTTGCTGGGATTCTGGCACAACCATCCGAGTCTTTCTTTTTTGTTCAGTGGTTTGTTCATCGGACCTACCAGCCAGCATCCACGCATCGACGAGGCGCGCGACGATGCGGTGGGCGAACTTGAGATCGCCTTCAGCCAGATCAAGGCGAAAACCCCGGTGTCGCCCTGGCTAACCGACCGGATCTTCCGCAACATCCTGGCCGACATGTCCGGCAACACGCACCGGACCGAATTCTGCATCGACAAGATGTACGACCCGGGCGGCCCCTCCGGCCGCCGTGGCCTCGTCGAGTTCCGCGCCTTCGAGATGCCACCGCATCCCCGCATGGCCGCCGCCCAGATGCTGCTGATGCGGGCCGCCGTCGCCGCCTTTTGGGCCCAGCCTTACGAGCGGCGGATGGTCCGCTGGGGCACCCGCCTGCATGATGCGTTTTTGCTGCCGCATTTCTGCGAGGAGGATTTCGGCGACGCGCTGGAGGAGCTTTCGGCGATCGGGCAGGCGAATGGCAGCACGAAGCTGGACCCCGCGTGGTTTGCGCCGCATTTGGAGTTCCGTTTCCCGATGATCGGCGAGATCGACCTGCGCGGGATGCATATCGAACTCCGCCACGCGCTCGAGCCATGGCACGTGCTGGGCGAGGACATGACGCCGTCAGGAACCGTCCGCTACGTCGACAGCTCTGCCGAGCGGGTGCAGGTGAAGCTGTCCGGCTGGATCGAGGAGCGTTACCAGTTGGCCTGCAACGGCGTGGCCATTCCGCTTAGCCGCACCGAGCGGACCGGCGAATATGTCGCGGGCGTGCGTTTCAAGGCGTGGGCGCCGCCAAGCGCGCTGCACCCGACCATTCCCGCCCAGGCGCCGCTGGTGTTCGATGTCTATGACAGTTGGACCGGCCGCAGCCTCGGCGGGTTCACCCATCACGTCGCCCATCCCGGTGGCCGCAACTACGACACCTTCCCGGTGAATGCCGGCGAGGCAGAAGCGCGGCGCCGGGCGCGCTTCTTCCCGATCGGGCATAGTGCCGGGGCAATGGCGGCGCCGCGCATGGTCGTCGGCCGCGAACATCCGCGAACCCTGGACCTGCGCCGGTTCGCCTAGGAAACTCCGCCGGGTGACAAGTGAGACACTGACAAATTCGGCGGCACGCGACGAGATGGTGGATGGGCGCCGCGGACTGCGCCCGCATTGGCGCGGGCTGCTCGGCGCGCTGACGGCGCTCGGCGAAGGCGGTCTGGCGGCGCGCGCGTACCGGCTGAACCGCGCCTTCGAGGAGGAGGGCGTCACCAGCGTGCTCCCCGGCGCCTCGGCGGCGCATCTCTGGCGTTGCGACCCGATCCCGCTGCCGATCCCCGCCGCCGAATTCGCCGAGTTGGAAACGGGCCTCGCCCAGCGCGCCGCGCTGCTGGAAGCAATCCTCGGCGATCTCTATGGACCGCAGACACTGCTCACCGAAGGTGCGCTGCCGCCGGCGCTGGTCTACCCAAATCCCGGTTTCCTCCGCTCCAGCTGCGGCGCGCATGCCGGGCCGCGCCTGCAACTCTACGCCGCCGACCTGGTGCGTGGACCGGACGGGGCGTGGCGGGTGCTGGCGGACCACACGGCGGGCGCGGACGGCCTGGGCTATGCGCGAGAGAACCGGCGGCTGCTGGCGCGGGTGGTGCCGGAAGCGTTCCGCACGCTGCAGATGCGCTCGCTGCGGCCGTTTTTCGATATGTGGCAGGATGCGCTGCAACGTCTGGCGCCGGCGGGAAAATCCAACCCGGCCGTGGCGCTGCTGACGCCAGGCACGGCGCATCCGCATTGGTTCGAGCATATGTACCTGTCGCGCGAACTGTCCTGCGCGCTGGTCGAGCCGGGCGACCTCACGGTGCGTGGCGGCGCGCTGTTCCTGAAGACGCTGAAGGGCCTGCAGCAGGTGGATGTGCTGGTTCGCCGGCTGGACGGGCGGCTGATCGATCCGCTTGAGTGCGAATCCGGCAGCCTGATCGGCATGCCGGGTCTGCTCGACGCGATGCGCGGCGGCGCCGTGCGGGTGGTCAACGACCCCGGCGCGGGGGTGGTAGAGGCGCCGGCCTTGGCGACATTCCTGCCCCGGCTGTGCCTGCGGCTGCTCGACCAGCGGCTGCAGATCGCCAGCGTGCCGACGATGTGGCTGGGCGAGGAGCGGGCGCGCAAGATCCTCCGCGACGCGCCCGAGCGCTGGATGCTGCGGCCGGCGCTCGATGGCACCGAGCATGCGACCGGCACCGACGGACTCGATGGCCCTGAAATCGCGGCATTCCTGGCCCGGATCGAGCGGCGGCCCTGGGAGTGGGCGGCGCGCGGGCCGATCCCGCATTCGGTGGCGCCGTGCCTCGGTGAGAACGGCATGACGCCGAAGCCGGTGGTGTTGCGGATGTTCCTGGTGTTCGACGGCCAGGCCTGGCGGACGATGCCGGGCGGCCTCGCCCGGGTGGTGGAACCGGCCGATCTGCGTGCCGGACAGATGCCGCGCGGCGGCATCACCAAGGACGTTTGGGTGCTGACCGACGAACGTGCCGACATCGTCGGGCCGCGTGCGGTGGTGTTGCCACCGCTGCGGCTGCGGCGGACCAGCGGCGATTTGCCGAGCCGGATCGCCGACGACCTGTTCTGGCTCGGCCGCTATGTCGAGCAGATCGAGCGCGCGGCCCGGCTGGTGCGCGCCGCGGTGACCCGGCTGGCACGCGGAACCGCGATGCTGCCGACCGAACTGGTGGAGTTGCAGGCGCTCGCCAGCTGCCTGGGCGAAGCGGAAATGATTTCCGAGGAGGAAGCCCGGCGACCGACGCCGACCACCCTGTCCGGCGCGCTGCTGCTGGCGGCGCGGGAAACCGGCGCGCTCGGCCGCAAATTCGCCCGCATCGCCCGGCTGACCGATGCGGTGCGGGACCGGCTGACCGGCGACATGTACGCGACCTTCACCCAGACCCTGCGCGGCGCCCGTGCGGATACCTTCGCCGCCGCGCGCAGCCCGGATGGCCGCGACCTCGACGAGCTGGCGCATGCCATGGTCTCGATCATGCGCTTTTCCAACGCCGTCGCAGGGGTCGCGGCCGAGAACATGGTGCGCGGCGGCGGCTGGCTGTTCCTCGAACTCGGCCGCCGCATCGAGCGGGCGCAGGCGGTGGCGACGGAGGTGGGCTTCGCGCTCGACCAGCCGCCGTCACGGATCGAGGTGGCGCTGCAGCTGGTACTGGAGCTGTGTGACTCCAACATCACCTATCGCAGCCGCTACCTGAACGTGTTGCAGGCCGCACCGGTGCTGGATCTGGTGCTGGCCGACCAGGGCAACCCGCGCGGCCTCGCGTTCCAGTTGGCGCAGATGCACACGCTGCTGGACGAGTTGACCGGCGAGGCCCCGCGCGAATTGCTCGCCGGCACCGCTGCGGGCCTGCTGGTGGAAATCGAGGCGCTGGTCGATGGCGTGTTGGCCGCGCCCAACCAACCGGTGGCGGCGTCGGCCCTGCCGGAGCGGCTGCACGAGGTCGCCCGCGGAGTTGAGGCGTTGTCCGACCGCATCAACCGGCGCTATTTCGCCTTGCTGCCGGCGGCGCAGGCGGTGGGCGTCAGTGCCGATCCGCGCGAATTGCGGGGGGCGGCATGAAATACCGCGTTCGCCACGTCACCACCTACACCTACGGCAAGCCGGTGGATCTGGCGGGCCACATGCTGCATCTGGCGCCGCGCATGCTGCCGTTCCAGCGGGTGCTCGAATCCTCGATCCTGGTCGAGCCGCCGCCGTCGCGTGTGCGCGAGGGCGAGGATCATTTCGGGAACCGCGTCGCCTGGGTGTTCCTCGACCTGCCGCATGAGAAATTCATCGTGACGATGCACGCCCAGGTGGAGGTGGCGTTCCCCCCACCGCCCTCCGCTTCGCCGCCTTGGGAGGCGGTCGCGGCGGCCGCCCGCGCCGGGGGTGCGGGCGCGTGGGAACCGGCGGAATTCGCCTTCGACAGTCCGATGGCCGCCGCCCACGCCGGCGCCGGCGCCTATGCGGCCGAGAGTTTCCCCCCTGGCCGCCCGGTGCTGGACGCGCTGATCGAACTGAACGGCCGGATTCGGCGCGATTTCACGTTCAAGGCCGGGGTGACCACGGTGCAGACGCCGGTCGCCAAGGTGCTCGCCCAGCGCGCCGGGGTTTGCCAGGATTTTTCGCATCTGATGATCGCTGGCCTCCGCTGGCTCGGCCTGCCCGCGCGCTACGTCTCCGGCTATCTGCGCACCAAGCCGCCGCCGGGCGTCAAGGTGCGCCAAGGCGTCGACCAGTCGCATGCCTGGGTCGGCTGCTGGCTTGGCCCGCGCGATGGCTGGGTCGACCTCGACCCGACCAACGACCTGGTGGTCCATGACGAGCATGTGGTGCTCGCCTGGGGCCGCGACTACGGCGACATCAGCCCGGTGCGCGGCATCATCCTCGGCGGCGGCAAGCACAGTGTCGTCGCCGGCGTGGATCTGGAGCCGGTGTAGCGCCGCATCGTGCCCGCTATTGCGGCAGCTTCGGCGTTGCGGCCCTAGAACCGTTGCGTAATTTAATCGGCCCCAGGTATCATCTGAAAATGCAGATCAGGCGACTTCTACAACGGTCGTTCTGGCTTCTGGTCTTGGTGCTGGCCCTTGCGGCGATAGTATTTCAGCCATTTATTTCGGGCAAGCCGTACCCTGATTGCAATAACAGTGCGGTGCTAGCCGAACTTGCCAAACTGTATGACAACCGGCGCCTCCTGCACGCCGTTAATGTGAGCGATGCTCGCCTGCTCCGAGATGGCATGAAGGCTAGGTATTGCGCCGTCAGGATAAGATGGGGTGACGGATCAGAGACGAGCGTGAAGTATGAGTTTGATCGCTCAGGCGGCGGACGAGGACAAGCCGTGTATCTCCAGATGTGGATTGACTACAACGGAGGCATGCATGGGCCATCTTTCTGATTGGTGCTTTTTCGGCTACGGGGCTTTCAGGCCAAGCTCGCCGGCAGTGGCGACGATGGTTGCCCAGGTGTCGGTTTGCAGCGGAACGCCGTGGCGAAGGCGGTCGCGGCGGGTGCGGTCTTCCGGTTCGCCCGGCACCAGCACTTCGCCGCCGGGCTCGGCGGGGCTGGAGGATTTCACGTACTCGACGAAATCCTGCGCTTCGGCGACGAAATCCTTGGCGCCGAAATGGCCGGGGTCGAGGTAGATCGACAGCATGCCGTTGCTGATCCGCCGGATGCCGGGCCGCATCGGGCCGGAGGTGCCGCCGCCGGTCAGCACGCCGCCGAGGATGTCGCACATAAAGGCGAGGCCCGAGCCCTTGTGGTCGCCAAAGGCGCGGATGGCGCCAGTGCCGTTGCCGGCCTGGCGCGGACCGGCGGGCGTGAGCGGGCCGTACAGCGTCGCCGGATCGGTGGAGAGCTGGCCGTCGGGCGTGATCAGCGCGCCAGCAGGGAGCTTCTTGCCGCCGTTGCTGGCCACCAGCACCTTGCCTTCGGCGACGATGGAGGTGGCGAAATCGAGCAGCAACGGCGCGCCGCCGTCTTTCGATGGCAAGCCGATGCAGAACGGGTTGGTGGAGAAGCGCCGGCCGGTGCCGCCGAACGGTGCGACCAGTTCGCCGTTCTCGACATTGACGAAATGAATGGAGATCAAGCCCTCGGCGGCCGCCCGCTCACCCCAGTCGCCGATGCGGCCGATATGGCCGGATTTGCGCAAGGCGATGATCGCCATCCCCGCCGCCTTCGCCTTGGCGATGCCGAGGTCCACCGCCAGCGGGCCGATGGTCTGGCCGAAACCGTAGCCGCCATCGACGACGGCATGGGTGGGACTTTCGGCGACGATGGTGAGTGTCTGGCCGGCGACCACCCGGCCCTCGCGCAGGTCCGACACGTAGCGCGGCACCCGGATCACGCCGTGGCTGTCATGGCCGGTGAGGTTGGCGGAGACCAGATGCAGGCCGATGCGTTCGGCTTCGGGGCGGGCGCATCCGGCGGCGGCGAAGATGTCGGCGACGAAGGCTTGCAGCGTATCGGCGGCGATGACGTGGGTCGGCAGAGGCAGGTCCATGGCGGTCAGACGACTTTCCCGGATTCGTTGTCGATAAGATGCATGTTGTTCATGTCGGCCGCCAGCGGCAGGATTTCGCGCGGGGCGGCGTGCGTCTCCGGGTCGATTCGCGCGCAGACCGGCTCCGGCCCGATGAAGAAATGCACCAGCGTCTCCATGCCCATCGGCTCGACCACGTCGACATTGGCGTTCATGCGTACCACGCCCGGCCGTTCGCCCTCATGGGTTTCGGTCAGATGCTCCGGGCGCAGGCCGAGCGTCATCTCGCGGCCCTTGTGGCGGCCGTAGCGGTCGACCCGCTGCGGCGGCACGGCCAGCGTCGCGCCGTCGGCGAGTTGCAGCTTCAGCCCGCTGTCATCAACCACGCGAACGGGCAGGAAATTCATCGCCGGGCTGCCGATGAAGCCGGCGACGAAGCGCGTCGTCGGGTTGTGGTACAGCTCCTGCGGCGGGCCCACTTGCTCGATCACGCCGTGATTCATCACCACCACGCGGTCGGCCAGCGTCATCGCTTCCACCTGGTCGTGGGTGACGTAGACGGTGGTGGTGGGGATGGTCTGGTGGACCTTCTTGATCTCGGTGCGCATCTGCACCCGCAACTTGGCGTCGAGGTTGGACAGCGGTTCGTCGAACAGGAACACCTTGGGATTGCGCACGATGGCACGGCCCATCGCCACGCGCTGCCGCTGGCCGCCTGACAGCGCCTTCGGCTTGCGCTCCAGCAGCATCTGGATGTCGAGGATCTTCGCCGCGTCATCCACCCGGCGCTTGATCTCGTCGCGGCTGAACTTGCGCAGCTTCAATCCGAACGCCATGTTGTCGAACACCGACATATGCGGGTACAGCGCGTAGTTCTGGAACACCATGGCGATGTCGCGGTCGCGCGGCGGCACGTCGTTGACGACGTCGCCGTCGATCCAGATTTCGCCGGACGTGATCTCCTCAAGGCCCGCGATCATGCGCAGGGTGGTCGACTTGCCGCAGCCGGAGGGCCCGACGAGCACGACGAATTCCTGATCGGCGATCTCAAGGTCGATGCCTTTGACGGCCTGCACGTTGCCCTCGTAGGCCTTGACGACCTTGCGGACCGAAACCTGCGCCATTCTTTGTTTATCCCTTGGTTGCCCCGGCGGTCAGGCCGGCGATGTAGTAATCCATGAGGAACGCGTAGATGATGATCGGCGGCGCCGATGCCAGCACCCCCGCCGCCATGATCTTGCCCCAGAGAAACACGTCGCCACGGATAAGGTCGCTGATTATGCCGACGGTCAAGGGCATCTGGTCGAGTGAATAGAGATATGCGAGCGGATAGATGAAATTTCCCCAGGAAATCGTGAACGCGAAGATCGTCGCGGCGATGATGCCGGGCATGGCGACAGGGATGAAGATGCGAAGCAGGATCTGTATGTAACCGGCCCCGTCGATCAGCGCGGCCTCGTCCAGTTCCCTGGGGATCGACGAGAAGTAGCCGATCAATATCCAGGTGCAGAACGGCACCGCGAGGGTCGGGTAGAGCAGCACGAGGCACCAGGTGTTATTGAGCAGCCCGAGCGAGCCGACAATCTGGAACAAGGGAATGAACAGCAGCGAAGCCGGGATAAGGTAAGTCAGGAACACGCCGGTGGCGATCGTCTGGCTGCCCCAGAATCCCATCCGCGCTAAGCTGAACGCGGCCATGATCGAGATCACCATGGAGATCGCGACGACCAGGATCGTCACCACGGTCGAATTGAAGAAATAGCGCTGGAACGCGGGATAGGTCAGCAGGTAGGTGAAGTTTTCCAGCGTCGGGTGCTGCACGATCCACGGATTGGCTGTTGGCGCCGAGATCTCTGCCGAGGATTTAAGGCTGGTCATGATGGTGTAGAACGGCGGGATCAGGAACATGATCACGAACACCGTCAGCGCCACGTAGCTGCCCCACAACGCCCACAGGCGCTGCCGGTGCAGACTTGGGTGTCCGTGGCGGGGGACGGCGGCGGCGGCGGCGCTGCTCATGCCGCGATATCCCGGGTGCGCCGCGTCACGCCGCGCAGCACGAAGAAGGCGGCGACCGCCAGGATCGGCACCATGAAAAGGCTGATCGAGGCGCCGAGTGGGATGTCGCCGGACTGGATGCCCATGACGAAGGCGTAGGTTGCGAAGACATGCGTCTGGTCCTGCGGGCCGCCGGCGGTGAGGATTCGCACGATGTCGAAATCCGCGAAGGTAACGATCAGGCTGAACAGCACGGTGATGGCGATGATGTTGCGCATCATCGGCAGGGTAACGAAGACCAGCTTCTGCCACGCCCCGGCACCGTCGATCGCCGCCGCTTCGTAAAGCTGTTCAGGTACCGATTTGAGGGCCGCGAGGTACATGATCATGAAAAACGGCGAGCCGTACCAGACATTCACGAGAATGGTCGAGAAGCGGGCGGTCCAGCCGACGCCGAGCCACGGCACCCGGTTCATCCCCAGCGCTTCCAGGACCCAGTTGATGGCGGAGTATTGCGGGTCGAACATCCACCACCAGGTCAGCGTCGACATGGCCAGCGGGATCACCCACGGCACCAGCAACAGGCCCCGCCAGATCCGCTGATGCTTGCCTGGTATGTTGTGCATGAGGTGGGCGACGATGAAGCCGATCAGCGCCTTGAAGAACACCGCGCTGAGCGCGAACAGGCAGGACTGGAACAGCACGAGTTGGAAAGTGTTGCGCTTCCAGAGAAAGGCGAAATTGTTGAAACCGACGAACTGGGTCATGCGCTTGTTCAGCATGCTCAGTTCGACGGCGTAGAGCGCCGGCCAGACGACCAGCGCACTGATCAGCACGATCAGCGGCAAGGCGAGCAAGAACCCCACGGTCGAGCGTCGGCCGAGGAAGCGACTAATCGCCGACGCTCGTGAAGTGGGCGCACGGGTGCGGCCGATGACGTCGGCGGTGATAATGCTGGAACCGTCAGCCATGGCCGTGCCCTCCCAAAGCCGGTCGCGGCGGGGTGTACGCGCCCGCCCGGCGGTCCGTCAGCGCATGAACCCCTCAATCTCCTCGCGCGCCCAGTCCTTGACCTGCTTGATGCTCTGCCCGCTCTTCAACTTGGCGAACATCGTGGGCAGGGTGCCGCGGTTGTAGATCTGCACGGCGATTTCCGGCGGAGCGTCCATGCCGGATATCCAGGGGATTTGGTCGTGATGTGCCCGGGTCGGATAGTTGTAGAGGGTGCCCGGCGGCGGCTCGACGGTTTCCCAGATCTTGAAATCCATCATCGATTTGAAGGGCGGCAGGTCGTAGCCCTGCACGGGCACCGAACGCTCCTCGACCTGTGCGCGCGTCATCAGGAATTCCAGCAGTTCCTTGGCCGCACTCTTGTTCTGCGAGAACGACCAGATGCCCCAGGAGGTGAGGTTCTGCGGCATGATCCGCCCCTTCGGCCCTTTCGGCGACGGGAAGGTCCAGCAATCCGCGCCGACCGGCCGGTTGTCGCGCACCGCCACCGCCCAGGCCGAGGGCGGATTCCAGATCAGCGCCGACGCGCCTGAGATCAGTGCCCGGTTGTTGGACGCGTCATCATACGCGACCGCGTCATCCGGCACGGCGCGGACATGACGCTGGCCGAACGTCAGGCACTCGTCCATCTCCGGCGTGTCGAGCGTGATGTCGCCCTTGCTGTTTACCAGCGCCGCACCGAAGGCGCGCGCCAGGCCCCCGGCGGTGTCGACGCAGTCGGCGGTGACGCCCAGTCCGATGCCGAACGTCTTGCCGATCTTATGGCACGCCTCCGCCGCCTTCAGATGGGCTTCCCAGGTCCAGGCCTCCGCCTCCGGCGTCTTGGTGTTCGAGGCGGGATACATCTTCACCAGATCGATCCCGGCCGTTTCCTTGAAGATGCTGATGCGCGCGCACGGACCCTTGTTCTGCGCGCCCCAGCTGGCCGGCACCGACATCCAGTGCCCCTTGACCTTGTAGAGGTACTCGTCGGTCTCCAGCACCGGGCCGTGCGCGTCGATCAACCGCTTCATCACGTCGTCCACCGGCTCCAGCGCGGCCGCGTGGTTGTGTGCCTCGAAGTTCGGGAAGTAGTTGATGTCGTGGCCGGTCTTGGCCTGCTGCTCGGCGGTCAGGGTGATCAGGTTCTTGAAACCGTTGGAGGTAATGAAGTCGACCTTTGCGTCGACCTGGTTCTTGGCCGCCCAGCTCTGCACTTGCTTGCCCAGAGAGTCATTGGCGCCGGGGATCCAGTGGTCCCAGAAACCGATGGTGAGCTTGCCGGCGGCTCCGGCGGTGCGGATATGGACCAACGGCAAGGCAGCGGCGGCGGCGCCCAGCTTAAGGGCGCGACGACGAGAGACACGCGACTTGAGCATGCTCGTATTCCCCCTGTTGCGGCATCGCTGATGCGGCCGCGTTCTTGCTTGACCGACATGGGTTGTCCCCATTGCCGATCCATCAGCTTAGGCACAAGGAGGCGGCGGAATCAACGCGTTGCTGCGGTTGTGACCGCCTTGCAGGCAGCTCACATGGCGGCCACGGTCATCAGCACGCGGTCGATGAAGGCGCCGGCGCTGCCGAGATACGCGGCTGGATCGGTCAGCCGGCCGATCGCCGCCGTGTCGAGGCGGGCGGCGACCTCGGGTTCCTGCTGGAGCGCCGCGGCCAAGGTGATGCCCTCGGCCAACGCGCGGTCGCAGGCGTGCTTGACGACATGGTGCGCGGTCTCGCGGCCGAGTTGCGGGGCCAGGCCCATCATCACCGCCTCCGCCACGATCAGTCCGCCGGTGGAATTGAGGTTGCGGCGCATGCGGGCGCCGTCGATCACCATGCCCCGGGCGATGTCCAATGCGTGCTGCATCGCGCCGTGGGTCAGCACGAAGGCTTGCGGCAGCGCCAGCAATTCGGCCTGCCAGGGTCCGGTGGCGCGCTCCTGGTCCTGCGCCATGGCGCCTTGCATCACCGGCACCAGCGCCTGCACCGTGCGCGCGGCGGCGAGCACGTATTCGCTGGAGATCGGGTTGCGCTTCTGCGGCATGGTCGAGGAACTGCCACGCCCGGCGACGTAGGGTTCGGACAGTTCCGCCACCTCGGTCTGCGCCAACAGGATGACGTCGGTCGCAATCTTGGCGAGGCTGCCGCAGAGCAGGCCGAGAAAGCTGACCACTTCGGCGAAACCGTCGCGACAGACGTGCCAGGGGGCGGCCGGCGCGCCGAGGCCGAGTTCGGCCGCCAATCCTTCGACGACGCCGATCCCTTCGGTGCCGAGCGATGCGAGCGTGCCGGCGGCGCCGCCGAACTGTACCAGTTCGACCCGCGGCCGCAATTGGTCGAGCCGGGCGACATGGGCGACCAGCGGCTGCAGCCAGATTGCGCATTTCAATCCGAAGCTGATGGGCAAAGCATGTTGCAGATGCGTCCGCCCGGCCATCACGGTGTCGCGGTGGCGATCCGCCTGATCCGCCAACACCGCGATCGCAGCCAGCAGGTCGGTGCGAATGAGGGCAAGCCCATCGCGGATCTGCAATGCCGTGGCGCTGTCCATGATGTCCTGGGTGGTGGCGCCCCAATGCGTCCAACCGCCGGCATCGCCCGCGGCGCGCGACAGACCACGAACCACGCCGACCACGGGATAGCCGACATTGCGCACCGAGGCGGCCAGTTCGGCGCGATCGAGATTCTGTGCATGCGCGGCGGCGGTGATGGCGGCGCCAGCCTCGGCCGGGATGATGCCGAGGCGCGACTGCACCCGGGCGAGCGCCGCCTCCACATCCAGCATGCGCTGGAACCAGGCGCTGTCGTCGAACACCGCGCGCATCGCGTCGGAGCCGTAGAGCGTGCCGAGGACGGCGCTGTCGGACGGATTGATCGGCATCGGATGTTCCGCGGGTCAGATGTCGAGGAAAACGGTTTCGCCTTCGCCTTGCAGGCGGATGTCCAGGCGCCACAAATCGCCTCCGGCGGATTGCGCCACCAGGGTCGCGCGGCGGGCGGGATCGTCGATCGCGCCGAGCAGCGGGTCGGTGTCGTTCAGCTTGTCGCCGGCGAAATAGGCGCGGGTGCAGAGCCGGGTGAGGATGCCGCGGGCCAGGATGGTGATGGCGAAATGCGGCGCCTGCTGGGTGTTGCCGCGGCCGGGCACCGGGCCAGGCCGCAGGGTGGTGAAGCGAAACATGCCGTCAGCATCGGTGGCGCAGCGGCCCCAGCCGGGGAAATTGTCCGAGGCCTCGGGGCTCGGCCTGCCAAATCTCGACGCAGGCATCGCCGACTGCCGCGCCGTCGCCGTCGGTGATACGGCCAATGAGGCTGATCCGCCTGCCGGTGGCGCCGAAGCGGGTGAGGTCGGCCAAAGCGGGATCATCGAGCAGGTGCCAGAACGGGCCGATGGTCTGGGCGGCGGTGGCGATCGGCATCGTCTCAATTCTCCATCGGCGTGGCGCCGCGGCCGCGCAGCACGACGTCGAAACGGTAGCCGAGGGCATATTCCGGCCGGGTGACGTCGAGGTCGAATTTCGACACCAGACGCTCGCGCGCCGCCTTGTCCGGCACGGCGTTGAAGATCGGGTCGAGCGCCAGCAGCGGGTCGCCGGGAAAATACATCTGGGTGATGAGGCGTGTGGCGTAGCCTGGGCCGAAGAACGAAAAATGGATGTGGTTGGGACGCCAGGCATTGTGGTGGTTGCGCCATGGATAGGCGCCCGGCTTGATCGAGGTGAACTGGTACCAGCCGTCGGCGTCGGTGAAGACGCGGCCCTGGCCGCTGAAATGCACGTCGAGCGGCGCGTCGTGCTACGTCGCGCGGATGGTGGTAGCGGCCGGCGGCGTTGGCCTGCCAGATCTCGACCATCGTGGCGGACACGGGGCGGCCGTCCTCGTCGGTGATGCGGCCGCGCACGATGATCCGCTCGCCGACCGCCTCCTTGCCGTCGACCTTCGAGATGTCCGCCAGCTCCGGAAACTGCGCCGGCAGGAAACGCGGGCCGGAGATTTCGGTCACGGTCTGCGGCATGCGCAGCAACGCGTGGCTGGGATGGCGCCTGTGCGTGCTGCCATAGGCCGGGCTGTCATTGTCCGGCTGACTGCCGGCGGCGATCGGGCGGAACGGCATGAGATCGCTCACTGGTCCATCTCCTTCAGGGTTTCCTTGGCGATGCGCACGGCGCTGTTGCCGGCGGGGATGCCGGCATAGGCCGCGACCTGGATCAGCACCTCGGCGATGTCCTCGGGCGCGGCGCCGGTGTTGCGGCTGGCGCGGACATGCAGCTTCAGCTCCTCATGGTGGCCGAGGGCGGCCATCAGTGCGAGGGTGAGCAGGCTGCGGGTGCGGCGGTCGAGGCCCGGGCGGGTCCAGACGCCGCCCCAGGCGGTGCGGGTGATGAATTCCTGGAAGGCGCGATCGAAATCGGTGATTCCCGAGGTCGCGCGGGCGACATGCGCCTCACCCAGCACCTGGCGGCGAACTTCCATACCGGCGGCGTAGAAATCCTCCACCGTTTGCGCCGGCGATGCGGCCGCGGTGGGCGGCGCCTGCAGCGCCTGGATCAACCGTGCCGCCTTGGCCGCGACGTCGGCTTCGCTGTCGCCGGGCTTGTAGATGGAGGATCCGACGCCGAAGCCCGCGGCACCGGCATCGCGCCATGGGCGAAGATTGGTGGCATCGATGCCGCCCACCGGCAGCATCGCGGTGCCGGCCGGCAGCACCGCGCGCAGGCTGCGCAGCACGGCGGGGGAGGCGGCTTCGGCCGGGAACAGCTTCAGCGCGTCCGCACCGGCCTCCAGCAGCGCGAACGCCTCGGTGGGCGTGAAGCAGCCGGGGCAGGCGAGCATGCCGCGCGCCTTGGCCGCGCGCACCACGGCGGCGGCCGCGTGCGGCGTCACGATCAGCCGGCCGCCGGCCTCGGCGATTTCCACCACCTGGGCCTCCGTCATCACCGTGCCGGCGCCGATCAGCAGCCTGTCGCCGAAGCGCGCGGCGAGGCGACGGATGCTGGCGATCGGGTCGGGAGAGTTCAGGGGCACTTCGATGATGGCGATGCCGGCTTGCGCCAATGCATCGCCGATCGCCTCGCATTCGCTCGGCTTCACGCCGCGCAGAATGGCGATCAGCGGGCAGCGGTCGAGCCAGGTCTTCAGTTCCATGCGGCCCTCCGGGCGATGCTGGACAGGCCGCGCTGGGCGCTGTCGGTGCCGCTGATATGTCCCACGCCGCCGCAAGCCGCAATCGCCCGGGCGTAGAGTTCGCAGAGCGGCCGCGCGCCGATCAGGCAGACCGTGGCGCGCGGCGGACAGGCGGCGCGGATCTCATGGCCGATCAGCAGGCCGGACAGATAGGAAAAACTCTCCTGCTCGCCCAATCGCCCGAACAGGCCGAGCGTGCGCACGCCGAACAACTGGTGCAGCAAATGCCCGGCCTCCCCCGCGCGCGCGACGCCGCGATCGAAGGCCGCATCGTCACGGACGCCCTCCTGCATCATCCGGCCGAGGATGGTGCCGGTGCGCAACGCGGAAAACGCCTCGCCGGTCAGGTACGTATCGAAGCCGGTTATTTTGCCATCGGTGACCCGCACCCATTTCGAGTGGCTGCCCGGCAGGCACATCAGCGCATCGCCGCCGATGCGATCGATCTCGCCGACCACCTGGGTCTCCTCGCCGCGCATCACCTCGGGCGTGCCGTCGGCATCGGTCGCCGTCAAGCCGGGGACCAGTCGCACGGCCACGCCAGGCACGTCGAAGGGCACCGGCACCAGAGCAGCGGCGAGTTCGGCCTCTCCGGCCGGGCAGGGGAGGTACGGCGCCTCAACCCAGCCCTGGCGGCTGCCGATCATGCCGGACAGCAGGATGCGGGTTTCGCCGTCATTGAGCCAGGCGCCGACATGGCGGCGCAGTTCCTCGGCAAAGCGCCGGTCCTCGATATGCAGGATACCGCGCGGCGCCGCGATCGTTTCGACCGGGGAGGCGTCGGCGCGCAGGCGATACGCACGAAAGCTGCTGGTGCCCCAGTCGACGCCGATCATCCAGTTGCTTCCCCCGACGCCCGCCAAGCTATCGCGGAAGCGCCGGGGGCGGAAGGGCGTGCCAGGACGGCCTCAGAGGCTTGACGCCTTCTACATCGGCGGTGCGACGCCGTCCTTCTCGACCGTGACGCGGGCCGCCGTCAGGCTGCCGTCGGCGGCTTTGGCGGCGGCGAGGAAAACCTTGGCACCCGGCTTCAGATCCTCGCGCGCACCCGGCGCAAAGGTCACGATCGGCACGCCGGCGGGAACGCGCACCTTGGCGGTGCCGCCCTTGTAGGCGAGGCTCAGCTCACGGCCGTCCTTGTTCTCGACCATGGCGGCGACGTTGGCGTTGGTCATGGTGCTGCCAGCCGACAGATCCCAAGGGTACTGGCCCTCGCCGGTGCCGCGGGCGGCTTCGGGGAACACCACCACTTCCTGCGCCACCAGCGTGCCGTCCGGTTGCGGCAGCGCCGCGGTGCCGATGAAGCTGTTGGCGTTGATCGCCGACAGCTCCAGCTTCTTCGGCACCGACACCGAGAGCCCATCGGCGAGCGTGATCTTCAGCTGCTGCCCCTCGCGCGAGGCGATGGAGAGCACGTTGCCGTCGACGGCCGTGATGGTGCCGCGGATGCGCATCGGCGGGGCGGTCTGCGCCTGGGCCACGCTGGCAGCCAGGCCCAACATGAGGGAAAGGGCAAGGACACGAGATTTCATCGGCAACTCCTGCTGCGGCGGCGAAAGGCCGCCGCATCTCAGGAGACGCCCCGTGATGCCATTCTATTCCATGCCTGGCACGACCGCCTCAGTTGCCGCCCAGCGTCAGCGCCGCCGTAAGATCGCCCATCGGCGGCAGGCCGCCAGCGGCGAGGGCGGCGTCGCGTGCCGCCAGCCCAGGCAGCACCGGCAGGGCGAAGCGGCGCGTGACGAAGCGCAGGATGGAGCCGGTGTCGTATTGGGTGTGGTCGACGAAACCCTTGCGGGCAAACGGCGAAATGATCAGCGTCGGGATGCGCGAGCCGGGCCCCCAACGATCTGCCTTCGGCGGCGCCGCATGGTCCCACCAGCCGCCGTTCTCGTCATAGGTGACGACCACCAACATATGCGCCCATTGCGGCGATTTCTGCAGATGCGCGATCAGCGTGGCGAGGTGCTCGTCGCCGGCCAGCACGGTGGCGTATCCCGCGTGCTCGTCGAGGTCGCCTTCGGGCTTATAGAAAGCCACCGGCGGCAGCTTCCCCGCGTCGATCGCGGCGATGAATGCCGCCCCGTCGACGCCGCCATCGCGCAGATGCTCGGCGCGCGCCGGGGTGCCGGGGGCGAGGGTCGCGAAGTAGTTGAACGACTCGTGGTGGTAGACGAGGTTCGGCACCGGCGAGGTGTTCTTGCCGTCCAGCGCCGCCTGCCAGCCGCCGCCGTACCAGGCCCAGCCGATGCCCTTGGCGGAGAGCAGGTCGCCGATGGTGGTCGCGGTCTGCGGCGGCAGGGTGGTCGGGTTGCGGGGGTCGGACAGCGCCGGGTCTTCACCGGGGCGGTTCGGATTGGCGCTCGGCTGATACGGCGGCTGCATGGTGTTCACGGCGTAGAAATCGGGCGTGAGGTTGCCGTCGGAGACGAATCGCGGCGGCCCGTCCATCGCCGATTTCGGCGAGCCCGGCGCCGTCGTCAGGCTGATGCCATCCTCGTCGACGACCGATATCGAGGGCCGGGCCGGGCTTTTGTCGGCGTTCGGATAGACCGGCGCGCAGGCGCAGGCGAGATAGATGTGGTTCAGGAACGAGCCACCGAAGGCGCCCATGAAGAAGTTGTCGGCCAGGGTGTATTGCTTGGCGATCTCCCACAGCGGCAGTTTCGCACCGTCGTAATAACCCATGGTCAGGCCGCCGCCGTCGGCATAGGCGGCGAAGCGGTCGTTGCGGCCGCCATTGATCTGCATCTGGTTCTGGTAGAAGCGGTGCCAGAGATCGCGGGTGATGACGCTGATCGGCACGGCGAAGCCTTTCGCGTCGTCGATCGCGAACGGCGCGTTCGGCAGATGCGCGGTCTGCGCCTGGGTGATCACGGGGGTCACGCCTTTGGCGGTGAGGCCGCCCCAACTCGGCGGCAGTTCCTTCAGCACCGAGCCGTCGCGATCGACCTGCGGCAAGATGGTGGCATTGGCCACGCCGTTCGCGCCCGGGAACCGGCCGTACAGGTTATCGAAGCTGCGGTTTTCCGCGTAGATCACCACCACCGTCTCGATGGCGTCGAGGCCGGCCGGGGCCGTGGCCTGGGTTGGGGCGGTCTGGGCCTGCGTCATGTCGCCGGCCGCCAGGGCAAGCCCGATTCCGAGCGTCGCCAGCCGCCACTGCCGATTGATCATTGGGTCGCCTCCGTGCGTCACTGATGCCTGCGCCGCCTGACATAGCCGATCACGGCCGGCGGCGTGTTGCAATCCCGTGACATCGCACGGCTTGTCCCAGGCGACTTGTCTCCGGCCGCGCCTGCCCGCACCATGGGCACATGGGCGCATGGCGGGCAGCAATCTGGCGGGGCGGGGTGGGTGCGGTGTTCGCCGCGATCCTGCTGCCGATGATCGCGGTGATGTGGCTCAGCTTCTTCGACCAGGAAGTCGTGTCGTTCCCGCCGGATGGCTACACCCTGCGCTGGTACGTGAACGCGTGGGACAAGCGGCAATTCAGCCGCGGCTTCGTGAATTCGCTGGAGGTGGCGCTGATCGCCGCCTCGGTCGGCGTGACGCTCGGCACCGCGGCTGCCTACGCGCTGGTGCGTGCCCGCTTTCCGGGCAAGGGCGCGATCGGGGCGTTGCTGCTGGGGCCGCTGGCGGTGCCGGGCGTGGTGCTCGGCACCGGCCTGTACGTGTTTTTCGTGCAGATCGACAACGCCATCGATCTGCAGATCGTGGCGACGCTGCCGGGGCTGATCGCGGCGCATGTGCTGCTCACCATCCCCTGGACGGTACGCCTGGTCGCCGCCAGCCTGCAAGGGCTGCACTCCGCCGCCGAGGAGGCGGCGGCCAATCTCGGCGCGCGGCCATGGACGGTGTTCCGCCGCGTCACCTTGCCGATGATGCGCTCGGGCGTGGTGGCCGGCGCGCTATTCAGCTTCATCCAGAGTTTCGAGAATCTGGAGCTGACGCTGCTGCTCACCGGCCCGGGGCGCTCGACCCTGCCGGTCGAGATGCTGAACTACCTGGAATTCCGGGTCGACCCGACCCTCGCCGCGGTGGCGACGATGCAGATCCTGCTGATTGGGGCCTTGATGCTGATGACCGACCGGTTCGTGAACCTGTCACGGGTGGTTTCTTGAGCGCCGGCGCGTCACCCGCCAACTCGCCCCAAGGCAGCCAGGCCGGCCTGATCCTGCAGCAGCTGCGGCGCACCTACGGTGCGACGGTCGCGGTCGACCGCGTCGACCTCGTGGTGGCCGAGGGTGAACTCGTGGCGTTGCTGGGCCCGTCCGGCTGCGGCAAGACCACCACCTTGCGCATGGTCGCGGGGTTCGTCGCACCGAGCGCCGGCCGGGTGCTGGTCGGCGGCGCCGACGTCACGCGCGCGCCGCCCTATGGCCGCGACACCGCCATGGTGTTCCAAGGCTACGCGCTGTTCCCGCACATGACCGTCGCCGAGAATGTCGGCTTCGGGCTGGAGATGCGCAGCGTCCCTCGCGCCGACCGGACAAGCAGGGTGCGCGAGGCGCTGCGGCTGGTGCGCCTTGAGGGGCTGGAGGAGCGGCGGCCGTCGCAGCTTTCGGGCGGCCAGCAACAGCGGGTGGCGCTGGCCCGCGCACTGGTGGTCAACCCCAGCGTGTTCCTGCTCGACGAACCGCTTTCCAACCTCGACGCACGCTTGCGCGCCGAGGTGCGGGTGGAGATCCGCGCCCTGCAACAGCGCCTCGGCCTGACCACGCTGTTCGTCACCCACGACCAGGAGGAGGCGCTGACCATGTCGGACCGCCTGGTGGTGATGGACCGCGGCCGGGTTCGCCAGACCGGCACCCCGCAGGAGTTGTACCGAGCGGCCGGAGAACCTGTTCGTGGCGAGCTTCCTCGGCCGCTGCAACGTGTTCACGGGCCGCAGCGAGACGCCGGGCGTGTTCCGCGCCGGCGGTGCCGCATTGCCGTGCGCGCCCGAGGCACCGCGCGGCCCTTGCGCGCTGGTGGTCCGGCCGGAGCGGGTGGCGGTCCTGCCGCAGGGCAGTGGGGCGATACCGGGGCGAATCGGGATGATCACCTATCTCGGCGGCATGACCGATTGGCATGTGCAGACCGATGCCGGCGTGATTCTGGTGACACGGCCGACGCCGGACGAGCATGATCCGCTGCGGCATCTGGTGGCGGGCGATTTGGTCGGACTCGACTGGGCCGCCAGTGCCGGGCGCCTGCTGCCCGATGACAGGCCGGACGACAGGCCCGATGACATGAACGGAGAAAGCATCAATGCTTGAGATCGGACGCCGCAAGATGCTGGCCGGGGCGATGAGCGGTGCTGCCACCTTGGCGGCCTCGCGACGGGCGCAGGCGGCGGGCCAGGTGGTGGTCGGCACCTGGGGCGGCGACTACGCGGCACTGCTGGCCGAGAACATCGACAAGCCGCTGGTGGCGCCGTTGGGTATCGAGGTGCTGCAGGACATCGCGTCCCAGGACCCGCGCCGCGCCAAGATCACCGCCGAGCGCAGCTCCCGCCGCGGCAGCATGGACGTGGCTTGCCTGTCCGACATCGACACGTACAGCCTGTCGCTGCTGGGCGTGTGGGAACCCATTACCACCGACAACATCCCGAACCTGGCGCACGTGCCGCAGGCGTACCGCACGCCCTATTCGATTCCGCACATCATCTCCGGCAAGGTGATGTTGTACAACCCGGACAAGATCACCACCCCGCCCAAGGGCTACGCCGATATGTGGGACCCGAAATACAAGGGCCGCGTCGGGTTGGTCGATATCCAGTATCTTTACGTCGTCGCGCTGGCGACACTGGCGCATGGCGGCGGCGTCGGCGACTTCACCGCCGGCAAAAAGGCGCTGCTGGACCTGAAGCGGCTGGAGCCGAAGATCTACCCGTCGAATGAGGCGCTGGCGGTCGGGCTCAAGAGCGAGGAGGTCTGGCTCGGGCCGATGTGGCTGGCGCGTGGGGTGTTCTGGCGCAACAGCGGCATCAACGTGCTGCCGGCGGTGCCGTCGGAAGGCGCCATCGCCTATGTCTCCGCCGCCGCCGTTCCCCGCAACGCGCAGAACAAGGCGAACGGGCTGGCATACCTGAACGCCATGCTGGACCCGCGCGCGCAGGTCGGGTTCGCCAAGAGCATGTCGTTCGCACCGACCGTGGACAACGCGCCGGTGCCGGCCGACTTGCTGCAGCGCATCGCCTTCACGCCAGAGCAGCAGGCGGCGCTGAAATACCTCGATTTTGATTACATGGCCAAGAACACGTCGCAATTGCTCGATTTCTGGAACAAGGAGTTCAAGGCGTGATCACCCGTCGACTGATCCTGGGTGCGGCCGCCGCCGCACCCTTTGCCACCAGGGCCCACGCCGCCGGCCAGGTGATCGTCTCGACCTGGGGCGGCGACACCTCCGAGTTGCTGACATTGAATGTCGAGAAGCCGCTGGTCGCGCCGATGGGCATCGAGGTGCTGCAGGACCTCAGCAGCCAGGACGCGCGCAAGACCAAGCTGATCGCCGAGAAGAACGGCCGGCGCGGCACCATCGACGTGGTGCACCTGTCCGACACCGACATGTACCAGATGGCGCAGCTTGGCGTGTTCGAGGACGTGGATGAGAAGGCGGTGCCGAACAGCGCCTTCATCATTCCGGCGTTGCGGCGGAAATACTCGGTGCCGCACATCTATTCCGGCCAGGTCATCCTCTACAATCCAACCAGGGTCACGACGGCCCCGAAAGGCTTCGCCGATCTGTGGGACCCGAAATACAAAGGCCGCGTCGGCATTCCGGACCTCAACTATCCCGCCGTCACCTTCGGGTCCGCGATTTCGCATGGCGGGTCGATGAGCAACTGGGAGCCGGCGAAAAAGGCGTTGCTGGACCTGAAGAAGAATGACCCGAAAATCTATCCGTCGCACGAACAGCTGGCGCAGGCGCTGAAGGCGGAGGAAATCTGGATCGCGCCGATGTGGCTGGCGCGCGGCTTCATGTGGGGCAAGGCCGGCGTGAAGCTCGCCCATGCGGTGCCGGAGGAAGGCGCCATACCCGTGGTGTTCGAGGCGTCGGTGCCGCGGAATGCGCCGGACAAGGCCAATGCGTGGGCGTATCTGAACGCCATGCTGGATTCGCACGCCCAGCTCGGCTTTGCAGACCGCATGGGGTATGTGCCGACGGTGACCAATGCCGCCTTGCCGGTGGCGATCGGTGAGCAGATCGGATTCTCGGCGGCCGAGCAGGAGAAGTTCCGGGTGCCGGACTACGATTACCAGGCGAAATCGCTGCCCGGCATTCTCGAATTCTGGAACAAGGAATTCAAGGCAGCATGACGAGAGGTCGCGGCATGATCGGGCGGCGTCCTCTCCTCGACCACCGCCGGTGCGTCGCTGCTCGCCGGCGGCGCCCGTGCGGCCGAGCAGGTGATTGTCGGCACCTGGGGTGGCGATTACGGCGACCTGCTGGGCCGGAACGTCGACGATCCGCTGGTCACGCCGACCGGGCTTGAGGTGCTGCACCAGACCGCCGACGCGTCGCCGCGCAAGGCGAAGCTGATCGCCGAACGTGGTGCCCGGCGCGGCACGCTCGATGTCGCACTGCTGTCCGACGTCGATATGTTCGAGGTCTACCGCACGGGCCTGCTGGACACGCTGGATATCGGCCGGATGGCGAATGCGGCGAACATCGTGCCTGCTCTCGCCAAGCCCTACGCCATTCCGCAGATCTATTCGGCGCAGGTCATCCTCTACAACCCGGACCGCGTGACGACGGCCCCGAAATCATACGCCGATCTGTGGGACCCGAAATATCGCGGCCGCGTCGGTTTCTCCGATCTTTTGTTCGCGCAGATCACCGCGACTGCCGCGCTGGTTGGCGGCGGCTCGATGAGCGATTACGGGCCGGCACAGAAGAAATTGCTGGAACTGAAGGCGCTCGGCGCCAAGGTCTATCCGAGCAACGAGACGCTGGCGGTGGCGCTGAAGGGCGAAGAGGTCTGGCTAACCGTCATGTGGCTGGCGCGCGGGTACCAGTGGCGCCGCGCCGGGCTCAATTTGCGCCACGTCGAACCGGCCGAGGGTGCGACACCGATCCTGTACCAGGGCGCCATTCCGAAGAATGCGCAGAACAAGGCCAGCGCCTATGCCTATCTGAACGCCCTGCTCGATCCGCGCGCGCAGGCGGGTTTTGCCGAGAAGATGGGGTACGTCCCAACCGTCACCAATGCGAAGCTGCCCGAAGCACTCGCCGCCGAGATCGGATTCACCGCCGAGCAGCAGGCGCGGTTCCGGCTGCCGGATTACGAATACGTCGCCGGCCACGCGAGCGAAATCTTCGATTTCTGGAATCGCCAGTTCAAGGCTGCATGAATGCCGGCGCTGATCCTGCCCGCTTCGCTGCTGGTCTGCGTCATGATGCTGGCGCCGATGGTGCTGCTGTTCCGCTACTCGCTGAACCTCTACAGCCCGACCGAACTGATGATCGAGGCGGTGACCGGCGCCAATTATCTGTCCGCGGTGACCGACTCCTACTACCGCGACGTGATGGCCACGACGCTGCGGGTCGCCTTCATCTCCACCCTCATCGCACTCGCCGCCGGCTTTCCCGCCGGCTACGCGCTGGCGCGGATGCAGGGGCGGTGGAAGGCGTGGCTGACGCTGGTGACGGTGTTTCCGCTGATGGTGGGCAACGTGGTGCGCGCCGCCGGATGGATGACGTTGCTGGGCAACACCGGCGTGGTCAACGCGGGGTTGCGCGCCACCGGCCTGATGTCCGGACCGGTGCAGTTGATGTACACGCCGGGCGCTGTCATCGCCGGCATCGTCACCGTGGTGCTGCCGTATATGATCCTGACGCTGTCGAGCGTGATCGAGGGCATTCCGCGCAGCCTGGAGGAAGCGGCGGCGAACATGGGCGCCAGGCCGTTCACGGTGTTCCGGCGCGTCGTCCTGCCGCTGACGCTGCCGGGTGTCGCCGCCGGCTCGGCGCTGGTGTTCATCCTGTGCATGAACGCCTACGCGACGCCGGTGCTGCTCGGCGGCGCCCAGTTCAAGATGATGGCGCCTGCGGTCTACGACCAGTTCGTGCGGACCACGAACTGGCCGTTCGGCGCGGCGCTCGCCTTCATCCTGCTGGCGGTGACCCTGACCCTCATCGTCGCCGGCAGTGCGCTGCTCCAGCGGCGCTACCGGCGGTAGCAGGCGAAGCGAGCACCATGGGCTACCAGGGTCGACGCCCGGGGGCGGGGTGGGGCTGCTCCAGCCCGTCCACCGGGATGTTGCGGCCGTTGATCCAGTGGGCGCGCTTCGAGGCGATGAACACGACGACGTCGGCCACCTCCTCCACCGTGCCGAGCCGGCCCATCGGGAAGCCATGGGCGACATAGTCGGCGAATCCCGCCGGCTCGGCGATGCGGTAGCGATCCCAGCCATTGCCTTCGGTCAGGATCGAACCGGGTGACACCGTGTTGACGCGGATTCCGTGCTCGCCGAGGTCGAGCGCCCAGAGTTCGGTGTTGTAGATCAGCGCCGCCTTGGCCGCGCCGTATTGCCCGCTGCTGGACAGCCGCGGCGACCAGCCGGAGATCGAGGCGATGTTGACGACCGCGCCCTCGCGCCCGGCCATGTGCGGTGCGGCCAGACGCATCATCCGGACGGTTTGCATCAGGTTGATCTCAAGCGTCGCGCGCCACTCCTCGTCGGTGCTGGTCATGATCCGCCGGCCGCCGCCGCCGCCGCCGACATTGTTCACCAGCACGTCGATGCCGCCATGCGCCGCAACGGCGGCATCGACCAGCGCCTGGGCCTGTTCGGGTGCGGTCGCATCGGCGACCACTGTGGTCACCGACGGCGCGGTCCGGCGCAGTTTTTCGGTGGCGGCGGCGAGTTCTTCAGGATTGCGGGCGGATATGACGAGGTGGCAGCCTTCGGCGGCGAAACCTTGTGCGGTGGCCAGGCCGATACCGCGGCTGGCACCGGTGACCAGCGCGACGCGCCCGGCGAGAGCGAGATCCATCTAAGATTATCTCCTGTGAAATCAGCGAGTTGACAGCATCGCGAAGGCATTGTCCCTGGCATCTTACTTTTTGTCATGAAAAGGGCCATAGTAGCGTCTCGGCAGTTTTCGGCCTGGGCTGACCGCAGAAGCTTGCGGTGCTTTCGCATTCCGGTTCCCCCCATTCGAAAAACATTACGGCCCGCACATTGCGGGTCGCCGGCATTGCGGGAGTATTCGCATCATGACGATCGGTACGGTTAAGTGGTTCAACACCACCAAAGGCTTCGGTTTCATTCAGCCCGACGACGGCAGCAAGGACGTGTTCGTGCACATCTCGGCCGTTGAGCGCGCTGGCATGACGCTGAAGGAAGGCCAGAAGGTCAGCTTCGACCTCGAGCGCGGCCAGCAGGGCAAGACCTCCGCGGTCAACCTCAAGGCGAGCTGAAAAAGCGGCGCTGCTGCCGCATCGCGCGGCGGCGGCGCCTGTTCAGCGTTCGGTCGGCGGCGGCGTCGGCTCTCGGCGCCAGGGAGTAGGTATGGAACCTCATAAATTCGCGGTCGGCGAGCGCGTCGAGTTCTCGCCCGGGCGGTTTGACGGCAACGTGCCGCGCGGCACGTACACCATCGCCCGGCTGCTGCCGAGCGAGACGCTTGAGCATCAGTACCGGGTGAAGAACATACGTGACAACCACGAGCGTGTGGTGCGCGAGAGCCAGCTCCGGCGCGGCTAGCCTGGCCGGCGCGAGACGCAGACGCCACACGGCTGCATAAGCAGAAGCGCGGCCCAGCCGCGGGACGGAAGGATAATCATGGCGTTCAAGGTCAACTACAACCAGCAGAGGGCGGAGCGAAACCGCGCGAAGCAGGCGAAGAAAGAGGCGAAGCAGCGCGAGCAGGAAGAAGAGACCGCACGCCGCAAGGCCGAGCGGGAAAACCCGGGCTCAACAATGGCGCCCGCCTCCTCCGATCTCGCCGCCACCGACCCGGTTTCCTCTGACGGCGCAGCTTCGGAGGATAAGATCGATGGCACCCCCTAGGCGCAAGATCGAGACCAGCTTCGTGGCCTTCGACGTGATGTATGTCGATGGCACCCGCAGCTCCAACCGCCGGGTTCCGGCGACGGTACTGACCGGGCTTGATGGCGATGAGCCGGCCAAGACGGTGATCGAGGCGCAAGACCGCGAAATCGGCCTCGCATCCGGCCGGCCGCGCCCGGACATCCGTTCGGTGTCGCGCACGCCGGCCAAGGTCGCGCCGAAGGAATAGGTCTTTCGGGGCAGGAGCATCCGGAGGAGCAGTTTCCTGCCTCCTCGGATCTCCTGCCGCCGGACCTCAGTTCCGCTAAAGGATCGTCTGACTCCTGAGGTCCTTCGGCGCCTTGGTCAGGACCTCGGGCGTGGCACCGACCACCACCGTGTCGTCATGGCGGAAACCGCCGAGGCCGAAGACGTAAAGCCCGGGCTCGGCCGAATAGACCTCGCGCTCCAGCAACTTCCGTGTGTTGAACGCCATGTCCTCGGGGAATTCGTGCCCGATCACGCCGATGCCGTGGCCGGTGCGGTGCAGGATATGCGCGCCGAAGCCGGCTCGCTCGATCACCGCCTGGGCCGCTTCATCGATCGCCGAGACCGGGCTTCCGGTCACCGCGGCGGCGGCGGCGGCTTCGTTGGCCGCGGCACTCGCCTCGAACAATTTCACCTGCTGCGGCGTCGGCTTGCCGCAGAACCAGGTGCGTTCATTCTCCACCACGAGGCCGTTCACCCTGGGGATGACGATGTTGACCATCCCGTGCCCGGTCTCGATCACCGCACCGGCCTGCCGCCCGTCGCCATGCGGCGCCGCCGATGCGGGGCCGGACAGGGTCCAGCAGCGCATGATCTCCAGATGTTGTCCGGCGAAGCGGCGCCCGCCTTCCTCGGCCATCAGGGCGGCCATCGCCATGTCCAGTTCCTGCACCTGGCGGCCCGGGCGGATGTTCTCGCGGTAGCGGTCCTGCACCCAATCCGAAAGGGCCGCGATCTCGCGCATCAGCGCGATCTCCTCGGGATGCTTCACCCAGCGCAGCGCGCGGATTTCGGCGACCAGCGTCTCAAGGCGCGCCTTCGGCAACAGCGCCATTGCGCGGGCCAACGGGCCGCCGCCATCCGCACCGATGCGCGCGGCGCCGAGGCCGGCCGCTTTCAGTTTCGCCGCCACCATCTCCGGCCATTGGCTGACCAACGGCGCGCGGGCGCCGACGCGCGGATGCTCGGCATAAAATTCGGCGTCCGACACCCAGAGGCGCTGGTCTTCGGCGGCGTAGCGCCAGTGGTTGGTCGACAGCTCGTTCAGGATCACGAACGGCTCGCCGTTGCGCGGGATGACGCAGACGATCGGCCGCTCCCAGGTTTGCACGTCGGTGTTGAAATTGGTGGCGAACTGGAAGAAATCGGCACCGGTCAGCGCCAGCGCGTCCAACCCCTCGCGGTCCATCAAGGCCCGCATCAGCCCGAAGCGGTAGTCGCGAACCGCGTTGCCCAGAAATGCCATGTCTTCCCCCGGCTCAGTTGCGGCTGATCAGCAGCATCGCCGGCAAGGCGAGATGCGCGAACAGCGTGGTGGTGGCGATGTCGCCTTCGTTGTACCAGCCGGCGCGGTGCAGCAGGTTCAGCGTGCCGATGGTCTGGCCGCGCCAGCGCACCGGCAGGTTCAGCACGCTCTCGCAGCCGAGCGACCAAATCAGCTCGTGGTCGTAGAAGGCGTCTTTGATATCCTCGCGGGTGCGTCCGATATACGGCTCGCCGGCGCCGATCACCCGTTGCATCCAGGCGCTTTCCGTCACCGGCTTGCGGCCGCCGACGGGGTAGGCGTCGGGCAGGTTGGAATAGAACCGCTCACTCTGCCGCAGGGCAGGGTGGTGGATCAGGATGGTGAACAGGATGTGACCGGCGGTCGCCGCCAGGCCGGCATCGACGGCGCGGAAGGTGGCGGCGGGCTGGTCGGCTTGCCGATGGGCCGCGACAACAGCGGCCAAATGCGGCGACGGGTCAGGACGGGTCATCAACTCTCAACAATGGCAACGAGGGGCGCTGCGTGCGGATTCGTTCCGGCAGGATGCCCTGAGGACGGACATACAACACCAGAATAAGCGCCGTGCCGATCACCGCCTCACGCAACGCTGCCACTTGCACCGGCCGCAGCGCGGGCAGCAGGCCGCCGAGGAATCGCGTGCCCTCGGTCAGGAACACCACGACGACGGCGCCGAGGATGGCGCCGCGCATGTTTCCGGTGCCGCCGACGGTCAAGGCCAGCACGACGTAGATCGTGATCAGCGGCTGGAATCCGTCCGGCGCGACATAGGCGTTGTAGTGCCCGTACAGCGCGCCGGCGAAGCCGAGCACGCCCGCGCCCACGGCGAATGCCTGCACCTTGAACCATAGCACCGGCTTGCCGGCGACGGCGGCGATCATCTCGTCCTCGCGGATGGCGCGCAGCACGCGCCCGAACGGGCTGGTGGACAGCCGCCCCAGCAGCCACGCCACCACGATCACGCTGCCCCAGACCAGCGTTGCGAACAGCAGGTTGAACTGCAGCGGCGCCAGCGTGCCGCGCCCTGGTGCTGGAATGGCGGAGATGCCGTCGGTGCCGTTGGTCAGCCAGATTTCGTTCGACGCGACCAGCCGGACAATCTCGGCGAAACCGAGCGTCACGATTGCCAGATAATCGCCCTTCAGCCGCGCCGTGATCACCGCCACCGCGGCCCCCGCGGCGGCCGAGAGCAGCAATGCCGCCGCCCACCCCGCCAGCATCGGCACCTGCAGCTTCACCGTCAGCAACGCCGACACATAGGCGCCGATGGCGAAGAATCCGACCAGCCCCAGATTGACCATGCCGGCGAGGCCGAAGATCACGTTCAGCCCCAGCGCCATCAGCGCATAGAACCCGGCGAACACCGACATCGCGAGTAGGTAGTTTTCCATCCCTCAATACGCCCGTTCGCCCAGCAGCCCGCGCGGGCGGAACGACAGCACGCCGAGGATCGCCACGAACCCGACCGCGGTGCGGTAGGACGGGTCCAGCACGACCAGCGAGAGTTCCTCGCCGACGCCGATCACTAACGCGCCCACCACGGCGCCGGGAATGCTGCCGAGCCCGCCGACCACGGCGGCGGCGAACACGCTCAGCATCACCCGAAAGCCGGTCAACGGATCGATCGAGGTGTCGAGCCCGATCAGCATGCCGCCGAACCCCGCGAGCCCCATGCCGACGAAGGTCGCCAGCCGCGCCACGGTATCGCCGTCGATGCCTTTCAACCCTGCGAGCGTCGGGTTGTCGGCGACGGCGCGCATCATCTTGCCGGTGCGGGTGAAGGCCAGGAACAGGAACAGCGCCGCCATGGCAAGCGAGGCGGCGAGGGCGTTCTCCAGTTGTTGCGGGCCGATCCGCAAGCCGGCGAAGCGCCAGTCGCGCAGCACCGGCAGGTCATAGCCGCGCAGGTCGTTGCCGAAGCCGAAGCGGAGAAAATTCTCCAGCACGATGGTCAGCGCCACCGAGGCGATGGCGACCGTCAGCGACCCGGCCGGGCGCAGCCGCCGCAGCACGATCTCATCGCTCGCAATGCCGATCACGCCGGCGACCAGGAACGCCGCCAGCAGCGCCGCCGGCGCCGGCAGGCCGAACCAGGCATTGGCGACGAAGCCGGCGTAGGCGCCGATCGTCGCGTGGCTGGCGACCGCGAAGTTGGGGAAACGCAGCACCGCGTAGATGGCGGTGAAGCCGATCGCCGGCACCGCCAGCAAAGCGCCGGCGAGCAGCCCGTTGATCAGCAGTTGCACGAGGTCGATGAGCAAGGAGTCCGGAGCCCGGGATCAGGAGACGTTCAGCAGCCGGAATTTGCCCTTTTCCGCAATCTCGAAGCGGAATTTGCAATCCTTGATGTCGCCGGTGTCGGTGAACTGGCAGGGACCGGACGCGCCTTCGTAATTCACCTCCCGCCCCGCCGTGAGCAGCTTCAGGCCGTCGGTCGCACTGGTGACGCGGGCTCCGGACAGGTTGCCGACGGCGCGCACATTGTCGTGGATCGCGAGCCCGCTCGCCGCCCCCGCTTTGGCGATGGCCAGCACCGCCAGCGAGAGGTGGTCGTGCGCCTGGCAGGAATACGGATCGGGGTCGGGGCCGACGATGGTTTTGACTTTCGCGTAGGCGGGGCTGTCGACATCCGGGCTCGGCGCCATGCCGACGATGCCCTCGGTGACTTCCGGCGGCAGGCTTTCGAGCAGCTTGGCGTTGGCGGCGTAGGAGAGGGCGAACTTCTTTCCCTCGTAGCCGGCGCGATACAGCTCGCGCAGCAGGATGGTGATGTCGGGCGTGTAGCCGTTCAGCATCAGCGCGTCCGGCTTGGCCTTCAGCGCCTGGTCGATCTCGCTGCGGAAGCTGGTCTTGGCCGGGTCGTAGATCACCTGGCCGATGGTCTCCGAGCCGTGGGCCTTCAGAACCTCGGTGCCGCGATTGTAGAGATCGACCGCGAACGGGGTTTGCGCCGCGAGGAAGAAGACCTTCTTCGCTCCCTGTTCGGCCATGAACTGCGACAGCCGCGACATCTGCAGGTAGGTGTTGGGCTGGGTGCGGATGATGTAGCCCTGGTGCGGCAGCCTGGTGATGCTGTCGGCGCCGGAGACGGTGAACAGCATCACCTTGCTCTCCCAGCACAGCGGTGCCACGGCGGTGGTGACGGCACTTGCCCAGGTGCCGATGACGGCGCTGACGCGGTCGACGTCGATCAGCTTGCGGGCGGCGCGCACGCCGGCATCGGGGTTGGTTTCGTCGTCCTCGTGCACAAGTTCGATCTTGCGCCCGAGCACGCCGCCGGCGGCGTTGATCTCGTCGGCGACGGCACGGACGGCCTTGACCATGGCGGGGCCGTAGGAGCCGCCGGCGCCGGTCTGCGGCGTCAGCGTGCCAAGCTTGATCGGTTGTAGCTGGGCGGCCGCGGTGCGCGCGAGAAACGGCATGGCGAGGCCACCCAGCAGGGCAGTGCGGCGCGTGGCGGATGGCGTCATGGGCGGATCCCCCGGGGTTCGGTTCCGCGATGATACATGTTGCACCGCGCAGGGGAACCGGCTGCGAAATTCGCTGTTCGACTCCGGGGTTCGCGCTGTATTGGACGTCCCCAGTCTGCCGCGAAAGGGTGCCGAGATGGCTTTGCGCGACTTCACCTTGCAGAATTTCATGATCTGGTGTCTCGGCGCCACCGTCTCGGCGGGTGCGGCCGCGATGGTCGTGGTGCCGAAGCTCGTGGCGCCCGAACCGGTCCCGGCGACTGCCGCCACGCTGGCGCCCGCAGTCGACCCTGCGCCGCAAGTGGCGTCCACCCCGCCGGCCGCGCCGACGCCGACGCCGACGCCTTTGCCGGCCGCGCCGCCGCAAGCCGTGGCACAGGCGCCAGCTATGCCGCTGCCGGCATTGCGGCCGCCGCCGAAGCGCCAGCATCCCCAGACCAACAGGCAGGAGCCTGTCCGGCAGGTCGCATCATCGGCCAAGCCTGTCGCCAGGCTTCGGCCGGTACCGGCGGCAGTGCCGGTGGCGATGCCCGCGCAGCCGCTGCCGGTCTGGCCTGACTATGCCGTCACCCCGCCGCCGATCCGCACCTACGTCTATGTGCCACGCTATCGCCCCTACGCGTATTACCCCGGCTACTGACCGGGCGGCTTTGCGTCCAGGGTCGGCGCGCCCATCTTGTACCAGGCCTTGCGGATCCGGTTGCCGGCGACTTCGTAGATCGCGATCACGTCGATCCGCCCGGGGCCCTCGGGGAAGCTGCGGGTGACGACCTCCCGGTCGACCACCATGTTGCCGACCGACATGCGGCTGACGAGCCGGCCGAACAAATTGGCCTCCCGAAACCGGACGACGTGGCGCTCACGGATCGCCGCCAGACCGTCCGCGATACATTTCGCCGGATGCTCGAACAACTGCGCGTCCTCCGACCACATCGCCATGAACGCGTCGATGTCGCGGGCGTTATAAGCGTCGAGCTGTTGCTGCACGACCGCTTCGGCGTGAACGGATTCGGGGTTCGTCGTCATTTCGAGGCTCTTGCTGGTTTCGATGGCAGGAGACACCGCGACGTGGAGCGCCGCAAGCTGGTGCTCGGCCGCATTGATCTAAATCAATAGTTGCTGATCGGAAGGCGCGCGACATTCGCGGTTCGCGAATAGTCGCTACGGAGAGCGCCATGCCCCTGCATGTAAACCGCCTGTCCCTCGTCGCGCTGGCCGCCGGCGTGCTGCTTTCGTTGGCCGGATGCAACAGCGGGGGCGCCGGGCCTGATTCCATCGCCGGGCTGACGCCCGCCGGCACCATTGAGCTTTCGGCCGTGCAAGCCGCCTATATAGGCAGCGCCAGCGGCGGCTCCGGCACGTTGTATTTCGGCGGCCGATCCTATCCGTTCACGATAGAGGGCGCCGGCATCGGTGGCATCGGCGCCTCCACCATCGAAGGCTACGGCGAGGTCTACAAGCTCACGAGCCCGGCGTTGTTCCCCGGCGCCTACGCGGAGGCCCGCTACGGTTTTGCGATCGGCAACCGCAGCGGCGGTGATCTGTGGTTGCAGAACGAGTCCGGCGTGATCATCCACATCAAGGCCAAGCGCGAGGGGCTGATGCTCAGCCTCGGCGGCGATGCGATGGTGATCAGCTTCAGGCAGTAGCGAAGCGACCATCACGATCTAGCCGCCGAGGAACATCCGCCTGATCTGCGGATCGTCGGCCATTTCCCGCGCGAGCCCGACCCGCGCGGTGCGGCCGTCCACCAGCACCACGCCGCGATCGGCGATCGCCAATGCCTCATGCGCGTTCTGCTCCACCATGGCGATGGCGGTTCCCTCGGCATGGATCGCGGCGATGCTGTCGAACAGCGCCTCCGCCGCTTTTGGCGACAGGCCCGCGGACGGCTCGTCCAGCAGCAGCAGCCGGGGATGCACCATCAGCGCCATCGCCATGGCCAGGATCTGCCGTTGCCCGCCGGACAAGCCGCGCGCGGCGAGGCGGCGCTTTTCCGCCAGCATGGGAAATCGGGCGAACAGGGCGTCGATCCGCGACGATGTTTCACGCGGTTCGAGGAAACCGCCCATTTCGAGGTTCTCCCGCACGGTCATGCTCGGGAAGATATTGGCCTCCTGCGGCACGAAGGCGATGCCGCGCCGCGCCCGTTCGCGCGGCGGCAACGTGGCGATGGCCGCCCCTTCCAGGGTGACGCTGCCGGATTTCAGCTTCAACAGGCCGGCGATGGCTTTCAGCAGGGTGGATTTGCCGGCGCCGTTCGGCCCGATGATCGCCACCATTTCGCCCTGCTGCACCACCAGCACGGCGCCCTTGAGGATTTCATCGGCCGCGCCATAGCCGCAGACGATGCCCTCGGCGGCCAGCAAAGCGGGCGCGGCTACGCCCATTTCCGCCGCCCCATATACGCTTCCTGCACCACCGGATCGCCGGCGACCTCGGCGAAGCTGCCGGCGGTCAGGCGCCGCCCTTCGGCCATGACGATCACCGGGTCGCAGAGTCGCGCGATCAGGTCCATGTGGTGCTCGATGACGACGAAGGTGAAGCCCTCGTCGCGGAGTCCGCGCAGATGTTCGGCGATTTCTTCGGCGAGCGTCGGGTTCACCCCGGCGATCGGCTCGTCGAGCAGGATCAGCCGCGGGCTGGCCATCAGGGCGCGCCCGATTTCCAGCAGCTTCTTCTGCCCGCCCGACAATGCCCCGGCCGGGTTATCGATGACGCGCAGCAGGTTCAGGCGGCGAGCGACCTCGATCGCGCGTGCCCGCGCCTTCTCTTCCGCCGCGCGCCCGGCGCCGAACAGCGCCGGCAGCAACCTCTCGCCAGGCTGGCCGGCTGCGTAGAGCACGAGGTTATCGAGCACCGACAGGCGCGAGATGCCGCGCGCGATCTGGAAGGTTCGCGTCAGTCCGGCGCGGGTGATGCGGTCCGGCCGCCAGGCGGTGATGTCCTGGCCGGCGAAGATCACTTGCCCGCCATCCGGCGGCACCACGCCGGAGATGCACTGAAAGGCTGTCGTCTTGCCGGCGCCATTCGGGCCGATCAGCGCGGTGATGGTGCCGGCGCCGATATCGAGGTCGAGCCCACTCAGCGCCCGCACGCCGTAATAGCTGCGGGTGAGGCCGCGAACGCTCAGCAGCGCCTGGGTTTGCGCAGGCGGGGTCAAGCGAATTGCGAAGCGTCGAAGTCGTTCGCCAGCACGCCGCGCGGCTTGATGAGGTCGTAGGGCGCGCGGGCCAGGAACTTGCCGCTGCCCGGCGCTGCCTGAACCCGGCCACCCTGCATCACCACCTCGCCGCGGCGGACCGTGGCGACCGGCCAGCCGGTGACCTCCAGGCCCTCATACGGCGTGTAGTCGATCGCATGTTGCATCATCGCGTTATCAAGCGTCCGTTTCGCTTTCGGGTCCCAAAGCACCAGGTCGGCATCGAAGCCCGGCGCGATATTGCCCTTGCCCGCCAGCCCGAACAGCTTCGCAGGGTTGGTCGCGATCAGCCGGACGAAATGGTTGATGTCGATCCTTCCCGCGACCACGCCTTCGCTGAACATGATCGGCAGTCTTGCGGCGAGCCCGGGGATGCCGTTCGGAATGTCGCGGAAATTCGCACCCGCTCCGTTCGCGCGCTTGCCATGCGTGCCGCCGTAGCTCCAGCCGCTGTGGTCGGAGGAAACCACGTCCAGCGTGCCGGTGCGGATGTCGTGCCACAGCGCCTGCGCATCGGCTTCGTGGCGGGGCGATGGGCTGCACATGAACTTCGCACCCTCGAAGCCCGGGCGATCCATGTCGGCGGCGGTGAGGAGGAAATATTGCGGGCAGGTCTCGCCCCACAGCTTCAACCCGCGGGCGCGGGCACGGGCGATCTCGTCCGCGACTTCGCGGCACGACACATGGAAGATCTGGATCGGCTGGTCAACCAGTTCGGCCAGCGCGATGGCGCGGTGCGTCGCTTCCCGCTCGATCATCGCGGGTCGCGACCACGCATGGTATTTCGGCGCGGTCATGCCGGCCTTCAGCAGCGCCTCGGTGCGCCAGTTGATCGCGTCGTAATTCTCGCAATGCACCGTCACCAACGCGCCGGTTCGCCGTGCCGCCGCCAGCACGCGGAGGAAGCCGCGGTCGTCGAGCCGCAGCGGATCGTAGGTGAGGAACACCTTCAGGCTGCGAACGCCGCTCGCGACCACTTCGGGGATTTCGCGCCACACCACGTCGTCAGTGGCGTCGGTGATGATCTGGTGGAAGGCGTAATCGACCATCGCCCGCTTCGCCCGGCGGTGATACTCGGCGAGCGGCGCGAGGATGCCCTCGCCCTTGAACTGGGTCGAGAAAGTGACGACCGAGGTGGTGCCGCCGGCGAAGCAGGCGATGCTGCCGCTCTCGAAGCTTTCCTCGTCCGCACCCCCGCCGGCTTGAAGCTGTTCGATATGGCAATGGCTGTCGACGCCGCCGGGGAGCACCATCAGGCCATCGGCATCGAGCCGCTCCACACCTTCGAGCTTCTCCGCCAAGGCGACGATCCGGCCGCTTTTGATGCCGATATCGGCGCGGAAAACATCGCTCGCCGTTGCCACCGTGCCGCCGGACACCACCAGGTCGTATTCCGCCATTGCCCCTCGCCGCCTTTTGCCGTCTGAATTCCAGCACATCTGATTTCGCCTTTCACCGCAAGGACGCCGCATGCGCCTCGGCCACACCACGATCCGTCCGATCGGCGGCAAGATTTCCTTGCAGTTCGACGGCAAGCGCATCGAAGCGCTCGAAGGCGAGACGATCGCAGCGGCACTGTCGGCGGCCGGAATCACGGCATTTCGCCATACCTCAGACGGCGCGCCGCGCGGGGTGTTCTGCGGCATGGGGGCGTGTTTCGACTGCGTGGTCACCGTCGATGGCCGCATCGGCCGCCGCGCCTGCCTCGAAAAAGTCGCGGACGGCATGCAGGTCGGCAGTGCCTTCCCCGATGTTCTCGCCACGCTGGCACCGATGCCCGATGGTGCCGACGCGGAGATGCGCCGTTGCGACTTGCTGGTGGTCGGCGCCGGCCCGGCCGGGTTGTCGGCGGCCATCGCGGCCGCGGAGGCCGGTGCCGATGTGATGGTGTTGGACGAGCGCGATTTGCCCGGCGGCCAATTCCACAAGCAATTGGCGCCAAGCCATGAAGATGCGGCGCCGGACCGCCAATTCGCCGAGGGTGCCGCCCTGGCCCGGCGCGCCGCCAGGGCGGGCGTGGAAATCGTCAACGGTGCCACGGTTTGGGGGGCGTTCGGTGCGCAAGAGATCGCGGCGGTGGTGCGCGGCCGCGCGGTGACCTTTCGCCCCCGCCGGCTGCTGCTGGCGCCGGGCGCGCATGAGCGGCCGACGCCGCTGCCGGGCTGGACGCGGCCGGGGGTGATGACGACCGGCGCATTGCAGGGCCTGGCGCGCGCGCAACGGGTTTCCCCGGCCTCGCGCGTGCTGATCGCCGGCAACGGTCCGCTGAACCTGCAACTCGCGTGTGAACTGTTGGCGGGCGGCGTGCAGGTGGCCGCCGTGGTGGAAGCGGCCGCGTTCCCGGGTCTTGCCGGGCTTGCCGGTGCGGCGACGATGCTGCGCACTTCGCCTGTCCTGGCATGGCAGGGTGTTTCATACCTCGCCCGACTGCGCCGGGCCGGGGTGAAAATTCTGTGGGGCAGCCGCGTCGTGGCGCTCGAAGGCGATGCGGCGGTGGCATCGGCGCTGATCGCCACCCCGTCCGGCGAGCGGCGGATCGACGCCGGCGTGGTGGCGTTGAATCTCGGGTTTCAACCGGAAACCGGGCTCGCGCGGGCGCTGGATGCGGCGCATCGCTACGTCGATATCGGGCTCGGCCATCTTGCCACCGAGACCGATGCGGATGGCCGCACCACAGTGCCGGGCGTGTTCGCGGTGGGGGACGGCGCCTCGCTCGGCGGCTCGCGCGTGGCGATCGCGGCTGGCCGTCTCGCGGGGTTGGCGCTGGCGCGCGAACTCGGCCTGGACGCGCCTGACGTGCCGGCGCTGCGCGCCGAACTCGCCCGCCACCGCCGCTTCCAGGAGGCGTTGTGGTCGATCTTCACCCCGCCACCGCCGGACGCATTGGCCGACAGCACCATTGTGTGCCGCTGCGAGGAGGTGACCGCCGGTCGGTTGCGGGCGGAGATCGCCGGCGGCCTGGTGTCGCTGCCGGCGCTGAAGAAGGCGACCCGCGCCGGCATGGGCCGGTGCCAGGGGCGCTTCTGCGCCGCCACCATCGCCCGGCTCTGCCCGCACGCGCCCACCGCCGATGCCTTCGCGGCACCGCGCGTGCCGATCAAGCCGGTGCCGGCCGCCGCCCTGATGTTCGAGGCTCCGGAGTTCGAGGCGCCGCTGCTGACCTCGCCGACCCCGCCACGCCACCGCTCCCCGATCGAAGGCGTCGCCAGCGCCGGGCGGGAGACCGACATCCTCATCATCGGCGGCGGCGCGCTCGGCCTCTCCACCGCCTACTACCTCGCGCGTGGCGGCGCCGACGTGATGCTGGCCGACCGCGATGAAGCCGGCCTCGCTGCCAGCACCGCCAATGCCGGCAGCCTGCACGTGCAGCTCATCCCCTATGATTACGGCGTGCCCGGCACCGCCGAAGATGGCGGCCCGGCGGCCCACACGCTGCCGCTCGGCCTGCGCAGCGTCGGGCTGTGGAAGGAGATCGCGGCCGAGGCGGGTGAGAGCCTCGGCATCTCGACCTCAGGCGGCCTGGTGCTGGCGGAAGACGAAGCGACGTTGCGGCACCTGCGCGGCAAGGTGGCTTTGGAGCGCCGCTACGGCATCGAGACGCATCTGATCGGCGCCCGCGAGTTGCGCGACCTGGCACCGCATCTGGCGCCCGATATGGCCGGCGCGGTGTTCTGCCCGGCCGAGGGCCGCATCGACCCGCTGCGCGGCACCATGGCGCTCAGCCGCATGGCCCAGGCGCATGGCACCAGGCTGCTGAAAGGTGCGGAGGTCACCGCCATTACGCGCGCGGGCAAAGCCTGGCAGGTGAAGACAACCAAGGGCGCGATCCGCGCGGCCCGGGTGGTGAACTGCGCCGGCCCGTGGGGTGCCGGGATCGGCGCCATGGTCGGGCTGGACCTGCCGATCACCGGCACGGTCCAGCAGGTCATCGTCACCGAGCCGGCGCCGCGTCTGGTGGAGCATCTGGTGGCTTGCGCCGGGCGGCATCTGTCGCTGAAGCAGCAGGACAGCGGCGGATTGCTGATCGGCGGCGGCTGGTTCGGCAGCTACGACGCGGCGGACGGGCGCACCCGCAACCTGCGGCAGAACATCCAGGGCAATCTCTGGGTCGCCGGCCGCGTGTTGCCGGCGTTGCGCGGGCTGTCGATCATCCGCAGCTGGACGGGGATCAACACCGCCATCGACCGCGCCCCGCTGCTCGGCGACGTGCCTGGTTTGCCAGGGTTCTTCAATGCGATCACCGCCAACGGCTACACCCTCGGCCCCGTCTGCGGCCGGATCACCGCGGACGCGCTGCTGCACGGCGAGGAAATCGATCCGCGTTACCGGATCGAGCGTTTCGGCGGGTTGCCAGTTTCCTGATCCGGTCCGAAACTCGGCGTCTTGTTCAAGATCGAGCATGCTCGAGCGTGCTCTGGGGGGACCGCCATGAACTACGTACCGCCGCCGCATGTCACGCAGAACTGGCTTCTGACCAAGCCGTCGATTTCCGGCAAGCGCGGCATCGTGGTGTCGCAGGCGCGTGGCGCCGCCCAGGCCGGCGTCGCGGTGCTGGAAGCCGGCGGCAACGCCATCGACGCGGCGGTCGCGACCGCCTTGGCGCTGACCACGCTGGAGCCGTGGAATTCCGGCATCGGCGGCATTGGCTTTGCCGTGGTGCATCGCGCCGGCCAGAAATCCGCCGATGTGGTGGATTTCGGCCCGGTCGCCCCGCGCCGCCTCAGCCCTGGGAACTTCAAGCTGACCGGCCGCATGACCGCGGACATGTTCGCCTGGCCGGAGGTCGAGGGTGACGCCAACATTCACGGCCCGCTCTCCTTCGCCATCCCGAGTTCGGTCGCCGGCTACCACAAGCTGCACGCGACCTGGGGCAAGCTGCCGATCGCCGAGGTGATGGCGCCGGCCGTCGCCATCGCCAAACGGGGATTGCCGCAAGACTACTACACCACCCTGAAGATCGCGCTTTGCGCCGCCATTCTGCGCAAATACCCGGAATCTGCCCGCGTTTACCTGCGGGACGGCTTGCCGCCGGTGCCGCCGTCCTCTGGCGCACCCGGATTTTTTCGGCTTGGCAACCTGCCGGACACGCTGGAGACACTGCAGCGCGAGGGCTTGCGCGCCTATTACGACGGCGACATCGCCCGTTCGATCGCGTCCGATGTCGCCGCCATGGGCGGCGTGCTTGACCTCGACGATTTGCGCCAGTGCCAGGCCCGCATCGTGCCGGCAACCGAAGTCGCCTGGCGCGGCGGCCGTACCCTGCAACTCGCCACCGGCTTGACCGCCGGGCCGACTTTGGCACGGGTGCTGAACGACATGCGCGACGTGCCCGTCGGCGCCGAGCCGGATGCCGGCTGGTACCGCGCGCTCGCCCGCTCCCTCAAAGCCGCCTACGCCGAGCGTCTGGCCGGCATGGGCGAGGCCGAGCCGAAGGCGGCCGAGACCTGCACCACCCATCTCACCGTCTGCGATGCGGAAGGAACGATGGTGGCGATGACCACGACCCTGCTGTCCACCATGGGCAGCAACGTGGTGTTGCCGAAGACCGGCGTGCTGATGAACAACGGCGTCATGTGGTTCGACCCGCGGCCGGGGCAGGCGAACTCGATCGCCCCCGGCAAACGGCCGCTGACCAATATGTGCCCGATCATTATGAAGCATAACGATCAGCCGATCCTGGCGGCCGGGGCTTCGGGCGGGCGCAAGATCATGGCGTCGGTGTTCCAGCTGATGTCCTTCGTCTCGGATTTCGGCATGGAACTGGAGAAGGCCGCGAGCCACCCGCGGATCGACGTCTCGAACCCCGACGACGTCACCGCCGATCGCCGTCTATCCGCCGAGATCATCGCGGCCCTTGCGTCCGACGGCCCGACCGAGGTGATCGAGCACAGCTTCATGCCGGGCAACTTCGCCAACCCGAACGTCATCGTGCAAAGCCCCGAGGGCAACCGCGCCGGCATCAGCGACGCCCAGTCCCCCTGGTCCGGGGCGGTGGCGCAGTAGACTATACCGGCCTGGACCGGTGTTCCCCGCGCAGGCGTGACAGCAGCACGGCGCCGGTCCAGGCGGTGGCGAGAAGCACGATGATCGCGGCGCCGATCACTCCCAGATGCGAACTCGCCGCCTCGATCGCCGACCAGAAAGCGCCGGACAGGTTGAAGCGCTCCATGACCAGGCCCAGCACCTCGACGCCTCCGACGCCGATCGCGATCAGCGCCGACAGGAAGGTGATCGCGAAGTTGTAGTACAGCTTGCGCATGGGCCGGACATACGCCCAGTCATAGGCGCCGAGCATCATCACCCCGTCGGCCGTGTCGACCAGCGACATGGCCGCGGTGAACAATGCGGGCAGGACCAGGATCGACCAAAGCGGCAGCCCGTTGGTCGCCTCCGTCGCGGAAATGCCCAGCAGCGCGATTTCGCTTGAGGTATCGAAGCTGAGCCCGAACAGCATGCCCAGCGGATACATGTGCCAGCTTCGCCCGATCAGCCGATAGACCGGCCGAAGCACTCGGCTCAGCGGCCCGGTGATCTCCGGCAGCGCGATCGGCATGGTGCCGTGCTTGCGCGAGCGTCGCATGTGGCGGACGGTTTGCACGGCGATGCCGACATTCACGGCGGCGATGGTGAAAAGGAACGCCGCCGAAACCGCGGTGGCGATGGCGCCGCCGATCGCGTGCCATCCGGCGAAGCGATCGTGGAACGCCGCCGTCCCGAGCACGATGCCAATCGTCGCCAGCACCACCACGGTGGAGTGGCCGAGCGAAAAGAAGAACCCGACCGCCACCGGATACTGATCCTGTTGGCGCAGCTTGCGCGTGACGTTGTCGATCGCCGCGATATGGTCCGCGTCCACCGCGTGCCGAAGCCCGAGGCCATACGCGACCGCCGCGGTGCCGAGCAGCAGCGGATGGTCGCGAAACACCAGCAGCGCCCATAGCCAGGCCGCGACATTGCCGACGCCAAGAATGGCGGCGAGCAGCAGGATGCGCGCACGGGTGGTCTTCATTGCAAGCACGACAGTCTTCCGCTCCGCGACGCTGTGGAAGCCGCCATCCTGGAAGGTTTCGCCGCACGCGTCCATGCGTGCGGGCCATCAGTCCTTTCGGTGGACGCGTGCGGTGGCGTAGCTCCGGTCCATCACCAGTTCGAACAGCAGCAGCGAATGGCCGGTGACCTCGTAACTGGTGCCGAACTCGAAATTTGGTTCGTCGCCGTGCTCGGCCTGGTTGGTGTCGATCAGCCGGGTCCAGCGCAGCCCGCCGACCACCTCGGGCAGGTGGAACGGCACCACGTCGTGGTGCGAGTTCACGATCAGCAGCAGGCTCTGGTCCACGCCGCGGCGATGAATGCCGGTCGGCTGCGCCCGCCCGTCCAGCAGCATGCCCAGGCAGCGCGCATTGGGGTCCTCCCAGTTTTCATGGGTCATCTCCGGGCCATCAGGGGTCAGCCAGGCGACGTCCTTGACGTCGATCTCCTCGTTCCATTGCGCGGTCAGCCAGCGGGTTCGGTGCAGCACGGGGTATTTGTGCCGCAGCGCCGCGACGCGCCTGACGAACCCTGCCAACCGTTCGCCGCGCTCGCTGAAATTCCAGTTCAACCAGGAAATCTCGTTGTCCTGGCAATAGGCGTTGTTGTTGCCGTTCTGGCTGCGGCCGAACTCGTCGCCGGCCAGGAGCATCGGCGTGCCGCGTGACAGCAGCAGCGTCGCCAGCATGTTGCAGATCTGCCGCTCGCGCATGGCGTTGATCTCAGGATCGTCGGTCGGTCCTTCGACGCCGCAATTCCAGGAGATGTTGTTCGAGCTGCCGTCCTGATTGTTCTCCCCATTCGCCTCGTTGTGCTTCTCGCTGTAGGTGACAAGGTCGTTCAGCGTGAAGCCGTCATGGGCGGTGACGAAATTGATGCTGGCCCAGGAATGCCGGCCGCGATGGTCGAAGAAATCCGCCGAACCGGTCAGGCGCCTTCCCAGATCCGAGAGCGTGCCCTCGTCGCCCCGCCAGAAGGCGCGGATTGTGTCGCGGTAGCGGTCGTTCCATTCCGCCCAGCCCGGCGCGAAACCGCCGACCTGATAGCCGCCGGGGCCCAAATCCCAGGGTTCGGCGATCAGTTTCACCTGCGACAGCACCGGGTCCTGTCCGACCGCGCGCAGGAAGCCGCTTTGCTGGTCGAAGCCGTAGGGTTCGCGCGCCAGGATAGTTCCGAGATCGAAGCGGAATCCGTCGACATGCATCTCCTCCACCCAGTAGCGCAGACTGTCCGTCACCATCTGGATGACGCGGGGATGCGACAGGTTGACCGTGTTGCCGGTGCCGGTGTCGTTGATGTAGTAGCGCTTCTGGTCCGGCAGCAGCCGGTAGTACGAGGCGTTGTCGATGCCCTTGAAGGACAGGGTCGGCCCGCGTTCGTTGCCCTCGGCGGTGTGGTTGTAGACCACGTCGAGCACGAGTTCGAGCCCGGCATCATGCAGGCGCACGACCATCTCCTTGAATTCCGCGAATGCGAAGTCCGGCGTGCTGGCGTAACGACGCGCCGGGGCGAAGAAGCCCAGCGAGTTGTACCCCCAGTAATTGATCAGACCCTTCTCCAGCAGGTGGTTGTCATCGACGAACACCTGCACGGGCAGCAACTCGATCGTGGTCACGCCGATCGACCTGATGTGCCGGATGACTTCAGGCGTGGCCAGGCCGCGGAAGGTGCCGCGCAGATCCTCAGGCACCGCCGGGTGCAATTTGGTGAGGCCGCGCACATGCGCTTCGTACAGCACCGTGTGTTCCCAAGGCACCATCGGCGGGCGGTCGTCGCCCCAGGTGAAGGCGGGGTCGATGACGCGGGATTTCAGCATCGAGTCCGCACTGTCGCGCGTGTCGAAGGTAAGATCGTCGCCCGTTTCCACCTGGTAGCCGAAGATCTCCGGCCCCCATTTCAGCTGGCCGATGATCGCCTTGGCGTAGGGGTCGAGCACCAGCTTGTTGGGATTGAAGCGATGCCCTTCCTCCGGCGCGTAGGGTCCGTGCACGCGGTAGCCGTAGATGGTGCCGGGCCGTGCATCGGGCAGGAAGCCGTGCCAGATCTCGTTGGTGTACTCGGGCAGTTCGATGCGTTCGAGCTCGGTTTCGCCGCGGTCGTCGAACAGGCAAAGCTCGACCTTGGTGGCGTTGGCCGAAAACAGCGAGAAGTTCACGCCGCGCCCGGTCCAGGTGGCGCCCCGTGGATGCGGCCGGCCCTCGCTCACGCGCGATCGAATGACGGCAGCACTCATGAAATCGGTCCCCGGCGCTGATGTCCCTGGCCAGCACACGCGCTGGTGAGCGTTCGAACGTTCACGGAGGCGACAAAGTTCTTTCTCTGGACGCAACAAAGCGCCAGGGCCTTGCCCAGCCAGATCGGGTCGCCTCGGCCAATCGGGCCTTGATCCAGATCAAGCACGACGCCGGCAGATCTGTGAATGCTGCAATTTGGTGTGCCGCACGCCGATGCGACTGCGGTGCGCCTCGGCGGCGCTGGTCACTGCCGGAACACGTCGTGCGCGACATAACCAGGCTTTGGCGGGGCAGGAGTTCACGGGGCAGGGGTTCACATGGCTCATCGCAGCATGGCCGAAATCATCCGGCGGCAGAATCCGGTGATGCTGCCCATCGGGGCGACGGTGCGGGAAGCGTGCTGCATCATGCGCGACGTGCGGGTCGGCGCGATCATGGTGACCGGGGCCGATGGCCTTCTCGCGGGCCTGTTCACCGGCCGCGACGCCGTGGTCCGCGTGGTCGCCGCTTCGCTCGATCCGAAGACCACCTGCCTTGGCGCCGTGATGACGTCGCGGCCGGACACCATCGGTCCACAAGCCCGCGCCATCGAGGCACTGCGCATGATGCAGGACGGCGGATATCGCCACATGCCGATCGTCGACGGCGTGAAGGTGGTGGGGATCGTCTCCCTTGGCGACTTCAACGGCCTGGAGCGGGCGCGGCTCGACGAGGAGACGGGCTTTTGGGAAATCCTCTGACCGGTGACCCGTGCTACGCGGTCGGGTCGTACGTCACCATGCCGGTGTTGGGCTCGACGCAGACGATCTGATTGTCCACGCGCGTGACGCCGGCCACATTCTCCGCCAGCACGCCCAGCGCATCGCGCTGGCGCAGGTCGAACAGGCAGCCATCGAGTTGCACGACGCCGTTCTGCACCGCGACGCTGACAGCCTTGCCCGGTGCCCAGGGTTGCTGCTCCATGGCGGCGATGATGGCGTTTCGGATCGTGCTGTCATCGGCGGTTTCCGCGGCTTTCGGCATCGCGGCACCCACCTGGCGAACCACGTCGGCGCGGCTGACGATCCCGAGCAACCTGCCGTCGCGCAGCACCGGCAGGCGCTTGATGTGGTGGTGCCGCATCAGCCCCACGACGTCCGCAAGCGGGGTGTCTTCCGTGATGGCGACGACGTCGGTGGTCATCACCTCGTCGACCCGGCGGCCGTGCGTGCGAATGTATTTCCCGGCCTGGCGCCCGGGCAGCAGGAAGCTCGTGAGCCAGCCCGGCTGCTCCCCGGCGGTGCCGGTCTCCGTCCGTCGCAGCAGGTCGCCTTCGGTCAGCATGCCGACGACCTCGCCGGCGGGCCCGACCACGGGCAGCCCACTCACCCGATGCTCGACCAGCAGCCGGATCGCCTGGGCGAGCGTGGTTTGCGGGGCGATGGCGATAACCGGATGGATCATGATGTCAGCAGCGATCATCGGAAAGCTCCTGAGCGGCGCCGCTGGCCGCGAGCCGCAGGGATCAATGCAGCCGGTCTGAACCCGCGAGCCCGAGTGCCGCGCGGTCATGGATCGCGATCTGCCCGCGATCGACGGCGATCATGCCGTTGCGGCGAAGTTCGGTCAGCCCGCGGCACACCGTCTCGATCGTCAGGCCGAGGTAGTCGGCCATGTCGGCGCGGCTCATCGGCAGCATCATCACCTCGTTTCCGGAGGCGCGCAGCCGGGATTCCATTTCCAGCAGGAAGCTCGCGATCCGCTCGAACGCGGTCTTGCGCCCGAGCAGGACCAGGCGGCCCCGCGCCACCCTGACCTGGCCGGCGAGGTAGCGGCGCAACGTCCTGGCGAATGCGTGGTCGCGGTCGGCCCGTTCCTCGATGGCGCTCACCCGAAAGCGGCGCAGCGTCACCGGCGTGACCGCCTCGGCGGCAAATTCGTGCTCGCCGACCGCTTCCCAGCCGAAGAAATCCCCGGCGAGCAGGAATTCGCCGATGCTGCGGCGGCCATCTTCCAGCAATTTCACCGTCCGCACGCAGCCGGCGACGACCTGGAAGCAGTAGGCGGCCGGCGCGCCCTGCGCCGTGATCTCGCCATCGCGATCGACCTGCACGGCCATCGCCGCCGGCATCAAGGGGTCGGGCAACTCGCCTGTGCCAGCTTCCGCGACAACCGACGCGGCGATGCCAAAGCACGGAGACGCGCTCACAGCGCCTGGCGCAATGGCCCGGTCGATCGAAAACAACGTCTTGTTGCCTGGAATGTCCAGAGGCGTGGCGACCATCGCGATCCCCTCCTTGCCGCTGTCGGTGCAATCGCGAGATTGATTACACAGATGCGCGAAGGGGTTGAATTCGCGTGCATGCGTACGCGAGATCGCGTACAGCCGCAGTCATGGAGCTGACGGCGACGGTCCACGTCATCGATGACGACGAAGCGACGCGCAATTCACTTCGGTTCCTGCTGGAGCAGGAGGAGATGGTCGTGCGGACCTACGGCAGCGCGCGGGCTTTCCTGGAGGCCGGCCTGCCGCGGGCCGGCTGCGTGCTCACCGATTTCCACATGCCCGACATGGATGGGTTGCAGTTGCAGGCACGGTTGGCGGAGTGCGGCATTCGCCTGCCGGTGATCGTCATGACCGGCTATGGCGACGTGCCCACGGCCGTCCGCGCCATGAAGGCGGGTGCCGTGGATTTCCTGGAAAAGCCGTTCGAGGACGAGAAATTGCTCGGCGCCGTCAGACGAGGACTGGGCCATAACCTGCGGGAATTGGGTGCCGCCGCCAGTTCGGCTGAGGCGGCGAAGCAAATTGCCGTGCTGACGCCGCGTGAGCGGGAGGTCCTGGACCTTCTCGTCACCGGCAAGTCGAACAAGGAAATCGCCAAGGTGCTCGGCACCAGCCCGCGAACCATCGACGTGCATCGCGCGCGCGTGTTCCACAAGTTGCAGGCTGGCACCCTGCCAGACCTCGTGCGTCTGGTACTCGCGGCGCGGCCTTCGGTGCCACCTTGACCACGCCAGGGTCTCGACAGCGTTTGCGGTTCACCGCCGCGTTCCTATGCTCGCCGGCGGGTGAAACCTAAGCCTCATTGCCGCGGGCTGTGCAATTGCTGACCAAGGCCCGCTCGGCTGAAGTCTCTCGAAAATCGGTGGCACGGCTGACGAGTTTTCGAAATGGAGGGGTTGTGCCTGACCTCAACGGCGAGACGTCCGCAGTCAGTCCTCCGCAAAATGCGCGCGCCATGCCGGCGGCGACCGCCATTTCCTCTGGCGATGCGATCGTCGCGCGCGATTTGAACGGAATTGTGACCGCCTGGAACGAGGGCGCCGAGCGGCTGTTCGGGTTCACCGCCGCCGAGATGATCGGCCGATCGATCACCCGCATCATCCCGCTTGCGCGTTCGGGGGAGGACGCATCGATCCTGCAACGGGTACGCCGCGGCGAAGGGCTGGCCCATTTCGAAACCGAGCGCCTGACCCGGGATAACAGGACCCTTCCGGTGGCCCTCACGATCTCGCCGATCCTCGACAACAGCGGCACCGTCATCGGTATCTCCAAGATCGCCCGCGACCTCAGCGAGGTGCCGCGCATCGATCAGGAAAGCGAGCGGCGCGAGGCCTTGCTTCAATCCCTGGTCGACACGGTCCCGGATGGCCTGATTCTCATCGACGAGCTTGGCCTCGTCCAATCCTTCAACCACGCTGCCGAACGGATGTTCGGCTTCGCGGCCGAGGAGATCGTCGGCCGCAACGTCAGCCTGCTGATGCCGGGTCCCCAGGCCGGGGCGCATGATGCGTATATCGGGCGTTACCTCGCCACCGGCGAGCGCCGGATCATCGGCATCGGCCGGATCGTCATCGGCCGACGCAAGAACGGGGCGACCTTCCCGATGGAATTGCAGATCGGCGAAGTGCGGCTGCCCGGCTCGCATTTATTCACCGGCTATGTGCGCGACCTCACCGAACGGCACGCGCGCGAGCGTCGCCTCGCGGAGCTTCAATCCGAACTGATCCACGTCTCGCGTCTGAGCGAACTCGGGCAGATGGTGTCGGCACTCGCCCATGAGGTGAACCAGCCGTTGACCGCGATCGCCAATTACCTCAGCGGCATTCGCCGGCTGCTCAAGGCCAACCCGCAGCCGGCGCTCGGCGAGGCGATCGAGAAGGTGGCGGAGCAGGCGGAGCGGGCGTGCAACATCGTGCAGAGCCTGCGCGGCCTGGTGCGGAAGGATGCGCGGCCGAGCCAGGTCGAGAATCTGGAAACCCTCATCCAGGAAACCAGCGCCTTGGCAATGATCGGTGGCGCCCCCACGGTCAACCTGACCCTGCGGATCGCCCCGGACGCAAGGCAGGTCGTGGTCGACAAGGTGCAGATCCAGCAGGTGCTGTTGAACCTGATGCGCAACGCCATGGAGGCGATGGGCCGCATGCCGGAGCGAACGCTGAGCATCGAGGCCGCGCGCGAGGGGAGCCGGGTCGCGATCCGGGTTTGCGATAGCGGCCCGGGTTTGCCGGTCGAGGTGCGGTCGCGTCTGTTCCAGCCATTCGTGACGACCAAATCCGATGGCCTGGGCGTTGGCCTGTCGATCTGCCGTACCATCGTCGAGGCGCATGGAGGTGAACTGGTGCTGGAGGACGAGCCAGGCCACGGCGCGGTCTTCTGCTTCACCGTTCCGGGAGCAGCAGGGCTTTCCTGACGTCGCCTCGCGACGAAATTCGGATGGTCACCTGATCTGGGTCAATGTGAACCGCATGCGGAATGCTGTCGGATGCGCATTCGTGGCCGGCCACCTGGCAACCAACGACCTCCAGGCGCAAGGAGGACCATGGGCAATCGCTGCTCCTCTGCCGTTGCCATCGTCGATGACGATGCGGCAGTCCTTGCGTCCTTCCGGTTCATGCTCGAACTGGCCGGATTCCAGGTCGTGACCTACCTCTCCGCAGAGGAGTTCCTGCAACGGAACGCGAATTCCCCGCGCTGCCTCATCCTCGATCAGCATATGCCGAAGATGACCGGGCTCGAACTGGTGGCGAGGCTTCGTGCCGACGGGATCGCAGTGCCGGCGATGCTCATCACCTCGTCCCCTTCGCCCGCGATGGTCGCCCGCGCGGCGCAGATCGGGGTCGAGCGGGTGATGGCGAAGCCGCCCACGGAGGATGAACTCATCAGCTTCGTCGCGGCCTGCGCATAGGGATGGTTCGGCCGGAACCTGTTGGGTGCCGTCGCGTGACCGCGTATTACCGCTCGGGAAGTTGCGGCGCGAGCCGGCGCGCCATCAGCCAGCCAACCACGCCGCTGACCGGGGCCGCGGGCAGCAGCAGCAGCCAGCCGATATTTGCCCCCGCGACGATCAGGTTCATGCCGAGGCCCAGCATCAGCCCGCCGATCAGGCCGCCGGAAACCCCTGCGGTAAGGCCGAGCACGATGATGTCGCCGCGGGTGACCATGCCGCCTGGGTAGGAGGCCGGGCGTCGTTTGGCAAGCCGGCGGTGTGACAAACGGCGTGCCGGTTTGACAAACACGCCCGGGCCGACCTATACGCCGCGCATTGCTGGGAACGTGGACGGGCCCTTGGGGTCTGCGCCCGCTCTTTCCGTTGGAAAAGGGCCTACCGGTGCAACAGCTGCACGCCGTGCGGCTCCGAACGGAGCGTATCGGACGTGACGCAAGAAGAAGGGGCACGCGCATGACCAAGCGCGCCGAAAGCAAGTACAAGATCAATCGCCGCCTCGGCGTCAATCTCTGGGGCCGCCCGAAATCCCCGATCAGCAAGCGCGAATACGGCCCCGGCCAGCACGGCCAGCGCCGCAAGCAGAAGCCGACCGATTTCGGCGTGCAGCTGATGGCCAAGCAGAAGCTCAAGGGCTACTACGGCAACATCGGCGAGAAGCAGTTCCGCAAGTATTACGACGAGGCCGTCCGCCGCCGGGGCGACACCTCGGAGCACCTGATCGAGCTGCTGGAGCGCCGCCTCGATGCGGTGATCTACCGCATGAAGTTCGCCATCACCCCGTTCGCCTCGCGTCAGTTCGTCAATCACGGCCACGTCACCGTGAACGGCAAGCGCGTGAACATCGCCAGCTACCAGGTGAAGGACAACGACATCATCGAGGTGAAGGAGAAATCCAAGCAGCTCGCCATGGTGCTGGACGCCTCGCAGAGCAGCGAGCGTGAGGTTCCGGAGTATCTGGAGGTCGACCATCGCGCCATGAAGGGCCGGTTCGCCCGCGCGCCGAAGCTGAGCGACGTGCCGTACCCGGTGCAGATGGAGCCGAACCTCGTCGTCGAGTTCTACTCGCGCTAATCGCGTCATCCCCGGCCCCATGCAGGGGCCGGGGATGACCGCGCCGTCTATGCCGCCGCCGCCAGCAGGGCGAGGGCGGCTTCCGGGCCTTGCAGAATCTCCACCAGGCGCACGCGGTCGATCATCGTGGCCGGGGCGTCTTGCGGCGTCGGGTGCAGGCGGCGTGCGGCCTGGCTCAGCGCACGGTCATATTGTTCGCCACCGCCAAGCAGGCGGGCCTGGCTCTCGAAGCGGCGCAGGTCGCGGGCGATGCTTTCCAGGGCGGTGATTTCGACGTCGGTGGCGCTCTCCAGCGCGGCGGCCGGGTGCAGCAGCCGCGCATCCAGCTCGTTGGCGAATTGTGCCCGGCAATCGCTGTCGATCTTGCGGCGCAGTTGATCGATGCGGGCACGGCGTGCCGGGCGTTGGCCGGGGCGGCTGTTGAGGTCATTCAGCATGGTCACGATGCGCCCGATCTCCGTGGCGGCCTGCGCCACATTGGCGCCCGCGGCGGGTCTGGCCTCGATGCCGTCGAGCACGAAATCAACGGCGCGGTCGGCCGCGGCCCGGATCGCCTGATCGCTTTGCTGGGACGCGAGATCGTCCGAGACCGCCACCAGCGCCTCGGGGCGCGGCAGCCGGGCCATCAGCACCGACGCCATCATCGCCACCGCGTCGGACCCGGCCGGGACGAGTGCCGCCAGCACCGCCTCCAGATCCCGCGGCGCGAGCGGGGTGCCGGTCTTTGCCAGGGTCACGACGCGCTGGGCCGCGCCTGCCTGGGCGAACAGGGCGGCGATGGTGCTGGCGAGCAGATGGAAATCCTCGGCCTGCAATCCGGTCGCCTTGTTCCAGTTCGCCGGCATGGCGGCGGTGGCGAGGATCGATGCCGCGAGCGGCCACAAGGTGCCACCCGCCTCGGCGATCGCGTCGGCATGCTCGGTCGTGACGCCGGCGATCCGCGCCTCGATGGCGGCGCGCTCGTCGCCCAAGCCGGCATGCACCACGGCGCCGAGGCACGCGAGTGCGGTGCGCGGAATGCCGAGCGAGCCCCGTCGCCATTTCGGGCCGGGTACCACCAGCGGATCGAGCGGGGTGAACACCAGCCGCACAAAGCCCAGCGGCCGCTGCGGGCGCAGTTGCGCGAGGCGAAGCCGCAGCGGCGCGATCAGCGCGTCGGCAGCACTTCGGTCGTCCATCCGGTCGACCATGGCGACGACGCGCATGATCTTGGCATCGGCCGCATCCACCAGGTCGCGCTGCAGGCCGCGCAGGTGCGGTCGGTGCGACGGGTCGCGGGCGCTGTCGGATTTGGGGGGGATGGGTGCGGCTCCGATCATGATGATGTTGCGCGTCACAGCGTGCGGACGAGCAGGTCTTCGTTCCTGGCGATCAGGTCCAGCACCGAGGTCCCGAGACGCCAATCCTTCATCAGCACCACCTTGCGGCGATGGCGCGTCAGTTCGCGCCCGATGTCCAGCCGCTTGGCGATCCAGTCGCCGGCCTCGCGCGGGACGGTCGGCACCAGGTTGGCCATTTGATTGAGCGTGAGGCCGCGCAGGCCAGGCTCGGCGCGCTGCCAAAGCGCGCAGATCTCCGGCCAGCCATCGAGCAGCCATTCCGGCCGTGCCACTTCCCGCGCCAGGGCATCCGAATCGGCAGTGGCCCGGCGGAGCAGTCTGGTCATGTCGGCCGTCAGGCCTTGGGCGTCGCTCAGGATGGATTTGGCGCAGAACACGGTGAGGTCGGCGGCGTCGACCAGCAACGAAGCGGCCTCCGCGGCCTCGTCCGGATGGGCTGATGCGTACTCGCCGACCTCGCGCCGCAACTTCGCCACCGCCGCGATCGACATCGGGATGCGGGCAATGCGGGTATGGCGGCCAACGCCGACGCCGACAAACAGGCGGGCCAGCTGTTCCAGGCTCGTGCTGACCCGCTCGGCGGAGCAGCCAAGCGTCGGCCCGATCTGCCCCATCACGTGCCGGGCCCGCAATTCCAGAAGATCCGGGGGCTCCGCCTCGGGCGGGGTGGGATTGAGGCCCGGCGGCTCGACCTGGCGGACCAGTTCCAGCAGCAAGTCGAAACTGCTGACCAGGCAGGCTTGTTCCTCGGCTTTCTGCACCGCCTGGGCCGCGGCGAGAGCTTCGCGGCCGGCGAGACCTTCGGCGGCGACCTGGCGGACGGCGCCGCGGATGGCCGCAGGGGTCACCCCGCGCAGCCCGGTGACGACGGCACTCAGCCGCGAATCATGGACGGTCGGGCGACAAAGCGCGCCGATCGACTCCCAGGCCAGGATGTACACGCCGGATGCGCCGGACGGGTTGGGCACGATCAGTTCAAGCGGCCCGCGCTCGCCGGGTCGGGCGCGGGCGCCGGCAAGCTGCGGCGTGGTGAACGGCACCGCGACGCCGCGCTCCAGGAATGTCGAGGGGAGGTAGCCCTGGACCGGCGCCGGCAGGGTGGCGAAATTCGCCGTCGCCCCGATGCCGCCCGGACTTGTCAACGTGCTGGAAGACGACATTTCGACCCGATGCTGACGCTGATGGCCTTCCACCATGCCCGGCAACCCTGAACACAACGTTGCCGCCGCTTCGATCAGGTCGAACGATTGAACGTCGGCGGGTGGGGATCGTCGAAGGCGGCCCGGCCGGTCATGTGGCGCCAATGGTGCCAAAGCAGGCGCGCCGCCAAGGCGCGCCATGGGCGCCACTGCTCCGACAACGCCCGCAACGCAACCGGGCCGGGGCGGGACGGCAGGCGCTTCAGGTCCGCGGCGGCACCTGCCAGCGCGATGTCGCCGGCCGGGAACACATCCGGACGGCCGAGCGCGAACAACAGATAGACCTCCGCCGACCACGGCCCCATTCCGCGAACCGCTGCGATCGCCGCCACCGCCGCCATATCGTCCATCGCGGCCAGCCGGTCGGCCGCCAGCCTGCCGTCCAGGAAGGCGGCGGCGAGGGATTGCGCATGCGCCACCTTGGGGCGGGACAGGCCGGCGGCGCGCAGCGTGTCATCGCCGAGGGCCAGCAACCCCGCGGGCTCCAAAGCGCCTGGGACGGCGGCCAGCCGCCGCCAGATCGCCGCCGCCGCCTGGTTGCTGATCTGCTGGCCGACGATGGCTTGCAGCAGCCCGCGGAATCCGTCCGGTCGCTGCCGCCACGGCAACGGTCCGGCGGCGGCCTCGATCCCGGCGAGGTCGGGATCGAGGCGGATCAGCCGGTCGAGGCCGTCGCGGGCTTGCGCGGGCGGATGGGGAAAATCCATCATGCGGTTATGGCGTCCGCGCCGATGGCCAACAAGCCGGCCGGGCGATTGAAACGTATTGCAACGCGCCTGCGCAACCGCATCTGAGTGGTCTAGTCTCGCCGCCATGGACATGCCGCAGACCGCCCCCATGCCGCAAACCGCGCCGATGCCCCGGATTCTCGTGGTCGATGACGACCGAGAGATCCGCGATCTGCTGGCTATGTTTCTGGAACGGCAAAGCCTGCGTGTCACCGCCGTGCGCGACGCCGGCGAGGCGCGGCGTGCCTGGCAAGACGGGGGGTTCAACCTCGTGGTGCTCGACCTGATGCTGCCCGGAGAGAGCGGGCTTGATTTCGCCCGCTGGCTGCGCGGCCAGTCGGAGGTTCCGATCGTCATGCTGACCGCCATGGGCGAGGACACCGACCGGATCATCGGGCTGGAACTCGGGGCGGACGACTACGTCGCCAAGCCGTTCAATCCGCGCGAATTGCTGGCCCGGATTCGCGCCGTGCTGCGCCGGGTCGGCGATGCCGCAGACCGCAGGCGCGATCCGCAGGACGGCTCCCAGACGGCCATGCTGCAATTCGCCGACTGGAAGCTCGATCCGACCCGTCGCCGGCTGCTGAACCCCGAGGGCGTGGAGGTGCCGCTCACCGGCGGCGAGTACGATCTGTTGGCCGCTTTGGTCGATCGCGCCAACCGGGTGCTGACGCGCGACATGCTGCTGGACCTGCTGCGTGGCCGCCAGGCCGGGCCGTTCGACCGTGCCATAGACGTCGCCATCAGCCGCCTGCGCCGCAAGCTGGAAGACAACGGCCGCAACGCCCAGCTCATCAAGACCGTGCGCGGTGGCGGCTACGTGCTCGCAGCCGAGGTGCGGCGCCGATGAGCCACCCCTCATGAGGGTCCGGCCGTGACGGTCCGGTTCTGGCCGCGCAGCCTCGCGGCCAGAACCGCGCTCGTGCTGCTGGTGGCACTGGCCTTCGTGCAGGGCGCGGGCCTCGCGATCCACGCGTTTGACCGGGTAGACCTGCTGCGGCTGGCGCAGACGCGCGACATCGCAGTGCGTGCAATGGGCCTGTTCCGCAGCATCGCCCTCACTCCTGCCGACCAGCGCGAGGCCGCGGTGCGGGAGCTGGACCAGCCGGACGGCTCATCGACCACGCTTGAGATGTCGCCGCCGGACGCGCAGTTGGCGCCGGCGCCGGCGGGTTTCCGGCGCCAGGTGATGGCCGACATGGAACTGGTGCCGCTGCCGCGGGCGGATCGTCCGCAGGAAATGATGATGCTCGGCGGGGCCGCCGCCGAGCGGCTGGTCCTGGGCATGCGCCTCGCGGATGGCCGCTGGCTCAACATGAACATCCCGATGCCGCCGCCCCGGCCGTGGCACTCGTTGAACTTCCTCATCGCCTTCCTGGTGATGACGGCGGCCGCGGCATTGCTGATCCTGTGGGCGGTGCGCCGGCTGACGCTGCCGGTGACGACGCTGGCCGAAGCCGCCGAAGCGCTGGGCCGCAACGTCAACGCGCCGCCGCTGCCCGATGACGGGCCGATCGAGATCGCGACCGCGGCGGCCGCGTTCAACACGATGGCCGCCCGCATCCGCAAATTCGTGCAAGACCGCACCTTCATGCTGACGGCGATCGGCCACGACCTGCGCACCCCGATCACCCGCATGAAGCTGCGCGCCGAGTTCATCGATGACGACGAATTGCGCCGCAAGCTGCTCGCCGACCTCGACGAGCTGGAGGCGATGATTTCAGCCACCCTCGCCTTCGGGCGCGATGCCACCGCCGAGGAGCCGGTCTCGGCGATCGACCTCACCGAACTCGCCCGCACCATCCTCGACGAGGCGGCCGATGCGCGGCCGGAACTCGGCGAGCGCCTGGGCTATGCCGGACCCGCCCACCTCGCGGTGTGGGTGCGCCCGATCGCGCTGAAGCGGGCGCTCACCAACCTCATCTCCAACGCCGTCAACTATGGCGGCAGCGCCAGGGTAACGCTGGCGATGCCGCATTGGGCGCAAGGCGCCCGGGTGGTGACGCTGTTGGTCGATGACGATGGGCCGGGTATTCCCGAGGACGAGCTGGATCGCGTGTTCCAGCCATTCCACCGGGTGGAGGGCAGCCGCAACCGGGAAACCGGCGGCGTCGGGCTCGGATTGCCGATCGCGCGCAACGTCTTGCGGGCGCATGGCGGCGACGTCATGCTGGCGAACCGGCCGGAGGGCGGGGCCCGGGCGACGATTATCCTTCCGGCCTGATCTCAGGCGGCCAACAGCGCGGCCAGCTCCTCCCATTCCTGCTCCAAGGTGCCATCGGCGACCGGCCGGTTGGCGCGGGCGTACCAATAGCGGGCATTGGCAAGATCACCCTCTTTGCGATGCAGGTAGGCATGCACGGCCGCACCTTCCGCATCGCCCTGGTCCTGGGCACATTGGTGGGCGTGCTGCCAGTCGCCGCGATGGTCCCACCACAGCGCCTGCAAAGCGAGGCTGATGCCTTCGGGCGGTGCCGCTTCATCGAGGCTGCGGCGGAAGCGGGCGAGGTCCATGCCGGTCACGCCGCCAGCAGCCGGCGCAGCTTGCGCACGGCGGAATCAGGTGTGGTCAGGACGCGCAGCCCGGTCGCCTGGGCGACGGCGGGTGCGGCGCGGGCCAGGCTGAACTGCGCCAAGGCGATCACGTCGCAGCCGCGCAATTCGGCGGCGGCGGCTCCGGCGGCGCGGTCATGCGCATCGCCATCGCCACGGTCCAGCGCCGCCATCGCCGCCGAAGCCAGGCACGGCACCAGGGTCGCTGCCGGTGCCACGGCTGCGAATTCGGCGGCATGGACGCAAGGGTCGGTGCGAAGCTCGCCATCAGGCCGATCCGCGCCGACGGTCCACCGGCGGCCAGCACGTCCTCGATCATCGCCTCGTTCGGCTTCAGCACCGGCAGCGGCGCCAGAGCCTCGGCGCAGGCGTCGATGCAGGGGCCGAACGCCGAGCAGGTGAACAGGATGCCGTCGGCGCCGGCGTCGCGCGCGTAGCGCGCCAGCGTGAGGAAGCGTCCGGTCATGGCAGGGGCGAGGGTGCCCGGCGCGCGCCAGATCGGCGGAGAGCGAATCGTCCAGCAGGTTGGCGAGCGTCGCTTCCGGCCAGAGGCGGGCGAACGCGGCCTCGATTGGTGCCACGGAATGTTTCAAGGCGTGGATCAGGGCGATGCGCATCGCTGCAGCCTAGCCGGACCGGCCGAATTGTTGAAGCGCCAAGCGTGGTGTTGAAGCAGGCGGCCAGACATGGCAGAGCGGCACCGCCAGGAAGGAAATCGCATGCTCCGGGATCTTTATATTAAAGTGCTGGCGCTTTCGGCACGCCCTCGCGCGCCGTGGTGGCTCGCCGCCGTCAGCTTCGCCGAGGCGAGCTTCTTCCCGATCCCGCCAGACGCGTTGCTGGTGCCGATGGCGCTGGCGCGGCCGGACCGGGCCTGGCGCCTGGCGACCTTGTGCACGCTCGGCAGCGTCGCGGGCGGCGCCCTCGGCTACCTGATCGGCTATGAGCTGCTGGACCTGGTGGCGATGCCGCTGCTGCGCACCTACCATTACGAGGCGGCGTTCCGGACTTTCCAGGAAACGTTCTCCACCTACGGCTTGGCGATCATCCTGATCAAGGGGGTGACGCCGATCCCGTACAAGATCGTCACCATCGCGGCGGGGGCGGCGCATTTCAATTTCGCCGTGTTCATGGCCGCCAGCGTGGTGACGCGCGGGGCGCGCTTCTTCGCGGTGGCGACGCTGCTGCATTTCTTCGGCGACAAGGTGCGCGTGTTCATCGAGCGCCGGCTGACCCTGGTGACCAGCTTCGTCGCCGTCGGCATCGTCGGCGGCTTCGTGGTGCTGCACTACCTCTAGTGCCGGGAAATGGTCCTTATGACCGCGAACCGAGTGATCGCGAACCGAGGGGCGGGCTGATGCGCGGGCCGGCGACCCGATTCGCAGCCCTGCTGCTCATGGCAGCGCTGCCGGCCCAGGTCCAGGCCCAGGCCCAGGCCCAGGTCCAGACCCAGGCCGCGGGCCAGTCGCAAACCGGTCCGCAGGGCTCCGAGGAGCGGCAGAACCCGACGCCCGGGCAGATCGGCAATCCCCCGCCGCCCGAAGGCTCGGCACCGGGGGAGGGGGGATCCGTGGCGCAGCTCTTCGGACCCTCGCGAACCAACCTGCTGGGCGACATGTTCGGCCTGCGCACCACGCTGGGCAATTACGGCATCTCGCTCGGCCTGCAGGAAACCAGCGAAGTGCTGGGCAATGTCAGCGGCGGGTTGCGCCGGGCGGTCGCCTATGACGGGCTGACCAGCATGAGCATGGGCCTGGATACGCAGAAGGCGTTCGGCTGGGAAGGCGGCACGTTCAACATCAGCGCGCTGCAGATCCGTGGCCACAACCTGAGCGCCGAAACGCTGCTCAACCTCCAGAACGCAAGCAGCATCGAGGCCACGCCCGCGACGCGATTATGGGAGCTTTGGTACCAGCAAACGTTCCTTGGCGGCCGGATGGATATCAAGATCGGCCAGCAGGCGATCGACCAGGAATTCATCAACAGCGCCTATGGCGGGATCTTCCTCAACACAGCGATGGGTTGGCCGGTGCTGCCGTCCTCGGACCTTTATGCCGGCGGCCCGACCTATCCGCTGTCCTCGCTCGGCGTGCGGTTTCGGGCGCGGCCCAGCGCGTCTGTGACGGTGCTGGCAGGTGTGTTCAACGACAATCCACCGGGCGGCCCGTTCAACAACGATTTGCAGGTTCGTGGCGCCGAGCAGTCCGGCACAAGGTTCAACCTCAATACCGGCGCGTTGTTCATCGCCGAAATCCAGTATGCGGTGAACCCGCCGGCGGAGGGCGAGCAGGCATCGGGAATGAACCCGCCGGGCTCTCGGCCACCTACAAGCTTGGCGCCTGGTACGATACGGCGTCGTTTCCCGACAAGCGCTACGACAATGCCGGCCTTTCGCTGGCCGATCCCCGCAGCACCGGCGTGGCCCGCATGCGGCGGCCCAATTTCAGCCTGTATGCCCTGGCCGACCAGATGGTATGGCGGCCGGACCCGAAGCAGGCACGGTCGGTCGGCGTGTTCGCCGAACTGATGGGGGCGCCGGGCGATCGCAACCTGGTCTCGTTCGGCGCCGTTGCCGGTCTGGTCGTGAAGGCGCCGCTGCCGGGCCGCGACGATGACAGTTTTGGCATTGGCTACGGCTTCGCCAAGGTCGGTCGCAATGCGCGGCGGTTGGATCAGGACAGGGCGTTCTTTTCAGGCGTGCCGAATCCGGTCCGCTCCAGCGAGAGCTTCATCGAAGCGACCTATCAGCTTCAGTTGGCGCCCTGGTGGCAGTTGCAGCCGGATTTTCAATACGTGTTCACGCCGGGCGGCGGCATCGCCAACCCGAACCGGCCCGGCAAGCGGATCGGCAACGAAGCCATTTTCGGCCTGCGCACCAACCTGACCTTTTGAACAAGCGCCCGGCTGGACAAGCAATTCGCCGGTCACGGCGCGGCGAAGCGATTCCGATCGCGTTGATGCTGCCGCAAAATGACACCGATCTCGTCCAGGATCGCGGGGTCGTCGATGGTCGGCGGTGCCGCGGCCGGTTCTCCGTCGGCGATCCGCCGCAGGCTGGCGCGCAGGATCTTGCCGGATCGGGTCTTGGGCAGCCGCGCCACGACATGCACCTCGCGGAACGCCGCGACCGGGCCGATGCGCTCGCGCACCAGCGCCACCAACTCGCGCCGGATGATCGCGGGATCGGTGGTGACGCCGGATTTCAGCACCACCATGCCCAAGGGAATCTGGCCCTTGATGTCGTCGCGGGCACCGACCACGGCGCATTCGGCGACGGCGGGATGGGCGGCCAGCACCTCCTCCATCGCACCGGTGGAGAGACGGTGGCCGGCGACGTTGATGATGTCGTCGGTGCGGCCCATCACCGATACGTCGCCGTCGGCATCGATGATGCCGGCGTCGCCGGTGCGGTACCAGCCGGGGAAATCGGCCAGATAGGCGCTGACATAGCCGTCCGCGTCTTGCCACAAAGTGGGGGCGCAGCCCGGCGGCATCGGCAGGCGGATGGCGAGGTGGCCAGCCGCGCCGCGCGGCTGCATTTCGCCGGCATCGTTCAGCACCTGCACGTCGTAACCGGGGGAGGGGCGGCCGCCGGCGCCGGGCTTGGCGGGGAACAGGCCGAGGCCGCGAAAGCCCGCGGTGATCGCCCAGCCGGTTTCCGTCTGCCACCAATGGTCGACCACCGGAATCTTCAGCTTGTCCGTGGCCCAGATGGCGGTGGGCGGGTCGCAACGCTCGCCGGCGAGGTAGAGCGCTTCGAGCGCGGACAGATCGTACTGCGCAAGCAGGGCCGCGTCCGGATCTTGCTGCTTGATCGCGCGCAGGGCGGTGGGTGCGGTGAACAGCACGCGCACGCGATGTTGGGCGCAGACACGCCAGAACGCACCGGCATCGGGGGTGCCGACCGGCTTGCCCTCGTACATCACGGTGGTGCAGCCGGCCAACAGCGGGGCGTAGATGATGTAGCCGTGGCCGACCACCCAGCCGACATCGGAGGCCGACCAGAACACGTCCCCGGCCTCGCAGCCGTAAACCATTCGCATCGAGTTAAGCAGCGCCACCGCATGCCCGCCGGCGTCGCGCACGACCCCCTTCGGCTTCCCCGTCGTGCCGGAGGTGTAGAGGATGTACAGCGGATCGGTGGCCGGGATGGCAACCGGATCGGCCGGCGCGGCACTTGCTTCCAGTGCCGCGAAATCATGGTCGCGGCCGGGCGTAAGATCCGCGGTCGCCTGCGCGCGCTGCAGGATGACGCAGGCGTCCGGCTGGTGCGCCGAAATCGCGATGGCGGCATCGAGCAGCGGCTTGTAGGCGACGATGCGCCCGGGTTCGAGGCCGCAGGAAGCCGAAACGATGACGCGCGGCGTTGCGTCCTCGATCCGCTTGGCGAGTTCGGCGGCGGCGAAGCCCCCGAACACCACCGAGTGCACCGCGCCGAGGCGGGCACAGGCGAGCATGGCGATGGCGGCTTGCGGCACCATCGGCATGTAGATCACCACGCGGTCGCCCTGGCGGACGCCGAGCTGGCGCAGGGCGCCGGCGAATTTGGCAGTGCGGTCGCGCAATTGCCGATAGGTGAGGGTTTCGCTCCGCCCCTCCATCGGGCTGTCCCAGATCAATGCCGCCTGTTCGCCGCGGCCGGCCTCGACATGGCGGTCCAGCGCGTTGAAGCAGGTGTTGAGGGTGGCGCCGGCGAACCATTGGCCGAACGGGCCTAGCTGCGGATCGAACACCCGGTCCCAGGGCTTTTCCCAGGTGATCCCCGCGGCGGCCCGTTCCCAGAACGCCTCCGGTGCGGATTTCCAGGCGGCATAGACGGCGTCGTAGCTGGACATCGGGACATCCCTCGCGTGGCACAGACAACTGCGCCGGTGCGCATGCTGGCACAACGGAAAACGCCGGGGGAGCCAGCCCCGGCGTGTCCTTCTCGGCGGTCGGTCGGCGCCGCTTACCTCGACGCGTAGATCGGTCGGTTCATCGCCCGCGATTCCGCGTTCTCCTCGGCGAAAATGTCGCGGTCCTTGGTTTCCGGCACCCAGATCAGGCCGACCACGACGGTGACGGCGGCGATGACGATCGGGTACCACAGCCCGTAATAGATGTCCCCGGTCTGGGCGATCATCGCGAAGGCGGTGGCCGGCAGCAATCCGCCGAACCAGCCATTGCCGATGTGGTAGGGCAGCGACATCGAGGTGTAGCGGATCCGGGTCGGGAACAGCTCCACCAGCGCCGCGGCGATCGGGCCGTAGACCATCGTCACCAGCACGACCAGCACGAACAGCAACCCGAGCAACGAGCCGGTCTGGGCGCGGAAGATGTCGTGCCAGTTGGCCATCTTGACGACCGACGGGTTGCTCGCCGGCGGATAGCCGGCCGCGGTCAGCGTGTCGGCCAAATTCTTGGCGAAGGCGGCCGCCTGCGTCTTTCGATTTCAGCCCGTCGATAGGCCGGCATCGTCTTGTCGCCGACCTTGATCGACGCGATCGTGCCGGGTGGCGCGTCTTCCTCGCGGTAGATGACGGAGGCGCGAGCGAGCGCGCCCTTGGCGATGTCGCAGCTATTGGTGAACTTCGCGGTGCCGACCGGATTGAACTGGAACGAGCAATCCGCCGGATCGGCCACGACCAGCACGCTCACCGCCTCGTTGGCCTTCGTCAGCGCCGGGTTGGCCGGTCTCGGCCAGCATCCTGGAACAGCGGGAAGTAGGTCAGCGCCGCGATCAGGCAGCCGCCGAGGATGATCGGCTTGCGGCCGATCTTGTCCGAAAGCCAGCCGAACAGGATGAAGCCGCCGCTGCCGAGCAGCCAGCGACCAGGCCGACCAGCATGTTGGCGGTGAAGGCGTCGACCTTCAGCACCGACGGTCAGGAAGAACAGCGCGTAGAATTGCCCGGAGTACCAGACCACCGCCTGGCCGGCGACCAGGCCGACCAGGGCCAGGATCGCGATCTTGGCGTTCTTCCATTGGCCGAACGCCTCGGTCAGCGGTGCCTTGGAAGTGGTGCCTTCCGCCTTCATCTTGCAGCGAAGACCGGGCTTTCCTCAAGCTGCAGGCGGATCCAGACCGAAATGCCGAGCAGCAGGATCGACACCAGGAACGGCACGCGCCAGCCCCAGGCGGCGAACTCTGCCGCGCTCATCCGGCTTTGCGTGAACACGATGATGAGCAGCGACAGGAACAGGCCCAGCGTGGCCGTGGTCTGGATCCAACTCGTGTAGAAGCCGCGGCGCCCGTGCGGCGCGTGCTCGGCGACATAGGTCGCCGCACCGCCGTACTCGCCGCCGAGGGCGAGGCCCTGCAGCATGCGCAACGCGATCAGGATCACCGGCGCCACCAGGCCGATCTGGTCGGAGGTGGGCAGCAAGCCCACGACGAAGGTCGACAGACCCATGATCGAGATGGTGACAGGAAGGTGTATTTGCGGCCGACCAGGTCGCCGACGCGGCCGAACACCAAGGCGCCGAACGGGCGCACCAGGAAGCCCGCGGCGAACGCCAGCAGGGCGAAGATGTTGCGGGTGCTCTCGTGGGAACTGGGTGAAGAACTTGGCGCCGATGATGGCAGCGAGCGAACCGTACAGGTAGAAATCGTACCACTCGAACACCGTTCCGAGCGAGGAAGCGAGGATGACCTTGCGTTCGTTGGGGGTCATCGGTGCCACGTAAGCATCGGATGCGGGATGTGCCGTTGTCGCCATTTGAGTATCAACCTCCCCATTGTCACGCGAACGTGAGTCGCGTGGTATTTAGGTTGGTTTTTCATCGATCGGCTTGGTTTTGCAATACATTTGTTTGGCAGCGGCCGATTGCCCGGCCGGCGCCATCGCCTGATCGGCGATCATTTGCACACGAATGATCGTGGTGTAGATTGCCGCCGCGCGGTTCAGGGAGTGCGAGGTGGCGAAAGCGGGGCTTTTTTGGCCGGATGCGGCGACGGTGCCGGGCGACGACGCCGCATCGGCGGATTTTTCGGCGGTCCAGCCCGAGACAGCGCAGCCGGGTCGTTTCCCTGGCTACGTGCTTGAGGATCAGGTCGGCTTCCTGTTGCGCCGGGCGCATCAGCGGCATGCCGCGTTGTTCCAGGACGGCATGGACGCACAGGAGCTGACGCCGACCCAGTTCACCGCCCTGGTGAAGATCTGCGACCTCGGCCGGGTGACGCAGAACCATCTCGGCCGGCTGGCGGCGATGGATCCCGCGACCATCCAGGGCGTCGTCCGTCGGCTGATCACCCGCGGCCTGGTGCGCCGTGCTCCGGACCCGCTGGACCGCCGCACCGCGGTGCTGACGCCGACCGAGGCGGGGCTTGATCTCGCCGCCCGGGCGGTCCATTGCGCGCAGCGGATCACCGAGGCGACGTTGCAGCCGCTCGACGCCGAGGAGCGGCGCGCTTTTCTTTCCCTGTTGCGCAAGCTGGCCGTGCTGCGCGACCTGAACTGACCAGAGAGTGATGATGGACGCGATGACTTTGGGCTTTGGCGCCAGCTTTTCCGACCTTGCCACGCGCGATGGCTTGGTGCGGCTGGACCGCGCATTCCTGGACGCGCTGGCCACCACCGACAGCGACGTCTATGCCCGCCTGCTGGCTGCCCGCGCCGCACCCGATGCGCTTGACGAGAAGGCCGAATCCGATCTCGTGGTGGCGGCCGGTCCGCATCTCGACGCCTTCGTCGCGGAGTTGTTCGGCGTCGAGGCGGAGGTCGCGGCGATCGCCGGGCGAACCCGGATGCTGGATCCGGTGCATGAATGCAAGCGGCTGTTCGTGCAGCGCCAGGCGGTGAAGAAATATCCAGATCCTTCAGCGTTCGATGGCCCGGCGCTGCGCCTGGCACTCGAAGTCCGCATGGCCGAGCCGCTGAGCGAGCCGGCATTCGCCGCCCATGTCGCAGGCTGGCAGCAGGCGGAGGACGCGGGTGCGCTCGACCTGGCGCTGCGCTATGCGGCGTGGGCGACGCTGACCGAGGCAGGGCGCGCGGCGCATCGTGGCGGGACCCTGTTCCGCGTGCCGCATCGCATGGACCCGCAGCATCTGGTGCCGGTCGAGACCATCGAGCGTGATGGCGTGAGGATGCTGCGACTGCCCGAGCATGACTGGCGGCCGCGCGACGGGTTCGCCCTGACCGATGCCGGAATGACCGAGCAGCAGGCGCTGGACCAGATGAACTACTGCATCTGGTGCCACAGCCAGGGCAAGGATTCCTGCAGCAAGGGCCTGAAAGACCGCAAGACCGGCGCCTACCAGAAAAGCCCGTTCGGGGTGACCTTGGCAGGCTGCCCGCTCGACGAGAAAATCAGCGAGATGCACGCGCTGCGGGCGCAGGGTTTCCTGCTCGGCGCCTTCGCCACGGTCGCGGTCGACAACCCGATGATGGCGGCGACCGGGCATCGCATCTGCAACGACTGCATGAAGGCGTGCATCTATCAGAAGCAGGAACCGGTCGACATTCCCCAGGCGGAGACATCGATCCTGAAGGACGTGCTGGCGCTGCCCTGGGGGTTCGAGATCTATGACCTCCTGGTGCGCTGGAACCCGCTGAACATCCGCCGGCCATTGCCCAAGCCCGACAGCGGCAACAAAGTGCTGGCCGTCGGCCTCGGGCCGGCCGGATTCACCCTCGCGCATCATTTGATGAATGACGGGCACACCGTGGTGGCGGTGGACGGACTGAAGATCGAGCCGCTGGGCATCGACCCAACGGCGCCGGTCCGTGACGTGCAGGCGCTGTTCGAGAGCTTGGACGACCGGGTGATGGCAGGCTTCGGCGGTGTTGCCGAATACGGCATCACTGTGCGCTGGAACAAGAACTACCTGAAGCTGGTGCGGCTGCTGCTGGAGCGGCGGGCCCAGTTCGCGATGTTCGGCGGCATCCGCTTCGGCGGCGGCGCCACGCTGTCGATGGACGACGCCTGGACGATGGGCTTCGACCATATCGCGCTGTGCATGGGTGCTGGCAAGCCGACGGTGATCGACATGCCCGGCAACCTGGCGCGCGGGGTGCGCCAGGCCAGCGACTTCCTGATGGCGCTGCAATTGAGCGGGGCGGCGAAGATGTCGTCGATCGCCAATCTGCAGCTGCGCATGCCGGTGGTGGTGATCGGCGGCGGCCTGACCGCGATCGACACCGCGACCGAGAGCCTCGCCTACTACATCAGGCAGGTCGAGAAATTCGCCACGCGCTACCGCAGTCTGGTGGCCGAGCGCGGCGAGCAGGCGGTCCGCCACGGCTGGAGCGCCGAGGAAGACAGAAATCGCCGCCGAGTTCCTGAGCCATGCCGAGGCCGTGCGCGCCGAGCGGGCGGCGGCCGCCGGTGCCGGGCGGCCGCCCTATTTCGCCGCTTTGCTGGAAAGCTGGGGTGGCGCCACGCTGGCCTATCGGCGAACCCTGGTGGACGCGCCGAGCTACACGCTGAACCACGAGGAAGTGGCGAAGGCGATGGAGGAAGGCGTGCGCTTCGCCGAAGGTCTGACCCCGCTGTCGGTCGAGACGGACCGGTTCGGCCACGCAGCGGGGCTGCGTGTGCGCCGCGCCGATGGCAGCGAGGCAATGCTGCCGGCGCGGGCGGTGCTGGTGGCGGCCGGGACCCAGCCGAACACGGTGCTGGCGCGCGAGGACTCGCGTGTCCAGCTCGACGGAAAATACTTCCAGGCGATCGACGCCGACGGCAATCCGGTCACCCCGGCGCGAGCATTGAGCAAGCCCGACAGCACCGACGTGCTGATGCATCGCGACCAGGGCGGGCGGTTCGTCAGCTTTTTCGGCGACCTGCACCCGAGCTTTTTCGGCAACGTGGTGAAGGCGATGGGCAGCGCCAAGCGCGGCTACCCGATCGTCAGCCAAATCCTCGCGCGCAAGCCGCCGAGCGATGTCACCGGCGCCGAGTTGATCGCTGCCTGCCGCTCGGCGTTTTCGGCCAGCGTGCATGCGGTGAACCGACTGACGCCGACCATCGTCGAGGTGGTGCTGCGGGCGCCTGCGGCGGCGCGAGCGTTCCGGCCGGGCCAGTTCTACCGGTTGCAGAACTACGAGATGCACGCGCCGCGGGTGAGCGAACCCGGGATCGGTGCGACGTTGCTGGCGATGGAAGGACTGGCGATGACCGGCGCCTGGACCGACCCCGAGCGCGGGCTGGTCGCGGTGATCGTGCTGGAGATGGGCGGCAGTTCGGATCTCTGCGCCATCCTGAAACCTGGGGAGCCGGTGGTGCTGGCCGGGCCGACCGGCATGCCGACCGACATCCACGCCAACACGACGGTGGCCCTTGTCGGCGGCGGCCTGGGCAACGCCGTGCTGTTCAGCATCGGTGCGGCCTTGCGCGCGGCGGGATCGAAGGTGATCTATTTCGCCGGCTACAAATCGATGCGCGACCGCTACATCGTCGAGAAGATCGAGCAGGCGTCGGATGCCATCGTCTGGTGCTGCGACGAAGCGCCGGGGTTTGCCGCCAACCGGCCGCAGGACCACAGCTTCGTCGGCAACATCGTGCAGGCGATGGCGGCCTATGGCTCCGGTGCGCTGGGCGAGCAGGCAGTGAAGCTCGCTGATGCCGAGCACATGATCGTCATCGGCTCCGACCGGATGATGGCGGCCGTTGGGGCGGCGCGGCACGGGGTGCTGGCGCCGTATCTGCGGCCTGGCCACGGCGCCATCGGCTCGATCAATTCGCCGATGCAATGCATGATGAAGGAGGTGTGCGCGCAATGCCTGCAATCGCACATCGATCCGGTGACCGGGGCGCGAACGGTGGTGTTCTCCTGTTTCAACCAGGACCAGACGCTGGACCGAGTGGATTTCCCGTCGCTCAATGAACGGCTGCGGCAGAACAGCCTGCAGGAGAAGCTGACCGCGCAGTGGATCGACCGCGCGCTGCGGATTTTGCACGCGCGGCCGGCCATCGCCGCGGAGTGATGCGAGGCTGCCGGTCCGTGATGGAGGTTGCCGTGTTCAAGTCGATCTTTGAGCGTGTTCTGGCCGGCCCCGATCGCCGCTGCTTCGCTTCATCGGCGCCGGCTCGCTGAAGCGCGTCGGGGCGGACAAATCCATGGCACTCGCGGCGGCGCCGGAGCAGCAATCCGGCAAACTCGCAATCACCAATATTGGCCTGCTGCTCTCGGGGGATTTGAACAACCCGATCCTGGACGGCGATACGCTGGTGGCCGAGGGCGGGCGCATCACCGGCATCGGCCGACGCGCCGACTGCGACATCGCCGACGCGCGGGTCACCATCGATTGCAAGGGCGCGGCCGTCGCGCCCGGGTTGGTCGACAGTCACGTCCATCCGGTGTTTGGGGACTGGACGCCGCGCCAGGGGCAGTTCGGCTGGATCAATTCGTTCCTGCACGGCGGCGTCACCAGCATGATCTCGGCCGGCGAGGTGCATCTGCCCGGCCGGCCACGCGACATCATCGGCCTCAAGGCATTGGCCATCACCGCCCAGCGCGCCTATGCCAATTTCCGGCCGTCCGGCGTGAAGGTCCTGGCGGGCGCTCCGGTGCTGGAAAAGGGCATGGTGGAGAGCGATTTCACCGAGCTCGCCGCGTCCGGCGTGACGCTGCTGGGCGAGGTAGGGCTCGGCAGCGTGAAGGCCGGCTACGAGGCGAAGGAGATGGTCGCCTGGGCCCGGCGGGCAGGGATCCAGAGCACCATCCACACCGGTGGGCCGTCGGTCCCGGGCTCCGGCTATATCGACGCCGATACGGTGCTGGAGGCGGATGCCGACATCATCGGGCACATCAACGGCGGCCATACCGCCTTGCCGCTGAGCCAGATCCGCTGTCTGTGCGAAGGCTGCCTTCGCGGCATCGAGATCGTGCACAACGGCAACGAACTCGCCGGTCTGACGGCGCTGCGCTTCGCGCGCGAGCTGGGCCAGCTCGATCGCGTCATCCTCGGCACCGACAGCCCGGCGGGGTCCGGCGTGCAGCCATTGGGCATCCTGAGGATGATCGCGTTGCTGTCGTCGCTCGGCGATACGCCGGCGGAGGCGGTTTTCTGCTGTGCCACCGGCAACACCGCGCGCATGCGCGGGCTGGATTGCGGCCTGATCGAGCTTGGCCGAGCCGCCGATTTCGTGCTGATGGACAGAGCCCAGCATTCGTCCGGCAGCGACCTGCTGGACAGTGTCCGCAAAGGCGATCTGCCCGGGATCGGCATGGTGATCATCGACGGCGTAGTGCGCTGCGGCCGCAGCCGCAACACGCCGCCGGCGGACCGGCTGCCGGAAATCCTGGAATAGGCGCCGCACCCTCCGTCCGGTGACAAAGGGCGCGGCCGACTATTTCTCCAGCAGCATCTGACCGCGGATTTCACCGCCCGGATTGGCCGCCGTGTGAACGTTGGCATACCATTTTCCGGCGGTGAGATCGGCGATCTGCGCGTCCGTCAGGGTGACGGTACCATCGATCGGGCTCGTCACCGGGGCCTTGAACGGTATCACCACGCCGGCATTGACCCCAACCGCCGCGGGGCCGTGGAAATGCGCGGCGGTGGCGGGGCCGCCCAGGCCGGTATAGGTGATGTGGTAGGTCAGCACCTTGGTGGCGGGATCAAGAGTGGCCGTGGCGTCGCCTTTGCCGTCGGTCACCTTCGGCGGCACTTCCGAGGCGCCGTCCATCACGCCATGAAATGTGGCGGACTTGCTGCTGCCAATGGCGCATGCGGAAAGCGCCGCCCCGGCCAGCAACATCGCAAAGAAGCGAAAACGAGACATCGATCGATCCTCCCAGAGCATTTGCAGCGCAGCCTAACAATCATTGCCGACGCATGGAATGCACGAATTATTCCGCGTCCGAGTCCGCTCGCGCCGCCGCCATTCCCGCGCCGCCATTCCTGCGCCGCCATTCATCGGCTGGTCTTCGCGGGAGAGCGGGGATTGGACTGAACTTCGCCCACCGCGTAGGCCATAATGCCGCACATGAGCATCTCCCCAATCGGTCCCCTGGTCGATCCCACGCCGCGCCCGCTTCCGGCCCGCGTGAAGCTGCGCGGCGTTCACGTGGAGCTGGAGCCGCTGCATCGCCGCCATGCCAGCGAATTATGGCAGGCGGCACAGCAGGCGGAGGAGAGTTGGGCGTATCTCGGCTACGGACCCTTCGCTTCGGCCGAGGCAATGGCACGCCACGTCGCGGAGTTCGCCAGTACGCATGATCCGATGGCCTGGGCGGTCCGCCCGGTGGCAACGGGGGCGGTGTCGGGCTGGCTGACATTGATGGACATCCAGACGCGCAACGCCGCGATCGAGATCGGGCATATTTGGTTCGCGCCGCGCATGCAGCGCACCCGGGCGGCCACCGAAGCGATGTTGCTGTTGTTGCGGCTGGCGGCCGACGACCTCGGCTATCGCCGCCTGGTGTGGAAATGCAATGCCCTGAACGCGCCGAGCAGGCGCGCGGCGGAGCGCCTGGGGTTCACCTATGAAGGGCGCCATCGCGCGCATCTGGTCGTCAAGGGGCGGCTGCGCGACACCGACTGGTACAGCATCGTCGATGCCGAATGGCCGCTCTGCCGGGACGCCATGCTGGCATGGTTGGCGCCGGCGAATTTCGCGCCGGACGGAACCGCGCGGCGCGGCCTGGCCGAAATTCGCGCGGGCTTGGCCCCGCCATCCGCGTTGACCTGACAGTGAGAGCCTACACCGCAAGATGCGCCGCCCGCAGCGCCGCATCGGCCTGAAGGGCTGCCATCGGCCCGGACCAGACGATGCGCCCGGCCTCGATCATTGCGGCGCGGTCGGCGACGCCGGCGGCGAAATGGAAGTTCTGCTCCGCCAGCAGCACCGTGACGCCTTGCCGCTTCAACGCGTGGATCGCGGTCTGCATATGCTGGACGATCAGCGGCGACAAACCCTCGCTCGGCTCGTCGAGCAGGATCGCCTTGGGATTGCCCATCAAGGTTCGGGCGATGGCCAGCATCTGCTGCTCGCCGCCGCTCATCCGCCCGCCCGGTCGGTCCCGCATTTCAGCGAGATTCGGAAACAGCGTGAACAGGTCTTCATGCGTCCACGGGCGGATGCCGGAGCGGGGTGGCTGACGGCCGACTTCGAGGTTCTCGATCACCGAAAGCTCGGTGAAGATTTGCCGTTCCTCCGGCACATAGCCCAAGCCGGCGCGGGCGATCCGGTGGGACGGCCATCCCGCGATGTCGTTGCCTTCGAACATGATTTCGCCGCTGAAAGGCCGGACCAGGCCGATCAGCGACTTCATCACCGTGCTCTTGCCGGCGCCGTTGCGGCCGAGCAGCACCACCACCTCACCGGCGCTGAGATTGAGGCTGACGCCGTGCAGGATATGCGCCCGCCCGTAAAAACTGTGGAGGTTGGTGACATCAAGCATCAATGCGGGTCCGCGCTGCCGAGATAGACCTCGCGGACCCGCGCGTTGGCGCGGATCGCCGGCCCGTCGCCTTCGGCGATCAGCACGCCGCGGTCGAGCACGATGATGCGGTCGGACACACCGAACACCACGTCCATGTCGTGCTCGGTGAACAAGATCGCGAGGCCGCGCTCATTGGCGAGGCTGCGGGCAAGCTGCATCAGCGCAATTCGTTCGGCGGGCGCCATGCCGGCGGTGGGTTCGTCCATCAGCAGCAGCGTCGGCGCGTTGGCCAAGGCCATTGCCAGTTCAAGGCGCTTGAGGTCGCCATAGGCCAGCACGCCGGCGGCGCGGTCGGCCTGCTCGCGCATCTGGGTGCGTTCAAGCAACGAATCCGCCTCATCGACAAAATAGCGCGATGCCGGCTTGCAGAACCTCCAGACGCCGCCGTGATGGGAGAGCAGGGCGGCCTGCACGTTCTCGCGCACGGTCATGCTGGCGAAGGTGGCGGTGATCTGGAAGGTTCGGCCGACGCCCATGCGACAGACGCGGCGCGGGGGCAGGCCGGTGATATCGCGTCCGGCAAGGTGGATGCGGCCACGGTCGGGGCGCAGCTGGCCGCCGAGCATGTTGAAGCAGGTGGTCTTGCCGGCGCCGTTCGGGCCGATTAGCGCCAGCATCTCGCCGGCCGCGACCGCGAACGACACGCCGGAGACGGCATCGACGCCGCCGAAACTCTTGTAAAGTGCCATGGCTTGCAGAACGCTCATGCCGCGCCCCCACGCCGCCACAGCCCCTTGGCGGCGCCGGCGATGCCCTGGGGGAATGCCAGTGCCAGCACCAGGATGCAGACGCCCAGCACCAGGCGCCATTGATCGGTGCTGCGCAGCAGCAGGTCGAACAATCCTGTGTAGGTCAAGGCACCCAGGACCGGCCCGGCGATCGTCTGCACGCCGCCGAGCAGCACCATCAGCAATGCGTCCACCGAGCGCCCGATCGAGATATAGGTTGGAAAGACGCTGCCTTTGGCATAGGCGGTGAGGCCGCCGGCCAGGCCCGCGGCAGCGCCGGCCAAGGTGAAGGCGGCCAGCCGGATATGGCCGGCGTGCAGGCCGATGGCTTCCGCCCGAAGCGGTGAATCGCGCGTGGCACGCAACGCATACCCGAAGGGTGCGTAGAGCACGCGGCGCAGCAGCAGCACGGACGCGACGCAAATGCCTAAGGTAAGCCAGTAGAAACTTCGCGCGTCCGACGCCCAGGCAGGCGGCCAGACGCCAAGGATGCCGTTATCCCCGCCGGTGATGTCCACCATCTGGAAGATGAGCGCCCAGACGATCTGCGCAAAAGCCAGCGTCAGCATGGCGAGGTAAACGCCGGACAGCCGCACCACGAACCAGCCGAACAGCGCGGCCGCGGCGCCGGCCAGCACGGGTGCCGCCACCAGGCCGAACGGCATGGCGAGGGCGAATCCCTTCGCCATCCACGCGGCGGCGTAGGCGCCGAGGCCGAACCAGGCGGCGTGGCCGAAACTCGGCATACCCGCGGGGCCCATCATGAAATGCAGCGATGCCGCGAACAGCATGGCGATCAGCATTTCGGTCAGCACCGAAACCAGGAACGGTCCCGCCACCAGCGGCGCCAGGATCGCCATCACCAAGGCGGCAGCGGCCAGCCATTTCAATTCCGGCACGGCGGGGCGGATCAACGCGGGGGTGCTGCCGCCTCCCCGTGCATCCGTCTGCGGTTTCCCGAGCAAGCCGTTGGGGCGCAGCACCAGCACCACCGCCATGACAGCGAAAGCCAGGACCAGCGTGATCTTCGGCACCAGAATGATTCCGAATGCCTGCAACAACCCGATCAGCAGGCTGGCGAGGTAGGCGCCGGGAAGACTGCCGAGGCCGCCGACCACAACGATCACGAATGCGTCCGTTATGACCGAGATGTCGATCTGCAGGTTGGCCGACGCATCCGGCAACGACAGCGCGCCGCCCAGGCCGGCCAACCCGGCGCCAAGCGCGAAGACCGAGGTGAACAGGCGGCGCTGATCGACCCCCAGGGCTGCCAGCATTTCGCGGTCTTGGGTGGCGGCGCGGACCAGAATGCCCCAGCGGGTTCGAATGAAAATCAGCCAAAGTGCCGCGAGCATCAGCGGACCGATGCCGATCAGCACCAGGTCGTAGACCGGGATTCGTGCGCCGAACAGCGCCACGGCACTGCGCAACCAGCCTGGCCGCGCGAGGGCCAGGTCGTTCGGTCCCCAGATCAGCAGCGAAAGATCCTCGATGATGAGAACGACACCGAAGGTCGCCAGCAATTGCAGCAATTCGGGCGCCTGGTAGACGCGTCGGAGCAACGTCACCTCGATCACGACGCCGATCAGCGCGGTGGCGAGGGCGGCCACGAACACGCCGATCACGAAATATGCGGGGTCGCGCGGCAGCCTCGTCAGCACCGACCAACCGATATAGGCGCCCAGCATGTAGAGGCTGCCGTGCGAGAAATTCACCACGCGGGTGACGCCGAAAATAACGGTGAGGCCGGCGGCGACGAGGAACAGGGACGACGCGCTGGCGAGACCGGTCAGCAGTTGGACGAGAGCGAAATCTAGCATCGGAGGGAGACGGCCGATGGAGTGGCGACCACTCTGCCTCCCCCTTTCCCCGAAGGGAGGGGGAGAAGCACCGGCGCCGTCATCCGCATCTTCAGGCGGGGCGCATCTTCTTGACGTCGTCGTCGGGCGGCAGGGCGGCGCCGCCGTCGACGTAGCGCCAGTCGACCATGGTGCCGCGGCCGTTCTTCAGCGCCGTCTTGCCGACATATGTGCCCAGCGTGCTCTGATGGTCCTGCGCGCGCCAGTTGCATTTGCCGAACGGCGTGTCGAAGCTCGCACCCGGAAAGGCGTCGGCCATCTTCTCCGTGTCGGTGGATCCGGCCTTGGCGATGCCGGCGACAACAGACGCGATCAGGGCGGCGCCGACCACGGAGCCCATCTTCGGAAGCTCGTTGTATTTTGCTTTGTAGGCGTCGATGAACGCCTTGTTCGCGGGGTCGGTGAGGCTGTCGACGGGATAGCCCGTGACGATCCAGCCGGTCGGCGTCTCATCGCCGAGCGGGTCGAGGTATTCCGGCTCGCCGGTCAGCACGGAGACGACGCCGCGGCCTTCGAACAAGCCGCGGGTGTTGCCCTGGCGGACGAAATTGGTCAGGTCCGGACCGAAGGTGGCATTGAGGATGGCGTCGGGCTTGGGCTGCGCCAAGGCCGCGACCGTGGCGCCGGCGTCGATCTTGCCGAGTGCCGGCCATTGCTCTCCCACGAACTCCACGCCGGGCTGCTTGCGGGCGAGCAGCAGCTTGAACCATTTCACCACCGACTGGCCGTATTCGTAGTTCGGCGACACCGTCACCCAGCGTTTGGCACCGAGCTTTGCCGCATCATCGACCAGCATCGCCGCCTGCATGTAGGTGGACGGGCGCAGGCGGAAGGCGTAGCGGTGGCCGTTTTCCCACACCAGCGCGTCGGTCAGCGGCTCCCCGCCGACGAACAGCTTTTTGTTTTGCTTGGCGAAGTCGCTGATGGCGAGGCCGATATTGGACAGGAAGGTGCCGGCGAGGAGATCGACCTTCTGGTCGTTCAGCAATTCACCGGCGAGGCGGATCGCGTCGGGCGGGCGGCCGGCGTCGTCGCGGCTGATCACCTCGATCTTGCGGCCCAGCACGCCGCCGGCGGCATTCACCTGCTCCACCGCCAACTGCCAGCCGCTACGGTACGGCAGGGTGAAGGCGGGGACGGCGGTATATGAATTGATCTCGCCGATGCGGATCGGCGTGTTGCCCTGTGCCCGGACGATGGCGGGTGCGGCGAGCAGGCCAGCGGTGCCGCCGAGCAGCAGTCGGCGCGAGAGTGTCATGGGTGGTTCTCCATTGTTGCAGCCGGGTTCTCGCCGCCTGGTCGTCTCAGCGGAGCCCGTCTTTGCCGACGATCTCATGCACCTGCAACCCGCCGACGCGCGCAAGCGGCCTGCCGGAATCGGTGACCGCGACGGCGACCAGGATTTCGTCGCGGCGGGGGGCGTCATGCACGCGCACTTCCATGGCATCGAAATGGCTGCGCACGAAGGCGGCGTCCTTGTGGCCGAGCGGCACGTCGATCGCGGTGCCTATGCCGCCACGCTTCTTGGCGCTCGGCACCAGGGCCGCGCCGTTTTCAACCGCGGCGCGCAACGGCACACCGAGCTTCGGATGCAGGATGGCGGCGGCATGTTCCAATTCGCCGTCCTCGCCGACAACAGCGGCCTTGCCGAAGCTGTGGACCTGCCCGGGCAGGATGCCGAGTGCGCGCACCGCACGCTCGCCAAGTAGCCCGCCGAGCATTTCACCGAGCGCCACGAGCTCACCGAGATCTTCGACATGGCGGCCGGAATAGGGGTTGCCGATGATCGCGATCGCCGCCGCCTTGCGGGTCGGCGGGGCGATGTCCTGGTCGGCTTCGCGGTGGGTTTCCTCGACGATCGTCAGCAGCTTGCGGATCATATTCTTTCCACGTTTCTTCTTTCGACGTTTCGGGCCGAGAGGCCGCATTCCACGAAGCGCCCACGCAAGGTCAGAACGGCGGTTTCGATCCGCCCGGCGGAGGCGAGAGCATCGGCCACACCGCGCCCGGCGTCCAGAGCGGCGTCCACGTCATCAGGAGCGAGCTCGCCGACATCCCAGGTGACCAGTCTTCCGCCCAGGTCGCTGTCGGGGTCGATGCCGTCGGCGGCGCGGCGAATGATGGCCGGATGCCCCGGTACGTCCACCGCATTGCCGATGATCGTGGCGGCCGCATCGGCTTCTGCCGCCGTTCGCGCCAGCACCGTCACCGCATCGGCGATGCCGAAGGAGAAGCTGCGCCCGCCCTGGCCCTTGCAGGCACGGCCGGAGGTGGCAAGGCCGCGGCCCGGGTGCGCCGCATCCAGCGCGAATACGCCGTCCAACGCCGGGGCAGCGAGGTCGGCGACCAGGCCGCAGCGCATCATCTCGTCCGGCGCGAGATGAAAGGCGATGTCGCCGCCGTTGTTGACATAGGCGCGGCGAAGCTCGCGGTCGGCTGTCATGGCGGCGAGGATGTGATCCGCCACCGCGCCCGCGACCGCGGCCATCGGGGTGATGAACCGGTTCGCATAGGGCATGCACGCGGCGTGCATGGTCTGCCCGATCGCGCCCCGCGGCGGCCCGCTCGGCAGCGGTGTCCGCAGCTTGGCCAGTTCGTGACACAACTCGGCCAGGACAGACGTAAACCGCTCGGCCGCTTGCGCATAGGCGCGGCGAATTTCGCCGTCGCTGCCCCAGGCGCGGCACAAGCAGTCGATCGGCCCGTGCTGCAGATGCAGCCTGCCGTCCGGCAGCATGGCGGCGATGGCCGTCATGGCAGCGGGAACGGGCAGCCGGGCGGCAACAGCGTGGCGCGTGGCCGCGCCGTGCGCAGCACATCGGCGAGCGGGCGGACGCGGTCCATGTGACCACCGAGGCGCGCGTAGTCGGCGGCGGTCAGGGAAAACTCGATCGGCGCCACCAAGGCCGGCGTGGGTACCGAGCCGAAGGCGTTGTCCGGCATGGTCGCGACATCCACCATGTAGGTGATGCCGCCGCCGGGCCAGACATGCACCCGCGCGCCGCCGCTGGTGACCTTCGTTTGCCCGCTTTGCACCGAGCGGGTCAGCAGCACCGGATTTTCGGTGGCGCCGGCGCGCAGCGACCCGCCGGCGCCGGCCATGAACAGCACGCTGCACAAGGCCGGTTCGCAGTTCTCCCCGATCCGCGCCACCGCCTGGGCGATCGCCGGCGGCATTGGCGCCGGCTGCGGACGCAGGGCATCGTCCAGCACGAACCAGGCGGCATGCTCGCCGGTGGTCGACACCATCAGCAGCCTCAGGCCCGGCCACGCTGTCTTGGGATCGATCCGCTCGATGATGTCGAGCGGTGAGGAGATATCGGTGCCACCCCAGCCCTGGCCAGGATTGGCCACCTGGAAATATCGGCCCGGCGTGGAGCGCCGGCCGCGCACGCGAATGCCGGCGGGGCGCATGTCCAGGAACCGGCCGGCCTGATGCTCGGTCAGCACGCCGGTGATGTGGTCGTCCACCACGATGACCTCGTCGGCATGGCCGAGCCATTGCCCGGCGAAGATGCCGATGGTGGCGGAGCCGCAGCCGACGCGCATCCGCTGCTCAGGCACGCCATCGACCGCCGGCGCGCGGCCCGACTGCACCATCACCGAGGCGCCGCCGTCGATGGTCAGTTCCACCGCCTGCCGATTGGCCAATTGCAACAGCGTCTCGCACGTCGTGACCCCCTCCCGCTTGCTGCCCCCGGTGAGGTGGCGGACGCCGCCGAGGCTGAGCATCTGGCTGCCATATTCGGCGGTGGTGACGTGGCCCACTTGCTCGCCGCCGACGCGGACCGGCGCGCATTCCGGGCCGAGATGGCGGTCGGTGTCGATCTTCACCTTGAGGCCGCAATAGCTAAACACGCCTTCGGAGACGACGGTGATCATGTCGATGCCGTCGACCTCGGCTCCCACGATGAACGGCGCTGGCTTGTAGTCGGGATAGGTGGTGCCGGCGCCGATGGCCGTCACGAACAGGTCGCGCGCGGCGATCGGGTTGGCCGGCCAGTCCTGGCCCACGAAGCGCACCAGTTCCGGCGTGCGGGCGATCACCGTCAGCGGGTCCATGCGCGTGAGCCGGCCCTCGACGTTGCCATAGCGGTCGCAGGCGCCGGTCTTGCCCGGACGGATGCGGCACAGCACCGGGCAGGCGTCGCAGGTCACCACGCCAATGTCGGGTTTGCGCGCATCGTGCAACGCGGATTCTTCCGGGGCGTCGGTGGCCGCGTGGGTCGTGGTCATCGGCCGAGTGCCGCCAGCACACGATCGGGAGTGGCGGGGATTTGCGTGAGGCGAGCGCCGGTGGCATCGGCGATGGCGTTCAGGATCGCCGGCGCGGTGGCGACCAAAGCAGGTTCGCCGACGCCTTTCGCGCCGTACGGCCCGAGCGGATCGGCATGCTCGATCAGGATGGTCTCGATCGGCGGAATGTCGCCGATGGTGGGAATGAGGTAGTCGTGCAAATTGTCGGTGCGGCCGGGCAGGTATTCCTCCATCAATGCGAGGCCCAGGCCCTGGGCAATGCCGCCGTGGATCTGGCCCTCCACCTGGGTCGGGTTCACCGCGCGCCCCACGTCATGCGCGGCGACGATGCGCAGCACGCGAACCGTGCCGAGGCCGGTGTCCACTGCAACCAGGGCGGCCTGCGCGGCGAAGGCGTAGCTGGCATACGGAATGCCCTGGCCGTCTTCGTCGAGCGGGGTGACCGGGGGATCGAATTTTCCGAAACCGCGCAGGACCAGGCCATCGGCATCGGCGGGCAAGTTCGCGGGGTCGATCGTCGTCGCGGTGTCGCCGTCGGACACCAGGATGCGGCCCGGCTGCATCGTAATGGTGGCATCTGGCCCGGCATTGGCGCGGCGAAGGATTTCGCGCCGCAGGTCTTCGGCGGCGAGACGAGCGGCGTTGCCGCTGACGAAGGTCTGTCTGGAGGCGCTGGTCTTGCCCGCATCGCGGGTCAGGTCGGTGTCGCCGGCGATGAGGTCGAGGTCGGCCTCGGCGATGCCGAGGGCGTCGGCGGCGATCTGGCACATGATGGTGTTCGACCCCTGGCCGATATCGACCGCGCCGGAAAACAGGGTGGCCAGGCCAAGCCTGGTGATCCCCATCACCATCTCGGACGGGTTGGACATGCTGGTGTTACCGATGCCGTACCACATGCAGGCGACACCGACGCCGAAGCGAAGCTTTGTCCCGGCGGCGTTGAGCGCCTTTGCCTGCGCCTGCAAGTCGCGCCAACGCGGCCGCAGCGCATCGAGACAGGCCGGCAACGCGGCGCCGGCGCCGAGCATCTGCCCGGTCGCGGTGACGTCGCCGGCGCCGAGTGCGTTGATGCGGCGGAATTCGAGCGGATCGAGACCGAGCTGCTGCGCCAGCATATCCATCAGCGCCTCACCGGCGATGGCGGCCTGCGGCACGCCGAAGCCGCGGAAGGCGCCGGAGGGCGGGCCGTTGCTGTGAATGGCGGCGGTGGTGCAGAGCACGTTGGCAATGGCGTATGGGCCCATCGCATGCACCGGCACCCGGTTGGCCACGGTCGGGCCCCAGCTGGCATATGCGCCGGTGTCGAAATCGCCATGGAACCGGAACGCGGTCAGCCTTCCCGACGCATCCGCCGCCGCCGCGGCGGTGATGCGCGCCGGGTGGCGTTTGGTGGTCGCGAGCATGCTTTCCGGGCGGGTGTAGATCATCCGCACCGGGCGACGCAGCAGCCACGCGGCGACGCAGACCAGCGGCTGCACCGAAAGATCGAGCTTGCCGCCGAAGCCGCCGCCGACCGCGGTCGGGATCACCCTGATCTGTTCAGGTGCAATGCCCAGGATCGGCGCCAATTCGTCGCGATCCATATACGGCGTCTGGGTGCAGGCGACGACTTCGATCCGGTCGTCGACCCGCCGGGCGTAGCCCGCCTCGGGCTCGATATAGGCATGCTCAACAAAGCCGGTCCGCACGACGATGTCGGCGCGGAAATTGGCCTGTTCCAGCACCGGTGCCGGATCGCCGGAAGCGACGCGGCCGCGGCACAGAACATTTCCAGGCGTGTGCGCGTGCAGGTCCGGGCCGCGACCTGCGCCGGCGAATTCGACTGGCGGCAGGACCTCCCAGGTGATCGGGAGGGTCGCGTCGTCGATCTCGGCCAAGGTGGCGGCGTCGCCGATCAAGGCGCAAACCGCCTCCCCGCGATGGCGGACATAGCCATCGGCGAGCACCGGCTGATCCTTGCCGGTGGGATAGATGCCGTAGAGGTTGCGGCCGGGAATGTCGGCGGCGCGCAGCACGCGAACCAGCCCGGGATGGGCCGCCAGCACCGGCGCCAGATCGCCGATGAGGAAGCGGGCATGCACATGCGGACTGCGCACCGCACGAAGGGTCAGGAACTCTTCGCACGGCAATGCGTCGGCACCGAACCGTTCGGCGCCGCTCACTTTGCCAATGCCGTCGCGCTTGGCCACGCGGGCGCCGACCGCGGCGCCGGAGACCGGTGCGGGTCGGGGCTGTGCCGCGATGTCCATGACCGCGTCGATGATCTTGCGATAGCCGGTGCAGCGGCACAGCACACCGCCGAGCGCGTCCAGCACCTGCGCCTCGGACGGTGCGGCAACCCGCGACAGCAAGTCGGTTGCCGCCATCAGCATGCCCGGCGTGCAGATGCCGCATTGCGCCGCGCCGTGGTGCAGGAAAGCCGTCTGCAGCACGGATAGATGACCGTTCTCGGCCAGTCCCTCGACCGTGACCACGCAAGCGTTGGCGACCCGGGCGATCGGCAGCATGCAGGCGCAGACCTGCCTGCCATTCAGCATGACCGTGCAGGCGCCGCAATCGCCGGCGTTGCAGCCGATCTTGGTTCCGGTCAGGCCGAGATCATCGCGCAACACATCGGCGAGGCGGCGGGCGGGTTCGGCGTGCAGATGCACCGGTTGTCCGTTCAGGGTGAATGCCACCGGCTCGGCCAGGGATCTCATGCCGCGTGCCCGATCGCGCTGGCAAGCGACCCAACGGCCCGCCGGGTCAGTTCCAGCGCCGCGTGCCGACGATAGGCAGCGGTCGCGCGAATGTCGTCGATCGGCGACAGCGCGGCAAAATGCCTCGGCTGCACCAGCGACGGATCGGGAAACCGTCCGGCGAGCTCATCCTCAAGCGCAGTCAGCCGCACGGCGCGGGCGGAGCAGGCACCGAGCGCGATACGAGCGCGATCGATCGATCCATCCGCCCCGATCTCCGCCACCGCCGCCACCATGGCGATGGAGATCACGAGGGAATGGCGCGCGCCGAGTTTCAGGAACCGCGACTTTGCCGCCCCGAAACGCGGAATGCGCAGGCCCAACACCAGTTCATCGGGCCGGCGCGCGGTCCGCCGTGGGCCGAGCACGAAATCCTTCATCGGCACCACGCGCATCCCGCCAAGCCGCGCCAATTCCACTTGCGCATCGAGCGCCAGCAGGCAAGGGATGCCATCCGCGGCAGGGCTGGCGTTGCAGATATTGCCGACCAGCGTCGCGACATTCTGCACCTGCATGCCGCCGATCTGCCGCGCCGCCTGCACCAGGCCATCGAAACCGGGCGGAAGCTCGGCCGCGATCAGATCCGTCCAGGTCGCGCCGCAAGGGATCCACCAATGGTCGGGCAGCAAGGTGATCTCGGCCAAACTAGGGAGCGCGCTGATGTCGAGGATGTCTTCGTCGGGCGTGCGCATCACGCGGGCGGGGAAATGGTCGGTGCCGCCGGCCAGCACCGTCATCTCGCGCACCGCCAGGGCCGCGAGCGCGTCATCGAGGGTGGTGGGTCGCAAATAGAGGCCCATGGCGCCTGACAAGATCGTTTGTATACATATGATTTGCCCAGGCCATGGCGGGTGTCAACATCTGTGTCTGGACAGGGCGTGCGAGCGGGGACTCAAATCGCCCCTCCTCCACAACCCGGATTGCCGCATGACCGAGACACCGCCGCCCGTCGCCACGCTGATGGCCAGCCCGCGATACCATCGTGCCGTCGCCACGCTCGATGCCGAGCATGACCGCACCGTCGCCGACATCATCACTTTGACCGAGATCCCGGCGCCGCCGTTCCAGGAGGAGGCGCGCGGCCGACCTATCGCGACATGCTGGCGACGCATGGGCTCAGCGATGTGGAGATCGACGCGGTCGGCAACGTCATGGGCTTGCGACGCGGCACCGGCAACGGCCCGTTGCTGGTGGTGGCAGCCCATCTGGACACCGTCTTTCCCGCCGGCACCGACGTCAAGGTGCGACGCGAGGGCACCAAGCTGTTCGCCCCGGGCGTCGGCGACGACACGCGCAGCCTGGCCGTGCTGCTGGCCTATATCCGCGCGCTGGATGCCGCCGGCATCCGCACCCGCAGCGACATCCTGTTCGTCGGCGATGTCGGCGAGGAGGGGCTCGGGCGACCTGCGCGGCATGCGCCATCTGTTCACCAAGGGGAAGTACCGTGACCGGATCAAGGCCTTCATCACCGTCGACAGCCCGGAGATGGAGAGCATCGCGGTCGGCGGCGTCGGCTCCAAGCGCTACCGCGTGACCTTCCGCGGGCCCGGCGGCCACAGCTACGGCGCGTTCGGCATCGTCAACCCGATGTACGCGATGGCGGCAGGCGATGGCCGAACTCGTCGAGATCGAGGTGCCGGCCAAGCCGAAGACGACCTTCTGCGCCAGCGTCGTCGGCGGCGGCACGTCGATCAACGCGATGCCGAACGAGGTGTGGATGGACGTCGACCTGCGCTCGCAATCGGCCGACGGAACTGGCGCGGCTGGACGCACGGCTTCCAGGCGATCGTCGCCCAGGCGGTCGATGCCGAGAACGCCGCGCGCGACAGCAAGGGCGGCAAGGTCGACGCCGAATTCGAAGCTGGTCGGCGACCGCCCGGCCGGTGCCACCGCCATGGACAGCGACCTCGTGCGCCTGGCGACCGCGGCGATCGCGGCGCATGGCTTCACGCCGCGGCACGGATTTTCTTCCACCGACGCCAACATCGCCGATGAGCCTGGGCATTCCCGCCATCAAGATCGGCTCCGGCGGGATCAGCGGGCGGGCGCATTCGCTGGACGAGTGGATCGACGTGGAGCAGGGCGCCAGCGTGCGCGGCATGGCGGCGGGACTGACCGCCATTCTCGCGGTGGCCGGTGTCGTGGATGACGGGCCCTGATGCCCGATTTGCTGATCGAGATCTGCGTCGAAGGCGTCGACGGCGCGGTGGCGGCGGCGCGCGGCGGCGCCGATCGGATCGAGCTGTGCGCCAGCCTGATGGAAGGCGGCATCACGCCGAGCCTCGGCACCGTGCGCGCCACGCTAGCGGCGGTGTCGGTGCCGGTGTATCGCGATGGTGCGGCCACGCGGCGGGGATTTCCTGTATTCCGACCTGGAATTCGCCAGCATGCTGGAGGATGTCAGCGATCTTGCGCGAGGCGGGGGTGGCGGGCGTGGTGTTCGGCTGCCTGACCGCCGAAGGCCACGTCGATGAGGTGCGCACCACGGCGCTGGTGGCCGCGGCGCGACCGCTGGGCGTCACCTTCCATCGCGCCTTCGACATGGTGGAGAACCACGACGCGGCGCTCGATGCCCTGATCCGCTGCGGCGTCGACCGTGTGCTGACCAGTGGCGGCGCTTTGACCGGCATCGCCGGATTGCCGGTGCTGCGGCGGCTGCAGGCGCGGGCGAATGGCAAGATCGATCGTGATGGGCTGCGGGGCGCTCCGGCCTGATAGCATCGGCATGGTTCGGCGAGAGGCCGGTCTCGCCGAACTGCATTTCTCCGCCCAAATCGCACTGTCGAGCGGAATGCGGTTTCGACGCGAGGGGTTGCCGATGGGAAGTGCGGAAGCCGCGCGTGAATTCCACCATGTCGGCACGGACACGGAACTGGTGCGCACGACCATTGCCGCGGCCCGGGCATGAGTGTCCGCTGGGGTTTCCTCGGCGCCTCGCGCATCGGCCGGCGTGCTTTGGCACCCGCGGTGCAGGCCGTCCCGGACATGTCCTTCATGCGATCGCTTCGAGGGACGCCGACCGGGCCGCCGCTTACGCCGCCGAGTTCGGTGCGCGCGCGTCCTATGGCAGCTACACCGAGCTTCTCGCCGATCCCGCCGTCGACCTGATCTACAACGCCTTGCCCAACGATGCCCATGCGCCCTGGACGATCCGCGCCCTGGAGGCGGGCAAGCATGTGCTGTGCGAAAAGCCGCTGAGCCTCTCTTCGGCCGAGGTGCGGTTGTTGCAGGATGCCGAGCGCCGCACCGGGCGGCGCGTGATGGAGGCGTTTTGCCATCTGTTCCATCCCCAGATGGCGCGCGTCCGGCAGATCATCGACGACGGTGAAATCGGGCGCCTGCTGGCGATGCACTCCAACTTCGGGAACACGCTCGAACGCACCGGTGATTTCCGCTGGATCGCCCGGCATGGCGGCGGCGCGTTGTATGATCTCGGTTGCTACAGCCTCAGCGCCATGCGCGTTCTGGCGGGGCGCGAGCCGCTGCGGGTGAGTGCGGTGCAGGCAATCAGCGGCGAAGTCGATGCCACCTTGAGTGCGATGCTGGATTTCGGCGGCGGCATCGCCGGGCAGTTCATCTGTTCCTTCGATTCGGCGCGGACGCAGACTCTGACACTGATTGGCACCAAAGCGACGGTGGCGTTCGATTGGCCGTTCTCCACCAAGGGCCGCGACACGACGCTGATGGTTGCGAACCGCGTCGAGCGCTTTTCGGCCTTCGATCCCTATGTCGCGATGGTGGCGCATTTCGGCCAGGCGGTCTCCGGCGAGGCGGAGATGGCGCGCGGTCTCGACTGGTCGTTGGCACAGGCGTCGGCGATCGATGCGCTGCTGCAATCGGCACGCAGCGGCGCCACTGTTAGCCCTGGGCGCTGATGCGCCACGGTCAGTCTTGCGCGCTGATCTCGGCGAGGAATTCCGCGGTGGTGCGCTGACGGCAATAGCCCTTGATGGCCCGCAGCGAATTTTCGTGCCGATCCGCGCTGTAGGTGGCGCAGGCGTCGGTGACAAGCGTGACGAGGTAGCCGAGGTCGCAGCCGTCGCGCACCGCGCCCTCGACGCACTGGTCGGTGACGATGCCCGAAATCACCAGGTATTTCGTGCCGAGATTGCGCAGGACGTAGTCGATGTTGGTGGAGACGAAGACGTTCGACGACGTCTTCGGGAATGACCATCTCGTCCGGCGCCAGGCGCCAGCGCGTCGATCACCTGGCCGTCCCAGCTGCCGGGCGGCACGCTGAAGCCGGTGATCTTGTAGTCGAGGCTGCGGTCGCGGCCGTCGTGGGTGAGGTTGCGGATCAGCGTGTACATCACCTCGACGCCGGCCGCGCGGCAGCCGGCCTGCAGACGCTGCATGTTGGGCACGACATGGCCTTCCATCTGGTCGAAGAACCAGCCGAGCCGGTCCTGGAACTCGGTTCGGTGTCAGGTCCTTGAACTCGCCGCCGTTGCGAACCGCGCAGTAGTTCTGCACGTCGATGAACAGCAGCGTCGTGTGGGCGGGGACGACCGGCACGTCGCGCGTGGTCGGATGGGTCATGCGGTGGCGGCCTCCGTGACAAGCATGCGGCGATACGCCTCCGGCAGCAGGCGGGCCAGCAGATCGGCCCAGTGCCGCTGCCCGGCCTCGGTCGTCGATCAGGTCCTGGCGGATTTCCAGTTCCAGATGCGGCAGGCCGCGCTTCTCGCCATGCACCGGCACGGTGTAGTCGGTGAGGTCGGAGACGGCGTAGGGCTCGTTCTCGCCGACGCACAGACCGGGCTCCTGCGCGCAGCAGATCGAGCATGATGCGGGCGAGGCGAGCATCGCGGTTGAACAGCACGCCGGCATGCCACGGCCGGGCGACGCCCTTGAACACCGGCGTGAAGCTGTGCATGGCGATCAGCACGGTCGGGCGTGGCCGCGCGCGCGTCGAGCGCCGCGCGCGATGGCGATCCTGATAGGGACGGAAGATTTCCTCGGCCCGCACAGCGCGTTCGTCGTCGGACAGGCCGACGATTGCCGGGAATCTCGGTCGCCTCGCTGATGACGGGGATGGAGCTGGGCACGCCGGGCATCGCGGTTGCAGTCGATCACCAGGCGCGAATAGATCTGCCCGATGGCGAACGCATCGAGCGCATCGGCCAGCAGCAGCGATACCGCCCAGGCACCGATATCCCAGCCGATATGCCGTCGCAGCTCGCGGTCCGGCAGGCCGAGCGTGCCCAAGCCGCGCGGGAATGCGCCGCCCGGCATGGTCGCACGCGATGAAGAACGGCGACGCGCCGCCGGGGCGGTAGGTTACAACCGGGGCGGGTTCGTCCTGGGCCAGGAGCCTCGTTGCCTGCATCCTTGCGTGCTACCTCTGCGGTCAGTGGGCGTCAATACGAGGGAGTTATTATGAAGCTGACGCGTGATCGCCCGGTCGTGGCAAGCCGACTGGCACTGCTGGTGGTGGATGTGCAGAACGCCACCTTCAACCCGGCGCAAGAAAGCATCCGCCCGGAATTCTTTGCGGCGGCGCGGGACCGGGTGATCCCCAACCTGGCAGCGTTGATTTCAGCCTGCCGCGCTTGCGGGGCCGAGGTGATGTACACGGTGATCGAAAACCTGACCAAGGACGGCCGCGACCGCAGCCTGGACTACAGGCTGTCCGATTTTTTCGTCGCCCGCGGATCGTGGGAAGCGCGGGTGATCGACGCGCTGGCGCCGGGCAACGACGAGATCGTGCTGCCGAAAACCTCATCGAGCGTCTTCAACTCCACCAACATCGATTACGTGCTGCGCAACCTGGGCGTCGAGGATCTGCTGGTGACCGGATTCCTCACCGACCAATGCATCGACCATACGGTGAAGGACGCCGCCGATCGCGGCTATTACGTCACCTGCATCACCGATGCCTGCATGGCCGATACCGAGGGGCGCCATGTCTCGGCACTGGAATGCTTTGTCGGATATTGCCGCGCGACGACCACCGACGAGTTCGTCGCCGCACTCAATAAATAAGGGCATAGCGATCGCATTGCGCCGCTTCGTCCAGGCCTTCGAGGCTGGCAAGCTCGGCGCGTTTGTGCATGAGGTATGCCGACAGGTAAGTCGCGCCGAACCAATCCGTCGCCTCTTTGGTCGCGGCCAGAGCGTCGAGGGCGGCGCCGAGCGAGGTGGGCAAGGCCGTGCCGTCGGTATCCGGCAGCGCCCGTCGTTTGCGAATCCCGTCGACGCCGGCATGCACGATGGCGCCGAGCGCCAGGTACGGGCTGGCCGCTGCGTCCGCCGGACGATACTCGACATTGAACTGGACGGCGGCATTGGCGCCGGGAAGGTCAAGGACAGGGCAGATCCGCAGGCTGGCGGCGCGTTCCCGATCGGCCAGGGTCGCGTGCGTCGGCGCCCAGCGATTGGGCCGCAGGCGGACATAGGACACGCTGCTCGGCGCCGTCACCGCACAGAGCGCCGGCAGATGATGCAGAATGCCGGCGACGAAATGCCGTGCCGTCATGGACAGGCCGAATGCGCCTGATGGATCGTGCATCACCGGCTGGCCGGTTGCGTCGCGGAAGCTGAAATGCACATGCACGCCGTTGCCGACGCCGGCCGGGTCGAGGATCGGCGAGAAGATCGCCCGGTGGCCGAGGCGCGATGCCGTGGCGCGGACCATTTCGCGCAGGATGACGGCGCGATCGGCCGCGCGCATGCCGGGCGCCGGCTCGCAGGTCACCTCGTATTGCCGGGCACCGTATTCGGGCAGGAATGAATCGGGCGCCGCATCGGCGGTGCGCAGTGCTGCAATCAGGGCCTCGCCGAAGATCCCCTGCCGGCGATACGCCTCCAGCGAATACGGCGAGCCCGGCACGTCTTCGACGCCGGTATAGACAAACTCATGCTCGAAGGCGGCCGTCAGCGTCACCCCCGCCTCTGCCTCCAGGGCGGCGAGGGCGCGGCGAAGGAATTCCCGTGGACAGCATTCCCAGGGCGCGCCGTTGGTGTGCCGAAGGTCGCCGAGGAAGAAATGCTCGGCGGCACTGCCGTCGCCGAAATCCACCTGCACCTCGGTGGTGGCATCCGGCACCAGGATGAGGTCGCCCGCGGTTCCGAAGGGGGTGGCGTAGATCGGGCCGAACGCCGATATCATCGTGTTGGTCGGCACCCACCCGACGCCCTTGACCATGCGGGACGGCAGTTCGCGGGCGGGGAAAGCTTTGCCGCGTACGCGACCGGCGATCTCGCAGGTGCAGACCATGATCAGCGGCTCGCGGTGCATTGCGGTCTCCGGCTCGGGATGGCGATGGACGCTATTGACAGCGCATGGGCAGTCTTGACCATCATCGCGCGGATTGAAATCGGAGGATACCACCATGCGAAGCACGTTGGCGGCGTTGCTCGGGGCGGCACTGATCCTCGTCGGCGGGCATGAGTTGGCACGAGCCGAGAAGGTGCAGATCGAATACTGGCAGTATTTCTTCAAGGAACGCGTCGAGGCGATGGACGCCTTGATCAAGCAGTTCGAGGCCGCCCACCCGGACATCACCGTTCGCCAGACCACGACCCCGTACGACTACGTACCAGACCAAGGTCGCGGCGGCGATCCCGGCAGGCGAGGGGCCGGATGTGGTGCAGCTGTATTACGGGTGGTTGGCACAGTACATGAAGGCCGGTCTGTTGCAGCCGCTACCGGAGGCAGACTTCAGCGCCGCCGAGATCGATCGCGACTTCTTTCCGATCGTGCGAAACATGAAGATCGACGGCAAATACTACGCCCTGCCCACCGCAGTGCGTTCGCTGGCGCTGTTCTGGAACAAGAAGCTGTTCCGCGAAGCAGGCCTCGACCCCGAGAAGCCGCCGCAGACGCTGGAGGAGCTGGTCGACGTCGCGCGCAAGCTCACCAGGCGCGATGCCGCGGGCAACCTTCTTGTCGAAGGCATGACCGCGGACCTGACCATGCAGGACCCGCACTGGATCCGCGAGGTACTGACACGCCAGTTCGGCGGGCAGCCATATAGCGAAGATAATCACGCCGTGGCGTATGATTCACCCGCCGGACTGAAGGCCGTGCAGTGGTACGATGACCTGATCGGCAAGGAGAAGGTCAGCCAGATCGGCTTCCTGACCGACGCAGCCGACCGCGTTCCGCTCGGGCAAGGCGGCGCTGACAATCGATGGCTCGTTCCGCCTGGGCGCCTTTGATTCGCAGAAGGGGCTGGAATACGGCGTGGCCGAACTGCCGTCGTATCATGGCGTGCGCTATAACTTCTCGTCCTATTGGGTCAATGGCATCACCAGCAAGGCGCAGGGCGCCAAGCGCGACGCGGCGGTGAAATTCCTGAAATTCGTCACCACGCCGGACGCGATGGAGCTGTGGATGCACAAGGTTGGCGAGCTGCCGGCGCGGGTGGCAGCGGCCGACAAGGACGCCAATCGGAACGACCCGAAATATGGCCCGTTCATCCGCGGCCTGGCCTACGCCCATGCCACCGATTTCGTCGACGAGCTGGCGCAGCGCAAGGTGATGATAGACATGTTCGACCGCATCAACCTGCAGAAGGCCCCCACGGCCGATGCGCTGCGGCAGGCGGCTGCTGAGGAACAGAAGATCCTCGACGGCTACTACAAGAAATAGGGCGTTGATGCGGCAGTTCAGCGACGGGTTCAGCATCGCCGGCAAGCAGGCGGTCTGGGCGTGGGTATTCCTTGCGGTGCCGTTGCTGTTCTTCACCGCGGTCCGCTTCTGGCCGACGGCGCAGGCGGTTTCGCTGTCCTTCACCAGCTGGAACCTGCTCGGTCCCGAGCGCTTCGTCGGTCTCGACAACTATGTCCGGATGGCCTCGGATGCGGTGTTCTGGAAGGTGATCGTCAACAGCTTCGAATATGTCGCGATCGGTCTACCGGTCAGCCTGCGGTCTGTCGTTCGCGGTCGCGTATTTCCTCGACCGCGTCGCTGTCGGGCATGGGCTGTTGCGGGCGCTGTATTTCCTGCCGCATCTGACCACGGCGGCGGCGATGGCCTGGGTGTGGCGCTGGTTCTACCAGCCGCTGCCGGTGGGCGTGTTCAACATGATCCTGTCCGATATCGGCCTGCCGCCACAGCCGTTCCTGCGCTCGACGACGCAGGCGCTGCCGGCGGTGCTGGCGCCGGCGATCTGGGCCATGCTCGGGTTCCAGATCGTGATCTTTCTGGCGGGGCTGAAGGCCATCCCGCGTTCGTTACTACGAGGCGGCGGCGATCGACGGCGCCGGCGCCTGGCGGGTGCTGTTCGAAGTCACGCTGCCGCTGCTGCGCCCGACCTTCGTGTTCCTGTTCGTCATCAGCTCGATCGCCTTCCTGCGGATCTTCGACCACGTCTACAACATGACCAACGGCGATGGCGGACCACTCGAATTCGACCAAGCCGCTGGTGCTGAAGCATCTACCAGACCGCCTTCGGTCGTTTCGAGATGGGCTATGCCTCGGCACAGACAGTCGTCCTGTTCGTGATCCTGCTGGCATTCTCGTTGCTGCAGCTGCGTGTGCTGAGGTCGCGATGAGCGGCGAGGTCGCGCGTTCCATGCTGCTCATCAGCCGGCCCGGGCGCATCATCGCCTGGACCTGCCTGTTCCTGGGCGGCGTCGTCATGGTGATGCCGTTCGTTTCCATGCTGGCGACGTCGCTCAAGGACAACAGCGAGGTCTATGATCTTTCACTGCTGCCGCGCCGCCCGACGTTCGACAACTACATCGAGCTGTTCCGCACCACCGAGTTTCCGCGTTGGTTCGTGTCCTCGCTGCTGACCTCCACGGTGACGACGATTTCGGTCCTGTTCTTCGACAGCCTGATCGGCTACACGCTCGCCAAGTTCCGCTTCCGCGGCCGCGGGCTCGTGTTCGTCGCGATCCTTTCCACCTTGATGATTCCGACCGAGATGCTGGTGATCCCCTGGTACATCATGGCCAAGAACATGGGCTGGCTGGATAGCTATTGGGGCATCATCTTTCCCGGCCTGATGACCGGTTTCGGCACGTTCCTGATGCGGCAGTTCTTCCTCGGCGTGCCCGACGACCTCATCGAGGCGGCGCGGCTCGACGGCTTGAACGAATTCCAGATCTGGTGGCAGGTCGCACTGCCGCTGGTGACGCCGGCCTTGTCGGCACTCGCGATCTTCGCATTCCTCGGCAACTGGACCGCGTTCCTGTGGCCGCTGATCGTGACCAGCAGCCGCACACTGTACACGATGCCCGTCGGGCTCGCGGCGTTCTCGGGTGAGTTGCAGACGCAATGGGAAATGGTGATGACTGGTGCCGGCGTCGCCACCTTGCCCGCGTTGTTCGTGTTCATCCTGCTGCAGCGCTACATCATCGACGGCGTCATGCTGGCCGGGTTGAAGGGATGAGCCTGCCTCCGTCCTCCGACGACGATCGGTTTCCTGCCCCCGCCTACCGGGACACGGTGCTCGCCCCGCTGTTCGAAGGCGTGAAGCGCCATCACTGGACCTATCTGATGCGCATCAATCTCGCCCACGCGGTCATGCTCGGCGAGTGCGGCCTGCTCGACGCGCGCGAGAGCGCCGCCATCCTGTCCGGCCTGACGGCCATCACGGGCGGCCTCGACATCGAGGCACTGGTCTACACTGGCGAGCACGAGGATTTCTTTTTCTACGTCGAGGCCGAGCTCGAAAAGCTGATCGGCGCCGAGATCGCGGGCAAGCTGCATACCGGGCGCAGTCGCAACGACATCGACCACACCGTCTTCAAGATGGCCCTGAAGGATAAATGCTTCGGATATCTCGGCGCGTTGCTGGACCTGGTTGGTGGGCTGATCGACCTTGCCGCGCATAACCGCGCGACGATCGTGGTGGCCTACACCCACGGCCAGCCAGCGCAACCGACCACGTTCGGCCATTATCTCGCGGCTTTCATCGAGGTGCTGCAACGCGATGTCGGCCGGCTGCTGCACGCGGTCGGCACGCTCGATCGTTGCAGCATGGGCGCGGCGGCGATCACCACTTCGGGTTTTGGGCTCGACCGTGCCCGTGTCGCGGCGCTGCTCGGCTTTGCCGAGGTGCAGGAGAATTCGTACGGCTGCATCGCGGCCTGCGACTACATCACCGAGACCTACGCGGCGCTGAAGCTGCATTTCCTGAACATCGGCCGCTTCGTGCAGGACCTGAATTTCTGGACCGGCTTCGAGATCGGCCAGCTCCATGTGCCCGACGGCTTCGTGCAGATCAGCTCGATCATGCCGCAGAAGCGCAACCCGGTGCCGGTGGAGCATCTGCGGCTGCTCGCGTCGCTCGCGGGCGGCCGCTGCGACATGATGCTGAACACCATGCACAACACGCCGTTCACCGACATGAACGACGCCGAGGGCGAAGTTCAGATCGCCGGCTACGAGGCGTTCGACACCGGATCGCGCGTCCTCGGTCTGCTCGGTCCGTTCGTGCAGGCGGTTCGGGTGAATGAACCGCGGGTACGCGCGCATATCGACGAAAGCTGCATCACTGTCACCGAAGTTGCAGACTCGCTGGTCAGGCATGAAGGCATCACCTCCGCCAGGCCCACCGTGTCGCCACCCGCCTCGCCCGGCACCTGATCGAGGAGCGGTCCTCCTTCGCCACCTTGGATTTCGGGTTTTTCACAGCGGTTTTCACGGAAGTCGCCGGCCGGGCGCCACGCGTGACGTCCGAGCAGATCAGGGCATTCGCCACGCCGGAGCATTTCGTCGCGGTCCGGACGATGTTCGGCGGTCCAGCACCGGTCGCGTTGGACGCGAGCCTGCATCGCTATCGTGCCCGGCTGTCCGAGGACCGCATTGCGCTGGCGAGGCATCGGGCGCGGGTCGCCGACGCGACGAGGGAGTTGGACGAGGCGGTTCAGCGTCTCAGCTTGACGCGATCCTGACATGGCCGGTGTATCGATCCGCCAGGTCGCCAAGGCCTATGGCAAAACGCCGGTGATCCACGGGATCGATCTCGAAATCGCCCATGACGAGTTCGTCGTTCTCGTGGGCCCGTCCGGTTGCGGCAAGTCCACCATGCTGCGGATGATCGCCGGACTTGAGGACATGACCTCGGGCGAAATCGCGATCGACGGCCGGGTGGTGAACCGCATCCCGCCCAAAGACCGTAACATCGCGATGGTGTTCCAGAACTACGCGCTCTACCCGCATATGACGGTGTTCCGGAACATGGCATTCGCGCTGCGGGCGGCACGGCTGCCGCAGGCAGAGATCGGGCGGCGGGTGCAGGATGCCGCGCGCGTGCTCGGGCTGACGGAGTTGCTGCAGCGCCGACCGGGCGAACTTTCCGGCGGCCAGCGCCAGCGCGTTGCGATGGGCCGCGCTATCGTCCGCAACCCCGCGGTTTTCCTGTTCGACGAGCCGCTCTCCAACCTCGATGCGCAACTGCGCAGCGCCATGCGCACCGAAATCAAGAAGCTGCACCAGACGGTGCGGACCACCATCATACATGTCACCCACGACCAGGTCGAGGCGATGACCCTGGCCGACCGCATCGTCATCATGCGCGACGGCCGCATCGATCAGGTCGGCACGCCGCTAGAAGTGTTCCAGCAGCCGGCGAATGTCTTCGTCGCGAGGTTCATCGGCAGCCCGGCGATGAACCTTATTTCGACGACTGCCGTGAAAAGCGCCGACGGCTTCTACGCGACCTGGCAGGGTGGCCCACATCTGCCGCTTCCCGCGCGCCTCGCGCCAAAGCTCGCCGATGGCCAGAAGATCATCGTCGGCATCCGGCCAGAGAACCTGACCCTGATCGCAGGCCCTGCGGAGCGACCGAATACATGGGAGGTAGGCGGCATCGTCTCGGTAGTCGAGCCATTGGGGTCCGAGACGCTGATCCTCGCCGCTTTTGGCGCAGAGGAACTGATGGCGAAAGGCGACGGGCGCGCCATTCCCAGGCCAGGCACGTCGCTGCGTTTCGGCTTCGATCTGGAATATCTGCATGTGTTCGATGCCGCGAGCGGCCGCGCGCTGGCGTGACTCGGCGCTTGTTGCCCGGCGCGACAAGGCGCTAGGCTATCCGCCGAGGCAGCCGCCTGCCGTGTGCACGGCGTGATCGGCGCCGCAAAACAGGGAGTCAGGTGAATGCAAACAACCCGGCGCACCATGTTCAAGACGGGGCTGGCGTTGGTGGGCACAGTCGCCACGCCGAGCATCATTCGGGCGCAGCCCCGCCCATCGGCGGCGCGCACGGTCCGCGCCGTGATGCATGCCGACATCGCGACCTATGATCCGATCTGGACCACGGCCAACATCTCCGCCTATCACGGCGCGATGGTTTACGACACGCTGTTCGGCATCGACGCCAAGCTGGCGGCCAAGCCGCAGATGGTCGGCAAATACGGGGTTTCCGACGATAAGCTGACCTGGACGTTTGAATTGCGTGACGGCCTGAGGTTCAGCGACGGCACGCCGGTCACTTCGGCGGACGTGGTTCCCAGCATCAAGCGCTGGGCGGTCCGGTCCGGCTCAGGCCAATTGCTGCTGCCGCGCGTGCGCGATATCTCCGCCAAAGACGAGAAGACCTTCGTCATCGCCTTGAAGGAGCCGTTCGCGCTGCTGATCGACATGCTCGCCTCCAGCACGACGCCGCTTTGCTACATCATGCGCAAGCGTGAAGCGGAAACCGATCCGATGCAGAAGATCGACCAGATCGTCGGTTCCGGCCCGTTCATCATGAATGCGAACGAGACCAAACCCGGAACCCAGTACGTCTACGACAAAAACCCCAATTACCTCCCGCGCAGCGAGCCGGCCGAAGGGATCGCCGGCGGCAAGGCGGTGAAGATAGACCGTGGGATCTTCGTCAACATGCCCGATAGCCAGACCGCCGTGTCCGCGCTGCAGGCCGGAGAGATCGATTTTTATGAGATCCCGCCGATCGATTTGCTGGACCAGTTGCAGAGCGATCGCAACATCACCATCGAGAACCTGTTCGAATTGGGGGCGGAGGGATATGTCGGCCTGAACTGGCTGCATGCGCCGTTCAACAACGTCAAGCTGCGGCAGGCGATGCTGTATATCCTCAAGCAGGAGGACATGCTGCGGCCGACCTTCGCCGACCCGAAGTGGTACAGCACCTGCGGCGGCTGGTTCGGCTGCGGTTCGCCCACTCGAGAACGATGCCAACACGGCCTGGTTCAAGGATGGCCAGAATCTGGCGAAGGCGCGTGAACTGATGAAGGAAGGCGACTATGACGGCCGCCCGGTGGTGATGCTGCAAGCCACCAACATCCCTTACATGAGCAACGCCGCCACCGTGCTGGCACAGCAGATGCGCGACGCGGGCTTCAACGTCCAGCTACAGCCGATGGATTGGGCCAACGTGGTGCAGCGCCGGTCCAACAAGGGCCCGTCCGACCAGGGTGGCTGGGACATCTTCTTCACCTCCTCCGGCGGCCTCAGCATGAGCAATCCGTACATGATCGGCGGCATGGCGACGATCGGGGAAAAGGGTTGGTTCGGCTGGCCGACAGATGAGAAGAACGAGCAGTTGCGGGACAAATGACTTGAAGGCGGAAACCCTGGAAGAACGCCGGGCCATCGCCAGGGAAATCCAGGAGAACGCCTGGAACATCGTGCCGCACATGTATTTCGGACAATGGCAGCAGCCGACGGCGCATCGCAAGAACGTCACCGGCTGGATTCACGTGCCCGAGGTCGATTCCGTTCTGGAACGTGCAGAAGACCTGATACGCCCGCTGCTGTAGCATGACCGGCACCATCGTCCGACGCCTGCTGTCGATGCTGCCGGTCATGGCGATCGTCGCCATCACGGTTTTCCTGCTGCTGCATCTGGCGCCAGGCGATCCTGCGGCGATCATCGCCGGCGACAACGCCACCCCCCAAAACATCGCCGAAATCCGGGCCAAGCTCGGTCTGGACCAGCCGATCTGGAAGCAGTTTCTGGTCTGGGTGTTGGCACTGCTGCACGGCGATATCGGGACCTCGATCTTCTGGGGCGATTCGGTGTTCACCCTGATCGGCCAGCGCGCCGAACCGACCGTGTCGTTGGCCTTCACCACATTGGCGGTGGCGGTGTTCCTGGCAATCGGGCTCGGTGTGCTTGCGGCAGCGCGGGTGGGCACTTGGGTGGACCGGCTGGTGATGGGATTCGCCGTGCTCGGCTTTTCCGTGCCTGTCTTCGTGGTCGGCTACCTGCTGATCTTCATTTTCTCGATCAGCCTGAAATGGCTGCCGGTGCAGGGGTATTCGCCAATCGCCGAGGGCGTCGTGCCGTGGCTGCGCAACCTGGTTCTGCCATCGGTGGCGCTCGGCCTCGCGTATGTGGCACTGATCGCGCGGATCACGCGGGCGACGATGCTGGACGTGCTGGCGGAGGACTATATGCGGACCGCCCGCGCCAAAGGCGTGGCGACGGCGCCGATGCTGCTGAAGCACGCGCTGAAGAACGCCGCTGTGCCGATCGCGACGGTCGTCGGCAACGGTGTCGCATTGCTGATCGGCGGCGTGGTCATTACGGAGACGGTGTTCAATATCCCCGGCATCGGCCGGCTGGTGGTGGACGCGATAGCCCGGCGCGATTACCCGATCATCCAGGGCGTGATCATGGTCTTCTCCGGCGTTTACGTGTTGGTGAACCTGCTGGTCGACCTGTCCTACACCCTGTTCGATCCACGGGTCCGTGGCTGATATGCGCATCGGGCGCTTCATCCGCCGGCATCCGACCATCGTGGTCGGCGCCGTTCTGCTGGCCTTGATCGCGGCCGCGGCTGGCTTCGCCGGCACGATCGCCGGTGACCCGATGGCGCTGATGCCCGCCGATCGGCTGCAAGCGCCGTCGATCAGGCATTGGCTTGGCACGGATCATCTCGGTCGCGACGTTTATGCGCGTTCGATCTTCGGTGCGCGCATTTCCCTGCTGGTGGGCCTTGCGGTCGCTGCGGTCTCGGTGACAGCAGGCCTCGCCATCGGCTTGGCATCGGGATATTGGCGCCAGCTTGATGCGCTGGTGATGCGCCTGATGGACGGGATGATGGCGATTCCGGCGATCCTGCTGGCGATCGCGCTGGTGTCACTCAACCGCGCCAGCGTCTTCATCGTCATCGTGGCGATATCGATCCCGGAAATTCCGCGCGTGGTTCGCCTGGTTCGTTCGGTGGTGCTGACGGTTCGTGAAATGCCGTATATCGAGGCTGCGGTATCGGGCGGTTCGCGCGGCCGCAAGATCGTGCTTCGCCATATCCTGCCCAGCACAATCGCGCCATTGATCGTGCAAGGCACCTATATCGTCGCCTCGGCGATCCTGATCGAGGCCGCACTTTCCTTCCTCGGTGCCGGCGTGCCGCCGGAGATTCCCACCTGGGGCAACATGATCGCCTCCAGTCGGCTGTTCATCGCGCGCGCGCCGTGGACGATCTTCGCGCCGGGGACGCTGCTGGCCGTGGTGATCCTGGCGGTGAACCTGGTGGGCGACGGATTGCGGGACCTGCTGGATGTGCACCTGGCGCGGCGGATGTAGCGATGGAGTCCATCCTTACCGTCACCAATCTGCGCACGCATTTCTTCACCCAGGACGGCGTCACGCGCGCCGTCGACGGTCTGAGCTTCGCCGTTGGCGCCGGCGAGACGCTCGGCATCGTCGGCGAAGTCTGGCTGCGGCAAGAGCGTCACCGCCCTGTCGATCATGCGGCTGCTGCCGGCAGGCTTGGGCCGGACGGTTGCTGGAAGCGTCATCTTCGGCGGCCGCGACCTGCTGACACTGGACGAGGCGGAGATGGCGCAAATTCGCGGCGACCGTATCGCGATGGTGTTCCAGGAGCCGATGACCTCGCTCAACCCAGTGCTGACAGTGGGGGACCAGATCGCCGAGGCGGTGGCGATTCACCAAGGCAAGTCCGGCGCCGAGGCTTGGGCCAGGGCGGTGGAGATGCTGAACCTGGTTCGCATCCCCGATGCCGCCGCGCGGGTGCGCGACTATCCGCATCAGTTTTCCGGCGGCATGCGCCAACGCGTGATGATCGCCATGGCGCTGTCCTGCCATCCGCAGCTGCTGATTGCCGATGAACCGACGACGGCGCTGGACGTGACCATCCAGGCGCAGATCCTGCAGCTCATGCTTGAGTTGAAGGCACGCATCGGCGCTGCCATTTTGCTCATCACCCACGACCTCGGCGTGGTCGCCGAGACATGCCAGCGGGTGATCGTGATGTATGCCGGGCGTAAAGTGGAGGAGGCGGGCGTGCTTGATCTGTTCGACCGTCCGATGCATCCGTATACGCGGGGGCTGATAGGTTCCATTCCGCGCAGGCGGCAGGGCATTGCGCGGCCGCGACGACTGCAGGAGATTCCCGGGATGGTGCCGAACCTGCGGGAGCCGGTCCGCGGCTGCCCCTTCGCGCCACGCTGCGGCTTTGCCACGGCACGATGTTCAGTGGAGGCGCCGGAACTGGAAGAGCATGGCGGCGGCCATGTAGTGGCTTGCTGGGAGGCCGAGCGGGTGCTCGCCACATGACCGCGCCGGTTGCCGAAATCTTCGACCTGATCAAGCATTTTCCGGTGCGGCGCGGGGTTTTGCGGCGCGTGGTGGCGCAGGTCAAGGCTGTCGACGGCATTACCCTGTCGATCGCGCCGGGGGAGACGTTGTGCCTTGTCGGCGAGTTCGGTTGCGGCAAATCGACGGTCGGCCGCCTGCTCCTGCGCCTCATGCAACCTACGGCGGGGCGGATTGTGCTGCGCGGCACCGATGTTACGCATCTCGGCGACGGTGCCATGCGGCCGCACCGCCGGCATGCGCAGATGGTCTTCCAGGATCCCTATGCGTCGCTCAATCCGCGGCTGCCCGCCGGCACCATCGTTGGCGAGCCGCTGGAGAATTACGGTGACATTCCAGCCGACCGGCGGCGGGACAAGGTTGCGGCGCTGCTCGAACGGGTTGGCCTGCGGGCGGAGGCGATGCACCGCTATGCGTTTGAGTTCTCAGGTGGCCAGCGCCAGCGGCTCGGCATTGCACGCGCGCTGGCGCTCGATCCCGGACTGATCGTCGCCGACGAAGCGGTGTCCGCGCTGGACGTCTCGGTTCAGGCGCAAGTGCTGAACCTGCTGATGGATCTTCAGGAGGAACGGGGCATCGCCTACCTGTTCATATCGCACGACCTCGGCGTGGTGGAGCATATCGGCCACAGGATCGCCGTGATGTATCTCGGCCGGATCGTCGAACTGGCCGATAAGGAAACCATCTTCGCTGCACCGCTGCATCCCTACACCGAGGCGCTGATCGCCGCCGCCCCGGTGCCCGATCCGCGATGGAGGCGTCAAAACCTGGTTCTGGAAGGCGACATTCCCAGCCCGATAAACCTGCCATCCGGCTGCCGCTTCCACACCCGCTGCCCGTTGGCCGAAGCCCGCTGCCGCCGCGAAGATCCCCTCTTGCGGGAAGTGGCACCTGGGCATTTCCTTGCCTGCCACCTGCGTGGCTGAGATTTCAGGAGTAAAAGCCTTGTCCAGACACCGCCTGCGCCGCCTCAGTTCTTTCGCCGGGAAACACGCGTGATGTCGATCGAGATAGACGGAATCCCGGTGCCTAGCCTGGCCGCAATCGCGGCAACCCGCGCGTCACTCCGCCCGTATGTGCGCACGACACCGGTTTTCGAGCGCGACGATATCGCCGCGTTCGACGGCACGAAGGTGCAGTTCAAGCTCGAGTTGTTGCAGGCGAGCGGAACGTTCAAGGCGCGCGGTGCATTCTCCAACATGCTGGCATTGGATGAGCCGCAGCGTGCGGCCGGCGTCACCTGCGTATCTGCCGGCAACCATGCCGTGGCGGTCGCCTACGCCGCGATGCGCCTGGGCATCGGGGCCAAGGTGGTGATGATAAAGACCGCCAATCCGGCTCGCCTTGACCTATGCCGCCGCTACGGCGCGGAACTTGTCCTTGCCGATGACGGTGCCACGGCGTTCGCGCGCGTGCGTGAAATCGAAAGCAAGGAAGGGCGGTTTTTCGTTCATCCGTTCAACGGCTACCGGACCGTGCTCGGCACCGCGACGCTCGGGGCCGAATGGGCGGAGCAAAGCGAGAGCGCGGGCATGCAGGGCCTGGACGCGGTGATCCTGCCGATCGGCGGGGGCGGGCTGGCTGCAGGGGCAGCGACTGCCTTGAAGCTCAACCTGCCCGCGATCGCGATTTACGGGGTAGAGCCGGCGGAAGCGAACGGCATGGCGCGCAGTTTCGCCAGCGGCGGCCCTGTGAAGATGGGTGCCATGCGGAGCATTGCCGACAGCCTGATGGCACCCCACACCGAAGCGTATAGCTGCGAACTCTGCCGGCGGCACATTGACGGCCTGGTCACCATCGACGATGGCGATCTGCGCCGGGCGATGTTGTTGTTGTTCGATGAGTTGAAGCTGGCCGTAGAACCGTCCTGTGCCGCCGCCACCGCTGCCTTGCTGGGCCCGCTTCGTGAAACCCTGCGCGGCAAGCGCGTCGGTGTATTGCTGTGCGGTTCCAACACCGACCTCGCGACCTTCACCCGCAACATGGCCGGCGGCTAGATCAGCATCAATGCATTTGGGATGCGCTAAAGATGCGGTAGCCAGACATCCAGCACCGCGGCGCGTTTTTCCGCGTGCACGGCTTGCAGCGCCGCGTCCAGTGCCGGGGCCAACGCCTCCGGCCGGTGCACAGTGATCCCCAGGGCGCCGCCAGCGGCGGCGGCGATTCCCGCGTAATCGGGCGGCGGATCGAACGACACGCCGATCTCGTTGGCGCGGCTCGCATAGCCATCGGGATGCACCGCCAAGGCCGACAGCTTCGGCGATTTCCAGCCGCGATTGTTGTAGATCACCTGCACGAACGGCGTGCGGTATTGTCGCGCCATCCAGTGCACGCTTGACGGCACCGAGAACATGTAGGAGCCATCGCCGCCTAACGCGAACACGGTCTTTTCTGGATAGGCCAGCTTGGCGCCGATCGCCGCGCCGCCATTCCAGCCCAGGGAACCGCCGCCGCTGGTGAACATGCTTCCGGTTCGCGTCGACCTGAGATGATCGATGATCGTCTTGTAGTTGGAAATTCCCTCCACCAGCGCCACGCTGCTTTCGTCCATCCGCGCGCGGATGCTGGCGGTGAGAAATTCCGCGGTGATGAGGTCAGGCTGTACCCGCTCGGCGGCGTCGAGCGCCCGCAGCCGTTCGGTGTGGCTCGCCCGATAGCTCACCATCCGCGCGCCCACTGTGCCGGTGTCGATGGCGGCGGCGTCGAGCGCGATGTTAAGTTGGCGCAAGGCGGTGGCTGCGTCGGCGCGAAAGCTGCGGCTGGCCGCGATGTACCACAGCGGCATCGCCTGCTTCAGTGGATCGATGTCGATATGAAAGATCTTGGCACTGGCGTTCGGACGGCTGATCACCGGTATCCATGGCACGTCGCTATCCAGCACCAGCACCACATCCGCCTCGGCCAGGGCCGAATTCTGCACTGGCTCGTTCCATTGGCAACCTTGGTACAGCGGATCATCGGCGGGGAAATTCATGTAGTTCGGCACGGACTCCAGCACCGCCATTCCAAGCCTGCCACACAGCCGCACCAACTCCTGCACGGCCTCCGGCTTGCGGCCGAGATAGGACGTCACCACCAACGGCCGCCGGGCCGCAAGCAGGCTGGCGACCAGTTCGGCCACGCCATCCGACGGCAACGCCGCCGGCGAGATCGGGCGCCATGCGTCGGGATCAATGCGAATCGCGGGGACCTCCTCTTCCAGCACTTCGCGGGCGGCCATCAGATAAACCGGGCCACGCGGATCGCTGTTGGCGAATTGCAGCGCGCGATGCACCATCTGCTTGATGTTGCGTCCGGTCCGCAGTTCGTTGTCATAGCGCATATAGCCACGCACCAGGCCGCGCTGGTCGGACACGTCCTGGATCCACTGAATGAATTCGTTGCGGCTGCCGCGAAGCTCCCCTTCCTGGGTGAACGGCGACGACCCGGCGAAGATCAGCACCGGCACACGGCCCTTGGAGGCATTGTGAATCGCACCGCCCAACGCCTGGGTGCCGCACTCCACATGCACCAGCACGCATTGCGGGACGCCGGCGACTTGCGCGAAGCCGTGAGCAGCCGAGAGCGCCACCATCTCATTGGGACAGGTCAACAATTCGGGCACGCGCCGGCCGGTCGCGCGGGCCTCCGCCATCGCCTCGACCAGGCCGGGATGGTCGCTGCCGAGATTGGCGAAGATATAGGACACGCCAGCTTCGACGAGTGCCTCTAGGAAGGCCGTGCTGGCCGTGTACATCGTCGTTTCCTCCTAAGCCGCCTTCAAGCTGTGCCGAGGGTGCGACGGACCGTGCGCGGTGACAAGATGGCGTCGGGAATGGGTTCGTGCTTCGCACTCCTGCTACGCTGCGTCGATGCAATTCGGTCATGGAACTGCCAAATGACATTCTCCCTCGCTGGCCGCTGCGCCAGAACCGGCATGCTCGGTGCCGTGGTGACGACGTCTTCGATCGGCGTCGGCTCGCGCTGCCCTTTCGCGCGCGCTGGAATCGGCGCGGCCCTCACGCAGCATCGCACCGACCCGCGATTGGGCCCGCGCGCACTCGACTTGCTGGCGAGCGGCCACGACGCGCAGGCCGCGATGGCGGCCTTGGTGGCGCAGGCGGTGCAGCCTGAATGGCGCCAGCTCGCGATCATCGATGCCGCTGGACACACCGCGAGCTTCACCGGCGCCAAGGTGGATCGAAGCAAAGCTGGCGAGGCGCATGGCACGGATTGCGTGGCGATCGCCAATATCGTCCGCTCGGCTGCCGTGCCTGCTGCCATGGTAAGCGCGTTCGAGGCTGATCCGGCGGCGGCGCTTCCGACCCGGCTGCTCGCCGCACTTGCCGCCGGCGAAGCAGCGGGCGGGGAGTTCTGCCCGGTCCTGTCGGCCGCCCTCATTGTCGCGCATGTTGAAACATTCCCCTATGTCGATCTTCGCGTCGATGACCATCCGCATCCCATCGCGGAGTTGCGGCGCCTTTGGTTGGCATATGAGACGCAGGCCGATGCCTATGTTGGGCGTGCGAATGACCCGGCGGCTACGTCCTATCCAACGCCGCTGTTGTCGGCGCGTCGGAGAAGACGGTAGTATCAAGGTGCGTCAAGGGTAAAAAGAACTTGGGGAGGTCGTGGCAATGCCGCGCATGCCGACACGCATTTCGATCGCTTGCCTCGCAGTCGCCGCCATTCTGTCCGGCCGCGCGGGGCAGGCGGAGGAGCCGAAGCATGGCGGCATCCTGAAGATCTATCAGCGCGACAGCCCGGCCAGTGCATCTATCCATGAGGAGGCGACGTATTCGACCAACGTCCCGTTCATGGGCGTGTTCAACAACCTCGTCATCTTCAAGCAGGACGAGCCGGTCAACAGCCTGCAATCGATCGTGCCAGAGCTTGCGACGTCCTGGGCTTGGAGTTCGGATAACCTCGCTTTGACCTTTAAGCTGCGCACCGGCGTGAAGTGGCATGACGGCAAGCCTTTCACCAGCCGCGACGTGAAATGCACGTTCGACATGTTGGCCGACCGCAGCACGGACAAGCTGCGCAAGAACCCACGCAAGATTTGGTTCGAGAACGTCACTGGCATCACCACCAACGGCGACGACGAAGCGGTGTTTCACCTGACCCGTCCGCAGCCATCGCTGCTGCCGTTGTTGGCATCCGGGTACACGCCGATCTACCCGTGCCATGTTTCCACGCGGGAGATGCGCGTGCACCCGATCGGCACCGGGCCGTTCAAGTTTGTCGAGTTCAAACAGAACGAGTTCATCAAACTCACTCGCAACCCGGATTATTGGCGGCCGGGCCGGCCCTATTTGGACGGCATTGAATTTCCGATCATCACCAACCGCTCCACCGCGGTTCTTGCCTTCATCGCCGGCAAGGTCGACATGACCTTTCCGACCGAAGTCACCGCCCCGATCCTGAAGGACATCAAGTCACAGGCGCCGAAGGCGATTTGCGATTTCGGCCCGACCAATGTCAGCATGAACCTGATCGTCAACCGCGAGATGCCGCCGTTCAATGATCCCGAATTGCGCCGCGCCATGGCATTGGTGCTGGACCGCAAGGCTTTCATCGACATCCTGTCCGAGGGAAAATCCGATATCGGCGGTTCGATGCTGCCGCAGCCCTATGGCGTCTGGGGCATGCCGGCGGAGATGATCCCGACGATGGTCGGCTACGACCCCGATGTCTCGAAAAGCCGTGCCGCGGCCAGGGCCATCATGGAAAGACTTGGCTACGGCCCGGCCAAGCGTTTGAAGGTCAAGGTCACGACCCGCAACATCGCCACCTATCGCGACCCCGCGGTGATCCTGATCGACCATTTGAAGGAGATCTATATCGATGGGGAGCTTGACGTGGTGGAAACCAGCACCTGGTTCGCCAAGGTCTCGCGCAAGGACTACGCCGTCGGCCTGAACCTCACCGGCAACGCCGTCGATGATCCCGACCAGACATTCTTCGAGAACTATGCCTGCAAGTCGGAGCGTAATTTCACCAATTACTGCAACCCTGCACTCGAAAAACTATTCGAGGCGCAATCGATGGAAACCGATGTCGCGAAACGCAAGGCCATGGTTTGGGAGATCGACCAGAGGCTGCAAAACGACGTGGCGCGGCCGATTATCCTGCATATCCAGGCGGCGACGTGCTGGCAACCGGACGTGCACGGCTTCACGCCGATGCGCAACAGCTCCTACAACGGCTACCGCTTCGAAGATGTCTGGCTCAATCGCTGAAGCCATGATCAGCATGATCACGCGCTGCCTGAATGTGGCGGGTAAGGCCACGCTTCGGCGACTTGGCCGTTGATCGCCTATCTGACCCGTCGCTTCGGCCTGATGCTGCTGACGCTGTTCGGCATTTCCATGATCATCTTTGTGCTGCTCCGCCTGGTGCCCGGCAACATCGCCGATATCCTTTTCGACTCCGCCGGAATGGTCGATCCGGCGGAGAAGCTGAAGATCGAGCGGGAGCTTGGGCTGGACCTGCCCATCGCCGAGCAATACGCCGCCTGGATCGGCGGCCTGGCGCATGGCGATCTCGGCTATTCCTACGTCTCCGAAAAGCCCACTTTGGACGAGATTGCGCCGCGCATTCCCGTCACAGCGAAACTTGCCGTGATGGCGCTGGGTTTCTCGGTGCTGCTGGGGGTGCCGCTTGGAGTCCTCAGCGCCGTGAAACAGAACACCGCCACGGATTATGCCTTGCGCATCCTCAGCCTCAGCGGGCTTTCGCTGCCCTCGTTCTGGCTCGGGTTGTTGATCCTGATGGGGGCTGTCGCCTGGTTCGGGTCGATCCCGATCTACACCGACCCGCCTGCCAACCTGCTCGATGAATTGCTGCTGTATTCCGTTCCCGCCCTGGCGGTGGGATTCCGCAGTTCTGCCCTCATCATGCGCCTCACGCGCTCCTCGATGCTCGAGGTATTTCGGCACGACTATATCAGGACCGCGCGCGCCAAGGGCACCACCGAGTTTCGCGTCAATTATCACCACGCTTTACGCAACGCTATGCTTCCTGTTGTCACCGTGATCGGGCTGGAGGCTGCCTTCCTGGTTGGTGGACTTATTGTCACCGAGACGGTGTTCAACATCCCCGGCCTCGCGCGGTTCCTGGTCGAGGCCATCCGCACCCGCGACTATCCGATCGTGCAGAACCTGGTGATGCTGATCGCGGTCGTGGTGGTCGTCATCAATTTCGTCGTCGATGTCCTGTATGCGGCGCTCGATCCGCGCATCAAATACGCCGACTAGATGCAGGTCGCGGCAAATACCGGGGCGCTGCGTGCCCGAAGCATGGAACATCCCGCGGGGTGGGCGCGGATACGCTTCTTCTTTCGCCACTATCCGCTGGGAGCACTCGGCGCCGTGGTCATGACGCTGGTTGTCCTGGTTGCGATCTTCGCGGATTTCATCACGAACTTCGATCCCGTCGCCACCGATGCGGCCGCCGCGCTGGCGCGCCCGGGCGGCGTGCATTGGCTCGGGGCGGATTCACTTGGCCGCGACATCTATAGCCGCATCGTCTATGGCGCCCGCATTTCGCTGGCCGTGGGCCTGGGATCGACCGGGCTGGGCAGCGCAATCGGTATCACCATCGGGCTGGTGTCTGGATATCTCGGCGGCTGGATTGATCTTTGCCTGCAGCGCCTGATGGACATCCTGCAGGCATTGCCCTTGCTGGTCCTGGCGCTGGTCATGGCAGCGGCACTCGGGCCGTCGCTGGAGAACACCGTTTTCGCCATCGCCATTCCGCTGGTGCCCGCGGTGGCCCGCGTGATCCGCTCCAGCACGCTCGCCTTGCGCGAACAATCGTTCATCGAAGCGGCGCAGGCCATCGGCATGGGTCGGGTACGGATCGCCCTGCGCCATCTTCTGCCGAACACCATCGCGCCGGCGATCGTGCTCGCCACAGCGCAATTCGGCGCCGCCATTCTCACAGAGGCGGCTTTGTCGTTCCTTGGCCTGGGCATTCCCGAGCCGCATCCGTCCTGGGGCCGGATGTTGTCCGAGTCCGCGGCGGAATACATCCGCGTCGCGCCGTGGCTGGTGATCTTTCCCGGCATTGCGATCAGCCTCGTGGTGTTCGCCACCAATTTGCTCGGCGATGCCTTGCGCGACCTCCTCGATCCACGGCAGCGCGCGTGACGGCTACTGCGCCATCCTCACGCCGCCCAACCGGATCATGCCGTCGGCCACCGGCATGAAGCCGGTCACCTTGGCGCTCATGCCGACGATGTTCTTTGGCGCATAGAGATACATCAGCGGCAAATCCGCGTGCGCCCGGGCGAAGGCACGGCCGTACAGGTCCTTGCGCGCGCTGATGTCGTTGACCAGCCTTGCCTGGTCGAGCAGCGAGTCGAATTCCCTGTTGTTGTAGCTGCCGTTGTTGAGCGGTGCGCCGGAGCGCAACATGTCGCGGATGTTCCCGTCGGCGTCCGGGCGCCCCGACCACCCGATCAGGAACGCCTCAAAATCTCCGCGATCGGAGGCGCCCAGGCTGGTGGCGAATTCCATGGCGTTGAGCTTCACGTCGAACCCAGCTTCCGCCGCCATGGATTGCAGCACCACGCCGATCTGTTGCTGGTCCGGGCTGTTGGTGACGTTGAGTGTAATCGGCACCGGCGTCTTCACCCCCGCCTCCGCCAGCAATGCCCGCGCCTTGGCGACGTCGCGGGCGGGCGGCTGCACGGTGGGCGCATAGAACGGGCTGGAAGGCGGCACCGGCTGCGCGGTCACGTCATACAAGCCGCCATACACCACCTGCACGATTGCGGCACGGTCGATTGATAGTTCGAACGCTTGCCGCACCCGCGCGTCGCGGCCCATCGGCGTGTCGGCGCGCGGCCCATGGCCGACATTGAAGGTGATGCCGTTATAACCGAGCCCGTCAAACGCCAACAGCTTCAGCTTCGGGTCGCGGCGCACGCTGTCAACGTCATTGGGCACGATCGATTCAGAGATATCGATGCTGCCGGCCCGCAGGTTGGCGAGGCGGACATTGCTGTCGACGATCGGCTGATAGGTGACGCGGGCAAAATGGAAATTGCCGGCATCGGGGTGGGCGGCGAAATGCTGCAGCACGATGCGGTCCTGTGCCACCCGTTCGACGAATTCATACGGGCCGGCGCAGACCGGATGCAGGCCGAAATCCTTGCCAAGCGACTCCGCCGCCTTGGGTGAAACCAGAACGCCGGCGCGCACCGCGAGCTGCGACATGAATACGGCATCCGGTGCCTTCAGGACGATGCGCAACGTGGTGGCGTCCACCACCTCGGCATGATCCATGCTGCCGACATCGGCCTTGCGGGCGCTCCCGGTCATCGTCGCGTGGCGTTCCAGGCTGTATTTCACCGACGCCGCATCAACCGGCGTGCCGTCATGGAACATCATGCCCGGGCGGAGTTTCACCAGCAGCGTGCGGCTGTCGCTCCATTCGTAGCCGCTGGCGAGCTCCGGCGTGATCTGCAGCTTGTCGTTATAGGTGAACAGGCTTTGGCACAGGCTCACCAGCACGATCCGCCCGACATAGGTGCGCGACAAAGTGGGGTCCAGCAGGTCCGCGTCCTCGCGCAGGGCGATGCGCAGCGTCTGCGTCGGCGGCTCCTGGGCGATCGCGGGGGCGTTTGAAGCGAGCAGGAGAGCGGCCAGGGCGGCGGCCAGGAATAAGCGGCGCATATGTTTTCTCCTCGTTCTTTCTCTCGACTGAGCCGGCGCGGCAGATCGTGGATGCCCGAGGCGGCGGCAGCAAGCCCCAGACGATGGACAGGCCACGTGCCGTGCCCCGCGCCAGGCTCGCCCCTATAGCGCTGGGACGTGGCCACGGTATGATGGTCACGGCCGGAGACCATCATGATGCATATCGAACAATCCACGCTGCCCGGACTTCTGACCGTGGTCACCGCCAGGTTGCCGGATTTCGAATCCGCCGCGGTCGTGGTGGTGGTGCGCGCCGGCTCGCGCGACGAAACGGCCCTGAACAGCGGTGTGGCGCACTTCCTTGAGCATATGGCGTTCAAGGGCACCGGCGCGCGCTCGGCATTCGACATCTCGATCGATATCGAATGCCTTGGTGCGTCCATCAACGCCTTCACCTCGCAGGAAATCACCGCCTACCACATCAACGGCCTGAAGGATTCGGTGACGGAGGCGGTGGCCATCCTCGGCGACGTGCTGACGGATTCCCGCTATCTCGACACCGACATCGACCTGGAGCGTGGTGTGATCGCACAGGAGATCGCCCGCAGCGGCGACGATCCGCACGGCCTGTGCATGGAGGGTTTCGTCCAGATCGCCTATCCCGGCCAGTCGATGGGCCGCCCGGTGCTGGGGGACCCCGCCTTCGTCGCCCGCGCCAGCCGCGAGGACCTGCTTGATTTCATTGGCAGGCACTACGTTGCCAGCAACATGCTGGTGGTCGGGACCGGTGATATCGATCACGCTTGGTTTTGCCGTCTGGTTGGGGACCATTTCGCCGCCATTCCGGACGCACCGGCGCCGAATGGCCGGGCCGTGCCGCAATATAATGGTGGGTTGTTTCGGCTGGAGCGCAACGATTTCAAGCAGATAAACATCGCCTTGGGCTTTCCCTCGGTGCCCGCGAAATCGGCCGATGCGAACGCCCACAAGATGCTTGGCCTGGCGCTCGGCAACGGCATGTCCTCGCCGTTGTTCCAGGAGGTGCGGCAGAAGCGCGGCCTGGTTTACGGCGTCGGCGCCGGCTCCAACCACGGCACGGATTTCGGGTTGATGGCGGTCCAGGCGGGGATGACGCCGGAGAACCTGGAGGAGTGCCTGAAAGTCATCTGTGGCGAGGCGCTTCGCATCACCTCAAGCGTTGAGGAACGGGATTTCACCCGTGCGCGCAACCGTTTGCTGGCCGATCTCGCGACGGTGAAGGAACGTCCGTTTCAACTGGCACTGTACCTCGCCGGCCAGTATTTCCGCGACGGCGAAGCGACCGGACCACAGGTGGACCTCGACGCCGTGCGCTCGGTCACGGTCGCCGACCTGAAGCGTGCGGCCGGTGCCATCCTGTGCGCCCCACCGACGCTTGCGATGGTCGGGCCGGTGGATGAGCGCGACTACCTCGGGATTGTGACGGCGGCACTCGCCGGCGAATGAGTCCTGCCTTCGATCTCGGGTCGTCCGGGAATTTCGGATTAGATCCAAAGATACGGATGACAGAACGAAATTCTAAGGTAACGTCTTTTCCAGCAGACGGCTGAAGGAAGCTTTCGGATTGCCGCCGACGCGGCGCCGGAGTCATGCGGCCGCGCAACGTGGGGCCAAGCCAAGGGAGCTCGCAATCGGCTTCCTGCTGAATGCCTGTGCGCTTTCGCCGGTTCTTGGAAATGCCTGTCAGGAAAGCGTATCATGGCAAGAACGATCAGCGGCAGCATCATCGGCCCACTGGTTCTGAACCCCACCGACAATCCGCTGACCATCACCGCCACCGGCAAGGTGCTCTCGACCGCGGCCGCCGCCGACGGCATCGATGGGGCTGCGGGGACCAAATGGACCATCGGCAATGCCGGCACGATCTCCTCGGCCTCGCGTTATGGCATATCGCTCGCCGGCGTCGGCATCGTCACTAATTCCGGCGCCATCTCCGGCCTCGACGCCATCCTGCTTACGGCAGGCGGCAACGTCACGAATACGGCCAGCGGACAAATCACCGGCATCAACAGCGGGATTCGCGCGACGCATGGCACCGTGACGGTGACCAATTCCGGTGCCATCTCCGGCCCCGGTAAATACGCGATCGCGTTGGACGGCGGCGGCATCGTCACCAACTCTGGCACGTTGGTGGGGCATGAAGATGGGGTCCGCTTTCAAGGCGCCATCAGCAAACTTGTGAATTCCGGCTTCATTGAAGCCACCGCGGACGATGGTGTCGCGATGTTTGCCGGCGGCAGCATCACGAATACTTCGTCTGGAACCATCATCGGCTCCGGCACCGACGGGGCAGGCGTTTTCATCACTGGCGGCACTGGTACCGTCACGAACTCGGGCAGCATCGCCGATGTCGATCATTTTGGAATCTTGATGGCGTCGGGTGTTGTCACGAACAACGCATCCGGGATCATTTCAGGCAGCATCGCTGGCGTGGCCGTCAACACGGGTGCGGGAACAGTCACCAACGCCGGAAAAATCATTTCAACGGCGGCCAATGGTGCCGGCATCGACCTCGAAGTCGGCGGCAGCGTGGCCAACACCGGGACCGGCTCCATCTCCGGCGGTAATTTCGGCGTGTTCGTGACCGGAGCGGTCGGAACCGTCACGAACAGCGGCAAGATCGCAGGGGCGGTCTACGATGGCGTCCTGCTCGGGCGTGGCGGCAGCATCATCAACAATGCGGGCGGCACCCTGTCAGGCGGCAGCAATGGCGTGTATCTCGCGATGGTCTCGAGCGTCACCAACAGCGGCAGCATCACCGGGCCTGGCGCCGGGGCCGATTTTCAGGGCGGCGGGAGTTTCACGAACAATATCACCGGCTCGGTCTCGAGCGGCGGTTTCGGCGTGTTCATGACCGGGGGCGTGGGCGCGGTCACGAATAGCGGCACGATAGCGGGCACCCACGGCATAGGGCTCGAAGCTGGCGGCGCCGTCGTCAACAAGGCGGGTGGGATCGTCGCAGGCGGGGTGACCGGCGTTTTTATCCAAGGTGGCGCCGGCACGCTGACGAACGCTGGGAACATCAGCGCCACTTCCGCGGGCGGGGCGGGCGCCGACATCGAAAGCGGCGGCGCCGTCACCAACAGCGTCGGCGCTTCATTGTCAGGGACTGCGTTCGGTGTGTTCCTCACCGGCGGCTCCGGCACCGTCGTGAATGCCGGCACCATTTCCGGGGCGAGCTATGCCATCAAATTCTCTGACACCGGCAGCAACCGGCTGGTGGTCAACCCGACCGCCGTCTTCGTGGGCTCGGTGAGCGGAGGGGCCTCGGCCGTCAATACGTTGGAATTTTCCGGTGGCTCCGGCACCATCGCCGGCCTGTCCGGCGGAACCGGCACGGTCACGCAGAACGGCTATAGCTGGCTGTTCACGAAGTTTGGATCTCTTGCGTTCGACAAGAGCAGTCAATGGAAGCTGAACGGGACGAACACCGCTGCCACTATCACCAACAACGGCACAGTCGATATCACCGGCTCTCTCAGTATCTCGACGGCGATCGACCCTGCCAGCACCGGCCTGTTCCGAATCGACGCCGGCGCGACGCTGGACGTCGCCGCGGTGTTGGGTATTCACGAGAAGATGCAGTTCCTGGCAAACAGCAATCTGGTGATCGAAAATGCGGCATCCTTCGGCACGGGTGTGGGCAGCGCATCCTACCAAGGGCCAAGCCTGCGGAGCTTCGCCGCCGGCGACAAAATCGACATCAGGAATTTCGGTGCCGCAGGTGCTGGACTCAACTACAATGCCGTGACCGGCATATTGCAGGTTTCGAATGGGGCGGCGCAAACGGCCAGCCTTCAGTTCCAGCAATTGAGCCTTGGTATCGGAACCTTTCATGTTGCGGGCGACGGCGGCAGCGGGGTTTTTATAACGCACGCCTGACATCCGTGGCGGGCGGGTGGCACCGCCGCAGGCGCGCATCCGACATCAGCTTTCCGTCAGCAGCCGTGTGATTGCTATGGTCCACGATCTTACGGACCGCGAAAGCAGAGTTTCGGCATGTCTGCGACGCCATTCTGTTTCACGGTCTGCATCACAGGGGGAAACAACATGCTGCGATCCACCAAGCTGTACCTGGCATTGGCCGCCGGCGCTGCTCTGGTGCCGTTTGCCACTCCGGCGCCGGCCTTTGCCCAGATGGCGGTGCCGAGCGTTGCCGGCGACTACGAGACGATCACCGAGAACGCAACCGTCACCGCGATTGACCCCGCCACCAGGACGATCACGATGCGCGGCGAGGACGGCAAGAGCTTCTCGGTGAAAGTCGGCGAAGAAGTGCGGAACTTCCCGCAGATCAAGGTCGGCGACGTGGTGTCCGCCACCTATGCGCAGTCGGTGAAGTTCGAGCTCAGCAAGGTTGGCGCCCAGCGCCCGGGCGTCGTCGTGGCAAGCGGTGTCGGCCGCGCGATGCCTGGCGAGAAGCCGGCTGGCGCTGCGATGCGTGAGACGTCATTCACCGCGTTGATCGTGTCGGTCAACCCGGCGGCGAACACGCTGGACGTGGTGCCGCAATCCGGCGGGGCGATCCACACGCTGCATGTGCGCGAGCCGTCGCGCCAGGCGCTGCTAAAAGACGTGAAGCCGGGCCAATTGCTGACCGTCACCTTCACCGAGGCGATCGCCTTGTCGGTCGGCCGGGCAGCGACGTAGCCGTCCGCCGGCAAAGAACCCCCCCCGCCAAGCACGGTGGGGGGTCTTGCGTTCAGGCGTGGCGGATACTCAACCCGCCACGTTCACGGCCTTGTTGCTGCCGGCGCTGGCGGCGATGGCATCGAGCATGGCGGCGGTGTCGACGGATTCCGCCTCGCTGGCACCATTCCACTGCGCCGGCCCCTGCGTGATCATGCGGGCGAAGGACTCCGCTTCGGCGCGGAACCCGTCGCCGCCCGGCAGCTCCAGCGTCTCCCACGGGTCCGTCGCCGCAATGCCGCGCTTGATCCGCAGGGTCAGCTTGCCGTCGGCCGGGGCATGGTTGCTGTAGCCGGTCTCGATCACCCCGTGCTCGCCGAGGATGACGGCGTGGCGATAGCCGGTGGTGGCGAGGCTGCAGGTGGCCTGCGCCATCGCGCCGCCGGGAAATTCCATCGTTGCCGCGACGGTCTGGTTCACGCCGCTCTTTGTGTCGCGGGACATGGCGTAGATGCGCGCCGGCCGCTCGCCGACCGCGATGCGCACCAGGCTGGCGGCATAGGACCCGGCATCGAGCAGCGCGCCGCCGCCGCGGGCGGGTGACAGGCGGATGTTGCCGGGGTCACGCAGCGGCACACCGTCGGGCGTGGTGAGCGCGAAGCCGAATGCGGCGTTGACGACCTGCACGCGGCCGATGGCGCCCTCGGCCAGCAGCTCACGCAGCCGAAGGGTTTGCGGCTGGGACATATAGGGATACGCCTCGGCCAAATGCACGCCGTGGGTGCGGGCGGCGGCGAACATCGCCCGCGCCTCGGCGGCGGTCATGGCGAGTGGCTTTTCGCACAGCACGTGCTTGCCGGCTTCGGTAGCGCGAATGGCCCAGGCGGCGTGCATGTCGTTGGGCAGCGGAATGTAGATGGCATCGATATCGGGGTCCGCGAGCAAGGCTTCGTAGGAAGCGTGACTGCGGGGAATGCCCAGCTCGGCGGCGAATGAAGTGGCTTTTTCCGCGCCGCGGCTGGCGACGGCGGCAACTTTCGCGATCGACGAGCCGGCCAGCCCGCGCGTGAACAAGCGGGCGATATTGGCGGCGCCGAGGATGCCGTAACGGATGGGTGCTGCGTCGGTCATGTCGTCTTCTTTCGATGCCTGGTGCGGAATGGCGGTTGGGCTCGGGTGGTGAGGTAGACTACCCGCTGGCGTGCCCGGCGTCTGCCGCCTCGGTCGGGCGCTCAACTTTGGAAATGCGGCGACACGGCCGCTTTTCAGGTGCGATGGCCGGCTCAGATCGCTTTGCGGCCGATCCAGACGTAGCCGCTGGTGCCGTCCTCGACCGCCCGGCCGACGGCGCCGCGGCGGGTGGAGCGCAGGTAGCGTTCGGCTTCCAGCCGGCGGTACAGCCGGCGCGTGCCATAGGCCAGGAAGATGCCGCCGACCGCGAACGCAACCAACAGGGCGAAGCCAACCGCGATCATGGCCACGATGGCCCCGCAGCCTTGGGTCTGGCCGAGGATGCAGGACGTATCGGTACCGATGCGCAGCAGGCCGACGATGATGCCGAGAGCCGCGCCGCCGTACAGCGCCGCCACCGTGAACACCACCGTGCCTTCGGCGAGTTGCAGGACGTCTGTCCGTTCGATGTGATCGTTGCGGCGGCGTTGCGGCACCGCGATGAAACCCGCGACGTTGATGGCGCCCCGCAGCTCATCCAAGGTCAAAACGGATTCGACGGTCAGCAGCTGGCGGGCCAGGTTCGCTGTCATCTTCACCGCCGGGTCCCGGGCCAACAGGGCAGCGCGCACTTCGGCTTCGGTCTGGATGGTGGTCATGCCGATGACGCGGAGGAGGGTGATGTCGAGCCTCGGGTGCTGACGATGGGGTTGATCGCGATTCGCCGCGGCGACCTGCGCCATTAAACTGCCGAAATATTAACCTCTGGGCAAGAGCCGCCATGCGCGGCGGCCGGTGAGGCTTATGCCGGCTCCCGCGCCAAGGCGCGGCGGACGCGAGCCGCTTCGATATAGGGGGCAAGCACCTCGGCGTGGAATCGGTCGCAGCCGATGCACAGATTGGCGTAGGGCTTGCCCTGCGGCGTTACGGTTCGCGATTTTTCGAGGAAGTCCGCTTCACTCCAACCGAGATGCAGCCCCATCCGCCCCGGTGCGCCCGCGTTGATCGCCTGGTAGGCGGGATCGCCGGCCAGGGAATCCAGGATGTCGGTCAGGCGCTCGTCCAGCAGGCTGCCGATCGGCAGCTTGGTCTTGATGCAGCAGGGATAGACCTGGCCATCTGGCTCCACCGAGACCTCGGAGCCGGCTTCGCCGTAATTGAGGAAGTTAAGGCCGCCGGACCAGCGGTTGCAGAAATTATCGGCCATTGTCGCGCTGGAAAGTCCGCCTTCCCAGGCACGGCCGCGCGGCCACAGCTTGCCGATCCAGGAATCGGGGGTGGCGCCAAAGACGCTGTAGAGCGGTCCTGCCTCGCTGTGCCACGCCTGGTTCTGCAGGGCGGCCACCGACCGCCGGACGCCGGCATCGTCGAACAACGCCGCCAGATGGGCGCGGAATTCGGCCTGCTTGGCCGGCCCCTCCATCCCGACATGGAAATCATCGAGGCTGGCGACCGAGATCATCCAGACACCGAGTTCCACCAATTCGCGAACGATCTTCGGCGTCAGTAGGTCGCCGGTGGTCTGCAGCACGATCTTCACGCCTTGGCCCGCGTATTTGCGCAGCAAGGCCTCGATCACACGGTAGGTGATCCGCTCGCGCGTGGCCTCCAGCAGCGCCTCGCCGCCGGACAGGATGATGCGGCCGCCACGCTCCACCGGCACGAACAGGCTGCGGTCCTGCCAGGTCATGCGCGCCGGCAGGTTGGCGATGATGCGGGGGAAATTCGCCTCCGCCTCGGCGACCACGGCCTCCAGGCCGTCGCGGACATAGGGGCGGAACCGGTCTTCGTAGCAATGCTTGCATTTGCGGTGACAGGCCCAGGCCATCACGTAGTAGAGAGATTCCATCCGGCGATTTTACCATGCCGCCAAGCCAGGGCAAGAAACGCAACCCGTGAAGGGCGATCGATGAAAATAGATCATGTCTCGCTGACCATCTTCACCTGGGACAATATCCCACGGGCCCGCTACCACGCCGGCGCCTTCGTGCAGCAGGACAGCAATCTCGGCCTGCTGCGGATCCGGACCGATGAGGGCGTGGAGGGGCATGCGTTCCTTGGATCGGCCGCCAACCCCGCCTCCATGGATGGGCCGCAACTGCTGCGCTGGCTGAAGCCGCTTTTGATGGGCGCCGACCCGCTGGAGCGCGAACGCCTGCACGGCCGAATGCTGAGGCTCTCGCGCCAGGTGAGCTATCGCTGCATCGGCGCCGTGGACGTGGCGCTGTGGGACCTCGCGGGGAAGATCGCGGGCCTGCCGGTTCACGCGCTGATGGGCACGCAGCGCCGGTCGATCCATGCCTATGCCAGCTCGCAAGTGCTGGCTGAAATCGGCGACTATGTCGACCAGGCGCAGCAATTCAAGGCCAATGGCTGGCACGCCTACAAGATCCATCCGCCGACCGATCCCGACCTCGACATCCGGGTGTGCAAGGCGGTGCGCCGCGCGGTGGGCGACGACTACAGGGTGATGCTCGAATTCAACCTGGAGCTACGACTATCCGGACGCCTTGCGGGTCGGCTTCGCGATCCAGGAAATGCGGTTCCTTTGGTACGAAGACCCGCTGGCCGACGAGGACATCTACGGCTACGTCAAGCTGCGGCAGAAGCTGGATATCCCGATCATGGCGACCGAGTACCCCGCGGGCGGGCTCGACACCTATGCGATCTGGCTGACCGAGCGGGCGACCGACTACCTGCGCGGCGATATCCCGAACAAGGGCGGCCTTACGACCATGCTGAAGACCGCGCATCTCGCCGAGGCGTTCCGTATGCGTTACGAAATCCATCACAGTGGCAATTCGCTCAACAATCTCGCCAACTTGCATCTGGCGATGGCGATCCCGAACACCAGCCTGTTCGAAGTCCTGCTTCCCGATGGCGCGCATAAATACGGTCTGGAAAGCGAACTCGAAATCGACGAGCACGGCCTGCTGCATGCGCCTGACGGGCCGGGGTTGGGCGCTGCGATCGATTTCGAAATGATCGGGCGCAAGACCGAAGGCGTGCTTGCGTAGTGCGCCGTCAATGCAGCCGGTTGCGCATCGACCTCAGGCTGCCGCCGTGCATCACCGCACTCGGCAAGGGATGGCCGACGATGTCCTCGGCGAGCCGCGCCGCCTCGATCATCTTCTCAAGGTCGATACCGGTTTCGATGCCCATCTCCTGCAGCATGAACACCAGGTCTTCGGTGCAGACATTGCCCGCCGCACCGCGGTGCCCGGCGAACGGGCAGCCGCCGAGGCCGCCGACGGCCGCGTCGAAGATGTCGACGCCCATCTCGACCCCGGCAAAGGCGTTGGCGATGCCCATGCCGCGGGTGTCGTGCAGATGCAGCGCCAGCTGCAAATCCGGGAAACGCGAGCGCACCGCGCCGACCACGCGCCGGATCAGCAGCGGCGTGGCCCAGGCCATGGTGTCCGACAGGAACAAGGTCTTGAGGGTCAGCTGGTGACGCTCGGCCAGCTCCATGATTTGCCCGACCAACTCGACGATCCGCTGTGGCGGCACGTCGCCTTCGAAGTTGCAGCCGAACGCGGCGGTGATGCCGGCTCGTTCGATGGCGATGCCGCGTGACTGGAACAGGCGGATCATGTCGTCCTGGCGGGCGAGGTTGTCGGCCAGGCTGCTGCGCTGGTTGCGCTGCAGGAAAGCCTCCGACGCACAGAGGGAGATGCGGCCGGCGATGTCGAGACGCCCGGTGGCGATCGCCCGCTCCAGCCCTTGCTGGTTCAGCCACAACGCCGAATAGGTGATGCCGGGGCGGCGGTCGAAGCGGGCGACCACGTCCTCGGCATCGGCCATGTTCGGGACCAGCCTGGTGTTGACGAAGGACACGGTCTGGATGTGCCGCACCCCGGTTTCGGACAGCGCGTCGATCAGCGCCACCTTGCGATCGGTGGGGATCAGGGTCTTTTCGATCTGGAAGCCTTCACGCGGCCCTTCCTCGTTGATCCGCACGAAGCGCGGTAGATCGGTCATGGCTCGCAAGCTCCGCTGGGGATAGGCAAACCGAGCCTACCGGCGCAGCATCGCCAACGCCAGACAGGGCTTGCAACGGAGGAACAAGGATGGACCAGCCGCACCAATTGCCGCTTGCCGCGAACCGGCTGCGGGCGAGCGTGCGCGCCCGCTTCGTGCCCGGCGTCAATGGTTTGCGCGTGCATGTCCTGGAGGCAGGTTTCGAGACGCCGGGTCGGCCTTGCGTGCTGCTGCTGCACGGATTTCCGGAACTCGCCTGGTCGTGGCGCAAGATCATGGCGCCGCTCGCCGCCGCCGGGTTTCACGTGGTGGCGCCGGACCAGCGCGGCTATGGCCGGACCACCGGTTGGGACGGGGAGTACGACGGCGATGTCGGCAGCTTCCGCCTGCTTAACCTCGTGGCCGACATGCTCGGGCTGGTCGAGGCGCTGGGCGTGCGGCCGGTGACGGTGGTGGGGCATGATTTCGGCGCCTCCGTCGCCGCGTGGTGCGCGCTGGTGCGGCCAGATGTGTTTCCGGCGGTGGTGCTGATGAGCGCGCCGTTCGGCGGCCCGCCGGCGCTGGGTTCGACCGCCGCGAGCCCGGCGATCCACGAGGCGATGGCGGCGCTGGCGAGGCCACGCAAGCATTACCAGTGGTATTACTCGACCCGCGACGCCAATGCGGACATGTGGCATTGCCGCCAGGGCGTGCATGATTTCCTGCGCGCCTACTACCACCACAAAAGTGCCGATTGGCCGGGCAACAAGCCGTATCCGCTGCAGGGATGGACCGCCGAGGAGCTCGCGAAGCTGCCGACCTACTACATCATGGACGCCGGTCAGGACATGGCCGAAACGGTGGCGGCGGAAATGCCGTCAGCTTCGGCCATCGCCGCCTGCGCGTGGTTGCCGGATGACGAGTTGCAAGTCTACAGCGAGGAATTCGCCAGGACGGGCTTCCAGGGCGGGTTGCAATGGTATCGCTGCCGGACCGAGGGCACCCACAACGCCGAGCTTGAGGCGTTCGCCGGCCGCGGCATCGATGTGCCATCGATGTTCGTCGCCGGCGCCAGCGACTGGGGCGTCCATCAGACCCCTGGCGCGTTGGAGAAGATGCAGACCACCGGCTGCGCCCGCATGCTCGGGTGCCATCTCATCGAGGGCGCCGGACACTGGGTGCAGCAGGAGCGGCCGGCGCAGGTCGTGTCGCTGTTGCTGGGATTCCTGGAGGAAATCAGGAAATTAGCTTCGCCTGTTCATCCAGCAGCCGCAGCGTCTCGTCCCGGCTGAGGTCGGGCACGTTCAGCAAGGCGCGCGCGATGCCGGCATCACGATAGCCGGCCAGCGCCGTCGCGTCGGCCGGCGCGCCGAACACGGTGATCGACAACGTCGAAAAATCCCGGCCCAATTCCGCTGCCACGCGCCGCAGCCGATCGACGGCGGTGTCCGGTGAGAAGCCGGCACGGGGCCGCGGAAACCAGCCGTCGCAAAATTCGACGACGCGGCGCAGCGTATGGTCGGTCTCGCCGCCCAGCAGGATCGGCGGATGTGGCCGTTGCTTCGGCTTCGGGTAGGACCAGCACGGATCGAAATTCACCATCTCGCCATGGAACGCCGCCTCGTCCTGCGTCCAGAGCGCCTTCATCGCCAGCACCCGCTCGCGCATCAGCTTGAAGCGGGTGGCGTATGCGGCACCGTGATTCTCCATCTCCTCGACGTTCCAGCCGCCACCGATGCCGAAGACGAAGCGCCCGCCGCTCATCTGATCCAGGCTGGCGACGGTCTTGGCGGTGACGATCGGGTCGTGTTGCGGCATCAGACAGACGCCGGTGCCGAGAAGCAGCTTGCGCGTCGCCGCGGCGGCGAATGCGAGGGCGACGAACGGGTCGTGAGTGTGGGCGTATTTGCGCGGCATCTCGCCGCCGGACGGGAAGGGCGTCTTGCGGCTGACCGGGATATGCGTGTGCTCACACAGGAACAGCGATTCGAAGCCGCGATCCTCCAGCGCCGTCGCCAATTCGGCGATGTCGATGCCGTAATCTGTCGGGAAGTAGAACACACCGATGCGCATGTGACGTTTTTCTCCAGAGGCTCCGTCGCGTGACCCTAGCCGAGCCGGTCGGATGGCGATAGGCTGAGCCCGACCACGGATCTGGGAGGATCCAGGAATGCCGTTCGCCCGACAGGCACGGCGTCGCCGGCAATGAGCATCGCCGGTGCGGCCACGCGATCGCCGCCGGCGGCGCATGCCCCGGCCAGGTCGCATTTGCGCCGAAATCCTGCCGACGATCGAAGCCTATTGCTACCTGCTGCCGGTGCTGGCGATCCTGATCGGCCTGGCTGCGTTTCCGCTGATCGACGGGATCTACACCAGCTTCACCAACCGCGAGGTCGCCAAGGCCGGCAGCTTCATCGGCCTCGGCAATTTCGCCACCTTGTTCGCCGACCGGATCTACGGCATCGCGGTGCGCAACTCGATTTTGCTGACCGGCGGGGCGGTGGCGGCCAAGCTGATGCTCGGCCTCGCCGGCGCGATGTTGCTGACCCAGCGTTTCCCGTGGCGGGGCGTGGTGCGCGCTTTGGCGTTCCTGCCCTGGGCGGTGCCCGGGCTGGTGGCCGCCCTCGGCTGGCGCTGGCTGTTCGACGAGCAGGCCGGGGTGTTCAACGCCGTGCTGCTGATGACCGGCCTCACCGATGGGCCGGTCGACTGGCTGTCCGATCCGCAGATCGCGCTGTTCTCGATCGGCGTCGCCACGATCTGGCAAGGTTTGCCGTTCTTCATGCTGATGTTCATTGCCGCCCTTGCCACCGTGCCCGCGGAACTTTACGAGGCGGCGGCGATCGACGGCGCCGGCGCCTGGAAGCGCTTCGTCCACATCACCCTGCCATCGATCGCCGACGTGATCGCGGTGACGGTGATGCTGTCTTCCATCTGGACCTTCAATTCCTTCCATATGGTCTACATCCTGACCGGCGGCGGCCCGGCCGACCGCACCCAGATCCTGCCGACGCTCGCCTATGAATACGGCATGCGGCGCAATCTGCTGGGCGAGGGTGCGGCGGTGATGACCTCGTTCCTGCCGCTGTTCCTCGGCATCATTTTTCTGCTGACCCGGCGAATGCTGCGCGAGAAGGGGGTGAAATAGCCATGGTCGTTGGCCGCCGCCACCGGGCGTTGCAAAAGTTCGGCCTGCTTGTTGCCATCGCGGCATTGCTGGTCTGGTCGCTGGTGCCGGTCTACTGGATCGTGATCACCTCGCTGAAGACGGAGCGTGAAATATACGCCTATCCGCCGAGCTTCCTCCCGGTGGCGCCGACCTTGCAGCAATACGACACCATCCTGTTCCACACGCCGTTTCCGCTGTTCCTGCGCAACAGCTTCATCGTCGCCGGCGCCACCACGATCGGCGCCGTGGCCGCCGGAACCCTCGCCGCCTACGCCATCAGCCGCATGCGCTTCACCGGCCGGGCGGTGGTGGCGCGGCTGATCGTGGTGGCCTATCTGTTGCCGCCGTCGTTGCTGTTCATTCCGCTGTTCATCGTGCTGCAGCGGCTCGGCGTGATCGATTCCCTCAGCGGGCTGGTGCTCGCCTATCTCACTTTCTCCGCACCTTTCACCACCTGGATGCTGATCGGCCATTTCCGGACCTTGCCGCCGGAGCTGGACGAAGCGGCCCGCATCGACGGCGCCACCCGCATGCAGATCCTGCGCCGCATCCTGCTGCCGATCGCGTTGCCCGGCCTTTCCGTGGTGGCGCTGTTCGCCTTCACCCACGCCTGGAACGAGTTTCTCTACGCGCTCGTGTTCGTCTACAACAACGGCGCGCGCACCATCACCGCCGGCCTCGCGTCGCTGATGATGGGCGATGTGTTCATCTGGGGCCAACTGATGGCGGCCTCGACACTCGCCATCCTGCCGGTGCTGCTGATTTATCTTATCGCCCAGCGCTATCTGGTCGAGGGGCTTACCGGCGGCAGCGTCAAATAAGAAACAAGGGAGTGAACGACATGAAGCGCATCTGCCTTGCCGTGCTCGCCGCGTCCGGATGGCTGCTTGCGGCCAAGGGCGCTGTTGCCGCCGACGTCACTGTCTGGGGGTTGCAGACCTTCAACACCGCGGCCGACGAGTATATCGGCAACATGGTCACCGAGTTCGGCCGCGCCCGCAAGATCGATGCGCAATACGTCGTCGTTCCCGCCAATGTCCTGAACCAACGCCTCGCCGCGGCGTTCGAGGCGCATACCCCGCCCGACGCGTTCATGCAGACCAGTGGCGCCATCCAATTCTACATCGCCCGTGGTCTGACCGTGCCGCTCGACGACGTGATGGCGGACGTCCGGAAAGTCCCTGGCGGCATCTTTGAGAACGTGGTTTCCGCCGGCTCCTGGCAAGGCACCCTGCAGGCCTTGCCGCTGGAGGTTGATGTCACACCGATGTTTGCCCGTAAGGATCTGCTGGACGAAATCGGCAAGCCGGTGCCGACCACGTGGGAGGATTTTCGCGCCGACGCCAAGGCGATCCAGACCAGGCATCCAAACATCAGCGGCTTCGGCATGACCGTCAGCAACAGCAACGATGCCGAAGGCGCCATCCGCATGATGATCTGGTCGTTCGGCGGCAAGGTGATGGCCGAGGACGGCAAGACCGTGGTGCTCGACTCACCGGAGACGCGCGCCGCCTACCAGTTCGTCGCCGACATGTTCCTCAAGGACCGCACCATCCCGCGCAGCGCGTTGACCTGGGACGATGCCGGCAACAACGTCGCCTATCAGACCGGCCGCGCCGCCTTCGTCGTCAATCCGCCGAGCATCTACCAATGGCTGCTGGCCAACGACAAGACGCTGCTGGCCGGCACGGTGATGACCAGTTTGCCGAAGGGGCCAGGCCCCAAAGGCGTCGAGGGCAATTCGGTGGGTACGTGGACCTGGTCGGTGTCCAAGGATTCGAAGCACCAGGACGAGGCCAAGGCGTGGTTGCGGTATTTCTACGATCCCGCGCATTACCGCGCCGTGGTCGAGAAGGTCGGCGGCCGCTGGGTGCCGATCTTTCCCAAGATGATGTCGGAGATGCCGATGTTCGCGGCCGATCCAGCCGTCGCCGCATTCCCGACGATGGCCAGGACCGGCATCATCGACGGCTATGCCGGGCCGCCGAACGCGCTCGCCGGCCGCGTGTTCGACGCGACGATCCTGACCAAGGCGCTGCAGAAGGTGCTGGTGGACGGCATGCCGGTCGCCGATGCCGTGTCCTGGGCGCAGAAGCAGATCGAGGCGCTGGCGGGGGGCTGAGTTTTCCGACTGGCTACCGCCTTGCCTGGGCGAACGTCACCAACCGGCCGCGCGCTTCGTCCCACAATGCGTGGCGCGACGCGCGCAGCCCTTCGCCGAGCGTCAGGACCGATGCCACAGCGAAGCCCGGATGTGCCGCGTGGCAAGCCTCCAGCCGATAGTTCGGCACCCGCGGCGACGCGTGATGGACGTGGTGGAACCCGATATTCCCGGTCATCCACTGCAACAGCCGGGGCAGGCGCAGGAACGAGCTGCCGCGCAGCGCCGCACTGACCGGGTCCCACTGCGCATGCCGCGCCCAGTGACTGTCCTCAAAATGGTGCTGCAAGGAAAACAGCCAGACGCCGACGATGCTGGCCGGCACCATGACGGCGAGCAGTACCGCCGCCACCGGGCCCACGCCCAGCATCGCCGCGAGTCCGCCATGCAGCGCCAGCAATGAAAGATTGGTCAGATAGACGCTGCGGCGCTCGGCGCCCCAGGCGCGCGGCGCGTCGAACGGGAAGCGGTACAGCACGAGAAAGATGATCGGCGGCAGCACCAACAAGCTGATCGCCGGATGCTTCGCCCAGCGGTACAGCCGCCGCCGCCAGATGCCGAGCGCATTGTATTCGGCGACCGTCAGGCAGGAGGAATAGATGTCGAGCCCGCGGCCGTCGCGCTTGTCGAGATCGTTCCATGTCCCGTGGTGCTGCGCGTGCTGGCGCCGCCATTGTGCGTAGGGCGCCAGCGTCAGCAGCGAGCAGAACCGCCCGAGACGATCGTTGATGCGGCGGTTGCGAAAGAAGGAGCCGTGGCCGCAATCGTGCTGGATGATGAAGGTCCGCACGGTCAGCGCCGTCGCCGGAAGGCCCAAAGCCAGCAACGGCCACCAGCCGAACGCCATGCCCGCATGCATTGCCGCGATCAGCACGAGCAGCGGCAGGATTGTGCTGCAGATCTGCCCGATGGCGACGCCCGGCATCGCGTCCTGGAAGCGCGCGACGACCTCGCGCACGCCGGCGGCGTCAGGCAGCGCCGCTTGGCTGTTGGCCGGCTGGGCCATCGCGGGTGATTCCTTGTACGGGTGGGACGAGGCAAGCACCGGATCGCCATCACGACGCCCGCGGACGTCTCGCCGAAGCAGGCGGTTCGCCAGGGGGGAATCGTGTCTATCGATCGGTCATATGGTGCGAAGCGTACCTTGTTGCATCAGGAAACCAGGAAACGCGCGAAAGAATTTCCCGGGATCGCGTCATCGCCGCTTTGGCCGGTTCAGAACACCAGCCGCCCGCCGACCACGGCCAGCGTCAGCGCCAGGATCGGCCGCAGCACCCATTCGGGCACGCGGACGGAAAGCCAGCTTCCCAGCACGATCCCCGGTACCGAGCCGAGCAGCAGCGAGCCCAGCAGCAGCCCATCGACCGAGCCGAGCCACCAATGCCCCACCCCCGCCACCAGCGTCAACGGCACCGCATGGGCGATGTCGGAGCCGACGATCACCCGCATCGGCACGCGGGGATAGAGCAGCAGCAGCGCCGTCACCCCGATCGCCCCGGCGCCGACGGAGGAGATCGCTACCAGCACGCCGAGCGTGGCACCGGTGAGCACGGTCAGCATGGCGGTCTGGCGTGATGAAAGCCGATCGGTCAGGCCGCTGGACACGGCGACGAAGCGCTGGCGGAGCACCAGGGAGAGGGCTGTCAGCAGCAGCGTGATGCCGAGCACGGTGGAGATCAAACCGCCACCATTGCTGCCTTCGCCGATGCCGAATTGCGCCAGCAGAAGCAATGTCACCGCGGTCGCCGGAACACTGCCGCTGGCCAGCCGGGCGACGACGCGCCAGTTCACCGTGTCGTGCATCCCGTGCACCAGCGTGCCGACGGTCTTGGTCATGGCGGCGTAGAGCAGGTCGGTGCCGACAGCGGTGGCCGGATGGACGTTGAACAGCAGCATCAGGATCGGCGTCATCAGCGAACCGCCGCCCATGCCGGTCTGCCCGACCAACAAGCCGACCAGGAAGCCGGACAGCGGCAGCAGCGGGTCGATCGACTGGAACATGGACATTGCGGCACCGATCCTTCGGCGGGCGCGATGATATCCGGCCTTGGCCGCCGGACATGCACCAAACCGCGAGCGGATATCACGAAATTGCGAGCCGGGAATCGACGGCAGGATGCTGCGGAGTCGAAATATTTCGGGAGCGACCATAGTGCGAGCATTCGCCTTCTTCCTGGCACTTGGCGCGATGCTTCATCCTGCGGCGGCGCAGCGGGCGCTCGGGGTGCATGTCTTTTATCCCGTGCCGGGTTCAGCCGAACAGGCTGCCCTGACGCTGACGGGCCTTGCGGGCGAAATTGGCCCGGTGGACCAAGGGCGGGCGATGCGACCGCCGCGGCGGCGGCTCCGCCTCAAAGCTCGCCTCCGCCACCAGCGTCTCCGCTTCGGCCAGCAGGTCGTCGTCGGAATCGCCGCTGCGCACGCTTTCCCGCCCGATCTCCAGTAGCACCGGCACCGCCAGCGGCGACACGCGTGACAGCACCATGTGCACGATCCGCCCTTGCGCCCGCTCCAGCAGCAGGGAGATGCGCGCGAGGTCGGTTAATCCGCCGGCGGCGTCGGCGCGGGTGGCGCGCAGCAGCACGTGGTCCGGCTGGTGGCGGCGCAGCACGTCGTAGATCAGGTCGCTGCTGACGGTGACCTGGCGGCGGTTTTTGCTGGCGCCCGGATGGTGCCGCTCGATCAGGCCGGCGATCACGGCGACATTGCGAAAGGTCCGGCGCAGCATCGAACTTTCCGCCATCCAGGCTTCCAGGTCGTCGCCGAGCATGTCCTGCTCGAACAGCCGCGCCACGTCGAGCGGTTCGCGCGCCGACCAGATCGCCAGCACGTAGTCGGTGGCGACGAAGCCCAGCGGCGCCATGCCGAAGCGTTCCATCCGGCGGGTGAGCAGCATGCCGAGGGTCTGGTGGGCGTTGCGGCCCTCGAAGCAATAGGCGACGAGGAACCAGCGGTCGCCGCGCGGAAAGGTTTCCACCAGTAGGTTGTGCCGTCCGGGCAAGCGGGAGACGCTTTGCTGCAGCCCTAGCCACTCCTGCACCGCCTCGGGGAAATCATGCCACGACGAAGGGTCCTGAAGCATGCCGCGCACGCGGTCGGCGAGGTTGGTGGTCATCGGCATGCGGCCACCGGCGTAGGCTGGGACTTTCGGTTCGCCGTCTCCGCCATCGGCGACTTCGCAGGTGGTTTCGCGTATGCCGAGGAATTTCAGCAGCCGGCCGGCGAACATGAAGGTGTCGCCCGGGGACAGCATGTTGACGAAATATTCTTCCACTTCGCCAAGCGTGCCGCCGCGGCCGTGATAGCGCACCTTCAGCAACGGCGCCTCGACGATGGTGCCGATGTTCATCCGGTGCTGGCGGGCGATCCGCTCGGAACGGACGTGGATCTTTCCCTCCGCATCGCGGAACAGCTTGCGGTAGCGCTCATAGGCGGAAAGCGCGTAGCCGCCATCCTCGACGAAGCGCAGGACGTCGTCGAAATCCTGCCGCGACAAGGCGGCGTAGGGTGCGGCCCGGCGTATTTCGGCGAACAGCGCATCCGGATGGAACGGCGCGGCGCAGGCAAGGCCGAGCATGTGTTGGGCGAGCACGTCGAGGCCGCCCGGGCGCGGCGGATCGCCGTCGAGCTCGCGCGCGGCCACGCCTTGGATGGCGGCCTCGCATTCCAGCACCTCGAACCGGTTCGCCGGCACCAGGATCGCGCGCGACGCTTCGTCCATTCGGTGGTTCGCGCGGCCGACGCGTTGCAGCAGCCGCGACACCCCCTTGGGCGCGCCGACCTGCAGCACCTGGTCCACGCCGCCCCAGTCGATCCCGAGATCCAGCGAGGAGGTCGCAACGACGGCGCGCAACTTGCCCTCCGCCATCGCCGCCTCAACCCGCAGGCGGGCTTCGAGTTCCAGGCTGCCGTGGTGGATGGCGATCGGCAGATTGCCCTCGTTCAGCTTCCACAGCGCCTGGAACAGCAATTCCGCCTGCGCGCGGGTGTTGACGAAGACGATGGTCATGCCGGCGGCGCGGATCTTCTCCAGGATCGACGGCGCGCTGAAGATGCCCATGTGCCCGGCCCAGGGAAGCACGCCTTCGGGCAGGATCATGGAAATCTCCGGCGGCGCACCGCCCGTCACCTCGATGACGCGCACCGGATCGGGCGCCACATAGGCCGCCATCGCGGCGCGGTGGGCGACGGTGGCGGACAGCCCGATCGTCCTGGCCGCGGGGGCGAGGGTGGCGATCCTGGCCAGGCACAGGGCCAACTGGTCGCCGCGCTTGGTGCCGGCCAGGGCATGCACCTCGTCGATGACCACCCGCTTCAACGTGGCGAACATCGCCTCGGCTTCGGGCAGGGAGATCAGCAGCGCCAGGCTTTCGGGGGTGGTCAGCAGGATGTTCGGCGGCGTCTCCCGCTGGCGGCGCCGCCGCTCGCCGGAGGTGTCGCCGGTGCGGGTGTCGATTGTTATGTCCAATGACATTTCCGAAACCGGCCGCATCAGGTTGCGGGCGATGTCGGCGGCGAGCGCCTTCAATGGCGAGATATAGAGCGTGTGCATGCCGGGTTGTGGGTTGGCCGCCAAATCCACCAGCGTCGGCAGGAACCCGGCCAGCGTCTTGCCGCCGCCCGTCGGCGCGATCAGCAGCATGTTCTCGCCCACGGCTTGCAGAACCTGCAGCTGATGCGCCCGCGGCGCCCAGCCGCGCGCGGCGAACCACTCGGAAAAGCGTTCCGGCAATGTTCCCGTCATTGGTTGTAGATAGGAGGTCTGGCGCCAAGCGCAAACCCACGCCACATCAACGCCATGCCGCATCCCGACACCTGGTTGAAAGTGCTGCCCCAAGGCCTGTATTGCGAGCCGGGCGGGTTCTTCATCGATCCCACCCGCCCGGTCGACCGCGCCGTGATCACCCATGCCCATTCCGACCACGCCCGCCCTGGCCACCGCGCCGTGCTCGGCACCGCCGCCACCCTGGCGGTGATGCGGGCGCGGATGGGTGAGGGCAAGGCCGGCGAGACCCAGCAGGCGGTGGCCTGCGGCGAAACCCTGCGCCTCGGCGAGGTGGAGGTCTGGTTGCAGCCGGCCGGCCATGTGCTCGGCAGCGCCCAGGTGGCGATGCAGTGGCGCGGCAGCCGGGCCGTGGTGAGCGGCGACTACAAGCGCCGCCCCGACCCAACCTGTGCTGCTTTCCTGCCGATCCCGTGCGACGTGTTCGTGACCGAGGCGACGTTCGGGCTGCCGGTGTTCCGCCATCCCGCAGCCGACGCAGAAATCGGTCGCTTGCTGGACAGCGTGGCGTTGTTCCCCGAGCGCACCCACGTCGTCGGCTGCTATTCCCTGGGCAAGACCCAGCGTCTGATCGCCCTGCTGCGCGAAGCCGGCTGGGACGCGCCGATCTGGCTGCACGGCGCGCTGGTGAACATGTGCAACGTCTACGAATCCCTCGGCGTCCGCCTCGGCGACCTCCGCCCGGCCACGGTCGCGGCGAAGGAAAAGCTGGTCGGACAGATCGTCCTGGCACCGCCAAGCGCCGTCGCCGACCGGTGGGCGCGGCGGCTGACGGAGCCGGTGGTGTGCATGGCGTCCGGCTGGATGCGGGTACGCCAGCGCGCCAAGCAGGGCGGCGTCGAACTTCCATTGGTGATTTCCGACCACGCCGATTGGGACGAATTGAACGCCACGCTCGATGATGTCGGCGCGCCCGAGATCTGGGTGACGCACGGCACCGAGGACGCACTGATCTACGCCGCCGGCCAGAAAGGCCTGCGCGGACGTGCCCTGCGGCTGATCGGCTACGGCGAGGAAGAGGAAGCGGGCGCGTGATCGCTTTCGCCGGCTTGCTGGAACGGCTGGTGTTCACCCCCGGCCGCCTCGCCAAGATCGCCCTGCTGCGCCGCTATTTCGCCACCACGCCGGACCCCGAGCGCGGCCTCGGTCTCGCGGCGGTCGCCGGTGAACTGGTATTTTCCGCCGCCAAGCCCGGTCTCATCCGCGCGCTCGCCGCCGAGCGCACCGATCCCGAGTTGTTCGCCTGGTCCTACGATTATGTCGGCGACCTCGCGGAAACCGTGGCGCTGATCTGGCCCGCCGGCGAAACCAACATTGCGCCGCCGACGCTGTCCGAGGTGGTGCGGACGCTCGACGCCACGCCCAAGGCCGAATTGCCCGCTGTGGTCGCCGGCTGGCTTGATGCCAGCGACGCGTCGGTGCGGTTCGCATTGCTGAAGCTGATCACCGGCGGCTTGCGCGTCGGCGCCTCGGCGCGGCTGGCCAAGGTGGCGCTGGCCGAGATGGCCGAAGGGCGGCTCGCGGCCGATGACATCGAGGAGGTCTGGCACGGCCTCGCACCGCCCTACGCCGAGCTGTTCGCCTGGATCGAAGGCCACGGCCCGCGACCGGACCCCGCCGACGCCCCGGTGTTCCGCCCGCCAATGCTGGCCCACCCGCTGGATGCCGCCGATTTCGCGGCAATCGATCCCGCCGCCTACCGCGCCGAATGGAAATGGGACGGCATCCGCGTGCAACTGGTCGCGACGTCAGGGGGCAGGCGAATTTACTCACGCGGCGCCGATGACATCTCCGCCACGTTCCCCGAAATCGTCGCCGCGATGTCGTTCAACGCCGTGCTGGACGGCGAATTGCTGGTGATCCGCGGCGGCCAGGTGGCGCCGTTCGCCGATCTGCAGCAGCGGCTCAACCGCAAGACGGTCGGAGCCAAGCTGTTGGCCGACTATCCGGCCGCGGTGCGGCTGTACGACATTCTGTTCGACGGGCACGAAGACCTGCGCGGGCTCGATTTCGACAGCCGCCGGGTGCGCCTGGCGCAATTCCTGGCGCGCGAGCGGCCGGCGCGGATGGACCTGTCCGAGATCATTCCGTTCGACCGCCTCGACCAGCTCGGCGCCATCCGCGACGGCGCCAGGGCGGCGGCGATCGAGGGCCTGATGCTGAAGCGGGCCGATTCCATCTACGTGCCCGGCCGCCCGAAGGGGCAGTGGTGGAAATGGAAGCGCGACCCGCTGATCGTGGATGCGGTGTTGATGTATGCGCAGCGCGGCCACGGCAAGCGCAGCAGCTTCTATTCGGACTTCACCTTCGGCCTGTGGCGCGATGATGGGGAACTGGTGCCGGTCGGCAAGGCGTATTTCGGCTTCACCGACGCCGAGCTGAATTTCCTCGACCGCTGGATCCGCAACCACACCATCGCCCGCTTCGGCCCGGTGCGCGAGGTGGAGAAATCCCTGGTCCTGGAAGTGGCGTTCGACGCCGCGCAATTGTCGACGCGGCACAAATCCGGCGTCGCCATGCGCTTCCCCCGGGTGTCGCGCATCCGCACCGACAAGCCGGCGGCCGAGGCGGACCGGCTGGAAACCCTGATGGCGCTGGTGGAGAACCGCCCGGCGGTGGCCGCGGATTGACCCGGCGCGCGGCGCGTGGTGGCGTGCTGCGAAACCGGAGGGAACGCTGATGGCTCTGATTGCAAACACCGCATTGGAACGGCTGCGCGCCGGCAAGACCGCGATCGGCTTCGGCGCCGGCGTGCTGCGCAGCGTCGCCACCCCGCTGATCGCCAAGGCGGCCGGCTATGACTGGCTGTTCATCGATATGGAGCACGGCGCGTTCTCGGTGCATGAGGCGACCCAGCTTTGCATCGCCGCCTTGCCGACCGGCGTCACCCCGATCGTGCGCGTCTGCACCGATGCGCTGGACGAAGGCACCAGGGCGCTGGACAACGGCGCGCTCGGCATCGTGGTGCCGCATGTGGACACCGCGGCACAGGCGAAGCGGGTCGGCGAGGCGTTCCATTTTCCGCCGCACGGCCATCGCAGCTGGGGCGGCGGCATCGCCGTCTATGGCTTCAACCCGCCGGCGCCGTCGGTGGCGCAGGCGGAAATCAATGCCGGCGTGGTGATCTGCGGCATGATCGAGACCGCCGAGGCGGTGGCCAATGTCGATGCCATCGCGGCGACGCCGGGGATCGACGTGCTGCTGATCGGCACTTCAGACCTCACCGCGGACATGGGCATCTCGGGCCAGGTCGGCCATCAGCGGGTGCAGGACGCCTATCGCCAGGTGATCGATGCGTGCAACCGCCACGGAAAATACGCCGGCATGGGCGGGGTTTATGACGAGCAATGGGCCAGCACCTATATCGGCATGGGTGCGCGCTTCGTGCTCGGCGGCTCGGACCAGTCATTCATCATGACGGCGGCGTCGGCGCGGGCGAAGTTCCTGAACGGGCTGGTGTAGGGTTCAGTCCTCGGCGGGGAGGCGCGGCATCTCGAACAGGTCGGTGGTGCGGGCGTACCAGCCGGCGCCGTGCATGCGGCCGATCAGCTCCAGCTTCGGGGTGTCGATGTAGCAGCGTTGCTGGTTCAGCACGCAGTCGTCGCGGACGTGCAACGCCAGCACCCGCCCGACCACCAAGGCGCGGTCGACGTTCAGCTCGATGGTCATCATCCGTTCGCATTCGAAGGCGACGGGGCTTTCGGCAATGCGCGGCGGCCTCACCTTGGTGCTGGGGATGGTGGTAAGCCCGGCCGCGGCCAGTTCGTCGCGCTCGGGCGGGAAGTCGACGGCGGTGACGTTCATCTGCTGGGCGTTGGCATGGCTCACCAGGTTCACCACGAACTGGCCGGTCGTGCTGATGTTGTTGCCGGTGTCCTTGGCGTCGCCCGGCTTGCGGCCGCCGATGCCGATCACCACCACCGGCGGGTCGTTGGCGAAGGTGTTGAAGAACGAGAACGGTGCCGCATTCAGCACGCCGTTCAGGTCCTGCGTCACCACCCAGGCGATCGGCCGAGGCACGACGGTTGAAATCAGCAGCTTGTAGCGGTCCTGCGGCGCGAGCGTTTCGAAGTCGAACAGCATTGATCCCCCAGGCGGATGTGAAGGGGCAGACATGCCCGCATGGCCGCACCCTGTCCAGCAGCGCCCGTGTGCCGCATCATGGCGCCACGATGCCGAGTTCCTGGTTTTACATTTTCGCCTGGGCCGGCACGCTGGCCGATCAGCTTTTCGGCTGGCACCTCGCGGGGCTCGCGGCGGGCGTCGCGATTATCGTGTTTCTGCTGCTGGAATTCCCCCGCCAGCGGCCGGCGGTGCGGGTGCTGTTCGTCGCCATGGCCGTGGTGGGCCTGCTCGGCGTGGCGTTCAGCGGCGACAGGCTGGGCACGTTCTTCGCGGCCTGGCGGCGCGGTGCGGCCTATGCCGCGTTCTTCTTCGCCCTCGGCTGCCTGCGCGACGCTGCCGAAACCAGCCCGATCGTCCGGCGCTGCGGCGCGCATCTGGTGGCGCAGCCGCCCGGGCGACGCTACGCGGCCGTCAGCGCCGGCGGGCATCTGTTCGGCATCATTCTGTCGTACGGCGCGATCGAACTGTTCGGCGCGATGGTGGCGCGGGCCAACACGCTGGTGGCGTCCGGCGGGTCGGAGGTTCTGCGCGCCAACAGGGCGCGGCGGATGATGCTGGCGGCGTATCGCGGTTTCGCCTGCATGAATTGCTGGAGTCCGCTCAACATCATGACCGCGGTGGTCTCGGCCGCGGTGCCGGCCGCCAATTTGCGGCCGTTGCTGCCGCTCGCCTTCGCGATCTCGCTCGGCATGCTGGCGATCGGTTGGGCGCTGGACCGCGCCTCGGCGCCCGAAGCGGCCCAGTCGCCGGCGCCGGCGGAGCGGTGGAGCATTCATCTGCGCATCGCCGCCCTGGTGCTGACGGTGATGGCGCTGGCCGAGGCGACGGGGCTCGTGTTCGACGTTTCGCTGTCCACCGGCGTCACCGCCGTTCTGCCGGTGGTGGGGCTGGTCTGGGCCGCGGTGCAGGCGCGGTCGCGGGCCCGGCCGGCGGTGGCGCTGGCGATGCTCGGCCGCCGGCTGGCACGCTTCCGCCTGCGGGTGCCGTCGTTCCGTGGCGAGGCGACGATCCTGGCGACCGGCGGCTTCATGGGCGTGGCACTCGGCGCGGCGCTGCCGGCGAGCGGCATGACGCAGCTGTTGCTGCATCTGCCGGCGGCGGCGGTGCCGTTGCTGGTGCCGCCGGTGCTGATCGCCACGGGGCTGCTGGGCCTGAACCCGATCGTCGTGGTGGCGGTGATCGGTGCCGCGGTGCCCGATCCCGCATCGCTCGGCGTGGCGCCTGCGGTGCTGGCCTTCGCCTGCATGCTCGGCTGGGGGGTGGCGGTCGGAATGACGCCGATGTCGGCAAGCGCCATCACCACGGCGCGCTGGGCCGGGAGCGATCCATGGACGGTCAGCGTCGCCTGGAACGGCGTCTACACCGCCGCCGCCTGGCTGCTGGCCACGCTGGCGATTCTCGCCGCCCATCTCGCCTGGTCCTGATCCCCTGGTCCTTATCCCGTGGTTCTGATCCCGTGGTTCTGACCCGGTTCATCGCTCCTTAAACTGCGGCGCGCATGCTGCCGGCGTTGTCGAGAACGGGGTTGAATCACCATGCGACTGCTGCGCGACCTGTCGATTGCGATGAAACTGGGTCTGGCCAGCGCCACCGCGCTCGCGCTGCTGGCCGGGCTGGTCTGGTCGATGCTGCAGACCATGACGCTGCAGCAGGTCCTGGACGATCGCATGCTCGGCGCCCACGCCGCCGAGAACGGCGTCCAACGCGCCCGCCTCGCGGTTCGCGGCATGCGGGTCGCGGGACAAGACCTGCAGCTGCAACAAACGATCCCGGGTGTCGACGCGGCCACCGCCGTGGCCGATCGGGAGGCGGCGGGCGGGCAAAAGGCGCTGGAAACGCTGGTCGCGACGGCGGACGGTCCGGCCCGCGACGCGGTTCGGCAGGCGATCACCGAACTTGGGGTCTACCGTGGTCTGCTCGGCCAGAAGGCCGCGTTGCGCAGTGCGATGCTGCAGGAACGCGACGGCAGCTTCATGGTGCTGCAATCCCGCTTCGAGAGCACGCTTCAGACGCTGCGCCGCGAACTGCCGCTGGAGGACCTGGCACCCTCCGAAATGGAGGAGTTGCAGGAGCATCTGCGGCTTTACCAGGAGTCCAGCATCGCCATGCGCGACGCCACCAACCGGTTCCTCGCCACCGAGGACGGCGCACTCCAGGAACGGGTGACGGCGGCCGACACCGCCGCCGCCTCGCATATGCCGGGCATGTCGCAGGCGCGGGTTTCGGCCGAGTTCAAGGAAACGGTGGAAGACGTGGCCAAGGCCGGCGCCATGCTGCGCCGGTCGGCGGCGCTGCTGTTCGAACGGGCCGCGGGCTCCGCCGCGCTGACCGAGAAACAGGCCAATCCGGCGGCGGCGCGGCTGGAGGCGGTGCTCGCGGCGGCGGGCGAACAATTCGACGCGCGGGCGGCCGCGGCGCGGCAGGAGGCGGACGCGGCGGCCTCGGCTTCGCGCCACAGTTTGTTGCTGCTGTCCGCCAGCGTGGCCGCGGTGCTGGCGCTGTCCGGCATGCTCACCGCGCGCGCGGTCGCCCGGCCGATCGCCGGCATGACCCGCTCCGTCCAGCGCATGGCCGAGGGCGAGGCGCATGCGGAGATCGGGTTCGCCGGCCGGCGGGACGAGGTCGGGCGCATGGCGGCGGCGCTGGAGGTGCTGCGACAGGCGGTGCAGCGCAATTTCGTGCAGGGCCAGATGATCGAGCAGTTGCCGATCGGCCTGATGACCGCCGACGCCACGGGCGAGCAAGCGGTCAGCTACATGAATCAGGAGGCGCGGCGATTGCTGACGGCGGTGCAGGCGCATTTGCCGGTCGATGTGGCGCAGCTCGTCGGCCGGCCCGTCGGCCTGCTGCACCATGAGCTTGCGGCCGCCGGTCTGGGCGACGCAGCAGCGCTGCCGCGCCGGTTGCGCATCGCCCTCGGGGCCGAAACCCTGGAAGTGTCGGTCTCGCCGTTGCGCCGGCCGGATGGCGCCTATGCCGGCCCGATGCTGACCTGGCACGTGCTGACCGGGCAGTTGCAATTGTCGCGGCGTTTCGAGCGTTCGGTCGCCGGGATCGTGGCGACGGTGGGCGAGGGGGCGGCCGGCATGCGCGACATCGCCCTGGCGATGAGCGGTACGGCCGAGGATTCATCGCGCCGGCTGAGATTGGTGGCCGGCGCTTCCAGCGACGCCGCGGGCAATGTCCATGCGGTGGCGGCCAGCGCCGAGCAGCTTGCGCATTCGGTGGACGAGATCGCGCGCCGGGTGGCCGAAAGCTCCGCCATCGCCGGGCAGGCGGTGGCCGAGGCGCAGGCGACCGACCTTTGCGTCGCCGGCTTGTCGGAGGCGGCGAGCCGCATCGGCGACGTGGTGAAGCTGATCGGCGACATCGCCGGGCGCACCAATTTGCTGGCGCTGAACGCGACGATCGAGGCGGCGCGAGCCGGCGAGGCCGGGCGCGGTTTCGCCGTGGTGGCGGGCGAGGTGAAGACGCTGGCCAACCAGACCGCCAAGGCGACCGGCGAGATCGCCAGCCAGATCACCGCCATGCAGGGCGCCACCGGCCAGGCGATCACCGCCCTGCGCTCGATCGGCGGCACCATCCAGCGAATGAACGAGATCGCGACGGCGATTGCCGGCGCGGTGGAGGAGCAGGGGGCGGCGACGCAGGAGATCGCCCGCTCGGTGCAGCAGGCGGCGGCCGGCACCTCGGCGGTCGACGGCAATATCGGCGAGCTGACCGAGGCGGTGAATCGCACCGGCGCCCAGGCGAACGAAGTGGTGGACGCGGCAAGCCGGCTCAGCGAACGCTCCGGCCTGCTGTCGCACGAGGTCGCGGATTTCCTCGCGGCGATGCAGGCCGCTTAGTGGAGAGAATCTGACGGCTAGACCGTCAAATTCTCTCCACTAGCCTTGTTTGGTGTGGCGATTCACCTAACGCCCGGGACAGAAGCGTTAGGATCGCACCACCACTGGCTACCTCACGAGGTTTGAGGGCGTCCGTCCCGCCAGCACGGCGTCGATGCCGTCGAGCACGAGGTTGCCCATCGCGTCGCGCGTCTCGGTGGTGGCGCTGCCGAGATGCGGCAGCAGCACGACGTTCTCGAGTGCGAGGTAGCCGGGATTGATGTGCGGCTCGCCGTCATAGACGTCGAGCCCGGCGGCGGCGATCTGGCCCGAACGCAGGGCGGCGATCAAGGCGGCGTCGTCGATCAGGGTGCCGCGGGCGGCGTTGGCGACGATCGCACCCTTCGGCATCCGCGCGATGCGGCCGGCGTTCAGCCAGTGCCGCGTGCCGGCGCCGCCGGGGGCGTTCAGCGACAGCACGTCGCAGACGGCCAGGAACTCGGCCTCGTTTTCGTGGAAGATCGCACCATCCTCCAACTCCGGCGGCAGCCGCGCGATGTCGTGGTAATGCACCGCCATGCCGAAGCCCTTGGCCATCCGCGCCAGCTCCCGCCCGATCCGCCCCATGCCGAAGATGCCGAGGCGCCGGCCGGAAACCAGCGTGCCCATCAGCTGCGTCGGCGCCCAGCCGGTCCATTTGCCGCTGCGGATCAACCGCTCGCCCTCGCCGGCTCGCCGTGCCGCCGCCAGCACCAGCAGCATGGCGCATTCGGCGGTGGCGATGCTGAGCACGTCGGGGGTGTTGCAAACCGGGATGCCGCGCGCGCGGGCGGCGGCGACGTCGATATGGTCGTAGCCGACGCTGAAGGTGCCGATCACCTTGACGCTGGCCGGCAGGGCACGGATCAGGTCGCCTTCCAGCTTCTCCGCCGGGCAGCACAGGATGGCGTCCACACCTTGGGCCATGCGCAGGATGTCGCCGCCACTCACCGGCGCGTCGTGCTCGCTGAGCAGGGCCTCGTAGTCGCGCGCGGCACGGGCCTCGATCGCGGGCGGCAGGCGGCGGGTGACGAGCAGCACCGGCTTGGTCATCGTATCAGCTCCAGATCGGGTTGAGCGGCGGCTTGCCGGCAAGCACGGCGGCGATGTTGTCGAGCGCCCGGAACCCCATGGCGTTGCGCGTCTCCACCGTGGCGCTGCCCATATGCGGCACCAGGAACACGTTGGGCAGGGCGGCGAAGCGAAGGTCGAATTCCGGCTCGTTGCGGAACACGTCGAGGCCGGCGGCGAACAGATGGCGGGATTTCAGTGCCGCGATCAGCGCATCCTCATCGACCAGCCCGCCGCGTGAGGCGTTGACGAACACGGCACCTTTGGGCAGCAGCGCGAAGGTCTCGGCATTCATGATGCCGGCGGTGGCCGCACCGCCGGGGGCGTGAACGGACAGGATGTCGCAATGCGGCAGCATGGCGCGGAAATCGGCGAAATACTCGGCACCTTGTTCCAGCTCCGCGGACAGCCGACGTGGCGCCGAATAGATCACCCGCATGCCGAAGCCGCGCGCCCGCCGCGCCACCGCCTGGCCGATGCGGCCGAGGCCGAGGATGCCGAGCGTCTTGCCCCAGACCCGCACGCCCATCATCTCGCCCAAGCCATAGCCGTGCCGCCAGCCGTCGCGCATGATCTTCTCGTATTCGAAGCCGCGGCGGCAGGCATTCAGGATCAGCATGAAGGTGAGGTCGGCGGTGCACTCGGTCAGCACGTCCGGCGTGTTGGTCATCGGCAGGCCGCGCGCCTTGGCCGCTGCGATGTCGATATGATCGGTGCCGACGCTGCAGGTGGCGGCGATCTTCACATGGTCGGGCACGCGGGCGATCGCCTCGGCGGTGAATTTCAGGTGGGAGGTCAGCATCAGCGCGTCGGCCTTGGTTTCGCGCAGCATCGCGATCACCGTCTCGGCGTCCATGTCGCGGCCTTCCGGATAGGGGCAGTCGAACTCGGCGCGGATGCGCTCGGCGACGGCGGGCGGGATCTGGCGGCTGACGATAAGGCGAGGCTTCATGGCGCGGGCTCCGTTGCGTGGCGGCATGGTTATGGCGGGATGCGGGCGGCAGCGGAAGGGGACCTTGCAACCGGGCGCCGGGACCGGTTGACTGCCGGCTCGGTCTCATAATGGAAAATTCCCTGAATGGCCTCTGCCCGGCTGGCTGTCGATATTGGCGGCACGTTCACCGACCTCGCTCTTGAAGCGGGGGAGCGGCGCTGGACCACCAAGGTCCTGACCACGCCGGCGGCGCCCGAGCAGGGCGTGATGGCGGGGGTGGGGACCATCCTGCGCGAGGCCGGGCTGCAGCCAGGCGACATCTCGATCGTGATCCACGGCACCACGCTCGCCACCAACGCGCTCATCGAGCGCAAGGGGGCACGGACGGCTCTGCTCACCACCGAGGGCTTCCGCGACGTGCTGGCGATGGGCAACGAGAGCCGTTACGACCAGTACGACCTCAACATCGTCCTGCCCGAGCCGCTGGTGCCGCGCGCACTCCGCCTGCCGGTGCCGGAGCGGCTGGACAACGAAGGCCGCGTGCTGCGCCCGCTGGACGCGGCGGCGGTCCGCGCACTGGTGCCGCTGCTGCGGCGCGAACGGGTGGAGAGCATCGCCATCGGCTTCCTGCACGGCTTCGTCAATCCGGTGCATGAGCGCCAGGCCCGCGACATCCTGGCCGCCGACCTGCCGGACATCCCGCTGTCGCTGTCGAGCGAGGTTTCACCCGAGATGCGCGAGTGGGAACGCTTCTCCACCACCGCCGCCAACGCCTATGTGCAGCCGCTGATGGCGAGCTACCTCACACGCCTGGAAAGCGGGTTGCGTGGGCTGGGCATGGCGGCGCCGATCTTCCTCATGCTGTCCGGCGGCGGCCTCACCACCATCGCCACGGCGTGCCGCTTCCCGATCCGCCTGGTCGAAAGCGGACCGGCGGGCGGGGCGATCTTCTCCGCCCATGTGGCACGCGAATGCGGACTTGCGAGCGTGTTGTCGTTCGACATGGGCGGGACCACGGCGAAGATTTGTCTGATCGACGATTTCCGGCCGCAGACCTCGCGCAGCTTCGAGGTCGCGCGGGTCGGGCGGTTTCGCCGCGGATCGGGTCTGCCGCTGCGGATTCCGGTGATCGAGATGGTGGAGATCGGCGCCGGCGGCGGCAGTCTCGCGCATGTCGATGCGATGGGGCGGATCGGCGTCGGGCCGGAAAGTGCGGGCGCCGATCCCGGCCCCGCCTGCTACGGACGCGGCGGCACCCACCCGGCGGTGACCGACGCCAATCTCGTGCTCGGCCGCTATGATGCCCTGCGGTTCGCCGGCGGCAGCATGAAGCTCGACACGGCGCCGGCGCGGACGGCGCTGGCCGCCGATGTCGGCGAGCGTCTGGGGCTGTCGGCCGACATGGCGGCCCTCGGCGTGGTCGAGATGGTGGATGAGAACATGGCGAACGCGGCGCGGGTGCATGCCATCGAATCCGGCAAGACCTATGAGGGGCGCACGCTGATCGCGTTCGGCGGCGGCGGGCCGGTGCACGGGTTCCGGGTGGCGGAGAAGATCGGCATCAACCGCGTGCTGGTGCCCTCCGGCGCCGGCGTCGGCAGCGCGATCGGGTTTCTGCGCGCGCCGGTCGGGTATGAGGTTGTCCGCAGCCTGTATCAGCGGTTTTCGAGTTTCGACGTGGCCGCGGTGAACGCGCTGCTGGACGAGATGCAGAATGAGGCCACCGATGTGGTGGCGCAAGGCAGCTTCGGCGCGCCGACGCGCCAAACCCGGATCGCCTTCATGCGCTATGTCGGTCAAGGCCACGAAATCCCGGTGGCACTCCCGGCCCGGACGCTGACCGCGGCCGACGTCGCCGAGATCCGTGCCGCCTACGACACCGAATACAGCCGCTTCTACGACCGGCCGGTACCGGGCTCGGATGTTGAGATCATGAGCTACGCCGTGCAGGTCGCAACGCTGACCGCCGAGGCGAAGACCATGCAGCCGACCGGTGCCGCCGCGGTGGCGGCTCCGCCGATCCGCACCCGGCAGATTCGCGACACAGTCAGCGGGGAGGTGCATGAATGGCAGATCTATGACCGCGCCTCGCTGACCGTGGGCGCGTGCCTGAACGGCCCGGCGGTGATCGCCGAGGACGAGACGTCGACGCTGGTCGGGCCGGGCTGGTCGGCATCGATCAACGCGCTCGGCTACATCGAAATGCGGCGGAAGACGGCGTGATGGCGGGAACGGCGAAAAACGCGCTGGCGGAAATCCAGCGGCAGGTGATGTGGAACCGCCTGATCGCGGTGGTGGAGGAACAGGCGCAGACGATGATCCGCACCGCCTTCAGCACCACCGTGCGCGAAGCGGGCGACCTTTCGGCCGGCATCTTCGACCTGCAGGGCCGGATGCTGGCCCAGGCGGTTACCGGCACGCCCGGGCACGTCAATTCGATGATGGAAAGTGTGGCGCATTTCCTGGCCAAGTTCCCGGCGGAGACGATGCGCCCGGGCGACCACTACATCACCAACGACCCCTGGCTCGGCACCGGGCACCTGCACGACCTGACGGTGGTGACGCCCGCGTTCTGCGCCGGCCGGATCGTCGGGCTGTTCGCCAACACCGCCCACGTCATCGATGTCGGCGGCCTCGGTATGGGCCCCGAAGGGCGGTCGGTGTTTGAGGAGGGGCTGTATATCCCGATCGTCAAATGCTTCGACCAGGGCCGGCCGAACGAGACGTTTTTCGACTTCATCCGCTGGGGCAGCCGGCTGCCGGTGGAATTGGAGGGCGACGTGTATTCGCTCTGCGCCTGCAACGATGCCGGCGCCAAGCGGCTGGTGCAGATGATGGACGAGTTCGCGATGGACAGCCTCGATGCGCTCGCGGCGTTCATCTTCGATGCCTCGCGGCAAGCCACCCTGGCCGAGATCGCCAAGCTGCCGCGCGGCACGTTCTCCGCCCGCATCTGCTCGGACGGGTACGAGGAGCCGGTGACGCTGCAGGCGGCGATGACCATCGCGGCCGATTGCATCGAGGTCGACTACGCCGGCACGTCCGGGCTGTCCCAGCGCGGCATCAATGTGCCGGCGGCCTATTGCCGGGCGTATTCGTGCTTTGGCATCAAGGTGGTGGTGGCGCCGGAGATCCCCAACAACTGGGCGAGCCTGGCGCCGTTCCGGATGAAGATCCCGGATGGTTGCATCCTCAACGCGCCGCGCCCGTATCCCGTTTCGGTGCGGCATGTGATCGGCCATCTGCTGCCCGACCTGATGATGGGCTGCCTGCACCAGGTGGTGCCGCTGCGGGTCGCGGCCGAGGGATCCTCGTGCCTGTGGAACCCGCCGTTGCGCGGCGGCTCCGGCGTGTCGGGGCAAAGCCGCGGCAACAAGCCGGTGGTGGCGGATTTCGAGATCATCACCTTCAACTCCGGCGGCACTGGCGCGCGGCCGAGCTTGGACGGGCTCGATGCCACCGCCTTCCCCTCAGGCGTCCGGACGATGCCGGTGGAGGCCACCGAAAACGTCTGCCCGGTGATCATCTGGCGCAAGGAGCTGCGGCCGGACAGCGGCGGCCCCGGGCGTACCCGCGGCGGCATGGGACAGGTGATGGAGATCGGCACCAAAGGCGAGCTGGAATTCGCCGTCAACGCCACGTTCGACCGCATCGCCAACGCGCCGAAGGGCCGCGAGCACGGATTGGAGGGTGCGGCCGGCGCCGTCCATCTGAAGACTGGCGCGAAGCTGCGAACCAAAGGCTTTCAGGTAATTCCGGATGGCGAGCGCCTGATGTTGCTGCTGCCCGGCGGCGGCGGCATGGGCGAGCCCTCGGCGCGCGATCCCGCATTGGTGCAATCCGATCTCCGCAACGGCCTGGTGTCGGCGGAGATCGTGCGGCAGGTCTACAAGGTTGCGATCGGCCCGGACGGACTCGTCGACGCCGACGGCACCAGCAAGCTGCGGGGCGAATGATGCGCCGGTTCGCGCTGTTCGTCATCGCCCTGCTGCTGCCGCTCACGGCGGTGGACGACGAAAACTCAGAACCGCCCGATTGAGAGAAGCGAACAAGCCAGCAGCTTCCGAACCCCCACTTCCGGATCGCCGCTTTCAAGCAAATGGCCTCTTGGTCCAAACCCGCTTTCAACCTCGCTGACGGCCGATTGGGAGCATCGGCAGCGATGGACGGGCAGGCGATGTGGCGTCACCGCGCGTCGCCCCGCCGTGCGCTGTTGCCGCGATTATGAGAGTTATCGGGAATGGTGCGTGGGCCTTTGCCGGCTGGCCGCTGAGGTTCGCTGAAAAATCCAACCACACAATCCGCCAATTACTGCCACGAACAGCGGCAGGCCAAACCAGATCAAATGGGTAAACGCATCGTCGGACATGGCCGCATATCCTCAGATCGAGCGACTAAGTATATCACGAAATCCGCCTGACGGGGATGGTAGTATGGAATTCGATCACCACCCCGCTCGGTCACAAAAAATCAACCAAATCAAGTAGTTGGGAAACGTTCGGAAGGGCGGTTGGGAATGAGCCTCAAGCGCCGAGAGGACGCCCGGTCGCCTGCGCATCCTCTTGCCGCCCGCCGGCCCCGGAGACCGTGCCGTGGCCGCCGTCGCCAGCCTCGTTACCGGGCGCTCCGGCGGCCATCCAAACCATGGTGCCGCGACCATTCATAAACTAACATCCCAACTGGATCACCCGATGGGGGCCGGTCACCGGGACCGGCAATCAGCCGCTCCGGCGACCTCTGGCAGCTCGGACGCCACCGGTTGCTCTGCGGCAGTGCCCTGGAGGCGACCGCCTATGCCGCCCTGATGACCGGCAAAGAGGCCACGATGGTCTTCACCGATCCTCCGTATAACGTGCCCATCGACGGTCATGTCAGCGGCCTGGGCGCCGTCAAACATCGGGAATTCGCCATGGCCAGCGGCGAGATGACCAGTGTCGAGTTTTTGACGTTTCTGACCGATGCCTTGAAGCTCATGGTCGTGCACAGCCGTGACGGGTCGCTGCACTATATCTGCATGGACTGGCGCCACATGTACGAAGTGTTGGCTGCTGGGACCGCCACCTACGCGGAGCTCAAAAACCTTTGCGTCTGGTCCAAACATAACGCCGGCATGGGCTCGTTCTATCGCTCCCAGCATGAGCTGGTGTTCGTCTACAAGCACGGTCAAGCGCGCCATCGGAACAACGTTGACCTGGGCGGCACGGCCGCAATCGCAGCAATGTCTGGAGCTATCCCGGGGCCAACGCCTTCGGGCGCGGGACGGAGGAAGGCAATCTTTCGGCGCTTCATCCGACGGTAAAGCCGATGGCCATGGTGGTCGACGCCATACTGGATTGCACCGCGCGCGGCGACGTCGTGCTGGATCCTTTCCTGGGCAGCGGCACCACCCTGCTGGCGGCCGAGCGCACCGGGCGGTGCTGCTACGGCTTGGAACTCGACGCGCCTTACGTCGGCGTCATCATTCGCCGCTGGCAGCGCCATACCGGCGACACAGCGTGCCATGCCGGCATGGGCCGATTGTTTGACCACGTGCTCGCCAGCGGTGGCCGCCATGAGTGACCAGGATGACGAGGACGCCGAGGTCGGCTACGGCCATCCGCCCAAGAAGACCCGCTTTAAGAAGGGCGAGTCCGGCAATCCCAAAGGTAGGCCGAAAGGCTCGATCAGCCTGATCGCCGCCTTGATGCAAGAACTCGAGCGGACGTTGACGGTCAAGGAGGGGGGCAGGGAAACCCGGATTACCAAAGCCAGAGCCCTCGTCCGGCAGACGGTCAAAACAGCCGCTTAAAACTGTCCACCCGTAGGGGCGCACTCCACCGTGTAGTCAATTCTGTCTCGGCCGGATGCGTCACCGTCAAGCCCTGCGCCTTCGGCGCACCGCTGCACGGCTGTGGGGCTTGACTGCGCCGCGCCGCCGAGAGTTCGGCACCAGTGCCGTCGGCACTAACTCAGGCTCACGCGCGTTGCCGCAGCTTGTATCGGCTCCGACGTTGTCCGTGGGGTTCAGTCCAGACTTTTGCAGATCATGCTTCGCGCCTGCAAAGTCGGTGCTACCCGCGTCCTGGGTATCAATATGAGCGAGTGCTGGGGTGTTCGATGGCCGGATGGGTCAATCAGCACAACCCTACATCAAGCCAAGCTTTTCTCCGTCACAGACGCGGGTTGTTCCGCGCTGAGCATCCCCAACCCGAGCGTGAGGCCGCATATCTTGGCAAGTCGTACCACGTCAACGAGCAACGCGTGCTTGGCTGCGCGTTCCGCGCTCGAGGTGGCCACGTCAATATATGTCGTCAGCTCGACCTGTATTCCTGTCTCGCCGATTCCGGAGACGCCGACATCCGTGCGGCTGGCGACGAAGGATTCGTCGCCGGTAACGCGTTGGCGCACCGCGGCCGCGAATTGGTCCAGTCGCTCCGGCGTGCCGCACGCGGTGACGAGGAATTGGGTCTTGAACAGGCGGTGGCGGCGCGTGCCGAGGTTGTTGATAGTGGAATTGGCGAGCCTGCCGTTGGGCACCACTACGATGCTGTCCTGCGCGCTGCGCACGCGCGTGGAGCGGATGCCGACATGCGCAACCGATCCGTCGATATCGCCGGCGGTGATCCAGTCGCCGCGACGGAAAGGCCGGTCAGCCACGAGGATGCCCGCGCCGAACACGTTCGAGAGCGTTTCGCGCGAGGCGAAGGCGAAGGCGAGGCCGCCGACGCCAAGTCCGGCCAGGATGCCGTTGGTGGGGATCGAGAGGAAATGGGCGATCGCCAGGAAGGCGGTGATAACCACGCCGAGCCGGCTTCCGGCCAACAGCAGGTTGAACAGAATGTCGTCAGTCGCGCTGACAGTGCGGGCGGATAACCGCTGAAGGGCGAGGCCGATGGCCCCCAGCAGATGCCAAACGGCGACCGAAGCGGCCGAGATCAGGATTATGCCGATAATGGGATAGGTGATGCGACGGATTTGCTCGGGTACGCCCAGCATCGTGGGAAAGTTGCTCGCGAACATCAGCGCGAAGGTGATCGCTAGCGCCCAGGTGAACAAGCGCGGCTGACCGGAGCCGTCGCCTGACAACCAGGCGGTCACGCGCCGGATCGGCCATGCGGCAAGGACGCCGATCAGCGCCGACCCGTCAATGCGCAGAACACGCCCATCACTTGCCAGGTACTCGACCGGGCCGACACGGTCGAGCAGGCCGGGCGCCTTGGCACGGACGATGTCGCGCAAGGTAAAGAACGGCGCATTCGGAATGCTTCCCGGCGGTGTGGCGAGCGGGGGCGGCAGGCCCTCCATGGCCCTGTAGAGATCGTCGATATCCGCGACAGTCGCGGCCGTGAACTTCCACGGCGCGCCCGCCTCGGTCCCGATTGGCGCGATGACGATCTGGCCGGCGGGATGGCTGAAATGCAGGTACGGGGTCCTGTCGGTGCCGTCATTGGGGATCGCTTGCAGGCCGATCAGCCCGACCTGGTCGAGCACACGGCGAAGATACTGCGCGATGAGGCCGCCTTGCCCGTCGCGCAGGACCTCGGGAATTCCGGACAGATCGAGCGTGGAGAGGGCCATCGCACCTCCCGCACCCTCCCAATTGGCCATGCCTTCGAGGAAGCTCCGCATCGAATTGCGCGGGCTCTGCAGGCGCGCGAAGGCATCGGCTGTAGGTGGCTGTCCGCCGCGCGCGGTCAGAAGAGCATGGCGGTCGACCTCAAGCTCGTGCACGCCGGGCACGCGAATGCGCCAGCTTCCTGTCGCGTCCCGGACCATGGTAAGCGTGAGTGAAGCGTCCGTCCCCGACTGCTCGAGCCGGACCATCAGCGTTTCGCCGGGTGCGTCGTCGGGCACCGACCAGATTCGGAAAGTCGTGAGGTCGATCACGCCGAACAGGTCCTGCACGCGCTGGAGTTTCTCGCCGCGTGGCATCGTTTTGCTGGCGTCCCCGAGATCGACGCTCAGCATCGCGTTGCCCCAGTCATCCGGGCGGCCGCTGCGGGCGACGTTACAGTCGATGATGAAGTGCCGGAACACCTCACGCGGGCTGCTGTGGTCGAACGTTGCCGGGGCGTTAGGAGCGGTGGAACGCGCGCCGGTCCACCATTCGCCGGTGTCGTAGCGGCCGCTGAAGCTGTCGCCAGCGCGGTCCATAACGAAGGCGAAAGCGCCGCTCGCGTCGCCCTCGGACCATCGCCCCTCCAGGCGCCGCCCCTTGGCGATCGCCTCGACGCGGCCGCCATAGTGCTGGTAGGTGCCGCTCACCCGCCCGCCCTGTTGATCGAGTTGCAGCCGCGCACCGCCGTCGCGCCAGGTCGTGGCCCAATACCCCGACCACGGACCGTCCGCTAAGGCTGTTCCGGCTATGATCAGAAAAACCGCAAGCACCGGCAGGATGCGCGTTACGCGTGACATGGTTTGGAAACCGCGACGGCTGGGAGGTTCCACTTGCCTGGGCGTAACGGGCGAACGCTTTACTGAAGCGGCATCCCACATCAGTCGCGGATCGAAACTCTCGGCCGCGAAGATCGTCAGGATGACGACCGAGCAGAAAGCGACCGCGCCGAACCCCGGCTCGATGGTGACCACGTTGCCGAAGCGCACCAGCGCGCCCAGCAGCGCCTCCATGAAGATATCGATCATTGACCAGCGGCCGATCCAGCAGATGATCTGATACAGTCTGGTTCGTCGGGCCAGCCAGCGCCCGTTGCCGCTTTGGGTGGCAATCAGAAGGGTGGACAGGCCGACCAGCTTGAGCATCGGCACGGCAACACTGGCGAAGAACACCAACGCCGCCAGTGGATACATGCGTGATGAAACCAACTCCTCCACCCCGCCCAGGATGGTGCTTGGAGAGCCAGCACCAAGCTGCATGATAGTCAGAACGGGGAAATAATTTGCCGGAACATACATCACAGAAGCCGCGATCAGCAGCGCCCAGGTCCGCGCGACACTGTTAGGTTTGCGGACATGCAGCGGACTGTCGCAGCGCGGGCAAGTGGCGTGGCCGCTGTCGTGGCGGTGCACGGGGACGCTGACCAGGCCGCAGGTTTCGCAGCCGACTGCCCCGCGCGAGATCAGCACCGACTCGGGCTCGGGCTCGTTCTCCTGGGGGCCGCCCAGTCGCGCCCAAACCGAGGCCCGGTACAGTGCGCCGTCCGCCCATGCCAGCACGAAGGTCAGCACCATGAGCGCGTATACGCCATTCTCGAGCGTGATCTTCACCAGATCGCCCAGTTTTACGTAGGCGACAAACACGCCGAAGACGAACACCTCCAGCATCGACCAGGGCGCCAGGCGCTCCGCCCAAGCGAACACACGGCGCAGGTGACGCGGCGGCTGCGTCTGCTGCATCCTGATCAACACATAGAGCGTGCCGGCAAGCTTGCCGAAAGGAGCGATCACGGTGACGAAGACGACGACGATCGCGACCGAAGCCATCCCCTGCCGCGACAGTTCGGACGGCCCAGAGAACAGTCCGGCATGCAGCTCGATGCCCGCTGTCTCGACGCTCATCAACGTTGTCGCGCACAGAATGACCAGCAGCACCAGCGCCGCGAGGTTCAACGCGATGCTGATCTCATGCGAGTTCACGTAGGCCCGGCGCAGCGTGGTGGGGCAGCGCTCGCAGACGGCCATCATGCCCTGGCTCATCGGCCGCACGATCTGGAACCGGCCGCAGCCGGAGCACTCGCGCAGTTCGCATGGCTCGGCCCGAACCGCGCTCATCTCTTTGCAGGCGACGCCAGCATCTCGGCGAGCCCGTCGGCAAGCTGGCCGACGGCGGTGCTGATCGCCGCCACCTCGCCGGTCACGTCCGGCGCGGGCGGCACGACAGTGAAGCGGAAGGCACGCAGCACTGGCGAGCCCTTGCCCTTGAACGTGACGCCGGCCTGGGCCTGCAGGATCAGTGTGCCGGACGCATCCTTGTCCAGGCGCTGGACGTTCAGCTCGATGGTGGCGTCGGGCGAGGAAGAGATGCCGCTATTCTCGCTAAGCACCGTGCTCCCCTGCAGGCGCTGACCCAGTTCATCCACCAGCACGCGGCCCAGCATCGCGTTGAGCGGTTCACCCCACCAATCGTTGGACATCACGTCGAGCCGGTAATTCTCCGACGATCGGATGACCTGCTGACGCTCCAGGTAGCGCGCCAGGACGACCTGCTGCAGCACCACGACGCGAGGGCCGCCCCGGCGCGCTGATGCCGGGACAGGCGCTATGGTGAAGAGCACCGGCACGGGCGATGACGTGCAGGCAGCGAGCATGGCGGCCACGGACAGGACGGAGACGGATCGGCGTGAGGGGCCGCGGATCATTCCAGACCACCTTCGGGGCGGCCCTTAATGAGAGCCTCCGGATGACGGGTCAGTAGGTCGGCCAGCGAGCGGACCGATCGCAGGGTATCGTTTAGTTGTGCCAGCATCCGCCCCACGTCCCGGTTGAATTTCGTGTTGTCGCCGTAGCCGCTGTTGACCGACTGGACCAACTTGTCGGCGTTGGCGATGGTGCGAGAAAGATCGTTGGTCAGCGCGGGCAGTTGCTTGAGTGCTGGGGAAAAGCCGCTATCCAGCTTGCGCGCCACGTCCTGAACTGCAGCCAGCGTGCCGGCAAGTTCGGCCACTGCCTGCTTGAGTTCCGGCCCGCCGGCGGCGGAATTGACCGATCTCAGGATGCCGTCCAGGTTCTGGCCGATCTGGGCGAAGGGAAGAGTGTTCACCTGATTGAGGAGGGTCGCGGCCGACGCCTGGAGGTCGGCAAAGCCACCGCCGCTGGTGATCGGCAGCACGAAATACTCGCCGTCCTTGGTGACGGTGGCCGCCGGCGCGTCCGGCACCATGTCGATTGCCACTGCCTGCTGGCCGGTGATCAGGCTGGTGCTTTGCAGCGAGGCGCGGAATCCCTTCTTTACCATGGCGGTGACTGCTTCAGCCATCGTCGGAAAGACCTGCTTGCCGCCAACGCCGAGGATCCGCTCCGGCTCCACCTCGTAGCGCACGGGGGCGACTATCGCGTCCTTGGCCGGGTCATAGCTCAGCCGGACATCGAGGACACGGCCGATGGTCATTCCACGCATCAAGACCTCCGAACCCGGCCCGACGCCGCGGACCGACCCTGGAAAGTACGAGACCAACGGAACGCGGCGGTTGTACGAGGCGTTCTTGGCGGTTTCGCGGTCGGAAAACAGCGGGAAGAGGTGATCGGCGGCACTGGCGACGACCGTGGCGGCCGTCTTGGCCTCGTCGGCGGGAGCGGGGGTGTCGAACGCGATGCCCCCCAGCAGCAGTGCCTTCATGGACTTCGAGTTGCACCTGGATGCCGGCGCCGCCGAGGTTCACCGACAGTCCAGAGGCATTCCAGAACCTCGTTTCATCGGTCACATACTGGTCGAACGGGGCGCGGACAAAGACGTGGATGGTGACGCTTTTCGCCATGTCCTGCAGATCCCAGCCCAACACTTCGCCGACGCTGAGGTCGCGGTAGAAGATCGGCGAACCGAGGGAGATGGAGCCGACACTGCTGGCCTTGAGCAGGAAGGTCCGGCCGGGAACGTTGGCTTCCCGGACGGGTGGGTCCTCGAGGCCGGCGAAGCTGCGCTGCAGCTTTCCGCCGTCCGGGTTCGGAAGCATCGCCATATAGGCCCCCGACAGAAGGGTGTCGAGGCCGGAGACATTGCCCGCGAACAGGCGCGGCTTGACCACCCAGAAGATTGTCCGGTCCGTCAGCAGCGGCCCGGCCGCCCGCGTGGTCTGAATCGTTATATTGACGTGCTGTTGGTCGGGTGCGAGATCCAGGCTCTGGACGGTGCCGAAAGTTATTTCTTTGAACTTGAGTTGCGATTGGCCGGCTTGCAGCCCCTCTCCACTCTCGAATGACACGGTGATCATTGGCCCGCGCTTGGACAAGGTTGTCCAAGCCAGCCAACCGCCGATGACGACGGCCAGGAGCGGAATTACCCAGACGATCGACACCCGCCGCGCCCGCCGCGCTGCTGCGTGGCCGATGGCCGGCGGGGGAGTTACCTCATCCATTGCGGTCCATACCTAACTCCGTGGCTCGAGGGCTTTGATCAGGGCAAGTCCCGCGCGTCGATGCGGAGTGCCGAAATTTCTCGGATGACCTGTACAACTGCCGGATCGAGATGCAGCGTAACACGAACAAAAGTATCTGCGACCACCAACGTGCGGCGAAACGGTCCAGGGCCCTCCCAGAGATCACGACTTGCGGCGACGAAAAGGCTCGTAACTGCACAGCCTAAAGGTTGATCTCGCCGTCAAACGGCACCGGCGGCTGATGGCAGGACTTGGCCATCGACCGTGACCGTGCCGAAGTAAGAGCCATGCGCGCCGGTGATCTGCTGGGCTTGCACAGTGACGACCTCGAACACCAGGAGGCCGGCGGTCAGCACGCCAAGATTGCCGAAACTCTTGATCCTTCTCCCGGCACACGCCATGGTAGCGATCATTCTCATCGCGGTATTGTGTTCCCGGGCCGACCTGTCGCGGGATGCGCCGATGCGGCGAGCAAGTCTTATTCTATCCGTTTTCAGGACAACACGCGCCGGGGGCAGCCGCCTATGCATTTTGCGCGGAGCAACGTGAGGACATGGCGTTCAGTTGCGAAATAGACAAAGCTAAAGTGGAACTGAGCGCGAATGCGACGGCAATAGGCTGCGCCCGCGCCGGCGGATGCATCGTCCCTACTGGCCGAGCCGATGCGGTCGACCACCTAGGTCGCCGAGACCCCGCCCGCTTTGACCGAGACCTCGGCCCGCAACAACGGTTCCCAACCTTTGGCGCCGACTCGCCGGGAGACGGCCTCTCGAGCGATTGGCCGCAGCCGGTCGGGAACCTTGAGACCGCGCGGCAGGTCGAGCTTGCGATCGTTCAACCCGGCCAGGTGAGGACACAGACCGAAGCCGATCAGCTTGGCCAGGGCCATGGCAAAGTGCCGGTGAGTCAGGGCTGGAACTGGCGCGCCATTGGAAACTGATGGGGCGCTGGAGGCAGCCAATGGCATGCTGCTGTTCGCCATCAGCACCGTATTCCTGCTTGCCGTCATGCTTGAGGTCAGGGACGCGCTTCGTGGACCCGTGACCGACGCGCCAGCGGACCGACAGTTCGCACTGCAAGCCGGACTTCTGAGTTCTGCACTATCGACGATCTTTGGGCGAACCCGCCGGCGAGGTATTCCCTGATCGTTATGCCAATCTCAGTAATGTTGGTCCGCGCGCGCGGCTTGCTGACGTCCTCAACCGCGTCGCCGATCATCCCACCCGCCGCCTGACGTTAACTTGCCGCGGTGCTTCCGGATGCTTGCGTCTTCGAAATCGCCATAGCCGGCGCGGCGCCGCTCGATCAGGTCGGTGGCTCGAATAGGAGGATCGAGAAAGCCGAGTCGTCCGGTAATGACATCAGCACAGGAGAGCGCCACGGAGAGTGGGGCCGTCGTTAAAGCCACCGCAACACTGTCGAACTTGATCGAAATCCCGCGTCCGCCATATGGAAGGCAGCACGTGCCTCCGATCATGTCCGCGAACCTCTGATCATCGAGCCACCATAGGCCGGCGGCGACGGTCGGAATATGCAGTTTGCGCGAAAGCGAGACTGCAACGCGATGCCATTTCCGCTGAAATCGCATAGCGGCCGGCCGCGAACGGCCTCAGGCTTCGATCCGAAACGAAATGACTGCCACAGTTCTCTCTTATACGGGCGACCTGGCGGCCTTCGCGGCCGCCCTCGACGTCATCGGCTGCGTCGCTCTCGTGGCGCCCGGCGGCGGACCGTTCCGCGCCCGCCTGACCCGCATTGTCCTGCCACGGCTGTCGCTGCTGGCCGCGGAGGAGCGGCAGGCGCGCGTCTCCTTCGTTGTTCCTCCGCCCGGTCACATCGTTGTCGTGCTGCCGTCCGACCTCGGCGCGCCGCCGTTGTGGAACGGCGTGCCGGCGCGCGACGGCGAATTGATCACGATCGGCCCCGAGGCGCGGCCGCACTGGCGCACATGCGCCGCGGCGCACTGGATGGCGATTTGCCTGCCGGTAGAGGTGCTTGGCGCCGGCGGCCGGATGTTGGCGACAACGGCTTCCGGGTCCCACTTGAATTGCGGCGCTGGCGACCGCCGCGCCGGACGTTGCGGGCGATGGTCTGCCTCTGCCGGGCCGCCATCCGGCTGGCCCAAACGCGCCCGGCGATGGCCGTCGACGCCGGAGCGGCGCGAGGGCTGGAGCAGGAAGTGCTGCAGGCGCTGGTCGAGTGCCTGTCGGCCGCGCGACCGGAGCCCGACCCGCCGGCCCGGCGGCGCGAGGCGGCCCTGCTGATGCGGCTGGAGGACATGCTGCATGCACCGGTCAGCCCACGTTCGAGCGCTTCCGGGCTATTTGCCAGCCTCGGTGCCTCCGAGCGGGCGCTACGTGTCTGCTGTCGTACGCATCTCGGCGTCGGACCACGCCTTTACATCAGTCTCCGCCGCGCCGGCATCGCAGAGCAAAGTGGCGCCCCTTGACTGGCAGAGTGAAACATTTCGTGATTTTTGAGGTATGATCGCATAACGGGTGGGAGCGGCAATCAGGAGTCCGGCGATGTCATCGAGCGAGACGATGATCTACGACGACACCGACGCCTTCAGCGTCTTCTTCCAGTCCCCGAATTGCAAATTGACGACCGCGGTGCCCGGCCGGTTCCAGGCCAGCGCCACCCGGCTCTGACTTCACCAGCTTGGCACGCAGGAGCTCTCCGAAAACCTGCCACGGGTCGGTATTTCGAGATTCCGCGCGGTTACGTCGCGGTCTCGTTTCAGGCGCGGCGAGGACCGCCGATCCATCTCTGCGGAGTTGAACTCGGACCGGCACAAGTGGGATTGCACGCCCCCGGGGCGGGCGTATATCAGCGCCTGACCGGTCCGACGACGTGGGGCACCATATTCCTGCCTGCGAACGCCTTGGCGCTAATCGGTACTGCGGCAGCGGGCCGCTACCTTGCTCCCTCCCGGGATACACTGACCGCGACGGTGCCACCACAGGCGCTGGCGCGGCTGCGGCAACTGCATGCCGAAGCCGTGGCGCTGACGAAGACCGCACCGGCAGTCGTCGCGATCCCCGAATTGGCACACGGCCTCGAGCAAGCGCTGACCGAGGCGTTGCTGCATTGCCTGGCGGCGCCCGAGCGCCACGAGGTCTCGCCGGCCCGCCACCCGCACCTCGCTGTCCTCCGCAAGTTGCAGGACGTGGTTGAGGAGCACGAGGGCCAATCTCTCTATGTCCTGGAGCTCTGTGCCGAAGTCGGTATCAGCGGGCGGAGGCTGCAGGAGGTCTGCAACGAGTATCTGGGCATGGGCCCGAAGCGCTATCTCCTGCTGCGGCGCATGGACCTGGCGCACCGCGCCTTGCACCAAACGAATCCAAGCGGGACGACCGTTACCGAGGTCGCCACGCGCTATGGGTTTTGGGAGCTCGGCCGGTTCTCGGTGGCCTACCATACCCTCTATGGCGAGCCACCCTCGTGGACACTGCGCCGACCGGTCGGGTCGGAGCCGCTGCCGCGGCGGTGACTGCGATGCGGCGCATTACGTCGGCTGTCAGATAGATCACCCAAAGCTGGAACGGGGCAGGAATTGTCATTCGGCTGCCACTCCGCGATCGGCGATGTGCGCGCTTCGAACTATGTGCCTGCCCATGCGAACATGTGCCGCGCTCATTGTGTTCCCCTGCGTCAGGCCTCTTGCTTCACGATGTTCTAGTCTCTTCAGCGACTGATCGTTTCCAGAGCTTCAGTCGGCGGCGTGCTTGAGATGCGAATCAGGCTCCGAAAGGGTGACTGCAGCTCCGTCGTCATCCGGATTGCGCTACTGACCCCAACCGAGCAGAGGAAGATCGCGGCAATCGCCGTCATGTTGAGCGGCGCAAACAAGCCGAACCTGGCGAAGAGGATAGCGAACCCGAACATTCCCAACGCAGAAGGAGCAATGGAGATTTATTCTTGTTCTCCAGATCGGGGGCTTGATCGGAGTTGTCCGGGAACAAGTCCTGCAGCTTTGCCGCAGTGTATCAGCGCAGCAGCACGCGGGCGTCCTGCGCCTCGGGCCCGTAGCGTCGCAGCACGCGGTCCAGGCCGATCACATCAGTCGAGATCTGCCCAATCTCCTGAGTCTTGGCCGTGAAGGAAGCGTTGACGGTCGATATGAGAAGGCCGACCACCGGCGCCGACAGGGTGCCGACAACGGCCATCGATACGGAGACAACGTTCTTCGTTTCGGAACCTAGATGGTAATCGGACAGAAAGCGGGCGGCAACCGTGGTAAGCAAGGCGCTGCCGAACAGGATCGCGACGCTGATCACACCGATGGGGACAGAGTTCATAGTACTAAAGCCGGTGTCTGTCGGACGCGGCCGTTGATCGCCCGACTTGTGTACGAGCGACCATATCCGAAATGCCCCAATCGAACACAACCCACCGTTGTAGGAAAGAGTGTCTGGCACGCGGCGGTCACTCAGCGCGGCCCACAGCTGCCGCGTTCTCGCTCGGTTCCACCTTCGCTTTCTCTATCTCATAACTGAACGCCATGTCATCCGGTGGCTCCGCGCAAAATGCATAGTGCCGCCCATCATGATCCAATAGAAGTCTCTCAACGTCCCCACAGGGGAGCAACTCATCGGTAATTCGGCTCGCACCGACGCACTACGCGGATTGACCTGCATCAAGGTCTCTACGCGCCGGGGCATCTAATCGCTTTCCTCAAGATGTCAGGAGGGGTGATTCGGGTTGACTCCAAGAGAGCCGTCTGGATCGGCAGGTCGCATAAGGGACTGGGGGTTTCGCGTGAGCGCTGGAGCCGTGCCGGGCGGCGTCAAGTAGTTCAAGCACACGAGGGGATGCAGGATGTTATAGGTGCACTTGTCCGTAGAGCGTCAAATAAAGAAAAGGAGAACGTGATGGAACGACTTATGAAGGTCGCGGTGCTCGCGCTAGCCTTGATAGGTCTTTGGAGCCTCTCCTCATCGACGCTTGTGCAGGCTGACGAAACCGGCACCGTCGATGCCAAGGAAGTCGAAGCCAACGCCGCCCGCGCGAAACAGATTCTCAAGGCGATGTCCGATTACATGTCTGGGCAGAAAGACATCTCCCTGCAATTCGATTTGGATCTGGAAGCCATTACGCCTGACCTTCTTCGCGCAAGCAACCCGCGTCACACCGCCGATGAAAACAATTGGGACGCCAAGCTCGGCCAAGCCTCAGCTTATTCAGTCGCTCATAGTGATGAATGCGTGGCGCCACTCTGGCAGGCGACAAGCTGACGTTGACGGGCGTTGCACCCAATTCCATCGTATTCTCCGACCGCCCGGTGAGGCTCGCTGGTCACGAGCTGACGTCGCTTCTTCTTGAGGACTGGGGAAAGGGGATCGACAACTTTACCAAGGACCCACCGAACGCGACGGTGTCGGTCTTCAGTAAGGACGGTTTGTCGGTCAAGGACGCTGTCGTGGTGTTGAAAACCCCGAAGCTCGAGGGCGACAATTTGACCTATACCGTGCAAGTCCTTGAAGGCGATCTGCAGGGTGCCGACGGAGCTGCTTCGCTATTCATCGACATTTTCGGGGTCTGGCGTCGCGCGGCATTTCGCGGCCCAGTTTATACTGGCGCGGTCGGCGCGGCTGGGGCCGCGGCCGCATATGGCGCCTCCGCATACGGCCCCTACGGCGTGCCTTATTACCCGCCCGCCGCCTACCCACCGTGTTACTAGCACTACTTTGGCACTTGTACGGTTACGAGGCGATTGTGTAACCGACTGGGATTCAGTGGAGTATGCGCTGTGTCCCGGGCGAGCGACATTGGTGGGGATCTTGATGCGTGGCTGGCGCCGTTTCTCGGCGTGATCGGGCGCAGCACGCGGAGCAAATGGGCGCCGTTGTACGTGCAAGGATTGCTCGGGCCGGACGGACCGAAAAGTGTGCAGCCGATCGCCGCCCGGCTTGGGCTTGCTGGCCACGACCAGCTCCACCATTTCGTCAGCAGTCCGGTCTGGGATGATACGCCACTGTGGCGGGTGCTGGCCGAGCAGGCGGATCGTCTGGTGGGTGGTGACGACGCGGTGTTGGTGATCGACGATACGGCACTGCCGAAGAAAGGCACCGTTTCGGTCGGGGTAGCGGGGCAATACTGCGGCGCTTTGGGCAAGCAGGCCAACTGTCAGTCCCTGGTGTCGCTGACGCTGGCCCGCCGCGAGGTGCCCGTGCCGATCGGGCTGCGGCTCTTCCTGCCAAATGCTTGGACCGACGATCCCGCACGCTGTGTCAAGGCTGGCGTGCCCGAGGCGGCGCGCATTGCGCAGACCAAGCCGCAGATCGCGCTTGCCGAGATCGACCGACTGATGGCGGCGGGACTGCGCGTCGGCTGCGTGCTGGCGGACGCCGGATACGGCAGCGGGGCCCCGTTCCGCCAAGGGCTGAGCGAGCGCGGCCTGTCGTGGGCAGTCGGGGTTCCCCGCACCCTGAAGGTCTTCACCACCGGTGTGGGCTTGCTCTTTCCCCGAGCGAACAGGGGAAAGCCACGGCAGCATCCCGTGCCGAGTGAAGTCGCACGAGATGCCGCGGATGTGCTGGCAGGATGTCTCTGGCGGCGCGTCGTCTGGCGGCAGGGCACCAAGGGCGCGCTCGCCGCACGCTTTTCCGCTGTGCGGGTGCGGGTGGCCGATGGTCCACGTAGTCCCCGCCACGGCCATTTGCCGGGCGAAGAAGTTTGGCTCATCGGGGAATGGCGCAGCAGTGGCGAGCGCAAATACTATCTCAGCAATCTTGCTGTCCGCACCGCGCTGCGGCGGCTGGCCGCGGCGATCAAGGCGCGCTGGGTGTGCGAGCAGGCGCATCAGCAACTCAAGCAGGAGCTCGGCCTCGACGACTTTGAGGGCCGATCCTGGACCGGCCTACACCGACACGCACTCATGACCTGCATCGCGTTCGCCTATCTTCAGCACCTGCGGCTCAAGGCCGCCGGGCGGGGAAAAAAATCTGCCGCCGAACGCGCCGCCGCCGCGACCGACGCTGCCTGAACTGCGCCGCTCCATCAGCGCCCGCCTGTTTGCGCCACCACGACCGCCGTCACGATGTCCGCACTGCCACAAGCGTCTATCGCTCATCGCCTCCAAAGTGCCAAAGTAGTGCTAGTCAACAGATTGTCGACAGAATGGTCGGAGCTATGGCGGTCCTTCAACCCAGGAGGCCCTGGAGCGAGCAATTTCTATCGCGATCCTGGAAAGCTTTCACTTCGATCGAAGCTGCCGATCATACGAAAGTCGAGTTGATTCTGCCGTCAGGGTTCCAGTCAGCTGGGACGTTTCAGGTAACGAGAGAAACACATGCGTAAGCTTATCGTCTTGATCCTCGCGGGCATGCTGGCCGGCGTGACGTTGGCGAAGGCGTACGCTCCCAACGTGCAGCTCATGTTCGTTCAGGTCGCCGACGACATGGAAACGGATGCCACGACGTTGCGGCTCGTCGGTGTGGCGCAGAAGACGCTGTATTTCGCCGATCGCCCGGTTCGTTTGGCCGGAAACCTTACGATGGCCGGCTACCTCGAAGAATGGAAGGCCACCGAAGGTCCGGACAATTTCGGCAGCGATCCGCCGAACGCCACGCTATCGGTCTATGAGCCGAGGCCGGCGACGAACAGCCTTGCCGTGATCGTCATCAGCCATCCGGTCGTGGATGGGCGCGATCTGCTCTACACCTACAAGCTTGTCGAAGGCGCGATGCCGAAGAACGGCGGCACGACGTCCCTGTTCATCGACTGGATCGGCGTGGGCGGCGGGGTCGGACGCGGCTTCCACGGTGTCGGCGTCGGCGCGCGGGATGTCGGCCGGTGGTAACCGGCCGCCGCCAGTGTGGCAGCCCAGCCACCGGCGTGTGCGCCGCCCCGCGCCGGTGGCTATGCGGCATTGCCAGCTGGTTGCGTCTATCGCTTCCTTCCTCACGAATGCGACTGTGGGGAAAGTGGTTTTCGCCCGCATATGGCACAAGCGGCGTGTACTATCGTGTCGTTCCGTGAACGTAAGACCGCCGGGCGGACCGGGCCAGATTTGCGCAGTGAGTTTTTCAAACGAAGGTTGACGAAAGTGGCGGACATGCGATTCAATGGCGAAGTCTCACGTCACCGCCTCCAAGTCGGCACGATGGTCGTGACGACGCTGCTCTGGCTACTTGGCTCGCCGCCGGTCGTTGCCCAGCAGATCGCCGGTGTGCCAGGTTCGCCCGATGCCACGATCACGATCGACGGGCGCTACCTGCCGCCACCGCCGCAACCGTTTCGTGGTCAGATCGACCTCGAACGCCGACCAGTCCAAACGCCGGCTGGCCGGCGCGCGTGGTGCCGCCCGAAGGGTGCGCCGAACGTCCTGCTGATCATGACCGACGACGTCGGCTTTGCCGCGCCGTCCACCTTCGGCGGCGTGATCCCGACGCCGTCACTGGACCGCATCGCCGAGGACGGTCTGCGCTACACCAACTTCCACTCGACCTCGCTGTGCTCGCCGACGCGCGCCGCGCTGATCACCGGCCGCAACCACCACTCGGTCGGCTTCGGCGTGGTCTCCGAGGCGGCGACGCGGCTTCCCCGGCTACAACAGCGTGATCGGCCGAGACAACGCGACGATCGGCCGCATCCTGCTGGAGAACGGCTACCGCACGTCGTGGTTCGGCAAGGACCACAACACGCCGACCTATCAGGCGAGCCAGGCCGGTCCGTTCGACCAGTGGCCGACCGGCATGGGCTTCGAATACTTCTATGGCTTCGTCGGCGGCGACACCAGCCAGTGGCAGCCGAACCTGTTCCGCAACACCACGCCGATCTATCCCTATGTCGGCCATCCCGGCTGGAACCTGACCACCGCGATGGCCGACGACGCCATCCACTGGCTGAACCAGTTGAACGACATCGATCCGTCGATGCCGTTCTTCCTGCACTACGTGCCGGGCGGCACACACGCGCCGCATCATCCGACGCCGGAATGGATCAGGAAGATCAGCGACATGCATCTGTTCGACAAGGGCTGGAACGCGCTTGCGCGATCAGATCTTCGCCAACCAGAAGAAGCTCGGCGTGATTCCGCAGGACGCCGAAGCTGACGCCCTGGCCGGACAAGTTGCTGAAGAGCTGGGATCAGCTCACCGACGACGAGAAGAAGCTGTTCATCCGGCAGGCCGATGTCTATGCCGCCTATCCTCGCCTACACCGACCATGAGATCGGCCGCGTGATCCAGGCGGTCGCAGGACATGGGCAAGCTCGACAACACGCTGATCATCTACATCAGCGGCGACAATGGCGCCTCGGCTGAAGGCTCGCCGAACGGCACGCCGAGCGAGGTGCTGCAGTTCAACGGCGTCGAGCTGCCGGTCGCAGAGCAGATGAAGTTCTACGACGCCTGGGGCAACCGACCAGACCTACACTCACATGGCGGTGCCGTGGGCCTGGGCGTTCGACACGCCGTACAAGTGGACCAAGCAGATTCCGTCCTTCTTCGGCGGCACCCGCCAGGGCATGGCGATCTCCTGGCCCGGCACGGATCAAGGACAAGGGCGGCATCCGCTGGCAGTTCCACCACGTGATCGACATCGTGCCGACGCTGCTCGAAGCCACCGGCATCCCGGCGCCGGTGATGGTGGACGGCATCGCGCAGAAGCCGATCGAGGGCGTGAGCTTGGCCTACACTTTCGACAAGGCGAACGCCGACGCACCGATCACCGCACCGCACCCAGTATTTCGAGATGCTGGGCGTGCAGGGCCTGTACAACGACGGCTGGATGCTCAGCGCGGTGCCTATCCGTGCCGCCGTGGGAGCTGCTCGGCAAGACGATCGACGGATCCGGCCAACGCCTACAAGTTCGAGCTCTATGACGTCCGGCACGACTGGACGCAGTACACCGACGTCGCCGCCGCCAATCCCGGCAAGCTGAAGCGAGATGAGGAATCTGATGTTGGCGGAGTTCGCCAAATACAACGTGCTGCCGCTGGATGCCTCGGTCGCGACGCGCCTGGTGACGCCGCGGCCCAGCGTGACCGCCGGCCGAAAGGTGTTCAACTATTCGGGCGAGCCAGTCACCGGCATCCCCGGCGGCGCCGCGCCGAGCCTGCTCAACACGTCCTACACCATCACCGCCGAGATCGATGTGCCGCAGGGCGGTGCCGAGGGCATGATCTCACACCGACGGTGGACGCTTCGGCGGCTACGGGCTGTACCTGCTGAAGGGCAAGCCGGTGTTCACCTGGAACCTGCTCGATCTCAAGCGCGTGCGCTGGGAAGGACCGGACGCGCTGCCGCCCGGCAAGCACACGCTCGAGTTACGACTTCAAGTACGACGGCCTGGGCTTCGCGACGCTGGCTTTCAACAATCTCAGCGGCATCGGCCGCAGCGGCACCGGCATGCTCAAGGTCGACGGCAAGGTGGTCGCGACGCAGAAGATGGAGCGCACGGTGCCGCTCATCCTGCAATGGGACGAGACGTTCGACATCGGCGACGGATACCGGCACGCCGGTGGATGACCGCGACTACCAGGTGCCGTTCAAGTTCACCGGGAAGATCGACAAGCTGACGATCGCTATTGATCGCCCGCGACTGACGCCCGAGGATGAAAAGCGGCTCGAGGACGCGGCCCGGAGTGCGGCGGACGAACCGACGCGATAAGCCCGTTCAAGACTGCAAAAAGCGGCCTAAGGGAGAGAACGATGAAGTGCAGTACGTTCATAATGAATGTCGCAGCCGCTATATTTCTGGCCTAAGCGTTACGGATACCGCCGCACAATGCGCTGGCTCAAGGCAACCCCCTGTGCGCATCGCCATGCTGGGCATGTTGAAAGTCGGCGATACCATCACCGTGGTTATTGACGAGATGATGGCCATCTCGATCGACCCTGCGCCAAAGAGTTGGTTCTGATGCCGCGCGTCGGAGTCGAGTATATTGGAGTATGCCAAGGGCAAGATCGCGCTATGCGAGGCTGCCTTGCCTCACGCCACGTCCGGTCTTTCCAAAGAAAAAATTCCGACTGCTTTTTGCTGAAGACCCAAGGATGTCGGCATTGTAGATCAAGCTTGATGACCGGCAGCAGTACCAATTGCGGTTATCCGAACGTCTAATCCCGAGAATTCGATCCAGGTCGCCTCTGGACTCCGGCGGGCGCGTGCATCACCCTCTCGACAAAGTCCGCGAACGTTCGGGCTTTTGTCGTCGGCGTACGACCAGGCGGGAAAACGGCCCATAGATCCATCGGGGGAAGTTCCCAGTCCTGGAGCACCGCCTTGACGGTGCCGTCGACGATCTCAGGCGCGAACATCCATTCGGATGTGATGGCGATCCCTGCATTTGCGAACACCGCCGCGCGCACGCCCTCGGCCGCGCTGACGTGCAACTGGCCGCGCAGGGTGACCGTCAGTTCGACGCCTTCCCGCCGGAAAGGCCAGACCGCGCCGCCGCCGCTCTGCCCATAGATCACCGCTTGATGTGCGGCGAGGTCGCCCGGAATCGTCGGCACACCGGCTCGCTCGAAATACGCCGGGGTGCCTAAGACCACGTGCCGACAACTTGCGATCCGCCGCGCTATTAGTGACGAGTCCGCGAGCTTACCCATGCGCAACGCGACGTCGATGCCTTCCCGAACCAGGTCAATATTCCGATCGTCGAGCACGACCTCCATCTCCAGGTCGGGGTGTTGCGCCAGGAATTCCGGGAGGCGTGGCATCAAGTGGATGCGCGCGAATGTCACGGCCGCTGCGACGCACAGCTTGCCAGCTAGGCCGAAGCCGGCGCCGCGCGCCGCCAGCTCCGCTTCGTCGGCCTCCTCGATCGAGCGTCGGGCCCGCTGATAGAAATTGAGGCCAGCCTCTGTCGGCGCAAGCCCGCGCGTCGTGCGGACGAGTAGTTTCACCCCGAGCCGATCCTCGAGCTGCGCAATAGACTTGGAGAGTGCGGGCTGCCCGACGTTGAGACGACGGGCGGCGGCGGAAAACGAGCCGGAATCGACCACCTGCACGAACGCCTGCATGGCCTTCAGCCGATCCATGCATATGCCTCCAGGGAATAGAGTTTATCGCCCGAAGCTTACTGCCACCCCGCGAATGGAATAGCCATTCTTCCTGAACCGCCGACCAGAATCCCACCATTCCATACGGGAATAAAGCCTATGAGTTCACGGTGCGTGGCGTTCCCGGCTGCGAAGGCTAACCATCATCGCATCGCTAGCGCGAAACTGCCGTCCCTTGCGTGAAAGGCATGGATTATGGTCAACGCAAGAAAAGCCCCATTGGACACGCCCGGAGAGACCGCACCCTTGGTGGTCTGGAAAATGGGGAAGATCCAGCTGAGCGTCACCGTCAACGGGCAAGCGCACGGGCTCGCCGTCGAGCCGGGAACCACTCTGTTAGAAGCGCTTCGTGACTGGCTCGGCCTGACCGGGACGAAGAAGGGTTGCGACCGCGGCGAGTGCGGCGCCTGTACCAGTCCATGTCGATGACCGCCGAATGCTGTCCTGCATGACCTTGGCGGCGATGCAGGAAGGCAAGCGCATCACGACCATCGAGGGCCTGGAGCAAGAAGGAAACCTCCACCCGCTCCAGGCGGCCTTCATCGAGCGCGACGGCTTCCAGTGCGGCTTCTGCACGTCCGGGCAGATCATGTCGGGCGTCGCCGTGATCGAGGAGGTCAAGGCGGGGTGGCCGAGCGCCGCCACGACGGACCTTACCCGGCCGTTCACGATTGCGGATCTGTCGAACGCGGAAATCCGTGAGCGAATGAGCGGAAATCTCTGCCGCTGCGCTTGCTATCCCAACATCGTCGATGCCGTGGCGGATGCCGCCGGGAGGCGCTGAGTCATGCATGTAGCCGCTCTGGCCAGAACCGACGACCCCGCCAAGGCAATCGCCGTCCATGCTCAGGATCCCCAGCTCGCCTTCATCGCCGGCGGCACCGATCTTCTCGGGCTGATCAAGGACCGTGCGGCTCTTCCCGAGCGACTGCTCGACATCAACCATCTTCCCGACATGGCTCGGATAGACGTGCTTCAGAACGGCGATCTGCGGATCGGCGCGCTTGCCCGCATGAGCGACCTCGCCGTCCACCCGGAAGTTCGCGCACGCTTTCCGGTTGTCGCGGCGGCGCTGTTGTTCGCCGGGTCCGGACAGCTGCGCAATATGGCGTCGATCGGTGGAAACATCCTACAGCGCACGCGTTGCGCCTATTTCCGCGACGAAGATGGGCTCCCTTGCAACAAGCGGCGCCCTGGCTCGGGCTGCTCGGCTCTCAACGGCATCAATCGCAATCACGCCATCTTCGGGTGGTCGGACGCCTGCGTCGCCACCAATGCTTCCGATGTGGCTGTGGCATTCGCCGCGCTGGATGCCAAGGTCGTCGTGCTCAGCCCGAATGGAGAGCGATCGATTCCATTCGCCGAGTTCCATCGCCTGCCCGGGGACGCGCCGGAACGAGACAACGTCCTCGGTCGAGGCGACCTGATCGTCGCGGTCGAAGTCCCGGCCAGCCCCGAGGGACGCGCCTCTCATTACCTCAAGGTCCGTGACCGTCAATCCTACGAGTTCGCGCTTGTATCGGCAGCGGCTGCGGTCGCGCTGGACGGGCAGCGCATAAGGTCGGCGCGGTTGGCTTTGGGCGGCGTCGCGCACAAGCCCTGGCGGCTCACCGATGCCGAGGGGGCGCTACGGGGAGCGTCGTTGGACGACGTTGACGCGCTCCAGTCCGCGATCTCCCTGTCATTCGTCGATGCTCGTCCGCTCGTCCACAACGCATTCAAGATCGAGCTCGCGCAACGCGTCGCCTTGCGCACGTTGCAAATTGCGGGAGCACGCGCATGAACGCCATCGGACAATCGATCTCGCGCGTCGACGGTCGGCTGAAGGTGACCGGCGGCGCCCAGTACACGGCCGATATTCCGGTCGCAGGCGCCGTGCACGCGGTAATCGTCCACAGCACCATCGCCAATGGCCGGACCGTGTCGATCGATACTTCTGCCGCCGAAAAGCAGCCTGGTGTCATTGCGATATTCACCTGTCGCAACATGCCGCGCATGAATCCGACGCCCAAGCCCTGGAGCCACCTTCGTCCGCACGGACAGGGCTATTTGCCGCTCCAGGACGACACGGATCCATTACGCCGGCCAGCCGATCGCCCTGGTCGTCGCGGATACGCTCGCACAAGCGTCGCACGCTGGGAACGTTGATCGAGGTTCGGTACGAGGCGGGGAAGCCAACGGTATTCGGCCCGCGCAGCGTGGACGTGGCGTTCGATCCTCCGCAATTCCTCTGGCCGGTCAATTCGTCGGTCGGCGACGCTCGGAAGGCACTCGCCGCCGCGGCCGTGAAGATCGAGCAGACTTACACGACGTCCGATCGTCATCACAATCAAATGGAGCCCCATGCGACGACGGCGGTTTGGGAGACGGACGGCACGCTGACGCTCTATGACGCCACCCAGCACATCTTCGGCACGAAGGAGCTGGTTGCGATCGTGCTCGGCATTCCGCCCGAGAAGATCAATGTCGTGTCGCAGTTCGTCGGCGGCGGGTTCGGCGGGAAAGCCTATGTGTGGCCGCACACGTTGATGGCCGCGGTTGCCGCCAAGGCGATCGACCGGCCGGTCCGCATCCAGCTCACGCGCGCGCAGATGTATTCGATGGCGGGACACCAGCCGGCGACCATCCAGACGATCGCGCTGGGCGCGGACCGCGACGGCAAGCTCGTGGGAATCGAGCATCAGAGCATTTCGCCGACATCCGTCTTCGACAACTATATCGAATACGCCGCGCTCTCGTCGCGGTCGCTGTGGCCGGCGCGCGGCGGAATATCGACGACCCACAAGATCGTCCACGTCAACCGCAACACGCCGACGGCGATGCGCTCTCCCCACGAGGCGCTCGGTCACTTCGCGCTCGAGAGCGCGATGGACGAGCTCGCCTACGCGACCGGTGTCGACCCGGTTGCTCTGCGACTGCTCAACGACACCGAGATCGATCCGCATAGCGGTCGCCCCTTCTCGACGCGCGCCCTCGGCGAGTGCCTGACCGAAGGCGCCGCGCGGTTCGGCTGGGACAAGCGGACGCCCGAGCCGCGCTCGATGCGCGACGGCCGCTACCTCATCGGCCAGGGCGTGGCGGCGGCGATCTACACTCACTGGCGCTGGCCGGCGAAGGCGCGCGTCACGCTGAGCCGCGACGGGACGGCGTTGGTCGAGACCGGCTCGCACGACCTCGGCACGGGCACCTATACCGTCATGCAGCAGGTCGCCGCCGATGCGCTCGGGCTTGCGCCCGAAAAGGTGACCGTGCGGCTCGGAGATACGAGACTCCCCGCGTCGCACGCATCGATCGGCTCGGCCACGATGGCCAATGCCGGCGCCTCGGTGATGTTGGCGGCCAAGGCCGTCCGCGATCGGGCGGTCGAGCTCGCCCTCGAGGGAAAGGACGCGCCTTTCTCCGGAGCGGTGGCCGAAGATGTGGTCGTCGCCGACGGCACGCTGGCTCTGGCGGGGAAGAATCTGAACATCACCTATGCCGAATTGCTCGCGCGCAACGAGCTTTCCAGCCTCGCGGGCGATGGAGACTATGATCCCGTCGAGGAGGCGATGGGGCCGAAAGCGATCTTCAGCTTCGGCGCGGTCTTCGCGGAAGTGCGGGTCGATCCGGATTTCGGGACGGTGCGCGTGAACCGCGTCGTCGGCGCCTACGACGCCGGCCGGATCATCAATCCCAAGACCGCCCGCAGCCAGGCGATCGGCGGCATCATCTGGGGCGTGGGCCAGGCCCTGCTCGAACAGTCGGAGACCGACCCGACGACAGGCCGCTTCGTCAACCGCAACTACTCCGGCTATCTCGTGCCGACCAACGCCGACATCCCCGAGCTCGACGTCCTGTTCGTCGGCGCCTTCGACGAAGAGGCGAGCCCGCTCGGCGCCAAAGGCCTCGGCGAGCTGACGGCCGTATCCGTGGCGCCGGCGATCGCGAACGCCGTCTATCACGCGACCGGCAAGCGAATACGCGATCTACCGATCACGATTGAAAAGCTGTTGTGAAGCGGGCCGCACCCGCGAGCCAAAGGAGAACGCCGATGTCGGAACCGGAACGCTTCGAAATCTTGATCCTCGGCAGCGGAGAAGCGGGCAAGTTACTGGCCTGGCATATGGCGGGATCGGGGTGGCGGACGGCTGTCGTGGAACGCCGGTGGATCGGTGGGTCCTGTCCCAATATCGCCTGCCTGCCCAGCAAGAATGAGATCTGGAGCGCAAGGGTCGCGCATTTCACGCGCCATGCCGCCGAGTTCGGAACGACGACCGGCACCGTTGCCACCGATATGACGAAGGTTCGTCAGCGCAAGCGCGACATGGTGAGCGGCGAGGTTGCCTCTCACTTGCAGGCCTACGAGACGAGCGGCACCGAATTTATCATGGGAGGTGCGCGTTTCACGGCGTCCAAAACGTTGGAGGTGGCCCTGAATGACGGAGGGACGCGCGCGCTGACGGGGGACCGCGTTTTTCTCAACGTCGGAACCCAGGCCTTAATTCCGGACATTCCTGGCCTCAAGGACGCCCAACCGCTCACGCATATCGAGACCTTGGAGCTCGACTATCTGCCGACGCATCTCATCGTGCTCGGCGGTGGCTATGTCGGCCTCGAAATGGCCCAGGCTTACCGGCGGTTTGGCAGCCGCGTGACGGTGATTGAGGCCGGGCATCAGCCCATGAGCCGCGAGGATCCCGATGTCGCGCATGAAATCCGGCGGATTCTGAACGACGAAGGAGTTCAATTTCTGTTGCAGACTGAGATCGTCAATGTGCGTGGCCGATCGGGGGAAGAAGTCGGCATTACCGTGCGCAGTGTCTCCGGTGAGCAGAAGATTGAGGGTAGTGACATCCTGGTCGCAGCGGGGCGCGTTCCGAACACCGCTGGAACTGGTCTTGAGCAGGCCGGTGTTGAGTTGGACGGGCGTGGCTACATCCGCGTCAACGAACGTCTGGAAACGACTGCGCCCGATGTTTGGGCCATGGGCGAATGCGCCGGCAGCCCACAGTTCACGCACGTTTCTCACGATGACTTCCGGATCATCCGGGACAACTTGGCCGGAGGACAACGCAGCACGCGCGATCGGCTGGTTCCATACTGCATGTTCACGGACCCTCCGCTTGCCCATGTGGGAGTGAATGAAGCCGAAGCCCGGCGCGAAGGCATCAACGTGCGGGTGGCAAGGTTGCCGATGAGCTCTGTGCTGCGGACGGAAACAACCGGCGAAACACGGGGCCTCATGAAAACTCTCGTCGGTGGAGGCGACGACCGTATTCTCGGCTTCACGATGGTCGGCGCCGAAGCCGGTGAGGTCATGTCTGTTGTGCAGATGGCCATGCTGGCGGACCTTCCCTATCCGTGGCTCCGCGACGCTGTTCTGGCGCACCCGACAATGGCAGAGGGGTTGGGCTCGCTCTTCTCGGGCCTACCCAAGAAGCACGCACGATAAAAGCTTCCGGTTCGGTTTGGTGAAGCACACGCTACCGTTTCATTGGAGGAAGCCCATGCATCGCTTTGACACCTATCGCGACGGATTTCCGAACGCCCGTCTGACGCGTTCCAAGAGCGGCGTCCTGGAAGTGGCGCTTCACACAAATGGCGGCACGCTAGTGTTCAACGGGCATACCCATGAACAATTCGTTGACCTGTTTCACACGATTGGCTGCGATCCAGATAACCGCGTGGTCATCCTGACCGGCAGCGGCGATGCGTTCATGGAGTCGATCGCCCCCGATGGGTTCGACTTCTTCACCCCGCAAGGGTACGACAAGATCTATCGCGAGGGTAAAAAGGTTCTCATGAACGTCCTCGACATCGGGGCGCCGATGATCGCCGCGGTGAACGGGCCCGTGCGGCTGCACTCCGAGTACATCCTGCTCTGCGACATCGTCCTTGCCGCCCCATCGACTGTTTTTCAGGACAAGCCCCATTTCGAATTCGGCATCGTGCCCGGCGATGGGGTCAGTCTGCTTTGGCAGGAAGCAATCGGCACGATACGGGGTCGCTACTTCATCCTTACGCGCCAGGAACTCGATGCCGAGACTGCCAAGGAATGGGGCGCGGTCAACGAAATCGTCCCGACTGACAAGCTACTCGCACGCGCGCGCGAGATCGCAGAAGGACTCACCAAGCTCCCTCCGCTGACTTCGAGTTACACGCGCATCGCGCTGACACAAAAGCTTCGGCGCATCATTGACGAAGGCGTTGGCTACGGGCTTGCCTTGGAGGGCATCAGCGCTGCCGATGTCGCCCGTTCGATGACGAAGGACTGACTATGCGGATCACGGCCGGCGCGCGATGACGCGAGGCGTTCGACGCCGATGAGCAGGTGATCAAGCCGCTGGCGACAGCCGGCAAGGCCGCCGTGATCCCCTCCAAGGCCAATCGGAAGTTGCAACGGGATTATGATCGCGACCTCTACAAAGCACGGCATTTGATCGAAAACTTCTTCGCCAAGATCAAGCAGTTCCGTGCCATCACCACGCGCCACGACAAGACCGCTCGGAACTTCCTCGCGGGCGTCCACCTCGCCGCAGCGACCGTTTGGCTCAATTGACGACACGCCCTAGACCAGATGTTCACCTGAGATAGGGGCGAACCGTCTCACAGTATGCAGGTCTCGAGGATTACGCCGCATGGGCCGGCGCCGAGCCTCATGCATAGGAGACGGGTCATGGGATCCGCGACACGGCTTGGAAGGCGCAGGAACGGCTGTGCCGGCGGTATCGCAAGCTCGCCCGCGCCGGCAAGCCGTCGACTGTGGTGACAGCCGCGATCGCGCGCGAATTATCAGGCTTCGTCTGGTCAATCGCCAAACAGGTGCAACCCACCGGCGCCTGATCGACAAGGCTTGTTCTGCAACTCACAAAGGAAATTATCCCGACAAAGACACATCCAAAGCTGGGCAAGGCCGGAGGCACGGTCACGGCCAGGAGAACCCTCGCTCGTCAGTGACATCAGACGGATAAGGCTTGCGAGCATCGGGCATCCATACCCATTAGCCCTGACCCGCGCGAAAGTACATAACACCCCCTAGGGGCGGACGTTTGAGGACTCCGCGTATGCGAACCGGCGGCGCGTGGCGTTTCAGCATCGTCTCGAGCTTTGCCGCCGCACGAATGAACCGCGACCAATGCCGCCGCGCCGTGGGTGATGTCGTCGCCCGCCGCCTCTGCGCGCACGAGGGCGGGAAGCATGGTCCCCAACTCCTCGCGGATCGGTCCGTCAAGCCGCGCGTGGGCCTCGGCATGAACGGCGCGAGCGAGCGGCGTCATGTGGGTCCTTCATGGTCGCCGTCTTGCGCTTGGTCACGATGGCTCGTCCGCGTCGCTTTCCAATTCCGGGCGTCTCGCTTCGCAGATGAGGCAAAAGACGCCGAAAAAGTAGCTCTCCGTAGTGCGGCCCTCGCATTCGTAGGTTGTCGTTTCAACGAGCGGTGCGTGATGGATATGCAGCGACAGACGGGACAAGGTTCTACCGTCACGGCACGTCGCGTCCAGCCTCGCGCTCGGCACCGTCAAACGAGTTCAGCCAGAAAAGATCACCGAGCGCGGTCGCATGGGGTGGCAGAAGGCGCCCGCTATATTTGGCGTGCGCTGGTGGAGGCCGACATCAGTCGCTACAAGCGGACGATCGGTGACGCACTGCGGTCGTGCACGGATGGCCGCCGGGCGAACGAAGTGGCCATTGCTGTTCGTGCACCAAATCGTATGCTGGACCTTGGGCGTTCTAAATCCGTCCGCATCGCATGACCCGGGCGAGGGCACGGCCTCAATGCGTCCGCGGCTAGGTCCATGCAACACGGTCGATCCCGATCACGGCCACGACGTCGTGGTCGGTTTTGAGGTACCGGCCTCCTCACGAATTTTTGCAACTATGCACGCGCAGTGCCTTCTCGTTTCCTGTTGGCCTTCCAAAGGACTGCGAAGATTGCGGCAACAGCAGGAAGCAGAACCGTGATTGTCGAAGGCTCCGGGACGGGCCGGATGGTTGTCTTCTTCGAGAAGCTGCCTCCCCCCGAATCGAGGGTCCCGCCCCCACCGGTAACCTGAACCCCAGCTTTTGTCGTATCATTTGTGACCGTTACCGTATCCTCAAATATCGTTCCAGCTGAAATGGTAATTGTCTGGGTATCGGATTCTGTACTCTTGAAGAGGCCGAACAATATTGAAGTCGTCTTCGAGTTCGGTACCGTATACGTGAACGTGGTTGGTTGATCTGCGAAAGTCCCCGCGTCAAATGCCGGCGCGCCGTCTGGCGTCGAGGTGAAGATCCGGCTCTGTCCAAGCGGGTCGAGGATTGAGTAGTCGTGGGCTATTTGGAAGTCCGCATCGGAAAGCCATGTCACATCCCCCAACAGCGACCACGTCAGCCCCAAATACGTCCCGTCGCCGGACCAGTGGATGGAATTCGTGGCGGGGTTGAAAGAGCCGCTGGCCGTCCAATCGACGGGGCTGCCAAGATAGGTCGTCCCGGTGGATGTCCAACTGAAGCCACCAGAGCTTATGGTTCCATTTGCCGTAAAGGTCGGAAATGCGGGGTCAATTCCGTAGGCTAAGCCAAGCAATTCCTGTGCATAATCAAAAGAAGCAAGAGCGGGCAACTGATTCTTGGCTACATCGTCAAGAGGACCGGCCATGGCAGTGCCGGCGATAAAAGGACCAATCAGAAGGGCTCGGAGTATGTTGCGTGACTGCCTCATGCCATCGCCTCCACTGCAAAGGATTGCGAAGTTCTGGACCTTCCCGCTGAGAACACGATTCTGGCCTATCCGACTCCCAGCGAATGTGGGTAGCCGTCGCTGCTCGTGCCTAGACCGTCGCAAACGGTACGTCGAAACTGGAGCTCTCGACAATTGAATTCGTCGAGAGCGGTCCATCCAACAGGAAAGCTGGTACTAGGAGCCTGTCGCGGTAATCTTTGCGGCGCCATTTAATTAGTGAGGCCATGGGTTGCGTTTGGCGGCGCTGATCCTCATGCGGTGAGTTTTGCGAGGTTGTGGGCGGTGCAGATCATTGCCCATTCGCCCTTGACCTTGTCGATGCCGCGGAGGAGGAATTGTCGGAAGCCTCTGGCCTGCTTGATGTGTCCGAAGACGGGTTCGACGGTGTATTTTCGTATGCGGTATCGGCTTTGATATCCGCGTTTGCGGAGTCTGGCGCGCATGGCTTGAACCAGCTTGCCGCCTTTGTTGCCGCCGCCAGGCTTGCTTGCGCGCCCGGCCGCCACATAGCCGCGAACCGTGCGCGCGTTGAGGCCTTCGAGATTGGCCTCTGAACAGAAGCCGTTATCGGCGGACACTGTTCGGCATCTCGCCCGTATTGGCCTCGACCGCATCGGCCAGTTCGACGATGGTGACGTCCTTCCGCGCCTCGACGGCGGTCAGGATCACTTCGCTGAAGGCTTAGACGTGATGCGAGCGCGTGTCGCCGCCCTGCGGCTTTGCGCAGATCGCGCCGGTCGCGTTCGAAGCATGGACCCAGCGCACCGCACTTGCCCCGCGGATCGCCGATTTGCCGACAACTTCAGACTACGCGCGGCGCACGCCCCAGAACAGGTTGAAGCTGCTTTTGACAAACCCGGTGAGGGTCCGGGAATAGGCCGTGGGATCCTGCCACTGGCCGACCGGAATGAACGGCACGTCCTGGAACGCGAGCATCTGCATCTGCGAGGCGACCTTCTGCTGGGCGGTCAGGTCGGGGGCGGCGAACCACTGGTCGCGCAGCGTCTCCATCGCCGGATCGTTGGGCCAGCCAAACCACGCCTTGTCGCCGTTTTCGCGCAGCGGGTAGGAGCTGCCGGGATTTGACATCTGCAGGCCGAGATAGGCCGTGCAGAACGTGCTCCAGCCACCCTGATCGATCGGGTTCTTGCTGGCCCGGCGCGTGGTCTGCGTCCCGGCGTCCATGCTCTGATAATCGACGTTCAGGCCAATCTTGCGGTACAGATCCGCGGTCAACTGGGCCATTGTCTCGAATTGCGGAACATCGGACGGCGACATGACAACGACCTTCTCGCCGCCATAGCCGCCCTGCTCGACCAGTTTCCGCGCCAGGTCGAAATCCCGCTTCCCCATGATCGCGTCCAGGCCGTCGGTGCTCGCATATGGCGATCCCAGCGAGAAGAAGCCGACGCCAATGTGCCCGAGCTTGCTCTGGTCGCCGACCACGGCCTGCACGAAATCGGCCTGGCTTGCGACCTTCAGCACCGCCTGGCGCACGAGGCGGTTGTTGAACGGAGGCACGAGCTGGTTCATGCGGATCATGCCGAGGGCGCCGAGCGGATCGAGCACATCCACCACCACGCCCGGCGCGCGCTGGAGCATCGGCACCAGATCGATCAGCGGGGCCTGCATCCAATCCACCTCGCCGCTGCGCAGCGCGCTCGCAGCCGTCGCCGGATCGGGAATGATCTTCCATTCAACCCTGTCGAAATTCGCCATCTTGCCGCCCGCCCAATAGCTTGGCGGCTCGGCGCGCGGCTGATATCTGGCAAACTTCGTGTAGGCGGCAGACGAGCCGGACACCCATTCCTTTGCCTCGAACACGAAGGGACCGCTGCCGACGAATTCGGTGATCTGCTGAAACGCGTCGGTGTTGGCCATGCGCTCGGGCATCATGAAGCAGCCATTTGCCCCGAGCGCGAATGGCAACAGCGGGAACGGCGCGCTCAGCCGGATCTCGAAGCGTTTGTCATCCAGCACCGCCATTTCATGGGTCTGGCTGGTCAGCTTCTGGCCGAAGCCGTCACGCCTGGCCCATCGTTTAATGGAGGCGACACAGTCGGCCGCGCGGACCGGCGGGCCGTCATGCCAGAACAGGCCGTCGCGCAGGGTGAGCCGCCAGGTCAGCCCGTCGCTGCTCGCCTCGTGACCGGCAAGCATCTGGGGCCGCGGGATCAACCCGGCATCGATGCCGTAGAGCGTGTCCCAGACCATGTAGCCGTGGATGGAGGCGGTGATCTCCGTCGTCCAGATTGGGTCGAGGCTGGAGAGGTTGACCCGCGGCACGTAGCGCAGCACGGCGGGCGAGGCGGCCAGGCTTGGCCGGGCAATTCCTCCGGCGGTGGCGGCCAGTGCGACGCCAGCCGCAGTCATTGCGCCACGACGTGTGATCATCCCGTTTCCTCCGTGATATTGTTCTTGTTGGCCTTACGGCATGCTTGCGGCGAATGCGGCTCGGCAAAACGCAGCAGTTCGGCGTTGAATCGCGCGGGCGCCCCGCCATCACCGCCGCCAGGTCGGCCGTCCACAGATGCGGGTCGCTGTAGCGGGCGGGGCGCGCGCGTGGAGGTCATGGGCGCACCGCCCGGGCAGCCGCGTGCAGCGCCGCGGCCAACACCGGTGCTGCCGCCTGCGCCATGCGCCGCCCGTCATGGGCCACGTCGGGCACGTCGATGATAGTCCAGGCGCAGGGCACGCCCAGCGTGGCCGCGGCGGCGTACCCGGCCGCGACGAAGCGGTGGGCGCGCTCGTAGCGAGTCGCGCCCTGGCGCATGGAGCCGAGATCGTTCGGGAAGAACGGCTCGTCGGGGTTGGTGTCGGCGGTGCCGGCCATCACCGTCAGGGGCGCTGCGAGCATGCCGGGGAGTGCGGTTGCATCGGCGCCGGTGCCGCGCAGGCCGTAGGGAAAATCGATGTCCAAATCGGGCATCAGGTAGGTGCCGGCATTGGCCGGGACGCAGGCCACCACGCGGTCGCGATGGCCCAGCATCACCATGCGATGCACAAACTGGCTGCCGGCGGAATGGCCGAACAGCCCGTAGCCAGGCTGCGTCGTCACACCCTGATCCGCGAGGTCGGCAAACAGATGTTCGACGATGGTGTAGCTGCGGTGCGCATGCGGATTGAGCCCGCCTGACGCGGCCATCACGTTGCCGGCGTTGTACCAGGGCTGCCCGGGGAAATGCGCATCAGAGAATTCCAGCGCGATCACCAGCAGGTCATGCGCGTCGACCAGGTCCATCAGATAGTCGCGGTAGTCGCGGGCGTTGCGACTGCGACCGTGATGGACGAAGAGGATGGGCGTGGTCGCTCTGATGTCGCGTGGGCATGCGCTGAACAGCGGCACGGGTCAATCCGGGAAGGCCGGATCGGTATAGATCACCTGGTTCGCGCCCGCCTGCTCGACCAGTCCACGCAACTCGTTCGCCGCCATATGCGCTCCCCTGCGCTCGGCCCGTATTCGCTGCAGGCCGGCCCTTGCGTGCGCCGGGCCATCAATGGCGCTGGGACGCAATTTGCCAGCAACGTTGATCGCCGCGTCGGCCGCGTCAACCGCAGCACGGGAGAACGACACCACGGCTACCCGTCCCCGGTCGATCCGCAGCGAGGCGCTCCGCGGTCGCCGCCATCGGCGATGCCCGCGGAAATCCGGACCTGGCCTAGCAGGTGAGCCTGCGCGGCGCGTCACACTTGGCGGACGCCACCATTTACCACGCCACGAGCTGTCGGCTGGTGTTCGCCTGCGGCGTCGAAATCTACGGCAAATGTTATTTCGCCTTCGAACAACCTCACCGATCAGCCATGAGGCATCATGTCCATGGGATTGCGGGATCGAACATATGGGGTCTGATCAGTGCGGGTTGGTATAGGCGGCCAGTCAACGCGTCTCTCGAATGTCCAATTTCGGCACGTCACCCCTCGGCTCTGAATGTCTTGAGTGGGCGCAAAGCAGGCCTCGATGCGCAAATGTTCTATGAGCGCTTTCCACCCAACTCGGCTGTAAGTCCTGAACTCCGCGTCCAGCATTGTCGCAGAATGCCTAAGATTCGCGACAGAAGTGCTTGTCGAGACGATCTGGACAGTTTCAGCGTCGCAAAGTTCTGTCGCAAAATGCAAACAATTCGCGACAACTTTTGCGACGTCGCCCCGGCGACACGGCGCGTCATTTCAGCCGTGGCCGATATAGTCCATCCGCCCTCCATCGACGGTCAGCACCTGCGCGGTGATCCAACCAGAGTCCGGTGAGGCGAGGAAGGTCACGGCGTTGGCAATATCCTCGGGCTCCCCGACGCGGCCGGTGATGGCGACTTTGGCGAAGCCGGCCTCGATCTCGCGCCATTGCGCGTCGGTCTTGCCGCCCTGGGTCATGTCGGTGCGGGTGAAGCCGGGGGCGACGGCGTTGACGGTGATACCGTGCCGACCGAGTTCGAGCGCGAAGCGTCGGGTGAGGATGTTCACCTCGGCTTTCGTTGACGCGTAGAAGTGGTTGCCCGGAAAGCCGGTGGTGCCGAAGGCGGCGACCGAGCTGATGTTCACGATACGGCCGTAGCCGCGCGCCTTCATGCCGCCCATGACAGCGCGAATGGCATGGATGGTGCCATCGACGTTCACGGCGCGCAGTCGGGCGAAGCCGTTGGGCTCCCAGGTTTCGAGCGTGGCAGCCCAGGCGATACCGGCATTGTTGACGAGGATAGAGATGGGACCGAGTTCGCCCTCGGCGCAGCTGACGATGGCGTCGACCGCTTCGGCGTCTGCCACGTCAGCGCAGACAGCAACGGCGCGGCCACCGGCAGCGCGGATTTCGGCCACGAGTGCTTCGGCACTGTCGGGCTTCGATGTGTAGTTGACTGCCACGGCGACGCCGTGCGCCGCCAGGCGCTTAACGGTGGCGCGGCCGAGCCCACGTGCGCCGCCAGTAACGAGGGCGACCTGATTGGTCCAGCTTGTTGGCATAGGAGCTCTCCTCTGGCCGGCGAAACGACGGCGATCCCAACTGCCATGGCCAGGCCACGGCCGATGAAGCCGTGCGGCTGGCGAAGCGAACAGATTGTCACGCGGCAGCGTCGGCTCCAGCCGCGGGCTTGGCACCGGTTAGGCGATAGATGCTGCTGCGCGCCACGCCGAGATGCCGAGCGATGGCGGCTGGCCCCATGGTCTGAGCCAGACGTTCGACCTCGGCCACGTCGATCGACGGCTTGCGGCCTTTGTATTTGCCCTCGGTCTTGGCCCTGGCGATACCTTCGCGTTGCCGCTCCAGCATGATTTCCCGTTCCCAGGTCGCCACCCCGGCCAAAACGGTCAAGATCAGCTTGCTGGTCGGGTTCCGGGTGTCGAGGCGCTCGCCACCCATGGACAACACCACCAGACCGATTTTGCGGGCCGCCAGGTCGGCCTCGATCGTCAGCAGCTCGGCGGTCGAGCGGGCCAGGCGATCGGGCTTGGTGACCATCAGCACGTCGCCCTCGCGCAGGAACGCCAGACAGTCGCGCAGGCCGGCGCGCTGGGCGACTGCGCTGACCGGTTCGGCAAAGATACGTTCGGCACCTGCCCCCCGTAGGTCGCGTTCCTGAGCAGCTCGGCCAGCGGTTTGGTCGCTGGTCGACGTCCTGGCGTATCCGACGAGCATGGTCCGCTCCTGTCCGATTAGGTTCTTGGACATCGCGCGGTAATGCGTCCGATAATGCAATTTCTATTTCAATCGGACGCGAATTTGGCTCCTGCATGGCGGCTGGAGACTGGCCCGTAAGGGCGGGCGGGCCCTAATGGGACGCCCCAAGCCGGGGATGCCGATGATCGGCGCCGAGCCGGTGCAGCAGCTCGCCCCGGTGCCGGATGTTGGGACGTTCTGAGCGATCGGGCTTCACCGCAGCAAACGATCCACCTCCACCGGCGCCACCTGTTGCCCTCGCTGCAGATAGGGATCCATCAATCCATCAGCCATGTGATCAGCACCAGCACGCTGCCGATCGCCGCAAGTCAGGCGGCCACGATCGCGGTCAGGCGTCGTCGCCGCCGGCCCGCCCGCCGCTCCTCTTCGCGCAGCCGCCGGCGCTGCTCCGTGATCCAGTCCTGGCTCATGCCGACCCATGACTAGCCGAGCCGAGCTGAGAGGATCCTGACCTCAACGGCCTCGCCGCCGGCCCGCTGGCATGATGGGACGACGCCCCGGGCCGCCGATTTCAGGCAGTCAGGTGATGACCGCAGTCCGAAGGATTTAACCGGCCGCCGTGTCAACGCCGGAGCAAAGATGCATCGGCGCGCCGGAGCGCCGCTGGACCTTCGGTGCCACTACAGCGGTCAGGCAGCCGACCATCGTCAGCACGAGCTCCTCCTCGAACACCCTGGCGACCTGAGGTTGGGTCAGGAGGTCGGGAGCTGTGGCGGCCAGCCCGGTGGCTGCGGCGTGAAGGTGCGATAAGCGCGACATTAGAGGCGCGGGCGGCCGAACGCGGCGGTTAGCGGCGGGCATGCTCAGATCGACCCCGGCGATCCTCTGCGCTGCGGCCACCAAATCTTCCGGCTCCAGGGCCATGGACCGCCAATGCGCCTCCGGCGGCACATAGTGGGAGTGGTCCGAGCCAAGCGCGTCGAACATCATCTCGCCGGGCGGGAGTTCCATCCCGGTATGATGGATTGGCGCCTGGTGGCGGTCCGCTGGGAAGAAGACGACATCGCGGCTCCTCCTTAGCGAGCACCGGGCGACGTGCGGCAAGATGGCCTGACTTGCCTGTAGCCGCAGACGGTGCAGATCCACTTGGCTGAGCTCGGCCCGGTATTCACCCGGCTCGGTGACGGGGATGCGCGCTTCGGCCCCGCGGATCGCCGCGCCGTGCTACTCTGGGTTGCTGAAGTTTCTGACCGCGCTGCTCGATACTCCAACCCCCAGTTTTCAGAAGGTCTGAACGCGGGCTCTCCGCGCGGACAATGGCTTGTCCCGCCGGGAGTATGGTCCGGCGGAGCAACTTAAACGCAAGTTAATCTTTTGCTGGCGTGATGACGCGGTGCAGCCCCAGCCGTAGCGAGCGTGCGCGTTCCGTTGGGGCACTCCGGCCCGGTCAGGTCGGATCTTTCAATCCTCGCCGCCACCGGCGGGGGCACAGCGTGCGCGGAGTTGGCCTGCACACGGGCCGAACTGCCTACGCGGGATCCCGTGCTCCCCCGATAACCGGAGGCGCGACCAGGTCCGGTGCCTCTAGCGATGCCGAGCTTCCGTTCCGAGGCCCTGCCAAACGGGAACCGAAGAGCTCCGTGAGAACTGGGCCCATGATCGCCGTCACGAGCACCATCACGAGGACCACGTTGAGCATGCGGTCGTCGAGCAGGCGCTGGCCGGAAGGGCCGACGGTGGCGTGGGCGACCAGGGTGGCCGCCAGCGTGGCCGCCACCTGCGGCAGCGTCAGCGACCAGACCGTAAGTTGCTCGTCCCGCGTGTCGCCGAAGGAGCGGCCAGCGAGCCAGGCGGCGATCCACTTGCCGACGAGCGGGGCGGCTATGACGCCAGCTACGAGAAGCGAGTTGTCCAGGATGCCCCGTACGAACTGGACCGGGTCGATCAGGAACCCCGTGACGATGAAGAAGATCGGGATGAAGAGCGACTTGGCGAGGAACTCCAGCTTGGCGCTCGCTGGCTTGTCTCGGGCCGAGGCGTTGACCGCGAGCCCGGCCAGGAACGCGCCGACGATGCCGGGAAGCTGGATCGCGTCTGCCAGCACGCCTGCGATGGCCATGATGCCGAGCATGAGGACGAAGTAGGCGTCCTCCTCGTCCTCCACGCGCTTTAGCACGAAGGAAGCGACGCGGCTCAGGCCGAACAGCACGAACAGGATGTAGCCCGCGATCTCGAGGAGCAGCAGCACCAACGAGGAGGCGGAAAAGCCAATCGTGTAGATCGAGAGGCAGACGGCGAACACGACCAGCGACAACGTGTCGGACATCACCGTGGCGCCCACAGTCACCGTCACCGGCTCCAGCCCTTTCAGCCCGAGCTTGTCGAGCGCTCCAAGGCCGAGCAGCGTGTGCGAGGCGAGCAGTGAGCCGATCACGACGGCTGGGATCACACCGTAGCCGAAAGCGAGCCCGGCCACGGTGCCGAGCACGAGGGCGAGCGCCGTCGTGGCAATGCCGAAGCTGATCGCCCGGTTGCGGGCGCGGCGGAAGAGTGCGAGGTCGATCTCGAGGCCAGCGAAGAACATGAGCAGCAGCTTGCCGAGCTCGGCCATGAAATCCGCGACCGGGCGGTCCGTGCCGAAGAAGCCGAGAACATAGGGCCCTATGAGCACGCCCCCGAGCAGCAGGCCCACCGCCGTAGGAACATGCAGGCGGCGGCAGAGGCGAGGAATGGCTACGAGTATCACCATTCCAATCGCGAATTTTGCGAGTGCCGACAGGCTTAAGAGGTGAACCTGTATGAAGTGAACGATCTGGCTCATTTTCACTCCTTTGCCCGATAGAGCCGTCAGAAGATGAGCGTCGCCTGCGTACGGAGTTGCCACAGGGGTCCGAATTCCGGCCGCAGGGCGTTGTAGTAGGCGGAGACCGCCAGGTTGATTGGCAGCTTCCCGCCGAGCTTGATGCCCCGCCCCTCCGCCGACGTGCAGGGTCCACGCCTTGTCCCCCGCGGTGCGCCAGTTCGCCGTTATCACCGGGGCCGTGGTGACGTACCAGCCCTCGCCGAAGTTGTAGTTGACGAACGGCTGGGCCAGGAACGCGTTGCAGCGCGTCCCCCCGTTCCCTGACGTCCCGCCAGCCGACCACACGTTGTTCGCCAGCGCGCCGATGACCCAAGGGCCCTTCATGTAGACCAGGACCCCGGTGATGCCGCCGTCCCACACGTTGGAGCCGAGGGTGGAACTGCTGGCGGTCGGGATCTGCACCACGGGGCCGATGCCCCACAGCCAGCCGTTAACCGGGTTCCTGGGCGAGAGGAAGGCGGAGAACGTGGTCGGCCCGGCTCCGGTGCAAATAGCCGGCACGAGCAAACGCTCCCTGTTGCGCCATGCGGACTTCAGGCCTCAAGCACCGCGTTCCAAACATCAGGCACAAATCGACCGTGAACACCCAGACGTCGCAAGCCAAACTGTCCCTTGCGGATGCGATGCATCAGCTCGATGCCGGTGATCGCGATCGCCGCATTCCGGAAAACCTTGAAACCGAGCATCACGGCAATGCGCTGCTTCACACCCCGATGGTCCTGCTCAATCAGGTTGTTCAAGTACTTCGACGAGCGGAGCTTCGCGTCGGCGGGCAGCAAGCCCTCGGCTTTTAGCTCGCCCCACGGCCTGGGCATACCGTCTCCAGCGTTTCTCGAACTCCGCTGCGTAGCGCTGCACCCAACGCATTATGGTCGTATGCGCCATCGACAAGCCCCGCTCGGCCGTCATCTCCACCAGGTCTCGCAGGCTCAGCTTGAAGCGAAGATATCAGCGCACGCATAGGATGATGATTTCGCGGTCGAAGTGGCGACCCTCGAACAGCTCCTCCACGCTCTTCAGCTTACCCATTGCCGACCCTCAGCCAATTTTGCCGCCAACATAGCCGATAGGATCGGCCGTTTGCACCAGAACCCCATGAACGAGGTGACGCTCACTGCGTCCGCCAGCTGATCCGTGCAACACAGTGCCTCGCAACCCTCAAAATCGTCGACAATCAGACCGAAATCCTCAAAACTTCCGAATCACGACACTAGAGCCGCATCAGGTGGAATCGCTCCGCGATGCCAATTGATCTGATAAAGCTGTTCTATCTTGAAACAAGCAGAGCATGATCTCCTCGATCATGCTCTGAGCGGAGACCGTCAAGCGGCCTCGCGCCAAGTTTGGGGAAGCCACCATGCCCGTCGCGGCTCGCCCTGCGTCCATCGCACAGCGGCTGCTGCCGGTCCTTCGCTGGTTGCCTGGCTACCGGCGCGACTGGTTATTGCCGGACGTCATGGCTGGTCTTGCGGTCTGGGCCGTGATGGTGCCCGAGGGCATGGCCTATGCCGACATCGTCGGTGTGCCGCCGGTCATGGGGCTCTACACGATCGTCCCGCCGCTGGTCGCTTATGCCCTGCTCGGTACCTCGCGCCTATTGGTGGTTGGCCCAGACACCGCGACCGGCCTGATCTCCGCGCTGACCGTGGGCGCCGTCGCGGTTCAGGGCACCGCGGACTTCAATGCGCTGACCTCCACCCTTGCAGTCCTGATCGGCACATTCTTCCTTCTTTTCGGCATTCTGCGCATGGGCTGGGTAGCCGCGTTCATCCCCGCGCCGGTCATGCGCGGGTTCATCGAAGGCCTCGTGTTCGTCACGATCATCGGCCAGGTGCCGCACCTGCTGGGCATCGACGGCGCATCCGGCAACTTCTTCACCAAGCTCTGGTTCCTGCTGCGGCATCTGTCGGACGCCACGTTCGCGCCGGTTCTGACCGGCACCCTCAGCCTCGCCGCAATGCAGTTGCTGCGCCATCTGGCGCCTCGGGCGCCCGCCGCCCTGGTCGTCGCGGCAGCCGCCACCCTTCTTGTCGGCGCGCTCAACGGCGAAGCTGCCGGCATACGCGTTGTCGGCGACCTTCCGTCCGGCCTGCCTCACGTCGTGCTACCTGACCTCAATTTTGCAAAGCTGCGGGACCTGGTGCCGGGCGCACTGGCCATCGTTCTCGTCGGCTATGCCGAGGCCCTTGGCGGGGCAAAGGCGGCAGCGATGCAGGACGGCGGCGACATCGATCCGAATCAGGAGCTCGTCGCACATGGGCCCGCCAACGTCCTGAGTGGCCTTTTCGGCGGGTTCCTCGTCGTCGGCAGCCTGTCCAAGACCTCCGTTGCCATGGCCGCCGGCGCCCGCACTCAGATTGCCAACCTTGTCGCGGCCGTCTTCTGCTTCCTGACACTGGTGCTGTTGACGCCGCTGTTCCGGGGAATGCCGCACCCGGCGCTTGCCGCTATCGTGATCGCGGCCATGCTCCACCTGTCGAAGCCCGCCTATCTGCGCGATCTGTTCGCCCGCAACCGCGGCGAGTTCGCGATAGCGGTGATCGTTGTTGCCGGTGAGCTGACGTTGGGCGTGCTGCAAGGCATCGCCATCGGCGTTGCGCTGTCACTGCTGATGTTGATCTATCGGACCAGTCATCCCGAGGGCGCGGTGCTCGGCCAACTGCCGGGTACCGAGGCCTATCGCGATGTCCGACGCCACCCCGAGGCTCTCACCTTCCCGGGGCTGCTGATCTGGCGGGCCGGCGGCGACCTGTTCTTCGCGAGCATCGGCCATCTCGACGAAGCGCTGAAGGCTGCGCTGGCCGTAACCCGGCCACCGGCCAGGCACGTGCTTCTGGACGCAGGATCGGTGAATTTCATGGACACCAGCGCGTGCGATGCGATGCTCAACACCATCAAGCGGCTGCAAGGACAGGGCATCACCTTCGCCTTCGCCCGCGTGCGCGACGAGGTGCGCGAGCGGATGCGGCTCGGCGGGATCGAGGCTGCCGTTGGCCCGACCAGCTTCTACGAACGCGTGACCGACGGAGTGCGCGCCTGGCAACAGCGGGCAGGCCGCGAGGCTGCATCCGCAGCGACAGGCTTCTGAAGGCTGGGCCAGGATTCGGCAGATGATCGATGGACTCCAACCAGGGATGACGGCGGCGTGCTGGTCCACAGCACCGCCGACGAATTCGACCGCTTCAATCGCCAGATCCACCGCTATGCGGCTTTGGTAGAGGATGCCCAGGACTACGCGGAGCACTGTCAGTTCCTGCTCGAAGAGCTCCGTGCGCAGGTCGAGGAGGACACCAACCGGAACGTCTACATACTTACGATGTTCTCGGCGGTATTCCTGCCGGCAACGCTGATTGCAGGGATTTGGGGCATGAACGTCGGCGGTGTTCCGTTCAGCGGCAGTCCGAGCGGTTTCTGGGTGGTCGGCGGGCTGATAGCAGCGTTCTTCGCCTTGTTCGCGATCGTTCTTTTGCGGTTCGTACTTAAGATCTTCTGAAATGGTGTATTGTTAGATGTTTGGTCCCGGGCTTTGATGGTGCAATCTTTTCGCGTGGTGGCGGTCGAGGATATGCTGGCCGAGTTCCTCGCCAATGTCTTCCTCAGCCCGGTCGCCGGGAAGTTCTTGCCCGGTGCGTTGTAAACGCGCGCCTGGCCACAAGCTGGGCTATCGCATGGTCCATACCTGAAACCGACCTCGCCGGTCGCCGGCGACTTGCCGGCTCGACGAAAGGACGATCCACATGGCCGATAACCCAACCTCGCTGCTGCTCGAACGTGTGAATCGACTGACTGAGGCGGTCGTTAGGCGAGCTGCTGGCAATCGTGACGATGCTGAAGGATCATGGCATCGCGCTGCTCAGCCTGGAAGAGAAGATCGACACGTCCTCGGCCGCCGGCGAGCTGGTCTTCCATGTGTTCGGTGCCATTGCGCACTTCGAACGCCGCCTCATCGCCGAACGCACGAAGGATGGCCTCGCCGCGGCCCGCGCCAAGGGAAAACGGCCAGGCCGCCAGCCGCTTGATGCCGACCGCATCGCTGCCGCACTGAAGTTGGTTGCCGCCGGGCTATCGCTGGCCGCCGCAGCACGCCAGCTCGGCCTGGGGCGTTCAACTGTCTATCGCGAAGTCAGCCGCATCGCATCCAGCGCGGTTCATAGCCACCCGAGGAAAACTCGAAAGGCCGTCCCGTGCAGGACGGCCCGAGGGGCTCAAGCGACCGACTTTCATAGCTAATTCGCTGGCGGCCGACACGAGTTCAGCTTCCGACATCCCACAGACAATTCGTGGGACGTGCTCTCGTCCGGCGCCCGGGGGCGACGTTGCAATCGTCTACGCGCTGAAGCTCCGCGACGCCTACGGGTGCGAACAGGATCCAGGACAGCGCAAGCAGATAGCCGAACAGATCCAGCGAGAGGTTGCGAAGTTCGTGCCGATCGTCCCGCTGGGCCAGTTCTTCCAGCCGGTCGCCTACCGCACCAACCTAGCGAGTGTCATGGAAGTGCCGATTCCTGTCATGTGGAACGTCGACAAGAAATAACTCCAGCGTTGGTCGAGATTCCGGGTGTGGTTCATAATCCGGTCGCAATGACTCGCATGTGTCTGAGAGGTGCTGTCAGTCAGATGATAACTTTTCTCTGGTTTTCGCGAGGTAGCGCGGGCAGGGGGCTTTGAATTGCGACCGATCTCGTTCAAGTGGCATCGTTTTCCGCCCGATATCATTCGCTACGGCGTTTGGCTCTACTTTCGCTTCACATTGAGCTTCCGAGACGTCGAAGAACTTCTGGCGCAGCGGGGAATCGACGTTAGCTATGAGGCGATCCGTTGCTGGACGATCAAGTTCGGACCATCGATCGCGAGGAACTTAAAGCGGCGGCGGCCGGCGCCGACTGCTCGGTGGCATTTGGACGAGATGGTGGTGAATATCGGCGGCCGTCGCATGTATTTGTGGCGGGCTGTGGACGACGAGGGTGAAGTGCTCGACATGGTGGTCACCGACGGGCTTCGATCCTATGTTTCAGCCTTGACTGACCTTGGCCTTGAGGATCGGCACCGACCAGGCCGACTTCGAGAAAATAACAGGGTGGAAAACTCGCATCTACCGATCCGACGACGAGAGCGGAGAATGCAGGGGTTTAAGACCCCGCGATCCACCCAAAGAGTTCTCACTACGCACGCCTCGATCTACAACACGTTCAATACTGAACGTCATTTGATTAGCCGCAAAACGCCGCGCGCGTTTCGAGCAGATGCTCATACCTCCTGGAGTGCTGCGACCGCCGCAGCGTGATCTCTGTTTCCCCAACGTTAAGGCAATCTCGCAACATTAACTTGTCAAAGCTAGCCAGGGACCTGATTAGTGCGTTCGAATGGAGGGATGACGCTCTACCGCGAGGTCCACGACCTGCTAATCGAATGGGGCGTCAGCAAAGCCGAGATCGCCGCCATACCCCGCCGTCGCTCCATGCTGCGGCTGCTTCGTGCAATCGATGCAGAGGCAAAAGCGGTCTACGGTGATGCTGGCGCCTGGCTCAGGTGGCCTAACCGATCCGCTATGTTCCGCGGCCGCGCGCCGCTGCTAACGGTGTTGGAGGGCGAACCTGGGATGCTCGTGGTTCTCGGGCATCCACAGCGGATGAATTGTGGTGGCGTGTTAGCTGAGCAGCGGAATGGCCAGCTTGTTGGCAATAGGCGCTGGAAGAGGCGGGGGCAGTAGGATGGGTGATTTTCGGATCGTCGGTCATCGGCACCGTCACCTGTCACGGGCGGTTCCTGTCATCACCCTGCTATGGTGCCAGTGATGAGGTGAGAACTTAGCTTGGTCATGTGACTGCTGCGCTGCGCAGTCGAGCAGCTGCCCCGCGCCCGCAGTTCCCGCATTCGCACTTCAATCTCGCCGGGTGAAGGTTGACGATGGTGGCCACCCACGATGGGTCCCGGTTCAAACCGATGCCCGGGAACACATGGCTCCGCTTCGTCACTGGTTTGTGTTGTTGCAGTTGGAGCCGGGGTCAAAACTTGCCCGAGATTCTTATCGCCTGCGGCCGCCGGGTCCGCCAGAGCGATCGCCAGCATCGCGTAAAGATTGAGGGAGATTCCGAGGGCGATATCCGTTCGCCTCAAGCGAGTTCTCATTGTGTGATCCCTCACAGAGATGGGCACCGTGGATGCTTGTTCGGAGACGACGCTCCGTGCGTCGGCGGCAATCGCGCTCGTTGCGAGAGTTAGCCGACCCGATCGAGGATATTGTCGCCGCGCGCATCAGGTTGACCCTCGAAATTCCTGTAGGCTCCAGAGCCGTTATAGGGTTGCGTCAGTGGAGACCGGATGTGCAGTTCCACGCCGCCAAAAGTGAGCAATGACCGCGAGCCATGATCGGCCGGAACCGGACTACGAAGGGGAGGTTGGGACGAATTCGACCCGTCCCAGTCCACCGCCTGCGCGGTGCCGCTATTCGAACATCCCTGGCACGATAAGTTGGCGTTCTGGGCATACGCGCCAGAAGAAATGGCCAGCATCAATCTCGCCGCGACGAGCAAGAATTTCGTATCCATCGATCTTCCCCTATGCATCTCAGTTTTACCAAAGATGGGGTTGCAGCGGTTCCCATCTTGTCAATCTGAGTGGCGGAGGATGTCAGGCGCGCGGCCTTGTCCGTATGAATGCTTCACACCAAATCGATTTTAGGTGGACGAGAGGCCGACCGCGGAGTCCGTTCAACCTGTTAGAAGACCTAGCGGGCGGCTTAACATGAAACTCAGAAAAATAATCCAATATAGTTGAATACGTTGCAAGTTCGCAATTGAGTTGAACTCTTGTCAACGGGGTTTGCATGCTCAATGACTTAATCGCCGCGATTCTGAGCGAGTTGGGAAGGCAGGGCGATACTGGTACCAAGGACCGCCACCGGCCAGGGCGCCCTGCGCATGTGTCAGCCAGCCTGGTCTGCTTGCTGCGAGGCGACCTTGTTGCGGATGTCCCGTTCAGCGAGAATGTGGAACTCGAGAATCCGCTCTCGGCGGCGCGCGGCCTCGTGCTTAAGACGGTGCTGGGGCTGCTGGTCTGGGCGGCGGCGTATTTTGTGGCTAGGTATCTTTTCGGCTGATTCGCGTGGGTGCCACCAACGCAGAGCCGCCCCGGTTTATGCATCGGAGCCGCTGCGTCTAGAGGGTGTTACGTACTTTCTGTCGGCTGAGGGCTGGGTATGGATGGCCGGTGCTCGCAAATCCTACCCCTCTGATGTCACTGACGATGAATGGTCGTTGGTCGTCCCGTATTTGACGCTGATGCGCGAGGACGCGGTGCAGCGTCAGCACGCGCTGCGGGATCTGTTCAACGGTCTCCGTTATGTGAATCCGCTACGGCATTGCCTGGCGGGCGATGCCGAATGATCTGCCGGCCTGGTCGGCGGTGCATCAGCAATCGCAACGCTGGCTGGCGGCGGGGTGTTTCGAGGCGCTGGCGCATGATCTGCGTGCGGTGCTGCGCCTCGCCTCCGGCCGCAGCGCGGAGCCGACGGCGGCCATCATCGACAGCCGCAGCCTGCGCTCGACTTCTGAAAGCGAGGCGGGCAGCTCGACGGTTCCGCGCAATCTAAAATTGACCGTAGTCAAGGCAACGGGCCGGGATGTTCTGATACTCGTCCCTGAGTGTCCGCAGAATTCAGTAATCCTGCAGCACACCGAGTTCATGCATAACGACTCTACCTTGGAGGAACATGATATGCGGTCCGACATGGACGTGAAACGCGACGTGGAGGCCGAGTTGCGCGCGCACCCCGATATCGATGCGACCGACATCGCCGTGGCGGTGAAGAGTGGCGTTGTAGCCCTGAGCGGGTATGTGCGCAGCTACAGTCAAAAATGGGAAGCGGAGCGTGCAACGAAGCGGGTTGCCGGTGTCGTCGGAGTGGCAAATGACATAGAAGTGCGCCTGCCAGTCTTTAACCAGCGTCCCGACCCGGAGATTGCGCGGGATGCGGTTGCGGCAATTCAGAGCCAGTTGCCGTACTCGGCCGATCATATTCGGGTAGTCGTGCGCGACGGCTGGATCACGCTGGAGGGCAGCACAGAGTGGAACTACCAGCGCGAACGCGCGGAAACCGCGGTCCGCAGGTTGCGCGGGGTCAAGGGCGTTACCAACCTGATCAGCCTGCACCCCCGCGTGCCGCCGATCGAGATCAAGCAGAAGATCGAAGAAGCCTTTCGCCGCAGCGCCGAGATCGATGCCGCCCGGATCACCGTGGCCACCGATGGCGGTGCGGTGACCCTGAGCGGCACCGTGCGGTCCTGGGCCGAGCGGCAGGAGGCGGAACGGAGCGCCTGGGCGACGCCGGGCGTCATCAAGGTCGAGAACCGGATCGTCGTCAGCCCGCCCTAGACGTCGATCGTGGTCGCGGCACGGGCCTGGCTCCTCCCCCGGCCCGGCCGTAACGGCATCCGCAGAGCCCGGATGAAGCTGGGCTCTGTGGATGCATCGCAACAGCGGCCCTACTAACGTCGCACGCCGACGACGCGGCTGCTACCATCTGTCGACCCGCAGATGGAGACGAGTTGCATGAGCCTGATCGCGCTCCTCACCGAGGCTACCCGCGAGCGGATTGCCCAGGAATTCGACGACAGGGGCTGAATGCCTGCATGGCCGAGATCATGATCGATCTCCGGTTGCGCCGTGCGTGACGCAGCCAAACGATGGAAAGCGCACTCAACCTACACGATAAATGAACTCAGGGAGGCGCCGCAGCTCCTCCTTGGACGCACCGGTCAATGTGATCTTTCCGTCCGGAATATCCAGTTTCAAGCTCTGATACGGGACCGCTACGAGGTGGCCACCCAAACCGAGAAAGCTGCCAACCTGCAGAATGGCGAACAGCACGCGCGGCTCGGCCTGCCCGATGACAAGGTCGTCGATTGTTCCAATCTTCTCGTTCTTGTCATTCATCACATTTCGGCCGACAAGTTTGCTGGTTCGGTAGCCTTCCGCAACGTCGTGGAGATCAACGACGACAAGCCTGACCTCCTGTGCGTGCAAGATCTGCGGCCGCGGGAGAGCAATCAATCCGAATATCGTCACGGCGGCAAGAGTGAGGAGTTTAGCTTTCATTGGACCCTCCGGTTTTCTAACATTGATGATGGAAGCGACAGTGGCGCCGTCGGTCTGTCGGAACTATCCGCTCGCACATGCCGCCTTCAGTTCAGCCTTCACCGGCGTCGGCCGCCCGAGAAGCGGAGGTGACAAGGTATAAGTCCGCCGCGCACCGCCTGTGCAAGCGCAGCAGCATCTATGGCAGTACGGGATCAAGACTGATGGCGATGGCTTTCTTTTAGGTAACATCGATATTGTCGCCGGGCTTCAGTGTATTCAGCATCGATTGGTCATGGACCCCGAGCGTCTGGGTGCGATTTTGTGAATCGACAAGGGTCACAGTTTGATGTGACGGATCGACACCGACCACTGTGCTCACACCTCGGATCTCGCCCTTCGATGCTGGGCCGGGAGTAGGTTCGGAGTTCGACGCAACGTTGGTCTTGGCGATATCGATCACGGCCGCGTCGATATATCTCACCGCGACATGATCGCCGGACCTGAGCCGGTCGATGGTCCCTATGTCGGGCGGCACGTTGAGCGTCACCAGGCTGCTGTCCGGCAAGTGGAGCAGAACCTGCCGGGCGTGTGGATCGACACTTTCGACGGCCGCGCGGGCCTCGCTGACTACGGCGATGGTGGCCGCCTCCGGCTTAGGCGGTATCTGAGCGCATATTGATCGTAGGGCCCCCACACTGATGAAAACGCCAGTCATCGCAGCAACCGCGATCAATTTCGTTTGCATAGTCGAACTCCGGGATGCCTTGACCGGACGTCGTCCTAGACATGACGACCAGTTCCACCTTGATACATGACCACCAGTTCCACCTTGATAAACGTCAAGACCACATCGTGTTTTTGAGTTGCGGCCGCAAATGCAGATCCGCCTGGCAGGCCTTCCAAATTGTTGGTCTTCGCGATCGAATAGATTGACGTCCGTCAAGGCGCTGGTCTGGCAGCACTGCATTAGTGGCGCGACCAAACCGTGCTCCGGCACCTCAAGAGGAGAACGCCATGTCAGAGCTCATCGTGATCGCTTTTGAAGAACCCCACGAGGCAGACCGCGTACTCAGCGAGCTTCAGCGCCTCCAAATGGAATATCTTGTTGATTTGGACGACGCGGTGGTCGTCATTCGCGATCCAAAAGGAAAGGTGCACATGAAACAGAGCGTTTCCTTGGTAGGCCCGGCCGCCGCTTCGGGTGCTCTCTGGGGGGCCATGTGGGGCACCCTGGTCGGCCTGCTGTTTCTCAACCCGCTCATCGGCCTCATCACCGGCGCGGCGATGGGAGCAGGGTCTGGAGCCCTGGCCGCGAGCCTCGCAGATTATGGCATCAACGACGACTTCATTCGTTCAATAGCTCAGGCTCTTCAACCGAATACCTCCGCACTGTTCATTCTAGTGCGCAAGATGCAGCCGGAGAAGGTGCTTGCAGAGCTGTCGCGTTTCAAGGGCCGCGTGCTCCGGTCTTCGCTTTCGCCCGAACAGGAGGCCCGGCTGCAGGCAGCGCTCTCTGGGTCCTTGATCGGACAGCCCAGCAGCGTCGCCGCCTAGCACCGCTGCGTGCCGTGTCGGAATGGGACATCGCTGCGGACCAGCGTGAAACGCCATCGCCTGCACGCGTCGCGGCGTTCAGCGACGGCGTCTTTTCCATCATCATCACGCTCCTCGTGCTCGATCTGCACGTTCCTGGAAGAGATACCCTGAACGGGCACACCCTCACGTCGGCGTTGTTGCAACAATGGCCGTTATATCTGGCCTATGTTCTGAGCTTTCTTCAGGTCGGGGTGGTTTGGGCCAACCACCATACGATGTTCCACTACATCCATCGCAGCGACCATATCCTGCTGATATACAATCTCCTGCTCCTGCTCTGCACGGCGCTCCTGCCGTTCACGACTGCTATCTTTGCGGAGTATTGCCTGGCCGGGAGATGGGAGATCAAATTGGCCGCCTTCATTTACAGCGCGGCACTCGGAGCAGCGGGGATCTTCTTCAGCCTGTTGTGGCAGCACGCATTGCGCGCCGGCCTTATCAGGCCACAGGCCGACCCACACCGCTTGCATGCGCTGTCCTGGAACTGGATGTTCGTACCGATCTTCTATGGCGCCGCGTTCCTGCTCGCACTCGTCAGCCCCTACCTCAGCGTGATCATGTATATATTTCTGCTGTTCTACTACGCACTACCCGGCCCTTCTGTGATTCGCTGGATGACAGATAGGCGGGCGCGCAGGAGTCGCTACTAGCCCGCGATGGTACGGCAGAAAGTCCTCTGAACTTTACGCCAGGCAGGTTCATCCGATCGAGAAAATGCTACGGATGTGATCGCTGTCGCCGAACGTGTGAGACTCGCGTGGGTGTGGCGAGATCCGGTTGGTGGCAACTTGAAAAATGCGGCATCAATCATCGCTTGCCGTGGCACGCCGGCCAGATGGGGGACCTCCCGCTGGACCTGCCGGGAGATCGGAGGAGGACAGGCCAGCCGACGACGCCAGCAGCACGGCTTCTGTCAAGGTGCGCACACCGAACCGCTCCATGACATGGGCGCGGTGGATTTCGACCGTACGCGGGCTGATCCCGAGACGCCGGGCGATGGTCTTGTTGGTGTCGCCTCCCATTAGGCCGGCCAAAACCTCCCGCTCGCGGACCGACATCCCGGCGATCCGCGTCCGAGCGAGCTCCGCGGCAGTGTCCGCCGTCGGCGGCTCCGGCATGTTCGCCAGAGCCTCGGCGACCGCGACGAGCAGCGCGTCGGCTTCGCATGGCGCCTCCAGCCAGTCCACGGCCCCCGCCTTCATCGCCTGGACCACAGCTCCGACATCTCCCTGACTGTCGCCCGTGACGATAACGGGCAGGCCGATGCGTCGGGCTTTCAGCTCGCGAAGGATCGCTGAGCCGCCCGCTGCGGGGGCTCGGATGTCGAGCACGACACAACCCGCCACTAGGACCTGCGCAACCTTGATGAATGTTCGGCCGGACGCAAACTCTTTCACGTTGTAACCAGCCCGTTGCAGCATCAGCGACAGACGCGGCCGCGAAGTATCATCCGGACTGACGACATAGACCTGCGAGCCGCTGTGCCTGGTGATATCCTCGGCAATTCCGCCAATCCGCCGCATCTGTCCCTTGTCATCGCGGATGGGAAAGAACGTAGCCCTGATCCAGCGCAAGTTTCCATCCGGGCGCACTATCCGGTATTCCTGGACGACAAACTCACTGCGGAGAACCCTGTCCATTGCGTCGAGCGCACCGGCCCTGTCGTCGGGATGAACGGTGGTGGCCCAGTGGGTCGTGTCCTTCAGCAGCGCTTCGGGCGGTTCGCCCCAGATCGTTTCGAACGCCCGGCTCAGGTATTCGATCCGCATCGTTTCCGCGTTGATGATCCAGAGCACGTCGGTCGAGTGATTGGCAAATTGTCGGAAGCGCTCCTCGCTCTCGCGCAACGCAGCATTGGCTCGCTTTTCGTGGTCAATATCCTGGATGATCACGACAGCACCGGTCACCACACCGGTCTTGTCCCGCAACGGTGACCCGCTCACCCGGGTCCAGACAGCGCGTCCGTCGAAATGGGTGTACAGGAAGCTCAGCCCTGGCATGGTGACCTCGCCGCGGAGCGCCTTTGCGCCGGGGTAGTCCTGTGCCTGGACGATCGAACCGTCTGGACGAAAACTCTGCCAACGCGCCGCCTTTTCCGGAGAGCGCGAGGAAATCTCGTCAACCACGAAGTTGCCAAGGGCTTTGTTGCCCAGTGTTAGATGACCATCAGTGTCAAAGACCGCCACTCCGATGGGGAGCTGCTCCAGGATCGCCGAGAGATATGCCTCGCTCCGCCGCAGCCGCTCCTCCCCATTCTTCCGTTCGGTGATTTCGAGCGCCGCGCCGTTGAATGTCACCGGCCGACCATCCTCGAAGACGGTCTTGCCATGCGTTGAAATCCATCGCTCCGCCCCATTGTCGATCCCGATGGTGCGGTACTCGATCGCGTAGACGCCATCGCCGGAGGGATCGGTGCAAGCCGCAATTGCCGCCTCAACCCGTGGCCGGTCCTGCGCATAGATGCCGGCCATGAAAACATCCATGTTGACAGGCGCACCGGGTGGCAGGCCCCACATTGCCCTGAGGCGATCGTCCCACTCCAGCGCATTGGTCACGGGATCCCAGGAATAGATGCCGAGTCCCACGAGATCGATGGCCGCATGCAGCCGCGCCTCGCTCCGTCGAGCCCGCTCGGCGGCGGCTCGGCGCAACCGTGACAGGGCGAGAAGGGACTTCACCCGCGCCAGCAGTTCGCGGGCGGCGAAGGGCTTAACGAGGCAGTCGTCCGCCCCCGCCTCCAGGCCCTTGATGCGCGCTTGCTGCCCGGCCCCGGTGGTCAGAAGAATGACCGACACATGCGTGAACTTCGGATCACGGCGGAGTGCCGCCACCAGCTCAAGGCCGCCCAGGCCCGACATCATCTCATCCACCAGCACGAGATCGGGCCTACGGCGTCGGGCGGCGTCCAGCGCTGCCAGACCATTCGCCACCGGTTCGACCTCCCATCGCGGAGACAGCAGGCGGACGAGGTAGTCGAGCATATCGGGGCTGTTGTGGGCCAGTAGAATCCGTGCGCCGTTCGGCGCCGGTGCGGCATCGCTCGAACTGTCGCCGTCGCGGGGAAACTTCTTCGCGCGTTCGTCCTGAAGAAGCCGCCGCAGCGCCTTCGCGGCATAGACTGGCGCACGGGTCATGGTGGCGGTCTGCGCACGCGCGCCCGCGATGCGCGCCCGCGATGCGCGCCCTTGGCAGGTGCGCCGCCCCGAACTTGAGAGCAACAGCAAAAATTGTGCCCCGGCCGACCGCACTCTCCACTGTGATTATCCCGCCATGCGGGCAGACCGGTTCCTCCACCATGGCGAGGCCGATGCCGGTGCCTTCTAAAGGACGGCTCCTCTGGCCCTCGACGCGGTGGAAGCGCTTGAAGGCCTTGGGCAACTCGGATGCCGGAATTTCGATTCCGATGATCTTTAGCTCGGCGCCGCCTTGCGGCCTTCAGAACTCACGCTGAGGCTGCCTTCGAAGGTGAACTTGAAGGCATTGGACAATACGTTGAGGACGATCTTCTTCCACATGTCGCGGTCGACGTAAATCGGCTCGGGCAGCGTAGCGCAGATGACATCGAGCCGCAGACCTGCGCGCCCGCAGCCCGAGTTGAAGTTCGAGGCCAGCTCTGTCGTGAAACCCGCAAGGTCGATCGGTTCATAGGAACCATTGGCGCGGCTATCCTCAATGCACGAGAAGTCGAGCAGCGCGTTGGCCAGCCGAAGCAGACGCAGGCTGTTGCGGTCGGTAGTTGTCGCCGGGAGCCGCAAATCGGAAAGCTCGTCCTTGGGTTTGGCGGCGAGTTTCAGAAGCGGGCTCAGCATCAACGTGAGCGGGGTTCGGAGCTCGCGGTTGATGTCGACGAGGAAAATCGTCCTCTCTCGGCTGATTTCCGCCGGTGCTTCCGCCCGCCGCCACTCGCCTTCGAAAGCACGCGCTCCTGCGATGGCCGTCGCGATGTGCTCTGCCGCCCGGTCGAGGAAGGTCCGGTAGCCCGCGTCCAGGATGCAGCGCGGGTTGATCCCGACGATGAGGAAGCGCACCAGGGCCGACTCGCTCGACGCCAACGGGAGGATGAGGGCCGTCCCGACTAGGTCCGGCCAAAGAGGGGTCGGGAATGCGCCGATCCGGGCCGGAAGCTCCGAAACCTCGGCCGCCGCGCCTGTCCGCGTGACATCGGCGAGCGGCGAAGGCTGTTGCCCTGAATCCGGGGATAGCGGGCGGGTGAGGGGAAATGCCGATGGCTTCTCGGGCAATCGTGTTGTGGCGACCCGGCGGGCTGCCCGGCTGTCATCGTCAACCAGGTAAATCGCCGCGAATGGGACGTCCAAGGGACTTGCGAGCAGCACTGCGGCCGCGTCCCGGCATGCCTCCTTGCCCATGGGCTGCGGGAAGGCTCGCAGGCCCAGGTGGCGCAGCGTCGAGAGCCACCTTTCGCCGACCACCTTCCCGGCGATTTCCGTGCAGGCGCAGGAGGTCGCTTCGATCGTATGACCGTCTGCGAAGACCGGGCTGCAGCAGAAGGTGACGTAGACCTCTTCGGCCGGCGGCCGGCGGGCGAAGAACATCTGCAAGTCTTCGACCGAAGTTGCCCTGCCGGTGTGCACCTTCCCGCGCGGGGGACCAATGACCGGCCAGGTCTCACTCCAGACCTCTCGACTTGATTCCCCCAGCATGGCCGGATGCTTGGCGTCGCCAAGCAACGGAACGCAGGCGTCGCTGTAGATCATCCGCAACTCGGGCCCAATCCAGAGAAGGATGGGAGACCGCGAGCGCAGGCGTAGGTTCACCGCAGCTTTGAGACTTGGTGACCAGCTCCCGGGCGGTCCCAAAGGCGTCGTGGACCAGTCGTTGGCCCGGATGAGAGCGGCGAGTTCCCCATCGACGTCAAGGAATCCGGCGCGCCTTCGGGAAGAGGTCTTGGATGACAATCGCGCCATGCTCGATCCCCGGGACGGGCCGGTGGTCGCGGGCTAAGACACGCAAAAGTGGGCGCTTCAATGGCGGCGGCGTTTCGAATAGCTTCGCTGCCCGGCCACGGTCGTTGCGGCGACACCAGCACCTAGAGAGGCTACGATCAGAAATACCCGCTTTGTTGAGACGTACGCTGGAGAGGTTCTATCGTCCGCGACCACAGTTTTATTTGGAATCATTAATTTTTTCTCGACGCTCAAGGCGCAGATGAAAACGAACAATTGCGCGACTTTTGGACGGGTGCAAGAGGTCGTGGGCCACAATTCGGTGACCGCGGGCAGCCGCCTCGCAAAGCGACTTGGGGTTTCTCCGTATGGATCGAGAGGGTCGCCCGGAAATTGGCCCGAGGACGCGCCATTCGAATTTCATCAAACGGCAGCCCACGAACGCAGAGCGCCCGTTACCGGGGCGATGACGCGTTCGGCCCCTTCGCTGATGCCCGACGGATCGGTCTGGGCATCGCGCTTGAACGCATCCTCGACCTTGTGCCTGATCTCGGATGGCGTGAGCCTTGGCTTCAACTCGATCTTGTTGCTGATATGTCCGGCGCCCCTGATCTGCCGCGCGGCCGCGCCGGCACGAGCGCGCTGATAGGCCCAATCGACTTCGCCTGTCAGCGTGATCGACCCGTTGGCGGCTGTTGCCCCGATCCGATCGTAGGAAAAGGACAGCTCGCGCCTGATCGCATCGTGGACTGTGCCATCCACCCTCGGGCCATAGTTCAGCGCACGCTCAAGCTCGCCTTTGATGTCGTTATCCGTGGGCATCTCATCCTCCACAGCCCGGTTTTCGGGAGCAAGCCCCTCCTGAAGGCTATCATTGGGCGCGCAGAACTGGCCTTGACGACAGTCAATTCCAGACCGGGGCATCAAGCTCCAGCGCATGACGATCCACGATGATCACGCGACGGCTGCTCAGCATGCGGATCACGCCCCGGTTCTTGAGCTTGCTCATCGAGCGGCTGACAAACTCCACCGACAATCCAAGATAGTCGGCGATGTCGTAGCGCGACATAGGCAGCGTCACGGCATTGGTGTTAGGCCCCGATACACGTTCCAACATCTCCAGCAAGAATGCGCCGACCTTATGCGTGGTCCGTAAGTGCGACAGCGTCAGCATGCGGCGTTGCAGCCGTATCGAGGCGCAATAGGCCATGTCCAGCAGGAACGCGCCGATCTCCGGGCGGTGGGCGATGAGTGTCCGGACGGCGCCCTGCCGATACGCGGCGATCACCGTGGTCTTTTCCAGGCTCTCGACGAGGAAGCTGGAGGCTTTCCGGTCGAACACGAAGAAGTCGCCCGCCAGAAGCAGGTCGATGGTCTGCTGCCGGCCTGTCGCGAGTACCGTGACGATCTTCGCGGCGCCGCAGACGAACTCGGTGCAGTGGATCGCTTGTTCGCCCACACCCGCTGACGCGCTCGCCGCGATGGTAGGTGGTCACTGAGGCCACGCGGTCGAGCTGCGTCGCCAAAGCTGAAACCGGCATCGACGCCTCTACATGGGCCAGCTGTGCGACATCGTCGCGTGCCAGTTCGCGAGACGGAAAGGACAATGGCTGAGCGGCAACGCGTGGCGAAGTCGAGGCGATTGTCCTGCTCGTTGCCGCCCGCGTTCGCTGCGCACGTTCGCTCGGGTTTGCCAGACCCACCGGGCAGCGAGGCGCGCTTAACTCGGCCCGAACGGCAGCATTAGCACCCGGCATTGCCAGTCCCCCACGTGTGGCGGCCGTTGAAGAGCAGCCGACATGAGAATTTGCCGACCCAGGATCAGTTTCATACGGGAGGTGCCTAGGTATTGCGCCAGCGCGCAATTTCACGAGCGCCGCCTTGGCGGCCGAGTTGGCAACCGAACAACACGAGATCGGCATATTGATGGCCGTCAACGCGCAAGCGGTCGACGCCAAGCTACCCGACGTGGTGTTCGCCGAGACGGCCGCACATAGGAGGACCCGATGACGGATGTTCTTGACCCCGGTACGCCTGCACCGCAATTCACCCTGCACGTGACCCCGGACCAGACGCTGTCGCTGACCGATCTGCGTGGCAAGCCGCTCATCCTCGCCTTCTACCCTGCCGATTGGAGCCCGGTCTGCGGCGACCAGATGGCGCTGTACAATCAAGTGCGGGGGGAGTTCCATAGACATGGTGCCGAGCTGCTGGGCATCTCGGTGGATGGCGCGTGGTGCCACCAGGCATTCGCACAGCAGCGCAATCTGCACTTTCCGTTGCTGGCCGATTTCGAGCCGAAGGGGCAGGTGGCCCGCAAATACGGGGCGTACCGGGAAGGCGACGGGGTCTGCGAACGTGCGCTGTTCGTGCTTAGAACGCCTTTCAAAACCCTTGGTACTCGGAGCTGGGCTGATTCATGAGAAGGGATGCCCACTCCCCTTGTTCCCGAATCGCTGTGGCTGATCGTCGAGCCACTGCTGCCACCTGTTTCTTTGAAGCCCAAAGGCGGCCGGCCGCCTGTTCCGGCGCGTGCGGCGTTGAGCGGCATCCTGTTCGTCCTGCGTACGGGCATTCCGTGGGAGATGCTCCCGGCGGAGATGGGATGCGGCTCGGGCGTGACCTGCTGGCGACGGTTGCGGGATTGGCAGGCAACGGGCGTGTGGGACCGGCTGCATCGCGAGCTGCTCCGGCGGCTGCGCGACGCAGACCGGATCGACTGGAGCCGGGCCTGCATGGACAGTTCGTCCATCGCGGCGAAAAGGGGGGTGCCGCGACAGGCCCGAACCCGACGGATCGCGGCAGACCAGGCACCAAGCGTCACCTGATCACTGATCGCCGCGGTATCCCGCTCGCCTTCATCCTGACCGGGGCCAACGTTCACGACAGCATACCCTTCGAAGACCTGCTCGACGCCGTTCCGCCGGTTGCAGGCAAGCGCCGCCGACCACGGCGCAGACCAGATAAGCTGCACGCTGACAAAGCCTACGATCACCGTCGCTGCCGCCGCGCTTGCTTGCGCCGCCAGATCCAGCCCCGCATCGCCCGGCGCGGCATTGAGACCAGCCAGAAACTCGGTCGCCACCGCTGGGTAATCGAGCGCAGCTTCGCCTGGTTTAACAAATTCCGACGGCTCACCATTCGCTACGAATGCAGGATCGACATCCATCACGCCTTCACCTCCCTCGCGTGTTCACTCATCTGCCTGCGCGCATTGCAGGGCAGGTTTTGAAAGGCGTTCTTAGCCGCGACGCTATCGTGTTCTGGAGCCATCTTTCGCCGATCGCGGTCAACCCAGGCGCCGACGGGATCCTGGACGCCCTTGAGCGGCTGCCCAAATAGGAGAAGAGCCCATGGCGACCTTGCGGATTCCGGTCGGACCAGAGGATCACATTCAAGGGAGCTCCAGTGCGCAGGTGACCGTAGTCGAGTACGGCGACTATGAATGTCCATATTGCGCGGCGGCGCAGCCGATGATCAAGCGTGTGCAGTCGCATTTTGGTGCCAGCCTTCGCCTGGTGTTCCGTCATTTTCCGCTGACCGAGGTGCATCCGAACGCCGGGCCGGCGGCGGAGACAGCCGAGTTCGCCGCTGCGCACGGGTCATTCTGGCCGATGCACGAGGCGCTCTTCGCGAATCAGGAAGACCTGTCGCCCCGGATGTTCTTTCAGTTGGCGGGCATGCTGCGGTTGTCCGATCTGGAGTTGCGCGACGCCCTATTGCAGGCGACTTATGCGACAAAAGTGCGCGCGCACTTCATCGGTGGCGTGCGCAGTGGCGTCAACGGAACGCCGACCTTCTTCGTCAACAGCCTCCGCCTCGATCTGCCCCCAAGCCTGGAGGCCCTCAGCAAGGCGATCACCGCCCAGTTCAGCTTGCATGGCTGAGGAAAGCTACGGTGAGCGAGGCCGACGCCCGGCAACTCGCCGCCCGCCGGCCCGACCAAGTCTCATGCGGCGCCGCCGGTCTCCATCATCGGCGAGGGACCGCGGCGCGGTGCACGAATTTTCCATGCGCTCACCAGCAGAATGACGCCAATGACGACCGCGTAGGCGCCGAGCCAACAGGTCAGGACAATCGCCCCGACGGCCGGAGCGATCGCCAAGATGACACCCCAGACAATCGACACGATGCCCCCCAGGCCGAGCAGCCATCAACCCGCGTTCTGACCCAGCCGAAACGCAATCACCAGCATCGTCACGCTGACCATCAGGGCCCACGCGGCGTTGACGAACACGTAAGCGAGAATGGCACTCGCCGGAAACAGGAAGGCAATGGCTGCCATGCCGAGGTTCAGCACGGCATACAGCGCGAGCAGGCCCTAGCGCTCGTGCCGTCGTGCCGCACGACCCGTCGCTATTAGCAAGAACACCCCGTCCACCAGACAATAGGCCGCGAAGAGCAGTGCGAGGGAAAGCAGAACCGCCACCGGCGCCATCGGCGCGATGACGCCGAGAGCCAGGGCCAGACGACCCACCAATCGCCGGCCTTGAACGCCGAAAATGGATCATCGCTCATTACGTTTCGAGGGTTGTCAGGGAGTGTTGCCATCCTCGACTCCTTTGCATTCTGCGCCAGGTTCCAGGCGAGCCTGGTGGTCGCGTCACGCAGAGGCCGATGGCGCCTGACCGGCAGACCGATCCTTGCCCCCGGCGGAATTGCCATTCGCCGTGCTGCCGGCCTGGACCTTGATGCGCCGAGCCTTGTTCTGTCCCGCCGGCTTCGGTAGGACGAGCGTCACCGCTCCGTTTTCAAAGCCGGCCTTGACGTTGTCGGGGGTAACGTGGAACGGCAGTTGAAGAACGCGCTGGAAGGTGCGCTCGACGATTTGTGCGTTCTGGCCATCGTCCTTGCGCTCGGCATTCTTGTCGGCGCGAATGGTCAGGATGTCATCATCGAGCGCGACCTCGATGTCCTCGGCGGCGACCCCCGGCATTTCGACCGCGATGCGCAGCTCCGTCTCGGACTCGCTCGCGTCCATCCGCGGTATCATCATGGCGCGCATCGCCGCCATGGGAGCTCCGAGCGCGGTTGGCGGTGCAAAACCTCCATGCAGCAGATCGTCGAACAGACGGTTCATCTCGCGCTGGACGCGCAGCATTGGGTCGCCGGTGAGGCCACGCTCGATCAGTCCCCGGCCTGCGGCGCGGGCGAAGCGTTGGGGATCATGTCGGTTGCTCCTGTTTGCGGCCAAGGGCGCCGGCAAGGCGTCGCCGGCCATTGCGCAAGGCCGGTGTAGGCCGCAACGAGGGGAGGCACCTTGACCGCCGTCAAATCCGTGGACGCTGCCCACGGCGACGACGCTGCACCGTCCGAGGTCAACGCAGCCGGCTGCCGATCCAGGCGGGCGGATCACTGGCCGGGAAGGAATTGCGACTTGCGAGATCCACGATATCTGAGTTCGGATCCGCCTCCGGATCCTGTGTCCGGCGGATCTCGGCCCGCGATCCCTGGGATGGTGGGGGCATGGACGCGGCATTGTCGTTCGACTGCGACTCCACCCTTTCCTCCCGCAAGTCCTGCTCGCGCACGAGCCAGTAGACTGCGCCCAGCGCAAGCATCGAGGCGGCGAGGCCGAACAGGATTGCCGGTTCGTCCTTGATTGCGTCGACGATGATGAATTTCCGTACCAGCGCCAATAGCGCAATCAGCACCACGGTGCGCAGCTGAACGATGCCATGGTGGCGCTCCACGACGCTGATGATCGAGTGGTTGAACTCGAGGGCGATCAGCACGGTCATGACCATGCCGAAAACCGCCTGAAAGACTTCGTTGCGGGCCGGATCGGCGAGCCCGGACACGATAAGCATGACGATGTGCCACGTCAGTTGCAGCAGCGCGACCAGTACCAGGGTCGCGACTAGAACGCCGAGAACGAGGGCCACCAGCTGCTCGAAGCGCTGATAGATGGTCAGTGCGGGCCACGCCAAGCGCGTCGCACCCAGGGCGCGATCCGCTGCGGACCAGAACCGCTTCGGCGCGGCCGCTGCGCTGGGCTCGGCGGATGGCGTCTGGGGTTCCACCGCCGCCACCGATGCCGCGTCCACGTGGATCAGGCCGCCGACTTGCGTCGTGGGGCGGACGACGACGGAGCGGGCGATGTCTGCTCGCGCGTCGCGCCGTTGCGCTTTTTGCCAGCCTTCCCTGCTCCGTCTCGATGTTCGAAAGTGATGCGACCGAGCTCCGCATCGCGACGCGCCACCACCGTCTCGCCTTCTTTTACCTCGCCGGCCAGCATTGCCCGGGCCAGCTGGGTCTCCAGCTCCGAGCGGATCAGCCGGCGTAGCTCCCGCGCGCCGTATTCCGGCCGATAGCCCGCGTTGGCGAAATGCTCGACCAACCCGTCGTCAATGTCCAGAACCACGCCCTGAGCCCGCGCGGTGCGCTTGACGCGCTCCAGCTGCAACCTGACGATGGCGAGGATCTGCGCCCGATCCAACGCGTGGAAGATGATGATCTCGTCGATCCGGTTGAGGAACTCCGGCCGGAAATGCCCGCGCAGCACCTCCATGATCTGCTGTTTCAACCTAGCCTGGTCGGTCGCATCACCCGGACCGTTATGTTCGCGAAGCTGTCGCTGGATGAGATCGGCCCCGAGATTCGATCGTCGCGATCATGATCGTATTGGTGAAGTCGACCAGGCGACCCTTGCCGTCGGTGAGTCGCCCGTCGTCGAAAAGCTGCAGCAGGACGTTGTACACGTCCGGGTGCGCCTTCTCGATCTCGTCGAGGAGCACGACCGAGTAGGGGCGCCGGCGCACGCGTTCGGTGAGTTGGCCGCCTTCGTCATAGCCGACATAGCCGGGCGGGGCCCCGATCAGGCGCGCGACCGCGTGGCGCTCCATGTACTCGCTCATGTCGAGGCGGATCATCGCGTCTTCGTCGCCGTACACCGCCTCGGCCAGGGCCTTCGCCAGTTCGGTCTTGCCGACCCCGGTGGGTCCGAGGAACAGGAACGTGGCAACGGGCCGGCGGCCTTCGCGCAGTCCTGCCCGTGCCAGGCGAACGGCATCGCTAACCGCGCGAACCGCCTCGTCCTGGCCGACCACGCGCCGGTGCAGCCGCTCCTCCAGCCTGGTCAGCTTCTCGCGTTCTTCCTTCGTCAGTTCAGATGACCGGGATGCCGGTCAGCTTCGACACGATCTGTGCGATATGTTCGACGCGCACCTCGACGCCGCTCGAGCCGCGTTCGCGCCGCCAGCGCTCGGTCGCCTCTTCGAGCGACTTGCTTTTCGACCGGTGACTTGCCTCCAGTTCCTTCGCACGATCGAAGCGCTTGCGCGAGGTCGCGTAGTCCTGCTCGCGCTTCAGCTGCCGGATTTCCGACTTCGAGATCCTGCACCTCGGGCGGCCGGGCGGTCGTGGCCATCTTCACCCGCGCGGCAGCCTGGTCGATCAGGTCGATCGCCTTGTCGGGCAGGAAACGGCCCGTCACGTAACGATCCGACAGCTCGGCCGCAGCGACGATCGCCTCGTCGGTGATGGTGACCTTGTGATGCGCCTCCAACGTGTCGCGCAATCCGCGCAGGATCATGATGGTCTGCTCGACCGTCGGCTCCGCCACGAGAACCGGCTGGAATCGCCGCTCGAGCGCTGCGTCCTTTTCGATATGCTTCTGGTACTCGTTGAGGGTGGTTGCGCCGATCAGATTGAGCTCGCCGCGCGCCAGCGCCGGTTTGAACACATTGGCGATGTCGAGCCCGCCCTCGCCGCCGCCGGCCCCGACGATCGTGTGGAGTTCGTCGATGAACAGGATCAGTTCGGCGGAGTGCGCCTCGACTTCCTTCATCACCTGCTGGACCCGCTCCTCGAACTCGCCGCGATATTTCGAGCCGGCCACCATGGCGTTGACAGACAGCTCGACGAGCCGCTTGCCGCGCAGTGCTTCCGGCACCTCGCCGGCGACGATGCGCTGCGCTAGGCCCTCGACGATTGCCGTCTTGCCGACGCCGGGTTCGCCGATCAGCACCGGGTTGTTCTTCTTGCGCCGCGCCAGCACTTCGATGGTCGTCTCGATCTCGTGGGCGCGGCCGATCACCGGGTCGAGCTTCCCGTCGTGCGCGAGCGCGGTCAGGTCCCGGGCATATTTGTCCAGATTCGGCGTGTTGGTGGGCTGCTCGATGCGCCCGTCTTCGGCGCCGCGCCCGACGACCTTGACGACCTGCTGTCGCAACGCCTGAGGCGTCAGACCATAGCGCCGCAGGATCGTCCCGGCGATGCCCTCGTCTTCCTCGACCAGGCCAATTAGCAGATGCTCCGGACCGACATAGCTGTGCCCAAGCTCGCGAGAGGCGGCGAACGCCCTTGCCAGGGCATCCTTGGCCGCCGGCGAGACGCCAATCTCGCCCCCGGCTTCATCCGGGGATCTGGCTTTGTTGGTCTCGGCATGCCGCCCTTCGGCCTCCAATTGCTGGCGCAGTTCGTCTATCGAGAGCTTGAACTGTTCGAGCACGATGCGCACCGCGTCGCTGCCGGCGAGCGCATGCAACAGATGTTCGGTGTCGACCTCGCGCCGACCCCTGTCCTGCGCAATCCGCGCGGCCTGTTGCAACAGCTCCTGCGCCTGCTCGCTAAGCCTTTCCTGCACGCCCGCAGCGCCACGACGGCTGGACCGGATGGGAATGGCCCGACCTTGCCCGGTGCGCTGCCCGCCCTTGCCACTCTGATCCGCCGATCGAGTACAACTGGGCGCCGCGCGCGGCTCCTCTTCGAAGAACGCGTCGAACAAGCTGCTGCGGTCGCCGAACAGCGATTCGAGCGGCGAACTGAAGCGTTGCTGGCGCACCAGCTGGCGGTATTCGGACTCCGTCATGTCGACGGTTCGGCGTCGGCCATCCGGGGACACAAGCGTGACCCGAACGGTGGCCGAATTGTCGCCGGGGGATTCAATTGCGTCGGACATGAGCGCGCCTCCCGCATAACGTCCGGTGCGGACCGAAGATGGCTCGAGTGGAGAAATGCGTTTAGCCGGCGACGGACAGTTCGGCCTTGACCGTTGTCAATTTCCGACCGTCATCGGTTGCCCCGTCGTCGATCGTCGCGCACAGAATGCCCTTCGATGCGGAACGCGTCTCCCGCGATGCGGCACTCGCACTGGTCGGCGCAGGGCAGCACTCACGCTGGTCAGTGCAGGACCAGTCAGTGCAGGACGGACCGCGCGCCCGCAGCCTGCACGACGACAGCGCGATAGAACAGCGCAAGTCCCTGCGTCATGGCAAGCGGGTCCGGCGTCGCCGAGGCGATCGCGTGCATCGCCTGCAACAGCTCCGGATTGCTCTGCTCGAGTTCCATCACGATGTTGAGCGTGAATGCGACCGGTCCGTCGCGATCGATCTCCTCGACGAGACGGTCGCGCGTCTCCGGCGTGACGTGGGGCAGCGGGCTCAGCGAAAGCGGATTGTCGGCCGGCAGCCATGGGTCGATCATCAGCCGGTAGAACATCCCGAAGGAATGCATGATTCGCGGGGCGCCGCCAAAACTGGTGGCGCAGCGGGACGCAATATCCAGCAGTTCCGGATTGTTGCGCCGGAGATCGATCATGATCTCGGCCATGCAGGCATCCGGCCCCCTGTCGTCGAACTCCTGGGCAATCCGCTCGCGGGTAGCCTCGGTGAGGAGCGCGATCAGGCTCATGCGACTCGTCTCCATCTGCGGGTCGACAGATGGTAGCAGCCGCGTCGTCGGCGTGCGACGCGCGTCTCCCGTCGGCGATGAACCCGTGGGGAAGCTGTTCAGGTGCACCCGCAGAGCCTAGCTTACACCCCAGGCTCCAGGTATGCCGTGTGCGGCCGGGCCGGAGGAGGCTCCAGGCCCAGCCACGACCGGCGTCGTCTCAAGGAGGGCTGACGACGATCCGGTTCTCGACCTTGATGACGCCCGGCGTCGCCCAGGCGCTCCGTTCCGCCTCCTGCCGCTCGGCCCAGGACCGCACGGTGCCGCTCAGGGTCACCGCACCGCCACCGGTAGCCATGGTGATCCGGGCGGCATCGATCTCGGCACTGCGGCGAAAGGCTTCTTCGATCTTTTGCTTGATCTCGATCGGCGGCACGCGGGGGTGCAGGCTGATCAGGTTGGTAACGCCCTTAACCCCGCGCAACCTGCGGACCGCGGATTCCCCGCGTTCGCGCTGGTAGTTCCACTCCGTGCTGCCTTCCAGCGTGATCCAGCCGTCGCGCACGACTACCCGAATATGATCGGCCGAGTACGGCAACTGGCTCTGAATTGCTGCAACCGCATCCCGCGCAATCTCCGGGTCGGGACGCTGGTTAAAGACTGGCAGGCGCACTTCTATGTCATTTGCCACTCCGACGACACCGGCAACCCGCTTCGTTGCACGCTCCGCTTCCCATTTTTGACTGTAGCTGCGCACATACCCGCTCAGGGCTACAACGCCACTCTTCACCGCCACGGCGATGTCGGTCGCATCGATATCGGGGTGCGCGCGCAACTCTGCCTCCACGTCGCGCTTCGCGTCCATGTTGGACCGCAAATCATGTTCCTCCGAGGTAAAGTCGTTTGCATGAACTTGGTGTGTTGCAGGATTGATGGAACTTGCGGACACGCAGGGACGCTCCTGGACCGTCCCTCACCGAACCGGTAAATCCGCCTACGACGTACTCCGTTCTGGGCCAACCGGAATTGGACTTCTGCCCGAGACCCCAAATAACGCCTAAGCCGATCAGCCCGTCAGGAGCAAATCAAGATGGCTGCGTGTCCCCGCAACCACCGAATGATGCGTCAAATCGCTACGGTCGAATGATGGGATCGTCGGTTGCGTGTCCCCGCAACCAACGATTCCAACATTCCACCAGAACGGCCGTTCCCCATTTGGAGAACGGCCGTTCTTGCGTTCTGCCCCGTCCCAGGATCGGCCAGGTGCAGGAATGCCGCGAGATCGCCGCGCAACTCGATGCGCACCTCGCCACGCAGAGGGCCCGGGTAGACGACGATGGCGTCGATCAGCGTACGCAGCGCCTCGGCCGCCAGCGCGGCGGAGGATGGATCTTGCAGGGCTTGCTCCAGCGCCTCCACCTTGCGCCGATAGAGGTCCGGGAGATTCGGGTGCAGCGTGGGGACTGGTTCGGGCGTTCCAGCGGCCGTCATCTGGGCGCTCAGGCTGGCCTGCCGATCTTCCAGCCCCCGTAGCTCCTGCACCACTGCCGGACTGCGGTGACCCTCCTTCAGCAACTCGATCAGGTTGTTGATCTGACGGCTGTTGCGGGTGCAATCCTGGCTCAGTTTGGCCAGCGTCTTCCCGCGTGTGCGATTGGCCGCGTTCACCTCCGCGACGTATTCCTGTACGAATGCGTCGACCAGATCCGGTGCCAGCAGCCGCTGCTTCAGGCCCGTGAAAACGCGTTCGAGCAGTCGGTCTCGCAGCAACGTCCGGGGATTCGTGCAGGTGCCGTGTTCACGCCGGTTGGCGCAGCCGAGACGCCCGTCATTCGCCACGACGCCCATGGGGCCGTTGCAGAGGCCACAACGCACCAGACCGGACAGCAACCAGCTAGTGGCTTACGTCATTGCGTTTGATGGCGTTCTCTGAATCTGTGCCATCGTGATCGAGCGATGGAGATGATTCGTGGCCAGGAAAGAGATTGCGGTCAAGAAGTACGTGGTGAGGCTGAGCGGGGAGGAACGTGCTCAACTCGATGAGTTGATCCGCAAGGGCAAGCGCGCCGGGCATTTGTTGACGAGAGCCCGCATCCTGTTGAAAGCGGACGTGTCGGAGGCTGGCGATGGATGGAGCGACAGCCGAATTGCCGAGGCGCTGGACACCAGCATCCCGACGATCGAGCGAACGCGACGGCAACTTGTCGAGGAAGGCTTCGAAGCGGTTCTGACCCGCAAATACAACCCCAACTCCGCGCCGCGACGGATATTCGACGGCGTGGCCGAAGCGAAGCTTATCGCCTTGGCTTGCGGGCCTGCCCCGGCGGGCCGCGCCAAATGGACCCTGTGTCTCTTGGAGGAGAAAGTCGTCGAACTGCAGATCGTCGAGAGCGCCAGCGACAACACGATAGGGCGGACGCTCAAAAAAACATTCTCAAGCCGCATCTGAAGCAGCAGTGGGTGATTGCGCCGGAGGCCAACGCGGCCTTTGTCGCCAACATGGAAGACGTGCTGGAAGTCTACCAAAGGCCGCATGATCCCAAGCGCCCTCTCGTATGCCTTGATGAAACGTCGAAGCAACTCATCGTCGAAACGCGCGCGCCGATCGCCGTCAAGCCGGGACAGCCGGCGCGTCACGACTACGAATACGAACGCAATTGCGTGGCCAATCTGTTCATGATGTTCGCGCCGCTGGAAGGCTGGCGGCACGTGAAAGTCACCGACCGTCGCGCGGCCGTCGATTACGCCCACGCGCTCAAGGACCTGTCCGACACGCATTTTCCCGACGCGGACAAAATCGTTCTGGTTCAAGACAATCTCAGCACTCACACGACCGCGTCGCTCTACGAAGCCTTCCCCGCCGCCCAAGCGCGTCGCCTCGTCGAACGGTTCGAATGGCATTACACGCCCAAGCACGGAAGTTGGCTCGACATGGCCGAATCCGAACTCGCAGTCCTCTCGACCCAGTGCCTGGATCGCCGCATCCCCAACAAGCCAAAACTGATCGCCGAAGTCGCAGCCTGGGAACAAGACCGCAACGAACATCACGCCAAGGCCGACTGGCAATTCACAATCGCCGACGCCCGCGTTAGCCTCACAAGGCTATACCCTCAGTTCGAGTGACTTAGGCCACTAGGTGTTTAGTCCCGGAGAGTCATGACGCTATACTGATCCGAGCAGGGGAGGACGCGTTATGGCAGGCATTCTTCATGGCAGCGCCCGAACAACGCCGCGAGTCCGAAACAGCCGGCCCGCAGCAGGGGCTTGTAGCCCAGGTCAAACGGACAGTTGATAAAGACCGATTGCCCTCGGTTAGGTCTTCGTCTTACCTGCGAGGGCATCGGCATTCTTCACGACGGCGGCTTCGACGGCCTTTTTGATCTGCTTGAGCGTAAAACGCGACCCTCCGCCCGTCGATTGGAGGCGCACGCCGCGGTACGTGGAGCCCACCTTGGCAGGTCGATGGTAGGTTCTCGGCGGAGATGCTTTGGGTGGGATCATCCCGCCAAATATGAGCGACTTCGGTGCCCACGACAATAATGCGCTTCAGGATGTCCGGACTGGACGGCGAGTTCACTGCCAGTCTCGCTGGTCACCCCGCAGCAGGCGCAGCACCACCTCGCGCGTGCGCCCCACGCTCCATCGCTGACCCGGCGCCAATGCACTCCGACCGGCGCCGTCATGGCCTGTGGACAGCGTGGACGGGCTGCGCCCGCCCTCGCTGACCACAGGCCCATCATTCACATCGTCGGGTTCGATCTTGCTTCATGTTGGATTTCATCATGACTGCCTCCCGTTGGACAAATCGCTGTCCAAGGAAACCGGGGGCAGCTCATTCCTTAAAGAGGATCGCTTGCGCCATAAGCGGCGCGGCGGCAGCACTGATGGAATTTCATGACGCCTTCTGCCGCCGTAAGGGGGCGACTATGCAGCCTTCGCGTTGATTGTGCCGAGAATCGTTGGAGTCCAGTTCCACGGCAGCAACGTGTGCAGTTCATGCGCCTTGGTTTGTTCCGAGACGACGCGCTCGAGCACGTCGGTGAGCCAGGCCATCGGGTCGACCCCGTTGAGCTTGGCCGTCTGGATTAACGTCATCGCAATTGCCCAGTGGCGCGCGCCGCCGTCGGAACCGGCGAACAACGCATTTTTGCGGGTCAGGGTATGGGGCCGGATCGCCCGTCCGACCATGTTCGTGTCCATTCCGACGCGGCCATCATCCAGGAACGCCACCAAGCCCGGCCAATGCTAAATCGTGTAACGGATGGCCTCTGCCAGATCGGAGACGGCGCCAGAGCCAGGTTACCGTCCGGGTCGACGATTTGGTCCGCGGCCTGGACGAAGTATCGATCCAGCAAGCCGAGCAGCCCCTTAAAGTGGCGATGCCGCGTATCGTCCACCATCTGCCGGGCATTCCAGAGCGTGTTCGTCTGTAGCGCGACAATCAGGGTGGGCGACCATCCTGATTGTCGCTGAACATTCGTCGTCGATAGGGCGGGGAGCTTGGTCGGTGCTCGCGTCTGCTCCTGCAGTCCGGTCGATCGCGGCGACGGCGATTTCGTTGGGGATGTGCTTACCCGCTATATCGGGGCCTGCCTCAGCCGGACGCAGGTCGCAGAAAAGGGGGGGGCTCGCGAATAATTGAATTCGCCAAACGAGCCGGTTGCCCAATTTATTGGCGTGCAAACTGAACAAGTTACGGGATATTTGGACTCGATCAGGGGAACCTCAGCCGAGGCAATCAACCCCATTTGAGACCCGCTTCAGCTGCTGTACCCTTCCCCATAAGTGCTCCCTTGGGGGCGTCCTCATTAGCTGGAAATGGCTTTCCGCTATCCTCCAAAAGGCAGTCATGCAGCCGTCCGTCGAACAAAAAACAAGCAGCGAGAGCGCCCGAACTCTGGCCGAAAACTCTTTGACGGGCCTACCAAACGGCCACGAAACGCTCAGGGTCGAATCCTCCAGCTAGACCTCGATCAGCTCCTCAACGCGCTACAGGCGATGCGGGTTGGGAATTTCTCGGTCCGGCTTCCGGGCAACATGACCGAGCGCGCCGGCAAGGTGGCCGATACGTTCAACGACATCGTGGCGGCAAACGAGCGGATGGCTGAGCAGCTCGAGCATGTCGGGCAAGTCGTCGGACGGGAGGGGCGGACCCGCACCCGCGTCCGGTTCGGCCTCACCAGCGGCGCCTGGGCGCAAATGGAGACGTCGGTCAATACCTTAATCGACGACCTGCTATGGCCGACCACGGCGGTCACCCAGACGATTTCGGCGGTGGCGAAGGGCGATCTGCTGCAGACCGTCCCGGTCGACGTGGGCGGGCGGCCGCTGCAAGGTGAGTTCCTGCGGTCGGCGACCATCGTCAACACGATGATCAAGCAGCTAAGCGTGTTCACCTCTGAGGTCACCCGCGTCGCCCGCGAGGTCGGCACCGACGGTAAGTTGGGCGGCCAGGCCCAGGTTAGTGAAGTGACCGGCGTGTGGAAGGACCTGACCGAATCGGTGAATTCCATGGCCTCGAACCTGACCGCCCAAGTTCGCAACATTGCCGACGTGACGATCGCGGTGGCCAACGGTGACCTGTCGAAGAAGATCACCGTCGACGTGCGCGGTGAGATTCTGCAGCTGAAGGAGGCCATCAACACGATGGTCGACCAGCTGCGCTCCTTCGCCTCCGAAGTTACCCGGGTCGCCAAGGAGGTGGGAACCGAGGGCAAGCTCGGGGGACAAGCGATCGTTCCGGGCGTGGCCGGTACCTGGAAGGACCTCACGGACTCGGTCAATGCGATGTGCGGCAACCTTACCGCCCAAGTGCGCAACATCGCCCAGGTGACCACAGCGGTGGCGCGGGGAGACCTGTCGCGCAAGATCACGGTGAACGTCTCGGGTGAGATACTGGAGCTGAAGGAGACTATCAATACGATGGTCGACCAGCTCAACTCCTTCGCCTCCGAAGTGACCCGCGTCGCTCGCGAGGTCGGCAATGACGGCAAGCTCGGCGGACAGGCGCGGGTGGAGGGTGTTGGCGGCACCTGGAAGGACTTGACCGACAACGTTAACACCATGGCGGCGAACCTGACGGGCCAGGTGCGCAATATCGCCGAGGTGACCACCGCGGTCGCCAACGGCGACCTCTCGAAGAAAATCACGGTCAACGTGTCGGGCGAGATCCTGGAGCTGAAGGAGACCATCAACACGATGGTCGACCAGCTCAACGCCTTCGCCTCCGAAGTGACCCGGGTGGCACGCGAGGTCGGCACCGAGGGCCGGCTGGGCGGCCAGGCCAATGTGCTTGGCGTCGGCGGCGTCTGGAAGGACCTCACCGACAACGTGAATCTAATGGGATCTAACCTGACGGGCCAGGTGCGCAACATCGCCGAGGTTACTACCGCGGTCGCCAACGGCGATCTTTCCAAGAAGATCACTGTCGACGTGAAGGGCGAGATTCTCGAATTGAAATCCACCATCAACACGATGGTGGACCAGCTCAATGCCTTCGCCTCCGAGGTCACGCGCGTCGCCCGCGAGGTCGGCACCGAAGGCAAGCTTGGCGGCCAGGCGCAGCTCAAAGGCGTTGCCGGCACGTGGAAGGACCTTACGGATTCGGTCAATTCGATGGCACTGAACCTGACGGGTCAGGTTCGCAACATCGCCGAAGTGGCCACCGCCGTCGCGCAGGGTGATCTCTCCAAGAAGATCACGGTGAACGTCTCGGGAGAGATCCTGCAGCTGAAGGAAACCATTAACACGATGGTGGACCAGCTGCGCTCCTTTGCCGGCGAGGTGACGCGGGTGGCCCGCGAGGTCGGCACTGAGGGCCGCCTCGGCGGCCAGGCGCAGGTGCCGGGAATCGCGGGCACCTGGAAGGATCTCACCGACTCAGTCAACTCCATGGCTGGCAACCTGACCGCTCAGGTGCGGAACATCGCCGAGGTTGCGACTGCGATCGCGAACGGCGACCTTTCCCGCAAGATTACGGTCGATGTGCGTGGCGAAATCCTTGAACTCAAGGAGACGCTGAACACCATGGTGGACCAGCTGAACCGCTTCGCCTCCGAAGTGACGCGAGTTGCGCGCGAGGTCGGCACCGAGGGCAAGCTCGGGGGCCAGGCGCAGGTACCTGGCGTTGCCGGGACCTGGAAGGATCTCACCGAAAACGTCAATTCAATGGCCTCGAACCTTACCGGCCAGGTGCGCAATATCGCCGAGGTGACCACGGCCGTCGCCCGAGGCGACCTTTCGCGCAAAATCACGGTTGATGTGAAGGGGGAGATCCTGGAGCTGAAGAATACGATCAACACCATGGTTGACCAGCTCAATGCCTTCGCAGGTGAGGTGACGCGGGTGGCCCGCGAGGTCGGCACGGAAGGAAAGTTGGGTGGCCAAGCGCAGGTGCCCGGAGTAGCGGGTACCTGGAAGGATCTGACCGACAATGTAAATTCAATGGCTGGCAACCTGACCGGTCAGGTCCGCAACATCGCAGAGGTTGCCACTGCCATCGCGACGGGCGACCTCTCCCGTAAGATCACAGTCGATGTACGCGGCGAGATCCTGCTGCTCAAGGAAACGCTGAACACCATGGTGGATCAACTGCGGTCCTTCGCCGACGAGGTGACCCGCGTTGCTCGCGAGGTGGGCACGGAGGGACGGCTCGGAGGGCAGGCGGTAGTTCCGGGTATTGCCGGGACGTGGAAAGATCTCACCGACAACGTGAACCTGCTGGCCGCCAACCTCACCACGCAGGTCCGTAATATCGCGGAGGTGACAACCGCCGTTGCCCGCGGAGATCTTTCGCGCAAGATCACGGTGGAGGTGCGTGGCGAGGTGCTGGAGCTCAAATCGACCATCAACACGATGGTCGATCAGCTCAACTCCTTTGCCGGCGAAGTCACCCGAGTCGCCAAGGAGGTCGGCACGGAGGGCAAGCTTGGCGGACAGGCGCAGGTGCCCGGCGTAGCTGGCACCTGGAAGGACCTGACCGACACGGTGAACGTGATGGCGGCGAACCTGACCGAGCAGGTCCGCGGCATCGTGAAAGTCGTGACCGCGGTTGCAAACGGCGACCTGAAGCAGAACCTCACGGTGGCCTCCAAGGGCGAGGTCGCAGCCCTGGCCGAGACGATCAACAACATGACGAACACCTTGGCGACCTTTGCGGACCAGGTCACGACGGTGGCGCGCGAGGTCGGTGTCGAGGGCAGGCTCGGTGGACAGGCAAACGTGCCCGGCGCGGCCGGGACCTGGAAGGATTTGACCGACAACGTCAATCTGCTCGCGGCGAATCTTACCACCCAGGTACGCGCGATTGCCGAGGTGGCGACAGCCGTCACCAAAGGCGATCTGTCCCGCTCAATCGCCGTGGAAGCGCTGGGCGAGGTGGCGGAGCTGAAAGACAACATCAATACGATGATCGGCAACCTGCGGCTCACGACTGATCGCAATACCGAGCAGGATTGGCTCAAGACGAATCTGGCCCGCTTTACCAACATGCTGCAGGGCCAGCGGGAACTCACCACGGTCGGCCGGATGCTGCTCTCCGAGCTCGCGCCGCTTGTGGAGGCCCAGCACGGCGTCATCTATCAGGTCGAGACCGAGGGGGTGGACCCGGGACTTCAGGCTTCTGTCTGCCTACGCCGACGGGTTTGCTGGGGGTCATCGGGAGCGGTTGCAGATGGGCGAAGGCCTGATCGGCCAGTGCGCGCAAGACGCCCGTCGCCTCCTGATTACAGAACTCCCGCCGGACGTTGCGTCGATCGGTTCGGGATTGTTTAAGGCGGTGCCACGCAATGCCATTGTCTTGCCCGTACTGTTCGAGGGCCAGGTCAAGGCCGTGATCGAGCTTGCGTCCATCGGGGATTTCACCGATTTGCAAATGTCCTTCCTTGAGCAGTTCACGACGTCAATTGGCATCGTGCTGAATTCTATTGAGGCGACGATGCAGACCGAGGGCCTCCTGACGCAGTCGCAACAGCTAGCCGGCGAGCTGCAGACCCAGCAGCGTGAGCTGCAGCAAACGAACGAGCAGCTCGAGCAGAAGGCGCAGCAGCTTGCCGAACGAAATGTCGAGGTGGAAGCGAAGAACCAGGAAATCGAGCAGGCGCGCCGTGCACTGGAAGAGAAGGCGACCGAGCTCGCGCTAACCTCCAAATACAAGTCCGAGTTCCTGGCGAACATGAGCCATGAGCTGCGGACGCCACTGAACTCCATCCTTATCCTGGGCCAACAGCTGACCGAAAATGCCGACGGCAATCTATCGGGAAAACAGGTCGAGTTCGCGCGCACAATCCATGGTGCCGGAACCGATTTGTTAAACCTGATTAGCGACATTCTCGACCTCTCGAAGATCGAGTCGGGTACGACTACTGTCGATGCGGAGGAGATCTTCTTCAACAACCTTCTTGACATGATGGCCCGACCATTCCGGCACGAGGCCGAGAGCCGCCAATTGTCCTTCGAGGTTACCACCGCACCTGACCTGGAACGCAGCCTCATTACTGATTCCAAACGTCTCCAGCAGGTACTCAAGAACCTGCTCTCGAACGCCTTTAAATTTACCCAGCAGGGTGGCATCAGGCTGACGGTATCGCCGGCGACCGGCGGCTGGAGCCCAGATCATCCGGGTCTGAAGCACGCCCCCTCGGTTGTCGCTTTCGAGGTGTCGGACACCGGCATCGGTATTCCAATAGAGAAACAGCGGATCATCTTCGAAGCTTTCCAACAGGCTGATGCTTCGACAAGCCGCAAATATGGAGGCACTGGTCTCGGTCTGGCCATTAGCCGAGAGTTGGCGAACCTGCTCGGCGGTGAGATACAGCTGCGCAGCCAGCCCGGATTCGGCTCGACATTCACCCTCTATTTGCCGTTCACCTATGTCGGCGCGCCGACGCAGACGCGAGCTCAGGCCGACGCCAGCCTGGCCATGCGCGCGCCGCCATTGGCTCACACATTCGCCGGAATGCGACTTTCGGAGCGGCCCGTCGATGCGCTGCCTGACGACCGTGGAAACGTTCGTCCTGGCGACAGGGTACTGTTGATAGCGGAGGACGACCCGCATTACGCCAGGGTGATTGTCGATCTCGCTCGTGACACGGGCTTTAAGGTGCTGATGGCCATGCGTGGTGCCGACGCACTGATGCTCGCGCGCGAATATAAGCCCACAGCCATTTCGCTGGAGGTCTTTTTGCCGGACATGTCGGGTTGGACGGTGCTGAGTCGAACTCAAACAGGACTCAACGACCCGACATATTCCTGTCCAAATCGTTACGCTCGACGAGGACCGGCAGCATGGGCTGGCCCGCGGCGCCTTTGCTTTCTTGAACAAACCAACGACGATCGAGGGGCTAGAGACGGCACTCGGTCGGATCAAGGATTATGCTCAGTCGCGTCGTAAGCGTTTGCTCGTCGTGGAGGACAACGCGGCGGAGCTACTTAGCGTACATGAACTCCTCTATCATGACGACATCGAGATTGCCGCGGTTTCCAGCGGGCAGGACGCGCTCGCTTCACTGCGGGAGGAACCGGCCGATTGTGTTGTGCTCGACCTGAAGCTGCCGGACATGTCCGGCTTCGATGTGCTGGCGAAGATCCGTGATGATGCTGCACTTTGTGATGTCCCGGTCATTGTGTTCACTGGTCGGGAGCTCTCCCCTGACGAAGATGCGCAACTCCATACGATGGCCCGAAGTGTTGTCGTGAAAGGGGTCGAATCACCGGAGCGCCTGCTCGACGAGACCGCCTTGTTCCTGCATCGCGTCGTGACCGATCTGCCCCCCGAGAAGCAACGTATGCTCGAGCGGTTGCATTCGTCGGACGAGGACCTCGTTGGCGAAACGGTGCTCCTGGTAGATGATGATGCGCGCAACATCTTCGCCTTATCGAGCATGCTGGAGCGCCGGGGCATGAAGGTGCTCACGGCGACGACAGGCAGCGAAGCCATTTCTGTGCTGCACTCCCGAACCGATGTGGCGATCGTTTTGATGGATATCATGATGCCCGGTATGGACGGCTACGAGACGATGCAAGTGATTCGTGCCGACCCAGCCTTCCGTCGCCTGCCAATGGTCGCGCTGACCGCAAAGGCGATGAAGGGCGACCGGGAGAAGTGCCTCGAGGCGGGCGCGTCGGACTACCTTGCCAAGCCCGTCAACACTGAACAGCTGCTTTCGGCCTTGCGTATGTGGCTCCACCGCTGAGCAACGGAGAACAAGCGTCGTGAGCGGTCAAGTTGCCACCGATAAAATCAATATTCTAATGGTCGACGATCAGCCGGCAAAACTCCTCAGTTACGAGGTAATCCTTGCTGAGCTAGGTGAAAATCTTTTTAGGGCCGGGTCAGCCCGGGAAGCCCTCGAGCATCTCCTGCGAAATGATGTCGCCGTGCTGTTGGTTGATGTTTGCATGCCGGAACTTGACGGCTTCGAACTCGCGGCCATGATTCGCGAGCACCCGCGCTTCGAAAAAACGGCGATCATCTTCGTCTCGGCGGTTCAGATCACGGATCTTGATCGCTTGCGGGGATACGCGGCAGGTGCGGTGGACTACGTGCCCGTGCCAGTCGTGCCGGCGGTTCTGCGCGCCAAGGTCAAGGTTTTTGCTGAACTCTACCGAAAAACGCGCCAACTCGAACAGCTCAACGGGGAGCTCGAACGTCGTGTTGCCGAACGAACCGCGGAACTGGCAGCGTCGGCGCTGCGGCTCCGCAAGCTCAACGAGGAACTGGAGCATCGGATCGACGAACGCACCCGCGAGCGGGAGCATGCGTTGGCGCAACTCTTCGAAGCCCAGAAGCTCGATACGATCGGCCAGCTGACGGGCGGCGTCGCCCATGACTTCAATAATCTGCTGATGGCGGTATTAGGTAGCCTCGAACTGCTCAAGAAGCGCCTGCCGGATGACCCACGATCACTACGGCTGCTGAACAACGCGGTTCAGGGGGCCGAACGCGGTGCGGCACTGACCCAGCGGTTGCTGGCCTTCGCCCGTCGGCAGGAATTGAAGCCGGAGTCCGTCGACCTTGCTAAGCTCGTCGGTGGGATGGAGGGTCTGCTAGAACGTGCCCTCGGCCCAGGGATCCGGATGTCGACGAGCATTCCAGGTGTTCTGCCCCTCGTATGTGTGGACGCCAACCAATTGGAGCTTGCGCTGTTGAACATATTGGTCAACGCTCGCGATGCAATGCCGACGGGCGGTTCCCTGACGATCACGGCGCGGCAGCAGTCGATCAGGGACGGCGAGGGCCCGAAGGAGCTGGTGCAGGGAGATTACGTCTGCCTAAGCGTTTGCGATACGGGCGTTGGCATGGACGACGTTACGCTTGCAAAAGCCTCGGAACCTTTCTTCACCACCAAGGGGCCCGGGAAAGGAACTGGCTTAGGCCTTTCTATGGTGCACGGACTCGCTATCCAATCGGGTGGGGCGATGGACATAACGAGCAAGATTGGCGCGGGAACGACCGTTAATATATTGTTACCGAAGTCTAGGGTGGAGACCCCGCCTCCAACCGTAAGCTCAACGTCACGATCTTGTCAGATGGCAACGATGACTGCGCAGCGGACTATCCTGGTGGTCGATGACGACCCGCTGGTTCGTATTGGCACCGCAGCGATGTTAGAAGACCTTGGCCATTTGGTGATCGAAGTAGCCTCGGGCGAGCAGGCCCTGGAGGTGCTCAATTCAGATCAGCAGATCAATTTCGTCTTAACTGACCATGTCATGCCCGGAATGAACGGCATAGAACTCGCCCAGCATATTCATGCCATTTTTCCACAGATGCCAATCGTCCTAGCATCGGGTTACGCAGAGTTGCCCCATGATCAGATTGCCGATCGCGTGCTGCCTCGGCTGGCAAAGCCTTATAGGCAGGAGGAACTCGCGCTTGTTATATCCAGGGAGGCTGCAGTTTCGCATGCCAAGATCCTGCCACTCCGGGTTTGAACTGGCGGGTTATCGGCGTGACCGATCCACCACGAGGATTCGGGATCGCTATAGATCGTCCCGGGGCGCGCGCCACGGTTTCAGAAATGTTGTCTCTGCTCGAGGCAGATGATTGAAGCTGAGGATGGGCAAGTCAAGAAGTCTTTCGTCGGATGCGAGATAGCGCAGGGCCAAGCCCCCTTTCAACTAACCTGAAATGTAGAAGTCTTGACGTGTTCTGACGGACAGCTAAAATCGGTGGGGATGGTGGCCGGGGCGCGAAGCCATGCGGAGCGCCGCGCCCCGGCCGGTGCCACTGGAGTAGACCGCCATGACGATAACCGAGCGCAAAGTGATCAAGGCGAAGGTCGGGCTGGTGGAACTGGCCAAGCAACTGGGCAGTGTGACCCAGGCCTGCCGGGTGATGGGGTATAGCCGGGACAGCTTCTATCGCTCCCGAGACCTCTACGAGAAAGGCGGTGATCTGGCGTTGGCCGAGATTGTCCGCCGTCAGGGCCCATGAGACAGATCGGGCGAGTTGAGCAAAGGAGGATTTCTGGCTCATCGTAACCGTCAAGGAGTGAAGATGAGCCAGAAATCCTCTGCCCCGAAGAAGCCATCTGAGCGGCTGGTGCGGGACATCCGTCGGGCGACACGGAAGCATTATTCCGCCGAGGACAAGATCCGGGTCGTGCTGGACGGTTTGCGCGGAGAGGCCAGCATCGCCGCCATCTGCCGCCGCGAGGGTATCGCGGAGAGCCTGTATTACAGCTGGTCCAAGGAGTTTCTGGAGGCCGGCAAGCGCCGGCTGGCCGGCGACACCGCACGTGCCGCCACGACCGACGAGGTGAAGGAACTGCGCCAGGAAACCCGCGGGCTCAAAGAGGTCGTCGCCGAACAGGCGCTCGAGCTGCGGCTTCTGAAAAAAGCATGATCGCGGATGGGGGAGACCCCGAATGAGGTATCAAGCTGCCGAAAAGCTCGAGATCATCCGCCTGGTCGAGCAGTCCCATCTGCCGGCTCGTCGCACGCTGGACCGTCTCGGCGTGCCGCGGGCCACGTTCTATCGCTGGTGTGATCTCTATGCGACCGGCGGTCCGGAGGCGCTGGCGGACCGACCCTCGCGGCCAGACCGGGTCTGGAACCGGATCCCGGACGATGTCCGCGCCAGGATCATCGCCCTGGCGTTGGAGGCGCCGGAACTCAGCCCGCGCGAACTGGCCGTCCGCTTCAGCGACGAGCAAAGCTATTTCGTTTCCGAGGCTTCGGTCTACCGGCTGCTGAAGGCGCATGTCCTGATCACCAGCCCTGCCTTCATCGTCGTCAAGGCGGCCGACGAATTCCACACCAAGACCAGCCGCCCCAATCAGCTCTGGCAGACCGACTTCACTTATCTGAAGGTGATCGGCTGGGGATGGATGTATCTGTCCACCGTCCTCGACGATTTCTCCCGCTACATCATCGCCTGGAAGCTGTGCACCACCATGACCGCCGGCGACGTCACCGCCACGCTCGAGGAGGCGCTGGCGGCCTCCGGTTGCAGCCGGGCGCGTGTCCGTCACAGGCCTCGCCTGCTGTCGGACAACGGCCCTGGCTATATCGCTGGAGATCTTGCCGACTGGCTCGGCGAACGGAAGATCGACCATATCCGTGGAGCGCCGTGCCATCCGCAGACTCAGGGCAAGATCGAACGCTGGCACCAGACGCTGAAGAACAGGATCCTGCTCGAAAACTACTATCTGCCCGGCGATCTGGAGGCGCAGGTCGGCGCCTTTGTCGAGCACTACAATCACCGGCGCTGCCATGAGAGCCTCGGCAACCTCACGCCGGCCGACGTCTGTTGCGGTCGAGGCCACACCATTCTGCTCGAACGCGAACGCATCAAACGACAGACGATCCAGCAGCGCCGCTTGATGCACCGCCGCAAAGCAGCATAACCTCAACCCAGATGAGCCGCAGCCTCCGCTAAATCACGCCGCCATCTGTCTCAAATCTTTCGACGACGGACACCAGAGTGAACAACGTATCACTTCCGAATTCTGGCGACCGCGCCGCAATGACTTAGAACGCCTTTCAAAACCCGCCCTGCAATGCGCGCAGGCAGATGAGTGAACACGCGAGGGAGGTGAAGGCGTGATGGATGTCGATCCTGCATTCGTAGCGAATGGTGAGCCGTCGGAATTTGTTAAACCAGGCGAAGCTGCGCTCGATTACCCAGCGGTGGCGACCGAGTTTCTGGCTGGTCTCAATGCCGCGCCGGGCGATGCGGGGCTGGATCTGGCGGCGCAAGCAAGCGCGGCGGCAGCGACGGTGATCGTAGGCTTTGTCAGCGTGCAGCTTATCTGGTCTGCGCCGTGGTCGGCGGCGCTTGCCTGCAACCGGCGGAACGGCGTCGAGCAGGTCTTCGAAGGGTATGCTGTCGTGAACGTTGGCCCCGGTCAGGATGAAGGCGAGCGGGATACCGCGGCGATCAGTGATCAGGTGACGCTTGGTGCCTGGTCTGCCGCGATCCGTCGGGTTCGGGCCTGTCGCGGCACGCCCCTTTTCGCCGCGATGGACGAACTGTCCATGCAGGCCCGGCTCCAGTCGATCCGGTCTGCGTCGCGCAGCCGCCGGAGCAGCTCGCGATGCAGCCGGTCCCACACGCCCGTTGCCTGCCAATCCCGCAACCGTCGCCAGCAGGTCACGCCCGAGCCGCATCCCATCTCCGCCGGGAGCATCTCCCACGGAATGCCCGTACGCAGGACGAACAGGATGCCGCTCAACGCCGCACGCGCCGGAACAGGCGGCCGGCCGCCTTTGGGCTTCAAAGAAACAGGTGGCAGCAGTGGCTCGACGATCAGCCACAGCGATTCGGGCAACAAGGGGAGTGGGCATCCCTTCTCATGAATCAGCCCAGCTCCGAGTACAAGGGTTTTGAAAGGCGTTCTTAGCATGGCATGGGGTAATTCGAATGACTTCGCAGACGGCAGCAACCACGATTGCCATTGCTGGAGCGACCCGGGCGGGCCTGAGTTCGGCACTCGAAGGCACCTCACATGGTGTCCCTGAAGTTTATCCGCTGGTTGTCCTCATGGAAGTTGGAGGTGCATTAGCATTCCACTCCAGGTGCTCGACCAACCGCTCGGCGGTGATTTTCGCCATGAACTCGTCTCCTTGGTGAACCCGCTTGCGGCCGTTGAACCGCAGCGCGAAGACGAGCGATGGCTCGATCTCGTCGGCGGTCGCGGGCCTGAGCGGCGCGCCGTCAGGTAGCCCGTTCACCGTCATGCCTCCGCACTACTGCGAGATCCGCGAGCCGGAACAGGTGGACCAGCCGCTCGGCACAAACGCCCGCCATGAACAGGTCCGCGCGCCCGGTGAGGTTATGTGACGCGGCCATTGCTGCTTGCAGCCAAGCCGTCAGTTCGTCGTCGGTCAGGGGTTCATGCGCATCCATGGGGCCGAAGAACAACACAGGAACAACAAGGGAGTTGAGTCCGAGTTCCGAGCCAGTGCGGGTTACAGCCGGGCACCCAGAGCGGCCGCCACAGGTGCCGCCCCATCCTGCTTCGTTCCCCTTGCGACCACGGACAGCATGCCGTCCGGCAACGGCCGCTGCAGCGCCAGCGCGCCGGCGGTCGGCGCCGTCAGCCACGCCTCGCATTCCTCCGGTGTGGTCAGGATCACCGGCATCGCCTTGGGATGGATCGGCGCGACCTCGGCGTTGGCATCGCTGGTCAAGGACGCGAACAGCTCGTGGTCCCCCTCGACCTTGCCGCGCGCATCCGTCCACGGCCGCCAGAGGCCCGCAAAGGCGAACAGCGGGCGGTCCTCGCCCAAGGCGAACCAGTGCGGCACCGCCGGCCTGCCGGGCAGGTATTCGCAGAAGCTAGACGCCGGCACCAGGCAGCGGTTTTCTGGCTTCATCCACGCGCGCCAGAAGTTCGATCCGGGCTACGCCCGGCTTCTCCGCAGCACCCTCCGCCGAGCGCCATCAGGTTCGGCGCTTCAGCCAGCCGATCAGGGCCGAGTTCTGGTGAGTGGAGTTAACGCGCGAGAATAGCGCCCGCGCGTCTTGACGCTGTTTCCGAGACCCCGTTGGCGCAGCGAATGGTCCGGCGAACTCGCCCAGAAGCCTGTCACGCTTCCAAACCTGGACCAACGCGGCACGACCGAGATGTCCCTTTCCGACCGTGCATGCTTCGGCATCACCGGCGCAGTCAACATAGAAACTGCGGCGATTGTAGCCGTGTTCATCGAATAGACAGATGCGATAATTGAACATTTTCGACCTCCCTGCCGATCAAGGCGCTGGGGGGCATGACCTCTCAGCCGACGCTCGCGATTGCGCCCGGCGCTCAAAACCCCGCCCCGGCGCATGGTTCCACGTCACACGAGCGAGCGCTTCCTGTCATCACCCTGCTATGGTGCCAGTGATGAGGTGAGAACTTAGCACTACTTTGGCACTTGTACGGTTACGAGGCGATTGTGTAACCGACTGGGATTCAGTGGAGTATGCGCTGTGTCCCGGGCGAGCGACATTGGTGGGGATCTTGATGCGTGGCTGGCGCCGTTTCTCGGCGTGATCGGGCGCAGCACGCGGAGCAAATGGGCGCCGTTGTACGTGCAAGGATTGCTCGGGCCGGACGGACCGAAAAGTGTGCAGCCGATCGCCGCCCGGCTTGGGCTTGCTGGCCACGACCAGCTCCACCATTTCGTCAGCAGTCCGGTCTGGGATGATACGCCACTGTGGCGGGTGCTGGCCGAGCAGGCGGATCGTCTGGTGGGTGGTGACGACGCGGTGTTGGTGATCGACGATACGGCACTGCCGAAGAAAGGCACCGTTTCGGTCGGGGTAGCGGGGCAATACTGCGGCGCTTTGGGCAAGCAGGCCAACTGTCAGTCCCTGGTGTCGCTGACGCTGGCCCGCCGCGAGGTGCCCGTGCCGATCGGGCTGCGGCTCTTCCTGCCAAATGCTTGGACCGACGATCCCGCACGCTGTGTCAAGGCTGGCGTGCCCGAGGCGGCGCGCATTGCGCAGACCAAGCCGCAGATCGCGCTTGCCGAGATCGACCGACTGATGGCGGCGGGACTGCGCGTCGGCTGCGTGCTGGCGGACGCCGGATACGGCAGCGGGGCCCCGTTCCGCCAAGGGCTGAGCGAGCGCGGCCTGTCGTGGGCAGTCGGGGTTCCCCGCACCCTGAAGGTCTTCACCACCGGTGTGGGCTTGCTCTTTCCCCGAGCGAACAGGGGAAAGCCACGGCAGCATCCCGTGCCGAGTGAAGTCGCACGAGATGCCGCGGATGTGCTGGCAGGATGTCTCTGGCGGCGCGTCGTCTGGCGGCAGGGCACCAAGGGCGCGCTCGCCGCACGCTTTTCCGCTGTGCGGGTGCGGGTGGCCGATGGTCCACGTAGTCCCCGCCACGGCCATTTGCCGGGCGAAGAAGTTTGGCTCATCGGGGAATGGCGCAGCAGTGGCGAGCGCAAATACTATCTCAGCAATCTTGCTGTCCGCACCGCGCTGCGGCGGCTGGCCGCGGCGATCAAGGCGCGCTGGGTGTGCGAGCAGGCGCATCAGCAACTCAAGCAGGAGCTCGGCCTCGACGACTTTGAGGGCCGATCCTGGACCGGCCTACACCGACACGCACTCATGACCTGCATCGCGTTCGCCTATCTTCAGCACCTGCGGCTCAAGGCCGCCGGGCGGGGAAAAAAATCTGCCGCCGAACGCGCCGCCGCCGCGACCGACGCTGCCTGAACTGCGCCGCTCCATCAGCGCCCGCCTGTTTGCGCCACCACGACCGCCGTCACGATGTCCGCACTGCCACAAGCGTCTATCGCTCATCGCCTCCAAAGTGCCAAAGTAGTGCTAGCTTGGTCATGTGACTGCTGCGCTGCGCAGTCGAGCAGCTGCCCCGCGCCCGCAGTTCCCGCATTCGCACTTCAATCTCGCCGGGTGAAGGTTGACGATGGTGGCCACCCACGATGGGTCCCGGTTCAAACCGATGCCCGGGAACACATGGCTCCGCTTCGTCACTGGTTTGTGTTGTTGCAGTTGGAGCCGGGGTCAAAACTTGCCCGAGATTCTTATCGCCTGCGGCCGCCGGGTCCGCCAGAGCGATCGCCAGCATCGCGTAAAGATTGAGGGAGATTCCGAGGGCGATATCCGTTCGCCTCAAGCGAGTTCTCATTGTGTGATCCCTCACAGAGATGGGCACCGTGGATGCTTGTTCGGAGACGACGCTCCGTGCGTCGGCGGCAATCGCGCTCGTTGCGAGAGTTAGCCGACCCGATCGAGGATATTGTCGCCGCGCGCATCAGGTTGACCCTCGAAATTCCTGTAGGCTCCAGAGCCGTTATAGGGTTGCGTCAGTGGAGACCGGATGTGCAGTTCCACGCCGCCAAAAGTGAGCAATGACCGCGAGCCATGATCGGCCGGAACCGGACTACGAAGGGGAGGTTGGGACGAATTCGACCCGTCCCAGTCCACCGCCTGCGCGGTGCCGCTATTCGAACATCCCTGGCACGATAAGTTGGCGTTCTGGGCATACGCGCCAGAAGAAATGGCCAGCATCAATCTCGCCGCGACGAGCAAGAATTTCGTATCCATCGATCTTCCCCTATGCATCTCAGTTTTACCAAAGATGGGGTTGCAGCGGTTCCCATCTTGTCAATCTGAGTGGCGGAGGATGTCAGGCGCGCGGCCTTGTCCGTATGAATGCTTCACACCAAATCGATTTTAGGTGGACGAGAGGCCGACCGCGGAGTCCGTTCAACCTGTTAGAAGACCTAGCGGGCGGCTTAACATGAAACTCAGAAAAATAATCCAATATAGTTGAATACGTTGCAAGTTCGCAATTGAGTTGAACTCTTGTCAACGGGGTTTGCATGCTCAATGACTCAATCGCCGCGATTCTTGAGCGAGTCGGGAAGGCAGGGCGATACTGGTACCAAGGACCGCCGCCGGCCAGGGCGCCCCGCGCATGTGTCAGCCAGCCTGGTCCGCTTGCTGCGAGGCGACCTTGTTGCGGATGTCCCGTTCAGCGAGGATTTGGAACTCGAGAATCCCCTCTCGGCGGCGCGCGGCCTCGTGCTTGGGACGGTGCTGGGGTTGCTGGTTTGGGCGGCGGCGTATTTTGTGGCCAGGTATCTTTTCGGCTGATTCGCGTGGGTGCCACCAACGCAAAGCCGCCCCGGTTTATGGACCGGGGCGGTATGGCGGCCAAATGATCAAATGTGCACTCGCCGCTAACCCGTCATTTTGATGGATTGCCACTCTGTTCCGGCCCCCGCGCTGGCCGCAGCGGCAGGAAACCGGCCGCCGCGCGACATTCAAGAGAGCAATAGACGGCGCTTTGGTTCGCCCGCAGGAACAGCGCCCCGCACCGTAGGCACGGGATCAAGGGGGGCTTGTTTGCCATTGCGGCAAGCATCTTCGTAGCTCGCGTGTTCAATGTCGATAGCGCAAAGAAAAGCCGGCCCAGCACATCGCGGGCGGCCAGTTTGGGATGTCAATCTCGCTGGCAACGCCGAGGGCGGCGCGTGGCTCCGGGCTAGGCTGGAGGGTGGCGCAGGCGGCTCTATGCCTGCTCAATCGGAACCTATGCCCTTCAGCGCCGTTTCATTTTGAGTGCAACAACTGAAGGAAATGCAACATGAAAGCGGCACTGCTCGCTGTCGGCCTGCTTCTCGCAGCGTCAATCGCCCATGCGCAAGTTACCATCACCGCGCCTGGCGTGACCATTGGCAGAACTGAAGATGGCGACTACTGGCGCCGTCAGCGAGAGGGCCAGAAGGAGGCGGAGTGGCGCGCTCGCGAAGAATACAAAGAGGAGGCGGCCAAGTCTGCGGACTGGCAGCACAGCCATTGTGTCCGGGACTGGGAGGGCAAGGAATTCTGCCGGAGGTAGAACCTCGGTAAAACAGGTGAAACGGGCGCCGGGGCAATGATGCCCCGGCGGCCACGCGCAGCTGGTGCCACACCCGCCGCAACCGCCGCCATCGCCGCGCAGGGGCGGATAGAACCCGGCCAGCGGTCATGTCACCACCCACCGCGGCGCCCTACCCTCAACCGCTGCCTATAGCTTCTCCGCCCGGTTGTGCAACGCGATCGCCTGATGGGTAAATCGCCTGAGTGGCCCACGGCTCGTGCGGAATCGCCTTCAAAGCCCATCGCCGCCAAATACATGACGCTGGCTTCGCTGAAATAAGGTTCCCGCGACCCGAAAAGCGGTAAAACCGTTTACCGCGGGGACAATCTGGAGGGCACGGATTTGGCAACCTGGATGGCGAGGGTGACGCTTGCCCATATGTCAATTTTGTACGTAACATTTCTTTCGTGGATGCCTGGCGCCGCCCGCGCCGATAACCTCGGCGGTTCCTCCGCCGTACCGCTTTACAGCGCCAGCAACAATGCCCTCTACGGCGCCACCAACGGTGGCATCATCAGCGAAGTCCGCCTCGGCGTGCTGGACCACGACGTGAAAATATTCGGCGGCAAGGAGCCGGGCGCCAATATCAACGGTGAGGTGCTGTTCGTCTCGCCGTTCCCCGACTCGTTGGGCGAATCCTGGCCGAAATATCTGCAATGGATCGTCCATCCGCGGCCGCATATCGGCGCCGATGTCAACACCGCCGGCGCCACAAGCCAGGCCTATATGGGCCTGACTTGGACGGCGGTCCTCGCAACTAATCTGGTTCGGCCGGAGGATGGCCTCGAGTTCAACTATTTCTTCGGCGGAGCTTGGAATGGCGGGGAGGTGATGTCGTTCCGCGACGACCGTAAAAGCCTCGGATCGGCGGTGCTGTTCCATCTCGGTTTCGAGGTTGCGTACCGGCTGACGCCACGGATTAGCATCAGTGCGATCTACGAGCATAGTTCCAACGCCGATCTGGCACGTAAAAACCAGGGCCTCACCAGTGTCGGCGGCCGCTTGGGATATCATTTTTGACGGTGTCGCCCTGGCCTTTTGAGGGATAGGACGCGATATTCGGCGTCAGTAGAGTCCCAACTCAGGTGATCTTCAGCCGTCGTGCCTCGGCTCGGGCGACGGCGGGCGGGGAGGGGTGCGGCACGATTGGAGTGCTGCCCCTACGGGTGGACAGTTTCAAGCAGCTATTTTGACCGTCTGCCGGGCGTGTTGATCTTCGAACTAGGCGGGGCTGAGATAGCCCAAGGCCGAGTGTAGGCGTTTTTCGTTGTCGATCTCGTCGATGAACCGCGGAAGATCAGCGGTGACGTCCTCGAATGTCTCGTAAGCGGCCAGGTAGACGGCCGCGACCTTCAGCGTCTTCATGAAGCTCCCTGCCTTGGCGTTGTCATACGGGTTGCCGCGGCGGCTCATTGAGCCGACCAGCCCGTGGGCGGTCAACAGCGCACGATAGACCTCGGATTGGATTCAACCGGTCGTCGCAACACTCATGTGGGCCGACCGCAGGTACTCGTCAAAGGCCTCGGCCGGTGTCTTCCAGCCGAGGGTCTTGCGCGACCAGGCGTCGAGGACGGCGGCCAGACAGACGAAGCCGCCAGGAATTGCCACGGAGGTCAGGTCCGCGACCAACGGCTGAAAAGCTGGTCGTTGGCGATGTGAATGATGCGCGCACCAATCTTGGTCCGGTCGTCAGTGAGGTCAAATTCAACAAGATCCAGCGGCTTATCCAGGCGGGGATCGATGATGGCGCCGCCCGGCGGGTTGCTGCGGAGATGCGTGCCGGCGCGGTGCACGTGAAATACCCCGTGGGCGACACCGCGGCCCCGTTCGCCGGTTACAAGCAATCCGGCAACGGACGCAGAGCACGGAAATGGGCGCTCGACGAGTTCCTCGAAGTCAAGGCAGTCTTGGCTACGAGGCCGCCTGACCAATGAGGCCGGACTGCCGATCCCTTTCGGTAGTCCGGCTGCCGTAGCCGCCACGGCGTCCGCTCGTCTACGCCCGAGGCCTCATGGTGGGGCGGGCAACGACGTCAAGGTCGAGGCAGAGCTGTCTGTTCCCAAGTCGACATTCCCTCGACGACGAGGTTGACAAATGCCAACGGTCCGCCCAGTGGCATCTCGCCTTTGAGGTCCAGCGTATGCGGCACTCCCCGAGCGATGCTAACACCTATTGGGATCAAAGCGTCGACCGACGCCGCACGCTCGCGTCATCCGGATCATCGTCTACACGCTTCGACATGACCTTGGTGACCTGCGGCAGCGGGATGCCGGCCTGTGGTTTGATCACTTGCTGTTTAGAACGCCTTTCAAAACCCGCCCTGCAATGCGCGCAGGCAGATGAGTGAACACGCGAGGGAGGTGAAGGCGTGATGGATGTCGATCCTGCATTCGTAGCGAATGGTGAGCCGTCGGAATTTGTTAAACCAGGCGAAGCTGCGCTCGATTACCCAGCGGTGGCGACCGAGTTTCTGGCTGGTCTCAATGCCGCGCCGGGCGATGCGGGGCTGGATCTGGCGGCGCAAGCAAGCGCGGCGGCAGCGACGGTGATCGTAGGCTTTGTCAGCGTGCAGCTTATCTGGTCTGCGCCGTGGTCGGCGGCGCTTGCCTGCAACCGGCGGAACGGCGTCGAGCAGGTCTTCGAAGGGTATGCTGTCGTGAACGTTGGCCCCGGTCAGGATGAAGGCGAGCGGGATACCGCGGCGATCAGTGATCAGGTGACGCTTGGTGCCTGGTCTGCCGCGATCCGTCGGGTTCGGGCCTGTCGCGGCACCCCCCTTTTCGCCGCGATGGACGAACTGTCCATGCAGGCCCGGCTCCAGTCGATCCGGTCTGCGTCGCGCAGCCGCCGGAGCAGCTCGCGATGCAGCCGGTCCCACACGCCCGTTGCCTGCCAATCCCGCAACCGTCGCCAGCAGGTCACGCCCGAGCCGCATCCCATCTCCGCCGGGAGCATCTCCCACGGAATGCCCGTACGCAGGACGAACAGGATGCCGCTCAACGCCGCACGCGCCGGAACAGGCGGCCGGCCGCCTTTGGGCTTCAAAGAAACAGGTGGCAGCAGTGGCTCGACGATCAGCCACAGCGATTCGGGAACAAGGGGAGTGGGCATCCCTTCCTCATGAATTCAGCCCAGTCCCAGGGTACAAGGGTTTTGAAAGGCGTTCTTAACCCGAGCTGCCCGCACAGCACACCAGCGCTTGCCGCCATTGCAGAACGCCAGGGTCGACGGTTAATGTACTCTCGAATACCGCCAAATGGCCTGGCCATCTGGGCGAGTAGATTGAAGGCAATGCGCTTGAGTTGCTGCGGGGCGGCCTTGCTCGTCCGAACCCGTCGCGTGGCGGCCTGATACATCGTCGGCTGCTGGTTGGAGTTATCCCGTCCCATGAAATTCACAGTGCAAATCAACGGTGCGCCGCGCCAGGTCGATGTCGATGGCGACACCCCGCTGCTCTGGGTGCTGCGCGACACGCTGGATCTGAAGGGCACCAAGTTCGGCTGCGGCGCGGCGCAATGCGGCGCCTGCACGGTGCACATGGACGGCCATCCGATCCGCGCCTGCCAGACCCCGATCGCCTCGGTCGGCAACGCCGCGCATCACCACCATCGAGGCGATCGGCGAGAGCAAGATCGGCCAGAACGTGCAGGCCGCCTGGATCGAGCTGGACGTGCCGCAGTGCGGCTACTGCCAGGCCGGCCAGATCATGTCGGCCACCGCGCTGCTCGACGCCGCAAGCCGGCGCCCACCGACGACGACATCGACGCGGCGATGAGCGGCAACGTCTGCCGCTGCGCCACCTACACGCGCATCCGCGCGGCCATCAAGCAGGCCGCCGACAGCGGGGAGGGCCTGACCATGCTGGCGCGCCGCAACTTCCTGAAGGCCAGCCTCGCCGTCGGCGGCGGCCTGCTGCTGACGGCCACCATCCCGGCACCCTCGCGCAAGGCGGCCACCCTGGGCAAGCCGGGGCCGGACGCGGTGGCGCTGAACGCCTATCGTCCGCATCGCGCCGGACGGGCACGGTCACCATCACCGCGAAGAACCCGGAGATCGGCCAGGGCATCAAGACCATGCTGCCGATGCTGATCGCCGAGGAACTGGATGTCGACTGGGCGAACGTGCAGATCGAGCAGGCCGATCTGGATCCGCGCTATCCCGGCCAGGTCGCCGGCGGCAGCATCGCGACCCCGATGAACTGGCTGCCGCTGCGCCAGGTCGGCGCCGCCGGGCGGCAGATGCTGATCGCCGCCGCCGCGGCCGAATGGAACGTGCCGGCGTCCGAGTGCGAGACCGCGCCCGGCCAGGTGCTGCACGCGGCCGAGCGGGCCGCAGCCTGTCCTACGGCGCGCTGGCGACCAAGGCCGCCGCCATGCCGGTGCCGGACCTCAAGACCCTCAAGCTGAAGGACCCGAAGACCTTCCGCATCATCGGCAAGCCCACGCGCAACATCGAGGTGCCGCGCATCGTCACCGGCCAGCCGATCTTCGGCATCGATGTCAGCGTGCCCGGCATGCTCTACGCCGTGTTCCAGAAATGCGCCGTGCACGGCGGCAAGCTGGTCAGCTCCAACGTCGCCGACATTCGCAAGCCTGCCGGGCGTGCGGGCGGCCTTCGAGGTCAAGGGCGGCAACGATCTGCGCGGGCTGCTCGACGGCGTCGCCGTCGTGGCCGACAGCTGGTGGCAGGCCAACCGGGCGCGCCAGCAACTGGAGATCACCTGGGACGAGGGCGACATCGCCGACCAGAGCAGCACCGACTTCGCGGCCACCGCGGCGCGGATGGCCAAGGGCAAGCCCGAGACCATCCTGCGCACAGGACGGCGACGTGAACGCCGCCTTCGGCAAGGCCGCCCATGTGGTCGAGGCCGCCTACACCTATCCGTTCCTGTCGCACACCGATCTGGAGCCGCAGAACTGCACCGCGCATGTCCAGGACGGCAAGGTCGAGATCTGGGCGCCGACCCAGAACCCCGCGCCGGGCCGGCAGCTGGTCGCCACGACGCTCGGCGTTCCGGAATCCGCGATCAAGGTCCACATGATCCGCGCCGGCGGCGGCTTCGGCCGGCGGCTGAGCAACGACTACATGGTCGAGGCGGCCTGGATCTCCGAAGGTCGTCGGCGCGCCGGTGAAGCTGCTGTGGACCCGCGAAGACGACATGCGGCACGATTTCTACCGCCCGGCGGGCTATCACTTCTTCAAGGGCGGCGTGGACGCCGACGGCAAGCTGATCGCCTTCAGCGGATCACTTCGTCACCTTCAGCCAGGATGGCGCCGTTGCCGCCTCGGCCGACATGGGGCCGGCCGAATTCCCCGCGCGCATGGTCGAGCATCTCGAATTCGGCGCCTCGATGATCCCGCTGCGCGCGCCCACCGGCCCGATGCGCGCGCCGCGCTCCAACGGGTTCGGCTTTCGTCTTCCAGTCGTTCCTCGACGAACTGGCGCATGCGGCCGGCAAGGACCCGGTCCAGTTCGCCCTCAACATGCTCGGCGCAGCCACGCCTGCTGCCGGATCCGCCCGGCCCGCGTCAAGGTCCAGGCTTCGACACCGGCCGGATGCGCGGCGTGATCGAGCTGGTGGCGGAGAAATCCGGCTGGGGCAAGCAAACGCTGCCGAAAGGCACCGGCATGGGGCTCGCCTATTACTTCAGCCACCTCGGCTACTTCGCCGAGGTGATCAAGGCGACGGTCAGCAGCGCCGGCGAGATCACGGTCGACAAGGTCTGGGTCGCCGGCGACATCGGCAGCCAGATCATCAATCCGCTGAACGCCGAGAACCAGGCGCAGGGGGCCGCTCTCGACGGCATCGGCGAGGCCCTGGGCCAGGGCCTGACGATCGAGGGCGGCACGGTGGTGGAGGGCAACTTCGACACCGTGCTGCCGCTGCGCATGCGCCAGGCGCCGCCGGTGGAGGTGCATTTCCTGGTCACCGACCATCCGCCGACCGGCCTTGGCGAACCGGCCCTGCCGCCGGCGCTGCCGGCCCTCTCCAACGCCATCTTCGCCGCCACCGGCAAGCGCATCCGCAGCCTGCCGCTGAGGGATCACGATCTTTCGACGCACCGCCTGAGCCAGCGCCCCATGATGCGGATGACCCTGGTCTGGCGGCGTTGCTGGCCGGCCTGCTGCTTGCTCGCCCGCGCGCGCCCAAAGCGCAGGCGGCCGCCAGCGCGCGCGCGCGGCGAATATCTGGCGCGCGCCGGCGATTGCGTGGCCTGTCACTCGGCGCCGGGCGGCAAGGCCTTCGCCGGCGGCCTGAAGATGGGGACGCCGCTCGGCACCATCTTCGACCACCAACATCACGCCGGACATCGAAACCGGCATCGGCACCTACACGCTGCAGGATTTCGACCGCGCGGTGCGCCGCGGCGTCGCCAAGGACGGCCGCCGCTTGTATCCGGCGATGCCCTATCCGTCCTACGCCAAGCTGACCGACGACGACGTGCAGGCGCTGTACGACTACTTCATGCGCGCGGTGCCGCCGGTCCACCAGGCCAACCAGCCGAACGAAATTCCCGTCTATCTCAGCCCGCGCTGGCCGCTGGCGATCTGGAACACACTGTTCACCGGCGGCATCGGCTTCACCGCCGACCCGCAACAAGGATGCGCAGTGGAATCGCGGCGCCTATCTGGTCGAGGGTCTCGGCCATTGCGGCGCCTGCCACACGCCGCGCGGCTGGGCCATTCGCAGGAAAAGGCGCTCGACGCGCAGCAGCTCCAGCTTTCTGTCCGGCGCCAATCTCGACGGTTGGTATGCCGCGAGCCTGCGGCAGGATCTCGCGACCGGGCTCGGCAGATGGTCGCAGGCGGAGATCGTGCGAGTTCCTCAAGACCGGCCGACAACCGAGCATGGCTCCGCCTACGGCTCGATGCGCGATGTGATCAACAACAGCACGCCCGTATCTGAGCGACGACGACCTTGCCAGCATTGCCGTCTACCTGAAATCGCTGCCGGCTAGCGTGGCCAAGAGCCCGTCTATGTCTATGACGGCGGCACGGCCACGGCGCTGCTAGCGGAGACCGCCGATGCGGCGGGGGCGGCGCTTTATGCCGGCAATTGTCAGTCCTGCCACCGCGAGACCGGTGCTGCAGCGCCGCCCTTCGTGCCGCGCGCTGGCGGGCAATCCGACGGTGGTGGACAAGGATCGCTGCCTCGCTGATCAACATCGTGCTGAACGGCTCCGCCCCGTTGGTGGTAAAGGGTCGGCCGGACGCCTATCGCATGCCGCAATTCCGCGAACAGCTGAACAATCAGCAGATCGCCGACATCGTCACCTTCATCCGCAACGGCTGGGGAAACGCATGCCGGCGCGTATCCGTCGGCGGAAGTTGCCGAGTTGCGCAAGCGCACCGATCCGAGCGAGCGACCGAGTGGTGATCCTGAAGATGCGCTGACAAGACGGCCGGTCGCCTGCCTTATGCTAGACTATTGATCCGACACATCGCAGGGGTCACTGCCCAGCGCCCATTTACACCCGGAGGCGCGAACCGTCAGTAAGGATACGTGCAGTACGGAGAAGCGAGGCCCCGCGAGTTGCTAGACATGGCCCCTACCTTGCGAGATCAGAACAGGTTGACCGCCATAAGCCGACATTGACGACATCTACGGCTTCTTGGTGGCAGCCGAGGATATCCTGGCCGAGTTTCTCGCCGATGTCGTCACCAGTTCGGTCGCCGACAAGTTCCCGCCCGGCGCGTTCTGACGCAGCTGGAATTGCCCGTGGCCATCTCTCCAACCCTTTGGCGGCCAGAACCCTGACCCCAGCCACATATCACCGTCGGACGGAGCGTCAGCGTCCAAACAATGTTGTATACCTCCAGCCCGCTCCGACACCCCCTCGGCGCGGCCGATGATCGACCGAGGCAACCCCGAATGACTGATGCGGTCAGCTTACCCGAGGCATCAAATGGACGTCGCCGGTTCCTGCGCCTGGGTGGCGCGCTTGCCGCGGCGGTCGTGTCTCCGAGGGCATGGGCTGCGCAGATGTCTGACACAGGCCCTGACGCCGGTGTGCAGGCCATCACCCACTCCGCGGCGCAACGTGTCCTGGCGTTTGATGAAGTATGGACGACGGTGAGCGATCGGTTCTACGACCCTCGCCTGCATGGGCTGGACTGGATCGCGATCCGGGAACGGTACCTTCCGAGGGCAGCCAGCGCCAGTTCGGACGACTTGCTGGCAGAAGTGGTCAACAGCATGCTGTCCGAGCTGCGAGCCTCGCACACCCGGTACTACACCGCGAATGAGCCCGAATACTATCAGCTTGCGGACATCTTTGCCGGGGCGCTTCGGCGTCGCGGACTGGACCGCGCCTTTCCGGGCGGCCGGATTTCGTATCCGGGGATTGGTGTTTTTATCCACCGCGACGCGCAGGGCCGTGCGTTCATCAGTGGGGTCATCGAAGCCACGCCCGCTCAGCAGGCGGGCTTCCTCGTGGGGGACGAGATCGTCTCCGTCGACGGTCAGCAGTTCCAGCCGGTCGGTTCTTTCCGAGGGAAGGTTGGAAAGCAGGTTCTGCTCACCCTGCGGCGCACAGCCGGTGGGCCGGTTGTGCAGCTACCTGTTACGCCTGCTGAACTTGAGCCGAACAAGATGTTCTTGAAGAGCGTGGACGCCAGTGTCCACGTGGTGCAGGCCAGTGGGCGGCGGGTCGGTTACGTGCGCGTTTGGTCATACGCCGGTTACGCATACCAAAGGGCGCTGGAGCGCTTGATCGTGGAGGGCCCGCTGAAGGACGCTGATTCGCTGATCTGGGACCTGCGGGACGGCTGGGGCGGAGCCATCCCGCAGTACCTGGATCTGTTCAATCCTCGGGCGCCGACACTCCGAGCCACGGATCGACGCGGAGAGGCTGATTTTGAGAACGTGAAATGGCGCAAGCCCGTCGCCATGTTGGTCAACGGTGGAACTCGGAGTGGAAAGGAGGTGCTCGCCTACGGATTCAAGAAATACGGGCTTGGCGAAGTGATTGGTGCCCACACAGAGGGAGCCGTCCTGGGAGCGACGGCCATTTTGATGAGCAACAGCGCATTGTTGCTCTTGGCAGTTGACGACGTATCCGTAGATGGAGAAAGGCTTGAGGGCATTGGCGTGGCACCAACGATCGAGGTTCCGTTTGATCTATCGTACGCGGCGGGCCGCGATCCACAGCTGGACCGAGCGGTCGCCGTGCTGTCCCGCGCGTGATCGCGCCAGATCTCGGAGGGGAATTGCTTTGCCAATCCCGGACGGTCGGACGAATGCGGAGGACCATTCAGTAAGGGGAACCCGATGAGGATGCCCGTCTACTGTAACCACGGCAAGGTGAACCGATGCCTACTCTTCTCTACGTCTATCTGACCGCCGCGTGCGCCTGGGAGGCGGTCAACCTCTATCTGCTCCAGCGGCAGGCCACCTGTGTTATCCGCAACCGGAATCACGTTCCCGCGGATTTTGCGTGCGAGGTGACCCTTGCTGAACATCAGAAGGCCGCCGACTACACAGTCGCCAAAGTCAAGCTCTCGGCCTCTAAAAGCGTGACTGGCCTTTCTGTGAGTTTCGGCATTGTGCTGGGCGGTCTTGATCTTTTGTCTGGTGCCATCAGCAATGTCGCCGCGTCGCCGCTCCGTGACGTCCTCATCCTTGGCATCGTAACCGGGTTGAGCGCATTAATCGGCCTACCCCTCAGCTTATACGGGGATCTCGTCATCGAAGAGCGCTTCGGCTTCAATAGGCGGACCTTGCGCCTATTCATTCTCGACAAGCTAAAGAGCATCGCGATCTCAGTCGTGCTCGGTGCGCCGCTGCTGCTTGGACTGTTTTGGGCCATGCATCATCTGAACAGTTTCTGGTGGCTCTACGTTTGGATTGCCCTCGTCGCAATCATGCTCGTGGCGCCGACCGTATACACCCGCCTCATCGCGCCTATGTTCAACAAGTTCGAGCCTCTCCAGGATCGCGAGATGCGGCTCCGGGTTGAAGAGCTGATGGAGCGCTGTGGGTTCAAGGCGTCCGGCCTGTTTACAATGGATGCCTCAAAACGAACCTCTCACGGCAATGCCTACTTCATTGGCTTCGGACGGACCAAGCGCATTGTCTTGTTCGACACGCTGCTGAATTCGCAGACGCCGGACGAAGTTAATGCCGTCCTGGCCCATGAACTTGGCCACTTCAAGTATAAGCACACTCTGTTTGGCATGCTTCGTGGCATTGCGATTCTTTTCGCGATGCTCGCCACGTTCGGCTGGCTATGCAAGCAACCATGGCTTCTGCCTCTGTTTGGCTTCGAGCATGTCTCCGATGCAGCATCGTTGATCGCTGCAAACCTGCTGCTCTCGGTGGTCGAACCCCTGCTGTCTCCAATCTCGAACTGGATCTCCCGCCGCCATGAATTCCAAGCCGACGAGTTCGCGCGCCGCATGGTGGGTGTTGAACCGATGGTTTCGGCTCTCACCAAGTTGTCGCGAGACAACGCCAGCACGCTAACGCCGGATCCCCTGTTTGCCCTGGCGACCTACAGTCATCCGCCGGTACCCGTTCGGATCGCACATTTGCAAGTGGCCTAGGCCAATATCGCAACCTGGAAAAGCGACCTCTTGGAAGCGGCGTTGTGCGCTACACCAAGGTCGCCGGAGTTTTCCGCGGCGTACAACAACCGCAATCTCTCCCGGGCGACCTTGTCATACTCGCGCAGCACGGTCGGCCGGAGAGGTTGTCTTTATCGCCAACCGGGGGAGATGCGGGTAGGTTGCCAGATCGAGGCGGGCGGGACGCCGCTCCAGGCGCGCCAGCGCGATCAGCTTGACCGCATCGAAACCAATGGCGCCCAGCCGGATCGCTTCGGTGACCGCGACCGTCACGATGTCCTTGGGCATCGCTTCCATCAGCCGCAGCACTTGGATGAACTCACGCTCGCCCCGGTTCGCCATGCGGACCTCAAGCAGGTGGCGCAGATGGGCTCCGGTGCAAATAGCCGGCACGAGCAAACGCTCCCTATTGCGCCATGCGGACTTCAGGCCTCAAGCACCGCGTTCCAAACGTCAGGCACAACTCGACCGTGAACGCCCACACGTCGCAAGCCAAACTGTCCCTTGCGGATGCAATGCATCAGCTCGATGCCGGGTATCGCGATCGCCGCATTCCGGAAAACCTTGAAACCGAGCATCACGGCAATGCGCTGCTTCACCCCCCGATGGTCCTGCTCAATCAGGTTGTTCAAGTACTTCGACGAGCGGAGCTTCGCGTCGGCGGGCAGCAAGCCCTCGGCTGTTAGAGCCGTTTCACGCAGGGTATCGGTAGCCGCAATGGCGGAGGTAGTTGCGGCATTCGGCGGGGCTGAACATCGACAGCTTGTCGCCGATGGTTCGCCATAGCGCCTCGCGGGTGCGCGGGGCGGCGTTGCGGAGTAGACCTTTCAACTTGGCGAACACCTGCTCGACCGGGTTCAGGTCGTGCGAGTAGGAGGGTAACAACGTCAGCTCAGCGCCACGCGCCGCAATGGCGTCACCGGCGGCGTGGCCCTTGTGGCTTCCCAGCCTGTCGGTCACCACAATATCGCCCGGCCGCAGTTGCGGAGCCAAGAACTGCTCGGTCCAAGCCAGGAACGCTTCGCCGTTGATCGGCCCGTCGAGCACCAGGGGTGCAATGAGGCCGTCGTGCCGCAGCCCGGCCAGGAACGTCGTCGTCTTCCAGTGGCCATAGGGCGCCGTGCCGATCAGGCGGGTGCCGCGCGGGCTGCGGTCATAAAGCCGCATCCGGCGCGCGCGCAACGCGATCACGCAATACCTCGTGGAACGGCGCCAGCTTACGCGAGATGGCTGGCTTCTGCGGCCGTGGCGTCGCGGCTCCGGCACGGGCCAGGCGTTGTCGGGCCTTCACCACATAGGAAACACTCACCCCGAACCGCTCCGCCGTCTGCCGCGCGGTCAGCGCCTTCGCTCCAAGAACACGGTCCCGCAGATCCTGCGAAGTAGGTCTGCCCCCGACGCCAAGCCGTTCGTTCCCTCCGACACCAGCCGGAACGTCACGAATCACATACGCACGCGTCGCTCAAAGCTCTTTCGCGATTCCACCCTCAGGGGAACCGCTCTAGATGTTTAGTCCCGGCATTTGATGGATCGGGTCGAGCTTGAATCGCTTGGGCTCTTTTGTCCAGGCTTTGCAGATAGCTTCGTAGGGAGTGAGGCCTTTGAGGGTCTTCAGCCTGCGGGCGAAATTGTAGGCGTTGACGAAGTCGGTCAGATGGCTGCGCAGTTGCTCGTGGGTCTCGTAATGGACGCGTTTGACGGTCGCTTCTTTGATCGTTCGGTTCATGCGCTCGACCTGGCCGTTGGTCCACGGATGCCGGGGCTTGGTCAGGCGATGGTCGATGTTGTTCTGGGCGCAGGCGTATTCGAAGGCGTGCGGCCAGATTGGCTCGCCGTTCTCGATCGCCAGTTTGATATCAGCGGCGGCGGAGCAGATGTTTCCGGGCGTGGTGAAGTGAGTGCCATTGTCCGTCAGCACGATGTGGACCTTGGAAGGGACCGCTTCGATCAGTGCGCGCAGGAAGTCCGCGGCGACCCGGCGAGTGGCTTTCTCATGCAGTTCGACGAAAGCGAACTTGGAGGTTCGATCAACGGCCACCAGAAGGTAGAGCTTGCCCTGCTCGGTATGGACCTCGGCGATATCGATGTGAAAGTAGCCGAGCGGATAGGCTTTGAACTTGCGCTTGTCGGGCTTGTCGCCGTCGACATCAGGCAGGCGAGAGATGCCGTGACGTTGGAGGCAGCGGTGCAGTGACGAGCGGGTGAGGTGCGGGATGGTCGGCTGAAGGGCATACAAGCAGTCATCGAGCGGCAGCAGGGTATGCCTTCGAAACGCGACCACGATGGCCTCGTCCTCGATCGATAGGACGGTCGACTTCGGCTCCTTCGGACCGGTTGGCAGGTCGGCGACCGAGCTGCGCTGCTTCCACTTGGCGACGGTCTTTTGGTTGATCCCGTAACGCTTGGCCAGCGTCCTCAGGCTCTCTTGACTATGGTGTATCGCTCGACGGATTGCCGCCGTCGTTGTGGCGCTGCCGTGGAGAACCTGGCCCATAGTGCGTCCTTCCATTCCATGGAAAATACTGCACCATCAAAACCCGGGATCAAACATCTAGCTCGCGTACCGCGCGGTGAGATGCGGCGTAGCCGTCCAGCGTGATTGTCTGCGGGGCGCGCTGCTGGCCTTTGATCGCTTTGCGAAAGAACGCCTGGGCGCCGCGACATCGCGCCTGGCACTCAGCCGAAAGTCGACGGTCCGGCCTTCCCGGTCAACGGCACGATACAAATAGCACCACTTGCCTCGGATCTTCACGGATGTCTCGTCGACCCGGCATGACTGGCCCACGGCCTGGGCATACCGTCTCCAGCGTTTCTCGAACTCCGCTGCGTAGCGCGGCACCCAACGCATTATGGTCGTATGCGCCATCGACAAGCCCCGCTCGGCCATCATCTCCACCAGGTCTCGCAGGCTCAGCTTGAAGCAAAGGTACCAGCGCACGCGCAGGATGATGATTTTGCGGTCGAAGTGGCGACCCTCGAACAGCTCCTCCACGCTCTTCAGCTTACCCATTGCCGACCCTCAGCCAATTTTGCCGCCAACATCGCCGATCGGATCGGCCGTTTGCACCTGTACCAGGAGAGCGCTCTGCCAGCTCTGTGTAAGCGTTGATGCCGGGATAGCGCACCAGCCACGCCTCAACGGTCGCTGGCTGACGATCCGGCAGAAGATCGATAATGCGGCGACGCTCGAGGTCGCAAATGACGGTGCCGTAGTGCTGGCCGCGCTTCCACGCAAAGTCGTCGATACCGATGACGGTGGGGGTTCCAATCGGAGGAGGGTGTCTCCACTCACTGGCAGGGCGAGACGACGGGCCAGACGACGGCCTGCGGCACCGCCGAGTGCCATACCGATGTGCCGCTGGATCTCTGCCAGCCGAAGGCTTCGCCGTGAATGTTCGGTCGCGACCTCCGAGAGCCGCCCCGACGAAGATCTTGCACTCGCACGGACTTTTGCCGCAACGGAAGCGTCGAACCGTTACCACGATCGCCACCGTCCGGCCTTGCCACGGAAGATCAGCCAGCCTCCGGTCGTATCGGCTGTGGATGCGGCGTGAACGTTGCAGGCACGCAGGACAAGACGCCGATGCCTCCCGCGGGTCCGCCCGTATCGTGATCCGATCTGCATCAATCAGGACCTCGCTTACAACCAACTCGGCGGGCACAAGTGCGAGCATAGCTTCCAAGATTGATGACCCCGTGGTGAGTCATCCTCTCCCAAGATTCGTCGGCCAGGTACGACCTCCACCTGCACCAAAAGTGCGGAAGAGCCGCCGTTGGGAGCGATTTCACACCATGTGGAACTGCCGGCGCACGACGTAATCTTCGCCGAGGGTCTGCCGGCGGAAAGTCATTTGGATACCGGAAATCGGAGTGCCTTCGAGGGCGGCGGCGCGGTGCTGGCGCTGCGTCCGGTTTTCGCCCGCGTGGTCTGGCAAGCACAAAGCTGAGCGCCGCAGATCACGCACGGGCCACGGCATGCTGCGATGGTGGTCGCCGCCGGCCAACCGGCCGACATTAAGGTGGGCTGGGGTGCCTTCGACACGGCCGACTGCGCCGTGCTGGGCTACCGGCGGCACCATCGCCTCGGGGGTGTTCGCGCCGGGCATGACATTGCGCATGGAAAACCCCTGCGAGACTGCCCTCCTGCCGGGTGCGGACGGCCAGCCGACCAACGCGGGAACCCAGGCCGAGCTGTATCAGGTGGCTCTACATGAGATCGGCCACGCACTCGGTCTCGCGGACGACGCCGATCCCCACTCCGTAATGTATTTCGGATCAGGACCCGAGGACCGGATGCTTGGCTCAACCGATCTTGCTGAAATCAAGTGCTCTACGGCACCCCGACCGCAACTCTATCCGAACAGCAAGCACCGGCCATAGGCTGCCGGGAACAGGCCGCAAATAAAGCTCCGGAGCGGATCTCCTTTCCGGCACGCTGGTCGAATTCAACGGCCCAGGTCATCAGTCCATCCTTGTCGTCGACATCCGGAATCACGGTTTCGTAAACCAACGTAAGATAATCCCGATCGCGATGGGACCAGTAAAAAATGCCGTCCAGAACGCGCGTTCTGTAGACCCGCAACATCCTGATCAATGCAGGAAGCAGCGCCAGCAGGATGGGCTGCACAGCCAGGTAGGAGATGCCGTCCCAGCCGTCCTTCTCAGAATCCGGTTGAAGATAACGATTACGATATCGCCTGCGTCGCGGAATTGATAGCGTGGCGGCCGGCAGGTTCGGAGACGATCGGATGGCAACGCACGGGTTTGGCACGGGACGGCGCGGCTTTCTCGCGGGGTCGGTCGGCGCCTCGCTGGTCTCCTATGCGGGGCTGGGCGCGGCCCTCGGCGCGGTGCCGAAGGATGTGGTGGTGATGGCCAAGCAGATCGACGGCATCATCAGCCTCGATCCGCAGGAGAGCTTCGAGTTTCCCGGCAACGAGATTAGCGGCAACATCTACCAGAAGCTGATCACGCCCAACCCCGACAACCCCTCCGAGCTGCGCGGCGACCTCGCCGAGAGCTGGGCGATGGCGCCGGACGGGATGTCGATCAGCTTCAGGATGCGGCCCGGGAAGAAATTCGCCAGCGGCAATCCGGTGACAGCCGAGGACGCCGCGTTCTCGATCACCCGCGCGATTGTGCTGAACAAGCCGCCGGCCTTCATCCTCAACCAGTTCGGCTTCTCCCCCGCCAACGTCGCCGAGCGGATCGTTGCGACCGACCCGATGACGCTGACGCTGCGCTTCGCCGACAGACCGTCGCCGAGCTTTCTGCTGTACTGCCTCGCCGCCAATGTCGGCGCCATCGTCGACAAGAAGACAGCGATGGAGCACGCCCAGGGTGACGATTTCGGCAACGGCTGGCTGAAGCAGAACAGCGCCAGCAGCGGGCCATGGATCCTGCGCAGCTGGAAGGCCAGCGAGAGCGTGGTGCTGGAGGCCAATCCGCTGAACCCGCCGCGCGGCGGCATGAAGCGGATGATCATCCGCCACGTCGCCGACCCGGCCACCCAGGCGCTGCTGCTGCGCCAGGGCGATGTCGACATCGCCCGCGAACTCAGCGCCGAGCAGATCGCCGCGGCGCTCAAGGACCCCACCCTCGCTATCGTCCAGCACCTGTCCGGGCGGATCAACTATCTGATGATGAACCTCGGCGATCCGATGCTGGCCAGGCCGCAGGTGCGCGCCGCGGTCAAATGGGCGATCGACTACGCGGCGATCCAGGCCAACATCATGCCGCTGACCTCCAAGGTGCATCAGGCCTTCGTGCCGGAGGGCTTCTTCGGCGCGATCACCGACACGCCCTATCGCAAGGACACCGCCAAGGCCAAGGCGCTGCTGGCCGAGGCCGGGCTCGCCGGCGGGTTCGACCTCACGCTTGACCACGCCTCGGTGCCGCCGACGCCCGACATCGCCCAGGTGATCCAGGAGAACCTACGCGAGGCCGGCATCCGGGTGGCCCTGCGCGCCGGCGAGACCCGGCAGGTGACCACCAAGGTGCGAGCGCGCCAGCACGCGCTGGCGCTCGGCGGCTGGGGGGCGGACTATTTTGATCCAAACTCGAACTCGGAATATTTTTGTGTCAACACCGACAATTCGGACACCGCCTTGCGCCGCACCGGCGCCTGGGCGAACAACTGGCAGGACCAGGACATATCGGATCGGTCGATCGCCGCGCTGAAAGAAACCGACACGGCCAAACGCGCCGCCCGCTACGAGGCGCTGCAACGCGACGTGCTGGCGCGGGGGCCGTATGCGGTGTTCCTCCAGCCGATCCAGGTGGCGGTGGTACGCAAGAACGTCGAAGGGCTGACCCTCGGGGTGATCTCCGACCTGTCGCGCTTCGACGATCTGAAGAAGACGTGACGGTATCTGCGTTTATTCAGTCGTACTACTTCACTCAGTTTCCGTCTCGCGAAGTTCTTCATTGATTGCAGAGCTTCCGGGTCATCAGCCTGATTGACGCGAGCTCAGAAAGGCAAGCGCGTTACGGGTCCGGTTCTCAAAGTCTTTGGCAAGGCGTCGGCAGCAGGTGAGCCATGCGATCGTGCGCTCGACATGCGCTGATCGCGACCCGGCGGCCTGGTCTGCCAAGCTGGGTCCCGATGCGTGTGAAAACGCGGCGAACCGTGACCCCACCCAAAATTTGCCGACCGCGTTGATATCATTCGCCAAATTGAAAATGGGGTGGGGTCAGCTTTCGCGCAAAACATGACCCCACCCGACTGGCAAATTGATTTGTTAAATCAATGAGATACGCTCTCACCCCAAGGGGTCGCCGTTGGGAGCGATTTCACACTCAAGGAATTCCAGACCAATGGCCGTCGGACGAGTGCCGCCGTTGGTTCTCTCAAAGAGGCAGGCACCAAGGCGATACTCTATATCGCGCAGGCGCCGGCTGAGTGTTGACTGACGGATGTTTAGTGTCTGAGCTGCTTGCCGGAAGGCTGCGGTGCTGAGACACCGCAATCGCCCGCCGTAAATCGCTCAGTTCGAGTTTCTGCACCTCCGCACTTCTCTACCGCGAAGCAAACGGTTGTAATTTCTCCCAACTCCGTCGCTACGTGCCGCAGGCTCTCGCGTTCATTCATGAAGACCTGAGAGACAGGGCGCCGGCGAGTTCCGCCGTGGTGACCACGGCCGCCTGCTTCGCGATGACGCCGTCGAGCAGCATCGCATGCAGCTCCGCATCTGGGTCGGCGCAGCAATCGCGGACGGCGATCAACCGATAATCCAGATCGCCGGCGTGGCGAACGGTCGACAGCACGACGCCGCTGGTGTGGACACCGGCAAGCACCAGCGTCTCGATGCCGTTGGCGCGGAGTAGCGTCTCGAGGTCGGTTCCAGCGAACGGGCTGATGCGGTGCTTGACTACGATCAGCTCCCCCTCGCGCGGCGCTGCGGCGGGATGGATTGCGGCGCCTTCGCTCCCGGCCACCAGCATTCCGTTTGCCTTCAGCGCGCTGAACAGGGGGTTGCGGGGGCTGACCGGCAATTACCGGGCCGGAATGCGACGATGACATGAATTACCATTATGCCCGCGTCTCGTGCCGTGGCGATCAGATCAGGCACGCACGCGATCGCGTCGCGGACTGCGCAGCCGTCATGAACCTGGTGAGGGGTATCGATCTGATAATCCATCACCAGCAGCGCGGTGCTCCGCGGATCGATGGGCGAAAGCTCAGGCATGGGTTTCTCCTTGCAAATGACGAGTTTTCTTACGACGAGCCCACATGACACGCACATTGAATAGCCGCGCTTCTTGAAGCAGATCGAACGTCATGGGGCATCACGGGTTTGGCTCTTCCTTTGGGCTACGAGGCCCCGACGGAGTGTCTTCCATGCGCCACAACAGCGCGATGGCTGAGATGAGGATTTGTCGTTCTTCCGGCTCGAGCTTGGCGAAGGCGCGTCGCAGCCATTCCGCCTTGGCGACCACCACGACACTGACATTGCCCTTTGGTGTGTCGATCACCACGAGGCCATTAACGGGCGGCATGTCGGAGACCAGCATCGTCGCCCGCCTTCAACCGGCCACCGGGCGTTGTCCTACGTTCCAAAGGGCCAGCAGAGCATGGTGTCGGCGGCACTGCGCCAAGCATTCACGACCAGCCTGATCGCACGCAGGCGAGCCTGACGTTGCGGCATGTCGCCGACCAGGTGCGGCAGAAGTGGCCGAAGCTCGCCGCGTTCATCGACGAGAGTGAGACCATGTCTTGACGCACATGGACTTTCCTGCCCAGCACCGCACCAAACTTCACAGCACCAATCCATTGGAGCGCCTAAACAAAGAGATCAAGAGGCGTGCTGATGTCGTCGGCATCTTCCCGAACGAAGGTGCCATCATCCGCCTTGTCGGCGCCGTTCTGCTGGAGGCCAACGATGAGTGGCAACTGCAACACCGCTATATGCAAACCGAAGTGATGACCGAATTCACGCCGCCGCTGATCGAAACCAACCCCACACAACTTTCCACCGTGGCCGCCTGACCCGTGGGTGCCTCAATTCATACCGAAATTTCCACCACGTTGACGGACGCAACCGAACAGGATCCTCAAAGCCAGGATGGGCAGGGGAGGGGCTGAAGCGTCAAAGGCGCAAGAAGCCTTGCCGATCGCCGGTTCCAAGCCGCGTCTGGGATGGCGGCGGGGCCCGGCCAAGGCCGAAAGGGCGCTTATCGGACGCCATGGCGGCGGCGGGAGGGAAGGCGCGGAAAGTGGTTACCACGCGTTAGGAGGAGGTGCCTTATTTGGCGAAGAGCGGCGGTTTACTTGGGTCGAGCGATCGCGGACGACCAGGAACAACTTCCGCAAAGCCACGGCCGGGCGCGCGCGCCATTACCGTGTAAGCCGCACGATCATAGCAAGATGGCGGAGGCGCCCGCAGTCCAAGAGAACGGCGTTCACCATTCACCCACTTCGCCCGATCCACCCCGCCCTGGCTTGCGCCACGGCAGCGGCAATGCCAACGGTCGGCCATCCGGCAATTCTTCTCGTCTGGAGCCAAGCCTCAGCATTGTCCTGGATCGCCGGAAACCGACGTCGCAGTTCGACCGCTGCCGAAAACTCGCCCGCCCGCTCAAAGGCGGAACGGATCGCGGCGGCATCTTCTTCGGTGGCCACGAACATCGCCAAAACACGGAGCCGCCCCATGAGAAGGCGCGCAACCGCAACAAGTCGAGAGTGCGGACGAAAGTCTGATCGTGCCCTCGAGTTCATCGCTGCAGAGGACATTTTCTGGACCGCCACGTAGTGCCGCCATGCAGGGAAATTGCGGAAAGTCGAACTCAGAGGGACAGCACCACGTGCACTACGTCGCCCTCCTGCCTTAGCGTCATCGGCAAGCCGCTCTGCCGAAAGACGCGGAGCATCGCCAAATTCCCCGCGAGCACGTCGGCCTCCAACTGATCGAGGCCCTTCGCATGGGCG
>CAVTKE010000013.1:0-389635 GCA_963735225.1 uncultured Alphaproteobacteria bacterium
CCTTTCAAAACCCGCCCTGCAATGCGCGCAGGCAGATGAGTGAACACGCGAGGGAGGTGAAGGCGTGATGGATGTCGATCCTGCATTCGTAGCGAATGGTGAGCCGTCGGAATTTGTTAAACCAGGCGAAGCTGCGCTCGATTACCCAGCGGTGGCGACCGAGTTTCTGGCTGGTCTCAATGCCGCGCCGGGCGATGCGGGGCTGGATCTGGCGGCGCAAGCAAGCGCGGCGGCAGCGACGGTGATCGTAGGCTTTGTCAGCGTGCAGCTTATCTGGTCTGCGCCGTGGTCGGCGGCGCTTGCCTGCAACCGGCGGAACGGCGTCGAGCAGGTCTTCGAAGGGTATGCTGTCGTGAACGTTGGCCCCGGTCAGGATGAAGGCGAGCGGGATACCGCGGCGATCAGTGATCAGGTGACGCTTGGTGCCTGGTCTGCCGCGATCCGTCGGGTTCGGGCCTGTCGCGGCACCCCCCTTTTCGCCGCGATGGACGAACTGTCCATGCAGGCCCGGCTCCAGTCGATCCGGTCTGCGTCGCGCAGCCGCCGGAGCAGCTCGCGATGCAGCCGGTCCCACACGCCCGTTGCCTGCCAATCCCGCAACCGTCGCCAGCAGGTCACGCCCGAGCCGCATCCCATCTCCGCCGGGAGCATCTCCCACGGAATGCCCGTACGCAGGACGAACAGGATGCCGCTCAACGCCGCACGCGCCGGAACAGGCGGCCGGCCGCCTTTGGGCTTCAAAGAAACAGGTGGCAGCAGTGGCTCGACGATCAGCCACAGCGATTCGGGAACAAGGGGAGTGGGCATCCCTTCTCATGAATCAGCCCAGCTCCGAGTACAAGGGTTTTGAAAGGCGTTCTAAGTCCGACAAGGAATGGTTCGCGACCAGCCGGTTGACCTGGCTTTTGCCATTATCTTCGGGCCGGCCCAGGAGCGGGTACGGGCATCGCTTCTGGGCGAAGGGGCCCCGCTCGAGGTCGAAGCCCATCAGCAGCTCGCCCTATTAACGTGGCAGGCGCTTGCCGCCGATGAAACGGCTCTAAGCCGTCAGCCGACGATCTTTGCTGTTTCGTGATCGACAGCTCGGGCTCCCGCCGGGCAGGTTATCCCACTGTCCGTTAGACCGCCGGAATGGCGCGCGCCATGGCCTCGATTACCCGCTGCTCCGAAGTTTCGCGCGCGACCAGGGCCAGACCCGCCTCTTGCGCCGTCTGATTGGCGGCCTGATTCTCGTGGAGCCTCAGGATGATACGGGCCATGCCCTGTGCCCCGTCGGCCACGAGGTCCGACAGCGGCGGCGGCAGGCCTTCGGCGGCGATCGGCGACATCACGCAGGGGATGCCGGCGGCGAAGCTTTCCAGAACCTTGCCCTTGATACCGGCGCCGAAACGGAACGGCACCACCGTCAACCGCACGCTGGCGAAGACTTCAGCCAGATCGTCGACCGGTCCCGTCACCTCGACGCGTTCGTCGCTGCCCGCCAGGCTGGCCGCTGTCCAGCCATGGCCCACGATCCGGCAGCCTATGGCGGGGTTTTGAGCCCAGACCAGCGGCATGACGTGGCGGATCAGCCAGAACACGGCGTCGGGGTCCGGCGGATGCCCGAATTGACTGATGACCGCGAAGCCGGTTCGGTCGGCGAACGGGACCCCGCAAGGACGCTGGGGCACCACCCAGGGGACGACATGCACCTTGGCCGGCCGCATGTTCTCCTCCAGCATCCGCGCCTCGACGGGGGAGTGGGTAATGACCGCGTCCGCTAAACGCGCGGCGGTGAGTTCGCGAAACGCAATATGGCGGCTGAATTCGACGAGTTCCGGGCGCTGCTGTACTTCGCCCTGACGGGCCATGTGCAGATGGTGCAGTTCGGCCACGGAATAGACGATCCGCGCCTTGGGCTGATAGGTGCGGACCAGCGAAAGATAGTCCCCGGCATTGGAGAGCCGGTGCAGATAGACCACGTTGAAACTCGCAGCCTGACGCTTCAGCACATCTTCGACCGAATAATAGAACGGCGCGGAATAGCACGCGATCCCCTCGGCTTGCTCCAATTTGCCGGCTTTTACCTCGTCGTCCATGGCGCGCGCGGCGACGAAGCTGACCTCATAACCGAGCGCCTTGAGCGCATGCATATGCGACAGGATCGCCACCGACCCGGCATCGCGACCCGCGGCGGGGACATAGTCGTCGATGACCAGCGCCCGCGCAGCGGGAACCGCGGCGAAGGTGGAGGTTACAGCGTCGTCGATCGCAAGCTTACCCCAGCGGCGGCGGAAAAGCCTTTGTGCCTCCCGCGCGGCACGGCTGGAATCCCGGTCGGCGCGGCGCGAGATCAGCAGATCGGTCTGCCGCGCCAGGAAAGCCAGCGCGCGAGATTCCCCGGTATCGGCGTCGAGGTCCGCGAGCAGCGCCGCAAAGCTCCTCTCCGAATCGCTGTCAAAGACCGCCGCCGCGGGCAGGATCACCGGCGACCCCGGCAGTTCGCTGCCGTCCACTTGCCGCCGGACGTGAACCTCATGAGTGACCAGCGCGGAAAGCTCAGGAAGCGGGATGCTGAAGCTGTGGCGGCCGTCGCCGAAGCCGGCGTCTTTCAGGTCGGTGCGGAAACGGTTGGCGAGCAAATGGGTGACTATGCGGCCGTTGACGGTGACGACCAGCCCGACATGATGATCGTTGTTTCCTTCCTCCATCGCCCAACCCTCCAGTCGGGTGCGGGTCAACTTGTCCAGCCTGCCGACCAGCGGCGCGAGCATCGGGGCGGGCTCAAGGGGCGGCGGCGGCTCAATGACCGGGGCGGCGATTTTCTGTGACTTCGGCGGCTTCAGTGGCTTCAGCAGGATCGGCGAATGTCCCAGCGGCGCGCCGTCGGATTCCCGTATCACCTCGATCCGGCATGGCTGGAAGTCCGCCAGATTGCCCGCGATTTCGAATGTGAAGGCGTGGTTTCCGTCGCCAATTCCGGCCTCCTTCAGGCCGGGCTGATGCCTGTCCGCGACGGTGTGTCCGATGACCTGACCGTCCGCTTTGACGATGATCGCGACACGGGTTTCCGGTCGCGACGAATCGAATGCCCAACCTGAGATTTCGGTCCGGCTGAGCGCATCCACGTGGCTCTGAAAGATCGGCCCGCGAGGCGCCGCTCCGTCGTTTTCCGGTGTGGAGCCAGGGGCGTCTGGCGGAGCCGAGGCGGTATTCAACGTCGAAGCCGATCGCTTATGTCGTGGAAAAACCTGGGCTCTTTAGTTTGGCGGCCGGTAAGTTAAAACGCCGGCACGGTCATGTTGCGGTCTTCCGGCGTTCAGATCAAGCCATCGTCGCCGGACGCCGGCGCTCACCGATAAAAAGCGTCGCCACCCAGCAACGCTCACCACGAAGGCTCTTTACCCCCGCAGCTTGTGGCGGTTTGAAGCCTGCCCCTGTAGGCCGACTTCGGGGGGCCATCCCCCATCTTCGGTAAAGCTCCGCTTCGTCTCACGCCGAGACGAAGCGTTCGCAGCACAAAAAATTCGTATTTCCGACCAATATGACGGCGCAGCCGGCCTTAACGGTCTGCGATTTGTACAAAAGCCGCCGGCAGGTCGAGCTTTTCTTCAAATGGATCCAGCAGCGCCTTCGGATCAAGGCATTCTACAGCATTTCGGAGAACGCGGTGAAGACGCAAATCTGTATCGCCGTGTCGGTCTATGTATTAGTCGCCATCATCCGGAAGCAGCTCAAGCTGGACGCCTCCCTCTACGCATTGATGCAGGTATTTTCGATGGCAGTATTTGAAAAATCATCGCTAGAATCTATGATCTTACAAACGATCAACGGTTCCGAACCTGTTATGGACGATAATCAATTGAATTTGTTAATCTATTGACCGGACAGGAGTGGTGCGGCAAAATAACTAACCCGCTCTCGCCAGAGCGCGACCCTCCATACACGCTCGGTCATGCCGGGTCGTTGCCACGCGAAAAGGACTGCCCGCTGGCCCATTCGCTTTCCGGAACATGCAGCACGGGCGTTGCGCTCGGCACGGCGATGGACAATCCGACGACCATCACCGCCACCGGCCTGCTGAACGGCAGCCCGCTGGTGGCCTACGGCGGCGTGGCCGTGGTGAAGGCCGGCAGCATCGCGGGGAGCCGTCGCGACCCCCACCGGCCTGCGGCTTGGAGCGTTCACCGGCTACGCCGCCCAAGGCGCTCGCCGCGGCGACTGGCGGCCACGGAACGGGCGGCCGCCGGCACTCGTCCGCCGCCACATTCACCGTTACTTCGACGCCGGGTACTTCGACGCCGGGCATCGTATCGAACGTGACAACCGAGCAGATGACGTCAGTCCGGTGGCGAAATGCGATCGGTTCGCCACCGACATGCCGATGGTCGGCGGCGGCATCTGCATCAGCAACCGGACGCGCCGGCCGGCGTGAACAGCATCAGCCTTCGAAAGCGGTGATCCGGCCGGACGGCGGGATCGCGGGGAGACTCTCATGACGACGATCAACAGCACGATCAGCCACGGCATCACGATTGGCGCGACGTACAGCTCGCCACTGACGATCACCGCGGCGGGTTACGTCGGCGGCAGCGTCTACGCGATTTACAGCCAGTCCGTTGCCACGGTGGTGAACGCCGGCACGCTCAGCGGCGGCGCTCAGTACCCTGGCTTCGGCCTCTCTCTCCAGGCGGGTGGTTCGGTCACCAACCAGGCGGGCGGTGTGATCAGCGGCGAATATGGCATCGCCGCTGCCGGCGTCACCACCGTGGTGAACGCCGGCAGCATCGGCGGAAACGCGACGAGCGGCACCGGTGTCGATCTCGGGGCGGGCGGTTCGGTCAGCAACCAGTCCGGCGGCACGATCAGCGGCTACGATGGCATCTTCGCCTTTGACGCGACCACGGTGGTGAACGCCGGCAGCATCGGCGGAAACGCGATCTTCGGCATCGGCGTCCGTCTGGACGCGTTAGCGGGCGGTTCGGTCACTAACCAGGCCGGCGGCACGATCAGCGGCTACGAGGGCATCAGAGCCTTTTTGGCGCGACCACGGTGGTGAACGCCGGCAGCATCGGCGGAAACGCGATCTTCGGCATCGGCGTCACTCTCAGGGCGGGTGGTTCGGTCACCAACCAGGCGGGCGGCACGATCAGCGGCGGCGCCGACGCGGTGAAATTCAGTGCCGGCCATACCGGCCGGCTGGTGATCGACCCCGGCGCAGTGTTCGTCGGAACGGTGGACGGCGGCAACACGATCGGCGCCGCCACGGTCAGCACGCTGGAGCTGGCCTCGGGCACCGCCGCCGGCACGCTGACGGGGCTGGGGTCGCAATTTGTCGATTTCGCCGCCATCACGATCGACAGCGGCGCGACCTGGACGCTGGACGCCGACACGCTCGGCGCCGGCTACACGATCACCGACGACGGGACGCTGACCAACACCGGCAGCCTCGGCTCCACGGTGACGCTGGGCGCGGGGGCGGTGCTGACCAACGCGACCGGCGCGACCATCGCCGGCGACCCCTCGAGCGGTGCCGGCGTCACGCTCGCCGCGGGCGGTTCGGTCACCAACCAGTCCGGCGGCACGATCAGCGGCAACGAGGGCATTCTCGCCGACATTGCAACCACAGTGGTGAACGCCGGCAGCATCGGCGGAGACGCGCTCTTCGGCGTCGGCGTCCTTCTCGGGGCGGGTGGTTCGGTCACCAACCAGGCGGGCGGTGTGATCAGCGGTCACTATGGCATTTTCACCGACGGTGCGACCACGGTGGTGAACGCCGGCAGCATCGGCGGAGACGCGCTCTTCGGCGTCGGCGTCTTTCTCACGGCGATCGATCCTTTCGTGGGCGATACGGTCACCAACCAGTCCGGCGGCACGATCAGCGGCAACGATGGCATTCTCGCCGACGGTGCAACCACGGTGGTGAACGCCGGCAGCATCGGCGGAAATGCGACGAACGGTTATGGCGTTGATCTCCGGGGGGGCGGTTCGGTCACCAACCAGTCCGGCGGCACGATCAGCGGCGGCGTCGACGCGGTGAAATTCAGCGCCGGCTATACCGGCCGGCTGGTGATCGACCCCGGCGCGGTGTTCGTCGGAAGGGTGGACGGCGGCAACACGATCGGCGCCGCCGCGGTCAGCACGCTGGAGCTGGCTTCGGGCACCGCCGCCGGCACGCTGACGGGGCTGGGGTCGCAGTATGTCCATTTCGGCGCCATCACGATCGACAGCGGCGCGACCTGGACGCTGGCCGCCGATACGCTCGGCACCGGCTACACGATCATCGACGACGGGACGCTGACCAACACCGGCAGCGTCGGCTCCACGGTGACGCTGGGCGCGGGGGCGGTGCTGACCAACGCGTCCGGCGCGATCATCACCGTCGACCCATCGAGCGTCGCCGGCGTCACGCTCGCCGCGGCTGGTTCGGTCACCAACCAGGCGGGCGGTGTGATCAGCGGCCTGGATGGCATCGAAGCCGCCGCCCCGACCGCGGTGGTGAACGCCGGCAGCATCTACGGAAGCGCGACGGGCATCGGCGTCTATCTTTACGGCGGCGGTTCGGTCACCAACCAGGCGGGCGGTGTGATCAGCGGCTCCAATGGCATTGCCGCGAGAAGCGTCACCACGGTGGTGAACGCCGGCAGCATCGGCGGAAACGGCATCGGCGTCTTTCTCGGGGCAGGTGGTTCGGTCGCCAACCAGGCGGGCGGTGTGATCAGCGGCAGCTATGGCATCAGAGCCGCCGCCGCAGCCGGCGCCGCGACCACGGTGGTGAACGCCGGCAGCATCAGCGGCGATACGGCGAACGGCATCGGCGTCCTTCTCGGGGCGGGTGGTTCGGTCACCAACCAGGCGGGCGGTGTGATCAGCGGCTACAAAGGCATCATAGCCTATTATGCCTATTCTGGCGCGACCACGGTGGTGAACGCCGGCAGCATCGGCGGAAACGCGGCGAGCGGTCTCGGCGTTTATCTTTACGGCGGCGGTTCGGTCACCAACGAGGCGGGCGGCACGATCAGCGGCGGCGCCGGCGCGGTGAAATTCCATGCCAACTATACCGGCCGGCTGGTGATCGACCCCGGCGCGGTGTTCGTCGGAACGGTGGACGGCGGCAACGCTGTCGGCGCCGCCGCGGTCAGCACGCTGGAGCTGGCTTCGGGCACCGGCGCCGGCACGCTGACGGGGCTGGGGTCGCAGTATGTCGATTTCGCCGCCATCACGATCGACAGCGGCGCGACCTGGACGCTGGACGCCGACACGCTCGGCGCCGGCTACACGATCACCGACGACGGGACGCTGACCAACACCGGCAGCCTCGGCTCCGCGGTGACGCTGGGCGCGGGGGCGGTGCTGACCAACGCGACCGGCGCGATCATCACCGTCGATCCATCGAGCGTCGCCGGCGTCACGCTCACCGCGGCTGGTTCGGTCACCAACCAGGCGGGCGGTGTGATCAGCGGCCTGGACGGCATCGAGGGTGCCCGCCCCGGCTACTATGGCCTCCAGGGTGGCTATGGTGGCGAGACCACGGTGGTGAACGCCGGCAGCATCGGCGGAAATGCGGCGTTCGGTAATGGCGTTTATCTTTACAGCGGTGGTTCGGTCACCAACCAGTCCGGCGGCACGATCAGCGGCTTCGACGGCATTCTCACCAGGGGCGGTTCGGTCACTAACCAGGTGGGCGGCACGATCAGCGGCTACCATGGCATCGACGGTTTCTATGGTGGCGCGACCACGGTGGTGAACGCCGGCAGCATCGGCGGAAACACGGCGAGCGCGGCGAGCGGTGCTGGCGTCTTTCTCAGGGTGGGCGGTTCGGTCAGCAACCAGTCCGGCGGCACGATCAGCGGCAGGACGGGCATTTTCGCCCGCGTTGCGACCGCGGTGGTGAACGCCGGCAGCATCGGCGGAAATACGGCGAACGGCATCGGCGTCTATCTCGGGAACGGCGGTTCGGTCACCAACCAGGCGGGCGGCACGATCAGCGGCGGCGCCGGCGCGGTGAAATTCCATGCCGGCTTTACCGATCTGCTGGTGATCGACCCCGACGCGGTGTTCGTCGGAACGGTGGACGGCGGCAACACGATCGGCGGCGCCGCGGTCAGCACGCTGGAGCTGGGTTCGGGCACCGCCGCCGGCACGCTGACGGGGCTGGGGTCGCAGTATGTCCATTTTGGCGCCATCACGATCGACAGCGGCGCGACCTGGACGCTGGCCGCCGACACGCTCGGCGCCGGCTACACGATCACCGACGACGGAACGCTGACCAACACCGGCAGCATCGGCTCCACGGTGACGCTGGGCGCGGGGGCGGTGCTGACCAACGCGTCCGGCGCGATCATCGCCGGCGACCCCTCGAGCGGTCCCGGCGTCCGTCTCGCGTCGGGTGGGTCGGTCACCAACCAGGCGGGCGGCACGATCAGCGGCAGATTTGGCATCGACGCCGGCGCTGCGACCACGGTGGTGAACGCCGGCAGCATCGGCGGAAACGCGACGGGCGGCGGCATCGGCGTCTATCTCGGGAACGGCAGTTCGGTCACCAACCAGTCCGACGGCACGATCAGCGGCCAATTTGGCCTTCTCGCCGCCGGAGCCATAGTGGTGAACGCCGGCAGCATCGGCGGACATGCGGCGCACGGTGGTGGCGTCTTTCTCTTGTCGGGCGGTTCGGTCAGCAACCAGTCCGGCGGCGCGATCAGCGGCTTCTATGGCATCTTAGCCTTCGCTGCGATCATGGTGGTGAACGCCGGCAGCATCGGCGGAAATGCGACGAACGGTTATGGCGTTGATCTCCGGGGGGGCGGTTCGGTCACCAACCAGTCCGGCGGCACGATCAGCGGCGGCGCCGACGCGGTGAAATTCCAGGCCGGCTTTACCGATCTGCTGGTGATCGACCCCGACGCGGTGTTCGTCGGAACGGTGGACGGCGGCAACACGATCGGCGGCGCCGCGGTCAGCACGCTGGAGCTGGGTTCGGGCACCGCCGCCGGCACGCTGACGGGGCTGGGGTCGCAGTATGTCCATTTTGGCGCCATCACGATCGACAGCGGCGCGACCTGGACGCTGGCCGCCGACACGCTCGGCGCCGGCTACACGATCACCGACGACGGAACGCTGACCAACACCGGCAGCCTCGGCTCCACGGTGACGCTGGGCGCGGGGGCGGTGCTGACCAACGCGACCGGCGCGATCATCGCCGGCGACCCCTCGAGCGGCGCCGGCGTCACGCTCGCCGCGGGCGGTTCGGTCACCAACCAGACGGGGGGTGTGATCAGCGGCTACTATGGCATCGAGGGTGGCTATGGTGGCGCGACCACGGTGATGAACGCCGGCAGCATCGGCGGAAATGCGGCGAACGGCATCGGCGTCTATCTCGGGGCGGGCGGTTCGGTCACGAACGAGGCGGGCGGCACGATCAGCGGCCTGGTTGGCATTCTCGCCGTCGGTGCAACCACGGTGGTGAACGCCGGCAGCATCGGCGGAAATGCGGCGAACGGCATCGGCGTCCTTCTCGGGGCGGGTGGTTCAGTCACCAACCAGGCGGGCGGCACGATCAGCGGCTACTATGGCATCAGAGCCGACGGTGCAACCACGGTGGTGAACGCCGGCAGCATCGGCGGAAATGCGAGCCACGGCACCGGCGTTGCTCTCACCGCGGGCGGTTCGGTCACCAACCAGGCGGGCGGCACGATCAGCGGCGGCGCCGACGCGGTGAAATTCAGTGCCGGCCATACCGGCCGGCTGGTGATCGACCCCGGCGCGGTGTTCGTCGGAACGGTGGACGGCGGCAACACGATCGGCGCCGCCGCGGTCAGCACGCTGGAGCTGGGTTCGGGCACCGCCGCCGGCACGCTGACGGGGCTGGGGTCGCAGTATGTCCATTTTGCCGCCATCACGATCGACAGCGGCGCGACCTGGACACTGGCCGCCGACACGCTCGGCACCGGCTACACGATCACCGACGACGGGACGCTGACCAACACCGGCAGCATCGGCTCCACGGTGACGCTGGGCGCGGGGGCGGTGCTGACCAACGCGACCGGCGCGATCATCGCCGGCGACCCCTCGAGCGGTGCCGGCGTCACGCTCGCCGCGGGCGGTTCAGTCACCAACCAGTCCGGCGGCACGATCAGCGGTAAATATGGCATTCTCGCCACTGGTCCGACCACGGTGGTGAACGCCGGCAGCATCGGCGGAAATGCGACGAGCGGTTATGGCGTTTATCTTTTCAGCGGCGGTTCGGTCACCAACCAGGCGGGCGGCACGATCAGCGGCGGCGCCGGCGCGGTGAAATTCAGGGCCGGCTATGCCGGCCGGCTGGTGATCGACCCCGGCGCGGTGTTCGTCGGAACGGTGGACGGCGGCAACACGATCGGCGCCGCCACGGTCAGCACGCTGGAGCTGGGTTCGGGCGCCAGCGCCGGGACGATTAGCGGCTTCGGCAGCCAGTATCGGGGCTTCGGAACGATCGCGATCGACAGCGGCGCCACTTGGACGATTGCCGGTAGCACTGCCGGATTCAACGGCACGACCATCGGCGGCTTCAGTACCTACGATACGCTCGACCTGACGAACCTGTCATTCGCGGCGGGTGAGTCCGTGAACCTGAACCGGACCACCGATCTTTTGTCGATCTATGGCAGCGGCGCGACACTGCTGGACACGGTACAGCTAGCGGGCAGCTTCACCAGCCGATATTTCCACCTGACTTCCGATGGAGCGAGCGGGACCTTTATTACGGAGGACGGTGTCGCCTGCTATCTGCGCGGCACCCGGATCATGACGGATCGCGGGCCGGTCGCGGTGGAGGAACTCAAGATCGGCGACCATCTGGTCACCGCGGACCGCATGATGCCACTCAAGTGGATCGGGCGCCGCGCCTATGCCGGCTGGCTGGCCGCGAGCAATCCCAACCTCCGGCCGATCCGCTTCAAGGTCGGGTCGCTGGCGGACACTGTGCCGTGCCGCGACCTGCTGGTCTCGCCGGAACATGCGATGTTCCTGGACGGCGTTCTGATCCCCGCCGGGCTGCTGGTCAATGGCATCAGCATCGTGCAGGCCGAGGCGATGGAGGAGGTGCAATATTTCCACCTGGAGCTTGAGCGCCACGCGGTGATCTTTGCCGAGGATGCCGCGTCGGAAAGCTTCGTCGATGATGACAGCCGAGGTATGTTCAACAACGTGCACGAGTTCCGCGCGTTGTATCCCGCCGAGCGGCACGGCGCCGAAGCCGAATACTGCGCCCCGCGTGTCGAGGACGGCTATGAACTCGAGGCGGTACGCCGTCGGCTGATGAACAGGGCGACCCGGCTTCTGCCGGACGGCACAATGGCGCAGGCCCCGCTGCTGCGGGGCTATCTCGACAGCGTGACTCGAACCACGATCATGGGCTGGGCGTTCGAACCCGAAACGCCGGATCGCCGTGTACCGCTGGTGATCCTCGCCAATGGCGCGGTGATCGGCCGGGTGATCGCGGAGCAGTATCGTCCGGGCCTGGCTGCATCCGGGATCGGCGACGGCAAGCACGCCTATCGCTTCCAACTGCCCCAGGGGTTCGCCGACGATATGCACCACGAGATCGAGGTGCGGCGCGAAAGCGACTGGTCCCATCTCAGCGGCTCTCCCGCCAGTCTGACGCTGGGCTGAGACTGGTTTCGCCGACGCCGCCACGCTTTTAGCCCGCCCCTGGCGGAGGTGATCGTATTGCGCGGTCCAGTCTGAAAACGGCCCCAACTCGAACGAGCGGGCGGCAGCATGAAGGCGTAGCAGATGAGACAGCTCGAAGCGTCTCGTGTGCCTATGTGAGCCAATCCCGAATTTCGATCCGCGCCCCGCCGTACTGACGCCGGCCGAACGCCGGGTTTCGATCCGCGCCCCCGCGAGGGGCGACCAGTCGTCTAGATGTTTGATCCCGGGTTTTGATGGTGCAGTATTTTCCATGGAATGGAAGGACGCACTATGGGCCAGGTTCTCCACGGCCCGACATTCAGCACCATCCCGTGGCGCTGTACGTTTCGCTGGAGTTGAGCCGATCGACCTGGCTCGTGACATCGCTGTCGTCCGGCAGCAACAAGATGTCGAAGTACACGACAGCCGGCAGCGACGGTGTCGCATTGCTCGCCCTCCTGGCACGCCTGCGTACGAAGGCGGAGCAGCCCGCCGAACGACCGGTCAGCATCTCGGTCATACAGGAAGCTGGCCTCGATGGCTTCTGGGTGCATCGGCTGCTCGAAGCGAACGGCATCGAGAGCCATGTCGTCGATCCGGCGTCGATCGCCGTGCCCAGGCGCCGGCGCCGGGCCAAGACCGACGCGATCGACGGTGAGACGTTGCTGAGGACGCTGCTGGCGTGGGAGCGCGGGGAGCCGCGCGTCTGCGCGATGGTCGTTCCGCCGACGCCTGAGCAGGAAGACCGTCGGCGCCTCTCCCGCGAGCGGGCCATCCTGCTCCAGGAACGGGTGCAACACGTCAATCGGATCAAGGGTTTACTCGCCGGCCAGGGGATCACCGACTACGAACCGTTGCACAAGGATCGCCGGGCCCGCCTCAACGCCTTGACGACCGGCGACGGTCGCCCATTTCCGATGATCTTGAAGGCAGAGCTACTACGCGAGATCGACCGTATCGAGTTGCTGCTGCGGCAGATCGCCGAGGTGGAAACGGAACGCGACGCCGCGGTCGAGCCGGCTGCCGAGGGCAAACAATCACCGGTCGCATTGCTCGCGCGGCTCAAGGCGATCGGGCCGCAGATCGGAGCGGTGCTCTATCATGAGGGCCTATACCGGCATTTCACCAATCGACGCGAGGTGGCCGCCTATGCCGGGCTGGTGCCGACGCCGTGGCGCAGCGGCACGATTGATCGGGAGCAAGGGATCTCCAAAGCCGGCAATCGGCGCCTGCGCCACATCATGATCGAGCTGGCCTGGTTGTGGGTGCGGCATCAGCCTGACAGCGCGCTGAGCCGCTGGTTCCGCGCCCGCGTCGGCGATGAACGCGGTCGGGTACGACGGATCGCAATCGTGGCGCTGGCCCGCAGGCTGCTGATCGCGCTCTGGCGCTACGTGACACACGGAGAAGTGCCGGAGGGGGCGGTGCTGAAGGCGGCCTGATCGAGCGCAGCACCACAGAGTATCCTGCCATCGGCGGCGGACCGCATAACGTCCTGGCTGCAAGATGCCGCGATAAAGATTGGTTCCGTCCTTCCGGGCCCGACGACCTCGAGTATGAGGAATTTTGGTGCCAGCCGCGGTGAACGGCGACCGGATGTGAGGTTCTGCGGCCTCGAGTGCCGCAGGTGAGGAATGGGCTCGGGCTGACGAGGCAGGGTAAGCGGGCAGCTCGTTTGCGCTGCTAATGCGCGGGGTACCCGGCGCTGATTGGACTGACGGCATGGGCCACGAAGGTTACCGCACGGCCTGTCGATGGTGGTTGGCTGCGGCATCGCCCTCAAGGGCTGCGCTGCGCGCACCGGCACGCCGGCTTCGGCCCTTGACCGCGACGCCGCAGCCAACCGGGTCGCTGTGATGCCGTTTTGGCGAAGTGAGCCCCAGCCACACAATAACGGTTGACCTGGAGAACCCTCATGTGAGGACGTTATGTTACTCTAGATCCCATGCGCGAGAGTGACCGAGGACCCGACCAGCAGCTGACCGTCGTTCCGGCCAAAAAGCCGGTGCGGATCTCGGCCGCCATCGCCGCGGCGATCGTCGTGCCGGCGATGATCGCCGACGCCGGCGACCATGCCGCGCGCCGCTTTCTCGAATTCTTCGCCGCCACGATCCGCAACAAGAACACGCGGATGGCCTATTACCGGGCCGTCTGCTCGTTCTTCGCCTGGCTCGAGCAGCACCAGCATCGGCCGGATCGCCGATATCGAGCCGCTGCATGTCGCGGCCTATATCGAGGCGCTGCAGAACGATTCTGCGAAGCCGACGGTCAAGCAGCACCTCGCGGCGATCCGCATGCTGTTCGACTGGCTCGTCGTCGGCCAGGTCCTCGCCATCAACCCGGCGCATGCGGTGCGCGGGCCGAAGCACGTCGTCAAGCGCGGCAAGACGCCGGTGCTGACGCGACGAGCAAGCCGCGCGCAGCTGCTCGACAGCATCGACACGTAGCGACCCTGGTCGGGCCTGCGCGATCGCGCGCTGATCGCCGTGATGACCTACGCCTTCGCCCGCATCGGCGCCGTCGTCGCCATGCGCGTCGAGGACTATTACCCGCAGGGCAAGCGCTGGTGGGTGCGGCTGCACGAGAAAGGCGGCAAGCGCCACGAGATGCCGGCGCACCACAAGCTCGAAGCCTATCTCGACGCATATATCGACGCCGCCGGCATCCGCGATGACGGCAAGACCCCCCTCTTCCGCTCCGCCGCCGGCCGCACCGGCGTGCTGACCGACAAGCCGATGAACCGCGTCGATGCCTATCGCATGATCCGCCGGCGCGCGGCCGAGGCCGGCTTCAAGAACAAGCTCGGCTGCCACATGTTCCGCGCGACCGGCATCACGGCCTATCTCGAGGCCGGCGGCACGCTCGAAAACGCGCAGGCCATGGCCGCGCACGAAAGCCCGCGCACGACCAAGCTCTATGACCGCACCGGCGACGAGATCACGCTCGACGAGGTCGAGCGGATTACAATCTGAGCGGCGGCCGGTTTGCGTCTCGCCGAGGAGAGGCTGATGGCATTGCTGGCCTACCTTTTCAGGAGCGCGAGCCCGGTCGCCGCAAGAATTCCGATCATCCATTTCCAGTGATCCAGCCAGAAGGCTGATAGCCGCGTCAGAATTTTGGCCATAGCCGGCTTTTGATAGTGCCCGCCGGAAATGAACGCGATCTGGCTACCCGGATCGTTGGGCGGCGGTGACACATATTCCATGATACCATTTTATGATTCGTTCTCGCTGCTTCGCCCACATATGCTTGTGCCTTCCATGCCCCTGCTTCCTGGCACGACTTCCTCCGCTCTCATTAAGACGACGGTCGGCGGGCCACACCGATCGAGGCTCTAGGACGGAGGGGAGGTAGCGTGAAAGCGTTTGCAATCGGTGTCCTGATAATCGTCGCCTCCGGGGCGGCAATGGCCGCGGACGGATCTTGCCGGTCAACCGCAGGGCCGCAGAAATCGGCGGAGCTGGCCCGGCAGTGCACGACGATTTCGGAGGCGACGCATCCCCCATGCAATGCGCTCAACCCGTGCGACATGATGGTTGAGGAGATTGCAAGATCGTGCGCCGCGCGGCGGCAGGCTCATATCGCGGCCCCGGCATTCTGCGGGCAATACCGTTAACCGGCTGACCCGGCCAACCTTGGGCCTTTGCTTTTTTCGGCTTTCTTGCGGGCTGTGTGTTCTCGCACTGCGCCAGAAATCGTTGAGCATAGCCGATTTTCATGGGTCAGAGGTGCCTTTCCCAATCCTGCCGCCCGTGCAGGACGCGCACGATCAGCACGCCGTTGTCATCGAGCAAATAGACGATCAGGTGCGCTCGATACGGATGGAGACGGACAGGCGGATTGAATTCAGGCCGCTCGCGGACGATGCGCGGATTATCCGCTATCAGGTCGAGCGTCGCGGCAAGGCCCTCATGATAGCTCTCGGCCTAAGCTTGCCCGAATTCCCGCACTCCACCGAGATAGATGTCGATAACGTCCTGATCGGCTTGCCGCGTCGTCCTATACGTCATGGTCCCGCGCTGAGCCCGCCGCCTGTTCACGCGCGGCTTTCAAAATGTCGTCGATCGAGCGGGTGCTGACGCCGCTTTCGATCCCCTCCGTGATGAGCCGTTGCAGTTCGGTCAGCTTTTCCGTTCGCTCCTGATCACGCCGGATCAGGTCGCGCACGTAATCGCTTGCGTTACTGTAGCGCCCGGTTTTGGCCTGAGCCTCTACCCAATCCTTCATGGGATCGGGCAGGGAAACGTTCATGGTTGCCATGGTGCGACCCTCCAACCTCTCTCATGGCAAAGATTGGCAAAGCTTGTCAAGTCGAGACTGGGTCTTTACGCATACCCTTTCCGGCGCCGCGAGCCCTTTTGCTTCAATGGCTTGCAAACCTGTGGAAAAGCGCCGGACATTCTGCATCTCTATTCTGCACAGAAAATTCCCAATTCGATCAAGCACCTACGCAATGTGCAAAATCCTTGCGATTTGCACGCCAGGCCCTGGATGCGCCCGGTGCGAGGGACTTTCCGTCGGCCGCGCGCGTGTTGCGACGCGGCGGTAATCTGATTCTGTGTTTGGCGAACAGATGAGGTTCGCCATGCCGGTTCCGCTCCGTGCTGATTTCGACGCAGCGCATCTTCGTGCCGCTGCCCGCAAGACCAAGGACGCCGGGGCGCGTCGGCTCCTGGCATTGGCTGCCGTCTATGACGGTGGAACCCGCACGGAGGCGGCCAAGATCGGCGGGGTGACGCTGCAAATCGTGCGCGACTGGGTAATCAAGCTCAACGCCCACGGCCCCGACGGCCTCATCGACCGCAACGCGCCCGGCCAGCCGTCGCGGGCTGACCGACACGCATCGCGCGGCGCTGGGAGAGCGGCCGTCGGCGCCGCAGGACCAGCGCACCGCTTCGACCTACGTGGGAATGCTCAGGCTTCGTCCGCTGCCGATCTCACGCCTTGCGCACGTTCCAGAACAATGGGAATGGCGCTGCGCACGATGCCACTGATAGTCTTGCGACGCGCGATGGGCTGGAACCACTGGCCAAGCGGGTAGTACGGCACTTCGTCCCAGACCGCCAACTGGATCTGTTCGGCCACTTTCTTCTGCGTGGCCTGATCCGGCGCGTCGAACCAGGCCGTGCGGAGATCTTCCAGCCGCGACTCTCCAACCAGCCGAACCACCCTTTCGGCCGTTACCGAATATCGGGTAATGGGAGCCCGGATCGACCAGATTCAGTGCCTCCCAGCCGGTGCAGAACGCGCTCCAGCCGCCTTTGTCGATGGTGTCCTTGTTGTTGCGGCGTTGGATCATCGTGCCCCAGTCCATGCCCTGGAAGTCGACGTTCAGCCCGAGCTTCGTCAGCATGTCGCTGCCGACGAGGCACTCCGCGTTCAGTACTGGGTAGTCGGAGGGCGCGAGGAACACGACTCTTCTCGCCCTTGTAGCCGCTTTCCGAAACGAGCTTCTTCGCCAGGCCAGGTCGCGCGGGCCGGTCAGCGCCTCCAGGCCGGCTGTGTTGGCGAGCGGCGAGCCGGGGGTGAAGACGCCGACGCCCGATCCGCGTCAGCTCCGGATCGCCGCCCATCGCCGCGTTCATGAAATCCGCCTGATTGATCGCCGGCAGAATCGCGCGCCGCAGCTTCACGTTGTCGAACGGCGGATGCAGCATGTTGAAGCGCATCACGCCGACGACGCCGAAATCGTCCAGCCGTTCCACCACCACGCCACGTGCCTTGCGCAGCAGTGGCAGCAGATCGACGGTCGGGCGTCTGCCACCATTCCTCCTCGCCCGCCTGGATCGCTGCCGACGATGTCGCGGCGTCGGGGATGATGTTCCACTCGATGCGGTCGAAATTGGCCTGCTTGCCGCCGGCGACGAAGCTCGGCGGTTCCTGCCGCGGCACGTAGGCGTCGAAGCGCGTGAAGGTCGCGAGCGCGCCAGGCGTCCATTCGTCGCGATTGAACACGTAGGGGCCGGAGCCGATGTATTCGTCGATCTGCTTGTAGGGATCGGTCCTGCGCGATCCGCTCCGGCATGATGAAGCAGACATTGGCGGTGGGCTTGCCGAGGCCGTGCGCCAGCAGCGGGAAACGGCTTCTTCAGGCGAAACACGAAGCTCCGGTCATCCACCGCGGTGAGTTCGTTCAGCGACGCCTCGATCCGCTGCGCGAAGCCGTCGCGTTTCATCCAGCGCTGGATCGACGCGACGCAGTCGGCGGCTCGCACCGGCGTGCCGTCGTGGAACTTCAGTCCGTCGCGCAGGCGCAACCGCCAGGTCAGACCGCATCGTCGCGGATTTCGTGGCCATCGCACATCTGCGGCTTCGGCTGCAGGCTGCTCGTCCCAGGCCGTAGAGCGTGTCCCAGATCATGTAGCCGAAATTTCGGGCGACCGTGGTGGTGGACCAGATCGGGTCCGGGTTCTGCAGATTGCCCTCGGGGATGAATTTCAACGTTTTCGCGTTCGCCTGGGCGATGGCTGGCCGTGCCAATGCCGGCAGAGCCGCAAGTGCAGCTCCGGCGATGAGATCACGACGCTTCATGGCCGACTCCTTTGACGATCGGGATGGTCCGGCAGGCGCGCGCGAAAAGCAACTCGGACGCGCGAGGGCGTGGCCGGAATGGGCGCCACCGCAGACGCTCAGCGCCGCAGACGAAGGTCGAGACCGGCCGCAATCCATGGTGCCTCGATCGCATCGAGGTCGATCAGGCCCGCCGGAGCCGCCTTGCGCGGTGCGTTCGGAAGTCCAGGCGCTCGGTCCCGCTGCCATATGCCGAGCAGCCGGCGCAGTTCCACTAGCGGATCGGCATGGTCGTCCACGCGGATGTTGAGATCCGGAAAATCTTCCGTCGTGGTGATCGCCATCGCGGCCGACTGCCGTCCGCGCCGGTCGCCGCCGGCGGCCTGGCCTGCGTCCATTCCGGCCAGCAGGCGCTCCGTGAGCGGTCCGTCGGCGGCGGTGAACGCCGCGAGCGTGGCCGGGACCACCAACGCGTTTGCCAGCATGTTGCCGGCGACGCTGACCGCGCGATCTTCGCCACTGCCGCACCAGGTCACGCAGTTGGCTCCGGTCCAGGTCGCCGTGCGACCGTGCCGGTCCACCGCGTGCAGCTGGCGCAGGCCCCGCCCTTCGTCGCTCGCGACGGCCGCGGCAATGGCCAACTCGGGCGACAGGCCGGCGGCCATTGCGTCCAGCACCCTTGGTCCCAGATAGCGGTTGGCGATGGACTGCGTGGCCACTGCCCCGATCCCCGCTCGCAGATGCGGCACCGTGGCGCCGACCGCGAAATTCTTGGTGGCAACCGCCACTGCGAACGCGCCGGTTTCCGCGTCGAACGCGACAATCGACCATGTCATTCATCTTCTCCTGTCATGCGCTGGCGCGCTACCCGGCCACCGCCTCGTGGCGTTACGTGATCGAGAACTTCGATCCGACAAGTGCGAGCTACGGCAAGATCATCGGGCCGACTGTCTTCGCAGCAATAGCGCAGCCGACCTCTGGAACCTACCTGGCGGGCCAGTTCGTCTCCAACACCAATCCGCCGTGACGGGACTGACGGGCAGCGATCGCGCGCAAATTGTTCTGACAGGCTGGCAGCGGTAACGACAGGCAGGTCGCATACGGCTGGCGTCGACAGATGAGGCGGACGGGAAAGCGCAGCGAGGCCTCGTTCTCGCGCGGATGGTGGGATGAAGATTGCCGGCGGCGTCCGGGACCTGCTCATCGCCTGGGGCGCCACCGAAGCCGAGATCGCCGCCGTACCTCGCCGTCAGTCGGCGCGGGAGTTGCTCCGGGCGATCGATGCAGCAGCAACGGATACCTATGGCGACGCGGGTACTTGGCTGCGGCGGCCGAATTGCTCGACGCTGTTCCAGTTCGCTATCGCAGCTAACAGCGCTCAGGATACTACTTCGGTCTGGCGCCGGATGGCTTCACGATTGGCGGCGGCTCGCGGAATGGTTGATGCGTGGCCTACGCCGGCACTTCCGTTTCCAAGCAATCTTCCTTCGATCACCCGCCGCCGCTCGGGTACAGAGCCGCTGGAGCAATCGGTTTCTACGGGGCAGGACACGCCCGCCCAAAATGCTGGCCCCCGATCGAGCGAGAATGAGGAGGATTGGTCAGCCAACCGGCGGTAATCGGTTCATGCCAGCGGCATACGCTGGCGACAATGACCAAAAAAGCTGCCAAGCTCCCCCTGGCGACTTCTTTCCTCCCATCGACGCACCACGCACGCGCGACCTCGCTAAGAACGCCTTTCAAAACCCTTGTACTCGGAGCTGGGCTGATTCATGAGAAGGGATGCCCACTCCCCTTGTTCCCGAATCGCTGTGGCTGATCGTCGAGCCACTGCTGCCACCTGTTTCTTTGAAGCCCAAAGGCGGCCGGCCGCCTGTTCCGGCGCGTGCGGCGTTGAGCGGCATCCTGTTCGTCCTGCGTACGGGCATTCCGTGGGAGATGCTCCCGGCGGAGATGGGATGCGGCTCGGGCGTGACCTGCTGGCGACGGTTGCGGGATTGGCAGGCAACGGGCGTGTGGGACCGGCTGCATCGCGAGCTGCTCCGGCGGCTGCGCGACGCAGACCGGATCGACTGGAGCCGGGCCTGCATGGACAGTTCGTCCATCGCGGCGAAAAGGGGGGTGCCGCGACAGGCCCGAACCCGACGGATCGCGGCAGACCAGGCACCAAGCGTCACCTGATCACTGATCGCCGCGGTATCCCGCTCGCCTTCATCCTGACCGGGGCCAACGTTCACGACAGCATACCCTTCGAAGACCTGCTCGACGCCGTTCCGCCGGTTGCAGGCAAGCGCCGCCGACCACGGCGCAGACCAGATAAGCTGCACGCTGACAAAGCCTACGATCACCGTCGCTGCCGCCGCGCTTGCTTGCGCCGCCAGATCCAGCCCCGCATCGCCCGGCGCGGCATTGAGACCAGCCAGAAACTCGGTCGCCACCGCTGGGTAATCGAGCGCAGCTTCGCCTGGTTTAACAAATTCCGACGGCTCACCATTCGCTACGAATGCAGGATCGACATCCATCACGCCTTCACCTCCCTCGCGTGTTCACTCATCTGCCTGCGCGCATTGCAGGGCAGGTTTTGAAAGGCGTTCTAAGCCGAACAGGAAGGACAACGTTGCGCTCAGCTCTCTTCCGGGGTGCTTGAACGAGTGGCTCGAGCGCCCCATCCGTGGAAAAGTGGCTGACGCTGGAGGCGGCCTAGGTATAACCTCGCTGGTCGGCGAGCATGCAATGAACGTACTCGCGAGCAGGAGAAACCCATGCATCGGACGTTCGTGTTCGGCTCGGCTGTGGTTTTCGTTCTCTCGGCGGGAGCGGGCGGTTCTCTGGCCCAGTCATCTCCGAACGCCGAAGCTATTAAGGCCGCAAACGTAGGTTTTTATACGGCGCTCTCCGCGCGCAGTACCGGGGAGTTGGATCGCGTATGGGACCATGACGGACCGGTCTTTAACATCTTCGGGGTCAGCAAAGCCCCGATGGTCGGATGGAACCCCGTCAGGAGCAGCTATGACGACCTCTTCAACCGCTTCTCCGAGCTTTCGGTCAGTATGGCCGATCCATCAATCCGGCAGGCTGGGAACAGTGCCGTCGTCGTTGGAGTTGAAACCCAGAGAGCTCGGCTTCCGAGCGGCGAAGTCTCCACCGCCCTGCTTCCCGCGACAAACGTTTTCATCAAGCAGAACGGCCACTGGCTTGTGGTTCACCATCACTCTTCGAGGCCACCACAGTAGCGATGAAATTGGAGGCGGTTGCTCCTGGCTGCTGGAGGTGACGACCCGTAGCGCCGGCACCATGCAGGTGAGTTCCGCCACGTCGACAAGGGACGTGGCTACGTCTCGGACTGCTACGCTCGGGTGTTCCCATGAGCCTCACAGGTGCGCAGGGTTTGTCGGCATCTTTGTAGGGTGGAGCCGATGAATGGCGCACTGGCTGCATTTGGCGGCAAGAAGTACTTGAACCTTGAGACCTACCGCAAGAGCGGCAAAGGTGTCCGGACGCCTGTTTGGTTCGCCATTGCGCCAGCAAGTGCTTTGGGCGTCGGATCTTCCAAGCTTTACGTCTACACCACCGCAGATTCGGGTAAGGCCAAGCGCATACGCCACACGAGCGTGGTCAAGATCGCCCCATGCGACGCGCGTGGGCATGTGACCGGCAAGTGGATCGAGGCGCGCGCGGAGATCGTCAGCGGCGAAGAGTTTGGCCGCGGAATGCGGCTTATCAACCGCAAATACCGTCCGTTGAAACAGATCCTTGATTTATCGGCACTGCTGTTTCGGCGTCCCGAACGCATCGTACTTGTCATCCGGCCGGTTCGATAATTTACCCGTGTGAGCACCTCGCGCGATCCTTCCTACACGCCCCCGACTGGCCATGTCCGACTGCAAGAAACTAAGATCGGCTGTAACGTCGCTAGGCGATCCTTCGCAAATTGCGGAAAAAAGCCCGGAGATCATTGGCAAGTGCTTCGGGCTGTTCCATCGCGGCGAAGTGGCCACCGCGGGACATGACCGTCCAGCGCCGGATATCGGAGAACGTCTGCGCCGCCACGGTGCGAGGCGGATGCAGGATCTCGCCAGGGAATTCCGCATATCCTACTGGCACGTCAACCGTGCGCCCTTCTGGAACGATCCAAGGGCCGTGCAAACGTTCGTAGTAGGGCCAGAATGACGCCCCGATGCACCCGGTGAACCAGTAGAAGGCGATGTTCGCCAGCATCTGGTCACGGCTCAGCGCACGTTCGGGGTTGCCTTCGCAATCTGTTCAGGCGCGGAATTTCTCCACCATCCAGGCGGCAAGACCTGCCGGGGAATCGTTCAACGCGAACGCCAAGGTCTGCGGTCAGGTGCCCTGGATCGACTGATAGCCGGTTTCCTCCTTCAGGAACCGTGCCAGCTCACCTGCGAACGCCTGAACTTCGGCCGCGGGATCTGTGTAGAGGAAGGGGTCGCGGCGCACGGCGCTCAGGAAGTTGAGATGCACGCCGATGATTCGATCGGCGTGCTGCAGCCCGAGCTTGGTCGACACCGCCGCCCCCCAGTCGCCGCCCTGGGCGCCGACCTGCCGGTGGCCAAGGGCCGTCATCAGTTCAGCCATCGAGTTCGGCCATGGCCCCGATGCCAAGCCGCTTCTGGCCAGGGCGGAAGGAGAGGCCGTAGCCTGGCAGCGACGGCGCGACAACCGTAAACGCATCCGCCGGATCACCACCGAACGAGGCTGGATCGGTGAGCCTGGGGATGATGTCAAGGAACTCGAATACTGACCCGGGCCAGCCATGCAGCAGCAGGATCGGCGTCGGGTCCGGCCCTTTTCCGGGCACGTGCAACGCGTGCAGGTTGATGCCGGAAATCGGGACCATGACCTGAGGGAAGCCGTTGAGCCGGGCTTCCTGGGCGCGCCAGTCAAAAGCGTCCCGCCAATAGGCAAGCAGCTCGCTCAGATAGGTCACGTCCGTGCCGTAGGCCCACGGCGCATCTGGCGCTTGATCGGGCAGCCGTGTGAGCGCCAGCCGTGCCTGTAGGCCGGTGATGTCGGAGTTTGGCACATGCAGGGTAAATGGGCGCGGCGTCATGCAAAGAGCCTCGCGGAATCGGGGCACGGTTCGCCAAACCGAAATTCTTCCGTCGCCGCTATCATGCGTCGTCACGCATCGATCAGCACGCCCGGGTTCATGATTGCCTTGGGATTGGAGTGCGCCCCTGTGGGTGGACAGAACGGGCGATTTGAATTGACCCCCCTTGCTGGGCTTCCGGAGGATGGAAGCCATGACGAAGCATCGATCACACAGCGCCGCGTTCAAGCGGCAGGTGGCTGAGGAGTTCATTGCGGGGGAGACGCTGACGCTGCACGCGCTGTCGCAGCGGCACGACATCTCGCGGCAGCTGATCCGCATCTGGGTTGGCAAGTTCGAGGCTGGGGCTCTGGATGAAGACGTGCAGGCGGCCGATCTGCTCCAGGAGTATGAGGCCAAGATCGCGGCGCTCGAGCGGATGGTCGGTCGCCAGGCGCTGGAGATCGAACTGCTAAAGGGGGCTTTGAAGCATGCACCCCGGCCGAGAAGCGCGAGCACCTCCGTCGTCACCGGCCCCGCGGCATCTCCGTCAGCAAAGGCTGCGAGCTGATGGGCCTCTCGCGATCCACGTTCTATGATGCGCCAGCAGCAGTGCTGGATTCCGGGGAGGTCCTCGCCCGGATCGGCGCGATCTGCGACGAGTTCGAGTGCTACGGTTATCGACGCGTGGGTGCCGCGCTGCGCCACCAGGGCGTCGTGGTGAACGGCAAGAAGCTGCGCCGCCTGATGCGCGAGCACGATCTGCAGCCTAAGCGGCGTCGACGCTACGTCGTTACAACCGACAGCGATCATGCCAGCCCGATCTTCCCGGACCTGGCTAAGGCTGTCGTTCCGGATCGACCCAACCAGCTGTGGGTGGCGGACCTGACCTACGTCGCGATCCCCGGCGGCTTCGTCTATCTGGCCGCCATCCTCGACGCCTGGTCGCGCAAGGTCGTCGGCTACGCGATCAGTCGCTCGATGGACACCCGCATCGCCGTGGCTGCGCTGAAGGCCGCGATCAGAAGCCGCAACCCGCCCAAGGGCTGCATCCACCACTCCGACCGGGGTTCGCAATATGCGTCCGAGATCTATCGCGCGCTGCTGACCGCCCATGGTCTGGTCTGGTCGATGAGCCGCCGCGGCAACCCCTATGACAACGCCAAAGCAGAGAGCTTCATGAAGACGCTGAAGGTCGAGGCCGTCTACTTGGCTGCTTACGAGACATTCGAGGACGTCACCGCTGACCTTCCGCGGTTCATCGACGAGGTCTACAACGAAAAACGCCTACATTCGGCCTTGGGCTATCTCAGCCCCGCGCAGTTCGAGGATCAACACGCCCGGCAGACGGTCAAAATAGTCGCTTGAAATTGTCCACCCACAGGGGCGCACTCCAACACCGTGTCCTACTTGATGGCGAAGATGACGATGGGAGGAGACGACCTGAAGCAGAAGATCGCCGACGTCGGCCACATCACGGTTTGCGATCCGTGCGTCGGCGCCGGCGGCATGATGATCGCCGCCGCGCAGGCGTGTGAGGAAGAAGGCATCGACCCGAAAAAATCCATCCACATAACTTGCGTCGACATCGACCCGTTATGCGTTTGGATGACCTACGTGCAGCTGGAGCTGCGCGGCCTCCCGGCGGTCGTCATTCTCGGCGACTCGCTGCGGATGGAGTTCAAGGAACACTGGTTCACCAGTGCCCACGTCGTTGATGGCTGGGGCCGTCGCCTGATCAACGGACGCGCCTATGAAGACGTGTCCTGGTGGCGGGCCAGCCCGTTGGCGGGTCGTGTCGCATTCATCAAGCGGCACGGCCTCGACCTGTCGCTGGCGCGCGAAGCAGAGCCAACTCCCGCGATGCTCCAAGCAGCTCGTGAGGAAGGGCCACCCGCGCCAGCCGAATAGCTCCTGAAACCGGCTCTGCCGGTTGCCTGCACTTTCGCAGGCTGGAAAGGAGACCCCATGGCAAGACCACGGAGCAGGGCTCCGTCGGATCCGAATGGACCGGTGGACTACCTCCGCCTGCTGCCACGGTGCTGTGGATTGACGGTTCGGACACTCTCTGCGGTCGTCGACCGCAATTCATTCTGGGCATACCACCTGGCCGCCTGCGTCGCCGTCATGGCGCGGCACGGCCGGCAATGGGTGTTCATCGAGGATGTGGGAGTTCCGGCGCGTCTGTCGCCGCGGAATTCGATTTGTCGGCGCGCGTGCTGGCCTCCCTGGACTTTCCGCCCGGCTGCCATCCTGAAACCCATTCGGTCGTCCGGTTCAACCCCGGGCAAGAGGAGGGTGTCATGGGCGCCAAAGGGAAGGCAATCGGTGCCACCCCCGCCCCGCGCTTTCATCCCGTCGCGCCATGGGTGCTCCTCACCCTGTTCGCGACGGCCTGTTGCGTGGGCTTCGGACGGGCGGTCGGCTGGCTGGCCTACAAGCTGACCGGCCGCTGAAACCGGGGCGCGAGCCCCAGTCGGGCGCATTCAGCGCCTTGGAGAACGTCCGATGGAAGAAGACGCGACGCCGGAGCAACCCTTCGCAGGGTTGCTCCTGCTCCTGTTGCTCTTCGGCCTGCTCGCTCTGAGCGAGCCTGTGCCAGCGACCTCCAAAGACTGACACAGCCGCAACCGGGCCCGCTTGCCCGGTCCACCGCATTCCGCGGTGCTGGAGGTAGAACAATGAAAAACGTCACGCACCGCGCGATCAGCATGATCGCCGGTCTAGCCATGCTCGTTGCCGGCTGCGCCAACCAGGCCACCCGGGACTCGCTGGCGCTCTTGCAAGACAACTGCGCCCGTGGCTCAGACACGTCATGCAGCGAGATCCCAGCGCTGGTGCAACAGGCCGACGTGGAGACCCGACTGAACACCGGAACCACGATCGCTGTGGTCCTGCTGGCGCCCCTGATTTTGCTCGGCCTCGCGGCCGGCGGCGGCGGCGAGAAGTATACGAACTCCTACACGCGGTCGAACGGAACCCCAGCCCACGGGTATTTTCACCGCTGAGAGGAAACCGGCGCGTCGCCGGTCGCGGCATATCGCCGCCATGACGAGGAGGAGACAATAAACAACACTCGCAATCGGATCACGCTGTATCCGCTGCGCACCACGATCTACCGCTTGCAAGGCCTGCGTGGGAGGCGCTGGCCGACATCAAACGCGGCGACGGCACCGGCGGTGTTCTCGTGCGCCACCTGTGCACCGGCATTTACTTTCTATGGACCGGCGTCGGCTCCACCGAGAGCATGCCGCAAGACACGGTGCGCCTGGCGAGCATGACCACATTCCAAGGAGACGATCGATATCGACGGCATCTCCGCCGCGGAGGACTGTGCCGCAACCGGCGTCGCCGAAGACGACGCCCGCCTCCCCTCGAAACCGGGCTCCGCCGGTCGCGGCCAATTGCGGCCGCCGCCGCCAGCCGGTCGAGGCGCATCCGGGAAGGAAACCGCTCCGCCGGTCGGCGCAATCATGCGCCCAGAGGACGATAAAAATGCCACAGGACATCGAGGGACCACCGACGCTGCGGGTGACTTTCTCCCTGCCCGGCGGCGACGTGGCGGTGATGCAGGAAGCGCTGCAGGCGACCGATCTGGACTTCCTCGCGCCGCTCGACCGCGTCATCGGCGCGCGGTTCGGAAAGGCCGCCGCGCGCCAGCGCCTGGAGCTGATCGTAACCGATCAGCATTCGGCCTGGAGCGAGGTGCTCGATCAGTCCGGCCGGTTGCTGGCGATCGCCCGGGTCGACCCGGACGGCAAGGCGTGGGAAGCGGTATCCCGCAACATCCGGGCGGCGGTCGATGCCACCAGCGAGCGCGCCGGACGGGCAGCGGCAATCCCGGCCCGGAATCCGGTCTCTAGGCCGGCTCCGAGCGCGCGGCGCAATCGGCCGTCACCCCATCAAAAGCCCCGTGGCACATCGCCGCGGGGCTTTTTCGGTCTTGGGGGACGCCGCCACCTTACCAGCCTGCACGCGATCATCGCGGGATGAGCGCCCCAGAGTCATCCGGCCACGCACCCTGAAGTTCAATCGCCAAAGTCCACAGGCTCTAAGGGGGATCCAAGGGCAGAGCCCTTGGCCTTCCTCACTGCTTCGCCAGCCCAGGCAACATCCGCTTCACGATCGAGCGACCCCGGCCGCCGGGGCCGCGGGCCGTCAGCCGGGATACGAGCAGTATGGCGTGTAGTCCCCATCGTCGCAGGAATAGCCGTAGCCCGGGGTCGGCCCGTAGCCGTAGGCGAGGCCGGGGGCGAAAGCGAAGCCGGGGCCGAAGCCATCGCCATAGCCGCGGACGGCGGGATGGCCGTAGGCGTGGCCGCGGTCGCCGCCGCTGTGGAAATCGCTCCCATGGAAGCCGCCACCGCCGTGGAAGCCGCCGCCTGCGCGAACCTGCTGAATACGGACTGGAGCCACGGTGGCGGCGGCCGGCGTGGGTGCGAGCGAGATGGCGGCGGCGAGGGCCGCCGGAATCGCGGCGGTCGTGACCATTACTGGGAGAATTCGCAAGATGAGACCTCGTTGTTCCTCACCAGGCGACGTGGGCGGCGGCGCGGCGCCAGACAATCCGCGGGCGCCACGGGTCTTCCCTGCCGCAGAGGCAGGCTTATTTTTTGTCCACATCCGCCGTGGCGCGGGCCGGCGTTCCGGCGGCGTGGAGGTGGCGGAATGCGCTGCGCGTTTCCGCCTTACGCGAGCCGGCGTGGGTGCGGGATCTTCGGATTCAGGCCCGGCCTGGCTGGATGCGTCCGGGGCGAGGGATTCGAGGATGCGGCATTCGGCGATCGTGCCGTGACGGCATTGCCCGATCCGCGAATTTAGTTCGCGCTTCAGTGCGGAGAAATCGGCCAGCTTCCGTTTCACCTCGGCCAGATGTTCGCGGGCGATGGTGTCCACGGCTTCGCAGGACTGCTCCTTGCTGTTGGCGAGGTCGAGCAACGCCCGGATCTGCCCGCGCCGGGCGCGGCGGGAAGTTGCCGCCGAATAGTGGCGTCCAGGGTTCCTCAGGAATACGGTGCGCCACGACCTGCGGGGCGCGACACTTGTTGTTCGCGACGCGCAGGATTGGCCGAGTGCCGCGATGCGCGAAAGCCCGGGCATGCACGTTGCCGCGTTGCCGGCCATGCGGGCCGCCGGACTGCCGACATGACCACAACGGGTTTTCTGGCGGATTGGTCGTCTGGAGCGGCTTCACCGCCGCCTCGGAGCATCGAACACGTCAAGGCCTGAAAGGCAGCAACATGGAACCGTGCATCGCCGTGATCACCCTTGCCGTCGCGGATCTCGATCGCGCACTTGGGTTCTACCGTGACGGCCTGGGATTGGAGTCCCCCGGCGTGATCGCCACAGAATTTGCCGGCGATGACGTCAACCCGGCCGGCGCCATCGCGATGTTCAAGCTCCGGGGCGGGCTCATTCTGGCGCTCTACCCACGCACCGAGCTGGCGAAGGACGCCAAGATCCCTCTCCATCCACCGATGACCGGTGAGTTCAGCATCGGCCATGCAGTCACAAGCAGAGCCGAAGTTGACGCCATCCTCGCGCAGGCCGAGATCGCCGGCGCAATGCTCACCGACCAGCCGCACGACCGTCCATGGGGCATCTACTCAGGCTACTTCCGCGACCTCGACGGCCACCTATGGGAGGTTCTATGGAATCCACGGCTTGACGGCCCGACGACGTGACCCCGGTAACGCCGCCGGCGGGCTGCCCGCCACCACCGTGCGTTTGGAGGCGATTGTCACCGTGCGAGTTCGGGCCCACAAGGTCACCTCCCGACGAACTTCAGCACGCGCACCGACGGGTGGCAACACGCCACGTTTCGTGAATTCAGGCCGACCTACTCGGCCGCGCGGTCGCCAGGAAGCCACCCGTTGTCCACGCGGACCCTCAGCACCCCGGCCGCCCCACGACGCCCTCCGTAACCCCTCCGTCTCACGCATTTGCGTCCGAACGATTGATCTCGCGTCCGTCTCACCGAACGTGCGCCCGGTCTCAACCACCGTGCGTCGGAGGCACCCTCCACTATCAGCTAATGTGCGCCGGAAATCGCCCCTGATTGCGCGTCGGGACGTGCATCATTGCGCGCTGCTACATCTAGGCCGCCGCGTCCTCGCCGTCGCGGCCGAGGTCGAAGCGCAGTCGCGAGGCCTGGTCTCCTCGCGTTGCCGCTCGCCCATTGGCTGATGGCGAGAACCGGCTCCAGCAGGGTGCGCCCAAGGTCGGTGAGTTCGTAATCTACCCGCGGCGGAATGGTCGGGAAGATGGTGCGCGTCACCAGCCCGTCGCGCTCCAGACCGCGCAGGGTCAGGGTCAGCATCCGCTGGGAGATGCCCTCAATGCTGCGCCGCAGCTCGTTGAAGCGCAGGGGCCCGTCACGCAGGTAGCCGACGATGTAGATGCTCCACTTGTCGCCGACACGGTTGAGCACCCCCTGCGCGCTTGGGAACCCTCAGATGACCAACACCCTGCTCCTCCTGTCCAGCCCGCGTGGCGCGGCCTCGCTGTCCACGCGGATCGCCACCGTGCTCGCCGATCGGTTGGCGCCTGCTCGCCGCCGGCTACGATATGGACAACCGGTTGCCAGCACACAAAAATGATCGGTGGGTTCGGGAATTTTGGAGTAGCGTTTATGCAGGTGGAATGGTCCAACCGATGATCTCACATCTCTCGCGGCGCTTAGCCGGAACGGATGCGCAGAGCACGCGGCCGATGTCCGCGATCTCCGTGCTGGCCGCCACCACCCTTGCCATGATGGCGGCCCTCGCCCCGGAGGCATACGCAATCCCCAACGTAGCGGTCTGCGACAATTGCCCAGTCTACCATTACACTTTTGCGAACCCAACTACACTGACGTTCGCAAACTCGAATGAGGAAACGGTAACCGGTTCATTCACGGTCCAGATCTTGGGCACGATTGTGCTGCTGAGCACAGACATCACGTTGACCGGCCCCGCCCCGGAGGCTGACAACTACACAATCCCAGTAGATGCTACCGGTAGCGAGACCGACCGGGCGGCAACCCTAATCTTCAGTCGGTCTGGAACAACTCAAAACTTGATCGTTCTTAACTTTCATTCGAACTTAAGTGGAACAATCGCGCCATTGTTTCAAGCAGAGTGGATTCACGGACCCGACCAGCCCATTATTGCATTAGACGCAGTGGGAGGGGCAACACCCACAATCCCAGAACCAAAAACCTTCACTCTCCTAGCCACAGCTCCTGGCCTTTTCCTGCTCATCCGCTGGGCGGTCCGGCGCCCAACCAAGGCAGTCCAACAGTTCCTGCCGAACGCGTGAAGTCCGGCCAGACAGTGGTGAGTCCACCGCGCGCCCAGGCACACATTCCCAATTTAGATAGATTCCAGAGCGAGTCACGGTCCGCGTGTGACCCCCTCCTGCCGCCGAATTCGTTACTGTGACCCCTTCAATCGACGATTTTTTGCGTCAGGGGTCACCTGAGGGGGCAGCGCGAGAAAATCATCGCCGCCATCGATGTGCTGCTGGGGGGCGTCTGAGCAAAGCGGCCGGCGTGATGCCGGCCAAAGAGCCGATCGAAGGTGTGGCCGTCGGCCTGTTAATCCTTCGGACTGCGGTAATCACCTGCCTGCCTGAAATCGGCGGCCCGGGGCGTCGTCCCATCATGCCGGTGGGCCGGCGGCGAGGCCGTTGAGGTCAAGATCCTCTCAGCTCGGCTCGGCTAGTCATGGGTCGGCATGAGCCAGGACTGGATCACGGAGCAGCGCCGGCGGCTGCGCGAAGAGGAGCGGCGGGCGGGCCGCCGGCGTCGACGCCTGACCGCGATCGTGGCCGCGTGGCTTGCGGCGATCGGCAGCGTGCTGGTGCTGATCACATGGCTGATGGCGTGGGTGATGGATTGAGGGATCCCTATCTGCAGCGAGGCCAACAGGTGGCGCCGGTGGAGGTGGATCGTTTGCTGCGGTAAAGCCCCATCGCCCAGAACGTCCCAAGATCCGGCACCGGGGCGAGCTGCTGCACCGGCTCGATGCCGATCATCGGCATCCCCGGCTTGAGGCGTCCCATTAGGGCTTGCCCCAGCGAAACGTCCCACGGGCAGGCCGAGAGTGTCCGGCATGAATAGGGTTTGTATTTTCGGACGGTCACCGAAAGAATGTTCAGACCCTAACACTACTTTGGCACTTTGGAGGCGATGAGCGATAGACGCTTGTGGCAGTGCGGACATCGTGACGGCGGTCGTGGTGGCGCAAACAGGCGGGCGCTGATGGAGCGGCGCAGTTCAGGCAGCGTCGGTCGCGGCGGCGGCGCGTTCGGCGGCAGATTTTTTTCCCCGCCCGGCGGCCTTGAGCCGCAGGTGCTGAAGATAGGCGAACGCGATGCAGGTCATGAGTGCGTGTCGGTGTAGGCCGGTCCAGGATCGGCCCTCAAAGTCGTCGAGGCCGAGCTCCTGCTTGAGTTGCTGATGCGCCTGCTCGCACACCCAGCGCGCCTTGATCGCCGCGGCCAGCCGCCGCAGCGCGGTGCGGACAGCAAGATTGCTGAGATAGTATTTGCGCTCGCCACTGCTGCGCCATTCCCCGATGAGCCAAACTTCTTCGCCCGGCAAATGGCCGTGGCGGGGACTACGTGGACCATCGGCCACCCGCACCCGCACAGCGGAAAAGCGTGCGGCGAGCGCGCCCTTGGTGCCCTGCCGCCAGACGACGCGCCGCCAGAGACATCCTGCCAGCACATCCGCGGCATCTCGTGCGACTTCACTCGGCACGGGATGCTGCCGTGGCTTTCCCCTGTTCGCTCGGGGAAAGAGCAAGCCCACACCGGTGGTGAAGACCTTCAGGGTGCGGGGAACCCCGACTGCCCACGACAGGCCGCGCTCGCTCAGCCCTTGGCGGAACGGGGCCCCGCTGCCGTATCCGGCGTCCGCCAGCACGCAGCCGACGCGCAGTCCCGCCGCCATCAGTCGGTCGATCTCGGCAAGCGCGATCTGCGGCTTGGTCTGCGCAATGCGCGCCGCCTCGGGCACGCCAGCCTTGACACAGCGTGCGGGATCGTCGGTCCAAGCATTTGGCAGGAAGAGCCGCAGCCCGATCGGCACGGGCACCTCGCGGCGGGCCAGCGTCAGCGACACCAGGGACTGACAGTTGGCCTGCTTGCCCAAAGCGCCGCAGTATTGCCCCGCTACCCCGACCGAAACGGTGCCTTTCTTCGGCAGTGCCGTATCGTCGATCACCAACACCGCGTCGTCACCACCCACCAGACGATCCGCCTGCTCGGCCAGCACCCGCCACAGTGGCGTATCATCCCAGACCGGACTGCTGACGAAATGGTGGAGCTGGTCGTGGCCAGCAAGCCCAAGCCGGGCGGCGATCGGCTGCACACTTTTCGGTCCGTCCGGCCCGAGCAATCCTTGCACGTACAACGGCGCCCATTTGCTCCGCGTGCTGCGCCCGATCACGCCGAGAAACGGCGCCAGCCACGCATCAAGATCCCCACCAATGTCGCTCACCCGGGACACAGCGCATACTCCACTGAATCCCAGTCGGTTACACAATCGCCTCGTAACCGTACAAGTGCCAAAGTAGTGCTAATAGGACATACGGACATGATCGTCGGCTACGTCAGGACATCTACCCTCGACCAAGCTGCCGGGCTGGCTGCGCAGGAACGGGACCTCCTGGCGGCTGGCGCCGAGCGTACCTTTGCCGAGCAAGTCAGTTCCATCGGCAAGCGCGGCGTCCTGGCCGAGTGCCTTGTTTTCCTGCGCCAAGGCGATGTCCTGATGGTCAGCAACCCCGACCGGCTCGCCCGTTCCACTGCCGAACTACTCACGACCGATGCTGACCTGTCGAAGCGCGGGGTGGGCCAGATCGTGCTGAGCATGGGCGGCGAACGACTGGACACCCGGAACCCGACGTCCAAGCTGATGCTGACGATCTTGGCAGGCGTCGCGACGTGGGAGAGGGAAATCATGTTGGAGTGGCAGCGCGAGGGCATCGCCAAGGCGAAGGGCGAGCGCAAATACAAGGGCCGCAAGCCTACTGTCGCCAAGCAGGCTGAGCAGATACGCACGATGCACGCGGCCGGGGAAAAGCCGGCGCATATTGCCAAAAAGCTGAAGGTGGCCCGGTCGAGCGTCTATCGGCTCCTGGGCGAGACGCAGGCGGCGGCCTGAACGATGGCCGACGACATGGCGGCGATGCTGGACGACCTGAAAACGGGGCAGGTCGAATGGCGGACGGCTATCATGGGCCGCCTTGGCGCCCCCCTCGAGGAGAGCCGTGCAGGAAGGAACGCCCAAGACCGTGTGGGCACCGATAGCGTTCAGCATGTCCACGATGTTGCGACGCATTGGACCGCTAAGCTGGCGATGAGCTTTGCTTCTCGCATTGCCACCGCGATCGTTTTACCCGCACGCCGCGCTTCGCCGAAGCCCCGCGCCCGCCTTAGCAGGAAAAGCTGGAATACATTCGAAGCGATCGGGTGACCTCGGCGGGAACGCCAGCAGGCCGCTACTCCTTGTCTGCTGGCTTGGCAGGCGCATCCGGATCGTACCCTTATGGCTCGCCTCAGCGGATCACCCCTTATTGCGAGAAACGGATTGCGTGGATTTCGCTCCTCATGCCAATACGATGATCGGCTAGAGGGCAAAAGGCTGAGGGGCTATGCTCGTCCCTGAGCGCACCGGTCTCAGGCAAGGACGACGATCATGGCCAATGACAAGATGGCCGCACAACTTTCAGAGAAGGATGGCTTCATCGCGGCGCTCGACCAGAGCGGTGGATCGACACCCGGCGCCCTGCGGCTCTATGGCGTTCCGGACAGCGCCTATAGCTGCGATGCCGAGATGTTCAGCCTCATGCATCAGATGCGCGTGCGCATCATGACCGCCCCGGCCTTTACGGGGGCTAAGGTCATTGCTGCCATCCTTTTTGAAGCAACGATGGACGGACAGGCGCAGGAGAAGCCTGTTCCAGCCTTCCTGTGGGAAGAGCGGGGCGTCATCCCCTTCCTCAAGGTCGACAAGGGGCTTGAGGCTGAGAGCGGCGGTGTCAGTTTAATGAAGCCGATGCCGGCGCTCGACGCCCTACTCACACAGGCGGTGAAGCTCGGCGTCTTTGGCACCAAGATGCGTTCCGTCATCAACCTGCCTTCGAAAGAGGGTATCGCTGCCGTTGTGACGCAGCAGTTCGACGTGGCCAGGCAGATCGCCGGCTACGGGCTGATGCCCATCATCGAGCCGGAAGTTTTGATCAAGAGCCCGGACAAGGCCGGAGCGGAAGCGATCCTCCTCGCTGAACTGGCCAGGAAGCTCGATGCCTCGCCGGATGGCCGCCAGGTGATGCTCAAGCTAACGATCCCGGAAGTCCCTGATCTCTATTCCGCTCTGGTGAATCATGAGCGAACGGCCAGGGTTGTCGCGCTGTCCGGTGGCTACACGCGGGCGGACGCCTGCAAACGCCTCGCCGCCAATCATGGCGTGATCGCGAGCTTCTCGCGGGCCCTGACCGAAGACCTCAGGTATTCGATGACTGATGAGACGTTTGACGCGACACTGGAACACTCCATCGACGAGATCTATCGGGCCTCGACCGTAAAGGTTTAAGTTGCAAGGAACTCAGCCTGCCATTCTACGGCTACAACAGGCCACCGCGAAGATCTCGGAAGGCGTGTGTGAGTCATTTTGCCTGCAGAGTATGATGGCCGGGTTCCCCGCATCATACTTCTGCATCAAGGTATTTTCCGAAACGGACCTGACTGAAGACCTCGGTAAGTTTGACGTTCCCACTTTGGTCCTTCACTGCGACGAGACGCCCCATCAGGGCGGCTAATATGTGTATTTTGGAGGAAAATCGATGGCTCTGGCACGTCAACATCCACTCTCTCGTCGTGGCTTTTGTTTGTGCTGCATGTCAGCGTCCGCCTTCGCGGCGACCGGCGGATGGCTGACGCCCACCCAGGTTTTCGCCGAAGCACTTGGCATCGTGGAGCGCATCAAGTCGGAGGCGGCCAAGGCGCCGATCACGGTGCACCGGCTTCGCGGCAACGTTGCTATACTCGAGGGCTCGGGCGGGAACATCGCAGTCCTGACCGGACGTGACGGGAAGGTTCTGGTGGACGCCGGCATCGCAGTTTCCCGTCCCCAGATTGCCACCGCCCTGGCGGGGATCGGCCCCGAGCCTGTCACGCATCTGATCAATACCCATTGGCACTTCGACCATGCCAACGGCAACGACTGGCTCTACGAGCTCGGTTCAAAAATCCTGGCGCACGAAAATACGCGCGTGCACCTTTCAATGACCCAGCGCGTGGACGACTGGTATTTCAACTTTCCCCCTTGTCTCCCGGCGCGCCGCCAACCGATGTGTTCGCGACGGAGCGGACGCTCACGCTGAACGACAGCACGATGGCACTGAAGTATTACGGCCCAGCCCACACAGACAGTGACATCTCGGTGCATTTCACCGAGGCGGACATCCTGCACACGGGCGACACCTTCTGGAACGGTATATACCCGTTCATCGACTATTCGACTGGCGGCAGCATAGACGGCTCTATCCGAGCCGCAGACGCCAACCTGGCGGCGACGACCGATACGACCATCACTATCCCGGGACACGGTCAACCGGTCAGCAATCGGGTGCAGCTGCAGGAATTCCACGACATGCTGGTCGGAATTCGCGAGAACGTCGCCGCGCTGAAGAAGCAGGGCAGATCTCTGGAGGCAATCGTCATAGCCAAGCCCACCGCCGCTTACGATGCCAAGTGGGGCAACTTCGTGATCGACCCACCCCTGTTCACCAAGCTGGTTTACGAGGGCGTCTGAATCATCCAGTGCAGGTCGCTACATTGATTCGCAACACATGATAGAGTGCGCCGTGACTTATTGGAAACTCGCCCTCGTACAGATCCGAAAGCCCCCAATCCCAGTGGACTTGGCGGTTCTTCCGTGAGACCGCTGCCAGATTTGCCTGCGAGGCGAAAGGACTCAGGGCGCCGACCCGCCACGCCGTCAATAGGCGCCTCTTTTGTGGCGAACTTTCAATGCACCAAAGGGAACGCCGTGCGTCCTGGCTGGGCATCCTGTCCCGAGGGCAAACCAGCGACTGCCCCCGCAACTGTAAGCGGTAAATCGTCGGCCCGTTCGGTCGCGGCCCCCCAGAACTCTGGACAGTCCCAAAGAGTTTGAACTTTCGAAAGGAATTCTGACATGTCGACTTCAGAGAAACCGCTTCATATCGATATTCCAGTGAAATTAGCAAAAGTGAAAGAGGTCTTCAGTGTAGGTGCCTTGGCGTTCGAAGGGGATCTGCCGGCTTCCATTTTCCACCTTCAACTCATCGAGAACGACATCGCCGACTGGAACGTCAAGGCTCAGGTTATTGCGGTCTTTCATACGAATGCGGGCCACGCGACGTTGCACGACAGCGCGTACAATGCCGACCGGAACGTGGCGACCGGCAATCCCTATAAGGAGCTTGTCGCTGACCTGATGAAGCGCGGTGTGCAAATTGAGTTGTGTGGCGCGACTGCGAACGTTCACAAGTGGGGAAACGCAGACCTGCTTCCCGGAGTCAAAGTCAACACGGATGCTATAGCGAGAACGACGCAGCTCGTTCAAGAAGGGTTCGTGAAAATCGCGGAATGAACCTAAGAAGCCGCCGGGATGAGGCGTTGTTGCACGGATCAGCGGTTGGTGCCGTGGGGTTGGTTGAGATAGGAGGCATTCCCTGTTTTAATCTGGAATCCCGCCATGCCGTTCAAGGCCAACGCTGGGCGAGCCGCGCCCCGGACAACAACCCGAGGCGGGCAGGCTTGGTATTCGCCGCTGGCGATCCTGACGGCGCTGACGCTGAGGGCCGTGTTCCGGCTCGCTCTGCGCCAGACGGAAGGGTTGATCGGCTCCATTATCCGTCTTCTCGGTCTCACTCTTGCCGGTTCCCGACCACTCCACTCTCAGCCGGCGGGCAGAGACGCTGGACGTGCCGCGACCGCGCTCCGGCAGCGGTGCTGATAGCGAGCCCGTGCATCTGCTGGTGGACAGCCCGGGTTGAAGCTCTGCGGCGCCGGGAAGGTCGAGAAACACGGCACCAAGACCCGCCGGTCCTGGCAGAAAGCTGCATATCGGCATGGACGCCAACACGGGGGAGATCGTCGTCGCCGCACTGACGACGAACGATGTCGATGACGCCTCCCAGGTCGGCCCCTTGCTCGATCAGGTGGAAGGGCCCGTGGCCTCGTTCACGGGCGACGGCGCCTACGATCAGGACAGCGTCTATCTCGCCCTATCTCGCCGTCATCGACCGTGATCCTGACGCCGCGGTCATCGTGCCACCGCGCTCCACGGCGGGCTGCCGAGCGAGACGGCTGAGACCGAGCCCACCAGCGCGACCGCCATCTCCAGTGCATTGCCGAGAAAGGCAGGATGGGGTGGCAGAAGGCGTCAGGCTACAACAAGCGCAGCCGGGTTGAGGCCGCCATCGGGCGTTACAAGCAGGTGATCGGCGACGGGCTGCGCTTTCGCGAGGACGGGCGGCGGAGCACCGAGGCTGGCGTCGCCGTCCGTGTCCTGAACCAGATGCTGGAACTGGGACGCCCGATCTCCGTCCGCATGACATGAATTCAGTCGGGCTGGGGCTGCTGCGACCCACTCGTCGATCCATGCAACAACGCGACGACCGCAACCCGGGCCGACCTTTGGCCACGGCGCCTACGAGGCCAGACCCCATCTTGCCGGTCGCCGACGCGGCAGCGCTGACCACGACGCTGCGGGGCAGCAGACGAGGAAGCCACGTGGCGACGCGCACGCTGAACCGTCCAGGATAGGCGACGGACTTCTTCTGATCGAACGACCGCAAGGTGCGGCGGACCACCAGCTCGGCGCTGTCGAACGCACCGTCCTTCATCTTGGTTGATACACCCTCGAAGAAACTCGTCGCCGTCGGCCCGGGGCAAACGGCCATCACCTGGACGCCTCGTCCCTTGAGTTCGATTTTTAGCGCTTCGCTGAAGTGGAGAACGAACGCCTTCGCTGCCGCGTAGGTCGCCATATGGGGAAGAGGCTGGAACGCGGCATTGGATGCCAGATTGATGATGCCGCCTGTGCCTCGCGAGACCATCTTGGCGCCCAAGGCATGCGACAGTCCCACCAGCGCCTGCACATTGACCTGGATGCTGGCCAGCTCTTCGGCGAGGTCGTGAGATAGGAAGTCGCCGGTTAGACCCAGGCCGGCATTGTTGATCAGCAGATCGATCTTCAGATCCAGGCGCTCGAGTTCCGTCACGATCCGCTCTACGGCGTCGGACGCGGCGAGATCGGCCTGCAGAGCGACGCATCTCACGCCATATTGAGCGCCAAGGGAGTTGGCGAGGTCTTGCAGCGTATCGATCGAGCGAGCGACCAGAACAAGGTTCATGCCGCGGCCCGCAAGCTCTTTGGCAAAGGCCGCACCCAATCCCTTGGAGGCGCCGGTGATCATCGCAGTCGAACCCCTGTAGGCAAACATCGTTGGCTCCTTTTTCCTGCCCCATCAGTCCTCTGCCTCAACCTGCAACGGTCGGGCTCATCGTCGCGCTCTGTTGAGAGTTAGGCCGCTTCTCGCGCCGTTTGATAGTCGGTGTAGCCGTGCTCGCCGCCGCCAAAGAGCGAGGCGCCATCGAATGCGGCAAGCGGAAGGCCCTGGGCCAGGCGATGGGGAAGATCAGGGTTGGCGACGAACGGGCGACCGAAGGCCACCAGATCGGCGTAGCCGTTATCCAAGACCCAGTGGGCTTTATCGAGATCGTAATGGCCGGCGACGATGATCGGTCCCGGGAACCGTGTCCGGATCTGTTTGCGAAAGGATTCGGTGATTTGCGGCGCGTCATCCCAGTCGGCCTCGACCAGGTGGAGATACGCCACACCCTGCGCCTGCAGGAAGTCAGCGGCCTCGAGGATGGTGGGCAGAATATCTGGGCAAGCCATCCCACGCGCCGTCAGAAATGGCGCCAGTCGGATGGCCGTCCGATCCGCCCCGACCTCGGCCGCGACGGCGGCAACGAGTTCCTTAAGAAACCGCAAGCGGTTCTCCCGGGAGCCGCCGTACTCGTCGGCCCGCGTGTCGGAGGTGGTGCGCAGGAACTGGTCGACGATGTAGCCGTTGGCGCCGTGGATCTCCACACCGTCAAAGCCCGCCTCGATGGCGTTCCGCGCAGCCTTTCGAAAATCCGAGATGATCTGATGGATTTCGTCCCGGCTGAGGGCGCGTGGCGTCGGGCAGGCCATCATTTCGCCTTGACCGGTTTCGGAATTAACCCGCCAGATCGACCCCTCGAAGGGAACGGCTGAGGGCGCAACCGGCAGTTCGCCATTGTGGAAGTCCGGGTGGGACATCCGTCCGACATGCCGCAGCTGCAGGAAGATTTGTCCTCCTTTCGCGTGCACCGCGTCGCTCACCAGACGCCAGCCCGCGACCTGATCGCTGCTGTAGATGCCGGGCGTATAGGAGTAGCCTTTGCCCTGCGGCGAAACCTGGGATGCTTCCGTGACGATCAACGCTGCCGACGCGCGTTGGGCATAGTACCGGGCGTTCATGGCGTTTGGAACGTCGCCAGGCTGCTTGCCGCGCGCGCGAGTCATGGGCGCCATGACGACGCGGTGCGGCGCTTCGCGGCCGGCGATGGAAACGGGGGTAAACAGGGTCGGTTGCATAGCCTTGCTCCTTCTGGTGCCCACAAGGTATGCCCTGCCGAATTTGCTGAGTATCCACTACGAATTGGATACATTCTCCACTTTCGGAAAAGGGTGGCCGATGCTGGTTTGGCGGCAAGGGCGCGATCATCGCCACCACGTTGTTCGGCTCAAATGACGGAAAGCCCGTGCAGTCGCTCCGAAATCGCATCGAGGAACAGGCGCACGCGGGTCGGCAGCTGGCGGCTCGATGGGAAGAACGCGCAAACAGGCGCAGGATCGCTGCGCCACTCGGGCAGCACATGGACCAGCCGGCCCGAGCGGAGGTCCGGCTCTACATCTGCCCAGGACTTCATGATGAGACCGCAGCCGGCAAGCGCCCAATCATGCGCGACCTCGCCGTTGTCGCTCCGTAGGCGGGAGGCGAGCCCGCATCTCGACCACCTCGCCGACCGGGACCCACGAGACGCCAGTGAGTTCCCATGCCGCGGTATGACAAGCACTCATGAGTTTCCAGGTCTGCGGGGGCCGTGGGCGTGCCCTGGCGGTCGAGATAGTCTTGCGCACCAACGACGATGCGGTGGTTGTCGACCAGCTTCCGCATCACGAGGCCGGAATCCTTCGGCGCGCCGATCCGAACGACAACATCCATTCCCTCGTCGATCAGTTCCACCAGCCGATCGGTGAGCGTGAGATCGACCGAGAGCTTCGGATGCGCGCGAACGAGGTCGCGACAGACGGGGCTGACATGGGCGCGGCCAAGCGCAACCGGCGCACTCACCCGCAACACGCCTTGCGGTTCGACGCGGCCATGCGTCAGCGGCCGCCTCGGCTTCGTCGACCTCGGCCAGGATGCGCTGGGCTCTGTCGTAGAGAGCCTGTCCTTCTTCGGTCAGCGCAAGGTGACGGGTGCTGCGGGCAATGAGGCGCATCTCGGTCCGGCGCTCGAGCATCGCGAGCCGCTTGCTGACGACGCTGAGCGCAAGACCCATCTCGCGTCCGGCCGCTGACAGGCTCCCCGCCCCGACGATACGGACGAATGTGCGCAGTTCGGTGATGTCGTCCAGCATGCCCCGCCTCTCGATACTTTCCGATTGGTGGAGAGTACCTCCAATTCACGCAGGATAATATCCGGCATCGAGAGGGGTTAGGTTGCAGGCAGTTGAAAGGAGCAACCCCAATGTTCAACACTGCCGACAATCAATTCCATCTCAGTCGCCGTGAGACCCTCCGGACCGTTGGCGCGGCCGCAGCGCTCGCAATTGGAGCCACTGCCGCCGGCCGGCCCCGTCAGGCTCAAGCTGCAACGGCAACCGTCGATGCTTCCGCCCGCAATGCAGCCGGCTTCTGGCCGAACGGCGCTCGGCTGGCGGTGAGCTTCTCGCTCATGTTCGAGGGCGGCGGCCAGCCGATCTCGGGGGCCGGCGGCGTGATCCCCGACAAGATCGAGGACGGCGTCCCGACCTGCCGACCAACGCCTTCTTCGCTTACGGCCATTACGAAGGCATTCCCCGCGTGCTCGACCTGATGGACAAGCACGGGATCAAGCTCTCATCGTTCATGATCGGCAAAGCGGTCGAGACCTCGCCCGACATCGCCCGGGAGATCGTGCGTCGCGGTCATGAGGCCGCCGCCCACGGCCGCGTCTGGGACAATTCATACCAGCTCTCGCGCGATGAGGAAAAACGCTTCATCGCCGACAGCGTCGAGACGATCCAGAAGATCACCGGCGAGAAGCCGCTCGGCTGGAACGCCTACTGGATGCGCAACTCGATTCACATCCTGGAGACGCTGCAGGATCTCGGTTTCCTCTATCACATCGACGAGCCGAGCCACGACGAGCCGTTCATCATCCCGGTGCGAGGGCGGGACTTCGTGACCGTTCCCTACACCTTCCACATGAACGATATCGTCTCCTTTCCCGTTCGAGGGCTGGAATCCGGCCGCCTACGAGCAGGCGCTGCGCGATGAATTCGACCAGCTCTACGAGGAAGGTGCGCATCGGCGGCGCATGATGGTGGTCAGCCTGCACGACCGCATCTCCGGCCACGCCGGCCGGGTTCGCGCCCTCGACCGCTTCCTCACCTACGCAAAGAGCAAGGAGGACGTCTGGTTCGCCCGGAAGGACGAGATTGCCCGGTGGGCGCTCGATCATCGCGCCGACACGCCCGTCATCGAACGCGGCTCGCCGAACGTAACGGGCTTGCCCGGACCGACAGCCTGAAAGGAATATTCTCATGTCAGCTAAATTGAAACACGCGCGCGTCCTGCTTGATCACGCCACGCTGCGCACCAACGATCTTGAAGGCACGCGCGCCTTCCTGGAAACCGTGCTGGATCTGAGGCCCGGCTATCGGCCGGCCTTCTCCTTTCCCGGCTATTGGCTCTATGCCGATGGCGAACCTGTCGTGCACCTGATTCCGGGCCATGGCGGTCCGGTCGATCGAACGGGTGAGACCATCGACCATGTGGGCTTTCGTCTTGCCGATCATGACGGCATGCGCCGCAAGCTGGATGACCTCGGTATCTCCTATTCGCGAATGGAGTTGCCGGAGCTCGGCGAACGCCGCCTCTTCATTCGGACGCCGACGGAAATCCTTCTGGAACTCGTGTTCCGTAAACCGAAGGCCGGAGCCCCCCTTTCCCCTCACGAGGAGCAGAATCATGTTGGGTAAGTCATCACGTCTCGTGGTCGCCGCCGCGCTAGGCGCACTGGCCGCCCCGGCCTTGGCGGCCGAAGGCGTTCGCATCGACGACCTTGTCGTCGCCTCCTCGATCCCGGAAAGCCAGCGCGACACGACCGTGGCGGCCGCCCGCGCCTTCTATGAGTTCTGGAACACCGGTGACGAAGCGGTCCTGAAGCGGGCGGTTGCCCCGACTTTCACTGATCACACCCTGCCGCCCGGCCGGCCGCAGGGAGCCGACGGACCGGCCTTCGCATCGCGCCAATTCCGAGCCGCGGTGCCCGACCTCACGGTGACGGTGGAAAAGATGATCGTCGCCGGCAACTACGTCACCGTGCATATGAAATTCGCCGGTCATTTCACCGGCACGTTCGGCCCCACCCAGGGAAAGGGACAGCCGATCACATTCATTGCCACCGACCTCGTGAAAGTGGACAATGGGCGCATCACCGACAATTGGCACATCGAAGACAACCTGACGCTGCTACAGCAGATGGGCGTCGCGAAGGTCGCTTCCTGACCGTAGACAGAGGATTTGACCATGCCGAAAACGACGGACCGAGTGGGGCATTGTCAACTTGATGGGCAGCGGCATTGATCGCTCCACGGGCAGTCTGGCCCGTCCGCCGTCGCCCTTCTCTCATCCGACGCCCCCGTCAGCGTGCGTCGAGCTCCGCCGGACGCCGCCCCGGCCGCGCGGCCCAGCGCGCCAGCACGTAGAACACCGGGGTGAACACCAATCCGAACAGCGTCACGCCCAGCATCCCGGCGAACACCGCCGTGCCCAGAGACTGGCGCATCTCAGCACCCGCGCCGGTCGCGACAGCGAGGGGTACAACGCCGAAAATGAAGGCGAGCGAGGTCATCAGGATCGGGCGCAGCCGCGTGCGTGCTGCGGCCACCGCGGCGTCGAACCGGCTCATCCCCTCCTCCTCCGCCTGCTTGGCGAACTCGACGATCAGGATGGCGTTCTTTGCCGCCAGGCCCACCAGCACCACCAGGCCCACCTCGACCAGGATGTTGCGGTCGAGCCCGCGCGCGTTCACGCCGACCATCGCGGCTAGGATACACATCGGCACGATCAGCACGACCGCGAGCGGCAGCAGCCAGCTCTCGTACAGCGCGGCGAGCAGCAGGAACACGAAAACCACGGCGAGACCGAACGCAACGACCGCCGTGTTCCCGGCTAGCTTTTCCTGCAACGCGATCTCGGTCCACTCGAAGCCGAAGCCCTGCGGCAGCCGCCCCTGCGCGATGCGCTCGATTGCTGCAATTCCCTGCCCCGTCGAGAAGCCGCGGTTCAGATTAAGTTGCACCTCGGCGGCCGGGTACAGGTTATAACGTGGTACGCGGAAGGGCCCCGTCGTGTCGCGGAACGTCGCCACTGCGCCGATCGGTACCATGTCGCCGGTCGCATTGCGCGTCTTGAGGTTTTCCACGTCGCGCAGGGTCAGCCGGAACTGGTTGTCGGCCTGCGCGCTCACCTGGTAGGTGCGGCCGAGCAGATTGAAGTCGTTGATATACGCTGAACCCATATAGACTGACAGCGCTTCAAACACATTGTCGATCGGCACGCCGAGCTTCTCCGCTTTGGTACGATCGATGTCGGCATAGACCTGCGGCGTGTGCGTGTTGAACAGCGTGAAGGCTTGGTTGAAACCCGGGGTCTGCGCTGCCGACCCGGCGACGATCCAGGTCGCCTCCTCGAGCGCCGCAAGCCCACGACCCGCGCGGTCCTGCACGTAGAGCTTGAGTCCGCCGCCGGTGCCGATGCCGGGCACCGAGGGCGGCTCCAGCACGAAGGTGAACGCATCGCGGAGCGGGGAAAGATGCTGCTGCACGTCGGCGCGGATGCGCGCGGCGGTGAGTCCGAGCGGAACGCGCTGCTCGAACGGCTTGAGTGAGACGAAGATAACGCCGGTGTTCGGTGCGTTGGTGAAGGTCGCCCCGTCGAAGCCAGTGAACGCAACCGAGTTCTGCACGCCCGGCCGTTCGAGGATGATTTTCGAGGCCTCCCGAATCACGGCGTCGGTGCGTGCCAGCGAAGCGCCCGGCGGCAGCTGGAAGGCCGCAATCAGATAACCCCGATCGAGCTGCGGAATGAGGCCGGTGGCCGTGTGAACGAGCCGGTCGTAGGCCAGGTAGATCAGCCCAGCATAGACCACGAGCACGATCGCGCCGAGCCGCACCAGCCGCCGCGTGAGCGCGCCGTAGCCGCGCGAGAGTCGATCGAAGAGCCAATTGAAGCTGGCGAAGAACCAGCGCAGCGGCACAGCGAGACGCCACAGCAGAGTTCGCTTCGGCTCCGCCTCATGCGGCTTGAGCAGGATCGCGGCGAGCGCGGGCGAAAGGGTGAGCGAAACGAAGCAGGAAATCACCGTGGCGGCGGCGATCGTGATGGCGAATTGCCGGTAGAACGAGCCCTGCAATCCGCTGATGAAAGCGGTCGGGATGAACACCGCGCCCAGAACGAGCGCGATCGCGACGAGCGCGCTGCCCACCTCGTCCATCGTCTTGTGTGCCGCCTCGCGCGGCGTCAGGCCCTGGTCGAGGTAGCGCTCGACGTTCTCCACAACCACAATCGCGTCGTCCACCACGATGCCGATCGCCAGTACCAGGCCGAACAGCGAGAGCGTGTTGAAGGTGATGCCGACCGCGCCCATCAGCAGAAAGCAGCCGATGAGCGAGATTGGGATCGCCACGACAGGAATAATCGCCGCCCGCCAAGTCTGCAGGAACACGATCACGACGACCACAACGAGCCCGATCGCCTCGTACAGCGTGCGCACCACCTCGTCGACGGATTGCTGGATGAACTCGGTCGGGTTGTACACCACCGAGTAGGCGATACCGGGTGGGAAGTCCCGCTTCGCCGCCTCCATCGCCTGCTTCACCGAGGCGGCGGTGGTGAGTGCATTGGAGCCGGGGCGTTGGAAGATGATGATCGCGGTCGCGACATCCTGGTTCAGATAGGCGTTGATCGTATAGTCCTGCGAGCCGAGTTCGACGCGGCCGATATCGCGGATCCGCACATAGCTGCCGTCCGGGTCGGCGCGCACGACGATGTCGCCGAACTGCTCTTCGCCGGTCAGCCGCCCGAGCGTCTGCACGGAGATCTGGAACGCGCCTTGCGATATCGCGGGCGGCTGGTTGATGGCACCCGCTGCGACCTGCAGGTTGGCCGCCCGCAACGCATTCACCACGTCGCCGGCGGCGAGCCCGCGCGCCGCGACCTTCCCGGGGTCGAGCCAGATACGCATCGCGTAGTCGCGCGCGCCGAAGATCCGCACGTCGCCCACGCCGTCAAGCCGCGCCAGCACGTCCTTGATGTAGAGAGTCGCGTAGTTGGAGATGTACTGCTGATCGCGCGAGCCGTCCGACGAGATCATGTGCACGACCATCATCAGGTCGGGCGAGGCCTTGCGCACCGTCACGCCGAGGCGGCGCACGTCCTCCGGCAGCCGCGGCTCGGCCACTGCGACGCGGTTCTGCACCAGCACCTGCGCTGTATCGACGTCAGTGCCCGGCTTGAACACCACGTCGATCGACAGCGTGCCGTCGCCCACCGATTGCGAGACGACGTAGAGCATGTTGTCGACGCCATTCACCTCCTGCTCAATCGGCGTCGCCACGGTCTCGGCGAGCACCTGCGCCGAAGCGCCCGGATACACGGCGCGAATGTTCACCGTCGGCGGCGCGATCTCCGGATATTCCGAGATCGGCAGGCTGCGCTGCACGATCGCGCCCGCGATCGTCAACAGCAGCGACAGCACGGTCGCAAAGATCGGCCTGTCAATGAAGAAGTGCGAGAACCGCATCTGCCGCTTCCGTGGCCCGCGTTCCGCCGGCTCTTAGTTCGCGGCCGGCGGTTCGGGCGGCTTGGACCCGGCTCCCGCCTTCACCTCCACCGGCCGCGCCCCGCTGGGCTGGGCGGCGAGGGCCCCGACCTCCACGGGCTTGATCTCGCCTGGCACCGGCTTCACCACTGCGCCGGGGCGCACGAATGGATTGGCGAGGCCGCCGATGACCACCCGGTCCCCGGGGGCGAGGCCCGCCGTGACAGTGCGCAGCCCGAGCGCGATCGTCCCGAGTGTCACCGGCTTGGGTACCACCTTGTTGTCGGCGCTCACCGCGAACAGGATTTTGCGCGCCTGGTCCGAGACAACCGCTCCGTCGGGCACCAGCAGGACGTCCATGAAGCCGCCGAACAGGCGCAGTCGGCCGAACGTCCCAGGCGTGAAGAAATAGTCCTTGTTGTCGAACACCGCACGGCCACGTATCGTTCCGGAGCGGGTGTTTACCTCGTTGTCCACGAAGTTCATCCGGCCCACATGGGTCCACTCGGTCTCATCAGTGAGGCGCACCTGCACCGGGTTCTGCACGTCGCGCGAAGACGGGCGCTGCCCACTTGCATTCAGGCGGGTGTAGCGAATGTAGTCGGTCTCCGACGCCTCGAACACGAAATGGATCGGGTCGAGCGTGACGATAGTGGTAAGCAGCGTAGGCTGGCCCGCGCCAGCGACGAGGTTGCCGACATCCACCTTCCGGTCGGAAATGCGTCCGGCGATCGGCGCGACCACGCGCGTCCATTCGAGATTGAGCTCGGCATTGCGCAGCGACGCCTCCGCCGACATGAGCTGGGCGCGGTCCACGTCGAGCGTCGCGCGGCGCTGGTCGAGTTCGCGAACCGTTGCGGCCGCGGTCTTCACCAGATCCTGCGCGCGCGCAAAATCGACCGTCGCCTGCTGCACCTGCGCGCGATTGCGCATCACGTCTGCCTGCGCCTGGTCCGCCGCGATCTCGTAGGGTCGCCTGTCGATGGTGAAGAGCACGTCGCCCTTCGCGACCACCGCGCCGTCAGCGAAATGGATCTGCGCGATGTAGCCGGAAACACGCGGCCGCACCTCGACGCGCTGCACCGCCTCAAAGCGGCCGGTGTACTCGTCCCATTGCGCGATGCGCCGAGCGAGCGGGGCCGCGACCGTCACCTGCGGCATGGGCGGGCCGTCCTGCGCTGAGGCTGCACTCACCAGGGAAGCGGCGAGGAGAACGCCGGCGGCGAGCCGGATGCCTGCCAGGCAGCGGATCGCGTGGATGATCATGGATATGCCCCTTCGACCCGGCGCAAGGTGGCCAATGTAGGCACGCTGGCAGTTGGCGCCGAATTGCCGCGCTTAAACGGATGCTGCGTCAAAGCGACGAGGCGGTGCAAGGAAAGTCGCTCCCGGCTGATCCTCCGGGGTCTCAGGCAGGCACCGGTGGCGGCGCCGCGGAGTTGTTCCAACACGCCGGACGAACCGCTGATCACCAGGCGATGGTGCAGCCAGTCGGGATGCGGAAGCCGCAGCGGCGCAGCCGGCAAAGGTGTTGGGGGCGTCAGCCGCTGGACAGCCTGCGGAGATGGAGCGGCGGCCGCTGTTCGCCCGATCGGTCGCCCGGCTGGCGCCACTGGCGCCGGATCGGCAGCGACGGCCGCCCTCCCTCCGCTGGCGGTTCACGGGCTGTCGCTATTCCGCGAGGCAATGTCACCGCGCGATCGCCCCCAGTTCACCGCAGCCCGCGGGCACTGTGGCTGGTGGGCAGCAACTCAATATAGGCGGACACGGTGTGCAGGGTGGCCGGACGCGGCACACCACCTGCGGAACGGGCGGACGTTGGCGGCCGCGCGACGGGGTGTCAGGGCGCGGCGGTCGCGCCGCTCCGGCCATGGGGACCGGAGGTGACAGCCGCGCCGGGCGGCCTTGGAACGTCTGACGTGGTCGGCGCCGATGCAGTTTCCACGCGCGCGCCTGTGAGCCACGGCGCCAGCCGCCGGTGGGATGGCCAGTGTGTTCGGGACCGGTAAGGCCTTGAAGTCGGCCGGCTCCAGGCAACTAAGGCACCTCCTGCTAAGGCGTGGTAACCAAAATTCCCGCCGTTTCCCGACCCCCGGCCATTCTGTCCGATAAGCGTCCTTAGCCCCTGTCGGCGCCGCCGGCGGTCCCAAACGCGGCTCGATCCGGCGGTCGGCAAAGCTTCTTGCGCCTTTGGAGCTTCAGCCCCCTCCCCTGCCCTGGCGGCCTTCAGGACCCAGTTTCCCCCCGGCCACCTCTGCAAACGGTCGTTTGCAAGCACATTGTTGGTCTTTAAACTGTCCCGCCCAGGAGGAGTCCAGCCGAGGTGATGCAGCCGACCGGCCGAAAACCCGCCGTCCCTGCCCGTTTGATCGGCTATGCGCGGGTGTCCACCGAGGATCAGGGCACCGATCCGCAGATCGATGAACTGCGCCGGGTGGACTGCGATCCGATCCATGAGGAGCACGCCTCTGGAGCCGACCGCAGTCGGCCGGTGCTGGCGCGCCTGCTGCGCGACATCCGCCGCGACGAAACCCTGGTCGTCGTCCGGCTCGACCGGCTGGCGCGTTCGGTCAGCGACCTGCTGGCCGTCATCGAACAGCTCGAAGATAGAGGCGCGCATTTCCGCAGCCTGCACGATCCGATCGACACCTCCACGCCCCAGGGCATGTTCTCGCTGCAAGTGCTGGGTGCGGTCGCCCAGCTCGAGCGGGCCCTGATCGCCGAGCGGACAAAAGCCGGGTTGAGCGCCGCCCGCGCCCGCGGCCGCATCGGCGGCAATCCAGGCCTGCGCGCCGGTGACCCCGGCGCCATCCGCAAGGTGCGGGCCCGCCGCGACGCTGCGCATCTGGGCGGCGTTCTCGCGCAATTGGACACCTGGCTGCCGACCGTGCGACGGATGCGCCCGGCCCAACCTTGGGGAGACGTCGTGCGGGTGTTGAATCACGGGCAGGCAGCCTCCTGGACGGTCGAGCGACTGCGCCGCACGGTGCGCCGACTGGCCTCGGAAGGCATCGTCGGGGCCAAACTGCTGGACCGCGCGCAGCAGCGGCCGGGCGACGTTCGCTTGATCCGGTTGATCGCCGGCATCAAGGCGGCGGCGCCCGGTCGCACCCTCCAGCAGATCGCCGCCCAACTCGAGGCCATGCGCGAACGCACCCCGCGAGGCGGAACGCGTTGGCACCCCTCCTCGGTCAAGCACGTGCTGCTCAAGGCGGAGCGTCTCGGATTAGCCGGAGGCGAACCGGCGAAGGTAAGCCCTGCAGCTTGGACGTGACCCCAGACCCTCGCCTGATGTCGGCGGGGCGGAGGGTCGACCCAAGTGCCGGAAGCGCGAAGGCCAGCAGAAGAGGGTTCAAATTTTCTCCTGCTGGCGGGGCCTGCCTCAGGGCGCGAAGTGAAACTCCGGCGCGGCCTTCAACTGGTCTTTCGTCATGTTTAGGACCACCATGTCGGGATACTGCTCGGGCTTGGTGCCAGCCGGGACTTTGGCCGCCGTCCCGCTCACTGCAGTAGCACCAACAGGAGCGGTGGACGGTGTCGTCGTTGCGGGGGGAACCGTTGGTGGAGTGGTGACCGTCCCCGCGCCGGTCGCCGCGACTGGCGTGCGTTCAAGATTTTCTGAACTGCAAGTCATTGAACGGCACGGCGACCTGATGCACGCCCATTCCGAGGAAGCCGCCGACGCCAATGATGACCGAACCCACTTTGCCGGTCGTGTCGATCAGGACCTCGTCGATCTCGCCAATCTTCTCGTCGTTGCCGTTGTAAGCATTGAGCCCTTTCAGCTTGGACGCACGCCATTCGCCGGGCTTCTGTTCAGTCATCCAACCCGATGCATTTACCGAAGGGCCGGTGCCCGTCGCGGGCGCAGCGGTGTTCGTTGGCGTTGCAGGACGCGGCGGCGTTGGAGCGGCTTGTGCGAAGGCCAAAGCCGTGGGGAAGATGACGCTACTAAGCGCGATAACGAAACTTCTCATCCTGTCCTCCTGTGCTCCTGACGAGAGCAATCGAAGAACGTTGATGCGCCCAACTTAGTTCAAAACAAGCCAATGCGGGCCAGCTTAAGTATGGGCTGGAAGGAAGAGTTAGGCGTCCATCGAAACCAAAATTGCGCCGGACATCCATGCAACCGATCAGCCGGCTCCCCGTTTAGGCGCGAGACGGGGAGGCGCCAAGATTGGCCCCAGAACGGCGACTTCGGTTGGCGTATCGCAGCCAGGGACCTGATCAGTGCGTTCGAATGGAGGGATGACGGTCTCCCGCGAACTCCGCGACCTGCTAATCGAATGGGGCGCCAGCAAAGCCGAGATCGCCGCCATACCCCGCCGTCTCTCCATGCTGTGGCTGCTTCGTGCAATCGAGGCAGAGGCAAAAGCGGTCTACGGTGATGCTGGTGCGTGGCTCAGGTGGCCTAACCGATCCGGTATGTTCCGCGGCCGCGCGCCGCTGCTAACGGTGCTGGAGGGCGAACCTGGGATGCTCGTGGTTCTCGGGCATCTGCAGCGGATGGAACGCCTTGGCGGCCGCGACATCGCGCCTGGCACTCAGCCTGAAGTCGACGGTCCGACCTTCCCGGTCAACGGCACGATACAAGTAGCACCACTTGCCTCGGATCTTCACGGATGTCTCGTCGACCCGCCATGACTGGCCCACGGCCTGGGCATACCGTCTCCAGCGTTTCTCGAACTCCGGTGCGTAGCACTGCAGCCAACGCATTATGGTCGTATGCGCCATCGACAAGCCCCGCTCGGCCATCATCTCCACCAGGTCTCGCAGGCTCAGCTTGAAGCGAAGATATCAGCGCACGCACAGGATGATGATTTCGCGGTCGAAGTGGCGACCCTCGAACAGCTCCTCCACGCTCTTCAGCTTACCCATTGCCGACCCTCAGCCAATTTTGCCGCCAACATAGCCGATCGGATCGGCCGTTTGCACCAGAACCCTGCAACCGTTGTCGGCGGGTCACTCAACCGTTTCGCGGAACCACTAACCGTTCAGCAGGCCCACAGTGCCCCACTTATTCGTTCCGGGGCGGAATGGTACGCCATGATCTCCCGGCCGGACTTCTGGCATCGGCCCGGCGGCGCTACCAGCTCGCTTTTTTGGGACGGGTTTGGCGGCACTCTTTGTCGTCGCCTTAGGCACCCCGTTGCCTTTCATTATCGCTGCTTTTTCTGCCATGTCGATCGACACTCCCGCTTCAGCGTTGGCCCGACAGAATCACGCTGTTGCCGGCAGCACAAGAGACTTGCTGCAGTGGAGTTGCGCGGTGGTCCAACCCAATATCGAGGATGGTCACGCTATGCGTTAGCCACCCGATCGAGATCAAGTCCACCCCACTCGCCGCCACCGCCGGCGCCGTCTCCGGAGTGATCCGCCCGGACGCCTCGGTGATCGCCCGCCCGCCCACCATGGCCACGGCCTCGCGCAGCATGCCCGGCGTCATGTTGTCCAGCAGCACCGCGTCCACGCCCAGCCCCAGCGCCTCCTCCAACTGCGGCAGCGTGTCCACCTCCAGCTCAATCTTCACCATATGCCCGGCACCGGCCCGCGCCCGTTCCAACGCCGGCCTCACGCCCCCGGCTAGCGCGACATGGTTGTCCTTGATCAACACGGCGTCATCCAGCCCGAAGCGGTGGTTGCTGCCCCCGCCCACCCGCACCGCGTATTTCTGCACGTTGCGCATGCCCGGCATGGTCTTGCGCGTGCACACGATCTGCGCCTTGTGCCCCCGGATCGCGTCCACGACGGACGCCGTGGCGCTGGCGATGCCACTCAGATGGCACAGCAGGTTCAGCGCCGTCCGCTCCGCCGTCAGCATCCCCCGCGCCGACCCGCGCAGCGTCGCGATCACGTCCCCCGTGGCGATCCAGCTGCCGTCCGGCCGCGCCACCTCGAAAGCGATCCCCGGATCGATCAGCCGGAAGGCAAGGGCGGCGAGGTCCAGCCCCGCCACCACCCCATCCTGCCGCGCCGCCATCACCGCCACCGCCCGCGCCTCCGCCGGCACGATGGCGTTGGTGGTGATATCCCCCGCCCGACCGAGATCCTCCAGCAGCGCCGCCCGCACCAGCGGTTCGATCATGATCTCCGGCAGTACGGCCACCCCCGCGCTCCTCATACTGCCAGCATCCGCTCCACCGCCCGCCGCGCCGCCGTTGCCACGCCGGGATCGATCGTCACCTCATGCCGCATCTCTTCGAGGGCCGACCGGATATTCCCCAGCGTGATCCGCTTCATGTGCGGGCACAGGTTACAGGGACGGATGAACTCGATGCCAGGATACTGCACGGCCACGTTGTCGCTCATCGAGCATTCCGTGAGCAGCACGACGCGCCCCGGCCGGTGCTTCTCCACATAGGCCGACAACCCAGCCGTCGACCCCGTGAAATCCGCCTCCGCCACCACCTCGGGCGGGCATTCCGGATGGGCCAGCACCACCACGCCCGGATACTCGCTGCGCAACTGCCGCACATCCTGCGCCGTGAACCGCTCGTGCACCTCGCAATGTCCGGCCCAGCTGACGATTTTTACCCGCGTTTCGGCCGCCACGTTCCGTGCCAGGTATTCGTCCGGCAGCATGATCACCCGTTCCACGCCCAGCGATTCCACCACCTGCCGCGCATTGCCCGACGTACAGCAGATGTCGGATTCCGCCTTCACCATGGCCGAGGTGTTCACATAGGTCACCACGGGCACACCCGGATATTTCTGGCGCATCAGCCGCACATCGGCTGCCGTGATCGAATCCGCCAACGAGCATCCCGCGCGGCGGTCCGGGATCAGCACCGTCTTGCCCGGATTCAGCAGCTTCGCCGTCTCCGCCATGAAATGCACTCCGGCAAGCACGATCACGGCGGCCTCGGCCTTCATCGCTTCCCGCGCCAGCGCCAAGCTGTCGCCCACAATGTCGGCCACACAATGGAAAATCTCCGGCGTCTGGTAGTTATGCGCCAGGATCACCGCATTGCGGCGTCGTTTCAGCGCCAGGATGGCGTCGATATCCTCTGCGAATCCCGGCCACTCGATTGGCGGAATGATGTGTCGGACCCGCTCGTACAACGGCGCGGTGCGGGCGATGAGCCCTGGCCTAACGGACATCGTTATATGCTCTTTCTGAGTATTACCAGGCATATGCTGGGACTGAGCATAACGCGTGTCAACCCCGGGACAGCGGCAGCTTGCTCCCGACCACGGCGCGCTCGGCCAACACGTCCCGCCGAAACCGGACCAGCTTGGCCGGACGCCCCCCTGTGTCCTGCGCCGTCTCTCCCGTCTCTTCAACGAGTTGCTGGCTCTCCATTAGCCGCCGAAAATTCTGCTTGTGGAGAAGGCGGCCAGCGATCGCCTCAACGCTGCGTTGCAGTTGGAGCAAGGTGAACGCCTCCGGCATCAACTCGAACACCACAGGCCGATACTTGATCTTTGCCCGCAGCCGCGCGATCGCCGTCGCCAGGATGCGCCGGTGGTCGGACACCATGGGCCGCCCCAGTACGGTGGTGCTGCCCCCGGCCTCCGCCACCAGCCCCGCTTCAAACAGCAGCTCGTAGCGCTGCAGCACAAGCTCCTCGTTCCAGCCTCCCTCGGTGCCGAACGAAATCGCCACGCGCTGCCGCCGAAGCTGCCGCTGTGGTCCCGGTGCCCCCGCCCATTCTGCCAGCCGCGGCACCAGCAACGCGCCGATCATCTCCGGCACTCCGGCACGATGATCCTCCCACGGAAAGAACTCGTACCAGTTCCGCCACCCCGCATCGACGCCGGAGGCCCCACCCTCCCGCGTCAGGCCGAGATAGCTGATCGAAATGGCATGGAACCCGCCCTCGCGCACCCGGTCTTGATCGGCAAAGGTATAGAGCTGCTCAACATATCCCAGCGGATGGTGGGTCTGCTGCTCCACCCAGGCCCGAAGCCCGGATTGCAGCGACCGATGCGCCACTTTGAACGGGCCGGAAGGAAGGGTGCTCGCGTTCTGGATGGTCAGTACCCGCGGCTCCGCGCCGGTGACGGCGACGACCACGGCGATCAGGTCGGCCGCGACGTCGTTGCCCCCCTGCGCCGCCTCCTTGCCCACCGCCACCTTGGCCGCCACTGCTCCCGCGCCCCTGTCGAACATCCCTTCCTATGGCTGCCCGCTGCGCGCCGCAAGGCCACCGGCTTGGTGATGCCCCCACCGCACCTAGTCTTCGCCCACGGGTTTCAGCGAAGGTGGCACCACGGAAATCAAGCTCACCGGCCGCGCGGCCCTCATCACCGGCGGCCGCCAGGGCCTCGGCCGCACCATGGCCAGTCGCGTCGCCGCGGGCGGCGTGGACGTCGCCATTCTCGCCCGCGACCCCGCCACGCTCGAGGAGGGGCGGCGCCGTATTGCTGAGACCGCGAAGACCCGCATCGTCGCTATTCCATGCGATGTCTCCAAGGCCGACGACATCGCGCGCGCCCACGCCACTTCGATGGACGGGTTCGGCCAAATAGACATCCCGGAACGACGCAGGCACGTCCAACGCCGAGCCCGGTTGTGTCAGCTTTCGTGCCTGTTGATCGGCTACGTTTCGGCCATCGTGCCTCGCGCTCAGGCCGTCTCCAGGATGCCGAGCACGATCGCGGCTCTGCACATATGCTGCCAACGCCTCGTTGCCGCGGGAACATATTGGCGCATTCGGGATCGGCAGCGGAGAAAGTTTCGGAGCTCGTCTTGGCCTCGGCAATATCGTTCCGCTGAACTGGTGTTCTTCCATCCAAGCATCGGTCGACATCGGCCCCTGAGGCCGCAGGGACCAGGCAACCTGAGCCACGCACCAGCATCACCGTAGACCGCTTTTGCCTCTGCCTCGATTGCACGAAGCAGCCACAGCATGGAGAGACGGCGGGGTATGGCGGCGATCTCGGCTTTGCTGGCGCCCCATTCGATTAGCAGGTCGCGGACCTCGCGGGAGACCGTCATCCATCCATTCGAACGCACTGATCAGGTCCCTGGCTGAAGTACGCCAACCGAAGTCGCCGTTCTGGGGCCAATGAAGCCTGCTTTCCCAGTTCGCGCGCCACCGCTGCCCCCGACGTCCCGGCCTTCGCGACGGCCGCCTTCAATTCAGACGCAGGAGAACTTCATGGCAGACGATAAGAGCAATCGCGGCGCCCAGGAGCGGAGCCGAATCCCTTCACGCATAGTCACGCAGTTCTCATCGACGACACAGATCGCCGTCTCCCGAAGCGATACATCCAGTCCGACGTAGTTCCTCATGTCCACGCTCCTGTCGCGAGCCAGCTCCATGCTGACCCTTCCTACACAGGCTGAACCTTCCGCGAGCAACCGCAATCACCATCTATTGGACGCCGATTGAGGGTCCCAACTGCCGATTGACAACAGAGCGCTACCCAATTCCGAGGCCGTGGCTATAGCAATGTCCAAACCCAAAGCGAGGGCAATGGGAAGGAGCGCGAGCTTTAGACTGGTGGATGCCGTGCCCAGGATGCGTCCGCTCACGTGGCCCCTGGCCACAGTCTGGTGAAGACACGGGTCATCATCAGCAAACTGGCCGCTGTCAGGATGAGCATCAGGGCAGCTCCATCAAGCCATCGGTAGTATAGGGAAAGTCGAACAAAGGAGCGGGACCGTTCGCAGGATCGACAATGTTGTTTTCGGGGCGCGGTCGTGCGATGCCCACGCTAAGGGTGACGGTTGGTTCGACAGACGTTCCGAAGTGCTCGCCCTCAAGGAGCTCGGCCCACCAAAAATGTCGGCCGCACCCCATACCGTTGCCGCCAAAGCCCATCTGCGACGCTTGCTGGTCGCGGTGCTGGTGCTGTTTGCGCAGGTGACCGCCGCCGCGTCGATGCCCTACACCCAGACGGCAGCCCGCGAGGACCTCGCCGCCTTACTCGATGGTCAGGCTATCTGCCACGCCGATGGCCCCGAGGATCCCGGACAACCCGCACCCGGCCCCCTCAATCACCCGGGGCATGCGCACGACTGCGCGCTATGCCCGGCCTGCCACCTTGCCGCCGCTCCGGCGCTGATTGCGCCCGGCGACCCGCTGCTGCTACTGCCGTTCCTGGCCTCCATGGGAATGGCAGCCCCGCCGCCGCCTGCGACCGGGCCACCGCGCGGGGTGCGCTCCGCCGCAAGTCCCAGAGGACCACCCAACTCCGCCGTCTGAACCGCTTTGTCGCGGCCGCCCTCGTTGCGCGGCCGCTCTGCGTGTTTCACCCGGAGAATCACAATGACCCATTCAGCTTCGCCACTCGGCCGTCGTGCAGCGCTGGCACTCGGCCTTGCCGTCCCCTTCGCCTCCCGCGCCCGGGCGGGAGGCCCACCCATCACCGACGCTGTCGGCCGGAAGATCAACCTCAAGGCTCCCGCCGAGCGCATCGTGCTGGGCTTCAACTACGAGGAATTCACCGCGATCGCCGGGCCAGCTGGCTGGGACCGGGTCGTCGGCTTTGGCAAGACGCTCTGGTCGGAGTGGCGGCCCTCCATCTTCAAACGCTACCTCGTTCCCATCCCCCGCCTGGCCACCCTGCCGGACGTGGGCAACACGGATGACAACACCTTCAGCATGGAGAAGGTGCTCTCCCTCCGCCCCGATCTCGTCATCATAGCCGAGTGGTCGTTCAGCGTCCTCGGGCCGCAGGTGAAGCAGCTTGAGGCGCTCGGTATCCCGGTCCTGGTCATCGACTACAACGCCGAAATCCCCGAGCGGCACGTGGCGAGCACGATCGCCATCGGAATCGCCACGGGCAACGAGGAGCGCGCCCGGGCGCTCGCCTCCCTCTACATGGACAAGCTGGCCGACATCGGCCGGCGAACGAAGGACGCTCCCGGCAAGCCAAAGGTGTACCTGGAGCTTGGCCAAGGCGGCGCTGACGTGGTGGGCAACACCTACTGGAAGGGCATGTGGGGCCGCGTGCTTGACCGGGTCGGCGCCGAGAACATCGCCGCTGGGCGCATTCCCGGCGCCTACGGCCCGCTCAGCCCCGAATACGTGCTGGCCGCCAACCCCGATGCAATCTTCATCGCCGGGTCGTCCTGGGTTGGCCAGCCGAAGGCGGTGCTGACCGGGTTCGACGCCGACGCGGCGACCACCCGCGCGCGCCTCGCCCCCTACGCGCGGCGCCAGGGCTGGCCGGAGCTCGCTGCCATCCGCAATGGTCAGCTATTCGCGGTCGAACACGGACTCTGCCGCGCCCTGTTCGACTACACCGCGACCTACTTCATCGCGAAGGCGATCTTCCCAGGCCGGTTCGCGGACATCGACCCTGTGGACGAGTTGCGCCGCTACCACGAGCAATACCTGCCGGTGCCATTCGAGGGCACCTGGATGACGCGGTTCACGCGGTCAAACGTATGAGCGCGGCCACGCGGGGCGCCGCCGCGCAGTGGCGCTCGGCGAACGCCCGGCGCGTTCTCGTTGTCGTGGCGGCGGGCGGGGCGCTGGCCGTTAGCTTCGCGGCCGACATCGCAACCGGACCCGCCATGCTGCCCATCCCGGCGATGCTGCGCTCGCTCGCCGGACAGGCGGACAACCCGATGACGGACGCCATTGTGCGAACGCTGCGGCTGCCAATCGCGCTGATGGCCACCGTCGTCGGCGCGGCCCTCGGGGTATCCGGCGCGGTGATGCAGACCATCCTGAACAACCCGTTGGCCAGCAGTTACACGCTCGGCATCTCCGCGGGAGCCGGGTTCGGCGCGGCGCTCGCCATCCTGTTCGGCGCTGCCCTGCCGCTCCCCGACGCCTGGGCCATTCCGCTGGCCGCCTTTGCCTTCGCCGGGGCCGCCTGTGCAATGGTGGCCGCGTGGCGCGGCTCCGGGGCGCGACGCCGGAGTTGCTGGTGCTGGCGGGCATCGCCTGTCTGTTCCTGTTCCAGGCGCTGCTGTCCCTGCTGCAGTTCCTGGCCTCGCCCGAGGCGCTCCAGCAGATCGTGTTCTGGCTGTTCGGCAGCCTTCTCCGTGCGAGCCTGACCAAAGTTGGCATCGTCGCCCTGGTGCTCGGCCTCGTGTTCCCGCTGCTGCTGGCCGACGCCTGGCGGTTCACGGCGCTCAAGCTGGGTGACGAGCGAGCACAGGCGCTCGGGGTGCGGGTTGCGCGACTGCGGCTGCGGACATTCGTGGCAGTCTCGCTGCTGACCGGGGCGGCAGTCGCGTTCGTCGGGACGATCGGGTTCATCGGTCTGGTCGCCCCGCACGTCGCCCGCATGCTGGTCGGCGAGGATCAGCGGCACATGCTGCCTGCGTCGGCCGTGTTCGGCGCGTTGCTGCTCTCGGCAGCCTCGGTGATTAGCAAGCTGGTCATCCCCGGAACGGTGTTCCCGATCGGCATCGTCACCGCGCTGATCGGGGTGCCGTTCTTCGCCTGGCTGGTGCTGTCGATGGGGCGCGGGCGGTGAAACTCCATGCACAGGGCGTCTGCGTTCGTTACGGCGCGCGCGTGGCTGTCGACGCCGTCAGCCTCGAAGCATGGCCGGGCGAACTTCTGGCGGTTCTGGGGGCCAACGGCTCCGGCAAGTCGTCCCTGCTGCGGGCGCTGGCCGGAGTGCAAGCCCACAGCGGCCGAGTGATGTGGGACGGGAGTGCCGCGGAGCCCGGCAGCATCGGCTACATGCCGCAGGACGCGGGCGTCCGCGCGGCGCTGACGGCCTTCGAGGTGGTGTTGCTCGGCCGCATGCGCTCTCTCACCTTCCGCGTCGGCTCATCCGACCTCGAGGCCGCAGAGGCCGCGATGGCCGAGATCGGGGTCGCGGATCTGGCCGGACGACGCATCGGAGAGCTGAGCGGTGGGCAGCGACAGATGGTGCTGCTCGCCCAGGTCTTAGCCGGAGACCCCCGCGTGTTCCTGCTCGACGAGCCGACCAGTGCGCTCGACATCGCGCACCAGTTGCACGTGCTGGACCTGCTGCGGACGGTCACTCGGCTTCGCAGGCTGACCACCATCACCGTGATGCACGACCTGAACGCGGCGGCGCGGTTCGCAGACCGCGTGGCCATGATGGATCAGGGACGATTGGTGGGCATAGGGGTGCCCAGGGAAATCCTCCGCCCGGCCATCCTCGAGCCTACGTTCCAGGTGGTCATCACCGTCGATCGGGGCTCGGACGGGCACCCGGTCGTGCTGCCGCTGCGGGCGATCCGGCCGTGAACCGCGCTCTCGGATCGGCTCCCGTCAGGAGAGGTGGCCAGCTACGGCCTTCGCCATGGCGTCCCCTGTGCCGTCGGCCCGGATCGGAGCGATGAAGCGGCCATCCGGTCCGACCAGATAGATGACGGAGCTGTGGTCGACCAGGTAGTTCGCAGCACCTCGGTCGCCGCGGTGGATCACGCTGGTGACCCGGTACGCTTCGGCAACCTTGCGGACCTCGCCTGGCGAGCCGGTCAGGCCGAGGAGCCTCGGCGTGAACGAGCTGGCGTATTGCCGCACGACGGCCGGGGTGTCTCGTTGGGGGTCGACGGTGATGAACAGCGGCTGCACCTGCTCGGCCTTCTCACCCAGGCCGTCGAGTGCCGCGGCCAAGCTGGTGAGTGTCGTCGGGCAAACGTCCTGGCAAGACGTATATCCGAAATAAATGAGCAGGTATTTGCCCGGGAAGCTGCGCTCGGTGACAAGCTGGCCGTCGCCCCCGACCAGGCTGAATGGGCCACCGATCGCCGCCGAACGAGGATGCGTACTCGCTCCCACGCCGATCAGCCACATGTAGCCGCTCGTCAGCAGGAGCAGAGCGGCAACGAGGCCCGTCGCCGCCAGCAGCGACTTGCGGTCACGACGATCTCGGCGTGCGGCACGACCCGGCTTCATCTGTGTCTTCCTTCACATCGGCATGTTCATGTGGCCACCGGAGTCGGGGGCCGCAATCGGGTGTTCGCGGAGGTCCCGTATTTCGGCTGCCAGGGCTTCCGGTTCGTTCCAGCTTCCCGGCTGTCCTAGCCTCTGGAACGCCCGCAGCCAGCCCTGATCATCGATCAGGAACTGAGTGCCGGGCAGCTCGTGCCCGGGAACGCCCGAGACGATGCCGTACGCCAGGGGCAAGGCTTCATCGTCGGCGACGCAGCCGCCAATTTCAGCGTGAGCGGCTGCGACGATGGTGACGACGTCGGCTTCGGCTGCGGCGGGCGGCGGTTTCCCGATGATCAGCCGGACGAACCGTCCTCGAAGCTCCTGAAGCGTGAGGGTCTTGCCGTCGCACTCGGCCTGCAGCCCCGGCGCCTGGATGGGCTGGGGCCATACTCCCGATTTGCCCACCGTCAGACCGGCATTATGGGCGCGGACGTAGTCGATGAGGCCCCATCTCTGGTCGTCCGAGAGCACGGCCGCGAACCCCGGCATGGCTTGGCCGCCGTCCGGGGCATCAATCCCGTGGGACAGCCACCAGAACAGTTCACCGTCGCTGTGCATCCAAAGATGGCCCGCGGTGAGGTCGGCAGGCGGTATCCGCAAGCCAGCTGCGGCGGGCCCGTCCCCGCGCCCCTCTGCCCCGTGGCAGGACGCGCAGTGCTCCGGGTAGAGTCGGGCGCCTTCGACAATGCCCGCCGCCGCGAAATCGGTCGGCGACTGGTAGAAGCTGGTCGGGTAAGCCTCGGCCAGCAGCAGGTCGAAATGCGGCACGGCAAACCAGCAGATGACCGCCGACAGCGCGACCGCGGGCCAACGGAGACGCCACGAGAGGATGGCCATGACAAGCAGCGCGAGAGCCCCCGCCAGTGCAAGGCCCGCCTGGATCACTTCCAGCAGGAAGTCGGAGTCCTCGCCGACCGCCTCCAGGCTCAGCCGCTTGGCGAAGGGCCAGAGCGGCTGCACGTGCATCGCAGGGGGAAGGCTGGTGAGAAACCCCGCCGCCAGGACCACGAGGAGGCCGAAGCCCGTCTCAATGGTGACGCTCCGGCACAGGCGGCGCTTGGCTCCCTCGGCCGAGGCCGTCACAAGCGCGGGCGTGAGGCGAAAGCGGTTGCGCCCAGCGAGTCCAAGCAGGACAACGAACAGCGCGACCTTGAGAAGCACCAGCAGGCCGTATCCCGTGCCGATCAGACCCGGCAAGTCTCCGATCAGCACCCAGAACTGGAACGACGCCGTGACCGCCAGCAGCAGCACGCACGACGTGCCGAGCGGCGAGAAGCGGCGGGACGCATGCGCCGCGGCTGGTAGGGGCGCCGAAGCGACCAGCAGCATGAGGGGCATCAAGCCACCCAACCAGGCTCCTGCCGCCAGCAGGTGAACCACCTCCGACAGGAGCAGAAGGCTCGGGCCGCCCTCCATCGAAGCGGCATGACTGTGGCCACCTTGGAGCGCGGTGGCGATAGCGGCCAACCCCGTGGCGATCCAGAGCCGCCGTTCCCCGCCTCCCAGGACAAGGGCCATCAGCACCAGGACACCCAACCGCAGCAGCAGGACGTGCCCGAAGCTCGTGTCCGCAAGCACGGTCCGTGTGGCGGAAGCGGCGGCATGGACGCTCCCGGCATCCGCCATCGAACTCGCCTGCAGCACCAGCCAGGCGAGCGTCGCCACCAGGGCGGCCGACCAACTCGACCACAGCAGGAATCGCCACCGCCGCCGGAACAGGGCGGCGTCGACGGGTTGCATGCTGGCCAGCACGGGAGGTGCCAGCGCGGCGCGGAACAGCAGGGCTCCGAACACGGAGAGCAGGGCGGCGACCGACAGCCCACGCACGAGGGCGAGTGCCACGCCGCCCTCGAGGTCGAATGCAGGAATTGCCGCCCCGCCCATGCGTCGCGCCTACGGGCTTACGGTGAAGTTGTAGGAGCCCTCGGTCTTGTGCGTGTCAACGGATGTCGCGTGCCAGATCACCTTGTAGGTGCCGGGCTTCAGTGGCTTCAGGCCGATGACCAGTCGTTTGTCGTTGCCGGGTGACGTGTGCACGTCGCCCATGTCGACGCGGGCGCCGGAGGCGTCCTGCACCTCGATGGTGCTGAACTTCGGTTCCAGTCCCTCGGTGTAGTTGATCGCGATTTCCTTTGGCGCCGTCCCGGCGGTGCTGCCGACAGCGGGCGTGGCGCTCGTCAGATGGGCGTGGGCGAAAGCCGCGCTGGACAGGCTGGCGGCCAGGAGAGTGAGGGCGATAAGGCAGATGCGCATGGTTGTCTCCGGAGAATGAGTTTACGAAAAGGAAGTGAACGAGCCGAACGGCCACTTCAGTCAGTTGAACAGGGGTTTGCCGATGCTGTTCGGGAACAAGTCGTCGAGGAAGATATGGAACTGGGCGATAACGCCCACGTGTGTTCCGGCCGCCTTGTTCGCGGGGATCAGGGCCTCGATACCGATTTGATAGGAATCACCGGAGTAGATGACGCCCGGCGCCACGGTCCACGATGTGTCCTGGTTGCTTGGCGACGTGGCCCGCGATGACCAGGTGGCCTCAACGATGGGCGTGAGCCGTCCCAGGAAGTTGGGCAACCCGTAATCCTTCACCTGGGATTGCAGGTAGGGGATGCTGTATTGCAGCGACACGCCCCCGAACCAGCTGTTCGAGTTTCCATTGTTGTATTGCAGCGAGAGCAAACCGGTATCGGGGTCAGTGACTTGCGTCGCCTTCAGGGCTTTGTCCGCGACCGTGTAAGAGAACTGCCCAGTTATCGCGACCGGTCGAAGGAAGCCGACCGGAAGGTCGCCGAAGCCTTTCCCGAAGTACAAGGTCGGCGAGGTCGCCCCGAATCTGTCGGCTCCTATCTGCTCGGTGCCCGTTCCGCCGAACTCGCGTTGCACGCCGAGCGTGAAGATGAATTCGTGGTCGGCACTGATGCAGGTCTGGTACTTGGCCGTCAGAAAGAGGTTGGAGAAGCCGGTCTGGGTCTTCGCGTGGGCGGTCTGAAGGATGTTCCAACCGTAGTTTACGCCGATCCCGAGATTGGTCGTGATTCGCTTGTCGTATTCGAAATTGAAGTCGTACTCGTTGGTTGGTCCGGGCCCACCATCGGCCCCGCTGCGCTGGTAAGTGGCTGTTGGCAGAGACGCTTCATCGGCCACCCCGGGGTCGTCCAGCGTCAAGGTTACTGGGAAAACTCTGGCTCCGCACACGGCGTGGGCCAAAGCGTCAGAGGAGCGGAAGGCAAGCAGGCAGGCGAACGCCAGCGCGGTCGTCGAAAGAACTCGGGTCATGATTGGTCCTGATCAGGAGGGGTCACGAGCAGCGGCGCGGCGCGCGGCTGCCCACGGTGGATCGGCCTCAGACCAGGCGGGGAGGACCTCGGGGGTAGGCTGCGGCGAAGTCGTGCGCGGGTGGCGCCCGCGCCTGCGGCAGCGCGCCGGGCCGCAGTGTCATACCGTCACCCGGCCTTGGCAGGACGGGGGCGGCCGTCGGGATGACAGCGGGCATTGCCAGCGAAACTGCCAGCGGACACAGGGCATAGTCGGGGGCACGATGCGGGACAGGTGCTCGGTCGCTGCCGCCATCGGCGGCTCCTGTCTGGCAGAAGATGCTTGCGGCATCGAGCACAGCCAACTCGGTTTGCGGCAAATCGCTCGGCAGAACGACGGACCCGAGCGCCAACTGGCTGACCAACGCCACGAAGGCTGCCAGCAAGCCGAGCAGGCGCGGGGGATTTCGAAGGCGGCGGGGAAGCCTGAACAGCATGGCGGAGCAACGTAGCACGCCGGATCACGATGTACAAATCGGCACTCGACCTGTCGGACATGTCCGGTGAGGTCGCGCGAGGTGACTCGCCGAGTGTGTCCCGGGCAGCTGCACTGCCGTCAAGCCTCGTGCCTTCGGCGCACCGTCATGCGGCTCTGGGGCTTGACCGCACCTTGCCGCCGGAAGCTTGCCTTCCAGGTCCGTCAATCTGGTGGAAAATCTGGCGTAGCTGAGGTGGCCATGGATCATGCCGCTACGCTGGCGATCTGGGTGGGCAAGGTGTCGAGCAGCGGCGGTGTAAATTCGGCCATCGCCTCGGTCTGCATGTAGCGGTGCTGGAGTTGCCATTCGTAGCCGCAATGGCGTCACGGGCGGCGTGGCCCTTGTGGCTTCCCAGCCTGTCGGCCACCACAATATCGCCCGGCCGCAGTTGCGGAGCCAAGAACTGCTCGGTCCAAGCCAGGAACGCTTCGCCGTTGGCCTTTCCGACAGCCCGATCTTCAAAGCCAATCGGCGGATGGTGCCATAGCTGTATTCCTCAGCTTCAAACGCCTTGCGAATGGCCAGCGCCTTTGGAGAATGTTTCCTAGCCTTGCCGCTGGCCTGTCCTGCCAGAATGGCACGACGCTTGAGCCTTAAACGTCTCAGTTCTGCTTCGACCACAGTGATCTGATCGTCCAGATCCTCGCCCGACCGACCGCTCATGTGGTCGCAGCCTGGCCTGGTGAAGGGGGTCGCTTTGGCTGAATTGGCACATCGCAGTGCCGTGCCCAGTCCTCCATCAATTCCCGGCGCTTCTCGAACAAGTCGCCACGCCGATAGGCTGCTTCGACCTTGTCGCTGATCGAATGAGCAAGGGCCATCTCGACCGCCTCGCTTGGATAGGCGGTCTGCTCGGCCGCCCAGTCTCGGAATGATGAGCGAAACCCATGTGCGGTCACGTCGGCCTGCTTCATGCGCTTGAGCAGTTGGAGGAAGGCCATGTTGGACAGGGGTTTTGGGGGTCGCATGCCGGGGAAGACGAATTCAGACTGCGATACCGCCCGCTGGGCAGCCAGGATCGCGATCGCCCGCGCCGACAAAGGGACCCGATGCTCGCGCTGGGCCTTCATGCGGACGGCTGGCACCGTCCATAACCTCTTATCGTCGTCGAACTCGTCCCATCGCGCGCCGATCACCTCACCGGTGCGAGCGGCGGCGAGGATCTGAAACTCCAATCCGCGGGCTGCCACACCTTCCTCGGCACGCAGCGACAGCATGAAACGGCCCATTTGATCATATGGCAGTGCCGGGTGGTGGATCACTCGCTGCACTTTGGCGCGTTCGGGCAGCAGATGATCGAGATGCCCTCTCCAGCGGGCCGGGTTCTCACCCCGGCGCAAGCCTCGGACTGCTGCCCAGTCGAGGACGGCCTCGATGCGTCCACGCACCCGGCTCGCGGTCTCGGTCTTGCTCTCCCAGATCGGTTCCAGGACCTTCATCACCAGGGCGGTGTCGATGCTCTGGACCGATCGGTCGCCCAGAAACGGCGCCGCGTAAGTCTTGATTGTATTGGTCCATTGGTCCGCATGCTTCGCATTGCGCCAACCTGCCCGATGCACTTCGATATAGGCGGCGGCGCAGTCGCTGAACGACTGCGACCGGGCTGCCGCCAGCCGCCCCTCTGCGCGCTGCGTCTTTCGGGCCTCGATCGGGTCGACCCTGTCCTGCAGAAGGATGCGACATTCCTGCGCTTTGATCCGTGCGGCCGCCAATGAAATGGTCATTGTCGAGCCGAGGCCCATCTCACGGGCGCGCCCGTGAATGGTAAAACGGAAAATCCATGACTTCGCGCCCGCCGCGCTGACCTGGAGATAAAGGCCGCCGCCATCGGGATGGTAGCCAGCGACACTGATCGATGACGCTGTCCTCGTCGACAGACGGTTGATGTTCCGCGCCATCCCTACCCACATTCCTACCCGCGTTTCGAGCGTAGATCATGCGGGATCGTCTTGGACAATACTAGAGCCCGCGATCAGAAATGCCGGGGAAAATGAATAGCTTCCCGGACCACGTCATGCCACCTCAGACACTATGTCGACGGACACCCTCTCCGCCAATCTCTCCTATTTGGCGCCGTTCGCGCCCATTCGCCGATTCACCGAATAGGCCAGTTTGGACGGTGCCGGCAGTGCGGATGAAGGCTGGACGCGAGCATCGCGGGCCCCTCTCCGCCCCTGCGCTGCTTTGGGCCACCGTCGGCATCGGCGCTGTCGCCAGCACGCGGCGTCCTTCGCCTTCAGGCTTCAGCGCTTCGTCTTTCGTAGAGCGCGCGATAGCGACGTTGCCGTGCGACGTATGCCTCCGCGAGCTCGGGATTGGGCAGGATGGTCTCGATGCGGATGGGCGGGGTGCAGACCGTGCGCGGGTCTTCGCCGGTGACCGCCATTCGTGCCAGCCGAGCCGCGCCGAACGCCGCGCCATGCTCGCCCTCGGCCAGCCGATGCAACGGGATGTCCAGGGCCGCGGCGATGATGGCGATCCACAGCGCGGGAGCGGGAGCCGCCGCCGATCACGTCCGCTGCCTCGATGCGGGTGCCCGGACGCCGCCAGCGCATCCAGGCAGTCGCGCAGCGAGAACGCCACGCCCTCCAGCACCGCCTGGGTCAGCAGCCGCGCGGTCGGTGTCGTGCGACAGCCCGACGAAGGCGCCGCGGATCGTGCCGTCGTTGTGCGGCGTCCGCTCGCCGCCGAGATAGGGCAGGAACAGCGCGGGGCTCGGCGCTGTCGGCATCGCAACCTCGGCCAGCAATGCCGGCCTCGGTCGCGGCCGGTGATGCCGCGCCCACCACGCCAGCGAGGCAGCCGCCGACAGGGTGACGCCCATCTGGTGCCAGGTGCCGGGCAGCGCATGGCAGAAGGCGTGCACCGCGGCCTGCGGATACGGCCGGAAGTGTCCGGTGGTGGCAAACAGCACGCCGGACGTGCCGAGCGAGACGAACGCGTCGCCGGGCTCGGATCGCCGACAGCCCGACCGCACCGGCGGCGTTGTCCCCAGCGCCGCCCGCCAGAACCGGCCGGCGCGTCATGCGCCAGCGCGCCGCGAGTTCGCGGCGTGAGCGTGCCCGCCGCGGCATTGCCCTCGACCAGACGCGGCATGGCTGCCCGCGTCAGGCCGGTGGCGGCCAGCGCCACGTCGGACCAGTCGCGCGCGCCGACGTCGAGCCACAGGGTGCCGGATGCATCCGACATCTCCTCGATCATCTCGCCGGTCAGCCGGTAGCGAATATAGGCCTTCGGCAGCAGCACCTTGCGCACCCGGGCGAAGACCTCCGGCTCGTGCCTGCGCACCCAGAGCAGCTTGGGCGCGGTGAAGCCAGGCATGGCGATATTGCCGGTCACCTGCCGCAGTGCTGGGAACGGCCGCCTCCAACTCGGCGCATTCGGCGGCCGCGCGGACGTCGTTCCACAGGATGGCGGGACGCAGCACGGCGCCGGTGTCGTCCAGCAGCACCGCGCCGTGCATCTGGCCGGACAGGCCGATGCCCTGGACGGCGGACAAGGCCGCGGCATGGTCGCGCCCGAGCGCATCGATCGCGTCCAGCATCGCCTGCCACCAGGCCTGCGGATCCTGCTCGCTGTGTCCCGGCGCCGGGCGCTGCACCGACTAGCGGCACGGTGGCGCTGGCGACGCGGCGCTGCGTCGCCGTCCACCAGCAGCGCCTTGACCGCGGACGTGCCGAAATCGAGGCCGAGAAACATGTGGTCCCGGCCCCGGCGGTCAGGCGACTAGCGGGATGACGTCGCCAACCGGTGGGTGGCCAGATGCGGCATCGTCCGGCCGTTGGTCGAACAGAATGGCAGGCCGCCGGATCGACCGCGAGCTGGATCTGCTCGTGCGCGCGGGTGCCGTCGCTGCCTTCGATCTGCACCGTCATCGTCCTGTTCGCGCCGTCGGCATTCACGTGCAGCAGGGTCAGCCGCCGAGCCGTTCGACCAGCGCTGACCGTCGCCGTCGGATCGGGCCGACCGCATCGATGCGGCTCCAACGCCTCGGGGCGGATGCCCAGGGTGACGGCATCGCCCGGCCGGGCAGCGCCGGCCTCGACCGGGACCAGGACGCGCACGCCCGATGGAAGCGCGACCACCGCGCCCGTCGCATCGATGCCGACGACGCTTGGCCGGGCAGCAGGTTCATGCGCGGCGAACCGATGAAGCCGGCGACGAACAGGTTGGCCGGATGGTGGTAGAGCTCCAGCGGCGAGCCGACCTGCTCGACGCGGCCGGCCTGCAGCACGACGATCTTGTCGGCCATCGTCATCGCCTCGACCTGGTCGTGGGTGACGTAGATCATGGTCGCGTTGCAGTTCCTCGTGCAGCCGCGACGAGCTCGATGCGCATCTGGCCGCGCAAGGCGGCATCGAGGTTGGACAGCGGTTCGTCGAACAGGAACACCTTCGGATTGGCGCACGATGGCTCGGCCGATGGCGACACGCTGGCGCTGGCCGCCGGACAGCTCCCTCGGGCGCGCGTTCGAGATAGGGCTCCAAGCTGCAGGATGCGCGCGGCCTCCTCGACCTTGCGGTCGCGTTCGGCCCTGGGCACCCGTGCCAGGCGCAGGGCGAAGCCCATGTTCTGGCGCACCGTCATGTGCGGATACAGCGCGTAGGACTGGAACACCATCGCCAGGCCGCGATCCGCGGGCCCGATCTCGATTGACGCGCTTGCCGTCGATCGACAGGTCGCCGGCGGTGATCTCCTCCAGCCCCGCGATCATGCGCAGCAGCGTGGACTTGCCGCAGCCGGACGGGCCGACGAAGACGACGAACTCGCGGTCGGCGATATCGAGGTCGATGCCTTTGATGACCTCGAACGAACCGTAGCTCTTGCGCAGATCGCGCAGTGTCAGTGTTGCCATACGGGCTTCCTTACTTCACGGCGCCGAAGGTCAGGCCGTGCACGAGCTGGCGCTGGCTGAACCAGCCGAACACCAGGATGGGTGCGACGGCCATCGTCGATGCGGCGGACAGCTTGGCGAAGAACAGTCCCTCGGGGCTCGAGAACGAAGCGATGAAGGCCGTCAGCGGCGCGGCGCCGGCGGATGTCAGGTTGAGGCTCCAGAACGCTTCGTTCCAGCACAGGATCAGCGACAGCAGACCGGTCGAGGCGACACCCGGCAGGGTCAGCGGCAGCAGCAGGAACCAGACCTCGCCCCAGGTGCGCGCGCCGTCCATGCGGCCGGCTTCGAGGATTTCGTTCGGCACTTCCTTGTAGAAGGTGAACAGCATCCAGACGACGATCGGCAGGTTCATCAGGGCGTAGATCATGACCAGACCGCTACGGCGTGTCGAGCAGACCGGCGGTGCGGAACAGCAGGTAGATCGGCACCAGCACGCCGACCGGCGGCAGCATCTTGGTCGACAGCATCCATAGCAGCGTGCCGCGGGTGCGCTCGGTGGGATGGAACGCCATTGAGTAGGCCGCCGGGATCGCGAACAGCCAAGGCGAGCACGGTGCCGCCGACCGAGATGACGATGCTGTTCAGGGCGAAGCGTAAGATAGTCGGCGCGCGCGAACACCTCGATGGTAGGACTCGAGCGTCGGGCGTGAACGAACAGTCCGGCGGCGTGGATGGCGTCGCGTCTCGGACTTGAAGCTGGTCAGCACCATCCAGGCGATCGGGAAGAACAGCAGCAGCGCGGCGCCCCAGCCGAGCGATCGTGGTCGAGCAGACGTTGCAGCGGGGTTGCTCGCATCGTCTAGACCTCCAGCCGGCGGGCGATGCTGCGCACCAGGAAGAAGGCGACGATGTTGGCCAGCACGATGGCGACCACGCCGCCGGCCGAGGCGCCGCCGACATCGTATTGCAGCAAGCGCCCGGGCGTAGATCAGGAAGGCGAGATTGGTGGTCGCGTTGCCCGGGCCGCCCGAGGTGGTGACGAAGATCTCGGCGAACACCGTCAGCAGGAAGATCGTCTCGATCATGATCACCACGCTGATGGCGCGCGACGAGATGCGGCAGGGTGATGAAGAAGAACTGCGCGAGCACGCCGGCGCCGTCCATGCGCGCGGCCTCGCGCTGCTCGTGGTCGAGCGACTGCACCGCGGTCAGCAGGATCAGCAGCGCGAACGGCAGCCATTCCCACGACACGATCGCGATGACGGAGGCCAGCGGGAATTCGCGCGAACCAATCGATCGGCTGCAAGCCCGAAGCGCGCGCGCGATAGCGCCGAACACGCCGTAGATCGGGTGCATCATCAGGTTCTTCCAGATCAGCGCGCTGACCGTGGGCATGACGAAGAACGGCGAGATCGCCAGCACGCGCGCGATGTTGCGGCCAGGAAACGGCTGGTTGAACAACACGGCCAGCAGGATGCCGAGCCCGACCGTGATGACCAGCACCGAGGCCAGCAGGATCAGCGTGTTGCGCAGCGACACCCAGAAATCCGGGTCGGTGACCAGATAGCGATAGTTGTCGATGCCGGCGAAGCCGCGCGGTCGCTCGGGCTCGACCAGGTTGTAGTACTGGAACGAGAACCACAGCGTCATCACCAGCGGCACGATCATCCACAGCAGCAGGACGATCACCGACGGCACGAGCAGCATGCCGGCCCGCCTTGCGGCCTCGGGCGCCGATGGCGCCTGGCGGCGGCGCCGTCTGCGCCAGGTGACCTGACTGCAGCCGACATGGCCTGGCCCGGCTACTTCTTCGGGTAGCCCGCCTGCGCATCGTACGCTCGGTGGCCGCCTGCGCCGTCTTGAGCGCCTGATCGACCGTGGTCTGGCCGGTCAGCGTCGCCGGCGATCGTCTGGCCCACCTGCGTGCCGATGCCCTGGAATTCCGGAATCGCCACGAACTGTGCACCGGTATAGGGCCGCGGCTGCGCGCGTCTGCGCCGTTCGGATTGGCGACGCTCGATCGCCTTGCGCACGAAGCCGGCGAACGGCGCCACCTTCTGGTATTCCGGATTGTCGTAGGTGGACTGTGCGCGTGCCGGGCGGCACCGACGACCCAGCCATTCTCCTTGGCGACGAGCTGGATGTATTCTTTCGACGTCGCCCAGGTGACGAACGTCCGCGCCGCATCCTTGCTGCTTCGACGTCGCGGGGATGCCAAGGTTCCAGCTCCAGAGCCAGGTCGGCGCGCCCTTGAAGCTGCCGATCGGCATCGCCGCGAAGCCGACCTTGTCGGCGACCTGCGACTGCTTCTTGTCGTACAGCATGCCGCCGGCGACGGTGGCGTCGATCCACATGCCGCAGTGACCGCTGGCGAACAGCGCCAGGTTCTCGTTGAAGCCGTTGGAGGTCGCGCCCGGCGGCCCGTCGGCCTTCAGGATGTCGTCGTAGAAGGTGATCGCCTTCTGCCACTCGGGCGAATCGATCGTCGGCTTCCAGCTCCATGTCGAACCACTGGCCGCCCTCGGCGTTCACCAGCGAGGTGACGTAGGCCATGTTCTCGCCCCAGCCGGGCTTGCCGCGCAGGCACATGCCGTAGATCTGGTTCGGCTTGTCGGTGACCTTGTCGGCGAAGCCGCGGATCTGCTCGTAGGTCGGCGCGTCCGGCATCTTGATGCCGGCCTTCTCGAACAGGTCGGTGCGGTAATAGGTCATCGCACTTTCGCCGTAGAACGGCAGGCCGTAGAGCTTGCCGTCGTAGGACAGCGCCGTCGCGCACCGGCTTCAGCAGGTCGTCGACGTCATAGGCCGCGGGCAGGTCGTCCATCGGCAGCGAGCCAGCCCTGCTTGGCCCAGATCGGCACCTCGTAGTTGCCGATGGTCAGGATGTCGAACTGCCCGGCCTTGGTGGCGATGTCGGTGGTGACGCGCTGGCGCAGCACGTTTTCCTCCAGCACCACCCAGCGCAGGTGGATGTCGGGATGCTGCTTCTCGAACTCCGACGAGAGCTTCTGCATCACCACCATGTCGCCGTTGTTCACGGTGGCGATGGTGAGCGTCGTGTCGGCATGGGCGGCGCCCGTCAAAGCGGCAGAAGCGGCGATGGCGGTTGCGAGCACGCCGCAGCGACTGAGTTTGACCATCAACGTTTCTCCCCCATTGATGCCGCGCCGTTTCGGCGGTTTGAGCACTCGCCCGGCGGTTGAGCATTCGTCCCACTTCACCCGGCATGCGTCAACCTGAACGTGCGGGGATCATCAGCTCAGGTGTGGGCGCCGCGCACCAACATGTGCAGCAATTGGTAGACCCGCTGGGTGCGCATTTGCGCGGCCTCGGCGGCGGAATTGGCCAGCACAGGCCGCGGCGTCGGGTGGCATTGCGCGGCGGTGAGATCGGCCAGCGTATCGGGCAAGCTCGGGTCGTGGCGGGCAACCGGCAACGGGTTCTCCGGGCATTTGATTTGCCCAAACTTTGGGCAGATGCTCAGAGGCCGTCAACGTGTCACCTCATGCTCACTCAAAAGCCCAGCGCCGATGCGGCGTGGGCCAGGGTCGCGAGGCTGCCGCGCTGGTAGAGTGAGGTCAGCCACACCCGCACTGCGCCGACGAGCCGCTCATTCTGGCCAAGCTCACCGAAAAGCGGCGAGATTGACAGCAGCGGCATCGGATCGGGTCCACCCTCCACGGCGCGGGCCCGCAACAACGCCGCCATCGGGTGTCGCACGTCGATCGCCTGTCCCTGCTCGTCCTCGCCGCGCACGCGGCGTAGCCAGGCGGCAAGTGCCAGTGCCAGCAGATCGGCCGTGCCGCCGGAGGCCAACAGATCGCGAATCGGGTCGACCAGGATATTCAGTGGCGCGTCGGTGTTGACTCGTTCCACCGTGTCCTTAATGGCCGGGTTGGCGAAGCGCTCGACCAGCGTGCGCTTGTAGGCTGCAAGGTCGATGCCTGGCACCGGCAGCAGCGTGGGGCCGGTTTCGCGCTCCATCAGCGCCGCCATGAAGCGCGGGAACAGCGGATTAGCCATCGCCTCGTCGATCGTCACGTAGCCGGCCAGGCGTCCCAAGCCTGATATCGCGAGATGACTGCCGTTGAGCAGTCGAAGTTTCATGAACTCGTATGGCGCCACGTCATCCACCAACTGGGCGCCGACCTTTTCCCAGGCCGGACGGCCATCGGCAAAATCGTCCTCAATCACCCATTGGATGAAGGTCTCAGCGAAAACCGGCCAGCGGTCGATCAGTCCAAAACGGGCTTCAAGCCCCGCCTTATCGGACGCGGTCGTGACCGGCGTGATGCGGTCCACCATCGTGCTCGGAAACCGGCCATGCGCCGCAATCCATTCGGCCAATCCAGAATCGCGAAGCCTCGCCAGCGCCAGTACGGCGGCCTTCAACACGCGGCCGTTATGCTGGATGTTGTCACAACTCAGCGCCGTGAAGGCCGGCCGGCCTCGCAGCATGCGGCGGCGATACGCCTCGACTATGATTCCGACGGCGCTACTCGGCAGCTCCGGCGCGGCAAGATCGCGGCGGATCAGGTGGTGGTCGAGATCGAGCGCCTTCGTCGAAGGATTGAGGCAGTAGCCGTTTTCAGTAACCGTGAGGCTGACGATGCGCACGCCCGGCCTGTCGATCGCATCGAGCAGCCCCGCCGAGCTTTCGCCGGCGAAGATGACCTCGGCCAGAGAACCGATAATGGTGACACTCTCGGTCCCGAAGCTGCGCTCGACCAGCGTGTAAAGCCAGTCCTGCGGCGCCAGGCTTGCCTGCATGGTCCGATCCGACGGCATCAGTCCGGCACCAACGATGCCCCAGGACAAGGCCGCGGCGTCGCGTTCCATCAGGTTATGGGTGTAACGGGCCATATGTGCGCGATGAAAGCCACCCAGCCCGAGATGTACGATCCCCGCGGTCAATTCCGCGGGGTCAAAGCTCGGGACGCGGATTGATGCGCCCAATCTTGGCAGCACATCGCGGCCTAGTTCTACTCTTTCCACGGGTCCGCCCTTTGCCTGGTTGCCCTTCGCCGCGGTGCGGCGCCGTTCCTGCACCCCGCCCGCGTCGGTTGCAACCTTTCGGCGAGGAGACCCGGATTGCAAGCACGCCCTGAAGCGATCTGGACGTCGATGCTCCGGTCGAACGCGGCATGCCGGGTGCCGCGCGCGAGGGTCGAGCAGTTGATCGCGGGTGAGGACGCGTTGGGGGATGAATGCCTGCGGATGCTGCCGACGGGTGAAAACCTGCTGGCGATCGAGGCGATCGACGATCCCGATGCGATCGCGGGCGGATAGTATGGTATCGTTGCGCGTTCGCGCCGAGGCGCGGGCCGCGGGCACGGGCAACGGCACTTGCCTGAACGCCGCTACCGCCGTGAGCGCGTTGCCGGGGCGATTGCGGTTGTCCGCTCAGGCGATATGATCCGTGCCGGCAAGAAAAATGTCGGCAAGGGAGAGACGAAAGATGCAACGCCTGCTCATTGGCGCCGCGATTGCGGCGCTGTTCGCCCATCCTGCGGCCGCGCGCGTCGTGCGCCTGGAGATCCTGCGGACCGAGCCGGCCTTCGACGGCCAGGCCTTCGGTGCCACCGGGGTGTATCAGCACATCGTGGCGCGCGCGCATGGCGAGGTCGACCCGGCTGATCCGCGCAACGCCATCATCCAGGACCTGTCGCTGGCGCCACGCAACGCCCGCGGCATGGTCGAGTACGAGACCGACGTCGAACTGCTCAAGCCCGCCGACCAAGGCCGGGGCAACGGCATCCTGCTGGTCGAGGTGAACAATCGCGGCAACAAGACCGGCATCGCCGCCTTCGACGAAGGCGTGCCGCTGCCCTTGGCCGGACGCAACGCGCTCACTTCCTCCGGCGACGGCTTCCTGATGCGCGCCGGCTACACCGTCGCGTGGTTCGGCTGGCAAATGGACCTGCTGGCCGGTGCCAATCGCGTGCTGATGAAGCCGGTGGTCGCGCATAACCCGGACGGCTCGCCGATCACCGGCATCGTGCGCAGCGAGATGACCACGCTGACGCTGCTGCCGACGCTGCCGATCAGTTCAAGCTGGCAGGACGCCTATGCGCCGCCGGACAGCTATCCCACGGCCTCGACCGACAACCGCACGCCGCTTGCTGACGGATTCCTGCCGACGCTGACCGTGCGCGCCCGCGAGCAGGACCCGCGGGTGGCAATCGCCAACTCGGAATGGTCGTTCGGAACCTGTGCCGCGGGTGCGGCGGCGACGCCGGACGACAAGCATCTATGCTATCCTGCCGGCTTCCAGCCGGGCCGGCTCTATGAGCTGATCTACCGCGCGAAGGACCCGATGGTGCTGGGCCTCGGCTTTGCCGCGGCGCGCGATGTCGGGGAGTTCCTGCGCGAGGCCCAGCGTGACGACACCGGTGCGGCGAACCCGGTCTATGCGCCGGGACAGCAGGCGATCCTGGAGGGGTCGTCGCAGTCCGGGCGGATGGTTCGCACCTTCCTGCATCTAGGCTTCAACGAAAGCGAGCGCGGCGGACGCGTGTATGACGGCATGTACCCGCATATCGGCGGCGGGCTGATTCCCATGAACGCCCGCTTCGGCCAGCCGGCGCGCGCCTGGGGCGAGCAGACCGACCATCTCTATCCCGCCTATGATTTCCCCTTCACCTACGCACGCGAGCACGATCCGCTGACCGGGCGCAGCCAGGGCATCCTCGACCGCTGCCTGCAAAGCAACACCTGCCCGCGCATCTTCCACGTCGCCACCGTGCTCGAGGTGTGGGAGGGCCGCCAGTCGCTGGGCATCACCGATCCGCTCGGCCAGCACGACCTGGCCGATCCTACGAATGTGCGCAGCTACATTATGGCGAGTACGCAGCACAGCCCGGCGCCGCTGCCGTTGCCGACCCAGGCGCCGTTCAACAACTGCCAGCAGCAATCCAATCCCAACCCGCAGCTATGGACGATGCGGGCACTGCTGACCGACCTCACGCAATGGGTGCGCAACGACCTGGCACCGCCCGAGAGCCTGGTGCCGCGCATCGCCGCCGGCCAGCTGGTGCCGGCCGACCAGGTGCATTTTCCGGTGATTCCGGCCAACCGCTACGGCGGCGTGGAACGGCCGGCGATTCCGCCCGGGGTGCGGCCGGTCGATACGCTGCACGTGCTTGATTTCGGCCCGCGCTACAACGCGGCCGACAGCAGTGGCATCATCAGCATCGAGCCGCCGATCGTCGGCTCCGCCAGCTATGGCGTGCTGGTGCCGCAGGTGGACGCGGACGGTAACGATCTCGGCGGCATTCGCTCGGTGGTCGCGATGGTGCCGGTCGGGACCTACACCGGCTGGAATCTTGGGCGGAGGGACCGGTTCGAGAACGGGTTCTGCAACCTGCAGGGCAGCTTCATTCCGTTCGCCGCGACCAAGGCCGAGCGTGAGGCGACCGGGGATTCCCGGTTGTCCATCGCGGAGCGCTACCCGACCAAGGACGCCTATGTCGCCAAGCTGCGCGCCGCCACCGAAACGCTGGTCGCGGCACGGTTTCTGCTGCCCGACGATGCGCGAAAGCTGGTGACCGAGGCCGAGCAGAATGGTGTTCGCGCGGCACCTTGATTAGCGATCGAGATGGTCGACGCTCAGGCGGGCTTCCCTGGTCCGTCCCACCTCCAGCAGGAGCGACACTCTCTCCGCCACCGACGCGGCGACGAGCCACGGCCATTGCCGGCGGTGCCCCAGGGCTTCGGCTTCGTGCAGCAGGATGGCGGCGAGATCATAATGCATCCGCTGCCTCGCGATGCGCGCGAGGACCAGATACGCCCGCAACGCGCATTCGATCGAGCCCTCCGCGTTGATGGCCGGAAGGCGATCGCGGAGCATGCCGTCGGCGTTGTCGAGGCAGCCCTCTTCGTAGAGCGCCTGCGTCGTGAGCGCGGCGGGCAGGGCCGCGAGCCCGGCGGGCATCTTCGTCCTGTCCGCCAGGGTCAGGGCGTCCGACGCCAGGCGCTTGGCGGCCGTGACGTTCAGATGATCGAGCGCCACCGCCGCCTCGATGGAGAGGTCGACCATCGCGGATATCGCGTGCGGACGCGACCACCGCACCCGCGGCTGGTGTCGTGGCAGCGCGTGGAAGGCGCCAACCTTGCCGAGCTGCCAAAACCCCAGCCGGCAGAGCGTCGAGGCGGCATAGCCGTCCTGCGCCACAGGGTTCTCGCTCAGATAGGAGCTGGCAATCGCGAGCGCGGCAAGACTGTCGTCTTGAAGGGCGAGGCCCACGGCCCGAAGCAGATGGGTTGCCGCCCGCAGGCGACTTGCGCCAAAAGTCGAGACGTCGTCGAGTTGCAGCTCAATCCGATCGATCGCTTCCTGCGCCTCGGTCGTCTGTTGCGCCAGCATGAGGCGCCAGGCCCGCGCCAGGCCCCGCCGGATCTGCGGCAGCGAGGCGCCGGTGAGGTTCTGCCGGGTCCTGCACCGCCACAGGTCCCCGAGCCTCGGCGGGTCCGGCGGCATGTCGTCGCTCCGTGAGGCAAACACCTCCGGGCATGGTCCGGTCGGCTCAAACTGTAGAGAGCGCACCGGCGCGCGCAGAGGCCGCAGCGCTCTCTCGCCATGACGCTCTGGAGTGTCCAACGTTGCCGTGCCATCATCCCGCATGCGACCCTCGTCCACGACCGCAAATCGACGCCGCGTCGAGTGGAGTGGTGTTGACGAGAGGCTACGGGCGAACTCCCGTTCCGTTGTGATCGCCGGGTAGTATTTTGGTAAAGATTTCGTCTTGCTCGGTGTTTAGACGGTATTGATCCAGGTTGACGCGACTCCCTACCGCTTTGAAGACCGAAACCGCGACCATTTCGCTCGCAAACGCCACCAAACGGCGTGTTCCGCCGCCTATATCGGTTCGCGTGCGGCCCATGGTCCAGCCCCCCATTTCGCGCATTTCTTCCCCCGGAAAGGGGCTGGCGACGCCCCGGCGCGAAATGCAGAATTTATTTGATACTAAGAACGCCTTTCAAAACCCTTGTACTCGGAGCTGGGCTGATTCATGAGAAGGGATGCCCACTCCCCTTGTTCCCGAATCGCTGTGGCTGATCGTCGAGCCACTGCTGCCACCTGTTTCTTTGAAGCCCAAAGGCGGCCGGCCGCCTGTTCCGGCGCGTGCGGCGTTGAGCGGCATCCTGTTCGTCCTGCGTACGGGCATTCCGTGGGAGATGCTCCCGGCGGAGATGGGATGCGGCTCGGGCGTGACCTGCTGGCGACGGTTGCGGGATTGGCAGGCAACGGGCGTGTGGGACCGGCTGCATCGCGAGCTGCTCCGGCGGCTGCGCGACGCAGACCGGATCGACTGGAGCCGGGCCTGCATGGACAGTTCGTCCATCGCGGCGAAAAGGGGGGTGCCGCGACAGGCCCGAACCCGACGGATCGCGGCAGACCAGGCACCAAGCGTCACCTGATCACTGATCGCCGCGGTATCCCGCTCGCCTTCATCCTGACCGGGGCCAACGTTCACGACAGCATACCCTTCGAAGACCTGCTCGACGCCGTTCCGCCGGTTGCAGGCAAGCGCCGCCGACCACGGCGCAGACCAGATAAGCTGCACGCTGACAAAGCCTACGATCACCGTCGCTGCCGCCGCGCTTGCTTGCGCCGCCAGATCCAGCCCCGCATCGCCCGGCGCGGCATTGAGACCAGCCAGAAACTCGGTCGCCACCGCTGGGTAATCGAGCGCAGCTTCGCCTGGTTTAACAAATTCCGACGGCTCACCATTCGCTACGAATGCAGGATCGACATCCATCACGCCTTCACCTCCCTCGCGTGTTCACTCATCTGCCTGCGCGCATTGCAGGGCGGGTTTTGAAAGGCGTTCTTATTCAAAGTGTCCTTAGCCGAGTAACCGCGGTGCACATCTCGCCTGCCGGAGTGATCCTGATAGACGTCCTGCTCGACCATGCGGGCGTACCTGGCGGAGTAGACACGGCATGGCAATCGAAGCACTTCCTCGGCGCGCCAGTACCGGGCGCTACTCTGGCAACCCTGAACCTCGCGCAGCTTGTTGGCGCCATTGATTTTGTTGTCGCCGAGATCGCGGAGACGGTGGACGGAGCCGGAAATCCCGCGGGCTCGCCAGCGGTTCCGGGCCCGAAGCCTGCGGTTGTGCTCCCAGCAGTTCCGCTGGTGGCTGGTGTCGTCGTGGGTGGCAAAGTCGGCGATGCGGCTGCCGAGGATGGCAGAACGCAGGGCACGCCAGGAGGCGTTCGCGGCCGCGAGACTACGCCCGGTAGATTGTTCCGCCGGCGCCCTCAGACAGCATGGATCAAACCCTGGTTCTCTGCGCCCTCTACCGCTGAGGGGGATGGTGAGCGGTCATTCCCCGGCTCGCGCGATTGCGTACTATCCATCGGGAGACCCGCGCCATAATGTCAAAGTTCTCTTCGGAGGACATCGCGTGGTTGAACCGTCGCCAACGCAGCCGCCAGCCGACCAGCCGCTCTTGGACTCGACGCCCTATGGCGCAGGGCCAGACGACTCCATCACCGACTCGACCGAGGCCGCGGCGGTCACTCATCACGTCGCGACCGTCGGCGGTCGCGCGATCCCTTACACCGCGCATGCCGGCCATCTCGTGACGGTGGACGCCTCGAGCGCGCAGCCGTCGGCCAAGTTCTTCTACGTCGCCTTCACCGCCGACGGCACGACGGCCGCCGACCGCGCAGTGACGTTCTTCTATAATGGCGGCCCGGGCTCGTCGGCGGTGTTCGTGCTGCTCGGCTCGTTCGCGCCGCGCCGGATCCATACCAGCATGCCTGGTTTCACGCCGCCCGCGCCCTACAAGCTGGAGGACAACCCCGACAGTCTAATCGACCGCACCGACCTCGTTTTCATCGACCCGGTGGGAACCGGCTACTCGGCGGCCATCGCGCCCGGCAAGAACCGCGACTTCTGGGGCGTGGACGAGGACGCGCGCTCAATCAAGCAGTTCATCAAGCGATACCTTACCGCGTATGACCGCTGGAACTCGCCCAAGTTCCTATTCGGCGAAGTCCTACGGCACGCCCCGCAGCTGCGTGCTCGCCTGGATGCTGCATGAGGATGGCGTGGACCTGAACGGCATCACGCTGCAATCCTCCATCCTCGACTACGCCCAGACCGGCAATGCCATTGGCCTGCTGCCGACGCTCGCGGCCGACGCCTGGTTTCACAAGAAGGTCACGCCACCACCGCCCGACCTGCCGGCGTTCATGGACACCATGACCGCCTTCGCGCAGGGCCCTTACGGCCCGGCCGTGGCAGCTTTCCCCAAGCTCGACCAGGGCGTGCTCGACACACTGAGCGCCAATCTCGGCATCCCGCCCACAGTGCTGATCTCCTGGGGCCTGGACGTCGCGGCCAGCAACGCGATCGGCCTGCTGTTTCTCACCACGCTGCTGCAAGACAAGGGCCTCGCCCTCGGCTCCTATGACGGGCGCGTAACCGCGGTCGATACCGGCATCGCGGGCGTCGTCAGCCCCAACTCCGGCGGCAACGACCCGACCATGACGGCCGTGGGCGGCGTCTATACCGCGATGTGGAACGTGTTCCTCAACGACGAGCTGAAGTTCACAGCGACCGCGCCGTTCACTGACCTCAACGACCAGACATTCCAGTTCTGGAACTTCGCCCATATCGACCCGACCGGGTCGCAGAAGGGCAAGGACGTCAACGGCAACATCGTTCTCTACACCGCCGGCGACCTCGCGGCGTCGATGGCGCTGAACCCCTTTCTCAAGGTGTTCTCGGCCAACGGCTACTACGATTCCGTCACACCGTTTTTCCAGACCGCGATGACCCTGGCCGCCATGCCGCTCGCCGATAATGCAGCACGCACAAATCTCACCATCCGCAACTACCCGTCCGGCCACATGGTCTATCTCGACGGCCCGTCGCGGACGGCGATGAAAGCTGATCTCGCCGCCTTCTACGCCAGCACGACCGCCGGCTTCGCCGCCCGGGCCCGCGTCGCTCGATCGATCTCCTTCGCCCAGCCTTACTTCAAGCGACCGACGCAATCCAAGGACGGGATTGTTTCGCTCGCTGCGGGCGCGGCGTCATGGAGTGTGCCCGACCTCTGCGCCGCCTACGAATGGCCGACGGACCTCGCGGGCGGCGGCGTGATCGCCATCGTGGAGTTGGCCGGCGGATGGGTGCAGTCGGACATGGACGCCTATTTCGGCTCGATCGGCCAGCCGACGCCGCACATCGTCGACGTGACCGTCAATGGCGGCCGCAACAGCCCGGGCCAGCATCGCAACCAGGAGGCAGATCCCGACTTGGAAGTGGCCCTCGACATCCAGGTTGCCGCCGCCGCCTACTATGTGGCGACCGGCCGTGTGGCCTCGATCCGTATATACTGGGGATCGAGCGACCCGGCCTCCCTCGCCGCGGCGGTACGCGCGGCCGCGTCCGACGGGTGCGACGTGTGCTCCATCTCGTGGGGAGCGGACGAGGCGCTTTGGACGACCGCGCGTGCGCAGACTGGGCAGGACTATAGGGGCCAGATGGAGGCGGCGGCGCAAGCCGCGACCGCCGCCGGCATGATCGTGTTCGCTGCCGCCGGCGACAACGACGCGAGCGATGGCGGGCCGGATCCGGTCAATGTCGATCTCCCGGCCGCTTGCCCGCACGTCATTGGTTGTGGTGGCACGCGCAAGACGCGGGATTCGGAGACGGTGTGGAACGAGGACCCGGGGCGCTCCGACGGCCACGGCACCGGCGGCGGGTTCTCCAAGCTGTTCCCCGAGCAGCCCTGGCAGGCGGGCGCACCGCACGGCCCCGGTCGCATGGTGCCCGACGTGGCAGGCAACGCAGACCCCAACACCGGCTACCAGATCATCGTGCACGGCACCCGACTCGAGATGGGCGGAACCAGCGCGGTCGCACCGCTGTATGCCGGGCTATTCGCCGCGTTCGGCCGCAAGCTCGGCTTCGTCTCGCCGCGGCTATGGAGCAATCAGCTGTGCTTCAACGACATCACGCAGGGCGACAACGGCTTTTATCGCGCGCGCATCGGCCCCGATCCGTGTACCGGCCTGGGCTCCCCGATCGGCGCCAAGCTTGCCGGGCTGTTCGCCGCACCTGCGGCGCGCGTTGCACAGGCAGCGCCGGCCGTCGCGGGGGCCTGACGCTCGCTGCCGAACCAACCTACGCCTGCGGCGGGCTGATCGGCGTGGGGAAAAGTCGCAATTAAGGCGTCTGGTTGTAAGGCGGGATAACGGATTTCACCCGCTTCAGGATGGCGATTTTCGCCCTCGCCGACTCGCACGAGAAGACGCAGCAAGCGACCCTCGGCCACGCCAGCGTTGCCGCCATGGCCAGTATCTGCATGCGCGGCCGAATGACAACAGCGGGATACCTGGTGGTCTAGATAGCGGAGCCTCAACCTTTAATCTCGCTCGACAATTGTCCTCGGAGCGTCACTTCTCCGGCCGCACCATAAATGCAGCCATGTAGCCGTCGGCCCGCGCGGTGTAGCTCAGGCCCTTGCGTAAGGCATAGATGGCATCGCCGTAGAACAGCGGCAACACCGCCTGGTCGGCCATCGCCACTTCGGCCACCTGCTGCTGCAGCGCCTCGCGCCCGCGCGGTGTCACCTATCTCAGCGGTGACGGCGCGCCTCGACATGGGCCGACCAGATTCCGCACACGCTTAGTCGCCCAGTCCAGCAGTTCCGTGATGGATGACCGGCGAGGCGGCGCTCGGGCAAGCTGGGCGATGCCGCGCCCGTTTCGGCGACCCAGCGGATCGAGGTTGCCGGCTCGTCCAATTGCGTCAGCCGCCAGGATCGCAGGCCGGCGCCCAGGCTCGTGCTATAATGACCCTCGGCTGCAAAACAGGATTACCCGGTGCCCGACCTCGAAACCCTGCAAGCCGACGCCATCGCAGCCCACCAAGCATGGAGCGATGGCTTGGTGTCGTACTCGCCCGGCGCACTCGCCAGCGGCAATGTGCCGCAGCGGGGCGTGCGGAGCGGCACGGTGCTGGTCGAGGCAATGCAGTTTGGGCGTCGTATGGGATTCCGTTACCGGATCAGAGGCAAAATCGTATCAGAGGCTGCGGTGCGCGCGGCTTTGGCCGCACAAGCCTAGAACTTCGGGCATCGTGAGTGTGGGCTGGAAAGCTGAAAACGGGAAGCACCCTCGGCACTTTTTTCGCGCTGCCTCAAAGGTGTGCACTACGTCGTGTGGACACTTACCTGAGCCATAGGATTGTTGCGGTGAGTGTGACGACGGCGAGGTAGTTTCGCGCGGTCTTTTCGTATCGCGTTGCGACACGTCGGAACTGCTTGAGCTTGGCGAAGCAACACCCGGTGAGGTGGCGCTGAGCGTAGAGGTGCTTGTCGAGCGGGTCTTTTTTGGCTGCGAGCCGGATTATTCGGAATGACTGCCACGGCGCCCTTTTCAGCGCTGGCCTGGCGAAGGCGATCACTGTCGTAGGCTGCGTCGGCCATGACGACGGCAGCCGGCAGGCCTTCAATCACGCCGTCGGCTTGCGGGGCGTCGCCCTTCTGCCCGGCTGTGAGAGCCAGACGTACCGGGCACCCCAAGCCGCGCACGGCGAGGTGGATTTTGGTGCTCAGGCCGCCACGTGAACGGCCAATGGCCTGATCTTCAGGCCCCCCTTTTTAGCACCTGCCGCGTGCTGGTGAGCGCGAATGATGGTGGAATCGACGATCAGATATTCGAAGTCTGGGTCATCCGACATGGCTTCGAAGATGCGCCACCAGACGCCCTTGCGGCTCCATCGGCTGAACCGACGAAACGCGCTATTCCATTCGCCGAAGACCTCCGGAAGATCGCGCCAAGGCGAACCAGCCCGTACAGATCCATAAGACGCCTTCAACAAACATCCGGTTGTCTCGCCCAGTCGATCCCTTCTGATCAGGCCGGCCAATGATCAGCGGAGCCATCCGATCCCACGCAGGGTCGCTCAACACCAGCCGATCCATGACGCCCAAAACTGCCTCCATAAAGGCCGCGTTAAATCACAAACTCAGCCGAGCCGGAATCCAAAAGTCCACACGACCTAGGGCCTGTTGAGAATCAGGGGATTCCCCCGGTCACGTCGGGTGTGATTCAAACTCCGAAAGGAGTTTGCGATGGATCGGTTCAGCCTGACGGATGCCCAATGGGAGAAGATGCGCCCGTTCGGCCTTGGGAAGCCAACCGATCCCGGGCGCACTGGAGGAGATGCACGATTGTTCGTGGAAGCGGTCCTGTGGATTGCCCGGACAGGCAGTCCCTGGCGTGATCTGCCGGCCTCGTTTGGCAACTGGAACACGGTCTTCAAACGCTTCCGCGACTGGGTAAAGGCTGATGTATTCAAGCGGATGTTCGACGCGGTGTCCGACGACCCTGACATGGAATACGCCATGGTGGATGCCACGATCGTTCGGGTTCACCGTCACGGACAGGGCGCAAAAGGGGGACTCAAAGCCAGGCTATCGGCAAGTCCCGCGGCGGCCTGACGACCAAAATCCTGGCGCTGACAGATGCCCTGGGCAACCTCGTGCGCTTCGTCCTTCTGCCTGGCCAGCGATACGACACGATCGGGGTCGCGCCGCTGATCGAGGGGACAGAGTTCGGTGGCCTCATCGCCGACAAGGCATTTGATGCCAACTGGATCATCGCGGAACTGAACGAACGCGGTGCGAAAGTCGTCATCTCGCAACGGCCCAAGCGCAAAGCGCCGCTCACGATCGATCTCGACGTCTACAAGTGGAGGCATCTCATCGAGAACTTCTTCGGCAAACTCAAGGAGTTCAAGCGAGTGGCCATGCGCAGCGACAAGACCGACACCAGCTTCGCTGCTATGATCTATCTTGGAGCAGCCATCATCAACTCACGATAAATCTCAACAGGCCCTAGGTGGAAGCGGGGAAAGCCGCTAAGATTACCGCGACAACCGCAGTAACAAACGAAGGTGAACCTTGAGCGAAAAACCCCAGGAATATGCGGCCGAATTTTTTTCGGGAAACGGCGCCACATACGATCGCATCGCCAATATCTCCACCCTGGGGCTTGATGGTTGGTGGAAGCGCAAGATCATCAAAAAAATGCCGGCCAACCCGACGCGAATCATCGAGCAGGCAAGCGGCACCGGTATTCTAACTTCCAAAATCGCGCGGCTTTTCCCGTCATGCAGCATCACTGGCGTGGAGTTGCACGAGGGGTATATGAACATCGCAAAAAGCAAGGCGGCAGCACTCAATCAAACCAATGTCGAATTCATTCACGGCAGAGCCGAAGATGTTGTTTTGGCGGGCGAAATTGATTGCATCCTGTCCGCCTATCTCGCCAAATATGTCGACCTTGATCTTTTGGTTGCTCATGCCGCCAAAATGCTTCGTGAAGGCGGCGTGCTCATCATGCATGAGCTGACGCGCCCGACCAATCCGGCATTTTTGCCGCTTTGGAACCTGCATTTCAGGTTGCTGCGGCTCTATGGGAAAACTAAACATCCAGAATGGAGCACCGCCTTTACCGATCTTCCGAGCCTGCTTGCGAAAACCCAATGGGTGGATGAATTGGTGGGTGCCTTACGGACCAACAAATTTTCGGAGATCAAGGTCGAGCGTCTTTTCTTTGGCGTATCGGCCATTGTATCGGCAAGAAAGTAACGACGCCCGGTCCGAGATCGAGCTTGCAGGGAATGCCGCCCTCGTCGCCCATGTGATGCAGCAGCGTATGGGGGCTGACGCCGGATGTTCGCCCCGGCGTTCTGTCCGCTCAGCGACGCCTGAAGCTCCGGGGTCAGACGGGCGGGGATCGGCAGCGCCGCTTTCAGCTTGGCGAGCAGGTCCACGGTGGTGATGGGATGGTCGATCATCACGGGGCCACGGCGGGCTGCCTCGTGCTGGCTTCCGAGGCGGGGACCGGCTGCCAATTCCAAGGCAGCAGCGTGTGCAGCTCGTGGCCCTGGTCCGGCTGGAGACGCCGCGCTCGAGCGCGTCGATAAGCCCAGGCCATCGGGTCGATGCCGTTCAGCTTGGCCGTCTGGATCAGGTCATCGCAACCGCCGCACTCCGCCGTCGGACCCGGCGATCAACGCATTCTTGCGCGTCAGAGTTTGCGGGCGGATGGCGCCCTCGCCCACGTTGGTGTCCACCTCGACGCGACCATCGTCGAGGAACGCCACCACCAGGCCGGGCCAATGCCGCATCGCGTAGCGGATCGCGCGGGCCAGGTCAGAGGCGGCCGACACGCGCGGCAGGTGGTCCTGCATCCATGTATGGAGGGCATCGACGATGGGCCGACTTCGCGCCTGCCGGACCTGCCTTCGGTGTTCAGCAGGATGGCCGCGACCCTTGCGCACATGAACCCCGCAGTTCATCGGCTCCATGGCGGGTGCGGGAGGAACGGAACCTGGCAGGGACGGCTGCGACGTATCCAGCGGCAAGCCTGTGACCTTCGCCGTCGCCTCGACCTGGGAACCAGCCCAGACGCATGCCGCGACCTTGTACCGGGCGCTCGATCCCGTACCTGGCGCAGACGTGGAGCGAGTGGGATGAGGCAGGTTCTGCCCTGCCTCAGCGTCGTGCACCTTCAGCAATTTGGTGACAGCTCGTACTGACCTCCTGTCCTCCATCATGGCAATGACGGATGCGGCCGCAATTACAAGGTGAAGGCCCGCAGCTCCTCGCGTGCGGCCTCGCTGAACTCCTTCAGCGGATCGATCCCCGTTCCGCTCTTCAGCAATTCATGTATGTCGCGAATCGTCATGTTTGGTCCGAAATAGGTGCTGATCGTTGCGATCATGACTTTGTCGGCACACGCGACAGTTCGCGGCGCGGACAGGACGCGCATTCTGCTGACCATGGCGTAGAGGCCGACGATTTCCTGAATCGATGGGTCGTCGCTCACGATGGCTTCGCCATACGCTTTTGATGCGGCGAGGATGAAGTCCTTGTACAGCTCCTCTCGCCGCGACATTTCGCGGGCAAGCTGCCCGGCCCTTAGCTGGGTACGTTGGCTTATCCAACTCGTGATGCCCGTGGTCAGCCCGCCGATCACCGATCCGGCAAGCGCCGACATTGCCGAGAGAAGTGCCACGTCCATATGCTTACCAAGATTCCCCAGATCGGCGGCGCCAACGGCGCCGTTGCCGCTTCTCTTTATCGAACTTCCTGCGTTCCGTCGATTGTAGGGTCTCGAACTGGTTCTGTTGCTCGATCAAGAAATCTGCGGTGATCGACACTCTCTTTCCGGCTTGCGCGGGCACAGCAGGGCGGTAACGAGATGCGTCTCTTCAGCCGATGTATCGCTGAAGCTCTCGTCCACCGGCAGCAGAAGTCACGAGCGGCGTGTCTTCCCCGGCGATCTTATCCACTTCGTCTGGCCGGTCTTACCAGGGCCGCCGCCATGCCACGCGCCGCTGCCCGCCTTGAACCATTTGACGCCGCCTTCGGGCAACACACGGGTGGCTCCCGTGGTGTCCTCGTAACGGACGCTGCCTTCAAATAGGTGGTTCACGGTGGCGATGCCCTAGTGGGATGCAGGCCAAAGCTGGGAACGATGCCTCGTCCATGCCGAGCGAGTCGAGGAAGACGAAGGGCTTGAGCACCTCGCCAAGATCGCCCGGGCTCATCAGCCTGATGATCGGCCCGTGGCGGCAGCCACGCGTGCGACGGACGATCTTGCGCTAACTGTTTAGTCCCGGCATTTGATGGATCGGGTCGAGCTTGAATCGCTTGGGCTCTTTTGTCCAGGCTTTGCAGATAGCTTCGTAGGGAGTGAGGCCTTTGAGGGTCTTCAGCCTGCGGGCGAAATTGTAGGCGTTGACGAAGTCGGTCAGATGGCTGCGCAGTTGCTCGTGGGTCTCGTAATGGACGCGTTTGACGGTCGCTTCTTTGATCGTTCGGTTCATGCGCTCGACCTGGCCGTTGGTCCACGGATGCCGGGGCTTGGTCAGGCGATGGTCGATGTTGTTCTGGGCGCAGGCGTATTCGAAGGCGTGCGGCCAGATTGGCTCGCCGTTCTCGATCGCCAGTTTGATATCAGCGGCGGCGGAGCAGATGTTTCCGGGCGTGGTGAAGTGAGTGCCATTGTCCGTCAGCACGATGTGGACCTTGGAAGGGACCGCTTCGATCAGTGCGCGCAGGAAGTCCGCGGCGACCCGGCGAGTGGCTTTCTCATGCAGTTCGACGAAAGCGAACTTGGAGGTTCGATCAACGGCCACCAGAAGGTAGAGCTTGCCCTGCTCGGTATGGACCTCGGCGATATCGATGTGAAAGTAGCCGAGCGGATAGGCTTTGAACTTGCGCTTGTCGGGCTTGTCGCCGTCGACATCAGGCAGGCGAGAGATGCCGTGACGTTGGAGGCAGCGGTGCAGTGACGAGCGGGTGAGGTGCGGGATGGTCGGCTGAAGGGCATACAAGCAGTCATCGAGCGGCAGCAGGGTATGCCTTCGAAACGCGACCACGATGGCCTCGTCCTCGATCGATAGGACGGTCGACTTCGGCTCCTTCGGACCGGTTGGCAGGTCGGCGACCGAGCTGCGCTGCTTCCACTTGGCGACGGTCTTTTGGTTGATCCCGTAACGCTTGGCCAGCGTCCTCAGGCTCTCTTGACTATGGTGTATCGCTCGACGGATTGCCGCCGTCGTTGTGGCGCTGCCGTGGAGAACCTGGCCCATAGTGCGTCCTTCCATTCCATGGAAAATACTGCACCATCAAAACCCGGGATCAAACAGCTTAGAGCGGTTTCACGCAGGGTGTCCGTAGCCGCAATGGCGTAGGTAGTTGCGGCATTCGGCGGGGCTGAACATCGAGAGCTTTGTCGCCGATGGTTCGCCATAGCGCCTCGCGGGTGCGCGGGGCGGCCTTGCGGAGTAGACCTTTCAGCTTGGCGAACACCTGCTCGATCGGGTTCAGGTCGTGCGAGTAGGAGGGCAGCAGCATCAGCTCTGCGCCACGCGCCTCGATCGCCTCGCGCGCAGCCGCGCCCTTGTGGCTGCCCAGCCTGTCGGCAATCACGATATCGCCCGGCTGCAGCTGCGGCGCCAGGAACTGCTCGGTCCAAGCCAGGAACGCCTCGCCGTTGATCGGCCCGTCGAGCACCAGCGGGTGCGATGATCCCGTCGTGCCGCAGCCCGGCCAGGAATGTCGTCGTCTTCCAATGCCCATAGGGCGCCGTGCCGACCAGGCGGGTGCCGCGCGGGCTGCGGCCATAGAGCCGGGTCATGTTCGTCTTGGCCCAGGTCTCGTCGAGGAAGACCAGCCGTCTCACGTCCAGCTCGGGTTGCCGGGCGATCCAGAGCCGTCGGGCCTCGGCAACGTCCGGGCGGCTTTGTTCGGTCGCCCGGAGCGACTTTTTTTAAGTGTCAGCTTGAAGTGTTTGAGCGTCTTCCAGATCGTCGTCAGCCCGACGACCACCCCATGCGTCTCGCGCCAGCCACTCGCGATGCTCAGCCAGCGTCGCGTCCGGAACACGCGCGCAACGCGATCCGCAACGTCCTCGTGAAACGGCACCAGCTTGCGCGCAGACAGCGGCTTCTGCGGCCGTGGCGTCGCGACTCCGGCACGGGTCAGGCGTTGCCTGTTTGATCCCGGGTTTTGATGGTGCAGTATTTTCCATGGAATGGAAGGACGCACTATGGGCCAGGTTCTCCACGGCAGCGCCACAACGACGGCGGCAATCCGTCGAGCGATACACCATAGTCAAGAGAGCCTGAGGACGCTGGCCAAGCGTTACGGGATCAACCAAAAGACCGTCGCCAAGTGGAAGCAGCGCAGCTCGGTCGCCGACCTGCCAACCGGTCCGAAGGAGCCGAAGTCGACCGTCCTATCGATCGAGGACGAGGCCATCGTGGTCGCGTTTCGAAGGCATACCCTGCTGCCGCTCGATGACTGCTTGTATGCCCTTCAGCCGACCATCCCGCACCTCACCCGCTCATCACTGCACCGCTGCCTCCAACGTCACGGCATCTCTCGCCTGCCTGATGTCGACGGCGACAAGCCCGACAAGCGCAAGTTCAAAGCCTATCCGCTCGGCTACTTTCACATCGATATCGCCGAGGTCCATACCGAGCAGGGCAAGCTCTACCTTCTGGTGGCCGTTGATCGAACCTCCAAGTTCGCTTTCGTCGAACTGCATGAGAAAGCCACTCGCCGGGTCGCCGCGGACTTCCTGCGCGCACTGATCGAAGCGGTCCCTTCCAAGGTCCACATCGTGCTGACGGACAATGGCACTCACTTCACCACGCCCGGAAACATCTGCTCCGCCGCCGCTGATATCAAACTGGCGATCGAGAACGGCGAGCCAATCTGGCCGCACGCCTTCGAATACGCCTGCGCCCAGAACAACATCGACCATCGCCTGACCAAGCCCCGGCATCCGTGGACCAACGGCCAGGTCGAGCGCATGAACCGAACGATCAAAGAAGCGACCGTCAAACGCGTCCATTACGAGACCCACGAGCAACTGCGCAGCCATCTGACCGACTTCGTCAACGCCTACAATTTCGCCCGCAGGCTGAAGACCCTCAAAGGCCTCACTCCCTACGAAGCTATCTGCAAAGCCTGGACAAAAGAGCCCAAGCAATTCAAGCTCGACCCGATCCATCAAATGCCGGGACTAAACACCTAGGCGACGAGATCCAGTACGACCACCGGAATCTCGCGCTCGGTCTTGCGCTGGTAGTCGGCATATGGCGGCCAAAATTCGAGAGCCTTTTCCCAAAGCCGGGCGCGTTCCTCCCCAGTGGCCGTCCGGGCTCGCGCTTTCGTCTTTTGGGTCCCGATCTGAACTTCAACATCGGGGTTAGCGAGGATGTTTCGATACCAGCCCGGGTGCTCGGGTGCGCCGCCCTTTGACGCGACCACTATGTGGCTGTCGCCGGCTTTCCCATAGAACAGGGGAAATATGAACTTCTCTCCGGACTTCCGGCCCGTCGTCGTCAACAGCAATGACGGTACCGTCATCTCCGGCTGGCCCGGCTGATTGATTTTGTACATATGCCCATCGGTGCCCCCGCTGGAGAGGTAGCGGTTGGCATGGTCCAGCATCCAGGCCGGAAGGTTGGGAGCGAGCTTGGCTTCGGTCATCCTCGGATCTCCTTCTAAGTCCGGAGGACCATATCACAGGATGGGAGTGGATTCAGCCAGTTAGGTGCCGGTCGCTTGCCGGATGGCAGGATGCGCCACCCCGAGTGTCCCGCTTCTTGTCCTGCTACCGACCGCGGCTATGAATTGTGAGGTGGTCTCCAACTTTGATCCCCTGATTGCCAGTTCGTCAGGCGCTACGATGGCAACCTGGACGACGTCGGAGAAAAGGCTTGAGGGTGCCAAATTCCGCGGACCGTTGCATGTGCCCAGGGGGGCTGCCGCGCCATCAGCCCCGGATCGGCAGCAATTGCAGACGGCCATGCTCGTGGCCACCGTTAACCTTCAGCTTGACGAAGGCGCATCCTTCGTTTGCAACCCAGCCCCCAAGCCGCTCAGCAAGCTCCTTGTTCGAGTAGGTCGTGAAGCCGCCGCTCCCATAGATCGGCACGCAATCCCGGTAGCTACCCAGGATCGCGAACAGCGGCAGGCCGAGGAGGCGGGCCTTGAGGTCGTGGATGGCCGCATCGACCGCCGAGATGGCGGTCGCGGCGCGCGGCATCGACAGAAACACGGCCGGTGGGTTGAAGGCGTCCCGCCCCGCGACAAGCGAGACGAGCTTGTCGCCGATCAGTCCGACACATCGGAAAGGCCCCTCGCCGTCAGCCTGAAATCTCGACCAGTCACAAGGTCGTCGAATTCCAGCCCATGGTGCCGTCCGCCTCGGGCCGGTCGGTTGGAATCTCGAATGCCTGCTCCCGAACGCTCTCGATCGGGATTCCCTGCACCATGATCAATCCTTTCCGGGAAGAACGCTGGTCGAGCAGTTCCTTCGCGCTGTTCTTCAGCACGCTTCCGAGTTCGGGCTCGGAAGGAATCATGCTGACGAAGTTCTTGGCGTCCTTCAGCGTGATATGCGGCGGCAGCGGCGGCACGTTTGGATCGGTATAGGCTTCCAGGATGACCGGCCGATCGGAAGCCAACGCCTCGTCCCAGGCGGCGCCGACCCGGTCCGGGTTGTCGACAAAGATGCCCTTGAGGCCGATCAATTCCGCATATTTGTGATAGCGGGAAATCGGGAATGCTCTGGGTCGAATTCGGTCTTGCCGGCGCCAAGCTGGATTCGCTCCTCCCACGTGACCTGATTGAGGTCGCGGTTGTTGAGGACGAGAACGATCAGGCGCGGATTCGACCACTGCTTCCAATATTTGGAAATCGTGATCATCACGTTGAGGCCGTTCATCTGCATGGCGCCATCGCCCATGCAGGCGATCACGGTGCGATCGGGATAGGCCATCTTGCCCGCCAGCGCATACGGCGTTCCCGCGCCGAGTGAAGCCAGTCCGCCCGACAGCGACGCTTTCATGCCCCGGCGCATCTTCAGGTCGCGCGCATACCAATTCGCGACCGATCCGGAATCGGCGGTGATGATGGCCTTATCCGGTAGCCGCGGCGACAGTTCCCAGAATACGCGCTGCGGATTGAGCGGTTCGGCGGAATCCATGGCGCGCTTCTCGAGCGTTTCCCACCACGCCTTGAGGCCTTTCTCTATGCCGCGCCGCCAGGAGGATTCCTTCTTCTGCGTCAGCATAGGCAGCAGCGCGCGCAGGGTCGTGGCGCTGTCGCCAACCAAGTTGACCTCCATGGGATAGCGCAGGCTCGACCTGCTGCCGTCAATGTCGATCTGAACGCCCCGCGCGGCCCCTGGCTTGGGCAGGAATTCGCTGTAGGGAAACGCGGACCCGACCATCAGGAACGTGTCGCAGCCTTGCATGAGATCCCAACTCGGCTTGGTTCCGAGCAAGCCTGATCGAACCAGTAACGAAGGGCAGATCGTCGGGCACGGCGGCTTTGCCCAGCAGCGCCTTGGCGACCCCGGCCTGCAGCTGTTCGGCCACCGCAATGACTTCGTCGGTGGCATCGAGCGCGCCGGCCCCGACCAGCATGGCGACTTTTTTGCCGCTGTTTAGAACGTCGGCGGCCGCCCGAAGCTGAGTTTCGTCCGGCAATTCCGCAGGGCCCGCATAGCCGATACCTGTATGAGTCGCGCCATGGGCGACGGGCGGGTCCTCATACTCAAGTTCCTGCAGGTCGTTGGGGAGGATCACGCAGGAGACCGCGCGCTTGTTGTGCGCTATCCGTACCGCGCGGTCGATCAGATGCCGAACCTGCTCGGGAACGCTCGCCATTCCGACAAATTCAGTGACGTCCTGAAAAAGGTTTTGAAGATCGACTTCCTGCTGGTAGCTGGCGCCCAGTCCGGCTCTCGCCTGCTGGCCAACGAGTGCGACGACGGGCACGTGGTCCATTTTGGCATCGTAGAGCCCATTCAAGAGGTGGATCGCGCCGGGTCCGGACGTCGCATAACACAAGCCCACCTGCCTGGTGAATTTTGCATGCGCCGAGGCCATGAAAGCCGCCATCTCTTCGTGCCGGACCTGAACATATTCCATCCTTTCCCTGGCCTTCTCGAGCGCCAAATCGAGGCCTCCGACACCGTCTCCGGGGTACCCGTAAACCCGCTTCAAGCCCCAAAGCGACAATCGATGCCAAACAAATTCGCTGACGTTCATGCAGTCCTCCCGTGAAGCCTGGGCGGATGGGAAAAGTGCGATATGCCTGATTCAACATTCCGTCCGCGTCGACGTTGCATTGTGAATGCTTTTTAACTTTCGCCGGCAACGCGGCGCCGGCCGCGTGGGTGGCCCGGGTGGTCCGATTGAGGCCCGCAGAGACCGCAGCCGGTAGGTCCGACCAGCCGGGGTTGCCGTTCTTGGATCGGCGGCCACTATCTGCCACCGGCCATGCTCTCAATTCGATGCCGTCGAGACCCCGGGTCGACCTTGAGGCCCTGGATCTCGCCATTGTCTTTGATGATGCCATCGGTGAGGCTGAAACCGATCGCGAGATCTGGCGATCGGACGGTGTTGCCATCATCACCTCTGCGGTCGTTCCGTGGTAGACGAGTGCGACGGCGCATTCCTCGGCAACTTTTCGCGGACTCAGGCGTCCATCGCGGTTCAGCCGCCGCACGCCGATGGAGGCCGGCGGAAGCGGTAGATCGGCAGGGACTCAATCGGTCGAGCATACTCTTTCCATGCCCGGGGCTGACGAAACGTTCCCGTCGAGGACTAACTTTTCGAGCTATTCTCCGGCAAGGCGGGCCAGAACGTCGGCCAACGTCAGCGCGAACAGGACAGCCAGGAAGACGACGCCAGCCAACGGCCGCGAGCCGGATCAGCGGCTTCGATGTCGCCAGTTCCATGAAGAGCAGGATGACAAGGCCGGCTTTGACGAGCGCGATCACGATGCCGGCCGCCGGCGTGAACAGACCCATCGGTACGTAGGCCAGTACGAGGCTGAGCGATGAGCAACAGCAACAGAGCGGCCCAGATCAGGCCGTTCCGGCGCCAGAGCATCGCGGCGGTCTGGCGCGGCGGCTTCCTTTCGCTGCTCATGACGACCCGTCCCGGCAGATAGATCAGCGGGTAGAGGAAGATCCAGATGATATCGACGAGGTGCCAATATAGCGCCGTGACCTCGATCTCCGGATTTTCGTCGAGCTGCAGCTTGTCGAGGTAGCCCAGCAGGGCCAGTCGTGATCACCAGGACGATGCCGATGGTGAGGTGGATCGCATGCACACCCGTGACCAGCCAGTAAAATCCGTAAAACAGTTGCGCGCCGGTTTCGTGCAACGCAAATGCCGCGCCCGGCACCAGGTGCTTGTCGATGTCCTCCTTGTACTCAAAGCCCTTTACCACCAGGAAGGCGAGTCCGAAAGCTGCAGTCGACGCCAGGCACCAGAGCACCAGGCGACGAAAGTGCTGGCCGGTGGCGGCCGCCTGCGAGGCGATCGCCATGGTGAGACTGCTGGTAAGAAGAATCGCGGTGTTGATCGTGCCGTACCAGATGTTGGTTTCCCTGCCGGCCGCGGCAAAGGCGTCGGGGTGATCCACCCGACACACCGTGTAAGTGAGCATCAGCGCGCCGAAGAACAGCACTTCGCTGGCCAGAAACACCCATATTCCGAATCTTGCCGGCATCGCGTTGCCGTTCGAAATATTCCCAGGGCTCTCGAAGCAGTCCGGTTGTGTCGCGTCATCGGACCTCCCGCGCGTTCTGGACTTCGGGCGGATCGAGCCCGGCTGATTGTCCCTCGGCGTGGTAATCGTAGGGACCGCGGTCGACGCGCGGCTGGCGATCGAAATTCTTGCGGCGGCGGAGGCGATGTCGTGGTCCATTCCAGGCCGGTCGCGCCCCACGGATTGTTGCCGGCGCGGTTGCCGTAATAGAGCGACCAGGCGAAATAGCCGAGTGGCAAGAGATAGGCGACGGCCAGAACCGCTGCGCCCGACGAAGACATCACGTTGTAGATCTGGAATTCCGGCGGATAGGTGTGATAGCGCCGGGGCATGCCGAGATAGCCCGCGAAGAATTGCGGCAGGAAGGTCATGTTGAAGCCGGCATACATCAGGATGGCCGCGAACCGCGCCCAGGATTCCGGATACATCTTGCCCGGTAATCTTCGGCCACCAGAAATGCAGGCCGCCAAAGAATGCCGATACCGATCCGCCGACCATGATGTAGTGGAAATGCGCGACCACGAAATAGGTGTCGGTGACGTGCACGTCGACCGGAATCGAGGCGAGGAACAGGCCCGACAGCCCGCCGGTCGTGAACAGTCCGACGAAACCCAGCGCATACAGCATCGGCGCCTCGAAGCTGATCTGGCCGCGATAGAGCGAGGCCGTCCAGTTGAACACCTTGATGGCCGAAGGCACCGCGATGATGAAGGAGAGGAATGAAAAGATCAGGTTGGCATAGGGCGACTGGCCGGACACGAACATGTGGTGGCCCCACACGAAGAAGCCGATCCCGGCAATCGCGATCATGGCGTAGACCATGAAATCGTAGCCGAAGATCCGGCGGCGGGCGAAGCAGGGAATGATCTCGGAGACGACGCCCATCGCAGGCAGGACCATGATGTAGACCGCGGGGTGCGAGTAGAACCAGAACAGATGCTGGAACAGGATCGGATCGCCGCCGTGGGCGGGATCGAAGATCGGCAGCCCCAGCCAGCGCTCCGCGATCACGAGCAGCAGCGAAATCGCCAGCACCGGCGTCGCCAGCACCATGATGATCGAGGTGGCGTAGATCGCCCAGACGAACAGCGGCAGCCGGAACCAGGTCATGCCGGGCGCCCGCAGCATATGGGTCGTGGCGATGAAGTTGACGCCGGTCGCGATGCTGGCGAAGCCGACGACGAACACGCCGGCCGCGGCGGCCAAGACGTGGCTGTTGGAGAACATGGTCGAGTAGGGCGTGTAGAAGGTCCAGCCGGTATCGACGCCGCCGGCAACCAGCGCATAGACCGTGAATGCGCCGGCTGCGATCGGTCAGATACCAACTGAACAGATTGAGCCGCGGAAACGCGACGTCGGGCGCGCCGATCATCAGCGGCAGCAGGAAATTGCCCAGCGTGTTCGGAATCGACGGCACCAGGAAGAACCACACCATGACGATGCCGTGGAACGAGAACAGCTTGTTGTAGGTGTCCGAGGTGAGCAGGCCGCCGTTGGGCGTGAACAGTTCCAGCCGCACCAGCGTGATCGCGACGCCGCCCATGAAGAAGAAGATCGTGATGGTGATCGCGTAAAGGATGGCGATACGCTTGTGGTCGGTCGTGGTCAGCCACGACGTCAGCGTGGTGCCGTGGCGGAGATAGTCGGGCCGGGGCGGCAGCGGCAAGTTCGCCCGCCAGCAGGGCGTCAGTCATTTGGCCCTCCGTCTGCTGCTTCTCCGGCTGCGATGCCAGCGAGCGGATGTACGCCGTCAGGCTCTGGATTTCGCCATCGTCGAGCAATCCCGCGAAGCTCGGCATGATCGGTTCATAGCCGGCCACGATGTCGCGCTTCGGCTGCAGAATTGAATCGCGGATATAGCCGTCATCGGCCTTGACCTGGCGTCCGTCCGAGAGGTTGACGGTCCGGCCGTACAGGCCGGCGAGTTTCGGGGCGTGCACGCTGGAGGACATCGGCGTGACAGCCCGAGCAGCCCTGCGCCACGAACAGTTTGGCGCCTTCATGGGCGAGATCGTCGCCCTCCGGCTGCTTGGCTCAGCCAGTCGGCATAGTCTTCCTGGCGCATCACCACGATGCGGCCGCGCATCATGGAATGGTCGGTGCCGCAGTATTCGGCGCAAAGCAGCGGAAATACCCCGGTCTTGGTGGCGCGGAACCAGATCTCGGTATCGCGTCCCGGCAGTACGTCCTGCTTGACGCGGAACGCCGGAACGAAGAACGAGTGGATGACGTCCTGCGAGGTCATCACCAGCCGCACCGGCTGGTCGACGGGAACGTGCAGGGCGTTGATCTCGCGCGCGCCGTTGGAGTGCTGGGTCTTCCACATCCATTGTTTGGCGACGACATGCATCTCGAGCGCATTGGCCGGAGCCGACAGGCTGGAGAGATCGGCGGAGGCGGCCCACCAGAACAGAAACACGAACAGGAACAGCGTGGCCGAGGTCCAGCCGATCTCGAATTCGCGGCTGACGATCTCGGGCAGCGGTCCTCGTTTCGCATTCGATCCGCGCCGGTAGCGCACGGCAGAATACGACGACGAGCGCGAACACCACAAGCATGGTCAGTCCCGACAGGATCAGCAGACCATAGAAAATATGATCGACCCGCACGGCGTGGGTACTGGCCTCGGGAAGCGTGAAGACCGAGTTCATGCCGAGGCTCCCCGCTTGCGCTGTTCGCCACAACATCAAGCCGAGCGCGGATGGCGAGAATCGACAACGGTCAATCCGCCGCCGATCTGCAGCAGCGTCGCGATTTGCCGGGTGTAAATGCCGTGAACCGCGTCGAAGCCGTAGCACAGCAACGCGATCCGGCCCGCGAAGCCGCCGATCTTGCCGTCGCCGGCTTCGAGCAGCGCCAGCCGCAGATCGGTCGGCTGCAAGCGCCAGGCTCGACAGCACGCGCGACACCCGGCCGTCCGCGGTGAGCGTGACGTAGGCGGCCGGATGGGCGATCGCGTCATTGGCGGCATCACGCTGGAAGTGGTAGCCGATCGCAGCCATCAGGGAATCGATCGTCTCGCTGCTGCCGGTGAGCACGGAGACGCCGGGCCCGCCGACCTGGCCCGAGGTAAAGCGCCGGGCATCTTCGATGCCGTCGTTCGCGTCGATGCCGACGACCACGAGGCTATAGTCGCGCCCGGCCTGAAGTCCGGTCTGGCTCAGCGCGCTTGCCGCGATCGACAGCGCCGGCCCGCAAATCTCGCGTGCAGGTGAAGTCGGCCGGCAGCAGCAGCGTCGGGCGGCCGGCGATGGCGTCGCCGAGCGTGACGTCGCGTCCTTCGAGGTCCTTGAAGACGAGCGCGGTCGGTACCCGCGCGCCCGGTGGCGGCGACAGCGCAACCTGCCCGATCTGCGCTTCGGTCAGTCCTGCCAGCGCTGCCGCGGGCCATAGCGCCAGGACGAGGATGAAAGTCGCGCCTCTCATGGCCGATCTCCGATTTGATTGGCGGCGTTCGACGCGGTCGGCGGGCGGCTCGAGCGGGTCATAGGCATGATCGCCGCGCGCGGCGATGATCCGCATCGCTTCCTCGATCGGTATCCGCGCAATGCCCTTGGATCGGTCGACCCAGCCATAGCCCGAGAGCGACATGCGCTGTTCGAGTTCGAACCGCTTCAGATCGTCCTGCGGCTTCTTCTGCAGCGTCGGCTCGGGAAAGGGATGTTCGGTCGCTTGCCTGAAGGCGCCGGGCGCGCCAGTTCTCAGGTAGAAAAACAGACCGGTCATCGACAGCGCGACGAATGCCAAAAACCCCGCCACCGCCGTTATCACGATGCCGGTCGCGACATCCGGCGGCTGCGGCATGGTTCGGGCGCCCATCTCTTCATTCGGCATGGCGGGCCTCCAGATAGCTGCGCCAAGTGCGGGTCCGGTCAGAAAGGAAACCAGCACCAGAATGGCGATGCCCGCGCAGGCGGCCGCAACGACAGGCGACCTGATCGTCGAAGGCCGGCACCAGCAGCCAGACAAAATGCAGTACCGTGCCGAACAGGATCAGCGCAGACGGCGATGCGCAAACCCTGGCGGCTACGGCGGACCCGCTGCATCAGCAGCATCCCGAACGGCAGCACTGCGCCGGCCGCAAGCGCCGTGATCAAAACGGAAATCCAGCCCGGACCGGCCCGCTTCAGAAACCACGCCGCCTTCTCGGGCAGGTCGCCGTACCAGGCGACCACGAAGGTCATGAATTCGAGATAGACGACGCCGAGCAGCGTCGCGATCAGGAGCGCGCCAAGATCGCCCGCCACCTTGCCTTCGATCGCCGGCGAGCCGATCAAGGCGGTGACTGCGAGCGCCGCGAGCAGTTGCTGAATGGCGATCATGGCGGCGAAGGCGGTCGCCACATAGTGCGGCTCCAGCGACAGGTACCAGTCGACCGCGACCAGACTGATGGTCAGGCCGAAAAACGCCAGTCCCAGTCCGGCCAGCAGCGCGGCTGCCCAATCCGGCGGCGAACACGATCGCGAGCAACGACCAGCCGACCAAGCGCGATCAGGCTGCGGATCAAGAACGACGGTTCGTTGAGATACCAGTCGCGCGACATCCGCCGGAATCGCGCCGGGATCGGCGGCCCAGGGATAGATTTGATGAAGCCCGACCAGGACAGGCACGAAGGCAAGCATCAACAGCGGGGTCATGGCGGCGGCCGGGACGCAGCACCGGCGCTGCGGCGAAGCCCCATTCGCCACCGGTCAGGCGATGGATCAGCAGCCATGATCATGCTGCCGATCGGAATCGAGCTGAAGATGGCAAACGCCACCAGCCAGCCGCGCAGCAGCGGCTCGATCGGTACAAACCATCCAAGCACCGCCAACAGATCCAGCCGTTACCAGCAGCACGGCGATGCCGATTGCGAGCGGCCGGTTGCCGACCGTTCGCGCCGCCAGCTTTTCGGCCGCGAGTGCTCATGGCAGCTTGCTCCTGAGCATCGGGCATGTCGGCAAGCTTTGCGTTTCGGGATTCCTGCAGCGCCCGGATATAGGCCACGATCGCCCAGCGGTCGCGCGGCTCGACCCGCGCGGCGTAGGAGTACATCACGCCGTAGCCGTTGCGTGATCACGTCGAAGAAATGTTGGCCGGCGCGGCCCGCAGCCGCGCGGAGTGATAGGAGGGCGGCGCGGGAAAGCCGCGGCGGACGATCATGCCGTCGCCGTTGCCGGACAGGCCGTGGCAGGGGGAGCAATAGATGTCGTAGCGCTCTTGGCCGCGCGCCAGAAGCTGCGCATCGACCGCCGGCGGCTTCGCAGCCTGATTCGGCGCGATCGAGATCGCCTTGCGCCACGACACCGGCCGGCAAGGCTGCGCCTCGGTGCCATCGGGAAACAGCGCGGCCGGCCTATAGGTGCCGTAGCGATTTTGCTGCGTCATCGAATGATCGTCGCATGCGGCCAGCAGCAGGCACGGCAGCGAGGCCAAGCAGGATGCGGCAGGTCATGGCTGACGGACCTCCGTCACCACGACCGCGCCCGCGGCTTCCAGAACGTGGCGAAGATCGCGCGCCGCCTCGTCGTTCGGTTCGGCGGCGGCGAGCAGGAAAAAGCGATCCTGGGTCGCGCGCTCGAAACCGGGAATTTCGAACAGCGGATGATGCAGGCGCGGCAGGCCGCACGACCACAGCAAGGCGATCGACCCCGCACAGCGCCGCAGCGAACACGCCGACTTCGAACGGGACCAGCCAGAACACCTGCCAGGAATTCAGCGGCCGGCCGCCGCTGTTGATGGGATAGTCGATGACGGCGCTGTACCATTGCAGCGCGAATGCGAACGCGGCGACCATGCAGGCCGCCGGCCAGCATGACGTACGAATGCGCGAGGTCCGACGGCCGAGTTCCTCGGCGAGGCCTTCGACCGGATAGGGCGTAAAGGCATCCAGCGCGCGGTGGCGCGCCTGCTTCACCCGGCCCAGGGCGTGTTGCAGTGTTTCGGGATCGCGGAATTCGGCGAGCAGGGGTCCTGTCATGCCGCGCCCTCCCGGTGCGCGAGTTCGCGCATGTCGAACATCGATATCGCCGGCACCAGGCGAACGAAGATCAGGAACAGGAAAGCGAAAAAGCCGAGCGGCGCGATCAGGAACGACCAGTCCCAGAACGTGAAGTGGAAGCTGCGCCACAGGCTCGGCATGTAATCGTGCGACAGCGTGTTCCAGACGATCAGGATCCGCTCCAGCCACATTCCGATATTGATCGCGATCGCGATCACGAACAGCGCGGACAGCGATCGCCGCACCGCCGGAAACCACAGCGCCTGCGGCAGCACGACGTTGCAGAACAGCAGCGCCCAGAACAGCGGCGCGTAGGTGCCGGTGAATTCGAACGCGACGAGGCTGCGATCGCTATGCTTGCCGCCATACCAGCCCATGAACCATTCGGTCGCGTAGGAATAGCCCATCACGATCGAGGCCATCAGCAGGATCTTGCCCATCACCTCGAAGTGCCGCCGGGTGATGATCGCCTGCAGGTCGAGGCCCCAGCGGAAGGCGAGCGCGAGCACGACCACCATGGCGAAGCCGGAATACATCGCGCCGACCACGAAATAGGGCGGGAAGATGCTTTCCTGCCAGCCCGGCATCAGGCTCGCGGCGAAGTCGAGCCCGACGATCGAGTGCACCGAGCAGACCAGGGGAACGCCGAGCGCGGCCATCGTGGTATGCAGTGTCTTGCAAGCGGCGCCAATGCCGGGCCGAGCCGCGCCAGCCCAGCGCGAAAGCGCCATACAGCAATTGTCCCGCGCGCGTCCGCGTGCGGTCGCGCATGGTGGCAAGATCGGGAATCAGGCTGACGTACCAGAACAGGATCGAAAACAGCAGGTAGCTGAGGATCGCCCAGAAATCCCAGACCAGCGCGCTGCGCCACTGCGGCCAGAGCGCCATCGTGTTGGGATAGGGCGCGAGCCAGTAGGCATAGATCGGCCGGCCCAGATGGATGATCGGCATGATGCCGGCGATCGCGACCGCGAACAGCGTCATCGCCTCCGCGAAACGGTTGATCGAGCCGCGCCACTGCTGCCGCGTCAGCAGCAGCATCGACGAGATCAGCGTGCCGGCGTTGCCGATCCCGATCCACCAGACGTAGTTGGCGATCGCCACGCCCCAGACGATCGGTGGAGTTGACGCCCCAGATGCCGATTCCCTGGTAGAACAGACCAGCCGATCGAGCCGACGAACCAGAGCACGAACGGCAGGCTCACGAGCAGCGCGATCCACCAGGCCTTGCCGGCCGGCTGCGAACAGCGGCTCGGCAATGGCCTGCGTGATCTCGACATCGCTGGCGCGCTCGGCGGCAATCCAGCGATGCGGAGGCGGCAGGCTTTGTTCGAGCACGGCGCTCATGTTCCGCCCTCGTCGAAGCCCGGCGCGGGATTGCGGACGTCGGCGAGATAGGTGGTGCGCGGGCGCGTCCCGAGATGCTCCGAGCAGCGCATAATGGCGCGGATCGGCCTTCTGGCGGTTGACCGCCGAATCCTTCTGATTGAAGGTCGCCGAAGCTGATCGCGCTGGTCGGGCAGGCGCTCTGGCAGGCGGTCTTGACCTCGTCCGTCCGATCGGGCGGTCGTCGCGTTCGGCGGCGCGGCGCGCGGCGCTGATGCGCTGGACGCAATAGGTGCATTTCTCCATCACGCCGCGCGCGCGCACCGTGACTTCCGGATTCTTCTGCGCGCGGTAGGCTTCGAAGCCGAGATTGGCGTATTCCTCGCCGTCGGCGTAGCCGAAGAAGTTGAAGCGACGCACCTTGTAGGGACAGTTCGCTTCGCAGAAGCGCGTGCCGACGCAGCGATTGTAGACCTGCAGGTTCAGCCCTTCGCCGTCGTGCACCGAGGCGGCCACCGGACAGACCGGCTCGCACGGCGCGTGCTCGCAATGCATGCAGGGCACCGGCTGGAACCCGAGCTTCGGGTCTGCCTCCGTGCCGTGGTCGTAGACGTCGACCCGCAGCCAATGCATGTCGCGGCCGCGCGCGACTTCTTCCGGGCCGACCACGGCGACATTGTTCTCCGCCTGGCAGGCGACGACGCAGGCGTTGCAGCCGATGCAGACGGCGGCGTCGATCACCATCGCCCAGGCGTGGCCGTCATCCGGACTTGGTCGCTCCGGCAGCAGGCTGGGTGGTGCGTCCTCGGAGGCCGACTGCGGCTTGGCCGCCTCAGCGAGATCGTGCAGCGGATAGAGCTCGCGAACATCTTCCGCCGTGCGGACCACGTTCTGGGTGGTGAGGATCTCCTCGCCGCCGCCCGGTCTTCGCGATCGTCACATCCGGGATGATCCAGGGGTCGGCCGTGGTGCGCAGGGCGTAGGCGTTGACGCCGATGCCGTTGCCGATCGCGCCGGCCTTGCGGCGGCCGAGCCCGAGCGTGAGGCTGGCGACGCCGTCGGCGACGCCGGGCTCGACGATGACCGGCGCCTCGATCTGTCGGCCATCCGCGGCGAGGGTGACGACGTCGCCGGAACGTGAGCGCCGAGCTCTGCCGCTTCCTGCGGATTGAGCGCCAGCGCGTTGCCCCACACCTGCTTGGTCAGCGGCTTTGGGCATTCCTGCAGCCACGCATTGTTGGCAAAGCGTGCCGTCCCACAGGCAGGGATCGGGCCGCAGCACGAGGGTCATCGCCGTGCTTGGCCGGCGCTGCCGGCGGCAAGGTCTGGAAGTCGTGGCGGTTGCGGCGGCGGTGGTCGCGGCTCGGCTGCCGGCGATGACGCCGTCATGCAGGGCACGGCTCCACCATCCCTCGAAATCGTTCCCGCCTTGCGGCTGCCACGTCTCGCGCACGAGATCGTAGGACGAAGCATCTCCGCGGCCCGATCAGCAGCGCCAGTACTTCGTGGTCGGTCCAGCTCCGGAACAGCGGCCGGATCAGCGGCTGGACCAGGCTTGCGGTGCCATCGCTGGACCGCAGATCCGACCAGGCTTCGAGTTCATGCGTCTGCGGCATGTGCCAGGTCGCAAGATCAGCGGTCTCGTCGGCGTAGCGTCCCAGGTGCAGCCGGAATGCCGCCTTTGCCGAATGCTTCGCAAATTCGAGATCGGCGGGCGCGTCGTAGCCTGGATTCACGCCGATCATCACCAGCTGGTCGACGCTGCCGGCATCGAGATCGCGCACCAGATCGGCAAGCGTGCCCGCCTGCCGCCCGCCAGGCGTTTTGTCGATTTCGATCGGTATCGACGGCGCCTGCAGTTGGGCATTGATCCAATGCACCAGCGCGTGGGTCTCCGGCGGAAGCGACGCGACCTGCCAGCACCACGGCCGCCACCGCGGTTCGCCGACAGGTCCGCGGCCGCCTGTTTTGCGAGCCGCATCGCCTGGTCCGGAAGCAACGCCTCGCGAACGGCGGCGCCCATCGAACGGGCGATGGCGATGGCCACCTCGCTGATCAGTTGCGGGTGCAGCGCGATCCGATGATCCGCCTTGGCGCCGGTCAGCGTCGGCGCGGTCTCGATGCTGTAGATGCGCGAGAACACTCGCCGTCCTGCGGCTGGCGGCGCGCCGCGAAGCCGCGGGCGTTGCTAAGCTGGTCCGGGCCCTGGCCGAGCGGATCGGCGTCGAGCGTGACCAGCACGCGCGCCTTGTCGAGCCGCGGCACCGACCGCAGCGGCTTTCCGAAGGCCAGCGCGGCGCCGGCCTCCGCATTGTCCTCGTCGATCGGCTCGTAGGCGTGCCATGCGGCTTTCGGAAACATCTGCAGCAGATCGTCGATCTGTCGCAGCAGCGTCGGCGAGGTCACTCGGCCCGTGAGCAGGCGAAAGCCTTCGCCGTTGCGCTGCTGCATCTGCTGCAGCTGCGCCTGCAGCGCCAGCCTGAACGCTTCGGGCGAAGCGATCTCGCCTTCGTTGAGGATGGTGCGCGAGCGGTCGGGATCGTACAGCGACAGCACCGCGGCTTCGGCGAAGACGTCGGTCGCGCCGAGGCTTGCCGGGATGCCGCGGATTGCCCTCGACCTTGATCGGGCGTCCGTCGATCGAGGTGACGATGACGCCGCGGCCGAATCCGGAAAGCGACAGCGTAGTCGCGAATTTCAGCGCTTCGCCGGGGACGACGCGTTCCGGCATCTTCACATAGGGAATGATCTCTTCGGTCGGCTTGCTGCAGGCGGCGAGCCCGCTCGCGATTCCCGAGGCGAGCAGGCTCAGCGCCTGGCGCCGGTTCAGCGCGGCCGGGCCGCGGGCGAAAAATTGCGATCCCTTGACGGGCAGCTCGTTCACCGGTGACATATCGAGCAATCCGTGAGGTGATCGGTACGAATGTGATAGCCGGCCATCAGCTTGCGCCCTGACTCCTCGCGGTCGCCAGCTCGGCTTCCAGTCGGGATCGAACACCGCGTCGTGCGGGCGGAGCGCCTTGGCCGGATCGCGGTGACAATCGAGGCACCAGTTCATGGTCAACGGCGCGGCCTGCCGCGTCAGCTTCATCTGACCGATCGGGCCGTGGCAGGTCGTGCAGCCGACGCCCTTGGCGATATGGATGGAATGGTCGAAGTAGACGTAATCGGGCAGCTTGTTGACGCGCTGCCAGTGGATCGGCTTGTTCTCGGCCAGGCTCGCGCGCACCGGCGCCAGCATCTCGGCGTTGGTCCAGAGCTGGGAATGGCAGGTCATGCAGGTTTCGGTCGGCGGCAGTCCGGCGAAACGCGCTTTCTCCACCGAGGTGTGGCAGTAGCGGCAATCGAGCCCCAGACCGCCGACATGGTGCTCATGGCTGAACGGCACCGGCTGATTGCGGGTCACGTTTTGGCCCGTGACGTATGGCGAACGGACGATCTGATAGGCAAGCCCAACCGCTAACACCGGCACAACTCCCAGCGACGCCAGCAGCAGCGTGGCGATCGTGTTGGCTCCGGGACGGAAGATCTGCATGCATCCGTCTCTTAAAAGAACGACCTCGCAAAGCGCGTAAGTCGATAACTACGCGCGGATTCTGACCGGGACCGATTTGGTGGCGGGAGTCTTCGACTGCTTGTCGTGGTTCGACAGGGCCATCAGCGGATTCATCTCGGGGTAATAGGAAGCGACGCAGCCGTCGGGCAGCCTGAAAGGCGTGACCTTCAGCGGCCCGACCTCGCGGTGAATGCCGTCCTCGGCATCGCTGACCAGCGACACCATCTGGCCGTCCTTGAGCCCGGCGCGCTCGATGTCGCTCGGGATTCATCAGCAGCACCTGGCGCGTGCCCTCGATGCCGCGAAGCCGGTCGCTCAAGCCGTAGATCGTGGTGTTGAACTGGTCGTTGCTGCGCATGGTGAGCAGGCGGTAGCGGCCCGGCGCGTCTTCGAACCCGATCGAGGTGAGGGTATCCGGAACGGTGAATTCCGCCTTGCCGCTCTTGGTTTTCCAGATCCGCTCGCGCGCCGCGTTGCCGCGGTAGAAGCCGCCTGGCGTGAACATGCGCGCGTTGAAGTCGTGAAATTCGTCCGGATAGGTTTCCGCGATGAGATCGCGGACCAGGCCATAATCGCCGACCCATTCGTCCCATTTCACCTTGGGATTGGGCGGCAGGGTCGCCTTTGCCAGCCCGGCGACGATCTCGAGTTCGGATTTCAGATGCTCGCTGGCCGGCTTGCGCAGACCGATCGAGCCCTGGATGCAACTGAAGGTATCCTCCATCGTGACCGCCTGCGGACCGCTGGCCTGCATGTCCTGTTCGGTGCGGCCGCGGCAGGGCAGCAGATAGGCCGATTTGCCGTTCACGAGATGGCTGTGGTTGAGCTTGGTGGCGATCTGGACCGTGAGGTCCATCTTGACCCAGGCCTCTTCCATGGCCGCTCGCTCGGGGATGGCGCGGACGAAATTGCCGCCGAGGCCGAAGAACGCCTTGACCTTGCCGGCCAGGATGCCCTCGCAGGCCTCGACCGTGTTCATGCCCTTCTCGCGCGGCGGCTCGAAGCCGAACTGTTTTGCCAATTTGTCGAGCGGCACGAGTTCGGGCTTTTCGGAAATGCCGACGGTGCGCTGGCCCTGGACGTTGGAATGGCCGCGAACCGGCGAGATGCCGGTGCCGTCGCGGCCGATATTGCCCTTGAGCAGCAGCAGGTTGACGAACATCGCGATGTTCTCGAAGCCGTGGACGTGCTGGGTCAGGCCCATGCCGTAGATCCCGATGACGCGGTCGGCCTCGACATAGACCTGCGCGGCGCCTTCGATGTCGGCACGCGTCAGGCCCGAAGCGGCCTCGATCTCATCCCAGGACGTATTGCGAACCTTGGCTTCGAACGCCTCGAATCCGTGCGTGTGCTGCTCGATGAAGGGCATGTCGAGCACGCGCTTGCCTTCTGCCTTGGCCTTGTCGTCGGCGGCGAAGACATGCTTGCAGATGCCGAGCATCACCGCGATGTCGCCGCCGATCTTGACCTGATGGTACTGGCTGCTGATCCTGGTTTCCTTGCCGGTCAGCATCTCCGACGGATTTTGCGGGTTGACGAAGGTCTCGAGGCCCTTTTCCCGCACCGGATTGAAGGTGATGATCTGCACGCCGCGCTTGGCCGCATCCTGCAGCGGATGCAGAAACCGCGGACTGTTCGAGCCGGTGTTCTGGCCGAAGAAGAACATCGCGTCGCAATTGCGCAAGATCATCGAAGACGACGGTGCCGACACCGACGCCGATGACCTTCTTCAGGGCGACCGACGTCGTTTCGTGGCACATGTTCGAGCTGTCGGGCAGGTTGTTGTTGCCGTACAGGCGCGCGAACAGGGCGTAGAGGTAGGATGTCTCGAGGCTGGCGCGGCCGGAGGAGTAGAAGATGACGGATTTCGGATCGAGCGACTTGAGCTGGGATCCGATGGCCCGGAACGCTTCGTCCCATTCGCAGGGAACGTAGTGATCGGTCGCGGCGTCGTAGCGCATCGGATGGGTCAGGCGGCCCTGCTGCTCGAGGTCGTAGTCGTTCCAGTTGCGCAGTTCGCTGACGGTGTGCTTGGCGAAGAAATCGGGGGTGCAGCGCCGGCTGGTCAACTCCCACAAGCGTGGCCTTGGCGCCGTTCTCGCAAAATTCGAAGGCGTGGTAGTCGGCCGGTTTGGCCCAGGAACAGGATACGCACATGAAGCCCTTCGGCTTGTTTTGCCGCCGCAAGGTGTCGAGCGCCGCCGGCGAATCCCATTCCTTTCCGAAGATACTGGCGATACCCCTGAGCGATCCCCAGCCGCCGGCAGGTCCATCATATTCGACGGTCTGATTGTTCACGTTCAACTGGGGCGTCGGTTTCAGACATGATACGTTCCTGCAAAGGCCGCCAGCCACTTCGCGAGTCCGCTAACGGACAATCGGGCAGCAGGGTTCCATTGGCGGAAAATTTGGTTTGCGCACGGCTTTGGACCGCGTAGCCGCGGCTCACATCTTCTCCTTCAGGCCGGCCTTCAGCAGCCACCAGTTGACGGGATAGCTGGTCAGGAAACCGACGGTCATGGCGATCTGCATGGTGAGCCAGAATTCGGGCGTCTCGATCCTAAGTTCGGCGCCAAAGAGATGGCGAAAGATCCAGAAATAGGTGATGGCCATGAAGCCATACATGCCGATTTGCCATGCGGTGAGCGATCAGGTGTCAGCCCAGTCAGGCTGGCTGTCGCGGGAACCGCGAATGCAAGCCACTCGGCGCAAATGTCGCCAAGCGTACGTCCACTTCCGCAATGCGAGGTGGCCTCCGCTCCGCCTGGCTGGTAACCGTCGGTGTGATCATGGGGGAACTCGCGGCGATCTCCGGCCTGATCGACTTCTTCAGCAATCGCATGACCGTGCCGAGCACTTCAGAAATTCCTTTTCCCGCCGATGCATATTGCGCGCATCGTGAGTTGGCAAAAGGATGAGACGCCTACGTGCTTCCCAATGGCGATGTGCTGGTCGTGGAATCGAAAGCCCCGGTCGAGCATTCGGTCAGATGGCCCAAGGATATCATCATGGGCTGGATCGAATCCATTTCGACATTGGGCGGCTACATCGGCAAGAGCAGCCGGATTACCGTGTTGCGCGATACCAACGGTGACGGAGTGCCAGAAGTCAGCAGCGTATTTCTCGATAAGCTGAACTCGCCCTTCGGTGTGGCCCGGCGGTCCTATCGATCATCATCGGACCAAGAGCCTCGTTGCAAACCCGGACGGGCTCTTGCTGACGGATCCCTGGTCTGGTGTCGGATTAACTGACGGACGGCGCCTTTTACGGCTGGCCCTTCAGTTATTTCGGCCAGAATGCAGATCCGCGCGTCGAGCCGCAGCGTCCGGATCTCGTTGCGAAAGCTATCGTGCCCGATTACGCCCTGGGCTCGCACGTGGCTCCGCTGGGTCTCGCGTTCTATACCGGCACCAATCTTCCCGAGACCTATCGCGGCGAGCTTTCGGCGAACATGGCAGTTGGGACCGTCCCAACCTCACCGGATACAAAGTCGTCTTTGTACCGTTCAAAGATGGGAAGCCAGATGGCATGGCGCAGTACGTCGTGACCGCAGGGTTGAACGACGGTGAGCCGACATAACATCCATGCTTCGGGCAAAAGCCCGACAATCGGACAGGGGGAAGCACGATGGCATGGTCGGATCATCGAACGCAGCCGGGACTTTGCCGGTGTCTCGCCTGCGCCCAGGCCGGGCCGCCGCTCGCCTCGCGGCGCGGTTTCCTGGCCGCGTCGGCGGCGACCGCCATCGCCCTCACCACCCCTATCGTAGCGTGGGCGCAAACCCTCCTGGCGCCGGAGGCGGCGCTGACGCAACTCATGGACGGCAATGCCCGCTTCGTCTCGGGCCGCCTCACCTCGTTCGACGAAGACCTCGCTATCCTCAAGCAGAACACAGTGTCGAAACAGGAACCTTTCGCCGCGGTTCTGTCCTGCTCCAATTCGCGGGTGCCGGTGGAGCTGGTGTTCGATCAGAGCATCGGCCACGTCTTCGTCGCCCGCGTCGCCGGAAACATCTGCACGCCGGAGGTCGTCGCCAGCCTGGAATACGGCGTCGCGGCATTGGGAGTGGCGGCGATCGTCGTGCTCGGGCATTCCAGCTGCGGCGCGGTGCAGGCGGCCATCGCGGGGAAGCCGTCGCCGGGCCAGATCAGCGCTCTCTACGCCCCGATCCGCCCGGCGGTGCAGCGGGCCGGCCCCGACGTCGAGGCGGTGATCAAGGCGAATGCCCAAATCCAGGCCGAATTGCTGCGCACCGCGTCACCAGTCATCGCCGAGCGGGTAGCGGCCGGCAAGGTCAAGGTCGTTGGCGGGTACTATGACCTCGCCGACGGCCGGGTGGCGCTGCTGGCCTGAGGCCGCCGGGCGGAGCGGCAGAGCGTGCTGGTGGGCCTCACGCCGGCCGACACGGCGTTCCTGGCCGTGTGCCTGCGGCGGATTATGGGCACGGCGGCAGCGGGCGTCGGGTTCCGCCCTGAGAGCGGCGGCGGGGCCGATTGCGGGCGCGGAAGGACGGTGCGCCGTCGGCCGCGGCCGACCAGCCCGGCTGATCGGGATGCCGCTTACTTCGCGGTCCACGGCTTGAGAATGGCCGCTGTGAACTGTTCGGCAATTGGCCTTCAATGGGATGAAGCTTGCTGAACCCCAAACCGTGGGACATTGAGCGGATGCCATGTCGGCTACCGTCATGACTGCGGTGCCAGCCCGCCCGCCGCGTGAGACAACCGAGTAGGTTCTGCCGCGGAGTTTTCTCAACCGCTCTCACGCGTGTGACGAAGCTTCCACTTCGGCCGTGAGCTCTTCAGCCTGTTGCGACAGACGACCGGCCGTATCCAGGACCTGATTTGCTGCCGCACCCGCATCACTTGCCGTCTGACTTACTCCAACGATCGTCGCGCAGGCGGCGCTGGCCCAAATGTCGCGCGCATGTTGTGGCGCGAAATCGGGGTGCAGCATCGGCGCCGTGACGTTGGCGAAGGCGGCGCGGTTGCCGGTGGCGAGGTAGCTTTCGCACCCCAGGCCGCTTGGCAGCACTACGTCATGCGCCGGCAACTCCACGTGCCAGTGGGTGATGTCCGCCGCCTCTTCCCTGTACAACGCACGGTTTACAGGGCACCCTGGCGAAAAGGCTACTTTTCTACTTCCTTCTGGAGAGCCGCCTTCTAGGCGATCTCCACAGAATTTTTTTGATATCAAAGGCATGCCCGCCGCCGGACTCGAACCGGCACGCCTAGTGGCCTGAGTCACTCGAACTGAGGGTATAGCCTTGTGAGGTTGACGCGGGCGTCGGCGGTTGTGAATTGCCAGTCGGCCTTGGCGTGATGTTTGTTGCGGTCTTGTTCCCAGGCGGCGACTTCGGCGATCAGTTTTGGCTTGTTGGGGATGCGGCGATCCAGGCACTGGGTCGAGAGGACGGCGAGTTCGGATTCGGCCATGTCGAGCCAACTTCCGTGCTTGGGCGTGTAGTGCCATTCGAACCGTTCGACGAGGCGACGCGCTTCGGCGGCGGGGAAGGCTTCGTAGAGCGACGCGGTCGTGTGGGTGCTGAGATTGTCTTGCACCAGAACGATCTTGTCCGCGTCGGGAAAATGCGTGTCGGACAGGTCCTTGAGCGCGTGGGCGTAATCGACGGCCGCGCGACGGTCGGTGACTTTCACATGCCGCCAGCCTTCCAGCGGCGCGAACATCATGAACAGATTGGCCACGCCATTGCGTTCGTATTCGTAGTCGTGACGCGCCGGTTGTCCCGGCTTGACGGCGATCGGCGCGCGCGTCTCGACGATCAGTTGCTTCGACGTTTCATCGAGGCATACGAGGGGGCGCTTGGGATCATGCGGCCTTTGGTAGACTTCCAGCACGTCTTCCATGTTGGCGACGAAGGCCGCGCTGGCCTCGGGCGCGATCACCCATTGCTGCTTGAGATGCGGCTGGAGAATGTTTTTTTGAGCGTCCGCCCGATCGTGTTGTCGCTGGCGCTCTCGACGATCTGCAGTTCGACGACTTTCTCCTCCAGGAGACGCAGGGTCCATTTGGCGCGGCCCGCCGGGGCCGGCCCGCAAGCCAGAGCGATCAGCTTCGCTTCCGCCGCGCCGTCGAAAATCCGTCGCGGCGCGGAGTTGGGATTGTACTTGCGGGTCAGGACGGCTTCGAAGCCTTCCTCGACAAGTTGCCGTCGCGTTCGCTCGATCGTCGGGATGCTGGTGTCCAGCGCCTCGGCGATCCGGCTGTCGCTCCATCCCTCGCCGGCCTCCGACACGTCCGCTTTCAGCAGGATGCGGGCTCTCGTCAACAAATGCGCGGCGCGCTTGCCCTTGCGGATCAACTCGTCGAGTTGAGCACGCTCCTCTTCGCTCAGCCTCACCACGTACTTCTTGACGGCAATCTCTTTCCTGGCCACGAATCATCTCCATCGCTCGATCGCGACGGCACTGATTCAGAGAATCGCCATCAAACGCAATGACGTGAGCCACTAGTTGGCTGCGGATTTTAAGTCACGGGCTGTTGCCAGACACGGACAGACGCACCCCGACGCACGCCGCAAAATCTGAGCAATTCCTTGCCACGTTCCGGACACGATGCGACATTGACGGCCGCAGGGTGTAGGTCCGCGCGGGTCCGCGTGGGGTCCGCGCCATTTTTCAGGGGGTGCTATGCCGCGGGCTTTCAAACTGACGCAGCGGACCGTCGAGACCGCCACCTGCCCAGCAGGCGCGAAGGACGCGCTCAGGTTCGATGCTGACCTCCCTGGGTTCGGCCTGCGCATCACCGCCGCTGGCTCCAAGGTGTTCATCGCTCAGTATTCGACGGCCACAGGCAAGCGCCGCGTGAAGCTAGGCACCTTCGGCGCTCTAACCGTCGAGGAGGCGCGGCGCGCAGCCAAGAGCGTGCTCGGCGCGGCGGCCGGCGGCGCCGATCCGTTTGCCGCAAACAAGGCCAAAGCGGAGGCGGAACGTCGTGAGCAGGCTGCTGCCGCGTTCACCTTCGGCAAGTTGGTCGAAGAGTGGGGAGCGGCACGCGAAGGGCAACGACGGCCCTCCTATATCCGGGAAGCGAAGGCCTGCATGACGCGCAACCTGCCAGCGTGGAACGAAATGCCGGCGAGGGACGTCACGAAGAATATCGCAGTCCCGGCGTTGAACGCGCTCCGAACGAAGAAAGGCGCCGTCGCTGCCAATCGGACGCTCGCCTATGCCCGGGCCGCCTATAGCTGGGCCTTGAGCCAGGACAAGGTTCCCACCAATCCCCTTCGCGACATTGCCCGCCCTGGTCGAGAGGAGAGCCGCGAGCGCGTGCTGACCGCCGACGAGTTGGGCATAATCTGGCGCGGGGCTGAGAGCCTGACCGCGGTCCGGGCCGCCTTCGTGCGGGTGCTGATGCTCACCATGGGACGGCGCGACGAAATTGCTTCGATGGCGTGGCATGAGCTGGACAGCCCCACCGATCCGACCGTGTGGACGGTGCCCCGCGAACGGACGAAGAATCGCCGAGCCCACATTGTGCATCTGTCGGCACCTGCGCGCTCGATCATCGCCGGCCTTCCGCGCATCAAGGGCAACCAGCATGTCTTCGCAGGCGAGGGCAAGGGTCCGATTGGCGGTTTCAGCACCATCAAGGCAAAGATCGTTGTGGCGATAGCGAAGGAAGCGGCCGGTGATTCAAGCGCGCATCGCCAGGAAGTGGCCGACTGGCGCTTCCACGACTTCCGCCGCGCCGGCGTGACCGCGCTGGCCGGCATGGGCTTCGCCCCGCACGTCTGCGACCGGCTGCTCAACCACATTACCGGCAGCATCCAGGGTGTGGCCGCTGTCTATCAACGGGCGGAGTTCCTGCCGGAGCGACGGCGCGCGCTTGATGCCTGGGCTACGCTGATCACCACCCCTGTTGAGGGCGAAGCCGTTGCCGGCAATGTCGTGCCAATTCGCCAAACGGGCTGAACCGACCCGATCGCTATCGAATTGGTGGGGATAGGCTGATCCCCGACAAGCCCGGCACCGCATCGGGTTTCCCCACCGACAACCCAGCGGCGCCCGGCGGAGGGCACTTTGACGAACGACACTCAACTGATCCCGGCCTTGAATCGACAAAACGCCATGGAGAGTCTCTGCGGCCGCCTCTCCTGTCCCATTGATACTGCAACGGCATCGTGACGCAGCTCGAGATGGGACCCGGCAGCCCCCTCCCGCCAGTTCCTCCCGAGTGGGTCTCCGTCGCAAACGTCCCCTATTGGATCGAGCAGCTATATGGCGAGAGCGGGCAAGCCATTGCGAGAGAGATTATCCTGGCTGTCCGGAGCGGAAGGCTGAGAGACTCGCACCGCATCCAAGGCATCAATTCCGAACCATACGACTATGGTTTCAGACTTCCGCCGGGGCTCACGAGCCACAGGATTACCTCCACGGGCTGGATCATCTCCGACGACTGGGAAGCCGCCAAAGCGGACTGGAGGTACTGGCACGGTAGGCGGCTGGGAACGGGGGGACGCCAGGGAGCGGCTGCATATCGAAGTCGCATGGGAGGCGATAAGCGAATTTGCGTCGAGCTGGTTACGTCGCCGCAGACGAGAGGAGGCGGCCCACGCCGAAATCCGCCGCACCGGCACCGCTGCGCAGGGCGCCAAAGGAGGACATCAACACCGCTATCCGCGACGTCAACGACCATGCGGAACGCAACGGCATGAAACTCCCCAATATCAGGGAACTGCCTAAGCCTGTCATAGAGATTCTTCGCGACAGGGGACAGTTGACGACGGGAAAACTCATCATGGAGCTGGCTGAGCGAGACGAACACAAGCAGCGTCGAAGGCCCGCCGGCCCAAGAGTTCGAGACAGCCTTCTACCTTTCTCGCTGGAAGGCATGAAGAAATCTGGCGGAGAAGGCTAACCCGTCAGACGCTATCCGCAACGCGCCGACATGGCGTTTTTAGCGGAGAAATTCGATGCCGGACGAAGCTGTAGCGTATCACCTTGAAGGCGGAGCGCCGACCCGCGAGACCGGTGAATTCCTCACCGACCAGCAACTATCCGACATGCTTGGCATCACGACACGAACCACGTTGCGGTGGCGTCGGGACGGAAACGGGCCGCCGTTCGTTCGCGCGGGGCTGCGGCGCGTCCTGTACCGCCGTGCCGACGTGCTCGCCTGGGCTGCATCTCGGACCTTCAGCCACCGCGCCGCCGAAGCCGCGGTCGCCCGCGCTTCCGCCTGAAACGAGAAACCCCGACGCGGGCAGCGCCGGGGCGGATCGATTTGGGCTGCGGCGACCTGAACAATTGCCACATAGCCCGGATTGACCTCGCTTTCAAGCGCCGCCCGTCCTGAGAAAGGACGTGCCGATGTCTACCGACAACCCGCGCCGACCCCGGTCGGCAACCGCAGCCGATTATGCCCGGGATCTATGGCCCATCGAGGTCGAGCCACCGGATGATAGAGCCGAACTTGCGAGGATCGGTCGTATAGCTGCCGGCGTCGACCACGTCGACCAGGCGTGCGGACCCAACGGCCTCTCCGCGGTGCTGCTCGCGGCACTGACACGCCGCATCGTCTACGGGGCGCTGCTTAACTATTCCGAGGTATGGCCGACGCCCCGGTTCCCGGCGTCCGCTAAGCCGTCGCTGGTCGTCGTTCCGGATCTCGCCGACGCCGCCGCTGGACCGGCCGCCTGGGCATGCTTGCCCGGCCTCCTGGCTTGGGCCAACGCCGTTTCAATCCTGACCGTGGCGCCGACCCCGCAGTGGCTGCCGAAGCGCGACGGCGAGCTGGTCGTGAAAGCAACCGTCGAATGCGGACGCTTGGTCGCAGTAACGACCGAAGATCGATATTTCTATGCTTGGATGACGGCTTTCGCTGGTCTGCCACGGCTCGTTGTGGACGAGGACGGAAATCCCGAGTGGGTCAACCCCGTCCAGGGGGCGTTGAACTGATGCCCGACGAATTCACCATGTTGCGCCTTGAGCGCAGCTGCCAGCATCTCCACACGCTCGGGCCGCGGGCGACTGCTGAACTCCTGATCGAGGTTGCCGCGCGGATCGGCGGGATGCCCGCCATCCTTGGTGCCCTGACCGAATTTGAGCGAAGCATTACCCCGGCGATGGTGCGGGTCGCCGGTGGCGATCGGTTCCCGCGCCGGCAGCTCCGGGCGGTGCCGCGATGATCGCCATTAGCCAACCTAACGAGCTCGACCAACTCATTGCGCATGCGGTCGCCATGGGGTTCCCGCACCAGGCCGAGATTTACCGGGAAGTCCGCCGCGGCCGCCTCGCGGCCATGCAGCTCGACCGGAAAGCCGTGGCGCCGATGGGGACACTGAAGCGCGCGCCTCTGCCTTGCCTCGTGGTTCTCGGCGACGACGACTACGCAAGCACCGGACCCGCCGGCTGGGCGTCGGTTCCTCGTCTGCTGCGTTGGGCGCGAGGCGCGCTGATCCATGCCACCGGTGCCGACATCGCGAGCTACAAAATGGCGGTCGGCATGGCACTGAAGTGCCGGCAATTCCTGCTGATCGAAACGGATTTTCCGCACATGCGGGAATGGGGCGAGGCCCTGCTGGCCGCGCCACGGCCAGTGCCGTTCGTTGCGCTGCAACCGTCCAATGGCGTGCATCCGGTGATGCCTGCGCGGGGGAAGATGCAGTGATCTACGCTAGAGACTTCTGGTCGGCTCCAGAGGAGACCGGCCGGGATCCACGCCGCGGTTTCATCGAAACAATCCTGTTTTTAGATCAAGCTGGCGAACCCGGCCACGCTCACTTCGTGCGCGCGGTGCTGCAAACGAGAATCGCGCTCGCGCAGATTGTAGATTGCTTCGAGACTTGGCCGACCCCAAGGCTCCCTCGGCCGGACCGACCAGCCTTGATCTTGGTCGACGACGTCGAACCATTTTCGGGCGGCCCGTCCGGTTGGAGTTGCGCGGAAGGGCTAGCCGGCTGGGTGCGTGGTGTTCTGATAGCAGTCGAACAGCCGGGCCAAGTGGGAACCAGCCTACTCAGCGCATGGGCCGCCGTCGAAGCCTCGGTTTCGCTGGGCCAGTTTGCGTTGATCAGCACGGACGAACGGCACGCGCCCGCATGGGCTGAAGCCTTCGCCGGCGCGCAGCACGTCATCGTCGCCGGCGACACGCGTGCGGCCCAACCTGCGCGGGGTGCGACGCAATGACAATCGCGGCAGGGTCACCTGACTTCGTTCAAGCAATGGGGCCGGTCGCCCGCGAGCTTCTCGGCGAGCCGACGGAGGAGATCAAATCGAAGCGCGAGCTGCGCTTCGGCACCCGCGGCAGCCTGCGCATCAGCCTCGATAAAGGGACATGGCTTGATTTCGAGGCGGGCAAGGGAGGCGGCGTCCTCGACCTGGTACAGGAGCGCAAGAACCTCGATAAGGACGGCGCGGTGGCGTGGATGCGAGAGCGCGGGCACCTTGCGCCGGTCAAGCGCAGCCCGAAGATCGTTGCGGCCTATGACTACACGGACGCCTCCGGCGCGGTTCTGTTTCAGGTGGTCCGCTTCGAGCCAAAGGATTTCCGTCAGCGCCAACCCGACGGGCCCGGGCGCTGGGCCTGGAAGATGACCGGCGTGCAGCGAGTGCTCTACCGGCTGCCGGACTTGGTGGCGGCCGTAGCCGCTGGCCACCCGGTCTACGTGGTCGAAGGGGAAAAGGGAGCCGACACCATCGCCGCATTGGGCGTGCCCGCGACCTGCTCCCCAGGCGGGGCGAACAAGTGGCGACCCGAGTACGGCAAGCCGCTGGCCGGGGCGGACGTGGTGATCCTGCCCGACAATGACGACCCTGGGCGCCAGCACGCCGCGGCGGTGGCGAAGGCGCTTCGTGGCGTCGCGCGGAAAATCCGGATCCTCGCGCTGCCGGGTCTCGCACCGAAAGGCGACGTGGCGGATTGGATCGCTGCCGGCGGAACGGCCGAGCAGCTGCACATCTTGAGCGACGCGGCGCCGGATTGGAAGCCAAGCGACGAACCTGAGCCCGCGAAGCAGGACGATCCACCCGCGGCCGCCAGCGATGACTGGAAGCAATATCTCCAAACCGACGACCGCGGGCAGGTGATCCCGAACCTGGCTAACGCCGCTCTTGCCATGCGGCAGGCGCCGCCGCTTCGGGGCTTGGTCGCCTACGACGAGATGCTCCGGCACACGCTGCTGCGCCGCCCCGCGCCCGGTAGCCGCACCGCTGCGTTCACCGACCCCCGTCCCATCCAGGACGCCGATGTCGGCGCGCTCCAGGAATGGCTGCAGCGGCATGAGCTGCGCCGCCTCGGCAAGGAAGTCGCCCACCAGGCCGCCGACCTGGTCGCCCGCGAGCATGCCTTTCATCCGGTGCGAAACTACCTGAGCGGGCTGCGCTGGGACGGCAAGGCTCGCATCGGGACCTGGCTGGCCGACTACCTTGGGGTCGATCCCTGGCTCGGGTCCGAACCGTCCGACGTCTACAAGCCGCCGCCGTACGTCGCCCGGATCGGCAGGATGGTCCTGATCGCGATGGTGGCGAGGATCATGAAACCCGGATGCAAATGCGACTATATGCTGGTTCTGGAAGGCCCGCAGGGGGCGCGGAAATCGAGCGCCTGCGCCATTCTGGGTGCGGGATGGTTCAGCGATAGCTTGCCCGAGCTCCATCACGGCGACGCCGTCAGGCTATCGACGCATCTCCGAGGCAAGTGGCTGATCGAGATTGCCGAGCTCTCGTCGATCGGCAAGACCGAGGCCGGCGCGCTGAAGGCATTCCTGACGCAAACGGAAGAACGCTACGTGCCGAAATACGGCCGCAACGAAGTCATCGAGCCGCGCCAGTGCATTTTCATCGGCACGACCAATAAGGAGGCTTACCTTCGCGACGAGACCGGCGGCCGGCGGTTCTGGCCGGTGAAGGTCGGCACGATCGACACTGAAGGCCTGGCGCGGGATCGCGACCAACTCTTCGCCGAAGCCGTAGCCGCCTACCGCAACGGCGAAACGTGGTGGCCGGACGGTGCGTTCGAGCGGGAGCACATCGCGCCGCAGCAAGAGGCCAGATACGAGGCAGATGCGTGGGAAGACACGATCAGCCAATGGGTTGCCGGCAAGACCCGCTGCACCGTCGCCGAGGTGGCGAAGGATGCGCTGTATTTCGACGCGTCACGGATCGGCACGGCGGACCAGCGCCGGATCATCGCCGTTCTAGATCGCCTCGGATGGAAGAAGGGGGAGCGCGGAACCGGCGGCGTAAGGTGGTGGCTTCCACCCCAATTAGTGACGCAGTGACGCACAGTGACGCATTTTCCCTATAGATCCCCTCTACACGCGCGCGCACGCGAAGGAGACTATAGTACAAAAATGCGTCACTGCGTCACTGTGCGTCACTACGATTACGGAATAATCCTCAGTTTGAAATCACGCGAGGGTCCTCGGGGCATGTTGCAGTTCACCATCAGACGGAGGCCCGCATGGGCAAGGTGCGCGTAGCGGCTTTTGGAGTGTCCATCGACGGCTTCGGGGCCGGCCCGGACCAGAGCCTGGAGCATCCGCTCGGCAAACGGGGCAGGGAGTTGCACAATTGGTTCTACCCGACCCGGACCTTTCGATCGATGATCGGGAAAGACGGCGGGACTGACGATCGCTTCGCCCGCGCCGCGGCGGAAGGCTTCGGCGCCTTCATCCTCGGCCGCAATATGTTCGGCCCGGCCGGCGACGATTGGGGCGGACCCGACTGGAAGGGCTGGTGGGGCGACAATCCCCCGTATCACGCGCCGACCTTCATCCTCACCCACCACGCCCGGGCGCCAATCGTGATGGAGGGCGGGACGACCTTCCATTTCGTCACCGACGGGATCGAGGCGGCGCTCGCCCAGGCCAAGGCCGCCGCGGGCGACCTGGACGTGAAGATCGGCGGCGGAGTTTCGACGATCCGCCAGTACCTGCTCGCAGGAGCGATCGACGAGTTGCACCTGGCGCTGTCGCCCGTCGTTCTGGGCCGTGGTGAATCCCTGTTCGCAGGCATTGACCTGCCAGGCCTTGGCTATCGGGTGACGGAGGCGGTCCCAACGGAGCTGGCGACCCACTTCGTGCTGACGCGCTGACCGTCGGGAGCGTCCGGATAATCGCCGCGCGCGTCTGGTTTTCTACCGTTCGGATCGCTCGGATGATCGCTCGGCTTTATGGTGTCCAGAAACTCGGATGCCCGGCCTTTCGAAAGCGCAAGGCTTTGTAACGGCTTGACGAGCTATCTGGTCCTCGCCGCCGTCTTGACCGCCGCTCGAGGCGCCGCCGCGGCTTGATTTCCGAGCCCGTCGCGCCGCCGCCAGGTCATGCGCCATTTGGAGGTTCATCCAGAATTCCGCCGTGGTACCGAGCCGCTCCGCCAGCCGAAGTGCCGTATCTGCCGTGATGGCACGGACGCCGTTGATGATCTCCGTCACCCGGTTGGCCGGCACGCCGATGTCCCGCGCCAGGGCCCGTGCGGAGAGACCCAGCGGTTCCAGGAACTGGGCACTCAGCACCTCACCCGGAACGGATGGCGCCGATAAACGCTCTGTAAGGGGTGTTACAGCGGTTTTGTCCTCGGATGGCTCCGTGATTACTCCCAACCCCTCGGCCGCCTTCAGCGCCTCGCATTGTATGGCCAGGACGGCAATCTCAGACGCCCGGTCCTCCACCACCACGCCGCCGACCCACTTTGGGTATTCCTGATGAACGTATTCGCGGCGGGGCTTGGTCGTCGGGGCGATGAACACGGTTGGGCACATGGGCGCAGTTTATACCCCATCCGTGGGTGTTATGCGCGGCATAACAGGGGGCGGGATGGTCAGATCGGGCGTCTGGACAAGCTGTTGAACCATGTCACGGGAGTGACGGCGCGGAGCTTCACTAGGGCTTCAGGGCTTCACCGACCAGCAGACGCACGGGGACGCGGCGGCCATCAGCTGACTTGGAGTCTCAGTCCCTGGGTGATTCGTAGGCTGAGATTGATCAACCGGAGCTTCCGTGGCCGCGAAGGGATAATTGATGCCAATCGGGAATACTCATGTTTTTAGATTCGTCATGGTGAATGTGGCGGTGGCGAACTAACGCGATCCTGCAACCAACGGTCGGCGCGGGCGCTTCTGCTTGATGCAGCATGAAAAGGATACGCCCGCATGGCGGACAATCGTTTTCCCAGCTATCGCAGGTCGGACCTACCCGGGACGGAGACTGCCTTGGACCGTGCAACGCAACTGCATAGCGCCCGAGCAGCCCCCAACTCGTTGGGACCCTTGGTGTCGGGAATGCACCAGCGCGGCATGACTTTGCGTCAGATCGGGGCCGAGTTGACCGAAAGAGGCGTTCTCACTTCGCGGGGCGGCCCCTGGACGACGGCGGCCGTCCAAGGGATCTTGAACCGCGCCTGATCGCCGCCGACCGAAGCCCGTCATAACTGGATGCGGCCCTCTCCCCAACTCGATGGCAGCCAGCGCGCGGCATTCGGAGCGTTGCACGCGGTGGTGGCGCGGGAACGCCTACTTCTTGGGCGCCTGGGCGCTCGAGCCGCCGCTCGGGGGCTTCGGCGCAGCCGTCCGAGACACGCTTGCGGCTGGTCTGTAGCCTTCTTGCTGGCTGCCGGGCTTCGGCTGATAGCCCTCGGTTGGCCTGAAGCCATCCTGTGCCATGCGCCCTTGCGCAATGCGCCTTGGATCAGCCATTTCCAGCTCCTCGAAACTCGATGAAGGCGATCTGCGCCCCGTCTACCTGCATACCTTGGGAGTTCTCAACCTCGTTCCAAGGACCGTCTTCCGGCACCGTATAGACCTTTTCGATGTAGATGTCCTTGTGCTCTGGGTCCGATGAAGCCATCGAGCGTAGCCCGAAAAACCCAGCGATCGTCGTGCCGTCGTTGAGGGTTATCAATACGAAACATGGGTCTGTGCGGCTAAAAATCCAATCCCACCCGGTCGGAATCGGGTTGATCGCCCGTAGACCGAGGAGCCGATAAAGCCCGCCGATTCCGTCCCGCTGCACGATCCACGCGTGCACGAGGCCGAGTAGTATCGGGACCAGGAAGATGACCGCCAGCCAGGCTATTGCCTGCATCAGAGGCCTGGAGGCGAAGAGGTTTCCCATGATCAGCAGATATAGAATAGGCGAGCAGATCGCATAGTTAACCGCCGTGGCAGTCAACAACCGCAGGATTAGAAGTTCCTTTTCCTTCGTCCTGCGCAGGGGGACGAAGTTAGAAAACACGCCGTTATAGATAAATCCCGGCACGAACACGGATATCACAAAGTATAGGGTTTCGACGTTCTCAAGCTTCATTTGATTCTCTGCGGGATAAGCCGGGCTGACGGAACTCAGTTGGTCCCATGGTGGCGCCTTGGCGCGTAACGCGGGTTCGGCGCCGCGGGAACGGCACCGGCTTGAGAAGCTCTGCCAGCCGCCCCGCGTCTAGGGTGCCCGACTCCAGGAGTGCAACGGCCACGGCCTTTACGACGCTCCAGTGCCGATCCAGCATCTGTTCAGCCTGGATCGTCCATAGGACTACCCTCGCCTCGGCTTCTCGCGACGACCCGGACACGGCCAGGGCCAGGGCCACGGCAACGGCTCGGTCGGCGCTGGCTTGATGTCTCCTGACGGAGCGAGGCTCATGCCGCTTCTGGGCGATCTCCCCGGCAAGAGCAACGCGTGCGCGCCGCTCTGCGGTTACCATGGCGATATGGCTCTCTCGCACCAACATGGCCCGGGCATAGACTATGTGTCCGGCAGCATCCCCTTCCTCGATGATGGTGGCCGTCCGGACGGCCAAGCCCTCCGCATGCGCCTGCACGACGTGTCCGGCCTCATGAAAGGCTGTGGCGGATCTGGCGCCATGACTGCGGCTCACGTGCGCGCCCGCACACCGGTGCCGACATTTCCGGGCATCGTCCCAGCCCCGGCCGCAGCGGCGCCCACGATCCGCCGCAGGCTGGCCAGGAGTTTCCTGCCTGCCGGCGTGAGGCTCACCAGCACACTGCGCCGGTCCGCCGGATCCGGCTTACGTTGCAGCAGCTGTAGCTCCTCCAGCCGGTCGAGGGTCCGGGTGACTGCTGGCTTGGGGATGGCGAGGCGCATAGCCAGGCCGCGCACCGTGTGGGCGGCGCCATCGAGGCCGCACACCATGAAGATCGCCAGGCCGCGGGCGGAGAGGTCGGTCGTGTCGCTCCGCACCATGCCGATGAAGGCGTCGCGCAGGATCTCGGTCAGGTGCTTGGGCGTCTCGCGGCGGGGCGGGGGTATTGCGGTCATTCGTTTGGCTCCTTCATCCGTAGGCCTGCCCCACCGCCATTCTCCGGAATGAACAGCACCCCGGCCGCCTCAAAGGCTGCCTGAATAGCCGCAAGATTGTTGGTCATAGGGGTCGATTTGCCCGCTTCGAAGTTGCGCAACGTGTTCAGTCCCACCCTGGCGGCTTTTGCCAAATCGTCCTGATTCCATCCCAACAACCCTCGGGCGGCTCGGCATAGAGCTGGTGTGATTGTCGTCATCCCAGCAGCCTGCCACACATGGGTAAAATCGACAACCATGTGTTTTTCCGCTTGCGGTCCTATCAGCCAATGGGTAAGGTGAAAATCACCAACCAAGGTGATTAACACCATGTCCATGCGCTACCACCGCGGCGGCACCTACCAGACTCGGAACCCCCTGGCGGTCGCCAGTCCGCTTCGGTCTATGCCCACGTTCCGCCACCCCGCCACCGTGTTCGGCGCGTCCTGGGACGACGGCACCTGGAACCAGCCGAAGGCCGCCCCTTTGCCCGAGACCCGGGCCGTGGCCGTTGCGGCTCCGGTCGATCCCTCGCGAGAGTTGCTGAATGCAGCGGCCGGCTTGCGTGAAGCGCAGCGGGTCTATGACGCGGCCCGCGAGGAGATCGGCGAGGCGAACCGGACCCGCACCGAGGCCATGATGGTGAACGGCCGCGTGGCGATGCCGGCCCGGCAATTCACGCCGGAGCGCATGCGCGAGCGGAAGTCTTCCGCGTTCAGGCTGTTCAACAAGCGCCGGGGTCAGCTCGCCGCAGCGAAGCGCCGTCTGGCCGCCGCGTTGGCCGCGACGGAATAGGAGGCGGACATGGCCCTCACGCTGCGCAAGTTCGTTCCCGCCCGTCCGGCCTCCCAGTCCGAGGCCCAGATGGCCGAACCCTCGATCGGCATGGCGGCGCTCGCCCCCTGGGGCGGTCACCGCCGCGGCGTCGTCACCGACGCGTCGGCTGTCCGCGACCGCGCGGGCCGGCTGAGCCTACCCCGTAGCGACCGCGCCGTTCTGCAGGCGCCCTGACACCCTCCGCACCGGCTCGGACACCCGGGCCAGATCAAGGACACCAGCATGCCCAAGGCTGTCACCAAGGCTACCACGACCCGGCGCAAGACTGCGCTTGCGGCGAACGTTGTGCGCTTTGAGCCCGTGCCACAGGTGAAGGGGGAGGCCCCGCCGAACTCTCCGCTCCCGGCGCCCGGCCCATGGCCGCTCGAAGCGCGGTGGAACAAGCACGGGGTCACCGGGACGGACGCCGACCAGAAGGCCATCCTCCTGCAGCTGATGCGCGACGTGGCCGACATTTTGGGCGTCCAGATGGTCGCCCCCCTGCCGTCCCGCCAGCAACTCCGCAGCGCGGCCGTGGTCGACATCTCCGCATGGAAGGGGGCCCGGGCATGACCGCCACCACATCCCGGCGTGGCCTGTTCGGATCGACCGCCGCCCTGGCGCTCGCCGGCGCCATCCCGGCCGCCGCTGCTGCTGGCTCGCCACACTCGGACGCCGCGCTGATCCGCCTGGGGGTCGAGCTCGATGCCGCGCGGGCGGTCGAGGACGCCTTCTTCGCCATCCATCGGCACAACACCGACGAGGAGAACGATGCGGCGACGCAGCCGTGCAGCATCCTGGTGGACCAGATCGAGGAGAAAGCCGCGGTCAGTTTCGAAGGCCTGATGGTGAAGGTCCGCGCCCTGATGTGGTGCCGGGTCGGGGAGCCGATGGAGTTGGACGACTTCTGCGATGGGTATCCGCTCGGGCCGAGCACCGATGTCCGCCTCGTGGTTTCCATCATCGCCGACCTGACACGAATGGGGGCCGCGTGATGGCCGACATCAAAACCCCTCGCCGCAGCTTGTTCGGCGCCACCGCGGCCGTCCTGCTGCTGGCGCAACGCCCGCCCGCCGAGGCGTCGCCAGCCGCCGGCGGCGATACCGAGCTGCTGCAGCTGTGCACAGAGTTCCACGGCATCCACGCCGAGTTACTTCAGCTCGATGACAGCGCGCCGGATGACGTTTGCGATCCGCTCACTGCCCGCTGGTGGGCCGTTCTGCGCCAGGCCGTGGCGATCCCGGCTACCACCCCGGCGGGCATCCGCGCCAAGGCCGCGCTGTTCCCGCCGGCCATGCTGAACACGATCGGCGAGCCGCCCTATAACGAGGTCGGCCACCAGCTGGCGCACGCATTGGTCGAGGACATCCTGAGGAGCGCAGGGGCATGAGCGCCTTCCGGAGCTTCCTGAAACCCGGCCCGCTGCCCTGGCGGGGAAAACCCTACCCTGGGCCGCGACCAGGCTCATGACCGGCATCGGCAGCCTCGGCGGGTAACCTGGGGCGGCGTGCATTTTCGGGATCCATGCAATGAACGCATTTACCACCGCCTCCCTGGTCGAGCACCGCGGCATGGCCGTGTTGCTGCCCTTCCTCGAGGAGCGCGCCCACAAGGGCCGTGTGGTCAGCACCGCCAGCGGTGCCCTCGCCAAGACCCTGCAGGCCAGCTTTGGCGACGTGCTGATGAACACCGACCCCGACACGGTCTGGTCGATCGAGATCAAGGTCGAGCAGCACTGGACCGGCAACCTGTTCCTGGAAACCTGGTCGAACCGGAATCTTGAGAGCAAGGCCAGTCACGCCGAGCTGGGCTGCAACCCGGGGTGGATGTTCTCGACGCGGGCCGACCTGCTGTTGTCGCACTTCCTGGACACTGACGACCTGGTGATCGTGCCGATGTTCCGCCTCAAGCGCTGGGCGTTCGGGTCCGGCGAGGAAGGTGGCGTCTACGCCTGGCCGGAGAAGCGCCAGGGGCGGTATGCGCAGGCCAACGACAGCTGGGGCCGGTGCGTGCCGGTCGACGTCATCGAGCGGGAGGTTGGGGCGCGGCGGCTGCATGTGCGGCAGCTCACGCTGTTCCCGATGGGGAGTGCCGCCGGGTGGGCTGTTGGCACTGCGCCGGCGGCGGAGCGCTGAAGCCGTTCTCCCGACCTGCCGGCCACCCCGGTGACGCAGCCGGGGCGGCTTTGCGTTGGTGGCACCCACGCAAAATCAATTCAGGAGCCACATGAGCAGGAAGAACGATCCTACCCAGATCGCCAGCCACAGTACCGCTGAAAGCAGGTCCTGGCGCTCCGTTCCCCCGCCGGGTGGAACGTCCTCAGCAAAGTCCCCTCGCAGCAAACTGACCAGCCTAGACCGGATGATTGCGGTCGATTAGCCCATCGCTTGTCAGGGGTTGGGATCGGACCATCGCCTGCAGAGCCAGCCGGACGCGCCGAATTACTACCCTCGTTGCGGAGGAGTTAGCATTCTTAACAGCATCACCTTCGAACTAGCCGGCAAAACCTCCTGCCAACCACTTGAATGCGTTACCTAAGCTGTTACGAAGAGCATCTGTCTGTACGGCGACAGACCGTCGGATTTCTTTACAAACCAATGGACTCTCCCCAGCCTAGTCAGGGCAGCATTAGGATTAAGTTAAGAAATCAAAGGAATCCTGGGCAATCGGACGCTGGCACGTTCTTTGCTTACTGTTAATCGGACGTAAAAAATTCTGGCTTCGCGGGTGTCACCGGAAGCTAACACCGGGTCAAATGCCCCTTTGTCCGTGGCATCCCCATTTGAATGGAGATGACGATGAAGTCCCTGCTCCTGAGCGCCGCCACAAGTCTCGCCATATTGGCAGGATTTGCCAGTATCACGCCTGCGTCTGCGCTCGTTTTCACCCTAAATCAGGACGGGTGCACGGGTACATGCGGGACCGGCCCGTTCGGAACCGTGACTTTGTTGCAGGTCGACAGCACCCACGTCACGGTCACGGAAACCCTCTCCGCCGGCGTCGATTTTGTCAGCACGGGCGCTGGCCAGGCCCTCGAGTTCAACATCTTCGGCAACCCGGCGATCTTGGTCACCGGACTTAGTTCGGGCTTCAGTGTCGGGCCTGCCCCGGCGACCGCCAGCACGTTCGGCTCATTCGACTACTCCATCACCTGTTCAGGGTGCGGCCATGGCGCAAGCAGTCCGCTTCCAGGCCCGCTTACATTCACGACCGCGGACAACTCCCAGCTTTCGGTGTCCAATTTCATCGCTAATGCAAAGGGTTTCTTCTTCGCCAGTGATGTCATTGGAACGAATGGCAATACCGGCAATGTCGCCAGCAACGCCGGCGTCGATGGCGGCGGCGGGATTGGCGGCGGTACCAGTGCAGTGCCGGAGCCCGCGTCCATGCTGCTAATCGGCAGCGGTCTGTTTGGTCTGGGTCTGATTCGAGGGCGCAAGGGCAGATAGCCTTTCCGCCCAGGACTTTCTGCAGGCAGCGGCGCCCCCCCTGGGGGCGCCGCTTTTGCGTGGCGGGAGAGCGGCTCACGCCTGGGCCGATGCGATGTTTGGCAACGGCCGGGACGGGCATCTCCTGCGGCAACTTCAACGCGCTCACGGGGCATCAATCAGCGCTCGGCCCGCCGCGACCCCGGACAAAGGGGCGTCAAACACGCCTATCAATCCATCACGAAAGGGCCTTTTGGGGGAAGCTCTCTAACGAAATTCTAACGTTTGGCGGTTGACACTTGTGCACAATCTTGTGTCGCGAGTGTGCCCAATGAGCCTTTACGGTCTCCAAGTTCCCAAATGGGGAACGCCGACCCATAAGTTTTCGATTGAAGCCAACACGTCTGATGATGCTTCGCGCGACCAGGCACCGTTCGACATCCACTTGGGTTATGTCTCTTCATTTGACGATGGCGGGACCAATGGTCTCGTCATCTCCGATGACGGGCAGTTTCTGCTGTCCGCACCGCTGGACGCGCGCGGCGGCCATCAGGGCCATACGGGTGGCAGGGGAAGCGAGAGCGCGCCCGTAGCGCCAATCAGTTCGCCCTCCACGTCGCCGTTCGCTATCAACATCACCAGGGACTCGAGCGTTCAGTCCGCGCGGCTGGGCGCGCGCGAGGACCATCAGGGCAACGCAGGCGGCACGGAAAGCGGAAGCGCGACCGTCTCGCCAACCAGTTCGTCAACCAGTTCGTCAACTAGCTCGTCCTCCACGTCGCCGTTTGTGATCAATATCACCTGGGATTTGAGCGTGGCAGTCCGCGCCGATCGGGTTCACCGCCGGCGTCCTTGCTGCCGTGCAGTACCTGGAAAGCCAATACACCGATGCTGTCACGATCAACATCAGCGTCGGGTACGGAGAGGTCAACGGCAACGCTCTGGGCAGCAACGCCTTGGGCGAGAGTTCGTATTTCCTTAACAGCTACAGTTATTCGCAGCTCACAAGCGCCCTCAAAGCAGATTCCAAGACGGCGGATGACGCCGCGGCGGTCGGCTCTCTCCCCGCCTCCAATCCCACTGGCGGGACGTACTGGGTAACCAACGCCAATGCGAAGGCGCTGTCCTTGAGCGGGGCTTCGTCGGCGACCGATGGCTTCGTTGGCTTCTCATCCAGTCTTCCCTTCGACTACAATAACGCCGACGGTGTGACTGCGGGAGCCTACGACTTCAACGGCACGGTGCTGCACGAAATCTCTGAGGTTATGGGGCGGGCGCTTCTGACGGGCGGCACTATTGGGACGACTGCCAACAGCTACTATGGTTTGGATCTCTTTCATTATTCCGCACCGGGGGTGCGCGATTTCTCCGCCACGACCCCCGGGTATTTTTCGATCGATGGCGGTGTCACCGACCTCGGTGGTTTCAACATCACGGCCGGGGGAGATGCCGGCGACTGGGATACCTCCCTGGGGAACGACGCGTTCAATGCGTTCAGCGTCCCAGGCGTGGTTAACGCGGTGTCGAGTGCGGATCTGACGGCGCTGGATGTGATCGGGTGGAACCAGGCCTCGTCTGTTGGATCGACTTCGACACCAACCGGCGTCACCGTTTCTCCCGTTACCTCATCGGTGACCACCAGCGGGCTGGCCGCCAACAGCGCGCTCGCCAGCATTGCGCAGGTCGGCGGTCTCGTCGGGGACAGCTACACCTATTCACTTGGGGGCACAGATTTCGCGTTCTTCACCTTGTCCAACACGAACAACGTCGCGACGCTGTCGGCCGGCGCGTCCGGTGTGGCGGGCACCGCGAATGGCAGTCTCTATGCCCTAACCATTACGACCACCGACGTGACGTCGGGGAAATCATCCGCCTCCGCCCAGGTCGATCTGGTCGTTGGCGCAGCCGGCAATGACACTCTCCAGCTTTCGACGTCGCTCGGAACCTTCCCGGCGTCAACACCGACATTCGTCTACGGCCTCGGGGGAGCCGATCAGATCAATGGGGCGGGTTTGACAGGCAACCTCTTCTTGCGGGGTGGCGCGGGCGCCGATGTCCTCACCGGTGGCAGCGGCGTCAACGATTACCTGTACGGCGCCACCAGCGACTCGACCGGTTCGGCTATGGATATCATCACCAACTTCCATCCGGCGGTGGACCTGATAGATCTGAGCGGACTTGGTGTCCCGTTGAAGTATGCTGGTCAGTCTTCCAATGGTCACCTCTCAGCTCATTCGGTCGGATGGCAAGTCAGTGGTGGCAACACATTCGTCTACGTCAATACCAGCTCCTCACGCGAATCCCTCACCGCAACCGACATGAAGATCGAGCTCCAAGGCACCATATCGTTGTCCGGGAGCAATATTTCCGGCGGTCTCGCGACCGTGGCCTGCTACCTCGCCGGCACGCGCATCGCGACGCCCGCGGGTGAAGCCGCCATCGAGACGCTGGCGATCGGCGACCTGGTCAACACCCCCGCCGGCGCATGGCCAATCAAATGGATCGGCCGGCGCGATTATTCCGCCGCCTTCGTCTCCGCCAATGCACAGCTTCGCCCTGTTTGCATCCTTGCCGGCGCGCTCGCCGACGGGGTGCCGTCGCGAGACGTCTGCGTTTCCCCACAGCACGCGGTGCTGGTTGACGACCTGCTGATCCCCGCTGGCGCCCTGGTGAACGGCGCTTCCATCAGCCGCGCTCCGGTCGGCGAAGTAAGGTATTTGCACCTGGAACTCGATGATCACGCCCTGGTCTGGGCGGACGGCATGGCGGCGGAGACCTTCGTGGACCACGCCGGGCGGGGCATGTTCCAGAACGCCCTCGAGTACGACGCGCTGTATCCCGAGGACGTCCAGGGCTGGCCCAGCTTCGTTGCCGAGCGCGCCGAGCAGGGTGCTGCCTTGTTCACCGTCTGGACCCGCCTCGCCAAACGCGCCGGCCTTTCTGACAGCCGCAATCCTCCATGCCACCTGCATGGTGATATCCATCGTAGTGCGGACGGTACGATCGAGGGCTGGGCGCGAGACCCCGCGAGCCCCGAAATGTCGGTCGAGATTGAGATTCTTGTCGATGGCATCGCCGTCGATCGGGTCCGCGCCAACCGCTACCGCGCGGATCTCGATCGGGCTGGCCTTGTCGGCGGGCGTTGCGGTTTCGCGGTGCCAAGCGGCGACATCGGCGTGCTCACAATGCGCCTCGTTGGCGATGCCGCGTTTGAGGGTGATCGGCGTGCCGGATGAGTTGTCGTTGCCGATCACGTTGTCCGATTTGGCTGGTCCACCAAATCACCGAGGCGAAGAATCTCTGGAATTGTCCGGAAGCATCGTTCAATGCCCAGGAGATCCGCGCGGAGGTGTCGCGCGGCATCTAAATCCGCGAGTTGCAATTAAAGTGCCATTTTTCTGCATGCCTTTTGCAACAGGCCGCAAGGTCAGCCGGCGCCGGTGAGTGTGTCTTTCACAACAAGCGCGTCACCAGGTTCGACCAGGCCCAGGTCGGCGAGTAGGAACCACATCGCCATGTCCGCCTGCGCGAGGACATTCAGGCCCACGGTCGCGGCTATCTGACCGACCGGCGGCCATGCCGGTGCCACCGTCGATCAGACCGCCCAACTCGGCGAGCTTGCGCACCGCGGCGGGGCCGAATTGCTGGGCCGCGTCCTTGACCTCCCGCGTGGCTTTGTTCGGGACGCCTTTCTTGCGCCCCTGGCCGGACGTCGACGTGCGCGCCATGGATCACTGGCCCTCGTGATTGGGTGACGGTTCAGTATCCGCGTAGCTGACCACCTGAATCACCACAGGCCCGCCACCCTCGCCGGAGACCTGCATGGGCAGGATCTTGCCCAAGAGCTGCAGGAACGCGGCGGGGTTATCGTGCGCCCGGGCCGCCAAGTATTCCTGGCCGCCGACATCGTTCAGAGCCGCCAGGACCATGTCCTTCAGTGCGGCGGTGATCTTGTTCCGCGAGCCCTTGGGCCGGCCCTGGCCGGATGTTCGTGTGCGCATCCCCGTGCCTGTCCTATATAGCTCGCGAGGTGAACTGCTTCAGCGATCCAGGATGCCGCAAGCGACGACCTCTTACCCGTCCTGGCTACGGCATTGCCCCGACGACATATGAGACCGCGCCAATATTCGCGGTTGAATCAGCCTCGATACAGACGAACCATGTTCCGGACGTTGGATCGAACGTGCCATCTCGGACGCGGCCAAAGCCAAAAACTCCCGCGTTGTTGGGAGAATAAATGGAGCTATTGACGGTATCGACGTTGACGGTGAACTCGATTTGGTTCCAGCCGCCCTGCACAGCAGCACTCTGTACGCCTGACGCCTGAATGACCGTCTGCGTCGATGACGTCTGCCGATACATGACCTGATTCTTGTCAGACTGTGACGCGAAAAAATATGCCGTCCCATCCGACTTGCACATGCCAACGCCGATGGTATCGCTCGTTCCAGCCACGGACCCGGTACCATTGACCATCGCCCGGATGAACAGGCGCGAGCCATTGGCCAGAGCGGTAAGTGACGCCGACGACGAAAACAGCGCCAAACTGTTCGACGTAATGGTGGTGCCTGAGAACGTGAGCGACGTACCGCCGCCACCGCCCCCGCCGCCGCTGTTCCCGCAAAGGAACGTCGCCGTCGACAGATTATAGTTGAGGTGCTGCCCTCCGGTGTCCAGGCACGCCGGCACGGCCTGATATTGCACCGGCCCGATCGGCGATTGCGCGAGGGCAGGGGCGGCGAGAAGAAGCAGAAGGACAAGCAGCAGCTTTTTCATCGGGAGAACCTTCGATTTGCAGAGTTGCAGAAGAACTTTGAAGCACACCGGATAGGATCGGGACCGAAACATCTGCCCCTGAACCGCACGCCGGCGGTGACACAGACCGCCCGAGGTGGTTGACTGGCGCCGCCGGCGGCGAAACGTCCGGACGTTGGCTGATCCCGCCTCCAGGAGGCTGCACCTATGACCCATGATCAGCATGTCAGATCCATCCTGGCGCCGATGTTCGCAGGCTTGATCTCATGGGCCATTGCCGGCCTGCGCGGTCCCTGCGGCCGCGGCTGGGATCGCGGGGCGCAGCGCGGTGGCGAGATACTTCACCGGCGGATTGGCCTGCCGATCGCGCAGCGCATTGACGGACCGGCCGCCGCCCGGCGTGGCGAGCAGGCGGGCGATCTCGGCGTTCAGCTCCGCATTGGGGGCCCGCCGCGGCGATAGCATCGCCTTCACGCCATTGAACACGCTGGCCAGCTGGTTACCCTTTGCCAGATTGACGCCTGCCTTCGCCATGTGACCGAACGCCTCGGACTCCGGACTGTTGTCTTCGGCCATGCGCGCCGCCGTTCGGCTGTTGCCGATGATCTCGCCCTTGGTGCGCGCCATCAGCGATTCCGCTTTCACCGAGGCCATGAACTTCTGGAAGGCGGCATCGTCGGGAAAGAACTGGCGGATCTGCTCGATGCGGTTGCCGCTCTTGATCAGCAGTTGCGCCTCGTTGGTGTGCATGCCGGCATCGCCGACCAGCTTGCGCAACGTCGATGCCAGGCCGAGGCGGGCGAACTCCAAATCGGATTTCGGCATGTCGGCCAGCCGATCCTTGATTGCCGCCGGTTCGATTTTTAGCGCGTCCTTGCCGAACTGCACCGCCTCCATCGTCTGCGACGGCCCGGCCCAGGCGTCGAGCGCCTCGCCGTATTTCGGATACATGGCGCGCAGCGATCGCGTGTAGGTCGCCCGCACCTGGTTGACCGCGTTGCCGTATTGATCGAGCACCAGCTTGCCCGAGGTCGGGTCGCGGAAGCCCTCGACGATATCGTCATAGCCGCGCTTCACCGCGTCCATCAGGCGCAGGTTGCGGAAGCCGGCGCCCGCGCCGGTATCGCCGAGCAGGGAGAATTTCTCCGGGTTCAGCGGGTCGCGCGCCACGCCGTATTGCGCCGGCTCGAATCTTGTGCCCGCCGCGAGGTGCTCCAACTCCACCACCCGCAGGCCCTTTCTGCAGGGCGGTCTGGCCGATCGGGTCGGCGACGAAGCGCTTCACCTGCGCCGCCTCGTCCGCCGTCGGGATGATATTCTTGAAGGCGGCATCGTATTTCGGCGCCGCGGCAGTGCTGCGGGCCTGCCCGAGCGCCTTCACCGCATCGTAGGCCGGCGTGTCGCCCAACCCCTTGCCGATGTCACCTTGCAGCCGCAGCCCGGCATCGAGGTCACGGCTTTCGAGCGCGCTGGTGATGGTCTGCCGGGCCGGGCCGGGGGCGCGGGCGATGCTACCGGCCAGGTTCTTCACGTTCTCGCCGCCGAGGTCCATCAGCGTCAGCGGCTTGTCGTGGTTGAGGTTGAGTTCGTCGAGGATGTCCTGCGCGGTCGGGCCGCCGCCCTTGGTGTCCTGCTCCATCCGGCGGACGATCTCCCGCCCGGCTGGCGTGTTCATGACTTCCGGGCCTTTGACGCCCTTGAAGAAGCGCACGATCGGATCGACGATCGGCGACGCCGCCTTGACCAGCGCCTCGCCGGCGGCACCGGCCCCGACGCCAAGAACCGTGCCGACCGCCGTGTCGCGCAACCGTTCTGCCGTGCCGCCTTCGCGCGGCGGCTGGGCCATCCCGCCGATGCCACCACCCACGCCGGCCGCTGCCAGGCGGGGCAAGAGCCCGCCGCCGGCGCCCGCCCCGCCGAGCGCTGCCAGCGGCACCAGGCCGGCCGCGTTACCCGCCAGCCGCCAGAGATCGGTTCCCGTCTCGCCGGTGGCCTGCCGCTGCGCTTGGATCCCGGCCTCACGCTGCTGCGCTTGCTGCGTCAGATCGGTGCGGGGCTGCGCAAGGCGTTTGAACACCGGCGCAATCTGCTCCGGCGGGGGCACCAGATCGGCCACCCGGCCGACGCCATAGGCGGCGTCCATCAGGCCGGTGCCGAAGCGCTCCAACAGCCCGCGCGGCTTACCCGAAGCCGGAGACTGACCCGCCGCCTGCGCCGCCTGGTCGAATTGATCGAAAGGATTGGCTTGCGCGCTGCTGGCCGATGGTGCCGCCTTCGCGTCCACCGCCTGAAAATCGTACGGCAGCAGCCTGCCGTTCATCCCCTCCAGCTCGGTAATCGGACCCTTGTTCTTCCCGGCCCGCTTCACCGCCACCGGAATCCGGTCCACCCCGGCATCCGCCGCCGCACGCGCCCTCTGCCGGCCGTCCTGGTCCGTCACCTTGGCGCCGCCCTCGCCGGCCGAGATCTCCAGCGACGGGATCTCCTGCAGCTCGTCGCCGGCAGCGAGCGACTTCTTCAGCGCCGCATAGGACTTGCCGGCGCGCGGGTCGTCGCCGAGGTCGGGGGTTAGGTCCAGATAATCGCTCGGCTTCATCCACACGACGTCGGTGTTCGGCTTGCCCTTGAACTGCTTCAGCGCATAGTCGGAGAACCGGAAATTGTCGGTGCTGGTGACAGGATCGGCGCCATAGCCACCGGTCGCCTTCGGTCTCTCGAAGATCTTCCGAAACGCCTCCTCGGCATCGGCGGCCGTGGTGTTCGGGTCCATCAGCTTGGCGCGCAGCTTCGGATACTGCGTCTGCATCTCGTGGTCGGCGAACTTGATCTGGATGTCGGGATCATCCGCCGATCCACCGCTAGCCGCGGCGAATTTCTCCAGTTCTGCCTTGCGCTCGGCGTGGTGCTGGAACAGGCCTCGCGACGTGCCGCCATCCCCGGTCGCGTTCGGATCGCCGCCGGACTCGCGAAAGATGCTCTGCATCACCCCGGCAGTGCCACCCGGCGCGTAGCCGAGAGCGGACCACCGCTTGGTGAAGTCGTCGGGCGTGAGTTTGACCGGCGCAGCCTGGGGCCGGACGGTGAGCATCGGCATGGTCGCGGGGGCTGGCGCCGGCGCGTTGACAATGGGATCGTCGCCGTATGCCATCAGGGCTTCATCCTGATCCGGGGATCGCCCGGCATGGTGTAATGCGCTCCGGATGGAAGGGCGGCGTATTGGTCTTTGGTCGCGTTCTGGACGACCCCGCCGGCCGCTTGAGGCGCGGAAGGCTTGGCCGCGGCCGACGAACCCCCATCGCCCGGCGCCGCCCGCCCCTCCAACCGCGCCAGCGTCTTCTGGGCCTCCGGCGAGAGCAGTTCGACCGGGTCCTTGGTCGTGCCCATGCCGCGCTGGTACTGCTCGCCCACCGCGTCGATGCGCGAGCGCAGCAGGCCCACCGCCTCCTTCACCGCGCCGCGCAGCTGTTCGGGGGATTGCGAGGCGTCGAGACGCTTGGACCACTCATTGATCTCGGTCTGCGATCCGCCGCTTCCGCGGAACGACCGAGTCAGTTCGTCCAGCACAGCCTGCTTGGCGACGTTGAAATTGTTGACCTCTGGCTTGCCAACCTGCGAACTCGCGAGGTTAGCGAGGCTGTTCCACGCCGGGAATGAGCGGTTCGAGAGCTTCTCGGCAGAGTCAGCCAGGCGCCCGATATGCCCGATCGCGGTGTTGAAGCTGGTGATGTTCTGAGCCGACTTCCCCGAGGTGAAGTCCTTCCGGGTGGCGGCGCGCGCATTGTAGTTCACCGCATCGAACGACGGATCGAACTGGCCGACATCGCGGAGCAGGCCCTGCCAGTACGGCGAGCGCAGCGCCGCCCCGGCGGGAAACTGCATCCGGCCCTCGGCTAGAGCCTTGACCTCTTGCGCCTGGATCGGATTGATCGCCTTCAGATAGTCGTCGCCGTGCACGTTGGCGAGTTCCGGCGCGAGGCCACCGGTGGCGTCCAGCCCGGGCTGCTTGGCGCTCGCTCGCGCCTGGATGCGGATCTGCGCGCGGTCGGCGTCGGTGAGCGGCTTACCTCCAGCCGCTTCACGCTTGGCGATCTCCTGGGCCGCCACGGTCTCCACGTCTCGCTCGGCGAGCTTGGCCGGAGACCCGCCCTCCTCGGTCGCGCGGTTGTGCCTTGCGGTCTCGGCTTGCGAGGCGTCCAGCCTACCCTCGGTTCGGTTCTTCTGCTGCAGCTGCTGCCACTGCGTGTCGATCGAGGACATCGCCGGGTAGTCGAACTTGGTCCGGAGCCCCCGCTTCTCCTCCTCCGACAGAAATCCGCCCTGCTCGATCTTGGCAGTCCCCTCGGTCAGCACCTTCTGCCCGGCCGAGTTGGCGGCATCCTCCGGCAGACCCGCGTCGCGCGCCGCCTTATAGGCCGCGAGCGCCGACGTGCGCACCGGGCCGACCAGATCCTGGATATCCCCAAACCGCTTCACGCGGTGCTCGTTCAGCTGCGCCTGCTGCCCCTGCATCGCCAGCGCGTTCTGCTGGATCTTCATGCCGGTTTCTGGGTCGGCGGCGAGGATCTGCTGCATCGCCGCCTGAGTTCGGAATGCCGGTCGCGGGATCGACCGCGCCCGGCGTGCTGAAAATGTTGCGCAGCGCGTTCTGATTTTGCATCTGCTGGCGGCGCTGCTGCAGCTGCATGCCCAAATCGGCCAGGGTCATGGCTTTGCCGGCGTCCGGCGCCGGCTGCGTGGGATTGAAACTCAGCGGGATCGAGGCGGCGCCACTCATGTCGGCGTCCAAAATCCGCCATCAGTCGATGACTTCAAGGCGCCACCGATGGCATAGGGGTCATTGCCACCGATGAACTGGCCGCCATTCGGGGTCAGCCAGGGGCTTTGCGTGGCGAAGGCATAATTCAGCGCCGTCTGGCTGAGCCCGTTCAGCCCACCCGCCAGCGCGTTCGCGGACCCGATGGTCCCGGCCCCGATGGCGGCGCCGGCGTTGATGGTGTTCTGGCCGATCTGCCCGGCGGCCGCGGCGCCAAAGTTGCCCGTCTGGTTCGCGGCGCTCTGGCCGGTGTTGACCAGGCTGTTCAGATTCCCAAGGTACTTCTGCCAGTCCTGCGCGGCGAGGCCCTGACTGTAACCCGACAGCGCCTTCAGGGTGTTCCCCGAGTTTACCCCACCCTGCCGGGCCGCGGAGTTCTGCACCGCCTGAATTTGCTGCCCAAGCTGAAACTGATACCCGGGCGATCCCGTGAACCCCGCGGTGTTGAACTGGCCGTTGCCGCCCGGGCCGATGCCGAGGGCGCTCTGCAACTGCGTCAGCGCGTTCGTGCCCGCGCCTAAGAATGGGGAGAGGTTCTGCTGCGTCTGGTTGAACTGGTTCTGTTCGACCTGCGAAGCCTCTCGATTGGCGCTCGCGATGGTCTTCGCTGAGGATTTGGAGGCGTCCGCGGCGATCAGACCGCCGCCGATCGCTCCGACTGCGCCAATCCCGGCGGCAACTGCGAAGGGTATGGCACCTACTCCTATCGCTGGGCCGGCATGGCGGCCGGCCGACGCCGAACGCACCCGTCCCAGAGCAAACCTGGCTCGGGAATCGTTCGGGACTGGAGGACATCCAGCGCTGCGGCGAGGGGGAATTTCCGGGAGTTGGAGGGCACTTGAAACGCCTTTCACGAGCATCGGCTCGCTGAGAAGTTTGAAAAGTGCCCGCACAAGCTGTCGGTGACGCGATTATATCATGGCGGAGGTGGGGAAATCTAGACCCGAGAACGCCAGGTAGTGCCTAAACACTACCGAACGCCTTCGAGCAGCGTCAGAGCCAACAATGCTCGACAGACCGCCCGGCTGAGCGATCGCGCGGCCCTTGATGCCGACATCGCTATTAGCGGTTATGTCGGCGTATTTGCCGTGGCGAATGTCGCTTCGGCGATCCGCGTCGCCGCCGGGGTAGTGATGTTGATGCTTGCTTAGCAGCCGCGGAATGAGAGCGACTTCCTAATCCGCCGCTTCCAGAATCGGCATCCGCCCGGCCGTGCAATGATGCAGCTCTCCCTTCGGCATCGGCCGGCCAAGCAGGAAACCCTGGATCTGGTCGCAGCCATGGCTGCGTAGCGTCGCCAATTGGGCTTCGGTTTCCACGCCCTCGGCGGTGACGACCATGTCTAGTCCATGACCCAGCCCCATGACCGAGGCGAGGATCACCTCGGCGGTCGGGTCGCGACCGAGGTTGCGGACATAGCTGGCATCGATCTTGATCTTGTCGAAGGGAAAGCTGTTGAGATAGCTGAGCGAGGAGTAGCCGGTGCCGTAATCGTCGAGCGCGATGCGGATGCCCTGAAGCTTCATCGCCTGTAACGTCGCCATGGCGTGCTCCGGGTCATTGATCAAAACCCCCTCGGTCACTTCCAGCTCCAGGCGTCCGGGATTGAGCCCGGTTTGCCGGAGGATCGCAGCCACCGTTTGCGCCAGGTCCTCCTGGCGGAGCTGGATCGGCGAAAGATTGACCGCGATGCGATGAGGCTCGCGCCAGCTCGCAGCTTCAGCGCATGCGGTCTCCAGCACCCAGCGCCCGAGCGCCACGATCAACCCACATGCCTCGGCGAGCGGGATGAAGACGACCGGGCTAACCGCGCCGCGCGCCGGGTGCTGCCAGCGGATCAAAGCCTCGTATCCCAGTAGCCGCAGGTTACCGGCGGTGAATTGCGGCTGATAATGAACATGCAGCTCACCGTTCTCCAGCGCGTGCCGCAGATCCTGTTCGAGCAGCAGGCGTTCCTGGCGCGTCCGGTCCATGTCGCCTTCGAAGAAGCAACTGGCGCAACGTCCATTCTGCTTGGCCCGGTAAAGTGCCAGGTCGGCGTTGCTAATCAACGTCTCCGGCGCTTCGCCATCGTCGGGATAGAGGCTGATGCCGATGCTGCAGCCGATGCTGATGCGATGGCCGTGGACCTCGAAGGTTTCGGCGATGGTGCTGAGCAGGCGATTCGCCAGGATGGCCGCATCCTGCTTTCCGGCGAACGGCTGCACGACGGCGAATTCATCGCCGCCGACCCGGGCGATGGTGTCGGTTTCGGCGGCGGCGGCGACCAGCCTGGCCGCGACCTCCGCCAACAGCCGGTCGCCCACGGGATGCCCGAGCAGATCGTTAACCGGCTTGAAGCGGTCGAGGTCTATCCAGAGCAGGGCCACCCCGGTGCCGTCCTGGCGACCGCGCTCGAGTGCTGCGATCAGTTTTTCACGGAACAGCAACCGGTTGGCGACGCCGGTCTGCATGTCGTAACGCGCCAGCCGCTCGATATGCCGCTCGGAGGCCTTGCGGTCGGTGAGGTCGCGGACGACCATCACTCCGCTCGCCGAGGCGGCCAATCCTTTAGCTGGGTATCCATCGGTGGCGTGCTCATCGACACGGCTGAGCAGCTCTGTGGAGATTTCCTGGCCGTTCGAATCGAGTAGCACGGCCTCGACGGCGGCCTTGGTGGCGGCCGAGAGCGCGCGGGCGATGCGGCCATGCGAGGCCAACGCGAACAGGGTCTGGACCGGGCTGCCGATCAGCACCTCGGCAGAGCGGCCGGTCATGCGGCAGAGCGCCGCGTTGATGTCGGTGATGCGGCCGGCGCGGTGGAACAAGATGCCTTCGAATGTCGAATCGGCAAATTGGCGCAACCGGTTCGCCTCCTGCTCGGCGCGGCGGTCGAGGTGCCGATCAAAGATCGCCCCCGCCAAGCCGAGCAACACAATCAACAAGCAGACCGCAGCGACCGAGATGGCGAGCAGAAACGGCGTCGCTGTTGCCCGAGCGGCGCCGAACGGCAAGATGGTCAGCGATGCCATTGCGGTGAAATGCAGCCCGCAGACCGCGAGTGTCAGCATTGCGACGCAACTGCCAGGCCGGGAAGTGGCGAGGAATAGCGCCGCAATGGCAGCGAGGCTACCCACCACTAACGAGGCGGCCACCATCGTCAGGTCATACTCAGTGATCGCCGGCATGACCAGCGCGCGCATGCCGGTATAATGCATAGCAAAAATTGCCGCGCCCATTACCAACCCGGCCGCGACTGTGCGCCAGTGAGAGTTCGGATACAGCAGCAGCCCGCCCAACGCCGCCAGGCTGCCGACGACGGCCACGGTCAGAGAAAACGCCGTCAATGCCGGGTCGAGCTCCGCGCCGAGAGCCGGAGCGTAGGACAGCATCGCGACAAAATGGGTCGACCAGATCGCGGATCCGAACGAGACCCCGGCACCAGCAATCCAGGCTCTTGCTACCGGGGTCCCGTCGATCCGGTGCGCAGCCTCTCGGGCGCGCTGCATGATTTTGACGGTGCAAATGCAGCCGGTCAGGCACACGATGGCGGCCAGCAGCACCAGCCACGGGTTATGGTCACGTTGTATGCAGGCGAGCACTGTCAGCATGGATGCGTCCCGAGTAAGGCGCGGCGACGACGTCGGGCGCGGGGCAAAATGCGTCTCTGAATGTTAAGGTTTTCTGCGCCTCCTCCTCCGTTGCGCAAAAAACGCGGTTTCCGCCATCGGCGGGACCAGCTCGTCCGCCCTCGTTAAACCCCAACTTCTTCGGCAATAACCAAACGGGCGCCCCCGCCCCACCCCTGAAAAGCAGCAGAGACTCTCATTATGGGGCGCCGAGCGCCGCACCTGTTTTTGATCGCGGGCCCCGCGGCGACCCCGCCTCGATGGCGGTCACCGTTCCTAATTCGCCTCCGCCGGGGTCCGCAACGGGTCCGCGAAGCAAATTATCAAGCCTGTAAGCAACGCTTGTTATGTCAGGATCAAGATAAAATCATAATATATTTCAATAACATGCCCGCCGCCGGACTCGAACCGGCACGCCTAGTTGGCTGCGGATTTTAAGTCCGCTGCGTCTACCATTCCGCCAGGCGGGCGTTGTTGCTCTATCTCGCGACTTGCCGGGCAATGTCCAGGGCTCGCCGCAGCAGGGTCTCGCTTGCCTCGGGGGTCTTGAAGGCGCTGTGCGCGGAGAGCGTGACGCGTTCGAGCTTGGAGAGCGGATGGTCCGGCGGCAGCGGCTCGGCGTCGAACACGTCCAACGCCGCGTGGCCGATCTGGCCGCTGGCGAGGCCAGCGATCATCGCCGCCTCGTCCACCACGGCGCCGCGCGCGGTGTTCACCAGGATCGCGCCGGGACGCAACATGGCGATCCGCTCGGCATTCAGGAAGCCGCGCGTCGCGTCGGTCAGCAGCAGATGCAGGCTCACCACATGGCTCTCGGCGAGCAGCGTCTCAAGGCTGACGAAGCCCACGCCTTCAGCCTGCTTCGGCGAGCGGTTCCAGGCCAGCACCCGCATGCCGCTGCCGCCGGCGATGCGGCCGACCTCGGCGGCGATGCCGCCATAGCCGATCAGGCCGATGGTCTTGCCGGTGAGCTGCATGCCCTCGGTGCGCGGCCAGGCGCCGGCGCGGATGCCGCGGTCCATCGCCGCGAGGCCGCGCGCCGCCGCCCACATCAGCGCGATCGCGTGCTCGGCGACGGCAATGTCGCCGTAACCCTTGATGATGTGGACGGTGATGCCGAGTGCCGCCAACTCCTCCGGATTCATGTAGCTGCGCGCGCCGGTGCCGAGGAAAATGACGTGCTTCAGCCGCTGGCACTGCGCCAGCATCGCCGTCGGCATCTGGGTATGGTCGTTGAGCACGAAATCATGCCCGGCCAGCAAATCCGGCAGCGACGCCGCCGGCACATGCGCCTGCATGTTCACCGCGACGGCGGGATCATCCGCCCGCTTCACCTTGTGGAACACGCCGGCAAGTTCGTCGTCGGCGTCGATGAACAAGCCGCTCATGTCGGCAGCCGCCATCACCAGGCGCCTGCCCAACCGTCGCGGCGCGGGTCGGACGCGGCCATGCGCACGCCGTTCGGCATCAGCCGGATCGCCTGCATGGCGCAGGGGCCTTCCAAATGGCCGACGCGCTTCAACTGATGGCCGCGACGTTCGAGGTCGGCCAGCAGATCGGTGCCGAAATCACCCTCGATGGTCAACGCCTCGTCGCCGTCATGCGGCCAGTTCGCCCCCTGCCCGGCCTGGCTGCTGGTCCAGCGCGGCATTTCGACCGCGGTCTGCGGATCGGCGCCGAAATCCAGCATCGCGGTCAGCACCTGCGTGTTCACCTGCACCTGGTTGTCGGCGCCGGGCGTGCCGAGCACGGCCCAGAGCTTGCCGTCCCGCAGCACCACCGGCGCGTTCATGGTGTGGCGCACCCGCTTGCCAGGTTGCAGCCGGTTGGCGTGGCCGGCGGCGAGGTGCCAATAGGCCATGCGGTTGTTGAGCAGCACCCCGGTGTCGCCGGCGGTGACGCCCGAGCCGAACGCCGAGTTGATGCTCTGGATGCCCGAGACGGCGTTGCCCTCGTGATCGACCACACAGAAATACGTCGTGTCGCCCTCGGCCGCTTCGGAGACGCGCGTGGCGGCGCCGGCGCGGTTCATGTCTATCCGCGCCGCATGGGCGTCGGCATGCGCGTCGGAGAGCAGCATCTCGAGCGGCACGGCGTTGAAGCGCGGATCGGCGCCGTAGGTCTCGCGGTCGAGGAAGGCGCGCTTTTTGGCTTCGACCAACACATGCACCCGCTCGGCCGGCGAGAGCTTCGCCAGATCGAAACGTTCGGCGATCTTCAGCATCTGCAGCATGGTGAAGCCGGTGGAGTTCGGCCCGGTCTGGCGGATTTCCCAGCCGCGATAGGTGATGCCGATCGCCGCCTGCACCTCCGCGGCACAAGCCGCGAGGTCGCGGGCCGTGACCAGCGCGCCGGCGTCTTCAAGGCCCTTGGCGAGGCGCGCCGCCAGCCGGCCACGATAGAAGGTCTCGGCGCCGTCAGCGGCGATCTCCTCAAGCGTGCGCGCAAGGTCCGGCTGCACCACGAGGTCGGCCAGTTGCTTGCCGAGGAAGCTCTTGCCGCTGCGCGGGTCGGGCGTCAGCCGGGCGCTCTGGTCGAGGGCGAAATGCAGATAGGTGTGGGTGGCGGCGAAGCCGTCGCGGGCCAGCGCGATCGCCGGTTTGGCAAGCGTTCCCCAGGCGAGCTTGCCGTGGGCCGCGTGCATCGCGGCGATGCCGGCGAGTGAGCCGGGCACCGAGACGCTCAGCGGGCCGGTGACGGCGATGCCGCCTGCGTAACGCTCCGGCGTCGCCGCCTGCGGCGCGGTGCCGGTGCCGTTGTAGACGTGGCTGGTGCCGCCCTTGGCGGCGACGAAATGGTAGAAGCCGTCGCCGCCCAACCCGGACATCGCCGGCTCGCACACGCCGAGCGCCAGCGAAATCGCGACCGCGGCGTCGGCCGCGTTGCCGCCGGCGCGCAGGATGTCGAGCCCCGCCTGCGTCGCCATCGGATGGTTGGACCCAACCGCGCCGCGGCGGCCCATGATCAGCGGACGGTGGCTGCGTGGCGTCGGGTAGGTCATGGTCCGTATCCCCTACAGATGTGTCGTGAAATGATCCGCCACCGCGGCGTACACCCGGCGGCGATGATCGGGGCGGATGAAGCCGTGGCCGGCATAGTCGAAACGCTCGTAGCGCACCTTCTTCTGCCGCAGTTCCATGGCCTCGACGAACTGGTCGCTCTCGTGCATCGGCACGCGCGGATCGCGGTCGCCGTGCAGCACCAGCAAGGGCGCCACCACGCGATCGACATGATGGATCGGCGAGATTCGCGCGAACAGCGCGTCGTCGGTGCCGGGGAAGCCGTATTCGCGGGCGCGATGGTCGCGCCGCCACGGGCCGGTGCGTTCGAGCAACGTCACGAAATCGGCGATCCCGTAGTAGTTGACGGCGGCTTTCCACAATTCCGGCTGCAAGGTCACGGCGGCCAGCACCACCCACCCGCCATAGGATTGGCCCATGATGCCGATGCGCTCGGGGTCGATGCTTCCGGCTGGGCCGCCAGCCAGTGCACGGCCGGCGGCGAGGTCGGCCATCGCGTCGGGGCGCTTGCTCGACTTCGTCGGCTTCCATATAGGCGCGGCCATAGCCGGTGCTGCCGCGGATGTTCGGCATCAGCACGGCGAAGCCCTGGGACAGCAGCATCTGGATGTCGGGCCGGAAATTGGCCCGCGTCTGCGACGCCGGGCCGCCATGCACCCACACCACGCCGGGAAGCCGCCCAGCGGCGGGGCACCCGCGCGGCATGCGCGAACCAGCCGGGAATTGTCCGGCCGTCGAAGCTCGTCCATTCCACCAGCGACGGCGCCACCAGGCGCGCAGGGTCGATGCCCGCCTCGGCCGGGTCCGGCTGCACCAGCGGGCGGACGGCGCCGTCCTGCCAGAGCCAGATCCCCGGCGGCGTCACCGGGCCTTGCGCGGTGAAGGCAAGGCGCTTGCCGCCCGGGCCCCAGTTGAGGTCGCCGACGATCCCCTCCGGCAGGCCGGTCACGACGGGCCGCTCGGTACCGAACGCGCCCACGCGCAACATGCCGTAGCCACGGTCGTTCTCCACCGTCGCCAAGGTGGCGCCGTCAGGCGTCAGCGCCCACGCCTCGACGTCGCGCGCCGGCGCGTCATAGACAGCACTCGTCTCGCCGCTGGCGGGATCGATCCGGCACAACCGCATGAAATCGCTGCCGCCGTGGTCGGTGAGGCCCATCAAGCCGGCGCCATCCGAGGTCCACCGGACCGAGGCAAAGCGGGTCAGCGCCGCCGCCGGCACCCGCGTTGCCTTGGCGGACGCCACGTCGAGAATCCACAGCCTGGTGTCGGTGCTGCTGTGATCCTCGATCACCAGCAGGCGGGTGCCATCGGGACTCCAACTCGGCACCGTCAGGATGGCCTTGCTTTCGAGCAGCTTGGTGCGGGCGCCGGTCGCAAGCTCCATCACGCTGATGTCAAAAAAGCGCTCGTCGCGGTCGTTGGCGGCGAAGGCGATGCGGGCGCCATCGGCCGACCAGGCGCCGAAATCATGGATCACGCGAGGCGCCTCGGTGAGCGCGCGCGGCTGGCCGGCCGGTTCGCGCAGGAAAAGCTGCTGCCGCTCGTCGCCGCCGGCGTCGATGCCCCAGATCAATCTGTCATCGGCGGGGGAGCGGCGCAGGAAGCCGACTTTCTCGTCTTGGAAGCTGAGCGGGGCCGCGTTGGTGCCGTCGGCGTCCATCACCCAGACCTGCGGCAGGCCGGCGCCGCGCAAATGGAAGATTCTTTCACCGTTCTTCGAGAATGACGGCGAGGTCGCAGCCCCGATCTTCACCCACGCATCGGCCACGACAACATCCGCACCGCGACCTGCAGCATCCGTGTCTGCCCACATCCCGTTCATCCCCCGCAAAAGTTGAAGGCAGCATATCGACGCGACGGCGCTTGCAAAGCCCCCGGGAAGACTTAGAACAACGTAGGAACATTCAATTCGGCCGAATGCCGGCAGGTCCACTTCACCACGGTCTTCAACCCCGCCCGGCTGAAGCCGGGCGCCATGCGCGCGGAGATGCCGATGAAAAACTCACCGCTGGGCGAGATGGCGCGGGAGGCGGCGGAATGCCGGCGCTGCCCGCTTTGGCAGCCGGCGACCCAGACGGTGTTCGGCGAGGGCCCCGAGGACGCGCCGATGATGCTGGTCGGCGAGCAGCCGGGCGACCAGGAGGATCTCGCCGGCCACCCGTTCGTCGGCCCGGCCGGCCAACTGCTCGACCGTGCGCTGGCTGCGGCCGGCATCGCCCGGTCCGAGGTCTATGTCACCAACGCGGTGAAGCATTTCAAATTCACCCCACGCGGCAAGCGGCGCATCCATGAGAGCCCCAATGCCGCGGAAATCCGCGCCTGCCGGTTTTGGCTAGACCGCGAACGCGCCGAAATCCAGCCGCGCCTGACCGTGTTGCTCGGCGCCTCCGCCGCTCGCGCCGTGCTCGGCCGCCCGGTGGCGATCGGGCGCACGCGCGGCGCACCGATCACGGTCGGCGACGCATGCGTGTTCGTGACGGTGCATCCGTCCTATCTGCTGCGGCTGCCCGACGCCCAATCCAAGGCACGCGAATACGCGGCCTTCGTCGCCGACCTCGCAAAAGCGGCAGAGCTGGCGCGAGCGGCGTGACCGCCGGGCATCACGAACCCTGCACCTGCTCTCCCGGATGCCGGCCGGCGCGTTGGGCGGTGAACAGGATGCAGCCGACGATGAACACCGCGATGATCGCGGAGGAACTGATCCGGCTGAGATCCATGCCGCCATTGCTGAGCGGCTTGGTCAGCATGTCGCCGACAGTGGCACCGAGCGGGCGGGTGAGGATGAATGCGGCCCAGAACAGGAAAGTCCGTGACGTTCCGGTGAAGAAATAAGCGCCGGCGACGACGGCCAATGCGGCGGCGAAAACGAGTGCCCCACCTTCATAGCCCGGACCGGCATCGGCAAGAAAATCGCCCAATGCGGTTCCCAGCGTGTTCGAAGACAGGATCGTCGCCCAGTAGAACATTTCCACTTTCGGCGAGGTGATGCGGTTGACCGACACCGTGCCGACCGAGCGCCACCAAACTGCAAGAACCAGCGCCAGCAACGCCGCGAGACTCAGCGAGCCGCCGACATAGCCGATGCCGAGCGAACGGTCCGCGAAATCCGCCATCGTGGTGCCCGCCGTCGTGGTCGCCACGATGACTGCCCAGTACAGAAGTGGATGAAACGATTTTGCCTTGATCTGGCCTGCGACCGCCACGATGAACAAGGCGAAGAAGATCGCCGTGCTGACGGCGTAGCCGAGATTCATCGTCATCGAGAGCGCATCTCCGCCCGTCTCGCCGAGCGTTGTCGCCGCAATCTTGATGATCCAGAACGCCAATGTGATTTCAGGGACCTTGCTGATCCCCGCGAACGCACCATGCGAGCCCGCAACCTCCCTGCCATAGCTTCGATTCATGCCGAACCCCTTGCGCAACGATGTGTGACAATATGGCGGCGGGGCACCGCCGGGGCCAGTGAAGATGCGGCAATGTCGGCAATGCAGCGCGCAAGGCTGCCATCACCCCGGCGCTGAGAAGACTGAGGTGATGCCGTTGCAATCTTTCAGCAACAATCACTTCGCAAGCAGCATCTTGCGCGCGATCCGCAGCACCAGCCCATGCGGCACGAAGCGTGTGCCGAGCTTCATGAAACGATTGCCGGCGCCGGCGATCACCAGTCGCTTTCCGGCCATGGTCGCGGCATAGCCGAGCTGCGCCACGCGGGAGGACTCCATCGCGTGGCGGAATAGCCGCGTTGCCTGCATGCCGGCGACATCGGCGAATTCGGTGCCGGTGGCGCCGGGGCAAAGGCATGTGACGGTGACGCCGCTGCCATCAAGCTCGGACCACAGCGCCTCGGACAACGACATCACATAGGCCTTGGTGGCGGCATAGACGGCGAGGCCCGGCAGCGGCTGGAAGGCGGCGGTGGAGGCGACGTTCAACACCCGCCCACGCCCACGCGCCCGCATCGGTACCAGAAACATGTGCGTCAGCGCGGTGAGGGCGGAAATATTCACCTGCACCAGCCGCAACTGCATCGCGAGATCGAGTTCGGCGAATCGGCCGGCGGCGCCGAAGCCCGCGTTGTTCACCAGCACATCGACCGGACCGATCTCCGCCAGCAGCTTCGAGGGCGTCGCGGGATCGGCGAGGTCTGCGACAAACACCCGTGCGCCGCGCCCGAGTTCGGCGGCCACCGCGTCAAGCCGGTCGCGCCGGCGCGCCACCAGCACCACCTGATGGCCGCCGGCATGGAACGCCCGCGCCAGATCGGCGCCGATGCCGGACGAGGCGCCGGTGATCAAGGCGAGCTTGCGTTCGGTGTCCGCCATGGTACCGGCAATCTTTCACGATCCCGGGCAACGCGCCAGCCGAGAGCATCGCGCCAAAGCCGCATCGTTGCATTCGGAATCGCTTTGCGATCGGAATGCCCCGATAAAGCCGCAGCATCTGGTTCATCATCTGGTTCATCACCTGGTTCATCACCTGGTTCATCACCTGGTTCACCGGGCGGGAGAAAGCACATGGCATCACCACGGTTCGCGGGCCGCGTCGGCGTGGTCACCGGCGGCGTGTCGGGCATCGGGCAGGCGGTTGCCGCGCGGTTGCTGGCCGAAGGCGCGCGGCTGGCGATCTGGGACAGCAACGCCGCCGCCCTCGCCGGCATCGGCGGCAGGCTCGGCCACGAGGTGCATACCGAACAGCTCGACCTTGCCGACGCGGACGCGGTGCAGCGCGCCGCCGATGCCACCGCGAAGGCGCTGGGAAAGATCGACTTGCTGGTCGCCAGTGCGGGGATCACCGGGCCGAACCTGGCGGTGGCGGAGTACCCGGTGGCCGAGTGGAAGCGGGTGATCGATGTCAACGTCAACGGCGTGTTCTACTGCAACCGCGCCGTGGTCCCGCATATGCTGGCCGGCGGCTACGGGCGCATCGTCAACATCGCGTCGGTGGCCGGCAAGGAAGGCAATCCCAACGCCGCCGCCTATTCCACCTCGAAGGCGGCGGTGATCGGGTTGACGAAATCGCTCGGCAAGGAGCTGGCGCGGACAGATATCCGCGTCAATTGCGTTACCCCCGCCGCGGTGCGGACGCCGATCTTCGACCAGATGACGCAGGAGCATATCGACTTCATGCTCTCGAAGATCCCGATGGGACGCTTCGGCACGGTGGACGAGGTGGCGGCGCTGATCTGCTGGCTGTGCAGCGAGGAAGCCTCGTTCAGCACCGCCGCCGTGTTCGATTGCAGCGGCGGACGCGCGACCTACTGAGCCACCCCGCCCAACCGGTAGAAACGCGTGGCGGTGCCGCTGAACAGGTCTTGCTTTTCGGCGGCGCTGGCGCCCTTCGCCAGCTTCTTGCAGGCGTTCCAGAACACGCCGTAGCTGTAGGAGCCTTTGTCGACCGGAAAGTTGCTCTCGAACATGCAGCGGTCGGGGCCGAACGCCGCGATGCAGGTTTCGACGTAGGGTCGCCAGGCGTCGGCGAGCGTCGCGGATGACGGCGGTTCCGCCTGCGCGTGGAAGTCAAAGCCGTTGATCTTCATGCCGAGGCCGCCGAGCTTCACGAATACGTTCGGACAGGCGGCCAAGGCGTGGATCGATTTCGACCAGACGGCCAGGATTTCGGCACGCCGCCCGGCATAGGCGCCAAGCCCGAGCGGGCCGCCGGCGTGGTTCAAAACGATGCTCGTACCTGGGAAGGCCCGCGCGAGCGCCGTCAACTCGTCGAGCTGCGGGTGATACAGCCACGCCTCGAAGCTCAGGCCATGCGGGGCGAGCTGGGCGAATCCCTCGCGGAACGCCGCGTCCGCCAGCAACCCCGCGGGTGCCGGGTTGCCGGGGTTCAGCACCGCCGGGTCGGCGTCCCAGGCGACGATGTGGCGAATGCCGCGAAAGCGGTCGCCGCCGGCGCGGATATGGGCCTCGAGCACGTCGGCCACCTTGGCGCCGAGGGCCAGGTTGGCGTGGCCGACGATGCCCTCGCAGATGCGCGCCGTACCATAGCCGCCGCTGGCGCTCATCGCGGCGATGCCGTTCACGAATTCGGTCTCGCCGACCGGCCGCCGCGCCTCGGGCCCGTGGGCGCGGTGCATCGAGCGGGCCTGCACGAAGACGGTGGCGACGATGTTGTGGCCGGTGCCGATGTCGGCCAGCAACTCCGGCAGTAAATAGCGCCAGCCCGGCCGGTCCCATAAATGATGATGCGGGTCGACGATCGGCAGTTCGGGCTCGAGCGCGGTCTCGCGGCGCCGGTCGAGCCAATCCTGGCGCACGGCAAGGTAGGTCGGGTGGGGGGCGGCGGTGCTGCTCATTGGGCGTCCTCGGGCGATTTGTTGCATGCTAGACCGGAATCCCGCGACGCATCACCCCGGTTGCGCCCGGAGGGCACCTGCGACAGGGTGCACATCACGGGGGGCGCGCATGGCGGACGGAGTTTGGCTGGGGGTGCTCGCCCGCATGGGGGCCACCGCCTTCGTGGTCGTCGCCGCCTGCATGCTGGTGGAACGCTCCGGCCCACTGCTCGGCGCGATGATCGCCACCCTGCCGATCTCCGCCGGTCCCGCCTACGTCTTCCTGGCGATCGAGCACGGACCGGAATTCGTCGCCGCGAGCGCGCCGGGCAGCCTGATCGCACTCTGTGCCACCGCCGTGTTCGTCACGATCTATGCCCACCTCGCACCGCGCCATTCCCGCGCCGTTTCCCTGGCTGCGGCTTTTGCGGGCTGGGTGGTGGCGGCGGCCATAGGGGAGCAGGTGGCCAGCGGGTTCGCGGCAATCCTGGTGCTCGACGCCATCATCTTCGCCGCCTGCATGGCGCTGACGCGGCGAGCGAGGCGCGAATTGCCGGTGGTCCGCGCCCGCGGGCGGCGCTGGGACATTCCGATTCGCGCCGCTTGCGCCATGGCGCTGGTCGGCGCGGTGCTGCTGATCGGGCGCGCACTCGGGCCGTACGCCGCCGGCATGGCGGCGCTGGCCCCGGTGGTGCTCGGCAGCCTGGGGTTGCTGCTGTATCCGCGCATCGGCGGCGGTGGGGCGGCGCGGGTGCTGGCCACCACCCTGCCCGGGCTGATTGGCAATGCCGTCGCGGTGGCGACGCTGCACCGAAGTGCGACGGCGCTCGGATCGGCCGCTTCGCTGTCGCTCGCGTTGCTGATGTGCGTCGCCTGGAACGCGGCGTTGCTGGTGCTCGGCCGCCCCCGTGCCGCCACCGGATCTGGGGTTGGCCTTGCGTCGCGGCCCCGCCGCTTCTAATAGCCGCCGGCCAACAGGAGGTATCATGGCTTCGACTGCCGAGGTTACCGCCGACAACCCCGCCCTCGCCGCCCAGGCCACGATCCTGGCGCGGCCGATGACGCCGAGCGCCGCATGGCCGATGCCATCCGCGCCCTGGCGATCGATGCGGTGGAAGCGGCCAAATCCGGCCATCCCGGCCTGCCCATGGGCATGGCGGACGCGGCGACCGTGTTGTGGACACGGTTCCTGAAATTCGACGCCGCCGACCCGCGCTGGCCCGATCGCGACCGCTTCGTGCTGTCGGCCGGCCATGGCTCGATGCTGCTGTATTCGCTGCTGCACCTCACCGGCTACGCCGGCATGGGCATCGAGGAGCTGAAGCATTTCCGCCAGCTCCACTCCCCCGCCGCCGGGCATCCCGAGTTCGGCGAGCATCCCGGGGATCGAGACCACCACCGGCCCGCTCGGCCAGGGCTTCGCCACCGCGGTCGGCATGGCATTGGCGGAACGAATGATGGCGGCGCGGTTCGGCCGAAGCCTGGTCGATCACCGCACCTGGGTGCATCGCCTCCGACGGCGACCTGATGGAGGGCATCAGCCACGAGGCCGCCGAGCCTCGCCGGTCATCTGAGGCTCGACGAAGCTGACTGTGCTGTGGGACGACAATTCGATTTCGATCGATGGCGACACCGACGCTCGCCATCTCCGACGACCAGCTGAAGCGCTTCGCCGCCTATGGCTGGGCGACCAAGCGCGGTGGACGGGCATGACCCGGCCCAGGTGGCGGCGGCGCTGTCGATGGCGATGCGCTCGAAAAAGCCGACTTTGATCGCCTGCAAGACCATCATCGGTTTCGGCGCCCCGACCAAGGCCGGCACCGCCGCCACCCATGGCGCGCCGCTCGGCACCGCGGAGGCGCAAGGCGCCAAGGCGGCGCTGGGCTGGAACCATGCCGCCGTTCGAGGTGCCGGAGGGCATCGCCGAGCAATGGCGCGCCGCCGGCGCCAGCGGTGCCGCGCCGCGCCGGTCCTGGCTGAAGCGCCTGGCCCGCCACCCGCAGCGCGCCGAGTTCGAGCGCGTCATCGCCGGCCGGCTGCCGGACGATTTCCACGAGGCGGTCGCGGCGCTGAAGCGCCGAGATCGCCGAGCACCAAGCCGAAGATCGCCACCCGCCAGTCCAGCCAGAAGGTGCTGGAAGCGCTGGTGCCGGCGATCCCGGAACTGGTCGGCGGCTCGGCCGACCTCACCGGTTCGAACCTCACCTTCGTCAAGGGCATGGGCTCGGTCGACCGCCGGGCAACTATGCCGGCCGCTACATCCATTTCGGCGTCCGCGAGCACGGCATGGCCGCGTGCCTGAACGGCATGGCGCTGCATGGCGGGCTGATCCCCTATGGCGGCACGTTCTTCGTGTTCACCGACTATATGCGCCCCTCGATCCGCCTCGCCGCGCTGATGCGCCAGCGGGTGATCCATGTGCTGACGCATGATTCGATCGGCCTCGGCGAGGACGGCCCGACGCACCAGCCGATCGAGCATCTGGCCAGCCTGCGGGCGATGCCGAACATCATGATGTTCCGCCCCGCCGACACCATGGAGACGGCGGAGTGCTGGGAGCTGGCGTTGCGCCGCACCGACGGGCCGAGCCTGCTGGCGCTCTCCCGCCAGGCGCTGCCGGCGTTGCGCATCGACGTCGCCGAGAACCGCTGCGCCCGCGGCGGCTACGTGCTGGCCGAAGCGGACGGACCGCGCCAGGCGACGCTGATCGCCAGCGGCAGCGAGGTTGCGATCGCCATGGACGCCCGCGAGGCGCTGGCCGCCGAGGGCATCAAGACCGCGGTGGTTTCGCTGCCGTGCTGGGAGCTGTTCAGCGCGCAGGACGAAGCGTACCGCGCCGAAGTGCTGGGCGGCGCGCCGCGCTTCGCCATCGAGGCGGCCGGCGGCTTCGGCTGGGAGCGTTGGCTCGGGCCGGACGGCGTGTTCATCGGCATGACCGGGTTCGGCGCCTCCGGCACGATCGAGGACCTTTACAAGAATTTCGGCATTACCGCCGATGCGCTCGCCGCTGCCGTCAGGAAGCGGTTGGCCGCCTGATCGTATCTGACAGCTTCGTCGCAAAAGGGAAGAACGAAACATGGCCGTGAAGGTCGCAATCAACGGGTTCGGGCGCATCGGTCGCCTGGTACTGCGCGCCATCGTCGAGAGCGGCCGGAGCGACGTCGAAGTCGTCGCCATCAACGACCTCGGCAGCGTCGAGGCCAACGCCCATCTGCTCCGCTACGACAGCGTGCATGGCCGCTTCCCCGGCACGGTCGAGTTTCTTCCGGCGACACCATCACCATCCACCACAACGGCCGCACCTACGGCCCGATCAAGGTGTCGGCCGAGCGCGAGCCGTCCAAGCGTGCCCTACCAGGGCGTGGACGTGGCGATGGAGTGCACCGGGCGCTTCACCAGCAAGCAATCGGCGCGCGCCCTGATCGCCGCCGGCGCCCGCAAGGTGTTGATCTCCGCCCCCGCCGATGGGGTGGACGCGACCATCGTCTACGGCGTCAACCACAAGGTGATGACCAAGGACATGACCGTGGTCAGCAACGCCAGCTGCACCACCAACTGCCTGGTGCCGATGGTGAAGGTGCTGCACGACAGTTTCGTGGTGGAGCGCGGCTACATGGTCACCTGCCATTCCTACACCGGCGACCAGAACCTGGTGGACACGCTGCACAAGGACCTGCACCGCGCCCGCGCCGCGGCGGTGTCGATGATCCCGACCAGCACCGGTGCCGCGAAGGCCGTGGGCCTGGTGATGCCGGAGCTTGAAGGGCAAGCTCGACGGCACCGCCATCCGCGTGCCGACGCCGAACGTGTCGATGGTCTCGCTGGACGTGATGCTGCAGAAGAAGCCAGGCAAGGACGAGATCAACGCCGCCATGAAGGCCGCCTGCGACGGCGCCATGCGCGGCATCATGGACTACAACACCGCACCACTGGTCAGCCACGACTTCAACCATTCCCCGGCCTCCTGCACCTTCGACGCGACGCAGACGGCGGTGGTGGACGGGGCGCTGTTTCGCGTGCTCGGCTGGTACGACAACGAATGGGGCTTCTCCAACCGCATGTCCGACACCGCCGCCCTGCTCGGCAGCCTGTAGGCGGATGGCCGTCCGGACGCTCGACGGCGTCGCCGTCGCCGGCAAGCGGGTGCTGCTGCGCGCCGATCTGAACGTGCCGGTGCGCGACGGGAAAATCACCGACCTCACCCGCATCGAACGGCTCTGCCCGACCATCCGCGAGCTTTCGGCGGCCGGCGCCCGCGTCATCGTGTGCAGCCATTTTGATCGTCCTGGCGGCAAGCGGGTGCCGGCGATGTCCCTGGCGCCGATGGCCGTGGCACTTGGCGAAGTGCTGGGCAGGCAGGTCCGCTTCGCCGAGGATTGCGTCGGCTTGCCGGCCGAGCAGGCGATCGACACCATGGCCGACGGGGATGTGGTGGTGCTGGAGAACACCCGCTTCCATCCTGGCGAGGAAAGCAATTCGCCGGAGTTCGCGGCCGCCCTGGCCAAGCTCGCTGATATCTACGTCAACGACGCGTTCTCCGCCGCCCATCGCGCCCACGCCAGCACCGAAGGTGTGGCGCATCTGCGGCCGAGCTATGCCGGCCGGCTGATGCAGGCCGAACTGGAGGCGCTGGTTGCCGCACTCGACCATCCCGACCGGCCGGTCGCGGCGATCGTCGGCGGCGCCAAGGTCTCCACCAAGCTGGAGCTGCTGGGCAATCTGGTCAATCGGGTGCAACTGCTGGTGATCGGCGGCGCCATGGCCAACACCTTCCTCGCGGCGCGAGGCATCGGCGTCGGCAAGTCGTTGCAAGAAGCGGACATGCACGCGACCGCGCTGGACATCCTGGACAAGGCCGGCAAAGCCGGCTGCGAGATCCTGCTGCCCGATGATGCCGTGACGGCGACCGTGTTCAAGGCCAATCCGCCGACCCGCATCGTGCCGATCGGCGCGGTACCGGCCGACGCGATGATTCTCGATATCGGCCCGGACAGCGTGAAGCGGCTGGAAGCCCGGCTCGCGGGCGTGAGGACGCTGGTTTGGAACGGCCCGCTCGGCGCGTTCGAGACGCCGCCCTTCGATGCGGCGACCACGGCGCTGGCGCACGCGGTGGCGGCGGCCACCGCGTGCGGGCGGCTGCGCAGTGTCGCCGGTGGCGGCGACACCGTATCGGCCCTTCGCCATGCCGGCGTGCTGGACAAGCTGAGCTACGTTTCCAGCGCCGGCGGCGCGTTTCTCGAATGGCTCGAAGGCAAGACCTTGCCCGGGGTGGCGGCACTGTCGCAGTGACAGGCATCGCGCGCGGCCACAGGCTGCGGGCAAAGCCGATCAGAAGGTGACGAGGTCCTTGATCTTGGTCTTCACGCCGGCATTGACCGAGGTGCCGGTCATCCGCTTGTCGAAATCGGCCCAATCCTTGAACTGACCTTTCGCGCGCTCGTCGAGGATCGCCTCGGTGCGGGCCTTGCCGATGGTCGGCAGGGCGTCGAGCTCGGCGGCGCTCGCGGTGTTCAGGTTGGTCTTCTTTTCGATCGGGTTGGCGGCAGCAGCGGTTACCGGAGCCGTTGGTTTTGGCGCCGGCGTCAATCTCGGCGCGGGCACGGCGGGGCGGGTCGTCGTGGGGGCGGGGGTTGCCGGCGGCGTGGTCTGGGCAAGCACGGGGGTCTGGGCAAGCACTGGGGTCTGGGCAAGCATCGGGGCCGCCACCAGACCAAGCAGTGCGGCGCTGGCGACGATATTTCTGGCGAACATCGGCAGATCTCCCGGATTGGCCCATTGGCTGTCGCGGGCAACGGCCAGGCGACACCGCTCCCGGATACGCAGACGCGGCCGGATGATAACCAGAAATGTGCATTTTTGTAACCGAAACGCGGCAAGCTGCGGAACCGCCGGCAAATCGGCACGCCACGGCGGATCGGCGGCTGGACTCCGCCCGGTCTTCGGCCGCAAGGTGATTCCGTTGGTACTTTTAAACGGATTGTTCATCTATGCGCCTCACCCTGCCGCGCATGATCTCGCCCAGTTCGCTTTCGGCCTTTTCCGCTGCCGTCGCCGGCCCCGGCGTGAACGGCCGCGTCAGCGGCGTGGCGCCGGTGCAACAGGCGCGGGCGCAGTCCTCTGGGCCGCCGGTTTCCGTCGGCGCCGCCCAGGCCAACCGCCCGAGCCCGGACGCGGCACCCGGCCGGCCGCTGCCGCGCGGCTCGCTGCTGGACCTTTCCGTTTAGGCGAGCGATTTTATGGCCCGGTGATTCCACCTAAAGCCATATTGCTCAAGCGCCGGTTCCGCCCCGCCGGCCCGAACCGAACCGCCCCGCCGGCGTTCTTCGGTCGCAACCGCGCGGAGAACGGGCATGGCTGCGATTCCCAGGCGGAACACCGCCCAAATGCCCGGCCGCATCCACGCCTTCCTGCGCGGCGACGGGCGCGACGGGCGCGGGCGCAGCCTCGCTGATGTGCAGCATTTCGATGACCAGCAGATCGAGACCGTCCATGATTTCATCCAATGGCTGTTCCCGCTGCCCGAGGCCAGCCGCGCCGTCCCTGGCTCGCCCGTCTTGACGGCGTCCGAAGCGGCGCTGATCCGCACGGACCCGCAGGCGCGCGCCGGCCTGGAGGCGGCCCTCGCCCGCATGGCGCAATTCTACGCCGACACAGACGGCTGGTTGACCGGCTTCGACCACAACCATCTGCGCATCACCAGGATCATCGCCGCCGTCCGCGACTTGCTCGGGCCGGAGCAGGCCGCACGCTTCCACGCGCTGGTCACCGCCCGCAACGCGCAGGCCGGCTCGCCAGTCAACCCGGCCAGCCTGCAGCATTGGCAACGGGCACTTGGTTCATCATAGCGCGGCGCGTTGATGGCTTCGCCGGGCGGCGGGTGTGGAGAATGCACCACAACGCCCACGAAAACCGCAAACTCACGCGCCGATGCGCGGCATTGGAGTTGAATTGCGGCGGCGAGGCGGCATCTTTATGATGTGTCCAACATGGTGCACCAACGCACGAGGGAGGAAAATCGCGGCCGGGTCGCAGACCGGCGGCACCCACATGCGCCGCGCCGTTCGCGCGCGATGGCGGCATTCGGCCTCGCCCCGGCCGGGCTGCTCCTCTGGACCCTGCTCGCGCCACAAGCCAGCCAAGCCAGCGCCACCGGCTACTCGGTCATGCTGAAGGCACCCATGCCGCTGCTCGGCGCATCGCGCCCTGCCCCGTCGCCGGCCACGCCTGATTTCGCGCCGGCGCCGACGCCCGACGTGGACGCGTCAAAGCCGCCCACGGTGCGGCTGCAGCCCGGTCAGCCGCAATGGAGCGCCACCCTGCAGCAGAACCTGAACCATTCGCTGCGGCCGGGTGCGGGGAGTCCCACGGGTGCGGATTTCTCCGAGAACCTGCAGCGGCGGCGCAACGGTGTCGGCGAAGGGATCGCGCCGATGCTGAACCTAAAGATGCCGCTGCAGTAAGAGACCGTTTGATAATTCTACTCTGCCGGCCCTCCAACGCGGCTTTCTGCGCTTCCGGTGCTCACGGACCTCATGTCCGCTCCGCTCCGGTTCTCGAAAGCCACGCCGGAGGACTCGCCAGAGCGAATTCTCAAACGGTCTCTTAGGCTGAGATCGGCGGGCGCTCAGCCGGCCGTCACCGGCACGCCCACCAGCCCTTGCGCGAATTCCACGGCGTCGAATGGGCGGAGGTCGCCGGCTTGCTCGCCGACGCCGACCGCGTGCACCGGAAGGCCGAACTCCTCGGCCAGCGCCACGACGATGCCGCCGCGGGCGCTGCCGTCGAGCTTGGTCACCACCAGGCCGGTCACGCCACCATGTCCTTGAACACCTGCACCTGCTGCGATCGCGTTCTGCCCGGTGGTGGCGTCGAGCACCAGCAACACCGAGTGCGGCGCGGTCGGGTCCTGTTTGCGCAGCACGCGGATGATCTTGCGCCAGTTCCTCCATCAGCGCGGCCTTGTTGTGCAGGCGCCCGGCGGTGTCGATCAGCAGCACGTCCGCGCCCTGCGCGCCCGCGCCTGGTCAGCGCGTCGAACGCGAGGCCGGCGGCAGTCCGAATTGGCCGGCGCCGAGCGATCACCGGCGCGCCGGTGCGCTGGCCCCAGATCTGCAACTGCTCGACCGCGGCGGCGCGAAACGTGTCGCCCGGCGACCAGCATCGCGCGCAGCCCTTGCTCGCGGTATTGCTGCGCCAGCTTGCCGATGGTGGTGGTTTTGCCGGTGCCGTTGACGCCGACCACCAGCACGACATGCGGCTTGAAGCGCCGGTCGATGACCAGCGGTTTGGCCACCGGCCGCAGGATGTCGGCGATCTCCTCGGCCAGCGCCTGCTTGACCTCGTCGTCGGTCACCTCGCTTGCCGAAGCGGCGTGCGGCGGAAGGCGGCGATCACCCGTGCGGCCACTGCGGTGCCGAGGTCGGCGGCGATCAGCAGTTTCCTCCAGCTCGTCCAGCGCCGCATCGTCCAGGCGGCGGCGGGTGAACACCGCGCCGATGCCGTCGCGCCAGCTTTTGCGTGCTGCGCGACAGGCCTTGCTTGAGCCGGGAGAAGAAACTGCCGAGCGCCATCAGGCCGGCTCCGCCAGCAAGCTGGTCGTCGGCTCCGCCAGCAGGCCGTCCGCATCGGTGCCGACCACCCGTGCCCGCAGCATGGTTCCAGGCGCGGCGTCGATGCGCACCGGGGCGAAATGCTCGCTGTGGCCCGCGTGGTCGGTCTCGGTGAGGACGATGATCTCCCGGCCGAGCTGTGCGGCGAAGAACGCCGCGGCGGTCGCCCGCCCGGCCTGCGCGCAACCGCGCGGCGCGTTCGCGGCGCAGCGGCTTGGGCACGGCGGGCATGCGCGCGGCCGGCGTGCCCGGCCGTTCGCTGTAGGGGAACACGTGCAGGAACGGGCATTCGCCGCCTTCGCACGAAGGTCGAGCGTTTCGTGCGAACATCGCCGTCGGTCTCGGTCGGGAAACCGGCGATCAGGTCGGCGCCGATGGCGATGCCCGGGCCGCAACGCGCGGGCGCGGGCGATCACCGCGAGCGCATCGGCGCGCAAATGCCGGCGCTTCATGCGCTTCAGGATAAGGTCGCTGCCGGCCTGCATGGACAGATGCAGATGCGGCATCAGCCGCGGCTCCTCGGCGATCAGCCGCCACAGATCGTCGTCGATCGCCGCCGGGTCGAGCGAGGACAGGCGCAGCCGCGGCAAGTTCCGGCACCAGCGCCAGCAGGCGGCGGATCATCTGGCCCGAGCGTCGGCGCGCCCGGCAGGTCGGCGCCGTAGCAGGTGATGTCGACGCCGGTCAGCACGATCTCGTGGTAGCCCGCTCTCGACCAGGGCGCGCACCTGCGCGACGACGGCGCCGATCGGCACCGATGCGGCTCGGGCCGCGGCCGAACGGGATGATGCAGAAGGTGCAGCGGTGGTCGCAGCCCTGCTGCACCTGCACGAAGGCGCGGGCGCGGCCGGCGAACTCGGTCACCAGATGCGCCGCGGTCTCGCGCGCCTGCATGATGTCGGACACCGCCGAGCCGGCGCCGGCGTCCAGCTCTCCGGCCGCAGCTTCTCGTCGTTGCCCAGCACGCGGGTGACGCCCGGGCATCGCCGCCCAGGCGTTCGGGCGCGATCTGCGCGGCGCAGCCGGTGACGACGATGCGCGCCTCGGGCCGTTCGCGGTGCGGCGCGGCGGATCGCCTGGCGCGCCTGCCGCTCGGCCTCGGCGGTGACCGCGCAGGTGTTGACGATGATGGTGTCGTCGCAGCGCGCGCGGCATGGCCGCGCATCACCTCGCTCTCGTAGGCGTTGAGGCGGCAGCCGAAGGTGAGGATGTCGACGGTCACGGCGGATAGGCCGCCAAGGTCGATGCGGCCGTTGAAGGCGGTGGCGACCGGGCCGGTCATCAGCACATGGCCGTCCTCGCGCCACTCGATGCTCAGCTCGCCGCCATCGACGATGATGGTCGCCCGGCGGCCGGTCAGGCCGCGGCGGGCGGCGTTGACCAGGGCGGCGCAGGCGCCGGAGCCGCAGGCCAGCGTCAGCCCGGCGCCGCGCTCCCACACCCGCAGGCGGATGCGGTCGGGCGCGAGGACCTGCGCGAAGCCGATATTGGCGCGCTCGGGGAACATGGCCGCGTGCTCCAGCCGCGGGCCGATGGTCGCGATCGGAATGGCGGCCAGGTCGGCGACGAAGAAGGTGGCGTGCGGGTTGCCCATGGACGCCGCCGCGGGGTCGGCGACGGGGCCGTCGGACAGATCCAGGTGCAGCGTGTCCATGCGGCGGCGGCGAGCGGGATGTCCTGCCAGTCGCAGGCGCGGCGGGGCCCATGTCGACGCGCACCCGGCCGTCATCGAGCACCACCGAGCGGGAGCGTCGCCGGCGATGGTGCTGGATCACCTGCGTCGCCCGCCCGGTTTCGCGCGTGCAGCAGATGAGGCGACACAGCGCGTGGCGTTGCCGCAGGCGCCGGCCTCGGCGCCGTCGGGGTTGCGGATGCGCATGAACGCATCGGCATCGCTGCCGGCGGGCGGCGTCTCGATGACGATGAACTGGTCGCAGCCGACGCCGGTGCGGCGGTCGGCGATGGCGGCGGCGCGGGCGGCGGTCAGGCCGAGCGCGCCGGCGCGTTCGTCGAACACGACGAAATCGTTGCCGCAGCCATGCATCTTGAGGAAGGAGGTCAGCATCCCGGCCTTATATGGGGGTGCGGCCGAGGCAGAAAGGCCTCGATGCGCCTGACGGCGGAAAAGCTGCTTCGTGCCGGGTCAGGGATGGACCAGGCCGGAATAGGCGATCCCGGCAAGCAGCAGGCCGGCAAACAGCGCGATGATCGAAACCATGAACCAGCGAAGCGTCTTTCCGTACTCGCCCTCGTCGTCATCCTTGACCTGCAAGGCGCGCCACAACGCGACGATATCGAGGACGATGGCGATGATGACGAGGAGTGCGGCGATGCCCGACTTGATGGTCCAGTCGCCCGACGCCTCGAAGCTCCAGTAGCGCAGGAACAACAGGGAAAACCCCAGGAACAAGGTGATCGCGGAGATCACCCCCTGTCGGTAGCCGGTCGGCAGCGGCACGCGCCCGGTCTTCGGCTTGGCCGGTGGTTCGCCGCTCATCGCTCCGTCCCTTCCTTCGGCTGCCACATGCCAACAGCTTCTTGCGCCCGGCGGCGCCCACGATTATAAGCCCGCCCTTGTCTGCGAGACCGGGCCTGTAGGGCATGCCCGGCCGCGACGCCTGCCGCGTTTGGGCAGGACGCACAGAAGGAGATAGCAAATGCCCAAGATGAAGACCAAGTCATCGGTCAAGAAGCGCTTCAAGATCACCGCCACCGGCAAGGTGCTGGCCGGCCCGGGCAATGAAGCGCCATGGCCTGATCAACCGGCCGCAGAAGATGAAGCGGCAGGCACGCGGCAGCCAGACATTGACCCATGCGGACGGCCTGACCGTCAAGCAATGGGCCCCCTACGGCCTGCGGTAAGGGGAACATAGCATGGCACGCGTCAAGCGGGGCGTCACCACGCACGCCCGCCACAAGAAGGTTCTCGACCAATCCAAGGGCTTCTTCGGCCGTTCGTCGACGAACTACCGGATCGCGCTGGAGCGGCTGGAGAAGTCGCTGCAATACGCCTATCGCGACCGCCGGGTGAAGAAGCGCGAGTTCCGCGGCTTGTGGATCCAGCGCATCAACGCCGCGGTGCGTGAGCATGGGCTGACCTATTCGCGCTTCATCGCCGGCCTGAAGACCGCCGGCATCGAGATGGACCGCAAGGTGCTGGCCGCCATCGCCTATCGACGATCCGAACAGCTTCGGGGAGATCGTCAAGAAGGTGCAGGCCGCCCTGGTCTGATCCGGCCCACCTGAACGGGCCGTTCGGAAGGGCCGCCCGCACAGGGCGGCCCTTTTTCGCATTCAGGACGAAATGAGCGACGATCTGGCATGAGCGACGATCTTCTGGCGCTACAGACCGAAACCGAGGCCGCCCTCGCCGCAGGCGAGTGATTTGCGCAGCTGGGATGCCGTCCGCGTCGCCGTGCTCGGCAAGAACGGCGCGCTGACGCAGAAGCTGAAGGAACTGGGCCGGGCATCGCCCGACGAACGGCGCGCGCGCGGCGCCGCACTCAACCGCTTGAAGGACACGCTGACCGAAGCGGTCGAGGCAAGGCGGGCGGCGCTCGATAGCGCCGCGATGGATGCGAGGCTCGCGGCCGAGCGAATGGACGTGACGCTGCCGCCGCGCCCGGAGAATCCGGGACTGATCCACCCGATCAGCCGGACCATCGAGGAAATGGCGGCGATCTTCGGCGCGATGGGATTCGCCGTCGCCGAGGGCCCTGATATCGAGGATGACTGGCGGAATTTCGGCGCCCTCAACATCCCCGCCCACCACTCGGCGCGCGAGGACATGGACACGTTCTACCTGCCCGGAACCGACGGCGATGCGCGGCGGCGGGTGCTGCGGACGCACACCTCGCCGGTGCAGGTGCGTACCATGCTGTCGCAGGAACCGCCGATCCGGGTGATCGTGCCCGGCCGCACCTATCGCGCCGACCACGACGCGACCCACAGCCCGATGTTCCACCAGGTCGAGGGCCTGGCGCTCGATCGCGGGCTGACGCTCGGGCATTTGAAAGGCTGCCTCATCGACTTCCTCCGCGCCTATTTCGACATCGCGACTTTGCCGGTGCGCTTCCGCGCGAGCTACTTCCCATTCACCGAGCCGTCGATGGAAGTCGATATCGGCTGCAACCGGAAAACCGGCGAGTTGGGCGGCGGCGGCGACTGGCTGGAGATCCTCGGCAGCGGCATGGTGCACGCGAAGGTGCTGGCGAATTGCGGCATCGACCCGCGCGAGTGGCAGGGCTTCGCCTTCGGCATGGGGATCGAGCGGGTGACGATGCTGAAATACGGCATCCCCGACCTGCGCGTGTTCTACGACGGCGATATTCGCTGGATGCGGCATTACGGGTTCAACCCGCTGGCCCCGTTCATGCTGCACGAGGCGCGCTGAGCCATGAAATTCTCCCTGTCGTGGCTGAAGACGCATCTGCGAACCGACGCCCCGTTGCAGACCATCACCGACACGCTGACCAATATCGGCCTCGAACTCGAAGGCGTCGTCGATCGCGGCGCGGCACTCGCGGCATTTCGCGTCGCTCATGTGCTGGAGGCGGCGCCGCACCCGAACGCCGACCGCCTGCGTGCGTGCAAGGTGGACACCGGCGCCGGCATCGTCTCGGTGGTCTGCGGCGCGCCGAATGCGCGCACCGGCATGAAGGCCGTCTTCGCGGCACCCGGCAGCTTCATCCCGGGCACCGGCATCACGTTGAAAACCGGCGAGATCCGTGGCGTGCAAAGTGCCGGAATGCTGCTCTCGGCGCGTGAGATGGGGCTGGGCGACGACCACGACGGCATCGTCGATCTTCCGGCCGATGCCCCTGTCGGCATGGCCTACGTCGATTACGCCGGCCTGAACGATCCGGTGATCGACATCGCGGTGACGCCTAATCGGGGGGACGCATTGTCGGTGCGCGGCGTGGCGCGGGACCTGGCGGCGGCGGGCCTTGGAGATCTGCTGCCCTTCGCGCCCGAACCGGTGCCGGCAACCGTCGCGAGCCGGCTCGGCTGGGCGATCGAATGGCCGGAGGCTTGCCCCTGGGTGCTCGGGCGCAGCATCAGCGGCCTGCGCAACGGCCCCAGCCCGCAATGGCTGCAGGACCGCCTGATCGCCATCGGGTTGCGGCCGATCAACGCGCTGGTCGACATCACCAACTTCTTCACCATCGACCTCGGCCGGCCACTGCACGTCTTCGATGCCAACAAGGTGAGCGGCAGCCGCCTGGTCTTCCGGCCCGGCGCCGGTGAGACGTTCAGGGCGCTGAACGGCCGCGACTACACCGTCCGGCCGGAGGATTGCGTCATCGCCGACGCCGCCGGGGTGCAGTCGCTGGCCGGCGTGATCGGGGCAGAGGCCACCGGCTGCGACGCCGCCACCACAGACGTGTTCGTCGAATGCGCGCTGTTCGACCCCGTCCGCGTGGCGCTCACCGGCCGCCACCACGGCGTCGTCTCCGACGCGCGGCAACGCTTCGAACGCGGCGTCGATCCGGCGCTGCCGCCCGACGCGATCGAGGCGGCAACGCGGATGATCCAGGATCTCTGCGGCGGCAGTGCCAGCGAGGTCGTGGCCGCAGGCGCCGAGCCGAACTGGCACCGGCGGGCGAGCCTGCGTTTCGCGCGGCTGCGCGATTTCGGCGGCGTCGACATTCCCGCCGATGAAGCGGTGGGCGCGCTGCAACGGCTGGGTTTCTCCGTCGCCTCGCGCCGCGCTGACGCCGTCACCGTCGAGGTGCCGTCCTGGCGTAATGACATCGCCGGCAAGAGTGCGTTGGAGCCGGACCCCAGCCTGCCACCTTCGCGCGCCAGCAAGGCAGCCGAAGGTCGTGAGGAGATCGAGCCCGAGGCCGACCTGATCGAGGAAGTGCTGCGCCTGCGTGGGCTGGACGCAGTGCCGCCGGTGTCGCTGCCGAATCTGGCCTCGCTGCCGCTGCCGACGCTGACGGCGCGGCAGACCCGGGTGGCGCTGGCACGGCGCAGCATCGCGATGCGCGGCTTCGCCGAATGCGTCGGCTTCAGCTTCATGGCCGACGCCCAGGCCGCCTTGTTCGGCGGCACGCCCACGGCACTGCGGCTCGACAATCCGATCGCCGCCGACCTGAACCAGATGCGGCCGACACCGCTCGCCACCCTCGCCTTCGCCGCCGCCCGCAACGCCAGCCGCGGCTGGCCCGATGTCTCGCTGTTCGAAATCGGGCCGGGCTACCGGCCAGACGGCCAGCTGCTGATCGCCGCCGGCCTGCGCCACGGCGCCACGCCGCGAAGCTGGGTGGCGCCGAGCCGCGGCTTCGACGTTATGGACGCCAAGGCGGATGTCTGGGCGGTGTTGGCCGCCCTCGGCGTGCCGATGGACGCGCTGAGCACCACCGCCGACGCGCCTTCGTTCTACCACCCCGGCCGCTCCGGCGTGGTGCGCCAAGGCCCGAAGACCGCGCTGGCGCAATTTGGCGCGCTGCACCCGCTTGTGCTGGCGGCGATGGACGCGACCGGGCCGGCGGTCGGGTTCGAGATCTTCCTCGATGCCGTCGCCGATGCGAAGCGCCGCCGGAAAGCCGCTCCCGACTTGCCGCCGTTCCAGCCGCTGCGCCGCGATTTTGCCTTCGTGGTCGCCCGCGACACCGCGGCCGAAGCGGTGCTCAAGGCCGCCCGCGGCGCCGAGCGGACCCTGATCACCAATGTCGCGTTGTTCGACGTCTACGAGGGCGACAAGGTCGGGCCGGAGCAGAAATCCCTGGCCCTGGAAGTCACCTTCCAGCCGCGCGAACGGACGCTGACCGACGCGGAAATCGAAGCCGCCTGTGCCCGCGTGGTGGCGGCGGTGGTAAAAGCGACCGGCGCCGCGCTGCGAAGCTGACAGCGCGGCCGGAAAAGCCTATCTCCACGCCATGACCGACACGCCCATCGACCGCATCCGCAATTTCTCGATCATCGCCCATATCGACCACGGGAAATCCACCCTGGCCGACCGCCTGATCCAGGCCACCGGCGGCCTCTCGGCGCGCGAGATGACCGAGCAGGTGCTCGACAACATGGAGCTTGAGAAAGAGCGCGGCATCACCATCAAGGCGCAGACGGTGCGGCTGAGCTACGCGGCAGAGGACGGCCAGACCTACGTGCTGAACCTGATGGACACGCCCGGGCATGTCGACTTCGCCTACGAGGTCAGCCGCAGCCTGGCCGCGTGCGAAGGCTCGCTGCTGGTGGTCGATGCCTCGCAGGGGGTGGAGGCGCAGACGCTCGCCAATGTCTACCAGGCGCTCGACGCCAACCACGAGATCGTGCCGGTCCTCAACAAGATCGACCTTCCGGCCGCCGAGGTCGAGCAGGTGCGCAAGCAGATCGAGGACGTGATCGGCCTGGACGCCAGCGAAGCGGTGATGATCAGCGCCAAGACCGGCCTCAACATCGAGGGCGTGCTGGAGGCGCTGGTGACAAGGCTGCCGCCGCCCAAGGGCGACCTCACGGCGCCGCTGACCGCCCTCGTGGTCGATAGCTGGTACCGATCAATACCTCGGCGTGGTGATCCTGATCCGGGTGAAGGACGGACGGCTGAAGCGCGGGCAGAAAGTGCGGATGATGGCGCAAGGCTCCGCCCACACGATCGAGCAGGTCGGCGTTTTCACCCCGCGCATGGTGCCGGTGGACGATCTCGGGCCGGGCGAGATGGGCTACATCACCGCCGCCATCAAGACTGTGGCCGACGTGGCCGTCGGCGACACCATCACCGATGACCGGGTGCCCGCCGCCAAGGCGCTGCCGGGGTTCAAGCCGTCGGTGCCCGTCGTGTGGTGCGGGCTGTATCCGGTGGACGCCGATGATTTCGAGAAGCTGCGCGAAAGCCTCGCCCGGCTGCGGCTGAACGACGCGAGCTTCCATTACGAAGCGGAGACGTCGGCGGCCCTGGGCTTCGGCTTCCGCTGCGGCTTCCTCGGCCTGTTGCATCTGGAAATCATCCAGGAGCGGCTCAGCCGGGAATTCGACCTCGACCTGATCGCCACCGCGCCGAGCGTCGTCTACCGCATCCACCGCACCAACGGCGTGGTGGAGGAACTGCACAACCCGGCCGACATGCCGGACCCGGTGCATATCGATCATATCGAGGAGCCGTGGATCAAGGCGACGATCATGGTGCCGGACGAATATCTCGGCTCGATCCTGACGCTGTGCAGCGAACGCCGCGGCCAGCAGCTGGACCTCACCTATGTCGGCAACCGCGCCATGGCGGTCTACAAGCTGCCGCTGAACGAGGTGGTGTTCGATTTCTACGACCGCCTGAAATCCGTCAGCCGCGGCTATGCCAGTTTCGACTACGCGATGGACAGCTACGCCGAGAGCGACCTCGTGCGGATTTCCATCTTGGTCAACCTCGACCCGGTCGACGCGCTGAGCTTCGTCGCCCATCGCAGCCAGGCCGAAAAGCGCGGCCGGGCGATCTGCGAAAAGCTGAAGGACCTGATCCCGCGCCAGTTGTTCAAGATCGCGATCCAGGCGGCGATCGGCGGCCGCGTGGTGGCGCGCGAGACGATCGGCGCGCTCTCCAAGGACGTGACCGCCAAGTGCTACGGCGGCGACATCAGCCGCAAGCGCAAGCTGCTGGAGAAGCAGAAAGAGGGCAAGAAGCGGATGCGGCAATTCGGCAAGGTCGAGATCCCGCAATCGGCCTTCCTCGCCGCGCTGAAGATGGACGCCTAACCTCAGCTGCTTGCGGCGGCGCGCACTTGCGCTGCCGAAACCGGCTGCTATTTTCCGCCGCCTTGCCGGCCCGTCACGGCATCGCGATCACCACCGACGGAGGGATGGCCGAGTGGCTTAAGGCGCACGCTTGGAAAGCGTGTGTGCGTGAAAGCGTACCGTGGGTTCGAATCCCACTCCCTCCGCCAGAATTGTCCTCTATGCCATTGGATTTCTACGCTTTTGGGGGACGTGAGAATAATGGTGCCCAGCGCCGAGCGATGAATTGCGCCAGCCCAGTCAAAATTCGTCCGGGGCAACGCGCTCCCCAGTGGCGCACTCGGTGCGAGTTCGTCCGCCACTGTCGGTGTTACCTATACGCAACTGCGCAACGCCGTGCTGGCGACAGACACGACCTCCGCATTGCAGGCCGCCGCCTTGCAGCCGAGCGATCCGAGCGGCGGTAGGACGTTCTTCGCCACGACCACCCCGGCGCAGGCGCTTGGGCTGGGCAACTTCTCTGCCACTGACGGCTCGATCGGCATCGACAGCAGCACCAGATGGGCCTGGTCGCGCAACAACATCGCGGCCGGGACCCAGGATGCGGTCGGCACCTCCGGATGCCACGGAGCGGACGCCGGCGTGCCGGCGCTCGAGTTTACGGCCAACTAGTATCGCATCGATCTTGACCATGCCGGTTTGAATGACGGACGTTGCGGCTTCCGGGTGTTGCTGCCGGCCGCGAGCGGCCACGCGCTATGTGCAAGTGCGCCGCGCGCGCGACGGGCCGTCCCTGGGCAGGGCCGGAGGCACAATCGTGAATTGACGGTTGATCATGCTCTGATGCGCGGGTTGGCTGCCGCCGGGCCGGTGATGCGTCGCGGCCCCTGGCAGCGAAGTTCGGATCGCGCGAGAGCTTGAAGGTCTTCGCCAGATGTGGCTTGAGGCCATGGGCGCTCCAGATCCGCTGGATGCTGCTGGTGGAGAGCCCCACGGCGGCGGCCAGTGGTGCGGAACGCTCCAAAGGGTCGCGTTCGGCGGCTTGGTGTGAAGCGTCATGTGAACCACCTCGGCGATCTTCTCCGCCGTCAGCGGCTTGCGGCGCGGCGGACGGCTGGCGTCCTTCAACAGCCCCGAGCACGCCCTTGGCCAGAAACCGACGGCGCCATCGGCGGACCGTCAGCTGGCTCTTGCCCGTTGCCGCCGCAATCGCTCCCGCAGGCAGGCCCTCGGCGCACAGCACGATCCGCGCCCGCCAAACCACCTTCCGGGCGGTGTGACGGTCCCGCACCAGCCGTTCCAGTTCATCACGATCCGCCGCCGCGATCGTGATCAGTGCGTCCTGCTCATCGGCGCAGATCAGCATGCCCGCGCCACGTTGTGAATCAACCGTCAGAGACAGAACACTAGAGCTTTTGCCCGCGCGCTCCATGAGGCGCCTCTGGAAGCATTAACTCGACGGTTGTTGCTCCGTACGCGAGCGCAATTTCTCGCTTGAGGTTGTCGTTTGTCCAATGGCGACGAGGGGTGCCCATCTTCGGCTCTCCGCGTCCGGAGCAGAATTCGATGCCATCACCGACCCGATACACGGTAATGAATAATTTCTTATTCGCCTCACCAATCGCGATGGCATCGCACAAGAATCGCTGTTGAGAGTTCCGACATAGCTGTCTCCTGATCGTCTTACGCGAAGCGTAATCCCGCGGAACAATAGTGGAGGATAGGCACGTGCGCGCAGCGGATATGCACTGATGGCGCAATCGATCGCGCCGTCACGGCGCCAACGCCGGTTTGTTGGCCCTGACAGCCCTTGGATCATTCAGTTGCGTGTACGGGCCCGATCGATGGGCCGGATGGCTTCAATGGTGCCTACACGTTCAAAAGGGCCCACCCGAACAGCATGACGCTGAGGCCGCCAAAGGCCGCAATGCCAAGCGCATTGGTAAGTGCCACAGCTTGCATCCTACGGGGGCGGATCATCCGGTAGCCGCAAGGTTGATACCTGACCTTGCCCGAAACAGAATTCCTTGCCCAGAAGGCCGTCAGGAGGACGCCGATTCCGGAAAGCGCAAGCATGGCAAATACCGGCATGTGAGAACCTTCAACGTTGATATTGACGCTGGAACCACCCGGCGGGCGCCGAGAAGTTCTTGTTATGTTCTTATACTGCCCAGACCTGGGGCGAAGATCAAGCTCCTTTCAAGCCGCGGCGGTTCATGCTTCGCAAAATTCCGCCTGCAACCTCATCCATTCGCTGCAGCGGCGGGCGGCGCGATGGCTGCTGATTGCGCATGATCGGGTGGACGGCGATGCGTTGATGCTGACACAGGAATTCCTGTCCAACATGCCTGGCGTGCGGCGCCCCGGCGTGGCGGGAGCCGCCAAAGCTCTGCAGGATGCCGGGCTGATCACCTACAGCCGCGGCGATGTAGCGATCATCGATCGCGCTGGTTTGGAGCGGGCTTCATGCGGTCGGATGGTGCGTGACGAATATGACCGGTTGCTGAAGTGGTGACTGAGAAGCGGCGCGCCGATCCGATTGGCCGCCTGAGCCTCGATCGCCGCGCCCTCTCCAAGCCGTGCTGAAGCCGGGGCAGCTACTTTCCGAGATTTTTGTCGAAGAAAACCGCGATGTCGGTAAAGGCCTCGCGTGTCTCAGGCGCGTTCACGTCGAAGCTGTATTGCGCGTGCGACATCCCCTCGTACACGTTGAGTTCCGCGATCACGCCGGCGCGCTTCAGCTTGCGGTGGGTGCGAACGGTGTTGCTAAGGAACAAGTCGCGCGTGCCCGTGGTCAGGATGGTCGGCGGGAAACCGTGGAAATCACCGTAGATCGGCGAAAGCTGCGGGTCCTTGAGGTCGACATTGCCGGCATAGAGCTTCGCCGCGCGGCCGAGCCAGCCGTCCCAGGTGACGAGCACGTTGTCGACCCATTCATTCGTCTCATAGGTATCACCGGTCTTGGTGAGGTCGGACCATGGCGTGCCGGGCGCGATTGCGCCAGGCAGCGGCAGCCCCTCCTGCTTCGCCCGCAACACCATCGCCAGCGTCATGCCGCCGCCGGTTGAGGTGCCAAAGATCGCCATGTTGGCGGGGTTGGTCGTTTTGATCGCGTCCTTCCATACCGCCATCGCATCATCCATTGCGGCCGGATAGGGGAAGTCGGGCGGCATGCGGTAGTCGACCGAGATGATCTTGTATCCGCCGAAGCCTGCCATCATCAGGGCTTCGGGCAGAGCGCCTTCACGTGGGCCGAAAACATAGCCGCCGCCATGCACGTGGATGAGGAGCCGGTTGCGGTTGACCTCGGGAATTGATTTCGGCGTGACGATATAGGCTTTGACGCCTGCGATCGTGGTCGCTTGGTAGGTTACGCCGAGCTTTTCCGCCATCGCAGGGACGGCCGCGATGGTGGGTGCCACGCGCATCTCGATGAGCGTCTTCCACTCCGCGGCGTTCTTGGGGTCGGCATTGAACGTCGGCGGGTAGGGATTGCCGATCAGCGCCTGAACCTGCGGGCTGACCTCGTTGCTCGGCACCGGATCGAGATGCGCGGGCGCGTGGCGCGCGCCCGGCTGTGCGTTCGCCGCTGCCTGAGCGGGCGCGAGTTGGTCGTAGGGCGGTGGCGTTTGCGCCGCCAAGCGGAAAGGGAGTGCTGCAACAGCAAGGATCAGAAGAGTCCGGCGCATGTTCGTTTTCTCCCGCCTATCAGGCCTGCACTGGTTTAGGTCGACATCGCCCGAGCGGACGGTCTGCCAGCATTGACGGCAGGTTAGGCGCCGTTTGGCCGGCGTTTCAATAGAAGGGCAGCCCGGCCATCCGCGCCCACAGGAAATATGAGGGCCGGTGCCGCAGGCGGAGTGAGTCGCGGTACGCGCATCGACATCCGCACCCACTTGTTGCGTTTGCGGATTCGCCGTCAGAAACCGGGGAGCCGGAAATAACGCTATTCCGCCGCAACCGCCTCAGCCGCCTGCTGCGGCTGGTGCAGCCACAGGGCCGCAACCACGGCGCTCATCACGACGCAGCCGGCCAGCACATACAGGCCGCTGGCGAAGCTACCGGTGAGGTTACGCGCCCAGCCGACCATCGACGGTCCGAAGAACCCGCCGAGATTGCCGACCGAGTTGATCCAGGCGATGCCGGTCGCCGCGGCGGTTCCGGTGAGAAACATCGACGGCATCGCCCAGAACGGCCCCTTGGTGCCGTACAGCCCCATCGCCGCCAGCGACATGCCAATCACCGACCACCAGGTGCCGATGGTCCGCCCCGCCAGCACGAGCCCGATCGCGGCGAGCACGCAGGCCCAGAACAGCGGCCATCGCCGCTCGCCCAGCCGGTCCGAGACCATGCCGAACATCATCATGCTGACGGCGCCGCAGAGATACGGGATCATGCTGACCCAACCCACCTGCATGTCGCTCACCCTGAGCTGCTTGACCATCTGCGGCAGGAAAATCAGCAGGCCGAGGCTGGCGGTCACGATGCCGAAATAGTTCAGCGTCAGCAGCAGCACCCGCGGGTTCCAGAAGCTGGCGAGCACGCCGACCTTGCCGCGCCGTTCGATGCGCCCCCGCTCCGCCTCGATCGCGCCGCCGAGCCAGGCGCGCTCGTCGCTGCTCAGCCACGTTGCCTGTTCTGGCCGGTCGGTGACCCAGATCAGCACCAGGAATCCGACCACGACGGTGGGAACCGCCCAGGCGATATACATCCATCGCCATCCCGCGAGGCCCAGCAGCCCGTTGAGCTGCAGCATACCGGTGGAAATCGGCGCGCCGATCGCCACCGAAATCGGCAGGGCCAGGGTGAACGCCGCCATGATGCGGGCGCGATGCCGGTCCGGGAACCACCAGCGTACAGAACAGCACGATGCCGGGATACAGCCCGGCTTCGGCCAGGCCGAGCAGGAAGCGCACCACGGTGAAGCTGACCGCCCCGACGCAGAATGCCGTGGCGCCCGACAGCAGGCCCCAGGAGATCATGATGCGGGCGATCCACAGCCGGGCGCCAACACGTTCGAGGATCATGTTGCTGGGCACTTCGAGCAGGAAATAACCCCAGAAGAACGCGCCCGCCGCCATGCCGAAGGTGGCGGCGTCCAGACCCAGATCCTTGTTCATGGTCAACGCCGCGAAGCCCACGTTGATGCGGTCGATATAGCACAGCAGATAGGTGAGCATGGCGAACGGCAGCAGGCGCAGATAGACCTTGCGCATGGTTCGCTGCTCGATCGAGCGTTCCATCGGCGGCCTCCCGGGTTGGTTCTTGTTGGTCTTGTCGCCGGGGCGAGCTTAGCATAAGCGGTGGGACGTTCACCTTGATAGTCGTGGTGTATGATCCGGTGCGGATAGCGGCAGCGTCACCCGCTTCACTGCCGACAGATTACAAGACCAATGCCTGCGCGAACTGCGATGGAACTGCAAAAGCCGCCATCGTAACCGAAAACGTCCGCATTGGCGCCGTCTTCAGGCTGATTGTGGCACGATGAGCACGACCACCGCTTGGACTCTCGGCTCAGCAGCCCCGCTAGTGGTGCGATCCCTACGCTTGCGTTCCAAGCGTTAGATAAATCGCCACACCTCGGCACATCGGTTGGTCGCGAGCAATTCCGGGCTCGGCTGTGATGCTCTCGCCGGAGTGGCGTCGATTATGCGAGCACTTCCTGCTCGGCCATTAGCAGGTTTGCGCGTCGTTGGCCGTGGAATGCGACGTATGTGGATCGAAGCGCGTTTGCCGCTGGTTCGTTCGTCCGCGCATCTCTTGGTCGCGCGCGTCGTGCTCTCGCGCCGCCTCGTTGGCCTCATGACGTCCGATTGCGCAACCTGCCCCAGCCCCAACCGCGCCATTGGCCGCCATATGCCGCACAATTCCGCCAAGGGCTCCACCGCTGACACACCCGGCAGCTTGCGATGGCAATGGCGCCCGTGTCCCAGCCGCCATCAGCGCAGCAACAAGAGGGGGACCCCTCATACCCTGTTTCTCCAACAGCTATAGCAGCGCAACGGCGGCCCTGCGCTTGAAGTTCCCGTATAGGGAAGTCAGTTATATCAGGTGCATGGCGCGGCCGACCACATTGGACCAGAATGAACGCCGGCGCGCGCAAAGATCAGAAGGATACCAGCCATGGCCATTACTGCTAAAGACATGCTCGCCGCTGCCAGGGCGGCGGTTCCGGCAATCACGCCTGCTGAGGCATCCAAGCTGATGCAAGCCGGCGCGCTGGTGGTTGACGTCCGGGATGGCACGGAAGTCGCGGCCAGCGGCAAGGTGAAGGGTGCCATCGCTGTTTCGCGCGGCCTGTTGGAATTCCGCGCCGATCCTGACGTTCCAAGCCACGACCCGGCGTTCCAAAAGGATCGCACAATCATTCTCTATTGCGGCTCTGGCGGCCGGGCGGCTCTTGCCGGAAAGACGCTCAAGGAAATGGGCTTCGCCGATGTCCGAAACCTCGGATCCTTCAAGGATTGGATGGAGAGTGGCGGTGAAGTCGAGCGAAGCTGAGAACGTAGGACGATGTCATGAATGCCCGATCCGAAGCGCGCGACCTTGTCTTGATTGTCGGGGCCTCTCGCGGGCTTGGGCTGGGGCTCGCCCGGGAATATGCCAAACGTCAATGGAGGGTCATCGGAACCGTCCGGGCAAGCGCGCCTACTGGCTTGCATGAACTTGCCGATGCGCCTGACGGCCGGGTTCAGATCGAATCGGTCGATATCAACATCCCTGAACAGGTTGCGGCGCTGCGTTCGCGGTTGGCTGGGCAAAGGATTGACTTGCTGTTCGTGAACGCAGGCGTGTCGAATGGCGCCGGGGAAACTCTCACGCAAAGCTCGACCGAGCAGTTCAATCGCCTGATGATTACCAACGCGTGGAGCCCGATGCGGTTTATCGAGGCATTTGCGGATCTGGTGCCACAGGATGGCGTGATCGCGGCGATGTCTTCGGGTCTCGGCAGCGTCACCAACAACACGCGGGCCGGATGGGAAATCTACCGCGCGAGCAAGACCGCCTTGAACATGATGCTCCGCAGCTTCTCGGTGCGATCAGGTGCCGGACGAACGGTGTTGGCCGTGGTACCAGGCTGGGTACGCACTGACATGGGCGGCCCGAATGCGGCGTTGGACGTTGAGACGAGCGTGCGCGGAATGGTCGACGCCATCGCAGTCCGGCGCGGGCGTCCAGGAGCAGCCTATGTGGATTACCAGGGGAATGACGTGGCTTGGTGAGTGGCGAGGGTGGGATGATTTGGCGCGACAGTCACGGCGGCCTATAATTTCGTGACGAAAATCAATGAGTTCAAAATGCGAACGTCGAACCCGCTGAACAGCTCTACGATCGTAATGCAGAAGCGCGACATTACCCTCAACGCTGCAATCTCCACGACTTTCTCGCGTCCCCGTCGTTGCAAGATTTGCGGCAGCGATATCCATACACTTCGTAGATTTCTCATGGTGAATCTTGCATCGTTTAACTGTCGGTCACCGACCATCGGCCAGACTTGCTTTTTTTGAGTTTTGCGCTAACTCTTTCGCCGAGCATCGCTCGTAACGGTCCGCCACCCCCCAACAACTTTGAGGTAACAATGGCTAAGAAGCAGTCGCTTGGTAGTGTGTTGCGAAACGCACGCCTGCAAAAAGGGCTGACTCTTCGCGATCTCGGCAACGCCATTGGCGTCTCCGGCTCGGCGATTTCTCACTGGGAAGCCGGGACGAATGGCGTGAGAGGCGACAATCTGACGGCGATCTGTAAGGCATTGAAGCTACCGCTGCGGGCGACACGCGAAATCGCGGCAGGGTAGCCAATGGGGCTTTGACTATAGGATTGGGATGGAGCGGATCGAATTCCGCTCCTTCTGCACTCTTCCCGCCCAAAGCTCGGCTCAGCGCATCGTCCAGACGCGGCCTGTCCAGCATCGGAGGACGGGAACGTAGGGACTGTTGCCGCCTCTGTTCTTTTTAGTACAGGACCGATTCTAAACGATCTGCCTCCGAGCCTGAATATCGGGGTGCGGCAAGAGCTTCACCGAGGGGCTGCACGCATCAAGCGTTAGGATGACCGATGTCCGTCCGCCGTTCGCTCGCCTGGATGATGGTATCGCAAGGCGGATTTTTCGTGTTGCAATTCGGCGGTGCTGTCGTACTTGCCCGCTTGCTGACCCCCTACGAAATGGGTGTCTACACGGCGGCCGCCGCGATCATTGGCATTCTGAGCATCCTTCAGGCATTCGGTCTGACGCTCTTCGTCATACGCGAGCCCCAGATCGATCGGCATCTGATGACGAGCGCCTTCACGGTCAATGCAATCTTGGCCGTGTTGCTGGCACTTGCCATCGTCGGGTTGAGCGCTTTTGGCGGCATGTTCCTGCGGGAGGCTGGCGTACAGCGGGTCATGCTCGTGCTGGCAATTCTACCGGTGATTGGGATCCTGGAGTTCCTGCCTGCAACCAATCTTGAGCGAAACGCCGAATTCCAGGTGATTGCCCTGGTAAACCTGCTTCGCGCCGCCGTCACCACCAGTGTCACGGTTGCGCTCGCATTCGCCGGCTTCAGCTACATGAGCGTCGCCTGGGGCTCCATCGCCGCGGCAATCGTCGGAGCGGCGGCGTTCATGATTGCTGGGCGGCAGCATGTGAGTTTCCGCCTCGGATTGGTCGCGTGGCCGCGGATCGTTCGGTTCGGCTTGCAGCAGCTGGCGATCCAGGGCGTCAACACGGTTTCGGCCCGTGCCGCCGAGTTTCTGTTAGGCCGCCTGCTAGGGCTGAGCGCACTCGGCCTGTACGGTCGCGCTTCCAACCTGAACAATATGATCTGGTCGAACATTCACTTGGTTGTCGGCCGCGTCGTTCTCGTCAATCTCGCGGAGCAGCATCGCCAGGGGATCAGCCTTCGCGAGGGATACCTGCGCACCGTGGAGATGATCACAGCCCTGCTCTGGCCGTGCTTTGCCGGGCTGGCAATCCTCGCCGGCCCGCTGATCCGCATCGTGTATGGCAACGCCTGGATCGCAGCCGCGCCGCCGCTCGCCGCACTCGCCGTTGCCGCAATCCTGCTCGTCGCCATTACAATGACGTGGGAGCTGTTCGTCGTCTCCAACGAAACCGGTCTTCAGGCACGATTTGAATTTGTGCGATCAGCCGTCGGTCTCGTCCTGTTCATCGCTGGCTGCTTTTTCAGCCTTACCGCCGCCGCAGTGGCACGCATTGGCGAGGCCCTGTTTTCCATCATCCTCTATCGCCCGCACATTGAGCGAATGACGTCGACGCTGTTGGCCGACTTCATTCCGATCTACCGTCGTAGCGCGGTCCTGACGGCGGCCGCTTGCGGCCCGGCGCTTGCCTTGATGATCGTCTATGGCTGGTCGCCCTCGACCCCTTTCTCGCTTGTGGCCGTGGTGATCGCGGTCGGATTCGCCGCCTGGCTCGGCACTATCAAGCTCACGGACCATGCCCTGGCGGGTGAACTCGACCGCCTCGTCGCGAGGGGCCGGCAAACCGTGGGCATCTAGGTTGGCATCGGCTTCAAAATGATATCTGCGCTAGCACGCGCGGAGTTGAAGCAGTCGAACTCAAGGCCGCCCACTGAGCAATACCGCCACATTGTCGAGCCAGGTACTGGGATACGAATGGGACGAGGACTTCGACAATGGCTTCCGGCCGCCTGGATCGTTCAGGCTTTCCCGGACCATCGCTGATGTTCCGCAGCTCCTGCTTGACTATGGTTCCACTTACGGAGCTGGCACGGCGACGCACAGCCTCACGCTCTACCGCCACCCGAGCGGCGCACTGGTCTTTGGAGCCGGCACGTGCCAGTGGTCCTGGGGGCTGGACGGCAACCACGACGGCGGAACGCCCAATCCAGATACGCGGGTGCGACAGGCGACGGTGAATTTGTTCGCCGACATGGGCGTCCAGCCAGCCACACTGCGGCCTGGCCTTGTCGCGGCCACCGCCTCCACCGATACAACTCCACCCGCCTCGACCGTTGCTTCGCCCCCCCTGGGAGCCAGCGTTCAGCTCGGCACTGTTGTGACCGTATCGGGGACCGCGGTCGATTGGGGCGGGGGTGTGGTCGGCGGTGTGGAAGTATCATTCGACGCAGGAGCAACCTGGCACCCGGCAAGCGGGCGTGAAAGTTGGAGCTATGCATGGACCCCGTCCGTTCTCGGCGCGGTGACCATCGTCAGTCGGGCGACCGACGATAGTGGAAACATTGAGATTCCGTCTTCGCTTCGCGGCGACCCCCTCACCGTCATAGGCCCGGCTGCGACGAGCATCTGGGATAGCTCGGCAACACCCGCCACGCCGTCCCACAACGACATCCAGGCGGTGGAGCTTGGCGTGCGATTCCGATCAGACGTCAGCGGCAGCATAACCGGGCTGCGCTTCTACAAAGGCAGCGCCAATACCGGCACTCATGTCGGTCATCTCTGGACCAACACAGGCGTGCTTCTGGCGACGGCCACCTTCGCCAACGAAACCGCATCTGGCTGGCAGCAGGTCGACCTCAATCAACCGGTCACCATCAATGCCAATACAACTTATGTGGCCTCCTACCACACCAATGTCGGGCGCTACGCGGTCACGCGTCCATTCTTTGCCGGTACGGGCGTGGACAATCCACCGCTGCATGCCCTCATGGATGGGTTCGATGGGCGGAATGGCGTGTATGTGTATGGGGCGAGTGCTTTCCCGAGCCAAACATATCAATCAACAAATTACTGGGTCGACGTCGTCTTTGCTCCCGAACTCATAATGTGGAGGGTTGCGTAGCCGGCTGCGGTCCCGTCGCCGCCGCCGGCCGATCAGCAGTAAGCAGTTGCTCGCTGTGCCAGCATCACGCGGCTCCGGGGCGAGCACCAGCGACGTGTGATCTAACATCATAAATAAAGGTCCTGTTGTTGTAGAAATCGAGTACGGCCTCGGCGACCTCTGTCGCTTCCCGATCCGTGAGGTCGTAATACATCGGCAGCCGAAGCAGCCGGCTACTCGCATCGTCCGTGACAGGAAGCCTTGCCTGCAACACGCCGAGAGATCGAGCGAAGGGCGACGAATGCAACGGTACATAGTGAAAGACGGCCAGGATGCCGGCTTCGCGCAGATGCGCGATGAGCTCGGTGCGCTCGTCGAGATCGGCCGCGAGCATGTAGAACATATGGTAGTTCGTGGTGCAGTGCTGAGGCACGATCGGGGCGCTAATCAGACCACGATCGACCAATGGCGCGAGTATGCGGGCATAGCGGTCGAAGATTTCGCCGCGCCGTGCGGTGATCTTCTCCATGTTCTCCAGCTGGCCAAGCAGGAACGCCGCCAGCATGTCCGATGGCACGTAGGATGAGCCGACGTCCACCCAGGTGTATTTGTCCACCTGGCCGCGCAGGAATTGGCTGCGGTTGGTGCCCTTCTCGCGCAGGATTTCAGCACGCCGCTCCAGGCTGCTGTCATTGATAACGAGCGCGCCGCCCTCGCCGCATGAGAAATTCTTGGTTTCATGAAAACTATAGCAGCCCATATGTCCGATAGTTCCAAGCCACTGGCCTTTGTACTTGGCAAACACGCCCTGTGCCGCATCCTCAACGACCAGTAAGTCGTGACGGCGCGCAATCGCCATGATCTCGTCCATCTCGCAGGCCACGCCGGCATAGTGGATTGGGAAGATGGCGCGCGTGCGTGGCGTGATCGCCGCTTCAACTAACCGTTCGTCGATGTTCAACGTGTCCGGTCGGATATCCACGAACACCGGTGTGGCGCCACGCAGCACGACCGCGTTGGCGGTGGAGACGAAGGTATAGGATGGGACAATCACCTCATCGCCCGGGCCGAGATCGCATAGCAGTGCCGCCATCTCCAGCGCCGCGGTGCAGGACGTGGTCAGCAGGATGCGCCGCGCGCCGAACCGCTGCTCCATCAACTTCTCGCACGCGTTGGGTGAACGGGCCATCGCCGCTGGCATGACCGCCGGCGACGGCCTGTCCGACATAGATAAGCTCGGAGCCGACGATGCACGGTTTGTTGAAGGGGATGTGGATCGTCATGACACTGACCTTGCTGGATGTACCAGAAGTTGGCTGGAGGCGGCAGGAAATACCCAGTATTTCTGCAGCGCAAACAGAATGATCGGAAGCACAACGATAATTCCGCCCTCGACAATTACGTGCGAAATTCCCTCGTGGTCCACAAGCCACCAGAGGGCTGCCAGGTTGATCACGTATCCGACCAAGTAGCTGGCAAGATAGCGCGGCAGCGCGCCGACGTCGCCGCGACGGTAGCGAAAGGTGATCTTGCGGTTCAGCACGAAACCGATCAGCACGCCCAAGCCATATGTCAGTGTCATCGCCGCGCGGACTCCCATCAGCGTGTGGGTCAGAAGCACATAGGCGCCGTACAATGCCGCATTAAGCAGAAGGCCAATCGCCGCATAGCGGATGAATTGGCGACGTATCATGGCGCCGGTGACCTCAGTGCTCCGAACGGACACCAGTGAAGGATGATGCTGGGCGCAGGGAAGCGAAAGCCCAAGGACACATAAAGGTTATGTACCGCGACATTGTGCGAGGAGATGCTGGTGGAAACCTCCTCCACTCCCTCACGGTGATGGAAGGCCAGCATAGCCTGCCAGACGCGCCGCCCGAGCCCATGTCCGGCGAGTCCCGGTGCCAGGCCAACCAAGGACCAGAACCTGGTGGCGGGTGTGGGTTCCTCGACCACCATGAAGGCGACAATGCGGCTGCCAATCCGACATTTCAGCACGCGCTGGGCCGGATGATGGAAGGCGTTTGCCGCCCAGACGCCATAACGGCGGTTGCCGATCTCGGGGCCAACCTGCGGATCGACGTGAAGGCGGCCGGTAGAAAAGATTTGTTCGGCAAAGGCCGAGATCTCGGCTGCCTCGCACGGCATTGCTGGAGCAAATTGTGATCTCCGTGTCATCCGAAAATCGGTCAAGCCCGACCAGGGTCGGGCGGTAGTTCAACTCGATGAATCGAAAGCCCTGCTTTTCCAGAAACCCGCATTCGGTCAGCTGATCCTGGGCCAGTCGGCAGCAGACCAGCATGACGTGGTTGCGCGAGCACCAATCGCGGAAGATCCCGAACGCATCAGCGGCCTCGGTTTCGCCCCGCACTCGGATCGAAGCGATGGCGGCCGTCTTGCCCTGAAAGATCGGTTCGTCCCACGGCGCCAAATGGTATGTCATGTCCAGCGCCGGGCTCTCCGAGTCGCTCCTCGATAAAATCAAACAACGTTTTCTGTCCGGATGGGGGCCGGAGTGGGCTCTGCGACGGTTGCATCCGACTCAGCACAAGCGACTGTCTCTCCGATCACATAGGCCGGGCGGTCCATGCTGCGGAAATGCATACGGGCGAGGTATTCGCCGAAAATGCCGAGAGCAAAAAGCTGCGCACCCGAGAAGATCGCGACGATGGAAGCCAGAAAAGCGAATCCCGGCACCGCGGTGCCGCGGATCAGATAGTTGACCAACACATACGCCAGGATCGAGAAGCCGAACAGAACGAAGACAAAGCCAACAACGCTGGCGATCTGCAGCGGCAGTGTGCTGAAGCCCGTCATGAGGTTGACCGCGTGCCGGATGAGCTTTCCCACGGTGTAGCCCGATACGCCTGCGGCACGCGGGGCATGGCGCACCTTGATGGCGGTAAACCGAGTGGTGGTCCAAGTCAGCAGCACGTCGATCGACACAGAAGGACTGCGATATTCTCGGAAACCCTCGCGCAGACGTGTACGGAAGACACGAAAGGCGCTCACGTTGCGGGCGGTCTCCGCGCCCATGGCGCTGGCCAGCGCCATCTTTGTCATCCGTGACGCGAGATCGCGCAGGAAGCCATGCTGTTCCGTCTCCGGTGCGCCGTAGACGACATCGTACTCAGGCGTCAGTGCCGCCAGCATCGGCGCGATCTCGCTGACCGGATGCTGCAGATCGTCGTCCATGGTGAGGATGATCTCGTGCCTTGCGGCCCTGATGCCGCAGAGCAGTGCGTTGTGCTGACCGTAATTGCGGCTCATCCGGATGCCCCGCACGCGCAAGTCCGCGTGAGCCAGGTCCACGATGATCGGCCAGGAAGCATCGCCCCCGCCATCTTCGACAAAGACGATCTCAAAGGCGGGGGTAATCTCCGACATCGCAGCGACAATCTGGCGATAAAGTTCAAGTAACGTCTGTTCGGCGCGATAAACAGGAATAATCACCGAGACAGCGAGCATCGCGGTGGGAACTGGTTCTCGTCCGCCGCCTCGACTAGGCCTGTTCTGCGTCTGCAATGGATCTGCCAAATCAGCGACCGATTCCGAGCCACACCGCAGGCTGTCTGATGCTTGATTCTTGGTAAGGATGCTCAACTTACCTCATCTACAATCTGACAAGTCCGGTCGGCCGAGTGCCGATGGCACAAGGACCGCAGGAAGCGCTTCAGCGGAAGCGCGGCGCAACATTGGACAGTGAAGTTATTTGCGGTGGGTTGTGTTATGGCGACATTTCCGCCGGTTGCCATAATCAAAACCTTGTCAAGCCCGGCGCAACTCCCGGCCGATTAGCTTGAAACTCGTTTCGGTAACACATCCGAACGATACTCCGTTTCCTGCAATCATGTCTGTCGTCAGGCACAATCCGCACTCAGCCAGGCCGACTAGGACGGCAGCCTAAAGCGGATGAGGCTGCCCTCCAATATCGACTGAGAAACTCGTCCCCGGCCCCGGCGCATCTGCCTTAATGCGATATAGGGAATAATCGTTCACCCGGGCGTGCAGCGTTGCGTTGGCCTGAATCCAGTTCATGGCCGCAAGCGTCGGGGTCCAGATGTTCTTGTCTGACGGGAACAGGATCAGATATCGATCAACTTGCGGCCGGTCGGGTAGCGTCGAAAGTTGATAAATCCCACGGCCGGTCAACCAAGTGATCGGATGGGCGACTGGTTCGATCAGGGCGTATATCTGCGCGTCGGCGGGAAGGCTTGCCACCACAGAAGCCAATCTTTCTTGATCCTGGCGCGCGCGAAAAGACTTAAACCAGCCGGTCGGAGCCCGGCGGGCGGCCTCGTAGACCAAGGCAAGACTGTCGCCATAGGCAACCTGGCGGAGCGACAGCGCAAACTGCGTGGCCAACACGGAAATGAAGGTTACGTGCAACAGGAGGCGTGCGCGGCCGGGCGCCAACGCCATGAGGCGCTCCAGCAGCAGCACGATCCCGCACAGCCACAACGCCGGCAGCGCCGGCCAGAGGTAGCGCAGATGAGGTATGGGCGCCTTCACGATCCAGGCTGCCCACCCGATCACGCCGATCAACAGAAGCATGACACATAAAGGGCGGATGGCGGAAAAAGGGCCCTGCTGCGGCGATTGTATGAGCGCGACACCAGCCACTGTCATCACCGCCGCAGGAAACATGCTTTCAGACGTAGCAAAGTACGATAAAAGCCAAGGAACGCCCTTGCGCTGCCCAAACCCTGTGGCCCATCCGAGATTATGCGCAAACGCTTGCAGATCATTCGTGCTGAAGAGTGCGTAATAGGCACTTACACTCAGCAGCAAGAACGCCAGTCCTATCGTCGCGGCCACCACCCCATGCAAAATCGCGCGAGGGACCGTCCGTTGGTACAGGAGTGACCAGATGACGATGGCGGGCAGTGCGATCAAAGCCGACATACGCGTCGCACAGGACAGGCCGAAGAGGACACCTGACAAGACGCTTCCGGCGAGACTCGCGCTTCCCCGCACGGTCCAATGCCATGCAGCGCCGATCAACAGAAACGTGGACATCATCTCCGCCGTTGCCAATCCCGCCTGAAGCAGGAACCCGGGGCAGGTCAAGAAGGCGGCTGCCGCGACAAGCCCCGCACTGGCGCTGCTCCATTGCGCCTTGGCGAGGAAAAAGATCATCCCCAGAGTGAGCACGGAAAACACGACGGAAACCAGACGATGAGCCTCGATGGGGAGGGCCCCGCGGAGCAGCGCATAGTGAATCAACGTATGGAGACCGCCACTGGTGACCACGGGGGAACTGACGAAGCCCGCTCTTTCGAAGGGGCCGCCAACCAGTTGGCCGGTGCTTAGCAGCGCCCATGCCTCGTCCGGTTCGATCGTCAGAAAATGGACGGCAGCGACTAGAAGCGCTAAGAACAGGACGACAAAAACACCATACCATAATCCCAATTCGTCGGTTAAAATTCGCGCGTTATGGCGAAACCGCATCCTGGACCCCACAAGACAACGAAGGGACTTATACCCCATACACGCGAGAGCCCGAAGATTCTCGGCAAATCCTCACGATGCTGATCGATTTTAGCCGATAATCATGAGCGACGACCGTGAAATCCCGCTGCGAATGAAATTCAGTTTACGCGGTACCGAATGGCATTAGGACCTTCGCAAGATGACGACGATCTCGGTGGCGATGGCGACGTATAATGGCGAGGCATTTGTCCTGCCGCAGCTTGAAAGCATCGCGAAGCAAACGCGTCCGCCCGACGAACTCATCATTACCGACGATGGCTCGACAGACCGGACGATTGAAATTGTGGAGACCTTCGCGCGCTCGGCGCCTTTTGAGGTTCACATTCACAGGAATGAGCGACGGCTTGGCTACAGAGCCAATTTCATGTTTGCGTTCAGCCTGTGCAAATCGGACCTGATAGCAGTGTGCGATCAGGACGACCTCTGGGATGCTCGAAAGCTCGAGGTTGCGCACACAGCGTTTACCAATCCTGATGTTCTCCTATTTTTTCATGATGCGTGGCTGATCGACGCAGACGGCAGACGTCGCGGAGAAGCAAACATCATCAAGCTGCCGCCGCTCAATCAGCCACTCTCATTTTATCCGCTGGTTAATCCGCTGGGATTTTCGATTGTTTTCAGACGAGTCCTGCTGTCGTTCTCTAAGTATTGGAAGCATTCATTTGACACGTGGGAGCCATCAAACCGCATGGCTCATGACCAGTGGCTGAGCTTCCTAAGTTCAGTGTACGGTGTCATCGCGGCCTCGGACCTGAAGCTTGTCGATTATCGTCAGCATGGGAGAAATACCTACGGCTGGCACACGCCATCGCTATGGAGGAGATACAAACATAATTTCCAAAATAATAGCCACAGCTATCTGATGCTGTCGTCTGTGGCTGAGGCACGAGCGGACCTTCTCGATTTGAGTGGCCCCGATCTTTCCAGTGCTTGGAAAATTCGCGCGCTCACGGGTGCGATCATGTACAGACAATTGGCGGCTCGCTTGTTTCTGCGGTCCAGGATTTACGGTACGGAATCTCTGAATTCTCGGCTCACTGCGCTTATCGTGCTGATCAAACAGGGCGCATATGCTGGTGCATCACCTTGGAAATTCGGGCCAATGGTTCTTTTGAAGGACGTCGTGCTCGGCTTCATATTTCGACGGTTGCTACGGGCACCAACGGCAAATAGAATTGCACAACCAAGTGATGATGTGGAACCTCGACAAAGATTATTCTCTGATCAGACCGATTCGCCGTAGCTCGCAAACACATTCTCTTCTGGACCTCTGTCCGTTATGTCCACGCTGAACATAGTGAGATCTAAATGGATCGTGTGGTTGCTGTAACGCCCGCGGGGCGCCGAGGCTATCTAGAGCTACTAGCGCATTACGTTCTTGCCGACGAATTTATATCCGAGTGGCATCTCTGGGACAATTGCCGGGCAGAGAGCGATCGTGTCTATATCAACGATCTGGCCGCCCATCACAAAAAAATAAAGGTGATTACCCTTCCAAAGGTAAGCGGCTGGAATAACTCGATAAATCAATTTTATAAGTTATGTAACGATCGAGAAACATTCTACATCAAGATGGACGACGACATCGTCTACCTACCTCCGGAGTTCGGAAAAAAGCTACTTGAGCAAGCCTTGCCTGAACGGGCGGTCTCGCTCTGGTCATCGCCGATGGTGGTCAATAACGCAATTTGTAGCTGGATGCTCAAATACCTAAGCAAGGTCAAGATTGAGGCCGAACTTACGGCGCAGGCCGCGTGTAGAATAGGGTGGCGCAGCGCGGCGTTTGCAGAAAGCCTACATGATGCGTTTCTTAAGACGCTAGGTGAAGGGGCTGGTCATCGCTTCCACACACCTGATCAGATTGTGTCTTTGTCGCGGTTTTCCATAAATTGCATCGGATTCTTTGGCAGCGATGTCTTGCGACTGGGAAAAGACTTCTGCCCCGATGGTGTGGATGATGAGGAGTGGCTGTCGGTTGTGCTTCCTATGAGGTTAAATCGACCCGGACGTATCATTGGCGGTTTGACCGTGGCCCATTTCAGCTATTGGACTCAAGAAGCCGAATTGCTTAGCTCGGACATCCTTGATCGATATTATCTGCACGCAGGGCTCAAACTGAACAGTCGTCCTATCAAGAAAGCAAATAGCAGAGAACGCCTCAAGACCCATCTGCTGAACCGGCTACTCGGACCGCCCTTCCCTTGCCGTATCACGTAAGCAGCCGCTTATCTGGAGAATCGAAGAACAAGCGGGCGCGTATAGCGGTCCACGAGTTCCAACAGCCGCGCCTCGGGTCCAGCGGGGCGGCCTGCCAGCTGCCAAAATGCCAGAATGAGCACGCTGTAAAGTACCGTCACCACCAGGCCGATCAGCGCACCGTGGAACAACGCGGGCAGGCTGGGCATAGCCACGTCCTGCCACGCCATGCCGGCTTGGTGTAGGAATAACACCACCAGCGATGTGGCCAGCAGCATCCGCGTCACCGGCCCCACCATCGACCGCAACCGAACTCCTCCTAATCCCCGCAGCAGCAGCATATAGGCGGTGGATTCGAGTGCGACGCAAAGCGTGATCGCCGCCGCGATCGCCGTCAGGCTGTCGGTCACGGCGACTGCGCTCAGCAACACCACGAGCTTGATGACGGACATCAGTGCCCGGGCGAAGAAGTTGCGCCGCACGTAGTTGTTGGCGACCAGAACGGCGCCGCAGACGTAGCTGAGCGGCGAGAATACGCACAGCCAGGCGAGGATCGCGACCAGCATGTTCGCCGCCACCCATTTCGGGCCGAGCAATGCCGCCACCACATAGCCTGACGCGCAGGATATGGTGATGGTCAGCGGCATGATGCACATCATCAGCGTTGCCGCGACCAGCGGCGCGTGATGGACCGAACTGCCGCCCCGTTTCTGCGCCGAGGCGAATGCCGCGAACAGGGCATCGGCCGCCGGAGCGACCACCTCCGTAACCGGCAGCACCGCGAGTTCTGCGGCGAGCAGATACAGACCAAGCTGGGCCGGGCCAAACACCGGGCCGAGGACGAACGGATCGACCCGGTCCCACACCAGGCTGGCGGCGCAGGCGGCCCAGGTCCAGAAGGAGAACCCGGCAAGCTCCCGCCACCCGGCGATCCGCAGGCGCGGACGGTAGGGATGGACGACGTAGGTCATGGTGGTGCGGGCCACCCGTGAGACGACGATGCCGACGAGCAGCGCCCAGTAGCTTTGCAGCAGCAGCGCCATCGGGATGGTGATGGCGACCTGCAGCAGGCGCGGCACGAACAGCAGCCGAACCTGCATGTCGAACCTCATTGCGCGGCGAAATTCGACGATCCCGATGTTCTCGCCGCCCCCGACCAACGATGCCACGGCCACCACCAGCAGCACTGGGGTCAGCCTCGGCTCATTGAACCACCAACTCACGGCCGGCGCGGACGCCGCCACGATCAGGCTGGTGACCAGGGCTCGGCCAGCTTGCAGCGTGAAAGCGGTATCGAATAGCCGGCGATCGTCGCTGACGCGACGAACCAGCGCGTCCTGCAGTCCAAGCTCGGACAGGGCATCCACGGCGGCCGAGAAGGCGGTTGCCATCGCGACGATGCCGAAATCGCCCGGCACGAGGAGCCGCGCCAGGATCAGGGTGCTCACCAGCCCCAGCGACCGCGAAACCATGCGCCATCCGAACAGCCAGGCAGCGCCGATTATGGTCTTGGAGGCGAGCGCACCATCGTCATTGGGAGCTATGTTACTCCTATCGGGCCGCTTGCTCGTCACAATGTGGATGCCTCAGGCTCGGTTCAGGCTCTCCTTATACATGAATTACAATCCCCGGCAGCACCTGCTCGTGGTGCCTGCCTGGTGCTCGCATGTGCACCTGCGACGCTGAGTTGAACCCGAGTCTTCCCTGGAGTGACCTCGACGTGACTGTGGCCGCTGGCCCGAACTGGGCCGTCGATCTGGAGCAGGCATAGCCAGAATTTTCCTGGCAGGCTTGCAATCGACGCCCCGACCGAAAGAACAATGCCGCGGGGCGAAATGAGTTGGCGTTCAGCATCATGGCTGGCTAGGCCTCTGTCAGCCGGCAACGATGCTCCGCACCATGGCGGTGATTTGTTCCCGTACCGCCAGGGACTCGTAATGCTCCCGCATTCGCGCCCGCGCGGCGGCTCCGAGGCGCATGCAGAGCGTGTCATCCGAAAACAAGGCAGAGCAAGCTGCCGCAAACTGAGCATCCTCGTCGCGAAGAAGTATCTCGATACCGTCGCGGAAATCCAGACCCTCCGCACCGACATGCGTCGAAACCATGGGCCGACCGTACGCGGCGGCCTCTATGAGCTTCAGGCGGGTGCCACCGCCAATGTCGAGCGGACAGCACACCACCCGGCTGCGGGCATACAGTGCATCAAGATCTTGGACAAAGCCGAGATATTCTACCCCGTCCTGTGGTGCTTTGGCACTGGGTAGTCGCTCCATTTCGCCGCCCGCCAGCAGCAGGCGCGCATTCGGATGGCGCTGCCTTACCTCGGGCCAGATCTTGCGGACCAGGCGTTCCGCTGCGTGGAGGTTTGGCTCATACGCGTAGTTGCCGAGAAAGAGCAGCGTCGGCTCGGACGGAATAGGTGTTACGTTGTCCGGCAGCGCGACTGCATTCGGAACGACGGCGACACGCTTGCCTGCACCGAGGCGAGCAAGGACGCGCCGATCACCTTCAGCACAGACAGTCGTTCGCGCGGCGAGCCGGATGCCCCGCAATTGCGCAAAGAGGATCGCCGGAACCTGGAATGTATAGGCGATCTTGCCGACCCAAAATGATCCGGTGGTCGCGGCGCGCCAATGCACGAGGTGCATCAGGTCATTGAGGTCGAACAGGAGTGGAACCTTCGGGCGGGCCTCCAGCACGGGAATCATCGCATAGAGCTGATCGACGAAGACAAAATCCGGAGCTTGTGCCAAGGCGGCACGGATCGCCGCGACTGACGTCCGGCCGGCGGCGGGGAAGAAGGACTTGCCGTATCGTGCCGAGAGCATGCCCCCGAGATAATGATTAACAAACGTCTCGCGGCGACGCGCCAGTGGGACGAATGTGCTGGTGCCCTGAACGCCCCAGACGAACTCGGCGGTGCATTCGACCTCGCCCCCCGCAGCGAGGAAGGAGTCCGGAACGAGATACAGGAATTCCATCTCGTCGCAGACCTGCGCGATGCCTTCCACGAACAGACGGGCCCGTTTCTCTATGCCAAAATCGGCGCTGCCCGGGCGCGGTGGGATGCGAGGCATGATGATCAACGCGCGCATGTCAGGCTACGGGGCCGAATTGGATCAAAAAATGTAAGATCGGATCACCTGCACAAACAGCTTCGTCAGCCGGCGAACTGCCCGGCCTCTGCCTGGCGACGCAACGAGGCCGAAAGCGTGCCTTCGCGGATCATCGCGTCGAGCACCTGCAGCCGGATCAGGGGCGAACGGCGGAAGTCACGGTCGGAAAATCCGATTGCCTTCAGGCCGTCACTCAGGCCGGCGATCGAAGTCTTCGAGGCTCGCCTGCGGTTGGTGGTTCGGTGCCAGCTTGCGATAGAGCCCGAAATCCACTTGATAGGACCGGGTGTCCGGGGCGGCATCAGGGTTGACGCTGGTGCGCGTGCCGGGCACCGCCGCGGCCACTGCCTCGGCCAGGGCGCGGACCTGGTGATTGCGCTCCTGCGAACCGACATTGATGGCGAGGTGCGACGGCAAAGTGCCCGCCTCGGTGATCGCCCACTCGATGGCGCGAGCCATGTCGCGGACATCGATCAGCGGCCGCCATGGCGTGCCGTCACTCAGGATGCTGATCTCCCCCGAAGACAGCGCGCAGGCGACGAAATCGTTCAGCACGAGGTCGAGCCGCAGCCGGGGCGACATGCCGCAGGCGGTGGCGAAGCGCAGGCAGGCCGCCCGCATGTCGCCACGCTCCATTTGCGCCAGCGCCTGCTCGGTGGCGATCTTGCTGCGCGCGTAGGCGGTCAGCGGATTTAATCCATCGCCCTCCCGCCGCGGCCCACCGCCGGCCGCGCCATAGACGCTGCAACTGGAGGCGAACACGAACACGCCGACGCCAGCATCGCGCGCGGCGACCGCGAGTTCGGCGCTGGCGCGGTGGTTGATCGCGTCGGTGACAGCGGCGAACCGGTCGCCCATTGGGTCGTTCGAGACGGCGGCGAGATGCACCACGGCGTCGACACCGCGCAGCACATGCGCCGGCACGGACCTGATGTCACCGAAATGCTGCGCGTCGAGCAGCGTCTCCGGCACCGCCCCGGCCGCAGTCAGGCAGCCGCTGAAGAATCCGGTGTCAAAGCCGATCAGTTCGGCATGCGGCAGCGTGCGACGGAGGTGCCGCACCACCACCGGGCCGACATACCCCATGTTGCCGGTGATCAGGATGCGCATGCCGCTCACCGGAGTTTCGGCGCCGCGGCGCTGGTGATCATGAGCCGTTTCATACGTCTTCTCTTGTCCTGCTGGTGGCCAGACTGCACGAAAAGGGCACCTGGCCCCTTCTTCGGTCTAATTCGCACAGACCGCAAGACGACGAAGCTGACGCCGGCCTTTGGACCTGAGTCGGCCGCCTTGTCCGGCCCGATCGGTTCTGGTAACGCTGGCCCATCTCCTCCTGGCTCACAGTTTCGAACGAGAGGCGCGATGAAACGGCTGGAATCGGTGGCCGAACCAGGCCTCGCGCAATGAAGGCCGTGATCCTCGCCGGCGGCCTCGGCAGCCGGCTCTCCGAGGAGACGAGCCTGCGCCCGAAGCCGATGGTGGAGATCGGCGGCAGGCCGATCCTTTGGCACATCATGAAAATCTACTCCCATTACGGGATCAACGATTTCGTCGTTTGCCTCGGCTACAAGGGCTACGTCATCAAGGAATATTTCGTCAATCACGTGCTCCATCGCTCCGACATCACCGTCGATCTTGCCACCAACGAAGTGACCTTCCATGACGCCACGCCCACGCCGTGGCGGGTGACCTTGGTGGAAACCGGCGACAGCACGATGACAGGGGGGCGGCTGAAGCGGGTCAAGCCGTATCTACATCCCGACGAGAGCTTCTGCATGACCTACGGTGACGGGGTCGCCGACATCGATATCCGGGCGCTGATCAAATTTCACGAAAAGGCAGGACGGGAGGCAACGCTCACCGTGGTGCAGATGCCAGGCCGCTACGGGTCGGTCAGCCTGGCGGGACCGCAGGTCTTGGAATTCACCGAGAAGCCGCCTGGCCAGAGCGGCGCCATCAACGGCGGCTTCTTCGTGCTGAAACCATCGGTCCTGGACCGGATCGAAGGCGACGACACTTCGTGGGAGGCCGATCCACTGACGGATCTGGCACGCGACGGGCAACTTGCCGGCTACCAGCATGAGGGATTCTGGCGGGCGATGGACACGTTGCGGGACAAGAACCAGCTGGAAGCGATGTGGGCCTCCGGCAAAGCGCCTTGGCGGGTGTGGCTGTGACGGCGAACCTAACACCGACCTGCCGCTTCTGCGCGGCGCCGCTGACACAGACGCTGGTTGACCTCGGCGCCACGCCGCTGGCCAATTCCTACGTCGCCGAGGCCGATCTCGGGCAGAAGGAGGCGCGCTATCCGCTGCACGCCCGGGTCTGCAACGCGTGCTTCCTGGTGCAGGTGGACGACGCCGTGCCTGCGGCGGAGATCTTTTCCGATTACGCCTATTTCTCCTCGTATTCCGACAGCTGGGTCGCCCATGCCCGTGCCTACGCGGAGATGGCGACCGCGCGCCTCGGCCTCGGGCTGGCAAGCCAGGTGGTGGAGATTGCGAGCAACGACGGCTACCTGCTGCAGCATTTCGTCGCCCGCGGCATTCCAAGCCTCGGGGTCGAGCCGGCCGCCAATGTCGCCGCGGTCGCACGCGAGAAGGGCATCCCCACCGAGATCGCCTTCTTCGGGCGCGAAACCGCGGCGCGGCTGAAGGAGTCCGGCAAGGCGGCTGACCTGATCATCGCCAACAACGTCATGGCGCATGTCCCCGATCTCCGCGATTTCATCGCGGGCGTCGCGCATCTGCTGAAATACAACGGCGTGTTCACCGCCGAGTTTCCGCATCTGCTCAACCTGATCGAGGAAACCCAGTTCGACACGATCTACCACGAGCATTACTCGTACCTCTCGCTGCTGGCGGTGGAACGCATCCTCGCAGCCCATGAGCTCGCTTTGTTCGACGTCGAGGAGATCCCGACCCATGGCGGTTCGTTGCGGATCTTTGCCGAACACCGCGGCGCCGGCCACAAGCCCGGACCGGGGCTGCAAAGGGTACGGAACAAGGAAAGCCAGGCGAATTTCGACACGTCAGCGGGGTATGAGGGGTTCGAGCCGAAGGTGAGGGCGATCCGAGCCGGCTTGCTGTCGTTCCTTGATGCGGCGCATGCGGCAGGCAAGCGGGTGGTCGCGTATGGCGCGGCGGCCAAGGGCAACACGCTGCTCAACTACTGCGGCGTCACGACCGACCGCATCGACTTCGTGGTCGATCGAAACCCCGCCAAGCAGGGCCGCTACCTCCCCGGCAGCCTGCTGCCGGTGCACGCCGAGGCGGCGATCAAGCAAGCACGACCGGATTACGTGCTGATCCTGCCATGGAACCTGCGCCAGGAAATCGCCGCCCAGCTCGCCTATATCGGCAGTTGGGGTGGCCGCTGCGTGGTGCCGGTGCCGGAACTCGAAATCTTCGACGTGTAGGCGGACATGCGCTTCGTCCCAACGCCGCTCGCCGGGCTGTTCGTGGTCCAGATCGAACTCCGCTTGGATGAGCGCGGCGCGTTTGGAAGATCGTTCTGCACATCCGAATTCGCCGCCGCCGGAATCGCGTTCGAAGTCGCCCAGGCAAATATATCGCTGAACCACGCGGCCGGGACGCTGCGGGGCATGCATTATCAGGCGGAGCCGTATACGGAAGCCAAACTGGTGCGCTGCGGCCGTGGCCGGATCTTCGACGTGGCGGTGGATCTGCGGCCCGGTTCGAACACGCGCAAAAGATGGTTCGGAACCGAGCTTACCCCGGACGCACCCGAGATGCTGTTCATCCCCGCGGGATTTGCCCACGGGTTCGTGACGCTTGAGCCGCACAGCGAGGTCGATTACCTGATGGGAACCCCCTACGTAGCTGACGCCGGGCGCGGTGTCCGCTGGAACGACCCCGCATTCGGCATCATCTGGCCGACCACACCGCTGCATATGTCCCAGCGGGATGCCGAGTATCCGGATTACACCGGCTGACGCCAGGGCTGGAGGTGCGGCGATGGAACTTCTCCTCTACGGCGGCACCGGTCAGGCCAAGGTGGTGCGGCCGATCGTTGAGCGCGATGGGCACCGCGTCGCCTTCGTCTTCGACCGTGACCGCAGCATTTCCCCGCCCTTCCCTTGCGAGATGCACCATGACGAAGCAGCATTGGACGGGCTCGCCGCGCGATGCCAGGGCTTCGTTGTGTGCATCGGTGGCATTCGCGGGGTCGCACGGGTCGCCTTGTCGCAGCGCCTCGCGGCAGGCGGCCTCATTCCGGTAAGCGCCGTTCACCATACCGCCTATGTCGCGGACACCGCCACGTACGGGCCGGGTGCGCAGATCATGATGCGTGCGGTACTGGGCGAAATGGTGCGGGTCGCCGACTACACACTTGTGAACACCGCAGCAACGATCGATCACGAATGCATCATCGGGACCGGCGTGCACGTGATGCCGGGTGCGACGCTCGCCGGCTTGGTGATAGTGGAGGACCACGCGTCGGTGGGCAGCAACGCAACCATCCTGCCGCGCGTGCGGGTAGGGCGCGGTGCCGTGATCGGCGCCGGGGCGGTTGTGGTGCGCGATGTCGAGCCATTCACCGTGGTCGCCGGCAACCCGGCCCGGCTTTTGAAACGCCTTGAGGTTGAGGCGAAATAGCCGGTTCCGCCCTGCCCCAACTGTGCCAACGGTCTGTCTAGGGTCACCACGCGTGGGAGCTTTCATGAACCGCATACCAGTCGCCGGCCCGTCAATCACGCAGCGGGAGCGCGACTATGTCGCCGACGCCGTCGCCAATGCCTGGTACGGCCAGCACAACATGTACCATGCAAGGTTCGAGGCGGCCTTTCGCGAGTATGTCGGCCGCAAGCACGCGCTGCTGCTGCCTTCCTGCACCTCGGCGCTGCATCTCGCCCTGCTGGCGCTCGATGTCGGGCCAGGCGACGAGGTGATCGTTCCCGAAGCGACCTGGATCGCCTCAGCCGCCCCGGTCACCTATGTCGGCGCCACGACGGTTTTCGCCGACATTGATCCGCAGACCTGGTGCATCGACGTCGATTCAGTCGAGCGCCTGATCACGCCGCGAACCAAGGCGATCATTCCGGTCGACGTCTATGGCAGCATGCCCGATTACGGCAGGCTTACGGCGCTTGGCGCGAAGCACGGCATCGCGATCATCGAGGATGCGGCGGAGGCGGTCGGCTCCACCTACGAGGGTCAGGCCGCGGGTCGGTTCGGTGCGATCGGCGTCTATAGTTTCCACGGCTCCAAGACGCTGACCACCGGCGAGGGCGGAATGCTGGTCACCGACGACACCGCATTGTTCAACCGCGTCTCATTCCTACGCGACCACGGGCGACCGCCCGGCGACCGTTACTTTCGCAATACGGAAGTCGGATATAAATACAAGATGAGCAGCATGCAGGCGGCGCTGGGGCTGGCACAGGTGGAGCGGATCGATGAGCTCATCACGATGAAACGGCACATCTTCGACCTCTATCGCAAAGGTCTGAGCGGCCTGCCGGTGACGCTGAATGCCGAGCCAGAGCCGCGGAAGAACAGCTACTGGATGGTGACAATCATCGCCAACCCGTCGCTCGGCCTGAAGAAGGAGGCGATGATGGCCGAGATGGACGCGGCCGGCATCGACACGCGGCCGTTCTTCTATCCGCTGAGTTCGCTTGAGGCATTTGCCGGGCAACCGCAGGCGGAGGCAGCCAAGGCCCGCAACGACGTGAGCTACCGCATCACCCCGTACGGCCTGAACCTGCCATCCGGCTACAACCTGACCGAGCGCGACATCTCGCAGGTGTGCAACGCAGTGGGCGCCATGGTCGAACGGCGCCGGCCGCTGGCGGCTGCCGGTTGACGATGCCGACGCCGGTTACGGTCGGGGTGCCGGTCTACAACAACGGCACCACGCTCAGGCGCACGGTGGAGAGCCTGCTGGCCCAGACCGTGCCACCTGCTGTGATCGACATCTCCGACAACGCCTCGACCGACAGCACCGAGGAAGTGGGACGTGCCCTGGCAGCGCACCCGAATGTCCGTTACCACAGGCATTCGATTGGCCTTGGCCCTCCCGGCAACTTCGCCTTCCTGCTGAGCTGGGCCGAAACACCCTATTTCATGTGGTTGGCCGCCGACGACTATGTGTTGCCGACCTACCTGGAGAAGACCTCTGCCTGCCTCGACGCCCATCCCGATGTCGCAACCTGCGTCTCGCAGGTGGTCTTCACCGGCGAAAACGGGGAATGGAAAGAGGCCACCGGCAGCCGGCCGCTGCGCGCCGACGTCCGTTGCAACCTCGCGCGCTATATCAACGAACCCGGCGCCAATGCCCGCGTCTACGGATTGCACCGAACCGAGGTGGTGCGGCGCGCCTATCCGCCCGGACGGTTCCACGGGCTGGATTGGGCTTTCGTCGCAGGCACGCTCCTGGCCGGGAAGCACGAGGAAATTCCCGAGGTGCTGATGGTGCGGGACGAAACGCCGTCACGCGCCTACGTCCGGCAGGTCCGCACCGACAACCCTCGCGCGTTCGATCGCCTCTTCCCGATGGCACCGATGACCCGCGACCTGCTGCTGCGCCAGCGCATCCCGCTCGACCTCGACGTCATCAGGGCGTTGGTCAAGATCAACCTGGAGCATCATTGCATCTACGCGGCGGAATATCATCCGCGCTACAGTCGGCTGGTCGGGCGGCACATCGCCAACCAACTTTGGCGCATCAGTCCGGCCCGCCGACTGGAGCGGCGCGAGGCATAGCGTCTGCGGCAACGCGGCCACGGCAAGCACGAAATTATCGCCGCCGCAATATTTGGAACTATTAACTTCTTGAGCCGACGGCCGCGAACGGCCATCTTCGGCATTCCACATTAAAAACCGCGGCAACCCATGTTCGCAGGAGAATGGCCGATCCGGCCCTGTACATGCCGGGCGGTTCGGCCAAAGGCATCGTTGTGACGGCGCGGCGGGTTCTCCTGACCGGCGCCAGCGGCTTCGTCGGCCGCCACGCCATCGTCGCGTTGCTGGAGCGCGGGTTCGAGGTGCATGCCGCCGCCCGGCGGCCGGCGATGACGGCCGCGGGCGTCGTCCCACACCTCGTGGACCTGCTCGACCCCGCCGCAGCCGCCAGGCTGATCAAGGCGGTCCGGCCGAGCCATCTGCTGCATGCCGCCTGGTACGTGACGCCGGGGCGCTATCAGAGCGCGCCGGAGAATCTCGACTGGATGGCGGCCAGCCTTCAGCTGTATCGCGCCTTTGTCGCTGGCGGCGGTCACCGGATCCTGGGCACCGGAACCTGCGCCGAGTACGACTGGTCCTATGGGATGCTTGATGAGGCAACCACGCCGCTTCGCCCGGTTTCACTGTACGGCACCGCCAAGCACACGCTCCACCAATTGCTGGCAAGCGCGGCCGTGGTGGACGGTGTCAGCCTCGCCTGGGCACGCCTGTTCTTCATGTATGGCCCGCACGAAGCCCCTGAACGGTTGGTGCCCTCGGTGGTTTGTCCATTGCTGCGGGGCGAGACGGCGCTGATGGGCGCCGGAACGGCGGAGCGCGATTTCATGCACGTCGCCGATGTGGCGAGGGCGCTGGCGGCGGTGCTGGACAGCACGCATGAGGGACCGGTGAACATCGCCAGCGGATCATGCCGCCCCATCCGCGACGTGGTGATGGAGGCGGCCGGTCAGATCGGCCGCCCGGATCTGGTGCGCCTGGGTGTGCGCCCTAAGTCCTTGGGTGAACCGCGGCGCCTGGCCGCCAGCAACGCGATCCTGCGCGGGCTGGGATTTCAGCAGCACTTCACCCTCGCATCCGGATTGGCCGACACGATCGCTTCCTACGCGAATCAGTGGGCCGCGGTCGCGTAGCACCCACCCGCAGATCCTGCCGAAATCACCCGGCGCCAACCAGGCGATGGCAGATCGCCGCGACCTGGCGAGCGGCGGGGTCCAGCGCCGCACCCCAATTCCGCGGCATGTTCAGCACGGCCTCCCGCCTTGCGCCGGCATTGGTCGCCCGCGCCGCCTGCAGCAGGCCCGCCACGAATCCGTCGATAGTGGCCTCGGTGGCGATGATGTTGGGCGAAAACGCCTCCAGCGCCGCCGCGGTCTTGTTGGCGAAGACGTTCGTCACCGCGAGGCCGCCGGACGCTGCCATTTCGAGCACGGGGTAACTCGTATGCGGCGACAGCATCGGACATAGCAGGACATCGGATTTGCGGAGCAGGTCGCCATAGCCGGCAAAATCCATCCACGGCGCCCGGCGCAGGACGTGGCCGCACCCGAGCTTCAGGTCCGGCACGCTGGCGCGGCTGCCGATCGACAGGAACTCCCAGTCGGCGAAAGCCGGGTCGACGGCGGCCTGTCGCAGCGCCAGCAGACCGAGGCCGAACAGGTTTCGCGTGTTGGTCGGCCGCGCGTAGAACAGCAACCGCCGTGGACGCGCAGGCGCATGAGGCGCCACGGGATGGAAGAACGCCGAGTCCACCGCCGGTTCGAACACCACCGCACGGTCGCGCATCACCGGATCGTTGAGCCGTCCGAGCGGCTGGGCCAACAGAAAATCGGCCAGCACCCGCTCGTTCACGATCGGCCAGAAATCGAGCCCGTAGGTCTCGGCGGCGAGGGCGAAATTGCTCGACCACGCGTAGAATCCCGGCTCGAACTCCTGCAGCATGTAGAAGAACTGCCGCACCGGCAGGCGTGGCAGAACCGCCTTCAATTGTTGCGCCGTCGTCCAGTGCGTGCTCAAGAAGATATCGCGCGCACCAACCTGCAGCGGCGCCTCGGCGCGCGCCGCCGAGACGATCGGCACATGCGGAAAGTCGTTGTCGCCCATCAGGTCGGCGGCATGGTTGCGAAACCACGCGGGATCGATCACGGCGTCTTCCACGGTGGAAACCAGGCGGACGGCGATGCCGTGCTGTGCCACGCGACAGGCGAGATTGATCACCGTGTTCGGCCCGCCCGTCATGCCGGATTTCGTCCAGGCGGCATCGAGCACGTTCAATCTCGGCAGCCCCTCCGAAGGCCGGCCCGCATCGTCGGGCACGAATTGGACGTGCATCGGCACCGCATGCAGCACGTCGAGCAGCCGCTGCTCAAACAGGTCGGGATTGGTAAACTGTGTGAGAATTCCTGGCGAAGCGCTCCGGATCGCGGCGAAGAAGCCTGGCATGGGCCGCGATCTTCTCTGAAATCCGGCTGAGCTTCTTCAGGTTTTGCAACATGATGGCCTTCTCTACCGTGATAGGTGAGACTGGTGGGTGTCGGCGAAGAGGCCTGCAACAGATGCGGGCTGTCAACGGTTCGACCTGGAATCATGGCCAGGATGCATAACGATTTGAAACGTCAGGCACAGGTCAGCGTCATCTGCCCGGTCTACAACACCGCGGCGGCCCAGTTGCTCGCCGCGGGGCGATCGGTACTCGAGCGAGACGACCGGCCAGGTGTGCCAGTTGATCCTGGCCGATGATTGCTCGACCGACCCCGGCACTTTGCAGGCACTGGCGACGCTCACCGCGGAAGATCCGCGCGTCCTGGTGCGGCGAATGGCGTGCAACGGCGGACCGGCACGGGCGCGCAACCACGCGCTGGCGGCCGCCGCCGGGACCTGGATCGCCTTCACCGATGCCGACGACGTTTGGCTGGCGAACCATCTCTCGAAGCTGCGGGACGTGCTGGCGATCACGCCGGGCGCCGGGTGGATCGCCGGCAACCACGCCTTGCTGGGGCGAGGCGGCATGGTGACCACCTCGGAAAGACTGTCCGACGCGCATCCCGGCGAGTGCATCGGCCCTGGCGTCGTGCGCTACCGTCCGCCAGAACTCCACCCGCGCATTGATCGGCAATTACTGGCTCCATCTCGGCGGCTGCGTGGTGCGAACCGCATTGCTGCGGCAACTGCACGGGTTCGCGGAACAATGCACATACAGCGAGGACTGGCTGATGTTCCTGCGGCTGTCGACGGCCACCGATCTGTTCTACGTGGAAGACGCGACCTACCTGCTGCGGCGGGAGCATGTCAGCCTGACGAAATCGCCGAAGCGGCTTACCGGCCTGCGTGCCTCGGGCAAGCTGGCAGCACTGCGGGACCCGCTGCTGGCGCCGTTCCGGCGGGAGTTGCGTTGGGCGCTGCGCAGCACGTTCAAGGGGCTGGCGGCCAACAATCTGCTGGCCGGCCACCGGGCGCGGGCGGCCTGGTTCGCCCTGCGCGCTTTCCTGATGGACCCCCGCGAAATTGCCGAAGGCGCCATTTTCCTGCGCCTCCTGGGTTCGGCCGACCGTGCGGCCCTGCCGACACGCCTGGCGAAATACACCAAAGCCGAACTGGATCGGGCACAGCTTCGGGGATAGCCGCATCGCCGGCCGGCGCGGGAAAACTGGAACTGGCCAGCCCCAGGGGTATATTCCATGCGGGCGTGCCACAAGCGAGATTATCGAGGATCCGTCGACCTTGGAGGGATAGGCCATGCATCTTGACCCGCTGTTCCTCTCTCGCCTGCAATGGGCCTGGGTCGATCGCCTGGCATATCCTGCTGCCCGCCCTCACCGTCGGACTGGCATCCTTCATTGCCGTGCTGGAGGGCTTGCACTTCTTCACCGGCAAGGAGATCTGGTTCCGCATCTCCGGGTTCTGGACCAGGATCTTCGCGGTTTCGTTCGGCATGGGCGTGGTGTCCGGGATCGTCATGCCGTTCCAGTTCGGCACCAACTGGGCGCGCTTCTCCGACATCGCGGCGAACGTGATTTCGCCGATGCTGGCCTATGAAAGCCTGATGGCATTCTTCCTGGAGGCGTCGTTCCTCGGCGTGCTGCTGTTCGGGCGCACGCTGGTGCCGCGCTGGGCGCATTTCCTGGCGGCGGTGATGGTCGCGTTCGGCACGCTGCTGTCGACGTTCTGGATCCTGGCCACCAACAGCTGGATGCAGACGCCGGCCGGCTACACGATTATCGACGAGCGGTTCTTCCCGACCGACTGGACGGCGATCGTGTTCAACCCGTCTTTCCCATACCGGCTCGCCCACAACGTGACCGCCTTCTACATCACCACCGGCTTCGTCGTGCTCGGCGTCGGCGCCTATCTGATCCGCCGCCAGAGATCGGCCGAGGAAGGCCAGCTGATGGTCAAGATGGCGCTGAACCTGCTGATCGTGCTGGTGCCGCTGCAGATTCGTGCTCGGCGACCTGCACGGCCTCAACACCCGTGGTATCAGCCGGCCAAGCTCGCCGCCATCGAGGGCTTGTACGACACCGAGGCGCCGGACGCACTGGCCCTGTTCGGCATCCCCGACGATGATGCCGAGCAATTGCACGCCGCGATCGAGATTCCGCATCTGGGCAGCCTGATCCTGACCCATTCCTGGAACGGCGAGGTGCAAGGGTCTGAAGGAGTGGCCGCGCGCGGATCGGCCACCGGTCTGGCCGGTTTTCTTCGGCTTCCGCATCATGGTGGGCATCGGCATGCTCATGCTGGCGACCGTGGTCACCGGCTGGGTGCTGCGCCTGCGGCACAATCTGTTCGAGACCGGATGGTTCCTCCGCCTCTGCCAGTGGACCGCGCCGCTGGGATTCGTCGCGGTTGTCGCCGGCTGGACCACGACCGAAGTCGGACGCCAGCCCTGGACGGTGTTCGGCCTGCTGCGCACCGCAAACTCGGTGTCGCCGTCGCTGACCGGCGCAGACGTGCTCGGATCGCTGCTGCTTTACATGGCGGTCTACCTGATGATGTTCCCGACCGGCATCGCCTTCATGGCCGGCATCGTCCGCCACGGCGTGCAAGGGCGAGGCACAGCAGCGGGGACCGATCGAAGGCTGCCAGTCCCAGGCGCCGTTCAGCGTGCCCATTCCCGATCGGACGATGGAGTAACCGCGATGGCCAACGCTGCCTTCGACCTCGTGCCGATCTGGACCATCATCCTCGGCGCCGGCGTGTTCTTCTACGTCCTGCTCGACGGCTTCGATCTCGGCGTCGGCATGCTCTACGGTTTCGCGCCCGAAGGGCTCGAACGAACTGGTGATGAACTCGATCGCGCCGATCTGGGACGGCAACGAGACCTGGCTGATCCTCGGCGGCGTCGGGTTGCTGGCGGTGTTCCCGCTGGCCTTCGCGATCATCATTCCCGCGGTGTATTTCCCGATCCTGGCGATGCTGCTGGCGCTGGTGTTTCGCGGCGTGGCGTTCGAATTCCGCTTCAAGCAGCCTGGCGTGCGCCGCTTCTGGGCCGGCGGGTTCTGCGTCGGCTCAGCGGTCGCGGCCTTCTCCCAGGGCGCCGTGCTCGGCGCCTTGATCCAGGGCTTCAAGGTGGAGGGCCGCAACTTCGCCGGCACTTCGTTCGACTGGCTGACGCCATTCTCGGTGTTGACCGGGCTCGCGCTGATGGTCGGCTACAGCCTGCTCGGCGCGGGTTGGCTGATCATGAAGACCGAGGGCGAATTGCAGGCCTGGGCGCGCCGGATGGGCCGTGCGTGCTTCATCGGCGTGCTGACGGCGATCGGCGTCGTCAGCATCTGGACGCCGTTGATGGATCCGGCAATCGCGCAGCGCTGGTTCGCCTGGCCGAACATCCTGCTGCTGTCGCCGGTCCCGCTGATCACGCTGGGGATCGCGGCGATGGCTTGGCGATCGCTGAACCGGGACAGCCATGCGGGACCGTTCGCCGGCGCGATGGGGCTGTTCCTGATGTCCTATCTCGGCATCGCCATCAGCCTGTGGCCGATGCTCGTGCCGCGCCACTACACGTTGTGGGACGCGGCCTCCGCCCCGAGCACGCAGGCATTCCTGCTGGTCGGCACGCTGTTCCTGCTGCCGGTGATCATCATGTACTACCGGCTGGTCGTACTGGGTGTTTCGCGGCAAGGTGCGCGCCGATATCGGCTATCACTGACCACAGCCACGAAAGAAGCGCCAGATGGGCCTGCATGTCGACTACTTCGCGTCGCTGAACTCGCCATGGACGCATCTCGGCGCGGCGCGGCTGGAGGCCATGACCACCCGCCACCAGGCAAGCCTGCGGATTTTCCCGGTCGATTTCGCCACGATCTTTCCGAAGTCCGGGGGTCTGCCGCTGCCCAAGCGGGCGCCGCAGCGGCAGGCGTACCGGCTCATGGAGCTGGAGCGATGGCGGAGCCATCTCGGCATCCCGATCCAGATCAAGCCAAAATACTTTCCCGCCAGCGAGGCGCTTGCCGCGTGTTGCGTGATCGCCGCGCGCGAGACGATCGGCGACGCGCCGGCGATCGCGATCGGGCATGCCGTGCTGAAGGCGCTGTGGGAGGACGAGCAGAACACCGGCGACGCCACCACCCTGGCACCGCTGCTCACCGGCATCGGCCTGGATGCGCCCGCCCTCCTGCAACTGGCCGCGGAGCCGCGCTGGGCGGAACGGCGCAAGCAGGACACCCTGGCTGCAATGGCCGGCGGCGTGTTCGGAGCGCCGAGCTACGTCGTCGGCGACGAGATATTCTGGGGCCAGGACCGGCTGGAATTTCTCGAACGCCGCCTCGCCGCGGGATAGCGCCGATGGCCGGCGCGACGGACCTTCAAAGCAGGTCGGCGACCGCAGCGCGATAACGCCGCAGTGCCTCCAGATGGTCGGCCATTCCGTGGCCGGCGATGCGGCGGTGGTGCAGGCGGTGGTAGCTGCTGTTCAACGTCACATGCGTGACTCCGGCTGCCTTCCAGAACCGGAACTCCTCGCGCCAATCGGCTTCGCCGCCGGAGCCGGTGGACACCCAAACCTCCAGGCCGACGACATGGGGGTCGCGGCCCGCCGCCTCGACGAAACGGCGGAGCTTGTCGAATTCGGCCACCGCCGTAGCGTTGGGCGGATGCGCCAGCATCATCCAGCCGTCACCCCAGCGGGCGATGCGCCTGAGCGTCGCGTCCATGTGGCCGCCGAACCAGATGGGTATGCGGCCATTTTTCGGCCTCGGGTTGATCCCGACGTCCTCGATCCGGTGCCACTTGCCGTGGAAGGTGACATGCGGCGCCGCCCAAAGGGCCTGCATCACCTGCACCTGTTCCTCGGACCGCTTGCCGCGATCGTGGAAATTCTCGTTCAGGCCGGTGAACTCGACCTCGTTCCAGCCGACGCCGATGCCCAGCCGGAAGCGGCCGCCGCACAACCGGTCGAGGCTGGCCGCCTGTTTGGCCGCCAGCACGGTTTGGCGCTGTGGCAGGATCAGCACCTGGGTGGAAAAGCCAATGCGCGACGTGCAGGCGCTGAGGAAGCCGAACAACACGAACGGATCGTGGAACACGTCCTTGGAAGTGTTCCGGTCGCCCCAATCCGGCCGGCTGGCGACATTCACCCCCAGCACATGGTCGGCGAGCATCAGGTCATCATAGCCCTCGGCCTCGGCGATCTGGGCAAACTCACGGATCACCGCCGGCTCCGCACCAAGATCATTCACCGGCAGTGCCACACCGAGCTTCATGAACCCATCCCTCCCCATCCGCCCTTCGCCGCGCCTCAGCCTACAGGCTGTGACACGCAAGCCAAGCCGCCCGCTGCCGCTTGCCGGCGGGCGCGGGCGGCTGCATCGTGCGGGAAATCGCGTTCGGCACGAGGGAGGAAGACAGCATGCGGATCGGCTTCAATGCGCCGACTGGGGGGAAGTTGGCGGCCCCGGAGGCGCTGACCCGGATCGCCATCGAGGGCGAGGCGATGGGGTTCGACTACCTCTCCTTCAGCGACCACGTGGTGATTCCCACCGACATCCAGGCGCGCTACCCCTATTCGGACACCGGCGAGTTTCCGAACGGTGGCCGCGGCGAACGCCACGAGCAGTTGACCGAGCTCGCCTATGTGGCGGCCAAGACGTCGCGGATCCGGCTGGTGACCTCGGTCATGGTGGTGCCGCACCGGCCGGCGGTGCTGACGGCAAAGATGTTGGCGACCATTGACGTGCTGTCCGCGGGGCGGCTGACCGTCGGCATCGGCGCCGGCTGGCTGAAGGAGGAGTTCGACGCGATAGACGCGCCGGATTTCGCCGCCCGGGGGGCCGTGACGGACGAATACGTCGCATCCTTCAAAGCGCTGTGGACGCAGCCGGACCCTCGGTTCGAGGGCAAGCACGTGCGCTTCAGCGGCATCATGTTCGAACCGAAGCCGGTGCAGCGCCCGCATCCGCCGATCTGGGTCGGCGGCGAAAGCGGTCCCGCCATGCGCCGTACCGCGGCAATCGGCGACGCCTGGTATCCGATCGGCACCAACCCCGCGCATCCGCTCGACAGCCTGCCGCGCCTGCGCGCCGGCATCACCAAGCTGGGCCAGTTGACCGAGCAAGCCGGACGGGATCCCGGCCGCATGGCGGTGGCGTATCGCGTGGCGCGTTTCGGCAGGGAACTGCCGGCAAAGGCCAGCGACGGCGAGCGGCGGCTGTTCTCCGGCACGGACGCCGAGATCGCCGCCGACCTGCGCGACTTCCGCGCGCTTGGCATCGACAGCGTCGATTTCGGTTTCGGCGGCGCAACCGCGGACGACATGCTGACCGCGATGCAGCGTTTCCGCGACAGCGTCATGGCGCACAGCTAGAAGCGGGGAGACAGCGATGAAACTCGGCCTCACCCTCGGCACCTTCAGTGCCACCCCGAAACTCGCGATGGACACCGTCCTCGAAGCGGAGCGCCTGGGCTATGACGCCGTGTGGTGCGGCGAAGCCTATGGCTCCGACGCGGTGACGCCGGTGGCCTGGGTGCTGGCGCAGACCACGCGCATCAAAGCCGGCACCGGCATCATGCAGATGTCGGCCCGCACCCCGGCCTGTGCCGCCATGACCGCGATGACGTTGCAGGCGCTCTCCGGCAACCGCTTCCTTTGCGGCGTCGGGCCGTCCGGTCCGCAGGTGGTCGAGGGCTGGCATGGCGTGCCGTTCGGCAAGCCTCTGACCCGCACCCGCGAATACATCAGCATCATCCGGACCATCCTGGCCCGCGAAACGCCGTTGCAGCACCAGGGCGAGCACTACCAGATCCCCTATACTGGCCCTGGTGCCACCGGCCTGGGCAAGCCGCTGAAAAGCATCATCCACGGCGATCCGTCGATGAAGTTCTACACCGCGTCGATCATGCCGGCGGGACTGCGGCTGGCCGGCGAAATCGCCGACGGCACCTTGCCGATCTTCATGTCCCCCGAGGCCGCCGACCAGGTGAGCGGGCCGATCCTGGAAGGCATGGCCAAGGCCGGCCGCCAGCGCACACTCGCGGGATTCGACATCGCGCCGCATGTGAAGATCCGCATCGGCGACGACCTGGCCGCTTGCCGCGACGAGGTTCGGCCGGAGTTGGCGCTGTACATTGGCGGAATGGGCGCCAGGAACAAGAATTTCTACAACGACTACGCCCGTCGCCTCGGGTACGAAAGCGACGCGCTGAAGATTCAGGATCTGTTTCTCGACGGCAAGAAGAAAGAGGCCGCCGCCGCCGTGCCGGACAAGCTGATCGACGACATCGCGCTGCTCGGTTCGCCGGCACGGATCAAGGACCGGCTGCAGGCCTGGAAGGACATCGCAACCCAGCACAAGGTGGGCACTCTGGTACTCACTGGCGCCACCGTCGAGGCGCTGCGGGTCGTCGCCGAAGCGTTGCTGTAAGGGTCGATCGGCAAGGGGGAAGAAGCATGAAGATCACCCGCATTGACGACCTGCATTGCGACGCAGGCTGGCGAAACTTCTCATTCCTCAAGATCACCACATCAGACGGCATCATCGGCTGGTCGGAATACACCGAAGCCGATGGCAGCCGCGGGCTGACCGGGGTGATCCACGGGCTGGGCGAATTCATCATCGGCGAAGACCCGCACCGCATCCAATTCCTGACGTCGCGGCTGGCGTCGAAGACCATCCAGGCGCCGGGCGGGGTCAACCAGCGGGCGATCGCGGCGATCGAGAATGCGTTGCTGGACATCAAGGGAAAGTCGCTGGGCGTGCCGGTCTACAACCTGCTGGGCGGGTTGGTGCGAGACCGGCTCCCGGTTTATTTCTCGCATTGCGGCACCTATCGCGTGCGCAACCACGCAATCGTCGGCAGCACGCCGTTGCGCAGCTACGACGATGTTGCCCGGCTCGGCGCGGAAGTGCGCCAACGCGGCTTCAAGGCCTTGAAGACCAACATCCTGCAATTCGACGGCGACCAAGCGAGCGTCTACGGCGCCGGTTTCGCCACCACCGGCGGCCACCCGGAACTGAATGCCAACCGCCGCGTGCTCGCCGCGATCCGCAACACGCTGCAGGCGTTCCGCGATGGCGCCGGGCCGGATATGGGCCTGCACCTCGACACAAACTACAATTTCAAGACTGACGGCTACCTGAAGGTGGCGAAGGAGGTGGCGCCGTTCGACCTCGCCTGGCTCGAGCTCGACACCTGGGATGTCGGGAGCCTGGCGACCATCCGTCGTGCCGCGCCCTGCCCGATCGCATCATTGGAGTCGGTGATACATCGCCGGGGTTTCCGGCCATTCCTGGATGCCTACGCGGTCGACGTCGCGATCGTCGACGTGATCTGGAACGGGGTGTCCGAAGGCCTGAAAATCGCCGCGATGGCCGACGCCTACGAGGTGAACGTGGCGCCGCACAACTATTATGGCCATCTCAGCTCGGTGATCGGCGCGCATTTCTGCGCCGCCATTCCGAATTTCGCGGTGATGGAAATCGATATCGACAGCGTGCCCTGGCGCGACGAGCTGGTGACGATCCCGCCTATCATCGAGGATGGCGCGTTTGTGGTGCCGGACCGGCCGGGCTGGGGGATGGATGTCAACGAAAAAGGCGTGCTGGCCCACCCGCCGAAGCGCTGATACCACGACGTAGACTGCGTGAGCGTGGCAGTCTCGGGTCATTCGTGGCGGCTTCTTGCGCGCGGACGGTTTTTCCAAGCTAAATCCACCGCACGACCCGCCCAGCGCGAAGGACCCGCCCGATGCCCGATCTGCGCCATCTGCTTGCCGCCCTCGGTCTGATCGCCTTCGCCGCAGCGCCGCCGGCCAGCGCCGAGAGCGTGCTGCGCATCGTGCCGCAATCAGACCTTCGCGTCCTCGACCCGCAAGTCACCCAAGCGACGATCACCCATATCTTCGGGCTGATGATCTACGATTCGCCCTACAGCTTTGACGAGGCGATGGTGGCGCACCCGCAGATGGTCGGCTCCAGCAAGGTTTCCGACGACAGGCTGACCTACGAATTCACCCTGCGCGACGGCCTGAAATTCACCAGCGGCCAGCCGGTCACCGCGGCCGATGTCGTGGCCTCGCTCACGCGCGGGTCGCGGCAGGACCCGTTGATGCAGTTGATGATGAAGCGGCTGGCGAAGATGGAGGCGGTGGACGCACGGGTGTTCCGGCTGGTGCTGGCCAAGCCTTTCGCCTATGTCGAAGCCGCCCTCGCCTCCCCCGGCGCGGTAGTGATGCGGGCCGAGGACATGCAGGCCGCCGGCGACAAGCCGATCACCACCACCATCGGCTCGGGGCCGTTCCGTTTCGTCGCCTCCGGCTACACCCCGGGCGCCAAGATCACCTTCGACCGCAACCCGGATTATGTGCCGCGCGACGAGCCAGCGAACGGCAACGCCGGCGGCAAGCGGGTGCTGGTCGACAAGGTCGAATGGATGATCGTGCCGGATCTGCAGACCCGCGTATCGGCGTTGCAAAAGGGCGAGGTGGACCTGCTGGACCAGCTGCCGCATGACGGCATTCAGTCGCTGCAGGGCCGCTCCGACATCGTGGTCGAACCGAGTTCCAAGCTCGGGAACATGGCGTTCTTGCGCATGAACACGCTGCATCCGCCCTTCAACGACCCGCGCGCCCGCCAGGCTTTGGCGATGCTCGTGGACCAAAGGAACTACCTGTCGGCCGCGTTCACCACCGATTCCACCTGGTGGCAGGAATGCTATTCCTTCTTCGGCTGCGGCACACCGAACGGCACCGAGGCCGGGAGCGAGCCATATCGCAAGCCTGACCCGGCACGGGCCAAGCAGCTATTGGCCGAAGCAGGCTACAAAGGCGAAAAAATCATCATCCTCAGCAGCCAGGAGATTCCGCTGATCGGGGCGCTGGCCGAGGTGACGGGCGATGCGCTGCGCAATATCGGCGTCAATGTCGACATGCAGACCAGCGACTGGGGCACGCTGGTGGTCCGGCGCGCCCGCCAGGACGCGCCGGAGAAGGGCGGCTGGCACATTTTTCAATCCGGCACCGACGTCGCCACCATCACCAACCCGGCGACCAACATCCTGGTCGATGCCCGCTGTGATCGAAACAACTATGTCGGCTGGCCGTGCTCCGAGAAGCTGGAGGCGATGCGCACCCAGATGATCGACGCACCCACCCCAGCTTTACTGGAAGCGTACAGCAAAGCGCTGTGGACCGAGCTGCCGAGCCTGATCCTGGGCCAATACCGCCAGCCCGTCGCTTGGCGGAAATCCATCTCCGGCCTGACCCACGGCCAATACCTGGCATTCTGGAACATCGAGAAGCACTAGCTAGAGCACGCTCAGCTTGAACGTGCTCGCGCCTGAACCAGACCGAGCCGCTGCATCACCCGATTCGGAGCAGCCGGGGTCCCTTGGTCCGCAGCCAGGCGACGCCGGCATCGGTGTGCGGCGTCAGAACCTGCACCAGCGCCCAGAACCTGGGGCCATGATTCATGTGGCGTAGATGCGCCACCTCGTGCGCGGCCACGTAGTCCTGCACGAAACGGGGCGCCATCACGAGGCGCCAGCAGAACGACAAGGTCCGGTTGGACGCGCAACTCCCCCAACGGCTATGGGTGTCCTTCACCGTCACCCGGCCCGGACGCAATTCCGCCGCCGCCGCCTTGTCCGCGACAAGCGCCGACATCCGCCGGCGAGCCTCCAGCCGCAAGAAATCGGCAACCCGGCGCGGCAGAAATTCGGCTTCGCCAGCGACCAGGATCTCCCGCCCTTCAATCCAGACCCCACCACGCCCGTTGCCGCGCCGGCCGGCGGCGACGATGCGATGCTCGATCCCATGCAGCGGCAGGATCGCCCCAGCCTCAAACGGGACATGCCCCGGCAGCGCCGCCAACCGTTCTGTCACCCAATCGGCATGATTCATCAGCAGGGCCATGCCCGCGGTACGTCCGGTCCGCGGGGGCAGCGTTACCACCACGGCGCCGCCGCGCGGATCGATACGCAGGCTGACGCGCTGAGCGCGCTGGCTGCGGCGCCATTCGATCCGCGCCGGTCCTCCGGGCAGTTTCAGAATTTCCGATTGCGAAGAATCCATGTTGCAACTCTGACCTGTCCGACGATGCCGGGCAATCGGAACAGCACTTGCGCAGGCGCATCTCTGACGTTTACTATGTTATAGTATAACATTGCAGGCACGCCGATGTTCCGTCGCCGCTTCCTCGCCGCCCTGACGCTTCCCGCCTCAGCCCTTCTGCTGCGCCGTCCGGCGCTGGCCAACACACCCGTCGCCGTCGTTGCCACCATTTCCATCCTGGCCGACATGGCGACGGTGATCGGCGGCGACGCCGTTTCGGTGGTGTCACTGGTGCCGCCGGATGGCGATCCGCATTCTTATCAGGCCCGCCCATCGGACCTGCGGACGCTGCAATCCGCCAGGGTGCTGATCGAGAACGGACTCGGACTGGAAGGTTGGATGACCCGCATGGTAGCGGCGTCCGGGTTCCACGGCCTGCGCATCACCGCCGCCGCCGCGGTGACACCGCGGACGATGCAGGAAGGGCGCAGCCGGGCCAGGGACCCGCATGCCTGGCAAGACCCGCGCAATGGCGTGTTGTATGCGCGCGCCATTGCGGACGGCCTGGCCCGCGCAATCCCGGTGCAAGCGACGGCGATCGCCGCGCGCGCCAACGCCTACATCGCGGAGATCGAGGCGACCGACCGCTGGATCGAGATGACGCTGTCCGCCATCCCCGAGCCCCGCCGCCGCCTGATCACCAGCCACGATGCGTTCGGCTACTTCGCCGCGCGCTACCACGTCACCATGCGCGGCGTGCAGGGCATCGACACCGATGCGGAACCGACCGCCAAGGACGTGGCGACCCTATCGGCCCAGATCCGCCGCGAGCACATCCGCGCGGTGTTCGTGGAGAATATGACCGATCCGCGGCTGGCGGCGACGCTGGCGCGCGAGGCCGGGGCGACGCTGGGCGGCAAGGTCTATTCCGACGCGTTGTCCCCGCCGGACGGGCCGGCACCGACCTACCTCAAGATGTTCCGCCACAACGTGACGCTATTCGCCCAGGCGATGGCAACCAACGACTAGATCGTGCAAGAGCGAGCACGCTTAGCCTGAGCACGCTCTAAGCCGAAAGCGCGTCGAGCAGCGCCTGCGCCCGGGCGCGCTTCACCGGGTCCTCATCGCGCGCCACGATACGTTGTAGGACGGAGCGCGCGCGTGGGTCCCCCGCCTGGCCGAGTTCGAACGCCAGTCGGTCGCGTTTGTCGAACCATTGGCGGTCGAAGGGCCGGTAGGTCAGCTGCAGCTTCCGCCAGTAATACTTCAGCGCGTCCGACGACCAGCCGGCATAGACTTCGTCCCATGACAGCGGCTGCCCATCGGGGTTGGCGTTGTCGGCGTTGAAGGGTTCGCTGACCAGCTGATAGCGGACGTCCATGGACATCCGCAGCCGGTCGCTGCGATTGGGCAAGCCCTTGTGCACGGTCATGCTATGGAACAGCAGCACATCTCCCACGGCGAAGCCGCTCGATACCCAGCGTCCGTCCAGCGTATCGCGGATCTCGAGCCCGCCGGCGCCGGCGGCGATGTCGAAATCGAACACGCCCGAATGATGCGACCCGGCGGCGACCTGAAGCGGCCCAACCTCCATCGGGCAGTCGATCAGCGGCATCCAGGCAGTGTAGACCTCCTGCGTGCCCTGGACGTTGGGGAAATCCTGGTGCGCCTTGGTGGTGAACGCGTCGCGGGCCGGGAAGATATTGCGCATCAGCACCCGCGGATGCGCCAGGATCGGCCCACCGAGCATCCGCTGGAACAGGCCGATCAACGCCTTGTGGTGTTTCAGCGCGTGGTAGGCCTCAAGCCGGTTGATGCGGCGCAGCACCTGCAGATATGCCGGTTCCGGGTCGACGCAGAATCCGGCGGGATCAGCGATCGCGGCCGCCACCGGCGCGTCACGCTGCAACCAGCCGGCGGCCCGCAGGATCTCGCCCACCTGAAGCTGCACGGGGGCGATATCGGCTTTCGGCAGAAGGCCCGGCAGGAACAGGTAGCCGTCGCGCCGCATCCGCTCCGCCAGCCTGGGGCCGTCACCCGCAAGGTCGCTTGATTCGACGAACGGCTGCATGCCGGCGCCCTCCCTGTTGCATGATAAGTTTCACGACGCGTAGAGTTTCCGTCAACAACCAGGGGAGCTCGCGACCATGGACAATAAGAAGCCCGGACCCATGCGGCTCGATCGGCGCGCGGCCCTGAGCCTGGCGGCCGGCGTCGGGCTGGCGGCCGCGGCCGGGCCCGCGCGCGCCGCCGATGTCACACTCAGCGTCTGGACCGGCTACCCCGAGTTGGTGCCCTGGTACCAGGCGGTGGGGGAGGCCTACAGCAAGACCAATCCCGGCACCAAGGTCACGGTGTTCAGCACCACCCTGCGCGAGCACGAGCAGAAGCTCTCGGCCGCGATGCCCACCGGCACCGGGCCGGATCTGTTCGACGTGGGGCAGATACTGAGCATCAACTTCATCGAGGCCGGGTTGCTGAAGCCCAATCCGCCCGACATCGACGAGCAGCTGCGCGGCGGCGCGTACAAGGATGTCAGCGTCGCGCAGTTCACCATCGAGGGCAAAACCTACGGGTTGCCGATGCTGTTCAGCACGCCGGCGATGTTCTGGAACAAGACGATGTTCAAGGAAGCCGGCATCGCTGGACCGCCGGACACCTATCCGCAACTGATGGAAGACGCGAAGAAGCTGACCCGCGTCGACGCCACCGGCAAGATGACGCGCAGCGGCATCAGCCTGCGGCTGTCCGGGCAGGGCAGCGGCATCGCCGAAAAATTCCGCTTCGTGCTCGAACCGGCCGGCGGTACGCTGATCGTCAAGACGGCCAAGGGCAAATACCACCAGGGCTACGACAACGAGGCCGGGCGCGCCGCACTGAAATTCTACATCGATGCGGTGCAGACCTTTAAAGTCGACGACCCCAAGGTTCAGCATGACGCCGATGCCTTCGTCGCCGGCAACACGGCCATGCTGTTCCGCGAGGCCTGGGTGATCGGCGAGATCCAGAAGAAGAACCCATCGCTGGAATATGGCGTCTACACCATCCCCGCCTGGACCGCCGGCGGCAAGAAGAAGACGCTGCTCCAGCATGACGGGCTGTACGTCAGCGCAAAAAGCAAGAACTTCGCGGCCGCCAATGATTTCATGAAGTTCCTGACCAACAAGGAGAACAGCGTCCAGCTCACGGTCATGTCCGGCTGGGTCGCGGCCCGCCAGGATGTCGACTGGGCGCCGCTGCTGCAGAAGATCCCGCAATACCAGACCTTCGTGTCACCGCCCAAGGAACTCGAATTCTACCCTGAGCCGGTGATGGCCGCGTGGAACGAGATCGAGACCAAGCTGGCCGACCAACTTCCCGGCGCCTATGTCGATGCATCGCTGAAGGACAACCCGCAGAAGATCGCCGAAATCGTGCATAAATGGGCGATGCAGACCGATCAGATCCTGAAAGAGGCCGATCTCTACGGCACCTGACATCATGCCGAGTGAAGCAACCCTGTCCGCCGGCACGCTGCCGGCAGACGGCCTGCGGTTACGTCTGCGCCGCTTCTCGCGGCGGGCGCGGATACCGTTGTTCTGTTACGTGGCGCTGTTTCCGGTGCTGGCGTTGTTCTTCTACGTTCGCATCATTCCGATCGGCTTCAGCTTCCTACTGAGCTTTTACAAATGGAACATGATCAGCCCGCGCAAGCCGTTCGTCGGCTGGGACAATTATGCCAATCTGCTGAGCGACGATAATTTTATCCTCGCACTCAAGAACACCACGATCTACTCGTTCTCAACGGTCGCGTTGAGCACGGTGATTGCGCTGCCGCTCGCGGTCTTTCTCGGTCGTCGCTCGCGCCTGTCGACGTTCTATCAAACCGTGTATTTCCTGCCGGTGATCACCCCGCTGGTGCCGATGGCGATCGCCTGGAAATGGATCTACGACTACAATTACGGCATCCTGAACTACGGACTTTCGCTGGTCGGCCTGCCGTCAGTCGCGTGGCTGACCGATCCCGACATCGCCCTGTGGGCGCTGGTGATCATGGGTGTGTGGAAGGTTCTCGGCTATAACCTCGTGCTGTTCCTGGTCGGCATCCGCAACATCCCGCACGAATATCTGGAGGCCGCCAGCCTGGACGGAGCGACCGATTGGCAGCGCTTCTGGCGGATCACGCTGCCGCTGCTGCGGCCGATCCTGCTGTATGTGCTGGTGACCGCAACCATCAGCGCCTATGCCGTGTTCACACAGGTCTATGTGATGACGCTCGGCTCCCAGTCGCAACCGGGACAGGCCGTGCGCATGCTGGTGTTCGACATCTACACCAACGGGTTTCAGTTCTTCCGCATGGGCTACGCCTCGGCGGAAGCGGTCATCCTCACGCTGATCGTGCTGGGGCTCACCGTCGTGCAGTTCAGCATGGTCCGCAACGATCCGAGCCGGGAGGGCTGAGATGGCGCGCCGCAGATCGCTCGGCGCCCGCATCGGCACGCTGGCCGCGCATGTCGCGTTGATGCTGGGTGCGCTGGTGATGGTCATGCCGATGCTGTGGATGGTCGCGACCTCGTTGAAGCCGCCATCCGAGATCGCGTTGTGGCCGCCGGTGTTCCTGCCGAAATCGCCGGGGTTCCAGAACTACTCCGGCGCGTTTGCCGCCGCACCGTTCGGGCGATTCTTTCTCAATAGTGTGCTGATCGCCGTGGTCTCGACCATTTCGGTGGCCATCACCTCGCTGATCGCCGGCACGGTGTTCGCGAAATACCGCTTCCCCGGCCGATCTTTGCTGTTCGGACTGGTGCTCGCGACGGCGATCGTGCCGTTCGAAGCCTATATGATCCCGCTCTATCTGCAGCTTGTGGCGCTGGAATGGATCAACACGTACCAGGGCATCATCCTGCCTTATCTGTTCATGGCGTTCGGCATCTTCCTGATGCGTCAGCACGTCGCCTCGTCGATCCCGACCGAACTAATGGAAGCGGCCCGCGTCGATGGCGCGGGCGAATGGTGGATCCTGCGGCGGATCATCGCCCCGCTGTCGGGCAACGCCCTCGCCGCCGTGGGCATCTTCGCGTTCATCCAGGGCTGGGGACTGTTCACCTGGCCATTGCTGATCGCCAACGATCAAACCATGTTGAACATGGAACTGGGCTTGACCGCATTCCAATTCGCCTTCACCGCCGACACCGGCAAACTGATGGCCGGCTCCGTCGTCAGCGTGGTTCCCATGCTGATCATCTTCCTGTTGCTGCGGCGCCGCATCATCGAGAACATGGCGCTGACCGGGATCAAGGGCTGATCGTCGGAAAATTCACCGCCGCGTGATTACCGGCGCGCTGGGCGCTCCGGCACATTGGCATGCGCCCCGCCATGCTCCGTCCATTCCCACGGTCCATCGACATCCACGCCGATGCCGCGCAGCATCTCGGCATGTTCCTCGGCATCGTCGACCGGCCGGTATCCCAGGAACGCCCAATTCGGATCATGCGTCTTGATCCGCGTGTTGCCGGAATAGCCATTCACCACCAGGCATCCCGGATCGGGATGGCGCAACGACAGATCGACGAGTTGGGTAACATCGCGCGGGCTTAGCCAGGTGGCCAGTGAGCGCTGATCGATCGGCAGCGGCCGGTAGGTGCCGATGCGCAGCGACACAGACCTCACGTCGTGCCGGTCGTAATACGTGCGAAGCATGGTCTCGCCGAGCACCTTGAATGCACCGTAAAGGCTGTCGGGCCGCGGCGGATGCGCGGGGCTGACGGGCACGTCGATCTTGTAGCAGCCGAATGCGTGGTTGCTGCTGGCGAACACGATCCGCTTCACCCCCGCCAGCCGGGCGGATTCGAACACATCGAACAGGCCGCGCACGTTCACCTGAAACAAATCTTCCAGATCGTGGTCAGCAGGCGCGCCGGCGAGGTGAACGACGGCGCTCACGCCTTGCATCATCCGCTCAAGCGCCGGGCGGTCGGTGATCTCGGCGACCACCTGCTCCTCGTTTGGCGCGAGGTTTTGGATGGGCCGGACATCGGTCAGCAATAGGTTTTGCCAATCGGCCCGCAATCCCTGGCGGAGCGCCGTGCCAATCTCCCCCGCCGCACCGGTCATCAGCACGCGGTCGGTCCGCGGATCGATCATGGCCATTTCCCCGGTTCGCAGCTATGTCGTGCTGGCGTCATCACACTTCGCCTACAGCAATATCCGAGAAAATGGAATCCATCGGCGGCGCCATGCCGCAAGGAGCGCCAGTCATGCCCGTCCCAGTCCTGCCCGTCATCGTCTACGTATCCTGTGCCGACGACAAGTCGATCACCGTGTTGGAGATGGAGCCTGCCACTGGCGCTTTGCGGGAGCGTACCCGTGTGGGGATTCCAGGCACCGACGCCCCGTCCGCAAGCAGCCTGCCGATGGCGGTCAGCCCGGACCGCCGGTTCCTCTATGCCGGCCTGCGCACACCGCCCTTCCCGATCTCGACCTTCGCCATCGACCCACAGGATGGCACGCTCACGCATGCGGGCATGGCGAAGCTTCCGGACAGCATGTGCTATCTCTCCACGGATCTCACGGGCCATGTGCTGTTCAGCGCGTCCTATGGCGGCAGCAAGCTCGGCGTCTCCCCGATCGTGGGCGGCATCGTGCAAGACAGCGCGCAGGCGATCGAGACGCCACCGAAGGCGCACAGCATACGAATCGATCCGGCCAATCGCTTCGTCTACGCGGCCAGCCTCGGCGGCGACGTCGTGTTGTGCCAACGCTTCGATGCCGCCCGCGGACGCATCGATCCTTCGCCACATGTCGCCGCGCGGACGCGCAAGGGCGCGGGGCCGCGGCACATGCAATTCGCTCGTGGCGGGGCGCTGCTCTACGTCATCAACGAGCTGGACGGCAGCATCAACACCTATGCGCGCGACGTCACGACCGGTGCGCTGACCGAAATCCAGTCCGTCACGATGCTGCAAGCACCGGCGTCCGGCAGCGTCGCCGCCGCTGACCTGCATCTGACACCGGATGGGCGCTTCCTCTACGGCAGCGAACGGAGCACCAATATTCTCGCCGCCTTCCGCGTTGATCCCGCCACCGGCACGCTCAGCCTCGTCGGGCATGTCGCGAGCGAGCCGACGCCGCGCGGCTTCGCGATCGAGCCTCAAGGCAGGTTCCTGCTCTGCGCCGGCATGAGCTCCGGCACCGTCGCGGTCTACGCGATCGATCCTGCGACTGGCGCGCTGAGCCGCAGCAGCGCCGTGGCGGTGGGGAAAGGTCCCAACTGGATCGAAATTCTCGCGTTGTAGAGAATCGGCCTACGCCGCCGGTGCGCGGTGGATGGGGTCGATCCAGGCCACCGCCTCAGGCTTCTCCACCGGCTCGATCGCGAGGTTCACCACCACCGCCTCGTTGTCGCTGCGCACCAACACGCATTCCAGCGTCTCGTCGCTGGACGCGTTGATTTCCTGGTGCGGCACGTAGGGTGGCACAAAGATGAAATCGCCGGGACCGGCCTCGGCGACGAATTCCAATCGCTCACCCCAGCGCATCCGCGCCCGGCCCTTCAGCACGTATATCACGCTCTCCAGGGCGCCGTGATGATGGGCGCCGGTCTTCGCGTTCGGATGGATGTGCACCGTGCCCGCCCAGATCTTCTGCGCACCGACGCGGGCGAGATTGATCGCGGCGGCACGGTTCATCCCCGGCGTCTGGGCCGTGTTGGTGTCCAATTGGTCGCCGGGGATCACCTTCACCCCGTGTAGCTTCCAGTCCACCGCTCCCTCGGGCGGGTGTGGATGGTCGTGCTGGTGCTCGGGGGCATGGTCATGGCTCATGTCGGTAGCTCCGTGGTTCGGCGCGTATCTAGGTCTGCCAGGCCCAATGACCAAGCCCGGCCCGGAATCGAGGCGATCAGCTCCTGCGTGTAGGGGTGCTGCGGCCGGGTGAACACGTCAGTGGCCGCGGCATATTCCACGATCTTGCCGTGGCGCATCACGGCGACCCGGTCGCATACCTGGGCTGCCACCCGCAGGTCATGGGTGATCAGCAACATCGCCAGGTCCAGCTTGCGCCGAAGCAAGTTCGAGCAGCGCCAGGACCTGGGCCTGCACCGACACGTCCAGCGCCGACACCGGCTCGTCCGCGATCAACAATTCGGGGTCCAGCGCCAAGGCCCGGGCGATGCCGATCCGCTGGCGCTGCCCGCCCGAGAATTCATGCGGATACCGGCCGATGGCGTTGGCATCGAGCCCGACCAGCTCCAGCAGCGCCGCCGCCCGCCTGATCGCGGCCGCGCGGGGCACGCCGTGCGCCACCGGTCCGGCGGCCACGATGTCGCCAACCGTCCAGCGTGGATTGAGCGAGCCGAACGGGTCCTGGAACACCATCTGCATGCGCCGCCGGAAGGGCAGCATGCCGCGGCGGCTCAGCCGGCTGAGATCGGTGCCGTGGAAGTCGATCCGCCCCGCGTCGGGCCGAATCAGCCGCACGATCATGCGCGCGAGGGTGGATTTGCCGGAACCCGACTCGCCGACAATGCCGAGCGTCTCGCCGCGCCGGACCGAGAGATCGACACCATCCACCGCCACGACCCGCCGGGATGGCCGAAACAGGGTGCGAACGCTGCCGTAGGTCTTGCATAGCCCGATGCTGCGCAGCACCACCGGCGCATCGGCGCGCAGCTGCTCGCGCGTCGCCTCCAGGCGCGGCACGGCCGCGATCAGGGCCCGGGTGTAGTGATGGACAGGGTGCGTCAAGACCTGGCCGACATCCCCCTCCTCCACTTTGCACCCGTGCCGCATCACCGCGACGCGATCGGCGATCTCCGCCACCACGCCGAAATCATGGGTGATGAACAGGATGCCCATGTGCCGTTGCGCCTGGATGGATTTCAGCAAGCGCAGGATCTGCATCTGCGTCGTGACGTCGAGTGCAGTGGTCGGCTCATCGGCGATCAGCAGGTCGGGCGACAGGGCCAGCGCCATGGCGATCATTACCCGCTGCCGCTGGCCTCCGGAGAGATTGTGCGGATAGGCGCGGCGCAGCGAGCTGGGATCCGGCAGGCCGACAGAATCGAGCAACGCCTCGATCCGCGCATGCATCTCCCTTCGCGTCACAAGCTGATGCGCGGCGATGGCTTCGGCGATCTGCCGCCCCACCGTCAGCACGGGGTTCAGCGCCGCCATTGGCTCCTGGAAAATCATGGCGATGCTGGCACCCCGCAGGCGCCGCAACGCCGGCGGCGACAGGGTCAGCAGATCTTCGCCACCGTAGCGGATGGCACCTGCGGAAACCGGCAAGCGATTTTTCGGCAACAGGCCCAGAATCGACTGCGCCGTCACCGATTTGCCACTGCCGGACTCGCCGACGATGCACAGGATTTCATCCCTCCCGATGCGAAGATCGAGCCGCTCCACCGCGTGGCGGCGCTCGGAATCGGGCGGCAGGTCAACCGTCAGCCCCTCGATCGACAGCACCGCCTCCATCAGACGCGGCCCTGGTGCGCCCGGCGCGGGTTGAGCGCGTCATTCAGCCCATCGCCCAACAGATTCAGCGCCAGTACCGTCAGCACGATCGCGAGACCCGGAAACACGCTCATCCACCAGGCGCGGCGGATCACGGTGCGGGCGGCGCCGATCATGTAGCCCCAGCTCATCGAATTCGGGTCGCCGAGACCGAGGAAGCTCAACGCCGATTCAAGCAAGATCGCCGTCGCCACCAGCAACGAACCGGAGACGATCACCGGAGACAGCGCGTTCGGCAGGATCTGCGTCAGGATGATCCGCAAATCCCGCTCGCCCAGCAGGATTGCCGCCTGCACGAATTCCCGCGTGCGCAGCGACAGGAACTCGCCGCGCACGATCCGTGCCACCGGCGGCCAGCTGACCACCCCGATCGCCACGACGATGGAGACGACGCTGGGCGTGAACAACGCCACCAGGACGATCAGCAGCACGAAATTCGGGATGGTCTGGAAAAACTCCGTCACCCGCATGATGACATCGTCGACCACGCCGCCGTAGTAGCCGGCCACCGCCCCCAGCGTCACGCCGATCCCAACCGCGACCAGCGCCGAAACGCAACCGATCAGCAGCGACACCCTCGCACCATGCATGATGCCGGCGGCGACGTCTCGTCCGAGCATGTCGCTGCCGAGCACGAAGCCACGCGCACCCGGCGGCTGAAATGGCGCGCCGGCCATGTCCCACGGGCTGGCGGGATAGACCACCGGCGCCAGCATCGCCATCAGCAACACCAGCAGCAACACCACCAATCCCGCCAAGGCGCCGCGATGGCGGATCAGTTGGCGCGGAAAGGACATCACTGCGCTGCCCCGATCCGCGGATCGACCAGCGTGTAGATGAAATCGGTCAGCAGGTTGAAGGCGATCACCATGATCGACGTCACCACGAAGACGCCCATCAACACGGTGTAGTCGCGCCCGATCACCGCTTCGAACGCCAGCCGGCCGATGCCGGGCCAAGCGAACACCGTCTCGATCAGCACCGATCCGCCGATGAGATAGCCGGCCTGCAAGCCCGCGTAGGAGACCACTGGCAACAAGGCGTTGCGCAGGATGTGCCACCGGGTCACTTGCCGCTCGGTCAGGCCCTTGGCGCGCGCGGTGCGGACATAGTCCATTTCCGCAACCTCAAGCATCGCCGCGCGGGTCAATCGCGCATAGATCGCGACGAAGAACAGACCGAGCGTCACCGCCGGCATGCACAGATGCTGCGCCACGTCCCAAGCCCACGCCATTCCGGAGAGGTCGGCGCCGACGGTGACCATGCCAAACGGCGGCAGCCAGTCCAGTTGCACGGAAAACAGCAGCACCGCCATCAACCCGATCCAGAACGACGGGGTCGCGAACACCACGAGCGCGGCAGCGGTGATCGCGCTGTCGGCCAGCGTGCCGGCCCGCATCGCCGCAAGCGCCCCCAGCGACACGCCGACGGCCAGCGCCAGCGCCATGGCGGCGCCGGTCAGCAGCAGCGTCTGCGGCAGCCGGTCGGCGATCAGGGATGCGACGGAGACGCGTTGGCGATAGGAGAAGCCGAGATCGCCTTGGGCCACATGTCCGACATAGATCGCGAGCTGAGCGATGAGCGGCCGGTCGAGGCCGAACTCGTGGCGAAGATCATCGAGAAATTTCTGGTCCGACGCCCCGGCCTCACCGGCGATCACCAAGGCAGGGTCGCCGGGCGTCAGCCGGATCAGCAGGAAGTTGAGAGCGACAATGGCGAAGATCACCATCACCGCCTTGGCCAGCCGGCGCAGGATGAAGCCGAGCCGCCGCATGCGCGCCTCAGGCCTCCCGATAGGCCTGGTCGAACTCCGATTGCGCGCCGCTAGCGTCAATGATCACGCGGCGGAACGCCTTGCTGACGAAGGTCGGGAATTGCAGCTCCGTCAGGTACAGCACCGGCACGTCATCGCTGAGAATGTGCTGCGCCTGGCTATACAGCTTCTGAGCGTCGGCGTCGCTGCTCTGCACCGCGGCCTTGGCGAACAGCTCATCGATCACCGGGTTGGAGTAGCCTTCGACATTGGTGGAGATGACGCCTTTGCGGATGTTCGAACTGACATAAGTGCGCGCCACGCCGATTGCCGGGTCCATGAACTGGCTGAGGAAATTGAAGCACAACTCGAACTCCCAATTGGCGTTGCGTTGCAGGAAGCCGGCGGCATCGGTGCTCTCGATGGTCGCCTCGATTCCGATCTTGGAGAATTGCTGCTTGATGAACTCCGCCTGCCGCGTCCACACCTCGCCGTAAGGCAGGGCCAAAATCTTCACCCGCTCCCGCACGCCGCGGGAATCGGGCTTCAGTCCCATTTCGTCCAGCAGCGCGGTCGCCTGCTTCGGGTCGTAGGCGTATTTCACCAGTGACGCATCATCGTAGAACTTCGTGGTGCTGGCGATCGGGCCGCGGGCGACCTTGCCCAGGCCGAAGAAGAGATTGTCGACGATGAATTGCCGGTCCACCGCATGCATCATGGCCTTGCGGAATCGCTTGTCCTGGAATTTTGGCAGCCGGTGATTGATGTCGAGCCACGAGATCGGCGAAACGGCTTCGTTGCCCTTCGTGAAGAACTCCAGATTCGTCAATGCGCGCAGACGCGGCACCTCAAAATTCTCGATGTCGTTGTTCTGCGCCATGTCGACGCGACCGGTTTCGATGGCGGCCACGCGCTGCGCGCCATCGGGCACCACGGTGTAGAATATCTCGTCGAGATACGGCAGGCCGGGCTTCCAGTACTCCGGGTGGCGCACCAGGTGGATGAAGCTGCCCTTGCGCCATTCCTTCAGCATGAACGGGCCGGTGCCGATCGGCGTGGCATTCGCGGGATTGCTCCGGTAATCGCCTTTGCCGTCGTAGATGTGCTGCGGCATCATCGGACATCCGGACGCGAGGAACGCCGAGATGAACGCGCCGAATGCCTCTTTCAAGGTGAATTCGACGGTGTGTGCGTCGAGCGCCTTGATCGAGCTGCAGCGGTCATACATCGCCCGCCAGCGCGCATGCGTCTCGGGCAGGTATTTCGTGGTCGAGAACACCACGTCGTCGGCCGTGAAGGCCTGGCCGTCATGCCATTTCACGTTCGGTTCCAGCGCGAACGTGTAGACGCGGCCATCGGGCGAAATCGTCCAGGATTTGGCGAGGCTCGGCAGCGGCTTCAGCTCGAAATCGTAGCGCAGCAGGCCTTGATAGATCTTGCAGGCGACCAGCATCGTCGGCAGCAATTGGTTCAATCCGAGAATGAGCCCCGGCGGCTCCGGATTGACGATGCTGCGCAAAGTACCGCCGCGCTTGGGCGTTTGCGCCCAGCCCTGGCCGATTCCGGCCAACATGCCGGCGGCGCCCCCGGCCGCGAGCGCATCCCGTCTTGACCAACGCATCATCGAAGCTCTCCGTCCGCAAGAGAAAGCCTTGCTGCAAGACAAAGCCCGGCTACAAGACGCGGCTCGGGCCTGCCGTCGCAACGACGCTATCGGAATCGCCGCAGAGGAGCAATTCAAAGAGCGCCGCCATCGTTGGTCATGATGATGGTGCCGCTGGCCGCGAACATCCCGCCCACGCCATGGCAGACCGAGATCCTGGCACCCGCGACCTGCGCCGGCGCTGCCATCCCAGAAATGCTGCGTCTCCGGGATCGGTTGCGGGCCGCTTGGCTTCGGACATCGCGGCAAGTTTTCCGAATCATTCAGGAAGGCGAGCAGACCGCGAGGCAGGCTGTCAATCGAACGGATGGCGCGAGCCAACTGGCCGCGCCGCTCAGGCCTTTCCGGAGAGTTGCAGGACCATCTGTTCGAGCGTCTCCAGCCGGAATGGCTTCGCCAGCGTGGCGCGGTCGCGGTGCGGTTCACGCAGCGCGTCGGCGCCATAGCCGGTCACGAAGGCAAAGGGCACCCCACGGGCAGCGAGCGCGTCGGCAACGGGGTAACCAGTTTCGCCGAGGCTCAGATTGAGGTCCAGCAGGCCGAGCCCGATCTCTTCCCGGTCAACCAGGGCGAGGGCGTCGGCGACGTTCGATGCCGGCCCGACAACCTCGCAGCCGAGGTCGGCGAGCATGTCTTCCATCATCATGGTGATCATCATCTCGTCTTCGAGAACGAGGACACGCACGCCTTGCAGCGGAGTTTTATCTTCGATCATCAAGGTTCCTTGCGCGTGCGCGATGAGAGTGGCGCTACAGGATGGCATTCCCGGCCGCAAGTGCGATCACCAGGAAGATCACGAAGACGGCGATCGCGATGAAGAACAGGATTCGGGCCACACCGGCCGCTGCCGCCGAGATCCCGGTAAAGCCGAAAATTCCTGCCACGATCGAAATCACCAGGAAGAACAGCGCCCACCGCAGCATGGTACATCCTCCTCGTTTCGTCGCCCTTCGCAACGTCGGGCGCCGCGGATGGTTCCGCGATCACGACATTCGCCAGACGCCGATCGTTCCCATGAAGTGCCGCGGAGCGATTAGCCTGGAGAAGCCCTGGCCCAGGTCAGCGGGGGCCGGGGTCAGGAGTTGACCGATGAGGGCTCGTCGATCAACACGGCCTCCCGCCCGACGCGGCGCGTACGAGCCAGACCCGGCGGCTGACTCGCGAGCAGTTCGGCCAGGCGCGCCCGGGCACGGTGGACACGGCTTTTCATCGTGCCGACCGCGCAAGAACAGACCTGCGCCGCGTCCTCGTAGGACAGGCCGGACGCGCCCACGAGAATCAGCGCCTCGCGCTGGTCGTCGGCGAGACGGTCCAGGGCCGCGCGAAAATCCTGGAATTCCATATGGCTGTCCTGGGTCGCGTGGCTGGTCAGGCCAGCCGCGAACTTCCCGTCGGTGTCCGGGACATCATGGCGCCGCTTGCGGAATTCGGTATAGAACTCGTTGCGCAAGATGGTGTAGAGCCATGCCATCATGTTCGTCCCCTGCTGGAACGAACTCAGATTGGCCCAGGCCTTGACCACGGTTTCCTGCACCAGGTCGTCGGCGCGGTCGGATTTGCCCGACAGCGAAACCGCGAATGCGCGCAGTTTGGGGATGGCAGCCAGCAGGTCGGCCTTGCCCTCCTTCTCGGCCTCCTTCTCGTCCGTCATGACTTCTTGGCCTGCTTTCGCTCAAGCTCCTGTAGCAATTTTAACAGCCTATCCGGCACGGCCTCGTTCACCACCTCGTTGTACATGGCACGAAGTTGCCGCCCGATATGCGCCTGCAACTCCGGTTCGAGGGCGGCGTCCAATGGCGCGAGTTCGGCGAAAGTGGTTGGCATAACAACCTCACCCTCTGATGGCCTGGATTCGGCGTTCGGCTGTCCCGGCGTCTCTGTGCTTTCGCTTGGCCCGGATCGATCGCGATGGCCCATACTCTTCTCCCAATAGCCCCGGAGTCGTTTGGTTCCAGCGGGCCGGCCTGGCGATAAAGGTTGTGGAGACAAATTTGGCAAGAACAACGGGCGCGATAGCTCCGGCGCGAAAGCCTGCTTTCACCTCCGCGTGCCAAAACGCGCCAGCGCCACGAAAGTTGCATGCGCATGGAACTTATTTTGGGCGCCCGAGTTTCAGGAGCAAGCCGCCGGGCGAGCTTGGGCTGTGTTCGGTGCGCTTCGAGGGGGTCAAACCATGCCGAATTCAACGCCGCTGGCGCCGCATCTGCCGTTCCTGCGGCGCTTTGCCCGCGTTCTCTTGGGCTCGCAAGCCGCCGGAGACGCCTATGCCAGCGCGACGCTGGAGGCGATCATCGCCGACGGCAGCATCCTCAGTCAGGATATGGACCCCCGCGCGGCGCTCTACCGGGTGTTCGTGCGGATCTGGCAGTCGGTTGCGGGCAACGCCTCCGCGTCCACCGATCCCGCGTCCACCGATCTCGCGACCACCGACGCAATCAACGCCGCGGACAAGAACCTGGAAGCGATCGCGCCGCTGCCGCGGGTGGCTTTCCTCCTCCATTCCGTCGAGGGCTTCACCGTCGGCCGGATCGCCGCCACCCTCGACTGTTCGCCTGCCGATGTCGGCGACCTGATCGATCGCGCCGGCCGCGAGCTTGCGTCGCAGATCAGCACCGACGTCCTGATCATCGAGGACGAGCCGATCATCGCGATGGACCTGGAAGCCTTGGTCGAGGAACTCGGCCACAAGGTCACCCATGTCTGCCGCACCCATCACGAAGCGGTGGCGGCCGTGGCGGAACATCGGCCCGGGTTGGTTCTGGCCGACATCCATCTGGCGGATGGCAGTTCGGGTCTCGATGCGGTGAATGAAATCCTGTCGAGCACCGAGGTTCCGGTGGTGTTCATCACGGCCTACCCCGAGCGCTTGCTCACCGGCCAGCGCCCGGAGCCGACCTTCCTGATCACCAAGCCGTTCCGAACCGAAACCGTGAAGGCGATCATCAGCCAGGCGTTGTTCTTCGACCTGCGCGCCCGCCGGCAACGCAACACCGCGGTTACCGCGTAGCGGGCCGGTTCACGCCCGGATCGGACGCCAGCTTCGATTTGCGGCCCGGCGATGCCTGATGCGTAGTTGGGAAACGCCGGTGCCGTCGCCGCCCAGGCCTCTAGCACCGGTTGGACCACGCGCCATGCCTGCGCGGCCATGTCCTCACGCCCGAACAGCGTGCATCCTTGATCATCGGCGGCGAGGCGCCGCTTCCGCAGGCCCCGGCGGCGTCTGCGCGGAACCGCGCGCTGCGCTGTCCATGGAGCCGCTCCGCCTCCCTTTGCCCATGATGGCGGGTTCATCCATCTCCGTCAGACGGCGTCGCGGCGTCGCGCCGGCGCGGCAAGCGAACGCCCACGGCCGCGCGAAGTTCACCCGGTTGCCGCCACTCCCCCGCCGGTGGATACTCCGGCCAACCCACCCGGCAGATCCGCATGTGCGGAGGTTAGGACAAAAACATGGATGCCATGACCACCACCCGGCCCGAACAGGTCGGTCTCTCCTCCGAGCGTCTGGCGCGCGTCAGCGACTGGATGCAGCGCCTGGTCGCCGATGGCAAGCTCGCTGGGCTGACCACGCTGGTGCTGCGGCGCGGACAACTCGCCTACCAGCGGAGTGTCGGCAAGGCCAACCTCGCCACCGGGCAAGCCATGACCGAGGATACGATCTTCCGCATCTACTCGATGACCAAGCCGCTCACCTCGACCGCGATCATGATGCTGTACGAGGAGGGTCGCTTCCAACTCGACGATCCGATCACGCGCTTCCTGCCGTGCTTCAAGGACATGCGCGTTTTCGCCGGCGGCATGCGCGGCAAGTTGGACACGCGTGCCGGCCGAACGCGACATCACCTTCCGCGATCTGCTGACCCACACGTCGGGCCTGACCTACGGCTTCATGGAGGCCACGCCGGTCGATGCGCTGTACCGCGATCGCGGCGTCGATTTCCAGACCGTCGGACAAGACGCTGGCCGAGGTGGTCGAGATCGCCGCCGCCATGCCGCTGATCGCGCAGCCCGGCGCCGAGTGGAACTACAGCATCGCGACCGACGTGCTCGGCCATCTGGTCGAGGTGATCTCCGGCCAGCCGTTCGATCAGTTCCTGCGCGAACGGGTGACCGGGCCGCTCGGCATGGTCGACACCGCGTTCCATGTGCCGGCGGACAAGCTGTCGCGTTTCGCCGCCAACTATACGCGCGGCGGATGGCCGGCTGATGCTGATCGATGATCCGGAGACGAGCATCTTCGGCAAGCAGCGGCAGATCTGCTCGGCGGCGGCGGGCCTGGTGTCCACCGCGGACGACTACATGCGGTTCTGCCGGATGATGCTGAACAAGGGCGAACTGGACGGCGTGCGGCTGCTCGGCCGCAAGACGGTGGAGCTGATGACGATCGAACCATCTGCGCGGCGACATGGCGGCGATGGGGCAGCCGCGGTTCTCCGAATCGTCGTATTACGGCATCGGCTTCGGCCTCGGCTTCTCGGTCATGCTCGATCCGGCGAAGGCGCAGATCCTCGGCTCGCCGGGCGAATACGCCTGGGGCGGCGCCGCCAGCACCGCGTTCTGGATCGATCCGGCCGAGGACATGGCGGTGATCATGCTGACGCAGCTCATGCCGTCCTCGACCTATCCGATCCGGCGCGAGCTGCGGGTGCTGACCTATCAGGCGGTCGTCGACTGAAGGGGGTTGCCGTAGCAGGGAACCGAACCCGCGCGGGCAGCTTGCCTGCGGGTCTGCCTTGATCATCACGGAGGCCGGATGACGCTTCACCAGATGGAGGCTTTCGCCGTCGTCGGCGGCATGCTCGCCCTGTTCATCTGGGACCGGCTTCGCTACGACCTGATCGCCGCGATCGCACTGTCGATCGCGGCCCTGACCGGGATCGTGCCGACGAACAAGGCGTTCACCGGGTTTTCCAATCCGGTCATCATCATCATCGCCAGCGTGCTCATTCTCGGGCGGGCGTTCTCGGCGTCCGGCATCATCGAGGCGATGTTGCGCGGCCTGCTGCGGCGCCTGGGCAGCGTCTCGATGCAGGTCGCGGCCCTCACCGGCTGTGTCACCTTTCTTTCGGCGTTCCTGAAGAATGTCGGCACGCTTGGCATCTTCATGCCAATCGCCATCCGTACCGCCGAACGTAGCGGCCGGTCCGCCTCTAACTATCTGATGCCGCTGGCGTTCGGCTCGCTGATCGGCGGCACCATCACCGAGATCGGGACTTCACCCAACCTGCTGATCTCCTCGATCCGCCAGGATGTCACCGGGCACCCTTACCGATTGTTCGACTTCACCGCCGTCGGCCTGCCGCTGTCCATCATCGCGGTGATGTTTCTGTCGTTCGGCTGGCGCCTGATCCCGCGCAGCCGCGCGGCCAAACCCTCCGCCAACCAGCGTTTCAAGATCGAGGATTACACCAGCGAGTTCGCGATTCCCTCGGGTTCGCCGCTGATCGGCAAGACCGTCGCCGAACTGGAAGAAGGCGGCGATGGAGATATCACGGTGGCGGCGATCCTGCGCCCGGGTGAGCGGCAATCATGGCCGGATGCGAATTGGAGCCTGCACGAAGGCGACGTTTTGCTGCTGCAGGCCGACCCGGCGGCGTTGACCCCGCTGATCGACGGCGGCCAACTGGTGATGGCAGACGCCCGCAAACTTCCGCCGGGCAAGGGCAAAGCCGATGATATCGAGACGGTGGAAGCGGTGATCAAGGAGGAATTGCGGCTGATCGGCAACACCTCCGCATCCCTCAACCTGCGCCGGCGCTACGAGGTGAACGTGCTGGCAATCGGGCGCCAGGGTCAGCGGATCGCCAGCCGCGTGCGCAACGTCCGGTTTCGCACCGGTGACATGCTAGTCCTCCAGGGCCGAGCCGCCGCCATCGCCGATGTGCTGACCGAGTTCGACTGTCTGCCCCTGGCCGAACGCAAGCTCACCGTGACCCGCAAAGGCTCCGGCGCCGGCTTGATCGCCATCCTGCTCGCCGCGATGACGCTGACGGCGTTCGACATCCTGTCGGTGGAGATTGCCTTCTTCATTGCGGCCGCCCTTGTCGTGCTGCTGGGCATGCTGCCGATCCGCGAGGCCTACGACGCCGTGGACTGGCCGATCATCGTCATGCTCGGCTGCCTCATCCCGGTCGGCGAGGCTTTGAAGGACACCGGCGCCGCAGGGCTGATCGGCCAGGCGATGACCGTGGTCGCGGTGCATCTTCCCGCCATCCTTTCGGTTGGCCTGATGCTGGTGGCGTCGATGCTGGTCACCCCGTTCCTTCATCACGCCGCCGCCGTTCTGGTGATGGGCCCAGTCGCGGCCGCCCTTGCGGCCAATCTTGGCCACGCGCCGGATGCCTTCCTGATGGCCACGGCACTCGGCGCGTCCTGCGACTTCCTGACCCCGATCGGCCATCAGAACAACCTTCTGGTGATGGAGCCCGGCGGCTATCGCTTTGGCGATTACTGGCGTCTCGGCCTGCCGCTTTCGATTCTCGTCGCGGTGTTCGGCACCTGGTTGATCGTCCATGCCTGGCCGCTCTAGCCCCCTTGTCCTCATCCGGCACGGTCAGAGCGCGTGGAATCTGGAGGACCGGTTCACCGGCTGGACGGATGTCGACCTCACCGCGGCCGGGCGCGCCGAAGCGCAGCACGCGGGTTCCATTCTGCGGCAGCACGGGCTCACGTTCGACATCTGCTTCACATCCGTGCTGAAGCGGGCAATCCGCACCGCGTGGATCGGTACTCGACGAGATCGACCAAATGTGGCTGCCGGTGATTCCCGACTGGCGGTTGAACGAGCGCCATTACGGCGCGTTGCAAGGGCTCAACAAAGCCGAGACCGCCGCGAAATACGGCACCGATCAAGTGGCCGCGTGGCGCCGCAGCTTCACCGAGCGCCCCCCCGCCCTCGCCGACGGCGACCCGCGCCTTCCCGCCCGCGCCGGCCCCTATGCGGCCATCGCACCGAACTTACTGCCGAGAACTGAAAGCCTGCAGGACACCGCCGCCCGGGTCATCCCCTGCTGGACCGAGCGCGTCGTCCCGCAATTGCGCCAAGGCCGCCGGGTGCTCATCGTCGCCCACGGCAACAGCCTGCGGGCATTGGTCAAGCATCTCGATGCGATCTCCGACGCCGATGTCGAGCATCTCGAAATCGCCACCGGCCACCCGATCGCCTATCGCCTCGACGTGGAGTTCAATCCGGTCGATCGAACCGAATTGCACTGAGCCTCAGGCGATGAGGGCCGGGGCCAGGTCGCCTCGGTCGGCGATGTCGACACGCTCAAGCCCCTGCCATGCGGCCAACGCCGAAAGTTCCTGACGGAGGGCTTCCGCGACCTCACCGGGACGGGCGTGGTCCTCGACATGGGCGGCGAGGACCTGCAGCATGCCTCGCGTCCGGTCGGCCTTGAGGTCGACGCGCGCCACGATCCGTTCGCCAAGCAGGAACGGCAGCACGTAGTAGCCATGCGTGCGCAGGTGCGGCGGCGTATACAGGCCGATCCGATAGTGAAAGCCGAACAGTCGCTCGGCGCGGTCGCGCTCCCACAGCAGCGGATCGAACGGCGACAGCAGGGCGCGCGCGTTCACCCGGCGCGGCACAAGCGCGCCGGCGCTGAGATATCCGGGATTCCGCCAGCCCTCGACCGCCGCCGGCAGCAACGCTCCGGCTTCCACCAGTTCGGCCACCCGCGCCCGCGTGTCGCCAGGGGGAAGGCGGAAATAGCGCGCCAGGTCGGCAGCCGTCGCCACCCCCATCGCCCGCGCCGCGATCAGCGCCAAAGCGCGCTGTGCGTCCGCCTCGGACGGCGTCGGTGCTGCGAGGATTCCCGCTGGCACGACCCGCTCCGCCAGATCATAGACCCGCTCGAACGCGCCGCGACGATGGGCCACCGCAAGCTCGCCGCTGGCAAATAGATATTCCATCGCCAGCTTGCCGTCGCTCCATCCCCACCATGGGCCCCGCGCCTTCCCAGGGTTGCTGAGATCGGCGGCGGCCAGCGCGCCCCGCGTCCGGATCTCCGCCAATACGCCTGTCACATATTTTCGTTGCTCAAGCGCGAACTGCGCGAGCCGCTTGTAGACGCCCGCACCGTTCCGCGCCCGCGCCATCCGCCAGCGCAGCAACGGATGGTAGCGCAACGGCAGCAGTGATGCCTCATGCCCCCAATACTCGAACAAGGCCCGCCGCGATCCCCAGGCAGCCGCGTCGAGCAACGCCGGCGCGTACGGCCCCAGCCGGGAGAAGCCAGGCAAATAGTGCGCCCGCGCGAGGACATTGACGGAGTTCATCTGCAGCATGCCGAGGCGCTCGACCATGCCCAGCAAATGTCGCCGGCCCGGCGCCACCGGCCGCTTGGGTGCCAGGCCCTGGCTCGCGAGCGCGATCCGGCGCGCCGCCGCGGCGGTGATCCGTTCCGGCGTGATGGCCTCAGACCCTCTTGGCCTCCCACTCGGCCGCGCCGAATTGGCGCAAATTCACCACTCCTTGGTGATGGTGGTTGGCGCTCCCCAGCACCACGGTCCCGTGCATCCGCCGATCTTCCACCTCGCCGGCGAACCGATAGCGGATGATGCTGCCTTCGTACCGCGTGTCGAATACGAGGTCGATCGCACGGCCCGAAATCGTGCCCGACACGGCACCCTCGAATTGCGGCGAACTCTGCCGCCCGCCAAGCGTGTTGCCCTGCTGCTGCAACTGCACGCGATGCACCCGCTCACCGTGCAGGAAGCGCACATGCAGTTCCCAGTCGCCCGCGACACTCACCGCGGGTGCTGCGGTGCCGGCAGCGTCGGCCGCGGCCGTGCGGGTGCGGCGCAAGGCAGCGGCAATGGCATGCCCGACCTCTGCCGCCTCGCCACGCTGCAGGCCGAACGGGTTGACCACGATGCTGTCGGCGGTCGCGGACATGTCGTCCAGCATCACCCTCGGTGAGCCATCCATGAGCAGCTGCCGCAACCCGGCGCCGTCGATGCCCGCCACCGCCGCGTCCCATCGCACCCGCAATCCTGGCACCCGCTCAACCCCTTCGGGCTCAACCACCTCGCAAGCCACGCCTGCGAACTCCAGGATCGCGGTGATCGCCGCGAGATCGTCCGCCCAGCGCCGCCGTTCGCCTTCGGGGTCACGATCCTCCATCCAGAATTCCACCGCCGCGAGCAGCCCGATGACGTCTTCTTTCGAGACTTTCATCGGCCGCCCGAACGCCTGGTGCGGCGAGGCATTCCGCCACGCCGCCTGGACCAGGTTCTTGCGCCCCAGCAACAGCCCGCTGGTTTGCGGCCCGCGCAGGAATTTCCCGCCGCTGTAGATCACCAGATCGGCACCGCGTTGCAACCAGGGGCTCGGCCGCTCCAGATGCTCGGACGCGGCGTCCACCATGATCGGAATGCCGAGCTCACAAGTGCGGGCGACGATATCCTCCAGCCGCACCACGGACTGCGCCTCATGCGTGCCGAGCACCGCCACCATCGCCACCGGCTCGGCCAGCGCCGCATCCAGTTCCGCCAACGTCTCGATCTCGACGATTTCGGTGCCGACCATCCGGATCGCCTGATCGTAGGCGAAGCGCTGGTTGCGGACCATGATCACACGGTTGGGCCAGCCCTTTGTATAGGGCAGCCGCAGCATCTTGATGGGGTCGTTGCCGGCGACGCAGGCGGCCGTCGCCAGCGACACCGCGGCCGCACTTCCGCAGGTCACCAAGCCCCATTCGGCACCGGTCAACTCGGCCAGCCGCGCGCCCGCGGCTTCCATCAGCTCATCGAGGTTGACGAAATGCCGTGACGCCTCGGCCATTGCCGTGCGCACCTGCGGCAGCATCAGGCTGCCGCCATGCACGGTGCGCACGCTGCAGCAATTGATGAACGGGCGCACCCCGAGCGCCAGATACGGATTGGCGTTGCCGGCGACCTGGCTGTCGTGATCCATGTCCGTTCCCCTCAGATCGCGATCGCATAGGCCGGCCGTCGCGGGTCGGCGCCGGCCCCGATCAGGCCGGTCGCGGGCTCGGTCAGGATTGCTTCCACGCTGCCGGCAAGCCATGTCCAATCCGGCCAGTCCTTCACCTCATGCCCGCGTGCGGCCAACTCGGCGCGGGTGGCGGCGTCGATCCGGCCTTCGACCGCGAGCCGGCCGGGGAAATAGTCGAACGGTGCGAAGGAGGACGGGAAGGAGAAGCTCGCCACCCGCGGCGCCTCGATCGCGGACTGCAGATCCATGCCGAAATGCAGCACGTTCAGCAGCACCTGCAGCATCGCCTGGGTCTGCACGTCGCCGCCCGGCGTGCCGAACGGCATCACCCCGCCATCCGCGTCACCACCATGGCCGGATTGGGCGTCAGCCGCGGCCGCTTGCCGGGCGCCACGCCGGCGGGATGGCGCGGATCGGCGCGGCTTTGCGAACCCCGGCCGGACGGCGTGATGCCCAGCCCCGGCACCATCGGCGCACTGCCCGAACCATCGGACGGCGTCGCGCTGAAGGCATTGCCCCAGCGATCGACCGCACAGCAATAGGACGTGTCTGCCTCGACCTTCGGCATCTCGCGCACTGGCGGCGAACTCGGCATTCGGCAGATCGAGCGGCGGCGGCATTTCTCCGAATGCCCGATCTTCCCGGAAATCGGCCGCGCGCCGCGCGATCGTCGCGGGATCAAGCAGATGGTCGATCGGCACATCGACGAAGGCCGGGTCGCCGAAGAAATACTCCCGGTCCGCCATGGCAAGGTTCAGGCACTCGACGATCCGGTGCAGGTAGATCGGCGGAGTTGTGCGCGAGGCCGTCGATGCCGAGATGCTCGACCAGCGCCAAGGCCTGCAGCAGCGCCGGCCCCTGGCACCACGGGCCGCACACGATGACCTCGTGCCCGCGCCAGCGCCGCCGAACCACCGGCTCGATGCGCGAGCGGAAATTGGCCAGGTCGTCGTGGTCGAGATAGCCACCTTCAGCCTTCTGGAACGTCACGATCGCGCGCGCGATGTCGCCGCGGTAGAAGGCATGATGCGCCGCGCCAGGCCGGTCATGCGATCCGGTGCGGCGCGGTCCTGGTCGGCCATGTATTGCAGCGTCCGCGCCAGATCGGACTGGACGAATTTCTCGCCCGCCGCGGCACGCGTCCCTTCGGCAGAAAGATCGCTTCGTTCGCGGGGTAGCGGCGATACTCGTCCGCATGCGACGCGATCGACGTCGCCAACAGCGGATAGACGGAAAAGCCTTCTTTGGCGAAGCGAATCGCCGGCGCCGCGACGTCGCAGAACCGCATCGTGCCATGTCGCTGCAAGGCGGTGATCCAGGCATCGGGCGCCGCCGGCACCACGGTGCGCAGGATGCCCTCGGGGATCCGGCCGCCGTGCTCGCGCATGAACAGGTCGGGCGGCAGCCGCATCGGCCAATGCCGAGGCCGGCAATGCTCTCCACTTGCCCGTCGGCCATGCGGATCATGATCGGCGCCACCCCGGCTGCATTGACCAGGTCGGGCTGCAGCACGCCCAGCGCGATGCCGGCAGCGCAGCCGGCGTCGATCGCGTTGCCGCCAGCCTCCAGGACGGAAAACCCCGCTGCCGCAGCAAGGTAATGCCCGGCTGAGACGGAATGCCGCATGCCGTAGATGGTCGGCCGATGGCTCATGGTCCTGCTCCCTGCTGACGCGGCGCCGCCCCATAGGCGACCATTTGTTGGTCGATCCGGGGATGATAGACGATGCCGCCACGCGCCGCCGCGATGGTCGGCTCCGCATACATCGGAATGATCCCGAGCCGGGCGACGGTCTGAGCCAGCGCATGCCCGATCGCATCCTCCCGCCCGGCATCGCTGCGGCTGGTCGCATCGTCGATGATCCGGTCGAGTTCAGGGTCGACGAAGCGGCCGCGATTGCCGTCGCCCAGCCCGCGCCTGTCGTCGATGCCGTGCGCCACCACCTGCAAGATATAGGCGCCGTCGCGCAGCGACGACAGCGACAGGCCATAGAGGATCACCGGGAAATCATTCCGCTCCGCCCGCGAACGCGGAAAGAACACGCTGCCGGGCGAGGCGTTCACCTGCACCGAGAACCCGCCGCGCGACAGCATCTGCGCCACCGCCTGGCAAACCCGCCCGTCATCGACGTAGCGATCGTTCGAACAGCCGATGGTCAGGCCAAAACCATCCGGGTAGCCTGCCTCGGCCAGCTTTCGCCGCGCCGCCGCCGGGTCTGCCGCCGGCACCTGCGCCGCCTTGTCCCAGCCGCCGAACCCCTCCGGCACCAACTGCATGGTGGCGGCGCCCTGCCCCGACAGCGCGCGATCCACCAGTGCCCGCCGGTCGATCGCCAGCGACATCGCCTCACGCACCCGCAGGTCCCGCATCGGGTTGGCCGGCAGCTTCGCCCCTTGCCGGTCGGTCAGCAAAGCGAGCGTCTCAGGCCCGACATTCGGCAGCAGGAAGATCTCGCGGTCGGAAGCGCGGGCGAACACGGCGATGCCAGCCGTCGCCCGCAGCCGCGCCGCGTCCTCCGGCGGCACGTTCTCGATCAGGTCGACATCGCCGGAGAGCAGCGCCGCCTCGCGCGACGCGTCATTGCCGATCACCCGCGTGCGCACCCGCGCCCAAGGGGCAGGCTTGCCCCAATAGGTCGGGTTGCGCTCCAGCTCCATGCCTTCGCCGTAGCGGAACGAGACGAGGCGGAACGGCCCGGTGCCGATCGCCGCGCGACCGGAGCTGAAGTCTTCCCCCCGCGCCGCCGCCACGCTTTTCGGCAGGATGAAGACATTGGTGAACTGGCCGGGCAACAGCGGATTCGGCCGGTCGGTGACGAACCGGACGGTGAGCGGATCGATCGCGTCGGTGCGAATGATGGTGCGGATGTTCGAGGTGTACGGCCCGGGATTGTTGGCGATGGCAGGAATGCGCGCCATCGTCGCCAGCACGTCCTCGGCGGTGAAGGTCTCGCCGTTGCTGAACACCACGCCGGGGCGGAGCTTGAACTCCCAGGTGGTGGCGTCCAACTGGCGCCAGCTCGCGGCCAGCGTCGGCACCCAGCGCGCATCCTCGTCCTTGCCGACGAACGAGTTGTAGAGATGCCGCGATGCGGCCATGTTCGGGCCGAGAAACAGCACATGCGGATCGATCACGAAGGCGGACTGCACCGCCATCCGCAGGTCCTGGGCGGCCAGCCCGCGCGGGATCGGCAGCAGAACGACGAGCAGCGCCAGAATGCGAATGAAGCCTGTCAGGCCATGCATGAATGCAACCCTGGGGCAATCCATCCGCCGCGTCCACCCCGTTGCCGGCTCTGGTCACCGGTCCCGGCCGCGTCCCATACTGGCGACGCTCTGGGCAAAGCAGCGGCGCAAGCCGCGCTGTGGAGGCGAGATGAACGACATCCCACAAACCCACACCCCGTCCGCGATCGCCGGCAAGGGGTCCCGAATCCGCCGCGTCGATATCGATGTGATAGCCTTCCCGATGCACCACGTGGGCAAGTCCGGTTACGAGAGCACCGATCTCCCCGGCGCCGTCACCAACCGCACCCGCATGGCGGTGCGGATCGAAACCGCGGACGGCAGCGTCGGCGAGTTCGTCGGCGGCAACGAGTTCGATGATCGGGCAGGCCAAGACCTGCGCCAAGCTGCTGCTCGGCTACGACGCCTTCGAGCGGGAATTGTTCTACGACGACATGAAGCGAAAGCTGCGCAAGAACGACCGCATGGGCTTCGGCCCGATCGATATCGCGCTGTGGGACCTTGCGGGCAAGCGCACCGGCGCCTCGGTCAGCCAGATGCTCGGCGGCTTCCGCAAACGGGTGAAAGCCTACGCCTCCACCTGGTTCGGCGGCGAGACCGGCGGGCTCGCGACCCCCGAGGCGTTTTGCGACTTCGCCGAGCAATGCCGGGAACTCGGCTATCGCGGCTTCAAGATGCATGGCTGGGTCGATGGCAACGTCGCCCGCGAGGCCGCGACCATCCGCATGCTGGGAAAGCGCGTCGGCGACCGCATGGACCTGATGCACGACGCCGCCTGCCACCTGCGCACCTTCGCCGACGCGCTCGCTGTCGGCCGAGCCTGCGACGACGCCAATTTCTACTGGTACGAAGACCCGTTCAGCGATGGCGGTCTCAGCGCTTTCGCCCACAAGAAGCTGCGCCAGTTGATCCGCACGCCAATCCTGCTGGGCGAGCATGTTCGCGGCCTGGAATCGATGGCCAACCTGGTGCTCGCTGAAGGCACCGACATGCTGCGCGCCGATCCGGATTTCGACATGGGCATCACCGGCACCATGAAGATCGCGCATTTCGCCGAGGCGCTCGGCATCGATGTCGAGATCCACGCGCCTGGCCCGGCCGCGCGCGCCTGCATGGCGGCGATCCGCAACACCAATTACTACGAACTTTCTCTCGTCGGCCCTTCCGGCGGTCAGTTCACCCCGGATTGCTACAGCTGCGGCTACAGCGACAAGCTGAAGGATGTCGGCAAGGACGGCTGTTTCCCGGTGCCTGACGGCCCCGGTCTCGGCGTCACCATCGACTGGGACTGGATCGCGGCGCACCGAATTGAGCGCCACGTCTTCGACTCCAACGGCTGACCGCCATGGCTCGCATCGCCGCCGCCGTTTGCCTGCTTGGCACCTGCCTGCTTGCCACGGCGGCCAAGGCGCAAGACCTCCGCCTCGGCTATCGCACTGAGCCCACGTCCCTCGACCCGCATTACCACAACGCCACCCCCAGCATTCAGGTGGCGCTGCACGTCTTCGACCCGCTGATCGCGCCCACCGGCACCGACCAGCTCGACCCGGGGCTCGCCACCGGCTGGAAGCCCATCGATCCCACCACCTGGGAGTTCGCCCTGCGCCGGGGCGTGACCTTTTCCGACGGCACGCCGTTCACCGCCGCCGACGTGGTGTTCACCTTCGCGCGGGTACGCAGCGTGCCCACGCCGATGGGCGGCTTCGTCAACTATCTCGGCCCGGTCGCCAGTGTTGAGGCGGTGGATGACGCGACCCTGCGCGTCCACACCGCCGCACCCACGCCGCTCCTGCCGAACTACATGTCCCGGCTATTCATCCTCAGCGCACGCATCCATGCCGGTGCGCCGTCCGAAGCGTTCAACTCCGGCAAGGCGATGATCGGCACCGGCCCGTACCGGCTGACCCGCGTGAACGGCATGTCGAACCTCACCTTCGATCGCAAGGACGATTATTGGGGCAAGCAGCCGATCTGGCAGCACGTCACCACCAGAGTGATCGGCAACGACGCCGCACGCCTGGCCGCACTGCTCGCCGGCGATGTCGACGTGATCGAGACGGTGCCGACCCAGGATGCCGCACGCCTGGCCCACGACCCCCGCGTGACCGTGAGTTCCACGGTGTCGCAGCGGGTCATGTATTTCTGGTTCGACTGGCTCAATCCCGGTCCGTCGCCGAACTACAGCGACAATGACGGCCATCAGCTGGCGCGCAATCCGTTCGCCGACATCCGTGTCCGCCAGGCGTTCAGCAAGGCTATCGACCGTCGCGCGCTGATCGACCGGCTGATGGACGGGTTCGCCGTCCCCGCTGGGCAGTTCGTCCGCCCCGGCCAGTTCGGCTACGTCCCCGCTATCGTGCCCGACACCTACGACCCCGACGGCGCGCGCCGGCTTCTGGCCGAAGCCGGCTTCCCGAAAGGCTTTCGCCTGACCATCCACGGGCCGGCCGACCGTTGGAACAACGACGGCCGCGTGGTCGCCACCGTGGCGCAGATGCTCACCCGCGTGGGCATGACGGTGCAGGCCGAGGCGCTGCCGTTCAGCATCTACGTCCCCCGGGAATCCAAGGGCGATTTCAGCTTCCATCTGTCCGGCGCAGGACCCTGGACCGGCGAAGTCGGCGCCGCCCTGGTCGACACCGTGCTCACCCAGGACCGCAGCCGCGGCTGGGGCGCGGTCAATCGTGGCCGCTACAGCAACCCCGCACTCGACACGCTGGTCGACGAGGCTGTCCACACGCTTGACGCCACTTCGCGCGAAACGATGCTCACCGAAGCCAGCTTCATCGTCGCCCGTGAGCTGCCGTTCGTGATGCTGTACCAGGAGATGAACATCTGGGCGGCGCGCCATGGCCTGCGCTACATCGCCCGCAACGATGAGCGCACGGTCGCGATGAACACGGTGCCGGACCCTTAGATCGCTCTGCGATCAGATCGATGCGGCATCAGTCGGTCACCCAGCGGAGATAGCGGTCCACCGAGGCCGCCACCGCCGCCTTGGCACCGGATTCGATGCAGCGGTCCCACCACGCGCCGTAGATGCGGTCATAGCGGAACGGCCGCATCGCCGCGTCCATTCGCCTCACGATGCGTGCCGGCAGCGGGATCAGGTTTGGGTAGCTGCGCATGAAGCTGACATGGCGGCGGTCCGGCAGCACCTGAAAGATGTCGCCGGACAGCAAGGCGCCTCGCCCTTCGGCGCCGCCGGCCCAGTGCAGCATCGTCGCACCGTCGAAATGCCCGGGGGCGTGGATGAGGGTGAGTCCGTCGGCAAGCAAGTGGGTCTCACCGGACCAAAAGCGGATCGCCGGGTCCGGCCGCATTACCTCGCCGCGGTCGCCCTCGTGCAGCCAGATCGTGGTGCCGAAGGCGTGGGCGAATTCGACCATGCTGCTGTAGTAATGCGGATGCGAAATGGCGATGGCCGAAATCCCACCCATCGCCCGCAGCAGCGCCACCGTCGCGTCGTCGATGAAGCTGATGCAATCCCACAGCACGTTGCCGCTTGGTGTGCGGACCAGCAAAGCGCGCTGTCCGATGGCGAAGGATGGTGTGGTGCCGATGCCCAGCAGGTTCGGCTCATGCTGGCGCCAACTGTTGAAATGGGTGCGGCGCATCGCACCGAGATCAGTCCAACGCTGGCCGCCGGCGGGAACATATTGCCGCTCGTCCTCGCAGATCCGGCAGCGCGCGGGTGGCGTCGCGGACGGGGCGTGTTGCGTGCCGCAGGTGACGCAGATGAAGGCGGCCGCCATCGTGTTGGACATACGCGCCTCCGAACGGCTTCAGGGTGAATTTGGCATTGGGCGGAGCTGGTTGACCAGGGGCTCGCCACGCACGAGGCGGTTGATGTTGTCGGCCATGACGGCGCGGCGCCGGGCGATCGTGCCGGTGGTCCAGCCGGACATATGCGGAGTCATGACGATGTTGGGCAGCTCGTGGAACGGCAGGCGCGATGGCTGCGTGGCCACGCCAGGCGCCGGCGGATACTGGTACCAGGTGTCGATCACGGCGCCGCCGATGCGCTTTTCCACCAGTGCCTGGTACAGCGCCGCCTCGTCCACGACGCCGCCCCGGCCGACATTGATCAGCACCGCGCCGGGCCGCATCGCCGCCAGCGCCGCTGCATCGATCAGTCCGGTCGTCTCCGGCAGCAGCGGCAGCGACGTCACGATGAAATCCGCCGAGGCGAGGAAGTCCGGCAGCTTCGCCAGCCCCCAGGCGCGATCGACATGTTCGTGACTGACCGGGCTGCGGTTGGCGACATGCACATGCATGCCGAAGGCCCTGGCACGGGCGGCGATCTCGCGGCCGATATGGCCGAAGCCAAGCAGCCCGATGGTGCTGCCATGGACCTCCTGATGCGCCGTGTCGGCGGCGCTCGCCTGATAGGTCCAGATTCCGCGCCGCAGGTCGGCATCGGCCTTGGGCAGGGCGATGCGGTGCAGCAGCACGGCGGCCATCACGTATTCGGCGATGGCGTGCTCATGCCCGAAGCAGTTGCACAACGCCGCACCCGCCGGCAGCGTCGTGATGTCGATCGCGTCCACGCCGGCGCCGGGACCGTGATACAGCGCGAGCTTCGCCGGATAGGGGAAGCTCGCGTTGTATTTCCCGCCGATGATGACGTCCGCGGCGGCGTAGGTGGCGCGGTCCGCAGTTGTCGCGAGCGTGTCTGGCAGCAGGTGGATTTCGTGCGCCGCGTCCAGCAAGGCGGCGAAGCCGTCGGCGAACGAAGCGGCGTTGGTGCCGTGGAAAACGATGCGCATGGCAACTCCTGCGACAGCTCAGCGCTGTTGTAGCTCGACGGCGATATCATGGAACAGCCGCGCCGGCAGGCCGCCGCCGACCACGTCCTTCATCGGGCGATTGTCGTCGTTGCCCATCCACACACCGATCACCGTGCCGGAGATGGCGCCGACGAACCAGGCGTCGCGGTAATCCTGGGTGGTGCCGGTCTTGCCCGCCACCAGCCGCCCCGGCACCCCGGCCGCCGTGCCGCTGCCACGCGACACCACCGCGGCCATCATCCGCACCATCATCGCCGCGAGGTCTGGCTCCATCACCCGCGTGGGCGAAATGCGGGCCAGCGGGAACGGCTTCTGATCGGCGCTGACGCTGTCGAGGCCCACCGGCGCCACCCGCATGCCGCCGTTGAAGAACGCGGCATAGGCACCGGCCAGCTCCAGCAGGCCCACCTCCCCGGTGCCCAGCGCCAGCGAGGCGTTGGCCGGCAACGTGTCCGCGATGCCGAGGCGGCGGGCGACTTCGGCCGCAACCGCGGGGCCGCCGGCTTGCAGCAACAGCCGGACCGAGGCGGTGTTGACGGAATGCGCGAGCGCTTCCTCCAGCGTGATCTCGCCGCGGAACCGGCCCTCGAAGTTGGACGGGCTCCAGTTGCCGATGCGGATCGGGGCGTCGAGCACGATGTCATCAGGGCGGGCGCCTTTTTCCAGGGCGGCGAGCCAGACGAACGGTTTGAAGGCGGAGCCGGGCTGGCGGCGGGCGATCACGGCGCGGTTGAACGGGCCCGTGCGGTAATCGCGGCCGCCGGCCATGGCCCGCACGGCGCCGGTATTCGCGTCCAGCACCACCACGGCGGCCTGGCTGACATTGGCGGCGGCACCCGGGCCATCGACGATCGCGGTCAATCGGGCTTCGACGGTGGCTTGCAGCCGCAGGTCCAGCGTGGTGCGCAGCACCGCGTCGGTGCCGATGGGCAGGATCGTGGCGGATTGATCGGCGATCCAGTCGGCGAACCAGCCGGCGGTGGTGGCGGGCCGGGCGGGGAACGCGATGGCGGCGGCGGCGGCTTGTGCGGCCTCGGGCGTGGCGGCGCCGGTCTCGGACATGGCGGCCAGGACCTCACGGCCACGCGCGGCGGCGGCGGCGGGGTCGACGCGCGGCGAGAAGCGGCTGGGCGCACGGGGCAAACCGGCGATGACGGCGGCCTGCCACAGCGCCAGCCGGCGTGCCGAGACCCCGAAATAAAGCCGGGCGGCCGCGTCCACGCCCCATGCGCCCGACCCGAGATAAACCCGGTTGAGCCAGATTTCGAGGATCTCGCGCTTGCTGAACGTCCGCTCCAGCCACAGCGTCAGCAACACCTCCTGCACCTTGCGGCGCAGGGTACGAGCATTGGTCAGGAACAGGTTCTTGGCGACCTGCTGGGTGATGGTCGACCCGCCTTGGACCAGACGGCCAGCCCGCAGATTGACGAAGGCGGCGCGGGCAATGCCGATCAGGTCCAGCCCGTGATGCGAATAAAAGCGCCGATCCTCGACGGCGATGGCGGCGGCAGGCAAGAACGCCGGCAGGTCCGACAGCCGCAGCGGTTCGCCGACCACGTCGCCGTAGGTGGCGAAGATCTGCCCCGTGCGGTCCTGCAAGGTGAGGCTGGGGCGACGGGCGGCATCCAATGCCGCTTCGGGCCGGGGTAGGTCCCAGGCGAACCAAAGCAGGCCAATGGCGCCCATGATCGCCGCCCAGACCGACAGGATCACCAGCCATTTGAGCAGGAACCACCGCCGGCGGCGACGCTCGGCCACGCGGAGGGCAGGCACGCGAACGGGGAGGTCCGCGCGCGGGGTGATTTGGGGATCTATGCGTGCGCGGGCCATACCTCGGATGTATCATCGCGCGCGTCGAGGAGACAGATCATGATCCGACCGGATTTGCCGCGCCGGCGCTTGCTGCAGCGGGCCGGGATTGCCGTCGCCACCGCCTCAGTGCCCCTGCAACAGGCCTCGGCACAAGCCGGCGCTGCGGCCGCGAGCGCCGCCACGGCGAACCGCCCGGTGGCCGAGGAATATTGGGCTCAGAAAGGTGACGTGAAGCTTTATCTCTACCGCAAGCGCCTGCTGGACGGGGCGGCGAACAAGCCGGTGCTGTTCCTGGTGCACGGGTCTTCGTTCTCCGGGCGCGGCGGGTTCGACCTGCAGGTCCCCGGACACGCCTTCCCCGGCTACTCCTTCATGGACGAATTCGCCCGCGCCGGCTTCGACGTCTGGACGATGGACCACGAAAATTACGGCCGGTCATCCAAGACCGCCGGCAATTCGGACATCCGCTCCGGCGTCGAGGACCTGAAGGCGGCATTGCCCGTGGTCGAGCGGGTGACCGGCCGGCACCGGATGATGTTCTACGGCCAGTCTTCCGGCGCGATCCGCCTTGGAGCGTTCGCCATGGTGGCGCCGGACCGGGTGGAGCGGATGGTGCTCGACGCCTTCACCTACACGGGCGAAGGCGCGCCCGTGATCATGAAGCGACGCGAACAGGTGCGGACATACCAGGAGAAGAATTTCCGCCCGATGACCCGGGCCAGCTTCCTGGCGATCTTCAGTCGCGACGATCCGTCGACGTTCGAGCCGGCGGTCCCCGAAGCGCTGGCGGACTATGAGCTGGCGCTGACCGACCGGGCGCCGAGTGGCACCTATCTCGACATGGCGATCCACCTGCCCCTGGTCGATCCGCGCCGGATCGAATGCCCGGTTTGCATGACCCGCGCCGAGCATGACGGCAATGCCACCGACGCCGAGTTGCTGGATTTTTTCGCCCAGTTGCCGAACAAGGACAAACAGTTCGCGATGATCACGGGCATCGCGCATGTGGCGGTCCTGGGCATTAATCGCGCCCGCATCTGGCACGTAATGCACGCGTTCTTCACCATGCCTGGGCAGGAGGCGGTTTGACCCTGCCGCGCCTGACGCCGATTTGAGGCGTCGGCACGAAAAGATCGCGGCCGACGCTGAATGAAAATCTGCGAAGGAGAGCATGATGCGACAGGCAAGGTTTGTCGCGCTTCTGATGGCAGTGATCGCGTGCCAGTTCGTTGGCATCCGAGATGCCAAGGCGTCGGACGCGGACGGCACTTGGAGCATCAGGGACTTGGTCCTCGATATCTTCAACTGCCAGAATCGGGTCTGCGGCCGGATTGTCTGGATCGAGGATCCGGGTCGTCGGCCAACCCAGTGCGGCCGGACGATCGTTTGGGGGCTGACGCGCGAGGGGCCGTTTGAATGGAAGGACGGCACAATCCTCGATCCGGACGACGGCAAGACGTATCGCCTCTCGGCATCCCTTCAGCCGGATGGCGCGCTGCGCGCCCGGATCTACAAAGGCGTTCCCCTCTTTGGAAGAACCGAGATCCTCAGACGCGTCGATCCGCAGTCGCTCGCGGGCCGGTGTTGATCGGTCTTCGATGGAGGAGCCTGCAATCGAGATTCGCGCGCCAGATCCGACCGTGCCTCCCATTTTTAGACATGCGCAGCCAGGGCTATATAATCTGCCGATTTGTTGAGCGGCCGAGACGTAAAGATTATGATTTTTGATGGACTGTCTTTGACGATAATTAACGAATTTTCTTGACCAATCCGTACCTATATCAGGAAATATTAGACAATCGGGTATAAGTGACAAATTCGTGAGCTTGCCCGAAGGTGAAAGCTGGATCAGCATTCACCTTCAAGCGCAGATGGATTTACTGGCAGTGGACGAGATCGCCGGGGAAGAGCAGGCGCCGGAGACCGCGAGCGACATCATCGCGCGGCTGCGCAAGGAAAACGACGATTTGCGTGCGGCGGTGCAGGCACGCGACGACTTCATTTCCGTCGCCGCGCACGAACTGCTCAACGCGATGACGCCGCTGGTCGGACAGATCAGCCTGTTGCGGAAAAGTACCCTGAAATCCGGCAAGGCGGTACCACTAGGCGTCGGCCGCGGAATCGAGCGTCTGGACCTCATTGTCCGGCGCTACATCACGCGGACCACGGCGTTGCTTGACATCGCCCGGCTGACCTCGGGGACATTCCGCCTGAACCTCGCGATGATCGACGCATCGGCGGCCATCGCCGAAGTGGTGGCGGATTTCACCTTGTTTGCGGAGGCCGCGGGATCGGTGCTCTCGGTGACCAGCGAGCCTGGCATTCGCGGCCTGTTCGACCGGACGGCGCTTGAGGAAGTGGCCGAGAACCTGATTTCGAATGCGGTCAAATACGGCGGCGGAAAACCGATCCACGTGACTTTGTCTGCGGCCGACAGCGAGTTGTGCCTGCAGGTCAAAGATCATGGCTTCGGCATTTCGGCGGCCGACAAGCAACGCATCTTCCAGAAGTTCGAGCGTCTGGTGGATGGACGCCCGAGTGCTGGTTTCGGTTTCGGACTCTGGGTGGTCGGACAGTTGGTCGGCGCGATGGGCGGCAGGATCGAAGTCGAAAGCCAGCCGAACCAGGGCTCGGCCTTCATCGTGCGGTTGCCGCTGCACGTGATCGAGGGACGTTCCTGAGCCAACGCCGGGCCTGAGCCAACCGCCGGATTGCTATGAAATGCTGATGCCCATCGCCTGGCGCATGAACAGGCGCTTCAGTGGCGGAATGCGATGGACCGCGGCAATGCCGAGATCGCGGGCCAGCCGCAGCGGCGGAAAATCATTGCTGAACAGGCGATCCAACGCGTCGGTGGCCGCAAGCATCAGCATGTTGTCGGGCCGCCGGACCGCCTGGTAGCGGCGAAGCAGGTCAGGGGCGCCGGGGTCGGCGCCGGCGCGGACGGCCTCCACGATCAGGCCGGCGAGGCAGTCAATGTCGCGAAACCCGAGATTCAGGCCCTGGCCGGCGATCGGATGAATGCCATGCGCCGCGTCGCCAACCAATGCCAGGCGGGTGTCGTAATAGCGGTGCACGAGCATCGCCGAAAGCGGATAGCTCCAGCGACGGCCGACCAGGCTGATGCGGCCGAGATGCGAGCCGAGGCGGCGGGACAGCTCATGGGTGAAAGCCGCGTCATCGAGCCGTAGCAGGCGCTCGGCCTGGGCGGTGCGCTCGGTCCAGACGATGGCGGAGATGTGCCGGCCGTCCTCGGTGTCGTGCATCGGCAACTGGGCGAAAGGCCCGGCCGGGAGGAAATGTTCGAGCGCCACGCCGCCATGCGGATGTTCGTGGGCGACGGCGCAGACGATGCCGGTCTGGCCATAGGGCCGATGGGTGACGGGAATGCCGGCCTGGGCGCGCAGGGTGCTGTGGCGGCCCTCGGCGGCGATGACCAGGCGGCACGTCAAAGTGGGCCCGCCGACGACGCGGACCACGGCGGACCCGGCGTCACGGGAGACCTTGATCTCGGCCGGCGCATGCAGGCTGATGGCGGGTGAATCGGCCATCATCTGGTTGAGCGCCATCCGCAGGCTGCGGGCTTCCACCATATGCCCGAATGGCTCCGTCTCGCCGGACGTGGCGCCCGCCTCCCGCGAATTGAAATGCAGATACAGCCGCGAGGCCGGGCGGCCCAGGCGACCGTCGGAGACGCGGATGTCGCTGATCGCGCCGGGTGGAAACGGCAGCCGGTCCCACAAGCCGGCCGCCTGCAGGATGGCACGAGAGCCGGCGGCGATCGCATAGGCGCGACCGTCGAAATCCGGGTGCTCCATCGGCGGCAGCGCAGCACGATCCACCACCGCGGTGCGAATTCCGGCCTGGGCCAGAAGGCAGGCGAGCGTGCCCCCGGCCGGGCCCGCGCCGACGATGCAAATGTCGGTATTCAAGGTCTCAGGTGTTGAGGTCTTTGGCTTCGAGGTCTTTGGCATGGCCGCTCCGGTTCGGCGCCGTTCGGACCTGCCTTCGTATTAGGCAAATCAGTGGCATTCACGCCGCAACCGCAGTCTAGACCGGTTGCCTGCTCCTTGGGCAGGGGGCGGGAGGTGTCTCGCATCTGAAGCTTCAGGTGAAGCTGCCGCCTCTCAGGCCCGGGTTCCGCCGCTTGCGAAACACGACAGGTCCGTCCGCGCGTCGCGGCACGGTTCTTGTAGGGGACGTTGTGGCAGACCGTGTTGCACGATCAAACCGAGCGTGGCGAACCGGACGCGAACCGGAGGCAGGGACTGAGACATGAAGCTGATCATGGCCATCATCAAGCCATTCAAGCTCGACGATGTGCGCGAGGCGCTGACCCCACTCGGGGTGCAGGGCCTCACCGTGTCGGAGGTGAAGGGTTTCGGGCGCCAGAAGGGGCAGACGGAGATCTACCGTGGGGCGGAATACCACGTGAATTTCCTCCCCAAGGTGAAGATCGAAGTCGTGGTCGCGAGCGACCTCGCCGAGCAGGTGGTGGAGGCGATCATGAAGTCCGCCCACACCGGCAAGATCGGCGACGGCAAGATTTTCGTGATGGACATCGAGCGGGCGGTCCGCATCCGCACCGGCGAATTGGACGGGGAAGCGCTGTGAGGTTTTTTGCAATGAAGTTCACCTTGTATCTCGCGGTAGCGCTGCTGGTGTCTCTGCCTGCCTGGGCCGACGACCTGAAGATCGATTCCGGCGACACGGCGTGGATGCTGACCAGCACGGCGCTGGTTTTGCTGATGACCATCCCGGGCCTCGCCTTGTTCTATGCCGGCATGGTGCGCAAGAAGAACGTGCTGGCCACCATGATGCAGTCCTTCTTCATCTGCTGCCTCGTGACCGTGGTCTGGATGGTCGCCGGCTACAGCCTCGCCTTCACCAACGGCAGCGCCTATGTCGGTGACCTCTCGCGCTTCTTCCTGAACGGCATCGGCGCCGCCTGGGACAAGCCGTTCATCCTCGGCGCCGGCTCCGGCAACGAGCAGGCGCAGACGGTGCCCGAGAGCGTTTACGCCATGTTCCAGATGACCTTCGCGATCATCACGCCGGCACTGATCGCCGGCGCTTTCGCCGACCGGATGAAGTTCTCGGCGATGATCGTCTTCATGGTGCTGTGGTCGTTGCTGGTCTACAGCCCGATCGCGCATTGGGTGTGGTCGGCGACCGGCTGGCTCGGCGCCGGCGTGTTCGGCCTGCCTGGTGCCGCGGACTTCGCCGGCGGCACGGTGGTGCACATCAACGCCGGCATCGCCGGCCTGGTCTGCGCACTGGTGCTGGGCAAGCGGGTTGGCTACGGCATCGACAACATGTCGCCCTTCAACCTGTCCCTCGCCGTGATCGGGGCATCGTTGCTTTGGGTGGGTTGGTTCGGCTTCAACGCCGGCTCCGCCGTGGCGGCCAATGGCCGTGCCGGCATGGCGATGACGGCGACGCAGATCGCGACGGCCGCCGCCGGCCTCGCCTGGACGTTCGCGGAATGGGCGACGAAGGGGAGGCCATCGGTGCTCGGCGCGATTTCCGGTGCGGTTGCCGGGCTGGTGGCGATCACCCCGGCATCGGGCTTCGTGCTGCCCGGGCCGGCACTGGTGATCGGCATCGTCGCCGGCGTCGGCTGCTTCTGGGCGGCGACCGGGCTGAAGCACGCATTCGACTACGACGACAGCCTGGACGCGTTCGGGGTGCACGGCATCGGCGGCATCATCGGGGCGCTGCTGACCGGCGTGTTCGCCTATCGGTCCGTTCACCGCAACCAAGGATGCGCCGCAGGGCGTCAGCATCGGCGGAATGCCGCAGTTCGAGGCGCAGGTGATCGCGGTTGTGGCGACCCTGGTCTGGTCCGGGGTGATGACCTTCATCATCCTCAAGATCGTCGACGCAATCATCGGATTGCGGGTCACCGAGGAAGAAGAGCGCGAAGGCCTTGACGTCGTGCTGCACGGCGAGCGCCTCGGCTAGATTCCGCGATCAGGGACGTCGTCCCCGATCAGTAAAAAAGGCGGGCACCCGATAGGCGTGCCCGCCTTTTCTTAATACTTCGTCTTCTCTCAGTACATGTGCTGGCCGCCGTTGATCGACAGCGTCGAACCGGTGACGAAGTCCGCGTCGTCGGCGGTCAGGAACAATACGCCACGGGCAATATCCTCGGCGTGGCCAAGGCGGCCGACCGGAATCCGGGCGATGATCTTCTGCAGCACGTCGGGCGGTACCGCGCGCACCATTTCGGTGTCGACGTAGCCGGGGGCGATGGCGTTGACGGTGATGCCGAAGCGGGCACCTTCCTGTGCGAGTGCCTTGGTGAAGCCGTGAATGCCGGATTTGGCCGCGGCGTAGTTCACCTGGCCGTACTGCCCGGCCTGGCCGTTGATGCTGCCGATATTGACGACGCGGCCAAACTTGGCGGCGCGCATGTCGTCGAAAGTCAGCTTGCAGAGGTTGAAGCAGGAGCCGAGATTGGTGTCGATCACAGCATCCCACATGTCGCGCGACAGGCGCGACATGGTGCGCGTCACGGGTGATGCCGGCGTTGTTCACCAGGATCTCGATCTTGCCGATTGTCGCGTGGATCTGCTCGATGGCCTTCTCGCACGCCGCGAAATCACCTGCGTCGAACTTCATCGTCTGGATGCCGGTGTCGGCGGTGAATGAAGCGGCGGCGGCGTCGTTGCCGGCGTAGTTGGCGATCACGGTACGGCCTGCGGCCTTCAATGCACGGCTGATTTCGGCGCCGATACCACGGGTGCCGCCGGTGACGAGGGCTATGCGACTCATGATCCTGTCCTCCCTGTGCTCAGCCGGCCCCTTGCTTCAACGAAGGCCTTGCCTTCCATCCAACCTATCAGCCGACCGCAAAACCGCCAGGGGGATTGCACAGATGTGTCACCGGATGGCGGCGACGCTGGCCGCCACGCGGTCGGCCAGTTGCGCGAGCGTGAAGCTCAAGGCCGCCGCCAGATCCTGGGTGCTGGATGTGGCAGGCGCCGCGGTCAGGCGGATCGTGCGGGCCATGGCATCCGATGCCTTGCTGCGCTCGCGGCGCAAGGCAATCTGGGCCAGCAGCACCACGCTATCGTCGCCATCAGGGTCGAAGCGCTGGATGTCGATCTCCAGCACCAGGTCCGGCTGGGTGGAAATGGCGCCGAACTCGAGGAAGATGGACGCGTCCGGCAGCCGCTGCACCAGGTCCTCGGTGAGCACCCGCCCGAGCATGGTGCCAAGCGGTTCGCCCCAACGGTCGCTGGCCGCGACCCGCAGGCGATACTGGGCGTTGGAGCGGACGATCTCCGGGCGATCGAGATAGGCGGCAAGGCCGATCCGGCGCAATTCGATGCTGCGCGCCGGCGTGTGCACCGGCGCACCCGGGATCGCCGCGAGGGTATAGAGATCGGTGGGCGGCGAGGCGCATCCGGCCAGCCCAAACAGGACAGGCGCCAGCAAAACCAGCAGCACCCGGAGGTGACGCATCGGCAAGCCTGGGTGCATCGTTCGTCGCCTCATCGGTCGCCGCTGCGCCCGCGCAGCAAGGCCTCGGGGTGCTGATCGAGATAATCGGCGAGCAGGCGGACCGAACGGGCGGTGTCGCCGACCTGCGACAGCAGGCGCTGCAGGTCGCGGCGGAACTGCGAGTTGTTGCCGTAGCCGCTGTCGACCGAGCCGACCAGCCGCCCGGTACGGTCCACCGCATTCTGCAACGACTGGGCGATCTGCGGCAGGCGTTTCAATGCCGGCGTCGCATTCTCGTCGAAGTTCTTCACCAGGTCGCGGGTGGAATTGAGCGTCGCCACCAGGGATTGCAGGCTGTCGCGCAACTCCGGGCCGCCGGCGACATCGCGCACGGCCTGCAACGTCAGGTTGAGGTTCTGGGCGATCTCGTCCAGCGGCAGGCGGTTGAGCTTGGCGACGACGTCGCTGAGGCCGGAGGTAAGGCCATTCAAGCCGCCGGGTTGGCTGGGCAGCACGATCGCGCCGTCCTCGGTGTGAACCCGCACCGACGGCGCGTCCGGCACGAAGGTCAGCGCCACCACCATCTGGCCGGTCAGGTAGTTGGCGGTGTTGAGTTCGACCCGCAATCCGCGATCGACCAGGCGCTGAGCCAGGAGTTCGGGGTCCATCGGCGTGGTCGTGCCCGGACCGCGGATCCGCTCCGACCGAACGTCGAACCGCACCGCGGCGCGCGCGCTGGCGTCAGCGGCGTCGAACAGCAGCCGCACGTCGCTCACCGCACCGATCGGTATGCCGTACAATTCCACCGGCGCGCCGACCGCGAGCCCACGGACAGAGCCGTTGAGGTAGGCGATGAAGGGAATGCGCGGGCTCGGTCCGGCAGCCGTCGCGGTGGCCTCGTCGCGGTACAGTTGGAAGCTGCTGCCGGCGGGACTTGGCGAGGCATCGGTTGACGTCGCCGTGTTGTCGAAGGCGACGCCGCCGGTGAGCACGGCAGCCAGGCTCTCGAGCCGAAGCTGCACCCCGTCGGCGCCGAGGTTGACCGTTATGCCGGACGCATTCCAGAAATACGACGTGGGGCGGACCAGCTTGTCGTAGGGCGAGCGGACGAAGACCTCGATCGTGACGCCATTTGGGCCAAGGACGTAGCCGAGCACCTCGCCCACGGTGATGTCGCGGTAGAACAACGGCGCGCCACTCGACAGCGAGCCGATGCGCGGCGCTTGCAGGTGATAGACCTGCCCAGGCTCGTCCGAGCGAACCGCGGGCGGCTCCTCAAGGCCGGTGAACTCGCGCTTGTCCGCCGACCCGCCGATTCCTGGATCGAGCTCGATATACGAACCGGAGACGAGGGTATCGAGCCCTGAGATATTGCCCAGCGTCAGGCGCGGCCGCACCACCCAGAAGCGGGCGTTCTCGGTCAGCTCGTCCTCGGCTTCCTTGCGCATCTGCACCCGGACGACGACGTGGCTCATGTCGGGGCTGAGGTTGATCCGCTCGACCGTGCCGAGGTCGACCGCCTTGTGCTTCACCTTGGTCTGGCCGGCTTGCAGGCCGTCGGCGGAGCGAAAGGACAGGGTGATGGTCGGGCCACGGTCATGCCATGCCTGCCAGCCGAGGAAGCCGGCGATCACGGCCGCGACGATCGGGATCAGCCAGATCAAATGCAGCCGGCCCCGGTGCCGAATTTCAGCCTCCGGAATCTCGGGGGTTGGAATGGTTTGGCGGGCCGCGTCGGGCGGAAGCTCGTTCATGCGCCGTTGCGTCCCGCGGCGTCCCACATCAGCCGCGGGTCGAAGGCGGCGGCGGCGAGCATGGTGAGCACCACCACGGCACAGAAGGACATCACCCCAGGCCCGGGGGTGACGGCGGCGAACCGGCCCCATCGCACCAAAGCGGTGAGGATCGAGACCATGAACACGTCGATCATCGACCAGCGGCCGACCGCATCGACAACCCGGTACAGCACCGTGCGCTGCCGCAACCGCGGCGTGGCACCGCGCTGGGTGCTGAGCATCAGCCCGCTCAGCCCCACCAGCTTCAGCACCGGTACGATGATGCTGGCGAAGAACACCAGCGCCGCCAACGGCCACATACCGGTGATCGCGAGTTCCTCGACGCCGGAAATAATGGTGTTGGGATTGCCCTGGCCGAGCGAGATCACCGTCATCACCGGCAGCATGTTGGCTGGAACATACAGGATCGCCGCCGCCGCGAGCAGCGCCCAGGTCCGGCTGAGGCTGTTGGTCTTGCGCCGCCGCCACCGGCCGCCGCAACGCGGGCACATCAGCTGCGAATTCCGCGACTCTGGGCGCGGAGATCGCGGGTCCGCCGCAATGGCGCTGACGAAGCCGCAGCAATCACAGCCGACGAGGCGATATCCCGGCCGCGAACCGGGATTGAGCTGCACCGCCGGCGGCATCGGGGCGGCGATGGCGCCGGCACGTTCCAGCGCCTGCCAGACCGTCTCGTCATCAAGCGCCGCGTCGGCTGCCGCCATCGCGAGCATCAGCCCGCCCATGGCGTAGGCAGCGAGATCGATATGCACCACCGCCATGTCGCCAAGCTTGCTGTAGGCGACGAACAGGCCGAGCAGAAAGACCTCAACCATCGACCATGGCCGCAGCAGTTCCACCCAGCGGAACACGCGGTAGAGGTGGCGCGGCGGGTGGCGCAGGCGCAGGCCAAGAAGCACCCAGATCAGGGCCACCAGCCGGGCCAAGGGTGCGGCGATGGTGGTGATCACCACCACGACCGACAGCGGCAACATGCCCTGCTGTTCAAGTTGGATCGGTCCGGTCACCAGATCGGCGGCACTGCTGCGCCCGCCCCATTGCAGATCCAGCAACGGCAACTGGGCCGCCACGGTGAACAGCAGCAGCCCGGTGACGGCCATGGCCATCGCCTGGCCCTGCGGGTCGGCGCAACCGTGCCGCTGCACCGCGTCGCATCGCGGGCAGCGTGCGGAGCTGCCGGTCGGCACCGCCGGAATGCGCTGGAACAGCCCGCAATCCCGGCATTCCCGCAATCTCCCTCGCTCGGCCTCAGGTCGCGGCATTCGCTCGGTCCAGGTAGAGTTGCTGCATGCTCATAGCATGGGGAAACGATTCATGACTTCAATCGGTTGCCCAAACGCATCGCCGCACGGCCGGCGCCTTGTGGCATTGGTCACCGGGGCCCGGCGCGGCATCGGCCGGGCGATCGCGCTGGCCCTGGCGGCGAAAGGTTTCGACCTGCTGGTGAACGACCACATCGAGGATGAGGCCGCCGCCGAGACGCTGGCCTTGCTCAACGCCACCGGCGCCCGCGCCGCCTTCCTGCGCCATGACATCGCCGATGTCGACGGTCATGGCGACTTCGTGAACCGCGCCTTGGCCGAATTCGGGACCATCGACTGCCTGGTGAACAATGCCGGGGTCCAGGTCAGCCATCGCGGCGACCTGCTCGATGACACCGCCGAGGAGTTCGATCGGCTGATGCAAGTGAACCTGCGCGGCCCGTATTTCCTGACCATTGAAATCGCGAAACGCATGCTGGCGGCCCCCGCCGACGGTGTCCACCGCAGCATCGTCAACATCGCCTCGGCGAACTCACGGATGGTCTCGACCAACCGCGGCCCCTATTGCCTGTCCAAGACGGCGGTTTCCATGATGACACAGCTATTCGCCCTGCGTTTGTCGCCGCACGGCATCATGGTCAACGAAATCCGCCCCGGGGTCATCCGCACCGACATGACCGCCCGAGTCGCGGACGAATATACCGCCCTGATCGAGCAGGGCCTGACCCCGGTGCGGCGCTGGGGCGAACCGGCCGATATCGGCGCCGCCGTGGCGCTGCTGGCCAGCGGCGAGCTTGCTTTCATGACGGGCGAGGCGCTGCGGGTGGATGGCGGGCTGCACATTCCAAGGCTTTGACACTTGGTACCACAGCGAGGCGGCATGGACACGGGCATGGCCGGATTGGCATAACCGCGGCAACCGGCCGATCCCTGCTCCGGGCTGACAGAGGAAGAAATTTTGGCGACCGTTACGCTTGAGGAGCGCGCCCAGGTGATCGTGCTGGGCAACGAGAAGGGCGGTTCGGGCAAGTCGACCTGTGCGATGCATCTGATCGTCGGCCTGCTGCGCGACGGCTACCGGGTCGGCGCCATCGATCTGGACGCCCGCCAGGCCACCCTCACCGCCTATCTGGCATCGCGCGAGGCATTCGTGCAGCAGCGCGGCATCGACCTGCCGTTGCCGCGATACGCGGCGGTGCATCGCAGCGAGCTCGACAGCCGGGCGGCGGCGGAGGCGGAGGAAACCGAGCGATTCACCGCCGCCTTCGCCGAGTTGTCGAAAACCTGCGACATCGTGGTGCTGGACTGCCCCGGATCGGACACCTTCCTGTCGCGCCTGGGGCATGCGCGGGCGGACACGCTGATCACGCCGATCAACGACAGCTTCGTCGACTTCGCCATGCTGGCCAAGGTCGAACCTGATAACCACGACGTGGTGCATCCCAGCATCTACAGCGAGATGGTTTGGGGCGCGCGCAAACGCCGTTTTTCCCGCGATCGCGGCCGCATCGACTGGATCGTCATGCGCAACCGCCTCGGCGCCAGCGAGGCCCGCAACAAGCGCGACGTCGGCACCACGCTGGAAGCACTGGCCAAGCGCATCGGCTTCCGCACCGTCAAGGGATTCGGCGAGCGGGTGATCTTCCGTGAGCTCTATCTGCAAGGGCTGACTTTGATGGACGTGCGCGAGGCGGGCCTCGGGATCCAGCTCGGAATGAGCCATGTCGCGGCGAGGGCTGAGGTACGCAGCCTGATCGGCGCCATCCGCAAGCCGCCGCCCAAGCTCACCCTCACCCCGCCCGCGGCGTGAGCGGGGGCGATCCGGCTGGACTTCAACCAGCCGGGCCGTGCAGCGCCGCATCATCGCTCGCCGGCGGCAGAGGGCGCTGCGGTTGTGAGGACTGACGCGGCACGAGTGGTTTTTTCGCCAGCGCGCATTCACGGTTCAGGCCGGTGTTGGGCGCGTTTTCGAAGGTGCAGGCCTTCGCGGGCTCCGCACCGCATACCCGCGTCAGCTCGCGGAATCCGACGCAATGTCCGTTCGGCGCGCGGTACCCGGTGCCGCCACGACAGCCGCACCCGGTACATGCCGGCCGCTCCGGGCAATCGTAAGCTTCGGCCGCGGAGAGCTGGACGAAGCTCGACAGCGCGGTGATCAACAACAGCACAATTCGCCTCGGTGATGGCATGCGTTCGCCCGCTTGTCGGTTCATTCGGCAGCTTCGCACAAAGCCGATCGACGTTGCGTCACCGCCTGGCCAGCGCGGTCTTGAGCTGACGAACGAGATCAAGGGCGACGTCGCTCCAGGTGGTTCTGTGATCCTCCTGCAGGCACGGCGACGGCGGTGATTCCAGCAGCCCGAGCATGGCGCCAGCGACGCTCTCGGCGGTGGGGTCGCAGAGCCGGGCCAAATGCTCGTGGCTCAACTGCTCGACGATGCCGCCGACGCGGGTGGCAATGACCCAGCGGCCAGAGGCGATGGCGGCGGCGGCGACGCCGCTCTGGCTGGCTTCGCGATGCGACAATACCAGCGCGTCGGACCATGCCAGCAGGGCACCGACCTCGGCTTCCGGCACCCAACGATTCTCGACATTGACGCCCGGTAGCGCCCGCAACGCGTCCAGTGCGGGAGATTCCGGGCCACTGCCGACCACGCGCAACTCCATATCGGCGCGCGGGCCGATGAGGCGCACGGCGTCGGCCAGGAGGTCCAGCCCTTTGTAGGGAAGCAGACGGCCGAACGAGAGCAGGCGCAGCTTGCCGCCATGTGCGCGGGGCGGCGCCGGCGGCGGACCAAAGGTGAGCGGCGGCAGCGACGTCAGGATCAGTGGCCGGTCGCCAACCAGGTTCTGGTCGCGCAGACGGCGGCCGACATCGGCGGTCAGTGCAATCAGGCCGTCCGCCTGGCGCATCAGCAGGCGTTGCAGGGTCATCTGAAACGGAAATCCGTCGCCGGGATGCAGGTCGGCGTCGTGCACCACCACCATCACCGGAATCCCGGCGCGCTTCAGGGCACGTGCCATCAGCAGATCCAGCGGCGCAGGCATGGCGCAAATGGCGACATCGGGCCGCAAGGCCCTGACACGCGCGGCGAGCGGGCCGATCTGGAACGGTGCGGCGGGAAGGCGCAGGAGAAAGGAACCGATGCCGTTATAGGTGGAGACAGGCAGGTCGCAGGGCGGCGCCCCGGCGTCCGCAAGGATCTCCGACTGCGCCGACAGCGACAGCGCCGCCTCCACCCCGTCGAGCGTCCGCAGGCTGGCCGCCAGCTCGGCCGCGTAACGCGGCCCGGCACCGCGCCGTCCCCATTGCCAGACCAGGATTCTCATTGCGCGCCACCGGACGCGATACGGGTCATGCGCCGACGCTGAGCGTGCGCCGACGCAGGTGATGACCGGGCGCAGCATCCGGGAGATCGGTCATCCGGCCACCTTCAGGCCGAGGCCGCGCACGGCTTCGCGCAACGCGCCGTCGCCAAGCCGGCTGGTCGCCATCGCGCGGCCGCGTTCGCCGAGCGCCGCGCGCGCGCCGGCGTCATCAGCCAGGCGAACCAGGTGGGCGGCGGCATCGACAGGGTCGGGTTCCGCCCAGACCGCGCCCGGCGCCTCGAACACACCGCGCGCGTCAACGGCCGGGACGAGGCGGTACTCGACCAGTGCCGCGCTGTCCGCATCCATGAACTCCATATTCCCCGACCAGCCGGTGACGACCACCGGGCGGCCGAGCAGCATCGCCTCGGCTGGAACCAGGCCGAATCCCTCACTGCGATGCAGCGACATCACGATATCGGCACAGGCGATCAGGGCGTGAAGATCGGGGGTGGAGAGAAGTTCGGTTTCGATGCGGATGTTGCTCGCTCCTGCGATGGAATCCTTTAGCAGGATTAAATCGTCCGGGTAATGTTCCGTGTGACCGACCTTCAGCAGCAGCAGTCGGTCGCGGCGGTCAGCGAAAGCCTGGCGGAAGGCGGCGATGGCGGCCAGCGGGTTCTTGCGCACGAAGCTCGACGCAAGGTTGAACACCACCAGCACGATCACCGCATCCTGAGGCAGGCCAAAATCCGCGCGCCGCCGCGTTGATGGGCGCGGCGGAGAGATCGCCACCGGAATCGGCACCACGCGCAGCGCGATCCTGGAGCCTGGCGGCAACAGCTTCGCCACCGCGTCTCCGGTGAAGCGGGACAACACCCAGATCTCGTGCACGAACGGCAGCGCCTGACGCCAACTCGCCGGCACCACCGGCAGTTCCCACGCCCAATAGGCGATGACGCGGCGGCCGCGCAGCAGGCCCCGCGGCAGCCGCAGCAACGCCCAGGCCAAGGTTGGCGCGTTGACATGCAGCAGCAGCGGCGCGCCGGCGGGTGGGCTGTCCATTCGCCGGACGCCGGAGGTGCCGCCCGGCAGCCGATCCCCGACGTCGAGCTGCCAGGTGGCGATGCCCATGCCTTCCAGCGCCAGGCGAATCAGCCGCGCCGCTTCGCCGAGGCCCGAGGCACGTGACAGCTCACCGGCGATGGCAATGCCGGCGCGCGCCGGCGGCGGCAGCCGATCCGGACGCGGCGCCAGCAACGCGGTGGCGCGGCGAAACCACGCGCGGCGATGCCGGGCGGGCAATTTCCTCCAGAGCAAATGCAGCGGATGCAGGGATACGGGACGGGTGGGCATGTTAGCGACGGTGCCGTGAGTGTGGCGTCACGGCAAGGGGAAGCCTCTGTTTGGTTGGGCAATTCACTCGACGCTCGGGACAGGAGCGTCACGATCTAGCCTTTTGTTTAGGCGAGCAATTTTATGGCACGGTAATTCCACCTAAAGCCATATTGCTCTAGCCGGCCGGCTGGTCGTTCAGGTGGCAGGCGCTGCGATGCGCCGGGGCGACAATCCGCAGCGCCGGCGCCACCTCGCGGCAGATCTTCATGGCGTGCGGGCAGCGCGGGTGGAAATGGCAGCCGGATGGCGGGTTCAGCGGGCTTGGGATTTCGCCCGTGATGGCGGTGAACGCGCGCTTTCGCGCCTCGATGCGCGGCACCTCGGCAAGCAGCGCCTGCGTGTAGGGATGGTTCGGGCGGCCGAAGATCTCCTCCGCGTCGGCGCCTCCTCGACGATGCGCCCGAGATACATGATGGCGACGCGGTCGGAGAGATGCTCGACCACGCCGAGGTCGTGGCTGATGAACAGGTAGGTGAGATCGAGCTCGGCGCGCAGATCCATGAACAGATTGAGGATCTGCGCCTGGATCGAGACGTCGAGCGCGGCCACCGCCTCGTCGCAGACCAGGAATTCCGGCTGGACCGCGAGCGCGCGGGCGATGCCGATGCGCTGCCGCTGGCCGCCGCTGAACTGGTGCGGATAGCGGCGCTTGTAGGCGGGATCGAGGCCAGCGCGACGGAGTTGCGCGTCGACGTATTCATCGAATTTTCCGCGCGGCGATCATGCCGTGCACGCGCGGCGCCTCGCCGACGATGTCGTCGACCCGCAGCCGCGGATTGAGCGAGGCGAACGGGTCCTGGAAGATCATCTGCATCTTCAACTTCGCCGCCCGTGCGTCATCGCGGCGAGCAGGGTGGCGAGGTCGCGGCCATTCGACAGCACCTGACCGTCGCTCGGCGGCATGATGCCGGCGACCATGCGCCCGAGCGTGGACTTGCCGCAGCCCGACTTCGCCGACCAGGCCAAGCACCTCGCCCTTGGCGATGGTGAGATCCACCTCGTCGACCGCGCGCACGACCGCGGGTGCGCGCCGTCCTGCCCATCATGCGGGTGGCGCGCTGGGCGAGCTTCTGAGCGAAATCGAGGTTGCGGCCGAAGCGCTTCGACACGCCGCGAAGTTCGATGACGGGTGCTGTCACGGGCATCGCCGCCCGTTCACGCGACCAGCTCCAGCTGCGGATGGAAGCAACGGATGGCGTGGCCGGCCATCGGTTCGGTGGTCGGCGGGTCCTGCTCGCATGCGCATCGGCGCGGGGGCAGCGGGTGCGGAAGGCGCAGCCCTCCGGCAGGTTCAGCAGCGACGGCGTCATGCCGGGAATCTGGCGCAGCCGCGTGCCGCGCCGGTTGCGGCTGGGCACGCTGCCGATCAGTCCGTGCGGTGTAGGGATGCAGCGGCCGATCGAGCACCTCGGCGACGGTGCCGGTCTCGACGATGCGGCCGGCGTACATCACCGCGATGTCGTCGGCCAGGCCGGCGACCACCGACGAGATCATGGGTGATCCAGATCAGCGCGGTGCCGTGGTCGCGCGCCAGCTTCTGCACCTCGGCCAGGATCTGCGCCTGGATGGTGACGTCGAGCGCCGTGGTCGGTTCGTCGGCGATGATCAGGTCGGGGCGGTGCAGCAAGCGCGATGGCGATCGCGACGCGCTGGCGCATGCCGCCGGAGAACTGGTGCGGATAGGCCGACAGCCGCTCGTCCGGGCTCGGGATGCCGACCATGCCCAGCGCGTCGCGGGCGCGCTGCGCGGGCCTCCGCGCGTGAGACGCTGGCATGCGCCTGCACCGTCTCGATCATCTGCGTGTCGATGCGCAGGACCGGATTCAGCGTCATCATCGGGTCCTGGAAGATCATCGCGATGCGGTTGCCGCGCAGCGCTCGCATCTCGCGCTCCGGCAAGCTGCGTGAGGTCACGGCCCTGGAACAGAATTTGCCCCGCCGACGATGCGGCCGGGCGGATCGACCAGGCCGATGATGGAGAAGCCGGTGACGGATCTTGCCCGAACCGGATTCGCCGACCAGGCCGAGCACCTGGCCGCGCGCGACGCGTGAACGACACGTCGTCGACCGCCTTCACCACGCCGGCGCGGGTGAAGAAATGCGTGCGCAGACTCGCGGACTTCAGAGCGGTCGCGGTCATCGCTGCAGCCGCGGATTCAGCACGTCGCGCAACTGGTCGCCGACCAGGTTGATGGCGACGATGGTGACCAGCAGCGCGATGCCGGGATAGAAGCTGATCCAGTATTTGCCGGAGAGCATGTACTGGTAGCCGTTGGCGATCAGCAGGCCGAGCGACGGCTCGGTGATCGGCACGCCGAGGCCGAGGAAGCGACAGCGTCGCCTCCAGCGCGATGGCGCGGGCGACCTGGATGGTGCCGATGACGATCAGCGGCGGCAGGCAGTTCGGCAGCAGATGGCGAAACAGCACGCGCCATTGCGGCAGCGCCAGGCACTCGCGCGGCCTCGATATATTCCCGCCGCCGCTCGACCAGCGCGGCGCCGCGCACGGTGCGGGCGTAGTAGGCCCATTCGACGATCACCAGCGCGAGCACGACGTTCAGCGACGCCCTTGCCGAGGAAGGCCAGGATCATCAGCGCGACGAGGATCGACGGGGAACGAGAGCTGCAGGTCGACCAGCCGCATGATCGCGGTTTCGGTCTTGCCGCCGACATAGGCGGCGACCAGGCCGAGCGACGGCGCCGACGACGCCGGCGAACAGCGCCGAGCCGACGCCGACGCCGAGCGAGATGCGCAGCCCGTAGATCATGCCGGAGAACATGTCGCGGCCCTGGTCGTCGGTGCCGAGCCAGAAGGTCTATGCCGTCGACCGATGTCGAGCCGGGCGGCAGGCGGCCGTCCATGATGTCGAGCTGCGCCAGGTCGTAGGGATTCTGCGGCGCGATCCAGCGGCGCGAAGATCGCCAGCAGCGCGATGACGACGAACAGCACAAGGCCGAGCGATGCGCGAGGCGGCGAGCGGGCGAATTCGCGCAGCGAAGCGGCGGAACGGCGTTTCCTCGGCGGCGGGCCGGCACGGGCGCGAGGTCCGGCATGGCGAGCGGCTCGATCGTCAGCTCATCCGGCTCTCCAGCCGCACGCGCGGATCGAGCACCGTGTAGAGGATGTCGACGACCAGGTTGATGGTGATGAACAGCAACACGATCATCATCAGATAGGCGACGATCACCGGCCGGTCGAGCACGTTGATGCTGTCGATGATCAGCTTGCCCATGCCCGGCCAGGCGAAGACGCTCTCGGTCACCACCGCGAAGGCGATGGTCGAGCCGAATTCCAGGCCGATCACGGTGACGATCGGGATCATGATGTTCTTCAGCACGTGCACGAACGATCACGCGCGCCGGCGACAGGCCCTTGGCGCGGGCGAATTTGACGAAGTCCATCGGCAGCGTCTTCGCGCACGCCGGCGCGGGTCAGGCGCAACACCAGCGAGATGTTGAACAGCGACAGGTTGAGCGCCGGCATCAGCATATGCGCGCAGCCCGTCACGGGTCAGGAACGACCACGGCACGCCGAACAGCGTCGCGGTTTGCGCCGCGCCCGGTGCTCGGCAGCCAGCCGAGCTGCACCGCGAACACCATGATCAGCATCAGGCCGACCCAGAAGCTGGGCAGCGAGAAGCCGAGGATGCTGCCCGCCATGATGGTGCGGCCGAGCAAGCCGTCCGGCTTCAGCCCGGCATACAGCCCGAGCGGAATGCCGATCACGATGGACAGCAGCACCGCGGTGACCGCGAGTTCCAGCGTCGCCGGCATGCGCTGCGCGATCAGCCGCAGCGCCGGCTCGTTGAAGACGAAGCTGCGGCCGAGATCGCCGTGCAGCGCGCCCTACAGGAAGTAGGCGTATTGCTGCCACAGCGGCTGATCGAGTCCGAGTGCTGCGATGATGCGGGCGCGCTCGGCCTGGTCGGCTTCCGGCGAGATCAGGATGTCGACCGGATTGCCGATGACGTGCACGCCGACGAACACGATCACCGTCATCGCCAGCACGACGAACAGCGCCTGGATCAGCCGACGCAGCAGCCAGGTGATCATGCGCGTTGAACCGAGTGCGGGTGCGCCAGCGCCGCCCGGGCCAGGTCACTTCGCCGGGTGCACGTCCTGCCCGCGCGAAGTCTCGTCGACGCGCGCGACATAGGTGAGGCTTGCCGCGCATGCCCCAGATGTTCTTCTGGAGGTGCAGCGGGATGAAGGCGACGTCGTCCATCGCCATACTTCGTCGCCTCGATCAGCAGCTTTTCCCGCGCCGCGTCGTCGATGGTGCCGACGGCCTGATCGATCAGCGCGTCGAGCCGCGGGTTGGAGTAGCGGCCGCGATTGACGGCACCGAGGCCGCGCGCCGGGTTCCAGGTCGCGAGTTGGGCGCGCAGCGGCTCGAAGCCCTCGCCGCTGGCGACTGCCCCAGCCCAGCAGGAAGGCGGAGAATTCCTGCTTGTTGGCGCGGCCGACATAGCGTGTTCCAGGTGATCGCCGTCGACCGTGGTCTGCACACCGATCCGCTACCACATCTGGCCGATCGACCTGGATGATCTTGGCATCGTTCACGTAACGGTCGTTGGGTCCGTGCATGGTGATGCGCAGACCATTCGGGAATCCGGCCTCGGCCAGCAGCGCCTTGGCACGGGTCGGGGTCGTAGGCGGGGGGCGGCAGATCGGGAACATAGCTGTAGCTGCCCGGCGGCAGGATACTGGCCGGTCGGGATCGCCGCGTTCTCCATCACCCGCTCGACGATCGCCGGGCGGTTGATCGCGATCGACAGCGCCTGGCGCACGCGCGGATCGTTCAGCGGGTTGCGGTCCAGCTTTTCGCCGTTCGGACCGGTGACGAACGGCGTCGTTTCGGCGCGGGACTGGTCCAAGCCAGGAAGATGATGCGCAGGCTGACCACCTCGGCCAAATGCACCTTGTGGTCGCGGCCGAGGCGGGCCGCGTCGGAGGTTGGTACGAACTCGATGAAGTCGACATCGCCGGACAGCAGGGAAGCGGTCCGGGCGGCGTCGTTGGGGATGATTCGATAGGAGACGTGCTTCCAATCCGGCTTTTTGCCCCAGTAGCCGTCGAACCGGTCCATCTCGATCCGGTCGCCGGAACGGTACGAGACGAAGCGGTACGGGCCGGTGCCGATGGCGTTCTTGCCGTTGTTGAAATCCTCGGTCCGCGCATCGCCGAGGCCGTGCGGCATGATGACGACCTGCGTGAGGTCGACCGGCAGCAGCGGGTAGATCGCCGCGGTGTGCAGACGGATCGTGAGCGGATCGATCTTTTCCACGCTGGTGATCGATTTCATGTAGATCGCGTAGCTGCCGGGGCTGTTCGGCACCGTCGGCGGACGCGGCGAGGCTGTAGGCGACATCATCGGCGGTGAAGTCGGCGCCGTCGTGGAATTTCACCCCGGGACGCAGCTTGAACTCCCACGTCGTGTCGCCCACCAGCTTCCATGATGCCGCCAATGCCGCGATCGGCCGCGAGGCGGGGTCCATGTCCAGCAACGGCTGGAACAAATGGCTATCGAGCGATTGGTTGGGGGAATAGGTGTGATAATGCGGATCGATGCTGGTGATCGGCGCGCTGGCGGCGATGGTCAGCGTTTGGGCCGCTGCCGGCGAGGTCGCGAGCAGGATGTTCCCTGCAAGGACCGCGCTCCACAGCACCGCGCCGATACCCCGGATCATCACAGAACTCCCAACGACGTCCCCGCGTTATAGCAACATGACGAGCGGCGTTGCTAGGGCAGCATCACTGCACCCGGAATCGCGCGGCGGTCTGAATGCACTGGTAAGAAAGCCCTATCTTGCTCAGGTGCGAGCACGCTCAAGCTGCGCGTCCGCCCGTATGCCGATCCCTGGCGCGATCAACGGCCCGGAAAACGCCGAGAGGTCAACCGTCGAGCGAACGCCGATGGCGTGGCGATTGGCGGCGAGCCAGTCCGCGGCGGCGTGGTTGCCGAGGCGGCGCATCTTGGAGAGGAATCCCCAGCTTGGATCGCGGCGGCTGCCGCCCGGCAGCATTTGCATCTCCGCCTCGGCGCCGATCATGTGCACGCGTGCATCGCGCAACCGGGCGAGGCGACCGGGAAGCGATGACACGCCAACCAGCAGATCCTGCGCCAGCGCCAGCGAGCGCAACTCCTGTCGCAACGCCGCACCGCAGGCAATCTCATGCATGCGTTCCTGGATGGCGCGCGCAGTGCGGGGCGTTTCGAGGTGTTCGATCGGCGTGTTGCGAATGATCAGCGTGTCCGGCGGCGCCCCCGCCTCGATCAGCGCACGCAAAGGCGGGTTGGAAGCGTAGCCGCCGTCCCAGTAGGTTTCGCCATCGATCTCTACCGCGGGAAACAATTGCGGCAGGCAGGCGGACGCCAGCAGCGCATCGATGGTGACTTCGCCGTCCCGGAACAGCCGCGCTTCGCCGGTGCGCACACGGGTGGCGGCGACGATCAAGGTGGGCGCGCCCTCGCTGCCGAGCACTGCCGGATCGAACAACCCGTCCAGCACCATGCGCAATGGATTCTGCGGCATGGCCACGGCACGGCCGATGGAAAAGGCACTGGCGGAGTGGCGCAGCGCATCCACGACGGGCGCGAACGGGCTGGTCCAAAGACGGAGCCACTCGCTGCCCGGCCCATCAAGCGAACCCGATGTCACGGCCACGCGGCGCCAGAACGCCTCCATCAGGTGCCTGGCTTCAGCCGGACCGCCGGCGGCGAGGCCCTGCACCAGCATGGTGGCATTCATCGCCCCCGCACTGGCGCCGCTGACCGCCGCTATCCTGAGATCAGCCTCGTCCAGCAACCGCTCCAGCGCGCCCCAGCCAAATGCGCCGAGCGAGCCGCCGCCTTCGATGGCAACGGTAACGGGAAGAATCCGGGGTGTGGAAGACGGCATCCAGTTTCCGATCAAGGACTGTCGTGATGATCGGACGCTTCATCCCTCGACCCGAGATGGGGTGGCTTATGCTGCAACGCAACATGGATCGCGAAAGTTCAATAAAAAACGCCGCCGCCGGGTGAATCCCGAACGGCGGCGTCGATCCGGCAGCCCGGAATGAAGTGTCCGGGCCTTGGGCGGCAGTTATGCGGCCTGGGCCAGTTGTTCCTGGGTCACCACCGGCACGCGGGCGCGGATCAGCTTCTCGATGCCGCGCAGGAACGCCCGCTCCTCGTTGTCGCACAGGCTGATGGCGACGCCGGCGGCGCCGGCACGGGCGGTGCGGCCGATGCGGTGGACGTAGCTTTCCGGCACGTTCGGCAAATCATAGTTGATGACGTGCGTCACGCCGTCCACATCGATGCCGCGCGCCGCGATGTCGGTGGCGATCAGCACGCGGGTGGCGCCGCTGCGGAAATCGGCGAGCGCCCGCTCCCGTTGCGGCTGGCTTTTGTTGCCGTGGATGGCGGCGGCGGCGATGCCGCTTTCCGCCAGGTGACGAACCACACGATCGGCGCCGTGCTTGGTGCGGGTAAACACCAAAGTGCGCCCGGTGGTGGCATCACGCAGCAACGCCTGCAGGGCATTCCGCTTGCGCGAGGTCTCCACGAAGATCACCGACTGCGCGACGCGTTCCACGGTCGTGGCGACCGGGGCCACCGCGACGTGAACCGGATCGTTCAGCATGCCGCCGGCGAGCGTGCCGATCTCCTTCGGCATGGTCGCCGAGAAGAACAACGTCTGGCGCTGGGCCGGGATCTGGGTGGCGATGCGGCGGATCGGGATGATGAAGCCAAGGTCGAGCATATGGTCGGCTTCGTCCAGCACCAGGATCTCCACCGTGTCGAGCCGAACGGTGCGGTCCTGCATATGGTCGATCAGGCGGCCGGGGGTGGCGACGAGAACGTCGACACCGCTGGCCATGGCACGGGTCTGGCGGCCCTTTGGGACGCCGCCGAACATCAGGGCCACGCGCACGTTCATGTAGCGGCCATAGTTGCGGAAGCTTTCGGCGATTTGGCTGGCCAGCTCGCGGGTCGGCGACAACACCAGCACACGGCACCCGCCACGCACCAGCGGGCGGCGGTTGGCAGCCAGGCGCTGCAGGATCGGCAGCGCAAAGGCAGCGGTCTTACCGGTGCCGGTCTGGGCGATGCCCTGCACGTCACGGCCCTGGAGCACCGGCGGGATTGCCTGCTGCTGGATCGGAGTGGGAGCAGTGTAACCCTCAGCCGCGAGGGCCTTGAGCAACTCGGCGCAAAGGCCGAGGTCTTCGAACGATGTCATGTGAGAGAAAGACTTTCGCGTGGTGACGCGCAGCCGCCGCCGCTTCAGACGGACGAGCACACGTCGAACGCGGTCGACAGGACCGCGAGCCGGCGCAAATTGCTGAGTGAAATGGGCTACCATGGGGCGTGTCCCCCGCCCATATATCGGGAGGCAGGGTGGCAGCGCTCAGAACCACATCAAGGCGCGCCCCGAACAGATAAGTGTGCGCTGCAGCAAAGTCAAGAAATTCCGCGGCCTGCTGGATTCGGGGTGTGGAAGCGGGTGGTAAATGCCTCCGCCAGCCAGTAACGGGTCAACGGCACCAGCGCCACCTCCAGGCAGCGCGACCAGAACCTGCAGTGTGGCGTCCCCGTCGGTCCACTGCCAATTCGCCTCCGCCACGTGCCAGCCTTGGCGGTGGCGCGTCGCAGCAGCTGCGATCTGGCGACGGCCAGAAGCGGGCGTCCGGTCACCAGCTCGGCGCAGGCCCGGGCCGCCTAAACTGATGTCCCCGCACTTTCGCTCGGACGGTCGGCGGGCCAGACTGGGGCAGTTATCGACCCAGAGATCTTCCGGAGCCAGCTCATGTCCGTCCGCATTCTCGAAATCCGGGAAATCACCCAGCCGATCGCCTCGCCGATCCGCAATGCCTATATCGATTTCTCCAAGATGACGACCAGCCTGGTCGCGGTGGTGACCGATGCCGTGCGCGACGGCCGCCGCGTCGTCGGCTACGGCTTCAACTCCAACGGCCGCTACGGACAGGGCGGGTTGATCCGCGAGCGATTCGCGGCGCGGGTGACCGAGGCCGCTCCCGCAAGCCTGCTCAACGCCGCCGGCGACAACATCGACCCCGACCGCGTATGGGCCGCGATGATGACCAACGAGAAGCCGGGCGGGCACGGCGAGCGTTCGGTCGCGGTCGGGACGATCGACATGGCGGTTTGGGACGCGACGGCGAAGATCGCCGGCCAGCCGCTGTTCCGCCTGTTGGCCGAACGCCACGGCGTGACAGCCAACCCGCGCGTGTTCGTGTATGCCGCCGGTGGATACTATTATCCCGGCAAGGATTTTTCGGCCTTGCGGGCCGAGATGCGCAGCTATCTCGACCGCGGCTACAACGTGGTGAAGATGAAGATCGGCGGCGCGCCTGTCGACGAGGATCGCGCCCGGATCGAGGCGGTGCTGGCCGAAATCGGCAGCGAGGCACAGCTCGCGGTCGACGCCAATGGCCGTTTCGACCTGGAGACGGCGATCGCCTATGCGAAGATGCTGCGTGAATTTCCCCTGTTCTGGTACGAAGAGGCCGGTGACCCGCTGGATTTCGCCCTGCAGGCGACGCTCGCGGAATTCTATCCCGGCGCGATGGCGACCGGGGAAAACCTGTTCAGCCACCACGATGCCCGCAACCTCATTCGCTACGGCGGCATGCGGCCGGATCGCGACTGGCTGCAGTTCGACTGCGCGTTGAGCTACGGACTATGCGAATACCTGCGCACGCTCGATGTGCTGAAAACCGCGGGCTGGTCGCCGCGTCGCTGCATTCCGCATGGCGGTCATCAGATGTCCCTGAACATCGCCGCCGGCCTCGGGCTCGGCGGCAATGAAAGCTACCCCGATCTGTTTCAGCCCTATGGCGGATTTCCCGACGGCGTGCGGGTCGAGAACGGCCACATCACCATGCCGGAGTTGCCGGGAATCGGGTTCGAGGGAAAGAGCGACCTGATCAAGGTGATGCGGGCGCTGGCGGAGTAAGGCCCGGACGCCCGGCGCGGTGTAGAGCGCTCAGCGCTTGCGGTCGGGATAGCTCGCGGCCATGCCGTCGCGCACGTCCTGCTGGATGCCGTATTGCGGGAATGGATAGCGAAGGCCGTTCTTGGCCAAGGCCTGCATCCCCGCGATCGCCTGGGCGATAAACGAAGGCGGCGTCGCCATCAGCATTTCGTCGTCGAGCACGCCGCCATAACGGCGTTCGGCGAAACACGGGATCGACAGCGACGGCGTCTTCGTCGTCAGCGCCCGCCCCCAGCTGTCCGCACACGCACTTTCGCCCACGACCGACCAGTCGAACCGCTTGTAGCCGGCCCATTGCAGCCCGTTGATGAAATACATCATCGCGCCGGGCGTTGCGTAGAACAGCACGATATCCGGCGCCGTCAACCGCTGCGATGCGACCGGCGACACCGCCAGTGCTTCGTACTTCCCGTCCGGCACGCAGTGCATCGCCGCCTGATGCGCGCCCGCATCCTCCTCGGTTGCGAACCAAACATTCACCATGTGCTGTCCGGATTGCCATTTGGGGTCCTTGGCATTTCCCAGCCCGACCACGGCCCGGCACTGTGCCCCCACCAGGTCGTCCGAGGTGATCCCCACCGTCCAGTTCAACCGTGCCGCCTGCGCCACGACCTGATCGAGCGTGTGCACATTCTTCGGCCTGCGGATCCGCGGGATCGCCTCCATCTCGGCCTTGCGCTCGAACAGCTGCATGCCGAACGGGTTCACCCGCAGCTTCAACAACGACGAGAGCTGCTCGCCATGGACCGCCAGTTCCGCCGACATTTCTTTCCCCTACCCGAGGTCAAGCCGTTTGCTTACGGCGATTGACGCCGCTGAGCATGCCGATTTTGTACCGCCGAATCGACCACCTGTTGAATGACTGATCCGCGAAGCAGTGATTGCTTCGTTGGCTAAACCCGGCCGCGCTGGCGTGGGTCGAGGACTTGGCTGAGGCGGTCGCCGACGAGATTGACCGCCATCACGGCGAGGAAGAGTGCCGCGCCGGGGAAGACCATCGTCCAGGGGGCGTAGCGGATGAACTCGCGGCCGGCGTTCAGCATCGCACCCCATTCCGGCGCCGGCGGCTGCGCACCGAGGCCGAGGAACGACAGCGTCGCCGTGAACAGCACGGCGTTGCCAAGATCGAGCGACGCCAGCACGATCATCGTCGGCGCGAGGTTCGGCAGCAAATGGAACAACATGACGCGCCCGCGATCGGCGCCGATGGCATGCGCGCCTTCGATGAATTCGCGCCCGGCCAGTGCGAGGGTGGCGCCGCGGATGACGCGGGCAAAGCGGGGAATGCCGGCGATGCCGACGGCGACGGCGGCGGTCCACAGGCTGACCCCAAGCACGGCCACCACCAGGATCGCCATGATAATCGGCGGAAAGCCGAGCAGCACGTCGATCGCCCGGCTGCCGACCGCGTCGACACGGCCGCCGGCATAACCGATGACGATGCCGAACAACCCGCCGAACACCAGGCTGACCGCAACGGTGGCGATGCCGACCGACAACGAGTAGCGGCCGCCGTACAAGACACGGCTGAAGATGTCGCGTCCGTAGAGGTCGCAGCCGAACCAATGCACCGGCGAGGGTGCCGCCAAACGCGGGCACACCCGCGTCGCATTCCAATCGAACGGCGCCAGCAACGGGGCGGCCAACGCACCGGCGATCAGCACGAGCAGAATGAGCGCGCCGATCGCAGGGCCGGGGGCGTAGAGCACGCGGCGCAGCACATGGGCTTGCGGCGGCGGTGCGACGGTCGCACTCATTGACGCGAAATCCGCGGATCGATCAGGCCATAGAGCAGGTCGATCAGCAGGTTGATGATGATATACGCCGCCGTGGTGACCACGACGACGCCCTGGACAAGCGGAAAATCCTTGCTCAGCACACCGTCGACCAGCAACGCGCCGATGCCCGGGCGGGCGAACACCCGCTCGGTGACGACGGTGCCGCCGATCAGCACCGCGAACTGCACGCCGAGCAAGGTGAGGGGCGCGATCAGCGCGTTGCGGGCGATGTGCTTGCCGACGATCAGGAACGGCGGCAGCCCCTTCGCGCGGGCGGTGCGGACGTAGTCCTGCGCCTGCACTTCGATGATGCTGCTGCGAACCAGCCGCGCCAGCCCGCCGGCGAGGAACAGCCCGACGGCGATGCTGGGAAGGATGAGCGACGAAAACCCGGTGCCGATGATCGGTACCCAACCCAGCATGGTGCCAAACACCTGGATCAGCACCATGCCGATCCAGAAGCTCGGCAGCGAAATGCCGGCAAGGGCCAGCGTCATCACCCCGGCATCAATCCAGCCATCCGGCCACAGACCTGCCAGCACGCCCATGATGGTGCCGAACACCACGCCCACCAGCAGCCCGCCGCCAGCCAGCGACAAGGTATAGGGCAGCTGGGTGGCGATCATCGTCACCACCGGTTGCCTGGTGGTGAAGCTCACACCGAAATCCCCTGTCACGGCATGGCCGAGGAACGAGAGGTACTGCATCAGCGCCGGCTGATCGAGGCCCAGGCGGTGGCGCTCGGCGTCCATCACCTCCTGGCTTGCCGGCGTGCCGCCGAGCATCAGGCTGACGGGATCGCCCGGCACCATCTGCAAGGCGACGAACACCACGGTCCAGGTCAGGAGCAGAATCGGCACGATGCCGAGCAGCCGGCGGATGAGGAAGTCGGCTCGCATCAGGGCGATGGCAGCGCGAAGGGCGTGGGATCGACGAAGCGCCGCAGCACGTTGGTGGTGAGTCGCGCCAGCTTGGTTTCGCTGCCATCCACCGCGATGCTGCCGGCATAGGTCATCGAGCCGACCGAGAACACCGCGCCGCCGGACGGCGTCTCGAAGAAGGTCATGTCGGCGCAGGACCAGTCCCCCTGCGGCAATGGATGGCGATGGGTGAGCATGTCCTCGTTCACCCAGCCGTAGTCTTCGTGAATGACCACGCCCTTGGCGACGACGAGGGCATTCGGCGGCGTGCCGTATTTCGGGTTGACGCTGTCCAGTTCGAACCCCGCGGCGCCGCCGCCCATGTAGCCGTGCTCACCGAACGCGGTGCCAGGGGTCGCATCGATGCCCGCGGTCATGAACGCGACGCGCGGATCGTTGATGCCGTCGGTGAAGTGGTAGGGGAAGCCGAGATGCCGGCCCTGGGTGGAGAAGGAGATCCCGACCAGTTTGTGCGACGACCGGCCGATCCGCCGCCAAAGCCCGCCATAGCCGCCGCCATGGGCATGGTAGCTCTCGCCGGGCATCGTCTCCCAGACGCGGATGCCGCCCTCGGCGCGGCGGACTTCGAGTGCGTGCGGCGATGCGCAAGACGGCTCGGCGCGCCAGTAGAAGCCGTTGCCGCCGAGATACATCAGGCGGCCGCCGGCAGAGAGGAAATCCTCAAACGCCTGCATCATGCGTTCGGAATGGTATTCCGGATGCTGCCCCGCGATCACCACCCGATACGGCGCCAGCAATTCCGCGCCTTCCTCATGCAGGTCATGATCGGTGATGACGTCATGCTGCTGGCCGATGGTGGTCAGCCAGCGGATGAAGTAACTGTCGGCGTTGATGCGCGCGGTGCCGGAGCCGCCCGGCACCGGGTCCATCAGCACCATCTGTTTCGGGCGGTTGTCGAGCATCGGCCGGCGCATGCTGGTGATCGACACGCCGGAGCCGTCGCTGTGATGATTATAGGTGGACAGCCCGAACTGCGGATTCATGTCCGGCGTCTGCAGCAGCGCGCCCCAGCCGCCGGCGCGTTCGGCGATCTCGGCGCCGCGGCCGGGGCGCTGGTGGCAGCCATAGACCTGGTAGCTGAAGGTCGGCACGAGGAACGCGACGTCGGCGGTGGCCTTCACCGGGCGCACGAAAAACGGAATCAGGTCCTCGCCGGCATCGCTGGTGACGTGGGCGGCGTAGAAGCCGCTCGGCCACTCAGGCGGCACGGTGAGCGCGAAGGATTCGGACCATTCGAGGTCGCCCTGGTCATCGTCGTGGAAATGGATCGCGCCGTATTGGCTCGGGTCCGTCTTCCAGTCATGCACCGCGCCGGTCCAGCCGGCGCCGGTCATTGCCCGCGTGGGCAAGCGCCGCAGGCGGGCGTGGGCCGCGTGCGGGCCGGTGTCGATGGCGATTTCGGTTTCGATGCCGATCGAGAAATCCCAGGCGGCGACGCCCGCGATCGCCGGGCGCTCCAGCTTGCCGTTGAAATGCTCTGATGTCGGCGCATCGCCGTGGCCGGGCATGGCGGCGAGGAAGATTTCGGCAAACCCGGCGGGCGGCAGATCGGCGGCATCGAGGCTTGCCTCACCGGCGTCGCCGAGCGGCAGATGCGGCTGCTGCACGACACGCATGCGGCCGGCGGCATCCATTGTCGCGATGAGGTCGTACCAGCGGCGCTCCAGCATCGGCCGGTTGGTCTCGATCATCAGCACGCGGCCCTGCGGCGAGCGCGCCTCCAGCATCGCGCCACCCGACGGGCCGATGCCCAACGCCAGGCGCCAACCGCCCGCGGCCATCGCGATGATACCCTGCCGTCCCCGGCGCGGCGTGGTCGGCCAGATCGTGGCGGTGAGCGAAATGGCGCCGGGCAGGATCGGCAAAGCCGGCACATGCCCGTAGCTGCCAATGAAGGCATGCTGCTCCAGGCCGGGATGCACGCCGTCGATCGGCGAGGGCATGGGGATCTCGTGGTAGCCCGGACCTTGCGGATTCGGATCGGCGCAGATATGGCGCACGAACCGCACCCGGGTGGGCAGGCCGCCCGCGCTCGACACCATGAACCCGATGGTGCCGCCGGGCTTCACGCTCCATCGGTCGCAATAGCCGGTCAATGGGTTCATGCGGGTCTCCTTGCCTGACATCGTATCGCCGAGGCGGCGAGGCACAAGCGCCCCCGCGTTCTTGACGGACCACGGCGATGCGGGACACACAGCGCCATGCTCCCCGCCCTCACCTGGACGCTCACCGAAGCCAACGCCAGCCTGCAAGGACAGGCGCTGGGATTGGCGGAGGCAGCGGGCATCACGCCGGTCGCGCGGGTGCTGCGCCCGCTCGGGCTTTGGCGGCATTTGGCGCCATCGTTGTGGCCGTGGCCGCTCGCGGCGATCGCGCCCGACGCGGTGGCGCCGCCGGCGGCGGACCTTGTGATCGGCTGCGGCGGCAAGGCGGCGGCGGTGCTGTCGGCGCTGCGGTCGCGGATGCGCACCGTCATCGTGCAGCACCCGCGCATGGACATCCGCAAGTTCGACCTGGTGGTGGTCGCCGACCATGATGGGTTGCGCGGCCCGAACGTATTGTCCGTGCGCACGGCGCTCCACCGTGTCACGCCGGCACGGCTGGCACAGGCTGAGGCCGAATGGGCGCCGCGATTCGCGCATCTTCCAAGGCCGCTCGTGGCGGTGCTGGTGGGTGGCAGCAATGGCCGCTTCCGCCTGGACGTGCCGATCGCCGAAGCCTTCGCGGGCGAACTTGCGGAGATGATGCGCCGCGATCACGTCGGCCTGATGGTGACCCCGTCCCGCCGCACCGGCACCGCGGTGCGCGAGGTGCTGGAGCGGGTGCTGCGGCCGCTCGGTGCGGAGATCTGGGACATGACCGGCGAGAACCCCTATTTCGGCATGCTGGCCTGCGCCGACGCGCTGGTGGTGACCGGCGATTCGGTCTCCATGCTGTCGGAAGCGGCGACGACGCGCGCGCCGCTGTTGCTGGCGAGCCTGCCCGGGCGTTCCACCCGCATCGGCATGTTCACCCGCGACATGTTGGCCAGTGGACGAGTTCGGCCGTTTCGCGGGCGGCTGGACATCTGGCCGGTGCAACCGATGAACGACACCGCCGAGGTGGCAGCCGAAATGTGCCGACGCTTCGGCTACTAGTTGTCCGGCGATTTACCTGACGCTTGAGACAGAGGCGTCAGGATCGCACCACTAGCGCCCGGTGCCCCGCCTCCCGCATACTCCGCCGGTCGATACTCGGGAGGTCACCATGCTTCGCGCCCTGCTCGCCTGTGTCCTTGTCGCCGCCGCCCTCCCCGCCGCCGCCCAGAACCTGACCGTCACCTGGGGTGAGGACGACAATTCGGCGCGCACCTACGATCCGCGGGTCACCCAGTCGCGGCACGAAACGCAGATCATCGTCAACGTGTTCGACACGCTGATCGCCAGCGACGAAGACAACAAGCTGCACCCGGGCCTCGCCACCAGCTGGACGGTCGCGCCGGACGGCCGCAGCATCACGCTGAAGCTGCGCGAGGACGTCACCTTTCAGGACGGCACGAAATTCGATGCGGAAGCCGTGAAATTCGACCTCGACAGCATCGTCGATCCGAAGCTGGGCAGCCAGGGCGCGGTGGACATCCTGGGGCCATATGCCGGCACCGACATCCTCGGACCCTATGAGGTACGCATCAACTACAAGCGCCCGTTCGGCGCGGCGGCGCCGAATTTCGAGCCAGGTCGAGTTGTCGATGGTGTCGCCGACGGCGGTGAGGAAACTTGGCAATGCCGGTTTCGCCGAGCACCGGTGGGCACCGGGCCGTTCCGGTTCGTGTCGTGGGACACGCGGCCAGCAGGTCGTGCTCGAGCGCAACGACGCCTATAACTGGGCGCCGGAATTCATGAAGCGATACGGGGCCGTCGGCGGTGGCGCGGGTGGTCAACCGCTTCATCCCCGATGCCTCGACACGGGTGGCGGCGATGGAGTCCGGCGAGATCGACATGTCGGATTTTACGCCGATTCTGGACTTGAAACGGTTCCAGGACGACCGGAAGTACCGGGTGATGGTCGGCTAGGCGACGGGCTGCCGTTCGGATTCACGCTCAATACCAGCCATGGGCCGTTCCAGGAATTGGCGGTTCGCCGGCCTTCATCATGGGGCTGAACCGGCCGGAGCTCGCAGACAATCTTTTCTTTGGTTTGATCAAGCCGGTGTATGGGCCGCTGTCGGCGAGCACGCCGTCTTATTGGTCGGGGGTGGAGAAGTATTATCCGTATGATCCGAAAGCGGCGGCCGCGCTGCTCGATGAGGCCGGATGGAAGCCCGGGCCGGACGGCATTCGGGTCAAGGACGGGCAGCGGCTGACCGTGCATTATCATGCGATCTCGGTGATCGAGCCGGACACCGCCGTGGAGGTGCAGGCGCAATTGAAAAAGATCGGCTTCGATATCGATGTCGAGGTGATCACGCTCGCCAAGCGCGACGAAATCGCCATGAACAACCAGGACAATTTGCAGACGCTGCGCTGGCTGTCCGGCGACCCGAGCTGCCTGGAGGTCATGTTCCACAGCAGAAACATCCCGCAAGCCCGGCTACGCCAAGTTCAACTGGTCGCATTTCAACAACCCGGAGTTCGATGGCATCCTGGAGCGCGCGGCCGGTGCGCCCGACCCTGCCGTGCGCGATCGCGCTCTATGGCGAGGCGCAGAAAATAATCATGGACAACGCGGTGTTCGTGCCGGTGCACGACCAGGTGAACACCGTTGCTTATCGCGCCAACCGCACCGGGTACCGCTGGGCGCGCACGCAATGGAATGTGCGCTTCTACGATGTAACGGAAGTCAAATAACCATGGGCGACATGGTCCGGCTGCAACGCCACGGCGACTGGCGATTGTCGAAATCGATCATCCGCCGGTCAACGCGTTCGCAACGCGCTGCGCCGGGAGGCGTTCCTGTCCGTGCTGCAGGAGCTTCTTCGCCGAGACCGGCGTGCGGGCGACGGTGCTGGCGTGCCGGGGCAAGACGTTCATCGCCGGCGCCGATCTCCGCGAGTTCGACAAACCGCCGGGCCCGGTTTCGACCGCCGACATCTGTGCCGCATGGACGCCTCACCGAAGCCGGTGGTGGCGGCGATGCACGGCACCGCACTCGGCGGCCGGGTTCGAGATTGCGCTGGCCTGCCATGCGCGGATCATGTCGCCGGACGGCCGCGTTGGTCTGCCGGAAAGCCGCTTCGGCCTGCTCCCGGCGCCGGCGGCACCAGCGGCGGCGCGCCTGGCCGGTGCCCTGGCGGCACTCGACGTGGTCATCCACCGGCCGCCACGTTCCCGCCGACGAGGCGCTGAAACTCGGCCTGGTCGATGAGATCACGACCGACCTGCGCGCCGGCGATGCAGCGCGCCCGCGGGCTCGCCGACGCGGAAATTTGGCCGCTTGTGCGCGACCGCGCGGTTCCGCCTTGCGACCGCGCCGTCTTCGATGCCGCGGTGCTGGCCATCCGCAAGCGGGCACGCGGCGCGCTAGCGCCGGTCGCTGCGGCCGAGGCGGTCGGCCGCTCCCTCGATCTCGATTTTGACGCCGCCGTGGCGCAGGAGCGTGACGTCGCCCTGCCGCTCCGGCACGGACCGCAGACCCGCGCCCTGCGCCACCTGTTCCATGCCGAGCGCGTCGCCGCCCGCACGCCGCGTCGGACCACCGGATGCCCGCCGCCTGGCCGGTGAAGCATGCCGGCGTGGTCGGCGGCGGCACCATGGGCTCGGGCATCGCCATCTCGCTCGCCGATGCCGGAATCGATGTCGTGCTGGTGGAAACCAGCAATGAGGCGGTGCGCGCGGCCGAGGGGCGGATTCGCGGCGTCTATGACCGGCATGTGAAATCCGGCCGCATGAGCAACGACGGACGCACCGAGCGGATGCAACGCATTGCGTTCAGCACCGATCTTTCCGAGCTGTCGGACAGCGATCTGGTGATCGAGGCAATCATCGAGGAACTCGCCCCGAAACAGGGCATCTTCAAGCATCTTTCCGGCATCGTCCGGCGCGACTGCGTGCTGGCCAGCAACACCTCCGCCCTTGACATCAACCTGCTGGCCGACGTGGTCGACGCACCGGAACGGGTGCTGGGCATGCATTTCTTCAGCCCCGCGCATGTGATGCGTTTGCTGGAAATCGTCCGCCCGGATCGCGCCTTGCCGGAGGTGCTGTCGACCGCGATGGCGCTCGCCCGGCGCATCGGCAAGCTGCCGGTGATTTCAGGCGTGTGCGAGGGCTTCATCGGCAACCGCATCCTGGCGCGCTGGTGGCGGCAATGCGACTTCATGCTGGAAGACGGCGCGTATCCGCAGGACGTCGATGCGGCACTTGAGGCATATGGCTTCGCGATGGGCCGTTACGCCGTCGCCGATCTCGCCGGTTTGGACATCGGATGGGCGCAACGGCGGGAAGCCGCGGCAACGCGCGACCCGCGCATCCGCTACGTGCCGATCGGCGATTGGCTGTGCGAAAGGGGCCGGTTCGGCCAGAAGACCGGCGCCGGATACTACCTGCACAAGGACGGCCGCAAGACGGTCGATCCGCTCGTCAATGAACTGGTGGAACGTGCCGCCGCCGCGCGCCAGATCACCCGCCGCCACGTGCCCGAGAGCGAAATCCAGGCCCGCGTGCATGCGGCGATGGTCAATGAAGCGGCAAAGATCCTGGGCGAGGGCATCGCCCAGCGGCCGGGCGACATCGACGTCGTGCTCGTCAACGGCTACGGCTACCCGGCCTGGCGCGGCGGCCCGATGCATGAGGCCGACGTGATCGGCTTGGACCAGGTGCTGGCCCGGGTGCAGGCGATGTATGCCGCCGACGGCCCAGGTTGGGAGCCGGCGCCGCTGCTGCTGGAAATGGTCGCGGCAGGCAAGACGTTTTCCGAGTTGAACGGCTGAGACCGCGGGGCTGGCGGCACCAGGCGCGCTCAGAGAGTGTTTGAGAATTCGCTCTGCCGAGTCCTCCGGCGTGGCTTTCGAGAACCGGAGCGGAGCGGACATGAGGTCCGTGAGCACCGGAAGCGCAGAAAGCCGCGTTGGAGGGCCGGCAGAGTAGAATTATCAAACGGTCTCTCAGACCGGATGGACATTCCAGGGGTACGGCGCGGCGCCCTGCAGCACGCCGGTGATGCTTCGCCGATAGGCGGTCTTGCCGAACCACATGCCGACCGGGACGGTCCCAACCTCGCTCATGGTCAGGATGGCGAGTTCCTGGGCCACGCGCTTTTGCGCCGGCGCGTCCGGCGCCTCGAGCCATTCCTCCACCAGTTGTTCGGCGCGGGCATTGTCCCACCAGCCGAACCAGCCATTCGTTCCCTGCCCGCGCATCAGCGCCGAGCGTGGCTGGATTGGCGTAGGCCGAGGAGGGGCCGAAGGTATGGAAAATGCTCCAGCCGCCCTTCTCCACCGGTTCGCGTGATGGCGCGGCGCTGCACCACCGTGCCCCAGTCGGTTTCCTGCAGATCGACGTTCATGCCGATCTTCTTCAGCAGGTCGGCGGTGACCAGGCCGAGCGGGTGGATCGCCGGAAAATCGGTCGGGATTGATGATCACGACTTTCTGCCCGGCATACCCCGCCTCCTTCAGCGCCGCCGCCGCGGCCTTGGGATCGGCCTTCATGCAGGTGCCGTGGTCAGGCGTCTCATACGGCGTGCCGCAGGGGAACTGGCTGGCACAGATGCGCCATAGCGACTGGTCGTCGCCGAACGTGGCGCGCATGTAGTCTTCCTGGCTCACCGCCATCATCACGGCGCGGCGGATGCGCACGTCGTTGAACGGCGGCTGCAGCATGGTTCACGCATCAGCCAGAGATGCGGCCCCGGGCTGGTCGATCTGCAGCGCGATGTTCTTGTCGGCGGCGAGTTGCGGCAGCAGATCGGCCAGCGGCTGCTCCCACCAGTCGATCTCGTTGTTCTGCAGCGCTGCGCCGGCGGTGGCGGGATCGGGATGATGTTCCAGACGATGCGCGGGAAGTAGGCGATGCTTGGCGCCGGTGCCCCAGACCGCCGGCTCCGTGCGCGAGACGTAGTTTGTCGAACTTCTCGTACACCACGCGGCTGCCGTTGACGTACTCGTCGGCCACGAAGCGATACGGGCCGGAGCCGATCATTTCGGTGACCTGCTTGTTCGCATCGGTCTTGGCCAGCCGCTCCGGCATGACGAAGGCGATCGACGCATCGGGCTTGCCGATGGCGGTGGTCAGCAGCGGGAATGGCTTCGTGAGGCGGATCTCAACCGTGCGGTCGTCGGCGGCGCCCCAGTTTTCGACCGATTTCGCGAGTATCTGGCCGAACGGCTCGCGTTTCGCCCAGCGTTCCAGGCTGGCGACGCAATCGATCGCGCGCACCGGCGTGCCGTCGTGGAATTTCAGGCCCTCACGCAGCTTGATGCGCCAGACGCGGCCGTCGTCGGAGACTTCGTGCGCCCTCGGCCATCTGCGGTTTCGGCACGCCGTCGCGGCCGCAGGTGAACAGCGTGTCGAACACGTAATAGGCGTGGTTGGCGGTCACGGTCGCGGTGGTGAAATGCGGATCGAGCAGGGTCAGGTTGGCTTGCGGCACGAAGCGCAACGTCGCGGTCTTCGCGGGTTGCGCGATCGCCGGTGCGGCGAGGATGGATGCGGCGGCGCTTTGCAGAAGAACGCGGCGTTTCATTTCTTCCCTCCTGTTTTCTGCAACTGTAGCAGTTCACGCGCAGGCCAAGAAGTGGTGCGCATGGCTGGCGCATCTGGACCCGCCGGCAATCCGCTGGCAGCTTGCGCGCAACGACAGGAGCAGACCCGACATGCCCACCCGCGACAGCGCCATCAACAGCGCATTGCAGTTTTTCGACGAGGGCCATTTCCGCGACCGGTTGGCCGCGCTGGTCGCCATCCCCAGCACCTCGCAGGACCCGGGGCATGAGGCGGATGTCTGGCGCTATCTCGAATCAGGGATCGCGCCGTGGCTGGAGCGCATGGGTTTCACCGCCGTCATCCACGCCAATCCGAAGCCCGGCTTTGGCCCGATCCTGACCGCCGAGCGAATCGAGGATTCCAGCCGCCCGACCGTGCTGACCTACGGCCACGGCGACACCGTGCGCGGGCTGGAAGACCAGTGGGACGAAGGCCTCGCACCCTGGGCGCTGACCGAAATCGGCGATCGCTGGTACGGCCGCGGCACCGCCGACAACAAAGGCCAGCACGTGCTGAACCTGACCGCGCTCGAGCATGTCCTGGCCGAGCGCGGCGGCAAGCTTGGCTTCAACCTCAAGCTGGTGCTGGAAACCAGCGAGGAACGCGGCTCGCTGGGCCTGAAGGAGTTCGTCGCCGCCAACGCGCAGGCGCTGGCCGCCGACGTGCTGATCGCCAGCGACGGCCCGCGCGTCTCCGCCGACACGCCGACGCTGTCGACCGGCACCCGCGGCACCTTCCATTTCGACCTGGTGGTCGATACGCGTCCCGGCGGCGTGCATTCGGGCAACTGGGGCGGCATGACCACCGACCCCGCGATCGTGCTCGCGCATGCGATCGGCGCCATCTGCGACCGCCATGGCAAGATACTCGTGCGCGACTGGCTGCCCCGCAACGGCATGCCGGCCGCGGTCCGCGCAGCCCTCGCCGGGTGCGAGCTGCACAGCGAGGCCTCGGCGACGATCGACCCGGACTGGGGCGAGCCGGGCTTCACCGCGGCCGAAAAAGTGTTCGGCTGGACCAGCTTCATCGTGCTGGCGATGGTCTCGGGCCGGCCGGAGAACCCGGTCAACGCCGTGGCCCCCAACGCCCGCGCGCATTGCCAGATCCGCTACACCGTCGACAGCGACCCGGCCATCTTCGCCTCCGCCTTGCGCGCGCATCTGGATGCGGCCGGCTTCCCCGAAGTGGCGGTCGAGAACGCATTCGTCCGCATGCCCGCCAGCCGCACCAGCCCTGACGACCCCTGGGTGCGCTGGACCGTCGCCAGCATGGAGGCCTCGCTCAAGCGCGGGGTGCAGGTGATCCCGAACAGTGGTGGCGGCCTTCCCGGGGACGTGTTCGTCGATCACCTCGGCGTGCCGCTGGTGTGGATCCCCCACAGCTACAACGGCTGCAAGCAGCACGGCCCGAACGAGCATTTCCTGATCGCCCCGGCACGGGAGGGAATCGCCGCCTATGCCGGGATCTGGTGGGACCTCGGCGAGGCCGGCACGCCATAGAGCAATAGGGCTTTAGGCGGCATCACCGTGTCATAAAATTGCTCGCCTGAACAGAAGGCCAGATTGGTTACACAAAGTCGAACTGCGTCGCCAGCCCGAACACCGCCGCCGCCAGGCCGATCACGCCTGCCAGCACCGCCAGCGACGTCACCCGCGTGACCACCGAGACCGAGGCGAGCACGATCGTCAGTTGCAGGGCGCCGACCACCGCCTCGAACAAATGGTACCGGTGGAATGCGTGGCCGCGCTCCTGCTCGGAGGCTTTCGCCTTGGCCATCAGCTGCTTGCGGCCGACCGATTTCTCGTCGTCGTCCAGCCGTGCGGCCTGGGCCCGGGCGGCGTCGATCCGCTGGCGAATTGCGGGGTCGGCGGCGTTGGGCTGGGATTCCAGGGTTTCGGCCTGGACCGCATACAGGTTCGAACGGATGTTCTTCGCCTGGTAGAAGTTCCAGTCGTCGCTGGCGGTGATGTGGTGCGTGAGGTAGGCGTTCTGGGCGCTTTTCTCGCCCATCTCGGCCAGCGCCAGCACCGCCGCCAAGGCCGCGATCAGCACCGCGATCGTGCGCGCATGGCCTTGCGGGACATGCGCCGCCTCATGATAGGCGTGTTCCAGCCCTTCCTTGGCGGTTTCGATCGTCTCGCTCACTGGATTGTCTCCGGCTGGTGCCGCAGAGCTAGCCGGCTTTGGCTTGCCGGTCCATCTTCTCGTCGGTCGATCCCGTGGGGCAAATCGGAAACGAGTCCGATCCCGGCCGCGGCCTATGGGGCCGACCTGGGGGGCCGACCTGTGGGAATGGTGGGTGCGACAGGGATTGAACCTGTGACCCCCGCCGTGTGAAGGCGATGCTCTCCCGCTGAGCTACGCACCCGTTCCGAGCGCCGCGTTTAGGTCCGGGTGCGGCGCAGTGTCAAGACGAAGCAACGACGCGGGCCCGGATTGGCGATCTCCGGCCGCGACATTGCGGATCCGCACGCCCGGACCGACATTACACGGATGACTAGACCCGGCGCAGCCATGACCAGATCCGGCCTCGCGACGCTCGCCCTGCTGCTGCTGGCGCCGCCGTTGCCGGCGGCCGCCGAGGCGCCGGAACCGGGTGCCATCCATCTGGCCTATTCCGTCTATGCCGCCGGACTGAACGTCCTGAAGCTGCAAAGCGACGTCGACATCAACGCCGACCACTACCGGATCGACCTTTCCTTCCGCACCGCCGGCCTGTTCGGCGCCGTCATCCACAGCGAGATCACGAGCTTCGCGCAAGGGCGCTGGATGGGGCTCCAGCCGGCCCCGCTGCTGTTCGCCAGCTGGGGGCAGATTCGCGGCGATGTTCGCCGCACCACCATCGACTATGTCGGCGGCCAGCCGCGCATTCGCGCGCTGGAACCGGCGGTGGAAGCCGATCGCGATCCGGTGCCATCAGGTCAGCAGCGCGACACGATCGATACCCTCAGCGCCATGGCCATGCTGGTGCGCCAGGTCAACGCCACCGGAAGCTGCGACGGCCACGCGACGATGTTCGACGGCCGCCGCCTGTCGGAAATCACCGCCCGCACCGCCGGCGTGGAGACGCTGGAGCCGGTATCGCGGTCGAGCTTCGCCGGCCCGGCGTTGCGATGCGAGATGACCGGGCATCAACTCGGCGGCTTCCAGCACGACGCCGGCCAGGCCGAGCTGCAAAAACCTCATTACAGCACCGCGTGGCTGGCGGCGCTGGTTCCAGGCGGCCAGAAACTGCCGGTGCGCGTGACGTTCGAGACGCGATTTTTCGGGCACGCCACCGCCTATGTCACCGAAGCGTCGCCCCGGGCTCCCGCCCAGTAATTTCCTGGGTTTTTTCCATATACACCGCTCTATTGCGGTCGTGGGATAATTACACGTCAATAGTTTCTGGCTGTTGACCTGAAATAATTTTTCCATACCATCATCCCGCAGCTACATAGAACTTGTGTCGAATCGTAAGTTCTTCCATCGCAGCGGATAGAAGCGAACACCACGCTCTCTCCATTTTAGAAGAGGCACTCATGACCACTCTTGATGTTGGAAACGGCCAACAATACTCGACGATTTCGGCCGCAGTCGCTGCTTCGAGCAGTGGTGACACCGTCAATGTTGACGCCGGCACCTACACCAATGATTTCATCTCGATCAGCCATGACCTGACGCTCAATGCCGTCGGCGGAACGGTCAGCCTGGTCGCCACCACACAACCACCCAACGGCAAGGGCATCATCGATGCCGGCGCCCCCGGAGCCCAGGTCACCATCAACGGCTTCGACATCTCCGGCGCCGCGGTTCCGGACGGCAATGGCGCCGGAATCCGCTATGAGGGCGGCAACCTGACGCTGAACCAGGTGAATATTCACGACAACCAGGAGGGCCTGCTGGCGAACCCGGACCCGAACGGCACCATCACCATCAACGGTTCGACTTTCAACGGCAACGGCACCGGCGACGGCTTCACCCACAACATCTATGTCGGCGATATCGCCCAACTCACGGTGCAGGACAGCACGATCACCGCCGCCAACATTGGCCACGACATCAAAAGCCGGGCCGAGACCACCAACATCATCAACAACAGGATCGGCGACGGCGCCACCGGCAACAGCAGCTACGAGATCGACCTGCCGAATGGCGGCAATGCGCTGATCGAAGGCAACACCATCGAGAAGGGTGTCAACGCGGTCAACCACACCGCCATCGCTTTCGGCGAGGAAGGCGGCGTCTATGCCAATTCCAGCCTCTCGGTTCTGAACAACACGCTGCAGAACGACAATGGCTCCAGCAGCACCGTCGCCGTCTGGAACGCCACCGGCCTCACCGCCGACCTCACCGGCAACACGCTGTCGGGCTGGGCCACCGTGGTATCAGGCCTGGCCAACATCAGCGGCAACGCCGCCGACCTGCCGGCGTTCATCGATCCGGCGCTGCCGCCGCCCGACGTATCGAGTCCGCCGGTTGCAAGCAGCGTCGCCAATCCGCTCGCCGCTGCCGCATCGGACCCGGTGTCGCTGGCGGCGGCGGTCAGCGATGCCTCAAGCCAGCCTTACACGGTCGCGGCCGGCAGCCCGCAGGACGTGTCATCCGGCGGCGCAATCGGCCATGTCATCGGCTGGGAGGTCGGCCAGCACAACGCGCCCCACGACTTGGCCGCCGCCGCAACGGGCATCGCCGGCTTCGTAACCGACCCGGTCTTCGGTCAGGCTCCCCAGCCAGCCGTGGCGTCCTATCGCTGAACGGTGCCGCTGGCCCTGGCCCGCTCAGGCCAGGGCCGGCGGCAGCAACGCGTCGGCGAGCGCCGGGAGATCGGAGAACTGGCGCGCGATCGCCGCCGCGTCGCGGCCCATGGCCGGCTGGCCGTAGCCCCATCCGGCGAAGATGCACTTCATGCCGGCGCCGGCGGCAGCGGCAACATCGTTGTGATGGTCGCCGACCATCAGCGCGCGGCACGGCAGACCCCCCGCTTGGCTCAGCGTCGCCAGCAGATGTGCTGGGTCCGGCTTGCGGACGGGGAAGCTGTCGCCGCCGCCGACCGACGCGAAGAACCCGTCGAGGCCGAGTGCCTCCAGCACCGCAAGGGCGGCCGCAAGCGGCTTGTTGGTGCAGACCGCCAGCAGCCAGCCGGCGTTCGACAGGTGCCGCAGCCCCTGCTTCACCCCAGGATAGGTGCGGGTGCGAAGGGCCGCATGGGCGCCGTAATCGGCCAGGAAGTCTCCGAGCGCCGCCGGGTCCTGGCACGCCCCCCGGGCTGCGAAGGCGCGCTCCACCAACGCCGCCGCACCGTCGCCGACCATAGCCGTCACCTCGGACGCCGAGAATGCCGCGATGCCGCGGGCCTGCATCAACCGGTTGAGGGCGTCGGCAAGGTCCGGCACGGAATCCACCAGGGTGCCGTCAAGGTCCAGTATCATGGTCCTCTGGGGGAGATTTCCGGGCGAAATCAACCGTGATCGGGATGGCTTTGACATCGGAAACCTTTGACACGGTAATGCCGCCGCCGCTACTCCGGAAGTCAGATGCCCGCCAACTCCGCTATTCCCGCCACTGCTGTCATCCTCGCCGCCGGCTTCGGCACCCGCATGAAGTCGTCGCTCCCGAAGACCCTGCACCCGATCGCCGGGCGGCCGATGCTGCGCCACCTGCTCGACAATTGCGCCGCCGTGTTCGACCGCATCGTCGTGGTCGTCGGCCCCGAGATGGCGGCGGTGGCGGAAGCGGCAGCGCCGCATACTGTGGTGGTTCAGCATGAGCGCCTCGGCACCGCGCATGCGGCGTTGCAGGCGGCGGCGCATTTCGGCGACGGCGAGGTCGCGATCCTCTATGCCGACAACCCGCTGATCACCGCCGACACCATGCGGCGCCTGCTGGACCGCCGCGAGGCCGGGGATGTCGGCCTGGCTTTGCTGGCGATGCGCCCGACCGACCCCGGGCGCTATGGCCGGGTGATCGGCGGCGGCGGCTTTGTCGAGAAGATCGTCGAATACGCCGACGCGACGGTGGCGGAGCGGGCGGAGACGCTGTGCAACGCCGGCGTGATCTGCGCCGATGCCGGCCGGATGCGCGGGTGGCTCGCCCAGGTGCGAAACGACAACGCCGCGGCCGAATATTACCTCACCGACGTGATCGCCCTGGTGCATGACGAGGGCCTGCGCATCGCCGTCGTCGAGGCGCCGGAGGACGAGTTGCGCGGCATCAACTCGCGGGCCGAGCTGGCCCAGGCCGAGGCGACGGTGCAGGCGCGGCTACGCCTCGCGGCGCTGGAAGCCGGGGTGACGATGACCGCGCCGCAGACGGTGTTCATGTGCGCCGACACCGAATTGGCCCCTGATGTGACGATCGAGCCGAACGTGGTGTTCGGCCCCGGCGTGCGGGTGGAACGTCACGTGCGCATCCGCGCCTTCAGCCACCTGGAGGGATGCGTGATCGGCGAGGGCGCCATCATCGGGCCTTATGCCCGGCTGCGTCCTGGCACCGTGGTGGGCGCCCGAGCGCATGTCGGAAATTTCGTAGAGTTGAAGGCGACCGCACTCGGCGCCGGCGCCAAAGCCAATCATTTGAGTTATATAGGTGACGCTGATGTCGGTGCCGGAACCAATGTCGGGGCTGGCACCATCACCTGCAACTACGACGGATTCGACAAGCATCGGACCAGGATCGGAACCAACGCCTTCATCGGCTCCAACGCCGTGCTGGTGGCTCCGGTCGCACTGGGCGACGGCGCCTTCATCACCGCCGGCAGCGTCATCACCGATGATGTCGCGGCGGATGAGATGGCGTTCGGCCGTGCGCGTCAGGAGAATAAACCGGGTCGCGCGGCCGCATTCCGCGCCGCGCGCAAGCGGGAGAAAGGCTGATGTGCGGTATCGTCGGCGTAATCGGCTTCGGACCCGCGGCACCGCTGATCCTGGAGGCGCTGCGCCGGCTGGAATATCGCGGCTATGACAGTTCCGGAATCGCCACTTTGGTCAACGGGCATATCGACCGCCGGCGCGCGCCGGGCAAGCTCGGCAACCTTGCCGACGCGCTGCTGGCCAACCCGCTCGCCGGCACTACCGGCATCGGCCACACGCGCTGGGCCACCCATGGCGCGCCCACCGAGAGCAACGCCCACCCGCACGGCACCGCCCGCGTCTCCGTGGTGCATAACGGCATCATCGAGAACCATGCCGAGCTGCGCGCCGAGCTGGAAGAAGCCGGCCAGGTGTTCTCCACCGAGACCGACACCGAAGTGGTCGCCCAACTGGTCGACCTGCACATCCAGCGCGGCATGGATCCGACCCAGGCGGCCGGCACCGCCTTCTCCCGGCTGCAGGGCGCCTATGCGCTGGCGATGGTGTTCGCCGGCCATCCCGAACTGATGATCGGCGCCCGCTACGGCGCGCCGTTGGCGGTCGGCTACGGCGAGGACGAAATGTTCCTCGGCTCCGACGCCTTGGCGCTCGCACCCCTCACCCGGCGGATCTCGTATCTCGATGACGGCGACTGGGCGGTGGTGCGCCGCTCCTCGGCACAATTCTACAACGCCGCCGGCGAGGAGATCACCCGCGAGGTGAAGCTCACCGCCCTGTCCGGCGCCGCCGTCGGCAAGGGCAATTTCCGCCATTTCATGGAAAAGGAGCTGCACGAGCACCCCGCCGTGCTCGGCGACACGCTGCACCGCATGGTCAACCCGGGCACCCGGGCCGTGGCGTTGCCGGAGTTGCCGTTCGACCCGGCTGAGCTCACCGGCGTCAGCCTGAGCGCCTGCGGTGGCGCCTATTACGCAGCGCTGGCCGGGCGGCATTGGCTGGAGGAGATCGCCCGGCTGCCGGCGAGCGTCGATGTCGCCAGCGAGTTCCGCTACCGCATCCCGCCGCTGCCGAAGCACACGCTCGGCTTGCTCGTGTCGCAGTCCGGCGAGACCGCGGACACCATGGCGGCGCTAAAATATATGAAGTCCCAAGGCGCCCCGGTGCTTTCCGGTACTGAACGTTCCGGAAAGCACCATGGCGCGCGAGAGCGACGTCACCCTGCTGACCGTCGCCGGGCCGGAGATCGCCGTCGCCTCGACCAAGGCGTTCACCGCGCAGCTGACGGTGCTGGCCTGCCTGTCGCTGGCGTTCGCGCGGGCACGCGGGGCGATCACCGCCGACAAGGAAGCGGCGATGACCGACGCGCTGCTGCAGGTGCCGGCGGCGGCGGCTGGCGTGCTTGAGAATGCCGACCCGATCCGCCGCCTGGCCGCCCGGATCGCCCAGGCGCGCGACGTGCTGTATCTCGGCCGCGGCGCCTGCTACCCAATCGCGCTGGAGGGGGCGCTGAAGCTCAAGGAGATCTGCTACATCCACGCCGAGGCCTATGCCGCCGGCGAGATGAAGCACGGCCCGATCGCCCTGATCGACAAGGACATGCCGGTGATCGCCATCGTCCCGAGCGGCCCGCTGTTCGAGAAGACCGCGTCGAACCTGCAGGAAGCTGCCGCGCGCGGTGGCCAGGTGATCGTGTTCAGCGATGCCGAGGGGGCGGCGAGGCTCCGCGGCATCGCGGTCGAGACGGTGGTGCTGCCGCCGGTCGACCCGTTCGTGGCGCCGATCCTGTATGCGATTCCGGTGCAGTTGCTGGCCTACCACGTGGCGGTGCTGAAAGGCACCGACGTCGATCAGCCGCGCAACCTCGCGAAATCGGTGACGGTGGAATAGGAACTTTCAGCAGGCTTGGCGGCTTGCCCCGGGATGCCGCGCGATACCGACCAGGGGATCATCGAAACCGACATTCCGGCGCGGCTCGACCGCCTGCCCTGGGGGCGCTTTCACAGTTTCGTGGTGGCGGCGCTGGGCGTCACCTGGGCGCTGGACGGGCTTGAAGTCACCCTCGCCGGATCGGTCGCGGGGGCGCTGAAATCAAGCCCGGTGCTGCGGTTCAGCAACCAGGATGTCGGCCTCGCCGCCAGCGCCTATCTCGCCGGCGCCGTGCTTGGCGGGCTTTTCTTCGGCTGGCTGACCGACCGGCTCGGCCGCCGGCTGCTGTTCTTCACCACCCTCGCCGTCTACGCAGCCGCCACGGCGGCAACCGGCTTCGCCTGGAATCTCTGGAGCTTCATGCTGTTCCGCTTCCTGACCGGCGCCGGCATCGGTGGCGAATACACTGCCATCAACTCGGCGATCCAGGAACTGGTGCCGGCGCGGGTGCGCGGCTGGACCGACCTTGGCATCAACGGCAGCTTCTGGATTGGCGCCATGCTCGGCGCCGGCGGCTCCGTGGCGCTGCTGGACCCCGCCTGGTTCGCGCCCGATATCGGCTGGCGCCTGTGCTTCCTGACCGGGGCGGCGCTGGCGCTGCCGGTGCTGCTGATGCGGCTGTGGATCCCGGAAAGCCCGCGCTGGCTGATCAGCCATGGCCGCGCCGACGAGGCCGAGGCCGTGGTGGCCGGAATCGAGCGCCATTTCAACATCCCCCCACCCGCGAGCCCCCTGCCCCGCATCCGGCTGCGGGCGCGACCGAGCACACCTTTGCGCGAGATCGTGCACGTGCTGTTCCACCTGCACCGCAGGCGCGCGGCGATCGGCCTGTGCCTGATGACCGCGCAGGCGTTTTTCTACAACGCGATCTTCTTCACCTACGCCCTGGTGCTGACCGATTTCTACGGCGTGCCATCCGATCGCGTCGGCTGGTACATCGTGCCGTTCGGCCTCGGGAATTTCGCCGGCCCCCTGCTGCTCGGGCGCCTGTTCGACACGATCGGGCGGCGGCGCATGGTGGCGGCAACCTATGCCATATCCGGGCTGCTGCTGGCGGCCAGCGGCTTTGCCTTCGCACAAGGCTGGCTCGGCGCCACGACCCAGACCATCGCCTGGTCGATGGTGTTCTTCTTCGCCTCCGCCGCCGCCAGCTCGGCGTATCTCACGGTCAGCGAGACGTTCCCACTGGAGATGCGCGCGGTGGCGATCGCGGTGTTCTACGCCTTCGGCACCGGCCTCGGCGGCATGGTGGCACCCTGGCTGCTCGGCCGGCTGATCGACACCGGCTCCCGCACCGACGTGTTCTTCGGCTATCTCGGCGGCTCGGCGCTGATGCTCGGCGCGGCGGTGGTGCAGGCGATCTGGGGAACCGCGGCGGAGCGGCGGCCGCTGGAATCGGTGGCGCGGCCGCTCACCTGGGTGGCCGAGGCCGATGGGCCGCCCCGGACTGATCAGCGATAGACCGGTCAGCGATAAACCGGGCCGCCGATCGGCACGACGGCGCGGCCGATCGGCCAAAGCGCCACACCGGCAAGCTTCAGATGCGCCCAGCCGAACGGCAGGCCGATGATGGTGATGGCGAGGCAAGCTGCGGTGACGAGATGGCCGAGCGCCAGCCACCAGCCGGCGAGGAGCAGCCAGATCAGGTTGCCGATGAAGCCCAGAAAGCCGGTGCCGATATCGCCGCGACCATGGAGCTCGGCGCGCGAGACGACGCGGTGGCCGAAGGGCAGGAAGCTGAAGGCCGCGATGTTGAAGGCAGCGCGGGTCCAGGGCAGGCCGATGATGGTGACCGCCATCAACACCCCGGCGACGACCCAGGCGGCCGCCATCCACAGCCCGCCGGTCAGCACCCACACGATGTTCAGCAACAGGCGGAGGAGGCGCATCAACCGGATATGGGATGCAGGCAGCCGAAATCATCGGGCCATCATCGGCCGCCGAGATTTGCCCCCGCTGACATTTACCACTGGCGGGCCTATCTCTGCGCCACCACGGGAGAGGAACATCGCCATGTTGAACCCAGCGACCAAGCTGCCGCTCAAGGACCCCACCCTGTTCCGCCAGGCCAACTGCATCGACGGCAAGTGGATCCAGGCCGATAACGCCCGCACCCTGGTTGTGAAGAACCCGTCCACCGGCGAGGCGATCGGCGAGGTGCCGGCGATGGGTGCCGCGGAAACCCGCCGCGCGATCGATGCCGCGCACAAGGCGCAGCCGGCCTGGCGCGCACTGACCGCCAAGGAACGCGCCGCCATCCTGCGCCGCCTGTTCGATCTGATGCTCGCCAACACCGACGACCTCGCGGTGATCATGACCGCCGAGCAAGGCAAGCCGCTCGCCGAAAGCAAGGGCGAGATCGCCTATGCCGCGAGCTTCATCGAGTGGTTCGCCGAGGAGGGCAAGCGCATCTACGGCGACACCATTCCGCAGAACGCGCGCGGGCGGCGCATCATCGTCGCCAAGGAACCGGTCGGCGTGTTTGCGGCGATCACGCCGTGGAACTTCCCGGCGGCGATGATCACCCGCAAGACTGGTCCGGGTTGGGCCGCCGGCTGCACCGGGGTGATCCGCCCGGCCAGCCAGACGCCGTTCTCCGCCCTCGCCATCGCCGTGCTGGCCGAGCGCGCGGGCATGCCGGCCGGCGTCTGCAACGTCATCACCGGCCCGTCGGGCGAGGTCGGGGCCGAACTCACCGCCAACCCGAAAGTCAGGAAGCTGACCTTCACCGGCAGCACCGAAGTCGGCGCCAAGCTGCTCGCGCAATGCGCGCCGACGGTGAAGAAGACCAGCATGGAGCTGGGCGGCAACGCGCCGTTCATCGTCTTCGACGACGCCGACCTCGATGCCGCTGTTCTCGGCGCCATGGCCTCGAAATACCGCAACACCGGCCAAACCTGCGTCTGCGCCAACCGTGTTCTGGTGCAGGACGGGGTCTACGACGCCTTCGCCGCCAAGCTGAAGGCCGCGGTCGAGGGCTTGCGCGTCGGCGACGGCATGGAGGACGGGGTCACCCAGGGGCCGCTGATCAATGCCGCCGCCGTCACCAAGGTCGAGGAACACATCGCCGACGCCCTGAAGCGCGGCGCGCGGGTGGTCAGCGGCGGCAAACGGCATGCCCGCGGCGGCAATTTCTTCCAGCCGACGCTGCTCGCCGACGTTCCCGCCGACGCGCTGATCTTCCGCGAGGAAACCTTCGGCCCGGTGGCACCGCTGTTCCGCTTCAAGACCGAGGAGGAAGCGATCAGGCTGGCCAACGACACCGAGTTCGGCCTCGCCTCGTATTTCTACGCCCGCGACGTCGGCCGCATCTTCCGCGTTGCCGAAGCGCTGGAATACGGCATCATCGGCATCAACGAAGGCATCATTTCCACCGAAGTGGCGCCGTTCGGCGGCATGAAATCCTCGGGCCTCGGGCGCGAGGGTTCACATTACGGGATCGAGGAATACATCGAGGTGAAGTACATGGCGATCGGCGGCATCGGCACGTGAGCATTTCGCAACGGGGCGACGGACGGAAATATGATTTCGACCTATTTGTGATCGGTGGCGGTTCGGGCGGCGTGCGATGCGCCCGGATCGCCGCCGGGCACGGCGCGCGCGTCGGCGTGGCGGAGGAGGCGGCCTGGGGCGGCACTTGTGTCAACGTCGGCTGCGTGCCGAAGAAGCTGATGGTGATGGCGTCCGAATACGGAGCCCACGCCCAGGACAGCCACGGCTTCGGCTGGGACACCCAGCCGCCCCGGCATGACTGGGCGGCGCTGATCGCTGCCAAGGACCAGGAAATCGCCCGGCTGAACCGCATCTATCGCGGCCTGATGGACAATGCCGGCGTCACCTCGTTCGAGGCGCGGGCGACCTTCCGCGACGCCCATACGCTCGAGATCGATGGCCGTCTGGTCACCGCCGAGCGGATCGTCATCGCCGCCGGCGGCCGCCCGACCTGGCCCGAATTCCAAGGTGCCGAGCATTGCATCGTCTCGGACGACGCGTTCACCCTCGGCACGCTGCCGCCGCACGTGACCATCATCGGCGGCGGCTACATCGCCGTGGAGTTCGCCGGCATCTTTGCCGGCCTCGGCGCACGCGTCGACCTGGTGATGCGCCAGGAACTGCCGTTGCGCGGTTTCGACGAGGATCTCCGGACGGCGCTGGCCGACGCGCTGCGCGGCAGCCGGATCGAACTTTACACCGGCGTCACCGTCAAATCGGTGGCCAAGGACGGCCCCGCCAGGGTGGTCCATCTTTCGGACGGGCGGAGCATCGAGACCGGGCTGGTGTTCGCAGCGATTGGCCGCACGCCACATACCAACGGCCTCGGGCTGGAGCGGGCCGGAGTCCACGTCTCGGCGTTCGGTGCGGTCACGGTTGATGCCGAGTGGCGGACCAGCCAGGAGAACATCTACGCCATCGGCGACGTCACCGATAAGATCAACCTCACGCCGGTGGCGATCGCCGAGGGCCACTCCTTGGCCGACCGCTTGTTCGGCGCCGGCCCGCGGACATGGGAGCTGAACGCGGTGGCGAGTGCGGTCTTCTCCACCCCACCCGTGGCGACGGTCGGGCTGACGGAGGCGCAAGCCGCGGCTCTGGGGCCCACCGACATCTACGTCTCGAATTTCACGCCCATGCGCCACAGCCTCAGCCACCGCGCGCGCAAAACAATGATGAAGCTGGTGGTGGATCAGGTGAGCCAGCGCGTGCTCGGCGCGCATATGCTCGGCGAGGACGCGGCCGAGATCATGCAAGGCCTGTCGGTGGCGATCAATTGCGGGGCGACCAAGGCCGATTTCGACCGTACCGTCGGCATCCATCCGACGGCCGCGGAGGAATTCGTCACCATGCGCACCCGCACCAGGGTCGCGGTCTCGCCGGAGGCGATCCCCGGCAGCCGCGCCGCCAAGGCCGATGCAATGGGTGCCGCCGAGCTTGCGGAAGGTGCCGGCGGACCGGATTGACCGCCGGCGGCGGCGGAGTTCACCGCCGGGCGGCGGCGTTCACCGCCGGGAGTAGCCAATCGGCCGGTTTGTGTGGATAACCTGCCTTTGCGCCCGTCGAAGTCCGGCTTGAGCCCGGATGGCGCAGGAGATGAAAATGACCGCCAATTGGACTCCTGGTAGCTGGCGCGACCACCCCATCAAGCAGGCGCCGCTCTATCCCGACGCGTGAGAAGCTAGCCGAGGCCGAGGAACGGCTCCGCCGCTACCCGCCCCTGGTGTTCGCCGGCGAGGCGCGCCGGCTGAAGGCGTCGCTGGCGCAGGTCGCCGATGGCCGCGCCTTCGTGCTGCAGGGCGGCGACTGCGCCGAGAGCTTTTCGGACTTCACCGCCAACATCATCCGCGACACCTTCCGGGTGCTGCTGCAGATGGCGGTCGTGCTGACCTATGGCGCCAGCGTGCCGGTGGTGAAGCTCGGCCGCATGGCCGGGCAGTTCGCCAAGCCGCGCAGCTCCGACACCGAGACCGTCGGCGGCGAAACGCTTGCCGAGCTATCGCGGCGACATCATCAACGGCCCGGAGTTCACCGCCGCCGCCCGCATGCCCGATCCCGCGCGCATGGAAACCGGCTATTTCCAGTCCGCCGGCACGCTGAACCTGCTGCGCGCCTTCGCCTCCGGCGGCTATGCCGACCTGCACGAGGTGCATCGCTGGAACCTCGGCTTCGTCGCCCGCTCGCCGCTGGTCGAGCGCTACCAGGACCTCGCCGCACCGCATCGACGAGACGCTGGCCTTCATGTCGGCCTGCGGCATCACCAGCAGACTCCACGCCGCAGATCCGCGAGACCGATTTCTACACCAGCCACGAGGCGCTGCTGCTGCCCTACGAGCAGGCGCTGACCCGCGTCGATTCCACCTCCGGCGACTGGTACGCGTGCTCGGCGCATTTCCTGTGGATCGGCGACCGCACCCGCCAGCCGGACGGCGCGCATGTCGAGTTCCTGCGCGGCGTGCGCAACCCGATCGGCATGAAGGTCGGCCCGACGCACCGAGCCGGACGAGCTGCTGCGCCTCATCGACCATGCTCAACCCGCAGAACGAGCCCGGCCGCCTGACGCTGATCCGCCGCATGGGCGCCGACAAGGTCGGAGCGCCTGCTGCCGCCGCTGCTGCGCGCGGTGCAAGCGCGAGGGCCGCCGCGTGGTCTGGCTGTGCGACCCGATGCACGGCAACACGATCTCCACCGCCGCGCGGCGTCAAGACCCGCAGCTTCGACGCGATCCTCGGCCGAGGTGCGCGGCTTCTTCGACGCCCATGCCAGCCGAGGGCACCTGGGCCGGCGGCGTGCATGTCGAGATGACCGGCCAGCGACGTCACCGAATGCGTCGGCGGCGCGCATCGGCTGACGCGAGGCCGATCTGTCCGAGCGCTACGAGACCTTCTGCGATCCGCGCCTGAACGCCGAGCAGTCGCTGGAACTGGCCTTCCTGGTCGCCGAGGAGCTGAAGGCACGGCGCGCTGCCCGCGCGCGCACGCCCGGCCGTCGCGGCGCAGTAGGCGGCGCATGGACACCACGCCGGCGCGGGCCGCGGATTCGGCGCTGACCGCGCGACATCGCCGCGCGCACCGACGTCTATTTCAACCGCACCCGCGACGTGGTGCGCGCGCTTCGGCGACAAGCGCGTCACCTACGCGGTGTTCCTGCGCCGCCCGGTGATCTCGGCGCCGCGCCTGATGCTCGACTGGCTGCCGCCGGTCGCGCGCCGAGCGCGGCACCGTGTTCGACATCGACGTCACCCATCCCGAGGGCAGCTGGATCGGCGCCGGCGAGCCGCTGGTCTACATCACCGGCAGCCTGCTCGCAGCTTGTCCGATCTCGAGACGATCATGCTGCAGAAGATCGGCCCGGCCTGCGTCGCCGCGCACAACGCCTACCAGATGTGCCTGGCGCTGCCGGAGTGCCGCTTCCTCGCCATGGAGGCGCGCCACTGCGCCGGCGCGGAGATGCAGGAGATGATGGCCTACGCCGCCTCGGTCGGCAGCGAGGCGGCGAAGCGGGAAGGCGCGAAGGGCTTCATCGGCAACGCCAATGACGCGCACCGCGCACTGGTTCGGCGCCGACGCGCGGCCGCGGCACCATGCCGCATGCGCTGATCGGCTATGCCGGGTCCACGGTCCGCGCCGCCGAGATGTTCCACGAGACGTTCCCCGACGAGCCGCTGACCGTGCTGGTCGATTATTTCGGCCGCGAGATCACCGACGCGCTCGCCGTTTGCCGTCGCTTTCCCGAGCTTGCCGGCGGCGGGCAGCTGTCGGTCCGGCTCGACACCCATGGCGGCCGGTTCCTCGAAGGCCTCGATCCCGGCGGAGAGCTATGCGGTGCTGGAGCGCCACGCCCCCGGCGCCATCCGCCGCTATCGCAGCGACAGCGAGCTGCGCTACCTGGTCGGCACCGGCGTCTCGGCCGCCGCGGTCTGGCGCATGCGCGAGGCGCTGGACGCCGCCGGCTTTCCGCGCGTGCGCATCGTCGCCTCCTCCGGCTTCGGCGTCGACAAATGCCGGGTGATGGCGCGACGCGCAGGCGCCGATCGACGTCGTCGGCACCGGCAGCTTCATCCCCGAAGCTGGAGCGAGACCTACGCCACCGCCGACATCGTCGAGTATGACGGCGCGCCGATGGTCAAGGTCGGCCGCGAATTCCTGTTGCGCCGCAATATCGCCCGCAAGCGGCGGCGATTTGATTTGCCCGACTTCCGCCCTTAGCTTCCGCGCCATGTCCGACACGCTGAAGATCGTGCTTGCCCAGTTCAACCCCCACGTCGGCCAGATCGTGCATAATCTCGCACGCATCCGCGCCGCCCGTGCCGAGGCCGCCCGGCTGGGTGCCGCGTTGATGGTCACCCCGGAGATGTTTCCATCTCCGGCTACCCGACCGAGGACCTGGTTCGCAAACCGGCCTTCGTCGCCGCCTGCGAGGCGGCCATCGCCGAGCTTGCGGCAGACACCGCCGATGGCGGCCCCGGGGTTGATGGTCGGCGGCCCGTGGCTCGACGGGCGACAAGCTCTACAACGCCGCGTATCGTGCTGGACGAGGGCCGCATCGTGGCGCGCCGGGCGAAGCATGAATTGCCCAATTACGGCGTGTTCGACGAAAAACGCGTGTTCGACGCCGGCCCGTCGCCAGGTCCGGTGGCGTTTCGCGGCTTTCGCCTCGGCGCTGATGATCTGCGAGGATTGGTGGTTTCCGGCCGTCGCCGAGACGCTGGCCGAAAGCGGCGCGGAAATGCTGCTTTCCATCAACGGCAGCCCCTACGAGGTCGGCAAGCAGCCACGCCGGGTGGCGCTGGCGGTGGAACGGGTGGTCGAGAGTGGCCTGCCTTACGTGTTCTGCGCCCAGGTCGGCGGCCAGGACGAGCTGGTGTTCGACGGCGCCAGCTTCGTGCTCAACGCCGACAGGAGCCTCGCCGTGCAAATGCCGTGCGTTCGAGGAGGCGTTGACGCTGACCGAGTGGACGGCGCGACGGCGAACACCTCAGTTTGCACGCCGCAGGCTTTGGCACCGGAATTTCCGGACCTCGAATCGGTCTATCGCTGCATGATGCTCGGTCTCGGCGATTACGTCCGCAAGAACGGCTTCCCCGGCGTTATCCTGGGGCTGTCTGGCGGCATCGACAGCGCGCTTCTCGGCCGCCGTCGCCGTCGATGCGCTCGGTCCGGCGATGGTGCGCAGCTTCATGCTGCCCAGCCCCTACACCAGCCAGCACAGCCTGGACGATGCCGCCGAGTGCGCGAGGCTGCTCGGCATTCGCCTGCGACACCGTGCTCGATCGACCCCGGCGATGGAAGCGTTCGACGAGGTGCTGGCGCCGATCTTCGACGGGCGCCAGGCCGACATCACCGAGGAGAACATCCAGTCGCGCGCGCGCGGGCTTGATTCTGATGGCGATCTCCAACAAGCTCGGCTCGATGGTGCTCACCACCGGCAACAAAAGCGAAATGTCGGTCGGCTACGCCACGCTGTACGGCGATATGTGCGGCGGTTACTCGGTGCTGAAGGACGTCTACAAGACGACGGTGTTCGCGCTGTCCCGCTGGCGCAACGCGCACGTGCCGGGGCGCGCGCTCGGGCCCGCGCGGCCCGGTGATGCCCGAGCGGGTCATCACCAAGCCGCCGAGCGCCGAGCTGAAACCGAACCAGACCGACCAGGACAGCCTGCCGCCCGTATGAGATTCTCGACGCCATCCTGCAAGGCCTGGTGGAGGGGGAGGCAGGTGAGGAGCTTGGTGGCCGAAGGCTTCGACCGCGCCGACGTGCTGCGCGTGTGGAACAATGCTGGACCGCGCCGAATACAAGCGCCGCCAGGCCCCGCCCGGCGTGAAGATCACCAGCGCGCGCCTTCGGCCGTGACCGGCGCTATCCGATCACCAACGGCTTCACGACGCTGGTCACATGAGCGACCTGTTCGCCCCCGAAGGCGGCTGGCGGGTCCGCATCCTCGATCTCTCCGGCGCTGCCGAAGACAACATCGTCGAGGAAGTCGGCGGCTTTCCCACCCTGATGCAGGCCAACGCCTTCGCCCGTCGCCTATGTCCGCGACAGCGTCGAGCGCTGCCGCATCGGCGGCGCCACGGCGCGCGAGGTGCTGGATGCCTGGTTCGCGTTCGGCGAGGATGTGGAGGTGCTGGACGCGGGCGACAACGGTTGGCGCAGCGGCGCCGAATTGTCCGATTTCGCCGACCGTCCGGCAACCGCCGAAGAACGTGACTGGCGCGCGCTGGACCCGCGCCGCGGCGATGCGGGTGATCTCGATGACGGGGAGGACGGCCGATGATCGTCACCCGCTTCGCGGTTTCGCCGGCCGGCGCGCTGCATGTCGGTGCCGCTCGCCTGGCCATCGTCAACGCCCTGATCGCCCGCCGCGCCGGCGGCCGCTTCCTGCTGCGCCTCGATGATGCCGATGCGGCACGTGGCAACACCGCCGCGGAGGCGATCCGCACCGACCTCGAATGGCTCGGCCTGCACTGGGACGAAACCCTTCGCCAGTCCGAGCGGCTGGCGCTCTACGAGGAAGCGGCCGAGACGCTGAAGCGCTCCGGCCGCCTGTATCCTTGCTTCGAAAGCGAGGAAGAACTCGCGGTCAAACATGATTTGCGCCTCCGCCGCGGCCAGGCACCGGTCTATGACCGCGCCATGCTGAAGCTCACCGCCGCCCAGCGTGCCGCCGCCGAAGCCGGGGGCAAGCGGCCGCATTGGCGCTTCCTCCTGTCCGACCAGGACATGAGCTGGTCCGACCTCGTGCTCGGCCGGCGCCGCGTGAAACTGCCGACCTTGTCGGATCCGATCGTGATTCGCGCCGACGGGACGCCGCACGGCCTGCTGACCTCGGTGGTCGACGACCTCGCACACCATGTCAGCCATCTGGTGCGCGCCGAGGACCAGATCGCCGGCACCGCCATGCAGATGGACCTGATGGCCGCCCTCGGCGCCAATCCCGGCGCCATCGGCTTCGCGCATCTGCCGGCGCTGACCAACATCCAGGGCAGCAAACTCTCCCGCCGCTTCGGTGGCGCCACCTTGCGCAATTTGCGCCATGACGGAATCGAGCCGAAAGCCTTGTTCTCGTATCTCGCGCGGCTCGGCTCGTCGGCGCCGCAGGAACCGCTCGACCCGGACGCGCTGGCCGCCGCGTTCGACCTGCAGCGATTCTCCCCGGCGCCGCCGCGCTTCGACATCAATGACCTGCTGGCGCTGAACCGGCTGGTGCTTCAGGACACCAGCTTCGCCGACATCGCGCCGCGCCTGCCCGCGGGTGCGACCGAGTCGTTCTGGCATGCGGTGCGCGGCAGCCTCGATCTGCTCATCGAGAGCCGCGGCTATTGGGATGTGGTCGCCGGAACCATCGTGCCGCCGGTGATCGAGGGCGAGGGCGCGTTCCTGCGCACGGCACTGGAGGAATTGCCCGCCGAGCCATGGAACGACGAGGTGTTCCCGCGCTGGACCAGCGCGATCCGGGCGCAGACCGGCCGCGAGGGAGACGCGTTGACGCTGCCGTTGCGCCTGGCGCTGACCGGGGAGGAGCAAGGCCCGGACCTCGAATCCTTGCTGCCATTGATCGGCCGTGCCCGCGCCGCGCAACGGCTGCAGATCGCCGCGAACTGACAGCTCGGCCGCGCATCACCACGGTTGCCGGGGCGCACGCGTTCGACGGCTCCCACAATATGCGAGCGGCAACCACGGTTGCCGCAACGCACGCGTTCGACGGCTCCCACAATATGCGAGCGGCAACCACGGTTGCCGCAACGCACGTGTTCGACGGCTCCCACCATGCGCGAGCGGCAACCCCGGTTGCCGGCGGCGCACGCCTGTATAGACTGCTGCCATGTGCGACCGGCCTGTCCCGCCTGCGTCCAGCCGCCAATGAGCGACCGTGCGAACGCGCCGCCGGGGGCGGGCCTTGCCGTGGACACCAGGCAATCCGCCATGCCGCAGTTCGACGTCCATATTTCAGCCCCTGACCTCTCCCCGTGGCTGCACGGCAATTGCGGCATTCAAGGCTTCACCAGCTACACCGCCGCGCGGTCCGGGCCGCACGTCGCCTTGTTGGCGCTGGTGCATGGCAACGAGATCAGCGGCGCGATCGCGCTGGACCGCCTGCTCAGGGCAAGGTTGCGTCCCGAGCGCGGGCGGCTGACTTTCGGATTCGCCAATCTCGATGCCTTCGCGCGGTTCGACCGCGCACATCCCACCGCCAGCCGCTTTGTCGACGAGGATTTGAACCGGCTTTGGGATGCGGCCATGCTCGACGGACCGCGCCAGTCCTGCGAGCTCGACCGAGCCCGTCGCATGCGCCCGCTGATCGACACGGTTGACGTGCTGCTCGATTTGCATTCGATGCTGTGGCCGGCCGGGCCGCTGATCCTGAGCGGCGATACCAGCAAGGGCCGCGACCTTGGGCTTGCGATCGGCATGCCGGAGCTGGTGGTCGGGGATGCCGGGCACGTCGCCGGACGGCGAGTGATCGATTACGGGCGGTTCGCCGATCCGGCGACACCGCAAGCCGCCGTGCTGGTGGAAGCCGGGCAGCATTGGGAGGCGGCGACAGTGGACATGGCGCTGGCGAGCGTCGCCGGGCTGCTGCGCCATCTCGGCATGGCCAGCGACCACCCGGCTTTGCCGGCCCGCCTTGGCTCATCCTGTGCGCGGTTTGCCCAGGTGACCATGGCAGTGACGGCAGCGACCTCGGGCTTTGGCTTCGTGCAGGCGTTTCGCGGCGGTGACGTCGTGCCAAGGCGAAATACGCTGATCGGCATGGACGGCACCACCGAGGTTCGAACCCCGCACGACGATTGCCTGCTGATCATGCCGAGCCTGCGGCCAAGCCGCGGGCACACCGCGGTGCGCCTGGCGCGATTCGTCGACCCGCAGAGCGCGCCTTAAAAAAACGTCCCGATCCGCTCGAACAAACGCATCGTCACGTTGCCGATCGAGCCGGCTATCACCATCGCGGCGCCGGTGATGAAGGCAGCGAGGACCGCGAATTCGAGGGTGGCCATGGCTTTGCGCTCATGGACGATGCCGGTGGCGAATTGACGCATGATGGGCTCCTCAGGGACGTAGCAAATTTAAGATTGTTCGTCGTTTCTGAGGTTAATTTAGCCTTAACATTGGCGGAGGGCCAGCAGCAAATTAGCTGATTCTTAACGTTCGGTGTCAATTTTTGTTCTCGCCTCATTTTAAGCTCGGGCATAGACGTTGGAGCGTGCCCAATAAATCCGCGGAACCACCGCCTGATCCCCTCGTTAACGCGACACGACCGGGCCGGCAGGGGCCGCACTCGGGTTCAGGCGGGATTTTTCCGCCGCAGGTGATGGAGCGTTGAATGGACAAGGACCGGATTGCTGGCGCGGCCAAGCAAACCAAAGGCGCTGTCAAGGACGCCGCCGGCAAAGTGACCGGCGACGCCAAACTTCAGGCCGAGGGCAAGGCCGAAAAGACTGAAGGCAAGGTGCAGAACGCGGTTGGCGGCGCCAAGGACGCCATGCGCAACAAGACCTGAGCAATCGCGCGCCCGTGAGGCGGGTGCAATGAACATGCTCGTCGGAAGATCGTCGGCGCGGCGAAACCGAAGTCGATAGACCGAAGCCGATAGAAGGAGTGGCCATGAAGACCTCGCATCTCATTGCGTTGGCGCTCTCGGCGATGCTGGCCGCAGGCCCCGTGCTGGCGCAGGGCGCGCCACAGACGGTGGGGCTGGCGAAGATCGATCCGCAAACCGTGGCGACCGGCTACCGGACCTCGAAGGTGGTCGGCAGCACGGTGGTGAACGAAGCCAACGAGACGATCGGCACGATCGACGACCTGATTGTCACGCCATCGGAAAAAGTGCCGTTCGCGGTGCTGTCCGTCGGCGGGTTCCTGGGACTCGGCGCCAAGCTCGTCGTGGTTTCCTTCAGCGCCCTGAAGCCCGGCGACAAGCACATGGTGCTGCCGGGTGCCACGAAGGACACGCTCCGCGCCCTACCGGAGTTCCACTACGCCACCTGAGCCGTCGCGCAGCAAAGGCAAAGGGGCCGCACCGTGACGTGCGGCCCCTTTCACGGCCTCACAACTGCGGCGGCTACGCCACCAGGGCAGAGCGTTCGATGCTGGCGCGCGCCCAGGCGGCGGCGGCGTCTTCGTCGAACAACTCGGTCAGCTTCTTCATCATCGTACCGCCGAGTTCCTCGGCATCGACAATGGTGACGGCGCGGCGATAGTAGCGCGTGACGTCGTGGCCGATGCCGATCGCGATCAGTTCCACCTGGTTGCGCGCCTCGATGTCGCGAATCACCTCGCGCAGATGCTTCTCCAGGTAATTGCCGGGATTCACCGACAGCGTGGAATCATCCACCGGCGCGCCGTCGCTGATCACCATCAGAATCCGCCGATGCTCCGGGCGCGAGAGCAGCCGGCGATAGGCCCAGGCCAGCGCCTCGCCGTCGATGTTTTCCTTCAGCAGCCCTTCGCGAAGCATCAGGCCGAGATTCTTGCGCGCCCGGCGCCACGGCGCGTCGGCGGCCTTGTAGATGATGTGCCGAAGATCGTTGAGCCGGCCGGGATTGCGCGGCTTGCCGTCGGCCACCCAACGCTCGCGTGACTGGCCGCCTTTCCAGGCCCGCGTGGTGAAGCCCAGCACTTCGACCTTCACCGCGCAACGCTCCAGCGTCCGTGACAGGATGTCGCCGCACATCGCGGCGACGGTGATCGGCCGCCCGCGCATGCTGCCGGAATTGTCGATCAGCAAGGTCACCACGGTGTCGCGGAATTCGGTGTCGCGCTCGCGCTTGTAGGACAGCGCCAGCAGCGGGTTCACGATCACCCGCGACAGCCGGCCGGCATCGAGGATGCCTTCTTCCAGGTCGAAATCCCACGCGCGCGTCTGCTGCGCCAACAGCCGGCGCTGCAGCCGGTTGGCGAGCTTGGAGACGACGCCTTGCAAGTTCTGCAACTGCTGATCAAGTTGCTGGCGCAGCCGTGACAGCTCCTCTGCGTCGCAGAGGTCCTCGGCGGAGATTTCCTCGTCGAAGAGCCTGACATAGGCACGATACGCGGCCTCGGACTCGGCGCTTTGCTTCTCGCGCCGCGGCTGCGGCCCGCCCGGGCGCTCGTCGCCCTCCGCCGCGGCCGCGTCGTCCTCGGATTCCTCGCCGCTTTCGTCGTCGGCGGACTCGCCTTCCATCTGCTCCGGCTGGGCGCCGAGCATGCTGTCGGTCTCGCTCTCGGACTGCCCCTCGCCGTCCTGCGAATTGTCCTGCTGGCCGGACTGCTCGCCGCCGTCCTCACCCTCCTCGGTCTCGTCCGGCTCGGCCTCGACCTCCGCTTCGGCGAGATCCATCGCCGCCAGCAGCTTGCGGGCGGCACGGGTGAAGGCCGCCTGGTCGTCCTGCGCACTGGCCATTTCGGAAAGTGCCAGTTCGGCGCCTTCGCCGACGGTGCCGCGCCACAATTCCAACACCCGGCGCGCCGCTTCGGGTGACGCTTCGCCGGACATCCGCTCGCGCGCCAGCAAGGCCAGCGCCGAGTGAACCGGCAACTGGTCCTTGCGGGTCATCCGGTCGTAACCTTCGGCTTCGCATTCTTCCGCGAGGCGGGCCCGCAGGTTGGATGCGACCCCGCTCATGTGGCGCGAGCCGACCACCTCGACCCGCGCCTGCTCGAGCGCGTCATAGGCGTCCTTCGCCTCGCGGCGGGCTGGCATGCGCGCCGCGTGCACCGCGTCGTCGTGGTGGCGGAGGCGCAGGGCCAGACTGTCGGCGGCGCCGCGCAGCTTGGCCATCTCCGCGACCGGCAGCGCCCGGGTCGGCAGCGGCAGGCGGGCGCGCTTGCCGGCCAGGCCCGACGGTCCCGGCTGAAACGCCACCTGAACCTCGTTGTTCTGCGCGATCGCGCGCAGCACGCCGGCGGTGGCGCGCTTGAACTCCTCCGAACGGGTATTGTCCTTGCCGCTGCCGCTCATGCCGATGCCCTCGCGAAGCGCCTCAGGCGCCCCGCTTCACCATGTTGCCGGTGGCAACTTCCTCGTTGAAGCAGCGCTGGTAGTACTCGGCCACCGTGCTGCGCTCGGCCTCGTCGCATTTGTTGAGGAAGGTCAGCCGGAAGGCGAAGCCCACGTCGCCGAAGATGCGCGCGTTCTCGGCCCAGGTGATCACCGTGCGCGGCGACATCACGGTGGAGATGTCGCCGTTGATGAAGCCGGCCCGCGTCAGGTCGGCCAGCGCCACCATCGCCTCGATCCGCTTCTTCTGCGGCCTTGTTCGCCGGGTCGATGCCCAGCTTCGCCATCACGATCTCGGTCTCCTGCCCGTGCGGCAGGTAGTTGAGGGTCGCGACGATGTTCCAGCGGTCCATCTGGCCCTGGTTGATCTGCTGGGTGCCGTGATACAGGCCGGTGGTGTCGCCGAGGCCGACGGTGTTCGCGGTCGAGAACAGGCGGAAGCTCGGGTGCGGGCGGATCACCTTGTTCTGGTCAAGCAGAGTGAGCTTGCCCTCGACCTCCAGCACGCGCTGGATGACGAACATCACGTCCGGCCGGCCGGCATCGTATTCGTCGAACACCAGGGCGCAGGGGTGCTGCAAGGCCCAGGGCAGGATGCCCTCGCGGAATTCGGTGATCTGCTTGCCGTCCTTCAGGACGATCGCGTCCTTGCCGATCAGGTCGATGCGGCTGATGTGGCTGTCGAGGTTGACGCGGATGCAGGGCCAGTTCAGCCGGGCCGCGACCTGCTCGATATGCGTCGATTTGCCGGTGCCGTGATAACCCTGGACCATGCACGCGGCGGTTGAACGCGAAGCCGGCCAGGATCGCCAGCGTGGTTTCACGGTCGAAGCGATAGGACGGGTCGATGTCCGGCACGTGCTCGGTGCGCACCGAGAACGCCGGCACTTCCATCGTGACGTCGACCCCGAAGGTTTTCGTCGCGTCGACGGTGATGTCGGGCATGTCGATTGCGGAGGTCGGCAACAGCCGGGCTTCGGACAGAGCGGCAACCTTGTTCATAGGCCAGCGATCCCAATGTTTTTCCGGGACACTCTACGCCCGGCTTTTGCTGATGGGTAGGCAGCGAGCGAAAATCAGCTCGCGGCGGCGAGGGGCGGGGCGGCAAGGCAGCCGCGCAAGGCGGCGTACGCAAGATTGATCGTCTTCAGGCGTTCCTCAGCGGCACGGTCGCCGTTGTTGGCGTCCGGATGATGGCGCTTGGCGAGCTCCTTGTAGCGGGTCTTCAGCATGTCCATGGTCAGCGGCCAGCTCAAGCCCAGGGTGGCGAGCGGCTCGCGCATCTCCTTCGGCGCGTCGGGTCCCCGCTGCTGCGGCGGGCGTTCGCCCTCCGCGAACATCCGCAGCGGGTCGCGCAGCGCCGCCTCGTCGATCCGCCCGCCGCCCAACCGGCCGAGCGGCCAGGTCGGGCGCTGCCAAGCGGTGTCGGCGCGAAGCTGCAGCTCGATCTCGCTGGGGCTCATGCCCTTGTAGAAATCCCAGCCGGCGTTGTAGCCGCGGACATGTTCCAGGCAGAACCACCAATACTCGTTCAGCGCCTGGCGCGACTTCGGCGCACGGTACTCGCCGGCGGCACCGCAGCCCGGCAGATCGCAGGCCCGCCCCGGCGCCCCAGGGTCCGGCGCGTACGCCCGAATGCGTTGTGTGCGTCTGGTCATCGCCGGTTTATGTGCTTCCTTACCGCCGGTTTGGGAAGAGGCGATTTGCGCCTTGCCGCCCTGCCCGGCATTCTGCCCGCATGAGCACCCGCGACCAACGCATCACCGCCATCCTGCGCCGACATTTCAACCCGACGATGCTGCGGGTGACCGACGACAGCCGCCAGCATGCCGGACATGCCGGTGCCGCACCCGGCGGCGAGACGCATTATTCCGTTCTGCTGGTTTGCGAAACCTTCCGCGGCCAAACCCGCCTCGCCCGCTCCCGTGCCGTGCACGCAGCACTCGACGCTGAACTGGCGGGCGGATTGCACGCTCTGGCGCTGACCCTGCGCACGCCGGAAGAGCAGGCGGCACAGGAGCAGGCAGGCCGGGCCGGTTCGTAACGGCGGCTGAAAAGTCGCGGCAACGGTCGTTTAAGACTTCGGCGCCACCATGGCCTCCTGATGCAACGGAGGTCCCGGGTGAATCCTAGCCGGCTGGTCAATCGCAACGTCATCTCGCTTCGCGGCCGCACCAGCATGCGGCTGGAGCCGGAGCTGTGGGAGGCGCTGCACGAAATTTGCCACCGCGAATGCCTGGGCCTGGGCACGCTGATCAAGCGCGTCGAGGAGCATGGCCATCCCGGCGGCCGCACCAGTGCCGTGCGGGTCTACGTGCTCCGGTATTTCCGCGACGCCGGCACCGAGGACGGACATCACGGCGCCGGTCACGGCCCGATGCAGGTCTCGGCCGCTTCAGTCCGCGAGCTTTGGCCGCTTCAGTCCCGCGCGGAGACGGCCGCCGCCATCTGAACCGGCGCGATCGGGGCCTCTGGTGCCGGGTGCGACGCATCGGGGCCGGTGTACAGATGCGGCCAGCGCTGCTTCACCACCGGGCTGCTGCTGGCATAGCCGAAGCAGGTGTTCAGCATCCGCGCCGAACCGTCCTCGGCGCGTGGCTTTCCGCCGGCATCGGCCGGATTGCTCGCCAACGCCGCCGCCTCACGCTTGGAGCGAATCGGCCACATGGTCTGCAACGCCACCGTCGCCATCTGCTGCAGCAACTCGCGCAGATGGGTGCAGCCGGTGATGCCACCGAGCATCTGGTTGGCGGCTTTCAGGAAGCCGGCCTTGATGGTCAGCCCGGCCAGGTGGGACATGCTCGCGGCGCCGCCGGCGCAGACCGGGAATGGCCCGTTTTCCGTCACCGCCTCACAGGCCAGGATGGTCATGGCCTCATCGATGGTCATGCGCACGCGCATCTGATGCAGCGGCTCTCCCGGCGCGACATAGCCACGGCCGGGACTGCCGAATCCGGCGGTTTTGGTGTCGACCAGCGTCGCCTCGATGTCGAAATTTCCGTCCGCGCGATGGTAGCCACGAAGCTGGATGTCGCGTTGATGGAGAAGTTCGCGTTCGGCCGGGGGGCTCAACGGCATCGACAGGGCTCCTGGGACGCGCAGGCGTCAGGGTATGGTGCGGCGCAACAAGCCGTGGATATGGCAACCTTGCTGCCCGGATCAACCCGGCACCCGGATGTCCAGGCCGCCGTTGGATGGTTACTCCGGCGGCTCGCCGGCGACGGGGGCGGCGCCCAGCCTCGTCATCAAGGCCGAAACCTCGGCGATGGCCGCCTCCGCCGCCGCGGCGTCGGTGCCCTTGGCGACGATCGCCACGCCGTTGCCGCTCGGCCCGGTAAAACGGATAGCTGCCGAGATCGAGCCCGGGATACCGCGTCTGCATCGCCGCCAGCCCCTCGGCGATCATGCCCTCCGGCAGGCCGACCGCATGCACCGCGCGCGCGACGATCGGCGGGCCGCCGGCCAGCGTCGGCGCCAGCGCACTCGAACATCGACTGCATGACCCGCGGCACGCCCGGCCATCACATGGACGTTGCCGATGCTGAAGCCCGGCGCCACGGACATCGCGTTGTCGATCAGCGTGGCGCCGCGCGGCATCGTTGCCATGCGCTGGCGCGCGGCGTTGAACTCGGGCCCGGTCTTGGTAGTGCGCCTCCATCCGCGCGCCACGCCTCGGGATGCGGCTCCCACGGCACGCCGAACGCGGCGGCGATGCATTCGCTGGTGATGTCGTCATGCGTCGGCCCGATGCCGCCGGTGGTGAACACATGGTCGAACTGCGCGCGCACTTCGTTGACCGTGGCGATGATGGTTTCCGGCACGTCGGGGATCACCCGGACCTCGCGCAAGCGGAATGCCGATCTCACCGAGTTTGGTGGCGAGGAACCGGATGTTGGCGTCCTGGGTGCGGCCGGACAGCACCTCGTTGCCGATCACCAGCAGGCAGGCGGTGGGGTTGGCGATGACCATGTGCCTCTCGCTCGTCGGCAGGCTTACAGGAAATCGCGCAACAGCGGCACCAGCGGCTTGTCGGCCGGCGGCATCGGATAGTCCGCGAGCTTCTCCGGCCGCACCCAGGCGAGCGTCTGGCCCTCCCGCGCCGTCGGCGTGCCGCGCCAGCGACGGCAGAGGAACAGCGGCATCAGCAGATGAAACGCCTCGTACGCGTGCGAGGCGAAGGCGAAGGGCGCGAGGCAGTTGCTGGCGACGTCGATGCCCAGTTCCTCCTTCAACTCGCGGATCAGCGCATGTTCGGGCGTCTCGCCGGGATGCAGCTTGCCGCCGGGAAATTCCCACAGCCCCGCCATCGTCTTGCCTTCCGGCCGGCGCGCCAGCAGCACCCGGCCATCGGTGTCGATCAGCGCGCAGGCGGCGACCAGCAGCAATGGCTTGGCACCCGTCCTCGTGCTGCTCGGCGGCTCGGCGTGGCCGAACAGGTCGTCGCGCGTCGCCTCGAAGCGCAGCACCGGCTGCTCGCCGCCGCGCGCGAGGAACTTCGCCACACCTTCGCCGATCTGGCGGAAGCCGATGCGGCGCAGCACCGCGGTCGAGCTGGATTGTCGGTGGCGACCTGCGCCTCCAGCCGGTCGAGGTCGAGATTGGCCAGCCCCCACCGCGCCAGCCGGCCGGCCGCCTCGCGTGGCGACGCCGTGGCCCCAGAACCGGCGCCCGACCCAGTAGCCGAGCATGGCCGTGCGGCGGCCGGGATCGAGCCGCAGCCCGACGCCGCCGACGATGATTTCCTGCTCGCCCTCGCGCCCGATGATCACCAGCTGGTAGCCACGGCCCTCGGCCAGCGCCGTCAGCGTGGAGGCGATCCATTCGTCGGCCAGCGCCCGCGAATAGGGGAACGGCACCACCGCGAGGTTGCGGCACACCTCCCAATCGTTGATCAGCCGGTGCAGCTCGCTTGCATCCTCCGGCCGGTACGGGCGCAGGGTCAGCCGCTCGGTGGCGAGCGGCTCGAACTTCAGGGCGACATCGGCCGGATCGTCCAACGTCCCGCTCTCAGCTGCGGTAGCTGCCGTTGATGTCGATGTAGCCGTGGGTGAGGTCGCAGGTCCACGCGGTCGCCTGGCCGCGGCCGAGGCCGAGGTCGACGGCGATGTCGATTGCCCGCCCCTTCATATGCGCCACCACCGGCGTCTCATCGTAGCCTGGCACCACGCCGCCGCGGCGCGCCATCCAGACGCCGCCGACGCCAACCGAAATCAGGTCGCGGTCGGCCGGTTCGCCGGCCTTGCCGACGGCCATGACGATGCGGCCCCAATTGGCGTCCTCACCGGCGATCGCGGTCTTGACCAGCGGGCGAGTTGGCGATCGACATCGCCACGCGCTTGGCCGATTTCGCCGAGACCGCGCCGGAGACGTCGATGCGGATCAGCTTCTGCGCGCCCTCGCCATCGCGGATCACCTGCAACGCGAGGTCGAGCAGTACTTCGTCCAGCGCCCGGGCGAATTTGCCCAAGCCGGCCGAGCCTTCGATCTTGCGGTGCTTGGCCTGGCCGGTGGCGAACAGCAACACGGTGTCCGACGTCGAAGTATCGCTGTCGACGGTGGTGCAGTTGAAGCTGCCGGCAACCCCGCTTTTCAGCAGCTTCTGAAGCACCGGTGCCGGGATTTTCGCGTCGGTGAAGACGAAGCACAGCATGGTCGCCATGTCCGGCGCGATCATGCCGCTGCCCTTGGCGATGCCGGTGATCCGCACCTCGGTGTCGCCGATGACGGCGGTGCGCGTCGCGGCCTTGGGGAAGGTGTCTGTGGTCATGATGCCGCGCGCCGCGTCTTCCCAGCCGTCCTCGCGACAGGCGCGCATGCAACGCCGGCAGCGCCGCGGTCAGTTTCTCATGCGGCAACAATTCGCCGATCACCCCGGTGGAGGCGAGAAACACCTGTTTCACCGGGCAGCCGACCAGCCCGGCCGCGGCCACGGCGGTGGCCTTGGCCGCGGCGGCCCCGGCACGGCCGGTGAATACGTTGGCGTTGCCGGCATTCACCACCAGCGCCCGCGCTTTTCCGGCCGGCAACGACGCCCGGCACCAATCGACCGGCGCGCCTGGACATTTGTTGGAGGTGAACACCCCGGCGACGCTGGTCCCCGGCGCGAGCTCGATCATCACCAGATCCCGCCGGCCGCGGTAGCGGATGCCCGCCTCGGCGGCGCCGAGCCGCACCCCGGCCAAGGGCGGCAACTCAGGCAAGTCTGAGGCAAGCGGAGAGACGGCGATGGCCATGACGGATTCTCGTGTTTGTTCGGTGTGGCCGTGGCTTGGCGGGCGCCGGGCTATTTCTTCGGCGCCGGCGGCGGCTCGGCGGTGTCGGTGGAGCGCGGCTTGCTGCCATCGGGATTGAATTTTTCCACCGTCAACCCGGCGCGGGCTTGCGCCAGCACCTTCTGCACCCCTTCCTGGATCATCTGCTGGCGCAGTTCGTCATGCGCCTGCTCGAAGCTCGGCGGCGGCGCGGCGCGGCGGCCTTCGACCTTGATCACGTGCCAGCCATACTGGGTCTTGACCGGCCGTTCAGTGATCTGGCCGGGCTTCATGGCGAAGGCGGCATTGGCGAATTCCGGCAGCATGTCGCTTTGCTTGAAGAAGCCGAGGTCGCCGCCCTGCGACGCCCCCGGATCGGCGCTGCGGGCCTTGGCGAGGGTGGCGAAATCCGCCCCTTTCTTCAGCTCGGCGATGATCTTCAGCGCGTCGGCTTCGCTGGCAACCAGGATATGGCGGGCATGCACCTCTTCCTCGCCGCTTTTGCCGGCGAGGTCGCGGTCGTAGCGCGCATGCAGGGCCGGCTCGGTGACGGTCGGGCCGACCTCGCGGCTGATCAGCGCGTTCTGTATCACCTGGTCCTGCGCCCGGGCGATCGCCTTGATCACCGCCGGGTCCTTGTCGAGGCCCTGCTTGCGCGCCAGCATGCCGACCGCCTCGCGGTCGATGATCTGGTCGAGCAGCAGCGAATAGAGCTGCGCCTGCGGCATGCTGCGATATTGCTCGGGCAGGCCTTGCGCCGCGTCCGAGACATCGCTCGCATGGATCTCCACGTTGCCGACCTTGGCCACCACCGGATCCGCCGGTGCGGTCGGTGTCGCCGCTGCACCCGGCGCCTTGGCCGGAGGCGGTGCCGCCGCCGGCGCCGCCGCCTGGGCGTGAGCGGGGGCTGCCAACATGGCGGGGCAAAGCACCGGCGCGGCGGTGGCGATGGCGAGATACGCAGCAAGGCGGATAGGCCGCATGAAATTTCCTTCCAGAAGCGGCGGGATAATGGCGGAACTGCTAAGGTGTCACAAGGCGAGCGGGGGGCCGAAACACCAGCGCACCGGCCGCACGCGTTGACCCCGGGGTGTGCCGGTCCTATCTGACAGCCTGGCCGGCACCCCCGGGGGTTCCAGGGGAAGCGCTATGCCTGCCCTGCCGCCGCCTCGCTTATCCCAGACTTAGCCTGTCCCCGAAGGGTATTCATGTTCGCCAGCATCGCCCGCGCCATTTTCGGCTCCAGCAACGACCGCTCGCTCAAGGGCTACCACCGCCGGGTTCCCCGGATCAATGCGCTCGAGCCGGAAATCCAGGCGCTGTCCGACCAGGAGCTGCGGGGCAAGACCGACGCGTTCAAGCAGCGGCTGGCGGCCGGCACCAGCCTCGACGACCTGCTTCCCGAGGCCTTCGCGGTGGTGCGCGAGGCGGCCCGCCGCACCCTCGGGCAACGGCATTTCGACGTCCAGCTGCTGGGCGGCATGGTGCTGCACGACGGCAAGATCTCCGAGATGAAGACCGGCGAGGGCAAGACCCTGGTCGCCACCCTGCCGGTCTACCTGAACGCGCTGACCGGCGCGGCGTGCATGTCGTGACCGTCAACGACTATCTCGCCCGCCGCGACGCCGAGTGGATGGGCCAGATCTATTCGTTCCTCGGCATGACCACCGGGGTGATCGTGCACGGCCTGTCGGAGGATGAGCGCCGCGCCGCCTACGGCGCCGACATCACCTACGGCACCAACAACGAATTCGGCTTCGACTATCTGCGCGACAACATGAAATACCGCCTGGAGGACATGGTCCAGCGCGATTTCGCCTACGCCATCGTCGACGAGGTCGACAGCATCCTGATCGACGAGGCCCGCACGCCGCTGATCATCTCGGGCCCCGCCGAGGATTCCTCGGACCTCTACCGCACCGTCAACGCGGTCATGCTGGAGCTGGTGAAGGACCCTGCCAACTACGACAAGGACGAGAAATTCCGCACCGCCACGCTGACGGAGGATGGCTCGCAGCGCATGGAAGACATGCTGCGTGACGCCGGCATCATCACCGAGGGCAACCTCTACGACATCTTCAACGTCTCGGTGATCCATCACGTGCAGCAGAGCCTGCGGGCCCACACTTTGTTCACCCGCGACGTCGACTACATCGTGCGCGACGACAAGGTGGTGATCATCGATGAGTTCACCGGCCGCATGATGGAAGGGCGCCGATACTCCGAGGGGCTGCACCAGGCGCTGGAAGCGAAGGAATACGTCACGGTCCAGCCGGAGAACCAGACCCTCGCCTCGATCACCTTCCAGAACTATTTCCGCCTCTACCCGAAGCTCGCCGGCATGACCGGCACGGCGATGACCGAAGCCGATGAGTTCGCTGAGATCTACAAGCTCGAAGTGGTCGAGATCCCGACCAACGTCGCCGTGCTGCGCCGCGACGAGGACGACGAGGTCTACCGAACCGCCGGCGAGAAATACGAGGCGGTGTCGACGCTGATCGAAGACGCGCGGACCCGCGGCCAGCCGGTGCTGGTCGGCACCACCAGCATCGAGAAAAGCGAAACTCTCAGCGAAATCCTGAAGCGCAAGAAGATCCCGCACGCCGTGCTGAACGCGCGCTTCCATGAGCAGGAAGCGATGATCGTGAGCCAGGCCGGCGCACCGGGCGCCATCACCATCGCCACCAACATGGCCGGCCGCGGCACCGACATCAAACTCGGCGGCAACCTCGACATGCGCCTGAAGCTCGAACTCGCCGGCATCGAGGACCCGCAACTGGCCGAGACCGGCGCGAGCGCGCTGCGCGACGAGGTCGAGCGCAACCACGCCGTGGTGAAGGAAGCCGGCGGGCTGCTGGTGATCGGCACCGAGCGGCATGAGAGCCGGCGCATCGACAACCAGTTGCGCGGCCGCTCCGGCCGCCAGGGCGATCCGGGTGCGTCGCGATTCTTCCTGTCGCTCGACGACGACCTGATGCGCATCTTCGGCTCCGACCGGATGGGCGGCATGCTCACCAAGCTCGGCCTCAAGGACGGCGAGGCGATCATCCATCCCTGGATCAACAAGGCGCTGGAGAAGGCGCAGAAGAAGGTCGAAGCACGCAACTTCGACACCCGCAAGAATGTGCTGAAATACGACGACGTGATGAACGACCAGCGCCGCGAGGTCTACGCGCAGCGCCGTGAGTTCATGAAGGCGGTCGACGTGATGCAGATCGTCGCCGACATGCGCGCCGAGGTGACGGAAGCGATGGTGATGCGCCGCATCCCCGAGCGCGCCTTCGCCGAACAATGGGAAGCGGGGGAGCTTGCCGAGGACGTGCGCCGGGTGCTGAACCTTGATCTGCCGATCGTCGAATGGGCGCGCGAGGAAGGCATCGACGAGGCCGGCATCCGCGAGCGAATCGAGCGCGCCGCCGATCATTTCATGGCCGCGAAGGCGGCGAATTTCGGTCCCGACCTGATGCGCTTCGTCGAGAAAAGCCTGCTGCTGCAAATCCTCGACCAGGTCTGGAAGGAGCATCTGCTGGCGCTCGACCACCTGCGACAGGGCATCGTGCTGCGCGCCTATGGCCAGCGCGACCCGCTGAATGAATACAAGAGCGAAGCGTTCACCTTGTTCAACGCCATGTTGGACGAATTGAAGGAGCGGGTGACGACGATGCTCTCCCGCGCCGATGTCGGCCCGGAGGCGCCGCGGCAGATGGAATTCGCCACCGCTGTCGGCGAGACCTTCGAGAGCCACCCCGACCCCGCCATCGCCGACAGCACCGGGGCCGGCGCGATGCCCGGCAATGCCGAACAGCCACGGGTGCTGAGTGCGCCGCTCCGCAGCGACATGGTGAACCCGGCGGTGCCGGAAACCTGGGCGAACAGTCCGCGCAACGCGCCCTGCCCGTGCGGCTCGGGCAAGAAATTCAAGCACTGCCACGGCCGCACCATGTAGAAAACCGCCCGGCCTGGGGCCGGGCGGTTGTTGTCTGCGAGGCTGGCTGAAGCGAACTCAGGCTGAAGTCGGCGGCTCCGGCACCATCGGCGGGCGGCGGCGGTCGGCCATGAACTGGTCGAATTCCGCCTTGTCCTTGGCTTGGCGCAGGCGCTCCAGATACTCGACGAACTCCCGCTGCTCCTCTTCCAGGCGGCGCAGGGTTTCGGCGCGATACTCGTCGAAGGCGCGGTTGCCGGAGGCCGGCGGTTGCTGGCTCCATTTGCCCCAGGCGCATCCCTGCGACCCCGCCATGTTGTGCCAGCGCCCGACGCGTGCGCAGCGCCACGCCCGGAGCCGGCCGGTGAATGCCAGGAACAACAAGATCGCCACCCCGATCGGCCAGAACAGCCAGAAGCCAAGCACCGTCGCCAGGATCCAGGCCGCCTTGCCGCCGTCGTCCATTCGTTCCGCGATGACCACGACAGGTCTCCATGCCAGAGGTTGAGAGAGGCGTGAGGGTCAGATGTGAATGTTAATCACATTCACATACTTGGCGGACCGGTGCCGCCTGTCAAGATCACCGCGCGCAAGAAGCAGCGGCCTCAGGAAGCGAGGCCGAGCGACTGCAGGTAGATCAGCAGCCCCGCTTCGAGCAGTTCCTCCGGCGACATCGGCAGCCGGCGTCGCGCACCGTCGCTGCGGCCGATGAACAAGGTGGCGATGCCGTGCGACATCGCCCAGATATGCAGCGCCACCATCAGCGCCGGCGGGCGCACGCCCTTGGTTTGCAGGCTGCACACCATGTCCGCCGCCCGGCGCAGCACCGCGAAGGCGCGCTCGGACGCCTGCAGCAGCATCGCGTCTTCCTCCAGCGGAAACCCGGTCTCGAACATCGCGGCGTAGGAGGCGGGCTCGCGGCGGGCGAAGGCGAGATAGGCACGGCCGGTGTTCTCGATCGCCGTCACCGGGTCTGGCCGGCCCTGGTTCCAGGCGGCTTCCAGCTCGACGGTGAAGCGTTCGAATCCCTGGCGGGCGATTTCGGCAATCAGCGCGTTGCGGTCGCGAAAATGCCGGTACGGCGCGGCCGCGGAGACACCGGCGGCGCGCGCCACCTCGGCGAAACTGAAGCCGGCGGGGCCGCGCTCGGCGATCATCGCCAGCGCGGTGGCGATCAGCGCCTGGCGCAGATTTCCGTGGTGATAGCTCTCCCGGCCACGGCCGCCCTGATGTCCCGCGAATTGCATGTTGCGCGTGCTTACATCTTCCCGGCGCGCGGCGCAGCCGGCTATCGCCCTGTGTCGCGGAAGAATTCAGCCGGTGATTTGGTCAGCTCGGAATCCGGCGCAGCGGGATCGACCAGGCCAGCGCCGCGCCGCCGGCGGCAAAGCAGGCGATGGTCAGGAACGCGGCGCGGAACGCCGAGGCGATCTCGCGCTGCACCTCGGCCACCCGCGCCGCCGGGAACCCGGCGAGTGCGGCCGGCCCCTGCTCGACGATCCGGCCGAACAGGGCCGCGGTATCGGGGTCGGCGGCCGCCAGCACCGCGAACAGCACCGCGCCGACCACCGCCGTACCAATCGCAGCGCCGATCGAGCGTGAGAACTGCACTGAGGCCGCCGCCGCACCCAACTGCTTCGGCCCGGCCAGGATCTGCACCGTCAGCTGCACCACCGGCATCCCAGTGCCGGTGCTCATCGCCAGCAGCGCGAACAGCCAGGGCAACTGGCGCAGGCTCAGTTGCGGCGCGAACAGCCCGAGCACGACGAGGCAAAGCGCCATCACCGGCAGGCCGCAGCTTGGGAAGATGGCGGTCCGCCCGGTCCGGCTGATCAATCGCCCCGTCAGCACCGAGCCGACCGCAATGAAGCCGGTCAAGGGCAGCAGCAGCAGGCCGGTCTCGCTCGGCTCGGTGCCGCGAACCACCTGCAGGTAGATCGGCACGAACGTGACCATGGAGACCAGCGAGGCGCCGATGCAGGCGGCCATGGCGTCGGCGCGCCAGATCGCCGATTGTTGCAACAGCTTGATCGGCAGCAGCGGCAGCGCGGCGCGCCGCTGTTGGGCCAACAGCACCAGCAGCGCCACCACCGCCACCGCACCCAGCCCGAGAATCATCGGCACCATCCGGGCATCGGCGTGCTGGACCTGCTCCAACGCGAGCAGCGCCGGCGCGATGAACAGGGTGAACAGCACGACACCGGTGAAGTCGAAACGGAATTTCCCGGTATTCGCCGCCCGCGCTGGCAGGCGCAGCGCCAGGGCCATCGCCAGCAGCCCGAGTGGCAGGTTGACCGTGAACACCGAATGCCAGCCGAAATGCTGCGTCAGCCAGCCGCCCGCCACCGGGCCGAAGGTGGAGGCGCAGACGAATACCCCGGCCATGTAGCCCTGGTAACGCGCCCGCTCCCGCGGCGGCACCGCTTCGCCGACGAGGGCTTGCGACAACGTCATCAGCCCACCGCCGCCCAGGCCTTGAAGGATTCGCGCCGCGGTGAGCATGACGATGCTGGAGGCCAGCGCGCACCACAGCGAAGCCAGCATGAACACGCCGAGCGCCACGAACATCATCCGCCGCCGCCCGATGACATCGCCGAGGCGGCCGTACACCGGTGCCGCGATGGTCGAGGCGACGAGATAGGAGACAACGATCCAGGACACCCGCTCCACCTCGCCGAGGGTGCCGGCGATCGCGGGCAGGGCGGTGGCGACGATCGTCTGGTCGATCGCGGCCAGGAACATCGGCAGCATGATCGAGGGGAACACCGCGAAAAACAGCTTTCGCGAGTTGATCGGCGCGCCAACGGACGGCTGGTCCAAAGTTCTCTCGCTCGTCGACGACATCGCTGTTTCCGCTCCGGCCAACCGAACCACCCTACTTAAGCCACATCCATATCCCAGCAAGCAGCGCTGAGAGGTTCGCCCCGAAGCTTGCTGCCATGCCCGGGGCGCGGGCCATCGGCGCCACGAGGTATCCGGCCCAGAACACCAGCCGAGCGGCGGCGAACACGATCGCCAGCGCCTCGACCGCCGGCATCTCGGGCCGCCCGGCGCCCGCCGCCAGCGCCAGCAATGCCGGGGCGAAGACGCAAAGCTGCTCCACGCTGTTGCTGATCACCCGCTGATTGCGCCGCAGAAACGCGGTGTCCGCGTCACGAGTCGGATCGAACGCACCGGCGACGAAGCGGGCGGCCATCTGCACCGCGATCGTCGCCGCCAGCAGCAGCGACGCGGGCAGGAGGAAGGCGACGGCCATGCCCAACCGCACCGCCATGCTGGATGTCGCGGGGTCGGCGGGCGGCACCAGGCCCATCGTCAGGCGCCAGCCCAGCACGGCGGCGGCGAGGCCGCAGGCGCTGAGCAGCAGCGACAGGCCGCGCATCGCGTCGGCCACCCGCCTCAGATGGCCGATCTCACGCCGCCCTTCTCAAGCCGCCGTCCTTCTCAAGCCAGGGCCTCGCGCCCCATGTCGAGGAATTTCTGCCGCCGATTCGCCCGCAGCGTCGCACCATCCAGCGCCAGCAACGGTCGCAGCGCCGCCTGGATCGCCTCGCCCACCGCGGCGATGGCGGCTTCGGGATCGCGATGCGCGCCGCCGAGCGGCTCGGGGACGACGCTGTCGATCAGTTTCAGGCGCCGCAGGTCCTCGGCGGTCAATTTCAATGCCTCGGCCGCCGCCGGCGCCTGGGCTGCGTCCTTCCACAGGATGGCGGCGCAACCTTCCGGGGTGATCACCGAGTAGATCGAATGCTCCAGCATCATCACCACGTCGCCCGCCGGCCAGCGCGATCGCCCCGCCCGAGCCGCCCTCGCCGATCACCGTCGCGATCACCGGCACCGGCGCGTCGAGGCAGGCCTCGATCGAGCGGGCGATCGCCTCGGCCTGGCCGCGCGCCTCGGCATCGACGCCGGGATAGGCGCCGGAGGTGTCGACGAAGGTCAGCACCGGCAGGCCGAAGCGGCCCGCCAGCTCGATCAGGCGGCGGGCCTTGCGGTAGCCCTCGGGGCGGGACATGCCGAAATTATGCGCCACCCGGCTTTCGGTGTCCGAGCCGCGCTCGGTCCCCAGCACCATCACCGCATGGCCGCGGAACCGGCCCAACCCGCCGACCACGGCGGCATCCTCGCCGAAGGCGCGGTCGCCGGAGAGCGGCGTGTATTCGGTGATCAGCCGGGCGAAGTAATCCAGCGTGTGCGGGCGGTCGGGGTGGCGCGCCACCTGGGTCTTCTGCCATGCCGAGAGCTTGGCGTACGTCGCGCGCAACTGGCGGTCGGCCTTCTCGGTCAGCCGCGCGACCTCGTCGGCGATGTTGAGGCCGTCGGCCTCCGACAGCTTGCGCAGCTCCTCGATCTTGCCCTCAAGCTCGGCGATCGGTTTTTCGAATTCGAGGAAATGGCGCTGGGAGGCGGGTTTTGACATGCGCGGGCTTTAGCACCTGCGGAACGGCTGGTCAGCCCCCAGCCGCGCCGCTTGCCTCACCCCGGCTTGCGCGCCAGGGGATGGTGCTGCTCGACCAGGCGTTGCAGCCGCTCGGCCAGCACATGGGTGTAGATCTGGGTGGTGGCGATGTCGGCATGGCCCAGCAGCAATTGCAGGCTGCGCAGGTCGGCGCCGCGCGCCAGCATGTGGCTGGCGAAGGAATGCCGCAGCACGTGCGGGCTGACCCGCGACGGCTCGATCCCCGCCGCCAGCGCCACCTGCTTCAGCATGAGAGCAAAGCCCTGCCGGGTCAGCGCGCGCCCGCCACGGCTGGCGAACAGATGCTTGCCCGATTTGCCGGCGCCGGCGATCAGCGCCACCGAAGCCTCCCGTGCCGCGTCCGACAGCGGCACGATCCGCTCCTTGCCGCCCTTGCCGCGCACGATCAGCAAAGCGGCGTCGCCGGCCAGCGCGTGGCGCGGCAAGGCCAGCAACTCGGACACTCGCATGCCCGTGGCATAGAGGATTTCAAGCCCCGCTTGCAGCAGCCTGGCCTGCGCCGCCGGCCGTTGCGGCCGCGGCGGCGAGCAGCGCGTCCACCTCCTGCTCGCTCAGATATTTTGGCAGCGGCTGTGGCAACCGGGGGGAATCGAGCAATGAAGTCGGATCGTCGCCGCGCACCCCCTCGCGAAGCAGGAAGCGGTGGAACTGGCGCAAGGCGGAGAGCTTGCGGGCAGCTGTTCGGGCGGAAAACCCCGCCTCGTCCAACTGGGTGAACCAGCCACGCAGCGAATCGGCATCGGCCGTCGCGACCGTCTGGCCGCGCCCGGCTGCGAAGGCGGCAAAGTCGTCGAGGTCGGAGCGGTAGGCGAGCAAGGTGTTGCGCGCCGCCCCGCGCTCGGCCGCCAGCATCTCCAGGAACGCCTCGACGTGCCGGTCGACCTCGGCCATGTCAGGCTAGCCGCCGCGGAAGCGGTCGTTCGGCAGGACTTTCTGGATCGACTCGGGATGCGGCTGCGGCGGGAACGCGCCGAGTGCGAGGAACCCAATCCCGAGCAGCACCAAACCCAGCAGCACGATGAACAGAGAGATGCGACGCATAGGGTCCTTTGTGGATCAGAGGCTGGGGTGGATCAGACGCGGTGTGGATCAGAGGCGGGGTGGATCAGAGGCCGGTCTTGGACCAGAAGCCGGAGTGCGACGCGATGTCGGCCACGGGCCCCGATCGGCTGCGCGGCTTGGCCCGGATCGGCAGCCCTGTGCTAGCCTCCGCCATGATGACACGCAACACCGCTCTCCGGGAAAGCTTTGCCGTGCCCGCCTTGCTCGCGGATCGCAGCATCGTGCTCGTCGGCCTGATGGGCGCCGGCAAGACCTCGATCGGACGGCGCCTCGCGGCCCGGCTCGGCCTGCCGTTCCACGATGCCGACGCGGAGATCGAGCTCGCCGCCGGCTGCACCGTTCCCGAGCTTTTCACCCGCTTCGGCGAGCGCGAGTTCCGCGACGGCGAGCGCCGGGTGATCCGCCGCCTGCTCTCCGGCGACAAGCTGGTGCTGGCGACCGGCGGCGGCGCCTATATGGACCCGCAGACCCGCAACACCATCCGCCGCGAGGCGATCTGCGTCTGGCTGCGGGCGGACCTGCCGGTGCTGCTGCGCCGCGTCGCCGGGCGCACCCATCGTCCGCTGCTGAATTCCGGCGCCCCCGCCGAGGTGCTGCACCGGCTGATGGGCGAGCGCCACCCTGTCTATGCCGAGGCGGACGTCATCGTCGATTGCGGCGACGAGAATCCGGAGACCACCACCGGCCGGGTGCTGGACGCCTTGTGCGCCTGGCGGCCGCCGCGCCGGCTGTCGCTGTCGCTGAGTGCCGGCAACTACGACGTGGTGATCGGCGAGGGCCTGCTCGGCCGCGCCGGCGCCCATGCTCGCCGCCGTGCTGCCGCAGAAGCGCTGCGTGGTGGTGACCGACGAGACGGTCGGGAACCTCCATTTGCACACACTTCTGGACGGGCTGGCGCAGACCGGCATCGCCGCCTCGTCGATCGTCGTGAAGCCCGGCGAGGGCTCGAAAAGCCTTGAGACCTATGCCAGCGTCGCGGACGGGCTGCTCGATGCCGGCGTGGAGCGGCGCACCGCCGTCATCGCCCTCGGCGGCGGCGTCGTCGGCGACCTCGCGGGCTTCGCCGCCGCCACCACGCTGCGCGGTTTGCCGTTCGTGCAGATCCCGACCACCCTGCTGTCCCAGGTGGACAGCTCGGTCGGCGGCAAGACCGGCATCAACACGCGGCACGGCAAGAACCTCCTCGGCGCCTTCCATCAGCCGCTGATGGTGCTGGCCGACACCGCCACCCTGGCGAGCCTGCCGATCCGCGAGCTGCGCGCGGGCTACGCCGAGATCGCCAAGGCGGGGTTGATCGGCAACTCCGCGTTCTTTCATTGGTGCGAGGCCAACGCCGCCGCCGTGCTGTCCGGCGACCGCGCGGCGCAGGCGGAGGCGGTGCTGCGCGCCTGCGCCTTCAAGGCCGGCGTGGTCGGCGACGACGAGCGCGAGGAAAAACCCAATGACGGCCGCGCCTTGCTCAATCTCGGCCACACGTTCGGCCATGCGCTGGAAGCCGAACTCGGCTACGGCACCATCCTGCACGGCGAAGCGGTGGCCATCGGCATCGGCCTCGCCTTCCGCCTCTCGGCCGAGCTCGGCCTGTGCGCCGCCGGCGACGCCGAGCGGGTGATCGGGCATCTGCTGGCGGCGGGCCTGCCGGCCGAACTGCCGATGCTGAATCGCCGCATCTCCGCCGACCGGCTGATCGGCCATATGCGGCGCGACAAGAAGATGCGCGACGGCAGCCTGAAATTCATCCTGGTCCGCGGCATCGGCCAGGCCTTCACCAGCAGCGACGTACCCGCCCAGGCGGTGACGGAGTTGCTGCGGGCGGAGGGCTGCGACGCTTAGGGCAGCATGCTCAAGCCGGACGATGTTCTAGCGAGTGGCACTGAGCCCGCGTTCGTACCACCCGCGCGAGCGGCGGACGATGTGGACGACCGACAGCATCACCGGCACTTCGACCAGCACGCCGACGACGGTCGAGAGCGCCGCGCCCGACTGGAAGCCGAACAGGGCGATCGCCGTCGCCACGGCGAGCTCGAAGAAGTTGCTGGCCCCGATCAGCGCCGAAGGCCCGGCCACGCACCACTCGACGCCGAGCCGGCGGTTCAGCCAGTAGGCCAGGCCGGCGTTGAAATAGACCTGGATCAGGATCGGCACCGCCAGCAGCGCGATGACGAGCCGGCTGGCGCATGATCTGCTCGCCTTGCAGGCCGAACAGCAGCACGAGCGTCAGCAGCAGCGCCGAGAGCGACAGCGGCGCCAAGGCTGCGCAAGCGTTCGGCCCAGCGCCGCCTGCCCGCCTTGCGCAGCAGCAATCGCGCCGCCAGAGCTGCGCCACGATCACCGGCACGACGATGTAGAGCACGACCGACAGCAATCAGCGTGTCCCACGGCACGGTGATCGACGACAGGCCGAGCAGCAGCGCCACGAGCGGCGCGAAGGCCACCACCATGATCGTGTCGTTGAGCGCCACCTGGGACAGGGTGAAATGCGGCTCGCCGTCGACGAGGTTCGACCAGACGAACACCATCGCCGTGCAGGGCGCCGCCGCCAGCAGGATCAGCCCGGCGATATAGCCGTCGATCTGACCGGCCGGCAGGTAGGGCCGGAACAGATGCGCGATGAACAGCCAGCCGAGCAGCGCCATCGAGAACGGCTTGACCAGCCAGTTGATCCCGACCGTCGCGGCGATGCCGCGCCAGTGGGATTTCGCACCTGCCCGAGCGCGGCGAGGTCGATCTTCAGCAGCATCGGCACGATCATCAGCCAGACCAGCACCGCGACCGGCAGGTTGACCTCGCGCCACCGTCGCCGCGCCAAGCGCCTGGAAAACGCGCGGGTATCGCCTGCCCGAGGCCGATGCCGACGACGATGCAAAGCGCGACCCACAAGCGTCAGATAGCGCTCGAAGCCGCCCATCGCCGGCGCCGGGCTCGCGAGCGCGACGTCGCTCATGCGGCGGGCTTCGGCAGGATGTCCAGCACGGTTTCAGACGGGCGGCACAGCTTCACGCCGCGCGGCGTCACCACGATCGGGCGATTGATCAGGATCGGCTGCGCCATCATCGCATCGATCAACGCGTCATCGGAGAGGTCAGGGCGGTCCAGCCCCAGCGCGTCATACGGCGTGCCCTTGCGGCGCAGCACGTCGCGCACCGGGATGCCCATGCGCCCGATCAGGCTGATCAGCTCGACGCGGGAGGGCGGGGTTTTCAGGTATTCGATGACCAAGACCGGTTCCTCCCGCTGTCGCGGATCAGGCCGAGCACGTTGCGTGACGTGCCGCAGGCCGGGTTGTGGTAGATCGTGACCGTCATCTTCCGGCAGCTCGGCTCGTGGCGCCGCAGGGGGTGGCGACCACATTGCAGGCGGCAGGGTCACCGTCGCAGCAGTTCTCGGTGAGATAGGCGAGCAGCCCGTTCATCGCGTCATACGCGGCGGCATAGATCAGCGACCGCCCCTCCCGCCGGAATGTCACCAGCCCGGCATGGCGGAGCTGGTTGAGGTGAAATGACAGCGTCGCCGAGGGCAGCCCCAGGGTATCGCTGACCTGCCCCGCCGGCATACCCGCGGTCCCGGCCTGGACCAGGAGGCGGAACACGTCGAGCCGGGTTTCCTGTGCGAGGGCCGCGAGGGCCGCGATGGCGTCTAATTTCTCCATATTTCCAATATAATCGAACTACATGGGCCGTCAATCGCCGGTCGATCTGGTTATTCATCTCGGCGGAGCGCGTCGGCGAGGCTGGTCGTCGCCGAACCGCGTTTCAGCGGTTGCGGCTGCGACGGTGCCGGCGCCCACCCCGTCAGCATCGCCAATCGCAGCGTGGCGGGCGTGCGGCCATCGCGTTTTGGCAGGTTGGCCAACGCCGCGGGGAACAAGCCGCGCGGCGGCATGCGGCGGTCGCGCAAGGCGACGGCGTTGCCCTCCCCCGCCGCGCGCAGGTCGCGCAGCAAGGCGAGCGGATCGGCATAGCCGATCACCATTTCGTCGCCGTCCGCGACCGGCAGTGCGAAGCCTGACCGTTGCAGCAGGGCCGCGCAGTCCCGCAGATCCGGGAACGGCGACACCCGCGGCGCGGCGCCGCCGGTGAGAGCCGCTTCGGCCTCGGTCAACGCCGTACGCAATTCGGCCAGGGTGCCGAGCGCCGGCAGGCTCGCCAGCAGCAGCCCGTCCGGCTTCAGCGCCAAACGCAACTGAATCAGCGCGCCGGGCAGGTCGTTCACCCAATGCAGCGACAGGCTCGCCACCACCAGGTCGAAGCTGGCCGGCGCGAAGGGCAGGAACTCCTCGTCGGCGGCGACCGCCGGCGCGCCGGCGTGCAATGCCATGGCGGGCGAAAGATCGCAGGAGACGGTGGCGATCCCGCGCGCCCGCAGCATCGGCGCCACCACGCCACGGCCGCCGACATCGAGTGCATGGGAAAAACGTCGCGAAATATCGTCGAGCCGGTCGAGCAGCCGATCGGCGGCATCGGTGAGGATGTCCGCCACCCCGCCCACGGTCGCCGCCGCCCGGTCGCGGTGCAAGCGAACGGCGTGGCGGTCGAAGACATGCATCTCAGCGCTCATGCCCTGCATGTGCCCATCGCCATGGGGGTTGTGCAAGGCGGCGGCGTCCGTAGGCTGGCCCCGCCCGCGACGCCACGTTCGCAACATGGAGGTACAGGAATGGACCAGGCAGAATCCGCACTGGCCGGTGGGAAGATGCCGCAACGGCGGACCGGCGTCTTGCAGCGTCCGGATTGCCGCATCCATTACGAAGTGACCGGCGCCGGCCCGGCCATCGTCTTCGCGCATGGGCTGGGCGGCAACCATCTGTCCTGGTGGCAGCAGGTCGCGTATTTCGCACCGCGCTTCACCTGCGTCACCTTCGCGCATCGCGGCTTCGCACCATCCTCGCCAATCCCAGGCGGCCCGGACCCGGACGACTATGCGGGCGACCTCGCAGCACTCGTGGCCGAGCTGGGGCTGACCGATTTTCGCCTGGTGGCCCAATCCATGGGCGGTTGGACTGGCATCGAATATGCCCTGCGCAAGCCGGGTACACTGAAGGCCATGGTGCTCGCCGCCACCACCGGCTCGATCGATCCGCAGCGCCTGCCCGAGGCCGACCGCGCCCGGGTCGCCGCCTGGGCGGCGGCGGCCGAGCGCACCCAGGCCGATCTCGCCGCCCGCGGCATCCACCCCGCCGCCGGCCTGCGCATGGCCCGCGAACAGCCGGCGATGACTCTGCTGTACCACCAGATCAACGACCTGAGCGCTCACCTCGACAAGCAGGCTTTGCGCCGCCGTCTGATGGAGCGCCGGGTACGCGCGCCGGAGGAACTGGCGGGCATCGACTGCCCGATCCTGATGATCGCCAATGACGAGGATTCGGTGATGCCCGGCGTCGCCGCGGACGGCATCGCCCGGATCGTTCCGGGCGTTCGCGTCGCCCATATCGCCGATGCCGGCCACTCCGCCTATTTTGAGCGACCCGAGCGCTTCAACCAACTGATCGACGACTTCTTTGCCTCGCTCGGCTGATGCTCTAGCCTCCACCCACACCCGGGAGAAACCGATGAACGCGTCCGCCGTTTCCGCCGACCGCCACGCCGCGGTCGCCGCCACCATCGACCGCATCCGCGCGATCGAGCGCCAGGGGATCACCCGCGCCACCCTCGATGCCATCAAGGCCGAGATGCTGGCGTTGGCGGCGCAGGAAAACCTGTTTCCGTCAGCCGAGTTTCCGCCGCCGCCGAACGGCGAGAAGGGCAGCCGCCGCTACTTGCTGCAGGAAGACGCCGACCACCGCTTCGCGCTTTACATGAACGCGCTCAACCCGGGCAACGAGACCCGCGCGCATGACCACACCACCTGGGCCGTGATCGTCGCCGTCGACGGGCAGGAGCTGAACAAGGTCTATCGCAAGCTGCCGGACCGGCTGGTCGTGGAGCGCGAGGTCATGGTGCAGCCCGGCACCGGCATCGCCTTCATGGCCGACGACGTGCATTCCATCCACACCACCGGCGCGGTGCCGACGCGGCATCTGCACATGTACGGGCTGGCGCTGGAGAAGCTCGACCGCCGCATGGCCTATGACACGACCACCGGCGAGGCGATCCCGTACAACGCCAACTTCATGAAACCGACCGCCACCGCCGGCTGAGATTTCAACCATGCGCAAGATCGACGCCGCCACGCTGCGCGGCTGGGTGACGGACGGCCGCGAACTGGCGCTTCTCGATGCCCGCGAGGAAGGCGAGTTCGGCGCCGCGCATCTGTTCTGGGCGGTGCCCTGCCCGTTGTCGCGTGCGCCGATCCGAGCACCTGCCTTGCTGCCCAATGCCGCGACCCGCGTGGTCTGCGTCGACGACAACAGCGGCCTGGCCGAGCGGCTCGCCGCCTATCTGGAGGGCACCGGCTGCACCGATGTGTCGGTGCTCGACGGCGGCACGCCGGCTTGGGCTGCCGCGGGCTTCGTGCTGTTCAGCGGTGTCAACGTGCCGAGCAAGGCGTTCGGCGAATGGGTCGAGCATCATTACGGCACCGAGAGCGTCGATGCCGCTGAACTGCGGGATCTGCTGGCGAGCGGCCGCGACATGGTGGTGCTGGATTCGCGCACGCTGGAGGAATTCCGGCGCATGTCGATCCCGTCAGGGATCAGCGTTCCCGGCGGCGAACTCGCCTACCGCATCGCCGATCTGGTGCCCAACCCGGACACGCTTGTCGTGGTGAACTGCGCCGGCCGCACCCGCTCGATCATGGGTGCGGAAAGCCTGCGACAGGCCGGGATTCCCAACAAGGTGGTGGCGCTGCGCAACGGCACCATGGGCTGGCAACTGGCCGGCCTGGAATGCGATCGCGGCCGCGATGCCCGCTTCACCCCGGGCACGCCCCGCACCGTGGAGCTTGCCCGCACCCGCGCGGCACGTTTCGCGGGCGGCGCCGGCGTCCGCGCCATCACGCCATCACAGCTGTCGGCCATGGCCATCGACCCGGCCCGCACCCTGTATGTGCTGGACGTGCGCGACCCCGCCGAATTTGCCGCTTGCCACGTCGCAGGCAGCGTCAGCGCCCCTGGCGGGCAATTGGTGCAGGCCACCGACGGCTGGATCGGCGTGCGCGGCGCCCGCATCGCACTGATCGACGACGACGGCGTGCGCGCCCAAATGGCTGCCGCGTGGCTCAGGCTGATGGGCCATAGGGACGTGTTCGTGGTCGAGAACGGGCTTCAGGCCACCCTGCCGGCGCGGCCCAAACCGCACCCCGGCCCGGCCGAGACGATCAGCCCAGGCGAACTGGCGCGGCGCACGGATGCTGTCGTGATCGACCTCGCCCGCAGCATCGATTTCCGTGACGGCCACATTCCGGGCGCCCTGTGGGGCATTCGCACCCGCCTGGCCGGCCTGCGGGATCGGCTCGCGCCGGCCCGCCTCGTGGTGGCGACCGCGCCCGATGCGACATTGGCGGGGCTTGCGGTCGAGGAGCTGCGCAATCTGACCGCGGCGCCGGTCCGGGTGCTGGAGGGCGGCACCGCCGCCTGGGCCGGTGCCGGCCTTCCGATCGAGCGGAACCGGGAAAATCCGCCGGATGAAGCCTGCGTCGATTTCTACCTGCGTCCCTATGACCGCAACGCCGGCGTCGCCGAGGCCATGCAGGCCTATCTCTCCTGGGAGATCGATCTGGTACATGAGATCGACCGCGACGGCACCGTCCGGTTCGGCGCGCCCGCTTGATCGCTGGCCTCTGACATGTCGGGGCGATTGGCCGCCGTCTTGCGCACCGGCGGCCGGGCCGTGCTGGACCTGTTGCTGCCGCCGCAATGCCTGACCTGCGACGAAGCCGTCGATGCGCCAGGCCGGTTCTGCGCCGGCTGCTTTCGCCGGGTGGGTTTCGTCAGCGATCCTTGCTGCGTCCGCTGCGGCGTGCCGTTCGCCCATGCCGGCCACGGCGGCGCGGACATGATCTGCCCGGTCTGCCGCGACCAACCGCCGGCGTGGGAGCGTGCCCGCGGCGCGCTTCGCTACGACGCCAAATCACGCCGGGTCCTGCTGCCGTTCAAACACGCCGACCACACCGAGCACGCCACCGCCTTGGCCGCCCTGATGGCCCGCGCCGGCGCCGCGTTGCTTCGTGACGCCGATCTGCTGGTTCCGGTGCCGCTGCATCGCCGCCGGCTGATCGCCCGCCGCTACAACCAGGCGGCCTTGCTCGCCCGGGCCCTCGCGCGCGCCAGCGGCCGCCGCCTGCTGGTGGATGCATTGCGCCGTACCCGGGCCACCATGCCGCTCGGCGAGCTCTCGGCCGCCGCGCGCGCACGCCTGGTCGACGGCGCCTTCGCCGTGCGCGAGAACCGGGCCGGGGACATCATCGGCCGCCGCGTCCTGCTGATAGACGACGTCATGACCTCAGGCGCCACCTGCGGCGCTTGCGCCAAGGCGTTGCTGGCGGCCGGGGCGGCGGCCGTGGATGTGTTGGTTGCGGCCCGGGTGCCCGACCCACGCATGCGCTAAGGGGTTGCGCAAACCCAACCAACGCACGATTTCAACGCGCTAGGAGGACTGAATGGCCGATATCGAGATCTACACCCAGGATTGGTGCCCGTATTGCGCCCGCGCGAAGCATCTGCTGGACCGCAAGGGCGTGGCCTACAAGGAAATCGAGGCACCCAACGGCTCTGCGGCGCGCATCGAGTCGCGCACCCGTTCCGGCCTGACCTCGGTGCCGCAGATCTTCATCGACGGAAACCATATCGGCGGCTGCGACGATCTCATGGCCCTGGACCGCTCAGGCCAGCTCGATCCACTGCTTCAGACCGCTTAAGTGGCGAGGATGATTGGCAATCTCTTGTCGGCAGTGCCAACATGCGCCATCTCAAACGCTGGGATGATTGCCGGCCCGGGAAACGTTTGGATGATTCACTACCAGTTGCGATGCAGCGCCGACCACGGTTTCGACAGCTGGTTTAAGGACAGTGCCAGCTTCGACGCCCAGGCGCGTCGCGGCTTGCTGGAATGCCCGATCTGCGGCGACGCGAAGGTGGAGCGGGCATTGATGACGCCGGCGGTGCCGAAAAAGGGCCGCGCCGTCGCCAAGCCCGCCGCCAAGGCGCCAGCCCCCGCGAAGCCCGCGCCGCCCACCGCCGTCGGCGGCGATCGCATGCCCGACCAGGTTCGCTCCATGCTGCAGCGGCTGCGGACCGAGGTCGAGAAGACCTGCGACTATGTCGGCCCCGAATTCGCCGCCGAAGCGCGGCGCATCCACGGCGGCGAGAGCAAAAGGCGCGGCATCTACGGCGAGGCATCGCCCGACGAAGCCGAGGCGCTGGCCGAAGACGGCATCGAGATCTCGAACATTCCCTGGGTCCCCCGCGCCGACGGGTAAGCCGCCTACCTTGACGCCGCGACGATGTAGTTCACCGCGGTCGAGGCGCTGAGCCGCCAGCCACCTGTCAGGGCCGGCACCATCCCCGCGATATCGCTCACCCGCAATCCTGCATTGCGCAGTCCGGCGCCAAGCTCGGCTGGGGTAAGGAATTTCCGCCAGTCGTGCGTGCCGACCGGCAGCCAGCGCAGCACATATTCGGCGCCGAGCTTGGCGGCCAGGAACGAGCGCCGCGTGCGGTTGAGGGTGGAGACGAACAGCAGGCCCTCCGGCTCCAGCAGCGCTGCCGAGCACGCGCACGAAGGCCGCCGGGTCGGGCACGTGCTCGATCACCTCCAGCGCGGTGATCGCCGGGAAGCGCTCGCCTTCCGCCAGCAGGTCCTCGGCCAGCGCCGTCGCGGTAGGCGAGCGGCAGGTCCTGGCCGCGGCATGGCGCGCGCGCCGCCTCGATCACCTCCCCGGCCGCGTCGATGCCCAGCACGTCGTGGCCGCGCCGCGCCAGCGCCTCGGCGGCGAGCCCGGCGCCGCAGCCGACGTCCAGCAGCCGCACGCTGGGCCGCGCGAACCGGGCACGAATGCGCGCGTCGATCCAACCGACGCGCAGCGGGTTCATCCGGTGCAGCGGCCGCATCGGCCCATCGCGGGTCCCACCAGCGATCGGCCAGCGCGTCGAATCGCGCGACCTCGGCGGCCGAAACGCCTGCCTGCTGCATCATCAGCCCACCCTGCTGCGCCAAATCCCCAGCTTGCCCGCCTCTTGCCGCCACCAGTATGTGTGCCGCCCCGCCGCACAGCACAACCTCGGCCCGCATTGCGCCCTCCCACCATGTCACGGCCCTGATGGCTCGCATCGTGATGAAATTCGGCGGCACCTCGGTCGCCGACCTCGACCGCATCCGCAACGTCGCCGCCCGGGTGAAGCGCGAGGTCGACGCCGGCAACGAGGTCGCGGTCGTGGTGTCCGCCATGGCCGGCGTCACCAACCAGCTGGTCGCCTGGTGCCAGGACCTCGTCGCCGCTGCACGACGCGCGCGAATACGACACGGTGGTCGCGACCGGCGAGCAGGTGACCACCGGCCTGCCCGCGATCGCGCTGCAGGAGATCGGGGTCGACGCGCGGTCCTGGCAGGGCTGGCAGATCCCGCTCCGCACCGACGACGCGCACGGCAAGGCCCGCATCGACAGCGATCGAGGGCGCCGAGCTGATCCGCCGCATGCAGATCGGGCCAGGTGCCGGTGGTCGCCGGCTTTCAGGGCATCGGCGCCGGACAATCGCGTCACCACGCTGGGCCGCGGCGGCTCGGACACCTCGGCGGTGGCGCTGGCGGCGGCGCTGAAGGCCGATCGCTGCGACATCTATACCGATGTCGACGGCGTCTACACGACCGATCCGCGTATCGTTGCGCAAGGCGCGCAAGCTCGATAAGATCGCCTACGAGGAAATGCTGGAACTCGCCTCGGTCGGCGCCAAGGTGCTGCAGACCCGCAGCGTCGAGCTGGCGATGAAGGAACGGGTCCGCGTGCAGGTGCTGTCCAGCTTCGAGGACGAAGCTGCTCGGCAGCGACCTGCGGAACCTGGTGGTGGACGAGGACGAGATCGTGGAAAAGGAAATCGTGTCCGGCATCGCCTATTCGCGCGACGAGGCGAAGATCACGGTGCGGCGCGTGCCGGACCGGCCCGGGCATCGCCGCCGACGATCTTCGGCCCGCTCGCCGACGCCAACATCAACGTCGACATGATCGTGCAGAACATCTCGGCCGACGGCACCACCGACATGACCTTCACCGTCGGCCGGACCGATCTGCCGCGCGCGCAGGCGCGCTGGCGGCGATCCGCGGCCGAGATCGGCTGCTCCGAGCTGCTCGCGGACCCGAACGTCGCCAAGATCAGCGTCGTCGGCGTCGGCATGCGCAGCCACGCCGGCGTCGCCAACACGATGTTCCGCGACGCTGGCCGACAAGGCGCATCAACATCCAGGTGATCTCGACCAGCGAGATCAAGGTCAGCGTGCTGATCGGCGCCGAGTACACCGAGCTCGCGGTCCGCGCCCTGCACACCGCGTACGGCCTCGATGCCGCCTGATACCGTCGCCGCCTGATCGCGACGACGCGGCGTCGCCGCCCGCGCCGAGCTCGACCGGCTCTGGGCGCGCGGCACCGCGTTCCTCGGCTGCCGATCGCCATCCTGGGCGGCGCCATGAGCTGGGTCAGCGAGCGGCATCTGGTGTCGGCGATCTCCAACGCCGGCGGCTTCGGCGTGATCGCCTGCGGCTCGATGAGGCCCGAGCTGCTGGCCGCCGAGATCGCCGGCGACCCAGGCGCTGACCGACCAGCCGTTCGGCGTCAACCTGATCACCATGCATCCGCAGCTGGACGATCTGGTCCGGGTGTGCCTCGCGGCGAAGGTCAGCCACGTCGTGCTGGCCGGCGGCATTCCGCCGGGCGCCGCGGTGCAGCGCGGTCAAGGACGGCGGCGCGAAGCTGATCTGCTTCGCCCCGGCGCTGGTGCTGGCCAAGCCGGCTGGTCCGCTCCGGCGCCGACGCGATCGTGATCGAGGGCTCGCGAGGCCGGCGGCCATATCGGTCCGGTGTCGCTGACCGTGCTGGCGCAGGAGATCCTGCCGCATATGCGCGACGTGCCGGTGTTCGTCGCCGGCGGGCTCGGCCGCGGCGACGCGATCCTGGCGTATCTGGAAATGGGCGCGTCCGGCGCGCAACTCGGCACCCGGTTCGCCGCGGCGACGAGAGTCGATCGCGCATCGCGAACTTCAAGAAGGCCTTCATCCGCGCCAATGCCCGCGACGCGCTGCCCTCGGTCCAGCTCGACGAACGGTTCCCGGTCATCCCGGTGCGCGGCCTGGTCAATGACGGCACCAAGACGCTTTCTGCGCCATCAGGCGGAGACGCGCGACAAGTTCCAGTCGGGCGAGCTGACAAGGAAGCCGCGCAACTGGCGATCGAGCATTTCTGGGCCGGCGCGCTGCGCCGCGCGGTGATCGACGGCGATGTCGAGACTGGGCTCGGTGATGGCCGGCCAGTCGGTCGGCATGGTGACCGCCGAGCAGTCGATCGCCGAGATCCTGCAGGAACTGGTCGACCAGGCCACCGCCGCGCTCGCCGCCCGGCGCCAGGCCGGCCTGAGCGCCGGCGCGGCACGCCGTCGTGCCGAGTCGCCGCCCGGCCTGTTCCGCCGCACCGGCAGCGCCGGGATGCCGACGCCGCGCCGCCTGCTGGCGAAGCTGCGCGATCTGCATGGCGCACGGCGCCGCGCCGCTGTCGGAACTGGTGCGCCTCGTCGCGTCCGAGGTGGTCAGCGAGGTCTGCTCGGTCTACGTCCGCCGGCCCGGCGACCTGCTGGAACTGTGCGGCGACCGAGGGGCTGAACCCGGAGGCCGTCGGCCGCACCCGGCTGCGCGTCGGCGAGGGCATCGTCGGCCTGTGCGCGGCGCACGGCGCGGTGCATGAACTTGCCGGACGCGCAGAACCATCCGGCCTTCGCCTATCGGCCGGAAACCGGGGAGGAGCCGTTCGCCTCCATGCTCGCGGTGCCGGTGCGCCGGTCCGGCCGGGTGCTCGGCGTGCTCGCGGTGCAGAACCGCACGCCGCGGCACTTCACCGGCCAGGAAGTGGACGAACTGGAAACGGTCGCCATGCTGCTGGCCGAGATGCTGCCCGCGGCCGGCGCCGAGGACGGCGCCGGCGAGGGCGTCTGCCGGGCACCGTGCCGCGGCGTCTTCGCCGGCACCGACGCTGATGACCGGCATCGCCATCGGGCCGGTGGTGCTGCACGGCACGCGCACGGCGCCGCGCCGGCTGCTGGCCGACGACCCGGCGCCGAACTGGCCCGGCTGAACGACGCCGTCGACGCGCATGCAGCGCGGGATCGACGATCTGCTCGCGGCCGGCGTGCCGACCGCGACGCGGACGCCGGCGTCGCGCGACGTGCTGGAAGCCTATCGGCTGGTCGCCGCCGATCCCGGCTGGCTGCGCCGGGTCGGCGACGTCATCAACGGCGGCCTGACCGCCGAGGCCGCCGTGCACCGCGTCGCCACCGAGCTGCACGACCGCATGCGCCGGATCAGCGATCCCTATCTGCGCGAGCGGCTGGCCGATCTGGAGGATCTCGCCAACCGGCTGCTGACCGCACTGACGGGCGACCTGCCGCGCGCAGCCGGTGCCGCCGGGCGCCATCCTGCTGGCGCGCCGGCTGGGCCCGGCGGAGTTGCTGGACTGGCACGCCCACGGCATCGCCGGCATCGCGATCGAGGAAGCCAGCCCGTCCGGCCACGCCGCGATCCTGGCGCGCGCTCTGGGCATCCCGGCGGTCGGCGGCACCCGCGGCATGCTGGACACCGCCGAGCCGGCGCACGAGGCGGTGCTCGACGGCGACGGCGCGCAACTGGTGCTGCGGCCCGAGGCGGAGGTGCGCCAGGTCTATCGTCCGCGCGCTGGAGGCGCGCATCGCTGCGCCACGCCGGGTGCGCGGCGCTGCGCGACCGGCCGTCGGTCGACCGCGCGACGGCATGCCGGTCAGCCTGATGCTGAATGTCGGGCTGGATCTGGAACTGGCGCAACTCGACGGACCGGCGCCGACGGGATCGGCCTGTTCCGCACCGAGATCGCCATGCTGGCGCGCGGCGCCGTCGCCGACGTGGCCGAGCAGGCGGCGATCTATGCCCGCGTGCTGGATGCGGCGGGCGACCGGCCGGTGCTGTTCCGCACGCTCGATCTCGGCGCCGACAAGCTGCTGCCGGGCACCGGCGCCGAGGAGGAAAATCCGGCGATGGGCTGGCGCTCGCTGCGCATCGGGCTGGATCGGCCGGCGCTGCTGCGCCGGCAGTTGCGCGCGCTGCTGCTGGCGGCCGGCGGGCGGCCGCTTGTCGGTGATGTTCCCGATGGTGGCGACGGTGGCGGAGTTCCGCGCGGCGCGAGCGCTGCTGCTGGCCGAGGCGACGCGGGTGCGCCCGGCGCCGGAGCGACTGTCGATCGGCACCATGCTGGAGGTGCCGGCGCTGATGTGGCAGTTGCCGGATCTGCTGCGGGAGGCGGATTTCATCTCGGTCGGCTCCAACGACCTGGTGCAGTTCATGTTCGCCGCCGACCGCGGCACGCCGTCGCTGTCCGACCGCTACGACGTGCTGTCGCCGCCGATGCTCGATTTGCTGGAGCAAGCTGGTCGAGCGCGGCGCGCGCGGCCGGCGTGCCGGTGTCGGTGTGCGGCGAGGCGGCGTCGCGGCCGCTGGAGGCGATGGCGTTCGTCGGCCTCGGCCTGACCACGCTGTCGATGCCGGCGAGCGGCGATTCTGCCGGTGAAGGCGCTGCTGGCGGAGGTCGATCTGGCGGCGTTCCGCGCGGTGCTGGCCTCGATCCGCCGCACCGCGGCGGGCGCCGCGAGCCTGCGCGAGCCGATCGCGACCTGGGCGCGCGAACAGGGGCTGCCGGTTTGAGCCGCGTCGGCGTTTTGTGAACCGCACGGTCGAAAATTACCTCATATCGTCGGTGGCAATGCCCCCGCGTTCGGGTTACATCATGCCCGACGCCATGTGGCTTTTCAGCTGGTGGCGGATGTCGTGCCAGACCGGAACAAACTGTTTCGCGAGATGACGCCGCTGTGCTGCAGGATCGCAGGTCTACGCTTGCGGAAGTCCGCAACATGATGTCCTCGCCCGAGGACCGCTCCACGCGCGATTCGCCGTGGCCGCCCGCGTCGGGGCCGACCTGCGGGAGGCGCGCGAGCGGCTGGGCTGGACGCTGCCCGCGATCGCCGAGCATCTGCGCATCCGCCTGCCCTTCCTGGAGGCGATCGAGGACGGCCGGATCGGCGACCTGCCTGGCCGCGCCTATGCGGTCGGCTTCGTGCGCACCTACGCGCAGTCGCTCGGGCTGGACCCTGACGAGATCGCCCGCCGCTTCCGCGCCGAGGCCGCGGACATCAACCGCAAGACGGAGCTGGACTTCCCCGCACCGGTGCCCGATCGCGGCATTCCCGCCGGCGCGGTGGTGCTGCTCGGCGTGGTGCTGGCGATCGGCGCCTATGTCGGCTGGTACCGGATGTCCGGCAACGGCCGTCCCGATTCCGAAGTCGTGCAGCAGCGTGCCGCGAGCGGCTTGAGCCGCTGATCGAGGCGGCGAAGCCGGCGACCCGTGCTGATCAGCCCAGCCGCCAAGCCGAAACCGCCGCCGCCCCCGCCTTGCCGTGCCGCCGGACACCGAGCATCGGCCCGGCGGTTTCGCCGAGTTCGGCCGCCGCCGCCGTGCCGGCGCCGCCGGTCGTGCCGCCCGCAGCCGCTGAGCGCCACCGGCCGTGGCGCCTGCCGCCGGATGGCGGGCCGCATCGTGCTGCGGGCACGCGCCGACGCCTGGGTGCAGGTGCGCGACCGCCAGGGCCCGGTGCTGCTGAACCGGGTGATGCGCGGCGGCGAGACCTGGCCGGTGCCGGCCAAGGGCCAAGCTGCTGCTGACCACCGGCAATGCCGGCGGCACCGAGCTTGCTGGTCGACGGTGCGGCCGACCTCCTCGCTGGGCGGCGACGGCGCGGTTCGCCGCGACCTGCCGCTGGACGCCGACCAGATCCGCGACGGCAAGCTGGCACCGGCCGCGCCCGCCGCCAAGCAGCCGGCGCCGCGCACCGCATCGCGAACCCGGCCGTCCGACCCCATTGCCTGGAGACGCCGGCCGCATCGCGTGTGCGTGTCGCCGCGCGGCGCGCATTTGCACGGCGCGGGCCGAAACGGCATGTTGCGCCGCAGCCGGCCCCCGCCCCGGAGCATTCCGCATGAGCAGCTATCGCCCCTACCAGCACATCGAGCGCCGCAAGTCGCGCCAGATCTATCGTCGGCTCCGTGCCGGTCGGCGGCGACGCGCCGATCACCGTGCAGACGATGACCAACACGCCGACCACCGACGTGGCCGCGACGGTCGCGCAGATCCGCCGCGCCGAGCGCGGCCGGCGTCGACATCGTCCGCGTCTCCTGCCCCGACCAGGCGAGCGCGCTGGCGCTGAAGGAGATCGTCCGCCAGGTCGAGGTGCCGATCGTCGCCGACATCCATTTCCACTACAAGCGCGCGATCGAGGCGGCGCAGAGCGGCGCCGCCTGCCTGCGCATCAACCCCGGCAATATCGGCAGCGCCGAGCGGGTGCGCGAAGTGGTGCAAGGCGGCGCGCGACCACGGCTGCTCGATGCGCATCGGCGTCAACGCCGGCTCGCTCGAGCGGCATCTGCTGGAGAAATACGGCGAGCCGAACCCGGAGGCGCTGGTCGAGAGCGCGCTCGAGCACGCGAAGATCCTGCAGGACCACGATTTCCACGAGTTCAAGATCAGCGTGAAGGCGTCCGACGTGTTCATGGCCGTCGCCGCCTATCAGCAACTGGCCGAGGTCTGCGACCACCCGCTGCATATCGGCATCACCGAGGCCGGCGGCCGGCGCACCGGCACGGTGAAAAGCGCGATCGGCCTGGGCAACCTGCTGTGGGCCGGCGATCGGCGACACGCGTGCGGGTGTCGCTGTCGGCCGAGCCGGAGGAAGAGGTGCTCGTCGGCTGGGACATGCTGAAATCGCTCGGCATCCGCCATCGCGGCGTGAAGATCATCTCCTGCCCGTCCTGCGCGCGGCAGGGCTTCGACGTGATCGACACGGTGGCGACGCTGGAGGAGCGGCTGGCGCATATCGAGACGCCGCTGACGCTGTCGATCATCGGCTGCGTGGTGAACGGGCCGGGCGAGGCGCTGATGACCGATATCGGCGTCACCGGCGGCGGCGCCGGCCGGCACATGGTCTACGCCGCCGGCAAGACCGACCACACGATCGATGGCGGCGGCATGATCGAGCACATCGTCGAGCTGGTGGAGAAAAAGGCCGCCGCGCTGGAAGCGGAAGAAGCCGCGGCAAAACTCGCCGCCGAGTAACTCCCTCTTACCTATTCCCCTCCCGCGGCGGAGGGCCGGGACGGGGTGCGGCGCCATCGTTTCACCGCGCCGCACCCCTCTCCCCAAAACCCTCGCCTGCAACGGGCGAGGGAGAGGCAGAACGCATCGCCGAACAACTCGCCGCGGTCCGCGGCACCCGTGACCTGATCGGCGAGGAGCAGCGGCGCCATCAGCACGTCGTCGACACCGCCCGGCGCATCGCCGCGCTGTATCGGCTTCGAGGAGTGGAGCACGCCGATCTTCGAGGATACGCGCGTGTTCGCCCGCGCGCCTGGGCGACACCTCCGACGTGGTGATGAAGGAGATGTACACCTTCACCGATCGCGGCGGCGAATCGATCACCCTGCGCCCGGAGGCCACCGCCGGGCGTCTGCCGCGCGCTGGTCACCAACGGCCTGACCCAGTCGCTGCCGCAGAAGGTGTTCTACACCGGGCCGATGTTTCGCTACGAGCGGCCGCAGAAGGGCCGCTACCGCCAGTTCCACCAGATCGACATGGAGCTGATCGGCTCGGCCGAACCGCTGGCCGACGCCGAGGTGATCGCCTGCGGCTGGAACATCCTGCAGGCGCTCGGCGTCGCCGACGGACACGGTGCTGGAGCTGAACACGCTGGGCGACCGCGCCAGCCGCGACGCCTACCGCGCGGCCCTGGTTGCGTATTTCTCCGACCACCAAGACCGCTCTGTCGGAAGACAGCCTGACCCGGCTGGAACGCAACCCGTTGCGCATCCTCGACAGCAAGGACGAGGGCGACCGCCGGATCGTCGCCGACGCGCCGACCATCGGCCCGTTTCTCACCGACCGATGCCGCCGCGTTCTACGCGAAGCTGCAGGAACTGCTGCACGGCTTTGGCGTGCCGTTCCACGAAAACCCGCGCATCGTCCGCGGCCTCGACTACTACAACCACACCGCTTTCGAGTTCGTCACCTCCCGCCTCGGCGCCCAGGGCACGGTCATGGGCGGTGGCCGCTATGACGGGCTGGTCGAACAGATGGGTGGGCCGCCGACGCCCGCGGTCGGCTGGGCCGCCGGGATCGAGCGGCTGGCGATGCTGCTCGCGGCACCGCCGCCGGTCCCGGCGCCGGTCGCCGTGGTGCCGATCGGGGAAGCGGCCGAAGCCGCTTGCGTCGGCATCCTCACCGCGCTGCGCGCCGTCGGCATCCGCACCGAAATGGCCTATCGCGGCAACGCCAAGCGCCGGATGGAACGCGCCAACCGCATCGGCGCCCGCGCCGCCGTCATTCTCGGCGAAACCGAGCTCGCCCGCGGCGTCGCCCAGGTGAAGGACCTCGCTACCGGCGAACAGGCGGAAGTGCCGATCGCGGAACTGGCCGCGAAACTGCGATGAAGCTCGCCCTCAAACTCGACCGCATCGTCGACCGCGCCGCCGAGCTGAATGCCCTGCTGAGCGATGGCGTCACCGGCGACGCCTATGTCCGCGCCTCCCGGGAACTCTCCGAGATCGAGCCGGTGGTGGCGCGGATCGACGAGCTGCGCGCCGCCGAACGCCGGCTGGCCGAAGCCCAGACTCTGCTCGACGATCCGGAGATGCGCGAACTGGCCGATGCCGAGCTGTTCGAGCTGAAGGACCACATCCCCGCCCTCGCAACACGCCATCCGCGTCGCCCTGTTGCCGAAGGACGAGGCGGATGACCGCTCGGCCATCCTGGAAATCCGCCCGGCGGCGGGCGGCGACGAGGCCGGCCTGTTCGCCGCCGAGCTTTTCGCCATGTACCAGAAATACGCTGCTGTCCGCGGCTGGCGCTTCGAGGTGCTGGAATTCGACGACACCGGCCTCGGCGGCCTGAAGAACGGCATCGCCGAAATCACCGGCCGCAGCGTCTTCGCCCGGCTGAAATACGAATCCGGCGTCCACCGCGTGCAGCGCGTGCCGGCGACCGAAAGCCAGGGCCGCATCCACACCTCCACGGTCACGGTCGCGGTGCTGCCGGAAGCCGAGGAGGTGGACGTGCAGATCGACGAGGGCGACCTGCGCATCGACGTCTACCGCGCCTCCGGCGCCGGCGGCCAGCACGTCAACAAGACCGAAAGCGCGGTGCGCATCACCCATCTGCCGACCGGCATCGTGGTGGCGATGCAGGAGGAGAAAAGCCAGCACAAGAACAAGGCCAAGGCGATGAAGATTCTGCGCGCCCGCCTGTACGAGCAGCAGCGCGCCAGCCTGCACGCGACCCGCGCGGCCGATCGCCGAAGTCGCAGGTCGGCACCGGCGACCGCAGCGAGCGCATCCGCACCTACAATTTCCCGCAGGGCCGGGTCTCCGACCACCGCATCAACCTGACGCTGTACAAGATCGACCGCGGTGATGCAGGGCGACCTCGACGAGTTCATCGACGCGCTGACCGCCGAGGACCAGGCGGCCCGCCTCGCCGCCGAGGAATGAGTCCGGCGGAGGCGTGGCGTCGGGCGCGAACGGCGCTGGCGGCGGGCGGCATCGAAAATCCCGGCGCTGGAGGCGCGGCTGCTGCTGGCGCACTTGCTCGGCGTGCCGTCGAATGCGTTGCCCGATCCCGCGGCCGAAATCGATCCCGCCCCGCTTCGACGCGCTAGTGGCGCGCCGCGTCGCGCGCGAGCCGATGGCGTTCATCCTGGGCCGGCAGGGATTCTGGAGCCTGGACCTCGAAGTCTCCCGGCAACGCTGATCCCGCGCGCCGACTCGGAGACGCTGATCGAGGCGGCGCTCGCCGCCTGCCCGGACCACGGCGCCGTCCACCGCATCCTCGATCTCGGCACCGGCACCGGCTGCCTGCTGCTCGCCGCGCTTGACGAATGTTCCCGGCCGCCTGGGGATTGGGCATCGACCTGGTTCCGGCGGCGGCGGCGCTGGCGGCGCGCAATGCCGTGGCGCAGGGCAGCCGGATCGCGCCGCCTTCGTCTGCGGCAACTGGGCCGACGCCATCGCCGCCCAATTCGACCTCATCCTGTGCAATCCGCCCGTACATCGCCTCGCTTTCCGTCGCCGAATTGATGCCCGAGGTGGCGGGGTACGAGCCGCGCACGCGCGCTGGACGGCGGCGCCGACGGATTGGCGGCCTATCGCCTGGTCGTGCCGGCCCTTCCGCCATTGCTCGCGGCAGGGGGCGTGGCGGTGCTGGAACTCGGGCCAGGGACAGGCGGAGGCGGTCACCGGATTGGCACGCATGGCGGGGCTTGCACCGGCAGCCCTGCATCACGACTTAGGGGGGGTCGCCGCGCACTCGTGCTGGCGGCCCCCGTGTCGCCAGTAGTAGGGTATGGCAGTCGCCTGAAAAAACCGTTTGGCAGCCCGGGCGATGGCGGGTAGCTTGAGTCCGCGTGGCAGGGATCGCCTGCAGTGGCGAGTTCCTGATGCCTCGGCCAAACCGATCGCCCCTTCCCGCTTGCCGGCGGTTCGGGTGGCACTTTCGGAAGGCGGTGGCGCCGCGCGGAAGCCAACGGAACGGAATGGCCCGGTTTTCGGGTCGTGGGGGCGGGTGCCGTCTTGCACCCCTCACCTGGGTCCTGGAACTGCGCGTCACGGGATTTTCCCTGCAACGCGGCCGTCCGGGCGGGTTTTGCACATAGGGACAGCGCTTTGGCACCGATGAACATGAAACGCATGCGCGGGCGCAACAATCGACGGTGGTGGCGGCGGCGGGGGAGGCGGCGGCGGTGGCGGCGGCATCATGCGGCAGCACACCGGCGGCATGCCGCTCAACCGCAACCACGTGTTCGACAGCAACGGCCCCGATCTGCGGATTCGCGGCACCTCGCAGCAGTTGTTCGAAAAATACCTCCAGCTCGGCCGCGACGCGACGAGTTCGGGCGATCGGGTGATGGCGGAAAGCTATTTCCAGCACGCCGAGCATTATTTCCGCATCCTGAACGCCATGAACCAGGCGGCCCAGCAGGGGCAGCAAGGTCAGGGCCAGCAGAACGGCCAGCAGCAGCGCCGCCATTCCATGCAGGACGGCAACGGCGATGGGCAGGACGGCCAGGGCAATGACGGCGATGACGCCGGCCAGGACCGTGGCCATGATCGCGGCCGTGACGACAACCGCGGGGTCGAGTACCGCGAGTCCCAGCCCGCCGGCGTCGGCGAGCAGCCGGGCGGCGAGAGCCGGGAAATCCCAATCAGCGCGGCACCGCCCGAGCGCTGAGCGGAGCGGCAGGACAGGCGCCGCCAGGGGCGTCCAGCGCCTGGCGTAGCAGGGCTGCGTCCGGCCCGGCGATCAGGCCGAGGCGCAGGAACAGGTCGATCAGCACCAGGTTGACGTTGAACTTGAACTCGTCGCGTGTCGCGCACCGTCTGCCATCACGCGCGCCGATCGGCCAGAGTTCGAACGCCTCGACCTCGCCATCGGCGGCGCGCGGGCATGAAATCCTCCGGCAGCTCCAGGTCGTAGCAGTGCAGCAGGTCGCGGCGCAGCCCTTCGGGCCGCTCCATCGCATAGCTGATCGTCGCGACCGGCACCGCCTGGGCGCGCCAGTGAGGCCGGGATCGCGGCCTCCTCGGCCGCCTCCTTCACCAGCGTCTCGGCCGGCGTGCAGCCCGGCCGGCACGCCGCCGGCGACGATGTGGTCGAGCTTGCCGGGATCGAGCAGCTTGTCGGCGGCGCGGCGGGCGACCCACACATGCAGCCCGTCCGGCGCGACGGACCAGGCCGTTCACGTGCACGCCCACCGCCATGCACGCCGAAGCTGGGCAGCGCGCCGCGGTCGAGCCGCGCCAGCACCGGGCCGTCCGGTTCGGCGCGGATGTCGAACTCCTCGCGCCGCCAGCGGTAGCAGCCGGCGTCGGACAGGCGCCGCGCGATCGCCGGCAGCGCCGCGCGCATCGGCCAGCGTCGACGCCGTCCGGCGCCGCGGCGGATCTCCGGGAACGCCGCCAGCCGCGCGGCGAACGTCCGGCTTCACCCAGCCGACCTGCGCCGACGCCGATGCGGAACGCCAGCCGCTCGCCCGGCAGCACGCGCGTTGTTGCAGGCGCGAACATGGCGCAGGTAGCCATCGTCGCGTGGTCCGCCATCGTCTCGCCTTTCAAACCGCCGATCTCCATGCCACATGCCGGCAATGCGACGCATCCCGCCCCGCCGAGGCGGCCTCGCCCAGTCTGCCACGTCCGCCGCGCTCCGGCATGGCGACGGTCCGCTCGCTGCTGCCCTATCTGTGGCCCGAGCGGCGATCCCGGCGCCAGGGTCCGCGTCGTCGCTCGCGATGGGCCTGCTGCTGCCGGCCAAGGTCGCCACCGTCTACGTGCCGGTGATCTACGGCCGCATCGTCGATGCGCTGGCGCCGAAGGACGGCACCGCGCTGCTCGCCGTCCCGATCGGCGCTGGTCGATCGGCTACGGCCTGCTGCGCGTCGGCTCCGCCGGGTTCGGCGAGCTGCGCGACGCGCTGTTCGCCAAGGTGCAGCAGCGCGCGGTGCGCGTCGGCGGCGCTGCGCACCTTCCAGCATCTGCACGCGCTGTCAGCCTGCGCTTCCATCTCGACCGCCAGACCGGCGGCCTGGCGCGCGCGATCGACCGCGGCATCGCAGGGCATCCAGTCGGTGCTGCGGCTCGCGGTGTTCAACGTGGTGCCGACGGTGATCGAGCTGCTGCTGGTCACCGCGATCATCTGGCACCTGTTCGACTGGCGCTTCGCCGCGATCACCTTCGCCGCGGTGGTGAGCTACGCCGGCTTCACCATGAGCTTCGCCGGCTGGCGCGTCGCGCATCCGCCGCACGATGAACGACACCGACAACGACGCCAGCACCAAGGCGCTCGACAGCCTGCTGAACTACGAGACGGTGAAGTATTTCGGCAACGAGCCGCACGAGGCGGCGCGCTACGACGCGGCGCTGGCGCGCTACGAACGCGCCGCGGTGCGCGTGCAGGTGTCGCTGAACATGCTGAACATCGGCCAGGCGTGCATCATCGCCGTCGGGCCTGACGCTGATCATGCTGATGGCGGCGCGCGAGCGTGCGCGGCGGCACGATGACCGTCGGCCAGTTCGTGCTGGTCAACACCTATCTGATGCAGCTCTACCAGCCGCTGGGCTTCCTCGGCATGGTCTACATGACGATCAAGCAGGGCCTGGTGGACATGGAGCAGATGTTCCGCCTGCTCGAGGTCGGACCGCGAGATCGCCGATCGGCCCGGCGCCGCGGCGCTGGCCGCGCACTGCGACGGCCGGCGGCGAGGTGCGGTTCGAGGACGTGCATTTCGGCTATCGGCCGGATCGCGAGATCCTGCAAGGGCATCGACTTCACCGTGCCGGCCGGGCGCAAGCTGGCGATCGTCGGACCGACCGGCGCGGGCAAGTCCACCATCAGCCGGCTGCTGTTCCGCTTCTACGACGTGACCGCAGGGCCGCATCCTGATCGACGGCCAGGACATCCGCGACGTGACGCAGGAAAGCCTGCGCGCCGCGATCGGCGTGGTGCCGCAGGACACCGTGCTGTTCAACGACACGATCCGCTACAACATCGCCTATGGCCGCGCCGGCGCGACGCAGGACGAGATCGAGCACGCCGCGCGGCTGGCGCAGGTGCACGATTTCGTCGTCTCGCTGCCCGAGGGCTACGACACGCGCGTCGGCGAGCGCGGCCTGAAGCTGTCGGGCGGCGAGAAGCAGCGCGTGGCGATCGCGCGCACCATCCTGAAGGACCCGCGCATCCTGATCCTGGACGAGGCGACCAGCGCGCTGGACACGCGGCACCGAGCAGGACATCCAGGCGGCGCTGCGCGCGGTGGCGCGGCATCGCACCACGCTGGTGATCGCGCATCGGCTGTCCACCGTGGTGGATGCCGACGAGATCATCGTGCTGCGCGACGGCCGCGTGGCGGAGCGCGGCACGCCACGCGGCGCTGCTGGCGCGCGACGGGCTGTATGCACGGATGTGGGCGCTGCAGGCCGAGCAGGAGGAGCCGGCGATCGCGGCCGTCCGCAACCTCGCGGAGGATCTGGCGCACGCGCATCGAGGCGTAGCCGGTCCGCTGTTCCCCAGCCGGCTGGAACCCGACGACACAGGAGAGACATATGGCGAATGCGGCCGATGACGACGACCAGCGCCGCCGGAGGATCTGGGCCACGCGGCGCGGTGGTGGACAAGGCGATCGAGTACATGGTCGGTCAGAACATCGAGCGCGCTGTCGATCGCCTCGGCGCTGCTGGGCGGCGCGCTGGCGCTGCTGGCGCGCAGCGTCGCGGACGAGGCGATCGTGCAGATCCTGAACAACGCGATCGCCAGCGTGCGGTCCGGCGAGTTGCGGCGGATGGATCACTGAACCGCCGGCGCCGCCGCCGGTCGCGCCACCTGCCGTCTTGACGGCGGCGGGGGGTTTCGTCATAAGCCGCCACTTCCGACGCGCTTGTCGCAGCCAAACCCGGCGCGCCTGGCGCAAGCAACCTAGGAATTCAAACGATGTCCCGCCGCTGCCAGATCACCGGCAAGGGCGTGCTGAGCGGCAACAACGTCAGCCACGCCAACAACAAGACCCGCCGTCGCTTCCTGCCGAACCTGCAGGAAACGTCGATGCTGTCCGATATCCTCGGCGCCGCGGTGCGCATGCGCCTGTCCACTCGCGGCATTCGCACGGTCGAGCATAATGGCGGCATCGACGCCTTTCTGCTCGGCACGCCGAACAGCCGCCTGACGGAGGAAGCCAAGGCGCTGAAGCGCCGTATCCTGCGCGCCCAGGCGCGTCGGCAGGCGGCCGCATCCAGCCAATAAGGCGCAAAAGGCGGCGGATTTCGCTTCGATTGTGCAATTTCCGCCGCCGATATTAACCTTCGCTTTGCATGGCTTTGCTAAGCTGCCGGGATGCTCGACATCCCCGTTTTGCTGACAATCGCCTGCTTTGCCCTCGTCGCCGCCCTCGGCGGCATCTTGATGTTGTCGTTACGGGCCCGTGTCCTGGCCGCGGCGATCGCCACCGCCACGCGGCTGCGTGAAGACGCCCAGGATTGTGAGCAGATGGCGATCCGGCGCCTGCGTCTGGCCGCGCACGACCTGCGCGGCATCGGCATGACCCTGCATGGCCACGCCGACCACCTGATCTCCAGCGCCCATCCCCAGGCCGCCGGAATCGCCACCGCCGCCGCCGATCTCCTCGACATCGCCGACGACCTGCAGGACCACACGGTTCAGACCGGCGATGCCAGGGTGCTGCGCGAGGAGCCGGTGGACCTCGCCATGGCACTGCGCGAAGCGATCGACGCGGTCAGCATCGCCATCGGTCCGGGGCGGCGCAATTGGCGGGTCTCGCCTGAGTTGAACGGCATCACCCTGCGCTTCGATCCGCGCGCCCTGCGCCACATGCTGAGCCGGGTGCTGGCCGACGCGGTCCGCAACACCCGCCAGGACGATTGGATCGACATCGCGCCGGATGAGCAGGAAACCGACCTGACCGTCGTGATCGCCGATGAAGGCGCCGGCGCCGCCACCCCCGAGGCCGGGCGCCCCTCGCCGCGCGACAGTCGCGGCATCGGGCTGCGGCTGACCTTGGCGCGGGCGCTGATGACCGCGCATGGCGGACGGGTGGAAGTGGAGGCCAGCGCCGGAATCGGCACGCGGGTCAGCCTGGTGTTTCCCGAAACGCGGGTGCGCAGGGGTGCGGCGGCGCCGAGCCGGAAATTCGCCGCCTGACGCTCTAGCCGCCGGTGACGCTCATGTGGCGGGCAAGTGCCGGCGCGCGATGGCGGCGGTCGATGACGAAATCATGGCCCTTCGGCTTGCGCGCGATCGCCGCGATGATTGCCGCCTCAAGTTCGGCGTCGCTGGCGCCGGCGCGCAGCACCCGGCGGAAATCGGCGGCATCGTCCTGGCCCAGGCACATATATAGCGTGCCGGTGCAGGTCAGCCGCACCCGGTTGCAGCTTTCGCAGAAATTATGGGTCATCGGCGTGATGAAGCCGATCCGCCGGCCGGTTTCGGCCACGTTGTAGTAACGCGCCGGGCCGCCGGTGGCGTAGTCGGTCTCCTCCAGCGTCCAGTGCTGCCGTAACCGGCTGCGCACCAGGGATAACGGCAGATACTGCTCGATGCGATCGCGCGATCTCACCCATCGGCATGGTCTCGATCAGGCAGAGGTCGAACCCATGCTCGCCGCACCAGGCGAGCATGCTGTCGAACTGGTCCTCGTTGACGCCCTTCAGCGCCACCGCGTTGATCTGCACCGCGAGGCCGGCGGCACGGGCGGCAAAGATGCCATCCAGCGTCTTTTCCATCTTGCCCCAGCGGGTGATGGAGGTGAACAACGCAGGGTCGAGCGTGTCGAGGCTGACATTCACCCGCCGCACGCCGGCCGCGCGCAGCTCCGCCGCGTATTTTACCAATTGGGTGCCGTTGCTGGTCACGGTCAGTTCGTTGAGCCCGTTGCCAAGGCGGCCGCCCAGCGCGCGGAACAGCGTCATCACGTCACGGCGCACCAGCGGTTCGCCGCCGGTGATGCGGATCTTGGTGGTGCCGAGGCGAATGAAGGCGGCGCAGAGCCGCTCCAACTCCTCAAGCGACAGGATCTCCGCCTTCGGCAGGAAGCTCATGTCCTCGGCCATGCAATAGACGCAGCGAAGGTCGCAGCGGTCGGTGACCGACACGCGGAGATAGGTGATCGCGCGGCCGAATGGATCGATCATCGAAACCGCAACCTGCGTTGGGGGTTTGGCGTGCCGGGCATGGTGCGCTGGTCTTCCATGGATATAACGCCAATGTTGTCTCTGGCGGTCCTTGGCGCAAGACCGGCCGATGCAGTCGTCTGCGTCAGTCATCCAGGATTTCGAGACCCACCACCCTGGCGTTCACCATTATTTTCCCCGCATGTTCGAAATTGACCGTCACCCGGGCGCCGTCGACCGACTGGACCTGTCCGTCGCCCCAGTCCGGCTGGCCCGGATGGCGAACCCACAGGCCGGGCTCGAGCGCCGCATACCCTCCCGGCCGGGGTGACAAACGGTCATCGCGCGCTGGCATCTGGTTCCTCCTGGACGCGACGATATTCGGGCTGAAAATACGTGTACGCTGACTGAGGCACGGGGCTGAGACACACGGTCGGAATATGGGGCTGAACGCAAGAGTACGTGGGATATGCGCGCCGGCGTCACCACGCAATTCCCGGTGTGAAGCGCAAGACACCGTAAACCGGATGTGAAATAACGGAGTTGTGCATGGAACGTGACACGATGGTGACAGGCGGCAAGCCCGGCCCCGATGGCAACCCAGCATGGGCCACCCCGAAAGACCAGTTGCGCCTGGCCGAGCTGCTGGCGACCCGGCTGTGTCACGATCTCAGCGGGCCGCTCGGCACCCTGATGGGCTCGCTCGAAATGCTCGCCGAAGAGCCTGAATCGGCCGAGGAGGCGTTGACCCTGGCGGGCGACGTGTCGACCGTGCTCGGCAACCGGCTGCGCCTGCTGCGCGCCGCCTGGGCCGGCGGCACGCCCGCACTCGATGTTGCGAGTTTCCGCGACATGGCCGGGGGGTTGACGACCCGCCGGCTGCGGCTCGACCTCGACGGGATCGACACCGCCGGGCAGTTCACCCCGACGGGCGCGCGGGTGGCGCTGAACGTGGTCATGTTGGCGGCCGACTGCCTCGCCGGCGGGGGCGTCGTGCGGGTCAGCGGCGATCCGCGGCGCGACCTGCTGGTCGTGATCGAAGGTGCGCGGGCGGCCTGGCCGGCCGGCTTCGCCGGCTTCCTCAGCGACGATTCCCACGCCTGGCTCGCCCTGCGAGAAACCGAAGGGGTCGAGGCGTCCCGCGGATTGCAGGGTCCGTTGACCGCGCTGATCGCGCGCAGCTGCGGCATCCGGCTGTCCCTGCTGATGGCCGCCACCGCCGAGGCGGCGCCCCCCTTGCTCGTGCAGTTGGGCTGAGCCCGGCACCCTGACGCCCAAGGGCCGATACCGGCTCCAGACCGGGGGCGTTTACGGTTTCTTCTTCGCTTCGCCGCACTCTTGCCGCGGCGCCCGGACCGGGCGTGGCAGTGGACCGAGGATTGCCGGAGTCCAGGCATGGGGGCGGCGATGGACGATCTGCTCGCGGATTTCCTGACCGAGACCAACGAGAGCCTGGCCGACCTGGACGTCGCCCTGGTGAAGCTGGAGCGCACGCCGGACGACCAGGCGACATTGTCGCTGATCTTCCGCCTGGTGCACACGATCAAGGGCACCTGCGGCTTCCTCGGCCTGCCGCGGCTGGAGCGTGTGGCGCATGCCGGCGAGAACGTGCTGGGCAAGGTGCGCGACGGCGTGCTGACGGCGACGCCGGACATCGTGACGCTGGTGCTGTGCGGCGACTCGACCGGATCAAGGCGATCGTCGACCGGGCTGGCGTGCCACCGGGAGCGAGCCGGTCGGCGACGACGCCGCCACTGATCGCCGCGCTGGACGCGATCGGCGAAGGCAGGCGCCCAAGCCGGCCGCGCCGCAGCACGCCGCCGAGCCGAGCCCGAGCCGGAGCCCGCAGCCGCGACGCCTGCGCCCGGCGCCGCCGCGCCGGACGAGCGCCGCGCCGGCCGCTGCAGGCCGCGCGCCGAGGCGGCCGCCGGGCGAGCCGGTCGCACCAACCAGACCATCCGCGTCACCGTCGACGTGCTGGAGGACCTGATGACCCTGGTCAGCGAGCTGGTGCTGACCCGCAACCAGCTGCTGCAGCTCGCCCGCACGCAGGAGAACACCGGCTTCACGGTGCCGTTGCAGCGGCTGTCGCACATCACGTCGGACCTGCAGGAAGGCGTGATGAAGACGCGCATGCAGCCGATCGGCAACGCCTGGAACAAGCTGCCGCGCCTGGTCCGCGACCTCGCCCGCGATCTGGACAAGAAGATCGAGCTGACGATGCTCGGCGCCGACACCGAGCTCGACCGCCAGGTGCTGGAGCTGATCAAGGACCCGCTGACCCACATGGTGCGCAACAGCGGCGACCACGGGCTGGAAGCGACCGGCCGAGCGGCGCGCCGCGGGCAAGCCGGAAGCCGGCCGGATCACGCTGAACGCCTATCCATGAAGGCGGCCACATCATCATCGAGATCGCCGATGACGGCCGCGGCCTGCCGGTCGAGCGCATCCGCGCGCAAGGTCCTGGCGAACGGGCTGGCCACCGAGGCGGAGCTGGCCGGCATGAGCGAGGTGCAGATCCAGCGTTTCATCTTCCGCGCCGGGTTCTCCACCGCCGCCACCGTCACCGCCGTGTCGGGCCGCGGCGTCGGCATGGACGTGGTGAAGACCAACATCGAGCGCATCGGCGGCACCATCGACGCTGCAAGAGCGTCGCCGGCCAGGGCACCACGTTCACCATCAAGATCCCGCTGACACTGGCGATCGTCTCGGCACTGATCGTCGAGGCCGGCGGCGAGCGCTTCGCCATTCCGCAGATCAGCGTCGTCGAACTGGTGCGCGCGCCGAAGGCTGCACCGGCCGACGAAGGCGAGCCGGTGATCGAGCGCATCAACGACGACCCCGGTGCTGCGGCTGCGCGACCGACTGCTGCCGCTGGTCAACCTCGACGACCTGCTGGAACTGGCGACGCCCTCGCGGATGATCGATCGGACGCCGTGCGGGGGCGGCCTACATCGTCGTCGCCCAGATCGGCACCGACACCTGGGCATCATCGTCGACCGTGTGTTCGACATCGAGGAGATCGTGGTGAAGCCGGTGGCGCCGATCCTGCGCCACATCACGATGTTCAGCGGCAACACCATCCTGGGCGACGGCTCGGTGATCATGATCCTCGATCCGAACGGCATTGCCCGCGCATGCGGGCTGGGCGGCGACGGCGACCGCGCGGGCCACGGATGCGCGCGACCGGGCGCGGCAGGCCGAGGCCACGCGCAGCACGCGCACGGCGATGCTGCTGTTCCGTGCCGGCGGCGAGGGCGTGAAGGCGGTACAGCTCGGCCTGATCGCCCGCCTGGAGGACGTCGCGCGCGAGAGCATCGAGAGCGTCGTGCGGCGCGGCACGTCACCCAGTATCGCGGCCGGCTGATGCCGCTGGTCCCACTGTCCGGACCGCTTGACCCCGAGCGCCCCCGGCATTGCGTGCTGGTGTTCAGCGACGGTGATCCAGGGCACGGGCATGACCGCTGCGTCGGCCTGGTCGTCGACGAAATCGTCGACGTGGTCGAGGAAGATCTGGAGATGCAGTTTGCCCAAGATCAGCACGGGGCTGGCGCGTACGACGCGCCCGGACTGCTCGGAACCGCCGTCATCGCCGGCCGCGCCACCGACCTCATCGACACCGAGTACTGGTTGAACCAGGCGCGCGGCCTGTCGACGATGGCGTTCTGACGATGAACGCATTCACCGCGACAATTCTCGACACCAGCGCGCCGATCGCGGTCGGCGACGCCGATGAGAGCTTTGTCACCCTGACGGTGGCGGGGCAGCTATGCGGCGTGCCGGTGCTGAGCGTTCGCGACATCCTGGGCGCGCAGATCATCACCCGCATACCCCTGGCGCCGCCCGAGATCGCCGGCAGCCTGAACTTGCGTGGTCGTATCGTCACCGCCATCGACCTGCGCCGCCGGCTTGGCCTGCCGTGCGCCGATGCGCGGTCGCTGCGCATGTCGGTGGTGGCCGAACAGGGGGGCGAGCTTTACGCGCTGCTGGTGGACCAGGTCAGCGAGGTGATGCGCCTGCTGGCCAGCGCCTTCGAGCGCAATCCGTCGACCTTGGGGCGCAGTTGGGCGGCGTTCAGCGCCGGCATCTACCGGCTGGAAGATCGTCTGATGGTGGTGCTGGACGTGGCACGCCTGCTGGCGCTGTCGCGGAACGATGAAGCTGTGATGATGGATGTTCCAATCCCGAACGGAACGCCGATCGCTGTGCGGACCGCGTCTGCCTGGTGGTCGATGACAGCCGCGTGGTACGCAAGGTGGCACGCCGCATCCTCGAAGCGCAGCGGCTTCAGCGTCGAGGAAGCGGAAGACGGTAGCCTGGCGCTGGAAGCATGCCGGCGGCAGATGCCGCGACTGCGTGCTGCTGGACTGGAACATGCCGGTGATGAACGGCATCGAATTCCTCAAGGCGCTGCGCCACGAGTTCGGGCCGGACAATCCGCCGGTGCGTGTTCTGCACCACCGAAAACGACATCGCGTTCATCGAACAGGCGATCGCGTTCGGCGCGCAGGAATTCATCATGAAGCCGTTCGACGAGGATATCCTGATCAGCAAGTTCGAGCAGGTCGGTCTGCTATGAGCGCCACCAACGCCCGCACCACGCCCCCGCGAAACGCCTTCCGGCCACCGTGGCGCGGGTGATGATCTGCGACAATTCCGCGGTGATCCGCGGCGCCATCGCGCGCATGCTGGAAGCCGATCCGCAGGTCCGTGTGGTCGCGCGCGCCGCCAACGGCCAGCTGGCGCTTGAGCGAGTCTGGAGCGCACCCGGCAGCGTCGACGTGTTGGTGCTCGACATCGAGATGCCGGTCATGGACGGCATCACCGCCTGCCGCTGCTGTTGCGCGCCGATCCCGGCCTGACGCGTCATCATGGCCCGCACGCTTACCACGCGCGGCGCCGACATCGCGCATGCGCGCGCTGCGGCTGGGCGCTGCGGATTATGTGCCGAAGCCCGCCGCCTCGGCGATCGCCGACGACAGTTTCCGGCGCGAACTGCTCGCCAAGGTGAAAGGGCTGGCGCGGCTGCGGCGACCACCCGCTTCTCGCGCGCGCGACGCCCGTCGCGCAGCGCCCGGCCGCGATCCTGCGCCCCGCTGCTGCTCGCCATCGGCAGTTCCACCGGCGGCCCGCAGGCGCTGTTCACGCTGGTGCAGGGCCTCGGTGCCGCGATCACCGGTGCCGGTCGTCCTCACCCAGCACATGCCCGCGACCTTCACGCCGATCCTGGCCGAGCATCTCACGCGCTCGGCGCGCATGCCCTGCGCCGAGGCGCAGCGACGGCGAGACCTTGCTGCCCGGCCGGATCGTCCCTGGCGCCCGGCGACCGGCATCTGCTGGTCGAAGGCCGCCGCGCGGCGCGCTGCGGTGCCCGGCTCAGCGGCGAGCCGCCGGAGAATTTCTGCCGCCCTTCGGTCGATCCGATGCTCCGCAGCGCCAGCCGCGGCCTGCGACGGCCGGGTGCTGATGGTGATGCTGACCGGCATGGGTCACGACGGACTGGCCGGCAACCGCGCAGCGTGATCGCCGCCGGCGGCACGGCGGTGGCGCAGGACGAGGCGACGAGCGTGGTCTGGGGCATGCCAGGCGCCGTCGCGCAGGCCGGCCTGTGTCATCGCGTGCTGCCGCTGCCGCGCGATCGCGCCGAATCGTGCTCGGCTCTGGTGCGGCGCATGAGCCGGACATGACCCCGCGTCCTTCGCCACCTTCGCCGGCCTGCTGAACAGCGGCTCCGGCCTCGTGATCGGGCCGGACAAGACTCTACCTGCTGGAAACCCGGCTGGCGCCGATCCTGAAGCGGAGCATGCCTGCCGCGATCTCGATGCGCTCGCCGAGCCGCCTCGGCGGCGGTGCCGCGGGACATGATCCGAAGGGCATCCAGGCACAGATCATCGAAGCGATGACGACCAATGAGAGCTTCTTCTTCCGCGACGACAAGCCGTTCACGCATTTCCGCAATCAGGCCTTGCCGGCGTTGCTGGCGGCACGGACCGGCTCGGCCCGGCTGCGAATCTGGTCGGCGGCCGCAGGCTCCGGCCAGGAGGCGTATTCGCTGGCGATGATCCTCGCGGAATGCCGCGCCCAGGTCGGTGGCCGCGGCATCGAGATCGTCGGAACCGACCTCGCCGCCGAACCGCTGGTCCGTGCGCGCGCCGGCATCTACACCCAGTTCGAGGTCCAGCGCGGACTGCCGATGCAGATTTTGGTGAAGTATTTCACCAAGGATGGCACGAACTGGCGGATCGACGAGAAGCTGCGGGCGATGGCGCAGTTCCGCGAATGGAACCTGCTGGCCGATCTCCGCCCGCTCGGCATGTTCGACGTGGTGTTCTGCCGCAACGTGCTGATCTATTTCGACCAGCCAACCAAGGCGGCGCGTGCTGGAGGCGATCGCCCGCCAGATGGCGCCGGATGGCAGGCTTTATCTCGGTGGCGCCGAGACGATCCTCGGCATCACCGATCGGCTGGCACCTGTTGACGGCGAGCGCGGCGTCTACCAGCTTTGCGGCGACGCCGCACCGGCCGCCGCGCGTACCGTCGCGATGGCGCGTTAGAGCAATATGGCTTTAGGTGGAATCACCTTGCCGTAAAATTGCTCGCAAAACAAAAGGCTAGATCGTGATGGTCGCTGCTGCCAGCGGCCATCACGATCTAGAATCTCAGGCCAGGCCGCCACGGGCTGCGACTGGCCACAGGCATTCCACCCGACCGCCGCGGACGCCGACATACCAGTCGAACCGGTCCACGGTCGGGTCGCAGTGGCCGGGCACCAGGCGCAGCTTCTCGCCGATCTTGGGCGACGCGGTCTCGCTGGCGAATTCCAGCTTGCCGTGCTCGTCGCTGGCGCCGGTGAAGCGGATCTCCGGACGTTGCCAGACCAGCGGCATGCCGCTGTCGATGGCGACCGCCTTGTGCCCCGCATCGACCACGGCGAGCCCCGGACGCACCGCACTCATCACCGTCGCCAGCACGAACAGCGCGTTTTGAAAGGTTTTGACGGGCTGTCCGGCTTCATCGAGGTTGCGGCCATAATCGGCATCCATGAAGCAATAGCTGCCGGCCTGAATCTCGTTGTAGACGCCAGACGCCGCTTCCAACTGGAAGGTGCCGGTGCCGGCGCCGCCGACGATCGGGCAATCGAGCCCCTGTTGGCGCAGCATGTCCACCGTGCGACGAGAGCTGTCGATGGCCGCGCTGATCGCCGCCTGGCGTTCCTCGGTCCGGCGCAGATGCTGGGCGCGGCCGTGATAGGCCTGCAGGCCGCCGAAGCTCAAATGCGGGCTGGCGGCGATCACCTGCGCCAGCGCCACCGCGTCCGAGCCTGGCTGCACGCCGCAGCGGCTCATGCCGACATCGATCTCCACCAGCACCGAGAGCCGCACGCCGGCATCGCGCGCCGCTGATGCGATGGCGCCGACCTGCGCCGCATCGTCGGCACACACCGCGACGCGGGCGATGCGGGCGAGTGCGGCCAGCCGCGCCAGCTTCGCCGCGCCAACCACCTCGTTGCTGACCAGGATGTCGGACACCCCGCCCCAGGCCAGAACCTCCGCTTCCGTCACCTTCTGCACACATTGGCCGACAGCGCCACGGGCGATCTGCAGCTTGGCTATGATAGGGGATTTATGCGTCTTGGCATGCGCCCGCAGTCTGGCGCCGGTGCCGGCGAGATGCGCCGCCATGAAGTCCAGATTGGCCTCGAACGCCTCGAGATCGATCACCAGCGCCGGCGTGTCGATCTCATCTTCGCGCATGCCCGGGATCGCGGGCGGGGATTGCAGCATGTCGGATTCCTTCAGGCGGTGGTTTCGGCCGGAGGGTAGTTCAGTTCGACCGCGATGCCATCCGGGTCATGCAGGAAAATCTGCGTCTGCCGGTCGCGCGGAATCACCCGTTCGGTGTGCGCGACCCGTGCGGCCGCGAGGCGGGCGCGCATCTCCGCAAGGCCGGTGCAGGCGAAGGCGATATGGTCGAGCAGCCCGGTCGGGCCGGCCGCACGGTCCGCCTTGCCGGCGTCGGCGTCGCGCGGTCCGATCAGGTGCACCGTCGGGATGCCGCCGCAATACAGCCAGTAGCCGGGAAAACCCAACGGCGGCCGCTCGCCGACTTCGAGCCCGAGGATTCCGACGTAGAATTCTTTCGTGGTTTCCAGGTCCACCGGGCAGATGGTGAAATGGTTCAGCGCGTTCAGGCCCATGTCTTGCTCCTTTGGCGGATTGGTTCAGATATGCCGCAGATTTGGCGCCAGGCCGAGCATATGCGCGCCGACACTTTCAAAATGCGCTGAGCGCGCCTGCACCTGCTGCGTGACGCTGTGGATGTCGCGGAACCGCCGCTCAAACGGATTGGCGGCGAAGATCGCGGTCGCGCCGGCTTCGTGGTACGCGATGTCGACCACCTCCTTCGCCTGGTGGGTGGCGAAGGTGGCGGCAAGGCGGATGCGTACACGCTGGTCCAGCGTCAGCGCGCCGGACTCCGCCACATCGTCCCAGATGTCTTCGAGCGTGGTCAGCAGGAAGGCGCGCGCGGCGCCGAGTTTCGCCTCCGCCAGCGCCACCTGCGCCTGGATCACCGGGTTGTCGCGCAGCGTCCGGCCGATGCCCTGTGGCGCCTTCTCCCGCGCCAGGACCTTGAACGCGTCCAGCGCGCCGCGGGCGATGCCCATGGCGACGGCCCCGAACGCCGAGGCGTATAGGTTGGTGGTGGAGAACCGGTACAGCGTGCCGGGTTGGCGGCGCTCGGCGGCGGCGTCGCGCGCCACCGAATACGCTTCCGGCACGAACAGCTCATGCACGGAATAGCTGTCGCTGCCGGTGCCGCGCAGGCCCATGACGTTCCAGTTGGCGACCCAGCGCGCCTCCGCCTTCCTGAACAACATGCTGCGCTCCACCACTTCGCCGGCGGCGTCGCGCCGCCACGTGCCGTCCCGTTCCTGCACCCGGGAATGCCCGCCGATCCAGGTGGCGTGGCGCCCGCCGCTGGCGAAGCTCCAGTCGCCGGTGACGATGTAGCCGCCATCGACCACGCGGGCGATGCCCTGCGGCCCGGCGCCCCAGGCCAGGGCGGCGCGCGGTTCGCCCCAGATCTCAAGCGCGATCTCGGGTCGCATATAGGCCGACACCATCGAGCAGCCGGAGTTCTGGCCGATGCACCAGGCGGTGCTGGCGTCGGCGCCGGCGATCGTCTCGATCATGCGGACATAGGAGGCGGGTGGCAGCTCATCGCCGTTGAAGACCCGCGGGAGCAGCGCGCGATACAGCCCCGCCGCGTGCAATGCGTCGAGCAGATGCCCCGGAATCTCACCCGCCGCCTCGATTTCGTCGGCGGCGGCGGCAATGCGCGGCACCACGGCTTCGGCGCGGGCGATGGGATCCGCATCCGCCTGCGGCGTGACCAAGTCGGAACCCGCCTGCGGCGTGACCAAGTCGGAGCCCGCCTGCGGCGTGACCAGGTCGGAACCCGCCTGCGGCGTCCGGTGCTGCTCGCCGTGTGCCACGCGCATGGCGGTTTTCTCCTGCGTCCGTTCCCGCCGATACTCTGCGGGTCCGGGCGGTACTCTGTCGATGTCAGCTATCCATACGAAGCTGAAACCAAATCAACCCGCCGGGAGGCCCGATGCCCCGCCCTTCCCACCCCTGGCTGCCGCCTGCCCTCGCCTATGTGGAACAATGGCTCGGCTACCAGATGCGTGTGTCCGAGGCGCCAGGCTCCGCCGTCGCCGTCGCGCATCAGGGACGGGTGGTGTTCGAGCAGGCGTTCGGCCATGCCGACCTCGCGGAGGGCAAACGCCTGACCCCGCGGCACCGGTTCCGCGTCGCCTCGCATTCCAAGTCCTTCACCGCGGCGGCGATCATGAAGCTGCGGGAACGTGGCCTGCTGAAGCTCGACGATCCCGCCGGCCAGCATGTCGACAAGCTGCATCCGGACATCGCCCAGGCCACCATCGCGCAATTGCTGTCGCACAGCGCCGGGATCTTCCGCGACGGCATTGATTGCGGCTACTGGAGCGCCAGGGCGGCGTTCCCCAGTGCGGCCCGCATCCGCGGCGAACTCCGCCTCGCCCCCACCATCGAAGCCAACACCCGCTTCAAATACTCCAACCACGGCTTCGCCCTCGCTGGCCTGGTGATCGAGGCCGTCACCGGCGAGCCCTACGGCGAATGGGTGCAGCGCGAAATCGTTCGCGCCGCCGGGCTGCAGGAAACCACCCCCGACATGCCGGCGGCCAAAGGCGCTCCCCTCGCCCGTGGACACAGCGGCAAGGTGCTGCTCGGCCGCCGCGTGGTGTATCCGGGCGACGCCCCGACGCACGCGTTGGCGCCGGCCACCGGCTTCATCAGCACCGCCGCCGACCTCGCTCGCTTCTTCGCCCAGCTCGCCCCGAATGCCCGCAAAAGCGTGTTGTCGGTGGCCAGCCGGCGGGAAATGGCGCGCCCGCAATGGCGCGCGCCGCACATCCCGTTCGAGCAGCATTACGGTTTGGGCACCATCAGCGGCCGGCTCGAAGGCTGGGACTGGTTCGGCCACTCCGGCGGCTTCCAGGGCTACCTCACCCGCACCGTGGTGTTGCCGGCGGCCGAACTGACCGTCAGCGTGCTGACCAACGCCGATGACGGGCTGGCCGGCCCGTGGCTGGACGGCGTGGTGCACATCCTGAGAGCCTTCGCCCAACGCGGCAAACCCACCCGCCGGGCCGCCGCCTGGGCCGGACGGTGGTGGGGCATCTGGGGGGCCGTCGACCTGTTGCCGCTCGGCGACAGGGTGCTGCTCGCCGCGCCCGGCTGGTGGAACCCGCTGCTCAATGCCTCCGAGGTCGAGATCTTCGGACCCGATCGCGGCCGCATCGCGCTCGCCAGCGGCTACGGCAACCATGGCGAGCCGGTCCGCCGGGTACGCGCCAAGGACGGCCGGGTGACGGAGCTCTGGCTGGCGGGCAGCAAGCTGCTGCCCGAGGCGCGAATGGCGAAGGAAGTGGCCGGCCGGTTCGGGTAGCCCTCAGCGGATCGCCACCCGATCGCCAATTGGGCGCGACGCCACGGCCCCGCGGTCTCCGGCAATGGCCGTGGCGACGAACTGCTCCATCACCATATGGCGTGAAAAACGCCGCTCGATCACGATCCAAATCCGGCGAATCCCCTCGGTCATCGCCAGGTAGATCAGTGCCGCATAGAGATAGATCGAAAAGTCGAAGGTGCGGGCGAACACGAACCGCGTCTGGCCCATGAGGTCAAGCAGCGTGACAACAGCGGCAAGCGCGCTCGCCTTGATGATGCTGATCAGTTCGTTGCCGAGCGGGCGAAGCGCCACCAGGAACGCCTGCGGCCAGATCACGTGGCGCGAGACACGGTATTTCGACAGGCCCAACGCCGCCGCCGCCTCCAACTGGCCTTTCGGCACCGACGCCAGCGCGCCACGGAAGATCTCGGCCTGATAGGCGGCGGTGTTGAGGGTGAAGGCGAAGATGCAGCAGGTGAAGGCTTCGCGGAAGAAGCCCCACAAGCCCACCGATTGCAGGAACGGGCGAATTTCACCAGCGCCGTAATAAACGAGATAAAGCTGGCACAGCAGCGGCGTGCCGCGAAAGAAGGTGACGTAGCCAAGCGCCAGCCCCGAGGTGACGCGGTTCCGCGCCATCCGCGCCAGACAGATCGGATAGGCGAGCAGGAAGCCGGCGCTGCAGGAAATCCCGACCACGATCAAGGTGATTCGCACCCCGTCGAGCAACCGCCAGCCATAGGTCGACAGCAAATCGGCGTTGAAGATGAAGCCGAACAGATCCTGCAGGGTCGCCGCCATCAGGCGTAGCCCCGGTTGGACCGGCGTTCGAGATGCGACTGCAACAAGCCGGAAGCGATGGTGAACACCAGATAGACCGCGGCGGCGGCGGAGTAGAACAGGATCGGGCTGCGGGTGTTCTTGCTGGCTTCGGACGCGGCCCGCAGCAAATCCATCACCGCGAGTGTCGAGATCAGCGAGGTGTCTTTCAGCATAATGGTCCAGACATTGCCGAGCCCCGGCAGGGCAACCCGCACGAGTTGCGGCAGCAGCACGAGAACGAAGCGGCATTTACGATTGAGACCGAGCGACATCGCCGCCTCATTCTGGCCCTTCGGCACTGAGCGGAGGGCGGCAATCCAGACCTCGCTCGAATATGCGGCGGCGATGGCGCCGAGGGCGATCACGCCGGCGACGAAGGCGTTGAGCTCAAGATGGAAGCTCAGCGCCATCGCCTTGCCCAATTTGTCGAGCAAGCCCTGCAGGCCGAAATAGATGATGAACAACGCCAGCAGGTCAGGGATACCGCGAAAGAAGGTGGTGTAGCCTTCGCAGGCGACGCGGATCGCGCGGCTCGATGAATTCTTCGCCACGGCAAGGGTGAGGCCGGCGCCGAATCCCACCGGCATCGACGCGAGCGCCAGCAGGATGGTGACGACCGCCCCCTTCAGCAGCAGGCCGCTCCATCCATCCGGACCGAACAGGAGGCTGAATGCGCTCATGCGTCCAGCCTCCAGGCGGTCAAGCGCCGACGCGCGACCATCCAGCGCGCCCGACCCTGATCACTTGCCGCGAATGCTTTCCTGGAAATACTTGGCCTCGATCGCCTTGTACGTGCCGTCGGCGTCAAGCTCGGCGATCGCCTTGTTGAACATGTCGCGCAGATCAGTGTCCTCAGGGCGGAACGCGGCGCCGACGCCGGGGCCATGGATCTCCGGCACGCGCTTGATCTTCGCGATCACGCGGCAGCAGCCATTGCCCTTCTTGTCGATGAAATCCCGTTCGACCAGCCCGTCGCCGACGACATAATCGATGCGGCCGCTGGCGAGGTCGAGGTTCGGCTCGTCCTGAGTGGGGTAAAGCTTGATTTCGGAGTCCTTGTAGAACTTCTCAAGATAGTTGGCGTGGATGGTCGAGGATTGCGTCCCGATGGTCTTGCCCTTCAGCGCCGCCGGCGAAACATCGTCGCTCTTGTTGTTCGCCTGCCCGGCGAACACCGGCGAGGTTGCGTAGTACATGTCGGAGAACGCGACTTTCTTCTTGCGTTCGTCGGTGATGTTCATGCTGGAGACGATGACGTCGAACTTGCCCGCCAGCAGGGCCGGGATGATGCCGTCCCAATCCTGGTTCTGGAACGTGCAGGTCACTTGCATCTTCTTGCACAGCGCCATGCCGTAATCGACCTCGAAGCCGACGATGTCGCCCTTCGGGGTGACACTTTCGAACGGCGCGTAGCTGGCGTCGGTGCCGAACCGCAGCGTCTTCCATTCCTTGGCGTCGGCGGACGCGCCCGCGAGGCAGGTGGCCAATCCCAGCAGCGACAAGAATTTCGCAACACGCATCAAAACCTCCATGGAGTGTTCATCGGATGACGGTGGACCGCCGGCTGAAGGACGGGCAACCAGTCGCGCCAGCCGATATTGAGCACCACGCAAAGATTATGCCAAGGCTTTGCCGCTGCCGCCAAGCGACAATCCGCCAGCGGCAACAGCGCCGCCCCTGGGATCATGCACGAATCGGCAGCAGCGCCGGCCGTCCAGTGCTCGATCCCGATCCTGGTAATGCGGCCTTGCTAATGCCCGGCGTTTTCGCCGGAGAAATCCGGCGCCTGCAGGCCGGAAGCCTCAAGCTGCGTCACCAGTGCCCGCTTGAGCCGTTCAAGACCCGCCTCGCTGCTCGCCTCGGCCCGCGCGACCAGCACCGCCTGGGTGTTGGAGGCGCGCAGCAGCCACCAGCCATCCTCGGTCATTACCCGGACGCCATCGATCTCCGACAGCTTGGCACCTTCCTGGCGCAACCGCGCGGCCACCTCCTTGATCACCTCGAACTTGCGCGCGTCGTCGCAGTCGAACCGCAGTTCCGGCGTGTTGACCACCTGCGGCAAGGCGCGGCGGACATCCGACAGCTTGCGGTCCGACCGGGCGACAATGCCGAGCAGCCGCACCGCCGCGTACAGCGCGTCATCAAATCCGTACCATTTATCGGCGAAGAAGATATGGCCGGACATCTCGCCGGCCAGCGGGCAACCGGTCTCGGCCATTTTCGCCTTGATCAGGCTGTGGCCGGTCTTCCACATCAGCGGCTTGCCGCCAGCCTTGCCGATCTCGTCGAACAGCACTTGGCTCGCCTTCACGTCCGCGATGATGATGGCGCCCGGGTGTTCGCGCAGCACGTCACGCGCCAGCACCACCAGCAGCTGGTCGCCGAACATCATCGTGCCGGAATCGTCGACCACGCCGATCCGGTCGGCATCGCCGTCGAAGGCGATGCCGAGGTCGGCGCCGCGTTTGGCGACCTCCTCGATCAGCGTCGCCACGTTCTTCAGCACGGTGGGGTCGGGATGGTGGTTGGGGAAGGTGCCGTCGATCTCGGGAAACAGGATCGTATGGTTGCCCGGAAGCCGCTTCACCAGCCGCGGCAGCACATCCCCGGCGGCGCCGTTGCCGTTGTCCCACACGACGTTCAGCGCCCGCGTGCCGCCATCCCAGTCGCGGAGCAGGCGCGTGATATATTCTTCCGAGACATCGACGCTGCGGGCGCTGCCGCTGCCGTCCTCCACCACGTCCCCCGACGCTGCCATCCGGCCGATATCACCGATCTGCGTGCCGAAGAACGGCTTACCCGCGAGCATCATCTTGAAGCCGTTGTAGTCCGGCGGATTGTGGCTGCCGGTCAGCATCACCGCGCCGCCGGTCTTCATGGTGGTGGCGGCGTAATACAGCATCGGCGTCGGCCCGCGGCCGACCCGGATCACCTCGATGCCGCTGGCTTTCAGGCCGTCCACCAGCGCTGCCTCCAACGCCGGAGACGACAACCGGCCGTCATACCCCACCGCCACGGTGGCACTGCCCGTCCGCCTGACCACGCTGCCGAAACAGCGCCCGACCGCGAATGCATCCGCCGCGTGCAAGGTCCGCCCGACGATACCGCGAATGTCGTACTCGCGCAGCACGGTGGGGTCGAACACGTGGGAAAATGCCATGGCTTTGCTCGTGGGTCCGTGTTGCGATGATCAGGCGTAATTTTTCAGGAATTCGCGCACCGCCGGCGCCATGTCGGGGCGGGCCAGCGCGAAGGCGATCTGCGCCTCCAGGAAGCCGACCTTGTCGCCGCAATCGAACCGGCGCCCCTCATATCTCAGTCCATGGAACGGCACCTGGCCAATCATCCGGGCCATGGCATCGGTCAACTGCACCTCATTCCCGGCACCGCGCTCCATGCGCGACAAATGCCCGATCACCTCGGGCGTCAACACATAGCGGCCGATGATCGACAGGTTGGACGGCGCGTCGGCAGGCTTCGGCTTCTCGACCAGGCCCTTCACCTCGACCAGGCGCCCATCATCATGCCCGATATCCAGGATGCCGTAGCGGTTGGTCTGCTCGTGCGGCACCTCGACCACCGCCACCACGCAGCCACCAGTTTGCGCGTAGGCGTCCGCCAGTTGCTGGGTGCAGGGCCTGTTGGACAGGATCAGGTCGTCCGGCAGCAAGATCGCGAACGGATCATCGCCGACGAAGGCCCGTGCGCACCAGATCGCGTGCCCCAGCCCCAGCGGCTCCTGCTGGCGCACCGTCACGATCGAACCGGGAGGCAATTGCGCCTCATGCAACAGGTCCAGCTCGGCCTGCTTTCCGCGTTGGCGAAGCGTGGCCTCCAGTTCGAAGGCGATGTCGAAATGCTCGACAATGGCCGTCTTGCCCCGGCCGGTGACGAGGCAGAACTGCTCGATCCCCGCCGCCCGAGCCTCCTCGATGGCGTATTGGATCAGCGGTTTGTCCACGACGGGCAACATCTCCTTCGCCATCGCCTTGGTCGCGGGAAGGAATCTGGTGCCCAATCCGGCCACTGGAAGCACAGCCTTGCGTAACGGCTTGATCACGGCTCTAAAATCTCCCCCAAACCCGCCCCCCTTGGTGCCACGCCGCACCGGCCGCGACAAGCCGCCCGGGCGGCGAAGAACCAGCCGCCAGGACCTCGCGGCGCTCACGGAGGTATCCCGTCCCCGGGTTCGACCTCCTACCCCGACGCCCGCCTGCTGAGCGATCTCGAGGTTCGGGCGTCGCCCGCGCGGTGCGGCGCTATGTCGTCGAGCTCGTTCGGCAGGGATACGGTTTTCTCCGCCGCATGCCGGACTGCAGAACGTTTTATCGCGACATTCGTTTCCGATCCATCGCAGTCGTTGCCATTTTGCAACTTTCTCCCTCCGCTCGCGCCGGCACATATCGCGAGACATGCGCAGGATTGTTGCCGTGTCGCACCGTATTCTCGGTATGACGACTTATTGATTGTCATTACGGGTTGAAATTCGGGATATTGGCACTGCGCCCGGATCAATGGCCTGATTGGGGCAAGGAATGGCGACTGCCGTCTCGACTGAGGCACCGGAAGGTGCGTCGGCAAGATCAAGCGTAACATCCGGAACAGCAACTGCCTGGGGAGATCTCCATGCCGGCCGCTCTTTCGTATCCCGGAGTTTATGTCGAGGAATTGCCGAGTGGCGTGCACACCATCGTCGGAGTGCCTACGTCGATCGTCGCTTTCGTTGGTTTCGCCCCGAACGGCCCGATCGACAAGCCAATTAGCATCACCAACTTCGCTGATTTCAGCCGCAACTTTGGTGCCCCGGTACCCAGCAGCGCGCTTGGATATGCGGTGCAGCAATTTTATCAGAACGGCGGTCAGCTCGCGCTGATCGTGCGCGTCGCCCATACCGCCGCGGGCGGTGCCGGCGCAGTGGCCGCGGCCGCGACGATCACGCTTGGCGCGGGCGGCCTGGTGCTGCTCGCCCGCAATGCCGGTACCGGCGGCAACACCGTGCGCGCGCGCGTGGATCAGGACACCAGCGAGCCTACGAACAAGAGCCTGTTCAACCTGACGGTGCGCGATACCGCCACCGGCCTGCAGGAACTTTATCGCAACGTCGTCGGCGATCCCGCCGCGCCGAACAGCCTGGACAAGGCGTTGCAGATTTCAGCGCTGGTGAAGCTCGACCCGGCATCCGCGAAGAATCCGGTGATGCCAAACGATCCGGTTCCGCCAGGTGTCGATCCGTTCAAGGATCCAGCCGCCGCCCTTCCGGCACCTGCACCGCCGGCGCCACCAGCGCCTGCGCCAGCACCGGCTCCACCCGCACCAGCACCCGCACCAGCGCCAGCGCCAGCACCCGCACCCGCACCCGCACCGCCAGCCCCACCGGTCGCCAAAGTTCCGGTCTACAGCTACAAGAGTGACGGCAAAGGCGTCGACGGCGAACCCGCCTTGAGCGATGTCGATTACCTTGGCGGCGCCAACGGACAGGCGGCCAAGAGCGGCATCTACGCCCTGCTCGGCAACGACGCATTCTTCAATATCCTCTGCCTGCCGAGTTGGGGCGACATACCAAAGAATGTGTGGGCTGCCGCCGCACAGCTTTGCGGTGACAAGCGGGCGATGCTACTGGTCGATCCGCCGACCGAGTGGGCGGACATCCACGCCGCGGTCGACGGTTTCACCGGCGGCTATTTCGACAGCCTCGGCGACAACCGGCAAAACGCCGCATTGTATTTCCCGCGCCTGATCGCGCCCGGACCGGGGGGGCCCAACACCACATATCCGCCGTGCGGGGTCGCGGCCGGCATCATGGCGCGCACCGATGGCCAGCGCGGCGTCTGGAAGGCACCCGCGGGGATCGACGCTTCGCTGAGTGGCATCACCGATCTTGCGGTTCTGCTCAACAACCTTGAGAACGGCCAGCTCAACGTGCTCGGCGTGAACTGCATCCGCCGTTTCCCGATCATCGGCGAGGTGATCTGGGGTTCGCGGACGTTGAAAGGCGCCGACGCGCTGGTCGACCAGTGGAAATACCTGCCGGTCCGGCGCCTGGCGCTGTTCCTTGAGGAAAGCCTCTATCGCGGCAGCCAGTGGATCGTGTTCGAGCCGAACGACGAACCCCTTTGGGCGCAGATCCGGCTTAATTTCGGCGCGTTCATGCACACCCTGTTTCGGCAAGGCGCCTTCCAGGGCACCACGCCGCGCGACGCGTATTTTGTCAAATGCGACAACGAGACGACGACGCAGAATGACATCAACCTCGGCATCGTCAACATCGTGGTGGGCTTCGCGCCGTTGAAGCCGGCGGAGTTCGTGGTGATCCAGATCCAGCAGATCGCTGGACAGATCGACGTCTGAGGGCGACATGGCACAATTCACGGTCAACGCGCAGCGCTTCGATCCCTACAAGAACTTCAAGTTCCGGGTGAAGTGGGACGGCAAATACGTCGCCGGCATCAGCAAGGTCGGCGCGCTCAAGCGTACCACCGAGGTCGTGAAGCATCGCGACGGCGGCGATCCCAGCAGCAGCCGGAAATCCCCGGGCAGCATCGGAATACGAGGCGATCACGCTGGAACGCGGCGTCACCCACGACATCGAGTTCGAACAGTGGGCCAACAAGGTCTGGCAGTTCACCGCGGGCCTCGGCTCGGAAGTATCGCTGAAGGATTTCCGCAAGGACCTCATCCTTGAGATGTACAACGAGGCCGGCCAGCTCGCGATCTCGTTACAAGCTCTACCGCTGCTGGGTGTCCGAGTACCAGTCGATGCCGGATCTGGACGCCAACGCCAATGCGGTTGCCATCCAGCACATCAAGCTCGAGAACGAAGGCTGGGAACGCGACGTGGACGTGAAGGAGCCGACGGAACCAAGCTTCACGGTTCCTGCCGCGTAGCGACTCATGGACGCGGTATTCGCGACCCGGATGCTGGCGGCGTGGGACGATGGCCAGCGTTTGCCCCTGCCGAGCCGCGCATTGGCGATGTTGGCGGCCGGCGTCGACGATCTTGCGCCTGCCGCACTGGCAGGAATGCCGGTCGGCGAGCGGGATCGGCTTCTCATGGACCTCAGGCACCAATTGGTCGGCAGCCAGGTGATGGGGCTGGTGCGTTGTCCGCATTGCCAGGAAATGATCGAAGTCGAGTTCGCGTTGCCGCAGATCCGCCAACCGGCGAGTGGCGATGCCCGAACCGGCTGGGTTGAGACCGGGCGTTGCCGCATGCATGTCCGCGCGCCCACGGCCGGCGATCTGGTGGCGGTTGCCGGACTGCGCGATCCGCAGGTCATCCGCCGGCAATTATTCGAACGTTGCGTGTTGGCGGCATGGCAAGACAACGAGCCGGTCGCGCCCGCGCTGCTGCCGGACGGGGCGATCGTCGCGGCGGCACGGCGTATGGCCGAGCTCGATCCGCAGGGCGACGTCGAACTTGGACTGGATTGCCCGTCATGCGGCAACGCATCACGTCGCGTGTTCGATATCGCCTGGTGCCTGTGGCAAGAATTGGAAGTCTGGGCCGCACGGCTGCTCGGCGATGTGCATGAGTTGGCGCGGGGTTACGGCTGGGCTGAACGCGACATCCTGGCACTGAGCCCGGCGCGGCGACGTCATTATTTGGCATTGCTCGGACGATGAGCGATTACCTGGCCCGACTCGCCTCGCGCCTGGCGGCACCCGAAGACCTTGTGCAACCGCGGCTGGCCGGCCGGTTCGAACCGTGGCCCGAGATGACGCAAACATGGCCCGGCTTTGCGGACCCAGGCTTCGCGGACCCAGGCGTTGCGGACCCAGGCTTTGCGAACATTCAGGTGAAAGCAGCGGACACCGCCAACAATCGCGCTACGGTCCGGCGCGCTCCTACAGCCGCGCCGCCGCTTTCAGCGGCAAAACCGTCGGAAAACCCAGCCGCGCCAGCGATCGCCCCAGTATCCGCACCATCGGCCGCAACCTTGTCCACCGACGACCGGTTCAACGCCATGCGCCCGGGCGCACCCGATCCGTCACCGCAAGCACGGCAGGAACGAAGCAATCCGCCTGGCGAATCCCTGGTTGCACCGGCGCATGAATCCGCGCCTGAAGCGGCGATTCCCGAAGCGCCACCGCCATCTTCGCCGTCATCGCAACCGTTGCTTCGCGCGCGCCAGCATGCCTCCGCACCTGTCGCGACATCGCGGCAGCCGGACATGGTCGCATTGTCGCCACCCCCTGCGCCGCATAGGCCTCGGCCTGACGCAATGGCAGCACCCCTCCCCCGCCACGCTGAGGGCGATCCCGGCACGGCGGCGATGATCGCGCCTCCGGTGGCCAACGAGGCGATGCCGCCAGCCGCGCAGAAAGCCGCAAATGCGCGGCTTGGCGAAGGCGACATTGCGCAGCCGGCCGGCATGGCCGCCCTCGGAATCGCTGGCACCACCAAACTCCCCAGTGCCGACGCGGCACCCCCGGTCCTGATCAATTCCCGGCATCGTTTGCCGGACCATGAACCCACGGCGCCACGTCGCCAAGGCGCAGCCAGCACATCACAGCCAGAACTCCGCGCTGGATAACCCCGCGCCCGACATTCATGTGACGATAGGGCGTGTCGAGGTGCGGGCACCACCGCGTGAAGGCATGGCGAAGGCAGTGTCCAAGCCGCCGGCGACCTCGGGCCTGCAGGAGTATCTCAGGCGCCGAAGTGGTGCGCGGCCATGAGCAACCCGCTCGCCATCGCCGCCGTCACGGCAACCCTGCGCAACGTGCTGACACAGGGCATCACCCCCGACCCTGATCTGGCGGACACCACCATCACGCTGCATCCGCCCGACCAGGCGCGCAGCGGCAGTTCCAGCGCCAACCAACTCAATCTTTTCCTGTACCTCGCGGCACCCAACGCCGCGTGGCGCAACCTCAACATACCGAGCACCTTGCATCGCGGCGAAACCGGGCAACCGCCGCTGGCGCTCAGCCTGTTCTACCTGCTGACCGCATATGGCCGGGACAATGACGCGCAACGGCCGTTCAGTCATATGCTGCTCGGCCGCGCCATGAGCATCCTGAACGACCATCCCGTGCTCGGCGCCCAGGAAATCGCCACGGCGTTGCCGAACAACGATCTCGGGCAGCAGGTCGAGCGCGTGCGATTGACGTTGCAGCCAATGTCGCTCGAGGAATTATCGAAGCTGTGGACGGCGTTCCAGGTGGAATTTCGGCTCTCCGCCGCGTACGAAGCGACCGTGGTGTTGATCGACAGCAACCGCGAGGCGCGTGCACCGCTGCCGGTGCTGACGCGCGGCCCAAAGGATTCGGGCATCATCGCCGCGGGAAGCCTGGTGCCGCCATTTCCGCAGATCACCAGCGTCGAACCGGCGGATGCGGCAGAGCCTGGCGCCACGCTCACGATTTCTGGGTTTCACCTCGATGGCGACAGGGTGCAGGTCCGACTCGCCGCGCCGCGCCTCTCGATTGTTCAGGATTTCGACGCGGCGGCCGGCGGCAACCCGCAGCAGGTCACGGTGACGCTGCCGGCGGATGCGGCTTTGCCTGCCGGGATCTATGAGCTTTCCGTCATCGTCACCAGCGGTGTCGACACGCGAACGACCAACACGCTGGCCCAGGCGATCGCCCCCATTGTTGTCGCCGGGCTGCCGGGCGTGCTGCCGCGGCTCAATGGTTCTTCAACCCTGACGTTGCAACTGAAACCTGTGGTGCTCGCGGGGCAATCCGCAATCCTGCTGCTGGGCGACCGCGCGATTCCCGCCCCGCCCCGCAAGGCCGATTCCGCGGAGTTGAGCTTCACCATCCCCAATGCACAGCCCGGGGACTACCTGGTTCGCGTGCGGGTCGACGGGGTGGATTCCGGCTTGCTCGTCGATCGCACGGCGCGGCCGCCGGCATTCGATCGCGCCAAAATGGTGACGGTGCAGCCATGAAGACGAAGGCTTCAGCCGATGCCGTGACAGGTGCGCGCGAGGCGCAGGCACTCTGCGAGGTGATCGACTGGCTGCGCCAACGGCTGGAGTCGCGGATCCCCGAGACGGCAGACACGCAGCCTTCCGCCGGCGGCAAGGGGCGCGCCGCCGGCAACGCGGGAACGGCGCAAACGACACCCGAGCACGCGCCGGCGGATCCGGGTTCCCCGCTTGCGGCACTCCGAGAGCGGTTGGGCTTGTCGGCGTTCGAAGCGGATACGCTGGCGCTGTGCGCGGCGATGGAATTCGACAGCCGGATCGCCGCCTTGTGCAGCCAGTTGCAGGGCCACGAGGCACGAGGGCACCCGAGCTTCGCGCTGGCATTCGCGGTATTCGACGAAGCCAGTTGGGACGCGCTGTCACCCGACCGGCCGCTTCGGCACTGGCGGCTTATCGAGATCGCGCCGGACCGCCACGGCTCATTGAGCGCCAGCGCGCTGCGTGCGGACGAGCGGATCGTCAACTTCCTCAAAGGGCTCGACCATCTCGATGAGCGGCTGTCCAGCCTGCTGGCGCCGATGCCGGCGAACACGGCAGATGCGCAATTGCCGCCATCCCAGCAGGACGCGGCGGATACCATCCGGCGATGGTGGAAACGCCACGACTTCAGGGCGGTGCAATTGCTCGGCCCGGATGCGGCGAGCAAGCAACTGGTTGCGGCCGGCGCGGCCCGCACCTGCGGGCTGCAGCTATACGGCATGGCGATCGATCTGCTGCCCACCGCGGCCAGCGAAGTCGAGCCGCTGGCGCGGCTGATGCAGCGTGAGGCGCTGCTGTCGCCGATTGCGCTCTACCTCGATGCCCAAGACCTCGATGCGGCGGAGCAGACGGGCCTCGCGGCGCTGCGCCGACTGGTCGCGCACCTGCATATGCCGTTGTTCATCGCAGTGCCGGAGCGGCTGGCGCGGTTCGATCGCGACAGCCTGGCGATCGACATCGGCAAGCCGACGACGAGCGAGCAGTGCCAGGCCTGGCGGGCCATGCTGGGCGATGGCGCGGCGGCGCTGGCCGACCGACTCTGCGGCCAGTTCGATCTCAATCTGGTGGAGATCCACTGGATCGGGACCGACACGCAAGACGGGCCGGCAAAGACCCGCGACGACCGCATCTGGAACGCCTGCCGGGCGACACTGCGGCCGCGTCTGCTCAGTCTTGCTCAGATGGTGGTGCCGCGCGTGGGTTGGCACGACATCGTGCTGCCGGACGAACCCCGCGAATTGCTGCGCCAGATCGCCTCTCAGGTCGCGCATCGAAGCCTGGTGCACGACGCCTGGGGATTCAGCGCGCGCACGGCGCGGGGGCTCGGCATCACCGCGCTGTTCGCCGGCGAGAGCGGCACCGGCAAGTCCATGGCAGCCGAGATCATCGCCGCCGAATGCCGGCTCGACCTCTATCGCATCGACCTGTCGACGGTGGTGAGCAAGTATATCGGCGACACCGAGCGGAACCTTCGGCGCATGTTCGACGCCGCCGAGCAAGGTGGCGCGATCCTGCTTTTCGACGAAGCCGACGCGCTGTTCGGCAAGCGCAGCGAAGTAAAGGACAGCCACGACCGCTACGCCAATATCGAGGTGAATTATTTGCTGCAACGCATGGAGGCGTATCGCGGCGTCGCCATCCTGGCCACCAACGCTCGCAGCGCGCTCGACCATGCGTTCATGCGCCGGCTGCGCTTCGTGGTGAATTTTCCCTATCCGGGCCGCATCGAACGGGCGCTCATCTGGCGCAAGGCGTTTCCGCCGGTGGTGCAACTGGCAGCTTTGGACTACGAAAGGCTGGCGCGCCTCAACCTCACCGGCGGCAACATCCAGACCACCGCCCTCAATGCCGCCTTCCTGGCGGCCGCGGACTGCACGGCGGTGACGATGCGCCATGTGCTGACGGCGGCGCGCCATGAATTGGTCAAGTTGAACCGCCCCATTGACGAAACCGAGTTGGCCCTTCCACCGGCGGAGGTCGCGGCATGACCATGCGCGTGCATATCGAGCGGCTGGTCCTGCACGATGCGCCCGCGACCGACGGCGGCGCCGCGTTCACCGCCGCGGTCCACGCCGAACTGAAACGGCTGATGGCGCCGGCCGCGCAGGGGCTGCCGAAACAGCGCGACCCCGTGGCGAGGCAGGTCGCGCAGGCCGTCCATGCGGCGGTCGGGGCGAGTGGTGCGAGATCGCAGGGAGGCAGGCGGTGACTGGATTTCCCGGCTCTCCCAAGGTCGCCCGCGGCGCCATTGTCGGACTTGACGTGTTCAATCCGCTGGCGAGTGTAATCGTGTTCCAGTACAACCCCGATACGCTGACGCGCACGCTGCAGGCCCAGGGCAGCGGCGAAGGCGGGGATCGCAGCGAGGCACTGCGCCTGAAGGGCGCGCCGATCGAGACGATCAAGCTCGACGCCGAGATCGATGCCACCGATCAGCTCGAAACCGGCGACAGCATCGCGACGACGATGGGGATATATCCGCAGCTTTCCGCCATCGAGATGCTGATCTACCCCAAAAGCGCCTTGGTGATCGCCAACACCGTGCTGATGGCGCTGGGCACGCTTGAGGTGATTCCGCCAGTGGCGCCGCTGACGCTGTTCATCTGGGGTGCCAAGCGCGTGTTGCCGGTGCGGCTGACCGATTTCAGCATCACCGAGGAAGCACACGACGTGAACCTCAACCCGATCCGTGCCCGCGTCTCACTCGGACTTCGGGTACTCAGCTACAACGATCTGACGCTGACCAATCCCGGCTACCATTTGTTCCTGGCGCATCAGATCGTGAAGGAAACGATGGCCACGATCGGCAGCGTTAGCAATCTCGCCGGCGTCGCCGGCGGCAATGTCAGCCTGCTCTGAGCCGCGCGATGTACGATCCCACCAGCCGCTACTACGCAATTGACACCGCGATGTGGACCGACCCGCAGGGCCGGCAGACGCCGTATACGCGCCGCCGCTTTCTGCCGCAGGGCAGCAGCATGGTGACAATCGGCCAAGTGACTGTCGCGGCGGCCGAGCGGCTCGACCTCGTCACCGCGCGGGCGCTCGGCGATCCGCTGCAGTTCTGGCAACTCTGCGACGCCAACAACGCGATGAACCCGCTCGATCTCGCCACACGTGGACGGGTGCTGCGGGTGGGCATGCCGAGCGGGACGGGCTGACGCGCATGCTCGCATCCCTGCTCGGCATCCGCATGACCCTGCTGATCGGTCCGACGATCGTCATACCGGCGCCGGAGCCGATCATCGAGGCATTGAGCGACATCGAAGTTACCCTCAACGAAGCAGGCCGCGACGGCTTCCAACTCACCTTCACGCTCGGCCGTGGGCCGACCGATATGGTGGACTACGCGCTGCTGAGCAACCCGTTGCTGCGGCCGTTCAACCGGGTGGTGATTCAGGTATGGATGGGTGTGCTGCCGCAGGTGCTGATGGACGGCTTCATCACACGCTACGACGTACAGCCGGGTAACGGACCTGGCACCGGTCGCCTGGTCCTGATCGGCGAGGACATCCGGGTGATGATGGACCTGCGTGAAGTGTCGATGGTCTATCCCGGCATGTCGCCCGACATTCGAGTGCGGATGATCCTGCTGAAATACATGCTGTATCTCGGCATGCCGCCGATGGTGATGCCGCCGGTGCCACCGATCGCGCCACCGGTGATCGAGCAGATTCCGGCGCAGACCGGCACCGATCTTGATTATGTCGAGGGCCTCGCGCGCGACCAGAACTTCGTGTTCTACGTGGAACCGGCCGGCGTGCCGATGGTGAACCTCGCTTATTGGGGGCTGGAGAACCGGCTGGGGCAACCGCAGCCGGCGCTTTCGGTCAATCTCGGGCCGGACACCAACGTCAATAGTTTGAACTTCAGCTATGACGGCCTGGGACCTTCGACCGTTCTGGGCATGATGACCGAAACCCATACCGGCCTGCCGCTGCCGGTCGTGACGATCGGACCATTATTGGTGCCGCCGCTGGCGCCGTTGCCGGCGGCGCTGGCGCAGCAGCCGAATGTGCGCAGCGTGCTGCCGCGCGACACCGGCAACCAATCCTATGCCGAGGTGTTCGCGCGCGCGCAGGCATCGACCAACGCCGAGGGCGAGGGAATCACGGCGCAGGGCGAACTCGATGGCATCCAATACGGCAACCTGCTGCGAGCCCGTCGGCTGGTGGGCGTGCGCGGCGCCGGCCTGCAATTCGACGGGTTGTGGTACGTGCGCAGCGTCACGCATCGGATCAAGAAAGGCGAGTACAAGCAAAGCTTCAGCCTGAAGCGGGAAGGTCTCGGACCTATCGTGCCGCTGGTGCCGCCATGAGCGACAAAAGGCGCCGCTACTACGGAAAATATCGCGGGACGGTGACAAGCACCGTGGACCCGGAATTGAAGGGACGGGTCACCGCATTGGTGACCCTGGGCGGCACGCCGATGACGGTGGTGGCCGAGGCATGCACGCCGTATCCCGGCTTTTATGCAATGCCGCCCGAGGGCTCCGGCGTCTGGATCGAATTCGAGCAAGGCGTCATCGACCATCCGATCTGGGTCGGTTGCTGGTGGCGCGACGGCGAACTGCTGACCATCCTGTCGCCCGGCCTGCCGCCGCCCGATCCGGCATCGGCGCCGAAGACCGTGGTGCTCGCGGTTTCACCGTCGCGGCTGCCTGGCGTTCCATCCACGGCACGGCTGAAACTCGAGAGCCTCACCGGAACCGTTACGCTCGAAAGCGTGTTGCCGCCGGCCACGCCGATCCTGCCGAGTGCGGTGAAGATTTCGCCATTGGGCATGCAGATAAGCTGGGGACCAAATACGATGAGCGTCTCGCTCAGCGGCATCGACATCAATCAGAAGGCGCTGACGATCCTGCCGGCTCCCTAGGGCCGAGGCAGACACGGAGGACAACACGCGATGCCTGGCTTCCTGGTGCATTTGAACGCGATGGTGACCTGCTCGCATGCCGGCCTGGCGCAGCCGAACGCGCCAAACCCGCGCGTGACGGTGAGCGGGCAGGCGATTGTGACGATGGCCTGCCCGTACACCATCACCGGATGCACCGCACCGTCCGTGCAGTTGCCGCCTTGCGTGGCGGGGCTCTTCACCGCGGGTGCCGTGCGCGTGCTGTCCAACGGATCGCCCGTGGCGGTGGCCGCCGGTCCATCGACCTGCGCGCCGAACCTGACACCGCTGCTGGTCGTCGTGACACAAACACGGGTGTCGGCGCTGTGACGGCACTCAACCTCGCGTTTCCGTTCGCCTTCGATGCGCGCGGCCGCACCGCGCGGGCGGCGCCAGACGACCACATCCGCCAGATGATCGAGCAGTTGCTGTTCACCAACCCTGGCGAGCGGGTGAACCGGCCGGATTTCGGCAGCGGCTTGTTGCAGCTGGTGTTCGCACCGAACGCACCGGAACTTGCGGCGGCACTGCAGTTTGCGATGCAAGGGGCGATTCAGCGCAACCTCGGCGACCTCATCGAGGTGCAGACGCTGCAAGTGACCAGTGAAGACGCCGTGGTTTCGATCGAGCTGCGCTACGTCGTGCGGCGAACCGGCCAGCCGCAGACGGCGCGCTTCGCGGTGTCGCCGTGAAGGGCGAGTGAGCCATGACGCTGTCGCCGATCTGCGCCGACGACACGCGGCGCGCCTTGCTGCGGCGCTCCGAGAACCTGAACGGCCTCGACGGTGTGGAGATCGGCGAGGATCCGCGCACGCTGCGGCTGTTCTTCATTCGGCCGCCGCCCGCGGACCTCACGCCCGCCGATATCGTCATTGAGGGCGGGGAGCGGGTCACCGGCATTCGCGCGACCGCGGTGGCGCTGGAACCGGCGGAGGATGCGGATAGCGAGTCGGTGGTATCGGTGACCATCGACCGCATCGGCGACTTCTCACCCTATCGCCTTCGCCTCGTCGGGCTCGACGGCATTGATCCGCGCTACGCCGATGCCGAATTCCGCTTCCATCTCGGCCGCACCAGCGGCATCGACTGCGCCCCGGCTGCGGCGGCGGCGCCCGAGCCCGGGAACACGCCGGACATCGACTATCTCGCGCGCGATTACACCAGCCTGCGCCAGCTCATGCTGGACCGGATGTCGCGCACCGTGCCGGACTGGCAGGAACGCCATGTCCCCGACCTTGGCATCACGCTGGTGGAGATCCTGGCCTATGTCGGGGACTATCTCAGCTACTGCCAGGACGCGGTGGCGACGGAGGCGTATCTGCGGACAGCGCGCAAGCGGGTTTCGGTACGGCGCCATGCGCGGCTGGTCGATTATGCCATGCATGAAGGCTGCAACGCCCGAGCCTGGATCTGCATCACCGCGACGAAGGACGAAACGGTCGATCCGGCCACGCTCAGCTTTGCCACCCTGCCGGATGACGGCGGCACGGCGATGCGGTTCGCGCCGATGCAGACCCAGCCAATCGCATTGCGCACGGCGAGGAACAAGATCGCTTTGCACGCTTGGGGAAATCGCAATTGCTGGCTTCCGCGAGGCGCCACGGCGGTGACGCTGCGCGACCCGGACCGATCGCTCGCCGACCAGATCACCGCCGGCGACGTGTTGCTGCTGGAGGAGGTCGCCGATCCCACCACCGGGCGGGCAACCGATGCGGACACCGCGCATCGCCATGCCGTGCGCCTGGTGAGTGCCGCCGCCGGATACGACGCGCTGCTGGATCTGCACACCGTGGACGTGACCTGGGCAGCCGAGGATGCCTTGCCATTTCGGCTGTGCCTGGCGGCCGAGATCACACCAGGCGCATCGGCGGCGATCAGTGTCGCGCGCGGCAACGTGGTGCCGGCGGATCACGGCATCACGGTGCACGAGACGCTGCCACCTGACCTCGGCCGGCCACCGCTGAGCCAGGCTCCGGTGACTTTCAGCGAACCGCCGCCCCTGACCGGACCTGCGGCGTTGATGAACATGCGAGATCCGCGGCGCGCGCTGCCGCTGATCGCGATCACCGGCGAACTGGACGGCAAGACCTCGCGCTGGCGGGTGCGCCGCGACCTGCTCGCCAGCCTCCCGATCGACCAGGATTTCGTCCTTGAGGTCGAGGATGAGGGGGCCCGCATCCGCTTCGGCAATGGGGAGTTGGGCCTCGCACCCGCGCCGGGCATGGTATTTACCGCGACGTACCGCGTCGGCAACGGCCCGGCGGGCAATGTCGGCGCCGACAGCATCGTGCAGGTGTTGCGCGACGCGGCACCCGATGCCTCCCTCGCCGCACGCAACCCGCTTCCGGCCAGCGGCGGCGTCGCTGCGGAATCGCTCGACGCGGTACGCGCTTTGGCGCCACAGGCATATCGCAACGAGCTGCGGCGGGCGATCACCGAAGCCGATTACGCCGCATTGGCCGGCGACAATCCCCTGGTGCAGCGCGCCGCGGCCAGCCTCAGCTGGACCGGCAGCCGCCACATCGTTCGCGTGACGCTCGATCCTCTGGGCTCCGAAACACTCGACTCCGCGTTGGCGCGCCAGGTCGCGGCCAAACTGCACGAGGTGCGCCGGGTCGGCCATGAGATTGAGGTGGGACCTGCGCGCTACGTGGCGCTCGATCTGGCGCTGGAGGTCGAGGTGGATGCCTCTTATCGCCGCGGCGAGGTGGCGGCAGCCCTCGCCGCCCGGTTCGGGACCGGGATTTTGCCCGATGGCTCGCAAGGCTTCTTCCATCCAGACCAACTGACCTTCGGCGAGCCGATTTATGTCAGCCGCATCATTGCCGCCGCCCAGGCGCTGGCCGGAATCAGCGCCGTCGGGGCGTCCAGGCTGGAGCGCATGTTCGCAGGACCGGACGGGGAACTTGAGCAGGGGTTCCTGGCGATCGGCGCCGACGAGGTGGCGCGGCTCGACAACGACCGCAGCCTGCCCGGGCACGGACGGCTGACCTTGCGCCTGCGGGGCGGAAGATGAGCCGGCGACCGGGCGCGATACCGCCGATCGAGAACCGTCCGGGTCTCGACGCGATCAGCGCGCGCGTCGGCACCTATCCCACGTTCTTCGCCACCATGAAGACGGAGCTTTCCGCCGATCCGCGTACCGCCGACCTGGTGACGCGGGAGTCTGATGATTTCTCGATAGCGCTGCTGGATGCATGGGCGGTGGTGGCGGATGTGGCGACGTTCTATTGCGAGCGCATCGCCAATGAGGGGTATCTGCGCACCGCCACCGAGCTTCGTTCGGTGAGCGAACTCGCCGCCCTCACCGGCTATCACCCGGCGCCCGCCGTCGCCGCCACCACGGTGGTGGCCTACACGATCGAGCCGGGCGGCTCGGTGAACATTCCGCCGGGCACGCTGGTGCAGAGCATGCCGGAACCGGGGATGGTTCCGGAGACCTTCGAGACCAGTGCGACACTTTCCGCGGATTCCGTCTGGAACACGCTGACGCCGAGACAGTCTCGCCCTTCGGTCATCGATCCGGCGACGACGAACACGCTGTATTTCCAGGGTGCGGCCCTCGGCTTGAAGCCTGGCGATCCGCTGCTGTTGGTGGCGAATGGCGGCCAGCCGGTGCCGCGCACCATCGCGACGGTGGAAGCGCAGTTCGAAACCAGCCGCACCAAGGTGGTGTTGCAATCGCCGCCTCCACCCCCGCCCCCACCCGCGGCACCCGGCGCCGCGCCGATACTTGCCGCGCACGCCACCACGCCGGCGCCGCCCTCGCCGCTGAACGCCGCGCGGCAAGCCATCGCACCGCTGTCACAGCCGCCCGCGACGCATCCGGCGACGCCGCAACATCTGGTGCGAAGCGTGTCCGGCGCATTCCGGCCACAAGACGACACCGCATTCGGCCTGCTCGGCGCACTCAATCCCATCGCCGCGAAGCCGCTGCTGACGGCGCTGGCGAAGGCGCAAGTGGCGCCACCACAGCCGATGCACGTGCATGCCTTCAGTATCCACGCGCCGCCTTTCGGCAACAACGCACCGAAGCGCCCGGTGCTGTCCGGAACCGGCACCGTCATCGGCTACACCGAATGGACGACGACGCGCGCTGATCCGGCAAACCCCGAGGCACTGTCGATCGACATCGATACCGTCAACGGCATCAGCCTCGGCGTCACCATCGGCGCCAACCCGGCCGTGACGGGGCAGCAGGTGAGCGAGCCGGACCCGACCATTTTCGCCTACCCCGATGGCCAGGGCGAGTCCATCGTGGCAGGGGCCCAGCGCGACAACACCGTGCTCATCCTCCGTTTCCAACGGCGGGGCGTCGTCATCACCGTGACCGGGCTGGCCGGGCCCTCGCCGCAAGCCAGCGGCAGCGGCGAGATGCTGCTCAGCGTCACGGCGGCGCCCAGGCGCAACCAACGCGCCCCGATCAGCGTCACCGGACAATTCGCGGGCTTCGGCTTTGCCGAAAGCGCTCGCAAGCTGTCCCTCGACACCACTTACGACACCCTCGTTCCGGGTGGCTGGGTGATGGTGGTCAGGCCCGATGACGGGCGGCACAAGGTGCCGGTGATCACCCGCCTCGATGCGGTGGCGGCGCGCTCGCGTGGCGATTACGGCCTCACCGCCCGCGTCACCGAGCTCACGCTCGACACGGACTGGATCGATGCGCAGGACGATTTCAGCGTCATCCGCGACACCACCGCCTATGCCGGCAGCCAGGAACTGACGCTGGCGGACGAACCGGTCACCGACCCCGTCTCCGGCGGCCACATCGAGCTCGACCGCCTCGTCCAAGGGCTGAAGCCCGGACGCTGGATCACCGTGGAGGGCGAGCGCACTGACGTGCCCGGAGTGAAGACGGCCGAAGTGGTGATGCTGGCAGGCGTCGAGCAGAACGCCGACGCGAGCCGGCCCGGCGATACCGTGCACAGCTTCATCACCGTGCAGGCGCCGCTCGCGTTCAGCTACACGCGGGCAAGCGTGGTCATTCGCGGCAACGTCGCCCGCGCGGTGCACGGTCAATCGAACGTCGAAGTGCTCGGAAGCGGCAATGCCAGCCGCGCCTTCCAGGCTTTCGCGCTGCGGCAGACCCTGGCGCATGATACCGGGCCGCAGCCTGGCGGGGTGGAAGCGGCGCTTGAGATTCGCGTCAACGACATCGCCTGGTCGCAGGTGCCAAACCTGACGCTGGCGGGGCCGCAGGATCGCGTCTACGCGCTGCGTACCGATGGCACCGGCAAGACCACCGTGCAGTTCGGCGACGGCGTCACCGGCGCCCGCCTGCCGACCGGGCTCGAGAACGTCCGCGCCGTCTATCGCGTCGGCGGCGGCAGCCTCGGCAATGTCGATGCCGGCAAGTTGTCGCTGCTGGGCAGTCGCCCGCTGCATGTCATGGGCGTGGTCAACCCGGCGCCCGCCACTGGCGGCAGCGACCCCGAGGGCATCGACGACGCGCGGCGTGGCGTGCCGCTCGGCACCAAATCGCTCGACCGCTTGTTATGCGTCCAGGATTACGCCGATTTCGCGCGGGCGACGGTGGGGATCGGCAAGGCGTTGGCGATCTCCATTCCGCGCCGGTTCCGCGCGCTGGTGCATGTCACCGTAGCCGGCAGCAACGAAACCGCGATCATCCCGGGTTCACCGGCGCTCGATATGCTGGCGGCGTCGCTGGCCGCATTCGGCGACCCGGACCTGCCGATCGAAGTCGCCGCCTGCCGTCTGAAGCTCGTGGTGATCTCGGCACGTGTCCGGCTGCGCGATGGCTTTGCCTGGGACGACGTGCAACCGGCGATTCGCACGCGCCTGCTGCGGGCGTTGGGCTTTGCGCACCGCGACCTCGCCCAGGCGATGCGGCGCAGCGAGGTGATCGCGCTGATCCAGACGGTGCCCGGTGTGTCGTTCCTGGTGCTGGACACGCTAACCGCATTGACCCCGGATTTCGACGCGGCGGCGCTGCAGGCGATTGCCGCCGGGGCGGGTGCCGAGGATGTCCAGGCGGCGCTGCCCCGCATGGACGCGCAGACGCGCAAGGTCCTGCCGGCCGAAATCGCGTTCCTCACGGACAAGGTCCCGGCGATGCTGCTGCTGGCGGAGATGGCGTCGTGAGCGGCGATCCCGACCGGCTGTGGAACCTGCTCCCGCTGATCCACCGCCAGCAGGACGAGGGACTGGGATTCCCCTTGCGCGGCGTGCTGGCCGCTATTACATTGCGGGCGCGATCATCGTAGATCCCGTCGCCAGTATCACGGCCTCGGGCTTCATCGCGATGATCTCCGCCGCGGTCACCTTCCGACCAAGCACGAATCGCGCGCCGGCCCGTCGCGCCGCCGTGGTTTGATAGTCGTAAATCGAAGACACCGTCTCCCGCCGGGTAATTTCGGCGCAGCCAGGCCTTGCCTCCGATCGCCGCAGACGCGCCGAATATCGTGACCTCGTGCCCCCGCGCGCCGCAACCCAGGCTGCCTCCATGCCGGCAATACCTGCGCCGACCACCACTACGCGCTTCGGCGTGTCGGCACGGGCAGGCGAAAAATCGACCTCGTCCGGACGGCTGACCCGCGGATTCTTCACACAGGCGATCGGCACATGCATCATGATGATCGCCCCCCAGCAGGTGTTGCAGGACAGACAGTAACGAATATCCCAGGTGCGCCCCTCGGCCGCCTTGCGTGGCCACGCCGGATCGGCGACGAGCGGACGCCCCAGGGCGATCAACGACGCCTCGCCGCGGGCGAGAATACCGTCGGCCTCCGCCGGATCGGTGATGCGGCCAAGCGCCATCAGCGGCACACCGTTCAGCCGATCGCGCAAGGTCTTGATGAACCCCATGTACGGCATGGGCGGCCCGTGCCGATCCGGCGTATGCATCTCCAAGGTTCGCCCGTGCGCGCCGCCCGCGAAACAGACGTAGTCGACGTCCCTCCCTCGGGTCAGAAGATCGCCGATGATGCCGGCCTCGGCCGGACCAACGCCGCCCGGCACCCCGTCATCGCCCGGCAGCTTCAGACCGACGATGAAATCCTGGCCGCAGGCTGCGCGCAACGCCGCGATCAGTTCGCCAACGATACGCACACGTCCCAGCCCAATCGCCGCCATACGCGTCGTCGCGCCGGTTGGACTGCGGCGACAGGAACTGGTGAAACAGATGTCCGTGGCCGGCGGAGATTTCCACGCCCGAGAAGCCGCAATCCTTCAGATGCAAGGCGGACTTAGCGATCTGATCGATCAGGTCGCGAATATCCGCCACCGTCAGCGCGCGCGGCACCGTCCACGACAGATCGTCCGGCAACGCCGAGGCACCGATCGCCTCAGGGTTGCGCCCGGGAAAATGGCGCCCTCGTCCGGCGTCCTGAATTTGTCCGAGCAGCCGGCAATCCTGGCTTTCTACCGCCTCGGCGAAACGTTTCAGACCGTCCTCATCGTCGCGGCGCCAAACCTGGACCCGCGGCAGCCCCGCCTGATGGCGCATCATTCCAAGCGGCTCAGTCACGGTCATGGCGGCGCCACCCGCGGCGCGATTGACGTGATACTGGATCAGCCGCTCCGTCACGCGGGCCGCCGGCGTCGCGAGGAGGCTCATCGACGCGTGCGTGATCCGGTTGCGCAACCGCTTTCCGGCCAGCGTAAACGGCGTGAAAAGAGCGGCGAATTCGGCGGCTTCACGCATCGTCACGGCTCCAGAGATTGGCCAAGCATAGCAGGCCTGGCATTGTGCTTGCAGCTCTCGCTTCCACCGTTACCAGGAAAGCCACCAAGCAATGAGCCAGCCCGCGATTTTGGAAGTTCCCAACGTCATGCTGCAGAAGGGTGGATTTTTGCCAACTGCCCGATTGTCGTACAAGACGCTGGGCGAGTTGAACGCTGATCGATCAAACGCCGTCCTTGTCCCCAGCTGGTACACCGGGACCCATGCTGACACAGAAGCGTTCATGGTCGGAACAAATCGCGCGCTCGATCCCGGCAAGTATTTCATCATCCTGACCGACCTGCTCGGCAACGGCCTGTCGTCCTCGCCAAGCAACACGCCTTCGCCGTTCGAACGGACCCGCTTCCCGCGGATCACCATCCACGACAACGTTCGCCTGCAGCATCAGCTTATCACCGAGACGCTGGGCATCCAGCGGCTGCGCCTCGTCACCGGGTGGTCGATGGGGGCCTGCCAGACCTACCAGTGGGCAGCACAGTATCCGGACATGGTCCTCACCGCCTGCCCGATCGCCGGTTCGGCCCGGACCGCGTCGTTCAACAAGGTCTTCCTTATGTCGCTGCGCCGAGCGCTGGAGCTCGATCCGGCTTACAGCGAAGGCTACTACACCCGCGCCCCGGTCGCTGGCATCCGCGCCTTCGCCTCGATCTACGCCGGCTGGGGCGTCTCGGAAGCCTTCTTTCGACCAAGGCTTACCGGATGTTCGACGCGGACAGCCACGAGGCATTCGTGCAGAACTTCTGGGAGCCGTTTTTCCTGAAGTGCGATGCAAATAATCTGTTGTCGCAGTTGTCCACCTGGTTTGACGGCGACATCAGCGCAAATCCAGCCTACAACGGTGACTTTGAGGCCGCATTGCGCGCCATTCGCGCCCGCACGATCATCCTGCCGGTCGACACCGATCGCTACTTCCCACCGGTCGATGCCCAGGAAGAAGCGCGCCACATTCCCAATGCTGAATGTCGCGTTGTCGAATTGATATGGGGGCACATGGCGCCGATGAATCCCGGCGACATCCCTATGATCGACGCGGCCTTGCGGGAGCTGCTGGAACGATAGAATTGCTGATCACCGCATCCGTCCCGCGACGTTCCCGCCATCCTCCGGGTCATTGACCGCGGCCCCTCTCGCCACGCCCGAGGGGCGGTATTCAAGGGCGGTATTCCGCTGTCGATGCTCGCCGGCATTCTCCAAAAGGGACGAAGGTGCCCAGGTGAAACCCGGCGAGCTGAAGATCACGCCCCTGAAGGCGGTCACCCGGAAGACGACCGGCCATGTTCCGCCCCGGCCCGTGAGGGCAAGGCCTCGAGCTCGAAGCCCGCCGGCTGCTAGTTGAGGTAGGAGTTCCCGTCAGACCCCGTGACTATCCGGAGGTGTGCCGAGTCCGCTAACGCGCCGGGATAAAGCCGCCACCAATCATGTCGAGTTCGCAAGCAGACAGCTCACGCACCTCTTTACTCTCTGCCGCAACCTCAATGCTTACCGTTGGATTCTGAGTTCACTTGTGTTACCATAACTTTCCTTCTGATAACTGCTTCGGAAGCGAAGCGGCGCCACTCTATCGCAGAGAACTTCTGGTTTGCTGTGAGCTACTTCATAAGTTTGGTTGCGCCGCAGATCAGCAGTTTTCAAACGCTTGAGCAAAAACCGTTTGCCAATCGCCCCCCGTTCTTATTGAGCCCCACACCGTTCTTGATCGTCACGGCAGACATAATTCAGCGTTCTGCCCTCGCAGCGATGAAAACCTGCAGCGCGTCGTGACCGACCCCGACCACCTCCTCCAGCCGCGCCGAGCTGCGCGCGTCAATGTTCGCTCGGGCGAGGCCAGTTCCTGTTTCTCAAGTTCCCATGTTCAAGTGTGAAGTAGACCACAATCAAATGGAACATGGTGCGATACCATTGGCCCATCTGGTGAACAACCATGCCGACAGGCAGGGTTTTGCCAGATATCACTGAGGAGAAACAGCCATGCCAAAGTCATTGTTTGACTCCCTTGAAGGACACAATCAACCTTCAAGTATTCCCGCCGCTCCGCAGCCGCTGACACTGGAGGAGGTGGAACAGGTCAGTGGGGGTCGTATGAAACTTCCTACCGCCGTCCCAGTCAAAGTATACTACGATGACGGAATCACTCTGGTGACGAGTGACCCGACAAAAAACACTCTTTAGACAAAAAGCTGAAACTCCGTCAGAGTTACAGGACGGAAAATACCCGACCGTAATCCACTGGGCTACGAGGGTTCGTCAGGTCGGCGAACCCTCGATTCTGCCGTCTGCCGCGATCACGGGCTAATCGCAACGGACTACTTGCGGCCTGTGACCCGCGACCCTCGACCCATTTACACGGGCGAGCTGACGCGATGATCAACAATGGCGAGCTGATGCCGCAAGCCGGACGATACAGTGAATCTGTACTTCAATGTCTCTTCCGATGCCGGGCCGACGAGCGTGGGCCATGGAACCGTGAGCCCATGTTTCGATACCTCGCCGATCCGTTGCAGCGATCGGTCCCCTTCGCGATTTGGACCGTTTTGCCTGAATGAGACACAATGGCAGGTCGATGCTTGCCGCGCCGCCAGCCGCCTCACCGAGGCTATCCATTCTGATCCTGCTCTAGACCATGATCGAACGCCGAAGTTTGGATCAAATCCAAACGATCATGGTCTGAGGCCCGCGGCGTCAGTGCGAAGGTAGATCCCGCAACGCCTGGTCTGCGTCCTTTCGCAGAGCGGCATCCTTAGCCACGTCGCGTGCGTCGGCGAGCCAGGTTCTCGCATCCGTGGCATCGCCCTGAGCCGCCGCGCTGCGCCCGGCCCGCAGGTAGAGGTCTGCCGCTTCCGAAGCGTTGGGGGTGAATTGGGCGGCCAGCGCGAGTGCGCGCGCCATTCCTCGATAGTCCAGCCGTTCCCGCCGCAGATCGGCAGCATGCAGCGCCAAAGCCGCGCTGTGCGACAGCCGCGATTGCAGCTCGGCCACGTCAGCCGGATTCGCGGCCGCGGTCAGCGACGCAGCGGCTTTTTCCAAGCCAGGCCGGTCATGACGGTCATCGGCGATCAGACCTCGTAGGAACCATGCGGCATTAGCCAATGCGGGGTCCTTGCTGGCAGTTAGCTCCGCGGCCACCTGGTCGGACGCCGAAAGGTCGTGCAGCCTGAACAGCGCGATCGCCGAAATGAGGTCGAACTGCGGATCAACGATGCCGCGCCGTTTCAGTTCCACCTGCAGCGCCTGGGCGGTTCGCATGGCGTCGCGCGGTTGCCCCGCGCGTATTTGGGCCGTTGCCAGGTTGAACCCGGCATCGGCGATTGCGCCGGCATCGTCGCGCGTTCGCGCACGCGCCAGCGCGGCACGGTATTCCGTCACCGCCTGATCCGGTTTATCCAAATTGTAAGCGATATCGCCGGCGTGGTCGAACCGAGCGAGCGTGGCGTCCTCCGGAACGGTCTTGGGTTTGGACGAACAACCGGCCAGCAGTATCAGAACGAGGATCCCCCACCTCATGGCCGAACCTCGGCAGGCGACAGACGCCGCGGCTCAGGTGCGGCCGAACCGGACAACGGCCAGGTGTGGCGCAATTGGTCGAGCGCCTTCTCCAACTGCGCTGCGGCCTCCTGCGACTGGGTCAACAGCGCCGGCAGGCCCGCCGCGGTGGTTCCCAGATCGCGCGTGATGGCCGGGAGTCGCGGCGTCGCACTTGCCAGATCGTGGGTCGCCTTCTGGGTCAATTCAAGCGCGGCGTCGGCGCGATGCAGCAAGGCGGGCACGCCCTCGGGACCGCTGACCGTCGCCGTCACGCCCTTGACGTCCGCCAGCGACGCATTGAGCTGGTCGGTCGCGGCCTTCAGATTGACCAGCGTCTGTGACAACTGATTTGTCAGATCCTCGTTCTTCAGCAATCGACCGATATCGCCGTGTCCCTGGGACAGGCCTTCCGCCGTCTCGGCGAGGACATGAGTGGTCCGGGCAACATCGTCCAGGATCGGAAACACCTTCTGCTTCACCTGGTCGATCATCGCCCCGATATTTTCCGTCGGGTCACGCTCCGTCGCCGCGTCGATCACCGCGTACTCCCAGTCAAGCTGGGCGCCATTGCCGCGCGATATATCGAGAAATGCCGCGCCGGCGACCCCAAACTGCTTTTTCACCACCGCCTTGCTGTCGCGGCGAATGAATTCCGTCGCCTGCTCCTCCAGCTCAGCCTCGGCGTACATGCGTTGTACTCGGGTCGACCACGACACGACGAATGGTACCCACTCGCGTGCCCAGCAACTGGATGTCCGCGCCGGCCGACAAGCCCTGGCTGCCGGTCTCGGGTAGCATGATCCGCAACCTTGCAGTCGAGCGGAACCAGTCGCTCAACAGGCCGGCATGCAGCACCGCAACAAAGAACAGAGCCGATGCTAGCCAGCACCAGCAGGCCGACCCACTCGTCGGAATTTCGTAGGATCCTCATGCCGCCCGCCCCGCCAAGCGCATCGGGGCCAGCCCGATATCGCTCAGTCGCAGCCGGTGGGTGGGGCGAACGGACCGGTCACGCATTGCCGGACCCGGCCCTGCCAGCCACATCACCGTCACGCCCTGGCCGCGCGCCTCGGCACCCACCTCGAGAAGCGCCGGGAGCAGATCGTCCTGCTGCGCGGTTCCCGGCAGTTCCAGGATCACCAGCCGTGGCTGGCCGAGAAATGCGCGCACGCAAGCCGCGCGCAGCAGGTCGAGGTCGGTCAAATGACGCGCTGGGCCGGCGGGGAGACCTGGCAGTCCGAAACGCTGGGCCAGCTTGGCACCTTCCGCGCGCAGCGTTGCCTCGGGCCTGAGCGAGTGGTGGAGGCTCGCCAAAAGCAGTCGATTTGCCACGTCCGGGGTATCGGAGTGCAGTGGCAGGTGGAACAGTCGGCCGATCCGGCCGCGCAACGCATCGGCGTGACGCCGAGGCGTGCGGTGCCAGTCGCGGCCCAGGAAGCGAACAGAGCCGGCGGTCAGCGGCGCGAGGCCAGAACAGAGATCGGCGAATGCCGCACCGCGTCGCGATCCCGGGACCTCGACGACGGCGAAATCACCTTCTGACAGTGTTAGATCGAGCGCGGCAAGCGGCATGCGTTCCCCCAAACCACGCGCCGCCTCGAGTGTTAGCGTAGGCGTCACAGGGCGGCACTCAGCAGAAGGGTTACCGCCATGATGCCTGTGACGCCGCGTGTGAAACCGCGCGGCAGCAGGCTGGACGGCGTATCACCCTCCTCGGCGCCCAGTCCGGTGAGACAACTGCTCAACGCCACAACCAATCCGATGAGCAGCAACTTGGCCGGGAAAATCGCCAGATCACGCGCGGTCATTGCCCGCATTACATTGTTCAGGAAGGTGAAGATCGATGTATTCACCGCGCCCGCGACGCGGCCGGTCGCGAAGCCGCTGATCAAAGACAACGTGACGAACACCACGCCCAAGGTGAAAGCACTCAGTGCGAACGATACGGCACGTGGCAGCACCAGATAATCGAAGATGTCGATGCCCTCGGCACGCGGAACGAGGGATTTCACCTTGCGCCGTCATCATCAGCCAATTCGGCGACAGCCGCGGTGCCGGCGCGACAGTAGGATGATACCAACCAGGAGCGGGTAATTTCGCGGATCAGGACGATGACCAGGATGCGGCCGATTTCCTGCTCCTCCCCGGCGGTTTTCAGCCAGTAGAGCGCTTCGAACACGAGGCCTAGACCGACGATGAACGCTGTGGCGGCGATCGTGCCGAGCGTCGCCAACCGTTCGGCGCGAGGTTGGCGCGAAACCCGGCGCGCACGGAGCGCCGCCAAGTCGTTGGAAGCACTGCCTCTCGCAGCACGCCCCAGAGCAGGGCGGCGAGTTGTAGCGTGTAAGACGAAGCGTCCCCGCACCTCCGCGCCGATGACGCCGGAGCGGCCCACGCTCGGCCCGCCAGGACAAAGCTGCGCGCCTCGCCGGTGTGGCGGCGGTAGAACAGGCCGCGGGGGCGAAAGAGGAAACCCTCGACGCAGTCGCAGATAGGCCCGTTCGCTGGCCTGGATCGCTTCGGCGGGGGCGGAGGCCGCCAGTGCCTCGGCTCCATGGATCACCTCCCCCCAGAGGTTGAAGAGTTCGGGTGGGTCTCCCAGCGAAGCGCCGACAACCGGCCCGACATCTAATCCGAGGCCGAACGCGCCTCGCCCGTCGTCGGCGTCAAACAGCGCGGCGCATCGTTCACGCAGCGCGATGGCAGCGTCGGCCAGACGTAGCGCGGCATCCGCCATGCCAGTCGACTGCTCGGTGACATACCCAGCGGCGGCGACGATCGTGGTCGAGCATTTTAACGTAAGGGATTGAGTGGGCAGCGGCGACCTCTTGCACGGCACAGACAATCTGGTTTGTTAGCACCGCAGCCGGCGGCACTCGCAGCGTCAGCACCAGCACAACGGCTTCTTGGGCAGAAGATCGCCGGCGCATCGTGTGCCGCCAACGCCCCATCGAGACCAAGTTCGTCCGCCTGCGGGTTCGATCCGGAAACGGCAAAGTTCACGGGGCCATGGGTGACGCCGACATTTCCACGGGTGTTGCGAGACCCACCAGCGTGGCACAGGCGCGAGCGAAATCACGTGCGCAGGAGTCGAGACGCGCGTCCTCCAGCATAACCACGCCAATGGTGCCGTTCTCTGATTGCTTGATCGGAACGGCAAGGATCCCGGTTGTTCCAAGGGGGGCCATCAACGACCCATGCAGCGCCACGGTCCGCCGGTCACGGCCAGCGTCCGGTGCGTCAACCTCCTCACCCTCCGTCATTGCTTCAGAACAGCGCCGGCATTCTCTGGCGAGATAGCTGGAGCACGGCCGCATCAACCTGGTGCCGCGGCTGAAGCTATCGTCGCAACGCAATATCTGGCCGTGGCCGGCCAGCCGCAAACCCCGGCTCGCCGGGCGCGGTGGCTTCTGCGAGCGTCTCGGTCAGCGCCTTGGGCGGGGTGCCGGCGGCGGTCAAACATGCGGCCTCGGAGGCCAATCTGGCAAAAGCAGCGCTTTGTTGCTGCACCGCGGACGAAGCGTTCGGCAACCGCACGGGCGGCCCGGTCGGCGCGTAGCCCCTGGCGCACCAAGACGATTCGCCAACCCCACCGCAAGGGCTACCACGATGAGCGACAAATACGCCGCGCGGCGCGAATTGGCACTCATGGAGCCGAATTCGGCCTCGGGCACAGTAATCAGCAAGAGCCATGCCTGCCGTTGTTGGCAAGCGGCGTGACGAGATGGAGATCAAACGCCGGCCACCAGACCTCGATGACGCGGTTTCCTGGGCCCTGCGCACGAAAGTGATCCCAGGTCGCGACGAGGTCGGGGTCGCCAATCCCCTCGATGTTGGCAGGCGCCAACTGGCCGTCGCGGTTTGCAGGATGCGCGTCGGATCATGACCGGCGACCATTTCCCCGTTCTTCGCAACGATGTAGGCGCGTCCGGTCTGTCCGATCGAGAGGCCACCAGAAAGCAGAAGTTCGTCGAGCCGGATGTCCACACCGACCACATCAGGGTTGGCGTCGGGGCCGTGCACGGCGGCTGTGACGCCGGGTGCTCGAGGCAGAGAAGAAGATATAGACCCGCTCCCAGAACACATTATCGGCCGTGCGCGCGCCGGTGAACCAGGGCCGGCTGCGATCGATCGTCCTTGGGGTCCTGCCGGCGCGCGGTAGACCTGCCAGCGGTTGATGGCGCGTGATCCACTCCACGGTTCTGCCGGATGGCTGCATCAGGACGCGCTTGGTTTCGGTGGCGCTACGCGGACCGTCGGTAGACCGGTGACCAGCATGAAGTTGCCGGCGGCGTCGGCGAACAGGACATTCGCGATCTGCGGTGTGTCCTCCAGTACAAGGAGCGGCGAAGACATACGCCTCTTCTGCGCGATCCGTGGCGCCGCCGCGGCCGAGCGTGGTGTGGGCGAGCAAAATGGCGTGCGAAGCGGGTTCGAGATAGGCCGAGACCTGCATCGCGATGCGCTCCTGCGTGCTGCGCAGCAGTGTATTCGACAAGCCGAGGACGCCGGCGCCGATCAGCGTGATCGGCATGATCGCGATCTTCAAGCAGAACCCGATGATCAGGCCGACACCGCCCAGCGGCAGGCCGATCTGCAGCAACGTGTTGCGCCGCCGCGCCCGCTCGGCCAGCGGATCGACGTCGATATCGACAATGTCAGCGCGATCTGTCGCGGAGGAACCTGTGCTTCGTGCTTTGTTCTCGTCCAACTCTGGCACAACGACAAGAAGGCCAATGCCATCAAAAGGTCAATGCAACGCGGCGCGATCCACGGTCGACGTTGAGCATCACCCTGCTCATTACTTTTATTACCAAGTGTTGATTGTCCAACCCACAGATTTCAGCTCTGCTGTTGAAACCGATGCAGATTAGTGCGGCTGGCGTGGAAAATCTCGGTTGTGACGCGGCGAATTGACGGCTCCGGCGTCATCGACCTCAGGCAAGACGGAAACAGAGATTAGACGCGTTCCAATTTCAACCTGCGGCGCCACGACTTTGGGAGAACGCGTCTCGTTCCCTCGGAAGCTAACCCATCGTGCCGGCTGGTTAACCTTAATTGCCAGTGGCAGTCTGGTCCCGGGTGGTCCACCTAGCCATGCGCATCATCGAGGTGGGGCGTAACGGGCGATTTCCGCTCCCCGTTAACCTCAGATTAATCCTATTACAGTCTTAGTTGAGCATCCGCCCGATGGCAGTGCTCAACTGAACCCTGGTCGGCACCGGGTTGGCTGACCGCGACGAGGTAAAGACGTTGTCAAACCCAAGTGTCCCGCGAGCACATGGCGGAGTTGGAGATAGCATCCAGTCAAGCTGGTGTAATTTTCGGTGTGCTTTATTGTGTTGAATAGGTAGCCTGAGCAGGCAGTGGAGAAGTTGACCGTGCTTGACGGCACGGGTGGATGGTGCTGCGACCGTGGGCGATGCCATCAAGCCCTGCACCTTGGCGCACCGCTTCGCGGCTGCGGGGCTTGACCGCACCGCCACGGCCGAGCGTAGGGCATAAGTGCCGTCGACGCCGCAGTCTGTCGTCGGTGGGAGGGAGGGGCTTTCCAGTGTGCTAGTGCGGCAGAGGTGATCTGCCGGGGTTTCAGCCTCGTTCACCGCATGCACCAGATCGGCCGTTCCTCGACCTGCATGTAACGATGCTGAAGTTGCCCAGCTCATCGTTCTGTTCCAGCAACACAGCGCCGATCAGGCGGATCATCGAGCCCTCGTTGGGAAATATCCCGACCACGTCGGCACGCCGCTCACTTCCTTGACAACCGCGTGGACGGATTGGTCCTTGTGTAGCTTGGTGCGGTGCTGCTCAGGGAAGTCGAGATATCGACGACACATGCGTGCTTCGCTGTCGTCGATGAACGCGGCGAGCTGGGCCGCTGCTGGCGCAACTGATCGGCTACATGGCGCAATGTCTGGCTGGCCTGCGCCCGATCCGGCTGGAGAAACGCCTGACGCAGTGCGGCTGCCACCATGCTTTGCTCGGTACTGCCCACATACGACAGCGCGTTGCGCATCCAGTGCACGCGGCAGCGCTGCCGGTCGCGCCGAACACGCGCCGGATCGCTGCCTTCAGCCCATCGTGCGCATCCGAGATCACCGCTCGCCCGCGCAGGCCACGGCGTGTCGGGTCTTGAGAAAGCCCGACCAGAACGCTCTGCCTACGAGGGGCCGACGTGCAACCCGACGATCTCCCGCTTGCCGTCGGTGTTGACCGCAACAGCGAGTATCGCCGCCACCGAGACGATGCGTCCGCCTCGCTGCTTGGGTGGAGTACGGCGTCCAGCCACAGATACGGCCATCGCCACCGAGCGGACGATCGAGGAACGCGTGCACCCGCTGGATCGATGTTTTGGCCTTGGCGGGACAGGCTTGGGGAGACCTGGCGACTTGGCTCTTGGAGATGCCGGACAGCCCCATCGCCTGCACCAATTCGGTCGACCCGACGGGTCGACACGCCGCCGATCCAGGCTTCCTGGATCACCTGACGTCAGCGCCTTCTCGGCGATCTGCGCGGCCTCGAGGAAGGGCGGGAAGTACGCTACCCTGGCGCAGCTTTGGGGATACGCAGGTTCAGCGGGCCCAGCCGGGTGTCGAGCACTACGTTCACGGTACCATTGCGGTAGTCGTGCCGATCGCCACTGCGCTCGTGACGACCGGCGCCGATCACGCCCTCCACGTCGGCTTCCATCAGAATTTGCAGCACCGCCTCCGCTACGCGCTCGCAGAGAAATCACCGTCGCCGCTCTTCTCCAGCAGCTCGGCCAGCGCCATTCTCTCCTCGGTCATCGGGTCCTCGGTCGGCCCGCGGTTGAAGCGTCGCAACTCCACCTTAGCACGACCAGTAGATCACACCCTGGCTACACCGTTCCACCAC
>CAVTKE010000014.1:0-112025 GCA_963735225.1 uncultured Alphaproteobacteria bacterium
GCATCGCGATCGCGCATGCAATTCCAACACAGGAAGTTTCAAGATCGAGTCGCTTGACCAAACATAAGAATGCGCGGCTGCGTTTCGGAACGACAAGGATTAAGCGGCGAATTGCGTGTCTGATCGGCAAGAAACTCCCTCTAGACGTTCGTAAAACGTTGCTACGGCGAGAATTCGCTCTCAATAGTGCTTTTATACTAGGCGCGGGTCTTTCTCCTTCTGAAGCGCAAACGCTTGCAACCATCGAAGCGGTTCCTTCCGCTCGGTAGACGGAACTGGGTCGTGGCCGAGACTCGTCGAGCAGGCGCAGAATACTGTTGCCGTATCGCGGTGGCGACTCCACAATTTCATACGCATCAAAAACAAACTCAATCTCTGAGGGAGATCGAAGACATGTCCGACGCTAGCGTTGCAAACCAGAAGAGGATCCTCGCGAATCAGGCGACGATTATTGCCAACCAGAAAGCCATTAAGGTGAATCAGGAGACCATCAAGAAGAATCAGGGCGCGATTCTGAAGAATCAGGCGACGCTGGATACGATTGTGGCGAATCAGAAGAAGATTTTGTCGAAGTTGGGGTAGTTTTCGGCTGTATTTCTGTTCGGGATTCGGGGGGAGGGAGCGTTGGCAAGGTGAGGACGTACCCTCCCCCCCGGGTGTTTTGCGCAAGAATTTGATTCTAGGGGAGTTATGTACGACGAAAATGCAAGAATGTGATTTTAAAGGCGTTACGGGAATTGAGGCGATGTTCACAAAGGACTATAGCACGGATTTCCTCATATGTCAATAGTATTGTTGGAGTTATTCGAATGAGGCGAGCTCGCGTTGCTATGGATTCGAGACTTTTACGCCGGTGGCGCCGAGGACTTTGCCTTCGTTGGACTCCTGGATGAAGGCGATGATGCGGAGGTTTTTGGGGTCGGTGTCGGGTTTTAGTTTTAGGCTGACGTCCTGCGTGAAGGGCTTTCCTTTGTTGAGCTTGCCGGCTTTTTTTAGTTCTTCGACTACGGCTACGTGTTGGAGTTGCTTTCCGGAATTTTCGCCGGCCGAGACTTGCGATGCGGCATGATCGAGCGCGACTGCAACCCAGACGTCGCCGCCGTGTTTTTCGGCGCCGTCGCTTCAACTTTTATCTTGAGCTGGGATGATGCGTCGATTTTGGCGGAGTCGATGCGGACGGGGATTTTCGGGACTTTAAGGTCTTTTCGAACGTTTGCTCGATGTCGGCGTTATTCCCTTCAACTCGATGTAGCCGTCGACGATCATTTGCGGCGTGTAGGCGGTTTGCAGATTCAGGGCGTGGACGTAGCCGGTTTGCCGCTCGGTGAATTGGGCGGAGGAGTAGGTGTCTTTCCAGCCGTCGTGGTCCCAGTAGTCGACGTGTTCGCTGAGGACGATGAGTTCTGCGCCGGCGACGGGCTGGCGTTCGTCTATGTGGTGGAGGAATTCGTCGGCGGGCGGGCAGCTGGAGCAGCCTTCGGAGGTGAAGAGTTCGAGGAGGATGGGGGCGGGGGCTTCGGGAGGAGTTGCGGGGGGGTTGGCGGCGCGGGAGGGGGAAGGGTTGCGGCACGATTGAGAAGAGTGCGGCGACAACGATCAAGCGAAGGGTGGCGAGCGGGTGCAATCGCGAGTGGACTCTACGCCGGGCGGAGCAAGCTCCGCCCCTACAAACGGAGATTCGAAGCGTTGGTTCGGTTGGCGCGTGAGATCTCATTTTTGATTCACCCGGTGAGTTCAGTTTAGACCTATGGTGAGTTAGACGGTTGAAACGGTGTCTGAGTTGGATGAGGCGGAGTCAACTTCAGAGTCCAAATCGAAATCAAAGTCAAAATCGAAGTCAAAAACAAAGTCAAAAACCGCACCCTCTGAAAGCTGAGGGGTGCGGCACCCGAGAGCCGAAAAACAAGAACTCGACAACTTCTCAGGACTGGGCAAGCTGGGGCACAGCATGCTGTGCCCCTACAACGCTTGCTGTGCGCCCTTTTAAAGGGGTGTCCCGCTCGCGCTGGTTAGGCGCGAGCGGGTCGAACCGCGTATTCGCCGTGGGGGGCTTAGAAGTAAATCTTTCCTCCAAGCTGGAAGACACGCGGGTCGAAGGCCGAAGTAACTTGTCCAAAGTTGGAGGAACCCAGGCCGTTGCTGACCTGATTGAATTCGGTGTGGTTCCAGGTGTTAAAGGATTCAACGCGAATCTCGAGGCGGCTGCCGCGAGTCTCGCTGAGCACGAAGCTCTTGAAGAGCGAGAGGTTCCAGTTATCGCGGCCGGGACCGCGGAGCGAGTTGTGTCCCGCATCGCCGCTTAACGCCGGCGGTTCTGGGCGCCGACGCCGCCATCACCCATTCGAGCTTCGAGGCGGCACTGCTTCGTAAGGACGCACCGGAAGCCGCCGTGCACCTGATTGCCTGGGACGTTCCACGGCGCAGGGTGGCCACTCCTTTCGCGGCGCGCGCCGGCGTCGGGTTCATCGGCAGCTACGGCCACGCCCCCAACTTGGACGCGGCGCATATGCTCATCGAAGGCATCATGCCACTGGTCTGGGCGCGCGATCCGGACATCCCCTGCTTTCTCGCCGGCAGCCATCTTCCGGCGTCCCTGCGCGCGCCCGCCGCGCGCGCGCCGGCCGGCAAGGCGGTGGTTCTGGGACAAATCGAGGATGCTCGGGAATTATGGGAGCGGGTGCGGCTGTCCGCGGCCCCGTTGCGCTTCGGCGCCGGGCTGAAGGGAAAAGTGCTGGACAGCCTGGCCGCGGGCATCCCCTGTGTCTGCTCGCCGATGGCCGCCGAGGGCATGGACCTTCCCGATACCCTCGCGGCAACCATCTGCACCACGCCGTCGGCGATGGCCGAATGCATTCTGGCCCTGCACGGCGACGAGGCCGCCAACGCCGGCCTCGCCGAGGCAGGCCTTGCCTGGGTGGAAGACGCGTTGTCGGCAGCGCGGCTCGATGCCGCCCTGGCCGCCGCTATTTCCCGTAAGTCAGGACCGTGAAGGTGTTGGGGAAGAAACTGTTGGCATAGAACGGCGACACGGTGGTGAGGATCTTCCGGTTGGCATCGGCTGAGCCTTCGCCCCAGACGGCGTAGATTTTCTTGGTCTTCGGATCGATCGTGATGGTGCGCACGCCGGCGCGGGTGCCGAGGGTCTCCACCGGCTTGTAGGTGTCGGCGTCCACCTGCTCGAACACGTTCAATACCGCTCCGACGCCGTTGGCGAGGAAAATCCGGCGCAATTCGGGGTCGTAGGCGACGCTGTCGTTGCCGCCGCCGATCTCGGCGGTGAAGATGATGCGTCCATTGGCACCATCCATCACCACGAAGCTCGGCTTTACCGAGTCGCTGCCGCGGCAGCCGATGAAGATGCGGCCATGCGCGGCGTCGACCGCGAGGCTGTTGGTCTGCGCGCAACCGGGCGTGGGGTATTGCGCGGTCATCGCCATCGCCTTGGTGTCGACCTTATAGACAAGGTCCAGGTCGCGCGAGGCGATCCAGAAACCGCCGCGGCCGTCGCCGTCGGCACCTTCGAGCTTTTTCGATGGCAGCTTGATTTTGCCGGCGACCGTCAGCGCAGGGACGTCCAGCACCACCACCTCGGTGCCGTCGCTGCCGGCGGCCATGTTGACCACCAGGCGCTTGTTGCCGGCGTCGTAATGACTGGTGTCCAGTTCCTCACCGAGCTTGACCGCCGGGCGTGCCGCGAGCGTCGACAGGGTGAACGGAATCACGCTGCCATCCTCGTTGTTGGAAATGCCGAGGTCGAACTCCGCCATCAGCGTGGCGCCGTTGGAGCTGGCGGCCGGGGTGCCGGCGACGGTGGTGAGCAGCTTGTTGGCGCGGACGTCGAACACCTGAAGCCCCTCCTTGCGGTGGCCGATGAACAGGTGCCCGGCGGCGGCATCCAGCGCCAGGTAATCCCAGGCCGAGCCGCGGCCCTCGATGACGGTGGCGGCTTCCTGATGCCAACCGTCGAATGCCCGGGCCGGCGCTGCAAGCATGCCCGGAGCGGCAAGCAGCGTCGTGGCGCAAAAGACGGTGAGGAGGAAGCGCATCCTGGAGTCTCCCTTGTTCTGGTTGGTTGCCCCGACCTTAGAACAGGATTCCGCTCACCTGAAAGCCGGTACGACACGACGGCGATGCGGCCAGGCGGCAAATGCCAGACGCAAACCTAACGCGGCTCGCGCGCGGTCGAGGGCGCCAACGGCTCAGTCGTGCTGACGGATGCCATCTCGGCCGCGAAGTCGCGGTCGGCAGGGCTGTCCTCGGCGCCGAGCCAGCCATGCACCAGGCCGCCCGCCGCGCCGCCCAGCAGCGGCACCAGCCAGAACATCCACAGCTGCAATATCGCTCCGCCACCCGCGAACAGCGCGACCCCGGTGCTGCGCGCCGGATTGACGCTGGTGTTGGTGACCGGGATGCTGATGAGGTGGATCAACGTCAAACCGAGGCCGATGGCGATCGGCGCGAAGCCGAACGGTGCCCGCTCGCTGGTGGCGCCGAGGATGATCAGCAAGAAGAAGAAAGTCATCACGAATTCGCACATCATGCCGGCGGCGAGGCCGTAGCCGCCCGGCGAAAATGTGCCGTAGCCGTTGGCAGCGAAACCGGCCGCCGCCGAAAACCCAGCCGAGCCGGAGGCGATCACATAGAGTATCGCGGCACCCGCGATGCCGCCGAGCACCTGGGCAATCACATAGCCCGGCAGCTCCGCCGCCCGGAAGCGTCCGGCGACGGTGAGCCCGACGGAGACGGCAGGGTTGAGATGGCAGCCGGAGATATGGCCGATGGCGTAAGCCATGGTCAGCACGGTCAACCCGAACGCGAAGCTGACGCCGACCAACCCGATGCCCACCTGGGGGAATTTCGCGGCGAGCACGGCGCTGCCGCAGCCGCCCAGCACCAGCCACAACGTGCCGACGAATTCGGCGACGAGTTTGCGGGACATCGGGACCTCTCCTGGTTCGAGGGAGCCGCGCCAAATGGCGCCGTTCTTCCGAAGTGCCTACAGACATTGTCCGGCTTCACGTCGAAGTCCCAATAGTCGCGATCTACACCTGCCTAGAAACAAGAGTTGGTGACATTCATCCAGCGACGCATCGCCACGCAGCCTTTGCCCGCGCGGCTCCGGGGCCGCCCGCGGCTAGAGCAACATGGCTTTAGGTGGAATCACCGGGCCATAAAATTGCTCACCTAAACAAAAGGCTAGATCGTGATGGTCGCTGATATCAGCGACCATCACGATCTAGTGCGACACGAGCACCGGAATTGCGGACGACGTCGGGTTGGATTGGCCGACGCCGCCGAAGATGAATTCCAGCCACACCGGATGCGCGTAGCCACCCATGATGACGAGGTCGTATTGCCCCTGTTCGAGATGCTTGCGCAACATCGTGTGCTCCTCGGTGGACCGCACCTGGAGCACCCGCGGCTCCATGCGGATCTGGTGATTCGCAAGATGCGCGCAGAGGCTCTTTGATTCGATCGGATGGTAGGCGGGCGAGGTGCCGATCATCGTTACCACCTGCACCGACCGGGCAAGGCGCAGCAGCGGCAGCGCGTCATGCAGCGCCCGCACGGCGGCGCGACTGCCGTCCCAGGCGAGGGCGATGCGGTCCAGCGCGCTTGGCTGCACCGATGCCGGGACCACCAGCACCGGTCGGCCGCAGCGCAGCATCACCGAATGCGCCACCGGCAGCGGATGCAATTCGACCGAGCCCTGGCGCTCGTACTGGCCGACGATGACGAGGTCGGCGTAGCGGGCGCGGTCGCAAATGCCGTGCGCCACGTCGCCGGACGCCTCAAACCAGCTGGAGCCGGCCAGGCCGCCGCCGGGATCGACCAGGCCGCGGGTGGTCACTTCCTCGTCGAACAGTGCCGCGGCCGCCCGCGCGTCCGAGGCAAGGCGGGACGCGACGGCCGCGGTCACCTCTGCCACGACCAGGCTGGGCTGGTCGCGCGGCGGCACGTCCGGCGGGGGTGTGACGTGCAGGCCACTGAGCCGGGCACCGGTTCGGACCGCGAGATCGGCGGCGAGTTGCACCCGGTGGCGCCCGGCGTCGCTGCCATCCACGTGCACCAGCAGGTCGCGAAACATGATCATTCCCCCCAAGCGACGGCATGCGAACCGCGCCCGCCAGCTTCTTGCCGCCGATGCTCAGGAGTTGGGTTGGCCGCTCGGCGAAATCACGCGCGCAGGCCACCGGGCGCGGCAGAATTATTGCGATGTGATCCGGTGCGCCTGGAGTGCTGCTTTATCTCATTCAAGAACGAGCCCGCTCAGCTAAGCGTGGTCCAGATCGTGATGGTCGCTGGTACCAGCGACCATCACGATCTAGCCTTTTGTCTGGGCGTCACAGCCGGGCCAAGCCGGCGGCGACACTTTCCGCGCGCATCCGGTCGTATTCCTGCTTGGGGACCGGCACCGCATCGCGGTGGCCGAGATCGTTCAGGTGGACGCGATAGGTCTCGCGGGCGCTCAAGGCCGCGATCGCCGCGATCGCGGTCACGCCGAAGGCGATCGCGCCGATCGTCAGCGGAATGTTGGTCGAGCCGGGCGGCGCCACGGCGGCGAACAGCGCCGGCAGCAGCGCGGTGATGGTGGTGCCGATGTTCTGCGAGATCGCCATCGCCGAGACGCGGGTGCGGGTCGGGAACAGCTCGGGGTAGAAGCTCGGGAAGATCGCGTTGTAGCCCTGGTAGACGACGCCCCACATCAGCAGCGACATGACGATCGCCAGCGGCACGTTGTGGATGCTGATCGCGTAGAGATAGCCGAACGACAGCAGCCCCGACGCCGAGCGCGCCGACGATGATCGGCGGCCGGCGGCCGATCTTGTCCGACAGGTTGCCGACGAACGGAATGACGAGCACCGCCACGATGTTGCCCAGCACCGGGATCCACAGGTAGACGTCCTTCTCGAAGCCGATGCCGTAGGCCGGCTGCACCGCGTAGGCCGCGCCGAAGATCGTGGCGACCACCGGGATGACGTTCATCAGCGACCATGCAGATCGACGCGCAGCATGTCGCGCCAGCTGTCCGTGAAGGCCTGCGACGATCGGCGCCTTCGGCACCGCGCCGTGCTGCGCCCTCTTCGGCGAAGGCCGGCGTCTCGTCGACCTCGCGGCGAATGATGTAGCCGGCGATGATCACGACGAAGCTGAGCAGGAACGGAATGCGCCAGCCCCAGGAGTTGAAGGCGTCCTCGGGCATGTAGTGCGCGAGCGGCAGGAACACCGCCGCGGCGAGGATCTGCCCGGCCTGCACGCCCTGCAGCGTGAAGCTGGCGAAGAAGCCGCGCCGGCCGAACGGCGCGTGCTCGAGGATCATCGAGCTGGCGCCGGAGATCTCGCCGGCGACCGCGAAGCCCTGGATCAGGCGCAGCACGACGAGCAGCGCCGGCGCCAGCAGGCCGACCTGCTCGTAGGTCGGCAGCAGCCCGACGGCCATCGTCGAGAAGCCCATCAGGAACATGCAGACGATCAGCACCGTCTTGCGGCCGTGCGTGTCGCCCCAGTGGCCGAGGAAGAAGGCGCCGATCGGCCGCGCGACGTAGCCGACGCCGTAGGTCGCCAGCGACGCGACGATCGCGACCGTCGGGTTGCCCGACGGGAAGAAGATCTGCGGAAAGATCAGCGACGCCGCGGTGGCGTAGATGAAGAAGTCGTAGTACTCGAGCGCCGAGCCGATCCAGCCGCTGGCGGCCGCCTTCTTCGACTGGTGCGCGCCGTGCGGCTCATGGTCCGATACTGTGTCCATCGAGCGTTTCCCCCTGTTTTATGCCTTGCAGGACCGCGTCTTTCGCGCGACCGATATCTCAAGCGGGGGTTCACTCTAGCGTGGTGCCGACGCGCCGGTCATCTGTTGATCTTCGCTGGTGCGCCTTCGTTCGCGGCGCCTGTCAGAAGCGCCAGCCCGCCAGGATCAGGCGTATTCCGCCCGTGCCGTCTCGCCGGCACCCCCTTCGCCGATGAGGGCGCGATTGCGACCCTGGGCCTTGGCACGGTACAGCGCGGCGTCGGCGGCCTTCAGCAAATTGTCCGCCGAAGACCGCGGATAGGCACCGCTCGTCGCCGCCACGCCGATGCTGATGGTCACAACTCCGCCCTCGGCATCGACGTTGGGGATGGCGAGGTCACGGACCACGTCGACCAGGCGGTCAGCGACGATCTTCGCCTCAGCGGCATTGGTGCCCGGCATGATCAGCACGATTTCCTCCCCGCCATAGCGGGCGACGATGTCCGACGGCTTGCGCAAGGCGGCGCCGAGGGCCGCGGCGACATGCTTCAGGCAGTCGTCGCCCGGCCCGTGCCCGTAGCGGTCGTTGAGCAGCTTGAACCGGTCGATGTCGATCATCGCCACCGCCAGGGACGCACGGTCGCGCTCGGCCCGATGCCATTCCCGCATCAGGCACTGGTCGAAGGCGCGGCGGTTCAGCAGACCGGTCAGGCCGTCCCGCGATGCCAGCTCGGCCAGTTGCACGTCCCGCTCCTGGATCCGCGACGCCGCCTCGTTGAGTGCCGCACCCAGGTGGCGGAATTCGTCGATAACCAAGCCAGGGAGTGCCACCCGCGCCGAAAGCTCACCCTGGCTGAGGCGCCGCGCGAGGTCGCCGAGATTGCGCAGCGGGCGCGTCAGCATGAACGCGCCGCTGGTCGCGGCGACAATCGTGCCAAGCAGCACCATCAGTGCCGTGACCGCCAGACCCTGGAGCAGGTGGCTGGTTGCCGCCGACAGAACCACCGAGCGCGGAATCCCGACCAGGACCACCGCATTCGTCTCAAGATCGCCCGGCAGGCGCGCGAACCCGAAGATGCGGGGCTGGCCATCGAACCCATCAACCTGCAGCACGCCTTCGGACTGCCGGCGCGCGGCGATGCTGATGGGATGGTCCAGAAACCGCCGCCCTACCCAGTCGGCCCCAGCAGGCGCCCGCGCGAGGATCGCACCGTCGCGTGGGTCCACGACCAGGATGACGCCGCCCTCCGGCGTGTGGAGCCGCGCCGTGATTTCGGCCATCCAATTGAGGTTCAGGCTGACGCTGACGACGGATTCGGCACGGCCCGCAGGCTGGGCGCCATCGGCGCGCGTGCCCGGCAACCCCGGCGCCGCCACGACCACCGTCGGCTTGCCCGTTATCCGCGAGACCAGCAACTGGCTGACAACGACCGACGGCGCATCCGGCGCAATGGCCTGCTTGAACCACGGCCGGTCAGAGAAGTTGACCGAGCCGGGCAATGGCTGGGCACTGAGGCAGGCAGCCGAGCCATCGGGGCGGCTCACGGCAATCGAAATCGATGCGCGGGTGCTCGTTGACGATCTCGCGCAGCAAGGCGTGACACGCGCTAAGCTCCCCGTTCCGCAAATCCGGGACATGCACGAGGACGCGCAGCAAATTGGCCGCTTCCTGCAGGCTGTCGTCTTCCCGCGCCGCGGCCGTCCGCGCGAGCTGGAGCATCTGGTCCTCCGCGGCGGTGATCGCTGATCCGTGCTCCGCCACCGCCCGCCAGGCTTCGAGGCCCAGCATCGGGGCGGCGAAGGCCAGGACCAGCAACAGCAGGCGTGAACGCAACGTGACCAACGCCCTGGCAACCATCATTCTTCCAATCGCAGCAGCATCCGCCGCCGGGATAAAGTCTGGATTAATCCGAATTCGTTAACGCCGAAAAAACTGGCCGTTCGAATTTGTTGTTTTTTGTCACGACGCTCCGGCAACTGCCGCGAAAGACACTGATTGCAACGGGCAACTTCCGCTCGCCGATGTTGTTCAAAACTGTCACGAACAGGCGCGCGACGTGAAGCCGCCACGCACCAGGTCTAGATGCAGGCCGGCATTCCGGCGATCAGCCGGGCGTGGCTAGACCTTTCGGCGCGGCACGAAGAACGGCGTGTTCTCCAACTCCGGCTCGTCGAACGCCTCAAGCTCGGTGCGGATCTTCGCCGCGTCGTCGCGGAAGAATGCCTGGGCGATGCGGCTGGCCAGGCGTTCGGCGCCGATCGACACGCCGGGAATGTCGCTGGCGATGGCGCCCATCGACGCGAAGGCGGCGTGACTGAACAGATGCACCCGCGACAGCGCCGGGCGGCGAGCGGGCGCGCGCTCCGTCAGTTCGAAAGCGGGACCGAGATAGGGGTAGAAGCCAAGTTCGTCGCGCCGCAGCGCGAGCGGCGGGGTGTAGACATCGGCCCAGGTGGCAAGGTCGGGCAGGAAATCCGCGAATTCCGGCTGGGCCGCGAGGTTGACCGCGAAGCCGGTGCCGAGAATCAGGAAATCGGCGGTTTCCTCGGCCGGCGGCGCATCGGCGGGCTGCACCGTCAGCGCGACGCCCTCGGCGGTGCGCCGCGCGGACAATACGGCGGTTGCCAAACGGATTCGGAAGTTCGGCTGTGCAATGGTGCGCAGCACCGTCTCGTGCGGCGGCGGCGCCTGCAGGTCATGAAGATAGACCAGCAGCCGCCAACGCTCCGCGTCCGGCAGCGCCGGCCAACCCTCGAAGAAGCCGGCCTTGCCGCTGCCGCGCCCCTTGTTGACCTGCGGCAGGGCCGACCGTCGCACCAGCATGGTCACGTCGGCGGCACCATGTTCCAGCGCCGTCGCGGCGTTGTCCCAGGCGGAGGCGCCGGCGCCGATCACGGCGATGCGCTTGCCGCGCAGGGCCTCGAACGCAATCATCTCGCCGGTATGGGCGGCGCGATCGGGCCACAAGCCGCGATCGACGAAATCCGAAATCGACATGCCGCCGGCGCCTGGCCGGCCGGTGGCGACGACAACTCGGCGGGCATGGCGCACGCGTCCGTCGTCCAGCTGCACCTCCACATGCGCCGCCGCCGGGCGGATCAGGCGGACGGTGACCCCGTTGCGCACCGGCAGCGCCAGCGTGGTGCGCACCCAGGTCAGATAATCCATCCAGTCGGCGTTGAAGATCTTGTACAACGCGACCCACGCCGCCCGCCCGTAGCGGGCTTCGTACCAGGCGCGGAAGGTCAGGCCGGGAATCCCGAGCGCCACCCCCGGCAATTGCTTCGGGCTGCGCAGCGTGGTCATGCGCGCGATGGTCAGCCACGGGCCCTCCCGCCCGGCCGGCGCCTGGTCCAGCATTTCGATGTTCCGGATGCCCTTGAAGGTCAGCGCGCCGGCAGCGGCGATGCCGTACATGCCGGCGCCGATCACCAGCACGTCGACCATTGCCTCACCGTCCGGCCCGGTTGCGCGGGCCGGCCAGTTGGCGGGCGGCAAGCCCAGCATCTCCAGCTGCAGGTGAACCGCCTGTGTGTGGGCAGCGAGGTCATCGGAATCACACATGCTGCACCGCAGTATAGCGGTCGCCGGTCGGGGAGGAAGGCTAGGTCCTAATCGCTCTCGGCCGCCAATTCGCAGTGGCGCCCAGGGGTGTCTGGCCGGTCGCGGTAGCGGCCGTCCATGGTGTAGCCGAACGCGTCCATCTCGGTCTTGCAATGCTCAAGGAACCGCGCCACGTCGGCCGGCGACCAGCCGGTATCCTCGATCGACAGCACCCGCTCAGTGCTGCCGACACTGGTCTGTTGCGGGCGTTCGCGGCGCAGGATCTCGGCCACCTCGGCTTGCTGCGACGGGCTGAGGCCGATCAGGCCGCCGATCCGGGCCGCGACATCATGCGCGTTCGTCAGCATGTCCTGCTGGTCCACCTCGATGCAGGCGAGGTCGGGGAAGGCTGCGCGAATCTCGCGCCAGACGCGCATGTTCCGCGCCCAGTCGCGCAAATGGTATTCGAAGCTGTGCCCGGGGAATTTGGTCAGCCGTGAGGTGATATTCTCGATCCCCCGGCGCTTGGCGAAAATGAAGCGCGCATCGGGCCACAAATCCAGCAGCACCGGAATGATCTGGATCACGTCGGGGTTGCCGCTCTTGTCGAACCAGGGCGGAATCGGATGCTCGTTCTCCAGCGCCCGGCGGAAGATGTCGCCGACCTCACGCTTCATCGCATCGGCGTCGACGCGCGACATCAGCACATCGGGGTTGTCGGTGCCGAACCACACGAAATGCTGGTCGATGGCCCGGTTCAGCGTGTTCAGCAGGCCCAGCAGGTTGCCTTCGCGGAAACCGCTATAGCCGACCGTCAGCAGCACATGCGCCAGCATGCTGGTGCCCGAGCGCGGCGAGCCGACGATGAAGACGGGAGAAGCGAGGGTTGCGGGGCGAGCCATGGCGACGGATCAGTGCAAATGGGGAGGACGATGCCGCCGACGGGCGGGCCTGGCCGGATTCGATCGACGGGCAATCTGTCGGGTGCGGCGGCCGGCAACAAGTCAGTAAATGTAACAAAGGAACGCTGGCGAATCCTTTCGGCTTTGGATCGACCGGACACATGGTATGATGGGGCGATGAGACCCTTCCGCACCCCGTACGCCCTGCTGCTCGCATCACTGGTTTCGCTGGTGCTGCGGCCACCCATGGCCGCGGCGCAGATCGCACCCTCGACGCTGAGCGCCGGACGCCAGATGGTGGCCGATTTCATGGGGCGGATGGTCCGCGTCACCGGCCGCCTGTCCGGCGGTGGTGGCGGCGAGACCGGCTACGGCTTCGTCATCGGCAGCCGACCGGCGCCGGGCGGCGGCATGAGATTGCTGATCGTCACCGCCGACCACCTGATGCGCGACCCCGCCACCCCGACCAAGGCCGGCACTGACAAGCCAGCAAACGCCGGACCAGGCAGCGCACGCGTGGTGTTTTACGGCAACATGGTCCTGGCGCTGAAGGCCGAGGTGCTGGCCGGGCACTTGCCGGCCGACGAGGGTGATCTCGCGGTACTGCTCACCGAGGATCCCCTCAACGCCCGCTTCGCGCCGTTCCGGATGGCGAGCACGCGTGGGCTGCTGCCGGGGTCGCCGGCGTGGGAAATCGGGCGTCCGGGTTCCTGGGAGCTACCGGCCAATCCCGGCCAGTATTCGCTGAGCACCGCCGGGGGTTGGCTGATCTTCGACGGGCTGGACACGCAGCGCGGCTCCGCTGGCGGTCCGGTGCTGACATCGCGCGGGCTGGCCGGCATGGTGGTCGGCGAATCCGCCGGTCCCACCGCGTCCACCCGGGTGCTGCCGATCGAGTTGCTCGCGGCCAAGCTCGCGGAATGGGGCATCGAGACCGACCTGCTGCCGCCGGTCGATGCTCCCGCCACGACCGCGCCGGCCGGATTGGCGGCACTCGGCTTCCCGGGCAATGCCGGCGACCGCCTGACCCGGGCGATGCCGGCACCGGACCCGCGGACCGCCGATCCCGGCACCACGCCCGCCCATCCGGCGGCGCTCACCAGGCAGCCTGCTGCCGGGCTGGTGCCCTTGCTGGCGAGCGAGGCCGCCGCCCGCAGCAGCTGGGTGCCGGCCAACGCCCGGCTGTCGCCGCAGGCGGAGGGCAGCGCCGCACTGCGCTCCAGCCCGCGCCGCGAGGCCGCGCGCATCGGCTCCCTGCCGCCTGGTTCCATCCTGCCGCCGCCGGTCTGGTTTGCCGGCGCGTATGAATTGGCGGGCAAGCTCGATGGCGGCGCCTGGTTCCTGATCGCCAGCGAAGGCGAGCCGCTCGGCTACGTGTCGGGAAACGACGTGATCGAGCTATGGCCGGCGCCGGCTCAACCAGCTTCGGGCCGGGTGGTGCGCGACTGGGTGGTGGAAGGCGGCCGCCGCGCCGTCCTGCGCGATGCCGGCACGCATTATGACCTGACGATCGCCATCGCGTGTCCCCAGGCGTATTGCACCACCGCCGCCGCCTATACGCCGCAGGCGCCAAATGCGGGCGCGATCATCCCGGCCTTCCAGGTACCGGCGATCACCGGCGCCTGGCAGGAGCACGAGATCGCAAATCTGCATCTGCTGCTGCCCCGCCGCGTGATCGAAACCGCGGGCACGAAACTGGTCGCCTGCATGGGCCAAGGCCTCGATTGCCAGGAGCAGGTGCTGCTGGGAGGTTGAGCGGCCCTTGGACCCGGTCTATCCCGCAGCCAATCGCGCCCGCGGCGGCGGTCGGCCCCTGGTGTCCAGCCCGTATTTCGCGGCCGGCTGGATTGCGCGGGCCAGTTGCTCATGGGTGGCGGGCATCGGCGGCAGCACGAAGCCGTAGGCGGCGTAGGCGAAGCTGCCGAGCTGGTTCACCGGTGGCCACCAGACCCGCACCTGAGACCAGTCGTTGCGCTCGGACACGTCGACCACGAGTTGGTCCTCGTCCAGTTCGCCCGGCGCCCAGTTGGCTTGCATCACCAGGATCTGGCGCGGCGCCAGCACCCGGCTGACCACCGACACATGCCCTGACGGCAGCCGGGCACTGCGGCGGAACACCAGCACCCCGCCGACAACTGGCGAAATGTCGCGGCCATACCGCCCGGCGGCGCCGTTCCACCAATCGGCGGCATCGCCATACAGCGCGATCCCGGACAATTCGCGGGCGAACGGGGCGCAGGTCAGGCCGGTGTGGAAGGTGGCGCGGCCCATGCCGACGCTGCGGCTGCCGGAACCGGCGCAGGCTGACAGCAAGGCGAGCAGCGTGAGCAACAGGAACCGGGACATTGCCGATGCAGGATATCAGCAATTCCTCGGAAGTCACTCACTTCAGTCGGAAATTCATCCCGCGAGCAATGTGTTCATCACGTATTCGGTATGCGCACCGACCGCCGCCCCGGTCCAGCCGATCGCCGCTTCCGGCGGCGTGCCGTTCAGGCGAATGGCCGGGCCGGGATGCAGCGTCCGCCCGATGAGCGGATCGTCCACCGCCTGCACCGAGCCGCGGACGCGCAGATGCGGATCGGCGGCACAATCGGCGATATCGAACAGCCGGGAGCACGGCACGTCGGCAGCCTCCAGCGCCGCCTCGGCCTCCAGCGCCGGCAAGCCGCGGGTCCAGGCGACGATCGCCGCGTCCAACGCCACCACGTTGGCGCAGCGGGCGGCGTTGCCGATGAAGCGCGGGTCGGCGGTCAGTTCGGGTCGTCCGATGGCGGTCATCAATCGGGCGAAGATCAGGTCGGAATTGCCGGCGATGCAAAGGAACTTGCCGTCGGCGCAGGGATAGGTGTTGGTTGGGGCGGCGGTGGCGATGGCGGCACCGACCGGCTGGCGGATACGTCCGTCGAGGGCATATTCCGGCAGCATCCCTTCCATCAGGCTGAGTACCGAATCCACCAGGTTCACGTCGACGATGCGGCCGCGCCCGGTCCCCGTCACGTCGCGTTCATACACCGCCGACAGCAAACCGATCGCGGCATACAACCCGGCCAGGTCGTCGCTGATCGACACCCCGCAGCGTGGCGGCGGCAGGTCGGACGCACCGGCGGGATGCGCCGTTACGTGCCGCAACCCGCCCATCGCCTCGCCGATGGCCCCGAATGCCGGCTTGTCGCGGTACGGCCCGTCCTGGCCGTAGCCCGACACGCGGGCGATCACCAGCCGTTTGTTGGCCGCGTGCAGCACATCCGGGCCGAGCCCCAGCTTCTCCAGTTGGCCCGGCCGGAAATTCTCCACCAGCACGTCGGCGCGGGCGCACAGGCGGAGCGCGTCGTCGCGCTGGCGCTTGAGGTCGAGCACCACCGACAGCTTGTTGCGGCCATGCACGCTGAACCACACGGGATGGCCGTTCGACATCGCCCCCCAACCGCGCACCGGGTCGCCGCCCGGCGGTTCCACCTTCACCACCTCGGCACCAAGGTCGGCAAGCACGCGGGTGCAGAAGGGCCCGGCGATGTAATGGCCGAGTTCAACGATCTTGAGGCCGGCGAGCGGGCCCGTGCGGCGGGGTGGGGTCATTGTTGCTGACTTTCTCGTGAGCGATGCGGTTCGTCGCTTTTTTTGGCAACGTCGGTGCCGATGTGACCATTGAATAACAGTCAAGGCGTCAAGCCTGCTGCATGGCGCCTTGACTGGCTTTCGGAGTCCCCTCCCTACCGCCCCATCCCCGCGGGGATGGCTGTGCGGCCCCTCCGGGCGGTGCGGGTTTACCTGCACCGCCTATTTTTCTCCGGTTGCTATCCGGCGGCCGGCACGCCGTCGCGTACCGGCATCGGGCGCACCGGCACCGCCAGCACAGCCGCCGCCAGGGCGGCCACCAGCCCGGCGGCGAAAAGCGGCAGATGCGAGCCGGTGGCCCGGTAAAGTGCCGCGATGGCGAATCCGGTGGCGGTCTGCGCCGCCGCCCAGCCCACCGTGCTGGCCCGCCACAACCCGGGCGACGCTTCGCCCGCCAACTCGCGCGCCCGCATCAACGCCAGCACCGAGGACCCGGCGGTGGTGGATCCGGCAAGCATCGTGGACAGCACCAGCGAGGGCACCGCGACCGAGATCAGTGGCAGCAGCATCGCAGGGATCTGCACCACCATGATCGCAAGATATGCCCGCCCCACACCGATGCGCCCTGCCAGTCGCCCGCAGACGGCAGCGCCACCGGCGACCGACAGCCCGAACAGCAGCCACGCGGCCGACCCCCAGGACGTGCCGTACCCAAGGCCACGGGCGATGAAATCCGGCCACCAGCCCATATGCGGCGCCGCCGCGGCCCCGGCCAGGGTATATGATGCCAGCAGCCGCCCGATGCCGCCGGCCAGCGGCGGCATGCGGACCCGCGCCGGGGGCGCCACCTGCGGCCAACACGGCCAGGCGATCAGCGTCAGCACCGTCGCCGCCGCGGCCAGCGCCAGCCACGCCCACGCCACTCCGAACGGCAGCAGCGCCGGCACCAGCACCGCCCCGGTCGCAATCCCCGCGCCGACCCCGGTGAACATCGTCCCGGCGGCGAAGCCACGCCGCGCCGGGGCCACCGCCTGCTGCACCGCGGGACCCGCCAGCACCATGAGGAATCCGCCGGAGACGCCGGCCAGCAAGCGCCAGGGCAGGTACCACGCCAGCCCGCCCTGCCATGGCCCGCCCTTCCAGGCGCAGAGCAGGAAGCAGATCACCGCCATCACACTCGCCGTCCGCAGCGCCGGCCGCATGCCAAACTGGCGGCCGAACGAGGGGGCGAGCGCAGCGCCGCCGAGATAGCCGGCGAAATTGACCGCGCCGAGCAAGCCCGCATCCGCCGCCGACAACCACTGCGCCTGCACCATCACCGGCAGCAGCGGCGCATAGGCGAAGCGCTGCAGCCCGACGCCGAGCAACGTCGCGCAAACGCCGGCGAGGATCACCCGGCCGTCACGATTTATCGCAGCCCCCATACCAGCCACGCGGCGGCGGTGCCGGCGAGGATCGCCAGCGCCAGATTGCCGGTGGCGATCATCGCCGCCAGCGTCGCCGCCGCCCCGGCACTGGTCTGCAAACCGCCGGTGACCAGTGCCGGGGCCACGAAGCTGATGAACAGCGTGCCCGGGATATGCGCCAGCACAGCGCGCAGCAGCGGCGTCGGGCGGATCTGGCTGAACAGCCAATATCCGCCGCCACGACACGCGTAGGTGGCCAGCGCCATGCCAAGGATCGCGGCGAGGGTCGCGGGATCGAGGCTCATCGTGCCGCCGCGCGCCTGATGTCCCGCAGGCCGCCGACCAGGCTGCCCGCCAGCGCGCCGCAGACGATGTACCAGGAGGTGCCCGGCAGCAGCCGGCTGCAAGCGATCGCGACCGCGGACGCGATCAGCCAGGGCAGCAGGTCGCCCAGCCCACGCCACATGCCGGTGAGCATCGAGACGAACACCGCCAGGGCGGCGAAGAAGATCGGGTGTCCCGGCGGCAGCCGCACCACGCTGCCGAGCAGGAATCCGGCCGCCGTGGTCAAGACCCACACCACCCACATGACCAAGCCGCTGCCGAACAGCAGCCCGGCGTCGCGCCCGCCTTCGTTCACATCGCGCACCGACATCGCCCAGTTCTGGTCCACCATCACGAACAGCGAACCCCACAGCCGCCAGCCGCGCAACCGGTCGAGCCACGGCGACAGCACCGGGCCCATCAGCGCCAGGCGCGAATTCACCGCCAGCGCCGCGAGCGTCGCCGCCAGAACCGGCGCCGGATGCCCCCAGCTCGCCAGCGCCACCAATTGCGCCGAACCGCCATAGACCAGCGCGCTCATCAGCGTGCTTTCCAGCAGCGACAGCCCCGCCCCCTGCGAGACGATGCCGCAGACCAGGCCGAACGGCGTCACGCCAATCAGCAGCGGAATGCACAGCCGCATGCCGCGCCGAACACCCTGGCGGGTGAAGCGGACGGGTGCTGCCGGCGGAGCCGCGAGGTTTGGCGGACCGGTCCGGATCGGCTGGTCGGTCAGGATTGGCGTAGCCGCAGCACGATCGCCTCCGCGTCCTCAGCCGCCATGCGCAGGGCTGAGGTCGCGACGTCCTGCGCGAAGCCGGCGCGGGCGAGCATGCCCAGGGCCTTGCGGAATTGATCGGCGTCAGGCGCCGCGGCCGCGAACGCGCCGATGCGGCGGCGGCGGGTGAACATCACGGCGGCGACAAGCTCGCTCTCGGGGTCATCAGGCAGGGCCGCATGCGCGGTTTCGGCGCCGATGCCGCGCGCCGCGAGATGCGCCGCGATGCCGCGCCGCGAATGGCCGGATTTGCCGAGATTGCGCACCCGGCTGGCGGCGAAGGCGCCGTCATCCACGAGGCCGGCCGCGACCTGTTTGGCCACCACCTCGCGTGCCGCCGCGCGGGCGGTGCGGACGGCCTCGGGTTCGGCCGCCTCGGACCGCGCCCAGCGATCGACCCGACGGTCCAGCACCCGCACCAATCCGGCCGCGGTGGCGGCATAGCGGGCGAGATGCCGCAACGCCGCCTCGTTCAGGTTGGCGGGCGTGGGCACCGCCGCCGGCTTGGGCTGTCCGGCGGAACTCGATCTGGTGGAACGCGGGGGCGCGGCGCGCGGCATGGCGCGACGATGCCACGCCCGGCGTCACAACGAAATGCGCGGGCTGAGGGTCAGGGTCGCGGCAGGCGACTTGCAGCGTGGACGGATTCCCGAAACGACCTCGGGAACTTGTATCGCCGCATCGAATTACCCGCTTTACGATCATCATGACCTGAGGCGGGAGCAGAAAATGGCAACCGACGGCGCGCGCGCGGTTGCCCACATCTCGGACGCGTTCCCGCCAGTGCCATCCGCCGCCGGGATCGACGGCACGGCCGCGCGTCTTCGCCTCGCGATGCAAGCGGGACGGCTCGGGAGCTGGGAGTTCGACCTTGCCACGGGAACCGGACAATTTTCGGCGGCGGCCGCGGCGATGCATGGGCTGCCGGCCACCCCCTGCGTCGTCACCACGCAGCAATGGCACGCGCTGATCCACCCCGCGCATCGTGACGCGGCAAAGCGGGAGTTCAGCGACGCCCTCACCCGCCTCGCCGATTACACCCTCGAGTACCGCGCGGCGAACGCCGGCGGTGAGACGCGTTGGCTGTCGCTGCAAGGCGCGTTCCTGAGGGACGCCCAGGGCCGCCCCACCCATGTCGTCGGCGTGGTGCAGGATGTCACCGCCCGGCGCCAGGTGCAGGCGGCGGTGCGCGAGAAGGAAGAGCGTTTCCGCCGGGTGTTCGAGCAGAGCCCGCTGGGGAAGGCCACCGCCGGGCCGGACTTTCAGCTGCGCGCGGTGAATCCCGCGCTGTGCCGGATGCTGGGCTACGATGCGCGGCAACTCGCCGGACGCAACTTCCTCGACCTGGTGCATCCGGATGACCGGGCGAACTGCCTTGACATGGCCACTTCCCTGGTGGAAGGCCGCATTCCCCAGATCCAGGTCGAAGCGCGCTTCCAGCGCCAATCCGGCGAACCACTCTGGGTCAGCGTCAATATCGGGCCGATCCGCGACGCCGACGGCCGCGTGATCGACAATCTCGGCATCATCGAGAACATCGACGAACGCCGCCGCATCACCCAGGCGCTGCAGCACAGCGAACAGCGGCTGCGCGAGTTGAACGAAAAGCTCGAGCAACAGGCCGAGGAACGCGCCCGCCAGCTCGCCTCCAGCCGGGCGCAGTTGCAGGCGTTCTTCGACAATTCGCCGGACTGGCTGACCCTGCAGCGCGCCACCCCGGATGGGCAATTCACCTATGTCGACATCAACCCCGCCTGCGAGGCCGGCTACGGCCTGGCGCGCGACCAGGTGATCGGGCGCCGCGTCGCCGACATCCTGGGCCGCGAGGCGGCGGAGGTGCCGATCGCGCATTTCCGGGAATGCCTGCGAACCAACGCGCCGCAGCGCTACGTGACGCAGCGGACCATGGCCGGGATCACCCGCAGCCTCGATGTCATGGTGGCCGCAGTGCCCAGCCCCGCGGTGGCACAGGCAGCACCGGAGGACCGCTTCGTCCTCACCTGGGCCCGCGACGTCACCGAGCGGGAGCGGCTGGAAGGGCAGCTCCGCCATGCCCAGAAGATGGAGGCGATCGCCCAGCTCACCGGCGGGGTGGCGCACGACTTCAACAACCTGCTGACGGTGATCATCGGCAATGCCGGCCTCGCCAAGCGGCGGCGAGGGACAGACCTGTCGCCAATGGTCGACAACATCATGCTGGCCGGCGAGCGCGGCGTGGCGTTGACCCGGCGGCTGCTGTCGCTGTCGCGTCACCAGCCGCAGATGCGCCAGGTGGTTGACCTGCACACCGAAATGCCGCGCATCGTCGAGATGCTGCGTTCATCGCTGCGCGGCGACATCGAGCTGCTGATGTCGCTCGCCGAGGATGCCGGCGCGGTCGAGGTCGATCTCGGCGAGTTGGAGATGGCACTGCTCAACGTGGCGGTGAACGCCCGCGACGCCATGCCGAAAGGCGGCAGCCTCGCGGTGGAGATCGGCCGCTTCGACGCGGGCCTGGTGCGAAGGCCGGCGGATGGTGCCGCGCCGGAGGGATTGACCCGCAACTACGTCGCGATCGCCTTGCGCGACACCGGCGGCGGCATGCCGCGCGAGGTGATTGCTCGCGCGTTCGAGCCCTTCTTCACCACCAAGGAGCTGGGCTCCGGCACCGGCCTCGGACTGAGCCAGGTCTACAGCTTCGCCACCAGCTCCGGCGGCACCGCGACGATCACCAGCGAGCCCGGCGCCGGCACCTGCGTGACGCTCTATTTGCCGGCGACATCCTTGCCGGCGACCGGGAAGCCGCCGGCACATGCGCGGCGCGACGATGCCGGCCAACCGCCGCCACCAGACGTCGCCCGCCGGCCAGACCGTATCCTGCTGGTCGAGGACAACCCAGATGTCGCCAACGTCACCGAAATGATGCTGCGCGCCATGGGCTTCGATGTCGAAACCACCGACCGTGCCCGCAAGGCGCTCGACCTGCTCGCCGCCACTCCCTGCCGATTCGACCTGCTGATGACCGACGTGGTGATGCCGGACGGCATGACCGGCCTCGACCTTGCCCGCGGTGCCCGCACCCGCCTGCCGAGCCTGCCGATCATCCTCGTCTCCGGCTACAACAACACCGTTCCGGTTGGCGAAGCGGAGTTCCGCCTGTTGCGCAAGCCGGTGCCTTTCGGCGAGTTGCAGGAGGCGATCCGAAGCTCGCTGAAAGCGGCGGCTGCGACATTGCTGTAGCCTTCCACTGCCACGACCTTACGCGGGAAAGACGGGTCATGCCGCTGCGCGATATCGAGACGATCATCTTCGTGATGCTGGAAAACCGATCGTTCGACCATGCGCTCGGCTATCTCAGCACCGCGGCGGCAAACCCGCCGATGGCGGTGGAAGGGCTGCGCGACGATCCGGCCTGGCTCGACGCGCATGCCAACCTGCACGCGGGCACGCGCTACCCGATCCACCCGATCGGTCCGGATTTGCAGCACATCGCTGACCCGCCGCATGACCATGCGGCCATCGGGCTGCAACTCGGCACGGCGGCGCAGATGCGCGGCTTCGTCGACAGCTACATGACGCTGCAGCCGCCACCTTCGGACCCCTCGGTGGTGATGGGCCATTACACGGCCGCCGCGGTGCCGGTGTTCGACTTCTTCGCCCGCAACTTCGCCGTCTGCGACCACTGGTTCGCGGCGGTGCCCACCGGCACGCAGCCGAACCGGCTGATGGCAATGAGCGGGACCAGCAGCATCCTCGACAACGCCGCGGTGTTCCTGCCCGAACAATCGCTGGTCTATGACTGGCTGACCGCCCATCGCGTCTCATGGTGCACGTACCAATGGGGCGACTTCCTGCCGTTCTTCAGCATCATGCCGCGCTGGCTGCCGGAGATCACCACGTCGCTGGCGCTGTCTTCCGCCGGCGGACGCGGCCGGTTTCGGCGCTATTCGCATTTCCGCGGGCACTGGTCCGGCACCGATCCGATGCCCAGCGTGATCTTCGTGGAGCCGGAATACACCGACGGCCCGCATGCCACCCCGAACGACGACCATCCCCCGACCGGCATCGCCCGCGGCCAGGCCCTGCTCGCCGAGCTTTACACGATGCTGAGCGCCAATCCCGCCCGCTGGCGCAACACGATGCTGATCGTCGCCTATGACGAGCATGGCGGCTTCTTCGACCACGTCCCGCCATTGCAGATCGCCGCCAATCTCGGCGGCGTCGCGGTTGCCACGTCAGGCGTGCGGGTGCCGGCTTTCGTGATCTCTCCCCATGTCGCGCCCGGCGTGCCGTTCACCGATGCGCTGGACCACACCTCGTTCCTGCAATTGCTGGCCGACCGCTTCAACCCCGGCCAGAGCTACTCGGCGGAGGTGGCGGCCAGGCAGGTAAAGCTCGGCCGGCTATCGACGGTGCTGACCCAAATGCCGGCCGGCGCCGTCGCGGGGCCGACGATTCCCGATACCGTCACCTCGGACCTGCTGGCGATGAACGCCGGCCCCGCTTCCGCCGGCACGGCGACGTCCCCCGCGGCGGCGCGCACCACCAGCGCGTTCCACAACGCCGCCGGGAAAATCGCGACCGACCATCCGGAACTGCTGGCCGGGTCGGGCTGGAACAAGCTCGCCGAACGTGTGAGCCCGAGCGGCAACCACCAGAGCGGCAACTGAACGTGCAAGCTGGGGCAGCTCTACCGCCCCCAGCGCAGCACCATCGGGTCGAGGCGACGGGCAATCTCCAGCAGCCCGGCGCGCGTCGCCTCGTGCAGCGGCAGCAGCGGATGGCGGACATGGTCCGACGCGATGACGCCGCCCGCGCGCATCAATGCCTTGCAGGCGAGCAGGCCGCATTGCCGGTTTTCGTAATTGATCAGCGGCAGCCAGCGCGCATACGCCGCGGCCGCCGCCTCATGCCGGCCAGCGAACCAGGCGTCGGTGATCTCGCGGATGCCGTCGGGATAGCCGCCACCGGTCATCGCTCCGGTGGCGCCGGCCTGCAGGTCGGCCATCAGGGTGATCGCTTCCTCGCCGTCCCACGGGCCGACGATGGCGTCGCCGCCGAGCTCGATCAGTTCCCGCAGCTTTGCCGCGGCCTGCGGCACCTCGATCTTGAAATAGCCGACATGCTCGATCGCGCGCGCCATCCGCGCCAGCAATGACGCGGATAGCGGCGTGCCGGCCACCGGCGCATCCTGGATCATGATCGGAATGGAAATCGCGTCCGACACGCGGCTGAAGAAATCGAAGATGGCGCGTTCGCCGACGCGGATCGTGGCGCCGTGATAGGGCGGCATCACCATTACCATCGCCGCCCCCGCCTGCTGGGCACGCTGGCTGCGTTCGGCGCAGATCTGCGAGCCGAAATGCGTGGTGGTGACGATCACCGGCACCCGGCCGGCGACATGGCCAAGCACGCGGTGCATCACCCGCTCGCGTTCCGCGTCCGTCAGAACGAATTGCTCGGAGAAATTGGCCAGGATGCAAAGCCCCTCGGACCCCGCCTCGATCATGAAATCGACCGCGCGGCATTGGCCTTCAAGGTCGAGTTCACCGCGCTCGTCGAACACCGTCGGTACCACGGGATAGACGCCGCGCATCGGCGGGGTTGGCGTTTGGGCAGCGCTCATCGGTTGGTCGCCTTGGTCATTCTTGTGTTCCCCCATCGGGCTCGCCGATATTCTGCGCCGCCGAGCGCCCGCATTGATCGCTCTTGCTCAGGCCTTGACCAGCCTGCCCGCAACCATGTCGCCTCGGCGCTGGCAGCGCCAGGGCTCGGGGTGGGGGAAATAGGCGTGCAATGCCTGGATCGCCCGTTGGAGCTGAGCCAAATGGGCCAACCGAAAGCGAGCGACGTGGAACGACCAATCGAAACTACCCGCCTCGCGCTGCGCCGCCCGGTCCTGACCGATGTTCCTGCCCTGTTTTCCTTCCTCGGGGACACGGTGGCAATGCGGCACACCCACGCCGATGCCTCCATGCAGGCCTGCCGACGCCGCATCGCCCTGCATGAATGGCAGCGGCGCCGGCATGGTTACGCGCCCTGGACCATCGCGACCAGGGCGGACGGACGGATCGTCGGCTGGGGCGGACTGTACCAAGACCCGTTCGATCCAGGCTGGGGCGTGGAGATCGGCTATTTTTTCCACCCTTCCGCTTGGGGGCTGGGATATGCCAGCGAGCTTGTCGCTGTCTGCACGAGGCTGGCGGACGATGAACTCGGCCTACCCGAACTCCATGCCTTCGCGCATCCAGACAATGCGGCCTCTCGCCTGTTGCTGGAGAAAGCCGGATTCGCAATACGGAACCACCTGCCGAAGATGGAGCGCCTGCTGTATCGGCGCGGACAGTGGGCCGATCAGAGCCCGCGGCGCGCTTGAAGAAGCAATACGGAGCATGGCGGACGCGAAGGCCCGTTGCGGTTTGTGGATGCTGGTGAAGGTCAACGCACGCCCGCGACGCCGACATTGCGAACCGCCCGGGCGCTGAGAGTCAGAGATTTTTACACCTCGCCCCTTACAAATCGCCGTAGATGTTCAGAAACGTTGATTTCCTTAACATTTTTTCTTTGGCATGTTCGTTGCATTATCACCGATGTCGTGCGATCCAAACACGATCTGACAGTATAACAGGGTGAGTCGATGCAATCTCGTTCGGTTACCCAACGGCCGATCCGCAAGGCCTCCCTGGCGGCAGCCTTGGCCGCAGCATGGATGATTCTGGGCCCCCAACCCGCTGACGCGTCAGTGGTCACCGGCAACCTGAATACGTCTGCGTCGCTCGGAACCGGGACCTGGGGGATCGTGACGGCCACCGACATCATCGGCGGCGTCACGTTCGACGTCTCGTTGACCAACGCCAAATTCGTCGAGACTGGCGGCTCCGCCCACACCGCTTTCGCCTTCAACCTGAATGCCTCGCCAACGTCCATCATCGGGATCAGTCCGTCGATCTACACGGTCGACAGCGGTCCTCAGTCGGCAACGCCGTACGGCAGCTTCAGCGTCGGTCTCGATTGCATCAGTTGCGGTGGCGGTGGCAGCGGTGCGGTGGCCGGGCCGCTGAAATTCACCGTTCAGGGAATCACCACCAACAACATCGTCGCGAATACCCTGGGCTTCTTCTTCGCGGCTGATCTCATCAGCACGATCGACAACTCGACCACGGGCTCGGTCTCGGCCGGCTCCGTCACCAAAGTCGCCACGGCCGTGCCCGAGCCCGCCTCGATGGCGCTGCTCGGCGCCGGGCTGGTGGCCTTGGGTGTGGTCCGGCGTCGCCGCTCGCTTCCTGCTGCCGCAGCGACGCCAGATCCGGCTGCTTTCGCCGATTGATCGCAGCGACGCGCGGACGGCAGGATTTAAGCGAACCGGCAGGACCGGCGCCGAGTATCTGCCCTGGGACACGCCGGCCAATTGCGTGAAACCGCCCTCGCGGCCTGCGCCACCTTCGTCAGTTCATCCATAAGCCTTGCCGATCGCGCCGGTGGCACGTCGTACGACGGCGGAAGGGCGGCCACGAACCGGATGGCGGCTGCGGGCGCAGGTCTGCCATCACGCGGCAAACCGGCGTTTGACTTCACGTCGGCCCCCGGACCATCATTTCCGTTTCCCGGAAACGCCGGCATCCTTGATGGCTCCGGCGGGAAACGCCCGTGGAAACAATCGTCCCGAAAGGGACAAAGGACTCGACGGACATGATCTCCGCCCTGATGCCGACCTACGCACGCGCCGACCTCGCTTTCGAGCGGGGCGAGGGCGCCTGGCTGTTCACGGTCGACGGGCGACAATTCCTCGATTTCGGCGCCGGTATCGCGACCTCCTCGCTCGGCCACAACAACAAGCACCTCGCCGACGCCATCGCCGAACAGGCGCACAAGGTGATGCACGTCTCCAACCTCTACCGCGTGCCCGGCGCCGAGCGCCTGGCCCAGCGGCTGGTGGACGCGACGTTCGCGGACAGCGTGTTCTTCTGCAACTCGGGGGCGGAAGCCAACGAGGGCATGGTCAAGATGATCCGCAAGGCCCAGTACCGAGAGCGGCCACCCCGACCGCTACCGGGTGATCTGCTTCGACGGCGCCTTCCACGGCCGCACCCTGGCGATGCTGGCGGCCACCGGGAACGCCAAATACCTGAAGGGTTTCGGCCCGGTTGTCGACGGATTCGACCATGTGCCGTTCAACAACCTGAACGCGTTGCGCGACGCGATCGGGCCGACCACCGCCGGCATCCTGGTGGAACCGGTGCAGGGCGAAGGCGGCATCCGCCCGGCCCATCTGCAGTTCCTGCGCGACCTGCGTGCCACCTGCGACGAGTTCGGGCTCATCCTCGGCCTCGACGAGATCCAGTGCGGCATGGGGCGGACGGGCAAATTGTTCGCGCATGAATGGGCGGGCATCAAGCCGGACGTGGTGGCGGCGGCGAAAGGCATCGCCGGCGGCTTCCCGATGGGGGCGATCCTGGCCCGCGAGCACGTGGCGAAACATTTGGTGCCCGGCACCCACGGCACCACCTTCGGCGGCAACCCGCTTGCCTGTGCGGCGGCCAACGCGGTGCTGGACGTTCTGCTTGCACCGGGCTTCCTGGCCGAGGTCGATCGCAAGGCCCGCGTGCTGTGGCGCGAGCTGGCGAAGTTGGTCGCCGAGTTCCCCACCGTGTTCGAAGAAGCCCGCGGCGCCGGCCTGATCGTCGGCCTGAAATGCCGTGTGCCGAATACCGAGGTGCAGGAGGCGTTCATCGCCGAGGGTCTGCTCAGCGTCGGCGCCGGCGACAACGTGGTGCGCCTGGTGCCGCCGCTGGTGATCACCGACGCCGACATCGCCGACGCGGTGGCGATGATGCGACAGGGCGCCAAGCGCTGCCTGCCGAGCGCTGCCAAGGTCGCCGCGAAATGAGTGGCGCCGCCCAAAGACGGGTCGTCGCACGCCCTGCCCCCGGCTACACGACCGGCGGCGAGGATACCGGGGGGGTGGAAACACCCCCGCGCACTTCCTGGAGATCCGCGACTTCGACACCGCGACCCTGCGCCAGATGCTGGACATCTCCACGGGCTTCAAGCACGCCGGCGGCGTCACCTCTCGCCCGCTCGCCGGCAAGACCATCGCGCTGATCTTTGAGAAGCCGAGCACCCGCACCCGCGTCAGTTTTGAAGTGGCGATGCGCCAGCTCGGCGGCGACGTGATCATGCTCACCGGCGCCGACAGCCAGCTTGGCCGCGGCGAGAGCGTGGCCGACACCGCCCGGGTGCTGTCGCGTTATGTCGATGCCATCATGCTGCGCACCGACGCGCCGCAGAAGCTGGCGGAGATGGCGCGGTACGCCACGGTGCCGGTGATCAACGGCCTTACCGCCGCATCGCATCCGTGCCAGCTGATGGCCGACGTGATGACATTCGAGGAGCATCGCGGCGCCATCGCCGGGCAGATCGTCGCCTGGAGCGGCGACGGCAACAACGTCGCCACCAGTTGGATCGAGGCGGCGGCACGGTTCCACTTCACGCTGCGCCTCGCCACCCCGGAATCGCTGCGCCCGCCGGCCGAGCTGGTGGCCTGGGCAAGGGCGCAGGGTGCGGTGATCGAGATCTACGACGATCCCGCCCGCGCCGTCGAAGGCGCGCGTTGCGTGGTCACCGACGCTTGGGTCAGCATGTCGGACGACCCCAACACCAGCCGCCACAACCTGCTGGCGCCGTATCGGGTGGACGCCGCCTTGATGGCCAAGGCGGCGCCGGACGCCATCTTCATGCATTGCCTGCCGGCCCATCGGGGCGAGGAGGTCACTGAAGAGGTGATCGACGGGCCGCAATCGGTGGTGTTTGACGAGGCGGAGAACCGCCTGCATGCGCAGAAGGGCGTGCTGGCCTGGGCGCTCGGGGCAGCAAGATAGGCTCTGTGCATCCCGACAGCGCAGAAGCCTTACCTCGCCGCCACCCGCCGATGCAGCCAGTAGATCGGCAGTGCCATCAGCCCGAACGCCGCCGCGCACAGGAACGCGCCTGAGGGATCACCCATGATGTCGGCCGCGCGGCCGCAGATCGCCGGGATGGTGGCGCCGCCGATGTAATACGTCGTGTAGAACATCCCCATTCCCACCGCCCGGTTCTCCGGCCGCGCCGACAGCGTGCCGACCGACATGATCACCCCGGCATGCACGGAGGCGAGCGTGCCGAACACCGCGCCCGCCACCAGCGGCCAATCCACCACCGCCAAGCCGCCGACCGACAACACCCCCGTCAGCGTGCCCAACAGGAACACCGGCAAGGCACCGAACCGCATCGCCAGCGCCCCGCCCACCAGGATCGACGGCAAATTGGCCCAGGTCGCCAGCGGCAGCACCACGTCGCCGACCCAGGGCGGATGTCCGTGGGCGGCGAGGAAGCTCGGCATATAGGCAAGGAAATTGGCGTAGCCAGCGTTGTAGGCGGTCCAGATCAGGCCGGCGAGGACCACCAGCACGCTTTCCCGCCGCGATGGAAAGGCGAACCACCGCAAGCTGGCGCGAAAGCGGGCGCCGCCATCCGCCTCCTGCCAGGTGACGAGGAACAGCAGCAGCGTCGCCGCCGCGAGCATCGCCCCGGCGATGAAGGCGGACGGCCAGCCGAAGCGGTCCGCCAGCCGGCCCTGCGCCAGTTGGGCGATGCCGATGCCGATCGGGAAGGTGCCGACCAGCACCGCCATGGCCGTGTTGAACGCGCGGCCGCGAAACCGATCCGCGAGGATTTTTCCTTGCAGGACCGTCAGCGCCACCGCGCCAGTACCGGCGATCACCCGCCCGAGGCCGATCACGAACGGCCCCGGCGCCGCCGCGCAAACCAAGCCCCCGGCCAGCATCAGCCCGAGCCCGACCGACACGACGCGGCCATCGCCGAATTGCCGCGCCAGGAAGCCCGCGGGAATGGCCACGAACACCCCGGGCAGCATGTACAGCCCAACCAGCGTGCCCAGGCCGGCGAAATCCATCTGGAACGCGGCGACCAGTTGCGGCCCGAGGCTGGCGACGGTCTGCACCTGGAAGCCGAAGGTGATCCGCGCCAGTGCTATGGCCGCGAGCGTGCCCCAGGCGGCCGAAATCTGCGCGGATGCGGTCTGCATCGGAACGACGCTAACGCTCCTCGCCAAGCACCGGCACGTCGAACGCCGCACACCAGTTCATCAGCGGATAGGGACGCCCGACCAATTCGGCGATATAGGCGCTTGGGTAATGCCCTGATGTGGCGTCGTATTCGTAACAGTCTTCCGCGACGGTGGCGTCGCTGTCGTGCAGGCTGCCGCGCCCGGAATGCGCCCGATCGGCATAGCGCAGCCGCGCCTGCCGCCCCGGCGCGCGGCCAAGTTGCAGGCGCACCGCGGTGGCACCGTCCAGTTGCACGCCGGTGATCGGCACCACGCCATCGCGGTCGATCACCGTGAAGCCGCGGTCGGCGACGTCGATCGCCGCATGCGCCATGAACGGCCGCCCCCAGGCGAGCGGCGGCACCGGCACGTGGAAGTCGACGAACAGCCGTGTGCCAACCAGCGTTGTGCGCACCGGATGCAGCGGCTTCCAGGCGTCGCCCAAGGTCAGCACCCGGTGCATCACCTTGCCGAACTGCGCACCCATCCAGCGATAGCCGTTGGCATCGAGATGGCCAATCTTGCCGGTGAAGGGATAGACCGGTGCGGCCATGAAGCAGCCCGGCAATTCCAGCGCCAGTTCCAACTGCGCCTGCGGAATGGCCATGTGTTCCGACGCGTAATCACCGCCGGTCTGGTAGATGAACATCGCAGGGCTGGTTGCCTGGCCGGCAATATCTACGGCCACGTCGGCGACGAAATCCTGGTACAGGCTGGCCATCAGCGCCTTGTATTCAGCCTTGTCCGTGGTGCCGCCGTCCAGGCCCCAGTTGTTCTGCTCGCCCTGGAGGAACAGCAGCGCCACCACGCCGTAGTCGTGGTCCGCCGCCGCGGCCGCGGCCTTTGCGGCAATCGCGCAATCGCGCAGGCGATTGAACAGCTCAGGATCTGCGCCTTTGGACAAAGCCTCCAGCGTCCGCCCACCTACCCCACAGGAACTGGCCAACAGCCGCCGTACACCCCAATTCACGGGCAAACGGGCGCGCCAGGCATTGACCGCCGCTTCCAGCACCGTCTCGCCGAGCACGACGGCACCGGGCGCAAGTGCCGCGACAGCAGCCGTGTCGAGCAGCGCTACTTCGTCCAGCCGCTTCACCGTGGCGACCAATGGCGTAAGGGAGGCAGACCCGACGGAACGCCAGGATGGTTCATGCGCGCGCTCGGCATGCACGCTCTCACCGAGCATGAGTAAATCGCCGCGCGCCGCAATGGACAGGGCTGGCCACCCTTCGAACCCACAAGCCAGGGACTGACCATAGGCGATGACGTGGTTTATCGCGGCCTTCGGACAATCTCGGCGCGCTGCGCGCGCTCCAGCCCAATATGGCTCATCAAGAAATGCGAGCCTTCGCGTCACTTGCCGCACTGCTCAATCTCGAAGCGCAAATAGCTGATGCAGGTCGATCGAATTCTCTATGAGGCGAGCGCTGTCGAGCAACGGCGCCAGGGACCAAAGCCGCTGCAACGTAAACTCTTCCAAGATCAAGCTGGCAAAATCGGCCTCGATCGCCGCGCGATGACCACGCAGCACGGATGAGGTCGGATCGAGACCAGTGACCGCGATCAGGCCCGTCGGCGCGCAATCAAATGCCAGCAGGCGCAACTCAGGACGATATTTGAGCAGGATCGGCAGCATCTTCCAAACGTCGCCAGTCCAATAGTCACCGGTCGGCTCATCCTCCACGCGGCGATAACGACGCTCCGCCATGCGAACGTTCAACGGCAAACAATCAGGCATCAAGATCAGCGAGCGAGGGTGGCAGTGGAGTTCGGCGTTGATGAAATCGCTCAACATGGACTCGGCAAAATGCAACCCGTGCAGATAGGCGATGTCCAGTCCGGCTGGGAACATCTGCCTAAGGATGTCCGTAGTGAAGAAAACATCGGAGGACTGCTGCACGAGCAGGCAGCGGGTGCGCGTGCGAAGCATGTCCGGCTGCTGGTGAATCTGCGTGTCAATGCTGACCGCATCACAGCTGAAACTGCGCAGCGACGCACCGTCCCCCGTGCCTATATCCAGATAGCTACACGGGCCGAGCGCCTCGTCCAGCGCTGTCAATAGCGCGGGAAAATACGGGCCAATATGCTGCGGAGGTTCGGTTGGCCGACGGGAATAGGCAGTGAAGTCGAGGTTGCCCCGCTTTGCGCCCGAAAGCCACCAATAGAACATCTCGCGCGAGGCATGCAGGGGCGGCTGTGTCTGCATGCTCCAGTCAGCGTTCCGCGGAATATGATCCAGAAACTCGCCCCAACGATCGCCGCAAAATCCATGTTCGATGTGGGTAAACGGGAGTGCCGTCTCCACCACAACGCCGGCAAGGCTCTCAATATCGCTCCCCGCAAAATCCACATAAGCTTGCATGGCTTTGCCGGCAATGACCTGAATGCCACTTTCGGGGCGCGCCCAGCGCGGGCACCACAGGCCGTTCCACCCCTCAGTCAGCCCGTTGACCCAGTCCTGAATGCGCTTGCTGATCAGAAAGGCATCGGATTCAATATGCACCACCTTCGTAAAGCCGCACTCGCCCGCGTATCTGGCTGCAAAGAAGAAGCTGCGGACCCAACCCGGGAAATCCGACACTCCGCGACGTCCAAGCACGTGGTTAAAATGAAACAAGACCAACGGCGCGGCGCTTACCACAGCTAAATCGTCATCCATGACGTACGCGTCGGGCCAGTCCGGCAAAGTGGCGGAGCCATCGTCGATCATCAGCATCTGATCGAACTGTAGGTGCGAGGCGCGGATAGCATCCACCCATATCCGATAGCGATGGTCCCACGAATTGGTGGGACCAGAATGCGAGCTGACATGGCTCGTGCAAAAGACGAGTGTTTTCTGCCGCTCTGCCGGTAGAGGTCTGACGTTACTATCGCTCATTTATAACGCTTACCACAGTTTCCCGCAGGACAGTCGTATCGATTCTGAAGGAGCTGTCGCCGGAGCCCCGCGTGCGCCAGGTTCTAAAGATTCCATCGGCCGGCGTTATGAACACCATTCTATGACGGCGCAGGCGACCGATCACGCTTTGATACCAGTTGATGCAGTTGAGTGAAATCACCGTCGCCCCGATAGGAGCGAACATTGCGTTATGAAGCGCTGAACTATACTGCCCCGCGATAACATCGGCCCTCGAGTACAACGCCAATTGGTCGCGTATCGCCAGATCTTGAGGATGCACAATGATGAAACCTAGGCTTTCCATCGTTCGCTCGACGTCCTCCTCGTTAAGCATGTGATGCCAGCCATCCGCCAGTCGTCGGCGTGAGAGATAGATACGGGTCTGGGGTCTCTCGCGATTCTTGCTATGATTGTCGGCTGACGAACCAACCCCGGCGCGCGCCAGAACGTCCGTGACCATCAAGTTAAATGCAGGATGAAAATTATGATCCGTATGCATCATTGATGGAACAAGGAAAGCCGGGGCTCGCACACTACTATTCGTCATGTCGTAACGGATGATGTCTCGATCGTTGAAATATAATGCTATGAAGTCGTGTAACCAGACCGGTGTACGGTCGCTCAGCGCCACCTTAAACCGAGCCCCGAAGTCTCGGATAAGGTTCAGAAGATAAAGTTTAGGGAGAAGCTCCAGAAGAAAGTGCCCGTAGACAATGTTCGGATGCACAACAATCCCGATCGGTCCAGCTACATCAATTGTAGTAACGTCGGGGCGATCTATTGGACCAACCCAATATTCCGGAAATTGATGTAAATCTTCGGCGACATATCCGTTCAGATAGCCTGGAAAACAGTCGTCTTTCAGAAAAAACTTTCCCGCGCTGGTAAGGATTCCGTTGCCCCAAAGCACGTGATCCTTGAGGGCGTAAACGCAAATCTCCGGCGGCTGCTCGTAACGATAGTGCTCCGCCACGAATTCGGGAGTGAAGGTGCTTTCTCTGAACAACCGGTTCTGATTTGGACCATGGAGCGAAGCAAATATTCTCAGCCGCTCATGTCCCTTCGCCCGGCCAAACTGGGTGATGTCCGTCGTTTCGATAAACGTGACGTCTTCAATTCCACCATATCGCGTCGCGGATTGCGCGGCCTCTTCCTGCGGAACGGCAAGGTTGCAAACGAGACCAGTTGACGCCAGGGCTAGGTTGAGGACCGCAAAGCCGAGATGGCGGGAATCGAGGCCCAGACCGAGCATGGCTGGCGATGTAGCATCCGGGCACTTGAACAAGAAGGCAATGGTCTCGCCGACCGCCGAATTTCCCGGAATGTCGAACTCGATCTCGGTTGCCTCCGAAAGGCGGTGGTCGAAGACGACGTGGTCGGAAATTGAGATTACTAAGCGCTGATCGAACAGGGAAGGCAAATGGGTGAACGGCATCAGCATGATTTTGCAGTGCCATCCGGCGTCGCTCGGCAACGTTGGAAGATACAGGAGACTTGTTGGGCCGCTGGTCCAGGTCCAGCGAGCCTCCGTATCGGACCAGCCTGGACCGAGATATCCGCGGCTGTTGCCCTGGTTAGAGAAGTCGATCGACAACGTCCGGCTGTCGGCTGCGACTGTCATTGCTTCAAACGCCTCGTGGCACCCTCGGATGTCTGAAGATCTGCGGCGCATGGATATAGGTGTCGGGGAAGTGAGAAGCGATCCCCTCTCCGGTCAGAACAGGGGAAATGCGACGCCGCCGCGGCATCGGCCCGACTGCGAACCGGCGCGGAATCAAAGCCATGGACGAATTTCATACCGCACTCGGGCATCGGGCGGCGAACTTAGGCATTAGCGACCAGCACGTCGAGGAAGCGCCTGAAATGATCGAGGTTCAGCAGAAAGGTTCCATTAGTCTCTCGGTCGACCCTCAGATAGGCCATATTCTGTTGCCGCAATGAGGAGATGCTGGACTGCACCATGTTCTCGAGGTGAATCACTCCAACCCGCTGTCCGCGCTGCCCAAACAAAGTATTATGCATGCCTGAGCCGAATTCTCCGAGCACGACCTTGGCATTGGCGAACATTCTAATCTGCTCCTTCCACGGGAGGGTTTCCGGCGCCACCACTGCAAATCCGTATTCGTGCGCGGCAACGGCGGCCAGCTGCGCCTCGTTCTCGCACCCCCCGCGTCCGGCTCGGCGGTCGATCAGCAGGCGAGAGACAAAGAGCCGGGGCAACTCAAGCCCGCCGCCGCCCAATGCCCCTATCAGGTCACCAACCATGAGGTTGTTAATGGGGTGCAAGTGGTCGGACGTAATCGCAAGGGTTGGAAACAGCGCTTCGCGCAGAAGGATGTTCTCGGCATTGGCGTCATAGAAGATGATACGCTCTTGGGTCACACCAAAGGCATCATGCAACATGCCTAGCGCCCAGGGGGAGACCGTTCGCTCGACCAGGATTCGGAATGGCGGCAAGGCAGGCCGGAGCAGCGACTGCATCACATAGGCCCGCGCCATCGTTTCAATCAAGAAATGGCCGTACGTCCGCCCGTTCGTTCCCAAAACAAAACATGGCTCCTCGATCACACGCGTCGGCCGCGCCGCCCGCGCGGCGGCATCCTGCGCCTGGTCCTGCGGCAGCATACTGAGCAGGAATTGGGGCAGGAACTCTAGCGTTGCGAGCGGCCTGCCTTGGTAAAACAGATGATCCCAGCGGGAAAGTTCCAGGTCGCGGATCAGGTAGCATGCGATATCTCGCGGCGGTAGATTGTTTGGGCTGCGGTGCCAATTCTGCATCCAGTCCCATCCGAACCCACCGGCTCCAGGAAGCAGCGGGATAGGATGCGGGAATGGCATGGCACCCATCACCACCAACCGCTGCGGCTCGCGGCTCGGCCCGAACTGCGAGACGGGGACCGCAAGCGCAGCAAAGTCGGCACTTTCGTTCACGCCGATGCGGTCGTCAGTAAACCGGCAGGAATCCCGGATCTCCGACCTGCCCCAGCCGCGGCGACATGGACCGTCGGAATGACCCGAGCCGGTCCGGCACATGCAAATTGCTGCCCACCCTCTTGGCTGAGGATTCTCTGGCGCATCCTGCCTGCCATGTGCGAACTAGATCCAGAACCGGCTCGCGATGTCTTCCATGTTCGTCATACCGCTGGTGGGTTGTACGTCGAGTTCGGCGAAGTACCGTCCAATTCCGTAGTCGACGAGGTCGACGTTCTCGAAGCTCTTGATGATCTCGAAATATCGGTCCGATAATACGGTCGAGGACGGATCGAGATTGGTGACAGCCACCAGCCCTGTGGGGGCGGCATCCCATGCTGTGATCGATAGATCCGGCCGCATCGATTTTAGCGCCACAACGGTCTTCCAGACATCGCCTGTCCACCAGCCCGGATGCTGCCCCTGGGCTCGGCGCTCGGTCTCGGTGGCGCGATCGGTTATGGTAGCATCGACGGGAAGGCAGTCATGCAGGAGAATAATCGAGTTGCGCCGGCAATGCCGCTCGGTATTGATAAAGTCCCGCAAAAGGAACTCGGCCAGATGCATGCCATCCAGGAACGCCATATCGAGCGGCTGGCCGAAGAGCGCTGTGGGATTGTAGCGTCGGAAGAATGCATCACTCGTCATCTGAAACAGCATCAAGGCCTGTTTGTCGCCGACCGTGTTGCCTTGCAGCATGAAGTTCGGATCGACGGCGATCACGCGGCCCTTCGCCATGCCGAGCGACCCACCGGTGTAGCAGCCGATCTCCAGATACGTTTCCGGCTTCAGGATCTCATGCATCCGGCGCAGCAGGTCTTCGTAAGGCTCACCTTGCAGATCAGGCACGCTGATCGTCTTCGAAGTCGATTTCACTGCCGCAAAGTTCATAGCCGGTCTCCGTGCTTCAGAAATGCGGGTCGGCCACCGGCGCCGGCGCCGCGAACAGCAGCCGGCTTCCTTACCGCGTCGGCCGCGGCGGTGTTTGCGTATAGTCGTAGAAGCCGCGCTGCGCCTTGCGGCCAAGCCAGCCGGCCTCGACATATTTCACCAGCAGCGGGCAAGGCCGGTACTTGCTGTCCGACAGCCCCTCGTACAACACCTGCATGATCGACAGGCAGGTATCCAACCCTATGAAATCGGCCAGCTCCAGCGGGCCCATCGGGTGGTTGGCACCGAGCTTCAGCGCGCTGTCGATCGCCGAGACGGAGCCCACGCCCTCATACAGCGCATACACCGCTTCGTTGATCATCGGCACCAGGATGCGGTTGACGATGAAGGCGGGGAAATCCTCGGCCACCGCGGTCGTCTTGTGCAGGCGGTCGGCGAGCGCCTGGGTCGCCTGGAAGGTCGGCTCGTCGGTGGCGATGCCGCGGATCAGTTCCACCAGCTTCATCACCGGCACCGGATTCATGAAGTGCATGCCAATGAACTTCTCGGGCCGATCGGTGCTGGCGCCGAGCCGCGTAATCGAGATCGACGAGGTGTTGGAAGCCAGCATGCAGGACGGCTTCAGATGCGGCGTCAGCTGCTTGTAGATGGCGCGCTTGATGTCCTCTTTCTCGGTCGCCGCCTCGATCACCAGGTCGCAATCGGCGAAGCTTGCGTAGTCGGTGCTGGTAATGATGCGGGACAGCGCCTCCAGCTTATCGACGGGCGTGATCACGTTGCGGCCGACCTGGCGGTCCATGTTGTGGCCCATCAGCGCCATCGCCTTGGGCAGCGCCTCGGCCTTCGCGTCCAGCAGCACCACCGGCAGACCGGCGAGCGCGCAGACATGGGCGATGCCGCTGCCCATCTGCCCCGCGCCGATCACGCCGACCTTGGCGATGACGGGGGCGGCCATCAGGGCGTCGGCCACGACCACGGAGGCTGCGACATCGACGTTCATGCCGGACGCTCCAGTTCGGCCGCCAGTTCGGGCAGCACGTTGAACAGATCAGCCACCAGGCCGTAATCCGCGACCTGGAAGATGGGCGCTTCCTCGTCCTTGTTGATTGCCACGATCACCTTGCTGTCCTTCATGCCGGCAAGGTGCTGGATGGCGCCAGAGATGCCGATCGCCACATAAAGGTCCGGCGCCACGATCTTTCCGGTCTGGCCGACCTGGTAGTCGTTGGGCACGAAGCCGGCATCGACGGCCGCGCGGCTGGCGCCGACGGCGGCACCGAGCTTGTCGGCAATCGGGTCCAGCAGCTTGAAATTCTCGCCGTTCTGCATGCCGCGGCCGCCGGAGATGACGATTCGGGCGGCGGTCAGTTCCGGACGCTCGCTTTTCGACAATTCGGCCGACACGAAACGCGAGGACTCGCCGGACGCCACTGATGGTGCGTCCTCGATCGGGGCGTGGCCGCCATCGGCCGCAACCGGATCGAAGCTGGCGGCACGCACGGTGATGACTTTCCTGGCGTCGCTGCTCTTCACCGTCGCCAAAGCGTTGCCGGCGTAAATCGGGCGGATGAAGGTGTCGGCGTCGATCACCGACGACACATCGCTGATCGGCTGCGCGTCCAGCAGGGCGGCGACGCGGGGCATGACGTTCTTGCCGGTGGCGGTCGAGGCCGCGAGCAGATGCGTGTAATCAGGCGCCAGCGCCACCAGCAGGGCGGCCAGCGGCTCGGCCAGCGCGTGCTCATAGGCCGGGACGTCGGCGAGGATCACCTTTGAAACGCCGGCGAGCTTGGCCGCGGCCTCGGCGGCAGCGCGCACGCCGGAGCCTGCGATCAGCACATGCACCTCACCCAATGCCGCGGCGGCGGCAACGGCCGAGCGCGACGGCTGCTTGATGGCGGCGTTTTCGTGGTCCAGCAGCACCAGCACGGGCATGGTCAGATCACCTTCGCTTCGTTGCGCAGCTTGCTCACCAGTTCGGCGACCGAGGCGACCTTCACCCCTGCCTTGCGCTTTGGCGGCTCGTCCACCTTCAACACGGTCAGCCGCGGCGCGGGGTCAACGCCGAGATCGGCCGGCTTGATGGTTTCGACCGGTTTCTTCCGCGCCTTCATGATGTTGGGCAGAGAGGCGTAGCGGGGTTCGTTGAGGCGCAGGTCGGTGGTGACGATCGCCGGCAGGACGAGGGAAACCGTCTCCAGGCCGCCATCGACCTCGCGGATCACCTGCAGGCGGTCGCCTTCGACGGTGACTTTGCTGGCGAAGGTGCCCTGCGGCCAGCCCAGCAGGGCGGCGAGCATCTGGCCGGTGGCGCCCATGTCGTCATCGATCGCCTGCTTGCCGAGGATGATCAGGCCCGGGCTCTCGCGGGCGGCGATGGCGGCGAGCAGCTTGGCCACCGCCAGCGGCTGCAGTTCGACGTCCGATTCGACCAGGATGCCGCGGTCGGCACCCATGGCCAGCGCGGTGCGGATGGTCTCACCGCAGGCGGCGCCACCCATGGAGATAGCCACGATTTCGGTGGCGATTCCCTTTTCCTTCAGGCGAACCGCCTCTTCAACGGCGATTTCGTCGAATGGATTCATCGACATCTTGACGCCCTGGGTTTCCACCCCGGTGCCGTCCGATTTCACCCGGACCTTGACGTTGTAGTCGACCACCCGCTTCACCGGGACGAGGATTTTCATGCGCTGCGTGCCATCTCTGGAGTTGCCGAGAACCGCTCAGAGCCCGCGCTTAGGACGTTCTCTTCGCGGTTGCAATAGACCCGGTGGAACGAGGGCGGCTACTTCAAGAGGGACATCAGCAGCGCGAACAGCAGCAAGGCCGCACCTTGCAGCAGCACGCGGTAGCGCATCAGGCGGTTGGACCGCGCCGGATTGCCGCCGCCGCGCACCATGCCGATGATGCCCGCCAGCAGCACGCCCAGGGTGCCGAGCATTGCCAGACCCACCAGGACCGTCAGGAACGTGATCATGTCGGCAATGTAGCCCCTCCGGCGATTTGCGCATCCCCCGCGCCGACATGGCCGAACTGTCAAGGTGGACAATGAGCGGCCTGTCAAGGTTGACAGCGGCGGCCCGGACATGATCCGCCTGTACCCATGATACGCTTTTTCTTGCTTTTGCTGGTACTAACCAGCGGTGCCGCCCTCGGTCAGACCGGCCCCGCTCCAGGTGCCCCGAAACCCGCGCCGGCGACCACTGCCGCACAGCATCCCCCTTCTCCCGCCCTGACGCCAGCGCAGGCGCAGCAGGCGCTTGAGGTGCTCACCGACCCGGCCCGGCGCGACCAGACCATCGCCGTGCTGCAGGCACTGGCCAAGACGGCGCCGACGGCAGCGGCGGCCACTGCGGCGCCCGGCGCCACCCCCCCGCCGGCTGCTGCTCCGGCGGCGTTGTCCGCTCTGGCGGCACCGCTGGCGCCGGACAGCCTGGGCGCGCAACTGGTATTCGGTGCCTCCAAACGATTGGCGGACCTTTCCGACGAGGCGGTGGCGGCGGCGCAGGCGGTGACCGACTTCCCGCTGCTCTGGCGCTTCTTCGTCCACCTCGCGACCGACCCCTACACCCAAACGCAATTGCTCGACACGGTCTGGCGCCTGGTCCTGGCGATGGCAGCGTCGCTCGCGGCACAGGCGGCCACCCGCCGGCTGCTGCGCCGCCCGTCCAACGCGCTGGCCGCCAGCGCCCACGAGGCGCGCCACGACCCGATGCCGGACCTGGTGGCAGGCATCGCCGCCGCCGAGGCCGGGCACACCGAAGCGACTTCACGCGGCGTGGCATTGCACCAGACGCTACAGACGTTACGGCGGCTGCCTTTCGCGCTGATCCGGCTGGTACTGGACCTGCTTCCGGTGCTGGCGCTGCTGGGCGGTGGCTACGGCGCCCTGGCGGCCGGCCTCGGCACCAGCCCGGTGGCGCGCATCGTCATCCTCGGCGTGCTGCAGGCTTATGCCGCCTGCCGGGTGGCGACCAGCGTCACCCGCATGCTGATCGGTCCTGGCTGGCCACGGCTGTTGCCGGTGGCCGATCACAGCGCGCGCTACGTGTTGAACTGGGTACGCCGGATCGCTGCCATCGCCGCCTTCGGCACGGCGCTGGCCGAAATCGGGCTGCTGTTCGGCCTGTACCGGCTGGCGCATGATGCGCTGATCAAGCTCGTCGTCCTGGCGGTTCATGTCTGCCTCATCATCATCGTGCTGCAGAGCCGCGCCACGATCTCCGCCTGGATCCGCGGGCGCGAGCAACGGGTGGGCACGCTGCCGCGGCTGCGGCGGTTCCTGGCCGAGACGTGGCACATCATCGCCATCATCTACCTGCTGGCGTTGTGGCTGGTCTGGGCGCTGGACGTGCCGGGCGGGTTCGGTCGGCTGCTGCACCTGACGGTGGCAACGGCACTGGTGCTCGCGGCCGCGCGCCTCGCCTCGCGGCTGGCGCTGGGCGCGCTGGACCGGGCGACCAAGGTGCCGCCGGACTTGGCCCAGCGCTATCCCGGCCTGGAATCCCGGGTCACGACCTATCATCCGCTGGCGCGCCTCGGCATCAAATGCCTGATCGCCGCATTCACCTTGGTGCTGCTGTCGGAAAGCTGGGGCTACGACGCCTTCGGCTGGTTCACCGCCGGCGCGCTCGGCGGGCGGCTGGTCTCATCGCTGACGGTCGTCGCCATCACCATCGGCATTGGCCTGGTGGTGTGGGAGGCGAGCAATGCCGCGATCCAGCGGCATCTGGCGAAGCTTGGCCGGGACTCGCAATACGCCCGCTCAGCGCGGCTGCGCACCTTGCTGCCGATGCTGCGCACGGCGCTGCTGATCGCCATCCTGCTGGTCGCCGGCCTGATGGTGCTGAGCGAGATTGGGGTGAACATCGCGCCCTTGCTGGCCGGCGCCGGCGTGATCGGCCTGGCCGTGGGCTTCGGCTCCCAGAAGCTGGTGCAGGACATCATCACCGGCCTGTTCCTGCTGCTGGAAAATGCCATGCAGGTCGGCGACGTGGTCACCCTGGGCGGCCTGTCCGGAACGGTGGAGAACCTGTCCATCCGAACCATCCGGCTGCGGGCGCTGGACGGCTCCGTGCACATCATCCCGTTCAGCGCCGTCACCACGGTGACCAACTCGACGCGGGATTTCGCCTTTGCCGTGCTCGACGTCCCGGTCGGGCTGAACGAAGAGCCGGATCGGATCGCCGAGGTGCTGCGCGAGGTCGCCCAGGAAATGCGGCGGGAGGAGCTTTGGTCCGGCGTCATGCAGGACGAGCTGGACGTGATGGGGGTGGAAAAATTCCTCGACACCGCCTGGGTGATGCGGGTGAAGGTCAAGACCGTGCCGGCGCAGCGCTGGACGGTGGCGCGGGAGCTGAATCGCCGTATCAAGTACCGGTTCGACAAGGACGCGATCGAAAGCCCGCTGACCAGCTACCGTGCGCTGGCCGAACGGCCGCCCTTCGCCACGGCGGCGGATCCGGGTGCGGTGCCAAAGCCCGCCTGACCCAGCGTCCGGGCTACCGCCCGATCATCGCCAGCAATTCCCGGCGGGTGCTGGGGTCGTCGCGGAAGGCGCCGAGCATGTGGCTGGTCACCATCGACACGCCGTCCTTGTGCACGCCGCGGGTGCTCATGCACTGGTGCTCGGCCTCGATCATCACCGCGACCCCGCGTGGCTTCAGCACGTCGTTGATGGTGCAGGCGATCTGGACGGTCAGCTTTTCCTGGATCTGCAGCCGTTTGGCGTAGGCCTCCACCACCCGGGCGAGCTTGCTGATGCCGACGACGCGGTGGCGCGGCAGATAGGCCACGTGGGCACGGCCTATGATCGGCACCATGTGATGCTCGCAATAGGATTCCAGGCGGATGTCACGCAACAGCACGATCTCGTCGTAGCCGTCGGTTTCCTCGAAGGTGCGTTCCAGCAGCGCCACCGGGTCGATGGCGTAGCCGGCGAAAAATTCCTCGTACGACCGCACCACCCGTTCCGGCGTCTGGCGCAGGCCCTCGCGCGCAGGGTCCTCGCCGGCCCAGCGCAGCAGCACGCGCACGGCGGCCTCGGCTTCCTCGCGGCTCGGGCGGTCGACGGATTCGGTGGCAGGTGCCAGCTTGGCGGACGGAATGACGATATTCACCGTTGCGAATTTCCTTCGAGACGAAGCCGGCATATGGGGGCCGGCCGACATCCCGCAAGTTTGCGCGCCGTGACCAGGCTCAGCCCGCGGCCGCTGCCGGCTGTGGCTTCAGGCTCTCCGGGGCATCGAAATAGCGGTTCGGCAGCGCCTTCTGGTTCTCGTAGATCGACCCCTGCAGGTCGGCTGGCGGCAATGGCAGGCGGACCGGCACCGGCACCAGGCGCGGTTCGAGGGTCGGTTTGCCGGCCACGATCAGCCGGTCGAACGCCTCGATATCGGTGGGCGGAGCCACCAGCGGCCAAGCATCGGCGGCGCGGAACTGGAACAGCAGCAGCCGCCGGTCCTTGTTGGAGGTATTGACCGCCGAGCCATGAATGGCACGTACGTGGTGCACGGTGATCGATCCGGCAGGACCCGTCAGCGGCACCGCCTTGGCGAAATTGACGTCGCAGGCGCCGGGATCCATGGCGCCGCAGAACCGGCCGTTGTGGTGGTGGTCGTAGACCGGGCCCTTGTGGCTGCCGGGGATGATCATCAGCGGGCCGTTGGCGAGCTCCATATCGTCCATCATGATGCCGACGGCCGCCAGGTCGTCGTTGGTGTGCGGGTAGAACGCCCAATCCTGGTGCCATTCCACCGCGGCGCCGTAGCCGGCGGATTTCAGGTTCAGCTTGGCGGTGTCGAAACGGATATTCGGGCCCCAGAGGTCCGCCAGCACGGCGACGATGCCGGGATGGTCGGTCAGGCGGCGATATTCGGGGTGGTGGGCATGCGGCGTCTTGATGCGCCGCACCCGCGGCTGGGACGGGGTGTGGCTGTCCTCCAAATCGTAGATCGCGTTGTGCGACGTGACCGCGCGCGATTTCTCGACGAATTCGTCGGTGACGCGCCGCAGGCCCTGCACCTCGGCAGCGCTGAGCACGTTCTGCACGACGATGGCGCCGACATCGTTGTATTCGTCGATCTGGGCCTGGGTCAGCATCGTCATTTCCCCATTTTCGGCGGTAAGCGGGAAGTGTTCCCCCAAACCGGCCGCGATTTAAGGGCAGGGTGCCACAGCTTGCATGACGTTCCCAGGCGGCGCCGGCGTCGAGCCTGGACCGCAGCCAGACCAGCCTGCTGGCGCTGAACGCGACGATCGAGGCCGGCGACGTGAACGCGTTCGTGGCCAGCCTCCGAACCGGCGGACGCCGCGACCACGCGAACCAAGGCCGCGCCTGCGGTTGCTAATGCACCCCACCCGGCTGGTGCGGGCTGTCCAGGCTGAAGGTCGGAATCACGACGTCGAACGCATCGCCGGAATTCGGGGCGATCATGTGGTACACGCCGCTCATGATGCCGCTTGGCGTGTCGAGCGGCGTGCCGGAGGTGTATTCGAAGGTCTCCCCCGGCTCCAGCACCGGTTGCTGGCCGATGACGCCATCGCCATGAACCTTTTGCCGCCGTCCGGCGGCATCGGTGATCAGCCAGGTGCGGCGCAGCAGTTGCACCGCGTCGGTGCCGAGATTGGTGATGCGGATGCGGTAGGCCCAGACGAACTTGGCGTCGGAAGGGCGCGACTCGTCCTCCAGGTAGAAGGCGCGGACGCCGACCCGGATATTGCGCGTGGTCGCGGTGTAGTCCTCGCTCATCCCTGCCCTCCCCGGCACGGACGTTCTACGCGCCGACGAACTTATGTCCAGCACGGGTTGGTTCGTGGGGCCGGAATTCGCGGCTTCGCAACCTTGTCCGCGGGTCTGGCAGGGCAGGCCCGCGGGCGCCGCTACTCCGCGGCGGCGCGGGCGGCGAGCGCCTCCAGCGCGGTCGCGAGGTCGTCCTGGATGTCCCGCGTATCCTCAAGCCCCACCGACAGGCGGATCACACCGTCGGTGATGCCGAGCCTGGCACGCTCCTCGGGGCCGATGCGCATATGCGTGGTGGTGGCCGGATGGGTCGCCAGCGACTTGGAATCGCCCAGGTTGTTGGAGATCTTGATCAGTCGGAACGCGTTCATCACCCGGAACGCGGCCTCCTTGCCGCCACGCAGCTCGAACGTCACCACGGTGCCGCCGCGCGGTCATCTGCGCCATCGCCAGCGCGTGCTGCTGGTGATCGGCACGGGTGGGATACCAGACCCGCGGCGACTTCCGGACGCGCGGCAAGGAAGTCCGCCATCGCCTCGGCACTGCGGCAGCCGGCGTCCACGCGCAGCGACAACGTCTCCAGGCCCTTCAGCAGCAGCCAGGCGTTGAAGGCGGAGATCGACGGGCCGGTGTTGCGGATGAATGGCTGCAACGTCTCGTCCACCCATTTCTTCCGCCCCAGCACGGCGCCGCCGAGCACCCTGCCCTGGCCGTCGATGTGCTTGGTGCAGGAATAGACCACCACGTCGGCGCCAAGCTCCAGCGGCTTCTGCAGCAGCGGGGTGGCGAACACATTGTCCACCACCACGATCGCTCCCGCGGCGTGGGCGAGTTCGGCCACGGCGCGGAAGATCGACGATCTCCAGCATCGGGTTGGACGGGGTTTCCAGCAGCACCAGCTGCGCCGGAGTGGCGAGGGCGGCGCGCCACTGCGCGAGGTCGGCGCCATCGACGAACTCGGCGGCGATGCCGTAGCGCGGCAGCAGGGTGGAGACGATCCAGTGGCAGGACCCGAACAGCGCCCGCGAGGCGACCACGCGGTCACCGGTCTTGAGGTGGCTGAGCATGGCGGCATGCACCGCCGCCATGCCGGTGGCGGTGGCACGACAGGCCTCCGCCCCTTCGAGCAGAGCCAGCCGCTGCTCCAGCATGCTGACCGTCGGGTTGCCGAAGCGGGAATACTGGTAATGCTGCGCGCTGCCGGCGAACGTCGCCTCCGCCTGCTCGGCGCTGTCGTAGACGAAGCCGGAGGTGAGGAACAGCGCCTCGGCGGTCTCACCGAAGGGCGTGCGCTCGGTGCCGCCATGGACGAGGAGGGTGGCGGGGCGGCAGGCGGGTGGTCATGGTCATGTGGCCCTTCCAATCGCGAGGGGCCGACCGTGGATGCAGCGTTCCAACCGGAAACTCGATTGGCGGTTCGCTGGCCTCTTTAGCGCGCTTTTTTCACCTCGCCGCAATCCGGCCGGACAAATCACGAGGGTCTTTCGACGCCTGGGAAGCTAGAATCCGGGCGATCCGCCGTCAACCCGGCCAACTTCTTGGCTGTGACTGACACATCGCCACCTCCGTTGCGTTGGCGCGCGCGGGTTCATATAACGTGCCATCAGGCAACCGCGGGTATAGTTCAATGGTAGAACGGCAGCTTCCCAAGCTGCATACAGGGGTTCGATTCCCCTTACCCGCTCCAACCCTCTTCCTACTTGCGTTGTTCCTGCTGCCATTGCTGGCGGCATCCCCTGCCTTCGCCGGGGACGCGGACGTAGTCGGGGTTCGGGTCCGCCAATCCGCGGCGCGGGTGTTCGACTTCGATGTCACCGTGCGGAGCCGCGACACCGGTTGGGAGGCCTACGCCGATTTGCTGGAGGTGCTGGCGCCTGACGGCTCGGTCCTCGGCCGCCGGGTGCTGGAGCATCCGCACGACGACGAACAGCCCTTCACCCGCGACGTCTACGGCGTGCGCATCCCCGCCGGCATCGACCGCGTGACATTGCGTGCCAGGTTCAAACCGACCGGCACGCATGGCGAGGTCGCAGCGGTGAAGCTGCCGTAGCCGCCTCAGGGATCGCCGGGCAGCTTTACCACGGCGGATTTGGCCGGGCGCACGGCCGTCGTGGGACGCTGGAGTGCGGCTGTGGGGCGCAGCACGATTTCGGCGCCGGAGGCCGGCAGCTTGCCCGAGAGCAGCCGCGCATAGGAAATCTTTGCATCGACCCTCAAGACCTCGATCAGGCCAATCTCACGCTCGATCTGACCGAGCGATTCCTTGGTGTAGGGGTCGGTCAGCGCTTCGGCCAACAGCATCGCCCGCATCCGCTGTCCAGGCTGCAGCGTGCCGCCACCCTGGTTGATGATCAATTCCGCAGGGTCGTCGAAGCGGATCAGGCGCATCGGATAAATTGCCTGAGTGATCTCGTCGGCGATCCGGGCTGCGGCTTGGTCCAGCAAGTCCCCCAACCCGTCGCCGCCGGCGGATAACCGCACGGTGCCGGAGAATTTCGTGGCCCGGGTGGCGATTTCCAGCACCGACCAGTCGATCTCGACGGCGGAGGATGCATTCGTGATGCGTTCACCGGTCATTTGGATCGTGCGGTCGCTGCGGCTGACGCCGGCCTGGCGGATCTGGCCGAGCACGGCGTAGTCGGCACCGACGACCTGCCCGATCCGCACCCGCTCGGCCAAGGGTGCTTCGGCCTTCAGCACCGCCATTTCCTGCTGGTAGACCAGATCGTTGGAACGATCGAGGATCAGGAAGCGACGACTCTGCGTCAGTTGGGCGGCCAACCGGTCGCGCAGCAGATCCGCGGTCGGGCGCATGCCAGGCGGGCCGCCGAAGCTGGCGACGGCGATACGCCGCCGGCTATCCGTGCCGACGCCGAGCGACTGGAATTTCTCAACCTCGACACTCAGATGCACGACGACGCGACCTGGCTTTTCCGAGACGGTGTCGGTGATGCGAAAGCTTCGCACGAGGCCATTGGCGGTGCGACGCGTGGAGCCTTGCTGCGCCTCAGCCAGGGCCACGGTGTGGGTGTCGTCGACTGACGCCATGGCGACGGCGGTGCGGATTTCCTGCACCGATTCGACAACCACGCCGGTTACCTGCTGGATCGCCTCGATCAGGCCCTGCGCCACCGCGTCCTCGCGCGTGGCACCGGTGCCGGTTGCATCGACCGTGACCGGCTCTGCGTGGAGCGGAGTGGTGAGCAACAGTAGCAGCAATAGCCAGGTGCGCATGTGACGGGTCCGATCAGAAATCCGTGGATTTCATCAATGACCGCCCCTGAACGACGCTTGGGGTCCGGTTGATTTGGCTTGGCGGCGTCTCCGGCGCGGCAGCCCCCCGGGCGGGCTTTTCCTGCTGTGCCCGGACGCCCTTCTCGCTGGCGGCGGACCAGATCCGGATGACCCCGATGATCGGCGTTTCGCTGTCGGGGTGTTTGCCGGTCCAGCTGTAGAGCGTCCGCACACCGACGAGTCGGACGTTGGCAACGCGTTTGATCAACTTCCTCTGTTCGTCGATGACTTTCTTCGCTTCCTCTACCTTCGTTTCTCCGTCCGGCATCGACAGGGCGATCCGATCGACCTGTTGCCCGACGGTCGTATCGTTGCTGCTGTCGACATTACCGGCGAGAAAGTCAGCGAGTTGGCCATCAGCAAGCGCTTCGGCTTGGGCTTCGGCAGCTTCCTCGTATTTTGCAGCGAAAACCGGGTCAGTACCGCGATAGCCCGAGCCCCATTGCGCAAAAGACACAATGACCGGCAGGCCCTGTTTGTCGAATAGCCGCCGTATACCGAAGTCCTGCAGCAACTGGTCCTGGTCGCTGTATAAAGTCGTGAGATCTTGCGCGCGGGCTGGATCGGGACTGAATTCGCCGCGCGCCTTTGTGACTTGCTCGGCAAAATCCTGGATGAGTGGCGAGGCGATCATGACGACGCCAATCTCGTAGGTTCCTGCGCCATCCTGCGCTTCGAACGATTGCACGGGCAAAACCCCGACAAGCCTCGCAAAAGCACGACGTCCCACCTGTATCTTCAGATAGTCGCGCAGCAAGATTGTTTTCTGCGGCTCTGGCAGTTGCTCGTACTTCTTCGGGTCGATCCCCTGGTCCTTGAGGTTCTGGTCCAAGGTTCCGCCAGCGACCGCCAAGGCCTTGCGGACGATTTCGGCCGCCTGGTCTGGCGACCTGGTATCAGTGTAGGGAGGCGGTGAGTCTGCGCCCTTCAGCAGCCCCTTAATGGTTTCGGAGCGGATCTCTACACCCTGCAGGCTGGCGTATTGGGCTTGGGCGTCCAACACGGCGTCCTCATAGGCCAGCATACGGAGTCGCACCCAGTCCGGGTTGGTTGGGGGGACCGAGACGATCGAGCGGCCCTGCAATACAGTCAGATCATTGCGGTCTTCAAAGTCAGACTCCGCGATCCACGCCTGCATCTTCTGCTTCAGCATCCGCCCCGCACTTGGACGGACCGGCGCCACAGCCGCCTTCGATACCTGCCCCGGCAGATCAGTCGACGGTGACTTCGCAGTGTCCTGTGCCCATGCGCGGCCACCCAATGCCAGCGCCGCCGGCAAGCAGATGACCGCGCGCCGATGGAGCATCAGAAGGCCACCGACTTGCCGCCAGTCAGCTTGGAGATCGGCGATTCACCTTCCCAGAAGGCCAGGCCAGTGCGGATATCGGTGACCGTCAACTGAAAGGAATAATCCACCCGCTGCGTGCCATCGCCCAGCCGCCGGTTCAGTTGGATGATTTTGCCGGACAGACTGAGATCCGGGGCGACCATCTGGCCGGTGCGGGCGACATTGCCCTGGTTGAACTCGGCCGACCCGCGGAGCTGGCGCGTCTGCATTGCCATCGTGTCTTCCGCCGCACCCGGCCCGATCGCGGTTGTCACGACGAAACGGCCGGAGTTCAGCAGTTCGACACGGATTTTCTTGATCAACAGATCAGTGTCGATGCGCTGCATGGTGTCATTGCTGACCCGCGAAATCACCACGACCGAGCGGCCGCCACCCGGCTTGGTCAGCGATGGCGAGGCGAGCATGGACTGCACCGCGTCCCCGGCCGCGGCCTCGAAATCGCGCATGTCGAGTTCGGCGCCGATGGCGCTGCGGTCGGCGCGGGGATCGATCATGCTGGTCTGCGTGCCGCCACCAGCGCAGCCACCCAGCAACAACAGGATGCAAGCGCAGGTCAGTCTTGATGCCTTGGACATGGTCGCCTTATCTCTTTTAATTTGCGGTATCGGGTTCAACGCTCATTCGCCAATCGGCGGCGTTGCTGCCAGGTGCCAGGCTGTCGATGGCGGCATCACCGAAACGCGGCACGGTCAGGCGCCGTGGCCGGGACGTCACGCTGCGCATCGGCCGCGCCTCACGGTCGGTCCATTCCGTCATCACCAGGACCGGGACATCCCGGTCGGTGCGGTTCGACAACCGCACCGCCACCCGCATCAGTCCGTTTTCCACGCTGACACCAGCAGCGTCGGCACTGATCGGCAGGCCTGGCACCAGGAAGATGCGCGGATCGGCGAGTGGCGGGGATTGCGGCGCGGCGCAGGTGGCGAGCGCGAGCGGCAGCAGCAGCGCCACCGCCCGCAGGCCGATCAAAGCTTATAAACCAGCAAGGACGGTTGGCCGCCGGCTGTCTGCTGCTTGACATAGACGATGGCGCCGGAACCGGTGGTGGGGACGGTGATGCTGCCGAGATCCTGACCGCTATCCGTGCGGATGCGCACCGTGCCGTCCTTGGGTGCATCAATCCGCACTGCCTGGAATTCCTTCGGCAAGGCGGTCCAGGACCTGGTGTCCGCGGTCGAGATGTTCGACACCGCAAGCGCACCGAATTGGGCAAGACTGTTTCCGGTCTGTGCCGCGGCGCTCTGCAACGCGACCTTCAACGCCACTTCCAGCACCGCCCGCGTCAGGATGGCGTTCTCATGCCGCTTGAACTCACTCTTCATCACATCGTCGAAGCTGCCCACCGCCACGGTGGGCGCGTCGATGCCGCCGGCGGTGACGACCAACGCGCCCGCGGCAGCCGGATGGAGGACCATGCGCGGCATCGCAATGGTCGCAACGCTGGCCTTGACGCCACTTTGCCGATGACCGGCACGGGAAAGGTGATGCGGTACTCAGCAAAGGTCGGCGCCTGCCCGTTCTCGAACACCACCCAGACTTTCGCGCCCGGCGTCCCCTTGCGGCTGTTGGCCCATAGGAGGTCTTTCTCAACCGAGGGATTGGCGGCCTTGCCAAGCATGTCGTGGACCCGACGCAGCTCGGTCCGGGCATTCTCGAAATCACTGTCGGTCTGCGCCGAGCTGAGTCGGGAGATGGCCGATATGTAGCTCGCGGCTGGATTGATGAAAGGACGATAGTTGCCGAAGTTGCCGATCTCGTCATTGGCCGCTTTGTATTCCGCGCTGGCCTCGGCGTTGCGCAGCGCGCTGGTGAGATCGAACTGGCCGCTCGCCTTCTGTTGTGCCGCCGCGTCGAGCTTTTCCTTATCGGCCGCGAATTTTTCTTCGGCACGCCGCTGACGATCTCCAACTCTGTTGAAGAAAACCTGCGCATCATCGGTCCGGCTGTTGGCGAGCGTGCCGAGACCTTGATAGACATCCGTCATGATGCCGTCATACGTCGCGTAGTCGTATTGGGTATTGGTGAAATCGTCGTTGTCGCGAAGCGCCATCAGGTCCTCCGCGCCTGCTAGAACCTTCATCGACTTTGGTGCGTCACCGGAATACAGCAATGCGGCCCCAGCCCCGAGTGACCAGGCGAGATTCTTGGAGCTGCCGCCGGGCTGGATCTGGCCCGCGGCAAGTGCGACCTGGGCGGCATCACGGTAGTTGCCCTGCGCGAGCAACGCGTCGTAATTCGCCGCATCCTGTTTCGAAACGCCGCCGGCACATCCGGCCAGAAGCAGGAGGGCGGCGAGCATGGGTGCCGTCCGAGCGGCGACGCAGACGTCGGCGTAGGTGTAGGTCATGCGGGTCGCGTCCTCACAATCTTATTCTGAAATTTGAATCATTTTTCTTCCATACCGATCTTGTATCAAATCGAATTTGCGTGCAACGGACGTCGAACGAAAAACGCGCATGTTAGCCATGTGGCTTTTGTAACGGTTTGTAATGTGGGGCGCTGCGCTGCCACGCCCGAGCACAAGCGCGTATCAGCTGCGTCTGGCTACCGGCGCGAATCCAGAACCAGGATCGTCGGCTCGATACCATCGAGATGGACGGCGATCCGGTCGGTCTGTTGCGGCAGCGCCTTGTGGCGCAGCTCCTGGACCAGCGCCGGGCGTGCCAGTTGCACATCGAGATCCGTCGCGGCCGTCCCAGGCGTCTGCGTCTGCAGGGTCAGGATGGTGGTGTCGCCATGCACGAACCATTGCACATCCACGCCGGTTGCCGTGGCGCCGTCGGAGCGACGGATCACGATCCGTGGCGGCGCGCCGGCTGCCCTGAGTGAGGCGGCCAGGGCGTCAAGGCTCGCCGGGCTGGAAGGGTTCGCGTCTGGCGCCAGCGAGGCGGGCAGGCTTACCGCCTCGGTCAGCGGGGGCGCCGGGCGGCGGCGGCTGTGCTGGTCGAACAAGCCAGGCGCAATGTCGGCCAGCACGGTCCCGCCGCGCGCCGCGAAGGTCGCGATTTCGGCCGATTCCGTCTCGGACAGAGCGATCGCGTGCGGCAGGATCAACACCCGCGGCGCGGCCGTGCGCAGCGCACCGGATTCCACCATGGCGGAGCTTAAGATGCTGGGTTGCACCCCGATCTCGCTCAGCCGTTGCAGCGTCTGGCGGCGGGAGGCGCGCCAGGCGTTGTCGTCATATTCCCGTTCCGCATCGCGGTCTGACCAGGCGGCGCCCTGTGCCCGATGGTCCAGCATCCATTGCGTGCGGAAGCTCGCCTGGGAATAGAGCACCGCGACCGGATCATGCAGCGGCTGGCTGGCGAACAATGCCGGCGCCACCTCGCGCAAAGCCGCCACCTCGGCGGCGAGCTCCTGGCCGCGTGGGCCGGGCGAGCCGTCCGCCAGCACGACGTCGTCGCGCTCATCCCAAACGATGGTGCCGCGACCGCCATGCAGCAGGTGGCGCCACGCCGCATGCGCCTCGGCCGGCCCGGTGTCGGCAGTGGTGCGCAACAGGATCAGCCCTGGATGAAAGGCCCGGGCGAGATCGTGGGAGTTGCCGAAATCATACACCTCCATCACGTCCACGTTGCTCGCCAGCAGGCCGTAATCGTAACCGCCCCAGCCCGGCACCTGCGTGCCCTCAAGGCCCGCCAGCGCCTCGGGGTCCGCCGCGTGCACCGCGTCGGTGCCGTGGCGAACGGCGGTGGCAAAGGCCACATCCATCCACGCCTTGAAATCCGCCCAGGCCGAATAATTGTCGTCGCGGCGGGCCATCGCCGCGTCGGTCAGTTCCGGCACCACGTCGTCCCAGCGGGCGAAATCGGTGCCCCATTGCCGATTCAGCGCCGCGAGGTCCGGATACTGGGTGCGCAGCCAGCGCCGCATCCCATCGAGCGAAGTCTGTGCGATGTCGGCGTCCCACGCCGCCGCGAGGTCGCCGATGCCCGCTTCGTCGGACAGGCTGTAGAACAGCGGATGGTATTGCGCCTGGCTGCGCACCATCCCACTCAGCCGGGTCGCGGTCTTGTCGAGCCATTCCGGATCGGACAGGCCGGGCTCCCGCTCGAACACGCTCTGGTCGTTCGGATTGGCGCGGCGGCGTGCCTTGGCCGCTTCGAACAGCCAGGTCACGGTCTTGCCCGGGACGTAGCGATGATACGGGGCGAGGAAGTCAGTCGCGGTGTTCTCAAGATACCATGGCAGGCCGGAGGCGATCCGCGCCGCAAGTGTCACCCCGTCGATATGCCCGCCGCTGGCGATGAGCGCGGTACCGGCGAAGCCCAGCCGCTTCAGCCCCTCCATCTGTGCCGGCGTGCGGTTCTGCCACATGATGAGCTGATAGCTGTCCCACGGACCAGCCAAAGCTTGAACAGGGAGCAGCGAGCAAGCGACGAGAGCGGCGAGGAGCCGGCTTGTCCGGAACACCAGCAGGTAGCGTCTCAAGGTTTCGGTTGGAGCTTCAGGCATGGAGCGAACTCCTCGAAGGCGCCGGGGCGCGCGACGCCGGTGCGGCGCACACCGCACAAATCATCCCCCGGCGTGGTGTTCGGCTGTGGCGCGGGTGCGTCGCGCCAACGCAGGTCCATCAGGCCGACGTCGGTGAACAGGCGGCGTTCGGGATGCCAGCCCACGAACAACCCGAGCAGGGAGGAGGCGAGATTGCCGGCCTCGCGCAACGTGGCGCCGTCGCGGCCACGGATCACGCCGTCCACGATGTTCGCATCCAACGCGGCCGTCGTTTCGGCAAATCGTGCGTCGATCCCGGCAGTGTCGATCAGAGTGTTGTGCTCGAGATCCGACTGCGCCGCGCGGTTGAGGTAAACACCGCCGTCGCTGCAGAAAGCGACCAGGTTGTCGCGCATGAGTGACCCGGATTGCTCGCCGTGCGTGGTGTCCTGGTTGCGGAAGAATTCCGCGCCGGTGCCGCCGCCGCCGAAGGAAAGGCCGATCCTCTGGCCGGGATAGCCGCGCAGCCGAAATTCGCACAGCACCGCATTGCGCTCGAACACATTGTGGTCGCCGGCACCCTTGGCGAACGCGCCGTAGGAGACGCGGTTGCCCTGGCTTTTGACGAAGTCGGTGATGAGGTTGCCCGCGACATGCCAGTTCGACGCTGCAACCATGTCGACCGGCACCACCGAATTATTGGTATCGCGCGGCCTGCCGTTGCTGAGCGTGTTGAATTCCAGCAATCCATCATCAGGATAGGCGCCATTCTCGCCGTTCACCTTGATCTGCGCGTTGAAATCGAGGATACGGCTGTTGCGCAGAACGAAATGCTGGGCGCCACCGACGATGTGGATCGCGTTGTCGCAATTGGTATGGTCCGGGCAAACGCCACGCATGACGAGATTCTCGAGATGCCAGGTACGGGCCGCTGACCTTGATCGCCTCGGCATTCTCGACCTCGATGATCGCATCGCCCAGGCGCGCTGCGCGCAACGTGATCGGCGCCGTGGCAATGCCGGCCGCGGCGGCGGCGAGCGCCGGATATTCGATGCGATAGGTTCCGGGCAGCAGTTCGATGACGTCGCCGGCCCGGGCGTCGCGGACGGCTTCGCGCAATGCGCCGATGGAACCGACCAAATGCTGCTGCCGCGGCGCCACCGGGCCGGTGGGCAGCAGCGGGCGGGCGGGAGTGGCGCCGGCCCAGGCGGGCGGCGGCATGTCCTGCAACTTCACGCTCTCGGCCGTGCGCAGCAGGCCGGTCAGCAGGCTTACGGGAATGGCGATGAGGCTGCGGTGGTCGCGCGCCCGCTCATCCAGATACGGCGCCCATTCGCGCGGCGTGCGGCCGAACGTCTGCAGCGCGTAGGCAACACCGCCAAGCGCCGAGGCGCCCAGCAACGCCAGCACGGCAACGCACCACCATATCCAGCGCCGCTTGCGCGCAGGTCGGGCTAGCCGGATGTCATGGGCGGGGGCGATCGGCATTCGGGTTTCCGGATATGGGATCGAAGGGCAGGCCGCGGACCGTAGCGGCAGGCCCTGCGCCCATCAACCGCGGCGGGCCAGGCGGATGACCAAGACGCGGGGCGGATCAATGGCCGGGGCGCCAGCGGATCACCGCATGCGCCAGGGCCGAGGCGCGATGCCGCCACAGGCCGCTGATCGATCGCTCGGTGTCGCCACTGCCGACCTTGTTGTCCTCCAGCACCGCCTTCCCGCCGCTCCAATCCAGCAGCAAGGCGGCAGGACGGCCGGTGGCGTTGTGCAGCTCATTGTGTCTCAGCACCATGTTGCCGCCCCCGGTCGCCCAGACCGCGGCGCGCTGGCGCGACGGAACCGGCCCAAGCGAAATGACGTTGTCCTGCATCAACAGGTTGCCGGCCTCGATCAGCACAGCGGGGGCCGGGTCCGCGCCGCTGCCGGTCGCGATGCTGTTGCCGGTCAGCTCCGTGCTGGCGGCGGAACTTTCAATGCCGCCGCCTTTCACGTCGCTGATCGTCGAACGCTCGATCTGCAGCACGTCCAGGGTACCGACCACCACCGCGAACATTGGGTGATCGCCGCCCACGCCTCCTGACTCGAACAGGCAATCCGCAATGCGAAGCCGGCGCGGCCCTTCCGATCCGGCCAAAATCCCAACTTCATTGTTGATGAAGCGCACATGCTGCAGGGTCAGTGACGGACCTTCCATTCGGATGCCCGCCCCGTTGCCGTCCAGCACCCGCGCGCGGGCGAGCGTCAGGTCGCGAACCGTGGTCCCCTCGCCGCCGATGATGAACAGCGCCTTCCCCTGGCAGGTGGTGTCGGTGATGACGGTTTGCGGCCCGGCGCCTGCAATCGTCACACCCTTCCCGTGCCAGATCGCACAGTCGTAATAGGTTCCGGCGGCGATCTGCACGACGTCGCCATCGCCCGCCACGGCCGCGGCTTGCGACGGTACGGCGAATGCCTGCCCGGCTCCGACCGCCAATGTGCGGGCTACGGCCGGCGCCGCAAGCAGAATCGCTGCCGCCATGCCGGCAAGAATTCCGCCGGAGAGCCGCTTGATCGTGCGCGGCACGGGCCATCTCACCGCGCGGCTGCCACCTGCCCGTCGCCATGCAATGGCTTCACCTGTCCGGAAATCTGGTTGCCGCGCAGCATCGCCTCGGTCGCCGTCAGGTTGTTGACGAAGACCGTTTCGTAGCTGCCGGCGTTCCGGAATTTGTTGTTCTGGATCAGGATCTCCGGCGTCGGTTGGGTGACGCCCTCGGCACCGATGACAATGGCGGCGCTGGTGTTCTCCGCCTTCGGTCCCTTTTCGATGGTGTTGTCGCGGACCACCAGAGCGCCGCCGTTCGGTGCCTCGATCTCATAGCTGGCCGTGCCCTCGGGTCCGTCCTCGATCGTGCAGCCGATGATCTCGGTGCGGACCGCCCGCGACTTGATGTGATGGGCTCGGCGGGTACCGGTGAATCGGCTCCGCTCAACCCGCAGCAGTTGCAGGTGGCCGGCATACAGGCCGTGGGCGCAGGATTGCTCGCAGGCACCGTTGCGGTCGAACACGCTGTCACGAACGATCAGCGAGCCGGCGTCATCGGTGGTCAGGATGCCGTTCTGGTTGTTGACGAATTGCACACCTTCCACCACCAGGTTGCGGCCCTCGACACGGATGCCAGCACCGTTGCCGTCCGGCACGCGGGCGCGGGTCAGTGTCAGGTTGCGGATGGTGATGTCGTTGCCGCCGGTGATCAGCAGGCCCTTGCCGCCGCAGGCCTTGTCGGTGAGGACCACCTTGTCCGCCGGACCGACCCCTTCCACCACCAGCCGGCTCGCCTTCACGAAGGCGCAATCGAAATACTCGCCGGGCTGGATCGTCACACGGTCCCCGTCCTGCGCGGCGGCGATGGCGGCGGAAGGCGTCTTGTAATCCTTGTTCGCCCCGACCTCCAGCGTGCGCGCCTGCGCCGCGCAACCGGTCAGGGCGAAGGCGAGCATGGCGGCCGTCCAGATCCTGGAAATTGATGCCACTATCCGGACTCCCTTTCGTGCTGGCGCGCATCCACGAAACATTTCGCGGCACGGCCAGGAATTTCATACCCATATTATGGACGGGCCGCGATGATCAGGCTGTCGCCTGGGGCCGCGAGCCCGTCACCCGCATCGTCATGATGCTTGCAGGAGAGATCGAGGGATGAAGACACAAGGTTCGGCCGTATGGCAAGGCGGCATCAGGGATGGCAAAGGCGCGATTTCCACCAAAAGCGGGGCGCTGCAAAGCTATCCCTACGGGTTCGCCAGCCGTTTCGAAGGCAAGCCCGGCAGCAATCCCGAGGAGTTGATCGGTGCCGCGCACGCCGCCTGCTTCACCATGGCCCTGTCGCTCATCCTTGGCGAGGCAAAGCTGACGGCGGAGCGGATGGAGACCGTGGCGGAGGTTACCCTGGAGAAGCAAGACGACGGATTTGCCATCACCGCGGTTCACCTCACCCTGACGGGCAAGGTTCCCGGCGCCGACCAGGCCCGCTTCCAGGAACTCGCCGAAAAGGCCAAGGCCGGCTGCCCGGTGTCCAAGCTGCTCAAGGCGGAAATCAGCTTGGACGTCAAACTGACCAACTGAGCCAAGACTGGAAGGGAGACATGCCGGGGCGCAGGCCCAGATGCGCCGTAATCTCGGGGGGCCCTGGAACCTCCGGTTCACCTGCGCATTTGGGCCTGCGTCCGCTTAACCCGTGCATGAAGGCGAACCCGTCATGACCCTCGACGATCTGTTTCTCACCACGCTGAAGGATATTTATTTTGCCGAACGGCAGATTCTCAAGGCGCTGCCGAAAATGGCCAAGGCGGCGAAGAGTGCCGAGTTGAAGGACGCGTTCACCGCCCACCGCACTGAAACCGAAGGCCAGGTCGAACGGCTGCAGGACGTGTTCGAGGCACTGGGCAAGCGCGCCCAGGGCGTGACCTGCGAGGCGATCAAGGGCCTGATCGAGGAAACCGAGGAATTGCTGGAGAACGCGAAGGAGCCCAGCGACGTGCGTGATGCCGGCCTGATCGCCTGTGGCCAGGCGGTGGAGCATTACGAGATGGCGCGCTATGGCGCGCTGATTGCCTGGGCCAAGGTGGCCGGCAAGAAAGATGTCGTCGCCTTGCTGCAAGCCAATCTCGACGAGGAGAAAAAGGCGGACACGCTGCTCAATCAGGTTGCCGGCGGCATCAACAGTTCGGCCGCCAAGCTCGCCGCCTGAAGGCCCAAGCCGGCCTTGCGGGGCGCTCACCCCGGCAGGGCCGGCTTACCTCAATTCCACCTGATCACGCGCTTCATCCGCCTGGCGGCTGGCTCGTTCTCCAACCTCAGCTTCCTGCTGGGCGGCGCGCCGTAGAATGATGCGGCTCGCCTGTCGCCGCGGTCCAGCGCCGGACGTACAGGGTCGCCTCGCAATTCTCGGCGCTGTCGTGCAATGTTAATGCCGGCACGAAGTCGATCAGCTCACGCGCCACGATGTCGCGCATCTCTGGCGGTAGGCTTACCATCGGTGGATCGCAGGTGACGATGTAGCGCGGCTGCGTCGCCAGCACAGACCTCAGCTCGTCCATCGGCTCCGCGCCGGAGCTTTCGGCGAACGCGCCGAATTCGGCGGGCAGCACGAAACGCGTCGGCGGCACGGTTTGGGCAAGCTGGTAGATGATGGGCTGGTAGTCCATCACATAGATGCCGCCCGGTCCTCGCGCCTGGATCGCGCTGGCGATCCGGCGCGGAACATCGTCCGCCACTCGCCGCGACAGCATTTGCAGGTCTATCCACGTCGTCCGCGCGGCGTCGATGATCACGACTGAGACGAGGCAGCCGGCCAAGACCGCGCCAACGCGTCGCGTGCCCTGCCGCCGCACCGCACTCACGATGAACGGCAACGTGGCGCAGAGCGGTGCGGTGATCATCAGGAAATAATGCGGCCAGAATTTCATCGGCAGGCAAACATCGAGCACGCCAGCAAGCATCCAGACGCCGATCCATCGCAAGGCCGCCGCGTGAGGCTGCGGGATGCGGGGTCGCCGCCGCACACGCAAGACGTAGAGAATCCCGAGTACTCCAAGTGACACGGTCAGCGCTACATGCGGGCGCAGGCCCTTTCGTACCATATGCCGCAGCCCCAGCCATTCCGGGGTTATATGCAGGTAGGTGGTGTTCGCATACAGGTTTGCCTCGACGAAACGGCCGAACTGACCTGACAGGGCGAAATACGCGCCGGCGGCGACGGTCGGTGCGAGGCCGCATGCGACCAGCAGGCCAGCGCGTCGCAGCAGCGAGCCGATGGTATCGCCGCCGCTGCGGCGCAGAACCAGGTGCAGGCCACACAGCAGCACGCATTCGGGCAGCACAGTGTATTTCACCTGCAACGCGCAGCCGAGGATCAAGGCGGCAGCCGCGGCCTTTCCCAGGTTGGATCGCGCGCCAGGCGCGGCGGCGCGGAACAGCAGCAGCGATGCCGACGCGACCAGCGTCGCGTTGAACGGCTCGGTCTGCGCCGCGATCCCGTCAGGGCGGGACATCAGCAGGACATAGACCAGTCCACCCAGCCATCGGGCGCGGCTGGGAAAGGAAAACTGCGTCACGACCCAGGCGCCCAGCGCGGTCGCCATCGCCAATTCAACGCGCGCGGCCAGCAAGGTATCGGTGGTGAACCAGTCGCCCATGGCGATGATCGCCGGCAACCCGACCGGATGCTGGTCCCACACCGCGACATAAGGCAGACCGCCATGCAGCCATGCCTGCGCCATCAGCACGTACACGCTTTCATCCCAATCGCTCGCGACCGAGACGCCGATGATCGATATGCGAAGCGCCAGCACCAGCGCCAACCAAAGAGGCAACTCCAGCCAGGCCGGGAATGTCCCAGACCCCCTCGCCCGCCGCGCCGGTGACCGGAGAATCGAGCTCCGCGACGCAATACCCGCTACCGCGGCCCGCGGGTGATCTACCAGCTTCATCCTCCTGCACCGAAGTTGCGAACTGGACGGTGAGAATCCTATCGGCTAAGGCGCACTGGCTTACGGAGTCCTGACGGAGAGGCTGTCTCGGCGTGCTTTGCTGACTGCGGCCCGGCACCGCTTGCGCGCCGGATCTTCCCGGACCGCGGCATCATCCCACCTGACGTCTCTAAGATCTGGATCTGAATTCGTGCTCTAAGTTCTTGCAACCATTGAAGCCTGTGGAACGGCTCAGCGGGCTCACCGACAGGGTGGAAGCTATCCCGATGGACCGCGACTGCATGTGCAATTGTTCAGCCGCTTCAGGTTGCCCGTACGGTTCCAGCAACAACCTGAACAAGCAGCTCATGCAGGCGCACGGCAATCTCCCCTGGCTGGATCTCAGGACGGCCGGCATACGCCCGTGCGGCTCGCGAGTATTCGGCATACGTAGCTGGATCGTCCCATATACGCGACAGCCCCTCCAGCCATGCTTCGATGGGCGCATCAGCGGCCACAACAATTCCGCCGGGTCCGATCGCCTGTGGCAATCCGCCTTGGTCACTGCCGAGCACGGGAATCCCGTTGATATGCGCCTCCGTCGCGACCCGCCCCCATGTTTCTTCCCAGAGGGATGGTGCCAGCAGGATACGTGCGCGCGCGTAGAGTGGCCGCATATTGCGCGTCGGCGCGTGCAGAACAACATTGCCGGCGTCGCTTGCGCGTTTCTCCAGCGCGCTGCGCTGGGTGGGCGATAGAATCCAGCTGGTAACAAAATCGAAACCGATATCAGTTCGCCGTTCGGCAATGGCTAACGCGATTTCGAGGCCCTTGCGAGGAACCGTATTCACGAACAGCACACGCTCGGGCCGAGCCTGCGTGCGGTAATGTCGTGGATCGACCAGCGGCAGGACGGTTTCCGCCACCAGTCCGCATTGTTCTGATAACCGCCGGGCAGTAAAATCCGAATTGGCCAGCACCGGTACAAGTTGGTTGGCTAAGCTCGCCAGATGCGCGATGTCCTCGACCTCGTGTACGTAGAGGAGAACCGGCACACCGCAGGCCGTGAAGCTGTTCAGCAGCTTGTCCGGATGTGTCGACTGGACCACCACGACGTCCGGACGGAACCGCGCCTTGATTTCCTTTGCCCCATCCTCCTGCCATCCCCGGAAAACCGGATAGCCGCAACCATGATCGACCGGAAAGCGATGGCCGGGCCGAAGATGGCGGCGCAGGCGATTGCTCCAGCTCAGCCACGACGTGTCTCCAACGAGGCTGCACATCACGGCCGGACACGCGCCGACCTGCTTCAGCATCAGGCAGAGCTCGTGTGTGTTCCGCTCACCGCCCCCGCCACCTTGCGGGAAATGAATATGATCTGTTGCAAACAGGATCCGCAGTGCCATGCGGGCCTACACGGCAACTCTGAGCATTCGGCCTAGCGTGCGTGCCAATGGCTTTGCGCGACGGGCAGCGCTGTGCCAACCCAACCCTGCGCGCGGAAGCAGAACGAGCCGTTCATATGCGTCCATGAATTCAGCGGCCATCTTCTTTGCGCCGAACATCCGCTCGACACGCGCACGCCCTTGGCAACCGAACGCAGCGCGCAGCGCGGGGTCCGCGGCGAGTCTGGCGAGCGCGGCGGTGAACGCGGCTGGGTCGTCGGGTGATACCAGCAGGCCAGTAACGCCGTCTTCGATAACCTCGGGGATACCACCTACTTGCGTTGAAACGACCGGCAGCTTGAAGTATCCGGCCTCGGCCAATGTCAGGCCGAAGGCATCTCCCCGCGATGCGAGAGCGACGATATCGCTTGTTTGGTAGATCTCGGGCAGCGCCGCATACCGGTCCACATGTCCGATCAGATGGAGTCGGTCGGCCAAGCCAAGATCTGACCCCAATTTCACCAGACGCTCACGCTCCGGTCCATCGCTGAGAATCAAAAGATGTGCGTCGAAGGCCTTGGCGATGGGCTCGAACGCCCGAAGAAGCGTGTCGTGGCCTTTCCGCGGAATCAACGATCCAACCGCGGTCACGATCAGTGCGCCCGGCGCGATGCCGAGCCGCGCGCGAAGTTCATTCCGCGCATTGGGGGTAGCGAAGCGGTCGAAGGCGATGCCGTTGTGGATGACCTTGGTATGTTCGGCCGCCATTCCATCCGCAAGGAAGCCATCGATCACGCGGCGCGACACGCCGACGACCAGATCGGCTTGGTGAAGCAGAAGCAGGAACCGGCTGCGGCGGAGATAGTCGATATGCAGATGCGCGAGCATCGGGAGACGGCGGGAACGCGCAATCGGCGCGAGCCATTGGCCCGGAGCGCCGCTGTTGACGTGCAGGAGTCGCACCCCATGCGTGTCGATAATCTTCAATCCGCGCCGCACCATCGACATGTATGTGCGGTAGTCAAAGCCGGGCAATTCCTCGTGGAAATAGTAGGTGAACTCGGACCTGTAAGTGGTGATCCCCCGGGCCTCCAGCTCCTTCGTCAACGCCGCGCCATTGCACCAGACGATTGGACGAATGCGCAAGGGATCGAGATGGTCGAGCAGGTCTAAAAGCAATTCCTCACTGCCACGTAACCATTGATCACCATAATGGGTGAAAAGAACCGATATTGGTGCCGCCAGCACTAGCCGCGCCGCCCGGAACGAGGTGAGAAGACCGCCGCAACTGGCCCGAGAGGAAACCAGGGATGAGGTAAAGAATTCGAGCAGAGCCAGCTGTTCATCACGAATATGGCGCCAGTCTGCGAAATCAGGAATGATCGAATCCTTTGGGCTCGAGGTCGGGAGCTGAAATCGCGCTGAGAATCACCAAGCCCAGTGGTAGGGCCGCCAAGCCCACCAGCACGCCGATTGCGAACAACATCATACAGTTAGCTCCGAACTCGGAGCGGTTATAAGTGAAACAACACGATAACGAAAGGGACTTTGTTTCGAAAGCGCGCGCAGAGTCTCGACCTGCTCCGAGCGCGTCCAATTGCGCAGCGATAGCGCTGGCGCGCCAGGTCACGCCCATCCGAGGCCGACATGACCTCAACTGCCGCCACGCCGACGCTCGCCGTGACCCGGCTACCAATTCCACCCGCATGGGGGAGACCGAGGGCGTGCACGGCAGCGCGGATGCGTCCGGCCATCAGCAGCGCGCCGGCGGAGATGGTGTTCGGCAGCAGCGCCACGAACTCCTCACCCCCAGCGCGCGGCGAAGTCCACATCACAATCGCCAGCGCGAGCGGCGCGCCGATCCGCTGGGCACGTCGCAGCTCTGACGCCAGGACGGCATCGAAGCGTCGGCGATTGGCGAGGCCGGCCAGCCCGTCCTGCATGGCTAGCGCCTCCAGGCGCTGGTTCGCCTCGCGCAATCGCTCCTCCAGTTCCACCCGCTCGGAAACGTCCCGGGTCACCACGACGAAGCCATCGCCAGCCGGCCGCGCAACGACGAGAGCGGCACGACGACGCGAGTCCAAAATGATCGCGTTAATTTTTTGTCGGGACGCCGTGCTGAAGCAGTTCACGAGCTTGACGGCGCGAGCCCCGCCTCGGCATACTTTACCATATGGTGAACTATGCCGAGGCAGGGCTGGACCGCATCTTCTCGGCGCTTGTCGATCCGACGCGCCGGGCGATCCTGGCGCGGCTCGAGCGCGAGGAAGCTCTATCGGTCAGCGAACTGGCGTTCCCGCTCGCGATCAAGCTGCCGGCGGTGATGAAGCATCTCGACGTGCTCGGCGATGCCGGCTTGGTCGTCCGCGCAAAGATTGGTCGGACGGTCACCGTGCGGCTGTCGCCGGAGCCGATGCGCGCAGCGGCGGAATGGCTCCGCCGCTACGAGCGCTGCTGGAACGCCCGGCTCGATCGGATGGCGGCCTGTGCCGAGCGAGCGCAGTCGAGCGGCGGGGAGACAGAAATTGACCAGCCTGTCAGATAGGAGGCTGCGATAACCAGCATAACCCCTTGCCTGTGGTTCGACGGCCAGGCCGAGCAGGCCGTTTCGTTCTACGTCTCGCTGTTCCCCCGCTCGCGGATCGACAGCGTCGCGCGCGCCCCTGCGGATTATCCCGCCGGCAAGCAAGGTGATGTGCTGTTGATCGAATTCACCCTTGCGGGTCGCGGCTTCCAGGCCTTGAACGGTGGCCCCAAGTTCAAGTTCACCGAGGCGGTTTCCATGTCGATCGCGGTCGATGGCCAGGCTGAAGTCGACCGGCTGTGGGAGGCGCTGACCGCCGAGGGCGGCGTGCCCGGGCAATGCGGGTGGCTCAAAGACAAGTACGGCCTCTCGTGGCAGGTCGTTCCCAGCGAGATGGCGCGGTATATGAGTGACCGGGATCCCGCCCGCGCGAAACGCGCGATGGAGGCGATGATGCGGATGACCAAGATTGATCTTGCGGCGATGCAAGCCGCCGCCGACGGGGATGGCACATGACCTCTGCGACCAGCGGCTACGAACTCTCGATCACCCGCCTGATCAACGCGCCGCCGGCGGCCGTTTGGCGGGTATGGACCGAGCGGCTCGAAGAGTGGTGGGCGCCCAAGCCGTGGACGACGCGTGTGATTGAGAACGATCTGCGTCCGGGCGGCCGCCGCGCGGCCATGGTGATGAGCGGCCCGGGAGGCGAGAACTCGCCGATGGAGGGCGTTTACCTCGAAGTCATCCCGCACCAGCGCATCGTCTTCACCAACGCCTTCAAGGTGGGCTGGATACCACAACCGCCTTTCATGGTCGGGTTCTTCGAGTTCGCCGACGAGGGCGGCCGGACCCGCTACACCGCCGGCGCGCGCGCCATTGGGACGAAGCGGCCATGAGGCAGCACGAGGGGATGGGGTTTACCCAAGGCTGGACCACGGTCGCCGCGCAACTCGCCGCGCTTGTTGAGAATGGCAGCTGAGCATCGGGTAGGACCGGTTTCGGCCGGCGCCCAAGAAGCCGGACACCTTCAGGCGGCTGGGTCCGGCTGGCCGCATATTCGACCTGCCGGACCGCAACCGAAACGGAGATCCTGCAGCAAGTCGGATCGCGTGCCGTAGCCAGGTTTGAGGGTTGCGCATCGGCCGCGCTCCGCTCAGGCTTGGCGCGAAGCGACGCTGGCGCCTAGACAGAGGAAGCTCCGCGACGCACCACCGGTCCGGCGGTGACCAACCCGCGCATCAGAGCATGATCAACCGTCGATTCACGATCGTGCCTCCGGCCCTCCCCAAGGACGGCCGTGCTGAAAGGCTTGGAAGACAAGCAAGGAATTCCCGCGCCTGCTACTTGAAACGGCGAACATCAGAGTGGAGAGAATCTGATGGTTAGAACCGTCAGATTCTCTGGTCTAGCAGTATGATGATCTCGGGGTGATTTTCACTAATGCGGTCAACCGCGGCCGCGTTTTCGACAGCAATTGCGGCTTCGGACAGAGTCCGGGCATCACGCGGCTGCTGCAAGCAGCTTTGGCAGCCGGACGAGGTTGTAGGCGGCCATGGCGAAGGTGAACTGCCAGTCGATCTTAGGCAGTCCGCGATGGCGCGGCTTGCGCAGACCGGCCACCGTCTTGGCCCAGCCGAAGGCCTCCTCGATCGGTTTGCGAATGCGCAGACTGACCTGGTAGCCAGCGTGGCGGGTGGTGCGGCCGTCAATCGCCGAGCGCCGCCTGCTGGTGTTCTGGGCCACATGCGGGGTGACGTTGATCTCGCGAAGCTCGGCCACGAAGTCCTGCGTGTCGAAGCCCTTGTCGCCGCCGAGCGTGACCGGCTGCGGCCGGTCGGCATGCGGTTCGATCAGGTGTCGGGCCGCCAGCCGTTCGGCATGGCCCGAGGCGCGGGTGGCCAGGGCATCGACGATCAGTCCGTTGCGGTTCTCCATCAGCGCATGGCCCATGAAACAGAGCTTGGCCTCCTTGCCGCTGCCCTTGCGGTAGAGCCGCGCGTCGGGGTCGGTGGTGGAGGCGTGGGTGTCGTTGCTGCGCTTCTGGCCGTGGAAATCCTGCTCGCCATTGCGCCCCGCATCAGGCGGCGGGTCCGAGCCGTCCTTGGGGCGGAAGCTTTTGGTGCTGGCCCAGGCCTCCAGCAACGTGCCGTCGACCGAGAAATGCTCGCTCGACAGCAGCATCTTCACCTTCGGTTGCGCCAGCACGGCGGCGAGGAACTTGGCGGCAATATCGCCAGCCAGCAGCCGGTCGCGGTTCTTGGTGAAGGTCGTGGCATCCCACACCGGATCGTCCATCCCAAGGCCGACGAACCAGCGGAACAGCAGGTCGAATTCGATCCGCTCCACGATCTGGCGTTCCGAGCGGATCGAGTAGAACGCCTGCAACAGCAGCGCCCGCAACAGCCGCTCCGGCGGGATCGATTCACGGCCAAACCGCGCATAGAGCCGGTCGAAGTCGGGCGACATCGAAAGCAGCGCCGTGTTCACAATGGCGCGGATCACCCGCAAAGGGTGGTCCGCACGAACCCGCTTCTCCAAGTCCACGTAACTGAACAACGATCCAGCTACTGCATCACTTCCGCGCATGCCCGCTCCATCTCAACGCGCAGAGGGAATCACGATGCAGGCAAATGCGCCATGCTTTTCAGCAGCCTGCTAGAGGGTGCTATGTACTTTCATTCGGGTATGGCGCAGTCATGTTGAATGAGATTTCGCGCAAGCCATATCCTTCGGACGTTTTGAACGACGAGAGGAGCCTGGTGGCTCCTTATCTGGTGCTGATGCGCGAGGTCGCGGTTGACCTGAGCCCCTTGTTTCCTCCATTCAAAAGTGGAGTCCGCGGTTGCCGTCACGCCGATCGTGACGGTGTTTCTCGGTTCGGTCGAGCGCCGCAACCTGCTCCCGGACCGCTCGCCAGGCCGTCAGCAACGGCTCGACAACATCGGTAACTTCATGTCTGTCCTCCAGCACGGCGCGCACCTTGGCCTCGAAGAGTCTCGAGCCCGACCCGCTCGAGGTGCGGAGCGTGGCGGCGTAGGGCGGCGGCAATCGCCTCCAACTCGCTGGCCCGCTTGCCGCGCCAAACCAGCCTGCCGCCCTCGTCGACGACGTGAATCGCGGTAGCGCGTGCATGGGGAATAAAGGGCCGCGCATATCGGTATCACCCACAACTGGCAGGCAGCGCCGCGAAACCCTGCCAGCCTGGCACAAAACTTCACTGATTTTTTAACGGAAAACTTAGATAGCAACTCCAATTTCCAAACTACGTTGCGCGTTCGCAATTTCAGTGAACTCATGTCAACGGGGGTCTACATGATCGACGACATAATCGACGAAATCCTAAGTGGGCCGGGAACGCGGGACGACACCGAAACCAGGGACCGCCGCCGGCCGGGGCGGCCAGTACATGTGTCACCCAGGCTGATCGGCTTGCTGCGAGGAGACTTTGCTGCGCACCCCCCATTTAGCGAGGATGTGCAACTCCAGAACCCGCTCTCGACCGCGCGCGGTCTCGTGTTTGGGACGGTGCTGGGGTTGCTGATCTGGGTGGGATCGTATTTTTTGGCCACGTATCTTCTGGGCTGACTTCGTGCGGATGTTACCACGAAGTCGCGTCGGCAAATCAGATGGTCGGCCTGGCAGCGAAGCCGCTCCTACACGCAGAACTGCGAGTTGCATCGCGCAGCCAACGTGACTGGCGCCGGCAGGTTGACCTTTGCATTCCGAAGACCCCTGGCGGGATCGACTGGAGCCGTAACAGTCCGTTGACGGAATCGCTGAGGCACGATTCCATTGCATCTGAATATCAGGTGTTGATGTCGGATGGCTCTCAGTCGACAGCGAATTCGGCAGACGGACATTTAGGTGACGTGGGCGGACCTGCCGCGGTCGCCGGTCAAGGCGATCACTCGGTGACCCCACGTGATTGGCTCGCAGTCACCTCCCCTACTTCCAAGCATATAGGCGAAGCGGCTCAGGGTCAGGTTCGGCTGAACATTTCTGCAGCAGAAATAGATTATACGACGCCATCTCCTTGAATCCGAGGCCATATCTCAGAATGTCGGAGGTGTATGATAGGATCCATAAAGGGCTAAAGAATTCAAAGTAACTGCTACTGTAATATCCAGGTACATAATAGAGTTCTTTAAACCCCGTATTCGCACATAATTTGCTAAACGACTTGTAGTTCGTTCGGTCGTAGTATGCCTTAAAGCCGAGGGCGTCCGTAGATCCCATCGAAGTCCGCAGAACCTTCTTCCCCAGCCTCTCGGGCAACAAGCGGTTCGCGATCGCGAAGGGCGCATAGCGTCCGGGGAACTGGGCGAGAAGGAAGCCATTCGGCCGCAAAATGCGATGTGCATTCTGAAGAAACCGTTCATTGTTGTTAAAGTGTTCTATTCCAGAATGGACCATCACGATGTCGATAAATTCATTTCTGACCGGTATGCTTTCGACAGCGTCACAGACAATGCGCAGGTCTAGCGCCGCATTGTCGCTCATCTCCGCACCATCGATATCTACCCCGATCAGACTGAGGCCATACCAGTCCTTATAGTAGATTGGGAACTGCCAAGCTTTTCCTGCTCCAACGTCAACGACCTTCGAAACTCTTGGGTGCGATAGCAGGATGGTCCCGATTTTCCGATAGACGCCAAAGACATTCGCTTCATGGACATGATCGGGGGTGAAGCGTTGTGATAAACGACGATTGAATTCAAAGAACCTCTGCAACAACCCCAGCATCAACAGGCTCCGGCTGTACCAATCGCGTTTTACCAAAGTGCTGTGGAAGTCTTTCGAACATCAGTCTCCGAGCAGGTGGCTAACCCCAGCTCGTGTCAACGTGACCTATATTTCAATCATGTGCTAGGCAGATCGTAGCCACTTCGCACTGTCAGCCGACAACTCAGACGCGCCACGCACCCGAGGCGCCAAGCAGGATTTCAAGCCCGACTTTATGCCGACGCGATCGCCGGAGCCTCCGTTCCCGACCGAACCAAAGTCGAAGCAAATGGTGACTCCTGAAGCCGGGCCACTGACGTCAGCAGCAGAACAAGAAAGAGGATCGGCGGGAATTGCTGGTATCCGCCGGCAAAGAAGAACAAGATGCAAGCAGGCATCAGAAGACCTGCCTGGACCGGGGATTTACGGCCGCTGACGAACAGCAGCACATAGGCCAACAGGGCAGGAACACCATAATCCAACGCGACTTTGATCGGTGTGTTGACGGCGTATTCATATGACAGGTTCAGCCGCTCGCTTATTCCACTGCCCAGGCCAACCAAGGCCGCTGATGGCTGCTCGTTCAGCACGTCCCCCAGCGCCCAGAAGGGCGTGATGAATCGAAGATGGCCACTGGTTCCGGGCCGATAAATTTCATCGACGCGCTGCTGCAGCGAAGTTATCACATCGGGCGCAAAGATCAGGCAGGCGCCGAGCAGGGAGCCGACCATGATCATGGTCGCCGCCCCCATGGCGATCCCACGCCATCCCATTCCGAGCGTCGCCGCGACGACAAAACTGGCCAGTACGATCCATCCAGTTCCTGAAAATGCCAACAGCAGGGCGAATATGAAGAGAGCCAGATAGACCGGCCTCCGGAAGGACAGGACCTCGATGATCAACCCGAGCGCCATGATCTGTGAGAAGGTCGATGGCTCGATCAAAAAGAATCCGTTGCTCTTGAGTGACTCACCGATGCCAGTGGGAATCTCGAGATTATAGCCAGAACTCGAACAATATGAAATCCGGCAGGATTCCGGTGAAGGCGAACACACCCAGGCCGAGAAATTGCATGAAGAACTGGACCACTCCGGCTGCGGCGACCACGGCAAACCAGAAATTGACTCGACGAAAAAACTGCCCCTCGTCAACTGGCTCGGCGAAGGTCACTACGGCAAAGCCAATCAACAGCAGAAACTGAGACATCGACTGAAAATTCGTGCCGCCAGAATTACTGGCGATCCGGCCGCTTTGGCTCAGCGCGTGCCACGTGAGTCCGGTGACCACGCAAACCGCCAGCATCAGATATGCCTCAAGACGGAAGCGGTCGAACGCCAATGCGCCGCGGGCCAGGAAAATTGCTACCAAAACGAGACCGATCGGACCGACGAGGTTGATCGCCTTGCCACCAAATGGCAGGCCGAAACGCTGCAGCAGCAAAGTCACGCATAAGATCGCACCCGTGAAATGCAGCGCGCGCAACGAAATAGCCGAAGGCGATGTGGTGCCGCAGGGCGTCCTGTCAGGGAGCTTGGTCCGAATCCGGAGGGCATCGGTCATTTACTGATCAAACCACACATTCAAATGGACTCAACTGTTCTTTCGGTCACATAGAGGTGGACGTTAGGCCAGTGGCGGATTTGGTAAGGGTTGTGCATCCACATCAACGTCCCGGCGTGGCGTTGATGTCGGTTGCGTATGACATTGGGTTGGCGACCGAACCCCGCACGATGTCCAAGCTCTGCACCGTGAGGGTCCATCCCTTCGCTATTCCGTCGTTCGGCACGATGTGTGCCTTCGAGGAAGAGGACAAGAAGGTTGGTACTGGCGAACTGGTCAGCAGCACATGTGATCCCAGTAGCCGCGTCGCGCCGGATCTGGGATCTATGTAGGTTGATTTGGTATACTCCCAGTATTGCTCCAGGTATAGTTGCCGATCTAGATAGACCCGAACCTTATTGGAGCCATCACCTGCCCACTCCATCGTGAAGGTGTGGAATCCGGCGGCGAGGTCAACTCCCGCAGGGGCAGTCGCTTGGAATGGAAACCCGTTATTGGAAAAATAACTGAACGCCGGGCCGCCGGCAGAATAGATGTTATGCGGCTGCACGCTGTACGAACTGTCGTTGCCTTTGGCAAATCCCGTATTCAAATAATGCGTCGGCAGCACGCCCGGATTTTCATGATTGAATTTATCGATGATATCAAATTCATGGTATGTATTAGGCGCGTTTTCTCCAAATATTAGCTGCGCCCGGGTGCCGAAACCTGCATAAGGATTGCCGCCAGGGCCGGGGGTATATTGAACTCCGGTGAAAATCCAAAAGCTATTCCATGCGGTCGGTCCTCGGGGGAACCGCAATCGCGCCGAAATGATCATGCCGGGCACCACGAAGATGGGTGAACGTATGATGCCTCCGACGATATTATTTTGCGTGCAACCTGCCGGGGTATTGTTCAGCGAACAAAATGCATTGAGGTTCAAACCCTCGGCGTCAAAACTATGCAGGTCGTAGGTGCTGCCTGCCCGGTAGTGACGCGCGCGGCTATAGCTCTGGCCCACGCCTGGAGTGTCGATGCCATCGTCTCCTGTTACGGTGGTCTGGTTGCCATTGGCGTAGTTGTAGTAAAAACGCTGGTCGAGCAGGGCCCGCGTGTTCGTGTTGCCGGCCGGCAGAAAATCATAATGTGCGATCGACACGGCTCCCGCGGCAAGATCTGGCCCCCCGCTGAGAATCGGCCTCGGCACCGTCGGGGCGTCATCAGTGGAGGGGAAGTTCGGCTTCGCCATCCAAGTTTGCGTATCGTCAGCCACCAGCAAAGAGCTCGGACGGCGTTTTGGTGTAGCGCCCTGCGGAACCGAAGCTTTCATAGCCGTCCCGGCTTCAGGGTCGCTTTTGACCTGCGATATCGCCCCGCGCTCGAAAGCAGTCAGTGCATTTGCATGGGCCCGACTGAGCGAGACGATGCATTGCGCAGCGAGCAAACAAGGCAAGATGGCTATAACAACGACTGAGAACGCGTTCTCTCTCACACTATTCCCTCTCGCGCTTTCCTGTGCAGCTGGTGATTTCACGCATCCTATCTGAACGGGCTCTTCACCAAGCGCGCAATCTGATCCAGCAGCTGCCAGCGGGCCGGGGAAGCCAATAGCGCGTGAGAGAACCCGAAGCCAAGGAGCGAAACGAAAAAGAACGATAGACCATTGATGTCACGGACCCTGCCGGACCTCAGGAGCACCCGATGGATCTCGATCTGCGTTTTGGTGATGTTCTGCGCTTTGCTGAACGCATCGAGTTCATCGGTCGGTGCAAGTCCCTTCGCGCGCATCGCATCATAGTTTGGCCCACCAAGCGGCCGGGTGTGACGGACGACGACATCGTCGACAATGGCGATCGACGATTTCGGGTTGCGCACGAGCCGCGGCCACAGCCAGTCGATGCCCCAGCCACTCATCGTGCCGTTGAACGTGGGAAGCACACGGCGCAGACAGTCGGCGCTGAAGCATGGCGCCATCACCTCAACAAAATTGGTGAACCTAATCCGGCTCCATCGATTGTTGAGCAGCAGCGGATGGGTCACGGGACTATCCACCGTGAGCGACGGTTGCGCCAATTCGAGTTGGTGTTGCTGGCAAATATCGAAAAAGCAATTCATCTCGGATTTCGTCATCTCGAGATCATCGTCGGGCAGCCAAATGTAGTCGTAATCGTCGATAAAACGTGGATTCTCCATCAATAACTTCTGCAGCGGCGGCCATTTCGGGCCCTTGCCGTCTATCCGAACGATATCCTCGACCCGGTACATATCCGGATCATCGCCGAAATAGCTGACAACGAGATCCCAATTGCGCGGCGCCGACCCGTCCAGCCAGTTTGGATGCAGCGACTTATCCCCAGCGCGCACGATGACCAGGTTACGGCTGCTCATACGTGTCTCGGACCCGGAAATCGCACTGCATCGCCTCGCCGCATATTCAATCCTTCATTCCATCATAATCGTGCCGGCGATCGGAAGCCGGCGCGCTTCATGAATAGTTGATCGGAAGGCTTCGCGAACAACCGGCGCTTCACGCGCTTTTTCTCAGCCGCTTGCCCTATACTGCCTTTTAACCCGAGGTGCCGAAACGCCATCGTGGACGACAGGGGCGGTCCGTCTCGTATCTGATTTGGGGGATAGCCTTCCGTGAACGTTCTGTCGGATCACAAATTCGTCGTCGTCGGCAGTGGCTTCTTCGGCGCCGTAATGGCCGAGCGCATCGCGACCGTGCTCGATCGACCAGTCATCATCCTGGAGCGACGCTCGCATCTCGGCGGCAATTCCTATTCTGAGATCGATCGACAAACCGGGATCGAGTACCATCGGTATGGCTCGCATCTGTTCCATACATCGAACCGCGAGGTTTGGGAGTGGGTGAATCGGTTTTCCAGCTTCACCAACTATCGGCATCGCGTGTTCACCCGTCATGGCGGCCGCACCTACACCATGCCGATCAACCTCATGACCCTGAACAGCTTTTTCGGCGTCGATTTGCGTCCGACCGAGGCGGCGGCCTTCATTGCCGCCAAGGCCGCGGCCGAACCATATCCGGAGCCCGCCAATTTCGAGGAAAAGGCGATTTCCCTGATCGGCCGCGACCTCTACGAGGCGTTCATCGAGGGCTACACGGCAAAGCAGTGGGAGACGGATCCATGCCGGCTGCCGGCCGAAATCATCAGCCGCCTGCCGGTTCGCTTCAATTTCAACGACTTCTATTTCAACGATATCTATGAGGGCCTGCCGGTCGACGGGTACGCTGCCATCTTTGAGCGCATCTTCGCCGACCCGCGAATTACCACCGTCACCGATTGCGACTTCTTCGATGTGCGCGGCTCGCTCGATCCGGCGGCGCGGATCATCTACACCGGCGCGATCGATCGCTATTTCGACTACGCTTTCGGCCCCCTGTCCTGGCGCACGTTGGAGTTTGAAATCGAACGTCTACCGGTTGATGATTTCCAAGGCGCCTCGGTGATCAATTATCCGGACGTGCATGTGCCCTATACCCGTATTCACGAATTCAAGCATCTGCATCCCGAGCGCCGCAACTTGGATGGCCGCACCCTGATTATGCGCGAGTTCTCACGCTTCGCCGGCACCGAGGACGAGCCGTACTATCCGATCAACACGGCACAGGACAAGGCTGTGTACCGATCGCTACGCCGCACGCGCGGCACAGGAGCCGCGGACGATCTTCGGCGGCAGGCTGGGCACCTACCGCTATCTGGACATGCACCAGGCGATCGGCGCCGCATTGAAGGCGTTTGAGCGCGAACTCATACCTTCGCTGGCCAGTGCGTGACCGGCGGCGCGTCTGGCATATGCCGGTGCTATGTGCGGAGCAGGCCGTAGTTGCGCAGGGTACGCAGCACCTTGACGGCAAACGAGGAGGTCAGGGCCTCGAAATACTCCCGAGCGGGCAGTCGGCGCAGCTTGCGGTGGAACAGGCTCAGCGGATTTAGGTATCCGGCCAACCCGACCTTGTATTTCAACAAGCTTGCGACATAGCGCGACTTGTCGAGCACCGGATGGATCACTGGAGCAGCGGCAAGCCGGTCGAGGTCGGATTCGACGTAGGGAGGCCAGCTATCATAGGCGAAGGTATCGACGTATTCGGACAGTTCAACCGATTTCATGCCGGCGAGCCGGATTTCGGTTGCGATGAATCCCTCGCAATGCGGCCAGGCCTGGGTGCTGCTCAGGCGCGCGGACATCTCCAGCCGGCGTGTAAACAACCGCTCCAGCGCCCGGCGCGACAGCAGACAGCAGCAGATCAGCTGGTAGCGAATGTCGTCACCCGCATAGGCATCGAGGCAGGTGTGTCTCCAGGCCCAGATCTGCACCGGCTCTCCCTTGGTCAGACCCACGAAATCGGCTCCGTCGGCGGCGGCACGCGCGACCAAGCTATCAAGATCGGTGTTCAGTACCACATCGTATTCGAGTTGCAGGTAATAGTCGTACTCGGGGTGCCTGTGCTGGAAGTGATACAGCGGGTAGTCGCCATTGAACCACATCAGGTTCTGCTCGCCGCGCAACGCCAGTCCCAGGCCCGTCGCGTCGGCGTCGCGCATCCGCACCACGCGGTTATGGGCAATGCCCTCCACTGCTCCATTTGTCTCGTCAATCAGGACGAAAATATCGCCCTGCGCCACCTGCCGGGACAGACGCTCCAACTGGCGGGTGACGAAATCGTCCCAGAAATGCGTGCGGAAGATCACCGCATAGCGGGGTGCAATCACCTTGGCATGCTGGGTCTGCGACATGCGAAGAAGCACTCCTGGCGGAAGGGGTTGGATGCTGCGCCAAGCCCGCCGCCATGCCGGGCGCGTCGGCTTGGCAGCCGCCTTGGCCAAATCACATGGCAACGCGAATTCGCCACCGGGAGGCAGGCGATCTGCGGCATGAAAACTGCCGCATTGCACAAGAATTTCAAATGGCGTTTCGGTGAACGACGGGTGATCCCTTCTCAGCATACCAGCCAGCTTGGAACGTCATGCCTGTGAGCACCGGCCAGGCCCCCGTCGTCACCGTCGTGGTGCCGCTTTACAACAGCGCCGCCACGCTGGCGCGGGCTGTGGAATTGGCCCTCACCCAAACGTTGCCGACGCTTGAAGTGCTGATCGTCGACGACGGTTCAACCGATGATGGCCTGGCGGTCGCGCGCGGTCTGGCGGCTGCCGACCCGCGCGTGTCGGCGATCGCCCTGCCGCGCAACGGTGGCAAGGCGCGGGCGATGAATCATGCCGCCGGCATCGCCCGCGGCATCTGGATCGCCGTGCTCGATGCCGATGACCGTTATCTGCCGACCCGCCTCGCCACTCTGGTTGCGGCCGGTGAGGCGCATGGGGTGGATCTTGTGGCCGACAACCAGCTGCATTCCGACGACGCCACCGGCCAGGTGGTCCACCGCGCGTTCCAGGCGCCGGGCGCCGGGCGCGAGATCGGGCTCGCCGACTTCATCGCCCATTCGAACCCGAAGGCGAATTTCGACTTTGGCATTCTCAAGACGATGGTACGGACCGATTTCCTCCACCGCACCGGCCTCGCCTACCACCCCGAGGCGAGGCTCGCGGAGGACTTCTACTTCCTGATGGAATTCTTTGCCGCCGGCGGGCGCGGCTACCTGGTCCACGAGCCGCTCTATGAGTGGACCCTGCCGTTCAGCCCGACCGCGCGACGCTGGACCGACACCGGCAGCGGCGCGTGGCGTTACGACTATCGTAACGCGCTGGCCGTCAATTGCCACTTTCAGCGGACGCTCGGCCCCGGCGCGCCGCCGGAGTTGCGGGTGCTGCTGCAGCGGCGCGAGCGTGAATACGGCGTCATGATTCACTATCTCGACGCGCAACGAGCCCTCGCCGATACCGGCAACCGCAGGAAGGCGCTCGCCATCATCGCCGCTCACCCCGGCACATGGCCGCTGCTGGCACGGCGCGTCACCGGAAGGCTCCGCCGCCGGCTGCGAGGCGGCGTCGGGCACGGCCGGCCCGTGGCGCCGAGGGTTTGACAGCCATGCACGGCACCGTCCCCCCTGCCCTCCCCTTTCCTCGGACCATCATCGTCACGGCCGGCGACAGCAACGTCATGCCCGCGCTGCAGGGATTGATTCGCTCGCTCGAGCTTTTCCCGGAACGCCAGGCGGTGGAGATCGGCTGCCTCGACGTCGGGCAGACGGATGAAGACCGGGCCTGGCTGGAAGCGCATGGCGTAATACTCGCGATCCCGGACACGCATCTCGGCGTGCCGCTGGAACGCCTCAAGCCCTATGAGCGCGCCTTCGTGGCGCGGCCATTTCTGCGCGACTACTTCCCGGGGCGCGACGTTTATATCTGGATCGATTCGGACGTGTGGCTGCAATCGTGGTGGGTGATCGACGGCTTCCGGCAGGGGGCGCTGGACACCGGCATGGCCATCGCCCATGAGCGTGAACGCAGCTACGTGTTCCAGCTCTGGCTGTTCGCCTGGTTCGCCAAGCATATGGTGCTGGGCTACGGGCCGATCGACGGCGCGTGGCTGCTGTCGCGGCCGCATCTCAATGCCGGCCTGTTCGCGATGCGCGCCGATAGTCCGCATTGGGATTTGTGGGTGCAGCATTACCAGGCTGCCTGGGAACGTACCGGGGTCTTCAATCCGCACGACCAGTTCTCCATCAACCGCTTTGTCCATGGCGGCATCCTTTCCCGCCCGAAAATCGCCACCACCCTGCTGCCGCCGCGCTACAATTGGATCTGCGCGCGTGGTCAGCCGATGTGGAACGACGACGAAGCGGCGTTGTGCGAACCTTATCCACCCTATCGCAAGATCGGCGCGGTGCATCTTGCCGGGCCTGCGAAGACAACGCGCTACACCATCCGCCGCACCGGCGGCGGCAGTTTCGAGGCGCTGCTGGAACAGGGCGTGCGGCCGCCCAGCTGACGCCGCATCAGCTCGGCAGGTTCAGCCGCCGGCGCAGGGTCAACTTCAGGCTGGGCATCGCCTGGCGTGACCATTGGCCGATGCCGATGTCGCCGCCCTCGCAGCGGATGCGCCAGTTCTCGATCATGTTGCGCATCACCTCGGCAGGATACAAATCGTCGAACAGGGAAAGACTGCCGTCCGCCGCGAAGCAACGTTCGAGGAAGGAACCCGCAGGAGGCGCGAAGCGCTTCCACACGCCAAGCTTCACCACTCGGTCGTTCCACAAATGCATGGTCGCGGCGCGGGCGCATGATGCCTCACACTCGCGGCAAAACTCAGGCAGGAAGGCCTTCCAAAAATCGTTGTAATGGATCGGAAAGAAGATCGGCGGGTCGTACGACGCCGCGAACATGTCGCGGCGATTGAAGATTGCGGTCAGCAGTCGCGGGCCGGTCGCACCCCAGACCAGATCCTTGTCGCGCAGCGCCTCGGTCCGCCGGATCAGCTCCGGCAGATGCGGGCTGCCTGAAATCCAGCCGCATGATGGCGCCACACAGGCTGCGTTCGTCCTCGCGGGCGAGCAGCTGCTCGTAGCCGTCCAGCGTCATCGGCCGCAGCATCAGCATGTCCGCGTCGACCCAGATATGGGGCGTGCGGCTGAACAACCGGTAGCGGAACAGATCCGAGAAATGGCTGAGATTCGGCCGCCCGCTGATGCGGAAGCGGCCGACATTGTCGGCCTCGGTGATCTCGGCCGCGTCGGCGAGCACGACACCTTCTGGCAGGTTCTCGATCTGATCGTAGCTGTAGACAGTGTAGGCATAGCCACGCCGGACGAACGAGGCCATGCACGCCGCCTCGTAGGAACTCACGCGTTGCCCGGCCCAGAAGGTCGCGAAGCTGGGGAGTGCCTTGCCGGCATCCGTACGGCACTCGGCGGAGCCGGAGATGCGGGTTGCCGCCGATGTCGAAGCCATGCTGTTTCCCGATAATGCCGCAGCGTAAGCCGATCGCCCCTTGATACCAGATCACGACGCCGCGAAAAGCGGAGCATGAATCACTAACGCGTTGGAATGCGCAAGGCTTGGGCGCGTCAGCCTTCGTGCGCGCTCAGAGCACGGCGAGCATGCCGCCATCGACATAGATGATCTGGCCGTTCACGTAATCCGACGCCCGCGAGGCGAGGAAGACAGCGGCACCGATCAGTTCGTCCGGCCTGCCCCAGCGGCGGGCGGGGGTACGGCCGACGACCCAGGCGTTGAACTCCGGATTGTCCACCAGCGCCTGGTTCATGTCGGTCAGCATGTAGCCGGGCCCGATGGCATTGGCCTGGATGCCGCTGGCCGCCCATTCGGCGGTCATCGCCCGGGTCAGCATCTTGATGCCGCCCTTGGCCACCGTGTAGGGCGCAATCGTCGCGCGTGCCACGTCACTGGTCAGCGAACCGATATTGATCACCTTGCCATAACCGCGCGGAATCATCCGCCGCGCCGCTTCGCGTCCGATGACGAAGGCGCTGGTGAGGTTGGTTTCGATCACCCGCCGCCAGTCCGCGGTATCGAGGTCCAGCATCGAGCGGCGGAACTGAATGCCGGCATTGTTGACCAGGATATCGACCTCGACACCGAGCCCATCCAATTTCGCGAAGGCGGCGACGACGGCGGCTTCGTCGGTGACGTCGAATAACGCCTCATCCACCCTATGGCCGGCCGCGCGCATCTCGGCGGCGGCCGTCGCCAGGCGCTCCGCATGGGCGCCGTTCAGCACGATGGCGGCGCCTGCCTCGGCAAGCCCCTCGGCCATGGCGCGCCCGAGCCCGCGCGAGGAGCCGGTGACGAGCGCCGTGCGGCCGGTGAGGTCGAAGAGTTTCATGGCCATGACGGCTCACGCCTCGCTGCGGCGCATGGTGAGGTCCTGGCGTTCGAACACCGCCGGCAGCAATTCGACGCCGAGGCCCGGGCCTTCCATCGGATAGACGAAGCCGTCCTTGATCGTCGGCATGGCGGTGACGAGTTCCTTGTACCAACCTGTGTAGAAGGCGCGCACGCTCTCCTGGATCAGCGTGTTGGGCTGGCTGAAGGAGGCATGGACGCCGGCGACGAAACCAACCGGGCCGATGCAGTCATGCGGCGCGAAGGGGCGATGATAGGTGTCGGCCATGGCAGCGATCTTGCGGCCTTCGGTCAGTCCGCCGGTCCAGCACAGATCGGCCATCACCACATCGATCGCGTCACGATCCAGCATCTCCTTGTAAGGGAAGCGCGAACCGAGCGTCTCGCTGGCACAGACCCACACGTCGGTGCTGCGGGCGTATTCGCCGAGCGCCTGGGGCGAGTTCATGCGAATGGGGTCCTCGAACCATGTCGGTTTGTATGGCTCCAGCCATTTGGCCAGCTTCTTGGCCATCGGCAGGTTCCACAGCGAATGGAACTCGACCATGATCTCCATCCGGTCGCCGACCGCGCGGCGGATCTTCTCGAACGGTTCAAGCGCCTGCTTGAGCTGCTCCGGCGTGATGTTGGCGCCCTCGTTCTCCATCGCCGCGGGATCGAACGGCCAGATCTTCATCGCCTTGATGCCGGATTCGAGCAGGCTTTCGGCGACCGCGTCGGCGCGGGTCATGAAGCCGTTGAGGTCTTCGTACGGACCGTCGTCATCGCCGCGGTTCCAGTTTGATACCGGCTTGATGTCGGTGGAACGGACGTACCGGTAGCCGGCGCAGGTGTTGTAGATCCGTTGCTTTTCCCGGCACAGGCCGCCAAGCATCTGGTGCACCGGCTGGCCGCAGACCTTGCCGAACAAGTCCCACAGCGCAATGTCGATCCCTGACGCGGCGCGATACTCCACCCCGGTGCTCGACTGCGCCATCGGCAGGTTCAGCATGTCGCGGTGAATGGCCTCGATATGCAGCGGATTGCGCCCCAGCAGCCGCCCACACAGGGTGTCGTGGATATGCGCTTCAACCGCAGCGGCGCCATAGAAAGTTTCGCCGAGGCCGACGATCCCGGCATCGGTGTGCACCCGGACCCAGATGACGTTCGCGAACTCGTCCGTCCGCAGCGTCTCGATGGCGGTGATTTTCACCCGTCTTCTCCTGATCCCAACCATGGTCCCGGCCGCCGCGCGGCACTCTACGGGCTAACTGAAGTATCACAAAATGCCCCATTCCGGCGCCGCCTCTTGCGCGACCGAAATCGAACGGCAGCGAAATTACGGTGCCGCGCCGGGAAAATGCGAAGCCGGGCCATCGCGCGAATCTGATTGCACGGAAGGATCGTTTCCGCTCCTGCGGCGTTAGGGCGTCGTAAGGGGGATCGACACATGAAGGCCATCAACCCGTTGCTCGCCTTGCCGCTCACGCTCGTGGCCGGGGTCGCCGTGGCGCAGACCGCGGCCACGACAACGACCTCGCAATCGGTCACCAACGGCCCTGCGAGCATAGCGAATCCGGGCCCGGCGCCCGGCGTGCTGAGCACGACCCATACGGAGCGCCGTGCGAACTCCACCGGGGCACAGTCCGAAACCACCCAGACTACATTCACCCACGGTGATGGCACCACCACGACAGACACCAAGACCACCACGGTGACTCCCGCCGCACCCGCGCCGACCACGACGATCATCGTTCGCTAGCTGACGGCGGCGCCCGTGGCGCCGCGGCTTCTGTCGTGGCATGAACGTCGGCATGCACAACCTGCTCACCGACATTCCCGGCATCGCGGTCGGCCATGCCACCGACCTTGCTTTGGGTTCCGGCGCCACCGCGGTGCTGTTCGACGTGCCGGCCACGGCGTCCGTCGTCACCCTCGGCGGCGCACCGGGCAGCCGCGACACGACCATGCTGGAGCCCGAGATGTCGATCCAGGCGGTCGATGCGATCGTGCTGTCCGGCGGTTCGGTATTCGGCCTCGACGCCGCCGGCGGGGTTCAGGCGCTGCTGCGGGCACGAAAGCGGGGCCTCGCCATTCGTGAGGCGCTGGTGCCGATCGTGCCGCAGGCGATTATCTTCGACCTGCTGAACGGCGGCAACAAGGACTGGGGCGTGTTTTCCCCCTATCGCGACCTCGGCTACGCCGCGGCGCGGGCGGCCGCGGCCGGCGCGTTCGCGCTTGGCAGCGTCGGTGCCGGCACCGGCGCCACCACGGCGACGGTGAAGGGCGGGCTGGGATCGGCCAGCGCGATGTCGCGCAGCGGCCATATCGTCGCGGCGATCGTGGTGGTGAACGCGGTGGGCAGCGCCACCATCGGCGATGGGCCGCATTTCTGGTCGGCCCCGTTCGAAAACGCGCAGGAATTCGGCGGCCGCGGATGGCCGGCTTCGTTTGCGCCCGAAGACCTCGCACCCCGGCTCAAGGGCGTGCCGGGGACGGCCACCACCATCGCGCTGATCGCCACCGACGCCGTGCTGACCAAGCCGCAAGCGAAGCGGCTGGCGATCATGGCGAATGGCGGGCTGGCCCGTGCCATCCTGCCCGCACATGCACCGATGGACGGCGACACCGTATTCGCCGTCGCCACCAACCGCACCAGGCTTGCCGACGAAGCCCGCGACCTCACGGAAATCGGCAGCACGGCGACGATGGTGATGGCACGGGCGATCGCGCGCGGCGTGTACGAAGCGACCGCCCTGCCCTATCCCGGTGCGCTTGCGTCGTGGCGCGACAGGTTCAGCGGCTTAGAGACCGTTTGATAACTCTACTCTGCCGGCCCTCCAACGCGGCTTTCTGCGCTTCCGGTGCTCACGGACCTCATGTCCGCTCCGCTCCGGTTCTCGAAAGCCACGCCGGAGGACTCGGCAAAGCGAATTCTCAAACGGTCTCTAAATCCTCAGTTCAGCCATTTCGCGGTGGCACGGCCGTATTCGCCGGTTTCCATCGCCAAATGCAGCCACTGGTCGATCCAGGCCTTGAGGATTACGTCGCGCGGCAGCAGATAGGCCAACTCGCCGAAATCGAAAGGCTGGTCTGGATGGATGGCGCAAAGCTGCGGATGCAGCTTCTGCTGCAGGCGGGTTTCCACCGCATCGGTGATCATCAGGTCGGCGCGCCCCGCCACCAATTCGCCGAAAATTTCGGCGTTGTTGTTGAACATGACGATCTCGGCGTTGCGCAAATTGGCGCGGTCATATTTTTCGTTGGTGCCGCCGGGATTGGCGATCACCTTCACGCCCGGCTTGTCGATGTCGGCCAGGGTGCTGAACTTCGCTTTGTCCTCGCAGCGCGCGATTGGGGTCTTGCCGGTGCGCATCACCGGGATCGAGAACAACGCGCTTTTCTGGCGCTCCAGCGTGACGGAGATGCCGCCCATCGCCAGGTCGAACTTGTCGGCGGCGAGGTCGGGCAGCAGGTTCGCCCAGGCGGTCGGCACCAGTTCAAGCTTCACGCCCAAGGCGCGTGCCAGGCTCTCGGCCATGTCGACGTCCAGCCCCTCGAAAATGTTCTTTTCCTTGTCGCGCAGCGAGAAGGGGCGGTAGTCGCCGGTCAGGCCAACACGAACCGTGCCACGCGCGATGATGGCGTCGAGCCTGGATTGCGCCGACGCTGCCTGCGGCAGGGCCAGCAGCAGCGATGCGACCCATAGCAGCCGCCAAATCCGATACCGCATGCGAAGTTCCTTCTTGTCAGGCGGCTTGTTCCAGCACGGTCGGCTCGCCCTCGATGGTGGTGCGGCGAAGGTCGCGGACCTCGCCGATATCGTTGTAGCGGCGGGCCCGGTGCATGGTGACGCGATTGTCCCACATCACCAGATCGCCGTCGCGCCACTGATGCGTATGCACGAATTCCGGCTGCGTCGCCATTTCCATCAGGTCACGCACCAGCGCACGGGCTTCCGGCACCGGCCAGCCGAGGATGCTGCCGATATGCGATGACAGGAAGACCGATTTTCCGCCGGTGACCGGATGCGTGCGGACCAGCCGCTGTCGCACCGGGGCGAAGCTGCGGCGCTCCTCCTCGTCGAACTCGGCGAAGCCGAGCAGGCTGCGCGAGAACAGCAGCGAATGCTCGGTGATCAACGCGTCGATCGTCGCCTTGATGTCTGACGGAAACGAATCATAGGCAGCGCGCATGTCGGCGAACTGGGTGTCCCCGCCTTTGGCCGGGATGCGGCGGCCGGAGAGCAGGGAATATTTCGCCGGCGTGGCCTTGAACGAGCTGTCGGAATGCCAGAGCATGTTGCCGAGGTTGAACATCCGCCGCTTGTCGTCGCGGGCCAGCACCTTGTTGTCGCGGTCGAGGTTGCTGATATCGGCGATGTTGAGCTGCAGCCGGCGATCCGCGGGTTTGGTGACATTGGCCAGCGTCGCTTCCAGTTCGCCGAAATTGAGGCTGAACGCCACCTGCTGCTCGTCGGCGATGTCCTGGCCGTGGAACACCAGCACGCCGTAGCGATCCATCCCCGCGTCGATCGCCGCGACCTCATCGCGCGTCAACGGGCAGCACAAATCGATGGCATCGACTTCGCCGATGAACAGATGGCGGCCATTGGCCGGGCCGATATGCCTGATTTCCACTTCATCCTCCCCTTATTTCATGCCGGCCCTGATTTCGTTCCGGATGGGTCGATGCGGATCTCGTCGCCGCTGGAAGCCTATCCTGCGATCAGGGCACAGGCAACGCGTTCAAGCGTGCAGCACGGCGTGGCCGAACAGGGCGGCGGGGTCGGGCATGTCGGCGGTGCCGATGATGACGAAGCCCGGTTCGCCGGCGGCGTTCACCTCAGTGATCGCCCAGCGCTCGGCGGCGTATTGCAGCAGGCTCGGCGTTTCCTCGCGGCCGAGCCGGAAGAAGCCTTTGACCCGCAAGACAGTGCCAGGCAACCCTTCCAGGGCCGTTCGCAGCCGCATCCCATCCAGCGGCGCCGGACAGGGCCAGTGGACGGTCACGAACGGGTGCGGCGCGTCCGCGTGCAGTCGGCGGGCCGGCGGGCGGGCCGGCGGCTCGAAACGCAATTCGGCCGCGTCCACCTCACCATGCCGCGCCGCGATCAGCAGCGCTTGCGGCCGAATGGCCGCGACCGCGCCGGCCGCGCCGGCGAAATCGGCTGCCAGGTCGGATTTGTTCAGTACCACCAGTTCCGCCAACGCCAGTTGCCGGCGCAGAGTGGGGGCGACGGCGGGGTCCGCCAGATGCCGCGCGAGGTTCGCCGCGTCCACCACCACCACGACAGGCGCCAAGGCGAAGGCCGGGTCGGTCAGGCCGATCTCGGCGATCCGCCAGGGGTCGGCGATGCCGCTGGCCTCGATGATCACCTGGTCCGGCCGGGGCTTTCGCGCGCGCAGCATCTGCAGCGCCAAGGCGAGATCGTCGCCCAGGCTGCAGCAGACGCAGCCGTTGGTCAGCGCGATGCTGTCCGGGTGGCGGGCGCCGATCAGCGCCGCATCGATGTTCACCGCGCCGAAATCATTGACCAGCACGCCAATCCGCTGTGTGGCCGTGCGCAGCAGGTGGTTCACCAGCGAGGTCTTCCCCGCGCCGAGAAAACCGCCGATCACGGTCAACGGCATCGGGCCGGCGGAGGCTTGGTTCGAGAGCATGCCCGATGCTGCCCCTTGCTTCACGCCGCCAACAGGGAAAAACTGCCGGCAATCCAATTTCGGGAGGCACCTGCCATGCTCGCCAATTCCGCCCATGCCCGCGACATCAAGTATTACGTCCACCAGCAGACCGACCTCGCCGCCTACCAGGAGACCGGCGGCACCCTGATGGCCCGGGGGGACGGCGTCTACGTCTATGACGAAGGCGGCAAGAAATACCTCGAAGCCATGGCCGGGCTGTGGTGCGCCTCGCTCGGCTTTTCCGAGCGGCGGCTCGCCGAGGCGGCCTACAAGCAGATGCTGGAACTGCCGTACTACCACACCTTCTTCGCCAAGGGGCACCTGCCCAGCGTCGATCTGGCGGAAAAACTGATCGGCATCGCGCCGGTGAACATGTCGAAAGTGCTGTTCCAATGCTCGGGGTCGGAAGCCAACGACGCCGCCATCAAGCTGGTCTGGTACTACCACAACGCCATCGGCAAGCCGAACAAGAAGAAGATCATCGGCCGCATCCGCGGCTATCACGGCAACACCGTCGCCTCGGTCAGCGTCTCCGGCCAGCCGCACATGGTCGCCGAGTTCGATCTGCCGTTACCGATGATGAAGCACACCGACAACCCGAATTACTACCGCTTCCACGAGGAGGGCGAGACCGAGGAGGATTTCGCCACCAGGATGGCGAACAACCTCGAAAAGCTCATCCTCGATGAAGGCCCCGACACCGTCGCCGCGTTTTTCGGGGAGCCGGTGCAGGGCGGCGGCGGCGCCATCACGCCGCCCGCGACGTACTGGGCGAAGATCCAGGCGGTGCTGCGCAAATACGACATCCTGTTCATCGCTGACGAGGTGATCTGCGGCTTCGGCCGCACCGGCAACATGTGGGGCTGCCAGACCTACGACCTGAAACCGGACATGGTTTCCTGCGCCAAGGCGCTGTCGGCGGCGTACCAGCCGATTTCGGCGCTGATGATCAGCGACAAGATCCACCAGGCAATGCTGGTGCAATCGGCCAAGATCGGCAGCTTCGGCCACGGCTTCACCTATGGCGGCCATCCCGTCGCCTGCGCCGTGGCGCTGGAGACGTTGAAGATCTACGAGGAGCGCGACATCGTCGGCCACGTGAAATCCGTCTCCCCTGCCTTCCTCGCCGGGCTGCGCGCGATCGAGGACCATCCGCTGGTCGGCAGCGCCCGCGGCGTCGGGCTGATCGCCGGTGTCGAGGTGGTGGCGAACAAGGCGACGCGCGAAGCCTTCGCGCCGGCCATGAAGGTCGGCAACATCGTCATGGACAAATGCCAGGAGGCCGGGCTCATCGTGCGCGCGATCGGCGACCGCATCGCCTTCACCCCGCCGCTGATCATCACCGAGGAACAGGTCCACGAGATGTTCCGCCTGTTCAAGACCGGCCTGGACGGCGCGTGGTCCGAACTGCGCAGGCAGCATCTCGCCGCGAACTAGAGCAACATGGCTTCAGGTGGAATCACCGTGCCATAAAATTGCTCGCCGAAACAAAAGGCTAGAGGAGGGAATCTGACGGTTCCAACCGTCAGACTCTCTCCATCAGCGGCGCAACGAAGGAAAATCTTGATGGCTTTCAAACTGGTCATGCTGCCGCCGCACACCGACATCATCCGTGGCTGGGCGGCGCAACTGGCCAAGGCGGTGCCGCAGGCGCAGGTGGTGGTGGCCGAGGGCGAGCAGCAGGCGCAGCATGAGATCGTCGATGCGGACGGCGCGTTCGGCACGCTGACGCCGGATTTGCTGCGCCGCGCCCGCAACCTGCGCTGGCTGCAGGCGCCGCAGGCCGCACCGCCGGCCGGGTTCTACTATCCCGAACTGATCGCGCATCCGGTCGTGGTGACCAATTTCCGCGAGATCTTCAACGACCATATCGGCGCGCATATCATGGCGTTCGTCTACGCCTTCGCGCGCGGCTTCCATTACTACATTCCGCAGCAATTGCGCCGCGAATGGCTGAAGCCGCCGGAGGACGAGGGGGTGACGGCGCTGCCGGAATCCACCGCCCTGATCGTCGGCCTCGGCGGCATCGGTGCCGAGGCCGCGCGGCTGGCGGCGGCGGCGGGCATGACCGTCATCGGCACCGACGCCCGCCGCGGCGAACCGCCGCCGCATGTTGCCGAAATGCACCCGCCGGAAGCGCTGGATGCGTTGTTGCCCCGCGCCGATTTCGTCATTCTCACCGTTCCGCACACCCCGGCGACCGAGGGCTTCTTCAACCGCGTGCGGTTCGCCCACATGAAGCGGAGCGCCTTCTTCATCAATATCGGCCGCGGCAAGACGACGGTGCTCGCCGACCTGGTCCACGCGTTGCGCTCCGGCGCCATCGCCGGCGCCGGGCTCGACGTCTACGAGGAGGAGCCGCTGCCGGCCAGCCATCCGCTTTGGACGCTGCCGAACGTGCTGATGACACCGCACATGGCCGGCTACGGCCCGCACCTCAACGACCGCCGCTACGCCATCCTGGAAGACAATACCCGGGCGATGCTGGCCGGCACCGCGCTGCGCAACGTGGTCGACAAGGCAAACTGGTTCTAAGAGACCGTTTGATAATTCTACTCTGCCGGCCCTCCAACGCGGCTTTCTGCGCTTCCGGTGCTCACGGACCCCACGTCCGCTCCGCTCCGGTTCTCGAAAGCCACGCCGGAGGACTCGGCAGAGCGAATTCTCAAGCGGTCTCTAAAGCCGCTACAGCTCGTTCTTCACGAAGCGCCCACCCAGCATGATCGCCGGGATTCGGGCGCCGTCGCCGAGGAAGACAGCGAGGTCGGCATAGGGGTCGCCGTCCACCACCAGCAGGTCGGCATGCGCGCCCACCACCAGCTCGCCGAGCATGCCGCTGCGGCCGATGATTTCGGCGTTGACCAAGGTGGCGGAACGGATCACCTCCTGCGGCGACATCACCTCGCCGCGGATGGTGAATTCGTTGCAATGGTCGTTCTGCAACTGTCCCAGCAGGTCGCTGCCGAAGCCGATCTTCACCCCGGCTTCGCGGCATAGTTCCAGCGACCGCAGACCGCCCTGCAGCACCATCTCGTTCTTCGCCATGCTGTATGCGGACAGCCCGTATTCCGGCCCGCGCCGCTTCAGCGCGTCGTAGGCGACCAGCGTCGGCACGATGAAGGCGCCACGCTCGGCCATCAGCTTCGCTGTCGCCTCGTCGATCAGGTTGCCGTGCTCGATGGTGCGCACGCCGCCGCGCACCGCGCGCTCGATCGCTTTGGCGCTGTAGGCATGGGCGGCGACGTAGGTGCCCCAGCGCGTCGCCTCCTCCACCGCCGCCTCGATCTCGTCCATGCGGTATTGCAGGCTCTCCAGCGGATCCGCCTGGGACGCGACGCCGCCGGAGACCATGATCTTGATGTGGTCAGCCCCCTTGCGCAGCTCGTCGCGCACCGCCTTGATCATGTCCGGCACCCCGTCCGCCACCCGCGCGGTCCAGGCGAGGCCGTTGCAGCAGGCGCAGAACATGGTTGTCTGGGTCCGCTTGCGGTGGTCGGCATGGCCGCCGGTCTGGCTGATCGCCTGGCCGGCGATGAACAGGCGCGGACCCTCGAACAACCCCTGCTCCACCGCCGCCTTCATACCGAAATCGGCCCCGCCGGTGTCGCGCAAGGTGGTGAAGCCGCGCATCAGCATGGCCCGCATCGCCACCGACCCCTTGGCCGCAAGCAGCGTCAGCGGCATGTCCGACAGCAGCGACAGATTGACCTCGGTCAGCACGATATGGATATGCGCGTCGATCAGGCCGGGCATGACAGTGCGGCCGCGCAGGCCGATCCGCTCGGCACCGGCCGCTTTGATCGGCCGGTCCGCCACCTCGCGGACGAAGCCGTCCTCGATCAGGATTTCGATGCCCTCGCACAGTTCGTCGCGCCTGGGATCGAGGAATTTGCCGCCGGTGAAGACGAAGCTGGCCATCACGAGACCTCCTGTTGAGCGGCCATCCTCGCCGCCATCGCGGTGCTTGTCACGACCGTTGCGCTGTTGTGACTGGCCACGATACGCTCGCTTCGAAGTACGGCGAAACTGCGTGCCATGCGGCTGGCGAGGATTTCGGCTGCGAGCGAAATCGTGGCACTGACAAGCTCGGGCGGCTCGGCGGCGCGGCCCGATGACCTGTTATGGCGCTCTGCCGAGCGCGCTCTCCTGCGCGTAGACATCATCACCGGCTCCGTGGCCCGGCCCTGACCCGGCGCGCGCTGCGGCGCACGGCGGCACTTGTCACATCGAATCTCCCGGTGCAAACCAGTTGGCATGATCGATTTCGCGCGCATCTACGACGTGCTGGTGGTCGGCGGCGGCAACGCCGCCTTGTGCGCGGCCGTCACCGCGCGGGAGGCGGGCGCGAGCGTGCTGCTGCTGGAGCACGCGCCGCGCGATTTCCGCGGCGGCAACAGCCGCCACACCCGCAATTTCCGCGGCATGCACGCAAGCCCGACCAAGGTGCTGACCGAATCCTATCTGGAAGACGAATACTGGGACGACCTGCTGCGCGTCACCGGCGGCCAGACGGATGAGAACCTCGCCCGCATGACCATCCGCGCCTCGGCGCATGTGACGCCGTGGATGGAGGCGTGCGGCGTGCGCTTCCAGCCGTCGCTGACCGGCACGCTGAGCCTGTCGCGGACCAACGCGTTCTTCCTCGGCGGCGGCAAGGCGTTGGTGAACGCCTATTTCGCCACCGCCGAGCGGCTGGGCATCGACGTGCTGTACGATACCGAAGTTCGGTCCCTGTCGCTCGACGACGGTTTCGTCCGCTCGGTCGACATCATCTGCCGGGGCTTTCCGCAAACCGCGAAGGCGCGCTGCGTGGTGGTGGCGTCCGGCGGATTCCAGGCCAACCTCGACTGGATGCGGCAATACTGGGGCGACGCGGTGGACAATTTCGTCATCCGCGGCACGCCGTACGCCAAGGGGCAGGTGCTGAAGAACCTGCTGGCCCAGGGCGCCGCGCCGGTCGGCGACGCCACCCAGTTCCATGCCGTCGCACTCGATGCCCGCGCCCCGAAATTCGACGGCGGCATCGTCACCAGGCTGGATTCGGTGCCCTACAGCATCGTGGTCAATCGCCATGGCGTTCGCTTCTATGACGAGGGCGAGGATGTCTGGCCGAAGCGCTACGCCATCTGGGGCCGGCTGATCGCACAGCAGCCGGACCAGATCGCCTATTCCATCTGCGACGCGCCGGCGTTCTCGCTGTTCATGCCCTCGGTCTTCCCCGCGATCCGCGCCGACAGCATCGGCGAGTTGGCGCAGCGTCTCGGGCTCGATCCGGGAACGGTGCAGGACACGGTGCGATCGTTACAATGCAGCGGTGCAGCCGGGCCGCTTCCAGGCGACCGCGCTCGATGGCTGCCGCACCGCAGGGACTCGCGCCGGACAAAACCAATTGGGCGCAACGGATCGAAAAGCCGCCCTTCTACGGCTACCCGCTGCGCCCCGGCATCACCTTCACCTATCTCGGCCTGAAGGTGAACGAGCAGGCGCGGGTGCTAATGGCCGACGGCCGCCCCAGCGCCAATTTGTTCGCATCCGGTGAGATCATGGCCGGGAACATCTTGGGCAAAGGCTATCTTGCCGGTTTCGGCATGACCATCGGCACGGTGTTCGGCCGCATCGCCGGGCAGGAGGCAGCGAAACATGCAAGAAACTGAAGCCATCGCCGATGCCAGGCGGGCCATGGAGGTCTGCAACGCCTGCCGCTATTGCGAAGGCTTCTGCGCGGTGTTCCCGGCGATGGAGCTGCGGCGCGATTTCGCCAGCGCCGATCTCGGCTACCTCGCCAATCTCTGCCATGGCTGCCGCGGCTGCTTCTATTCCTGCCAATACGCGCCACCGCATGAATTCGGCATCAACGTGCCGAAAGCCTTCGCCGAGATTCGCCAGGAAAGCTACGAGCAATATGCCTGGCCGCAACCGCTGGCGGGGCTGTTCCGGCGCAACGGCAGCCTCGTCTGCGTGGTGGCGGCACTCGCGGTGGCCGTGGTGTTCATCCTGACCGCTTTGCTGCAATCACCGGACAATTTGTTCGCCGTTCATGACCAGCCAGGCGCGTTCTACGCGGTGATCCCGTATCAGGCGATGCTGTGGGTCGCATCCGTGACGTTCCTGTACGCGCTGCTCGCCTTGGCAATGTCAGCGGCGAATTTCTGGCGCAGCACCGGCGCCGGCACGCCTGACATCGCCGCCGTCGCGCGTGGCCTGCACGACGCGCTGACCTTGCGCAACCTCGGCGGCGGCGGCGATGGCTGCAACTATCCGGATGAGGGTTTTTCCGGTACGCGGCGTTGGCTGCACCACAGCATGTTCTACGGATTCATGCTGTGTTTCGCCGCCACCTCGGCGGCGACGATCTATCACCATTGGTTCGGTTGGGTAGCGCCGTACGGAGTGTTGAGCCTGCCGGTGGTGCTGGGCACGTTGGGCGGCATTGGCATGCTGGCCGGCACGTCGGGGCTGATCTGGATGAAGGTGATCGCCGACCCCAAGCCCGCCGCGAAGGCGTTGCTCGGGGCCGATTACGCGCTGCTGTTTCTGCTGCTGCTGGTGGCCGCGACCGGGCTCGCGTTGCTGGGCCTGCGCGGCACCACGGCGATGGGGGTCGCGTTGGCGGTGCATCTCGGCTTCATCCTCGCATTGTTCCTGCTGCTGCCGTACAGCCGTTTCGTGCACGGCATTTATCGTCTCGCCGCCCTTGTTCGCGCGGCAATGGAGCGTTGATGCAACCGATCTACATCACCTTCCTGAACGGGCTGGACATCGCGGCGCTGGCATTGACCGACGCCGAGATCATCGCCGCCATCGAAACCAGCCTCGCTGCCCAGGGTCGCGGCGAGACGGTGATCGAGCCGCGGGTGCACCTTACGCCCAAGGAATCGGACCACGGCCATTTCAATGTGCTGCGCGGCGCGATCGGCGCGCCGGTGAACTATGCCGGCGTCAAGATCGTCAGCGACTACGTCTACAACTACAAGCAAAACCTGCCGTCCGAGATGGGCATCCTCAATCTGTTCGACCCCACCACCGGCACGCCGCGCGCGATTCTGGACGCGACCGGGATCACCGAAATGCGCACCGGTGCGATGACCGCGGTCGGTGCCAAATATCTCGCGCGCAAGAACAGCAAGATCCTCGGCCATCTCGGCGCGCGGGGCAGCGCCTATTGGAATGTGCGGCTGCTGGAACTCGCTGTTCCATTTCGACGAGATCCGCGTCCATTCCCGCCGCCGCGAAAGCCAGGATGCTTTCGCGGCCAGGCTCAGTGCCGATCTCGGCAAGCCGGTACGGGCCATGGACAACTGGCAGGACGTCGTCAGCGGTGCGGATATCGTGGTGGAGGCGACGCGCCTGCTGGAGCCGGCGCCGCTGCTCAAGACCGAATGGATCAAGCCGGGCGCGTTCGTCGTCCCCTATGGCACGATGAGTGCTGTGGAGCTTTCCCTCACCGACATCATGTCCAAGCTGGTGGTGGATGATTGGGGCCAGTGCAAGGGTGGGCCGTTCGGCTCGCTGCGCGCGCATGTCAACGCCGGCAAGCTTTCCGAGCAGACGCTGCACGCGGAGATGGGCCAGATCGTCGCCGGCCTCAGACCCGGCCGCGAAAACGATGCCGAGACCATCTTGTTCTGGCATCGCGGCCTGTCGCTGTCAGACATCGCCCTCGGTTATGCGATGCTGACCAAAGCAGAACGGCTGGGCTTCGGGCAACGCCTGCGCTTCGCATGACGCCGGTCGCCAACATGCCGGTCGCCAACGCCCGGATGTATGCGGTGTCGGCCTCGGCCGCCGCGGCGTGGCAGGCGTTGTTGGCCCAGGTGATCGCCGCATCCGGCGTCGACATGATGATCATCGAGCATAACTATCCGGCGAAGCTGGATGCGTTGTGGGACCGCCGCGATCTCGGTTGCGTGTTCATGTGCGGCTGGCCCTTTATCCGCGAAGGCGCCACCAAGACGCTGCTGGCGGCGCCGATCCCGGACGCCGAGTGGGCGCAGGACCAGGCGCATTACCGCTCGGACTTCATCGTTGCCGAGGGCTCATCGATCGCGCGGCTGGAAGACGCATTCGGCGGGCGGTTCGCGTTCAATGCCGCCAACAGCCATTCCGGCTACAACGCACCGCGCGCCCACCTCGCGACCTTCGCTGCCCAGGCGCCGTTGTTCTCCCAGGTCGCCGGCCCATTCATCACGCATCAGCGCGTGGTCGAGGCGGTGGCCACCGGTGCGGCCGACATCGCCGCGATCGACAGTCTTTCGCTGTTGCTGCTTCGCCGGCACGCGCCCGAACTGGTTCGTGGCGTGCGAACCGTCGCCGCGACCGCGCCTTGCCCATTGCCGGCGCTGGTCGCCAACGCGCTGACGCCGGAGCAGACGGCGCGGGTGCGTTCGGCGCTGCTCGGCCTCGATGCCACCGACACCGGCCGGGCGCTGCTGGCCGATCTCTGCCTGCGCCGCTTCGTTGCCGTCGATCCCGCCGGATATGCGGCGACGCAGGCGATGGAGAGCATGGCGCTCACCGCCGGCTATCCTGAAATTCGCTAGATGAGCGTGGCATCGATCGGTGACCGCCGCCTGAAATTGCGGGAGTTCGTGGCCCTCGCCGAAGGCGAGCGGCGGATCGAAATCGCCCCCGCCGCCTGGCGCGCCATCCGCGATGCCCGCGACGTGGTCGATCGCCATGCCGGGGGCGACGCGCCTGTGTATGGCCTCAACACCGGCCTTGGCGGCAATGTCGGGTATCGGTTGAGTGCGGCGGAAATCGAGGCGTTCCAGGTGCAGATGATCCGCGGCCGCTGCATCGGCATGGGTGACGCCTTGCCGATGCCGGTGTGCCGCGCCGCCTTGCTGTGCCGCATCATCGGCGTGGCGCAAGGCGGCGCCGGACTTTCACCTGCCGTTCTGGAACTGCTGGTCGCGATGTTCAACGCCGGCATCACGCCCGTCATCCCTGGCCGCGGCTCGATCGGTGCCGGCGACCTCGGCCTGTGCGCGCATCTCGGCGCCGCCGCGATCGGCCTCGGCGAGGTTTGGCACCACGGCGCGCGCGTGAAGGCGGCCGCGGCACTCGCCGCCGCCGGCCTGGCGCCGGCACGGCTCGGGCCGAAGGACGGGCTCGGACTGATCAACGCGAGTGCCGTCGTGTGCGGCCATGGCGGCTTCGTGCTCGCGGAACTTGCCGATCTGTTGACCCTCGCCGCCGCCGCCATGGCGCTGGCCGCCGAGGGCTACGCCGCCAATCCCGCGATCTTCGACGCCCGCCTCGCCGCCGCACGGCCGGCCGGCGGGCAAATGCTGGCCGCTGGCTGGTTCCGTACGCTTCTCCACGGCAGCTACCTGCACGCGCCGGACACCGCGCGCTCGATCCAGGATGCGTTGTGCTTCCGCATCGCCGCCCCGGTGTTCGGCGTGGTGCTCGCCGCCTTCGCCACGGTCGCCGGCGAGATCGAGACCGAAATCAACGCCGCCGCCGACAACCCTCTTGTTCTGGCCGACAGCGGCGAGATGTTTTCCACCGCGAATTTCCACACCCCGGCGATCGCACTGGGCTTCGACAGCCTGGCGATCGCCCTGGCCCAGCTCGCCACCGCCAGCGCCCATCGCGTCATCAAGCTGATGAGCCCGGCGCTGAGCGGCCTGCCCCGCTACCTCTCACCCATCGGCGGTGCCAGTGCCGGCTTCAATCCGTTGCAGAAGACCGTGGCCGCGTTGCAAGCCGAAATCCGCCTGCGCGCCACCCCCGCCTCGCTCGACGCGATTCCGGTGTCCGACGCGGTCGAGGATCACGCGCCGCAGACGCCGCTCACCATCCGCAAGCTCGAAGAACAGCTCCTGCCCCTGCGCATGCTGATCGCCATCGAGGCACTGACAGCAGCCCAAGCGGTCGATTTGCGCGGCACGACGCCCGCGCCGTCCACGCGCATTCTCCACGAGGCCATCCGCGCCGAGATTCCAATGCTGACCGAGGACCGCGAGACCGGCGCGGACGCGATGGCGGTGACGCGGCTTTTCACCGGCCCGGCCCTGCCGCGCGCGTTGCACGCGGCGGGCGCGGGGCTTGAGGTTTTGCGGCTGCGGTAGGGCATGAACTGATAGACGCCGACGATCGCACATCCTGTCCTTCATCTGGACACGTAACTTCACACAAAAAGATCAGGACACCGTGAAATGCTTTCTCTATTCAATCATATAAAAGAATTGATATTGATTTTACTATGTAAATTATAGAATTTTCTTCTACTATAACCCTATTTGTTACATTCGCAGGGTTAATTTTTCTGCTGTCTCAGTTAAAATTACTTAAAAGTACATTAGAATCTGATGCTAACGGTAGACTTTGTGAGCAAAGCTTGAGTATATTATCATTCATTTCCAAGAATGAGGAAATTTACGAATACTTTTATAATAAAAAAATATTAGATAATTCCTGCAAAGATCGCATCAAGGTACTTTGCGCCTGTGAAATGCTATCCAATTACTGCGATCTTGTTGCGCGCACTCTGTCAACATTTAACTCTAAAATACGTGATCGCTGGCAGAACTTCATAATTGACGCGTTATCAAAAAGTCCGGCACTAATAGACTTCATTAACGAGCATCGTAGATGGTACTCGGATGAATTGCTTAATCTAGTTGGGGCGCCGTTAGAGGACGTTTAACGACACTCGAAAGCTCATAACACCTACCGACAACCAACGCCCACCCTAATGCCCGCCGGCCACCCCGAGATACCTGGCGAGCACCGCCTCATCTTCCTGCAATGCCGCACTCGGCCCGGCATGCACCACGCGGCCGCGTTCGAGAATCACCGCCGTGTCGGTCACCGCCAGCACCTTCTGCGCGTGCTGTTCGACGATCACCGCCGACAGCCCCTCCTCACGCGTCAGCCGGCGAAGCACGGCGAGCAGTTCGGCGACGATGATCGGCGCCAGGCCCTCGGTCGGTTCGTCCAGCAGCAGCAGCCGCGGGTTCAGCACCAAGGCGCGGCCGATCGCCAGCATCTGTTGCTCGCCGCCGGAGAGTTGGCCGCCCATGTTGCGGCGGCGTTCGCGCAGGCGTGGAAACATCGCGTAGATCCGCGCCACATCCCATGGCCCGGGGCGCGCCACGCAGGTGAGGTTCTCCTCGATCGTCAGCGAGCGGAAGATGTTCCGCTCCTGCGGCACCCAGCCGATGCCGTGCAGCGCCCGCTGCTCCGGGGCGAGGCGGGTGATATCAACGCCGCCGAGCCACACCCGGCCGGAGACGCGCCGCGTCAGGCCGACGATGCTGGTGATGACTGTGGTCTTCCCCATGCCGTTGCGCCCGAGGAGGGCCAGGGATTTTCCTTCCTCCAGCGATATCGACACACGGTCCAGCACCACCGCCGCGCCGTACCCCGCCGATACATCCTCAACCGCCAGCAGCAAACTCATGCGGGTTCGCCGAGATAGACTTCGCGCACCCGCTGGTCGGCGGCGATTTCGGCCGGCGTGCCCTCCACCAATAGGTGGCCCGCGACGAGGACGGAAATCCGGTCGGCGAAGCGGAACACCAGATCCATGTCGTGCTCGATCAGCAGCACCGTGACATCGGCCGGCAAGGCCGCGACGCCGGCCAGAATGCCGTCGCGCTCGCCTTCCGGCACGCCGGCGGCGGGTTCGTCCAGCAACAGCACCCGCGGCCCGCAGGCGATGGCGACAGCGATTTCGAGCAGCCGCTGGCGGCCATACGCTAGCGACGCCGTCGGTTGGTTCATCACGCCCAGCAGGTCGAAACGTTCGAGGATATCGACGCTTTCGTCGATCACCCGCGCGTTGCTGCCGATCCGGCGCCACAGCCCGGTGTCCAGCCCAAGCCGGCGCGACACCGCGAGGCCGATGGTGGTGAGCGGCGTCAGGGCCGGGAAAAGCTGGTTGATCTGGAAGGTGCGCACTAGGCCGCGTTGCACCCGCCGGTCCGGGCGCAGATCGGTGATGTCGGCACCCTCAAGCAGGATGCGGCCGCTGGATGGGCGCAGCACGCCGGTCAGCAGGTTGATCAGCGTCGTCTTCCCCGCCCCGTTCGGGCCGATCAACGCGTGGCGGGCGCCGCGCCGCAGCTTGAGGGAGACGTCGTTGGTGGCGATCAGCCCGCCGAAGCGGCAGCCGAGGCCCCGCGTCTCCAGCGCCACGGTCATGCCCGCCTCACCCGGCGCAACAGTGCCAGCGGCCAGCCAAAAATCCGCTCACGCCCGATCACCACGAGCAGAACCAGCAACAGGCCGATCCAGAATTGCCAGTATTCGGGGGTCAGTGCGGCCAGCCAGTCCTGCATGAACTTGAACACCAGCGCGCCGATCAACCCGCCATAGAGATAGCCGACGCCGCCGATCACCAGCATCAGCATCACGTCGGCCGAGCGGTGGAAGGCCAGCACGTCCAGCGACACGAACTGGGTGGATTGCGCCAGCAGCCCGCCGGCGATGCCGGCATATCCGGCGGCGAGGGTGTAGACGCCGACCAGGCGGGCATTGACCGGAATGCCGATCGCCGCGGTGCGCATCGGGTTGCCCTTCACCGCGCGCACCGACCAGCCGAACGGCGAGAACACGAAGCGCCGGGCGACCAGGAACAACAGGAACAGCACCACCAGGCTGTAGGCATAGGCGACGCGGCCGAAGATATCGAATTCGAACCGGCCGAGAATCGGCGACATCGTCATGCCCTGCATGCCGTCGGCGCCGCCGGTCAGCCAGGTCAGCCGGTTGGCGAGTTCGAACAGCACCAGCGCCACGCTCAGCGTCACCATGATGCGGGTGAGGTCGGAGCCGCGCAGCACCAGGAAGCTGGTGGCGAAGCCCAGCAGCATCGCGCAGGCGGCGGCGGCACCCAGGCCCAGCAACGGATCGCCGTAGCCGGCCTTGGCGAGCCAGCCGGCGGCATAGGCGCCGGTGCCGAAGAACGCCGCCTGCCCGAGCGAGACGATGCCGCCATAGCCGAGCACAAGATCGAGCGAGAGCGCGAACAGGCCAAATATCGCGACCTCGTTCAACAACAGATATTGGTCCGGCAGCAGCACCCAGCTCGCCAGCGCCAGCGCCCAGAAGGCGTATTCCGCCGGGTGCCAGCGTGACGACGCGGCGAGGGCGGCGGCGGCCTGCCGGCGCGGTTCGCTCGCGCTGCCGTTCGCGCGTGCTTCGTTCACCTCGCACCGCGCGCGGTGAACAAGCCCTGCGGCCGCCACAACAGCACCAGGATCATCACCGTGTAGATCACGAAGGCGCCGATCTGCGGCACGTAATACTTGCCGGCGACATCGGCGACGCCGAGCAGGATCGAGGCGAGGAACGGCCCGGTGATGCTGGAAGATCCGCCCACCGTCACAACGATCAGGAAATACACCATGAACTTCAGCGGGAAGGACGGATCGAGCCCGAGGATCTCCGCCCCCAGCGCCCCGCCCAACCCGGCAAGGCCGGAACCGACGGCGAAGGTCACCATGAAGATGCGGTCGACATTGATTCCCAATCCCCGCGCCACCCAGGGATCATCCACCGCCGCCCGCAAGCGGCTGCCGAAGCGGGTTCGCGAAAGGGCCAGTTGCAAACCGAGCGCCAACGCGCCGCAGACAAAGATGATCAGCAGCCGGTACGCGCCCATCGACACGCCCAGCACCTCGTATCGCGCACGCAGGAAATCCGGCAGCGTGATGAATTGCTGCTGCGAGCCCTGTGTGTACGACACCAGCGCCACCGACATGAAGACGATGCCGATGCTCAGCAACACCTGGTCGAGATGGCTTTTGCCGTAGACATGCACATACAGCGTGCGTTCCAGCACCAACCCCATCGCCGCCGCCGCCAGGAACGCCACAGGCAGGCCAAGCAGGAACGGCACGCCCAACCGATTGACCGCATATGCCGCCGCATAGCCACCGACCATGGCGAAGCTGCCATGCGCGAGGTTGATGACGTTCATCAGGCCGAGCGTTACCGACAAGCCGCAGGCGAGGACGAAGAGGAGCATGCCGTAGGCTATGCCGTCGAAGAGGTTGGTCATTGACGCGCCCCAGACGCGCGCCTTCGCGCGGCGAGGCAAGCGGCAGTGGCGCCACTTGCGCCACGAAAGCGCTCCAGACGCGCGCCTTCGCGCGGCAAGGCTTGGTGTGGGATTTGCTCACTCCGCATCATCGGACTCTGGTATCCAGCAAGTGGGAACGCTCTCGTGGCGCAAGGGCGCCACTGCCGCTTGCCTCGCCGCGCGAAGACGCGCGTCTGCGCGCGTCCTACTTAGCCGGATCCTTCATCATCGGAATGCTGGAGAACTCAACATTGTACAACTGCCCATCCCGCTTCTCGACCTTGCGGATATAGATGTTGTGCACGATGTCGCGCGTCTCCGGGTCGATCAGCACCGGGCCGCGCGGGCTTTCCCAGGTGGCGCCTTTCATGGCCGCGACCAGCGCCGTGCCGTCGGTGTCTCCCTTGGTTTTTTCCAGCGCCTGATAGATCGCATTCATGCCGTCATAGCCGAACACCGCCATGAAGTTCGGCCGCATGCCGGGGTTGGCTTTTTCGAAGGCGGCGACGAAGGCCTTGTTGGGTTCGCTCGGGTGCGCCGCCGAATACGGGCCGGAGGTGATCATGCCCAGCACCGCGTCGCCCATGCCGTTCAACTGGTCGTCGTCGGTGACGTCGCCGGTGCCGATCAGGCGGATGCCCGACTTGTCCAGGCCGCGTTCGACGAATTGCTTGGCCAAGGCGGCACCCTGGCCTGACGGCACGAAGGTGAACAGCGCCTCGGGCTTCGCGTCGATCGCGCGTTGCAAGAACGGCGCGAAGTCCGGTGCGGCCAATGGCGAGCGCAACGATTCCACGATGGTGCCGCCGCCCTCCTTGAAGCGCCTGGCGAACCAGGTCTCGGCATCCACGCCCGGCGCATAGTCGGTGACCAGCGTCGCCACCCGCTTGATGCCGTTCTGCAACGCCCAATCCGCCATCCCCACACCGACCTGCGGGATCACCTGCGCGGTGCGGACGATGAACGGCGACTGCGCGGTGACGATCGAGGTGGCGGCGGCCATCACCACCATCGGCACCTTCGTCTGGGTGGCAATCGGCGCCACCGCCATCGCCAGCGGCGTCAGCCCGAAGCCTGCGAGGATGTTGGCCTTGTCGCGCACCACCGCTTCTTGCGCCAGGCGCCTTGTCGTGTCGGCGACACCCGCGTCGTCGCGCAGGATGATTTCGATCTTGTGCCCGGCGACGCTGTCGCCGTGCTGCTGCATGTACAGCTTCACCGCGGCGTCGATCTGCTTGCCGGTGGATTGGGAGGGGCCGGTCATCGGCAGGATCAATGCGATCTTGACCGGTTGCGCCTGGGCCGCGCCGGCAAGCATCGCCGCCAGCAAGCCCATTGCAATCCACGACTTGGTCATGCGTCTTCTCCCTCGATTGGCCGTTGGCACCTTCATGGCACCGAGGGGGCCGGCAATCAATCGCCGGAATTTGCCGCTGGCCGAGGCGCGCGCTACCCGAGGGCGCCTTCGTGCCGCAGCAGCCATTCCTTGCGCTTGAGGCCGCCGCCATAGCCGGTGAGCCGCGCATCGGCGCCGATGACGCGGTGGCACGGCACCACTATTCCCACCGGGTTGGCGCCGTTGGCGGCCCCGGTCGCGCGGAAGGCACCCGGCTTGCCGATCGCCGCCGCCAGGGCGCCGTAAGTCGTGGTGGTGCCGACGGGAATGCGGCGCAGGGCGGCCCAGACGCTGGTCTGGAACCCGGTGCCCGATGTCGCGACCTTGATTGCGTCCAGCGCTGCCAGTTCGCCGGCGAAATAGGCGTCCAGCGCGGGCGCGGCAGGATCGGCGCCGGCCATCGGCGTCAAGTCGTATGCGCCGTATTGCCGTTTGAGCAGACGGTGCAAGCGGTCGGCGTAATCCTCAAAGTCGAGCGCCCGCAGCGCCTCGCCGTCCGAGACGAGCAAGATGGTGCCGATAGGCGATTTCATGCGGGTGAGGTGCAGCTTCATGGCGGCATCATACGCCCAGGTGCTGGTTCTTTCTCGCCCTTTGCGGAGGTGATACGCTTTTTGCGGAACGCACGCCCGGCAAACGGACGCGATGGGAAGGCGGCATGAAGCGAATAACAGCACTGGCGGCCGCGTTGCTCTGGCTCGCCACCGGCGCGCGGGCGGAAACCGACCGGTTGCGCATCGGCCAGCAATACGGCTTGCCCTATATGCAACTGGTGATCATGCAGGACCACGACTTCATCGGTCCGCGCGCCCGTGCGGCGGGGCTGCCCGACCTCAAGGTCGAATTCGTCACCATGGGCGGCCCGGCGGTGCTGAACGATTCGCTGATCTCCGGCGCGCTCGATATCGGCGCCGTCGGCATGTCGAACCTCGTGACGATGTGGGCGAAGACCCGGGGGAATATCGGCATCCGCGGCCTGTCCGGCATGAACATCATGCCGCTGCTGCTGGTGAGCCGCGACGCGCGCATCCGCACCATCGCGGATTACCGGCCGGACGACCGCATCGCCCTGCCCTCGGTGAAGGTGTCGATGCAGGCGATGATGCTGGACATCCTCGCCGCCCGCGCGTTCGGCGATGCCGGGTGGCAGAAGCTCGATCCCAACACGATCTCCATGGGCCATCCGGACGCCGCGTCCGGGATCCTCTCGGGCGGCGCGGCCTTCAGGTCGCATTTCAGTTCCCTGCCGTATCAGCATTTCGAACTCGAAGCACCTGATGCCCATGTCGTCGCCAGCAGCTTCGACGCGATCGGCCCGCATTCGGTCAGCGCGCTTGCCTCCAGCACCAGGTTCCGCACCGCCAACCCGAAGGTCGTCGGCGTGTTCCTCCAGGCCTTGCAGGACGCCACCGACACCATCAATGCGCACCGCCACGAGGCGGCCGAGGCGTATCTGCGCGTCAGCCGCGACAAGACCACCGCCGACGAACTGGTGGCGATGATGTCGGACCCTGGGGTGGAATTCACCCTGCGGCCGCAAGGCGCGCAAAAGACCGCCGACTTCATGTTCAAGACCGGCGTCATCAAGATTGCGCCGAAAAGCTGGGCGGAGATGTATTTCGACACCGCATCGGGCGGATCGTAAGCACCGCCATCGCTTCCCCTGACTTTTCCCTTCCCAGGACGAAACCAATGAAAATAGCCCGCATCGAGACGATGCGCGTGTCGATTCCGTTCACCACGGGCGGCAAGCAAATCGGCATGCGCCCCAGCCTGAACGCGCGTCCCTGGCAGAACATGGAATGCCTGATGGTGCGGGTGGAAACCGATGACGGCGCGATCGGCTGGGGCGAGGCGTTCGGGCACCTCGTCAACGCCGGCACCCAGGCGGTCCTGGACAGCCTGGTCGCACCTTGGTTCCTCGGCCGCGACCCGGCGCCGATCGCCGCCATCATGGAGGAGGCTCAGCGTACCTTCCACGGCTTCGGCCGTACCGGCCCCGTGATGTACGCGCTGTCGGCGATGGACATCGCCTTGTGGGACATCGCCGCCCAGCGCGCCGGGCTGCCGCTGTATCGCCTGCTCGGCGGCAGCGGCGCCACCCTGGCGCGCTACGCCAGCATGATGCGCTACGGCGGCGACCGCGAGGCGATCGCCCGCAACGTGCAACGGGCAGAATCGCTCGGCTATGGCTGGATCAAGCTGCACGAGCCGACGGTGCCGGCGTTCCGTGCGGCGCGGGAGGCGGTGGCGCGCGAAACCCGGATCATGCTCGACGTCAACTGCCCCTGGGCGGTGGACGAGGCCCGCGCCATCGCCCGCGAGATCCAGCGCGATGACTTCCACTGGCTGGAAGAACCGGTCTGGCCGCCGGAGGATTTCGCCGGCATCGCCGAAGTCCGCGCCGAGGGTGTGGCGATCGCCGCCGGCGAGAACATCGCGACACTGCATGATTTCCAGCGGCTGTTCGAAGCCGGCGCGGTGGATTTCGTCCAGCCCAGCGTCATCAAGATCGGCGGCATCAGCGCCATGCTGCGGGTGGCGGCACTGGCCCAGGCGTATTCGGTGCGGGTGGTGCCGCATTGCTTCTATTGGGGTCCGGGCTACCTCGCCACCGCGCATCTCTGCGCGAGCTTCACCCGCCTTGCCCCGGTGGAAACCGCCTTCATCACCCTCGAACACCAGCCGCACGCCCTGTTCGACCCCTTTGCCGCAACACTGGACCTGCCAGCCACGCCAGGCCTGGGCTTCGCACCGGACCCTGAGGTGATGCGCAAATACCTCGTTGCCCGCACCGAGGTTGTTTGATGAACTTCGCTCCGTAATGAGTTGCTATCGTTACCCTTACGTCATTTCCCAAAGCTTCTCTCGCTGCATCCGCAAGCATCCGTTTACGGTCGCCTTAACTGTTTTTTTATGATGTCACGATCCCCGGAGTATCGGGCGCGCCCTCCCGCTCTGTTCTGACATTCATGAAACAACCCTTGCTTAAAGCTGGTCGGTTACGGCGCGTTACTGGGCCAAGAAAGGTAAAATTCCGCTACAGCTTTTCGGCGCCTTAGAAGCTTCACAAAGGATTCTATGAAGAGAACGGAACCGTACTCTGCGCCGGCGTTTCGCCTGAGATAACGGAAAGTTGTTATTTCCATGACAAATCTAATGGACTTTCCTCCAGTTCTCCTCTGCATTCATGACAGTGAAGCAATCATAGCTAGGGAGATCGCCATGGCCGTCGGAAAGCATCTTCTCATCGTCGATGACGACCCTGCCGCCAGCGAACTGGAGCGTGAACTGGTTCGCCATGGTGCCCGCGTGACGCGGGTGGGCGGTGCGGCGCAGGCCATGGAATTGGCGCTCGCCCGCGACCAGGGCTATGCCGCGATCATCCTGGAAGCGCAGTTGCCGGACGGCGACGGCTGGCAGCTTTGCGCCAAGCTGCGCCGAACCGGCCTGCAATTGCCGATCCTGATGCTCACCCATGCGACGGAGCAGGCCGACATCGTTCGCGGGCTGGATGCCGGCGCCGACGACTACCTGGCCAAGCCGTTCCGTATCACCACCCTGCTGGCCCGGCTGCGCGCCCATATCCGCTCCTACCAGACCAACAGCGAAGCGATGCTGGTGGTCGGGCCGTTGCGCTTCAATCCGGGCAAGCGGCTGCTGTTCGACCCGGTGACGCGTCGGCCGAAGCGCCTGACCGCCAAGGAGGCGGCGGTCTTCGGCGTGCTGTACCGGGCCGCGGAACAGCCGGTGAACCGCGTCCAGCTGATGCAGGAAATCTGGGGCGAGGCGCCGGACCTGCAGAGCCACGCGGTGGAGGCGATGATCTACCGGCTGCGGCAAAAGATTGAGCCGAAGCCGAACCGCCCGGCCTTCCTGCTGAAAGTGCCCGAGGGCTACCGCCTGGTTGACCCGAGCCACGTCACCGTGCCGTCCACCGGCCCGCGGCGGCGCAACACCCGGCAGCCCGTCGTCGCGGTCAGCCCGAAATGGACCAACGCCTTCGTCAAGCCGCCAGCCGCCATGGGCAAGCCATCCACCGGCGCGAATGTTTCGATGCTGCGTCCCACCGGCGCCGACTGATCCAGAACCGCCCGCAAGCGAGCACGCTCAAGCCCCGAGGGTGCTCGCAGAGGGGACCCGGATATCGGGAAGATGGCTGGGGCGGGAGGGATCGAACCTCCGAATGGCGGAATCAAAATCCGCTGCCTTACCGCTTGGCTACGCCCCAACGTTCGCGCTGATTACCCTATCGGCGCGGCGAAATACAGGTCACTCCAGCAAAGCGCCACCCCAGCACCACCAATCCGTCCGCCTGAGCGTTTCCGCCGCCTGCGTCGCGGCGTGCGCGTCGGCGAACAGGCCGAAGCAGGTGGCGCCGGAGCCGCTCATTCGCGCCAGGGCACAGCCGGGCAAATGCCGCAAGGCCGCCAGCACCTCGGCGATCTCAGGGCAAAGCGCGATCGCCGGTGCCTCAAGATCGTTGGTGAGCCGCGAGAGGTCCGCCGCCATCGCGAAAACATCGGCCCAGCCCGAAGGCAGCCGGGCAACTGGCGAAAACTCGCCGTGGCGGGCGCGGAACACGTCCGGCGTCGCCACGTGCACGCCGGGATTGATCAGCAGGATGCCGCATTCCGGCAGATCCGGCGCAGGCGTCAGGATTTCGCCGATGCCGCCCATCCGCGCCGCCCGCCGGCGGAGGCACACCGGCACGTCGGCCCCGAGCGAGGTGGCGAGGCCGTGGCTCGCAGGCTCGATCTGCCACAGCCGGGCCAGCGCGCGCAGCGTCGCCGCCGCGTCCGCCGAGCCGCCGCCGAGGCCGGATGCCACCGGCAGGTTCTTGGCGAGCGCGATATGCGCCCGCGCCGGCACCCCACGCTCCGCCGCCAACGCCCGCGCCGCGCGCATCACCAGATTATCCGGCACCGTCCGCAACCCGTCGCCAAAAGGGCCGTCCAGCTCCAGCCACAGGCCCTCGTCACGCGCCACCCGGATCTCGTCCCCGATGGCCGCGAACACCGCCAGGCTGTCCAGCACGTGGTAGCCGTCCGGGCGGCGGCCGGTGACGTGCAGGAACAGGTTCACCTTGGCGGATGCGATCTCGACAATAGAAGGCGCGGCACCCGGGCCGGGACTCACGACATCGGCCATATCAACGCCGCCAGCGTCAGCGGGTCCGGGAGCCGGCCTAGCGAACCGTCTTCTCCGCCGCCTGGCCTTGCGCCGCGGTGGCCGGCACCGGGCCGCGCATCGCCTGCTCGCCTTCGCGCAGCTTGGCCTGCAGCTTCACCAGATCCTCCGGTTCGGGGTTGAGGTTCAGCGACCGGCGCCATTGGAACTGCGCCTCCAGCTTGCGGCCGGCGGCCCAATAGGCGTCGCCGAGATGGCCGTTGATGGAAGGGTCCTCGGGGTCGAGCTCGACCGCGCGTTCGAGGTATTTCACCGCCGCGCCGGTATTGCCCTGGCGCAGCACCACCCAGCCGAGGCTGTCGATGATGGCGCCGTCGTTCGGCCGCTGCTCGGCGGCACGCTCGATCATCTGGCGGGCGCGGGGCAGGTTGCGGCCCTGCTCGGTCCAGGAATAGCCGAGATAGTTCAGCACCACGGGCTGCTCGGGCGAAAGCTCCAGGGCGGTGTTGAAATCCGCTTCGGCGCGCGGCCATTGATGCGCGCGGTCGAGCGCGATGCCGCGATCGTAGAACAGCGGCCAGTTGGTGCGCTTCGGGGTGCCCAGCAGCGCCACCGCCTTGTCGTACGCCACCACCGCCTCAGGATAGCGGCGGACGCTGCGCAGCAGGTCGCCGGCAACGGCCGGCGGCTCCGGCCGGGTCGGGAAATCGGCGCTGAGCTTGTCGAGCGCGCGCAACGCCGCCTCGGTGTCGCCGCTATGGGCCAGCAGCACCGCCTGGCGCAGCCGCACCAGCCCAGCCAACGGCTCGTTCACCGCCACCGGCGCCAAAATCCGCAACGCGGCATCCGGATGCTTCTCGATGTCCAGCAACTCGGCGCTGAGCAGGCGCGCGGGCACAAGGTCGGGGCGCATGTCGAGGGCCAGGCGGAGCAACACGGCGGCGAACTCGTTGGCGTCCTGCGCGCGCAAGGCGGCGGCCAGGGCCAGATAGCTTTGGGCGAGGCCATCGGCGGCACTGCGGATTTGCGGCTGCCCCACCGCCGCCTGCAGCCGGGGCAGGGCGATGGCGAGGTCCGGGCTGCTGTCGATCATCGCCGCCAGCGACGCCTGCGCCTCCGCCATTTGCCCCTGCCGCGCCTGCCAGCTCGCCAGCATCCGGCCGAGTTCGAGGTTGCTGCCAGGGTATTCCACCTGTGCTGTGTGATACAGCCGCGCCGCCTCGGCGTCGCGATGGCCGAAATCGGCGATCAGCGCCGCGTGCAGCGAGAACACCGCGCGCATTCGCGGCGATTCCACGAACGGCCGCAGCGTCGCCTGCGCCTCGTCGAAATGGCTTTGGCCGGCCTGCGACCATGCCACCGCCAATGGCGCCAGGATCTGCATCAACCCCTGGCGCGGCATGGTGGCGAAGCGGGCCTCGGCACGATCCCAGCGGCCGGCCTTGGCGTCGTTGTTGGCCAGCAGCAATTGCGCCGCCTGGTTTTCCCGAAGCCCGGCAGCGAGCTGCACTGCCTCCGGCCGCCCGGCCATCAGCGCCGCCAGGAAGGCCTGCTGCTGCAGCTCGGGGTTGTCAGGGTCGCTGGCCATCGCCTTGATGAACTGGTCGGCGGCGAAATCGAGGTCGTTCTGCCGGGCGGCGAAGCGCGCCGTCAGGAACGCCGCGGCGGCGCCGTGCGGCGCCTTGGCGGTGGCATCGGTTTGTGCCGCCGGGTCGGCTGCCGCGCAGGCGGACAGGAGGGACACGGCGAGGAGGACGAAGCGCCGAAGCGAACGAGCATGCTGCATCGCAGAACCCTATCAGGCGCCAACGGCCTTTGCCAATTGCACGCAATCACGGCACCGGCGCGAATGAATTCCGCGCCAGCGGCGCCTAGCCTGCCGCGAAATGCCGCGATTCCAGCCGGTCGGCTGGCGCCAGCGGCGGCGCGCGCAGCAGCAGCGCCCGCGCCGCCGCATCGCCCAGCATCACCGCCCGCAGAAACAGCATTGCGAGGCCGGCGGTGCGCCGGTGATAGGTCGGTTCGTTGAACCGCGCCCCCGCCCCCGGCTCGCCGGCGAAGCTCGCATGGCTGGCGCCGGCCAGCACCGCCAACACGCCGGGGGCTGGGATGTTGCGGAACGGGATAATACGGTCTTCCGGCGTCGCCGCCTCGATCAGCCCACGATCCTCGGTGCCGGTGACGTGCAGGATCGGCGCCCGCACCCGGTCATAGGCGAACCCCGGCGCCAGGCCGAGCGGTGGCACCGGCGACAGCGCGATCCCCGCTCGCAGCCGCGGATCGGGCAGGGCGATGCCCCAATCGCCGGAGACCAGGCCGAACCCGGGCAGCCGCTCGCCCAGCATGTGCGTCACCGTCCAGGCGCCGAAGCTGTGCCCGGCGATCGCCGTCAGCGTGAGGTCCAGCCGCCCGCGCAAGGCCGGGACCTGCCCCAGCAGGTCCAGCGCGAACACCACGTCGCGCAGCCGGTTCAGCGCATTGCGCACGTCCAGGATCGCCGCCGCCATGCCCACCCGCACATCGACCGCCCCCTGCCAAACCGCCATGTCGGAGCCGCGATGCTGCAGGTGCACCGCGACGAAGCCGCCCTCCGCCAGCCCCTGCCCGAGATAGGCCAGCCCGTCCCGCGAACCGCCGAGGCCGTGCGAAACAATGATGACAGGCGCCGGCCCAGATGTCGCCGGCAGCCGCACCCGCGCCGGCACGTCGCGGGCCCGCGCGGCGTCGTGCCACTCAAACAACAGGTCGCTTTCTCGCGCGGAAATCCTCGGCAACTGGGGCGAATGTTCGGGTTGGGCGGCGCCGGGCAACAGGGTCAGGCCGGCGAGGACATGTCGTCGGGGAATTTCCATCGCCGGCAAATGGGACACGCGGCGCGTTCCGGCAAGCCATGCACGCAGCCGACATGGGCGGAACGACTGCCATGCGAGCGCCGTTATTTCACCGAAATGTCAACGCGTTTTAACCTCATGTTGTGATCTGGATCGCAGCTTGACCGCGGCGATCCCGCTACAAAGCCTGTATCGCCAGACCGGAGAGAGCCCAATGATCGCCGAGGAACTCGCCCCGCCCTTCGCCGCCCCGGTCAAGTTCCAGGATGTCGAACCGCGCGTCCTGAACGAGGAGGAGCGGCCGAAGAAGCCGGCGGCGCAGCCCGATATATGGGATGCCTATCTGCAACGCATCCTGGCCGCGCATACGCTGGAGGCCTGAGGGTCCCCGCTGGCCGGTGGCGCGATCGCGGAGGAGGGCGTGGACCGGATCACCCAAATCGTCCTGCTCAACGGCGTCCGCAGCGCCGGCAAAAGCTCGATCGCCCGCGCGTTGCAGGCCGTCGCCCATGATTATTACCTGCATGTCGAGATGGACGTCTTCCACAGGATGATGCCGGCGGCAAGCTTCGGGCGCACAGACGGCTTGATCTTCGAGACGATCCAGCAGAACGGCAAGCCGGTGGTGGCGGTGCATCAGGGGCCGATGGCGATGCGGGCGATGCGGGGCATGCGCCGGGCGATCGCCGCGATGGCGTCGCAAGGCAACAACATGATCGTCGACGAGGTGATCCTCGGCCCCGAACGCATCGAATACGCCGAGCTGCTGGCGCCGTTCGAGGTTTTCATGGTCGGCGTTTTCGCCCCGCTCGATGTGCTGGAGGCACGCGAGGCGCTGCGGCCCGACCGGCAGGCCGGCCTCGTGCGCTGGCAACACGGCCGTGTGCACAAAGACATGAACTACGACCTCGAGGTCGACACCAGCGCCGCCACCCCCGCCGCCTGCGCCAGCCTGATCCAGCAGCGCTTCGGGCTCTGACGCGCCCGCATGGTGGATGTGCCGCGTAAGTACGCGCCTTCACGTACGAGGCCAAAAAAACTCGCCAGCCACGCGCATCCGGAGTTACCGTATCGTTTCTACCGCCGCCAACGTGACAGCACTGTCCAACCGGGGAAAGGTCGAAACAATGACATACGGTCTGAAACGCGGCTTCACATTGTTGCCGATCGTGGCAGCGGTTTCGCTCAGCGCCTGTGCTTCGCAAAGCAATACCGACGCGTTGCGGGCGGAGAATCAACAGCTTCGGCAGCAGGTTGCCGACGATCAGGCGCAAATCAACCGGCTGGTGGCGGCGATCAAATACACCGTCAACAGCGACCTGCTGTTCCCGTCCGGCGGCTGGCAGATGTCCGCCCAGGGGCAGAAGATCATCGCCGGGATGGCGGCGAAACTGGCGCCGACGCAGCGGAACAAGCTGCTGGTGAACGGCTACACCGACAATGCCGCGGTCGGTCCGGCACTGCAGCGGCAGGGCATCACGTCCAACCAGATACTGTCGCAAAAGCGGGCCGAAAACGTGATGCAGTTCCTGATCTCGCAAGGCGTGAAGCCGGACCTTGTCGCGGCACGGGGCTTCGGCGACAGCGACCCGGTCGCGCCGAACGACACCCCGCAAGGACGCGCGCAGAACCGCCGGGTGGAGTTGACGCTCGCCCCCGGGGCGGGCTGAGCGCCCGGTTTCCAGCGATGGCTGTTTGATCAACGCATTCGGATCACGAATCCGAATGCATTGATGCGGCGCTATAGATCGTGATGGCCGCTGGCATCAGCGACCATCACGATCTAGCCTTTTGTTTTGGCGCGCAATTTTATGGCACGGTGATTCCACCTGAAGCCATATTGCTCTAATCCGCCGCTTCGGCGTAGGCCTCGAGCGGCGCGCAGGTGCAGGCGAGGTTGCGGTCGCCGTAGACGTTATCGACGCGTTTCACCGGCGGCCAGTATTTCGATGCGGAGACGAATGGCAGCGGGAACGCCGCGCGCTCGCGGGAATAGCCGTGCGTCCAGATGCTGCCGCAAACCTCGCGCGCGGTGTGCGGGGCGTGCTTCAGCGGATTGTCGGCACGGTCGAGGCGGCCGGCGGCGATGTCGGCGATCTCGCCGCGAATGGCGATCATCGCGTCGCAGAAACGGTCGAGTTCGGCTTTGGGTTCGCTCTCGGTCGGCTCGATCATCAGCGTGCCCGCGACCGGCCAGGACATCGTCGGCGCGTGGAAGCCGTAATCCTGCAGGCGCTTGGCGATGTCTTCCACCATCACGCCGGCTTCGGCCTGGAAGCCGCGGCAGTCGATGATGCACTCATGCGCCACCATGCCGGATTTTCCGGTGTACAGAATCGGGTAATGTGCCGCGAGGCGCCGGGCGATGTAGTTGGCGTTGAGGATCGCGACCTCCGTCGCCCGCGTCAGGCCCGCCGCACCCATCATGCGGATATAGGCGTAGCTGATCGGCAGGATCAGCGCGCTGCCGAACGGCGCCGCCGAGACCGGGCCGAAGCCGGTGGCCGGGCCGGCATCGTCGCGAAACGGATGATTGGGCAGGAACGGCAGCAGATGCGCCGCGACCCCGATCGGGCCGACGCCCGGCCCGCCGCCGCCATGCGGAATGCAGAAGGTCTTGTGCAGGTTGAGGTGGCACACATCCGCCCCGATCCGGCCGGGGCTGGTGAGGCCCACCTGCGCGTTCATGTTGGCGCCGTCCATGTACACCTGGCCGCCATGGTCGTGGACGATGCGGCAGATCTCGCCGATATGCTCCTCGAACACGCCGTGGGTGCTGGGATAGGTGATCATCAAGGCCGCAAGGTTCGGCGCGTGCAGCTTCGCTTTCGCCTTGAGGTCGGCGAGATCGACATTGCCGTCGCTGTCGCAGCCGACCACCACCACGCTGTAGCCGGCCATCGCCGCACTGGCGGGATTGGTGCCGTGCGCGCTGGACGGAATGAGGCAGACCGTGCGGTTCTTCTGGCCGCGGCTTTCGTGCCAGGCGCGGATCGCCAGCAGGCCGGCATATTCGCCCTGGCTGCCGGCGTTCGGCTGGATCGACACGCCGGCGAAACCGGTCGCGGCCTTCAGCCAGTCGCACAGCCGGTCGATCAGGATTTTGTAGCCCTCGGTCTGGTCGGGCGGCGCGAAGGGATGGATGTCGGCGAAACCGGGCAACGTCACCGGAATCATCTCGGCCGTCGCGTTCAGCTTCATGGTGCAGGAGCCGAGCGGAATCATGCTGCGGTTCAGCGCCACGTCCTTGTCTTCGAGGCGCTTCAGGTAGCGCAGCATCTCATGCTCGGAATGGTGGCTGGTGAATGCCTGATGTTGCAGAAAGGCAGAGCCGCGCTGCAGGTTTTCGGGAATGCTGGCGGGCGCCTGGCGCAAATCCGCGTGCAGCAGCACGCCGAGGCGCACCAGTTCCTCGCGGCTCACCGTCTCGTCCAACGCCAGTGCCACGCAGCCGGCATCGACGCGGCGGAAGTTGAAGCCGGCTTTCAGGCCGGCCGCCATCAATGCGTCCGCACGGCTTCCGGCCTCGACGGCGATGGTGTCGAAGAAGCTTTCGTGGCGCAGCTTGAACATGCCGCGCCGCGCCGCGTCCGCCAGCATCCGCGCTTGCAGGTTCACCCGTTTGGCGATCCGCTTCAGCCCCTCCGGACCGTGCCAGACGGCATACATGCCTGCCATCACCGCGAGCAGCACCTGGGCGGTGCAGATGTTGCTGGTCGCCTTCTCGCGGCGGATATGTTGCTCGCGCGTCTGCAGCGCGAGGCGCATCGCCGGCGCCCCGGCGGCGTCCTGGCTGACGCCGACGAGGCGGCCGGGCATCGCCCGCTTGAAGCTGTCGCGGGTCGCGAAAAACCCGGCATGCGGGCCGCCGAAACCCATCGGCACGCCGAAGCGCTGGGCCGAGCCCACGACCACGTCCGCACCCATTTCCCCAGGCGGCGTCAGCAACGCCAGGGACAGCAGGTCGGCGGCGACGATCGCCAGCGCGCCCTGCGCATGCGCGGCGGCGATCTCCGGCCGCAGGTCGCGCACTTCACCGGTGCTGCCGGGATATTGCAGCACCAGGGCGAACGGCCTGGCCGCGGCGATCGCCGCGACATCGCCGGGTGCCACATCGACGAGCGTGAGGCCGAGCGGCCATGCCCGCGTCGCCAGCACGGCACGGGTCTGCGGATGCAGGTCCGAGGCCACCGCGATCACGTCGCTTTTCGCCTTCGCCATCGCATGCGCCATGCTCACCGCTTCGGCGGCGGCGGTGGCCTCATCGAGCAGGGAGGCATTGGCGATTTCCATCGCCGTGAGGTCGCAGACCATCGTCTGGAAATTCAGCAAGGCTTCGAGCCGGCCCTGCGCGATCTCCGCCTGGTACGGCGTGTACGCGGTGTACCAGCCCGGGTTCTCCAGCACGTTGCGCAAAATCACCGGTGGCGTGTGGGTGCCGTGATAGCCGGCGCCGATCAGCGATTTGCGGGTCGAGTTGCGCGCCGCGAGGCCGCGCAGTTCGGCGATGGTCGCGGCCTCGTCGATCGCCGGCGGCAGTTCCATCGCCTGCTGGGTGCGGATGGAGCCGGGGACCGTGCGCCCGGCCAGCTCGTCGAGGCTGGCGACGTCGAGCGCCTTCAGCATCGCGCCGATTTCTTCCTCCGAAGGTGCGATGTGG
>CAVTKE010000015.1:0-105722 GCA_963735225.1 uncultured Alphaproteobacteria bacterium
CTCATCAAAGCGTCTCCAGCAGCGCCGCGTATGCGTCCGCGTCCAGCAGGGCGGCGAAGCTCGCGGCGTCGGCGAGCTTCATCTTGAAGAACCAGCCCTCGCCTGCGGGTTCGCGGTTCACCAAGGCGGGGTCCTCGGCCACGGCGGCGTTGTGCTCGGTGATGCGGCCGGCCAGCGGGGCGTAGACGTCCGACGCCGCCTTCACGCTTTCGACCACCGCACAGGCCTCGCCTTCGGTGACGTCGCGGCCGGGCTCGGGCAGTTCCACGAACACGATGTCGCCGAGCGCTTCCTGCGGTGGTCGGTGATGCCGACCGTGACCTCGTCATCGCCGTCGCGGCGCACCCACTCGTGGTCTTTGGTGTAACGGACTTCGGACATGTGAAAACCCTTCAGCGGATGTAGCGATGGGGAACGGCGGGCATGGCGACGATTCGCGCCGGCAGCGGCTTGCCGCGCAGGTTCAAGGTGATGGCGGTGCCGTCGGCGGACAGGGCGCGCGGCACGTAGCCCATGGCGACCGGTCCGCCGAGCGTCGGGCCGAAAGCCGCCGAGGTGATCTTGCCGATCGCGGCACCAGCCGAAATCGATGATGTCGGTTCCGGCGCGCGCCGGTGCCCGGCCGTCCGGGCGGATGCCGACGCGCAACCGCGCCGGGCCGTCATCGAGCATGGCGCGGATCGTCTCGCCGCCGGCGAAATCCCAGGCGAGCTTGCGCCGCTTGCCGATCACCCAGGTCAGACCGGCTTCGACGGGGTTGGTGGTCTCGTCGATGTCGTTGCCGTAGAGCGCACAACCCGGCTTCGAGGCGCAGGCTGTCGCGGGCGCCGAGGCCGGCCGGCATCACCTCCGGCTGCGCCAGCAGGCTGCGCGCCAACGCTTCGGCGCGCGACGCGGGGACGGAAATCTCGAACCCGTCCTCGCCGGTGTAGCCGGAGCGGGAGACGAAGCAGGGCGTGAAGTCGATCGAAATCGCGGCGAAACCCATGAACGGCAAGGCGGCGGCGTCGGGGGCGAGGCGCGCCATCACCGCGACGGCGGCCGGTCCCTGCAGGGCCAGCAACGCCCGGTCCTCGTGCCGCTCGAAGCGTCACGCCATTCGGCAGGGCGGCTGAGATATGCGGATAATCGACGTCCTTGCGGCTGGCGTTGACGACGAGGAAAAGCCGTTCGGGGCCGAGATTGGCGATCATCAGGTCGTCGAGGATGCCGCCATGGGGCATGGTCAGCAGCGAGTAGCGCTGCCGCCCGGGCTTGAGGCCCGCGATGTCGCCGGGCACCAGCCGCTCCAGCGCCGGCGCCGCATCCGGTCCGTGCAGGCTGGCCTGGCCCATGTGGGAGACGTCGAACAAGGCGGCGTGGGCGCGGCAATGCAGATGCTCGGCCATGATGCCGGCGGGGTATTGCACCGGCATCGCATATCCGGCGAACGGCACCATGCGGCCGCCAAGCTCGCGATGCAGGGCATCGAGCGGGGTGGTCTTCAGGGCGGCGTCAGCAGGGGCGGCGTCAGCAGGGGTTGAAGCGTCTGGAAGGGCCAAGGCGAGGCTCCGCGCACGGGTCGCCCACCGGCGGTTGCCGGTGGGATCGACCCCCCTCTGTCGCGGAACCTGAGAAATTCACGCGGCCCGAAAAGCCCGGGCCGCCCTTACTCCGTCGGTGCGGACCGCAAGCGCGCGGGCCGGCTTTCCAGAGATTCGTGTTCCGCGCGGTCTCGGGTACCTGAGCGTTTCCGGGGGCCGGTTGCGCCTTCGGCGGCAGGCGCACCTGCACTCTCCCGCACGGAATGATCCGAACAACTCAACATGGCCGATCCCGCGCCCGCGTTCAAGCCTGCACGTGCGCGCCGGCCGTGACCGAGGCTACGTTACCCGGCTACCGGCGAACGGTGCGGCGGTTGTATTCCAGCTCCTGCGGGGTCAGGCGGAAGGCCACGAAGATCGTGTAGGCGGCGGCGGATTTCTCCGCCGTCACCGGCAGCAGGATCTCGGTCTGGTCGGTGTCCTCGGTGACGTTGATGCGGTCGACGTTGCTCGGGAAGGCGACGTTGACGGAATAATCGCGTTCATTCAGCAGCGTCTCGCCCTCGGTCACGGCGACGAACAGCGGCACCTGCGCGGCGCGGCCGGGCAGTGCGGGGCCGCGCGAGAGATCCATCACCACGCCGAGCAGCCGCACCCGCACCTTCCCGCGACCGGCGTCGCTGCAATTCGCCCGCACCGCGGTCAGCCGGGCGTTCAGCGTCATGTCCGACACGTCCTCGCCACGCCCGTTGAAGCGGGTGAGGTCGGCGGCGTCGGGCAGGAGCCTCGCCGTCGGACAGGCGGGGGCGAACTTGTCCACCGCCGGGCCGCAGGCGGCGAGCAGGTTTGCGGCGGCAAACAGGACAAGTGCGGCGACGGGACGGCAAAAGGCAGGCGAGGACATCAGCAACTCCAAGGGACGTGGTAACGCGGAAACGATGTGGCGGGGAAAGGTGGGTGGCGGCAAGCTGCGGGGCCGCGCGATTGTGAGCGGCCGCGAGGCGGCGCATACTGCGTCCCGCCCGCCTTCGGGACAACCGCCCACCAATCGGCACACTTGGCCAAAGGCGGCATCGCCTTCTGGCCCGCCTTTTCGTCGACAGGATCCGCACCGTCCCATGGCCGTCTACACCGAGGTCACCGACGACGCGCTGGCGGCGTTCCTGGCCGATTACGACATCGGCACCATGGTCGCGTTCCGCGGCATCGCCGAGGGCGTGGAGAACAGCAATTTCTCGCTGCGCACCACGACGGGCGACTTCATCCTCACGCTGTACGAAAAGCGCGTCGACCCGGCGGAGCTGCCCTGGTTCCTCGGCCTGATGGACGCATCTGGCGCAACGCGGCATCACCTGCCCGCTGCCGGTGCCCGGCCGCGACGGCGCGGCGCTGCGCTTCCTGTGCGGCCGCCACGCCGCGATCACCACGTTCCTGCCGGGCATCTGGCCGCGCCGGGTGCGGGTCGGAGCATTGCGCGCCCGTCGGTGCGGCACTCGCCGCGCTGCACCTCGCCGGGCGCGGCTACGCGCCGACCCGCGCCAACGCCCTCGGCCCGGATGGCTGGGCGCCGCTGCTCGCCCGCTGCCTGGATGGCCCGGACACGACACGCGAAGGATGAGGCGGACGACGTGGCCCCGGGCTCGGCCGCGAACTCGAGACCGCCCTCGCTCGCATCCTCGCCGAGTGGCCCGCCGAGTTGCCGGTCGGCCATATCCATGCCGATCTGTTTCCCGACAACGTGTTCTTCCTCGACGGCAAGCTGTCCGGGTTGATCGATTTCTACTTCGCCGCGACCGATCTGTTCGCCTACGACATCGCGGTCTGCCTGAACGCCTGGTGCTTCGAGCCGGATTTTTCGCTTCAACGTCACCAAGGCGCGGGCGCTGCTGGCGGCCTACGAGGCGACCCGCCCACTGTCGCCGGCCGAGCGCGCGGCGCTGCCGGTGCTGTGCCAGGGGGCGGCGATCCGCTTCGCGCTGACCCGGCTGTTCGACTGGGTGAACACGCCGCCGGGCGCGCATGGTCACGCGCAAGGACCCGATGGAATATGTCCGCCGGCTGCGCTTCCACCTGACCGCGCGGGACGAGCACGCCTATGGACTCTGACCGTCCGGCAGGCGATCGGGTCGAGATCTGGACCGATGGCGGCTGCAAGCCCAATCCCGGCCCGGGCGGCTGGGCGGCGATCCTGCGCTTCCGCGGCCATGGAGCGCGAGCTGACCGGCGCCGAGCCCGTCGACCACCAACAACCGCATGGAACTCACCGCCGCCGCCGCCGCGCTGGAGGCGCTGAAGCGCCCTGCCGGGTGATCCTGCACACCGACAGCGAATACGTGCGCAACGGCATCACCCGCTGGCACACCGGCTGGGTCCGCCGCAACTGGCGCAACGCCGCGGGCGACCCGGTGGCCAACATGGATTTGTGGCGCCGCCTGCTGGACGCCGCCGAAGCCGCACACGATCGAGTGGCACTGGGTGCGCGGCCACGCCGGCGACGTCGATGAACGAGCGCGCCGACGTGCTGGCGACGGCGGCCCGCGACGGGATGATCTAGTCGGCTGCTGGAAGCGGAATTTCAGTTCACTGCTTGGTCGAGGCCTTGTTGTCCGCGGCGTTGGAGTTCGGCCCGGTGTTCCCCGGCACCGATCCCACCGACGACGGCACGGTGTTGCTGCGGCTCATGTTGCGGCCCGGCGCCCTGGGCGCGTTGAGGTTGTCGACCAGCTTCTGGGCGTGCTGCTCATGCTGCTGGAACACCGGCGCGACATTCTCCAGCAACGACTTCAGCTGCGGATTTCTGGCGCTGGGGATCAGCGTTCGGGTCACGGCGCCGTTCACCGTCTGATGGTATGCCAGTTCGTTGGCGGCGTATTCGCGGTCGAAGGCCGCGCCGCGCAGCGCGCTCAGCTTGGTGTATTCGGCCTCCGCCTGTTGCGTCAGCGCGCGGCTGGCGTCGTTGTCCTCGGGTGTCATGCCGAGTTGCCGCGCCAGCGCCATTGCCTGATTGTTGACCGAGCCGTGGTCGCGGATCATGTCGTTGGCGAAGGCACGGACTTGCGGGTTGCGGCTGTTCCGCAGTCCCAGGCGGCCGGCCTTGATGTCGATGTTGTCGGCCGTGACGGCGATATGGGCGATCTGCGCGTCGCTGGGCGGCGGCGGGCCGGACGGGGCGGACGCGGTCGGGATCGGCGGTTGGCTGGGGGAACAGGCCGCGGCGGCGAGACCGATGGCCGCGAGCAGCGCCATGGAGACGGGCAGGCGGATCTTCATGACGCAATCCTTTGAAAAGACGGTCGGCTGTCGGGTCGCGATGGTTGCGGTCCGGACAAGCTTCCTGGTCCACCGATGGTTCCATCCGTCCGATGTCGGACGGATGGCACGCGGCGGCGATCCGGGCGACGACCTGCCTCTCCATGGCGAACGCACGCGGCGGTGCGCGGAACGATTGCCACGATCAACAATTCGCGAGCATTGTCGCCTGGGGTGCGGGGTTCGGACGGGCCGGACCAAGGTCTCCGCGGCTTTTTCGAAAGTTCGGCCCGACTATGCTACGTTGCCATCGCCCCCATCCGGGCACGGCAAAAGCTGACTTTAACGTCGTATTCATAGATCCGGCCTTATACCGATGGGGCGCCGATGACACCGCATCTGCGCGCAGCCGCGGGCCAAGCAGCCGATGAATCAGATTTCCGGGCGTCCCTGGCATGACGCGCTGATGCAGCCGCAGCAGGAGCGTCATCGCATCATCACGGATCTGGAAGCGGCGCTGGAAGCCGCCGACCAACTGCGCCTGGTCTATCAGCCCCGCCTCCACCTCGCTTCCGGCCGGATCGTGGCGGTGGAGGCGCTGATCCGCTGGCGGCATCCAATGCTGGGCGACGTCAGCCCGATGGAATTCATCCCGGTGGTGGAGACCGATCCGGTGATCGGCCAGTTCACGGACTGGGTGCTGAACAACGCCATGGCCTTCGCGAGCCGGCTCGGCCACGAAGGTCACTCGATCAAGGTGTCGGCGAACGTGGCGCCCGCCAACCTCGTGATCGGCTACCTCGCCGGCCGGCTGGTGGAACTGATCGGCGTGCACGACCTGCCGCCGTCGATGCTGGAACTGGAATTCACCGAAGGCGCGCTGATCGGCGACGACAACCGCACCCGCTCGCAACTGCGGCAAATCCGGCGTATCGGCGTCAGCGTGGCGATTGATGATTTTGGCGCCGGCTTCAGCAATCTCGGCTACCTGAAGCAGATTCCGGCCGACGTGCTGAAGATCGATCGCTCCCTGGTGCAGCCGATGCTGAGTGCCGATTCCAGCGTCACCATCGTGAAATGGCTGATCGGCCTGAGCCACGAATTGGGTCTGCGCGTGGTGGCCGAAGGGCTGGAGACCGCCGGCATGGTGGAGATGCTGACGGCGATGGGTTGCGACGAAGGCCAGGGCTATCATATCGGCCGCCCGATGGAAGCGGACGCCCTGCTCGCCTGGCTCAAAGGCCATTAGCCAACGGAAGATCCCAAGCCGTTGAGCGACGGCGCCGCTACTTTTTCACCTACTTCTTCACCGGCGTTGTCGCCTGTTGGCGGAACAATGTGTCCGCCGCTTGCCGCTGCGGCTCCGACAGCGTGGCATAGAGCGCCTGGAACGCCGCCGCCAGCTTCTCCGTGCCGTCGGCGTAGGCGCGGGAGATCTGGGCGTAGGATTGCATGTTCGCCACCGCGTTCATGCTTTGCGCGCCGGCGGCGCGCTGGCGGAACAAGGCGTCGGTGGATTGGGCATTCTCGCGCATCACCTGGGCGAAGGCGTTCCATTGCGGCGCCTGCGCCGGGGTGATCGCCAGTTGCGCCTGCAGCCCGGCGATGCGCTGTTCGGCGGCCGCCTGCACCTGGGATTGCGTCGCCGCCGGGGCGCCGGCGGCTTGGGGCAGCGCCGGCAACTGGCCCATCGGCGCCGCCGGCTGGGCGCGCAGGGGAAGCGGCGCCGCGAGCAGCAGCAACGCCGCAAATCGGGCAATCCTGGTCGAACGCATCATTTTCTCCATTTCGAATTGCTGTTCAGGCCGGCGGTGCTTCAGCGACCGTGCCCGCCGCCTTCATGCCCGCCGCCTTCATGCCCACCGCCTTCATGCCGGCCGCCTTCATACCGGACGCCTTCATGCCGGCCGCCTCCATGTTCGCCGCCTTCGCCATGGCCGCGCCATTCATCGTGGCGGCCGAACCCGCCACGCAGACCGCCAGGGGCAAAGCCGAACGGCGCGAAGCCGCCGTGGCCGCGCTGGCCATAGGCGAAGCCGTTGACGCGAACGGCGGCTGGCGTGCGATACAGGCCGCCCGCATACAGGCCGCTGGCATAAAAGCCGCCGGCGCGGTAGCCGCCGCGGCCGAGATAGCGGGTGGTCCACCACTCGTCATGCAACACCGCGACCGCCAGCATCGGCGGCGCGAAGGCCAGCGCCGGCCAGACCGACAAGGCATAGACCGGCGGCGAAAAGATGATCGGCGGCGGCCCGGCCACCACCATCACCTCCGGCGGCGGCAGCACCACCACCGGCGGCGGCACGGCGGCCCACAACATCGCCTCGGGGGCGGGCACGAAGTTTTCCGGCGGCGGCGGCACCGCCGCCTGAGGTTGTGGCGCGGGTTGGACAGCGGCCGGTTGGGCAATGATGGGCGGCGCGGCGTAGTACGGCGCCGGCGCCTCGATCCACGGCACGCTCACCACCACCGGCGGCAAGGCCAGATAGACCGGCGGCGGCACGAACACGACCGGCGGCGCGTAGAAGACGAAACGCGGACCGAGACCCCAGGCGACACCCCAGGCGGCGCCGGCGGCGATCACGCCGCCATGCCAGCCCCAGGCGCCGCCGCCCCAGGCGCGCCGCCCGACCCAGCCGCCAGGATAGAACGGCTCATAGCCGACGACGCCGCCCCGAAAGCCGGGTCCGCCGTCATGCCGGTACCAGCCGAGATGCCGGCCATGGTCGTGTTCGCCCCCGAACTCCTCGCCGTGTCTTGCCGCCGCTGGCCTCGGCGTTGCCAGCATTGCGCCGGCGGCGAACACCGTGGCCAGCAACAGGCAGGCGGCGCGGCGGAGGGGGAGGAAATCCATGGGATCGATCAGCTCCGGATTCGGCATGGTTCGGTCGGCGCAGACCGTGCTTGCAGTCACATTTTGGCCAAAACAAGCCGAACGGAAACACGAACGCGTGAGCGGCAGGTCGGTGCCTCAACACGGTTGCTCCGGCGGATCGTTTCGCGAGAGCTAACGCGCCGCGGCCCGGGGAGTTCCCTGAGACCGTGCCCTGCTCGCCTCAGCGATACAGATCGGCGCGGGTCGGCGGCAGAGCGGCCGGGCCGCGCACCCGCTTGGAGGCGAGGGTTTGGTAGATGCCCACCGTGTTGCGGGCGAAGGCCAGCGAGCAACCGGCAAGATAGGCGAGCCACAGCCGCGTTTGCACGCCGCCGACCGCGGCCACCGCTTCGTCGTACCGGGCCAGCAGCCGGTCATGCCATAGCCGGCAGGTGCGGGCGTAATGTTCGCGCCAGGCTTCCACGTCGTGAACCTCAAAGCCGTGGCGTTGCAGATTGGCGATCGACATGCCGACATGGTCGAGTTCGCCGCCGGGGAAGATGTAGCGCACCAAGGCCGCGTATTCGCTGGACCGGCGCCGGAAGCGGCGGTCGTCGCGCTTGGCCGGGCGGGCGATGGCGTGGTGCAGGTAGAGGCCGCCGGGCTTGAGCAGCCGGTTGACGGCGGCGAAATAGCTGGCGTGGCCGGCGATGCCGACATGTTCGAACATGCCGATCGAGGCGATCTTGTCGAAGCGGTCCTGCACCAATGCGTAGTCGCGCAATTCCACGCTGACCTGGCCGGCCAGCCCGGCGGCTGCGATGCGCTCGGTGGCGTAGGCGAATTGCTCGCGCGACAGCGTCACGCCATGCGCCCGCACGCCATGATGCCGGGCCGCGTGGCAGATCAGCGCGCCCCAGCCGCAGCCGATGTCGAGCAAGGTTTCGCCCGGTTGCAGCCGCAGCTTGCGGCAGATCATCTCCAGCTTGTCGTGCTGGGCGGTGGCGAGATCGTTGTTCCAGTCGGTGAAGTAGCCGCAGGTGTAGACCATCGAGGGATCGAGGAACAACGCGTAGAACGCGTTTGAGGCGTCGTAGTGGTAGCTGACATTGCGGCGGTTGGCGCCCTCGTCCCCACCCACGGGCGCGCGGTCGCCACGGATGGCTTCCAGCGGAAACGGGCCGCCGCGCGGCACCGCGAGGAAGCGTGCGAGCGTGCCGAGCAGCAGCCGCTTGTCCAGGCTTCGCAGCAGCGCGCGGGAGCGGACGGACGGGCGGCGGGCGACCAGGTCGAAGATGCTGCCGTTGCGGATGTCCACCCGCCCGGACACCCACAGATTGGCGAGGGTGTCGATGTTCGGCCGGCGGAGCAACGCCGCCACCGCGCCCTCGTCGGCTATGGCGATGGCCAGGGCGTCGGGGGCGAGATCAGAGGGAACAATGGCGCCGTCCCACAGCACGAAGCCGATCCCGAGATCGAGGCGCTCGCGCGCATGTTCGAGCAGCCGCGTGAAACGGACCAGGCGGGCGGCTGCGGACAAGGCGCTTCTCCCATGCGAGCGCATCGGTTTCGCGCGGATCGGCGTCGCGTGTCCAGCCCCACGCGGAACGGCGAGGCGAAAGCCAGGGTGCGGCAGCGGTGCCGCGCAAACCTCTGGTCCAGCCTTGTTTGGTGTGGTGATTCACCAAGATCGTGATGGCCGCTGGTATCGGTCAGGATCGCATCACTAGAGGTATTCGAGCTGGGCTACTTCGCGCAGTTCATCGGGTGTGCTCGTGCCGAATCCGAAAAATTCGAGATAGGCCGGGATCATTTCGAACAACATGTCCGTCCCCACCTGGACCGGGCAGCCACGCGCCTGCGCCGCGCGCAGCAGCGGGGTGAATTCTTCCTTCATCACCACCTCACCGACGAACGTGCCGGGGGTGATCCGCTCGACATCGACCGGCAGCGCATCGCCTTGACGCATGCCGAGCGGTGTCGCGTTGACCACGATGTCGAACCCCGCGGGATCGTTCGATCCGGTGTCGATCCGCAGCTTCGGGTAATAGGCGCGCAGCCGCTCGGCCAATTTTTCCGCCGACGCCGGCGACGCATCGAACAGGGCGATGGCCGCAGCGCCCGCCGCCGCGAGCGATGCGGCAATGGCCGATCCCACGCCGCCGCTGCCCACCACCAGGGCCCGCGCGCCCTCGATACGGCGCCCCTTTCGCTCCACGCCGCGGACGAAGCCGGCGCCGTCGAACATGTCGCCGAGCAACGAGCCATCCTGGCGCTTCAGGATCGCGTTGGCGGCGCCGGCGATCCGCGCCGTCGTCGTCAGCTCATCGACAAGGCCGGTCGTCGAAACCTTGTGCGGCATGGTGACCAAGGCGCCGTGCATGTTGGTGACCCGGAACAGCGAGCGCAGCAGCTCAGGGTAATCTGCGGCCTGCACCCCCATCGGGATCACGACGGCCTCGATGCCCTTCGCGCGAAACCACGGGTTATAGATCATCGGCGCCTTGAAGGACTCGGTCGGGTAGCCGAGATGGGCGATGACCCGGGTCCGGCCGGTAATCACGCGTGGCCGCCAAAGCGGGCGGACGATTTCCGCGCGTGCCGCATCCCGATCGGCTCATCCAACATCGCCTGCGTTTCCCCTTCGTGCCGCCGGGTTGAGCATGAGCGTGTTGCGACCTTCCCGTCCAGACGCCACCCGTGCAATTCGCAGGGCTGCGGCGCGTGCCGCGAGCCCGTCGAATTCCATCGTGGCTCCGATGCGCTGAAATCATGAGATCTGTGAACCCGATCACAGCCTCCCTACTTCAGCCCGGCTACCGTGCATACGCCGCCAATTGACGCGTTTACGTGTTGCATAATGGGGAAATTGCCATGTCGGTGTATCCGATTGAACGTCGCGCCTTCCTGGGCCTTGCCGCCGCCGGTGCCGTCGCTGCGGTGATGGCCGCGCCCGCGGTGCAGGCGCAATCGCTCGATAGCCCAACGCTGCCGGTCGAACGGCTGAACACGGCGTTGCTCGCGGCCATGAAGGCCGGCCGCTCCGCCCCGTTCGGACGCCGCTTCGACACAGTGGGGGCCGCGATCGACCAGGCCTTCGACCTTGATGTCGTGTTGCAAACCTCGGTTGGCCCGCGATGGGCGACGATGTCCGAGGACGAGCGGGCGAAGCTCGAGGCGGTGTTCCGGCGCTACACCATCGCCAATTACGTCGCGAACTTCGACAGCTATGCCGGCGAGACGTTCCAGATCACGCCGGCCACGCGCGCGATCGGCAATGGCGATCAGGTCGTCACCACCAAGATCGTCTCCGCTTCCGGATCGCCGACGGTGCTGAGCTACGTCATGCGCAAGACGCCGAGCGGCTGGAAAGCCATCGACGTGCTGGCCGATGGCGCGATCAGCCGGGTCGCCGTGCAACGCTCCGACTTCCGTGGCTTGCTCAGCAACGGCGGCGGTACCGCCCTCGTCTCGAGCCTGCAGCGCAAGGTCGCGGACCTCTCCGGCGGCTCCCTCGCCTGAGCTGACGGCAACGCCGGACGCTGCTCACCCGCCGGAGACATCCTTGGTGAGCAGCGCCGGGAAATCCGCCCGCGGATCACCGTTCAGAACCGCCTCGACGTCGTGCTCAAACCCATCCTCGGGGTTCCGCCTGAGTTCGGACCGGATGGCCTGCGCCCGCCGCCAATGCTCAACCGCACAACCGTCCGGTCGCCCTTCCCTTTGCCAGAGGAAATAGGCGAGTTCTCGCACGGCTTGTTGCTCGCTGAAATTTGATTTCGCCATGCTTCTTTCCCTGGTTCGGGGACAGCTCCAGCACCGGCAAGTCCGCAATTTCACCGCACGCTAAGCCATCGGCGCACGAAACCGCATCCAAATTCTCTTCCAGTTGATCGGGCGGCCGGCAAAAATTTTCGTGCGGTCGTCGAAACCTCCGCGCCTGGTCCCGCTCGGCGGCAGCCCTGCGCGCCGAGACCGCTCATGTCATCATGGTTGGGTTGACCCTTGCGGCCCCAAGCCTGGTGGTCAATGGCGGCGGCTTCGCGATCGACGCGCCAATAGCTTTCGCGGCCTGATCGCCTATGCCAGCAGGCTGACGTTGGCCAACCTGTCGCCCGACAGCCTCGACACGGTGCGCCCCTCGGCGCGGCGAGGCAAGCGCACCCCTATTGCCACGGTTGCGCAATCCCCGGCCGCACCACCACGCCGACCCGCCGGCCGAAATTCCAGATCTCGGCCTGCGACCCCGGCTCAAGCATCTCAAGGACGAACCGGCAGGCCTCTTCATCGTCTTCGCAGGTGATGTCGCAGCCACTGACGATGTGCCCGTTGCGGTCGAGTTCGTAGATGCGATAATCCGCCACGGCCGACCCACCGATGCACATGGGCAAGAAACTAAACCCGGCGGCGTTGACACGAAATTGTCATAGAGACCTAAATCGATCGGCTGTGAGAACTAAGTCGGTGGTCCTAGTACCCGCTTGAAGGGATGGCGGCCGCGCCGTTCGTTGCGGCAACCGAAAGCGAAACGGCCGCAGACCGAGCATGGAATCTGTCGCATCGCCCGCCTTCGCCGCACGAAAATCGCCGCCCGGCGAGGCGAGGCGTGCGCCGGTCAGCCGGCGAGCTTGGCCGCGGTTTCGGCGATGCGGCGGCCCTGGTAGCGGGCACCGGTCAACTCGTTCTGTGAGGGCTGGCGTGAGCCGTCGCCACCGGCGATGGTGGTGGCGCCGTACGGGCTGCCGCCGGTGATTTCAGTGAGCGTCATCTGCCCGGCATGGCCGTAATCGAGGCCGACGACCACCATGCCGAAATGCAGCAGGTTGGTGATGACCGAGAACAGGGTGGTCTCCTGCCCGCCATGCTGGGTGGCGGTGGAAGTGAACGCGCCACCGACCTTGCCGTGCAGGGCGCCGCGGACCCACAGGCCGCCGGCTTGGTCCAGGAACGCCGCCATCTGCGAACCCATCCGCCCGAATCGCGTGGGCGTGCCGATGATGATCGCGTCGTAATCCACAAGCTCGGCGACCGTGGCAACCGGCGCCGCCTGGTCCAGCTTGAAATGCGCGGCCTTGGCGACGTCCTCGGGAACCGTCTCCGGCACGCGCTTCACGTCGACCTGGGCGCCGGCCTCACGCGCGCCCTCGGCCACCGCCTGGGCCATGGTTTCGATGTGGCCGTAAGCGGAATGGTAAAGCACGAGCACCTTGGTCATCCGACCCTCCAATTGATTCGTGCGGGGGTGGTTTCCCGCCGCATTCGGAAGGTGGCGCTGCGCCGGTGCCGAAAGTAGCCGAATTAAATCGGTGAAGGTGATCGAGAAAGTCGAACGATTCTGGCGCGACGCTGCCTTGAGGGCCTCGCGCCTCCGGGCAAGTCGGCATAATTTCGCGACGAACGTTCGGGAAAATCGACATGGCGAATCCGGGGACGCCGACCCTCGATCAGCTCCAGGTGTTCCTCGCGGTGGCGGAAGGCGGCAGCTTCGCCGCCGCCGCGCGCAAGTTGCGACGGGCGAATTCGGTGATGAGCTATACGGTGGCGAATCTCGAAGCGCAGTTGGGCGTGGCGCTGTTCGACCGCGCCACGACCAAGAAGCCGCAACTCACCGAGGCCGGGCGGATGGTACTGGCCGAAGCGCGGACGGTCGCGGGCGGGATCGACGGGCTGCGGGCCAAGGTGCGCGGCATGCTGCAAGGCATCGAGCCCGAACTGCATCTGGTCCTCGATGTCATGCTGCCGGCGGCGCGGGTGATCGACGCGCTGAAGGCGTTCGCGGGGGCCTTCCCGACCGTGACGCTGCGGCTGCACATCGAGGCGCTGGGCGCGGTCACCGAGATGGTGCGCGACCGCCGCGCCCATATCGGGGTGAGCGGCCCGCTGGATGTCGAGGCCGGCGGGCTGGAACGAATTGGCGTCGGATGCGTGCAAATGGTGCCGGTCGCGGCACCCGGCCATCCGTTGGCGCAAGCCGGGCGCAACCCGCCCGGCGCGGGCCGCGAGCATGTTCAGCTGGTGTTGACCGATCGCTCGGCCCTGACCCAGGGCCGGGATTTCGCGGTCGTGGCCAACCGGACATGGCGGCTCGCCGATCTCGGCGCCAAGCATTTGCTGCTGAAGGGCGGCATCGGCTGGGGCAGCATGCCCTTGCCGATGGTGCGCGAGGACATCGATGCCGGCCGCCTGGTGCGCCTCGACATGCCGGACACCCAGAGCGTGTCATACGTCCTGCAGGCGATCTACCGCTCCGACACGCCGCCCGGGCCGGCCGGGTCGTTTTTCATCGCGCATCTGGAAGCGCGGAAGGGCGAGTGAGCCTGCCGCCGGAACCGCTTCATCTTGCCGTCGAGGTCGGCCTTCAAGAGCTTACACGATGCCGCTGGAGGCTTGTCTCGGCCGGCAGCTCCTGCTCAAGCTCGCCGGCCTGCTCGGCTTGCTCGGTTGTGCATACGAGCCCGCAGGCGCGACACGCGATAACCTCGCCGTTCGGCGTCGTGATGAATTGATCGTTCAGGCAAAACGGGCATCTCGGCCCTCGGCTGTTCCATTCCACCGACATCGCCATCACCCATCGGTTTGCTGGCGGCATGTTCCACGCCAGGGCCATGACGATAATCGTACGGTGGAGCGGATCAAATCACATTTTGAAGCAGCATCAGCGACTTCGCAAAAGTAGCGAGTCCGACGCGCGATCGTTCGAAAGCGGACAGGCCTGGCGGCGCGAAGCTCGCGGCCTGTTTTTAATGCCAGGGCGCGCCGGGCGGGGGTTCCAACATGCGGACGTAGTTGATCACGGCAAGGATTTCGGCCCAGACGGCGACGGCGGTGGCCTGGCCGCCCTGGTGGCGTAATGCGGCCATGCGCCGCTGGACGTGTTCAACCGCATGCTCGCCTTGCTGCAGCATGATCAGGCGGGCCGAGCGCCAAAGTTCGGTCGGATGCATTTCGGGCGGGAGATAACCCCGTGCCCGGACGATGTCATCAGAAATTAGCAATCCCGTGGGGGCGAAACTGTGCTGCATCGTTTAGACCCCTGTTGGAGACAGGCGGCGATCATCCCCGCGCCACGTTAGCGGCCCGTTAAGTCGGGCCCGCAACGCGGGCTTCGCGCGTTCACGAGACGGTGATCCTTTCCGGATGAATCCCGCGCAGATCTGCGGAGTTTCGAAACGACCGTGCCCGGCCGCAGCGTTGTGAGTGCTCAGAGAGGGGGGGTTGTGGGTGCTCTCAGAGAGTTCTCGTGATGGGTGAGCGGCAGCGCGATCAGTTCCCGCCGCGCCTGCTCCGCACAGCGTTCCAGTTCGGCGGCGAGGATCTCGTGCGGCAGCGCGTCGCCGCGCCGGGCGAACACGCCGGCCATGTGTTGCAGCACCGCCTGGTCGTGGGCCGGGCCGCCGGGGATGGCCAGCAAGGCTTTCACCAACGCTTCGGCCTTGTCGGCGGCCAGCCGCAGCCTGGTGGTGGCCCAGCCGGCGAATAGTTTGTCGCGGCGGGCGGTGGCGAGGAAGCGGAACTCCTCGTCATGCGCGAACTTGGCCTCGAACGCCATTTCTCGATCGCGGAACGTGGTCGGCATCGGCGACCCTCCTTCCGGCTCGCCCGTTCTGCAAAGGCGCGGGCGCCTGTGCAGCGGATATTGGACACCGCCGGCAACACGTCAACGCAATTTGCGACAAATTCCTTGCGCCAAATGGCGCCTTCGCCATATATATGCGCCACATGGCACATCTCGCCACCCGCCCCGAACCTGCACCGCCCCGTCGCCCAGCCGCCGGCGACGCCCGCGCGGCGTTGCGCGCCGCCTTCCGCCTGTTCCAACTCTGGGGCCTCGACGCCGCACAGGCGCGGATTTTGCTCGGGCAGCCGAGCCTGCGCACCTTCCAGCGCTGGAAGGCCGACCAAGTGGCCGAGTTGCCGCACGACACGGTCTGCCGGCTCGGCGACCTGATGGGCATTCACAAATCGCTGCGCTTCTTGTTCACCGACCCAGCGCGAGGTTACGCCTGGGTGCGCAAGCCGAACGCCGCCTTCGCCGGCCGCTCGGCGCTCGACCGGATGCTCGGGGGCGCACCCGCCGACCTCACCGCCGTCCGCGCCTATCTGGACGCGGAGCGCGCCGGCTGGTGACGGACGCGCCGATGACGCCGCCGGTTGCCGCCGTCGCCTGGGACCGATCTTGCCGCATCATCCGTACCATCTACCCGCCGGTGAGCCTGTTCGAGGACATCGCCGACCCGGCCGACTGGGAGGCGATCGCCGCCCTGGAAGCCGCCACCAACCCACGGTTGCGCGACCAACTCGGCAGCCTCGCCGTGGTGCCGGCGCATCGCCGCGTTTCTGGCCCGACCGCCTCGCTGGTCATGGGCGCGTTCACCCATTTCTCGCGCGACCGGCCCAGCCGCTTCTCCGACGGCAGCTACGGCGTGTGGTATTGCGGCGACCGCTTCGAGGTGGCGCTGGCCGAAACCGCGCATCATTTCGCCCGCTTCATGCGCGCCACCGCCGAACCGGCGGCCGAAGCCGATTACCGCGAACTGGTCTGCGCCATCGCGGGCGAGCTGCACGACCTGCGCGACGGATCGCGCAAGGATTGCCTCGATCCTGATGACTGGTCCGGCGGCCAGGCCCTCGGCCGCACCCTGCAGGCGGAAAATGCGGACGGCGTGGTCTACCCCAGCGTCCGCCACCCCGCCGGCCAGGCCGCTTCCTTGTTCTGGCCGGATCTGGTGAAGCTGCCGGTCACCCAGGGACGCCAGCTTCGCTACCACTGGGACGGCACGGCGATGACACGGTATTTCGTGCATGGGCAGCGGGAGTGGCAGGCTTGGCGGTGAGGCCCGCCGTTCTCGGACTGGTGATCGCCCGTTAGGATTTTGTTCTTGATTTGTTCAGGACCGCAGTCCTAGTTTCCGACCGCAAAAGCCGGAGAAAGCGATGTTTCGCCCTGAAAAGACCGTTCCCGATCAAGGTTTTACCGAGAGCGCCGAGGCCCGCCGCCGGGATTGCCCGCCGCCTTCGGGGCGCGGCCGGCGCCTGCTGGCGCTCGCCACCGCGATCGCGGTCATCCTGTCCGGGCTCAACGCGTTCGTGCAGATCCTCAAGGTGGTGGCGCTCGACCGGCACGGCATTGCGCGGCACGAGACGATGGAGCTTGAAAGGAACAAATAGAGAACTTATGCTCGCCGCATGTATGCCGAGCTTCAGGCCGCCACCGGTTTTTCCTTCCTGCGCGGCGCCAGCACGCCGGAGGAGTTGGTGGAGACCGCTGTTGCCATCGGGCTCACGGCGCTGGGGGTCGCGGATCGCAACAGCGTCGCCGGCGTGGTGCGGGCGCATGCGGCGGCGAAAGACGCAGGGTTGCGGCTGCTGGTTGGCGCGCGGCTGGAATTCAGCGATTGCACGCCTGATCTGCTCTGCTACCCCACCGATCGCGCCGCCTGGGGCCGCCTCACCTGCCTGCTGACCACCGGCAAGCTGCGGGCGAAAAAAGGTGAGTGCTACCTGCGGCGCGCGGATTTTGCCGCCAGCGCCGAGGGCCAGGTGGTCATCGTCATTCCGCCGGCACGGCTGGACGCGGCGTTTGCCCAAACCCTGGCCGAGATCGGCGCCCTCTGCCCGGGGCGAACCTATCTCGCCGCCACCCGCCCGCTTCGCGGCGACAATTCGCGGCGCCTGCGCGCCTTGGCCGAACTGGCACTGGCCTGTCGCGCGAAGCTGCTCGCCACCAACGACGTGCTGTACCACAGCGTCGACCGCCGCCCGCTCGCCGACGTGCTCACCTGCATCCGCCTCAAGACCACCATCGCCGAGGCCGGCCTGGCGCTCCAGCCCAACGCCGAGCGCCACCTGAAATCGCCGGCCGAAATGCACCGCCTGTTCCGCGCCCATCCCGAAGCTTTGGCGCGCACGCTTGAGGTGATGGAGCGTTGCCGCTTCTCACTCGACGAACTCGCCTATGAATATCCCGACGAGCCGGTGCCCGCAGGCCGTTCACCGGACCAGCATCTGGCAGACCTCACCTGGCAAGGTGCGGCCGAACGCTACCCCGCCGGCATTCCCGAAAATATCCGTGCTGTGATCGACAAGGAATTGCGGCTGATCGCCAAGCTCGATTACGCCCGCTACTTCCTTACCGTGCACGACATCGTGCGCTTTGCCCGCGCCGAGAAGATCCTTTGCCAGGGGCGCGGGTCGGCGGCCAATTCGGTGGTGTGCTACTGCCTCGGCGTCACCGCCGTCGATCCGACCGAAATCGATTTGCTGTTTGAGCGTTTCGTCTCCGCCGAACGCCGCGAGCCGCCTGACATCGATGTCGATTTCGAGCATGAGCGGCGCGAGGAAGTGATCCAGTACATCTACCGCCGCTACGGCCGCCACCGCGCCGGCATCGCCGCCACGGTGATCCATTTCCGCCCGAAGATGGCTGCGCGCGAAGTCGGCAAGGTGATGGGATTGTCGCCGGACGCGACCGCGGCTTTGTCCTCGCAATCCTGGAACACCAACGGGGAGCTTTGGGACGATGAGCGGGTTCGTGAAATCGGCCTCGACCCCACCAGCACAGTGGTCCGCCACACCATCCGCCTGGCGCGCGAGCTGATCGGCCTGCCGCGGCATCTGTCGCAGCATGTCGGCGGCTTCGTGCTGACCCGCGATGCGCTCGATGCGACCGTGCCGATCGGCAATGCCGCAATGGACGACCGCACCTTCATCGAATGGGACAAGGACGACATCGACACGCTGGGGATCATGAAGGTCGATGTCCTCGCCCTCGGCATGCTGACCTGCATCCGCAAGGGGTTCGCGCTGTTGAACGCGCGCCCTGGCGCCACGCCGATCCTGAACCTCGCCGACATCGCGCGCGAGGACCCTGATGTCTACGCCATGCTGCAAAAGGGCGACAGCCTCGGCGTGTTCCAGGTTGAAAGCCGGGCGCAGATGAACATGCTGCCGCGCCTGCGGCCGGAGAAATTCTACGACCTGGTCATCGAAGTTGCCATCGTCCGCCCCGGCCCGATCCAGGGCGACATGGTGCATCCGTATCTGCGCCGGCGGCAGAAGCTGGAGGAGGTGCATTACCCCTCGCCCTCGCCCGAACACGGCGACAAGGACGAACTGAAAAGGGTGCTCGACCGCACCCTCGGCGTGCCGCTGTTCCAGGAACAGGCGATGCGCATCGCCATCGAGGCGGCGAAATTCACCGCCGAGGAAGCCAACCAGTTGCGCCGCGCCATGGCCACCTTCCGCCATGTCGGCACCATCAGCACTTTCGGCAAGAAGATGATCGCCGGCATGGTTTCCCGAGGCTACAGCACCGAGTTCGCCGAACGCTGCTTCCGCCAGATCGAGGGTTTCGGCACCTACGGCTTCCCCGAAAGCCACGCCGCCAGCTTCGCGCTGCTGGTGTATGTCTCCGCCTGGCTGAAATGCCACCACCCCGCAGCCTTCGCCTGCGCGCTGCTCAACTCCCAGCCGATGGGGTTCTACGCCCCGGCGCAGATCGTCCGCGACGCGCGCGAGCACGGCGTCAGCGTTCGCGGCGTGGACGTGAATGCCAGCGCGTGGGATTGCCATCTTGCGGAAGACGCCACGCTGCATCTTGGGTTTCGCGAAATCGCCGGCTTTCGGCAGGATTGGGCGGACCAGCTTTTGCGCCGCCGCGGCGCAGGTTTCGCCGAATTCTCCGCCCTTGCGGTATCCGGCCTGCCGCGCGCCGCGTTGGAGGCGCTGGCCGATGCCGACGCCATGCGCAGCCTCGGCCTCGATCGCCGCGCCGCCTTGTGGCAGGTGCGCGGCCTGCGCCGGGACGCCGATCTGCCGTTGTTCCAAGGCCTCGCCGACCCGATCCGCGCCTCCACGTTGCCCGAGATGAAGCTGCCCGAACAGGTGATGGCCGATTACCAGACCACCGGCCTGTCGCTGAAGGCACATCCGCTGCGCTTCCTGCGGGCCGCTTTCGCCGCCGAGGGCATCCTTAGTTGCGCCGAGGTAGCGACCGGCCGTGACGGCCAGAAACTGCGCGTCGCCGGCGTGGTGCTGGTGCGCCAGCGGCCGGGCAACGGAGGCGTCGTGTTCAGCACCATCGAGGACGAGACCGGCATCGCCAACGTGGTGATCTGGGCCTCCCTGCTCGACCGCTTCCGCCGCGCCATCCTGGGCAGCGCCCTGATGCTGGTGGAAGGCCGCCTGCAACGCTCACCGGAAGGCATCGTGCACGTGGTGGCGGAGGCGCTGCACGACCGCTCCGACGCGCTGCGGCGGCTGGACAACGCGCCGGTGGCCATGCCAGCCGACATGCAAGATGGCATGCCGGCGGACATGCCATCAGCACTTACCCGCTCGCGCGATTTCCGCTGATATCCTACGCCTTGCGAAGGCCGCCAACTCGGCGGCGCAGCGCCCCAAGCCCGCACAGGCCGACGCCGAGCAGTGCGATCGAGGCCGGTTCCGGCACCGGCGCGAAGGCCACGCCACGCAGCACCACGCCGTTTTGCGGGCCTTGCAGCGTGTTGAACTGCTCGCTGTCCGGCAAGGTCGTGTCCAGCAACGAGTCGCTGATCCCGACCAGCTCGTTCGCATCGCCACCTTGATCGCCCAAAGCACTGATCGTGGAGGTGACGGCGAACAGGCTCACCGTGCCGTCCGCATTGACCTCTCCGGTCAGGTTGCGCAGCCCGTCCGTCGCGGGATCGAACGCGGCATCGAGGCCCGGGACGCCGTAGGGCGTGCCGAGATTGAGGCCTTTGGTCAGGATATAGTCTTCGGTCCAGATACCATTCGCGAGGCTCCATTTCTCCAGCCCGCCGAACACCGCCCCCGTCCCGATGGTGCCGTTGCCTTCGTCGGCCACGTAAAGCGTGCTGGCGTTGGCGAACCAGATGCCGAACGGGTTGTTCGGCACGCCGGGCAGCGGCGCCTTCGCGAGGTTGGTCGCAAAGCCCGGCAGGACCGTCACCGGCGTCGCCGTGCCGGCCGATGGCAGCGTGCCGGCGGTGCCGACCTGATAGACCGTGTTGATGCCGTTGTTGCCGCTGCCTTTGGTGACATACAGCGTGTTGTTGAAGATCGTCTCACCGCGATAATTGCTGTCCTTCGCGGTCTTGTCCGCCTTGAAGCCTTCCTGGGTGATGTTGAACGCGCCGACCTGCTGGGTGTTCTGCGGGTTGACGGCAGTGCCGACCCCCGGCTGGACCAGCTGCACGCCGCCCGCCGCCGTCGTCGCCGCCGAGCCGTTGCCGTTGCCGGAATTGCCGACGGTGTAATACTGGCCGTTCGCGGCCAGGATCGCGGCGCGGCCGTTATTGCCCGGATAGGCGTTGGTGGCAGTCACCTGCGTGCTGCCATTGGCGTCGATCTGCACGATCGCCCGCGCTGTCGGCGGCGCGGTGACGGGGTTGCCCGGCTCGGTGATCCCCGGCGTGTTGGAGTTGGAGATATCGAGCGCGTTGACCGGCGCGGTGTAGCCAATGAACGTCAGGCCGTGCCCGTCCGCCGTGAGGTTGATCGCCAGTTCTGACTTGGACGCGAAGCTCGTTACCGCCACGCTCGGATCGATGTTGATCGTGTTGGCGAGTGTTGCTGAGCTGGTGCCGCTCAAGGAATACTGGTTCAGGAAGATCGGCGAGGTGACACCGAAGCTTGCGTCCGGCGTCGCGTTGTTGAAGACGCCGGGAAAGCTGCCGTTGGCGACGGCCACGCCGCCGCCCGGAAGGGTTTGCCCAACCGTCACAGTGCCGGCGGTGCCCTGGTAGACGCTGCCGCTCACCACCAGGTCACCCGGAATGAATCCCTGGGCGTGGGCCGCGGCCGAGCCGAGCAAGCCAGTGGTGAAGACCGCGGAGGTGGCGATCAGCAGGCGCCGCAGGGACATCGCTGGCACGGTGACACGCATCGCTTGGTTCCAGTTTATTACGGGATCGCCATCTTGATGATTTCTTAACGCATTGCGAATAATCCGGTTGATGCTGCCCAGCAAATGACCGTTATGAGACAACGGTGTGACAGTACCGCGGCAATGTCACGACACCGGCGCCGCCGATGCCGTGCCGGGCGAGCTGCGATAGAGCATGTCCGTCTTCTGCGCGCTGCCGGCGCTGGAGCCGAGCCAGTAGGACACGGTGCTGGTCGCCATCGCCGCCAACGTACCAAGCAACATATTGAGAATGGCGTAGGTGGATTTGGCGCTGCCCGGCGGCATCAGCACCATCAGGCGGCCGGACCGCCTGGTGCTGAGGGCGTTGAGCCGGGTGAGCAACCGGCGGTGATGCTCGGCGGGTTTTTGGTTCAGCGGCTTCAGCGCGGCGGCGGCCCAGGCGCGCAAGGACAGCAGCGGAGCCTTGCCGCCGCTGTCGTCCATTCGCCGCCATCCCCCGCAAACGCGAAACGGCGTGGACAGGGTCGCCCCCGTTCACGCCGTCATCATATCCAAACTTATAGCCCAAACTGGGGCGGCTGGGCAAGGCTTTTTTTCCTTGTCCCGGCATTTTTTCCGCTCCGCTGGATTTGACCGGCGCGGGCGCCGCCGCGGCGGCTCGGCGGGCCGCTTTTTATGCGGCGGCAGAAACGTTGAATATCAGTGGCGTGGCGGGACAGACGAAAGTCAGGTGTTTCGTGGCGCCACAGTCATGACACATTCGGGACCGAGAACCTTTGCAATTCCTACATGTTTATGGTTGATCTGGCCGATAGACCTAGCCTTGATGAAATTTGTTTCAACGTTGCTTATCCCAGGCCGCCTTGCTTTTTCGCTAGCCTCGCTTGGGTTTGCCACCGGATCCGCTTGCTTTCTCTCGCGGTGGGTCGATGGAGATTATCATGATAGCTCGTGCCAGGATGGCATTTCCCGGCGTGCTGATGGGAATTCTGCTCGCCGGCCCCGCCCTCGCCGCGCCGACAAACCAGGACACCACAGGACCGCAATCCGCATCGCCACACGCGGCACCCGCCACGGCGCCGCGCAAAACCCGCCTGCCTCGCCAGGCGCGCGCCACGCCGCGCCTCTCTGCCCGCGCGCTGGCCAACCTGGCTTACGACGATCCGCGCGCCGTTGCCGCCCGCGAAGGCACCGAGGCGGCGGCGCCTGAGATCGACACCACCACCGCGCAGACCGGGCTGGCCGACGACTGGCAGCAAAGCGGCATGGCTTCGTGGTATGGCGGCCGGCGGTGGCAGGGCCACCGCACCAGCAGCGGCGCCACGTATGACGAACGCACGCTCACCGCCGCCCACGCCACCTTGCCGATCGGCACCCGGGTGCGCGTTACCACCGCTGACGGCAGCCGCAGCGTGGTGGTGGAAATCAACGACCGGCCGGGCACGCGCAGCCGCATCATCGATCTGTCGCGCGGCGCGGCGAGCCAGCTTGGCATCCTCAACAGCGGCGTGGCGCGGGTGACTCTGTCGCGGCTGTGAGGGCCGGGATTGGTTGCGATCTCACAAATTCGTGAGAGTGCGGCTTGCGGCGCGGTCTGGGCGCGGTGATGGCGGCGATGCAGCGCGACGTTGCCGCCGCTGCACCTCGGCAGGAGCCTTTGCAACCGCATTAGCCTCTGCTACCGAAGCACCCGGTTGATTGGGGTGCGGGCGAAGGTATGGACATCGACGGCTACGAGTTCATGACCGACGTCGTGGCGAAGTTTTTCAACACCATCCGCGTCTCCGGCTGGTTTTATCACGAGACCGACACGCTCGCCGCCGTCGCCCTCACCGGTGTGGAGCAGGTGGGTTGCGTTAGCCAGGTGGGCCTGCCGCATGGCGGGGTGGAAGCGGCGTACGGCCCCGGCCGCGGCTTCATGATTCAGGTTCTGCAGCCGCGCGAAGGCTTCGCCGAGGACGCCGAGATCCACTTCACCACCAGCGCCGGCTGGACCGGCGGCGCACGCCTGGCTGAGTTATGCGCCGAACGGGCGCAGGGCAACGCCACGGCGCAGATGTCGCAACGATTTGTCGCAGCGGTGAACCAAGCCGGCGGCCGGCTGCTGGACATTGGCGGCCGCAACCGCAGCAGCATCGACAGCAGCGCCCACTACACCGGCGTGGAGCGGACCGTGCTCGACATCCATCCCGGCGACAATGTCGATGTAGTGGGGGACGCGCATGCGATGGCTGATCTGTTTCCGCCAGGACATTTCGACGCGATCTTCTCGGTGAGCGTGTTTGAGCATCTGATGATGCCCTGGGCGGTCGTGCCGCAGATGAACCAGATCCTGAAGACCGGCGGCGTGGCACTGATCGCCACCCATCAGACGCTCGGCATGCACGACATGCCGTGGGATTTCTGGCGTTTTTCCGACACCGCGTGGGACGCGCTGTTCAACCGCCACACCGGCTTCGAAATCCTGGAGCGCGGGACCGACACCGAGCAGTTCATCATTCCGCTGCTCTACCGATCGGCCAAGGCCTTCGCCGAACGCGCGGTGGGTTTTGAGCTTTCCGCCGTGCTGGTGCGCAAGATCGGGCCGTGCGCGATGTCGTGGAATCTCACCCCCGCCGACATCAACGCCAGCATGTATCCGGAAGGCGTGGAGTGAGGCATGGCGCCGCCGGCGGCCTGAACGCCGGCCTCGGCGAAGGCCGCTTCGTCGGCGGCACCCGCATTGCGGTTTCGGCGCCAGGCGGACAAACCCCCGGCTGCGAAAACATGCAGCGGCAAATCGAGGAGCTGGCACCGGGCGACCTGGTGCACGCGCTTGGCGGCGTGCCGCGCCGGGTGACGCGCATCGACAAGCGGCTGGTGGACATCGCCGCCCACGCGGCACCGACGCTGGTTGTGCCGGTGCGGATGCGGGCGGAGGCGCTCGGGCCTGGATGTCCGCGGCGAGATTTGTTGTTGCCGCCCGAAGCATTGTTGCTGTTTCGCCCCGCCGACGCGGACGGCGCCCTGGTGCCGGCGGCGGCGGTTGGTGGCGACGGCGTGCTGGTTCCGGTCGGCGCCTTGGTGAATGGCGGCAGCATCACCCGCGAACCGGCGAGCGGCGTGCTGGCCTGGTACACGATGGGGTTGGAGGCGCACGACGTCATCCTCGCCGAGAACGTGCCTGTCGCGTCGCGCCGCGACGGCGAGGCGCCTTTGCCGCGCGGGCCCCTGTGTGCGCGGCTGTTGCCGGCCGGCCCTGTACCTGGCCCGCCTGCGCGCCGGCCTGGCCGCACGCCTCGCCGCCGCCAGCAGCCCCGTGGTGGTCGGCGGCTCGACGGATTTCGGCGCTGATGTCGCGGATGATTTCGCGCGCATCGTCCACGATCCGCGCCGGCCGGTGCGGCTGTTCGTCGGTGGCGAGGAGATCCAAGGCGCGCGCGGGCGTGAGGACGGGGTTCACCGGTTCCTGCTGCCGGCGGGCTCGGCGCCGGCGCGGCTGGTGTCGGAGGTTGGCGACTCGCCGGCGGAGCAGGATGTCAGGCGGCTCGGGGTGTGCGTGGTCGGGTTGGAACTGGATGGGGTGGAGCTGGAGCTGAACGGCCCGGTGCCCGGCCCCGGCTTTCATCCGATAGAATCGGGCGAAGGCGGTAATTGGCGCTGGACCGATGGGCGTGCCTGGCTGGTGCTGCCGCATAGCGGCCGCGCCCAACGGCTGACGGTGCGGATCAACGACTGGCATTTGATGCTGGCGAAGTCCTGATCGACCAAAGCTTGCACGAGCCTGGCCCGGGATGCTTCAAGCCACCAATTCGGCATCCGGCGCGGTGACGAAGCGGTCATGCGGGAGCATTGCCGCACCATAGCGACGTCGTTTGGCGATATGGAAGCCCGACCACTCGGGCTGAAACGAAAAATGCCGCCCCCGAAGGGACGGCATTTCCCGAAATTCTCGAAACCGGCCAGGCTCTAGAAGAGCGTCCCACCGTTGTTGGTCACGGCCTGGAAGGCGTTGGTGAAGGTCACGCTGGTGCCATCAGACAAATTGGCGACCGAGGTCACCGCGCCGGGCGAGCCGGACGCGGTGATCGTGGCCGTCACGCCATTGGCCAAGACGAAGTTGTCATGGTTGGCGAACGGGCCGGTAAAGAAGCCGTTGATCGTCGCCGAGCCGCCGACGCCGACTTCGTTGATGATGCTCGCCTGCCCAACCGTCGAGCCATGGCCGAGGTTGATGGTCGCGCTTCCGGTCCCGGTGGAGATGGTGTCGGAGCCGTTGATATCGCCGAACACCACGTCGTTCCCGGAGCCGAGAACGAACTGCGAGCCGCCAGCCGCCGACAGTACCGTGCTGCCGAGCAGTGCGCCGCCGTTGGCGCCGACCAGCGTCTCATTGCCGCTGCCGGCGATCAGCACGTCGCCGACGCCGAAGGAGGTCAGCTGATCGCCGGTGCCGCCGCCAATCAGCGTCGCGCCGCCGGCGAGCGTGCTGGTGATGAGCGAGTTGCCGCCGGCCGAGCCGCCGGTGAAGCTGCCCGTGCCGCCGAACACCGTCGCCGAGGCGGAGCCGCCGAACAGCGTCGTGCTGCCCCTCACGCCGTTGTCCAGGACCACGACGTTCTCAGCGAACGGGTTGATGGCCGCGTTGCCGCCGGTCGGGATGTAGTCGATCTGCGAACCCGCCCCGCCGGCGCCGTTGATGGTCACCGGAACGGTGGAGCCGCCGCTGACCTGCAGCACGACTTCGCCGCTCTGCGTGTTCACCGTGACGTTGCCGCCCGGGATCACGTCAACCAGCGTGTTGGCGAAGGCATTCACGGTGGCGGAGGAACCGGCGACCGAGTTGTCGATGATGGCGGCACCTGAGCCGAGCACAGTGCTGCTGGCGTCGAGGTTGATGGTGGCCGCGGAAATCGAGAAGGCTTCCTTGATGAAGTTGATGCCGCCGCCGAGGAAGATCTGCGCGTTGGTCGCCTGGTTTTGGTAGACGAACACAGAGTTCGGGCCGGTGGCGACCACCGCCGTCCCGCTGCCGCCGATGGCGGCGGTGACGGAGGGGCTGGTGACGATCAGCGACTGGTAGTTCGCGGGCAGAATGCCGAGATTGTTGCTCGCGGCGATGGTCACGACTTCGCCGCCGAAGAGCCCCGCCGTGGCCGCGCTGCCGCTGCCGCCCGGCCAATCCTGCTGCTGAAGGAACCCGGCGCCGGTGAGGGCGCTGATCGTGTTGAGGGCGGCCTGAGCCTGGGCCGCCAATGCCGCCGACGTATAGGGAATGGTCACCGTGCTGGTACCGGCCCCGAGAACAGTGACGTTAGTTGCCATCGACAACAGCCCCTCGAACAAACTTCATTAAGCGTTACTACTGCGGTGCAGCATGTTAAGGCAAGTGCAATTCGGCCATCGAAACCACCAAAACGAGACATTCGCTCGTTTCGTTAATTTTTTAACATACCCCGATAACCGCAGTTTTCGGCCATGGTTACGATGGCATGCCTGATGACAACCAGGAATGAAGAATGGCCGATGCCGGAACAAATGGCAACAGCTTCGCAAGTGACATTTTGCAACGGCTCACCACCCGATCTGCAACCGTTACGCGGCCGCCGGCTCACGCCCCGGGGTTGCCGTCCTGGTTGCGGGCCAGCCGCACGGCGGCGCGGAGCAGCAAGGCGCGATCGTCCTCGTTGCAGGCGCGGTAGAGCCTGAGCAGGGCCATTTCGGTCGCGTTTTCGCTCATTCCCCCGCCCTCGCGCGGGCCGGCGCCGGTCAGCAGATATTCCACCGCGACCCCGAGGACGGCGGCAATCCGCGCGAGGTTGCCGCCGACCTGGCCGGAGCGGTCCGTCTCCCACTGCGCCACGGCACTGCGCGACACGCCGACGGCGTGGGCCAAGGCCTCCTGCGTCATTCCCGCCGCCCGCCGGGCGTGGCGTATCCGCTCGCCGGCGCCAGGGGCTGCGGCCGGGTCGTGTTCGGAAACCGCTTTGGGGGCGCGCGATTTGGCCATTGCCGGAAAGCTAGGTGAAATTTTCTAACGCGTCTCTGTTATTGTCATTGACATCTGGGTGTTATCACATCTAACTCCTGGGCCTCACCACACCCGGAGCCGCCGATGCCGCAAAAACTCTGCTGGACGCCGCCGCAAGACGCGCAGATCCGTCGTCTGCGCGGTGAGGGCGCGACGTGGGACCGCATCGCCGCCGCCCTCGCCGTCAGCCGCTACGCCGCGATCGAGCGTGGCCGCCTGCTCGGCGCGCAGTTGCCGCCGCCGGAAGACGCCGCCGAGATCGAGGCGCGCTACCTCCGCGACCCCGCGCGCGAGCCGCTGCCGCCGGGCCACGACGTGAGCTGGGGCGCGATCACCTGCGGCTCCTGCCTCGACGGCGCCGCGTATGGCGCGGCGATCGCCGAGACCTGCCACCGCGCGGCGGGTGAATGACCGCGCATCCCACCGACCCGCCGATGCTGCATCGCGCGGCCCAGGGCTTCGGGCGGATGCGGGCGCAGGGCTTGCTCGGGCACGCCGAAATCGTCCGCGCCCTCGGCGACGCGGCACCCTCCGCTGGCACGCGGATGCGGGTGACGCACAGCTACATGGACAGCACCGCCCATCACGCCCGCCTGCGCCATCAGGCACGCCGGCTGGTGCGCGAGGCGGTGCTGCCGGCGTTGGCCGCGTGGCGGGAAGCGCCGGTGATCCTGGCGATCGCCGACGCCCACGACTCCGCCGCCCTCGCCCCTGGCGAGGCGCGGGCCATCGCGGCGTCGGAGGCCGCGCGCCAGCTGCGGCGGCGCCGATGACCCAGCAGGACATCTGGGCCGACTGGCAGCAACGCCGAAGCGACCGGCCGGCCCCGCTCGCCGCCGTCGCCGCCGCCCTGCCGGAGGCATGCCGCATTCCGCCGCGCGAATGGCTGTACGGCAGCCGGCTGATCCGCCGCTTCGTCAGCGTGCTGGCGGCCCCGGGCGGCGTCGGCAAATCCGCCCTCGGCCTCGGCATGGCGGTCGCCGTCGCCACCGGCCGCGGCTTCCTCGGCGAGCATGTCCACCACTCCGTTCCCGCCTGGGTGCTGAACCTCGAAGACCCGCTGGCCGAAACCGAGCGGCGGCTCGCGGCGCTGATGCAGTTGCACGCGATTCCGCGCGCGGCGGTGGATGGCCGGCTGTTCCTGCATTCCGGCCGCACCCGCCGGCTGTGCATGGCCGATTTCGGCAGTGCCGGCGAAATCGTCCATCCCGACCGCGACGCCGTCATCGCCGCCTGCCGCGCCGGCAATATCGGGCTGCTGGTGGTGGACCCATTCGTGAAAAGCCACCGGCTCGACGAAAACAGCAACGCCCACATGGACGCCGCCGCCACCGCCTGGGCCGAGATCGCCGAGGCCACGGGTGCGGCCATCCTGCTCGTCCATCACGTCCGCAAAGGCAGTTCGACGACGCCGGCCGATGTCGAAGTCCACCCGCGGCGCCAAATCCCTCACCGACGCCGCCCGCAGCGCCTTCCTGCTGGTGCCGATGTCGCCGGAGGAGCGCGCAATCGCTCTCGGTGCCGGCGATGGAACGCTGGCGCCATGTTCGCCTCGACGATGCCAAGGCCAATCTCGCCCCCCGCTCCCACGCCGCGCGGTGGTTTCGGCTGGAGACGGTGGCGCTCGGCAACGCCTCGCCCGATTACCCCGCCGGCGACCAGGTGGCGGCGATCGCGCCATGGAAGCCGGCGAGTCCGTGGCGCGGCATGTCGGCCGAGGATTGCAACCGGGCACTCGACCTGATCGCCGCCGGCCCCGGCGAAGGCATGGCCTTCTCCGCCCACCGCACCGGACGCGGCGAGACGCGCTGGGCCGGGCGGGTGCTGGTGGAAGGCTTCGACCTCACCGACGCCGACGCCGCCCGCGTCATCGCCGCCTGGCTGAAGACCGGCCTGCTGCGCGAAGCCCCGTATCGCGACGCCCAGCAGCGCAAATCCCGCCTCGGCGTGCGGGTGGACGACAGCAAGCGCCCGACGATTTCCAGCAAACCCCAACCTTCGGACAAGCCCTCGGGGCAAGACGATCAAGGAACGAAACGATGAAAGCTGATTCGAATGCCAATGGCGCAGGTGTGAATGGCGCATCCAATGGCGCGCGGGCGGCGGTGGATGCGCCATTTGCGCCTTGCCTCCCCGGTGAAACCGGGGGGCATGGCGCAAATGGCGCATCCCGCCCTGGCCGTGGCGGTTCGGCAATGGCGCAACTTCGCGCAATGGCGCAGCCGGCAATGGCGCAGCACGCAACCGGGCTGAGCGGCACGGAAATCATCGCGCGGCTGGAAGAGGCAGGCAGCACCCTGCTGGCCCTGCCCGCCTCCGGCTATTCCACCCGCATGCGCACCGGCAAATTCGACATCGTCCGCTCGGCGCTGGAGGCGTACGGGGCGGATAAAGGCGCCGAGCGCCTGCGCCCGGCGGTGCCGCCATCCGCCGCCATCACCCGCATGGACGAAGCGATGGGCTGGCTCGCCTTGCTGCCGCAAGACCGCTACGTGCTGCGCCGCATCGTCGGGGCGCGCAGCCTGATCAGCCCGGCGACGGGGCGGCATCTGTTCACCTGGCGCCGCCTCGCGACCCTGCTCGGCGCCGACCACAAGGCGATCCAGCGCTGGCACGCCCAGGGCATCGCCATGATCGCACGTGCCTTGGCGACGAGGCGAAGCGCGCCGGTGCGCCAGGCGCGGATCTAACCGTGCGAGATCTCGGTGCGGAATCAGCATATCGACGGTGCGGTCGCGCACAGGCCGGGTCCGGGTTCCGGCCACCGGATTGTGCAGAAAGCGCAAGGGAATCAAGACTCCGCCAACTCGCTTAACAATACTTGCCATTTCCGGTCCGGCGGATTGACCATCGCGCCACGTCCAAGAAACGGGGAAACGAAATGCGCAAGCTGACGGCTGGATGTGTCGCATCGGCGGCATTCGTGATCGGGGGTGCGGCACAGGGCTTCGCCGCCACCGATTACAGCCTGCTCACCACCATCGGCGTGCCAGCGGATGCCGCCAATGTTCAGCCCGGCGGCGTGTTCTCCTCCTTCGACATCAGCTTCTTCGACCCGACGACCCGGCTTGATTACGTCGCCGACCGCTCCAACGCGGCGGTGGACGTGTTCTCCGGCACCTCGCTCTCGTTCGTCGGGCGCGCGACCGGCTTCACCGGCCAGGGGGCCACCACCTCCGTCTCGGGCCCGGACGGCGTCGTCGTGGTCAGCAACGGCGCGCAGCACACCTTGTTCGCCGGTGACGGCAACAGCACGCTGAAATCCTTCAACCTCGCAATTTCGACCACCTCGCCGCCGCCGCAGTTCACGCCGCCGCTCAACACCGGCGGCCTGTTCCGGGTGGACGAGATGGCGTATTCGCCGAGCACCAATCTGGTGCTGGTCGCCAACAACGCCGACGCGCCGGCCTTCGGCACGCTGGTCAACGCCAGCACCGGCGCCGCCGTGCACACCAACATCCGCATCCCCGGCGCCGCACCGACGGATGGGTTGGAGCAGCCGGTGTGGAATCCGGGCACCAACTCCTTCTTCATCTCGGTGCCGCAATTCGCCGGCACCGGCGCCGGCGGGGTGGCGGAAATCCTGCCGACGGGTGCGGTTGGCCGGATCTATAATTTCGCCACCATGGGCATCGGCGCCTGCTCACCCACCGGCCTCGCCCTCGGCGGCAGCGGCAGGCTCATGGTCGGCTGCGGCGACGCCACCAGCCAGACGGTGCTGCTGGACCCGACCGGCACCGGCAGCATCGTCAAGACCTTCGACCAGATCCGCGGCTCGGACCAATTGTACTACGACCCGACGCTGGGTGATTTCTTCGTCACCGGCGTGGACGCCGCCGGCAACCGGGTGTTCGACGTGATTTCCGACCCGTCCGAGAGCATCCAGCAATCGGTGTCGCTGCCGAACGTGAATGCGCATTCGATCTCGGTCGATCCCGGCAACGGCAACGTGTTCGTGCCGCTTCCGGCCGGGTCCACCAACTCGCTTTGCCCCAATGGCTGCGTCGCGGTGTTCTCGCAAGCCGCCGTGGCGGTGCCGGAGCCGCAGAATTGGTCGATCTTCGCCATGGCAACCGCGGCACTCGGCCTGCTCGGCTGGGCGCGGCGGCGGCGCGCCCGCGCATGATGACGTGATCGGCGGCCCGCCTGTCCCGGCGGGCTCGTCGTGCCCATTTCCCCAGGTGCACGCGGCGGCGCATTTGCGCCGTCGCCATGGAAACATGTCATGCCCTTCATCACGCGCCTTCTCACCGCAGGCTTCGCGCTGTCAGTGGCAGGTCCGCTGGGCTTACAGGTTGCACGGGCGCAAGCGCCGCAGCAGCGCGGCCTCGCCGAATCCGCACCGCGGCTCAGCACCACGAGGCCAGAGGCGCCGCATGTGCTGTTCATGATCGGCCCGCTCGGCTTCGCGATCGATGCGCCGGTGCAAGGCCCGGGGAACAGCAATATCGGCTTTCGCACCTATCAGGGCCAGGCGATGACGGGCAAGGAAGCGATCCTGGAGAATGCCGCCAGGACCGGCCCGGCTGACTGAAAGCCAGGGCACAGCTACGCCGCCATCTCCCGCTGCCGCATCGCCAGCACCGCACCGTCATCGGCGCGGCGGAACACGATGTCCGCGTGTTCAGGGCAGGCGACGCGGAAGGCGCAGCTGCCATGCCCGTGCCCGGCGCGTTCGAGGTCGTCGCGGTGCCGGTCGGCCAGGACGCGCGCGAGCACGACGCCGCCGGCGCACATCAGAAGTGCCACAGACACATGCGGATGGTCGGCGTCCAGCGCCCATCCCTCGGCGAAGCCGCCTTCGATCCGCTCGACATGGCCGAGCATCACGCCCGGCGCGTGCACAGGCGAGATGCCGGCACGCGCGGCGAGGCGGCGGCGGATGGCTTCAAGTGCCGCGCCGTCTTCAAGGCGCGGCGCGAAGGACGCCGCCGGTACGGCGCCCGGGTAGATCGCGGCGAACTCCGCTTCGTTGTGGAACATCGCGCGGCAGTCGAGGTCGATGAAAGTCTCCGCCGCGGCGCCCTCGGCGAAGATCACGTCGTGGCCTTCGAGTTCGATGTGCAAGTAATGCACCTCGTCGCGTAGCTTCGGGCGGGTGATGCTGACGCCGTTGAGCAGATGCAGCGCCGGCACCAAGACGCCGTCCAGCCACATCGCGTGCAAGGGTGAGACATCGAGGTCGCGCGAAGGCACGCCGTCGGCGAGCGCGCCGGCGGCGATGCGCACCGGCGCGATGCGCGGATTGCCGGCGGCGAAGGCGCGGGCGTAGCGGCGCCGGCCGATCCATTTCACCGGCCGCATCCGGCCGTCCAGCGTCATCACCAGGTCGCCGATCGCCAGATCTTCGACCGCGACCTCGCCCGTGTCGGTACGGATGCGGGTGCCGGCGCAATAGCAGGCGGTGTAGGTCACCGTGGTACCGGTGCCTGGAAGGCTGTCGGCGGCGGTGGTGAAGGCGGTGGGGTCGTAGGTGCCGCTGTCGAGCTGCACCACCAGCGAGCCGCCGGCGCCTGAAATGGTGAGGTTGTGGCTGGCGGTGTCGAAGCTCGCGGTGGCGTTGACGATGCCGCGGGCGTCGAACGCGTCATTGCGCATCACATGGCTGACGATGTTGCTGACGGTGATGCCGGCGTCAACGCGCAGCGTGGTCGCCTGGGCGTTGAAGGTGATGGCGCCGCTGCCGGCGGCGCCGAAGCCCGCGAGATCCAACGTGCCCCCGCCGCCGAGCGAGATGCCGCCGGTGAAGTTGTTGGTGAGGGACAAAGTCGTGGTGCCGGCGCCGTCCACGATGATGTGGCCGGCGCCGGGTTGGCTGAATCTGTGGAGCGGATCGGCACCGCTCTGGTCAGTGATCTGGTCGCCGATGGTGAGCGTCTGACCGGCCGAGGGTGCCAAGGTGATGGTCTCGTTGCCTTGCAGGAAGATGCCGGCGCCGAGGCCCTCGCCGGCGCCGGAGGTGCTGGTGTTGAACGTGGCGCTGGCGCCGCCGGTGGCGGTGCCGCCGCTGAGCGTGCCGGCGCCCAGCGTCACGCTGCCGCCTTCCTGCACGAAGATCGCCCCGCCGGCGCCGAGCCCGCCGCCGCCTTCGGAGCCCACGCCGATGCCGGCGCCGAAGCCGCCTCGCGCCGTTTGCGAGGACGTGTAGCCGCCGCCGCCGCCGCCGCCGAACCCGCCGGCTCCACCGTTCGCGAAGCCGCCGCCGCCGCCGCCGCCGAACCCGCCCATCCCGCCATACGCGCCGCCGCCGCCGAAGCCGCCAGGGCTGGGATTTCCGCTGCCCGCGGCACCGCCGATGCCGCCGCCGCCGGGCGCATAAACGCCATAGCCATTTGAATATGCGCCAGAAGCGCCACCGCCGCCGTTCTCGCCGCCGAGATTGGTCGCCGACGATCCGCCGGGGGCGGCATTCGGCACGATCCCGATGCCGCCATAGCCGGAAGGGGACCCCAGGCCCGCTGTGCCGCCGCGGGCGGTGCTGCCGATCCCGCCGCCGCCGCCTGAATACGTCACGGTGGCGATACCGTTTGTGGCCGTGTTGGAAGCACCACCATCACCACCCATGCCGCCACCGCCGCCTGCACCGGCTTCGCCCACGTCGCCGCTGCCGAGGCTTCTTGTCCCACCGTTGCCGCCGACCGCCGCGTCGCCGGAAAAACTGACATTGTTCAGCGTGACCGCGCCGCCGGTGCTTACGGTGACGCCGTTGACGACGTTCAACCCTGCCACGAACAAGCCGCCGCCCAATCCCGCGCCGCCGCCGCCGCCGTAATACCCGGCCCCGCCGGCACCGCCGCGCGCGACGGTGTCGGCGACGGTGAGGTTGGAAAGCGTCAGCGACCCGGAATTGACGAACAGGCCGCGGAACAGGCCGTCGCCATCGATGGTGTGGCTGCCGCCGTCGATCGTCAGCGACGTGCCCGTGTTCAGGTTCACCGCCTGCAGATCGGCCGTGAGGGTGAATCCAACGTCGAGATCGATGGTGAACGAGCCGGGGGCCGCGTGATCGGCACTGATGATGGCGGCGTTGAGGTCGGCTTCGTTCGAGACATGCACGGTATTGCTCATGGACAGCATTCCTCTGCCGGAACCGCGCAGTCATCGCGGCACGCGATCGCATGGGTTTCGTTAGAAGATATGAATGAGATGCAAATTTTTCACGCTGGTATTGCGCCCATTACCGAAACGTGATCCCCCCGTTCCGAATCGACCGGGACCAACGCCGCCACCCCGCCCGCCGCGACCGCTTCCAGCGGATCGGCACCAACTGGAACCGGGCATGCCGGCCGCTGATGCCAGCTTCCCTCACGATCTAGCGCGCTTTGGGCAGGTCTTCGACGTTCACTTCGGGAATGACGGGGCCGGCCTTTGGCAGGTCTTCGACATTCACCTCCGGGATGGGTGGGGCGGCGGGCGGGCGCGTCGCCGGGTCGTCGAGCAGGACGGAATAGCTGAACCACGCCCGCACCCGCTCCCGCTCCGGCATGATCTTCTCGACATCCTCGCCTTTGGTGGCTTCGAAATCGAGCTCCTCGTTCCCCGGATGCAGGTTCACCAGCCGCACGCTGCCCCACTCGTAAAATGGCGGGTTGGCCATCGCCCAGATCGGATCGGGCGTGCGGGAATAGCGGAACTCATAGGTGACGCGAACGAAAACTTTCCGGCGGCCCTGCAAGGCCACGAGTTTCGGCTTCAGTTGTTCGAGCTTCTTCGCGATCTGCGGCCTCAGGATGTTCTTGATGTCGATCTCGATCTGCAGCTCGATCAGCTTCGACAGCACCCATTGCACCGCCAGGCCGATCGCGATGCCGATCGCCAGTTCGAGCACGCCCTTCAGTGCGGCGCCGACGATGGTTTCGCCGAGCGGAATCTCAACCGCTCGCGGGCTCGGGATCGCGCCTTCGGGCAAGACCTCGACTGGGGTTTTGGCGGATGGCGGCACAATCTCGGGCGTGGTCGCGGTCTTCGGCGTGCCGCCCGGCCGCAACGCCGGCGTGGGCGTGCCGCCGCCCGGAATGGACGGGCCGGCGCCCTTGGTGGCGGTGACCACGACGTTGCCAATGTTGCGCACGTCGCGAAATCCGGCTTTTCGCAAAGCGCTCGCCAGCTTTTCGGCCGCCTCCCGATCGGCCCAGCGGAAATTGACGTTGAAGGTCCCGCCATCCTGCAGGACCTTGTGTGCGCCTTCAGCAATCTGCTCCCAGTTGAACACCGGCGGCGAAAGGCGGTGTCCGACCACCTTGCTGACCTGCCCCGGTTCGAACAGATCGCCGATCTCCTCCCCCTTGGCCTGCACCAGATTCGGAATATCCTTGCGCGGTGCCACGACGTTCGGGTTGACGTTGATGGCGTCGGGCGGCTCATGCGCGGCGCCGGCGCCGCCGATATTGACGATGACGGGCTTGCTCTCCGCCTGAAGTCCCTTGACCAGCGTCTGCGCGACCTGCTTCGGGCCGCCGCCTTCGCCACCGGGCGGGCCACCGGGAAGCCGCGCGATGCCGGGCTGGGCCGCGCCCAGCACCGCGACCGGCCCACGCCGCCGCGCCGCCGCGCCGGCCGCTTCCTCGGCATGGCGTTCGAGCGACGGGTCCGCCGCGGCTGCGACGCCATCCCGGCTTTGCTGGATCACATGCGCCAATTCGTGCGACAGCACGCGCCGGCCCCTGGCGGTCGACGGTGGATGATGTTCGTGGTCGACGGCGATGTGGGAGCCGAACGCGTACGCGGCGGCACCGATCTCCCGCGCCGAGCGCGCGGCCGCATCGCCCGTGTGCATGCGGACATGGGCAAGATCCTGGCCGAAGGTTTCTTCCATGTCCGCCCGCGTGGCGAAATCGAGCGGCTGGCCGGAAGACCGCACGACCGCGCGCACGGCAGGCGGAAACAGCGGGCTGCGGCTGAAATCCCGCGTCACGCCGGACCGGTCGTTGCATCCGCCGGCCTCGCTCCGCCCCTCCCCCCATCGCCGGGGCGCGAGGGCGCTGGCCGAACCCGCTTTCGGTTCGGCCGGTGCCTTTGCGACTTTCGGCGCGAACATGGCTGCACCCCGCATGATGGATGCCGAGGCATGCAAGCCTAGAGAATTTCCCGATGGAAGTAATCGGAAAACGCGCAAGCCCCGCGCCCTGCATGCCGACGTCGCGGCGCTGTCGCCGTGGGTCAAGCAAAACACGGTGCCGCGCAATTTACCGAGCGGTTTCGTTTCCCCGTGGTAGATCCTTGCGGGAATGCAGGATCGGGGATGGCTTCATGCGGCATTTGCATCTTCTGCTTGCCGTCGCCACCTGCCTCGGTCTGGCGGCATGCGGAGGCCAGACGCCAAACGCCGGCATTCCCGCCAATGAGCGCCAACCTTTGACGCATAATCCGGCCGGGCCGTACGGACCGCCGTGAGCAAAGCCTCGTCTCTCACGCACCCCACAACCGGGCCAAAAATCATGCGCCTCCCTCTGATCGCACCGTCCGACCTCACTGCCGAGCAACGGCCGCTCTACGACGACATGCGCGCCGGGATCGAAGCGGGCTTTCGCGGCTTCGCCACGACGCGCGAGGACGGCGCGCTGATGGGGCCGTGGAACCCTTGGCTGCACGAGCCGAAAATCGGCGCCGCGATCTGGGAACTCACCAAGGTGCTCTCCGCCCAGGCGACGCTTCCCGATCCTTGCCGGCAGATCGCCATCCTTGTCACCGGCGCGCATTTTCATGCCGGGTACGAAATCTATGCCCATGTCGCGGTGGCGCAGAAGGATCATTTGTCGGACGCGACGATCGCCACCATCATCGCCGGCCAGCGCCCCGCCGACCTGCCGCGCGACCAGGCCGTGGCCTACGACACCGCCGCCGCCCTGCTCAGCGGCGGCACCTTGCCCACCTTGAACTACGAGTTGGCCACCGCCGAGTTCGGCGTCCACGGCGTGAGCGAGCTGATCTATCTCGTCGGCTTGTACTGCCTGGTCTCGGTCACGCTCAACGGCTTCGACGTGCCGGTACCGGAATGAGCGATCACGAGGTGGCGGATCGTCAGAAGGCCGGATGCTCCGCGAACATCACGTCCATCCGCTTGTCCCACAGCCGCACGCCACCGAGAATGCCGGCCTCGTTCGGCACCACCTGCACGTGGTCCGGCAGCTTCGCGTCCAGCAGCCGGGCGTTGCCGCCGCCGATATAGAGCGTGTCGTAATTGGCCAGGATCTGCATCAGCGCGATCACCTTTCGCATCCGCCGGTTCCAGTGCTTGCGCCCGATCTCGTGCAAGGCGGCGTCGCCGACATAAGCGTCGTAGGTGATGTGGGTCTTCACCGGATGCTGGCTCATCTCCAGATGCGGGCCGAGCCGCCCGTCTTCGAACAGCGCGAAGCCCATGCCGGTGCCCATGGTCAGCACGCATTCCAAACCCGCGCCGCCGATGACGCCGAGGCCCTGGATGCTGGCATCGTTCAGCATCCGCGCGGGGCAGGCGAGCAGCCGCGATAGTTCGCCCGCCAGCGGAAAGCGGTGCCACGCCTGATTGTCGAGATTGGGCGCCGTCAGCACCAGCCCTGCCCGCACCACGCCTGGAAACCCGATCGAGATCCGGTCGAACCGGCTGAGCGGCTTCGCCAGGCCGACCAATGCGGCGAGCACGGCATCGGGGATTGCAGGCTTCGGCGTCACCACGCGGGCGGGTCCGGCGACGAGCGTGCCGGATGCATCCAAAACGCCGGCCTTCAGATGGCTGCCGCCGATGTCGATGGCGAGTGTAAGCGGTTCCTGCGTACCAGCTGATAATGTCATGCGGCACTCCTCCTGGTCAGCCACGCGGCGGCGACATTACGGATTCTGCACCCAGACATGAACTGCAGGAAATCACTGTCTTGGTGTGAACCGTTCATACCTCATGGGCGGATTTTTCGTCATTCTCCGATCGTCAGACCGGCAGTGGTCGAACCAATTCCTAAGCGGTGAAGACCTGCTTAGCCATCACAGGAGATGACGATGACCTCAAAAACCCTTCTCTTCACAGCAGGACTTGTCCTGGCACTGGCCTCCGGCGCCCACGCCCAGACCGCGGTTCCCAAGGACCAGGGGTGCAACCCGGCGTCGGCCGCTTCCGGGCAGGTGAACAGCACGACACCGACCTTCGGCAAAGGCAACCAGCTTCAGACCGCCGAAGGTGAAGGCGGCATCGCCAAGGTCGCCGAGGGTGGCGAAGGCGGCATCGGCAAGGTGGCCGAGGGTGGCGAAGGCGGTATCGGCAAGGTGGCCGAGGGTGGCGAGGGCGGCATCGGCAAGGTCGCCGAGGGTGGCGAGGGCGGCATCGGCAAGGTCGCCGAGGGTGGCGAGGGCGGCATCGGCAAGGTCGCCGAGGGTGGCGAGGGCGGCATCGGCAAGGTCGCCGAGGGTGGCGAGGGCGGCATCGGCAAGGTCGCCGAGGGTGGCGAGGGCGGCATCGGCAAGGTGGCGTAAAGCGTCTCGCCGTTCAGCCACGGCATAGCCTGGGCGTGCAGTCGGCTTGGTCGCCATCAGCGGCCAAGCCGGCTGCATACGGGCGTATCAAGGGTCAGTAACGTTCAGACGGCGCCGCACCGCACACCTGCCACTTGGCATTTTGGGACCGTGCAAGGTTGAGAGCGCCCGATGAACACTACCCCCAAAGATGGTCCTGCTGCAGCTTGCCGATATCTACGATGGTGATGTCCTGGCCCAGCATCCTGATCGCCCCGGCATCGCGGAACAGGCCCAGATACTTGTTGATGCTTTCCCGCGTCAAACCGGTCAGCCCGCCGAGTTCACTTTGGGACAATTGCAATTCCAGATGCAGCCCATGCTCATCCGATCGCGAGTGCAGTGCGGCCAGGTATTTCAGCGCCTTGACGATGCGCGCCGGGACCGAAAGCTCAACGGCGTCGGTCATGCGGGCCGTCGTCACCCGCAACCGGCTGCTGAGCAGGCGGATCAGGGCGAACAACGATTCCGACTTGCGTTGCATCTCCTGGATGAAGTCCTTCCCATCCAATGAGAGCAGCCGGCAAGCCGACAGGGCCATGGCGTCGGTTGACCGGGGCCAGCCGTTCAAGACCGCAAGCTCGCCGAAGATGTCGCCCGGACCCGCGACATCAAGGATGGTCTCGCGGCCGCCAGGCGTGGTGGCCGACAGCTTGATGAAGCCTTGCAGGACGACCAGGACCGTGGAACCCCGATCACCCTGGGCGAACAGCGCGTCGCGGGCATCAAGCAGCACCAGGCTCGATCGCCTGACCAGTTCTCTCAAACCCGGCTCTGGAATGCATGCAAGCACGTCGTTGCGAACGACGAGCCGGTACTCTCCCTCATGAAGGTCCGCGGCGAGGCGGGCGTTGATCACGGTGGCGACGCTCACAAGCTGAGGTCGGCTGGCCGACCAGCTTGCTTGGTCACCCGCTTGTCGGAAGCGAACGCCCCTCCTCCATGTGAGTGATCTCAACATCCGGGTCGGTGAGGCTATTCGGCCGGATTGCCGCCACCGTCGCTGCTTCTGCCGCCGGTGCCGTGCGCAGGGAGGCGGTGAAATCCGTGGCCGGGCAAGCACGGGTCGCCACCGGCTGGGCGACCACCGCCGTGGCCGACGCCAGCAAAAGACCGATGCTGAACAAAAAAGACACAATTGCCATTATTCATTCCCCCAAAGCAATTTCCCGCTTGCCAAATCCGCCCGCACATGAGTGGCAAACGGGACTATGCCACTTCGTAGACCGGCGCCCGCAGGCACTTATTCACTAAAATTTCCCACGCTCGAAAAAAATTTCGTTCCGGAAGGAATTTTCACGAATGCGTTTTGGTCATCCACGTAGCCCGCCCTCATGGGACCCGCTTGTCTCCTTCCAGGAGGGCAGCGGCTTTCGAGCGCTGGGCGGGAGTCGCTGCCGGTCTCCGGCAACACATCAGGAGGGTGCCTATGCGTAATCTACTACTCGCTTCCGTGGCAGTCATCGGGGGGCTTGCCGCCGCCTCGAGCGCTGCCAGGGCAGAGGCTTTGGTCAATATTCAGCAACCCGGCACAATTCCAGGCGCGATTGTCCCGCCCGGCTTTGGTACGTCCAACCCCGGCCCCACGCCGCAGCTTCCCGGCACCATCACGGTGCGCATGGACGGCCGCGTGTGGTTCTACGGCTATGCCGGCTCCGACACCGGCCGCAACGCGGTCGTAACCCCGGTCGCGGGTTCCGCCACTTCGCTGGGTTCGCCCCAGGCCAACACGAAGCTCGCTGACTACGGTTTCGGCAACTACGTGCGCCTGTATCCGCAGTTCGCCGGCCTCACCGCCAACGGCATCAAATACGGCGCCTTCGTCGAAATCCGGCAGGACAACGCCTCTCCTCCGGGCGGCGGTGCCAACGGCAGCGTCTCGGGTGCGGTCCGCACCCGCGGCCAGCTGTATTATCGTCGTCAATATGTCTATGTCGGCACCGACACCGTCGGCACGCTGCGGGCAGGCAACACCGATCAGCCGACCGTCGCCTTCTATTCGGGCAACTTCGAAAACTTCAACGATGGCGGCTGGGACGGTGACTTGCCGTCGTTCTTCACCGGCGGCACGACCCTCGCGGGCCTTCCGTTCCTGGACGTCGGCAATCTCTACGCCACCAGCAAGGTCGTCTATTTCTCGCCGAAACTCGCCAACTTCGATTTCGGCGTGTCGTTCGAGCCTTCGACGGCGGGCGTGAACAGCGGCCCGGGCAACTGCCCGTTCGGTGTCACCGCGAACGCCGGCCTGGTGACCACGGGCGTCGGCGGCAACTCGGCACTCGGCTGCGACGCCGCGTCGTCGACCAGCTCGGGTGACAACGCGCGTCGCCGCAACACTGTCGATGCCTCACTCCGCTATCGCGCCGCCTTCGGCCCGGTCGGCTGGACGGTGAACGTCGGTGGGATGTATAGCGGCCGTGTGCTCGACAACAGCACCCCGGCCAAGGCCGTGCAGTTCCAGAACCTCGCCGTCTTCGACTTCAGGCACGGAACTCACCTTCGGTGGCCTGACCGTCGGTGGCCACATCGACACCGGCCACTTCAACGGCCAGTGGTCGCTGGCGCCGCAAGGCACGACCACCTCGACGTTCGTTCAGGTTGGCGCGTCTTACGCGTTCGGCCCGTTCATCGTCGGCGCCAACTACATCGACTACTGGAGCCCCGGCTCGCGGACCGCGGTTTCGGCTGCCGGCATCGGCAACCGCAACGAGGCCGGCGCCGCCTGGGGTGGCACCTACCAGATGACGCAGGGCGTCTACATCTATGTGTCCGGCCTGTACGGCGAACGTCATGAGCGTGGCGTGGATCTGCTCTCCGGCGCGACCGGCACTGCGGCCAACCCGGTCAAGACCAACAACAACACCAAGGCTTTTGGTGGCAGCGTCGGTACCGTCTTCAAGTGGTAATCTGACAACCGGCGCTTTCGGCGGGGCGGGCGGCAAATTGCCGTCCGCCCTTTCCGCGTGTGTCAGATATTGACCACGCTGCATCTCCCCTCCCAAGCCGCGTGACGCGAGCGACTTGGTTCCCATATTCCGCTGGTCATGACGAAATCGGCGAGCACGTCTCGCAGCAATCCGCACACGGATTGCGGGAAACGAAAATCGGTTTCCCCTCACTGAATTCAGAATTTGCCTGTAAAGCTTCGCTGGGGATCAGACGCCGATAAATGCGGCGCGCTGCTGTCCTGGGGATGGCGCGATTTTTTATCGCTCAGATCGAAGCGTCGGCCAGGTTCCGCCGGGTCGGCTCATGTTCAGCGCATGAGAGAGCGCCGCAGCCGGTGAAGCTGCTTCGCCCTCCCAGCGATTTCGCAGAATTCAGGCTTCTTCTTGCTGCATCACGTTGAGCAGCTCGGCCCGCAGCCTCAGGCGCGCCTGCACCAGCCGATATCTTACCGCGCTCAACGGCCGTTGCAGCGCTTTTGCCGCTTCCGCGTAGCTGAGGCCATCAACGCAAATCAGTGAGTAAACCTGCCGTTCGGTATCCGGGAGGGTGAGAATCGCCTTCTCGACCCGGCTCAGCAATCGTTCGGCCCCTGGCGGGCGCTCCGGCCTGTCCACCGCGACCTTCAACTCGGATTCGACATTCCGGTGAAGGGTATCGATACGACGCTCCCGCAGGAGATTCAGCCAAGTGCGCTGCATGTTGTCTCTCTGTGCGTGAATTCGTTGGCGTTATGCTCTAGCCATGACAACGTGCCCGGCGGACGACAAACGACAGTTTCCCAGCAACACGACGTGGTCGCATTTTTCCTGCGCCGCGAAACTCGCAGCGTTCATCTCGGTCTTTCGCAGCACGGCGTTGGGGAGGTGACCGAAGTCAGCTACGGTTTATTCGCGGTCTTCTGTGCAAAACCGGAAATATTTGCGGCCGGGTGCGGCGCGCGGTGCGATGGGCGCCGTCTCGCGCTCACGATCTGGCGGGTGCGGCGATCCAATTGTTCGGGAACTGCCAGACGTCCCGCCGATGCGGGACGAATGCGAAAGCTCGGCTAGAGCATCGTCCGATCGACCTGTCTTTTCGATCGGACAAAGATGCTCGCTAAGACAAACTTTTTCCGATTCACTTCAATCGGAAAAATCTCTAGAGGTAGCCGGCACCGGCCTCTTCGGCGAAGCGCGCCGGTGCGCCTTCCCAGATGATCCGCGCGTGCTCGATCACGTAGACGCGGTCGGCGTGCGGCAGGGCGAAGGTCACGTTCTGCTCGCCCAGCAACACCGTGATGTCGGTGGTTTCGCGCAAGATCTCCAGCGCCTTCGAAAGCTGTTCCAGAATCACCGGGGCCAGCCCAAGCGTCGGTTCGTCGAGCACCAGCAGTTTTGGCTGCATCATCAACGCGCGCGCGATCGCCAGCATCTGCTGCTCGCCGCCGGACAGCGTTCGCGATGCCTGGCTTTGCCGCGCCTTCAGGATCGGGAACAGGCCGAACAGCCAATCGAGCTGCCGTGCCACCTCCGCCACCGGCAGATGCTGGCCGCCGAGATCGAGGTTCTCGCGCACCGTCATGTCGCCGAACAATTCGCGCGTCTCCGGGCACTGCACGATGCCGGCGCGCGCGATCGCACCCGGGGTTCGGCCGGCCAGGGGTTCACCGTGCCAGTTGATCGTGCCGCCATACGGCACGAGGCCGGAGATGGCGTTGAACAACGTCGTCTTGCCCGCACCATTCAGGCCGACGATCGAGACGAATTCGCCGGCGCCGACATGGATCGACACGTCGTCGATGGCGGTGGCCTTGCCATAGAGCACGCTGAGACCGCGCACATCGAGGATCGGCGTCCGCTCGCGGCCCTCGCGCGCCGGCCGCGCCGCCGCCTCGATCTTGCCGCCGAGATAGACGCGGCGCACGGTCTCGTTGCGCATCACCTCCTCGGCGGTGCCCTCGGCCACCTTCTCGCCGAGATACATCGCCAGCACCCGGTCGACGAGTGCCGCCACGCCCTTGACGTTGTGGTCGACCAGCAGCACGGCATGGCCTTCGGCGCGGAAGCTGCCGATCAGGGCGGAGAAATCGGCGACCTCGCCGGCCGTCAGCCCGGCGAAAGGTTCGTCCACCAGCACCACGGCGGGGTTGCGCGCGATCGCCTTGGCGAGTTCCAGCCGGCGCAGATCAGCGAAGGGCAAGGTGCGCGGCAGCCGGTGCATGACATCGCCGAGACCGACGCGGGCGGCGATCTCCTCGGCGCGGCGGGTCACGCCATGGTCGGTCACCAGCATCAGCAAATTGTCGGGCAGGAGTGCCAGCTTGATGTGCTCAAGGATGGTCTGGCGGTGCAGCGGGCGCGCGTGCTGGAAGACGATGCCGACGCCCTGGCGGGCGATGCGATGGGTTGGCCAGCCGGCGACGTCGGTGCCATCAAGCCTCACGCGGCCGGCGCTTGGCCGTTCGATGCCCATGATGCATTTCATCACCGTCGACTTGCCGGACCCGTTCGGGCCGATCAGGCCAAGGATCTCGCCTGATTTGATCGAGAAGCCGATGTCCTTCACCGCGACCAGGCCGCCGAACCGCTTGGTCAGCCCGTCCACCTCCAGCAACGCGGTCATTCCCGGCCTCCTGCCTGCAGCAAGCGGCCGAGAAAGCCTGCGGGAAAGAACAGGATCACCACTAGCGCCACGGCCGAGACCACGAAGGTCGAAAGCTGCCCGAGGGGTCGCAGCACCTCGCCGGCGGCGATCAGGAAGATCGCGCCGAAGGCGGCGCCGATTATGGTGCGCCTGCCGCCGAGCACGGCGGCGATGATCACGTTCACGCCGACTGCGATGTCCACCACCGTGCCGACCGAGGCGGTGCCGAGATAGAAGATCAGCATGGCGCCGGCGAGGCCCGAGAAGAACGCGCTGATGCAGAAGGCCGCGAGTTTGTGCTTGGCGACGTTGAAGCCGAGGGCGGCGGCTTCGATCGCGTCCTGCCCGCTTGCCTGCAGGATCAGTCCGACCGGCGAGCGCGACAGGCCGAACAGCACCGCACCGCTCGCGACCATGAACCCGAAGGCATAATAATAGTTGGTGGTGTCGTCGATCGACAGCACGTCGGGAATGTCGAGCCCGATCTCACCGCCGGTGACGCCCGCGAACAGCACCAGCATGTTCTGCAGCAGCAGCACCGCGACCAGCGTGACCAGGCCGAAATACGGCCCGGTCAGGCGCAACGCCGGCACCGCGAGTGCCGCACCGCCCACCACGGCGGCGACGGCGCCGGCGGCGAGGCAGGCCGGGATCGGCCAGAGGAAATAATGGTTGAGCAACGCCGCGGTGTAGGCGCCGACGCCGATCAGGAAGCTCGGCCCGAAATTCACCTCGCCGGCGAAACCGAACAGCAGGTCCCACGACATCGCGAACACCGCGTAGTAATAAGCCAGCGTCAGCAGCCCGAGGATGTAGCCGCCGACGCCGAGCGGCAGCAGCGCCATCACCACCAGCACCGGTGCGGCGAGCAGGAAAATGCGCGAATGCCGCATCGTCATCTCCGCCCCAGCAGGCCTTGCGGCCGCACATAGACCACGATCACCAGCAACAGCAGCACCGGCACGGTGCGGATCGACGGTGAGATCAGATAGGCCGTCAATGTTTCCAGGTACCCCACCACATACGCCGCGGCGAGCGAGCCGGAGACGCTGCCGAGGCCGCCCAGCACCACGATCGAGAAGGCGCTCGCGGTCAGCGTGCCGGCATTGTCCGAGCTGACGCCGAGAAAGGCGCCGAGCAACACGCCGGCGATCCCCGCCAGCACGCCGTAGATCGCCCAGGCCTGCATGTAGATGCTGGAAAGCTCGAAGCCGAGCAGCGTCAGCCCGCGCGGATTCATCGACGCCGCCAGCAAGGACTTGCCGGTCCGCGTCCGGTGGACCAGCAGCCACAGCAGCCCGATCGCCGTCCAGGACAGCGCCGCGGTCAGGATCTCGTTCAGCGGCGTGCGCACGCCGAGGATGTTCACCACGCCCTCGATCAGCGGGCGGACGGTTTTGGGGTTGTTGGTGAACAGATACGCCACCGCTTCCTGCAGCATGATGCCCCAGAGCAACGTGCCGGTGAGGACGAAGATTTCCTTCTCCTCGCGCGGGATCGAGGCCGAATTCTGGATCGGCCGCACGATCATCCGGTAGGTGACGAAGGCACAGACGAGGCTGGCTGCGATCCCCGCCAGCGCCCCGCCATACGGGCCGGCGCCGAGACTGCCCGCCACCGCCCACGCGACCACGGCGGCCACGACCATGATCGCGCCATGCGACAGGTTGAGCACGCCGGACACCCCGAAGATCAGCGTGAAGCCGGTGGCGCCGAGGGCGTAGAGGCTGCTGATCGCGAAGCCGTCGATCAGGATCTGCAATGCAAGCATGGGGCTCCGTCCGGCGTGGCCGGCTGGTCAGGACACGCGTGGCGCCCGTGGGCCGCCCGAAGGCGGCCCACGCTAAGCGTTACTGCGGCAGCTTGGCGAAGGCTGGGAATGCCATCTTGCCGGTCGCGGCCTCGGTCGGCCAGACCGTGACCGGGTTGCCGTTTTGCCACTGCACCATCAGCCCGGTGATGAGGCCCGGCCCGATCTTCATGCCATGCGCGAAGGTGTCGCCCTTCGGCAGGAACTGGATGCGCCCGATGGTACCGACGTAGTCGGTCTGCTCCATCGCCGCCACGATCTTGTCCGGATCGGTGCTGTCGGCGCGCTTGATCGCCTCCGCCCACATATAGACGTCGTCGTAGGAGGTGTACGCGGCATAGCCGGGCAGGTTGCCGAACTTCGCCTGGTATTTCTTGGCGAACGGGACGGTCTTCGGCGTCACCGCCACATCGGGGGCGGAGACCATGTTGAAGATCACGCCCTCGGCGGCGCCGTTGGTGTCTTTCCAGAAGGTGCTGTTGGTGGCCTGGCTGGACACGCCGTACATCGGGATCGGCACCTGCTGCTGCTGCCACTGCACCGTCGGCTGCACGCCGACATGGCTGATGCCGGTGATGATCACGTCGGGCTTTTGACCCTCGATCTTGTTGAAGATCGGCGTGAAATCGGTGGTGTCGGGGGAGAGGCGGATATGGTCCAGCACCTTGATGCCGATCGACGGCAGGCATTTCAGGTATTCGTCGTCGAGCGGGATGGTCCAGGCGGCATCCTCGCTCATGACCACGGCGGTCTTCATGTGCAGTTGGCCGACCAGCAGCGTCTTGGCGCCGTCGCAGACCGCATCGGCGATCTGGGTGGAGGCGAGATAGCCGTGGAAGACGTATTTCATGTGGTCGTAATCGTCATGCACGCGCTTGGTGATGTCGTTGCTGGCGGCGCCCGGCGTGATCATCGGCATTTTCAGCCGCCCGGCCCACGGCTCCAGCGCCAGCACCACCTCACTGACGTAGCTGGCGATGACGGCGGACACCTTGTCCTGCTGGGCGGCGCGCTGGAAGGCGCGCACGGCGTCGGCGGCGGAGTTGTGGTCGTCGTATTCGACGATTTCGATCATGCGGCCGTTGACGCCGCCGGCGGCGTTGATCTCCTCGGCGGCAAGCTTGGCACCGTTCGGAATGCCGATGCCGCTGATCGCAGAGGTTTCGGCGATGGTGCCGATCTTGATCGGGTCGGCCGCATAAGCCGCCGGCGCTGCCAACGAAAGCCCGAACACCCCACCGAGCAGGACAATCTTCTGCGATATCCGCATGCTGCGTTTCCCTTCTTCGTTGCTTTTGCCGTCCGTGTCGCGCCATTTGGCGCGACGTACCGCGCCACTTGGCGCGACGTGTCACGCCAAGTGGCGTGACGTGGTGCCAGGATGCGGGACCGCTGGCAAGGGCGCAACCTCCGGCGGCGATGCCGAAGGCACGGCTTTGCTTGAGCGGTCGCCCGCTTAATTGCTACGCTTTCTTCGCCAGACCTCCTTCAAAAAGCCAGACCTCCTTCGAGAAGGGATGCGCGGATGGAGCGTGCGGGTCTCCTGCCAAAACCGCGTGCGAAGGCGGAACACGTGAAACCGGCCCATTTCGGCCGGCGGCCGCTGCGCCAACAGTTCGGCCCGAAGCAGATCCCGGATCATCCGCAGACGCTGTGGCGACGGGCTTGGGATTTTTCCCGCCTGCCGATCGCTTCGCCGCAACCTCTCGAACGCCAGGCCGACAGCATCGCCGAGCAGGTGACGCGGTTGCCCGCGCGAGACGTGCGGATGCAATCCGCCGCGGCGCCGTGGCGGTGCACGGGTTGCGCGGCGCCGCGGACCCGAGCGGTTGGATCTTGATCGGGGTTCCGGGCATCAGAGGCGGCGCCCGGACGATCGCCGACGCCGATGTCACCGGCTGCCTCGCTTCGATCGGACGTCCGGCGCGCATCGATGCCCTGAAGCTCAGCGCACATAGCCGCGGCAACGCCGGATTGGCGTCAACGTTGCGGCAACGCCTGCTGACGCCGGCGCTGATCCGCCACGTCACGGTGCTTGACGGCACCGACCACGCCGCAGTCCTGACCTTGGGATTCACCCGAAGCGGCGTGCCGGCCAGCCGGATCACCGCCGACAACATCGTCTTCGGGCCGTTTCCGAATGTGGGCGGTGCAGCGGTGCAGAACGTGCAACTGCCGTATTCGTGCATGCGCGCGATCGGCTATGCGCCTCATCGCAGACGGCGTCGCCAGCGGCCGGGCGCCCACGCCTTTGCCAGCCGCGATCGCGGCCAAGGTCTCAGCCCTCATCCTTCCACCGCGCGGCGGCTTCAGCACCATCACGCCCCTGCCACCCGGGAAGACCAGCATCAGCGCATTCTGCGCCGATCGGGCGAACGCGGCCGCCTTGCGGGCACTGCGCGACGGCGAGCCGCCGGACCCCACCAGCCTGCTCACCACCGCCCAATACGCCGCCCGTGCCGCGACGTCCCCCTATGCGTTCATCGAGCAGAACAACGTGCTCGGCTTCAATCCGGCGGGAACGCCGGCGGCGGCGCTGTCACACTTCAATCCGCAAATCTACTCACACCATCTGTTCGTCGCCGAGATCGCACACGAGCTGTTCGCGTAAACCATCTCACGCCGCCGCAAGTGCCGCCTTGCTGGCCCGCCGGATCGAGATCGCGGCCAGGGCCGCCAGCATGCAGGCGATGCCGGCCGCGATGAAGGCCGGCAGGTAGCTCGCCAGCGCGTCGCGGGTGACGCCGGCGCTCAAGGCCGCGGTGGCGGCGCCGAGCTGGTGGGCGGTGAACACCCAGCCGAAGATCACCGGCGCCTTCTCCCGCCCGAAGCTGCTGGCGGCGAGCTTCACCGTCGGCGGCACGGTGGCGATCCAGTCAAGGCCATAGAACACCGCGAACACGCTCAAGCCATACAGGCTGAAGGTCGAATACGGCAGCATGAACAAGCTGAAGCCACGCAGGCCGTAATACCAGAACAGCAGCCATCGGTTGTCGTAACGGTCGGACAGCCAGCCGGAGAGGATGGTGCCGACGAAGTCGAACGCGCCCATCATCGCCAGCACGCCGGCGGCGGCCACCGTCTCCATACCGAAGTCAATGCAAAGCGGGATGAAGTGGTTCTGCACCAGCCCGTTGGTGGACAGGCCGCAGACGAAGAAGGTGAAGAACAAGATCCAGAAGCTGCGGTTGCGCCTCGCCTCGGCCAAGGTCCGCAGCGACAGCCGCACGGCGTTGCCGGCCTCGGCGCGTGCCGGCGGCTGCACGATCTTGGTGTCGCCGAACGCGGCGAGGCCAAGCTCCCCGGGATGGTCGCGCGCGACCAGCAGCACCAGCACCAGGCAGATCGCGCAAGCCGCGGCCGACGGCACTACGGCGACGCGCCAGCCGTAATTGTCGGAAAGCCACGCGGCAACCGGCAGGAAAATCAACTGGCCGGTGGCGCTGCTGGCGCTGAGCATGCCCATGACGAGGCCGCGCCGTGCGGTGAACCAACGATTGGCGACAATGGCGCCCAGCACCATCGCGGTCATCCCGGTGGCAAGGCCGAGCAACAGCCCCCACGTCGCCCAGAGCTGCCACAAGCTGGTCATCTGGGTGGACAGGCCGATGCCGACGACGATCATCGCCAACGCCACGGCGACCACGGCGCGGATGCCGTAGCGCAGCATCATCGCCGCGGCGAACGGCGCGACCAACCCGAACAACAGCAGCCGCAACGACAGCGCACCGGAGATCGACGCCGTGTCCCAGCCGAATTCGGCCCGCAGCGGCACCAGCATCACGCCGGGCATGCCCATCGCCGAGGAGGTGGCCAGCATGGTGACGAACGTCACCGCCACCATCGCCCAGCCGTAATGGATGCGATAACGAGCAAGAACAGGGGCGAGCAGATGCGCGAGCATGGTGGGTTCCCGTTCAGGGGGTTGAGGGGTGCCGCGGTGCGTCGCAAGCGGCGCGCGCCATGGCGGCGGCGTGGGCCAACGCCGCTTCCGAGCGTTCGGGGCTGGTGCAGGCGCGGGCGACGATCAGGCCGCCGACCAGGCCGGACAGCACCGCGAGCGCCGTCGCCGCACGCGCGTCTTGTGCAAGGTTGGGGCGGTGGGCGGCGAGCTCTTCCTCCAGCACCGCGGTCAGGGCGGCGACGCCGTCGTCGAGGGCGGCGCGCAATTTCGGCGCGGCGCGCACGATCTCGCCGCCCAGCGCCGTCAGCGTACAGCCGTCCTCCGGCGTGTCGCGGTGCTGCGGGGTCAGGAAGCCGTCGATGATGGCGGTGAGCGGGTCCTGGCCACGGGCGCGGGCGCTGATGGCGCGGGCACGCCAATGCGCCGCACCGTCCTGCATCGACTTGCCGCACGCCTCGGCGGCAAGATCGAGCTTGCTCGGGAAATGCCCGTAGAACGCGCCATGCGTCAGCCCGGCGGCATGGCTGATTTCCGCGACGTTGACGCCGTCGAGCCCCTGGCGGCGGAATAGCCGGGCCGCCTGGTCGAGCAAGGCGGCACGATGGCTGGCGAGGGTGGCGGGGGTGACGCGCATGCAATCATTATGGGCATCATGATTACCGGTTGCAACCCGCCGACCTGCGACGCGCCAGATGTGGCATGTCTGCGCGAACCCGCCACCGGAGGCGATCATGCGACTCAGCGATTTCAGCGTCCTGACCTTCGACTGCTACGGCACCCTGATCGATTGGGAGACCGGCATCCACACGGCGCTGCAACCGCTGCTGACGCAGGCCGGCGCGGCGCTGCCGCGCGATGCGGTGCTGGAAATCTACGCCCGCCACGAAAGCGACCAGCAGGCGAAGACGCCCGCCATGCTCTACGCGGATTTGCTGGCCGAAGTGCATCGCCGCATGGCGCGCGAATTCGCCGTCTCGTGCCGGAGGACGCGCATCGCCGGTTCGCGGCCTCGATCCCGGACTGGCCGGCTTTCGCGGATCCGTCGGTGTTCGCTGCAATACCTGAAGAATCATTATCGGCTCGTCATCCTCTCCAACGTCGATCGCGACCGGCTTCGCCGCCAGCAACAAGCGCCTCGGCGTGGCGTTCGACGCGATCTACACCGCCCAGGACATCGGCTCGTACAAGCCCGACCTCGCCAATTTCCGCTACATGCTGGCCCGTCTGGCGGAGGTCGGCATCGCCAAGGGTGCCATCCTGCACACGGCGCAAAGCCTGTTCCACGATCATGGCCCGGCGAAGCGGCTCGGCCTCGCCTCCGCCTGGATCGACCGGCGGCACGAACGCGATGGCTGGGGCGTCACCATGCCGCCGCCGCAGGGCAGCAACTACGATTTCCGCTTCATCAGCCTCGCCGGGATGGTCGATGCGCATCGCCAGGAACTGGGCGCCTGATCGCGTCAACCCGGTAGGCCCGATTGCGCCGCCGCGTGCTATACTATGCTGCTTTACTGTGGCGCTTTCCGCATATCGGGACGGTTCACATGGCGGATTCCCTGGCAAGGCGCGGGCCGGTCTTCCTCTCGGGCATCCAGGCGCTGGTCGCAATTGCCGATGCTGCAGCGCCAGCGCGACGCGGCGGCGGGGCGCAACACCGCGGGCTTCATCTCCGGCTATCGCGGCTCGCCGCTCGGCGACGCTCGACCAGGCGCTGTGGCGGGCAAGGCCGCGTCTGCAGGAACAACGCATCACGTTCGAGCCGGGGGTGAACGAGGAACTCGCCGCCACCGCGGTGTGGGGCAGCGCAGCAGGTCAACCTGTTCGCAGGGCGCGAGCTACGACGGCGTGTTCGCGCTGTGGTACGGCAAGGGTCCGGGCGCCGATCGCAGCATGGACGTGTTCAAGCACGCCAACGCCGCCGGCACCTCGCGCCATGGCGGCGTGCTGGTGGTGGCCGGCGACGACCACGGCGCCAAGTCGTCCACGCTGCCGCACCAGAGCGACCACATCTTCGCCGCCGCGATGATCCCGGTGCTGAATCCGTCCGGCGTGCAGGAGTTTCTCGATTTCGGCCTGCATGGCTGGGCGATGTCGCGCTATTCCGGCTGCTGGGTCGGCGATGAAGGCGATCGCCGACACGGTGGAGACCTCGGCGGGCGTGATCGTCGATCCGCACCGGATCGAGATGCGTGCTGCCGAGTGATTTCGCCCTGCCGCCGGCGGCCTGACATCCGCTGGCCGGACCAGCCGCTGGAGCAGGAAATGCGGCTGCAGCGCTACAAGGTTTACGCCGCGATGGCCGTACGCACGCGCCAATCGCCTCAACCGGGTGGTGATCGACAGCCCGCGCGCGCGCCTCGGCATCATCACCACCGGCAAATCCTATCTCGACGTGCGCCAGGCGCTCGACGCGCTCGGCATCGACGATGCGCAGGCAAGTGCGATCGGCTTGCGGGTCTACAAGATCGGCATGACCTGGCCGCTCGACGCCGAGGGCGTGCGCCACTTCGCCGAAGGGCTCGAAGAGATCCTGGTGGTCGAGGAAAAGCGCCAGGTGATCGAGTACCAACTGAAGGAACAGCTCTACAACTGGCGCGAAGACGTGCGCCCGCGCGTGGTCGGCAAATACGACGAGAAAGGCGAGTGGGAAGGCCCAGGCGGCGACTGGCTGCTGCCGGCCGCGGGCGAGCTGACGCCGGCCGGCATCGCACGGGTGATCGCTGGCCGCATGGCGCGCTTTCACACCAGCGAACGCATCACCGCTGAGCTCGAGTTCCTGGAAAGCAAGGAACGCGCCTTGGCGCAGCCGGGCACCGGCATGGCGCGGGTGCCGCATTACTGCTCCGGCTGCCCGCACAACACCTCCACCAAGGTGCCGGACGGCAGCCGGGCGCTCGCCGGCATCGGCTGCCACTACATGGCGGTGTGGCTCGATCCCGAGAAGACGCAAACCTTCAGCCAGATGGGCGGCGAAGGGGTGGCGTGGGTGGGTCAGGCGCCGTTCACCGACACGCCGCACGTCTTCGCCAATCTCGGTGACGGCACCTTCGCGCATTCCGGGCTTCTGGCCATCCGCCAGGCGGTGAGTGCGAAGGCGTCCATCACCTACAAGATCCTGTTCAACGACGCGGTGGCGATGACCGGCGGCCAGATGGTCGACGGCACGTTGACGGTGCCGCAGGTGGCCCGCCAGGTCGCGGCCGAGGGCGTCGAACGCATCGTGGTGGTGACCGACGCGCCGGAGAAATACGCCTCCGGCCTGAAGGTCGACGTGCCCGGCGGCGTGAAAATTCTCCATCGCCGTGAGCTCGACACGGTCCAGCGCAGTTTGCGGGAGTATCGCGGCGTCTCCGTGCTGATCTACGACCAGACTTGTGCGGCGGAAAAGCGGCGGCGGCGCAAGCGCGGCACTTACCCGGACCCTGCCAAGCGCATCGTCATCAACGACCGGGTGTGCGAGGGGTGCGGCGATTGCTCGGCCAAGTCCAACTGCATGTCGGTGGTGCCGATCGAAACCGAGTTCGGCCGCAAGCGGGAGATCGATCAGTCCTCCTGCAACAAGGATTATTCCTGCGTCGAGGGGTTCTGCCCGAGCTTCGTCGCGGTGCTGGGCGGGAATTTGCGCCGTGGCCGTGCGCTCGACCCGGTGGGTGGCCTCGGTGCTTCAGGCGGGTTGGCCGGCGGCGGCGGCCTGGTGCCGCCGAATGCCGGCCAAACTGCGGCACTTCAGGACGATGAGGCGGCCTGGGCGTTGCCGGAACCGGTGGTGGCCTCGGCCGATCGGCCGTACGGGATTTTGGTGACCGGCGTCGGCGGCACCGGCATCGTGACGATCGGCGCTTTGCTCGGCACCGCGGCGACGCTGGAGGGCAAGGGCTGCACCGTGCTTGACATGGCCGGCCTGGCGCAGAAAGGCGGCCCGGTGTGGTCGCATGTGCGGATCGCCGCATCGCAGGACCGGTTGCACGCGGCGCGCATCGCCGCCGGCGAAGCGGATCTGGTGCTGGGCTGCGACATGGTGGTGTCGGTGGCGGATGATTCGCTCGCCAAGATGCGCGCCGGCGCCACGCGCGCCGTGGTGAACAGCGATTTCTCGGTGACCAGCGACTTCGTCCGCACCTTCGCGGCCCAGGCGGAAAGCGGCGACGTCGCGCATGTCAGCGATCCGCAATTCCCGGTGGCGGCGATGCAGCGGCAGCTCCAGGACGCCGTCGGCGAAGGCCGGCTCGATTGCATCGGCGCCACCCGGATCGCCACCGCGCTGATGGGCGATTCGATCGCCACCAACCTGTTCATGGTCGGCTATGCCTGCCAGAAAGGCCTGCTGCCGGTTTCCGCCGCCGCCATCCTGCGCGCCGTCGAGATCAACGGTGCCGCCGTCGCCATGAACCAAAGCGCGTTCCTGTGGGGCCGGCGCGCAGCGCTCGAATTCGCGGCGGTCGAGGCGCTCGCGGCACCCGCTTCCAGCCTGCCGGAGTCGCGCCGGATCTCCGCCGGTCTCGACGAGATGGTGGCGCGGCGGGTGGCGGATCTCACCGAATACCAAAGCGCCCGCTATGCCCAACGCTACGCAAGCTGGGTATCGCGCGCCGCCGCCGCCGAAACCCAGGTGATGCCCGGCCATACCGAGTTCACCGAGGCGGTGGCGCGCTATCTCTACAAGCTCATGGCCATCAAGGACGAATACGAGGTCGCGCAACTCACCCTCAACACCGATTTCCTCAGCCGGCTGCATGCGATGTTCGAAGGCGACTTCAAGCTGCAGTTCAACCTGGCACCGCCGCTGCTCAGCCGCCACGATCCCGCCACCGGCCTGCCGCGCAAGCAAACCTACGGACCGTGGATCCTGAAGCTGTTTGCCGCCCTGGTGAAGCTGCGCCGGTTGCGCGGCACGCCGCTCGATCTGTTCGGCTATACGCAAGAGCGGCGGCGGGATCGCCGCGTGCTCGACGAATATCAGCGAATGCTTGGCGCATTGGCCGCGGATTTGCGCCCCGACAACCACGCCTTGGCCATCGAGCTGGCCTGCCTGCCCGAGGGGATCAGGGGCTATGGCCATGTCCGCAAACGCCATATCGAGCATACACAGGCGCGACGGGATGAACTGATGGCGCAATTGCACGACCAACCCGGCGCGCGCCGGCCGGAGAGCACCGCGGTTGCGGATAGCAGGTCACGGATCGTCATGGCGGGGTAGATCGCACTTTTGGGCGCGTGATCAATGGGTAAAGCGGTAGCGACGCTCCAGCGCGAGGGCGCCGCTTGAGATCGCGAAGTTGATCACGAAGTAGACGGCGGAAAGCAACAGGAACACCGTCAGGCTGTCTCCGACGGTTTCGCGCACCAGCAGCCCCGCCCGCGTCAGTTCGACCAGGCCGACGATGGAGGCGAAGGAGGAATCCTTCAGCACCGCGACATAAACCCCGATGGTCGGCGGAATCAGCACGCGGATCGCCTGCGGGGCGATGACGGTCCACAGCGCCGCCCAGAAACCGAGACCGACCGCCTGCGCCGCGTCCCATTGGCCACGCAACACGCTGCGAAAGGCGGACCGCACCACTTCGGAGATGAACGCCGACGCCTCCAGGATCATCGCGATGACCGAAGCCTGGAACGGCGACAGACTGAGGCCGCCCGCGTAGGACAAACCATAATAGGCGCCGAAGAACAGCAGCAGCGGCGGGATCGAGCGAAAGGTCTCGGTAAAGCCGGCGCAGAGGATGCGAACCGGCGGCGGGCCATAGGTGCGTGCAAGGCCGATGGCCAGGCCAAAGACGAAGCCCACGACGAGGGCGATCAGGCTCAGCTCGATGGTCAGCATCAGGCCGTGGACGAAGACCGGCCAATAGTCCCAGACATTGCCGCTCGCGAACATCGTGGTTCAGCGGACGCCGAGCCGGCCGCGGCGATCGACCGCCGCCATCGCCGCCGCCACTCCCTGGCACAACGCCACGTAGATGCAGGCGGCGACCATGAACGATTCCATGTAGCGGAATGCCCCGGAACCGGTCACCAGCATCCAGTCGCTGAGATCGCCGACGCCGATGACGGCTGCGATCGAGGAGCCGATCAGCACGCCGATGCAGTGATTGGCAAACGCTGGAACGATGACCCGGACGACCTGCGGCAGCACCACGAACAATTCGATGTGCAGCGGACGCAGGCCGAGCGAGCGCGCGGCCTCCCGTTGGCCCATCGCAATGGTCGAGTACCCGGCACGGATGATCTCCGAACCATAGGCCGCGGCGTTGGTCGTCAACGCCAGCACCGCCGCCCAGAAATTGGACAGGTGAAGCCCTGCCTGTGCGAGGCCGAAATAATAGACGTAGAGCAACACCAGCAGCGGGATGTTGCGAAACAGCTCAACATAGGCTCGCGCCGCCAGCGTCGCGATCCAGCCACTGGACATGCGGGCCTTGGCGATCCCGAACGCGACGACGGTGCTCGCGGCCAGCGCGATCAGGGTGATTTCGATGGTCATGCCGACAGAGGCCGGCAATGTGCCAAAATAGCTGAGAATCGCGTTCAGGCTGAACTGGTACACGCCGGCGGCTCCTGCGATGATCGGCCGCCCACTCCCCCGCGGTTACAAGGGAGGCATGTCGTAGCCGAAATACTTCTTGAACAACCGCGCGTCCTCGCCCGAGCCGATGAGCTGGCGAACGAAGGTGTCGACGACGCGCAGCCAGTCCGCATCACCGGATGGCACGCCGATGCTGATTTCCTCGTACGACCAGTTGCCGGGAAGGTTGCGGAAACTGGCACCCTCCTTTGCCAGGAACGCCGCGTCCTGCAGGCTGTCCAGGATATGCGCATCGACCTGACCGGATTTCAGCGCCAGGAACGCGTCGGTGACCGTGTTGAATTTCACCACCGTGGCGAGGGGCGTCGTCTTGGCCGCGACATCTTCGGACGTGCCGCCCCGCGGAACGCCGATCTTGATGCTTGCCTTGTTTGCCTGCTCCACGTTCTGCAGCGGCGAATCCCTCTTCACCATATAGTTGCTGCCGACGATCAGATACGGCCGGGTGAAGGCGATCGCGGTCGATCGTTCGATCGTCGCGGTGAAATTGGCAACCGATGCATCGGCTTTGCCCGTCTGCAAAGTGGTGATGCGGCCGGGTGAGTCGACCACGATCCACTCGGGCTTTACCTTCAGGGCGGCGGCAAGCTGCTGGCCGATCTCGATATCGTAGCCCTCGGGCGTGCCGTCGGGCCGGAACGCGCTGTACGGCGGATTGCCGGCGACCGTCGCCATCCGGATCGTGCCGCGCTTCTGCAGTTCCCCAAGAATACGGCTTTCCTCGGCGCGGGCAGCCGGCGTGAACCACGCGGCCGTGGCGGCCGAAGCTGCGAGTGCGAGGCCAGTTCTGAACACCATCCGCCGGGGCGTCATGTGACGGCTCCTTTCGGGCTGCTGCGGCCGCTCAGTCGCTGCTTTACGGCCGATCACGCGCCGGCCGGCACCGCCGCTGCGATCGCCAGCATGTCAGACTTCGCGATCACGCTGCAAGGGTCACGATCGCCGGGATTCGTCATTAAACCTGACCCTTGTCCTTGGAACCTCCGCATCCCCCGGCAGTTAGCCCGCCAGCCCTATTGCGGAAAATGGAGGGGGGATCATGAACGAAGATGTCCAAGGCCCGGGCCGCGCCAACGGCGGCGAAACCCATCAGCAAATCTCGGCCAAAGACCAGCACGGCACCGCCGAGCTGTTGACGACCAACCAGGGCATTGCCCTTTCGGACAATCAGAACCAGCTGAAGGCCGGCCCGCGCGGGCCGGTGCTGCTCGAGGACTTCGTCCTGCGGGAGAAGATCTTCCACTTCGACCACGAGCGCATCCCCGAGCGGATCGTCCATGCCCGCGGCTCGGCGGCGCATGGCTATTTCGAGCTGACCGAATCGCTCTCCGACATCACCAAGGCGGATCTGTTTCAACGCAAGGGGCGAGCGGACGCCGGTGTTCACCCGCTTCTCCACCGTCGCCGGCGGCGCGGGCTCGGTCGACACGCCGCGCGACGTGCGCGGCTTCGCGGTGAAGTTCTACACCAAGGAAGGCAACTGGGATCTCGTCGGCAACAACATCCCGGTGTTCTTCATCCAGGACGCGATCAAGTTTCCCGACCTGATCCACGCGGTGAAGATGGAGGCCGATCGCGGCTATCCCGCAGGCGGCCACGGCGCACGACACCTTCTGGGACTTCATCGGCCTGATGCCGGAATCGACCCACATGATCATGTGGGCGATGTCGGACCGCACCATTCCGCGCTCGCTGCGGATGATGGAAGGCTTCGGCGTCCACACCTTCCGCTTGGTCAACGCGACAAGGGCGAGTCGACCTTCGTGAAGTTCCACTGGCGGCCGAAGCTGGGCATGCAGTCGACGTTCTGGGACGAGGCGGTGAAGATCGCCGGCGCCGATCCCGACTTCCACCGCCGCGACCTGTTCGAGGCGATCGCAGCGCGGCGATTTCCCCGAATGGGAGCTCGGCGTCCAGATCTTCGACGAGGACTACGCCGACAGCGCTGCCGTACGACGTCCTCGACGCCACCAAGCTCATCCCGGAGGAGGTGCTGCCGATCCGCGATCGTCGGCCGCATGGTGCTCGATCGCAGGCCGGACAACTTCTTCGCCGAGACCGAGCAGGTCGCGTTCCTGCCCGGCCAACATCGTGCCGGGCATCGACTTCTCGCAACGACCCGCTGCTGCAGGGCCGGCTGTTCTCCTACCTCGACACGCAGAAGTCGCGGCTCGGCACCGCCAATTTCCACCAGATGCCGATCAACGCGCCGAAATGCCCGTTCCAGAACTTCCAGCGCGACGGGCAGATGCAGACGCAGGTGCCCAAGGGCCGGGCGAACTACGAGCCCAACAGCCTCGGCGCAGGCCGGCGAGGTCGGCGGCCCGCGCGAATGCCCGATGCGCGGCTTCACGCAGTTTCCCGTCGCCGCCGAACAGGGCGAGAAGCTGCGCGTCCGCGCCGGAGAGCTTCGCCGATCACTACAGCCAGGCGCGGCTGTTCTTCCGCTCGCCGACCGGCCGAGCAGGCGCACCTGGCCTCCGCGCTGGTGTTCGAGCTGTCCAAGGTCGCGACTCGAGGCGATCCGCATCCGCATGCTCGGCAACCTCGTCAACGTCGATCCGAAGCTCGCCACGCGCGTCGCGGCCGGGCTCAACATGGCGGTGCCGAAAGCGTCCGAGGCGGCGGCGCCGGTGCAGGATCTCGACCTCTCGCCCGCGCTTCGCATCATCGGGGGCCGCTTGAGCCCACACGCTCAAGGGCCGCTCGGTCGGCATCCTGATCGCCGATGGGTCGGACGCCGGAGACGGTCGACAAACTGGTCGCGCGCGGTCGAGTGACGCCGGCGGGCGCGCAATGGTGATCGCGGCCAAAGTCGGCGGTGCGAAGCTGTCCGACGGCTCGATGCGCAAGGCGGACGGCCAGCTCGCCGGCACGCCGTCGGTGATGTTCGACGCGGTCGCGCTGGTCCTGTCGGAGGACGGCTGCGCGCATGCTGATGAAGGACGCGGCGGCGGTTCAGTTCGTGATGGACGCCTTCGGCCACCTGAAGGCGATCGGCGCCACGGCGGCGGCGCAGCCATTGCTCGACAAGGCCGGGGTGGTCGCGGATGAAGGCGTGGTGGGATTGGACGCCGGGTTCGTGAAAATGGCCGGAAGGCGCTTCTGGGACCGTGAGGCGAAGCTGCGCATGCTGGCGTAACGGCCAACGGGCAAGCCGGGCGGGCGCCGCATCGGCCGTCCGCTTGCCGGAATGAAGCATCTGTTGTCGACTGCGACCCACCAGAACAAGGTGAAGTCCATGTCGATCGCTCGCTTCAGCCACGCCGCCCTCGCCGCCGCCTTTGTCATGGCGGCCACGACCGCAGGTGCGCAGACGCCGCTTCTGGCGCCGCGCGACCTGCCGGCCCGCAGCCTGCCGGTGCCGAGCACCGTCAGCCCCGAACTGCAAAAGCTGATCGCCGCACCGTTGCGCGAGAACTGGGACAAGCCGCCGACGACACCCGATGCCTGGAAGGCGCTCGCCGCCGCCGGCCTCGCCTCGGCGATGCCGAACGTCACCGCAATGCGCGAGCGCCTGCATGTCAAGGTCGTGCCTGGCGTGATCGACGGCGTGCGGGTGTTCACGGTGACGCCGGAGGTGATCGCGCCGGAAAACCGCCGCCGCCTGCTCGTGCAGATCCACGGCGGCTGCTATGCGCTCAACCCCGGCCAGGCCGCCTTGCCCGAGGCGATGCTGATCGCGGCAATCGGTCACTTCAAGGTCATCGCCGTCGACTACCGCATGCCGCCCGAAGCGTATTTCCCGGCCGCCCTCGACGACGCCATGAAGGTATGGAAAGCCGCGACCAAGATGGAGAGCCCGAAGCGGATGGCACTGATCGGCACCTCGGCGGGCGGCGCGCTGGTGCTGGAAATGGCGCTGCAGGCGAAGCAGGACGGCGTCGCGATGCCGGCCGCCATCGCCTCCGGCACGCCGATGTCCGACGTCACCAAAACCGGCGATTCGTTCCAGACCAATGCCCTGGTCGACAACGTCCTGGTTTCCCCGGATGGCTTCTGCGACGCCGCCGCCAGCTTCTACGCCAATGGCCACGACCTGCACGACCCGATGCTCTCGCCGGTTTACGGCGACATGCATGGCTTCCCGCCGACCATCCTGACCACCGGCACCCGCGATCTGCTGCTCAGCAACACCGTGCGGGTGCACCGCAAACTTCGCGAGGCCCATATCGACGCGGCGCTGCATGTCTACGAAGGCCAGTCGCACGCCTATTTCGGCCGCGACGACCGCATCCCGGAAACCCGTGAGGCGTTCGGCGAGATCGCGGCGTTCTTCGACAAGCATCTGGGCAAATAAGGCCGCGACAACGCGAAGGGCGCGGTTCAGATCCCGATCGCGTCCTTGACCCGTGCCGCCGAGAGCGGCAGGTCGCGCAAACGCCGGCCGGTTGCGTGGCAGACGGCGTTGGCGATCGCCGCCGCCATCGGGCCTTGCGCCGCCTCACCGGTGCCCAGGAACGGCTGGCCGGGACGCGGCATGATATGCACCTCGATCCGCTCCGGCACCGCCGGAAAGCGCATGATCGGATAGCCGCTCCAGTCGGTGCTGGTGATGCGCTGGCGGTCGAAGCTGCACCTGCTTCGTACAAGCGTCCAACTGGCGGACTGGACGATGCGCGCCCTCGATCTGATTGCGGATGCCGTCGGGATTGACCGGCTGGCCGCTGTCCACGGCGGCGACGACGCGGCCGAGGCGGATCTGTCCGGTTTCGCGCTCGACCCGCAACGTCAGCGCGATCGCGCAATAGGCACCGAGGTTCTTGTAGCGGGCGAAGGCAAAGCCGCGCCCCTCACCCGGCAACAGCGCGATCGCCGCGCTCGACCAGCCGAAGCCGTGCGGCGGCGGCCTCGATCACCGCCCGCGCCCGCTCGTCCTTCAGATGGCGCAGGCGAAACGCCACCGGATCGGCCTCGGCCGCATCGGCCAGTTCGTCCATGAAGCTTTCGATCGCGAAGACGTTCAGATAGGCGCCGAGCGAGCGCAGGGCCGAGACCCGCAGCGGCATGTCCGGCGATGAAATGCGACACGACGCGCGCATTCGGGAAGCGCGTAGATCGGATTGCTGTTCCGCTCCCCGCCGCCCTCGGGCATCGGGATCGGCGCCGGCGGCGGCACCGGCAGCGGGTTCGGCAGACGCGGCATTCTGGAGCATCAGGCCGCCGACATTCGGGCGGCGGTTATGCGTGTTGCTCCAGACGCCGTAATCCCAGTCGACGATGCTGGCCGTCGGCGTCGACCGCGCCGGCGACCTCGGCGATCATCGCCGGGCCGTACGGTTCGTTGGTGTGCTCGTCCTCCCGCATCCATTGCACCCGGATCGGCCGGCCCGGCAGCGCGCGCGCGATCAGCGCGGCGTCGCCGGCGACATCGTCGGCGCCGTTATGGCCGTAGCAGCCGGAGCCCTCGACATGGATGCAGCGCACCTGCTCCGGCGGCAGCCGCAACAGCTGAGCCAAGCGCGGTGCGCAGCGGATAGACGCCCTGGGTGTGGGTCCAGACCGTCATGACGCCGTCGTCGAACTGGGCCAGCGCGCAGGACGGCCCGATCGCGCCGTGCATCAGATAGGGCCGGGTGTACGCGCGCGCCGCAGCCGCGTCGCCGGCGGCGCCGCCGCAGTGCCGTCCAGGTCAGCACCGGGATGTCGCGTGCGGGCAAGGCCCGGATCGTGTCGAGCACGCTGCTCTGCGTCCGGCAGCACGGCGATCTCATCCCATTGCGCGGCGGCGGCCAGGGCGCGCATCGCCTTGATCGCCTGCCATTCCTGCGCGGCGACCACGGCGAGATAGTTGCCGATCGCGCAGCACCTTGACCACGCCCGGCATCTGCCTCGACCGGGCCTGCGTCCAGTTCGCGCAGCAATCGGCGCCGGGCGCTCGGCTGGCGCACCACGCGGGCGTGCAGCATGCCCGGCAGCCGCAGGTCCTGCACATAGGCCGCGCCGCCGGTGAGCTTGGCGGGAATGTCGATGCGCGGCATGGCAGTGCCCATCACCCGGTACGCCGCCGGGATCTTCAAGCGGCTGGTCGGTTGCGCACGCACATGCAGCGCCAGCTTCGCGGCCAGCGCACCGTAGCCGATGCGGCGCCCATCCGGCGTTCGCACCGCGCCGTCCGCCGTCGACGATCGCCTCGGCCGCCACGCCTAGTGTCGGCGGCGGCGGCGCCGCTGCAGCAGCACCGCGGACCTGCGCTGCGGCGTTCAGGATCGCGGTGCCGCTGTCCTGCATGGAATGGCTGCCGGCGGTGAAGCCTTCGTTCGGCGTCGTCGCGGTGTCGGCGGTGACCAGGGCAATGGCCCCGGCGCGACGTCGAGCTGCTCGGCGGCGATCTGCAGCAAGGCGGTCTTGAGGCCCTGGCCCAGTTCGGCCTTGCCGGTGAACACCGTGATCCGGCCGTCGGGCGCCACGCGGATCCAGGCATCGAGCAGCGGCGTCTCCTGCAGGCTGCCCGGAAGCGGCGCATTCTCATCGGCGGCGGCAAAGCGGCCACGAGCGAGAACGACACGATCAGGCCGCCGCCCATCGCCAGCAAATCACGGCGGGAGAAGGGCCGCGTCATCGCACGCCTCCCTGGCCGATCCGCCGCACCCATGGCGGCGGCCGCGCGGCGGACGGCGGCGAGGATGCGCATATGGGTGCCGCAGCGGCACAGATTCACCGCCATGCCAGCCCGGATCTCGGCGTCCGACGGGATGCGGGTTTCGCTCCAGCAGCGCCTGGGCGCGCATCACCATGCCGGCGATGCAGTAACCGCATTGGGCCGCCTGCTCCTCGATGAAGGCGCGCGGCACCGCACCCGGCCGCTCCGGCGTGCCGAGGCCTTCGATGGTGCGCACCTGCCGCCCCGGCAGCAGGGCGATCGGCGTCAGGCAGGAAAACACCGCCTGCGCCGTCCACCATCACCGTGCACGCGCCGCATTGGCCGAGGCCGCAGCCGAACTTGGCGCCGTTCAGCCCGAGCTCGTCGCGCAGGACATACAGCAGCGGCGTGTCGGCATCGGCTTCGATGTCATGCGCGCGGCCATTCACGTTCAGCCGGATCATCAGCTTCCTCCGTCTTGCCGGGCCTTGGGGATCGCGGGCGCGAGATCGGTCCAGGCAGGTTGATCGCTGTAGCGGGCGCGCAGGAAACCGACGAGCGAGGCGAGCTGCGCGTCCGTGAGTGCGGAGGCGAATTCCGGCATGTACGGCGCGGCCTTGCCTTCGCGCCAGGGCAGGCCGTGCAGGATCACCGCGATCACGCCTTGCGGCGTCGGCGCGTTCACGGCGGTGGCGAGCGACAACGGCGGCGCGCCGTCACGGGTCATCGGCGCAATGTCCGCGTGGCAACCGCCGCAGGCGCCGTCGAACATCGCAGCCGCGGCGGCATCGACGACAGATGCCGCTGTTGCAGCTCGCGGCAACGCTTGCGGCTTCGGCATCAGCGACGCGACATAGGCCGCGATCGCGCGGACATCCGCCTCCGGCACGCCGGCCAGTTCCTCGACCACCGCCGTCATCGGGCCACCAGCCGCGCCGTGCTGCGCCTGGAAGCCGGTTTGCAGATAGGTGGTCAGTTCATCCTCGCGCCACGGCAGCGGCGCCGGCGAGCTTGCCTGCAACGCCGGCGCATACCAGTTCTCCGCCTCGCCGCCGGCCAGGGCGCGGGTGTCCCGCTCGGCACCGAGGGCGTTGCGCGGGGTATGGCACGCGCCGCAATGGCCAACCGCCTCCACCAGATAGGCGCCGCGATTCCATCGCGCGTCCCGGGCCGGGTCCGGGTGCCACGGGCCAGGGCGAAGATAGAGCAGGTTCCAGGCATTCAGCACCGCGCGCACATTGAACGGAAACGGCAGCTGGTTGGGCGGCGGGCTTTGCCGGACGATCGGGCGGGTCATCAGGAAGGCATAGATCGCATCGATGTCGGCGTCGGTCGCGCGGGTGAAATGCGGGTACGGCAGAACCGGATAGAGGTTGCGGCCATCGCGAGCGATGCCGTCGCGCATGGCGCGGCGGAACGCGGCTGGCGACCAGGTGCCGATGCCGGTGTCCGGGTCGGGCGTGATGTTGGTGGCGAAGACGGTGCCAAACGGCGTCGGCACCCCTCGCCCGCCCGCATATGGCCGCCCGCCATTCGCGGTGTGGCAGACCGCACAGTCGCCGATCTTGGACAGGGCGGCGCCGCGGGCGATCTGATCGGTGGTGAAGGCGCGGTCGGGCGGGGAAATCGGGTCCAAAGCGGGATGCCAGGCAAGCGCGACGCCGCCGGCAATTCCAACCAAAGCCAGCAACGCGATTGCGCGGGCGGCGATGCGCGGAGGCGTGAAATGCGGCATGGGCACCTTGTGGTCGGGCGGCACCAAAGCCTAGCCGCTTTGCCGCGCTGATGCTGCATTGGTTTCGAGATCGAATATATCCGCCGGATGCTTGACCATGGCGGTGCGCCGACCCAACCTGCGTCGCGGCATATATCGCCGCACGGTCCAAGGGGAATGTCATGAAACGGCGCAGCGTCCTCAAATCGGCGGCAGCCACAGCCGCTTCCCTCGCGGCACCGAAGCTCGCCGCCGCCGAGGGCAGCCGGGTGCTGAAATTCGTGCCCCAGGCCGATCTGGCATTGCTCGATCCGGTGCAGACCACCGCCTTCGTCACCCGCAACCATGCGCTGCTGGTGTTCGACACGCTCTACGGCGTCGACGCCGACTGGAAGCCGCAGCCGCAGATGGTTGAGGGACATGTCGTCGAGAATGACGGCAAGACCTGGAAGCTCACGCTGCGGGAGGGCTTGCGCTTCCATGACAACACACCGGTTTTGGCGCGCGACGTCGTCGCCAGCCTCAACCGCTGGGGCAAGCGCGACAGTTTCGGCCTGGCACTGATGGCGGCGACCGACGAGATCGCGGCGGCGTCGGACCGCGTGGTGGAGATCCGGCTCAAGAAGCCGTTCCCGCTGCTGCCGGACGCGCTCGGCAAGACCGGCGCCAACACGGCGGCGATCATGCCCGAGCGGCTGGCCAAGACCGATGCCTTCGCCCAGGTGACGGAGATGGTCGGCTCCGGTCCGTATAAATTCGTGGGCGCCGAACGAGTGCCGGGTTCGCGCGCGGTCTATGAACGTTTCGCCGGCTACGTGCCCCGCCCCCAAGGTGCCGCGAGCCTGATGGCGGGCCCGAAACTGGCCAATTTCGATCGCGTCGAGTGGATCACCATTCCGGACGCCGCCACCGCAGCGGCGGCATTGCAATCGGGCGAGATCGACTGGTGGGAACAGCCGACCACCGATTTCTGGCCAGCTTTGCAGGCGCGGCGCAACATCACCCTCGAAGTCACCGACAGCACCGGCGGCTACGGCATCGTTCGCTTCAACTTCCTCAACCCGCCCTACGACAACCCCGCGATCCGCCGTGCCGCGCTCGCCGCAATCAGCCAGGCCGATGTCATGCAGGCCATCGCCGGTACGGACCGGGCGATGTGGCGCGACAAGGTGGGCTTCTTCCTGCCCGACACGGCGATGGCGAGCGATGTCGGCATGGCGGCGATCGCCGGCCCGCCCGATCTCGACCGCGCCAAGCGGATGCTGGCCGAATCCGGCTACAAGGGCGAGAAACTCGTCTTCCTCGTCGCCACCGACCTCCCGAGCCTCAATGCCCAGGGACAGGTGGTGGCCAACGCATGGCAGAAGATCGGCTTCAACGTCGATTTCCAGGCGCTCGACTGGGGCACCGTCGTGCAACGGCTCACCAGCCAGCAGCCGATCGACAAAGGCGGCTGGAACGCCTTCAGCAATTCCACAGCCGGCGTCAACACCTTCAACCCGGCGGCCCACAATTACATTCGCGGCAGCGGCAAGTCGGCGACCTTCGGCTGGGCCGATATTCCGCGGCTGGAGGAACTGCGCAACGCCTGGTTCGACGCGCCGGACCAGGCCGCCCAGGCGGCGATCTGCCGGGAGATGCAGCGCGTCTCGTTCGAGACGGTGCCGTATATCCCGACCGGCGTCTTCTACCAGCCGACGGCGTACAGCAAGTCGCTCATCAACGTGACCGCGCGGCTTCCCGCAATTCTACGGCGTGAAGCGGATGTGATGCCGCCGCTCGAGCGTGAAGGCGAGTGCCACGACCATCACGGCGCTGGGGGCGACGTTGATGAAGAAGATCGTCTGCCAACCATAATTTTCGGTGAGATAGCCGCCGATGGCCGGGCCGATCGCCGGGGCAAATGATGCGCGCGGCTTTTTCTAGATGGTTGCCGAGTGGCGTGGCCTGGGCAGGGGCGAAGGCGGCGGCGAATCATCGGCGGAGAGGAGGGCCGAGGCGGCGAATTTGCCGGCCAGGAAATCGATCATCGCCCGCACCTTGGCCGAAAGCTGCCGGCGCGATGGATACACGGCATGGATCGGCAGCCGGTCCGGCTCGAACGCTTCGAGGATGATCCGCACCCGCCCGGCACTGATCTCGTCGCTGAACAGCCAGACCGGGATCACCGCGATCCCGGCGCCCGATATCACCGCCTCACGCACCGCCTCGGAATTGTCGGCCCGAAAACGGCCACGCACGTCGACTGCGGTCGGGCCATCCGGCCCGGCAAAGTGCCAGCGATGGCCGGTGGCGAGGCGGGTATAGACGACGCACTCATGCTCCCGCAGCGCGGCGGGGGTGTCGGGGATGCCGCGTCGTGCCAGATACTCGGCCGACGCCACCGTGACGCGCCGCGTGGTGCCGATGCGCCGAGCGATCAACGCCGGATCCTCAAGACGGCCGATCCGAATCGCGAGGTCCAGACCCTCGCCGACCAGGTCGACGAAGGCGTCGTTCATCGACAATTCCACTTCCACATCGGGATGGCGGGCGAGGAAGCGGGCGATCAGCGGCGCCACGTGCAGACGCCCGAACGCGACGGGCGTGCCGAGGCGCAACAACCCGGCGGGTTGGCCGCGCCGCCGCCCGACCGCGGCCTCAGCCTCGGCCACCGCCTCCAGCGCCCGCGTCGCCAGGGTGTAGAAGGCGCGTCCGTCATCGGTCAGCGTCACCGCGCGGCTGGACCGGTTCAGCAGCCGGACGCCGAGATGCGCCTCCAGCGCCGCGATGGTGCGGCTGACGGTGGGTTGGGTGCTGCCGGCCTCCCGCGCAACCAGGCTGAAGCCGCCGGTTTCGGCCACCCTGGTGAACATCCTCAGTCCTGAAAGCAGGTCCATGCCGGCGCCATCCATACGACGTGCGTATGGCTTCTATCTAGGCTTTCGATGTTCCCGGCCGCAATCCTTCGGACCAGTGTATCCTGCCCAGCATCACCAACTGCTGCCGCCGAGGCAGGCATGAAGGAGAACGCGATGAGCCTGGAAGAAAAAATGGCCGCGACGCGGGAGGCGTCCGGCAAGCGGATCCCGCCCGAACGGCGGGCGATCATGCACGCCGCCACCGAAAAGCTACGCCGTTCCGGCATCCTCGACCGCGTCATCAAGCCGGGAGCCAAGGCGCCGGACTTCACGCTGAACGACCAATACGGCCAAGCCGTCACCCTATCCGGCCTGCTCGCGACCGGTGCCGTGGTGATCAGCGTATTCCGAGGATTCTGGTGACCGTACTGCCGGCATGAGCTGGATGCTTTGCAAGCAGTGCTTCCCGATATCGAATCTCTCGGCGCCAAACTGGTCGTGCTCTCGCCGCAATTGCAGGAATACACCCTGCCCGGTGCCGAGAAACAAAAGCTCGGTTTCCCGATCCTGACCGACCATGACAACAAGATTGGCGATGCCTATGGCCTGGCGTTCCGCCTGCCCGACGAATTGATCGAGGCCTACAAGGCGATGGGCGTCGACCTGCCGCGCTACAACGGCGACGAAAGCTGGCGGTTGTCGGTGCCCGCCCGAATCGTCATTCGCGGTAACGGCATCGTCGCGGCGGCCGAGGCTGACCCGGACTACACGCGCCGGCCGGAAGTTGGGCCGACGCTCGATGTGCTGCGACGGCTTTGATGCCGCATGTTCCCTGGATCGTGATGGCCGCTGGCATCAGCGACCATCACGATCCAGCCTTTTGTTTAGACGAGCAATTCCATGGCACGGTGATTCCACCTAAAGCCATATTGCTCTAAGGTGAGAAAACAATGATCCGCTTCTATTTCCATCCCACGCCGAACCCGCTGAAGGTCGCGCTGTTCCTTGCCGAGTTCGGCGTGGCGCATGAGGTTGTGCCGATCGACACCCGGCGCGGCGAGCAACACGCGCCGGGGTTTCGCGCGGTCAACCCGAACGGCAAGCTGCCGGCGATCGTCGATCTCGACGGTCCCGGGGGCGCGGAAATCCGGGTATTCGATTCCAACGCCATCCTGCTCTATCTCGGCGAGAAGATCGGCCGTTTCGTTGGCGGGCCGGCGGATCGCGGTGAATTGCTGTCCTGGCTGATGTTCGTGGCCAGCGGCATCGGGCCGTATTCCGGCCAGTCGGTGCATTTCCAGCGCGCGGCACCGGAGAAACTGCCCTATGCGATCAACCGTTACCGCCGCGAGGCGGAGCGGCACTACCAAGTGCTCGACACGCATCTCTCAGGTAAGTCCTTCATCGTCGGCGACGCCTACAGCATCGTCGACATGGCCGCATGGGGCTGGATCGACCGTGCGGCCCTCGTCCTGCCAGGCGAGACCGACCCGTTGGCGGCGTTCCCGAACCTGCAGCGCTGGTTCAAGGCGATTGACGCCCGGCCGGCGGTGGCCCAGGCCCGCAAGTTCGGCGCCGATCACGCCTTCAAGCAGGAGATGGACGAGGAGGCCAAGCGGGCGATGTTCCCATCGAACTACCCGACGGCCGCCTGATTGTAAGACGACGCTGCGAAGGATTTGGACCGCCCGGGTTTGGCGCAAGCCAAGCCCGGGCCGCTCCGAGGCCGGTCAATTGCCCCGGTCAATTGCGGTGGACACCGCCGCCGCTTCAATTGGCAAGGCATGCCTTGGGCGTGAAGAGCCAGGCAATATCCCTGTGATCGTTCTCCAAAGCCACAGATAACGCCGTCTTGCCATCGCGATCTTTCACATTGATATCGGCTTTCGCGGCAAGCAGGGCACGCGCCACCTCCGCGTGACCATCCCGAGAGGCCACGATCAACGCGGTGTCGCCGGCCGTCGATCTCGCGTCCTTATCGGTATCAGCGGCGAGCAAGGCGCCCACCGCCTGCAGCCGGCCGTTCCGCGCCGCCGCGATCAAGGCCGTTCCGCCATCGCGGGTGTTGACGGCGTTCACGTCGGCGCCCGCGGCGAGCAGGATTCGCACCACCTCGGCATCACCGGTTTCGGCAGCCAGCATCAGCGCCGTCTGGCCGTCGCGGTCGGCCAGGTTCACGTCGGCATGCGCGGCGATCAAGATCCGCACCACCTCGGCCCGTTCGTTGCCCGCGTTCGACCCGGGGTTCTTCGCCGCCCCCACCATCAACGCGCTTCGGCCGTTCGGTGTCCTGGCGTTCACCTCGGCCTTCGCCGCGAGCAAGGCGCGCACCACGGCGGCGTGACCGGCCTGGGACGCGGCGATCAGCGCCGTCTGACCATCGTGATCGGTTGCGTTCACGTCCTGGTTCAGGCTGATGTTCGCGGAAGCGTTCGCGGCCGATGGTGTTGGCTTGCCGGGCGACCCGGCCGCCGCCAGCAGCCACACCACCTCCTGATGACCGGCGCGGGAGGCGACCTGCAATGCCGTTTCACCGTCGCCGGTTTTCGCCAGTACATCGGCGTCGGCGGCGAGCAGGGTCCGCACAACCTCGAGCTCGCCCGCGCGCGACGCGGCGATCAACGCGGTTTCACCGCCGGCCGCGCTGGCGTTCACATCGGCGTCGGCGGCGAGCAAGGCCCGCGTCATGTCCAGTTGTCCCTGTCTTGAAGCCTCGATCAACGCGGTGACGCCGGAAGCCGCCCGTGCGTTCGCATCGGCCTTCGCCGCAAGCAGGATCCGCACGACTTCGGTGTGAGCGTTCTTCGCCGCGGCGATCAACGCCGTCTGGCCATCGCGGTCCCGCGCGTTCAGATCGGCTCTCGCGGCGACCAGGTTCCGCACCACCTCGGCATGGGCATTTGCCGCGGCGGCGATCAAGGCCGTTTCGTCGCGCTCCCCCCTGACATCAACATCGGCTTTCGCGGCGATCAACGCGAGGGCTCGGCATAGGTCACCGCTCGCCGAAGCTTCAACGAGGTTGTCTTGCGCCGCATGTGCCGGCGTATTGGCGCCAAGACGGAGTCCGATCAGCAGCGCATAGGCGAAAGCGCGATTGCACACCGACATCAGCCTGGCTTTCCCCCTGCAACCCCACCGGCGCATCGCGCCTGTCTTTGAGCCGCGAGAGTAGCGGGCAACACGATCGTGCGACAAGGTGGCCGGTTCGGACAAAAACGAGGCGGCTCATTTTGCGGCTGCCAGAGGCAGGTCTCTACACGGTGATTTGGCACGCGACCTCGATAGACAGCCACAAGACCGAGGGTCGCTTCAATTTCCCCGTCAGACCCTGAAGGCACGATTCAGAAATTCTTCTGTGCCCGAGCCGCGTGTCTAGAACTGCACCCCGCGCGTCAGTGCTCCGTCCACGACGAGGTTCGTCCCGGTGATGAAACTGGCCGCCGGGCTCGCCAGGAAGACGACGGCGCGCGCGATCTCCTCCGGGCGGGCCATGCGGCCCGTGGGGTTCAATGCCAGCGCCTGCTTGAACAGAGCGGGATTGCCGTGCTCGATCTTTTCCCACACGCCGCCGGGGAAATATGTGTTGCCGGGCGACAGGGCATTCACACGGATGTTCTTGCCGGCAAGCTGGTAGGAAAGGCCCTTGGCGTAATGGATCAACGCCGCCTTGAAGACGCCGTACGGGCCGGCGGCGAAATCCACCTCGCGGCCCGACACGGAGGCGATGACCACGATCGCCGCCGCCTGCGATTTCTCCAGGAACGGCATGGCCGCGTTCACGGCGCGCACGGTGCCCATCATGTCGGTGGAAAACTCGGCCTGCCATGATGCCTCGTCCTGGCTGATCGACAGCGCCGACACGTTCGAGACGACGATATCCAGACCGCCGAATTCCTCCGCCGTGTCCTGCACCCAGCCAGTCAGCGCCGGACCATCCGTGACATCGACGGCACGGCCGGTCACGCGCGCGCCCTTCGCCGCCATGGCCGCGACCGCCTCGGCCACCTCAGCGGCGTTGCGGGCGCAGATCGCGACATCGGCACCTTCGGCGACGAAATGCTCGGCCACCGATCGTCCGATGCCTTTGGTGCCGCCGGTGATCAGCGCTCTCTTGCCGGCCAGACCGAGATCCATGCCACCTACTCCCTGTGATCCGTTATGTCGCCGGCGCCAGATATTTCTTCGCGATGCCGGCACCCACGGTGTATTTCGGATCGACGAAGTTGCCGAGACGCACCCGCCCGCATTGGCTGAGCATCATGTAGGCGTCCCAACGGTCGAAGCCGTATTCGGCCTCCATCCACAACACGAGGTCGCGATAGGCGATGCGGGTGGCGTCTTCCAGTGGGCGGGCGCTGCCGATGGTCATGATGAAGTCCTCGCGTTCCAGCCGCGGCCAGTCCAGCGTCCATCCCTTGATCACGTCCACGCGGATGGTCGTCAGCGACGCATATTCCACCGCGGTGCCGCACACCTCGCCGTCACCCTGGCAGGCATGCGCGTCGCCGATGAACAGCCGCGCCCCCTCGGTGCGCACGGGCAGATAGGTAATGCTTCCGGGACCCATGTCGGGCAGGTCCATGTTGCCGCCATGCGAGTCAGGCGTCAGCGAATTGATCGAGTTGATCTCCGGCGACGTGCTGAGCGTGCCGATATGCGGACTATAGGGCAGCGTCACCCGCTCGCTCCAGCGAACCTGGCGCTCGTCGACGTGGATCTTGCGCGTCAGTTCGGGCAGCGGCGCGTTGAGCGTACCGATGCCGGTCAGCCCGCCAAAATGCGGAATCATGCAGCAGGTGCCGCGCGGATTTTCGCCGCGCGGCAGCATCGTTTCGATATGCACGGCAAGCGCATCGCCCGGTTCCGCACCCTCGATCATGATCGGGCCATTCTGCGGATTGACGAACGGCATGCGCAGCCGCTTCGTGGGTTTGTCGCGCTCGGTGCGGATCGCCCCTTCGAACGCGTCACGGGTTTCGATGCGGATGCGGTCGCCGGGTTGCACGGTGAGCACGGGATCGGAGTAAGGGCCGATGGTGTAATGAAACTTGCCCTGCTCCGCCTCGGTGAGCGAATGCAGCTTCGGCTTGCCGCGCCAGCCGACGCCGCGCCGCCCCACGATCGATCCTGCCAACCATTTCGCCGCCGCCGCACGCGCCATGTCCTGCTCCTTCGTCTTCTTCCGGTCGCCGACCTGCTCAAAGGCGAAAGCCGATCCTTGCCTGCAGCATGGCTGGCAGAAGCGATCTTGTAAAACGGGTGTGCCTTAATCGAAGCGGAGATCGGCCGCTCCAGGCGGGCAATCCGTCGTTCGTCCGTTCACTGCGCGGCGTGCGCGACGGCGGCGGTGCCGAGTCCGGTGCCGCCATAGATCCAGGCGAGGTTATCGTACCAGTCCGCCGGCGTCTTCTGCCGCATGATCGCGTTGCGCAGCAGGGCATGGGCGCCGCTCGGATGATAGATGTGCTCGCCGATGGCGCGAGACTGCAACTGCACCCGCGCCGTGCGAAGCACGCGTTGGGCTCGATACGCCTCGAACGCCGCCTCAACGCGGCCGGGGTGGGCGGCCATCATGTGCGCGAGGCAGACGCCGTCCTCCATCGCCATGCAGGCACCTTGTGCGAGGTATTGCATCGTCGGGTGCGCCGCGTCGCCCAGCAGAGCGACCCGGCCATCGACCCAGCGCTCGACCGGGTCGCGATCGCACAGTACCCACAGCTTCCAGTCCGAACCGTAGCGGATGATGCTTTGCGGTTGCGGATGGATATGCGCGAAGCCGCGCAGCACTTCCTCCTCCGCGACCGGCTTTCCGGCCACCGGCTCCGGCGCATCGTTGTGGTAGGTGACGACGAGGTTGAATGCCTTCCAGCCGGAAAGCGGATAATGCACGATATGGCATTTCGGTCCGGCCCACAGCGTGGCGGCGTTCCACCGAAGCTTCTCCGGCATCCGCTCGGTCGGAATCACCGAGCGGTAGGTGGAATGGCCCGAGACGCGCGGCGGCCCGTCGCCGACGACCTGCTTGCGGATGTTCGACCACAGCCCATCGGCGCCGATCAGCGCCGTGCCGGTCACAATCTCCCCGGACGCCAGCCGCGCCGTGACGCTGGCCGTGTCCTGATCGTAGTCGACCACTTCACAGCCGGTCCGCAATCCGATGCGCGGATGATTGCGGCAGGCATTCAGGAACACGCCGTGCAAATCGCCCCGGTGCACCACGGCGTAGGGATTGCCGAAGCGCCGGCGGAACGGCTCGTCCAGAGGAATATGCGTGATCTCCTCGCCGGACATGGCGTCCATGAGGCGAAGCTGATCGATGTAGATGGCCATCGCCCGCGCGGCATCGCCGATACCGAGATAGTCGAACGAATGGAAAGCGTTCGGGCCGAGTTGGATGCCCGCACCAATCTCACCGAGCACCGGCGCCTTCTCCAGCACCACCACGTCGAAGCCCTTTTGGGCAAGCCCGAGTGCCACCGCGAGACCACCGATGCCGCCACCGGCCACGATGAAGGGATGCCGCTGTTGGACCGACATGTCAGACTTCTCCTGTGAAGTGCCCGCGGCCGCGTGGCGCGCGCCACGGGATTTGTCGCCGCGACGTTCGGGCTTGCCGGATCGCGCGGCTCGCCGGACGATTGGGCGTTGGGCGGCTCAGCGTTGGGCGGCGCGGAGCGGAGCCGGCGTGACCTCGTTGTGAAGCTGTGCCAGATCTTTCAGCAGGCGCACGAAGGTGGCGCGGTCTGTCGGCGCCAAGGGAGCCAGCAATCGTTCCTGAACGCGGCGCACCGCGGGCTCGACCTGCCCGAGCAGGTTGGCGCCTTCCGGTGAGAGGCGAAGCAGCTTGACGCGGCGATCGCTCGGGCTGGGGCCGCGCGCCACCCACCCCTTTGCCTCCAGCCGCTCCAGCACGTCGCCGATCGTGGAGCGGTCGAAGGCGATCAGCGCGGAAAGCCGTGTCGCGTCCACATCCGGGTTCGCCCGGATCGCCGACAGGGCCGCGTACTGCACCGATGTCAGGTCGAACGCCGCACACTCCTCGGTAAACAACGCCGTGGAAACTTGCTGCGCCCGGCGAATAAGATGGCCAGGCATGTTGTAGAACTCGTCCATGCAATGCCGCCTTTGATCTATGGGAAAGTTCATTGCCGCGCCGGCATGAGCCGGCCTGCGGACGCCGTGCCGAACCTGACGCATCGCGGCATCCCGAATGAGCGGGCAACGGTGCCATTCCGCTACTCGGCATCCGGCTGGCATCCCGGCACGGCCGCGGCGAAGGCGGGTAGGTTCTGGCAAGCGGCCTCGCGCGCCAGCAATCGGGGGAAGCGGCCGACATCGACGCCGAATCGACGCGCGCTGCCGAGCTGCGGCACCAGACAGACATCGGCGAGGCTTGGCGCGTCGCCGAAGCAAAACCCGCCCGATTGGCCGGCCAACAAGGCCTCGCATGCTTCCAGACCGGAAATGTTCACCTCAGCAGCCCAACCCGTCACCGCCGCCTCCGAGAGATCGAGCCTGCGCAATGCGCCCAGGATTTTCAGGTTTTGGATCGGATGCGTGTCGGCCGCCAGAACCAGGGCGAAGGCGCGGATGCGCGCCTTTTGCCCAGCGTCCTGCGGCAGCAGAGCGGGCTGCGGATAGGTCTCGTCCAGCCATTCGATGATCGCGAGCGACTGCGTCAATACCTGGCCATCATCCAGCTCCAGGGCGGGAACAAAGCCTTGCGGGTTGATCGCCAGGTACTCCGGGGCACGCTGCTCGCTCCGGCGCAGGTGATGGGTGACATGCTCGACTGCTACGCCCTTCAAGTTGAAGGCGATCCGCACCCGCCATGACGCCGAGCTTCTGAAGTAGCCGTGGAGCTTCATTCCCTGATGTGTCCTCCCGGCCCGAGGCGCCGGAAAATATCCGCTTTTGCCGCCATGCCTTGTTGGGAAACTGGGTTCCAGGTTGACAGTATACTGATTGAAGGTATACGGTCAATACAGAAACAACCCCGGACGAGACGTCATGGCCACTCACGCGACGGACACACCCGAGCGGAAGATTTTCTACGAGAAGATCAGCCAGCAGAACATGACGCCGCTATGGACGTCGCTCGCGAATCTCGGTGACGCCGGAGCCGCGCAGCCTGTGCCAACCTGTCGCCTGGCGCTTTGCCGACATCCGCGCGGCGATGATCGAGGCGGGCGGGCTGATCACCGCCAAGGAAGCCGAACGGCGCGTGCTGGTGCTGGAAAACCCCGGGCTGCGCGGCCAGTCGAAGGTCACCACCGACCTCTATGCCGGCGTGCAACTCGTGCTGCCCGGTGAGGTCGCGCCGGCGCATCGCCACAGCCAGACCGCGTTGCGCTTCGTGCTGGAAGGCGAGGGCGCGCACACCGTGGTCGATGGCGAGAAGACCGTCATGCACGAAGGCGATTTCGTCATCACCCCGCCGATGACCTGGCACGACCACGGCAATGAGAGCGACAAGCCGATGTTCTGGCTCGACGGGCTCGACATTCCCGTGGTGCAGTTCCTCGATGCCTCGTTCGCCGAGCAGTTCGGTGAGGATGCGCAGCCGGTCACGCGCCGGACCGGCGACAGCACCGCACGCTACGGCGCCAATCTGCTGCCGGTTGACGCAACCAAGCACGGCGGGTCGTCGCCGATCTTCAACTATCCCTATTCACGCACCCGCGAAGCGCTGGATGCGATGAAGCGGCAGGAGGAGTGGGATGTCTGCCACGGCCTGAAAATGCGCTACGCCAATCCGCAGACCGGCGGGCATGCGATGGCGACGATGGGCACGTTCATGCAGTTGCTGCCGGCAGGTTTCCGCACCCAGGCCTATCGTTCCACCGACGCCACCATCTTCGTGCCGATGGAAGGGCGCGGACGCAGCCATATCGGTGACGATTTCGTCGTCGAGTGGGGTCCGCGCGACGTCTTCGTGGTGCCGAGCTGGCACCGCGTGCGCCATGAGGCCGAGGCGGAATCGGTGCTGTTCTCCTTCTCCGACCGACCGATTCAGGAGGTGCTCGGCCTGTTCCGCGAGGACCGCGGCAATGCTTGATTTCGTTCTGCCCCGCTGTAGGCATTACGAAGCGGAACCGGTGGCCGCCGACCGCTGAAGGCTTGCGGATCTGAAAGAGGGCGCGGTGCGGATTCGGCAAATCGAACTGTTCCTGCGGGTTTGTGAACTCGGCAGCATCAGCCGCGCCGCCGAACAACTGCACATCGCCCAGCCGGCGCTGGGGTTGCAGATCCGCAACCTCGAACAGATCTTCGGCGCCGAACTCGTCACCCGCCACAGCCGCGGCGTGCGCCCGACGCAGGCCGGCGAGCTGGTGCTGGAGATGGCGCACGACATCCTCGCCCGGGTGGCGCAAACGCGGGCGGATGTGCGTGCCACCGCGCCGGCCAAGCCGCGCACCGTGGTGATCGGCCTCAGCCCGAGCATGGCCGGAATGCTTGCCAGCCGCATCCTCGCCGAAGGCGCGCAATGCCTGCCCGGCGTCACGTTGCGCCTGGTCGAGGAGCTGAGCCACATCCTGGTCGAATGGGCGGAGACGGAGCGGCTGGACCTCGCCCTCGCCTATAACGTACCGGAAACGACCCGCCTGCATTGCGCCGCGATCCTGCGCGAAGAGCTGTTCCTGGTGACCGCGGCGCCGGGGCCGGCCGGGCCCGTCAGGCTCGCCGACGTGCTGGCCAGCCCGCTGGCGTTGCCGGGCGAGAGCGACAGCGTGCGCCGCACCGTGGATGCCGCCGCCGCCAGCCTGGATCTGCCGCTGGACATCCGAATTCGAATTGCAGTCGATGACGGCGATCAAGCAGGTGGTGGCGGCCGGACTCGCGGCCACCGTCCTGCCCTGGGGCACCGCCCGGCGCGAGATCGAGGCCGGCGAACTGGTCGCCCGCCCGATCGTGGGTCCGGTGCTGTCGCGTACGCCTGTACCTCGTGCAACTGCCGAACCGGCAGGAGCAGGAGGTCGCGGCGTTGCTGGCCCGCCTGGCGGTGGGCCAGTTGATCAACGGCGATGCGCCGGCCCGGTTCGCCGCCGTCACGTAGAGCACGCTCAGCTTGAGCGTGCTTACTCTTGAATAAGATCGAGCAGCTTCGTCAACGCATTCGGATCGCGAGGCGATTCCGAATGCGTTGACGCTGCTCTAATCACAGCCCGGCGAACCCGGCGCGCGCGAGGCGGTAGTCCCAGGTCCGGTTCTGCGGCAGGTCGGACAGCAGCATCGCGCGTGCCTGGTCGATTTCGCCGGCGGTGAGGTAGGTCGGCTCGCCCAGCGGCAAAGTGCGCAGCAGCAGCTCGGCATTCTCCTTCAGGTAGATGGAAACGAAGACCAGCTCGCGCAGGGTGGCGCCGGCGCAGGTGGCACCGTGGCCGCGGAGCAGCACGCAACGCTCCTGCCCCATCGCACGCGCCATCGAATGGCCCTGGGCCATGGTCTCGATCAGCATGTTGGTGTCGCCGAACTCCGCCTGGCTGTCCCACAGCGGCACGTCGTGACCGATGACCGAGGCCATGTGGAAGATCGGGCGTAGCTTCACGCGGCCCATGGTGAACGGCAACACCGAACGCGCGTGGTGGTGGCTGACCGCATTCACGTCCGGCCGCGCCATGTAGACGGCACCGTGCAGCGCCCGCTCACGGTACATCGCGCGGCCGTTCTGCGCGATCGGCTCGCCTTCGAGGGTGAATTCGATCAAGTCGTCGCGCGTGACGATCTCCGGCGAGCGGGAGCGGGAGAGAAAATACCGCCCGGGATCGAGCGGGTTGCGGACGCTGACATGGCCGAAATCGTCGATCACATCCTCACGCGCGAGAATGCGGTTGGCGAGCACAAGCTGGTTCAGCACATCGGCGATGGCGGGGTCTTGCATGCAAATTCTCCTGGGGTCACTTCGAGGCGCGGACGAATTAGGTTGCTCCGCGCAGGCGGATGCGGCCGGCCGCGGCATTGCCGAGCCCGGCCAGCGCAAACACCACCAGCAGGACGGCGTACATTTCCGGAATCCGGAACTGGCCATAATACTGGATGGCAAGGAATCCGAGGCCGCGATTGGAAAGCTTGATCTCGCCGAGCAGGCAGCCGATCACCGCGACGCCGAGCCCGAGCCGCAACCCGGTGGCCAGCGGCCGCATCAGCGACGGCAGCGCCACGCTGCGCAGCACCCGCCCGCGCGACAACGCGAAGCTGCGGGCGACGCGCAGATGCACCGGGTCGATCTGCGCCATGCCGGAGGCGATGCTGAGCGCCATCGGAAAGAAACAGGACAATGCCCCCATGGCGATCTTGGAGGACGGCCCGACGCCGAACAACGCAATCAGGATCGGCAGGAAAACGATCTTCGGCGTCGGCGCCAAATAGTGCAGCGCCGGCTCGTAAATGCGCGTCGCAGCAGCCGCACGCCGCCGACGGCGATGCCGCAAAAGACCCCGAGCGTGCCGCCGATCAGCACGGCGCAGACGACCTCGAACACTGTCACGCCGACATTGCGCCAGAAACCGGGATCGCTTGCGAGGCGGAACAGCGCCGAGGCGATCGCGAGCGCCGAGGGCAGCACGCCGCGATAGAACAGGCCGGACCTCGCCGCGGCCTCCCACAGCACCAGCAAGAGCAGGGCCGCGACGATCCGCAGAATCGGACTCCTGTTCATGCCGGGCGCATCCAGCGTTCCAGCCACTCGATCAGCACGAAAAACAGGTGCTGACGAGGATGACGAACAGCACGGCGCCGTACATCGCCGCCAGTTCGAAACGATCCGACAAATCCGCGATCAGCTGGCCGAGTCCGCCGAGATTGACCAGGAATTCGATGCCGACGATGTTGATGAGGGCAAACACCAAGGCCAGCCGCACGCCATTGGCCAGCGTCGGCATCGCGGCCGGCACCATCACCTTGCGGAATACCGCGCCACGGGACAGGCCGAAGCCGCGGGCGACATGCAGCAGCACCGGGCGCGTGGCGTCGAATCCCTCCTTGGTCTTCAGCACCATCGCCGGCAGTCCGGCCAGCGCGCCCATCAGCACCACGGTGAACAGGTTGCGGCCTATCAGCACCAGGAACAGCGGATACAGCAGCACCAGCGGCGCCGCCGCGAGGCTCGCGACCCATGGCTCAAACGCCCGCGCCGCCGGGCGGCTGCGGTGCAGCAGCAGGCCGAGCGGCACACCGGCGGCCACCGCCAATGCCGCGGCGGCGAACGTCTCCAGGAAAGTCGTGAGGAAGCGGCGTCCGAGCCCTTCCTCGGTCACGAGTTGCGGCAGGCTGGCCAGCACCTCGCCCGGCGGCGGCACGGTGAACGGATCGATCCAGCCGATCGTGGCCGCAGCTTGCCAGAGCAGGCCCAGCGCCAGCACGGTGGCGACCAGCAGCAGCCGGCCGGTCATGCCGGCGGCGACCAGGGCACCTGGATCAATCGCTCCTTCTGCTCCGCCGTCAGCGGGCGCTGCATGCGTTTCAGTTCGATCGTCTGCTGCTCGCTCAGCGCGAGGTTACCGGGCGGCCCCAGGCGCATCGCCTCGCGCGGGTAGAACTCGGCACGGGCCCGTGCGGCCTGGGCGCGGGTGGCGTTGGCACCCTCGGCGAACCAGTCCAGCGCCTGGTTTTCGGCGTACATCCATTCGATGGTGCGGTGATAGGCCTGGAGGAATCGCGCCGCCACCTCCCGCCGGGCGCCGACGAAATCCGGTGTGGCGACCAGGCAGCGCACGGTCTGGTCGCGGAACTCCGGCACGTCGCGCCCTGAACCCACGAAGACCAGCCGCCCGGCCTCGATGTCCGAAAACCCGATCGGCGGCAGGGAATAGCCGATATCGACCTGACCGCTCATCACTTGCGTCAGCGTGGTGACCGGATCGCCGGTCGGCACGCCATGCGCGGTGGTCACGCCGGCAAGCTGCAACAGCCGCGTCGAGACGAGGTTGGAGGACGAGCCGGTGGTGCTGTAGGCGACGCTGTGGCCGCCGGCATCCTTGAACGAGCGGATGCCGCTATCGGCGCGGGCGTACCAGAAGGTGTCGCTGGCGCCGCGGAAGTTGCTGGAGAGAATGCGCACCGGCCCATTGCGGACCGCCGCGCCGAGGATCGCCAGCATCCCCGCGCCGACGCCGCAATCGACCCCGCCGCTGGTCACCGCCTGCAATGTCTCGGTGCCGCCGCCGGTGTAGAGCAAATCCAGCGTCATGCCGGCATCGCGGAAGAAGCCGAGCCGTTCGCCGAACGCGCCAGGCGAGGTGTCCCACGCGCCGCGTTGCCCCACCGCCACTTTCACCGCATCGGCCGCGTACGCCGGGCGGGACAGCAGCGCCGGTGCCGCGAGCAGCCCGGCGAGAATGCGCCGGCGCCTCACGGCGCCGCTCCCGGCAGCAGATCGATCGCCGGCCGCAGTTGCTCGATCGTGGTGGCGGGTGCCGCGCGCTTCTGGTCGATCATGTCGCGCAGCGTCGCGTCCAGCCCCTTCATCACGTCCGGCTGCATCGCCGGGGCCGGGTAGTACGTGTCGCGGACGCGTAGAGCGAGTGCCGGGTCGATGCCCGTGCCCTCGGCGAACCACCCGACGACCTTCGGATCGCGGTACGCGTTGGCGAGGCTGCGCTCGTAGGCGCGGGCGAAACGCAGCGCCACGTCGCGATGCTCCTTCAGCCAAGTGGCGTTGGCGATGTTCACCCGCGTCGTCTGGTCGGCGAGCGCCGGGATGTCGGTGCCGCGGCCGATGATCCGGATCTCGCCGGCCGCTTCCTCCTTCAGCCCGATCGGGGGCACCGACCAGCCGATGTCGATCTGGCCGGACATCACCTGCGTCAGCGTCGCCCCCGCGCCGCCGGTGGGGATTGGTTGCGCCTTGGCGCCGGCGGCCTGAAGCAGTGCCAGCAACACCAGGTTCGATGACGAGCCGGCGGCCGAGAACCCGGCGCTGCGCCCAGCCGCGTCCTTCATCGTGTGAACGGGGCTGTCGGCCTTGGCATACCAGAACAGATCCGACGCGCCGTGCCATTCCGCCTCGATGATGCGCACCGGCGCGCCCTTCATCGCCGCCGCCAACACGCCTATCGTGCCGGTGCCGATGCCGATCTGCACGCCGCCGGAGATCACCGCCTGCTGCGTCTGCGCGCCACCATCGGTGTAGAGGATGTCGAGATCGAGCCCTTCCTGCTTGAAGAACCCGGCGCGCTCGCCCCAGACGACGATGCTGGTATCCCAGAAGCCTTTCTGGCCGATCGCGACCTTCAGCGTCTCCGCCTGCGCGCCGGTGGCGAACAGCAACACGAACAGCCATGCTCCCCAGCGCATCACTCGATCCTTTCGCGTCACGCGCTTAATCGAGCGTGACATTGACGTTCTTCAGTTGCGTGCAGTCCATCAGTTCTTCGATGCTCTCCTCGCGGCCGAGGCCGGATTGCTTGTAGCCGCCGAATGGGGCGCCCAGAAAATGCGCGCTGGCGCTGTTCACCCAGACGTAGCCGGCCTCGACCCGCCCGGCCACTCGGTGCGCGGTCGCCAGGTCGCGCGTCCAGATGCTGGCGGTGAGGCCGTATTCCACCGCGTTCACCGCCGCCAGCATCGCCGCCTCGTCCGACCAACGGAACACCGACAGCACCGGGCCGAAGATTTCCTCTTTCGCGATGCGCATCTCGGGCGTCACCTCGGCGAACACCGCGGGCTCGATGAAAAATCCATTCGCCAGTGCCGGGTCACGGGACGGCACGCCGCCGCACACCAGGCGGGCACCGTCTTCCTGCCCCCAGGCGACGTAGCGCAGCACCTTGTCGTATTCCGCCCGGCTGACCATGCAGCCCATCTGGCTTTCGAACTGCGTCGGCAGGCCGGGGCGGATGGCGCGGACCTGCTCGGCGACGCGTTGCAACACCGCATCATGCAGGCTGTCATGGAGGAACGCGCGCGAGGTGCTGCCGCAGCTCTGGCCGCACCAGGTGAAGTTCATGCCGCGCACCACGCCGGCGGCGACCCGGTCGGGATCGGCGTCGGGAAAGGCGATCAGCGCGTTCTTGCCGCCGAGTTCCAGCCCGACCTTCTTCATTGTCGCCGCCGCATTGCGCAGGATGGCGCGCCCGGTCGGTGCCGAGCCGATGACCCCGACCTTCGCCACGCCAGGATGCGCCACCAGCGCCTCGCCGCAGGCGCGGCCGCCGGGCAGCACGTTGAAGACCCCCCGGGGAAACAGCGGGCCGATCAACTCGGCCAGCCGCAACGACGACAGCGGCGCCTGCTCCGGCGGCTTGACGATCAGGCTGTTGCCGGCGGCCAGCGGCGGCCCCGCGCGCATCGCGGCGAACATGAACGGGTGGTTGTAGGCATTGATCCGCACCACCACGCCCAGCGGCTCGCGCAGGGTGTAGTTCAGCATGCCCTCGCCCATCGGGATGGTGTCGCCCTTCAGCTCCAGCACCAGGCCGGCGAAATATTCGAGGCTGGTGGCGGCGATTTCGGCGTCGCGCATCATCTCGGCGACCGGGTTGCCGCAATCGGCGGCGTCGATCAACGCCAGCTCGCGGCCATTGGCACGAATGATCGCCGCCGCCGCGCGCAGGATGCGGCCGCGCTCCAGCGGCCGCACCCGCCGCCATTCCGTGAACCCGTCTTGCGCCGCGCGCACCGCCGCGTCGACATCATCAGCGGCGGCCCAGGCAACATGGCCGAGCGACTGGCCGGTGGAGGGACTGGTCGTCTCCTGCGTCGCACCGCCTGCAGCGTCGTGCCAGGTGCCGCCGTAATACAGGCCACGCCGTTCCGGCAACGCAACCGCGGTGCCGCCAACCGTATCAAGTGCCATCGCCGCCTCTGCTCCGTTGCTCGCTCTCGCGCAGGCCGCGACTGGCCTCCTCGCGCAGATCGCCCCAGATTTCAGCGACCAGGCGGCCGAAGCGCTGGTCACCGAGATTTTCGCTGGACCGGGGGCGCGGCAGGTCGATGTCGACGAAGCGCTTCAGCCGGCCGGGGCGATAGGTCATCACCAGCACCCGGTCCGAAAGCTGTACCGATTCGGCGATGCTGTGGGTGATCAGCAGGATCGTCTGCCGCAACTCCTGCTGGATGCGCAGCACGGTGTCGCCGAGCAGCAGCCTGGTCTGCTCGTCCAGCGCGCCGAACGGCTCGTCCATCATCAGGATGCGCGGGGCATAGGCCAGGGTGCGCGCGATGGCGGCGCGCTGGCGCATGCCGCCGGAAATCTCGTGCGGGAAGCGATGCTCGAAACCATCCAGCCCAACCAGCCCGATGAAATGCCGGGCGCGATCCATGCGCTCGGATTTCGGCATCGCCTGCGCCTCCAGCGGCAGCGCCACGTTCTCGATCACGGTGCGCCAGGGGAAGGTGCTCTCCTCCTGGAACACCATGCCGATATGGCGGTGCGTGGCGCCGGGCCGGATCTCGGTGCCGTCGACGCGGATGCGGCCCTGCCAACCATCGACGAGGCCGCCGATCATCCCGAACAGCGTGGATTTGCCGCAGCCGGACGGGCCGATGATCGAGACGAATTCGCCCGGCCGCACGTCGAAGCTGACATCCTCGACGGCGACGACGCCGGCCGCTGCCGTGCCGAAGCGCTTGGTGACGGCCTGAACCTCAAGAATGGGCGGGGCGGTGGGCGCTATCGCCGCCGCCGCCACCGTTACGATCTCAACCACGGTCCGGCGTCGTCTCGCGCGTGAGGGCGCCCTGCATCTCGGCGCCGTAACCCGGCTGCACCCGCACATCCATCACCACCGGCGCGCCGGCGCGCAGGGCTTCGATCGCCTGCGGCAAAGCGGCTTGAAGCCCGGCCAGATCGTGCACCGGGCCGAAGCCAATGCAGCCCTGGGCCCGCGCCATGGCGGCGAGATCGATGTCCGGACCGCCGATATGTTGGCCGATCCATTTGTTTGCCGGATTGCGGCCGCGCATGTGGGCGACGCGCTCCTGGTGGATCTCGTCATTGTAGAAGCTGCGGTTGTTGGCGATCACCGCCAGCAACGGAATGCCGTAGCGCGAAGCGGTCCACATCGCGGTGCAGCCCATCAGGAAATCGCCGTCGCCCAGCACCGCCACCGGCAGCCGCCCACTGCCGCGCAGGGCCAGCGCCGCGCCGACCAGCATGCCGGGACCGGAGCCGATGCCGCCGCCGCCGTCATAGCCCAAAGCATCGAGCGGACCGGCAATGTCCCAGAACCCGCCCGACCACGAGAGCGGTGAACGCACGAGGCAGGTGGCATGCCCGGCCAGCGCCGCGCGCAGCGCCGCCGCCAGATGCGGCACCGCCAGCGGACCTTCGGCCGGCGGCGCCGGCGGCGGCACGGGCGGCAGCCACGGCGTGCCGACGCCATCGCCGAGAGCGGCGAGCAGCGCCGTCACCGCCGCCTCGGGTGGGCACAACAGGGCATGATCGACCGGCGGCAGGCCTTGATGGTCCATGCTCCAGCCATTGTGCACGAGTTGGTCCACCGAAGCCTGGATCACGGTGCTCGCGGTCGCTCCCGCGGCGGCGAGCGTGCCGGCGAGGTCGATCCAATCCAGGCTGAGCACCACATCCGCGCCTTGCAACGCCTGCACGGCGGCGGCACCAGGAAACATCGCCGCCGGGGCCGCGTGCAGCCGGTGCCCGGTCGGGAATGCGGCGGCGGCCTTCATGTCCGTCAGCACCGCCGCCCCCAAACGCTCGGCCAGGCGTACCCGGGCATCCCACCCTTCCTGGGACCGGGTGGTGCGGCCGCACAGAAATCAGCGGCGCACGGGCCGTGCGCAGCGCCTGTGCCGCGGCCGCCAGCGTTGCCGGATCGGGCGCCGATGGCGGCGGGGCACGGAAGCGCGCGACGTCGGGTAGCTTCACGGGCGGCGCCTCGGCCTCCTGCATGCCGGCATCGAGGTTGACGTAGGTGGGGCCGAACGGCGCCGTGGTGGCGATCAGATGCGCCCGCAGCAGCGCCTCCACTGCGGCAGCGGCGCTGGCCGGCTGGTCGTCCCATTTGGTGTAGCCGCGGACCAGCGCGCCCTGATCGCGGGCGGTGTGGATCCAGTCGATCCATGGGCGGCGCCGGGCGGCGTCCACCGGCCCGGTCGCGCCCAGCACCAGCACCGGCACGCGGTCGCACCAGGCATTGAAGATCGCCATCGCGCCGTGCATCAACCCGACATTGCTGTGCAGCACGACCGCCATCGGCCGGTCGGTCACCTTCGCCCAGCCATGCGCGAGCGCCACCGCATGCTCCTCGTGCAGGCAGAGCAGCATGCGCGGCTTGTCGTTGCCGAGGTGATTGACCAGGCTGTCGTGCAGACCACGGAAGCTGGCCCCGGGATTGAGCGCCACGAACGGAATTTCGAGCGCACGCAGCACGTCGGCGACGCGGTCGCTGCCGTAGCCGCGATTGGGCGCTTCGGTCAGGACCGGCCGCTCGACCGCATCCGGATCGTTCACGCGCGCGCCGCCAGATGCATCCAGCACGGTCGTTGCTCCCCATTCGTCGTATTCGCGGCCAAGCTACCCGCAATTGCGCCAGCGTCGCCACGCTGTTTCCCTGTCTGCCTGCCAGACCAAAATACTTTGGCTGCCGGGCTGGCCAGAGAAATACGGCGCTGGCACCCTGCCCGCCATGCAGGAAACCGACTGGCTGCCCAATTTCGACGGCGACCGGCTGCGCCTGACGATGGCGATCGGCGAGTACGACCATGTCCGCGACCTGTGCACCGGCCGCGTCCGCGCGCATGGCATCACCGTCACGCCGCTGCACATGGCGACGGAGGAAATTTTCCATCGCTTCATCCGCTACCGCGAGTGGGAGATCTCCGAGATCTCGCTCGCCAAATACGCGGCGATGCGCTCGCAGGGCGATCACAGCCTGTGCGCCATCCCGGTGTTCCCGTCGCGGGTGTTCCGCCACTCCTCGATCTATGTGCGGCGCGACGGCCGCGTGCGGGCACCCGCGGACCTCGCGGGGTGCCGCATCGGCGTGCCGGAATGGGCGCAGACGGCAGCCGTCTACACGCGCGGCCTGCTGGCGGACAGCTACGGCATCGACCTTCGCGGCATCGCCTGGACCCAGGCCGGCGTGAACCAGCCGGGCCGGGCGGAGAAGGTGCGCCTGGCGCTGCCGGACGGAATCCGGCTGCAACCCCGCCTCGATGCCTCGCTCGACGCCCTGCTGCGTGCGGGCGAGTTGGACGCGGTGCTGTCGGCGCACCCTCCGGCGAGTTTCGAGGCCGGCGATCCCGCCATCGTCAGGCTGTTCGACGATCCCGTCGCGGAGGAACGTGCGTATTACCAGGCGACCGGCATCTTCCCGATCATGCATGTGGTGGTGTTGCGTGCCGCCGTGCTCGATCGCTTCCCGTGGGCGGCGATGAAATCTTTTCGAGGCGTTCGACCACGCCAAGCGCCGCAGCCAGGAGCGGCTCGCGGAATACACCGCCAGCCGGGTGCCGCTGCCCTGGGTGCCGGCACAGGCGGCGGCGGCGCAAGCGCTGCTCGGGCCCGACCCGTTCCCCTACGGCCTGGAGCCGAATTTGGTCACGCTGGACGCCTTCCTCGGTTGGGCGCAGGCACAAGGCGTCACCCATCAGCGTCTGCAGCCCGAGGCGCTGTTCGCCAAGGAGACGCTGTCCCGCGTCCGCATCTGATTTGTGAATCGTCAGGGTGCGGATGCGGCGTCCAAAACGGAAAACGCCTGTCCAATCCGCTCGATCAGCAGGCGGACGCGCTTCGGCTGATCTTGGGTGGCGGGATAGACAATCTGAAGCCCGGTGCCGCCGGGCGAGTATTCGTGCAGAAGCTCCACGAGCGCGCCGGCCTGCAAATCCGCATCGACATCCCAAAGTGATTTCCTGGCTATGCCGAATCCATTGCGGCACCATTCCCGCACCAAGCCGCCGTCATTGGCGATCCTGTGGCCTTGGACGACGATCCGGCGTTCCTTTCCGTCGATCAGAAACGGCCAGTCCCGATCGATCGTCGGGCCGAAGCGCATCAGGATGCACGCGTGACGGACCAGATCATCGGGATGCTGCGGAACGCCCTTCTGTTTCAAATAGGCGGGCGAGGCGCAGACGATGCGCCTGTTGTTGGCGAGGCGCCTGACGCGCAGGGTGCTATCCGCCAATTCGCCATACCGGATGGCGAGATCCTGTCCTTGCCCGACAAGATCAACGTATCCGTCCGTCAGGTTGAGGTCGATGGTGACGTCCGGGTGCTCGGCCAGGAATTGATCCAGGACAGGAACGAGCAAGCTGCGGCCAAGGTCGATCGGCGCGCTTAATCGGATCGGGCCGGATATCTTGTCGACGCCCAGCCGAACCAGCGTTTCCAATTCATCAGCTTCGGCCAACAGGCGCCGCGCGCCGTGGACCAGCAATCGCCCGGCGTCGGTCAGGCTGATGGCGCGCGTCGTGCGATGCAGCAGCGCCGCTCCATAGTATTTCTCGAGCGCAACCAGACGCTCGGAAACGGAAGCTGGCGAAAGGCCGAGTTCCCGGCCGGCCGGCGCCAGGCCGCCCTTCTCCACGATGCGCAGGAACAAGGTCAGGTTGTCGAGGTTCATAATTCGGTATTTCCGAAAGGTGTTTTCAGAACATAGCCTATTATACGGATGATGCGAGCGCTCTAGTTTCCCGGCGAACAGGAGAGCGCCCATGCACCTCGATCACGTCACCATTCGCACCCGGGATTTGGCGGCGACACGCGGCTTCTTTCTGACGGTCTTCGATCTCGAAGAAGGTGAGCGGCCGCTCGCCATACGTCCGATCCCCGGACATTGGCTCTACGCCGACGGCCATCCGCTCGTCCACATCATCGGCTCACAAGGACACGGGATCGACCGCTCGGGCGAGGCGATCGACCATGTCGGGTTGCGAATGGAGGGTTATGCCGCGTTTCGCGACAAGCTCGATCAGCTCGGTATCCGCTACTCCACGATGGACCTCGCCGACCTGCAAGAGCGCCGGCTGTTTTTCCGCGCGCCCGGAGGCCCGTTGCTGGAAGCCGTGTTTTCCGAATCCGTTCCGCAAGACGCCTAAATCTTGGAAGGAGTTGAGGTCGTGTCACTCAAGTCCAGAATGCCGCTTCAGGTGTGGATACTCACAGTTTCCGCCTTCGCCATCGGCACCGCCGAGTTCGTCATCGCCGGCGTGCTGCCCGAGGTCGCCGGCTCGCTCCGGATCACCGAGGGCCAAGCCGGCAACCTGATCACGTCCTACGCACTGGCCATCGTGGTCGGCGGCCCATTTCTGACCTTGTGGCTCGCCCGGTTTGAGAAGCGCAAAGTTCTCCTCGGCCTGATGGCGCTGTTCATCGCGGGCAACCTCATCGGCGCCTTTACGACGAACTACAGCGTGCTTCTGATCAGCCGCGTGGTCGCAGGCCTGACGCAAGGGCCATTTTACGGCATCGGCGCGGTCGTTGCGACAAAGCTCGTTGCCGACAAGCTCGCCGGCCAGGCCGTCGGGCAGATGTTCGCGGGCCTCACTTTGGCGAACGTGCTGGGTGTTCCCGCTGGAAGCTGGATCGCCACTGCATTCGGCTGGAACCTGACATTCCTGGTCATCAGCGCGCTCGGCCTGGTCGCGGCCCTGGCGATCGCGATCTTCGTTCCCGTGCAGGAACGGGACAGCTCAGCGCCCGGCATCCGCGCACAGCTCAGCGCATTCCAAGACCACAACCTCATCGCCAGCCTTGCCATCACCGCCCTTGGCTGGGTCGGCTTCATGACCTTCTATGGCTACATCGCGCCGGTCGCCGAACAGGTCGCGGGCTTCAGCGCCGCGGAGCTGAGCTGGGTGCTGGTGATCGTCGGTCTCGGCCTGGTGATCGGCAACATGTTCGGCGGCCGCACGGCCGATGCGAATCTGCGCCTCTCACTCATTCTCTGGCCGGCCGCGATGATCGTATCCCTGATCGTCGTCGGGTTCGTGGCACCGTTCAGATGGCCGTTCCTTGCCGCCGCCTTCGTGTTCGGCGTCACCTCCTTCGCCAATGTGCCGCCGATGCAGATGCGGGTGATGAAATACGGCAAGGCCGCGCCGGAGTTGGCGGCGACCGCGAACATCTCGGCCTTCAATATCGCCAATGCGCTTGGTGGCCTGATCGGCGGCACCGTGGTCGACAGCGCGTTCGGGGCGGGCGCCATCCCCTTCGCCGCCGCGATTGTCCCGGTGGCGGCACTCCTCTTCATCTTGTTGCAGGAGGGCGGCCGCCGTGTCGGTTCGGCGAGAGGTCCCGCGCCGGTGGCGACTTGCCGCACCTAAGTTGCGGCGCGGCGAGATCGCGTCAGGCAAACGCCTAAAATAGATTTGGTGTGATGCATTCATACCGCCGAGGCCGCCGGCCTGACATTCTCTGTCCCAGATCAAAACTCTGAAAACCCACCTTCGCTAAGCTGGAATGCAAAAGGGGAAGATCGATGGATGCGAAATGCTTGGTCGTCGCGGCGCTGTTGGCCATTTCTTCCGTTGCCTACGCCCAGGATTCCAGCCCGCAATGCCCCGGATGTTCGAGCGGCGGCACCACGCAGGCCGCGGGTTCGGACCGGTCCAATTCGTACCAGGCGCCGCTGCGGACTCCTGTTCCGGCCGACCGTGACTCACGGTCACTGCTGAGTTTTGGCGGCGTGGAATTGCACATACGTTCACCGCTGGCGCGACCGTATAACGGTTCTGGAGCGTACAGGAACTTCGAAGGTCAACCTGATTCGCGCGGTGAGAATATCCTCGATCAGGCGGGATGACATTCCGGTCTGGCCGCGCGGTTCAGAACCGGGTGGTCAGGTCGGTGAGCCAGGCCGGCGATGCTTGCACCAGCACGGTCTCCAACTCCCGGTCGAGCCCGCTCAGGATCAGTGCGGCCATTGCCAGCGCCACGCCGCCAAACAGCAGCTTGCCGGTGCCGCCGACGCGGATCATCCGACCGCGCCAGCGCAGCATGGCCTCACGCGACAATGCGCTGAGCAGCACCAGCGGCAAGGCGGCACCGAGCCCGAACACCAGCATCACCGCCGCCACTGCCACGAGATCGCTGCCATGCGCGGCCAGCATCGAGGCCGCCCCGAGCGTCGGGCCGACGCAAGGGCTCCACACCGCACCGAGCACCAGCCCCACCACGAGTTGCCCTCCCAGCCCCGTCGGGGAAAGTCGCAGGAGCAAGCGATTGCCCGCATCCGCCACGCCCGAGCCGGCCAAGGCGACGCGCTGCTGCAGTGAGGCACTGAGCAGCACAATTCCCGCCACGCCCAGCAGCAGCGCCGAGAGCGGTGCGGAACACCTCGCCATCCAGCCCGATCGCGAAGCCCGCGGTCGCCACAAACAGGCCGATGGCGGTGAAGGACATCGCGAGGCCGGCCGCGAGCACCAGCGCCCCCCAGCGATGCGCCGAGAGTGCGGCACCGAGCACCAGCGGCAGCACCGGCAGCACACAGGGCGAGAGGGTAGACAGGATCCCCGCGAGGAATCCCGCCCCGAGACTGCCGGCGCCCATTCTTACGCCCCCATCCCTACGCTTTTGACTTGCCGACGAGGGCGCGAATCATGGCCGGGTCCGTCTGACCGGTGGAGCGGCCTCGCTCGTCACGGCCGTGGAACACGATCAACGTGCTCTGCATCTGCGCTCCCATCGCGCGCACCACGTCCTTCTGGGTGTCGAAATCGACCTTGAAGATGCGCAGCTCGCGGAAGGCTGGGTCGGCGGCCAGGCTGTCCAGGGTCGGGCGCTGCTTGGCGCAGACCGGGCACCAGCTGGCGGTGATGTCCACCAGGATCGGCTGCCCGGCGGCCTGGGCGCCTTCGAAGGCCGCCTGCGTGAAGCCCGATTCCACGGCCGCCAATGCGGCGGGGGCAAAGGCCGCGGGGACGAAGGGCACGGCGAGGGTGGCGGCAATGGCGAGGGTGGCAAGACGACGGCGCATGGCAGTGTGCTCCTGGTTCAGGGTTCGGACCGGCGTCCGTGCTTCCTATTTCGCGATGGCGCGGTCCGAGGTTACGGTCCGGTCGTGAGCGCCGCCCCGCCTTTGCCCGAGAGCCCGACCGACGACTGGAGCCGCCTGATGGCGCGCGCGCAAGCGGGCGACGCACAGGCCTATGCCGCGTTGCTGGCGGCGGTGCTGCCGCTGCTGCGCACGATCGCGCGGCGGCGCGGCTGCAGCCCGGCGGACGCCGAGGACGCGGTGCAGGACACGCTGCTGACCGTCCACCAGGTTCGCCACACCTACGACCCCGCCCGCCCTTTCCGCCCCTGGCTGCGCGCCATCGTCGAGCATCGAATCACCGACCGGTTGCGCCGCACCGCCCGAAGCCGCCGCGAAACCCCGCTGGACGCGATCGCCGAAACCATTGCCGCGCCTGCCGCGAACCTGTCATTGCATGACGTGGCACTTCTCGCCCGAGCCGTGCTGACCCTGCCGCCGGGACAGCGTCGGGCGGTGGAGATGCTCAAGCTGCGGGAGATGACCTTGAAGGAGGCCGCCGCGATGACCGGCATGACCATCCCCGCGCTGAAGGTTGCCGTGCATCGCGGCCTCGCCACGCTGCGGCTGCGCATGGTGGGCAAGACATGAACGACACCGATCTCCTGATCGCCCGGCTGGCCGCCGATGCGCGGCCGGTGCGCCGCCTGCGGCCACCCCCGCAGCGCGCCGCCGGCTGGATCGGGCTGACCGTGGCGCTGGTAATGGGCCTCGCAGCACTGCACGGCTTGCGGCCGGATCTGACGGAGGCGGTGCGAGACCCGGGCATCGCCGGCCGGCTGGCCGGTGCGGCACTCACGGGCGGTTTGGCCGCAGTGGCGGCGCTGATGCTCGCAGTGCCGGGGCGGAGTGGGGCTTGGGCATTGCTGCCGCTGCCGGCATTGGCGCTGTGGTGGGGATCGCTCGGCACGCAATGTCTCACCGATTGGGTCCAGATTGGCGTTGTCGACCGCGCGGAGATGGGGCGCTGCCTCGCGACGGTGCTGCTGACCGGCGTGCCTGGTGCCGCGCTGCTGCTGTTGCTGTTGCATCGGGCCGCGCCGCTGCGGCGCATCCCCGTGCTCGTGCTGGCTGGGCTGGCGGTGGCCGGCACCGGCACCGCGGCGCTGACGCTGCTGCATGCCATCGACGCTTCGGCGATGGTGATCGCCTGGAACCTGGGCGTGGTCGTGCTTGCCTTCTCGGGCCAAACCCTGGCCGGCTGGATCGTCCTGAGGCACCGTACGGAACCACTCGGGACCGCGCGGGAACAGAGCCGAGGCGTCGTGGGAAAGGGATAACAGCAAACCGGCCAAGAGGTCTGCGTCACTGACCTTGGTGTCACGCGCCCCGCTCGGGCGCCCGCCGCGCGCCTTGGTGGATCGGTCACTCAGCGTCGGGAGGCCGAGACCCTGCGCTCTTGCGGCGTCACGAGCATGTCGATGATCTGGCCCGCGCGGAGGACGCGCACCGTCATGGGCCGGCCGATCCGCCCGAAGTCGAGAAGTCGCATCAGATCGTCGGAGCCCGTCACGGCTTCTTCGTCGATCGAGACGACAACGTCACTCATGCGCAGGCCAGCTTCATCCGCCGGGCCGCCCGGCAGCACCTCGCCGATTTCTGACCGCCGTCGCGCGCGTTCCCGCCGCCACGGCGACGCGCCGGGGAATCGGCACGGTTTGGGCGGCGATGCCGAGGTGGGCGCGACGAACGCGTCCATGACCGATGAACTCGCCGACCACGAACACCGCCGTATTGCTGGAGACCGCGAAGCAGAGTCCCTGGGCGCCGCTGATCACCGCGGTGGCGATCCCGACGACCTGCCCGGAGGCCGAAACCAGCGGGCCGCCTGAATTGCCAGGATTCAGCGCGGCGTCGGTCTGAATTACATCATCCATGAGCCGACCGCTGCGGGCACGGAGCGAACGCCCGAGTGCCGAGACCACACCCGCCGTCACGCTCAACTCGAACCCGAGCGGGTTGCCGATGGCCACCACCAGATGGCCGCGCCTGAGCGCCTTGGAATTGCCGAGCCTTGCCGCCACAGACCCGCGCGGCAATTCGGCACGCAAGAGCGCGAGGTCGGTGTCGGGATCGTCACCCAGCACCTGCGCCTCGGTCGCACCGCCATCCGACAGCGCGAGACGGACGCGGCGCGCACCCGCCACGACGTGGCTGTTGGTGAGCACCAGCCCATCGCAGGCGATGACCACGCCCGACCCCATCCCGGTTCGCCCTTGCCCGCCGCTCTCGACCCGGACCACTGCCGGGCCGACACGGTCGGCGATTTCGGCCACAACGCGCGAATAGGCGTCGAGTGGAGATTCGAATGTTTCCGGTGCCGTCGCGTGGAGGTCGTCTGGCGTGATCTCGGCGTCGAACATGATCTGATCCCTAAAGATGGAGCACACCGATGCGGGCGGCGTGGATGACGGCGTCCGTGCGGCCGGTCGCATCAAGCTTGTCGAGGAGGGAGCCGACATGGAATTTCGCGGTGTGCACCGATATGCCAAGCCGGCGTGCGATGGCCTTGTTGGAGGCGCCCTCAGCCAGCAGTGCCAGTACCTCCTGCTCGCGCGGGGTCAGTGCCGCTTCGGAATCGGATGCAGCCGGCAATTCCGGCTTTATCAGCGCGACGTCAGCCGTCTCGCCTGGTGCTGCCAGCCGTACGCCTGCCACATCGGCCAGCAGCATCGCCAGCCGATCGGCAAGCGCCGGATCGTCGACGGCAATCGCTACGATCAATGACACCGGATCGTCCATTCAAGCGGGCGGCCTCTCGCCGAGGGTAAGGCGAACCTCGACCGGTGCGCCGCCGCGGCGCAGCGCCAGGGTCACGTCCTGCCCGACGCTTTCGGGGCCGAGCGCACGGATCAGCCCCGACACACTCGTCAACGGCTCACCCTGCCAGGCGACGATCACGTCCCCTTGCCGAACGCCGGCCGCGGCGCCGGGGCCGCTTGCGTCGACGCTCATCACCATCGCGCCGGCTTTTGCGTCGCCGTCGAGGCGGACCGGCTGGAGCCCGAGGCCGAGGTATCCGCGTGCGATCCGCCCGTGCGTCGCCAGCTTGCCGGCGACGCGGTCGATCGTGGCGGCGGGAATGACCAGCACGCGTCGCCGCGGGCCGAACACCGCCATACCGAGGCCGCGGCCGGTAGCGTCAAGCACCAACCCACCCTCGGCCTGGCGGCGCAGGTGCAAATCGAGGTCAATCCGGACGTTGATCTCACCGCCGCGCATCGACCGCCACGCGGCACCGACATGCGCCACCGCGCCGAAGGCTGCGAGCGGCGCCCCATGGCTGGAGCCCACCGCCAGCACCAGCGCGCCCGGCCGCGCCGCGCCCGCGTCCAGGGCGGCTGGGCGCAAATCCGCACCTTCGACCCGTAGCAGCGCGACGTCGGTGGTCGGGTCCCGCCCGGCGAGGGTCGCCGCCCGATGCTCTCCGCCGGGCAGCGTCACCGCCAGCTCACCTTCTTCGGTCAGTGCCTCGTCGGCCGTGACGATCAGGCCGGTGCGCCACGCGAAGCCGCTCGAGAGCGAGCGGTGCGAGCGGACGGCCACAACGCTTGGGGCCGCTATCTCGGTAAGATCGGCGAACGCTGCCGACAGGGCTTCAAGCGAGACGGGTTCTGACACGGCGATGCTCCTTGTTCGGAGCCAATGTGTGAACGGCGGCGCGACATGCCAGCTGCCCATTTGGGCAGGACGGGTTCCGCGATGTGCCGCTCAGGCGGAGACCCGCATCCGCTCCGACGGCCGCAATGCACCACGACGCCGGGGGAATCGCGTCAGAATGGCGAAGGCGGCGGACGGCCGCATGAGCGGCGACCAGCAGCAGGCACGATGAAGCGCCCCGGCGGCGGCGGCCATAAAGCCGTCGATATAGGACAGCACCGACGCCTGCTGCGCGACCGTGGTCGCCAGCAGCTTCGCCGCCTGCGCGGCGGCCTGGCCAAGATCGGCGGTATGGGCGCCGATCGCGCCGCGATAGGCGGCCAGCCGGTCGATCGGTGAGGCCGGCCGATGCCGTCGATATGCAGGCCGACCAGGTTCGAGTGGATCTGCTCGCGCACCCGCACGAAGGTCTGCATGAAGGCGGTGCCGATCTCGCCGCCGAACAGGCGGCTGATCTGCAGCAGGCAGCCGATCGTCAGCGCATCGGCCGGGTTGATCGAGCGCACGATCAGCACCATCAGCGCGGTCAGCGCGAAGGACTGGCCGATCGCCTGCAGGATCTGCGACGGCAGGAAATCGCTCGGTCGCCCACTGGCTGGTCAGCTCGGTCGCCATCAGGCAGGCGACGCCGATCAGCGCGCGTGCCGAGGGCCAGCACCCAGCGCCCGTCGATCCGCCGCAGCAAGTCCGCCAACGGCAGGACGATGACGAGCTGCGGCAGCGCGATCCACAGCAGCACGCTGCCCACCTGCAGCTCGCGAAAATTCTGCACGGTCTGCAGGTAGGTCGGGATGATGTAGGCGGTCGAGAGGATGATGAAGCGGAAGCCGGCCAGCAGCAGCATCAGCAGCAGCAGATTGCCGCGCAGCAGCAGCCCAGGTTCAGGAACGGCCGCGGCGTCACCAGTTCGCGCACGACGAAGGCCAGCGTCACAAGGCCGCCGGACAGCAGCAGGCCGATGACCAGGCCGCTGCTGCTCCAGTCCAGCCGGTTGCCCTGGTCGAGGCCGGCGTACAGCAGCCCGAAGCCGATCATCGGCATAGGCGAGGCCGGGCCAGTCGAGGTCGCGCAGCAAGCGCGGTGTTGATGCTCTCGCGCGGCACGCCGTACCAGATGCAGGCGAACATCAGCGGCAGCATCAGCGCAGTATTGCCAGTCGATCCATTGCCAGGACCAGATGATCCGAATACCAGCCCTCCAGCGACGCCGCGACGTTCTGCGACAGCTCGGAATTCATCGCGTAGAGCGCGATGCCGTAGATCACGAGCCGCGCCGGCAGGCTGCGGATGATGAAGCTGATGGTGAGCGGAATGAAGGTGCCCGAGCCGACGCCGCCGAGGAACTGCATCACCAGGAAGGCATTGAGGTTGGGCGACAGCGGACCGAGCAGGCTGGTGATGAACACCAGCAGGATGCCGAGCAGCAGGACGCGCCGCACGCCGAAGATCGCGCCGAGATAGGGCGAGGCGACGCCGGCCACCATCTGGCCGATGCCGAAGCTGGTGGTGATCCAGGCGCCTTCGTCGAAGCCGGCGTGCAGGCCGCCGCGCAGATCGGCCAGGCCGAAGGTGGTCACCCGGCTGCCCAGCGTCGCGATGATCGAGCCGAGCAACACGCCGAGGATGCCGACATAGGGGCGCAGCGAATCGGCCGACAGTCGCGGATGCGGCGCCGGCAGCGAGTGCAGCGCCGTCCCGCCGCGCTGACCGGCGCCAGATGCAGTCTCATGCCGTGGTCGCCGGAGGCGTGGTCGGCGTCCGCAGCGGTGGTCGAGTGCGGGTCTTCTGGGTCGAACCCGGCGTGGGTTCGCGGTTCTCGACCGGGCCGGTGTCGATGCGTGGCCTCGACCGACATGCCCGGCCGGACCAGCGTGCCCAGCGCCGGGTTCGGGTCGAGCACGATCTTCACCGGCACCCGCTGCACCACCTTGGTGAAGTTGCCGGTGGCGTTGTCGGGCGGCAGCAGCGCGAAGGTGCTGCCGGTGCCGGGCGACCAGCTGTCCACGTGGCCGGTCAGCACCAGGTCAGGAAACGCATCGACCGTGACGCGCGCGGGATCGCCGAGCCGCACGTTGGTCATCTGCGTCTCCTTGTAAGTTCGCGATCACCCAGATGTTGCGGCAGCGGCACCACGGCGATCACCTGGGTGCCGACATTGACGAACTGGCCGGGACGCACCTGGCGCTGGCCGACCATCCCGTCCGCCGGCGAGACGATGCGCGTATAGTCGACGTTGTTGCGCGCCAGGGTCACCTGCGCCTCGGCCGCGCGCACCTGCGCCTGCAAGCTGCTTCTCCTGCACGTCGAGGCTGGCCAGCAGGGCCTTCTGCTGATCGAGTTGCGCCTTGTTGAGCCGCAGTTGCGGCGTCGGTGCGCTTTTCGTTGGCGTCGGCCTGCTCGACCAGTCTGCTGGGTGCCGGCGATCCGGGTCTGCAGCAGGTCGCGCTGTCGCTTCGCCTCCAGCGCGTAGCGTAGCAGGTCCGCCTGGGTCGCCTGGATGGTCGCCTCCGCCTGACGGATCAGCGCGCGCTGCACGTCCTTCTGGTTCGCCAGGTTGGCCAGGGTCGCCTGTGCCGCGGCGAGGTTGGCCTCGGCCTGCGCCAGTTGCGCGCGATAGTCGGAGGCATCGATCTCGACGATCAGATCGCCCTTGTGCACGATCTGATAGTCGGCGACCGGCGACGGTCGGCGACATAGCCGGAGACCTTCGCCGACGAGCGGGGTGACGTCGCCGACGGTGTAGGCGTCGTCGGTCGCCTCGTAGCGGGCGGCGCCGGTCCAGCGGTTCCAGTGCCCGGCGACATACCAGGCGAGGACTCCGGCAGCGATCACCAGCACCACGCGCAACGCCGGATAAATCCAACTGGGCCTGGCGGGTGGAGGCCCGACGGGCTGGGCAGAGGATTGCAAGGCTTCGGTCGCGTCCGGCATCCAGGATTTCCCGATCCGGTGAACGAATTTCGGCAGGGTTGACGGCTTGCCCGCCCGGGCGACCGACGAGACGGTTGCGTCTCGTCGAGGCCGGCAGGACGAACCTAGGCGGAGTCAATCGCTCGCGACAAGACCTCTTTCCGCTGCCATTGGCACGAAACTGCCCAGATTATTTCGAACTGGGCGACTGTCCTCATGTGCCATCGCCTTTCATGCCGCCAATCATCCTAAACCCCAGCAGTTGTCGACAGGCTGGTAAATTGGGAAGCGTTCCGGTGGCATTGTCAGGGGAGTCGGCGAGGGTGGTAAGGCCGTTACGGCGTAGTCGGATCGAGATTTCGCCTGTAAAATTGGAGCGACCGGACTCAGCGGTGAGGAGGGTGAGCATGTGTGCGGAGCAAAATGTGAAGCGTGCTTGGCCGGCGAGGCTGCCATCGATGCTTGCCGTCCTGATGCTGGTTTCAGCCGGCATGTGCCAGACGGCATGGGCCGAACCAGCCGACGAGGTTCGTGCTCGCCTGAAACAGTGGATCGAATTTCACAATGCTCATGATGCCGATGGTTTAGCGCAGCTTTATGATCAGAACGCGCGGCTGTTTTCGACGGCAGGGACCGACAAGCCGCTCGATGGGAAAGAGGCGATCCGAGCTTACTACACCCAGAGCTTCAAAATGGAACCGTCCTCTGTCGCCATTGATCATGACGACGCGATCCAGCTATTCCCAGAAGCCGCAGTCGAGACCGGCTTTTATCACTTCGACTTTGTGATTCCCGCGGCAGCGAACGAAGAACAATGGCGCGCTATACCTTCGTGTTCGTGAAAAAGGAGGGGAGCTGGACAATCGTTCACCATCACTCCTCACCGGTGCCGCACACAACGGCAGCTCCGGTAAAGGGCGGGTAACCGGCGGTCGATCGCGGCTCAGGGGACCGACTTCTTGAAGAAGGCCCAAAGCACCTCGGCCGTCTCGATCGTCTGACTGCGGCCGCCATGCTGGCGCTTCTCTATTTCGGTCATCGGGCGAAAGGATGGCATGTAGTGGCCGCCGCCTTCGATGCGGTAAAAAATCAATGGCGAGGCGTCTCGGCACCGGGTCCATTCCACAAGAACCGCCGCCGTCGGATCACTCTGCACATGCGGCGGGATGTCGGTTATCTGCAGGTCGGCGCAGCTCCGTTGCTGCCGCCAGAACTCAAGCGTCTCGGGGATGGACAGCAGGCGGAAATTCTCGCCGACGGCGCCGTCATAGGCCTGCGTCCAGTCGTCGGTGCCGGCGATCACAGCCACGGGGATGAGTCGCTTGGGATGGCATAGCTCGACCTGTCGCTCGATCATGGCGCTGACGATGGGCGCCGCGGCGGCGATTTGGTCCGAAGCCTGGCAGGCGAACGTCCAGCTCATCAGGGCGCCGTTCGACCGGCCGGCGACGAAGATGTGGGCAGGATCGGTGATGCGGTCAGCGGCCAGCTTGTCGAGCAGGGCGAGCATGAAGCCGAGATCGTCGACCACGTCCTTGCCGTCCGGCAGCAGAACCGGCCTCGTGTCGACATAGGACCAGCGACTGGTCACCGATACCGGGTAGAGGACGTCGAAGCCTTCCCGGTCGGCGACGGAATCCATGGTCCAGGTTGCACGCATCCCTTCAACGTCCTCATCCAGCCCGTGCAGGGCGAGGACGAGCGGCACAGGTCTTGTGCGGTCGGGCGCCTGGTGAAGGTAGTAATGCCGGTCGATTCCCTGGTAGGTGAATGTCGTCGGCGCCTCACCCTGGGCCCGGGCCTGGGAGGTCCAGATTGCTGTTAGGAAGAGGGCGATCGCGTAGAGGGCGCGGGCCGGATTCATGCCGTAATCTCCAAAGCTCCAGGGACATGGTTACTCTCGGGGAGGAGCTTATGACGGTTACGGTCGGCCGAACTACATGGCCTGACTGGCCCATGTAGCGGTAGGCTTCATGGGCCTTTCCAGCAGCAACCGCATCGTATTCACAACAGCGCTACCTGGCTGACCGAACGGCACGCATCAATCGGCCGCTAAGGCGGCGCTGGCTTCGATCCAGTGCCCCAGAAACCTGCGGGCGGCCCCCGCGCGCAGAGTCCGCGCCACGATGCCCAACATACCGTCGCTGACCCACCTGAGGGAGATGCGGTTGTGAGGTGTTTGGCTTGCGGAGCGACGAATCCCGATGGCAAGAGGTTCTGCGGGGACTGCGGTGAACCCCTGGGGCAGAGCTGCCCATCTTGTGGCGCGGAGGCTCCGGCCACGAAACGTTTCTGCGGTGATTGCGGCGTAGTCCTCGGGGAATCGCTGGTCGCATCCCAGCTTCCTACATCGCCGGTTGCACCGACACTTTCCTCCGCGCTCCCTTCTGCCGAGCGTCGCCAGCTCAGTGTGATGTTCTGCGACCTTGTAGGCTCGACCGAGCTCTCCACCAGGCTGGACCCTGAAGAGCTCCGCGCCGTTATCAGTGCTTACCAAACCGATGTGGCGGAGGCCGCCAACCGCTTCGGTGGCTTTGTGGCGAAGTATCTCGGCGACGGAGTGTTGGTCTATTTTGGCTGGCCGCGCGCGGACGAGACCGATGCCGAACGCGCCGTTCGCGCCGCCCTCGCGATCGTGGATGCAGTGGCCCACATCCAATCGCACGGGGGCACCCTCGCGGTGCGCATCGGAATCGCGACCGGACTGACGGTGGTCGGCGACCTCCTCGGACATGGCGCGGCACAGGAGCAGGCGGTGGTCGGCGAGACACCCAACCTCGCCGCGCGGCTGCAAACAGCGGCCACGCCTGGCGCTATATTAATCGATTCTCCCACACGCCGTCTAATCGGCGGCTACTTTGCCTGCCGCGACCTTGGTATCCAGACCCTGAGAGGCCTGAAGGAACCGATCCTGGCCTTCCGGGTGGAAGCAGCGACGACGGTGGAAAGCCGCTTTGCCGCACATCATGACGCCGTTCTGACGCCTCTGATCGGGCGTGACGAAGAACTCGACCTGCTACTGCGCCGTTGGCGTCGGGCATGTCAGGGCCAAGGGCGCGTAGTGGTGCTCACCGGCGAGGCGGGAATCGGCAAATCCCGCCTGATCGCCGCGCTAGAGGAGGCCTTGGCCGCCGAGCCGCATGCCAGTCTGCGCTATTTCTGCTCCCCGCATCACCAGGACAGTCCGCTCTACCCAGTCATCACCCGGTGGGAGCAGGATTGTGGATTTGTCCGTGCTGATGGCGACGAACAAAGGCTTGAGAAGCTCGCAGGACGCCTCGAGGCACTCGGTGCGACAGCGGATGAATGCTCGCTCATCGCGGAAATGCTGTCGCTGCCGGGCGGCGACCGCTTTTCTCCGTTAAATCTGACATCACGACGCAAGAAGGAACAGACGTTCGACGCGCTGCGCCGCCTTCTCGCCATCCGCGCGCAACAAAGCCCGATGCTGATGCTCTTTGAAGACGCGCACTGGTCGGACCCCTCAACTCTCGACCTGATGGACGGTTTCGCCGAGGTAGTCGCGGAACTTCCGGTGATGTTCGTCGCGTCCTGCCGTCCCGAGTTCACTGCCCCCTGGATAGGGCATGCCAACACCGACACGCTATATCTCGGCCGTCTCGACCGCCACCAGGCAGCAATACTCGCCGCGCACGTCACCTCGGGGCAGGCGCTGGGACCGGACCTACTGGCCCGCATCATTGAGCAGACGGATGGTGTTCCTCTGTTCATCGAAGAACTGACCCGCAGCGTGTTGGAAGCTGCAATCGCCGGTGCGGCGCTGGCGGTGCCGTCCACCCTTAATGCTTCACTAATGGCACGACTGGACCGACTCCCAGCGGCTAAACAGGTGGCGCAGATCGGCGCCGTGATCGGGCGGCAGTTTTCTCAGACGTTGCTCGCCGCGGTCTCGCATCTGACGGACGCGGCGCTCTGGGATGGTTTGAATCAACTCGTTGCCTCCGGCCTTGCCTCCCGCCGCGGCGACGGAGCGGAGGCTGTCTATACTTTCAAGCATGCTCTTGTGCGGGATGCGGCCTATGAGAGCATGCTCAAGAGCCGCAGACGCACAATTCATGCCGAGTTGCTCGACTTGCTGGAACAAGCGCAACCGGAATGTCCGATCGAGTTCTTGGCGCATCATGCTGCCCAAGCGAACATGATCGAACGAGCGATAAGATACTACACCAGGGCAGGAGCAATGGCCGTTCGTCGGTCGGCTAACCCGGAGGCCGCAAACCACTTCTCGAAGGCGCTGGAACTCATCGAGTTGCTGACCGAGGGATCGAAGCGTGATACAGAGGAACTCGCTTGCCGCCTCCAGCTCGGAGTGCCTCTGATTGCCACTAAGGGCTATGCAGCGGCCGACGTGGAAACGAACTACGAGGCGGCCCGGGAATTAAGTCAACGGACCGGTGACCAGAAGAGCTTGTTCATATCAACCCGGGGACTTTGGAATTTTATTTACGATAGAGGGCAATTGGAGAAAAGCTTTCGCCTGGCAAATGAACTTGTAGACTTGGCAAACCACGCGAACCAGCCGACTAATTCCGCGCTGGCGCTCCGTGCCCTTGGGGCGACGTATATGAGCCTGGGTAATTTCGACGAGGCGCTGTTGGTCTACGACACTTGCCTTGCAGCAGCGCGAGAGCTCCCACTTTCAGCGGCCATTGAGAGCCACGGAGAGTCGCCGCAAATCGTTGCCCAGCAATACCGCGGACTAGTCTTGTGCGTTCAAGGCAATTACGAGGAGGGCGTCCGTGCTGGTGAAATTGCCGTCGAGCAGGCACGCGGCCTTCGGCATCCGATCACCTTAGCCTTTGCGATCGCTATCCTCGGCTTTATCAGACTTCTTGGCCGCGATTACGACGGCTGCGTGGCGAACGAGTTGGAAGTCGATCGGCTCGCACGTGAGAATGGCTTCGTGTTCTGGCAGGCCCATACCCAAGTCTTCCTCGGCTGCGCTCTCGTGCACAAAGGGGATCTTGGGCAAAGCATGGAGATGGTGCGTCTCGGGATCGAAAACTGGCGTAAGACCGGCGCGCTTCTCCATGTTCCAACGTGGTCGTCATTTCTGGCGGACGCGGCACTGGAAGTGGGCAATCTCCCCGTCGCCGAATCAGCGGTGGCAGACGGATTGCTGTTGGCAACCAAGAACAATGATAAATTCGCACTCGCCGAGTTGCAGAGGCTGAAGGCAATGATTATGGCGAGAAAGGGTGAACTGGGACAGGCCAGGTCAATCCTGATGAACGCGGCGGACATTGCCCGGCGCCAGGGCGCAACCCTGGTACGAGTTACGCGCCCTAACCGAACTCGGACACCTCAGTGAGAGGCTGGTTGATCGTGGTTTGACCAAGGATAGACTTGCGGATGCCCTGGATAGGTCTTCCAAGCGCGCAATGGGACTGGACTATCGAAGGGCCGTAGATGTTCTGGGCGGCCTCTGACCTCTTTGCTGGTACCCGGAGCACCTGATCGCCGTTCAAGGTGGTAAATAAGTTTCCACGGCGAGTTGACTAGCGAGCTGCCGCCCGCAATCATCGTGTTGACACCTGATTGCCCATTCCCAGGAACAGGTCGGGTCTTCCGGAGAGATATGCTCGCCCTGGAAGAGTGACCCTTCCTTTCCAGACATTTCTGCTAAGGAGACGTTCATTGGCTAAGTATCAGAACATCCTCGAGACGGTGGGCCGCACTCCCGTCGTTCGGATTAACCGGCTGGCGCCGGCGGGCATCAACCTCTTCGTCAAGATCGAGGCCTTCAATCCGATGGGATCGGTCAAGGATCGTCTGGCCATCGGCGTGATTGAGGCGGCGGAGCGCTCCGGCGAGCTTAGGCCGGGGCAAACAGTCATCGAGGCTACGAGTGGCAATACCGGCATCGGGCTAGCAATGGTTTGCGCCCAGAAGGGCTACCCCCTTGTCGTGACCATGGCCGAGAGCTTCAGTGTCGAGCGGCGCAAACTGATGCGGTTCCTGGGCGCCAAGATCGTGCTAACGCCGGCGACCGAGCGCGGAACCGGTATGGTGGCAAAGGCCGTGGAGCTCGCCAGAACCCATGGTTGGTTCTTGACCCGCCAGTTCGAGAACGAAGCCAATCCTGACATCCATTCGCGTACGACAGCGCGGGAGATCATTGAGGACTTCAAGGGTGAGCGGCTCGACTACTGGGTTACAGGTTACGGCACCGGCGGCACGCTCAAGGGCGTCGCAAGGGTGCTGGCCAAAGAACGGCCGGATACCAAGGTTATCGTGTGCGAGCCCGAGGATGCGCCGTTGCTTGGTAGCGGCACAGAACAGCCGAGCAGCGCCGATACCTTGATCCCGACGGGTCATCCTGCCTTCAAGACCCATCCCATGCAGGGCTGGACGCCGGATTTCATCCCTAAGTTGACGGCTGATGCCGTCGATATGAAGCTCATGGACCGCATTCTGCCGATCTCGGGCGCCGAGGCCATGCGCTGCAGCAAGGCTCTCGCCAGCAAGGAGGGGATTTTCGTGGGGATCACTGCAGGCGCCACCCTTGCAGGTGGTTTGCGCGTTGCGGCAGAGGCGCCGAGCGGTGCTACCATTCTATGCATGCTGCCCGACACGGGCGAGCGCTATCTAACCACACCTCTCTTCGCCGACATCCCGTCGGATATGACCGATGAAGAGTTGCAGATCTCGGACTCGACGCCGATGTTTAAGCGCATCGCCTAACGCTGAAGGGAGGGCCTTTCCCTTGGTGTGCTACGCTCGCGAACACGTGTAGTCGCACTCGGCTTGGTGATGTTGAGCGTTATGTTCATTCCGGTAGCGTCTGCCGGCAAAATCAGATACCCGTCCCTGTGCTGCAGGTCCGCCACTCGTGCCGGGCAAGTTGCTGAGGGACCGGCATGAGGCTACGAGCGTCGCCCGATCCTTCGGACGCCCCGTGAGCGGATGTATGTTGTAATGCTTGGACCGACGATCCCACACGCTGTGCCAAGGCTGGCGTGCCGGATGCGGCGCGCATTGCGCAGACCAAGCCGCAGATCGCGCTTACCGAGATCGACCGACTGATGGCGGCGGGACTGCGCCTCAGCTGCGTGCTGGCGGACCGGATACGGCAGCGGGCGATAATGTCGCAATGGTGGGTCAGGCGATCGAGCATGGCGGTGGTCATTTTGACGTCGCCGAAGATCTTCGGCCAATCGGCGAAGGCGAGGTTGGTGGTGATCAGCAGGGAGGTGTTTTCGTAGAGTTTGCTGATCAGGTGGAACAGCAATTGTCG
>CAVTKE010000016.1:0-563311 GCA_963735225.1 uncultured Alphaproteobacteria bacterium
CGAGGGTGTCGAACACAAAGGGCAGTTCGAGCGAGTGGCAGGCACCCAGACGTCCGCCGAGTGCGGTCGAAGGCCAGCTGAACAGGTACGTCCACACCGCCGCCGGGCGGCCCGGTTCGACCCGGGACCGGGCCCGCGCTCCAGCGTGCACCTCAGCATGGGCCTGGACCTGAGCGGCGGCCAGGCGGACGGTGGGGGCCCGGAACATGTGCTCGCCGAGCAGCGCGGCGAACAGCCCGGACGCGGTGGTGTCCCGCTCCAGTCGGCGGAGCACCTCCAGTGCCCTGCCGCCGTCGGGGAAGAACGTCCCGGCGAGGGCGGACACCAGCTCCGGCCCGACCGGCGGAGCGTCCGGGACGAGCTCGGTGAACATCCGGCCCTCCTCGAGATTGGACCCCACGATGAGCGGGATCCCCTGCGGCGCTGCCGCCCCGCACCGCGTCGAGCGGCTGTCCGCTGAGCACCTCGCCGTCGACCACGGGGCCGAAAGGCAGCCCCGTCCCGCCGCGGGCCTGCATCGCCTTCCCCAACTCCTGCTGTGCTCGCAGGATCTCCTCCACCGGAAGGTCCAGCAGCCGCTCGGCGCCGGACCTGCCGGGGCCGAGCAGGTCCAGGAACTGGCGGGTCACAGCGGCGGCCCGGGCGGCGTCCGCGACGCCCTCCGCACTTCCGCTCTGGGCGACGGCCTTGTGGAACAGGCCGTCGGCGCGGGGCATCGACGAGCAGCATCGCCACGCTCATGGCGCCGGCCGACTCCCGAAGAGCGGTGACGTTGCCCGGGTCCCCGCCGAAGCCGGCGATGTTGTCGCGGACCGACGTCCAGCGCCGCGACCTGATCGAGGATCCCCAGGTTGCCGCACGCTCCGCTGGGGCGGTGCGGAGGGCGGGTGGGCCAGGAACCCGAGGACGCCGAGCCGGAAGTCGAAGGTGACTACGACCACGTCGCCCCGCGGGCGAGGCGGTCCGTCGGACATCGGGGCCCGGCTCCCGACCCGTTGACGAAGCCGCCGCCGTGGATCCACACCATGACCGGGCGTCGATCGTCGTCGGCGCCCGGCGTCCAGATGTTCAGCGTCGAGGCAGCCTCCTCGTCAACCGGGAACGGCGGAGCGCCGAACATCCGCTCGAGGACGGGGTCGGGGTTCTGCGGAGCGGCCGGGCCGTACCGGGTCGCGTCACGCACGCGGTCGACGGCTCCGGCGGCTGCGGGCGGCCGAAGCGTGGCGCACGGGCGAACGGGATCCCCAGATACGCCCCGGCCCTGCCCTCCACCCTGCCCTCCACCCTGCCCTCGACCGTTCCGTAGGTCGTCTCCACGGTCATACGAGCGACACCTTTCCTTGGGCGGACTCGCGGCGCGGGGTGGAGTTCGGCGTAGCGGTGGCAGGCGACGGTCGTGCCTCCGGCGGCGGGGCGCAGGGCGGGGCGTTCCGTGCGGACAGAGGTCGACCGCGTGCGGGCAGCGGTGGGCGAAAGGACAGCCGCCGGCGTTGGGCGGGACCAGGGTGGTGACGGTCCGTGCGTCCCGCCGGGCCCGCTGCAGCTCGGGATCGGGCACGGGCGCGGCGGCGAGGAGCGCCTGGGTGTAGGGGTGCCCGGGTCGCTCGCAGACCTGGGCGGCGGGGCCGGTCTCCATGACCCGGCCCCGGTACAGGACCGCGACCCGGTGCGCGATGTGCGGGACGATGGCCAGGTCGTGGGTGATGAACAGGTAGCTGACCGCCAGGCTCGCGCTGCAGCTGGGCGAGCAGGTTGAGCACCTGGGCCTGGACCGACAGGTCGAGGGCGCTGAACGGCTCGTCGCAGATGATCAGCCGGGCGACAGCATCAGCGCCCGGGCGATGGCGATCCGCTGGCGCTGGCCGCCGGAGAACTGGCCCGGGTACAGTCCGGCGGCGCCCGCGCCCAGGCCGACCCGCTCCAGCGCGGCCGGCCACTGCGCGCGCGGCCGCGGCGCCGGGTCGCAGCCTGCCGTGGGCGCAGCAGCGGCTCGGTGAGGGTCTGCCCGACCGTCCGCACCGGGTTGAGCGACCCGTACGGGTCCTGGAACACGGCCTGGATCTCCGTGGTCAGGGCGCGCCGCGCCGCGCGGGCCGGCGCGGGTGATGTCCTGCGCCGTCGAAGGTGATGGTGCCCGGCGGTCGACCGGGACCAGCCCGAGGATCGCGTTGCCCAGGGTCGACTTGCCGGAGCCGCTCTCGCCGACCAGGGCCAGCGGTCTCGCCGGGGGCGATGGCCAGGCTGACGTCCCGCAGGGCGCGCAGCGGCCGGCTGGCGCGGCCGCGCCGGTAGGTCACGGTCAGGTGGCTGACCTCCAGCAGGCTGGCTGCGCCGCGTCATCCGGCGCCACGCAGCTGGTCGGAGTGGATGCAGCGGGTCAGCCGGGCGCGCCGCCGGCCGTCAGCGGGATCGGAGCGGCCGCCGCACTCCGGGTCGCGTACCGGCACCGGGGCGAAGCGGCAGCCGGCGGGCCAGGCCGCGGGCGGCGGCACCGTGCCGGGGATGGCCGGGAGCGGTCCGGCGACCGGCGGCCACACGCGGGTTGGCGGCCAGCAGGCCCTCGGTGTAGGGGTGCCGCGGCGCCCGGTAGAGGTCCTCGACGCGGGCTTCCTCCACGACCTCCCCGGCGTACATCACGACGGCCCGGTCGCACAGGTCGGCCAGCACGCCCCAGTCGTGGGTGACCAGGATGATCGCCATCCCCAGCCGGCTGCTGCAGGTCCCGCAGGAGGGCCAGGATCTCGGCCTGCACGGTGACGTCCAGCGCGGTGGTGGGCTCGTCCGCGATCAGCAGCCGCGGGTTCCCGGCCAGGGCCAGGGCGATGGAGACCCGCTGGGCCATCCCGCCGGACAGCTCGTGCGGGTAGCGGGCCAGCACGTCCGCCGGGTCGGGCAGGTTGACCAGGTCCAGCAGCTCCCGCGCCCGGGCCGCGGGCCGCCCGCGGGACAGCCGGTGGTGCGCGCCGGACGACCTCCGCCAGCTGGCTGCCCACCCGGAAGGAGGGGTCCAGGCCGCTCATGGGCTCCTGCGAGATCAGCGCGATCTCGCCGCCGCGGATGCGGCGGAACTCGCGCTCGGGCAGGACGGCCAGGTCCCGGCCGTCGAGCACGGCCGAGCCCGCCGATGACGCGGCCCGCCCTCCGGCAGCAGGCCGAGCAGGGCGCGGGCGGTGACCGTCTTCCCGCAGCCCGGACTCCCCGACGATGCCCAGGGCCTCGCCCGGGGCGAGCTCGAAGCCGACGTCCCGGACCACGGTGAGGTCGCCGTCCCCGTCCGGAACGCGATCGTCAGCCCCGCCACCGACAGCAGCGCGGACTCCCCCGCCGGGGTCGGGGGCGCGCCAGCCTGCCGCCCCGGCGACCCCGGCGGCGCGCGCGGGCCAGCCCGCCGCGCGGCGCGGGCGACGCCGGCGGCCGCCGCCGCTCCCCGGTGCCGCCGCAGTCCCTGCACGGCGTCCCCGATCAGCCCCAGCGCCAGCACGGTCAGCACCAGCACGCCGCCGGCGGGCACCAGCAGCCACGGGTCCTGGCTGATCACGTCCGACGCCTCGGCCACCATGTTGCCCCAGCTCGGGCCCTGCGTCTCGGGCGTGACGAGCCCCAGGAACGACAGCGCGCGTCTGGGCGAGCACCGCGGTGGCGGCGAACAGCGACAGCTGGACGATGATCGGGCCGCGCAGCCTCGGCAGGATGTGCCGCGCCATGATGCGGGGACCGGTCAGCCCGGACAGCCGCGCCGCCTTGACGTACAGCTCGCCCCGGATGGCCAGCGTTGATCCGCGGACGACCCGCAGCAGGGTCGGCGAGCCGATCAGGCCCAGGGCGATCATGGTGGCCAGGTCGTTGCCGGGGAACACCGCCAGCACCATCAGCAGCACGATGATGCCCGGCAGGGCCAGCACGAGGTCGCCGAGCCGGGTGATCACCCGGTCGGCCCAGCCGCCCGCGAACCCGGCGACCAGGCCGAGGGTGACGCCGAGGCCGGCGAAGACCACGCACGGCCTCGGCCACGCCCAGCAGCGTGACCCGGCCGCCGGCCATCAGCCGGCTGAGCACGTCGCGGCCGAGCCGGTCGGTGCCGAGCCAGTGCGCCGGCGCCGGGGCCCGACAGCACGTGGGCCAGGTCGCGTGCCGGTGCGGCGCCGGGGCACCCACGGAGGCGCAGACCAGGCGCAGCCGACCGCCAGCACCGGCGGCCAGCAGCCAGGAGGCGGCCGGCGCAGGGCCAGCTGCGGCCGGGCCAGGTCCCGCCGCAGGCCGCCGCCGGCGGTCGCGCGCTCATCGAGCCAGCGCACCCGCGGGTTGAGCACCCGTAGGCGAGGTCGACGAGCAGGTTGGCGATCACCACGAGCACGGTGAAGTAGAACGCCACCCCCACGATGATCGGCAGGTCATGGCTGCCGGCGGCCGTGACGGCTCTGGCCCGAGCCCCGGAATGGCGAAGACGTCCTCGACCACCACCGTGCCGCCGAGCAGGCTGACCAGCAGCAGCGCCCAGCACGGTCACCACCGGGATGGCCGCGTTCCGCAGCGCGTGCCGCAGCACCACCGACGCCGGCGACAGCCCGCGGGCGCGGAGCATCATGACGAACTCCGCGCCGATGACGTCCGACAGCGCGTCCCGGGTCTGCTTGGCGACGAACGCCACCGCGCCGGCCGACAGGGTCAGGACCGGCAGCGCGATGCTACCGCGCCCAGGCTGCGCGGGCTCGGTGCCCCAGCGGGCGTACCCGGTCGCGGGGAACACGCGGAACCGGACCGCGAACAGCTCCACCAGGACCAGGGCCAGCCAGAAGTTCGGGACGGCCAGCCCGAGCAGCGACACGACGTCGACCAGCCGGCCCAGCGCCGCCGCGGCGCAGCGCGCTGACGATGCCCCAGGGCCACGCCGACCACGCCGGACAGCAGCACGGTGCCGACGATGATCGACAGGCTCGGCCCCAGGCGGCCGTTGAGCTCCTGCGTCACCGGCTGGCCGCTGAACAGGTCGACGCCCAGGCTGCCGTGCAGCGGCCTGTCCAGCCAGTGCCAGTACTGGACCGGCAAGCGACTGGTCCAGGCCCAGCAGATGGCGCATCTCCTGGTACTGCTCGCGGTGTGTAGCCGCCGCTCTGCGTTCAGGATCGCCTTGGCGGCGTCCCCGGGCGCCATCGCGACCAGCACGAAGGTGAGGACGGTGACCACGAACAGCAGGGGTATCGATGACAGCAGACGGCGGAGGACCATCCGGAACACGGCCATGCTCACCTCCTTGGACGGGGAGTGGGAGTGGGAGTGGGGGCGGGGGTGTGAGTGGGAAACACCGGGTGACGGTCACTTGGCGCGACGGTCCAAGCGATGTCGGGGAGGAAGTTTCCGGAGTTGACGTCGAATCCGGTGACCTTGCTGCCGCTGTAGGCGAAGGACCGCCTTGGTCACCGTCTCGGTCATCGAATGCACCTCGGGCGACACCACCGCGTGCACGCCCCACACCACGGCCAGGCGCCGGGCGGTTTGTTCGGACGGCGTCAGGCCGAGGATCGGCGCCTCCGGCCGCTCGCGGGCGACGCGCAAGCGCGGTGCTGCCGGAGGCGGTGAAGGCGACGATCGCACTGGCGCCGATGGTGTGCGCGACCTGCCGCGCCGCGGCGGCGATCGCGTCGGCGGTGGATGTTCTCGGGCTCCGGCCGGGACGCCTCGATGATCGCGCGCCAGCCCTCGTCCTGCTCCACCCGGGCGACGATGCGGTCCATGATGTTGACCGCCTCGTAGGGGAACTGGCCGGCCGCGGTCTCGGCCGACAGCATCACCGCGTCGGCGCCGTCGAACACCGCGGTCGCGACGTCGGAGGCCTCGGCGCGGGTGGGGGAGGGTGCGGTGATCATGCTCTCCAGCATCTGCGTCGCCACCACGACCGGGCGGCCGAGCTGGCGCGGGCGGCGCGGACGATGCGCTTCTGCGCCAGCGGCACTTCCTCGGGCGGCAGTTCCACGCCGAGGTCGCCGCGCGCCACCATCACCGCGTCGGACAAGCGCGAGGATCGCGTCGAGATTGTCCAGCGCCTGCGGCTTTTCCATCTTGGTCATGATCCAGGCGCGGCCGGCGGCGATGTCGCTTGGCCTCGGCCACGTCCTCCGGCGCGCTGCACGAAGGACAGGCCGATGTAGTCGACGCCGTGCTCCAGCGCGAAGGCGAGGTCCTCGCGGTCCTTCTCGGTCAGCGCCGGGATCGGCAGCACCATGTCGGGCACGTTGACGCCCTTGCGGTCGGACAGCGGGCCGCCGACCGACGATCTCGGTCTCCAGATGGTCGTCGCGCACCCGCGTCACGCGCAGCCGCAGCTTGCCGTCGTCGAGCAGCAGGGTGGTGCCGATGCGCGGCGGCGGCGATGATCTCGGGATGCGGCAGATTGACGCGGCGGACGTCGCCCGGCGTCGGGTTGAGGTCGAGGCGTGAACGCGCTGGCCGGTCTGCAGCTGCACCCGCCCGCCGCCGAACCGGCCGACGCGCAGTTTCGGGCCCTGCACGTCGGCCAGGATGCCGATCGGACGGTCGAATTTCTTTTCCAGGTCGCGGATCATGGCGATGCGCGCGGCGTGGTCGTCGTGCGTGCCGTGGCTGAAATTCAGCCGGAACACGTCCGCCCCGGCATGGAACAGCCGCGCCATCACCTCCGGCGGTGGAACTCGCCGGTCCGAGCGTGGCGATGATCTTGGTGCGGCGGCGGCGGCGGATCTTGATGCGTGCAGGCATGTTTCTTCCTAGAGCACGCGCGGCGAGCATGCTCGCTCGTGGACGCGATAGACAGCTCATTCGCTCAGGCGACCAGGATCGCGCGGATGTCGTTGACGTTGGTCAGCGTCGGGCCGGTGCGGACGAGGTCGCCGATCGCGTCGAACAGCGCGTAGCTGTCGTGGGCCGCCAGCACGTCGCGGGCGGATCGAGCCCGCGCGCCCGGGCGCGCGCCAGCGTGTCCGGCGCCACGATGGCGCCGGCGGCATCCTCGGTGCCGTCGATGCCGTCGGTGTCGCCGGCGATCGCCCAGATGCCGGCGGCGCCGTCCAGCGCGATGGCGAGGCCGAGCAGGAACTCGGTGTTGCGCCCGCCGCGCCCGGCCGGGCCCTGGCCGATGCGTGACCGTGGTCTCGCCGCCCGACAGCAGCAGGGCGGGGGCGGCGAGCGGCTGCGCCATGCGTGCGCACGCGCACGCGCGATGCCGGCCATGCACGGTGCCCATCTCGCGGCTTTCGCCCTCCAGCGCGTCGCCGAGGATCAGCGGCGTGAGGCCCGGCGTCGCGCGCCGTCTCGGCGGCCGCGCCGCAGCGCCATGCACCGGGGTGGCGATCAGGCGGAACTCGGCATGCGGCAGGCTGCCGGGCTTCGGCGTCTCGTCGGCGTCCTGCGCCAGCCGGGCCGCCACCAGCGGCGAGGGCGATGCCGTAGCGGGCGATCAAGCGCGCGGGCGTCGGCGAAGCGTGGTCGGGTCGGGCACGGTCGGGCCGCTGCCGATCACCGCGGGGTCGTCGCCGGGCACGTCGCTGATCGCCAGCGTCACCACCCGCGCCGGCGCGGCGGCCGCGGCCAGCCGGCCGCCCTTGATCGCCGAGAGATGCTTGCGCACCGCGTTCATCTCGGTGATCGTCGCGCCCGAGGCCAGCAGCGCGCGGTTGACCGCCTGCTTGTCGGCCAGCGTCAGCCCCGGCGCGGGCAGCGCCATCAGCGCCGAGCCGCCGCCGGAGATCAGCGCGATCACCAGGTCGTCCGCGGCCGAGGCCCTGCACCGCTGCCAGGATGCGCGCGCGCCGCGGCCTCGCTGTTGGCGTCGGGCACCGGGTGCGAGGATTCGATCACCTCGATGCGCCGCGTCGGCACGGCGTGGCCGTAGCGCGTGACCACCAGCGCCGGAGAGCGCCACGTCCGGCCAGGCCGTCCTCCAGCGCCGCGGCCATCACGGCGGCCGACTTGCCGGCGCCGACGACGACGCAGCGGCCGGCGCGGCTTCGCCGGCAGGTGGGCGGCCAGCACCGCGCGCGGATCGGCGGCGGCCACCGCCGCGTCGAACATCGCCCGCAATGCCGCGCGTGCCCGCGCGTCGTTCCACCCCATGCGGCCTCTCCTTCCGTCGTCGCGGCGGAGTATGGCGAAGCGGCGCCGAGCACGCCATGTAGGGGTCATGCGAAGAGGAGGTCCCATGCATGCCCGACATCGACGACGCCAACCCGCACCGAACTGGAAGCCGCCGCCTTCCGCCGCCTGGTGGAGCATCTGCGCGAGCGCACGGACGTGCAGAACATCGACCTGATGAATCTCGCCGGCTTCTGCCGCAACTGCCTCAGCCGCTGGTATCGCGAGGCGCGCCGAGGCAGGGCATATGCCGCTCGACCGATCCCGACGCGCGCGAGATCGTCTACGGCATGCCGTACAAGGAATGGCAGGCGAAGTACCAGAAGCGAGCCGAGCGCCGAGCAGAAGGCGGCGCTGGGCAAGTCCCATCCCGGCCATTGATTGACCCGGCAGGGAGATTGACCGGGCGGCGCGGCCCGGTAAGCCCGCCGCCCCACCGAGAGCACGGGAGACGCGCATGGCCCTGGACGCAACGGCCACCGAGAACACCGTCGACAGCCCGCAGACGGGCAACATCGCCGCCGACCGGCTGCGCAGCCTGATCGAACGCATCGAGCGGCTCGAGGAGGAGCGCAAGGCGCTGCCAGCGACATCAAAGACATCTACGCCGAGTCCAAAAGCGCCGGATTCGACGTCAAGGTGATGCGTGCCCTGATCCGCATCCGTAAGCAGGAACCGGCCGACGTCGAGGAGCAGGAGACGCTGCTCGACGTCTACCGCCGCGCCATCGGCATGTGAGCCACGGCCTCAGCGCTGCCGCCAGGGCAGCCCGCCCGCCTTCCAGCCGCTGATCTGGCCGCGATGGCCGTTGCCGTCCGGCGGGCCTTCGAAACCGTCGGCGATGTTGTAGACATGCGCGAAACCCGCATCCGCGGCCGCGCGCGCCGCCGCGAGACTCCGCACGCCGCTGCGGCACAGGAAGTAGATGTGATGTTCTGATGTGAGGCCGGCCTGCCGCAACTGCTCGACGAAGCCGGCATTCACGCCCATCGACGGGAACATTTGCCAGGGGATCAACGCCGGCTGCTTGCCCGCCTCGGACAAATCGGTGAGGCCGACATAGCTCCATTCCGCGTCGGTGCGAACATCCACCAACTGCGCTTTCGGCTCCGCGCGCAGCGCGTCCCAGACCTTGCGGGGCGAAATGTTCTCGACCATGGCGAATCTCCGGATGATGATGCCGCATCGCACGCGGCGCGAGCGCGTTGAACCTGCGCGCCGACGATAGTTTGGGAAGTGCTCCATGGACAGCTATCCGCCGCCGACCGTCGCCCCCTCCGTCGCTGCCGACCTCGCCGGCGCCATCGGCAACACGCCGCTGATCCGCCTGCGCCGCGCGTCCGAGGCCACCGGCTGCACCATCCTGGGCAAGGCCGAGTTCATGAATCCCGGCGGCTCAATCAAGGATCGGGCAGGGCTCGCGATCATCCTCGATGCCGAGCGGCGCGGCCTGCTGAAGCCGGGCGGCGTCGTGGTTGAAGGCACCGCAGGCAATACCGGCATCGGCCTCACCCTCGTCGGCAATGCCCGCGGCTATCGCTGCGTGATCGTCATGCCGGAAACGCAGAGCCAGGAAAAGATCGACTTCCTGCGCATGATCGGCGCGGATCTGCGGCTGATCCCGGCCAAGCCGTACCGCGACCCCGGCAACTATGTGCATGTCTCCCGCCGCATGGCCGAGGAGACGGGCGCCGTCTGGGCGAACCAGTTCGACAACCTCGCCAACCGCGAAGGACATCGCGTCACCACAGGGGCGGAAATCTGGCATCAGACCGCCGGTGGCGTGGACGCCTTCACCTGCGCCTGCGGCACCGGCGGCACGCTGGCCGGCGTCGGTATGGCCCTGAAGTCGCGCAATCCGGAAATCCGCATCGTCCTCGCCGACCCCGAAGGCAGCGCCCTCTATGGCTGGGTGAAGTCAGGCGACCTCACGGTGACCGGAAGCTCCATCACCGAGGGCATCGGCCAGAGCCGCGTGCCGGAAAACCTCGAAGGCGCGCCGATCGACGATGCGGTGCGCATCCCCGACGCCGAGGCGCTGGAGCAGGTGTTCGACCTGCTGATCCACGAAGGCATCTCGGTCGGCGGATCGGCCGGGATCAATGTCGCGGCGGCGATCCGGGTGGCGAAGGAGATGGGTCCCGGCCACACCATCGTCACCGTGCTGAGCGACGGCGGCTCGCGCTACCAGTCGAAGTTGTTCAACCCCGAGTTCCTGCGCAGCAAGAACCTCCCCGTTCCCCACTGGATGAACTGATGGCCGACAACAGCAAGCTGGTCCGCGACGCCGCCCAGGCCGGTATCGACAATTTCATGGCGACGTTCGGGCGATTTCCGGACCAGTTCCAATTGCTGCACCAGCACGCGCCGGGGGCGTTCGCCGGCTACGGGCTGATGCGCAGCTTCGTCATGCAGGAACGCCCCGAAGGCGCGCTCGACATGAAAACCAAGGAACTCATTTTCACCTTGCTCGACACGCTGCACGGCGATGCCAAAGGTGCCACCAACCACGGCATCGCCGCGATGAAGCTCGGCCTGACGCCGGCGGAGCTGGCGGAGGGTTTGGTGCAGGTGATCATGGTCGGCGGCATCAGCACCTGGAACCTGGTCGGCCAGCACGTGATGCGCGCCTGCACCGAGCCGGCACCGCCGGCGGCTGGTTCCGGCGAAACCAAAGGCTAGGGCTTAGCGAACGTGATCCAGGTAGCCTCCGGCGCACCTCAGACGGCTGGAGTTCGGAATGAATTCGATCCAGATTGCCGTTCTCATCCTGACCGTCGTCTTCGGCGGCGCGCTGCTGGGCATGTCCATCGGGCGCAGGGTGCCGCACCATCTCACGCCGGAGACCAAGGCCGTCGTGACGGCCGCCATGGCGGTGATCGGAACGATGACGGCACTGGTGATCGGCCTCTTGATATCGACGGCGAATAGCTCCTTCTCTTCTCGTAACGAGTTGCTTGCACGCATGTCGGCGGATATCGTTCGAGTCGATCACTTGCTGCGCCGCTACGGGCCGGAAACCGACAGTATCCGCACGTCACTGCAGCACTATACGGCGATGAAAATGGAGGAGCTTTTCGGCCATGTAGGCGAAAGTGCCTCGGAAATCGAGGAGCCGGCGAGCATGGCAGTTCTAGACGAGATCGCAGGATCGCATCCGTGTGCTGCACCCGAGTGACGACAATCGCCGCTGGCTGGCTGCCCAAGCCTTGCAGATCGCTGGCGATCTGAGCGATGCCCGCTGGACCGTGATTCAACAGAATCTGAGCTCCATCCCGCTGCCGTTCCTGGCTCTGGTGGTGATGTGGCTGGCCGCTCTGTTCGTCAGCTTCGGCCTGTTCGCGCCCCCGAATCCGACAACGATGGTTTCTCTGTTTATCTGTGCGCTTGCGATCTCGGCGGCCTTCAAAGTGGTACTCGACATGGACACGCCGTTCGGTGGCCCGGTCCACACCACCGGCTTTCCGATGCGCCTCTCGAGCGACCCGATGCGGCGCGCCCTGGATGTGATCAAGCGCTGAACAGATCGCCCTGGCGTGCAAGCGTCCGTCCGCCGCGCCCCGCCCTTATGGGGTTAGCGGTACGGCGTCGTTGCCACAACGGCCCTGCGCGTCGTCCGACGCGCGACGCCGGCGTAGCTGACCGGGGTGGCCGGCCTGCCGGCCCAGGCATAGGCAGTCGCAACGAATGACAGCGATTTCGGGACGTCGGGCCCGCTTGATCAGCTGCGAGTCGGCTGATCCTCTATGAATTGAGTTTTCGACCGCGCCGGAGTTCCCTAAATGAAGACACGCCCGAAACTAATGGCGCCCGACGCGATTGACCGGGCCGCCCCGGTTCGCCGGCGTGCCTTCGCGCACCCCCGGTCCCGCCGCGCCGGCGCCCGCGCCGGGGAGAACCCCCACCCCCGACCCCGCCGCGCCAACACCGGGCGCGGGACGCAAGGCGACGCCCGGTCTCGCCACGCATCCTTTCGGCACGCCGACGTAATCGCAATAGACGACCGCCTTGGCAGGTCCGGCGATGATCGCCGTCAGTCCGGCGAGTGCGGCAATGGATATGACGCGTTGCGTCATGGGCAACTTTTCCTTCGGTAAATCACGACGGTACGCGAATTATAGCGATCATCGCGATGCCGATGAAAGCCGCTCTCGGTATGTTCATATCGTGTCGTCCAAGTTCAGGCCGTTTTTCAGGCGGGTTGAGGCGCTGGATCTGGCGCTGCGCGCATCGTTCCCGTCAGTAGATCGCCTCGCGTCTTGAGAAGCCCGATGCAGATCGTCGTCTGAGCCGCGGGCTCTTCGGTGGTCAATTCTTGCGCAAGTTCTCTTCGAGCTCGATCAGCATCGCGTCGTCCGCCGTGATGTCGCCCGGGTAGACGAAGCTGGGAACAAAGCTCCACAGGACCTTCTGCTCGGGGTCGTCGGACGCGATGGCCTCGGCGTGCAGGGCCATCCAGGCTGTATAGCGATGGCCGCGGCGCAGGATGACGAACGGAGGTTCCCCCTCCGGCCATCACGATCTAGCGCGTCGCCGGCTGCCGGCCGAGCAGCCGCCGCAGGCCGGTCCATTGCTGGGCGAAATATCCGCCCGTCGCCAGCGCCTCCTCGCCCGTCGGATCGCCGGTCGCCACGATAGTCGCGGCGAGAAATCGGCCGTGCCGAACAGCATGTCCCACCACGGCAGCACCGCGCCGTAATTGCAGCTGCGCTGCCCCGCCGCGAGCACGCCGTGATGCGCGCGATGAAACCGCGGCGAGATCAGCAGCCGCTCGCCGAGCCAGCCGAACGACACCCGGGCATTGGCGTGCGACAGGCTTTCCAGGAACCGCAGCACCAGCACCAGCAGCGGGAACTGCAGCGGCGGCACGCCGATCGCCAGCGCGATCACGCCGAACCACAGCGCGCCGATCAGGTCGTCGAGCAGATGGTTGCGGTCGTCCGACCAGAACGTCATCTGCCGCTGCGCGTGGTGCAGCGAGTGCAGCGCCCACCACCAGTCGAACCGATGGCGACAGGCGGTGCCGCCAGTAGTCGGCGCAGTCGAGGATGATCGCGTAGAGCAAGAAGGTCAGCACCGGCTGGCCGAGCAGGACCGGCACCAGCCGCTCCAGCGTCGGCGGCACCCAGCCGTGATCGGTCAGGAACGCCGTTCAGCGCCACCTGCGCCTGGTAGAACAGCACGAAGGTCACCAGCGGCAGCACGCCGACGCGGGAGATCACGGTGTAGAGCACGTCGACCGCGACGGCGCGCGCTGTCCGGCCAGCGCTCCACCGGCCGCCAGCGTTCCAGCGGCACGCAGATCGCGAAGGTGACGCCACCTGCACCGCGCCATAGACCGCGAACAGCGCCCAGCCGTAGGAGATGTCCTCCCACTGCATCAGTCCGAGCGCGTACAGCAGCGGGATCAGCAGGTGCTCCTGCAGCCAGCCGGCGGCGAGGTCGAACGGATCGATCATGGCTAGCGCACGCGCACTGGCGCGCGCGCCGGATTGAGGAAGATGCCGTGCGGCGAGCGGCCGACCTCGATGCGTCTGGCAAGTCGCCGGTCGCCGGATCGAGCACCGCGACCTTCTCGGCGAAGCGCCGGTGATCCACAGCCCGCCGTCGGGCGCGAAGTCGATGTCGTCAGGGCCGCCCGGCAGCTTGTAGCTGCGCAGCGGCGCCAGGGTGGCGGCGTCGAGCGACGACGGTGGTGCCGCCGATGCGGTTGTTGACGTAGATGATCTTCTTGTCCGGCGAGCGGAACAGTTGATGCGCGCCCTTGCCGGTGGGGATCCGCCGCTCCACGCGCCCGGTCGCCGGATCGACCACGGCGACATCGTCGGCGCCCATGTTGGCCACCAGCACCTGGCCGTTCTGCCACAGCACGCCGGCCGGCGTCGCGCCCGACCGGCACGTTCCACAGCACGGTCCATGCCGCGCAGATCGATCGCCGCGAGATGGTCGGTGCCTTGCAGGCTGACGAAGACGGTCGCGGCATCCGGCGAGAACGCCAGGTGGCTCGGCATCGAGGCAAGCGGGAAACCGCTTCACCAACTGATAGCTGCCGGCTTCGTAGATGTCGACCTGGTCGCGCGCCAGGCCGTTCACCACGAGGTATTTGCCGTCCGGGCGAAAACCCGATCTGGTACGGGTCGGCGACCGGAATGCGGCGGCGCACCTCGAAGCTCGCGGGGTCGAGAACGATCAGCTCGTTGCCGACGGTGTCGCCGACCAGCAGACTCGCGCCCGTCCGGGGTCAGCGCCACGTGGTGCGGCTCGCGCAGCACCGGGATGCGGCGCAGCTCGGTCTGGGTCGCGAGGTCGATCACGCTGAGTGTCGCCTCGTTGGAATTCATCACCAGCACGGCGCCGGCCGCCCGAGCCTCGTGGCTCGCGAACAGTCCGCCAAGGAGGAGCGCAGCGAGAAAGCGAAAATCCATGACGCGCATGTTATCAATCCGATCCGACGCCTTCTTCTAGCATGCTCTCCGCCTTGCCGGCGAGCGTCGCGATTCATACGAGGTGGCGTCGTCCGCCCGCCACCAGTATTGCAGCAACGGCCGCAGGGTGACGGCGAGCCTGCGAACCCGCTTGGCTGGCGGCAAAACCAGCGTCGCGTCGCCATCCGTCCAGCGCAGACCCGCCTCCGGCGCATGCCAGCCTTGGCCAACATGGGAACCATCCAGGGCGAATGGCGCGCCGTCCAGCGTGATGGCCGCCACCGCGACGCCGAGGCGGCGGTGGTCGGGGTTGTCCGCCTGCATTTCGCCCGGCACGGCGCCGCGGGAAACCAGGCGGATCTGCCGCGCGCCGACGGGAACGTCGAAGCAATATCGGTCGCCTTCGATCGATGGCGCCGCCGAGCCGCCGCCGGCCAGCAGCCGCAGATCCGGGTCCGCGAGCATGTGCCAACCCAGGCTCGGCGCCCGCCGGAGCAGCCGGCGTCGTGCCTCGGTGAGCGCTTCGCCGTACAGCAGCAGGCGGGCGCAAGCGCGCTCGCGCCAGATCCGCAATGCTTGCGCGGTGTGCATGCGCGGATCCATGTGCAGCTGTGTGGCGGCGCCACCGTTGGCGAAAGCGCCGCGATTGCCGGTGTCGAGGTAGCTTTCCGCGGGCAATCCCTCGGCGAGCAGCAAATCATGCGCCGACAGCTCGACATGGAAATACATCACGCTGCCGATCGCCGGTTCACGCCGGATGGTCGCGCCGTTGACCAAATGCCGTACCGGGATCAACGCGCCGGCCTCACCCGGCCCACCGGCGCCGCCGACGAAGATCGCGTGGTCGGGGGACAGCCTCAGGTCGCGGTGTGGCATGCCAGGCGCCAGCGCATGCGCCGCCACCCGGATCGGCGCGACATCGGCCGGGTTCGGGTGGTGGGCAAGCTCGATCCGGCGCCAACCGATCCAGACGATCCGCTTCAACGGCGCACCCCGCCCGGACAGGGTCACGACAAGGTCGCCGGGGCGCAGCGCCTCCACCGCCGTCTCACCGCTGGCGGTGCGGATGCGGGTGCCGGCGGCGAAACAGGCGGCGGCCGTGCCGGCCAGGGTGATCCGGGTGCCGCCGAGCCCGTCCGAGGTGGCAAGGAAAGCAGTGCTGTCGTAGCTGCCGTCGAGGCGCAGCGTCGTGGCAATGCTGCCGTCGTTGCCCAGCGACAAAGTGCCGGCGTCGAAGCTGGCGTCGGTCAGGATGGTGTTGGCGAGGATGATGGCGGCGCCGGCGGCGAAGCCCGTGATGGTGCCGGCGAACGCGCCCGCCGCGCTGCCGGCCGGGCCAAGCCGCAGCGTGCCGCCGGGTCCCGCGAAGCTGCCCCGGCCACCGCCGCCGGCGCAGATCAGCGCCAGGGTCGCCCCGTCGCCGATCAGCACCGCCCCGCTGCCGGTGATCGCGCCGAACAGGCTGGTGGTGCCCATGGTGACCAGCAGCGTGCCGTTGTCCACCACCGGGGCCGTGATCACCCCGCCGGCGCTCGCCAAGGTCGCGCCGGGATCGATGAGCAACGCGCCCGCGAGATTGGCCGCCGCCATGCCGATTTCGAGAATCCCGGCGGCGTCGACGCCGAGCGTGCCGCCGGCCAGGATCACGCCGCCGGCATGCAGTGCCCCGCCATTGCTGACCGAAACCGTGGCACTGCCGGGTGCCGCACCCGCCACCGACAAAGTGCCGGCGATCTGGAGCGCCGCGCCAGCGCCGTTCACCAGCAAGGCGCCGGCCCCGACCGTCGCGGACCCTGCCGTCAGCAGGCCGCCGGCGATGAGGTCGAGCACGCCCACCGACCCTGGCAGGCCGATCGCCAGCGCCCCGGTGGCGACCGTGCCGGCGAGCGCGACATTGCCGGTCACCCCGAGGTTCGCGGCGTTGCCTTGGCCGGTCAGCAACTGGAATCCTGGACCCGTGCCACCGGCGATGCCGACGATGTCGTTTGCCCCAGGCGCAATCGCCGCCCCGGACGTGACGTCGGTCCAGTTGCCGGCATTGCCCCAGTCGCCGCCGGCGCTCGCGGTCCAGATGAAGGACTCCGCGGCGGCGGTGCCGGCGGACGCCGCCGACACGCTGGCCGCGGTGGCGCCGGCGGCGAGCGTCACCACCGTGCCGCCGCTGCCATCAGGTGTGGCGAGGAACACCGCGCCGGCATAGTTGCCGGTCAGCCGCAGCGACATCGCGGGCGCGCCGTCGATGGAGAGCGTCAGCGTGCCCGCGGCCCAGGCGGCGTCGGTCAGCAGCGAATGGGTGATGTCGATCGCGTCGCTTTGGCCGAAGCCGGTGATCGATCCGGCGAACTGGCTGCCGGTGGCGCCGAGTTGCAGCACGCCGCCGGAGGCGAGAAACCCGACCGCGTTGTTGGCGGCCACCGAGCCGGCCAACGCCAGCGTCGCGTTGGCGCCGATCTGCAGCGTGCCGCCGCCGGTGACGCCCTTCAGCACGCTGGTGCGCCCGCCGCCCGCCAGCAACGTCCCGCGCACCGCGATGCCGGCGGTGATCAGGCCGCCGGTGCTGGTCAGCGTCGCGCCGGCATCGACGGTGATCGCACTGCCGGCCGGGATGCCGGTTGATCCGATCTCGATCGCCGACGCGCCGTCGAGCGAAATGGTACCGCCGGCGAGGACAAGGCCAGCGAACTTGCCGAAGCTCGAATCGCTCAGCGACAGCACGCCGCCGCCTGGGTTCACCGAGGTCAGGCTGACGGTGCCGGACACCGTGAGCTTCGAACCGCCACTGACGTTGAGCACGCCGCCAGTGCCCAGCGACACGCTCGTGGCCAGCAGCGTGCTGCCGATCCCGACGTCGAGTTCGCCGGCACCTGGCGCGCCGCCGACCAGCAATGCGCCGGTGGTGAACCGCCCGGACAGGGTGACATTGCCGGCGACATCAAGGCTCGCCGAGTTGCCCTGGCCGGTGAGCAGCAGCGCGCTGTGGTTGGTTGGACCAATGAGGGCGACGATGTCGTTGCTGCCAGGCGCGAGCACCGCCGGCGACTGGCTGGCGGTGAGGTCGGACCAATTCGCGGCATCGCCCCACGCCCCGCCCGTCGGCGCGATCCAGGCATAAAGATCGGGGGTGGCGGTGCCGGCGCCGGCCGCGCCCGAGCCGTTGGTGGTGCCCCCCACGGTCGGAGCCAGGGTGACCATGCTGCCGCCATTGCCGTCGGGCCGGGCAAGGAATACCGCCCCGTTGAAATTGCCGTCGAGGCGCAGCGACATCACCGGCGCGTTGTGGACGGTCAGGGTCAGGATGCCGCCGCTCCAGCTGGCGCCGGTCACGCTGCCGACCGCGATGTCGATCGCGTCGCCTTGGCTGAAGCCGGAGATCGCGCCGGCAAATTGCTTGGAGAAACTGGTGAGTTGCAGCACGCCGTCGCTGCTGGTGAAGGCAATATTCGTGGCGGCGGCGACCGCGCCCGGCAGGTACAGCGTGCCGGCGGCGCCGATCTCCAGCGTGCCGTCGCCGGAGATCGCGCCGAACACGCGGGTTTCGCCGGCGGTGGCCACCAGCACGCCGTTGTCAGTCACCGCTGTGGTGATCAGACCGGCCATGCTGGTCAGCGTGGCGCAGGCATCGATACTCAGGAATCCGAGTTGTCCACGACTGGAACCGCCGACTTCGATGGACGCGGTGGCATCCGCCGACAGCGTCCCCCCGGCCAGCACCAGCGTTCCGGCCTGCACGGCGGCGTGATTGCTGGCCTGGACCACGCCCGAACCGGGCGCCGAGGCGAGTGCCGATACGGTGAGCAGGCCGCCGGTGCTGAAGCGGGCGCTGCTGCCGCTGACCTGCACCACGCCGGGGCCCACGAGCGCCGCGTCGTCGGCGATGCTGCCGCCTGCGCCGATGATCACGGTGCCGCCGCTGGCGACCGAGAGGCTGCCGGCGGAAAGTTGTCCCAAGACCACGACGTCGGCGGCGAAGCTCAGGCTTGCCGCGGCGCCAATGCCGGTGATGGTGCGGAAGGCGCCACTGGACGGCCCGGCGATCGCCACCTGGTTGGCGCTGTCAGGCGCAGCCAGGGCCGGCGTCGCGCCGGTGGTGAGGTCGCGCCAGTTGCCTGGCGTTCCCCACTCCCCGTCGGCGACATTCCACGCGTATTGGTCGGCCAAGCGGCGTCCCCTTCACGGCGCGGTCGAATGCGTTAGGCTTACCGAACGGAGTAGAGGGAAGAAAAATGAACGAACCGAAAATCCTGGCGACAGGCCTCCGCTTTCCCGAGGGGCCGGTGTGGTTGTCGGACGGGTCGGTGGCGTTGGTGGAGATCGAGCGCGGCACCGTCAGCATCGTCGCCCCGGACGGCGCGGTGCGGGTGCTGGCGCAGACCGGCGGCGGTCCGAACGGATTGGCAGTGGGGCCGGACGGGGCGTTCTACGTCTGCAACAATGGCGGTTTCGTCTGGCACGAGCAGGATGGCCGGCTGCGCCCGGGCCTGCAGCCCGCCGATTACTCCGGCGGCCGCATCGAACGCGTGGACGCGAAGACCGGCGCCGTCACCCGGTTGTACGACCGCTGCGGCGACCACCCGTTGCGCGGTCCGAACGACTTGGTGTTCGACGCGTTCGGCGGCTTCTATTTCACCGATCTCGGCAAGACCCGCGCGCGCGAACGCGACCAGGGCGGCGTTTACTACGCTCTCGCCGACGGCAGCCGCATCATGGAGGTCGCCTTCCCGCTGATCACGCCCAACGGCATCGGCCTGTCGCCGGACGGGCGCGTGGTCTATGTCGCCGAAACCGCGACGGCGCGGCTATGGGCGTTCGACCTGGAGTCGCCGGGGGTGGCGCGCAAGCAGCAATTGCCGTCGCCGCATGGCGGGCGGCTGGTGTGCGGCCTCGGCGGCTACCAGATGTTCGACAGCCTGAAGGTGGATGCGGCGGGAAATATCTGCGTCGCGACACTGGTGACCGGCGCGGTGACGGTGATCGCACCGGATGGGCGGGTGCTGCGGGTGGAAAAATTCGCCGATCCCAGCACGACCAATATCTGTTTCGGCGGCGACGGCGAGCGGCAGGCCTTCGTGACGCTTTCTGGTACCGGGCAACTGGTTTGCCTCGATTGGATGACCTCGGGCTGGAATGTGCCGGGATTGCCGTTGAACCACCGGATTTGAGCATCGGGGGCCGGACGGTTCAGGATCGCCCGGCCGTGAGGCGTCGCCATTGCTTCAGCACCATGCGTCGCAGCGCGCCGATGCGCCGCATCACCATGTTCGGTCCGCGCTGGCCGATCTCATACAGCAGCTGCCGCGCCGGCCTGATCAGCGCCAGCGACCAGTCGCGAACGGCGCGCGTCCAACTCACCAGGGTGGCGAACCAGCCGATCCGCAGCAACGCGACCTCGCAGGATTGATAGACGAACACCGCCATCAGCGTCGCGAGCAGCCGCACCACGACATAGACCGAGGTGGCGGCGCGGAGATGGCCATGCGCCAACAGGTAGATCGCCCATAGCTCGCCGAGGCGGCCGATCGCCTCCGGGATCAGGAACAGCGGCAGCGCCAGCCAACCCGGGAAGGTGCCGAGCCAGGCGCCGAGCCACCTGATCCAGTTCAGTTGGCGCAGCCGGCGCAGGCCGGCATTGGCGCCGCGCCAGACGACATCCTCCACCACCACCAGCAGCAGGGCGGCCGGGAACAGCAGCGCGTTGAGCAGGGCCTTGCGCCATCCCCGGCCGCTCGGCGTCGCAGGCGTCAGCAGGTCGGTCTCCCCGGTGGGCAGTTATGCGCGGCCGGTGGCGGTGCATGCGGCGCGGGGGCGGGCGGCGCCGCGTGGACGACCGGAGCCGGTGCCGGCGGTGCGGCACGCGCGACCGGTGGCGGTGGCGCTGCCCGGACCACTTGCGGCGGCGGCGCATGGACCACCGGCGGTGGTGGCGACGCGGGCACCACCTGCGGCGGCGGCGGCGCGCGCATGACCGGCGGTGGTGGTGTGGCGCGGGCCACAGGCGGCGGTGCCGCCTGCACCACCGGCGTCGGCGGCGCCACGTGCGGCACGATCGCGGCTGGCTGGCCGACCGCCGGCGCCGGGGCGGCGCGCGGACTCGGTGCCGCGGCCTGCGGCAGCGCCGGCGCCGCCGGAACCGGCCGCGCCACGGGCGCCCGCAAGGCGGCGGGAGCGCCGGGTGCGCTGACCGGGCCGGGTGGCGCGATGGCGCCGGGCTGGGGTGGGGCAGGGCGGGCTCCCGGCGGAATCACGGGGCGCAGCGATGGCAGTGCTGCAGCGCCGGCGGGCGCGGCATTCGGGGCGATCACGCCCGGCGCCGGCGCGCCTTGTGCCGCCGGACTTTGCAGCCCCGGGGCGGCCGGAGCACGCGGGGCAATCCCTGCTCCTGCGGCGCCGGGGATGGACGGCACGCCAGGCGTCACCGCCGCCGGCGCCACCGGTGCTCGGCCGGGGCCACGCGGCAGGATGGCCGGTCCGGGCGCGGCCCCGGGCGGGATCGCGCCGGGGCGGGGCGCAAGCGCGTTCTGCGGCGTCGGGATGGCGGGGTTGACGAGGGCGGCGGGAGTGCCGACCGGCGGGCGCGCGACGACAGCGCCACCAAATCGCGATTGGAACGCCGGCCCAGGGGCGGCAGGCCGCGCCGCGACCACGCCGGGGGCGGCCGGCAGGTTCAGTTGGCGCGCGACGGCGGGAGTCACGCCAGCCGTCGTGCGCGTCGGCGTGACTGGCGGCGCCGGCACCGGCCGGGCGGCTGCGAGCACCTGCGGAGTTACCGCCTGCGCACGCGGTGCCACCGGTTGCGACGCCGCCATGGCGCTGGCCGGCACCACCGTGGCGAAGGAGCGGTTGGCGAAATTCCGCGTCGGCGGCGGCACGCTCGCAAGGTTGTTCACGTTGGTCACATTGGTGACGTTGATCTGGCGGATATAGACTTGGCTGGTGCGGTACGGCGGATAATACGGCTCGCGCGGCCCGAGCGGAATCCAGCCGACCGCCGCACCGGCCGCCAACCCCAACGCGACGCCCGCGCCGACGCCGACGAAGCTGACCAGAGCCGGGGAATAAACTGGCCGATCGTCATCATACCGCACCTCCCGCTCGCCGGCGATCCAGCCCCAGCGCGGCCCGACCTGAATCCAGCGGCCGTAATGGAACGGCGCGAAGCCCCATGCCGCCTCGTCCACCCAGGTCCAGCCCCAAGGTGCGACATAGGCCCAGTGGCCATGGCGATACGGCACCCAGCCCGCGTCCACCGGCGGGTACCACACCGCGCCATATTCCGGGTTCGGCGCCCATTCGCCAACCTCCTCCAACGCGTCGCCGCCGGTCATCTGCGCCACCACCGGCGGCAAAAGCACCGCGGCGCTGCGCACCGGCGCCGGCCGCTCCTCGGCGAGAGTCTGCACTCAGGAAGGCGTCGTTCGCCGCGGCGACGGTGGTCGCCTGGAAGCTGTCGGTGCCGCTGATCTGCACCGTCTGATGCGGCCCGGCATCGACCTCGATGGCGGTGCCGGTCACCCGCGCCGCGCCGTCGACCACCGTCACGCTGGTGGGATGCTCGGTGTCGCCGGCGACGATTTCGTAACGGCCGGGCTGGGCGATCGCCACCACGCCGCGCGGCGTGCGGATCTGGGTGACGCTGCCCGCCGCCATGCCGGGCACCCGCAGGTAGATTTCCCCTTGCGCGAGGGTGGCGCCGAGGGTGCGGTCATCCAGCGTGTCGATGTCGAACTCGCTGGTCTGGTCGAGCGCGATATGGGCGGCGCCGATCTCGATCTCGGCGGCAGCACCCGGCTCGGTCCAGAACGCGTTGCCGGCGGTGACGGGGTAGTTCAGCGTCGCCAGCTCCCACTGCGTCTGGTCGGCGGTGTGGAACGACACGGTGCCGCGGATGCGGGCCAACCGGCCAACGCGGGCCGGTGGATCGGCCGTGGTCGCGGCGGCTTGGGGCAGCGGCGGGCCAGGGGCCGGTTGCGCCACCACGGGAACGGTCGCGAACAGGAGCGGGGCCACGGCGAGCGCCGAAGTGAGCCGAAACAAGGCGGTCTGCGTGCGCACGGTCTCGTGTCCTTATGCAATGGCTTCGATTGAGGAACGAATTGATAGCCAGAATGGTTGCTGATGATGGCGAAACCGCGTCGCCTCCGTCGGCCCACGGGTTAAATCTTGGTCAGCTCAGGCGACGCCGGGCCGGCGAACACTGAAATGCCGCAAACGCGGCCTGAACTGAAGGTGCGGCGATTTACCTGTTGGGAGGAATTCCATGTCGTTGATGAAGCATCGCGTGGAGAAGCCCCGCGTGGAGCGGGGCCGAACCCGCACCCGGTGGCTTGGCGGCACGGCGGCGCTCGGGTTGCTCGCCTTGTCGGGCTGCGTGGCATATCCATACGGCTACTACGGCGGATATTACGGCAATTACGGCGGATATTACGGCGATGGCTACTACGCCGGCAGCCCTGCCTACGCACCGGCGCCCTATGTGGCCGCGCCCTATGTCGCGGCGCCGGCCGTCGTGGTGGCGGGTGGCTGGGGCGGCGGCTGGCGTGGCGGCTGGGGTGGCGGCTGGCGTGGTGGCTGGGGTGGCGGCTGGGGCGGCCACGGCGGCTGGCACGGGCATTGATACCTGACGTCGCGACCAGACGCCCGAGGGTGCCGATTACTCGATCCTGGCGGAGGCCGTGGGCAGCTTGACCAGCCGGACCGCGACCAGCGCCATGGTCGCGGTGTCGGTCAGTTCGGTGGCCGCGGTCAGCAGCGTGACCACCACCACGGCCCAGGCCTGGCCGATCAGATCCGCGTCCATCGAGTCGTCCGGCCAACAGCAGGGCCCCGACCAGCACGAAGGCCGGCAGGTAGACCACGAACTTGACCGCGACGATGCGGAGCACCGCCCCCGGCGTATAGGCGAACGAGGTGTCCAGCGCCTCTTTTCGGGTGCCGCTGGCGGCGAGGGGCGGGGCAATCGCCAGCCGGCAGAACAGCCACCAGGCGCAAAGCTTCCAGACGGCGGCGACACCCAGAACGGCCAGCGCGACGCTTCGCCGCCCCTCCAGCCGGCCGCCGAAATCAAGGCTGAACGCAAAGGGCAACCCACCGACCATGCTCACCAGCGACAGCACGAGGGCAGTCAGCAGCACCCGGCGGACCCGCGCGTCGAATGGGTAGTAGCCGCGGCTCTCGTCTTTCAGGATCACGAAGCGAAAGACGGCGGTCCATACCGGGACCAGGAGAATCAATCCCGGCAGCCCGCCCAGCCAACCGGTGACATGCGCGCCGATCCAACCGTCGAAATGATAGCGCGGCAGGACCTGCGCGCTGATCAGCGCGCCCACCGCGTAGCCGGCGACGCCGCACAGCATCAGCCACGGCTTCGTCCGGGCAAAGGCGATCGCCGCCGCGACGGCCGCTTTGACCGTATCGAAAACCGGGAACATCAGGCTGTCCTGTCATTGATCGCGAGGCATAGCCGATACGCGCTGCCGTAATCATTCACCGCGGCGACCATATTCGCCCATGCACTGATTCGCGCCAGGCCGTCATCCCCCAAGCTTGGCCAGCAGATGGGCGTGGGCGGCGACAACCAGATGCCGTCGCACCTTCTGGGTGGCGGTGAGCAGCCCATTCTCGATGGTGAAGGCGGGCACGATGGCATGGCGGCGGATGCGCTCGGTGACGGACAGGCAGGCGTTCGCCGCCTTGACCGCCGCGTCGATCGCCGCCGCGTCGAACCCCTCAGCGCGGAACCAGCAGTGCTGCCAATCCGGCGCGGCCTTCTCCCAGTCACCACCGCCTGGGCGATCGCCGGCGCCGCCAGCAGCATCCCTTCGATGCGGGCCGGCGAGATGTTGTCGCCGCCGGACAGCACGATCATGTCCTTCTTGCGATCGGTGATGCGGAGATAGCCGTCGGGATCGAGCACGCCGATATCGCCGGTGTGCAGCCAGCCGTCGCGGATCGCCGCCGTCGTCTCCGCCGGACGGCCCCAATAGCCGTCCATCACCAGATTCGCCGCGCACCAGGATCTCGCCGTCCTCGGCGATCCGCAGTTCCACGCCTTGCAGCGGCGGCCCGACCGTGTCGATGCGGATGTGCAGCGGCGGGTTGGCGCAGATCACCGGTCCCGCCTCGGTCTGGCCGTAGCCTTGCAGCAGCGGGATGCCGAGGGCGAGGAAGAACTGCCCGATCTCGGGCTCCAGCCGTGCGCCGCCGGAAATCGCCACGCGCAGCCGGCCGCCGAAGCGCGCGCGCACCGCCTGGCGTACCAGCCGCTCCAGGATCGGATCGAGCAGCCGGTCCGCCAGCGACAGCCGCGCGCCGTCGGCGCGGCGCTGGCCGATGGCGATGGCGCGGGCGAACAAAGCCTGCTTCCACGCCGGCTGGTGCGCGACCTGGCCTAGGATGCGGGCGCGGATCACTTCCAGCACGCGCGGCACCATGGTCATGATGGTCGGCCGCACCGCCAGCAGGTCGGCGGCGAGGTGCTCGACGCCGCGGCGAGTACACGATTTCGGTGCCCAGGCTGAGCATGAAGAACTGGCCGGCGGTATGCTCGTAGCTGTGCGACAGCGGCAGGAACGACAAATAGGTTTCGCCGGCGAAGCGCAGCGGGCGGGCGAGTTCGAAGGCGCCGCGGCAGTTCGACAGGATCGCCCGGTGCGGCAGCATCACCCCGCGCGGTGCGCCGCCGGTGCCCGAGGTGTAGACCAGGCAAGCCAGTGCGCCGGGCGGGATCATTTCCGCAATCTCAATGGCATCGGCGAAATCGCTCGCGTTGGCCACGAGGTCGTTCCAGGCGAGCACGCGAAGACCCTGGGCGGCAAATTCCTGCCCCCGTGTCTCAAAAGCTTGCATTGTCACCAGGAGATCGAGCGCGCCTGCCTGCGCCACCCGTTCGGCCAAGGCGGCTTTCGACACGATCGCCGCGCGGGCGCCGCTGTCGCGCAGGACATGCGCGTGGTCCTCGACGGTGTTGGTGGTGTAGACGGGCACCGGCACGGCGCGGATGCGCCATCAGCGCGGTTTCGACGATCGGATATTCCGGCCGGTTCTCGGAGACGATCAGCACCCGGTCGCCGGCGGCGATCCCGGCCGCGCGCAGCCCGCGGGCAAGCTGCGGCCGCCTGCCGGCGAACTGGTCCCAGGTCGATCGTCTGCCACGCGCCGTCGCGGAAATCGCGCAGCATCGGCCGGTCCGGCCAACGCCGCGCCAGGTCGAACATCATGGCCGCGAGATTCGGCCAGTCCGGATATTCGTCCCAACCGGCCGCTACGCATCGCTCCCCCGCTCGCGCGCCAAACAATTATGCCCTAAGGGCGGCGGCGCCATTTGACCTATTCACCGCATAACTTACATCTCCCCCCACCACCAGCCACTCGGCCCGCCCAGCCGCGCGATCTCTGGCTGCCTCCCGGGACGACCTCCAGCAACAGGATGATCGCCGCATGCCCGACGGACTCGCCGCCCCAGGTGACGCTGCTTCAACCGGGGCCGCCTCAGCCGACCTGCCGAGCTGGGACCTCTCCGACCTTTACCCCGCTCTTGACTTGCCGGAACTGGCGCAGGCGCTCGACGCGGCCGAGCAGGACGCGAAAGCCTTCGCGGCCGCGCATGCCGGCAGGCTCGCCGCCCTGTCCGGCGCCGACGCTGGCCGCCGCGATTGCCGCCTACGAGACGCATCGAGGAAGTGCTGGGCCGGGTCGATGTCCTATGCCCAGCTGCTGTTCAGCGGCGATTCCAACGACCCTGGCATCGGCCGGTTCTACCAGTCGATGAACGAGCGGGTGACCGCGATCTCCACGCCGCTGATCTTCTTCACGCTCGAACTGAACCGGCTGGACGATGCCGATGCTCGACGCCAAGCTGGCTGACCCGGCATTGGCGCATTGGGCGCCCTGGCTGCGCGACGTGCGCGTGTTCCGCCCGCACCAGCTTTCCGACGAAGTGGAGCGGCTGCTGCACGAAAAGGAGGTCACCGGCCGCGCCGCCTGGTCGCGCCTGTTCGACGAGACGGTGGCGGCGATGCGGGTGCCGTTGGCGGGCGAGGAGCTGACCGTCAGTGCCGCGCTGAACAAGCTGTCGGACCGCGACCGCGCGGTGCGCGAGGCAGCCGGCGCGCGCCGTCGGCCGTGCGTTTTCGGCGACAACATCCGGCTGTTCGCGCTGACCACCAACACGCTCGCCAAGGACAAGGAGATCATCGACACCTGGCGCCACTACCCGCACCCCGGCAGCTACCGCAACCGCGCCAACATGGTCGAGGACGAGGTGGTGGAGGCGCTGGTGACGGCGGTGACCGCCGATTTCCCCCGGCTGTCGCACCGCTACTACCTGATGAAGGCGAAATGGCTCGGGCTGGAGAAGCTGCAGCACTGGGACCGCAACGCGCCGCTGCCAGGCGATGACCGACCGCGAGGTGTCCTGGCCGGAAGCGCAGCTCGCGCGTGCTGCGGGCGTATGGCGCCTTCTCGCCGGAGCTGGCGAAGGTCGGCGGGCGGTTCTTCGACAAGCCGTGGATCGACGCGGCGCTTGCGGCCGGGCAAGTCGGGCGGCGCCTTCGCCCACCCGACGGTGCCCGTCGGTGCATCCGTATCTGCTGGTGAACTATCACGGCCGCACGCGCGACGTGATGACGCTGGCGCATGAGCTGGGCCACGGCGTGCACCAGGTGCTGGCGGCCGAGCGCGGCTACCTGATGGCCGGCACGCCGCTGACGCTGGCCGAGACCGCCAGCGTGTTCGGCGAGATGCTGACCTTCCGCGACCTGCTGGACGCCGAGACCGATCCCGCCCGCCGCCGCATCATGCTGGCCGGCAAGGTCGAGGACATGCTGAACACGGTGGTCCGCCAGATCGCCTTCTATCGCTTCGAGCAGCGCGCTGCATGACGGAGCGGCGCTGACGGCGAGATGATGCGCCGACCGGATCGGCGAGATCTGGATGGAGGTGCAGACGCGAGAGCCTCGGCCCGGCATTCGAGTTCACCCCGGAATACCGGGTGTTCTGGGCCTATGTGCCGCATTTCATCCACACGCCGTTCTACGTCTACGCCTATGCCTTCGGTGATTGCCTGGTGAATGCGCTGTACGGCGTGTTCCAGCGCCGGGCATCCGGGCTTCCAGGCGAAATATCTCGACATGCTCGGGCCGGCGGCACCAAGCGGCACAAGGAGTTGCTGGCGCCGTTCGGCCTGGATGCGTCCGATCCCGGCGTTCTGGCGCACGCGGGCTCGACGTGATCTCCGGCTTCATCGACGAGCTTGGAAGGCGAGGACGATCGCCCGCTGCGCCCGCGCCGCGGCTGCGCCGGAGTGGGGAGCCGACCGAGCGTCGTCGCTGTTCGGCGAATTCCGCCGCATGGCCCGCACCTCGGGCGCGGTCGGCGGGATCGCGGCGCGCATGGTGGGGGAGCGCGCGTTCGGCATCCGCACCGACCGCGCCGACCATGCCGAGGACCTTCGGGAGCATCCTGGGTGGGCTGAAGGGCCCGTTGATGAAGGTGGCGCAGTTCCTGTCGACCGTGCCGGACGCGCTGCCGGCGGAATATGCCGAGCAGAACTGGCGCAGCTGCAGGCCAACGCGCCGGCGATGGGCTGGGCCTTCGTGCGCCGCCGCATGGCGGGCGAACTCGGGCCGGACTGGGAGACAGCGCTTCGCCGCTTCGAGCACGAGGCCTCGGCCGCGGCGTCGCCTCGGCCAGGTGCATCGCGCACGTTGCCGGACGGCAGCGAGGTCGCTTGCAAGCTGCAATATCCGGACATGGCCAGCACGGTGGACGCCGATCTGCGGCAGCTGAAGCTGGCGATGGCGGTGTACCACCGCATGGACGGCGCGATCCAGCACGACGAGATCTACGTCGAACTCGCCGAACGCCTGCGCGAGGAGCTGGACTACAAGCGCGAGGCGGCGCAGATGCGGCTGTACGGCGATGATGCTGAAGGATGTGCCGGGCGTGCATATTCCGGTGCCGATCGCCGAGTTCAGCACCCGGCGCCTGTTGACCATGACCTGGCTGGATGGCCGCCCGCTGATGCGCCGGCTGGAGGAAGACCCGCCGCAGGAGGAGCGCAACCGCATCGCCGAGGCGCTGTTCCGCGCCTGGTACGTGCCGTTTTACCGTTATGGCGTGATCCATGGCGACCCGCATCTCGGCAATTACCAGGTGCGCCCGGATGCCAGCGTGAACCTGCTGGATTTCGGCGCCATCCGCGTGTTCCAGGCGAAGTTCGTCCGCGGCGTGATCGATCTGTTCGAGGCGGTGCGCGACAGCGACGAGGACAAGGCGCATGCACGCCTACGCCACCTGGGGCTTCGCAGGCATGACCCGCGAGAAGATGGCGGTGCTGAACGAATGGGCGCGCTTCCTCTACGAGCCGCTGACCCAGGACCGTGTGCGCCGCATCACCGACAGCGACGACCCGCAATTCGGCCGCGAGGTCGCGCAGCGGGTGCATGCCGGGCTGAAGCGCACCGGCGGCGTGCGCCCGCCGCGCGAGTTCGTGCTGATGGACCGCAGCGCCATCGGTCTGGGCAGCGTCTTCCTGCGGTTGCGGGCGGAACTGAACTGGTCGAAGCTGTTCGAGGAGCTGATCGCCGACTTCGACACCGACGCACTCTCGGCGCGCCAGTCGGCGGTGCTGGAGGACGCGGGAGTACCGCTCGCGCCAATTTAACGATTCCGAAATCAAACCTAAGTCATTGCAATGCCGATGCGGTGTCAAGGGTGGGTGGACGGGGCGTGCAGAGGGGCCGTTTTCAGGACCTGATCGGCCGACAAGACCTGATCAGCCGGTCTACGGCGATCGTTGCGGTCTGCGCCGGGGCGATGTTTTGCCTGCTGATCGCGCAGAGCCGCATCATGGCCGACATTCCAGCCTTACTCCGGCCGGCCGCGGTTTGGCCCGGCTTGCTCTGGCCTAGCTTACTATGGCCCGGCCTCATCTGGCCAGCCGCCATTGCCATGATCATGCTGGTGGCCCTGCGTTGGTTCCGCATCGTGCCGCGCCGCGAACTGGACCGTTTCGTGGCGGGGGCGGAGGAGCAGGCGGCGCGGTTCGACACGGCGCTCAACAACATGTCGCAAGGCCTGTGCTTCTTTGACGGACAGCGCCGGCTGATCGTCTGCAACCGGCGCTACAGCGAGCTGTACGACCTGTCGCCGGAATGTGCGCGTCCCGGCACCTCGCTCGAAACCATCGTCGACCACCGCTTCGCCGTTGGTGCGTTTCCCGAAATGACCCGCGAAGAATATCTCGTCTGGCGCGAATTGGTGGTGATTGCCGCCGAGCCGAGCGACACCGTGGTGCGATTGCGCAACGGCCGGGTAATCGCGATCCATCATCGCCCGATGCCCGATGGCGGGTGGGTGGCGACGCATGAGGACATCACCGCGCGCCATGTCGCCGAAGCACGGATCGAGCATCTGGCCGGGCACGACGCGTTGACCGGGCTCGCGAACCGGATGCGGCTGCGGACCCATCTCAAGGAGGTCGGCTGCCACCTGCCGCATGTTCCGGCGGCGATCCTGATGCTCGACCTCGACCGCTTCAAGGCGGTGAACGATTGTTTCGGCCACGCCGTCGGTGACGGCTTGCTCTGCGCGGTCGCGGAACGGTTGCGCTGCAGCGTGCGCGAAACCGATCTGGTGGTGCGGCTGGGCGGCGACGAGTTCGCGATCGTCCAGACGCATTGCGACCAACCGACCCAGGCCGAGAGCCTCGCCCGCCGCATCGTCGCGCGCATCGACGAGCCGTTCGAGGTCGCGGGCCACACGCTGAGCGTCGCCGCCAGCATCGGCATCGCCGTGCTGGGTCGCGAAAGCGGCGCCGTGGACGAGGTTCTCAATGACGCCGACATCGCGATGTACCAGGCCAAGAACGCCTCGCGCGGGCTTGCGGCCGGCTGCGGCCGGTACGTCCTGTTCCAACCGGAGATGGTGGAGGGCCTGCAAGCCAGGCGGACGCTGGAGGCCGAGCTGCGGCGGGCCATTGTGAATGCGGAGTTCGAGCTGTTCTACCAGCCGATCACCAACGCGCAGAGCGGCGAGGTGATCGCCTGCGAAGCGCTGCTGCGCTGGCGACATCCAGTGCGCGGCCTGGTGCTGCCCGGCGAGTTCATTGCGGTGGCCGAGGAAATCGGCCTGATGGTGGCGATCGGCGAGTGGGTGCTGCTGCAAGCCTGTCGCGACGCGGCGGATTGGCCGGGCGATGTCAGGGTGACCGTCAATCTCTCCTCCGGCCAGTTCGTCGATGCCGGGCTGGTGGCGGCGGTCGCGGCGGCATTGGCGCAGTCCGGGCTGGCGCCGGCGCGGCTGGAGCTTGAGATCACCGAGGCGATGCTGTGCCACGGCGCCCGCCGGGTGCTGCGCAAACTGTCAGCCGTTGGGGTGCATATCTCGCTCGATCGTTTCGGGGCCAGAAATTCCTCCTTCAATCACCTGCGGCATTTCAGGTTCAGCCGGCTGAAGATCGACCGCAGCTTCGTGCGCGGCATGGCAGCGGGCGGCCCCGCCGCCAACAGTGCCGCCGCCAACGGTGCCATGGTGTCGGCGATGATCGCGCTCGGCCGCGAACTTGGCGTCACCATCACCGCCGACGGGGTCGAGACGCAGGCCGAAAGCGACATCCTGCGGGCGCTCGGCTGCACCGAACTGCAGGGCTTTCATTTCGGCCGGCCCGTCCGCGGCCGCGAGATTGCGGCAACGCTGGTGCGGGCTGCGTTGCAGACCACGGATCCAAGGCTCGTCACCGCCGCGTGAGGCCCCGGCGGCGCGGACGGGCCTTGCATCCGGTCGCCCGCCCGGGTCATGTATCGTTGCAACCTGGCCTGGGCGGACCGCGGACCTGGCGTCCACGGGCAGCCTGCGCTGTCCGGCCCTGCGATCGAGAAAGGACACCCTGATGCGACTTGCGGTGCTGAAGGAACGTCGCGCGTTCGAAACCCGCGTGGCGGCGACGGCCGAGACGGTGAAGAAGCTCGTGGCCATGGGATTGACGGTGGCGGTGGAAACCGGCGCCGGGCAGGCGTCCGCGGTGTCGGACGCGGAATACCGTGCCGCCGGAGCCGAGATCGCCGCCGATCCCGCGGCGGCACTCGCCGGTGCCGGCATCGTCTTCGCGGTGCAGGCGCCGGAGGCGGCCGAGCGTGCGCTGATCCCGCGCGACGCGCTACTGGTGTGCATCGCCGGCGCCTTCGCCGATCCGCAATTGCTGCCCTCGCTGGCCCAGGCCGGGATCGATACGGCGGCGATGGAATTGCTGCCGCGCATCACCCGCGCGCAGTCGATGGACGTGCTGTCCAGCCAGGCCAATCTCGCCGGCTATCGCGGCGTGGTCGAGTCCGCGACGGCGTTCGAGCGCGGATTCCCGATGATGATGACGGCCGCCGGCACCGTGCCGCCGGCCCGCGTGTTCGTGATCGGCGCCGGTGTCGCCGGCCTGCAGGCGATCGCCACCGCCCGCCGGCTTGGCGCGATCGTCTCCGCGACCGACGTCCGCCCGGCCGCGAAAGAGGAAATCAAGTCACTTGGCGCGAGCTTCGTCGGTGTCGAGGATGAGGAGACGGCGGCGCAGAAAGGCGCCTACGCCAAGGAGATGAGCGACGCGTTCTGCCAGAAGCAGGCCGAGCTGATGGCCGCCACCGTCGCCAAGAACGACATCGTCGTCTGCACCGCCTTGGTGATGGGCCGCCGCGCCCCGGTGATCGTCACGACGGCGATGGTCGAGAGCATGAAGGCCGGCAGCGTGATCATCGATCTCGCGGCCGAGGCCGGCGGCAATTGCGAGATGACCGTGCCGGGGGAGAGCATCGTGACATCTGGCGGCGTGCGCATTCTCGGCTGGCGCAACTGGCCCGGCCGCATCCCGGTCGCAGCCAGCTCGCTTTACGCGCGCAACCTGCTGACCTTTCTGACCCAGTTCTGGGACAAGGCGACCAATACCGTAAAACTTCCCGACGACGACGACATCGTCAATGGCGTGCTGCTGACCCGCGGCGGCGCCGTGGTGCACCCGATGTTCCTGCCGTCGCAAGCCGCCTGACCCGGAGCAGCCGATGACCCCCTCCCAGCTTGCCGACCAGGCGATGGATCTGGCGAACCGTGCCGCCGACCTCGCCGAGAGCGCCCGTGATTTCGCCGCCGGCGCCGGTCCTGTCGCCGAAGCCGTCGAGCCGTTCGTGTTCCTGTTCGCGGTGTTCCTGATGGCCTGTTTCGTTGGCTACTACGTGGTCTGGAACGTGACGCCCGCCTTGCATTCGCCGCTGATGGGCGTGACCAACGCGATCTCGTCGGTGATCGTCGTCGGCGCGATGCTGGCGACCGGGCTCGCTTTGTCCGGCTGGGCGATGGGCTTCGGTTTCATCGCGGTGATGCTCGCCAGCGTGAATATCTTCGGCGGCTTCATGGTGGTCTACCGAATGCTGCAGATGTTCAAGAAGAAGGCGAGGTCCTAGCCGATGTCCGCAAGCCTGACGTCGCTCGCCTATCTCGTCGCCGCCGTGCTGTTCATCCTGGCACTGCGCGGCCTTTCGCATCCTGAAAGCTCCCGCCGCGGCAACATGCTGGGCATGGTCGGCATGGCCATCGCCATCGTGGCGACGCTGGTGCATCACGGCATGTCGCTGCCCGGCATCGGGCTCATCGTCCTTGCCATGGCGATCGGCGGCGGCATCGGCGGGATGGTTGCGATGCGCATCCAGATGACGGCGTTGCCGCAACTGGTGGCGGCGTTCCATTCGCTGGTCGGCCTCGCCGCCGTGTTCGTGGCGGCCGCGGCGTTGAACGCGCCGGAAGCGTTCGGCATCGGCACCGCCGGCAACATCTACCCCGAAAGCCTGGTCGAGATGTCGATCGGCCTCGCCATTGGCGCGGTCACCTTCTCGGGCTCGCTGATCGCCTTTGCCAAGCTGCAGGCGCTGATGAAGGGCAATCCGATCACCTTCCCATATCAGCATCAGATCAATCTCGGGCTCGGCGTCCTGTTGCTGGTGCTGATCGTGGTCTTCGTCGCCAGCGGCAGCCAGGTCGTGTTCTGGCTGATCGCGCTGCTCGCGATCGGGCTTGGCTTCCTGCTGATCATCCCGATCGGCGGCGCCGACATGCCGGTCGTGGTGTCGATGCTGAACAGCTATTCCGGCTGGGCGGCAGCGGGGATCGGCTTCACCATCCAGAACCTCGCCTTGATCATCACCGGTGCGCTGGTCGGCGCCTCTGGTGCGATCCTGTCCTACATCATGTGCAAAGGCATGAACCGCAGCATCATCAACGTGCTGCTGGGCGGTTTCGGCACCGACAGCGGCGGCGTCGCGGCGGTGGCCGGTGCCAGCGATCGCGCGGTGAAATCCGGCAACGCCGAGGACGCGGCCTTCATCATGAAGAACGCCAGCAAGGTGATCATCGTGCCAGGCTACGGCATGGCGGTGGCGCAGGCGCAGCACGCGCTGCGCGAGATGGCGGACACGCTGAAGAAGGAAGGCGTGGTGGTGAAATACGCCATCCACCCGGTTGCCGGCCGCATGCCCGGCCACATGAACGTGCTGCTCGCCGAGGCCAACGTGCCTTATGACGAAGTGTTCGAGCTCGACGAGATCAACAGCGAGTTCAGTTCGGCGGACGTCGTCTATGTGATCGGCGCCAACGACGTGACCAATCCGGCCGCCAAGACCGACCCGAAATCGCCGATCTACGGCATGCCAATCCTGGAAGTCGACAAGGCCGGCACGGTGCTGTTCGTGAAACGCTCGATGGCGTCGGGATATGCCGGAGTCGATAACGAATTGTTCTTCCGCGACAACACCATGATGCTGTTCGGCGACGCGAAGAAGATGACCGAGGAAATCGTCAAGGCGCTATCGCACTGAGCCGGCGCTGCGGTCAGCGCTCGTAAAGCACCCGCAGCAGCACGAACCAGGGATAGCGGTCGTCGACCGCCGTACCGTCCGCGACCGCGAGCTTGCCGTCCGCGGTGGTGGGCACGTGCTTCATGGTGACGGCGTCGTCGACATTGCCGCCGACCACGGTCAGGCTGCCGGGGACGACGGCGACGACGATGTCGCAATGCGAGGTGAACGGGCCCGCGGGCAGCTCATCGAAGCGCATGCTGCGGGCGTTGTGCCGGCCGTAGCAGATCAGGTCGCCCGGCATGGCCGACGCCGCTTCCGGCGCTTCGGCGGTGAGTGCCCAGTCGTCGCCTGCCTCCAGCGACATCTCGCGCGCGATATTGATGTAGGTGGCGTGCGCGATGGCATACGGAAAGCGCGGGCCGGCGCCGGCGCTGCGCATCACATAGCTGATGAAAGCGGCCGACCAGGCATAGTTCTCATCCCGTGCTGCGGGGAACTCGTGTCCGTCCGCATCGTGCTTGCCCGTCCATGAGTCCTGCTCGATCCCGGCATTTACCCCCAGCCACCAGTATTCGCCCACCCGTTGCCAGAAGCCGGCGACACGTTCGGGCTGGTCCTCCGGCGCTGGCGGCGGCCTGGTGTTGGGCGGGTCGTCGTCGACGAGTCGGCCCCAGGCCCGCCATTCCCGAACTGCGATGGCGACGGCGTCGGTGCGGCTGAACGGCTCGTATGGCAGCCGCGCGAAGGGTGGTGCGTGAGCCGCGGCGTCGGGCGCCAGCGGCTTTGTCGTCGTCGTCGCGGGTTGCTGGCAAGCGGCCAGCAGCAATGTCACCGCCGGCCCGAAAGCGCGCGATTTTCGAGTCGGCTGAGCAGGCGAACGACGGGCCATAACAAACAGAAGTATATTACGGCCGCGACCACAATGGGGGTTGGATTATAGGTCAGGCTTTGCGCCTGCCGCGCCTGGAACAGCAGTTCCGGCAAGGCGACGACGCTGGCCAGCGAGGTCAGCTTCACCACCTCCAACGTGTTGGACAGCAGATCCGGCATGACGTTGCGGGCAGCTTGCGGCAGCACGACATAGAGCATCGCCTGCAGCCGCGACAGGCCGGTGCTGCGCGCGGCCTCGATCTGGCCTGCCGGCACGCTCTCGATGCCGGCGCGCAGCACTTCGCCGTAATAGGCGCCGGTGTTGAGGAAGAAACCCACCGCGACGCAGCCGAAGCCGCCCATTTCCAGCCCGGCGAAGGGCAGGCCGGCGTAGAGGAAGATCAGCAGCACCAGCGGCGGGAAGGCGCGGAAGAAATCCACCCAGGCGATCAGCGGCCAGCGCACCCAGGAATTGCGCACCGTCGACAGCAAGGCGAGCACGATGCCGCCGAACAGGCCGAGCGGAATCACCAGCAGGGAAAGGGCGATCGTGTTGCCCAACCCGGACAGCAGGATCGGCCACGCCGCCGCGATGATAGCGGGGTTGAAGAAGGTGGCGATCACGTGCTCACGCTCACGCGGCCGGTTTGTCCGCGCCCGAATGCCAGGCGAATCGCGTCTCGATCCAACGGCCGAGCACCACCACCGGCAGGAACAGCACCAGATACGCCGCCGCCCCCAGCGTCAGCGGCGATGGGTTGTAGCTGTTCGACATCGCCGAGGACGCCTGCCCGAGGATTTCCGACACCGCCACCACCGAGCCCAGGGCGGTGCCCTTGGTGATCGCGATGGTGCGGTTGGTCAGCGGTGGAATGGTAATCCGCAGCGCCTGCGGCAGCACCACGTTGCCCAGCGTCTGCCCGAAAGACAGGCCGGTGGAGCGCGCCGCCTCCCACTGCCCGCGCGGGATGGCGGTGATGCCGGCCCAGAAGATTTCCTCGGAAAACGCCATCAGGACCAGCGAAAGGCTGGCCCAGGTGGAGACGAAGCCGGAAGGGACGATGTCGAGCGACGGTAGCCCGAAATAGATCAGCACGATGATCACCAGCGGCGGCAACGCGCGGAACAGGTCGACGACGAAGATGATCAGCCAGTTCAGCGGCCGGATGCCGAGGCTGCGCAGCAGGGCCAGCGCCAGGCCGCAGATCAGGCCGGCCACGACGATCGCGCAGGCGAGCTCGATCGTGACGAACAGTCCGGAGACGATGTCCGGCCAGTATTTCGCCATCACCCTCGCGTTGAAGAACGTGTCGGTGAACCTCTCCCACGCGTTCATCAGTGGCGCTGGATCTGCCCGATGAACGCTTGCGTACGCGCATGCGCGGGACTGGCGAAGATGGCTGATGGCGTGCCCTGTTCCACGATCAGGCCGTCATCCATGAACACCACCCGGTCGGCCGCGGCCCGGGCAAAGCCCATCTCGTGCGAGACCACCACCATCGTCATGCCGCTCTCGCGCAGTTCGCGCATCACCTGCAGCACGCTGCCCACCAGTTCCGGATCGAGCGCGCTGGTCGGCTCGTCGAACAGCATCACCCGCGGCTCCAGCGCGATCGCCCGCGCGATCGCCACCCGCTGCTGCTGTCCGCCCGAGAGCTGACCCGGCCGATGGCCGGCACGGTCGGCGAGGCCGACACGCCGCAACGCCGCCATGCCAAGCTCGTCGGCCTCTGCCCGGCTGCGACCGGCGACCTTGCGCAGCGCCAGCGTCACGTTGCCGAGTGCGGTCATGTGCGGATAGAGGTTGAAGGACTGGAACACCATGCCGATGCGCTGGCGGGCGTGGTTGATGTCCGTCGCCGGGCTCAGCATGTCCATCCCGTCGACCACGATACGGCCGGCGGAGGGTTCCTCCAGGCGGTTGAGGCAGCGCAGCAGGGTTGATTTGCCGGAGCCGGAGGGGCCGATCACGAACACCAGTTCGCGCTCGGCCACCACGAGGTCGACGCCCTTCAGGACGTGCAGGGTGCCAAAATATTTTTCGACATTCCGCGCATCGACGATCGGGCGCGCGGCGTCGCTCATTCGCAGATGCTCGCCGCCGGGCTCGCCGGGCTCAACCCTGGCAATGCAGCGGGTGCGGCGTCGGGTCGTAACCAGGCATGCCCGGCACGCCGTAGCCCGGCGTCACCACACGCTCCAGATCATCAGCGGCCGGTGCCGCGCCGAACCATTTTTCCGACAGCTTCGCGATGGTGCCGTCCTGCTTCATGCAGTCCAGCGCATCCTGCATCTGATTGCGCAGCGCCACGCTGTCCTTGCGGAACGGCGCCGCCCAATGCGCCTTGCTCTCTTCCAACACGAGGTCGGCGACGAATTGCGGGTTTTTGCTGGCGGCGTATTTGATCACCGTGTTCCCGCCCAGCGTGGCATAGGCGCGGCCGGACAGCACCGCCTGGGTGGCGTCGGGCTGGGTGTCGTAAACCTGCACCGTGAAGCCGATCTTTTCACCGTTGCTTTTGGCGAGGGTCTCATACGGCGTGCCCTTGTTCACCGAGACGGCGCGGCCCTTCAGGTCGTCCCAGGACTTGATCGGGGCGGAGCCTTTCTTGATGCCGAACTCGAAGGCGGTCCAGAGATAGCCGGAGGTGAAGATCATGTTCTCCGCACGTTCTTTCGTCACCGTGGTGGGTGCCGCGATGAAGTCGTAACGGCCGGATTGCAGCCCCGGGATCAGGCCGCTGAAGCTCGTGCTCTCGATGCTGATGTCGCGGTGCATCCGCTTGGCGGCTTCGGTGAACAGGTCGATGTTGAAGCCCTCAATGCCGCCGCCGAGCTTCGGCATGGCGTGCGGGGCGAAGGTGCCGTCGACCCCGGTGCGCAACGGTGGGGCGGCGGTTTGGGCCATGCCGGTTTGCGCGCCGGTCGCGATGCCGCCGAAAGCGAGCACGGCAAGAAGCAGGCTGCGGCGCAGAGTCATGGTCGAGGCTCCCCGGATTGATTGATGCTCAAACGATGCAGCACCCGAACGCCGTCGGCAAGGCAGCGGGACGAGAGGCTCCGGCGCGGCCTAGACTCTGGCGCTCACGGGCGCGCGCCGGCGGCGCATCTTCAGCACCAGGGTTGCCATCACCGCGAGGCCAAGGCCGCCGAGCAGGTAGCAGATGCCGTTCTGGCCGATAAACGCCGCAAGATACCAGCCGGACGCGACAAAGCTGCTGGCCCAAATTCCGGCGGCGACGAAGTTCAGCAGCGCGAAGCGGGCGCGGCTCATCCCGGCCATGCCACAGGCGGCGGCGGCGACATTGCGGATGCCGTAGGCGAAGCGGAAGGTCAGCACGAAGGCGACGCCGAAGCGGTCGAGGAAGTCGATCGCCTGCGTCAGCCGTCGTTCGGCGCCGGGAAAGCGGCGAACTGCTTTGGCGCCGTAACGGCGTCCGAGGAAGAACCAGACCTGATCGCCGGCGAACGAGCCGAGCCAGACGCAAATAGCGAGGGCCCATGGATCGACGCCGCCGGTGGCACGTCCAAGGGCGGCCGCCAGCAGCACGAAAGTCTCACCTTCGAAGAAGGCCCACCCGGCTGCGCCGGCATATGCCAGCAAACCCCATTCGGCCCAGAATTCCGCCACGCGGTTCCTTCCTTGCCGCGCGGCTGTCATGCCGGGCGAACAAACAGTGTGCCGCAGGCAGCGCCAATCGCAAGTGATTAAATGAAAATTCCGTGATCGAAAATAATGAACGGTCAGGCGGGGACGGCGAGCTGTTCGGGAACAGTGATCGCAGGCCGGTTTCGCTGGCGTCGCAGCAGCCGCGCTCGGTGATCAGCCCGGTCACCAGCCGCGCCGGCGTCACGTCAAAGGCGGGATTCGCCGCAGGGCTGTCGGAAGGCGCCACCCGCACCGTGGCGACCGAGCCGTCCAGCGCCCGGCCGGTGACGGTCGTCACCTCGCTCGCCGTCCGCTCCTCGATCGGGATGCCGGCGATTCCGTCGGCAATCGTCCAGTCAATCGTCGAGAGCGGCATGGCGACCTAGAAGGGCACGGTGTTGTCACGCGCGGCCAGCGCCTTCAGGTAGGTGCCGATCTTGTTGGCGACGTCGCCGGTGCGCGGTGCGCGGTCGCTGCCGACGATCACCAGATCAATCTCGCCGCGCTGCATCAGGTGGCCGGCGGCGTTGTCGGCGATGACGGTGTGGGCGATGCCGTGCTTGCCGAGTTCCCAGGCGGTCAGCGTCGCACCCTGGTAGCGCGGCCGTGTCTCGTCGACCCAGACATGCAGGTTTTTGCCGGCCTCATGCGCCGCGTACATCGGCGCCAGGGCGGTGCCCCAATCCACCGTCGCCAGCCAGCCGGCGTTGCAATGGGTCAGCACGTTCACCCGGCGGTTTTCGCGGGCGGCGATGCGCCCGATCAGCTTCATTCCGTGCTCGCCGATCGCCTCGCATTGCGCCACGTCCTCGTCGGCGATGGCGCAGGCTTCGGCATAGGCCGCGCGAACGCGCCCCTCGATGCTGGTGTTGCGCAGGCGGTGCAGCATGCGCTCGGTCCCCCAGCGCAGGTTCACCGCGGTCGGCCTGGTCGACGCCAGCATCGCCGCATCGCGCTCGATCGCGGCGATGCTGGCGTCCTGGCGGGTGGAAAGGGCGATGCCGTAAGCCGCGACCGCGCCGATTAGCGGCGCGCCGCGAACCTGCATGGAGCGGATGGCATGCGCGATCCCCGCCACATCGGTCAGCCGCAGGATGCTCAGTGACCAGGGCAGGCGGGTCTGGTCGAGGATATTCACCGACCAGCCATCCTGCTCATTCGCCCAGACGCTGCGGTACGGGGTGCCATCGATCTTCATCTTAGCGACGCTTTCAAACTCTTTGATGTAAAACGCAAACAAGGGTGAATAGGCGGCGCGCCGTCGGAAAGTCGATCGCCACCTTGCCGGCCAGGCGTTCGATCATCAGTTGCGCGCCTTCGTTGTGGATGCCGCGACGGCCCATGTCGATGGCCTGAATGCGCGCCTCGCGGCCTTCGGCGATCGCCTCGCCATAGCTGTCGACGATCATCTGGTAGTCGCGGATCAGGCTGCGGAACGGGCCGAGCGCCAGCAGCACCACCCACAAAGGTCGGTCGTCGGCACGGCGGATGTCGAAGGACAGCCGGCCTTCGACAATCGACAGATGCAGGGCAAAGGGCCCGGATTCGGCCACGGCTTGCTTCGGGGCGAAAAAATTCTCCGCTTGCAGATCCGCCACCGCCTGCGCCCGGTCCGCTTCCAGCAGCGGCGACAGCCGGGTCAGCGCTTCCCCGTCGAGCGAGATCTGCACCAGCCGCGGTCCGGCGCAAGCAAGGTCGGGCACCTGCGTCTCAGTCATCGCTTTCGGTCTTGAGCATGCCGAGCCGCAGCATCAGCCCGACGGTGGCACCCTTGATCGGTTGCAGCAGGCCCAAGGACAGGATCAACGTCACCGGCACCCAGATCGCCGTCTGCACCCACATCGGGGGTGATTCCCATTTCTCAAGCATGAGCATGCCGGTGATGACGATGTGGCCAACCACGAAAATGGTGAAATAGGGTGGCGCGTCATCCGCCCGCGCCAGCCCAAGCGGCGCGGCGCAATTGCTGCATACCGGCGTTACCTTCAAGAAGCGCTTGAAAATATGGGTTTCCCCGCAGGCCGGACAGCGATTCAGCAGGCCGCGGCCGATTGCCGTCCAAAACGACGGCATGGGCCAACGCGGCGCCCGCGTCGTACGGTCGGGTTGCCAGCGGACGGGAGGAGCGTCGGACACGGTGTTTTGCTTTCGGCCTTGGTTTTGCTGCGCATTCGGTCTACTCAGCGACTAGGCACTGATTGCCGGGCGTCGCTCCGCCGCACCGCAGCATACATGATCGCAGCATACTTGATCCCTGGGAGCGACGCGATCAAGAGTTTGGCCATGGCCAGAATCCTCATCGTCAACCCGAATTGCAATCAGCTCTGCAGCGACGGCATCGCCGCCGCCGTGGCCCCGTTCCGTTGGCCTGGCGGTCCCTCACTTGATGTCGTCACCCTGGCCGAAGGTCCGCCGGCGATTTATTCCTGGCGGGATTGGCACGGCGTGGTGGCACCGCTCTGCCGCCTGGCCGAACGCGAGCCGACCGATGTCCTGGTCGTCGCCTGCGCGTCCGACCCGGGGATCGAGGCGATCCGGGCCACAGTGACGCACCCGGTGCTGGGCGTGTTCCGATGTGCGGTGGCCGCGGCGGTGGCGCGGGCCGAACGGTTCGGGGTGGTGGCGCTGGTCGATGCCTCCAAGGACCGCCACATGGCAGCTTTGCGGGCAATGGGGCTGGAGTTCCGGCTGGCGGCCGAGATTGCGCTGAACGTCGCGATGGAGACGCTGCTGGACCCGCGATCCGCCCGTGCCGCGCTGATCGCCGCCGGACAGGCGCTGGTGGAAGCAGGGGCGCAGACCGTCGTGCTCGGCTGCACCGGAATGGCCCATCATCGCGCGGCGGTCGAGGCGGCAATCGGCGTACCTGTGATCGAGCCATGCCAGGCGGCGGCGGCGCAGGCGCTCGGGATCGTACTCGGGATGGACGCGCGCGTTGAACGCGCCGCTGCTACCGGCTGAGCCTCATCCGGCGCGGCACACCGTCGCGCAACGGGAAATGGTGGACCAGGCCCACCCATTCCCATCGGCGGTGGCCCGCTCCGGGAAAGTCACGCTCATTGCTTCGACCAATGCTCCGGTTCGACCGCGCCGACCTGGGCGGTGATGCGGTGATAGGCCTCCGGCCGGCGATGTTTCTCGAAGGCGAAGATCGTCGTGCGGCCCAGTCGTGCACTGCTCCAGATTGAGATCGGCGGTGATCAGTTCGTCGTCCCAGCTCGTCGCCATGCGCGATGATCTCGCCCTGCGGATTGACGATGATGGAATGACCGAACAGTTCGCAGCCATCCTCGGTTCCCGCCTTGGCGTGGCGACGGCGAAGCAGGCGTTCTGGTAGCACGCCGGCCTGGATCGTCAGATGGCGAGTGAAACACCCGCAGATGATGCGCCTCGAACCCGCCGGCCTCCTGGTTGGTACTGGGGGTGTTGTAGCCGCAGCATCACCAGTTCGACGATCTGCAGCCCGAGCACGCGCCATGCCTCCGGCCAGCGGCGATCGTTGCAGATCATCATGCCCATGTTGATGCCGTCGAGGCCGCCCATCGGCGCGCGGATGACCGGAAAGCCGAGGTTGCCGACCTCGAAATAGCGCTTTTCCAGGTGCTGCGCGGCGCGCGTCGGATCGAACTCGGCGTGGCCGGGCAGGTGGACCTTGCGGTATTTCAGCAGGATCTCGCCGTCCGGATTGACCAGGATCGCGGTGTTGAAGCGGCGTGTCCGCGGATCGCCCGGTCGCGTCGGCTTCCCGCGCGATTTCGGCGTAGCCGAGATGAAAGCCGATGCCGAGACGCGTCGCGCGGCGTCGAACAACGGCGCGGTTTCGTTGGACGGCATGGCGGTTTCGAACCAGTGATCCGCGTCGGCGATGTTTTCGTGATAGTGGCGCGGGAAGAATGTGGTCAGCGCCAGTTCGGGGAACACGACCAGTTCGACGCCGCGACGGTGCGCACGTTCCATCAGGCGGATCATGCGTTCGACGGCGACGGAGCGCGGCTCGGCTCGCTGGATCGGGCCGAGTTGCGCGGCCGCGACGGTCAGAGTCCGCGACATGAATGATCCTGCAATTCTTCCGCGCTGCCGAAATCGCCGGCCGCGAGATTGGCTTGCCCCTCGAGCAGGATGAAGCCGGGTTGCTGCTCGCCGCGATCATTCGCCAGCATGACGCCCACCACCGCCACAGCCTGGCGCCCCATCGCGGCGGCGGCGCCCGGCACGCCCTCGGCGATCAGCCGGAACGGATTGACCGCGCCGAGATCCTCGCCGGTGAGCCGCATCGCCAGGTATGGATGCCCCACGAGCGGCACGGGGAACGGCGCCCAGCGCTCGCCGATCGCCGCCTGGTGAACGCGAATCGCTTCACGGGTCTCGGCGGAGACGCAATCGATATGGATGTGCAGCTGGTTCTGCGTGCGGCCGGTGACCGAGTTGACCGCGAGGCTGATGGTGTCGCGCGGGAAATCCCGCTTCGCCAGCAGGTCCATGCGGCCGCGCTCGCGCCAGGCGGCGGCGAGATAATTGGTGGCGTCCGGCGCCAGGATCTCCGGGCTTTCGATGCCGGTGATCTTGGCCGTCGGCATCAGCAGGAACTGGGTCGCGCCGACAATGTCCTTCAGCACGACGAAGCCACGCGCGACGCCGCCTTCGAGATCGACCGACGCACAGGGCGCGGGCGGCAAATTCCGCTCCGCGTTCGGCACGCAGCGATTGCTGATGATTTTCCAAAGCACGTCCGGGTCCTGGGCGCAGACGGTCGCGGAACCCAGCAAAGCGAGAGCGGCAATCGTCAGGTACGGCGCGAATGATCTTCATGGACGTCCTATGCTGGCTTGGGCGGTGGAACGGCGCCGGTCTGGCCGGTGATTGCGCCGTACTGCGCGGGTCGGCGGTGGGCGGCGAAGTTGAACATCTTTTCCTTGCCCTGGCGGCAGGCATCGAGATCGCAATCGGCGACGATCAGCTCATCGCCCAGCGTTTTCGCCTCCGCGACGATCAGGCCGTTGGGATCGACGATGCAGGAGCCGCCGATCAGTCCGGACCCGTCCTCGTCGCCGGCCTTGGCGATGGCCACCGCCCAGGTTGCGTTCATGTAGGCGTTGGCCTGCGCCACCAGTTGCGAGTGGAAGCGGCGAAGAGGCGCATCCTCGGTCCCGCCGCCGTTCGGATCGTAGGCGGCCGAGTTGTAGCCAAGGCAGACCAGCTCGACGCCGCCCAAGCCGAGCATGCGCCAGGCTTCCGGCCACCGGCGATCGTTGCAGATCATCATGCCCAGCACCGCGCCGTGCCACGATTCCGGCGCCCGAAACGTCGGGAAGCCGAGATCGCCGTATTCGAAGTAGCGCTTCTCCAGTTGCTGGAACCGCGCACCCGGCCGCGGCTCGACGCTGCCGGGCAGATGCACTTTGCGATACTTGCCGATCAAATCGCCCCGCGGGCCAACCGTGATGGCGGTGTTGAAGCGCTTTCCGTCCGGCGTCAGCTCGGCGAAACCGACATAGAAGCCAATGCCGAGTTCGCGGGCGCGGTCGAACAACCTGGCGGTGTTGGCGTTGGGCATGCCGCGCTCGAAATAGCGGTCGAGTTCCTGCGTGTCCTCGATCAACCAGCGCGGAAAGAACGTGGTGAAGGCGAGTTCGGGAAACACCACCAACTTCGCACCCGCATCCGCCGCCTGCTCCAGCAATGCGATCAAGCGGTCGAGCGTGTCGGCGCGGCTGTCGGCGCGCTGAATCGGGCCGGTCTGCGCGCCGGCGACGCGAAGGATGCGGGCCATCTCAGTGCGCCTGCCGCTTCACGAATTGCCCGGTGCCTGGCGTCGCCAGCACGTTGGTGCCGTCCCAGATCGTCTTGCCGCGCAGCACGGTGGCGGCCACGCGTGCGCGCATCCGGCGCCCGTGGTACGGCGACCAGCGCAGCTCCGGCCGGTCCTGAATACTGGCCTCATCGAAGCTGTAGTCGGCGCGTTCCAGCACCATCAGGTCGCAATCCGAGCCGAGCCGCAGCGTGCCCTTCTTCGGATACAGCCCGTGCAGCTTCGCGCTGCGCTCGGCGCAATAGGTCGCCATCACAGTGGGCGACAGGCCGCGCTCATCGAGCAGGGTGAACATCAGCGGCGCGAAACTCTGCATCCCCGTCAGCCCCGCGCCATTGGCGAAGATGTCCGGTGAGGTCTTGCGGTCGGCCGGCCACGGTGCGTGGTCGGTGGAAACATTGCTCACCTTGTCGTCCAGCAGGCTTGCCCACATCCGCTCCACCTCGTCCTTGGTGCGGAACGGCGGGTTGCATTTGCCGCGGCCGCCGAGGCGCACGATGTCTTCCTCGGTCATGCACAGGTACTGGATGCAGGCTTCGCCGGTCGCCATCGCGCCCATGGCCCGGAAGGTTTCGGCGATGTCGAAGCCGCGCGCCAGCGAGGAATGCGCGATATGCACATGCGCACCGGTGGCCAACCCGATCTCGAAGATCTCAAGGTCGGCCATCGTCTCGGCCAGCGGCGGACGCGTGCGGCAATGCATGATCGCGTCGGTGCGCCCCGCCGCCTTTGCCTCCGCGGTCAGGCGCTCGACCAGTTCCTGATCCTCGTTGTGCACCGCGACCGGCAGGCCGGTCTTGGCGATCTCGCGGAACGCCGCGACCATGGTCGGGTGGTCGATGCGCGGAAACCGCACGGCATCGTATTCATAGGTGGACAGCTTGAAGGCGGAGATGCCGGCCGCCGCCAATGGGCCAATGGCATCGATGCCGCCGGTCTTGCGGATGGTGCCGTACAGCGCGACGTCGACATGGGCGACGCGGTTCACCCAGCCGATCTTGTTTTCCAGCACACCAGCGTCGGTCACTGCCTGCGGCACGTCGTAGGGCATGTCGACGCAGGTGGTGACGCCACCCGCCGCCGCACTTCGCGTCGCACCCTCGATCCCGGCCCAGCCGATCGCCGACGAGGTGTGCATGTGGCCATCGACCAGCCCGGGCAGCAGCATCTTGCCGCGATAATCGACCTGCTCGCGCGCCGGCGGCGGTGCGCCCTGGCCGATCGCGGCAATGGTCTCGCCGCGCAGAGCCACGTAGCCGTCCCTGATGATCTCGGCCGACGTCACGATGTCGCCGAGGAAGACGCGATCGAATTCTGCGGACACTTATATATGTACCTTCTGCAAACAAGGCGGTGCGGCAGGTCCCGGCGGCGCGCATCCTTGCGGCACGCGCCGTGCGCGACTAGGAACGAATATCCCAACGCTAGACCGCACGGATCGTCGCGCCAATCCCGATCCTGCGTCACTCCTGGAGGAAATACCGCATGAAGCTTCACGACGTGAAGGTGTACCCGTCCAAGACGGAACTGAAGCGCGAGGACCAGCTCGCCTGGAAGATCGCAGGCGTCGCCGCGGACCGGGTGGCGGTACCGAAGGACACCGCCGAGATGATCATCAACCGGATCATCGACAACGCATCCGTCGCGATCGCGGCGATCAACCGCCGCCCGGTGGTTTCCGCCCGCGACGATGGCGCTCGGTCATCCGCGCAAGGATGGCGGCACCGTCTTCGGCGCGGCCGCCGGCACGCGCGCGAGCCCGGAATGGGCGGCCTGGGCAAACGGCACCGCGGTGCGCGAGCTCGACATGCACGACACCTTCCTGGCCGCCGACTACTCGCATCCCGGCGACAACATCCCGCCGATCCTCGCGGTTGCGCAGACGATGGACAGGTCCGGCAAAGATCTGATCCGCGGCATCGCCACCGGCTATGAGATCCACATCGACCTGGTGCGGGCGATCTGCCTGCACGAGCACAAGATCGACCACATCGCGCATCTCTGCCCGGCTCAGGCGGCCGGCATCGGCACGTTGTTGGGGCTGAAGCAGGAGGTGATCTACCAGGCGGTGCAGCAGGCGGTGCATGTCAGCTTCACCACCCGCCAGTCGCGCAAGGGCGAGATCAGCAGCTGGAAGGCCTACGCACCCGCCCATGCCGGCAAGCTCGCGGTCGAAGCGGTCGATCGCGCGATGCGCGGCGAGGGCGCGCCGAGCCCGATCTACGAAGGCGAGGACAGCGTCATCGCCTGGATGCTCGACGGCCCCGACGCCCACTACACACGTGCCGCTGCCCGAAGCCGGGCGAGCCGAAGCGCGCGATCCTCGACAGCTACACCAAGGAGCACAGCGCCGAATACCAGAGCCAGGCGCTGATCGACCTCGCCTTCAAGATGCGCGCGCAGATCGCGGACCTGTCGCAGATCGAGAAGATCGTCCTGCACACCAGCCACCACACGCACTACGTGATCGGCACCGGCGCCAACGATCCGCAGAAGATGGATCCGAAGGCCAGCCGCGAGACGCTCGACCACTCCATCATGTACATCTTCGCCGTGGCACTGCAGGACGGACGCTGGCACCACGTCGACAGCTATGCGCCAAAGCGCGCCCGCCGCGCCGACACCGTGGCGCTCTGGCACAAGATCGAAACCCGCGAGGAGCCGGAGTGGACGCGCCGCTACCATTCGCCGCGACCCGACGGAACTGGCATTCGGCGGCCGCGTCGAGGTCATCATGCAGCGACGGCAGCACGCTGGTGGACGAACTTGCCGTCGCCAACGCGCATCCGCTGGGCGCGAAACCGTTCGGGCGTGACGACTACATCCGCAAGTTCCGCCTGCTGACCGACGGCATCATCACCACGCGCGAAGCCAACCGCTTCCTCGAAGCGGCACAGAATGTGGCGAGCCTGCCGGCGGGCGAACTGCACCGCCTGAACGTGGCACTGCCGGCGGGTAGTCTCACGGTGGCGAAACCTGGCATTTTCTGAGGGGAAAGCACATGAGCGAGTACCACGATCAACAAGCCGAAGAAATCGGTCGCCCTGTCCGGCGTGCCCGCCGGCAACACCGCGCTATGTACGGTTGGCCGAACCGGCAATGACCTGCACTATCGCGGCTACGACATCCTCGACATCGCGGAGACCTGCGAGTTCGAGGAGATCGCCCATCTTCTCGTGCATGGCGCGCTGCCGAACGTGGCCGAGCTTGCCGCCTACAAGGCGAAGCTGCGGGCGCTGCGCGGCATGCCGGCCGCGGTGCGCCGCGTGCTGGAGGCGATTCCGGCCGGCGCGCATCCGATGGATGTGATGCGCACCGCCGTGTCGGCGCTGGGCTGTGTGCTGCCGGAAAAGGATGACCACAACCCGGCCGGTGCCCGCGACATCGCCGACCGCCTGATGGCCTCGCTCGGTTCGATGCTGCTGTACTGGCATCATTGGTCGCAGAACGGCCGGCGGATCGAGGTCGAAAGCGACGAGGACACCATCGCCGGCCATTTCCTCCACCTGTTGCACGGCGCCAAGCCGAGCAAATCCTGGGTGCGGGCGATGCAAACCTCGCTGAACCTGTATGCCGAGCACGAGTTCAACGCTTCGACCTTCGCCTGCCGGGTGGTGGCCGGCACCGGCGCGGACATGTTCTCGGCGATCACCGCCGGCATCGGCGCGTTGCGCGGTCCGAAACATGGCGGCGCCAATGAGGTCGCGTTCGAGATCCAGAAGCGCTACGCCGAGCGCCGATGCGGCGGAAGCCGACATCAGGGCCCGCATCGCCAACCGCGAAGTGGTGATCGGCTTCGGCCATCCCGTCTACACCATCGCCGACCCGCGCAACCACGTGATCAAAGGCGTGGCTCAGCGGCTGTCGCAGGATGCAGGCGCCATGCGGATGTTCGAGATCGCCGACCGCATCGAGACCGTGATGGCGCAGACCAAGAACATGTTCGCCAACCTCGATTGGTTCAGCGCGGTTTCCTATCACATGATGGGTGTACCTACCGCGATGTTCACGCCGCTGTTTGTCATCGCGCGAACTTCGGGATGGAGCGCGCACGTGATCGAGCAGCGGATCGACGGCAAGATCATCCGCCCGACCGCGAATTACGTCGGGCCGGATGACACGGCGTTCGTGCCGATCGCGGCGCGCCCCTGAGCCGCATTTTCGCCTCTCATGATTCGAAAAACGCCGCAGCGGGCACGCTGCGGCGTTTTTTTTGCTGGAATTGGGCATGCAACGATTGCTTTTCATTGACAGGCGCGGTTGCAACGGCAGATACGCGGTGATGAGCGCGTGCTCATCCGATTCGCAATTCGTCAACCTGTTTCGGTAAGTACGTGCGTCAGGGAAGGTACGGTCGATGTGCCGCAGACTGATCCGATGCTCAACAGCGTTACGCGCCACGGTGTCTGGATCAACGTCGCACGTCGTATGCCGGGGATCTCGATGAGCATGCCATGTTGCGCATCGATGTCGCTGCCATGCCGGTTCGCCCGGACTGGCGCCATGGTTCGGACGCAATCGCGCCGTTCTTTGGCCGTCGGTGCGATGCGATGACTCCGGTCCTTATCATTCCCATAAGACGGCGCATGCATGTTGCGGAACCGGCCGCTCCGTCAGCCGTTCGTATGTCCGGAACAATCCAACGTGGCACATAAGGAGTTAAATCAAATGAGCCTAGACGATAACGAGACCGTCCGCGCCCAGCCGATGGCGATGCGGGCCGCCGTGAAGAAGGCAGCCCCGAAGAAGGCCGCCGCCAAGAAGCCTGCCGCCAAGAAGGCCGCTCCGAAGAAGGCCGCCAAGCCGGCGGCTGCCAAGGTTGCGGTGAAGAAGGCGGCGGTGAAGAAGCCGGCGGCGAAGAAGGCAGCCGCGCCGAAGAAGGCAGCCGCTGCGAAGAAACCGGCCGCCAAGAAGGCCGCGGCACCGAAGAAGGCCGCCGCGCCAAAGAAGGCAGCCGCTGCGAAGAAGCCGGCCGCCAAAAAGGCCGCGGCACCGAAGAAGGCCGCTGCCCCCAAGAAGGCAGCCGCCGCGAAAAAGCCCGCCGCGAAGAAGGCGGCGCCGCGCAAGTCGAAGACCATGATGGCGACGGCATCGTCCGACTCGTCGTCCTGATCCCGTCCGCGTCTTTCGGTCGGGTCCGAGTGAGGGGCGCTCCGTTCGCGGGGCGCCCTTCGCATATCCATCGCGATCTAGTCTTTTGTTTAGGCGAGCAATTTTATGGCACGGTGATTCCACCTAAAGCCATATTGCTCTAGCGGAAGGTGGCGAGCAGATCGTCCACCTGCGGCGGCGTCAGCAGCCGCGGCTCGGCGCCGCGCAGCAACAGAAACAGCTTGGCCGCTTCTTCCAGTTCCTCGGCGGCATAGACCGCATCGACGAGTGTCGCGCCCGACACCACCGGCCCATGGTTGGCAAGCAGGATCGCCCGTGCCGAGCGTGCCGCCGCCTCGATCGCCGGGCCCATAGCGGCGTCGCCGGGACGATAATACGGCAGCAGCGGCATGCTGCGGCCGACGCGCATGACGAAATATGGCGTCAGCGGCGGAATCGGGTTGGCCGTGTCCACGTCCGGCAGGCAGGCGACCGCCGTCGCCATGGTTGAGTGCAGGTGCACCACCGCACCGGCATCCGGACGTGCCGTGTAGAAGGCGCGGTGCATGAACACCTCCTTCGACGGCTGATCGCCGGAGACATGGCAGAACGCGCCGTCGAGCTTGGCGAGGCGCGCGGGGTCCAGCCGCCCGAGTGAGGAATTGGTCGGCGTGATCAGGAAACCGTCCGGAAGCCGCACGCTGACGTTGCCGGCGCTGCCCACCGAGAAGCCCCGGGCAAACAGGCTGGCCGCAAGGGCCACCAGCAATTGGCGCGTGGCTTGTTCGGTCACGGCTTCGTCAGCATGGCGAAGGCCTTCAGAAAGAAATCGCGGCCGCCGAAATTGCCGGATTTCAGCGCCAGCAACAGCGGCGTCGTGCCGCCCTCGGCGTAGGTCCATGGCACGCCAGGATCGATCTCGCCGCCGATGCGCAGGCGGCGGACGCCCAGGCGCGTCACCACGGCGCCGGAGGTCTCGCCCCCTGCCACCACCAGCCGGCGAACTCCGGCCGCCACCAGGCCCTCCGCAATGCCGGCCAGCGCCTGCTCAATCAGTTGCCCGGCGGCATCGCGTCCGAGCTTCTCCTGCAATGCGGCCACCTGTTCGGGCGGCGCGGAAGCGGCGATCAGCACCGGTGTCGCGGACAGCTTGTCCTGGGCCCATTCCAGCGCCTGCCGGGTCAGCGCGGCCGCGTCGGGTGTAGCGAGCGCGTCCAGTTCCAGTGTCGGCAGATGCGTCCGCGCCGTGCCGATCTGAAACAGCGTGGCGCGCGAGCAGGAGCCGGCCAGAACGGCGGCAGCGCCGGTGACGTCGGGGAGGGCGCCGGGATCGCTCAGCGCCGGCAGCTTGCCGGTGTTGCGAAAATTATCCGGCAGTCCGAGCGCCACGCCAGAGCCGCCGGTGATCAGCGCATGGCTCTGCGCCGCCTCGCCGATGGCGCGCAGATCGTCGTCGGTGACGGCGTCGACGATGGCGTAGCGGCGGCCCTGTTCCTTCAGTGCCGTCATGCCCGCACGGATCGCGGCCGCGCCCCGGTGCACCGTCGCAAACGGCACCAGCCCGACCGTGCCCTCGGTCTGGCGCGACAGCACCCGAACCAGGTTGGCATCGCGCATCGGCGTCAGCGGATGGTTTTCCATGCCGCTCTCGTTCAGCAACTGGCCGCCGACGAACAAATGGCCCTGGTAGACGCTGCGGCCATTGGCCGGGAACGCCGGGCAAGCCAGCGCGAAGCCGCAACCGAGGGCATCCACCAGCGCATCGGCGACGGGGCCGATATTGCCGGCATCGGTGCTGTCGAAGGTCGAGCAGTATTTGAAGAAGAGCTGGCCGCAGCCGGCACGCCGCAGCCACGCCAGCGCGGCCAGGCTGTCCGCCACCGCCTCGTGCGCCGGTGCCGTGCGCGACTTCAACGCGACGATGATGGCATCGACATCGGGCACCGGATCGTCGTCCCGCGGCACGCCGATCAGCTGCATGGCGCGCATGCCGCGCCCCACCAGCATGGAGGCGAGATCAGTGGCGCCGGTGAAATCATCGGCGATGCAGCCGAGCAATGGCATGGTTGGTTTCCCTCCGCTCGCCCGACAATGCGGCGTGGCCAAGAATGAGGCGGCGCATGCGGCTATGGCAAGCGGCCGTGCGTTATGCGAGCGCCATCGCGAAAGCCCGTGCCTGCGTCGGCCAATCCGGCAGCGTCTGCCCGACCTGCCACGCGGCTTCGGCCATGTCGCGGCGCAATGCGGTGTCGAAGATCAGGTGGCGCAGGCATTTGGAGAATTGCTCGACGTCGTCCACCTCGCAGACCGCGCCGCATTCCGGCGTGACCAGCGCGCCGGCCGCACCGCCTGCCGTGACGGCGACCGGCAGGCCACGCTTCAGCGCCTCGGCGATCACCATTCCGTAGCCCTCGTACCGCGTCGCCAGCGCGAACAGGTCGGCACGCCGCCACAATGCGTCCAGCGCATCGCCGACGACCACGCCCTCGAACGTCACGCGGCTGGCGATCTTCAACTCGTCGGTCAAGGCGCGCAGCGTGTGCGCATACACATGGTCGCGCGGGTCGCCCGCGATGGTGAGGTGCCAGTCGAGGTCGAACAACCGTGCCAGCGCGCGCAGCAGCACATCATGCCCTTTGCGCGGCTGCAGCGTGCCGACCGACAGGATTTCGCAGCCAGCTCCGCCAGATCCGGTGCTGCGCGGCGCCATGTCCGTCCCGGGCACCACCGCAGAGATGCGTCCAGCGTTCACGCCGAACGCACGCTCCAGCGTCTCGGCGGTCGCCGTGCTGGTGACGACGATGTTCGCGAGCCTCGGCATCAGCATCTGTTCAACGAGACGCAACCGCGTGCTGTCGGATTCCGCGAGGCCGGTTTCGAGCGAGACGGGGTGATGGATCAAGCCGACAGTCCGGCGCGCCGTGATCTCCGGCGCGAGCCGTGCGAAAGCCGGCAGTGCCAGGCTGTCGATCACCGGCACCGCATCTGGCGGCAGCGCCAGCCATGCCGCGCGCGCGCTGGCCTGCGCCGCATCGTCGGCGAAAGGAAAATCGCCGGACAGCGCCACCATCTCCACCGCATGGCCGGCGTCGCGCAGCCCGGCGGCGATGCGGCGGTTGTAGACGTAGCCGCCGGAGACGGTGTCCAGCGGCCCGGGCGCGATCAGCGCCAGGCGCATCAGGCGACGGGCCCCTCGAACGCCGCCCACGCCACCGGGCTTTCCCGCAGCAGCACCTTCAGGCTGTGCAGCTGCTCGCCCGCCGCGCCGAGCGCGCCATCGCGACAGGCGGCGGCGAGCAGGGTGTGGATATGCTGCGCCATGAATTCGGTGGTGGTGTTCTGCCCGGCCAGCGCCGGCACGTCGTCGAGGTTGACGTAGTTGATGCCGTCGAGGATCCGCCGCAGCTCGGTCTGCGCCAGCGCGATGTCGATCAGCAGGTTGAGCTCGTCGAGCCTGGTGGCGCGGAACTCCGCTTCCACCGCGTAGGTGGCGCCGTGCAGCCGTTGCGCCGGGCCGAACTCGGCGCCGCGAAAGCTGTGCGCGATCATGATGTGGTCGCAGACGGTCAGGCTGAACAGGCGTTCGGTTCCGTAGGTGATGACGTGGCACAGTCCGCCGGCCAGGACGCGCGGCATCATGCGCGGCAGATCCTCGAACGCGTATAGCCGGTTCCAGCAGCGCGTCGAAGGCGGCATTGTCGAGCAGCGCCAGTGCGGTGCCCAGGCGTTCGGCGAAGCTGCGTCGCCCGCGCATCGGTGCGGCGATGCTGCCGACCTGCGAGGCGATCAGCCGCAGCCGGCGCTGATGGAACGCCTCGCCCAGCGGCACTGGCGGCGCGCGATCGCCGAACCAGCTCGCCTCGACGATGCGTGCCTCGAACGCGGCGCATCGCAGTGCCAGGTGCAATCCGTCGTCGCTGCCCGAGGCATGCACGACAAGTTCCTGCTCGCAGGGCGCCGCGTCGGCAAGCGCGAAGTCGCAGCCGAAGGCGCGTGCCAAGGCGGCGCGCGCGGGATCGACATCTACTATAGTAACGTGCGTCGCCGGAATCCGGGCCAGCAGTGAAGCGGTGAGCAACCCGACCACGCCGGCGCCGATCACCATCGCGCGTTCGCCGGCCAGCGGTGCGGCATCCCACAGGATGTTGAGCGCGGTTTCCATGTTGGCGCCGAGCACGGCGCGCGGCGTCGGAATCGCGTCGGGCACCGGAATGCACATTGCCGCCGGCGCGTTGAAGCGATCCTGGTGCGGATGCAGCACGAACATGCGCGCACCCGCGTCGGTGACGCCAACGGCGCTGTAGCCGTATTTCACCGGGAACGGAAAATCGCCCGCCATCAGCGGCGCCCGCATCACGGCGTGCTGGCTCGCCGGCACCCGCCCGCGCGAACACCGTCGCCTCGGTGCCGCGCGAAATGCCGCTGGCGAGCATGCGCAACCGCATCTCGTCCTGCGCCGGTGGGGCGAGCGTTTCGGCACGGATCTCACCGCTTCCTGGTGCCACCGTCCAGAACGCCCGTGCGATCGTCAAGCCGTGTCTGCTTTGCGAAGCAGCGGGATGTCGAGCAGCACGTCGTCACCCAGCCGATGCACCGTCCAGTCGAGCCGCAGGCCCAACTCCGGCCGCGCGACGCCGGGCAGCGTGAAGCCTTGAATGCCGTCTCCCAGCAGCAGCGGCGCCACCGTCACATGCAACCGGTCGAGCGCGCCGGCGAGCAGGAACCGCGAGACGGTGATGCCGCCGCCTTCGACCAGGATGCGGCGAAGACCGCGTTCGGCGAGGGCCGCGATGATCGCGTGGGCATCGAGGCCGCCGCCCGATGCGCGCGGCAACTTTACGGTCTCGGCACAAACGCTGCGGCCTTCGGCGGCATCCTGCGCACAGAACAGCAGCGTCGGCGGCTCGTCGGCGAACAGGCGATGCCCGGGCGCCAGCCGGCGCTCGGTATCGATCACCACGCGCACCGGCGACGGGCCGGCACAATGCCGGGTGGTCAGCAGCGGATCGTCGGCGCGCACCGTGCCGGCGCCGACCACCACCGCGTCGCACAGGGCGCGCAGCCGGTGCGTGTGCAGAATGTCCTGCTCGCCGCCGATCCAGAATGCGGCACCGTTCGCCGTGGCGATCCGCCCGTCCAGGCTTTGCACCATGCGCGCGATGACGAAACATCCATCGGCGGCAGCGGGCGGCGACAGCAACGGCGCGTAGAGCGGTGGCGCGGCGGCGGCGTCACGTGCCAACAGGCGCAACCAGGTTTTCTCTTCGATTCCAGCGCTCACGCCTGCGCACTAGCACGCGCGCCGGCGCGGCGGTAGCTCAGGCGCGCGCCGACAAGGCGAGGGGTGCGACGAAAGCCGCCCCGGCCAGCGAGCCGGCGGCGTTGTAGCGCGGGGCTTGCGGCACGCGCCGGGGCGCCGCGCGGGCGATCGTGGCGATCACCTGTCTTTGCACATCGATGGCGCGTTCCAGCAGGCGTTTGTTCTCGGCGGCCAGCGCGTCGAGCCGCGTTGCCAATAATTGCGCAGCGGCGCGATCGGCCAACGCCACGCCCGCCGACCGAGCGGCCTGCAACGCGTCGGTGGCCCTGTGCTTGCGCTCCAGCAGCGACACGGCGCGCGGCAGGTCCAGCGCCAGCAACGCATCGTTTTCCTGCTCCAGCACCTCGGCCAGAGTGGCGGCGGCATCGGTCAAGATCGCGGTCATGGCGTGGCGCCTGTGGTTGCTTCCTGCAGGCGCAGGATCTGGTGGAACACCGGTACTGCCAGCCCGAGCCCGCCATGGCCGGCCAAATGCTTGGCCATTTCCTGGGTCAGCATCGGCCGCCAGGTGGACTCGGCGTCGCCGCCGCCGGTCACGCCGTGGGCGGTGTCGACGGTGGCGAACATCGGCGTCAGCAACTCGCCGATCGCCATCGCCTCGAAATCGCGTGCCGCCTTCCATGCTTTCGCGACCTGCGGCTGCGCCAGTTGCGCGGCATCGGGCGGGATGGCCGGTGCGAGGAGGGATGCGGCCATCAGCGCATCTGCAACTCGGCCTGCAGCGCGCCGGCGGCCTTGATCGACTGCAGGATGCTGATCATGTCGCGCGGCCCAACCCCCAAGGCGTTCAGGCTGGCCACCAGGTCGCGCAAGCGTGACGTTGGCGCGCAGGATGCCCAGCTTCTTGTCGGACGAATCGTCCACCTGCACGTCGGTGCGCGTCACCGTGCTGGTGGTGCCGTTGGAGAGTGGGCCGGGCTGGCTCACCTCCGGCGTCTCGGTGACGCGGATGGTGAGGTTGCCCTGGGCGATCGCCACCGTGCTGACCCGGACATTGGCGCCCATGACGATGGTGCCGCTGGCCTCGTCGATCACCACGACGGCGGCGTTGTCCGGCTCCACCCGGAGATCCTCGATCACGGCCAGCGCCTCGATCACGTCGCGGCCGCTGAGGTCGAGCGCCACGGTGCGCGGGTCGGTGGCCTTGGCCGCCGGTCCGCCCAGGCGGCGTTGACGGCCGCCGCCATCCGTCGTGCCGTGGTGAGATCGGGGTTGCGCAGGCCAAGGCGCAGCAGCGGCTTGCTGGCCGAGCTGATAGCCGACCTCGCGCTCGACGGTGGCGCCGTTGGCGATGCGCGCCGAGGTGGGCACGCCCCGGGTCACCGAGGCATTGGCGCCGCGCGCCGCGATCGCCCCGGTGGCCAGCGCGCCTTGTGCGACGCCGAACACCTCGCCGTCGGCGGCCAGCAGCGGGGTCACCAGCAAGGTGCCGCCGGTGAGGTCCTTGGCGTCGCCCAGCGCCGAGACCGCGACGTCGATCCGGCTGCCGGGGCGGGCGAAGGCTGGCAGGCTGGCGGTGACCATCACCGCCGCCACGTTCTTGGTCTGCAGCTTGGCTTCCTGGTCGCGGGTGTTGACGCCGAGCCGTTCCAGCATGCCGATCAGCGACTGCCGGGTGAACACGGCCGAGTCCAGCTTGTCGCCGGTGCCGTTCAGGCCGACCACCAGCCCGTAGCCGACGAGTTGGTTCTCCCGGATGCCTTCGACGTCGGCGATGTCCTTGATCCGCACCTGCGCGCGGGCGCCCGGTGCGGCACCCCAGCCGAGGCCGGCGAAGAGCAATGTCGCGAGAAGAAGTCCGGTGCGCGGCAAGTGTGAACTCCGTGGGGCCAGGTAGCGGGGCGTCAATGTTTTGCGACGATGCTCTGAAGCGGCGGGACCACGCAGCGCAAGCGGCGTGCCACGCGGGAATGGCGGAAAACCGGGCGTGGCCGCGGGTCGCCACCCGGCAGCATCTGCCGGCCGGCAACAGGGGGTGGGACATGGCGATGATCGAAGGCCTGGGCGTGATCGCGAAACCCAGCCGCAAGTCCGTGCGCGCCGCGCCCGCCGGTGCCGGCTTTCGCGTCCCGGACGAGCCGCAGGCGGCCGGGGTGAGCACCACCTATGCCGCGGCGGAACTTTCGCTCGGCGGGTTGCTGGCGTTGCAGGAAGGCGAGCCCGGACCGGGCCACGCCACCGCCGTTCAGGATCGCGCGGCGCGCCGCCACGGTCGCGACCTGCTGGCGGCGCTCGCGGCACTGCAGCGCGGCCTGCTCGGGGGCGCGCTGGGGACGGGCGACGTGCGGCGGCTGGCTGATCTGGCCGAGGACATCCCCCCGGCCGCCGATCCCAGGCTGCGCCACGTGATGCAGGCGATCGCCCTGCGGGCAAAGGTCGAGCTGGCGTTGCTGGGGCAGGGGGCGGCTTAGCGAAACCGGTGACGGCGATCGGAGGCGGCAAATCGTTCCGAAAACGTGAAGACGGCGTCGCGCAGCAATGTCATACAAACGCGGCCGCATCCCCTTGGCGTGACAGCTTCGCATGGCTATACAGCCGCCCAACCGCCCGTCTCGCGCTCGGGCCGGGGGAGCTGGTGACCGAAATTATTCTTCATGGTCAAGCGCTCCCCGGGTGCGACCGCGGTACGCGGGCCGCCGAAAACCTGCAGGACCGCCACGCATGATGGTTACTCTGCCCCCCGACTACCGGCCCTCGGATTCCGAGGAATTCATGAACCCGCTTCAGGTGGAGTATTTCCGCCAAAAGCTGCTGCGCTGGCGCAGTCGAACTGCTCCGCGACGCCGACGGCACGCTGGCCAGCCTCTCGGAAGGCGGCATTCACGAGGCCGATATCACCGACCGCGCCAGCGTCGAGACCGACCGGGCGCTTGAGCTGCGCACCCGCGACCGCGCCCGCAAGCTGATCAGCAAGATCGACCAGGCGCTGGCCCGGATCGAGGGCGGCACATACGGCTATTGCGAGGAAACCGGCGAGCCGATCGGCCTGCGCCGCCTGGAAGCCCGCCCGATCGCGACCCTGTCGATCGAGGCGCAGGAGCGGCATGAGCGCATGGAGCGGGTTCACCGCGACGATTGAGCAGGTCCCCGGCCACTGGCGATTCACCCTTCGAATTTCCGGCCGGGGCCAGTAGAGTTCCCCCTTCGGCCCAACGAGGCCGCCCAGAGGGAGGAATTCATGATCCGTCGCCGCCATCTGCTGCAGGCATCCGCCGGTCTGCTCGCCGCGCCCGCCATCGTCGAGACGGGCGAACGCGCAGTCCGCGTTCGACTGGAAGCAGTTCAAGGGCCAGAAGATCGAGGTCAACTACCAGCTTTCGCCGCGCGGCGACCTGGCCAAGCGCGCACCTCAAGGAGTTCGAGGAACTGACCGGCATCAAGGTCGGCTTCGAGCAGATCCCCGAGCAGCAGCAGCGCCCGAAGGTGGCGATGGAGATGGCGACCGGCCACCCCAGCTTCGACGTGGTCAATGTCGGCATGCACGTGCAGAAGCGGCTGATCGAGAGCGCCAAGTGGATGGAGGATCTGCGCCCCTTCATCGCCGACAAGATCCTGACCGCAATCCGGACTTCGACATGGCCGATTTCAGCAAGCCGTCGATGGAGGTCGCGACCGGCGCCGGACGGCAAGATCAACGTGCTGCCGAACTGAACCAGGACCTGTTCATCCTGTTCTACAACAAGGAGCTGCTGGCGGCGAAAGGCTTCAACGCGCCGCCGAAGACCTATGACGAGATGATGACGATGGCGCAGGCGCTGACCGATCCGTCGAAGCAGGTGTACGGCTTCGTCGGCCGCGGCCTGAAGAACGCCAACGTCGTGCTGTACGACAACATCCTGCTGGGCTGGGACCAGGAGACCGTTACGCCGGACGGCAAGAAGCTGCTGACCGACACGCCGGCGGCGATCGAGGCCGCCACGTGGTACCAGAAGATCATGCGCGAATGCGGCCCGCCGGGGATCATCGGTTTCAACTGGAACGAATGCCAGACCACGTTCATGCAGGGCCGCGCCGCGATGTGGTGGGACGGCATCGGCTTCTCCGCGCCGCTGCTGGACAAGACCAAGTCGCAAGGTCGTCGACAAGGTCGGCTTCGCGCCCGGTGCCTGCCGGCCCGAAGGCGCACAGCTCGCGCCACCTTCATCGACGGCATCGGCATCCCGGCGACCGGCGAAGAACAAGAAGGCGGCCTGGCTGTTCCTGCAGTGGGTCACCGGCAAGGACGATGCTGAACGAGCAGCTGCGCACCGGCTCCGGCACGCCGGCGCGCCTGTCCTGTCTACGCGCGGCCGGACGATCATCAAGGACAGCGCATTCCCGCAGGAATGGTTCGACACGACGCGCGACCAGTCTGAAGATGGCGCGCTCCGGCCTGCCGGTGATCGTGCCGGTCACCGAGTTCCGCGACACGATCGGCGTCGGTCTGACCAATATCGTCGGCGGCGCCGATCCGGCGACTGAGCTGAAGAAGGCGACCGCGGCGTTCCAGCCGGTGCTCGACAAAGCCAACGCCGCCTGAGTCCGCCGAACGAGGGAGGGGGAGGCCAATCTCCCCCTCCCTTGCCAAATCTATCCCTTCCTTGAAGGAGCGCCCGGCACTACGGGTCAACCTCCGCGAAGGCTCAGCCCATCCGGGAACTTGCGGCGATACTCATCCACCGCCGTCTCCATGGTGACGAAGTTCGCCCCCTCCGCCCGCAGGGTGGCGATCATGTGCTCCAGCATCAGCATCCGGTGGCCGCGCCCGATGACATGCGGGTGGAAGGTGTAGGTCAGGATCCCCCAATCGTTGTGCTGCTTCATGTAGCGGAATTCGTTGATGAAGTTCTCGATCACCAGCCGCGCGTTCATGCCGCCCGGCAGGATTCCCGCCTCGCTGCGCATGTATTCGAAATGCGGGAAGTCATCGAGCGCCCAGCTGATCGGCATCTCGACCAGTTTGGTGTCCGGCCCGAATTCGAACGGCTCCAGCAGCGTGATCCGGTCGCCGTTGCGCGCCTGGTAGGGGAAGTAGTCGTTGCCCATCATGCTGCTGTCGTAGACGAAGCCATGCTTCAGCAGCAGCTCGATGCTGTGCGGACTGAGGTCCCAGGCCGGCGAGCGGTAGCCGCGCGGTGCCCGGCCGGTCAGCCGGGCGATCGCCTCGTTGCCGCGCACCAGTTCCTGCTCCTCGCCCTCGGCGCCGAGGGTGGAGGGCACGCGGTGGGTCCAGCCGTGATTGCCGATCTCGTGCCCCGCCGCATGCACGGAGGCCGCGCAGGAGGGGTAGCTCTCGATGGTGTGGCCGGGGATGAACCAGGTGGTCGGGAGTTTCTGCTCCGAAAGCAGGGCCAGGATCCGCTTGGTCGCGGGAATGCCGAAATCGCCGCGCGAGATCGCGGTGGGCGTCAGCATGTTGCGGGAGATGGCGGACGACGTGTTGTCGTGATCGAAGGTGAGGCAGACGAACAGTTCGGCCATTTCGATTCCTGTCACGGGAAGGAAGGACTCGGCGCCGGCCCTTCATGGACGCGGGCCTCACCCCTGTTGTCGCGTGGTCTCCAGAGAACGTTCACCAGCATGGGACGCAAAATGATGAACGGGGCAACCCCCGACGGCCCTGACATTGCCGGCCCAAGCCCTGGAATGTCCCGCCTTGACGCGCCAAGCCGTGGCGCGATCGATTGCGACGTTCATCCGGCGGTGCCAGGCATGGCGGCGCTGCTGCCGTATCTGGACGAGTACTGGCGCGAGCAGGTGACGGTCCGCGGGATCGACGGGCTCGACCTCGCTCCAGCTATCCGGTGAATGTTCCGGCCAATGGCCGGCCGGACTGGCGGCCGGCCGCGGGCAAGCCCGGCAGCGATCTCGCCGCTGATGCGCGCAGCAGGCGCTTGACGCGTTCGGCACCCGGACCGCGATCTGCAACCCGCTGTATGGCGTGCAGGCGGTGCTACAACGAGCATTTCGCCGCCGCGCTGTGCGCGCGCGATGAACGACTGGATGGCCGCGGAGTGGCTGGACCGCGAGCCGCGTCTGCGCGCCTCCATCGTCGTGCCGCCGCAGAATCCGGAGCTGCGCGGCCGAGGAGATCGAGCGCCGCGCCGGCGATCCGCGCTTCGTGCAGGTGCTGTTGCTGGCGATGGGCGACGCGCCGCTGGGCAAGCGCGCAGCACTGGCCGATCTACGCCGCCGCCGAGCGCCACGGCCTGCCGATCGGCATCCATGCCGGCAGCACCGCGCCGCCACGCCACCACCAGCAATGGCTGGCCGTCCTATTACCTCGAGGACTACGTGGTGCAGCTCGCAGGCGCTTCCAGGCGCAGCTGCTCAGCCTGGTGCTATGAGGGCGTGTTCACGCAAATTCCCGGCGCTGACCGTGGTGCTGATCGAGGCCGGCTTCACCTGGCTGCCGCACTTCATGTGGCGCGCCAACAAGACCTGGCGGGCGATGCGGGCGGAGGTGCCGTGGGTCGATCGCCCGCCGGCCGACATCATTCGCGACCATGTCCGCTTCACGCTGCAACCGACCGACGCGCCGCCCGATGCCGCCAGCATGCGAACGGGCGATCGAGCAGATCGGCTCGGACGACATGCTGCTGTTCTCGACCGACTATCCGCACTGGCATTTCGACGGCGACCGAGGCGCTTCCGCGCAGGTTTCCCGCCGCGCTGCACGACCGCGTGATGCGTGGACAATCCGCTGGCGACCTATCCGCGGTTGAAGGAGACGCTGCAATGAGCCCCGATGACGAACGCGCTGATTGCCCGCAACGGGATCGCCAGCCGAGACGCGGCGTCAAGATGATCGACTGCGACGTGCATCACGCGCTGCGTTCGCCGAAGGACCTGTATCCCTATCTGTCGGCGCGCTGGCGCGAGCACCTGGAGACGCTATGGCATCCGCCGACCGATGCCGTTCACCGGTTCCTCGCCGTATCCCAAGGCGGCGCCGGCGTTGTCGCGCACGGATTCCTGGCCGCCCGAATGGCGGGCCACCGGGGTCGGATCTGACGTTCATGCGCGAGCAGTTGCTGGATCGCTACAACATCGAATACGGGCATGCTGCATCTGCTGTCGCCGCACCGGCATGGATCAGCGCAACCAGGATTTCGGCGCCGGCGCTGTGCCGCGCGATCAACGAATGGCAGTTCGCAGAGTGGACGCAGCAAGGAGCAGCGCCTGAAGGCCGCGATCGTGGTGCCCGGCGAGGATGCCGCGGCGGCGGTGGCGGAGATCGAGCATTGGGCGGGCAATCCGGATTTCGCGCAGGTGTCGATGGTCGACGCACACGATCGAGCCGATGGGCCGGCGGCGCTACTGGCCGATCTATCGAGGCGGCGGCGCGCGCATGGTCTGCCGATCGGGCTGCACACCTCGCGGCTACAACGGCCACGCGGTCGACCGGCCACGGGCTGGTCCTCGTACTACGTCGAGGAGCATCACGAGGTGGCGATGTCGCAGCAGGCGCTGGCGACCAGCCTGGTGTGCGAGGGCGTGTTCGAGCGCGTATCCCGGCATTGAAGGTGGTGATCGTCGAGGCCGGCTTCGCCTGGGTGCCGTCGCTGTGCGTGGCGGCTCGACCGGCAATGGGCGCGGATGCGCGACGAGGTGCCGCATCTGAAGCGGCCGCCGTCGGAATATATTCGCGAGCAGATGTGGTTCACCACCCAGCCGATGGACGAGCCGGAGCGGCCGGAGGATCTGCGCGCGATCCTCGACTGGATCGGCTGGGACCGGCTGCTGTTCGCCACCGACTACCCGCATTGGGACATGGACAATCCGGAGCTACGCCTTCAAGATGCCGGATGACCGAGGCGGAGCGCCGGATGATCTACGGCGACAACGCCCGCGCGGTGTACGGCCTTTGACCGGATGGCGCGGCACGTCGTCGGCCCGGTCGCCGAAATTCCGCCGGGCGGATCGGAAACTGGTGACCATGCACGGCCGTGAGATCGGCGTGTTCAACATCGGCGGCGAGTACTTCGCGCTGCTGAACCGCTGCCCGCATCAGGGCGGCGCGCTGTGCAAGGGCACGCTGATCGGGCTGGTGACATCGCACGAGCCCGGCCAGTTCGACTACTCGCGCGGCGCGGCGAGATGCTGAAATGCCCGTGGCATGGCTGGGAATACGACGTGCGCACCGGCCAATCCTGGTGCGACCCGAAGGACACCAAGGTGAAGGCGTACCCGGTGACGCGTCGAACCCGGCGAGACCCTGGTGCGAAGGTCCGTTCGTCGCCGAGACGTTTGCCGTGTCGGTCGAGCAGGATTACATCGTCGTCGACGTCTGATAGAGACGACGTTTAAGGGCCAGGGGAACGATGAGCATCAAGGGCAAGGCCTATATCGCGGGGGCGTACGAGCACCCGACGCGCAAGGCGCCGGACAAATCGGTGGCGCAACTGCACGCGGAATCGGCGATCGGCGCGCTGGCCGATGCCGGCCTGAGCAAGGACGACGTCGACGGCTATTTCTGCGCCGGCGACGCGCCGGGCCTCGGGCCGCTGTCGATGGTCGATTACATGAACCTGCGGGTGCGCCACGTCGATTCCACCGATATCGGCGGCTCCTCCTACATCGCCCATGTCGCGCCATGCCGCCGAGGCGATCGCCGCGGGCAAATGCCAGCGTGGCGCTGATCACGCTGGCCGGCCGGCCGCGCAGCGGAAGGCTCCAGCCGGCACGGTGCGCGCGCCGGCAATCCGGCGCAGCCCGACGTCCGATTGGGAATACCCGTTCGGCACCGACCACGGTGAACGTGCTACGCGCATGTGCGCGATGCGCCACATGCACGAATACGGCACCACCAGCGAGCAGCTCGCCTGGATCAAGGTCGCCGCGTCCCACCACGCCCAGCACAACCCGCATGCCATGCTGCGCGACGTGGTGACGGTGCGAGGAGGTGCTGAACTCGCCGATGGTGTCCGATCCGCTGCACCGCCTCGATTGCTGCGTCGTCAGCGACGGCGGCGGCGCGTTGCTGGTGGTGCAGCCGGACATCGCCCGCGGCCTGAAGCGGCCGTTGGTGAAGATCATCGGCGCCGGCGAGGCGCCGAAGGGCCAGATGGGCGGCGATGTGGACCTCACCTATTCCGGCGCCCGCTGGTCCGGGCCGGCCGCCTTCGCGGAGGCGGGCGTGAAGCCAGCCGACATCAAATACGCGTCGATCTACGACAGCTTCACCATCACCGTGCTGATGCAGATCGAGGACCTCGGTTTCTGCGACAAGGGCGAGGGCGGAAAGTTCGTCGCCGACGGCAACCTTATTTCGGGCGTCGGCAAGCTGCCGTTCAACACCGATGGCGGCGGGCTGTGCAACAACCATCCGGCCAATCGCGGCGGCATCACCAAGGTGATCGAAGCGGTGCGCCAGTTGCGCGGCGAGGCGCACCCGGCGGTGCAGGTGAAGAATTGCGACCTCGCGCTCGCGCACGGCACCGGCGGGCTGCTCGGCACCCGCCACGGCTGCGGCGACGCTGATCATGGAACGGGAGTGACCGAGATGTCCGACGTAAAACCTGCCCGCAAGATCCCGGCCCCGATCACCTCGCCCGAGGGCGCCGCGTTCTGGAAGGAAGCGGAAGCCGGAAGGTTCATGATCAAGCGCTGCACCGCGTGCGGCAAGTCGCATTGGTATCCCCGCGCGATCTGCCCGTTCTGCATGAGCGAGAAGACCGAATGGGTCGAAGCGTCGGGCAAGGGCACGATCTACAGCTACAGCGTCATGCGTCGCGCTCCGGCTCCCTTCGCGCTCGCCTATGTCACGCTGGCGGAAGGCCCGACCATGATGACCAACATCGTGCAATGCGACTTCGACAAACTGAGCATCGGCCAAGCCGTGAAGATTGTCCTGTCCCCCACCGAAGGCGGCCCGCCGGTTCCCTGCTTCACCCCGGCTTGAGGGTCGTGAGAGAACCCCCTCCCGTTGAGGGAGGGGTAGTGGTGGGCGTGGTGCCACCACCTGAACGCTACGCAAAAACCTCGGTCTGCGCCTCGATCTTCGCCGAATCCAGCTCCATCCCCATCCCCGGCTGATCGCTCGGCGAAGATCTCTCCGTGCACCGGCCGCACCGGGGTCGCCAGGAAGTGCTGGTGGATGTCGTTCCACTTGACCAGGTATTCCTGCCACGGCGTGTGGATCGGCGACTGCGTCACCGAAAAGTGGATTCCCGCATTGCGTCGAATGGCCGTGCGGGATCACGATCAGGTCGTGCGCCGTCGCGTAGGCCGCGATCTTCAGCGTCTCGGAGAGGCCGCCGCACCAGTAGATGTCCGGCTGCAGGATATCGAGCGCGCCGGCGTCGATGAAACGCTTGAAGCCCCAGCGGGTGTATTCGTGCTCGGCGCCGGAGAGCGGAATGGAGATCTTGTCCTTGATCCGCCGATAGCTGTCGATGCGGTCGGGCATGACGCATTCTTCCAGCCAGCGCGGGCGGTACTCCGCGATCCGGCCGGCGAGGTCGATGACGTAAGGCACGTCCATCGACTGCCAGCAATCCAGCATGATGTCGTAGTCCTCGCCGAGCGCCTCGCGCAGCGTGCGCACCAGCTCGACGTTCTTGTGCATGCCCTCGGCGCCGCTCATCGGGCCATGCCGGAAGAACCATTTCTGCGCGGTGTAGCCTTGTGCCTTGTATTGCCAGCGCGCGCTCGCGCACGCGGCCGGGATCCAGCACGGCGAAGCCGAGCATGCTGGCGTAGGCTGGCAGCGACGGCCGCGTCGGGCCGCCGAGCAGCCGGTGGACCGGCTGGCCGAGCCAGCGGCCCTTGAGGTCCCACAGCGCGCAATCGACGGCACTGATCGCCAGCATCGCGTCGCCCTGGCGGCCATGCACCATCAGGCGGTGCATCTGGTCCCACAGCATTTCGTGCGCGATCGGGTCGCGGCCCAGCAGGATCGGCCGCAGCTTGGCGGCGATGATGGAGGCGACGGTGTCCGGCAGCGGGCCGGCGATGCCGGTCACGCCGTCGTCGGTCTCGATCTGCACGAAGCAGGTGCTCGATGGCGAAGCGGTCGTCGTCGACCTGCTGGCCGCCCTCGAAATCCGGCGGCGCGCGGTACTCGGGATAGATGTCGATCGGCCGGACCAGCCGCTCTTCCCACATTGGCCCGTGGGTGTGCATGGTGCCGCTCAGCCGCCGCAGTTTCACCGCCGTGATCTTCATGCGCCGATCTCCCTCCGGTTCGCTCCAGAGTAGCAAGCGATCGGCGCGGCGACAGCGGCTCTATTTGTCGACCGTGGCGGCGGCGTCGACGAGTCGCTCCTCGACCTCCGCGCCGGGCTCGTGCAGGGGATGGCCGTGCAGCAGCCGGGCGGTTTTGGTCAGCTGGTCGATGTAGTTGCGGCACATTCCGCACAGAATAGAGGTGCCAGCGCGTGGCCAGCCGCAGCCGGAGCGGCAGCGCACCTTCCATATAATCGGTGGCCAGCTCGGAGACGTCACGGCATTTCAGCATCGCTCTCCCCTGAGCGGGTTCGCACCCCGCGGCGTTGCGCCAAACAGAACTTCGTCCAGCTTGGACTCGCCGCACGCCGCAGCATTACACCGCCGCCATCATTCCGCTAAACTGGCGCGATGAGTGACGCCACTTTCGACACGCCGGAGTTCCTTGCCCTGCTCCGTGCCGGGGACGAGAAGGCGTATCGCACCCTGATCCGCCGATTCCACGGCTCGCTGGTCGGCGTGGCCGGCGCCATCATCGGCAGCCGCGCCCAGGCCGAGGAAATCGTCCAGGACGCCTGGCTGGCGGTGTTCTCCGGGATCGGCCGGTTCGAGGGTCGTTCGACCCTCGCCGGCTGGATCTTCACCATCGTGCTCAACCGCGCCCGCACCCGCGCCACGCGCGAGGGCCGGCTGGTGGCGTTGCCCGCGGTGCTGGACGGCGCACAGGCCGACGAACGCGGCGTCGGCCTCGCGAATTCGCCGCCGACGGCCACTGGATCGACGCGCCGATGCTGTGGGAGGAGCTTGATCCCGAGCGCGTGGTGCGCGGCCGCCAGCTTTGGGCCTATGCGCAGGAGGCGATCGAGCGGCTGCCGTCCGGCCAGAAGGCGGTGATCATCCTGCGCGACATCGAGCAGCAGCAGCGCCGAAGAGACCTGCGCGCTGCTGTCGATCAGTCCGGAGAACCAGCGCGTGCTGCTGCACCGCGCCCGCAACCGCATCCGCGACGCCATCAACGCGCTGATGGTGCCGGTTTCCCCCGCCGCGGTCGCAGCCGGGGCTCCCGGCGGGACCAGAGCCGGAACGGGGCCGGCCGCGCCCTGCATCCTCCCATGAAATCGCGCATCGCCTGGCCGTATGACGCGTCCCGGCTGACCTGGCGCATCAATTCCGGCGTCGGCTGGTTCGCGAGGTCTTTTGTCGCCATCCCGTCACGCAGCGCCTTCAGGGTTTCGTGGACCGCCCGGACCGCCGCCATGAACGGCTGATGGCCCTGCAGCGCGATGCGCACGCCAAGCGGCGCCATCGCGGCGCGGTCCGCCCAGCGCCTCGACGCCGCCGCCGAGCATGATCGGCAAGGTCGTGGCGGCTGCGGAGTGCGCGCAACTGCTCGAGCGTCGCGACGCCGGTCAGGAAGATCGCATCCGGCGCCGGCTTCGCTGTAGGCCCGCACCCGGGCGATCGCGTCATCGAGGCCGGTGACCGCCACCGCACTGGTGCGCGCCGACGATCACCATTGACGGGATCGGTCCGCGCCGCCAGCGCCGCGCGGATCTTGCCGAACCCTTCGTCGCGCGGAGATCAACTGCGTCTTGCCGTCGCCGTAGGCGCGCGGCAGCAGCGTGTCCTCGATCGTCAGCGCGGCGACGCCGGCGGTCTCCAGCTCCTGCACCGTGCGCATCACGTTGAGCGCGTTGCCGTAGCCGTGGTCGGCGTCGACCAGCAGCGGCAGGTTGCCGGCGCGGGTGATGCGCCTGATCTGGTCGGCGAACTCGGTCAGCGTCAGCACCACGATGTCGGGCGCGCCGAGCACGGTGAACGAGGCGATCGAGCCGGCGAACATGCCCATCTCGAAACCGAGATCCTCGGCGATCCGGGCTGAGATCGGATCGAACACCGAGCCTGGATGCAGGCATTGCGTGCCGGCGAGGATGGCGCGCACGCGCTGCCGCCGTTCGGTGATAGGTCATGGCCGTTTGGTCTCCCTGCTTCATTGGCCTTACATCTGCCGGAAAATTCGCAACGGAGAAACGACCATGGGTCCACGCATCGCAGTGATCGGCGCCGGCGCGGTCGGCGGTTATGTCGGCGGCCATCTGTCCCGGCTCGGCCACGACGTGACCCTGATCGACCCCTGGCCGGAACATATCGAGGCGATCCGTGCGCGACGGGCTGAAGCTGTACGGCATGACCGCCGAGGAAAACGTGCACCGTGCAGGTGCCGACGATGCATTTGACCGAGCTGCAGTCGCTCGCGAAGCAGCGCCCGATCGACATCGCCATCGTCTCGGTGAAGTCCTACGACACCGAATGGGCGACGACGATGATCCGGCAGTACCTGGCGCCCGGCGGCTACGTGGTTTCGCTGCAGAACTGCATCAACGAGGAACGCATCGCCGGCGATCGTCGGCTGGGGCCGCGTGGTCGGCGCCATCGCCGCGACCATCTCGGTCGATCTGTACGCAGGCCGGGCACATCCGTCGCACCGTGCCGAAGGGCGGCGCCGCGCATACCGTGTTCCGCGTCGGCGAGGTGCATGGCCGCGTGACCAAGCGCTGCCGAGGAGCTGGCCGAGATGATCGCCGGCATCGACAGCGTGAAGGTGACCACCAATCTGTGGGGCGAGCGCTGGTCGAAGCTGTGCGTCAACGGCATGCGCAACGGCGTCTCGGCGGCGACCGGCCTCGCCGGCAATGCGGTCGATCGCGCATGATGCGCTGCGCCGCTTCTGCATCCGCCTCGGCGGCGAGGCGGTGCGGATCGGCCAGGCGCTCGGCTACGAGCTGGAGCATATCGGCAAGCTCGATCCGGAGCGGCTGGCGCAGGCCGTGCGAGGGCGAACGCGCAGGCGTTGGACGGAGATCGAGGCGATGCATGGTCGCCGGCAGCAACTCCGGCGCGCGCAGCGACGCTGCAGCGGCCGTCGATGGGCCAGGACATGCTGAAGGGCCGGCGCACCGAGATCGACTTCATGAACGGCTTCATCGCCGCCAAGGGCGCCGAGATCGGCCGCCCGGCCGCCGCCCACGTGGCATTGACCGAGACGGTCAAACGCGTCGAGCGCGGCGAGGTTCCGGCGAGGCCCGAGAACGTCTCGGCGATCTAGCCACCGGGCGGGTCAGTTGCCCGCCCCCTGCCGCGGCGGCGCCGTGGGGGTGCGGCGACCGTGGTTGCGGCGTGGTGCTAGTGTCGTGTTCGCGGTGATAAGGTCTCGAACTTTTACAGGGCTTGACCCTCTACACGGCTTGACCCTTTCATGAGGCTCGCGGAGAAGTATTCCCCCAACAACAAAAGGTCGGCGGTCATGAAGCTTCGTGCGATAGTTGCAGCAATTGCGCTGGTTACGCTGCTGCATGCGCCGGCTCAGGCCAAGGATGACCTGGTCATCGGCGTCGCCCAGTTTCCCTCGTCGCTGCATCCGACGATCGACGCGCTCGTGATCAAGAACTACGTGCTCGACTTCGCCATCCGCCAGGTGACGGCGTTCGACCCGAACTGGAAGAACACCTGCATGATGTGCAGCGAGCTTCCGACGCTGCAGAACGGGTTGGCGAAGTATGAGGACCGGCCGGGCGGCGCCAAGGGCATCGCCGTCACCATCAAGCTGAAGCCGGACATGCAATGGGCGGACGGTGTGCCGGTGACCGCGAAGGATCTGGCGTTCACCTGGAAGCTCGGCCGTGATCCTGCCTCGGGCTTCACCAACCCGCATCCATGGAACCGTGCGACCTCGCTCGACGTGGTCGACGACCACACCGTGGTGCTGCACCTGGACAAGGCGCTGATCGACTACAACCAGTGGGACACCCTGCTGCCCGAGCACATCGAAGGCCCGATCTATGCCAAGGCCGGCGGCGCCGGCGAATATCTGCAGGCCACCGCCTTCAACCGCGTGCCGACCACGCCGGGTCTGTGGAACGGGCCGTACATGATCACCGGCTATCAGTCCGGCGTGCAGATCATCCTGGAGCCGAACCCGCATTGGGCCGGAACCAAGCCCGGCTTCAAGCGCATCGTCATCAAGTTGATCGAGAACACGGCCGCCTTGCAGGCCAACCTGCTTTCCGGCGACGTCGACATGGTGGCCGGCGAAGGCGTCGGGCTGACCATCGATCAGGTGATCGCGCTGCGAAAGCAGCACCCTGACCAGTTCGAATACATCTTCAAGCCGAGCCTGACATACGAGCATATCGACCTCAAGATCGAGAACCCGCTCGTGCAGGACCTGCGCGTCCGCCAGGCGCTGCTCTACGCGATGGACCGCAAGACGCTGACGGACCGGCTGTTCGAAGGCATGCAGCCGGTCGCCGACACCTGGGTGAATCCGCTGGAGCCGACCTACTCCAAGGAAGCGAAGCATTTCCCGTTCGATCAGGCGAAGGCCAAGGAACTGCTGGCGAGCGCCGGCTGGAAACTCGGCCCCGACGGCGTTTGCCGCAACGACAAGGGCGACCGGCTGAGCCTCGAACTGATGACCACCGCCGGTAATCGCCTGCGCGAACTGACCGAGCAGGTGCTGCAGAGCCAGTGGAAGGCCGCCTGCGTCGAGGTGACCATCCGCAACGAGCCGCCGCGCACCCTGTTCGGTGAGACCGCCAAGAAGCGCCAGTTCACCGGCATGCTGATGTATGGCTGGTCGAGCAGTGTCGGCGCCTCGCCGCGCGCCACGCTGGGCGGTGACATGATCCCGACCGCGGCCAATAACTGGACCGGCTCCAATTACATCGCCCTTGACGATCCGCAGATGAACATCGACATCGCAAAGGCCGAAACCGAGCTTGATCCAGCCAAACAGAAGGTGATCTGGGCGGAGATGCAGAAGATCTACGCCGACCAGACCCGGGTTCTGCCGCTGTTCTTCCGCGCGGAGCCGCATGTCGTCCCGAAATGGCTGAAGGGGTATCAGCCCACAGGGCATGCCGACATGACGCCGCTCTGGGCGGAGAACTGGCATCCCGGCTGATCATCCGCGTGGCTGAACGGCGGCCGGCTGGTCGCGGCAGAGAACCGCGCAGGGGGGATGCGTGACAAGATCGTGGTTCCGACGCGCCCGCTGCCTGCCGCTCGCGCCTGTGTGGGCGATGGTCTTGGCGCTGTTCGGGGCGGCGTCACCTGCCCGCGCCCGCGACCAGCTGGTCATCGGTGTCTCCCAGTTTCCCTCGAGCTTGCATCCGAATATCGACCCCGAGGTGATCAAGACCTATGTGCTTGATTTCGCCCTGCGGGAAATCACGGCGTTCGACAAAGGCTGGCAAAACACCTGCATGCTCTGCACCGAGCTGCCGACGCTTGAAAACGGCATGGTGCGCATCGAGCCGGGCGCCAACGGCACGCAAGGCATGGCGGTGACGGTGAAGCTGCGGCCCGGCCTGAAATGGGGTGACGGCGTGCCGATCACCACCGCCGACCTGGCCTTCACCGCAAAAGTCGGCCGCGACCCGACCTCCGGCTTCTCCAACACCCAGGTCTGGAACGAGGTCCGCGACGTCGAGGTGCTGGACCCGCTGACCGCGGTCATGCATCTGAGCGAAGTGAGCGCGCAGTACCGATCGCCTGCCGCAGATGCTGCCCGAGCACATCGAGGCCGCGGTTTACGCCCGCGTCGCCGGCAGCGGCGACTATGTGCGCCAGACCACGTACAACCGCGCGCCCACCACCCCTGGGCTCTATAACGGGCCATTCCGCATCACCGGCTATGAATCGGGCCAGGGCATCGTGCTGGAGCCGAACGCGAACTGGACAGGCGCCCAGCCCGCGCTTCGTCGCATCATCGTGAAGTCGATCGAGAACACCGCCGCTCTCCAGGCCAACCTGCTGTCTGGCGATGTCGACATGGCGCCGGGTGATGCGCCGGCGCTGACCCTCGACCAGGTGCTGTCGCTGCGCCAGCAGTATCCGGATCGCTTCGACTACGTGTTCAATCCGGCGCTGACCTACGAGCATATCGACCTCAATCTCGCCAACCCTATTCTCGCCGACCTCCGGGTGCGGCGGGCGTTGCTGTACGCGATCGATCGCAAGACGCTGGTCGACAAGATGTTCGAAGGCCTGCAGCCGGTGGCCGACAGTTTCGTCAATCCGCTCGACCCGATGCATGCCCAAGGCGTCGCCCATTACAGTTTCGACCCGAAGCGGGCCCAGGCGCTGCTGGCCGAGGCCGGCTGGACGCCTGGGCGGGCGACGACGGCATCTGCCGCAATGCCGCCGGCGACCGCCTGTCGCTGGAATTCAGCACCACCACCGGCAACCGCTTGCGCGAATTGCAGCAGCAGGTGCTGCAGAGCCAGTGGAAGGCCGCCTGCGTCGAGGTCACGATCAAGAACGAGCCGCCGCGCACCTTCTTCGGCGAGACGCTGAAGCACCGCAGTCTCAAGGGGCTCGGCGATGTACGCCTGGACCTTCGGCGTCAGCTATCCGCCGCGGCAGACGCTGGCGCAGCGACCAGATCCCGACTGCGGCCAATAACTGGGGCGGCAGCAACTACACGGAGTTCCGCAACGCGACGATGGACGCCGACATCGCCGATCGCGGAGACGCGAGCTCGATGCCGGCGAAGCGCCGCGCGGCCTGGGCGGACATGCAGCGCATCTACGCCGACCAATTGCCGGTGCTGCCGCTGTTCTTCCGCTCCGAGGCCCATGTGCTGCCGAAATGGCTGAAGGGCGTCGCGCCCACCGGAACCAATGACTACAGCAGCCTTTGGGCCGAGACCTGGCACGCCGAATGAGCGCCGTTTCTGCGCCCGGTTTTGCCGCGTCGGGCAGGACCGTGCTCGAAGTCAGCGGCCTGACCGTCGCGTTTCCGCGGCCGGGCGGCACGCGACAGGTGGTCGCCGGCATCGGCTACACGCTGGCACCGGGCCGCACCCTGGGCGTCGTCGGCGAAAGCGGCTGCGGCAAGTCGATGACGGCGCTGGCGCTGATGGGCCTGGTGCCAGAGCCCGGGCGCGTGGCGGGCTCGATCCGGTTCGAGGGCCAGGAGATGCTCGGCCAGGCCGCCGCCGTCTGGCGCGAGCGTGCGCGGCGACCGCGTCGCGATGGTGTTCCAGGAGCCGATGACCGCGCTGAACCCGGTGATGACGGTCGGCCGCCAGATCGCCGAGGTGCAGGTGCTGCACAAGGGCGTTGGTCGTGGCGCGACGCCGAGCGGCGGGCGGTGGACATGCTGGCGGCGGTCGGCATCACCTCGCCCGAGCAGCGCGCCGCGCGCCTATCCGCACCAGCTTTCCGGCGGCATGCGCCAGCGCGCGATGATCGCCATGGCGCTGGCCTGCGAGCCCGCCTTGCTGATCGCCGACGAGCCGACCACGGCGCTCGACGTCACGATCCAGGCGCAGATCCTCGACCTGATGCAGGAGCTGCAGGACGAGATCGGCATGGCGATCCAGTTCATCAGCCACAACCTCGCGGTGGTCGTCCGAGATCGCGCACGAGATCATCGTCATGTATGCCGGCCGCATCGTCGAGCGCGCGCCGGCCGACGCTGCTGTTCGCCGATCCGCTGCCACCCCTACACGCGCGGCCTGATCGCGACGCTGCCGGATCCCGGCGCGGCGCGTCGACCGCGCTGCCGGTGATCCCGGGCGGCGTGCCGGATCTCGACGCTCGCGATCCGGCTGCCGCTTCGCCGATCGCTGCCCGCGGGCCGACGCGCGGTTGCCGCGCCGGCGAGCCGCCGACTGGAGGAGGTCGCGCCCGGCCATTTCGTCGCCTGCTTCAAGGCGCGCGCATGAGCGAGCTGGTCGCGCTCGACCGCATCAGCGTGCATTTCCCGCTCGGCGGCGGCGGTTGTTCGGCGGGCCGGCGCGCATCCTGCGGCCGCCGAACAGGTCAGCTTCGCCATCGGCGAGGGCGAGACCCTCGCGCTGGTCGGCGAAAGCGGCAGCGGCAAGAGCACGCTCGGCAACGTCGTCGCCGGGCTTGCAGGTGCCGACCGCGGGCACGATGCGCTTTCGCGGCAAGCCGCTGGACCGGGCGACCTGGCAGGCCGCGCGCCGCGACGATCCAGATCGTCTTCCAGGACCCGTTCGGCGCGCTCGACCCGCGCATGCCGGTCTCCGCCATCATCGCCGAGCCGCTGCTGATCCAGCGCATCGGCAGCACGGCCGCAGCGCCGCGCGCGCGCCGCCGATCTGGTCGAGCAGGTCGGCCTGCCGCGCGACGCGCTGAACCGCTACCCGCACGAATTCTCCGGCGGCCAGCGCCAGCGCATCGCCATCGCCCGCGCGCTGGCGCCCGAATCCGGCGCTGATCGTCGCCGACGAGCCGCTGTCGGCGCTCGACGTGTCGATCCAGAGCCAGATCCTCAACCTGATGAAGGAACTGCAGGAGCGCATGGCCTGTCCTATCTGTTCATCAGCCACGATCTCGCGGTGGTGAATCATCTGGTCGACCGCGTCGCGGTGCTCTATCTCGGCCGCCTGGTCGAGATCGCGCCGCGCGACAAGCTGTTCGCGACGCCGTCGCACCCCTACACGCAGGCGCTGCTGGAGTCGATGCCGCGCATCGGCCACCAGCGGCCGCGCGGCCGTACCATCAACGGCGAGATGCCAAGCCCGCTCGCGCCGCCGCCGGGCTGCGTGTTCCATCCCGCGTTGCCCGAAGGCGCAGGCCATCTGCCGCGAAGAGGTGCCGGCGCTGGAACCCGCGCCCGGCCGGTCCGGCGCAGCTCGCCGCCTGCCACTTCAAGGATTAAGCGGTCATGACCCGCTTCATCCTGCGCCGCATCGCGCAGACGCTGCTGGTGCTGCTGGTGATGTAGCTTCGTGATCTACAGCCTGATCGGCCTGATGCCCGGCGACCCGATCGACATCGATGATCGCGAGCAATCCCGGTGCCACGCCCGAGGTGGTCGCGCATCTGCGCGCGATCTACGGCCTCGATCAGCCGATGCTGCTGCGCTACTGGCACTGGCTGATCGCCGCCCTGCAGCGGCGATTTCGGCTTTTCGCGCACCCATTCGCAGCCGGTCATGACGGTGCTGGTGCCGGCGCTGTGGCAGACCTGCAAGCTGATGCTCGCGAGCTTCGTGCGTCAGCGTCGTCCTGTCCTTCGTCGCTCGGCATCATCGCGGCGCTGCAGCCGGGCGGCATCGTCGACGGCATCATCAGCCTGTTCGCCTTCGCCGGCATTTCGGTGCCGGTGTTCTGGCTGGCGCTGGTGCTGATCCTGATCTTCGCGGTGAACTTGCACTGGTTGCCGGCGAGCGGCATCTAGCAACGTCGGCGATGGCAGCTTCGGCGATCAGGTCCGCCACCTGGTCTTGCCCGTCACCACGCTCGCCCTGGCCACGACCGGCGGTTCACCCGCTACGTCCGCGCCAGCATGATCGAGACGCTGCGCATGGACCATGTCCGCACCGCGCGCGCCAAGGGCGCGGGGGAGGCGCGGGTGATCTGATCCACGCCTTCCGCAACGCGCTGATCCCGGTCGTGACCGTCATGGCGCTCAGCTTCGGGGCGCTGTTCAGCGGCGCGCTGATGACCGAGACGATGTTCGCCCAGCCCGGCATGGGCAAGATGATCTACGACGCGATCCTCGGCAACGACTTCAACCTCGCCCTCACCGGCCTGCTGTTCGCGACCCTGGTCACCCTGCTGAGCAACCTGCCGCCGACCTCGCCTATGGCTGGCTCGACCCGCGGATCACGATGCGATGAGTGCGGTGACCCAGCCCGCCGAGGTCGCGACCCGGCGCAAGACCGAGGCCGCCGTCGGCCCCTGGCGGCTGCGCTGGCGCCGTTTCCGCAGCCACCGCGCCGGCATGATCAGCCTGCTCGTGCTGGTGCTGCTGGTGCTGTTCGCCGCTGGCCGCCTTCCCGATGCAGCGCATTCCTCGGCGTCGACCCCAATGACGACCGATCTGCTGTCCCGCTTCGAGCCGCCTTCGCGCGGAGCACCCGCTCGGCACCGACGATGCCGGGCGCGACGAGCTGGTCCGGCTGATGGTGGGCGGCCAGATGTCGCTGCTGGTCGGCGTGCTGGCGACGGTGGTCGGCGGCATCATCGGCCTGAGCGTCGGCGTCATCGCCGGCTATTTCGGCGGCCGCGTCGATGCCGTGCTGATGCGCTTCACCGATGGCATGATCGCCTTGCCGCTGCTGCCGCTGCTGATCGTGTTCGGCGCGGTCGACCTGACCAAACTCGGCTTCTCCAGCGAGTTCGCGCATTCCGGCGCCGCCGGCTTCTGGCGGATCGTGTTCATCATTGCCCTGGTCGACTGGACCGCGATCGCCCGCCTGGTCCGCGCCGCCACGCTGGCGCTCAAGGAGCGGGATTATCGTCCGTGCCGCCGCGTGCCAGCGGCGCCGGTGCGGCTATGTGATGCCCGCGCATATCCTGCCGAACGTCGCGACGCCGATGATCGTCGCCGTCACGCTGACGGTCGGGCGCGTGATCCTGTTCGAATCGGTGCTGAGCTTCCTGGGCTTCGGCATCGTCCCGCCGACGCCGAGCTGGGGCAACATGCTGAACAACGCGCAGGAGCTGGTCACCACGGCGCCGGCCTTGGCGGTCTATCCCGGCTTGCTGATCTTCATCACCGTGATCGCCGTCAATTTCCTCGGCGACGGCCTGCAGCACGCGTTCGATCCGAGGAGCGAGAGCTGAGTGCCGGCCAGCCCGGCGTTTCGTAACCGCACGGACTGGGTTATACCAACGGCAAGGCTGCCCCGGGAGGAACCCCAATGCGACTGCACCTGCTCGCCGCCACGCTGCTGATCGGGTTCGCGGCCCCCGCCATGGCGCAAAAGCCGCTCAAGATCGCGCTGATCGAGGACAAGACCGGTCCGCTGGAAGCCTATGCCAAGCAGATGGTCACCGGCTTCAGGCTGCGGCATCGAATACGCCACCAACGACAGCGATGACCGTCGCCGGACGCAAGATCGAGATCATCGAGAAGGACAGCCAGGTCAAGCCCGATGTCGGCCGCAACCTGCTGGCCGAGGCGTATGGCGACGACAATGTCGAGCTCGCCGTCGGCGGCACCAGCGTCCGGCGTGGCCCTGGCCATGCTGCCGGTCGCCGCAAGAGAACAAGAAGGTCCTGATCGTCGAGCCGCGCGGTCGCCGACATCATCACCGGCGACAAATGGAACCGGTACATCTTCCGCGATCGATCGCAATTCCTCGCAGGACGCCATCGCCAACGCGCTGTCGATCGGCAAGCCCGGCGTGGTGATCGCGACGCTGGCGCAGGATTATGCCTTCGGCCGCGATGGCGTCGCCGCGTTCAAGGCCGCGCTTGCCAGCGCACCGGTGCCAAGCTGGTGCACGAGGAATACGCGCCGCCCACCACCACCGACTTCACTGCCCCGGCGCAACGCATTTTCGACGCGCTGGCGAAGGAACAGGGTGAGAAGATCATCTGGCGTGCTGTGGGCCGGCGCCGACCCGATGGCCAAGCTCGAGCGCGCTCGATCCGCAAGCGCCTCGGCATCGACCTCGCCACCGGCGGCAATATCCTGCCGGTGCTGGCGAGCCTACAAAGGGTCCCGAGCCTCGAGGGCATGGAGGGGGCGACCTATTATTATTACGACATCCCCAAGAACCCGGCGAATGACTGGCTGGTCGCCGAGCACAAGAAGCGCTTCAACGAGCCGCCGGACTTCTTCACCGCCGACGGCATGGCCACCGGAATGGCGCTGGTGGCTGCGCTCGACGAAGACCAAAGGCGTTACGCGACGCGGAGAATGCTGATCCCGGCGATGGAGGGCATGGCGTTCGACACGCCCAAGGGGAAAATGCTGTTCCGCCGGGAGGACCACCAGACGCTGCAGTCGATGTACGGCTTCAAGCTGAAGGTCGATCCCGCAGCACCTTGGGCGGTGCCGGTGCTGACCCGTGAGTTCAAGATCGAGGACATGCAAATCCCGATCGCCAACAGGCGCTGACCACAGCCAGCGACAATGCAAGCCGGCGCCGTCCTTGAGACCCGCGACCTCACCATCCGCTTCGGCGGGCAGGTCGCGGTCGACGCGGTCAGTTGCCAGTTCTTTCCCGGCACGCTCACCGCCATCGTCGGCCCGAATGGCGCGGGGAAGACGACCTATTTCAACCTGATCTCGGGCCAGCTGCGTGCCACCGCCGGCGAGGTGCTGCTCGCGCGGCGAGCGCATCACGTCGCTCGGCGCGCCGGTGCGCGCGCGGCGCGGCATCGGCCGCGCCTTCCAGCTGACCAATCTGTTCCCCGAGCCTCAGCGTGCTGCGAGAATGTCCGCCTCGCGGTCCAGGCGCCGCGCCGGCGTCGGGCTTGAACGTTCCTCGGCTGGCCGCCGACCGGCGCGACCTCACCGACCGCGCCGTCCATTACCTCGCACCGGGTCAAGCTCGCGGACCGCGCCGCGAGCCGCCGCCGCGGTCGCACTCGGCCATGGCGACCAGCGCAAGCTCGAGGTCGCCATCCTGCTGGCGCTCGAGCCCGACATCTTCATGTTCGACGAGCCGACCGCCGGGATGAGCGTCGACGAGGTGCCGGTCATCCTCGACCTGATCGAGGAGATTCAAGGCGGACGCGCGACAAGACGATCCTGCTGGTCGAGCACAAGATGGACGTGGTGCGCCGCCTCGCCGACCGCGTCATCGTGCTGCATCAACGGCGCGCTCGTCGCCGATGGCGACGCCGGCCGAGGTCGTGGCGTCGCCGATCGTGCAGGAGGCCTATCTCGGGGTCGCGGCGCGATGAGCGCCAGCACAATGCCCAGCGATGTCCTGCTGACCTCGGCGGCGTCCACACGCATATCGGCCGCTACCACATCCTGCACGGCGTCGATTTCGCGGTGCCGGCGCGGGCGGCTCACCATGCTGCTCGGCCGCAACGGCGCCGGGAAGACGACGACCTTGCGCACCATCATGGGCCTGTGGCGGGCAAGCGCCGGCGGCATCCAGCTTCGACGGCGCCGACGATCGACGACCATGCCGACGCCTGATATCGCCCGGCTCGGCATCGCCTACGTGCCGGAGACGATGGGCATCTTCAGCGCAGCTGACGGTGCGCGAGAACATGCTGCTGGCGACCGGCATAGCCGGCGGCTTCGACGACGCCCGGCTCGACTGCGGTGTTCGCGCTCTTCCCGGTGCTGAAGCCAGAAATGGAACGACGCCGCGGGCGGGCTCTCCGGCGGGCAGAAGCAGATGCTGGCGATCAGCCGCGCCATCGTCGAGGAGCGGCGCCTGCTGATCGTCGACGAGCCGACCAAGGGCCTGGCGCCGGCGGTCATCGAGCATCTCATCGACGCCTTCCGCGAGTTGAAGGAAACTCAGGCGACGACCATCCTGCTGGTCGAGCAGAACTTCCACATGGCGCGCTCGCTCGGCGACGACGTCGCGGTGATGGATGACGGACGCATCGTCCATACCGGCGCGATGGCCGACCTTGCCGCCGACGAGACGCTGCAAGCACCGCTTGCTCGGCCTCAGCCTGGCGAGCCATCAGTGAAGCGCGAAGCTGCCTCCGGCCGGGCGCATGCTCGCGCTGCCCTATCGTGCCGGTGGTGGCTCTGCTGGCGCTTGCCGGCGATGAGCCTGCCGACCTGGGTCACGCTGACGCGTCGCCGGCATCGCCATGGGCATGATGCTGTTCCTGATGGCGTCGGGGCTGACGCTGATCTTCGGCCTGATGGACGTGCTGAACTTCGCCCATGGCGGCTTCATCACGCTCGGCGCCTACCTCGCCGTCAGCGTGCTCGGCCGCCTCGCCGGGCTGGGTCGACGCCGATCCGCTGGGCGCTGAACCTGCGGCGCTCGGCCTCGCCGTGCTGTGGCGCCTGGTCGTCGGCGGCGCCGTCGGCTGTGCCTTCGAGCGCGTCATCATCCGCCGCGTCTACGGCTCGCATCTGCAGCAGATCCTGATCACCGTGGGCGGGCTGATCGTCGCGCGAGCAGCTGGTCGTCGTGCTGTGGGGCGCCGCAGCCGATGCACGTGGCCAAGCCGGCGACGCTGCGCGGCAGCTTCATCCTCGGCGGCATCGCCATCGAGAAGTACCGCATGGTCGCGGTGGCGCTCGGCGCTCGTGTTCTTCGCCGCGATGCACCTCGTGCTGAACCGCACCCGCATCGGCCTGCTGGTCCGCGCCGGGGTCGAGAACCGCGAGATGGTCGAGGCGCTGGGCTACCGCATCCGCCGGCTCTTCGTCGCCGTCTTCGTCGTCGGCAGCGGCGCTCGCCGGGGTCGGCGGCGTCATGTGGGCGGTCTACCAGGAGACTGGTGACGGCGGCGATCGGCGGCGGACATGATGATCCTCGTGTTCATCGTGCGTGATCATCGGCGGGCTCGGCTCGGTCACCGGCTGCTTCGTCGGCGCGCATGCTGGTCGGGCTCACCGCCAACTATGTCGGCTTCCTGGCGCCGACCCTGGCGCTCGGCTCCAACATCGTGCTGATGGTGCGCGGTGCTGCTGTGGCGGCCGCGCGGCCTGCTTCCCGGTGCCCGAGCCGATGAAGTGGCCCGGCAGGGCTCCATCCGCCTGATTTCGGGCGACCGCCGCGGCATCCCGTCGCGTCGCCGCTGGTCGTGCTGCTGCTGATCCGCGCTCGCTTTCGCGCCGTTCTTCTTTCCCGGCACGCGGTCGCTCGCCGTCGCTGCGCGCATCTGCATCTTCGTCGTGCTGGCCGTCGAGCTACGACATCCTGCTGGGCTACACCGGCATCGTCTCGTTCGCCCACACCATGTTCTTCGGCATCGGCGCCTATGGCGTCGCCATCGCGCTGGCGCGCGGCGGTGGGCCCGGCTGGATGCCGATCCTGCTCGGCGACGCCGCCGGCGTCGCGCGTCGCCATCGTCGTGCCGCTCGTCATCGGCCTGCTGTCGCTGCGGGTCCGCACCATCTTCTTCTCGATGATCACGCTGGCGGTCGCCAGCTTCGCGCAGATCCTGGCGACCCAGCTGCGCGACCTCACCGGCGGCGAGGACGGGCTGACCTTCCGCGTGCCGCGCATCCTGACGCCCGGCCTTCCGCCTGCTCGCCGAGCCGCTGCTCGGGGTGCGCATCGACGGCAGGGTGGTCACCTACTACCTGATTTTCGTCGTCTCGCTGGCGCTGTTCCTGTTCATGCTGCGCATCGTCAACTCGCCGTTCGGCCGCGTGTCTGCAGGCGATCCGCGAGAACGAGTTCCGCGCCGAGGCGCTGGGCTACCGCACCGTCGTCTACCGCACGCTCGCCAACGCCATCCCGCCTCGTTCGCGGCGCTCGCCGGCATCATGATGGCGCTGGTGCTGCGCTACAACGGGCCGGACACGACGCTGTCCTTCACGATCATGGTCGACATCCTGCTGATGGTGGTGATCGGCGGCATGGGCACGCTGTACGGCGCCGGCGCTCGGCGCCGTCGTCGTCGTGCTGGCGCAGAACTATCTGCAGCCGGTGATGCAAGGCGCCGCCGACGCGCTCGGCTGCCCTGCCGCTGCTGCCGGCCTTGTTCCATCCCGACCGCTGGCTGCTGTGGCTCGGCGTGCTGTTCGTGCGGATCGTCTATTTCTTCCCGGCCGGCATCGTCGGCAGCCTGCGCCGCCGCTCGGCTGGCGCTGCCAGCGCGCCCGTGCAAGATTTTCACTAAAGCCGCATCGACGCGGCCGGATCGGTTTCGCGATCCGAAGGCGTTTCAAAAGGGACCGAACATGCCGCATGCCAATTGGCGCACCCGCACCGCCGCGCCGTTCAAGACCGAGAAGATGCCGGCCACCGGCAGCCGCGGCATGGTGGTGAGCAATCATCCGCTCGCCTCCGCCGCCGGTGCGGAAATGTTGGCGGCCGGCGGCAATGCCATCGACGCCGCGGTCGCGACCCAGTTCGCGCTGACCGTGGTGGAGCCGATGATGGTCGGGCTGATCGGCGGCGGCATGTGCCATATCCGCAAGTCCGACGGCACCCATGTCGTCATCGACGGGCAAAGCGTGGTCCCGCGCTCCGGTCGGCCGGACATGTACCGCCCGATCCCCAACGCCGCCCCCGAGGCGTTCGACGTCGAGGAGCAGGAGAATCTGGTCGGCCCGAAATCCGTCGCGGCGCCGGGCTCGTTGCGGGCCTGGTGCCAGGCGCTGGCCCAATACGGCAGCATGCCGCTCGCCGACGTGATGCAGCCGGCGATCCGCCACGCCGCGCGCGGGTTTCCGGTTTCGCCGTATCTGTCGGACTGCATCGGCACCTCGGCGCTGGATCTCGCCAAGGACAAGCTCATTTCCGACAGGCTGATGCCTGGTGGCACCAAGCTCGCGGCAGGCGAGAAGCTGGTCCAGGGCGACTACGCCAAATCCCTCACGCTGATCGCGCAGATGGGCGAGAGCGCGCTGCATGGCGGCCCGCTCGGTGACCTGGTCGCCGAATGCATGGCGGCCACCGGCGGCTTCGTCAGCCGCGAGGACCTCGCCGAGTACCGCCCGATCGAGCGCGCGCCAATCCGCGCGCAGTATCGCGGCTGGGAGATCCTCGGGCCGCCGCCGCCGGCAGCCTCGGGCGTGCATATCGCCCAGATGCTGAACATCCTCGAAGGCTTCGACGTCTCGGCGCTCGGCTTCGGCACGGTCGAAAACATCCATTTGCTGGCCGAGGTGCTGAAGATCGCCTTCGCCGACCGCGCCGCCGCATCCGGCGACCCCGATTTCGTGCCGGTGCCGGTGGAGAAGCTCACGTCCAAAGCCTATGCCGAGGAGCGCCGCGCCAAGCTCGACACCACCAGGGCGCAGGTCTGGGGCCCGGGGATTTCGCCCTGGCAGAGTGCCCACACCACCCATCTCACCGTCGCCGACGGCTTCGGCAATGTCGTCGCCAGCACCCAGACGATCAACAACCTGTTCGGCGCGCGATTCATCATTCCCGGCACCGGCATGGTGCCGAACAACTACATGAACCTGTTCGACCCGCGTCCCGGCCGTGCGCTGTCGATCCAGCCGGGCAAGCGGGTCACCACCTCGATGTCGCCGATGATGGCGCTGCGGGACGGCAAGCTGGTCTATGCCCTTGGCCTGCCCGGCGGCAAACGCATCTTCCCGAGCGCCATGCAGGCGTTGATCAACCTGATCGACCACGGCATGACCCTGCAGGAGGCGGTGGAGGCGCCGCGCGTCTGGACCGAGGGCCCGGTTCTGGAAGTGGAACGTACCATCCCCGATGCCGTGCGCCAGGGTTTGATCGCCCTCGGCCACCGGTTGCAGGTGATGCCCACGGTCGCCGGCGGAATGAACGCCATCCAGTTCATGCCCGACGGCAGCCTGATGGGTGCCGCGTGCTGGCGCGCCGACGGCACGCCGGTCGGGGTCGCCGGCGGCCTCGCCAAGGCGGGGGTTCGCTTCGTGCTGGAGACCACGACCTGAACGGCGCGGCGCCCGATCGTGTCCCGGCCTGGCTGAGCGGCACGGGGGGTGCCGCTGGCGGTGCACGACATCTCCGCAGGCCAGATGGTGCTGTTGCAGGCCGCCGCCCTCGGCCGCGCGGTGGTGATCACCCGCAACGCGACGACAGTGGACTACGCGAGCGACGAGGAGGATGCGCTGCTGGTGGACCTCGGCGACGAGGCGGGGTTGCGCCAGGCCATGCGGCGCCTGCTGGAGAATCCGGATTTGCGCGACCGCCTGGGCCGCGCGGCGTCCGCCCGGTTCGATCGGCAACACAGCACGGAGGCGTATGTGCGCGGGCTGGTCGCGGCCGTGGAAAGCCGGCTTCACGGCGGGCGCTGAAGTCCCGCTCCCCCGGCCGCTCCGGAGAGGAACGCCCGCCATTGTGACACGACCGCATCGCGGGCAAATTCGCTCTCGAATTGTTCCCGGCCCGCGCGCGCCAGCGCCGCCGACCGCGCGCGGTCTTCCAGCAAGGCCATGATCGCGCGCGCCAGTGCCGGCGGATCTTCATGCCCGACCAGCAGCCCGTCGACGCCGTCATTGATCAGCTCGCCCGGGCCGTCGGCGCGCACCGCCACCATCGGGCAGCCGGCCGACCAAGCCTCGATCACCATGTTGCCCAGCGGCTCGATCCGTGAGGAGCACACGAACAGGTCGGCGGCGCGCAGCAATGCGCCGGCATCGCGGCGCCAACCGAGGAAGGCAACCCGATCGGCCACGCCCTCACGCCGTGCGAGATCGCGCAAGGCGGCGTCTTGCGGACCGGCACCGGCGATTGCCAGTACCGGCCCCGGCACCAGCGCCAAGGCGCGGATCAGCGTGTCGAACCCCTTGTCGGTATGCAGCCGGCCGAGCGCCAGCAGCAGCGGGCGGGCGGCGGGGAGGTCGGTGGCCGGCGGGACGGTCGCGAAATCATCGACGAAGTTCGGCAAATAATGTGTGCGCTCGGCGGCCCAGCCCTGGGTCCGCAGCCAGGCGACGATGCCCTTGGTATTGCCGATCAGGTGGTCGCAGCCGCGATAGTAGCGCAGGTCGTAATAGCCGCCGAGGCGCCCGACCCGCAGCCAGTCGCCGGCGGGAATGTGCATGTTCGCGCGGTTCATCCACGTCACCACGATGTCAGGCCGGAATGCGCGCAGCATCCGCCCGAGTGCGGGGCGGGTGAACAGGTCGAGCCTGGTGCCGAACGCGAGTTCGCCGGGCGCCATCCCGGCCGCGCGCAGCAGGGCGGCGCGTTCGGGGTTGCGGCGGATCACCGGCAGGATGTCCTCGCCATCGGCGTGCAGGGCCAGGCAAAGCCGTTCGAAGAACAGCTCCGCCCCGCCTTGCGCGGCACCCGCCATCACCTGGGCCACGCGGGTCATGCGGGCTCGGGAAGTTTCACCACCGCCATCGCGGCGGCGAGCGCTTTCTCGACGGTGAGATCCGTCATGTCTGGGCCATTCGCCACCACGAAATTCGCCTGCCGCCCGGCCGGCGCGTATTCGCGGGCCGGTGTCGGGCCGAACAAGCCGAGCGTCGGCGCGCCGGTGGCGGCGGCGAGGTGCATCAATCCGGAATCGTTGCCGACGAACAAGGCCGCGCGCTCCAGGCACGCTGCCGCCTCGGACAAGGTGAGCGTGCCGCAAAGGTCGATCGCTCCGGGCAGCGCCGCCAGCACCGGCGCCGCGAGTGCCCGCTCCTGCGCGCCCGGCCCGGCCAGCACGGCGGCGCGGGCGCCAGGAAGCACCGCTTGCAGCCGTTCGAACAACTCCACGAACCGCTCCGGCGGCCAGACCTTGCCGGTCCAGTTCGCGGTCGGGCCGAGCACGACCACCGGCGCGCCGCCCGGCAGCAGGCACGCCGCCAGGGCACGCTCGGCCGGGCCGGTCCAAGCCACCGGCGGGGGCGGTGGCGACAGGCGCATGATCCGGGCGAGCTGCAGGGTCTTGTGGCCGCGGCTGCGCCGCATGATCGCCCGCCGCCGCGTCCACAACACCCAGGAAAGCGCCGAGGCCCTGATATCGACCACCAGATCCCAGCGCGTGCCGATGGTCTGCGCCCAAAGCAGCGGCCAATGCAGGAAGCGGCGCCGTTTCTCGAACGGAATCAGCCGCTCAAGCCCGGGCATGTGGATGAACAGCCCGGCCGCGTCCGGGCCGCAGGCGACGGTGATTCGCGCGCCAGGATGGCTGCGGATCAGGTGGTCGAGCAGCCCGGTGGACAGGACGGCGTCGCCGATTCGGTTGGATGTAACAAATAGGATGCGCATGCCGGCCGCGCGGATAGCATGCGGCGCGCCTTATTGTCCCGTGCTGTATAGGACCGCACGACTGAAGGAGCCTGCCCGATGTGCGGAATCGCCGGCGTCATGACCCGCAACGACACCTCGCCCGATCCGCGGATGCTCGACCGGCTGCTGGCCGCGATCGCCCATCGCGGGCCGGACGGGCAAGGGCGGTTGGTGCGCGGCGGCTGCGCGCTGCTGCACACCCGGCTCGCCATCATCGACCTGCAAACCGGCGATCAGCCGCTGCTGTCCCCGTCCGGCGCGGCGCTGATCGGCAACGGCGAGATCTACAACAATCCTGAGCTGCGCCAGGCGATGGCGAACACCCCGTTCCGCACCCGCTCGGACTGCGAGCCGGCGGTGTTCCTGTACGATGCGAACGGGGAGGACTTCGCCGCGACGCTGCGCGGGATGTACGCGATCGCCATTCACGACGAGCGGCGGGGCCGGCTGGTGTTGGCGCGCGATCCATTCGGTATCAAACCATTATACTTCATACAGACCGATGCGGTATTCGCCTTCGCCTCGGAGCCCCAGGCTTTGCTGGCGGCCGGCCTCGGCGCCGCGACGATCGACGCGCAACGGCGGTCGGAGCTGCTCCAGCTCAAATTCACCACCGGCGAGAGCACGATCTTCCCCGGCATCAAACGGGTGCTGCCGGGCGAGACGCTGGTGATCGAGCGCGGCGAAATCATCTCGCGCCGCCGCCGCGATCCGCTTCCGGCCGGACTGCCGGTGCGCGGCACCGGTGCCGGACTCGATGCGGTGTTGCTCGACGCCGTCTCGGTGCATCTGCGCTCAGACGTTCCCTACGGGCTTTTTCTCTCCGGCGGGATCGATTCCGCGTCGCTTCTGGCGCTGATGTCCCGTGCCACCGGCCAGCGCATCCAGGCATTGACGGTCGGCTGGGAGGGGGCGGGCGCAGTGGATGAGAGCCACGAGGCGGCCCGCCTCGCCAAGATCATGGGCGCTGACTGCCATCGCATTGAAATGACGGAGAACGATTTCTTTTCCCTCGCCCCGCGCATCGCCGCCGCGATCGATGACCCCACCGCCGACGCCGCGGTGCTGCCGACCTACATGCTCGGCCGTGAAGCCGCAAGAAGCCTCAAGGTGACACTTTGCGGCGAAGGTGCGGATGAGCTCTTCGGCGGTTACAGCCGCTACAAAAAACGTTTGTTCCCATGGCGTTACCTCGCGCGCGCCCCGCGCAGCAAAGGGTTGTTCCCCGGCGTGCTGGCGGATTGGCGCGCCGGCCTGACCGCGGCGGAAATGCAGACGTCGCCCAACCGCTCTGCCATGCAGGCGGCACAAGCCGTTGATATCGCAGAATGGTTGCCGAACGATCTGCTGACCAAGCTCGATCGCTGCCTCATGGCGCACGGGGTCGAGGGTCGCACGCCGTTTCTCGACCCGGTGGTGGCGGATTTCGCGTTTCGCTTGCCCGACCGCCGCAAGGCTGGCTTGCGCTTCGGCAAGCTGGTGCTGCGCGACTGGCTGGCCCGCGCGTTCCCGCAAGCCGGGGCGTATGCTCGCAAGCAAGGCTTCAAACCACCGGTCGGACGCTGGATCGCCGCCCGCGCGGCCCAGCTTTCAGCCCAGGTCGCGGCATCGCCCGGTATCGCAGAATGCTTGCCCAAGTCGCTGGTTTCAGAGGCTTTCACCAATGCCGAGGCGGCGCCGCAGCGGGCCTGGAGCCTGCTGTTCTACGCCCTATGGCACAGCCATCACGTCGCCGGGATCCCGGCCGACGGCGATATCGGCGAGGTTCTGGCAGGCGCCAGCGCCAGTCCGTAGCCGAGCATCAGGAAGAAGAATCCGCCCGCCTCCATCGCGGTGAAGCCGCTGGCCGAGGCGATCGGCCATTCCTGAATCAGTGCCGCCACGAACAGGCCGACCCGCAAGGGATCGGGGTTGCGGCCGAGCCCGCGCGACAGCTCCCGCAGCCAGACCAGGATCAACGCGGTGAACAGGATCAGGCCGGGTATTCCAGCATTATCAACCGCTTCGAGATAGTGGTTGTGCGGATGGATGTTGCACGCGGCAACACCCCCGCCATCCGCCGCCGGGCCTGCGACGCGCCGGAAATAGGCGGGGTTGGCGCAGGCATTGCGAAATCCGTCGAAGCCCTGGCCGAACACGGGGTTATCGGCGGCGATCACCAGCGCGCGGCCGCTGATCAGCCCGTAATCGCTCTCGGCGAAATGCTCCATCTGGGTCGAGAACTTGGTCACCAGCCGATAGAAGGTCGGCGGCGACACCACCGCCGAGGCGGCCAGCAGCACCGCCCCGGCGGCGATCGCGGCCAGCATCACCGCCCTGAGCCGCCGCAGCATCAGCGCCGTCACCACCAGCCCCAGCAGGGTCAGCAGCGTCGGCATGCGTTGACCGATCAGCACGACCGTGCCGACGCCGAGGAACGCCGTCGCCACCCCCGCGATCTGCGCCCCGCGTCCACCGGCGAGCCAGCGCGACAGCGGCGGCAGCAGGATCGGAAACAGCAAGCGGGACAGCGGCATGCCGGCGCGGGCATGCAGGAACGGCCCGGTCAATGCACCGTCGCCGCTGCGCGGAAAGCCTTGCAGGTTTCGGCCGATCGCGGCCTGCAGCAATGTCTGCCCGGCGATATACAGAGTGCAGGCGGTCAGGACGCGCTGCAGCCAGCGTCGCGCCCGTGCGGTCGCCAGGACTGCGTGCTGCAACGCCGCGGTCAGCACCAGATACCGCGCCACCGCCAGCGCCTGGCCGAACGCGGCGACGCCACCGACGCCCAATCCGGGGATCGAGCAGATCGCCTGCCATCCCCACCAGGCGGCGGCGAGGCGAACCCAGGTCTGTCGCGTCCAGCCCCAGTCGCGCAGCACGGCGCAGCGGAGCAGGAAGCAGGCGTCGATCGCCGCCACCAGCGCTTCGGCGACGCCGCGGCCGTGCATCAGGAATATCGGCAGGTACAAGCGTGGTGGCGAAAGCCATTCGGTCCAGCCAGCGAATCACGTCGATCAACCTCACAAGGCGGCCGGATGCTGGCGCCGTGCGTGGTTTTGCCTCATGACTCCTGTCGATGAACAGCTTTGATCTCATCGTCGTCGGCGGCGGCCTGGTCGGCGGCGCCATCGCCTGGGGCGCCGCCCGCGAAGGCGCCACGGTGGCGCTGCTGGACGAAGGCGATGTCGCCCACCGCGCGGCCCGGGGCAATTTCGGCCTCGTTTGGATTCAGAGCAAAGGCGTTGACCACAAACCCTATGCGATATGGAGCCGCCGGTCGGCGGAATTGTGGCCGACGCTATCAGGCGCGCTGCAGGACGAGACCGGGTTGGATGTGGCGCTGCACCAGGACGGCGGGCTGCATTTTTGCCTGACCGACGCGGAACTTGAAGCCCGCGGCGCCATGATCGCGCGCATGCACAACGAGAGCGGCGGCATCGGCACCCGGATCGTCGGCCGCGCTGAATTGCGGACAATGGTGCCGGGGATCGGAGACAGCGTGGCCGGGGCCTCATTCTGCCCGATCGATGGCCACGCCAACCCACTGAAATTGCTGCGTTCTCTGCATGAAGCCCTGTTGAACGCCGGCGGTGCCTATCGGCCGGGCAGCGCGGTGGATCACATCTCGCCCGAATCAGGCGGCTTCACCGTCCAGGCGGGGGCGGAGCGTCTGGTCGGGCAGAAGATCGTCATCGCCGCCGGCCTCGGCAGCCGCAGGCTGGCGCCGATGGTGGGGCTGGAGATGCCGGTGACGCCGCTGCGGGGGCAGATCCTGGTCACTGAACGCCTGACCCGGATATTGGACTACGCGACGCATGTGATGCGCCAAACGGATGAAGGCTCGGTGATGCTGGGCGACAGCCTGGAAGATGTCGGCTTCGACAACTCCACCACCGTCCCGGTGATGCGCGACATCGCCGCCCGCAACATCATCATGTTTCCGGCGTTGCGGGACGCCAACATTGTGCGCGTCTGGGCCGGGCTGCGGGTGATGACGCCGGATGGATACCCGATCTACACCCAGTCCGAGATCTGTCCCGGCGCTTTCGCCGCCACCTGCCACAGCGGCGTGACGCTGGCCGGCGCGCATGCGCTGGATCTGGCACCTGCCATCCTGGCCGGCCGCCTGCCCGCAGGTCTCGACGCATTTTCCAGCCAGCGGTTCCATGTTCCGGCGCTCTGAAGAAAACAGCGAAATCATCGCCTTCGAGTTCGAAGGTCACATGCTGCAAGGCCGCTGTGGCGACAGCGTGGCGGCGGCGTTGCTGGCGGCGGGCATCAGCCGCCTGCGCGACACCCCGGTTTCTGGCGCGCCGAGGGGGCCCTGGTGCATGATGGGGGTGTGCTTCGACTGCCTGGTGGAAATCGATGGCATCGCCAACCGCCAGGCCTGCATGACCGTGCTGGTCGACGGCATGCGCCTCCGCCGCCAGTCCGGAGCACGAAAGATCGGATGAGCGCCGAATTCGATGCGGTGGTGGTCGGGGCCGGGCCGGCAGGCATGGCGGCCGGCGCGCTGCTGCGCCGGCATGGTGCGTCGGTCGTGGTGCTGGACGAGCAGCCGGCGCCCGGCGGCCAGATCTACCGCGGCGTAGAACGCATGGCGGCACATCAGGCGCTGTTCGCCGCCTTGGGCGAGGAGTACCGTCACGGCGCTGCGATCATTGCCGAATTTCGTGCCAGCGGTTGCGAATACCAGCCTGGAAGCATGGTCTGGCAGATCACCGCGGGCGCCCCGCACGAGGTCTGGGTCAGCCGTGCCGGCCGGTCCGAATGCTTGCGGGCGCGCAGCATCGTCCTCGCCACCGGCGCCATGGAGCGGCCGGTGCCGGTGCCGGGCTGGACCTTGCCGGGGGTGATGGGGGCCGGCGCGGTGCAGGTGCTGCTGAAATCGGCTTCGCTGCTGCCGGAAGGGTTGGTGCTCGCCGGCTCCGGCCCGCTGCTCCATTTGCTGGCGGTGCAATGCCTGGACGCAGGTGCGCGGGTCGCCGCCCTGCTCGACACCTCGACGGGTGCGAACCAGCGGGCGGCCTTGCGCCATCTGCCGCGTGCCCTGCGCGGCACCGGGTCGCTCACCTTGCGCCGGGGCCTGGCACTGAAGGCCAGGCTATGGCGATCGGGGATGGCAGTGTATCGCGAGGTCACCGATATCCGTCTGGAAGGCACCACCGAGGTCACCGGCATCAGCTTCCGCAGCAATGGCCGGCCGATGTCGCTGGCGACATCGCTGGTGGCGCTGCATGAGGGTGTCATCCCCGCCCAGCAGATCACCCGCTCGATCGGCTGCGTCCATTGCTGGGATGCCGCCCAGCACTGCTTCCGTCCGGAACTGGATATCTGGGGCAACAGCTCGGTTCCGGGCGTGCTGGTCGCCGGCGATGGCGGCGGCATCGCCGGCGGCCGTGCCGCCGAGCATGCCGGGCGGATCGCCGCCGCCGAGGTACTGCGGCGCCTTGGCCGGATCGACACCGCCGATCGGGATCGGCTCGCGGCTGGCTCCTTGCGCGCCCGCGCCGCCGAACGCGCCGTGCGCGCGTTCCTCGACGCCCTCTATCCGCCGCCGCCATCGGTGCGCTGCCCTGCGGATGACGTGGTGGTGTGCCGCTGCGAGGAGGTCACGGCTGGGGCCGTGCGCGGCGTCGTGGCGCAGGGCTGCCTGGGGCCGAACCAGGCGAAATCCTTCCTGCGCGCGGGAATGGGCCCATGCCAGGGCCGCATCTGCGGGCCGGTGGTCGCCGAGTTGCTGGCCGAGGCGCGCGGCGTTGGGGTAGCGGAAATCGGCTACTACCGTGTCCGCCCGCCGCTGAAGCCGGTGACGCTGGGGGAACTCGCCGCCGTCCCAGATCCGATCTAGTGGCCTGAGTCACTCGAACTGAGGGTATAGCCTTGTGAGGCTAACGCGGGCGTCGGCGGTTGTGAATTGCCAGTCGGCCTTGGCGTGATGTTCGTTGCGGTCTTGTTCCCAGGCTGCGACTTCGGCGATCAGTTTTGGCTTGTTGGGGATGCGGCGATCCAGGCACTGGGTCGAGAGGACTGCGAGTTCGGATTCGGCCATGTCGAGCCAACTTCCGTGCTTGGGCGTGTAATGCCATTCGAACCGTTCGACGAGGCGACGCGCTTGGGCGGCGGGGAAGGCTTCGTAGAGCGACGCGGTCGTGTGAGTGCTGAGATTGTCTTGAACCAGAACGATTTTGTCCGCGTCGGGAAAATGCGTGTCGGACAGGTCCTTGAGCGCGTGGGCGTAATCGACGGCCGCGCGACGGTCGGTGACTTTCACGTGCCGCCAGCCTTCCAGCGGCGCGAACATCATGAACAGATTGGCCACGCAATTGCGTTCGTATTCGTAGTCGTGACGCGCCGGCTGTCCCGGCTTGACGGCGATCGGCGCGCGCGTTTCGACGATGAGTTGCTTCGACGTTTCATCAAGGCATACGAGAGGGCGCTTGGGATCATGCGGCCTTTGGTAGACTTCCAGCACGTCTTCCATGTTGGCGACAAAGGCCGCGTTGGCCTCCGGCGCAATCACCCACTGCTGCTTCAGATGCGGCTTGAGAATGTTTTTTTGAGCGTCCGCCCTATCGTGTTGTCGCTGGCGCTCTCGACGATCTGCAGTTCGACGACTTTCTCCTCCAAGAGACACAGGGTCCATTTGGCGCGGCCCGCCGGGGCAGGCCCGCAAGCCAAGGCGATAAGCTTCGCTTCGGCCACGCCGTCGAATATCCGTCGCGGCGCGGAGTTGGGGTTGTATTTGCGGGTCAGAACCGCTTCGAAGCCTTCCTCGACAAGTTGCCGTCGCGTTCGCTCGATCGTCGGGATGCTGGTGTCCAGCGCCTCGGCAATTCGGCTGTCGCTCCATCCATCGCCAGCCTCCGACACGTCCGCTTTCAACAGGATGCGGGCTCTCGTCAACAAATGCCCGGCGCGCTTGCCCTTGCGGATCAACTCATCGAGTTCGAGCACGTTCCTCCCCGCTCAGCCTCACCACGTACTTCTTGACCGCAATCTCTTTCCTGGCCACGAATCATCTCCATCGCTCGATCACGATGGCACAGATTCAGAGAACGCCATCAAACGCAATGACGTAAGCCACTAGTGCAGCCTGGGCGTCCGCAGAAAGCTCGCCCGGTCGGCCGTGCGCACCCGTACCGCGACATCGCCGTCGTCGCGGCCCAGGCGCAGCAGCACGGTTGAACCGGCGGCGCCGGACGACCACAGCTTGCGCCACAGCGCCGGCAGATCGGACACCGCCTCATCGCCGACCGCGAGGATGCGATCGCCGGATTGCACTCCAGCCTTGGCGGCCGGACCCTCGTCGGCGAGTTCGCCGACCACCAGGCCGCCTTCGCCCTCCATCGCATACAGGCCGAGCCAGGGGCGCGGCGCCTTGTCAACCCGGCCGGTGGCCAGCAGATCCTCTAGCACCGGGCGCAGCAGGCCCACCGGGACGATCATGTTCATGTCCATCCGCCGCTTGCCGTCGCCCTGTTGCAGAATGAGCGAACCGGTGCCGAGCAGCCGGCCGTCGCGCCCGATCAGTGCCGCACCACTCCAGAAGGGATGGGCGGGGGCGGTGAAGATGGCGTTGTCGATCAGGTATTCCCAGTATCCGGCGAATTCCTGCCGCCCGACCACTTTCGCCTCGATGGCGTGATGGCGGCCGCCGCCGGCGGCGACGATCACCTCCTGCCCGATCTCCAGGAGGTCCGAATCGCCCATCTCCAGCACCGGCAGATCGAGCCGGCCGAGCGCCTGCACCAATCCGAAGCCGGTGGTCTGGTCGAAGGCCATGGGGTGCCCCGGCACGGCGCGGCCGTCGGCGGTGATCAGCCACACCGTCTCGGCCTCGGTGACCAGGTAGCCGATCGTCAGCACCAGCCCGTCCTCGCGGATCAGCACGCCGTTGCCGGTGCGTTCGGTGCCGAGCGTATCGGCGGTGAACGCATCCTCCGGCACGTTCACGCGCAGCCCGACGACGGAGCGCAGCGCGCGTTCAAGATCGAAATCATAATCGTCGGGGTCCGGCTGCAAGTTCAGCGGGATGTCCCACTCGGGCTTCGGCATCGCTGTATTCCGCGTTCTTGGGGGACGTAAATCTAATTATTGGCCTCCACGCGGCCGCGCACAACCGGGACGCTACGCGGCGGGGCAATATTGGCGGAACGATACGGGGCAGGACCACGGGGTTGGTTGCGGCAACGCTCAGGTGTGGCAGGCTGGCGGGATCGGATTGGGGGCGCTGACATGACGGAACGCGTGGTCGGGATCATCATCAATGGCGCGACCGGACGTATGGGCACAACCCAGCATCTGCGCAACCTGATGGCGATTCGCGCCGAAGGCGGCCTGAAACTGCGCAATGGCGACCGGCTGGTGCCGGAGCCGAGCCTGGTCGGGCGAAATGCCGCCCGGCTGGCGGCACTCGCTGCGGCCAATGGCGGTCTCCGCTGGACCACCGATCTCGACGCAGCCCTCGCCGGACCCGACGAGGTCTTCATGGATTGTGCCGCGACCGGCGGCAGGCTGGGCCGGGCACGCCGGGCGATCGCCGCGGGCAAGCATCTGCTGCTGGAAAAACCCACCGCGCCGAGCGTGGAGGAGGCGCTGGAACTGGCACGGCTGGCGACGCAAGCCGGCCTGAAGCACGGCGTGATCCAGGACAAGCTGTTCCAGCCGGGATTTGCCAAACTGAAATTCCTCCGCGACACCGGCTTTTTCGGAGAGATCCTGGGCTTGCGGATCGACGCCGGATCTTGGGTCTTCGACGGCACCCAACTGCCCTGCCAACGTCCCTCCTGGAACTACAAGAAGGCCGAGGGCGGCGGCCTGGCGCTCGATATGTTCTCGCATTGGGGCTACATGATCGCCCGCCTCGCCGCACCGGTCACACGGGTGTCGAGCCTGCTCGCGACGGCCGTGAAGCGGCGGGTGGACGAAGGCGGCGCCGCCTACGATGTCGATGTCGAGGATACCGCGCATGCGCTGCTGCGGCTCGAAGGCGGGGCGGTGGCGACCATCACCAATAGCTGGGCGACGCGGGTGGCGCGCGAGGATTCGATCATGGTGCAGATCGACGGCACCCTCGGCTCCGCCGTCGCCGGCCGCAACCGCTGCGCCACGCAGGCGGCGGCGAATACGCCGGACGCATTCTTCGCCGCCACCCTGGCGTCACCCCCGGCATTCCCCTCGCAATGGGCTGACATGCCCGACAATGCGCCGGACCTGCCGCCGTTCCGGCGCTGCTGGGAGGAGTTCCTGCGCCATCTCGGCGAGGACGCGCCGTATCTGCCGACATTGCTGGAGGGCGCCAAGGCGGTGCAGCTCGCGGCGATGGCCTATCGCAGCCACGCAGAGGGGCGCTGGGTCGACGTGCCGGCCTTGAGCCTGTAGATCACGCCCCGGCGCGGCCTTGGACGGTGTCGCTGCTTGCGTGGGTTGGTCGGCACAAAGGCATCAGGACGAATATGCGCATGAAGCGCCGCACGTTACTTGCAACGATCGGAACCATCGCCGCGACCGCGCGCATGCGCAAGGTTCGGGCCAACACGGTCGGGGTCAGCGCGTCGGAGATCAGGATCGGCCATACCGTTCCGTATAGCGGCCCGGCCTCGGCCTATGGCGTCGTCGGCCGCGGGCACGCCGCATTCTTCCGGATGGTCAACGACAAAGGCGGCATCAACGGCCGCAAGATCAACTTCATCTCACGCGACGACGGCTACGCGCCGTCGCGCACGGTCGAGCAGACCCGCCGGCTGATCGAGCAGGATGAGGTGGCGTTTCTGTTCAACCCGCTGGGCACCGCGAACAACACCGCCATTCAGAAATACATGAACGACCGGAAGGTGCCGCAATTATTCGTCTCCAGCGGTGCCGACAAATGGGGCGACTACAAGGATCACCCCTGGACCATGGGTTGGGCGCCGAGCTACCGGACCGAGGCGCAGATTTATGCCAAATACATCCTGCGACAGAACCCGGCCGCACGCATCGCGGTGCTGTATCAGAACGATGATTTCGGCCGCGATTACCTGGCCGGATTGAAGGATGCGTTGGGCGAGCAATACCGCGCGATCGTGATCAGCGAGGCTTCGTACGAAGTCAGTGACGCGACCATCGACAGCCAGGCGATATCATTGAAGGAATCCGGCGCCGACGCTTTGGTGACGGCGGCTACGCCGAAATTCGCCGCCCAGATGGTGCGCAAGCTGTTCGACATCGCCTGGAAGCCGCTGCATTGCCTGAGCACGACCTCGATCTCGGTGGCGTCGGTGATGCAGCCGGCCGGCCCGGAGAAGGGCATCGGCATCATCTCGGCCAATTACGGCAAGGACCCGACGGATTCGCGGTGGCGCGACGATGTCGGCATGAACGAGTGGCGGGCGTTCATGGCGCAGTATCTGCCCGATGCCGACCTCACCGACAGCAACTACGTGTTTTCCTACGGCATCTGCACCATGCTGCGCCAGGTCTTGTTGCAATGTGGTGACGATTTGTCGCGCGAGAGCATCATGAGGCAGGCGGCCAACCTGCAGGACCTCACTCTGCCGACGCTGTTGCCGGGCATCAAGGTCAACACCAGCCCAACCAACTACCACCCGCTGCGCCAGATGCAGCTTGCGAGATGGACCGGCGAAAGCTGGGCGTTGTTTGGCGGGCTGATCGAGGGCGGGGCCGGGTAACGACGCGGCCATCGCACTCGCCAACGAATCGGCAGCGAAACCGGCGCTCACGCTGGCTGCGGCTCTTTCCGCCATTCATCGCGGCATGGATACATCCATCGACGACGGCCTGGCGATCGAGGGTCGCTGATATCAGCGACCATCATGATCCGGTCTCTAGCTGCCTGGTGCCGCCGGCTTGGCCAGGAGATAGGTGGCGATCGCGTCGCGGTCCTTGTCGGTCAGAAAGCGCAAGCCGTCATCGACCGCTTCACGCATTGCCCCGTTGACCTTGCTTTCCTCCGGGGTCTGGCCGGTCTTGAGCAGGGTGGCGATGTCCTCGGGGTCCCATTTGCCGATGCCGGATTTTGGATCGGCGGTGATGTTGGGAACCGGCTTGCCATCGGGGCCATCCTTCGTGCCCGCGAGCGCCTGGCTGGTGCGAAGGCCGCCGAACATGTTTCGCGGGGTGTGGCATTCACCGCAATGAGAGAGCGCCGTCACCAGATAGGCGCCGCGCGCCGTCGCCTCGTCCTGGTGCGGTGATGGCTTGAAGGGGCCTGGCGTGAAGAACAGCATCTTCCAGCCGGTTTGCAGAAACCGCCATGAGAACGGAAAGCTCACGTCATGCGAACGGTTCTGCTGGTGGACCGGCTGGCGTGAAAACAGGTAGGCCTTGATGGCCAACGCGTCCTCGTCGGTGATTCCGGTGAAGCTGGTGTAGGGGAAGACCGGAAAGTAATTGGCGCCATCCGGGCGGATGCCTTGGCGCAGCGCACGCAGAAACTGTGCGTCGGTCCAGCGGCCGATGCCGGTGTCGGGGTCGGGGGTGATGTTGGGGCTGTAGAAGGTGCCGAACGGGGTGGCGAGGCCACGGCCACCGGCCAGTGGCGTACCTGCAGGCGCGCTGTGGCAGGAGAAGCAGCCGCCGGCGCGGGTCAGGTATTCTCCGCGGGACACCTGCTCCGTCTGGGCCGACGCGGGCTGGACCGAAAACGCCAGCAGCAGCAACAGCAGGGTAGCACGCATCGCCTCACTCGTCTTTGCGGAATGGGGTGTGGCAGGCGTCGCAGGCGTCTGCCATTGTCTTGTAAGACGCGGCGATGGCGGTTTTGTCGCCGGAACGGACGGCTGGAACGAGGCCCGCGGCGGCGGCGCGAACGGTCGTGAGCAGCGCGGCAGACTTGGCGGGATCGGCAAGCAACTCGGCCTTCACCTTGCTGTCGGCGACGTCCGATCCCTTGGGAAACAGGGGATCGAGCGTGGCGACCACGCGGACGATATTTTCCGCGGCAGTAACGGTATCAGGGCCGTAGGCCGCGCGGCCTTTCACCACGCGTCCGACGCCAACATAGAAATCCTTGCCCAACTGTTTCATGGCGTCGCGGCGCTGCTCAAAAGCCGCTTGCCCGGTCAGGGGCGCGGCAATCGCGGTCGCGATCAACAGGGCGGCGACGCCGCTCCAGGCGAGGGGGAATTTGAAGGCTTGCCGCATGATTTCATCTCCACCGGACCGTCGTGTGTCGGCATTGTCAGATGACCGATGCCGGTGGAGCTTTATTCAATCCTTTCCCGGCCTTGGTCAACGCCGAGGGCAGAGAATCACGGGCGAATAAATTCCGATGCGAATCGGTCTACCCAACAGCAGCGAGCGCTTTGTCCCTGGGAAAGGCGATCCGGAAGAAATGCAGGCGAGAGGCCGTGGCGGACATTGCCGGCCGGCCGCTGGTAGATCACCTTCCGTCGGCTCCCGATCAGCGACATCGAACGCGCCGGCCATGGAAGATTGACGAACGACATGCCTATCCGCAAGCACGTGCCGACACCGCCCGAGGCGCCTGCGCCCGAGGCCGCTATCCGCCCGGACGCGTCGGTTTTACGATTGCGCGCGGTTCACCGGGCCGCCGCCGACCTTGCGCGCGGCATTCCGGTGCTGCTCCGCGGGCGGGCGGATTGGGTGCTGCTGCCGGCCGAGACCGCGGGCGCGCGGGGCTTGCGGGAAATGGCGGCCATTGCCGCCGGGCCGGCGGTGCTGCTGCTCGCCGGGTCTCGGGCCGCCGAGGTGCTGCGCCGACCGGTCGCGCCGGAAAATTCCCCCGTGGCACTGCGCCTGCCTTCCTTGCTGGTCGATCCGGCGCTGCTGCGCGGCTTCGCCGACCCCACCGCCGAGCAGTTGCTGCCGAAGCCCGCATTCCCTGCCATCGACTGTCCACCCGAGGCCACCGCGATCTTGGCGTTGGTCAAGCTGGCCCGGCTGCTCCCAGCGGCGCTGCTGGCGCCGCTTCGCCCGGAGGCAGCCGGCACGCCAGCCGCCGCCGAGTTGCTCTCGGTGACCACGACCGAGGTGCTGGACTACCCGGTCGCCATGGCCGCCGACCTGGTGCGGGTGGCCGAGGCGCAGGTGCCGCTGGACGGCGCGCCCGATGCCCGGGTGGTGGCGTTCCGCTCGCCGGATGCCGGCATCGAGCATCTGGCGATCCTGGTCGGCCGCCCCGAGGCCGCCGAGGCGCCGCTGGTGCGCATCCACTCCGAATGCTTCACCGGTGACCTGTTGGGCAGCCTGCGTTGCGATTGCGGGCCGCAGTTGCGCGGGGCGATCCGGCGGATGGGCGAGGAAGGTGCCGGCGTGCTGCTGTACCTGGCCCAGGAAGGCCGCGGCATCGGCCTGGTGAACAAGCTGCGCGCCTACGCCATGCAGGACCGCGGCCTCGACACCGTGGACGCCAACAAAGCCCTCGGCTGGGGCGCCGATGAGCGCAATTTCCTGGTCGCCGCGACGATGCTTGAGGAACTCGGCATCCAAAGGGTTCGGCTGCTGACCAACAACCCCGCCAAGGTCGCGGCGTTGACCGCCTGCGGTATCGAGGTGTTCCAGCGCGAGCAGCACGAATTTGCCCCCAACGGCGTCAACGATCACTACCTCGCCACCAAGGCGCAACGGCTGGGGCATCTGCTTGGCCCGTTTCGAGACGGCAGTGGCATAGCCAAGCTGTGGAGTGGAGCAGACGACAATTAAGCCGCTCTGACGTCTGGTCGACGCGATGACGATAACCGGAGGAGATTACTGTGGCTTCGCCAACGAGACGGAACGCGCCGCCTGACCGCCACGCCGATGATGCTCGCCGGCGGCGTATTCACGGACGCGGGCAAATGGTTTAAGCGAGATTCCGTGTGGCCCCAGGACCTCCGGCGTGACTGAAGCAGAAACCGACGCCGCTGTCGTGGCCGTTCACCGGCGACATCTGGACGCCACGATTGCGAAGGCGCGAAGCGTCCTGCACGACCCATACACCATCCGGCGGCTGCGGGTCGCATGCGGGTTGGTGATGTTCTCCTACCTCACGCTTCACTTTCTCAACCATGCACTCGGGAACATCTCGTTGCAGGCGATGAATTGGGGCGCGCAGATCCACGAAGCGATTTGGCATCAAGTCGTGGGCACAACCGCGCTCTACGCCGCCTTCACGGTCCATTTCGCCCTGGCACTGCTCGCCCTGCATCAGCGCCGGTCGTTTCGCATGGGTTGGGGCGAGGGTCTGCGGCTGGTTCTGGGTTTTTCGATCGTGCCGCTGCTTGTCCACCACTATCTCGCGGAGCGTTGGGTCTTCTCCACCTATGGCATCGCGCGGCGTTACGATTCGACGCTGCTCGCCTATTTCACGCTGAATCCGTTCTACGGCGAACGGCAAGTGCTTGTGCTTGTCGTCGCCTGGGTCCACGGCTGCCTCGGCCTGCATTTCTGGCTGCGTCACCGGCCATGGTACCGCAAACTGATCCCGGTTCTGCTCGCCTCCGCCGTGCTTCTTCCGGCACTCGCCCTGCTCGGCATCGCACAAGGGGCACGAGAGGTGGCGACGCTCGCGCACGACCCGACCTGGATGGCCCGGGTCATCGCGCGCGGGCATCTTGATGATGCCGCAGTTGGGGGCAACCTCTGGCATCTCGAACTCGCGAGCTACCTCGCCTATGCCGCATCGGTCGCTCTGGTGTTTGCCGCGCGGAGCATGCGCTGGTGGCTGGAGCAGCGGCGCGGGGTCGTCAACATCACCTATCCGGACGGCGCGGTGGTGCAGATCTCCAGCGGTCTTTCCGTCCTCGATGCGAGCCGGCGGGCGGGCATTCCACATGCCTCGATCTGTGGCGGGCGTGGTCGCTGCTCGACCTGTCGGGTCCGAGTGCTCCGTGGGTTTGAGACCCTGCCGCCGCCGCTTCAGCACGAGGCGGTGGTCCTTGCCCGCTTCAACGTCGCGCGCACCGTCCGTCTCGCCTGCCAGCTTCGCCCGACGCGTGACATTTCCGTTTTGCCGTTGCTGCCGGTCGACATCGTCGCCACCGAACGGCGGCTCCGCGGTCCCGATACGGCCGATACCGAGCGCTTCATTGCCATCATGTTCATCGATATCCGCGAATCCACCGCACTGGTGGAGAAGCGTTTGCCGTACGACGTCGTCTTCATCCTCAATCATTTCTTCGAAGCGGTCGGCGGTGCGATCGCCGCGGCTGGCGGCGCGCCAAACCAGTTTCTCGGCGACGGCATGATGGCGATCTTTGGGATGAAGTGCGGCCCGCGCGAAGCCTGCCGGCAGGCGCTTGCCGCGGCAGGGCCGGTCTTTCACCGGCTGAATGAGATGAACCGCATGCTCGTCGCCGATCTGCCGCAACCGATCACGATCGGCATCGGCATTCATGCGGGCAACGTGATCCTCGGCGATGTCGGCTATCGTGAGCGCTATTTGCTCACCGCCATTGGCGATGCCGTCCATGTTGCGGCGCGGTTGCAGGAGCTGACAAAGGAATATGGCTGCCAGGCGGTGGTGTCGGATATCGTCGGGACCACCGCGGGCATCCCGCTCTCGGCCCTGCCGGGCCACGACATCCACGTCCGTGGGCGCGAGGCGTTGCAGACCGTCCGGCTGGTCAGCGACGTGGAGCAGTTGGCGGTCTGAGAGGGCGCTGGTCGGCCGGACGATCTACAATCCGTGGAGCCGGAAGCGCACCATTCCACGCCGCATCTCACCCGGCGCGAGCACGAAGATGCCGTGGCCGGTCTCCCCAGGCGGATGGTTGAGGCCATCATTCCTGTTGGTCACCGGCTCGACGGCGCAGAAATCCCGGTCCGGCGGGACGAACACGATCAGGTGCTGGAAGATCGGGTCGGCGGCGATGTCGACGGCAAAGCCGCGATCGGGATAGAGCAGCCGCGCATGCCCGCCCCAGCCGGCGAAGCAATTATCGAGGCTGGCAGTGCCGAGTTTCATCCCGGCGCGGTGATCCCATTCCGGTGGAACCGCGGTGCTGTGCGTCGGGATCACGCCGTGCCAGACGGCGTCGGCGGTGAATTGCAGCAGCACCTCGGGGCTGCGCGGGAAATACGGGTGAAAGCCGAAACCGGCGGGGGCGGGGGTGTCGTGCCGGTTCTCGATGCTGAACGTGCAGGTGAGTGCGTCCGCGGAAAGGCTGTAGGTTTGTTCGGCGTGGAAGGCGAACGGCCAGAGCGGGCCGGGAGCATGGTCAAGCTGCATCCGCGCCGTGCTGCCTTGCTGCACGCCGCGCCAGGGCAATTGCCAGCCGGCGCCGTGGATCGCGAAGCCGTCCATCAGATCCGGAAGTTCATGGGCCGTGCCGGCGAAGATGAAGCGGCGGCCGCCGACGCGGTTGGAGTAGGGCACGAGCGGGTAGGAGGCGAGGGCGCGGGGTGATTTTTCTTCCAACGCTCCCGGTGCCGGCGGCCGGAAGATCGGCTCTCCGCCACGGGTCCAGCTCACCACCGAGCCGCCGATTTCCGGCGCCAGAATCAAATGGGCGTCGCCGGCCGTCAACGTGAGCAGGGTGGTCACCGGGCGGGCGCCAGCAGGATGCGCAGGCCGCACGCAGCGTCCACCGCCGCGCGCGAATACAGCAGGGGGAAATACTCTCCCGCTGCCCAGATCGGTGCGAGGTCGTCGTAATGCGGCGATGCCGGATCGCCGGATTGTCCCGGCGCGTTGATGGCGCGGCTGTTGTCCCAGTCTCCGACATCGACGACCATGCGGAACGAGGCGCCGGAAATCACCCGGAAATCCGACATGCGATAGCCGGCCGCCATCGGCGTGGAACCGGAACCGCCTTTGGCGAGTGGCCCCACGTCGCGGATGCCCGCCCGCACCGTCGAAAGCGGATGTTCGAAGATATCCGTGATGCAGCCTGCCCCATGCCCAGCGCTGCGGGATCGTCGCCGAGCCGTTTGCGGCAGTCGGCGACGGCCGCTTCCAGCGTGTCGGCGCAGCAGCGCGTCGCGGTCGGGGAGCCGGTGGTCGGGTTGCTCCAGCAACCCCAGCAGCGTCTCGACGTCGCCGGGAACCAGCAGGGCGCGCACCGCCGCGTCGGGCGCCAGCATGTCGAGCAGGCGGGCTTCAGGTGCTTGGACCACCAGACTTCCTGCAAGGCCGCGGCGGCACTGTCGCGGGCAAGGTCGAAGTTCCATCCACGCAGCAAGCCGAGCGCGACCGCGAGATCTCCCTCGCCGTCGAGGCCGCCGATCAGCGCCCCGAGGCGACGGCCGGGGATCGACAGCGCGTCCGTCTGCAACGCATGGATTGCGCCAGCGTGTGGCGGTTCTGCTCGCGCAGCACCTCGTGGATGCGGTCGGTGCGGGAATGCTCGGCCCATTCGAAGCCGAGCTTGTGTTGGTCATAGGCGTAGTCCGCCGGCAGGTTCATCTCGTTGGCGGTGGCGAAAAACCCGGCCGGGGATTGATCACTTTCGGGCAGGTCGGCGAATTGCGTGAAACCGTACCATTCATACCGGCCGTCGCCAGGCACCGGCAGCAGCCCGTCCCAGTTCGGCCGGCATCGGTGCCATTCCGGCAGCGAACCAGGCTATGTTGCCGGATATGTCGGCGTAGACCTGGTTGACCGACGGCGCACCCCAATGGGCCAGCGCGCCGGCGAATTCCTCCGGCGTCTTGGCCGCGAGATAGCCGAGGCTCGCGAGGTACGGCGACGTGCCCGGCTCCGTCCATACGGTGCGGACGGCGAAGGCGCGGCGCCCCGCATGGTCCTCATAGACCACCGGCCCGTGGCGGGTGAATTTCAGCTCGACCGTCTGCGCCTCGGCGCCCTTCACATCGATCGTTTCGCGCTCCACCCGCATCGCCTCCCACCCGCCTTCGTAGCGGTAGCGGCAGGGGTCGTCGGGGTGGGTTTCGTAGACATACAGATCCTCCTGATCCATCGGGAAGATGGTCAGGCCGAACGCCGCGTGGCCGTTATGGCCGAGCGAGACGCCGGGCAGCGCCGGCTCTCCGGCGCCGATCGCATCGATGCCTGGTCCGGTCAGGTGGACGATGCTGCGCAGCGAGGGCAGCGAGTGCTCGCGATGCGGATCGCTGGCGAGGATCGGCCGTCCGGTGTCGGTGCGGCCGCCGGCGACAGCCCAGTTGTTCGAACCCTGCTCGTAGACGTCGCCAAGGTCGGTCACCTTGGACCAGCGCCACGCGTCTGCGGATGCGGCGGCCAGACGTTCGGCGCTGAAGTCGACGCGATTGGTCGCCAGCTTGAACACGTCGAGCACATCGGGCGGGATAGTGCCCAAATCGATGCCCTCCGGCATCACGGGACTCCAGGGCGGCTCGATCGAGCGCCGGGCGAGGTCGGTGGCCATGTCGGACCGCGCCAGCACCTGCGCGCGCGCCACTTCGGACAGCACGTTGCGGGTGCGGCCGTGGCTGCGTACGCGCACCACATCGGCGGCGTCCCACTGCGCCGGCCGGGTGGCGGTTGCGGCGAATTCAGGGGCCAGCAACGCGGGCTTTGCTTCGGTCAGGGCGATCCAGGCATTGATCCCGGCGGCGAAGGCTTCGGTGATGTCGCGCGTCTCACCGGTGCCGTAGGCGGCCCATTCGCGGTCCATGTCGCCGCGATACAGGAACAATCGGCTGGCGCGGTCTTGGGCCAGGAATCCCGGCCCGAAATCGGCGGCGAGCATGCCAAGGCCGCGCTTGCGCCAAATATCGAGCTGCCACAGCCGGTCCCGCGCCGCCTGCCACCCCTGCACGAAGAACACGTCGTGGCGGGTCAGGGCGCGGATATGCGCCACGCCCCACCGGTCGATCACGATCTCAGCCGGCTGCTCCAGCCCCGGCACGTGGTGTTCGACGATGTTCGGATCCGACATGAAGGCTGCTCCCGCATAGGCCGGGAAATCCTTTCACGGCAGAGGATTGTGGACAAGCGCGCCCGGGGAATGCCTAACTCCGGGCCTTGGAGCAATCTTGAGCAAGGGGCGCTTTCATGGCCAAGGACAACGGGCACTGTGGTGGCCTGGTCGGCCGCCGCGCCGCAATCGCCGGCGGTGCCGCTCTGGGGCTCGCACCGCATTTGCCGGCGGCGCGCGCGGCCAGCCGCACCCGGTTCGTCACCGCCAACAACAATCCCTACGACATCATGGACCCGCACCAGGTGTTCGACATCGGCCGCCTGGCGATCCGGCTGAACATGTACGACGCGCCGGTGCGCTGGGTCGACAATCCGCCGAAGCTGGACATGTGGCTGGCCGAGAAAGTGGATATTTCCGCCGACGGCAAAACCTATGTCTTCACCCTGAAGCCCGGCGTGAAATTCCACGACGGCAGCCCGCTTACCGCCGAGGACATGGTCTACTCGATGGAGCGCATCCTGGCGCTGAAGAAGGGCGCCTACGGCTTGTTCCAGGACGTGGTGAAACCCGGGAGCACTGAGGCGATCGATCCGCGCACGGTGCGCTTCACCCTCACCAAGCCGTTCGCGGTGTTCATGGCCGTGCTGTCCGAACTGTGGGTGGTCAACAGCAAAGTCGTGAAATCGCACGAGACCGACGGTGATTGGGGTGCGGCGTGGCTGACCCGCAACGAGGCCGGTTCCGGCGGCTACAAACTGCGCCGCTTCGATCCGGCGGTGGGCTTCCAGACCGAGCGTTTCGAGGCGCATTTCGCCGGCTGGCATCCCGGCGCGGTCGATGACGCCGATTTCCGGGTTTCGATGGAGACAGCGACCCGCGTGCTCGGCGTGATCAAGGGCGAGTTCAACACCACGGACGGCTTCCTGCCGGCCGAGCAACTGGCGCGGATGCGCGAATCCGGCCGCGTGAAGTTCGAGGAGCACGAGATCCTGCGCACCTTCTACTTCATCATCAACAACGCCCGTGCGCCTTTGAACGACGTCAACATGCGCCGCGCCTTGTGCTGCTGCTTCGATTATGAGGGGTTCAACGACAAGATCCTCGGCGGCACCGTGGTGCGCAATCCCGGCATCATCCCCAATCCGATGTGGGGCGCGCCGAAGGACCTGAAAGGCTACAGCTACGACATCGACAAGGCGAAATGGTACCTGACGCAGATGCAGGAGAAGCTGCGGCCATTGCAGATCGGCGCCTTGGCCGGCTACCCGCAGAGCGAGCAGGCGGCTCAGATGCTGCAGGCCGGTGCCGCCAAGGCCGGGATCGACATCAAGGTCGTGACCGAGCCGTTCACCACCGTCAACCCGAAGCTCGATGATCCCAACCGCGCGCACGACCTGGTGCCGCTGTGGCGCAGCGCCTATTTCGCCGATCCGCATAACTGGACCGGCTACATCTTCCATAGCCGCAACTTCAAAGCCGGCAACGCCAGTTTCTACAAGAACTCCCGCGTCGACGAACTGACGGACCAGGCATTGCTGCTGACCGAACAGGACCAGCGGCGGCCGATCTACGAAGAAGTCTCCCGCGTGCTGGTGGACGACGCGGCGGGCCTGTTCATCAACAACACCAAGTATTTCGGCCCGTTCACCAAGAACGTGAAATCGATCCGCTACTGCGCGATCGGCGACGCACAGGATATCCGCTGGATCACCATGGAGACGTGATCGCATGCGGCTGATCGCCCTGGTCGCGCGCCGCTGCGTCTGGATGCCGCCGACGCTGCTGGGGCTGACGTTGATCGTCTTCATCATCTCCCACGTCATCCCAGCCGATCCCGCCCGCGTCCTCGCCGGCGAGAACGCGAGCGTGCAACAGCTCACCGAGCTGCGCCATCGATACGGCCTCGACCTGCCGCTGCCGCGGCAATTCCTTCGCTACGTCAGCGACGTCGTCAGCGGCGACATGGGCATCAGCCTCTACACCCAGCGCCCGGTCGCGGACGACCTGCTGGAGCGGCTGCCGGCGACGTTCGAACTGGCGATCTACGCCATGCTGGTTGCGATCCTGGCGGGCGTGCCGCTCGGCGTGGTTTCGGCGTTGCGCCGCAACTCCGTGCTGGACCATGTGGTGCGCCTGGTCACCATCGCCGGCCTGGCGATGGCCGCGTTCTGGCTTGCCATCCTGCTCCAGCTGCTGTTCTCGATGGAACTGAACATCGCCCCCGTGCAGGGGCGCATCGATGGCTGGGGCCCCGAACCGATCACCGGCTTCTTCACGCTGGACGCGCTGCTCCGCGCCGACTGGGACAGCCTGGCGAAGTCGCTGCATCATCTGGTGCTGCCGATGATGACGCTGGCGATTCCGGCGATGGCGACAATCGTGCGCTTCACCCGCGCCGGGGTGCTGAACGTGATGTCCAGCAGCTTCGCGTTCTACCAGGCGGCGATGGGCCTGCCGCGCCGCGTCACGGTGTGGAAATACATCCTGCGCAGCGCGCTGATCGGCACGCTGACGCAGATCGGCCTGGTGTTCGGCAATCTGCTCGCCGGTGCGGTGGTGGTGGAGACGGTGTTCGCCTGGCCCGGCCTCGGCACCTTCGCCTATAACTCGATCCTGCAATCGGACTACAACGCAATCATGGGCTTCACCTTGTTCACCGGCACGGTATTCATCGCGGTCAACCTTCTGGTGGACGTGGCGCAGGCGTTGCTGGACCCGCGCGGCCGATGAAGCGGCTGCGCCGGCTGCTGCGGGACCGTGCCCTGCTCAGCGGCGCCGTGATCATTTCCCTGCTGTTGCTGGCAGCGATCTTCGCAGGCCCGCTCGCGACTTTCCCGGGTGCGGTCACGGCCGTGGACCCCACCCACCGGCTGCACGCGCCGGACACGATGTTCTGGTTCGGCACCGATCGCATGGGATCGGATATCTACAGCCGGCTGCTGTTCGGCGCCCGGCTCACCATCCTGGTCGCGGTGGTCGCAACCACCCTGGCGGTGGCGATCGGCGTGCCGGTGGGCCTGGTCGCCGGCTATTATCAATCCTGGTTCAGCGACCTGCTGATGCGCATATCCGACGTGTTCCTGGCGGTGCCGCAGATCGTGCTCGCCATCGCCATCGCGCAGACGCTGGGGCCAGCGATCCAGAACGTCATTCTCGCGCTTTCCATCACCTATTGGCCGTTCTGGGCACGGCTGGTCTACGCCGAAACCCGCAGCCTGCGGAACGAGGTTTTCATCGAGGCCGCGATCGCCATGGGCGCCTCGCCGATGCGGGTGATGGTGCTGCACGTCATCCCCTCGATCGCCTCGTCCATCATCGTGCGCACCAGCATCGGCATGGGCGGCACAATCCTCGCCGCCGCTTCGCTCGGCTTCCTCGGCCTCGGCGCGCCGCCGCCGACGCCGGAATGGGGGCGGATGATTGCCGAGAGCCGCGAGTTCCTGCCGCAGGCCTGGTGGTACGCGACCGTTCCGGGCGTCGCGATCCTGCTCGTCGTGATGGGCTTCAACCTGCTCGGCGACGGCTTGCGCGACGTGCTCGATCCCCGCATCCGCCGTGGCTCCGATGGATGAATTTCTGTCGGTCCGCGAGCTGTCGGTCTCGTTCGCGACCGAAGGCGGCGTGGCGCGCGTGCTCGACCGCGTCAGCCTGTCGATGCGGGCGGGAGAGATCATGGGCCTGGTCGGCGAGTTCGGTTGTGGCAAGACGACCTTGGCGCGGGCCATCCTCGGTGTCTTGCCGCCCAACGCGCGGATCGATCATGGCGGTATTTCGTTCGCCGGGCAGGACCTCGCTTGCGCCGAAGCGGCGGCGCGGATCCGGGGCGGCAAGATCACCTTCGTGCCGCAGGACCCGTTCGGCTCGTTCTCGCCACTGTTCACCATCGGCGACCAGATGGCCGAATTGCTGCACTGGAAGTCGCCTGATCTGCGGCTGGGGCGCAATGCGGCGCGGCGGCGGGCCGACCGCGACCGCACCATGGCGATGCTCCGCGCCGTGCAATTGCCGGACCCCGAGCGGCTGCTGCGCAAATATCCGCATGAGCTGTCCGGCGGCCAGCGCCAGCGTGTGATGATCGCCATGGCGCTGCTGCCGGAACCGCAACTGGTCATCGCCGATGAACCAACCACGGCGCTCGACGTCACCATCCAGGCGCAAATCCTGAAATTGCTGCGCCAGCTTGCCAGCGAACGCGGCGCCTGCGTGTTGTTCACCACGCACGACCTCGGCACTGCCTGGGAAATCTGCGACCGGGTGACCGTGATGTATGCCGGGCAGGAGGCCGAGACCGCCGAGGTGGCGGCATTCTTCAGTCAACCGAGCCACCCCTACACCCGCATGCTGCTGGACAGCCTGCCGATGCAGGGCGCGGCGTTGCGCGGCATTCCCGGCGAGGTGCCGAGCCCGCACGCGCCACCGGCCGGATGCCGTTTCCATCCGCGCTGCCCGCGATCGACCGAAATCTGCGCCGACCATCACCGCGCCCCGGTGGAACTGGCGGCGGGCCATTTCGTCCGCTGCCATCATCCGGTGGTACCGGGATGAGCGAACAGCCATTGCTGGCCTTGGAGAATTTGCAGCGCCATTTCCCGATCCGCAATATCTGGGGCGTGCGCACCGGTTGGCTGCGGGCGTTGGACGGGGTTTCCCTCAACGTCGCGCGCAAGGAGGTTTTGGGTATTGTCGGCGAGTTCGGTTGCGGAAAATCGACATTGGGAAAAACCATCGCCGGGATCCAGCCGGCAACATCAGGGCGGGTGTTGTTCGAGGGCAACGAGATCGGCACGCTTTCCCCCAGCGCCGGCAGGGCGCTGCGCCGGCGCCTGCAATATTGCTACCAGGACCCTGGCGCCTCGCTGGACCCGCGGTGGAAGATTTCCACCTCCCTTGCCGAGCCGCTGGTTGTCCACACCACCCTCTCCGCCGCCGAACGCCTCCGACGCGTGCAGGAGGTCTTGCAAGCCGTCGGCCTGCCGCTGCGCCATCTCGACCTCTATCCGCATGAGATCAGCGGCGGCCAGCAGCGCCGGGTCGGCCTGGCGCGAATCCTGATGCTGCGGCCGAGCCTGGTCGTTCTGGATGAGCCCACGTCCGGCCTCGATGTTTCGGTGCAGGCGACGGTGCTGAACCTGCTGCAGGAGCTGCGGCGGCAATTCGACCTCACCTACATGTTCATCAGCCATGACCTTTCCGTCGTCCGCCTGTTCAGCCAGCGCATCGCCGTGATGTATCTCGGCCGGGTGGTGGAGATCGGCGCCACCGAAGATATTTTCACGGCCCCCAAGCACCCGTACACGCGGTCCTTGCTGGCGGCCGTGCCGATGATCGGCGGCCGCCGCGTCACCGAGCAGGCGTTGCTGGAAGGCGAGCCGCCCAGCGCCGGAGAGCTTCCCGGCGGCTGCCGCTTCCGGCCGCGCTGCCCGCTCGCCGATGCGCGTTGTGCCGCCGAGGACCCGCCGCTACGGGTGCTGCGCGATCGCCGGTCGGTTGCCTGCCATTATGCGGAGTCAGATGGCATCCAATGGCCAGATCGGCCGCCGGACATGCTTGAACCCGCCCTGCCGGAGAATGACTGAGCCGAGGCCGCCGCCGTCGACGGTGATCACCTCGCGCGCCAAAGGCTCGAACGCCGCCCGGAAATGATGGTTGGATTTCACCACCAGCGTGGACTTGCGCGTGGGATCGATCCCGACCGACGTCATCTGCGCCGTGTCGGTCGCCTGGTTGTTGTTGCTGATGACGGCGATGTCGATGCCGCCGACGCGCAACACCATCGAGCGCCCGAGATTTTTCCATGCACCGCCGCCCATCGGCCCGAAGGCCTGGAACTTGCCGTCGGTCAGCGCCACGACATGCGCGGTCAGCTCCAGCGGCGGGCCGCCGGCCGCCGCGTCGTGCTTGCCGCCGAGCGTGATCCGGCCGGAATTGCCGACGCCGATCGCGATGCCCTCGGCCACCGCCATCGGGTCGTAGATCGCGTAGAACACCGCACTCTGAAGCTCCGCCTCGATCATCGCGCGCAGCAAGTTGGTGGCGTCGCCGTAATGGCCGCTGCCGGGATTGTCGGTCACCTCGGCCATCAGCAGTGGCTTGCCGGCGGCGTTTTCGCTCGCCTTGGCGTGGCGCACCGCGTCCTCCACGGAACGGTGCTTCACGCTGGCGAATTCACGCGTCGCCCAGGCGTGGTCCATGAACGACTCGGCGATGGCGCGCCCGCCCGCCGCGTCACCGTCAGTGGTGACGGTGACGCTGGGGCCGATGTCGTGGATGTCGGCCGCGGTGAAGCCGGCGCAGACGCTCACGACCAGCGCCTTGCCGGCGCGTTCCAGGGCCTCGCCACGGTCGATCAATTCGCGCATCGGGCCGGTCTGGGTCCGCCCGCCATCCAGCCCGCGCAGCATCGGGCGCCGGGCGATGACGGTGCGCGGGCGGATCTCGCCGTTCATCGCGCGCTGCAGCAATTCGGCGCCCTGCCAGGCGCGTTCGTAATGGTCGATATGCGGGTAGGTGCGCACCGCGATCAGTGCGTTGGCGGAATTCGCCATCAGCTCGGTGATGTTGCCGTGCAGGTCGAGCGTCACGACAACCGGCACGTCGGGCCCGAGCTTTTCACGCAAGCGCCGCAGCAATTCGCCTTCGCCGTCTTCGGTGGTCTCGGTCACCATGGCGCCGTGCAGGAACAGCAGCGCGCCGTCTATTTGTCCGTCAGCCGCTGACAGCAACATACCGGCGAGAGCCTCGAAGGCTTCCGCGGTGACGAGACCTGAGGGGTTGGCGGAGGCGACGACCGGATGCACCAGCGTCCAGCCGAATTTTTCCGCAGCCTCGAAGCAGCCGCCCATGGCGGTGCGGGTGCCGCGGAGGGCGCCCGGGATCTCGTGGGCCAGGAGCAGGCTGCCGCGCCGGAAACTGTCGAGATCGGTCTTCACGATGCTGAACGTATTGGTCTCGTGCGAAATGCCGCAGGTCAGGACACGCATCGTCATTTTCCTCGTTGTGTGGCCGGCGGTATTTCGGCCATCGACCGCCATTGCAGCAATTCGGTTTCGCCGAGCGGCGCCAGGCGATAGATGCCGGTCCGCACCCGTTCGAACCAGCCATAGACATTCTGTTGCAGGATCTTTGCCGCGTCCGGCGCCTGGGCGCGGAGGTCGCGCGGCCGTTGCGGCCCGTCGCGCAAGGCTTGCGCACAATCCAGCGCCTGCTGGCGATAGGCGGTCAGGATCTTGGTGCGGTTGGAGCCGCCGACCGCGGTATCGCCGCGTCGCCGGTTGAACTCCTGCAGCAACAGCCCGCGTTTGCGCTGGTTGCCGCGCGGGTTGTACGGCCCGGGCTCGGCCAGGATTTCCACGCTGTCGCGGCTGGCGTTGACCGCGAGCAGGCCGATGCCGAGTCGCCGGCACAGCGCATGCGCCCGCCGGTCCCGGTCACGGCCGCGCCTGGTCGACGGCACCGCGAGCCAGACCTCGTCGCCAAGGCCCAGCCGATCGACCGCCTGCAGCACGAGTTCGAGCGAGAAACCCAGCTTCAACTCGGCGATGACGACGAGTGGCGGCTCACCGCTGCGTACCGCCACGAGGTCGCAGCCGCGAACTTCGCCCTTCACCTCGAATCCGAGGCGTTCGAGGAAGGCTTTGACGGGTGGGTACAACGAGATTTCCATCCGCATTGAGCATCTTCGCGGTCCGCGATAGCGTCAACCCGTTCAGCATGAAAACGAGGCCGATGCCAGCCAAACCGGTGTTCCGACCCAAACCGCACGCGATCGAGGAATTGTTCGGCCGCCGCCAGGCGGTGATCGGCGTGATCCATTCCCGCGCGCTTCCGGGTGCGCCGGGCTACGAGGGCGAGGCGATGGACGATCTCGTCGCCTTCGTGGTCGCCGAGGCGCGGCGCTACCAGGACGGCGGAGTCGATGGGTTGATCGTGGAGAATCACGGCGACATCCCGTTCGCCAGGCCCGAGCGACTCGGTCCGGAAACCGCGGCCTGCATGGCGGTGATGACGCAGGCGGTGCGCGCGGCCACGGGGATGAAAATCGGCGTCAACGTGCTCGCCAATGGCGCCATCCACGCGCTGGCGGTGGCCAAGGCGGCCGGGGCGGCCTTCATCCGGGTGAACCAGTGGGCCAACGCCTATGTCGCCAACGAAGGCATCATAGAGGGGCCGGCCGGTGAGGCGGCGCGCTACCGCGCCTGGCTGCGCGCGCGCGACGTCCGCATCTTCGCCGACGTGCATGTGAAGCACGGCGCCCACGCCATCGTCGCCGACCGCGAAATCGGCGAGATGGCGCGCGACGCGGAATTCTTCGATGCGGATGTGGCCATCGCCACCGGCCAGCGCACCGGCGATGCCGCATCGATGGACGAGCTGAAGACGATCGCCGGCGGCACCGCGCTGCCGGTCGCCGTCGGCAGCGGCGTCACGGCCGACAACGTGGCCGAGATCTTGTCGGTCGCCGACGCGGTGATCGTTGCGAGTTGGTTGAAGACGGGCGGCGTCTGGTGGAATCCAGTCGATCCCGAACGTGTGGCGATTTTCATGCAAGCGGTGCGTCGCGCCCGCGGAGAGATCTGATGGGCAGCAATGCGTTCGGACAGCCATTGCTGCGCCACGAGGATGCCAAGCTGTTGCTCGGCGGCGGGCGTTTCATCGCCGATCTGGTGCGCCCTGATATGGCCCAGGCGGCGATGGTTCGCAGCCCGCATGCGCATGCGGGTATCCGCGCGATCGACGTGCAGGCGGCACTGAGGGCTCCGGGCGTGCTGGCCGTGCTCACCGGCGAGGACTACGCGGCTGACGGGCTCGGCGGCATCCCTTCCGGCAGCGAGTTGATCCGCCTGCCGGGAACGCCGGACGGCGACGGCTTCGTGCATCGCCCGGAGCACCCGGCGTTGGTGCGTGGCCGGGTGCGGTTCGTCGGGGACAGCGTGGCGATGGTGGTGGCGCAGACCGAGCAGCAGGCGCGGGATGCGGCCGAACTGGTCGAGGTCGAGTACGAACCGCTTCCCGCCGTGACCGGCACGGCGGAGGCGGCCGAGCCGGGTGCTGCATTGGTGTGGGATGCGGCGCCGGACAATGTTTGCTTTCGCTGGTCCGCCGGCGATGCGGCGGCGGTCGACGCCGCCTTCGCCGCGGCCGCGCATGTGGTCCGGCTGCCGACGCTGAACAACCGAATCCACGTCGCCGCCATGGAAAATCGCGGCGCCATCGGCGAGTACGCGGACGGCCGCTACACGCTTTCCACCGGCACCCAGATGCCGCACGGGTTGAAGCAGGCGCTGGCGGAATCGGTGTTTCGCGTGCCCGCGGACCGCATTCGGGTGACGGTGGCCGATGTCGGCGGCAGCTTCGGCATCAAGAACGCCCTGTATCCGGAGCAGGTCCTGGTGCTGTGGGCGGCCAAGCGTCTCGGCCGGCCGGTGGCCTGGATCGGCGAGCGGAGCGATGGTTTCGTCTCCGACTACCAGGCCCGCGACAATGTCTACACCGCCGAACTGGCGCTGGACGGAAATGCCCATTTTCTCGGCTTGCGGGTGATTTCCACCGCCGCCATCGGGGCGTATCTGGCGCCCAAGGGGCAGCTCTCGCCGACCTCGAACACGCCGGCTCTGGCTGGGGTCTACCGCCTGCCGTGCATCCACGTCACCGTCACCGGCGTGTTCAGCCACACCGCGCCGACGGAGGTGTATCGCGGCGCCGGACGGCCGGAATCGGTCTATCTGCTGGAGCGGCTGGTCGACCACGCGGCGCGCCAGCTCGACATGGACCGACTGGAACTGCGCCGGCGCAACATGCTGACGCCCGCCGAATTGCCGTACCACACCGGCCTCGGCCTGCGCTACGACAGTGGCGACTTCCCTGTCATGCTCGACACCGCGCTGCACCGCGCCGATTTCGCGGATTTTCCCGGCCGCCGCGCCGATGCGCAGGCGCGGGGAATGATTCGCGGCCTCGGCTGGGCGCATTACTGCGAGCGCGTCGCCGGGGCGTGGGCCGAGGATGCGTGGCTGGAGTTGTCGCAGGATGGGCGGGTCACGTTGCTGATCGGCACCATGTCCAACGGGCAGGGCCACCAGACCGCCTATGCCCAACTCATCGCCGACCATCTCGGCCTCGATCCCGCCGATATCGACGTGGTGCAAGGCGACACCGACCGCATTCCCTCGGGCCACGGCACTGGTGGATCGGCTTCGATCGCGATCGGCGGTGCCGCGGCGGTCGAAGCCTCGGCCGACCTGATTCGCCAGGCGATGCCGTGGGCGGCCGACGCGTTGGAAGCGGCGGCTGGTGATGTGGCGTTCGAAGACGGGGAATTCCGTATCGTCGGCACCGATCGCCGGATCGGGCTGCGACAGGTGGCGGCGCGGCTGGGCGAGCGCGGCGCACCGCCGATGTTGTCGGCCAGCGGCATGTGGAAGCCGCCGGGCCCGACCTTCCCCAATGGCTGCCACGTCGCCGAGGTCGAGGTCGACCCGGACACCGGCTGGTGGCGCCTGGTGCGCTACACCATGCTGCATGATTTCGGCCAAGTGCTGAACCCGAAGCTGCTGGAGGGCCAGTTGCAAGGCGGCGTCGCCCAAGGCATCGGCCAGGCTTTCAGTGAGCGGGTGGTGCACGACCCGGCCTCCGGACAGGTGCTGACCGGCTCGTTCATGGACTACCAGATCCCCCGCGCCGACGACCTCCCTGCTCTTACGCTGGAAACACTCGCAACGCCGGCGCCCAACCATCCGTTGGGCATCAAGGGATGCGGCGAAGCAGGGGCGGCGGGCGCGCCTCCGGCGGTCATGAACGCGTTGATGGATGCGTTGAGCCCCCTCGGCGTCCGCCACATCGACATGCCGGCGACGCCTGAGAAAGTCTGGCAGGCCATCCGCGCGGCCTGAACTGCCCATCGTCCAATTTCGCAATTTTTGAAAGGCGTGCCTGCAATGCTGACGATCTATGGCTGCTATCGCTCCCGCGCTTCGCGCAACCTCTGGCTGGCGAACGAACTCGGCATCGACTACCGCCATGTGCCGGTGACCCAGGTCTACCGCCTCGCCGATCCGAACGCGCCGGACGCGCCGCTGCACACCCAGTCCCCCGAGTTCCTGAAGGTGAACCCGAACGGCTTGATTCCGTCGATCGACGACGATGGCCTGGTGGTGAACGAATCACTGGCGATCAACCTCTATCTCGCCAAGAAGCATGGCGGCGCCCTGGCTCCGAAGAACGTGGCCGAAGACGGGTTGATGACCATGTGGTCGCTTTGGGCCGCCACCACCGTGGAGCCGCATTCGATCCAGGTGCTCTACAACATGGCCGCCAAGCCGGAAGCGGAGCGGGATGCCAACTTGGCGCGTGCTTCCGTCGAGGCTTTGCGCGCGCCGTTCTCGGTGCTCGACCGCGCCTTGGCCGAGACCGGCTTCCTGGTCGGCGGCCGTTTCACCGTGGCCGATGTCAACGTCGCCGAGGTGGTGCGCTACGCGATGCCGGCGACGGCGTTGTTCGACGCGGCTCCCCGGGTGAAGGCCTGGCTCGCCGGCTGCCACGCGCGTCCGGGCTTCATCGCGATGGCCGAAGCACGGAACCTTGAACCGGCCTGAGCCATTGCGCCCACGGCGTTTCCCGCTGAGCTCGGAAGGCAGGCATGGCGTCCTCGCCCGATACCAGCACCGCCTTTTGGGGATTGATGACGCGCTGGCAGGTGCCGGACGCCGAAGCGTTGGTTCTGATCGACCAACCGCCCAGCGCCACGGGCAAGCGTGCCCGCTTCGCCCTCACCACCGACCAGTCCGAGCGCCTGGCGCTGTTGCGTGAGATCGATCGGCAGGCCGGCACGCTCCACGACGATGTCGGCGCCTGGCTGCGGGCGAAGAGCCGCTCCGCGGCGTTCGGCCGCCTCTCGCCGCTCGCGCATATGTGCCGCCGCGGCAAGTCGGGCATCGAAGATGTCCTGCGCCATCTGCATGCGCAGGCTCTCAGCTCTTCGTTGCGCGGCCCGCGTCAGGGTTCCTGACGCGGGGGCGCACGGTTCTGCCGCGCCAACGGGCGTTGGTCACGGCAAGAGAGTGAGCGGCGGCGGCCTGCGGGTTTGCGGGCGGCTGGCCCCGGCTGCGTTGTCTCAACCTCCGCGGGCCAGCGGTGCAGGCGCGCATGCGTCCCGTCCATTTCGATGCAGACCTCGCAATAGATCGCGTCTGTCGCGGCGTGGTAGCCGGTCTCCTCGTCGGAGATGCAGCAGATCGGGCAGCTGTAATGCCAAAGTGCGACGACGCGCTGTATGGTTTGGGTTGCCATCGAAACCTCCTGTCAGGCCAGCATGGGCCGAATCCAGGTCGTCCGAGTCGGGTTCCGCATTGTCGTGCGAACTTCCGGATCTTTTCGCCGCCATTGCGGCGATGGCGTGCCAGTGGTGCGATCTAGCCTTTTGTTTAGGCGAGCAATTTTATGGCACGGTGATTCCACCAAAAGCCATATTGCTCTAGCGGCCATGCTGCTTGCGCCAGGCGGTGAAGGCAGTGAGGTTGGCTTCGTCCGAAGGCGGATACAGGCCAAGGATCGATTGGCCGCCGCGTACCTGCTCGGTCACGAAGTCTTCGTAGGCGGTCATTTCCACCGCCTCGTCGGCGATGGCGTCGGCGATGCCGGCGGGGATCACGATCACCCCGTCGGCATCACCCACGATCACGTCACCGGGCCAGACGGGTGCGTCGCCGCAGCCGATCGGGACGTTGATGTCGACCGCCTGGTTCAGCGTGAGGTTGGTGGGGGCCGAGGGGCGTTGGTGATAGGCGGGCATCTCCAGCGACGCGATCTCGGCACTGTCGCGGAAGCCGCCGTCGGTGACCACGCCGGCCACGCCGCGCATCATCAGCCTTGTGACCAGGATGCCGCCGGCCGAGGCGGCGCGGGCGCTTTTGCGGCTGTCCATCACCAGCACGGCGCCGGGCGGGCATTGCTCGATGGCGGCGCGTTGCGGATGCTGGCGGTCGCGGAACACCTCGATGCCGTTGAGGTCTTCGCGCGCCGGGATGTAGCGCAGCGTGAAGGCTTCGCCGACCATGCTTTCGGCGCGGACCCGCAGCGGATGCACGTCCTGCATCATCTGGTTGCGCAGGCCGCGCTTGAACAGCGCGGTGGCAAGCGTCGCGGTGCTGACGCGGCGCAGCTTGGCCCTGGTGGCTTCGTTCATCGTCGTTTCCTCAGTAAATCACGGGTTCGCTGACCGGCGCGCCGAACTCGGTGCGCAGGAAGTCGAAGTCGCAGCCCTCGTTGGCCTGCTGGATGTGCTTCGTGAACACCCAGCCATAGCCACGCTCGAATCGCGGTGCCGGCGGCGTCCAGGTGGCGCGGCGCCGGGCCAGTTCCTCGTCGGAAACCTCCATCCGGATGCTGCGGGCTTCCACGTCCACCGAGACGATGTCGCCGGTGCGCAGCAGCGCCAGCGGGCCGCCGACATAGGATTCCGGGGAGACGTGCAGCACGCAGGCGCCGTAGCTGGTGCCGCTCATCCGCGCGTCCGACAGGCGCAGCATGTCGCGGTGGCCCTCCTTCAGCAGCCGCTTCGGCATCGGCAGCATGCCCCATTCCGGCATCCCCGGCCCGCCCTGCGGCCCCGCGTTGCGCAGCACCAGGACATGCTCGGCGGTCACCTCCAGCGCCTCGTCGTCGATGGCCTTCTTCATGCTGGGATAGTCGTCGAACACCAGGGCGGGGCCTGAATGCTTCAGGAATTTCTGGTCCATCGCGGCGGGTTTGATCACGCAGCCATCCGGTGCGAGGTTGCCGGTCAGCACCGCGAGCGAGCCTTCGCCGTAGATCGGGTTGGCCGTGCTGCGGATGACGTCATCGTTGAAGACCCTCGCGTCTTCGATGTTCTCGCCCAAGGTGCGGCCGTTCGCGGTCAGGCAGTCCAGATGCAGATGCTCGCGGATCTGCGCCATCAACGCGCGAATGCCGCCGGCATAGTAGAAATCCTCCATCAAGTAGGTGCTGCCGGATGGCCGCACGTTGCCGATCACCGGCACGCGGCGGCTGTAACGCTCGAAATCGGCGAGCCCGATATCCTGGCCGGCGCGGCGGGCCATGGCGATCAGGTGGATGATGGCGTTGGTGGAACACCCCATCGCCATGGCGACCGCGATCGCATTCTCGAACGCCTGGCGGGTCTGGATCCGTTGCGGGGTCAGGTTCTCCCAAACCATGTCGACGATGCGCCGGCCGGATTCGGAGGCGAGGCGGATATGCCCGGCATCCGCCGCGGGCATTGAGCTGCCGCCGGGCAGCACCATGCCGACCGCCTCGGCGATCGCCGTCATGGTGCTGGCGGTGCCCATCGTCATGCAGGTGCCGTAGCTGCGGGCGATGCCGCCCTCCACGCCCAGCCAGTCCTGCTCGGTGATCTTGCCGGCCCGCAACTCATCCCAGTATTTCCAGCTGTCGGAGCCGGAACCAAGCACCCGGCCTTGCCAGTTGCCGCGCAGCATCGGCCCGGCCGGCAGGAAGATCGCCGGGATGTTCATGCTGGTGGCGCCGAGCAGCAGGCCCGGCGTGGTCTTGTCGCACCCGCCCATCAGCACCGCGCCGTCAACCGGATGGGAGCGCAGCAGTTCCTCCGTCTCCATCGCCAGCATGTTGCGGTACATCATCGTGGTCGGCTTCACGAAGCTCTCCGACACCGATAGCGCGGGCAGCTCCACCGGGAAGCCGCCGGCCATCAGGATGCCGCGCTTCACGTCGTCCACGCGCTGCTTGAAATGGCTGTGGCAGGGCTGCAGGTCGGACCAGGTGTTGACGATCGCGATCACCGGCCGCCCGGTCCACTCCTCGGGCGAATACCCCATCTGCATCGCGCGGGAGCGATGGCCGAACGAGCGCAGGTCCGCCGGCCCGAACCAGCGGGCACTGCGCAGGTCAGACGGCGCGCGCCGGGCAGGCTTTTCGGCGCCGGCGCCGGCTTCAAAGATCGGGGCGGGGCTTTGGGACATGGGATTGCGGCCTTCAGTGCTGGTGCGTGGTGCTGGCGCCGAGGCGCCGGGGCAAAGGTAGGTTTGCATCACGCAATGGCTCGAACGACAAGGTCAACTGTCGCAAGAGCGAGCACGAATTAGGTCTTCGGTGGACGTCACCGGCAGGCCGCGCCCAGCCTCGATCCGCATCAACGCCCGCCGGGTTCGTAGACCGGCGGTGCTGGGCGCGGCGCGTCATCCAGGAGGCGGGCGCGCGGGGCGCCGGTGCCAACGGCCGCCTCCGCGCGATACACGCTGGGTGCAAGCAGGCGGTCGTATTCGTTCCTGACCAGACGGTAGCAATCGCAGGAGGCACGCTCGAGGCCGGGGCGATCGATGATCCGGACCCGGCCACGGCTGTAGGAGATCAGCCCGGCATCTTGCAGGAGTCCCGCCGCCTCGGTCACCCCCGGCCGCCGCACGCCAAGCATGTTGGAAAGGAACTCCTGCGTCAGCGGAAACCCGTCGCCGTCGGCGCGGTCTTGCGCCACCAGCAGCCATCGCGCGGCGCGCTTCTGCAAAGAGTGGATGGCGTTGCACGCGGTGCTCTGCGCGACCTGGGCCATCGCGGCCTGCAGGAAGCGGAAGCCGAGTTGCCGCAAGGCCGGAAGCTCGGTGGCGACGGCATGCAGGCTCGCCGTCCGGATGCGCAGCGCGGACCCGGCAATCTGCACCAGCGCGCGGCAGAACGAGACCGCCGTATCGTCGAACATGCCCCAGCACCCGGCCAGACCTTCATGCCCGACGATGCCGACCTCGACGCCGAGCTGGTCCAGCAACGTGCCGCTGACCACCGAGATCATGCCGGACTCGATGAAATAGGCGTGCTCGATCAAGGCGCCGCGCTCATAAAGCACCTGCCCGCTGACCAGCTGCACGCGGGACAGATGCGGGCTCAGACGCTGAAGCTCGTCGTCCGGAAGCTGCTTGAGGATTCCATTTTCAGGCGTGATCCTGCCGGCGGCGGCAAGGGTGACTGCTGAGGTCATCCGGGCATCTCCATCCCGTGCGGGCGGCGGTGTTGCGCGCGGCCACATGCAACTATAGCGGTAATTTCGTGATTGAACAGCATAACTACGTCCGACTTCGAACGTATTAACCAACGAGAACTGGAAATATTCGATAAGTCGGTACGCTGCCGAAAACTGGGCGGAAGCGCCTAAAGCCGGCTTTGCGCCTGCTGCTGACTGGGCGAACGTCGGTGCGGCGGTCTTGATCGAAACGAGCTGTTCAGGAACCGTGCGACAACCCGCACGCGCCGCCGCCGGCACGATGTCGGCCAGAGCGGCATGGCTTTAGGAAGAAATCACCGTGCCATAAAATTGCTCGCCGAACCAAAATACCCTGTTATTCCCCCCAAAGCTTTCGAACTCCCTTGGGAATCCCGCGATGAGCTATTCCTTCCTGCGCCTCGCGCGTGAGGCGCTGAGCGGCAATGTCGGCTGGACGCGCGCCTGGCGCGATCCCGAGCCGAAGCCGCATTACGACGTGCTGGTGATCGGCGGCGGCGGCCATGGCCTGGCCACGGCCTATTACCTCGCCAGGGAACACGGCATCCACAGTGTCGCGGTGCTGGAGAAGGGCTGGATCGGCTCGGGCAACGCCGGCCGGAACACCACGATCATCCGCTCCAACTACCTGCTGCCGGGCAATGAGCGGTTCTACGAGCACTCGATGCGGCTTTGGGAGGGGTTGGAGCAGGACCTGAACTACAACGCCATGGTAAGCCAGCGCGGCGTGCTGAATCTTTTCAGCAGCGACGGCGCGCGCGATGCGGCGGCGCGGCGCGGCAATTCCATGCGCCTGCACGGGGTGGATGCCGCGCTACTCGATGTGGCGCAGGTGCACGCGATGGCGCCGTACCTGGATTTCGACAATGCCCGCTTCCCGATCAAGGGCGGCCTGCTGCAACGCCGCGGCGGCACGGCCCGGCACGACGCGGTGGTCTGGGGCTATGCCCGTGGCGCTGATCGGCGCGGCGTCGACATCCTGCAGAATTGCGAGGTGACCGGCCTGCGCGTCGAAAACGGCCGCATCCTCGGCGCAGAGACCACGCGCGGCTTTATCGGCGGCGGCAAGGTCGGCCTGGCGGTGGCGGGCAACACGACCCGCGTCGCGCAGATGGCCGGGCTGCGCCTGCCGATCGAAAGCCACGTGCTGCAAGCCTTCGTCAGCGAGGGGCTGAAGCCGCTGATCGACACGGTGATCACCTTCGGCGCCGGGCATTTCTACATCTCCCAATCCGACAAGGGCGGCCTCGTCTTCGGCGGCGATATCGACGGCTACAACTCCTATGCCCAGCGCGGCAGCCTTTCGCTGGTCGAGGATGTGATGGAGTGTTGCGTGGCGATGATCCCATCGCTCAGCCGGGTGCGGGTGCTGCGTTCCTGGGGCGGCATCATGGACATGTCGATGGACGGCAGCCCGATCATCGACCGCACCCCGGTCGACGGATTGTTCCTCAACGCCGGCTGGTGCTACGGCGGCTTCAAGGCCACGCCGGCCAGCGGCTGGTGCTTCGCCCACACCATCGCCACCGGGCAGCCCCACGCGCTGAATTCCGCGATGCGGATGGACCGTTTCCTGAGCGGCGCCGTGCTCGACGAGAACGGCGCCGGCGCCCAGCCGAACCTGCATTGAAAGCAAGCCGATGCGCATTCCCTGTCCCCATTGCGGTGAGCGCGGGCACGAGGAGTTCTCCTATCTCGGCGCCGCCGGGCTGGTGCGGCCGGCACCGGATGCGCCGCTTGAAGCCTGGAACGACTATGTACATCTGCGCCGCAACCCGGCCGGCGCGCATCGCGAACTCTGGCACCATGCCCATGGCTGCCGCCGCTGGCTGGTGGTGACCCGCAACATCAGCACTCATGAAATCTCGGGCGCCGAGGATGCAAGCCCGACGCCAGAGCCCGCGGCATGACCGCCGTGGCCGCCTTCACTGCGCCCGCCGGCCAGACCCATCGGCTTCCGAAAGGCGGCCTGGTGGACCGTGGCGCCACCGTGCCCTTCCACTTCGACGGCCGCTCGTATACCGGCCTCGCCGGCGACACGCTGGCTTCCGCCCTGATGGCGAGTGGGGTGCGCCTGCTCGGTCGGTCGTTCAAATACCATCGCCCGCGCGGCCTGCTCGCGGCGGGGTCGGAGGAGCCGAACGCGCTGGTCGAGTTGCGCACCGGCGCTCGGCGGGAGCCGAACCTGCCGGCCACCGTGGTGGAGTTGTACGCGGGCCTGGTGGCGGCCAGCCAGAACCACTTTCCTTCGTTGCGTTTCGACCTGCTGGCGGTGAATTCGCTGTTCGCGCCGCTGCTGGGGGCCGGGTTCTACTACAAGACTTTCATGTGGCCGGCGTCCTTCTGGGAGAAGGTCTACGAGCCGCTGATCCGCCGCGCCGCCGGGCTCGGCACGGCCGCCGCCTTGCCGGACCCCGACCGCTACGACCGCGGCCATTTGCACACCGATGTGCTGGTGATCGGCGCCGGCCCGGCCGGCCTCTCTGCGGCGCTCGCGGCCGCCCGCAGCGGTGCCAGGGTCATTCTTTGCGACGAGGATGCCCGCGCCGGCGGCCGCCTGCTGGCGGAACGCGAGACGGTGGACGGGCAGCCAGGCGCCGCTTGGGCCGATGCCGCGCTGGCCGAGTTGGCCGCGATGCCGACGGTGAGACTGCTGCCCCGGACCACGGTGTTCGGCGCCTACGACCAGGGCACCTACGGCGCCGTCGAGCGTGTCGCCGACCATTTGCCGGTGCCGGCCGGGCACCAGCCGCGCCAGACCTATTGGCGCATTGTCGCGCGCCGTTGCGTGCTCGCCGCCGGTGCCACCGAACGGCCGCTGGTGTTCGGCGGCAATGACCGCCCCGGCATCATGCTGGCAGGCGCCGCCCGCGCCTATGTCAACCGCTTCGCCGCGGCGCCGGGCCGCCGCGCCGTGGTGGTCACCGCGGGCGACGACGGCTGGCGGACCGTCGCGGATCTGCACGACGCGGGCATCGAGATCGCCGCCGTGATCGATCGGCGTGAGCAATTGCCGCCGCATCTGACCGCGCTGGCGCGCCACGCGGGGGCGCAGGTGCTGGCTGGCGGCAGCATCGCGGCAACCCGTGGGCGGCGAAGTCTGCGCGCGATCGATGTGGTGGTGCCCGGCGGCCTGAGGCACCGCATCGCCGCCGATCTCCTTGCGATATCAGGTGGTTGGAACCCGGCCTTGAGCCTGACCTGCCATCTCGGCGCCCGGCCGCGCTGGGAGCCGGCGCTGCACTGCTTCGTGCCGGACACGCCGCCGCCTGGCATGCTGGTCGCCGGTGGTGCCGCGGGGCGCGGCGGTCTCGCCGAGGCGCTCGCCGACGGCGATTGTGCCGGGGCGCAGGCCGCGACCGATTGCGGCCACGCCCCGAGCCGCGCGCCGGCGCCGCGGGCCGAGCCGATCGCTTGCGATCCGTCCCCGCTGTGGCTGATGCCGCGGACCAGAAATGCGTTCGTCGATTTCCAGCACGACGTCACCGCGTCGGACATACAGCTCGCGTATCGCGAAGGCTTCCGCGCCGTCGAGCACCTGAAGCGCTACACCACGCTCGGCATGGCGACGGACCAGGGCAAGCTCGCCAACGTCAATGGCCTGGCGCTGATGGCCGAACTGACCGGCGCCGGCATCGCCGAGACCGGCACCACCATGTTTCGCCCGCCCTACACGCCGGTGACCATTGGTGCGCTCGCCGGGCACCATCGCGGCACGGATTTTCGCCCGACCCGGCTCTCGCCCGCGCATGGCTGGGCTCTGTCCCAGGGTGCCGAGATGGTCGAATCAGGGGCCTGGCTGCGCGCGTCCCACTTTCCCCAACCGGGCGAGACCGACTGGCGGCAAAGCACCGACCGCGAGGTGCTGGCGGTGCGCGGCAGTGCCGGCGTGTGCGACGTCTCCACCCTCGGCAAAATCGAGCTGGTCGGCCCTGATGTCGGCGCGTTCCTGGACCGGCTGTACATCAACACCTTCTCCACCCTGAAGCCGGGACGCTGCCGCTACGGCGTGATGCTGCGCGAGGACGGCTTCGTCATGGATGACGGCACCACCACCCGCCTGGATAGGGATCGCTGGGTGATGACGACGACCACCGCGAACGCCGCCCTGGTGCTGGCGCACCTGGAATTTGCCCATCAAATGCTGTGGCCGGAGCTTGACGTTGGCTTCGTCTCCGTCTCCGACCACTGGGCGCAGTTCAGCATCGCCGGGCCACGGGCGCGGACGGTGCTGGAGATGGTGCTGGAGGGAAGCCACGACCTCTCCGACGCGGCATTGCCGTATATGGCTGCCAGCGCCTGCCGCTTCGCCGGGCGGCCGGCGCGACTGTTCCGAATCTCGTTCTCCGGCGAATTGGCGTACGAGCTGGCGGTGCCGGCGCGGTTGGCGGAGGCCGCAATGGCGCGGATCACCGATACCGGCGCCGTGCCGTATGGGCTGGAAGCGCTGGCGGTGATGCGGATCGAGAAGGGCCACCCGGCCGGTGGCGAGTTGAACGGCCAGACCACGACGCGCGACCTCGGGATGGGCCGCATGATGTCCGTCAAGAAGGATTACATCGGCCGTGCGATGGCCAACCGGGCGGCGCTGACGGCGCCGGATCGGCCGGCGCTGGTGGGGCTGCGGCCGGTGGACAAAGCCGAAAGGCTGCGCGCCGGGGCGCATTTCCTGCCGCTCGGTGCGCCCGGCACCATCGAGCACGACCAGGGTTGGATGACCTCGGTCGCGCATTCGCCGTCATTGGGGCACTGGATCGGCCTCGGCATGCTGGCGGGGGGCACCGCGCGTATCGGTGAGCGCATCCGCGCCTACGATCCGGTCCGCAACGGTGACGTCGCAGTCGAGGTGGTGTCCTCGTGCTTCATCGACCCCGAGGGAGCGCGCCTGCGTGGTTGAGCCGCTTCACGCGGCGAGTGTCGAGCGGGCCGCCGCCGCCATCCTGCCGCGCCTCGGCGGCATGCCGCGGCTTGCCGAAGCGCTGGCGCGGGAATTCGGCCTGACCTTGCCGGCCATCGGGCGATGGGAAGCGTCGCGCGGCTTGCGTCTGGTCCGCACGGCGCCGTTTCAGTTGCTGGCGCTGCGCGACGGCCCCGGGGACACGCTGTTTGATGAATTGGACAGCGCCCTCGGCGCCATGGCCGAAATGGTGGACCTGTCCGACGCCCGCGCGGCCGTCAGGATCGGTGGTCCCGGCGCACGCGAGGCGCTGTCGCGGCTGCTTCCCCTCGACCTGCATCCCAGTGCGATGCAACCCGGCAGTGCCGCCAGCACCGTGGCGGCGCATATCGGCGTGCTGCTGCTGCAACTGGATACCGCGCCGACCTACGAGTTGTTGTGCCAGCGCAGCTTCGGGGCCGCGTTGCTGCGCGCCTTCGCCCTGCAGGACGTCGCTGTCTCGGCGAGCCCTGGATCGTGATGGTCGCTGGTATCAGCGACCACCACGATCCAGCCTTTTGTTTAGGCGAGCAATTTTATGGCACGGTGATTCCACCTAAAGCCATATTGCTCTGGTTGAGCGCGCTCGTTCAGGACGGCCAAAGCTGACTGCCGCCGTCGACGCGCAGCACCTGGCCGGTGATGAACGCGCCCATCGGGCCCGCGAACAACTCCACGGCCCGCGCGACCTCGTCGACCAGCGCGATGCGGTCCAGCGTGTCGCCCTCGGCCAGGCGCTCGGGATCGACGTCGCGGGTGCCGAGAAAGCGGCCCGTGCGGGTGTCGCCGGGGGCGATGGCGTTGGCGGTGACGTTGAACGGCCGCAACTGCTCGGCGAGGCCGCGGGTGAAGTGATTCACTCCGGCTTTGGCGGTGCCGTAGATCGCGCCGGCGGCACGGCCGCGGAATGCCGCGATCGAGCTGACGGTGATGATCCGGCCGGCCCGCCGCGCCATCATCCCGCGCGCCACGATTTGGCACAGGAAGATGGTGCTGTAGAGGTTGCGCTCGATCACCGCGCGCACGTCCGCCTCGCTGATCATGACGGCGTCGTTCGGATCTGGCTTGCCGCTGGCAGCCCCGATGTCGCCGCCGGCGTTGTGGACCAGGATGTCGATCGGCCCAAGCGCGGCCTCGGCCTCCGCCACCACCCGTTCGATCTCCGCCATTTTGGTGAGGTCGCCGAGCACCCGCACGGTCCGCACCCCGAAACCGGCGCCGATGTCATGCGCGGTCTGCGTCAGCGTCGTGCCCTCGCCGTATTCGGCTGGCCCGTGCTCGCGCATGCCATGCACCGCCACTTGGGCGCCGAGCCCGGCCAACACTTCCGCGAAGCCGCGCCCCAGCCCGCGGCCGGCGCCGGTGACGAGCGCCGTCTTCCCGGCCAATGTTTGCACCCGTGCCATTCGTTTCTCCCTCGATTCGCAGCCGTTCGTTGCAAGCCTATGGATGTTGGGCCAGCAGCTCCAGCACCACCGCCGCCGCTGCCTGCGACGGCAGGCCATGCGCCGGGGCGAGGCTCGCGAGGATCGTGCTGAAGGCGGCGCGTTGGGCGGTCGCGGCGGCGGTGTCCTCCAGCAGATGCGCGACAATGGCGGCCAGGCGCTCCGGGGTGCAAAGCTGCTGGAGCAACTCCGGCACCACTTCGCGCCCAGCCAACAGATTGACCAATGCGGCGAATTTCACTCGCACCATGCGCCGCGCCAGGAACGCGGTGATCGGGTTCAACCGGTAGGTCACGGCCATCGGCACGCCGGCCAGCGCCAGTTCCAGGGTGGAGGTGCCGGACTTGGTCAGCGCGGCATCGGCCGCGGCATAGGCGTCGTGCTTGTCTTCAAGCGTGGTGACGACGATCGGCCGCACCGGCCAGCCGGCGGTGGCGCGCTGCACCGTCGCCGCCACGCCGGCGGCGACCGGCATCACCGGCACGAGGCCGGCAAACCGCTTGGCGAGCAAAGCGAGTGCGGCTTCATAGACCGGCAGCAGCCGCGTCACTTCGCCCTCGCGGCTGCCGGGCATCAGCACCAGAACGCGGGCGTCGGCGGCGATGCCGTGGGCGGCGCGGAATCGCCGCCCGTCGCCCGAGCCGGCACCGGATTCCAACACGGGATGGCCGACGAATTGGGCCGCCAAGCCGTGCCTGGCGAAGAAGGCCGGTTCGAACGGAAGCAGGCACAGCAGCCGGTCCCACAAACCGGGATATTCGCGGACGCGATGCTCGCGCCACGCCCAGACCTGCGGCGCCACGTAATGCACCCGCGCCATGCCGGCAGCCGGGCCGACCCGGCGCAGCAGGCGCAGGGTGAAGCCGGGACTGTCGATGGTGACCAGCACCGCCGGCGCGCGTGCCGCGACGTCGCGCGCGGCATGGAGCAGCAGCCGGCGCAAGCCGACCAGTTTCGGCAGCACCTCCAGCAATCCCATCACCGCCAACTGCGGAATCGGGAACAGCGAAACCACGCCCTCCCGCTCCATGCGCGGGCCGCCGATGCCGGAAAAACGCAGATCGGGCCTGGCCGCGCGGAGAGCTGCAATCAACCGCGCGCCAAGCACGTCGCCGCTGGTTTCGCCGGCAACGATATAGATGAGGGTCGGCGTGGGAACGAGGTCTTGCATCGTCCCACATTAACGCCGCCGGCCATGCCTGTCAGGGCACGCGCGGTTTCACGGCCAGAACGGGTCCGGCATTATTTCTGGAGATGCGATTCCAGGAACCATAGCCACTTGTCGAGGCCGCGGGAGACTTCCGTGAACACATCAGCGGTGTCGGCGTCGCCGGCGTCGTCGGCCTCGTCGATGTTCTTGCGCACCGCGTTGGCGACCATGCCGGTCCGCTCGACCATCGCCTTCAGGTGGTCCTCGATGGCGCTGATGTCGGTTGGGTAGGGCGGCAGCTTGGTGGATTTTGCCGTGGTCTGGGTGGTGCCGAGCGCCGCCCCGCCGAGCTGGGCGACGCGTTCGGCCATGGTGTCGTTGTAGGTGTCGAGGTCGGTGCGCAGGGTATCGAGCATCAGGTGAACCTGCATGAATTGCGGGCCTTTCACGTTCCAATGCGCTTGCTTCGTCGCCAGCGCGAGGTCGATGCCGTCGGCCAGCCTTGCGTTGAGCATCGGAATCACCGTCGCCTTGGTATTCGATTCGGTGTCGTTGGTGGTCTTGTGCTGCTTCATGTCATGGGCCTTTCAGCCAGAGGGACAGGCGCGGACCAAAGCGGCCCCAACGCCGCCGAGACCGTCATCGGCAGACAACGTCCCCTGTGCCGGCGGAGTTCCGCGGCGGGCTTCAGGCCGGCATGGTTCGCTTCTGATGCGCCCGCCCGACCACTGCGGTCTGCGGATTTTGCCCCGCGATCACCCGCGATCCCCCGTCCAGCCGCTGCACGATGTTCTCCGGCGTGCAGGCTTCGAGATACGCCAAGCCGTTCTTGCGGGCAGCGGCGAAGATGCGTGCCCGCGCCTGCTGCATCTCCGCCGGATAGGGTTCCGGCGGCATGGTGACGTAGCCGAGTGCCAGGCTGAGGTCGCCCGGCCCCATTTCGGCATAAGCGAGCCCAGGCACGGCCAGGATCGCCTCGCAGTTCGCCACGCCTTCGGGGCTTTCGAGCTTCACGCCGAGCAGCAACTCGCCTTCGGGATTGAGCGGCCAGGGGTCGCAGCGTTCGATGTAGGTTTCGGCGGCGAGGCCCCAGATCGGCGCCGCGGTGGATTCGGAGCCGCGGCCGCGGGTGCCGATGCCGAGCATCCCGCTTCCGCCGGCGCCGCGACCGCTTCGCCCGGCAAGGCGCTCGGCCGGGGAGGGCAGGGCCGGATCGACGCCTTGCGCATGGTGCGGATAACGGCACAACTCGACGAATGCCTGCACCGCTTCCGCCAACTCCGCCTGGCACAGGATGATGCCGTGGACGCCGCGGCCGAGGATCTGGCGGAACTGCCAGGCATTGTGGCGCACATTCGCCTCGTCGGTGCCGTTCACCGGCGCCTCGACGATCACCGCCGGCGTGCGATGTCCGGACCGCGTCGGCCCGCCATCGACCAGCCCGCGCATGTACTCGGCGAGCCCGGCCATGTCGAAGCTGCCATGCTCCATGCCGATATTGATGTAATCAGCCCAGATGCCGGCATCACGGCGGCCCTGGTCATAGGTCAGCACATGGCCGCTGTGATGGCCGGCGTAGTAGATCGCCTGGTCTTGTTCCAAGAGTTCGCGGGCGCGGTTGATCCGGCTGGCCATTCCCTGTCCCCATCGACATGTGTCTTTTCCAGACGCTGATGGAACGCTAGCAGCTTGGCGGGAATTGCAAAGCGGGCGAGCGGCCCGTTCGCGGCGCCGGCCCGGACCTACTGGCAGGCTTCCTGCTGGGTCGCCTGCTGGATCGCCAGCATCTCGCGCACCGCCAGCGCCTGGCGGGCGACTTCCAGCACGGCGACCAACTCGGCGGGCTTCACCCCGTCGCTTTCCATCACCAGGCGGATCAGCGGGTCGCTCAGCATCGTCTCGAAGGTAAGTTGCTGAGAATTTGGCTGGCACATGCTTGCGGCTCCGGCGATCATTGAATCGTAGGATGAGCCGGGTTGGTATGTCCCGGCCCTGACACGCAGATTAAATGCCGGAGAGGGCAAGATTGCGGCGGCGTTTCCCTGTATGGCTCACTTCTTGCTGGAATAAATATCGCCACCCATTTGTCACTGGGAATGAGATCTGGGGAATGAGACCTGGGAGATGAAAATGTGGGATGACGAGGCGCCCGGTGGCCTGATCCCGGCCGCCAACCTGGTTCAATCGGCCAATCTGGTCGTCTCGCCGACGCATGGTCCGACCGTCGCCCTGCGGATGCATGACCAGGCTTTGCGCCTGCAGCTGGAATGCGTGCTCGACCGTGCACCCGAGGGCGAAGCCGATGTCGTGGTGGTCGAACTCGCACCCGGCGAGAAGCTGCCGGCCGCTGCCGCCACCTGGCACGCCGCCTTGCTGGTGCTGTCGGACGATCCGACGATGCTCGCGGACCGGACCCTGGCCGGTGTGCTGCCGTGCTGCGCCTCGGCCCGCCAGATCCTGGCCGCAGTCTCCGCGGTGTCAGAGGGGTTGCTGGTCCGGCCGTCGGCGCGCCTTCCCGCAGGCGGGCTCGCCAGCGCGGCGCCGGCTCCGGCACTCACCCCGCGCGAAGGCGAGATCCTGGCGCGAATCGGAGAGGGCATGAGCAACAAGGCGATCGCCCGCCGGCTCGGCATCTCCGCGCATACGGTGAAATACCACCTCGAAGCGGTGTTCGCGAAACTGGCCGTGCGCAGCCGGGCGGAGGCGGTGAGCCAGGGCGTGCGGCGGGGCCTGGTGCATCTCTGACCCCGGAGCCTGCCGCTTAACATAAATGTGAACTAATGTTGTTTAACCCTCCGGCCTGTGGCACAGGGGAGGGACGGCGACGGGCCATCCGGTTCCCGTGCGGGGCATCGCGTTGGCATCATTGCGCACATTGCATCCGACCCAGGCTTTTTCGCATTCGCCGGCAGCCACGGCGCCGCGGATGCAGGCGTGGGCGGCGCGTCTCGCCGGTCAATCCATTGCCGTTGTTGTCGTCGGGATTCTGGGGGTGTTCCTCCTCCTGCTGACCGCTTTGATGCCGAGCGCCGCCGGGCCCGCCACGGCCGCCATGGCCGGGGCGTGGGCAATCGCCGCATTTTTGGTGCTGCTGCTGCGGATTCGGGCAGAACGTTGCCGCGCCGATCGGCTGGTTGGCCTCGAACGCAGCGCCATCCTCGCCGGCCGCGCCAAGCAGGATTTCATCGCCTCCATGAGCCACGAAATCCGCACGCCGATGAACGGGGTGATCGGCATGACCGGCCTGCTGCTCGATACCAGGCTGGACGCCGAGCAGTTGCGCTATGCCCGAACCATCCAGAACTCGGCTGAGCACCTGCTCACGGTGCTGAACGCGGTCCTCGATTTTTCCAAGATCGAGGCCGAGGCGATCGAACTGGAAAGCATCCCGTTCCTGCTGGAACGGGAGGTATCGATCGTGGTCGAGCTGTTCGCCGCCAGCGCCGCCGCGAAGGGTGTCGAGATCGTCTGCCATTTCGGCGACGCGCTGCCCGAAACCGTGATCGGCGACCCCGGCCGCTTCCGCCAGGTGCTGCTGAACCTTGTCGGCAACGCCGTGAAATTCACCGAGAGCGGCTGGATCGAAATCGGATTGGACGGGGCGCGCGGCGCCGACGGGACGATGCGGCTGGATTGCCGCGTCGCCGACACCGGCATCGGCATCGACCCGGCGATAATGCCGGCGATGTTCGAGCGGTTCAGCCAGGCCGACGCCTCGACCGCCCGGCATTATGGCGGCACCGGCCTCGGCCTGCCGATCTGCAAGCGCCTGGTGGCGGCGATGGGTGGCAGCATCGAGGCCGTACCGCGAATTGGCCCGGACGGACGCGCCAACGGCAGCGTCTTCCGGTTCTCGATCAAGCTGGCGGTGCCGGCGAGCGGGGTGCCGAGCCAGGCTTTGCCCCTGCGCGGCCGGCGCTGCCTCGTGGTCGACGACCTGCCGATGAACCGCGAGGTGCTGACGCGCCAACTGGCCCAGCTCGGCGCCCAGGCGGACGCCGCCGTCGATGGCGCACACGGGCTGGCGATGCTGCGCCGGGCGCGGGCGGATGGGCGTCCCTACGAGCTGGTGCTGGTCGACCGGATCATGCCGCGCATCGACGGCCTGGAGTTCGCACGGCGGGCGCGCGCCGAAGCTGGTTCGGGCAAGCCATGCCTGGTGCTGTGCGCCTCGGGCCAGGTCGACCAAAGCGATCCGGCGCTGACGGTGTTCGAGGCACAGCTCCAGAAACCGGTGCTGACCTCGCGCCTGCGGGCGATGGCGTCGATCATTGATCGGGCGCCAGGCCCTGAGGTCGCCTGCGTGCCGCCGCCCTGCGACCGCTCCGCCGACCAGGACGCCGTGGACCTTCAGCTGCGCGGGTTGCGGGTGCTCCTGGCCGAGGACAATGTTACCAATCAGATGGTCAGCACCGCGATCCTGCTGCGTGCCGGCGCGGCGGTTGAGGTGGTCGGGCACGGGCAAGCCGCGGTCGAGGCGGCACTCGCCGGAAATTTCGACATCGTGCTGATGGACGTGCAGATGCCCGGCATGGACGGCCTTGCCGCGACCAGGGCGATCCGCCTGGCGGAACCGGCTGGCCGGCGGCGGGTGATTGTCGGACTGACCGCCTCGATTGGACCGGAGCTGGAACGGGAGTGCCAGCTCGCGGGCATGGATTTTCATTTGAGCAAGCCGATCGCCCGCGAGAAGCTGGTTGAAGCCTTGCATTCTGCAATCGAAATGGCGGGCGTGACGCGGCTGGGCTAATTAATTGCATTTTGCGATGCAATTTATATGGTCGCCAGGAAATTGGACGGTTTTTGCCAGATTGTCGCCTTTTAATCCTGGCATGACGCTCGCAGGGCAGCAACGAACCGATCGTTTTCACGTTTGTAGCTCAGTTTGCGTCGCGTCGAAGCAAGGATGAACCATGGCCTTTTATGTCGTGACGGGCGGGGCGGGGTTCGTCGGCTCGCATCTTGCCGACGCATTGGTCCGCTGTGGCCACCGCGTACGGGTGGTCGACGACCTTTCCACCGGATGCCGGGACAATCTCGACCCGCGCGTCGAACTGCAGGTCGGCGACGTGGCGGACCGCGAGGCGATGCGCCGTGCCCTGCGGGGCGCCGATGGCTGTTTTCATCTCGCGGCGATCGCCAGCGTCGCGCGGGCCAACGAGGATTGGCTGGGCACCCACCGCGTCAACCAGAGCGGCACCATCGCGGTGCTTGAGGCGGCGCGCGACGTCGGGCGCATCCCGGTCGTCTACGCCTCCTCCGCCGCGATTTATGGCGACCAGGGCCACACGCGCTTGCATGAGGCGATGCCGCCGGCGCCGCTCTCAGCCTACGGCGCGGACAAGCTGGGCAGCGAACTGCATGCCCGCGTGGCGTTCCAGGTGCACGGCACGCCGACCATGGGAATGCGCTTTTTCAACGTCTACGGCCCGCGCCAGGACCCGCGCTCGCCCTATAGCGGTGTGGTCTCGAACTTCGCCGAGCGGATCATCAACCGCCGCATGGTGACCATCAATGGCGATGGCCAGCAAACCCGCGATTTCGTCTTCGTCGACGACGTGATCGAGCATTTGCTGGCGGGGATGGAGCGGTTGCAGCGCAAGCCGGAGGCGAGCGTGTTCAACGTCTGCAGCGGCCGTGCGACCTCCATCCTGGGGCTGGCGGAAACGCTGGGCGAGATCGCCGGCTGGGTACCGACGGTGGCCTTTGCCCCGTCGCGGGCGGGGGATATCAGAACCTCGCTCGGCAGCCCGACGGCCGCGCGGCTGGCATTGCGGGTCGGACCGGGGACGGGCTTGGCGGATGGGTTGGTGGCGCTGCTTGCCGCGGCCCCGCAAGCGATGAAGATCGCGATCTAGCCTTTTGTTCAGGCGAGCAATTTTATGGCACGGTGATTCCACCTAAAGCCATATTGCTCGAACCTGCCGGCACCCTCAGGTCCGGGACTGCATCCGCTCGACAATTTCCTGCGGCACCCAGATCCGCACAACCTTCCAGCTTACGCCCTGCAACTCAAGCCGGACCCTGAGCGGCGGGTCTTCGGGATCGGAGCCGGGGGGGCGCAGCCGCAGGTCGAAGCTTCGCGGCGAATCGAAGAAGGCGTGCGCGATCGCCCTTATGCCGCTGCTCGACGGCGCGATCGCGGGGTGGCTGTCCGGGGTGCTCAACGTATGCACCGTCGCCTCGACCCGCTCCGGCGTCAGTTCCCGGTCGACGATGTTGCCGGCGATTCCGGTGGCGAAGCCGGCGCCGAACGGCGGCAAGTGATTGGTGACGATCAGTTGCCGCTCCGGCATGCCGATGACGCCCTCGGCGATGTCCTGCTTCACGCCGCTGCGAACCGAACGCCAATCGACCAGCTCAGCCAGCGCCGCCGCATCGCCGTCGCGCAACGCGGCATAGAGCCGCCACATGGTGAGGTACGGCGTCACCGCATAGGCGACGCCCAGCAGCACCACGAATCCCGAGACGATTCTCTTCCCACATTTCATCGTCGGCCTCGCATTATCGCAAAAACGCCGAACCTATCGTTTCGTTGCCTTCAAACGATGCAGCAGCGCAGGATTACTTGGCCAGTGAATTCTTTGCCAAACCCTCGCAATTTGCGACATCATCTGGCTCCGCTGGCGTCGATTGAGACAGAAACGTCACCAATTCCGTACCTTCCTCGACCATGTCGCCGACCTGGTGGCGCAAGGTGGCGATGGTGCCGTCCTTCGGCGCCGCCAGCGACAGCTCCATCTTCATCGCCTCCAGCACCACCAGGACAGTGCCTTTGGCGACGACGTCGCCCGGCTTCGCCAACACCCGCGCCACCCGGGCCGGAATCGGCGCGGTCAGCCGGTCGGCGCCGGCGGCGATGCTGCGCGGCGGGGCGAGCGGGTCGATCGGGGTGACGACGTGGTTGCGGCCGGCCAGGATCACCGTCACGTCATCGCCGTGCCGGACCACCCGCAGCCGGTGCGACACGCCGTCCACCCGCAACATCGTGCCGGCGGAATCGCTCGCCGCCGCGACCAGCGCCGGCCCACCCGGCAGGTCGAGCCGGCACGCTCCGCCAGCCTGCGGATGCGCGCGCAGCACCAGGGTCTCGCCGCCACGCCGCAGATGCAGGTCCTGGTAGCCGCCGCCGCTGATCCGCCAGGCATCGACCAGGCTCCAGGGCGACCATGGGTCCCCGGTTGCCTCGCCGGCGCCGCGTTTGCGCAAATCATCGATCACCGCCATCGCCGCGGCCGCCCAAACCGCTCGGTCGTCGGAGGGCGAAAGCGGCGCCGGCACTTGCGGCAGCAAGGCGGCGGCGTGGCGGGCGATGAAGCCGGTGTCGAGTTCCGGCGGCGGCGAAGGCCGGGTGTGCGGCGATGGCGCGGAGCAGGCCGAGATTGGTCTGCACGCCGACCACCTCATATTCCGCGAGCGCCGCCGCCAGCCGCCGCGTCGCCGCGCCCGGTCGGGGCCGTGCACGATCAGCTTGGCGATCATCGGGTCGTAGTACGGCGTGATCGCGTCGCCCGCCCGCACGCCGGTGTCGACCCGCACGCCCGTCGGTTTCGCGCGGCTGGCGCAGATGGACAAGCGTGCCGATCGACGGCAGGAAATCCCGCTCCGGATCCTCGGCGTAGATCCGCGCCTCGATCGCATGGCCGTCGATGCGCGATCTCGTCCTGCGCCAGCGGCAAGCGCTCGCCGGCGGCGACGCGCAACTGCCATTCGACCAGATCCAGGCCGGTGATCATCTCGGTGACCGGATGCTCGACCTGCAGGCGGGTGTTCATCTCCATGAAGTAGAATTCGCCGTCCTCGGCGATGAATTCGACCGTGCCGGCGCCGACATAGCCGACCGCGCGCGCCGCGGCGACCGCGGCCTCGCCCATGCGCCGTCGGCGCTCCGGGTCCATGCCCGGCGCCGGCGCTTCCTCCAGCACCTTCTGGTGCCGGCGCTGGATCGAGCAGTCGCGCTCGAACAGGGAGACGCAGTTGCCGTGCGTGTCGGCGAACACCTGGATTTCGATATGGCGCGGCCGCGTCAGGTATTTCTCGACCAGCACGCGGTCATCGCCGAACGACGCCAGCGCCTCGCGCTTGCGCGCCGCGCGATCGCCGCCTCGCAAGTCGTCCGCCGCGCTCGACGATCCGCATGCCCTTGCCGCCGCCGCCGGCCGAGGCCTTGATCAGCACCGGATAGCCGATCCGCTCGGCCGCCGCCGTCAATGTCGCCGTGTCCTGCTCGTCGCCGTGATAGCCGGGCACCAGCGGCACGCCGGCCTGCTCCATCAGCGTCTTGGCCGCGGCTTTCGAGCCCATGGCGCGGATCGCCGTCGGCCGGCGGGCCGATGAAGACGAGCCCGGCGGCCGCGCAGGCCTCGGCGAAGTCCGGCGTTCTCCGACAGGAAGCCGTAGCCGGGATGGATCGCCTCGGCGCCCGACGCGGCGCGCGGCGTCGATGATCTGTCTCGATCGACGAGATAGCTTTCGCGCGCCGGCGCCGGCCCGATCGGCACACGCCTCATCGGCCAGCGCGACGTGCCGCGCGCGGGCGTCGGCCTCGGAGTAGACGGCGACCGTGCGCGATGCCCAGCCGCGCGCGGTGCGCGATGACCCGGCAGGCGATTTCGCCGCGATTGGCGATCAGGATCTTGCCGAACATCTGCGCCTCACATCCGGAACACGCCGAACCGCGTCGGCTCGATCGGCGCATTCAGGCTGGCCGACAGGGCCAGGCCGAGCACGCGCCGCGTGTCCGCGCGGATCGATGATCGCCGTCGTCCCACAGCCGGGCGCGTGGCGTAGTAGGGATGCCCCTGGGCTTCGTATTGCTCGCGGATCGGCGCCTTGAACGCTTCCTCCTCGTCCGCCGGACCAGGTCTGTCCGCGCGCCTCCATGCCGTCGCGCCGCACCGTGCGCCAGCACGCTGGCCGCCTGCTCGCCGCCCATGACGCTGATGCGCGCGTTCGGCCACATCCACAGGAAGCGCGGCGAGTAGGCGCGGCCGCACATGCCGTAGTTGCCGGCGCCGAACGATGCCGCCGATGATGACGGTGAATTTCGGCACCGCGGCGGTGGCGACGGCGGTCACCATCTTGGCGCCGTCCTTGGCGATGCCGCCGGCCTCGTATTTGCGCCCGACCATGAAGCCGGTGATGTTCTGCAGGAACACCAGCGGAATGCCGCGCTGCGCGCACAGCTCGATGAAATGCGCGCCCTTCTGCGCGCTCTCGCGAAAACAGGATGCCGTTGTTGGCGACGATGCCGACCGGCATGCCCCAGATATGCGCGAAGCCGGTGACCAGCGTCGCGCCGTACAGGCGCTTGAACTCGTCGAATTCGCTGCCGTCGACGATGCGGGCGATGATCTCGCGCACGTCGTAGGGCGGCGCGCGATCGGCCGGCGACGATGCCGTAGATTCCTCGCGGGTCGTAGCGCGGCGGCACCGGCTCGCGCAGCGCCAGCGACGGCCGCTTCACCGTGTTCAGAGTGGCGACGATCCGCGCGCGCGATGCCCAGCGCGTGGGCGTCGTTCTCGGCGTAGTGGTCGGCGACGCCGGAGATGCGGCGTGTGCACGTCGGCGCCGCCCAGATCCTCGGCCGATGACGATCTCGCCGGTCGCGGCCTTCACCAGCGGCGGGCCGGCGAGAAAGATCGTGCCCTGGCCGCGCACGATGATCGCTTCGTCGGACATCGCCGGCACATAGGCGCCGCCGGCGGTGCAGGAGCCCATCACGACGGCGATCTGCGCGATGCCCGCGGCCGACATGTTGGCCTGGTTGAAGAAGATGCGGCCGAAATGATCGCGATCGGGAAACACCTCGTCCTGGTTCGGCAGGTTGGCGCCGCCGGAATCGACCAGATACATGCACGGCAGCCGGTTCTGCGCCGCGATCTCCTGCGCGCGCAGGTGCTTCTTCACCGTCATCGGATAATAGGTGCCGCCCTTCACCGTCGCGTCGTTGACGACGATCATGCACTCGCGGCCCGCACACGCGGCCGATGCCGGTGATGATGCCGGCCGACGGCACCTCGTCGCCATACATGCCGTGCGCGGCGAGCTGGCCGATCTCGAGGAACGGCGAGCCGGGATCGAGCAGCGCCTGGATGCGGTCGCGCGGCAGCAATTTGCCGCGCGAGACGATGCCGCTCGCGCGACGCCTCGCCGCCGCCCAGCGCGAACGTGCTCGGCGAGTCGCGCGCAGATCGGCGACCAGCGCCTCGCATGGCCTCGGCGTTGGCCTGGAATTCCGGCGCGCGCCGGTCGATGATCGCTGTCGAGGACCGGCATCGTCAGGCGGTCTCGGCGAACAGTTCGCGGCCGATCAGCATGCGGCGGATTTCGCTCGTGCCGGCGCCGATTTCGTACAGCTTGGCGTCGCGCAGCAGCCGGCCGGTGGGATAGTCGTTGATGTAGCCGTTGCCGCCCAGCGCCTGGATCGCCTCCAGCGCCATCCAGGTGGCCTTCTCGGCGGCGTACAGGATCGCGCCGGCGGCATCCTTGCGCGTCGTCCGGCCGCGGTCGCAGGCCTTGGCGACGGCGTAAACATAGGCGCGCGCCGCGTTCATCGTCGTGTACATGTCGGCGAGCTTGCCCTGCATCAGCTGGAACTCGCCGATCGCCTGGCCGAACTGCTTGCGCTCATGCACGTAGGGCATCACGACGTCCATGCAGGCCTGCATGATGCCGAGCGGCCCGGCCGCGAGCACCGCGCGCTCGTAATCGAGCCCGCTCATCAGCACGTTGACGCCGCGGCCGACCGCGCCCAGCACGTTTTCCGCCGGCACCTCGCAGTCCTGGAACACCAGCTCGCAGGTGTTCGAGCCGCGCATGCCGAGCTTGTCGAGCTTCGGCGCGGTGGAGAAACCCTTGAAGCCTCTTCTCGATCAGGAACGCGGTGATGCCGCGCGGGCCGGCCTGCCGGATCGGTCTTGGCGTAGACCACCAGCACGTCGGCGTCGGGTCCATTGGTGATCCACATCTTGGTGCCGTTCAGCACGTAGCGGTCGCCACGCCGGTCGGCGCGCAGTGCGCATGGAGACGACGTCCGAGCCGGCACCCGGCTCGCGACATCGCCAGCGCGCCGACATGCTCGCCGGAGATCAGCTTCGGCAGATAGCGCCGCTTCTGGTCGTCGTTGCCATTGCGGAAGATCTGGTTGACGCAGAGGTTGGAATGCGCGCCGTAGGACAGGCCGACCGAGGCCGAGGCGCGGCTGATCTCCTCCATCGCCACGACGTGCTCCAGGTAGCCCATGCCGGCGCCGCCGTACTCCTCCGCGACGGTGACGCCGAGCAGGCCGAGCTCGCCGAGCTTCGGCCACAGGTCGGCGGGGAACTGGTTCTGCCGGTCGATCTCGGCGGCGCGCGGCGCGATTTCGTCGGCGGCGAAGGCCTCGACCAGGTCGCGCAGCATGTCGGCGATTTCGCCGAGGTCGAAATCCAGGCCAGAGATCATGCGCGTGTCTCCGTTGCTGCCCAATGTCGCGGTGCAGTGTATGGACTTCCCGCGCGGCCGTGCACAGGGCCTGGCGCATTCGCGGTCATGTGCGGTCGCGCTTGGCCAGCGGCACCGAGAATTGCGGCTCGGTATCCCACGGGAACATGATCCAGGTGTCTTGGCTGACTTCGGTGACGAAGCTGTCCACCAGCGGCTTGCCGGCGGGCTTGGCGTAGATCGCGGCGAAATGCGCCTTCGGCAGCAGGCGCCGCACCGCGCGGGCGGTGGTGCCGGTGTCGACCAGATCGTCGATGATCAGGAAGCCGGTGCCGTCGCCGGCGGCGGCGGGCGGCTTGATCACCTCCGGTTCACTGATCTCGGTCCAGTCCGCGTCGCCCTGGCCGTAGGTGACGATGGAGACGCATTCCACCAGCCGGACCTCCAGCTCCCGCGCGATGATCGCCGCCGGGATCAGGCCGCCGCGGGTGATCGCGACGATGCCGGTGAACCGGGGCATCGACGTCAGCCGCCAGGCGAGGGCGCGGGCGTCGCGGTGCAACTGGTCCCAGGTCACGGTGTAGTAGTGGCGCTTCTCCGCTGCAGGCATCAGAACATCCGGACGCCGTTGCCGACCGGCAGGTCGGGCGCGAGCAGCACCACCGCGCCGCCGCCGCCAGGCACGCCGAGGGTCAGCACCTGGCTTTCGAACGGGCCGATCCGGCGCGGCGGGAAATTCACCACCGCCAGCACCTGCCGCCCGACCACGGTTTGCGGCGTGTAATGGGTCGTGAGCTGGGCGGAGGAGCATTTCACCCCGAGTTCGGCCCCGAAATCGATCCACAGCTTGATCGCCGGCTTGCGCGCCTCGGGGAATGGCTCGGCGCGCGTCACCGTGCCGACGCGGATGTCCAGCTTGTCGAAATCGTCGATCGTTGCCACGCGTCCGTCCGTGTCTGGTTGCGGCGGCCATGATCCCCGCTCCGCTTCGCCTTGCCAATGGGGGCGGCTTGCCAATGCCGGATCGAGGTGCGAGCGTCGCCGAAAATCTTCCCCGAACGGAGCCTGCGTATGCGCGATTTCCACTTTCCCGGCCGCAGCCCGGTGCTGTCCGCCAACGGCATGGCCGCAACGTCCATGCCGGCGGCGACGCTGGCGGCGCTGGACGTGCTGCGCGCCGGCGGCAACGCGCTGGACGCGGCGGTCGCCGCGGTCGCGGTGCTTTGCGTGATCGAGCCGATGTCGACCGGCATCGGCGGCGATTGTTTCTGCCTGTATGCGCCGGCCGGCAAGAAGACGGTGATCGCGCTGAACGGCTCCGGCCGGGCGCCGGCGGCGGCGGATATTGATTTCTTCGAGAAGCACCAGATCGGTGCGCTGGAGAACACCTCCGCGCACAGCGTCACCGTTCCGGGCGCGGTTTCGGCGTGGGAAACGCTGCTGGCGGCGCATGGCACCAAAGGCCTGGACGAACTGTTGCAGCCGGCGATCGGTTATGCCGAGAATGGCCATCCGGTGGCGCCGAAAGTCTCCCATAGCTGGGCCAATCTGGTGGCCAAGCTGGAGAAGACCGGCGCCCATAAGTTCCTGCCGAACGGCGGCGCGCCTGGCGTGGGCGATATGTTCGTGCAGCCGGAACTGGCGGCGACCCTGAGGGCGATCGCCAAGCACGGCGCGCGGGCGTTCTACGAGGGCCCGGTCGCGGCCGACATCGTCGCCACCCTGCGCACCCGCGGCGGCTTGCATACCGAGGCGGATTTTGCCGCCGGGCGGACCGCGGCGCAGTTCGTCGACCCGATCAGCCTCGCCTGGGAAGGCAAGAAGGTCTGGCAATGCCCGCCCAACGGCCAGGGGCTGCTGGTGCTGATGATCCTCGGCATGCTGGAGAAATTCGGGCCGGCGCCGGACGGCCCGCTCGGCGTGACCCGCCTGCACCGCCATATCGAGGCGGCACGCCTCGCCTACCGCGACCGCGACGCTTTCCTCGCCGATCCCGGCCAGGTGTCGGTGCCGGTGGAAAGGCTGCTCGACCGCGGCTACCTTGAGGAGATGCGCGGGCTGATTCGCGACGATGTCGCGATGCCGCATCTGCCGGCGGCCGGAGAGGCGGCGCTGCCGGTGCATCGTGACACCGTCTATCTCTGCGTCGTCGACAAGGACGGCAACGCCTGCAGCTTCATCAACTCGCTGTTCCAAGGTTTCGGCTCGGGAATCCTGGCGGAGAAATCGGGCGTGATGCTGCAGAATCGCGGCTTCGGCTTCCGGCTGGAGCGCGGTCATCCCAACTGCATCGCGCCGAACAAGCGGCCAATGCACACCATCATTCCGGGCATGGTGACCGAGCCCGATGGCGAGGCGATCATGCCCTATGGCGTGATGGGCGGGCATTTCCAGCCGATGGGCCAGTCGCTGTTCCTGACCAATTTCTACGATTACGGCCTCGACATCCAGGAATCCCTCGACCTGCCGCGCCTGTTTCCCTATGCCGGCAAGGTCGAGGCGGAGCGCTCCATTCCGGCCGATGTGGTGAAGGGCCTCGCGGCGCTGGGGCACAAGGTCGAAACCGTCGCCGAACCGCATGGCGGCGGCCAGGCGATCTTCATCGACCGCAAGCGCGGCGTGCTGATCGGCGGGTCGGAACCGCGCAAGGACGGGCTGGCGCTCGGGTACCAGGCGATGAGCGAGCCCTGCGACCTCACCGCCGTCGAGGCGCGCACCCGGATCGGGCGGCGCCAGCTTTCGCCGGTGGAACTGCTCGAAAGCTGCCTCGCGCGGATCGACGCGGTGGACCATGCCGTCAATGCCATGGTGGCGCGCGACGATGCGGCGGCGCGGGCTGCAGCGAAACGGGCGGAGGCGGCGGTCATGCGCGGCGACGCGCTCGGCGCGCTGCACGGCTTGCCGATCGGCATCAAGGACCTTCAGGAAGCGGCGGGGCTGAAGACCAGCTGGGGCAGCCCGATCTTCCGCGACCACGTCTCCAGCGAAGACGACGGCATCGTCGCCCGGGTGCGCGCGGCAGGTGCGGTGGTGATCGGCAAGACCAACACGCCGGAATGGGGGGCGGGCGCCAACACGCGCAACTCCGTTTATGGTGCGACCGGCAATCCGTTCGATCCCGCGAAATCCGCCGCCGGCTCGTCCGGCGGTTCGGCCGTGGCGCTGGCGACCGGCATGGCGCCGCTCTGCACCGGCAGCGACACCGGCGGTTCGCTTCGCAATCCCGCGGCATTCAACGGCATCGTCGGCTTTCGCCCGACGCCGGGCCTGGTGCCGAGCGAGCGGCGGGCGTTCGGTTGGTCCGTCTTGCCGGTGGTGGGCCCGATGGCGCGCACCGCTGTTGATACCGCCTTGCTGCTGTCGGCGATGCTCTCCGACGATGCGCGCGATCCGCTTGCCACCACCATCCACGGCGAACCGGTGCGGCGCCCGGCGGCGTTCTATCCGCAACCGCCGCTCGACCTGGCCTCCCTGCGGGTGGCACTGACGCCGGATTTCGGCTTCGCGCCGACCGAGCGGCACGTAGCCGGGGTGTTTGCCGAAAAGACCGGCCTGTTCCGCCACGTCTTCGGCCGCGCCGAGGATGCGACACCCGATTGCAGCGGCTGCGACGAAGCGTTCGAGATCCTGCGCGCCACCGGCTTTCTCGCCGGCCATCTGGAGCGGGTGCAGACAAGGCCGCAGGATGTCGGTCCGAACATTCGCGACAACGTCGCCGACGGCCTGCGCTACAGCGCCGCCGACGTGTCGCGGGCAATGGTGTTGCAGACGCAAATGTACCGGCGCTGGCAAGCGTTCTTCGGCGCCTATGACGTGATCCTGACGCCGGCGATCACGCTCAGCCCGCGGCCGTGGCGAGAGCTTTATCCGGCGGAGATCGACGGCAAGAAGACCCGCACCTACTTCCACTGGCTGGCATTGGCCTATGCGGTGACGGTGGTGGGACACCCGGCGGTGAGCCTGCCGGTGGGGCTGGACCGCCACGGCATGCCGTTCGGCCTGCAAATCGTGGGACCGCGCGGCGGCGATGCGCTGGTGCTGCGCGTGGCCGCCGAACTGGAAGCGATGCTGGCCGGCGACGTCCGCACCAACAGGCCGGTGCCCGACATCGCCGGCCTGAAAGCGGCGCCGCCGATCAGCGCCATGCCGGAGTTTCTGAGCTTCGATTGAAGCGACCGGGCGATTCTGAACTAGAGATTTTTCCGATTGAAGTGAATCGGAAAAAGTCTCTGGTCGTTTGTTTTAGCGAGCATCTTTGTCCGATCGAAAAGACAGGTCGATCGGACGATGCTCTAGGTCTTTCCGCCGCCGACGAACGCGTTGAAGGTGATCAGCGTATAGGTGTCCTTCACGCCGGGAATGGTCTGTAGTTTCTCGGTGACGAAAAGGCCGGTGTCCTGCTCCGGCTCCAGGTAGAACTTGCCCAGCAGGTCGTACTGGCCGGAGGTCGAATGCAGTTCGGACAGTTCCTCGATGCTGTCGGCGGCGAGTTGTGCCACGCGGTAGGACTGGCCCATTTCGCATTTCACCATGACGTATATGGCGCGCATCGATTCCCTCATTCGTTTGCCGGCGGCATGATGGCACGCCGGCGGATTTGCCGCCGATAAACCTACGCCGGGTGGTCGACGCGGCGCGGTGCTGCGATCTATACCAGCGCCGAGCAGCGGAGACAGCGATATGGACCACGGCAAGGCGCGGCGCGGCGGCAAATTTGCGCGAACCGGTGGGCAGGTACTGGCGCAGGCGCTGGTCGCACAGGGAATCGACCATGTCTTCGCGGTGCCCGGCGAGAGCTATCTCGACGTGCTCGATGGCCTCTATGACGTCGGCCAGAAGTTGAAGCTGATCACCTGCCGGTTTGAGGCCGGGGCGGTGAACATGGCCGAAGCCTACGGCAAGATTGCCGGCCGGCCGGCCGCGGCGTTCGTGACCCGCGGGCCCGGCGCCTGCCATGGCGCCATCGGCGTGCATATCGCGATGCAGGATTCCACCCCGATGCTGCTGTTCGTCGGGCAGATCCCGTTCGAGGAAACCGACCGCGAGAGCTTCCAGGAAGTCGATTACCGCCGCATGTTCCAGCCGCTGGCGAAATGGGTGACGCAGATCGACGACGCAGCCCGCATCCCCGAGCTGGTCGCGCATGCGATCGATGTCGCAACGTCGGGGCGGCCAGGGCCGGTTGTGATCGCGCTGTCGGAGGAAATGCAGAAGCGGTTGGTCGAGGTGCCGGATATCGGCCGCGCCGACGTATCAAAGCCGCTTCCCGATCCCGCGGCGATCGCCCGCATGCAGGCGATGCTGGCCCGCGCCAAGAAGCCGTTGGCTATCCTCGGCGGTTCCTGCTGGACCGAAACCGGGCGGGCGGCGATCCGTGATTTTCTGGTCCGCCACGACGTGCCGGTGACCGTCGGATTCCGCCGTCAGGGGCTGTACGACGGCACGCTGGACAATTTCGTGGGCGACCTCGGCGTCGGCTCGGACCCGGCGCTGGTGGCGAAAATCCGCGAGGCCGACCTCATATTGGCCATCGGTACGCGGCTGGGCGAGCCGGTCAGCCAGGGCTACACCTTGTTCGACCATGCGGGCGGCGTGCCGATCGTGCATGCGTATCCCGACCAAGCCGAAATCGGCCGGGTGTTCCGCCCGGCGCTTGGAATCACCACCGACCTCAATCTGTTCGCCGAGGCGCTGGGCGAGGTGACGCCGCCAAAGATCGCCTGGCGCGACTGGACGCGGGAGCTGCGGCGCATCCGCATGCAGGGCCTGGCCGTGCAGCAATATCCCGGCACGCTCAATCTGTCGCAGGTGATGCATGATTTCGCAGGCCTGCTCGACGACGATGCGATTGTCACCTGCGACGCCGGCAATTTCGCCACCTGGCCGCCGCGCTTCATCAATTTCAGCGATGGCCAGCGCTTCATCGGCCCGACCAACGGCGCCATGGGCTACGGCGTGCCGGCCGCCATCGGCGCCAAGATCGCTTTTCCCGATCGCCAGGCGGTGTGCTGCGTCGGCGATGGCGGCTTCCTGATGACCGGGCAGGAATTGGCAACGGCGTTCCACCACGGTGTGGCACCTGTTGTGCTGGTGTTCAACAATCAGATGTACGGCACCATCCGGATGTATCAGGAGCGCACCTATCCCGGCCGCGTTTCCGGCACCGCCTTGACCAATCCGGATTTCGCCAAGTTCATCGAGGCGTTCGGCGGCCATGGCGAAACCGTAACGGCGACGGCCGAGTTCGCGCCGGCATTCAAGCGCGCGGTGGCGAGCGGCCGGCCGGCGGTGATCGAGCTGGTGATGAATCCCGACCAGATCACCACCCGCGGCACCATCGCCGATCTCCGCCGAGCCGCTTCGCCGCAAGCAAAGCGCGCGGCACCGGCCACGAAGCGCCCGGTGGCGCCGAAGCGCGTGGTGTCGTCGGCGCGGCCGAAGCCGGGCAAGAAGCGATGAGCGGCGCGATCAAATCCACCATTCCGCTGCTGCCCGCGCAGGATCTGCGGGCGACCGAAGCGTTCTACGTCAATCTCGGCTTCACCCGCCCCGGCAAATGGTACGATGGCTACCTGATTCTGGCGCGTGAGCAGATTGAGCTGCATTTCTGGCAATGCCCGGATCGGGCGATCGCCGAACAAAGCGGCTGCTATATTCGCACCCAAGATGCCGACGCGCTGCACGCCGAGTTCGCCGCCACGATGCCCTGGCCCGGAGGCGCCAAGCTGATGGATGTCGCCGACCGAGCCTGGGGAACGCGGGAATTCTACGTCATAGACCCGAACGGCAACCTGCTGCGCTTCGGGCAATATCTGAGTTAGGTCCGATCGGATCTGATCCAGATCCTACAGCGACGCATAAACCGCCGTCTCGAACGCTTCGAGCACGTCGAGCGCGCGGGCATCGGCGAAGGGCAGCACCTGCATCAGAATCGCGCCGGCAATGCCGGCATCGAGGTCGATCCAGAAATAGGTGTTGGCGAGCCCGGCCCAGGCGAGGCTGCCGGCACGGCGCCGGCCAGGCACATCGGCGGTGTTGATAAGGAACCCGAGGCCCCATTTCTTGGCGATCTCGGGGAAAAAATCCGCGTCGTTGCTGCGCGCCGGCAACGCGCTGCGCATCGGCAGCATGTTCATCTCGCCGATGTTGTTGCGTGCCATCTCCGCCACCGTTTCCGCCCGCAGCACGCCTTGCCCGCCGGCGAGCAGCATGCGCAGGAAGCGGAGATAGTCCGGCCCGGTGCCGCACAACCCGCCGCCACCGCCGAAAAAACCCATGCCGTTGCCGGAGGAATGCTCGATCGGCACCAGGCCGCCATCGGGTTGGCGGGCATGAACGCGGGCGGCGCGGCTGCGCTGTTGCGGCGAGAGCGTGGCGGCGGTGTCGTGCATGCCCAGCGGCGCCAGCACATGCGCCAGGATATACGCCTCCAGCGTCTCGCCGCTCACCGCTTCGACGGCGCGGCCGACGAGGTCGGTGCTGATGCTGTAGTTCCAGCGCGTGCCTGGTTCGAACAGCAGCGGAATCTGCCGCATCTCGTCCCAGTTGGCGGGGATGGCGGGGATGCCGGTGCGCTCGTGGAAACGCAGCAAATCGGCGTTCCAGGTGACGTAGCCATAGCCGGAACTATGGCTCAGCAACTGCCGCAACGTGACCGGTCGCGAGGCCGGACGCAGGATCGGGTCGCCTGATGCGTCAAAGCCGTGCAGCACGTTGGGTGAGGCCAGCGCAGGCAGGACTTCGCCGATCGGCGCGTCCAGCGACAGGCGGCCCTGCTCGACCAATTGCATCGCCGCAACGGAGGTGACGGCTTTGGTCATCGATGCCAGATAGAACACTGTGTCGGCGGTCATCGGCGCGGGCTGCGACACATCGCGCCGGCCGAACGCGCCTTGGTAGATCGTCTCGTCGGCGGTGGTGGCCAGCGCCACGATGCCCGGCAGGCGCACGGCATCACGAAGCACGCGGTCGATGCGCGAAGTGTCGATCATGGCGTTGTCCTCGGTTCAGACCAGCGGCAATTCCAGCGTCGAGACGCCGCCGAGAATTCTCAGCCGCGGCGGACGGCCGTGCGGGACCTGGCCGAAATTATCGCAGTCGGCAAGTGCGACGGCGAGGCGGATGCGGTGGCCGGCCTGGAACCGCCAGGAGGTCGGCAGCAGCGCGAAACGCAGCACCGCCGGCTCTCCGGGTACCAGCGGCATCGCGTCGGCGCGGGCGAAGCTGCGCGATGGGCCGACCACCTGATGCAAGGCGGGGGCAGGGGATTCGCGGCGATGCAGGGCGCGCAGCATGCCCTCGGTGACGTAGCGGCGGGTGCCGTCTGGCGCCAAATCCTCAAGATAGGCGTGGATCGCCGCGTCCCGCTCGTTGCTGACCAGATGCAAGGTGACCACCGGGTGGCCGGTCAGGATCGTGTCGCGAATGAAGATGTCGCCGTCCTGGCACAGCATGTTCGCGTCGCGGCCGCTCCAGTCATCGTAGTAGTCGCGGACATCGAACGCGGCGAGGCGGCCATAGCGGGTGTGACTGCCGGTGCCGATGGCGAAATGGCCGTCATACGCACCGCCGTCGAGTTTCATGACCGTGGGCGCGATGGCGGGTGGCCAGGCGGCGGCCTCGTGCCAGGTCTCTTCACCCATGGTGAAGTAATGGACCCGGGATTCGCGCTGCAGGCCGGTGTCGCGGCCGGCGAGGTAATGGTCGAAGAAGCGCAGGATTTCGCTGAGCCAAGGGAATGTTGGCAACGCGGTTTCGCGCCACGGGCTGACATTGCTGCGCGCCCCGTGATCCCATGGGCCAAGCAGCAGATGCATGTTGCGGTTCGGCAGGCTGAGGAAACGGCTGATCGCGCCGTTGCTGAAGCCCGCGCCATCCATCCAGCCTGATACGCAGCAGACGGCCACATCCGGCCGCACGCCGGCGGCATAGGTGAACGGGCTGAAGCTGGTGCCGGCGAAAGCGCTGTCATACGGCAGCGTGTCGTCGCGGAACGGAAACTCACGGATGAAATCGACCATGTGGAAATTGTCGAGATGCTCGCGCACCGCCTGTGCCACTTGCGCGCCGTTGTCGCCGTCCACCGGCATCGGGCCGCGGAAATGCGGATTGCCGAAATACGCCGTCTTCGCCAGCAGGTCGCGGCGGTCGTGATCCAGCGCCACCATCAGTTCGTCGTAGGTTTCGGCGAGCCGGTTCAGCAGAAGGCCGCCGGGATAATAGTGGTTCGACCAGGTGTCCCAGACCGAGAACAGCGGGGCGATGGCGCGGACGGCGGGATGGCCGGTGCCGGCGAGGAAATCCGCGGCCGCCCCGACATAGGAAATCCCCGTGGCGCCGACCGCCTTGTTCGACCAGGGCTGAGCGATCACCCAATCGGCGATCTCCGCGTGATCCAGCCGTTCGGCGGGCGAGCGGAACGAATTCCGCGTGCCGTAGCTGGCGCCGGTACCACGTACGTCCACCACCACCAGCGCGTAGCCGCGCGGCACGAACAGATCGCGGAACTTCGCGATCCCGGGCGCCGCCTCGACGTCCTTTGGCGCCTCAGGTGCGAGGTTGAAGCGGCGGTAATAGGGCGTGAGAACCAGGATCGCCGGCACCGCGCCGGCGCCCTGCGGCAAATATACGTCGACGGCAAGGCGAACGCCGTCACGCATGCTGACATAGCTGGAGGCGGGGGCGGAGATGGCGAACTCGGCGGGCCGCCGGCGGGCGTATTCGTGCGGCGTTACCCGCCATGCCCGCGCGGCGCTTTGCGAATCCGTTCTCTCAGCCTGGTCCATCGCTTCAGCGGCCGACCGCGTACCCTTGCATGCCCCTTGGGTTGGCGCCGGCGAACATCTGCCCGTCCGGCTCGATCCGGGCGGCGGAAATTCGGCCCTCGCTCCAATCGTCGCCCATTTCGGCCAAATGGCCACGGGCGTTGAGCTCGGTCTGCACGGCGGCGTCGTAGCGACCTTCGAGGACTACCTTGCCGGGGCGGGCGGCACGCGGCCAGAAGCTGCTGGGCCAATGCTCGGTGTGGAAGCTCGGCGCGTCGACGGATTGCTGGATGTTCATGTTGTGATGGACCATGCGCAGGAACATCGTGATCTGCCACTGATCCTGCTGTTCGCCGCCGGGCGTGCCGAAGCTCATCCAGGGTTTGCCGCCACGCAATGCCAGGCTGGGCGACAGCGTCGTGCGCGGCCGCTTGCGGGGTGCCACGCTGTTGGGGTGGCCGGGCTTGGTCCAGAACATCTGGCCGCGGGTGCTGATGCAGAAACCAAGCTCCGGCACCACAGGCGAGGATTGCAGCCAGCCGCCCGACGGGCGTGGCGCTGACCATGTTGCCCCAACGGTCGATGATGTCGATGTGGCAGGTGTCGCCGCCGGTGGCGCCGAGGCGGGCCACCGTCGGCTCGTCCGCGCCGGGCACCCGGTTGAGCAGCGCCACGCGGTCGGCGGCATTGTGGTCGACGATCGGGTCGAAGCCATCCACCCGGCCGGGACGCAGTTCCATGCTGGCGCGATCGGTGACGAGCTTGCGGCGCTCGTCGTTGTAGGCGGGCGAAAGCAGGGCGTTCAGCGGCACCTGGGCGAAATCCGGATCGCCGTAATAGGCCTCGCGATCAGCGAAGGCGAGTTTCGCGCATTCGATGACGGTGTGGGCGAAGTCCGCTCCCAGCGGGTCCATCGCGCCGATATCAAACCCGCTCAGCAGGGCAAGCTGTTGCAGCAACACGGGTCCCTGGCTCCACGGCCCGACCTTCAGCACGGTGTGGCCGTGGTAATCGAGGCTGACCGGGTCTTCGACCGATGCCGCCCAGCGGCCCATGTCGTCGGCGGTGAGCAGGCCGCGATGGCGGCGGCCGGAGGAATCCAGCACCTCATTGGCGCGGTAGAACTTGCCGATCGCGTCGGCGACGAAGCCGCGGTACCAGGCGTTGCGGGCGCCGTCGATGCGCGCCTGGCGGGAACTTCCCGTCGCCTCGCGCAGCACCCGCTGCCAGGTCTCGGCCAGCACCGGGCGGGCGAACAGCGTGCCGGGGGCGGGGACGCGGCCGCCCGGCAGGAAGACCGCGGCGGAGCTGTGCCATTCGGCCTCGAACAGCGGGCGCACATTCTCGATCGCGGCGCTGATGCGCGGCACGATGTGGATGCCGTTCTTGGCATAGGCGATGGCATAGGCGAGCACGTCGTTCAGCTCCCACGTGCCCCAATCGCGCAGCATCAGCATCCAGCCGTCGAACGCGCCGGGCACCACCGCCGGCAGCAGGCCGGTGCCGGGCACGAGGTCGAGCCCCAGCGAGGCGAAGCGTTCCGGCGTCGCCGCATCGGGGGAGACGCCCTGGCCGCAGATCACGTGCTGGGCGGCGGTGTGGGCGTCATGAATGATGATCGGCGCGTCGCCGCCCGGGCCGTTCAGATGCGGCTCGGCCACCTGGAGCACGAACGCCGCGGCGGCGGCGGCATCGAAGGCGTTGCCGCCCTTCTCCAGGACCGCCATGCCGACGCTGCTGGCGATCCAATGCGTGGTGGCGACCACGCCGAACGTGCCGGCGATCTCGGGCCGTGTGGTGAACATCGACGATTCCTCGTAGTGGAGATTGCGCGTTGCTGAGGGATCAAACTAGCGCCTCGCGCGGCGCTTGTCACAATTCGGCCGGGAGCATGGCGGGGATGCTGATTCTGGTGGTGGGGCCGTCCGGCGCCGGCAAGGACACGTTGATGGATGTGGCGCGCGAATCGCTGGCCGGCGATGCGCGGTTTCGTTTCGTCCGCCGCGAGATCACCCGGCCCGAAGACTCGGTCGGCGAGGACCACATCGCGGTGGATCCGGCGGGGTTCGCGCGCCGCCGCGCGCAGGGCGCCTATGCGCTGGCCTGGGAGGCGCACGGCCTGGGCTACGGCATCCCCGCCGACATTGCCTGCGACCTGCGGGCGGGGCGCGTGGTCGTGGCGAACGTGTCCCGTTCGGTGATCGCCGAGGCGGCGGCGCGGTTCGCGACGTTGGTGTTGGAAATCACCGCACCGGCGGAAATCCTGGCGCGGCGGCTGGGCGCGCGCGGGCGCGAAGGTGCCGCCGAGGTGCTGCAGCGCCTGCAGCGCAGCGTTGCGCTGCCCGAGGGGGTGACGGTGGTCAGGGTGGTGAACGACTCGAGCATCGCCGAGGGGGCGGCGCGGGTCGTCGTCACGCTCAGCCGCGCAGCGGAATCCGCAGCGCCAGCTTGAATGGCGCACCCTGCTCGGCCTGGGCGAACAGGCAGATATCTTCCACGGCGCGCGGCTCGGCCAGGGCGGCGGCGAAGAAATCCTCGGCCGCGGGACGAAACACCGCATGCTCTTCAGGCACCAGGCGGCGCGTCAGCGTCATGTGGAAGAACCAGGTGTCGAACACATGAGGATAACCCCAGCGGGTCAGGTTGGCTTCCTGCGCCAGGTTCAGGCCCGAGCGACGGCGGCGGGCCAACTCGGCCTCATCGGGCGGGGCGCGGAAATCGTCCAGGCCCGCGACGAAGGCGTCCGACAGCGCCTGAAGTTCGGGGCTCGGCTGGGTTTCGCGCAACGCGAGGAACCCATGCAGGTTGGCCACGGTGAGCGGCGGCAGCGAGAAGGCGGGAATCGCGGCAGCGAGGTCTTCCGAGGCCGCGACCAGTTCATCCCAGTCGACCTCGGGGCGGAGTCGCATCGGCGGCTTCATCGTGCAATGCAGGCCGTAGCCGCTGGCATCGGCGGTCACCGCGGCGATGTCGGCGAGATCAGGCTGCCGGCATCTGGCGTCGGTTTGCGGATCGCGGCCAAGCCATTCCGCGCCCCGCCGCCACAGCAGGTCGTCATTCGCAGGTGCGTAATAGACGGCGACGCGAGCCGGCCGCGTCACGCCACCCGCTCTCCCGCCCGCCAGACCTGTCGTACCACCGGCATACCCTCATGCACGCGCACGCGGACGAGATCGGCGCGCAACCCGGTCTCGATGCGGCCACGATCAAACAGATGGGCCAGCCGCGCCGCATTGTCGGTGATCGTCGCCACTGCGTCCGGCAGGCTGATTGCGCATTCGCGGGCGCAGATGAACGCCGCTTCGACCAAGCTCGCCGGCACGTAGTCGGAGGCGAGCGCATCGACCACGCCGGCACGGACCAGGTCGGCGGCGTCGACATTGCCGGAATGGCTGCCGCCGCGCACGATGTTGGGGGCGCCGGCGATCACCTGCATGCCGCGCGCGCGGGCGGCGCGGGCCGCCTCGATGGTGACCGGGAATTCGCTGATGCGGATGCCGTCGCGGAAATTCTCCTCGATTTCTTCCGACGTGCGGTCGTCATGGCTCGCCAGCGCGCACGTCGAGCCCGGCGACGCGGGCCAGCAGCGCCTGCCGGTTGGGATCGCGCCAGCGTGCCCGCTGCTCGGAGAGTTCGGCGATGCGCCGCTCGATGAAGGCGTCGGTCTTGCCTTCCTTGCGGCGGGTGGCGCGGAAACTGGTCGAGGCTCGCATATTGGCCGACGCCGGGGCTGTGATCCATCAGGCTGATCATCCGCACCCGCTTGTGGTCGGCGACGGGATCGATCAGCCCCATCACGTCGGGCACCGGCATTTCGCAGCGTAAATGCAGGAAATGCTCGCTTTTCAACAGGCCGGTGTCGCCCAGCGCGTCGAGGTCGACCACGGCGTCGCGAAAGGTGCGGATGCGGCTTTGGTCGCCCGGGTAGACCGCAGGTCGCCGAGGCAAAGCGCGTCCAGCACGGTGGTCACGCCGGCGGCGGCGCATTGCGCGTCATGCGCCAGCATCGCCGAGCGCGACGGCCACCGCGCGGTCACCCGCGGCTGCACCTGGCGTTCGAGATTGTCGGTGTGCACGTCGACCACGCCGGGGATCAGATAGTCGCCGTCGAGGTCGATGCCGATGGACGAGCGGCCCTCGTCGACGCCGGCGATCAGGCAGTGATCGACGCGGACGCTGCCGTGGATGACGCGGTCGCGCAGCACCAGCTTCGCATTGTGAAAAACGGTCTCGGTCATGCGGCGTCCTGCAGCGGGTTCACGTGATAAAGCCGGGCGGCGACGGCTTCGCGCACCTCGGCGTCGTGGAAGATGCCGGCGATGGCGATGCCGGCGGATGTCGCCTCGCGGATCATGGCAATGACGATGTCGCGATTCTCGGCGTCCAGTGAAGCGGTCGGTTCGTCCAGCAGCAGGATCGGATGGGCACCGATGAAGCCGCGGGCGAGATTGATACGCTGTTGCTCGCCGCCGGAAAAGGTCGCTGGCGGCAATGCATGCAGTCGTGTCGGGATGTTCAGGCGCAGCAGCAAGGCCCGAGCCCGATCTCGCGCAGTGTCGGCATCGGTGTCGCGCGCGGCTTCGGCGACGATGTCGAGTGCTGCGACCCGCGGCACCACGCGCAGAAACTGGCTGACATAGCCGAGTGTGCGCGCCCGCACCTGCACCACCAGGCGCGGCGAGGCGCAGGCGATGTCGACCTGCGCGCCGTCGTGGCGGATGAGGATTCGGCCGGCATCGGCGCGGTAATTTCCGTAGAGCGCCCGCAGTAGGGTGGATTTTCCGGCTCCCGAAGGGCCGACCAGGGCCACGCACTCGCCGGCATGGATCTGCAGGTCGACATGCTCAAGCACCGGCAGGTGCAATCCGTGCTGCAAATGCAGGATGAACCGCTTCGCCAGCCCTTCGGTGGCCAGCATCGGGGAAGCCGAGGTCGCGGGAGAATTCATGCCTGCAGCACCGAGCTGACCAGCAGCTGGGTGTAGGCGTGCTGCGGGTCGTCCAGCACCTGGTCGGTCAGGCCGCTCTCAACCACCCGGCCGCGCTGCATCACCATGATGCGATGCGCCAGCAGGCGCGCGACCGAAAGGTCATGCGTCACCAGCACCACGGCGATCCCCAGCCGCCGCACCAGGCCGCGAATGAGGTCGAGCAGCCGCGCCTGGACGGATACGTCAAGCCCGCCGGTCGGCTCGTCCATGAACACCAGCCGGGGATGGGTGACGAGCGTGCGCGCCACCTGCAGGCGTTGCAGCATGCCGCCGGAGAAAGTGCGCGGCAGATCGTCGACGCGCTCGGCATCGATCTCCACCTGTCCCAGCCAATCGATCGCGGCCTCGCGGATGCGGCCGTAATGGCGGCTGCCCTGGGCCATCAGCCGCTCGCCGACATTGCCGCCGGCGGAGACGGACATGCGCAGGTTCTCCCGCGGATTCTGGTGGACGAAGCCCCAGTCGGAGCGGTGCAGCGCCCGGCGTGCCGGGGCCGGCATGGCGTGCAGGTCGTGCAGATGCCCTGCCGGATCGCGATACCACACGATGCCGGATTGCGGCGCCAGCTTGGCCGAGAGCACGTTCAGCAACGTGGTCTTGCCGGAGCCCGATTCCCCGACCACCGCGAGCACTTCGCCGGGCCAGAGATCGGCATCGACATCGACCAGCGCCGGGATGGCGCCGAAGGACAGGTTCAGCCCGCGCGCGGAGAGGAGAAGGTCTTCGGTCATTCCGCCGCCAGCTCCGTTTCAGCCGATTGATCTTCAGCCGATTGATCTTCAGCCGGGGACGCGCTGCCGACATGGCCCTGGGCGCGGCGGGTTTCGCAAAAATCCGTGTCCGAGCAGACGAACAGGCGGCCGCCGCGATCATCGGTCACCACTTCATCGAGGTAGCTGTCATCGGCGCCGCACAGCCCGCAGGCATGCGGCGCGCGGGTCGGCGCGGAATTTGTGGTCGTCGAAATCGAGGCTGCGCACCTCGGTGTAGGGCGGGATGGCGTAGATGCGCTTTTCGCGCCCGGCGCCGAACAGCTGCAGCGCCGGCATCATGTGCAGTTTCGGATTGTCGAACGCCGGGATCGGGCTCGGCGCCATCAAGTAGCGGAAATTCACCATCACCGGGTAGTCGTAGCTGATCGACACCTGGCCGAAGCGCGTGATGTCTTCATACAGCTTCACATGCATCAGGCCGTATTCCGACAGCGCATGCATGCGCCGGGTTTCGGCCCGGCTCGGCTCCAGTTTCGATAAAGGTTCGGGCTGCGGCACCTGGTAGACGATGATCTGGTTCTCGGTAAGCGGCATTTCCGGAATGCGATGCCGCGTCTGGATCAGCGTCGCGTCCTCGGTGTGGGTGGTGGTGCGCACGCCGGCGGTGCGGGCGAAGAAGCGGCGGATGGAGACCGCGTTGGTGGTGTCGTCGGCGCCCTGGTCGATCACCTTCAACACATCGCCCTCACCCAGCACGGAGGCCGTCACCTGAATGCCGCCGGTGCCCCAGCCATAGGGCAGCGGCATCTCGCGGCTGCCGAACGGAACCTGGTGGCCGGGAATGGCGACCGCCTTCAGGATGGCGCGGCGGATCATTCGCTTGGTCTGCTCATCGAGATACGCGAAGTTGTAGCCAGCGGCGGTGTTCATTCGGCCGCGTCCTTCAGCTGTGCCGCTTCGGCGCGCATGCGGCGGATCGATTTCGAGCTCGCTTTGGAAATCGACGTAATGCGGCAGCTTCAGATGCTCGACGAAGCCGGTGCCCTCGATGTTGTCGCTGTGGTACAGCACGAACTCGATGTTCTGCGCCGGCGAGGTCACGTCTTCGCCCAGCTCCTCCGCACGCATTGCGCGATCGACCAACGCCATCGACATCGCCTTGCGCTCGGCATGCCCGAAAGCCAGGCCGTAACCGCGGGTGAACTGGGCCGGCGTGGTTTTCGAACCCTTGAACTGGTTCACCATCTGGCATTCGGTGAGGGTGATGTCGCCGATGTCGATGGCAAAACCAAGTTCCGGCGGCACGATCTCAACCGCCACCTCGCCGACGCGAAGCTCACCGACGAAGGGATGCGCGCCGCCCCAGCCACGTTGGGTGGAGTAGCCGAGCCCGAGCAGGAAGCCTTCGTCGCCACGCGCCAATGCCTGCAGGCGCAGATCGCGCGAGGCGGGGAAGGCGAGGGGTTCGCGGGTGAGGTCGCCTGGTTCGCAATCTTCGCGGACGTCGCCCTCGATCAGTCCCTCATGGCCAAGCAGGTCGCTGACGCGCGGCATCTTCATCGTGTCGGCTTCGGTTTGCGGCGCAAGCTCCGGCGTGCCTTCGGCGGCAAGGGCGAAATCCAGCAGTCGGTGCGTGTAATCATAGGTCGGGCCAAGAACCTGGCCGCCGGGCAGGTCCTTGAACACGGCCGAGATGCGCCGGCGGATCTGCATGTCCGACGTGTCCAATGGGGTGGAATAGGCGAAGCGGGGCAGGGTGGTGCGGTAGGCGCGCAGCAGGAAGGCCGCTTCGATGAGATCGCCTTGCGCCTGCTTCACCGCCAGCGCCGCGAGTTCACGGTCATACAGCGAACCCTCGGCCATGACGCGATCGACGGCGCGGCCAAGCTGTTCGGCGATCTGGTCGGTGCCGATTTCACCGACCGCCGGATCGCCGCGGCGATCCTCGGCGAGCCACGCATGGGCATTGTCGATGGCGCGTTCGCCGCCCTTGACCGCCACATAGGCCATGTTCAGCCCTTCCCGATCTGCACGCTGCGCGGCAAGGCGGCAAGTTCGCGGCCGGCGCAAAAGATGATGTCGACGCCGCGCGGGAACAGCGCGTGGTTGGTGGCCCAGGATTCGACGAAATCAGGCGGCAGGCCGTCGACATTGAGGTCGGCGGGTTCGCGCAATCCCGGACCCGCGAGCCGCAAAGCCATGCCGCCGTCGAGGCCGCCAAGCTGAAGGATGAGCGTGGCCGATTCCTCCGGCCCTTCGTCGCTGCCGGTGGCGAGCGTTGCGAGGTCAGGGAGCCCGGTCGCGAGCACGAAATCCGCGCGGCCGATGTCATCGACAACATCAGCATTGCAATGAAACACCAACCATTCGGCGGCGGGCCGGCATTCGGGCGCCAGCCAGAGTTTGCTGTCGGCATCGACCAGAGTCAGCAGCACCGCGGCTGTGGCGGGATCGAGCGGGGCAGGCGGCGCCAATGCGTCGCCGGCCGCGTGGCGGCTGCCGGGACGGGCCATGGCGTCGAGCACCGCGCGAAAGCAGGATTGCGCGCCGGCGACGGGATCGGCGAAGCCTGGGGAATCGATGCTCATGTGGTCCGCATGGTCGCCATGGTGAAGAACTCGACACGGGTGGCGGCCGCGCGGCGCGCATCGGCGTCGCGCCGCATGTGTTGCGCTCGTTCCAACGGCCGGATGAGTCCGCTCTCCAGCACGTCATGCAGCGCCGGATCCTGCATCGCCGCGTCCACCCGTGCGGCCAGTTCGCAAGCCCCGGTGTCGCGGCCGGTGGCGTAGCAATGGCCGACCTGGCCGCCTTCGGTACGCACGGTGCAGCGCGTCACCGTGACTTCGCCCAGGTTGAATTTCCCGCCGCCACCGCCGGCGCGGCCACGCAGCATCACCAGCCCGGTCTCGGGGCCGCGCAGCCTGACATAAGCGGGCAGTTCCGGGCAGCGGGAAAGATGGTCCGCGATCGCCGCGGCACTGGCCCGCGACATCACCGACATCCAGCGGCGGCGTGCGGCGTGGCCCGCATTCGGCTCGGGTGAATTCATGTTGTCGGCCCGGATTGGTTTAGATGTCTAGACAGGTAACGCTTGCTCCGGTTACCGTCAACCCACGTGACACGCAACGGGCGTCCTGACCGATGAATTTCTCATGACAGCAGCTTCCGCGGGCGTGCGGCGCGAACCCGGTGTCGCGCTGTGGCGCCAGATCGTGCGCGTGATCGAGGAGGACATCGCCGCCGGGGTCTACCTGCCGGGCGGAAAGCTGCCGACCGAGGCGCAGCTGTCGCAGCATTTCGACGTCAACCGGCATACCGTACGCCGCGCCTTGGAAGAATTGTCACGCAACGGGCTGGTGCGGGTGGAGCAGGGGCGCGGCAGCTTCATCGCGGAAGACGTGCTGGATTACGCGATCTCCGCCCGCACCCGGTTCTCCGAATGGATTCGCCGGCATAACAAGGAACCTTCGGGCAGAACGCTGGATCTTCGCGAAATGCCGGCGGACGCGACGGTTGCCGCCGCACTTGGCCTGCGGGTCGGTGCGCGGGTGATCCGGCTGGAACGGCTGGGCCTGGCGGATGGCCGGCCGGTGAGCCTCGGCAGCCATCATTTCCCTGCCGGCCGCCTCCCGGGCTTGCTCGCGGCCTTGCGAGAACTTCCCACCATCACCGAGGCGCTGGAACGCGCCAGCGTATCCGACTACCGCCGCCAGGTGACCCGCGTCACCGCCCGCCTGCCGCTGGCGCAGGAGGCGGAGTTGCTCGCCATGCCGCGCAACCGGCCGGTCCTGGTCACCGAGAACATCAACGTCGATCGTGACGGCGCGGTGGTGGAATTCGGCGTGGCGCGCTATCCGACACCGCGAGTGCAGATCGTTTTCGAACCATAGGGACTGGCATGCGACCTCTCAGGATAACCGGCGGGCAAATGTTGGTGGACGGACAACTGTCCGAAGGCGCCATTGTGCTCGATGACGGCCTCATCGCGGGGTTCGACGGCGGTGCCGCCGGCGCTCGTGAATTCGATGCCACCGATCTGCTGGTTTTACCGGGAATCGTCGATATCCACGGCGACGCCTTTGAGCGGCAGTTGCAGCCACGCCCCGGCGTCGATTTTCCGATCGGCCTGGCACTCGCGGAAACCGAGCGGCAATTGCTCGCCAACGGCATCACCACCGCCTTCCACGGCGTGACATTGTCGTGGGAGCCGGGGCTGCGGAGTCTCGAAACCTGGCGCGTCCTGCTGGATGCGCTGGAAGCCGGGCGCTGGACCTGCGACATGCGGGTGCATCTGCGCTGGGAGGCGTACAACCTCGACGCGCTGGACACGGCTTTGGCCGACATCGCCGCCGGACGGGTGCATTTGCTGGCATTCAACGACCACACCCCGGCGATCCTCCGCCGCCTCGGCGACCCTGCGACGGCCAGCAAATACAGCGACCGTGGCCCGCTCGACCTCACGGCGTTCCGCGGTCTGGCCGAGCGGATCGGCGCCCGATCGGCCGAGGTGGCGCCGGCGCTCGAACGCGTCGCCGCCGCGGCGCGCGCCGCCGGGCTGCCGATGGCCAGCCACGACGACGACAGCATCGATTGCCGCGACGCGTTTCGCCAACGCGGTGCCCACATCTGCGAATTCCCGATGGCCGAGGAAGTCGGCGCGGCGGCGCGCGCGGCGGGGGATGCGGTGGTGATGGGCAGTCCGAACGTCGTGCGCGGCAAATCGCATCTCGGCTGGACCTCCGCCGCGCGGTTAGCCGAATCCGGGATCTGCAGCGTGCTGTCGAGCGATTATTTCTACCCGTGCCTTACCCAGGCGCCGTTCGTGCTGGCGGGGCGCGGTGTGCTGGACCTGCCGGCCGCGTGGAACCTGGTCTGCGCCAATCCCGCCGCGGCCGCAGGATTGAACGATCGCGGCAGCATCGCCGTGGGCAAGCGCGCCGATCTCGTGATCGTGTCGCGGCAAGCAGGCGCGCCCCGCGTCGTCGCCACCATCGCGCAGGGCCGGCCGGCCTACCTCAACGCCGAGGGCTGGGAGCGGCTGCGCTAGATCGTGATGGCCGCTGGCATCAGCGACCATCACGATCTAGCCTTTTGTTTGGCGAGCAATTTTATGGCGCGGTGATTCCACCTAAAGCCATATTGCTCTAGAGCCGCAGCATCAGCTCACTGGCGTGATGCGGATGACCGCCAGCACCGCGTCGCCGCCGATGCCGATGCTGTCTTGCAGGCGCAGGGTGTCGAACCGGCCGGCGTCGCCGGCGCCGTCCAGCGTGATGCTGCCTTCCAGCACGACGACGAAAATCATTCCTCCTTCCTCGCGCGCCATGACGCGGCAATCGGCGGCGCGGCCGATCCGGACGGAGTGGACGTAGGTTGCCCGTTCGGTCATCGCATTCAGCACCACGCAGGGGCCCCGCACCCGGCATTGCGCCGCGGCGCCGCCATCGAATGGTGCCGGTTCATGGCGGCGGGTCACCAGCAATTCGCGGCCGACGAAGTCCAGCGCGAAGCCGGGACCATCCACCAGGGTGATGGTGCGGTCATGGCCGGCATAGTCGGAGAATGGAGCGTCTTGATCGAGAAAGGCGAAACCGACATGCCAGCCGGCGCCGTTGGCGATATCAGCCTTGCGGCCGGCGCCATTGCGCCAGCGCGTGGTCGCCAGCGATTCGCGTCTTATCAACTCGAACATCAAGCGGCCTTTCCCTGAATGGCTGCAAGAATGCCGGGCGACGCGTGGCCGGTCCAGTCGCCAAGCGTTCGAAAGAAAAGCAGATTCGAAATCAGTCCGTGGCCGATCCATTCCTGTCTCGTCATAGTATCGGATCAGACGGATGGAAGACGATTGCAATCAAGAGTTCGTAATTGTTGTGGTAGCGGCTCAGTTTATTGGTGATTCGGAGGAGTTTGTTCTGCTTGATTGCAGCGGAAGCAATCGCAAGGACGCACACGATGTTGTCACGCCAGACCGCAGTCGCAACGGGCGTCGCCCTTGCAGCCCTTTTCCTGGCTGGCCAGGCGGATGCCGCGGCGACGGGTGCGGTGTACCTGGTCCCGGAGAGTGTCGCCAGCGACGTGGACCTGTTTGCCGGCGGTTCGCCGATCATCACCTTCACGGCGCCGACGCCACTAAGTTTTGCCAGCGGTGCCAGCTACACCGAGGGTGAATTCCTCGCCAGCGGCGGCGCCACGATCCTGACGGGTGCGGGCAACCTCAATACAATCATGGATGACGGCGTCACGGGCACAGTGGTCCAATTCACCGGCCTCGTCACCGTCACGAACGGGCAGACATTCACCGCCGGCCACGACGACGGCTTGAACCTCGTGATCGGCGGCACCTCGGTCATCCATGAACCGGGCGGGAGCCGATTCGCCGTCACGACCGACACCTACACCGGACCATCGGGCAATTTGCCTTTCGTTTTGACCTATGGCGAGTGTTGCGGCTCTCCGGGTATCCTCCAGATCAGCTTGCCGTTCACGCCGCCTGTGGCGTCGGTGCCGGAACCGGCCTCGATGTTGGTTCTTGGGGGCGCTCTTGCGGGCATGGGGATGGTCCGGAGGCGCCGAAAGGGCTGACCCGACAGCGCCGTGGCCCGGATTGCTGCCTTCGCGGGCGGGGACTGCGAATGGACGGTAACACGTTGGAAATATGGCTCGGGTGGTAGGATTCGAACCTACGACCAACCGGTTAACAGCCGGTTGCTCTACCGCTGAGCTACACCCGATCACGCGCTTCGCCCGCCTATCTAGTTGGCCGGACCGGATCGGTCAATCGCCGTCGGTCCCGCCAGCGTGTCGGAACCGATCTGGCATTTTCCAACGATTTCGGTATGGTCCGCCCGGCGGCGAAAGCTGCTGGGCGAGAGTGGCGGAACGGTAGACGCAGTCGAACTCAAAATCGACCGGTGCAAGCCATGGGGGTTCGAATCCCCCCTCTCGCACCAGCGGCGCCGCGACACGGGATTTGCCGCGCCCTTAACAAAGCTCGCGTGATAATGATTCCCGTTGCGGAGGCATTACGAGGCTAATGTCCTCCAATCGGCGGCGGTTCTTCAACCAATGTCCTCGATTGCCGCAAGGCATCCGGCGCGGCGGACGTCCGGGGCCCGTCTGCGCTGTGGAACACGATATGCTGCGAACCAACTTGCTGACCCGGCTGCTGATCCTGGTGGTGATTGCGACCGTTCCGGCGGTGCTGGTGATGGTCTATCTGCAGCAGGACCTGCGCAGCGAGGCGCGGACCCGCCTGGCCGACAACGCCCTGCGCCAGGCCGAACTGCTGGCCGCCGACATGGCGAACGTGGTGGAGGGTGCGCGTCAGCTCAGCCTTGCCATCACCCATTTCTCCTCCGTCTACAATGCCGACCCCCGCTGCGGGGATCGGCTGATGAAGCTGCGCGCGGACTTGCCGAGCTACTCCGTGCTGACGGTCGTCGCCGGTGATGGGCAGGTGATCTGCTCCACCGATCAGGACGCCGGTCCCTGGGTCACCCCGGCGACGGCCGCGCATGTCCGTGAGATCGCCGCCGTCGGCGGCTTCGATGTCGGAACCTACGCGGCACCGACGCCGCATCATGGCGCGGTGCTGCCGTTCGGCATGCCGTTCACCACCAGTTCCGGCCGTTCCGCCGTCGTGATGGTCGGCCTCAGCCTGAATTGGCTTGGCGCGCATCTGACGGAACTGAAGCGCGCGCCGGACAGCACCATCGGCATCGCCGACCGCAACGGCGTGACGCTCGCGCGCTTTCCCGACCAGGAACAGACCCTCGGCAGGTTGCTGCCGTCGCCCGTTCGCACCTATGTGAACGCGGCGCAGCGGGGCAATGCGGTGGTGAGCGGCTATGACGGCCGCGAACGGCTTATCGGCTTCGTGCCGGCGACCGAGCCGCAGCTCGGCCTGTTCGTCAGCGTCGGGATGAGCCTGCCCGGCATGATGGTGGAAGTGGAGCGGACGACCCTGCGCGGCGCGGTGTTGATCGCCTTCGGTGCCCTGGTGTCCTTTCTCCTGGCCTTGCTGGCCGGCGAGCGCTTCGTCCGCCGCCCGACCGCGTCATTGCTCGCCGCGGCACGGCGCTGGTCGTCGGGCGACCTTTCGGCCAGGGCGCGGCTGCGCCAATCGGCGGCCAGCGAGTTCGGGCAACTCGCCATCGCCTTCAACGATATGGCGGGCGCCTTGGGCAAGCAGCGCGACGAGTTGCAGGAGCTGAACACGACGCTCGAAGCGCGGGTCGAGGCCCGCACCCGCGACCTCGTGGAAAGCCGCAACCGCCTGCAGGTGGAAATGGCCGAGCGGGAGAAATCCGAAACCAGCCTGCGTCAGTCGCAGAAGCTGCAAGCCGTGGGGCAGCTCGCGGGCGGCATCGCGCATGATTTCAACAACCTGCTGACCGCGGTCATTGGTGCGCTCGATCTGCTGCGCGCCCGCCTGCCGGCCGGACAGGACGGACTGGTGCGACTGGCCGACAGCGCGCTGCATGCGGCCGAGCGGGGGGCGAAGCTCACCAACCAATTGCTGTCCTTCTCACGCAAACAGCGCCTGCTGCCGGTGCCGACGGACCTCAACGTGACGGTGCTGGCGCTGTCGGACCTGTTGGGCAGCACGCTCGGGCGTTCGATCCGGATCCAGACGGACCTGGTCCAGGATCTGTGGCCGGCGATGGTGGACCCGAGCCAGGTCGAGGCGGCGATCATCAACCTCGCCATCAACGCCCGCGATGCGATGCCCGACGGCGGCGTGCTGACGCTGTCCACCCGCAATGTCCCGCTCGACGTCGGCGGCAATGCCGTGGCCGGCGATTACGTGGCGATCCGGGTGAGCGACACCGGCACCGGCATGGATGCGGACGTGGCGGCGCGGGCGTTCGAGCCGTTCTTCACCACCAAGGCCCCGGGGCGCGGCTCGGGGCTCGGCTTGTCGCAGGTGCATGGCATGTCGGTGCAATCAGGCGGCGACCTGCGCATCGAAAGCGCGCCGGGCGAAGGCACCGTGGTGACGTTGCTGCTGCCGCGTGCGCGGGCAATGCCGGCGGCGGCGCGGCGCGATCCGCTGGCGGGCCGCCAGGGGCCGCGGCGCCGCGCCAAGGTGCTGGTGGTCGACGACGACCGCGACGTGCTGCTGATGACCGGCGAGATGCTGACCGAGCGCGGCTACTCGGTGGTTTTGGCCTCCAGCGCCGATGAGGCACTGGCGTCTCTGGAACGCGACGACGGCTTCGATGCGATGGTGTCGGATTACGTCATGCCCGGAATGAACGGCCTGGCACTGATGCAGGCGGCGCAGCTTCTCCGCCCGGGACTGCGCAGCCTGATGATGACCGGCCATGCCGAACTGGAGGCCGACGCCGCGATCGGGTCGGACAGCATCATTCGCAAACCGTTCAATGTCGCGACACTGGAGGACCGCATCGAGCAGCTGTTGGCCCGCCCTTTGCTGCGCAGCGTCCAGGGTGGGCTGACGGCGGTGGGTGACTAGAGCGCGCTCGGCTTGAGCGTGCTCGCTCGTCAATGATGCTGCTCTAACAAAGGCCGCTCACTGACTCGCATCGGCCGTAACTGGCTGGGCCGCGCCGCTGCGGGCAAGGCCGGTTTCGAACAACGCGGCTTCGCGTTCCCGGCGCGTGATCAGGCCCGACATCCCGGGCACCCCTTGCCAGAGGCGTTTCATGGACCGCAACTCGGCCGGAATGCGGCCGAACATGGCCATGGCCATGCGGTCATGGATGGCGCGCATTTCGGCGTGGCGATCGCCGGCGGCGGTGAAATCGGCACCGCGATTATAGACCAGCGACACCAATGCCCCGAAGCTGTCCGGGGCCAGCGCGCCGGTGTTCGGCAAGGCGGCCCGGGTGCGTGCGGCGTAATCGGGTATTGTGCGGAGGCGGAACACCCGCTCGGCGGCGTCCCAGGGCACGTCGAGGTCGGCGATTCCAGCCGCCGCATCACCGGCCGCGGCGCCGGTAATGCCGCAGCATTCGGCGAGCCGCGCCAACGACGCAGCATCGAGTTCGGATTGCCAGTCGTCGCGAAAATTCTGCGGCTTGACGTAGCCGAGGTCGTAGCCGATGCCGATCGTGACCCCCGATGCGCCTTGCGGCCATGCCGGCATGCGCAGGGATTTCACGTATTCCTGCGGGCTGGAGACCTCGCAGGCCAGGATCAACTGAATCGCCTCCTCGCAGACGCCATCCTGGTGTGGCGGCGGCGTCGCCGGCCCGGGCGGTACCGAGCCGGGGTTGCGGAAGCTGAGGCGGGAGGGAGACGGTTTCACCGACGCCGATCTGGTCTGGCGCAGCCTGATAGCGGGGATTGGCCGCGAGCAATGCCGCGAGCGAAATCCCATGCCGTGCCGCGATCCGCGACAGGCTGTCGCCGGGCTGAACGATATAGGGCATGGCCTGGCTCCGAGGGGTTGATTCTAACGATGTTAGTTAGAAAAGACCTCGACGCAAGCCCACTGCGCCCATCATCGGGGCTTGCCATCGCCCGAGCGGCCCATCAATGGTGTCAGGTCGAAGCGGTCTCGCCGAGAATGCCCAACAGGGCGTTGCTGGCCTTGACGTACTCCGCCTGTACAAGGCCGACCAGTTCCACCACCCGATCCGGCGAGGTGGCCGGCGAGGTGGCCGGCGAGGGGGTTGGCGAGGGCTGGGCCAGGGCTGCTTCCAACGCCACGCAGCAGGCCCGCAACCGCTCGGCGCCGAGATAGGCCGCGTTGGATTTCAACGTGTGCGCGGCCTGCTTTACGCCGGCCAAATCCCCGATTTCCACCGCCGTTGTCATCTGGCTGACCAGCGCCCCGCCCACCGAGAGAAACTGGGTCAGCACCCGCTGAACCAAGCCCTCGCTTCCAGTGCTCTCCACCTCACGCAGCCGATCAATCGCGGCGGCATCAATGATCCCGGAGTCATGCATGACCTGCGCGCCGGCGGTGTCCTCGCCCGGCACCGTGGCGGACGCCGTGCGTGCCCAGCTGCTCACCGCCTGCTTCAGCACGGCGAAGGTGATCGGCTTGGTCAAATGCTCGTCGAAACCGGCGGCGAGGCTGCGGGCGCGGTCGCCGGCCAACGCGTGGGCGGTGAGGGCCAGGATCGGCGTCCGGATACCGGTTTTGGCCTGGTACTCGCGGATGGCCGCGGTGGCGGCAAAACCATCCATCTTCGGCATCTGCAAATCCATCAGCACCAGGTCGAACGGTTCGGCCTGGTAGGCGAGCACCGCTTCCTGCCCATCCACCGCGGCGACGATGCTGCAACCAAGGCCACGGAGCATCGCCTTGGCCAGTTCCATGTTGAGGGCGTTGTCCTCGACCAGCAGCACGCGCACCTGATTCGCCGAACCGGCTGATGGCACGCCCCCTGCCGCCGTCGTGCCGAGCAAAGCGGCGGCGCTGACCAGGCCGCCGGCCGGCTTGCCGAGACGTGCGGTGAATGTGAACACCGAACCGATGTCGGGGCTGCTCTGCACCGCGAGGTCGCCGCCCATCATGGCGCAAATCCGCCGGGCAATGGCGAGCCCCAGGCCGGTGCCGCCATATTCGCGGGTGGTCGAGCCGTTGGCCTGGACGAAATCGTCGAAGATGATCGCCTGCGTCTCTGTTGCGATGCCGATGCCGGTGTCGCGCACCTCGAACCGCAGCAGCATCGTGTCGGCGGCGTTGTCGGCCACTTCAACACGGATGAACACGCCGCCGACGCGGGTGAACTTCACCGCATTGCCGATCAGGTTCACCAGGACCTGCCGCAGGCGGTGCGGGTCGCCGACCAGGAGCGTTTTCAACGCATCCGGCAGTGTCACATCCAGCGTCAGCCCCTTGGCCGCGACCGTTTCGGTGAACAGCTCGACGGTTTCCTGCAGCAGGCGTTCCAGGTCGAACGGCTGCTCTTCCAGGTCGAGCTTGCCGGACTCGATCTTCGAGAGGTCGAGGATGTCGTTGATCAGCCCGATCAACGCGGTGCCGGAGCGCGCTGCGGTCGCTGCGTAACGCTGCTGCTTGTCGTCGAGCCTGGTCTGCTGCAGCAACTCCACCATTCCGAGCACACCGTTCAACGGGGTGCGGATCTCGTGGCTCATATTGGCGAGGAATTGCGATTTCGCGGCGTTCGACATTTCCGCCTGCTGCAGTGCCTGCCGGGTTTCGGCGTTGCGGCGCTGCAGGCCGTCGACCATGGTGTTGAACGCCTCACCCAGGCGGCGGATTTCGCGCGGCACCAGGCCACGGAAGTTGGGCACCTTCGCCTTCTCCTCGCCGGCCAGGATGCTGTCGGCGGTGCTGGCGACGCGGCGGACCGGGTTGGCGATGAAGCGCGCGATGCCCCAGCTCATCAACGCGGCACTGGCGAACGCGGCGAGGGCGATGATGGTGGCGCTGACGTCGATCTCGCGCGCGCGGCGGCGCAGTTCGCCCATCGGCTGCGGCACCATCACGCCCCAGCCGGCCTCCGGCACGCTGGAGTAGCCGGCGATCATGTCGTCCTTGAAGGCGAGGGAGAAGAACTGCATCACCCCGGTTTCGCCGCGGCGCATGGCGCCGACGATCGGGATCGACGAGATGTCGAACGATTTTGCCACCCAATCCGGAAACGGATGCGCGATCACCCGCCCGGTCGGGTCGGTGATGACGGCGTGGCCGCGATCGCCGAAGGCGATCTGCTTGCCCAGCCGAATCAGATAGTCGGTGCTGATGATGCCAAGCCCCAGCCTGCCATCCGGGAGGGCCTTGACCAGGTACAGCACCGGCTTGCCGGCGTCGTTGTGCGCGACGTTGGACAAGGCCGGCTGCGACGGCAGCTTCGCCAGCGCCTGCAATTCGCCGATCAGCTTCGCATCGAGCACGAGTTCCTGATTGTCCTGCAGGCCTCCCAGCACGCCCTCGATCGTGCCGTCCGGGCGGACCACGCAGATATGCACGAAGTCGAGCGACACCAGCAGGCTGGTCAGTCCGGGCACGTTCTGGTTCAGCGCGCCGGTGGAGAGTGCCACCTCGAACGCGGCCTTCACGTCGGTGACGTAGCGCGACAAGGTGGAGGTGAGGTTGCGGGCCACCAGCAAATGGCGTTCGCGCACCGAATCGATCTCGTTGGCGAGGGTGACGTGGGATTGCCACAGATCGAGGATGGCCACCGGCACCGCGGCGACAATGGTGAAGGCGATGAACAGCAGATGGTGCAGGCGCATGCCGCGCACCACGCGGCCCAAGCCGCCGCCCAGCAAGCCGCGGCGAACGGGCTTGACGCCGATTGCGCCGTTTGCGGTGACGTTGGAGGCCAGCGCGCTCTGCATCGCCGTCAGGTTCCCTTTCGCAAGAAGGCGCGCGGTTGGGTCCTTCGGCGCCATTTGCCCAGGACCAGGATGAACAATGGCAGAGGCAACGTCACGGATGAGTTACATTCTAACTCGGTGCGCCCGGCGCTGCAAATGTTGCGATCCGACTACCGCCGCGGCACAGCCGCCGCTGGCAGGCCGGCGCCGCGGCGATCCCCCGCGAGCGCCATCGCCACCGTCACCAGCATGAACACCGCCGACATCCCGAACACCCAGCGCGGCATGTCCTGCTGCATGAGCCAGGCGAACAACAGCGGCCCCGCGGTGCCGCCAATGTTGAAGCCGGTGGAGACGATGCCGAACACCCGGCCCTCCGCACCCTTGGGGGCGGCGGCGCGCACCAGCATGTCCCGCGACGGCATGATCACGCCGGACAGGAAGCCGGCGGCGCCCATGGTGATCACCAGCGGCGCCGCGCCCATCGGCAGCACGCCGACCAGCAAGGTCAGCACGGCGGTAAGGCCGAAGCCCAGGGCCGCGACCTCACCGTGCCTGTTGGTGCGATCGGCGACGACGCCGCCGGCGAGCACCCCGAAGGCGCTCGCCGCCAGGAAAGCGGTGAGTGCCGTGTTGGCGATGCCGAACTCGACCGCGAAGGCTGCGTGCAGTGCGACGACCGAATAATTCTGGATGCCGCCGACCGACAGGCTCAGCAAGGTGAAGAACCCGATCAGCCCGATCACCTTGGGGGTGAGCAGAGACGTGGCGCCGGTTTTCCGCACGGCTCGCGGCGCGACCTCCCGCGCCGGCGCCCACAGGAGCAACGGAATCGCCGCCAACGGACCGAGCAGTCCGGCCGCGATCAGGGCAGGGCCGAGGCCGAACTCGGGTGCCAGCATTATCATCGCCGCCGGGGCCAGCGCGCCGCCGAGATAGCCCGCGAAGGTGTGCACGGAAAACGCCCGCCCCATCCGCGTCTCGCCGATCGCACCGGATAGCATGGCGTAGTCGGCCGGGTGGTAGACGCTGTTGGCGATTCCGGCCACGACCGCGGCGCAGAGCAGCACGGGATAGCTCGGCATCAGCCCGACCGTGGCAAAGGCGGCGCCGCCGACCAGCAATCCCATGATTAGCACCAGCCGAGGCCCGAGCCGATCGACCGCGAATCCCATCGGCGTCTGCGCCACGGCGGAGGCAATGTTGAACACGGTCAGCGCCAGCCCGATTTCGACGTACCCCACGCCGAGGCGCGACATCAGCAGCGGGAACAGCGGCGGCAGCACCAGCATGTGGAAATGGCTGACAAGATGCGCCAGCGACACCGGCGCCAGCGTGCGCAGCTCACTCCGAGTTTCGTGCATATTTCCGAACTTCCCTCTGCGCCGCCAGGGTAGCGGCGACGGTATCGTGGCGACGACGCTATTCTCCGTCACTGCACCCGATGCAGCAACGGCTCGCCGGCGGCGAGCCGGCGGCAGTTCTCGGCGGCGATGCGAAGCTGCGATCGAACGTGCCGGTGGTCAGCCAGGCGACATGCGGCGTCAGCACGACGTTGTCAAGTGGAACAAGGGATTGCCAGGCTCTGCTGGCTCACGATCGAACACGTCGAGCCCGGCCGCGCCGAGCTGCCGCGCGCCAGCGCTGCGACCAGCGCCGCCTGGTCGACCAGGCCGCCGCGCGCGGTGTTGATCAGGATCGCGCCCGGCTTCATCCGCGCCAATGCCGCCGCGTCGATCATCCCTCGGTCTCGGCGGTCAGCGGCAGGTGCAGCGAAACGACGTCGGCTTCCGCCAGCAGATCGTCGAACTGCGCAATTCGCCATCGCGCCGGCGTGCGGGTGCGTGCGGTGTAGATCACCCGGCAGCCGAGCGCCATCAGCACCGGGGCCAGCAGTCGCGGAATCGCGCCGTAGCCGACCAGCCCGACGACGCGGCCGCCAAGTTCGCCGAGCCGTCCTGCAGTCGCGGGATCCACGGCCCAGCGCGCCGGCGCGCAATCGCCGCATCGAAGCGCGGCAGCCGGCGCAGCACCGCCAGCATCAGCGCCAGCGTCAGTTCGGCGACGGCGCGCGAATTGGTGCCCGGCAGGTTGCAGACCGCGATGCCGCGCGCCTTCGCCGCGTCGAGATCGATGGTGTTCACGCCGACGCCGATCTTCTGGATCAGCCGCAGCCGCGGCGCCGCTGCGATCATCTCGCGCCGTGCAGCGCTTCAGCACATGCCAGAGCACTTCGCGTCTCGGCAGCAGGCCGCCAGGCAGCGTGTCGTCGTCCTGTTCGGGGCAGACGGCGATCGCAGGTCCGGAATGCGGCGCAGCCGCGCCGCCAGGTCGGGCCGGCGGCGTAGTGAAACACCACCTTCACCGGCGCGATTGCGCCCGAGCACCGCTGCCGCCGGCGAAGCGGGCCGCGGGCGCCGAGCGCTTCCTCGATGCGCAGCGCCTCGTTCCACTTCGCCATCCGCTCGCTGCGCGCGAAGCTGCCGACCTTGAGCTGGCCGACGCCCCAGCCGACCGCGAGGTGCACGATCGTCACGTCCTCGGTCTCGCCGGAGCGGGCCGAGACGATGCCGGCAAAGCCCGCCTCGCTGCGCCGCCTGCCAGGCGTCCGAGCGTCTCGGTCAGCGTGCCGCGCTGGTTGGGCTTCAGCAGCACCGCGTTGGCCGCGCCGCGCAGCGGCGGCCTCGCGCACGCGCGACGCCTCGGTCACCAGGAAATCGTCGCCGACGATCTGCACGCGGTCGCCGACCTCGCGGGTGAAGGCGGCGAACCCGTCGTCGTCGTCCTCGGCCAGCGGATCCTCGATCGACACGATCGGGATAGCGGCCGATCCAGCCGGTCAGCAGCTCGATCATGCCGTCGCTGTCGAGCTCCTTGTCCTCCAGCGCCAGCTTGTAGCTGCCGCCGCGGCCGAACTCCGAGGCGGCGATGTCGAGCGCGATGCGCGACCTGCTCTGCCGGGCGTGAAGCCGGCGCGCTCGATCGCGCGGACCAGCGTCTCGAGCGCCTGTTCGTTGGTGGCGAAGGCGGGCCACCAGCCGCCCTCGTCGGCGACGCCCTGCCAGCGTGCCGGCCTCCTGCCATCAGCTCGCCGGCGGCGCGATAGACCTCGGCCGTCCAGTCGAGCGCCTGGGCGAAGCTCTTCGGCCGCCGGGACAGACGACCATGAAATCCTGGATGTCGACGCGCCGGCCGGCATGCGCGCCGCCGCCGAAGATCTGGATCTGCGGCAGCGGCATCAGCGTCGCGTCGGCGCCGCCGAGATAGCGATACAGCGGCACGCCGGCGGCGGCGGCGGCGGCGTGCGCGGCGGCCATCGAGACCGCGAGCATCGCGTTGCCGCCGAGCCGCGATCTTGCTCGGCGTGCCGTCGAGTTCGATCAGCCGCGCGTCGAGCGCGGCCTGGTCGGCGGCGTCCATGCCGGTGCACGGCGCGCGGCGATCTCGCCGTTCACGTGGCCGACCGCGCGGGTCACGTCGTAGCCGCCGAACGCCGTCGCCGCCGTCGCGCAGGTCGAGCGCCTCGCCGGTGCCGGTCGAGGCGCCGGCCGGTGCGATGGCGCGGCCGACGCGCGCCGCCTTCCAGCAGCACTTCGGCCTCCACCGTCGGGCGGCCGCGGCTGTCCCAGACGCGGCGGCCGTGCACGAAGGCGATCGTGGTGTCGGTCATGCGGCCAGCTCCTTCGTCCAGGCCTGGCGCACGTCGCCGAGCGGTCTCGACCGGGTCGGCCAGCAGCGCCCGCGCGGCGCGCCGCACCCGGTTCCTGTCCGGCTCCGTCGGTGATGTACTCGACCGGCGACTTGCCATCCACCCGCGCGAGCAACAGCCCCGGCAGCAGATGGGCGGCGCGCGCCTCCAGCGCCGCCGGCGGCTCCCAGGCGACGCGCGGCGAGATAGGCGGCGGCAAGCGCATCGAAGCAGGCCAGGAAGCCGGTCGGCGGCCGACGGCGTCCAGAGGCATTTCAGCAGCAGGTGATTGAGGCAGAAGGCGAGGTCGAACGCCGGATCGCCCCACCAGGCGCATTCGGCGTCGAGGAACACCGGGCCGTCGGGCCCGCGCAGGATGTTCTTCGGGCTGACGTCGCCGTGCACCAGCGCGCGCTTGTTCGCCTGCGTGGTCGCGACCAGCGCCTGCAGCGCCGGCGCGCAGGTCGGGATGCGCGCGGCGCGGTCGCGACCAGGTAGGGCTCCAGCCGGATGTCGTAGAAGATCGCGGTCGGTGGGGAACTCCGCCGCGACGGCGGGATCGGCGGCGGTGGCGGCATGGATGCGCGACCAGCGTGTCGGCGACCTGCGCGGCGAAAGCCGGATCGGCGTCGCCGTCGCGCAGCTGCGTCTTCCACAGCGGATAGCGCTCCGGCGGCAGGAACTGCATGGCCAGCGCGCCGGCTCGCCTCGTCCTGGCCGAGCAGCGCGGGCGCGGCACCGGGGCACGCGCGGCGTCGGCGCGCTGCATCCAGCGCGCCTCGTAGCGGTTGCGCTCGACCGGCGCCCGCCAGTCCGCCGCGACGCGCAGCTTGCGCCAGCGCGCGCTTGACGCAGACCGGGCCGCCGGGAAGGTCGATGCGCCAGATGTCGGACGACACGCCGCCGGTCAGCCGTTCGCCGGCCGGCGTGCCGCTGCCGGCAGCAGGCCCATGCGGCGCAGCGCGGCGAGGATCTCAGGCGGTGGGATCTCAGGTGGTGGCGTTGTCGCTGGCATGGCGGCATCCTGTGCGGCGAAGCGCCAGGGGGCAACCTTGGGCAAAGGTCGGGAGCGGAGCGGATGGAGACCATCGAGGCGGATTACATCGTCGTGGGCGCAGGCTCCGCCGGCTGCGTCGTCGCCGCGCGGCTGAGCGAAGACCCGTCCTGCCGCGTGGTGGTGCTGGAAGCCGGCGGCGAGGACCGAAATCCCTGGATCCATATCCCGATCGGCTACGGCAAGACCATCACCGACGCCCGGGTGAACTGGATGTACGAAACCGAGGCCGAACTGGAATTGGGCGGCCGCAAGATCTTCTGGCCGCGCGGTAAGGTGCTGGGCGGCTCGTCCAGCATCAACGGGTTGCTGTATGTACGCGGGCAGGCGGAGGATTTCGATCACTGGCGCCAACTCGGCAATGTCGGCTGGTCGTATGACGATGTCCTGCCCTATTTCAAACGCTCCGAGTGCCGGATTGGCGCCGACCCGGACGGGCTGCACGGGCGTGGCGGGGAGCTGGCGGTCGCCGACCTCGGTGATCGCAACGTGCTCAGCGAGGCGTATGTCCAAGCCGCCGAGGCGATCGGAATTCCGCGCAACGAAGACTATAACGGCCGGGTGCAGGACGGCGTCGGCTACTATCAGGTGACGGCCCGCAACGGTCGGCGCTGCAGTGCGGCGGTGGCGTTCCTGCGCCCGGCGATGAAGCGGCCGAATCTGCGGGTGATCACCCGCGCCCATGCCGAGCGCATCCTGTTCGCGGGAAAGCGCGCCACCGGCATCACCTTCCTGCACGCCGGTGAACGCAAGACGATCCGCGCCACCCGCGAGGTCATTCTCTGCGGCGGCGCCATCAACTCGCCGCAACTGCTGATGCTCTCGGGCATCGGGCCGGGCAGGCATCTGCAGGAGCGGGGCATCGAGGTGATCGCGGAGCGGTCGGGGGTTGGGCAGAATCTGCAGGACCATTTCCAGACCCGCTTCATCTACAAGGCGAGCCAGCCCGTCACCGTCAACGACATCATGATGAGCAAGGTGAAGATGGCGAGGATGGGACTGCAATATTTGCTGTTCCGCACGGGGCCGCTGACGGTGAGTGCGGGGCAGGTGGCGATCTTCACCCGCACCCGGCCGGAACTGGCCTCGCCCGACATCCAGTTCCATTTCATCGGCTTCTCCAGCGAGCGTCCGGCCGAGGGGCTGCATAAATTCTCCGGTTTCATGCAGAATGTCTGCCAGCTTCGCCCGGAAAGCCGGGGCGAGATCCTGTTGAAATCCACCGATCCGATGGCCGCACCGGCGATCCATCCGAATTACCTCGCAACCGACCTCGATCGCCGGACGCTGGTGGAAGGCCTGAAACTCAGTCGCCGAATCGCCGAACAGGCGCCGTTGCGGGCGTTCATCGCCAGCGAATACTTGCCGGGCGAGGCGGTGCAATCCGACGACGAACTGCTTGCCTATGCCCGGCAATATGGCGGCACGATTTTTCATCCATGCGGGACCTGCAAGATGGGCGCGGACGCGGCGGCGGTGGTGGACGACCGCCTGCAGGTGCGCGGCATCACTGGCTTGCGCGTCGCCGACGCCTCGGTGATGCCGAGCATGGTGTCGGGCAACACCAACGCCGCCTGCATCATGATCGGCGAGAAATGCGCCGACCTGGTGCGCGGCCAGGCATTGGCGCGCGCCGCATGATCTTCGCCGAACTCGGGGTCGCTCCCGTCATCAACGCCGCCGGCACGGTGACGCGGCTGTCCGGCGGAAGAATGGCGCCGGAAGTGGCCGAGGCGATGCGGCAGGCGTCGCTTGAATGCGTCGACATGGTGCAGCTTCAGGCCGCCGCCTGCCGGGTGATTCGCGACGTGACCGGGGCGCAGGCGGGAATCGTGACATCAGGCGCGTCGGCGGCGGTGCTGCTCGGTGCCGCTGCCTGTCTCGCCGGCCTGGACCCCGGGCGGATGAACCGGCTGCCGGACGTGGTCGACGGGCGGCGGGAATTCGTCGTCGTGCGCAGCCAGCGCAACATGTACGACCGTGCACTGACGGTGGCCGGCGGCCGCATCGTCGAGGTCGGCATCCCCGACCGCTACAGCGGCCCGGGCATCCGCGACGCCGCCACGTGGGAGATCGAGGACGCGATCGGCCCCGACACCGCCGGCATCTATTACCTCGCGGTGCCGCAATCGCGGCCGTCATTGCGCGCGGTGGCGGAGGTGGCGCGGCGGCGCGGCGTGCCCGTGCTGGTCGACGCCGCGGCGCAATTGCCGCCCGCGGGCAATTTGCGAGCGTTCCTGGCCGACGGTGCCGATCTCGTCGCGTTCAGCGGCGGCAAGGCGATCGGCGGTCCGCAGGCATCTGGCATCTTATGTGGACGGGCGGACCTCGTGTCGTCGGCGCTGCTGCAGATGCTGGATCTCGATGTCGATCCGGCGAGCTGGACGGCGCCGGTGGAGTTTTCCGGGCTCGCTCAGCTTCGCGGCCTGCCGCATCACGGCATCGGCCGTTCGTGCAAGGTGGGCAAGGAGGAGATCGCCGGGCTGCTGGTGGCGCTGCGTCGCTTCGTCGCGGCCGATCCCGATGCGCGAGACGCGGAATGCCGCGCGATCCTGCAGGCGATCATCGATGCGGCGGGCGACAGTCGACTACGGATCGTATCGGGAAACCTGCCGCTGCTGTTGCTTGATGCCGGCACCGCCGCTGATGCGACGGAATTGGCGCAGCGTCTGCTGGCGGGAACACCTTCGATCGCGTGTTCGCTCGGGCGCCGCGATGAGGGCCTGCTGGTGTTCAACCCGGCGGCGCTGACTTCGGAACAAGGGCAGGTGATCGGCGCGCGGCTGCGCGCGATCGTTGGAGGGTAGGCGCATGGACGTCAGTGAAATCGGCAGCTTCCAGCTCGATCACCGGGTAAAGGGCATTCCCGGCGGGGTCGCGCCGTTCCGCCTTGACGGCATCGGTGCCAAGGGCTGGAACGTGCTTCGCCAAGACATGATCCTGCCCCTGGCGGTGCTGAAGGAAAGCGCACTCACCCATAACAGCGGTTGGATGCGCGACTTCCTGGCCCGGTCGCATGCGGTGATCGCGCCGCATGGCAAGACCACGATGGCGCCGCAGCTGTTCGAGCGGCAGATCCGCGACGGCGCCTGGGCAATCACGCTCGCGACGCCGCAACAGGTCGCGGTGGCGCGTGATTATGGGTGCGCGCGGATCATCCTGGCCAATCAGTTGGTCGGGCGCCAGGCGATGAATTCAGTGCTGGAGGATCTGAAGCGCGATCCCGACTTCGATTTCTACTGTCTGGTCGATTCGGAAGCCGGCGTCGCGCAGTTGCTGGAAGCGGCGCGCGGCGCCGCGATCGGTCGGCCGTTGCAACTGCTGCTGGAAGGCGGCATGCCCGGCGTGCGGACGGGTGTGCGCGACCGCGCCACCGCCTTGCGCGTGGCCCGGGCGGTGAAGGCGGGCGGCCCGTACCTCGCGTTGCGCGGCGTCGAGGGCTTCGAGGGCCTGGCGTCCGGTGCCACGCGGGCCGAAGCGGAAGCGCAGGTGCGCGGGTTCCTCGACCTGTTGATCGACATCGCGCGTGACTGCGAGGCGGAGGGATTGTTCGCGCCCGGCGAGATCATCCTCACCGCCGGCGGCTCGGCTTTTTACGACATGGTGCTGGCGCGTTTCTCCCATGCCGGGCTGCGCGGCCAGACCCGCGTGGTGACTCGCAGCGGCTGCTATCTCAGCCACGATTCCGCGATGTATCGCCGCTTCTTCGCCGATATCGTCGACCGCACGCCGGCGGCCAAGGCGGGCGGCGGATTGCTGCCGGCGCTGGAAGTCTGGGCCTATGTGCAGTCGCGGCCGGAGCCGGCGAAGATCCTGCTGACCATGGGCAAGCGCGACATCGGCGCGGACGAGCCGCCGCTGGCGCAGACCTGGTTTCGCCACGGCATGGCGGCGCCGGCGAAGATCGGGCCTGGGCATGTGGTGACCGGGCTGAACGACCAGCATTGCCACATGAGCGTGCCGCTGGACTCGCCGCTGGCGGTGGGCGACATGGTGTCGTTCGGCGTGTCGCATCCGTGCCTCACCTTCGACAAATGGCAGGTCATCTGCCTGGTCGACGACGCCTACAACGTGATTTCGGCGATTCGGACTTTCTTTTGAGCCGGCTTGACAGGGCGGGAATGCCCGCGCGTTCATAAGCGGCACGAGCATCGAGGGAGCGCTGCAATGCGACTGTTCTCCGCCACCATTGCCACCGAAACGAACACATTTTCCCCGCTCCCGACTTCGATCGATGCCTACAAGGAAAGCGTCTTCCTGCGTCCGGGCGAGCATCCTCAGGCATCGCCCTTGATGTGCACGGCGCCGCTCTGGGTGGCGCGGCGGCGGGCGGCGGCGGAAGGCTTCACCCTGATCGAAGGCAGTTGCTTCGCCGCCAGCCCGGCCGGCAACACCAACCGCGCCGATTACGAGTTCATGCGCGACGAGATCCTGGCCCAGCTGAAGGCCGCACGTCCGCTCGACGGGGTGCTGCTCGGCCTGCACGGTGCCATGGTCGCTCATGGCTATGACGATGTCGAGGGTGACGTGATCGCACGGGTCCGCGACATCGTCGGCCCGGACTGCATGATCGGCGTCGAGCTCGATCCGCATTGCCACCTGACGCTGAAGCGTGTGCGGCATGCCGACATGATCATTCTCTACAAGGAGTTTCCGCACACCGATGTCGTCGATCGGGCGGAGGACCTGCTCGACCTGATGCTGAAGACACTGCGCAAGCAGGTGAGGCCGGTGATGTCGATGTATGACTGCCGGCAGATCGGCAGCTATCCCACCACGCTGCCGTTGATGCGCGGCTTCGTCGATCGCATGAGCGCCATGGAGGGCAAGGACGGCGTGCTGTCGATTTCGATCGGGCATTGCTTTCCCTATGCCGACGTTCCCGAGCTGGGTGGCCGCATCCTCGTCATCACCGACGGCGACAAGGCCAAGGCGGATCGGCTGGCGCGTGAGATCGGCGAGGAGTTCGTGTCCATGCGTGGCCGCACCGCACCCGACTACCTCGATGTCGACGCCGCGATCACCGCCGGCATTGCCGCCAACGCCGCCCCCGTGGTGATGGCGGACCCCGCCGACAACGCCGGCGGCGGTGCGCCGAGCGACAACACCACCATCCTGCGCCGGCTGATCGAACGCGGCGTGGAGCAGGCGGCGCTGGGGCCGATATGGGACCCGATCGCGGTGCGGCTGTGCTTCGACGCTGGCGAAGGTGCGATTTTTCCGCTGCGCTTCGGCGGCAAGATCGGGCCGGCCTCGGGCGCGCCGGTCGATGCCACGGTGACGGTCACCGGCCTCAAGCGCGATTGCTGGCAGAGCTTCGGGCCGACGCAGGTGCCGCTCGGCGATTGCGCCTGCGTGAAAATAGGCGGGGTGGAAGTGGTGCTGATTTCGAACCGCACCCAGGCACTCGGCCTCGAACTATTCCGCAACGTCGGCGTCGAACCGACCGAGCGGAAGCTGGTGGTGGTGAAATCCACCAACCATTTCATGGCGGCGTTCGGGCCGATCGCCAAGAAAGTGATCTACATCGACAGTGACGGGCCGATCCCGCGCGACTATCGCCGTATCCCCTACACCAAGGTCCAGCGTCCGATCTGGCCGCTCGATGAAACCACCTCGCCGGCGCTCATCTTCTAGCCACCACGCAAACCGGGAGTTTCCGCCATGCGCCACCATCGTCTCCTTTTCGCCGCCGCCATGGCAATGGCATTTTGGTTCACCCCTGTCCGCGCCGATACGGTGCGCGTCACCGTATCGTTCTACAGCGCCGCGACCGGGCCCTATTTCGAAAAGATGGCGACCGAGTTCACCAAGGCAAATCCTGGCACGGAGATCAAAATCCAGGTGGTGAACTGGGACGGCCTGTTGCAGAAACTGCGCACCGACATCGCCGGCGGGGCGAATTCCGACATCTCGATCATCGGCACCCGCTGGCTGCTGGATTTCGTTCGTGACGACGTGGCCGAGCCGCTGGATGGCTACATGGACCCGGCCTTCAAGGACCGCTTCATCGGCCCATTCCTGAAGCCCGGAGAGATCGACGGCAAAGTCTACGGCCTGCCGATCGCGGCGTCTGCGCGGGCGATGTACTACAACAAGGAAATGCTGACGAAGGCCGGCTTCCCGAACGGGCCGTCGACCTGGGACGATGTGGTGGCGGCCGCGGCGAAGATCAAGGAACAGGGCTTCCCCGGCTTCGCCATGATGGCGAAGGGCACCGAGGTCGATGTCTATTATTACTACGCGCTGTGGAGCTTTGGCGGCGACGTGATCGGCCCCGACGGCAAGGCGGCGTTTGCTTCGCCGGCCGGCGTCACCGCGCTCAACCTCTACAAATCGCTGGTCGACCACGGCCTCACGCAGGACAGCCCGACCAACTATACCCGCGCCGACATCCAGGACCTGTTCAAGCAAGGCCGCGTCGGCATGGTGATTTCGCTGCCGTTCCTGATCAACCAGATCGCCAAGGAAGCGCCGAAGCTTGAATACGGCATCGTGCCGGTGCCGAAGGGCACGAATTCGGCCACCTACGCGGTGACGGATTCGGTGGTGATGTTCAAGAACTCCAAGGTGAAGGCCTCGGCCTGGAAGTTTCTCGATTTCCTGTTCACCAAAGGGCCGCGGGTGGAATTCACCAAGGGCGAGGGATTCCTGCCGACCACCAAGGCGGAAGCGACGGACCCGTATTTCACCGAGAACACCCGCCTGAAGGTGTTCGTGGACCTGTTGCCGATCGCCCAGTTCGCGCCGACGGTGACGGGGTGGGAAGACACCGCGAAAGCGGTGACCGACGCGCTGCAATCCGTCTATCTCGGCAAAGTGCCGCCGGAAGCGGCGTTGAAGCAGGCGGCGGCGCGGGCCAACGAGTCGCTGGGTAAATGAGAGCTGCGGGTAGATGAGAGCTGCGCGCCGGGGGGCCGTGCTGGCCCCTTGGTTGCTGATTCTGCCAAGCCTGTTGCTGGCCGCGGCGATCATCGGCTTCCCGTTGTTCGAGATGATCCGCCTGTCGGTATCCGATGTCTCGCGTTTCGGGCTGGTGCGCGGCTTCACCGGCAGCCGCAACTTCGAAGCCGTGTTCGCCGACCCGATCTTCCAGGCGACGCTGCTGCGCACGCTGTATTGGACCGTTGGCGTGGTCGGCGGCACGGTGCTGCTGTCGCTGCCGGTGGCGCTGATCCTGCGGCTGGATTTCTACGGGCGGGGCCTGGCGCGCACCATCATCATGCTCCCTTGGGCGATCTCGCTGGCGATGGCGGCGGTGGTGTGGATGTGGGCGCTGAACGCGGATTACGGCATGGTCAACACCATGCTGCGCCAGGCCGGGCTCATCGCCGCTTCGGTCCAATGGCTGGCGCGGGCGGAGACGGCGTTTCCGATGGAGGTGCTGATCGGCATCCTCGTCTCCATCCCGTTCACCACGACCATCCTGCTCGGCGGATTGTCCTCGATCCCGACTGAAATCTACGAGGCCGCATCGATCGACGGGGCCCGCCCCTGGCAGAGCTTTCTGCACCTGACGCTGCCGATGATCGGTTCGTTCATCAACATCGCCATCGTGCTGAACGCGATCCACGTGTTCAATTCCTTCCCGATCATCTGGGTGATGACCCAGGGCGGTCCGGACAATTCCACCCACATCCTCGTCACCTATCTCTATGAGTTGTCCTTTCGGCTCGGCCGCGCCGGTCCGGCCGCGGCGGTCTCGCTGGTCATGCTGGTGATCGTGTTTGCCTTCACCGCGTTGTACCTGCGCCTGCGCCGGGAGCAGGCGGCATGAGCAGGAAGGCTTGGCGCACGCTGTGGTGCTGGCTCGGTTTGTCACCGCTGCTGCTCGCGGCCACGCTGCCGTTCGCGGTGATGGTGTCGACGGCGGTGAAGCCGCATGACGAAGTGTTCGCCTTTCCGCCGCGCTGGCTGCCGACGCGCCTCGCGTGGGAGAATTTTTCCGACATGTGGTCAGCCGTGGGCTTCGGCGACGGCGTCGTCAACAGCCTGATCGTCAGTCTGTCCGCGACCTCGCTCACTTTGCTGGTGGCGGTGCCGGCCGCCTATGCGATCAGCCGGATGGCGTTCCGCGGCAACGGCGCCTATCGCCAGTTCCTGCTGATAACCCAGATGCTGTCGCCCATCCTGCTGGTGCTGGGCCTGTTCCGCATGGCCGCCGCGATCCATCTCGGCGGTGAGACGCTGGTGGATACGCGCAGCGCCGTGCTGGTGATCTATGCGGCCTTCCAGCTTGCCTTCGCGGTGTGGATGCTCGCCTCCTATTTCACCACCATTCCGCGCGAATTGGAGGAAGCGGCGTGGATCGACGGCGCCGGACCGGTCCAGGCGATGCTGCGCATTTTTCTGCCGCTGGCTGTGCCGGCGATCGCGGTGGCGGGGATCGTCACCTTCGTTGGCTGCTGGAACGAATTCCCGGTGGCGCTGACCATGCTGCGCGATCCCGCACGGCTGACGCTGCCGCTGCGAGTCGTGAACCTCGTGGCCGGGCGTTACCAGGTGGAGTGGAACCAGATCATGGCGGCGACCCTGCTCGCCACCGTGCCGGTCGCGGTGGTATTTGCAACCTTGCAACGCTACCTCGTGCAGGGACTCACGCTCGGGGCGGTGAAGTAGCGGGCAACCGGGGGCGGACGCGGCTTGCGCCGGCGGCGCCGACCTTCCATTCTCACCGCCAACAATCGTGATTTGGAGGAAGCGTGAGCGAACAGCCGCGCGTGGGTTATGCCGGCGTCGGCCTGATGGGCCATGGCGCGGCGGCGAACATCTTGGCCGGCGGCTACTGTCTGACGGTGCTCGGCAATCGCAACCGCGCGCCTGTGGACGACCTGGTGGCCCGCGGTGCCGCGGAAGCGGCCACACCTGCCGCGTTGGCTGCAGCCGCGGACGTGGTGTTCATGTGCCTCCCATCCAGCGTCGAGGTGGAGCGCGTGGTGCTCGGCGACGACGGCCTGCTCGCCGCCGTGCGGCCTGGGATGGTCCTCGTGGACAGCACCAGCGCCGATCCGCTCAGCACCCGCCGCCTCGGTGCCTTGCTGGCGCAGAAAGGCTGCGGCTATGTCGACGCGCCGCTGGGGCGCACGCCGCTGGAAGCGGAGGCCGGAAAGCTCTCGACATTTCTCGGCGGTGATCCCCTGCATGTCGCGCAAATCCGCCCGATCGTGGAAACCTACGCCGACACCATCATCGACGCCGGGGGCTTGGGCGACGCGCACACGCTGAAGCTGTGCAACAATTTCATCTCGCTCGGCACCGCGGGCGTGATCGCCGAAGCGATCGCCACCGCCAGCAAGCTCGGCGTCGATCTCCGCCGGTTGTACGAGGTGGTCTCCGCAGGCGGCGCCAACAGCGCGATGTTCCAGATGGTGATGCCCTGGGTGCTGGAGGGGGACGACAGCAAGTTGCGCGGGCCGCTGCGCATCGGCGGCAAGGACCTGCGATATTATTGCCGCATGGCCGAGGCCGCACCCGCGCCGGCACCGATCGCCCAGGCCATCAGCCAGGTGTTCCAGGCGGCCAATGTCGCCGGCCACGGCGAGCGCATGATCCCGGTGCTCCCTGGCATCCTCGCCGCCGCCATCGGTGCGCCGATCCGCGACATCGACGACAGGGGCGCGCCATGATCGACAATCCGGTCCGCCGCAAACTGCTCGCCGGCGGCCACAGCCTCGGCGTCATGGCGTTTGAGTTCTTCACCCCGGGCCTCGCTCGCGTGCTGGCGTCGGGCGGTGCGGAGTTCATCATCTTCGATACCGAGCATAGCGGCGTCGGCATCGACACCATGAAGGCGTCGATCGCCTATGCGAAGGCCGCCGGCATCGTGCCGATGGTGCGGGTGCCGGGTTGCCATCGGCATTTGATCTCGCCGATGCTGGACGCCGGCGCCATGGGCATCATGGTGCCGATGCTGGAGACGGTCGAACAGGCGCGCGACATGGTCGCCTGGTGCCGCTACCGGCCGCAGGGCACGCGTGGCCTCGCCTTCGGAATCGCCCATGACGACTACGCGCCGCTGCCGGTGGCCGAAGCCATGCGCGCGTCCAACGACGCCGTGCTGACCATTGCGTTGATCGAAACCGAAGCCGGCCTGCGCCACGCGAAAGACATCATGGCCGTGCCGGGGATTGATCTCGGCTGGCTCGGGCATTTTGACCTCACCGACAGCATGGGCATCGTCGGGCAATTCGACCATCCGCGCTTCCATGCCGCGGAAGTGGCGTTGCTGGCGGCGGCGAAGGAGGCCGGCAAGCCGTTCGGCTGGCTCGCCGCGGACGGGATGGAAGCGCGCGCCGCACTCGCGCGGGGCTTTTCGTGCCTGTGCATCAACACTGACATCGGCTTACTGCGTGCGGCTGTGAATCAGGAATTCGACATCGCAAGGGGACCCAGGGAATGAACCGCCGTCGCATGTTCGCCACCACCGGCCTGGCCGGTGCCACCCTTGCCGCCCTGTCCGCGCCGTCGGTCATCCGCGCGGCGGCGGCCCAGGGCGCCGGGCCGTCGACGCTCGACAGGATCATCAAAGAGAAGGTGGTCCGCATCGCCTGCGACATCTCCTCGCCGCCGTTCGGCGTGCTCGGCGCGGACGGCAAGCCGGACGGGGTGGAGGTTGCCACCTGCAAGCAACTGGCGAAAGACCTCGGCGTCGAACTCGATCTCGTGCAGGTCGTGGCGACGCAACGGATTCCGGCGTTGCTGGCGGGGCGGGCGGACATCACCCTCTCCTCGATCTCCATGACCTTCGACCGCGCCAAGACGGTTTCGTTCTGCAATCCGAACGGGGCGCTGGCAATTGTGGTGTTCGGGCCGCAGAAGGTGAGCATGAGCAAGGCCGCCGACCTCGCCGACAAGCGCATCGGCATCACCCGCGCCACGCTTGAGGAAGCCGAGGTGCCGAAGATCGCGCCGCCCGGCACCAAGATCGTCTGGTTCGACGAGATCAGCGCCACCATCCAGTCGCTGTTGTCCGGCCAGGTGGATTCGGCATCGATGAGCGAGTTCGCCGCGCGCTCGGTAATCGAACGCAATCCGCGCGCCAATCTGGAGCTGAAATTCCTCGTCCGCCGGGCGTTCTATGCGCCGATCGTGCGCCATGCCGATTTCGAGCTGCGGCAATGGGTGAACACCTGGAACCTGCTCAACAAGCAGAACGGCGTGCTGGCGGAGATCTACAAGAAATACACCGGCATAGACCTGCCGGAACTGCCAATCATCTAGTCTTGCACTACGTTTTCCAGTTCGGCGTCGTCTGGGACAATTGGCGGCGCCTGCTGGACGGCGCGATCGCCACTGTCGAGATGTCGGTCGCGGCCTTCGCGCTGGGGATGCTGGTGGCGGGGATCTGCGCCTTTCTGCAAGGCAGCCAATTCCGCGCCGCGCGATGGGGTGTGCAGGCCTATATCGAAATCATCCGTAACACGCCGCTGCTGGTGCAATTGTTCATCGTGTATTTCTCGCTGCCCTTGATCGGCATTCGCATGGACGCCAATGAGGCCGCGGTGCTCGGCCTCGGCCTCAACTTCGGCGGCTATGCGACCGAGATCCTGCGCGCCGGCATCGAGGCGATCCCGCACGGCCAGACCGAGGCGGCCCGGGCGCTGGGCCTGTCGCGCTACCGGATCTTCCGCCACGTCATCATCTTCCCCGCGGTCCGCGTCGCCTATCCCGGGTTGGCCGCGCAATTCATCCTGATTTTACTCGGCTCTGCCGTGGTGTCCGCCATTTCGGCGGAGGAGCTGACCTCCACCGTCAACACGCTACAATCCACCACTTTCCGCAGCTTTGAATTCTACTTCGTCGCGACCCTCATCTATTTTCTCATGGCGGCGGGGTTTCGCCTGCTGCTCGACCTCGGTTTCTGGTTCGGCTTCGAACGCGGCCGGCCAAAGCTTGGGGCCGGCGGCAGATGAGCCGCGATTTCGGCGTCGACGAGTTCGTCTTCCTGTTGCTGGCTTTGCGCTGGACGTTGCTGCTGACCACGGTCGCTTTCATCGGCGGCGGACTTGGTGGATTTGCCATCGCGTTGCTGCGGGTGTCCCGCTGGCCGGCGCTGCGATGGATCTCCTGGGCCTATGTCATGCTGTTCCAGAGCACGCCGCTGCTGCTCCAGCTTTTCTTGTCGTTCTACGGCCTGGCGGTGCTGACCGGCGTGCGGCTCGATCCGTGGCCGGCGGTGGCGCTTGCCTTCACCCTCTACGCGGCGGCTTTCCTCGGCGACATCTGGCGCGGCGCCATCGAGGCGATTCCGCGCACCCAGTGGGAGGCGGGGACGGCGCTGGCGTTGCCGCGCTGGCCGATCCTGCGCCACGTGATCCTGCCGCAGGCCGTGCGGATCGCCATACCGCCCACCGTCGGTTTCCTGGTGCAACTGATCAAGGGAACATCCGTCGCCGCCATCGTCAGCTTCGTGGAGCTTACCCGCGCCGGCCAGTTGATGGTGAACGTCACGTTCCAGCCGATGCTCATCTACCCGGCCGTGGCGGCGCTGTATTTCGCGCTGTGCTGGCCGCTGTCTCTGGCGGCAGGGCGGCTGGAACGGCGGTTGGATATGCGCGTGGGACGGACCTGATCCAATCCGCCGCCACCAGCGCCAGACCGACAAATCCGGCGACCGCCACCGTCTGCACCGCCGCCATCGGCCCGATCCGATCCGCCAGTGCGCCGATTAGCAGCAACCCCAACGGTCCGGTGCCCATGCAGACGGTGGTGAGGCCCATCAGCCGTGAGCGCAGCGCCATCGGCGCGTGCGTGAGAATGAGCGTCGTCTGCATGTTGCTGAATCCGGCCAGCCCAACGCCGCCGACCACCATCATCGCGCAGGCCAGGCCAAAGCTCGGCGCCAGCGGCATCAGCCCAAGCATCACCACGAACAATGCTGAGCCGCCCAGCAGCAGCCGGCGCGGCGAGGTCGCAGGAGTGAACGCCGCGAGCGCCAAGCCGCCGATGATGGAGCCGAGCGGCTCAGCGGCTGCCAGCGCGCCGACCCAGGCGACCGGGATCGCGAACACCAGCAGCCCGATCGGCGCCACCAGCGCGGTATAGGAAAAGCCGAACAGGTTCATGGCGATGGTCACCCCGAGCACGGCCCGCACCACCGGCAGCCCCTTGGCGGTGGTAATCGCGTCGGCGAGGTCGCGCGGCACCCGCGTCAGCGCCAAAGGCTGGGTGACCTGGCTGTGCCGGACGCCCAGCATCAGCAGCAAGGTCAGCAAAGTCATTGCCGTCGAGCAGGCGAAGGCGCCGGATAGCCCGATCGCGCCATAGGCGGCCGTTCCCGCCAACGGCCCGGCCATACGGGTCACCGCGCCCGCCAGGCTGTCGACGGCGATGGCGCGCGAAACCAGTCCGGGCGCTGAAGTGTCGCCCACCATCCGGCGGCGGGTGGACATGTCGGTGGACCAGACGGTGCCGGCAACGAACCCGGTGATGGCAAGGTGCCAGGGGCGGATCACCCCGACTGAGGCCAGCAGGCACACGCTCAGCGAGGTGGCGAAGGTGATGAGGATGCCGGTCAACTGGATCTGGCGGCGGTTGACCGATTCCGACAGCACCCCGGCCAGGCCGCCGAACAGCAGCAGCGGCAGGGTGCGGGCTGCGGTGACGGCGGCGACGACAAACCCCGAGCCGGTGACTTCCAGGGTGAACACCGCCGCGGCCAGGATTTCCAGCCAGCGCACCATGTTGTTGGTGCCGCCAATGGTCCACAACCGGACGATGTCCGGGTTGGCGAGTCGACGTTCCATCCCGCCGGGCAGTCTGGTCCTGGCCCGCGGCCGTGACCAGGGTGCATCGCTTACGCCGAGCGCTATACTGCCGCAAAATCTGGAGGACACCCATGCGCCTGACGACGATCAAGCCGGAACAGATGAGCCCCGAACAGCGCGCGGTGCTCGAGGCTACCATTGCCGGCAAGCGCGGCCGCATGCCGCCGCCGGCCGAGGCGTGGCTGCACAGCCCCGTGCTGGCCCAGCGTGCCCAGCATTTGGGCGAATTCATCCGCTATGACACCAGCCTGCCGCCGGCGCTGAACGAACTGGCGATCCTGGTGACGGCAAAGCACTGGAACAGCCATTACGAGTGGTACGCGCATCGCCGCCTGGCGCTGGCGGCCGGACTCGATGCAGCCATCATCGACGCCATTCGCGATGGTCGCGACCCGCCGCTTGCCGATGCCGGCGCGCGCGCCATCTACGACTATGCCACCGCCTTGCACCGCAACCGCCACGTCTCCCAGGCGCAGCACGACGCGATGGTGGCAGCGTACGGCGAGCGGGGCGTGGTCGAGCTGGTGGGGACCTGCGGCTACTACACCTTGGTCTCGATGACGCTGAACGCGTTCGATGTGCCTCTGCCCGATGGAGAAACATCCGAACTGGCATAGGAGAAGACGACATGACCGAAGCCTGCATCGTCGGCTGGGCCCACACCACGTTCGGCAAGCTGGAAGATCCTGATGTCGAGAGCCTGATCGGCCGCGTTGCCCGCGCCGCCATCGAAGATGCCGGCATCGAGGCAAGTGCCATCGACGGGGTATTCGTCGGGCTGTTCAATAACGGGTTCTCCAAACAGGATTTCCCGTCCTCGCTGGTGCTGCAATCCGTGCCGGAACTGCGCTTCAAGCCGGCCACCCGTTACGAAAACGCCTGCGCCTCCGGCTCCGCCGCGGTGCATGGCGCGCGGGACTTCCTGCTTGCGGGGCGTGGGCGGTTCGCGCTGGTGGTGGGGGCGGAGAAGATGACCGCGACGCCGAACCCGCAGGTCGGCGATATTCTCCTTGGCGCCAGCTACCGCAAGGAAGAAGGCGAGATACCGGCGGGGTTCGCCGGGGTGTTCGGGCGCATCGCCGAACGCTATTTCCAGAAATGGGGGGACCAGTCCGACGCGCTGGCGGCGATCGCGGCGAAGAACCACAAGAACGGCGTCGACAATCCCTACGCGCAGATGCGCCGCGACCTCGGTTTCGATTTCTGCCGCGCGCTCAGCGATCGCAACCCCTATGTCGCGCCGCCGCTGAAGCGCACGGATTGCTCGCTGGTGTCGGACGGCGCCGCCGCCCTCGTGCTGGCCGACGAGGACACGGCGCGGGCGCTCGGCAAGGCAATTCGGTTCCGCGCGGCGGTGCAGGTAAACGATTTCATGCCGCTGTCGCAGCGCGACCCGACCTCGTTCGAAGGTGCCGCCCAGGCCTGGCGGCAGGCGCTGACGCAGGCTGGGCTTTCGCTCGAAGACCTGTCCTTCGTCGAAAGCCATGACTGCTTCACGGTGGCGGAACTGCTGGAATACGAGGCGATGGGCCTGGCCGCGCCAGGGCAGGGCGCCCGCGCGGTGCTGGAGGGCTGGACCGCCAGGGATGGCAGGCTGCCGGTCAATCCTTCCGGCGGGTTGAAAGCGAAGGGCCATCCAATCGGCGCCACCGGCGTGTCGATGCACGTTATCAGTGCCATGCAGCTTTCCGGCCAGGCCGGCACCATGCAACTGCCGCGCGCCGACCGCGCCGGTGTGTTCAACATGGGCGGCGCCGCCGTCGCGAATTACGTTTCTATTCTTGAGCCGTTGCGGTGACGTGATCTCGCCCCGCAGCCTCGCGTCACTGCCACTGCGTTTTGCGGAGTTCCTCAGCCACTTGCAACGATACGCTTGGTCTCCAATGCGTGCAGAAACGCCTGCCAGTCGCGCAAGTTCTGTTCAGCATAAGCCATCGAGAACCCTGCGATGGCCTCGTCAAACACCGTGCCGCGCCCAAGGGAGTCAGCGACAGCCTCGGCATCGCCTGAGCGGGCGTGGGCGCGGGCCAGGGTGCGGCCAAACAGCCCGACGGCGCAGAACGTCCCGACGCTGCCGACACTCTTTGAGCGCCACGTCCTGCAAGGCGTAGCGGTCCAGCAGGCTTGCTACGCGGGCGGCGTCAGGGCGGCCACGCCGGCGTCGGCCAGCAGGGCGTGGCCGGTGGCAGTCGGGTGCAGGCCGTCCATGAACAGGAAGCCGGCCTGGGCGGCACCGGTCGCGGCGAGGGTGCCGCTGGAGGAATCTTCGAAGTTGCCCGACCAGAGCGGTTGGGTGACGTTGGTCAACCCGAATGCGGCAGGGTTGGCGATCCCCGCGTCGAGCAGGGAGTAACTATCGAGCACATGGACGTTCAGGCCCTGCGAGGTCACCAGGTTGGCGAGCGAAACATTGAGCTGATAGTCGTAAAGTGCCGAGAGCCCGGACGCGACGGTTGCGTATTGCGGACCATGGGCGAGGGCAAAGGGGGTCTTGCTCAGGTCGGGAACATTCATCACCAGGAAGTTGGCCGCACCTTTGCTGGCGAGGTTGGTGATGAAGGAAGTTTCGTTGGCAACGGCACTGCTGATGTCGGCCAGCGCAGTGGCCTGGTCGGTGGCGAAGGTCGAGACGGCGTCGAGCACGTCGTTGCCGCCGATCGAAACCGTGTAGAGGGCGTTCGGCTGCGGCTTCGGGTCTGCCGCAGCGAACTGAGTGAATTGGGAGGACAGATCAGCGGGGTTGGGGACGTGCAGCGGCTCGGATCCGGTCTTGGCACCGCCGAACCCAAAGTCGGTGCCGCCGGCAAGGCTGGCCTTCGGCACGGCGAGCCCATAATGGGTCGCGAGGTCCTGTACCCAGATCGGCCCGTTACTGAACACGCCGCCCGAATACGGGCTCGCCGGCACGAGGCCAAGGCTGAGGACGGAAATGTTGCCGCCATCCGACAGGCTGTCGCCAAAAGCATAGATGGTGCTGAACGGAGAGGGAGCAGCGGTCGCCGCCGATTGGGCGGGGCTGCTTGCGGTGGTGCCTCCGGAGAGGGCGTCCAGCGCGGCATTGACGAAACTGGGAGTCGATGAAAGTCCCAGGGTCTGCTGGTTGATCAAGCTCATTGAACCATGCTCGCTCGCTGGATTCGGTATGCCGTGGGATGGACGCTCCAGGCGCGGGCTTCGTCACAAAGACTGGACCGCGAAATGCAAATCTGGAGGCGAACAGGCTTACTGGGCCGCCTTGCTCGCCCGGTCGAGGCTCTGGGCGTTCAACTGTTCGACGGTATCGTGCTCCTTGGCAGCACTAACGTTGGTCTGTGACCGCGATCCGCTCGGGCTTGGGACACGCGCCTCCGGATTGGTCCAAGGCGGTTTGCCGAGATTGACCTGGCTTGGGCTGGTCGCGGCGCCCGTCGCCGCCCCAGCACCACCACCGACGATCGCGCCAACGACAACGCCGGGCGGACCAGCCAACGCGCCAATTCCGGCCCCGGTCGCGGCTCCGGCGGCCGCTCCACCGCTAGTCCGCTCCTGCGGGTCCGTGCCGCAACTCGCAAGCAGAGCAAGGGCGCCCGCGACGACAAGTTTGGAATTCATCAGCGACACTCCTTCTGCGAAGGGTATTGCTCTCTAAAACGCATTTGAAGCGTTTGAGTTTCCTCCGTGGTGCGGAGATCACGGAGCCCGAAAGCGAAGCCCGCGCAATCAGTTCGTGCCGCGATCTCGCTTCTGCGCTACCGTGATCGGTGGCTTGGGTTCATGCACGTCCTGTCTGCTGAATCACACGCAGGTGCAGCCATGTTCATTTCGAAGGTGAAAGCGCCACAGATCAGACCGGCCCAGAATGCGACCAGCGGTTTGGTTCAATGGCGTTCGACCCCTGCGGCGCACCGGCCGGGCCATCGGAATGCCGCTTTGCCGGGCCGAGGGAGCGAGCGGACGCACGGCCTGAATGCAGCCAATTTACCCGGCCTGTCCTGGGATGTCAGCGCGATCCCCCTGTTCCCGCCGGGGAAAGGACCGCAGACCAATGCCCTCGCCCGGCCGATCGGTGGCCTTCTGCAGCAGAAGCTGACGGTGGGGCGCGCAGACGATCCGCTGGAGCGTGAGGCGGACCAGATCGCTGACCAGGTGATGCGGACGCCGGATCCATCCGCCATCGCCGCAACCCGTGGCGCACCTGCTGTGCAGCGCAAATGCGAGGCTTGCGAGGAAGAGGAGAAAGCCGATACCCATGAGTTGGCAAGGGCCGGATCCGGCGACGCAGCGGCATTCGAAGCGACCGAGGCGCCTGCCATCGTCGCCGAGGTCTTGAGCCGGCCGGGACGGGCGTTGGGACCGGCGACGCGTGCCTTCTTCGAACCGAGATTCGGCCACGACTTCAGCTCGGTGCGCGTTCATACGGACGGGTTAGCCGCAGAATCCGCTCGTTCCGTGGGCGCGCTCGCGTACACGGTCGGCAACGACATCGTTTTCGGCAGCGGCCAGTACACCCAGCCTGGCGGCAGGCTTCTGGCGCATGAACTGACACACACGATTCAACAGCGCGGGGGAATGTCTGCGGGGCCCCCAGGCCAGCGCCTCGGTCGGGTGTCTGGCGGAGATCCGCATGCGATTCAGCGGCAGGGCGGCGGGACCCATGCGCCGGCTCACCCATCTGCGGCCGGGCGCCGATCCGCTGTCCCGGCAACGCCGCGGCTTGGCAGCTGCCGGCCGGTCCAGGATGATCTGCGACCGACCGCCCCCTGGGCGGATCTGCAACGAACATATCGGGCCCGGTGCGCCTCCGCCGCAGCCGACGTCGCCGGTCAGGCTGAACGCACGTGGGATGACATCCGGCACGGTCGTGCGCCGCGCGCGCCGCATGTGCCGGACGCGCGCTCCTCCGTCGATTGCGCCTGCGCGTACATGCCTCCGAAGGAGGCGGCGACGGCGGCGATGGCGGTCGTCCTCGCCGCCGGCCCCTTGGCCGCTCGCCTGTATTGGCACTTCCTTGGCGCCAGCGGGACGCCGATGACGATCGATGTTGCGGACATGGTCGCGCGCTCGGCCGGCGTGCGGGCAAAGATCCGCCAGTCAATCGCCCGCGGCGGCATGTCAGGCACGACGCGGCTTGAACAACATGACTACGGCGACCGCGAACTGCAGTTTGCCTATGGTGCGATCGACTGCGTGCAATGGCAGGCCATGCCGCCCGCGACCCATCACTGGCGCTCGGATCCAGGCACCCAACTTCACGTATCCATGGTCGATTATTACGAGTTCCACCCTGGCCGCACCGGTGTCAGCCAGTGCGCCCACGCCGCTTGCGTCGAGGCGGTGGCGCGCGGCGAAGCGAGGAACTTCTGGACGAGCGGCGACGCTTCGGTCAGTTGGCGCGACCTGCAACGTCACTAGAGCAATATGGCTTTAGGTGGAATCACCGTGCCATAAAATTGCTCGCCTGAACAAAAGGCTAGATCGTGATGGTCGCCGATACCGGCGGCCATCACGATCTAGAAGCAGGGGCCGCTCGGCCGACGCGCGCCTTCGGGTCCGTCCGATCAGCGATGCCGAGCCAAATATTGCTGGAACAATGCCTCCCGTTGTGCGGCGTTGAGCCGCGTGAGCCCGGAACTGCTCAGGAACGCGTCGAACTCGCGCCGCAGCCGATTCTGATCCGATTCGGTGGCGTTCGGGGCTGGGGCGTTCGGGACTAGCGCGTTGATTGCCGCCGGGTCGGGGGCAGCACCTTGCTGCGTCGGCGACGAAGCATCTGGCGCGGCAACAGCCGGCACGGGCGGGATGGCTTGCATTGGCTCGGTGGCATTTGGCGATGCGGGGCCAGCGTCGATGACCGGTGGCGTGGCCGGAATGGTGGTCGCGGGTTCGACCGGCGCGCCGCTGGGTGTTGGGCCCGGCTCCTGCATCTCAGGGATCGGCCAGAGCGCGACCACATTGCTTACAATGTCGCGGTAGAACATCGCCGCCGCGAAGGCGATGCCGGCTGCGAAGACGAAACCGACCATCAGGGCGCGCCTGCCAGCCGGCATTTTCTTTGGGTGAGGCGGTGACCGCCTCGGCACTGCCTCGGCCCGTTCCGGACGCGTGGCGCGTGTCGAGGCTCGGACGACCAAGGTTGCGAGGCGGCCGCGGAGGGCGTGGAAATCGGGGTTGTCCAGCAGCTTCCAAAGCCGGTCGGTGGCGACGAAAACGAGTTGCAGGACCGGTGCATCGGATAGTTCCCGGTCCAGCAGAAGCTGCAAGAACAGCAGGGCTTGGCGCTGCAAAGTGTCGGCCTGCTCCACCACGAGCACGATGCGCTGTTCCTTGCCGAGGCGTGCGGTGAGGACACTCAAGGCATTCGCCACGTCATCCTGCGTGGGCGCCGCGCGGCCGTGGCCGATCTGCAACAAGATGCGGGGAAGGCTAAGCGGTGTGGGCAGGGGGTTGCCGACGCGGACGAAGCGGGTGCCGGACCGCGCAAGCTTCGCCATGGTCGCATCGATGATGAACCCCGCGTCGACACCACTATCGCCAATCAGGGCGATGGCGCGCTGACCCCTGCGAATACATTCCACGAGCCGGGCCACGGCCGGCGCCACCGGACCGATCTCGGGAAGCTGCGTTGGCGCCGGCGCAATCCCCGATGTGGAAAGATCATCTCTCACGGAACCGCCCGATCAGTGCGCCGTGGCACAGCGGGCCGAGGATCGCGCGCTGCCCGCGTCCACGCGCAGGCCGGCGTCATGAACGTCCGGGCCGGGACCCTTCGGCTCATTCCCCTGCTGCCGAGCCACCTGCCAGTCATCGAACTGCTGAAACAGCTGTTCCCGCTGGGCATCGGTGAGGCCGGTGGAATCAACCGGAGGGCAGGGGGCGCTGCTTGGCCTCACCGGACGCCGGTGCGGCGTGCTCGGCGGCTTATGCTCGGGACCGGCGGGCTGGACGACGGCCACTTGCTGCGTCGGCGTCGGCAGTGTGCACGCTGCCAGCAATGAGGCAGCGCTCGCGACCAGCAGCGGCGTGACCGACCACCGGCGGCACCACGCGGCCAGTCTTGTCGCCGGCATAATGTGTGCTGAACCCATTCCTTCCTTCAGCCACGCCAGTCCATCCGACCGGCAATGACATGCTTGACGAGGTTCCGGCCCTCTGCAGGCACAACGATCCGATTTCGACTCGCGACGCCTTGGAGCCCCACCATTGATACGGCAGCAGGCTACAAGGCGGCAGGGCGAAATGCGCCAACCAGACGGAGCGACGGCGAGCCAACGCATATGTGATCCTGGATGCGCGGTCGGCGCCGTCAAATCTGCCGCCGCTGGCCGCCGCCATGCGTCCTGTGGTCGTGGCGGGCAGCACGGCCAAAGATTGTCGTTGTAAATGCTCTGGCGGCTTGCAAATGCCGAATTGGCTGGTCCAGGTCGCCTGTGCGGTGGGCGCAAATAGGTAGAAGGAGGCTCGATGCTCGAAACGCTGGTGGCATTGCTGGCGGCAACGGCGGTTGCGGTACCACTCTCCCGCAGCCTGGGATTCGGCAGCATCCTCGGCTACCTCGTCGCCGGCATCGTGATCGGCCCTTCGGTGCTGCGGCTGGTGACGGACGTGGAGCAGATCTCCAAGGTCGCGGAGCTTGGCGTGATCATGCTGCTGTTCCTGATCGGCCTGGAATTGCGCCCGCACCGACTGTGGATCTTGCGCAAAGCGGTGTTCGGCCTCGGCCTCGGCCAAATGGTCCCGAGCACGTTGCTGCTCTCAGGCCTCATCCACCTGGCCGGGGTGCAATGGACCAGCGCCGTCGTGCTTGGGGCGGGGCTGGCGCTGTCATCGACCGCCATCGTCCTGCCGATGCTGGGCGAGCGGAACCTGCTTGCCTCCACCGCCGGCCGGGACTGCTTCGCGGTTCTGCTGTTTCAGGATATGGCCTTCATCCCGCTGGTTGCCCTGGTCCCATTGTTGTCCGGCGGCAGCGTGCCCACGCACATCCCGTGGGTGGAGGTCGCGCGCGGCGTCGCGGCAGCAGCCGTCATCCTGGTCGGCGGCAGCTTTCTGGTGCGGCCGATCTTCCGCATCGTCGGCGGCGCCAAGACGCCGGAGGTCTTCACCGCGACTGCCTTGCTGCTGGTGATCGGCACGGCGGCGCTGGCGAACTGGGCCGGGCTTTCAATGTCTCTCGGCGCGTTCATGGCCGGCGTAATGCTGTCGGATTCCGAATACCGGCACGAGTTGCAAGCCGATATCAAGCCGTTCCAGGGTCTGCTGCTCGGCTTTTTCTTCATTTCGGTGGGGATGTCGGCCAATCTGGATTTGGCACTTGCGCATCCGGCGATGGTCGCAGGCTTCGTGGCGGTGTTGGTCGCCGCCAAGGTTGCGGTCACTTTCTTGCTCGGGATGGTGAAGCGCGGCTCGGCTCAAAGCGCCCTGCGCTTCGGTTTGGCCTTGCCCGAGGGCAGCGAATTCAGCTTCGTGCTGTTCGGCGTCGCCGTCTCCAGCGGCGCCCTGGCACAGGGCCAGGCCGACATGGCCACTCTGGTGATCGCGGTTTCGATGGTGGTGACGCCGATCCTTTTTGCCGCGTCGGAGCGGCTGGCCATCCCGCGGCTCGGCGTCCGCAAGGAGCCGCCGGTCTACGACCCGATCGACGCGCCGCCGGCACCCGTGATCATTTGCGGCTTTGGCCGTGTCGGCCAGATCGTCGGCCGCATCCTGGGCATGCAGAACATCGGGTTCACCGCGCTCGACAAGGATGCGGGGCAGGTCGAGGTAATCAGGCGCTTCGGCAACAAGGTCTATTTCGGCAATCCGGCCCGCGAGGAGGTGCTTCGCGCGGCTGGCGCCGATACCGCCAAGGTGCTCGTCGTCGCTCTCTATGACATGGACGAGACATTGGCGGTGTCGGAGATCGCGAAGCGGCATTTCCCGAACCTCGTCATCTTCGCCCGGGCGCGCAACCGTCGGCACGCTCACCTGCTCATGGACATCGGCATCACCCGCATCATCCGCGAGACATTCTTCTCCAGCCTGAGGCTGACCGAAATGGTGCTGGAGGAACTCGATGTTCCGCCCGAGACCGCCCACCGCGCGATCGAGTTGTTCAGGGAGCACGACGAGCGGACACTGGTCGAGAGCCACGCCATCGCCGGCGACGAGCAGCAACTGATCCAGAGCGCGCAACAGGCGGCCCAGGAACTGATGGAACTCTTCGAGGCCGACCGCGGGGAACGCCCGCACACCGCCGCCGCGGCCGGCTGACCGTACGTGCTCCTGGCGCTAGCCGATCGCCATCAGGCTCGCGTTGCCGCCGGCGGCGGCGGTATTGACGCTGACGGAGCGCTCCCGCACCAAACAGTCGAGGGGATAGTTCGCGCCGTCAGTGGCAACGTGGACGAGCACGATCGGTCCGTCGCGCGCGGCGAGGCGCTGGTTCAGTTCCATCAGCGCTTTCGCATCGCCGCTGAACAACACCGCGTCAAACGCCTCGACCTCTGGCGCCGCCACGCGATTCCCAGTGCCAGTGGCAGCGGCTGCCTGCGCCCGTTGCGCGGCCGCGTCCGGCGCCACGCACAACAACGCGCCACGCGGCTCAGTGCGATAGGTGTTGCGTTCGCCGACCGGGCCGGCCAACTCCAGCTCCAGGTGGGGCGGGCGCGCGGGGCAGCGGGCCAGCAGGCGGCGCAGGTAGAGCGGGCCGCCGGCCTTCGGACCCGTGCCGGACAGGCTGTGGCCGCCAAACGGCTGCACGCCGACGACGGCGCCAATCAGGTTGCGGTTGACATAGATGTTGCCGGCGCCGGACCGCGCGGTGACACGGGCGATCGTCTCGTCGATGCGGGTGTGCACGCCGAAGGTCAGGCCGTAGCCAGTCGCGTTGATGGCGTCGATCAGCGCGTCGAGTCCCGTCCGGCGATAGCGCAGCACATGCAGCACCGGCCCGAACACCTCGTGCTGCAGGTCTGACATACTGTCGATTTCGATGATCGTCGGCGGAACGAAGGTGCCGTATGCGCAGTCCGGCGGCAGCACTGCCTGATGCACCGCATGGCCGAGGTCGCGCATCGTTCGAATATGCGTCGTGAGGCTCTGGCGCGCCTGCGCGGTAATCACCGGGCCGATGTCGGTTGCCAACCGATCCGGGTTGCCGACCACCAGTTCCGCCAGAGCGCCCTTCAGCATCTCCAGCGTGCGGTCGGCTATGTCGTCCTGCAGGCATAATACGCGTAGCGCCGAACAGCGTTGGCCCGCGCTGTCGAAGGCCGAAACCAGCACGTCGGCCACGACCTGCTCGGCCAGAGCCGAACTGTCCACCACCAACGCGTTCTGGCCGCCGGTTTCCGCGATCAGCGGCACCGGGCTGCCGTCCGGGTTCAGCCGCCGCGCGAGTTGGCGCTGGATCAGCCGGGCCACTTCAGTGGAGCCGGTGAAGACCACCCCATGGATGCGCGGGTCGGCGACCAGCCGGGCACCGGTTTCGCCCGGGCCGGTCACCAGCTGCAGCACGTCATCAGGCACGCCGGCCCGGTGCAGCAGCGCCACGGCCTGGGCCGCGATCAGCGGCGTCTCTTCCGCGGGTTTCGCCAGCACCGCGTTGCCCGCCGCGAGTGCTGCCGCGACTTGGCCGGTGAAGATCGAGAGCGGGAAATTCCAAGGCGAAATGCATACCACCGCACCGAGCGGGATGTGCGTATCGTTGCTGAATTCGTCGCGGGTCTGGGTTGCGTAGTAACGCAGGAAATCGACCGCCTCCCGCAGTTCGGACACGGCGTTGGAGAACGACTTTCCGGCCTCCCGTACAATCAACCCCAGCAAGGCAGGCCGGAGCCCTTCCAGCAGGTTGGCGGCGCGCAGCAGGCAGGCGGCGCGTTCGGCAGGCGAGGTGGCCCGCCAGCGTGCCGCGGCGTCCGCAGCGCGGGCGAGCGCCGCACTTACCTGGGCCGGTGTGGCGTCGATCACGGTGCCGACCAAGTCCCGGTGATCCGCGGGATTCAGCACCGCTTGCGCCGGCCCGTCCGAAGCGCCGGCGTGCCAGGTCTGGGCGGCGCCGGCGAGCAGCACCGGCGCAAGCTCCGCGAGGTGCTTCTCGTTGCTGAGGTCGAGCCCGGCGGAATTGAGGCGCCCAGGCGCGTAGAGGTCGCGTGGCAAGGCGATGCGCTCATGCGGCACACCAACCGGCGGCCGCGCCAGCGCCAGTGCCACCGGGTCGGCAACCAGTTCGGACACCGGCACCGCAGGGTCCTGGATGCGGTTCACGAAGGACGAGTTGGCGCCGTTCTCCAGCAAACGACGCACGAGGTAGGCGAGCAATGTCTCGTGCGTACCCACCGGCGCGTAGATCCGGCAGGGCCGGTTCAATTTATCCGGGCCGACCACCTCCTCGTACAGCCCCTCACCCATGCCGTGCAGGCATTGGAACTGGTACTGGCCGGCATAGAAGTTCTCCCCGGCCATGCCGTGGATGGCGGCGACGGTGTAGGCGTTATGCGTTGCGAATTGTGGGAAGACCGCGTCGGGTGCCGCCAGCAGCTTGCGGGCGCAGGCGAGGAACGAGATGTCGGTGTGCAGCTTGCGGGTGAACACCGCGAACCCTTCCAGCCCATCCACCTGCGCGCGCTTGATCTCGCTGTCCCAATAGGCACCCTTCACCAGGCGGAGCATCAGCCGGTGCCGGGTGCGCCGGGCAAGGTCGACGATCCAGTCCAACACGAACGGCGCGCGCTTCTGGTAGGCCTGCACCACGAAGCCGATGCCGTTCCAGCCAGCCAGTTCAGGATCGAGGCAGAGCGCTTCCAGCAGATCGAGCGAGATGTCCAGCCGCTCGGCTTCTTCGGCGTCAATATTCAGCCCGATGTCGTAGCGCCGGGCCAGCAGAGTCAGTGCGCGCAGGCGCGGCAGCAGCTCCGTCATCACCCGGTGGCGTTGCAGGCGGGAATAGCGCGGGTGCAGCGCCGACAGCTTCACCGAGATGCCGGGCCCTTCGTAGATGCCGCGACCCGCGGCGGCCGCGCCGATCGCGTGGATGGCCTGTTCATAGTCGGCGTGATAGCGGGCGGCATCTGCGGCCGTCGTCGCGGCCTCACCCAGCATGTCGTAGCTGTAGCGGAAGCCCAGCGCCTCCAACCGGCGGGAATTGGCCAGCGCTTCGCGAATGGTTTGGCCGGTAACGAACTGCTCGCCCATCATCCGCATGGCCAGGTCGACGCCGCGCCGGATCACCGGTTCGCCGCCGCGGGCGATCAGGCGCGCAAGCGCGTTGGAAAGCCCCGCCTCACTCGCGGTCGCGGTCAGCTTGCCGGTGACGACGAGCCCCCAGGTCGCGGCATTGACGAACATGGAGGGCGAGTGCCCTACATGGCCGCGCCAATCCCCGGTGCTGATCTTGTCGCGGATCAACGCATCGCGCGTGGCGACGTCGGGGATGCGCAGCAGCGCTTCGGCCAGGCACATCAGCGCCACCCCCTCCTGGCTGGAAAGATCATATTCCCGCACCAGGCCTTCGACAGGGCCCCGCGTGCCCTTGGCGCGCAGGGCATGCACCAGGCGCGTGGCGAGCGCTTCCGTCCGCGCCGCCAACGGGGCCGGTTGTGCCGCGGCTTCCAGCAGGGGCAGCAGGCACGCAGGCTCCGGCCGTCGGTACGCGTCGGTGATCGCCGCCCGCAGCGGGGATTGCCATTGCACGTCGCCGGCGAAGGCGTGAAATGGACCTGCCCGCAGATCAGCTTCCGGCGCTGGCGAGGGTGCCACGCCAGGATCGGTGCCGTTCGTCACGTCTGCGGTCGCTCCGAGCTATTGCGCAACTGTTCCATCCGCCGATCCTGCGGTGCTTCCGCTGCCCTGTCGATGCTGCTCTCGGCGCGGAGCCACCACGTTCAATCGTGCCGCACCGATCGGACGAAGGCCGCGCGGGCGACCAGAGCCGGCATGGACGTACACATCATTCAGCGACGGCGGTGCCGCCTCGCTCTGTCGCGGTTTGTGCCTGGTTGAGCAGCGCTATCACCTCCGCGTCCTGCAATTGCGGGAATTGGCGGTAGAATTGTCCGACGGCATGGAAATTTGCCGGCGTCTCCAAGCAAACGATCTCGTCGGCCTCCTTGCGCAGTCGTTGGAGGGCGGCGCGTGAGGCGACGGGGACGGCGAGGACGAGCCGTGCCGGGTTGCGTCGGCGGGTGACACGCAGGGCGGCGAGCATGGTGAGTTCGGTGGCGATGCCGTCATCAACGACGATCGCAGTGCGCCCGGCGATTTCGGCCGCCTGACGATCGCCTAAGTAAATACCGCGCCGCCGCTCGACTTCCTTCAAAGCGGTGGCTTTGGCGCGGTCGAGATAAGCGGACGAGACGGCGAGGAGTTCGATCATCTCTGGATCTGTGACAAGCTCGGGGAACGCGCCATCGGCGATCGCGCCGACCGCCAACTCCTGTTGTTGCGGTGCGCCAATCTTGCGAACCAGAACCAGGTCGAGCGGAGCGGCCAGGGAGCGGGCGATTTCGAGCCCTACTGGCACGCCGCCGCGGGGAAGTGCCAATACCGCGGGACGGCTGTTCTTGAACGCCAATAGCTGCGTCGCGAGCCGTGTCCCAGCCTCCTGCCGGTCAGTGAACATCACGCCCTGCCTTTTATGCTGGTCGCCGATCCGCCCAGATTTATCGAAGAAAAAGGGTCGCCGGTTCGCCGCCACGGACTTCAACAATCCGTGATCGGCGCCGTGGCGTTGCTGCAGCCCTGGGATGGACGTCTCGCGAATAGGTTGCTCACAGTGGCTGGGGACCCTAGGAATGGTATTTCGTGGATTGTGAGGAAACCACATGGGCGCAGAGGCGATGAATTTTTCCCTTCCGGAACTCACCCTGCGTCTGCGGCAGCAGGAACTTGTGGCGGAGTTCGGCCGCTTTGCTTTGCAGACCGACGGCTTTCAACGGATCTTGGACGAGGCGAGTTCGGTCGCGGCCGAAGGCCTGGATGCCCGTTTCGCCAAGGTGCTCGAGTACCTGCCTGGTGACATGGCGTTCCTTGTCCGCGCGGGCGTCGGATGGTCCGAGGGTGTCGTGGGCCACGCTCGGGTGGGCGACAACTTACAGAGCCCCGCCGGATATGCGTTCCGCACCGGCCGGCCTGTCATCTCGAACCATCTGGCCAGCGAGCAACGATTCCGGACGCCGGCGCTGCTTGCCGAGCACGGGATTCAGAGCGCGATCAATGTCCTCGTCCAGTCCAGCGACGGTGAGGCCTTCGGGGTGCTGGAGGGCGACAGCACCCACCGGGGCGATTTCAACGACCACGACGTGGCATTCCTCCAGGCGCTCGCCAACACATTGGCGGTCGCGGTGGAGGCGCAGAAACGCCAGGACGCTCGGGAGGAGTTGCTGCGCGAGAAGGAGGCGCTGCTCCGCGAGAACCAGGCATTGCTGGGCGAGAAGGACCTGCTGATGCAGGAGGTCCACCACCGGGTGAAGAATTCCCTCCAACTCGTGCAGACCCTGTTGTCGATGCAGGCGCGCAGACTGACGAACGCCGAGGCGAGGGAACACGTCGAAGAAGCCGCGGCGCGGATCATGACCATCGCCGCCGTCCATCACCGCCTCTACGACGGCGGCTCCGTGACGGCTACGGACGCCGCGAAGTACCTCCGTGGTTTGGTGAACGACATGAAAGGCTTGCTGCCGGATGCAGCCGATGACCGTGCATTGGAGATCGACATCGAGCCATTCAGCCTGGCCGCGGATGACATCACGCCTCTCGGTTTGATCGTCGGTGAACTGGTCACGAATGCACTCAAGCACGGGCGCGGCAACGTAAGGATTGCGGTTTGCCGTGACGCGGATGGCCTGGAAGTATCGGTCGCGGACGGCGGCGGGGGGTTTCCACCGGAATTCGATCCCGCATCTGGCCAGGGCCTGGGAATGCGAATGGTGACGGCACTGGCAAAGGCGCCAGACGGAGGTGCCATACGAATTGATCGCAGCGTGCCGCATGGGCGGGTGGTCGTCAGAACCGCTTTCGGCGGAACTGACCAAACGGCCGAGGCCAGTCCACCCTGATCGATCGGGTAGGCCTGGCAGCTGTGAGGTATCCGGTTTTGAAGGAAGATTGGGCAGACGCCGCTCACGCGTTCCCTGTCATTCGTTGGCCGTTCATTGCGCATTCCACCCTCACGGCGCGCGGGTTACTCTGAACAACCAAACGACAAGGGAACCCGGCGCCATGGCGATCGACATCCGTGCACAACTCGGCTTGCGGCCTATTATCAACGTGTCCGGCACGATGACGGCCCTTGGCGCCTCCATTGTCGTGCCTGAGGCAGTGGCGGCAGTCGCTGCGGTGTTGCCGCAGTTCGTCGAGATCAACGCCTTGCAGGCGCGCGCGAGCCGGACGATTGCGCGGCTTTGCGGCACCCAAGCCGGGCTTGTCACCGCATCGGCGGCAGCGGGAATTACGGTGGCAATCGCCGGCGCGATGACCGGCGCCGACCTCGCGGCCATCGAGCGACTGCCGAATGCCGGGGGATTGCGCAATGAGGTGCCGATCCAAATGGGCCATATGGTCGGCTATGGCGCGCCGGTGGAACAGGCAATCCGGCTGGCTGGCGCCAAGGTCGTGCCCGTCGGGCAGGCCACCGACGCCCGTCCATACCAGATGGCGGCGGCAATCGGACCGAATACGGCGGCTGTGCTCTATGTTGTGTCGCATCACACGGTGCAGTACGGCCAACTGCCGCTGGGGGACGTCGTCGAAATCACGCATAACGCCGGCGTTCCGGTGATCGTCGACGGCGCGTCGGAATATGATTTGCGCGGATATTTCAACTCTGGCGCCGACCTCGCGGTTTACAGCGCGCACAAATTCCTGGGCGGGCCTACCGCGGGCATTGTTGCCGGCCGAAAGGACCTGGTACGTGCGGCGTTCCTGCAGAACCTGGGCATCGGTCGCGGCATGAAGGTTGGCAAAGAGGGGGTGGTTGGCACCATCGCGGCGCTGGAAGCGTGGGAGCGACGAGACCATGCTGCAATTCGGGCGCGCGAGACGACGGCGCTCACGCTGTGGCGGGATCGCTTCGCTCGCCACCCTGGTATTCGTCCCGTCATTGTGCCTGATCCGACCAATAACCCCCTCGATCGGTTGGAGTTGCACGTGGATTCGGAACTGGCGCGGATCACCGCATGGGATCTCGCCGACGCGCTCGCAGGTGGCGATCCGCCGGTGATCGTGCGCGATCATGAGATCGAACTCGGATATTTCTTGCTTGACCCTTGCAACCTGCATCCCGGCGAGGCCGAAATCGTCGCTGACCGGATAGACCAGGAACTCCGACATGCGCGTGGCGACAACGCCTCCCGCGCCACCACGGCCGCCGCGCGTCGCCGCCGCCGCTTCGATGCATTGCTGCGCTGGCCGGACTGATTCCGTTGCGAGCGCACCCTCGATGACGTCGAACAATGCTCGCCCGGCCGATCACGATCATGAAGCGCGTGGGCGAGGTCGGGCTGCGGCCTGACGCGCGTGGTAATGTTGCACTGCATTGGCCGTCCAAGTCGATGGCAAGGAGTGTCGCATGAGGTCTCCGAGAATACTCTGGGTCGTCGTGGCGGATGGAGAGCATGCGCGGATCCTGAAACCGGGAAAACGGCCAGGACGCTACCGGACCGAGCAGCAAATTGATTCCGTCGCCGCACATAAACGGGCCTCGCAGCTAGGATCCGATCAGCCGGGCCGCGCGTTTGAGAGTGCATCCGCTTTGCGTCATGCGGTGGAACTCCGGACCGACCCGCACGAGATGGCGAAGCATCGCTTTCTTGCCGAAGTGGCACGCGTCATCAACGAGGCGGCGGCGCAGTCAGTTTTTGACCGCCTCGTCCTGGTGGCGCCGATCCATGCGCTGCACGACTTGCGACAGGCTTTGTCGCCCGCCTCCGCCGAGCAACTCGTGGGCATGCTGCAGAAGGACCTCGTGAAGACCCCAGATCCCGAGATCGGAGAACATCTTACGCGCGATGTGCTGCACTCCATCGCTCCGCGATGATCGAGCCCGATCTGGTGCCAGGAGGATATGGCGACATGGGCGCAGTCATGAGGCCGGAACGATGATCTGGAAATGTGCGGTCCCTGTGCTCAGCAAGGTTGCTGTGGCACCGGAAGCAGGCGTTCCGTTCACGTCGATGCCCTTAACATAAAGGTTGCGGTCAGTCGCCGGCGTTCCGCCATACGCATCGTTGAGGAAGGAGATTGCCAATTCATGCATCCCTTGGGCCAGCGCCGCTTGCAACGTCACTGCCTGGGATAATCCCTGCGCATTCGATGCCGTGATCGTGCCAACTGGGCCTAGATTATTGCCATCGACTGAAACTGCGTACATCGCATCTCCCTGCCACGCATCCTCGGACATATGCAGCGTCAATGCGGTCGTGCTGATCGTGCCGGGAACGACGTAGGTTGCGGTGCCATTGGACAGCAGCACCCCCGATCCCCCGCTCGCCGCCTGTCCGTCGTAGGTTACCTGATCGATATACAAGTTGCGGTCGGTCGAGGGAGTGCCACCCCAGGCATCGTTGATGAACGTCATGCCGATGCTGTGCGGTCCTGGGCCCCAATTGCCGGCGATCTTAAAATCCTGTGACGCACCGGCGGCGTGTGAGGCGGTGGCGGTACGCACGCCGCCGATCGTGGTGCCGTCGATCGCGACCGTGAATTGCGCATCGCCGAGCCATGCGTCCTCGGACACATGGACATCCAAAACATCCGTCGTCGCCTGGGCCGTCGCGGCGCCGCTGGTGTACCAGAAACTCTGCGGACCATTGCTCAGCAAGGCAAGGTTGCTGCCTGGCACCGCAGCACCGTTTATCGTGGCGCCGTCGACATATAGGTTTCGGTCGGTCGCTTGGGTGCCCGCATACGCGTCATTGAGGAAGTTGACGGAGACGCTATGCGTTCCGGCTCCGAAGTTGCCAAGGACGTTGTAGGTCTGATCCTGACCCGCCGCGTGCGACGCCACCGCGGTTTGCGTGCCGCCGATTTGGCTGCCGTCGACGCTGATCGTGAATTGAGCATCACCCTGCCAGGAATCTTCCGAAATCTTGAGGCTGACGGTATCGGAACCCTTGCCAAGCGTAGTTGGTGCAGGCGTGGAGGATCCGATGGTCGCGCCGAAGGATGTCGCCCAGGCAGCGGCCTCGGCGGGCTTGCCATCAGAGGCCGACGAGAACGCGAGGTTGCCGCCGCCATTCGAATCCCAGAGACTCACGAAGCCGATCTGGTTGCCTGACGCATGCAGGGTTTGGGCAAGCCATTGCGGGAAGGCGGCATCGTCGGCCACGTCATGCCCGCTGTCGGAGTTGCCGGCGCCAGTCTCGGGGATCGCCAACGGCTTGCCTTGCAATTTAGCGAACTGAAGCAGATCAGTGAGACTCAAGCTGTGTCCCTGGCTGCCGTCGAGAGAGTAGGGGGTCGCTGCGGGGTAGGTCCAATAATGCTGGCGGTTAACCGGATCCGCCATCCATTGAGCCAGGCTGCTGTCGATCGTTCCGTCGTTTTTATGCCAGTCGTATAACGGGTTGTACGGATACATGTCGCTGTAGATATCGGCACCGATGACATCGACGGAGGCGTTGCCGGGATAGAGGTTGGTCGTCGCCTCGGCGTCGGAATAATTGATGGTCCCCGGATTCCAGACGACCTGGACAGTGACTCCGTTCGCCTGGCCTGCCTGGTGCAGCACGCTGGAAATGTGCTGGAACGCGGCCACCCAATCCGCCTGGGTGGCGGCGTCACTTCCGGCGTACGAAACAGATGATGTGAGATTCATCTCCCAACCTGGCCGCCAGTATTGGGTGGAGAAGCCATCATGCGCCCATGCCTGGACGACGCCTGTGATCACGCTGTCGAATTGGCCGGAGGTGAACGCCTTGTAATACTGATCAGCCGTCATGGACGGATTGGCCGTCGACGCCATCGGCAGGGCGATCACCGGGGTCAAGCCTTTGGCATCGGGCGACTGCGACGCTGAATTGGCCTCCCACATGGCGTTGCCGATCCACTGGCTGACCGGCTGATTCTGGTCAAGGAAGAAGTCGAGGAACTGCGGAGCAGTGCCCATTAACTGGCTGAAGCTGTTGTATTGGGCCTCGAACAAGGCCTCGTTCGCAGGGCTGCTGTTATCAGGGTTGCCGATATAGACGCCAAGCGGAAATGGCGTTGTAGGAGAGATAACGGACAATATTGGAACCTTTCTTTTGCAAAATAAGTGCAGATCACAAGTAAAAGCTCCGTTCAGTTAGAATCATGTTAAGTAGATCAATAATAAATGCGTCATCAGGACGTTAACATCACGAGAACGCCGATTCTCGCCTTCGCGGCCCGCAATGCGTTGGATTGCAGACAATTGAGTCCGCCTTTCCTTGGCCGGCGTCAGAAATCAAGTCGCCCAGAGTTCGGTTGTCAGTCGCATCGCCAGCGACCTGGAGGCCCTCATCGCGGGCTTCGATGGAAGACGCGTTAGCTAACCGCGGGGATCGCCATCTCGGCGTGGGTAGCGCGCAGCAGTTCGATCAAGCCGAAGCCGGACACGGTATAGAAGGATACCTCGCGGCCGCCGAACAGCACCGCAGGCGTGGGCGGGCTGACCAGCATTGTCTGCAGCCCTGTTGCGTCCAGGGCCGCGATCGCCGCCTCGGGATCGGGACAGGCGTAACACAGATGATAGATCATGCTGCCCGTTCGCTTGACCATCTTGTCAATCGGTGAGGGTCCGTCGCCGGGCCAGATGACCTCGACGTCCGGCATTGTCGGATGGTGGCGCATCGCCAGGTTGACTCGCTGCAGAGGGTCGAACGCGCTGTTGCCTTCAGCGTATCCAAGCGCGGCGAGATAGCGGAACGCCTCCTCCGGCGCGCTCACAGCGAGGCCGAAATGGTGGAAGGCCAGCCCCGGCAGTTCCGCTTGCGTCATACCTTCGTCCTGATCATCTCGGCGAACTCACCGACATTCTTCAGCCCGCCGATTTCGGACGCAGAAAATTTGATCCCGAACGCCTTGGACACCGCGAGCACGAGGCGAATATGGCTGAGGCTGTCCCAACCGTCGACGTCGTCTCCGGTCGTTGCGGGTGTGAGCACGATGTCATCCTCGTCGAACACTTCGCAGAACACGGCGGTCAGCTTCTCGTAGACTATCTTTTCGTCCATCGGACATCCTCTGTCATCGGCTGCGTGATTCCGGACGGGTAGCGGTCCTGGCGGGACAGACTATTGGGTTGAGCACGCCGGCCAGGCGGGTGGCCCAGACGCGGGCGAGGTGCGGCTTTGCGTGCACCTCGTCCGAGTAATCCTGGTCCGCGGCGAGGTCATCCATCTTCAGGGCCGCGAAGCCTGGATGGTCGGCGAAGCGCGTGAACAGTTCCTGCGCCGCTCGGGCATATTCCGGCTCGTAGGGGCTTGCGTCGCGGTGCCAGGCAGGGATCGGAAGATCGACGAGGACGACCTTCTCACCTGACCGCAGCAGGTCCTCTATGATGGCCTGCAGCAGCGTCATCTGGCTTTGTGAGATTTCGCTGGCGCCTCCCATGGTTTGGCGCCAGTAGGTGAGGGCGTCGCTCTTGTCCTTGTCGTTCATTACGAGCTTCTCGCGGTCGTCGTCGGTGAGTTCGGGTGGCCGGGTGAACACGGCCCTGCGCAAGCGTGAAGTTGCATCGCGCGCGAGCTTTTCCAGTGCCAGGTAAGGCCGTATCAAGACCACGCCGACGCGCAGCCATTCCGGCGGAAGCACCGCGACCGGCCCGGTGTCGGTGCGACGAAAGAAGCCGTAGCGGTAGCGCTCGATGTCGAGGTCGGTGTCGCCGTGATGCCGGTCGGCGCCGGGCCAACGCCGCTCTGTTTCGACGAACATTCCGAACCAGATACCAATGACGAAGGTGTTGGACCGGCGTGCGGTATCGTCCTGCACCTCGTGTATCAAATCGATCATCTGGCGCAATTCGGAAATATTCGCGTTGCCGATGGCGAGATTGCTGACCTTCGCACACGGCACCAGCGCCTGCACCAGCGGCTGCCTGAAGCCCAGGCCGGTGTTGGACGCGCCGATCAGCAATACCTTTCGGTCGGGGACATCGAGCACGTCGCGACCGAGAAAGGCGTATTTCGGGCTGGTGAGGTACAGGGTGTCGCCGGCGGTCCAGACATCCATCCAACCATTTCGTGGCGGGATCGGCGCCACGACGAAGGTGATCGCCAGAGCGAGGCCGTATAGGAATCCGAAGGCCACGCCAGTCAGCATCGCCTGACGAAGGATATACTTCACCTCAGAACGCCTTGTACACGAAGTCCGGTGCCTTGTTGAACAGCGAGGCGATCGCGAGCACCGCAAGAATCCGGCCGGCCAGCGCCAGGTTCCGCATGACGAGTCCAGCCGAGAGCTCCCGGACCATCCCGGCGCGGGCGGCGAGCCACACCGAGACCCGATCCAGGACCAGCGTGGCGAAAGCGAAGCCGAGTGCCAGCATGATCAAAGCCGCGGATACGCCGGAGATCCCCAGCCGCCCTGCAAGAGCTGTGAATTGGGGTAGATCGGGCAACCAAAGGCAGGTCAGGGCCAAGGTGAAATAGGCGAAGGTCAGGCCGCGCGCGAGGTACATATAAGCCGTCGTCTGGCTGAGCGAGCGATAGGTCTTTTTGCCAAGCCGGTTCATGCAGACGAGCTGCCAGAGTTTGTTCACGCTGGCACCGGCACCCATCAGCAGACCATAGATGACGAACACCGACGTGGTTCCGTGCCAGACACCCATGATCAGGAAGGTGACAAAGAAGGCCACAACACCCAGATAAGGCGTGAGTCCCGGTGCCGGGAAGCGCGTCAGCATGGCCATCAGCAGCGGGTTGAACACGTACAGCTTGAACCACTCTGACAGCGTCATGTGCCAACGCTGCCAGAATTCGAGAAAACTGCGGGCTTTGAATGGCTTGTCGAAATTCTCCGGCAGGACCTGGCCGAGCAGCAGGCCGATGCCGATGACGATGTCCATGTAGCCTGAGAAGTTGTAGTAGAGATATGCCGTGTACGCCATGGCACAGGCGGCGTAAACCATGCACAGCTGCAGCAGGCCAAGCGATGCGAGGCCGAACAGCTGGGGATTGAGATTAGTGAAGATGTAGTCGGCCGAGCCGGCGACGACCACGAACTTTACATATCCGGTCACGACCCGCGAAAACGCCGCATAGACCCGGGCGGGATCCAGTGGCACCGCCTCCATCCCATCCATCTTGGCGAAATCCTGGTAACGCTGGATCGGCCCGGAGACGAAGCACAGGAAGTTGCAGGTATAGCGGAAAAACGCGAGCGGGCCGATATGGCGAGGCAAGCTTCCGTCGCTGCCATCATTCGCCGACGATGCGTCGACCAGGAGGTGCAGGACCCGGAACAAGATGTAGGACAGACCTATAACCAAATACGGAAATGGCAGCCGCGCCGTGGTCTCGAGAAACGAGAAACGCTTGAGGAAAATATAGGCGGTTAGCACGACAGCGATGCACAGCATCAGGATGGTGCTGGTGGGACGGCGGCGGACCGCCTGCAAGCCGGCATATCCGAGCAGCAAAAAGCCCAACAACGGCAACGCTTCAGCGATATTGCCGATATAGCTGGCGATAAAGACGGTATTGGCGGCCATCATGACGAAGCGGCGCCAGGCGACGGAAGAGTTGAGATGAAACGCGATGATCGTTATCGCAATGAAGGCGAAGAAGACCGGCGAAATCAGGCTCATGTCGGCCGCACCGATGGCGCCGGGCTGCTCAAGCCGGCTCCATCTCGATCTGGTCCCGTTCGACCATCATGGGCGCTTCCTCGACCATCGTGTCCGTCGTCAGTTCCCAGGCGGTGGTGCCGTCGGCGTCGGCACCGATTTGGGTGAAGCCGAGTTTGGGATAGTGGTCCCGAACCATCCCGTTTCGTTCGGTCGGGCGGAAAATGCCGACTAAATTGCGAATGCCGCGGGCTTGCGCGCGCAGCAGGATTTCACGCAAGACCATCTGCTCGACGCGCCGCCCGAGCACACGGCAGCTCATCAGCCAGGTGTCGATGGTCCAAGTCGCGGGGGCGGTGGTCCGGCAGATGATGACGCAGATGATGCCGTTGTCGCCGAACTTGTCGATCAGGCGGGCATGCAAGGTCAGGGCATCCGGCTCGGCCTCCACAGCCGATACTTCTGCCTCGGTGTAACGTCGGGTCGTCAGGTTGAACTGATTACTCTTGTTGATCAGTTGGGCGACCCGCACCCGTGTCGTACGGTCGAACCTGTTGAACAGGATCCGCATCTCCAGAGAACGCAGATACGCATCGATGTCGCCGGTCTGCTTTTGCAGGCTGAGCCGTCGGGCATTTCCCTGGTACATCTCGGCCCGGGTGCGGTCTTCGTCGGAAAATCGGATTGCCTCGAAATACCCCGCCGCGGCCAGGGTGCGCGCATAGTCGGCAGGATCCTCGGTCAACTCGGGAACGGCGACCTCCGGCAGTTCGCGGCGGATCAGGCTGCGCTCGGCCGGGTTGTCGTCGAGGAACACCAGCGATTCAAGACCAAGCGCCAGTTCCTGCGCAATCGCTCGTATATTGCTCGCCTTGTCGTCCCAATTGGCCTGGAACACCGCGATGTGCTCCGGGCGAAGCAGCATGTCCGGATGCTCGTCGAAGGGCTGGCGAGCAACGCTGTCGATATTCTTTGAGCTGACTGCCAGAACAACGCCACGCTCCCGCAGCGCCAGTGCAAGTTGCTGAACGCTGAGATGCGCCTCGCCGGTTGCGTCGCCCTGGGCGATCTTGATGCCTTCCAGCCCGTCATCGCCGATGACACCACCCCAGACGGTGTTGTCTAGGTCCAGCACCAGGCAACGCCGGCTCTTACCGCGCATCGCGCCCATGATTCGCGCCACGTGATCGGCATAGAGCGGGACGTAAGCGTCGGCGAATGGCAGCTTCGCCAGGTTCCACAGCGCCGGCGAGTGCCATTCGGCGAGCCCAATCGTCTCGGCGATGGCGGCGACGTCCAACAGCATATCGTCGGAGTCCGGGATGCTCGTCACGATGCGCCGGTTCAGCGCATCTATGAGGCTGCGCGCTGTTCCTGGCAGCACACGGTCGAGCGAACCAAACAAACCCTCTGGTGGCGGCGCCAGCGTCTGGACGATGCAGGCGGCACCGCTATTGCCGCGGATGGCCGAGCGGACAGCGTCGAGAAGGGCGGCGGCGGTATCGATCGTCTGTCCGGCGCCTTCAGAATCGCCCGGTGTCGGCCGGATTGCCAGGCCGCGGTGGTCGAGGTTGAGCAACACCGCGTCCGGCCGCGTGCGGTTGATCTCGGAGCCCGGCTGCAACGCCTCCTGGAGAAACTGGTCGTAGTCACCCCTGATGCATTCGAGCGCGATACCGTGGCGTGCTGCGGTCGCCACCAGGACCGGCACGATCAGGTCCTGCGTGCCATTGCCCAGCAGCCCCAGCCGGAACGGCGTCAATGGCGCCAGGGACCGGCCACCACGCCGAGCGGCTTCGATCGCGCGTCCCAGCCGGGCAAGCTGATGTTCGTCGAGGGCGTGCGTCGCCAACGCCCGGATCGGCCCGCCGAGATCGCCGTTGCCTGCGGCCAAAGCCTTGCATTGCTGCACAAAATCGGCCGGGGGCAGAGGCAACCACGACAGGGTCCGGTAGAGTTCGAGGGACAAACACGTCCTCCGGCACATGAAAACCGATTCTCAAATACCTGTTGGTTCGCTGTCTGCCCAGCGTCAGGAGGCCGTGGTACGCAATCTTGATCGCATCGATAAGACTTGGTGAACTTCGAGAAATCGGGTCTCCGGCCTCGGTGCCGTGCAGGGGAATCATGGGGGTGAGGGCCAGGATCCTAACCCTTGTTGCTGAAGCGTGCGTTGCCGAGACCGGTGCCGATGGTCAGGATGCCCCAACGCGCCACATCGGTCTGGAACGGGATTTCGCTCAAGCCTTGGACAACGGCATCGTTGTGCATGATCACCACGGTTTCGTGCCCGTCGATTTCGGGTATCTCGCCGCGTACCCGTTCGGGCAGGTTGAAGCGACCGCCTTCCCAATTCCCGGGCAAGTTCTGGCCGCCGCGCTTGATGCTGCCGTCTGCCGCGATGATTCCGGGGCAACCGATGCCGACGAACGGTGCGAGCTTGTGGCCTTTCTTGGCGCACCGCTTCGCCAAATCCCGCAGCATCTCACCGAGCCGGGCGATCGCCTGTTCACGGCTTGGCTTGTCGTCGCGATGCCGCCACAGCTCAAAATCCATCACATGAGCGGCCAATAGATCCGCGGCCTTGGGCAGGTTGAGTTCCACCACCCCGGCCCGGATATTCGTGCCGCCGATATCGACGGCCAGAATGCTGTCATGGCCGCTGAAGATCCAGGCCGGCGCAAGGTGAGCGGCGCCGATGAGGCCGGCTTCGTCCGGATGGTGGTGGATCAGGCCGAGCTCAACGTCCTGGCCGGCTTCGGTCTTCAGCAGCATCGCAGCACGTCCAACCGAAAGCTCGCCGACGCGACTGGCGCGAAAGCCGCCTCCAATCACGACGCGTTGCGTGTCGCGCCAAGTTTTCAGCCGCAGGAAACGACGAATCACGCCCGTCAGCTCTTGGGCGAACTCCTCAATTGCCGCGTGCACGACAGCGGCAGCTTCGGGGTCGCCATCAGTGAGTACGCGGTCGAGTTTTTTCTTGCCGAGCTTTTGGGTCGATTCCTTACCGAGCGGATCCTCGCCCACCTTGCGCAGCCGATCACGCCAGTCGTCCAGGATGCCTTGAAAGGCACGCTTGCTGGCGCGGTCTCCGACAAAGCCATGCAGGTCTCGTAGGTCGGCGTTGTAGGTATCGATTGTAATGGCGAGTTGGGATGCGCCATGCGCGGCGAGGGCGGGAGGTTTCGCTGCGGTCTGTGCGGCCATGGCGGCAGCCTCCGCGTCACGGTGTTCAGCTGGCGGGTCGGTTCATCACAGAACGCGCTAACGCCAGACCGGCGAATACCGTTCCGCGATCTCAAGAGATCGCCGCGCGACGTGCCATCGCCTTTACAACCGCCCAGGGTTGATGATCCCTGCTTCATCCGGTCCCAGCTTCTGGGGCGCGATGTCACCATCCGCGCCCAAGCGCAACGCCCCGCCGGCGATTGCCTCGAGGCCCGCCCGGTCGAGCACACGAATCCGGCCGCGGCTGGTCCGAATGAGGCCCGCCTTCTGCAACGCCGCGGTGGCCATGGTCACGCCGGAGCGCCGCAGACCGAGCATCGTCGCGAGCGCCTCATGCGTGACGATCAGATCCCCGCCGCCGATCCGTTCGTCGGCCATCAGCAACCAGGTGACGCAGCGTTCGGTGAGTGTGTTGCGCGCGTTGCAGGCCGCGATGGTCATGATCTGCCGGGTAAGCGATTGGATGAAGCGATGACTGAGCTGGCGCAGGGCCGGGCAATCCGCCAGGCAGAGGCGCAGCCTGGTGGCGGAGATCCGCATCGCCTGCCCGGGAATCTGCATGACGGCACTGCCACAGGCCGCTGAACTCGCCGTCGAGCAAGGCGAGGCTGCCCACCATGCCCTCGCGCCCGATCATCGCCACTTGGACGCCCGCTTGGCCATGCTCGGTTTCAGCGATTAGCGAGGCCAGCCCCTCCTCGATAAAGAAGACGTGTTCGGTCGGCCGTCCTGGCTCCAACATCACCTGTTGCGCCACGAGCCGCACGCGGGTGAGATGTGGCCGAAGCTGGTCCATTTCCGCCTGCGGCAAACTCGCAAGCAGCCGATTGCTGGCCGGAGGCGTTGATAGCGGGCGGATCATGGCGGCCTGCTTCGGCCCGATCACGATATGATCCGGCTGCGTTCCGGATGTCATTGCAGCACTCCTTGGTTGTTGTCGGGGTGCCTGTGCCCGCTTGGATCTGGCCTGTCCGTGGATGCGGCGAGCCGTCGAAACCATAAGGCAACGACATAGCCTTCGCCAATATGTCGGACACGTCGACCGAGGCCGCATTGTCGCGTCTGAGGCGCCCAGGTTCGGGCAAGCGGCCGGATGGCATTTCTGCGTGCAAAGCAGCCGGAACGGCGCGCGAAGTTCATTGAACCGAAGGACGAAACGCTGCGAGTTCATGAGGTCGATAGGTCCCACATGGCCTCCTGACACCCACGTCCTCGCCGGCGTGACGGAGTGCATTTGGCCAGCGATGGCGTGCATGGAACTACCACGCAAGCGAGCTCGCGGACAGAAAAAACCGACTGCTCAGGAATGTAACGACATCGAGACGAACGCCGGAAGTCCCCGTTTTGCCCTAGGTTTGTGCGAAAATGTACAGAAAAGCGTCGCTTTCACCCGCTTTATTCACGATCGCAGGATCAGTGGAGATGACGGGTGCCAAGGTCGTTAAAGCATTCATACTCTGTCTGCCAGAGCCATAGATGGGCCGGTCGAAGCCCTGCGGAATAATCAAAGAGAAAACAGGATGGGAGCGAAATGTCGGTCACTGTCGCCGTCGATCACTGAAGCGTGAGGTCTTGTCACGCAGGAAGCATGAATGGCCGTGATTTCGCCGATAAAGACGAACTACTCGCACGATACCAGCCGCCATGGTGGCGCGATGGGAGCGACAGCCCTTGGGCGGTCGGTGCGGCTCTGTCGTGTCGGTTGCGCCGCGGCGCTGGTGCTTGCCGATCTCTGCGCCTTCGTGCTTGCGATCGTGACGTCAGCGACCCTGGTATGGCAGGTCGACACACCGAAATTGCTGTTGGCGGAGCCACTGTCGTCCTCGCCGCTCTATCGGGCGGTACTGATCGGAGGCGTATTGCTGGTCGGCACGATGCTGTTCTTCGCCGGGCGTGCGCATTACCGCGGCCGCATTCCGTTTTGGAGCGAGTTGCGTGACGTGCTGCTCGGCTGCCTGATCGCGCTGCTGTGTGACGGCTTCGTGCAATACGCGCTTCAGCGGCATGATTCGCGGTTGTTCCTCGGTATGACCTGGGTGTTGTTCGCGATCGCGCTTCTGTTGGCCCGCACGCTGGCACGAAACGCGCTGGCGAGTGTCGGCGTCTGGCAACTTCCCGCCGTGGTGGTCGGCTGGGGAACCATGGCGAGGCAGGCGGAAAGCGCGCTGCTTTCCGAACCTCGGCTTGGCTACCGAGTGGTGTCGGTGGTTTCGCCAGACGAACCTGGCCTGCTGCACGGCGCCGGGCGATGGGCACGCGTGATGCGGCATCATGGCGCCGAGTTGCTGGTGCTCGCACTCGATGACAACGGTGCGCAGTCGCGCGAGATCACTGAATCACTGGTTCGCGAGCGGGTGCCGTTCGCCGCCATGCCAAGTCTTTGCGGGCTACCGGTGCTGGGCTTCGAACAGACCTGCTTCTTCAGCTACGACACCGTGATGTTTTCGTATCGCAACAATCTTGAGCGGCCGGTCGCGCGGATCACGAAACTCGTGTTCGACATAGTCGCGGCCACTGGCCTGCTGATCGTGCTGTTGCCGGTTCTGCTGGCGATCGCAGCCGTGGTCAAGATGGACGGCGGGCCGGTACTGTATGCCCATCGCAGGGTTGGGGCGAATGGCCGTGAGTTCGACTGCCTCAAGTTCCGCTCGATGGTGATCGATTCGGACACGGCGCTGCGCCGCCTGCTCGACACCGATCCCGTCGCGGCGGCGGCATGGTCCGACACGCGCAAGCTGCGGGACGACCCCCGCGTGACCTGGATCGGACGGCTGCTGCGTTCTGCCAGCCTCGACGAGTTGCCGCAGCTTTTCAATGTGCTGCGCCTGGAGATGAGCCTGGTTGGGCCACGCCCGATCGTCCGCTCCGAGGTGGCGCGCTATGGCGACAACATCGCCTACTACTACGAAACCCGGCCGGGGCTCACCGGCCTCTGGCAGGTGAGCGGAAGGTCCGAAACCAGTTACCAGCGCCGCGTCGAACTCGACACTTGGTATGTGAAGAACTGGACCATCTGGCACGATCTGGCGATCCTCGCGAAGACGCCGGCGGCGGTGCTCAAGCGTCACGGTGCGGTATGAGCGTCCGCGCGAAGCAACACTTGATCTTGAGCCGTGAGTGCCGCTGATGGGCCTTTTCCGGCGGCTGATTTCACCATGGCGTGAGAGACTCGTCACTGATCCTGAGCCGGATGTCGCGTCCGCATACGACCTGCGTGCGACGCAGCCCCGTCCACAAGCGGGATTTCCCGCGCGGCTGCTGGCGCCTGGCGAGGCGTTCACGCCGACCCAGCCGAAATCTGGTCGCCGCAGACTGGTCGGCCGCGAGGCGGAACTGGGGAGGATCCTGCAGGCGCTGCAGGAAGATCGGGCCCATGTCGTGCTGTATTCCGAGCGTGGCCGCGGCAAGACGTCGCTTGCCAACCTGGTGGTGGAATCGCTGCGTCGCTCTGGCAGCATCGTGGCCCGGCACACCTGCGAAGCCGGCACCACCTTCGACAGCCTGGTGCGCGGGCTAATGCGCGACCTGCCGCCCTCGCTGCTGGCGGCGCAAACGGGTTTCGACAGCTACGACGACGACGGCTGTGAGACGGCACTACCGCCGGGTGAACTGCGTCCACGGGACGTGGTGGCGCTGCCGCAGCGGCTGAATTGCCGCGACCTCGTCTGTGTTGTCGACGAGTTCGATCGGGTTCAGGATCCAGGCGCGCGGACCCGCCTGGCCGACACAATCAAGCAACTGTCGGACAAGGATGTGCCGCTGCTGTTCGTGATTGTCGGCGTTTCGGAGAATCTCGACCAAATTCTCGGTCAGCATCCTTCCATCCAGCGAGCCATCGTGGGCGTGCACCTGCCGCTGTTCTCCGACCGCGACGTGGCACAGCTGATCTCGCGCGGCGCGCGGGAAACCGGGTTGAGCTTCCAGCCCTCCGTCATCGCGCGCATCACGGTGCTGGCGAGGGGCATGCCTTACATGGCGCAATTGCTGTGCCTGCGGCTGACCCAGGCGTCGACCGCGCGGGGTGACACCAACGTAATGGAAGACGATTTCGATGCCGCCGTGACGCGCCTGGTGGAAGATGCCGGACAACGGGTACTGGCACTGTACGCGGCACTAAGCAACCACGGCTACGATGCCGAGATGGTGCAGGCGCTGCGCCGGGTGGCCACCGCCCCACAGGACCCGTGGGGCCGGCTGCTGGTCTCACGCGTGCCGGATGGTGGCATCGCGGTCGGTGGCAGGGTGATTTCGGAGGGGTGCTGGGAACGGCTTGAGGCCGCCCACATCCTTCAGCCGGCGATGCCCGGTTCGGGCCTGTTCGTGTTCGCGGAACGGGCATTGATGCATCACGTCCTGTTGCTGGCCGCCCGCGATGCCGCCTTGCCGGCCGCGGTCGTCCCGGAACAAGCGGCAACCACTGCCCTGGGACCCCGGAATTTTGAGGTGCAGACGCCGCAGCGTGGCGACCCCGCGCCGGCGCGCGCCTGGTCTTTCATGTCACGCGGCTGAACCCGCGAGATCGGAGAAGCGTGATGAACATCCGTGTCGCCTCGCTGCCCACCACGGTGGCCGGCGCGCCGCAATCCGATACCGTGCTCCAGCTCGGCCAGCTTCCGAAGTTGCTGCGGCAGCATGTGTGGCTGATCCTGTCATGCGCCGTCCTGGCGATGGCGGCAGCGTATCTCTATGCCCGAACCCTGCCCAAGACCTACACCGCCAGCAGCATCCTGGCGGTCGAAGGCGACCGTTTTGCGATTCCCGAATTGCAGGGCGCATTGCGCGGCGATACCGGGTCGGACCCGATGCCGTTCGTCCGCACGGAGGTCCAGGCACTGACGTCCCGCGCGCTGGTGGCCGAGGTGGCCGCCAAGCTGCATCTGGATGCCAACCCCGAGTTCAATCCGGCCCTGCGCCCGCCCACCTTGGTTCAGCAAGCGAAGGACATGATTTCGCAGCTGCTGGCGAAGGTGCTTCCGCGCCCTTCGGCGGACGCGCCTGCCGCGGGTCCCGATGAGGCTGTGGTCGCTTCGGTTTTCAACGCGCTGGCGGTCTTCCAGGACAACCGCAGCCTGGTGATCTCGCTGTCCTTCACCGCGCAGGATCCGCGCCTGGCCGCTGATTTCGTCAACATTCTGATGGACAGCTACGTGCAGGCGCGGGCGCGGCGGCGGGTTGATGCGAACCAGGGTGCGAACAACGTGATGGTGGAGCGGATTGATCAGGTGCGCGCCGACCTGACCGCCATAGAGCAGCGAATGCGCGACCTGCGCAGCAAGAGCGACGTGGTGGCATTGAGAGCCGGCAGCGTCGGCCAGCAACAAGTGGAGGAACTGACGACCGCTGCCGCCCGCGCCACGCTGGAACGCTCGCAGCTCGAAGTGAATTACGAGCGTGCCCAGGCGGCGGCGAAGCAGGGTTCGTCGGATGCCCTGGCGGCTGTCCTGACCTCCCCGACCATTTCGCGTATGCGCGATCAGGAGGCGCAGGCATCCCGGCGGATGGCGGAATTGTCCAGCCGCTACGGGCCGGATTATCCCGGGATCCGCAGCGCCGGCGCGGAGTTGGCTTCAGCCCGCCGCCAGATCGCGCAAGAGGCTTCGCGGATTGTCGACTCGCTCGGCGCCCAACTGCGTGTTGCGCGGGCGCAAGAGACTGACGTGCTGCAGCAGTTGGACAAGGCCCGCCATGTCGGCGTACAGGCCGAGAACGCCCGTGCCGAACTCGATCAGTTGCAGCAGGAGGCGACCACCCGCCGCAACCTGTATCAGACCCTGCTGGAACGGGCGCAGCAGACCGTGGCGCAGCCCGCCGCCTCTGCCACGCCGGATGTGCGCGTGCTCAGCCCGGCCGTGGCCCCGGGCAAGCCGTCCGGACCGAATATGAAGCTCGCGGCGTTGCTGGGGGGCTCGGGCGGCGCATTGCTCGGCTGCCTGCTGGCGCTCACGCGCGTGAGCAGCGTGCGCGGCTTCGAGACAGCCGAGGAACTGACGCGGGTGACTGGGCTGGTGGTGTTGGCCACGCTGCCGCGCCGCCTGGTCCGGCGTGGCCACGGTTTGCTGGCGACGCGCACGAGCAACGCGGCGCTGGAGGGAAGCGATGTCGAGGCGCTGCGCGCCCTGCGAGAGCGGCTGCGCTTCAGCGGGCGAACCGGCGTGCCGCGTTGCGCGCTGTTCCTGCCGGCCGTCGCCGACGTGGCGCCATTCGCGGCCCCGCTTACGGCCGGCATGGCGCGTGTCGCGGCGGCGGATGGGGAGCAGGTGCTGCTGGTGGAGACGGACCTACAAAGGCCGTCGCTGGGCAACGAGCTTGGGCTGATGCAGGCCCGCAGGGACGACGCGACCCGCACGAGCACCAGCCAGAACGTCGGCTTGCCTGCCGTGCTGGCCGGCGCCGATTGGCGCGATATGGTGGTTTCGGATCGCCAGGTTGGGCTGGACCTGCTGCTCGCCGGCGGCCGCATGGCCGATACGCTGGCGCTTCTGAGCGGGGTGCATTTCCAGAACCTGCTGGTGGAAGCCCGCGCCGATTACGACCTGGTGCTGCTGTATGCAGCGACCGCATCAACAGAACTCGGTGGCACTGGTCAAACGCGCCGACGCCGCGATCCTGGTGATCGATGCGCTGACCGATCGGGAGGAGACGCAGGCAGCAGTGGCGCGGCTGGGCCTCGTCGCGCGCACGCCGCTCTCCGCCGTGCTGCTGACACGGGTCTGACCGGCCTATGGCGGGATCGGGGGATATCTCGGGTTGGGCAGGCATTCTGCTGATGGCGAGCGGCGCGGTCCTGCTGTTGCTTGCGCTGCATCCGTTCACCACTTACCCGCTCAGTCTGCGCGTGATGGCGCGGTGGAAGCCGCGGCCGATACGGACATTTGTTGGCACACCCGCGGAGCCGCGGTCGCGCGTGGCTCTGTGTGTCTGCGCCTATAACGAGGAGCAGGTGATCGGCGCCAAAGTCGAGAACATGCTGGCGATGCGCGCGGCGGTGCCAGATCTCGAAATCCTGGTCTACGTCGATGCCGCGTCAGATGCCACCGCCGAAATCCTCCGCCGTTACGCTCATCGGCTTCGCCTGGTGGTATCGCCGTCGCGCCTTGGCAAGACGCACGGAATGAACACGCTGGTCAGCCTCACCGAAGCCGAGCTGGTGGTGTTCAGCGACGCCAACGTGATGTTTGCCGCCGACGCGGTTCCGCGCCTGCTCGCGCCGTTTGCCGATCCCGAAATCGGCGCGGTGTGCGGCCATCTTCGCTATACCGGTGGCGGCGGCAACGCGACCGCGGCCGCGGGGTCGCTCTACTGGCGGCTGGAGGAGCACGTCAAGGCGCTGGAAAGTGCGTCCGGCTCCGTGATGGGCGCCGATGGGTCGATTTTCGCGATCCGCCATGCGCTGCACCGGCCGCCGCCGCCGGATTTGATCGACGACATGTTCGTCTCGCTGTCGGTGTTGTGCGAGGGCAAACGCGTCGTTCGCGCCGATGATGCGGTGGCGTATGAGGAAGTGGTGTCGCGGCCGGCCGAGGAATTCCGCCGCAAGGTCCGGATCGCCTGTCAGGCTTTCAACGTGCATCGCGCCCTCTGGCCACGGCTGCGGACCATGGCGCTTGCCGACCGCTATAAATACATATCCCACAAGCTGTTGCGATGGCTGGTCATTTTCCACCTTGTTGCCGGCACCGCCTGTGTCCTTGGCGGATTGGCCCTGGTCGGCTTGCCACAGCTTGCCGCTGGGTTGTTGTTGGCGGCTGGGCTGCTGCTTGGCATCCTCACACGCGCCCGGCAGGGAAAGCTGGCCACCCTCGGCGACGTGTTGGAGGCCTTCGTCGCGACTGGGATCGGCGTGCTGCGATCGTTGCGCGGCGATCGTTTCCAGATTTGGAATCCGCCCGCTTCGGCGCGGATGCGGCTGGACCATGGATCGGCGGGCAGCTGATGCGGGTCGCGATGATCGACCCGTCTTTGTTCACCCTGCCATATGACGGAGCCCTGGCGACCGCGCTCATTCAGGAAGGCCATGAGGTTACGCTGTTCGGCCGTGGCGTTGGGCCGGACGACAGCAACCCCAGCGGTATTCCGTTGGCGGAGGCTTTCTATCGCTTCACCGGCAGTCGCGCGGTCTCGGTATTGCCCGGCAAGTTGCGGCGAGGGATCAAGGGCCTGGAACATGGCTGGTCGATGGCGGCACTCGCGCGCCGGCTGCGGCGAGAGCGGCCGGACGTCATTCATTTCCAGTGGTTGCCGCTGCCGTTGGTGGACCGGCCGATGCTGGCGTGGTTTCGCCGCATCGCGCCGCTGGTGCTGACGGTGCACGACACCAACCCGTTCAACGGCGACCCCGCATCGCCCCTGCAACGCGGGTTCTTCGCCTGCCTCGCCAAATTCGATCGCCTTGTCGTGCATACCGAGCAGGGTTCCGCGCGGATCGTTGCTCGCGGCATCCCGCCGACGCGGCTCGCCGTGCTGCCGCATGGCCCGGTGAACGGTCCCGCCGGCGCCGTGGCCGACGAGCCCGCCGAGGGCGACGTGACCTTCGTGCTGTTCGGCAAGATCAAGCCGTACAAAGGCGCCGACACCATTATCCAGGCGTTTGCGCGCCTGCCGGAAAGGCTGCGAATGCAGGCGCGGCTGCGCATCGTTGGCAAGCCGTATATGGAATTGTCGCCGCTGCACGAACTGATACATCGATATGACCTGGCCGGGCGCGTCGACATCGAGCCCCGCTTCGTCGCGGACGCGGAGGTCTCATCGCTGTTTGCCCCCGGCGCCGTCGCATTGTTTCCCTATCGCGAGATCGACTCCAGCGGCGTGCTGCCGCAGGCGCTGGCACATGCCCGCCCGGTGATTGCCTCGCGCATCGGCGTGTTTGCGGAGATGCTGAAGGACGGCGTGCACGGCCATCTGGTTCCAGCCGATGACGTGGCCGGTTTTGCCGCGGCATTGGCCCCCTTCATCGAGGATCGCGGCTTTGCCGCGGCGTGCAGCCGCAATACGCTGGCCTTGTCGAGAAGCTGCATCGGTTGGACGGAGATCGCGCGACGAACCGCTGCCGTCTATGCCGAGGTGATCGATCGCCGCCGCAGCTAGGCCCGCCAAGCCAACATCTGCCCGCGGTCACGTTGATTTAACGCGCGGTGGGCAGAGCGAGGTTTTTCGTTTATGCTCTCGAAGGAACCCGAGTGTGCTTGCTCGGTCGATCTTGGGAACACGAATTTGCCGAACAACCGGCTGTCGGTGAATTCTGGCAAGACGATGCCGCCAAGGGTCGAACCCAGCGGCGCGGGTTCACGCGCCAGTGGTGCCAGCGTTGCCAGTGTTCCCGACGCCCCTGCGAGGCAGCGTCGGGCACTGCTGCCAGACCAGAGCCACAAGCTTTCGGCGCCGCGCGGTATCGTGATCGGCCTGGGGCTGGCGCTGATCTTCTGGAGCATCGTGGGCGCGCTAGCCTACTGGCTACACTAGAGCAATATGGCTTCAGGTGGAATCACCGGGCCATAAAATTGCTCGCCTAAACAAAAGGCTAGATCGTGATGGTCGCTGGTGCCAGCGACCATCACGATCTAGCCGCGGCGCATCCGCGGGCGCCGAGCGAGCAAGGATGCGTCGGCGTGCCAGGCATCGGTCCGAAATACGACTAACGATTGTCCAAGCCGCCCAAATTTGAAAAGAATGGCGATCCGGCATTTGTACTTTGCTTCGACGTGAGGTTCCGCCAGATCGCCGGTGTCGTCCATCAGCCCTGCGATGGAGTTCTGTGAGCCCTTGAAGGCCGCATTCATCCCCGCCGCGAACTCGGCACAGACCGCGCCGCCGTCGCTCGACCCTGAAGGCGTCGTGCCCTTCCTGGTGGCGCAGCTGAAACGGGCCTCGTTGCCCGCCAACATGCTGCGGCCGGCGGCGATCATCGCGTTGGCGCGGTATTCGGCCGGTGTGCCGCAGACGCTGCAGCTTCTCGCGAGCCTCGCTATTTTCCTGGCCAGGATGGAGGATGCGGCGTTCGTGACGGCCGCCCATGTTGAGCGGGCGGCCGCCATCGCGCAGGACAGCGAGCCGGAAGACGACAGCTCGCTGGACGACGATCTTGCCGACTCGCTGAACGATGCGCGTCCTGGTCCTGTCGCGATGCCGCCGATCGCCGGGCCCGCGCGCGCCGAGGCCGGTTTGTCGGCCCAACCGCCGCGCCAGGCGGCCTTGCGCAAGCGTCTCGTGGCATCCGTGATTGCAATAGGCTGCGTCGCCGCGATCGGTCTCGCGATGCAGCTGGAAGCCAACCGCCACGTCAGCAGGCCAGTCGTCACTTCCCCATCGCCGGCGCCCTTGCCGTCTACAGCAGCTTTACCGCCGCCCGCACCTTTGCCCGCACCGCCGCCGCAGATTGTTCCTCCGCAATTGCCCGAGGCCCCGCCTTCAGGGGCAACTGCGAAGCCTGCAGCGCCGCCGGCGATCGACCATTGGGTCGCCGACCACCCGGTCAGGGCCGAGCCCACGCATGTCGTGGTCAACTATACGCACGGCGATCAGCCGGCGAGGCGTCGCGCGGGGGACATCGTGCGGGCGTTGAAGGCCAGACAGTTCAGCGTCGCCGGGCCTGAGGCGGCGGCGCCAACGCGGGAGGACGGCATCAGCTATTTCTTCCGTGATGACGAAGACGTGGCCACCGGGATTGCCCAGATCGTGGCACCCCGCTGGCCGGATGCCGCCGGCGTGCGGCTGGCGAGCTTGCCACGCAGCCGGCCGCCGCGGCCGGGCACGATCCGGATCACCTTGCCGCAATCGGCAAAGCCAGGATGACGGCGTGGGATGCGGCCCCTTTGTCTGCGCCCGCCCACGCCGCCAGCTGCGCGCCTTTGTCCGACGTACGGGTACTGTCAGATCGTTCCGGCCGCCCGGAACGCGGCGATTTCCGCCGCGCCGTAGCCAAGCTCGTCCAGGATCGCTTCGCTGTGTTCGCCAAGGGCCGGAACCGGATCCATTCGCGGCTCGAAGGCGTCCGAATTGGCCGGCGGCAGCAATGCCGGCAGCGTTCCGGCCGGCGAGCCGATGTCGCGCCAGCGCTGGCGGGCGGCCAGTTGCGGGTGTGCCCAAACGTCGCGCATGTCATTGACGCGGGCGTTGGCGATGCCCGCTTCGTCCAATTTCGCGGCGACCTCGGCGGCGGTCATGCCAGAGAACCTGGCCACGATCATCGCCGCGAGCAGGTCGCGGTTGGCGAGGCGGACCGCGTTCGAGGCAAAACGCGGGTCCGCGATCAGTTCCGGCTGGCCCAAAACGGCCTCGCAGAAGATCTTCCATTCGCGCTCGTTCTGCAGCCCGAGCATGATGGTGCCAGTGGCGGTTGGAAACGGGCCGTAGGGGAAGATCGTCGCGTGGGCGGCACCATTGCGCGGCGGCGGCGGCGCGCCCTCGAAGGCGTAGTACAGCGGGAAGCTCATCCATTCGCCCAATGCCTCCAGCATCGACACCTCGACCCGGCTGCCGCGTCCGGTGATTCCACGCTGGAGCAGGGCGGCCAGAATACCGCTATAGGCGTACATACCCGCCGCGATGTCGGCGATCGAGGATCCGGCTTTCGACGGCTGCTGAGGTGTTCCGGTAACGGACAGGAACCCCGCTTCGCTCTGGATCAGCAGATCATAGGCCTTGCGGTCCCGATACGGTCCGTCCGAGCCGTAGCCGGAGATGTCGCACACCACCAGGCGGGGGTGACGAGGGCGCAGCGCTTGTTCTGAAAGACCCAGCCGGCCTGCCGCCCCTGGAGCCAGGTTCTGCACCAGCACATCCGCCTTCGCCATCAGCCGGCCGAGAATCTCTCCGGCCCGCCGGTCCTTCAGATCCAGCGTCAGACTCTCCTTCGAGCGGTTGCACCAGACGAAATGCGAGGCGAGGCCGCGGACCCGGTCGTCATAGGCGCGGGCGAAGTCGCCGCCGCCCGGCCGCTCGACCTTGATCACCCGGGCGCCGAGATCGGCCAGTTGTCGCGTCGCGAAAGGTGCGGCGATCGCGTGTTCCAGCGTCACGACGAGCACGCCGTCGAGTGGCGGAGATTGCGTGGAGGAACTCATGTATATGCGCCCGTTCGGTTGGGAACCCGAAACTAGCGACGGTGCGGCTCTCCAGATAGCCCCATGCCAGGCGCATGCACGCCAGCGACGGCACCCCCGGGATCGCACAAGCGAGCCGGCGCTGCGTTCGCTTTCGGACAACGGGATCACGATCTCGGGAATGAGCGTCCGAAGGGGTGGGAACGGAGGGCCGAATGCGCCATTCCAACCGCACATGACCTTCGTATCCTACGCCCAAAATTTTGAGGACGTCCTGCTGTGGAGGGCACTCGGCCATATCGACGGGGGCTTCTATATCGATCTCGGCGCCGCCCATCCGGACGTCGATTCCGTCACCAGGGCTTTCTATGACCGAGGTTGGAGCGGCATCAATGTCGAGCCGATGCCGGAACTTTACCGACGCCTCACCGCCTCGCGCCCGCGCGATACGAATTTGCGCCTCGCTGCTGGCGAGAAGGCCAGAACCGCCCAGTTCTTCGTTGTTGAGAATACCGGGTTGTCGACGTTGCATGGCGATTTGGTGGTCGAGTACCAGGAGCAGGGGCGGCGACAACAGGCGATCGAAGTCCAGGTCGAGACGCTGGGGGAAATCTGTCGGCGCTATGTCCAGGGCGATATCCATTTCCTGAAGGTTGACGTCGAAGGCTCGGAACTTGCCGCGCTGTCTGGTGCGGACTTCCGCAATTTCCGGCCCTGGATCGTGCTGGTCGAAGCCACCGCACCGATGAGCACCGTGGAATTGCATGCGGAGTGGGAGCCGGTGCTGGTTGCCGCCGACTACCGCTTTGCCTGGTTCGATGGGCTCAACCGCTTCTACATCGCGGCCGAGCGCTACCACGACCTGTCGCCGCATTTTCGCACCCCGCCGAATTGCTTCGATGACTTCGTCCGTGCCGCCGATACCGAATGGGCACGGCGCATTGGGATTGCCGAAGCAAGGAATGCCGAGCTTGAGCGGCAGTTGGCCGAGGCGCGGCGAGGGCTTCGAACGGCACCGCAAGATGAGGGCGCAGAAGAAGGTCGTTCCACGTTTGCAGCGCGAAATGACCTTGCAGCAGCAGGAGATCGTCCGCCTGCGGCACAAGCTGGCGGAGACGAACCAACGGGCTGAGGTCGAGGCCGCTTGGGTGAAGGCGATGCGCAGCAGCACGTCGTGGCGGGTGACGGCCCCGCTGCGCGGCGCCATGGGGGCGATGAAGGCGCTGCGTGGGCATCCCCAAGCGGTCGGCGAAATCGAAGTCCAGGCCAGCGCGGAGCCGGTTCCGACGGAGATTCCCAGCTTTCCGGAGATCCTGGCCCCACCGCCGCCGCGCCGCCGGCCATTGGGCGAGTTGAAGCGAAGCGTCCATCAGTTCCATTCCGGTACCGCCGTCGGCGACGCCATCACCAACGCCATGTTCCTGACGCGCGACCGGCTTCGTCAACTCGGCTACCACAGCGAGATCTACGCCGAGCACCTCGACCCTGATCTCGGCGATGAACTTCGCCCGGTGGCGGAATTGCCTTCCCATGCCGACTACGTGCTGATCGTGCGTCATTCCATGGGTTATGGCGCGTACGAGCATGTCCGCGCCCTGCCGGCCGCGAAGGTGCTGATCTATCACAACATCACGCCGGCGGATCTGCTGGCGCCGAACCTCGCACCGGCGGCGCGGTTGGGCCGCGCGCAACTCTCCGGTTGGGTCGGGCATGTCGCGGCGGCACTGGCCGATAGTGAATTCAACGCGATCGAACTGCGCACGCTCGGATTTGAGGAAGCGCGCGCCTGCGCCTTGCTGTTCGACCTTGATGCGATCATGGCACGCGTGCGGGGGGCACTGGAGCCGGGCACGCGGTTTCCGGCGAAACCTTGCCACGCGGTGAAGCCGTGGCAACAGAAGAGCCGTGCCGCGCTGCCTGAGCGGCACGACGCGACCTTCACCATCCTGTTCGTCGGCCGGGTGGCATCCGCGAAGGGTCAGGACGAGTTGATCGCTGCCTTCGCGCATTTCCGAAAGCTCTACGCGGCGCCGACGCGGCTGGTGCTGGTCGGCCGGACCGCGGAAGACGATCCCTATTTCCGGTCGGTCCAATCGCGGATCGAGTTCTGAAGGTCTTCGCGACCAGGTGATCGTCACCGGTCTTATTGCCGATGACCAGCGCGATGCGTGGTATGCGATCTCCGATCTGTACGTCTCCCTCAGCCAGCATGAGGGATTCGGCGTGCCGCTGGTCGAAGCGATTGCGCATGGCCTGCCGGTGCTGGCGCTGGCGAACGGCGCCGTGCCCTACACGCTCGGCGGCGATCGCCGGGCGTTGCTGCCCGATGCCGCTCCGCAGAGCGTGGCCGCCGCGATGCTGGCGCTGGCCCGCGACCCCGCTTCCCGGGCGGAGCTGACGCGGCATCAGCAAAGTTTCCTTGAACGCTTCAAGCTGGACCGGCAAATGCCGATCTTGCTGCAGGCGCTGGCACAGGCGAATGCGGCACCCCCTGTTGACGCCGACAGCCGCGGTTTGCTGGCGGACAACCTGCATTTCACGGTCACCGGCCATATCAACGGCAGTTACAGCCTGGCGGTGGTGAATCGCGCGCTGGCCGCGGCGTTGGAGGGAGCCTATCCCGGGCGAATTCATGTGGTTCCCGTGGAGGGGCTCGAGACCACCGACATCTCCGGCGTGCCCGAGCCCGAGCGCGCAGCACTTTCGCCGCTGGTCGAACGCAAGCCGCCGGCCGGCGGGCCGCATGTCGTCATCAGCCAGCATTATCCGGTGTTCGCGCCGTCCGTCCGCGGCGATGCCACGCTGGCGATGTTCTTCTGGGAGGAGTCGCTGGTCCCTGCTGCCACCATCGCGACACTGAACGCAACCTTCCGCGGCATCCTCGCGCCGTCGCAGTTCGTCGCCAAGGTCCTCGTCGATTCCGGTCTGTCGATCCCGGTTCGCACGATTGGCTACGCCCCGGTGCTGGACGAATTGCATGAGCCGCTGCATCAGCGGCCGCGGCAGGGCAGGGCGTTCACCTTCCTGCACGTGTCGTCCTGCTTTCCCCGCAAAGGTGTCGATCTGCTGCTGGCGGCATATGCGAAATCCTTCCGCCGCGACGACAACGTGCGTTTGGTCATCAAGGGCTTTCCCAACCCGCATAACGACGTGGTGGACCAGATCGCGGCGTTGCGACATCAGCACCCGGATGTGCCGGAGATCGATTTCATCGACGCCGAGATCTCCGGCGAGGAGATGCGCCAGCTTTATCGCGATGCCGACGCGATGGTCCTGCCAACCCGTGGCGAAGGCTTCAACATTCCCGCCGCCGAAGCGATGGCGGCCGGATTGCCGCTGCTCGTCACCGCCGGCGGTGGCCACATGGATTTTTGCAATGCGGACAATGCGACCCTGATCGATTTCCATTTCGCCTTGGCGCAGACGCATCTGAGCACGCCGAACTCGGTCTGGATGGAACCTGATGCCCAGCAACTCGCCGCCGCCATGCGTGCCGTGGCCGATCAGCGCGCGCCGGATGCACAGGCCATTGCGCGGCTGGAAAATGCCAGGCGCGCGGCGGTGGCTGTCGCGGACCGGAAGGCGTGGGCGGAGCGCATCGGGCACGCATCGTTGGACATCTTGCTGGCGCCCCCGCGGCGCCCCGTCCGCGTCGCCTGGATCTCGACCTGGGGTGTTCGCTGCGGTGTCGCCGAATATTCGCGCAACCTGCTCGACGCTTTGCCATTGGGCCCCGAGATCGCCGGCGTCACCGTGCTGTGCGATCGCCGCACCGATCCGAGCGAGGAAGATGCGGCGTTCAAGATTCGCCCCGCCTGGACCATCGGGGGGCGCGAAAGCATGCGCGACCTCGCGACCGCGATCGCCAGCGTGGACCCTGATATCTTGGTCCTGCAGCATCAGCCTGGGTTGATCGAGTGGGGTGCGCTGGCGATGCTGTTGGAACTGCCGGCGCTGGCGCATCGGTGCGTCGTTGTCACCCTGCACACCACCCGGCACTTGCTGCACGCGCCGGCGAAGGAACGCCGTGACGCCGTCGCGGCATTGGCCGGCATCGCGCGCGTGCTGGTCCATACCGTCGCGGACCTGAACCTGCTTAAACAGCTCGGGTTGTTTGCGAACGTCACGCTGCTGCCACACGGCACCCAGCCATCGGGACGGCCGCAGGCGGCGCGCCCGCTCACCGCGGATTCAACGCCGATCATCGGCTGCTATGGGTTTTTCCTGCAGGGCAAGGGCATTCCGCAACTGATCGACGCGATGACGGCGATCCGGGCGCAATTTCCGAATGCACAGCTGCGGCTGGTCAACGCCGATTATGGATCGCCGGAATCCGCCGCCGAGATCGGGGCCTGCCTGCGTGCGGTGGAGCGTGCCGGCCTGGTCGGGGTCGTCGAGTTCCACACCGGCTTTCTGACCAACAGCGACTCCCTGGAACTGTTGGCCGAATGCGATGTCGTGGTGCTGCCGTATCAGGGCTCCAGGGAATCCTCCAGTGCCGCCCTGCGAACGGCGCTCGGTGCTGGCGTGCCGGTGGCGGTGACGCCGTTGCCGCTGTTCGATGAGGCCGGCGACGCCGTGGCCCGCTTACCGGGTCTGGACAGCGCGGCTTTGGCCGAGGGGCTGATTGCGCTGCTGGCCGATGCGCAACGCCGCATGCAGGTCCAGGTGGCGGCGCAACATTGGCTGCGCGATCGGGATTGCCGCAAGGTCGCGTCGCGGTTGCAAGGCATGTTGCTGGGGTTGGCGGTTTCGCCTGAGCCCGCGCGCGATCGGACGGCGGTTTGGACTACGCCGCCCGTCGCAGGCTGAATTCGGACCAGATGGCGGACAAAGCCGCGATCAGCCGGTCGATGTCGGCGTCGCTGTGCAGTGGCGATGGGGTGATGCGCAGCCGCTCGGTGCCGCGCGGCACCGTCGGGTAGTTGATCGGCTGCACGTAGATGCCGTAGTGTTCGAGCAGGCAGGTCGCTGATCCAGCTTGCACAGACGGGCGTCGCCCACCATCACCGGCACGATGTGGCTCGGATTCATGTGATGCGGCACCCCGGCGGCGGTCGAGCCGGCGGCGCACGGTGGCGACGCGTTCCTGCTGTCGTTCGCGCTCGACGCTGCTCGACTTCAGGTGCCGGACGCTGGCGAGCGCGCCGGCGGCGACCGCCGGCGGAAGCGCGGTGGTGAAGATGAAGCCCGAGGCGAAGCTGCGGACGAAATCGCAAAGAGCCGCCGAGCCGGCGATGTAGCCGCCGACCACGCCGAACGCCTTGGCGAGCGTGCCCTCGATGACGGTGATGCGGTGCGTCCGAGCCCGTCGCGCTCGGCGATGCCGCCGCCACGCGGGCCGTAGAGCCCGACCGCGTGGACTTCGTCGAGATAGGTCATCGCGCCATGCGCTTCGGCCACGTCGCAGATCTCGTCGATCGGGCGCGATGTCGCCGTCCATGGAATAGACCGATTCGAAGGCCACCAGCTTCGGCACGTCGGGTCCGAGGCTCGGCCAGCTTGCGGTCGAGGTCGGCAGGATCGTTATGCGCGAAGATCACGCTTCTCGGCACGGCTATGGCGGATGCCCTCGATCATCGAGGCATGGTTGGCGGCGTCGGAAAGCACGACGCAGCCGGGCATCCGGCCGGCCAGCGTGCTCAGCGTCGCCCAGTTCGACACGTAGCCGGAGGTGAACAGCAGCGCGGCTTCCTTCCCGTGCAGGTCGGCGAGCTCGCGCCTCGAGCAGCACGTGGTAGTGGTTGGTGCCGGAGATGTTGCGGGTGCCGCCGGCACCGGCGCCGCAGCGATCGAGCGCCTCATGCATCGCCGCGAGCACCGCCGGGTGCTGGCCCATGCCGAGATAGTCGTTGGAGCACCAGACCGTGACCTGGCTCTGGCCGCGCGGGCTGGTGTGGGTGGCGCGCGGGAATTCACCGACGCGTCGCTGCAGGTCGGCGAAGACGCGGTAGTTGCCAGCCGCGCGCAGGCCATCGAGCTGCGAGCGGAAGAAATCTTCGTAGTTCATCGATGCCTCCGTCGGTCTGTGCCGGTGGTCACTTCATGCCTGGCCGCGCGACGTGCCGGTCAGGCCGGAATTGGTGGCGTGGTGCATGATGCCGGTGAGGGATTTGCGGACTGAGGAGCCAGGGGTCATGGCAGAAACTTTCGCGTCGGCCGGTGGCGGCCAGCTGTTTTTCAGGGCTCCATGGTGGACCATCGCCGGCGTGGAACCAAGCGGCCAGGCCCCATCCGACTGGTTACAGTCCCTTCATCCGCCGCCTCAAAGGTTGCTGCGATGCGCGCAATGGCCCATGTCAACGCCTTGTCGCCCCTGGATTCGCTGACATGCCCCTGCGCCCGCCGCATTGATGCCGCCCGACGCCGATAGCGCCGCATTGGGTCTTGAGCCCGGCTGGCCGGTGCCGGCCGTCGCCCGCGCGCAGCGCCTGCCGCGCCCGCGGGACCGGCCCGGGCTTTGGTTCGTGCTGCTCGTCTCGTTGCTGCTGCATCTCGCGGTGTTGGGATTGCTGTGGCTGAAGCCGCCGCAGGACATGCCGCCGGCCGGGAGCCCTGAACTCGATCGAGATCATGGTCGAACCTGGGTTGCCCGCGGCGGCGCCCGCGCCGGCGCCGACCACGGCACCAGACACCGCTGCCCCACCATCGCCCGAACCGCCGGCACCCGAGGCGCCGATGCCGCCACCGCCGCCGCCCGCGCCGATGGCCGCGCCGCAACCGCCGGCACCTGCCGTCGCCGCACCCGCACCCGAGGCGCCGCCGCTTCCGCCGCCACCCCCGGTTCCCGTGCCGCAGGCGCCGAGCCCCCCGCCCGACATTCGGCTGGACCAACCCGAACCGGACGAAGCGTTGCCGGCACTTCGACCGGCGCCGGTGCCGGTGCCCCTGCCGCCGCCGCCGCCACCACCGCTGCCTCGTCCGGCGCCGCCTCGTCCCGCGCCGGCGCGGCCCGCCCCGGCCCCGCCGCCGCAGGCGCTGCGGCTGCCGTTCGCATGGGGCTCAAACCCGTTGGCATGGTCGAAGCCGGATGACACCAATGTGCCGCCGCCGCCCCGACGCGGCGGCTCGGTCGATCTCACCCTCGGGCCCGCCGCCCTCAACTCCAAGGGTGCGATCCCGCGCGGCTCGCATGACAGCGACTTCTCCATGCGTGCCGAAGGCGCCCAGGTCGGCGAGGACTGGATGGAGGGGCTGCATCAATGGTGGCTGCGGCACCGGTATTTCCCGCAGCAGGCGCTGGTGAACGGCGAGGATGGCATCGTCGGCATTCATCTCGTGGTCAACCGCTACGGCAAGGTGCTGTCGGTCGACGTGCAATCGCCCTCCGGCTCGCAATGGATCGACATGGGTGCCCTGGCGACGTTCCGCGGCGCCAACCTGCCGCCGTTCCCGCAAAGCACCCCGGAAGACCGCACCGACCTCTATCTCACCATCCACTACATCCTGGTCCGCGGCTGACGCGCCTCACCCCAAGAGCATCGCCCCGGTGAGCGCCAGCAGCAGCGCCGGTGGCATCACCAGCGCGCCGAGCTTCAGGAAGCGTCCAGGCGCCGACGCGCAGGCCCTCCCGCCGCAGCGCGGTCAGCCACAGGATCGTCGCGAGCGAGCCGGTCACCGACAGGTTCGGCCCAAGATCGACGCCGATCAGCACGCGCCGCGCGCACCCGCTCGGGCACGTCGCGCGACCTCCACCACGCGGCCGGCGAGCAGCCCGGCGGGCAGGTTGTTCACCAGGTTGCAGCCGATCGCCAACACCACCCCGGCCGTCCACGCCGCCGAGCGCCGCCGAATGCTGCACCGAGTCGCCCAGCAACGCCGCAAGGTCGTCGGTCACACCGGTCTTGCCCAGCGCCTCGACCAGCACGAACAACCCCGCGACCAGCGGCAGCACGCCCCAGGAGACATGCCTCAGCGTCACCGCCAGCGGTCCGCGCCGAACGACCGAGCATCACCAGCGCCGGCAGTAGCCGCGCCGGCGAGGAAGGTCGGCAGCCCGAGCCGGAGATCGACCGCCGAGGCGGCCAGCAGCACCACGGCCGTCGGCGCGCAATGCCCCCATGCGGCCAGATGGCCGCCAGCGGACAGCGTCGGCACCTCGATCGTCGGCGGATATCGGCGCCGCAGGTGCGGCCTGCTGCGTCCAGCGCAGCACCACGATAGGTCGCGCCGACCGACAGCACCGAGGGCAGCGCATAGTGCTGCAGCCATTGCAGCAGCGGCGGCATGTGGCTGCCGTAGATCACCAGGTTCGCCGGGTTGGAGATCGGCAGCACGAAGCTCGCGGCATTGGCGATGAAGGCGCAGATGAGCAGATAGGGCAGCGGCTCGCGCGCCTTCGCGGCCCGCGGCGACGGCGGCGACGGCCGGGGTCAGCACCACCGCCGTCGCGTCGTTCGACAGGAACACCGTCACGACGATGCCGACGCCGTAGACCAGGGCGAACAGCCGCGTCGCCGAGCCGTCCGCCAGCCGCGCGGCATGCGCCGCGAGCCAGTCGAACAGCCCCTCCTGCCGGGCGAGTTCGGCCAGCAGCATCATGCCGATCAGGAACAGGTAGACGTCGGTGCCCTTCGCCACGCCGGCCAGCGCCTCGCGCCGGCGGGAGCAGTCGCAGCAGCGACCAGCAATGCCGCGCCGGCCATCGGCCCAGATGAACTCGGGCCAGACGAACGGGCGGACGATGACGCCGGCGGTGGCGACGGCGGCGATGCCCCAGATTGACCAGGGGGAGGCGGCGAGGGCGCCGATCATGCCGCCGCTTCACGCGACGTGCCGACACCCGCGCGTGTTGTACGTGCGTGTGCTGTACGTGCGTGTGTCGTACCGGCGCGTGTCTCGATGACGATGGACCGAACCTGCACGGAGCTATTCGCCCGACAGGTCCCGCCGCTGCCGATCCAGCTCCTCGCTGTAGCGTCGCAGCGCGTAATATTCCGTCAGCAGCCCGATCACCCGCAGCGTCTCCGCCCCGTCGACCACCGCCAGCGCGTCGCTCTCCGCTGCCTCGAACGCGGCACTCGCCTCCTTCACCGTCATCTGCGGCAGCAGCACGTGGTCCTGGTGATGCAGCACGTCGGCCAGCGTCTCCGCGGTTTCGACCGCATGCGCCTCGGCCACCAACACCAGGCCGGCATATCGCCCCGCCTCGTCCACCGCGATCACCCGCGTCGAGGCGCCAAGTGGAAAATCCCGCCGGAACGCGGCAATCGGGGTGTCGGAGCGGACGGTGCGGATGTTGCGCCGCATCATCCGCCCCACCGTGAGATTGCGGATCCAGCCGACATCCACGGCGCTGCGGATCACCTCGCCGCGCAAATGGAAGCGCCAAGTGGTGAACGAATAGCCGAACCGGCGCCGCACCGTCATAGACGAGACCACGACGGCGGCCAGCACCGCCGCCGTCATCGGCAGGCTGCCGGTGCTCTCCAGCGCCATGAACCCCATGGTCAGCGGGCCGCCGACGATGGCCACCGCCAGCGCGCACATCCCCACCATGGCGCAAACCACCGCCGCCGGGGCATGGGTGAATCCAACCGCGAGCAATGCGGCAGAAAAGAACTTGCCGAGCAACGAGCCGAGGAACAGCGAGGCGAAGAACAGGCCGCCGCGAAACCCCGAACCGATCGACACCGCCGAGGCGATGCTCTTCAGCACCAGGATCATGGCGATGGTGCCCATGCCGTACTGCGCCTCCAGCCCCAGGGCCAAGGCGCCGTGGCCGGAGGACAGCACCTGCGGGGTGGCGAGCGACAGCACGCCCACCAACAAGCCGCCGAACGCCGGCCGCAGCCAGACGCGCACCCCGCTCTGGCGGAACAGCGTCTCGGTCAGCGTCACCCCGCGCATGATGTAGATGCCGACGAAGGCGCAGATGATGCCGAGCACCAGGATCGCCGGATAATCGCCGAAATCCACCGACGCGCCGACGCCGAGCTGCAAATCCTCGCCGCCGTTGTGTACCACCCGGGTGACCAGGACGGCGCAGACGGTGGCGGCGATCACCGGCGCCAGGGCCGCCAGCGTATAGGTGCCGATCACCAGTTCGAACGCATAGAACGCGCCGGCCAGTGGGGTGTTGAACGCCGCCGCGATCGCCGCCGCACTGCCGCAGCCGACCAGCAGCCGCAGGTCGCTGCGCCGCACCCGCAATTCCCGCCCGAAACGCGAGGCGAGCGCCGAGCCGATCTGGGTGTACCCCGCCTCCAGCCCGACCGAGGCACCGACACCGTTGGACAGCAGCGTCTGCCCCACCACCACCAGGCTGTCGTTCAACGACATCCGCCCGCCATACAGCGCATTCGCCTCGATCGGATCAACCGCCCGGCGCGGCCACCATTTCGCCACCGCCACCCCCAGCAGCCCGACCGCCAGCCCGCCCAGCAGCGGCACCGTGACGCTGCGCAACGGATCCACCGCGTCCGCCGACGAAAGCCGCTGGCCGTGGGGAATGCGGAACAGCAACTCATGGCAGAGCTGGGAGATGTCGTTCATCGCGATGGTGGCGAACCCGGCGGCCACCCCGATCAGCCCGGCGACCACGATCAGCGCCGTCTCATCGGCGCGAATCAGCGCCCGCAGCCGCGGCGGCGCATGGCGGATCGCGTGCAACCCCCGCCGCAGGTGCATCGCGTCGGCGGTGGCCTGGGTGCGTTCGCGAATGGTCATCTCAGCTCCGGGGCGATCGCCCCTGTATTTCCAGGAAGACAGTGCGGCAGATCGCCAGCCATTCGTCAAAATCTGTGTTCGCGGTGCCGTCGGCGAGCTGGCCGAGACGACTGACATGGCCGACGAACAAGGTGTCGCCAAGCCGTTGCACCAAACCGGCGGCCGGCTCGCCTTCTGCGCCGAATACCGTGCGCACCACAAGCAGCGTCGCGTCGCTGTGGCGCCGAAGCGCGCGATGCAGTTGTAGCATCGGCGCGTCAGGCAGCGGATCGGCGGCGCGGAAGACATAGATCTTCGGCGCATCCTTGAGGTTCTCGAGAAATCTCTCTGCCAGGAAGCCGATCTTTCGGCACTGCCCAGCCAACAGCCGATCGTGGTCGACGGCGCCCTTATGGTGGAAGGTATGGGAATTCATGAAATAGCGCGTGTCGCGCACCAGGTATTCCCCGTTATCTGCTACTGCCAGATAGGTGCATTCCGGGCGGCCAATGCCGCGCAGATCGTCATTGAGCGCAGTCGCGACCTGGACGGCGGAAATGCCAGTGAAGCGAAACAGGCCGAGTGGTTCAGCGCCGAAATGACGCTGAACGACACCGAACTCGCAGTTTTGGCCCAGGGATTCAAACTCCATCATGAGTTCGATAAGTTCCGGCGGGTTCGCGACCAGTGGCACGTCCGCTGCCTTGGTTGCGGCTGCCGGTTGGGTGGCGACGCGCTGATTGCGAACCCGTTCGCCTTCAAGGTGAATTGCGCTGTCACCCGGGAAACGCTGCATGCCGGTTTGCGCCAGTGCCTCGGCGGCGGCGATGTCGCCGAGCCGGAGCCTGACGTTGATTCCAAGGGCGTATGGTTCTGGTCGATTTGAAAAGCGGAGAAGCGCCTTATCGCAGCGGCTCACGGCACAGCCGAGTTCGTGGCGCCGAATTGCCATGCAAACATGCTCGATCGTCGCCTCGAAATTGTCTGGGAAGCGGGAGACGGCGGCGGTGAGAACGCGGTCGGCGTACGTATGCAGCCCGGCACGCAGTAAGCTGATGCCGCCTGATACGTAAGCATCTTTTTCATCGGGAAAGCGGGTTCGCAGCACCTCCCACCGCCGCGCAGCCTCCGGCCAGTCCTGGCGATGCGTGGCGAGTTGCGCGTGCTCGCGCAAGAACAGGGGATCATCGGGGAATTGGAGCGTGGCAGCCGCGAACAGACGGTCGGCCTCGTCGAGATCGCCAGCGTGGCGTGCGGCTATACCGCCGGCATGCCACGCGGCGGCGCAGTCAGCATCGCGAGCGCGGATTTCTTGCCAGATGGACGAAGCTTCAGCCCAGCTTCCGCGCTGGATCGCGTTCCAGCCCTGGTCGATGCGCAATTGCGCATCATCAGGGAACCGCGTGACGGCTGTGGCCAGCACGGCATCGGAGTCCTGCATGCGGTTGGCGCCGCGCAGGGCAAGGGCAAGTCCGTGCGGCATATGCGGGTCATCGGGAAACCGGGCGACGCCGATACGCCACGACAATATCGACTCGGCCAGATCACCGCGGTAGAAAGCCGCCCAACCTTCCTGGCGCACGGCCGCGAAATCGACCGGGAATCGCTCGATCAGTTCGGAAATTGTCGAATTTGCCGCCTCGGCAGCCCCGCCTTCCTGCGCCGCGATTGCGGCCATGCGATACCCTTGGGCTCGATCCGGGGCGTTTGCCAAAAGAGCTTCGGCCAAAACTTTCAGCGTGGCCCAGTCGCGCCGGATCAATGCTGCTTGCGCAGCGGCAAGTGTCGTGTCCTCGGTGGCCGCGCTAAGCATGGCGGGACAGCGCGCTCAGCGGTTGCATGGAAGATGCAGTGGCGGCTCGCAGATGCCGCGGTGCATTCCGCTTGACCCAGGAAAGGCGAGCTTCGCCCCGGATTTGTTCCACCCCACGATCTATCTCCAATGTGCGAATGCTGCGGGCCGGTATAGACATGTGCATCGACCGCGACTATCAGCACGGACGGCCTGAGCATATCGATCCATGCTACGGATTAGAAGAAGCACGCCGCCGGGCGCACGATCGGTCTGTCCATCACGGCCGAAATGCCGTTCCTGTCAAGGTTTTCAGGTGATATTGGTGACCGGGGCTTCAGCAGTTAGGAGTGTTGGCATTTCACGCCGGCCGCATTGTTGTTGTTCGTACAACGATCTACCGCGAGACAATTCATCATGAGCCTATGGTATTTTGCCCCCCTGCCATGGATCGGAATTGGCATCTTTTATTATGTGACGCATTGGTCCAGCCACTCTCTTCAACGTAGCCAGGCCGAACAACGCGAACGCATGGAGGCTTATGACCGGCGACGTGCTGAATTCGCTAATCAGAGCGCGAAGGAGGCGGTTTTGCTGGCGGCAAGGCACGCCGACGCAGCGGAGGCGGCGTGTGCGGCGGCCCTTGCCGCAGGGAGCGCCGCAATTGCGATCGCAGCTGCCGAACAGGCGCGGCTTGCCGCGGAAGCCGCCGAGTTGGCGGCAGCGGCAGCGGCGGTGTCTGCGCGAGCGTTCGACGCTGCGGCAAGTTCTCCCGAAGCTGCGGCGTCTGCGAAACGCGCGGCCGTTGCCGCCGTCCGGGCTGCACAAGCCGCGGCGCGATGCCAGCCAACCCCGTGAAGGTGGACAGATCAATCCGGCGGGCGGACTGATTCCGGGAACAGGCGTGCCATCATATCCTTGATCTTGCGATACGGCGCTTGCCACGACATGGAGAAGTTTGCCCTGAACCGCTCGCCATGCCGTTCCTTGTCCACGTCGGTTACGTCCTCTAGCTCGATATATTTCATTGGCACCAGGTCATCGCGACACTCCTCGTAAAGATGGCCATTCGCCTCGCCCGGCGTAAGGCACGTCTCATTCGAGTAGGCCACGCCCGGCTTGTTGGTGATCCAGCGATATTTGGCCATTCCTGCACCGACCGGTGCGAGGAACACTTCGATGGTGTCGGCCCAAATGATTCCTTCGGCCGGGGTGCATCCAATTGTATTCTCGATGTATACACCGGGGCAGCTCGCAATAATATTCTTTGCCAATTCCTGTTCAGCCTCAAGCGACATAAAGGCGTGGCTGCTGTAACTGTTGATGTCCGCATTTAGTCCATCCAGCACGACGCCGAAACGCTCAAAATCTGTTGCCAACCTGTTGATGATCTCGGGAAGGCCAGTCGCTTGCTCAACCCATGCGCGGTTATCCAACCGTAGCGTGATCAGCAGCAACGGGCGTCGTTCTGCCTTCAGAGCCGCGATATGGGCTAGGAAATCTGAGGAACAGTGGTCGTGGCACCAGCCGATGACCCGTTTCGCAAGATCCTGCCGGACGTGCCGATCCAGAATAAACAGCCCGATCGCTTTATGACGCAGCATTGCCGCGTAGAATTCAGGCTCATTGTCGAGTTCGATCAATTTGCCGGATTGTCCGACGAGTTCAGGATACAGATCCTTCACGCCGCCGAATATCTGCGCAGAACGATCGGTCGCAATGATGTCGGTGGAGCCGGGTGGCGACAGTTCCAGAAGCACAGGCCATCCGGTGATTGCATTCCAAATGTAATGGCCGAGATGCCCAACGGCAACGTCGGCGATCATCACCGGCCGGTTCGCCTCGGCAAGGTATTCGACAACCAATTCCCGGTTGTCGAATACCCGGGCCAGTGCGCGGATGAGCAGACCGTCAACAGACGGCCAACGACCAGAGACCAAAAGGAGCCAGTCCTGCGGCAGGAACCAGGCACAATCGGACATTGCGTGCGACGCCGAATCGCCTGAAATGATGACGCAGATTCGGCCTTGATGACGGTACAGACAAACCGACAGGTCGATCGAATCACGCGCCACCGCACGCGTGCCAGTGAACGGACAGAGTATGGGTTTGCCACGCAAAATCGTCGTGCCGACCACATCAAACATGCGATCGGTCAGCTGCGGGGAACCCGCGAACGGAAGATCGGTGGACAGCATGGCGCACCGACGCGCAACCTGTTTTGGGCCTTCATAGGCCGGATCCAGGAAGTCGGGCGCGAAGCCGATCCGCTCGAGCTGAATCCGATGCTCGCCGCGCCGCGTGCCATCCAGCACAATCCGGCGGATGCCTGCTCGAATCCAGTAGGTCGCCAGCGTCATTGTGGAATATCGGCTGACGGGTGCTGGCGGCAGCGTCTCCGCCTGCTCCAGGAGTGCCGTTACGTATTCACCGAATAGCTGAACATCGATCTTAAGAAGTAATGGCAGTTCTTCTGTGAATACAGACAAATCTTGTTGCGAACAACGTTCAAGCAAGGGTAATGCCCATTGCGGGGCATCCGCAGACAAGCCGATTGCTTGCGCCAGATTGTTGCGCGCCGGTGAGAGATTACCCATCTGATACAGAGCTCGGCCGAGCCATGATCGAACCAGCGACTGCACCGCGAGGTCAAGCAACCATCCGACTCTATTTAATACCAAAGCGAAGGTCACGGCTACCGCTTCGAAATCGCCGGTCTCGCAGGCAGCTTCCGCGAACCCCGCATAGACCGCGGGCGGGTGAAGACTGCGGATTTCGAAGGCTCTTTTGAGGTGACGTAGGCCGCCCGCGACGTTGCCTTGTCGTATTTGAGTTAGTCCGATGCGTGCGCACACGTCCGCTGAGATTTCGGTGCTTGTGTCCGTAAGATCATCGGGCGGGACCTCGCCGCTCTCGGAGTTGTCTTCGGTGAGGCAAGCGAGTTGTTGGAGGGCGCGAAGTGTGGCGTCGTTCGGTCTTGGCCCGGCGTGCATCGACATCGTGCCGCCTGTGGCGTCGGTCCTATCAAGGTAGCGGCGTCGGATGAACCATTGCAGATCGGTGCTTAATTCTTTCACGTCGCCGCCCAGGCGATTCAAGTGGTTGTCGAGAAACCAGGTGGCTTCCATGCCGCTCTCGTGGACCAGTTCCAGCAACAAGACGGGCGTGAGGTCGGCGTAGATGAACCTCGGATGCCAGCCGTCCGCAAATGACCGGACGGGGCGGCCGGCCAGGAGAATAGGCGTCGCCCGACCTGCGTCGACTTTGGCGACATAAGTTCCGGCCTCATATGCAACGTCATAAATTGTCATGTGGATTTCTTGGCGACGGCGCGCCAGTGCCTGGGAGTATCAGATACGACGCTGAGTAGGATGTTTGCGGCGCTCCGGCAACGGTACATGTCGGGCGGTGGCTGCAAGGCACCTCCCATGCGCAACATCCCTGTTTGACTGCCGAAGTGCCGCCTGCAGTCGCTCTATTCGAATTATGTCCGAACAGGCAATTATCATATGTCATAACTATCTGCGCAACACGCGCGCGTAAGCAGGCGGTTGGCGATCTGCGGTCGCCATCACCCCGTCGCGCGCAGCAGCGCCGCTCGCGGCACCCGCGTCGCCGAGGCCGGCACCCGGCGGGAGAGGCCAAGGGCGCGGAACGGCAGCGCCGCGTGAACCGCCGCGCCGCCGCGGACCAGCCGCATCTGGGTGATCGGGTGGCCGCCCGAAGGCCCGCTCTCCCAAACCCGGTCATTTCAGCCGGCTGACGCACAGGCGGAAGGGCAGCGCCCAGGCGATCCGCGCCGCGAGTCCGGCCCGTTGCAGCAACGCCTGCCATTCCGCCTTGCGGAACCCGCGGGCCACCGAAATGGCGCCGTCCTCCCGCACCGCCTTGTGCCAGCCCGCCACTCTCGCCAACAGGCGGAATCCCCAATAGGCCAGGACGTGCCGCTGCAGGTCGGCGATGAACCAGCCGCTTGTGGCGTGCCGCTCCAGCCAACGCAGGAAGACAACCACCTGTTCGTCGGCCAGATGGTGGGTGAATTGCGAGCTGGCGATGAAGTCGGGCGAGGGGTCGGGCGCGTGGAGAAACACGTCGCCGGTGCGCCAGGTGATGTTCATGTCCGCAGGCGTGGCGGCGGCGGCCACCACGGCGCTGCGCGGATCGCAGTCGATCCCTTCGAGCCGCAGCGTGATGCCGGGCCGCGACAAACGGCGATGGATCGCCCGCAACAGGTCGCCGTCACCGCAGCCGACATCGAGGATCGTGATGCTGCTGCCGCGCGGCAGGTTCTTCGTCGCACGGCGCAACCAGCGCAGGGTCGGGCCATGGGTCATCGTCACCACATTGACGGTGGCGAGGTCGGACAAATAGCGGGTGTAGTTCGCTTGGTCCAACGTGTCGCCGTCCAGGGTCTCGTTCGCCGTGCTGCGCCGGGCGAGGTTCAATCTGGTCACGCCGCCCGATCGACGCGCAACGTCACGCCGCCCGCGCGAAGCGGAAGGTCTCGGCAACCATGCCGGGGCCGAACGCCATGCCGAAGCCGCTTGCGCCGCACGCGCTGTCCCGCAGCATGCGTTGCAGCACGAACATCAGCGTCGCCGACGACATGTTGCCGAAATCCGCCAACACCAAACGCGAATGGCGGAGCATGCTTGGGTGCAGATTCAGCCCGATCTCGACCGCATCCAGCACCGTGCGGCCGCCGGCATGCACGGCCCAGAGATCGATCGTCTGGGTGGCCTCGGCCAGTGCCGGCGATGCGTCTCGCAGGAATTGCGCGATGCGGCCAGGCACCTTGCCCGAGAGATGCATGTCGAAACCCTGGTCGCCGATGCGCCAGGTGATCAGGTCCTGGCTGTCGGGGACGATCATGGCGCGGAACTCCCCGAGTGCCATGCCATGCGGATCGGCGGTCACGAGGGCCGCGGCGGCGCCGTCGCCGAACAGCAGGAACGACAGCACCGTCTCGATGTCCGAGGTTTCCTGCAGATGCAGGGTGCAGAGTTCGAGGTTCAGCACCAGCACGCGCGCACCCGGTTCGGCCCGCACGATATGCCGTGCCGCCCGCAGCGCCGGGACCGCCGCGGAGCAGCCCATGAAGCCGATCATCGTCCGCTCGACATCGCGCCGCAGCCCGAGCCGGTCAGCGAGCTGAAGGTCGAGCCCGGGTGCCGTGAAGCCGGTGCAGGAGGCCACGATCAGGTGCGAGATTGCCGCCACCTCGCTCCCGAGTTCAAGATCGGCGACCGCCCGCAAAGCGAGATCCAACGCCTGCGTCTCATACAGCGCCATCCGCGACGCCGTGCCCGGGAACGCGCCGCGGCGATAGAAGCCACCGGCGTCGACCTCGCCGGCGGCAAGGCGGCCGGCCTGCAGGCCGGAGAAGCGATGGTTGATTCCAGAACGTTCGGCCATGCGGTCGAACGTGCGGCGGGTGCGGTCATCGATGAGCAGCGTCCGGGCGAAGGCCACGAACGGCGCGTGGATGTCGTGCGGCGGGACGGCGGTGCCGATGCGATTGATGTAGGCGGTCATTTTTTACGCAGCCTTTTGCAGGACCAGCACGGCGTTCAGGCCGCCGAAAGCAAAGGAGTTGGACATCGCGATGTTCAACGCCGCAGGGCGGGCCTGGTTCGGCACGCAATCGACATCGCACTCAGGGTCGGCGGCGCGGAAGCCGATGGTGGGCGGCAACAGCCCGTCGTGGAGGGCCAGCACGCTCGCCACCGCTTCCAGCGCCCCGCCGGCATTGAGGCAATGGCCGATCATCGACTTGGTCGACGACACCGGCAGCTGCGCCAGATGCCCGGCAAACACCTGCCGCAGCGCCGCCACCTCGGCCCGGTCGTTCAGCCGCGTGCCGGTGCCGTGGGCGTTGACGTAATCGACGTCGCCCGCCGGTATGCCGGCATCATCCAGGGCGTCCTGCATGGCCTGGGCCGCGCCCTCGGCATTGGGCGCGGTGAGGTCGCCGGCGTCGGCCGACATGCCGAAGCCGATGACTTCGCCGAGCGGCACGGCGCCACGGCCGCAAGCGCGCTCCCATTCCTCCAGCACCAGCACGCCCGCACCTTCGCCGATCACCAGGCCGGTGCGATCGGCGGAGAAGGGGCGGCAGACATCCGGGCTGAGCACGCGCAACGCGTCCCACGCCTTCATGAAGCCGACCGAGATCGAGGCGTCGCTGCCGCCGGTTACCGCCACGTCCAGCATCCCCGAACGCACCATGTGGAAGGCGATGCCGATGGCGTGGCTGGCCGAGGCACAGGCGGAGGCGGTGGCGAAACTCGGGCCGCGCAGGCCGAATTCCATCGAAATATGGCTCGCCGGCGCGTTCGGCATGATGCGCGGCACGGTGAACGGATGCAGCCGGCTGGCGCCCTCGCCGTACAAGGCGCGGTAGGAATTGTCGAACGTCTCCTGCCCGATCGCCGCCGCCATGATCACACCGGCCCGGCGTGGAACGACATCCCGCAGGTCGGCCTGGGCAATCGCCTCCCGCGCCGCGATCAGCGCCAGTTGCGATGTGCGGTCCAGCGTCGGCAGCCGCCGTGCCGCGAAATGCGCCGATGGCTCGTAGCCGTGAATTTCGGCCGCGGTGCGCACGGCAAGCCGCGCGGTCGGGATGTTGGCGATCGGGCGGATGCCGCATTCGCCGCGGCCGATTGCGGACCACAGCTGCGGCACGTCGTGGCCCAGCGACGCGATCGCGCCGAGGCCGGTGATCGCCACGCGGCGCCGGGCTTGGCTCACTCCGCCGGGCGCGCGGCTGCGGCTTTGGCGTTGCGGACACTCTCCAGCGTCGCCAGGACATGCGCGATGAGGTCGCCGATGGTCGCGAACTCGGCGCCGGCCCGCTCCGGCACGACCGGCAGCTCAATGTCGAAATGGGTTTCCAGCGCGAAAATCGCCTGGGTCATGTCGAGCGAGGAGACGCCCAGCGCATCCACCGTGGCGTCCGGTGTCAGCAGCGCCCGGTCGACAGCGGTTTCCTTGGCGATGATGTCGAGGATCGTACCTACGCGGGGATCATCGGTCACTGCGGGCACGTCTTGGTCGATATGGGTCATGCCATCCTGTCAAGCCAGCATCTGTGCCGTTTGACGGCTGATGCAGTGCGGAAATTCCGGCTCAAGCCAAGCTGGCGTCGATATAGTCGAAGTTGATGTCGTCGCCCAGCCCGGGGTGCTGCGGCATGTGGATGAACCCCTCCGCGTCCATCGCGTCGGCGCGGCTGTTCAGATAGTCGCGGGACCGTCGTCGTAGTCGATGAACGGGTGCAGCAGCCCGCGTTCGTACCAGCGCCCGTTCTTCTGGACCGCGCACAGCGTGAGGTTGCCGGGGCCGCTGCCGTGGATTTCGCAGTCCATCCCGAACGATTCGGCGAGGTGGATGATCTTCAGGCTCGGCCCGATGCCGCCGACATCGAGCACGCCGGTGCGCGTGATGTCGCAGGCGCCGGCCTTGATCCATTCGGCGCGCGTGTGGAACTTGCCGTCCGCCGTCTCCGGCCCGAGCACCGGAATGTCGAGATTCGCCGCGAGCCATGCGTACGAGCTGATCGAGGCTTCGTTCATCGGCTCCTCGTACCAGTAGTAGCCGAGCTTCTGGAGCTCGCGGCCGAGCCACAGCGCGTCGCTGCGGCTGTAGCCGTGGTACGCGTCGAGCATCAGCGGGATGTCCGGCCCCGACCGCCTCGCGCACCGCGGCGCACGCGCGCACGTCCATCTTCACGTCCGGCGCCAAGGAAACCGGCTTCATCCAGGTGTGCAGCTTGATCGCCTGGTAGCCGCGCTGCGAGCAGCGCATTCGGCGAAGCGGGCGTAATCGTCCGGTGTCGCGAGGCCGCCCGCCATTTCGTCGCCGCACATCGTGCTGCGCATAGGCCGGCACCTTGTCGCGGTAGGCGCCGATCAGCTTGTAGACGGGCAGGCCGAGCTTGCGCCCGGCGAGGTCCCACAGCGCCATGTCGACGATCGCCAGCGTCCGGTCGCCGAGCTGTGCCCGTGCTGCCGCGCTGCCAGTGCGCGAGGCCCTGCCACAGCCGCTCGCGGTCGAACGGGTCCTGCCCGAGCAGCACGATCTTGACGAAGCGGTCGACGAGATGCGGCCGCACCACCTCGGTCGGGCCGAAGCAGTGGCCCTCGCTGCCGTCGTCGGCGGTGATGGTCAGCAGCGCCTGGGGGACGCGATGCGGCTCGCCGGGATGCGTGTGGCCGTCGCTGTCCTTCACCTCGCGCGACATGTGCGAGAAGACGCGGACCCTGACATCGACGATTTTCATGCTATGGACACTCCGATTTCCCTGATCCGCCAAGGCATTGGCGTCGGCCGGCTTGCCTTCCTCAAGTGATCGATACCATCATCCCGTCAGGGGACGAAGACGGTCAAGCCGGCGTGGTCAAGCCAGGGGGGATGCATGTACGTAGGCACCCAGATCGATCCGCGTGACGACATGGATTACCGGATGTGGGCCCAGCTTGGCGTCAACCATGTCTGCGTCGATCCACCCGGAAATCCGCATGACTGGACCGCCGACGTCCTGAACCGGCACCGTGAGCACATCGAAAGCTTCGGCCTTTCGCTTGACATGGTGCAACTGCCGCTGTCGTCGCGCCCGATCGAACAGCAATACAGCCCGCACATCCTGATGGGGAAAGACCCCGAGCGGGCACGCGAACTGGACAGCATCTGCCGATTGATCGAGCGGGTGGCGGCCGCCGGCATCCCGGCGGCGAAATACAACCTCAATATCATCGGCATTCCCCGCACGCCGCCGGAGCTTGGCCGCGGCGGGTCGCGCAACGCGGCGTTTCGCTGGAAGCTGGCCGACCATGCGGCCGCGCCAACCATTGCCGGCGAGGTGAGCGAGGACGAGAACTGGGAACGGATCGACCATTTCCTCAGCCGTGTGGTGCCGGTGGCGACCACCTGCAAGCTGCGCCTCGCCTGCCATCCGCACGACCCGTACACGCCCCCGGGTTATCGTGGCGTGACCCGCGTGCTCGGCACCGTGGACGGGCTGAAGCGCTTCGTGCGGATGCATGAAAGCCCCTATCACGGGCTGAATTTCTGCCAGGGAACGATCGGCGAGATGCTGGAGAATCCCGCCACCGAGATCTTCGATGTGATCGACTGGTTCGGCCGGCGCGACAAGATCTTCAATGTGCATTTTCGCAACATCCTCGGCCGGCGGCTGGATTTCATGGAGTGCTTCCCCGACGAGGGCGACATGGACATGGCGCGCTCGCTGGCCGCGTACAAGCGGGTCGGCTACCAATACATGGTGATGCCCGACCACGTGCCGCAGATCGATGCGCGCGATCCTTCGGCCACCGCCTTCGCGTTCTGCTACGGTTATATAAGCGGTTTGATCGATGCGCTGGACAAGAACTGAATTCGCCGGCCACGCTCCGGCGCAATGAGACGGCAATCACCGCCGCAAAGGCGGGATCGGGGGGAGCATGTTGAAATGGGCGACGGCGTTGGCCTTGACGTTGGCGGGACCTGTTTTGGCCGCCGAGTATCACGAGGCGCCGGCACTGGCGGCGCTGGTTGCCGAAGGCAAGTTGCCGCCGGTGGCGCAGCGTCTGCCGCAAGCGCCCGAAATCGTGACGCCGCATGACCGGGTCGGCCGCTATGGCGGGGTGCTCCGCTCCGCCGTGCGTGGGGATTCCGACCATAATGGGATTCTCCGCCTGGTCGGCAACCAGGGGCTGACCCGCTGGTCGCCGGATGCGACGAAAGTTGTGGGCAACCTCGCGGAGAGCTGGACGGTCAATTCTGACGCGACGGAATACACCTTCAAGCTGCGCCCCGGCACCAAATGGTCGGACGGCCAGCCTTTCACCGCCGACGACATCACCTTCGTGGTGAACGAGCTTTTCAACGACAAGCAATTCTTCGAATCGCCACCCTCGCAATACGTGGTCGGCGGCAAGCCGATGCGGGCGGAAAAGATCGACGACAACACGGTGAAGCTGATCTTCGCCGCTCCATATCTCCGGCTGCCGGAAGTGCTGGCGACGCCGCTGGGGCAGCACCCGACGCTGTATGCGAAGCACTACTGCGCGCAATTCATGCCGAAATACAACCCGGATCTGCCGAAACTTCTGGCCGAGGCGAAGCAGCCGGATTGGGCGACCCTGTTCCGGCAGAAATGCGGCGACATCGAAATCCCGGCGCGTTGGGCCAATCCGGCCAAGCCGGTGATGGATCCCTGGATCGTGCAGACGCCGTATACCGGCGGCGCCTCGCAGGTGATCATGCAGCGCAATCCGTATTTCTGGCAGGTGGACACGGCAGGAAGCCAGCTGCCCTATATCAATACGCTGAACCTTAAGGTGATCAGCGACATCCAGGCGATCGTGCTGGCCTCGATCGGTGGGCAGCTCGATCTGATGGTTCGCCACATCAACACCATCAACAACAAGCCGGTGCTGGCGCAGCATGCGGCGGAAGGTGGCTATGTGCTGCAGGAAATGCCGCCGTCGGACAGTTCGGCGATGGCGCTGTGGTTCAACCAGTCATCGAAGAACGCCAAGACACATGACTGGCTTCGCAACCGCGACTTCCGCCAGGCGCTGTCACTGGCGATGGACCGTGACGAGATCAACGAGATCATCTTTCTCGGCCAGGGCAAGCCATGGCAGATCGGCCCGCTGGCGGAGGACAAGTTCTACAACGAACGGCTGGCCACGCAGTATATCGAGCATGACCCGGAGCAGGCCAACAAGATCCTGGACCGGCTCGGACTCACCAGGCGCGACGCCAAGGGTTTTCGCCTGACCCCAGACGGCAACAAGCTCTTTCTGAGCGTGGACGCGATGGTGGTCGACACCGCCGCCATCGATACCGTGGAGTTGATCAAGAAGCAGTGGGCGGTGGTCGGCATCGACCTTGGCATCAACACCATGGAACGGTCGCTGTATTACGAGCGGGCGCAGAACTCCGACTACGACATCGGCACCTATGCCGTGCCTGGCGGCCTCAATCCCACGCTCGACCCCAGGGCGTTGATTGCGCTGCACACATTGGACAGCCGGCAAAGCCTGCCGTGGGTCCGCTGGTACACTACGCGGCGGAAAATCCGGCGAGGAGCCGAGCGCCAGCATGAAGGAGCGCATGCGGCTGTGGGATCAATGGAAGCAATCCAACAACCCGGGTGAAGCCGACAAGCTGTTTCGGCAGATCCTCGATCTGGCGGCGGACGGCTTCGAGGTGATGGGCACGGTGCAGGCGGTGACGACCTTCGGTGTGCGCAGCAAGAAGCTGATCAACGTGCCGGCGAAGATCCCGTTGTCATGGGATTATCCGACGCCGGCGCCGAGCCTGTTGCAGCAATACAGCTTCTCACCCTGAAGCCGGCGGATATCGCCAATGGGCAGGTTCATCATTCGGCGGCTGCTGGGGATGGTGCCGTTCATCATCCTGGTCTCGATCACCGTGTTCGTGCTGATCAAGCTGCCGCCGGGCGATTTCGTCTCCAACTACGCGGCCTCCCTCGCCGCCTCGGGGGAGACGGTGGATGACGCCATGTTGGCCAGCATGCGGCTGCGCTACGGCCTCGATCAGCCGATCGTGGTGCAGTACTGGGACTGGATCACCGGCGTGCTGCGGGGGGATTTCGGCTATTCCTTCCAATGGCAGCAACCGGTGGTGTCGCTGATCGGTGAGCGGATGGGGCTGACGCTCGTGCTGTCGGTGGCGACGCTGCTTTTCACCTGGGCGGTGGCGCTGCCGATTGGGGTGTTCTCGGCGGTGAAGCGATATTCCTGGGGCGACTACCTTTTCACCCTGCTGGGTTTCGTGGGGTTGGCGGTGCCGGGATTCCTGTTGGCGCTGGTGCTGATGTATGTCGGCATATCGGTGTTCCACACCGATGTCGGCGGGCTGTTTTCGGCGCCCTATGTCGACGCGCCGTGGTCCTGGGCACGGGTGGCGGACCTCGCGCAGCATCTGTGGATCCCGATGGCGATCCTCGGCACCTCGGGCGCTGCGAGCCTGATTAGGATCATGCGCGCCAACCTTCTGGACCAGTTGCACCAACCATATGTGGATACGGCACGGGCGAAGGGGTTGTCGGAGTTCACGTTGCTGGTGCGTTATCCCATCCGCATCGCGCTCAATCCGTTCGTCAGCACACTTGGCTGGGTGCTGCCGCATCTGGTTTCCGGCTCGGTCATCATTTCCATCGTGCTGAACCTGCCGACCGCTGGGCCGCTGTTGCTGCAAGCGTTGCTGGGGCAGGACCAGTACCTGGCCGGCGCGTTTCTGCTGCTGCTGTGCTCCCTGACGGTGCTGGGGACGCTGCTGTCGGACATCCTGTTGGCGTTGCTGGACCCGCGGATCCGCTTCCAATGAGCGACGCCATCCTGGCAGGAAACACCCAGTTCGACACGGCATCGCAGGCGCGACTGACCTGGCTGCGATTCTGCCGCCACCGCCTGGCGATGTTCGGCCTTGTCGTGACCTTGTTGCTGTATCTGATCGCGTTGTTCGCGGAATTCGTGGCACCCTTCGACCCCGACCGCAGCAACGCCCGCCTGGTCTTCCACCCGCCGCAAAACATCCATTTCTTCGATGACGGCTGGCATCTTCGCCCCTACGTCAACGCCTTCCGCCTGGCACGCGACCCGGTGACCCTGCAGCCGCATTACGTCGCCGATGCCGGCCGAAAAATCTATCTCACCTTTCTCGGCCACGGGCATCCCTACAAGCTCTGGACCATCTTTCCCGGCGACATCCACCTGGTGATGCCGGAGAACGTCAGCGACACCGTGTTCCTGCTCGGCGCCGACCGGCAGGGCCGCGACGTGCTGAGCCGGATCATCCACGGCGCCCGGGCGTCGCTGTCCATCGGGTTGGTCGGCGTGACCATCAGCCTGCTGCTTGGCATCGTGTTCGGCGGCCTGTCCGGCTATTTCGGCGGCCGCACCGACTGGTTCGTGCAACGGGTGATCGAATTCATCATCTCGCTGCCGACGATTCCGATCTGGCTGGCGCTGGCAGCGGCCTTGCCGAAGGACTGGCCGCCGATGGCGACGTATTTCACCATCACCCTGATCATCTCATTGATCGGCTGGACCGAACTTGCGCGCGTCATCCGCGGCCGGTTTCTGGCTTTGCGCTCCGAAAGCTTCGTCACCGCCGCCTGGCTCGACGGCTGCAGCCGGCCGCGGATCATCTTCCGCCACATGCTGCCGTCGCTGACCAGCCACATCATCGCTTCGGTGACGCTGGCGATCCCGAACATGATCCTGGCGGAAACCGCGCTGAGCTTCCTGGGCCTCGGCTTGCAGCCGCCGGCGATCAGTTGGGGCGCGTTGTTGAAGGAGGCGCAGAACGTACAGTCGATCGCCGCGGCGCCGTGGTTGCTGCTGCCCGGGGCGGCGGTGGCGATAACCGTGCTGGCGCTCAATTTCCTGGGCGACGGCCTGCGTGACGCGGCCGATCCGCATGCCAACTGACCCCGCCGCACCGATCCTGGAGGTTCGCGGACTGAAGACCTATTTCCCGGTCGGACACTTGATCATCAAGGCCGTCGAGGACGTCAGCTTCTCGCTGTATCGCAGCCGCACGTTGTGCATCGTCGGTGAAAGCGGCAGCGGCAAGAGCATCACCGCGCGCTCCATCCTGCAGCTCGTCGGCACGCCCGGGCGCATCGTCGCCGGTGAAATCCTGTATCGGTCTGAGGCGGGCCGTGCGGCTCTCGACATTGCCACGCTGCCGCCGCGCGGCCGGCGGATCCGCGCCATTCGCGGCCGCGACATCGCGATGGTGTTCCAGGAGCCGATGACCTCGCTCAGCCCAATTCACCGGATCGGTTGGCAGATCGCCGAGGGCCTGCTGGCGCATGGGCTGATGGACCGCAAGGATGCAATGGCGCGGGCGGTGGACTTGCTGCGCCAGGTTGAGATCCCAGCCCCCGAGCAGGCGGCGCGGCGTTATCCGTTCGAGTTCAGCGGCGGCATGCGCCAGCGCGCGATGATCGCCATGGCGCTCGCCTGCAACCCGAAGATCCTGATCGCCGACGAGCCGACCACGGCGCTCGATGTCACCACCCAGGCGGAAATCCTGCGATTGATCCGCAAGTTGCAGGAAGCCAATGGCCTCGCGGTGCTGTTCATCACGCACGACATGGGCGTGGTGGCGCAGATCGCCGACGACGTGCTGGTGATGCATCGCGGCCAGGTGGTGGAGCACGCGCCGGTGCAGACGCTGTTCGCGCGTCCGGTGCATCCCTACACATGCCGTCTGCTAGAGGCCGCGAAGAAGCTCGGCATGGCGGCCGAGCCGGCACGTCCCTTGGTTGCCGCCGGCGCGCCGCTGATGGAAGTGCGCGGCCTGACACTGACCTATCCAGCCGAGATCTCGCTGTTTCGCAAGGCAGTGCCGCCGGCGCCCGCGGTCCGCGGTGTCAGCTTCGACCTGTACGAGGGCGAGAATCTCGGCATCGTCGGCGAAAGCGGATCCGGCAAGACCACGCTCGGGAACTGCCTGATCAGGGTGCTGCAACCGAGCGAAGGGCGCGTCCGCTATCGCCTGCGCGACGGAAAGCAGATCGACCTCGCGACACTCGACCGGGAGGGGCTCCGCCAAGCTCATCGCGAAATTCGCATGGTGTTCCAGGACCCGTTTGCGTCGCTGAATCCGCGGATGACCGTCGAGCAATGCGTCGGCGAGCCGCTGCTGGTGAACGGCCTGTTGTCAAGTGCCGAGTTGACCCGCCGGGTGCGCGCGCTGCTCGGCATGGTCGGGCTGCAGGCGGAAATGGGCCGGCGCTATCCGCACGCGTTCAGCGGCGGACAGCGCCAGCGCATCGTCATCGCCCGCGCGCTGGCGATGGATCCGCGGCTGATCATCGCGGACGAGGCGACGTCCGCACTCGATGTCACGCTGCGCGGGCAAATTCTCGACCTGTTGCTGGAACTGCAACCAAAGCTCGGCCTGAGCTTCATCCTGATCAGCCACGACCTCGGTGTGATTCGCTATTTCTGCAATCGCGTGGCGGTGATGTATCGCGGCGAAATCGTCGAAATCGGCGATGCCGACGATATCTGTGCACGCCCGACGCAGCCTTATACGCAAAAGCTGCTGGCCGCGGTACCGGAAGCCGATCCCGCCCATCGCTTTCTGCTGCACGAGGAAGCGCCAGCATGAAGGGCGCACGGCATCCCCAGGCTGAAGACCTTCAGACCTGATCCGTGGGCAACGGAAATTGCTTCAGATAGGGCATGTACTCCGGCTCGACATCGATCTGCAGGCTGGCAAGCACCCTGACCACACCGACATAAAATCCGATGGTGACGACGAGATCGGTGACAAGTTCGTCAGCGAGGTATTCGCGCAGCCGGGCGAATGTGGCGTCGGAAATACCGGGGCCGGCATACATCTCCCGCGCCGCCAGCAACGCCGTGCGCACAGATGCATCGAGGGTGGTCGTCTGTCCCGCAGTCTCTTCAATCAAATGGCGGATGTCGTCGTCCGAGACGCCGAAATCACGCCCGATCTTGATGTGATGCGACCATTCGTAAGCCGAACGCGCCACCCAGCCAACCTGGAGGATCGCCAATTCCCGCAGCCGCGGATTGAGCGGGCTGTCGTGCCGGATGTAGCCGCCGAGGGTTGCGAACGCCGCGGCCATGCCCGGGCTATGCACCAATGCGCGATGCAGGTTGATGCTGCGCGTCAGCAGATGCTGATGCTCGGGCGCCAAACCAGCCTTGTCGAGGTAGGGCAGGCGCGCCATCGCTAGCGCCCTCCTGAAACAACCACGTTGGCGCCGATCATATAGGAAGACGCCGGCGACAGCAGGAACAATGCCACCCGGGCAATCTCGTCCACCTTGCCGACGCGGCCGATCGGCACCGACGGCACCAGGCGGGCCAGCCGGTCCGCCGGGTTCATGTCGGTCTCGATCAGCCCGGGGCTCACGCAGTTCACGCGGATGCCCTCACGCGCGACTTCCTTCGCCAGCCCGATGGTCATGCTGATGACGGCGCCTTTCGAGGCCGCGTAATGCACCCGCTCGCCGGGACCGCCGAGGGTTGCCGCCACCGAGCCGATGTTGACGATGGCGCCGCCCTGGCCGCCGCGCGCCGTCGACATGCGCCGCACCGCTTCGCGCACGGTGAAGAACGCGCCGATGACATTCACATCCATCATCCGCCGAAGCTCGGCCGTCGTCATGTCGGCCACCGTCGTGGCATTGCCGTTGATCCCGGCATTGTTGACCAGCCCGGTGATCGCGCCGAACGCCGTCTGGGCCGCGTCGAACAGCCGCAGCACGTCGGCTTCCTCCGAGGTGTCCGCCCGCATCGTCATCGCCTGCCCGCCGGCATCCTTGATTTCACGGACCAGCGCTTCGGCGGGTGCGGCCTGCTCGCGGTAGCTGGTGGCGACCTTCCAGCCTTCGGCGGCGGCAAGCCGCGCGATGGAGGCGCCGATGCCGCGGCTGGCGCCGGTGATGACCAGAACGTTGTTCATGCGCTTTTCCCTGATTTTGCCTCGCGGAACGGCGTGCCGCTCGCTGCGAGTTTACGCAGCAGGTTGGATGGCGCCCATCTGTTGCCGTAGCGTTGGTGCCAACTGGCGATCTGGTCATACACCGCCTTCACGCCGATGCCGTCGGCCCAGAACATCAATCCGCCGCGGTAGCGCGGAAAGCCGAAGCCGTGCAGCCACATCACGTCGATGTCGCTGGCGCGGTAGGCGATCCCTTCCTCGAGAATCTTGCACGCTTCGTTCACCGACGAGAACAGCAGCCGATGCAGGATCTCCTCATTGCTGAGCGAACGCTGTTCCACGCCCATTTCGCGGGCGACGGTCTGGATGATGTCGGCAACCACCGGGTCCGGGTGCGGCGTGCGGTCGCCCTTTTCGTAGCGGAACCAGCCGGCGCCGGTCTTTTGGCCGAAGCGGCCGAGTTCGCACAGCCGGTCCGGGATCGGTTGCTTGCGGTAGTTCGGATCGGCGGCGGCGCGGCGCTTGCGGCTGGCAAAGCCGATGTCGAGGCCCGCGAGGTCGCCGACCGCGAACGGGCCCATGGGATAGCCGAAATCGACCATCACCTTGTCGATCTGCTCGGGCAGCATGCCTTCCTCGACCATGGTGACCATTTCGAGGTTGAACGGCGCGCGGCTGCGGTTGGCGACGAAGCCGTCGCAATTGCCGCAACCGACGCTGAGCTTGCCGATGCCGCGGCCCATCTGCATCACCGAGGCGAAGGTCGCGTCCGACGTCTTGGCGCCCTTCACCACTTCCAGCAGCTTCATGACATTGGCCGGGCTGAAGAAATGCGCCCCCGCCACATCCTGCGGCCGTCTGGTGGCGCTGGCGATTTCGTCGATGTTCAATGCCGAGGTGTTGGACAGCAGCAACGCCCCCGGCTTCATGACCGCATCGAGCTTGCCGAAGACGTCTTTTTTCGGCGCCATCTCCTCGAAGATCGCCTCGATCACGACGTCGGACTCGACGAATGGAATCGTAGTCGCTCACCGGCTCGATACGCGCGAGCCGGCGCTGCATCTCGTCCTCGGCGAGGCTGCCGCGCTTGACGCTGGTGGCGTAATTGTCCCGGATGCGCTGCATGCCACGCGCCAACGCGTCCGACGACGCTTCCAGTATCTTCACGGGCGTGCCCGCATCGGCGAAGCACATCGCGATGCCGCCGCCCATGGTGCCGGCCCCGATCACCGCCGCGGTCGCAACACTGCGCACCGGCGTGTCCTTTGCAAGGCCGGGGATTCGCGCCAATTCGCGCTCGGCGAAGAAGGCGTAACGCAGGGCGCGCGCTTCGTCGGAGTTCTCCAACGTCGCGAACAGCGCCGACTCTTTCGCTATGCCCTGTTCGAAGGGCAGCGTGCAGGCATTCTCGACGGCTTCGATGCAGCGGTAAGGTGCGATCTGGTTGCGTGCCTTGCGGGCGATGCTCTTGCGCATGGAATCGAACATCCCCGGGTCCTGCTTCGCCTCGGCCAAACGTTCGTCATGGTCGCGGATGCGGGGCAGGGGACGGCGATCGGCGATCTTGCGGGCGAATGCCACGGCCTCGTTCAGCAGGTCGGCGCCCTCGGGCGTCACGGCATCGAGGATGCCGAGCGTCAGGGCTTCGGGGGCCGGCACGTGCCGGCCGGTGACGATCACGTCCAGCGCCGCCTTCGGGCCGATCAGGCGAGGCAGGCGCTGGGTGCCGCCGCCGCCGGGCAGCACGCCGATCAGCACCTCGGGCAAGCCGACCTTGGCGCCTGGCACGGCAATTCGGTAATGGCAGGCGAGCGCGGTTTCCAGGCCGCCGCCGAGTGCGAAGCCGTGGATCGCCGCCACCACCGGCTTGCTGCCCTGATCGAGAACATCGTAGCTGCGGCTGCCCAGCGGCGTCGGCGTGCGCTTCTTGCCGAATTGGCGGATATCGGCCCCGGCGATGAAGCTCCTTCCAGCTCCGATCAGCACCATCGCGCGGATCGCCGGGTCGGCGTCGCCTTCTCTGAGGGCGGCGATGATGCCGTCGGGCACGCCTGGGCTGAGCGCGTTGACGGGGGGGTTGTCGACGATGATCACGCCGATGTCGTCCTGCCGTTCCAGGCGGACCAGCGGTTTGTCGTTCATGGAGTTTCCTGCCCTGCTTTGCGGCGGCGAACTTGCCGCGAAAACCCGGCCGCTGTCTATTGGTGGGGCGGCAGCGCATCCGGCTACAGCAGCACGCAATGCTGCCGGTGCGAACCAGATCGCGACCTCGCTGCCTTCTTCGAACAGTTCGGTCGGCGGCCGGCGGACGATCAGCGCGCCGGCCGGCCAGTCCACCACATACTGGATGAAGTCGCCGTGGAACATCCGCCGATGGATGCGGCCAGGCGCGACGTTCTCCGCACTGGCATCGCCGGATGCCGCGATCGGATATAGGACGACCGCAGCGCCACGGTGTCTTCCTCGCCGGCAGGCGACGCCGCCGGTGATCACCTCCAGTGCCAGGCCGGCCTTCGGTCGAAGACAGCGGCACCTTCGCTCGCCGAGCCCGGCCGCACCTTGCCGGCGATCAGGTTGGCGGAGCCGACGAAGTCGGCGACGAAGCGGCTGCGCGGGCGGTTGTAGATGTCCTCCGGCGAGCCGATCTGCTCGATCTTGCCGCCGTTCATCACGATCACCCGGTCGGAGATCGCCAGCGCCTCCTCCTGGTCGTGCGTGACGTAGAGCGACGGTGATATCCAGCCGGCGCTGCAGCTCGCGCAGTTCCACGCGCATCTCGGCGCGCAGCTTGGCGTCGAGGTTGGACAGCGGCTCGTCGAACAGCACCACGTCGGCGAGAACGCGATGGCGCGCGCCACCGCCACGCGCTGCTGCTGACCGCCGGACAGCTTGGACGAGCCGGCGATCGGCGAAAGCCTGCATCTGCACCAGGTCCAGCACGCGCGCGACGTTCCGGCTGTCCACCTCGGCGTGCGGCAGCCTGCGCACGCGCAGCCCGTAGGCGACATTGTCGAACACCGTCATGTGCGGCCAGATCGCGTAGGACTGGAACACCATCGACACGCCGCGCTTCTCGGCCGGCACGTTGCGGCGTTCGGCGCGCGGAATAGACCGCGTCGCCGTTCAGCCGGATGGTGCCGCCGCAGGGTGTTCCAGGCCGGCGATCGCGCGCAAGCGTCGTGGTCTTGCCGCAGCCGGACGGGCCCAGCAGCGTCACCAGCTCGCCGCGGCGCGATGTCGAAGCTGATGCCGTCCACCGCGGTGACGTCGCCGTAGCGCACGACCAGATCGGCGACCTCGATACGCGTGCTCGGTCATCGCGCGCGCGTCCCGCGCCACGCGGCGCGCCACGGCTGAACAGGATGGCGACGGCGATGAACACCATCGCGGTCTGCAGCAGTGCCATCGCGGCCGACAGCTCGGAGCTGGAGGTCAGCCAGGAATTGACGATCGCCGGCGCGATCACCTTGGAATTCGGGCCCATCAGGAAGATCGAAACGCCCAGTTCGCGCACCGAGGCGATGAAGATCAGCAGCCACGCCGCGACCAGGCCCGGCCGCAGCAGCGGCATGGTGACGGTGCGCATCTGGTACACCCAGGAGGCGCCGCAGACCCGGGCGCATTCCTCCAGGCTCGCGATCGACCTGCAGCACGACGCCGGCGATGGTGCGCAGGCCCAGCGGCAGGAACACGGTGAAGTAGGCGATGCCCAGCAGCCACAGCGTGCCGTAGATCGGGATCGGCATGTTGATCCAGGCCCACAGCAGGCCGAGCCCGAACACCAGCCGCGGCACCGCCTGCGGGAACATGACGACGTATTCGATCAGCCGGCCGCCGGGCATGCGCGCGCGATAGATGATCCAGGCCAGCACGCCGATCACCGGCACGCCGATGCGTGGCGACCGAGACGCCGAGGATCAGGCTGTTGACGAACGCCGGCCCGACCGAGCCCATCTGCAGCGCGGTTTCGTAGTTCGCCAGGGTGAACTGCATCTGCGACAGGATCACGGTGGCGAAGCGCTCGAACGAGGTGAGCAGCAGCGCCGCCAGCGGCAGGACCACGGCAACGACGATATAGCCCCAGGCGATGCCGAGCAGCGGCCAGCGCAGCGCGCCGACATCCATCGGCGCGCGGGCGGAACGCCTTGCCGGTGATGGTGGCGTAGCTGCCGCGGCGCAGGATCAGCCGCGACAGGCCGAGCGTGATCAGCATGACGCCGAACAGCGACAGGCCCATCGCCGCGGCGCGGCCGTAGTCCGGCGGGAAGGACAGCGTCGCCTGCCAGATCGCGGTGGTGACGACGATAGAAACGGCCCGGGAATGCCCAGCACGAAGGCGGCGGCGAACGAGCCGAGCATTTCGGCGAACACGAAGATGGTGGCGCTGAGCACGCCGGGCGCGACCATCGGCAGGGTGATGCGCAGCGCGGTGCGCAGCTTGCCGGCGCCGAGCACGCGCGAGCTTTCCTCCAGCGACGGGTCCATCGACTTCATCGCCGCCGAGATCATGACGAAGGCGACGGTGCCCTCGAACAGCGCCATCACCCAGGCGATGCCGTAGGGCGAGTAGATGTTGAAGAGATCGCCGCTGCAGCCGAACGAGCGCCAGACCTGGTTGACCAGGCCGGTCTTCGGTCCCAGCAGCACGCCCCAGGCGAGCGCGCCGATCAGCGGCGTCATGTAGTACGGCAGCTCCATCAGCCGTTCGAGCCGCTCGCGGCCGGGAATTTCGGTGCGTGTCAGGATCCAGGCCTGAGGAAGCCGAACAGCACCGCCAGCACGGTGGCGATGCAGGCGACCAGCAGCGGTGTTCGCCGAGGATGCGCGAAGTCGTCGATCAGGTTGAGTGTAGTTGTCGAAGCCCGAACTCCTCGGGCGGAAACTGCCGAGGATCGCCGACGTTGAGCGATTCGGTCGATCAGGAAGACGATCGGATAGAGCACCAGCGCGCCGCACAGCAGCACGACCAGCGGCATGACCGATCTGCCGCGAGATCTCAGGCCGCGAATGCGTCGATCGGCTCAGCGCAGGCCGGTGATCTTGTCCCACTCGCGCGACGAACTGCGCGTGGGTCTGATGAAGTGCGTGCCAGTCGGTCGGGAACAGCAGCTTGAACTCGTTGAGCGACACGCCGCCGGGCGGCGGCGGCACGTCGCGCGCGGCGAGTGGTAGATACAGCACCTCGCCATTGCCGGTCTGGCCGGGCACGCCGAGGAACCAGTCCATGAACAACTGCGCCGCCGCCGGATGCGGCGCCTCCTTGATCATGCCCCAGGGCTGCGGCGCGGCGACCAGGCCGTCCGGCGGGATAGACGAACTCCACCGGCGCGCCCTTCGCCTTGAATTCGCAGGTAGCCGGAATACTGCGCGGTATGCGATCACCTTGTCCTGGCCGTTCACCAGGCGGTCGAATTGCTGCACGTAGGAGTCGAACGCGTGCGGCTTCAGCGGCGCGAGCTTCTGCCAGAAGTCGTTGCCGTAGAGCCGGCGCAGCACGTACCAGTCGACGTGCTGCAAGCCGGAGATCGACACCTTGACGCGAGCTCGCTCGGTCCATTTCGGATCGAGCATGTCCTTCCAGGTCTTCGGCGCCTCGTCCGCCGACACCAGCTTGGGGTTGTAGGCGATGCCGCCATCATGAGCGCGCCCCAGGTCCAGTAGCCCTCGGGCGGCTTTTGTATTCCGGCTTGTAGGCCGCCATTTCCGGCGAGACGTATGCATGTAGCCGCCGCGCTTCTGGAAATCGAGCGCGAAGCTCATGTCGGAAAGCTGCAGCGACATCGGCGAGGTAGGAGTTCGCCTGGCGTTCGGCCAGCAGCTTGGCATAGAGCGCGCCGGCCTGCAGCCGCAGATAGCTCGTCTTGATCTTCGGGAAACAGCGCGTGGAACTTTGCCAGCAGCTGCTCGCGGTGCCGGCCTCGGGATCGGTCGAGTAGACCACCAGCGCGCCTTCGCTGCTCGGCCTTGGCGACATCGGCGCAGGTCTTGAAGCCTTCCATCTGCCGCGGCGTGGCGCAGGCGCCGGCCTCGGCCGGACCCGCCAGGATTGCCGCGCCGGACGCGGCCAGCAGGAATGTCGCGACCGATTTCAGCATGTTGTTGCCCCCTGTAACGCCGTACCGCGACTGCCGCGCAATTCTTCCCAGACTGTATCAGTGCCGCTTCACGTCCCCAAGAAACGAATCATGTTCGGGTTTGCTTGCGTGCGACCCGCTGAAGCCGAGCGTGTATCAGGCGGCAAGTGCTGCATCTGCAGCGGCGGCGTAGGCCCAGCAGCAATCCGGCGGCAGCACGATTTCGACATCGCGGTCCACCTCGTAGCGCGCCGCCGTGCCCATCTCCAAAGCCTCGATGCGGGTGCCGAAGACGGCCAGGTCGTAGACCGTCTGCGCCCCCTGGTAACGCCGCGCCACGACCCGCGCGGTGAAGCAGTTGGCCGACGGCGCTGCAACCTCGAAGCGTACGTTTTCCGGCCGCACGGCCACGCGCACCGCGTGCCCGACCGCAACATCGCTCGGCATCCATGCCGTCAATGTGTGGCCTGAGCCGGTTTCGATGCTTCCGAACGCGCCCTGCCGGGCGGTGACACGGCCGGAAATGAAGTTGGAGGCGCCGGTGAAGTTGGCGACGAACAGGTCGGCCGGGCGGTTGTAGACTTCCTCGGGTGCGGCGAGTTGCAGCAGGCGGCCGTCGCGCATCACCCCGATCCGATCGCCCAGCACCACCGCTTCGGTCTGGTCGTGGGTCACGTACAGCGCGGTGAGCCCCGCCGCCTTGATGATCCGCCGCAAATCGTCGCGCAACCGCAACCGCAGCTGCGCATCGAGGTTGCTCAGCGGCTCGTCCAGCAGCAGCAGGCGCGGCTCGTAGACCATGCTCCGCGCCAGGGCCACCCGCTGCATCTGCCCGCCCGAAAGCGACACGACAGGACGGTCCGCGTAGGTGGAGAGATCGACCAGTTCCAGCGCGGCCCCGACCTTGCGCTCGATTTCGGCCTTGGACAGGCCACGATTTCGCAGCGGGTAGATCACGTTCTGCCGCACCGTCATGTGCGGCCAGACCGCGTAGGATTGAAACACCATGCCGATGTTGCGCTGGCGCGGCGGCAACAGCACGCCTTGCCGCGGGTCGGAAATCACCTGTGACCCGATGCGAATGGTCACCGTCGGTCGGATGCTCCAGCCCGGCGACGCAGCGCAGCGTGGTGGTTTTGCCGCAGCCGGACGGCCCCAGCAACACCACGATTTCGCCGGCGCCGACGGTGAAGCTTACGTCGTTCACCACCAGCTTGCCTGTCGTGAACGCCTTGTGCAGCCTGACGACGTCGAGTTCAGCGGACATCGGGAAATCCGATCGCAGCCGTCGCGACCTTCACTGGCGGTAGCCGTAGACGGTGTTCCATTCTTCCAACCATTTGTCGTGCAGCGCCTGGAACTCGTCAAACTTCGGCAACCAAACCTTGTTGACCGCGGGATCGAAGCCGGGCGGATAGAGTGGCGACGTTTTCAGCGATGTGAGGTTGCCCTGGTTCTTGATGGTGAAGGCCTGCCCGGCATCGGACAGGCACCAGTCGAGGAATAGTCGCGCCGCGTTCGGGTTGGCCGCGGTCTTCGAAATGCCGCTGGCGAAGGGCACGATGGGAACGCCTTCGAAGGGGAAGAAGATCTCGATCGGCCCGCCATCGCGCTTCTTTGGAAAGATCGCATTCAGGATCAGCGGCGCGATGGTCACCTCGCCGCGCACCAGCGCGTCCGACAGGGGGGCGCCGGACGGGAACAGCACCGGCTTGGTCGCCGCCTGCTTTTTCCAATAATCCTCGCCGAGGACCTGGCGTTCGAACATCACCCGCGTCCAGGTGGTGCCGCCGGAGACGCCGATCACTTGGCCGATCTGGCCGTTGCCGTATTCTGGCTTGGTCAGGTCCATCCAACCCTTCGGGGGGTTCTTCACCAGTTCGGTGTTGTAGGCGATGCTCCAGCATGAGGTGATGCGCGGCCACAGCTTCGGCGAGATCAGCGCCGACGGCAGGTAGTCCGCGGCATTCGGCGGCGCGTAGTCGGCGAACAGGCTCTCGATCGGCTGCATCAGGCCGCGATCGGAATGATCGATCACGTCGGCGATCAATTTGTTCGACGCGGCCTCGGTCTTGATGCGAGTGATCAACTGGCCGCCGGAGGCGCGCACCATGTCGACACGCACGAAGGAATAGAGCTTGTTGAACTCGCCGATCACCTCCTGCTCCACCTCGGTGAAGCTGGAGGTGTAGTAGATCAGCTTGCCCTCCTTCTTCGCCGCCGCGACCAATTCGGCGGAGGGTGTGTAAGGCGTCATCGCGCGCGCCGGGCCCATCGTGATCAGGCTCGCGGCCGCGGCGGCGGAGCCAAGCAAGCCCCGGCGCGTCAGTTGTTGATGTCGCATCGTTTCGTCCCCCATGATTCGTCTTCAGCCGGCTTTGCCGACGCCGCTGTCGGCGGCGCCGCGCGACAGCCAATGGGTGAAGCTGATCAGCACTGCCAGCAGCACCATCTGCACCAGGCTGAATGCGGCGGTGACGCCGATATTGCCGCCTTCGTAATAGCCGAGCAGCTGCACCGCCATCACGACGGTGCCGCTGGAATACAGGAACAGCGACGACCCGAGTTCGCGGATCGCCAGCACGAACAGCAGGGTCATTGCCGCGATGACGCCCGGCCGCGCCAGCGGCAGCACGATGGTCGTGATGGTGCTGAACAGGCTGCGGCCGCAGATCCACGCCGCCTCCTCCAATTCGCGATGGATCTGCATCAGCGAACTGGACAGCGCCTTCATGGTGTCCGGGATGAAACGCGCGACGAAGGCCAGTGCCAGGATCCAGATCGAGCCATAGAAGCCGCCGGGCAGACCGATCCATGCCCAAAGATAGCCGACGCCGATCACCAGCCCCGGGATCGCCACCGGTGCTGTCGCGATCACATCGATGATCCGCCGCGCCGGCGCCCGGGTGCGGTGCACGGTATACCCAAGCGAAAAGGCGAGGATGCCGCCGATCACCGCGGTGAGGATGCCGACCTTCATCGTGTTGTAGATCGAGTTGATCGTCGCCGGATTGGCGAACAGCCGCTGGAAATGAATGAACGAATATTGCGATCCGTCGAACAGGCTCGGGATGTCGCGGATGAACAGGAACTTGCGGAACGCCGCCACCAGCAGCGCCAGCGTTGGCAACAGCACCACGACCACCAGATAGACCATCGCGAGGCCAAAGGTGAAGAACCGCCATTGCCCCAGCCGCAATGCGCGTGGCCGGAACGCCTTGCCGGCGACGGTGGTGTAGCTGCGCCCGGCCAGAAGCTTCTGCTGCAGCACCACCAGCGTGCCGGTGACCAGCATGAGGATGAGTGCGACCGCCGCCGCCGTGCTGTAGCGCGGCGGCGACCAGGCGGTGAGGGCGAAGATGTAGGTGGTGAGTACATGAATGTTGAACGGCGCGCCGAGCACCGCGGGCACGCCGTAGATGCCCAGCATCACCACGAAAGACAGCAGCATGCCGGACAGGATGGCCGGCGCGATCAGCGGGAAGGTGACGGTGAACAGGGTGCGCAGCGCGCTGGCGCCGGAAACCTCCGCCGCCTCCTCCAGCGACGGGTCCATGTTGCGCAGGGCTGAGGAGGTGAACATGTAGACATAGGGCGCGTAGTACATGCCGAACACGAAGATGATGCCGGTCATCGAATACAGGTTGATCCGCCAGTCGATGCCCGTCCGTGCGAGCAGCGTGTTCAGCAGGCCGGTTTTCGGCGAGCCCAGGATCGACCAGGCGACACCCGCCACCAGCGGCGGCACGAACAGCGGCAGCATGCCGGCGCTGGCGATCAGCGCTTTGCAGGGCGTGTCCGTGCGCACGACGATCCAGGCGAAGAACAGCCCGATCACCACGGCGAGGAAGGTGCCGCCCGAGCATGCCACCAAGGAATTCACCAAAGCGGCATGGACATTCGGGTTGGCCAGGACGGAGACGAAATTGTCGACCGAGAGATCCGAGACGTGCAGACCGTCCACCACGGGATTGACCCCGGTGAGCGCGCCGACCAGCAGCATTGCGGTGGGATAGACCACCAGGAACGTCAGGATCGCCAGCAACAGTCCCGACCATAGCCACGCGAACACCCGCACCCCGCGCCCGCTCTGGCGCGTGGGTTCAGCAAGCTGGGACGAATCCACGAATGTTCCGGTAGCGGCATCCAAGACGGTTTTCTCCCTGCGCTGCCTTGAGGCAGCTTCGCGCAGGGTTGCAGAATTTACCGTGCGGGAGAAGGGGCCGTTTGGGTACGCCGTGTAACGCTATGTGGTGGGGCGGCGCATGGCCAGGGCGCGGCGCCCGAGGAGGCCGAGGGCAGGTCGTCCCGCGGCGGTTGGAACAGACCGCCGCGGGCATCACGGAAATATCGCTCCAGCGGCAGCGCCCGCGTCAGGCTGAACCCGCCGGCGACCCGCAGCGCCATTTCCGTCACCCGGCAGGCGGCGTTGGTGCACAGATATTTGGCGGCGGCGATCTGGGCGGATAACCCGTCGCGGGCCTCCCGGCGGCTTATCCCAGTTTCGGGCGGCGTCGTACAGCACCGCACGGGCGCCGGCCAAGGTCACGTCCACTTCGCCGATCCAGTGCTGGATATGCGGCTGCTGGGCGATGGGATGACCGAGCGATGGTGGCACCCGGGCATGCGCATAATCGCAGCCCGCATCGAGCGCTCCCTGGCCGAGGCCGAGATAGACCGCGGCGATCGGCAGCGCCCAGCCATTGCTGCCGGCGCGTTTGCCGGGTGCGGCCACGGCGGCGAAGAGCCGGATGGACCGCGCGGCCATTTTTCGGGACTTGCTCATTTCGGCATCATCGCCACCATTCGCCGGTACACCGTGGGCGCATCGGTGAAGCCTCCGGCGACCAGGCTGTCGAGGTATTTCTCAGCCACGGGCTGCAACCCGGCCCGCCAGCGCGCCATCTCGAACTCGCCGGGGTGATCATTTCCTGACCCGGCCCCTGGGCGCCGTCGCGAACCGGCGCGTCCCATTTGTTCCACAACAATCCGAACCGCGTCACCAGCGCTTCGTTGGACATGGCGTCGATCGCCGCCTGGACATCGGCGGGCAGGCTGGCGAAGCGTTCTTTGTTCATCACCACGAAGAAGACGGAACTGTAGAACGCCACATTGGTGTGGAACTTCATGACGTCGTTGAAGCCGACCAGCGGATTGCCCCAGTTGGTCACGATGCCGTCCAGCTTGCCCGATCGCACGGCGGGCATCACGTCGTTCACCTGGAGAATCAGCGGGATCGCGCCGATCTGCTCCAACGCCGCCGCGACCGCCTTGTTCGGGGCGCGAAACCGCACGCCCTTGATGTCATCAAGCGTCTCGATCCGTTTGCTCGCGGTGTGGATCAAACCGGGATTGTGTACGGTGAGGGCCAGCAGCTTGTAGCCGGCGTATTCGTCGCCGAATCCGCCTTGCTTGTTCAACTCCCATACCACCCGCGAGCCGCTTGCGGAATCCTTCACCACGAAGGGAAGCTCGGCGATCGAGCTGCGGGGAAAGCGGTCGTTCTCGGCGCCGCGCAGGCCGAGTGCGATGTCGATCGTGCCGGCCTTCACCTGGGCCGCCTGCTCCGTTACGCCCCCGAACGGCGAGGCGGCGTTGTAGACTTCCACCTTCACCCGTCCGTGGGTTCGCGCCTCCAACTCGCGCGCCCAGGGTTGGGCGAAATCGACCTCGAAGAAACTGGTTGGTCCGAGGAAGTGGCTGAGCTTGAGCACTTCAGGCGCCTGTGCCGCGGCGGGCAGGGCTACCGCGGAAAAAGCCAACAACGCTGACGCCAGTAAACGCATGTGATGTCCTTTTGGGTTAGACCGGCTCGCCCAGGGTCTGCGTCAGCCGATTGGCGTTGGCGAACATCGCCGTCGCGTGGATCAGGTCGTGGATGTCGAGATCACCGAGGCCGGCTGCGCGCAATGGTGCCAGGTCATCAGGCGTCATCGCGGCGGGGTCATGCACCGAGGCGCGGTAGACGCAGCCGTTGGGCACGTAGTTGCGCCACCGCTAGTCAGGCGCCAACCCGGCCACCTCGTTCAAGACATCGCGCATCTTTGACCCCCTCGGGTTTATCCGCAAGGACGCTACAGCCGGCTCAGCGGTGCCGTCTACCAACCTGGGCCGCCGCTTGCTGCGGCCTATATCAGGAACACGCCCTTGCCGGTGTTCTGCGCGTCGAACCGCCGATACGCCTCGTCTGCCTGGTCGAGGGGGTAGTGGTCGGTGAACAGGTGGTCGATGTCGATCTTGCGGTCGGCGACGAAGCGCGCGCATTCGGCTTGCCCGATCGTGGAGAAGGTCCAGGACGCGACCACCGTCACCTGCCGCCGCAGCATGTCGGGGCTGACATCGATGGTGACGTTGCCGCCTTCGCCGACGAAGCAGGCGATGCCCCAGGTCCGCACGCATTGCACCGCCGCCAGCCGTGCCTCTGGCGCCGATGAACAATCGAGCGAGCGATCCGCACCTTCGCCGTGGGTCAGTTCCCGGATCGCCGCCACCGGATCCTGCTGGGACGGATCGATCACCGAATCGGCGCCGAATTCCCGCGCCCGCGCCAACCGCTCGGCGCTGATGTCGAGCGCGATCACCCGCGCGCCCATCGCCACCGCCAGTTGCGTCGCCGACAGCCCGACCGGGCCTTGCCCGAAGATCGCGATGGTGTGGCTGCCGGCGAGGTCGATCCTGCGCAAGGCGCCGTACGCCGTGCCGGTGCCGCAGGAAATCGCGGCGCCGGTCGCAAACGAAAGCGAATCCGGCAGCGCCACCAGCGTGCGTGCCGGCACCTTCATGTATTGCGCGTGGCCGCCATGGTCGGAGATGCCGTACACCGCCGGCGCCTGCCGGCCGCAAAGCTGCGACCAGCCGCCGCGGCAATGCGCGCACACCGAGCAGCCCCAGTAATGATGCACCATCACCCGATCGCCCACCCGCGCCTCGGCCGGCAGCACGCCGGAACCCACCGCCGCCACCACGCCGCAAGGCTCGTGGCCGGCGATCACCGGCCCACTGGCCGCCTTCAACCCCAGCGAGAGGCTGCCGCCCTTCGGCCGGCGATAGGGTTTGAGGTCGCTGCCGCACATGCCTGATGCCTTCATCGCCAGCACCACCTCGCCCGGCCCCGGCGTGGGATCGGGAAACTGCATGATCTCGATGGTTCGTTCGCCTGGGAACACCACGCCGCGCATGCTTGTCTCCTCCGTTCCTGCTATTTTTCCTGCCCCATGCGGGCCGCGATCGCCTCGCCGATCATCATGGTGGTGAAATGCGTGTTGGCCCGGCAATCGAACGGCATCACCGACGCATCCGCCACGCGCAAACCGGACAGCCCCTTCACCCGACCATCGGGATCGACGACGCCGCGCCGATCCTCGTACGCGGTCATCCGGCAGGTTCCTGCGGCGTGCTGGGCATCGCCGGTCTCGGCGAACATCACCGCGTCCAGCGCCGCATCGTCCAGCGCCGCGATCTCCGGCACGCCAGCGCCTGTCGTGCCGAATACGATGTCCTCGGCGATGGCGGTCAGCGCTTTCTGCGTCACCACCGCCGCGAGCCGGCGCACCCCGTCGCGCAGCCGCACGCGGTCGCGCTCGTCATCGAGCATGTTGGCCTCGACGAACGGGTCGTCCTCGGCGCGTGGCGACACCAGGCGGACATTGCCGCGCGAAAACGCCTCGAACACGCCGATGCTGATCGAGCCGGGTTCGGCGCCGTCTGCGGTGAAGCCGCGATGGTTGAAGCCGATGAACATCATGTCCCGCCGCCCGCCGCCGCCGAGGCCGGAGGAGTAGGTGACGTTGCAGTTGGAATGGCGAAAATCCGGATCTTCGGGCCGCAGTTCCGGCCGCAGCCGGATGAAGGCGCGCAGCATCGGATGCTCGATGAAGTTGCCGCCGATTTCGGGCAGGTCGTGCAACGGCGCGATGCCGAGGCGCCGCAGTTCCGCCGCGGGGCCGATTCCCGAGCGCCAGAGGATCGCCGGCGAATGCACCGCTCCGGCGCTGAGCACGACCTCGCGCGCCTTGAGGTCGACAGCTCCGCGACCGGGCAGGCGCACCCGCACGCCGGTGGCGTGCCGCCCGTCGAACAGCACATGTTCCACAAGTGCATCGGACTGGATGGAAAAATTCGCCCGGTTCCGCGCCGGTTCCAGATAGGCTTCGTTGGTGGAAACCCGGCTGCCGTCGCGCGAGTTGATCGGGTAGCAGGAGACGCCTTCGCCATCCGGCGCGTTCAGGTCGTCGTTCCAGGGGTAGCCCAGCGCCAATGCGGCATCGCACAGGCCGCGGTCGATTTCGCCCCATTTTTCCCGTGGCGCGCGATACACCGGCACCGGACCGTCGGTGCCGTGATACGGCGCCTGCAGGACGTCCGCCTCGATGCGCCGGAAATGCGGCAGCACCGACGCGAACGACCATCCCTCGCAGCCGGATTCCGCCCATTGGTCGAAAGCGTCGGACACGCCGCGGATGGCGATCTGCGCATTCACCGCCGAACTGCCGCCAAGACCGCGGCCGCGCCAATACAGCCGCGCTTGCTGGACGCGGGTGCGCCGCGCCATCAGTGGTGGCCACTGCCAGGCGGCTTGCATCGCCTCGCGGAAGGATGATCGCCAGTGGATTGGCGCTGCGCATCTCGGCCGGCGCCTCGGCGGCCCGCCAGCCGCGTCCGGCTTCCAGCAGCAGGACCCGGCGCGCAGGGTCTTCCGACAGCCGCGCCGCCACGACAGCACCGGCGGAGCCGGCGCCGACCACGATCACGTCCCAGGTTTCCGTCGCCCCGAAGGCCGTCTTCGTCATCGCCGATGCTCCTGCTGACCTGCGATCATTCCAGCAGCGGCCCGCCGCCGCAACTCAGGCGAACAGGAAGGCGAGCTGGTCGTTTTCCAGGATGGCGCAGGTCAGGCGGCCACCGAACACCGCCCCCGTGTCGATGCCGATGCGGTTGTGGCGCACCATCGGCTCCGGCTTGGGCGTGTGGCCGTGGACGACGACGACACCGAGATCGGCCTCGGAATAGAGGAATGACTGGCGGATGCTCAGCAGGTCCTGCGGCACCTGGGCCCGCAAGGCCACGCCCGGGCGGATGCCGGCATGGACGAAAAGATAGCCGCCTTCTTCATGGCGCAGGGAAAGCTGCCGCAGGAACTGCATGTCCGAATCCGGAACGAAAGCCGGCCAGACGGCGCGCGGCGAATCCGGATCGCAATTCCAGCTCAGCAGCGCTTCCCGGCCGCCGCCGATCATCCAGTCCGTGGCGGCGGCACCTTGGCCGGACAGTGCATCGACCATCGTCGCCTCATGGTTGCCCATCAGGTTCACCGTCGGCACGCCCGGCAGCGGATCGCCGGCCGCGAGCAGACGCACCACGCCGGCACTGTCAGGCCCGCGATCGACGTAGTCGCCGAGATGGAGCAGGAGTGGGGCCGGGCAAGGGCGGACGGCCAGGTCCAGCGCGATGCTGGCGTGCAGTCCGGCCAGGCGTTCGGCGCAGCCATGCACGTCGCCGATCGCGTAGACGCGCCGTCCGGGCGGCAGCGTCGCCGGGGCCGGCACGAAATCGGGTGTCACCCCGCCAGGCGCAGGCAGCGCGCGACGGCGGGCATGAAATGCGCGACCGACGGCGTTTCCAGATCCTTCACCTTCGCCGCCTCGTCATAGCGCCGCAATTGTACCGCCGCGTCGCATTGCGGCAGCGCACGGAAGGCCGCCACTTCCGCAGGTGACATCGGGCCGCCCTGGAGCGAGAGGCTGAGGACCGAATCGCGTGACAGTTTCGCGAAATAATCCGCCTCCGTCGCGCAAAGGTAGCGTTTGGCGGCGACATGCAGGCGCACCGGCTCGGTCACTTCAGGACCGAACCAGCGGACGAGGAATTCGTGGCCCAGCCGCTCATGCTCGTCGTCAATTCCCCGCGACGCCGGGTCCTGGCCGAGGTCGTGCACCATATGGCCGATGTCGTGCAGCAATGCCGCGGCGACCATTGCATCGGGATGGCCATCGCGCTCGGCCATCATCGCGGCTTGCAGCGCGTGCTGGCGCTGGTTGATGTCGTGCAGTCCGTAGCGGCCGTGGCCGTGGCCTTCGAGGATGTCGGCGAGTTCGGCGACTTCTGGGATCGATCGCGGCATCGGTCATGGTTGCATCACTTTCGGATGGCGTCGGTTTGTTCGAAGATAGCGCTCCTGCCGCATCCGGACAAATTTGCCCATGGCCCGCAACGTTCTCCTGATCATTACCGACCAATGGCGCGGCGACAGCCTGGGCGTGCTCGGCCACCGGGCGGCGCTGACCCCCAATCTCGATGCGCTGGCGGCGGACGGCGTGTTGTTCGGCCGGCATTACGGGCAGGCGGCGCCGTGCGGGCCGGCCCGCGCCTCGATGCTGACCGGGCAGTATGTGATGAACCACCGGGTGGTCGCCAACGGCGTGCCGCTGGACGCCCGCCACCCCAACCTCGCCACCGAGTTGCGGCGCGCCGGCGTCGATCCCGCATTGATTGGCTACACCACGATGACGCCGGACCCGCGCGCCACGCCGCCGGGAGATCCGCGCTTCACCGAAATGGGCGACGTGATGGACGGCTTCCGCACCGTCGCGCATTTCGACGAAACCGCGTTCCGCACCTATTTCGCCTGGATGCAGGCCCGCGGCTTCGAGCTTCCGGCCGAGCCCACCGAACTCTGGCGCCCGCTGCACGGTCCGGCCGGCCCCACCGCCGCACCCCATCGCATCCCGGCCGAATTGTCGGACACCGCCTGGTCCGGCGAGCATGCGATCGATTTCCTGCGCAGTACCCGTGCCGACCGCCCGTGGCTGCTGCATCTCGGCTTCCTGCGGCCGCACCCGCCATTCGCGGCACCGGCACCCTATCACGCGCTGGTGCCTGCGCAGGACATTCCGCCGCCGCTGCGCGCCACCAATGCCGAGGCGGAGGCGGCGGCGCATCCGATGCTCGCGCATTGGCTCGCCACCCAGCGCCGCGGCTCCTATTTCCAGGACGCGGGCGGGCATGTCCGCAGCCTGACCGACGCGGACATCATGCTCACCCGCCGCGCCTATTTCGGCCTGATCGCCGAGGTCGATCACTGGGTCGGGCGCGTGCTGACGGCATTGCGCCAATCCGGGCAATATGACGACACGCTGATTATCTTCACCTCAGACCACGGCGAACAGCTTGGCGACCATCGCCTGCTGGGCAAGGTCGGCTGGTTCGACCAATCCTATTTCCTGCCGCTGATCATCCGCGACCCCGGCGGCGTCCGCGGCCGTGTCGTCGATCGCTTCACCGAGGCGGTGGATCTGATGCCGACCATCCTCGACTGGCTGGGCCAGCCTGTGCCGCATGCCTGCGACGGCGTTTCGCTTTGCCCGTGGCTTGCGGGCGAGACGCCTTCGGCGTGGCGGGACGCGGTGCATTTCGAATACGACCTGCGCGGCGGCTGGCCGAGCCCGGCGCTGTTGCCGTCAGGCGCTTCGGCGGCGGCCGGGCCGATGGCGGCGATGCGCACGCAGCATTGGAAATATGTCCACCTGACCGGCATGGAGCCGGTCTTGTACGACCTCGACGCCGATCCTTGCGAGATGCGCAACGTCGCGGCCAGCCCCGCCCATCAGGCGCTGCTGGCGGAGGCGACATCGCGCATGCTGTCCTGGCGGATGCTTCACGACGATGTCGGCTTCACCGAGACTCTGCGCTTCGCCCGGTGGCCTGGTCGATCGCGCGGTGGCCGCGCGTGTGCCCTGACGGCGCTTCGCTTTTCCCGTCTTGCCCGATATGTGATGCTTGCCGCGGCAAATGAGGGAGCGTGCGATGCAGGATTTGAACGAGGGCACCGTCACCGATGCCGCACTGGCGCAGATGGCCGCCACCCCCGATCCACGGCTGCGGGAAATCATGGACGCAGCCGTTCGCCACCTGCACGCCTTCGCCCGCGAGGTGAAGCTCAGCCCGGAGGAATGGCTCAAGGGGATCGGTTTCCTCACCGAGGTCGGGCATGCCTGCACGCCGTTCCGCCAGGAGTTCATCCTGCTGTCCGACGTGCTGGGGCTCAGCGCGCTGGTCAATTTGATGCACGACAAGACGGCGGTGGAGCAGCACACCAATGGCAGCCTGCTCGGCCCGTTCTACCGCGACGGCGCGCCGGAACTGGCGCTTGGCGACAGCCTCTGTCGCAAGCCGCCGGCGCAGGAGCTGCTGATCCATGGCCAGGTGGTGGATGCCGCCGGCCGCGCCGTTGCGGGCGCGCGCGTGCAGGTTTGGCAGACCGACGAGGACGGGCTTTACGACCTGCAATCCGCGGGCCCCGAGGTGATGGACATGCGCGGCAACTTCACCTGCGACGCCGAAGGAAAATACCATTTCCGCACGTCGCCGGCGCAGGATTATCCGATTCCGCTCGATGGCCCGGTCGGCAAGCTGGTGATGGCACAAGGCCGCCACGGCCATCGCCCGGCGCATATTCATTTCCTGATCGCAGCATCTGGGCATCGCGAGCTGGTGACGGCGCTGTATCTGGCCGACAGCCCGCATATCGACAGCGACACGGTGTTCGGCGTCTCCCAGGCCTTGGTGGTGGCACCGCGGATTGGCGATCCGGCGGCGCCGGTGCCGGGGTTGCCTTCGATCCGCTATGATTTCCGCCTGGCCCACGCTGCAGGCGGCGACAGCGGGCGGGTCGGCGCAGATCCGTCGCAGTTCATCAAGGCCGCCGGGTAAACGCCGCCCGCGCCGCCTCCACGCCGCTGAGCCAGGCACCGCCGACGGTGCCGGCCAGCCCGTCGGTGCGGGTGGCTTCGCCGGCGAAGATCAACCGCCCGTCGCCGAGCGGCGCGCCAAGCACCGCCCGCGCGCCGGCCTGGCCCGGCGTCGCATACGCGTAGGCGCCGAGATAGGCGGGATCGGTGCCCCATTGCGTGGCCATTCCGGTGCCCAACGCGCGATCCGCGCTGCTGCCGAGCATCGCGCGCAGGGCCTCGCGCGCGAACGCCTCGGCATCGCCGCCGGCGAGCGACCACGCCGCCGGGCCGCCGACGAAGCCGGTGATGTGGTTTGCCCCATAGGCCCACAAGTTGAACGACATCGCCGGCACGCCGGCCCGTACCTGCGGCCGCAATGAGGTGTTGGCTGGCAAGCCCAGCCGGTCCTGGCCGGTGGCGGGAAGTGCGACCTTGGTCAGCAAGCCCATCGGCAGGCCGGCGATGGCATCCTGGTGCGACGGCGGGAGGGCAGGATCGAACGCGATCGACCCGGCCGCGAGCACGCCGGTGGACACGGTGACGATGGCGGCATTCGCGCGCAGGGCACCGGCGGGCGTCTCTGCCACAACCGCGCCCGACCAGGTGATGCGGGTGACCGGCGTGTGCAATCGCGCCGCCCCGGCGAGCGGCCCGAGCCGGCGGGCGACGAACGCGCCGACGCCGCCCACCACCGCGAGGTTGCTGCCGATGAGCTCGTTCATCTGCCAGTCCCTCAGGCTGAACGAAGCGGGATCGGCGGCGGCGATCAACGTGGCTTCCCAGGTCTCGATGGTGGCGCTCCAGGCGTCGCCGTCCAGCGGCGCCATGGCCTGGCGGAAGCTGATGTCCGGTTCCTGCCCGGCGCGGCGCCCGGCAAGTTCCGCGAACCGCGCATAGGCCCGTTCCCACTCGGCCATTTCGGCCGGCGTGGCCGCGCGGCCGTCGATCATGAAGCGCCTGCGGTGGACGCCGTCGGAGTCCAGCAGGGCATCGTTGTGCCGGCGGGCGATCTCGACCAGCGGATTGCGCTCGGCGGCATGCAGCCAGGACGCACCGCAGTCGAACGCCGCACCGCCGAGCGTTGCCGGATGCGCTGTGCGCGCGCGGCCGCCGATGCGGCCGGTTGCCTCCAGCACCACGCATGACCGTCCCCGCCGCCGCAGTTCCGCCGCTGCCGCAAGCCCGGCGACGCCGGCTCCCACCACGATGACGTCGACGTCGCTGGTCACGGGACACAGATCGGCGGTGGGGCCGCATCCGGCAAGAGCGCCTTGCGGAAGAACACCCGGTCATAGCCGCCTTCGGTGCGACACCCGGTTTGCGTCCAGCCGAGGCGTGCGTACATCGCCCGGTTCTCGGTCATGGTCGCGTGCGTGTAGAGACGGATTTCACGGAAGCCGCGGCGGAGCGCCTCGTGCTCGGCGAAGGTCATCAACGCGCGGCCGAACCCGCGTCCGTGCATGTCGGGGTCCACCGCGACATTGTCCAGCAGCAGGTGGTCCGCCTCGGCGACCAGCACGACCAGGCCGGCAACCGCGCCGGCATCCTCGATCACCCAGACCTGATGCAAGCGGATGCGCGCGCCGTAATCGTCCAGCATCGGGCCGGGCTGCTTGCCGATGCGCGGAACATACCGCGCATAAGCGGCGTCGACGACGCGCAGCAGGGCGGCGAGGTCGGCGGCGTCGGCGGGGCGAATGGGCGGTGGCGGGATCATCGACCGGTTATCGCCCGCCGTCGCCGCGCCGTCGAGCCTCTGCCGTCGAGCATCGTCTATCGAGACCCGTCCGTCCAGCCGAGGCCTTCCCCAGCGCCGCCCGATGCGCCACCATTGCCGCTCAAACGGGAGCCAGGAAAAAATGTGGGAACCAAGCCAGCGCTATCCGGATCCGAGCGTCGTCACCATGGACGCGGCTTTCGCCAAATACCGCCTGGCGCTGGCCTCCGTCGAGCAACTCTACACCGGATGCCGCTGGTCCGAGGGGCCGGTTTGGTTCGGCGATGCGCGCTGCCTGCTTTGGAGCGACATCCCCAACAACCGCATCCTGCGCTGGGACGAGGAGAGCGGGGCGGTCAGCGTGTTCCGCAAGCCGTCGAACAACGCCAACGGAAATACCCGCGACCGCCAGGGCCGCCTCGTCACCTGCGAGCACGACGCGCGCCGCGTCACCCGCACCGAGTATGACGGCAGCATCACCGTCCTCGCCGACAACTATGGCGGCAAGAAGCTGAACTCGCCGAACGACGTGGTGGTGGCGTCCGATGGGGCGATCTGGTTCACCGATCCGCAATTCGGGATCCTCGGCTATTACGAAGGTCATCTGGCGGAGTCGGAGGTGACGCCGGCGGTCTACCGGCTCGATCCCACGGGTAAGCTCGCGATGATGTGCGACGACATCCCCGGCCCCAACGGCCTGGCCTTTTCGCCGGACGAAAGGATTCTTTACGTCGTCGCATCCCGGGGCGAGCCGTCGCGGCAGATCCTGGCGTTCGATGTCGGCGCCAACCACCGCCTCAGCAACCGCCGCGTCTTCATCGACGCCGCCGGCGGCTCGCCGGACGGATTCCGGGTGGATGTCGACGGCAATCTGTGGTGCGGCTGGGGCATGGGCGAGGAGGCGCTGGACGGGGTGCGCATCTTCAACCCGGCGGGCGCGCCGATCGGCCATATAAGGCTGCCGGAACGCTGCGCCAATTTGTGCTTCGGCGGCCGTCACCGCAACCGCCTGTTCATGGCGGCCAGCCACGGATTGTATTCGCTCTACGTCAACACCCAGGGCGTCGCCGGAGGATAGCGGCGCCGCACGGCCTGCGACCATCGGTGGGCACGCACAGGCATGGCCGCCTGAGCGTGCCGCTCACGGCATGGCTGCCGAGTGCTGCGCGCACATGATGATGGAGGCGAGGCGGTTGCTGTGCGCCCAGCCGGGGCTTGGCGAAAGCCGGCGCGCGGAGGGTTCGCGCGAAAAATTTACGCGCCGATCATGGCGCGGTGTTCATCCTGCCGCGACGTTGCCGAAACGCGCGGCAACCCCATCATGACCATGGACGTTGACGCAAATTGGCGTCGCGCAATGGATCGGCATGAGCATTTCCACCCCCTTCATCAAACGGCCGATCGCGACCTCGCTGCTGACCGCCGCGATCTTCCTCGCGGGCCTCGCCGCCTATCCGTTCATTCCCGAAGCGCCGCTGCCCGCGGTCGATTTTCCGACCATCCAGGTCAGCGCGACGTATCCAGGCGCGGGGCCGGAGACGATGGCCGCGACCGTCGCGACGCCATTGGAGGAGCAGTTCGCGCAGATCAACGGCGTTGACCAGATCACCTCGACCAGCGTCTCCGGCTCCACTTCGGTGACCATCCAGTTCGACCTCAATCGCAACATCGATGCCGCCGCGGTGGATATCCTGGAGGCGATCAACGCGGCGCAGGGGTCTCTGCCGAAGGGCATTCCGTCGCCGCCGACGTTTCGCAAGATCAATCCGTCCGATGCGCCGATCATGATCCTTTCGGCGCAATCGGACGAGATGCCGCTTACCGTCGTCGACGACTATGCCGAGAACGTGCTCGCCCAGCAGATCTCGCAGATCTCCGGCATCGGCCAGGTGCTGATCGGCGGCCAGCAAAAGCCGGCGATCCGGGTGCTGATCGATCCGGCACGCCTCGCCGCACGCGGGCTGACGCTTGAGGATGTCCGCCTGGTGATCGCCGCCGCTGAGGTGAACACGCCGAAAGGCGTGATCGAGGGCAAGCAGGACGCGCTGACCATCTACGACAACGATCAGATCCAGCAAGCGCGCGATTTCAACAACGTCATCATCGCCTACCGCCATGGCGCGCCGGTCCGGATCGGCGACATCGGCAGCGCCGTGCCAGGGCCGCAGAACCGCCTTGTCGCCGGCTGGCAGAACGGCAAGCGGGGTATCCAGCTGCTGCTGTTCAAGCAGCCCGGCGCCAACGTCATCGAAACCGTGGCGCGGGTGAAGGCGCGCCTGCCGCGGCTGGAGGCCAGCATCCCCGCCGCCATGCATGTCCAGGTCATTCAGGACCGCACGCCGACGATCGCCGCTTCGCTCAAGGACGTTGAGTTCACGCTCGCGATCTCGATCGGCCTGGTGGTGCTGGTGATCTTCCTTTTCCTGCGCAATGTCTGGGCGACGGTGATCCCGAGCATCACGGTGCCGGTGGCATTGGTCGGCACGGTCGGCGCGATGTACCTGTCCGGCTTCAGTCTCGACAATCTTTCGCTGATGGCGCTGACCATCGCCGTCGGCTTCGTGGTCGACGACGCGATCGTGATGTTGGAGAACATCTACCGGCACATGGAAGAAGGCATGTCGCCCATGGATGCGGCGCTCGCCGGCGCCGGCGAGATCGGCTTCACCATCGTCTCGATCAGCGTGTCGTTGATCGCGGTGTTCATTCCGCTGCTGCTGATGGGCGGCATCGCCGGGCGGCTGTTTCGTGAATTCGCGGTGACGGTGTCGATCACCATCGTCGTGAGCCTGCTGGTGTCGTTGACGCTGACGCCGATGATGTGCTCGCGCTTCCTGAAGCACGAGGATTCGCATGGCCGGCTGTATCGCGCAATCGAATCCGGCTTCGATGCGATGGTGCGCTTCTACACACGCACGCTCGACGTGGCGCTGCGTTTCCGCTTTCTCACGCTGATGGTGTTCGCAGCGACGCTGGCGACCACCGTTGGGCTGTTCGTGACCATTCCGAAGGGCTTCTTCCCGGTGCAGGACACCGGGGTGATCGTCGGCAACACCCAGGCGGCCGAGAACGTTTCCTTCGCCGCGATGGCGGCGGTGCAGGAGCAGCTCAACGCCATCGTCCAGGCGGACCCCGATGTCGCCAGCTACAGCGCCACCATCGGCGGCAACGGCCAGACCGGCAACACCGGGCGGATGTACATCAATCTCAGGCCCTGGGGCGTCCGCAAATCCGGCGTCATGGAGGTGATCGCGCGGCTGCAGAAACGGGCGCAGAACGTGGTGGGCGCGCAGCTGTTCATGCAGCCGGCGCAGGACATCAATGTCGGCGCCCGCGCCGCGCGCACCATGTACCAATACACCTTGCAGGATTCCGACAGCGCCGAGCTGGAAGTCTGGGCGACCAAGATCGTCGGCGCGATGAAGCAGCTTCCTGGCCTGACCAGCGTTGCCACCGACCAGTTGGCCAATGGCCGCACCGCCATGCTCGTGATAGATCGTGACCAGGCCGCGCGCTTCGGGGTACAGCCGCAACTGATCGACGACACGCTGTACGACGCGTTCGGGGAGCGGCAGGTGGCGCAGTATTTCACCCAGGCCAACAGCTACTACGTCATCCTCGAAGTGCCGCCGGAGATGGAAGGCGACATTTCGACATTGCAGAAGCTGTATGTGAAATCCGCCGACGGGACCGCGGTGCCGCTGTCGTCGCTGGTGAAATGGGACGCGAACCCCGTGGCGCCGCTGGCCGTGAACCACCAGAGCCAGTTCCCGGCGGTCACCGTCTCGTTCAACCTGCAACCGGGCGTCTCGCTCGGCGAGGCGGTGACAGCGATCCAGCGGGCGACATCGCAGCTCGGCGTGCCCGCAACTTTGCAAGGAACTTTCCAGGGCACGGCACAGGCCTTCCAAAGCTCGCTCAGCAGCACACCCTATCTGATCGCGGCGGCGCTGATGAGCGTCTACATCATCCTGGGCGTGCTGTATGAAAGCTACATCCTGCCGCTCACCATCCTCTCGACCTTGCCGTCGGCCGGTGTCGGTGCGCTGCTGCTGATGATGGCGTTCGGCTACGATTTGTCGGTGATCGCGCTGATCGGCATCATCCTGTTGATCGGCATCGTCAAGAAGAACGGTATCCTGATGGTCGATTTCGCCATCACCGCCGAACGTCAGGGCCAAACGCCGCTCGCTGCCATCCGACAGGCGTGCGAGTTGCGGTTCCGGCCGATCCTGATGACGACGATGGCAGCACTCCTGGGCGGCCTGCCGTTGATGCTCAGCCGTGGCGCCGGCTCGGAGTTCCGCAACCCGCTCGGCGTGGCGATGGTGGGCGGCCTGGCGCTCAGCCAGGTGCTGACGCTGTACACGACGCCGGTGATCTACCTCTATCTCGACCAGTTGCAGCGTTGGGTGATGCCGCACCGGGTTGCCCGTCTGTCGACGCTGCAGGCGCGGATGGACGCGCCGGTCGGCGATTGAGTAGCTGGGAATTGAGTGGCTTCAGGTGGCATAACGGATATACAGCCGATCGACCTCCGGCGTGCCCCAGAGCGGGTCGGTGCTGAAGCTGTGGTCGAGCGCGTCGTTCAGCGCCGCGGTGATCTCAGCGTAGCGCGCGGGATCGTCGAAGGCGGCGAGATTCGCCCCGGCCAGGAGCTGCGCATCGTCGCCGAGTGCTACGATCGGCGTGCCCTCGCGCAAGGCGGCGCGGATCGCCTGCACCACCGCCTCGTCCGTGTCGTCCCAGGTCTCAATGTCCTGGATCGATTTGCCGTCCAACGCCTGCAGCCTGGTGGTGGCGATGTACGCCCCGACCGCGCGCGCAGCCTGCTGCATCGGCGCGCGTGGCGCCTCGAGCTTGAGCATCGACAATTTGCCGCGGGCATCGCTGATCCGGCCCGAGAGCGCGATGGTGCCGCCACTTCCGAGCCGCGCCGCCAGCGCCTCGACACGGGCGACCGCGTCGGCGCGGACGCCGGCGGCGAGGCCGGCCAGCGAATCCATGGCGCCGAGCAACAGATGCAGCCGCAGGATGTCGGTGGGATGCGGATCGAGCATCGTCAGCCGGTCGCCGGGATCGTTGAGGCTTTGCATGCGCAGCGACGGTGCGTCGCCGCCGTTCATCGCGGCCAGGAACACCGCCAGGTTGTCGGCGAATGATGGCCCGATGTTGAGCAGGCCGTACACGTCCGCCGCCGCCTCGTCCATCCAGTACGACCATAGCTGGGTCATTTGCGCCGGCGACTGATCGCCCGGGATTGCGGTGAAGCAGCTGCCGAGACCAGCGCCGAGTTGGTCGAGCAGGCCGGGGTCGGCGTGGGTCACGTCATGGCCGCCGGTTTCATGCGCCAGCGCCGCCCATAGCAGCGGGTGGTCGGCGAAACTCGCGGGCAGGCCGACCACGCCAGCCTGTCCGCCCAGCACCTGGTCGATCAGGTCGATGGCGATGGTGATCGGGCCATTCGAGCCGTCATGCTGGAAGGCGGCGAGCGGCGGCAACACGCCACGCAGCGGCATCGCCGCCTGCTGGCGCTTCGCCGCGTCCATGAAGGATCGGTACAGATTGCTGATCACCGCGGTAAAGCGGCGCAACGGCGCGCCCATGGCACCACCCGCTTCATGCTGGGCGACCGCGCCGGTGACCAGTTCCACCGACGCGGCATGGATCTGGCCCGCCTGCAGCAGGCCGAGCAGGCGCGGCAGGCCGGCCTGCACCGGCGTGACATAGGCGTCCGTGTACGCGCGCGGCAGCATCGGCGCGCCGCGACCCATTGCCGCCGTCAGCGTCGCCGCGTCATTGGCGATCGGCGGGCCGAACGTGCCGAAGAAATCCACCTGGCGCAGCACGGTCCAGAGTGCGGTGAAGGAATTCGGCGGCGAATCGGTCATGAAACCCTCCGGCACGATGCGGTGGACATCATGCTGGATTAGCGGGAATTGTCGATCGCAACGCCAGGGTGTTTCGCCCTGGCGTTTCCCGTCGCAGCAGGATCAAGGGCGTGCCTGGCCGCCTTCCGGACCATGCATCATGCCATGCGGCGGCCTTGGTGCGGCGATATCGGTGAGCTTGGTTTTGTCAGCACCGATCTGGCGCGCCATCACCACATGCCCCAGTGGCGAAGCGATGCCGTCGCCACGGACAAAGAGCGGCTGACCGACGGTGAGCTGGGCTTCCAGGCGCTTGGCTTCGGGCGGCGGCAGACGGACGATGGTGCCGTTGTCCAGCAGCACGCCGTTCACTTCGCCGCGCGGCTCGTGCAGCAGGGCCTTCACCTTGCCTTCCGCCTCCATCGGTGACGCGCGCTCGCCGCGGCCGCGGCCACCCATCGCGGCGACGGTGGTGCCGGTGGCGTCGTTGGTCACCGAAACGCCGGCGACCATCGGCGTGGATCGGGCCTTCAGCCCGTGGATGGTCACGGCGTCCCCGGGGCGCACGGCGAACACGAGTTCGGTCGACAGATGCGGCGGCAGATGCACCTCGGTCCCGTCAGCAAGGATCAGGCCGTCGACGTCGCCGCGCGGGGTCAGGGTGTATTGCGTCACTTTGCCTTTGACTTCCGGTAGTTGCGCCGGGTCATAGGTCGACGGCGTCTGCGCCGCCGCGATTCCTGCGGCGCCGGCCAGCAGCGAGGCGGCGAGCAGGGCGGATTTCATGCGTGACATTGCGGTCTCCGTTCGAAGCCGACCCCTGATGGCCGGCATCACTGGTCTTCGCAAGCTTCATGCCATCGCCGAATGCAGTGAAATTGATGCTTTACTCCGCTTTGTCGCCGAGTGAGTTGTCCGTCTGCGCGACGGCTCCCGTCCGGTTTGCGGACGGCTCCAGGCCATATCGCCGCAGTTTTTCGTACAGCAACTGCCGGTGGATGTTCAGCCGGCGCGCCGCCTCGGTCCGGTTGCCACCGGCATCGTCCAGCGCGCGGCGGATCATCGCGGCCTCCAGACGCGCCACCGCGGTCGGAAGGTCGCCCTGCAGCCAATCGGTGGAGCGGGAGCGGGGTGCGCCCGACGCCGTCTGGCCGTGGAGGAAGTCGAGGTCGGCGGCGCTCACCATTTCGTGGCGGCCGAGGGCGGCGACGCGCTCCATGGCGTTGCGCAGTTCGCGGACATTGCCCGGCCAGGGATGCGACAGCAGCAGCGCCGCGGCGTCGGCCGAAAGCTGCCGGCCGGCGCCGAGGAAGAACTCGGCGATCGGCAGGATATCGGCCAGCCGTTCGCGCAGCGGCGGCAAATGCAGCGGCACCACGCCGAGGCGCCAATACAGGTCCTCGCGGAATTTCTCCGCCCGAACCAGCGCTTCGAGGTCGCGGTTGGTCGCGGCGAGGATGCGCACGTCGACGGCTGCGGGCTTGCCGCCGACTGGCGTCACCACCCGTTCCTGCAGCACGCGCAGCAGCTTGGCCTGCAACGCCGGTTCCATGTCGCCGATCTCGTCGAGGAACAGCGTGCCGCCGTCGGCCTCGCGGAAGCTACCGCGGCGGTCCGCCACCGCGCCGGTGAACGCGCCCCTGACATGGCCGAACAATTCGCTTTCCAGCAATCCCGCCGGAATGGCCGCGCAATTGACCGCGACGAACGGGTGCTTCGCCCGGCGGCCGTGGCGGTGGATGGCCCGCGCCACCACTTCCTTGCCGCTGCCGCTCTCGCCGGTGATCAGCACCGTGGCATCGCTGTCCGCCAGCATGCCGATGGATTTCTGGACGCGGCGCATCGCCGCCGAGCTGCCGATTGGCTCGCCTTCTTCGCCGGCGGATGATTTTTCCGGCCCAGCCCGTCCTCCCGGCAGCATGCGCGTGACCAGTGCGGCGAGGTCCGTCCGCCCGATCGGCTTGGCCAGGTGATCGACCGCGCCGAGGCGCATCGCCTCGATGGTGTTGCCGGGGGTCGGCACCGCCGTCAGCACCGCCACCGGCGGCGGGTGCGGCCGCGCCCGGATGCGGGCCAGAACTTCGATTCCGTCCATTCCAGGCATGCGAAGGTCCAGCAGCACGGCATCGACCGGCCGCTCCGCCAGCAGTGCCAGTGCCGCGGCGCCGTCGGCGGCCTGCACCGCCTCATGCCCGAGATCGGTCAGGCTTTCGGCCAGCCCGTCGCGCAGCGCCGCATCGTCGTCGACGATCAGGATGACGGACATCGAATCTCGATCACGAACACCGCCCCGATGCCGGATTCCTGGAGTGTGAGGGTGCCGCCATGCGCCTGCACCAGTTCGCGGGCGATCGCCAGCCCAAGGCCAGTGCCCGAAGGCGAGCCGGTGACGAATGGTTCGAACAGCGTTTCCCGCAACGCTTCCGGCACGCCCGGCCCGGTATCGGCCACGGTGAGGCGAAGCGTGCCTGCGGAAAGTTCCGCCTGCAAGGTCACCACGCCGGCGCGGGGCGTGTGGCGCACCGCGTTCTGCACCAGGCTGTCCAGCGCGCGGCGCAGCAGCTCCGGATCGACCTGCGCCACGAAGGGCGGGGATTCCGCATTCAGCGTGACGCCGGGAAGACGGTGGTCGACGGCGATCGCTTCGAGGAAATCGGGGAAGGCGGTGGGAACGGGTGCCGGGTCGCGCCGCTGGGTCATGGTCAGCAATTCGCCGAGCAGTCGGTCGAGCCGGTCGATCTGCGCCAGGATCGAGTCCAGCGCCGCGCGCCTTCGCGTGTCGTCGCCGAACAGCGCGTTCTCCGCCTTCAGCCGCATCGCGGCGATCGGGTTGCGGATTTCATGCGCCACCCCGGCCGCGACCTGGCCGAGGGCCACGAGCCGCTCCGCCTGCGCCACCCGGCCGGCAAGCGCGTCCGATTGCCGGTGCGCCGCCTCCAGCCGGTCGCCGGCGGTGTTCAGCGCCACCACGATCCGGTCCAACTCCTGCTCACCGGTGCGGGAAAGACGCGGCAGGGTGCCTTCGACATGGCCGGCCAGCGCGCTCTCGATCCCAGCCACCCGCCGCGCGAAACCGCCCACCAGGGCGCTCAGCAGTGCGGTCATGCCGAGCACCAAGGCCAGCAACACCGCCAGGCCCAGCCGCAACTGATTCTGCCCGGGCGGCGCTTCGACGCGGGCGAAGGCGAAGGCGGACAATCCGGCCACCGGACCGCGCAACGGGCAGGCATCGAGCAGGATCGTCGCCGGGCCTTCGGCAATGCGGGTCGTGGCCGTCTGCTCGCCGGCGGCACGGGCGGCGGCAAGTGCCGCCACGCTGTCGCGCAGGTCGGTGGTCAGATCCGCGGTCGCGGCCAGCACGCCGCCCGGCTGCTGCCAGATGCCGCCGGCGAGCCCCGGCCGGCCCGCAAGTGCGACCTCAACCACCGCCGTGAGGTCGGTGCGGAAGGCCCGGTCGTCCCCCGATGGCGCCGGCCCCGCCCATCCCGTGGCGTAGTAGCCGAACCGGTCGCTGATGCGCCCGCAGGCCTGGGCGACCTCATCCTGGGCGCGGTCGAGCTGGGCGGAACTGGATTGGCGGTACAGGCCGACCAGCAGCACGCCCACCGCCAGCGCCGCCGCGATCGACAAGAGCCACAGCACGAACAGGCGGGAGCGAAGCGAGCGCATCCGCGACATATAGCATTCGCCGGTTTCGATGGCCCGAGTTCAACCCCTGGGTCTCGTGGTTGTAGATGCCGTCGATCGAGACGGTGTGCGCGCCGTCGCCAAAGAACTGGTAGCCGGCGTCGATGGCGTAATCGGTGTAGTCGTTGCTGCCGTTCGATCCATCTGTCTGGCGCCCATTGCCCGTCGGGTGAACGCCCGCATGCTCCGTAACGTTTGCCGCTGCTCCAGCTAATGGAGTGTTGCGAGATACGCGATCAGGTCCGCGCGCTTGGCGTTGTCCTTGAGTCCCGTGTACGTCATGATCGTCGCTGGGATCACCGCTTTTGGCGAAACGAGATAGCGGTCCAGCGTCGCTTCATCCCAAATGAGGTTGGCGTTCGTGTTGGCGGGAGAATAATGGAAGCCGTCGACCGTCCCCGTCTTTCGTCCGACGATTCCAGCCAGGCTCGGCCCCACCAGGTTCTTGCCCGGTTGGACGGTGTGGCAGATCGAGCATTGCGACTTGAAGACGGCCTGCCCTGAAGCGACGTCCGCCGCGTGCGCGATGGTTGCTGCTCCGAGCAGCGAAGCGGCCAAGGCAAGTGAAAACACGAAGCTGATGCGCGGCATTCAATCCTCCAAGCCATAACGATTAGAATCTGTTGCGATGTGCGACGGAAGTTGGGGAAAGATGGAGGAAATAGCAAGGGACATGCCGCAACAGGCGCGACGTTGCTGTTGGTGCCCCACGGCGAATGACGCGGCCGGAACTTTTCTGCCGAATGTTCGGAACAAGGATTCTCAAGACCTCTTCAAATGGACAGTCTCAACTTCTTCGACTCGGAAGTTCTGTTGATGAAGCGCTACGTCGACGGCTGGGATCGGCGTCGAAGCTTTCTGATCCTAACGTTTGCGCTCCAAGCATCTCTCCACTAGCGCGCGGCGTCGTCGAACGCCCGCAGCCCCTCCTCGATGGTGGCGCGATCGAGGTCGCGGGTGATGAACACGATGCGGCTGGTGCGCGGATCGCCGTCGGGCCAGCCGCGAGCAGGGCCGGCGGATGGAACAGGTGCTGCACGCCGTGGATCGCCACCGGCCGGTCCTGGCCGACGACGTTCAGGATGCCCTTGATCCGCAGCAGGGATTCGCCGCGCGTCGCGATCAGCATGTCGAGCCAGGTGCCGACGCCCTGCCAGTGCAGCGGCTGATCGAAGGTGAGGCAGAACGCGGCGATCCGCGCGTCATGGCGATTGGGGTCGTGATGATGAGCGTGGTGCGTGTCGGCGTAGGCCTCGGCGTCCAGCCAGCCGCGCACGTCGGGGATCTTGCTGTCGGGATCGAACAGCCCGGCATGCAGCAGCGCCGCCGGCGTCGACCTCGCCGTGCGTCGCGATGAGCAGCGGTGCGCCCGGGTTCAGCCGGCGCAGGCGGTCGCGCAATGCGGGTGGATCGGCGAGGTCGGTCTTGCTCAGCACGATGCGGTCGGCGACCGCCACCTGGCGCACCGCCTCGGGCTGCGCATCGAGCTGCGCCATGCCGTTCACCGCGTCGACCACGGTGACGATGCCGTCGAGCCGGTAAGCGCGCGCGGCGACCGGATCGCTCATCAGCGTGGCGAGGATCGGCGCGGGGTCGGCGAGCCCGGTGGTCTCGATCACCACACGCCGCACTTCGCCCGCATCCACGCGCGGCAGCAGGTCGCGCCAGTGCGCGCGCCAGGTCGCCGCGCACCGTGCAGCACAGGCAGCCGGCGTTCAGCAGCACGGTGTTCTCGTCGAGCTTCTCGACCAGCAGGTGGTCGAGGCCGATCTCGCCGAACTCGTTCACCAGCACCGCGGTGCCGGCGAGCGCGGGCTGGCGCAGCAGATGGTTCAGCAGCGTCGTCTTGCCGGCGCCGAGAAAGCCGGTGAGCACGGTGACCGGAACGGGATCAGCCATGCGAGTGGCCGCCATACAAGGTTTCCGGCGAAACCAGCGGCGCGGCGATCTCCACCAGTCCGCCGTCGCGCGCGGCGCGGAAGAAGCAGTTGCGCCGGCCGGTGTGGCAGGCGACGCCCTCCTGATCGACCAGCAGCAGCAGCGTGTCGCCGTCGCAATCGACCCGCAGCTCCTTCAGGTGCTGCACCTGGCCTGAGGTCTCGCCCTTGCGCCACAGCGCGTTGCGGCTGCGGCTGAAGTAGCAGACACGGCCGGTGGCCAGCGTTTCCGCGACCGCCTCGCGGTTCATCCAGGCGAGCATCAGCACCTCGCCGGTGTCGTGCTGCTGGGCGATGGCGGGCGACCAGGCCGTTGGCGTCGAAAGCGGATGGCGTCGAGTATGTCGTGTTCGGTCATGCTCAGCGGTCTTGTATCGCGATGCAGTGGAAATGGGCTATTTGCCGGTGAGCGACTGGCTGATGCGCGACAACGAGGGAACGGTTACCCCAGCGAATCGGGGAGTTCTCGCGCCGCGGACCAGCGTGCTGCTGGACCGGGCGGAGGCGCTGTGCGACGCGCGAGGCGTGCGGCTGACCGGGCTGCGCCGCCAGGTGCTCGGCCTGATCCTGGAGACGCCGGATGCCCCGACCGGCGCCTACGACCTGCTCGACCGGCTGCGCGCCCACCGCGGTGGCGCGGCACCGCCGACGGTCTATCGCGCGCTCGAGTTCCTGCAGGAACATGGGTTTGTCCATCGGCTCGAACGCCTGTCGGCCTTCGTCGGCTGCGTCGATGACGCACGGGCACGACCATGCCGCCCAGTTCCTGATCTGCCGCAATTGCAAGCGGAGTGATCGAGCTCGACGATCACGACCTCGCCCACGCGCTCGCGGCCGCGGCAAAGCGCGTCGGCTTCGCCGTGAGCGGTGCGACATCGAGGCGGAAGGAATGTGTGCCGCGTGCGCCAAGGCGGGCTGCCGCTAACCCGCGTGCGCGCGCAGCACCGCTGAGCGCCTGCTCCAGGTCGGCGATCAGGTCGGCGGGCTCTTCGAGCCCGATATGCAGGCGCGCCATCGGCCCGCCGAAATCGCCGCTGCCGGCGGTGCGGGTGATGAAGCCGGTGGTCGGCAACGCCAGGCTCTCATAGCCGCCCCAGGAGGCGCCGATGCCGAACAGCTCCAGCGACTCGACCATCGCATGCACGGCTGCCTGACGGAATTCCGGCTGGAACACGACGCCGAACAGGCTGCAGGCGCCGGTGAAGTCGCGCTTCCAGAGTGTCGTGGCCGGGCGCGCCCGGCAAGCGCCGGGTGCAGCACCTGCTTCACCTCCGGCCGTGTCGGCGAGCCAGCGCGCGACCTCGATGCCGGATTGCATCTGCCGCTCCAGCCGCACCGCCATGGTGCGCACGCCGCGCAAGCGCCAGCCAGCAATCGTCGGGGCTGGCGTACTGGCCGAGCTGCAGCGCGGTCAGGCGCACCCGCTCCCAGTCCTCGTCGGCGAATTGGTGGTGACGCTGCCGAGCAGCACGTCGGAATGGCCGACGACGTATTTGGTCAGCGCCTGGATCGAGACGTCGACGCCGTGGCGGAAGGGCTGGAAGAAATGGATGCCCCAGGTGTTGTCCATCAGCACCTTGGCGCCGCGCGCGTGGGCGACGCGGCGAGGGCAGGGACGTCCTGCACCTCGAAGGTGTGGCTGCCCGGGCTCTCGGGTAGAGCACGGTGGTGTTCGGCCGAAACAGCTCGGCAAGGCCCGGCTGCGTCGATGCACGGGTCGTAGATAGGTGGTGGTCGATGCCCATCCGCGACAGGAAGTCGTCGCAGAAGGCGCGCGCCGGGCCGTAGACGGAATCCGGCATCAGGCAATGATCGCCGGCGCTCAGGAAGGCCAGCAGCGGCGTGGTGACGGCGGCGAGGCCGGACGAGACGATCTGGCAGCGCGTGCCGCCCTCGATCTCGGCGACGACGTTCTCCAGCGGCCAGTGGGTTGGCGTGCCCATGACGCCGTAGATCAGCGCCTGCTCGAGCCGCTTGGCCGGCGCCCGCCCGGCGCTCGGCCATGTCGGGATACAGCACGGTCGAGCCGCGATGCACCGGCGGGTTGACGAAGCCGTGCACATGCGTGCCGGCCCGCCCGGCATGGGACAGGCGGGTGAAGAAACCGGGCTTGTGCCGGTGCGCGATGTCGTCGGGCATGCTCAGTTCTCCACGCTCAGTCTCCACCGGCGTGTCGGAACGACCGCCCCATTCGGTCCAGGATCCGTCATAGACGGCACCGGCGGGCAAGCCCGCGAGGGTCATGGCCAAGGTGAGGATGGTGGCGGTGACGCCGCTGCCGCAGCTCGTCACCACCGGGCGCTTGCCGTCCACACCGGCGGCGGCGAGGCGCGCGCGCAGAGCCTCGGGCGGCAAGCAGCGTCTGGTCGGCGGCGAGCAGCTCGGTGTAGGGCAGGTTGGCGCTGCCCGGGATGTGGCCGGCGCGCATGCCGGGGCGGGGTTCGGGAACCTCGGCGCGGAACCGTGCCGCCGGCGCGGGCGTCCAGCACCAGTTCGTCCTGCGAGCTGACGTTCGCCAGCATGTCGCCGACGCCGCGCAGGCGGGTCGCGCGATAATCGGCGCGGAACATGCCGGGTGCCGGCGGCGGGCGGGTCGCCGGCTTCGACCGGGCGGCCCTCGGCGGTCCATTTCGGCAATCCGCCGTCGAGCACGGCGGCGCGGTCGTGGCCGAACAGCCCCATCATCCACCAGCCGCGCGCCGCCGAGGAGAGCCCCTTCTGGTCGTAGAACACCACCATGCTGTCGTTCGACACGCCGAGGCGCTGCCGACCAGCGTGGCGAAGCGGCCGGGGGTCGGGACCATGTGCGGCAGCGTCGGTGTCCTGGTCGGCGATCGACGTCGATGTCGAAAAAACGCGCGCCGGGGATGTGAGCTGCCGAAATTCATCGCGGCCGTTCTTCGTCTCGTTCGGCAGGTACATGGTGTGTCGAACACCACGATGTCCGGGTTTGCCGAGATTGCTCCGCCAGCCATGCGGTCGAAACCAGGGGGTGCTGCTGTCATCCTGTTCCGTCCCTATGCCAAAGCCACCGAGATGCGGCGGTTCTGCCGGCCTTTGTTCTCGATCTTGAGGATCACCACTCGCCCGATTTCGCCGGTTCTGGCGACATGGGTGCCGCCACATGGTTGCAAATCGATCGGTTGCGTCTGCCGCGCCGATGCGAACCAGCCGCAGCCGGCCGGTGCCGCGCGGCGGCTTGCACCGACAAGCGTGCGCACCATGCTCCGGATTGGTGTCGAGCACCGCCTCGTCCACCCATTCCGCGCTCACCGGATGATCTGCGACGATCAACGCGTTGAGCCGCTCTTCCAAGATCTCCTTGGCGGGTGGTTCGGGCAGGTCGAAATCCAGCCGCGAACGGTCGGCGCCGATCTGGCCGCCGGTGACGGACGCTCCGGGCAGGGCGGCGCAGAGCAGATGCAAGGTGGTGTGCATGCGCATCAAGGCGCTGCCGGCGCGGCCAATCCAGTTGCGACCGCACTGGCGCACCCACCGGCGGCAGTGAAGCGCCCGACGGCTGGCACATGCAGGATGGTCTCGCCGTCGCCCTTGATGGTGTCGGCAATCGCGGTCTCGCCGCTCGTCCCAGCGTCAGCACGCCGATATCGCCGGGCTGGCCGCCGGAGCGGGCGTAGAAAATCGGTGCGATCCAGAACGATCCCTTCCGGCGCGGCGCCCAGGACCGTCGCCGTCGGCACCGCGGCTCTGGGAATCGTCGAGAAACAGGCGTTCGGTCATGGGGTTCCGGGTGTTGTCCTGGCGAGCAGGATAGGCGCCGATCCGCGCCCTGCCTACTCGACGCGGCTGGCTTCTACCATGTCCCGCACGCGGGCCGCCGCCGCGGCACCCTTCAGCGCCTCCCGCCACTGCGCCTCGGCCACGCGCTGATGCGCCGCGATCGCCTCGTCGGCGCCGGTGATCATCGCGACGCCCGACGGCGCGGGCGGCAGCGTGTCCGGGCGGAACGGGTTGACCGCGAGCGTCGCCCGGTCGCGGGCGCGGAGGATCTTGAAGCTGCCGGTCGGCTCGCTGGCCGGCAGCAGGCCGAATTGCAGGCCCATCGGCTCGGCTTCCATCAGCTCGGCGATGTTCGCAGCTTCGGTCGCCGCCGACCTGGCGGCACATCCGCCGGCTGCGCTCGGAGAGCGGCAGCGGCGCCGCGATGCCGTATTCCAGGAACGCGCGCACCGCGCGCGCCGGGATCATGGCGATGATGCTCGGCTTGCGCATCGCCGTACATCCGCTTGCGCGCGGCCAGGATGCCCATGACCTGCTCGGCGTTGGCGCGCATCGCCGCGCGCTCCGGCCCGGCCTGCTCGGCGGCCTCCTCGAACGCCACGGCGAGGGCGGCGTCGTAGCCGTCCGAGGTGGTGAGGTAGCAGACCGGCCCGTCGACCTGCAGGATCTGGTCGGCGGTCTCCTCGATCTGGCGAATGCGCTCGAAATAGCCGATCGGGCGGTTGTAGTATTCGACGCCGATCCCGAGCAGCGACAAGCGGCGAGATCTTCAGCAACTCGGCCAGGCGCTTGATGGTGTCGAGCTTGATCACCTCGCCCTTTTCGTAGCGGTAGAGCGCGGCGCGGGAGACGCCGAGGCGGGCGGCGATTTCCTCGGCGCGCAGGCCCGGATTCGAGGCGATAGGCGCGCAGCTGCTGGCCGATTTCGGTGAAACGCATGCATGGCGAGCCCTTCCAACTGCCTGCGCGCGACCGCCCGAAGGCTCGGCGCGGCGTCTCAGAATCGAAGATTGATGCCTAAACTTATGGACGAAGCGTCGATTAATTCAAGTCATGTTCGCGGCAGAAGACAGACAGATTCCTGGCAGCGTCTTCTTACGAATTCCGAGACCCGGCCATCAGTCTCGATCGCCTGCACCAGCGCCGAATGGTCGAGATCCGCGCCGCCATGCGCCGCACACGGCCGAGAACATCTGCTGCGCGATCGCGGTGTTGGGCAGCGCCATGCCCATTTCCTTGCGCCGACGATCAACGCGAGGTTGAGGTCCTTCTGGTGCAGCCGGATGCGGAAGCCCGGATTGAAGGTCCGGTTGATCATCCGCTCGGCGTGCACTTCGAGGATGCGCGAGGAGGCGAACCCGCCCATCAGCGCCTGCGCGCACCTTGGCCGGGTCGGCGCCGGCCTTGCGCGCGAAGGTCAGGGCCTCGCCGACCGCCTGGATGTTCAGCGCGACGATGATCTGGTTGCAGACCTTGCAGGTCTGGCCGGCGCCGTTCTCGGTGCCGACATGGGTGATGTTCTTGCCCATCAGCTCGAACAGCGGCTTGCGCGCGCGCGAAGGCGGCGTCGGGGCCGCCGACCATGATGGTCAGCGTCGCCGGCCTTGGCGCCGACCTCGCCGCCGGAGACCGGCGCGTCGAGGTAGTCGCAGCCGAGCTTGGCGATGCGCGCGGCGAATTCCTTGGTCGCGATCGGGCTGATCGAGGACATGTCGATCACCAGCGTGCCCTTCTTCAGCCCCTCGGCGACGCCGTGCGGCGCCGAACAGCACCCGCTCCACGTCGGGCGTGTCGGGCACCATCAGGATCACCACCTCGGCCTGCTCCGGCGACCGCGGCGGCGTCGGCCACCACCGTCGGCGGCGGCGCGCATCTCCGTCGGTCAGGCTGCGGCGGTCCGGCACGAACAGCTCGTGCCCGGCGGCCTTCAGGTTGAGCGCCATCGGGCGGCCCATGATGCCCAGGCCGATGAATCCGATTTTCATTCTGTTCTTCTCCCGTGTGACGCGTCAGACGCCGAACTGCTTCCGCCACGCCAAGCCCGCGACGGTATCGCCGGCCGGGCCGGTACTCGCAGCCGACCCAGCCCTGGTAGCCAAGCTCGTCGATCCGGCGGAACACGAACTCCCAGCCGATCTCGCCGGTGCCGGGCTCGTTGCGCGCGGGCACGTCGGCGATCTGCATGTGGGCGATCACCGGCATGCACGCTTCCATCCGCTTGGTGACGTCGCCCTCGGTGATCTGGCAGTGGTAGACGTCGAACTGCAGGCCGAGCCGGTCGCGCGCCGATCGCCTCGACCACCGCCGCGCCCTGCGCCTCGGTGTTGAGGAAATAGCCCGGCATGTCGCGGTGGTTGATCGGCTCGATGATCAGCTTCACTCCGGCCGCCATCGCCTGCTCGGCGGCCCAGGCGAGGTTGGCGGCATAGACGGCGGCGGCGGTGGCGCGGCGGCACGTCCGGCGGGCAGGATGCCGGCCATGCAATGCACCAGCTGGCAGTCGAGCGCCGCGGCATAGTCGAGCGCCTGCTTCACGCCCTCGCGGAATTCCGCCTGCCGGCCGGGCAGGCGAGGCGAGGCCGCGCTCACCGCTCGGCCCAGTCGCCCGGCGGCATGTTGAACAGCACCTGGGTGCAGCCCTCGCCGTCCAGCCGGCGGCGCAATCTCGGCGGCCGGGAACTCGTAGGGGAACAGGAATTCGCACGCGCCTCGAACCCGGCTTTGCGCGGCGGCGTCGAAACGATCCAGGAACGGCACCTCGTTGAACATCATGGACAGATTGGCGGCCAGGCGCGGCATGGTGGTCCTCCCTGAAGGCGGCGGGAAGCTAGCGATGCGTGCGGGTGCTTGACCAGAGCAGGCCGACGCGATACCTTGGCCGGCCGTCAAGGATGCTGCGCGATGATCGCGGAACGCGTGCTGATGGCGCTGCTGCTCGGCGGCGTGGCGGTCGGCTGCGTCGCTGGTGCTGTATCCGTTCTTGTCCGCCCTGCTGTGGGCGGCGATCCTGGTCTTCACCACCTGGCCGGTGTATCGAGTGGTTGCGCCGCCACCTGCGGCTGCGGGCGCATCGGCGGCGGCGGCGGCGATGGTCGCGGCTGACCGCCGTCGTCGTGGTGCTGCCGCTGGCGCTGGCCGCACCGAGCGGCGCCGACGACGTCAACCAACTGCGGACGATGCATCGACGCACTGGCTGCGCGCCGGCCTGCCCGGCGCGCCCGCACTGGCTGTTCGAGGTCCCGCTGGTCGGCCCGACGCTCGCCGATCTGTGGAACACTGGGCCGCCGACATCGGCGCGATGGTGGCGTTCTTCCGGCCCTATTTCGGCATCGTCGCGCAGTGCGGCCTGAGCGCTGCTGCTGGGCATCGCCAACGGCGTGCTGCTGTTCCTGCTGGCGCTGTTCGTCGGCGTTCTTCTTCTACGCCTCCGGCGAGCCGCTCGCGGCGTCGGTTGCACGCTGATCCTGCAGCGCATCGCCGGCGACCAGGCGGACCGGCTGATCGAGGTGACCGGCGCCACTGTCCGCGGCGTCGTCTACGGCATTCTCGGCACCGCGGTCGTGCAGGGCATCCTGACCGGCGTTCGGGCTGTGGCTCGGCGGGCGTGCCGCGGCCGGTGCTGCTGGGGGTGATCGCCGGCGGCCTGTCGGTGCTGCCGATCGGCGCGCCGGTGGTCTGGATTCCCGCCGCGCTCTGGCTGCTGGGCACCGGCCACACGGCTGGGGAATCTTCCTGCGATCGTATGGCGTCGTCGCGGTCTCCGGCGCCGACACGCTGATCCGGCCCTGGTTCATCTCCCGCGGCGCGCAGTTGCCGTTCCTGCTGACCATGCTCGGCGTGCTCGGCGGCGCGCTGGCCTTCGGCCTGCTGGGCATTTTCCTCGGGCCGGTGCTGCTCGGCGTCGGCTTCACGCTGGTGAACGAATGGACCGAACAGGCGGTGTTGCCGACGGACGGCGGCGACCCGACGGATGTACCGGCACAGGGCTTGCACCAACAGGGTTTGCACGGGGCGAAGCTGACTTATGAAGGCGCCGGACGGAGACGACACGCGAATGCCAAGAAACGATCATCCCATGCGGCCGGACTGCGCCTGACGCATGTTCGCGTTCGTGCTCTCGCGCATCCTGCAGGCCATTCCGGTGCTGCTGGTCGTCGGCGCTCGATCTCCTTCGCGCTGTTCGCCTATGTCGGCGATCCGGTGTCCGATCATGCTCGGCCAGGACCACACCGAGGCGCAGCGCCTGGCACTGGTCCACCAGCTCGGCCTCGACCAGCCGTTCTTCGTCCAGTACGCGCAACTTCTCTGGGCCGCGCTGCACGGCGATTTCGGCATCAGCTACCGCCTCGCGCAGCCGGTCTCCGAGCTGATCGCGGAGCGGCTGCCGGCGACGCTGGAACTGGCGTTGACCGCGTCGATGCTGGCGATCGCGATCGGCGTGCCGATGGGCGTCTACACCGGCATCCACCGCAATTCGCTGGCTGTCGCGGCTGTTCATGGCGGTGAGCCTGATCGGCGTGTCGCTGCCGACCTTCCTGATCGGCATTCTGCTGATCCTGATCTTCTCCGTGCTGCTCGGCTGGCTGCCGAGCTTCGGCCGCGGCGACGTGGTGCATTTCGGCCATGGTGGACCACCGGCTTCCTGACCCTGTCCGGCCTGAAGGCGCTGATCCTGCCGGCGGTCACGCTCGGGTTGTTCCAGATGACGCTGATCATGCGCCTGGTGCGCGCCGAGATGCTGGAGGTGCTGCGCACCGACTACATCAGGTTCGCCCGCGCGCGCGGGCTGTCCGACCGGGCGATCAATTTCGGCCATGCGCTGAAGAACACGCTGGTGCCGGTGATCACCATCATCGGCCTGCAGTTCGGCGGCCTCGTCGCGTTTTCGCTGGTGACCGAGACGGTGTTCCAGTGGCCGGGCATGGGACTGCTGCTGGTGCAGTCGGTGGCGGTCGCCGACATTCCGGTGATGTCGGCCTATCTGCTGCTGATCGCGCTGTGTTCGTCACGATCAACCTGGTCGTCGATCTGCTGTACTACGCCGTCGATCCGCGCCTGCGCATGCGCGGCATGGCTGCAACGTGATGGGCCGCAGAGTGATGGGCCGCCGCGCAATGAACGCCGCCGCGCGCTTCTTCGACAGCGATTTCGTCTACAGCTTCCGCCGCTCGCCGGTGGCGGTGATCTCGGCGCTGGTGCTGCTGGTCTGCGTGCTGGCCGCGGTGCTCGCGCCGTGGCTGGCGCCGCACGACCCGATCGACCTCGCCAGCCTCACCCTGCTGGACAGTTTCAAGCCGCCGGTCTGTCCTGCCCGACGGCGAGCTCGGCCAATCCGCTCGGCACCGACGACCAGGGCCGCGACGTGCTGTCCGGCATCATGTACGGCATGCGCATCAGCCTGCTGGTCGGCGTGCTGGCGGTGGCGTTCGCGATCGTGTCGGCATCACCGTCGGGCTGATCGCCGGCTATCTCGGCGGCATCGTCGGATGCGCTGCTGATGCGCATCGCCGACGTGCAACTGACCTTTCCGGCCATCCTGATCGCGCTGCTGGTGGACGGCGTGATCGGCGCGGCGCTGCCGCACGAATTGCACGAGCGCTGCAGACTCTCCGTGCTGATCTTCTCCATCGGCATCAGCCTCTGGCCGCAATTCGCCCGCACCGTGCGCGGCTCGACGCTGGTCGAGCGCAACCGGAATACGTGATGGCGGCGCGGGTGATCGGCCTGTCGCTCGGGGCGCATCATGCTCAGCCACATCCTGCCCAACGTGCTCGGCCCGGTGCTGGTGCTCGGCACGCTCAGTCTCGGCCTCGCGATCCTCGACCGAGGCGACGTTGTCGTTTCTCGGCGTCGGCTTGCCGCCGACCCAGCCGTCGCTCGGCACGCTGATCCGGATCGGCAACGACTTTCTGTTCTCCGGCGAGTGGTGGGTGACGATCTTCCCCGGCATCACGCTGGTGCTGATGGTGCTGTCGATCAACCTGCTCGGCGACTGGCTGCGCGACGCGCTGAATCCGCGGCTGCGATGAGCCGCCATTCGGGATTCGCCTGATGGCGCTGCTTGATGTCGAGCATCTGACGGTCGAATTTCCCACCCGCCGCGGCGTGCTGCGCGCGCATCGACGACGTGTCGTTCAGCATCGAGGCCGGCGAGGTGCTGGGCGTGGTCGGCGAGAGCGGTGCCGGAAAATCGCTGACCGGCGCTGCGATCATCGGCTTGCTGGAGCCGCCCGGCCGGATCGCCGGCGGCGCAGATCCTCCTCGACGGCGAGCGCATCGACACGCTGTCCTCCGACGCAGATGCGCCGCATTCGCGGCAAGCAGATCGGCACCATCTTCCAGGACCCGCTGACCACGCTCAACCCGCTCTATTCCGATCGGCCGGCAATTGGTCGAGACGATGCAGACCCACTCAAGCTGTCCGACCGCGACGCCCGCGAGCGGGCGGTCGACGTGGCTGGAGGAGGTCGGCATTCCCGCCGCCCGCCACCGCGTCGATGCCTATCCGCACGAATTCTCCGGCGGCATGCGCCAGCGGGTGGTGATCGCGCTGGCGCTGTGCGCCGAGCCGCGACTGGTGATCGCCGACGAACCCACCACCGCGCTCGATGTGTCGATCCAGGCGCAGATCATCACCCTGCTGCAAGCGGCTGACGCGCGAGCCACGGCACCGTCGGTGATGCTGGTGACGCACGACATGGGGGTGATCGCCGAGACGGCGGACCGGGTGGCGGTGATGTATGCCGGCCGGATCGTCGAGATCGGGCCGGTTCGCGAGGTGATCAAGCATGCCGGCGCATCCGTACACCGAAGGCCTGATGGGCAGCATTCCCAGCGCTCGAGCATCGCGTCGAGCGGCTGCGCCAGATCGATGGCTCGATGCCGCGGCTGAACGCGATTCCGGCTGGCTGCGCGTTCAATCCGCGCTGCCCCGAATGTGTTCGACCGCTGCCGGGTCGAACGGCCGGATCTGCTGCACGCCGGGGCAACGCAGGCGGCCTGCTGGCTGCACGCCAATGGCTGACGCAGCATGTCCTGCCCGAGACCGTGCTCGACGCCGACCGCTGGTCGTCGCGCGATTTCGACGTCTCCCGCCCGTGGCTGCAACGCATGCTGGCGCGCGAGCCGCGCCGGACCTTGCGCGCGGTGGACGACGTGTCAGCTTCGCCATTCGCGCGCGGCACCACGCTCTCGCTGGTCGGCGAGAGCGGCTGCGGCAAATCGACCGTCGCGCGGCTCGTCCGTCGGGCTGTATCCGCCGAGCGACGGGGAAATCCGTTTCGAGGGCAAGCCGCTCAGCGCCGCGCGGGCGCAGGCGGACGCTGCGCCGGCGGATGAACATGATCTTCCAGGACCCCTATGCCTCGCTGAATCCGCGCTGGCGGGTGCGCGACATCGTGGCCGAGCCGATCCGCGCCTTCGGCCTGCTGTCCGGCACGCGGCGACATCAGCGAGCCGCGTCGGCGCGTTGCTGACGCCAGGTCGGGCTGGCGCCCGTCGACGGCGAGAAATACCCGCACGAGTTCAGCGGCGGCCAGCGCCAGCGCATCTCGATCGCGCGGGCGCTGTCGAGCGAGCCGGAGTTCCTGGTCTGCGACGAACCGACCAGCGCGCTCGACGTCTCGGTGCAGGCGCAGATCCTCAACCTGATGCGCGATCTGCAGCAGCGGCTCGGGCTGACCTATCTGTTCATCAGCCACAACCTCGCCGTCGTCCGGCATATGTCGGACCGGCTCGGCGTGATGTATCTCGGCCGCATCGTCGAGCTGGGCCCGGCCGAGGCGATCTTCCGCCGCGCCGCGCACCCCTATACGCGGTTGCTGCTCGACGCGATCCCGGACCTCGACATGGTCGGCCAGCAGCGCACCCCGGTGGGTGGCGAGGTGCCAAGCCCGATCGACTCCGCCGCCGGGCTGCACCTTCCATCCGCGCTGCCCGCTCGCCAATGCGCGCTGCCGGGTGGAAAGGCCGCTGCACACCCGGGCGGGCGAGGTGCTGGTGGCGTGCCATGCGGTCGAAGAGGGCCGAACTCTGAGCCTAGATCGCTCTAACCCGAGTTCGGCCTGAAGCAGATCAACGCATCCGAAATCGCTTCGCGATCCGAATGCGTTGACCTGGTGACGCGAGGCGTACCGTCAGGCGGCGCCGTATTTCTTGAACCACGCCTGCAGTCGCGTCCAGCCATCGGCGGCGTCGGCCGCTTTGTAGCTCGGCCGGTAATCGGCGTGGAAACCGTGTGGGGCATCGGGGTAGATCACGATCTCGACCGTCTTGCCGGCGGCGCGGGCCTTTGCCGCGGCGGCCTGCACGTCGTCCGGCTTGATGCCGGTGTCCATGCCGCCATACAGGCCGAGCAGCGGGCATTTGATCTGGTCGGCGACGTCGATCACGTTCTTCGGCTGGATCTCGGTGGGGGTGCCGAGCACCGGGCCGTACCAGGCGACCGCCGCCTTGACGTTCGGGTTATGGGTGGCGAACAGCCAGGTGCTGCGGCCGCCACGGCAGAAGCCGGTGACGCCGAGCCGGTTGATGTCGCCGCCCTTGCTGGCCGCGAATTTCACCGCGCTGTCGAGATCGGCGAGCAAGGTCGCGTCCGGTTCCTTGCTGACGACCTGGCTGACGATCTGGCCGACATCGGTCATCTTCGACAGGTCGCCGATGCGGGCATAGACCTCGGGCGCCACCGCGGCATAGCCGAGCTTGGCGAACCGGCGGCAGATATCCTTGATGTACTCATGGACGCCGAAGATTTCCTCGTTCACCAGCACGATCGGGAACGGGCCGGGGCCCACGGGTTTGGCGAAATAGCCGGGCAGCTCACCATCACTGGTGGGGATCTTCACGTCGCCCGCCTCGATGCCGGCGCTGTCGGTGTGGATCACCTGCGCCTCGACGCGGGTGGTGGCGAGGGTGAGGCCGGAGATCAGGCCGCTCATCATCATGCCGCGGCGGGCGAGCGGGTAATTGGTCAGGCCGGAAAGTCCTGTCAGGTCGTTCATGGCGTTCTCCGTGATTGGCGGCGAATGGATGGAATTGCGTGGACTGTGACCACTCACGAGTCCGCGCGCAATCTCAGCTTCGCATCGCCAGCACTTTTCGAGGGGAGAGCCAGAAGGGTGGCAGGTATGCGGGAATATTACTGAACGGCAGCACGTCAAGTTTGAGGCGTATGCCGAGCACATCGGCCATGAACGCCCGCCGGCGCTGGATGCGCGCCCAGGCTTCAGGGTAGCGGGCGGCGAATTCGCGCCGCAGTTCGGCATCGGCCAGGGCGATTCCGTCCTCGATATTGGTGGTGAACCACGGCGTGTGGGTGGCCGGGATCACGTCGAGCTGGATCGCCATGCCGGAGCGCAGGGGGATGCGGCTGCCGGCGAAGATCGGGGAATGCATCCACTCATCAAGGTGGATGAGGTGGCCGGGATTGAGGCCAATGCCGAAAAAACCATTGCCGAAATGGCGCGCGATGATGTCGAACAGCGCGCCGCCCTCGGTGCCGATGCCGATCTCCTCGTACCAACAGGCGATGGCGGCGAAATAGGGGGCGGCGAGCTTTTCCACGTAATCGCGAATGCCGTCCGGCAGGTCGCCGGCGTCGCTGGCGAGGAAGCCGGCCCGCGCGGTCAGCGAACCCTGCGGGGCGTAGGCCATGGTGATCGGCGCGCCGCGCCGCAGCCGGTCCGTCGAGGGGCTGGGCAGGCCGTGCACGGCGCGCGGCCCGGAAGACAGCATGGTGTGGGCGGCGAGCGGCAGGCCGTTGGCACCCATCAGGGCGCAGGCCTCAAGCTCGGTCATGCCTGGCCTTACGCCGAACAACACCCGGCGCAGCCCCTGGGAGCCGCAGGTCGCGGCGAATTCGAAGCTGGCGAGCTGGTCCACGTCGTTGATCGCGCGCATGCCGCAAGCGGGGTCGATGAACAAAGCGGCGGCGTTGACCAGCATGCCCGGCGCCACCACGGCGCGCAGCCGCCCGGCGATGAAATCGGGCAGATCAAGCCAGGTCTCGTCCGACCCCGGATCGCCCGCGTCGAACATCTTCCACCCGACGCAGCCGACCCGCATGCCCGCGGTCAGCCCGGCGTCGCGCAGCAACTCGGCGAGCGGCTTCTGGCGGTCTCGTGGCTGGCCGGGCAGGCTGAAGCTTTGGCAAAGCACGCGGTCGAACTCGCCGGCGGCCAGCGTCGCGAACTCAAATCCCTCGTTGCCCAGCATCAGCGTCGGCCGGCGGCCGGGCACGACCACCAGCAACGTCTCCTCGAAGCGCGGATCGTAACCGGTGAGGTAGGCGACGTTGGCCGCATGCTCGCGGTCGCCATAGACGACCAGGGCGTCGCAGCCGCTGGCCGTGACCCGGCGCCTTGCATCGGCGAGGCGGGCGGCATAGGTCGCGGCGGGAATCCGGGGTTGCAGCGTGGGCTCGCCGAATTCGGGCAGGTCGGTCTCGATCAGCTCAACGCGGGGCATGCCGGTCCTTACGATCTTACTTGGAAGACCCGGATATTACGGAACTTCCACGAGCACCGCACGTTTGCTGAGCCACAGGTCTGAGCGTGCCGTGACCACGGCGCGGTCCAGCGACCAATGGCCCACGCAGCAGAGGAACATCCGATGTCCATAATTGCCTGGCTCATTCTCGGACTGATCGCCGGCTTCATCGCCAGCAAGATCGTCAATCGCGCCGGCGAGGGCGTGGTGCTCGACATCGTCCTCGGTATTGTCGGGGCGATGGTCGGCGGCTTTCTGTTCACCCGGTTCGGCGCCTCAGATGTCACCGGGTTGAATCTTTACAGCCTGTTCGTCTCCGTGATCGGCGCGGTCATTGTGCTGGTGATCTACCACGCGGTCTTCGGCCGACGGGTCGTCTGAGCCGGCGGGCGAGGCCTGGAAAGGAGCCGCAGCATGCGAAGAGAGCGATATATCGACGACGCCAGGCGCTACGCCGGCCGGGCAAGCCGCGTGGCCGGCGACTATGCCGAGGATGCGCGCGACCGGCTGCGCCGCGGCGCCAGCCAAATGCAGGCCGGCGCCGGCGATTACGCCGACGAGTTCGGCAGCCGGATCGCGGAGCATCCCTTGCCCTACGTGCTGGCCGCGGCGCTGCTCGGTTTCGTGCTGGGCCGGGTCTTTCGGACTTAGCGGCGCGCGGTGCCGATGTCGGCACCGCCGCCGCTTCACATTCCAGTTCAGGAGTCTTCCATGTCGAACACGAATTTCGGATCGAACGCGAATCTCGGCAACGCCGCCGGAGAGGCCAAGTCCGAGGCCGAGCATCTCGCCGAACAGGCCAAGGCTGCCGCTGGCCAGGCCAGCAGCGCCGTGCAGGACCAGGCCCAGAAGCTCGCGTCGAAGGCGTCCGAGATCGGCGGCCAGGTCTACGAACGCGGAGTACAGGCGTCGCACGCGATGGGCCAGACCATCGAGGAGCGGCCGTACATGGTGGCGGCGCTGGCAGGGGCATTCGGATTGCTGATCGGCATGGCATTGGCGCGCCGTTGATCCAGGAGCGCGCGCGATGATGCGACGTGCCGCCCTGTTCGCCGCCACGGCGCTCGGCGTGATCCTCGGGCAGGCGGCGACGGAGGCCTTGGCCGCCGACGTGCGGTTGCTCTACACCGCCGGGCGCTGGCAGGTGCAAAATGGCGTCGGCGACGACCAGCGCCCGTTCTGCAAGATCGTCTCGGGCGGCGCGTCCGGGCGACGCTTCATCGTCGAGGCCTTCGCCGGTGATCCGGCGCTGACCTTGCAGATCGTGAAGGACGGCTGGGAAATCCCGCCCCAGACGCCTGTTGACGTGGTGATCGACATCGACGGCAATCGCTGGCCGATCCACACCACCGGGGCCGGCCAGTTGATCGGGATTTCGGTGCCGGCAGAAAACCAGGCGCAGTTCGAACAATCGTTCCGCGCTGGCCGAACCATGTCGATCGCCTTTCCGGGCGGCACCGAGAGGCCGTGGGTCGGCAGCCTGACCAGCAGCAACGCCGTCTACAACGCGTTCAACACTTGCCGCGGCACCATGTTGGGGCAGGGCAGCCAGCCCTCCGCCGGCACCCAGCCATTCGCGGCGCCAGCGACGCCAGCGGCGACACAGCCTTTCGCGCAGACGCCATCAGCACCTGCCGCGGCACCTCCGCCGCCGGCCGATGCCACGCAGCCGGCAACTCCCTTGCCACCGATTCCGCCCGCGCCGGCGCGATAGCCACGGGTTCGGGCAGGCCACAGCCAAGCCGAATGAAGAACGCCCGGCGGGGTCTCCCGCCGGGCGCTTTTAGTTTCGTGACTCCGCAGGCCCTGATGGAATCAGGCCATTGCCTTCTTGAGGTTGTCGTCGAGCTTGGCCAGGAAGTCCTGGGTGTTCAGCCATTTCTGGTCCGGGCCGATCAGCACCGCCAGGTCCTTCGTCATGAAGCCGCTCTCGACGGTCTCGATGCAGACCTTTTCCAGCGTCTCGGCGAACGCCGTCACGTCGGGGGTGTTGTCGAAGCGGCCGCGATAGATCAGGCCGCGCGTCCAGGCGAAGATCGAGGCGATCGGATTGGTGCTGGTCTCGCGGCCCTTCTGGTGCTCGCGGAAATGGCGCGTGACGGTGCCGTGCGCCGCCTCGCTCTCCACGGTCTTGCCATCGGGGCTGCAGCAGCACGCTGGTCATCAGGCCGAGGCTGCCGAAGCCCTGCGCCACGATGTCGCTCTCGCACGTCGCCGTCGTAGTTCTTGCAGGCCCAGACGTAGCCGCCGTTCCATTTCAGCGCGCAGGCCACCATGTCGTCGATCAGCCGGTGCTCGTAGGTCAGCTTCAGCTTCTCGAACTCGGCCTTGAACTCGGTGTCGAAGATCTCCTGGAAGACGTCCTTGAAGATGCCGTCATAGGCTTTCAGGATGGTGTTCTTGGTCGACAGATAGACCGGGTAGCCGCGCATCAGCGCCGTAGTTGAAGCTGGCGCGCGCAAAGCCTTCGATGCGATGCCTGGGTGTTGTGCATGCCCATCGCCACGCCCGGGCCCTTGAAGTCGTGCACCTCGAGCATCTGCGCCGCGCCGCCGTCGGCCGGCTGGTAGCTGCAGCGTCACCTTGCCGGGGCCGGGGATCTTCGTTTCGCGTGGCGCGGTAGATGTCGCCATAGGCGTGGCGGCCGATGACGATCGGCTGCGTCCAGTGCGGCACCAGGCGCGGCACGTTCTTGCAGATGATCGGCTCGCGGAAGATCGTGCCGTCGAGGATGTTGCGGATGGTGCCGTTCGGGCTGCGCCACATTTTCTTCAGCTCGAATTCGTCCACCCGGTCCTCGTCCGGCGTGATGGTCGCGCATTTCACGCCGACGCCGTATTGCTTGATGGCGTTCGCCGCGTCCACGGTCACCTGGTCGTCGGTCTGGTCGCGGTATTCGATGCCGAGGTCGTAGTATTTCAGGTCGATATCGAGATACGGCAGGATCAGCTTGTCCTTGATGAAGCCCCAGATGATCCGCGTCATCTCGTCGCCGTCGAGTTCGACCACCGGGGTCTTCACCTTGATCTTCGCCATTCCGTCCTCATGCGCAATCGCACGGCGATCCGTCGCCGCGCCAGTTTCGGGTGGCCGGACATTCGCAGTTCGAACCCTTGCGGGCAAGGTGCGGAGCGCGTGGCCGCCGTGCCAGGAGCGCGGCTGAACCGCCCACGCGGAAGCCCAGCCGATGCCGCTTGCCGCCCGTTCGTTACAAATTCAATTGCGAAGCGTTGCGCCGCCATTGTGATGCCGGCCTTGTATTCTGGTTAACATCGGTTGACCTACGACGGCGGGGCATTTTCCGCGCCGAAAGAAGGTAGCCGTTCCAGGTGATCTCTGCCTGCCCGTCCAATCATTTCGGCGTCGATGTCCAGCGGGCCTCGCTGACGGTCGGCGTCCGCGGCCGATCGGTCGCAACCATGATTCGGGCGGGTTGAACGTGGAACTCAGCCTGTACGCCATGCTGGCGTCCGGCGGCGTGCTGGCGCTGCTGGCGGGAATCGCCACGATCTACCGCGAGGCGTGCAGGGCGCGGCGGCGGGAGGCGATGCTGGCGGCGGAACGGGCCGAACTGACCTCCGCCTACACCGAGTTGCAGGCGGCCAAGCGCCGCGCCGAGGCCGAAAGCCATCACCTCAGCGCCACCCTGTCCGGCATGTCGGACGGCGTCATGATGCTGAATTCCGACTTCCGGCTGGTGCAATGGAACGAGAACTTCCCGGTCTATGCCGGGGTCCCCGCGGAAATCCTCAGCGTCGGCATGCCGATGGACGAGATGATCCGCGCCCAGGCGGTGCGCGGCGAATTCGGGCCGCTCGACGATCCGGAACTGCGCGAGGCGGAGGTGGAGCGCCGCATGGTCCTGGTGCGCAACCACCGCGACACCGACGTCACCGAACGGCTGCGGCCGGATGGGCGGGTGCTGGAGACGCGGCGCCGCGCGCTGCCCGGCGGCGGCCTGGTGACGCTGTATACCGACATCACCGCGCGCCGGCGTGCGGAAGCCGCCCAGCGCGAGGTCCTGCGCCTGTCCGAGGCGGCGATCGAGCAGAAGTCGCAATTCGTCGCCATGGTCAGCCACGAAATCCGCGTGCCGCTGAACGCAGTGACCGCCAGCCTCGCATTGCTCGACCAGTCCACCCTGTCCGATCAGCAGCGGCTGCATGTCGACACCGCCAGCCAGGCCGGTGACACCCTGCTCGACCTCATCAACGACATCCTCGATCTGGCGAAGATGGATGCCGGCAAGCTGGAGTTGCGGCCGGCCGAGTTCGCGCTGCGGCCGATGCTGCAGGGGGTCTGCGACATGTTCCATGTCCAGGCATCGGCGCGCGGCATCGACGTGAGCCTGGAAATCGCGCCCGATGTGCCGGTGCTGCTGCATGAAGACGGCGGCCGGCTGCGGCAGGTACTGATGAACTTCGTCAGCAACGCGATCAAGTTCTCCCGCGCCGGCACGGTGACGTTGCGCGTCGAGATGGTGCGGCGGGATGCCTCGCCCCGGCTGCGGATCGCGGTCTGCGACCAGGGCCCGCGCATTCCGCCCGACCAGGCGACGCTGTTGTACCAGCCGTTTGCGCGGCTGGATTACGCGACGGAGGCGGGCGTGCCCGGCACCGGCCTGGGTCTGACCATCTGCAAGGAACTGGCCCGGCTGATGGGCGGCGAACTCGGCCTCACCGCCGCCCGGTGCGACAACGGCGCCGAGGACGGCAACGCGTTCTGGCTGGAACTCGCCTTGCCCTCGCCAGGGCGGCCTGTCGCGGCCGCTCCCGCTTCCGCCGCGTCGATCTCGCCGCCGGGGCTGGCCGCCGTGTTGCCGCCGCGCCCGGCGCGCCGTGCCGCCGTGCTCATGGTCGAGGACGTCGCGACCAACCGGGTGTTGACCGGGGCGCTGCTGCGCCGCGAAGGGCATCGCGTCGACGCCGCGGAATCGGGTAGCGAGGCGATCGCGCGGATGGCGTCGCAGCCGTTCGATATCGTGTTCATGGACCTGAACATGCCGGGAATGGGCGGGTGCGAGGCGGCGCGGCAAATTCGCGCCCTCGCCGGACCGGCGGGAAGTGTGCCGATCGTGGCGCTCACCGCCACTGACCGCGATACGGTCTCGGCACGCTGCCGGGAAGCCGGCATGAATGACGTCCTGTGCAAGCCTGTTCGCCCGCGGGAGCTGTTCGACATGCTCGAACGAATGGTCCGCCCGGTGGCACCGCTTCAGGCGGCAAGCCCGCCGGCCGCACCGGCGTCGGCGGCAGACGCCGATTCCGGGCTGCTCGACGCCGAACGCCTGCTGGACCTGCAGCGCGGCCTGCCGCCCGGCTTGTTCGCGTCGCTGGTGGAGCAATGCCTCGACGACATCGCCGCCCGCATGGCGCGGCTGCATCAGGCGCTGACGGACCGCGAGACGGTGGCGGTGGTCGGCATCGCGCACGCCTTGGCCGGGATGTCCGGCAGCTACGGCATGGCGGCGTTGGACCGGCGGATGCGCATGATCATGGCCGCGTCTGACGTTGGCGACCTCGAAACCGCCCTGGCGGCGGCGCGTGGAATGGCCGGCGAGCTGGAGCGCAGCGCCAAGCGGGTGCGGGCGCTGTTGCAGGCGCAGGCGGCGTAGCGCCCCGTTGGTGCGTATTTATTTGGCCGGTCCCGACGTATTCCTGCCGGATCCCCTGGCCCGCGCAGCGCGGCTGAAGGACATCTGCGCCCGGCACGGGGCGATCGGCGTATCGCCGCTCGACGCGCTGGCGAACCAGCCGGCGGCGTGGGCCACATTGGCGGAGGCGCGGCAGATCGCCTTGCGCAACGAGGCGCATATCCGCAACTGCGACGCCCTGATCGCCAATCTGACGCCGTTCCGCGGGCCCAGCGCCGATGCCGGCACGGTATTCGAACTCGGCTTCATGCGCGCCTTGGGCCGGCCGGTGTTCGGCTGGTCGAATTCCGCCCAGGGCTACACGGAGCGGACGCTGGCGTTTATCGGCGGGGCGGCGATGGAACACGCCGACGGCTGGCGCGACGGGGAGGGCATGCAGGTGGAGGCGTTCGGCCTCACCGACAACCTCATGCTGGATGGTGCGATCCTGTCCTCAGGCGGCGCGCTGTTCGTGGCCGCAATCCCGCCGGCAGATCGCTGGGCGGATCTCGACGCCTTCACCCGCTGCGTCGCCGCCGCTACCGCACAGGCGCGAGCAAACCCAGCGCCGCGTTGATGCCGTGCGGCCCCGGCAGCGAGCCCTTGGGGAACAGCCGCGTCACGTGCCCCATCTTGCGTCCGGGCCGGGCTTCCGCCTTGCCGTAGAGATGCGGGATCAGCCCCGGCGTGGCCAGGATCGTCGGCCACAGCGCGGTCTCCTCCGGGCCCGACCAGGTTCTTCATCACCGCGTCCGAGTGGCGCGTGGCCGGCGGCAGCGGCAGGCCGGCGATGGCGCGGATATGCAGTTCGAACTGGCTCGCCGGGCAGGCATCGATCGTCCAGTGGCCGGAATTGTGCGGCCGCGGCGCGATCTCGTTCACCAGCACGCGGCCGTCGCGATCGACGAACATCTCCACCGCCAGCAGCCCGACCAGGTCCAGCGCATCGGCGACCCGCCGCGCGATCGCCTGCGCCTGGCTGCTGCACCGCTTCCGGGATCCGCGCCGGGGCGAGGGTGATGTCGAGGATGTGGTCGCGATGGCGGTTCTCCACCGTGTCGAACGCCGGATAGCCGCCGTCCTCGCCGCGCGCCGACGACCACGCTGATCTCCAGCGCGAAGTCGATGAAACCTTCCAGGATCAGCGGCTTCGGCGACAGCGCCGCGAATGCGCCGGGCGAGGTCGTCGGGCTGGCGCAGCATCGCCTGGCCCTTGCCGTCATAGCCCAGCCGGGTGGTCTTCAGCACCGCCGGCAGGCCGATCGCGCTCGACCGCGGCGTCCAGGCCGTCGAAGTCCTCCGACCGGCGCCCAGGGCGCGGTCGGCACGCCGGCGCCGTTCAGGAAGCTCTTCTCCAGCGACCCGGTCCTGGCTGATCCGCAGGATCGCCGGCGACGGCCGGACCGGCTTCAGGGATGCCAGAAGATCCAGCCCTTCGGCGCTGACATTCTCGAACTCGAAGCTGATGACATCGACCGCGGCGGCGAATGCGCGCAGCGCCGTCCGGCTCGTGGTAGTCGCTGATCGTCGCCGCCGGCCGAGACCTGGCTGGCCGGGCTGTCCGCGCTCGCGGGTCAGGATGTGGCAGCGATAGCCGAGCCGGGCGGCGGCCAGCGCCGACATCCGGCCAAGCTGGCCGCCGCCGACCAGGCCGATGGTCGCGTTGGGCGGCAGCGGGAAGGTCATCGCTGCGGGCGAGGGAGCGTGGCGCCGATCATCTCGCGCGATGCGGGTCGGGCAGTCGTGCGTACCGGCCAGGCTCGACCGCCACCGCCTGCGTCTGCTCGCCCGCAGGCGTCCAGCCGCTCGGCCAGCGCCGCGATCGCCGATCGCCAGGATCGCCGCGGCCAGCAGCGCGGCGTTGACCGCGCCGGCGCGGCCGATCGCCAGGGTCCCGACCGGGATCCCCGCCGGCATCTGCACGATCGAAAGCAGGCTGTCCATGCCCTTGAGGCTGTGCGACTCGACCGGCACGCCGAGCACCGGCAGCGGCGTCCAGGCGGCGCACATGCCCGGCAGATGCGCCGCCCCGCCGGCCCCGGCGATGATGACCTTCAGGCCGCGCCGCCGCGCCCCCGTGGCATAGTCGCGCAGCCGGTCCGGCGTGCGATGCGCCGAGACGATCCGGGTTTCGTGCGGCACCGCCAGCCGCTCCAGCGTCTCGGCGGCGTGGCGCAGCGTCGCCCAGTCGGACTGGCTGCCCATGATGATGCCGACGACGAGGCGGCCATCAGGCGATGTTGTCCGGGATCAGCCGGCTCTCCAGCCAGGCGATCTCGTCCTTCAGCATCAGCTTGCGCTTCTTCAGCCGCTGCAGGTGCAACTGATCCGCCGCGCCCTGCTCCGCCAGGCGCGCGATCACGGTGTCGAGGTCACGATGCTCGCTGCGGAGTTCGTGCAGCTTGCGCAGCAGCGAGTCCCGGTCGGTCAGCATGCGGCATCAACTAGCACAGGCGGGCAGCCTGCGCCACCGAGTCCCATTGCGCGATTGCGGATTCGCCGATGGCGGTCTGCGCCATGTCAATCGGGTTACCATGCCGCTCGCGGCTGACCTTGATGCGGAGGAGCGTCCATGAGCCTGCAGGCCCATCTCGATGCCCTGAAGGAGCGCCATGCCGCGCTCGAGCTGCGCATTTCCGACGAGGACCAGCGACCGCGGCCCGACAGCGAGACGCTGCACGCGGCTGAAGATCGAGAAGCTGCAGGTCAAGGAGGAGATGGAACGCCTCCGCGCCCAGGTCAGACTGAACCCAGCCGCGTCACGCCGACCCGCTGTCAGGCGACCTCGTCCGCTTCCGGCATCGGCGGCGGGCGGCACGGCGCGGCCCTCGCGCTCCAGCCGCTCGTTCGCCTGCAGCGACCGCGGCATTGAGGTCGGTCTGGCTGCACAGCCCCAGGATCACCGGATCGCGCGGCTTGATGTTGGCGCTGTTCCAGTGCGAGCGCTCGCGCACCTTCTGGATGGTGTCCTTGGTGGTGCCGAGCAGCTTGCCGACCTGCGCCTCGGTCAGCTGCGGGTAGTTGCGCAGCAGGAAGGCGATGCCGTCCGGCCGGTCGTTGCGCTTGGCCACCGGCGTGTAGCGGGAGCCGCGCAGCCGCTTCGGCAGCGGCAGCGCGGTCGGCAGCAGCTTCAGCCGCGCATTCGGGGTCGGCCTCGCGCGGCGGATCTCCTCGGCGGTGACCTGGCCGTTGGCGACCGGGTCGTAGCCGACGATGCCCTGCGCCACCTCGCCGTCGGCGATCGCCTGGACCTCGAGCGGATGCATGCCGCAGAAATCGGCGATCTGCGTGAAGGTGAGCGCGGTCTTCTCGATCAGCCACACGGCGGTGGCCTTGGGCATCAGCGGCAGGGTCATGTTGTTATACCCTTATGTTCCCCGGCGGTTGTCTCACGCGGCCAAAGCCGAGCCGGGCGGACGGGGGCCAGGGAAAGTCGGCCATATGGACCCCGACTTTGCATGGGTCAAGCTCGACCGCGCAATCAAACCGCTGGGATAGGAGAAATATGTCGATGATGCACGAGGACGAAGCGCCACGCCCGAAGCCCACCCGCCTGCAACCCCTCGTGCTGGAGCTGCTGGGGGTGGAGGAGCTGCGGGATTACATCGCCGAATTGCAGGCCGAGATCGCCAGAGCCGAGCAGGACATCCTCCGCAAGCAATCCCATCGCAGTGCCGCGGACGCGTTTTTCCGCAAATCAGGCGGATGATCGGCGCGAACGCCGCCGATCTGATCGCTTTTATCGACCGGACCTGCTGGAATGCGGATGCGCGGGGCGCGAAGCGCTGCCTGAAGCGGAGGAGCAGATCAAAATGAAAACGTTCCAGATAATCGGGGCAGCGCTGTTGATGATGTCGCTGTTGATGATGTCGGCGACCCCGGCCATGGCCCAGATCAACCCGTTCCGAAGCAACAAGACCGGACCGACCCTTTCCACCACCGACATGGACCTGTTGGGCGCCAGCATTGCCAAGCTCAACGGCGCCAAGGACGTCGCTGTCGGCTCCAAGGAAAGCTGGAGTAATCCGGCGACCGCGAGCTATGGCACGTCGGAAGTTACGCGGATTTTCCGCAACGGCAAGGTCAGCTGCCATCGCGTGCATCACGAAGTCGGTGCCCAAGGGCGCACCCCGCCGCGGCCTTATGATCTCACCTGGTGCCGAACGCCGGCGGGAAGCTGGAAGCTCAAGAGTTAGCCTCCCGTCATGAAAAGGGGCCGGGAAATCCCCGGCCCCTCGAGCTCACGCCATGCGGCGGTTAGGCGGCTTGGCCGTCCTGCGTCGCCTGGTCGTTCGCCGCGATCTGCGGCGTCACGCCGTTGATGGCGATGCGGCGCGGCTTCAACGCCTCCGGCACAATCCGCTTCAGGCCGACATGCAGCAGGCCGTTCTGCAGGTCCGCGCCTTCGACCACGATATGGTCGGCGAGGACGAATCTCCGCTCGAACGCACGGCCGGCGATGCCGCGATAGAGAACCTCGGCGCCGCTCTCGGCCTTGGCCTTGCCGGTGACGAGAAGGGTGTTTTCCTTCACCGTCAGCTCGATATCCTCAGGGCCGAAACCGGCCACCGCCATGGTCAGGCGATAGCTGTCGTCGCCGGTCTTCTCGATGTTGTAGGGAGGGTAGGACACGTCCGACGCGGCGGCGGTGTCGGCCATGCGCGCCAGACGGTCGAAACCAATGGCGGTACGGAACAGCGGCGTGAGATTAAGGGTGTTCATTGCGAACCTCCTGCTAGAGCAAGGTTATGGCGGACCGCCCGAATGGGCCGGCCCAATAGTCGCCGCCGAAGCCCCGGATGGGCGCCTCGGACCTTGCAAAAATAAGCAGCGCCGCCCCCCGTTCAAGGGGGCGGCGCTGGCAGAAATCCGCGCTGAGCGAAAGCCGAAATCAGCTCTTTTTGGTGCCGATGCTGGCGAAGCGCTTGTTGAACTTCGCGACCTGGCCGCCAGTGTCCATGATGCGCTGCACGCCGGTCCAGGCGGGATGCGATTTCGGGTCGATGTCGAGCCGCAAGGTGTCCCCGGCCTTCCCGGCACAGGAACGTGTCTTGAAGGTGGTGCCGTCGGTCATGACGATGTTGATCTCGTGGTATTCGGGGTGAATGCCCGGTTTCATCTGCGTTCTCCAGGGATGACCCCGCCGATACCGACCGGCCGGGCGAAGCGCGCCGTATAGCGGCGGCGAGAGGAGAGGGCAAGCAGCGCGCGGTCCCCGCCTGTCACCTACGCCCCCGTTAGGTAAGGGTCGCCCGCTGATATTGCGGCATCAGCTCCAGCTTCGCGCCGAGTTCCCTCGCCGCCCGCAGCGGCCAGGCCGGGTCGGCCAGCACGGCGCGGGCCACGAACACCAGATCCGCACGGTCGTTGGCGATGATCTCGGCCGCGTGCGACGCCGAGGTGATCATGCCGACCGCGCCCGTGGCGATGCCGGCGCCGTGTTTGAGCGCTTCGGCGAATGGCACCTGGTAGCCGGGATGCAGCGAGGGGATTTTCGGCCCGGTTGCCGCGATCCCGCCGGAGGAACAATCGATCAGGTCGACCTTCCCGGTGGCCTTCAGCCGCCTCGCCAGTTCGATGCTGTCGGCGACGGTCAGGCCGCCTTCCATCCAGTCGACCGTGGAGAGCCGCACGAACAGCGGCAGGTCGTCGGGCCATTCGCCCCGCACTGCCTCCAGCGTCTCCATCATCAGCCGCGACCGGCCGGCGAGATCGCCGCCATAGATGTCGTTGCGGGTGTTGGAAATCGGCGAGTTGAAGGAATGGATCAGGTAGCCATGCGCCGCGTGCAATTCCAGCACCTTGATCCCGGCCAAGCGCGCCATGCGGGCGCTGGCGGCGAACTGGGTGACGATGTCGGCGATCTCAGCGGTGCTCAGCGCGTGCGGCTGCGCATAGGCGTCGCCGAATTTCTCCGCCGTCGGCCCCACCGGTGTCCAGCCGCCAGCTTCCGGCGGTACCTGCCTCGCGCCGCGCCACGGCACCTCGGCGCTGCCCTTGCGCCCGGCATGGGCCAATTGAATGCCCGGCACCGCGCCGCCGAGGGTGATGAGGGCCGCGAGTCGGGTCAGCATCGCCTGGTGCTCGGGCGTGTAGATGCCCAGGCAGTGCGGCGTGATCCGGCCGACCGCGGAGACATGCGCCGCCTCGGTGAACACGATGCCGGCGCCGCCCATGGCTCGGGCGCCGAGATGCTGCACGTGCCAGTCATTGGCGAGGCCGCCCTCGGCGCTGTACTGGCACATCGGCGCCACCACGATGCGGTTGCGCGCGGTGACGGCGCGGAAAGTGATCGGTTCGAACAGCTTGGGCACCGCCATGGTCTGGGTCTTTCCGCAAGTGAGCCATGGCGGTTAGAACGAACCTCCCGATGTGGCAAGTTGCCGCGCCGGCATGGGTGGGCAGCTTGGCGGAAGGGATGAAAATGCGACTGAAGGACAAGGTAGCCATCGTCACCGGCGCCGGCGGCGGCTTCGGCGAGGGCATCGCCCGGCGCTTTGCCGATGAAGGTGCGAAACTGGTGGTGGCCGACCTCGATGCCGCGGCGGCGGCGCGGGTGGTGGCGGCGATCGGCGGCCAGGCGGTCGCGGTGCAGGGCGACGTGAGCGTCGGCGCGGACGTGCAGGCGATGGTCGACGCGGCGCAGGCGCGGTTCGGCGGGCTGGACATCGTGGTCAACAACGCCGGCACCACCCACCGAAATCAGCCGATGCTCGATGTCGACGAGGCGAGCTACGACCGGGTCTATGCCGTCAATGTGAAATCGATCTACTGGATGGCGCAATCGGCCGTTCCGGTGCTGCGCGCGCAGGGGCGCGGCGGCTCGATCATCAATGTCAGCAGCACCGCGGGCATTCGCCCGCGCCCCGGCCTGGTCTGGTACAACGGCACCAAGGGCGCGGTGAACACCATGACGCAGTGCATGGCGATCGAGCTTGCGCCGGACAACATCCGGGTGAACGCGATCTGCCCGGTGCTCGGCGCCACCGGCCTCACCGCGTTGTTCATGGGCGAGCCGGACAACCCGCAGACCCGGCAGAAATTTCTCTCTTCCATCCCGCTTGGGCGGATGAGCACGCCTGACGACATCGCCAATGCCTGCCTTTGGCTGGCCGAGGACGAGTCCCGCTTCATCACCGGGGTGCTGCTGCCGGTCGATGGCGGGCGCACCGCCTGAATGAATATCCTCTCGGTGCAGTCCTGGGTCGCCTACGGCCATGTCGGCAATGCCAGCGCCAGTCTTTCCGTTGAGCGATTGGGGGCGGAGGTGTGGGCGGTCAACACCGTGCAGTTCTCCAACCACACCGGCTACGGCGACTGGACCGGAGACGTCTATACCGGGGCGCAGATCGTCGCGCCTGATCGACGGCATCGCCGCTCGCGGCGCGCTGGCGCGCTGTGACGCCGTGCTGTCCGGCTACATGGGCGACGCCGGCATCGGCCACGCCATCCTGGACGCGGTGCGCCGGGTGAAGGCGGCCAATCCGGCGGCGGTGTATTGCTGCGACCCGGTGATCGGCGACGACGACACCGATGTCTATGTCCGCGCCGGCATTCCCGAACTGATCCGCGACGAGGCGCTGGCCTGCGCCGACATCGCCACCCCCAACCATGTTCGAGCTGCGCTACCTCACCGGCCTGCCCTGCGACACGCTGGAGGGCGTCAAGCAGGCGGTCGCGCGGCTGCAGGCGAGGGGACCACGCACCGTGCTGGTGACCAGCCTGCGCACCGAGGACACGCCCGACGGACGCCATCGACATGCTGGTCGGCGAGGACGGCGGCTGGCACCGCCTGCGCACGCGGCCTGCTGCCGATCGCCATCAACGGCGCGGGCGACGCACTCGCCGCCCTGTTCCTGTTTCACCGTTTGCGGACCGGCGACGCCGCGCGCGGCCCTGGAGGCGGCGGGCAGCGCCATCCATGGCCTGCTGCGCCGCACCGCCGAGGCGGGATCGCGGGAGATCCTGCTGGTCGACGCCGCAGGAGGAATTCGTGAGGCCCTCGCAACTGTTTCGGGCCGAGGCGGTTTAGCCCGCGGTGAAAATTCTGGGCATCTACGCCCGCGTCATCGCGACCCTCGGGCGCGACCGGCGGATCGCGGCCTTGCTGGTGGTCGCCAACCTCATCGTCGCCGGGCTTCAGTTCCTCGACCCGCTGCTGTTCGGCCGGGTGATCCAGATGCTGGCGCGCTCGGCGACCACGCCCCCGGATGAGTTGTGGGGGGAGGCGGTACGGCTGCTGGGCCTGTGGGCGGCGGTCGGCGTCAGCGGAATTGTCGCCAACATCGTCTCCTCGCTGCAATGCCGAGCGGCTGGCGCATCGCCACCGACTGATCGAGATGCGCCGGTTTACGAGCACGTGCTGTCGCTGCCGCTGTCCTTCCATGGCGACGCGCATTCCGGCCGGCTGATGAAGGTGATGCTCTCAGGCGTCGACACGATGTTCTGGCTGTGGCTGACCTTCTTCCGCGACCAGCTTTCCACCTTCGTCGCCACCCTGGTGCTGCTGCCGCTGACGCTGCTGCTGAACTGGCGGCTGTCGATCTCGCTGATGATCGTGGTGGTGGTGTTCTGCGTGCTGACCGCGCTGGTAATCCGCCGTACCGAGGCAGGGCAGCGGCGGGCGCAGATACTGTCAGGTGGAGCTTGCTGGCACGGCGCAGGACGCGCTCGCCAATGTCACCGTGGTGCAGTCCTTCACCCGGCTCGCCGCCGAGACCAGGCGGTTCGGCGAGATCGCCGACCAGGTCATCGCCAACCAGTTCCCGGTGCTGAACTGGTGGGCGCTGCTGAACGTGCTCCACCCGTGCCGCCAGCACCATCGCGGTCATCTCGATCGTGGTGATCGGCACCGTGCTGCACAGCCGCGGGCAGGCGAGTGTTGGCGAGATCGTCAGCTTCATGGGGTTCGCGACCTTGCTGATCGGCAGGCTCGACGGCGCCATGGGGTTCGTCTCGCGGTTGTTCTTCGAGATCCCGGGATTGCAGGAGTTCTTCACCGTGCTCGACACCAAAAGCACGGTGCCCGACAAGCCGGACGCGAAGCCGCTGGAGCCGGGGGCCGGCGAGGTGGTGTTCGAGGACGTGGTGTTCGGCTATCCCGGCGGCCCGCCGGTGCTGGCCGGCGTGTCGTTCATTGCGCGGCCCGGCACCAGCGTCGCCCTGGTCGGCCCGACCGGCGCCGGCAAGTCGACCGCGATGGCGATGCTGCAACGGCTGTGGGACCCGATCAGCGGCCGCATCCTGATCGACGGGCAGGACCTGCGCGACGTGACGCTGGAGAGCCTGCGCCGGTCGATCGGCGTGGTGTTCCAGGAAAGCATGCTGCTGAACCGTTCGATCCGCGAGAACCTGCTGATCGGCAAGCCGGACGCCACCGAAGCCGAGCTTGAGCACGCCTGCCGCATGGCGGAGGCGCATGAATTCATCATTCGCCAGCCGAACGGCTACGACACCCTCGTCGGCGAGCGCGGCGCCACCTTGTCGGGCGGCCAGCGGCAGCGGCTGGCGATCGCGCGGGCGCTGCTGAAGGACCCGCCGATCCTCATCCTCGACGAAGCCACCAGCGCGCTCGATGCCGCGACCGAGGCGCGGGTCGGCCTCGCGCTGAAGGCGCTGATGAAAGGGCGCACCACCTTCATCATCGCGCATCGCCTGTCCACGGTGCGCGACGCCGATGAGATCCTGGTGTTCGACGGCGGGGTCATCATCGAGCGGGGCCGCTTCGCCGATCTGCTCGATTTGCATGGCCGCTTCGCCGACCTGGTGGCGACCCAGTTGGCGCATTCGCCCGCCTGAGCCGGTTGCGTGTTGCTCACGCGGAAATGCTGCGACGCACAGCAAGTTTTTGCATCGCCGTGCCGTGCGGGCGCATGATCGCTTTTTTGCGGGCTATGGGAGGGTAAGTGCCATGACAGTCGCCGCCATCCTGAAACACAAGGGAGGTGAGGTGGCGTCCACCAACGCGTCCGCCACCTTGGCCGACATCGCCGCACATCTCGCGAACCGGCGCATCGGTGCGATGGTGGTGCTGGACAACGACAAATCCTTGCTCGGCATCGTCAGCGAGCGCGACATCATCTACGCCTTGGCCGCCAACGGCGCCCGCGCTTTGTCGATGACCGCGGGACAGGTGATGACGCGGGCGCTGAGGACGGTGTCGTTGAAGACCAGCGTCGACGAAGCGATGGGCATGATGACCGCCGGCCGGTTCCGCCATCTGCCGGTGCTGGAGGGCGGCGTCATGGTCGGCATCGTCAGCATCGGCGACGTGGTCAAGGCGCGGATCATGCAGCAGGACCACGAGGTCGACAGCCTGAAAGCCTACGTCTCCGGCGTCGCCTGATCGATTTCGTCCAGCCTGATCTTGCCCTAGTCTGTGCGGCGTCCCAGCCGGAGCGACGCCGTGGAGCCTGTTGTTGTGCCGTATTCGCCCATCCTGCATCGCCCCCGGCTGACATGGCCGAACGGGGCGCGGGTGGCGTTGTGGATCTGCCCGAATATCGAGCATTACGAGTACCTGCCGAAATTCGTCCGCACCCGTGACCCCTGGCCGCGCAGCCCGCATCCCGACGTGCTTGGCTACGCACAACGCGACTACGGCAACCGCGTCGGGCTTTGGCGGTTGTTCGACGCGACCGACGCGCTCGGCCTGCGCTGCACCGTTAGCCTGTCGATGGCGGTGCTGCAGCATTATCCCGACATCATGGACGCGATGGAGAAGCGCGGTTGGGAGCTGATGTCGCACGGCATCTACAACACCCGCTACCACTGGGACTTCACCGAGGAGGAGGAGCGCGCGGCGATGCTGGAATGCCGCGACATCCACCGTCGGCTGACCGGGCGCGGGCAGGCCGGCTGGTTCAGCCCGGCGATCACCAACACAAGCCGCACCTTCGATCTCGCCGCCGAAGCCGGCTACAGTTATTGCTGCGACCTGTATCACGACGATCAGCCATTCCCGGTGCGGACGGCCGCCGGCAGTCTGATCACCGTGCCGTACACCGTCGATCTCAACGACGTGATCCTGTGGCGGCGCGGCGAGGAGATCGAGGCTTTCGGCCGCCAGATCCGCGACCATTTCGATACCGTCTACGCCGAGGGCGCGGTGCAGGGGCGGGTGATGTGCATTGCCGTGCATCCGTTCTGGGTCGGCCAGCCGCATCGCATCCGCGGCTTCCAGGCGGTGCTGGAGCATCTGCTGTCGCATTCCGGCGTCTGGTGCGCGACCGCCGGCGAGATCGCCGAATGGTACCGCGCGCAGCATTTGCCGGCCATCGAGGCGCATCTGGCGGCGCGATCCGGCGATCTCGGCATCGGCACCCATGGCTGACCGCAGCGACATCCCCCCGGTTGGCGAAATCCGCCGGCCCGGCATGGACCACGCGCTCTATCCGTTCCGGACCTTGCCCACGGCACCCCGCCTCGTCTGGCCCGGCGGCGCGCGGATCGCGCTGACGGTGACGCTCATCCTCGATTACTGGGAACTGGAGCCGCCCCCTGATGCAAGCCGCGATCCGCGCATCGTCTCGCCGCTCGGCAATTTTTCGCCCGACTGGCTGACCTGGAGCCAGCGTGAATATGGCGCGCGGGTGGGCATATTCAGAGTGTTGTCGGTGCTCGACCGGTTCGGCATCGTGCCCAGCGTGGCGCTCGGCACCGCGGCCGCAACGCGCTACCCCGAACTGGTGGACGAATGCGCCCAACGCCGCGCGGCCTTTCTCGGGCATGGCGATTTCGCGACCCGGCGCATCACCAGCCGGATGAGCGAGGCGCAGGAGTGCCATTTCATCGCCGCCAGCCGCGATGGCCTTCGCCGCGCCACCGGCCGTGCTCCGAGCGGCTGGTGCGGCCAGGATTTCAACGAGAGCACGCGCACCCCCGCCCTGCTGGCCGAAGCCGGCTTCACCTACACCACCGACTGGAGCAACGACGACCGTCCCTATCTGCTCGGCGGCAAGCTCGTGGCCTTGCCGGCGCAGGCGGAATGGAACGATCTCGAATGCATGTGGCTGCGGCGGGTGGCACCGCAAACCTGGTCTGACGGCATCGCCGAAGCCTTCGCGGTGCTGCATGAGGAAGGCGGGGCGGCGTTCAACCTGACCCTGCATCCCTGGATTGCCGGGCAGGCGCACCGCATTCGCTACCTGGACGCGGCCCTGGCACGGGTGCTCGAACGCGGCGGCATCTGGACCGCGACCACGGACATGGTGGCGCAGGTCGCGGGCGCGCAGCTATAAGGAACCGGCTACCGTCCGGACCCGGAGATCACCGATGGCCCTTCCGATCACCCTGCGCCGTCCAGGCTGGCTCGGCGAGTTCCAGGCCTTCATCATGCGCGGCAACGTTGTCGACCTCGCCGTCGGCATCATCATCGGCGCCGCCTTCACCACCATCGTGGCCAGCCTGGTCAAGGACCTGATCAACCCGATCATCGGATTGCTGGTCGGCGGCATCGACTTCTCCAACGTCTTCATCACCCTGAAAGGCCCGACCCAGCCCACCGTGGAAGCCGCCAAAGCGGCCGGCGCGGTGACGCTGAACATCGGCTTGTTCATCAACGCGGTGATTCAGTTCCTGATCGTCGGCTTCGCGATCTTCTGGATGGTGAAGGGGCTGACCAAGCTCTATGTCCGCGAGCAGGCAGCGCCACCGCCGCCATCGCGCAGCGAGATCCTGCTGACCGAGATCCGCGACTTGCTGGCCGCCCGTGCGGATGCGGCCCCGCGTGGCTGACGCGCCGCCTGCCTCACCGCTGACCCGCGAATTGCTGCTGCAGGGCAATCTCGGCGAGATCATCGCCAAGGCCAATCCAGACGTGCGGCTGCTGACCGAGGCGGAGCGCGCCCGCTCGCTCCGCGCGATCCTCGATGACAGGCCGGAGCACGGCAGCGGTCTCTGGGTGTTCGGCTATGGCAGCCTGATCTGGAACCCGATCATCGAGATCACCGAGGAGCGGTTGGCGGTGGTCGATGGCTGGCATCGCTCGTTCTGCCTGTCGACCAAGGCCGGACGAGGCACGCCGGAGAATCCCGGCGTCATGCTCGGCCTGCGTCCGGGGAGCAGTTGCGTCGGCGCGGTGCTGCGCGTCGCCGAGGACAAGCTGGAGCAGGAACTCGACCTGCTCTGGCGCCGCGAGATGATCGCCGACGGCTACATCCCACGCTGGGTGCCGGTCGAGGACGGGCAGGGGGCCAGCCTCGGCAGGGCCATCGCCTTCACCATCAACCCCGAAGGACCGTCCTATTGCGGCGACCTGTCGGAGGCCGAAATCATCCGCCGTCTCGCCACCGCCCGTGGCGGGCTTGGGACGGCCGCGGAATACCTGTTCCGCACCCGTGATGGCCTGCGGCTGATGGGTATCGAGGATCCCTTTGTCGAGCACCTGGCGGTAGAGGTGGATGCGGAGTTGTCGCTCCGGAAATAGACCAATCCGCCGCGGCGCGAGGCCGAATTTCGCTCAGCGGTAGTAGCCGCCCTGCGGCGCGGGATAGTACTGCTGCTGCGGCGGATAGTACGGCCGCTCCGGCGTGGTGGCGGCGCCGGTCACGGCACCGGCGGCGCCGCCGATCAACGCGCCGGCCGCCGCACCCCTGCCGCCGCCAGCCAGGCCGCCGATGGCGGCACCTGCACCGGCGCCGATCAAGCCGCCGCCGACGGCGCGCTGGCCCGGGCTGTAGGGATCGGTGCAGGCGACCAGGCCGGTCGCCAGAGTTCGCAGCAGTGATCAAGGACACCGCGATGCGTCGCATATTGGACCTCGTTGGATGGTGGGCCATGGTGGTGTTGCATCGAACGCGCGGGCTTCGCGTTCGTTCCAATCCTGCGGCCAAACGGTTTCCCGCTATTCGCCGGACAGGTCGCGCCGCCGCCGATCGAGTTCCTCGGCGTAGCGGCGGAGCGCGTGCTGCTCGCTGAGCAGGCCGATCACCCGGCGCGATTCCATTCCGTCCACCACCGCAAGCGCGTCGGCCTCGGCCTTCTCGAACATGGCGATGGCGTCTTTGATCGACATTTGCGGCAGGAGCACGGCATCCTGGCAATGCAGCAATTCGGTGAGCGTCGCGGCCTTGGTGTCGGCGGCGTGGACTTCGGCGACCAGCACGATGCCGGCATATTGGCCGGCATCGTCGACCACGATCACCCGTGCCGCCGAGCCGAGCGGCAGGTCGCGCCGGAACTGAGCCAGCGTGGTGTCGGCCCGCACCGTCCGCACCTCGCGCCGCATCATCCGCCCGACCGTGAGGTTGCGGATCCAGCCAATATCCACCGCACTGCGGATCGCCTCGCCGCGCAGATGGAAGCGCCAGGTGGCGAAGGAGTAGCCGAAGGTCCGCCGCACCGTGAGGCCCGAGATCACCGAGGCCGCCACCACCGCCACCGTGAGCGGCAGGCTGCCGGTGCTTTCCAGCGCCAGGAACGCCATGGTCAGCGGCCCGCCGACGATCGCCACCGCCAGCCCGCTCATCCCGACCAGCGCACACACCACCGGTGGAATCGCGTGCACGAAGGGCAGCAGCGCCAGCGCGCCGGCAAACAGCTTGCCCAGCAATGCGCCGAGGAACAGGGAGGCGAAGAACAGGCCGCCGCGAAAGCCCGAACCGAGCGACACCGCTGATGCGAGCGATTTCAGCAGGATCAGCAACGCGATCTGGCGCAGGGAATAGGGCGCGTCCAGCGACACCTGCAGGGCGGCGTGGCCGGAACTCAGCACCTGCGGGGAAAGCAGCGCCAGCACGCCGACGAAAGCGCCGCCGATCGCGGGACGCGCCCAGCCCGGCACCCGACTGCGGCGGAACAGCGACTCTGTCAGCGTGACACCGCGCATGATTGCGATACCACCCGCGGCACAAACGATGCCGAGCAACAGGATCGGCAGGAAGTTCGCCGGCTCGATCGCCGTCGGCACGCGAATTTCGAAGCCGTATTCCTGTGGAATCAGCAGCCGCACCACCGACACAGCACCGATCGCCGCCACCACGACCGGGGCGAGGCTGGCCATCGAATAAGTGCCGATGACCAACTCGAACGCGTAGAAGGCGCCGGTGAGCGGGGCGTTGAACGCGGCGGCGATGGCGCCCGCAGCACCGCAGCCGACCAGTAGCCGCAAGTCATTGCGGCGTACCCTGAACATCCGCCCAAGCCGCGAGGCAAGGGCCGAACCCATCTGGGTGTATCCGGCCTCCAGCCCCACCGACGCGCCGACGCCATTGGACAGGATGGTCTGGCCGACGACGACGAGACCGTCCTTCAGCGACATGTTGCCGCCGTACAGCGCGTTCGCTTCGATCGGATCGACCGCCTGGTTCGGCCACCAGCGGGCGATCGCCAGCGCGACCAAACCAACCACCAACCCACCCAGCGTCAGCACCACCACGCCGCGAAGGCCGGTGATATCGACCTGACCGCTGAGCCGCTCATGCGGGCCGAGATGGAACAGCACCCGGTGCATCGCCTGGGTAATCAGGCTCATCGCGGTGACGGACAGGCCGGCCGCCAGCCCGACGAAACCGGCCAGCGCCACCAGCCACATCTCATCCGTGCGAACCAGCGCGCGCAGCAGGTGCGGCACGTGCATGACCATGTCGCCGAATGCCCGGCGATGCCGCGCCGGCGGCGATTTCAGGATTGGTTCGGGCTTCGCGAGGTCCGCCACGGTGCGTTGAACCAGCTTGGCCCCGAATAAACGCCTCCAGGACGCACCGGCGTTTGCCGCATTGCGCATACTGGAAAAAGGACTGAAGCCGACGATACCTGCCATTGATACGACCGCAACACGACGCCGCCCTGGTCGCGGTCGCCATTTCGGCCGCAAATTTCTCAGGCGAAAGTCAATAGCGCAGTCATGGGCCGGAAGTTCCGGGGGTTCAATGCAAGTTTGTTTGGTTCGGCTTAAGATTGTGTAACGAAACGGTGACGTTGTACTTATGCCACTTTGGCGCGAGAGCATCGCGCGTTTCGACGCGTCTCAGGTTTGGGCGCGTTCCCGCCGCGTACCCTCAAGGTCGTCGGCGATGAACGCCCTGACCAGATCGATCAGCGGTTCGTGCTGGCTGAAGCCCAGCCGCGGCGCGCGCAATGCCGCGAAATCAGCGGGCCAGCCGCCGACGATCTCGGCGATCACCGGATCGGCGGCGCGCCGCACAAGTGCCGACGCCCCGGGACTCGCCTGCTCCAGCGCCGCAAGAATGGCGCCGACGGTGACGCTGAGGCCCGGCAGGTTGAGGCTGCGGTCCTGGCCCATGCCGGAGGTGTCCATCGCCGCTGCGTGCAGCAGCCATTCGACGGCGCGCCGTGGGCTCGCCACCCAGACGGAAAAATCATCCGGCACCGGCAGGTCGGTCGGCAGCCCGAGCAATGGCTCACGCACGATCGCCGAGAAGAAGCTGCTCGCCGCCTTGTTCGGCCGTCCGGGGCGGACGATGATCGTCGGCAGGCGCAGGCACACGGCGTCCATGAAGCCGCGCCTGGTGGCATCGGCCAGCAGCAGTTCCGCCGCGGCCTTCTGGGTGCCGTAGCTGTTGGTGGGCATCTGCCGCGCATCATCGGCAAGCCTGGCTTGCTGGCCGCCCGCGAAACTCGCGATGCTGCTGGTGAACACCACGCGCGGCGGCTTCGCGAGGCGGCGGCAGGCATCGATCACCGCGTCGGTGCCGCGCAAATTGACCCGGCGGCCGAGATCGTAATCCGCCTCGGCGGCGCCGCTGACCACGGCCGCCAGATGAAACACGACGTCGGTGCCTTCGGGGATTGCCGCCTGCGGCAGTTCGGCAATGTCGCCGCCGAGGCTCGTCACCTCGAAACCAGCCTGCGGTTGCGGCGGGGACGCTAAATCGAACAACGTCAGGCCAGAGATCTTGCGGCCGCCCAACGCGCCGTCGGCGGCCAGCCGGGCCGCGACCTTGCGGCCGAGGAATCCGCCGCCGCCCAGGATCGAAACCCGCATCATCGCCTCCACACCCGCTTTCCCCTCGATAAGCACAAGCGGCGAGCGCCGGAAAGGGGTCGTGCCGCGACCGGCTCGTGCCACGGAACTTTCCCGGCCGTTCGCGGCTCCTATCGAACGCGACACACGCGGGGAGGTCACGGATGTCCGACCACGTCTACAAACTCGTCGAGCTGGTTGGCTCGGCGGACAGCACCATTGAGGCAGCGATCGAGAATGCCCTGTCGCGCGCGGCGCAGACGCTGCGGCACCTTGAATGGTTCGAGGTGGTGCAGACCCGCGGCCGTATCGAGGATGGGCGGGTCAGGCATTACCAGGTGACGCTGAAGGCCGGCTTCCGGCTCGACGCCTGATCCGCGGCGCCTCCCAGCCTGAAGGTTTGCGGCCGGGGCGGTGGGGGGTTTCCAGCCCGCCGGCGTGATGCCACCCTCGCGGCGGGAAGGCGAGGCGCGGACATGAGCAGCGGCGGCTGGAGTGACTTGCTGCGCGGCGGGAATGCCGCGCGCACAGCCGTGGTGGGCGGCGGCATGGTAATCCACGCCATCTCGGTGTTCATCGTAACGACCATCCTGCCCTCGATCGTGCTGGAGATCGGCGGCCTCGCGTATTTTGCCTGGAGCACCACGTTGTATGTGGTGGCCTCGTTGCTCGGCGGCGCGTTCTGCGCCCGGCTGCTGGCGCGGATCGGCGCGCGCCGCCTGTATCGCCTGGCGCTGGGCTGCTTCGCCCTCGGCGCCGCCCTCTGCGCGCTGGCGCCGTCGATGCCGGTGTTGCTGGCGGGGCGGGTGGTCCAGGGCTTGGGCGCCGGCACACTCTCGGCGCTGTCCTTCACCATGGTGCGCGTGCTGTTCCCGGAGCGGCTCTGGGCGCCGGCTTTGTCCATCGTGTCCGCCGCCTGGGGCGTGGCCACCCTCGCCGGGCCCGCTGTCGGCGGGGTGTTCGCCGAGCATCATGCCTGGCGCATGGCGTTCTGGTCGGTGTGTGCCGCCGCGCCGTTCCTGCTGCTGCTGGTGGAAATTTCGCTGCCGCGCGGACTGGCGCGGCCACCGATGCCGCGAACGCCGATGGCTTTCCTCAATCTCGCCATGCTGGTGGCGGGGGTGCTGGCGCTGTCGGTCGGCAGTGCGTCGCATGTGCGGGGCTGGAATTCGCGGGAATGGTGGCCGCTATCGTGTTCATGGCGATTTTCGTGCGGCTGGAATGGGGTGTCGGTCGGCGCCTGCTGCCACGCGGCGCGTGCGATCCGTCGACGCCGCTGGGTGCGGCGTACGCGGCGATGCTGACGTTGATCATCGGCGTCACCACCGAAATCTTCGTGCCGTATTTCCTGCAGATGCTGCACGGCCTGACCCCGCTGCACGCGGGTTATCTCAGCGCGCTGATGTCCGCGGGCTGGACCGCCGGATCGGTCGGCGGCTCCGGCCTCGCGCCACATTTGGCGCGCCGGATGATGGCGGCGGGGCCGTTGGTGATGGCAAGCGCGATCGCCGCATTATGCGTGCTGGTGCCCGGCAGCCCCGCCTCTGGCTGGATCACCTGGCCAATCGGGTTGGCGCTCGTTCTGGTCGGCCTGGGCATCGGCATGTGCTGGCCGCATCTGGGTGCCCGGGTGTTCGCCTTCGCGCCGCCGGACGAGCGTGAGCTGGCGGCGACCTCGATGACGATGGTGATCATGGTCTCCAACGCGGTCGGGTCGGCAGCCGGCGGCATGGTGACAAACCTGGCCGGTCTGATCGCGCCGGGCGGAATCGTGGGCGCGCAGAGTGCGGCGTCCTGGCTGTTCGGGTTGTTCGCGCTATCGCCGTTGCTGGCCTGGCTGGCGGTGCGACGGCTGTTGCGATTCGGCCGTGCGCCCGCCATCGCCTGATGGTTGCGGCGCGCGCCGCGGCAGCCCAGTCTGCGCGCCATGATTGGTGCGCACCCCTTCCGATTCGCCGCCAACCCGCGCGCCGGCCTGCCCGCATTCGTGGTCCTGCCGGACGGTGGATTTCGTCGGGCCAAGGCCGAGATCACCGCCTGGCCCGGTTATGCGCCGACACCGCTGCGTGAGTTTCCACAAATCGCCCGCGCCGCCGGCGTCGCCGCGATCCGGATCAAGGACGAAGCCGGGCGGTTTGGCCTGGGCAGCTTCAAGGCGCTGGGCGGCGCCTATGCCGTGGCGCAACTGCTCGCCGTGGAACTGGCGCGGCGGGGCGTGGCGGAGAACGCGACCTCCGCCGATCTCGCTGCCGGCCGCTACGGCCAGGCGACCAGCGGCATCACCGTGACATGCGCCACCGACGGCAATCACGGCCGTTCGGTGGCGTGGGGCGCGCAGCGCTTCGGCGCCGCCTGCGTGATCTTCGTGCACGCCGGTGTCAGCCAGGGCCGCATCGACGCGATCGCCCGCTTCGGCGCCGATATTCGCGTGGTGCCCGGCACCTACGACAACGCGGTGCGCGAAGCATCACGGGTGGCACGGGAGAACGGTTGGTTCGTGGTGTCAGACACGTCCTGGCCCGGCTACGTCCAGGTTCCCGTCGACGTGATGCAAGGCTACCGTTTGATGGCCGACGAGGCGGCCGACCAATGGATTTCCGACCCGCCGACGCATGTCTTCGTGCAAGGCGGCGTGGGTGGCGTCGCGGCGGCGGTTTCGGTGCAGTTGCGGGCGCGGTTCCGGCCGGCGCCGAAATTGGTGGTCGCCGAGCCGGACCGCGCCGCCTGCCTGCTGGCCAGCATGGAGGCGGGCAAGCCGGTGGCGATCGAGGGCGATCTCGACACGCTGATGGCCGGGCTGGCCTGCGGCGAGCCGAGCCTGCTCGCCTGGCAGGAGTTAGAGCGTGGTGCCTGCGCCTTCATGGCGGTTCCCGATGCGGCGGCGGTGGAGTGCATGCGCCTGCTCGCCGGCATGGGGATGGTTGCCGGCGAATCCGCCGTCGCCGGCCTCGCGGCGTTGTTGCTGGCCGCTGACGATCCCGAAACCCGCGCGGCACTGGCGCTCGACGCCGACAGCCGCGTGCTGTTGTTCAGTACCGAGGGCGCCACAGATCCCGAATTGTACCGCTCGCTGGTCGGGGCCGTATGAGGCTTCCGAGGATTCTGGCCGCCGCCGGATTGGCGCTGCTGTTGCTCGACCACGGTGCATGCGCCCAGGCCGGTCCGCCGCCGGGCGCGCCGACGCTTTCCGCGCCCGCGACAGCAGCACCCGCCAAGAAACATCGAAAGCCGCGGAGGTCGCACGCGAAACCGGCAGCGGCGGTGGCGCCGAACCCTCATGCCGCAATCACCGCCGCGCCGCCGGCGGTCGCGAATCCGGTGCGGCGGCGTGCCCCGGTGACGCGGCGGGCGGGACCGGCAGAGGATGTGCCCGCGGGCGTCGCGGGCGGTCTGCGTCCGGTGCCGCGCCACGCGGTGGAGACGGAGCCGTTGGCAGCACCGGCCGGCACCACCGCGCCAAATCCCACGGCGGCCCCGCCGCGCCGCCCGGTGGCCGGGCGGGCGGCGCCGATCGAGCTTCCGCCCACCGCCGACCAGACCATCACCGGAGAAAAATTGATGTGCGTTGAGAACACCACGATCGCCGAGTTGCAGGAAGCGCTGGCCGCCGGTCGCACCAATTCGGTCGAGCTCGTGCGCGCCTACAGCGCCCGCATCGAGGCGTATGACCGCGCCGGGCCGAAGCTCAACTCCGTGCGCGAGCTCAACCCCGACGCCGCCGCCATCGCCGCCGCGAGCGATGCCGCCCGCGCGACGGTCGGCAAAAATTCCGCCAGGCGCCTGCCGCTGCAAGGCATCCCGATCCTGCTCAAGGACAATATCGCCACCGCCGACAACCAGCACACCACCGCGGGGTCGCTCGCGCTGGAATCCGCCAAGGCGAAGCGGGACGCGACCATTGTCGCCAAGTTGCGCGCCGCCGGGGCAGTGATCCTCGGCAAGGCGAATCTCACGGAATTCGCCAACATCCTCGCCCTCGGCATGCCCTCGGGCTACAGCTCGCTCGGCGGCCAGGTGCTCAACCCCTATGCCACTGCGCTCGACGACCACGGCATTCCGGTGGTGCAGCCGGGCGGTTCCAGCGCCGGCTCGGCAGTGGCGGTGGCAGCAGGATTCGCCGCGGCCTCGATCGGGACGGAGACGTCGGGTTCGCTGCTGTCGCCGGCAAGCCAGAACGGGCTGGTGACGGTGAAGCCGACGGTGGGGCTGGTCAGCCGTGCCGGCATCATCCCGATCGCCTCCAGCCAGGACACCGCGGGGCCGATGACCCGCACGGTGCGCGACGCCGCCATCCTGCTGAACGTGCTCGCCGGCCACGATCCGCTGGACCCGGCGACCAAGGGCGCGCCGAAGCCGGTCGACTACACCGCCGGTCTGGACAAGGACGGGTTGAAGGGTGTGCGCATCGGCGTGCCGAGCAATCCCTCCGATCCCGGCAACGACGTCTACTGGCGGCCGTTGCCGCCGCGCTCGGCGGCCGCGATGGCCGAGGTGATCAGAGTGCTTGAGGCGCAGGGTGCGGTGATCGTGCGCGAGAACATCCCGACCCAGGGTTGGATCGGCGGCCCAGGCACCGACATGGCGGTGCTCAACCGCAACCCGCTGAGCCCGCTGGTCAACCAGGTCGCCCGCACGCCGATCGTGTTCATGTACGAGCTCAAACACGACATGAACCGCTATCTGCAGGACTGGGCGACCGGCACGACCATGCGCACGTTGGGCGACATCATCGCCTTCAACGCGGTGCATGCCGACCGCGCCTTGCGCTTCGGCCAGGATCTGTTCCTCGCCGCCGAAGGCACTCGCGGCGACCTCAAGGAGCTTGAATACGTCTCCGCGCGGGAAAACGACCTGCGAGCCTCGCGGGCAATGGGGCTCGACGCCTACATGGAGGAAAACCGGCTTGACGCGGTGTTGTTCGCCGGCACCACCGGGGCGGCGATCGCGGCGAAGGCCGGCTATCCAAGCGTGCAGGTGCCGGCGGGATTCACCGCGGGGATCGCCGGCTCCCCGGGGATCGCGGCCAGGGAGACGCCCGACTATCCCATTGGCGCCACCTTCACCGGCCGGGCCTGGAGCGAGGCCGCGCTGCTGCGGATCGCCTATGCCTATGAGCAAGCGACGCTGGCGCGGCGGATGCCGCCCGACGTCCAGGCTTTGGCCGAGGCCTGCCGGAAATAGCGCCCAGATCGTGATGGTCGCTGGTATGGCGCGGTGATTCCACCTGAAGCCATATTGCTCTATCGCAACGCCACGACGATGTTGCCGAAATCATCGAGCGTGGCGGAGGCGCCCGGCGGGATCAGGCAGGTCGCGTCGTATTCCTGAATGATCAGCGGCCCGCGGCGCACGCCCGTCGCCAGCGCCGCACGATCGCTCACTTCGGTTTCCACCCAACCCAGCCCAGGGAACCAGGCACGGCGATGCGTCGGCGTAGGTGTGGGCGAGGGCGGGATGCGGTCGGGAAGGCGCGGGGTGAGCGGAATGCCGCGGGCGATCAAGGACAGGCCCATCAGTTCGATCGGCTCGCCCTTGGGTGCGCGGAAGCCGTAGCTGAGTTGATGCTCGGCGGCGAAGATCTCGGGCAAGTCGGTGAGGATGGTCCTTGCATCGCAAGCCGGAAGCGGCACGGATAATTCGCTGGACTGGCCGGCATAGCGCACCCGCGCGCTGAGCTGCATCTGCCGCAGCGCCGTGGGGAAGCCGTCGGCGGCGAGGCGCGCGTGGCCATCGGCCAGCAACGCATCGAGCTGCACCTGCAACGCCTGCGCATCCGGCGCCCGGTTCGGCAGGCTGCTGGTGGCGTGATGTTCGGTATCGGCGAGCAGCAGGCCGAAGGCGCTGAACAGGCCCGGCATCGGCGGCACGATCACCGTCGCCACGCCAAGCTCGGCGGCGATTCCGGCGGCGAAGAGCGGCCCGTTGCCGCCGAATGCCAGCAACGAGAAATCCCTGACGTCGCGGCCACGTTCGACCGAGACGGCGCGGATCGCCCGCATCATCGTCGCCGCCGCCAGCTTCAGCATGCCGTGCGCGGCAGCGGTGGCGGTCAGGCCGAGCGGCGCCGCGAGCCTTTCCTCCACTGCCCGCGGCGCCGCCGCGTGATCGAGCCGCAAGGTGCCGCCGGCGAGTCCGGCGGGGTCGAGATAGCCGAGGACGAGATTGCAATCGGTGATGGTCGGCTCGGTGCCGCCAAGCCCGTAACAAACCGGTCCGGGATCGGCGCCGGCCGAGCGCGGGCCGACCTTCGGTGCCCCGGCCGCGTCGAGCGCGCAGATCGAACCGCCGCCGGCGCCAACTTCGGCGAGGTCGATCGCCGGCAGCTTCAGCATGTACCCGGCGCCGACCAGCAGCCGCGCCCCGGCCAGCACACCGGCGCCGACCTCCATCGCCTCGGCGCGCAGCACCTCGCCGTCTTCGACCAGCCCGGCCTTGGCGGTGGTGCCGCCCATGTCGAAGGTGATGACTGTTCTGGAGACTCAGCCGTGCCGCCAGTGCCGCGCCGCCGACCACGCCGGCGGCCGGGCCACTCTCGACGATGCGGGCAGGGAAGGCGCCGGCAAGCTCGGCGGTGGCGAGGCCGCCGTTCGATTGCATCAGATGCAGCGGTGCGGTGATCCCCAGCGCCCGCAGCCGCGCCGACAGCGACGACAAATATTCCCGCACCACCGGCTGGATATAAGCGTTCACAACAGTCGTGCTGGTGCGTGGATATTCCTTTATCTCAGGCAGGATCTCGTGACTCACCGACAGCGCCACTTCGGGAAGGGCGGCGCGGATGGCGTCGGACAACAGCTTTTCATGGGCGGGATTGGCGTAGCTGTGCAGCAGGCAGATCGCGACGCTGCGCACATCCTCCCGGCGCAGCATGTCGATGGCGGCGGCGACGGAATGGGCGTCGAGCGGCGTCGCGATGCTGCCGTCGGCGCGGGTCTTCTCCCGCACCTCAAGCCGCAGCCGCCGCTCCACCAGCGGCGGCGGCTTGGTCCAGTGCATGTCGTAGAGCCTGGGCATGCGGAGGTCGCGAATTTCCAGCACGTCGCGAAAGCCGTGGGTGGTGATCAGCGCCACTCGCGCGCCCTTGCCTTCAAGAATGGCGTTGGACGCGACCGTGGTGGCGTGGAGCACTTCCCCTATCGCGCCGGAGCCGACCACGTTCGGAGCGTCGAACAACGCTTCCAGCCCGGCGGCGATGCCCCGGCTGTAATCGCCAGGCGTCGACGGCGTCTTGTGGGTGCGCACCGATCCGTCCGGACCGATCGCCACGAGATCGGTGAAAGTGCCGCCGATATCGACGCCGATACGAAACGTCACGGTGCGACCTCGTGCAGCGGCTGCCAGCCGACAACAGGCGGCGGCGGCCGGGTGCTGCGCAACCGGCGCCGCAACGCCTCGGTGGCGGGAACGTCGATCATCGGCGGGTCTCCCTGTGCCACCACGCCGTAGTCGCGCGCAGCACCGAAGGTGGTCACCAACCCGTCGCGCAAATCTTTCTCCACCGCGTCCAGCGCGCGATCGAGCGGGCTGCCCCAGCCGCCGGCACCCGGCAGTTCGTGGCGGAACACCTGGTCGCGCCGCAGCGTCATCGTCAGCTTCGCCGCCAGCTCGCCTTCGCCGACAAGGGCATTGCGGCTGGGCGCGCCGGGGCCGCCGCCTTGCAGGCCGTAGGGGCGATGCGTGTGCCGGTCGGCGCGCACCTGCAGAATTCCTTCATCGGCCAGCATCCGCCAGGTGCGGCGCAGCGACACGCCGCCGCGGAATTTTCCCGGGCCCGCGGTGTCCGGAACCATTTCGTAATCCAGCACCTCCAGCGGATTTTCCGCTTCGATCACCTCGATGGAGAAACTCGCCATGTTGGCGAACATGCTGGTGTTGCCGTCGAGTCCGTCGGCCCATGGCCGCCCGCCCCAGGCGCCGGAGAGGAAATCGACATAGATGAACGGCTTCCTGTCGGCGTCGTAGCCACCGATGGTGATGCCGGTGTTGCCGCCTTCCGACGCCGCGAACACGCGCTGCGGGTACAGCATCGCCAACGCACCGAAGGCGCAATCGGCGGCGCGAAATCCGGTCAGGCCACGCGCCGCACAAGCGGCCGGCAGCACGCCGTTGGTGACGGTGCCGGCTGGGGCGATCACCTCGATGCAGCGGAACACGCCGTCGTTGTTGGCCATGTTGATGGAAAGCACCGACTTCGCGGCGGTGAAGGATGCGGCCGCGGTGTAGCTCCAGGTGTTGTTGATCGCGCCCTTCACCTGCGGGCTGGAACCGGTCCAATCGAAGCGCATGCTCTCGCCCGATTTGCGCACCGTGCAGACCAGCTTGATCGGCACGCCGGCGTCGATCTGGTCGTCGTCGATCCAATCGGTGAAGCTCGCCTCGCCGTCGGGCAATTCGGCCAGGCAATGGCGGGCGAGGCGTTCGCTGTGGTCCATGGTGGCGTTCATCAACGCGACCACGCCGTCCGCTCCGTGCCGCGCCAGCAAATCGGCCATGCCGCGGGCGGCGATGTCGCAGGCGGCGAGTTGGGCGCGCAAATCGCCCATCACGCGGCCGGGCAGGCGGACATTGCGCTCGATGATGCGGATCAGGGTGGCGTTCGGCACGCCGCGCTCGATGCAGCTTGAGCGGCGGGAGGCGCAGGCCCTCGGCATAGATCTCGGTGCTGTCGGACGCGTTGGAGCCGGGCACGCGGCCGCCGACATCGGTGTGGTGGCAGATCGTCGCGGCCCAGGCGATCGGCTTGCCGTCGGCGAAGATCGGGCGGAACACGAAGATGTCGGGCAGATGCATGCCGCCGTCATAGGGGTCGTTCATGGTGAGGATATCGCCCTCGGCGATGTCGTCGCCGAAATGGCGCAGGCAGGATTGCAGCGCGATCGGGATTGAGCAGAGATGCCCGGGCAGGCTGAGCCCCTGCGCCACCAGCCGGCCTTCCGCGTCGCAAATGGCAGTGCTGTAGTCCATGATGTTCTTGAGCACGCCGGAATAGGCGGTGCGGTAGATGGTGAGCGCCATCTCGTCGCCGATGGCGACGATGGCGTTGCGAAACAGTTCTTCGGTGATAGGATCGTGCATGGCGGCCCACCCTAAAGCAGCCATACTCAAAGGGAACCCGCTCGCGGCAGAATTCGGCTGGTAACATCGGGTGCGGACATGAAGGTCTACGGCTTCGCGATGTCGGGGAATTGCTGGAAGGTGGCGCAAATTCTGCGCCTCACCGGCCACCGGTTCGACTGGGTGGAAATCGATTCCAACGCCGGCCAGACCCGCACGCCGGCATTCCTGGCGATGAATCCGGTCGGCAAGATCCCGGTCGTAGAGCTTGACGACGGCACCGTGCTGATCGAATCGAATGCGATCCTGGCGCATTTCGCCGAAGGCACGACATGGCTGCCAGCGCCGGGGCTTGCGCGCACGCGCGTGTTCGAATGGCTGTTCTTCGAGCAGTACAGCCACGAGCCGAGCATCGCGGTCGCGCGCAACATCCTCTACTTTCTCCGCCAGGCGGAGACGCAAGCCGCACGGCTGGCGCAGTGCCAGGCCGCCGGCGCACGCGCGCTCGACGTGATGGAAAAGCGTCGCCTCACCGGACACGAATGGCTGACCGATGCCGGCCCGACCATCGCCGATCTGGCATTGTTCGCCTACACCCAGGTGGCCGACGAGGGTGGGTTCGACCTGCGGCGCTGGCCCGGCGTTTCGGCGTGGCTGGACCGTGTGCGGGCGCTGCCCGCGATCGTGCCGCTGAAACCCTCAGCCGCCTAGGACGCCGGACGGCGGCGCCGCCGCCGCGTCTTCGGGAAACACCGTCACCAGCACGCCTTTCTGCCATTGCAGCAGGAACGGCCGGGCGCGGATGTTCTGGCCCCTGTCGTCGAACTTGGCGCCCCATCCCGCGGCAGTGCCGCCGGCTGGGATGTCGATCGCCAACACCGCGGCGCGGATCTTGTCCTTGTCGGTGGCGCGGGCTTGCGCGACGGCGTCGTAGAACAGCGTCGCGCCGACATAGTTGGTCAGGCTGTGGCCGGAGCGCGGCGGCGCACCATATTTCTTCTGGTAGGCGGCGGCGACGGCGGCGGCGCCTTGTGCCACCGCGGGATTTACCCGGTACGGCGTGACGTCGACATTCATCGTGCCGTCGAATCCCGCACCGGCACCTTGCAACGTGTCGGCGAGCGAATAGGCGGCGCCTGTGCCGATCACCATGCGCGGCCGCCAGCCGGTGCTGCGCATGGCGGCATAGATCTGGGCGATGTCGTTGCTGCCGCCGCTGTGCAGCAACAGGTCGGTTCCGGCCGCGCGCAGCCGCTGCACCATCGCGGCGGGATCGCCAGTTCCCGCCGTGTATGTCAGCGTCTCCACCACGTTGAGGCCTTTGTCGCGGCAGCGCTGCTGCTGCACGGCGGCGACGGTGCCGGCGGATTGCGGCTCCGGCTGCAAAATCGCGATCTTCAGCGAGGCGGCAACGACGCCCCAGAGCGGCGCCAGGACGTCGGTGATCGCGTCCACCGACACGACGCCGAAGCTGCTGGCTGGCGGGCAACTGCGGAACAGGTATTTGAAGCCGCGATCGGTGATCGAATCGGCGGTGGCGCCCAGTTCGAAATATGGCACCCCGGCAAGTTCGCTGATCTGGGTGGCGGCGGAAGACATCGGGGCGGCGGCGGTGCCGAAGATCGCCGTCACGTGCTCCGCGGTGATCAGCCGGCGCAACTCGCTGGTGGCCTGGCCGGGATCGACGGCGTCGCCGCGGATCAGCCGGATCGGCCGCCCCAGCAGACCGCCGGCGGCGTTGCGTTCATCGGTGGCGAGGTCGAGCCCGCGGAAACTTTCGTCGCCGAGCAGCGCCTGGCTGCCGGAGAACGGGTACAACGCGCCGACCGGGATCGGCTCGGCCGCGGTTTGTGCCGCGGCGACTTGCAGCAGGGCCGCCTGGGCAAGGCCGGCGAGCCCGGTCCCGAATCCGGTCCTGAACAATGTGCGGCGGCGGATCGTCCGCATGCCCGTCTTCCCCGGTTTGGCATTCCACCCGCCATCGCGCTCCAGTGTCCGACGGCTCGCGTTCATGCGCAAGCCGTGCGAACGGCGGGTCTCACGGCGTGGCCCAGGCTGGCTTGACGCTCCGGCCGGTACCCGCGACGTATGGCGGACAGCGAACCGGCAAGGAATGCGCCATGGCGATCCCGGACAGCATGACGTTCATCATGGCCGATGGCCCCGGCGGCCCGGACGTGCTGAAGCCCGCGCACGGCCCAACTCCCAAGCCTGCCGCCGACGAGGTGCTGATCCGGGTGCAGGCCGCCGGCGTCAACCGCCCGGACGTCGCGCAGCGGCAAGGGCCCCTATCCGCCGCCGCCAGGCGCCAGCCCGGTGCTCGGCCTGGAGGTCGCCGGCGAGGTCGTGGCGGTCGGCGCCGCGGTGCACGGACTACAAGATCGGGCGATCGGGTCTGCGCGCTGACCAACGGCGGCGGCTATGCCGAATATTGCGTCGGCACCGCCGCCGCAGATGCCTGCCGTGGCCGGACGGCTACGACGCGATCCGCGCCGCCGGCGCTGCCGGAAACCTATTTCACCGTCTGGGCCAACCTGTTCATGCTCGGCCGTCTGGCGCGCGGCGAGAGCGCGCTGGTGCATGGCGGCACCTCCGGCATCGGCGTCACCGCGATCCAGCTGGCCCAGGCGTTCGGCGCCACCGTCTACGCCACGGCCGGATCGCGACGAGAAGGTCGCGCGCCTGCGTGAAACTCGGCGCGGCGGCGGCGATCAACTACCGGACCGAGGATTTCGCTCGAGGAGATCAAGCGGCTCACCGACGGGCGCGGCGTCGACGTGGTGCTCGACATGGTCGGCGCGCCCTATTTCGCCGCGCAACCTGCGCTCCCTCGCGATGGACGGGCGGCTCGTGCAGATCGCGTTCCTCGAAGGCTCGAAGGTCGAGAATTTCGACTTGATGCCGGTGATGACGCAGGCGGCTGACCATCACCGGTTCGACCATGCGGCCGCGCACCACCGCACAGAAAGGCCGCATCGCCGCGCGAGCTGCGTGCAGAAGCGTCTGGCCGGTGCTGGAGGCCGGGCGCTGCGGCCCGGTGATCCATGCGGTGTTCCCGCTGGCCGAGGCCGCCGCGGCGCACGCGCTGATGGAAAGCAGCGCGCATATCGGCAAGATCATGCTGCGCCGTCGCGACGTGAGGCGGCGGCCGACGCCACGGCGGGAATTCCGGCGATCGGGCTGGTGCAACTCGGCGCGTCCGTGGTGCTGCTGAGCAGTGCCTGGCCGATCACCAAGCTGGCGTTGCAGGACGGCGCGTCGCCGCTGTGGTTCGCCGTCGGCCGCGCCGGCTTGTCCGGCCTCACGGCACTGTTCGCACTGACGGTGGCGGGACGGCTGCGGCGGCCCGGCCGGGCCGATCTGCCGAGCCTGCTGGCAGTCGGGCTGCTGCAACTGGCCGGGTTCTTCGCCCTTACCCATGCCGCCGTCGCCTGGGTGCCGGCGGGGCGGACGGCGATCCTGTCCAACGTCACCACGATCTGGATCGTGCCGCTGTCGGTGCTGTTGCTGCGCGAGGCGATTCCGCTTCGGCGCTGGCTCGCCGCAGCACTCGGGCGTCGCCGGCACTATGGTGCTGATGGGGCCGTGGGCGATCGACTGGGCGCTGCGCGAAATGGTGATCGGGCATTTGTTCCTGCTGGGATCGGCGTTCTGCTTCGCGCTGGCGATGATCGTGGTGCGCTGGACACCGCCGAGCCTGTCGATGCTGGAACTGCTGCCCTGGTGCTTCGGCTTGGCGACGCTGGCGTTGCTGCCGCTCGCGCTGTGGCACGGCGGCGGCCTTGGCGTGTGGTCGGGCGATGCGGTCTGGTCGATGGCCTATATCGGCGGCATTCGCAGGGCCGGTCGGGACCTGGTGCGTGATGCAGGTGGCGGCGAGCATGCCGGCGATGGTCGCGTCGGTGGGCTTCCTGATGACGCCGGCGCTGGGGCTGCTGATTTCGACGCTGTGGCTGCGCGAACCGCTCGACGCCGACCTGTTGGTGGGTTCGGCGCTGATCCTTGCCGGCGTCGGTTGCGCCGCGTGGCCGCAGAGAAAACGGGGCACGCGATGATTCTGCACGCGAACGAACGCGGGCAGGGGGCGCCGGTCGTGCTGTTGCACGGCCTGTTCGGGCATGCGGTGAATTTCGGCACGGTGCAGCGCCGGCTGGCGGCAAGGTATCGGATGATCGGACTCGACCTGCGCAGCCACGGCGCCAGCCCGCACGGCGATCCTGGATTACCCGGCCATGGCCGCTGATGTGCTCGACACGCTGCGGGAAAAAGCCGCCTTGCCCTGCGCCGTGCTGGGCCATTCGATGGGTGGCAAGGTGGCGATGACCATGGCCTTGACCTCCCCGAGCAGGTCTCGCGCCTGATCGTGGCGGATATCGCGCCGGTGACGTATCCATCCCATTTCCGCGGTCACGTCGCGGCGATGCGTTCAATCCCGCTGCGTCCCGGCCTCACGCGAGCGGAAGCCGACGCGGCGTTGGCGGCAGTGGAAACCGATCCGCGGGTGCGCGGCTTCCTGCTGCAGAACCTTCGGTTCGAAGGCACGCCGGCGTGGCGGATCGGGCTTGATGAGATCGCGGCGTCGTTGCCGGCGATCGAAGCCTGGCCGGAGCAGGGTGCGTGCATTTATCCCGGCCCGACGCTGTTCGTCGGTGGCGCCAAATCGCACTACATCCTGCCCGAACACCGCCCGGTGATCCGCCGGCTGTTCCCGTCCGCTCGCTTCGTCACCCTTAGGGATGCCGGGCATTGGTTGCACGCCGACGCGCCAGACGCGTTCGTGAAGGTGGTTGAATCGTTCCTGGGGTAGTATGGTTACGGGGTGGCACGGTCCGGTAGGGCAAACCACACCTTAACGCCGCCCGCGCCAGTTACGCCCGATGCGCAATCAGTCTCGTTCGGGGGACGCCTGATGATCCCGCCCGTTTTCGTCAACGCCTGCGGTTTGCTGTTCTCGGCCTTCGCACTCGCGGCACTTGGCGGATGCGGCACGATCGTGAACGGCGGCAGCCAGATGATCGCTGTCAACACCGTGCCCGCGGGTGCGGCCTGCGACGTCACGCGAACCGGCGAACATCTCGGCTGGATCTCCAACACCCCGGGTACGATCGACGTGACCCGGAGCCGGAAGCCGTTGACGATCCGCTGCGAGAAGCCGGGATTCCAGCCGATCGAGGGCACCGTGGGCTCGATCGCCTCGGGCGCCATCCTCGGCAATCTGGTGTTCGGCTACCTCGTGGGCATGATCGTCGATTTCTCGACCGGCGCGAATTACGACTACCACGAGACCGTGTTCATCCGGTTCGAGCCGCCGCCCGCGCCGGTTTTCTAGTGCGCGACCCGGGCTGCCGGATCTTGCTTCGCCGCCAGTCGCGCCGCGCGGTCGGCGTCTGCCGCCCGCCACAGGTACCATGCGGCGGTGCTCCGGTACGGCGCGAAGATCGTGGCCAGCGCCGCCAGTTCTTTTGGCTTCGGCTGTGCGGCCAATCCGTGCAGCACCCGATAGCCCTCGCGCACGCCGAAATCATCCACCGGGAAGATGTCGGGCCGGCCCAGGGTGAATATCAGCAGCATCTCCACCGTCCAGCGCCCGACGCCGCGGATGCTGGTCAGGCGTTCGATCAGGGCGTCGTCGGACAGTCGCGCGGCGGCGCGGCGCGTGGGCACCACGCCGGCCTCCGCCTTGGCGGCGATATCGAGGATCGAGGCGACCTTGCCGCCGGAGAAGCCGCAGCCGCGCAAGGTCGCGGGGTCGGTCGCCAGCACCATCGCCGGCGTGGGGAAGGGCATGCCGGGATACAGCGCCAGGAAGCGCGCGGTGATGGTTCGCGCCGCGGCGCCATGCAACTGCTGGTGGGCGATGGCGCGGACCAGCGCCTCATAGGGGGAATGGCGGTCCAGTTCGAGCCGGCACGGCCCGATCCTTCGGATCAGCGCTTTCAGCTTCGGGCAGGATCGGCGCAGATGGGTCTCGGCATCGCTCATGCGAAGAACAATGTCATTCCAGCGCATTGCACGCCACCGCTACGTCACGACAGCGTGTGCGCCCGTTGTTTCATTGCAACGGGGCTTGCCTTGCCCGCGGGGTCAAGAGCTAAAATGTGCGGGCAACGCAGAGCGTCATGACGGTTTCCGTCTGGCCCCTACGGCACGGCTCCCGAAGGGGCCAGGGAAATGGTCAAGATATTCCGCCTCCAGTTCGACCAGCACGACGATGCCGACCGGCAAACCGCGAGCCTGGCCGGGCTGGCGGTGACGTTGCTCGTGGTCATTGTCTGCGTGTTCCTGCTGAAACAACTGCACGCCAAGGCCGCGATCGAGGATTGCCTGCTGGCTGGCCGCAACAACTGCGACCTCATTCTCGCCCGGCTTCGCTGACCCCCCTTTATCGCTGGCAAGAACGCTGCGACCCCGGTTGGAGGCGCGCCGCATCTGTGGCAGCGTCCAGACGGGGCTCGACGGGGAGCCGGGCCATGGCGAGGGGATCACGGTAGATGCGCGTCTGCGACATGGATTGGCGAATGATAGAAGATTGGGTGCGGCACGACGACCGCGCCGTGCTGCCGCTCGGCAGCACCGAGCAGCATGCCGGGCTGTCGCTGATGACCGACGCGATCCTGGCCGAACGGATCGCCGTCGAAGCGGCGGAGCCGCTTGGCATCCCGGTCTTTCCGGCAATTCCGTTCGGCCTCGCGCCGTATTTCCAGGCATTCCCCGGCAGCGTCACGCTGCGGGTGGGCACATTATGCGCGGTGGTCGGCGATGTGCTCGACAGCCTCAAGCGCGGCGGCTTCCGGCGCATCGTCATCGTCAACGGGCATGGCGGCAACCAGCCGGCGGCGGCACTGGCGCAGGAATGGCTGATGGACAACCCGGATTGCCGGGTGCGCTTTCACGACTGGTGGCGGGCGCCGAAAACCTTCGCCCAGGTGCAGGCCACCGACCGCGTCGCCAGCCACGCCAGCTGGATGGAGAATTTCCCCTGGACCCGCCTGCCCGGCACCCCGGCGGACGACGAGAAGCCGATGGTCGACACCGACCGGCTGAAGACCCTCGCCCCGTTCGAGGCCCGCAACCTGCTCGATGACGGCAATTTCGGCGGCCGCACCCAGCGCAGCGACGCCGAGATGCAAGCGATCTGGGACATCGCCGTGAACGAGACCCGGGCGCAGTTGGAGAGCTGGTGATGGACCCCATCCTGGTCTGGGGTGCCGGCGCGATCGGCGGCTCGGTCGCGGCGTGGCTGAAGCGGGCGGGGCACGAGGTGACGGTGGTGGATGTGGAGGCGGCGCATGTCGCGGCCATCCGCGACGCGGGCCTGCACATCACCGGGCCAATCGACGATTTCTCCATCCAGATGCCGGCGCTGACCCCGAACCAGGTAAGCGGCAGTTGGAAGCACATCTTCCTGGCGGTGAAGGCGCACCACACCGAGGCCGCCTGCCGCGCGCTGACGCCGTTCCTGGCGCAGGACGGCTACGTGCTGTCGCTGCAGAACGGCCTGTGCGAACTGATCATCCAGCGGATCGTCGGCCGCGACCGCACCGTCGGCGCGTTCGTCAATTTCAGCGCCGATTGGATCGCGCCGGGTGAGATCATGTTCGGCGGCCGCGGTGCCGTGGTGCTCGGTGAGTTGAACGGGCGCCGCACGGTTCGGCTGGATGAATTGCACAAGGTGATGCGCGATTTTGAGCCGAACGCCATCATGACCGACGCCATCTGGGGTTATCTCTGGGGCAAGCTCGGCTACGGCGCGATGCTGTTCGCGCAGGCGTTGGGCGAGAAGGGCATCGCCGATTGCCTGGCGCGCCCGGAATTGCTGCCGGTCTGGCGTGCGCTCGGGCGCGAAGCGGTGGAGGTGGCGCTGGCCGAGGGCGTGGAGCCGCAGGGCTTCAACGGCTTCGATCCCAAGGCATTCATGCCGAACGCGCCAGTGGAGGCCGCTGCCGCCTGCGTCGATGCGATGGTGGCGTTCAACCGGCCCAATGCGAAGACCCATTCCGGCGTCTGGCGCGACCTCGCGGTGCGCAAACGCCGGACCGAGATCGACGTGCAGATCGCGCCGATCGCCGAAATCGGTGCGCGCCACGGAATCGATGCCCGACCACATCAAGGCTGGTGCGGATGATCCACGAAATCGAAGACGGCAACCGCCCCATGAGCGACAACAACCTGCTGGAGCTGATCCCCGCATGAATATCCGTTTCGACGGCAAGCTGATCCTGGTCAGCGGCGCCGCCCACGGCTTTGGCCGCGCCATCGCGCGCAGCTTCGCCGCTCTCGGCGCCATCGTGCATGGTTGCGACCTGTCCGCTGCCGAACTCGCTGAGACCGCCGCCGGCACCACGATCCGCACCGGCGTGGTCGACCTCACCGATCGCCGCAAAGGTGCCGACTGGGTGCATGCGGCCGAGCAGGCCGCGGGCCAGCCGGTGTTCGCCCTTGTCAACAACGCCGGCGGCGTCGCAGGCCAGGTGCCGCGCCCATTGGAAGACGTGCCGGACGAGGATTGGGACCGGCTGTTCGCGATCAACGTCGGCGGCGGCGATGGTGTTGTCGCGGGCGGCGGCGCCCGGCATGAAAAAGGCCGGCGCCGGGCGGATCGTCAACATCAGCTCGGGCGCCGGGCTGCAGGCGTCGCTGACCGGCATCCAGGCCTATTGCAGCGCCAAGCATGCGGTGATCGGCCTGACCCGCCAACTCGCGCATGAATTCGGGCCGTTCGGGATCACGGTGAATTCGGTCGCACCCGGCTTCGTCCGCAGCAACGAATCGACCGAGAAGCAGTGGGAAAGCTACGGCGCCGACGGCCAGAAGGCGCTGGTGCGAGCGGATCGCGCATGAAGCGGCTTGGCTCGGCGCACGACATCGCCAACGCGGTGCTGTTCTTCGCCTCCGACCTCGCCGGCTTCGTCAACGGCCAGGTCATTCGGTGGATGGCGGCCGATGATCGGGCACGGTCGACGCCTGGCTGGCGGAAAACCGCGCCCGCCTGCTCGATGAGTTGTTCGCGTTCATCCGTGCCCCCAGCGTCTCCACCGACCCCGCCTATGCCGATGGCATGCGCCGAGGCCGCGGCCATGCTGCAGGCGCGGCTGACGCGCATCGGCATGCACCAGGTGCAGCTGCTGGACGGCGGCGGCCACAAGGCGGTGTACGGCGAATGGCTCGGTGCGCCCGGTGCGCCCACCATCCTGGTCTACGGCCATTACGACGTGCAGCCGCCCGACCCGTTGGAGGAGTGGGAAACGCCGCCGTTCGAGCCGACCATTGGTCGATGGCCGCATTCACGCGCGCGGCGCGTCCGACGACAAATCGCCGCTATGGATCGCGGTTTCGGCGATCGAGGCGTGGCTGGCGGTCACTGGCGCGCTGCCGTGCAACGTCAAGCTGCTGCTCGAAGGCGAGGAAGAAATCGGCAGTCGCAGCCTGCCGGCGATCATGACGGCGCATCGCGACCTGCTGGCCGCCGACGTGCTGGTATCGGCCGATGGCGGACGGTGGCGGCCGGGCCTCGTCAGCACCAACACCAACAGCCGCGGCAATATCGGCATGGACGTGACCATCCGCACCGCCGGGCGCGACCTGCATTCCGGGCGCTTCGGCGGGCCGGTAGGCAATGCGCCGATGGTGCTGGCGCGGCTGCTGGCGACCTTGCATGACGACCAGAACCGCATCGCCGTGAAGGGCTTCTTCGACGGGTTGCAGCGCCCGGGAAACACCGACATCGCCAGCATGCATGCGCTGGGATTCGACGAGGCGGCTTTCTTCGACGACATCGGTGCCGTTCCGGGCGCGATGGAGCCCGGAGTGCTGCTGCTCGAATCGCTCTGGTTTCGCCCGACGCTGGAGGTGAACGGCATCGCCGGCGGCTATGACGGGCCAGGCGGCAAGACCGTCATCCCCTGCGAGGCCCGCGCCAAGATCACCTGCCGCCTCGGTCCGGGTCAGGTCCCGGACGCGGTTTCGGCGGCGGTGGATGCGCATTTGCGCGCCCATTGCCCGCCTTGGGCCAAGATCGAGATCACCCACGGCCGCCGGGGCACGCCGGCTTACGCGGTGCCGGAGGATGACCGGCATCTGGCGATCGTCGAGCGGGTGATGGAGCAGGTGCATGGCAGCAAACCGCTGCGCGTCGGTATCGGCGGCACCTTGCCGATTTCGGCAATGGCGAAGGAACTGCTCGGGCTGGAGACGGTTATGTTGTCGTACGCCATCGCCGATGAGCGCATTCACGCGCCGAACGAGTTCTTTCGGCTGAGCAGCTTCGACGATGGTGTCGCCGCCTGGGCGCGTCTGCTGCCCGAAATGGGGGCAGACCGTCGCACCATCCAGACCTAGCCATGCCCCAGGGTTTTGGCTGAACCGATTCCGCCGGTGGCGGTGCGGGATGGGTGGATGTTGAGGCTAGCGTGAGCGGTCCGACCCCGTCTCTTGACAAGCGGGGGGTCAGGGAACACCTCGTAACAGGCGGGGGAGTGCCGGGTCATATGGATGCAAGTGCGTCCGGGATGCCGATAGACGCGTATCAGTCTATGATGATCGGCTTCATGTGACAGGCACCCGACAACATTTTCACCAAAGCGCCGACAACGGCGCGCACCAGAACAGGACAATGGTATGACCATGAAAGCATTGCTGACCGGGACCGCGATCATCCTGGCCCTATCGACCGGCGCTTATGCGCAGGGCACCAGCCCCGGCTGCCCGGCACCGGCGAAGCTCGCGGCCGGCGAAGGTGGTGCGGCCAAGCTCGCGGCCGGCGAGGGCGGTGCGGCCAAGCTCGCGGCCGGTGAGGGTGGTGCGGCCAAGCTTGCCGCCGGCGAAGGCGGTGCGGCCAAGCTCGCCGCCGGTGAGGGCGGCGCGGCCAAGCTCGCGGCCGGCGAGGGCGGTGCGGCAAGCTCGCGGCCGGTGAGGGTGGTGCGGCCAAGCTTGCCGCCGGCGAAGGCGGTGCGGCCAAGCTCGCCGCCGGTGAGGGCGGCGCGGCCAAGCTCGCGGCCGGCGAGGGCGGTGCGGCTAAGCTCGCGGCCGGTGAGGGCGGTGCGGCCAAGCTCGCGGCCGGTGAGGGCGGTGCGGCCAAGCTCGCCGCCGGTGAGGGCGGTGCGGCCAAGCTCGCGGCCGGTGAGGGTGGTGCGGCCAAGCTCGCCGCTGGCGAGGGTGGTGCGGCCAAGCTCGCCGCCGGTGAGGGTGGTGCGGCCAAGCTCGCCTCCGGCGAAGGTGGCGTCGCCAAGGTTGCGTCCGGCGAGGGTGGCGTCGCCAAGGTCGCCAGCGCGGCCAAGCCCTGCGGCTAACACGACGAACGCCTGAATTTTCGCGAGGGCCGCGATGCCGGTTGGTGTCGCGGCCCAAGCATGTACACGCTCGGTTCAATGCCCTCGATTTTCAAGTTCTGCCGGCGGTTGGTTCTTGCCTTCGCCTGCCTCATTCCGTTCGCGTCGGCGCAAGCGCGCGACCTCGTTGACCTGCCCGACCTGATCGCCACCCTGTTGCCGTCGGTGGTGAGCATCGCCACGGTGAAGATCATCGAGGTGCCGCGCGCACCGGACATGCCCGCTGATCCTGAGATCACCCGCCGCGTCCGCAGCCTCGGGTCCGGCTTCGTGATCGACCCAGACGGCGTGATCGCGACCAATCGCCACGTCATCGAAGGTGCGAACGAAATCACCGTGATCCTGCAGAATGGTGCGAGCTATCGCGCCAGCCTGATCGCGGCCGCGTCGATCGCCGACGTGGCGCTGCTGAAGATTTCACCGGCGGCAAAGCTCGCGGGGCTCAGGTTCGGCAACAGCGATCGTGTGCGCGTCGGCGACCCGGTCCTGGCCATCGGCAATCCGCTGGGGCTTGGCGGCTCGGTGACGCGCGGCATCGTCAGTGCGCTGAACCGCGACATCCGCGAGACGCCGTTCGACGATTTTATCCAGACCGACGCCGCCATCAACCACGGCAATTCCGGCGGCCCGCTCTTCAATGAATCCGGCGAGGTGATCGGTATCAACACCGCGATCTTCGGCGCTCCCGAGGACGTGAACTCGGGGTCGATCGGCCTGGCCTTCGCGATGCCCTCCAACGACGCGAAGTTCGTCATCGACCGGCTGCGCCAATATGGTCGCGTGCGGGCCGGCTGGATCGGCGTGCGCATGCAGCACATCACGCCCGCATTGGCCGATTCGCTCGGTTTGCAACGGCCCGACGGGGCGCTGGTGTCCAGCGTCGATCCTGGCGGACCGGCGGAAACCGCCGGCATCCAGGAAGGCGACGTGATCGAGCAATTCGATGGCCGGGCCGTGCCGGACATCCGCAACCTGTGGCGTGGCATCGGTGTCACGGCCGCGGGCCAGTCCGTGCCGGTCATGCTGTCGCGGGACGGAAGCGAGATGACCCTGCAAGTGACCGTCGCCGAAGAACCGGAGCCGATGGTCCCCACTGCGGCTGCGAAGCTGGCGAATGCGGTGGCGCAGACCAAGACATTCGACCTCGGACTGACGCTGGAGCCGGTCGACGACACGCTGCGGGCGAGGTTTCAGCTACCGGCCGACATCAGCGGCTTGGTGGTGACGTCGATCAGTCCCGACGGCGCGGCTGCCGACCTCGGCCTCAGTCCCGGCGACGTGGTGACGAAGGTGCAGCGCAGCGCAGTCACCAGCCGAGCCGATTTCCTCAGGGCGCTGGAGGCGGCGCGACAACAAAAACACCGCTTCGTCCTGCTGCAGATCCACAGCACCAAGGGCGACCGGTTCGAGGCCCTGCCGCTGGAGCCTTAGAATCAGACGGACCCAGCGTCATTGTCGCAGCGCCGGCGCTAATTTTGCGAGTCCCGGCTCGTCCGATCAAAAGGAGCAGCCGGGCCGTTGAGATAAGGTGGCGCCCCGACCGCGGTCAGGGTCTGCGGGCGACGCGGCGGCGGGACACAGCCCGCATCGTCGTGCTGCAGGATGCGCAGCCCGTCAAACGCGGCGATTTCCTGGTAATGCGACCAGGCCTCGGCGAAATCCGGTTCGGACGCGACCAGCACGGCGATCCAGTTGATGCCGCCGCGACTGTCGACGACGGCGAGGTCGGGGCAGCCGGCGATGAAATCTCTCGCGACCCAGCGGCGGATCGGCCATTCGCGCGGTGCGGCGCCGTCCTGGCGCGCCCGCCACAACTCGCCTTTCAACGCCCACATCGAGTCGAAGCGACTGGCCCAGGTCACACCGGTGTTGTTGACGACCGGGAAGCCGAGGCCGATCCATTCGGAGAAGGCGATGTAGGTCCGCGCATGCTGCTTGCGGATCAGCTGCTCGAGCTTCACCTCGGTGGACAGATCCGGCTCGACCGCGGCTTCGATCCAGGGCTTCAGCCGCACGTAGTCAGCCTGGGCGAACTGGAACAACGCGACCAGGACCGCCGCCATCGGCAGCGCCAGCCGGAAGATCGACATCGAAGGGAGCCGAAAGCGCTTCTGCGCCAGCATCGGATGCAGGACGGCGGCGATCCACAGCAGCAGCGCCAACACCGTGATGATGGTCGCCGGCAGGCGGTGGTAGAACCAGTTCTTGCCCTGCAGCACGAACACCACGCTGGCGCCGATCGCGAAGGCGAGCAGGGCGAACAACAAATGCCGCAAAAATGGCCAGCGCCGGGCCAGCGGCGAGCGGCTCGACCAGCACAGCGCCAGCACGATCGCCTGGCCGAACAGCAGCCGGCGGCAGTCGATCAGCAATTGCCACCACGGGGTGTCGGTGCCGCCGTACAACGACAGCGCCAGCGGCACCGCTTTTTCGAGGAAGGCGGGGCAGAACAGCACCACGCCGACGCCGTAGGCCAGCATGGCGACGAAGGCGGATAGCGAGCCGATGCGCAGCACCCGGCGGCCGCGCATCACCGCCGTCAGCTCCAGCAGTACCAGCGCCAGCGCGTAGGTCGGTTTCAACGCACAGCCGAGGCCGCCCAACACGCCGGCGGCAATGGCGGTGAAGCGCGGTTCCGGCTCGCCTTCCAACTCGCGGGCGAACAGGATCAAATACGGCAGGACGGCGATGACGAGCAGGTGCTCGCGTTGGCCGAATTCGATGCCGGGCAGCACGATCAAGGCCGCGCCAAGCACGCCGAACACCGGCAGGCGGCGGGCGAAGATCGCGGCGCGCCCCTGCAGCAACGTGGCGCTCCACCAAGCCGAGCCAAGCACGCAGGCGGCGAAGAACGGCGAGGCGACCAGCCGTGGCGGTGCGCCGAGCCAATTCGCCACCGCCGCCGGAATGGCGTAGATCCAGATGATCAGCGGCGGATTGACCTCGACCAGGTCTTCATACAGCCGCTGGCCGCCCAGCCATTTGCGCGCGACATACAGCAGCCAGGCGACATCGTCTTTCAACGGCGAGCGGATCGCGGTGACCAGCAGCAGCGTCAGCGTGACCAGCAGCAGCGCCATCGCGGCGATGCTCGGCGCCTCGGCGCGCAGGGAGCGCCGGAGCGTGGCAGATCGGCGCGTGAAGGCGGTTTCGGGGATGGCGAGCTGGGACATTGACCGATGTTGTTACGCGAAGCTTTAAGAAGGACCAAACAACCTATGGTAACGACAAGGTATTTTTAAGGCAGGCCGGCTTCTTACAGCAGGCTGGCGGCGATATTGACCGTCAGCGCCAGGATGATCGTGTTGAACAGGAAGCTCAGCAGCCCGTGCGCGGTCGCCAGCCGGCGGAACTTTCGCGCTGTGATCTGCACGTCGGAGACCTGGAACGTCATGCCCAGCACCAGCGCGAAATACAGGAAATCCCAGTAGTCCGGCGCCTTCTCGCCGGGAAATTCCAGGCCGCCGGCCATGTCCACGGCCCGGGCGGATCGTCGTAATATTCATGCGCGTAGCGGAACGCGAACGTGGTGTGCGTCATCAGCCAGGACACCAGCAGCGTCACCGCGACCAGGGTCGACATGCAGGCCGCGCTGCGCCGGCGGCACGTCCTTGGATGCCGGCGAACTCGCCGATGATCGCCACGAAGCTGAACGCCGACGGCGCCGACGGTCAGCCAGAAGATGGTCCATTCGCCTTCCTCCTGCGCCTCGGCGTCCGCCGCCATGCGGTCCAGCCGCTCGGTGGTGAACAGGAAGCGCCGACAGCACCAGGAACGACGACGACGCCGATATCCCAGGCCAGGATGGCGCGGGTCGGCTGCGGCTGAGCGCTGCCGGCAGCAGCGGCACGGCCGCCAGCCCGCACAGCAGCGCCGATGAACAGCCGCGGCCGGCCGCGGACGACGCGCCAGGACCACAGCATCATCCGTGCGCGCGACCGGCACGTTCAGCCGAGCGCCGCGAGCAGACCGGCCATCAGCTTGCCGCGATAGGCCAGGCTCTCGACCACGATGTGCTCGTCGAGCGTGTGCGCGCCGGCGCCCTGCACGCCCAGCCCGTCCAGCGTCGCGATGCCCATCGCGCCGGTGAAGTTGCCGTCCGAGCCGCCGCCGGAACTCTGCGAGCTGATGTCGTAGCCGAGACCGCGTGCGATGCCGCGCGCCGTGCTCGTACAGCGCCATCACCTTGCCGTTCGGCTCCCACACCGGACGCGTCACGCCGCGCGTCACCTTGAACTGCACGTCGTTCGACGACGCCGACAGCGCCAGCATGCGCGGCGACGCCGCGGTCGAGGTCCTCCTGCCGCTTGGCCATCGACAGCGCCTCGCCGGTGCAGGTGGTGGTGACGCAGTTCACCCACTGTCCGCCGTGGATCACGCCGACCGAGAAGGTGCAGTCCTCGGTGGTCATGTCCTCGATCTCGATCAGCTTGCGCGCCATCTCGCGGATCGCCGAGCGGCCCTCGGCCAGGCGCGCGCCGGCGTGGCTCGGCCGGCCGGTCGCTTCCAGGTTGAAGCGCGCGATCGCGTAGCGGCCGGTCACCACGCCGCCATCGGCGCGCGCCGGTTCCGGCACCAGCACGTATGCGATGGCGCGACGCCTCCGCCTCGATCAGGTCGCGGGTCGAGGGGCTGCCGACCTCCTCGTCGCTGGTCAGCAGCACGGTGATCGGCAGCTTGCGTCGCGACGCCGGCGCGCGGCAAGCTGGCGGATCGCCTCCAGCGCCATGTAGTTGCCGCCCTTCATGTCCTGGATGCCGGGCCCCCAGGCGCGCGCGCCGTCGCGCCGGAACGGCAGTTTCGCCAGCGTGCCGATCGGATGCACGGTGTCGAGATGGCCCATCACCAGGATGCCCGGCACGTTCGGCGTGGCGTGCGGGAAGGTGGCGCGCACGCAGTCGCCGAAGCCCATGCGGCCGGCGACGCGCTCGATCCGCGCACCGGCGATCACCAGTTCGCGCGACGGCGATGTCCATCATGCGGTTCACCGCCGCGGCGTCGTAGGTCGGGCTTTCGCACTCGATCCAGGTGCGCAGGCCGTCCAGCATGGCATCGGCGTCGAACGGCAGGGCGTTCGGGTCCATGCGTGGCGACCTCGGCGATGCGGAAGGAAATCAGACTTTCGGGCGCGGGTACACGGCCGGCACGTCGGCGAATTGCTCGGGCCAGATCACGTGCATGTCGCCCTTCTGGATCTGCAGTGCCACCGGATGGCTGCCGGAGTTCTGGCCGTCGGTGAATTTCGTCGGGCCGTACGGCATGAAATGATCGGAGAAGGTCGAGGCATTGAGGGCGGCGATGGTCTTTTCCTTGTCCGCACTCCCGGCGCGTTCCCAGGCGTCGGCCAGCAGGCGCACGGCAAAATAGCCGAACGGGAATTCCCAGGAATAGATCTGGCCCGCCTCCTCCACCCGCTTGCGGAAGGCCAGCGCGCGCGGGTCCTTCGGGTTATGCCAATGGTTGAAGTCGATCATGTTCTCGGCAACGGTCGGCGCGTCCTTGGCGAATTTCAGGTTGAAGCCGCCGCCGGCGATCGAATAAGTCGACACCAGTTGCACCCGTTGCTGCACCAGGGTGCGCGCCAGCAGGACGTATTCGTTCTCGTAATCGGTGATCACCACGAGATCGGGCGCCTCGGCCTTGATGCGCAGCACGATGTTGCTGAAATCGCGCGTCGGCGTCGCGTGCGGGATCAGCGCCTTCACCTCGATGCCGATCTTCGGCAGGGCGGCGGCCTGCAGCCGTGCCGAGTTGGTGCCGAACTCGCTGTCCTCGTGCACGATGATCGCGGTCTTGGCCGGCGAGCCTGCCTTCTTGTTGATGCTGTCCAGCGCGGTGGTCGCGTCGTTGGTCGTGGTGGTGTTGTTGGGGAAGAAACGAAACGTGTTTTTCAGGCCGCGGGTGGTCAGCGCATCGGCGATGCCGCTGTCGATCGAGAACGGAATGTTGTATTTCGCCGCCGCCTGCGTCGCCGCGAGCCCGAGTGCCGAGGCGAAGCAGCCGGTGAAGCCCGCGGCGCCGGCCTCGGCCATCTGATCGACGAGGCTGGCGGCGATCTCCGGGCGGCCCTGGGCGTCGCCGAGCAGTGCCTCGATCCTGGCCCCGCCCATCGATTTGATGCCCCCCGCTTCGTTCAGTTCGGCCACCGCCATCTGCCCGCCGATGCGGCAGCGCTGGCCGGCACCGGCCAGCGCGCCGGTGACCGGATGGATCAGCCCGAGCTTGATCGAAGCCGGCTGGGCGCGGGCGATTTGCGGCATTGCCAGGCCCGCCGATGCCAGGCCGGCGGCGCCGGTGGCCAGCGCCACGCGACGGGTCAGTTTCGATTCGGTCATGCGACTCTCCATGCGGGCCATTGCGTGCCGCCGCTATACACGAGTGCCGCATGCTTGTTGACCGGGAAAGCGCGTGCGAACTTGGCGGCGCCAAGGCCCTCACCGGCGCTTAAAAACCCGGCGCTTAAAAAAGAGACAACGATGAGCCAGACCCTGCCGCCTTCCTCCACCCTGTCCGCTCCGGCCCGGCCGCGATGGATTGGCCTCGCCGCCGGGGTGGCGTTTTGCCTCGTGATCGCGTTCGTGGCGCTGGGCATCGGTCAGGTCGCGCCGGTCGTCGGGGCACCGATCATCGCCATCCTGATCGGCGTCGCCATCGCCAACATCGCCGGCCCGAAGCGGCTCGCCGGCTTGCGCATCAAGGAGGTCAGCGGCTACGCGCTGCGCACCGGCATTGTCATCCTCGGCGCCACCCTCAGCCTGCGCGACGTAGCGGCGAGTGGCGCCGCATCCCTGCCGCTGCTGGCGGTGACGGTCACGATGGGCTTGGCGTTTCCGCTGCTGGTCGGGCGTTGGCTCGGGGTGGATTGGCGGATGCGATGCCTGATCGGCATGGGCACCACCATCTGCGGCGCCTCGGCGATCGCCGCATTGGCGCCGGTGCTGCGCGCGAAAAGCGAGGAGATCGCCTATTCGATCTCCGTCATCTTCTTCTTCAACATGCTCGCGGTGATCATCTTCCCAACGATCGGCCACATGCTGCATCTGTCCGATTACGGCTTCGGCCTGTGGGACGGGACGGCGGTGAACGACACTTCGGCCGTCGTTGCCGCCGGCTTCGCCTACAGCGCGGAGGCGGGCAACTACGCCACCATCGTGAAGCTGACCCGCACCACGCTGATCATTCCGCTGGTGCTCGGCTTCGGCCTGGCGATGCCGTGGCTGGATCCGGCGCATCGCCACGACCAGTCTCACCTCGCGGCGCGGATCGGCAAGGCGGTGCCGTGGTTTATCGGATTGTTCGTGCTGGCCTCGTTGCTGAACACGCTCGGGCTGGTCGGCCCGGCGGCACCGTCGTTGCAGGTGTTGGCGCGCTTCGTGCTGGTGGTGGCACTTGCCGCCGTCGGGCTGCAAGGCAACTGGCGCGCCTTCGCCGGCGCCGGGCCCGGGCCTTTGTGGCTGGGCCTCGGCACCTGGATCGTGGTCGCGGTCTCAAGCCTCGCCGTGCAGTACTGGGTCGGTGCAGTTTAAAGCAGCGCTTCAGGAATTGCTGCGGGTCTTGTCGACGCCTTCGAGCAGGCCGCGCATGTAGCCGATGGCGAACAGGCGGCCGAGCGCTTCGTAGCCCGGGTGGAGGTTCGGATCGCCTTCCATCGCCGGTGCGTGGTCCGGGCGGATCGGGCCGCGGAATCCGACATCGCGATAGGCCTGCATGCAGGCGAACATGTCGGTGTGCCCCTCATCATGGAAGGTCTCCACGAAGCTCGTGGCGTCGCCGCGCACGTCGCGGAAATGCACGAAGGCCGTGCGGTCGCCGTAATGGCGGATCAGCGAGGGCACGTCGGCCGGTGACCCCATCAGGCTGAAATTTGCCTGGCAGAAGCAGATGGCGTTGGCCTCGCTCTCGATCATCGCCAATGCCCGGTCGAAGCGGTCGGGTTTGCCGAAGATGCGCGACACGCCGAGCACGGGCGACAATGGCGGATCGTCCGGATGCAGCGCCAGGCGTACGCCCGCCTTTTCTGCCACCGGCACCACCTTGCGCAGGAAGTATTCGTAGGTCTGCCAGAGCTGGTCTTCGGAAATCCGCAATGCATTGGCGCCCGAGGCACCCGAAGGATTTGGCGCGCGCGAGGTGAGGTGATGCTCGTAACTGGTCACCAGCGCGCCGCCGCGGCCGCGCGTGGTGACGGAGGTGCGGGCCCAGGTGACGAACACCATCCAGCTGTAGCAGAGCACCGGGATCTCCAAGGCGCCCATGTTGCGAATGACCTGGCACATCTGCTCGATCTCGGCGTCCCGCCCGGGGCCGCCGCTTTTGATCTCGTCCATCGCCACCATGCCCTCGATGCCGGCGAGGTTCAGCCCGGCATCCTCGAACTTCTTCTTCAGGGCGAGCATCCGGCCGTAATCCCACAGCCGCCCGGCCGAGGTCGACGGCCCGAGCAGGACGGCCTGGTCGACGCCCATCTGCACGGCATGCCGCCATTTCGGCGTGACCTCTTCCTCAAGGCACATCGCGAATTTCATGTCTTCCCCCTGGTTGGCTGAAGCCGCGATCGTTCAGAAATACGGGCCCGGCAGCACGATGATTTCCGGCGTCGCCGGCAGGCCGGCGCGGGAAATCGTGATGGTGGGCGAGGGGTTGATGCGGACCACGTAGCGGTCGCGCATCAGGTTCAGGAAGTGGTTCAGCACCTGCGGCCCGAAGGCATGCATCGGCAGCACCACGCGCGGATGCAGCGCGTCCAGCACGGTGGCGATGTCGGCGTGGCTGAGCGTGTAGGTGCCGTCGACCGGGGCCATGACGACATCAAGGTCACCGAGCCCTGCGAGATCCTCCGCGGTCAGCAAATGATGCAGGTGGCCGAGATGCGCGACGCAAAGCCCGGCGCTTTCGAAGACGAAGATGGAGTTGCCGTAGGTACTCGGTGCCGCTGCCGCCCCATTCGCGGATGTTGGTCGGAAGGTTGCGGATGCGCAGGTCGCGTTCGGCATAGGCGATCTGCGCCGGCTTCCCGTCCTCCCGCCAGCCGCGCAGCACCGTGCGGATGCGCGGGTCCGGATGGTCAGTGTAATGCGTGGAATGGGCGTGGTTCATGGTGACGATGTCGGGCAGTTCGGCGGGCAGGTTGACGCCGTTGAAGTCGGTCACCACGCGCAGATGCGCCGGTGTCTCGATCTCGAAGCTCGCGTGGCCGACGAAGGTGATGGTCAGCGCGTCTTCGTCGGCCGTGGCCAGGCGGGCGCGGATGACATGCTGGTTCTGCAAGAATGGCGGGTGCTGCAAGCCGGCGCTGACGCCGCAGGCGAAGGCGAATTGCGGAACCAGCAGCAACAGCGAAAGCACGGCCGGCAACACGGCGCTCATGTCGCGAGCTCCATCAAGGTTCGGGTCAGCACGCGGGTGCCCGCGGCAAGCTGGGCGGCGGAGGAATATTCCGCCGGGTTGTGGCTGACGCCGTTGCGGCAAGGCACGAAGATCATGCCGGTGGGTGCGACCGGCACCACGAACTGGGCGTCGTGGAAGGCGCCCGAGGGCATCCGCCGGTAGCCCACGCCGTCGGCGGCCGCGGCGCGTTCCACGGCGGCGATCACGCGAGCGTCGAAGATCGCGGGCATGGCGTGGAAATCCTCGGTGATTGCGACATCGGCATGGCGGACGGCCGCGCGGATCGTGGCAGCGATCGCATCGCCGCGGGCGAGCAGGACGGCGGCCTCGGGGTGCCGCAGATCGATGCTGAAACGCGCGGTTTCGGCGACCGAGTTGGAGGTGTTGGGCGAAACCGCGATGCGCCCGACGGTGAAGCGCAGCACGTCCTGCGGGTCGGCGGTCAGTTCGTTGAGGGCGGTGATGGCGCGGATCATGTCCTGCACGGCGTCACGGCGCAGCGCCAGCGGCGTGGTGCCGGCATGGGCACTCTCGCCGGTCAGCGTCACGCTGAACCAGCGGCTGCCCTGGATGCCGGTGACCACGCCGATGTCGAGACCCTCGGCTTCCAGCAGCGGTCCCTGCTCGATATGCGCCTCGACATAGGCGTGCGGATGGCCGCCGAGCGGACGATGCGGCAGGTGGCGTTCCGCGGCCAGGTGTTCGGCGAGCGCGTCGGCGAAACGAATGCCGGCCTGGTCGCGCGTGTCCGCCCAGGTCGACAACGGCAGGAAGCCGGACCACGCCATGCTGCCCATGCAGCCCGGGGCGAAACGGCCGCCTTCCTCGTTGGTCCAGGCGACGACCTCGATCGGGCGGCGCGTCGTGATCCCGCCGTCGTGCAGGGCCGCCAGCGCCTCAAGCCCGGCGACCACGCCGTAGATGCCGTCGAACCGGCCGCCATTGGGCTGGCTGTCCATGTGGCTGCCGGTCAGCACCGGGGCGGCGTCGGGATCGGCGCCGGCACGGCGCAGCCAGAGATTGGCGGCATCGTCCACCGAAATCTCGGCACCGACCTCCTGCGCCCAGTCGATCAGCGCCCGCCGCGCCTCGCGGTCGAGCGGCGTGAGGCAGGCGCGGTCGACGCCGTCGCCTGGTATGGCGCCGAGCCGGGCCAGCGCCATCAGCCGCGCCCATTGCCGCTGCTCGCTGACGCCGCGCGCCGCGTCGTCGCCGGAAGGTTTGTCATCAAGGCGCGTGGAGCCGACTGCCATGAAATCCCCTGCGAATGCGGCGATGGAGCGGACCGAGTTATTTTGCTATGCCCAGGCAAAATACCCGATCAGGAAGCGAGGAATCCAGGATGTCCAGAACCATCACACGCCGTCTTCTCTTCGCCGGCTCGGCCGGGCTCGCCGCCGCCGCCCCGCGACGCGCGAAGGCAGCCGACGCGTTCCGCCTGCGCTGCTCGCTCGACACCGCGCCGTCGCACACGCGCAACCTGTCGATCGGCGATTTCCTGAAGAAAGTCGAAGCCGCGTCCGGCGGACGGATCAAGACCGAGCTGTTCAGCGCCGGCGCCTTGTTCTCGGACGCCAACGTCGCCAAGGCGCTGGTGCAGGGCCAGGTGGAAATGGCCTGCCCCGGCAGCTGGGTGCTGACCGCCTTCATCCCCGATTGCGACGTGGTCAATCTGCCGATGCTTTACGCCCAGCCGATCGAGAGCGTCCGTAAAGCGCTCGACGGCAAGACCGGGCAATCGATCAACGCGCAGCTCAAGGCCAAGCTGCGGGTGCGTGTGCTCGGCCCGTGGCTCGAACTGGGCATGGAGCATTGGTATTCCGCGACCAAGCCCTTGAAGAGCTTCGCCGACCTGAAGGGCATGAAGCTGCGCAACGCCGGCGGCGCGGCACTGGCCTGGCGCACCCGCTTCTTCGAAGGCATTCCCAACACCACGGCGTGGCCGGACGTGCCGCTGGCCCTGTCACAGGGCACCTTCGACGGCCTGATTTCGACCAACGAAAGCTGCGCCAGCGCCAAGCTGTGGGAGGCCGGGCTGAAGTTCGGCCTGGAGGACCATCAGAACCTCAACGCCTATATCCCGGTGATCTCGGAGGCATTCCTGGCCTCCCTGCCGTCCGACCTGCAGAAGATCGTGACCGATCTTTGGGTCGAGAACATCGCCGCCTATCGCGTCAACATGGCCGTGGCGCAGGAGCGGGCGCTGAACACACTGAAGGAGCACGGCATGACCTTCGTGTTCCCGGATGCGGCGGAGATCGGCGAGATCCGCAAGCGGATGCTGGTGGAACAGGACAAGCTGATGAAAGATCTCAAGATGTCGCCGGATCTTGGCCACCTGCTCGGCGAAGACCTCGGCACCGCGGCCTGAAGCTTAGCTTCGCAGCAATCCGCCCATCGGCGCGGCCGCCTGGCTGTCGGGGAACACCTGTAGCTGGGCGGCCGGGTCGAGTCCGAGATGCTGGGCCAGCAGGCCCTTGGCCACGGCGCGCAGATCGGCGGTCGGCTGCAGGTCCCGGTTCTCGAACAAGCGGCCTTGCGCCAGGCCCGGCCAGTCCGCGGCCACCCTGCCGCCGGCGACCGCGCCGCCGAGCACGAAGGCGACCGTGCCGGTGCCGTGATCGGTGCCTTTGGTGCCGTTGATGCGTGCGGTGCGTCCGAACTCGGTCATGACAAGCACCGCGGTGTCGTGCCAGGCGTCGCCAAGCCCGGCCTTCAACGCCACCAACCCCTGATCAAGCTGTTGCAGCGGCACGTTCAGCCGGCCGGCCTGGCCGGCATGGGTGTCCCAGCCGCCGATCTCCAGTGCCGCCAGCCTCGGGCCGTCGGGGGCGGCGAGCAGGCGGCCGGCGGCGGTGGCCAAGGCGGGAAAGGCGTATCGGTTGGCCGGCTGCTCCATCCCGGCCAGCACCCCGTCGCTGAAGCCGCGCTCGCGCAGGCCGCGGGCGACGGCCGGACCGATCACCGGGTCGTGGCTGTTGAGCGATGCCAGGCGAACATAAAGATCCGGCTCCGGATGCTGCGCCGTCGCCGGCAGCCAACTGCCGACGCGGGCGGGACCGCGCAGCAGCACCGGCACCTCGGCGCCAACCGACAATGCCGGGTCGGCGGCGGCGCGGGCGGGCAGCAATGCGGCGACGCGGTTCAGCCAGCCGCTGGTCATCCGGTGGTCGGCGCCGAACTCCATGTAGTCCTGCGCCTCGAAATGACTGCGGCTGCGATAGGAACCGGCGACCGCGTGCACCGGCAGCAGCTCGTTGGCCTGATACAGCGCGTGCAGGCCGGGCAGTGCCGGGTGCAGCCCATAGAAGCCGCCGAGGTCGAACATCCCGCCGGCCTCGCCGGGCTGGCCCGGCACCAGTTCGCGACGCAACGCGATCAAATCGGGATCGCCGTAGGGGATGACCGCGGCCATGCCGTCCAGCGCGCCGCGCAGGATCACCACCACGAAGCGCTGTTCGGTGCCGGCCGCGGCCAGCGCCAGCGACACACGGCCAAGGCTCACGGCACTGGTCAAGCCGAGCAGGGCGCTGCGGCGGGAAAGACCGATCATCGCCTTTGGAACTCCGGTGAAGCGAGAAGCAGCGTCAAGGCGTCGCGGCGCGAGCCGGCCAGGCTCATCGCCTCGATCGTCGGCTGCCCCAGCAGCGGTCCGAGGCTGGCCCGCGCGACCTCGTCCGGATCGAGCGCCGCGCCGCTGGCGGAGACGCCGTACGCCCAGTCGATGCGGCGCATGATGCCCTCGGGGCCGGCCCAGTCGGCGGCGGTGTCGGGCCAGCCATTGGGCAGCGGCGCGTTGCAGAACGGCTGGCCCAACCCCGCCAGGACGCCGAGGATATTTGGCCGCTTGTCCTCGGGCAGGTCGAGCGCGCGAAGCACCGCCACCACGTAATCGGTCGGGCTGCGCAGCTTGGTCAATGGCTCCCACGCCTCCGGCACCTGCGTCAGTTCCAGTGCGGCCGCCTTCAGGTCGCCGTGGCTGCCGCGCAGCACGGCTTCGATTCGGCTGACTTCCGCGGGCGGCGGCTCGTCGGCGACGAAGTGGCGAACCAGCTTGGTGGCGAGGTTGCGATGCGTCTGGGGATGGTCGGCGAGCCAGGTCAGGATGGCGTTGCCGCCGGCAAGGCCGTGCGGAAAATTCTGGCCCATGACGGTCTTCGGCCCTGGTTCATGTGCGTTCAGCCGGAACAGGTAGCCGGGCGGGTTGTAGTCGAGCGCGATCGACCAGCCGGTCAGGATCTTGGCGTATTCGGTGACATCGGCCTGGGTGTAGCCGGCGCGCGGGGTGACGGTGTGGAGTTCGAGGCTTTCACGCGCCAGATTCTCGTTCAGGCCGCCGCGACTGCGGGTGCCGGCCGGGCTGTCGGGGCCGATCGACTGGGCATTGTCCAGGTACAGCAGCATCGCCGGATGCCGCATCACCGCGAACAGCATGTCGACGAAGCGGCCGGTGACGTGCGGCCGGATCGCCTCGCGCACGAAGGCGCCGGTGAGGGCGGCACATTCGCCGCGGCGCAGGCTGACGGTGAAATGATTGGCCCAGAACCAGACCAGCCGTTCGCGGAACGGCGTTGCCGTGGTCAACATGCCCGCCAGCGACGCCGTCGCCTCGGCACGGAAGATGTCGCGAATGGGCGTGCCCTTGCGGTCCTCGGGCTTGCTGCGGCGCTGCTCGCGAATCGCTTCCAGCCCGTCGGCGGTGCTGTGGCCTTGGGTGGCGAGCGCCGCGTCGGGGCCTTCAAGTTGGGCGGCCAGCCACGCGCCAGGATCGGCCGGCGGATCCTCGCGCCCGCGCCGTCCAAGCCCAAAGCGGATCATCGCTTGCGCGGCCCGTGTGTCCATCGCATGATTCTAGCAGATCGCGGCGATGAGGCGTGTTAAGATGGCGCCATGCCGGCCGGCATGACGCCATGGCGGGCCGCGACGCTGCTCTCGTGCCGCCGCCGGGGCTTGCAAATCGCCGCCCCAGCGGGCATGTGACGCGCATAATTGAAGCCGGCGACAGGCTGGGGCATGGCGGGTGCGCAGGGCGGGGGCCTTGCGGCACCCTTTCAGCCATGCCCGTTGGCCGGCTGTCATCACGCTAACCCCTGTTTGGGGCAATGGAGGCCACCGTGTCTGGAACGCCGCTCGACCGCATCCGCAACATCGGCATCACCGCGCATATCGATGCCGGCAAGACCACCACCACCGAGCGCATCCTGTACTATACCGGTGTGTCGCACCGGATCGGCGAGGTGCATGACGGCAACACCACCACCGACTACATGGAGCAGGAGCGGGAGCGTGGGATCACGATCACCTCGGCCGCGGTGACGTGCGAGTGGAAGGACCACCGCATCAACATCATCGACACGCCCGGCCACATCGATTTCAACATCGAAGTGAACCGCAGCCTGCGCGTGCTCGACGGTGCCGTGTTCATCATCGAGGGCGTGGCCGGCGTCCAGCCGCAATCCGAAACCAACTGGCGCCTGGCCGACCGCTACAACGTGCCGCGCATCATCTTCATCAACAAGCTCGACCGCACCGGCGCCGATTTCTATCGCGCCTTCGACACGCTGAAGGAGAAGCTCGACATCGTGGCGCTGCCGCTGCAGCTGCCGATCGGGATCGAGGACGGCTTCGTCGGCGTGGTCGACCTGATCGAGATGAAGGCGATCGTCTGGGAAGGCGGCGAGCTCGGCGCGAAGTACCATGACGAGCCGATCCCGGCCGACCTGCTGGAAAAAGCCAAGGAGCATCGCCAGACGCTGCTCGACACGGCGCTGTCGGTCGATGACGCGGCGATGGAAGAATATTTCGACAAGGGCGACGTCTCGGTCGAGACCCTGAAGCGCTGCATCAAGGCCGGCACCATCAGCGGCGCCTTCCGCCCGGTGCTGTGCGGCACGGCGTTCAAGAACAAGGGCGTGCAGCCGCTGCTCGACGCGGTGCTGGACTACCTGCCGGCGCCGGTCGACGTGCCCGGCATCTCGATCGCCGCCGAAGAGGGCGAGGAAGACGGCGAGCACAGCGATCGCCGCCGCATCAAGGCCGATCCATCGGCACCCTTTGCCGGCCTCGCGTTCAAGATCATCAACGACAAATATGGCACGCTCACCTTCGTGCGCGTCTATGCCGGCACGCTGCGCACCGGCGACACGGTGATGAACACCACCAAGGACCACCGCGAGCGGGTCGGCCGGATGTTCCAGATGCACGCCGACAAGCGGGCCGAGATCAAGGAGGTCCACGCCGGCGACATCGCCGCCTTCGTCGGGCTGAAGGACACCGGCACCGGCGACACGCTGGCCTCGCAGGACGATCCGGTGGTGCTGGAGCGGATGGCGTTCCCGGTGCCGGTGATCGACATCTCGGTCGAGCCGAAGACCAAGGACTCGGTCGAGAAGATGACCATCGGGCTGCAGAAGCTGGCCGGCGAGGACCCGAGCCTGCGCCTGAAGACCGACCAGGAATCCGGCCAGACCATCCTCTCCGGCATGGGCGAGCTGCATCTTGAGATCATCATCGACCGCCTGCGTCGCGAATACGGCGTCGAAGCCAATATCGGCGCGCCGCAGGTGGCGTATCGCGAGACCATCAGCAAGTCGCACACCGAGACCTACACCCACAAGAAGCAGACCGGCGGCTCGGGCCAGTACGCGGAAGTGAAGATCATCTTCGAGCCGTTGGAGCGCAACGGCGGCGTGGTGTTCGAGAACAAGGTGGTCGGCGGCGCGGTGCCGCGCGAATACATCCCGGCGGTCGAGAAAGGCATCCGGGTGCAGGCCGACACCGGCGTGCTCGCCGGCTTCCAGACCGTCGACTTCAAATACACGCTGGTCGACGGCAAGTACCATGACGTCGACTCCTCGGCGCTTGCCTTCGAAATCGCCGCCAAGGCGTGTTTCCGCGAAGGCATGAAGAAGGCGACGCCGATCATCCTGGAGCCGATCATGGACGTCGAGGTCACCACCCCGAACGACCATGTCGGCGACGTCGTGGGCGACCTCAACCGCCGCCGCGGCATGATCCAGAACCAGGATTCGGCCGGCTCGACCATCATCGTGCGCGCGCATATCCCGCTGAAGGAGATGTTTGGCTACATCTCGGATCTGCGCAGCATGACCAAGGGCCGCGCCAGCTTCACCATGCAGTTCCACCATTACGATCCGGTGCCGCGCAACATCGCCGACGAGATCATGGCGAAGTCTGCCTGACCATGGTCACGGATCCGGGCCGCCAGCCCGGATCCGTGGCGTTTGCCTGAGGCAACCCGCAGGAGACGGCGATGCACGATCCCGTTCGGATGCTGCTGCTGCAGTTCCTGGACTGGGTCGCGTGCGCGCCGCGAAGCTACGGCGACGTGATGGACGCCTGGCGCACCTCCTGCCCGCGATTGCCGGTCTGGGAAGAGGCGGTCGAGCGCGGCCTGGTGCGCACCCGGCATCGCGCCGACCTGCCGATGGCCGATTGCGCCGTGGAACTTACCGAAGCGGGCAAGGCCGCAAGGCGTGCCGCCAGCGTGACGCCTGAACGAGCCGGCGCCTGAGTGCCGCGGCCGGTTCGTGCCGCATTGCTCCTGGTTGATCCGTTGATCGCCGGAGCTCGCACGCGCCTCATCCTGTCGTCGCTGCTCGCCTGCATCGCCGCATTTCCGGCGAACGCCGCGGTGCCAGCCTCCAGCGTGCAACCCACGTTGATCGTCCACAAGCTCGACATCGACATCGCCGTCGACGCGAATGGCCGTGCCGTCGCCACCACCCACCGCGAGCAGAGTGCCACCAACCGGGCGGCGGCGGCGCTGATCGCGCAGTTTCCGATCGCCTTCAACCCGTCGTTGGAACGGCTGGAGATCCTGGAGGCGCATACCAGCAAGCGCGACGGCAGCCGCATCCCGGCCGATCTCGGCGCGGTCCGCAGCCGGCTCGCCGCCGGAGTGGCGAACGCGCCGATCTTCCAGGACGTGCAGCAGAAGACGGTGGTGTTCCCCGATCTCGGCGCCGACGACGTGTCGGTGATCACCTACCGCCAGAGCTTCGACCGGCCATTCTTCGCCGGCCAGTTCTTCTGGCAATACGCGTTCGACCGCACCACGGCCTGGGACGAGGTGAGCATCACCATCACCGCGCCAAAGAGCTTGCCGTTGCGCACCGAGAGCTTCGGCGTCGGGTTCGCTCGCCGCGAGCAGGACGGAATGGTGTCGTATCGCTGGCGGTACCACGCCATGAACGTGATCGCCGAGGATTTGGCCGGCGTCTCGTCGTGGGACCGCCTGCCGCGGCTGTTCGTGTCCAGCTTCCCCGACTACGCCGCCCTCGCCACGGCCTATGCGCAGCGCGCCCACTCCCTCGCCCTGGTGACGCCGCTGCTGCAAGCCCGTGCCGACGCGATCACGCAGGGGATCAGCGATCGGCGCGCGCAGGCGCGGGCGCTGTATGAATGGGTCAGTGGACATGTCCGCTACGTCGCGTTGCCTCTCGCGGCCGGCGGCGTCGAGCCGCATGCGGCGGACTCCGTGCTCCTCCACGGCTACGGCGATTGCAAGGACCACGCCGTGCTGTTCACGGCACTGTTGAAGGCGAAAGGGATCGAGGCGTTGCCGGTGCTGATCAACCTCGGCACCGCCTATACGCTGAGTGGGCCGCCGACGCTGGCGCAGCTCGACCATGTGATCAGCTACCTGCCGGAGTTCGACCTGTTCGCCGACACCACTTCCGGCGTGGCGCCGTTCGGCACCCTGCCGTTCCAGGAATACGGCAAGCCCGTGGTCATGGCCGGCGGGCCGAAGCGGGACGACGACGCCAGCGAGGCGGGCGCGGCGCAGCGCGTGGCGTTGCTGACCACCGATGCGGTTGAGATCACCACCCGCACCGAGGCGCATATCGACCTCGATGGTGCGATCATCGGCACCAGCACGACAGAGGCGCTTGGCCCGGCGGCGATCGCGCTGCGCCTGGTGGCGCGCTGGGTGCAGATGACGGGGCATGAGAGTGCGGCGCGCCGCCAATTGCTGGCGCTCGGGCAGATGGGCACCGGCACGTTCAGCTTTGCCGCGCCGGACGGCTTCGCCAATCGGTTCAACGTCGCCGGGCGGTTTCGGCTGGACCCGCAGCCGGAGATCCTGGAAGGCGACAGCTTCGCCCCACCGCTCGGCTTGCAGCTCCTGGTTCGCCCTGGCGATTACCTGCTCGGGCCGCTCCAGCGCCCGGCACTATCGCCAGACGAGGCAACCCCATGTTTTCCCGGCCGCCAGATCGAGGAGCTGTCGCTCGAATTGCCGGAAGGGCGCAAGCCGCTGCTGCTGCCGGCGGATCATGTCATCGAGCGCGCGGCGTTTCGCTACTCGTCGCGCTGGTCGATGGAGGGGCAGGTGGTCCGGGTGGTGCGCGAGCTGGTCTCGCGCGTCGATCAACCGCTCTGCACCGGAACGCTGCGCCGCGACGTGGCGGCGGCGATGGATGACATCAGGCGGGACCAGCGCGCCCGGATCGTGCTGGCGACGCCGTAGCGCAGCATCGATGCTGCTTCACGGCGCTGCCAGCAAGCTCCGCAGCACCGCCAGCCCGACCGCGAGCCCGCCATTGCGGCCCGACGCCGCGCCGACCGCGATACCGACGATCCGCCACGTTCCATCCCGGTCCTGGACCAGCATCGGCGCGCCGCTGGTGCCGCGGGTGGCGGTGCAGTCATGCCGCAGCCCGGCCTGGCCCAAGACCGATGCGACGTGGCAGGCGCGATCGGCGGAGATGATTTCCGAGCGGTCCTGACTGTAGCCGCCGAGCATGGCCGCAGTACCGGCCGGCGGTTCCGCCTCGGCCAGCGCCAGCGTGTCGGCTTGCATCGGCGTCGCCAGCCGCAGCAATGCCGCATCGTCCGGCTGTGGCGTTTGCGCGCGCGCGGGATCGTAGCCGGCGGCGATCCGAAAGGACGCGGCGACGCTGTGGGCGGTGAAGTCGCCGCTGGCGTAATGGCTCAGCAGGTGTACCGAAGCGGCGGGCGCGAAACGGCCGAGGCGGCGGCTGTACAGGCAATGCGCCGCGGTGAGCGCCAAATGCGGCGCGACCAGCACGGCGGTGCAGCGCGAGACGCCGGGGATCTGCAACCGCACCAGTGCCGACCAAGGCCGCGAATTGCCGTCCACCTCCACCCGTTGGTCCTGCGCGCCCACGCCGGGCAGCAAAGGGTTGGGTGCGGCGGCGGTCGGCAGTGTTGCGGTCAGCAGCAAGGCGAGCGCCGCGATGCATCGGCGAATTCGGAACATGGTCGAACCAATCGGTCGGGGACAGGCAGGCTACGCCATGGTAGGTCTGAACGGGAATCCATGGGAATCCCGGACATAGGAATGCAGATGCAGAATCCCTTCGCGCTGGTCTGGATACTCGTGCTCGTGCTCGTCGTCGTGACCGTGTTCGCCGGATTGAAAACGGTGCCGCAGGGGCAGGTCTGGACAGTCGAGCGGTTCGGTGCCTTCACCCGGTTGTTGCAGCCCGGGCTGAACTTCCTGATCCCGTATATCGACCGCGTCGGGCGGCGGCTGAACGTGCAGGAACAGGTGCTCGACATCCCCGAGCAGAGCGTCATCACCGGTGACAACGCGACGGTGGCGGTGGACGGGGTGATCTATTACCGGGTGATGGCCGCCGACCTCGCCGCCTACCAGGTCACCAATCTCGCGCAGGCACTGAGCACGCTGGCGATGACCAATATCCGCGCGGTGGTGGGCGAGATGGAGTTGGACGCGGCGTTGTCGTCGCGCGAGCGCATCAACACCCAGTTGCTGACCATCCTCGACGGCGCCACCGAACCCTGGGGCGTGAAGGTCAGCCGGGTGGAGATCCGCCGCATCGAGCCGCCGGAGAACCTGATCCGCGCAATGAACCTGCAAATGACCGCCGAGCGTGAGCGCCGCGCCTCGGTCGCCAAGGCCGAGGGCGAACGCCAGGCCGCGATCATGCGCGCCGAGGGCGCCAAGCAAAGCCTGATCCTCGCCGCCGAGGGCCGCCAGCAGGCGGCGATGCGCGATGCCGAGGCACGGGAGCGGTTGGCCCAGGCCGAGGCCACCGCCACCCGCGTCGTCGCCGCGGCGGCGGCGGAGGGCGGCGAGGTGGCGCTGCGCTACTTCATTTCCGACCGCTACGTGCAGGCGTTCGGGGCCATGGCCAGCGCGCCGAACAGCCGCCTGGTGGTGGTGCCGATGGAGGCCGCGGCGCTGGTCGGCGGCATGGCGCAAGCGCTGGAAATGCTGCGGCCCGACCCGTCGGCACCGCCGAAGGCGCCGTCGGTCCCGGTGGCGATGCCCGCCGCGTCGGTGCCGTTTGTCACCCCGGCTTCGCTCGCCATGCCGGCGCCGCCGCCGCCCGCCGACGAGACGCCGGGACGCGGGTGATGAATTTCGCACCCGGACCGCTGTGGCTGGCGGGCGGCGTGGTGCTGCTGGTGCTGGAGGTGCTGGCGCCCGGCGCCTTCATGATGTGGCTGGGCCTCGCCGCCATCGGCACCGGCTTGCTGGTGCATTGGATGGACCCGGCTTTTGCCTGGCAGGTGGCGGCGTTCGCGGTGTTGTCCGCGATCGGCATCGCGGCAGGGCTGCGGTTGCGCCGGCCGCGACGGCTCACGACGCTGAACACGCCGGGGTCGGGGCTGATCGGCCGGTCGGCGCGGGTGCTGAGCTTCGCGGGCGGTGAGATCAGGGTGCGGGTCGGCGACAGCGACTGGGCGGCGCGGTTGGCCGGCAAATCTGCGATGCCGGCAATTGGCATGATGCTGCGGGTGGTCGGCGTGGACGGCAGCGTGCTGCTGGTCGCAGCGGAGGAGCCGGTCGCGGCTGAAAAATCTGTAATCCATCCACCGCTTGCGGGCTAGGCTGTATCGGACCACCTCGTCTGCATGAGGATTGACATGCGCGCACCCCAGCACTCCCTCCCGCCGCAATTCGACATGACGCCGGATGGCCAGTTCATCACGCCGCCGCCGACGCCGCTTGCTACGAAGCTGTTCCGCTATGCGGTGATCGCCGCTGTTGTCGCCGGCGCCGGCGCCATCGCGGCCCTGGCATTGTGGATCGCCTTCATGCTGATCCCGATCGCCTTCGCGGCGGCGGTGATCGCGTGGGCCGCGTTCCGTTGGCGGCTTTGGCGGCGGGGTTCGCCGTATGCCGGGCCGCGGGACATTTTCCGGCCGTAGCTCAGCCGGCGGCCATTTCCACCGTTGCCGCCTGCAAGCCGAATTCGCGCGCCAGCAGCGTGTAGCTTTGCCGCCGTGCGTGGGCGTCATGCGCCGTGGTCAGCACCGCCATTTCCTGCACGCCCAATTGCTCCGCCATGTTGCGCAACCGCGCCGCGACCGCGGCCGGGGTGCCGTAAATGGCCCGTTCGCTGATCCGCTCAAGGCGCGCGCGATCGGCATCGGAATAAGGGTAGGCGGCCGCTTCCTCCGGTGAGGGCAGAGGTGAAAACACGCCGCGGTCGCGCCACAGCCGGGCCAGCGCGCGGCTGCTGAACAGGCGGGTCGCCTCCGCCTCGGTCTCGGCCGCCAGCGCCCAGACGCAGACCGCCGCATGCGGCTCGGGATGGCGCGGGCTTGGCCGATAGCCCTGACGGTACACCTCCATCGCCTCGGCGGCGCCGGAGCCGTCGCTGATGAAATGCGCGAAGCAATAGGGCAGGCCGAAATGCGCCGCCACCTGCGCGCCGTAGTCCGAACTGCCGAGGACCCAGACCTCCGGCACCGAGGGTCCTCGCGGCATCGCCGTGATGTCGCGGAACGGATGCTTCTCCACCAGTTTCTCGCCGGCGAGCCAGGCCAGAAGGTCGCGCAGCTGTGCCGGGAAATGGTCGGCGGCGATGGCGGCATTCGGGTTCAGCGCATGCGCCGTCAGCCCGTCCGAGCCGGGTGCGCGGCCGAGCCCGAGGTCGATCCGGCCGGGGGCGATCGCTTCCAGCACGCGGAACTGCTCGGCGACCTTCAGGCTGGAATAATGCGGCAGCATCACCCCGGCGCTGCCGACGCGGATGTGGCGCGTGGTGGCGGCGATGGCGGCGATCAGCACCTCCGGCGCACTGCCGGCGATGCTGTCGGAATTGTGGTGCTCGGCCACCCAATAGCGGTGGAAGCCAAGCGCCTCCGCGTGTTTCGCGAGCGCCAGGCTTTCGCGGATGGAGGCATCGGGTGAGCGGCCGGTGACCACCGTCGATTGGTCGAGCACGGAAAGACGCATGCTTGTGATCTCCTAAAAGCTCACCGGACCGAATGTCGCGCGCAAGGCGGCGTAGACAAGGCCGCCGACCAGGAATCCGACCAGCGTGCCGTTGATTCGGACATATTGCAGGTCCCGGCCGACCCGCAGCTCCAGCCGGTCGACAATTGTGTCGCTGTCCCAGTTGGCCACCACCTCGGCGATGAAGTCGGCGAGCTGGGTTTGGGCGGCGGGCAGCAGGCTGCCGGCGATTGCGGCCGCCGCTTGCTGCAGCCGCGCCTGCGCCGCCGGATCGGTCTCAAGCAGGATTCCGAGATTGGCCAGGGACCGTTCGAGGAAGGCGATGGTGCGGCCGTTCGGGCGGGCGGCGTCGGCTTCCATCGCCAGGCGCATCCGCGACCAGACATCCCAGAACCAGGCCCGCACCGTCTCATGCGCCACCACCCGGCGCACGGCGGTTCCGATCTCGGCGGCGCGCGTCGGCTCGTTCTCGATGCGGACGATCTCGCGCCGCACCCATTCGTCGAACGCCTCGCGCAGTTCGGACCCGCCCGGCTGCATCTTGGCGAGTTCCGCATTGACCAGGCTCAGCACCCGCCGGGCGATCGAGGCGCCGAGGGCCCAGCCCACCAGGCGGCCACCCTGCTCGCGCACCCGCTCGTCGATCGCCGCCTGCAGGGCGTCCTCGCGCGCCGCGAGCAAGGTTTGCAATTGGCCGAGGACGAAGCCGAACACCTCCTGATGGCGGCCGCCTTCGACCAAATGATGCAGGGCACGCGCGACCACCCGCCCGGCGTCCGGGCCGCCGAGCAGGCGCGGGATGACGCGTTCGGCGACGCGGCGGGCGCGGCCATCTTCGACGGTCGCGAGCACCCGGGGCAACAGCGCCGCCAACGCCACGGCGGCGGGGCGGGCGGTGGCGGGATCGGCCAGGAAGCGCCTAAAGATGCCGGCAAGGTCGATCTGTGCGAGGGTGCGGGCGACCTCCGCCTCGGTGAACACATGGGTCGCGACGAAGCGGCCGAGGGCGCGGCCGAGCCGGGCCTTCTGTGCCGGAATGATGGCGGTGTGCGGAATCGGCAGGCCGAGCGGGTGGCGGAACAAAGCGGTGACCGCGAACCAGTCGGCGATGCCGCCGACGAAGCCGGCCTTCGCCGCGGCCTGCAGGATTTCGGTCGCAGTGCCTGGACGGCAGATAGTAACGTAGCCGATGGTGAGCGCCGCCATCGCCAGCAGCAATCCGGTGGCGAAGGCACGGTGGCGGCGCAGGGCGGCACGCGCCGCGACGTCGGGATCGGTCGAGGCAAGGATTTCATGTGGCGGTCAGGCTATCACGGCGTCCGCGGTTTACCGGCAACAGGTGGTTATGTTATAGTATTTCTATGCTGGACCCGCTCGCCCTCACAGCCGGACTGCCGGCCCGGCTGGGACTCGCCGGCGTGGTGATCGCCGCGATCTGGCTGGCGGTCTGGTGGGCGCTTGCATGACGCTTGAAAATTCCCGGCACCTGAAATCCGGCTGACCGACCTCACTTGCCTGCATGATCGCCATCCCGCGGTGCATCACCTGTACGGGCCGCTTCGCCCCGGGCAGCCTGACGGCGGTCGTCGGCCCCAACGGCGCCGGCAAGACCACGTTGCTGCGCGCCATCGCCGGCCTGCATACCGGCCATGACGGCCGGATCGATCGTGGCGGACTGGCCCCCGACCGCATCGCGCTGTTGCCGCAGGCCAGCACGCTCGACCGCAGCTTTCCGATCTCCTGCCGCGACGTCGTCGCTCTCGGGCTGGGGCCGCGTCCGGGCCGTTCCGCGACCTCGCGCCGGCACGCGCGCCGCGGTCGCCGACGGCGCTGGCCGCGGTCGGACTGGACGGGTTTGCGCCGCCGGCCGATCGGCACGCTGTCCGCCGGCCAGTTCCAGCGCGTGCTGTTCGCCCGGATCATCGTGCAGGACGCGCCGGTGATGCTGCTGGACGAACCGTTCAGCGCCAGTCGACGCGCGCACCGAGGCCGACCTGATGGCGCTGATCCGCGGCTGGCACGCGCAGGGCCGCACCGTCGTCGCGGTGCTGCACGATCTCGACCTGGTCCGCGCGGAATTTCCCGAGACGCTGCTGCTGGCGCGCGAGACCTGATCGCCTGGGGCGCCGACCGGCGCGTCGCTCACCGCCGGAGCCATCCGCCTGCGCGCCCGGCTGGCTGCCGAGGCTTGCGCCCGGACACGTCGCGATATGCCGGGACAGCCGCCTGATCTCACGATCTTGCTCGTTGCGCCGTTCGCCCTCGGCTTCATGCGGCGCGCCCTGGCCGGTTGCCTCGCGCTGTCGGTCGCCGGGCCGCCGCTGGGCGTGTTCCTGGTGCTGCGGCGCATGAGCCTCATGAGCGACGTGCTGCAACACGGCGTCCTGCCGGGCATCGCGCTCGGCGCGGCGGTCGGCGGCCTGTCGGTCTGGGCGATGGGATCGGGCGGCATGGTGGCCGGCCTGGCGGTGGCGCTGCTCGCGGGCTGGTTCGCCCGCCGCACCGGCGCGCGGGAGGACAGCCAGCTCGCCGGCGTCTATCTGCGTGGCGCTGGCGGCGGGCGTCGCGCTGATCTCGGCGCAGCGCGGCGTCGATCTGACGCATTTGCTGTTCGGCAGCGTGCTGGCGGTCGACGACACGGCGCTGCTGGCGATGGCGGGCGTGGCGACGCGTGACGTTGCCCGTGCTCGCGGTGATCTGGCGGCCGCTGGTGCTGGAAAGCCTCGATCCCGGCTTCATGGCGGCGGCCGGCGGGCGCGGCGGGCGCTGGCATCTCGGCTTCCTCGCCCTCGTCGTGCTCTGCGTCGTCGCCGGCTTCGCGGCGCTGGGCACGCTGATGTCGGTCGGCCTGATGATGCTGCCGGCGATCGCCGCGCGGCATTGGTCGGCTCACTGGCGGGCCAGGTCCGCGCGGCGGTGGCGCTGGCGGTCGCGGCCTCGCTGCGTCGGGCTGCTGCTGTCGTTCAACGTCGAGCTGCCGGCCGGGCCGGCGATCGTGCTGACCGCCGGCGCGTTGTGGCTGGCCAGCCTGCTGGTCGGGCCGCCATGCCAGCCTGCGCCGCCGCCTGCACCGCCCGCATTATGCCGGCTGACTGAAGTCTCCGGGATCGACCGCATCCGGCGGCGTCGTTCCGCCATGAAGGCGTGTCATCCTCATCGCGGATCGATTGAGGCTTCAAAGTGAGGGTCGCAGGCAATGGACTGGACCGGACGCAAAATCCTGGTGACCGGCGGCGCCGGTTTCCTCGGCTCCAATCTCTGCCACGCGCTGGCGGAGCGCGGCGCGCGGGTCACCGCGCTGGACGGGTTCCTGTTCGGCGGCGGCGCCAATCCGGCGAACCTCGAGGGCGCCGAGGTCGAACTGGTGCGCGGCGACATCCGCGAGATCGACCTGCGCCCGCTGTGCGAGGGCGCCGTCGGTGATCTTCAACCTCGCCGCGCAGACCAGCCACATGGGCGGCCAGAGCGACCCGCTGGCCGACATCGCGGTGAACGCGGTGGCGCAGGTGCGGCTGATCCAGGCGGCGCGCGAGGCGGCGCCGGATGCGGTGGTGGTGCACGCCTCGACGCGGCAGTTCTACGGCCGGGTCGCAGAAGCTGCCGGTGGACGAGAACCAGCCGGTGCGCCGCCCGACGCCAACGGCGTGTCGAAGTTCGCCGGCGAGCAGTACTGGATGCTCGAGCACCGCGTGCGCGGCCGGCCGGTGGTGTCGTTGCGGCTGACCAACTGCTACGGCCCGCGCCTGCGCATCCGCGATGCGCGGCAGACCTTCCTGGGCATCTGGATTCCGCTGCGTGCTGGAGGGCAAGCCGTTCGAGGTCTGGGGCGGCGAGCAACTGCGCGACCTGACCTATGTCGACGACGTGACCGAGGCGTTCCTGCGCGCCGCCGAGACGCCGGCGTGCCACGGCAGGATCTTCAACATCGGCGGCGCGCCGCCGGCGTCGCTGCGCGAGATCGCCGATCTGATGGTGCGCATCGCCGGCGCCGCCGGCGCGCTACACCACGCGCGAGTTCCCGGCCGACCGCGCGCACGATCGACATCGGCAGCTATCACGCCGACGACAGCGCGTTCCGCGCCGCGACCGGCTGGGCGCCGCGGTGTCGCTGGAGGAGGGCATCAGGCGGTCGCTGGACTGGTACCGGCCGCGGCTGGCGCGCTTATCTTTGAGGGATGCGACGATGATCCCGACCATCACCGTGCCGCAGGCCAATCCCGGCGCCGGCTATCGCGCGCTGCAAGTCGGAAATCGACGCCGCGGTCGCGCGGGCTCTTGGCCTCCGGCTGGTATATCCTCGGCCACGAGGGCGCGGGCGTTCGAGGCTGAGTTCGCCGCCTGGCTCGGCGCGGCGCACGCGCGTCGGCTGCGGCAACGGCACCGATGCGATCGCGCTGGCCTTGCGCGGCCTCGGCATCGGGCCGGGCTGCACGGTCGTCACCGTGTCGCACACCGCGGTGGCGACCGTCGCGGCGATCGAGATGGCCGGCGCGGTCCCGCTGCTGATCGACATCGATCCGCCATTACACGATGGATCCGGCCGAACTCGCCGCGGTGCTCGCGCATCCGCCGCCCGGCCTGCCGCCGATCCGCGCGGTGATGCCGGTGCATCTCTATGGCCAGGCCGCCGACCTCGAGGTGATCATCGCCGCCTGCCGCCGGCACGGCGTCGCGGTCATCGAGGATTGCAGCCAGGCGCATGGCGCGACGCTGGACGGGCAAGGCAACTCGGCACGTTCGGGGAAGTCGCCACCTTCAGCCTTTACCCACGAAGAATCTCGGCGCGCTCGGCGACGGCGGGGTGGTCGCCACCGCCGATCCGGCGCTGGCCGGCGCGTCTCGGCGGCGCTGCGGCAATATGGCTGGCGAGACGCATTACGTCTCCGACGAGATCGGCGTGAACACGGCTCGACGAGATGCAGGCGGCGATCCTGCGGGTGAAGCTGCGCCATCTCGACGCCGCGAACGCCCGCCGCCGCGCGATCGCCGCGCCTATGACGCCGCGCTGTCCAGGCTCCGGCTTGCGACCGCCGGCGCGACGCGCGCAGAGCCACGCATGTGTTCCATCAGTATGTCGTTGCGCGTGCCCGAGCGGGAACGCGACGCGGTGCAGGCGCGGCTCGCGCGCGGCCGGCATCGGCAGCGGCGTTCACTATCCGGTGCCGGTGCATCTGCAGCCGGCCTATCGCGGGCGGGTCGCCCTCGGCCCGTCGCGCTGCGCCGCCATCCGCGACCGCGGCGCAGGAGGTGCTCAGCCTGCCGATGTATCCCGAACTCACCGACGCGCAGGTGCATCGGGTGGCTGCCGCCCTTTCGGGGGGATAACAGGCGGCTTATTGTCGGGAAACCGACAAACGACACGCCTCAGAATCTGTTACAATCGTTTTCAGATCGCGCCCTCGCCCCCGGGCGGCGTCGAGCGGCGGAAGGGATAAGATGTTGCGCCGGCCAGCCTCTTCGCATCTCGGCGCCGCAGTTGCCGGACTGCCGGTGGCGACTGCTGGCAATAAATTGCTGGAATTCCTCGGTCCGCAGGATCGCGCGCTGATCGCGCCCGGCCTCACGCCGGTTGAACTCTCGCGCGGAGCCACCTTGTTCGAGCCGGGTGACGACGTGGTTTGTGCCTATTTCCCGCAAGGCGCCAGCATGGCGTCGCTGGTGATCATCATGCCCGACGGCAAGCTCGCGGAGGCCGCGACCGTGGGGCGGGAAGGGGCGATCGGTGGCATGATCAGCCTTGGCCACAAGCCGGCCTTCGCCCGCGCCGTGGTGCAGATTCCGGGCGCCGCTTTGCGCATCGACACAGACCGGATCGAGGATGCCAAGCACCGCTCCGCGACCTTCCGCGACGCTTTCGCTCGTTACGCTGATTGCCTGCTGGCGCAGGTGCTGCAATCCGTCTGCTGCAACGTGCTGCACACGCTGGAGGCGCGCTGCTGCCGCTGGCTGCTGACCACCCAGGATCGGGTCGGCGGCGATGAATTGCCGATGACGCAGGAATTCCTTGCCGAGATCCTCGGCGTGCAGCGGACGACGGTGACCGCGGTGGCCGGCTCGCTGCAGGAGCGGGGGGTCATCAGCTATCATCGCGGCCGCATCCGCGTGCTCGACCGGCGGCGCCTCGAAGCCATGGCCTGTTCCTGCCACGGCGCGGTGAAGAACCATTTCGACATGGTGCTACCCGGCGTCTACCCGGACCTTCGCCGGACGGCCGAAACGGTATGAGCAAGCGCAACCCGGGCTGGCAGGAGGCCGATCGCCTCGCCGCGCTGCATCGTTACCGCATCCTCGACACGCCGCGGGAAGACGCGTTCGAGGATTTCGTGCGGATCGCCGCCCAGGTCTGCCACGTGCCGGTCGCGCTGGTCAGCCTGATCGATGTCTCGCGCCAATGGTTCAAGGCGGAGATCGGGCTTGGCATGCGCGAGACACCACGCGACGTTTCAATCTGCGCCCACGCGATCCTGCAGCAGGATCTGTTCGTGGTGCCAGACACCACCAAGGATCCGCGCTTCGCGGCCAATCCGCTGGTCACCGGGCCGCCCTATCTGCGCTTCTACGGCGGCGCCGTGCTGTCGAGCCCGGAGGGCCTGCCGCTGGGCACCCTGTGCGTGCTGGACCACCAGCCGCGGCCGGAGGGCCTGACCGAGGAACAACGCTTCGTCATGAAGGCGCTTGCCCGCCAGGTGACGGCCCAGTTCGAGCTGCGCCGCGCGCTTGAGGCGCAGCTTCAGGCCGAAGCGGCGGTTGACGCGGCCCATCGCCGCATCGAGCAGACCTTGAAATCGGCGCTCGTGGAAAAGGAGCTGATGATGCAGGAAGTGCATCATCGGGTGAAGAACAGCCTGCAGATGGTGCAGAACCTGCTGCTGCTGCAGGCGCGCAGCGTCGGGGAGGGTGAGACGTCGCGGCGGTTGCAGGAGGGTGCGGCGCGGGTCAACATCTTCGCCTCGCTGCATCACCAGCTTTATCTGACCGCCGACGGCGGACAGGTCCAGGTGGTGCCATATTTGGAAGGCGTGATCCGCGATCTGCGCGAAGGCATCGGCGCCACGCTCGACGGGCGGCGGATCGACCTGGTGGCCGAGCGGGCGCTGTGGCCTTCCGGCGACGTTCCAACCTTGGGTCTGGTAATGACGGAGCTGGTCACCAACGCGCTGAAATACGGCCAAGGCGTCGTACGCGTCACGTTCCGCCACCCGGCCGGTGCCCAGGCGGCGCTGACGGTGGAAGATGATGGTCCTGGCCTGCCGGCGGATTTCGAGCCGGCGCGCAGCCGTGGCCTCGGCATGCGGCTGGTGACGCGCTTGCTGGCAGAGCGTGGCGGCAACCTCGAAGTCGATCGCAGCCGCCCGCATTCCTGCCTGGTGGTGACGCTACCGCGGTCGCGCGGCTGACGGGCGATTTCGGCCGTCGCGCCACCGCGCGGCAAACAAATATAATTGTACGAAAGCGAACTTGGTGATGTAACTTCTTGCCCGCACGCTGCATTAGGCGGTTGAGGATGATCGGAGGGCACCGATCGTCCGGAGATGCCGCCCTTGGCACAATGCGACATATTGGTGATCGAAGACGACCCGCTGCTGCGAATGCTCGTGGTGGAGGTGCTTCGCAACTCCGGTTTCGAGGTCTGCGAGGCCAGCAACGGCGACACCGCTTTGGGCATGCTGCGCCAAACCGAGCCGCGGCTGCTGGTGGCTGATGTCGATCTCGGCCCTGGGCCGGATGGCCTGGCCGTCGGAGCGGAGGCGCAACGCATCCTGCCGGACCTGATGGTCGTCTATTCAACCGGCCGGCCGTCTTCGATGGAAGGCTATCAGCTCGGGGCGCGGGAGCGGTCCCTGCCGAAGCCTTACGAGCCCAGCAAGCTCACCGCCCTGATCCACCGCCTCATCGATTGGTGACGGCCAGCCGGCGTCGCCCTGAAGCCTCAGTGTTCGTCGCGCAGGCTGCCGCCATAGGCCGCGGCGGCACTGGCGATGAAGGCGCCGATCAGCATCGACAAGGCGGTGAAGATCGCGAGTTGCGACGTGGCCTTGCGGGCGGCGTCGGCGGCTTGCCTGGCTTTCGTCTCGGCCGTTTTGACGCGGGCAATGACATCGTCCACCCGTTTTTGCGCGTCGGGCTGCGGAACGCCGGTACGCGCCGCCACGAGTTGCGCGAGATAGGTCCGGTCGGCGGGCGGCACGTCGCCGTTGGCGATCCCGGACGCGAGGATGCGGGTGGCCTGGCCGGTGACGTCCTGCGCGCTGGCGTTCGGATCGGGGCGGTCGGTGCGGAATAGGCTGTCCACGTCATATCCGGAAATCCCGGACGTCGCTGCTGATGTCGCCTCGGCGGCGCGTTGGCCGGCACCTTGCGCCGCGCCGCCGGCCGCCGTGGAGGCGGCTCGAATGCCGCCGCCGACCACTGACGATGCGGCGGAAGCAAGGAACATCACCCCGATCACGGTCGCCAGCGTCCAGGCGATGAAGCCATGCGCGGTGTCGCGAAAGAACACCTCATGGGTGTGTACACCGACCCATCGGGTCCGCAGCCGGCCGGTGATGTAGCCGCCGATGCCCGAGGCGATCCATTGCACCACGATCAGGCCGATCCCGGTCATGATGGTGAAGGTGGTGGCCGAGGCGCCGGAATTCGGCCACGGGGAAACCGTCAGCAGGTCGAGGCCGGCACCAAGGGTCGCCAGCACCAGCGTGACCGCGATCGCGGCAAAGGCGCCGCAGAAGATCGCCGCCCAACTCACCGCCGAATGCGAGGATTCGCGCGCGCCGGACTCGGCGCCGGCTTCTGCGATGAACGGGCGATCCATCCCCGCAGAGGATACGGAACTCATGATCAATGCCAGATCAGGGCGAGGAGAATGATGATTGGAATGGGGACGCCCAACAGCCAAAGCAGAATTCCGCGACCCATGCTTTCCTCCCGGGAAGGTGACCTCGTGGGGATGACAACCCGTGGGCTGCAACGACCGTCCGGGGTTGCGGTTCCATGGCGGCAGGGTTTTGATGCACCCCACCACGCGCAACCCTCGGCCGGGCAATGCAATCCCGGGGGCGTGCCCACAGGAAATCATTGCCATGACCCGCATCGTCACCGTCGGCGCCGCCCAGCTTGGCCCGATCAGCCGCCGCGAAATCCCGACAGGACGTGGTGGTAAGGCTGCTCGCGTTGATGCACGACGCCGCACGCATGGGTTGCGGCCTGGTGGTGTTCCCCGAGGCGGCGCTGACCGCGTTCTTCCCGCATTGGTGGATCGATGACGAGGACGAGCTGGATTCCTGGTTCGAGCGGGCGATGCCGAATCCGGCGGTGCAGCCGTTGTTCGATGCCGCGCGACGGCTGCGGATCGGCTTCCATCTCGGCTATGCCGAACTCGCGTTCGAGGACGGGCGGCAAGCGCCGCTTCAACACCTCGATCCTGGTCGAGCACGAGGGGCGCATCATCGGCAAGTACCGCAAGATCCACTTGCCCGGCTACGACGCAGCAGCGCCCGGGGGAGCCGTTCCAGAATCTGGAAAAGCGCTACTTCGAGGTCGGCAATCTCGGCTTTCCGGTCTGGTCAGGCCTTCGGCGGCCGCGTCGGCATGATGATCTGCAACGACCGGCGCTGGCCGGAAGCCTACCGGGTGATGGGACTGCAGGGCGTCGAACTGATCGTGCTCGGCTACAACACACCGGTGCACAACTCGGCGATGCCGCAGACCGACGATCTCGGCAATTTCCACAACCATCTGGTGATGCAGGCCGGCGCCTACCAGAACGGAAGCTGGGTGGTCGGCGTCGCCAAGGCCGGAGTCGAGGAGGGGGTCGATCAGATCGGCCAGTCCTGCATCATCGCACCCTCCGGTGAGCGCGTGGCGCAGTGCACGACGCTCGGCGACGAATTGCAGGTCGCGCGTTGCGACCTCGATCTTTGCACCAGCTACAAGACCAGCATCTTCAACTTCGCCAGGCATCGACGACCGGAGCATTACGGGCTGATCACCGCGCGAACCGGTGCCGGTGACATGCTGGGCGGCTGACTTGCCGGCAATTCGCTGCGTCTCTACGCTCCCGATCAAGGGAGAAATGTTGCGATGAGCGAATTCGGCGATGCGGTGGCACGGGCGCTGCCGCAGGACGGCACGCAGGGCGCGCTGGCTGGGCGGGTCTGGCGGCCGGCGGTGCAGGGGCCCGCGGTGGTGGCGATCCGCGCCGAGGGGGTGGTCGATATTTCCGCCAGCTTCCCGACCATGCGCGACCTGTGCGAGGCGCCCGATCCCGGCGGCGGCCCTGCGCGCGGCGCACGGGTGAGACCGATCGGCACGCTCGACGCGATCCTCGCCAACACGCCGCCCGACACCCGCGACGCCGCCAAGCCCTGGCTGCTGGCGCCGATCGACCTGCAGGCGATCAAGGCCGCCGGCGTCACCTTCGCGATTTCGATGCTGGAACGCGTGATCGAGGAACGCGCGCGCGGCGACCTCGACCGCCGCCGCCGCGATCCGCGCCGAGGTGCACGCGCTTGATCGGCGACGATCTGGCCAAGCTGAAGCCCGGCTCGCCCGAGGCGGCGCGCTGAAGAAGGTGCTGATCGAGCAGGGCGCCTGGAGCCAGTATCTCGAAGTCGGCATCGGCCCGGACGCCGAAATCTTCACCAAAGGCGCAGCCGATGGCGGCGGTCGGCACCGGCATGGACGCCGGCGTGCATCCGGTGTCGACCTGGAACAATCCCGAACCCGAGGTCGTGCTGGTCGTCAGCCTCCGACCGGCCGCATCGTCGGCGCCACGCTCGGCAACGACGTCAACCTGCGCGATGTCGAGGGCCGCTCGGCGCTGCTGCTGAGCAAGGCCAAGGACAACAACGCCTCCTGCGCGATCGGCCCGTTCGTGCGCTTCTTCGACGCGGCCTTCACGCTGGACGATATTCGCACGACGACGGTGACGCTGACGGGTCGAGGGACGCGACAGGATTTCGTGCTGGAAGGCTCGTCCTCGATCGCGAAGATCAGCCGCGATCCGGCCGATCTCGTCGGCGCAGATGCTGAACGCGCATCATCGCTTATCCCGACGGCGCGGTGCTGTTTCTCGGCACCATGTTCGCGCCGGTCGAGGACCGCGACGCGCCGGGCCAGGGCTTCACCCACAAGACCGGCGACATCGTCACCATCGCCGCGCCGAAGCTGGGCGCGCTGGTCAACCGCATCACGCCCGACCGACCAGTGCGAGCCCTGGACGTTTCGGCGCCGGCGCGCTGATGCGCAACCTGGCCGGCCGCGGTCTGCTTCAATCCCGATAGGAACCGACATGCCGAACGCTCCCTCGCCTGACATGGCCGTGCCGCAGGGCGGATTTCCCGCCAGCAACGTGCCGCCGACCGACGCCGAATTCCTCAATCTGCATGAATTCATCAAGGCCGCGCGGCTGAAGCTGAACCAGTTCATCTGGGACTATCTGGTCGGCGGCACCGAGACCGAGACCACCCTGCGGCGCAACCGCCTGGCGCTGGACAGCATGGCTTTCCGGCCGCGGGTGCTGGTCGACACGCAGGAGATCGACAGCAGCTACCAATTCTTCGGCCGCAAGATCCGGCTGCCGGTGGGTTTGGGACCGGTGGGGTCGCTGGAATCCTTCGATGCCGGCGGCGGTTCGACGGTGGCGCAAGGTGCCGCCGCCTTCGGGGTGCCGATGTTCTGCAGCTCGGTGACGCAGCCGGGGCTTGAGGAAGTCGCCAGGGCCGGCAGCGGGCCGAAGGTGTTCCAGCTTTACGTCCGTGGCGACGACGCCTTCATCGACGACCATGCGAAACGCGCTGCCGATATCGGCTACGACGCGTTCTGCATCACCGTCGACACCGCGCATTACAGCCGGCGCGAGCGTGACATCGCCAAGCGCTTCCGCAAGCCGTGGCGCGCCAACAACACCGGCATGGATTTCCAGGCGGGATTGAACTGGGGCCACATCGAACGTTTCAAGGCGAAGCACAAGATCCCGCTCATCCTCAAGGGCATCGCGACGGCGGAGGATGCCGAGCGCGCCTGCCAACTCGGCGTCGACGTGGTCTATGTCTCAAATCACGGCGGGCGGCAGCTCGACCACGGCCGCGGCTCTTTCGAGGTGCTGCCCGAAGTGATGGACGCCGTCGCCGGGCGGGCGAAGGTCTATGTCGATGGCGGGTTCAGCCGGGGCAGCGACATCCTGAAGGGCATCGCACTCGGCGCCGACCTGGTCGTGGTCGGGCGCCTCTATGTGTATGCGCTGGCCGCCGCCGGCGCCGGCGGGATCGTGCGCCTGCTGGAGATCCTGGAGGACGAGGTGCAGGAGTGCCTGGCCCTGGTCGGCGCCACCAGCTTCGCCCAGCTCGACAAATCCTTCCTGCACGCGGCGCCGCCGGTGGTGCCGCCACACGTGCACAGCGCCTTTCCGTTGCTGACGATGAACGACGGCTACTGAAGCAACCCGGATGCGCGGCCTGGTCGGGCTGGCCGCGCTGCTCGCCATCGCCTGGGCGCTGAGCGAGGACCGGCGCCGCATCCCGTGGCGCACCGTCATCGCCGGCATCGCGCTGCATGGCGCTGGCGCTGCTGCTGTTCGGTTCCCGCCGGCGACCACGGTGGTGATGCTGCTGAACGACGGCGCCGACGCGTTGCAGAACGCGACCGAGGCCGGCACCAGCTTTCTGTTCGGCTATCTCGGCGGCCCGCCGCTGCCGTTCGCCGAGACGCATCCCGGCGCCAGCTTCATCCTCGCGTTCCAGGCGCTGCCGCTGGTGCTGACGATCAGCGCGCTGGCGTCGCTGCTGTTCCATTGGGGCGTGCTGCAGCGGATCACCGCCGCGTTCGCCTGGCTGCTGCGCCGCGCGATGGGCATCGGCGGCGCGCTGGCGCTCGGCGCCGCGGTGCACGTGTTCGTCGGCATGATCGAGGCGCCGCTGCTGGTGCGCCCCTATCTCGCACGCATGCAGCGCGGCGAGTTGTTCGCGCTGATGACCTGCGGCATGGCCGGCGTCGCCGGCACGGTGATGGTGATCTACGCCTCGTTCCTCGCGCCGCTGGTGCCGAACGCACTCGGCAACATCCTGATCGCCTCGGTGATCAGCACGCCGGCGGGACTGGCGGTCGCGGCGCTGATGGTGCCGTTCGGTCCGGCGGAAGCCGCGGAGGAACGCCTGGTCATCGAGGACCCGCCGCTCAGCGCGCTGGACGCGCTGGTGAAGGGCACGATCGACGGCGTTCCGGTGCTGGTCGGCATCGTCGCGACGTTGCTGGTGGCGGTCGCGTTCGTCGCGCTGATCAACACGGCACTCGGCGTGCTGCCGCACTGGGGCGACGCCGCCATCACGTTGCAACGCATCTTCGCCTGGCCGTTCCGCCCGGTGATGTGGCTGATCGGCCTGCCCTGGGACGAAGCCGGCACCGCGGCGACGCTGATGGCCACCAAGACGGTGCTGAACGAGTTCGTCGCCTATCTGAATTTTTCCGCACTGCCGCCGGACACGTTCGCGCCGCGCTCGCGGCTGATCCTGACCTATGCATTGTGCGGCTTCGCGAATTTCGGCAGCCTGGGCATCATGATCGGCGGACTCGGCGCGATGGTGCCCGAGCGGCGGCACGAGGTGGTCGCACTCGGCTTGCGCTCGATCCTGTCGGGCACGCTGGCCACCTGCATGAGCGGCGCGGTCGCCGGGCTGTTGGGCTGAGCCGGGTGGGTTCACCCGAAGTGAACCCACCCGTCAGGAACGATCAGGCGTGCAGCGGAACCTCGTCGATCATCTGCTTGCGCAGGAGTTCGCGGTACGGGCCGGGCCGCGCCGAGAGCACCTCCGGCGGGCCGTCGTCGATCACCTGGCCGCCATCCATCACGATGATGCGGTCGAAGTGGCGGAGGGTCGACAGCCGGTGGGCGATGGCGATGACGGTGCGGCCGTGCATCAAATTGTCCAGTGCCAGCTGGATCGCCTGCTCGGACTCGCTGTCCAGCGCCGAGGTCGCCTCATCCAGCAGAAGGATCGGCGCGTCCTTCAGCAGGGCGCGGGCGATGGCGAGGCGCTGGCGCTGGCCGCCGGACAGCTTCACCCCGCGGTCGCCGACCATCGTGTCGAAGCCATCGGGCAACGCCTCGATGAAGTCGCGGCAGCGGGCGGCTTCGGCCGCGGCCATGACGTCGTCCTCGCCGGCTTCGGGGCGGGCGTAGCGGATGTTCTCCAGCACCGTGCGGTGAAACAGGCTGATGTCCTGCGGCACGATCGAGAGCACTTCGCGAAGGCTGTCCTGAGTCACGTCCGCGATGTCCTGCCCGTCCACCAGCACGCGGCCGGATTGCAGATCGTAGAAGCGCTGCAGCAGCGCGATCACGGTGGACTTGCCGGCACCCGACGCACCGACCAGGCCGACGCGCTGACCGGGCTCGATCACCAAATCGAGGTCCTTTAGCACCGGGCCGCGGCCGGGATAGCCGAAGCGGACCCGATCGAAGCTGACCCGGCCGGGACCCCGGTGCAGGCGCTTGGCGGCGGGCGCGTCCGGCATGTCATGCGGCACCAGCAGCGAGGTGATGGCCTCATCCAGGCGGGCGACATGCTGGGTCAGGTCAACAAGCGCGACGGCAAGATCACGGGTGCAATGCAGGATGCCGATGCTCAGCGAGCAGATCAGCACCATGTCGCCGGCCGACGCCTGGCCGGCCTGCCACATCACCACGCCCCAGGACAGTGCCGCGGCGATGATCACAACTGTGATCACGGCGTGAATCAGCCGCAGCTTCTCAAGGTAGAGAAGGCTGCCACGGCGCGCGGCCATTTCGGCGCCGATGCGCCCGACCATGCGGGCATGCTCGCGCCACCGCGCACCGAAGGCACGCACGACGTGCATGTTGCCGACGACGTCCACCAGTTCGCCGTCCACCCCGGCGGCGCGGCTGGCGAACAGCCGGTGGACCGGGATGCCCTTGCGGGCCAGGACGAAAATCACCGCCGCCATCGCCAGGCTGGCCATGGCAAGGGCGGCGGCCATGATCGGGCTGACCGAAGCGATCAGCGCGATCGACATCACCACCGCGAAGCATGGCGGCAGCACGTTCCAGGCGCTGGTGTTGGCGATCTGGAACACCGCGTTGGACGTCGCCGTGACCCGGCTTGCCAGGGTGCCGGGCAGCCGCTCCGAGAAGTAGCTGGGGGAATGCCCGCCGAGATGCGCGAACAGGTCGCTGCGGACGTCGCCGGTGACGCGCACGAACACGTTCGCCGCCGCCCAGCCGCCGACCCGCCACATCATGTTGTCGGCGGCGATCAGGGCGCAAAGCGTGGCCAACGCGCCCCAGACGTCCTTGGCGCCAGGCCCGCCGGGCCCGTGCGAAACCGCGTCGATCAGGCCCTTGAGCCCGTACTGCACGGCGACGCCGCACAGCACGGCCAGGAACACCGAACCGAGCACCACGCCGTGCGCCAGCCGGTGGCGACGGACGTAGTGCAGCAGGAACGCCAACGGCCGGCCCTGATAGAGGGTGATGGAGCCGCCGGCGGGAAGGCGAGGTACGAACATCTCGTTCACGGCAAAGCTTTCGATGACCACGGCACTACCCTGGCCCCGGATTGCGGCTCAATTTTGTTCGACTTCGAGGTATTTCGCCTTTCCCGCGGTCAACGTTCCCGACGCCGATTTTCCGCCACATTCACGGATTATTTGATGATTGCCGCCGGAAATTCCCGGGCGGCGCGCTTGTTATGCACCCCACCCCCCAAGAGGGCCTTCCCGATGCGTATTGCCCAGATTGCGCCGCTGTTCGAGGCGGTTCCGCCCAAGCTGTACGGCGGCACCGAGCGTGTGGTCTACGCGCTGACCGAGGAACTGGTGGCGATGGGGCACGACGTGACCCTGTTCGCCAGCGGCGATTCGCTCACCAGCGCCAAGCTTGACCCGCCATGGCCGCGCGCGCTGCGGCTCGATCCGTCGGTGCTCGACTGGGTGGCGCTCTACAACCTGATGATGGAGTACGTGTACCGCCGGAAGGACCGGTTCGACGTGCTGCATTTTCACACCGATTACTTTCCGAACTCCTTGTTCTCCCGTCAGAACGTCCCGTTCCTGACCACCCTGCACGGTCGGCTGGACCTGAAGGAGTTCGCGGCGGTCTACGGCCTGTTCCCGGAGGTTCCGCTGGTGTCGATATCGAACAACCAGCGCACGCCGGTTCCCGATCTCGGTTGGATCGCGACGGTGCATCACGGCATGCCGGCGCGGCTGCTGATGCCGCAACCGGTCGAGCAGAGCTATTTCGCCTTCCTCGGCCGCATTTCGCCGGAAAAAGGGATCGAGGATGCAATTCGCATCGCCGGTGCCGTTGGCGTGAAGCTGAAGGTCGCAGCCAAGGTCGACCGTGCCGACGAGGATTACTACAACGAAAAAATCGCACCGCTGCTGAAGCAGAACCCCAATGTCGAATTCATCGGCGAGATCAACGACGCTCAGAAGCCGGCCTTCCTGTCCGGCGCCAAGGCCCTGTTGTTCCCGATCCGCTGGCCGGAACCGTTCGGCCTCGTGATGATCGAGGCGATGGCCTGCGGCTGCCCAGTCATCGCGATGAAATGCGGCAGCGTGCCGGAAGTGATGGATCACGGCGTCACCGGCTTCATCGTCGAGACGGTGGAGGAGGCGATCGAAGCCTGCGGCAAGCTTGACCAGATCGACCGTACCGGCGGTGCGGCGCGTGTTCGACAAGCGTTGGACCAGCCGGCGCATGGCCGAGGACTACGTTGCGATCTACCAGCGCCTGGTCGACGCCAAAGCGATCCCGGAACTGCAGGCCGTCGCCGACTGAGTTCGCGCCGCCATGCACTGGCGCAGCGCGGGTGGCCGATCATCCTATGACTGATGTTGCCGCCGAGTGACTGATGTTGCCGCCGACGCTCCCCTACGAGTCCTGGTCGTCGGTGGCACCGGAGTGTTCGGCGAACGACTTGTTAGCGGACTGATGGCTGCCACAGGATTCGACGTCGTCATTGCCGCGCCGCGCGCTCTGGCAGACGGCCGCCTTGCGCAACCTGGTGCGTCAGCCTGCGTCGGCGTGCTCTCGCTCGACGAAATCGAACTCGAGTTCCGCAGCCATCGGATCGCGAGCAGCATACGCATCGATTACGGCTCATGATAGAAATCCGCCCTACGCGGCGGCGGCGATTCCGCGCAGGCCCAGTTCCTTCGCGCGCAGGCAGGCGACGAAGCGCCCGGGCTCGATCTCCTGCAACTCCGGCGTCTGTTGCTGGCAGCGTGGTTGCGCGTAATGGCAGCGCGGATGGAAGGCGCAGCCCGGCGGCGGATTGGCGGGATCGGCGATTTCACGCTCGAGGATGATGCGCGTGCTCAGGGTGTCCGGCACCGGCGTCGGGGCGGCGGAGAGCAGCGCCTCGGTGTAGGGGTGCAGCGGGCGCTCGTACAACGCCTCGGTCTCGGCCAGTTCGACGATGCGGCCGACATACATCACCGCGACGCGGTCGCTGACATGCTTCACCACACTGAGGTCATGCGCGACGAACAGGTAGGTGAGCTTCAGGCGATCCTGCAAATCCAGCATCAGGTTGAGGATCTGCGCCTGCACTGACACGTCCAGCGCCGAAACCGGCTCGTCGGCGACGATCAGTTCGGGGTTCAGTGCCAGGGCGCGGGCGATGCCGATGCGCTGGCGCTGGCCGCCGCTGAAGGCGTGCGGAAAGCGGTTGAGGTAGGCGGCCGGAAGCTGCACCAGTTCCATCAATTCGGTGACCCGGCGGCGGCGTTCGGCGCGATTGGTCATGCCGTTGATCAGCAACGGTTCGCCGATGATCTCGCCGACCACCATGCGCGGGTTCAACGACGAGTACGGATCCTGGAACACCATCTGCATGTGCCGGCGCAACGGCCGCAGCGCACGGCGTTTCAGGACGGCAAGATCGACGGTGCGGCCGCCGATGTTGAAGCCGATCCGCCCGGACGTGGGCGCCAATGCGCGAAGGATGCAGCGCGAGACCGTGGTTTTGCCACAGCCGCTTTCGCCGACCAGCGCCAGCGTCTCGCCTTTGCGGATGGTGAAGCTGACGCCGTCCACCGCCTTCACCTGGCCGACGAGACGGCGCAGCAGGCCCTTGCGGATCGGAAAGTATTTGCGCAAGTCGCGCACTTCCAGAAGCGTTTCCACCGTGGTCGGCTTTGATGCGCTCATGGCCGGCCACCGTGCAGGAAGCAGCGCACCTCGGTCGCGCCGAGATGGATCGGTGGCGGCTCGGCGCTGGCGCAGATTTCACCGATGACCTCGGCGCAGCGCGGATGATACGGGCAGCCGAACGGCCGGTTGAACGGATGCGGGATCGAGCCGGTGATAATCGGCAGGCGCGTGCGCGGCTTGGCCAGGATGGTCGGGATCGAGCGCAGCAGCGCCCGCGTGTACGGGTGTTTGGGCCGCGCGAAGATGTCCTTCACCGGCCCGCTTTCGACGGCGCGGCCGAGATACATCACCGCGACGTCGTGCGCCATTTCGGCGATGACGCCCATGTCGTGGGTGATCAGGATGATCGCCAGGCCGCGCTTTTGCTGCAGATCCCGCAGCAGGTCGAGGATCTGCGCCTGGGTCGTGACGTCGAGCGCCGTGGTCGGTTCGTCGGCGATCAGCATGCGCGGGTCGCAGGCCAGGGCCATGGCGATCATCACGCGCTGGCGCAGGCCGCCGGAGAGCTGGAACGGGTATTCATCGACGCGCCGCGCGCGGTTGCGGCACGCCGACCATGTCGAGCAACTCGATCGCGCGGGTGCGGGCCGCGCCGGCGTCCAGGCGCATGTGCAGGCGGATCGCCTCGATGATCTGGTTGCCGATGGTGTAGTACTGGCTGAAGCGAGGCCATCGGCTCCTGGAACACCAGCGCGATCTCGCGGCCACGGACCTGGCGCATCTCTCGTCCGGCGGCAGCTTCAGCAGGTCGATCGGTGGGGCGCCGCCGGCGCGGCGGAGCAGGATCTGGCCGCCGACGACCCGCCCGGGCGCTTCGACGATGCCGAGGATGCTGCGCGCGGTGACGCTTTTGCCGCAGCCGCTTTCGCCGACCACGCCGAGCGTGCGGCCCTCGAACACGTCGAAATCGACGCCGTCGACGGCGCGCACGACGCCTTCGGTGCCGGAGAAATGGGTCTGCAGGTTGCGGACCGAGAGGATGGGTCGACCCGGGTCGGAACGGCAGCGATTGGCTCAGCCATAGGGGTCCGCCGCGTCGCGCAGGCCGTCGCCGAGGAAGTTGAAGGCGCAGGATCACCACGATCACCGGCACCGCCGAGGCGAGCAGCCAGGGCGCCAGGGCGAGCGTCTGGATCGATCTGCGCGTCCTGCAGCAGGATGCCCCAGCTGATCGCCGGCGGCCGCAGGCCGAGGCCGAGGAAGCTCAGCGACGTCTCGCTGATGATCATCGCGGGCAAGCGCGAGGCTGACGGCGGCGATGATGTGGCTGGCGAAGCTCGGCAGCATGTGGCGGAAGATGATGCGGCCTTGCGACGCGCCGGCCAGCTCGGCCGCCATCACGAACTCCTCCTCGCGCAGGCTGAGGAACTTGCCGCGGACGACGCGGGCGAGGTCGGTCCAGGCCGAGCAGCGAAATGATGATGGTGATGGCGAAATAGACCTGCAGCACGCTCCAGCCGTTCGGCAATGCCGCCGCGAGGCCGAGCCAGAGCGGGATGGTCGGCATCGAGCGGATCACCTCGATCAGTCGCTGGATGATGGTGTCGACCCAGCCGCCATAGATCGCCGAGATGCCGCCGAGCAGCACGCCGAGGAACAAGCTCATGGTCACGCCGACCAGCCCGATGGTGAGCGACACCCGGGTCGCCACCATCAGGCGGGACCAGAGGTCGCGGCCGAGCAGGTCGGTGCCGAGCAGGAAGATGCCGTCGCCGCGTTGCGGATTGGCGAGGCCGATCAGATGCGTGTCGGTCTCGATGCCGAGGAAGTCGTAGCGGTAGCCCGGCGCGAAGAAGGTGAGGTAGACGCGGCGGCTCGGGTCAATCGTGTAGATGAGCTTGAAGGTCTGCGGGTCGCGCACGCCCTTCAGGCCGTTGATGTAGGGATGCCAGGCGCCGTCCTCGAAGAAGTGGATCGGCTGCGGCGCGATGTAGCTGGTGCGGGCGTCGGTCGCCTGCGGGTCGGTGGTGGCGAGGAAGTCGGCAGCCATCGCCATCGTGTAGAACAGCGCCACGATGACCAGGCTGACCATCGCCAGCCGATGCTTGCGGAAACGCCACCAGGTGAGCTGCAACTGGGTGGCGACGGCATAGCGCTCGGCAGCAGCTCGAGCCGCCGCCGGCGGCGGAACCAGGTGGTGGGAAACCAGCCCATGCTTCAGTCCATCTGATGGCGCAGGCGTGGGTCGACCCACATCAGCACCAGATCCGAGATGAACGTGCCGATCACCGTCAGCACGCCGAGCATGAGCACGATGGTGCCGGCCAGGAACATGTCCTGGGAGACCAGCGATTTCACCAGCAACGGTCCGACCGTCGGCAGGCCGAGCACGATGCGAAATGATGATGCTGCCGGACACCAGCGACGGAAACAGATAGGCGATGTTGCTGGCGAACGGGTTCAGCGCCGCCCGCACCGGGTATTTGAGGATCGACTCGCCGCTCGGACAGTCCCTTGGCGCGCGCGGTCACCACGTAGGGGCGGCGCAACTCGTCGAGCAGGTTGGCGCGCATGATGCGGATCAGCTGGGCGGTGCCGCCGAGGGCGAGGATGAAGGCGGGCAACGGCAGATGCTTCGTGAGGTCCCAGATTTTCGCCCAACTCCATGGCGCTAGCGCAAATTCCGCCGAAAACAGGCCGCCGACATTGGCGTTGAGGTATTTGAACGAGAAATACAAGATGATCAGGGCGAGCAGGAAATTCGGTATCGGCGATGCCAAGGAAGCCCAAAAGCGTGAAGGCGTAGTCGCCGAACGAGTATTGCCGCACCGCCGAATAGATGCCGATCGGCAAGGCCAGCGCCCAGGTGAGGATGAGCGCGCCGAACGACGAGCAGCAGCGTCAGCCAGATACGATCGCCGATGACGTCCAGCACCGGGCGGCGCCATTCCATCGACTCACCGAAATCGCCGGCCACGACGCGGCTGATCCACTTGAAATACTGGACGTAGATCGGTTGGCCGAGCCCATACAGCCGGCGCATCGCGTCCGCCTCCTCGGCCGACACGCTGCTGCCGGAGGCCGCCAGCTGGGCGATATAGGCGTTGACGAAATCGCCGGGCGGCAACTGGATGATGATGAACGACATGACCGAAATCAGCCAGATCGTCACCAGGCCCAGCGCCAGCCGGCGAAGCAGGAACGCGATCATCTCGGGGCAAACCCGATCATGACTTGAAGAACCAGGTTTCCGGATGCGAGCTGCCCGGGGTCCGGCAATGCTGGGCGATGCAGGCGCGGCTTGGGATGTTGCCCGAGCTTGCGGCTGACGATGCGCACCCCTTGTGCCGCCGGCGATTGGCCGCAGATGCCGATGCCGTACTGGTTGTCGATCAGGATCTTCCAGATCTCCTGCGCCGTCTTGTTGCGGTCGTCCTCCTGCTGGCCGGCAGCCGACTTGAACAGCTCCAGCGCCTTGAGCAGGTTCGGGTCGCTCGGGTGGAGAGCCTTGGGTGCCGCCCGAGGTGAACCACTTGCAGATCTCCGGCCCGAGATAAGGCTCGGTGGTGTCGACCGGCAGCGTGTGGCGTGGGAACAGGTACAGAAGCTCGCTGCCGCCATTCTGCCAAACCGCGACCTGATGCTCGTTGCCCATGCTGCGCTGCAGGAACAGGTTGCGTTCCATTTCCTTGACGTCGGCGAAGATGCCGACCTTGCGCCAGAACTGCGACACCATTTCGGCGTGCGCCACCCACGGCAGCAGCGCGTTCACCGCCAGGATCTGGATCGCCAGGCGCTGGCCGTTGTCGGTGCGCAGGCGGTAGCCGTCGCGGTCCTTCTTGGTCAGGCCGATTCCGTCGAGCATCTTGTTGGCCAGCGCGACGTCGTACGTCGACCATTTCTTCCGCCATTCCGGCCCGGGGCTTTGCGGCAGGCTCTCGTTCGGCCCGATCGACCCCGGCGTGCCGAGCCCGAGCCAGAACGTCTCGTTCATCTGGTCGCGGTCGATCGAGACCGACAGCGCGCGGCGGAAATCCGCGTTCTGGATCCATTTGGCGATTTCCGGATCGGCCTTGTAGCTCATGTTGAACAGGAACACCGTGTCCGCGCCGTTGAAGGCGAGGTCGAGGTGAACGTCGTATTTGCCGCGCTCCCGATTCTCCAGGATCACCGGCAGCTTGGCGAGGTCGATGTGGCGCTCCTGCTCATCGAACTCGCCGGCCATGGCGCGCAGGTTCACGACTTCGATGGATTTCCGCCAGCGTCATGACGATGTTGTCTATGTAGGGCAGCTGGTTGCCGTCGGTGTCGACCGCCCAGTAGTACGGATTGCGCTCCATCGCCCAGGTCGGGGTGTTGATCGGCCGGGTGGTCCGCCAGGCACCGATGGTCGGCAGCTCCGGGTTCAGCTGCCAGTCCTTCTTCACGTGCAGCATCCGCACCCAGTTGTCGAAACCGGCGTCCTTGGCGCGACGCGTGACCTCGGCCTCGGAGGAGTATTTCGGCAGGAACTGCTTCAGGTAGTGTCCAGGCGAATAGGCGCCGTAGGTGAAGCCGGCGGCTTGGCGCACGGACTGGCCGCCGCCGATCAGCGTGTCGCCGGCGAGCAGGTCGATGAACAGGAAGAACGGGTTGTCGAACTGGAACTGGACCGTGGTTTCATCGATCTTGACGACGCGGCCGGGCTTGCCGCCGGGCGTCATGTCGGAGATCGGCGTCGGCACGATGTCCTTGTTGCTGTAGAGATCCTCGAACCAGAACACGAAATCATCGGCGGTGAACGGGCTGCCGTCGCCCCATTTCATGCCCCGGCGAAGCATCAGCGTGATGGTCTTGCCGTCCTTGCTCATGTCCCACGCGCGGGCGACGCAAGGGACGATCTTGCTGCCGTTGAAGTCCCAGAACAGCAGCTTGTCCGACGCGTTGATGCGGTTGCCGTTTTCGCCGTCGGACGGGCCGATGAAGGCGCGGCGCCAGGTGCCGCCGTAGCGACCGGTGCTCTCGAGCGGTTTCAGCACCATCGGTTCGGCGGGCAGGCGTTGCGCCACCGGCGGCAATTTGCCGGCCTTCACCAGTTCGGCCAGCAGCGGTGCTTCCTTGAAGGCGGTCGGCGCCGCTGCCGCCTGTGTCGGCCCCTGCAGCGTGCCGACCAGGCCGGATTGCGCGAACTGTCCGCTGACGGCCTGGGCCAATGCCTCCCCCGTCGGCGCGGCCACCGCCGCCATCGCCGATCCGTAGCCCAGAAACTGTCTACGAGTTGCCATGCCCGTCTCCCCGTTTACTTCGTTAGCGACAGCCTAGGCCAAGGCTGCATCCCTGCCAACCGGCTCTCAACCATCGCGTCGCCCGGCGTCGATCGGAACCGGCCGTCGTCAGGCGATTGGCGGGATCGGTGGATTGACCGCGGGCGACAGCCGCCGGACACTCGCGCTTCCAGCGATGGGAGGGGCGGGCGATGTCGGGCAAGTGGATGGTCGTGTGCGGGGCGGCACTGGCGCTCGCGGCAAGTGCCGCGCGGGCGGACACGCTGGTCGTTTGCACCGAGGCCAGCCCGGATGCGTTGAACGCCAATCTCAGCACCGCCAACACCACCTATCGACGTGTCCGAGCAGATCGCCGACCGGCTGGTGGAAATGGAGATCGGCGGCTCGAAGCTGATCCCGGCGCTTGGCCGAATCCTGGACCGTTTCACCGGACGGGCTGCGCTACCACGTTCAAGCTGCGGCACGGCGTGAAATGGCAGTCCAACGCCGCGTTCAAACCGACGCGGGAGCTGAACGCCGATGACGTGGTGTTCACCTTCAACCGCATGCTCGACAAGAACAATCGCTGGTACAAGGTCGGCGGCGGCGTCTATCCGGCGTTCGCGTCGTTCATTGAGCCGAGCCTGAAAGCCGTCAGCAAGATCAGCGACGACACGGTGGTGTTCGAGCTGAAAGCACCGTCGGCGCCGCTGATCAGTGCGCTGTCGGTGCAGTCCTTCTCCATTCTGTCGGCCGAATACGCAGCGGCGATGGACAAGGCCGGCACGCCCGACCAGCTGGACCTCAACCCGATCGGCACCGGCCCGTTCCAACTGGTGCAGTACCAGAAGGACAGCCTGATCCGCTTTCGCGCCAACCCGGATTTCTGGGGCGCCAAGGGCGCCATGCCGGAGCGGGCGGCGAAGGTCGACAACCTCGTGTTCGCCATCACCGCGGATCCCTCGGTGCGCTTCGCCAAGCTGCGCGCCAACGAATGCCAGATCGCGCGCTACCCCAACCCCGCCGACCTCGACGCCATGCGCGCGACGCCTGGGGTGACGGTGCCGGAGAGCACCATCGCCTCGCTCAGCTATCTCGCCTTCCGCACCGACAAGAAGCCGTTCGACGATGTGCGCGTGCGCGAGGCGCTGGCGACCGCGGTCGATCTCGATAGTCTGGTGAAGGCGGTCTACCAGGGCAGCGGCACGCCGGCCGCCGCACTGGTCTCCGCCGGCTTTGTGGGGCCACAACGCCGACGTGAAGCCATGCCCCTATGATCCCGCCCGCGCCAAGGCGCTGCTGGCCGAGGCCGGCTATCCCGAACGGATTTACCACCGATCTCTGGGCGATTCCGGTGGCGCGCGCCTACATGCCGAACGGCCGCCGGGCCGGCGAGATGATCCAGGCGGATTGGGCGAAGATCGGCGTCACCGCCAAGATCGTCACGTACGAATGGGGCGAGTACCTGCGCCGGCGCGCGCGCTCGGCGAGCCGGACGTCGCGATGTACGGCGGCACCTGGGACTACCCCGACCCGAGCGCAGATGCTGGTCGGCCTGACCTGCGAGCAGCTGACCGCCGGGCGCAATATTCCGCATTAGTGCAACCGCCAGTTCAGCGACCTCGTGAACAAGGCGAACGTGGTCAGCGACGAAGGCGAGCGGGCGAAGCTTTATGTCGCAGGCGCAGCAGATCTTCCATGACGACGTGCCCGGCCTGGTGTTCGCCGATGCTCGTGCCTTTGTCGGCGTGCGCGACCAACGTGAAGGGCTACAAGCTTCACTTCCTCGGCGGCCAGCCGTTCGGCGGCGTCAGCCTCACGCAATAGGAGTTCCGACGATGCAGCTTGCACTGTCGACCTGGCAGGAGGTCGAGGATTACCTGCGCGACATCGCACGGCATTATCATCCCGATCGGCTCGGTCGAGCAGCACGGCCCGAACGGGCTGATCGGCACCGACCATCTTTGCGCCGAGGTGGTGGCCAAGGGCGTCGGCGATGCGATCGGCTGCGCCGTCGCGCCGACGCTTGGCCTACGGCATGTCGCAGCACCACCTCGCATTCACCGGCTCGGCGACGTTACGGCCGAGCACGCTGATGCTGGTGGTGCGCGACGTGGTGCAGTCGCTGGCCGTGCACGGGTTTCGCCGCTTCTTCTTCATCAACGGCCACGGCGGCAACGTCGCGACCGTGACCGCCGGCATTCGACGAGATCTATGCCGCGCGATCCCTCGGCGACCCGGTTGAAGCGGTGCAGTGCCGCATGATGTTCTGGTCCGGCGGTAAGCGCGCCAAGGCGATCGCCGACGAGCTCTACGCCGGCGTCAACGGCAACCACGCGACGGCCGCCGAGGTGTCGCTGGCGCAGTACTACCAGCCGCAGGCGATCAAGCACGCGCAGATGTCACCGAAGGTCGCAGCGCCGAGCACGCAGTTCTTCGAAGCGACCGACTACCGCGCGCGGTTTCCGGATGGCCGCATCGGCTCCGACCCGTCCTTGTCCTCTCCCGAACACGGCAAGCGTTTGTATGACGCGGCCGTCGAAGACATGTCGGAGGCGTATCGCGCCTTCCTCGACTACTAAGAACGACGGCGCGCGACGGGGGATCGGGAATGGCACAAAATCGCAAGCGGCTGATGCTGCCGGCCGCCATGGCGCAGGCTGGCTGGGAGGTCGCGCGATCGCGCGAGGACGTCGACACGGTGCGATTCGAGGACGGCACCCCGCCAGAAATCTTCCGCGACATGCTGGGCGAGACCGACGGCATCGCATTGTGGGGGCGGGCGTTCGTGCCGGCTGACATCGATGCGGCACCGCTGCTGCAAGTGGTGTCGCGCATCGGCGTGGGGTACGACGCGGTCGATGTGCCGGCGCTGACGCAACGGCGCATCCCGCTGATGATCGCCGGCACCGCCAACTCCGTGACGGTCGCCGAGCACGCAGTGTTCTTCATGATGGAACTGGCGAAACAGGGGGCGGCACTGCACGCGATGGTGCGGGAAGGCCGCTGGGCAGAGAAGCTCACCGTTCCGATCTTCGATCTCTATGGCAAGACCTTGCTGATCGTCGGCTTCGGCAAGATCGGCACGCGGGTCGCGGCGCGGTGCCTGGCGATGGAGATGAACGTGCTCGTCCATGACCCGTTCATTCCGCAAGATGCCATCCGGGCGCGCGGCTGCACCCCGGCGGCGGATCTCGATGCCGCACTCGGGCAGGCCGATTTCGTCACCATCCATTGCCCGAAATCACCTGCGACCGTCGGCATGTTCAACGCCGCGCGCCTGGCGCGGATGAAGCGCACGGCGTACCTCGTCAATACCGCGCGCGGCGGTATCATCGACGAGCCGGCGCTGCATGACGCACTTGCCCACGGCCGCCTCGCCGGCGCCGGCCTCGACGTGTTCGAGCAGGAACCGACGCCGGCCGACAACAAGCTGTTGGCGCTGCCGAACTTCATCTGCGCGCCGCATATGGCCGGCGTCACCCGCGAATTGCTGGACCGCATGGCGGTGACCGCGGTGCGCAACATCCTGGGCGTGCTGGACGGTCGGATCGAGCGCGACAACGTGGTGAACAAGGAAGTGCTTTCGGCGTGATGCCGCCCGCCGGACAACAGGCTCGACGTGTCGCGAATTCAGGAGACGCTGTGATGACCTTCCCGCTCGACCTCGCCGATCCCGCAGCACTTGGTCTGGATGTCGTCCAGCTCGATAAATTATGCGCCCGGATCGAGCGTGACATCGCCCGAGGCGATCATCCCGGCGCGCAGTTGGCGGTGGCGCGGCACGGCAAGCTGGCGCTGTTCCGCAGCTTCGGGCAGGCGCGGCTGGACCCGCCGGCCGCCGCCGATGCGGACACGCTGTTCCTGCTCTATTCCAACACCAAGGTCATCACCGCGGCGGCGTTGTGGATGCTGGCGGAAGACGGTGCGCTGCGGTTCGGCGATCGCATCGCCGATCTGCTCCCCGGGTTCGGCCGCAACCGTAAAGGCGAGATCACCGTCATCCAGTTGCTCACGCATCAGGCCGGATTCCCCTCCGCACCGCTGCCGTCCGAAATTTGGGCCGATCATGCCAGGGTTCGTGAAGCGGTTTGCAACTTCACCCTGGATTGGCAGCCGGGCACGCGGGTGGAATACCATCCCGGGGCCGCGCACTGGGTGGCCGCGATGCTGATCGAGGAACTCGCCGGCCAGGATTTTCGTGAATTCATCCGCGCCCGCGTCATCCTGCCGCTGGGTCTTGGTGACGAGCTCTATGTCGGCGTACCCGAGGCGGTATTGCCGCGCTGCGCCGACATGCATGAGGTCACGCCGGCGCGCGGGATGGCGGCAATGACGGCGGAACGCTCGCCGTCATATCGCGCCGCCGGCCGTCCGGGCGGTGGCGGCTATGCGACGGCGCGGGCGATGACGGCGTTCTACCAGATGTTGGTGCAGGGCGGCCGGTTGGGCGATACCAGGGTGCTGTCGCCGCGGACCATCGCGTATGTCACGCGCAACTTCACCGGGGACCGGATCGATCTCGCCAGCGGCATGACGGCGCATCGCGGCCTGGGCCCGACCAGCCGCGGCCATACCGACCTGGCGCGCAGCATCGGCACGCTGGCGCATCCTCGCACCTTCGGCCATGGCGGCGCGGGTTCGTCCTATTGCTGGGGGGACCCGGAGTCCGGCGTGTCGTTCGCCTATCTCAGCAACGCCAAACTCGATGACGACGCGCACGCGGCGCGGATGGACGGGCTGAGCAATTTCGTCCACGCGGCGATCCTGGACTGATCGCCGCGTGACGGGGTGAGCGACGTCAGGCGGTGACTTCGTGCGGCACGCCTTTTTCGGTGAGGAAGGAGGCGAGTTCGCCGGACTGGAACATCTCGGTCACGATGTCGCAGCCGCCGACGAATTCGCCCTTGACGTAGAGCTGGGGAATGGTCGGCCAGTTGGAGAACTGCCTTGACGCCGTCGCGCAGTTCGGCGTCTTCCAGCACGTTCGCGGTCTGGAAGGGCACGCCCATATGGGTGAGGATCTGCACCACGCGGGCGGAGAACCCGCATTGCGGGAACATCGCGTTGCCCTTCATGTAGAGCATCACCGGGTTCTCGGTGATGTCGGACTGGATACGCTCGGATACGGTCATGCGGGAGCTCCTTTGACTCGGGACTGGTTCATTCGGGGGCGGAGGTCTGCAAAGCCAGCGCGTGCAGCTCGCCGCCCATGCGGCCGCGCAAGGCGGCATAGACGATCTGGTGCTGCTGAACGCGCGACTTGCCGCGGAACATTTCGCTGACGACGGAGGCGGCATAGTGGTCGCCGTCGCCGGCCAGGTCGTCGATCGTGACCTGGGCGTCGGGCAGCGCTGCCTTGATCAACGCCTCGATTTCACTGGCAGGCATCGCCATGCGTCTTTTCCTACTCTGCCGCCGGAGCGTCCATCCAGGCGGGAAAGAATGTCTCGTTCGTCGCGCGCAGCGCTCGCCAAGGAAATGGTGCGTCCATCGGGCAAGTGTCAAATCCTCGCCACCGGTTCGGCCGAGGCGAATGGCCGGGATCATGGCGGCCTGCGCGTCGGCGCAGCAACGGCGCCGCGTCCGGCACCGCGAGGACGTAGCGGGCCTGGTCCTCGCCGAACCAGAACGCGTGCGGCGGTATGCTTCCGCTGACGTCGGCGAGCCGGACGCCGGTGTCGCCGGCCAGCGCCATTTCGCAGACCGCGACCAGCAGGCCGCCGTCGGAGACATCGTGGCAGGCGCGCACGCCGCCGGCCAGGATCGCCGTGCGGACGAAATCGCCATGGGCGCGCTCGGCCGGCAAATCGACCGGCGGGGGCGGTCCGTCTTCGCGCCCGGCGATCTCCCGCAACCATAGCGACTGGCCGAGCCAGCCGGTGGTCGCGCCGACCAGCACGAGATCGAGGCCAGGGGCGGCGGCGAGGCCGACGGCCTGTGCCGCATCTTCCAGCACGCCGAGGCCGCCGATCGCGGGGGTCGGCAGAATGCCGCTGCCCTCGGTCTCGTTGTAGAGGCTGACATTGCCGGACACGACCGGGAAATCGAGCGCCAGGCAGGCGGCGCGCATGCCCCTGATGGCGGCGGCGAACTGGCCCATGATCACCGGCTTCTCGGGGTTGCCGAAATTCATGTTGTCGGTGATCGCCAGCGGGCGCGCGCCGGTCGCGGTCAGGTTGCGCCACGCCTCGGCCACCGCCTGCGCGCCGCCGGCCTCGGGGTCGGCGGCGCAATAGCGCGGCGTGCAATCGGTGGTCAGGGCCAGCGCGCGGGCGTGGCCCTCGATGCGCACGATGGCGGCGTCGGCGGCGCCCGGGCGCTTCACCGTCTGGCCGAGCACGGTGCTGTCGTACTGGTCCCAGACCCAGGCGCGCGAGCACAGATCGGGGCCGCCGATCAGGGTCAGCAACGCCGCTTCGAGGCCAACCGGATCGGCGACGTCGCCGAGCGGCGGCTGTTTCGGCGTCTCGGCGGTTGGGCGGTGGTAAAGCGGTGCCTGCTCGGCCAGCGGATCGAGCGGGATGTCCGCCTCGATTGCGCCGCGATGCTTCACCACGATCCGGCCGGTGTCGGTCAGATGGCCGATGACGGAGAAATCCAGCTCCCATTTCTCGAAGATCGCCCGCGCGAGGTCCTCGCGGTCCGGTCGGAGCACGATCAGCATCCGCTCCTGGCTTTCCGACAGCATCATCTCATACGCCGACATGCCGGACTCGCGCTGCGGCACGGCATCAAGGTCGAGCTCGATGCCGACCCCGCCCTTGCCGGCCATCTCCACCGAGGAGCTGGTCAGCCCGGCCGCACCCATGTCCTGGATGGCGACGATCGCGTCGGTCGCCATCAGTTCGAGGCAGGCCTCGATCAGCAGCTTCTCGGTGAACGGGTCGCCGACCTGCACGGTCGGCCGCTTATCGTCGGAATCGGCGGCGAACTCCGCGCTGGCCATGGTGGCGCCGTGGATGCCGTCGCGGCCGGTCTTCGAGCCGACATAGACCACCGGGTTGCCGATGCCGGCGGCGGCGCGAGAGGAAGATCCTGTCCTTGTCGCGCGATGCCCGACGGTCATCGCGTTGACCAGCGGATTGCCGTTGTAGGCCGGGTGAAAATTGATCTCGCCGCCGACCGTCGGCACGCCGACGCAATTGCCGTAGCCGCCGATGCCGCGCACCACGCCGTCGACGACTGCGCTTGGTGCGGGCGAGCTCGGGGTCGCCGAAGCGCAGCGCGTTCAGGTTGGCGATCGGCCGCGCACCCATGGTGAAGACGTCGCGCAGGATGCCGCCGACGCCGGTGGCGGCGCCCTGATAGGGCTCGATGAAGCTCGGGTGGTTGTGGCTTTCCATCTTGAAGATGGCCGCCAGCCCGTCGCCGATATCGACGACGCCGGCATTCTCGCCGGGGCCGTGGATCACCCAGGGCGCGTTCGTCGGCAGTTGCTTCAGCCAGACGCGGGACGATTTGTAGGAGCAATGCTCCGACCACATGACGCTGAATACGCCAAGTTCGGTCAGCGTCGGGGTGCGGCCCATGATGGCGAGCACGCGGGCATATTCATCGGCGCTCAGCCCGAATTCGCGGGCCAGCGCCTGGTTCGACGTTGCGGGCATCACTGACTCAGGCGGCGAGCGCGGCGGCGAGGCCGTCGAACAGCGGCTTGCCGTCGGTGCCGCCCATCAGCGGATCGACCAGGTCCTCCGGGTGCGGCATCAGGCCGAGCACGCGCAGATTGGGCGAATAGATGCCGGCGATGCTGCGGGCGCTGCCGTTGCGGTTGGCGGCCGGCGTGACGTCTCGCCCGCCGGCGTCGGCGTAGCGGAACGCCACCAGGCCCTCGCCTTCCAGCCGGTCGAGGGTGCCGTCGTCGGCGAAGTAGTTGCCGTCGCCATGCGCCATCGGCGGCGCGGAACACCTCGCCCGCGCTGGTAGTGGCGCGGTGAACATCGGTGTCGGCGCGTTCGACCCGCAGATGGCAATCCATCGACAGGAAGCGCAGCGAGGCATTGCGCAGCAGCGCCCCGGGCAGCATTCCCGCCTCGGTCAGGATCTGAAAGCCGTTGCAGACCCCAAGCACGTGGCCGCCGCGGGCGGCATGGGCGCGCATCGCGCGCATCACCGGCGACTGCGCCGCCATGGCGCCGCAGCGCAGATAGTCGCCATAGGAGAACCCGCCGGGAATGACGATCAGGTCGATGCCGGACAGGTCGGTCTCCTTGTGCCAGATCATGCGCGGCTTGCGGCCCGCGACTGCGTTCCAGCGCGATCGCCATGTCGCGTTCGCGGTTGATGCCGGGAAAGACGACGATCGGCCGGCGCGCATGTCAGCGTCGACTTCGCACCCGGAAGCTCTCGATCACCGTGTTGGCCAGCAGCTTGCGCGCCATTTCCTCGGCCTGCGCGCGGGCGCGCGCCGGGTCGGTCTCGTCCAGCTCCAGCTCGATCACCTTGCCGGCGCGCACTTCGCCGACATTGCCGAAACCCAGGCCGCGCAGCGCCTGGCCGATCGCCTTGCCCTGCGGGATCGAGCACGCCCGCCTTCAGCATCACCGTGACGCGTCGCCTCTTCACTGCATCATCTCCGGGCCCTTCAGGTCGCGCGATGCCGGCCTCGGGCAGGATGCCGAGCCGGCGCGCGACTTCCTGGTAGGCCTCCTCGACCTTGCCGAGGTCGCGGCGGAAGCGGTCCTTGTCCATCTTCTCGTTGGTCTTGGAGTCCCACAGGCGGCAATTGTCCGGGCTGATCTCGTCGGCCAGCACGATGCGCATCTCCTCGTTCTCCCACAGCCGGCCGAACTCGAGCTTGAAATCGACCAGGGTGATCCCGACGCCGAGGAACAGGCCGGTCAGGAAGTCGTTGATCCGCAAGGTCAGTGCGACGATGTCGTCCATGTCCTGCGGTGTCGGCCCAGCCGAACGCGGTGATGTGCTCCTCGGCGACCATCGGGTCGCCGAGCGCGTCGTTCTTGTAATAGTACTCGATGATGCAGCGCGGCAGGCGGGTGCCCTCGGGGATGCCGAGGCGCGTCGAGATGCTGCCGGCGGCGACGTTGCGGACCACCACCTCGATCGGGATGATCTCGACCTCGCGGATCAGCTGCTCGCGCATGTTGAGGCGGCGGACGAAATGCGTCGGGCACGCCGATCTCGGCCAGCCGCAGCATCAGGTACTCGCTGATGCGGTTGTTCAGCACGCCCTTGCCGGTGATGATGCCCTTCTTCTGGGCGTTGAAGGCGGTGGCGTCGTCCTTGAAATACTGCACGAGGGTGCCGGGCTCGGGCCCCTCGAACAGGATCTTCGCTTTGCCTTCGTAGAGCTGGCGGCGGCGGGCCATGGCGATATCCCCATCTTCTGCGGCAGCGCCGCAGGCCGCGACGGCGCGGCGGGTATAGCAGCGACGTGAGCGGCGTGTCACGGTGTGGTGCCAAGGCCGGTTTCCGCCTCGGCGTGCCGGCTCAGGCGGCGGGCCCAGGCTCCCCGAACACGCGGGTGAACACCACATCGAGGCGCGCGCAGGTGCAAGGCCGGGTCCATCGCGGCGTCCAGTTCGCCCGGCGTTGACGCCGGCCGGCGACCTCGGGATCGGCGTCCAGATGCTGCGCGGAAGCTGCGGCCGTCCGCCGTGGCCGAGCTTCGTCCAGGTCGCCATCGCATTGCGCTGCACGATCCGATAGGCGTCCTCGCGCGAGATCCCCGCGCGGGCCAGCGCCAGCAGCACCTCGCCGGAATACACCACGCCGCCGAGACTTTCGAGGTTGGCGCGCCATCCGCTCCGGATAGACGGTCAGCTGCTCCATCATCCCGGCCAGCCGCACCAGCGCGAAATCCAGCGTCACCGTCGCGTCCGGCCCGATCGCGCGCTCGACGCTGGAATGGCTGATGTCGCGCTCGTGCCACAGCGTCACGTTCTCCAGCGCCGGCACCACGGCGGAGCGCACGATGCGGGCGAGGCCGGTCAGGTTCTCGCTCAGCACCGGGTTGCGCTTGTGCGGCATCGCCGAGGAGCCCTTCTGGCCGGGATGGAAGAACTCCTCCGCCTCGCGCACTTCGCTGCGCTGCAGGTGGCGGACTTCGGTGGCCAGCCGCTCGATGCCGCTGGCGATCACCGCCAGCGTGCCGAAGAACGCGGCGTGGCGGTCGCGCGGGATGACCTGGGTCGAGACCGGCTCCGGCCGCAAGCCCAGCTGCGGCGGCGACATACTCTTCGACGCGACGGATCGAGATGGGCGAAGGTGCCGACCGCGCCGCTGATCGCGGCCACGGCGATTTCCTCGCGCGCCGCCAGCAGACGGCGCGCGGTTGCGAGCGAACTCGGCGTAATGGCCGGCGAGCTTCAGGCCGAAACTGGTCGGCTCGGCGTGGATGCCGTGGCTGCGGCCGATGGTCAGCGTGTACTTGTGCTCGAACGCGCGCGCGCTTCAGCGCCGCCAGCACGGCGTCGAGATCCGTCAGCAGCAGGTCGGCCGCCTGGGTCAGTTGCACCGACAGGCAGGTGTCCAGCACGTCGCGAACTGGTCATGCCCAGATGCACGAAGCGGCTGTCCGGGCCGATCGCCTCGGCGAGCCAGGTCAGGAAGGCGATGACGTCGTGGCGGGTTTCCCGCTCGATCGCGTCGATGCGCTCGATGTCGGCGGCATCGATGCGCGGCGAGCTTCGGCGCCGCCCTTCTCGCGGATGGTGCGCGCGGCCGATTTGCCGGGATGGCGCCGGCGCGGCCATCGCCTCGGCGGCCAGCGCCTCGATCTCGAACCAGATGCGGAAGCGGTTCTCCGGCGCCCAGATGGCGGCCATTTCCGGGCGGGTGTAACGGGGAACCATGCGGCCCTCATCGGACTTGCGCGGCGTGATCTACGTACGCGCCGGCTGCAAGGTACCACCGTGCCCGCATCAGCCGTCGAGGAGCCGTAGCCGCTTCCATGGACTCGCGGCACTGGTCGACCGACCTGGCGGTGCTCGGCCCAGGTGGTGCTGATCGACCTGACGCTGGCCGGCGACAATGCGGTCGTCGTCGGCCTGGCGGTGGCCGGGCTGCCGGCGCAGCAGCGGCGCACGGCGATCCTGTCGGGATCGGCGGCGCGACGGTGCTGCGCATCGGCGTTCGGCGCGGTCACGCTGCAATTGCTGGACATCATCGGCCTGCTGCTCGCCGGCGGCCTGCTGCTGCTGTGGGTCTGCTGGAAGATGTTTCGCGAGCTGCGCGCCGCCGCGACGCGACGCGCATGGCGCCGGCACGCCGGGAAGACGCTGCGCCAGGCGATGCTGCAGATCATGCTCGCCGATCTGTCGATGAGCCTCGACAACGTGCTGGCCGTCGCCGGCGCGGCGGACGGCCATCTCTGGGTGCTCGTCACCGGCCTCGCGCTGTCGGTGGTGCTGATGGGCGTCGCCGCGACCTCGGTCGCCGGCTGCTGGAGCGGTATCGCTGGATCGCCTGGGTCGGGCTGCTGATCGTGCTGTACGTCGCGCTGAAGCTGATCTGGGAAGGTGCCCTTGAAGTGGGCGCGCATCTCGCGGGATAGCGCGCAGCCGGTCTCGGCTCAGCTTTGCAATTGCGCGAGCAGGCCGGCGATGTCGCCCATGCCCCAATGCTCGACGATCAGTCCGCCGCGCACGGCGAAGATGTCGCAGGAGGTGAAGCGCAGGAGCTTGCCGGTGGGCAACATCCCCATGAGGCTGCCCTGATGGTGGCCGCTATAGGCAAAGCTCGCCGCCACCATCTCCTCGTCGGCGACAATCGCCTCGATGGCGACGCGCAAATCCGGTATTCCCGCCAGCCGCGCCTGGAAGAATGCCATCGTGTTCTGCTTGTCGGTCCGCTGCGCCGGTGGGCGAGGTGCGGCGGCGCTCATCTGGAAGTTGCGGTAGGTCTCGGCGAACAGCGATCCGAAGGCCTCGATCGAATGCGCGTTGAGGGTTGCCGCGAACATCTCGGCGATCCGCCGTGGCGAGGCGTTCGCGCCGGGTGTTGGGCTGTTCTGAGCCGACGGCTTCGGTTGCGCCGACGCGGGCGTGGCCAGTGTCGCGAGCGCCATCGCTCCGAAAATTTGCCGACGATCCATGGGGTTTTCCTTTCGCGTATCGAGTTTTGCCGACCACCGCATCAGAGCAAATGTTCCCGCCGGAAGCTGAACCATTTGCCGTTGCCAACGATGATATGGTCGTGCAGCACGATGGAAAGCGCGCCCACGGCGCGCTTGACCTCCTGAGTCATCTCGATGTCCTCGCGCGACGGCGAGGGATCGCCGCTCGGGTGGTTGTGCGCCAGAATCAATGCAGTGGCGTGCAACTCCAGCGCGCGCTTGACCACTTCGCGCGGATAAACCGGTGTGTGGTTGACGGTTCCGCGCGCCTGCGCCTCGTCGGCGAGGAGGCGGTTGCGGGTATCGAGAAAGAGGACGCGGAATTGCTCCACCGGCTCGCGCGCCAACACGATGTTCAGGTACTCCATCAGCCGGTCCCAGTTGTTCAGGACGGGTCGGTTGATGACTTCCGCCCGCGCCAGGCGAAGGGCGGCCGCCTGCACGACCTTGAGGGCCGCGGTGCCGGCGTCGCCCATGCCCTCGACGGCGCGCAGCTCGTTCAACGGGGCGGCGATGGCGGCGGCGAAGCTGCCGAAGCGAGCCAGCAGGGCCTTGGCGATCGGCTTGGTGTCGCGGCGGGGCAGGGCGATGAACAGCACCATCTCCAGCAATTCGTAATCCGCGAGAGCCTCCGGTCCGGCGGTGAGCAGGCGGTGGCGCATGCGGGCGCGATGGCCATCGGCACCGGGCGCGGCGTCGGGTGCGGCAGGTTCCAGCAGGCCGAGTTGGTCGGAGAATCCCCGGGGCGGCTTCGTCATGCCCGCGAACTTGCCACGTCGTTGCATTGCAGCAAAGACGCAATGGCCGGCTATGTTTCCGGCACCAGCCATTGTTCGAACATGCTGCGCCAGCTCATCCTTCAGCGGCACCGCGCGGCGGGTGGCGGTGTCGATGATCGCCAGCACTGAGGCGGCGCGAGAGACCAGCGTCGCCGTCGATCAACAGGCGCTGGCGGACATGCAAGGACTTCGTGCTCATGCGCTGCAAGGCGGTTTCGATCCGCACCTCGGCCGGCCAGTTCATCTCGCGCAGGAAATCCAACTCCAGCCGGGCGATCACCACGCCGAAGCCGCAGGCGGGATCGAGCAGACCCACCTGCCGCATCATCTCCGCGCGCCCGGCTTCGTACATCACCGCGTATACGGCGTTGTTGACATGGCCGAGCGCGTCGGTGTCGCAGAAGCGCAGCTTCTGCGTGGTCACGAACGGTGCCGGCATGGTTCAGGCGGCGGGGTAGGGCGGCTTGTCGAGCCCGGCCGGGGAAAGGGTGAAGATCTCGACGCCGGTCTCGGTCACGCCGACCATGTGCTCGAACTGCGCCGACAGGCTGCGGTCGCGGGTCACCGCGGTCCAGCCGTCGTCCAGCACCTTCACCTCCGGGCGGCCGGCATTCACCATCGGCTCGACGGTGAAGAACATGCCGGGCTTCAGCACCGGACCCTCGCCGGTGCGGCCGAAATGCAGCACGTTCGGCGCTTCGTGGAAGCGCCGGCCGATGCCGTGGCCGCAGAAATCGCGCACCACGCTGAAGCGGTTGCCTTCGACATAGACCTGGATCGCATGCCCGATGTCGCCGAGCGTGGCGCCGGGCTGGATCGCAGCCATGCCGCGCAGCAGGGATTCGTAGGTGACTTCGATCAGGTTGCGCGCCTTGGTCGATGGCGGACCGGCGCAGTACATGCGGCTCGAATCGCCGTGCCAGCCATCGAGGATGACGGTGACGTCGATGTTGAGGATGTCGCCGGCCTCGAGCTTCCGCTCGCCGGGAATGCCGTGGCAGACGACGTGGTTGATGGAGGTGCAGATCGACTTCGGATAGCCGCGATAGTTCAGCGGGGCCGGCATCGCGCCGTGCGCGATCGATGAATTCGTGGCACAGCCGGTCCAGCTCACCGGTCGTCACGCCGGGCGCGACATGCGGCGCCGATCATGTCCAGCGTCTCGGCGGCAAGCCGGCCGGCGGCGCGCATGCCGGCGAAATCCGCCGGTGTGTGAATGCGTGATCCTTCGTGCGTCGGTGCCGCCGTCCATCGATCCTGCTCCACCCGCCGGATCAGGCCGGCGGCTATGCCTCCAACATGCGCAAGCCGGGGTCGCGGTGCAAGTGCGACAGCCGTTGCAACCAAAGCAGTCCCAGTCAGCGGCTGGCGAACTGGCCGGGATCGGGGCGCAGGATGGTGCAGGCCGTTTCCGCCGGATGAGGGCGGTACAGGTGCCGCGCGCCTCGGGGTCGGTCAGCTCGATCAACTGAGCGCGCCAGACCGGCTTGCCCGGCGACCCGTTCAACCCGGACATCGCCCGCGCCGCGCCAGCCGCCGCGCCGCGGCCGCGGCCTGTCGGGCGGCGATTTCGCTGGGAAAGGCGCCGACCTGGATGCTCCAACGCGCCGGCCTCGGGTTTGGCGCGGCCAACGTCGCCGCGTGCGCCGCCGGAACCAAGCCGATCGGGGCCTCATGGCGTGATGGCGCCTGGCGCCGTCATGACAGGCACGTCCATGCGTCCGAAGCCCTGGTCGAGCAGTGCGGCCATGTGCAGGTCTCGCTCGCCGGCATGCGCCGCGCCAAGCACGACGCCGATCAGGCGGACATTGCCGCGAACGGCTGAGGTAACAAGGTTGAAGCCGGACGCCTCGGTGTAGCCGGTCTTGATGCCGTCGGCCCCGGGATAGGTCTGCAGCATGTGGTCATGGCTGAGAACGGGCTTGCCGTGGAAGCGGAAGCTGGGCGTGCTGAAATAGCGGTATTCGGTCGGGAAATCCTGCACCAGATGGCGGCCCAGCAACGCCATGTCGCGACGCCGTTGTCCACTGGTCCGGGTCCGGCAGCCCGGATGCGTTGTGAAACACCGAATGCGCCATGCCGAGGGCGCGGGCGCGCAGGGTCATCATCTGGCCGAACCGATCCTCGTCGCCGCCGAGCATCTCGCCCAGGGCGGCGGCCGCGTCGTTGGCCGATTTGGTGACCAGGCCGAGGATCGCCTCTTCGACACGTGATCCGCGTGCCGGGGATCAGGCCGAGCTTGGTCGGGCTCATCGACGCCGCATGCGCCGACACCGGCACCATCTGGTTGAGGCTGATGCGGCGGTCCCGCAGTGCCTCGAACACCATATAGAGCGTCATCATCTTGGTGAGGCTGGCGGGATGTCGGGGCTCGTCGGGATTGGCGGCGATCAGCACCCGGCCGGTGGCGGCCTCGATGACGATGGAGCTGTAGCGGTCCGATCCGATCTGCGCCTGCGCGGGTCCAACGCGCAGCGCCAGCGCGAAAGCGGCCATCGCCATCCAGGCCACAAATCGCGGGCAAAGGCGCCGTCCTGCGGCCATGTCGGGTGAGTCTCCGAGGCTTGAAGGCACGACCATACCGTTCGGATTCGGCTTCTGTCCAGCAGCAACGCCAGGGAATCGGGGTTTAAGAACAGGTTATTCCGCGATCCTGCGCAATCTGCGGCCACTCGCGCGGGTCAGCGAAAGGTGACACAAAAGATTTTTGTGCACTGCACAAATTTAGCTTGACCCTGCGGGAAGCCGGGCGTATCTGATGATTGCTGCAGTGCAGCATAACATTCACACGAAACCCTGCGATCCGCGAAGGTGCCGCACTTGCCCAGGATTGCATCGATCGTGTGCAAGGAGATGAACATGGCAAAGAACATCACCCAGATGGCGGCGGTGCCGCAGGCTTCGAAGCCCGCCGCCGTGCAGGATACCGCGCAGGCGGCGGCGACCCTACCGAATAGCGCCGGTCAGGCGGTCAAATCTTTCACAAACCAAGCGGCCGGCGTGACTGCCGGTTTCGAGAAAACTCAAATGGAGGTTAAGGCGAAGATGGACAAGGCAATGAAGACGGCGGAACAGATGGTGTCCTTCGGCCAGGGCAACATGGAAGCGGTGATCAAGTCCGGCCAGATCTGGGCGGCGGGCTTCCAGGACCTGGGCAAGAGCTTCGCCGCCACCGCGCAGGCGCAGCTCGACCAGACCGTCAGCACCTGGAAGGCGCTGGCCGGCGTGAAGTCACTGAAGGAGGCGATCGACCTGCAGTCCAGCCTGGCACGCAGCTCGATTGAGACCGCGATGTCCCAGACCGGCCAAGCTGACCGACGCGTCGATCAAGCTGGCCGAGCAGGCGCTGGCCCCGATCACCGCTCGGGTGACGCCTGGCGGTCGAGCAGTTCGGCCGCACTGCTTGATGGCAGATCGGCTCGCCCACGCGGCGAGCCGATGTCAGGCATAGCTGAGGCAAGCGATGAAGAAGGCCCGGAATATTCATTCCGGGCCTTCTTTCGTTTCCCCTCTGCGCGTCTCCCTCTGCGCGTTTCCCCTCTGCGATACCGCGCGCCCGCGCGACTTGTGCCGCGCGCCAGGCGGCCTATCTGTGATGGCCCCGGGATCGCAATGCGGCCTGTTCTGCGATGTGGACAGTTTCGTGCGCGGCCCTGGGGGACGGTTGCCATTTCCCTGATCTAGCCTTTGCGATACGGTCGCCGACGGACGGCACCGGTCGGAGATGTGCTGCCAGGCAACGAGCGGTTTGCAAAGAATGAGTGACGGCGACAAGCGCAAGGACGGCGGGCGAACCGATGGCGGCCGAACGGATGGTAGCGGGGACGCTCCCAACACCGGCGTGGTGGTCAAGGCACGGCCCAAGACCCGCAAGCCGGCCATGTACAAAGTCCTGATGCTGAATGACGACTACACGCCGATGGAATTCGTCGTGCATGTCCTGGAGCGATTCTTCCAGAAGTCCCGCGAGGAGGCGACCCGGATCATGCTGCACGTGCATCGGCGCGGAGTCGGCGTTTGCGGCGTGTTCACCTATGAGGTCGCGGAAACCAAGGTGACCCAGGTCATGGACCTGGCGCGGCAAAACCAGCACCCGCTTCAGTGCACGATCGAAAAAGAATAGCCGGGCGCGACGATCCTGCTTCCCCGTCGGGGTGAGGCAATACACTGGGAAGCTTCGGGATTTTCTCAGTCAAAGCCAATCAGCCACGGCTGATTGAGCCGGCGCCGGTCCCGGCCATACGCCCGGGTTTAACCTTCCATGGCAAATTTTTAAGTTAATACAGTGAAATTCGTGGTGCGCCGCCAGCGCTTTATTGAAACTATAAGGCTCGGCGGTCTGGCGATGCGGCCAGGGGTGGCGAGTTTGGACCTGAAACCGCGGAGTGGCCTCGTGCGTAGTGTTGATACACCAGCCGCGAATGCGTCGTCTGGTGGCGAGCTGATCCCTGTCTGAGGAGCGTCATACTCCATGCTGTCCCGGAACCTAGAACAGACGTTGCATCGGGCTTTGTCGCTGGCGAGCGACCGTCGCCATGAATACGCAACGCTTGAGCACCTGCTGCTTGGCCTGACCGACGACAGTGACGCCGCCACCGTGCTGCGCGCCTGCGGCGTCGACCTGGACAAGCTGCGGAGCGACCTCACCGAATTCCTCGACAAGGATCTCGCCGGCCTGGCGACGGACCGCCCTGGCGAGCCGAAGCCCACGGCCGGTTTCCAGCGGGTGGTTCAGCGGGCAGCCATCCACGTCCAAAGCTCCGGCCGCGACGAAGTGACCGGGGCAAATGTCCTGGTGGCGCTGTTCAGCGAGCGGGAGAGCCATGCGGTGTATTTCCTGCAGTCGCAGGACATGACCCGGCTCGATGCGGTGAACTTCATCAGCCACGGCATCGCCAAGGCGCCCGGCCGCGGCGCCCAGCGCCCGGTTCAGGGATCGGCCAACGAAGCCGGCGGTGGCGAGCCCGAGCGCGGCGAGGAGAAGCCGAGCCGCCGGGGCCAGGACGCGCTAGGCAATTACTGCGTCAACCTGAACAAGAAGGCGGCTTCCGGCAAGATCGATCCGCTGATCGGGCGCGAGATGGAAATCGAGCGCACCATCCAGATCCTGTGCCGGCGGACCAAGAACAACCCGCTCTATGTCGGCGATCCCGGCGTCGGCAAGACCGCGATCGCCGAGGGCCTGGCCAAGCGGATCGTCGAGGGTGACGTCCCCGAAGTGTTGGCGAAATCCACCATCTTCGCGCTCGATATGGGCTCGCTCCTGGCCGGCACCCGCTACCGCGGCGACTTCGAGGAGCGGCTGAAGGCCGTGGTGACGGAGCTGGAGGCGCACCCCAACGCGATTCTGTTCATCGATGAGATCCACACCGTGATCGGCGCCGGCGCCACCAGCGGCGGGGCGATGGACGCCTCCAACCTGCTGAAGCCCGCGCTGGCCTCAGGCACGCTGCGCTGCATCGGCAGCACGACCTACAAGGAATTCCGCAACTACTTCGAGAAGGATCGCGCGCTGGTCCGGCGCTTCCAGAAGATCGACGTCAACGAGCCGACGCTGGAAGACACGGTCAAGATCCTGCGCGGCCTGAAGATCAACTACGAGAAGCACCACAAGGTGCGCTACACCGAGGAAGCCATCCGCGGCGCCGTCGAGCTGTCGTCCAAATACATTCATGACCGCAAGCTGCCAGACAAGGCGATCGACGTGATCGACGAGGCCGGTGCTAGCCGCATGCTGGTGCCCGAGAACAAGCGCCGCAAGACCGTGACCCTTCGCGATATCGAAGAGATGGTGGCCAAGATCGCCCGCATTCCGCCCAAATCCGTCTCGGCCGACGACAAGGAGACGCTGCGAAATCTCGACCGCGACCTCAGATCCATGGTGTTCGGCCAGGATCGCGCAATCGAGGCGCTGTCCGCCGCGATCAAGCTGTCCCGCGCCGGACTCCGCGATCCGGAGAAGCCGATCGGCAATTATTTGTTCAGCGGCCCAACCGGCGTGGGCAAGACCGAGGTCGCGCGCCAGTTGGCCAGCACGCTAGGCATCGAGCTGATTCGCTTCGATATGTCCGAATACATGGAGCGGCACAGCATTTCCCGCCTGATCGGCGCGCCGCCGGGCTATGTCGGGTTCGATCAGGGCGGCATGCTGACCGATGCGATCGACCAGCATCCGCACGCCGTCCTGCTGCTCGATGAGATCGAGAAGGCGCATCAGGACCTCTACAACATCCTGCTGCAGGTGATGGACCACGGGAAGCTGACCGACCACAACGGCAAGACGGTGGATTTCCGCAACGTCATCCTGATCATGACGACCAATGCGGGGGCCGCCGACATGGCCAAGGAAGCGATCGGCTTCGGCCGCGACGGCCGCATCGGCGAGGATGACGACGCGATCAAGCGGATGTTCACGCCGGAGTTCCGCAACCGCCTTGACGCCACGATCACCTTCGCCGCGCTGACGCCGGAGATCGTCGCCCGCGTGGTTGAGAAGTTCGTCATGCAGCTCGAAGCCCAGCTCGCCGACCGGAACGTGACGATCGAGCTGTCCTCGGCGGCCAAGGAATGGCTGGCGGAACGTGGCTACGAGCGGCTGTATGGCGCCCGGCCGCTGGGCCGGGTGATCCAGGAACACATCAAGAAGCCTTTGGCCGAGGAGTTGCTGTTCGGGAAGCTGACCAAAGGCGGCGCCGTGAAGGTGTCGATGAAGGACAACAAGCTGGACTTCGAGTATATCGAGGCCGCCGTACCGGCGTTGCCGAAGCCCGAGGGCGACGGCGACGAGGGTGGCACCGAGAAAGAGCCGGAAACCGCGGAGTAGCTAAAAGCTCCGGGCGGTGGTCGTGGTCAGGCCATGTCCACGACTACGCCACGGCCGGCCTGTTCCGCTCGCCGCAGCACATATTCCGCTGCCGCCAGATCCTGCGCGGCGACGCCGAGTGAGCGGTACATCGTGACATCATCGGCACCCTGACGCCCCGCCGCCGCCCCGCTCAGCACCGTGCCGATTTCGGTGATCGCGTGCCCCGGCCCGATCAGTCCTTTGCCTCGCGCGTCGATCACCTCGGCGGCCTGCGCTTCCAGTGAGGGCAGGTAGTCGGTGAAAAACCGCACGGCCGGAACGCAGTCCGTGGAGATTTCTTGCTGCGTCGGCACGCTCGCGCCGACGGCGTTGATGTGCAGCCCGGCATGCAGCATGCCCGCTTGGAACAGCGGGGTCCGGGCATCGGTGACGGTGCAGACGATGTCGGCCTGCGCCACCGCCGCTTCGATCGATGGTGCCTGGTCGATCCCGTGCTGCCGGGCGAACGCCGCGGCGCGCGCCGGATCGCGGCCCCAGACCAGAACGCGCCGCAACTGGCGAACGTGACGCATCGCGGCGAGATGGCTGGCGGCTTCCTCGCCGCAGCCGATCAGCGCCAGGGTGCTCGCATTCGATTTTGCCAAGGCCCGCGTCGCCACGGCGCTCGCCGCCGCCGTTCGCAGCGCGGTCAATGCCGCCGCGGCCAGACAACCGCGCGCCAGGCCCGTTGCCGGATCGAACACCAGCATCAGCCCGGCATGCGAGGATCGGCCATGGCGGGGGTTCTCAGGGAACAGGCTCAGCAGCTTCGCGCCGTAGGAGGCAGGCTCCGCCAGCCAGCCGGGCATCAGCCCGAAGCGGTTGCCGCCGGGAAGCGGCACGGCCATGCGCAACGGCAGCTCCACCTGTCGCGCCGACACCAGGCGCATGGCGGCGTCGATGACGTCGATCAGAGCTGGAAACTCGATGAGATCGGTGAGATCAGCGCCGGTGAGCAGCCGCATCAGACATCGTCCTCAAGCTTGCGTCGCGCCTCGGCCAGCCCGGCCAAATCCTCCGGCGACAAAACTGGCGATGCCAGATGGTGCTTCTCCAACGCCTCTATCATCGCCTCGACCACGACAAGGCGGGTGAACCATTTATGGTCGGCGGGGATGACGAACCACGGCGCGTGCGGGGCGGCGGTTTCGGCGATCGCATCCTGATAGGCGGCCATGTAGTCATCCCACCGCGCCCGCTCGGCCACGTCGGCGGCATTGAATTTCCAGTTCTTGTCCGGCTCATCCAGCCGTGCGAGGAGCCGGCGGCGCTGCTCCTCCGGCGAGACGTTCAGGAAGAATTTGCGGATGATGGTGCCCTGGCGCGCCAGGTAGCTTTCGAAATTGGCGATGTCGTGCAGCCGGTCCTTCCAGATGTGCTTGGTGACGAGCGCCGGCGGCAAGTGCTGTTTCGCCAGCATCTCCGGGTGGACCCGAACCACCAGAACTTCTTCATAATGGCTGCGGTTGAAGATGCCGATCCGCCCGCGTTGCGGCAGCTTGGCGGAAATCCGCCAGAGGAGGTCGTGCGCCAGCTCATCCGGACCCGGCGCCTTGAATGGCGTGACTTGCACGCCCTGCGGATTTACCCCTGACAAGACATGCTTGATGGTGCCGTCCTTGCCGGCCGCGTCCATCGCCTGGAATACGCAAAGCAGTGACCAGTCGTCGGCGGCGTAGAGCTTCTCCTGAATATCGGAGAGTCGCCGCACCCCATCGGCCAACAAGGCCGGGGCGTCAGCGTGCCGCACCAGCTTGCCGCCGATGTTGCCCGGATCGTGATCGCGCAGCTTGAAATTCTCGCCGTCGGTAACCCGGTAGCAGTCCAGCAGCTTGCGGATCTGTTTGCGGGTCATTCTGCCATCGCTATGTCTGCGGCCCGTAGGTCGAGCTGAGATAGCGCAAGATCGTCTCGGCCTGGGCGTCGTCGATCGGGGCGCCGAACGCGGTGCGCATCTTCGTCACCTCGGCTTTCCAGCTCTCCGCCGACAGGAACGGCGCGTTCATCCGGATGTAGTCCAGGCTGTGGCAGGCATTGCAACTGGTCTCGACAGCCTCGCGGCCGGCGCCCGGCTTCAGTTCGACGGGCTGCTCCGCCAGAGCAGGCGTGGCCAGCAGCAGGGCGGGAAGCAGGAAGCTTCTGGGTGATTTGAACATCGCTGCTTCCTCCCTATGCCGCCGCGAGATTGAGCGTCTGGATGACGTTGTGCTGGTACCCGGCCGGATTGAACAGCAGCTTGCCTGGCTGAACCGCGCCCGCGTTGCTGGTGGCGCGCACCATCACCGACACAGCACCGGGCTTGCCGCCGGCGATGCGCAGGCTCCAGGGTCGGAAGCCGAAGCGGCCGGTGTCCTGGCCGAGCGTCGCCGCGTTCCAGCTCACGCCGGCATCGCTGGACAACTCCACCGTCTTGATTCCGCTGCCGCCGTCCCAGGCGATGCCCTGGACATCAAACCCGGCCGCCGCGACATGGGCGCCGTCGACCAGGTTGGTGACCAGGGAGTTGACGACGATCTCGGTGATCGGGCTGGTCTGGTCGTTGTCCTGGGTGGTGAACGGCTTGGCCACCGGGAACATCCCTTTCGGTACCCGATACGCCTTCTGCATCCAAAAATTATCCAGCGGCTTGCTACGGATTTCCAGGTTGCTGAGATGCTTCATCCAGTAAGTGGCGGTCCAGCCCGGCACCACGATGCGGGCGGGGAAGCCGTTCAGGTGGGGTAGCGGCTGCCCGTTCATTTCATACGCGATGATCGTGTTGGGATCGAGCGCACGGTCGATCGGCAGGCTTTTCGCGAATTGCGGCGTCGAGTCCAGCACCGGGCCGTCGGTCCCCGACATCGCCAGTTCCACCGCCTCGGGCTTGATGCCGGCACGCGCCAGCACGTCCCGCAACCGCGCGCCACGCCAGCGCGCGTTGCCCATCGCGCCCACGCCCCACTGGACCCCCGGCACATGCGGGCTGAACAACCCACGCCGGTTGCCGGAGCACTGGCACACCGCGACGACCTCGACCGACGGCAGGGCGCGCAGTTCGGCCATGCTTAGCTGCACCGGCTTTCCCGCCGCATCCCCGCCGATCCTCAGCGACCAATGGCGCAACTCCTCCATCTCCTGGATGACCGCGAGGTGGTAGCGGACAAAGAACACATCATTCGGGGTGATCGCGGTTCGGAAGGCCGAAAGCGGCGCCTCGTAATTAGGCGGCCGCCAGGAGAGCTTGATCAGGTTCTTCTTGCCAGGAAGCTGGTCGAGCACGGCCTCCTCGGTCGTGCCGGCGGGGAGGGCGGAACTCATGCCGGGCACGGCGGCGCGGGCGACGCCCTCTCCCGCCAGCATCGCACCAGCCCCAAGCATCAACATTCTGCGCTGCATTGTCTTCCCTTCCACACACGGCACTGCCTGGCCGGCCTATGGCCGGCCGCTCCTCGATCCACCCGGCGATGTTCGCCCAGCCCGGCATCGCGGTCTACCCGTTTGTACGCGCTGCGGTTTTCGCCTTGCTCAATCGGGCGTGCGGAAGCGGACCGAAACCGGGCAATGGTCCGACAGCCGCATTTTCCAATCCTGCCCGGTTTCCCGGAAGACCAGCACCCGCAATGTCTCGGGCTGCATCCAGGCCGCCGCTGCGCCGCCGGCGATGACGTGGTCGATAAACCCGCCGCCGCCCCAGCACGGCGAGCTTCGGCCGGCGGTGGCCCGCACCAGCGGCGCAGCATCGTTCATGCCCGCCCAAAACGCATCGCGGCCATGCATCCAGCGATTGAAGTCGCCGAGCAGGACGAACGGTGTCGCCTCGGCGCGGCGGGCGGCGATCCAACTTTCGAGCGGCGGCAGTTGGGCCGCCAGCATGGCGCATTGCGGCCGCGCCGAGCCGAACAGCGGGTCCTCCCGGCAACCTGTCTTCAGATGCACCGCCAACAGACGCAGCGGACCGGATGACAGGAACAGCGTGATGTCGGCACCGCTGCGCAGCCGGAAGCGGGCGTTGGGATAAAGGTCGAGCGCAGTCAGGTCCGGGTTGACGGTGAAGGACAGCCCGCGACGGATGGCGAGGCCGGTGCGCTGCACCACCTGGTCGCCGGTGAGGTGCACGAGGTAGCGCTCAGGCGGGAAGATGCGCGCCGCCATCTCCGGCCCGTCCACCTCCTGAAACGCCACCACGTCGGCGGCCAGCAGCTCGCCGTAGCGGCGCAGGCGGTCAATATCCTCGGGGCGCTTGGGCCGGACATCGGCGGGCAGGGCGCTGTCACCGGCGGCGCGCGCGGTCAGCCATTCAAGGTTCCAGGTCGCGAGCTTGAGCTCGCCGGCGCGCGCTGCGGTTGTGGCGAGCAGAGCCAGCAACAATGTCAGGTACAGGCGCATTTGATGCCTTCGGCCAGGTTCTACCGGCGGTGCGGGGAAGGCCTACCGGCTGGGCAAAGAAAATGGCATAACATCCTGGTCGCCGGATAGAAATCCGCAGCGGGCCGGCCGGGCGCAACGTCGCAGCGGCCTCTAACAACGGGAGTGGCTGCGTCTTGAAAGCAACCGACGTCACGAATCCTGATTATTTCCACAAGGTTGTGGATTGCCAGTGGGCGTGCCCGGCCCATACGCCGGTGCCGGAATACATCCGCATGATCTCGGCCGGCCGCTACGCCGACGCCTACATGGTCAATTGGAAGTCCAACGTCTTCCCCGGCATCCTCGGCCGCACCTGCGACCGCCCTTGCGAGCCCGCCTGCCGCCGCGGCCGGGTGGAGGAGGAGCCGGTTGCCATCTGCCGCCTGAAGCGCGTGGCCGCGGACTTCAAGGGCGATATCAGCCACCGCATGCCTGGCCCGCCGCCGTCGCGCAACGGCCGCCGTGTCGCCTGCGTCGGCGCCGGCCCGGCCAGCCTGGCCGTGGCCCGAGACCTGGCGCCCGCCGGCTATGAGGTGGTCGTCTACGACAGCGCCGCCAGCGGCGGCGGCTTCATTCGCAGCCAGATCCCCAAATTCCGCCTCCCCGACAGCGTCATCGATGAGGAGGTTGGCTACATCACCGATCTCGGCGTCGAGACCCGCTATAACAGCTACGTCGACAGCCTGAAGGAGCTGCTCACCGAAGGCTATGATGCGGTGTTCATCGGCTCCGGCGCGCCGCGTGGCCGTGACCTCGACATTCCTGGCCGCAAGGAGGCCGCGGCCAACATCCATATCGGCATCGACTGGCTGTCCTCGGTCTCGTTCGGCCATGTCACCAAGATCGGCCGCCGGGTGATCGTGCTCGGCGGCGGCAACACCGCGATGGATTGCTGCCGCTCCGCCCGTCGCCTCGGCGGCGACGAGGTCAAGGTGGTGGTGCGCAGCGGCTTCGAGGAGATGAAGGCCTCGCCGTGGGAAAAGGAAGACGCGCTGCACGAGGACATCCCGATCCTCAATTTCCTGGTGCCGAAGAATTTCGTCCACGATCGCGGCCGGCTGACCGGCATGATGTTCGAGAAGGTGCGTGCCGAGCGTGACGCGAATGGCCGCCGCAGCCTGGTGCCGACAGGTGAACCCGAGCAACTGATCGAATGCGACGACGTGCTGGTCGCGGTCGGGCAGGAAAATTCCTTCCCGTGGATCGAGCGTGACCTCGGCATCGAATTCGACAAATGGGGCATGCCCGTCGTCGATGAAGTCACCCTGCAATCCACCCGGCCCGGCGTGTTCTTCGGCGGTGATGCGGCGTTTGGGCCGAAGAACATCATCTGGGCGGTGGCACACGCGCACCAGGCCGCCATCTCCATCGACAAGTTCTGCAACGGCGACGATCTGCACATCCGGCCGCCGCCGGACGTGACGCTGGCCTCGCAGAAGATGGGCATCCATGAATGGAGCTACGACAACGACGTCTCCATCGACCTGCGCTACAAGGTGCCGCATCGGGAGAAGGCGCTGGCGCTGACCGACATCAAGGCCGAGGTAGAACTAGGCTTCGACCTTGCGGTGGCCTTCAAGGAAGCGCAGCGCTGCCTGAACTGCGATGTGCAGACCGTGTTCGCACCGAAGCTTTGCATCGAATGCGACGCCTGCGTCGACATCTGCCCGGTTGACTGCATCACCTTCACCGAGAACGGCGACGAGGACGATCTGCGCACCAGGCTGATGGCCCCGGCGCACAACATCACCCAGGACATCTATGTGTCCGAATCGCCTCAAGACCGGACGTATCATGGCCAAGGACGAGGATGTCTGCCTGCATTGCGGCCTGTGCGCCGAACGTTGCCCGACCGGCGCGTGGGACATGCAGCGGTTCCTGCTGGACATGGCGATCGTACCGGCCGCATGGGGCGGAGGCGCACGCATGCGTCCGCTAGAAGCTGTCAACGATTTCGTCGTCAAGTTCGCCAACGTCAACGGCTCCGGCTCCGCCAGCGCCAACCAGCTGTTTGCCAAGGCGATCCTGCGCATGGGCGTGCCGGTGACGCCACGGAACATCTTCCCCTCCAACATCCAGGGCCTGCCGACCTGGTACGAAATGCGGATTTCCGAGTCCAACCACATGGGCGCGCGCGGCGGCACCGACCTGATGGTCGCCGATGAACCCGCAGACCTGGGACGGCGATATCAAGTCGATCGTTCCCGGCGGCTATCTGTTCTACGAATTCAACCCGCCCGATCCCCGCTTCAAAGTTCCGCAGCGACATCACCGTCATCGGCGTGCCGCTGACTTCGATCTGCAACGCGAAATACACCGACAGCCGGCAGCGCCAGCTGTTCAAGAACATCATCTATGTCGGCGTGCTCTCTGCGTTGCTAGACATGGATGTCGCGGTGATCGAGCAACTCATCGGTGAGCAATTCCGGGCCAAGGAAAAGCTGATCGCCGCCAACGTGCAGGCGCTGCATCTGGGCCGGGAGTACGCGCTTGCCAACCTGTCGTGCCCGATCGGGTTGCGTCTGCGCAAATCGGGTGCCGTGGGCGACCGGATCTTCATGGAAGGCAATGCGGCCGCCGGCCTCGGCGCGGTGTATGGCGGCGCCACCGTGTGCGCGTGGTATCCGATCACGCCGTCCACCTCGCTGGCCGAGGGCTTTACCCGCTACTGCAACCGCTTCCGGGTGGACAAGGAGACGGGCAAGAAGAAATTTGCCATCGTCCAGGCCGAGGATGAACTGGCCTCCATCGGCATGGTGATCGGTGCCTCCTGGAACGGTGCACGGGCGTTCACCGCCACCTCCGGCCCCGGCATCAGCCTGATGCAGGAATTCATCGGCCTCGCGTATTTTGCCGAGATCCCAGCGGTGATCTTCGATGTCCAACGCGCCGGCCCGTCCACCGGCATGCCGACGCGCACCCAGCAATGCGACGTGCTCTCCGCCGCCTACGCCTCGCACGGCGATACCAAGCATGTCCTGCTGTTCCCCGAAGACCCGCATGAATGCTTCAGCATGGGCGCCGAGGCCTTCAACCTCGCGGACCGCCTGCAGACGCCTGTCTTCGTCATGCTCGACCTCGATATCGGCATGAACGAACGGCTTTGCGCGCCCTTCGTCTGGGATGACGCGGCGCAGATGGACCGCGGCAAGATCATGACCGCGGCAGAACTCGAAGCCGGCCGCGATTTCGGCCGCTACCTCGATGTCGACGGCGACGGCATTTCCTATCGCACCTATCCCGGCACGCATCCCACCAAAGGCGCTTATTTTACCCGCGGCACCAGCCGAGACCGCTACGCCCGCTATACCGAGGAAGGTGCGGCCTACCAGGACAACATGGAGCGGCTGCTGCGGAAGTTCGAAACCGCCAAGCGCCTCGTGCCCGGGCCGGTCCGCGCCGATGCGGCCACACCCACGCGCCTCGGCGCGATCTATTACGGCTCGACCAGTGCGGCGATGCACGAAGCGGCCGAGCGGCTCGCGGAGCAGGGCATCGCGATCGACCTGATGCGGATCCGCGCCTTTCCGTTCCACGACGACGTGCTCGATTTCGTCGCCAACCACGACCAGGTTTTCGTCGTCGAGCAGAATCGGGACGCGCAATTGCGCACGCTGCTGATCAACGAAGGCGAGATCGATCCCGCCCGCCTCAAGCGCGTGCTGCATTACGATGGCAGCCCGATCACCGCCCGCCTGATCACCGACGCGATCGCCGAGGCCGCGTCTGCCCTGAAAATCGTTCCGTTGCGCAAGGCCGTGCCATGACCTTCCTGCCGAAACCGAAACTGCACCACCCGGAACTCTCCACCAACGCCCTCGGCCTGACGCGACGCGATTACGAAGGCTCGGTGTCCACCCTATGCGCCGGCTGCGGCCATGACTCGATCTCGGCGGCCATCATCCGCGCCTGCTTCGAGATCGATCTGGAGCCGCACCGCATCGCGAAGCTGTCCGGCATCGGCTGTTCGTCAAAGACACCAACCTACTTCCTGGGCAATTCGCACGGCTTCAACTCCGTCCATGGCCGCATGCCGAGCGTGCTGACCGGCGCCAATCTTGCCAACCGAGACCTCGTCTATCTCGGCGTTTCCGGCGATGGCGACAGCGCTTCGATCGGGTTGGGCCAGTTCGCCCATTCCATCCGGCGCGGCGTGAACATGGTCTATATCGTCGAGAACAACGGCGTGTATGGCCTGACCAAGGGCCAGTTTTCCGCCACCGCCGACCGTGGCGCCAAGAACAAGCGCGGCATCGCCAACAGCGACGAGGCGATCGACCTGGTCGGGATGGCGCTGCAACTCGGCGCCACCTATGTCGGTCGCAGCTTCTCGGGCGATAAAGCCCAGTTGGTGCCGCTGATCAAAGGCGCGCTGACGCATCGCGGCGCCGCCTTCATCGATTGCATCAGCCCGTGTGTCGCCTTCAACAACCATGAAGGCTCCACCAAAAGCTTCGACTACGTGCGCGAACACAACGCCGCGGTAAACTTCCTCGACGTCATCTCGAGCCGCGAAGAGATCACCACCGAGTACGAAGCAGGTTCCGCCACCACTGTACACCAGCATGACGGCTCGTTGCTGAAATTGCGCAAGCTGGCCAGCGACTACGACGCCACCGACCGGATTGCTGCAATGAACTTCATGCAGACCGCCCAGGCCCGCGGTGAAATTCTCACCGGCCTGCTCTACGTGGACCCCGAAGCCGACGACATGCATGGCTATCTCGACACATCAGAGCAGCCGCTCAACGCGATGACCGACGCCGATCTGTGTCCTGGCTCCGCCGCCTTGGCCAAGTTGAACGCGTCGTTGCGATAGCGGACTCGCCTAGCTTCGGGTGATGAAGGCGCCGCTGCCGCCGTCGGACGTCGCGTGGAAACTTCCACTGCCAAGGCTGGTATTCTGGAAATCGAGGCTTGCCAGTTGCGATGCGCCGTTGGAGATCTGCAGCACGCCGGTCGCGGAATTATAGGCCAACCCCGCGTTGGCCGCGCTGAACTGCAAGAGGTCGATCGTGTCCCCGGCGGTGAAGCCCAGCAGTTGCGGTCCGGCATAGTTGGTGCTGCCGACATTGCTGCCGAACGACCCGAACTTGTCGATCGTCAGGCGGCTGGCGCCCAGGAAGCTCATTTGCGTGTTGGTGCCCAGCGCCGAGGCCACTTCGAGGGTACTTGCACCGGTCAGCAGGAACAGGCCCGAACTCGCAGGGTTGATGGCCGTTGTGACATCGAGGCTGGCGGAGGCGGCGATGGTCACCGTCCCGTTGTTCAGCAAATTCGCCACCGCGTCATTGCCGGTCATCGTCCAGCTGCCCCCGGCATCCACGGCGATCGAGCTGAAGTTGCTGAATGCCCAGCTATGCCCGTTCTCGTTGACATTTCCGGCGCCGGCGGTGGTCAGGCCGCTCAACGTTCCGGTTCCGCCCGCCAGTTCCAGCGTGTTGCTGCTGCCGGACGCGGTGCTGCCGACCGCATCTCCGATCAACACACCAGCGGCGCCCACCACCAGCCGGTTGGAACCGCCGCCGGAGAAGGTGACGGCGTGTCTGGAGCCGGAGATGGTGCCGTTGTTGGTGACCGTTCCGACGGCGCTATAAATTCCAACGCCCAGTGTCCCCGAAATCCACCCACCCGCGGCATTGTTGACCTGCCCGCCGGCCTGTAATCGAACGCCGAAGGACGTGGTGCCGGTGATGCTGCCGCTGTTGGTGACGGTACCGGTGCCGCCGAGGATGTTCACCCCGCGGTGGCTGGCCACGGTCGCCCCGGCATTGTTGGTGACGTTGCCACCTTTGGCGAGGTCAATGACATAGTCGATTCCCGACAAGGCGCCCGAATTGGTGACCGTCCCGACCCCGCCGGTGATGTAGATTCCGGCGCCTTTGGTCCCGAGATTGCCGATCGAGCCGCCGACCGCGTTGATGATGCTGCCGCCGGCGAAGAAGCCAATTCCATCATCGATCTTGGACGCGATGCTGCCGGAATTGATCAATGTGCCAATCCCGGTCGTGATCCTGACCCCGTCCTCCCCACCGATGATGGTGCCGGTGTTGGTCACCGTGCCACCGCCGTCCAGGCCGACGCCGTAGGCCGAACCGCCTGTCGTGATGATGCCGTTATTGGTGACAATTCCTGGCCCACTCAGCCGGATGCCGGAGGCCGAGCCGCTCGCGGCACTGATCGTGCCGCTGTTGCTCACCGTCCAGGTCGTGCCGGACGTGCCGGTGATGCCATTGCCGGAGCCTGATGTCGTGACCCTGCCGGTGTTGGTGATGGTGAGCGGGTTGTTCGCGGCGGTCAGATTGATCGGGCCGGTGACGCTGGTGCTGATGGTACCACCGGCGCCCACGGTTCCGCTCACGGTCAGCGTCTCCGTGCCGTTGGTGGTGGTGCTGAGATTGCCCTGCGCGTCCTGTTCGGCGGCGGCGATGCTCAGGGTAATGCTGCCCGAACTTGCCGGGGTGATCGCCAGGCCGTTGAGGACACCGGCGGCAAGCTGGCTTGCGGAGAAGCTGATGCTGCCGCCGCTGGTGGTCAGGGGGTTGCCGTTGGTGTTGCTCAACGTGGCACCGGCGGGAATGCCGCCGAGCGTCACCGAGGCCAGGCTGTTGCTGTCGCCGGACAGGCCGTTGACCGAGATGCCGAGGTTCAGCGCGATCGCCTGGCCGGCTGTCCCCGACACCGCCACCGGCGCCACGGCCGGCGCCAGCGGGTTGACCGTGACGGCTTCGCTGGCGGCGGCGCTGACGTTCGACGACGCGTCCGTCGCCTGCACCGAAAGCGAGAAATTGGCATCATTGACGGGCTTGATCGACAATCCGCTATAGGTCCAGCCGAGCACGTTGACCGAGGTGGTGCCGGCCGAAGCGACGAAGCTGTGCGTGCCGTCGCCCAAGGTGGCGCCGATGGGAATGCCGCTGACCAGCACGGAGGTCAGGCCGGTGCCGGAAGGTGCGATGGTGCCGAGCGCGATGGCGCCGGCCTCGACGCCGGTCCCTGTCGCCGGTGACCACGTCACCGTCGGCAGGCCGCCCACGCTCAGCGTCTCCGTGCCGTTGGTGGTGGTGCTGAGATTGCCCTGCGCGTCCTGTTCGGCGGCGGCGATGCTCAGGGTAATGCTGCCCGAACTTGCCGGGGTGATCGCCAGGCCGTTGAGGACACCGGCGGCAAGCTGGCTTGCGGAGAAGCTGATGCTGCCGCCGCTGGTGGTCAGGGGGTTGCCGTTGGTGTTGCTCAACGTGGCACCGGCGGGAATGCCGCCGAGCGTCACCGAGGCCAGGCTGTTGCTGTCGCCGGACAGGCCGTTGACCGAGATGCCGAGGTTCAGCGCGATCGCCTGGCCGGCTGTCCCCGACACCGCCACCGGCGCCACGGCCGGCGCCAGCGGGTTGACCGTGACGGCTTCGCTGGCGGCGGCGCTGACGTTCGACGACGCGTCCGTCGCCTGCACCGAAAGCGAGAAATTGGCATCGTTGACGGGCTTGATCGACAATCCGCTATAGGTCCAGCCGAGCACGTTGACCGAGATGGTGCCGGCCGAAGCGACGAAGCTGTGCGTGCCGTCGCCCAAGGTGGCGCCGATGGGAATGCCGCTGACCAGCACGGAGGTCAGGCCGGTGCCGGAAGGTGCGATGGTGCCGAGCGCGATGGCGCCGGCCTCGACGCCGGTCCCTGTCGCCGGTGACCACGTCACCGTCGGCAGGGAGGGGCCGATGGTGGCGAGGAACACGTCGTATCCGCCGAGCTTGGCGTCCGCATGGATGAAAACGGAAGTCCCTGCGGCCGGGGCGGCGCTCAGCACCAGCGTCGCGACTGTCGTTGCGTTGTTCGAGACGGTGATCGTGTTGCCCGACAGCACGGCACCGGTGACCGTTGCCTGAATATCGATCGCGTTGGTGGGCGCGGTGGTGCTGGGGCCGGTGTTCAACCCGGCGATCGTGCCGTTGAATTGGCGCACCGCGCCGCCCGCGATATCCGCGAGTTCGAGCACGCCGGTCGGGCCTTGGAAGGCCACCTGGACGCCGGATGCGACATCGGCGGCGAAATCCAGCACGGCGTTGCTGGCGAGGCTGAACAGGCCCGAACTCGCGGGGTCCACAGCGGCGGTCACGGAGAGGGCGCCGGAGTTGGCGATCGTCAGGCTGCCGTTGTTGGCGATCGAAGCGACGCTGTTGGTGCCGTTCAGCGTCCAGGTGCCGCCGGCATCGACAGCGAGCGCATTGAAATTTCTGAATGCCCAGCTATGGGCGTTCTCGGTGACATTGCCGGCGCCGGCGGCAAGGCCGTCCAGCGTGCCGGTGCCGCCCGCGAGTTCCAGCGTGTTGCTGCTGCCGGAGATCGTGCTGCCGACGACATCGCCGATGAACACGCCGGTGGCACCCGCGACCAGCCGGTTCGAGCCGCCGCCGGAGAAGGTAACGGCGTGGCGGGTGCCGGTGATGGTGCCGCTGTTGGTGATCGTCCCGGCCGCCACATAAACGGCGACGCCGAGCGGCCCTGAGATCGACCCGCCGGCGGCGTTCGTCATCTGGCCGCCGGCGGAGAGCCGAACCCCGAATGACGTCGTCCCCGAAATGCTGCCGCTGTTGATGACGGTGCCGAGGCCGCCTTGAATGTTCACGCCGCGATTGCCGGAGATATACCCGCCGGCGTTGTTGGTAACGCCGCCGCCTCCCGCAATGTCCACGGCGTAGTCGGGCCCGGTGATCCGGCCGGAGTTGGTGAGCGTTCCAATTCCGCTCCGGCCGAAATAGATGCCCGCGCCCACCGTGTTCTGATCGGTTATGAGGCCGCCCGCGGCATTCGACACGGTGCCGCCGGACAGGAGGCCGATCCCGTCATCTGCGGTGGCAATGATGGTGCCGGAGTTCACGACGGTCCCGGTGCCGCTGGCGGCGCCGGTTCTCACCCCGTCCTCGCCGCCGATGATCAGGCCGGTATTGGTGACCAGGCCGCCGAAATCCACCGAAGCGCCGTAGCCTGGGCCGGTGATGGTGCCGCTGTTCGTTACTGTGCCCGGCGCGTGATTGATCAGCACGCCCGCCCCGGTCCACGCGCCGCTGCCGCGTGCGCCCGTTGCCCCGATTGATCCGCTGTTCGAAAGGCTGCCGCCGGAACCGAGAATGACGCCGTCATTGCCGGTGATCACGCCGCCCGACGTGACGGTGCCAATCCCGGACAGGTAAATGCCGAATCCGGTCGCGGCACTGACCGTGCCGCTGTTGGCGATGGTCCAAACCGTGCCGGACCCGCCGTCGATCCCATCCGCGCCACCGGTCGACGTGACGCGGCCAGTGCTGGTGATGCTGAGCGGGTTGCTGGTCGCGGTAAGGCCAACCGGTCCGGTCGTAGCGCTGCTGATTGTCCTGGCCATGGTCGGGACGCATCCTCCCCCGATGGTCGGCGGTCCCCGATGCCCATGGCCGCCACGATGGCGCCCGGTGATCGTCGTCGGGAGCCGGGGCGGAAACCCGATCCTGTCCTTGCGCCACAGCCGTGGCGGCAAGCAAGATCTCCTTCGATCTAGTACCCGCGTTCAGCCCAGGGCAGGGGATCTATCTTCCGGAATGCGCAAGCGCGTTCTCAGATTGCCATTGCGCCCAGCTCCCGGCCGGTCTTAGCGTTGTGAACAATTCGGGGGAGTTCAAGATCTATGCGCAAGCTGGCGGGATTGGCGGCTGGGGTGGCGATTGCCTGGGGGATGGGGGCTGCTGGCCCGGCATTGGCGCAGAAATCGGCCGATACGCTGCGGCTGGCCTGGTCTGACCAGATCACGGACGTCGATCCCTACTACAACTCCCTGCGCACCGGCCTGGTCCTGGCGCATCAGGCATGGGACGGGTTGACCTATCGCGACCCCGAGGATTTCGTCCAGAAGCCGCTGCTCGCGACGAGCTGGAAATGGATCGACGATACGACGCTCGAGTTCGAATTGCGCAAGGGCGTCACCTTCCACAACGGCGATCCCTTTACGGCCGCGGACGTCATCTACACGGTGTCGGTCATTACCGACCCGAAATCCGGCATTTCCGTGCCCAGCAATTTCACCTGGCTGGCCGGTGCCGAGGCGATCGACGATTTCCATGTCCGGCTGAAGCTGAAACAGGCTTTTCCGGCGGCGCTGGAATATGTTTCGTTCGTCATGCCGATCTATCCCAAGGCATATCGCGAAAAGCTGGGGCATGACGGCTACAAGAAGGCGCCGGTGGGCGCCGGGCCGTACAAAATAACTCGCCTCGACGGTGTCAGCGAAATCGACCTTGAGCGGTATGAGGGATATTACGCCGGCAGCTCGAAGGGCAAACCCGCGATCGGCAAGCTGGTGATCAAGGAGGTCAACGACGCGACTGTCCTCACCGCCAACCTGCTCGGCAACCAGCTCGATTGGGTCTGGCAGTTCAACCCGGACCAGGTGGACGCGATCAACCGCATGCCGGCGCTGCGGGCGACACGGCAGGAGGCGATGCGGATCATCTTCCTGGGGCTGGAAGCCGCCGCCCGCGGCAAGGGCAGCGACGCGCTGAAGGATGTGCGGGTTCGCCGCGCCATCATGCACGCGGTCGATCGCCAGACCTTCGCCAAGCAATTGGTGCAAGGTGGCGCGCGGGTGCCGGACGGGCCTTGCTACTTCACCCAATTCGGCTGCGACCAGACGGCGATGGTGAAATACGACTACGACCCGGCCAAGGCGAAGCAATTGCTGGCCGAGGCGGGCTATCCCAACGGCCTGGACATCGAGTTGGTCGCGGCCCAGCCGCCCAATCCCAATTGGCCGCCGGCGATCCAGAACTACCTCAACGCGGTCGGCATCCGCACCAAGATCAGCGTGCTGCAGGCGACGGCTGCGATCGCCCGGGCGGAGAGTGGGGACGCGCCGCTGTATCTGAGTTCCTGGGGTTCGTATTCCATCAACGACGTGTCGGCGATCATGCCGTATTTCTTCAACAGCGGAGTCGACGACATGGCGCACGACCCCGCCGTGTCGGCGTTGCTGAAGCAAGGTGGCTCGGTGGTCGATCCGGCGGCGCGCAAGAAGGCCTATAGCGAGGCGCTGCACCGGATCACCGATCAGGCATATTGGCTGCCGCTGAGCACGTCGGTGACAACCTACGGATTTTCCAAGCAGCTTAACTTCAAATCCTACCCCGACGAGATGCCGCGCTTTTTCTTGTCCAGCTGGAAATAGCTAGAGCAACGCAGAACTCCTTCGCAGCAGTGGGGCGGGCCGCGGCAGGGGTGAGCGGCAGCGCTCCGCATGTGGTCAGGAATTCGGCGATGGCATCGAATTCGGCTGGATCTCGTGTGGCGTCACCGGCGTCACCGTGGGAAATCCAGATCGCGGTTGCATACCGCGCGCGGGTCAGGAGCACGCGGTAGGTGTTGATGCGGTTGGCGATGCCGTCCGGCCGGCGCTGCGTTTCCCACCTCGTGCCCCTGAACCGGCGGACCGACCATCCGCCGCCGGCCCGGACCAGGTCTGCGCCCCAGCACATGCCGACCAGATCGAGTTCAAGCCCCTGGCATGAAAATTCCGTTGCGACCTGCTCAAGCGCGTCGGAGGCCCGTACATCGGGCCAGCGATCGAGGAACCAGTTGGCGACGGCGTCGGCCTCCATGTGCGGCACCTCAACGCCGAGGCCGTCGGCGCGCAACCGTTTGGCGCCGGAACTGGCGATCAGGCCGCAACGGCGAAAGCCACGCGATTCCGCCCGGAGGTACGCGCGCAACTGGTGCAGATCGCGGGTGAGCAGGAAGGGCAGGGGGTCGCGGTTCGCGATGGCCCGCGCCGTCGCGGCGTCGCCGTCGAGCACGGCATCGACCCATGCGGCGGCGCTTGGGTTGCGGATGCTGCGGACGGGTATGTCCAGATGCAATTCGCCGAGGGTGGTGAGGTTTTCCAGCCGCGGCAGGCATTGCCGCGGGTCGGCGGCTGCCTGTGTCCCAGGTGCTGCCAGCACCTGCCAGCGCGGCCGCGTCGCCAGCGCCGTTCCCCATTCCGCCAGGCCGCCTTCGCCGTCATGGATTTCCTGGCCTTTGCCGACCAGGCAAACCAACACGGCCCAGTCCTGGTGAAGCGCCATGATGTCGAGCAGGTGGCCCGGTTCGGAGTCGGATAGCTTCACCTCCCGGTCGCGGCCCTTGCGGATGGCATGGTCGGCGGACCACGCGCGCTGCGCCTCATCGATCACCACGACATGCTCGGCCGGCGTGTGCCCGCTACGCACATACTCGTCCCGGAATGCCGGCAGCGCCTGGATCGCTGCCTTGGTCCGCTGTCGGGCCGCGCGCAGATCGGTATGTCCCGAGGCGGCGGCGTCGCGGGCGAGGGCCTCGCGAAGCACATGCACCAGGGTCGGGTTGCCAGTGAGAAAGGTCGCGCCGACGTCGCGCCCGGCGCCGAACACCGCGTTCAAGCCACACAAGGTCTTGCCGGCGCCCGGAATGCCCGTGACGAACAAGGCGATGTGACGCCGCTCCGCTTGCGCCCTGCGTATGGCCGCGAGAATCGCGTCGGTGGTGCTTGAGAGGTTGTGCGCGTCCGCCTGCGCCACGGCGATGTCGGCCACGCCATGGCGCGAATACAGCGTGCAGGCCGCATCGACGATGCCTGGCACCGGCCGATAAGGCGCCGCCGCCCAGGCAGTGGCATCAAGTGGCGGGACGGAGCCTGGCAGACGCCGCCACAACTCGCGGAGCAACGGCCCCAGGCTCGACTGGGACGCATCCAGCACGAAGCTGACACCGGCGATGAGCAACGGCCACATCGTGGCGGCGGGCCGGGCCTGCGTCGCGACCAGGATCGGTATGATCGGGTGGTTGCGGCTCAGCGCGTGGAAATCCTGCAGGTCGAGCGCGTAATCCTCCACTTGCCGGCGGTCCTCGGCCAAGAAAGCCATGCTGCCGACCTTGAACTCCAGCACCATGATGGCGCGGTCGGTGATCAGCACGGCATCGATCCGCCGGCCCAGGCGGCGCAGCGGGTATTCCAGCAGCAACTCCCACCCCGCCGCTTCCGGCCAATCCACAAATGCCGCCGCCAGGCATTCGATCCCGACCTGCCAGGCCCGTAGCTGCTGCGCCTCGTTACGGCGGAAACGCTGCATGTCGTCATGCGCAAGGCGGTGCCGCAACGCATCGATGTCGGTGCCGAGAAATTCCCTGATCCGCACCGTGCCGCGCCCCGATCGTTGCCACGCAAGTCTTTACTCTTCCGTAAGAAGGTACAGGCTTTCTCGCGGCTGCGATAGCGCGGCCCGCAGGAGAGCGAATGGCCAACGTCACCTGGAAAAACCCGGCCTCGGCCGATTGGATGACCGCGTCGGCGTGGTCGGGGACTCTCGTGCCAAATGCCGGCACGGACGTGTTCGTGACGGTGCCGGGCAGTTACGTGGTCGCCATCGCCGCCGCCGAGATGGTGGCCGCACGAAGTCTGTCGCTGTCGTCTGGCACTCTCTCGCTCGAGGGGACCCTGCAGGTCGGGGCGGCATCGTTGATCGCGGCTGGCGGCAGCCTGGTCGGCAGCGGGGTGATTTCCGGCGCCGGCGCGTTGACGAATAGTGGATTGATAGCGGGCAACGACACTGGCGGCCTGCTGCAGATCGAAACGGCGAGCTTCACCAATCAGGGCACCGTCCTCGCGGCGAATGGCGGCGTTGCCGCGATCTTCAGCGCTGATTTCACCAACCTGTCCGGCGGCGTCCTGAGCGGTGGCGCCTATGAGGCCGATGGGGCGTTGGCGGCAATCAACATCTTCAATGCCGGCGGTGCCAGCGCGCCTGTTGTCGTCGCCAACGCCACACTGACGTTGAAAGGCTCCGGCGCCGAAATCTTCGCGTACGACACCGCGGCGAACGCCTACAGCGACATCGATGCCACGCTGACCACGATTGGCACCGCTGGCGCGCTGAATATCCTCGGCGGGCGTGACTACACGACCACCAACGCCCTCACGCTTGGCGGTTTGCTGACGCTGGGCGGCGGCACGTTGTCGGCGGGCGAACTCGCGGCGTTCGGTGGCGCGACGATCCGGGGTTTTGGCCGCATCACTACCATCATCGGCAATGGCGGCCGGATCGACGCGCAGGGCGGCATCCTGACCCTCGCGGGCGGTTTGACCGATACCGGCGCGCTGACGATCGAGCCGAGGGCGACCCTTGCATTCGCCGGCATCTATTCGCAGCCGATCCGCGACGATGGCACCGTGCAGGCCGTGGGCGGCACGTTGAAACTCGCAGGACCCGTGACTGGAGCGGGAGACTTCATGATCGAGGGCGCCACCGACGGCAGCGTCACCACCCTGGAACTGGCGACGGCGACCGCTGGCGCCGTGACCTTCAACGGCGGATCCGCCCGCCTGCTGCTGGACAATCCCGGCGGCTTTGGCGGCGCCATCATCGGCTTCGGCACCGGCGACACGATCGAGTTGGCGGGCATCACGGCGGATGGCGCGGCCGTGTCGGACGGAATGCTACGCCTGACCGAAGGCGGTGTCCTGGTCTACAGCGTGGCAATATCCGGGAATTACGATTTGGCGCTGTTCTCCGTCACATCAGACGGCGGCGGCACCGCCATCACCGTGAGCGGCGTGGCGGCGCAGGACTTCGTGCTCGAAGGTCCAGCCTGGAACACCAAGATCATCACCTGGAGCCTGGCCGCCGGAAGCTATCCCACGGCGTTTGATCTCGACCACCCGTTCAGCCATTTGATCGACCCGGTCGCGCAGGCGCCCTATGTCGACATCATCACGCAGGCCTTCGCCGCCTGGGCCGCGGTGTCCGGCATCAGCTTCGTGCAGGCGGCGGACAATGCGCAGGCCAGCGGCGCTGCCGATATACGGTTGGGATGGGGCAACCTGATCGGCACTGGCGGCGAGATCGGGCAGGCGGCATTTCGCTCCACCGGCAACCAGTTCCTTCCCGGCGTCATCGTGCGGCTCGAAGATCCGGCCTTGGATGCGTTGACGGTGCAGCCCGGTGTGATCGGCGGCTTCACCTATACCGGGGTCGCTTCCACCTTGTATCAGGTGGCACTGCACGAGATCGGTCATGCGCTCGGTCTCGGTCATTCGACCGACCCGGCCGCGGTGATGTTTCCGGTGGCGGGTGGCAGCGCCAACCAGGTCCTGGACGCGAGCGACATCGCCGGCATCACCGCCCTGGACGCCAACGCGGCCTGTTACGCTGCCGGCACGCGCATCCTGACGGCGCAAGGCGAAATGCCGGTCGAAGAATTGCAGGTCGGCGATCATATCCCCTGCGTCCTGTCCGGGCGGCTGCGGCGGGTCAGCTGGGTCGGGCATCGGGCGCTGAACCTTGCGCGGCATCGCCGGCCGCAGGACGTGCAACCCGTTCGTATTCGTGCCGGGGCATTCGGGCGCGGCCGGCCGCATCGCGACCTGTTGCTGAGCCCCGACCACGCCATTTTCGCCGATGGCGCGCTGATCCCGATCCGCGCCCTGCTGAACGGCGCGACCGTGGTGCAGCAGCAGGTTGACCGCATCGACTATTGGCATGTGGAACTGCAAGGCCCGGATGGCGCGCCGGTACATGATGTCGTGCTCGCCGACGGGCTGACGGCCGAGAGCTACCTCGATACCGGCAATCGCGGTGCCTTCGAGGACGGCGATATCTGCGTGCTGGATCCCGCTTTCGCTCGCGCAACCTGGGCGGCAAAGGGCTGTGCCAGCCTGCATGTTGACGGACCGGTGGTGGTGGCGCAACGCGGCGCCTTGGCGAGGCATGCCGCTTCACTTGGATATGCGCAGACGCAACAAGCTGATTTGCATGCGGTCACGCGCGGCATCCGGCAAGTTGCTGCCGACGACGGAGCGAAATTGTTTCGTTTCAACCTGCCGCGCGGGCCAAGCAGTCTTTGCAGCCGCAGCTTCGTGCCGGCGGAAATGGAACCGACAGCCTCCGACACCCGCAGGCTCGGCGTCGCGATCGCGGCCCTGAGCCTGAACGGCATGCCGATCGATCTTGCGGGCCCTTGCATCGGCGCCGGGTTCCATCCGCTCGAACGCGGCGATGGCCAGGCCTGGCGGTGGATCGATGGCGCCGGCACGATCGATCTGCCGCATGCCGGCCGATTGGAGGTGAGCCTGTACCGCGTCGGCAGGTATTGGTGCCAGGACGCGGAGGGTGCCGAGAGTCCGAAAAAGGCCTCTGCCTGAGCGTCTACTCGCCGTCCTGGCGAAACGGCGAGTATTCGCTCAATGCCTCCATCTGCGCCAGCTTCTCCAGCCGTTCCTCCTCGACGAAGCGGGCGACGGCGCGACGCAGGCCGGGATGGGCAATCCAATGGGCGGAATAGGTGGGTTTCGGCAAGTAGCCGCGCTGGATCTTGTGTTCGCCCTGTGCCCCGGCCTCGACCCTTTGCAAGCCGTGCTCGATGGCGAAATCGATCGCGCGGTAGTAACAAAGCTCAAAATGCAGAAACGGCCAATCGCCGTTGCAACCCCAGTTGCGGCCATACAGCGCATCGGTCCCAAGCAGGTTCAAGGCGCCCGCGACAGGCTTGCCGCCGTGCAGCGCCATCATCAGCACCACCGCATCGCCAAGCCGCTCGGACAGCAGGCCAAAGAAGCGGCGCGTCAGATAGGCGCTGCCCCATTTCCGGTCGGAGGTGGACATATAGAATTGGTAGAACGCGTCCCACTGCGCCCGGGTGATCTCCGGCCCGCGCAAGGACACGAACTCGAGCCCGGCGGCGTTTGCGTCCCGCCGCTCGCGCCGGATGGTCTTGCGCTTGCGCGACGACAGCGCCGCCAGGAAATCGTCGAAGCTGGAAAAACCGGCATTTTCCCAGTGGAACTGCGTTCCCAGCCGCTGCAGCCAGCCGGCCTCGGCCAAGGTGGTCCAATCGTCTCGCGTGCAGAAGGTGACATGCACCGATGACAGCTTCAGCTCCTGGCATGCTTGCGCCAGTGCGCCGGCCAGGGCGCCGGCCGGAACGCTCCGATCATCGCGCACCAACAAGCGTGGCCCTGGCACCGGGCTGAACGGGACGGCCACCTGCAGCTTCGGATAGTAGTTGCCGCCGGCACGTTCGAACGCCTGCGCCCAGCCGTGGTCGAAGACGTACTCCCCGTAGCTGTGCGACTTCGCGTACATCGGCGCCACCGCGACCACCCGGCCTTCGCCGTCACGCAGCACCGCATGCTGCGGCAGCCATCCGGTGCGGGCATTCGCCGAACCGCTATCCTCGACCGCACTCAGGAATTCGTGGCTGACGAACGGATTGTCCGCGCCGGCGCAAGCGTTCCAGTCGTGCGCCGGGATATCGGCGATCGCCTGGTGCAGCGTGAGCGTCAGGTACTCGATCCGTCGGGCATGTTCCCTCAGATGGAGCGCCGCGGCGATCAGGCAATGCGGAACATGCCCTCGACTTCGACCGGCGCGTCGATCGGCAGCGACGGCACGCCGATGGTGCTGCGGGCATGCCGCCCGGCATCGCCGAAAATCTCGACCGCGAGGTTGCTGGCGCCGTTCATCACCACGGCGTGCTGGGTGAACTCCGGCGGGCAGGCGACGAAGCCGCCAAGCCGGATCACCTGCTGCACCCGGTCGAGGTCCCCGCCGCACGCGGCCTTCAGATGCACGAGCACGTTGACCAGGCATTGCCGCGCCGCCGCCGCCCCCTGCTCGACGCTCACCCCGGCCCCGACCTTGCCGGTGAAAGCGAGCTTGCCGTCCACCGCCGGAACCTGTCCGGAGATCACCACCACATCGCCGCTCATCACGAACGGCACGTAGTTGGCGATCGGCGCCATCGGGGTGGGCAGGGTGATGCCGAGTTGCTGGAGCCTGGCGTCGATCTTTCCGGCCATCTTCTGTCTCTCTCTTTCGCTTACCGGCCGACCAGCCGCAGGGCGCGGCGGCGCTGCCGTGGCCCATCCTCGCGCGGGAGCTCCAGCGGCAGCAAGGGGGCACGGTCGCGGGCGCCGTCGCCGATGGTGTCACCATCCTCATCCTCGGCCGCCGGCAGGTCGGTGCGGCCGAGGTAGTTCACCGCCAGGCTGCGGAACACGTAATCCAGCAGCGAGGTCGCGCGGGTAACGGCCGGATCGCCCTCGACCGCGCCGGAGGGGCCGAACCGGGTGAAGGTAAAGGCTTCCACCAGCGCCGCAAGCGGCACCCCGTGCTGCAGGCCGATGCTGACGGCGACGGCGAAATTGTCCATCAGCCCGCGGAAGGCCGCACCCTCCTTGTGGAGTCCGATGAAGATCTCACCGAGCTTGCCGTCGGCATATTCGCCGGTCCGCAGGTAAAGCTTGTGCCCACCAACCGCGGCCTTCTGGGTGTAGCCATGCCGCCGCGCCGGCAGCTCACGGCGATCGGCGCTGGCGGGCATGTCGATTTCCGCCAAGGCCGGCATGATGTGCAGATGCGGCGCCACTGCCGCGTGCATCGCGGCATGGGCGGCGACAGGCACCGGGGTGAACGGCGAGCGGCCGGCAAGCGTGGCGGCCAGGGCGGCTTCGGCTGACATGCCCCGCGCCGCTAGCGTGGCCCGCGCGGTGCGGGTCAGTGCGCCCGCGTCGTTCAGGGGCGAGAAGGCCGGCGCGATGCCGCCGGTCTCGATCCCCAGCAACGCCTCGGCCGCGCCCGGCGCCGCGATCGCGGTGGTCGCCGCGTGCCGCATCGTCGTTGTGTCCGAGAGGGCGCCGAACAGGGCGCCCATGGCAAGGGAGGCCTGGTCGGCGGCCACGCGCAGCCGGCCAGCCAGCGACGAGGCCATCGCGCGGGCCGCGTCGCTGTCATAATCGAGCCCCATCGCCGCCAGCAGACCGGCAAGGTCCGCCATTCCGACCGCCACTCGCCTGGCCGCCGGGCAGGCGAGCGTCAGCGCCACCACGGCCGTCTCCACCGCCTCGGCGAAGCCCGGCAGGTCGAGCCCGTCGGCGGGGTCGTGGAATTCGCGCAGGTTGAGCACGAAACCGGGGCAGGGGGCGGCCTCACCGCGCCAGATTTCAACGCCGGGTGCGCCGCGCCGGGACCGCAGCAGCGTATGCAGCCGTCCTGCCAACGGCATCTCGATGCCCGCGCGCCGGGCTCGTTCTGCCAACGGGCGGATCCAGGCGTCGGCGGCGCTGGCGAGGCTCGTCGGTCCGACACCGGGCGCCAGTTCGGCGAGGGCTGCTGCCGCCGGTTCGTCCCAGGCGGCGGGGAGGGTGACGGCGCGCGCGGCGCCATCGGGGTCGGCGGCGGCGGCCACACGACGCATGCGGACGCCCTGCCATTCTTTGATGCGGTTCATGGGTCGGAGACTACGGCGCAGCGGTGCGACTCGGAAAGCGCATTTTGTGGTCGATCGGCGATTTCCCCACAAAATCCTGTGGATACTCTGGCTTCGCGCACCCGGCATGGACCACTGGCGCAGGCATGCTTATATCACGTCCATGAACATCGGCACGCGAATCTCGACCTGGCTGAACGGCTCCCGTGTGGGGCAGGACGGCGATGGCAACATCTATTACGAGGCCAAGCGGACGCAGGCGGGTGAGCGCCGCCGCCGATGGGTGATGTATGCCGGCGTCGCCGAGGCCTCGAAGGTGCCGCCGGAGTGGCACGCCTGGCTGCACTACACCACCGATACGCCGCTGCTGACCCAGCCCCGCAGGCCCTGGCAGAAGCCGCATATGCCGAATCCCACCGGCACGCCGATCAGCTACCGGCCGCCCGGGCACGACTACAGCGGCGGCCACCGCGCGCCGGCGACGGGCGATTACGAAGCCTGGACCCCTGGCAGCTAGGACGGCGCGTGATGGCCAAACGTAAACCGAGCGAGTTGATCGCCGGAACCCTGGTGCTCGCGGTGGCGCTGGGCTTCCTCGGCTATGCCGTGGCGAATACCGGCCGCACCACGGTCTCAGGCTACACCTTGCGGGCGAAGTTCGAGCGGATCGACGGCCTGTCCGTCGGCTCTGACGTGCGGGTGGCAGGCGTCAAGGTCGGCACCATCAGGTCAGCCGGGGTCGACCCCAAAACGTACCAGGCGATGGTGACCTTCACGGTCGAGCCGGCGCTGCACCTGCCGAAGGATTCCAGCGCCGAGGTCACCAGCGATGGGCTGTTGGGCGGCAAGTTCCTGTCGCTGGTGCCCGGCGGCGACGACAAGATGCTGGCCGATGGCGGGGAGATCACCATCACGCAATCGGCGGTGAGCCTGGAACAATTGCTCGGCAAGTTCATATTCAGTGTCGGCGACCTCGCCACCAACGTGCAGAAGCAACTGCATCAGGACGCACCGAAATGATCCAGCAGCCGGAGATTTGGCCGCAGCCGGACGGGACCCCGGTTTCCTGCCGGGAAAAGCTGAAGACCCTGGCCGAAAACCACGCTGAGCTTGCCCAGGTGATGCAGGATGCCTTCGACGACGCGCTGCTGATGGGTGTCGACGAGCAGGCGATGCGCCGGCTGCTGGCACAGATGGTCGAGGCGCTGCACAGCCCGATCCGCGCCTGCGCGAACTGATGCGCTGGCAGGTGCTGCTGGCCGCGTTGCTCGCGGGCCCCGCCTACGCCCAAGCGCCGCCGCCGGCGGCACCCGCGCCCGCCGCATCGCCGTCCATTTCGCCGCCACCGTCCATTTCGCCGCCGGTGACCATGGGCGGCGACTGGCAGCCACGCGCCGGCGTCGAGTTGCAGGCGCTGGACAAGGTGATGGCCCGCACCGTCACGTTGACCGGCCAGAGCGGCCAGACGCTGCATTTCGGCGCCTTGTCGATCGTCGTCGTCAGCTGCTTCACCCGTCCGCCGGACCAGAAGCAGGATGCGGCTGCGTATCTCGACATCACCGACTCCCGGCCAGACAGCCCCGGCTTCCACGGCTGGATGCTGGCGTCGGAGCCCGCGGTTTCGATGCTCGAACACCCGCTCTACGACATCCGGGTCGCCGCGTGCCGTCCGTGATGGCGTGCGGAATGCCGCCGGCGTTGCCGGAGCATGCCGCGCTGTTCCTCGATCTCGACGGTACGCTGCTGGACATCGCGCCGACGCCGGCATCCGTCATCGTGCCGGAAGGCCTGCCGCCGACGCTGGAGCGGTTGCGCATCCGGCTGCAAGGTGCGGTGGCCGTGGTCACCGGCCGCCCGATCGAGCAGGTGGATGCCTTGCTGGGCGCGGTCGTCACTGCGGTTGCCGGCGAGCACGGGGGCGCCATCCGCCACGCCCCGGGCAGCGCCGTTGAACGCCCGCCATTGGCGACATTGCCGGACGGATGGCTGGCCCAGGCCGCCGATCTCGCCGCTGCCATCGACGGCGTGCTGCTGGAGCCGAAGTCGCATGGCTTCGTGCTGCATTACCGGCTGGCGCCCGAGGCGGGTCCAACGCTGTACGACCAGATGCTGCGAATGCTCGAAAGCCATGCCGACGGCTTCACCGTCTTGGCGGCGCGCATGGCGTGGGAGATGAAGCCGCTCGGCGCCGACAAGGGCACCGCCGTGGCATCGCTGATGGCCCGCGCGCCGTTCGCCGGCCGCGTGCCGTTCTATGTCGGGGACGACACCACCGACGAGTACGGCATGGCCGCGGCCCGCACCCTGAACGGGTTCGGCCTGAAGGTGCAGGAGGTATTCACCGACCCCACCGGCGTGCGCACCTGGCTGGCGCGCGAGGCCGGTCTGTCGGATGAGGTCAGGTAACGGGCCCCGCGAGATGCGACTTGTAGGCGCGGCCAGCGAGCAGGCGCTCGGTACCAGCGCCGCAGGTTGGGCGCTTGCGGCCGGCCCTGCATCGGCATTTCGAACCAGCGATGAATATGCGGGCCGAAGGCGATATCGGCCAGGGTCAGGTGATCTCCGGCGATGAACGGGCGTTCGGCGAGCCTCGCGTCGAGGATCGCCCAGACCCGCGCCAGTTCCTCCGTGGCGGCGGCGATGGCGGCGTGGTCGCGCTTCTCCGGCGCGATGCGGATCAAGCCCTGGAAGACCACCGAGCCGGGCCGGTTATGCGACGTTTGCTGAAAATCAAGCCAGGTGTCCACGACGGCGCGGTCCCTGGCCGCACGGGGGTAGAGGTCCGAATCCGGGGCATAGGCGTTGCACAGATAGCGGATGATCGAGTTGCTCTCGAACAGGGTGAACCCGTCATCCTCCTCAAGGCTCGGCACCACGCCGAGCGGGTTCATGGCACGATATGCGCGGCGTTGCGGTGCCGCCGAACGGGCCGCCGACATCAACCCGGTCGTATTTCAGGTCAAGCTCCTCCAGCGTCCAGATCACCTTCATGACGTTGCTGGAATTTGCCCGGCCCCAAAGCTTGATCATCGTTCTCTCCTCGGTGATGGCGGCGAGCTAGGATGCGCGGCGCGCCGGGGCAACTTGCCGTCCGCGCCGTCCCGGTCATATGGCGTGCATGATGGTTCCTCGTCTGCGCGCTGGCATTGGCACCTTCCGGCGTTGGCCGCCGCGGCCGCCCTCGGAACCGCTTTGGCGTCGGAGTGGTACGGCGGGCTGGTGCCCTGCGCGCTGTGCCTGGTCGAGCGATGGCCGTACCGGGTGGCGATCGCCCTCGGGCTGGCCGGGCTGGTGCTGCCGCGCCGGATCGCCCGTCTGGTGCTGGTGCTGCTGGCGCTCACCATCCTGGCTGGTGCCGCGGTCGCCGCCGTGCATGTCGGCGTCGAGTACGAAATGGTGGCCGAGTCCGCTGCCGGAATGCGCGGCGCCGAAATTCTCCGGCGGCACGCTGGCCGAGCGCCTCGCCAGCATGCCGGCCCAGCCATCCAAGCCCTGTGACGACCCGACCTTCCTCATTCCCGGGCTGCCGGTTTCCATGGCGATGATGAACCTGCTGTTCGCCCTCGGGTTGACCGCTTCGATCGCCGGCTTCCTGGTCTCCACGCACAAGGCCCGCCCATGACCCAAGCCCCATACAGCGCACCTCCAGACCACGCACCTCCAGACCACGCACCGCTTCCGGGCGATCCGACGCCGCGCGAACGGGTTGCGCGGATGATCCGCGTCGATCATGCCGGCGAGTACGGGGCGCGGCGGATTTACGCCGGCCAGCTTGCGGTGCTGGGCCGCCGGCCGGTCGCGGCCGAGATCCGCCACATGCAGGCGCAGGAGCAGCGTCCATCTTGATCGTTTTTCCGACCTGATCGCGACGCGACGGGTGCGCCCGACCGCGCTGCTGCCGTTCTGGCATGTTGCCGGCTGGGCGCTCGGCGCCGCCACCGCCGCGATGGGCGAGCGTGCCGCCATGGCCTGCACGGTGGCGGTCGAGGAGGCGATCGACGAGCACTACGCCGCCCAGAGCGGCCGCCCTCGGCGATGACGAGGCGGCGTTGCGCGACACCATCGAGACGTTCCGCGCCGAGGAGCTTGAGCACCGCGACGCCGGCCTCGCGCACGGCGCCGAGCAGACCCCCGGCTATACGGTGCTGTCGCGGACGATCAAGGGCTGCTGCCGGCTGGCGATCGCGATCAGCGAACGGATCTGAGCCGCGTCGCTCAACTGACGGTGCAGGGTCAGCACATCGTCAGCGCAATGCACTCATAGCGACGCTTTCTTGTGCTGCTCCGCTTCGGCAGCACTGCTGACGCCGCCATGCGCCGCCGACCAGGCGACCGGGTTTTCCAGGAACTGGCGCACCTCGGCCAGCGCCGACTCGGAGAAATATGGACGATCGCGGCACGCCTCCAGCACGTCCCACCAGGTGCACAGATGATGCAGCGTGATGTCCATCCGCTTCAGCGTCTCGAAGCTGCCGGGAAAGACGCCGTAGAAGAACACCACGAAGGCGTGGTTGCACGATCGCGCCGGCATCGCGCAGCGCCTGCGCGAACTGGATTTTCGACGGCGCCGTCGGTGGTCAGGTCCTCCACCAGCAGGGTGCGCTTGCCTTCGGGCACGTCGCCCTCGATCAGCGCATTGCGGCCGAAGCCCTTCGGCTTCTTGCGCACATAGGCCATCGGGGCCAGCATCCGATCGGCGATCCAGGCGGCGAACGGGATGCCCGCGGTCTCGCCGCCGGCGACCGCCTCGATGGTTTCGTAGCCGACATGGCGGCCGATCTTCTCGACCGCCAGTTCGCAGATCTTGGCGCGGGCGCGCGGGAAGTAGATGATCCGGCGGCAATCGATGTAGACGGGCGACTTCCAGCCCGAGGTGAAGGTGTAGGGTTCCTCGGGGCGGAAATTGACGGCCTTGATCTCCAGCAGGATCCGCGCCGTGGTCAGCGCGGCGTCCCGGTCCCAGTCGGACACGTGCAGTTTTTCCATGGCTGATCGCCATCGCGTCCCGTCGCGCCGCCGGCTCCTTCTTCTGGCTTCGTAGCCGCACCGCCGTGGACCGTCCATCGGCATCCTTGCACGTGATCGCCCGGTGATTCAAGTGCCATGAACGAGGCGACAGACCGTCCAGCGGCAGCGCCGCCGACCGGCAGCGCCGGTCTGGGTGCTGGACGACCCGCGCGCCGGCACCGCGGCGCCAGGCGATCGGCATCGCCGAGCGGCTTGGGCGTGCCGTTCCGGCGCGTGCCGCTGGCCTGGAACTGGATGGCGCATCGGTCGCCGGCTTGCGCCGCCGCGGCTCGCTGATCGGGCTTGCCGCCGCGGGCCGGCGGCTGGTCGGGACCGGCGCCGCCGGCGCTGTCGCTGCCGATCGCTGCTGGCGGCGCAGCCGGAGCGGCGAGGGCCGCGAACTGGTGATCTCGGCCGGGCGGCGCTCGGCCGCGGTGGCGCTGTGGCTGAAGGCCGCGCTACGGCAGCCGCATCGTGCATTGCGCGAGCCCGGGCCCGCTCGGCTCGGCGCACCCGCATCGGCGGCCTGTTGCGCGCCGAGCGCGTTCGACCTGCTGGTGGTCCCGGCGCATGACCGGCCGCCGCGGCCGACAACGTGCTGCCGGTGCTCGGCGCGCCGCACCGGCTGTCGCCGCTGCTGCTGCACCAGGCAGGCGGCGGCCTGGGCAGGAGCGGCTGGCGCATCTGCCGCGCCCGCGCGTGGCGTTGCTGGTCGGCGGCCCGGCTGCATGGCACCGACATGCCGCCGACGCTGGCGCACGCGCTCGGCCGCAAGGTCGCGCGGCTGGCCGGCACGGCATGGCGGCTCGGTGATGGCCAGCACCAGCCGCCGCACCGGCGCGGAGGCGACCGAGGCGCTGGCCGCCGGGCCTCGTCGCCGGTGCTGCACCTGCTGTATCCGCTGGGGCGAGCCGGGCGAGAACCCGTATCTCGGCTTCCTCGCCGCCGCCGACGCGATCGTGGTCACCGCCGAATTCCGTCTCGATGATCAGCGAGGCCTGCGCCACCGGCGCCGCGGTCTATATCGCCGCTGCCGGAACTGGCCGGCCCGCGCCAGCGCCGGCTGCTGCGCCAGCTCTGACGACGTCGGGCAGGCCAGGCAGCTGGGCGACGACCTGGCGATCTGGCCGCGCGCCAGCGCTGGACGAGGCGGGGCGCGTCGCCGAGCGAAATCCTGCGCCGCTTTCCCCTGGATTGACCCCGCCCGTGGATTGACGCCGCCCGCATCCCGCCCTTTCCTGTGCGACCGGAATCGTTGGGTGGAGACAGGCGTTGCAGAAGAAATACCGGATCGCGGTGATCCCTGGCGACGGGATCGGCAAGGAGACCGTGCCCGAGGGGCTGCTGGTGCTGGACGCCGCCGCGCGCCGCTTCGGCTTCGACCTGCAACTCGACCACTACGACTGGTCCTGCGAGACCTGGAAGCAGACCGGCGCGATGATGCCGGCGGACGGCATGGACCGGCTGCGCGACAGCGACAGCATCTTCCTCGGCGCCGTCGGCTGGCCGGGCGTGCCCGACCATATCAGCCTGTGGGGGCTGCTGATCCCGATTCGGCGCGGCTTCGACCAGTATGTGAACCTGCGTCCTTGCCGCCTGATGCCTGGCGCCGTGACCCCGCTCGCCGGCCGCACCGAAGCCGATATCGACTTCTACGTCGTCCGGGAAAACACCGAGGGCGAATACAGCAACAGCGGCGGCCGGCATTTCGAAGGCACCGATCGCGAGTTCGCCACCCAATTGACCGTGATGACCCGCCACGGCGTCGATCGCGTGCTGAAATACGCCTTCGAGCTGGCGCACACCCGCAAGCGCCGCCACGTGACCTCGGCCACCAAGTCGAACGGCATCATTCACACCATGCCGTTCTGGGACGAGCGCTTCGCCGAAATGGGCCGCGCCTATCCCGACATCAGAACCGACCAGTTCCACATCGACATCCTGTGCGCCCATTTCGTGCAGCACCCGGACTGGTTCGACGTGGTGGTCGGCTCCAACCTGTTCGGCGACATCCTGAGCGATCTCGGCCCCGCCGTCGCCGGTTCCATCGGCATCGCGCCCAGCGCCAACATCAACCCCGAGCGGGCATTTCCCTCGATGTTCGAGCCGGTGCACGGCTCCGCCCCCGACATCGCCGGGCGCTTCATCTGCAATCCGATCGGCCAGATCTGGTCCGGTGCGATGATGCTGGAGCACCTCGGCGAGCCCGAAGCCGGACGTGCCATCGTCGCTGCCATCGAAACCCTGCTGCGCGACGGCGGGCCGCGCACGCGCGATATGGGCGGGCAGGCGTCGACAGGCGATGTCGGCCGGGCGCTGGCGGAGATCGTCGCTGCCGCCTGAGATCGGCGAGCGGCAATCGGGTCCGGCGGGCTGGCGCGGCTGGCGGCCAGCGACTACATATTCCGCGCACAGGAGTCATGATGCCAGATGGGACGCGATTTCAGTCATATCGCCCGAACCTGCGAGCGTGCGGTCGTGGCCGCCTATCGCGACTTGCGGGTGCTCGGCAATCCCGACCTCGCCTCGTTCCAGGCTTGCACCACGCTGTACCGGATCCATCACCCGGAAGCCTCGTTGAATGAGGCGCGGCGGCTGGTGGCGGAGTGGATCGATCACCATCTCGTCCGTGAGGAAAAAGGCCCGACCGCCGGATGCGATTGCGCGTAGGCATCCTTCGTTGCCTGCGACACTTGGCGCAAGTCACTGTACCTTGCGGCAATAACACTCCAAGTTGCATACGCTGACCCAAGCCCGGTCGGCCGCTGGCTGATTGAGGATCGCTCGGCGGTGGTCGAGATCGCCGGCTGCGGCGACAGCCTGTGTGGCCGGATCGCCGGTATGCGGGACCCGTTGGGGCCGGACGGCAAGCGGCAGCATGACTTCGCCGGGCGGCCGAAATGCGGCCTTGTTATCCTCGATCGGGCCGAGCCGACCGAGGACGGCGAATATCACGCCAAGATCACCAATCCAGACGACGGCCGGATGTGGAACTGCGTCTTCTCAGTCGCATCAGACGGAACCCTGCATCTGCGCGGCTACGTGCTGTTCCGCCTGCTCGGCGAGACGGAGGTGTGGACGCACTACCATGGGCAGATCGGCGGCGATTGCCGGATGGGTTGAGCGTGGACTACGCCTTCGCCCAGGCGATCGAGGCGCGGGCCAGCGCGTCGATCGAATCGATCACCGGTACGCCGAGCGTCTCCCACGGACCGGCCTGGATGCCGAGCGGGATCTCGGTGCAGCCGAGCACCACGGCACCCGCACCACGCGCCGCCAGTGCCTGCACCACCGAAGCGAGCGGCGCGTATGCCTCCGCCACCCGGTTGGCTTTCACGCTGGCAATGGCCGGGCTGACCTGCGTTTGCATTTCAGCCTCGGTCGGGGTGATGCAGCGCCAGCCTTGCTGCTCCAGCCGCTCCTGATACAGCCGCATCGCGAGCGTCGCCGCCGTTCCCATCACGCCGACCACGCCCTGCGGCAAGACGCGCCGCAAATCCGTGGCGGCGGCATCTACGATGTGCAACACCGGCACGCCCTCGGCGGCCATTTCGTCGAACCAGCCATGCGCGGTGTTGCAGGGCACCGCGATGGCGCCGCAACCGGCCGCGCGCAGGCCGCGCACGCCGCGCAGCAGCCAGGGCAGCGGGTCCGCCCCACCGGCCAACTTGCCGCGCGTGCGGTCCGGCACGCGGGGATCGGACCACAGCACCGCCGGCACGTGGTCCTGATCGCGCTCCGCCGGCGTCAGCAGGGTGAGCCGAAGCATGAAATGGGCCGAGGCCAATGGCCCCATACCGCCGAGGACGCCGAGGATCTTTTCGCTCATGCGGCTACCTTGCCGAAACTTGACGCCAGGGCAAGACACCCGTAGCGCCGTCGCCTTCATGAAGGCAAAGCATGATCGAACGCGATATGAAAAAATTCGAGCTTCAAGGCCATCGCGGCGCACGCGGGCTGTTTCCAGAGAACACCCTTGAGGGATTTGCCGGCACGCTGGCGATCGGCGTCGATGCGATTGAGATCGACGTTGCCACCACCGCCGACGGCGTCGCCGTGGTGACGCACGACGCGATCCTGAACCCGGACATCACCCGCGACCCGCACGGCGCCTGGCTGTCCGGGCCGGGACCGGTGGTGCGCAGCCTGAGCCTGGATGAGCTGCGTCGCTACGATGTCGGGCGGCTGCGTCCGGGCAGCCGCTATGCGGCGCTGTATCCCGAGCAGATCCCGCAGGACGGCGTGCGCATCCCGACCCTGGCCGCTACCTTCGCCCTTATGGTGTCGCGCGGCGTGGTCACCGACGTCGAACTGAAAACCCACCCCGATGAGCCCGGACTGACCATTCCCCCGGTCGCCATGGCCGACGCGGTGCTGGCGGCGGCAAAGGAAGCGTCGGCGGAGGCGCTGTTGTCCCTGCGCTCGTTTGATTGGCGTGGCCTGCGGTATCTCCGCGCCATCAGGCCGGATCTGAAGCTGAGTTGGCTGACCAGCCGGCACACGGTGGCCGAGGCGGCGCTGTGGTGGGACGGCGCGGTGCCTGCGGATTTTGGCGGCTCCGTCCCGGCGGCGGTCGCGGGCTTGGGCGGGCGCGCCGCCACCTGGGCACCGGAGCAAGGCGATGTCACCCCGGCGTTGATCGAGGAGGCGCATGGCCTCGGCCTGCGCGTCGTGCCATGGACGGTCAACGCGCCGGCCGACATGGCGCGGCTGATCGGCTGGGGGGTGGACGGCGTCTGCACCGACCGGCCGGACCTCGCTCATCTCGCCATGCGCGCCGCAGGATTGGTGCCGCCGCTTCCCGCTTGAACCCGCGAGCCGGCGATCGCTTCAGGGGACCGTGAGGAAGTTCGCGGTCGCGGAGGCGCGGGATACCAGGTCCTGCATGGCCGGGTTCTGATGCGCATCCTTCGCCGTGAGCACGTCCATGGGCACGAAATACTCATGCGGATGCGGGATCTGACTCTCCGCAAAGCCGTTGTAATGGCGGCTTTTCAGGGCGTACATCACCCTGATGTCGCGGACCGGCAGGATCACCGGCGCGGTCGGCTCCTGCAGCAGCACCCCGGTCGCCACCCAGCGCGACGTCGGATCGGTGGGCGTGATCGGCGCGAGGAGCCAGGGCACCGGGCACACCGCGAGCAGCGAATGGGTGCTGGGGGAGAAGCGGGAGCGCTTGTCGAGCAGGTTCTGGAGCGAGCCACAGGCTTCGATGGCGAAGATATCCGGTATTATGTAGCACCCGCCACCACGGGAAAATCGCAAATTGCGAGCCACCGCATCAGATTGGAGGGCGGTGAGATGCCGGCTCCTGGTGTGCGGATGTGGAAAATATTATGTGGCCTCGTTGCCATCCTCTGCGGCAGCAGCTCCGCGGATAATTCCTATGGGGCCACCTATAAAATAGGTGTATTGGGTTACGTGAGTGCGCCCGAAAACATCGCGGTACGCAATCCTTCCTATTATATACAGGGCACTTTCCCCCAACATAAGTTCTTGGATGGTGCCTTGGCCAACGGGTCCTTTGAGTGGGCTGTTGATACTAAGGGTCGCCCCAGGCCCGAGGATCGATCTTCCGCCTCGCACATCACGATGACCGGTCGGCGGCGGTGTGCTTGGGGGGAACAAGTCATAACCCATTTGCGACCATTGACTGACTTCATGGGCCGGGGTCTGGCCGAAATTCTTAATAACGACCTTGGCAGACGGGATGTATCCAGCGACAACATCAGTGAACTCAACAGTAACCACCATGACATACGCCCTCAATTGGTGCTTAGAGCCGTCTTCCATCCGATCGACAGTTCGCTTCAGTTGCCATCCCTGCCACCCTCCCACCAAAACAAGAAGTCCGGTGAAGACGACCAGCAGAGAATCCGTCGGACGGGCAGTAATGAAGTCTCTAATTATTCTGAATTTATCGCTATCCCAGCAATTTTCATAATTACTATACTGATTGGTTCTGGCATAATATTTGTCTTTGGAGGATTCGACTAAAGAAAAATAAGTGCATCCATCTCGCCAAAAAGCGAGGGATGATAGTCCGGAGACGTACATCGCAATTACCGCGACCATCAAAAGTCTTTGAGACGTAGATAGGCCTTGCATCGCGGCATCCTCACGGGCGCAACGATCCTCGCTTACAGGTCTTCGAGTCTCAAACTCTCCAGTTCCAGCGCTGCCAGTGTGGCCAATAGAAACGTAGCTGCAATGGTGCCCCGGCTGAGCTTGTTGGCGATAGACGCCTCCGTCTCTTTCAGCCCGTGCGCCTCTAACCTCTTTGCCAACTCGCCGTAGGTCACACCGGCCCGCTTCATCTCCGCCTTCAAGAACCGCGTTGCCTTGTCGGCAAGCTCCTTTTCCGTCGCTGCGATTCCCATATACGTCTCCCGATATCAGTGGAAACCTATCATAACTGATATTATCCTGTTGACAATGGGATGCGCAGATCATATCGTTTCTGACAGCAAGATGTCGGATGCGGTATATGTCGTCTCACTTCCTCCTCTCAGCACGTGCCCGCACCCTCGGCCTGGTTGCCGTCATGCGGATGTCGGACGTGCAGGTGGAGGCGACTTTCCGCTCTATCCGCTGGGCCGCTACCGAAGGGAAGGCGGTTTGCCCGCACTGCGAATGCCCGACCGTCTATGAGTGCCGCCGCCCTTCCGGCGCGCTGCGGTTCCGCTGCAAGGCTTGCCGCAAGGATTTCTCGATCACCAGCGGCACCATCTTCGCCTTCCACAAGATGCCGCTCCGTAGCTACCTCGCGGCAATCGCCATTTTCATGAACGAAGTGAAGGGCAAGTCGGCTCTGGCGCTCTCGCGGGATCTGGATTGCCAATACAAAACAGCGTTCGTCCTGGCCCACAAGCTGCGCGAGGCGATGGCGCTGGACAGCAAGGGCCTGCACCTCGGCGGCGACGGCGAGACGGTGGAGGTCGATGGCGCCTATTTCGGCGGCTACATCAAGCCGGCCAACCACAAAGAGAACCGCCGAGACCGTCGCCTTGCCAAGAACCAGAACGGCAAGCGTCAGGTCGTTGTGGTGATCCGCGAGCGCGGTGGCCGCACCCTGCCGGCCGTGTTCAGGTCGGAAGGCGCAGCACTCCGCTTCATCACCTCGTCGGGTTGGCGCCGGCACCAGCCATCCAGGCCGACGAAGCCGGTTCGTGGAATGACCTCCAGGCCCGGTTCGCCATGAAGCGGATTGACCACCAGAGCCTCTACAGCACCGAAACGGGCGTCTACACGAACGGGGCGGAAGAGTTCTTCTCGCGGATGCGCCGGGCCGAGATTGGGCATCACCACCACATCGCGGGCACCTATCTGGTCCGCTACGCCCAGGAGGCCGCTTTCCGCGAGGATGCGCGCCGGGTGGACAACGGGACGCAGGTTCGACGGGTGGTGGAACTGGCTATGGGTTCGCGGCCGAGCGTGGATTTCTGCGGGTATTGGCAGCGGGCGGCGGGATAGACCGGCTGCCGATCAAATTCGGCACAATTTCATTTTTTCTTCGGGTTTCCCGTTTTTCGCTTCGACTGCTATTGAACATCGCATTCGGCAGCCTATCTGACAAAATCAAGGGGCCTGCCCGGTTTCGAGCAGACCCCTTGAAGGACTTGTGGAAACTGTTTCCCGGTCATCGCGCCGGTACATCATGGAGTCGTGGTCGAGCGGCTGAAGACACCAGACTTACACTCTGGCGCACGGTGTTAGTAGCACCGTGCCGCGGGTTCGAATCCCGCCAACTCCGCCAACCTTGTTAGGGCTGACAAGACATGGACATACTTGGTAAGCACGTTCCTTTTGTCAAGGAGCAAATGGCCAATCAGGAGAAGCTGGCGCGCCGGTACAGCGACGACATCGGCCGCGCCGAGTTTCACCGGAAGGCACTAATCAGTTTCCAATCGCTCATCGACGACATCGATATGGCGCAAAAGGAAATTGATAGCAGAAAAAAGCCGCACGACAGCGCATTGCGTCAGTTAGCCTTGACGCCAGATGACCTAGAGGGGTTGCCCCAGGAGCTAATTTCCGAACTCAGCATATCCGACGCCGACAAGCTCGAATTCGCGATCTTGGGGGTGATTGAGGAAGCCGGCGGTATCCTTACCTTAGATCGCATACTCATTAACCTGTACCGCAAAACGGGTGAGATTTTCAAGAGAAATGCACTAACCTCAAGGATATACAGGATGATCCAAAAGAAATTGATCTTCCCGGTCGGAACCCGGAAAGGTATCTATTCGACGTTTGAGGTCGAGGGGGAACAGGCCGATATTTTCGATGCCAAGGCCGCGGAACTTACTTCCGCTCCAGAGTAGTCCGCAGGAAAAAATCTAAACCAACCCCCTCTTCCCATCCCTCCCGCTTCCAACCCGAACCGTCACCCCGCGCTTCTGCAACGCGGAGAACAATTGCCCCAACCGCATCCGCGTCAGCTTCATGATGCGCCGATCCGGTAGCGCCACGCCCTTCGCGGCCAGCGCGCGGACGGCGATCTCTCGCGTCGGCAGCGGTTCGCCAGCGGCCCGCAGGATGTCCATAGCGAGGCGCGGAAGCTCTCCCCTGGCAAACACCGGGTTAGGCCGATATCGGCGCGGCGGCAGTAGCAGTTCCGGCGCCAGGGCTTGGATGCGCGCCTCTAGCTCCGCCGCCTTCAGGTAGTAGCCGGCTATCAGCGGCTCCAGCTTGCGCAGGTTCATGTGGACCCTGGCGCGGGCGCGGCGGAGCTTCGTGAGTTCGCTGTCTACCATGGGGCATGGTAGCGGGATCAGGGGATTAGAGCTTGTACGGGTTGGTGGCCGTTGCTACATAATACCGAAGATATCCACAAAATGCTCAACCGGCGTGCCACCGAAGTTCAGCCAGAGCCCGTCCGGAAGGGTGCGCATCCGGTCGCTGCCAGGGAACTTGAGGAAAGGGTGGGTAGCGCCTGACATATCGGCTGGTCGGCCGCGAAGCCAAGCATCGCGCCCAATCGCCTTCGCGTGCAAACCGGGCGGCCGTTGCGGCCATTGCCGCAGCCGAGCCCGCACCAGTGCATCAAGCGACCGGTATCCTGTCATCTAAGTCCCCTCACTGCAAAGCATCGGCCAATCCAATTGGAAAACACTATCGGTTCACAAAGCCGAGAGGAAGGGCATTATTAACTAATTCCGAAGAAATCCCTGTTATTGTGGCAAAATACGATGCAAAAAACAGATATATGAGGGTTATTATTTAAGTTATATTTACACTAAAAAATAGTTTATCTATCAATATTTGTAATTGAGCAAAGTAGACTATTCGTAACATTCGAGTCGATTAGGGCGCGGCGCTCTCCCGCGTTATCAACAGTCTGTGGATAGTTTTATTCACAGCTTTGGAATGGTCGAAAAACGGAAATCGCCGCAAAAGGCAACAAAAAACCCGACCGGGCGAACCGGTCGGGTTTTTTCAGGCGCGGCGTGCGGCGGTTGGTCTATTTGCGTTGATCCAGCGGCACGTAGTCCCGCTGCGCGCGCCCCGGTGTAGATCTGCCGTGGCCGGCCGATGCGCTGCTACGGGTCCTCCATCATCTCCTTCCACTGGCTGATCCAGCCGACGGTGCGCGACACCGCGAACAGCGCGGTGAACATGCTGGTCGGGAAGCCCATCGCCTTCAGGATGATGCCGGAATAGAAATCCACGTTCGGATACAGCTTGCGGCTCGACGAAATACTCGTCGTTCAAGCGCGATCTTCTCCAGCTCCATCGCGAGGTCGAGCAACGGGTCGTCCTTGATGCCCAGCTCGCTGCAGCACGTCGTGGCAGGCCTGCTGCATGATCTTGCGCGCGCGGGTCGTAGTTCTTGTAGACGCGATGGCCGAAGCCCATCAGCCGGGCGTGGTTGTTGTTGTCCTTCACGTCCGTCCAGGAAGTCCGGGATGTTCTTCACGTGGCCGATCTCGGCCAGCATCTTCAGCACCGCCTCGTTCGCGCCGCCATGCGCCGGACCCCACAGGCTGGCGATGCCGGCGGCGATGCAGGCGAACGGATTGGCGCCGGTCGAGCCGGCGAGGCGCACGGTGCTGGTCGAGGCGTTCTGCTCATGGTCGGCGTGCAGGATCATGATCAGGTCCATCGCGCGCGACAGCACCGGGTTCACCTGGTACGGCTCGGCCGGCACCGCGTTGAACATGTAGAGGAAGTTCTCGGCGTAGCCGAGGTCGTTGCGCGGGTAGATGAACGGCTGGCCGATCGAATATTTGTAGGCCCAGGCGGCGATCGTCGGCACCTTCGCGATCAGCCGGAACGCGCTGATGCGCCGGCTCTCCGGGTCGTGGATGTCGAGGCTGTCGTGATAGAAGGCCGACAGCGCGCCGACCACGCCGCACATCACCGCCATCGGGTGCGCATCGCGGCGGAAGCCGTTGTAGAAGCTGCGCGGAGCTGCTCGTGCAGCATGGTGTGCCGCATGCACGCCGAGCTCGAACTCCTCGCTCTGCTTCGCGTTCGGCAGATCGCCGTTCAGCAGCAGGTAGCAGACCTCGAGGAAGGTCGACTTCTCGGCCAGCTGCTCGATCGGGTAGCCGCGATACAGCAGCACGCCCTCGTCGCCGTCGATGTAGGTGATCTTGCTCTCGCACGACGCGGTGCGCGCCGTAGCCGGGATCGTAGGTGAAGATCCCGAGATCGCCGTACAGCTTGCGGATGTCGGCGACCGCCGGGCCGATCGTGCCGTCGAATCAGCGGCAGGCTGCTCGACTTGTTCGAGCCGTCGTAGCGTGATCGTGACCGACCCGTTGGTTGAAGTGCCGCTCATCGGTTTCCCTTCCTGGAGCGGCACCTGGCCGCCCGTGACTGTTGCGGAAAACTAGGGCGACCGACGCGCCAGCGCAACCTTCGCGGTTGCAGCATACAAGCCCCGCGTTGACCGCATGCGCGCGGCGCCGCCGCACCCAAAGGCGGAAACGGCCGCTCAGAATGCGTTGGTGTGCCAGAGTCCCGCGCGATTGGCGCGGGCCAGGTTCTCGTCGGCGATGAAGGCCGAATTCTCCTGCCGTGCCCGCGCCCAGCCGGAGGCGACGAGGGCGCGGTTGAGTTCGGTCCCGTCCGCCTCGCACATGCCTTGGGGGAAACCCTCGTGGTCACGCCCGTTCAGCCGGCAAGCCACGTCGTGGCCACGCACCAAGGCGGCCAGCGCGTTGGTGGAGGCAGCGCCGCAATCGGTGGCGGCGCCGTCCGCGCCGTGGCAGGATTGCCCGCGTGAAGGTGCCGCGATCCCCTGCAGGCGGATGACGGTTTCATGCAGCAGCAGCGTCTCACCATCGACCACGGCGACCTGCGGGTTCGCGGCACTCAGCGTGCCGGTGACCGGCGGCACCCGTCCGAACAAATCCGATGGCAACGCGAGCAGCACCACCCCCGCCCCGGCGATGGCGCCGAACAGCCCGGCGAGGACGGCGCGCGGCATTCTCGCCCGCGGATAGCTGGCGATCCGGCTCGAAGAAATGAAAATACGGCGTGGTCGGTGAAGGGGCAAGCCGGACATCCTCGCCGGGGGACGGTCTGATTGCTCCGAGTTAGCGCGCGGATCGTGACTCCGCAACCCTCCGACTCGGGGAAGATCGCGTTCTTTCTTTGCGTCAATCCCGAAATGATCGCGGGTGTGAAATAATCCGGTCGTTCCTTAAACCGGTTCGGTCGTGCAACCGCCTCACTCCCAAAATCCCTCGGTGCGCCGCAGTTTTCGCCAGTCACGCGCGATTTCCTCCCGCGCGCCGGCGGCCCGTGCGGCGACCAGGCCGCAGACCACGCCTGCGGCAAAACCACGGCCGCCGGCGGCACCCAGTTCGGCCATCAATCCGGACGCGACGGCACCGTCGTTCAGCAGACCCAGCCGGTCCTGCAGGCGGGTGAGCCGCCGGATGAACCGGCCGGCCTCCCGCCGGGAAAAGACGGGTGCGAAAAGTTCGGCCGTGTAACGCAGGCGCTTGGCCTGCAGCCGGATCGCGTGCAGCGCCTCGTCGGGGAGGGCGGTGATGTCGTCGCCGGCTTTCAGTATCCGCGCCAGCCGCCGCGACAGCGCCTTCGCGGCATAGGCGCGAAGCTTCACGTCCGGCGCCTGCAAGTCTGCGTCGCCCGAGCCCTCGGCACCTGCGATCGCCGATGCGTCGGGCACTTCCGTATCGCGCGCCGGCTCGGCAGACGCCGCCGGAACAGCGGCCAATGCGGCGAGTGCCACGCCAAGGCGACGGAATTGCGGGCCTGCGAGATAGGCATGCAGCGCCGCATAGCAGGCGGCGCGCCGGCGTTCGGCGGCGGCGTGCAGGCGCCGGACGGAGGGGTCTTGCGCCAGCAATGCCGTCGCGCGCCGGCCGGTGTCGGTGCAGAAAACATCCCAGTCGCGGGCGGGGCTGAGCACATCGCCGAACGCCCTGAGCTCGGCGCGAGCCATGTCGTGCAACGGGCCGCCTGCGGCGCGTTTGAAGACTGAAAGCACCGCGCGCAATCGCCGCATCGACACCCGGGCCTGATGTACCGGCTCAAGCTCTCCTAAACAGATGCGTTGCGCGTGATGCCGGATCAGCGCGGACAGCGACAGGCATGCCATGCGACATGCTTCGGCGGCCGAAAATCCGGGTTGCAGCGGCTCACTCGCGCGACCAGGCGCCACGCTGCGGCGGGCTGTGGCATAGGCTTCCGCGGCCAGCGTCTCCATGGTCACCGTCAGCGGCAACTCCGTCACCAACCGCATCGCCAGGGCGGCCACCGGCTCGGCTGGTCCGACCAGGCGCAGCCTGCAGGTGGGATGGGTGAGATGGGCGGCGCGAATCTCGCCGTCGAGCAGAATGGCGCGGATGCGGTCGTCCTCGGCCACGGGCAGGTGACGCAACACGCCGCTGAACCCGGCGACCGGCATCAGCCGCGCCTGCACCAGCGGGCCGAGCTGATCCGGCGCGTCGGCACTCGCCAGCACCGCGCCGATGGCCGAGGGGTTGGCGCAATCGGCGTCCGGATTGATGCGTTCGAGCCGCCAGGCGACGGCGCGACCTTCCCGTCGTTCCACCACGGTCATGTCAGCGGTCGCGAGGTCGCCCGCCTCATTGTCGTGCCAGGCGATGCCGAGGCGGGTCGTGGATCGCCGTCCCTTGCCGAGTTGTCGCGCCAGCCTGGATGCTTGCGAGGGCGGGAGCGCCAGTTCGAGGTCCAGCATTCCAGCGGCTTCGCGTTACCTGGCGAGCTCGGGCAGATCGCGGGGTGCGAAGAACCGCTGCAGCCGGCCGCCGCCCTCGTCCAGTTGCGCCCAGGGTCCGGCCACTGCGAATTCGGCCAACGCGCCGGTGGGATAGCCCTCGGCCAGCCGGCGGGTCATTTCGTTCGCCGGATTCATCGCTTCGGGGCCGACCAGGGCCACCGCCAGCTCGTGCAGGCCGGGGTTGTGACCGATCAACAATACGCTGCGCACCGTCGGCGCCACGCCGCGGAGTATCTTCAGCAATTGCGGCCGGTCGGCGAGGTAGAGCGCTTCCATCGCCTCGATCAGCGGGGTTTCGTCCCAGGGCTCCAGTGCCTCCAGCGTCTGCTGCGTTCGCCGCGCCGAGGAGACCAGCACCAGGTCGGGCGACAATCCAAGGCCGCGCATGGCCTTGCGCATCGCCGCCGCGGATTTGCGCCCGCGCGGATTCAGCGGTCGTGCGTGGTCGGCCAGCTTGGGATCGTCCCACGACGATTTCGCGTGGCGCATGATCAGCAATTGGCGGGTGATGGGCGCTCTCCTGATCCAGGCGGCGCCAGATTGCCATGCGACGGGCGATCGTGCCAACGGCGCTGCGCGGCCGCGTGTTGTTCACGATGATTGTTCGGGCTGATTGTTCAGGAGGGGCGCGAACTTCCCCTAGATCGGAAGATCCGGCGCCGGAAAATCGGCCACCGGCAGGTCGGCCACCGGAACGCCAGGCGGCAGGTCGATCCAGGACAGATGTCCGCCCTTGCCGGCGCCGGTGTCGAGGAACACCGCCTTTCCGCCCATCGTGCCGTTACGGACATACGGCCGGCCATCGCCGCTGCGGCGGTCATGCCCGCAATAGACCGTGAGACCGGCGGGAATGCGGTCGACCCAGCGCAGGCTTCGCTCCGGATAGCCGCTGGGCAGCGAGCGGCCGGTCGGCTCGCCGAACATTGCCCGGGCCAGCACCCCCTCCGCGCGGCCATGCGGCAGCTTCGGCGGCGGGCCGTCCAGCATCGCGGTGTGGAAGCCGCCATGCACGAACAAGATGTCGCCCCAGCGCAGCCAGGCCGGAGCGTCGGAGATCCGGCGGCGAGCTTCTTCGCGCAGCGGCGGGTCGAGCTGCGCCAGCGTCTCCGCCAACTCGGGACCGATACGCACATCCTGGCCGGCGAGCGCCCGCGCGAGCTTGAGGTCGTGGTTGCCCAGCAGGAACACGCCGCGGCGCTGTTCGACCAGACGAAAGGCGATCCGAAGCGCCTCGGCGCTGTCCGGCCCGTAATCCGCGAGGTCGCCGAGTTGCACCACGAACAGGTCGGTTTCGGCAGCGATGGCGAAGGCCCGTGCGTCGCCATGCACGTCGCCGACCACCCTCACGCCGCGGCCGGGAGGAATCACCGCCCGACCAGGCTCAACCGCCGGCGATCGCGGCCCGGAACCGGCCTTGCTCTGCAGCATCGATCGGGAAATTCCACAGCATCGCCACGGCTCCTCGCTTCAGCAGCATCGGTATCACGCAATATAGTCATGCGCGGGCGAAAAGTTGCGTAGGTGGGTTGATGCCTGGACACCGAGCCCGGCCAGGCGAGCCTTGGACGTGCGTGCGGGACGTGCCCATCAGCCGTTGCGGGCGATCAGGATCTGCCCGACATCGGTCCAACCGGCCTCGAACCCGGCGCGGCGATAGGCGAGGTAGTATTCCCATTGCCGCTTGAAACGATCGTCGCACGGCCGGCGTGTGCGGCTGGTCTGGCTGGCGATGCGCGGCCAGGCCGACTGGAAGTTGCTTTGCCAGCGGGCAAGCGTCTCGGCATAGTCGCGGCCGAACCAGAACTCCTCGCCCCACGCCATGCGGGCGGCGATGATCGCCTTGCGCAACCGGCCCTTGGTGGGGAGCATGGCGCCAGGAAAGATGTGGCGCCCGACGAAATCCGGGGTGCGCTTGTAGGTGTCGAACAGCCGCTCGGCGATGGTGATCACCTGCAGGCCGGCCACCCCGTTCTTGCGCAGCCGGTCGTGCACCACCGCGAAGAACTCGGTCCAGTGCTCCTCCCCGATCGCCTCGAACATCTCGAGCGAGACGATGCGGTCGAAGCTGCCGCCGACGTCGCGATAATCCTGCAGGCGCAACTCCACCCGGCTCGACAAGCCGGCGGCGGCGATGCGGGCCTGGGCGTAGTCCAGCTGGGCCGGCGAGAGAGTAATCCCCAGCACGCTGCAGCCATAGTCGCGGGCAGCGATTTCGGCGAAGCCGCCCCAGCCGCAGCCGATCTCCAGCAGCCGCATCCCGGGTGCCAGGCGCAGCATCGCGCACATGCGGTGGATCTTGCGCAGTTGCGCCGCCTGCAGGCCGTCGTCGTGGCCGGCATGCAGCGCCGCGGAACAGCTCATCGTCGGATCGAGCCAGGCGGCGTAGAATTCGGATCCGAGATTGTAATGCTCCGCGATGTTGCGCCTCGCCATGCGGCGTCTGCTCGGGCGCAGCGCCTGGGCGAGGCGCGAGGCGGCGCGCACCCATTTGCGGCCGTTCAGCATCGCCAGCCATTCCTCATCGTTGGCCACGGCCACCGCCATCACGGCGCCGATGTCGGGGCTGTCCAACAGGCCGTCGACATATGCTTCCGCCAGCCCAAGGCTGCCGCCGACCATCAGGCGGTGAACCGCGCGCGGATCTTTCAGCGAGATGGTGGCGACCGGCGCCTCGGTCGCGGCTATCAGGTGGCTGCTGCCATCCGGCATCACCACGTTCAGCCTGCCCACCCTGATCATTGCCGCCAAGCGCAAAGCCCGCCGCAACCGCCGGTCGCGCGGCGGCGCCTCGGCCATTTCGGCCATCGTCTCGGTGCCACTCATGCCAGATCTCGTCTCATACCTAAGATCATATCATCGTCCGGCGACGTCGGAATATTGCGAATTCGAAGTGATGTGATGGGATGGGTGCGTGGCGGGGGCGGCATGTCGTTCACGCGGCCTTGCCCTTGATCTTGGCGAAGGCCGCGAGGGCTCGGTCGCGTCCCGTACCAAGGTCGACGATGGGCATGGGATAGGTTTTGCCAAGCTCTACCCCGGCTGATCGACGCACGCTTTCCGACGCCCCCCACGGCGCGTGCAGGTCGTGGTCCGGCAGAAGCGCCAGTTCCGGCACCCAGCGCCGGACGTAACTTCCGTCGGCGTCGAACTTGCGGCCTTGCAGCACCGGGTTGAACACCCGGAAGAACGGCGCCGCGTCGGCACCGCTGCCGGCGACCCATTGCCAGGAGCGCGGCGTTGGTCGCGAGGTCGGCATCGACCAGCGTGTCCCAGAACCAGCGTTCGCCCTCCTGCCAGGGCAGCAGCAGATGCTTGACCAGGAAGCTGGCGGCGATCATGCGGACGCGGTTGTGCATCCAGCCGATCCGCCAGAGCTGCCGCATCCCGGCATCGACGATCGGCAGGCCGGTCTGGCCGCGTGTCCAGGCGGCGAAGTCGTGGCGGTCATGGCGCCAGGGCATCGCATCGAATTCGCGCCGCAGCGGGGTCAGCGGCAATTCCTCATTGTGCCACAGCAAATGGGCGGAGAATTCCCGCCACAGCAATTCGTTCACGAAACGGCCAGGCCCCGCACCGCCGGATTGCGCCGCCTGATGCCAGATAGTGGCCGGCGAGATCTCGCCCGAGGCCAGATGCGGCGACAGCATCGACGTGCCGTGCTGCCCCGGCTGGTCGCGCATGGCCTGGTAGTGGCAAAGCCTGTGGTCGACGAAGCTCGTCAAAAGACGCGCCGCGCCGGCCTCACCCGGGGTCCAGGTTTCGCGCAGGCCGCCGGTCCAATCGGGCTTGGTGGGCAGCAGGTTCCAATCGTCCAGATGATCCGAATGCGGGGCAGGCGCCGCGTGAAGCCGTGACGGCGCCGGCACCGGTGGCGCGGGCAGGCCGCGGGCGAGGCAGGCGCGGGCGAACGGGGTGAACGCACCATAGGGGCCGCCATCCCTCGTGCGGATCGAAAGGGGTGCGTGCAGCAGCGTGGTGAGGTGGACATGCAGCCTCACCGGCAGCGCCTTCGCCAGCGCCCGCATCGCCTTGCGCGCCCATGGCTCAAGCGGCAGCCCGGCATGGATTTCGGCGGCGCCGCTCTGTTCCGCCAGCCGCGGAATCACCTCCGCGAAGCGGCCGCGCCGCAGCACCAGGTTCACGCCGCGCCGCTTCAGCTCCTCCGCCAGGGCGGCCAGGCTGTGATGCAGCCACCAGCGCGACGCGCCGCCGGGCGCCCAGGGCTGCGGCGTCTCCTCATCCAGCACGAACGCCACGATCAGCGGCCTTCCCGTCGCCACCGCAGCCGCCAATGCCGGATTGTCGTGCAGCCGCAAGTCGCGACGCAACCACAGCAGGACCGGCTTCGCGGGGGTGTTCGCATGCGGCATTGGCGACGTCGCGGTCTCCGTTTTGGCGACGCGTTACCCGCGCGCGCCGGTTTTGGCTGCGCAGCGCATATGGTGGGGAAGCCGAATTTCTACACCGGTTGGCGCTCGCCCACGGCCGCGCGCGCCGCGAAACCGGGCATGGCGAAGCTGAACAGCCGGTCGCGACCGAGCAGGAACACCCGGCCGCCGCGCGGAAACAGCCGCGCAATGGCGGGATCGCGGACATCGAGGCCGCCGGTATAGGCGCCGAGGGAGGGGAGCATCAGTCGCCGGTGATCGGCGACGAAACAGGGCCGGCTGACCACGGTGCCACGGGTTGGGATCTGCGCCTTGGGATGATGGTGGCCGCAAAGCTCCCCGGCATCCGCGCCGATCTCGGCCTGGTGGCGGAAGGTGAGGGGGCCAAGCGAGAAACGATCGGTGACCTGCCCGCCGATGCCCTCCGGCGGCGTCGGGTCGTGGTTCCCGAGCACCCAGGTGAAATCGGTCCATCCCACCATCGCGGCCAGCCGCGCCTGGTCCTGCGGCTGCATCCGCGCCGCACCCTGGGCGTCGTGGAACGAGTCGCCGAGCGCCACCACCCGCGATGGCCGATAGCGCCGCAGCAATGCCGCCAGCCGGTCGAGCGTCGTCCTGGTATCCCATGGCGGCAGGAGCGACCCGCGCGTCGCCGCGGCCGAGCCCTTCTCGAAATGCAGGTCGGCCACCACCAGCATGCGCGGTCCCGGCCAGAACAAGGCGCCGCCGGGATCGAGCATCAGCCGTTCTCCGGCCAGATGGATCGGCGCCGCGATCATGCGGCGGCCGCGAGGAAGATGGTTGGGCGGGGAATGGACATTGCCGGCAATCTGCCATGAACCGGGCGCGCCGGAACAGACCGGAAACGCAGCCTCACCCAACGTCGTGCCGCTGACCGGTGACGGCACGGCGCAACTCGTTCAACCGGTCCAGCGTGGCGAGCGCGCGACTTCGGTCGGCGGCGGCCAGGCCCAGCGCCAGCGCCTCGAGCACCACCAGCGTCGCGCCATGCAGCGCCACCCGCTCGCTCCGCCCGCGCGGCACCGCGATGACCACATCTGCCTGGCGTGACAGCCGGGCTTCGAGATTGTCGGTGATCAGCACGATCGGCAGCGACAGACGCCGCGCCTCCGCCAACACAGCGACCACTTCGCGATACGGGCGGCCATATGCCAGGATCAGCAAGCCGTCATTCGGCCCGAGGCCGAGCATCTGGTCCGCGAGCATGAGGCCGGTGCTGTTCAGCACGCCGCTGCGGCGTCCCGAACGGGCCAGCAGCATCGCAGCGTACCCGGCAAGCGCCGCGGACGGGCCGATGCCGAACACCATGATTCGGTCCACCTTATGCAACGCCGCCGCCGCCGCCAGCATGCGGCTTCGCGTCGCCGGGGCGTGCAGCACCTGCAGCGCCTCCGCATGCGCCTCCAGCACCGTGTCGATCGCGCGATCCGTGCTCGGTCCGATCTCGTCGAGGGTGTGGCGCATCGCGTCCGCCGGGTTGGCCGTCGGCGCCATCGCCGCCAGCAACGCCTGCTTCACCTCGGCCAACCCGGCGAAGCCGAGCGATTGCGCCGCGCGGATGACGGTGGCGTCCGAGGTGCCGGTGCGGGCGGCAATGTCCATCGCCGAACTCGCCAAGGCGAGCGCGCGGTTGCTGTCGATGAACTGGATGACACGCCGTGCCGCGGGTGCGAGGTCGCGGCCGGCGGCGATCCGCTCGGCGAAGACGTCCCGGTCGGCAGGCAGGTCCGGCGTCATGCGTTGCTCCAATCGCGGCCAAGTTAAGTAGTATACACTTTACACATGAGATGAGAGTAGTCGATACTACCGACATCGCAAAAGCGGCAAAAGCGGAAGCCAGGAGACGAGATGCAGATATGGACCCACGCCGGACCGACCGTGCTCGCGGCGTTCCTGGCTTCGCTGGTGGAATTCGTCGAGGCGCTGACGGTGATCCTGGCGGTCGGCAGCGTGCGCGGATGGCGCGGGGCCCTCGGCGGCAGCCTGGCCGCGGTGGCGGTGTTGCTGGCGATCATCGCCCTGCTCGGGCCGGCGTTGACGCGGGTGCCGCTCCACGTCGTCCAGCTTTGTGTCGGCGCGCTGTTGCTGTTGTTCGGGCTGCGTTGGCTGCGCAAGGCCGTGCTTCGCGCCGGCGGCATCATCCCGCTGCATGACGAGGCCGCGGCTTACGCCCGCGAAACCGCGATGCTGCGGCGGCAGGGCGGCGGCGGCGGCTGGGACCGCATCGCGGTGGCCACGTCGTTCCAGATCACCATGCTGGAAGGGGCCGAGGTGGTATTCATCGTGGTCGCACTCGGCGCCGGCGGCACCGGCCTGTTGCTGCCCGCCAGCCTCGGCGCGCTGGCAGCGCTTTTGGTGGTGGTCCTGCTCGGCCTGGCTTTGCACCGGCCGCTCGCGCAGGTGCCGGAGAATGCGTTGAAATTCGCCGTCGGCGTGCTGCTCTCGGGGTTCGGCAGCTTTTGGGTGGGCGAGGGCATCGGCGTTGACTGGCCCGGCGCCGATTGGTCGATCCTCGCTTTGTGCGCCGGCTTCCTCGTGACGGCGCTCGCCGCCGTGCCGCTCTGCCGGGCAAACGCCCTCGCCGTCAGCCGTTAGTGTCCAATCTGGGACACTAGCTCTTTATTTTCAGTGGCCTGCTGATCCCTGAAATACAAGCGTATTTCAGGGATCAGCAGACTAGGAGGCACAAATGCAGTGGATCAAGCGAGTCCTCGCCGAACTCTTCGGCTTGTTCGTCGACGATGGCAGCTTCGCGGTCGCGATCCTCGCCTGGGTCGCGGTCGTCTGGCTGGTGTTGCCGCGGCTTGGCATGTCGGCGGCGGCCGGCGGGATCATCCTGTTCGCCGGCCTGGCACTCATTCTCGTCGAAAGCGTCCTGCGTCGCGCCCGCCGACCCTGAGCCGCAAAACCCGGCCGCTTGTGAACGCCTCGTCGCCTGCCGTATCTGAGGCGGGCAACAAGGAAAGACGGGGAGTTCAGAGATGACCGAGAACGCGATGTTCGAGCAGGGCCTGGAAATTCGCCGCGCGGTGCTCGGGACCGAGTATGTCGATGGCGGCCTCGCCAAAGCCGATGATTTCATGATGGCCTTCCAGCGCATCACCACCGAATGGTGCTGGGGCTATGCCTGGAGCCGCCCGGGCCTGGAGCGCCGGACCCGCAGCATGCTCAACCTCGCCATGCTCACCGCCCTCGGCCGGTCCGCCGAAATCAAGCTGCACGTGAAGGGCGCGCTGAACAACGGCGTCACGGTCGAGGAAATCAAGGAAATCCTGCTGCACGCCACGGTCTATTGCGGCATTCCCGCCGGCCTCGATGCCTTCAAGGCGGCGCATGAGACGCTGAAGGCCGAAGGTGCTTTGGCGCCGGAAACGGCCAACACAGTGGCCAAGACAGCGGAATAGGCATGGCCCCGATCAAGCGCGTCGGCTTCGTCGGCATCGGCAACATGGGTTGGCCGATGGCGGCCAACCTGATCAAGGCCGGGTTCGATGTCGCCGTCGCCGACGCAGTACCCGGACGGGCCGCGGCCTTCGCCCGCGAGATCGGCGGCCGCGCCGCCACGGACGCCGCCGACGCCGCAAGCGGCGCCGAGGCGGTGATCACCATCCTGCCCACCAGCACCCAGGTTCGCGCCGTGGTGCAGGACATGCAGCCGGCCCTCGCCACCGGCAGCCTGGTGATCGAGATGTCCTCAGGCGTGCCGAGCGTGACCCGCGCGTTGGCGGCGGAACTCGCCCGGCACGGCGTCGCCATGATCGACTGCCCGGTGTCCGGCGGCGTGCCGCGCGCGAAATCGGGCGAGCTTGCGATCATGTCGGGCGGCGAGGCGGCCGAGCTCGACCGCGCCGAGCCGTTGCTGAAGGCGATGGGCACCAGTTTTCATCGTTGCGGCGGCATCGGCGCCGGGCAGGCGATGAAGGCGCTGAACAATCTGGTCTCCGCCGGCGGCTTCCTGATCGGAATCGAGGCGCTGCTGATCGGCCAGCGCTTCGGCCTCGATCCCGCGCTGATGGTCGACGTGCTTAACGCCTCGACCGGCATGAACAACAGCACCCAGAAGAAATTCAAGCAGTTCGTGCTCTCGCGACGGTTCAATTCAGGCTTCGGGCTGGAACTCATGGTGAAGGACCTGTCGATCGCGCTGGAAGTCGGGCGCGACGCCGGCATTCCGACTCCGTTTGCGGCGTTGTGTCGGGAATTATGGAGCAGTGCGGCGATGCTGCTCGGCGCGGGCCAGGATCACACGGCACTCGCACAGCTCAGCGAGCGGTTGGCCGGCGAGGCGCTCGGCGGCGGCAATTCCGGCGCTTAGAGACCGTTTGATAATTCTACTCTGCCGGCCCTCCAACGCGGCTTTCTGCGCTTCCGGTGCTCACGGACCTGATGTCCGCTCCGCTCCGGTTCTCGAAAGCCACGCCGGAGGAACTCGGCAGAGCGAATTCTCAAACGGTCTCTTAGCGCTTGTGCGGCGTCCGTGGCTTGAGGTCGATCTCCGGCGCCGGGTGCTGATCGACATATGCGCGGCCGTTCCAGATCCAGCGATCGGAATCACGCAGGATCAGGTCGCGCATTCCGCCATGCGACGCGGTGTCGACCTGGATCGGCCCGCTCACCGCGTCGAGCACCCGCACCCACTTGCCCTTGACCATCTGATAGGCGGAGGTGCTGCATCCCGCCGAGCCGCATTCGCGCGCCGATTGCAATTGCACGAACACCGCTTTCCGGTCGTGCGGGCCGCCAAGCTGTGCCGCGGCGACCAGCAGCAGGGGCTTTTCACCCGAGCGCTGCGCCTCCGCCAGCTCCTGCGCCACCAGCATGCGGGCGGTGGCGTCCAGTTCCGTGCCCGGCTGGGCGGACAGCGCCACCGGAACGCGGCCGGGCCGCGTCGGCGGCGGTGCGGCTGCGATCAGGCAGGCGGCCAAGGCAGGGATCGTCCAACGTGAGAGCATTCGCATGCTCTCGTAACGAGCAACGGCCCCACGCGTTCCGCCTCTTCGGCCGGCGTTTCCCGCAACGGCGATCTTGCGTTACGCAGGGGCACCACGGAAGCAGCGAACGCGAGAATGGACCTGCAGCAGACCATCCCAAGCATTGCCGCCGTCGAGGCGGGCCTGGCGGAATCCGGCTATGTCTGCTCGCGGCAGATCGCCACCGCCTTGTTCTTGGCCATCCGGTTGCAGAAGCCGATCCTGGTCGAAGGCCCGGCCGGCGTCGGCAAGACCGAGCTGGCCCGCGCCGCCGCCGCCTGGATGCGGCTGCCGCTGATCCGTATGCAGTGCTACGAGGGCCTCGATGAGAGCAAGGCGCTGTATGAGTGGAAATACGGCAAGCAGCTGCTTTACACCCAGATCCTGAAAGATCGGCTCGGCGAGGAACTGCGCGACAGCACCAGCCTGCTGACGGCGCTGGACCGGTTGGACGGCATCGACGACATCTTCTTCTCAAAACGCTTCCTGGAGCCGCGGCCGCTGCTGCGCGCGTTGCAGCAACCGGAAGGTGCCGTGCTGCTGATCGACGAGATCGACAAATCCGACGAGGCCTTCGAGGCCTTCCTGCTCGAAATCCTCGCCGACCATCAGGTCAGCATCCCCGAAATCGGCACCGTGAGCGCCGTGGTCCCGCCGATCGTGCTGCTGACCTCCAACGGCAGCCGCGACCTCGGCGACGCGATGAAGCGGCGGTGCCTGCATTTGCATATCGGCTATCCCGATGCCCGGCTGGAGGAGCGGATCGTGGATTCCCGCATCCCCGGCATCGACGCCAGCCTGCGCCGCCAGATCGTCAGCTTCGTGCAGCAATTGCGCGAACTGGACCTGCGAAAATCGCCATCGGTCAGCGAAACCATCGACTGGGCCCGCGCCTTGCTGCTGCTGCACGCGACAAGGCTCGACTCAACACTCGTGCACGACACACTGAACCTGTTGCTGAAGTTCGAAGGCGACATGCGGGTGGCGGCCAAGGCCGCGAGCGGTTTCATCCAGAAGGCGCTGCGCGAGGCAGGGGCGGTGGCGGCAGGCCGATGACCGAGGTGCTGCTCCGCCTGCTCAGGGCGGCGCGCGGCAGCGGCGTTCGCATTTCGGTCGCCGAATCCCTCGATGCCTTCCGCGTCGCCGAGACGGTGGGCTGGTCCGATCGCGGCGTACTGCGCGATGCGTTGAGCCTGACATTGGCGAAGACGGTCGAGGAAAAGCAGTTGTTCGAGAGCTGCTTTGACATCTACTTCAGCCGTGCGCCGATGGCGCCCTCGGATGACCGGGAAGAAAATCCTCCGGCGGATGGTGAGGCAACTTCGCTGGCGCGCCTGCTGCTCGACCGCGACCAGTCTCGCCTCGCCGCGGCGCTGGAGGCGGCGGGGGAGGCGGTCGGCGCGTCCGGAATCACCCTGTTCACCCAGACCAACCTGTTCGCCCGCCGCATGCTTGAGCGTATGGGCCTTGCCGAGCTCGAACGTGAAATCGCCGAACTCGCCGCATCGGGCGATGCGGCGCTGGCGGCGCGGTTGGACCGCGAGCTTGCATTGCTGGGCGAGCAGGCGCGCGCATTCATGGAGCGGCAACTCACGTTGTTCGCCGCCGGCGCCGCGCGCGAAACCCGTGAGCATGCGCTGCGCGCCACACGGTTGTCGCAGCTCGACCGGCGCGACATCGAGCGCATGCGCATCCTGATCGGCCGCCTGGCGCGCCGGCTCGCCACCCGCCACAGCCGGCGGCGGTACCGCGCTCGGCGCGGGCAACTGGACGTGCGGCGGACCATCCGCCGCAACATGGGCACCGACGGCGTGCCGTTCCTCACGGTATGGAAACGCCATCGCATCGACCGGCCGAAGGTGATGGTGCTGTGCGACGTCAGCGGCTCCGTCGCCGCGGTCGCGCGTTTCCTGCTGATGTTTCTCTATTCACTGACCGACATATTGCACGGCATCAGGAGTTTCGCCTTTTCCAGCCACACGGTCGAAGTCAGCGACATCCTGGCGCGCGAGGACATCGAGGTCGCAATCGGCGGGATTCTTCGATCTCATCGGCTACGGCAGCTCGGATTACGGCCGCTCGCTGGCCGGCTTCGCCGATCTGGCGCGGCCGAAGCTCGACCGCCACACCACCGTCATCGTCCTTGGCGACGCCCGCGGCAATCGCGCCCCGCCGCGAACCGAGATCATGCAGGACATCTTCCAACGCGCCGGGCGGGTGGTGTGGCTGAATCCGGAGCCGGAATCGCTCTGGGGCTCGGGCGATTCGGACATGCACCGCTACATGCCCTATTGCCACCAGGTCACCAGTTGCAACAGCGTGGCGGCGCTGGAGCGGGCGATCGACGACCTGCTGCGGCAATCCGGGTGATGGATCGTCCACCGAGGGAGCAGAAATGAAAAAGATGCTGGACGGCAAAGTCGCCGTGGTAACCGGGGCGGGACGCGGCATCGGCCGGGCGATCGCCATGGTGATGGCCGAGAACGGCGCCATGGTGGTGGTCAACGACGTCGGCGCCGCCGTCGATGGCTCGGGGCAGGATGCGACACCGGCGCAACGTGTGGTGCATGAGATCGAGGCGCTGCACGGCCAAGGCCAGGCGATCGCCAACACCGACAGCGTCGCCGATTGGGATGCGGCACAGCGCATGGTCGCGGCGGCAATCGATCGCTACGGGCGTCTCGACATCGTCGTGAACAATGCCGGCATCCTGCGCGACACCATCTTTCACCGCATGACGCCGGAAGAGTTCGATGCCGTCATCAAGGTGCATCTCTACGGCGCCTTCTATGTCAGCCGTGCCGCGATCCCGCATATGCGCAAGCAGGAAAGCGGCGCCTTCGTGCATATGACCTCGACCTCGGGGCTGATCGGCAGCATCGGCCAGGTGAACTACGCCGCCGCCAAGCTCGGCATCGCCGGCTTGTCACGCGCCATCGCCGGCGACGCCGCGCGCTACCATGTCCGGTCCAACTGCATCGCTCCGCACGCGTTCAGCCGCATGATCGAGAGCGTGCCCGGACAGACCGAGGCGCAGATGCAGGCGCGGGCGGCGAAGACCCGGCCGGACCAGGTGGCCCAGCTCGCGGCATTCCTGGCAAGCGATGCGGCGCGCGAGGTCACCGGCCAGATTTTCGGCGCGCGCGGCAACGAGGTGTTCCTCTACAGCCAGCCGCGGCCGGTCCGCACCATGCATCGCAGCGCCGGCTGGACCGCCGAGGCGCTGGCGGAAACCCTGCTGCCGGCCTGGCGCAGCAGCCTGACGCCGTTGGAACGCACCCGCGACGTCTATTCCTGGGACGCTGTCTGAGCTTACGATGCGGCAAAGCCAAACGGGAGGGCGCGATGGCGCAGATAAAATTCGATGTCGAGGCATCGCACATCATGATGTTCGCGCGCGCGATCGGCGACACCAATCCCGTCTACCATGATGCCGAGGCGGGCAAGCGCACCGAAGCCGGAGGCATCATCGCGCCGCCGACCTTCCCGCAGGCGGTGGCGCAATTCGACCCCGGGTATCATTTGCGGCCGATGCCGGGAAAGCCGTGGTTCGGCTCTGCCGCCGCGCCAAGCGGGGTGGAAGGCAAGCCCGCGTCCAGCGGCGGCCTGCATGCGGAGATGCATTTCGAATATCATCGCCATGTCAGGCCGGGCGATATCCTCAGCGTGGAAACCCGCCCGGGAAAAACCTGGGAGAAGGAGAGCAAGCGCGCGGGCAAGCTGATGTTCCGCGAGCGCATCACCGAATACCGTGACCAGAACGGCGAACTCGTGGTGACCGCGCGTAGCGTCGGCGTGACCACCGAACGCCCGGTCGGCTCGTAGGGGGATGGCAATGGCACTGCGGGCGAGCAAGCTTACGATCGGCGACACCCACACCGAGCGCGTGGTGGAGAATCTGTCGCGCACCCAGATCGTGCAATACGCGGGCGCCTCGGGCGACTACAACCCGCTGCACACCGACGAGGTCTACACGGTTCAGGTCGCGGGGTACCCCAGCGTGTTCGCGCATGGGATGCTGACGATGGGGCTGACGGGCAAGATGCTGACCAACTATGTCGGAGACGGCCGCCTGACCAATTTCGGCGTCCGCTTCACCAACCAGGTCTGGCCGGGCGACACGCTCGACGCGACCGCCACGGTCGCGGCGATTCGCCATGAGGACGGACAGCATTTTGTCGACCTGACGCTGTCCACCACCAACCAGCATGGCAAGGAAGTGGTCAGCGGCCAGGCGACGGCCCGGGTAGATCCGTAACGCGAATGGTTACTGGGCGGGTGGTTACTGGGCGGGTGGTTACTGGGCGGGTGGTTACTGGGCGGGTTTCGGCGTCGCCGGGATCTGGACGCTTCCAGCGGGGCCTGCATCGCCGGCGGGTTGCGACCATGCCACGGGCATCGCATCCGGCTTCGCCGCATCGCGATGCGCGCCGAGACCGCTCAATGCCAACATCGCCGCGACCGTGGTCGAAATGATTGTGCCGTGCATGGCCGTGATCCCCTGCCTGCCCCATCGCGGGACGTCGAAGATTTGCATATGCCCTGGTCCGTTAAGGAATTTTTAAGGATGCAAGCTGGTCGGTTGCCGTTCACCCGGCGGCTTGCCATGCTCCATGGCAATGGAGGAATGCCGATGAACAAGACAAGCTTGCTGGCCCTTGCCGTGGCACTGCTCGCCGGGGCGCCCGCCCAGGCCGGAACGAACTCTGGACGCCATCCACAAATCCGGCGTGCTGCGCGTCGGCACCACGGGGGACTACAAGCCTTTCAGCTTCCGCAATCCGGATGGCAGCTACCAGGGTGCGGATATCCTCATGGCGCAGCGCTTGGCGGGCAAGCTCGGCGTTCGCGTCGAATACGTCCCGACCGTGTGGGCGAAGCTCAATGACGACTACGCGGAGGGCAAGTTCGACATCGCCGTCGGCGGCGTCACCAACCTGCCGCCGCGCGCCGCGAAAGGCCCGTTCACCGCCACCACCTATGTCGACGGCAAACGCCCGATCGCCCGTTGCGCCGACCGCGACCGCTTCACCTCAGTGGCCGCCATCAACCAGCCGGAGGTGCGCGTGGTGGTAAATCCCGGTGCCTCCAACGAGGATTTCGCCCGCGCCAATTTCCCCCGCGCCAAGCTGACCGTGCACCGTGACAACCCAACCGTATCAGACGAGATCGTCGCTGGCCGCGCCGACGTGTTCGTGACGGACGGCATCGAGGTCGCGCATCTCGTGCACGTACATCCCGAGCTATGCCCGACCAACGTTCCGGCGTTGTTCACGCATCTGGAGAAGGCTTACTGGGTGCGCAACGACCCCGAGTTGCTGGAAGCGGTCAATGCATGGCTGTCCGACGAGGTGAAATCGGGCTTCTGGGACAAGACGCTCGACGCCGCGTTGGCAGCACCCTGAGGTCTGGTGCCCTAATGCCATGATGTCATGGTGAGGCGCCGCGCCGCGCGATGGCGAGCAGGGAGGTTTCGAATTCCGCGGTGAAAGCCTCGATGCCGCCGATGCCGCGGCGCCATGCCTGGTCGTGGAAAAACGCCTTGTAGGCCCGATAGCGCGGCGCGTCGGCGGCCAGGCCGATTGCGGTTTCGACATAGTCTGGCAGGGTCCGGGTGATGCCCTGGCCGGCGCCGATCGCTTCCAGCAGCCGGCCGGCCATGCGCGAGGCGAAGGACCGGCCCGACAGCGTCAGCAGCGGCAGCCGCATGCGTATCGCGTCGCTCGCGACCGTTCCGGAATTATACGGGAAGGTGTCGAGGAACAGGTCAGGCAACGCCAGCCGCGCCATGTACTCGGCGGGACCGACCCGCCCGGTGAAGATCAGCCGCGCCGGATCGACGCCATGCGCCGCCGCCTGTTCGCAGAGTGCCACGCGGGACCATGCGTTGTCGGCGGTCAGCCAGAGCACGCTGTCCCTGGCCCCCGTCGCCGTCCGGCGCAGGATCTCCATCCAGGCGCCGAACATCGCCTCGGTGATCTTGTAATGGTTGGCGAAGCAGCAGAACACGAACCGATCATCCGGCAGCCCGACATCCGCGCGGGTCATCGCCGGGCCGATCTCGCGTTTGCCGTCATTGGCCTGGTAGTTCGCAGCGATGGCGAGCGGCCGCGGCGCATATTCGGGACCGACGGCCGGCGGAATCACGATATCGTCGCAGAACAGGTAATCGAGCTCGGGCAGCGGCACCGGCCCGACATAGCCGAGCCAGGTCGCCTGCACCGGTGCCGGTTTCCAGCGCAGCACCTGCACCCGCGCGCCGGTGGTCAGGCCGTTCAGGTCGATCAGGATGTCGATCTCGTCGGCACGGATCCGCCGCGCCGCCGGCCTCGTCATCGAGCGGCCCGATGATGTTGAAATGGTCGAAGCCGGCGATGATGCACCGGCGAATGTCGCTGCCGTCTTCCGGGCTGCAGCAATAGCCGAACAGCTCGAACCGGGTGCGGTCATGGCGTTCGAACAGCTCGGCGACCAGATAGCTCATCGCGTGCCGGCAGAAATCCGACGACATGTAGCCGATGCGCAGCCGGTCGTGCCGATAGCCCTCGGCGGGGCTTAGCGCATGCGGCGCGCGGACGGTCTTGCGGGCGATGAAGCGCGCGCCGGCGCGGCACTGCTCGGCGATGTCGTCGGTGAGTGCCAGCGCACTGATCGGGCCGGCATGCTGCAGCAGGTCGTGCGGCGACAGGCCGGGGATTTCGTCCGACAGAGCCGGCCAGCGGCACAGTTTCTGCCGCAGATGCACCCAATGCTGGATGACGTCGGGCTGTGCGGCACAGGTGAGCAGGCTGGCCCGCAGCGCCTGCTCGGCGTCGTCCAGCAGGTTGAGCTGTTCGAGCAGGCGGCCACGGTTGTTCAGCAGTGCCACCCGCGCCTCGTTCGGCTGCAACGCCCCCTCCCAGGTGGCGAGCGCCTGCTCGGGCTTGCCGAGCGACTCCCATGCCAGGCCGAGATTGACCGCGGCGGCGTGGCAATCCGGCTTCAGCATCAGCGACCGTCGATAGGCATCCATGGCGCCGGGCTGGTCGCCGGCCTTGCCTAGTTCCACGCCCAGGTTGAACCAGGCGGCAAACAGATGCGCCGATGCCGGATCGCCAATCGGGTCACGGGCGGCGATCCAGTGCCGATAGAGCTGGATCGCCGCTCGCATGCCCCGGTTGGCGCCGGCGCATTCCACCGCGCCGACGATGTCGGTGAATTGGATGCGGCGCAGCCGGTCGCGAAGTTCCGCGAGGCTGGGACCGGCGATGTCGTCACCCGTCCCTGCCGCCAGCAGGCCGGAGAGCCATGCCACATCCGGCACGACGCCATCTTCGGTGGTCCGATGTGCAAATACAGACATGGGCGGTTCTCGTTTTGGGGACCTTGTGGCGGCATGTCGGCAACGCAGCACCGGGCCGGTCGCCTGCCGGCGACCGACCCCGCCGTCTATGTCACGTCAGTGGAACAAGGCGGCGACCTGCGCGCCGGTCATGCTGCCGAGCTGCGTGTTGGTGAAGGCGCCGACCTCGGTGGTGCCGAGGGCGGCCAGGTCGGCCGTGGTCATGGCGGCGATCTGCGCCGTGGTGAAGGCGTGGACCTGTCCCGTGGTCAGGGCGGCAAATTGCGCGCTGGTCAGCGCCGCGATGTCGGCAGTGGTCAGTGCCACAATCTGCCCGGTGGTCATCACCGCAATCTGCCCGGTGGTCAGCGCCGCAGCATCGGCGGTTGTCAGTCCGGCCAAGGCGGTCGGTGGCAGGAACGGCATCTGCACGGTGGTGATGGCGACGGCCTGGGCAGTGGTGAGGGCGGCGAGCTTGGCCGCGGTCAGCCCGGCCAGCGCGCCGGTGGTCAGCGCCGCGAGGTCGGCGGTGGTGAGGGCGGCGACATCGGCGGTGGTCAGCGCGCCGAGCTGCGCCGAGGTCAGCGCCGCCGCCTGGGCGGTGGTCAGGGCCGCGGTCTGGGCGGTGGTGAGCGCGGCGACCTGGGCGGTGGTGAGCGCATGCGCCTCGGCGGTGGTCAGCGCCGCGATCTGCGCGGTGGTCAGCGCGGCGACATCGGCGGTGGTCAGCGCCGCGACCTGCGCGGTGGTCAGCGCCGCCACCTGAGCGGTGGTCAGCGCCGCCACCTGGGCGGTGGTCAGCCCGGCGAGGGCCGCCACCGGCAAGGCGGCGACCTGCGCGGGGGTGAGGGCGACGGCCTGGGCGGTGGTCAGGGCGGCGAGCTTGGCCGTGGTCAGCGCGGCCAGCGGCGCCGGTGGTCAGCGCCGCGACGTCGGCGGTGGTCAGCGCGGCGACCTGGGCGGTGGTCAGGGCGGCGACCTCGGCGGTGGTCAGCGCCGCCGACCTGCGCCGAGGTCAGCGCCGCCGACCTGGGCGGTGGTCAGCGCCGCCGTCTGGGCGGTGGTCAGCGCGGCGACCTGCGGCGGTGGTCAGCGCATGCGCCTCGGCGGTGGTCAGCGCCGCGATCTGCGCGGTGGTCAGCGCCGCGACCTGCGCGGTGGTCAGCGCCGCGACCTGCGCGGTGGTCAGCGCCGCGATCTGGCGGTGGTCAGCGCCGCGGCCTGGGCGGTGGTCAGCGCCGCGCAGCTGCGCCGTGCGTCAGCGCCGGCGACCTGCGCGGTGGTCAGCGCCGGCCTGGGCGGTGGTCAGCGCCGCGACGCCGTGGTCAGCCGTCACGCCGCTGGTCAGCGCCGCCATCGGCGGTGGTCAGCGCGGCGACCTCGGCGGTGGTCAGCGCCGCCGATCTGCGCCGTGGTCAGCGCCGCCACCTGGGCGGTGGTCAGGGCCGCGGCCTGGGCGGTGGTGAGCGCGGCGACCTGGGCGGTGGTCAGCGCATGCGACCTCGGCGGTGGTCAGCGCCGCGATCTGCGCGGTGGTCAGGGCGGCGACATCGGCGGTGGTCAGCGCGGCGACCTGCGCGGTGGTCAGCGCCGCCACCTGGGCGGTGGTCAGCGCCGCCGCCTGGGCGGTGGTCAGCCCGGCGAGTGGCCGCCGCCGGCAAGGCGGCGACCTGCGCGGTGGTCAGGGCGACGGCCTGGGCGGTGGTCAGGGCGGCGAGCTTGGCCGCGGTCAGCCCGGCCAGGGCGCCGGTGGTCAGCGCCGCGAGCTCGGCGGTGGTCAGGGCGGCGACATCGGCGGTGGTCAGCGCGCCGAGCTGCGCCGAGGGTCAGCGCCGCCGACCTGCTGGGCGGTGGTCAGAGCGCCGCGATCTGCGCGGTGGTCAGGGCGGCGACCTGCGCGGTGGTCAGCGCCGCGACCTGCGCGGTGGTCAGCGCCGCCGCCTGAGCGGTGGTCAGCGCCGCCGCCTGGGCGGTGGTCAGCCCGGCGAGGGCCGCCACCGGCAAGGCGGCGACCTGCGCGGTGGTGAGGGCGACGGCCTGGGCGGTGGTGAGGGCGGCGAGCTTGGTCGCGGTCAGCCCGGCCAGCGCGCCGGTGGTCAGCGCCGCGAGGTCGGCGGTGGTCAGGGCGGCGACATCGGCGGTGGTCAGCGCGCCGAGCTGCGCCGAGGTCAGCGCCGCCGCCTGGGCGGTGGTCAGAGCCGCGGTCTGGGCGGTGGTCAATGCGGCGACCTGGGCGGTGGTGAGCGCATGCGCCTCGGCGGTGGTCAATGCCGCGATCTGCGCGGTGGTCAGCGCCGCGACATCCGCGGTGGTCAGCGCCGCGACCTGGGCGGTGGTCAGCGCCGCCACCTGAGCAGTGGTCAGCGCCGCCGCCTGGGCGGTGGTCAGCCCGGCGAGGGCCGCCACCGGCAAGGCGGCGACCTGCGCGGTGGTGAGGGCAACGGCCTGGGCGGTGGTGAGGGCGGCGAGCTTGGCCGCGGTCAGCCCGGCCAGGGCCCCGGTGGTCAGCGCCGCGAGGTCGGCGGTGGTGAGGGCGGCGACCTCGGCGGTGGTCAGCGCACCGAGCTGCGCCGAGGTCAGCGCCGCCGCCTGGGCGGTGGTGAGCCCTGCGATGTCGGCGGTGCTCAGTGCCGCGATCGCGCTGGCCGACAACGCGGCGATCTGTGCCGGCGTGAGATTGATGGTCGCCATTTAACCCTGTTCCTTGACCGGATGTAGGATGTCGTGGCGTATTTTTTTCGCCGGTTCGGATGTCAGGTCGGAGCGTTGGAAACCTGCTCACCTCACCTTTCGCAGGGGATTCGTAACCGAAAGAAATGAACAAAAAATTGGCGAGGCCGGATATTGCCGGCGTCAGTTCGCGAGACTGACCCCCTGCAACCGGATCAGCCCATCCGGCACCTGCTGAAACCCGGACAGCGTCTTCTTCATGCCGACGATGTTGCGGGCGCTCCACAGATACACCAGCGGCAGTTCCTTCTGCTCCACGGCCCAAACCTGCGCGTAGATGTCGCGGCGCCGGGCCGGATCGGTGTATTGCCGGGCCTCGTCCAGCAGCGCATCGACCTGGGGATTGGCGTAATGCCCGTAGTTGAAGGTGCCGCCGTTATGCAGCATCAGCCACATGTTGCCGTCGGCGTCCGAACGCCCGGACCAGCCGATGAGATAGGCCTGGAAGTCGCCGGCATAGGCCGCGGTCAGCGAAGAGGCGAATTCCATGGTCTTCACCTTGAGGTCAAACCCCGCCTCGGCGACCATCGATTGCACCACCTCCGCCACTTGCTGAATGTCGGGGTTGTTGGTCGCGGTCAGCACCACCGGCACCGGCAGCGCGACGCCGGCCTGCTTCAGCAGCGCCCGCGCACGGGCGATGTCGCGGCTCGGCGATTTCACCTCCGGCACGTACATCGGCGAGCTTGGCGGCGTCGCCTGTGCCGAGGGCGTAAAGAGGCCGTTATAGACCACCTGGATCAGCGCCGGCTTGTCGATCGCCAGCTCGAACGCCTGCCGCACCAACGGATTCTGGCCCAACGCCGTGCTGGCGCCCGGTCCGTTGCCGGTGTTGATGGTGATCCCGGTGTAGCCGAGGGCGTCGCCGATCGCGAGCTTCAGCTTCGGGTCCTTTTCGATCGCGGCGATGTCGGTCGGCACCACGTATTCCACCAGGTCGAGGCTGCCGGCTTGCAGATTGGCCAGGCGGGCGGTGGAGTTGACGATCGGCAGATAGGTCACCTGCTCGAAATGATAGTCCTTCGCGTTCCAGTAGCCGGGAAAGCGCTTCAGCACGATGCGATCCTGCGGCACCCTGGCGTCGAAGGCGTAGGGTCCGGCGCAAACCGGATGCAGGCCGAAATTGGTGCCCGTCGCCTCCACCGCCTTGGGCGAGATCATGATCCCGGCGCGGTCGGTCAATTGCGCCAGCAGCGGTGAATTCGGTGCCTTGAGGATCAGCCGCACGGTCAGCGGATCGATCACCTCGATCGTCTGGATGGCGTTGATCTCGCCGACCCGCATGCTGCCTTTGGCGGTAAGGTCGCGGGTGAGCTTGTACTTGACCGCCTCCGCATCGAATTTCTCGCCGTCCTGGAAGCTGACGCCCGGGCGCAGGTGGATGATCAGATGCGTCGGGTCGGCATATTCGAAGCCGGTTGCCAGTTGCGGAATGATGTTGAGTTTGGTGTCGAGGTCGAACAGCTTGTCGCACATCGCGGCATAGACGATCCGGCCGACATAGCTCGACCCCAAGGTCGGGTCGAGCAGGTCGGGGTCCTCGCGCAGGCCGATGCGCAGGTTGCGGTTGGTTGCATCCTGGGCGGATGCGCACGGCGCCAGCATTGGCGCCGCAAGCCATGCGCAGACCGCGCCGAGCAGAAGACGTCGCATCACTCTCTCCCGTTGCTGACGGCCGCCGATGCGCGTCGCATCCACGCCATCGGCAACACGTAACATGCGGCGATGCGCGAGGCGATGCTGCCCATGGACGGAAATCTCGCGCAATGAGATCGTGGGCGCATGCCGATCCTCTCCCCGCGCTTGCGCGCGACCGCTGCGCCGCCGATCCCCGCTGCCCGAAGCTGGGCCGACCGCTATGACGGCCGCGCAGGCCCCGAGATCGATCTGACCCAGGCCGTTCCCGGCTACCCTCCGCATCCGGAGATGCTGCGCCGGCTCGCCGAAGCCGCGGGGACCCACGCCGCCGCCGGCTATGGCGCCATCGAGGGCGATGCCGGCTTGCGCGACGCCTTCGCCCGCGATGTTTCGGACCGCTACGGCGCATCGGTCGAGCCGCGCGACGTCGCCATCACCGCCGGCTGCAACCTCGCGTTCAGCATGGCGATAACGGTTGCGGCGGCGCCTGGGGATGCGGTGATGCTGCCGACACCATGGTATTTCAATCACCACATGGCGCTGACCATGCACGGCATCGACGCCGTGCCGCTGCCATGCGACGCCGCCGATGGTTTCATCCCCGATCCCGAGCGCGCCGCCGCCTTGCTGCATGACCGGGTGCGGGCAATCGTGCTGATCAGCCCGAACAACCCGACCGGCGCCGTCTATCCGCCCGAAATCATCGCACAGCTCGCCGCCTTGTGCCGTCGGCGCCGCCTGTGGCTCATCCTCGACGAAACCTATCGCGATTTCCTGGCGGGCGCGCCGCACGCGCTGTTCGGCGATCCCGACTGGCGGGACACGCTTGTGCATTTGTATTCATTCTCCAAGGCGTATTGCATTCCCGGCCACCGCGTCGGCGCCATCGTCGCCGGCGGCGGGTTTCGCACCGAGCTGATGAAGGTGCTCGACACCATGCAGATCTGTCCCCAGCGCGCCGCCCAGACGGCACTGACCTGGGCCATCCCGGCATTGCGGGACTGGCGTGCCGGCAATCTCGACATCATGACCGGCCGCGGCGCCGCATTCCGCGCCGCCATCGCCGATGCGCCGGCGTGGCGGGCCGACGCGGTCGGCGGGTATTTCGCCTATCTCCGCCTGCCCGACGGCCTGCCCGGCGCGATGCACGCGGCCGAGGCGCTGGCCGCCGAGCATGGCCTCGCGACCTTGCCCGGCCCCTTCTTCGGCCCGGGACAGGAGCGGCATTTGCGGCTGGCCTTCGCCAACGCCGAGCTGCCCGTGATCGCGGAAGTGCCGGGCCGCCTGGCGCTTATGCGAGGTTGATGCCGCGGATCGCGTCGCACACGGCGCGGGTGACCTCCTTGGTCGTCGCCTTGCCGCCGAGATCGGGCGTCAAGAGCCCGGCGGCGCAGACCTGCTCGACCGCGGTGATAAGCGCCGCGGCGGCGACTGGCTCGCCGAGATGTTCAAGCATCATCGATGCGGTCCAGAAGCTGGCGACCGGGTTGGCGATGCCTTTGCCGGTGATGTCGAACGCGCTGCCGTGGATCGGCTCGAACATCGAGGGGTAGCGCCGCTGCGGATCGACGTTGCCGGTCGGCGCGATGCCCAGGCTGCCGGCGAGGGCGGCGGCGAGATCGGACAGGATATCGGCGTGCAGATTGGTCGCGACCACCGTGTCGATCGATTGCGGCCGCTTGACCATGCGCATGGTCATCGCATCCACCAGTTCCTTGTCCCAGCGGACGTCGGGGTAGTCTTCCGCGACCAGGGCGGCGATCTCGTCCCAGAACACCATGCCGTGGCGCTGGGCGTTGGACTTGGTCACCACGGTGAGGAGTTTGCGCGGGCGCTTTCGTGCACAATCAAAGGCATAGCGCATGATCCGTTCGACGCCGACGCGGGTGAAGATGGCGACTTCGGTGGCGACTTCCTCCGGCAAGCCGCGATGCGCCCGCCCGCCATGCCCGGCGTATTCGCCCTCGCTGTTCTCGCGAATGATCAGCCAGTCGAGATCGCCGGGCCCCGCGTCGCGCAGCGGGCTGGTGACGCCGGGGAAGATCCGGGTCGGGCGGACATTGGCATATTGGTCGAACCCTTGGCAGATCGGCAGCCGCAGGCCCCACAGCGTCACGTGGTCGGGGATGTCGGGCGCACCGACGGCGCCGAAATAGATCGCGTCGGCGGATTTCAGGGTCGCCAGCCCGTCTTCCGGCATGAGCGCGCCGGTGCGGCGGTAGCGCTCGGAGCCCCAGTCGTAATTGTCGACGGTGAGGGAAAAGCCGCCGTCGCGGGCGGCCAGCGAGTCAAGCACTTCCAGGCCGGCGCTGATCACCTCCGGTCCGATGCCGTCTGCAGGAATGGCGGCGATACGATAATGGCGCATGGTTTCTCCCGGATTCGCGCACCGAGAATGCACCGGCCTGTTATGTCAGGCTAGACGCAACGCGGCGTCTCCCGCTTCGCCCGCGACGCCGATGATGGCGGCCTCAAGCCCGGCCGCCAGCAGCGCCGTGAGGCAGGCCCGCGCCCGGTCGGGCGGAAGTGCGGCGAGCAATCCGCCGGAGGTCTGCGGGTCGGTTAGCAGCGCCAGAGCGGGATGCGCCACCAGGTCGAGGGCGGCGTGGTTGTCCGGCGCCAGAGTGCTGGCCACGCCGCGCGCCGACAATTCGGCGGCACCCGGCAACACCGGCAACGCCCCGGTGTCCAGCGTCGCCGAAACGCCGGACGCCCTCAGCATCTCGCGCAAATGCCCGGCCAGGCCGAATCCGGTGATGTCGGTGCAGGCATGGGCGTCGTGCGCGCGCAGGATCTCGGCGGCTTTTGCATTGCTGCGGACCATGCTGGCGAGTGCCGCCTGCAACCACGCCGCCCGCGCCAGGCCGCGCATCGCGCCCGCCAACACGATCCCGGTGCCGAGCGGCTTGGTCAGCACCAGCACATCGCCGGGCAGGATGCCAGATTTGCGCCAGATCGCACCGGGATCGGCGAGGCCGGTGACGGAGAAGCCAAGCGCCGCCTCGGCCGCTTCGGCACTGTGGCCGCCGACCAGCGTGCAGCCGTCGCGGGTGAGCACCTCGGTCGCCCCCAGCATCATCAGGCGCAGTTCCTCCTGCATGCGCCGGCCGGGGCTGAAGGGCAGGGCGGCGATGGCGAGCGCGGTCCAGGGGCGCGCGCCCATGGCATGCAGATCCGACAGGGCATGCGCGGCGGCGATCTGGCCGAAGACATAGGGGTCGTCGATGAAGGCGCGGAAATGGTCGACGCTCTGCACCACCGCCATGCCCGGCGGCGGCAGCGCCACCGCGGCGTCATCGGCGGCGCCGAGGCCGAGGGGGATATCGGCGCGATCAGGTCCCGCCAGTCCGGACAGGGCATCGCTGAGCGCTTGCGAACCGAGCTTGGCGCCGCAACCGCCGCAGCGCATGTCATCCGCTGAGTCCATCGCCCGCAAATGCTGGTATTTGCGCATCCAGCGCCGGTCGATCGCGTTCTTCCACGTGAACGCCAGGCGGCCGGAAAAACTCCAGCCGCCACGCCAGGCGACAGCCCGATGATCGCCAAGGCCCAGGATGACCAACGCGTCGCGTTGCGGGCGCCAGGTTTGCAGCTTTCGGCCTTCCGCCGCGCGGCGCAGGTTTTCCGCCAGGATGGCACCCGCCCGAACCGCCCAGACACCGGCCTTCGGGCGAGGCTGCGGCAACGCGGCGCAGTCGCCGGCGGCGAAGACGTGGCGGTGGCTCACGCTGCGCAAGGCGGCATCGACCGCGATGCAGCCGACTTCGTCGCAAGCCAAGCCGGACGCGGCGAGGAATGCCGGCGCCGCCACGCCGGTTGCCCATAGCACCTCCGCCACCGGCAGCGCGCGACCGTCCGACAACATCAATGTTCCCGCGTCGTAGCCCAGTGCCATCACGCCGCCGTGGAAGGCAATTCCGGCATGACCAAGCGCGCGGCGCACGGCACGGCGCGCCCGCTCCGGGGCCGCTGGAACCGGCTCGGATTCGCGGCCGACGAGGTCGATTCCGGCACGGCCGCGGAAGCGTGTCGCCAAGGCGAGCGCCAGCTCGGCGCCGCCGGGCCCCGCACCAACAACGGCGATGCGCTCACCCGGGCGAAGCCGCGCGTCGATACCGGCGAGCTGATCGAGAAACCGGCCGATCGGCTTCACCGCGATGCCGGCACCCGATGGCATCGCCGGCGTGCCGCCGACGTCGATGGACAGAAAATCGAACGCGATGTCCGGCCGGCCCAGGAGGGCGACGCGGCGGCCGGCCAGGTCGATACCAACAGCCTCGGCCATGATCAGCCGTGCGCCGGCGCCAGCGGCGAGGGGGGCGCAATCGATATGCGCGTCATCGGCGTCATGCTCGCGGCGGATCAATCCCGGCAGCATGCCGGAATACGGCGTTTGCGGCTCGCGCGCGACCAGCGTGAAGCGGATTCCGGGCGGCGGACGCATGGCGGCGCGGCGCAACACCTCGACATGCGCGTGGCCGGCGCCGAGCAGCAGGATGTCGGCGGTGATCGGGACGGGCGGGCGCGTCAGCCGGAACCCAGCGGCTTCAGGATGCGGGCGCCGCGCGATGCGCATTGCATGTGCAGGGCATCGATGCCGTCGACCCCGGCATAGGCGTCGAGATGCTGATGGTCCTGCCGGTTGGCGTGGTCGGCGGCGGTTTTGGGGGCTTCCTTCAGATGCAGTTCGAATCCGTCGCGCCGGCCAATCGCGTGAAAGCCGCCGAACGGCGCGTCGAAGGCGAAGCCCAGCACCTCGCGGTTGAGCGCGATCGCGCCTGGCAGGTCATCGACCAGGAACTGCGGCGCCAGCGAGGTCAGGCGAGGGGTTGGGTTCGGCATAACGTGCCGACATTGGCATGTGCCGGCCCTGGCGGACAAGGAAGCGGCGGAAGGACTTGAAGCGCGGCGCCGGTGCCGTCACAATCGTGTCATGACGTTTTCCATCCTGGTACGCGATCCAAACACCGGCGCCCTCGGCGCGGCCGTGGCGTCGCGATTTTTCGCGGTCGGCTCCATCTGCATCCATGTCGAAGGCGGGGTGGCCGCGCTGGCGACGCAGGCGATGGTCAACCCGATGTACGCGATCCACGGCATGAACCGGCTCCGCCGCGGCGAGGCGCCCGAGGCGATCGCCCGGTCGCTGATCGGCGAGGATTTGGGTCGCGAGCACCGTCAACTGCATATTCTCGACGCCCAAGGCCGGATCGCGCAGCACACCGGGCCGGACTGCATCGCCTGGGCCGGACACGTGGCAGGCCATGACGTATCGGTCGCCGGCAACATGCTGGCCGGGCCCGAGGTGGTGGCGCAGACGCTGGCCGGGTGGGTCGCCAGCCGCGGCACGATGGCCGAGCGGCTACTGAGCGCGCTCGAAGCGGGCGAGGCGGCCGGTGGCGACAAGCGCGGCAAGCAGTCGGCTGGCCTGAAGATCTGCAGCCGCGACCCATATCCGGACCTCGATATCCGCGCCGACGACCACCCCGATCCGCTGGCCGAGCTCCGGCGTCTGCTGCGTGTCAGCCAGGAGCGGTTTGCCATCTTCCGGCGCTTCCTCGCCGGGCGCGACAACGAGTACGGCGTGTTCGACCGTGCCGTGATCGAAGCGGCGATCAGCCGTGCGACCGCGGCAGAAATGGAATAAATTGTGCGGTGCGAGCGTCCTTTTGGGACCCGCTGCGGCAGCGACCACCACCATCCGACCCCAGGGATTCATCCAACCATGCGTTACTTCCTGCTTGCCGGGCTCTGTCTGGCCGCCCTCGCAACTCCGGCTGCGGCACAGGAGCTGCCGGCGCTGCGCATCGCCTTGGCCGACGACGCCGATTTGCTGGACCCGACGCTGGCGCGCACCTTCGTCGGCCGCATCGTCTTCGCCGGACTGTGCGACAAGCTGTTCGATCTGAACGAAAAGCTCGAGATCGTGCCGCAACTCGCCACCGGCTATGAATGGGCCGACACCAAGACCCTGGTGCTGCATCTGCGCGCCGGCGTGAAGTTCCACGATGGCACGCCGATGGATGCGGCGGCGGTGAAATACAGCCTTGAGCGCCACTTCAACATGGAAGGCAGCAGCCGGCGCGGCGAGCTCTCCGCCATGGACCATATCGACATCGTCGATCCCGCGACCCTGCGGGTGGTGCTGAAGGCGCCGAGCGCGCCGTTCATCGCCCAGCTGACTGATCGCGCGGGGATGATCATCTCGTCGAAAGCGGCCGAGGCGGCGGGCAAGAACTTCAACCTCAACCCGGTCTGCTCGGGTCCGTTCAAGTTCGTCGAGCGGGTGGCGCAGGATCACATCACGCTTGATCGTTTCGCCGATTACTGGGATGCGGCGTCGGTCCATCTGTCCCGCGTGACCTACCGCACGATTGTCGACAGCTCGGTGAAACTCGCCAACCTGCAGGCCGGCTCGGTCGATCTCGCCGAACGCATGGCGCCGACGGATGTCGACACCGTGAAGAAGGACGCGAAGCTGAAGCTCGCGATCTATGACGGGCTCGGCTACCAGGGCATCACCTTCAACCTGGCGCACGGGCCGCGGTCGCAGACGCCGGTGGGGCAGGATGCGCGGGTGCGTCGGGCGTTCGCGCTGTCGATCGACCGGGCGGCGCTGGTCCAGGTCGTCTACAACGGCATGTTCACCCCGGCGTCGCAGGCGATCGCGGCCGGCAGCCCGTATTACGATCCGTCGGCCGGCGGCACCGGGCGCGATGTCGCCAAAGCCAAGGCGCTGCTGGCGGAGGCGGGGGTGAAGCTGCCGGTGGTGCTGGAGCTGACCACCACCAACAGCCCGACCCAGCAGCAGGAGGCCGAGGTGATCCAGTCGATGGCCGCCGAAGCCGGATTCGACGTGAAGGTTCGCACCACCGAGTTCGCTTCCAGCCTCGACGCCGACGACCGCGGCGAATTCACCTCGCATCTGGTCGGGTGGTCCGGCCGTGCCGACCCTGACGGCAACACCTGGAATTTCGTGCATACCGGCGCACCGCTGAATGTTGGCCAGGTACAGCAACAAGGACGTCGATGCGGCGCTGGAGCAGGCGCGGGCGGTGACGGATGTGGGGCCGCGGCGCGCACTGTACGGCAAGGCAGCGGCGCAGGTGAACCAGGACGTGCCGCTGATGTATCTTTATACCACCAAGGCCATCACTGCGATGAATACGCACATCACCGGTTTCCGCCCGGTGCCGGACGCGATGATCCGCCTGCAGGGCTTGAGCGTGGTGAAATGATGGGGATGCAAACAGGAGTCTTCCGGCGTTGAAGGGGCATCTCAGCACGCGGCTGTTGCAGGTGTTGCCGACCTTGCTGCTGGTCAGCGTCCTGGTGTTCTGCCTGCAGCAGCTGATGCCCGGCGACCCGGCGCTGGTGCTGGCCGGTGAGGAGCGCGATCCCACTGTTCTGGCGCAGATCCGTGCCGAGCTTTGGCTCGACCGGTCGCTGCCGGTGCAGTATTTCCATTGGATCGGCAACGTGCTGCATGGCGACCTCGGCTTCTCGTGGCGCATCCGCCAGCCGGTGGCGCAACTGGTGTTGCAAAAGCTGCCGGTGACGCTGCAGCTCGCGTCGATGGCATTCGTCATTTCCGTGTGCATCGGCGTGCCGATGGGCATCCTGTCGGCGGTGAAGAAGAACACCGTGCTCGACTACCTCGCCAACGGCATCGGGTTGGCGGGGTTGTCGACACCGACCTTCTGGCTCGGAATCATGCTGATCCTGCTGGTATCGGTCAATCTCGGTTGGCTGCCGCCGTCAGGCTATGTATCGCCGTTCGAGGACTGGCGGCAGAGTCTCGCCACCACCCTGATGCCGGCCTTCGTCCTGGGCAACGCACTGGCGGCGCTGCTGATGCGCCATACCCGTTCGGCGATGCTGACGGCGATGGAGCAGGATTTCGTGCGCACCGCCCGCGCCAAGGGCTTGCCTGAAATCCGCGTGGTGCTGCGCCACGCCTTGCGCAACGCGTTGGTGCCGGTGGTGACGTTGGGAGCACTTGAACTGGGCGGCCTGATGTCCGGCGCGGTGCTCACCGAACAGATCTTCAGCATCCCGGGCTTCGGCAAGCTGATCGTGGATGCCGTGTTCAACCGCGATTATCCCGTGGTGCAAGGCGTCGTGCTGGTGACCGCCACCATCTACGTCTCGCTGAACCTGCTGGCCGACGTGCTGTATGTGTTGATCAACCCGCGACTGCGCGCCGCATGAGCGCCACCGCAATGTCCCAGGTGGTCCCGACCCCGCTCCAGGTCGCGATGCCGAGCCCCGGCCGGCTGGCCTGGCGGCGCTTTTGCTCGCGGCCCGCGGCGGTGATCGGGCTCGTGGTGGTGCTGGCGTTCTTCGTCATCGCCGCCTTGGCGCCGCTGCTGTCGCCTGACGATCCGGTGAAGACAAGTTGGACGCTGATCCGCAAGGCGCCGTCCTGGCTGCACTGGATGGGCACCGACGAGAACGGCCGCGACGTGTTGAGCCGGGTGATTTTCGGCGCCCGCGCCTCGTTGCTCGCCGGCGTGATTTCAGTGACCATCGCCGCCGGCATCGGCGTGCCGGTGGGCCTGGTTGCCGGCTTCGCCGGCGGCGCCGCCGACGCGGTGATCGGGCGGATCGTCGACGCGATGCTGGCCTGCCCGTTCCTGATCCTGGCCATCGCGCTGGCGGCGTTCCTCGGGCCGAGCCTGGAGAACGCCATGATCGCCATCGGCGTCACCGCCGCGCCGGTGTTCATGCGCGTGGCCCGCGGGGCGACGATGGATGCCGCGACCAACGACTACGTGGAGGCGGCGCGCGCGCTCGGCAATCCGCCATGGCGGGTGGCGGTGCGCCACGTGCTGCCGAACATCGTGCCGCCGCTGATGGTGCAGGCGACGCTGGCGATCGCCGGCGCGATCCTGGCCGAGGCAGCGCTGTCTTTCCTCGGCCTCGGCCAGCAACCGCCGGCACCCTCCTGGGGCAGCATGCTGAACTCGGCGCAGCGCTTCCTGACCCAGGCGCCGTGGTTGGCGATCTTCCCCGGAGCCGCGATCTTCCTCGCCGTGCTGTCGTTCAATCTCGTGGGCGACGGACTGCGCGACGCGCTGGACCCGCGGGCGAAGTAGAAGCTCCGGCGCGCGTCGGCGTCTCCGCCGGTCTGTGCGATGGCGCGCGGCGGTACGGAATAGCCGAGGAATATTCGCGGCGAGGCATAGGCGATCCAACCGCGGTGGCGGCGCAGATGATCCGCGCCGATCAGAAGCTCACATCCACAACCGGCCAGTGGCACTCGAAGCTCACCGGGATTTCCGCCACGCTTTGCAGCGCCCAGGCCCCGGGCTGCAGGGAAGGGGGCGGTGCAGGCGGCGACCACCAGCGGCAGGAATACCGCGCACGTGCCAAATTGTATCGTTGCTTACTTCGTCCCGTATAGGCGGTCGCCGGCATCGCCGAGGCCCGGTCTGATATAGCCGTGGTCATCAAGCCGGCGATCGATGGCGCAGGTGAACACCTGCACGTCGGGATGTCCTGCATGGAAGGCGGCCAGCCCCTCGGGTGCGGCCAACAGGCAGACGACGCGGATTTGCGACGCGCCCGCCTGTTTCAGCCGGCCGACGGCGGCGGCGGCGGAATTGCCTGTCGCCAGCATCGGATCGACCACGATCACCACCCGCTCGCCGATGTCGGGCGGCAGCTTCAGGTAGTATTCCACCGGCACCAGCGTGTGCGGGTCGCGGTACAAGCCGATATGGCCGACGCGCGCGCCCGGCACCAAATCGAGCATGCCGTCGAGGATGCCGTTGCCGGCGCGCAGGATCGAGACGAAGCAGAGTTTCTTGCCCGCGAGCTGCGGCGCCTGCATCGTCTCCAGCGGCGTTTCCACCTCGATCATTTCGAGCTTGAGGTCGCGCGTCACCTCGTAGGCCATCAGCAGGCTGATCTCGCGGGTGATCCGGCGGAAGCCCGCGGTGGAGGTGTCCTTGCGGCGGAGCAGGGTCAGCTTGTGCTGGATCAGCGGGTGGTCGAGCTCGATGGTCGCATGCGGCGGCGAGACATTCATTCCTGCAATCCCCGTCCCTTGGCTTGTCGCAGCTCGTCGGCGTCCGGGACGGTGGCGGAGAAATATCCGGCGGCCTTCTTGGCATCCATCTCGACCCGCGCATCGGCGGGGATCAGCGCGTCCGGGATCGCCACCCGCTCGACCACCTCGATGCCGCTGGCGACGATCGGGGTGTGCTTCATGTTGCTCATCGACACCAGGCGGTCGATGCGGGTGATGCCGAGCCAATGCAGCACGTCCGGCATCATTTCCTGAAAGCGCATGTCGGGCACGCCGGCGACGCATTCGGTGCGCTGGAAATAGGTTTCGGCGCGGTCGCCGCCCTCTTGTCGCTTGCGGGCGTTGTAGACCAGGAATTTCGTCACCTCGCCCAGCGCGCGGCCTTCCTTCCGGTTGTAGACGATCACGCCGATGCCGCCTTGCTGCGCCGTCTCGATGCAAACCTCAACGCCGTGCGCGAGATAGGGGCGGCAGGTGCAGATGTCGGAGCCGAACACGTCCGAGCCGTTGCACTCGTCATGCACGCGGCAGGCGATTTTGGTTTCGGTGCGTCCGAGCCGGGCGGGATCGCCGAACAGGTACACGGTCATGCCGCCGATCGGGGGCAGGAAGACGTCGATGTCGGGGCGGGTGACGAGTTCGGGGAACATGCCGCCGGTCTGCTCGAACAAGCCGCGCCGCAGGTCGGTGGTGGAAATGCCGAAGCGCCGGGCAACGCCGGGCAGCCACCAGACCGGCTCGATCGCCACCTTGGTGACGCGGGCGTCGCCGGCTTCGGACAGGATCTCCGGGTCGGGGTGAAGGCGCCCGGCACGCAGCGCCGCCTGGATCTCCGGCATGTTGATATGCGCGCGGGTGACGGCGATGGTCGGCCGGATGTCCCAGCCGGCGGCGATCTCGGGGCGAAGCTCTGGCTGGTGACGTGGCCCCACGGGTCCAACGAGACAATCAGATGCGGGTCGCTCCATTGCGCAAACGGCCCGATCGGCATCGCCGGGGAGGTGTCGGTGAGGTCGGCGCGATGGTCGGCGCCGAGCTGGCCAGCGGCGATGGCGAGGGCGCGGTACAACGAGTAGGCGCCGGCATGGGTGCCGATGGCGTTGCGGCCGCCGGGGTTGTTCAACGTGCCCACCACCGGGCCACGGCTGGCCGCGTCGGCCGCACCCCAGGCGATCGGCAGCGCCCGGGCGGCGTCGTTCCCGGGGTGGGAGGTCAGCACGATCGCGCGGGCGGAGCGGCGCTCGTTGACCAGGATGGGTCCCGCACCGGGGGCGGGGGGAAGGATCGGTTGCGTCATGGTACTGAGCCTAGGCCGCGTTGGCGAAGCGGAGCAACAGGTCCTAATCTAGGCACGAACGTATTCGGAGGAACCCATGGACATCGCATCGGCCGCCGACAACTTTCTGCTGAGCGACGCCGACGTCGCGCAATATCGCCGGGATGGCTACGTGGTGCTCCGCCGCCTGCTCGGGCCGCGCCACGTCGCCGCCTGCAACCAGGCATTGGCGGACCTCGCCGGCGGCAGGCTGCCGTTGCGCCAGACCAAGCTGATGTTCGAGGCAGGCGTCGACGCCGCCACGCTCAGCCCCGCCGAGCGGGAACTGCGCATTCGCAAATACATGGATTTCGTTGACGATGCGCCAGCACTCGGCAATGCGGCAATGAGCCTGCGGCTGCACCTCGTGCTCGATCAGCTGCTCGGCCGCGGGCGTGTGCTGTTCCAGGAGATGGCGCTGGTGAAGCCGTCACGGATCGGCTCGGAGAAGCCCTGGCATCAGGACGCCGCCTATTTCCGGCTGACCGACCCAGGCCTGATCGTCGGCGTCTGGATGGCGCTCGATCCGGCACTGCAGATGAACGGCTGCATGGAGCTGGTGGCCGGCTCGCATCTCGACGGGCCAGTGCCGCATGTCCATGAGAACGACTTCAACCGCTGCCGCATCACGCCTGCCGGCGTGCGGGCGCGCGAGCGCATCGCCATCGAAATGCAGCCGGGGGACGCGCTGCTGTTCCACGCGTTGCTGCACCACTTCACCGCGCCGAACAAATCCGACCTGCGCCGGCGCGCCATCCAGTTCCACTACCACCAGCACGGCGCCGTCTGGGGCAGCCTCGAAGACCATCGCCGGCTTTTCCATGAGGCGGACGGCAGTTATGCCGGCTGCACTCTGCCGCATTCGCATTTGCCTGATGCCAACTACGAACATCGCGAAGGGCTGAAGCGGGAAATCGCTCCGGTGGATACCAGCGGGTAGTGCGGCGACGGTGACCTTCGCGGCCCCTACACGTGTTCGCCGCCGTTCACGTGCAGTTCGGCGCCGGTGACATAGCTGGCGGCGTCGCTGCACAGGAAATGGATGGCCGCCGCGACCTCCTCGGTGCGGCCGAGGCGGACCATCGGGACCTCCCGCGCGGCGAAGGCGGTGGTGCCGGGGGAGAGGATGGAGGTGTCGATTTCGCCGGGCGAGATCGCGTTGACCCGCACGCCCATGGGTGCGAATTCGGCCGCCATTTCCCGCGTCAAGGTCGCGAGGCCGGCCTTCGAGGCGGCGTAGGCGACGCCGGCATAAGGATGCACCCGCGACCCCGCGATCGAGGTGATGTTCACGATCGAACCTTTGGCGCGCGAGATATGTTGCACCAACCCTTTCGCCAGCAACGCCACGGCGAAAAGGTTGACGTTGAACACCTGCACCCAGGTGGCGGGATCGGTGTCCAGCACGCCCATGCGCGGATTGCCGGTGCCGGGCGGCCGCTTCGGCGAGATCGCGGCGTTGTTGACGAGCGCATCCAACTGCCCGTCCGGCAGGCGCTGGCGCATTTCCTCCAGCGCCTGGGGCAGGCCGGCGATGTCGCCGAGGTCGAGCTGCAGGTGGTCCTGCGGGCCGGCGGCCCAGGGGCAGCGCGGCGAGAACGCCTGCCGCGAGACGGTGATCACCCGCCAGCCCTGGGCGCTGAACAGTCGCGCGGTGGCATGGCCGATGCCGCGGCTGGCACCGGTCAACACCATGATCCGCTGACGCGCCTGCATCGCGGGTTCAGCCGGGGGAGGGCGCGTATTTGCCCGAGAGCTGCGGCGTGATGTCGTTCTTGTGGCCGGCAAGCTGACGATCGAGCCGCGTCTCGCGCGCCCAGCTGCGCTTCAGCGCATCGCGCACATGGATGCGCAGCCGGCCCAGCCCCGCAGTCTCCAGCTCGACCACGTCGCCGTCCTGGAAGCTGCTGAGGCCGCGATGGTTGGTGCCGGTGGCGAGGATGTCGCCGGGCTCCAGCGTGTGGATGGAGCTTGCCCATTCGATGCAGCGCGGAATCTTGTGCGCCATGTCGCTGGTGTTGAAATCCTGCTTCACCACACCGTTCACCCACAGCTTGATGGCGAGGTTCTGCGGGTCGGCGATTTCGTCCGCGGTGACGAGGTACGGGCCGATCGGCGCGAAGGTGTCGCGCGACTTCATCTGGAAGAAGGAGTTGCCGCTCGGCAGCAGGCCGCGCGCCGAACCGTCGATGAAGTTGACGTAGCCGAACACGTGGGACATCGCATCGGCGGCGGCGACGCGGGTGGCGCGCTTGCCGATCACCACGGCCATTTCCGCCTCGCCCTCGAAGATGCTGGCGGGCACGTCGGGCAGCACCATCGTGTCCTCCGGCCCGATCACCGCCGTCGAGGCCTTGTGGAAGCCGTTGATCGGTGCGGGTTCGCTGCGGGTGCCGTCCTCCATGTAGTTCACCGCCATGCAGACGATGTTGCCGGGCTTGGGCAATGGCGCGCGCAGCTTCACCGAGGCGAGGTCGCGGCCGGTGCCGCTCGCGGCTGCCTGTTGCAGCTTTGGGCGGTATTCGTCGAAGCGGGCGATCAGGCCGCTCATCAGGTCGCCGGGGCCGACATGGGGAATGTCGCGCACCACGGCGCTCACGTCGACGATGCGATCGCCGACGATCACGCCGAGGTGGAAATCGTCGAAATAGGCCAGCTTCATCTTGGTTGTCCTCTTGTTTCGAAACGCCAGGCTATTTCACGAAATCCCCGGCTATTTAAATTCCAGCCTATTTCAGGAAATCCGGGTCTTCGCGCGACAGGGTGCGAATTACCGCCGCAATCATCTTCGCGCCATAGGCGCGGTACATCTCGGGGTTGTCAGGCACCGGCTTCACCAAAGCCGGCTTGATGTGCTTCAGCTTGCGGCCACCGGCCTCGGCGAGAAGCTGGATGCGGCAGATGTCCTCAAGGTAGATCAACCGCAGCAAGGCGGTGCCGATGCTGTCGCCAACCACCAACGGCCCGTGGTTTTCCATCATCAGCACGACATTGTCCGCCAGCAGCCCGGCCAGCCTTTCGCCCTCGGCGAAGGTGACGGCGGCGCCGGCGAAGTCGCGGTCATAGGCGATGCGCTTGTGGAATTCGAGCGAGGAAAGGTAGCTCGGCTCGACCACCCCGTTCTCCTGCGAGCACACGGCCGTCGCGTGGGTCATGTGGGTGTGGAACACCGCGGTCGCGTGCGGCAGCAGCTTGTGGATCGGCGCGTGGATGCAGAACGCGGTCAGCTCCACGGTGTTGTTGTTGTGGGACACCACCGTGCCGTCATGCTTGGCCAGCACCAGGCTGCTCGGCGTGACCTCGTCCCAGAAATAACCCTCGGGATTGATCAGCATCAGGTCCGGCCGGCCGGGCGCGCTGGCGCTGAAATGGTTGCAGACGCCGGATTGCATGCCGAGACGCCCGGCCCAGCGCAACGCCGCCGCCAACTCGACCCGGGCGCGTTGCAGCGCTGGGGTTTCCACGACCTGTTCCATGTCCATGATGCTGTTCTCCTGTTGATCGCACGCTAGCCGCCGGTGCCCCCTTCGTCCAGAATGCGGTGCCCAGAACGGCCCTTCCGTCCAGCTTCGTGGAGCCCCGCGATGATCGATCCTCAGCTCTATCTGGCCTTTGTCGCCGCCGTCATTGTGCTGATGCTGATCCCGGGGTCGAATGTGGCACTGATCGTTGCCAACAGCGTCGCGTACGGCACGCGTTTCGGGTTGCTCACCGTCGCCGGCACCAGTGCGGCAATGCTGCTGCAGCTTGGCGTGACGGCGCTGGGCATGACGGCGGTGCTGACGGGGATGGGCTATTGGTTCGAACTGGTCCGCTTGCTTGGCGTCGGCTATCTGCTCTGGCTGGGCATTCGGCAATGGCGGGCGCCACCGGTCGATCTCACGCGCGTCGCGCCCCAGCCACGTTCGGCGCGCCGGATCTTCGCGCGCGGGTTGTTGGTGTCGCTGGCAAATCCCAAGACGCTGCTGTTCTACGGCGCCTTCTTCCCGCAATTCGTGACGCCGGGCGCCGGCGTGGCCGGGCAGGTGGCACTGCTCGCCGCGACCTTCGTGATCCTGGCGGTGCTGTTGGACGGAGGTTGGGCCATCGCCGCCGGCCGAGCGCGCTTCCTGCTGGCCGCGCGGGGGCGGCTGCGGAACCGGATTTCCGGCGGAATGCTGATCGGCGCCGGTGTCGGCCTGGCCTTGGTGCGGCGGAGCTGAGCGGTGAGGTTTGTCTGATAAATTAGAAATTAAGCAGGGCATGGGATTTTCGGCCGTCGCCAGCACGGACCGCCTCCCATGCGCACCGCCTCCGTTCGCCTCTGTTTGCTCATTCTTGCCGGCCTGCTGGGCTATCGCCACGCCCATGCCGGGAACGACGTGCCGAACGGCCGATTCGTCTTCGGCCGGGCGTTCCACCGCTTCGATGAGCCGTGGACCGGCTTCGAGGTGAGCGTCCTGCCCAGCATCGTCATCGGCGTGACGCCAGGATTCGCCGCATTCGAAGGCCGAGTGATGATCGCGCTGACCAACGACCTGCGATGCCTGCGCGGCGATTCCGGCGAGGAGGAGTCCGGCGCCGAAAGCGGCGGCGGGAGAGGCGGGCTTGATGGTGACGATGCCGGTGCGGCGGCGAAGGACGCGAAAGGGCGCGCCGGATCGGGCGTCGCGTCATTCTCAGGGGCGTTCGATTCCGGTGTCCCGGCACAAGGTGGCGGAACGGCTGGGGTGGCGGCCGCAGGCGGTCGTGCTCTCTCCGTGTCGACGGCGTCCGGCAACTCGAATCCGATTCAGCCGCCGCCCGGCTTGCCGCTCGGCATCGTTTTTTCGGCAGGCCCCGACCCCGGCGGGGTGGTGCCGATCACCTCGTTGCTGATCGGCCCCGACCCCCGCCACCCAGGCAATCCCGCCGCCAGGCCGCCGCCGGTCGCTGAGCCATCTTCGCTGCTGCTGTTGGCGAGCATGATCGCCGGCTTGGCGTTTCTGCCCTTGCGACGCCGAGCTGGTTTGCGGCGGCGCGCGGCACCGCACGATCGGGCGGCAGGGTATAGGTGGTGAACTTGCCGCAGAGTATCTTGCCGCGGCACGCGGCAGCACGGCGCCGCCGGAGGACAGCCAGATGGCAACCATGAAGGCCGCGGTCATCCACGCCCCGCATGACCTGCGGATCGACCGGCGCGAAATCCCCGCCATGGGCGCGCGCGAGGTGACAGTCAGAATCAAGGCTGGCGGAATCTGCGGTTCCGATCTGCATTATTTCCACCATGGCGGCTTCGGCACCATCCGCATCCAGGAGCCGATGGTGCTCGGCCATGAAATCGCCGGCGAGGTGGTGGAGGTCGGCGCCTCCGTCACCCGCGTGCGCGCCGGCGACCGGGTCGCGGTCAATCCGAGCCTGCCCTGCAACCGTTGCCGCTATTGCCTGCAAGGCCAGCAGCAGCACTGCCTGGACATGCGGTTCTACGGCAGTGCGATGCGCACGCCGCATGTGCAAGGCGGCTTTTCCGAATTCCTCGTCTGCGACGAAAGCCAGGCGGTGGCGGCGGACATGCCCGCGTCGCGCGCCGCCTTCGCCGAGCCGCTGTCGGTCTGCCTGCATGCCGCGAACCAGGCCGGCGAACTGATGGGCCGCCGCGTGCTGGTCACCGGTGCCGGCCCGATCGGCGCGCTGTGCGTGATGGTGGCGCGTTTTGCCGGGGCGCGGGAGATCGTGGTCACGGACCTGCTGGACGAGCCGCTTCGCGTGGTCCGGCGCATCGGTGCTGATCAAACCTTGAACATGGCCGCCGACAACGATGCCCTGTCGCCGTTCGCGACGGAAAAAGGCACATTCGACGTGGTGTTCGAATGTTCGGGCAGCGGCACCGCCCTGGCGGCGGCGATGCAGGTGACACGGCCGCGCGGTACCATCGTGCAGGTCGGCCTCGGGCTTGCGGAAACATCGGTGCCGCTGAACATGCTCGTCGCCAAGGAGATCTCTCTGCGTGGCACCTTCCGCTTCCACGCTGAGTTTGCCCTCGCCGTCGACCTGCTGGCGAGCGGGACGCTCGACGTCGCGCCGCTGCTGACGGAAATCGTGGCGTTGGACGAGGCAATCAGCGCCTTCGCCCTCGCCAGCGACCGCAAGCGGGCGATGAAGGTGCAGCTGGCGCTGTAGCACCCTCAGAGACCGTTGATAATTCTACTCTGGCGGCCCTCCAACGCGGCTTTCTGCGCTTCCGGTGCTCACGGACCTCATGTCCGCTCCGCTCCGGTTCTCGAAAGCCACGCCGGAGGACTCGGCAGAGCGAATTCTCAAACGGTCTCTTAGCCGCGCTTGATGTTCCAGAACAGCGGCAGGCCGGTCAGCACGCCTTGCAGGTCGGTGCGATGCGCGGTCGGCCCGAGCGCCTGGCCGAGCGGGATGTAGGGCACGTCCTGGAACGCCTGCAACTGCAACGCCTCGGCCGCTTTCTTCTGTGCCGCGAGATCGCCGGCGGCGAACCAGTCGTTGCGCAATTCCTCGATCCGCGGGCTGGTCGGCCAGCCCATGATGCCGTCTTTGCCATTGCCGCGCAGGAAGGCGTGCACCGCCGGGTTGAACTGATCCACCCCGCCCCAGGAGGTTTGAAAAATGCTCCAGCCGCCCTGGTCGACCGGGTCCTGCTTCACCCGACGCTGCACCACCGTCGCCCAGTCCATCGCCTGGAAGTCGAGGTTCATGCCGAGCTTCTTCAGAAGGTCTGCCGTGACCTCGGCCAGCGCCTTCACGCTGGGGATGTCGGTCGGGTTGAACAGCACCACCCGCTCCCCGGCGTAGCCAGCGGCCTCAAGCTCCTTCTTTACCTGGCCGAGGTCGCGCGGGCTGGTCAGGTTCTCCATCCCGGCGGCGCTGGCCATCGGCGTGTCCGGGCAGAAATACCCGACGCCGTCGCGCCAGGTGCTGCGGTCCTCACCTTGCACCGCGGTCATGTAGTCCGATTGCTGCACGGCATGCACAATCGCGCGCCGGATCGCCGGATTGTTGAACGGCGCCTGCAACTGGTTGAAGCGCATCGTGGCGATGGTGCCGGTCGGCACCAGGACCGGAAAGGCGATGTTGCGCGACTTGCGCAGCAGCGGCAGCAGGTCCGAAGCCGGCGTTCCCCACCAGTCGATCTCACCGGCGGTGAGCGCGTTGGCCACTGTCGAGACGTCGGGGATGATCGACCACTCGACCCGCTCGACATACACCATCTTGCCGCCGGCGGTGCGCTCGGCAGGTTCCTGGCGCGGCACGTAGCCCGGCGAATTTTTCGTAGACGACGCGCGAGCCGGCCACCCGTTCATCCGCTTTGAAGCGGAACGGGCCGCTTCCCACCATCTCGCTGATCGGCTTCGATGCATCGGTCTCGGCGATGCGGGCCGGCATGATGGCGCAGACGCTGGGCGAGTAATGGCCGAGCGCGTCGGGCAACAACGGGAAGGGCGATTTCAGCCGGATCTGGATGGTGCGGTCATCCGGCGCCGACATCTCCTCCACCCGCGCCAGCAGCGCTTGGCCGAAGGAATCCCGGCGGCCCCAGCGCGCGACCGAGGCGACCGCGTCACGCGCCAGCACCTTGCTGCCGTCATGGAATTGCAGGCCCGGGCGCAGCGTCAGCTTCCAGGTCTTGCCGTCATTCTCGGTGACGTGGCCTTCGACCATCTGCGGCCGGATGCGGTAGGAATTGTCCTGGCCGTACAGCGTGTCGAACACCATGAAGGCGTGGTCGCGGGTCTGGTAGCTGGTGGTCGCCACCGGGTCCAGCAATGCAAGGTCGGCGTCGGGCACGAAGCGCAGCGGCCGCGCGGCCTGGGCATTGCCGATCCTGCGGGGCGGCGAGGGTGGCGGCGACGGCCGCACCGGTGGCGAGCAGGTGGCGACGTTTCATGGCATTATTCCCATTCCACCAGCGCCCGCCCCGCTAGAATTGGCAAGGCACTTGCATTATTCCAACGTCAGAATACTTCGCTGAGATCGTCAAAATCAACATAAGGAGGGTATCATGCTCAAGCGACGCAGCGTCCTGGCCGCCGGATCGGCGGTGGCGGCAACCGCCGCCAGCGGACTCTCCCGCCCCGCGGTGGCGCAACCGTCCCGAAGTCCTGCGCTATGTGCCGCAGGCCAACCTCGCCAATCCCGATCCGATCTGGACCACGGCGACGGTCGCGGCGTTGCACGGCTACATGGTCTGGGACTGCCTGCTACGGCATCGATGAGGGCCTGATCGGCGCGGCCGCAGATGCTGGCCGGGCACGACACCTCCAGCGACGGCCTGACCTGGAAGCTGACGCTGCGCGACGGGCTGTTGTGGCATGACGGCGAGAAGGTGCTCTCGCGCGACTGCATCGCCTCGATCCAGCGCTGGGGCAAGCGCGACGGCTTCGGCCAGCGGCTGCTCAGCCAGACCGCCGAGATGAAGGTGGTGGACGACAAAAGCTTCGAGATCCGGCTGACCAAGCCGTTCCCGGTGTTGCCCTATGCGCTCGGCGCCAATGGCTGCTTCATCATGCCGGAGCGGATGGCCAAGACCGACGCCTTCACCCAGATCACCGAATATGTCGGCAGCGGCCCGTTCCGGTTCCTGAAGGACGAATGGGTGTCCGGCGCCTCGGCGGCCTGGGCGAAGAACGAGAAATACGTCCCGCGCCAGGAGCCGCCGAGTTACTGGTCCGGCGGCAAAATGGTGAATTTCGACCGTGTGGAATGGAAGATCATGCCCGACCCCGCCACGGCACAATCGGCGCCTGCAGACGCGGCGAGGTCGACTGGTGGGAGAACCCGCTGTTCGACCTGCTGCCGATGCCTGCAGAAGGCGCCTGGCATCAAGGTCGAGGTGCTGGACCCGCTCGGCGCGCTCGGCGTGATCGGGGTCAACCACACCCAGCCGCCCTTCGACAATCCGAAGCTGCTGCAGCGCGATCCTGCCGGCGCTGAACCAGCAGGACTATCTGGACGCGGTGCTCGGCGAGCAGCAGCAGCTCGGCCGCACAGCCGGGCTTCTTCATCCCCGGCTCGCCGCTATGCCAGCGACGTCGAGATGGAACGATCTTCGGCAAGCGCGATCTCGCTCTGGCCAAGAAGCTGGTGGCCGAAAGCGGCTATAACGGCGAGCCGATCCTGCTGATGTCGCCGTCGGACCAGCCGCAGTTGCAGCAGATGGCGCTGGTGACCGACGCGCTGTTCAAATCGCTCGGCCTGAACTCGAAATACACCAGCATGGACTGGGGCACGCTGGTGACGCGCCGGGCCAACCACGAGCCGCCGGACAAGGGCGGCTGGAACAGCTTCTGCACCACCTGGGGCGGCCTGTCGGTGTCCAACCCGGGCAGCCATTTCCCGCTGCGCGGCAATGGCAATGGCGGCTGGTTCGGCTGGCCGACGGATGAGAAGATGGAGGCGTTGCGGGAGAAATGGTTCGAGGCGCCTGACCTCGCGGCACAGAAGGCGATCTGCCAGGACATGCAGCGCCTCGCGTTCCAGGATGTGCCGTTCTATCCCACCGGCGCCTGGTTCACGCCGACCGCGCATCGCGACAACCTCACCGGCTTCGTCAAGGCCGGCACCCTCGTGTTCTGGGGCATCAAGCGGGTTTAGCCGGAACTGCGGCGGCGTCCTGGTAGACCAGGGCCGCCGCCGCCAGGTCTTCCAGCGCGCTGCCGACGGATTTGAACAGGGTGATCTCGTCCGCGGTTCGCCGTCCCGCGGTCTCGCCGCGGCACAGGCTTGCCAGCGTGCCGGCGATGTCAGCGCGCGTCAGCACGCCTGATGCGATCGGCTGGGTGATGTCGCCGGCCTCGGCCAGCGCCGCGTCGGTGTCGATGAACACCCGCGCACGGGCGACCGCCGCGTCGTCGGCTTCGCGCATGTCCGGGGTGTAGCCGCCGATCAGGTCGAGATGCGTGCCCGGCCGCAGCCAGGCGCCTGAAATCAGCGGCGCGGTGGCCAGCGTGGCGCAGCTGATGATGTCGGCGGCCTCGACCGCGCGCCGCAGGTCGGTGACATGGGCGGCGTCGAAGCCGCGGTTGCGCAAGCTCGCCGCCAGCGCCGCCGCGCGCTGCGGCCGGGGATTCCAGATCCGAATTTGCTCGACCGCGCGAACCGAGCGCCAGGCTTCGGCCATCATGCCGGCGATATGCCCGGCACCGACGATCAGCAGCGACCGCGAATCCTCCCGCGCCAGGTAGGACCCGGCCAGCGCCGAGGCCGCCGCCGTCCGCCGGCCGGTGATCTCATAGCCGTCGATCACCGCGAGATGCCGGCCAGTGGCGCCGTCGCAGAGCAGGTAGGTCGAATGCACCGCGTTGAGGCCGCGCGCGCCGTTGTCCGGATAAACAGTGACGATCTTGACGCCGAGCGCCGTGCCACCCTGCCAGGCTGGCATCAGTAGCAAGGTTCCGTTCGCCTCGGTGATGGCGTGGCGGTGCCGCAGCGGCACTTCGGTGACGCCGATGAAGGCGGCGCGCAAAGTCGGCACCAGCCGGTCGAAACCGAGGCTGGCGCAGGTCCGGGCACGGTCGATGGCAATAGGATAGACCACGGGTTCGTTCATCCCGGCAGGATGCGTGATTTCCGCAACCGTGTAACCTTGGCCGGCATTTTGCGGAGAACGATCGTCCATGTCCGGCCGGCTTGATAACGAGAGAGAGATCCGCGCGCCCCACGGCACCACCCTGTCCTGCCGGTCCTGGCAGACCGAGGCGGCGTTGCGCATGCTGATGAACAACCTGGACGCCGAGGTCGCCGAGCGGCCGCAGGAGCTGGTGGTGTATGGCGGCATCGGCCGTGCCGCCCGTAACTGGGCGAGCTTCGATGCCATCGTCACGAGCCTGCGTCGGCTCGGCGACGAGGAGACGCTGCTGGTCCAGTCGGGCAAGCCGGTGGGCATCTTCCGCACCCATGCCGACGCGCCGCGGGTGCTGATCGCCAACTCCAACCTGGTGCCACATTGGGCGACATGGAAGAAATTCCACGAGCTCGATCGCCTGGGCCTGATGATGTACGGCCAGATGACCGCGGGATCCTGGATCTATATCGGCAGCCAGGGAATCGTGCAGGGCACCTACGAGACCTTTGTCGAGGTCGGGCGGCAGCATTACGGCGGCAGCCTGCGCGGCAGATGGATCCTCACCGGCGGCCTTGGTGGCATGGGCGGGGCGCAGCCGCTGGCCGCGACCATGGCGGGCGCCAGCATGCTGGCGGTGGAATGCACGCCGAGCCGGATCGAGATGCGCCTGCGCACCGGCTACCTCGACCGCCACACCGCCGATCTCGACGAGGCATTGGCGTGGATCGATGACGCGGGCAGCGCGGGCACGGCAGTGTCGATCGGCCTGCTCGGCAACGCCGCCGAGATCTTTCCCGAACTGGTTCGCCGCGGCGTGCGGCCTGACGTCGTCACCGACCAGACTTCGGCGCATGACCCCCTCAACGGCTACCTGCCGGCCGGCTGGACACTGCATGAATGGGAACAGCGGCGGGAAAGCGATCCGGCCTTGGTGGAAGCGGCGGCAAAACGCTCGATGCGCGCGCATGTCCAGGCGATGCTGGCGTTTCACCGCATGGGCGTGCCGACGCTCGACTACGGCAACAACATCCGGCAGATGGCGAAAGACGATGGCCTGGTCGACGCTTTCGATTTTCCGGGATTCGTCCCGGCCTATATTCGTCCGCTGTTCTGCCGCGGCATCGGCCCGTTCCGCTGGGCGGCGTTGTCAGGCGACCCGGAGGACATTTTTCGCACCGACGCGAAAGTGAAGGAAGTCATCCCCGACAACCCGGCCTTGCACAACTGGCTGGACATGGCCCGCGCGCGAATCAAGTTCCAGGGACTGCCGGCGCGCATCTGCTGGGTCGGGCTCGGCGACCGCCACCGCCTCGGGCTTGCCTTCAATGAGATGGTCGCGTCGGGCGAGCTGAAGGCACCTGTGGTCATCGGCCGCGACCACCTCGACAGCGGCTCCGTCGCCAGCCCGAACCGTGAGACCGAGGCGATGGCCGATGGGTCGGACGCCGTTTCCGATTGGCCGCTGTTGAACGCGTTGCTCAACACCGCGAGCGGCGCCACCTGGGTGTCGCTCCATCATGGCGGCGGCGTCGGCATCGGCTTCTCGCAGCACGCCGGCATGGTGATCGTCGCCGACGGCACCGAGGCTGCGGCTCGGCGGCTCGAACGCGTGCTGTGGAACGATCCCGCCAGCGGCGTGATGCGTCACGCCGATGCGGGCTACCCCACCGCCGCGGAATGCGCCCGCACATTCGGGCTCGATCTGCCGTCGCTCGCGTGATCGCGGTGCAGAGAATCGTCATCGTCGGCGGCGGCGCCATCGGCAGCTCGATTGCCTATCACCTGGCGGCGGACGCGAATTTTCGTGGCGAGGTGACGGTGATCGAGCGTGATCCCACCTACCGCTTTGCCTCCTCGTCGCTGTCGGCCAGTTCGATCCGTCAGCAATTCTCCACCCCGGTCAACATCGCCATGTCGCAGTTCGGGTTTGACTTCATCCGCGATGCCGCGTCGATCCTGGCGGTGAACGGGGAGGGCCCGGCGCTGTCCTTGCGCAGCCCGGGGTATTTGTTCCTGGCATCGGCATCCGGCGTGGACGTGCTGCGGCAGAATCACACGGTGCAGCGCGCGGCCGGTGCCGACGTGGCCTTGCTGGAGCCATCAGAACTCGCAGCGCGCTTTCCGTTTCTGTCCACATCAGGCATCGCCGCCGGCGCCCTCGGCCTGTCCGGCGAGGGTTGGTTCGACGGCCCGGCGCTGCTGGCTGGCTTTCGCCGCAAAGCCCGGGCACTCGGGGTGGGCTATATCGCGCAAGACGCCACCGGCTTCGCGCGCGACGGCGAGCGGGTGAGCGCGGTCATCCTGCAAGACGGCGGCACGATCCCTTGCGACATCGTGGTCAACGCCGCCGGCCCCTGGGCCGCCCGCGTCGCTGAATGGGCCGGGATCGACCTGCCGGTTCGCGCCCGCAAGCGCATGGTGTTCGTCGTGGCGTGCCGGGAAAAACTGGCGCTGTGCCCGCTGGTGATCGACCCCGCCGGCATTTTCTTCCGCCCCGAGGGCGACCGCTTCCTCACCGGCCGCTCGCCCGGCGAAGGCGAGGACGATCCCGACGAACCGCCGCTCGACGTGCAGGAAGAGATGTTCCACGAGCGCGTCTGGCCGGTACTGGCGGAGCGCGTGCCGGCGTTCGAAGCGTTGAAGCTGACCAGCTCCTGGGCCGGCTATTACGAGCTCAACCTGTTCGACCAGAACGGCATCGTCGGCCGCCATCCATCGGTCGAGAACCTGATCTTCGCCAACGGCTTCAGTGGCCACGGCATGCAGCATTCCCCGGCCGTCGGCCGCGGTGTCGCGGAGCTGATCACCAAGGGACGCTTCACCAGCCTCGATCTTTCACCACTGGCATTCACCCGGGTGGTGGAAGGCCGCAGGCTGGTGGAGCGAAACATTGTTTAGAGCACGCTCAGCTTGAGCGTGCTCTCTCTTGAACAAGACAGAGCAGCTTTATCAATGCAGTCGGTTCGCACAGCGATTCCGAATGCATTGATGCTGCTCTAACTTGCTTGGCGCAACACCGCCGCCGACGGCTTGAACGCGAGGTTGAGATCCTGCGCCACCGCCTGGTACGTCACCGCGCCGTCATGCACGTTCAAGCCGGCGCAGTAAATGGAAATCATCGATCAGCGCCTGCTGCCATCCCTTGTCGGCCAGCGCCAGCACGAAGGGCAGCGTCGCGTTGCCCAAGCGCGAGCGTCGAGGTGCGCGCCACCGCCCCCGGCATGTTGGTCACGCAGTAATGCACCACACCTTCCTCCACGTAGGTCGGTGCCGCGTGCGTGGTCGGGCGGCTGGTTTCGAAGCAGCCGCCCTGGTCGATCGCGATGTCGACCAGCACCGAGCCGGGCCGCATTGCCCGCACCATCTCCCGGCGTGACCAGTTTCGGCGCCGCCGCACCCGGCACCAGCACCGCGCCGATCACCAGGTCGGCGTCGCGCACCGCCTGCTCGATCGCGTCGGTGGTGGAGAACAGCGTGTGCAACTGCGGCGCCGAATTGCTGGTCGAGTTCCTTCAGCCGCGTCGATCGACTTGTCGATGACCGTCACCGTCGCGCCGAATCCGATCGCCATCCGCGCCGCGTTGGTGCCGGACACGCCGCCGCCCAGCACCACCACGCTTGCCGCGCCGGCACGCCGGGCACGCCGCCCAGCAGCACGCCGGCGCCGCCCTGTTCCTTCTCCAGGCAATGCGCGCCGACCTGCACCGACATCCGCCCGGCCACCTCGCTCATCGGCGCCAGCAGCGGCAGCGCGCCCGCGCGCGTCGGTGACGGTTTCGTAGGCGATGCAGGTGGCGCCGGAGCGCATCAGCCCCTCGGTCTGCTCCTGGTCGGCGGCGAGATGCAGGTAGGTGAACAGGATCTGGCCCGGCCGCAGCCGCGCGATCTCCTCCGGCTGCGGCTCCTTCACCTTCACGATCATGCTCGGCGGCGGCGAAGACCTCATCGGCGGTGGCGCCGATGGTGGCGCCGGCGGCGCGATAGTCCTCGTCGGTGAAGCCGATTCCCGCCGCCGCACCCTGCTGCACGATCACCTGGTGGCCGTGGCCGACCAGTTCGCGCACCGCCGGCCGGGGTCAGGCCGACGCGGTATTCGTGCGTCTTGATCTCCTTGGGCACACCGATTTTCATGCTGTTCCTCCGTTGGCCGATTGCGCGACTTGATGCGATGATAGTCGCATGAGCAAGCCATCAAAACCGACGGCGGCGAAACCCCTCGTGGTGCATGTCGGCCCCGTGATGGAGATATGCCGCGAACGCTTGTCGGCGCAATTTTGCCTGGTCGAACTCACCGGCGGCGCCATGCCGGATGCGGCGACGGCGGCCGAGGCACGCTGTCTGATCGCCGCCGGCGGCGCGGTCACGCGGCAGCTGATCGCGGCGTTGCCGAAGCTCGGCGCGATCGCGGCATTCGGGGTCGGCGTGGACAGCATCGACGTGGCCGCCGCCCGGGAGCGCGGCATCGGCGTCGCAAACGCACCTGGAGTGACCGATGACTGCGTCGCCGACATGGCGATGGCGCTGTTGCTCGCGGTCACCCGCGACATCGTCGCCGGTGACCGTTTCGTTCGCGACGGGCGCTGGACCGCCGGCCCCTATCCATTGCGCCGCCGTACCTCCAGCCGCCGGATGGGCATCCTCGGCCTCGGCCGCATCGGCCTCGCGATCGCCCGCCGGGCGGCGGCGTTCGATATGCGGGTGACCTACCACAACCGCCGCCCGCGCCACGATGTGCCTTATGCCTGGCAACCCACGCCCCGCGCGCTGGCCGAGGGCTGCGACGTGCTGATGCTGGCCTGCCTCGGTGGTGCCGCCACCCGCAAGCTGGTCGACGCCGATGTGCTGCAGGCGCTCGGGCCGGATGGGGTGCTGGTCAACATCGCTCGTGGCAGCGTGGTCGACGAGGCGGCTTTGATCGATGCCTTGCAGACCGGCAAGATCGCCGCCGCCGGCCTCGACGTGTTCGCCCATGAGCCGGAGGTGCCGCAGGCCCTGCGGGCGCTGCCGAACGTGGTGCTGATGCCGCATCGCGGCGGCGGCACGGTGGAGACGTTTCTCGACTGCGCCGACATGGTGGTCGCCAACCTCGCGGCGTTTTACCGCGGCGAGGCGTTGCTGACGCCGATACCTGATTCACGATGACATTCCCTGAAAGCTTCGAGACCGCGCGGCTGGTGCTGCGGCAAGCCGAACTCGCGGATGCCGGCGCGCTGTTCGCCGAGTACACCGCCGATCCAGCGGTGAGCCGCTTTCTCACCTGGCGGCCGCATCGAGCCGCGCGCGACTGCCGTGCCTATGCCTGGTGTCGCGACTCCGCGTGGGCACGCTGACCCACCGGCTGCTTGGGTCGAGATCGGCGACGGTCAGATGCGAACTCGGTACAGGCCCGTGATCGGAATCATCCGGCAGTTCCGTTCATCGCGGTCGGTGGATTGCCTTGCAGCTATTTCGCCTGGTGCTTCGCAAGCCATGCCTGCATCTGGCCAAGTTCGCGGTTCTGCGCCGCGACAATGGCACGCGCGAGTTTGCGGATCTCGGGATTTTTGCCGTATAGCAGTTCCACCTTCGCCATTTCCACCGCGCCCTGGTGGTGCGGGATCATCATGGCGACGAAGTCGCGGTCGGCGTCGCCGGTCATCGGCGCATCGGCCATGTCCTGCCGCATCTTGTCCATGCCAGCCTTCATCGCCTGGTCGGCCGAGCCGGCCGCGGGCGCGGCACCCATGACATGCGGCGGCGATGCGGCTTGTTGCGCCATCGCCGGGGCGGCGGCGGTGAATGCGGCGAGGAAGAGGATACCGCCTGACAGATACATGTGTCGCCTCCTGATCGTGATGCTCGCTTCGGTCGTAAACAATTCCGCCGTCGCGGCCGCGATGCGTGGCACTGTGCCATACCGCGCCGCGTTCTTCAGGAGATCACAATGCGCATTTTCGCCACAGTCGTCTTGCTCGCCGTCGTCATGGCCGCACCCGTCTCGGCGCAGACCCGCATCGATTCGATCAACACCAATTTCCGCTGGCTCGGCCCCGACGACAAGATCGTGGTCGACCGCTACGACGACCCGAAGGTGCCCAATGTCTCCTGCTACCTCTCGCGCGCCGAGACCGGCGGCATCAAGGGCGGTCTCGGCCTGGCCGAAGATCCGAGCCGATTCTCGATCGCCTGCCGTGCCGTCGGCCCGGTCAGCATTCCACCGAAGCTCGCGAAATCCGAGGTGATCGCCTTCGCCTCCGCGTCCCTGTTCTTCAAGACGTTCCAGATGCATCGCGCCATCGATGCTGAGAAGCACGTGCTGGTCTACACGGTGGTGAGCACGAAGCTGATCAACGGCTCGCCCTACAATAGCGTCAGCGCGGTGTTCGCCGACGGGCCATAGGCCGCATCATCGCGTGGTTCACGGCACGGCAGAGGCGGGCAAGCTCAACCGAACCGCCTGATCAGGCGGTGCCGCCGGCGCGCAGGCGGTAGACGACGTGGCGGCACAAGGCGTGCCCCTGCGGCACCGAGGGGTGGTCGAAATCATCGGCCGGGTCACGCCGCATGCCGAGTTTTTCCATGACACCGCGTGACGGCGCGTTGACCACGGCGGTGAAAGCCACGATCTCGGCCAATCGAAGCCGCTCGAACCCGTCCTGCATCGCCGCGCGCGCTGCCTCGGTCACGTAGCCTTGCCGCCAATAGGCTTTGCCGAGCGTCCAAACCGCCTCGACCGCTGGGGCGGAGGGAATGTTGTCCGGCACCGTCGACAAGCCGACGAAGCCGATCAGCGGCGCCACGCCCGGCGCTTCCACCGCCCAGATGCCGAAGCCGTGGCGGTCGAAATGCGCCCGCACCCGCGCCACCCACGCGTCGGATTGCGCGCGGTCGCGGCCGCGAAGGAAATACCGCATCACGTCAGGGTCGCCGGTGATCGCCGCCACCGGTTCGCGGTCGTCGTCGCGCCAGGGCCGCAGCAGCAGCCGGGGGGTGGTGAGAATCATCGCGCCAGCGCCGCCAGCACCTGTGACGCACGCGGGATCGGCGTCACGGCGCCGTAGCCCTCGGTCTTCAGCGCCGCCGCCGCCGTGGCATAGCGCACCGCTGCCTCGGGCCCGTCGCCCGCGATCAGCCGGGCCAGGAAGCTGCCGCAGAACGTGTCGCCGGCGCCGGTGGCATCGACCGGGGTGCAGGGGAACGCCGGCACAAGCAGCCGTTGCTGGCGTGTCAGCAGCAGCGCGCCGGCCGCACCCATCTTCAGCACCACGATCGACGGGCCGAGTGCGAGGTAGAAATCGGCGATCGCGTCGGGATCGGTGAGGCCGGTCAGGATTTGGGCGTCTTCGAGGCCGGGGAGGGCGATGTCGGCGCGGCCAACCGCTGCGTGAATCACCGCCGCCGCTCGTGCCGGTGGCCACAGGCGAGGGCGGTAGTTGGTGTCGTAGGCGACGCGCACGCCGTGGGCGCGGGCGACCGCGATCGCGTGGAACACCGCGTCCGCCGCGCTGGCCGAAATCGCCTGGCTGATGCCCGACGCATAGAAGATCTTCGCACCCGCGATCATCGCTTCCGGCACGTCGGCCGGGGTCATGCCGGATGCGGCTGAGTTCTGGCGGTAATAAAGGAATTCATGGCCGTGCTTGCCGTGGGTGACGAAATACACCGCCGTCGCCCGCTGCTTGTCGCGCCGCACGGCGGTGGCGTCGACATCTTCCTGGCGCCAGAGTTCGAAGAAGCGCTCGCCGGCCGGATCGTCGCCGAGGGCGGTCACGTACCCGGTGCGCGCACCTTGTCGGGCGGCGGCGACGGCGGCGTTGGAAGTGTCGCCGCCGCAGCCTTCGAGATACAGCCGCCTGTTGTCGCCCGATTCCGGCTGCTGGTTGAACTCAAGCATCGGCTCGCCCATGCACACGAGGTCGATCGGCTTGTCGCCGCGGGCAGGTTCACTCACGCGAGGATGGCCCGGGCGGCGTCCTGGATTGCCGCGCGGTCGCCGGCGTCGATGCGGCGTTCGTCGACCAGCGCGCCGCCCATGCCGACGAAGGCGGCGCCGGCGGCGAGATAGGTGGCGAAATTCGTCGGATCGACCCCGCCGGTCGGGCAGAACGCGACGCCCGGAAACACGCTGGCCAGCGCCTTGATGTGGGCGGGCCCGCCGGCCGACGCCGCCGGGAAGATCTTCACCGCGTCGGCGCCGGCCATCAGCGCCGCGCGCACTTCGGTCGGCGTTAGCGCGCCCAGCAGCAGGGCCGCGCCGGCATCGCGGCAGGGCTCGCCGAGGGCGGCATCGACCCAGGGTGCGACGATGAATTTCGCCCCGGCGTCCAGGCATTCATGCGCTGTGGCCAGATCCGGCACGGTGCCGGCGCCGAGCAGCAAAGACGGGTCTGCCGCGAGCTCGCGGATCAGTGCCGGCGCGTCGGGGATGGTCATGGTGATTTCGAAGATGCGCAGGCCGGCATCGTAGAGCCACCGCACGGCGGTGATGGCGCTGGCCCGGCTGCTTGTGCGAATGACCGGCACCACACGCGCCGCGCGAAGCTGGGCCAGCAGGGCGGCGTTGGGCATGCTCGGTCCTATCCGGGCGTGGGCTCCAGGGCGGCATCGGCCCACGCCTCAAGCCGGTGCGCCTCTCCATTCACATGCTCGACCGTGGCGCGCAAACTGGCAAGCTGACCATCGAAGCCATGAAGCGAGTTGCCCAGGCGATCGACGCTGCCGCGCAAGCTGCCGAGGCTGCCGCGCCATTGCGCCATCGCCTCGCTTTGCGCCTTCAGTGCGACATCAAGCGCCGCCATGGCTTTGCGAAGCCGCTCGCCTGGCTCCTCCGGTGAAGGCTGCGGCTGGGGGAAGGCGATGATCTCTGCGGCCATGTCCTGCTCCACCGTCTAAGGTTTCGTTAAGAAAACATGAACGGGAGCAAAAATCGAGCCTAGAAATCATTTTTTCAGCTACAGCATGATTACCGCTGATAGATACGACGATCATGCTGTAGCTTTTTGTTTGGGCGAGCGATTTTATGGCACGGTGATTCCACCTAAAGCCATATTGCTCTAATCGCCGGCCGCCGCCGTCGGCCATGCGGCGATCGCGTGCGGCATCGTCGCCGGGCGGCGGCCCGGCATGGCGGCGGCGACGGAGACGAACAACGAGGCGGCGTACGGCAGCGACTGGGTGAACAGCACGCCGCACCACAGCACCGCCTCCCACGTCGCCAGATGATGCGCCATTGCGACGCCGACCAACGCCGCCCAGGTCAGCGACCAGCAGCACGCATTCCTCGCGCGCCATCACCAGGCCCTGCACCAGCGCCGGCGCACTCGCAAGCTTCGGCGTGCGCAGGAACGGCGCGCTGCGCACCACGAGGCCCTTCCACACCGCCTTGCCGATGGTATGCGACAGCGCGAGGCCGGCGATCGCGGCGCCAACTCGGTCGGCAAGACCGCAGGCGACGCGATTGCGATACAACATAAGTATCTGCGCCAGCTTGAATCCGAACAGCCCGATCGACGGCAGCATGAACAGCACGATCGGGAACTCGAAGCGCATCGGCGCGAAGATCAGCCCGACCGACCAGCCGAGGCCGAGCACCAGGAAAAAGAGGCCGAGCGCATCGCCGACCCAGGGCAGCCAGCCGGTGACGAAATGCCAGCGCTGCCCCAAGGTCAGTTCGCGGTTGAACGGCGACAGCAGGGCGGACCAATGGAAGCGGCAGATCTGCATCGCGCCATAGGCCCAGCGGAAGCGCTGCTTGCGGTAGGCGGCGAAATCATCCGGCATCACGCCGCGGCCGAAGCTTTCGCTGGAATACACCGCCTGCCATCCGGCGCGAAACAGCCGGAGGCCGAGTTCCGCGTCCTCGCAGATCGTCCATTCCGCCCAGCCGCCGACATCGCGCGAGCGCCGATTTGCGGATCAGGCGTCATGGTGCCGTGCTGGATGATGGCGTTGCGCTCGTTGCGGGTGACCATGCCGAGCTGGAAGAATCCGGCATATTCCCAGAACATCAAACGCTTGAAGAAGCTTTCTCCAGCGTCGCGGTAATCTTGAGGCGACTGCACGAAGCCGAGTTTCGGGTCGGCAAATTGCGGCGCCATGCAGGCAAGCCACTCCGGCGAGACCACGTAGTCGCTGTCCAGAACTGCTGACAATCTCAGCGTCCGTCAGCCGTTTGCCGCAGGGCGAAGTTCAACGCGCCGGCCTTGAAGCCCGGAAATTTCCCGAGATGGAAGAAGCGAAACCGCGGGCCAAGGCGCGAGCAGTGCTCGGCCACCGGCTCCCACAGCGCGGGGTCGGTGGTGTTGTTGTCGACCACCAGCACTTCGAAATCCGGGTAGTTCAAGGCGGCCAGGGCTTCCAGCGTCCGTCGCACCATCAGCGGCGGCTCGTTGCAGATCGGCAGATGGATCGAAATCTTCGGCAAGCTGGCGCCGGGCGGCGCGGCCGCGATCACCGGACGACGATTCCAGCGCCGGCCCCATACCGTCTCGGCGAGTTCGAAGCTGTCTGCCAGGAGGAGGAGGAGCAGCACCGCCTGGCTCGATGCCAACGCGGCCCAGACGGCACCGGCGCTGAGCGAAAGATAGGTGCCGGACATCGCAAGCAGGGTGCAGCCGAGGCTGGCGACGAAGCCTTGCGCCAAGCCGGCCATCAGCAGCTTGCCGGGCAGCCGGATATCCGGCCGGCGCGACAGCAGCGCCCAGGCCAGCAGCCCCGCCAGCGCCACGCTGCCGCCCGACCACAGCGTCCAGGACGGCGTTTCCCACACCGGCCCGGTCATCGGCCACTTGGCCACGCGCTCGAGGTCGAGCATGCCCCAGTACCCTGCGGCGCGACCCTCGAAGCTGGTCTTCCACGGCTGGTCGAACGCCTCCATCACGAAGTAATCGAGGCCCATCGCCTGCGCGTCGACGAAGAAGCGCCGCAGGAACGTCGCCTGGTTCACCCGGCTCGCCCGCGCCGCCCCGATCGCCACGCCGTCCGAAGGCCAGCCGACCTCGCCGATGACGATCGGCTTGTCCGGGTATGCGGCATGCACGGCGGCGAGCTTCTCCAGCAGGAAGCGCTCGGCATCCTCGACCGCCAGCCCTTCCCAGTACGGCAGCAGATGGATGGTGATGACATCCACCGCCCGTGCCAGCGCCGGATGCTTCAGCCAGACATGCCACGGCTCGGCGGTCGAAACCGGCACGTGCAGCGCCGACTTGGCCCGCGCGATGTAGGACAGCAATTGAGCTTCGGTCAGGTCGCCGCGGAGCAGCGTTTCGTTGCCGACCATCACCCGCTCGACATTGGCGGCGCCGGCGGCGCCGATCAGCCGCGCCACTTCGCGCCGGTTGGCGTCCTGGTCGCGCGCCAGCCAGGCGCCAAGGGTCAGCTTCAGCTTCAACCCGGATGCGAGCTCCGGCAACGCCGCGAAATCCCCGGCGACGGTGTAGCTGCGCACCCGCAAGCTGATCGCCGCCGCGCGCACCAGGTCCTGGCGGATCTCGGCCCGGCTCGGCATGCTGCCGGTCTCCGGGCTCTGCCCGCGCTGGAACGGCGAGAAGGCGAGGCCCGCGACCGGCCCATGGAAATCCGGCGCCGCCACCGGTTGGTTCGCCGCCGCCCAGGCAAGCAGTGCCACGCCGGCACAGCCCAGCACCGCCAGCAACGTGGCCGGATGCCACCAGCCCGAAGCCCGCGCCGAGCGCCGCCTCACGGCCCCGGACGCATCCGCCGGAAGGGGGTGGGCGCTGGCGGGCAATGTCATGCTCATGGTCCCGGACCCTTTGGCCGATGCAACGATGCGCATCTTTTAAGCTTGGCGGTGCGGCGCGCCGCGGGCGGGACTATGTCGGAAGCAAGGCATTTCAGGACTATGATCGCCACGCAACCGAACCGGACCTTAGGATGGATCTCGTCTTCGACATCGTCATCGTGCTGCTGCTGATCGGCATCAACGGCTTGCTGGCGCTGAGCGAACTGGCCCTGGTTTCTTCCAACCGCGCAAGGCTCGCCGTGCTCGAGCGCAAGGGCGTGAAGGGTGCGGCCCGCGCCCGGAAGCTGGCGGAGGACCCGCAGAGCTTCCTGCCGACGGTGCAGGTGGGCATCACCCTGGTCGGCATTCTCGCCGGCGTGTTCAGCGGCGCGCGCATCGCCGCCCGGATCGCGCCGAACCTCGAATTGGTGCCTGGCCTGGCCCGGTTTGCCAACACCCTGTCCCTGGCGGTGGTGGTGGTCCTGATCACCTACCTCACCATGGTGTTGGGCGAGCTGGTGCCGAAACAGCTCGCTTTGCGCCGGCCTGAGCGGGTTGCGGCCTTCGTCGCCGGCCCGCTCGGCATGCTGTCGCGCATCACCTTGCCGGTCGAATGGGTGCTGACCGGCTCCACCGCAATCGTGCTGAAGCTGTTCGGCGCCCACCGCACCGCCTCCAACACGGTGACGGAGGAGGAGCTGAAGGCGCTGCTGGTGGAAGGCGAGGAGACTGGCGTGCTGGAAAGCGAGGAGCGAGACATGATCGAACGCGTGCTCCGCCTCGCCGACAAGCCGGTGCGCGCCATCATGACGCCGCGCAACGGCATCGCCTGGATCGACCGCACCGACCCGCCGCGCGACATCGCACTGACCTTGAAATCCGCCCCGCATTCGCGCTTCGTGGTGTGCGACGGTTCGATCGACAACGTGGTCGGCGTGGTTCAGGCCAAGGACCTGCTGGACAGCATCCTTGACGGCAAGGAGCTTTCGATCGCCGCCTCCCTGCGCCTGCCGATGGTGATGCCGGACACGGTGTCGGCGCTCGACGCCCTGGAACGGCTGAAATCCGACGCGCTCGGCCTCGCCTTGGTGATCGACGAATATGGCAGCTTCGAAGGCGTGGTGACCGCGGCCGACGTGCTGGAGGCGATCGTCGGCGATTCGGAAAACGGCGAGCCGGTTTCCGGCGAAGATCCCAACCCCGCCGACGGCACCCTCCTGCTCGATGGCCTGATGCCGGTGGACGAGCTGAAATCACGCCTGGAACTGCCTGATCTGCCCAGCGAGGGCAGCTATCACACGCTCGCCGGCCTGCTGCTGGCGCTGCTGCGCCGGGTGCCGCGGCTGGGTGATCGCATCGTCTTCGGCGGTTGGCTGTTCGAGGTGACGGCGATGGACGGCCGCCGGGTGGAACGCGTGCGCGCCAGCCGGGAAATGCTTGCGGAGGGGTAACCACGGCCATGTCATTGCGCGCCCTGCTGGCGGTGGTGCTTTGCGCGGCCGTTGTTGCGCCGGCCGCCGTTGCGCCAGCCAATGCGGAGGATGGCGGGGCGGCCGGCGCGGGTACTCGACATGTCCGCCAGCAACGAGCCCAGCGGCCTCTGCACCACGGCCATCCTCGCCGCCGAGCAGCGCTACGAAATTCCACCGGGCCTGCTCGGCGCGATCGCCCGCGCCGAAAGCGGCCGGCCGATCACTAACATAAACGACGTCCGCGCCTGGCCCTGGACCATCGACGCCGACGGCATCGGCATGTTCTTCGACAGCAAGGCGCAGGCGACCGTCTGGTCCAGGCAGGCGCGGGGGGTGCGTTTCCTCGATGTCGGCTGCATGCAGGTCAACCTGCAGATGCATCCCACCGCCTTCGCCTCGCTGGATCAGGCCTTCGACCCCGCCGCCAATGCCGATTACGCCGCCCGCTATCTCCGCCGCCTGCACGAGGAGGCGAACGGCGACTGGAACATCGCCGTCGGCCTCTACCATTCGCACACGCCCTATCTCGCGGCGGATTACCGCAACCGCGTCGCCGAGATGGGCCGCGGCATCGTCTCCGGCATCGGCGGGCCGGAGCCGCTGTACCGCCGCGCCATGCGGCAAGGCAGGTTGCGGCTGGCGATGGCGGGCGGCGGCGTGCTGCTGGTCAACACCGCGCGGCAGCCGGCGGGGCGGCGGCCGAGCCGCAAATCCCCGTGCGAGGTGGCGGCGATCCTGGCGCCGCTGCTGCATGCCGCCCCGAAGCTGGCGGGGTGCGGGCGGGGGTGAGCGTGCGGGCCGGGGTCAACATGCTGGCGCGACGAAGCTGGTTTGGCCTATGAGATGGAGTGGGTGCGACGGCACGATCGGTTCGCGGACCAACCAAATTCCCTCACGCGTCGCGCCTTCGGGCCGCGGATCATCGCAGTCGGAAGCAGGGGAAGTGTCAAATGTTGGCCGTACGAAACATCGCCGCCGTGCTGGTCGTGGGCACTGCCCTCAGCGGCTGCTACCCGCCACCGCTGTCGACCCCTGCGGAGCAGGAGCCGGCAAATTCGATGGCGTTCGACGGCACCTATCAGGGGTCGGTGCAACTCACCCATGTGGCGCCAATGGCGCAACGCGCCTGGTGTCAGACCGACGCGCAGACCACCGTGCGGATCGCCCGTGGCACACTGACCTACGCCCAGCCGCATCCCGGCTATCCCGATGCGCCTATCGTCACCTATGTCGCGACGGTCATCGTCGGCGGCAGCTTCAGCGGGTCGAGCGACCGCAACGGCACGATCACCGGCAAGATCGCCGGCACGCATCTGACCGGCACCATGGAAGGCCTCGGCTGCGACTATTCGCTGGTTGCAGACAAAATCTGAGCGGCCAACACGCTTTCTCGCGCATGTCTGTCATGCGCGAGGCGGTCGGCTTTCGCCGCATTCGCCCCGTGGGTGGCGCCATCGGCGCGATCATCGTAAGTGGGATTGGGCGGCATGCGACGCTCATGCGGAACCGCGAAGGATCTGATGTCGGGAGTTGGTGTGAGCTACGCGGTCAAGGAGATTTTTCTGACGGTGCAGGGCGAAGGCGCGAACATGGGCCGCGTCGCCGTGTTCATCCGTTTTTCCGGCTGCAATTTGTGGTCCGGCCGACAGGTTGATCGGGCGGCGGCGGTGTGCCGGTTCTGCGATACCGATTTCGTCGGCGGCCGGCGGTATCAATGCGAGGAGTTGGCCGACGCGGCTGCCGCACTCTGGCCTGACCGATCAAGTCCGTTCGCGGTTCTCACCGGTGGCGAGCCGCTGCTGCAGGTCGACGCGGCACTGGTCGGCGCGTTGGGCGATCGCGGTTTCTCGGTTGCGGTCGAGACCAACGGAACCCAGCAACTGCCTTGCGCGGTGGATTGGCTCTGCGTCAGCCCGAAGGCCGGCGCGCCGCTGGTGCTGAGCGAAGCCGACGAACTGAAGCTGGTGTTTCCGCAACCCGACCTCGACCCCGCATCACTCGCGGGTTTTCGTGCCAGCCATCGCTGGCTGTCCCCGATGGACGCCGAGGGCATGACGGCGGCGAACACCGCCGCCGCATCCGCCTACTGCATGGCGCACCCGCAATGGCGGCTCGGCATTCAGGCGCACAAGGCGTGGGGGGTGCCATGAAGATCCTGCGCGGTGCGACCGTGGCGCTCGAGGTCATGCATTACAGCCCGCAGGGCGTGCTGCATGGGCATAGCCTGCGGGTCGAAATGTGGACGACGGCCGAGACGTGCCTCGATGCCTGGCGCGCGCGGATGGCATCGCAGCTCGCCGTGATGGAGCGCGGGACGCTGGAGCAGACCGCCGGCCGGACCTTCGAGGACGTGGCCATCATGGCGCTGCGGTTGCTGCCCGAGGCGGTGCGGGCGGTGGTACGGGTGCCGACGCGTGGGATCTTCGTCGAGGTCACCAGATGAGCCGCGATGAAGCCGTGCCTGCGCGGCGCCGGCCCGGTGCAGTTCGTTACGGAAACGCGACCTCGCCATACGGATAGTACTGCCCAAGGTCGACCGTCTCGTAAGGCAGGCCCTCCAGCCGAACGGTGCCGAGGAACGGCGCGTCCGGCTCCACGAGGAGGATGGTCTTCGCGAAGCCGCTGTCGTCGAAGCCGCGGCGGAAATGCACGCGCGACTTGATCGCGATGACATCGAACTCCGCCGGCTCCAGCCCGATCTCGCGCAGCGTCGCGAGTTCGATGATCTGCGCCAGGAACGGCGAGATCACCAGCACGTTGCCGCGCCCGAAGCCCACCATCACCCAGCTCTGCCCGGCCTTCGCATTCGGCCCGCGGCCGACCGCCAGCACCGTGCCGGTCACCCGCACCGGCGCACCCGCCGACGGGTCGGCGAGGCCGCCGACCGCCATGTCGAACGCATCGCCGGGTTTTGCGCCACTGGCCTGCAACGCCGCGATCGCCTTCGCATCGGTGAGTGTTGCAATCAGGGTTTTTGCCAAATCCTGGGCGATGATCTCCTGCAGCAGCCAGGTGGCGTAGCCGGAACGGTCGCTGTGGTCGGCCAGCACCACCGGGGTCTGGCCCGACGCCACTGCCGCGCTGGCGAGCCGCACGCCTTCGACGATGCTGTGGATGTCGGCGGCGTTCAGCAACTCGGCACGGCGGCGCCAGGCGGTGTACGCCATGTCGTCGGCGATGGCGCGCGCCTGCTCCGGGCGGCCATTGGTGAGCACCTGGATCGTCATGCCGACATCGGGGACGTCCGACCAGGGGAAGCCGAAGAACACGTTGACGTAGACATCCGGCGCCCGTGCCTCCCACGTCAGCGCGCGGTGCACGAGGTCGCGCCAGGCGGAGGCGCCGGTCCATTGCAGCACGGTCGGCGAGATGATCGGCACCTTCACCGTCACATGCGCCGGCTTGTAGTCGCCGCGGATGGCACGGACCAGCATGCGCGCCGCGCGCTCGCCTTGCAGATAGCTGTCGTAATGCGGGAAATACTTCACCGTGAAGGCCATGTCGGCGTGGCGAAGGAATTCCTCGTCCTCGTTGCCGTGCGGATCGAAGGTGGCGGCGATGAACGCCTGCCGCCCGATCGCCGCGCGCACCCGCCGCGCCAGCTCGGCCTCGGGGCGGGGCACGCCGCGCACCCCCATGGCGCCGTGCAGGGAAAGATAGGCGCCGTCGAAATGCCCGCTTTCGCCGATCTGCGCGATCATCCTGCCGGCGAATTTCTCGAACGCGTCGTTGGTGATCCAGCCCGAGCCGGTGCCCTTTTGCGACCATAACGGCAATTCGATGCCGACCAGCTCGACGCCGTCGAACTCGCGCGCCACCTTGACGAAGCCGCCGATATAGGAGTCCGGCTCAGAGGCGAGCAGCGCCTCGCCGCTGGCGGGGGAGCCGGGATAGGTGAAGTCGTCGATCGTGGTGTCGGGCTGCAGGAACGTCACCGTCTCATGGGAGAATTTGACGACGGCGATGCGGATCGGGTTGGCCATGCGGGCAGGTTCCATTTCGGGCAACGACCCCGCCAACAGACCGCAGCTTTTTCCATGCGGCAAGTCCCGCACTTGGCAGGGGCCGTGCCGGAAGCCGGTCAGGCTTTGGGCGGGCCCGCCATCCGCGCCTTGATGGCATGCATCAGCCGGGCGTCGTCGGTGGGCAAGTCGAAATGGTCGGCGCCGCGGTCGGTGGCGTCGGGGTCGCGGAGCCAGTCTTGCGGGAACAATGCCACGCTGGTGTCGCCGGGGTGTTTCTGCGGCGGTTGGATGCCGCCGGTGAGGCCGGTATACAAGGCGGCGCATAAATCCCCGCCTGCCAGGCCGCCGAGATGCGACAGCGGGGTGGGGCGCGGGTTGAACTTCAGGAAGAACAGCTTGCCGGTCTTAGGGTCGCGGGTGAAGTCGATGCCGGCGAAGCCGGTGTAGCCCAGCCGTCCCATCATCTTGCGCGACAGGTCGGCCATGACCGGGTCATCGATCAGCCGCACAACGCTGGCCGGGCCGCAGGGGGAGGGATGGATTGTTTCGGCCACGGCGGAAATCCCGGCCAGCGCGCGGCCTTCCAGCGCCACGATGCTGTGGCTGGCGGGCACGCCCGGCATCTGCTTCTCGACCGCCAGCGGCGGCCCGTCCGGCCGGCGCGGGCGGGACAGTTCGCCGGCGAGGTGGAAGCCGGTCAGCAGCGTCCAGGAAAGCCAGCGCGCGCGGTCGCGAAACGACGGCGGCATGTCCATCTCGCGGGTGAAGTCGCTATAGGCGGCACGCAATTCCGCTTCGTTGCCGCAGACCATCATGCCGCGGCCGCCGATGCGTTCCTCGCGCGTCAGCACCACCGGCCAGCCATGCTCGCGGGCGAACCCCTCGGCCACCTGCAGATAGGGCACCGGAACGCTCGGCGGCGAGGCGATGCCCCAGGCCTCGACGGCGCGGCGCGCCAGCACCCGGTTGCGGCGAAGCGGATAGCTGCGGGCATCGCCGAGCGAACGCAGCAACAGCTCACGGACGGCATCCGGCACCATCACCTTGCGCTGTCCGCCCGGACCGCGAGCGCCGTCCCAGGACAGCGCCAGGTTCTGCAGCAGGGTCGCCGTCTCCTCGTCGCAGGGGATCACCAGCCGGGGGCCGAAATCGAGGATGCTGCGAAAGATCGGAGCAAGCAGGCCGAGATGGACATGCGGCGGCGAAAGCCGGAAGCGGTAGTCGATGAAGCTCGACTGGGCGAGCAGGTTGTCCGGCGCCGACAGCAAACCCACGTCAAAGCCCGCCGCGCGCAGGGCTTGGGGCAGGCGGGTGGGGCCGAACCAGTCGGCAAGCGCAATCAGCAGCAGCCTGGGACGCATCGGCCTGTGGTTCTTCCCGGGTGAATGATGGATGCAAGCGTATCGAACCGGGCCATTCTCCGCCAGAACAGCGGTTTATGCGAGGTCGGAGTTGCGGCTTGCCTCGCAAAATGCGAGAAGTCTTCGTCCGGGCACTGAATATCATGGCATATCATTTGCGTCGTTGGGTTCGCCACCACCCTAGCCTACGTCCCAGTCCTTGGAGTGCCGGAATGTTCGAACCTTGCGGGCCAGATGCGCCCGCCCTGTTGTCGCGTGTCGTGCGTCGATGAAGCCTGAATCCACCGTCCCGGCGGCGACGAGGTTCGCCGCCCAGCTTTGCGAGGACCTTTCGCCCGAGGACATCCGCCATGTCCTGAAGGTGTTCGCGGCCGACGTCGCCCGGCTCAGCGAGGTACTGCGAAGCGCCGCCGCCGCCGGCGATGTCAGTACCTGCCGGCGGGTCGCCCACAGCCTGGCCGGCGCCGCCGGTGTGGTCGGCGCCTCGGCGCTGGACCACGCATGCCGCGTCGCCTCCAATCGCGGCGACGGCGAGGCCGGTGATTTTCCGGCCGTCGTCGCGGAAATCGATCGCCTTTGCAGTGCCGCGCTCGCCGACCTCGCCGCCTTCGTCGCGGCCATGGACCGGCGAAGCTGAGCGATACCGCCGCCCGGGTCCTTGTCGTCGAGGATTCGCCGACCCAGGCGGAGCTTGCCCGCGCATTGCTGAAAGGGCTCGGCCACCAGGTTCGCATGGTCGCCGCCGCCGGCCCGGCGCTGGACGCGGCCCGCGACTGGCAACCCGACGCGATCCTGCTGGATGTCGAGCTGCCGGATTATGACGGCTTCGAGCTGATGCGGCAGTTATCCGCCGAAGGCATCGATGCGGCCGTCATCGTCATCACCGCGAATGCCTCGATCAACACCGCGGTGGAGGCGATGCGCGGCGGCGCGGTCGATTTCATCGTCAAGCCCTATGCCCGCGCGCGCCTGTCGGTGACGCTTGCCAACGCTTTGGAGAAACGAGCGCTGGTGGCGCAGCTTCGCCACGTTCGGGCGCGGCTGGAGCGGGACCGGTTCTTCGGCTTCATCGGCGCGTCCGCTCCGATGCAAGCCGCCTACCGCACCATCGAGAGCGTCGCCGCGAGCCGCGCCAGTGTGTTCATCACCGGCGAAAGCGGCACCGGCAAGGAGTTGGCGGCCGAGGCGATCCACAAGGCGAGCCCGCGCTCCGCCGGCCGCTTCGTGGCACTGAACTGCGGCGCCATCCCGCGAGACCTGCTGGAGAGCGAGGTGTTCGGCCATGTGAAAGGCGCATTCACCGGCGCCACCGCCGACCGTCCCGGCGCCGCGCGGCTGGCCAACGGCGGCACCTTGTTTCTCGACGAAATCGGCGAGATGCCATTGGACATGCAGGTGAAGCTGCTGCGCTTCGTGCAAACCGGCGGCTTCGCGCCGGTCGGCACCTCGCAGGTCGAGCGGGTGGACGTGCGCTTCGTCTGCGCCACCAATCGCGATCCGATGCAGGAGGTGCAGGCCGGTCGGTTTCGCGAAGACCTTTACTACCGGCTGTATGTGGTGCCGATCGAGCTGCCGCCGCTGCGCGAGCGTGGCGATGATACCCTGCTGATCGCGCGGCATTTCCTGTCCAGCTTCGCGCGTGAGGAACGCCGGCGCTTCCGCGGTTTCACGCCGGAGGCCGAAGCGGCGCTGCTGGAGTTTTCATGGCCGGGCAATGTGCGCCAGTTGCAGAACGTGGTTCGCAACGTGGTGGTGCTGCACGACGCCGAACTGGTCGACCTCGCCATGCTCCCACCGCCGGTGCTGCGGACCGGCGGCGCGCCGCCGGTCCGCAGCACCGACGAGGCGAGCAATGGCGCGAGCCGCCCGTTGCAGCCGGACATGGTGCTACTCGATGATGTGCCGGCGCCGGCGCCGGCGCCGACGCCCGCAAGCACGCCGGAACCCATCGCGGAACCGGAGCCGGCGGTGCTTCCGCTGGCCGTGACCGAGCGCCGGGTAATCGAGGCGGCAATTCGCCACACCGGCGGCGATGTGCCCCGCGCGGCGACGTTGCTGGAGATCAACCCGTCAACCGTCTATCGCAAGCTGGCGCTCTGGCGCGCCGGCGACCTGCCCGCGCGCTGACGCGGATTTCCTCGCGATTTGCGACGAAATCCTGGCGCGCGAGTTGCTTGGCCAAGCTTGCCACCATGCCGCCCGTTCCGGAGTGTCCCAGCCATGTCCCACCGCAAAGCCGATCATCGCTCGATCACGACCGATGACCTGTTCGCCGGTTGCCACGTGCCGGCCAGCGTCGCTGTCGCCAAACGCGCGATCGACATCGCGGCGGCGCTGATCGGGTTGCTGGTGACGGCACCGTTGTGGCCGCTGCTGATCGCGCTGAACCATGGCCGGCCGCTGCTGTCGCGGCAGATGCGGATCGGCCGGGTGCTGGCGAACCAGACCGAGCTGTTCATGCTGCTGACGCTCACCACCGGCACGGGACGTGTCGGCGCGATGCTGCGCTGGGCCCGCATCGACGAGTTGCCGCAACTTCTGAACCTGCTGCGCGGCGACGTGTCGCTGGTCGGCCCACGGGCGGAGACGCCGTCCTTCTACGCCAGACTGGACAAGATCGAGCCGCTTTTCGCCGACCGCATGATCGGGCTGCGGCCGGGGCTCACCGGCCTGTCGCCCGCCGGCCGATCCGATGCCGACATCGTCGCCAAGGCGGCGCTGGACGCGACCTACGCGCAGGATTTGGCGCGCGTCGGAAGCTGGCTGCGCAAGGATGCGCAGATCCTGTTCCGCGCCGCGTGGCAGCGGCGGATCTAGGCGACGCGTCCAGCCGACTTCGCGCCACCAGGCTGCTCCGGCGGCCGCACTGCGGTCCGCCGCAACTCGCAAATCGCGGCGTGAATCTGCTCCCACTGCTCATGGGCCGCGGTGTCGTGTTGTTGGACCTGCTCCGCCGCCCGGGCCATCGCCACGGCCTGGGCCTTCAGGCCGTATCTCGCGATCATCTGCCGGGCGGTTGCCACGATATCAGGTGTGTTCATATCCAGACCTCCTCCAGAAGATGAGTGCCATCGACATAGGAAGCGCTGATGCCCTCGCCAATCAGCGACGCGTGACCGGGCCCGCAGAAACCCCACCCGGCCGCCTCACTGCCGAACGTCAGGCGCCGCGCAGCGCCTGATCGAGATCGGCGTAGAGGTCGTCGATGCATTCGGCGCCCGCCGACAGCCGCAGCAAATCGGGCGGGCAGGGGGTGCCCGCGCCCTCGATGCTGGCGCGATGCTCGATCAGGCTTTCGACGCCGCCCAGCGATGTCGCGCGCTTCCACAGCTTCACGTCAGCGGCCGTGGCCACCGCCGCCGCCTCGCCGTCGCGCAGGCGGATCGACAGCATGCCGCCGAAGCCCCCTTGCATCTGCCGTTGCGCCAAGGCGTGGCCGGGATGGCTCGGCAGGCCGGGATACAGCACCTCGGCCACTGCGGCGTGGTTGGACAGCCGCAACGCCAGGTCCATCGCGGTGGCGCAGGCGGCGTTCACCCGCAGATGCAGCGTGCGCATGCCGCGGATCAGCATATACGCCTCAAACGGCCCGAGAATCTGGCCGAGCGTCGCACGGGTGCGCCGGATCCGCGCCCAGAACGTATCGTCGCGCGCCGCGGCCAGCGCGCCGGCGATGACGTCGGAATGGCCGTTCAGGTATTTCGTCGCGGAGTGCATGACGATGTCGGCGCCGAGCGCCAGCGGGCGCGTCAGCACCGGCGTGGCGCAGGTCGAATCGACGGCGACCATCGCCCCTGCCGCATGCGCCATCGCCGAAATCGCCGTGATGTCGGTGATCCCCCACACCGGGTTGGACGGTGTCTCCAGCCAAACCAGCTTGGTCTTTCCCGGGCGGATCGCCGCCTGCACCGCGGCCAGGTTCTCGGTGTCGACCAGCTCGATCTGCAAGCCCCAATGCGCGCCCTCGTTGATCAGCCAGTGGCGGAGGCCCCAATACATGACATTGGGCGCAATCACGTGGTCGCCGGGTGCCAGCGAGAGAAACACCGCCGTCGCCGCGGACATGCCGGAGCCGAGCACCATCGCGATCGGCGCCTGTTCCAGGGCGGCGATGATGTCCTCGGCCTCGCGCACGGTGGCGTTGTCGGCACGGCCGTAGATGTTGCCGCTGCGGTAGCCGTTGTCCGGGTCGCGCAGGAAGGTGGTGGTGACGTGGATCGGCGGCACAACGCCCCGCGTCGCTTCGTCGATATGCCCAAGCGCCTGGGCGGCAAGGGTGCGGGGAGACCAGGGTCGAGGGATGCTTGTCATGCACGGAGTCTCGGGGGTTCCTCGCGATGTGTCCAGGGGCGCGGCCGCATTGGCGCCATCGCTCCGCTAGATGGCGGGGAGCCGCTCGAACAGGGTCGCCGCATCGACCGGCGAGTGCAGGTGGAAATCCTGCGCGAGCGTGCGGTCCAGTTCCGCCGGGCCGGCGAGCACACGCTCCTCCATTGCGCCTTCGGCGTGGCGGCGGGTGAGGCGCCGGTTGAACAGGCTGAGGCGGAAATCTGATGTCACGAGCTGGACCAGGAGGTTGTTGCGGAAGCGCGAGCTCGGATGGGTCGAGGTGAACCAGTTGGCGACTTCGTGGTCGATCGGGAACTGCTGTTCGAGCGTGAAGCGATAGACGTCCTGCCAGGCTGGCCCGAGCCGGGCTTGCAGGGTGAACGCGCCGTCGCTCTCGATGAATTGCAGCAGGCCGGCCGGCGTCGGTTGCTCGATCCCGGTGGCGAGGCGCAGCGACGCGTCGATCAGATAGCCGCCGAATCCGACATCGGCGATATGAACCCCATCATCGAGATCCACCCGCAACACCATGTGCGCGCGCGTTCGGCGCCCCACCGGGCGGCGTCATCCACAGCACGCGGGCGGCGAGGCTGGTGACGGAAAAGCCAAGCTCCTCCAGAACCGCCTTGAACAACGTGTTCTGCTCGAAACAATATCCGCCCCGTCGGCTGCGCACCAACTTGCGCTGCAAGGCATCGAGCTCCAGCGGCACCGGCCGTCCCAGCAGCGGATCGAGATTCTCAAACGGGATCGCGGCCGCGTGCAGGGCGTGAATACGGTCCAGCGTCGCCCTTGTGGCGATCCGTGGCCCGGCATAGCCGATACGGGCGAAATACGCGTCGAGGTCTACCATCCCGGTGCCTGGCAACTCATCGGTGCCTGTTCGTGCCAAAACCATACCAAGTGTCGGCTCAGGTGTCATGCGGCGGTCCTGGGTGATCGATGGCCGTGGGCGATGGCCGGTGCTATGTCTTGCCGCCCGCGCCGGAATTTCATGCCGCCGGGCGCAGGATATGGAGGTGCCAGATGTCCGCATCGCTGAAACCAATGGCCGAGAACCCCCGGCCGATCGCCGCTGGCGCCCGGATCGGCCATGTGCACCTGAAGGTGGCCGACCTCGACCGCTCGCTCGGGTTCTATTGCGGGGTGCTCGGCTTCGAACTCATGCAGCGCTACGGGTCGCAAGCGGCGTTCATCTCGGCCGGTGGCTATCACCATCATCTCGGCCTGAACACCTGGGAGAGTGCCGGCGGAAAGCCGCCCGCGCCCGGTACCACCGGCCTGTTCCACACCGCAATCCTGTACCCCACCCGTGCCGCCCTCGGCGACGCGCTGCAGCGGGTGATGGACGCCGGCATTCCCATCGACGGCGCCAGTGACCACGGCGTCAGCGAGGCGCTCTACCTGCGCGATCCCGACGAGAACGGGGTCGAGCTTTATTGGGATCGGCCGCAGGCGCAGTGGCCGGTCGATGCGCAGGGTGGTTTGAAGATGTTCACCCGCGCGCTGGACCTGCAAAGCGTGCTCGCGGCACGCTGATCCGCCTGAAGCGTCACGCGTCGCTGCGCGCGCGCGGCAGCACCTCCGGATTGACCACGTTGATCGGGTTGCCCGCGGCGTAAGCAATGATCTGATCGAAGATGTCGCTGAACTGGATCTGGTATTCGTCCTTCGAGACGTAGCCGATATGCGGCGTGCAGACCACATTGGGCAGCCGCAGGAGCGGCTCGTCGGCGTCGGTCACCGGCTCGGTCTCGTACACGTCCACCGCCGCCATTGCGGGACAGCCGGTTCGCAGTGCCGCCAGAAGTGCTCCGGGTTCGATCAGCGCCGCCCGGCTGGTGTTGACCAGCAACGATGTCGGTTTCATCCGCGCGAGGTCGGCGGCGGTGACGATGCCCCGTGTCGCCTCGACCAGGCGCATATGCAGCGAGATCACGTCGCAGGCGCTGAAGAAGGCGGCCTTGCTGGCGGCCGCGGCGTGGCCGTCTTGCACGGCTTGCGCGCGCGCCGCGTCGCGGGCCCAGACCTGCACCTTCATGCCGAAGGCGCGGCCGTAACCGGCGACGACCTGGCCGATGCGGCCGTAGCCGTAGATGCCCAGCGTCTTGTCGCGCAGGGTGCTGCCGACGCCCATTTGCCACTTGCCCGCCTGCATCGCAGCCATCTGCTGCGGGATCTGCCGCATCGCCGCCAGCACCAGGCCCCAGGTCAGTTCCGCCGCGGCGTAGGACGGTGTGCCCGGATGCTGGCTGGAGGCGACGACGATGCCGAGCCGGATGCAGGTGTCGACATCGATATGCGGATAGACGCTGCGCTGGCTGATCAGGCGCAGTTTCGGCAGGCGTTCCAGCAACGGCGTGCGGATCTTGGTCCGCTCGCGAAACAGCACCAGCGCCTCGGTATCGGCCAGGCGCGCGGCGAGCGTCGGTGTCCTGCAGATGGTCGTGCCAGACGACGACGTCGTGGCCTTGCAGTTTCGCGAAGCAATCAAGCGTGCGCAGCGTATCGAAATAGTCGTCGAGGATGGCTACCTTCATTCCCAACCCTCACAGATCGGGCATGGCGAAGGGTTGGGCCAGTTCCAGCACCCGTGCGCCGCGCAACACCAGGTCGTCGCGGTACAGCGCCGCGGCAAGCTGCACGGCGCGCGGCAGGCCGTTGGGCGCGAAGCCCGCCGGCACCGAGATCGCCGGCTGGCGGGTCAGGTTGAAGGCGCAGGTCCATGGCGCCCATTGCGTCCACAGCGCCTCGACCGGATCTGCGGTCGGCGCGTCGGCGAGCGGCGCCAGTTGCGGCACGCAGGGGCAGAGCACCAGGTCGTATTGCTGATGAAACCGCGCCATGGCGTGGGCGGCGGTGATGCGCTGGGCCTCGTATTCCATCATGTCGGTCGCGGAGACGTCGCTGTTCTGGGCCGCGACGTCGAGCAGCCCGGGGTCGAGCATGTGGCGGCGCGTCTCGGGGAAGGAATGCACCAGCCGCGTCAGGGCCACGCCCCAGACGCGGGAGAAAATCTCGCGCATGTCAGGCAGGCCGGGATCGGCTTCCTCGACCTCGGCGCCGGCTTGCATCAGGAATCCGGCGGCCTGCTCGACGGCGGCGATGCTCTCCCAGTCGACCGCCGCCTCGAAGCCCAGGCGGCGGACCACGGCGATGCGCAGGCCGGCGACGCCGTCCTCGATCGTGTCCAGCCAGTCGCGCCCGGTGTCGGGCAGGCAGAACGGGTCGCGCAGGTCGAAGCGCGCCATGGCGGAGAACATCAGGGCGGCGTCGCGGACGGTGCGGGTCATCGGCCCCAGCACGGCCACCGGGGCGAACGCACCGAGCGGCCATTGCGGAATGCGGCCGAAGCTCGGCTTCAACCCGACCACCCCGCACCAGGCGGCGGGAATGCGGACCGAGCCACCGGCGTCAGTGCCGATATGCAGCGGGCCGAAACCGGCCGCCGCCGCCGCTCCGGCACCGGAGGAGGAGCCGCCGGGGGTGTGGCGCGGATTCCACGGGTTGCGGGTGATGCCGTGCAGCGGGCAGTCGCCTGGGGATTTCCAGCCGAATTCGGTGGTGGTGGTCTTGCCGATGATGACGGCACCCGCCGCCTTCAATGCCGTGACCGCCGGCGCGTCGTCGGCGACCGCGGCGGGATCGGACAGGCGGCTGCCACGCCGCGTCGGGAAACCGGCAAGATCGACCAGATCCTTCACCGTGCACGGAACGCCGTCGAGCGGCCCGAGCGGGCGGCCGGCGCGCCAGCGTGCCTCGCTCTCCCCGGCCGCTTCCAGGGCGCGCGGGTTCATCACCGCGAAAGCGTTGAGGCCAGGATTGAGCCGGGCGACGCGTTCGGTGACGGCTTGCAGTACCTCGATCGGGCCGAGGCTGCGGCGGGCGTACTGGGCCAGCAGGTCTTCGGCCGGCATCAGTGCTGGGTCGTTCAGGGACATGTGCTCTTTCAGATGGAAGCAAAGGCGGGCAGCATAGGCGCCTGGAGCAACGAGGAAACCCCAGATGAACGACATGGCGCCGCACCCGGCAGGCGAAGCGTGGGAATGGCCGGAAGACGTCTGGCGCCGCATCGTCGAGCGCGCCCGGGCCGGGCGGAGCATGCTGCCCAGCGCCTGGCCGGACGGTGCGCGCTGCGCGGTGGCATTGTCCTTCGACGCCGACCATGAGACCATCCCGCTGCGCGACACCGACGAAAGCCCGATGCGCATCAGCCAGGGCCAGTACCGGCAGCCGCCAGGGCATTCCGCGCATCCGCAAGCTGCTCGACCGCGAGCAACTGCGCGCGACCTTCTTCTACCCCGCGGTATCGGCGCTGCTGCACGCCGAGGAGGTCCGCGGCCTCGCCGCCGACGGGCATGAGATCGGGGTGCATTCCTGGATCCACGAGCGCAACACCAACCTTCCGTTCCAGGCGGAGCGGGAACTCACGCTGCGGGCGGCGGATGTGCTGGACCGGCTGGCCGGCCGGACGCCGGTGGGAATTCGCACCGCGAGCTGGGATTTTTCGGCGAACACGTTGCAGATCATTCAGGAGATGGGGCTGCTGTACGACAGCAGCCTGATGGCCGACGACGACCCCTATGAGCTGATGGCCGACGGCAACCCGACGGGGATCATCGAGCTTCCGCCGGAATGGATTCGCGACGACGCGGTGTATTTCAACATGCAGCGCTTCTCCGGCCTGCGACCCTACACCCCGCCGTCATCGGTCGAGGAGATCTTCAAGGCCGAGTTCGACGGTGCCTGGAACGAAGGCGGCCTGTTCCTGCTGACCATGCACCCGCACGTCATCGGCCACCGCAGCCGCATCGTCCTGCTGGAACGCCTGGTGCGCTACATCAAGCAGCGCGGCAAGGTGTGGTTCGCGACGCATGAGGAAGTGGCGCGGTGGTGCAAGGCTCAAGCCTGAGCAGCGCGCCGACAGACCCGGCTCAGGAAATCCGCGACCTCCGCCGGTCGCCATTCAAGGGTTGCCGCGCCGACGACGATTTCACCGACGGCGCGGCCGGGCAGGGCGCCCGGCAGAATACGGTTGAACAGCCAGACCCCGTCTTCCCGCGCGATGGCGGCAACGGCCTGTTCCATCGCCGTGGGCGCCGCGTCGAAATGCACTTGGAATGAGTTGCCATGCGGCGGCGCCGGCAGCACGGCGAGGCCGGGCACGCGCGCGATCGCATCGGCGATCGCGACGGCGTGGCGGTAATATGCCGGCATTTCGGGAAGATGCCGCTTCAGCCCGTCGAGTGCGGTGAGAACATACGGAAAGATGGTCGGAAGATCGCCGCCGAAACGATTGCGCCAAGGGCGGGCGGCGTCGATCAGCGCCTGCTCGCCGGCCAGCACGCAGCCGCCCATGGCGCCGAGCCCCTTGTAGAACGAGACATAGACACTGTCCCCGAGCGCCGCGATCTCGGCCAGGCTGCGGTCGTAATAGGGCTGCACCTCCCAGATCCGCGCCCCGTCCAGATGCAGCGGGACGGCGCGGGCGCGGCAGCAATCGGCGATGTCGACGAGTTCGTCCCAGCTTGGCGCGAGAAATCCGGCACGGCGCAGCGGCAGTTCGACGGTGACGGCGGCGAAACTCTCGCCGCTTTGCGCGAGGTCGGCGGCGGTGAAGGGCGCATGGGTGTCGCCGAGGCGGAACGGATACAGGCCGGCCAGCCGGTCGAGCGCGTCCTGCTCGTCCTGGGCCAAATGCGAGCGCGGGTGCAGCGCCACCACGCGGCGGCCTGACATGGCGGCGTGGGCGAGCAGGGCTGCTTGTTGCGCCACGACGCCTTTGTGGAAGAACAGGGAAGCTGGCTTGCCCAGCAATGCCGCGACCTCACGCTCCAGCAGCGTCATCGCCGGGCCGTCGCTGTAGACGTCCAGCGCCAGTTCCAGATGCGGCGAGGCGGCGAGGCGCTTCGTCCAGCCGGCGGCGGTGGCGTGGCCATGGCCGGACAGGATGCGCGAACAAGCGTGGCGCAAGGCGGGGTCGGCGAGGGGGGATGTCCGGGTCATTGCGCTGTGCTGCCGCAGGCCGGGCCGGCGGTCAATCTTGCGCCTGTGTTTGCCGTCGCGGCGGCGCCGGTGCTAGGCAGCAAAGGACAGGGAAACGGAGCCAGAAAATGAAATTATTCGACCTCGGCGGCAAGGTGGCGATCGTCACCGGCGGCAATGGCGGGATCGGCCTCGGCATGGCGGGCGGATTGGCGGCGGCGGGTGCAAGCGTGGTGCTGGTCGGGCGGAACGCGGCCAAGGGCGAGAAGGCCGCGAAGGGCCTCGGCGCGAACGCCATCTTCATCGCCGCCGACGTCACCAAAAAGGCCGAGTGCGAGCGTCTGGTGGCCGAGACCGTGGCGAAGTTCGGCCGCCTGGACATCCTGGTCAACAACGCCGGCATCGCCATCCGCAAGCAGCCGCAGGACTACACCGAGGCCGAGTGGCACAAGGTGATGGACACCAACCTCACCAGCGCCTTCCTGTGCTGCCAGGCGGCCTACCCCGAGATGGTGAAGGCGGGCGGCGGCAAGGTGATCAATATCGGCTCGGTGATGTCGCTGTTCGGCGCGCCGCACGCGGCGCCGTACGCCGCCAGCAAGGGCGGAATCATGCAATACACCAAGGCGATCGCGACCGCCTGGGCGAAGGACAACATCCAATGCAACGCCGTGCTGCCCGGCTGGATCGACACCGAGCTCACGGCCGGCGCGCGCGACCAGGTGGCGGGCCTGAACGAGATGGTGCTCGGCCGCACCCCGGCCGGCCGTTGGGGGCAGCCTGCCGATCTCGCGGGGATCGCCGTGTTCCTCGCGGCCCCCGGCTCGGATTTCGTGACCGGGGCGGCAATCCCCTGCGACGGCGGCTACTGCGCGCGCGGTTGATCAAGTCGTCGTGGCGTTGGATTTGAACGCCTGCGACAGGTCCTCGGTCAACTGATCGCTGATGGATTGCGACGGATCGGCCTGCTCCGGCTTGCCGCCATGGGCATGGTGGTGGTGCTTCGGGGCGGCCGAGGTGCTGGTGGAGTTGAGGTCGGTCCCAGTGGACGTGGAAGCGGCGGTGAAAGCCGGGTTCGCGGCAGTGCCGCCGCCGGCTTGCAGTTGCGTCAACCACGCCTGGATGTCCGTGGTCAAACTCTGGAACGGGTCGGTGCCGCCGGTCGTGGCGTTCGCGGTGGGCGTGCTGGGATTGGGCTGTGGTATGGCCGCTTTCGTCGCGGCATTCGCCGCACGCTGGGCCAGGGCGGCCGCGGCCGAAGCACCGAGATTTGCCGCAACACTGCCGATGGACATGGCGATCTCCTGAAAAAGTGGATGATCGCTATCGAGCGCAAGCGGCGTGCCAGGACCGGTCTTCGCATGTTCGCGGTGGCAGCACCTCTCTCCACGCGATTTTCTTCAAGGGATGAGGGAGAAGATGCAGATGTGGACTTGGTTTTTCCTCGCTTTCGAGAGGAAGGCAGGTGCGGGGAGTGAGCAGCGATGCTCACTCCCCGCACCAGGACACACCGTGCCGCCCGGCAAAATCGGCCGGGCGGACGATGCTCAGGCGGCGGCGCGCAATGCCTGGTCGAGATCGGCGAGGATGTCGTCAATATGCTCGATGCCGATGGACAGGCGGACATAGCCGGGCGTGACGCCGGTGGCCGCTTGCTCGGCCTCGCTCAATTGCGAATGCGTCGTGCTGGCCGGGTGGATGGCGAGGCTGCGGGCGTCGCCGATATTGGCGACGTGGTAGATCATCTTCAGCGCATTGATGAATTTCCGCCCGGCCTCGACCCCGCCGGCAAGCTCGAATCCCAGCAGGCCGCTCATCCCCTTGGTGAGGTATTTTTTCGTCCACGCGGCATCCTGGCCGGTCTTGGTCGAGGGATGGATGACATTGGTGACTTCGCGGCGGGCGCCGAGGAATTTGGCGACGGCCAGCGCGTTGTCGCTGTGCGCGCGCATCCGCAGGGCCAACGTCTCGATGCCCTGAAGGATGAGGAAGGCGTTGAACGGCGCCAGCGGCGCGCCGAGGTCGCGCAGCAGGGTCACGCGCATCTTCAGGATATAGGCGATCGGGCCGAGCGGCTTCACCGCCTGGGTCCAGACCGCGCCGTGGTAGCTGGGATCGGGCGTGTTCAAGCCGGGGTGGCGGGCGGCATGCTTCTCCCAATCGAATTTTCCGCTGTCGATCACCGCACCGCCGATCGAGTTGCCGTGGCCGCCCATGTATTTGGTCAACGAATACATCACCACAGCGGCGCCATGGTCGAACGGGCGGACCAGCAAGGGGGCGGCGGTGTTGTCCATGATCAGCGGAATGCCGAAGCGTCGCCAACAGCGGCAACTTCGGCGATCGGGAAGACGCGCAGCTTCGGGTTCGGCAAGGTTTCCGCGTAATAGGCGCGGGTGCGGTCGTCGGTGGCGCGCGCGAAGCGCCTCGGGGTCACCGGGTCGACGAAGCGAGTCTCGATGCCCTGGTCCTTCAGCGTGTTGGCGAACAGGTTCCAGGTGCCGCCGTAGATGTCGGTGCTGGAGACGATGTTGTCGCCGGCGCGCGCGAGGTTCTGGATCGCGAAGGCGCGTCGCCGCCTGGCCGGAGCCGACCGCCAGCGCGGCGACGCCGCCTTCCAGCGCGGCGAGCGCGCTTTTCCAGCGACGTCGCAGGTCGGGTTCATGATGCGGGTGTAGATATTGCCGAGTGCCCTCAGCGCGAACAGGTCGGCGGCGTTCTCGGCGCTGTCGAACTGGTACGAGGTGGTCTGGTAGATCGGCACCGCGACGGCGTTGGTGGCGGAGTCGCGGCGCCAGCCCGCGTGCAGGCGAGCGTTTCGGGATGTGCGTGCTGGACATGTCTCTTCTCCGGTTCGATGCAGCTGGCTGGTTATTCGTGATCAGGCGCGGGCCATGACCCTGATCGGCGGCTTCACGTCCTGCGGCAGCGGGCAGACATACGGGTTGCCGTCGGTGCGGGCGGCGTAGTCGGCTTTCGCGCTGGTCGATCAGCGACGCGGTCCTTCAGCGCGTCGACGCGGTCGACGCCATCACCTTCGCCACGTGGACCATGCCCTTATGCGCGAGCGGGCTTTTGCCCTGGCCGGTCAACTGCCAGGAATGGCCGGGCGTGCCGATGGCATAGGTCGCGCCGCGGGCCTGCACGGTCGGCACCACCCAGCTCACGTCACCGACATCGGTGGAGCCCATCATCGGCGCGCCGCTGCGCGTCGAGCGGCACGATGACAGTCGCACAGCGGCGTGTCCTTGCGGACCGGCAGGCCGACGCGGCGGTAGGCGCTGGCGATGTCCTCTCGGCGACATCGTCGCCTGGAACTGCGCGGCGAGCTTGCGGTCCTCGTCGTCGAACGGCGGCGGCCCGAGCCGCGTCAGCGCGTCGTGCATGGTCTTTTCCAGCGGCGTGTTGCCGAGCAGGTTGCGAAACCGCGCTGATCACCTGAATTCGACCTGCGTCTCGGTCATCAGCGCGGCGCCCTTGCGCGACCTTCTTCACGCGCTCGATCAGCGGCCAAAGTTCCGGCAGTTCGCGCGCGCGGATGGCGTAACGGACCTTGGCGCTTCGCCTGCACCACGTTGGGCGCGACCCCGCCGCCGTCGAGCATCGCATAATGGATGCGCGCGTCGCTGGGCATGTGCTCGCGCATGTAGTTGACGCCGACATTCATCAGTTCGACCGCATCGAGCGCGCTGCGGCCGAGATGCGGCGCGGCGGCGGCGTGGCTGGCGCGGCCGGTGAACGTCGAAGTCGATGCGCGTGTTGGCGAGCGACATCGCAGTCGTTGACGCCGGAGAACGCGGCCGGATGCCAGGAAATGGCGATGTCCACGTCCTCGAAGCAGCCGGCGCGCACCATGAAGGACTTCGCCGCGCCGCCTTCCTCGGCCGGGCAGCCGTAATAGCGAACGCGGCCCTTGATGCCGTTCTCGGCCAGCCAGTCCTTCACCGCGCGTCGCCGCCAGCAGCGAGGCCGAGCCGAGCAGGTTGTGGCCGCAGCCATGGCCCATGCCGTCGCCCGGGCGCGGCCGCGGCTCGGCGACGCCGGCTTCCTGGCTGAGGCCCGGCAGCGCGTCGTATTCGCCGAGGATGGCGATGACCGGGCCATCTTCGCCGGCCTCGCCCATCACCGCCGTCGGGATGCCGGCGAGGTTCTCGGTGACGCGGAAGCCCTCGCGCTTCAGCATCTCGGTGTGCTCGGCGCAGGATTTGTATTCGTTGTACGCGATCTCCGGCATGTCCCAGATGCGGTCGCTCAGCGCGATGTATTCCTCACGCTTGGCATCGATCAGGCGCCAGACCGGTTCTTCGTTCTGCATGTTCGTCTCCATCGGCGTGTGCGGTCAGAAAAGACGGGTGCGATCAGGAATGGGCGGCGTGCAGCGCCGCCGACAGCAGCGGTGCGGCGGCCGCCGACATCCGCTCGCCGTCATGCCCGACATCGGCGACGTCCGCGATGGTCCAGGCGCAGTGCATGTTCATGCGTGCGGCGGTTTCGCGGGCGGTTGCGATGTAGCGATGGGCGCGGGCGAAGCGGGTGGGACCCTGGCGCATCGCCGCCGGCTCCTTCGGGAAGTGCGGGCTCGTGGCATCGATGTCGGCGGTGCCGGCCATGACCGTCAGGCGAAAGGCGAGCAAGTCGCGCAAATTCGCGCCGGTATTGGTGTCGCCGAGTCCATACGGAAAAGCAATGTCCAGCTCCGGCATCGCGTAGGTGCCGGCATTGGCGGTGACAGCGGCCACTACGTTGTCGCGAAAGCCCAGCGACATCGCGCGATGCACGAACTGGCCGCCGGCGGAATGGCCGAACACGCCGTAGCCGCGCCGGCGCGTGATGCCCTGGGCGCGCAACGCCGCAAACACCCGCCCATCCAGGCCATAGGTCCATTCGCCGCGCGGCTTCAGGCTGCCGTCTTCGTTGGTGCGGTTGCCGAAATTATACCAGGGCGAACCTGGAAAATCCGCGGCCGGGAATTCCGGCGCGACCACGAGGACGTCCGCCTCGTCGACCAGGTTCAGCCAGAAATCCCGGTAGTCGCCGCCGTTGCGGTTGACGCCGTGATGCACGAACAACACCGGCGTGTCCGGCGTGCAGTGTCGCGGCCGCGCGCTGCGCAGCCACATCGCTCGCCCGGGCAAGGCCGCGTCCTCGTAGGCGAGGTCGCAGGCTCCTTGTGCCGCGACAAGCTGGTTCAGGTCGATCGTCACGGGATCAGTTTTCCTTTGGTTGCAGGCCGTCGACGTCGGTCAGCTGGTCCAGCCGCCCGGCGTAGCTGTAGCGGTCCTTGAATGCCCAGGCCGTGGTTTCCCAATAGAGCGGAATGATCGCGTTGTCGCGTAGCGCGATCTCGGTCGCCTGCATCAGCCGGTCCTGGCGACGGGCGGCATCCATGTCCTCCAGCGCCGGGATCACCAGCGCATCGAGTGCCGCGTTGTGATAGGCGCCGTAATTGGATTGCCCCAGGGCGCGGGCCTGGTCGGTGCTGACGATCCAGGTGCGCAGCATGCTGGACGGATCGTCGAAGCCCCAGCCGCCCATCGCCAGGCTGAACTCGCGCTTGGCACGGTGCGGGAAGAACACCGTCTGGGTCATCGCGTCGACGCTGACCTTGATGCCGATGCGGGTGAGATACTGGCCGAGCGCCTGCGCCACCTGGGCGTCGTTGATGTAACGGTCGCTGGTGGCCGACAGGGTCAGGGTGAACCCGTCAGGATAGCCGGCTTCGGCCAGCAACGCGCGGGCGCGCTGCGGGTCGAAGCCGCGTGGCGGCGGCTTGGGCAAGGTACCGGCGAGGCCGGGTGCGAGATATTGGTCGGCAGGCACGGCCATGCCGTCCATCAGCCGGCCGGCGATGGCGCGGCGGTCGATGGCGAGCGAGATGGCCTCGCGCACCCTCGCGTCGCGCAGCGGATTGAGGTGGTCGGGCCCGGCGGCCAGCGGGCTGTGCTCGCGGCCGATATCGGGCTGCAGGAAGATGATGCGATCGGACGGCGTCACCACGGAGGCGAAGCCGCCGCGTTGCTTCAAAATCGGCAGGTCCTGCGCCGAGGGGCTCTCGATCAGGTCGAAATCGCCCGACAGCAGGCCGGCGAGGCGGGCGCCGCTGCGCGGCACCGGCTTCATGGTGACGCGGTTCCAGTGCGGCTTGGCGCCGTGGTAGCCGGGATCGCCCTCAAGCACGGCCACCTCGCCGCTGACATAGTGTGCCAGCCGGTACGGGCCGGTGCCGTTGGCCATGCGGCCGCCGTCGAACTCGGTCGAAACCGGCAGGTCGGTGAGGCCGCAGGCGCCGGTCGCGGTGAATTTCGGCGCAATGACGCCGGCGCTGTGGGCGGAGATGATGGCGAAGGCGGCAAGGTCCTGGGCGAGCAAGGGATAGGGCTGGACGGTATGCAGGATCAGCGTATTCGGGTCCGGCACGTCGGCGCGGTCGATCAGCCGCGGCACGCGGGTGAAGGACTGGGTGGGCCCGACGCCGGGGCGAGCGCGGCACAGGCTGAACACCACGTCGTCCGCAGTGAACGGGGTGCCGTCATGGAATTTCACGTCTGGCCGCAGGGTGAACATCCAGGTACGGTCATCGACCAGCGTCCAGGAGGCGGCGAGGTCGGGTTGCGGCTTCAGGTCGCGGTCGGTGCGCAGCAAGGCGCCGAAGACGTGGCGTGCGAGGGTGTTGTTCGGCGTCAGCTCATGGAAATGCGGATCGGCCGAGGATGCGGCGGCGGCCAGGCCAACCGCGATGTCGGCGGCGCGCGCCGGGGCGCAGGCAACGATGCCTGCCAGCAACATTGGGACGACGCGGCGCATTCATAACTCTCCGGTGGTGTGTGGGGACGCCGGTGCCGCAGGACGATAAGCCGTTGAGCCAGTCGCGGCTAGCGGCGCCGGGCCACGACATAGGTGACGCCGAAATCCATCACATCAGTGCCCCCGTGCCGGGTGACGCCGCGAATGATCGCGATGCCACGTTCGGGGTTGCGGGCGGAGGGCCGGGTTTCGGTCCAGCGCGCGGTGACGTCGTAGCGCAGGCCGGGGCGCGCGGGCACATAGAAGCGCGCCTGGTCCAGCGAGCCACCGGCGATGACGGCGACGTCGGCGATGGCGCGCACCATCAGCCCGATCGCCGCCGCCTGGGTGTGCACGCCGGATGCGCAGAGGGTTTCGAAATAAGACCGCGCCGCCGCCGCATCATCGAGATGAAACGGCTGCGGATCATATTTCGCCGCGAAGTCGATGATATCCTCGCGGCTCAGGCTGAAGCTGCCGCATGGCAACTCCGTCCCGACGGCCAAGTCTTCGAGGTACTGCAAGACGCCGGTTGTCTCAAGATGCCGCCTTCGCCTTGGCCTCGCGCCGCCGGACATGCAGGACGAATTCGGTATAGCCGTTCGGCTGCGCCCGTCCCTTGAAGACCAGCTCGCATGCGGCACGAAAGGCGAGGCCGTCGAAGCCCGGCGCCATCGGCCCATAGACGGGGTCGCCCGCGTTCTGCCGGTCGACGACCACCGCCATGCGCTTCAGCGTGTCCATCACCTGCGCCTCGGTGACGATGCCGTGATGCAGCCAGTTGGCGATGTGCTGGCTGGAAATGCGCAAGGTGGCGCGGTCTTCCATCAGCCCGACATCGTGGATGTCCGGCACCTTGGAACAACCGACGCCCTGGTCGATCCAGCGCACGACATAGCCGAGGATGCCCTGGACGTTGTTGTCCAGCTCCTGCTGCACTTCCTCGGGCGACCAGTTCGGCCGGTCGGCGAGCGGCATGGTCAGGATGTCCGATCAGTTTCGCGGGCGTGCGCGGCGGCGAGCTCGGTCTGTCGCGCGGCGACATCGACCTCGTGGTAGTGCAGCGCATGCAGGGTCGCGGCGGTGGGCGAGGGCACCCAGGCGGTGTTCGCGCCGGCGCGCGGGATGGCCGATCTTCTGCTCCAGCATGTCCGCCATCCGATCCGGCGCCGCCCACATGCCCTTGCCGATCTGCGCCCGCCCGCGCAGGCCGCAGGCCAGCCCGACATCGACGTTGTTGTCCTCATAGGCCTTGCATCCAGGCGGCGTTGCGCATGTCGTTCTTGCGCACCATCGGCCCGGCGTCCATCGACGTGTGGATCTCGTCGCCGGTGCGATCGAGAAAGCCGGTGTTGATGAACACCACGCGCTCGCGCGCCGCATGGATGCAGGCCGGCGAGGTTGAGCGTGGTGCGCCGCTCCTCGTCCATGATGCCCATCTTCAGCGTGTTGCGCGGCAGGCCCAGAAGGTCTTCGACGCGCGCGAACAGGTCGTTGGCGAAAGCAACTTCCTCCGGCCCGTGCATCTTCGGCTTGACGATGTAGACCGAGCCAGCCCGGCTGTTGCGGATCGGCGTGATGGCCGCGCAGGTCGTGCATCGCGATCAGCGAGGTCACGGCGGCGTCGAGGATGGCCTTCGGGGATCGCGGCGCCGGCGTCGTCGCTGCACCGCATCGGTGTACATGTGATGGCCGACATTGCGCACCAGCATCAGGCTGCGCCCGGGCAGGGTGACGGTGCCGCCGCAGGCTGCGGTGTAGACGCGGTCGGCGTTGAGCCGGCGGGTGACGCTTTGCCCGCCTTTGTCGAAACGTCGCCGACAGCGTGCCGTTCATCAGGCCGAGCCAGTTGCGGTAGACCGCGACCTTGTCGTCGGCATCGACGGCGGCGACGCAGTCCTCGCAATCCATGATGGTGGTGACGCGGATTCCAGCACCACGTCGGCCAGGCCCGCCGGGTCGGTGCGGCCGATCGGATGGTTGCGGTCGATGCACAATCTCGAGGTGCAGGCCGTTATGCTTGAGCAGGATGGCCGCAGGCGCCGCGGCATCGCCGTGATAGCCGACGAACTGCTCCGGCGCGCGCGAGGCCGACGCTGCCGGTCGGCGGTGGCGACGGCGAGCTTGCCCGCGATGATGCTGTAGCCGGTGGCGTCGGCATGGCTTGCGCCGGCGAGCGGAACGGCCTGTCCAGCACCGGCGTGCCTTCGCCACCACGCGCGCGCCGCGCACCGGGTTGTAGCCGCGGCCGCGGGTTGCGCCGTCGTCTTCCGGAATGGCGTCGGTGCCGTACAGCGCGTCATACAGGCTGCCCCAGCGCGCATTGCCGGCGTTCAGCGCATAGCGGGCGTTGGTCGACCGGCACCACCAGCTGCGGCCCGGCAATGCTGGCGATCTCGGCATCGACGCTTGACGTGGTGACGACTGAACATCTGAGGTTCCGGCTGCAGGTAGCCGATGCCGCGAGGAATTGCGCATAGGTCTTCCGGCTCGATCGGCTTGCCGCGATTTTCGTCGTGCCAGGCGTCGATCTGCGCTTGCAAGGTGTCGCGGCGCGCCAGCAGGGACTGGTTCACGCGGCGCCAGGTCGCGCACCAGCCCGCCAAACCCGCTGCCAGAATTTCTCGGCCGTCGACGCCGGTGCCCGGCATCGCCTCGCGCTCGACGAAATCCTTCAGAACCGTTGCGACCCTGCAGGCCACCCGCAGGCACGTAATCCATCCGTGCAACTCCTTCTTGTCGGTTTGCCCGAGGACGCGGCGCGCGGCGTCTTGTCGTTATCAATCGGAGCCGCGGGCTTTCTTCGCCAGTCCGCTCGAACGCGGCCTTGGTTGCCTCGTCGGCGGATAGGTGCCGGGAAGCGCGGCACCGGCGGCGATGCGCGACAACAGGAACTCCTCCAGTCTCCTCCTGCTCGGCGGCGTCGCGCGCCGATCTCCTCCGCCAGATGCGGCAGGGATCACCACCACGCCGTCGGCGTCGCCGACGATCAGGTCGCCCGGGATAGACGGCAACGCCGCCGCAGCCGATCGGCACGTCGATCTCGACCGCGTGGTGATGCGCGAGGTTGAGCGGCGCGCTCGGCCCGGCGCAGAACACCGGCAATCGCCATCTCGCCGATCGGACCGGCGTCGCGGATGCCGCCGTCGGACACCAGCGCCGGCCACGCCGCGCACCATCAGCCGGGTCACCAGGATCTGGCCGCCGGACGCGACCCGGGTGTCGCCGCGGCAGTCGATCACCAGCACGTGTCCAGGCGGCGCGTTCTCGATCGCCTTGCGCTGCGGATGGTCGGGATTGGCGAAGACCTCGACCCGGTCCAGATCCTCGCGCGCGGGGATGTTGCGCAGCGTGTAGGCGGGGCCGACCAGGTTGGCGCCGTACCGGCCGAGCGGGCGGACGCCCTGCATGAAGACATTGCGAAAGCCCGCGCTTGAACATCTGCGTCGTCAACGTGGCGGTGCTGACAAGCTTCATGTGCGCAAGGCAGGCCGCGCTGAATTCAGGCATGATACCGACTCCCTATTGCTGATAAACTCCCCCTTGCGGTCCCCCTTGGCAAGAGCCGGGGGGCGTGTCATGTGATCGATATCATAAGGGTGCCTTGGCTAGCACGGGGCCGGCTGGGAACGTCAGGTGGACTTACGCGCAATGATACGGGACGGGACCAGCACGCGCCGCGGCGCGCCGCGGCCGCTCATGCGCGCCAGCAAGTTCTCCGCCGCGATCCGCCCCATCTGCGCGCCGTCGACGCTCACCGTGGTGAAGGGCGGCTCGGAGCTGCGGCTGAGTTCGAAGTCGCCGAACCCGCACACCGCCAAACGCTCCGGCACCGCGATGCCGAGTACTCGGGCTTCCACCATCGCGCCGAAGGCCACATTGTCCGAACTGCCGAGCAGCGCCGTGCGCGCGCCCAGCAGCGGCGCGATTTCGCGCAGCGCCAGGCGGCCGTCCATGATGCCGCTGGGGGCGGGCAGGGTGCGTGCCGCCACCAATGTGCCGCCATGCTGAGCCACGCGCCTGATATAGCCGTCGCGCCTTGCGGCGGCGCGTGGGTCGCCGGCCGCGAACACCGCGAAATGCCGATGGCCGCGCTCGGCGAAGAAATCGGCGACGGCCGCGCCGAGTTCGGCATGGTCGAACCCGACCAGCATGTCGGTCGGCTCCTCCGTCGCGTCCCAGATCTCCACCACCGGAATTCCCGCGTCCTGCAACAGGCGGCGGACCTGCGGCGAATGGTTGGCGCCGGTCAGCAACATGCCGTCCGGCCGGCGGGTCATCACCGCGCGGATCAGCGCATCCTCGCCGCCGATGTCATAGCCGGACAGGCCGAGCATGACGTGGTAGCCGGCGCGGCCCAGCACCTCGGTGAAGACCTGCGTCGGCGCGCTGAACATCGGGCTGGCGATGGTGGGGACGATGGCCGCGATCATCCGGCTGCGGCGGCTGGACAGGCCGCCCGCCAACAGGTTAGGAACGTAACCGAGACGTTCGATGGCGTCGCGCACCTTCTGGGCGGTCGGTTCGGACACGCGCTCGGGCGTGTTCAGCACGCGCGACACGGTCATCGGCGCGACGCCAGCGGCGGCGGCAACGTCGGTGATCTTCACGGTCGTAGCGGCGCCGCGTTCTGGGCTGGTCAAGAACATTCACTCCGTGGCACCCCGACGGGGGCGCCGCACAGCTTGCGGCAGCCACGTGCGTTTCGGCAATCAATCATCGAGGGGCAAACAACATGAAGCGGAATCCGACCACGCGACGGGCGTTGATGGGGGGCATCGGCGCACTAGCCGCGGGCGCCACGGTTGCAGGGTCGGCGCGGGCGCAGGCACCGGCGATGCCGAGCGCACCGGTGGCGCTGAACATCATCGACGTCGCGGGCGACCTGCAACTGACGCAGAAGGGGTTCGAGGCGTATCGTGCCGCAAACCCGAAGCTGGTGTCGCGCATTTCCTTCACCCAGGCGACAGCGCCGGAACTGCCGGGAAAACTCAAGGCGCAGCAGGATGCCAACCGCGTCGATATCGACCTGGTGTTGAGCGGCAATGACGGTCTCGCCGCGGGCATCGAGCAGAAATTATGGGTGCCGCTGCTGACGACATACGCAGCGCAGCTGCCCAAACTTGCCGACATCCTGAACCCGATGGCCGCACGCCTGCAGACCGCGGCGCAGGACCAGGCGGTGATCGTCGCGAGTTGCCCCGGCGGCCCGCTGATCGAGTACATGCCGGACCGGGTGAAGCAACCGCCGACCACGGCCGAGGAACTGCTGGCCTGGTGCAAGGCGCATCCGAAGCGCTTCATGTACGCCCGACCCGCCAATTCCGGGCCGGGCCGGGCCTTCATGATGGGGCTGCCGTATTTGCTCGGCGACAAGGACCCGAAGGACCCGGACCGCGGCTGGGACAAAACCTGGGCGTATCTCGAAGAAATGAGCGGCACCATCGAATACTATCCGACCGGCACCGGCGCCGTGTTCAAGGAATTCGGCGAAGGCTCACGCGACATCGTCGCCTCGCATGCCGGCTGGGACATCAATCCGCGCGTGCTCGGCGTGGTGCCGAAGGAAGCCGCGATCCAGGCGCTGAAGGGCTTCCACTGGATCGGCGACAGCCACTTCATGTGCGTGCCGAAGGGCCTGTCGCCGGAGAAGATGGCAGTTGTGCTCGACATGATCAGTTTCATGCTGAAGCCCGCGCAGCAGGCGTTGACCTATGACCGCGGATTTTTCTATCCCGGCCCGGCGGTGAAAGGCGTGACTCTGGACATGGCGCCGAAGGAAAGCCAGGACGCAATCGCCGAGTTCGGCCGTCCGGAATACGCGAAACTGATCGCCGACAACCCGATCGAGCTGCCGCTCGATGCCGACAAGATGGTCTTCGCGTTCAAGCGCTGGGACCAGCAGGTCGGCAGCAAGGTTGCGAAGTAGCCTCATGTCTGCTCGCGATTTTCGCCAGTTGCGGCTCGAGGGGATGAGCCGCAACTTCGGGTTGTTGAACGCGCTGAAAGGTGTCGACCTGGTGGTCGGGCGGGGCGAGTTCATCGCCCTGCTCGGTCCGTCCGGCTGCGGCAAGTCGACGGCGCTCAATTGTCTCGCAGGCTTGCTGCCGCTGACGTCGGGCAGCGTCTGGCTGGACGAGCAGCGGATCGATCTGCTCGGCCCCGAGGCGCGCGGCTTCGGCATGGTGTTCCAGAACTACGCGTTGTTTCCGCATATGAGCGTCCGCAAGAACATCGGCTTCGGCTTGCGCATGCAGCGGCGCCCGCGCGAGGAGATCGATCGCCGGGTGAAGGAGGCGCTGCGCCTGGTGCGGCTGGAATCGCAGGCCGATAAATTGCCGGGCCAGCTTTCCGGCGGCCAGCAGCAGCGGGTGGCGATTGCGCGGGCGATCGTGGTGGAGCCGCCGCTGGTGCTGATGGATGAGCCGCTGTCCAACCTCGACGCCAAGCTGCGGCTTGAGATGCGGGCCGAGATCCGCCGCATCCACGCGCTGCTGGGCTGCGCCACGATCTACGTGACGCATGACCAGGACGAGGCGCTGTCCTTGGCCGACCGCATCGTCGTGCTGCGTGACGGCGAGGTGCGCCAGATCGGCACGCCGGAGGAGCTCTACATCAGGCCGGCGCATGCCGACGTCGCGGAGTTCATGGGCTATCGCAATCTCGTCACCACTCGCATCGAGGGCGGCCGCGTGCTCATCGGCGGCGCATTGGTGCCCGTCACCATGGTCGAGCCGGTCGATGGCGCGGCCGTTGTCGCAATCCGGCCGGAGGATCTGGTGCCGATGCCGGACGGCCCGATCACCGCAACGGTGCAGACCGCGGAATATCGCGGCCGGGATTTCTACGGTGTTGCGGTGACCGCGGAGCGGATCGAATTGTTCTTTCGTTCGCAGACACGGGTCGGCGCCGGCGAGGTGCTGCGGCTGGGGGCGGATCCCGCCCGCGTTCTTGTTTATCCCGCGTGAAGACGCCGATTGAGACGCTCGGTTGAGATGATGGACATGACCACGCAGAAACATCCCGCTTCGCATCCGCCTGGCCCAGCGCGGCCTCGACGGCATGACGTTGCTGGTGCTGCCGGCGATCGTCTTCATCGTGGCGCTGTTCATCTACCCCTTCCTCTACGGGCTGATGCTCTCGTTCACGCCGAAAGAGGGTGGCTGGCTCGGCAATTACGCCAAGTTCTTCGCCGACCCGTTTCTCTACGGTACCGATCGCGAAAACCTTGTGGATCGCCGTTCCGGTGACGTTGCTGAACGTGCTGGTCTCGGTGCCGATCGCGCTGCGCGTCCGCCTGATGCGCCACCAGCGGCTGCTGACCACCATCCTGGTCATTCCGATCACCCTCGGCACGGTGCTGGTGGCTGAGGGGATGCTGAACTACTTCGGGCCGCGCGGCTGGTTCAACCGGGCGATCATGGCGATCGGCCTGTCCGACCACCCGATCCGGCTGATCCACAATTACTGGGGCGTCTTCCTCTCCCTGGTGATCACCGGCTTTCCGTTCACCTTCCTGCTGACCCTGTCCTATGTCACCGGCATCGATCCTTCGCTGGAGCAGGCCGGTGCCATGCTCGGTGCGCGGGCGCGCGACCGTTTCCGCGAAATCCTGCTGCCGCTGCTGGTGCCGGGCCTCGCCATCACCTTCTGCCTGTCCTTCGTGCAGGCGTTCTCGGTCTTCCCCTCGGCGGTGCTGCTTGGCGCGCCGGCGGGCGACACGCGGGTGATCTCGATCGCGGCCTATCAGGCGGCTTTCGAGGAATACGATTACTCGATGGCGTCGGCGATCGCGATGCTGATGGCGCTGGTGCAGATCGTCATCGTCGCGGCTTTGCTGGGGGTGCAGAACGCATTCTATCGCGGTCCCTCCGGCGGCGGAAAAGGATAGGCCGATGTTGCGCGATTCATCCGTGGCCGCGAAGCTTTGGGCCACCACGGTGTGGGTGGTGGTGGGTTTCTTCATCCTCAACCTGGTGGCGCTGATCGCGACCGTGGTGGTGAGTTCCTTTGCCGCGCGCTGGCTCGGCACCTGGCTTCCGGCCGGGTTCACCGCCAACTGGTTCGCCTCCGCCTGGGAGGAATTCCAACTGCCCGAATTGCTGACCGTCACCATGGAGGTCGTGGGCGCCGTCGTGCTGATCGCCGGCTTGCTTGGCGTGCCGGCCGCTTATGCGATGGCGCGGCGGGAGTTTCCCGGCAAGCGGCTCGTGATGCTGCTGTTCCTGCTGCCGCTGCTGGTGCCGCCGATCACCTTCGGCATTCCGCTGGCGACGGTGCTGTACCGGGTGGGTGCCGCGGGTTCGATCTGGGGCGTGATTCTCGCCAATCTGGTGCCAACGGTGCCGTTCGTGATCCTGATCATGATTCCCTTCGTGCAGCAGATCGACCCACGGGTCGAAGCCGCCGCCCGGGTGTTCGGCGCCAGCACGCTGCGGATGTTCACGATGGTGCTGCTGCCGCTGCTGGCGCCAGGGATCCTCGCGGCGTTGCTGCTGGTGCTGGTGCGCACCATCGCGATGTTCGAACTGACCTTCCTGACCGCCGGCCCGACCAGCCAGACATTGGTGGTGGCATTGTATTACGCGGTGTTCGCGGCGGGCGTGCGCGCTTCCCAATCGATCGACGCGATGGCCGTGGTCTACATGGTCACGACATTGCTTTGGCTGCTGATCGCGCTGCGCTTCGTCAATCCGACCCAGATCGTCACCCGCGCGAAGCGGGAGGCACATTAAGCCTCAGCCACGTCCGGCGGCGAAGCGGACCGCCTCCTCGGCGGCACGCAGCAGCCCGCGCGCCTTCTGGCGGGTTTCCTCGTATTCGGCGTCGGCATCGGAATCGGCGACGATGCCGGCGCCGGCCTGGATGTACATCGTGCCATCCTTCACCACCGCGGTTCGCAGCGCGATGCAGGTGTCCATGGTGCCGTCGGCGGCGAAATAGCCGATGCATCCGGCATAGACGCCGCGCCGCACCGGCTCCAACTCCTCGATGATCTGCATCGCCCGCACTTTCGGTGCGCCGGACAAGGTGCCGGCGGGAAAACCGGCCGCCAAGGCGTCCACCGCGTCGAGCCCGGCGCGCAGCTTGCCCTGCACGTCGGACATGATGTGCATGACATGCGAGAAACGCTCGATGGCGAAGCTCTCGGTCACTTTCACGCTGCCGATTTCGGCAACCCGGCCGACGTCGTTGCGGCCAAGGTCGAGCAGCATCAAATGCTCCGCGCGCTCCTTCGGGTCGGCGAGCAATTCGGCCGCCAGCCGCTGGTCCTCCTCATGCGTGGCACCGCGCGGCCGCGTGCCGGCGAGGGGGCGGATGGTGACGATGTTGTCGCGCAGCCGTACCAGGATCTCGGGCGAACTGCCGACCACGGCGAAGCCGCCGAAATCGAGGAAGAACAGGAACGGCGCCGGGCTGATCCGCCGCAACGAGCGGTACAGCGCCAGCGGCGGCAGCGCGAACGGCACCGCGAAACGCTGGCTGAGCACGATCTGGAAAGCGTCGCCCGCCGCGATGTAGTCCTTCGCCCGCCCAACGGCCGCGATGTAGTCTGGCCTGGTGAAGGTGGAGCTTGGCTCCGGCAATGGCGGCAACGACACCGGCGGTGCGGCCAGCGGCAATGGTCGGGCCAGGGCAGCCTCGGCTTCGGCCAGGCGCCGCTGCGCCGCTTCCCACGCCACCGCGGCATCAACCTCGGCGCGCGGATAGACCGGGGCGGCGAGGGTCAGCAGGTCGGTCACGTTGTCGAAGATCGCGAATAACGAGGGGCGGCCGAGCAAGGCCTCGGGGACGCCGATGTCGTCGGGGTTCTCGTCCGGCAACTGCTCGATCTGGCAAATCATGTCGTAGCCGAGATAGCCGATCACACCGCCGCACATCGGCGGCAGCCCCTGTGGCACCTCAAGCCGGCTTTCGGCGATCAGCGCACGCAGGCTGTCGAGCGGCGGCCGGGCGTCGGGCACGAAGGCGTAGGGGGCGGAGCGGGCATCGCGATTGATCTCCGCCTTTCCGCCGCGGCAGCGCCAGACCAGGTCGGGCTCCAGGCCGATGATGGAATAGCGGCCGCGCGACGCGCCGCCCTCGACGCTTTCCAGCAAGAAGGTGTTGGGCTTGCCGTCCGCCAGCTTCAGGAACGCCGCCACCGGCGTTTCGAGGTCCGCGACGCCGCGGATCCACAGCAGGCGGCCGACACCACGCTGATAATCCTCGCGGAAATCAGCAAAGCCCTGCGGCGGCATGACGTTCATGACAGTATTTTCATTCCGCCTGGGCGATGCTGTCCAGCGCCGCGGCATTGACCTTCGGATTGGCGCGGGCGCGAAGGGCGGCGATGAGGATGCCCTGCACGTCGTCGCCCAGCGCCTTGGTCAAGCCATCGCGGATCTGGCCGAAGCCGATCGCGTCCGCGTCTGGGTTGCTGTCCTCGACCGAAGTCAGCACCGCGACGACGAACCCGTCCGGCGTCTCGATCATGGTCGGTTCGCCGACCGCAAGGTTGAACAACGGATCGACCAGTTGCGCCGGCACGTCGGTGGCCCCGGTGGCACGCAGCACCGGGGGCAAATGCCGCACCTCCAGCCCGGCAGCGGCTTCGGCGAGCGGCTTGCCCGCCTTGATTTCGGCGAGGATACGGGCGGCCTGCGTCTCCTGCTCATGGCGCACCGCGTCACGGGTCCAGTCGGCGCGCACGGCGTCCGCGACCTCGGCCATCGGCTTCACGGCCGGCGGGGTGACGTCCTCGACGACGACGGCGAAATAGGCCTGGCCGCCGCTCGCCTGGCGCGGTGCCTCGGTGAGATGCGCGGGATCGCCCTTCTTCATCTGGAACGCTGCCTGGATCAGGGCGGTTCGCAGCTCAGGCGCCCCCGGGATCGGCGCCGGCGCGCCCTCCGGCGTGTTGCCCTGCGCGTCCAGCGTGCCGGTGACGGCGGCGAGCCCGAAATCGCCGGGCAGGTCATCGAGCGCGGCACCCCCGGTCAGCAGATCCTCGAGCTTGCCGGCGCGGTCGTAGATCAGGTCGGCGGCCTTGTCGGCGAGCACGCGGGCGCGCAGTGCGTCCCGCACCTCGTCGAGCGGCTGATCGACGCCGGGGGTGATGGCGGTGACTTTCAGGACATGCCAGCCCAGGGCGCTGTGCACCGGCGGCGGCACCGTGCCGGCGGTGGCGGCGAAGGCCGCTTCGGCCAGTTCGGGGGCGGGGATCTCGATGCGGGTCGCGTCGTTCAGCTCGACCGGCGGCGCACCGGCATCGGTGGTCAGGGCGGCGATATCGCTTCCGGCCGCCCATTTCGCTGCCAGCTCGCGCGCCTTCGCCTCGTCCGACAGCAGGAACACCGCGAGGCTGCGTTTCTCCGGCCTGCTGTATTCGGCGCGATGCTGCTCATACGCCCCCTTCAGTTCGTCGTCGCTCACTTGCATCTCGCGCGTCACCGTCTCGGGCGACAGCACGACGGCCTTGATGCGGCGATATTCCGGGGTTGAGTACAATGATTTGTGGTTCTCGTACCAGCGCGCCAGCGCGATCTCGCTCGGCGCCTCTGGCGGCGCGGCGACGGCGAAAGCCAGGTCCGCCGCGTCGGCGACGCGCTTTTCCTGCTGGAAGGCGTAGATCTGCTTCGACAGGATGTCGGGGCTGGCGACGCCGGCGCGGGCGGCTTCCACCAGTTGGCGCTGCATCAGCTCCTCGCGCACCAGCGCCATGAAGCGTGCCTCTGTCATGCCGTTGTTGCGCATCACCGCGTCGAACTGGGCGCGATCGAACTGCCCGTCCTGGCCGTGGAAGCCGGGGATATCATAGACCGCCTGGCGCAAGGCCGCGTCGGACACGCCGAGGCCCATGTTGGCGACCGCGAGATTGAGCGCGGCCTGGGTGATCAACTGCTCAAGCGCCTGGGCCGCGATGCCGCGGCGCATCTGCGGCGTCGGCTCGATCTTGCCGCCGAACATCCGGGTGACCTGGGCGAGCTGGCGGCGATACGCCTGCTGCACGTCCGGCAGCTGGATCTTTTGGCCGCCGACGGTCGCCACCGAGCCATCGTCGCCGGCCATGTTGCGGATCACGTCGCCGACGCCCCACAACACGAAGGTGCCGATCAGCATCATGAAGAACAGGCGCGCGACCCAGGAGTTCAGGTGGCTTCGGAACAGGGCAAGCATGCGGACTTCCAATTGCGAGCGGCACCGGATCCGTCGAGCCGGACCCTGCGCCCAAGGGGGCAGTGTGGCCGCACCCCTATTCCAGTCTGGTCCGGTTTGCCAGCCCGTGTTGCATCCTATACCACGCGACGGGGGACGACGCGACGGGTGGTCGGGAAGGAAGATGCGATGCGCCAGCTGATCGCCGGCAACTGGAAGATGCACGGCCTGACCGAGCAGGCGGCCGCCATTGCCGCGCCGTTGCGCCGTGCCGCGTATGAGTTGCCATGCGACCTGTTGGTCTGCCCGCCGGCAACCATACTGTTGACCGTGGCGCATGTTCTCGTCGGCTCCTCTGTCGCGGTCGGCGGCCAGGACTGCCATGCCCGGCCGAACGGCGCGCATACCGGCGACATCTCCGCCGCCATGCTGCGCGACGCCGGCGCCAGCTTTGTGATCACTGGGCATTCCGAGCGCCGCGCCGACCACACCGAGACCGATGCGATGGTGCGCGCGAAGACCGAGGCCGCCATCGCCGCCCGCCTCACGCCGATCGTCTGCGTCGGTGAGACCGAGGCCGAACGCGCCGCCGGCCGCGAGGCGGAAATCGTCGCCGCCCAGCTTGCCGCCAGCCTGCCCGCCCGATTCGCCGGCGTGGTGGCCTATGAGCCGGTCTGGGCGATCGGCACCGGGCGAACCCCTGATGAGGCGGATGTCGCGGCCATGCACGCGCATATCCGCGCCGAATTGCGCCGCCTGCTTGGCGATGCCGGGGCCGGGCTGCGCATCCTCTATGGCGGCTCGGTCAAGCCCGGCAACGCCGCGGCGCTGCTGGCGCTGCCCGAGGTCGGCGGCGCGCGCCGCGCCGACATGGGCACCGCCAACAACGCGGCGGCATTGCCGGGTTTGACCCAACCCCCAGGTCGAGGATGCGCAGGCCCGGCCCCCCATCGCCCAGCAGGCGACGGAATTCGGTGCGGATATGCGCGTGCATGGCCGCGACATCCGTCTTCCGTCGCGGTCGCCCGGTGCCGATCGCCCACACCGGCTCATAGGCCACCACGCCGGGAGCCCTGGGCGGTCAGGCTGCCCTGGAAGCTGGGCGGCGACCACCTCGACTTCCGCCTCGCGGCCGTCGGCCTCGGTCTCACCGACGCAGACGATCGGCGTGAGCCCGGCGGCGATGGCCGCGGCCGGCTACTTGCGCCGCACCATCTCATCGGTCTCGCTGTGGTCGGCGCGACACTCGGAATGCCCGGTGATCACCCAGCCGGCGCCGGCGTCGCGCAGCATGGCGGCGGAGATGTCGCCGGTATGCGCGCCGCTCGCCCGGGCATGGCAGTCCTGGCCGCCGACGAAGACCGCCGAGCCTGCGAGGTGCTCGCCACGGTCGCCAATATGGTGGCCGGGGGCAGACCAGCAGGTCGCAGTTCGGCCCGGCGCCTCCTACGCGGCACGGCGCATCGGCGAGCATGGCGACCGCCTGCTCGGCAGCCCGTGCATCTGTCCGCAGTTGCCGGCGATCAGCTGGCGCATGGCATCTTCCTCCCCCTCCCCGTCATCATCCCCGTCGCGTGGTATAGGATGCCGCACGGCTCGCAAACCGGACCGGACTGGAATAGGGGTCCGCCGCGCCTGCACCTTGGCGAAGACGCCGGCTCGCAGCCGCCGCCGCTCGCGACTGGAAGTCCGCATGCTTGCCCTGTTTCGCCGAAGCCACCTAAATTGCTGGGTCGCGCGCCTGTTCTTCACGATGCTGATCGGCACCGCTGTGGGGGGTCGGCAATGTCACCCGCAACGTGGCCGGCGACGATAGCTCGGTGGCACCGTCGGCGGCCGAGGCATCGCCAGCTCCCGGACGTGCAGGACGGCTATCGCCGCCAGCTCGCGCAGGTCACCCGGATGTTCGGCGGCAAGATCGACCCGACGCCACACATACGCAGCGGCATCGCCGCACAGGGGCGCGTCGAGCAATTGGTCACCCAGGCCGCGCTCAATCGTCGCGGTCGCGCAACATGGGCCTCGGCGCTGTCCGACGGCGGCCTTGCGCCAGACGGGTCTACGATATGCCGATTTTCACGGCCAGGACGGCAGGTCGATCGCGCCAGGCGAGTTCGACACGGTGCTGCGCAAGCGACGCGCATGACCGAGGCACGCTTCATGGCGACTGGTGCGCGAGGACCTGATGCAGCGCCAGCTGGGTGCGAGCCGGCCCGCGCCGGGATCGCGGCAGCCGGACATCGCTGGTTCGAGCAGATCTACGCCTTCCAGCAGGCCAGGCGTGTCGCCGACATCGTCGGACCTGGCGTTTTCCGCGGCCACGCCGCCAGAGGCGCCGACCGAGCTCGCCCTGTCGCGCTGGTATGGAGACCACAGAGACGCATCCACACGGAATATCGCCGCATCAAGGCGGTCGTCCTGTCGCCCGGGGCCACGGTGACCCGCGACATGCCGGTCACCGACGACGAGATGAAGGGGGTCTATGCGCAGCGTCGGGCGGATATACGCGGACCGGAGAAACGCAGCCTGCGGTGTTCTTGCTGTCCGACGAGGCGAAGGCGCGAGGCGGTGGCCGCGAAATGGTCGGCCGGCGAAGTGATATCGCCGCGTTGACGCCGATGCCGGCGCGCCGGCGGTCGACTCAACGATACGACCCGGCGTCGAGATTCCCGCCCCCGACTGGCCGAGGCCGCCTTCGCCGCACCCCGGCAGCGGTGCGGCGGCCGGTGCACAGCGCGCTCGGCTGGCACGTCCTGAAGGTCACCGCCATCACCCCCGGCGTCGATCGCCCGATCGACGCGGTGCGGGACGATTGCGCGCCACGTGCTCGCCGACAAGGCCGCCGACCTGATCTACGACCGCGCCGGCAAGCTCGAGGATCTGCTGACCGGGGGTACCGCGCTCGATGACATGCCGGGCGATTTCGGGCTCGCCGCGGTCACCCGCACGCTGGATGCGCAGGGCAATACGCGGAGGGCACTCCGGCACCGATCCCGCGGGCCGGCGCTGCATACCGCCCTGATCCAGGCAGCGTTCCAGATGAAGGGCGATCCCGCGCATCTCACCGAGCACGCGCCAGGCGAGCGGCGGCCAGGCCTATTTCGCCGTCGTCGTCGAGGACGTGCACCCGCCCGCGTGAAGCCGATGGCCGAGGTCGCGGACGCCGTGCGCGCCGACTGGACATTGACGCGGTGCGCCATGAGCAGGAGACGCAGGCCGCCCGTATCCTCGCCGAAATCAAGGCGGGCAAGCCGCTCGCCGAAGCCGCTGCCGGGCTGGAGGTGCGGCATTTGCCCCGGTGCTGCGTGCCACCGGGGCCACCGACGTGCCGGCGCAACTGGTCGATCCATTTTGCTCAACCTCTTGCGGTCGGCGAACCGACCATGATCAAGAACACGGACGGGTTCGTCGTCGCGGTGCCTGAGCTTGAGTCAAGGACGGCGACCCAACGCGGACGCGATCGGCTTCGGCCAGATCCGCGATGGCTTGACCAAGGCGCTGGGCGACAGGGCATCCTCATGCGCGCCCCACCTCGCGCGCGCCAATCCGAAGGTCAATGCCGCGGCGCTGGACAGCATCGCCAGGCGATAAATACTGTCATGAACGTCATGCCGCAGGGCTTTGCTGATTTCCGCGAGGATTATCAGCGTGGTGTCGGCCGCCTGCTGTCGCGGCGTCGCGGACCTCGAAGGCTCGGCGGCTACGTCACAGACGCCCAACACCTTCTTGGAAAGCGTCGAGGGCGGCGCGTCGCGGCCGCTCCTTGCGCCTGGAGCCCGACCTGGTCTGGCGCTGCCGCGGCGGAAAGGCGGAGATCAATCGCGATGCCCGCTCCGCCCTACGCCTTCGTGCCCGGCCGCCGCTCGACACGTGCGTGCGCTGATCGCCGAAAGACCGGCTTGAGCAGCAGGGGCTCCGTGCGGCGGTGTGATCAGCTATGCTCCGGCTGCGATTCGCCAGGGATCGAGCAGTTGCCGGACGAGAACCCCGACGACATCGGCGTCCCCGAGGCCTTGCTCGGCCGCCCCTCGTTATTCGCGATCTTCGACGACGTGACCGACCTGCCTGACCCTCGCCGCCCGGTCATCCGCGCGCCGAGGTTGATGCCGCATGGCGCTGGGAGGCGGCGCACGCCGGCACGCGGCCGCGCGCGGCAACGCATGAGGAGGACCAGCGGCTGGCGGCCGAATTGCTCGCCGACCCGAAGGAGCGCGCGGAGCATTTGATGCTGCTCGACCTTGGCCGCAACGACGTCGGCCGGGTTGCCGAAATCGGCAGCGTGAAAGTGACCGAGAGCTTCGCCATCGAGCGTTTCTCGCATGTCATGCACATCATGTCCGACGTGCAGGGCAAGCCCCGCGCCGGGCTCGACGCGGTGGACGCCTTTTGGCGGCCGGTTTTCCCGCCGGCACCTTGTCCGGCGCACCGAAAGTGCGGGCGATGCAGATCATCGAGGAGTTGGAGCCGGTGCGGCGCGGCGTCTATGCCGGATGCATCGGCTATTTCGCCGCCGACGGCACCATGGACACCTGCATCGCGCTGCGAACCGCGGTGGTGAAGGATGGCACGATGTACATCCAGGCCGGCGCCGGCATCGTCGCCAATTCCGATGCCGACGCCGAATACGAGGAAACCCGCCAGAAGGCGCGCGGGCTGCTGCGTGCCGCCGAGGAGGCGGTCCGCTTCGCCGCCGGACGTGGCTGAGGCTTAATGTGCCTCCCGCTTCGCGCGGGTGACGATCTGGGTCGGGTTGACCCAGCCGCAGCGCGACGACGAGCAGCTCCACCAGCATCATGCCGGTGTACATCACGGCCATCGCGTCGACGGACTGCTGGGCGCGATTGCCGCCGCGGACATCGAGGCGTACAGCGCCACCACCAGGGTCTGCGGATCTGCGGCCCGACGATCAGAAGTCAGCTCGAACATGCCGACCGTGCGCACCAGCACCAGGATCGAGGGCGGCGAGCATGCCGGGGATCGGCAGCAGGGGCGACCGGACGAACATCTGCCCCGTTCTCGCCCCGCACATCCGGGCCGCCAGTTCGATGGTGGCGGGGTCGATCTGGTTCGATGAACGGGGTCATCGTCAGGATCACGAACGGCACCGATGGCACCAGGTTGGCCCAGCACCACGCCGGAGAGGTGACCGGCGAAGCCGTTCTTGTAGAGCACCGTGGCCAGCGGGATGCCGTAGGTGATCGGCGGCATCAGGATCGGCAGCAGGAAGATCAGGTACAGCGCCTGCCGTCCGGGGAACTTCCGCCGGGCCAGCACGTATGCCGCCGGGACGCCGACCAGCACCGAGATGAGCACGACGAGCAGGGAGACCTGCAACGTCACCGTGAGCACCTGCAGCAGGTGGAATTCCTCCCAGGCGGAGGCGAACCAGTTGGCGGTGAACCCGGCCGGAAGCCAGGTGCCGAGCCAGCGCGCGGCAAAGGAACTCACCACCACGGTCGCGATCAGCGCCACCAGGTTAGAGGATGAAGAAACCCACCACCACCCACACCGTGGTGGCCCAAAGCTTCGCGGCCACGGATGAATCGCGCAACATCGGCCTATCCTTTTCCGCCGCCGGAGGGACCGCGATAGAATGGGTCTGCATCCCCAGCACAAGCCGCGACGATGACGATCTGCACCAGCGCCATCAGCATCGCGATCGCCGACGCCATCGAGTAATCGTATTCCTCGAAAGCCGCCTGATAGGCCGCGATCGAGATCACCCGCGTGTCGCCCGCCGGCGCGCCAAGCAGCACCGCCGAGGGGAAGACCGAGAACGCCTGCACGAAGGACAGGCAGAAGGTGATGGCGAGGCCCGGCACCAGCAGCGGCAGCAGGATCCGCGGAAACGGTCGCGCGCCCGCGCACCGAGCATGGCACCGGCCTGCTCCAGCGAAGGATCGATGCCGGTGACATAGGACAGGGTCAGCAGGAAGGTGAACGGAAAGCCGGTGATCACCAGGGAGAGGAAGACGCCCCAGTAATTGTGGATCAGCCGGATCGGGTGGTCGGACAGGCCGATCGCCATGATCGCCCGGTTGAACCAGCCGCGCGGCCCGAAGTAGTTCAGCATCCCCTCAGCCACCAGCACCGTGCCGAGGGTGATGGGAATGACCAGGATGGTGGTCAGCAGCCGCTGGTGGCGCATCAGGCGGACGCGCAGCGCGATCGGCACCGAGACCAGCACGTTCAGCAACGTCACCGGAACGGCGATCCACAAGGTTTTCGCGACGGTCCGGTCGAGAAACGGGTCGGCGAAGAACTTGGCGTAATTGCCGAGCCAGCCACCCTCTTTCGGCGTGAACGAGAGCATCAGCCCATAGAGGAAGGGGTACATGGACAGGCGCCACGATGAAGACGATCGCCGGCAGCACCAGCAACGTCATGCCGTGGCGGCCGCGCTCGGGCCAGGCGGATGCGAAGCGGGATTTTCTGCGTGGTCATGTCCATCATCTCAACCGAGCGTCTCAATCGGCGTCTTCACGCGGGATAAACAAGAACGCGGGCGGGATCCGCCCCCAGCCGCAGCACCTCGCCGGCGCCGACCCGTGTCTGCGAGACGAAAGAACAATTCTATCTGCTCCGCGGTCACCGCAACACCGTAGAAATACCGGCCGCGATATTCCGCGGTTGCACGGTTGCGGTGATCGGGCCGTCCGGCATCGGCACCAGATCCTCCGGCCGGATTGCCACAACGGCCGCGCCATCAACCGGCTCGACCATGGTGACGGGCACCAATGCGCCGCCGATGAGCACGCGGCCGCCCTCGATGCGAGTGGTGACAGATGCGATAGCCCATGAACTCCGCGACGTCGGCATGCGCCGGCCTGATGTAGAGCTCCTCGGGCGTGCCGATCTGGCGCACCTCGCCGTCACGCAGCACGACGATGCGGTCGGCCAAGGACAGCGCCTCGTCCTGGTCATGCGTCACGTAGATCGTGGCGCAGCCCAGCGGCGCGTGGATGCGGCGGATCTCGGCCCGCATCTCAAGCCGCAGCTTGGCGTCGAGGTTGGACAGCGGCTCATCCATCAGCACCAGCGGCGGCTCCCACCACGATCGCCCGCGCAATCGCCACCCGCTGCTGCTGGCCGCCGGAAAGCTGGCCCGGCAATTTATCGGCCTGCAATTCCAGCCGCACCAGGCGCAGCGCCTCCTTCACCCGGCGATCGATCTCCTCGCGCGGGCGCCGCTGCATGCGCAAGCCGAAGCCGATGTTCTTGCGGACGCTCATATGCGGAAACAACGCGTAGTTCTGGAACACCATGCCGAAGCCGCGCGCCTCGGGGCCGAGCAGATCGATCCGCTGCTCGTCCAGCCAGACGCTGCCCGACGTCAGCGGCAGCAAGCCTGCGAGACAATTGAGCGCCGTCGACTTGCCGCAGCCGGACGGACCGAGCAGGGCGATGAACTCGCCCCGCCCGACCACCAGGTCGACACCTTCAGCGCGTTCAACAACCCGAAGTTGCGGCTCATCCCCTCGAGCCGCAACTGGCGAAAATCGCGAGCAGACATAGGCTACTTCGCAACCTTGCTGCCGACCTGCTGGTCCAGCGCTTGAACGCGAAGACCATCTTGTCGGCATCGAGCGGCAGCTCGATCGGGTTGTCGGCGATCAGTTTCGCGTCTTCCGGACGGCCGAACTCGGCGATGCGTCCTGGCTTTCCTTCGGCGCCATGTCCGATTCACGCCTTTCACCGCCGGGCCGGGATAGAAAAATCCGCGGTCATAGGTCAACGCCTGCTGCGCGGGCTTCAGCATGAAACTGATCATGTCGAGCACAACTGCCATCTTCTCCGGCGACACGCCCTTCGGCACGCACATGAAGTGGCTGTCGCCGATCCAGTGGAAGCCCTTCAGGGCGCTGGATCGCGGCTTCCTTCGGCACCACGCCGAGCACGCGCGGATTGATGTCCCAGCCGGCATGCGAGGCGACGATGTCGCGTGAGCCTTCGCCGAATTCCTTGAACACGGCGCCGGTGCCGGTCGGATAGTATTCGATGGTGCCGCTCATTTCTTCGAGATACGCCCAGGTTTTGTCCCAGCCGCGGTCCGGGTCCTTCGGGTCCTTGTCGCCGAGCAAATACGGCAGCCCCATCATGAAGGCCCGGCCCGGCCCGGAATTCGCAGGTCGGGCGTACATGAAGCGCTTCGGATGCGCCTTGCACCAGGCCAGCAGTTCCTCGGCCGTGGTCGGCGGTTGCTTCACCCGGTCCGGCATGTACTCGATCAGCGGGCCGCCGGGGCAACTCGCGACGATCACCGCCTGGTCCTGCGCCGCGGTCTGCAGGCGTGCGGCCATCGGGTTCAGGATGTCGGCAAGTTTGGGCAGCTGCGCTGCGTATGTCGTCAGCAGCGGCACCCATAATTTCTGCTCGATGCCCGCGGCGAGACCGTCATTGCCGCTCAACACCAGGTCGATATCGACGCCGTTGGCGTCCTGCTGCGCCTGGTTTCCGGCAGTTCCGGCGCTGTCGCCTGGGTGAAGGAAATGCGCGACACCAGCTTCGGGTTTGCGGCACGATACGCCTCGAACCCCTTCTGCGTCAGTTGCAGGTCGCCCGCGACGTCGATGATGTTCAGCGCCACCGGTGCGCTCGGCATCGCCGGTGCCTGCGCCCGCGCCGACCCTGCAACCGTGGCGCCCGCGGCTAGTGCGCCGATGCCCCCCATCAACGCCCGTCGCGTCGTCGGATTCCGCCTCATGTTGTTTGCCCCTCGATGATTGATTGCCGAAACGCACGTGGCTGCCGCAAGCTGTGCGGCGCCCCCGTCGGGGTGCCACGGAGTGAATGTTCTTGACCAGCCCAGAACGCGGCGCCGCTACGACCGTGAAGATCACCGACGTTGCCGCCGCCGCTGGCGTCGCGCCGATGGTCACCGTGTCGCGCGTGCTGAACACGCCCGAGCGCGTGTCCGAACCGACCGCCCAGGATCGCGACGCCATCGAACGTCTCGGTTACGTTCCTAACCTGTTGGCGGGCGGCCTGTCCAGCCGCCGCAGCCGGATGATCGCGGCCATCGTCCCCACCATCGCCAGCCCGATGTTCAGCGCGCCGACGCAGGTCTTCACCGAGGTGCTGGGCCGCGCCGGCTACCACGTCATGCTCGGCCTGTCCGGCTATGACATCGGCGGCGCAGGGCGTGCGCCCACTCGGCCACCGCGACGGCAACCTGGTCGGTCCCGCCTTCACCCTCCGCAACATTCCGTCGCGGGAGGACATCGACAGCGTTGCCGTGCTCGGCGACCCGGAACACCCCCAGCGCAAGGCGATCGAGATCACCCCGCCGGGCCACGTACTGGTCATCGACTGCCGTGGCGATACACGCGCCGCATGCGCCGGCCAGATCCTGATCGCCCGCCTGATGCAGCGCGGGGTCGCCGGCCTGGTCGGCGACGGCGGCATCCGTGACGCCGGACCCATCAGCGAGATGCCATTCCCCGTGTTCTGCTCCGGCCCCAGCGCGCCCCTGAACCTTGCCCAGCACCACGCGGTGGAAAGCAACGTCCCCATCGGTTGCGGCGGCGTCGCGGTCTATCCAGGCGATATCATTGTCGGCGACCGCGATGGCGTGGCCGTGATCCCCGCCTCGATGGCCCACGAGATAGCGCGCGACGCCGCCGAACAGGAGGAGCTCGAGGAGTTCCTTCTTCAACGTGTGATTGGCGGAGCGGCCCTGCCAGGCACATATCCACCGAACGACGCGACCAGGGCCGCGTTCGAGCAATGGCGCGAGGTTCGACAGCGCCGCTGAGCGCACTCTTCGGGGGAACGACAAGAAGGCAGACAGCAACCGGGCTCTTGAACCGCTGCAACGTGCCTTCGAAGTCAGCCCCTTGAGGAGTTGCGACGGATGGACCTGGTCAATGCCTACGGCCTGCAGGGTCGGGACGGTCCTATACGACTTCATCGAGGGCGAGGCGCTGCCCGGCACCGGCGTCGCTGCCGGCCCTTCTGGCCCGGCTCGACGCCATCCTGCGCGACCTCGGCCCCACGCAACCGCGCCCTGCTGGCGCGCCGCGACGAGCTGCAGGCGAAGATCGACGCCTGGCACGCGAACGCCGCGGCAAGCCCACGACCAGGAGGCCTACGAAGCGTTCCTCACCGAGATCGGCTACCTGCTGCCCGAAGCGCGCGCCGACTTCGCCGATCGACACCGCCGGACGTCGATCCGCGAGATCGCCGAGCATCGCCGGGCCGCAGCTGGTGGTGCCGGTCACAACGCCCGCTACGCGCTGAACGCCGCCAACGCCCGCTGGGGCAGCCTCTACGACGCGCTCTACGGCACCGACGCCCTCGCCCGAGGACGACGGCGCCGAGCGGCACGGCTACAACCCGTCGCGCGGCGCGCGGTGGTCGTTGCGCGTGCCGCGCCTTCCTCGACCGCGACGCGCCGCTGGCCGCGGCAGCCACGCCGACGCCATCGCGCTACGCGGTCGAGGACGGCGAGCTGGACGTCGTGCTGGCAGCACCGTCGACCGGCGCTGGCGGAGCCGCGGCCAGCTGCGCCGGCTAGTCGCGGCGACCGCGGACGCAGCCGGCTCGGCCGTGCTGCTGCGCACCACGGCCTGCACATCGAGATCCAGATCGACCGCGCCCACCCCATCGGCAAGGAGCGACCCGGCCGGCGTCGCCGACGTCGTCCTCGAGGCCGCGCTCACCACGATCCTGGACTGCGAGGACTCCGTCGCCGCGGTCGACGCCGAGGACAAGGTGCGCGTCTACCGCAACTGGCTCGGCCTGATGACGCGGCGACCTCGACGGCCAGCTTCGACAAGGGCGGCCGCACCGTCGACGCGCCGGCTCAACCCGGACCGCGCCTACACCGCGCCCGACGGCGGCACGCTCACCCTGCCCGGCCGCAGCCTGCTGCTGGTGCGCAACGTCGGCCACCACATGACCACCGACGCGGTGCTCCCGCGCGACGGCCGAGGCGATCCCCGAGGGCATCCTCGACGCCGCTGGTGACCAGCGCTGATCGCCCTGCACGACCTCAAGCGGCACGGCGCGCTCCGCAACAGCCGCACCGGCTCGGTCTACATCGTCAAGCCGAAGATGCACGGCCCCGACGAGGTCGCGTTCGCCGGTCGAGCTGTTCGACCGCGGTCGAGGACGCTGCTCGGCCTGGCGCCGCAACACGGTGAAGATCGGCATCATGGACGAGGAGCGGCGCACCACGGCCAACCTCGCGGCCTGCATCCGCCGCGGCGACGCGACCGCATCGTGTTCATCAACACCGGCTTCCTCGACCGCACCGGCGACGAGATCCACACCGCGCATGGAAGCCGGGCCCGATGATCCGCAAGGGCGAGATGCAAGAGCACCGCCTGGATGCCGGCCTACGAGGACCGGAACGTCGAGATCGGCCTCGCCCGCGGCTTCCCCGGCCAGGCGCAGATCGGCAAGGGCATGTGGGCCACGCCCGACCGGATGGCCGACGATGCTGGAGACCAAGATCGGCCATCCGCAGGCCGGCGCCAACACCGCCTGGGTGCCCTCGCCCACGGCCGCGACGCTGCACGCCCTGCACTACCACGAGGTCGACGTCGCCGCCGCGCCAGGCCGAGCTGGCCGCGGCCGCGCGCGCCCGGCCTCGACGACCTCCTGACCCCGCCGCTGGCCGACCGCCCAACTGGTCGCCCGCCGAGGTGCAGCGAGGAGCTGGACAACAACGCCCAGGGCATCCTCGGCTACGTGGTGCGCTGGATCGACCAGGGCATCGGCTGCTCCAAGGTGCCGGACATCCACGACGTCGGCCTGATGGAGGACCGCGCCACGCTGCGCATCTCCAGCCAGCACATCGCCAACTGGCTGCATCACGGCGTCGTGCACCGCGGCGCAGGTGCGCGCGACGCTTGCAGCGCATGGCCGCGGTGGTCGACGCGCCAGAACGCCGGCGATCCGCTCTACCGCCCGATGGCCGCCCGACTTCGACGAGCATCGCCTTCCAGGCCGCGCTGCGACCTGGTGTTCAAGGGCCGCGACCAGCCCAACGGCTACACCGAGCCCATCCTGCACGCCCGCCGCCGCGAGGCCAAGGCCGATGACCTACACCTGGATGTTCATCCTGCCGCCAGACGTGACTTCAACTACCACCGTCACTGCGGACGACGTGGCGTTCAGCCTGCGCCGTGCTCGCCGCGTCGGGCCCACCGAGTCCTTCACCCGCGGCGCCGATGCATGCGCCGACGTGCCGGACCTGGATACGCCACCTGCATACCGTCCAGCCCGATCCCTTGCTCGCCCAGGACCTTGCCGCCTTCGCCATCATCTCCGACCAGCGCCGCGTCATCGCGCCGAAATTCACCGTGACGGCGCCGCGGCCTCACCGACCTGCCGAACTTTTCGACCGAGCCTCGATGCGCTGAATGGCCGACGGTACCGCCGTACTCGGCCGCACACTACGTCAGCGGCGAGGCGGCCGCGCCGAGGGGGATCCGGCCAACCACGGCGCCAAGCCGCACTGGAACCTGCGCCACCATGAAGCCGGTGCCGCGCAGCGGCGCCCGCCTTGCGGCCTGCTGTCGGGCGATCTCGACGTATCGAGGAGCCCTCGGCGCAGGACCTGCTGATTCTGAAGAATGCGGCGGCTTCGCCTCCGTGGTGACGCTGTCGATCGCATCATCTTCCTGAAGCCGATATCGGCCGCGAGCAGACCCGCGGCCGCCGGGCCCGACGACCTCAATCCGCTGCGCGACGCGAGGGTGCGCGAGGCCGATCCGCCTCCATCGACCGCCGCGCCATCGCTGGTCGGCCGACGGGACGGCATGGCTGTGCCTGCCGACCAGATCGGCACCTGGAGCTGCGCGACCCTGCCCTGCCGAAGCGCGCCCACGCGGCTTCGACCCGGAGCGCGCCGCGCGCCGCTGAGCGGCCACCCCTACGGGGTCGACCCTGACCCTGTCGGCGACCAGCGACTGTTACATCAACGACGCCGAGGTGGCGCAGGCGCTGGGCGAGCAACGACCTGCATCGGCATCGAAGGTCAGCGTCGACGACGAACCTGAAGATGGTGTTCTTCGCACTGTGCCAAGCGGTTCAGCCTGGCGATGGGCGGCTGGGGCTTCGACGATCCGTCCACATGCTGCGCGCAACCTACCCCATCAGCACCGACCAGGCCCGGCGCCTGGGGCATCGAATTACGGCGCCGATCAGCAACGTGCACTCGACGGCGCTGGTGATCCTGGCGCTGGAGGACATGGACGCCGCCCGTCGCCAGGACTGCGCAACGAGGCCGCGACCGAGAATCGCGCTACGCGACAACGTGATCATTCCGCTCCATCAAACGATGGCCGGCATTCAAGGACGCGACAGCTACGCCGGCGGCTGGACGAGCTGACCGACGTCGACGGCTGCAACCAAAGGAACTGATCCCGTGACGATCGACTGGAACGAGCTGTCGCGGCACAAGGCGCCTGCGACGCCTACGAGGATGCGGCCTCGCCCGGGCGAGCGATGTGGCTGCGCAGCGTGCGGCCGTGACACCGCACGCTGGACACGCTGGTGCTGTCGCGACTCACGGTGCTCACCGGGAACCGGCGGTGACTACTGGGATCTCTGGCTCAACTGGTCGACGAGGTGATGTTGGCGGTCGTACTGGGGTTCCCGGCCGCGGACTCTCCAGGTTCGCCTGGGCATACTTGTTCGGACGCACCAACGAAGACTGGCAGCCTGAAGCCGCGCGGCGAATGGACCATGGCTGGATGGGGCGGGGCGTCGGCGTTGCGCGCCCAGGGCATCACGCCGGCGCGGCTACGGCGTGCTTCGGCCATCCGCTGGTGGCTACTTTGTGCACCGCGTGATGTCGCTGGGCTTTCGCGACAACGTAGGTGCGCTGTCGCGGCCAACGCCGGCACCTACGCGATGCCGGAGCTGGACATCGCCTTCCGGACGGAAACCTCGGCGACACGAACACCGGCGCGAACTGCGCGACCGCCTGCCTTCCGCCTGACGGTCATGGCCGGCATGCTCGACATCGAACGACGAGCCTGGATCTTCCTGAAGGAGCCGGCGGCGACGCGCCAGGGTCCGATCCTGCTCGCTGATCGCTGACATCGAACCGCTGCGAAACCGCTCGACGATGAAGATGACCCGCGCCTGGACGATCGCGGACGCCGCCGATGTCGGGGGCATGACGGCGAGCGGACGTCGGCGGGCTGCTGCACCGGCCGCCGTTGGTGGCGCTGCATGCTGCCATTCTCTGATCGCACCCGCCTCTTCTCGACGGCACACGCCGATGGAGACGAATCATGCAGAACGAGAACCTGGTTCGGCGCCTGATCGATGCCAAGCGTGAGGAAGTACATCGCGCTCAGTGACCGCATCTGGGATACGCCGGAACTGTGCTACACGGAGTTCTACGATCTTGCGCCGAACACACGGCGCTACTGGAACTGCCGAGGGTTTCCGGGTGACGAAGAACGTCGCCGGCATCCCCACTGCGGTGGTCGGTGAAGCCGGCGAAGACGGCCGGTGGTCGCCATCCTCGGCGAATATGACGCATTGCCCGGCTTGGGCCAGGAATCCGGCGTCGCCGAAGCGAAGCCGCTGCCGGGCGACGGTCACGGCCATGGCTGCGGCCACAACCTGCTCGGCGCGGCGTCCATGTTGGCGGCGACTGCGGTTAAGGACTACCTCGCCGACGCGCGGGATCAAAGGCCGCGTGCGCTACTATGGCTGCCCTGCCGAAGAAGGTGGTGCGGCCAAAGGCTTTATGGCGCGCGCCGGCGTATTCAGTGATGTGGACGTCGCTATCTCTTGGCATCCGGCAGCATTCTCCGGCGTCAACGAAGCGATCTCACTCGCCAACACCCGCATCGACTTCACCTTCCACGGTCGCGCCGCGCATGCCGCCGCCGCGCCGCATCTCGGCCGCAGCGCGCTCGATGCAGTCGAGCTGATGAATGTTGGTGTGAACTACATGCGTGAGCATATGCCGTCGGACGCTCGAGTGCATTATGCGCTGCTGGATGCCGGCGGGATTGCCCCCAACGTGGTGCAGGCGCGCGCCAAGGTGCGCTACCTGATCCGTGCGAGCGATCTGCCGGAGCTCACGCGGCTGGTCGAACGGGTGCGCAAGGTCGCCCAAGGCGCGGCGCTTATGACCGAGACCCGAATGGAGTTGCAGGTGGTGAGCGCCGTCTCCAACCTCCTGGCCAACACGCCGCTGGAAAAGGCGATGTACGACCAGCTGGTACGTCTCGGCCCACCACCCTTCGACGAGGCCGACCGGGCCGAAGCAGCTAAGTTCCAGTCGACGCTTACTGATGAGGACGTCGCATCGGCGTTTCGTCGGGTCGGCTTACCAATGCGGCAAGGTGTGTCGCTGTGCGACCAGATCGTGCCGCTGGACGCCAAGAGCGCGCCGATGGTGGGCTCCACTGACGTGGGAGACGTAAGCTGGGTGGTGCCGACGGTGCAGGCGCGCGGTGCGACCTATGCCATCGGCACGCCGGGCCATTCCTGGCAGCTCACCGCACAAGGCAAGCTACCGGCGGCGCACAAAGGCTTGGCGCATGTTGCCAAGGTGATGGCATTGACGCGATTGGCGCGCTGGAAGAACTGTGCTGATCCACAAGGCGAAAGCCGATTACGCCGCCGTATCGACGCAACCGGATACCGCCCGCTGCCGCAGGACGTGCAGCCGCATCAGGTCAAGGCCCGCGCGATCACCAGAACGAGATCGACTGCATCGAACCGGAGAAGAGACATGTCCAGCACGCATCCTGAAACGCTCGCCTTGGGACGCCGGCTGGCGCCGCGATCGACCAACGCGTCGCCGTGCCGATCGACGAGACGTATCGGACGAGTTCGATAGCGCCGAGCATGTCGCTGACCTGTTCGGTCTGCGTGACGGCAAGATCGGCCCGGATCATGAACCCGACCCGCGACGCGCTGGAAGCAGCGGCGCGCCTCGAAGGGGGTCGCGGCATGGTGCTGGCTCCGGCCAGGCGGCGAGCGCCTTCGCGGTGCAGAACCTGCGCGCGCCGCGACATCGTTTCCAGCTACCGACATCTATGGCGGTACTGGAACCTGTTTGACAGACGCTGTAGGACCAGGGGACTAGGTTCGCTTCGTCGACCGAGTGACGCTAGGGCTTCTCGCGCGCGACCGATGATCGCACCCGCGCCGATCACGCCGAGACTTTGCCGAACCGAAGTGCGCGCGTTTCGATCGCCGAGCTGCTGCTGTTGGCGAGCTTCGGATTTCGTCATGATGGACAACACCGCCGCCCCGCGTGGTTCCGCTTCGACCATGCGCCGCGTGGTGATGTATTCGTCGACGAAGTAGATGGGGGCTACGGCAACCGATCGGCGGTGCGGTGATCGACAGTGGAAAGATCGATCGGGAGAGCGAACGCCGCGGCGACCGCGGCTCGAAGATGCCTGATCCAGCTACCACGGCGCGGTCTGGACCGCAGGCGGCGAAGCTGCTCGGCCCTATCGCCTATATCCTGCAAGCAATGTGCGTCACCTCTGCGCGACCTCGGCGCGCCGCTGGCGCTGTTCACGCCTTCCTCCTCCTTCAGGGCATCGAGAACGTTGGCCCTGCGGATGCGCGTACAGCGACAACGTGCTGCCGTCGCGCAAATTCCTCGGCGCCCGCTGCGAAGTCGATCGCAATGTCATCCATCCTCGACCAAGACCGGCCAGGACGCCGCGTGGACGAAGAATACTCGACCAAGGGGATGAGTGGCTGCTGGATTCGAGCTTGCCGGTGGGGTCGAGGTGGTGGAATCGATCGACGCGCCGAGATGATGGACGACGTCGCAATATCGGTGACGCTTGCAGCCCCGCGATCGACCGGGCCAGCACGACGCATTCGCATTGAGCGAGGCGAGGAGCGGCCACCGGCGTCATGCCTGGCGATGTCCGCCTGTCCATCGGCATCGAGCAGTCTATGACGACATCCTTGCCGATCTCGACCAGGTATTGCGCGGCGCCGCGGGGATCGTCCGCCAGGCTGATTTTGCCGGGGCGGCACGGGTGTTCTGGGCGTGGAGCGAGCATTGCTGCTGACTCTTCGCACCCGCCTTCTCTCGAAGCGAGGAAAAACCAGTCCACATCTGCATCTTCTCCCTCATCCCTTGAAGAAAGTCGCGTGGAGAGAGGTGCTGCCACCGCGAACATGCGAAGACCGGTCCTGGCACGCCGCTTGCGCTCGATAGCGATCATCCACTTTTCAGGAGATCGCCATGTCCATCGGCAGTGTTGCGGCAAATCTCGGCGCTTCGGCCGCGGCTGCCCTGGCCCAGCGTGCGGCGAATGCCGCGACGAAAGCGGCCATACCACAGCCGAATCCAGCATGCCCACCGCGAACGCCACGACCGGCGGCACCGACCCGTTCCGAGTTCGACCACGGACATCCAGGCGTGGTTGACGCAACTGCAAGCCGGCGGCGGCACTGCCGCGAACCCGGCTTTCACCGCCGCTTCCACGTCCACTGGGGCCGACCTCAACTCGACCAGCACCTCGGCCGCCCCGAAGCACCACCACCATGTCCATGGCGGCAAGCCGGAGCAGGCCGATCCGTCGCAATCCATCAGCGATCAGTTGACCGAGGACCTGTCGCAGGCGTTCAAATCCAACGCGACGACGACTTGATCAACCGCGCGCGCAGTAGCCGCCGTCGCAGGGGATTGCGGCCCCGGTCACGAAACCGAGCCGAGGGCCGCGAGGAACACGGCGATCCCGCGAAGATCGGCAGGCTGCCCCCAACGGCCGGCCGGGGTGCGGCCGAGCACCACCTCGTTCAGGCCCGCCACCTGGTCGCGCGCGCCGGCCGTGAGCTCGGTGTCGATCCAGCCGGGCAGCACGGCGTTGCATTGGATGTTGTCCTTCGCCCAGGCGGTCGCGATCGCCTTGGTGTATTGCACGATTCCGCCCTTGCTGGCGGCGTACGGCGCCGCGTGCGGCGCGCCGAACAGCGACATCACCGAGCCGATGTTGATGACCTTGCCGCCGCCCGCCTTCACCATCTCGGGGTAGGCGGCCTGGCAGCACAGGAAGGCGCTGGTCATGTTGGTGTCCATCACCTGGTGCCATTCGGCTTCGGTGTAGTCCTGCGGCTGCTTGCGGATGGCGATGCCGGCGTTGTTGACGAGGATGTCCAGGCGGCCGAACTTCGCCACGGTCTCGGCGACCAGACTCTCGCACTCGGCCTTTTTGGTGACGTCGGCGGCGATGAAGATGGCGTTCGCGCCGAGGCCCTTCGCGGCCTTCTCGCCCTTGGCGGCGTTCCGGCCGACCAGCACCACGGTTGCACCCGCCGGCCAGTCCGCCCGCCATGCCGAGGCCGATGCCGCCATTGCCGCCGGTGACGATCGCGACCTTGCCGGTGAGGTCGAACAAGTTCATTTTCTGGCTCCGTTTCCCTGTCCTTTGCCGCCTAGCACCGGCGCCGCCGCGACGGCAAACACAGGCGCAAGATCGACCGCCGGCCCGGCCTGCGGCAGCACAGCGCAATGACCCGGACATCCCCCCTCGCCGACCCCGCCTTGCGCCACGCTTGTTCGCGCATCCTGTCCGGCCATGGCCACGCCACCGCCGCCGGCTGGACGAAGCGCCTCGCCGCCTCGCCGCATCTGGAACTGGCGCTGGACGTCTACAGCGACGGCCCGGCGATGACGCTGCTGGAGCGTGAGGTCGCGGCATTGCTGGGCAAGCCAGCTTCCCTGTTCTTCCACAAAGGCGTCGTGGCGCAACAAGCAGCCCTGCTCGCCGACGCCGCCATGTCAGGCCGCCGCGTGGTGGCGCTGCACCCGCGCTCGCATTTGGCCGAGGACGAGCAGGACGCGCTCGACCGGCTGGCCGGCCTGTATCCGTTCCGCCTCGGCGACACCGATGCGCCCTTCACCGCCGCGGACCTCGCGCAAAGCGGCGAGAGTTTCGCCGCCGTCACCGTCGAACTGCCGCTGCGCCGTGCCGGATTTCTCGCGCCAAGCTGGGACGAACTCGTCGACATCGCCGATTGCTGCCGCGCCCGCGCCGTCCCGCTGCATCTGGACGGGGCGCGGATCTGGGAGGTCCAGCCCTATTACGACCGCAGCCTGGCCGAGATCGCGGCGCTCGGGGACAGTGTCTATGTCTCGTTCTACAAGGGGCTCGGCGCGATGGGCGGCTGCGTGCTGGCCGGCGAGCAGGCGCTGATCGACGCCGCCCGCCCTTGGCGCAATCGTTTCGGCGGCGATCTTCCGACGATCTTTCCGTATGTTCTGACCGCACTCGACGGGCTGAAGCGGTATCTTCCCGAAACGCCGGCACATAACGTCACGCGGTCGTGATCGCCGATGCGATCGCGCGCGTGCCGGCTGCGCGCGCCGGCGCCGCCGTACGGCAACTTATTCCAAGTGCACTTCGACGCGGCGCCGACGGTGATGGAACAGGCCGTTGCCGCGATCGCGCGGGGAGATGTGGTCTGCTGTTCACGGTTCCGCCGGGCGCCCTGCCGGGCCGTGCCGTCGGTGAAATCGTCGTCGCGCGGAAACCTTGAATGGCGACCGCGGAGGTCGCCATTTTCTGAGCCGGTCTGTCGGCGCGCTGCTCAGGCTTGAGCCTTGCACCACTGCGCCACCTGCGCGTGCGTCGCGAACCAGCACTTGCCGCGCTGCCTTCATGTGCTTGATCAGCCGCTCCAGCACCGGCATGCGCGAGCGGTGGCCGGTGATGTGCGGATGCATGGTCAGCAGGAACAGCCCGCCCTCGTCCCAGGCGCCGTCGAACTCGGCGGTGAAGATCTCCTCCACCGCCGATGGCGGCGTATACGGCCGCAACGCCGAGAACCGCACGAAGTTGTAGTAGACCGCGTCGTCGCGGATCCATTCCGGCGGCAGTTCGACAATGCCGGTCGGCTCGCCCTCATCCATCAGCTCGTACGGATCGTCATCGGCCATCAGCGAGCTGTCGTACAGCAGCTTCATTTCGCGGACGATATCCAGCGTGTTGACCGAGAAATCCCAGCTCGCGGTGCGCATGCCCACCGGTCGCGGCCGGCGATCCGCCAGGCGTCCGCAGGCGCGGAACGTCAGGTCGCGTTCGGCCTCGCGCGGCAGCGAGGTGTTGGCCTCGTGGATCCAGGAATGGATGCCGATCTCGTGCCCGTCGTCGGCGAGGCGCGCGCACTTCCTCGGGATGCAGCAGCGCCGACACGGCGGGATAGAAGAAGCTCGCGGGGACTGCTCGCGCTCCAGCAGCTGGCGGATGCGCGGCATCGCCTGGCGGTTGCCGTACTGGCCCTGGCTGATGCGCATCGGGCTTTCGTCGCCGTCGCGCAGCGGGATCGTTTCGTGATCGGCGTCGAAGCTGATCGCCACCGCGCAGCGCGCGCCATCCGGCCACGCCTTCGGCTTCATGCTGCGGCCGGCGCGGGCGCGGCCGACGATGCGCCGCCAGGTCCTCCGGCCATTGCCAGGCTTCGCCTGCCGGGTGCGGCGCCATGTCGTTCATCTGGGGTTCCCTCGTCGCTCGGCGCCATGCTGCCCGCCACAGCCCCATGGGAAAGAGCCCATGCCCGGAACGACCCCGCGCTGCTGACCGCCGAGGACATGCTGGCCCAATTCGCCCGCCGCCGCCTCAGCCCGGTCGAGGTGCTGCAGGCGGTCACCGAACGCGTCGCGCGGCTCAATCCCGGCCTCAACGCGTTCGCCGTGATGAACCCGCACGCGATCGACGCCGCCGGCGAGAGCGAGATGCGCTGGCGCGCCGGGCGCCCGATCGGGATGCTCGATGGCGTGCCGTGCACGGTGAAGGATCTGGTCGATCTCGCCGGCTTTCCGACCCGCCGCGGCAGCCGCCCGACCGACCCCGCCGCGGTGCCGACGACGCGCCGGTGGTCCGGCCTGAAAGCCGCCGGCGCGGTCATCGTCGGCAAGACCACGACCACCGAGTTCGGCTGGAAGTCGCCCGGCGATTGCCCGCTGCACGGCATCACCCGCAACCCGTGGAACCCGCGCCACACGACCGGCGGATCGTCATCCGGCGCGGGCGCGGCGGGCGCGGCGGGATTCGGACCGTTGCATATCGGCACCGACGCCGGCGGCTCGGTCCGCATCCCCGCCGCCTGGTGCGGGCTGGTCGGACTGAAGCCGACCTACGGCCGCATCCCGCAATGGCCGCCAGCGCGTTCCCCCGGTGGCCTGCCGGACCGATGACGCGCACGGTGCGCGACGCCGCGCTGATGTTCTCCGCCATGGCGCGCTACGACCTGCGCGATCCGTTCTGCCTGCCCGACGACGGGCGCGACTGGCTCGACGGGATCGAGGCCGGCGTCGCCGGCCTGCGCATCGGCGTGGTCGCCGGCCGGGCTTCGACGCGCCGGTGGACCAGGACGGCATCGCCGCGGTGGAGCAGGCCGCCGGATCCTGCTGCAAGCCGGCGCCACCGTGGAGGAAGCCGATCCCGACCTGCCCGACAGCGCGGTGTTCTCCGCGTCTGGGGCGCCACGCTGGCGCGGCTGGTGGATCCTTCGCCGATGCGCCGCCATGCTCGACCCGGGCCGCCGACGTTGTGCCGAACAGCGACGTCTCGCTGATCGACATGATGGAATACGAGGCGCAGCGCATCACGCCGCCGACGCCATGGCGCGGTTCATCAGCAATAACTACGTCCTGCCCAGCCAGCCAACGGTCCGCAAGTCAATCCGGCTGATGCGCCGGATATTCGTGCTGGCGGTGCAATCGGATGCTTCGTCCGTGACCGCGGTCGATGACTACGCCGAGAATATCCTGGCGCAGCATCTTTCGAAGATTTCCGGCGTCTCGACAGGTTGTGGTCGGCGGTCAGCAGAAGCCGGCGATTTCGCGCGGACACTCCAACCCGGCCTAGCTGGCGGCGATGGGCCTGACGTTGGGAAGGACGTGCCGATCTACTTTACTGAATGCGACAGTGAACAGCCCGAAGGGGCAGCAATCCGATAATCGCCCCACCAGCTCTTACACGGTGCTGGAAACCATCAGCTCACCGAGGCGGCGCCTTACAACGACGTCGTCATCGCGTTTCTGGATGCGTTCGGTGCATATCGGTGATGTCGGTCAGGCTGTGCGCGGCACTCAATAACCGTGAGTGGGTGCATGGGGATAACGGCAAGCTGCAGGCGTGTTGTTGCTCGCGTTCAAGCAGCCCGGTGCGGACGATCTATACGGTGGAGCGGATCAAGGCGGCGCTGCCGGAGGTCAGGTCTTGCACCGGCTCGGTCCATGTCACCACGATCGTTGATCTGGACGCTGACGATCCGCGCAC
>CAVTKE010000017.1:0-147493 GCA_963735225.1 uncultured Alphaproteobacteria bacterium
TGGGAAGGCCGCTACGACCTCGGCGGCGGCAAGGTGATGAACCTGAAGGACCGCGGCCTCACGCTGCCGATCGCCATGGGCCACGAGATCGTCGGCCGCGTGGTCAAGCTCGGCCCGGAGGCCAACGGGGTGAAGCTCGGCGATATCCGCATCGTCTTCCCCTGGGTCGGCTGCGGCACCTGCGCGGCCTGCCTCGCCGAGGAGGACAATATGTGCCTAACGCCGAAGAGCATCGGCGTCTATCAGCACGGCGGCTACGCAACCCATGTGGTGGCACCGCACACCCGCCACCTCGTCGATCCCGGCTCGCTCGATCCCGCCGTCGCCGCCACCTATGCCTGCTCCGGCATCACCGTGTTTTCGGCGATCAAGAAGGTCATGCCGCTGCCGCCCGACGAGCCGATCGTGGTGGTCGGCGCCGGCGGGCTCGGGCTGAACGCGATCGCGGTGCTGAAGGCGCTGGGCCACCGCAACATCGTGGTCGTCGACATCGCCGCCGAGAAGCGTGCCGCCGCCGAAAGCGCCGGCGCCAGCAAGACCGTCGACGGCTCCGGCGAGGGCGTGCACCAAGCGCATCATCGCCGCGTGCGGCGCCCAGCCGATCGCGGTCATCGACTTGGTGAACGGCACCACGTCCGCGCGCTTCGCCTTCGACGCCTGCGCAAAGGCGGCAAACTCGTGCAGGTCGGCCTGTTCGGCGGCGAGATTGTCGCTGCCGCTGCCGCTGATGGCGATCCGCGCGCTGACCGTCCAGGGCAGCTATGTCGGCAACCCCAAGGAGCTGCGCGAGCTGGTGGCGCTGGCGCAGAACGGCAACCTGCAGCCGCTGCCGGTCACCGACCGTGCCGCAGCCGACGCCAACGACGCGCTGATGCGCCTGCGCGACGGCAGGGTCACCGGTCGGCTCGTGCTGAAATCGGAGGCCGCGTGATGGCCGCATCACGCGCGTGCCATGGTGCTGCAGCGCCGCCCGTCCGGCGAGCCGCTGGCCGACGATTTCGAGATCGTCGAGGACACCTGATCCCGAGCCCGCCGCCGGCGAGGTGGCTGACCCGCACCATCTGGCTGTCGATCGACCCTACATGCGCGGCCGTCTCTCCGACCGGCCGATCCTACGCGCCGCCGGTGCAGATCGGCGAAGTGATGACCGGGGAGAACATCGGCGAGGTGATTGCGTCCGCCGATCCCGGGTTTGCCGCCGGCGACATCGTGGTCGGCGCCGCGGCTGGCCATCGCATTCGGTCACGCACAGCAGCCGGGCTGACCAAGCTCGACCGCAATGGGCACCGTTGCAGCGCCAATCTCGGCGTGCTCGGCATGCCCGGCACGACCGCCTATTCCGGGATGAAGGATATCGGCCAGGTGAAGGCCGGCGAGACGGTGGTGATGTCCGCCGCCTCCGGCGCCGTCGGCTCGGTCGCCGGGCAGCTTGCCAAGCGCGCCGGCGCGCGCGTCGTCGGCATCGCCGGCGGGCCGGACAAGTGCCTGTGGGTGCAGGAGACGCTGCGCTTCGACGATTGCGTCGACCACCGCGTGCCGAATCTGCGGACGCGCGCTGGCCGATGCCTGCCCGAACGGCATCGACGTCTATTTCGAGAATGTCGGCGGCGACGTGCAGGCGGCGGCCTTCGCCCTGCTGAACGCCCATGGCCGCGTGATCATGTGCGGCATGATCGCGCAATACAACGACGCGACAAACCGCCCCCCGGCCCGAACCTCGGCATTCGTCGTCCGCAAGCGCGTGCGCATCGAGGGCCTGATCGTCTCCGACAAGCCGGAGCGCTTCGCCGAGTGGCGCGCGCTGGCCGAGCCCCTGGGTAAAGGACGGCAGCCTGCACTACCGCGAGACCGTCGTCGACGGGCTGGAGAACGCGCCGGACGCGCTGCGCATGGTGCTCAGCGGCGGCAATTTCGGCAAGATGCTGGTGCGCGTCGCCGACCCGAGCTGATCGCTGCCGGATCGCGTGCGACCCGGTAGCCGAACGGGGACAGCCGGGGCTTTGGGGTCGCCGGTGCTAGTTGAATTGCACGCCCCGGGCACCAGCATCGGCGACCGCAGTTTTTCGCGCTCCCGGTCATCGTTCGGCGACCATCAACTCGGTGACGATCACCGAGGCGGCGGCGGGCTCGCCGGTCAGCGCCATCGGCCTGCGGTGCCGGTGGCGCAGCGGCCGGCTCCGGCGGGCCCGCGGTGATCGAGAGGAGCGCGCCGCAGCAGCGCCGCCACGAACGCGCGGCCCCAGGCGACCGGCGAGCGGTCGGTCGATCGCCGTCCCACATCGCCCGCCAGCGCTCCTGGCGCTCGGCCAGCGGCCATCGCGCAGCGCCCGGTCCATCGCGTCGGCCATCGCGTCGGGGTCGTGCGGGTTGACCAGCAGCGCCGCGTCCAGCTGCTGTGCGGCGCCGGCGAAGCGCGACAGCACCAGCACGCCCGGATCCTCGGGATTCTGCGCCGCGACGTACTCCTTCGCGACCAGGTTCATGCCGTCGCGCAATGGCGTCACCAGCGCCGACGCGGGCGATCCGCATGTAGCCGGCGACCGCGGCGGTCGACGGCGCGCGGAGACGCAGCCGCAGCGGCACCCAGTCGGGCTCGCCGAGATCGGCGTTGAGGCAGCCGGCCTCGTGGTCGAGCGCGGTGCGCAGCGCGCGATAGCGGGCGCCACCTCCTTGCGCGACACCGCGGCGATCTGCAGCAGGGTGCGCGGCGGTGCCGGTTCCGGGTGCTTCTCCAGCAGGTCGCCGCAACCCGGCGAGGCGCTGCATCAGCCCCTTGGTCGGGTCGAGCCGCTCGATGCCGAGGATAAGGTGCTGGCCTGCGAGGCTCGCGCGAAGCCGCGTGGCATCCGGCCCGGCCGCCATCTTCTCGGCGGCAAGTTCGGCGAAACCCGTGCGCGCTCGATCTCCACCGGGAACACGCCGAGCCGGACTTCGCCGCCCGCCACGTCAGCACGTCGTCGGCGAGGGCGCGGCGCCGCCAGCAACTGCGCCGCGGCGGCGAAGTTCGCCATGTCGTTCTCGGTCTGGAACCCGATCAGGTCGGCGCGCCAGCAGGTCGCGCACCAGGGCGCGCATCGGGCGCCGCCGCCAGCACGTCGGCGCGAGGCGAAGGGGACGTGCAGGAAGAAGCCGATCGGGTTCGTCACGCCGCGCGCGCGCAGCGCCGCCGCCATCGGCATCAGGTGGTAGTCGTGCACCCAGATCAGGTCGCCGGGCCGCAGCAGCGGCTGCAGCGTCGCCGCCATGCGGTCGTTGACCTCGCGATAGACCTGCGCGTCGCGCCGGTCGAACTTCATCAGCTCCGGCATGGTGTGCAGCAGCGGCCACAGCACGCCGTTGGAGAAATTGTTGTAGTAGCGGTCGTGCTCCTCCTGGGTGAGGTCGACGGTGGCGTAGTCGATGCCGTCGGCGCGTCTCCACGCGCGTCGGCGCCGCGGTCGGCGCGGCGATCGCGCCGCTCCAGCCGAACCACAGCCCGCCACGCTTCTCCATCAGCCCGTCCAGCGCGACGGCGAGGCCGCCGGCCTGCTGCCCGGAGGACGGCAGGGGCACCCGATTGGATACGACAACCAGCCGGTTCATGGGACCTCCAACGGAGTGACTCCGCGTCGATAGCTGCGTGTTTGCGACCATCGAACGAAGAAGTGGCGAGATAACGGCAAAGTTTGCCGCGCGCGTAAATTTTATTAATGTTCAGCGGCCGCCGCCGCTTCGCTTCCCCCGCCGTGGCGCGGGGAAATATTCAATGTTTTAGAATCATGGCGGTAGACGCCGATTCAAACGCCTCAGCCGGTCGGCTCGGACACCAGGTTTTGTGAGGTCGAAATCGGGCCGGGGCCACCGTGGCGTTCGCCCTCGGTCAGGGTCCGCCACGTGCCGGAAATCAGCACCTCCGACGGCCGGAACCGCGCTTTGTAGGCCATCTTGCGGCTCTCCGGCACCCAATAGCCGAGATACACGTAGGGCAGCTCCAGCTGCACGCGCCCGCTCGATCAGCCAGAGGATCGCGTGCGTGCCGAGCGAGCGCTTCTCCAGCGTCGGGGCGTAGAAGCTGTAAACCGCCGACAACCCGTCGCCGAGCCGGTCGGTCAGGCAGGCGCTGATCAGTCGCGTGTCGGGGTCGCGGAACTCGGCGAGGAAGGTCTCGACCGGCGTATCTTCCACCATGGCGCGGTAGTCGTAGAAGCTCATGGTGGCCATGTCGCCGCCGCCGTGCCGCGCCTGCTGGTAGCGCTGAAACAACTGAAACTGCTCGGCGGTCGCCCGCGGCGCCACGACGAACGCCTCCACCTGGGCGTTCGCCCTGGCGATCCGGCGCAGCGTGGCGCCCGGCTGGAAGGTGGCGACCGGAATGCGGATCGGGATGCAGGACTGGCAGGACGGGCAGACCGGCGCATAGGCGATGTTGTGGCTGCGCCGGAACCCGGCCCGCGACAGCCGGTCGTGCAGCGCCTCGGTTCCTGGGCCGGTGATCTCGGTCACGACCTTCCGCTCCGTCCGGCCGGCCACGTACGGGCAGGGCAGCGGGGCGGTGGTGTAGAAGAATTGCGGGCGGCGAGGGGTTTGAAATTCATGCGGACGTTCGGACCGTGTCGCATGTTCCAGGACCTGGCCGGCGGGGTCAACGAAAGGTCAAGCTCGCGCAACGCGAATCACGACCAGACCGGAGAGGATGTCGTGAAGGTGCGGTGGCGGACGGTGAAGAGGGCGAAGGCGAGCGAGATCACCCGGAGAGCAGGGTCAGGATAGAACAGCACGGTGAAGGCCAGCGCCTCCAGCGGCGGGGGGGGCCGAGGTCCTCGTCGCGGCGGACGGTGAGGCCGAACATGCCTGGCCGGGCGTCGCCGACATCGGCCGGTGAGGAACAGCCAGTGATACAGCAGCGGAACCAGCGGCAGCAGCCGAACAGCGGCCAGCCGAGGCCGAGGGTGAGCAGGCCGAAGAGCAGGCAGAACACCACAGCGCGGCCAGGGCAAGCGCGATCAGCATCGCGTCGATCAGCCAGGCGATCACGCGGCGCAGCATCACGCCTCGTGAGCCCGTCCATCCGGCGCCGTCCAGATGGGTGGCGAGGGTGTTGGGGCGAACTCATGACGTTGGTCCTTCGGGAACGAGGCGAATGGGCGCCGCAATCGCGGTGGCTCGGCGGCCCATGGTGACGGTGCCGCCATCGCGCCAGCGCGGCACGAAATTCCAGGGCGAGCGGGCTGACGGGATCGCCGGACTGGCCGGGGGCGACGAGGAAGCGGCTGCGCATCGAGGTCGGCGAGGTCGTATACGCCGCGATAGGAGGCGCCGTGCACGGCGGGGAAGCGGCCGGCGCGCATGCCGCCGCGAAACAGGGTGGTGTCGTCGCCGGGGCTGGCGATGCGGACGGTGGCGACCTGCTGCAGCAGCGGTATGCCGCGGAGGATCGGATGGGCGAACGCGGCCGTGGCGCGGCCCCAGCGCCAGGCGGTCGGGTCGGCGCCGTAGCGCGGCGAGGTCGGCCATGCTGGCGGCGAGGCTGGACGAGGAGCCGCGGTCGCAGCCACCGTCGCAGGGCAGTCGCCGGGTGCGGGCGAGGGCGGCGGCGACCAGTTCCATCTCGGGCGCGGCCGCCTGGCCGGCGGCCGTGAGACGCGGCGAGGAAGGCCGCGCGGAACTGCGCATCCAGGCGTTGAAGATGAGCGGCTGCGGCTTGTCCTTGGCCATGTCGCCGTCCCAGCCGGCGAGCAGCGCCAGGGCCGCGCGGGAGCGTCGTCATCGGGCTTTACCGCGACGGCAACCGGGGCAGCAGGTCGCGCGCGAGGACGCTGACGGTGTCCACCTGCATGCGCGGCGAAGCTCGGCGACGCTGTGGCCGGTCGCTGGCGTCGAGCAAGTTGCGGATGCGCCGGGCCCGCCAGTCGCCGTACCAGTCGCGGCCGAGGAACACCGGGAAATCAGGTGGGGCGACGCGCTCGTTGGCGTTGACCAGCCGGCCGCTGGCGGGGCCACGATGTGCGGCAGTGACTCGCCGGAGGCCCAGCCGATCCAGTCATGCGCGCCGTCCGCGCCGGCAACCGGCTGGCGCCGTCGCCGGCGCGGCGGATCGGCACGCGGCCGGTGACGAACAGGCCGATGCGGGTGCGGTCGGCCACCAGCAGGTTCTGCACCGGTGAGGTGATCGTGCGGCGGCGCGCCGGCTGCTGCGACATCGTGGCGCGGTTCAGGGCCAGCAGGCCGGCGGCGGCGACGTCGCCCGGGGCGAGGTTGGCCATGGAGATCGCGAGGATCGGCCCTTGTGGCGCCACCAGGTCGCTGATCACAGGGCCGTGCCGGGTTTCGCGGACCGTCAGGATCTCGTCGGGCTGCCTCGGACGTGGATTCGTCCTGCCGGTGGTGAAGGGCGCGGGCCGTCGGGCGTTTGTACATGCCGTAGCCGGCAGGGGACTCCTCGAACAAGTCCTGCACGTCGGCACCGGTGGTGGTGAAGCTCCAGGCGATGTTGCTGTTATGGCCCAGCACCAGGAAGGGCATGCCCGGGGCGGTCGCGCCGGCCAGCACCTGCCCCGGCGTCTCGATGCGGGCGAGATACCAGATGGCGGGCATGCCGAACGCCAGATGCGGGTCGCCGGCCAGCAACGGCGCGCCGGTGCGCTGCGGCGGCCGTCCACGCCCATTCGTTGCTGGCAGTCTGCGGCAAGGTGAACGGGGCGGGGAAAATGGGCGCATAGCCAGTAGCTTCACGGCGGTGTCGGCGGGGGCCGTAGGTGGGGGTCGAGGCTCCGAACTGGCCTCGGGGTGCCCGGACCGGTGGCCGGGGGCCAGAACCCATCGACGACCGTGGCCGGAAGGCGGTGGCGCAGCAGGGCGGCGCGCGCCAGCTCAGTCCGCCAGTTGCCCGACAGGGTACAAAGCCGGCCGTGGCTCTTGCCCCAGAGCAGGCTGTCGACCGGCGCCCATGGTCGGGGCGCCCGAAGCGCGAGGTACTTCAAGGCCGGCGAAACGTCCACGCGCGGGCGATCCAGGCATTCACGCCGCTGGCATAGGCATCGAGCGCCGCGCGGGTGTCGGCCGGCAAGGGGGGGCAGATCGGCCTCGGCGCTGCGCCCGCACGCCCAATATCCGGATCAACCGGTCGATCGGCAGGTGGCGGGCCGAGCAACTCGAAGAGTTCGCCGGCGGCGGCGCGGCGGGTGACGTCCATCTGGAACATCCGCTCGCGCGCATGCAGGAAGCCCAGGCAGCGGCGGCATCAAGCTCGTTGGCGGCATGGATGCGCGGAATGCCGTCGGCATCGAGGGTGATGTCGACCGGTGCGGACAGTCCAGGGATGGCCGCGCGCCGGTCGCCGCCGGGAGCGCCAGCCACAGCGCGAAGGCGACGCCCGATGCCGCCAGCAGCACTACCAATAGCACCGCGCCGGCCAGGTGGCGGAAGATGCGCAGCGCTCGCCGCATCGCGGTCAGCTTCGCCTCTCAGGCACGCGGCGCAAGATCGAGCCGCACCGTGTCCGGGTCGCCGGGGAGGGCCGGAAGAAGAATACGTAGTCGCGCCCTGGCGCCCTGGCGTCGCGGACACGGTGCGGCTCGATCTTGCGCCGCGTGCCTGAGAGGCGAAGCTGACCGCGATGCGGCGAGCGCTGCGCATCTTCCGCCACCTGGCCGGCGCGGTGCTATTGGTAGTGCTGCTGGCGGCATCGGGCGTCGCCTTCGCGCTGTGGCTGGCGCTCCCCGGCGGCGACCGGCGCGCGGCCATCCCTGGACTGTCCGCACCGGTCGACATCACCCTCGATGCCGACGGCATTCCGCGCATCCATGCCGCCAACGAGCTTGATGCCGCCGCTGCCTTGGGCTTCCTGCATGCGCGCGAGCGGATGTTCCAGATGGACATGACGCGCCGCGCCGCCGCCGGCGAACTCTCCGAGCTGCTGGGCACGGCCACCTTGCCGATCGACCGGTTGATACGGGTGCTCGGCGTGCGGGCCCGGGCCGAGGCCGATCTGCCCGCCTTGCCGGCCGAGACCCGCGCGGCGCTCGACGCCTATGCCAGCGGCGTCAATGCCTGGATCGCGGCGCGTGGACGCTTCGCGGCCATGGAGTTCGTGGCGCTCGGGCCGCCACGACCGTGGGCGGCGGTGGACACGCTGCTCTGGGGCAAGACCATGGGCTTGTACCTGTCGGCAACCTGCCGGCTCGAGCTGGCGCGCGCGGCGCTCGCACGCAGGCTTCCGGCCACGGTGGTCGATGGATTATGGCCGCCAGCCGGTGGTACGGGGCGCCCCGAGGCAAGTTTGGAGCCTCGTCCCGGTGATGCCGCCGTGGCCGAGACGGCCGTGAAGCCGCCGGCGACGCCGCCCAATTTCCCCGCCCCCTTCACCTTGCCGGCGAGTGCCAGCAACGAATGGGCGGTGGACGGGCGGCACAGCAGCACCGGCGCGCCGTTGCTGGCCGGCGACCCGCATCTGGCGTTCGGCATGCCCGCCATCTGGTATCTCGCCCGCATCGAGACACCGGGGCAGGTGCTGGCCGGCGCCACCGCGCCCGGCGTGCCGTTCCTGGTGCTCGGCCATAACGGCCATATCGCCTGGAGCTTCACCACGACCGGTGCCGACGTGCAGGACTTGTTCGAGGAGTTGCCAGCCGGCTTGGGCATGTATCAAACGCCCGACGGCCCGCGCGCCTTCACCACCAGGCAGGAACGAATCCACGTTCGAGGCAGCGCCGATGAAATCCTGGCGGTGCGGGAAACCCGGCATGGCCCTGTGATCAGCGACCTGGTGGCGCCACAAGGGCCGATCCTCGCCGTGGCGATGGCCAACCTCGCCCCCGGAGACGTCGCGGCCGTCGGGCTGCAGGCGCTGAACCGGGCGGGCGATGTCGCGGCAGCCGGGCGCGCCGCCGCATTGATCACCTCGCCGGTGCAGAACCTGCTGGTCGCCGACCGCGCCGGCATCGGCCTGTTCGTCACCGGGCGGGTGCCGCTGCGCCGCGCCGGCGATGGCGACCTGCCGGTTGCCGGCAAGGACGGCGCGCATGACTGGATCGGTTGGGCGTCCGGCGAGGAACTGCCGCACCAGGTGGCGCCCGCCAGCGGCCGGCTGGTGAATGCCAACGAGCGGGTGGCGCCGCCTGATTTCCCGGTGTTCCTCGGCCGCGATTGGTTCGGCGACTGGCGGGCCCGGCGCATCCGCACCTTGCTCGACGCCAGCGACCGGCACAGCATCGCGAGCTTCGCCGCGATGCAGGTGGATACCGTCAGCGTGCTGGCGCGAGACCTGCTGCCCCGGTTGCTGAAGGTGCAGCCCGATGACGAACTGTCCCGCGCGGCCCTGGCACTGCTCGCCGGCTGGGACGGTGGGATGAACGAGGACAAGCCGCAGCCGCTCATCTTCAACGCCTGGATGCAGCATTTCCACGCGGCCTTCCTCGCCGGTCTGAAGGCGCCGGCCTCGGCGGCCACGGCCGAGATGGAACTGGTGGCGGACGCATTGTCGCCGCACCCGGCGCTGCCCTGCGCCGGTGGCTGCGACCGCATGCTATCGGACAGTCTCGCCGCCAGCATGGCCGAGCTCATGTCGAGCAACGGCGCCGACCCCGCCGCCTGGCGCTGGGGTCGCGCACATCAAGCCGAGTTCGCCCATCCGGTGCTGCGCGGCATGGCACTGCTGCAGCACTTCGCCACCGCCCGTATCGCCAGCCCCGGCGACGACAGCACGCTGTTTCGCGCCGGCATGAGCGCTGGCCGCTTCGCCGCCGTGCATGGGGCGGCGTATCGCGGGGTATACGATCTCGCCGACCTGGAGCGCAGCCGCTTCCTGGTGGCGCCCGGCCAATCGGGCAATCCGGTCAGCCATCTCGCGTGGAATTTCGTGCAAGCTTGGCATGATGGCGGCACCATCACCATGTCCGCCGAGCCATCAGCGATTGCGGCGACCATTCGCCTCGTTCCCGAAGGTGCAAAGCCATGAGTTCGCCCCAGACACCCTCGCCACCCACCTGGACGGACGCCGGATCGGACGCGGCTTTGCACGAAGGCGTGCTGCTGCGCCGGGTGGTCGCGTGGCTGATCGACGCAATCCTGGAAGCGATTGCCATGGCGGTGCTGTGGGTGTTCTGCCTGTTCTTTGGCCTGCTCACCCTCGGTCTCGGCTGGCCGTTGTTCGGGCTGCTGCCGCTGGTTCCGCTGTTGTATCAATGGCTGTTCCTGATCGGGCCGATGTCGGCGACGCCCGGTCAATGGCTGCTCGGCCTGGTGGTGCGGCGCGACGAGGATCTGGCCCCACCCTCGCCGATGGAGGCGCTGGCCTTCACCGTGCTGTTCTTCCTGACCCTGGCTTTGGGGGTGATCTGGATGGCGGTGGCGCTGTTCACCGTGCGCCACCGCACCTTTCATGAAATCATCTCGGGTCTGGTGGTAATTCGGTCGCGCGAGCTTGATCTTTCGTTGACCCCGCCGGCCAGGTCCTGGAACATAGGCGACGGAGGTCCGAACGCTGCATGAGCTACAAGCCGCCGCGCCGCCCGCAATTCTTCTACACCACGGCACCCCTGCCCTGTCCGTACGTGGTCGGGCGGACCGAACGCAAGGTCGTGACGGAAATCAGCGGTCCGGATGCCGATTTGATGCATGACCGGCTTTCGCGCGCCGGCTTTCGCCGCAGCCACAACATCGCCTATGCGCCGGTCTGCCCGGGTTGCAATTCCTGCGTGCCGATCCGCATTCCCACCGCCAGCTTCCAACCGGACCGCACGCTGCGCCGGATCGCCCGCGACAATATTCGAATGACCGGCGTCGATGTTCCGGCCCGCGCCAGCGCCGAGCAGTTTCAGCTGTTCCAGCGCTACCAGCAGGCTCGCCACGGCGACGGCGACATGGCCACGATGAGCTTCTACGACTACCGCGCCATGGTCGAGGACACCCCGATCGACACCTTCATCGTCGAGTTCCGCGACCCCGACGACACCTTGGTCGGCGCGTGCCTTGCCGATCGCCTCGGCGACGGGCTCTCGGCGGTTTACTCGTATTTCGCCCCCGGAATGGAAAAGCGCTCGATCGGCACCTTTACGGTCCTTTGGCTGATTGAGCGGGCCAAGGAGATGGATCTGCCCTATGTCTATCTCGGCTATTGGGTGCCGGAGAGCCGCAAGATGGCCTATAAGTCGCGGTTCCAGCCATGCGAGGTGCTGCGAGGCGGCGCGTGGCGCAGCCTGACCGAGGCCGAACGCCACGGTGGCCCCGGCCCGATTTCGACCTCACAAAACCTGGTGTCCGAGCCAACCGGCTGAGGCGTTTGAAATCGGCGTCTACCGCCATGATTCTAAAACATTGAATATTTCCCCGCGCCACGGCGGGGGAAGCGAAGCGGCGGCGGCCGCTGAACATTAATAAAATTTACGCGCGCGGCAAACTTTGCCGTTATCTCGCCACTTCTTGGTTCGATGGTCGCAAACACGCAGCTATCGACGCGGAGTCACTCCGTTGGAGGTCCCATGAATCGCCTGGTCGTCGTTTCCAACCGGGTGCCGCTCCCGTCGTCGGGCCAGCAGGCCGGCGGGCTCGCGGTCGCTCTGGATGGACTGATGGAGAAGCGCGGCGGCCTGTGGTTCGGCTGGAGCGGCGCGGTCTCGGACGGGCCGACCGCGGCGCTGGCGCGCGTGGAGACGGATGGGGCGGTGGATTACGCGACCATCGACCTGACCCAGGAAGAGCACGACCGGTTCTACAACAATTTCTGCAACTCGGTGCTGTGGCCGCTGCTGCACACCATGCCGGAATTGATGCAGTTCGATCGGCGCGACGCCCAGGTTTATCGCACCGTGAACACCCGCATGGCGGCCTCGCTGCAGCCGCTGTTGCGGCCGAGCGACCATATCTGGGTGCATGACTACCAACTGCTCACCCTGCCCGCGGCGTTGCGCGCCCGCGGCGTGAAGAACCCGATCGGCTTCTTCCTGCATATCCCCTTCGCCTCCCCCGATGTGCTGGGCGCCGCACCGGAAGTGGCCGGGCTGATGTGCGACATGCTCGCCTCCGACCTGATCGGGTTCCAGACCGATAACGACCTCGCCAATTTCGCCGCCGCCGCCGAATCGCTCGCCGATGCCACCCGCGTCGGCCCGACCACGCTGGTGCGCGGCGATCGCCGTATTCGGCTGGGCGTGTTTCCGGTCGAAATCGACCCGCATTCCTTCGCCGAAATGGCCGCCGAGCGAGCCGGCGCCGTCGAGCGGTTGCACCGCAGCCTGCAGGGGCAAAAGCTGATCCTGGGCGTCGACCGGCTCGATCCGACCAAGGGGCTGCTGCAACGCCTCGCCGGTTATCGCTGCCTGCTGGAGCGGCATCCGGATCTCCGGCGCCAGATCACCCTGTTGCAGGTGGCCGCGGTGTCGCGCAAGGACGTCAGCAGCTACCGCAGCTTGCGCGCGGCGCTGGACCACGAGGCCGGCGCCTTGAACGCCGATCTTGGCGAGCCGGACTGGCCGCCGCTGCGGCTGGTCTCGACGGCGAGCGTCCGCTCCGACGTCGCGGGCTTCATGCGCCTTGCCCGGGTTGGCTTGGTGACGCCACTGCGCGACGGCATGAATCTGGTCGCGAAAGAATATGTCGCGGCCCAGGACCCCGCCGACCCGGGCGTGCTGGTGCTGTCCCGCTTCGCCGGTGCCGCCCGGCAACTCGACGCCGCCATGCTGGTCAACCCGCACGACCCCGACGCCATGGCAGACGCGTTGAATGCCGCCTTGCGCATGCCGCTGGCGGAGCGCCAGGCACGCTGGCAGTCGCTATGGCAGGCCATCGAGCATCGTTCGCCAGTGATCTGGGGCCGGTCCTTCGTCGCGGCGCTGATGCGCGCGACCTCAATCGCGCCGGTGCCCTCCGCCGCCTATGGCGGCAGCGAGCATCTGGCGCTGGCCGGCCAACGCGCAATTCCGCTTGAGCGTGGCCCGCTCGAACGCGGCCAGTTGGAACCCGCAGGGCCGCTGCACCGCCTCAACTGAAGCGGTTCACCGATGCGGCCCGATCCGGCAGGGCTCTACCCCGCCGGATCGGGTCCGACACGGACCAGCATCTTGCCGAAATTGCCGCCCTTCAGCAGCAGCGCCAGCGCTTCCGGCGCGTTCTCCAGGCCGTCTATCACCGTCTCGCGGTAGCGCAGGCTGCCGTCGGCCACCCATGGTGCCGCCAGCGCGCGCCATTCGGCGAAGCGTTCGGGCTTGTCGGAGACGATCAACCCCTCGATGCGCACACGCTTGCCGACGACGAAACCGAGATTCGGTCCGGGGGGTGGATCGGCTTGGTTGTATTGCGCGACCATGCCGCACATCACCACGCGGGAATGCGGATTGAGCAGCGCGAACGCCGCTTCCTGCACGGCGCCGCCGACATTCTCGAAATACACGTCGATTCCGTTCGGACATGCCTCCGCCAGTGCCGCCTGCAGATTGGCGGCGCGGTGATCGACGCATTCGTCGAAATGCAGCGCTTCCTGCACCCACAGGCATTTATCCGGCCCGCCGGCCACGCCGACCACCCGCGCCCCGGCCCGCTTGGCGATCTGCCCGGCGACCGACCCGACCGCGCCTGAGGCGGCCGAGACCACCACCGTCTCGCCCGACTTCGCCTGGCCGATGTCCTTCATGCCGGAATACGCCGTTGTCCCCGGCATGCCGAGCACACCGAGATAGGTGGATAACGGCGCCCCGCCCGGCGCGATCTTGGTGAGCGCCTTCGCCGGACTGATGCAGTGGGTCTGCCAACCACGGCTGCCGACCACGATGTCGCCCGGCTTGAACGCAGGGTCGCCGGAGGTGATCACCTCGCCGACGCTCTCGCCGGTCATCGGCTCACCCACCTGCACCGACGGCGCGTAGGATTTCCGGTCGGCCAACCGCCCGCGCATATACGGGTCGATCGACAGCCAGATCGTGCGCGTCAGCACCTCGCCGGGGCCGGGGCTCGGGGTATTTTCCTCGATGATCTCGAAATCCTCGCGCCGCGGCTCACCCGAAGGGCGGCGGCGCAGGACCACGGAAAGGCGGGTCATCATGTCATGCAGCCTCCGATTTCAGCACCAGCCGGCCGGTCACGAGACCGTCGCGCAACCGCATCAATGCCGCGTTCGCCTCACGCTGCGGCACTGTCGTGACCGGCAACGGCTGCAGATCGCCGGCCTGGGCCAGCCTGACCACTTCGCGCAATTCCTTGGGATTGCCGACATAGCTGCCCTGGACCGTCAGCGCGCGGATGGCCATCAGCGGCAGGGACAGCATCAACTCGCCACCGAACAGCCCCACCTGCACCAGCTTGCCGCCTTTGCGCAGCGCGTCCATGGCGAATCGCGCCGTCACTGTCCCATTCACGAGGTCGATCACCGCCAGAGGCTGGGCACCGCAAGCCTCGATGATGCGTTTGGTCACGCCTTCGCCGGAGCCGTCTACGACCTTGGTCGCCCCCGCCTTGGTCGCCGCCGCCCGCTTCTCGGCATTGATGTCGACCACGACGATGTTGCGATGCTTCAATGCCTTCAGCACGGCGATGGCGTTCAGCCCGAGGCCGCCGGCGCCGACCAGCACGATTGGCTCGTCCGGCGGCATCGGCATCACCTTGTTGATCGCCGAGTAGACGGTGATGCCCGAGCACGCATAGGTCGCGGCCACCGCGTGGTCCAGCGTGCCGGGATCGACCAAATGGCGCGGATGCGGCGCCACGACATGGGTGCCGTAGCCGCCGTTCTGGTACACGCCGAGCGACTTGCCCTCCAGGCACATATTGTCCTCTTCGGCGAGGCACATGGCGCAATGGCCGCAGCCGACCCAGGGGAACACGATGCGGATGTCGCCGACCTTCACGCCAGTCGCCTCCGGCCCGAGCTTGACGACGCGGCCGACGATCTCGTGGCCCATGGCGATCGGCAGGGTCAGCCCGCGATCCCTGAGGTTCATCGTCTTGCCACCACCGAGGTCGTAGCGGCCTTCCCAGATATGCAGGTCGGAATGGCAGACGCCGCAATAGGTCGTCTCCAGCAGCACCTGCGTGCCCACGGGCTCCGGCGTCGGCAGTTCGATCTCCTGCAAGGGTGCTTCGTTCTCGACCACGGCCCAGGCGCGCATAGCGTAATCCTCCGGTTTTTATATCTGTCGGGCGATGGGAAACCGCTGCGGCGGCCCGGTCAAGCTGGCTGCCCGGTCAAGCCGCAGCGTCAGGCGCGCTGTCCGTCAACCTGGCTGATTGACCACCCTGATCGGCTTGCCCGCAAGCCAGGCCAGGATGTTCTCCACGCTCATCCGATAAAGGGCGGCCATGTTGTCCTGGGTCACGTAGCCGATATGGGGCGAGAGCACGGTGTTCGGCGCCCGCCGCAGCTTGTGGTCCACCGGCAGCGGCTCGCGGTCGTACACGTCGATCGCCGCCGTGATCTTGCCGGCGCCGACCGCGGCCAGCAGCGCCGCCTCGTCCACCAGCGGGCCGCGCGAGGTGTTCACCAGGATCGCCCCCGGCTTCATCTTGGCGATATCGCCGGCGCCGATGATGCCACGCGAGCGGTCGGACAGCACCAAATGCAGGCTGATCGCATCGGCGCGTGCCAGCAACTCGTCCTTCTCCACCCGGGCGGCGCCGATTTCCGCCGCCCGCTCGGCGGTGAGGTTGGTGCTCCAGGCCAGCACCTTCATGCCGAGCGCCAGCCCGTAGCTCGCCATCCGCCCGCCGAGCCGGCCGAGGCCGATCACGCCCAGGGTGCGGCCCTCCAGCCCGATGCCGGATTTCATGTTCTGCTGAAAGCGGCCGGCGCGCATTTCGGCGTCGCCGAGCGCCAGATGCCGCGCCGCCGCCAGCAACAGGCCCAGCGCCAGTTCCGAGGTGTCGTAGGTGCCGGCACCGGTCGGCTGGGTGTTGCACACCACCACGCCGCGCGCGGTGCAGGCCGGCACGTCGACGGCGGCGTTGCGCGGGCCGGTGAAGGCCAGCAGGCGCAGCTTCGGTAGCCGGTCGATCACCGGTTTGGAGAACAGGGTGCGCTCGCGCATCGCCAGAATCACGTCGAAATCGGCCAGTGCCGCCACCGCCGCGTCGCTGTCGGCGAAGGCGTCCTTGAAGAACACCACCTCCGCCGCCGCCTTCAACTGCGACCAGTCGACGATCTTCTCGGCCACGCCCTGCCAATCGTCCAACACCGCTACCCGAGTCATCGCTGCCTCCACTTCCGTTGCGCGCAACCTGCGGCGAGCCGGGCCGCGGTGCAAGGTTGCTCGCCGCCGCCCGCGATGGTCAGATCGCGGCAGAGGCGGGAGGTGGCAAATGGATCAGGCGGCAATCATCGGTGCGGGACTGATCGGCCGTGCCTGGGCGATCGTGTTCGCCCGCGCCGGCATGCGCGTCCGCATCTGGGATCGCGACGATACGGCAACCCAGGCGGCGCGCGGCTTCATCGCCGAGCGCCTGCCGGAATTGCGCACCGCCGGCCTGCTGGCCGACCCGCCGGACGAGGTGCTCGCCCGCATCACCCCCGTCGCCACCCTGAAGGACGCGTTGGACGGTGCCGATTACGTCCAGGAGAACGGTCCCGAGCGCCTTGAGGCCAAACGGGCCTTGTTCGCCGAGATGGACGCGATCGCCCCTGTCGCCACGATCCTCGCCAGCTCCACCAGCGGCATTCCCGCCAGTGCCTTCACCGAACATTTGCGCGGCCGCGCCCGGTGCCTGGTGGCGCACCCGGTCAACCCGCCCTATCTGGTGCCGCTGGTCGAGCTCTGCCCGGCGCCCTGGACTGCCGAGGCGACCATGACACGGGCGCGCGAGGTGATGCGGCGCGCCGGCCAGGTGCCGGCGACGTTGCACCGGGAAGTCGCCGGCTTCGTGCTCAACCGGCTGCAAATCGCGCTGGTCAGCGAGGCCTTCCGGCTGGTCGCCGACGGCGTCATCACCGCCGAGGATTTGGACGCCACCGTCAAGCACGGCCTGGGCCTGCGCTGGTCGTTCATGGGCCCGTTCGAGACCATCGACCTCAACGCGCCCGGCGGCCTCGCGGATTACTGCGCCCGCTATGGCGGCCTGTACGCAAAGGTGCAGCGGGAGTCGTCATATTGCGACCTCACGCCCGAGCTGATCGGCGATCTCGACAGCGCGCGGCGCGAAGTGCTGCCGCTGGCAGACCAACCCGAACGCCAGGCCTGGCGCGACCGCCGGCTGATGGCGCTGCTCGCCCACAAAGCCACCCAGCCGGAGTAGGGCGATCGCGCAGCAACTCGACGCGCGGCCCGGTGGCTCGGAGCTTGAACGGGATTGGCCGCTGGTGCTGGCTTGCTTCGCGACGGCGATCTTCGCCTGGGGCTTCGGCTTCTACGGCCAGTCCGTCTATGTCGCGCAGTTGCACGCGAGCCGGGGCTGGTCGGCGGCGCTGATCTCGTCGGCGACCACGCTCTACTACCTCGCCGGCGCCTTGCTGCTGGCCCGGGTCGCGGTATTCATCACCCGGTTCGGGCCCCTGCTCGTGCTGGCGGGCGGCTCGGCGGCGATGGGTGCCGGCGCCAGCATCGTTGCCTGGGCCGCAGCACCTTGGCAGATGTTCATCGGCAGCATGGTGATGGCGCTGGCTTGGGCCTGCACGAGTTCGACCGCGATCGCCACCACGCTGGCGCTGCGGTTCGACCGCCAACGCGGGCTGGCGATCAGCCTCGCCCTGAACGGTGCCAGCGTCGCCGGCTTCAGCGTCGCCCCGTTGCTGGTTTGGGCCAGCGCACGATACGGACTGGGAATTGCCGTCGCCGCGACCGCTGGGGCAATGCTGTGCGTGTTGTTGCCGCTGATCGTCCTGTGCACCCGCGGACGCGGCGAAACTGGCGTCAGGCATGCGGCGGCGGCGGCCCCGGACGACGGCCGCATTGGCATCGCCACCACCAAGCAGGGCCTGCGCAGCGCGGCCGTGTGGTCGGTGGCCCTGCCCTTCGGCCTGGCGCTGATGGCGCAGGTCGGGCTGATCGTCCATCTCGTCGCCTTCCTGCTGCCCCGTCTCGGTGCCAGCGGTGCCGGAATGGCCGTGGGCGTCGCCAGCTTCGCGGCAATGGGTGGCCGGCTGGCCCTCGGCGTGGTGATAGACCGGTTAAACCAGCGGCGGGCCAGCGCCATCAGCTTCGCGTCACAGGCCGCCGGCGTGCTGCTGATGCTCGGCGCCGGCGACAGTGCCACGGCACTCTATGTCGGCTGCATCGCCTTCGGGCTGTCGGTCGGCAACGTCATCACCCTGCCCTCCCTCATCGTCCAACGCGAGTTCACCGCGGCGTCGTTCGGCATCGTGGTCGGGCTGTCCACCGCCATCGGCCAAGTCGCCTATGCCTTCGCGCCGTCACTGCTCGGCGTCGTGCATGATGCGGCCGGCGGCTACGGCCCGGCGCTTGCCCTGGTCGCCGTGATCCAGATTCTTGCGTCCGTGCTGGTCCTGCGCCACCCGGCGCAAGGCGGTCAGGACTTCACCGGCGCCACGTCGCGCGCGCCGGACACCCGCTCGTGATACGCCTCCGGCACCGCCTTGCCGGCATCGGTGAAGGCGCGGCGGAGCGCCTCGACATTCGGGCCGAAAATCGTTTTGCGGTGTTCCTGGCACCATTTCTGCGAACCGACGATGGTGTCCAGCGACTGCTGGAAGCGCGGCGCGACGTAACGGGCGAACAGCTCGTAGCTGCGCCAGGTCTGTTCCCGGTTGGCCCAGTCATGGGCGCGGAACATCAGGCCGCCGAAGCCGCCTTTGCTGAATTCGATCAGCCGTTCGATGCCCTTCGCGATGGTGTCGGGCGAACCGACCAGCGTGGTGCCGGCCTTGACGCCGTCGCGCAGCGGGTCTTCCGACCGGCCGGGTGGGCGGCTCAGCGTGTCCTCGAAATAGGTGACCGTCTCCATCCGCTCGCCGGCATGCACCTCACGCAATGCCTGCTCATCGTCCTCGGCGACATGGACGTTGGCGACGATGCGCCAGTCGCGGCGGTCCATGGTCTTGCCGTTGGCGGCGGCGGTTTCCTCCGCAATGCGCCATTGGCCGGCCATCGCCTCCACGCCGCCCGGGCCGCCGGCGCCGAGCGAAAGAATCCCGAGGCCGTGACGCCCCGCGGACATCGGGCCGGACGGCGTCAGCGTGCTGGCGCAGGCGATCGGGAAATGCGGGTCGCTGTAGGGGCGCAGATGCAGCCGCGCGTCGCGCATCTCGAACCAGTCCGTCTTCATCGTCACCGGCTCCTCGCAGGCCAGCAACTTCATGATGGCGTCGAGCGCCTCGTCCATCCGGCGGCGTTGGGTGGAAGGTTCGATCGCCAGCATGTACGCGTCCGAAACCAGCGCGCCGGGGCCGCAGCCCAGCATGGCGCGCCCGCGGGTCATGTGGTCAAGCTGCACGAAGCGCTGCGCCACCAGGAACGGATGATGATACGGCAGGCTGGTGACGCCGGAGCCGAGCATGATGTGCTTGGTGCGCTCCGCCGCCGCCGCGATGATCAACTCGGGCGAGGCGATGATTTCCCAGCCGGCGGAATGGTGCTCGCCGATCCAGGCCTCGTCGTAGCCAAGCGCGTCGAGATATTCGAGCATTTCGATGTCGCGCGACATCGCGAGCGTCGGGTTGTCGCCCACCCGATGGAAGGGTGCCAGAAAAACGCCGAACTTCATGCCGCGACGTGCCATTGCACGCTCCTCCCGTCTTGTCCCCCCACATGCTGCAACGTCCGCCGGGCGATGCCAAGCCGGCGGCCGGCAACGCTACCGGCTCAGCTCCCTCGCCATGGTGTCGAGGCCGCCAAGGGTGAGCGGAAACATCCGGTCCCCCATCAGCTGGCGCAGCATGCCGATGGACATGCTGTGGTCCCAATGCGCTTCGGGTTGCGGGTTCAGCCAGGCGCTGCGGCGGAAATGGCCGGTCAGGCGCCGCATCCAGACGTGGCCGGGTTCAGGGTTGAAATGCTCGACGCTGCCGCCCGGCTGGCTGATCTCGTACGGGCTCATGGTGGCGTCGCCGACGAAGATCAGCTTGTAGTCGGGGCCGTATTTCCGCAGCACGTCCATTGTGGGTATTTCGGCGTCATGGCGGCGGCGGTTGGCCTGCCATAACCGCTCATACGGGCAGTTGTGGAAATAGAAAAAATCGAGGTGCTTGAACTCCGCCCGTGCGGCCGAGAACAACTCCTCGGACACCTTGACGTGGTCGTCCATCGAGCCGCCAACGTCGAGGAACAGCAGCACCTTCACCGTGTTGTGGCGTTCGGGCACCAGCTTCAGGTCAAGCTGACCGGCGTTGCTCGCGGTGGCGCGGATGGTGCCGGCCATGTCCAGCTCCGTCTGTGCCCCTTGCCGGGCGAAGCGGCGCAGGCGGCGCAAAGCGAGCTTCATGTTGCGGGTGCCGAGTTCCACGCCGTCGTCGAGGTCGCGGAACGCGCGCTTGTCCCAAACCTTCACCGCCCGGCGATGGCGGCTCTCGTCCTGGCCGATGCGCACGCCTTCGGGGTTGTAGCCATGCGCGCCGAACGGCGAGGTCCCGGCGGTGCCGATCCATTTGGCGCCGCCCTGATGACGCCCCTTCTGCTCGGCCAGGCGCTGGCGCAGCGTTTCCATCAACCTATCGAACCCGCCGAGCGCCTTGACCTGCGCCATCTCCTCCGGCGTGAGGAGTTTCTCCGCCAGCTTGCGCAGCCATTCCTCGGGCAGTTCCGCCCGCGCGCCCTCGGGCGCCGTTCCAGGCCGTTGAAGGATTCGGCGAAGATGCGGTCGAAGCGATCGAGGTGCCGCTCGTCCTTCACCAGTGCGGCGCGGCTGAGATAGTAGAAATCCTCGACGCTGTACTCGGCAACGCCGGCCTTCATGGCGGCGAGCAGCGCCAGATATTCGGTGATCGAAGCCGGGACGCCGCCTTGCCGCAGTGCGAGGATGAAATGCGCGAACACCCTACCCGCCGCGCCTCGACAGGAATGCGATACGCTCGAACAGATGCACGTCCTGCTCGTTTTTCAGCAGCGCGCCGTGCAACGGCGGGATCACCAGATGCGGATCGTGGGAGCGCAGCGCTTCCGGCGGCAGGTCCTCCACCATCAGCAGCTTCAGCCAATCCAGCAATTCCGACGTGGCCGGCTTTTTCTTCAGGCCGGGCACGTCGCGCAGCTTGAAGAACACGTTCAGCGCTTCGCGTGCGAGGTCCTGGCGAATGCCGGGTAATGCGACTGCACGATCTGCTCCATCACGTCGCGATCGGGGAAGCGGATGTAATGGAAGAAGCAGCGGCGCAGGAACGCGTCCGGCAATTCCTTCTCGTTGTTCGAGGTGATCAGGATGATCGGGCGATGCGTGGCGACAACGGTCTTGCGGGTTTCGTAGACAAAGAACTCCATGCGATCGAGTTCGAGCAGGAGGTCGTTGGGAAACTCGATGTCCGCCTTGTCGATCTCGTCGATCAGCACCACCACCGGTTCGTCGGCGATTCGAACGCCTCCCACAGCTTGCCGCGGATGATGTAGTTGCCGATGTCGTGCACCCTGGGGTCGCCGAGCTGGCCGTCGCGCAGGCGGGACACGGCGTCGTATTCGTACAGTCCCTGCTGCGCCTTGGTGGTGGATTTCACGTGCCATTCGATGAGCTGGTGGCCGAGTGCCGTCGCCACCTCATGCGCCAGCACCGTCTTGCCGGTGCCGGGCTCGCCCTTCACCAGCAACGGCCGTTGCAGCGTGACCGCGGCGTTGACCGCCACCTCCAGGTCGCGCGAGGCGATGTAGTGTTCCGTGCTCTTGAAAACCGCCACCTGCTGCGCGCCCCCGGCCTGTCAGCCGGGCAGTTTCGGCCGGCCGGACGGGTTCGGCAAGGGCGGCGCCTGGGCAGGTGAAATCCGGCGGCGGGCACGAAACGATTCCGTCGTTCGCACACCTTAACGTGAAATTGAAGTTATCGGTTTCTTATTGCGCGAATGATGACCGAGTTTCTGCCGATTTGTCGATCAGTCAGGGCCTGCTCCTCGTGCTTTTCGCGGTGCTCTGGCTGCGCGGCCGCGTTGGATTGCGCGCGGCTTCGCGGCATTTGCGCAAGGTCACTCTCGAAGCGGAGGAATCCGCGGTCCGGCGCCTGCGCCTCGCCTCGCAAGACCTGCGCACCATCGGCATGACGCTGCACGGCAACGCCGACGACCTGAGCAGCGTCGGCATCGCCAACGCCAGCGAGATCGCGACCGCGGCCGCCGATGTGTTCGACATGTCCGAGGACCTGCATGAGTTCACCTTGCAGGAGAACACCGCCCGCTCCCTGCGCGAGGAAGAGATTCACCTGGCCGTCGCGATCGACGACGCGGTCGCCACGGTCAATTCCTCGATCGGCCCGGGGCGCCGACAATGGCACATCACCCCAGAGGTGGCCGCGACCTTGCTCAACGCCGACAGACGCGCCCTGCGCCACATCTTCACCCGGGCGCTGACCAGTGTCGTCCGCAAGACACGACAACATGACCTGGTGGTGATCGGCGTGAAGACGCGCGACGACGGCCTGGCCGTGGTGATCGAGAACGAGTTGTTCACAGCTTCCCCGCCGGACCATCCGCAAACGCCGGATAATGACAGCCGCGGCTTCAGCCTGCGGCTGACGCTTGCGCGAACGCTGATGGAGTTGCACGGCGGACAATTGGAAGTGGATGTCCACCATGACCTCGGGATGCGGGTCAGCCTGATCTTCCCAAGCAAGCGCGTCTGCCAATCGCCGGTTCCGGCGCAGGGTGTGGCCGGCCAGGCCAGCGCCGCGGCGCAATTCGCGAGCGCCGCCGACTAGATCGTGATGGCCGCTGGAATCGGCGACCATCACGATCTAGCCTTTTGTTTAGGCGAGCAATTTTATGGCACGGTGATTCCACCTAAAGCCATATTGCTCTAGCCCTCGACAACCGCGAAATCCTGGGCCTTCAGGGCTTTGTCCGCGCCATATGCGAAACGGCCGTTTCGATCGGGCTGACGGAAATCTGCATGGTGCCCCCGAACGGGTCGTCCATCTGCAGAATGAGGAATACCGCCCCGCCGATCGACAGCGAACAGACCAGGAAGGCGGCGCCGACCGTCAGGTTGCGCGGCGCGTTCATTCCAAAGCTTGCGAAAATCAGTGCGATCCAGCCGACCAGGATCGCCAAGGTGATCGCGCGCACATTCGATCCCTCCTGTGCGATCAGCAGCCAGCGCGCCCGCATCAGCCCGACACTGATCTGCAGCGCCTGATCCTGCAGCCAGCGCTGCCCGGCGTCGACAGGGTTCAACGCACGGATCGCCTCGCGCACATGCTCAAGCATGTCGCCGGTGACAGGATTGTCGCGCACCGACTTCTGGCCGGAAGATTGCGGCCAGATGTCGCCGCGCATCTGTCGGGTGAAGCCGAGCAGGCGATCGCGCGGCGCCGCGGCGGCATCGCCGTAATCCCGCAGGGTTTCATTCAGCAGGATGAGGTCGGCGGCGAAGCTGCGGATTTCGTGATCGGTGGTGTCGTAGGACGTCTTGGCCGTGGCGATCAGCAACCCCAGCACCAGCGACGCCAGCACCGACAACATGCCGGTGCCGAGGCGCACGACGTCCTGCGTTTCCTTGCCGAGATGGCTTTCCGGAAGCAGCCGGTGCAGCCACATTCCGGCGATGGCGGCGCCGAAGATGCAACAGGCGACGACGAGGCTGACGGCAATGGAACTCATTCGCCGCTCAGCCACCGGCCGCGATGAGCCAGGGCGGCCTTATCGTCAGCAGCCGCGCATGCACCGGGCAATCCTCGGCGTGCGCACCGGGGAGGTAGCCGAGGCTCATCAGGAACTCGCCGACAATCTCGCCGCCGGTGAACTTGAAACTGGTGCGGAACAGGCGGATCCAGTCCGGCTTGGGGCGCGGATGATGCGCATCGAGCCAAGCGGCGAATCCGCCATGGCTGGCCCGCAGCGCCTGGATGCGCCGGGCGTTCTCGATGATGGCCGCGACCTTCAGGCGGTTGCGAATGATCGCGGGATTGGCGAGCAGCGCCACCTCGTCCGCCTCGCCCATGGCGGCCACCCGGTCGACATCGAAACGGGCGAACGCTTCCCGCATGCCGGCCCGGCGCTTCAGCACCAGTTCCCAGGACAGGCCGGCCTGCATGATCTCGAGGCACAGCCGCTCGAACAGCACGGATTCGTCGCGCTGCGGAAAGCCGTATTCGCTGGCGTGGTAGGAATCGTGCACGGGTGGCCCGGCGCGATCCGACAATATCCCGACATCTGCATTCCTCTGTCGCCAAACCCGCTTCGAGGTACCAGTGCAACCCCGGTTGCCCGGCCGCCCCACGCGTCCTATCCATGCCACATGTCCGAGCGCGCAGGCACCCCGCCCCCTCCAGCACCCAGCCTTGCCGCCTTGTTCGGGCAGTTCCTGGGCGTCGGCATCATGGGCTTCGGCGGCGTGCTGCCGATCAGCCGGCGGATGCTGGTGGAGCAACGGCGATGGCTGTCCGCCGCGGAGTTCACCGATCTGCTGGCGTTGTGCCAGTTCTTGCCGGGTGGCAACGTCATCAACCTCGCCGCCGCCGTCGGCCTGCGCTTTCGCGGCCTGGCCGGCACCTGTGCCGCCATGGCGGGGTTGCTGGCCGCACCCATGGCCATCGTCGTGCTGCTGGGCTTGATCTATGCCCGCTATGAGCACGAACCGCTGGTGCGCCACCTGTTCGCCGGATTGGCGGCCGCGGCGGCGGGGTTGGTGGTGACGGTTTCGCTGAAGATCGCCGCCGGGCTGTGGCGCAACCCGGTTGGCATCGGTGCCGCCGTGCTCACCTTCATCGCCATCGCGCTGCTCCGCCTGCCGTTGCTGCCGACCATGCTGGCCATGGCGCCGCTGAGCATTCTCCTCGCCTGGCGCCTGCGCGCGTGAACGCGCCGCTGCTCGACCTCGCGGCGATTTTCGCCCGCCTGTCGTTGCTCGCGTTCGGCGGCGGCAACACCGTGCTGCCGGAGATGCAGCGCGAGGTGGTGGACGTGCATCACTGGATGACGGCCGCGGATTTCACCTCGCTGTTCGCCCTCGCCCAGGCGGCGCCCGGGCCGAACCTGATGATATCAGCGCTGATCGGGTTCCGCGTCGCCGGTATCGCAGGTGCGGTGCTGTCGACTTTGTGCCTCGTCGGGCCGTCATCGCTGCTGACCATCGCCACCGTCAGCGCCTGGCACCGGTTTCGCGATGCGCCGTGGCGGCGGCTGGTGCAGGCCGGCATCAATCCGGTAACCACAGGGCTGGTCGCGTCGGCGGCCGCGGTGGTCGTGGTGTCGGCCGATCGGTCCTTGCTGCTCACCGCCATCACATTGGGCGTCATTGCGCTGAATCTGCAACGAAGCTGCATCCATTGTGGCTGCTCGGCGCCGGCGCCGGCATCGGCGTTCTTGCCGGCGGCTGAACCAGCCGGTGCGAAGGCTCTACCGCCAGCTCAGCAGCGCCCGCTCGATCCGCCCGATCAGCCAGGATACGGCGAGGCCGATCACCGACAGCACGACGATGCCGGCCATCAGATTGTCGACGTCGTAAAGATTGCCGGCCGACAGCACGAAGGCGCCGATGCCCTTCTCGGCACCGATCATCTCGGCGGCCACCAGCAGAATGATCGCCGTCGAGGTGGTGATGCGGAAGCCGCTGAGGATCGCCGGCAATGCAGCCGGGCAGCACCACCTTCGCGACGATGGCGCGCCACGGCAGCCCGAAGGACTGGGCCATGCGGATCAGCCCGCGCGGCACCCCGTCGACGCCCGCCATGGTGCCGATGACGGTGGGAAAGAAGACGCCGAACGCCAGCGTGATGATCTTCGAGCCTTCGCCGATGCCGAACCAGATGATGAACAGCGGCACCAGGGCGATCTTGGGGATCGGGAAGAGCGCCGAGACCACCGCCATGACCGGCGAGCGCAGGCGCGTGAACAACCCGGCGGCGACACCCACGACCAATCCCGCCGCCGTGCCGCATGACCCAGCCGATCATCAGGCGCTGCAGCGAGGCGCCGACGATGCGACCACAACTCGCCGCTGGCCGCGAGTGCCGCCAGGGCCCGGACGATCGCCGACCGGCGTGGACAGGAAACTGGTCGAGAACCAGTCGAGCGAGGCGCCGATCTGCCACAGCGCCAGCAGCGCGACCAGCGTCGCGGCACCTGCCCACGGCAAGTCGCGCGGCGCGAAGCCGCGGGCGCGCAGCGGAATCTGCCGGCACAGGCTAGGCATGCTCGATCTCCCGGTCGGCGGCGGCCGCATCGTCGCGGATCAACTCCCAGAGCTGCGCCTCGATCGCCAGCAGGTCCGGATCGGCCGCGGCGCGATGCCGGATCGGCCGGTCGATGCGCGATGATGTCGCGGACGCGGCCGGGCCGGCGCGAGAGCACGACGATCTGATGGCCGAGCCGCACCGCCTCGGCGAGATTATGGGTGACATACACCGTGGTGACGCCGGCGCGGGCGATCACGGCGGAAAATTCGTCCAGCAGCAGCCCACGGGTTTGCGCGTCCAGCGCCGAGAGCGGCTCGTCCATCAGCAGCACCGCCGGGCGCACCGCCAGCGCGCGGGCGATGCCGACGCGCTGGCGCATGCCGCCGGAAAGCTGCTTCGGCCAGGCCTCGGCGAATTCCGACAAGCCCCGTCATCGCCAGCATCTCGTCGATCCGGGCGCTGACGCTCGCACGCGGTCAGGCATGCCATCCTCCAGCACGAGCGAGATATTGCCGGCCACAGTTCGCCAGGGCAGCAGCGAAAAATCCTGGAACACATAGGTCAGCGGGTTGAGGCAGTCGGCGCGCGACCGCGCCTTCCATGCGGACCTCGCCGCGCGCCGGGTGCAAGCATTCCGCCGAGGATGCTCGAGCAGCGTCGACTTGCCGCAGCCGGACGGCCCGACCAGAACCATCACCTCGCCCGGCGGCAACATCGAGATCGATGCCGTCCAGCACGGCAAGCGATCCGAAGGCATGGCCGACATCGCGCGCCTGCAGCCGCACGGAGGAGCCGCTCATCTCGTCGGCAGGAACGAGGTGTCGATGATGTCGGCGGGATCGATCGGGCCCTTCACCATCCCCTGCTCCTGGAACCAGGCGAGCTGGGCACGAACGTCGGCCACATCCAGCGCCGCGCCCTCGTCGTACCAGCCGATGCCGTCGCTGATCTTCTGCGCCGCGTTCGGATCGCCGGTGAAGACGTATTTCTCGATCGCCGGGATCGACCGCCTCGGTCGCGGGGCCATAGAGCGGCTTGTGCTCGGCGTCGAAGGCGAGGAATGCCGCGCGGTAATCGGCGACGCCGCGCTGGTAGCCACGGCAGAATTTGCGCAGCGCGTCGGCCCGCCTCTCGATCATCTGGCGGGTGGTGAACAGGGCGGTGATCTGGTACGGCACCAGGTCGCCGACCCAGCCGATGATGCGCGCATCCCCGCTCGCCGCCGCCGGCACGGCCATCGAGGCGATCGCCATGGTCGCGTCCACCTGCCCGGTCCTGACCGCCGCCACCATGTTGCTGATCTGCTGCAACGGCCGCAACGTCACCGTCTTGATGTCGAACCCGGCCGCTTCGGCCAACCGGCCGACCATGTAGTGGAACGAGCTGCCATACTGCGTCAGCCCGAAGCTGTGGCCGCCGAGCCTGGCGATCGAGGTCAGACCGGCGTCATAGGCTTTTTTCGACACCAGCACCGCCGTCAGTTCGAATCCCTTCTGCTCGTGCAGGGCGCCGCCGATCACCTTCAGCGCGCCGCGGCCAGCGAGGCTGAAGAAGCCGCCGGTCAGCGCCGTCACGCCGACATCGATGTCGCCGGCAACGGCGGCGGCGGCGATCGGCTGGGCGGCCTCGAAGAAGCGGAACGTCACGTCCACGCCTTCTTCGGTGAAGTAGCCCTGTTCGCGGGCGATGTAGAACGGCGCCGGTGACAGCGTGTGCAGCAGGCCCAAGGTGAAAGTTTCGGCGGCCCGGGCCCTCCGCAACGTCGTCACTGTCGCGGCCGTCGCCAGCACGGAAAGGCAAGCCCGTCTGCTCAACGCCATGAAAACCCCTCCTCGCCGCCAATGCCACATGCCGGCCGCCCCAGCCATATCAGGGCCGCGTTTCCAAACCGGCGGGACCGGTATAGCCTCGGGGAAAGCTTGGGGGAAATCATGGCGGATATTGATCAGGACATCGCGCGGCAACTCGTCGCCGAGCATGCGGCGGGCGAGCGGTTCCATTCGCTGGTGCCGCAGCACGGCATCGCCGATCTGGCGCGCGCCTACGCGGTGCAGCGCGCCTTCGTGGCCGCGATGCAAGCCCATTCCGGTGCATCCCCTGTCGGCTACAAGATCGGCCTCACCTCGAAGCGGATGCAGGCGATGTGCGGCATTGACAGCCCGATCGCCGGCCGGGTGCTGTCGCATCGGGTGCACGAAAGCGGCGCCGTGCTGCCGGCCGCAACCTATGGTCGTGTCGGACTGGAATTCGAGATCGCGGTGAAACTGGCGCGCGACCTGCCGGCGGCCGCGGCGCCGTTCGACATGGCGACCGTCACCGCCGCCGTCGCCGCGGTGGCACCCGCGGTGGAGATCGTCGATGACCGGCATGCCGACTACAAGCAGCTCGACATTTCCTCGCTCGTCGCCGACAACTCCTGGAATGCCGGCATCGTGCTCGGCCACTTCCGGAGCGACTGGCCGGATCTCGCGGCGATCAAGGGCGTCGTGCGTTGCAACGGCGCGGAGGTCGATCAGGGCCGCGGCAGCGACGTGCTGGGCCATCCGTTCGAGCCGCTGATCTGGCTCGCCAACCACCTGGCCGAGACCGGCGACGCCTTGCGAGCAGGCGACATCGTCATGACCGGCAGCCTGGTCACCACGCGGTTTCCGGCGGTGACCGAAGCCTATGAATTCGAGCTGTCAGGCCTCGGCACGGTCGCGGTCACCGTCACCATGTAGACTCAGGCGACGCCTTCGACCTTGAGCTCGCCTAGATAGGCCTCGCGGATCGCCGGATTTTTCGCAGTTCCTCCGCCGTGCCGGACAGCACCACGGCGCCGGTCTGCAGCACATAGGCGCGGTGCGCGATCGACAGCGCCATGTTGGCGTTCTGCTCCACCATGAAGATGGTGGTGCCCTGCTTGTTGATCGCCTGGATGGTGTCGAACACCAGTTCCACAAAGAGCGGCGACAGCCCCATCGACGGTTCGTCCATGCAGATCAGCCGCGGCCGCGCCATCAAGGCGCGGCCGATCGCCACCATCTGCTGCTCGCCACCCGACAAGGTGCCGGCGAGCTGGTGGCGTCGTTCCTTCACCCGCGGGAACATCTCGTAGACGCGGTGCAAATCGTCGTCGAAATGCGCGCGGCCGGATTGGGTGTAGGCACCCATCTCCAGATTTTCGAACACCGTCATGCGCGGGAACAGGCGGCGGGCTTCAAGCACGGGTGCGATTCCCATCTTCACCCGCTCGCTGGTCGGCAGCTTCTCGATCGGCTTGCCATCGAAGATCACCGTGCCGGTGGTCGGCCGGACGATGCCCATGATGGTCTTCATCGTGGTCGACTTGCCGCAGGCGTTGCCGCCCAGCAGGCTGACGATCTCGCCTTTGCCGATCGTGTAGTTGACGTTCTTCAGCGCGTGCAGATCGCCGTAATACGTATTGATGCCGGTGAACTCAAGCAACATGGTCGACATTCTCGGCTGCCCGCATTGCCTGTTCAGTCACCGCGGCGCGCGCCGCACGGCCGAGATAGGCGGTCAACACCGCCTCGTCCCGGCGCACCGCTTCGGGCTTGCCCTCGGCGATCTTGTCGCCATGGTCGAGCACGACGACGGTGTCCGCGAGCGTGGTCACGACGTCGAGCTTGTGCTCGATCAGCAGGATGGTGAGCCCCATTTCGTTCAGGCTCTTGATCTGCTCGGCCAGTTCCAGCGTCTCCGCCGGGTTCATGCCGGCGGTCGGCTCATCGAGCAGCAGGATCTTCGGCTTGGACGCCAGCGCCCGCGCGATCTCCACCCGGCGGCGGTTCGCGTAGGACAGGCCGCTGACCGCCTGGGCGATGCGGGGCGTCAAACGGTTGCCGAACAGGCCGATGACGTTCAAAACCCAGGTCGTCGCCGCCCGCTCCTCCGCGCGCGTGCCCGGCGGGCGGAACACCGCGGAGAACGGGCCGGTGTGCAGCCGTGCGTGCTGGCCGATCAGCACGTTCTCCAGCACCGAGAGGTTGGGGAAGAGCCGGATGTTCTGGAAGGTGCGGGCAACGCCACGTTCCAGGACTTCGTGCGGCGCGAGGCCGAGGATCTCGGCGCCCTCGAACAGGATGCTGCCGCTGTCGGCCGAAACCAGGCCGGTAATGGCGTTGAACAGCGTCGACTTGCCGGACCCGTTGGGACCGATCACCGCCACCACGCCGCCCGCAGGCACGGTGATGTCGACCTTGTTCAGCGCCACCAGGCCGCCGAACTTCACCGTCACGCCGCGCACTTCCAATGCGTTGCCGGTGCCCGGCTGCCATTTCGGAACGCGGTCGAGATTGACGAAGCCGCCACGCCGCACCTCGGCATGCTGAGCCTCGAACGACAATGCCGGGACAGGGCGTACCGCGGGGATCAGGCCCTGGCGGCGGAACAGCATCATCAGCACGAGAATGACGCCAAAAATCAGTTGCGTCCATTGCACCAGATCGACCTGCCGCAGCATCTCGCTGCCGATGGCGTCGCCGAGATCATGCAGCCACTCGGTCGATTTCGGCAGGAACCAGGATTGCATCAGTTGCAGCAATGCCGCACCGACCACGACGCCCCAGACGCTGCCCATGCCGCCGAGCACCACCATCACCAGCAACATCGAGGAAACCGCGAAGTTGAACATCTCGGGCGTCGCCGTCTGCAACTTCGCGACGTAGAACACGCCGGTCATGCCGGCGAAGGCGGCGCCGATGGCGAACGCCAGCAGTTTGTAGTTCACGAGGTTGACGCCCATGGCGCTGGCCGCCGTCTCATCCTCGCGAATTGCCATCCAGGCGCGCCCGATCCGCGAATCGCGCATTCGGAGGGACACGAACACCAGCAATGCCACGAGCCCAATGCCGACGTAGTAATAGGGCAATGCATCGACGCCGAAGCCGTGGCCGAAGAACTTCGGTGCCTGCACCCCGTTCAGGCCGGCGGCACCGTTGGTCACGCTGTCGACGTTACGCGCGACGATCGGCACGATCTCGCCGAATCCAAGCGTCACGATGGCCAGATAGTCGCCGCGCAACCGCAGCGTCGGGAAGCCGAACAACACGCCGAAGAAGGCCGCCAGCAATGCCGCCGTCGGCAACGCCAGCCAGAACGACAAGGTGAAATGCACGAGGTCCGGGCCGCCCTGGTTGAGCTTGTGCACCAGGCCCAGGAATTCGAGCGGCGACCACGCGTCGCTCCAGACCGGCATCACCTGGAAGCTGGTGAAGATGCCGTAGTAATACGCGCCGATAGCAAAGAACGCGGCGTAGCCAAGGTCGAGGAGACCGGCAAAACCGACGACGATGTTGAGTCCCAGGGCCAACGTCACGTACGACATCGCGTTGGCCATGCTGTCGAGATCGGCGTCGTCGTCATGGACGATCGGCAGCAGGATGAAAAAGGCCAGCGACAACATGATCAGCAATAACCGGCGGCGCTCCGGCGCCATGTCGGCGAATGGCCCGGCCCATTTGGACGCCGGCGGCTTGGAGGCAAGGGCGGATGTCATGCGGTTTCCCCCTCAGGACTTGTTGGGCGCCAGGCGGCCGAGCAGCCCGGCCGGACGGAACACCAGCACCAGCACCAGGATTCCGAAGATCACCACGTCGGTCCAGGCGGTGCCGAGCACCTGGCCGGAGATCGCCTCGATCAACCCGATCAGCACGCCGCCAAGCATCGCACCCGGCACGTTGCCGATGCCGCCGAGCACCGCCGCGGTAAATGCCCGCAGCCCCGCCGCGAAACCGATATCGACTTTGCTGAGGTTGTAATACAGCCCGAAGATCATGCCGGAGGCGCCGGCCAGGGCGGAGCCGAGGAAGAACGCCGTCATCACCACCCGGTCGACCTCAACGCCCATCATCCGCGCCGCTTCCGGGTCTTGCGCCGTCGCGCGCATCGCCTTGCCGACCTTGGTGTACTGAACGAAATAGGTCAGCCCGACCATCAGCACGATCGCGATGATCCAGATCAGCACCTCGCGCAACCGCAGCACCGCGCCGCCGAATTGCCAGGCGAGCGGCGGCAGCGGGTTGGGGAAATTCTTCGAGTCCGAGCCAAGCGTCAGCAGCACCACGTTGAACAGCACATAGGACACGCCGATGGTGGTGATCATCGCCGCCGGCCCCTTCACCTGGCGGAGCTTGCGCAGCAGCACCCGCTCGATCCCGACCCCGATCAGGCCGCAAAGGGTCATCGACACCAGGAAGCCGACCGCCAGCACGCCGACCAGCGGCAATCCGACCAGGATGGTGGCCTGGCCGCTCAACCCGAACATCTGCAGCGTGAGCATGGCGATCATCGATCCCACCATGAACACGTTGAAATGCGAGAAGTTGATCAGCTCCATGATGCCGTAGACGAGCGTGAACCCGAGTGCCAGAAGCGAGTACATGGCACCCAGGCTCAGCCCGTTGATCGATTGCTGCAGGAAGAGAGCACCCGCCGTCATAACGAAACCTCTTCCTGCAACATCATGTTTCGATCCTTGAAGCTACGTGCCGGCGACCGTGCGCGCCGATCAGGCCATTGGCGCCACGCCGACGTATTTGTATTGCGCGTCGGGATCCTCGAGCGGCTTGGTGGCGTCCTTGGTGATCTTGAACACGCTGATCACCTTGTTGGTCAGGTCGCCGTTCTCGTCGAACGACAATGGCCCGATCAGGCTGTCGGCCAGCTTGGTCGCCTGGATGGCATCGCGCACGTTCTCGCGGTTCACCGCCTTGCCAGCGGCGGCAAGCTTCTTCACCGCCTCGATGATCACCTCGGCAGCGGTGTAGCAGGTGACGGTGTAGTCGTCCGGGTGGATGTTGAAGCGCTTGAAGTAGCGATCGCTGAACGCGGCGGTCTTCTTGTCCTCGGTGACATGCGGCGAAGCCACGGTCGCGTACCAGCCCTCGACCGCGGGGAAGCCGGCCCCCTTCAGCAAATCCGCACTCTGCATGCCGTCCCCGCCCGCCTTGATCATGCTGGGAACGATCTCGTACGCCTGCTTGGCGAGCTTCACGCCGGCCTGGCCGACGCCGCCGTAGTACAAGGCATCCGGTGCCAGCGACTTGATCTTGGTCAGGATCGTCGCGTAGTCGACGGCCTTCGGATCAAGCCGGTCGCGGCCCAGCACCTTGATGCCGATCTTCTCGGCCTGGGCCTGGAACGCATCGGCGAGGCCGACGCCGTAGGCGCCTGAATCGTCGAGGATGAAGACGCTTTTCACCTTCAGCGTCTTGGCCATGTAGTTGGCCATGTTCGGGCCTTGGAACGCATCGGTGGCGACGGTGCGGAAATAGATCGCCTTGCCCGCCGGGCGATACTGGTCGGCGAATTTCGGGTTGGTGATGTCGGGGTTGGTCGAGGACGGGGTGATGGTGGCGAGGTTGCCCGTGCTCAGGATCGGCGCCATCGCCTTGCCGGCGCCGGACATCTGCGGCCCGAGTGCGGCGATGAAGCCCTTGTCGGAAACCATCCGGCGCGCATTCGTGGCGGCCTGGGCGGGATCGTATTGTCCGGCCGTGGCGGTGCCGTCATCGAGCTTCACCACTTCGAAGGTGTAGCCCTTCACCGCATGCGCCTTGTTGGCTTCCTCGAACGCCATCACGCCGCCATTGGCGACACGCGAGGCGGCCTCGGCGTCCGCGCCGGTGAATGAAAGGTCGATCCCGACCTTGATGACCTTGTCGGCGGCGTGTGCGGCCTCAGTCACGCCGAAGGTAGCGGTCGCCGCAACTCCGGCGGCGGCCTTGAAGGCGGAACGACGCGTCAGCATGGCTGCAAATCTCCCCTTGTATGCGTGACCGGATGGTCACTAGCGGCGAACAATACGGTGTCATGCCGTTGAGGCAAGTCTGCATCCCGCGACACGCAGAGGCAATGGGCAAGGCAATAGTCGTACCAGATGCATTCCGGCCGCCTTGTGCTACACGGCGCCGCATGGCCCCTCCCCTGCTCGCCTTGCAAAATATCCGCCTGACCCTGGGCACCATGCCGCTGCTCGACGGCGCCGAGATGTCCGTGGCTCCGGGGGAGCGCCTGTGCCTGGTCGGCCGCAACGGCTCCGGCAAATCCACCCTGCTCAAAATCGCGGCAGGGATCCTGCCGCATGATGCCGGAACGCGCTTCGTGCAGCCCGGCGCCACCATCCGCTATTTGCCGCAGGAGCCGGATCTCTCCGGGCATGCGACCACCCTCGCCTATGTCCAGGCGGGCATGGGGCCGGGCGATGACCCCCATCGGGTTGACCGGCTGCTCGATCAATTCGGCCTTGGCGGAGGCGAGGACCCGACCACCCTGTCCGGCGGCGAGGCGCGCCGCGCGGCGTTGGCCCGGGCGCTCGCGCCCAATCCGGACATCCTGCTGCTCGACGAGCCGACCAACCATCTCGATCTGCCGGCCATCGCCTGGCTGGAGTCGGAATTGGCCTCGTTGCGCTGCGCCATGGTGATCATCAGCCATGACCGCCGGCTGCTCGAATCGCTGTCCCGAGCCATCGTCTGGCTGGACCGCGGCATCACCCGGCGGCTGGACCGCGGCTTCGCCCATTTCGAAGGCTGGCGGGACGAGACGCTGGAACAGGAACAGCGCGACCAGCACAAGCTCGGCCGCAAGCTCGCCATGGAGGAGGATTGGCTGCGCTACGGCGTCACCGCGCGCCGCAAGCGCAACGTCAAGCGGCTGGCCGACCTGCACGCGCTGCGAGCGAAGCGGCGCCAGCAACGCGGCCCGGCCGGCGGCGTGCGTCTCGCCGCCACCGAAGGCGAAATCTCCGGGCGCATGGTGATCGTGGCCGAGGACCTCGAAAAAAGCTTCGGTCAGCGCCGCATCATCAGCAATTTCTCCACCCGTATCCTGCGCGGCGACCGCGTCGGCATCGTCGGCCCCAACGGCGCCGGCAAGACCACGTTGCTGTCGATGCTCATCGGCCAAAGCCCGCCCGATTCCGGCCGGGTGCGCCTGGGCTCGGCGTTGCAGATGGTGTCGCTCGATCAGCGGCGCGATTCGCTCGACCCGCGCATGACGCTCGCCGACACGCTGACCGGCGGCCGGTCCGACAGCGTGGTGGTGAACGGCCAGTCCCGCCATGTCGTCAGCTACATGAAGGACTTCCTGTTCGGGCCAGAGCAGGCGCGCACCCCGGTGGGCGTACTGTCCGGCGGCGAGCGCGGCCGGCTGACGCTCGCGGTGGCGCTGGCACAGCCCAGCAACCTGCTGGTGCTGGACGAGCCGACCAACGACCTCGATCTTGAAACGCTCGAACTGCTGCAGGAGATGTTGGCCGAATATCCCGGCACCGTGCTGCTGGTCAGCCACGATCGCGATTTCCTCGACCGCGTCTGCACCAGCGTGATCCATTCCGAAGGCGACGGGCAATGGATCGACTATGCCGGCGGCTACACCGATATGCTGCTGCAACGCCGCGCGGTGATCGAGGCACCCGTGGCGGCGGTGAAGGCCCGCAACATTCCACAGGCCCCGGGTGCGGCACCGGCGAAGAAGATGTCCTTCAAGGACAAGCACGCGCTGGAAACCCTGCCGACTCGGATCGCCGAGATCGAGGCTGATATCACGAAGCTGCAGGCAAAGCTCGCCGACAACAGCCTGTACGCGCGCGACCCGATCGCCTTCCGCCGCACCAGCGAGGCGCTGGCTACCGCCGAGACGGCGCGCGCGCAGGCGGAAGAACGCTGGCTGGAACTGGAGATTTTGCGCGAGACGATGGGCAGTCGCTAACGCGAATGAAGGTCCGAATGGCCGTAGCGCGCCAGCAGCAGCGTCGGCGCGCCGCCCAGTTCCACCTCGGCTTCCACCATGAACCCGGCGCGCTCCAGCACCCGGCGAGAGGCCGGATTGGCGGGACGTACCAGGCCGACGACCCTCCGCGCGCCGAGCAGTCCGAACGCCACCGCCAGCGTCTCGGCCACGAGTTCGGACGCGTAGCCGCGGCCCCAGGCATCGGGGTGGAGGTGGTAGGAGATATTGAGCCCATCTTGCCCCGCCCGCATTGTCACACCACCAAAGCCGATCACCCGGCCGTCGCGTTCCGCGGCCCAGCGGCCGAAACCATGTTCGTGCCAATGCGCGATGTCGCGCGCCAGGCGCGCCGCACTTGCTTCAGGCGAGTCTGGTCGAGGATCGGGGCGATGGCTGACGAGTTCGTGGCGCGCGAAAATGTCGGTGACAAAGCCAAGATCGCTCTCGTGCGGCGGGCGCAGAACGAGGCGCACGGTCCTGCGGTGGGCAATGTCCGAAGCGGTCATCCGCTGTGCGTGTTCGAGGTCTTCCGGCTGATTGATGTTGAAGAACGCGGAAGGGTCGGGAAACTCCGCCGCGACCGCGCCATGCGCCGCGCCGAACACCGCGACCGCCCGGGTGCCATCGGCCAGCGCCCGTTCCAGCGCATCGGCCAGCGCCACCGGCCATAGCGCCACCACTGGGTGCCGGCGCCCGCCCGCCGCGGCGAAGGCGATCGGCGCGGCAATGGCGATCCTTGCCGCCTCCAACCGCGCCACCAGGTCCGGGGGCAGAAACGGCGTGTCGACGGGCACCGACAGCAGGCTCGCTCCACCCTGCGCCTGCGCCCAGCGCATGCCGGCGAGTACGCCGGCCAGCGGGCCGGGAAAGCCTGGGATTGCGTCGCCGACCACCGCGAGCCCGCTGGCCGCGAAGCGGGACCGATCGCCATTCGCGTTCAGCACCAACCCATCGACCTGCGGTGCGATCCGGGCCACCAGATGTTCCAGCAGCGTGCGCCTACCCAGCATGAGCAGCGCCTTGTCGCCGCCGCCCATGCGCCGCGCCAATCCCCCTGCCAGCACCACGCCAAACGGCCGCTTCCACGCCTGCACCACCCGCTCCCTTCCCGGCACCCAACCCTGTGCCAAACTTGCATATCAGCCGGAGATCGCGAATATCCCGGCCAATGAATATTGCGGGCAAGGCCCGTGTCCCACGGGAGGAACCGTCGATATGCCCAATCCGACCCGCCGCGCCCTGCTGTCCGGCGCGACCGCCCTGCCGCTGGTCGCCATCGGCACCGGCCGCGCGCGTGCTGCCGAGTTCAGCTACAAATACGCCAACAACCTGCCGCTGTCGCACCCGATGAACCTGCGCGCGCAGGAGGCGGTGACCCGGATCAAGGAAAAGACCGGCGGCCGGCTGGACATTCAGATCTTCCCGAACAACCAACTCGGCTCGGACACCGACACGTTGAGCCAGCTTCGTTCCGGCGCGGTCGAGTTCTTCACCCTTTCCGGCCTGATCCTCTCGACCCTCGTGCCGGTCGCCTCGATCAATGGGGTTGGTTTCGCGTTCAAGGATTATTCCCAGGTTTGGCCGGCCATGGACGGCGCCCTCGGCGGCTTCGTGCGCGGCGAGATCGCCAAGCGCGGCCTTTATGCCTTCGCCAGGCAGTGGGACAACGGCTATCGCCAGATCACCAGTGCCGCCAAGCCGATCCGCACCCCGGACGACCTCGACGGCTTCAAGATCCGGGTGCCGCCGAGCCCGCTATGGACCGGCCTATTCAAGGCATTCGGCGCCGCTCCGGCCAGCATCAATTTCAGCGAGGTCTATTCCGCGTTGCAGACCCATGTGGTCGACGGCCAGGAGAACCCGCTGGCGGTGATCGACACTGCCAAGCTCTACGAAGTGCAGAAATACCTCGCCGTCACCAACCACATGTGGGACGGCTTCTGGTTCCTCGCCAACCGCCGCGCCTGGGACGCGCTGCCCGCTGAGATCCGTGCCACCGCCGAGACCGAGTTCAACGCCTCCGCCATCGCCGAGCGCGAGGACGTCGCCAAGCTGAATGCGTCGCTGCAAGGCGGCCTCGCCGCGAAGGGCCTGGTGTTCAACAACACCGATGCCGCGAGTTTCCGCGCGGCACTGAAAAAAGCCGGCTTCTACTCCGAATGGCGTGACAAGTTCGGGCCCGAGGCCTGGAACGCGCTGGAGGGCGCCGTCGGCTCGCTCGCTTGAGCCTGCCTGTGCGAGCAGGTCCGATCACGCGAATCGAGACCGTGCTGCGGCACGCCGTGGAGATTCCCGCGGCAATGCTGGTGTTGGTCGAGATGTGCGTCCTGCTGGCCGGCGTGATCAGCCGTTTCGTGTTCCACCACCCGTTCGTCTGGAGCGACGAACTGGCCTCGATCCTGTTTCTGTGGCTGGCGATGTTCGGCGCGGTCGTGGCGTTGCAGCGCCAGCAGCACATGCGCCTCACCGCCATCGTCTCCGCCCTCTCGCCGCACTGGCGGGCGCGCAGCGATGTGCTGGCGATGGCGGTGCCGGCCGTCTTCCTGTTGCTGCTGATGTCGTCAGCGCGTGATTACGCCGCGGACGAATGGTTCATCGAAACGCCGGCCCTCGGCTGGTCGAACATCGTTCGCGCCGCCGCCATTCCGGTGGGCTTTGCGATCATGTTGCTCGGCTGCGTGCTGCGGCTGCTGCGGCTGCAATCGCGCGACATCCTGATGACCGGCACGGCGCTGGCGGCACTCGCCCTCGCGCTGTATTTCGCCGCGCCGGCGTTGAAGGCGATGGGCAACTGGAACCTGCTGGTGTTCTTCGTCGGCCTGCTCGGCACCTTCGTTCTGCTCGGCGTGCCTATCGGGTTTGCGTTCGGCACCGCGACCGTGGCGTTCCTCGCCTGCGTTACCCGCGTGCCGCTCAGCCTTGTGGTGTCGCGGATGGACGAAGGCATGAGCAGCCTGGTGCTGCTGGCGGTGCCGCTGTTCGTGTTTCTCGGGCTGCTGATCGAGATGACCGGCATGGCACGCGCCATGGTGGCGTTTCTTGCCGGTCTGCTTGGGCATGTCCGTGGCGGGCTGTATTACGTGCTGCTCGGCGCGATCTACCTGGTCTCCGGCATCTCGGGCTCCAAGGCGGCCGACATGGCCGCGGTGGCGCCGGTGCTGTTCCCGGAGATGAAGCAGCGCGGCGCCAAGGACGGGGAGCTGGTCGCCATCCTCGCGGCCTCGGGCGCGATGAGCGAGACCATTCCGCCGAGCCTCGTGCTGATCACCATCGGCTCGGTCACCGGGGTTTCGATCGCGGCCTTGTTCACCGGCGGCTTGCTGCCGGCATTGGTGCTGGCGTTGGCGCTGGCCGCCGTCGCCTGGTGGCGGTCGCGCGGCGAGGCACTTGGCACACGCGCCCCGGCCGGGGAGATCGGCCGTGCCTTCGTCATCGCGATGCCCTCGCTGCTGCTGCCCTTCGTCATTCGTACCTGCGGTGGTACGCGGCGTCGCCACCGCCACCGAGGTTTCCACCATCGGCATCGCCTATGCCGTGCTCACCGGCCTACTGATCTATCGCCGCTTCGATTGGCGGCGGCTCTATCCGATGCTGGTGGAAACCGCGGCTTTGTCTGGCGCCATCCTGCTGATCATCGGCACCGCCACCGGCATGGCGTGGGCGCTGACCCAGTCCGGCTTCTCCCGCCAACTCGCCGCCGCCATGGCCAGCGTGCCTGGCGGCGGCTTCGGCTTCTTGTTGATCTCAATCGTCGCCTTCGTGATCCTTGGCAGCGTGCTTGAGGGGATTCCCGCGATCGTGCTGTTCGGCCCGCTGCTGTTCCCGATCGCGCGCGCGGCGGGGGTGAACGAGGTGCATTATGCGATGGTGGTGATCCTGGCGATGGGCATCGGCCTGTTCGCACCACCCTTAGGCGTCGGGTATTACAGCGCCTGCGCCATCGGCCGGGTGAACCCGGACGCGGGGATGCGGCCCATCTGGCCCTATCTCGCCGCCTTGCTGATCGGCCTGCTGGCCGTCGCCGCCTTACCCTTCCTATCGACAGGGTTCCTCTGAGCCTCGCCGGCAAGGTTGCGGTCGTCGCGACACGCGACTGCGGCGACACATAATCTCGAGCGTTGGAACTTCCCCCTGCTCCCTGAGTTTGGTGCGCCGAACGAGGAGAGCGGTCGATGCCGAAAGAAAGCGGGTCGCAGAAGAAGACCGTCGGGCGTGTCATGCACGAGTTCAAGCACGGCGAATTGAAAAGCCGCAGCGGCGAACCGGTCAGGAAACGCCGTCAGGCCGTGGCCATCGCGCTCAGCGAAGCCGGCGCCTCTAACCAGCAATCGCCAAGCCAGAACCGGCGCCAGCTTTCCCGTAGCAAAACCAAGGAGCGGAGCGGCCGCACCGGCAAGGCGGAGGCGGAACGTCGCAGCCGCGACGGCGGCCCGACCCGCGCGGAATTGTATGAGCAGGCGACCACAAAAGGCATTGCCGGCCGTTCGCGCATGCGCAAGGATCAATTGCAAAAGGCCTTGGCGCGGAACTGACACCGCGGCGGGCGGTTCTTCCCCGATATTGCCCGCGCAGGGCGCCGTTCCCACATTGCCGGAGAGGGTTTGCATGGACGACTTCGCCATCCAGGTTGTCCTTGCAAGCGAAGCGCCTGACCTGTCCCGCTACCAGGCCGTGCGCCGGCACAGCGAGGGCCTTGCGGCGGCGCTGACGCCCGAGGATCAGTGCGTGCAATCGATGCCGGACGCCAGCCCGGTGAAATGGCACCGCGCCCATACCACCTGGTTTTTCGAGCAGTTTGTTCTGATCCCGTCGGCGCCTGGCTACAAGGCCTTTGACGATCGGTTCAGCTACCTGTTCAACTCCTATTACGAGGCGGTCGGCGCCCGCCACCCGCGGCCGTCGCGTGGGTTGTTGACCCGCCCATCGAGCGATGAGGTGACGGCGTATCGTCGGTTTGTCGACGAAGGGGTGGCGCATTGGCTGCCGATTTTCGCCGCTGAGGCGTCGGCACTCGTGGAGCTTGGTTTGCAGCATGAGCAGCAGCATCAGGAATTGATGCTGACAGACATGATGCACGCCTTCGCGCAGTCGCCGCTTGCCCCCGCCGTGCTGCCGGGTTGGCGGGAGCCCGCGTGCGATGACACCGACATGCGTTTCGTCCGTTTCCCCGGCGGCATCAGCCGTATCGGCCACGACCGGTTCGGGATTCTGCTTCGACAATGAAACACCTGATCACCCGGTGTTTTTGCGGCGGTTACGAACTCGCGTCGCATCTCGTGCGCAACCGGGATTGGCTCGCCTTCATGGAAGACGGCGGCTACCGCAAGCCGGCGTTGTGGATGTCCGATGGCTGGGCGGAGGTGCAGGCTGAGGGCTGGTCGGCGCCGATGTATTGGCGGCCGGCGGATGGTGCCGGCGCGTGGCAGCAGATGGGTCCGGGCGGGCTTGCGCCGCTCGATCTCGATGCGCCGGTTCGCCATGTCAGTTGGTACGAGGTGGACGCTTTCGCCCGCTGGGCCGGCGCCCGTCTGCCGACCGAGGCGGAGTGGGAGGCAGCAAGCGCGTCGCCTGACATGCGGGAGATGACCGGGCATGTCTGGCAATGGACCGCGAGCGCCTATTCCCCTTACCCCGGCTACCGGCCGGTCGCCGGTGCGGTCGGCGAATACAACGGCAAGTTCATGATCAACCAGATGGTGCTGCGCGGCGGCTCCCTGGCGACGCCGCACGGGCACAACAGGCCGAGCTACCGCAACTTCTTCCACCCCGACAAGCGCTGGCAGTTCTGCGGACTTCGCCTCGCGCGCGACGCCTGAAAGGAAATCCCCTTTATGCCCGATGATCTCCGCGTGCTGGCGCGCGCACCAGATCCCGAACTCGTGGATATCGCAACTGCCGGGCTGCGCGGGGCACCGAAGACCCTGCCGGCGAAGCTGTTCTATGACGAAGAAGGCTGCCGGCTGTTCTACCGCATCACCGAGTTGCCGGAATATTACCTCACCCGCACGGAGCGCGCACTGCTCGGCGATGTCGCGCCGCAGGTGGTCTCGACATTGCGGCAAGACAGCGTCCTCGTGGAATACGGCGCCAGCGACGAGGCGAAGGCCTGCGTGCTGTTGCGCGCGAGCGAAGCGATGCCCGAGCCGGTGATCGGCGATTACGTGGCGATCGACGTCGCCGGGCAGGCGCTGCAGGAAATGCGGCAGCGGTTGCGCCGAACGCATCCGTCACTTCGCGTGCACATCGTCACCGCCGATTTCCAGCAGCCGATCATCCTGCCCGAACAGCTTGCCGGCCGACCGCCTCTCGGTTTCTTCCCAGGCTCCACCATCGGCAACCTGGCGCCGGATGCGGCCACGCGATTCCTCGGCATGGCGCGGCGCACCTTGGGAAACGAGGCGAAATTCCTGATCGGCGCCGACCTCCGCAAAGATCCGGCGCGGCTGATTCCCGCCTATGACGACGCCTCCGGCGTGACCGCCGCGTTCAACCGCAACCTGTTGGCGCGACTGAACCGGGAGGCGGGTGCGGATTTCGATGTGCAATCATTCGACCATCGCGCCCAATGGAACGATGAGGAAAGCCGGATCGAGATGCATCTGGTGAGCCGGCGCGACCAGAATGTGCGGATCGACAACCGCGAAATCCACTTTGCCCGCGGCGAAACGATTCACACCGAGAACAGCTACAAATACACGCCCGAGCGGTTCATTGCCCTGGCCCGCGACGCGGGCTGGGCGCTGGAAGACATGTGGACCGATGCGGAGCGGCTGTTCGCGCTCTATTTGCTGGCGCCGGTCCGAAATGCGGTCAGTGCGTCCAATTTTCGGACCGGCCGAACCTGAAGTTATCGGCATACGCCTTCGGCTTCATCTTGCGATCGTGCGGCAGTTCCATCTGGTAGGTGACGCCATTCCGGCGGGCGTAAGCCACAGCCTCCTCGGCGCTGTCGAAGCGCAGCCGCACCTGGGTCTGGGTGTCGGCGCTGCCAATCCAGCCCATCAGGGGATCGGGGTTCCGGCGCTCGGCCTGTTCGAATTCCAGCATCCACTCATGCGTGCCGGCGGTGCCGGACTGCATGGCATTTTTCGGCTGGCGATAGATCCGTGCGCGCATGTTCAGGCCCCCGAGCGGCGTATGACTGGTCGGGGCGGCCGGACTCGAACCGGCGGCCTCCTGTACCCAAAACAGGCGCGCTACCAGGCTGCGCCACGCCCCGGACCATCTGGAAGCGGCGGCTTACGTGGGTTTCCCGCCCCGGTCAATGCGTCGGGCGGAATTGGCTTGTGCGGAAGAAAGCAGAACGAAGGGTGCGATTTGGCCAGAGTCGGATGCTTGCCGGCACGAATTCGCACAGCGATGTTCCTCAGGCGTTCCTACTCCAGTGGAGCGGGCCAACTAGCGCAAATTTTGCCGGCGCCAACTTGTCGGGATACTGGCAGATGAAACAAATCCTCTTGATCCTAACGCTTGCCTCCAGCGTCGTCGCTTGCAGCGCGGCACCCGATGGAACACCTGCCCGGGCGGGTATCCCAAGCAGTTGGACAGGTCCGGTTGGCAGTTTCACCGGAGGCGGTCGGAACTGATCGGCTCCTACGGCGGTGCCGTAACGCCGTCAGGATTGGCCGGCGGGACGGCGGACGATCGACAGGGCAGCGATTGCCTGCTTGAGCAGGCGATCCTCGCCGTCGCCCCGTTGGCGCCGCGCCTCCAGATCCTTCAGCACCAGCTCATAGGCGAATTCGATCGGTGGCAGGCCGAGCGCTTCCTTGGCCTGCAGCACCTCGGCCAGTTGTCCCGGTTCACCGCCGCTCATGCCCTCGGCCGACGCGATGGCGAGTTGGCGGGCGTCCTGCTCCAGGCTCTCCAGTGCTGCGGCCTTTTCCTGCTTGGACAAGGATGGGTCGGCCACGACCTCATGCGGCGTGCCGAAGCTCGTATGCGGGCGTTGCACCTTGTCCTTGTTATCGTCCTGCGGCATCACATTCTCCTCGCAACCGTGCGTGCGTTCGCTCCTTGTAACCGTGCGTGCATACGCTCCTTGTAACAGTGCGTGCATACGCAACGCCGCGCCCCAAGGGCGAGTTGCCTCGCACCGATCACACCGGCGGCCATGCGCAAAGGCGCGCCTGGTTCTCCGACGGCAAACCTCAGGACGCGTTCCCGAAGATCCGCTGCAGCACCTTGTCACCGACGCGGATATCAAGCCGCTCCGCCGTGCCGGCCGCCAGCTCCAGCGTCGCGCGGACCGGTCCGCCGCTGTCGATCACCGCCAGGGACTGCGGCACGGTGTGCTCGGCAATCGCGCGGATGCTGCCGTCGGTGTTGATGAACAGCATGTCGAGGCTGCTGACGGTGTTCTTCATCCACATCTGCGACGCCCGCTCCCCGCCCCAGTCGAACAGCATCCCGCCATCCGCCGGCACGACCTGGCGGAACATCAGGCCCGTCATCTGCTGGGCGTTGCTCAGCGCCATTTCGACATTGAAATCATGTCGCTTGCCGTCATGCGTGACGACCACCAGTTTTTCCTTCGGCAGGTCCGGCTGCGGCCCGGTCTGGGCGAAGACCCTGGTGCCGAACGGCGCGAGAAGGACGGCGGTGGACAACAGTGCGATCAGGCTGCGTCGGGTCATGCCAGTAACGTGTCCTTCAGGGCGAGGTCGGCAAGCTGTTTCACTACGTCGCGCACCGGGCCTTCGCGGGGTGCGTCGCGCAGCGTCGTGAACCAATGCACCGGCGGGTCGCGGCCGGCGGCGCGGTTGTAGCACCAGGCCCCGCAGCACCGCCTCCGCCGCCGCATTCGTGCGGTCCGGGACCGGAAAGCCGTTCAGCGTCGCCCAAATCCCCGCCCAGCAGCGCCCGACGGTGTAGGGGTTATAGCCACCGCCGCCGACCACCACCAGCCGCGGCGCCAGGTCGCGGATGACGCGCACCGCCCGCCAATGCGCGTTGTTGGACAGCGACAGCTTGGCCAGCGGGTCCTCCTCCAGCGCGTCCGCCCCGGCCTGCAGGAAGATCGCCTGGGGCCGGTGGGCCTGGATCAGCGGCAGGATCGCCTGTTCCAGCAGCCAGGCAAATTCGGAATCGTTGAGGCGCTGCGGCACCGGGAAATTCCGCGCGGCACCGCCGGCGCGATCCTCCGCCACGCCGGTGAACGGCCAACGCCCAGCCTCATGCACGCTGATCGTCAGCACCCGGTCGTCGTTCTCGAAGGCATCCTGCACGCCGTCGCCATGATGCGCGTCGATGTCGAGGTAGACGATCCGCTCCAACCCCTGATCCAGCCAGGTCATGATGCCGAGCACCGGATCGTTCAGGTAGCAGAAGCCGGAGGCACGGTCGGCGCGGCCGTGGTGGGTGCCGCCGCCGGGGCAATGCACGATCCCGCCCGACGCCGTCAGCCGCGCCGCCAGCATCACGCCGCCGGCGGAGGTCGCAGGCCGGCTGAACACCTGAGGGTAGACGGGATTGCCATCGGCGCCGATGCGAAACTGCGCCCGGTCTTCCGGACTGACCGTCTGCGTCGCTTCCGCCCGCTGCAAGGCCGCGAGGTACTCGGCATCGTGGAAACGCAGGATCTGCGCGTCCGTCGCCATCGGCGACGCCAGATACGCGGCCGGATCGAGCCAACCCATCGCGCCGATGAGGTCGGTGCAGGTGGAAACCCTGGGAATCGCCAGCGGATGCTTCGGGCCATAGGTCGAGCGACGATAGATCTCGCTGCCGATATAAATCGGCCGCGCCAACGCCTCGTTTTGCCCGTCGTCGGCGCCCATTCCCTTACGCCAAGCCCGGCTGACCGATCTGCCTCGGGAACTGCGCCGACTGCCCGCTCGACGCGCAGCCGGCGAGGAGGTCGATCAGGCGGGCCGGAATGACTTTCATCAAGAATTATCTTGGGCGTATCGGCGTTTCGTCAACCGCGGCGGCGGGGGTAGTCTGCTTGGATGGACAGTGAAGAATTCCGCCGTTACGGCCACGCCTTGATCGACTGGCTCGCCGACCACCAGGCCGGGATTGCGCAACGCCCGGTGATGGCCCGCACCGAACCGGGCGCCATCCGCGCCGCATTGCCCGCGAGCCCGCCGGATGCGCCGGAGCCGTTCGAGAATGTCATGGCCGACCTCGACCGCGTCATCGTGCCCGGCTTGTCGCTGTGGCAGCACCCGCGCTTCTTCGGCTACTTCCCCGCCAATGCCTCGCCCGCTGGCATTCTCGGCGATCTCGTCAGCACCGGCCTCGGCGTACTCGGCCTGTCCTGGCAATCCGGCCCCGCCATCACCGAGGTGGAGGAGGTCGTCACCGACTGGATGCGCCAGATGTGCGGGTTGTCGACGGCCTGGAGCGGGGTGATCCAGGACGCCGCCTCCACCAGCACGCTGGTGGCCCTGATCTGCGCCCGCGAGCGTGTCACCGCCTATGCGATGTCGCGCGGCGGCCTGCAGGCGCAAGCACGGCCGCTCACCATCTATGTCTCAGCGCACAGCCACAGCTCGGTCGACAAGGCGGCGTTGCTCGCCGGCATCGGCCGCGACAATTTGCGTCTGGTGCCGTTCGATGCCGCCTATGCGATGCGCCCGGACGCGCTTGCCGACATGATCGCCGCCGATCGGGCTGATGGCGCCGAGCCCTGCGCCATTGTTGCCACCACCGGCACCACGGCCACGACCGCGCTGGACCCGATCGGCAAGATCGCCGCGATCGCGCAACGAGAGAACCTATGGCTGCATGTCGATGCGGCGATGGCAGGCAGTGCGATGATCCTGCCGGAATGCCGCTGGATGTGGGAGGGCATCGAGGGCGCCGATTCGCTGGTGATGAACCCGCATAAATGGCTCGGCGCGCCGTTCGATTCGTCCTTGTACTACGTGCGCGACCCTGAGCATCTGGTTCGCGTGATGTCCACCAACCCGAGCTTCCTGCAATCCTCGGTGGATGGCCGGGTGAAGAACCTGCGCGACTGGGGCATTCCGCTCGGCCGTCGCTTCCGGGCGTTGAAGCTCTGGTTCCTGATTCGCGAACAGGGCGTCGCTGCGTTGCAGGGGCGATTGCGGCGCGACATGGACAACGCCCGCGCGCTGGCGGCAGAGGTGGCGGCGACGCCGGGTTGGCGGGTGCTGGCACCGGTGCCGCTGCAAACGGTTTGCCTGCGGCACGAGCCGGCGGGGCTCGCCGGCGCGGCACTCGATGCGCATACGCTCGGCTGGGTGGAGGCGGTGAACCGCTCGGGGATGTCCTATTTGACGCCTGCCGTGGTGGATGGGCGCTGGATGGTTCGCGTCTCCATCGGGGCGCTCGCCACCGAGGCGTCGGACGTGGCCGCGGTCTGGTCGGCCATGCGTCGCGCCGCCGAGTCCGGCGTGGCCTGAACGCGGCCGAACCGCGCATCGAATACGTTCGGCGAAACACGACGGGAAAAAGCGCTATGCTCACCTGCTTCTGCGGCATGGTCCACGGCCCAGGCATGCATCGCCGGTCCTTGCTGGCATCGGCGGTGGCCCTGACCGCCCTGCCCGCCGGCGTCCATGCCCAAAGCCTGGCCTCCGCCGGTGCGCCCGATCCTGCCGTTGTCGAAGACCTGGTGGTGGCCAATCGCATCCTGTTCGACCAGGGCGTGGTGGATGGCTTCGGGCATGTCAGCGTGCGCCACGACAAGGACCCCAGCCGCTATCTGCTGTCGCGCAGCATGGCCCCGGGGCTGGTAACGGCCGAAGACATCATGGAGTTCGACCTCGACAGCACGGCCATCGACCAGCGTGGCCGCGCCGTCTACCTGGAGCGCTTCATCCACGGCGAGATCTACAAGGCGCGTCCCGATGTCGGCGCCGTTGTACACAGCCACTCGCCGGCGGTGATCCCGTTCGCCGACACACGCGTGAAGCTGCGCCCAATGAACCATATCGCAGGCTTCCTCGGCGCCGGCGTGCCGGTGTTCGAAATTCGCGCCACCGCAGGTGCTGCCACCGACATGCTGATCCGCAACGCTGGCCTTGGCCACGCGCTGGCGGCGACGCTCGGCGACCACCCGGTCGCCCTGATGCGCGGCCACGGCTCGGTCGCGGTGGCGAAGGATGTCCGCCGGGTGGTGTTCCGCGCTGTCTATACCGAGGTCAACGCCCGCATGCAGAGCGAGGCGCTTCGCCTCAGCGCCACTTATGCGGGCGAGCCGGACTACCTCAACGACGATGAGGCCCGCGCCGCCGCGCTCACCAATGACGGCCTGGTCGACCGGCCGTGGGAACTTTGGAAACGTCGGGCGATGGCGAGGTGACTCAGGCGACTTGCGGCATGCCGCCGGGGATGATGGTCTTCACGATGGAGGCGTCCAGCGCCTCGTATTCGTGGTAGCCGATGGTGGCGTAAAGCTCGGCGCGGGTCTGCATCCGATCGACCATCTTGTGGGTGCCGCCGTCGCGCCTGATCGCGGCGTACAGCTCCTCCTGCGCCTTGTTGGCGACGCGCAGCGAGCTCACCGGCCAGATCACCATCCGGTAGCCCATCGCCTCGAACTCGCCGGCGGTGAAGAACGGGGTGCGGCCGAACTCGGTCATGTTGGCGAGCAGCGGCGCGTCCACCCGGCGCGGCGAATTCGCGGAACATCTCGGCGGTGTTCAGCGCTTCGGGAAAGATCGCGTCGGCGCCGGCGTCCAGATAGAGCTTGGCCCGCGCCACCGCGCCGTCCATGCCTTCGCTGGCCGCGGCGTCGGTGCGGGCGATGATGAACAGATGCCGCCGCGCCTTGCGCGCGGCGGCGATCTTGGCCGCCATGTCATGCGCGTCGGCCAGCTTCTTGTCGTTCAGGTGGCCGCATTTCTTCGGCAGCAGCTGGTCCTCGATATGCACCGCGGCGGCGCCGGCATCCTCGAAGCTGCGCACCATGTGCATCACGTTCAGCGCCTCGCCGTAGCCGGTGTCGCCGTCGACCAGCACCGGCAGCCCGCTCGCGCGCGCGATCTGGCGGATGAAGAAGCACGACCTCGTCGACCGTGATCACGCCAAGGTCCGGCAGACCCATCGAGGCGGTCATCGCCGCCCCGGACAGGTACAGCGCCGCGAACCCCGCCGCCTTCGCCTGCAACGCCGCCTGGCCGTTATGCGCGCCGGGCATCTGCAGGATGCCGCCTTGCGCGAGCAGGGCGCGGAACCTTGCGCCGGCGGGCAGGTCGGGCAGGTCGGCGGCGACCAGATAGGTCATGTTTGGCGATCTCCGTCAGCGCAAACAGGATGCAAGCTCAACACCACCAGCAACGGCAGCAGCAGCACGCAGGACCAGCGCCGTGTAGCCGAAGAATCCGGGCATGCGAACGCCACGATGCGCGGCGATCGAGCGCACCATCATGTTCGGCGCGTTGCCGATATAGGTCAGCGCGCCGAAAAACACCGCGCCGCCGGAAATCGCCTGCAGCACGTGGTGTCAGCTCCCCGGTCAGCCGCAGCCGGATCGTCGCCGGCGAGCTCGAAAGAACACGAGGTAGGTCGGGGCGTTGTCGAGGAACGCGGACAGCAGGCCGCAGAGCCAGAAATACGCCAGCGCGTCCGGCTCTCCATGCGCGTCGCTGACCAGCCGCAGCAGCAGCGCCAACGGGCCATCATGCCCCGCCGCCAGCATCGCCAGCACCGGTGCGATGGTGACGAAGATGGCGGCGAACAGCATCGCCACCTCGGCCATCGGTGCCCAGGTGAACATCGTTGCCCTCCCGCACCGCCACGCGGCGTCACCAGGAGCGAGACGGAGGCGACGACCAGCAGCACGGCGATGCCTGCCAAGCGCTCGATTTCGATCGGCTTGGCCCAGCAGCGCCACCGTGCCGGGACGCCACACCCCCTGCACCAGCACCGCCGCCACCACCAAGGCGAGCAGCGCCACGTTCACGCCTCCGCGCATGCGCAGGCGCGCCGGCGGGGCTGCCGGCGGATCTGCCTCGGCGAGATGGCGGTCGATCAGCCAGAACCCGCCGAGCAGCGGCAGCGCCAGACCAGCAGCGGGGATACAGCAGGTTGCGCCAGCGGCCAGACGAACGGCACGCCGTGCAGGAAGCCGATATAGAGCGGCGGATCGCCCAGCGGCGTCAGGTCGCGCCCGCCGGCGTTGGCGCACCAGCACGATGAAGAATACGCACCAGATGCGACCTTGCGGCGCCGATGCGCGTTGGCGCGCAGCAGCGGATGGATCAGCACCATCGAGACCCCGGTGGTGCCCATCACCCCCGCGAGCGCCGTGCCGATCGCCAGCAGCAGCGTATTGCCCCGCCGGGTTCCCGCCACGGCCCGCCCTCGCAGCAGGATGCCGCCGCCGGCGACGTAACAGCGCCAGCAGCAGTGCGACGAACGGCAGATATTCCAGCAGGACAGCGTGTGCCAGGCGGCCGCGGCGGCGGCTCCCGGTCCCTGCAGGACGGCCAGCGGCAACAACAGCGCCGAGCGTCCAGCCGGCCGCGACCAGCCCCATCCGCCGATGCCAGAAGCGCGGCGCCACCAACGGCATCACCGCGATCGACAGCAGCAGGCCGGCGAACGGAATGCCCCCAGGCCAGAGCGGGTGCGCTCGGTTGCATGCCCCTGACCCTGCAAGTAACGTCCGGCGCGCACAACGGGATTCCGGTCCGATGGACATGACCGGCGAGCGGCGCATCGCGGCGCCGCGCCGAAAAGGTCTGGGATGCGCTGAACGATCCCGAGATGCTGCAAGGCTTCGATCCCGGGCTGCGAGAGCCTGGAAAAGACCTCGGACACCGAGCATGCGGCCACCGCCTCGGTCAAGATCGGCCCGATCTCGGCCGCTTCACCGGCAAGGTGCACTTGCTCGACCTCGATCCGCCGAACGGCTACACGCATCGCCGGCGAGGGCCAGGGCGGCGTCGCCGGCTTCGCCAAGGGCGGCGCCACGGTGCGTGCTGCCGAGACGGCGACGGCACGCTGCTCAACTACGACGTGAAGGCGCAGGTCGGCGGCAAGATCGCCCAGCTCGGCGCGCGGCTGATCGACGCCACCGCCAAGCAGATGGCCGACGCGTTCTTCGACCGATTCACCGCCCACGTCGCGCCGGCCGCCCGTGCCGGTCGGTCGCCGACGAATCCGGCAACGTCGGCGAGCGCGGCCTCCGGCCGACGCGCCCCCGGTGCCGGCAGTTCGAGCCGCTCGGCCTGATCGACCTCCTGCCGCGCGAGCCGTTCGGCTTCCCGCTCGTCGCCTGGGTCGGCGGCGCCATCTTCCTGTTGATCCTGATCTTGATGTCGGGAGCTGCTATAGTGGCGACTGCCAGCGTCCGTCGCCGACACGGCCGACGCTGCTCGCGGCCAGGGCTACATCGCCGATCACCGCACTGGCCACCACCGTGCACCTCGCGCTCGCCATGCAGCGCCCGCTGTTCCTGGAAGGCGAACCCGGCACCGGCAAGACCGAGATCGCCAAGGTGCTCGCCGCCGGCCTCGGCCGCCGCCTGGTGCGGCTGCAATGCTATGACGGGCTGGATCTCTCGGCCGCCGCCTATGAGTGGGACCATGCCCGCCAGTTGATGGCGATCCGCGCTCGCCGAGGCGTCCGGCAGCGTCGACCGGACGAGCCTCGGCAGCGACATCTATAGTCGCGAATTCCTGCAGTCACGCCCGCTGCTCTCCGCCATCGACCCCGACCAGCCGCCGGCGGTGCTGCTGATCGACGAGCTCGACCGCGCCGACGAGCCGTTCGAGGCGTTCCTGCTGGAGGTGCTGGCCGATTTCCAGCTGACCATCCCGGAATACGGCACCGTCCATGCCAAGACGCCGCCGGTGGTGGTGCTCACCTCCAACCGCACCCGCGAGGTGCATGACGCCATCCGCCGGCGCTGCCTGTATCATTGGGTCGACTACCCCGACGCCAGGCGCGAGCGCGCAGATCCTGGCCCGCAAGACGCCCGGCGTGCCGGAGAAGCTTTCCGCCGAGGTGGTCGCCTTCGTGCAGCTTCTGCGCGGGGAGGATCTGTTCAAGCTGCCCGGCGTCGCCGAGACGATCGACTGGGCCAGCGCGCTGACCCATTTGAACCAGACACGAGCTGGCACCCGCAGCAGTGAACGAGACGCTGGGGGTTCTTTTGAAATATCAGGATGATATCGCCAAGATCAAAGGCGCGGAGGCAGCCCGCCTGATGGCCGAATCCCGCATTTCGGCGCTGCCGGCAAATTTCGGCGGCTGAGGCGGGTCACCAGTACCTCGGACAGGGGTTACTCAGATAGTTTGTAGGACACGAGCTCGTCCATGAGGTGTTCGTACCTGACGTTGTTCCCGTCATAATATTCTTCGACCGACTTCACCCCGCGCTTGACTGCGGGCACATACCAGAACGCCTTGTAGGCGTGTCCGGTGACCGTCGTCGCGGCGGTTCTGCCGGTCTGAATGACGGTTGTGGCGCCCTGCGCATCCACCCTTGTCCCAGACGCGCCGGAAATCGCCGGAGCCATCACCGCCGACCACTCACCGTCGGATTCGATCTTGAGCGCATGGAAGCTGCCCGCGGGCACGGTGACATCCTCCCAGCCCACCACTTTATAGACGTGCCGGAAATGTTCGCTGCTGTGCTGACGGTTCGGATTTGTCTCGGTGTACTCGACCGTCCAGCTCTTGCCGACGCTCAGTGGAAACGCGAACGGCCGGTTCACCACGATGTCGTGGCCGTTGACGCTGCGGGAACGGCTCCAATCCGCACCGGCCAGGAGGTCCTTCGGCGGCATCGTCGAGCCGACCGTCTTGTTGCTGATGCTGACCGAGGTCGATCCCGCCCGGGTCACGGTGCTTTCGGTGCGCGTCTGGCGCCAGCCGGCCGCCCGGGTTTCGGCCGTGTTCTGATAGGTCCAGCTGTCATTGGCAGCGAGCTTCGGCGCGTCGAAGGTTTCCGCCTGCGCGCACGCGGCCAGACACACGCCAGCCAAAGCACACCAGATTATCCGCATAGTCGGCACCTCTCGTCGTTCCCGAAACCTGACCACACGTTACGTTTTCGATCGGGATCTGTCGATGCCGTCCTCTCCTGCGGGCCGGAGACGGGCGGTGACAGCTTGTTGCTGGCCAGGGACTACTTTCATTGCCCGATATCCCGTAAATGACCGGTGTCGATCACGGAAGATGCGCTCATGCCCGGTGAAACCCGCCCGGATGCCGGCCGCCCCCGGCCGGCCGGAACCCTCGCCGCCAACGTCATGCATTTCGCCCGCCTGCTGCGCCGCACCGGCCTGCCGGTCGGGCCGTCGGACATGCTCGCCGCCCAGCAGGCGCTGACCCAGGTGGAGATCGGCAACCGCGTCCAGGTTCGCACCGCCTTGCGCACCACCATGGTGCATCGTCACGAGCACGCGGACATCTTCGAACAGGCCTTCGCGATGTTCTGGCGCGACCCTGAGGCCGCGCGCAGCGCCGCCGCCATGGCCCTGCTCGATGCCGCGAAGGAACCGCCAAAGGAGCGGGCGCCCGCCGGCAGCCGCCGCCTCGCCGAGGCCATGGCGCCACCCCGCGAGCGCCCGCCGCCGGAAGAAGAGCGCGAGGAGATCGAGGCGGTGATGTCCGTCTCCGAGCGTGAACGCCTGCAGAGCATGGATTTCGAGGCGATGAGTGCGGCCGACATCGCCAACGCCAAGGCGGAAATCCGCAAGCTGACGCTGCCGCTCGATCTGCGCCGGACCCGTCGGCGTCGCCCCGACCCGTCCGGCCCGCATATCGACCTGCGCGCCACCATCCGCGCCAGCCGCCGCACCGGCGGCGAACTTCTGTCCATCGAGAGCAGCCGCAAGGTGACCCGGCCGCCGCCGCTGGTGGTGCTGTGCGACATCAGTGGCAGCATGAGCCGTTACGCCCAGATATTGCTGCATTTCCTGCACGCCGTGGCCAATGATCGCGACCGGGTTTCGACCTTCCTGTTCGGCACGCGGCTGTCCAACATCAGCCGCCAGCTTCGCCACCGCGACCCCGAAATCGCGTTCCAGATGGTCTCGCACGCCGTCCCCGACTGGTCCGGCGGCACCCGCATCGGCGAGGCGCTGGCCGAGTTCAACCGCCACTGGGCGAAGCGCGTGCTCGGCCAGGGCGCCGTGGTGCTGCTGGTGACCGACGGGCTCGACCGCGACGGCGCCGCCGGCCTGGCCGAGAACATGGAGCGGCTGCACAAATCCTGCCGTCGGCTGATCTGGCTCAACCCGCTGTTGCGCTGGGACGGGTTCGAGCCCAGATCCCAGGGGATTCGCGCGATGCTGCCGCATGTCGACGAGTTCCGTCCGGTGCATAACCTCGCCAGCCTGCGCTCGCTCGTGCAAACCCTGTCCCGCCCGGTGGCCCCGCGGGCGATGGACGCATGGAGGACTGCATCATGAACACCGACCCCGCCGACGACGTGCTGTCGCAAGCCGCCTCCTGGCGCGCCGCCGGTGAGCAGGTGGCGCTCGCCACCGTCACCGAAACCTGGGGCAGTTCGCCCCGCCCCGCCGGCAGCCAGCTCGCGGTGACGGTGTCCGGCAAGATGGCCGGCTCGGTCAGCGGCGGCTGCATCGAGGGTGCGGTCGCCGACGCGGCCATGCAGACCATCCGCACCGGCACCCCGCAACTGCTCGATTTCGGCATCACCAACGAGCGCGCCTGGGAAGTCGGATTGGCCTGCGGCGGCAAGTTGAAGGTGTTCGTGGAGAAATTGTCGTGACCCCGGAGCTGCTCGCACGCCTCACCGCCGCACGAGGCGCCAAACGGCCGGTGGCGGTGGCCACCCGCCTGCCCTCCGGCGAGCAGACCCTCCTGCCCGATCCCGCAGCACCGTCGGATCTGGCGCAAGCCGCCGAGCGCGCCCTCGCCCGCGACGAGAGCGGAACGGTGAAGCTGGAATCCGGAGAATATTTTCTCCATGTCTACAACCCCGCGTTGCGGCTGATCGTCGTCGGCGCGGTCCACATCGCCCAGGCGCTGGTGCCGATGGCGGCACAGCTTGGCCTCACCGTCGTGGTAGTGGACCCGCGCCGTTCCTTCGCGACGTCAGAGCGCTTCCCTAACGTCATCGTCATGTCCGACTGGCCGGACGAGGCGATGGACGAGCTGAAACCGGACTCCCGCACCGCCGTGGTCACCCTTACCCACGACCCCAAGCTCGACGACCCGGCGCTCGATCGCGCGTTGCGATCCCAGGCGTTCTATATCGGCGCCCTCGGCAGCCGCCGCACCCATGCGGCGCGGCTGCAGCGGCTGCGGGAGTTGGGCCATGACGATGCGGCGATGGAGCGCATCCGCGGCCCGGTCGGGTTGAACATCGAGGCGGTGACGGCGCCCGGAGATCGCCCTTTCGATCCTCGCCGAATTCGTCGCCGTCCGCCGCAATTCCACCCTCGCGGCCAAGGAGCCGGCGAGGCCGGCACACGCCCGCACAGAGCCGGTCGGCTGAGCCCGCGAGCCGGTCGGCGCGGCGCATGATCTTCGGCACCTTCCCCCTGGACGAGGCGCTCGGCACCGTGCTCGCGCATTCGCACCGGCTTGGCGACCGGGTGCTGAAAAAAGGCATGGTCCTTGATGCGGCGGCGATCGCGGCCTTGCGCGCCGCCGGCCGCCACGAGGTGATCGCGGCGCGTTTTGAGCCGGGCGACGTTGGCGAAAACCCCAGTGCGGACCGAATGGCGCAGGCATTCGACACGAAGGGAATCTCGCGCCGCCGCGCCGTCACCGGGCGTGCCAATTTGCACGCCGACGTCGCGGGGCTCCTCCGGGTGGACTCAGCGGTGGTCGATCGCGTCAACCTCGCCAGCGAGGCGCTGACCATCGGCACGCTGCCGGATTTCTCCGCCGTCGCCGCCGGCGACATGGTGGCCACCATCAAGGTGATCCCATTCGCCGTTCCCGGGCGCGTGCTGGACGAGGTGGAAAAGATCGCTCGCGCCGCCCCGGCGATCGCGCTGCACCCGTTCCGCCCGCATGTGGTCGGCCTGGTGGTGTGCGAACTCCCCGGCCTGAAGCAAAGCGTCATCGACGGCACCATCGCCGCCACCGAGGCGCGCGTCACCGGTCTCGGCGGAACGCTGCTGCCGGCCCGGCGCTGCCCGCATGCCGAAGCGCCGATCGCGGAGAGCCTGCGGCAGTTGCGAGACGCCGGGGCGGAGTTGCTGCTGGTCGCCGGTGCTTCGGCGACGGTGGACCGGCGCGACGTCGGACCTTCAGGGGTGGTCGCGGCCGGCGGGGAGATCGTGCATTTCGGCATGCCTGTCGATCCCGGCAACCTCATCTGTATCGGCCGCATCGGTCCGCATTTCGCCATCGTCCTGCCCGGCTGCGCCCGCAGCCCGAAGCTGAACGGCATCGACTGGGTGCTGCAGCGGATCTTCGCCGGCCTGCCGCTCGGCCCCGCCGAAATCATGCGCATGGGGGTTGGCGGCTTGCTGCAGGACACCGCCGCCCGACCGTTGCCGCGCGCCAAGGCGGTCGCGAAGCCGGACCCGCCGCCGCCCGCATCCGAAGCAGCCTTGCGCATCGCCGCAGTGGTGCTGGCGGCCGGGCAGAGCACGCCGCATGGCGCCTTACAACAAGCTGCTGGTCGCTGACCGCGACGGCAAGCCGATGATCGCCCGGGTGGTGGACGCGGTGCTGTCCAGCCACGCCCGGCCGGTGATCGTGGTGACCGGCCATCGTGCGCAGGACATCCGTGCGGCGCTCGGCGGCCGGCCTGTCCAATTCGTCCAGGCGGAAGACTATGCCGATGGCCTGTCCGCCAGCCTCAAGACCGGCATCGCTGCCGTGCCCGAAACCGCTTCCGGCGCCGTCATCTGCCTGGGCGACATGCCGCTGGTAACCGGGCGCATCATCGATCGCCTCGTCCACGCCCACGATTCGGGCGCCGGCCGGAGCATCGTGGTGCCGACCCACAATGGAGAGATCGGCAATCCAGTGCTTTGGGACCGTCGCTTCTTTCCCGAGATCGCCGCCCTGTCCGGCGACGCCGGCGCCCGTTCGCTGCTCCGCCGCCACCCGGAACAGGTGGCGGAGATCGAGGTCGGCACCAACGCGGTGCTGCGCGACTTCGATACCGTCGACAGCCTCGCCACGCTGCCGCAGAAGCTGCGGCCGGTGGAGCCGAGCGAGACGTCGACAAGCCGGTAAGAACCCCGGGCCTGTTCAGCCGGTTGAAAGCGGGATGAGCGAGTTGGTTACGGCAGGATCCACGTTGGCTATCAACGCGCCGGCGGCGTCGTTATTGCCGTTCTGACCGTCGCCGTGACGGTCGCCTGGATCACGCCGGAGTTCACCACCGGCCGTTGGCGTTCTGGATGCGGATGCCATCCTCGCCGCCGACGATCGAGCCGGTGTTGGTGACCAGGCCGCCGCCTCCGAGATCCACCCCGTATTTGACCGGGCCGCCCAAGATGTTGCCGGCGTTGGTTACAGTCACACTGCCCAGCGTCGCGCGAACGCCGCTGTTGCTGCCGGTAATACTGGCGCCAGCACTATTGGTGACGGTGCCGCCGGCGATCAGTGGGATGCGCCGATGCCGGTGATCAGTCCCGAGTTGGTGATCACGCCCTCGCCGGCGAGGAACACGCCGTAGCCGCTCGCCGCTGAAACCGTCCCGGCATTGCCGATGGTCCAGGTGATTCCGGCCGCGCCATCGATCGCGTCCACCCCAATGCCTGGGGCGGTGGCGCTGCCCGCCGTGGTGATGGTCAATGGGTTGTAGCCGGGGACGAGAACGAGCGGGCCGATGGTGGCGCTGCTGACGGTTTTCGCCATGATGCGCTTCCCAATGAAAAGGCTTCCTGAAGCCTCGGCACAAGCGAACCGCATGCCACGACGAAAAATCGCGGTCGGCATGAGTTAAGGCGCAAGCCAATATTTGAGTGGCCATACGTTATTGCGCGCAGGGAAATCCCTCGACCAGGCCTTTCGATCTAGTACCTCCGCGCCAGGCCGGCTTTTCTGCGAGCTTATTTCGGCACCAACGGCTTGCCGTCGGTCGTCGCGGGCGGCGGGATCACTGGCGTGCGGCTTTCCGTCCGCGGCGGTACCTTGCTGATGCCGCTGTCGCCGGTCGGTGGTGGCGGGATCACGCCGCCTGCCCCCGGGCGGGTTGTGGGCACCGCGAGCTGCGGCGGCGTGCCGGGGGATCGTCCCGGCTGAATTTCCGCCGGCGTCGAGGGTTGGGAGGTCGGCGGGATCGGCGGTGTCGGCGGCGCGGTCTGCGCCGTGGCCGCGCCCGAAGTGACCGCCGTGGCGGCAGCAAACGACAGCAGAAACAACTTCGCCCCAGGGAATCGCATGGCGGTGCTCTCTACAGTTTCGCTCCCCTGAACAACGGGGGCCGCCGGGGGATGTTCCCCGCCCGCCGACCCGCGGCCAACCAGCCGCACCAACCGTTGGAGCAGAAAGTTCTTACGACCAATGCCCCTCGATGTAGCGCCAACCGGCGCCGGGCACATCGGTCCATTTGCCTTCGATCCATTGCAAACCGCTGCTTTGCGCGGTCATGTACTGGCCGGGCTGCCACGCCCAGCCGCTGCCGTTCCAGTTCCAATGCCCCGGCTGCCAGGCCACCGCGCCATAGCCTTGCGGCGCCGGGGGGACGACCTCGTACTGCGCCGGCGGCGGCTGGTTCATCACCACCACCGTACCCGGCACGCCCTGGGTCACCACACTGCCCTGGGGTGGCATGACATAGACCTGCTGCGGCGGCAGGGTGGAACCGTTCGGGGCGACGCAGCCGGCGAGCGCCAGCAGCGGGAGGGCGACGACGAACAAGCGGGACATGGCGAAATCTCCTTCAGGAGCAATGATTTTCTCGCAGGAACATCAGCAGCGCCTCGCGCCGGATGATGTTCTGCGCAGAGAATGGAACGCTCACGCAGGAGAATGGTTGCCTTCAGCCCATCGCCGCCGCCACCCATTGCGCCCAGGCCAAGGTCTCGCGGTCCTCTCCGCGGCGGCCGACGATCTGGATACCGAGCGGCATATTGTTCGGGCCCACGCCCGCCGGCACGGTGACGCAGGGCACATGCAGCGCGGTCCAATACGCATTGAAGGCGGGGTCGCCGGTCCGTTCCAGTCCCACCGGCGCCTCGCCAGGAGCCGACGGCGTCACCAGGACATCCAGTCCTTCCATCACCGGCCCGAATCCGGCCTGCAGGTCGGCGAACACCGTGCGTGCGGCCGCCAGGTTTTCGCCTGCCTGGGTCAGCCCCCATTCCAGCCGCGCGCGTAGCACGTCGCTGATCAACGCCCGCGCGGTCAGCAACTCCCAGCCCATCGAGGCGGCACTCTCGGCATGCATCACCAGCGGTTGCGCATCGTCGAGCGCGCGATAGGCGTCCGGGAGTTCGCGAGCTGAAACCTTCGCACCGGCCCGGGCGAGGGAAGCGGCCGCGCGCTCCAGCAACGCCTGGGTTTCCGGCGCCGCCTTGTCCCAAACGGGAGAGCGGCAGATGCCGATGCGCGGTGCGCAATGCGGCTTCGTGTCCGGGTCGCCGAGATCGCATCGCGCGACGGCGCTGGTGAACAGCGCGCAATCGGCAACGCTGCGGGCCATGACTCCTATTGTATCAAGGTTGTGGGACATGAGTTTCATGCCAAGTCGTGGGATGGTTCCGTAGCTCGGCTTGAAGCCGACCACGCCGCAGAACGCCGCCGGGCGGATGATGCTGCCGGCGGTCTGGGTGCCGAAGGCCAGCGGGAAGAACCCGTCGGCGACACCCGCGGCCGAGCCGCTGCTGGAGCCGCCGGGGGTGCGCGTGAGGTCATGCGGATTGGCGGTCGGCCCGGCCAAGCGGGTGGCAAACTCCGTCGTCACCGTCTTGCCGAGCACCACGCCACCGGCGGCGCGGGCCCAGGCGACCGCCGCCGCATCGGCGCGCGGGCGATGCCCGGCCCAAATTGGTGAGTTGTATTGAGTAGGCATATCAGAGGTATCAAGGACGTCTTTCACACCGATCGGCAATCCGTGCAGTGGCCCGCCTGACGCCGGTGCGGCACCGCGCGCCTGGATCGGATGGAAATGCGCGAACGCCCTGACCTGGCCCTCCCTGGCCGCGATGCGCTCAAGACAGGATTCCAGCAGGTCGCGCGGCGTCAGGCGCCCCGCCTGCATTCGCTGTCTCGCCTCGGTCGCGGTCATCAGGTGGGGTTCGGGCATCACGGTCGCTCCTGTCGGGATGCGGCAGGGTGGCGCGCGGCGCGGCGCAGGTCCATCCTGCGGCGATGGACGGACCCTTTCCCAATGTGCGCGTCGCGGCCGCGAGCGACGGCACGCTGACCTACCTCATCGACCTGGCGCCTGAGGCCCTGCCGCCGGTGCGCAAGCACGACCTCGACGCCGTGTGGCACGCCGCCCGCAGCGCCGCCGCAAACGCGCATTGGGGGTCCGGACGCCGCTTCCGGTTCCGCCGGCCCGACGGCGAATGCACCGACCTGGCGCTGGCCGACCCGGATGCCTGCTGCTGGGCCGATGCGGTGGACCGCAGCGTCGGCATGCAGACCAGCTACGGATTGTCGCTTTGCCTGCGCCTGTTGGCGCTGGTCGACCTGCTGACCCAGGCGCGCTGGGCCGATGCGCTGTTCACGCTGAAGCGCGACGGCGCGGAGATCCATCCATCCCTGCTGCAAGCCGCGGCGACCGTGGCTCTGACCGCGGAGGCGCGTTTCGACGCCGAGCAGATGCGCGCCCAGCTTGGTGGGATCGCGGCTTGCCGGCTTCCCGCGCCGGCTTCAGTCTCGGGCATCGCCAGCGACTCGCCAGGAGCCCAAGCATGAATGCCGCCATTTCCCTTCCCGTCCTCATGCTGGCGCTGATCGGCGTCGCCGGCTGCGGGGCGCCGCCCGACCGTGGCACGGTCGCCCAGCAGGCCGCCTGCCGGGAGCGGGCGGATGAAGTCTATCTCCGGCAGAACCGCGCCGAGATCTACCGCGCCGACCAATATGCCACCAGCACGCGGGACGCGCCGTACGGGTCGTCCGGCGTGATCGGCAACACCAGCAGCGGATTGTCAGGGCGATACGCGCGCGACTCGATGGTCAGCGATTGCATCGCCGGCGCGGTCAACGCCGCGACCCCGGGGCCCGGCAAGACCCCCGATGAACCGGCGGTCCCGGCGCCACCAGCGGCATCGGCCAAGGCACCCAGGCCCACCCGGCCGTAGCGCCGGTCAGCGCAGCGTGGCCCGCCTCGCAGGCATCGGCCGGGTCCTGTCTCAGCGCAACGCCCGCATCTTCTATGGCGCCAGCCTGATCTCCTGGAGCGGGCTGTGGATGCAGAAGGTGGCGACCGACTGGCTGGCGTGGCAGCTGACCCATTCGGCGCTGTGGGTCGGCATCCTCGCGTTCTGCAACCTCGCGCCGTCGGTGCTGATCTCGCCTTTCGCCGGCGCGATTTCGGACCGCGCCGACCGGATCCGGCTGACCACGACGACGCAATTGATCACCGCCGCGCACGCGGCGACGCTCGCGACCCTGACGCTGACCGGCCTGATCCGGGTTGAGTACATGGCCGCGCTGGAAATCCTGCTCGGCACTACCCAGGCCTTCGCGCAACCGGCCCGCCAGAGCCTGGTGCCGGGCATCGTCGGGCGGGCCGACCTGCCCGGTGCGGTCGCGCTGAATTCCCTCTGCTTCAACCTGGCGCGCTCGATCGGGCCAGGAATCGGCGGCGTGATCGTCGCGGTCTGGGGCGTGGCGCCGGCGATGCTGGCCAATTGCACGGCCTATCTGCTCGCCAGCTGGTCGATGCCGTTGCTGCGGCTCGATCCGCGCCACCGGCGCGGCCACGCACCGACCGGCAGCGTGGCGCGTGAGGCATTGGACGGGCTGGTCTATGTCGCGCGCCATCCCGGAATGGGCCCGATGTTCCTGTTCGCCGCCACCATCGGCGTGTTGATCCGCGGCGTGCAGGAGATGCTGCCGCCCTATGTCGGGCTGTTCGGGCGCGGGCCGGAGGGTTTGGCGACATTGTCGAGCGCGATTGGGCTCGCGGCACTGGTGGGCGGCGTGCTGATCGCGCTGCGCGGCCGGCTGTCCGGATTGACCGGGCTGGTGGTCGGCAGCGGCCTGGCGCTGGCCCTGGCGACGGCGGGGTTCGTCGCCACCCACTCTTTTGCGTTCGCGGTGCTCTGCGCCGGCGGCATGGGCATGGCCAGCACGCTGCATGGCATCGCGGCGCAGACATTGCTGCAAAGCGCCACCTCCGGCCAGATGATCGGGCGGGTCATCAGCCTGTGGGGGCTGATCGGGCGTGCTGGGCCGGCGATGGGTGCGCTGACCTACGGCGCGCTGGCCGGATTCGCCGGCTTGCAAATCCCGGTGCTGCTGGGCTGCCTGGTTTCGCTCGCCGCCTGCGCAATCGCGCTTACCCGCCTGCCGCGCATGGCCCGCGCCCTGGAAGCGCCGGCGTAGCCCGGCCAAAGACCGAAGCCTGGGGTGGTCATTCCATCCCCGACCGGGTTGTTCTAGAAGCCAACACTCCCGCAGCCCAAGCACTCCGAAGCAAAGGAATAGCCGATGAGCAAGATCATCCGGACCGAGCCGAACAAGATCCTGTCGAAAGCCGTTGAATATCATGGTTTCGTCTATCTGCAGGGTTGCACCGCCAAGGACGTCTCCAAGGACATCCGGGGCCAGACCGCCGAGGTCCTGGCGCAGATCGACGCCATCCTTGAAACCCACGGCACCGACAAGACCCGGCTGTTGCAGGCCCAGATCTGGCTCAAGGACATCCGGGACCGTGACGCGATGAACGAGCTTTGGTCCGCCTGGCTGGAAAAAGACGGCGCTCCGGCACGGGCCTGCGTGGAGGCCAACATGGCCGACCCGCGCATCCTGGTGGAGATCATGGTCACCGCCTGCAAATAACGTCAGGCCCGTCACGATGACGTGCGGGGTCTCTTTTGGCCGTGAAAAGAAGCGGCTCCGTACATCAACGTGATGACGTCTTGCGCGAAAAAGGAACGACTCGGCACAATCTACGCTTGTGACTTTTTCGCAACATGCAACATTTTTATCGGCAACACCCTCCTAAAATCGGCTTTTGTAGGAGGGTGTTCCTACCCAAGACGGTTATCCACACCCCAAGATCAACGAAGTGGCAAGTCTGGCTTGCAAACCTCGCTTAACGGGTTGCCATGCTCACGACCCCGTAGCAATCGGAAACACGGATCTGTGACCGAGCGGGGGATAGAGCATGCGGGTGTGGAAATTGGGTGGTTCAGCGGTGGTGGTGAGCGCTGTGATGGCGTTGGTCAGTGCAGCTCCCAGCCAGGCCACCCCGATCGCGACCTCTGCCAAATCAGCGCATTCCAGCCATGCCCCGAGCCCCGCCAACGCCAAGGCGATCACCGCGAAGGACACGCGCAATGGCGCCATCCAGAACGCGGTGTTCCACCCTGACGCGGGTTCGCGTTTGCACTCCAGGCATGGACTCTAGCCGGTCTGCCTATGGCCGTTCATATGGCGGCATCAGCTGCGTTCCGTTTGCCCGTGCGGCCTCGGGCATCGAACTTAAGGGAAATGCCGCCAATTGGTGGGATGCCGCCTCCGGCATCTATGCCCGCGGTGAAAAGCCGGAACCGGGCAGCGTGATGAATTTCCGCGCCACCGGCCATATGCGCCTCGGCCATGTCGCCGTGGTCACCGCGGTGTTGAACTCACGCATGGTCGAGATCGACCACGCCAACTGGTCCGGCCCGGGCGTCGGAAGCGGCGGCGTCTCGCGCGGGATTCCGGTGATTGACGTTTCCGAAGCCAATGACTGGTCGGCGGTGCGCGTCGGCCTGGGCCACAGCGGCGATTTCGGCAGCGTCTACCCGACCTACGGCTTCATCTACGACCGTCCGGACCAAGGCAGCCTCATGATTGTCAAGGGTGGCCGCGGCCTGGTCGCTGACGATGAGGTGGCGGAGGCCCCTTCAGGCGGTGCCCGCTACATCGACGCCCCGGCCCACAGCCTGCGCTGAAGGTCCGCCGCGGGCGCTGAAGCCTCAGGCAGCCCCTAGATCGTGAATGGCCGCCGGCATCAGCGACCATCACGACCTAGCCTTTTGTTTAGGCGAGCAATTTTATGGCACGGTAATTCCACCTAAAGCCATATTGCTCTAAACCGCTGCCTCGACCGGAAAATCGTATTTCTCGGACACCGCGTTCACCAGTTCGGCGATGGCCGGCTCGGCCGCCAGGTGCCCGATCAGCTTCTGCCAGCTGACCCGGCGCAACAAGCGCGGCAGCCGCAACAGCCGCACCGTCTCATGCCATTGCTCGTCCGCCTCGCCGCCCGGCCAGAAGGCCGGGTTGCGATCGTCATAGACCACGAGGACATGGCGCCTGGTGGTGGCGAGCACCCCATGCGCATTCGTGCACACCGCCAGCACGCGCCGCACCAGCGCGTAATTCGCAAACAGCGGGCACGGATCATGGTCCCTGGCGCCGTCGACGTCGAACAGCTCGGGGATCAGCTCCCATAGCCGCATGCCCTGCTCGCTCAGCGTGCAGCGCGTGTGCCGGTGATTCTGCACCCGGTAGGCGCCGGTGCAGAGGTCGCTGGCAAACGAGGGATGCGACGGCGTCAGGCCCGGATTGCCGCAAATGGCGAAGCGCGCCTCTGCCAGCTTCACCTCGACGAACACCGTGGCGCTGCCGCTGAGTACCAGGTCGACCTCGCTCGGCGTGGTTTCGCCAGGCATCAGGACCAACTGGCGCATCGCCAGCGTGGTCGCCGCGTCGATCGGGGGAAAGGCGGGAAAGCCGTCCTCGGCCAGCAGGCCATCCAACGCCGCGAGGCGGCCCGCCTCCTCCAGCCCGGCGAAGACCGATTGGGCCAGCGCCTGGGTGCTGCTAAGGCCGTTGCGCGCGCGCCGGGCACGCGGCGTTCGCGGGCGCCGGCGCCGGTCATTGTCATTGGCCACCGGAGTCGGTGCGGGCGCGGGCGGCGGCGGCGGATCCATTTCGACCCGCTCATCGACGTCATCGACGCCGCGCCGCCATGAAGACTGGATCTGCTCGACGATGAACCCCGCCGGGTCAGACGGGATCATGGTCGGCCAGCGCAAAGCTGGCCGCCCTGCCCTGTCGCCGGCGGGATAGTCCCGCAGCAGCAGATGCCCGTTCGCGATCGGCGTCACGCCATCAGGACCCAAGGCTCGCTGCGCGTCGTCAAGCCGCAGCAGGCGCAGATCCAGCCCGCACGCGGCCGCCACCGCATCGCGCAGCGGCAGCAGCCGTTCGAGGTCACCGCGCTGCAGCACTTCCTCCCACCCGGCCGCATCGGCCACCAGCACGCCGCGAGGCGCCTCGCGCTCCACCCGGCATCGCAACACGGCGCCGGCCTGGTTGGCAACGGCGGCGATGTTGGCATTCAGCACGGCGACCCCGACCAGCATTTCGATAAACGCGGCGATCAGCGGTTCCGTGGCGTTGTTGGACTGGAGGGATAATACCGCCAGGGACTGATCTTCGAGCATCCCCAAAAGATCGATGCGGCATTTCCCGAGATCCGCGCGGTGCGACTTCAGGCTGATATCGGCATCCACCAGCCGCAGCCGCCCGCCGCCCGGAAGCATCATGGGCTGGCCGCCGCGGGACGCGTTCAACAGCGCCACGGCGAATGAGCCGCCGGTCACGGCATGGGGGCCAAGCGGGAGGCCGGCGCGCGACGGCGCGCTGAGGCTCAGCTCCTCATACAAGCTGGCAATCGTGTCGGCCGGCGGCCAGATGCCCTCGCGGGCTTGCAGCAACAGCCGGAGGATGCCCCAGCTCACGCACAACGATCCAGCATACATCCCCCCGCGCGATTGGTGGCGCCGCACGCAGTTGATAACGCCATCGATGTTAAGGGATGTTCAGTCCGGAAGAATTGCGACGGCGCGCGTCCAACCAGCGGAGGCGCGATGGATCTTCACCGGGAAGCAGACGATCTCAAACCCGTCCGGCGGCAACTGATCGAGCTGGTTCAGCTTTTCAAGGTGGGAATACCCGATCTCGCGGCCGGCGCGATGGCCCTCCCAGATCAACCCGGCATCCCCGGTTGCCTGGACCCGGGCGCGGGTGTGGGAAAACGGCGCATCCCAGCTCCAGGCGTCGGTGCCGACCAGCCGCACGCCCTGGCGCAGCAGCCACAACGTCGCCTCCCGCCCCATGCCGCAACCGCGATCGATGTAATCCGCCTCGCCGTACCGGGCGCCGGCGGCGGTGTTGACCACGACGATCTCCAGCGGCCGCAGCGTGTGGCCGATGCGCTCAAGCTCGGCCTGCACATCGGCCGCGGTCGCGACGTAGCCATCCTCGAAGCGGCGGAAATCGAGTTTCACGCCCGGCTGGAAACACCATTCCAACGGCACCTCGTCGATCCGCCAGGACGCCTCGCCGCCGGGGATGAGCTCATGGTTCATGCTGCTGAAGTAATGGTACGGCGCGTCCAGATGGGTGCCGTTATGGGTGGAGATCTCGACGCGTTCGACCGCGGCATACTCGCCGTTGGGCAATTGGTCCGGGGAGACACCGAAATACGCGGCGATCGCCGGCGCTGATTGGTGATGGTCGATGTAATCGATCCTGGGCAGCATATGCGCAGGGTCGCTGGCGATGCCGGCGCGCAATGCGCTTGAGATGTCGATCAGGCGACGCGCCATCAGGCGGTGCCGCAAGCCGGCTGCCGATAACGGTCGATGATCGGCAGTTCGTTCGCGTGCGCGGCCATGTCAGCTCGCGGTTGTCTGCAGCGCCGCCTTGACGCGTGCCGGAGTGAACGGGGCGGTGCGCAGGCGGATGCCGGCGGCGTCGAACACGGCGTTGCCGATCGCCGCCGCAACCGGCGCGGCCGCCGCCTCGCCCGCGCCGAGCGGCTGTTCGTGCGGTTGGTCGATCAGGTGCGATCTCGAGGCTTCGGCACGTCGGGGAATGTCAGGATCGGATAGCTGGACCAGTCGGTGCTGGTGACCCGGCTGCGGTCGAACGTGACTTCCTCGAAAATGGTGCGGCTGATGGTCTGCAGGATGGAGCCTTCCACCTGGGCGCGAACGGCGTCGGGGTTGATCATCAGGCCGCAATCATGGGCGCAGACCACCCTGTTGACGCGCACCTCCGCCCGAGGCACGCTCGACCGAGACCTCCATGCCCATGGCGATGTAAGTTTTCGATTTGCTTGTAATGGACGTAGGCGATGCCGCGGCCGTGCAGCACCGGCGCGTCCGGGTTGGCGTGTGGCGCGCGCGGCGTCCATGCCATCGCATCGGACACGACACGCAACACCGCCTGGCCGCGCGGCTCGCGAATGCCGCGCATGCGGTATGCCAGCGGATCGGCGCCGGCGGCGACTGCCAGCTCATCGACGAAGCTCTCCACCGCGAAGACGTTGCCGATCTTGCCCGGCGCCCGCAGGTTGGACGGGCGCAGCGGCGTCTCCTTCAACCAGCGAGTGACGGCGCGGACATTGGGGATGGCGTATGGCGGGTCGGAATTCAGCTGCGTCAGCCCAGCCGAGTTGCCGCGCGGCTGGGCGAAGCCGGCTTCGTCCCAGGCCAGCACCGGCACGCCGGGCAAGCCCTTGGTGTTGGCGGGCAGGAAGGCGGTGGTTTCCCAGGCCGCGATATCGCCGGCATCGTCGAGTGCCGCGCTGAGATCGAGCAATTGCGGCGGGCCCTTCGGGTCCCAACCATGCTCGTCGGCGCGCATCCACTGCACCCGAACCGGCCGGCCGACTTCGCGCGACATCAACGCGGCGTCGGCGGCGACGTCGTCGTTGCCGTTGGTGCCGTAGCTGCCGGAGCCGTCCATGTAGATCATCCGCATCCGGATCGCCGGGATGCCGAGGAATTTCGCGAACAACAGACGGGAGCGGTGGGTGCCTTGCGATGCCGTCCAAACCGTGCCGCGATCGGCGCGGATGTCGGCCACCGCGCAGGATGGACCCATCGAGCCGTGGCTTTGGATCGGCCAGTGGTAGCTGGCCTCCAGCTTGCGCTTCGCCGTGCTCAGCACGGTTGCGGAATTGCCGACGCTTTTCAGCACCTCCTCGTTGTCGACCGGGGCTGCGCGGACGCTGTCGAACAGCTTGTCGGAACCATCGAGGGTGGCAGGCGTGCTCCAACGCGCCTTCAGCGCGCGGGCAGCGCGTACGGCGTTCCATTCACGCGGCGCGACCACGCCGAGAAAGTTGCGGATGCGGACGATCTGCACGCCGGGGATGTCGGCGACGGAGGCGGCATCGACATCGAGCAGCTCGGCGCCGATTGCCGGCGGGCGGATCGCCCTGCCGTGCAACATCCGCTCGACGCGGAAATCCTGCAGATAGGTGTGGCGCCCGGTGAATTTTCCCGACACGTCCGGCCGGGGCACGGATTTGCCGATGAAGCGGAATTCCTCGACGGGTTTCAGCGGCGCGTCGGCGTCCACCGGGATCGCGAAATCCTGGCCGCCGATCAGCTCGGCGAAATCTGCGCCCGCGCCGCCGGCGATCGGTTGCACCCGGCCGTCGATCGCCTGCAATTCCGCGGCGGGACGTTGCAGCTTTGCCGCCGCGAGGGCGAGCAGCTTGCCGCGGGCGGTGGCCGCCGCACGGCGGATCATCGCACCACCTTGGGTGATGCCGGTGCTGCCGCCGGTTCCGCCTTGATCGGGCGTCAAGCGCCGTGTCGCCCTCGATCACCGTGATGCCGTCATAGGCGGCGCCGAGTTCCTCGGCGACGATCTGGCGCAAGGCGGCGCGGGCGCCGGTGCCGAGATCGACCTTGCCGCTGTAGACCGTGACCGCGCCGTCGCGGCCGATGGCAAGGATATCCGTCGACCGCATCGCCGGCAATCGTCGATGGTCCGGCGAAGGCTGTGCGCGGCAGGCTGAAGGCGACCACCAGCCCGGCGGCGGCGGCAAAGATGTCACGGCGGCGAAGATGGTTCATCACGCGCCTCCCGCCGCGCGCTGCACCGCGGCGAGCACCCGCACATGGCTGCCGCAGCGGCACAGATTGCCGGCAAGCTCGGTGCGGATGTCGGCTTCGCTCGGATGGGGCGTGCGGGTCAGCAACGCGGCGGCGGTCATGATCATGCCATTGCTGCAATAGCCGCATTGACCCGCCTGCTCGGCGATGAAGGCGGCCTGAACCGGATGCGGCGCCTCCGGGCTGCCGAGCCCTTCCAGCGTGGTGATGGCACGCCCCTCGACATCGGCGGCCGTCGTCAGGCAGGAGCGCACCGCCTGGCCGTCGACATGCACGGTGCAGGCGCCGCATTGGCCGAGGCCGCAGCCGAATTTCGGACCGTGCAGACCGAGGTCGTCGCGCAACGCGTAAAGCAACGGCATCGCGTCATCATCGAGGGAAATCGCGTGGCTGGTGCCGTTCACGCGCAAGGTGATCGTCCGCATTCTCGCCTCCGTGCTGCCTCCGCGCGCAGCCTAGTCCCGGCGACGTCCCCCGGCCAAGACCAGAGTGAGGATAGCTAGAGCCTTGCGGGCGGCGGCCGGCGCAACAGGCTGGTGATGGCGGAGGCGATCGAGAATAGAGTCGCCACCAGCAATGCCGTCTTGGTCGCGGCACCCTGCGCCATCAGGCCGAACAGCAATGCCACCATGGCGGTACCGAGGGTCTGGCCGAGCAGGCGGGAGGTCGCCTGCATGCCGCTGGCGCCGCCGCTTCGCGCCGCGGGTGCGGCGGCGATCATGGTGCGGTTGTTGGGCGCGTTGAACAGGCTGAAGCCGGCGCCGCACAGGCTCATCCGCCAGGCGATGTTCCACAAAGCCGGGTCGTCCGGCAGCAGCGCCAGCGACACCAGGCCGGTCGCCATCATGGTCTGGCCGATCGAGCCGACCACCGCAGCCGAAAACCGGTCCGCCAGCCGGCCCGAGAGGGTCGAAAGCAGCGCCACCGTCAGCGGCCAGGGGGTCATCAACAGGCCGGTCTCGCGCTGGGAGAAGCCGAGTTGGAGCTGCAGGTAGAACGGCATGCAGACGACCGCCATCGCACCGGCGCAGAACGAGCAGGTGGCCGCGATCACCGATAACGCGAAGATCGGCCGGCGCATCAGATCCACCGGCAGCAGCGGGTTGCTGCGCGAGACCTGACGCTTGGCGAGCAGCCAGCCGCAGGCGGCGCCGCCGGCAATCTCCGCGAGCGCCAGGCTGTAGTTTTCGCCGTGGCCAAGCGCCTCCACACCGGTGATCAGCAGGCCGAAGGTGATCGCGTTCAGGCAGGCGCTGCCGAGGTCGAACTTATGGGTGGAGCGCGGGGTGGGCGGCAGCGTCCGCGCGCCCATGATCAGGACCAGGATGCCGAGCGGCACATTGATCGCAAACAGCCATTGCCAGCCCGCCACCGACAGGATCGCCGCGGCAATGCTGGGCCCGAGTGCCGAGGACGACGAGCCGACCATCATATTGATGCCGAATCCGTGGCCAAGCAGACGGCGCGGATAGATGAAGCGCACCAACGCGCTGTTGACGCTCATCATGCCGGCGGCACCCAGGCCCTGGAGGACGCGCGAGGCAATCAGCTGCGGCAGATTATGCGACAGCGCGCAGGCCAGCGAGGCCAGGGTGAACACCACCATGCCGACCCGGTAGACGCGGCGGTAGCCGACGATCTCACCCAGCGCCGCGAGCGGCAGCAGGCACATGACATTGGCGAGCTGGTACGCGTTCACCACCCAGATCGAACTGGCGGCGGAGACGTCGAGCTCATGCGCGATGGTCGGCAACGCCAGGTTGGCGATGGAGCCGTCCAGCACCGCCATCATCAGGCCAAGCAGGATGGTCAGCACCGCCCAGAAGCGCTGTGGTTGCGGCAGACCATCCTGCGCCACGTCGCCCAACGTCGTGCTCATTCGCGTGGCGGAGTCACGGCGCTGCCTTCCTTACGCTGCACCGCAATATGAACGACGCCGCGCAGGATTGAAAGCGGCGGTCAGCCAGGTGCCGGGATCTTGCGGAACTTGTGCAGCGAGCGGAGATCGTCAGGGATCGGACGATCGGGATAGAAGCTCGGGAAATTGGTCCAGGAGACCTCACCGACATAAAGGTCGCCGCGGCTGTCGACGGCCAGCCCGTGCGGCGCGATGAATTCGGCCGGCCCCAACCCCGCATGCTGGCCGCCGATACGGGCGAGGCGCTTGCCGGTGTTGTCCAGGATCGACAGCCGCGGTCCGAGATTCGGGTGCGCCACGTTGACGCCAAGGCCCGGCCCCAACTCGCCGACATAGCACACCGGGCATTTGCCGCGCGGCATGTACAGGCCGCAGGGACGGTGCAGGTTGTTCCACTGGGTTTCATACTTGCCGTTGCCGTCGAACACCTGCACGCGGTGATTCTCGCGATCGGCGACATAGACCCAGCCGGCGTCGTCGCAGACGATGTTGTGGACGATGTTGAACTCGCCGGGATCGGTGCCCGGGGTGCCCCAGCTCATCAGCTTGCGGCCGTCCGGGGCGTATTTATGCACCCGCGCATTGCCGTAGCCGTCGGACACGTAGATGTCGCCCTGCGGCGACAGCGCCGTGTGAGTGCAGCGATGGAACGGCAAACCCGACATGTACGGCGACGGCTTGCCGGGATCGCCCAATGTCAGCAGGATCTTGCCGTCCAGCGTGCATTGGCGGACGCTGGAATCGCCGTCGTCGGTCAGCCAGATGGTGTCGTCAGGGGCCATCTGCAGCCCGTGCGCGCGGGGAAACACGCCCTCTCCCCAACTGCGCAGGAAATTGCCGTCGCGGTCGAACACGATCATCGGATGGGCGCCGCGGTTGAAGACATAAACGTTGTCGTGCCGATCGACGCCGACCGACCCGATCTCCTTGAACGACCAGCCGGGCGGCAACTTCGCCCAGTCCTCCACGACCTCGTAGGTGTAGTCGCCCTCGCCGACGGTCATTTTCATTTCTGCTTCTCCACTGCTTTTGACGGCAGCGTAGGGTGCCGATCTGTTGGGGGGAAGTGGGGAGCATGACATTGTGGTCGATGTCATCGCGGGAGGCGCTTTCACCCAGGTGCCGCCGCCGGGGTTACGCCTCGTTCTACATTGCCAAGATCTCGCAAGAGCGGAAAGGTTCGACTGAACCGGCTGCGTCGTTGCTGGAGGCAAGGGGTAAAGCTCCTTGCCTCCTAAGTCGCCCCCGGCGGATGGTTGGCGATCCAGTGCCGGGCGATATCGATGCGCCGGCAGACCCAAACGCCCGGATGCTCGCCTACATAATGCAGGAATTCGCGCAAGGCTTCGGCGCGGCCGGGCCGGCCGGCGAGGCGCATATGCAGGCCGACCGACATCATCGCCGGCTGCTGTTGGCCCTGTCGGTACAGGAAATCGAAACTGTCGCGCAGATACCTGAAGAAATCGACGCCGCTGCCGAATCCTGCGGGGTTGGCGAACTTCGAATCATTGATGTCCATCGTGTAGGGAATCACCAGATGCGGCCGCCCATGCCGATGGTCCCAATAGGGCAGTTCATCGTTGTAGGCGTCGCTGTCGTAGAGGAAGCCACCCTCCTCGACCAGCAGCCGGCGGGTGTTCTCGCTCGCACCGGTGCGGCAGTACCAACCGAGCGGGCGGCTGCCGATGCTCGCCTGCAACGAAGCGACGGCACGGGCAATGTGGTCGCGCTCCTCCGCCTCGCTGAGCAGCCAGTGATTTTCCCATCGCCAGCCATGGCAACAGACATCGTGGCCGGCGTCGACGATGGCACGCGCCGCCGCTGGGTTGCGCTCCAACGCCAGGGCGCAGCCGAACACCGTCAGCTTGGTGTGCGTCTCGCGGAACATCTGCATCAGGCGCCAGAAGCCGACGCGGCTGCCGAATTCGAAGATGCTCTCGGCGTTCATGTCGCGCATGCCATCCGGCACGCCGGTCGCACCTTCGAGCAACCCGCGCTCGGGGCCCGCGTCGCCGTCCAGGATCGATGCCTCCGAGCCTTCCTCGTAGTTCATCACGAAGTTCAGCGCGAGGCGGGCCTGGTTTGGCCAGCCCGGGTCCGGCCGATTGGCGCCGTAGCCGACGAGGTCGCGGGGATAAGCCTGGGTCATGCGCATGTCTCCGTCTGTCGCGCCTTCTCTGGCACCCCTTCGTTGCACCGGCATGACCGCACATCAAGGGGCGGGTTGCCGCATCGCCCGGCCGGGGTGAGACTGCGGCACATCGTCGTGAGGATTCCATGGGTTCGACCGTCTTCATCACCTCCCCGCTCGAAGCCGAGCACGTGGCGCGCATCGGCGTTTCGGTGCCGGAGGTGCGGGTGCTCTACGCCCCCGACCTGCTGCCGCCGACGCGCTACGTCGCCGATCACAAGGGCGCGGCGATGCAACGTACGCCGGAGCAGACGGCGCGCTGGCGGGAGATGCTGGCGCAGGCGGACATCCTATGGGACCTGCCGGCATTGGAGGACATGCCCTTCACCCCGGCCTTGCGCTGGATCCAGACCACCAGCACCGGCGTCGGCCAGGCGGTGCCGACGCTGGGCCTCGACACGCGCGACGTGCTGATCACCACGGCGCGCGGCGTGCACGCGGGGCCGCTGGCGGAATTTGTCTTCATGGCGCTGCTGGCGCATTTCCGCGACCTCACGGGCCTGCAACGGGCGCAGGCGGAACGAAGCTGGGTGCGCGGCTGCGGTGAGGAAGTGGCCGGGCGCACCATGGTGACAATCGGCGCCGGCGACCTAGCCCGCGGCTGCGCGCGACTGGCAAAGGCGCTGGACATGCAGGTCGTGGCGATCGCCCGCGACCCGGGCAAGGACCGTGCCCATAACGATCTGTTCGACCGCGTGCTGCCGGTGGCCGAGATGCATGCGGCGCTGGCCCGCGCGGATGCGGTGGTCGTGACGGTGCCGCACACGGCCGAGACCGAAAACATGATCGACGCGGCGGCGTTCGCGGCCATGCCCAAGGGCTGCGCCTTCGTCAACATCGGACGCGGCCAGGTGGTGGACGAAGATGCGATGATCGCGGCGTTGCGCCTCTGTCAGTTGGGGCTGGCCGCCCTTGATGTCGCGCAAGTCGAGCCGCTGCCTGCGGATTCGCCGCTCTGGGACATGGCGAATGTGCTGATCTCGCCGCATTCGGCCAGCACCGTCCGGTCGGAAAACCGCAAGATCACCGATATCTTCATCGCCAATCTGCGCTGCTGGGTGGAGGGCCGGCCCCAGGACATGCGCAACGTGCTCGACAAGTCACGCATGTACTGAAATTCACCCTTGCACCCGGGCTGGTGCGCGAACCCGCGCGCGATGGGCGGTGTAGATGCCGCTGGCGACGATGATGACGGCACCGACGATGGTCCAGCGGTCGGGCAGGGTGGCGAAGATGAAGAAGCCGAGCAACGACGACCAGATCAGCTGGGCATAGCTCAGCGGCGCCAGCAGCGAGGCGGAGGCGTGGCGGTACGCCAGCACCAGCAGATATTGGCCGGTGGAGGCAACCACGCCCAACAACAAGGCGAGGCCGAAATCCGGCCAGCTCGGCGACACGTAGACGAACGGCACCAAGGCGCTGAGCACCACGAATCCGGTCAGCGCCGACCACAGCAGCATCGTCGCCGCGTCCTCCCACCCGGCCATCTTTCGCGTCAGCACGGTGGCGACGGCCCAGGAGGAGGAGGAGGCCAGCACGAAGATCGCTCCCGGCTCGAACGTGCCGGCGCCGGGGCGGACGACGATGAGCACGCCGATGAAGCCGATGACGGTCGCCGACCAGCGGCGGATGCCGACCGCCTCACCCAGGATCGGGATCGCCAGCACGGTGATCAGCAACGGCGAGATGAAGCCCAGCGCCGCCGCGTCGGCCAGCGGCAACAGGCGCAGGGCGAAGACGAAGAAGAACGCCGAGGCCACGAGGGAGAGCCCGCGCAAGATCTGCAGCGCCGGGCTGCGCACGCGCAGGCGCAGCCGCCCCGAACGGCCGGCGAGGCCGAATGCCATGAGCACGAAGATGCCGTAACGGATCCAGGTGATCTCGAACACCGGCAGCCGCTGTCCGAGGATTTTGGCCATCGCATCGGAGATCGAGAACAGCAGCGTCGCCGCGAGGATGAGCATGATGCCGCGCAGCGGGTTTTCCATGCCTTAGATAGCCGTCCCGCTCAGGGGGTCGCAACATACCCATCGCGCCGCGGATCGGCCGCACCGGTCATGGCTCCGGTGTCGGGATCAATAGCAATGCCCTGCATGCCGCCGACGGTCATGGTCCAGGCCGCAGCCGCATCGATCTCGTGCCCGCGCGTGCGCAAAGCCTCCAGAATCTCGGCGCCGATACGGCTTTCCGGCTGCACCCGCCTGCCATCCCACAACCGCGCGCGCGGCGCCTCGATCGCGTCCTGCAGGCCGAGCTTGAAATCGAGATACTGCACCAGCGCCTGCGGTTGGGTCTGGCAGATGCCGTAGCTTCCCGGCGTGCCGAGCGCCAGCACCGGGCGGCCACCTGATGTCGCGATGCTCGGCGCCGTCGGCAGCGCCAATTCGCCGCCGGGCAGCAGCGGGTTGGTGGCACTTACATCGACGTCGCCCCAATACAGGAAATTGTTCATGCAAACGCCGGTACCGGGGATCACCACGCCGCTCCCGAACAGCGCGCCCAGGCTTTGCGTAATGCACACGACATTGCCGTCGCGATCGGCGATGGACGTGGAGGTGGTGTGCTCGCGGTCGAGGTTCACCGGCTGCGGCGCCACCCATTGCTCGGTCGGGCCTTCGACCGGCTTGCCGTCGGACACCCGTGCCCGCAGCTTGCCGACATTGTCCTCGGACATGATCCGCGCCAGCACATCGGGTTTCGGGTTGTTGCGGGCGATGCGTTCGCCGGCGGCGAGGCGGATGGCGCGCCAGACGATGTCCAGATGCTCGACGCCATTGGGCTCCAGCGACGCGAGGTCGAAGCCATCGAGAATGCGCAAGGTCAGCAGGTACTGGAACGCCTCGCAGGGTGGCGGCAGCGAGTGCACGACGACGTTGCGGTAGGACGCCGAAAGCGGCTCCAGCCAGACCGGCTTCACCGCTTCCAGGTCATCGACGGTGATGCAGCCGCCCAATGACTGCAGGTGCTGCGCCATCGCCTGGCCGAGCTTGCCGCCGTACAGATATCCCGGCCCTTCTGAGGCGATCGCCTCGTAGGTTCGGGCAAGCTCGGGCTGGCGCAACACGTGACCGGCCTTCACGCTGCCGGTGCCGTCGGTGTAGTTGCGGTTCCATTCATCGAAGAACGGCAGATCCTTCAGCGCCTGCGCAGAGTTGTTGATGCCGCTGGTGTTGAACTCAACCAGCGGAAAGCCGTCGCGGGCGAGTGCGATCGCCGGGGCGAATACCTCGGCAAGCGATTTGCGGCCATGCGCCCGCACCAGTTCGCACCAGCCGGCGAGGTTGCCGGGCGTGCCGGAACTATGCGCACCGCGCGACATCTGCTCCCGCGTGGTGAACTTTCCGGCCGGGAATTTGCCCGGAATGCGGGTGATGTAGTCAAGCGTGCGGATGCGCTTCTCGGCGGCGACGTAGCAGGTCGCCATGCCCATCCCGGCGAGGCCCGACATATACGGTTCCACGACGTTCAGCGCGGCCGTGGTGGCGGCGGCGGCATCGAAGGCATTGCCGCCCTGTGCGAGAAGCCGGGCACCGGCTTGGGCCGCGAGGGGATGCGCAGCCGCAACCATTCCATGCACCGACGCGATCGTCGGGCGCTTTCCGTCCATCGTCATTCCCCCAGTGTGTCGATCTCAGCGTGCCCCGCCGCCGCCGCTGCCGCAAGCCGCGCCGCCGCAAGGGCGGCGTTTGGCGCTGCCAACCGAACCTCCAGCGTCGGCGCCGCCGCCCGAAAGCCCGTGAGAATCTCCGGATGCAGCGCCGCGGCGCGGCCCAGCAACGCCACCGGCTTGGCGCCCGCGCGGCGGACCAACGCCTGTGCCAGCCGCGCCAATTCGCCACCGGCTGCGTGCAGGATCATCAGGGCATCAGGATCGGCGGCGGCGGCGGCGACGGCGCGGGCCAGCGACGCCACATGCGCGCGGCCGCCGCCATATACAAAAGCCCGCACCGTGTCCCAGCTGCTGCCGCCGATCGCGGCGAAGATCGCATCGGCAAGGGCGCCGCCTGCATCGGCGGCGTCGTCGATGCGGCGCCAGATCAGTTTCAGCGCCGCCTGCCCGATCCAAAACGCGGAGCCGCCATCGTCGATCAGCATGCCGCGCCCACCGACGCGGATGACCTCCCCATCGGCGCGGACATGGGTGCCGACGGAGCCGGTGCCGGCGTAGACGACATGCCCGGCACCACGACGAAACGCCGCGTGGTAGCCGATCCACATGTCGTCATGCACCTGCACGAAGGCAGCTGGGATTTCCAACCTCTCGGCCAGAATGGTGGTGGCGGTCGCGGCCTCGGGCGCGCCGGCGGTGAGGCCGGTGAGGCCGGCGACCACGCCGGCGATCGGCGCGCCGACCGCCTCGCCCAATGCCGTCACCATGTCCTCGAACCGGTCGCGTTCGGCGAGGTTGAACAGATGCCCTGACGCGGGCTGCAGCTCGCCGGTGCCGATCGCGACGCCGCGCGCATCGCAAACCGCCCAGCGCGTGGCCGTGCCGCCGGCATCGATGCCGAGAAAGCGCATCAGCGGGGGACGAAGCGGCGCGTGATCTCGCGCGGATTGGTGATGGCGGTGCCGACCACGACGGCATGGGCGCCCAAGGCGAAAGCCTGGGCAACGCGCTCCGGCGTGTCGTAGCGGCCTTCGGCGATCACCGGCACCCGGCATTGGCGCACCAGCGCCGCAACGAGGTCGAGATCCGGGCCGGGCGGCGGCGGATCATCGCCTGTATTGCCGGAGAGGGTCGTGGCGACGTAATCCGCACCAACAGCCTGTGCCGCGAGGCCTTCGGTCAGGGTTGCAACATCGGCCAGCACGAGTTTGCCGAGTTCGTCGTGGATGCGTCCGATCAACGCCGCGACGTTCTCGCCGCGGCGCTGTCGCGCGGTCGCGTCGAGCGCCACGATGTCGGCCCCGGCTTCTGCCACCGCCCGGGCGGACGCGAAATCCGGCGTGATGTAGACAGGAAAGCCGGCGTCCCAGCGCTTGTTCAGGCCGATCAGCGGCAACGCGGTGATGGCGCGGATTGCCGCGACATCGACCGGCCCGTTGGCGCGAATGCTGCGTGCCCCGCCCTGCTCGGCCGCCTGCGCCATCGCCGCCATGTGCAGCGCGCCGTGCAGCGGATTGTCCGCGCGCGCTTGGCAGGAAACCACGAGGCTTCCCGCGGCGAGCATGCTCAGGCGCGCTTCAGTTTTCGCTCGACGATGGTCGACAGCAATGCCGAGCCGAACGGCGTCGCCTCGTCGTTGAAGTTGTAGGCGGGGTTGTGCAGGGCGGCGCTGTCGCCGTTGCCGAGTTGGATATAGGCGCCGGGGACCTTCTCCATCATGAAGCTGAAATCCTCCGAGCCCATGCCCGGCGGCTTGGCACGGTCGACATTCTCCTCGCCCACCATGGCGGCGGCGGCATCGGCAAAGGCGTCGGTCTGTTCCGCATCATTGATCAGCGGCGCGAAGATCACCCGAAAATCGGTCTCCGCGGTGGCCCCGAAACCCTCGGCCACACCGCGGGCGACGCGCCTGAGATTGGCCTCGATCAGATGCATGGTTTCGGTCTTGAAGGTCCGCGCGGTGCCCGAGATGGTGGCGGTCTGCGGGATGACGTTATAGGCGTCCCCGCCGACGATGCGCGTGACGCTCAACACCGCGGTGTCGGCCGGCGGCACGTTGCGGGCGACGATGGATTGCAGGGCGGTGGTGATGTGGCAGGCGGTCAGCAGCGGATCGATGCTGCCCTCCGGCCGCGCGCCGTGGGAGCCTCGTCCGGTGACGGTGATGTCGAAGAACGCGCCGCCGGCGGCCGAGGGGCCGGGGCTGATGGCGAATTTGCCGACCGGCATTCCCGGGCGGTTATGCATGGCGAAGATCGAGTCGCAGGGGAAACGCTCGAACAACCCATCCTTCAGCATCGCGAGCGCGCCGCCGATGCCTTCCTCGCCGGGCTGGAAGATGAAGTTGACGGTGCCGTCGAAATTGCCCGACGTCGCGAGGTATTTCGCGGCGCCGAGCAGCATGGTGGTGTGGCCGTCATGGCCGCAGGCATGCATCCGGCCCGGGTTGCGGCTGCGATAGGCGACGTTGGTCTGCTCCTCCATCGGCAGGCAATCCATGTCGGCGCGCAGGCCGATCGAGGTCTTGCCCGATCCGCGACGAAGCACGCCGACCACGCCGGTGACACCGACGCCGCGATGCACCTCGATGCCCCATTCCTCCAGCTTCTTCGCGACGATCTCGGCAGTGCGGCGTTCTTCGAGGCCAAGCTCCGGATGGGTGTGCAGGTCGCGGCGAATGGCGGTGAGCTCGTCGGCGAAATCGCGGATGGTGTCGATGGCGGGCATGCGTTCAGTCCTTCTGGCCTTCGGGGCAGTTTCTGTTCGGCCAGGCGGGCGAACATCGCGGCGCCGTACGGAATGGCCTCATCGTTGAAATCATAGCTGGGGTTGTGCACGGGCACGCTGCCGCACTGTCGCCATCGCCGTTGCCGATGTTGATGAAGGCGCCGGGCACGGCCTCCAGCATCAAGCTGAAATCCTCCGACGCCATCACCTGCGGGCCATCTGTGTCGACGTTGTCAGCGCCGACGATCTCTGCAGCGGCGGCGGCCATCGCCGCGGTCTCGGCTTGGTTGTTGACCAAAGGCGCGAAGAGGAAACGGAAATCGATCTCGGCGACAGCGCCGAAGCCCTCGGCCACGCCGCGGGCGATGCGCCGCATCGCGGCTTCCAGCAACTCCATCGTCTCGCGCTTCATGGTGCGCGCGGTGCCACGGATCACCGCTGTTTGCGGAATGACGTTGTAGGCGTCGCCGCCATTGATGCGCGTGACGCTCAGCACCGCGGTGTCGGCCGGCGGCACGTTGCGGGCGACGATGGATTGCAGGGCGGTGGTGATGTGGCAGGCGGTCAGCAGCGGATCGATGCTGCTCTCCGGCCGCGCGCCGTGGGAGCCGCGGCCGGTCACGGTGATGTCGAAGAACGCGCCGCCCGCCATCATCACGCCGGGCCGGATGGCGAATTTGCCCACCGGCAGACCGGGGCGGTTATGCATGCCGTAGACGAAGTTGCACGGGAAACGCTGGAAGATCCGGTCCGCGACCATCGCCGCGGCACCGCCGAGCCCTTCCTCGGCAGGTTGGAAAATGAAATTCACCGTGCCGTTGAAATCGCCGGATTGCGCCAGATAGCGCGCGGCACCCAGCAGCATGGTGGTATGCCCGTCATGCCCGCAGGCATGCATTCGGCCGGGCGTCTGGCTGCGATGGGGGAAATCGTTGGTCTCGTCCATCGGCAGCGCATCCATGTCCGCGCGAAAGCCGATCGACGCCTGGCCGTTGCCGCGGCGGAGCACGCCGACGACCCCGGTGCCGCCGACTTGGCGATGCACCTCGATCCCCCATTCAGCCAGTTTCGACGCCACAATTTCGGCGGTGCGATGCTCCTCGAAGCCGATTTCGGGATGGGTGTGGATGTCGCGGCGGATCGCGATCAGTTCGTCGTGGAATTTCCCGATGGCTTCGATCGCGGTCACATCTCGCTCCTGGGGTGGCGGCGGCCCAGTATGGCAACCCGGCGGCGATGGCACAAACCACTCAGCCGGCGATCTCCGCGTTGTCCTGGCCAAGCCGTGGCGCGCCATGGGCGATGTGCGGCCGTTCGCCGTCCAGCGTCAGCGGCATGGCGGTGAGCGAAAAATCCTCGCCGGGAACCGGCAGGAACATGCCGAGCGCCTGCACCTGCGGCTCCGCGAGCGCCTCCGCGAGGTTATGAATCGGTGCCGCCGGCACGCCGGCCGCCTTCAGTGCGGCGATCCATTCGGCTCGGGTGCGCCCGGTCAGCACGCCTGCCATCTCCTCCAGCAACGCGGCCTTGTTGGCCAGCCGCGCCCGATTGGTGGCGAAGCGCGGGTCGGTGATCCACTCGCCGTGGCCAGCCACATCAGCGAACTTGGCGAACAACCTGTCGTTGCCGGCACAAATCATGAACGGACCGTCGGCAGCCGCGAAAGCCTCATAGGGCACGAGACTCGGATGGCCGGAGCGGTGGCGCGCCGGCAATTCGCCAGTGTTGACCAGGGTGTCGATCTTCTGCGCGCTCCACATCAGCGCCGTCTCCAGCAGGGAGGCTTGGGCGATGCCGCCGCGCCCGGTCGCTTGCCTGCGATGCAGCATCGACAGCGCGCCGATCACCATCCACATCGCGGTGCCCTGGTCGCACAGCGAGGCGGCGGCGCGAATCGGCGGATCGTCCGGACCGCCATTGATCGACGACAGGCCGCTATACGCCTGGATCAGCGGTTCGAACCCGGGGTCCATGGCCATCGGCCCGGTATGGCCGAAGGCCGAGATCTCGCAGTAGATCAGGCGGGGGTGGCGCGCGCACATGCCAGGCCCGTCGATGCCAAGGGCCGAGGGCACACCCGGACGCAGATTATGCACCAGGATGTCCGCGGTGGCGGCCAGGCGCTCGAACGCCGCCTTGCCCTCGGCACTGCGCAGGTCGAGCGCCACCGATTTCTTGCCGCGATTGAACACGTGGAAAATCACCGCGTCGCCGTGGCGGAATGCCGGGCCCATGTGACGCCCATCGTCGCCGCCCTCCGCCCGTTCGATCTTCACCACCTCGGCGCCCAGATCGGCGAAGATCGCGCCGACGAACGGGCCGGCCAGCACTTGCCCGAGTTCCAGGACGCGCAGGCCGCTCAGAATGCCGCTCATGTCAAGTTCCTCCGCTCGCCCGCCCCGGGTGCTGGCGGGATCGCGACCGACAGCGTATTCAGGCCATATGAAGGCATGGGCAGCAAGCGCGCCAGCGCGGCCGGCGAACAAAAAACAGGCTCGGGACGACCAATGGGCAAGCTGATCGGCGTGTTCGACCTGTTCCGGATCGGCCTCGGCCCGTCCAGTTCCCACACCGTCGGGCCGATGCGGGCGGCGCGCGAATTCATCGTCGGCGCGGCCGATCTGGCACCGCGCGCCGCCCGGCTGGAGGTGCGGCTATACGGGTCGCTGGCCTGGACCGGACGCGGCCATGGCACCGATGTCGCGGTACTTGCCGGCCTCACCGGCATGGCGCCCGCCACCGCCGATCCCGATGAAGTGCACGCATTGCCCGCCCGCATTCGCGCCGAAGGCAGGCTCGAACTCGCGACGGGTGGGGAAATCCCGTTTGAATTCGATCGCGACATCGTGTTCGACCGGCTGACGCGGCTGAACACGCATCCGAACACATTGCGCTTTCAACTTGAAGATGCCGATGGTGCGGTACTGCGACAGGAGACTTGGTTCTCGGTCGGCGGCGGCTTCGTGCTGCGTGCCGGCGATCCGCCGGATGCTGCGGGCGACGCGGGCACCTTGCCCTACCCGTTCGCCAGCGCCCGAGACATCCTCGCCAGTTGCGCGCGTGACGGGCTGAGCGTCGCGGAACTGCAATTTGCCAACGAATGCAGCGTCCGCTCCCCGGCCGAGGTGCGTGCGCATATCGCCGAGATCTGCGCCACCATGGAGGCCTGCATCGACCGCGGCCTGCGCACCGAGGGCGAACTTCCCGGCGGGCTGAAGGTACGGCGGCGCGCGTTGAAGCTGGCCGCGCGGATCGAGGACAAGCGCCGCAGCGATTCCGGCCGCCCGACGGAGTCGATGGATCTGGCCAGCCTGTGGGCGATCGCGGTGAATGAGGAGAATGCCGCCGGCGGCCGCGTCGTCACGGCGCCCACCAATGGCGCGGCGGGCGTGATGCCCGCGGTTTTGCGCTACTGGCGCCGGTACTACCCGCAGGCCGACGCGGCCGGTCAGGAGGCGTTCGTCCTGGCGGCAGCGGCGATCGGCGCGCTGGCCAAGACCAACGCCTCGATCTCGGGCGCCGAGGTCGGCTGCCAGGGCGAGGTTGGCGTCGCCTGTGCGATGGCGGCGGCAGGGCTCGCCTCCGCCCTCGGCGGCACCCCCGAACAAGTGGAAAACGCCGCCGAGATCGGGCTCGAGCATCACCTCGGCATGACCTGCGATCCGATCGGCGGACTGGTGCAGATACCTTGCATCGAGCGCAACGCCATGGGTGCGATCAAGGCGATCAATGCCGCGTCCCTCGCCTTGTCCGGCGACGGCACCCATCGCGTCAGCCTCGACGAAGTGGTGGCGACGATGCGCCAGACCGGCCTCGACATGCACGACAAATACAAGGAAACCGCGCAAGGCGGTCTCGCCGTCCATGTGACGGAATGTTGAAGTAACGAGGTGTCAACGACATGGCTGCACGTGTAATCCCCGTTGCCCCTTTCGACCTCGTGGTCTTCGGGGCCACCGGAGACCTCGCCCAGCGCAAGCTGCTGCCGGCCCTGTTCTACCGTTGCGCCGACGGGCAGATTCCGAAGGGTGCCCGCATCTTCGGCGTCGCCCGCAGCAAGCTCGACGATGCCAGCTTCCAGGCGAAGGCGCGTGAAGTCGATCGAGGCGCATGTTCCCAAGGCCGACCGCGACGGCCGCGCCGTGGCGCGATTTCTCGACCGCGTGCACTACATCGCGGCCGACGGACGCCGAGGCCGAGGCCGGCTGGGCCGAGCTGAAGACGGCGCTGGACGACCCAGCCCGACCGCATCCGCGTGTTCTATCTGGCCACCAGCCCGGACCTGTTCGGCCCGATCTGCGCCAGGCTTGCCGACACCGGCCTCGCCACCGACTGCGCGCGCATCGTGGTCGAGAAGCCGATCGGCAAGAACCTCGAATCCGCCAAGGAACTGAACGACGCGATTGGCAGCGTCTTCCCCGAGGAACACATCTTCCGCATCGACCACTACCTCGGCAAGGAAACCGTGCAGAACCTGATGGCGCTGCGTTTCGCCAACGCGTTGTTCGAGCCGGTGTGGAACGCCGCCCATATCGACCATGTGCAGATCACGGTGGCGGAAACGCTCGGGCGTGGAGGGCCGCGCCGGCTATTACGACAATGCCGGCGCGCTGCGCGACATGGTGCAGAACCACATGCTGCAACTGCTCTGCCTGATCGCGATGGAACCGCCGACCTCGCTCGCCGCCGACGCGGTGCGCGACGAGAAGCTGAAGGTGCTGAAATCGCTGGTGCCGATCACCGCCGAATCCGCCGCCGACCGCACCGTGCGCGGCCAGTACCGCGCCGGCGCGTCCGCCGGCGGGCCGGTGCCCGGATATCTCGAGGAACTCGGCAAGCACGTCGAGCCAGACCGAAACGCTTCGTGGCGCTGCACGCCGAAATCGCCAATTGGCGCTGGGCCGGCGTGCCGTTCTTCCTGCGCACCGGCAAGCGGCTGCCGACGCGCGTGTCGGAGATCGTGGTGTCGTTCCGGCCGATTCCGCATTCCGTTTTCGACGCCGCCGCCGGACCGCTCGCGCCCAACCGGCTGGTGATCCGTCTGCAACCGGACGAGAGCGATCAAGCTGCTGGCTGATGATCAAGGACCCAGGCCCCGGCGGCATGCGGCTGCAGCAGGAGGCATTGGACATGAGCTTCGCCGAGACCTTCGGCGTGCGAAACCCCGACGCCTATGAACGACTGCTGATGGATGTGGTGCGCGGCAACCAGACCCTGTTCATGCGCCGCGACGAGGTTGAGGCGGCCTGGAACTGGATCGACCCGATCCTGGACGCCTGGGAACTCAACCACGAACCGCCGAAACCCTATACCTCCGGCACATGGGGCCCCTCCGCCTCGATCGCGCTGATCGAACGTGCGGGCAGGACGTGGCATGAGGACGGCTGAGCGAAAGCTCAGCCTCGGGCATGAGGACGGCTGAGCGAAAGTTCAGCCTCGGGCATGAAGACCGCTGAGCAGCTCAACCAGTCTTCACCGCGGCGTTGCGCCGTTCGCTCATGCCGTCTTCCATCGAGCGGGGATAGCGATGCGGCAGCATCGAGGCGGAATCCAGCCGTGCCCGTGCCGCATCCGGCAATCGCCACGAGGCGGCTTGCAACGTGTCGCCGACCTGGGCCGCGTTGCGCGCGCCGACGATGGCGCTGGTGATGAAGCTTTGGTCCAGCACCCAGCGCAGCGCCACCTGGGCCGGGCTGCGTCCGAGTTCGGTCGACACGTCGAGCAGCGTCGTCAGGATTTCCTCCGCCTGCGGATGGAAGTAGCGTTGCGGAAACGCCCAGCCCTCCGCGGCGCGGGTGCCGGTCGGGGCCTTCGCGTTGGGGCGGTATTTTCCAGCCAGATATCCGCCCGCCAGCGGCGACCAGACCACCACGCCGAAGCCCTTCAACTCGCACACCGGCACGATCTCCTGCTCGATGTCGCGCACCACCAGGCTGTATTGCGGCTGGTAGCATTCCATCCGCGTGAGATTGCGAAGCTCGCTGATCAGCACTGTCTCCATCAGCCGCCAGGCCTCGAAGTTGCTGCAGCCGACATAGCGGACTTTGCCCTGGCGCACGAGGTCGTCCAGCGCCCGCATCGCCTCCTCGAGCGGCGTCTGCACGTCGACATGGTGGATGTAATAGAGATCCAGGTAATCGGTGCCGAGCCGGCGCAGGCTGTCCTCGACGGCCTGCATGATGTGGCTGCGCGACATGCCGGAATCGTTCGGCCCCGGCCCCATCGGGTTGAACACCTTGCTGGCGATCACGGTTTGCCGACGACGATCGCCCAGCGCCTTGCCCAGCATCGTCTCCGACACGCCGCCGTTATAGGCGTTGGCGGTGTCGAAAAAGTTCACCCCCGCGTCAAGACAGGCGGAGACGATGTTGTTGGTCTCTCCCTGATCGGCGCCATGCCCGAAGGTCATCGTGCCAAGGCAGATTTCCGACACCTTGAGGCCGGTGCGGCCCATGCGGCGATAGTCCATGCCTTCCTCCCGTGCTGATCAGAACCGCGGCCAGGCGCGTGGGCTCGGTCGCATCTTCTCCCACGCAGCCCCGAGCCGGAGCACGCCGTGGTCATCGAATCTCCGGCCGATGATCTGCAACCCGATCGGCAAGCCGTCGCCGGTATAACCCGCATTGATCGACAGCGCCGGCTGGCCGGACATGTTGAAGGCGACTGTGAAGCCGATATGCTCGAACGGCCGCGCCGGATCATTCAGCGGTGAGGCCCAGTCGGCTCGGTAGGACGGCATCGGCGCAGTCGGCGACAGGACGAAATCGTACGGCGCGCAGGCCCGCACGCTCGCCGCACTCATTTCCACGATCTGGTTGAAGCCGCGATAGACATCGAGGCCCGAGGCACCCTCGGCGGTTTCGATCCAGGTGCTGATGTATGGCAGCACCTTCTCACGGCGCTCGCGCGGCAATTGCGAATACTCGGACCAGGCGCGGGTGCGCCAGAAGACGTCCAGCCCATCGAGCATCGCGCCAGTGAGAAACGGCGGCAGCGGCTCGACGATCGCACCGGCGGCTTCGAACATCCGGCCAGCCGCCTCGATGCAGGCCGCGACCTCCGGCTCGGGACTGGAGCCAATTCCCGCATCCATCAGCAGGCCCAGGCGCAGGCCTTTGACATCGAGGTCGAGATCCGCCCAGGCAATTTCGGCCGGCGGCAGGCTCATGTGGTCGCGGATATCGGGGCGGGAGAGCACCGACATCAGCAGCGCGGTGTCGCTGACCGTGCGGGTCATCGGCCCGGCGACGCGGCCGACATAAGGCGGATCGACCGGCACCCGCCCCGCGCTCGGCTTCAGCCCGACGATGCCGCACCAACCCGCCGGCAGACGGATCGACCCGCCGATATCGGTGCCGAGGTGCAACGGCCCGTATCCCGCCGCTGCCGCAGCACCTGCGCCGGCCGAGGAGCCGCCGGGATTGCAATCGGTGTTCCAGGGATTGCGCGCCAGCTTGTGGAAGCTTGAAAGGCCGGACGACAGCATGCCGTAATCCGGCATCGTGGTCTTGCCCAGGATCACCGCGCCGGCTTCACGCAGGCGGGCCGCCGGCGGGGCATCGGCCGCGGCCGGGACCAACACGCTGGCCGCCGTGCCGAGCGGCATCGCGGTGCCCTTGGTCGAGATGTTCTCCTTGATCGTCGCCGGCACGCCGTCCAGCGCACCCACGGTCTCGCCCCGCCGCCATCGCTGTTCGGACGCGCGTGCGGCCTCCCGCGCGCCGTCAGGGTCCAGCGACCAGGTGGCGTTCAGCACCGGCTCCCATGCTTCGATGCGTGCCAGTACGGCCTCCGTGACCTCGACCGGCGAAAGTTGCCGGCGGCGATAGGCCGCAAGCAGGTCGGTGGCGGCGAGGTCGGGAAGGTCGGTCATGGCGGGCTCCGGTGCGGCGATTTCTGGAAGCGGCGGAATGGGGTTCAGGCGCGGGCGGCCGAGCCGCGGGTCGAGCCGGTCGCGCAGGCCGTCGCCGAGCAGGTTCAGGCCGAGCACGGTCGCGAAGATCGCGAGGCCGGGAAACACCGCCAGCAGCGGCGCACGAAAGATGAAGGTTTGGGCGTCGTTCAGCATCTTTCCCCAGCTCGGCATCGGCGGCTGGGTGCCGAGGCCGACATAGGACAACCCGGCGTCGGCGACGATCGCCAGGGCGAACTGGATGGTGATCTGCACCATCAGCACCGCGGAGATATTAGGCAGCACATGGCGCCAGCATGATTGCACCCTCGTCGCGGCCGGTGGCTCGCGCGGCCATGACGAAATCCATCTCCCGCACAGCCAGCGCGGCACCGCGGGTGACGCGGGCGAACACCGGAATGTTGAAGATGCCGATCGCCAGCATGGCGTTGCTGGCACCCGGACCGGCGAGTGCCGTGATCATCACCGCCGTCAGCAACGCGGGAAAGGCGAACGCGAGGTCGGCAATGCGCATCACCAACGCATCCACCCAGCCACCGCGCGCCGACGCCAGCGCGCCGAGCGGAATGCCAATCCCAGCACCCGCCGCCACCGCGATCAGCGCCACGGACAGCGAATTTCGGGCGCCGGCCATGATCATCGACAGCACGTCCCGCCCGAACGGATCGCTGCCGAGCAGGTGGGACGGCGGTCGGCGGCGCCAGTTTGTGCAGGATGTCGATCCGGGTCGGCGGGTACGGGGTCCAGACCAGCGACACCAGCGCCATCGCCACCATCAGCCCGGTCAACCCGCCGCCGATCAGGAGGTTGCGGTTGCAAGCGGGCGTCATCGTGCGCCATCCCGGGAAATCCGTGGGTCGAGGGCCGAGATAGGCGAGGTCGACGCAGAAATTCACCACGATGACGCTGCCGGCGAGCAGCACCACCAGATCCTGCACCACGATCAGGTCGCGCTGGGCGATCGCCTGGAAAATCAGCCGCCCAAGCCCTGGCAAGGTGAAGACATTCTCGATGATGACCGTGCCGGCCAGCAGAAACGAGAATTGCAGGCCCATGATGGTGACAACGGGGATCAATGCATTGCGGCACCGCGTGCCGCCACAACGCGGCCCCTGCGGTCAGGCCTTTCGCCAGTGCGGTGCGGACGTAGTCCTGCCCCAGCGTCTCCAAAACCGCGGAGCGGGTGACGCGTGACAGGATCGCCGCCTGCGGCAGCGCCAGCGCCAACGCCGGCAGCAGCAGCGAACGGCAGGCCGGCCAGACGCCCTTGTCCCAACCCGCGAAGCCGCCGGCGGGAAACCACGGCAGCAGCACGGCGAATGCGAGGATGAGCAGGATTCCCAGCCAGAAATTCGGCAGCGCCACGCCGATTTGCGCCACCCCCATCACCGCCGTGTCGACCAGCCGCCCGCGCCGCGCCGCCGCCAGCACGCCGGTCGGGAATGGCGATGGCGACCGAGAGCGCGATCGCCATCACCGCCAGCGGCAGGCTGACCAGCACGCGCTGCCCGACCAGTTCCGCCACCGGCACGCCATAGGTGTAGCTGACGCCGAAATCACCCCGCAACAAACCCCATATCCAGCTCGCGTAGCGCAGCCATGCCGGACGATCGAGCCCCATCTGGTGGCGCAAGGCCGCCAGCGTGTCCTCACGCGCCGAGACGTCCAGCATCAGCGACGCGGGGTCGCCCGGCAGCACCTGCAACACCAGGAAGACGACCAGCGAGGCCGCGATAAGGCTCGCCAGCAATGCCGCCAGCCGCCGGCGACGAAAGCCATCAGCTTGCGCCGCTATTCGGGCCAGGAGACGCCGGTCATGTCGTTGGCGGCGATCGGCTGGTTCTCCCACAACCCACGAAGCTTGCTGTTCCACACGCCGATTTTCGGCAGCGCGTAGAGAAACACGTTGGGCTCGTCCAGGGATAGCTTGCGCTGCAGCGCGCCCGCGAGATCGAGCTGCGCCTTCGCGTCCACCGTGGCCTTGTACCGCTCGAACAGGGCCGCATAATCCGGGTTGTGATAGTTGAAATAGTATTTCTCGCGGGCGTAGATATCGAGGTCGCGTGGTTCGGTATGGCTGATGATGGTCATGTCGAAATCGGATTGTTTGAACACCTGGTCGAGCCACTGCGCCCATTCGATCGGCACCAGCCTCGCGGTGATGCCCACCTGTTCCAGCATCGCCGCGATCACTTCGCCGCCGCGCCGCGCGTAGGACGGCGGCGGCAGCTTTATGGTGAATACGGTGCCGGGCTTCATCCCCGCCTCCGCCAGCAAGGCGCGCGCCTTGGCGGGATCGTAGGGATAGGCGCCGGCGAGATCGACATAGCCGGGGTCGCCGGGAATGTAGTGCGAACCGATCGGCTTGCCGAAGCCGCCGAGCGCGTCGATCAGGGCGGCGCGATCGATCGCGTAGGCCATGGCTCGGCGAACCCGGACGTCGTCGAACGGCTTGCGCCCGTCGTTCAGCGCCAGGATGGTCTTGCCTTCGGTCGTGCCGACATGCACGCCCATGCGCGGGTCGCGGCGAATCGCGTCCAGCGCCTCGGGGGCGGGGAACAGCGGGAAGGCATCGATGTCGCCCGCCATCACCGCCGCCGTCGCGGCGGACGGATCGGCGACGAAACGGATGGTGACCGCGGAGAGTTTCGCCGGCGTCCCCCAATAATCCGGGTTGCGCTCCATCTCCACGCGGTCGCCCTTGACCCAGCGCTTGAAGACGGAACGGCGCCGGTGCCGACGGGGTTGGTCTTGTTGGTGGCGGCCGAGTTCGGCGCCACAACCGACGCGTCGCCAAGGCCGATGCGAGAACAGGAAGCCGCCGGTCGGGCGCTTCAGGGTGATGACGGCGGTGGCGGGGTCGGGGCACTCGGTCTTGGCGATCGGCTCGAAGATGCCTTTCTGGGCGTTGGTGCTGTCGGCCGCGACGGCACGCTCGTAGGAGAATTTGACGATGCTGCAATCGAACGGCGTGCCGTCGTGGAATTTCACCCCGGCATGGAGCTTGAAGCGTGTAGGTCAGGCCGTCCGGCGACGATCGTCCAGCTTTCCGCCAGCATCGGCTGACCTCGCCGTCGGCGTCGATGCGGGTGAGGCCTTCGAAGATGTTGGCGTAGGTCACTTCCTTGATCGCCGCGGCGGCGCCGGCGGTCGGGTCGAGCATCGGCGGCTCCAGCACCATGCCGAGGGTGATGCTGTCGCGGGCTTCGGCGGCGCCGGCGATCAGCGACGCCGCGAAGAATGCTGCCAGATAACGGCTCATGCCAGGAGCCCCCGGAGGTGATGTCCGGCGCGAAGTCCACCAGCGGCGGGGGGCTGGGTCAAGTAGAGGGCATCGCTTGCGCCGGCCGTGGCTCCCCGACACACTCGCGGCCTTCCAACGCCCCGAGGCACCATGTCCCTCCGCCATGCTTTCGCCGCCGCCCTGATCCTGATCGCGACGCCCGCCTGGGCCAGCCGCGACCTGTTCGTGGTCGACACCGTCGGCAGCCCGGCCTCGCTCGATCCGCAGGTGCAGTGGGACCCGGACAGCTATTTCGTCTACCGCAACATCTTCGACAATCTTGTCACCCGCGACAGCCACTGGAAAAATCGTGCCGCAGGTGGCCGTCGTCCTGGAGTTATCAGTCGGACACGGTGGTCGTCTTCAAAATTCGTGAAGACATCAAATTCCAGGACGGCAGCCAGCTCACCCCGGACGACGTCGTCTTCAGCGTCAAGCGCATCACCGACCCGGCGTTCAAGAGCCCGCAGCTCAGCCAGTTCGACACCATCATCGCCGCCGAGGTCAGCGGCCCAAATGAGGTGAAGCTGACCACCAGGACCGCCTACCCGGTGTTGCTGGCGCAGCTGACGAAACTGTCGATCGTGCCGAAGGCGGTGGTGGAGAAGATCGGCGCGGACGCCTTCAACCCGCCCCAGTCGGCAGCGGCCCCTATCGCCTCGCCGGCTACACGCGTGGCGTGCGCGCTGAACTGGCCGCCATGCCGGATTACTGGCGCGGCCCCGCCGCCCTTCCCGCGCGTCGAGTTCCGCCCGGTCCCCGACGAGAAGCACGCGGTTGGCCGATGTGCGCACCGGCCGCTCCGACATCACCCGCATCCTGCTCACCGACGACGCCGACGCGCTGAAAGGCGACGCTCAGGTCAGGGTGCTTTGGACGCCCGTCGAGCGCATCGCCCTGCTGGCGCTGAACGCGCTGAACGGGCCGACGCAGGACAAGCGGGTGCGCGAGGCGATCGCCCACGCCATCGATCGCGACCTGATCGTCGAGGCGTTGCTGAAGGGCTACGGCAAAGCGGTGGACGAGCTGATGCCGCCGGCCAATTTCGGCTTCATCGCGGGCTTGCCCGGCTACAAATACGACCCCGCGCTGTCGCGCGAATTGCTCAAGCAGGCGGGCGTGCCGCCGGGCACCAAGGTCACTTTCCCCACCGCGCCGAGCTTCGACCAACGGGTGGTGCAGGCGGTGCATCAGATGCTCGGCGATGTCGGGCTCGATGCCCAGATCGCCATGGTGGACGTCGGCACCTATTTGCGGCTGCGCCAGGGCCGGCCGGAAGAAGCAGGCGATGTCAGCTTCTTCCGCTGGTCCTGCGGCTGCCAGGATGCCGACGGCGTGCTGTTCCCGGTGTTCCACAGCCGCAGCCAGTGGTCGAAATACGCCAACCCCACGCTGGACGCCGAAATCGAGGCCGGCCGCAACACCCTCGACGAAAAGGCGCGTTTGGAGCATTACCGCCGCGCACTCACCCTCATCCATGACGAAGTCGCCGCGGTTCCGCTCTACCAGGACGTGATGATGTTCGCGGCCCGCAAGGAAGTTAAATGGCAGCCCACGGCCAACGAAGCGTTCTTTCTGATGGACATGAGCTGGACCCCGTAGGCGAGCATTCCGCCGGCACGGGTTTCGCCTCCACCCATCCGGCACTCGCCCGTGCGCTGGGCGAACGCGGCTATGCCGCGCCCACCGCCCGTGCAGGCCGCCGTGCTGCAGGCGGACGCCGCAGGGCGCGACCTGCTGGTCTCGGCCCAGACCGGCTCGGGCAAGACCGTGGCCTTCGGCCTGGCCTTCGCCGACACGCTGCTCGGCGCCGAGGAGCGGTTCGCGCCGGCCGGCGCGCCGCTGGCGCTGGTCATCGCACCGACCCGCGAGCTGGCCATGCAGGTGCAGGGCGAACTGAGCTGGCTCTATGCGCAGACGGGCGCCCGCGTCGTCACCTGCGTCGGCGGCATGGACCCGCGGCGCGAGCGCCGGGCGCTGGCGGCCGGCTGCCATATCGTGGTCGGCACGCCCGGCCGCCTGCGCGACCATCTCGAGCGCGGCCAGCTCGACGTCTCCGGCTCTGCGGGTCGTGGTGCTCGACGAGGCCGACGAGATGCTCGACCTCGGTTTCCGCGAGGACCTGGAGGTCATCCTCGACGCCACGCCGACGACCCGCCGCACGCTGCTGTTCTCCGCCACCATGGCGCGCGAGATCGTCATCGCTGGCCCGGCACTACCAGCAGGACGCCGTGCGCATCGACACGGTGGCGCAGGACGAGCCGCACGGCGACATCGAATACCGCGCCATCCGCGTCGCGCCGAACGAGATCGAGAACGCCGTCGTCAATGTGCTGCGCTTCTTCGAGGCGCGCGGCACCCTGGTGTTCTGCGCCACGCGCGAGGCGGTGCGCCACCTGCACGCCAGCCTGCTGGAGCGCGGCTTCGCGGCGGTGGCGCTGTCCGGCGAGCTGAGCCAGAACGAGCGCACCCACGCCCTGCAGGCGCTGCGCGACGGCCGCGCCCGGGTCTGCGTCGCCACCGACGTCGCCGCGCGCGGCCTCGATCTGCCGGACCTCGACCTCGTGGTCCACGCCGACCTGCCGACCAATCGCGAGACGCTGCTGCATCGCAGCGGCCGCACCGGCCGGGCCGGGCGCAAGGGCGTCTGCCGTGCTGCTGGTGCCGTTCACCCGCCGCCGCCGCGCCGAGCAGCTGCTGCAATCGGCCAATATCAACGCCGCCTGGGGCAATCCGCCGACCGCCGAGGAAATTCGCGCCCGCGACCAGGAACGGCTGATGCAGGACCCGGTACTGGCCGAGGCGCCGGCCGACGACGATCTCGGCCTCGCCCGCCAGCTTCTGGCCGACCATTCGCCGGAAGCGCTCGCCGCGGCACTGATCCGCCTGCACCGTTCCCGCCTGCCGGCGCCGGAGGAATTGTTCGACGGGCGTGCAGCGGAGGAGCCGCGGCAGCGGGAGGCGCGGACGGAAACCTCGGATGCAATGTGGTTCCGCGCCAGCGTCGGGCGCCGCAACAACGCCGATCCGAAATGGCTGGTGCCGCTGATCTGCCGGCTCGGACATGTGACCAAGAAGGATATCGGGGTGATCCGCATCGCCGATCGCGAGACCAGGTTCGAGATCACCCGCGAGGCCGCACCACGCTTCATCGCCGCCCTGAAAGGCGCCGGCGAGAACGAGATCCGCATCGAGCCGAGCGCCCCGGATCATTCGCCGCGCAGCGCGCCGTCCGGCTTCAAGAAGCCGACCGGGTTCAAGAAACGGATACCGCCCCGCCGCAACCGAAGCTAGAGTCCGAAGTCTGCGTCAGACCACGTGATCCGGCGCCAGCACGCACGCGCCGTCCTCGCTGACCTCCACCTGGATCGTCGCGTGGCAAATCCCGAAGCGCTGCCGCAGTTCGGCGGCGATCCCGGCCAGGACCTCGTCGCCGGGATGGCCGGCGGGCATGACGCAGTGGCAGGTCAGCGCCGTCTCGCTGGTGCTGATCGGCCAGATATGCAGGTCGTGGATGGCGCTGACGCCAGGGTGGTGGGCGAGGAAGCCGCGCACCTCGTCCGGGCGGATGCCGACCGGCACGGCGTCGAGCGACATGCCGACGGATTGGCGCAGCAGGCTCCAGCTTCCGGCGAAAATGATCCCGGCGATGACGATGCTGACCAGCGGGTCCAGCCGGGCCCAACCGGTCAGGAGAATAACCCCGCCCGCGACCACGACGCCCAGCGAGATCAGTGCGTCCGCCGCCATGTGCAGGAAGGCGCCGCGCAGGTTGATGTCGCCCTTCCGCCCGGAGGCGAACAGCCACGCCGTCACGCCGTTGATGGCGATGCCGACCGCCGCCACCACGATCACGATGCGACTGGCGACGTCGCCGGGTTCGACCAGCCGGCGCACGCCCTCCACCGCGATCGCGCCAACGGTCACCAGCAGCAGCATCGCATTGCCGAGTGCGGCCAGGATGGTGCCGCGCCGCAACCCGTACGTGTGGGTGCGGGACGGCGCTCGGCGCGCCATGATGCTGGCCGTCCAGGCCATCACGAGGCCGAGGACATCGCCGAAATTATGCCCGGCATCGGCCACCAGGGCCATGGAGTTGGCCCACACGCCGTAGATCACCTCGGCGATGACGAAGCCGAGGTTGAGCGCGATGCCGGTGGCGAATGCGGCGCCGAAATTTGCCGGCGCGTGCACGTGGCCTTGACCGTGATGGTGATTTTCGCCGTCGTGGTCGTGGCGATGCGCCCCGGCCATCCCTAACGCTCCGGCCGGAAACTCGCGGCGACGGTCCGTTCGTCGGTGCGGGGCTCGATGCTGAGGCCCTGCCGCGCCGCCCAGGTCGTCGCCTGGAAGTGCAGCGGGATGATCGCCACCTCGTCCACCGCCTTGTGTGCTGCCTGCCGCAGCAGATCCAGCCGCGCCGGATCGTCCACCGTGGTCAGCGCCCGGCCCAGCAACGCGTCGATCTCGGGGTTGCAGTAATGGCTCCAATTATACAGCCCGCCGCCGCCTTTCGGGTCCTGGCAGGCGATGATGGCGCGCAGGATGGAACTGGACTCGCCGGTCTGCGAACCGAAGCCGATCAGCCCGAACGAGAATTCGCCCTTCGCCCCGCGCGGCGCGTAGGCCGCCATCGGCAGGGTTTCCACCCGCGCCGCGATCCCGACCCGGGACAGCATTTGCGCCACCGCCTGGACGATCTGCGCGTCGTTCACCAGCCGGTCGTTGGGGCCGGAGATGGTCAGCGCGAACCCGTCGGGGTAGCCGGCCTCGGCCAACAGCCTGCGGGCGCCGTCGGGGTCGAAGCCCGGCGGTTGCAGGGTCGGGTCGTAGCCAAACAGCGTTTCCGGCACCAGGTTGGCGGTGGAATAGCCCAGGCCGGCCATCACCCGCTCCGCCAGCGCCGGCCGGTTGATCGCCAGCGACAGCGCCCGCCGCACCCGCAGATCGGCCAGCGGGTTGCGGGCGAGCCGGCCGCCGTCCTTGGCTGCCACCAGCGGCGTGTCGGCGCGGCCGGAATCGACGTAGAAATACACCAGCCGCCCGGACACTTTCTGCGCGAACACCAGCCTCGGATTTGCCTTCACCGCCACGAGGTCGCTGGTCGGCACACCCTCCATCGCATCGATGTCGCCGGAGAGCAGGGCCGCCATCCGGGTCGCGTTGTTCGGCATGAAACGAATGGTGACATGCTCCCAGTCCGCCAAGCCGCGAAAAGATTGCGGGTCGCGGGCGAGTTCCACCCGGTCGTCGCGGGCGAACGAGACGAAGCGGTACGGGCCGGTGCCGACCATCCCCTGCCCGCGGGCGAAATCCTCGGTCGCCAGCCCCTCGGTCGCATGGCGGCTGACGATGAAGATGGTGCTGAGGTCGCTGAGCAACAGCGGATACGGCCCGTTGGTCGCGAGCCGCAGCGTGTGCGCGTCCGGCGCCGACTTGCCGGTGATCCCGCGGGTGTAGATCGCGAACCCGGCCGGGCTGTTGACCAGCGTCGCCGGCCGGTCGAGCGACCAGATCACATCCTGCGCGGTCAGCGGCGACCCGTCATGGAAGCGCGCATCCGGGCGCAGGTGGAACTCCCACGTATGGTCGTCGACCAGCTTCCAGGATTCCGCGAGGCCTGGCTGCAGGCGGCTGTCGGCGTCCATGCGGACCAGGGTGTCGAAGACGTTCTGCGCGACGCTGAGATTGGCCGCCAGGTTGTGGAAATGCGGGTCCATGGCGCTCGGCGAGGAACTGAGGGCCAGGCGCAGGTCGGACCCGGCCGCCGGCTGGGCCAGCAGCAGGAACGCCGCGAAAACCTCGATCAGACGTCGCATTTCCAGACCCTCCCGAGAACCTCGATCATCTGTACACGCAGGGGTGCTGTCAAAGCAGCGGCGGTTGACCTCCCCGGCACGGCGGGGTTGCATGCCGACCCGCAGCAACGAGGGTTCCATGGCATTGATCCGGCATGACATCGAGGCGCTCGAGGACAGCCCGATCGTCGATGTCTGGCGCATGGGCTACGGCAAGCCCGAGATCATCGGCATGTTCGCCGGCGAATCCGACGTGCCGACCCCGGATTTCATCTGCGACGCCGCCGCCCGCGCGATGACCGAGGGCAAGACCTTCTACACGCCCAATCGCGGCATCGCGGCGCTGCGCGACGCGCTGATCGACTATCAACAAGAGGCTCTACGGCGGTCGACCTGCCGGAGAGCCGGATCGACGCTGACCTCGTCGGGCATGAGCGCGGTGATGCTGATCGCCCAGGCGATCGGTGCAGCCGGGTGACAACGTGGTCGCGGTGACGCCGTCCTGGCCCAACATCATGCGGGCGATGCAGATCTGCGGCGCCGAATCGCGCGAAGTGCCGATGACCGCCGGCAACGCACGGCTGGTCGCTCGACCTGCGACGCCGTGTTCGCCGCCTGCGACGCGCGCACCAAGGTGATCTATCTCGCCTCTCCCGGCAATCCGACCGGCTGGATGATCGAGCCGGCAGCAGGCCGAGGAATTGCTGGAATTCGCCCGCGCCCGCGGCATCGCCATCCTGTCCGACGAGGTCTACCACCGCCTGGTTTATGACGGATCGAAAGTGGCCTTCAGTTTCCTGGAGATCGCCCGCCCCGACGACCCGGTCTTCGTCGTCAACAGCTTCTCCAAGGCCTGGGCGATGACCGGCTGGCGGCTCGGCTGGATCGTCTATCCCGAGGGTTGTCGCGACGCCTTCGAGAAACTGATCCAGTTCAACACCTCGGGCGCCCCGGAATTCCTCCAGCACGGCGCCATCGCCGCATTGCGCGATGGCGAGGCGTTCGTGAAGTTCTTCGCCGATCGTTGCGGCGCCGGGCGCGATCTGGTGAACGCCCGGCTGGACCGCATGCAGCGGGTGCGCAACATTCCGAACCAGGGCGGCTTCTACGCGATGTTCGAGGTGGCCGGCGTGACCGACACGCTGGCCTTCTGCAAGCGCGCGGTGCTGGAAGCGAAGATCGGCATGGCGCCGGGCATGGCCTTCGGCAAGGGCGCGGAGACGCATATCCGGCTGTGCTACGCGAAAAGCGAGGCGCTGCTGACCGAGGCGATGGACCGGCTGGAAGGCTTCGTCGCCGGCTACGAAGAAGCCAAATGATCGCCGACGCCGCGCAGCCTCGCCGCAATCGAGACTCTGATCGGCTTCGATACCGTCAGCCGCAACAGCAATCTCGGCTGCATCGACTGGGCGCGGGCGCATATGGAGGCGCATGGCGCGCGCACCCGCATGGATTGGAACGCCGATCGCAGCAAGGCCAACATGCTGGCGACTTTCGGCGAGGGGCCCGGCGGCATCGTGCTGTCCGGCCATGTCGACGTGGTGCCGGTCGACGGGCAGGACTGGCACAGCGACCCGTTCACCGCGACGATTCGCGACGGCCGCGTCTACGGCCGCGGGCGCCTGCGACATGAAGGGCTTCGTCGGCGTCGTGCTCGGCCATGTTCCGGACTACGATGGCTGCGAAGCTGAAACAGCCGTTCACGTCGCCCTGACCTATGACGAGGAACTCGGCTGCCTCGGCATTCCGCATCTGATCACCGCGATGGCGCAATGGAACATCCATCCCGCCGGCTGCATCGTCGGCGAACCCACCAGCATGCGGCTGGTCTCTGCGCATAAGGGTGGCCGGGTGTATCGCTGCCGGGTGACGGGGCGGGCGGCGCATTCCTCGCTGACGGACAGCGCGGTCAACGCCATCGAATACGCCAGCGCGATCATCGGCCGCATTCAGGCGATCGGCGCGCGTGAGCGGGACCGTGGCCTGCGCGCGCCCGGGTTCGACGTGCCGTTCACCACCATCTCCACCAACCTGTTCAGCGGCGGCAACGGCCCCAACATCGTGCCGGCGAGCGCGGAATTCACGTTCGACTACCGCACCATCCCGGGCTTCGACGCCGAGACCATCATCGCCGAACTTTCCGAACTCGCAGCCGAGCTCGCCGTGCAAATGCGCCGCATCGCGCCGGAGACCGGCATCGAATTCATTCCCATCAACGAAATCCCGGCCCTCGCACCGGATGAGACCGCCGACATCCATCGCCTCGCCCTCGGCCTTTTGGCCGAGAAGATGGTGGAGAAAGTCGGCTACGGCACCGAAGCCAGTTTCTTCCAGCGTTACGGCGTGCCCAGCATCGTCTGCGGCCCCGGCAGCATCGTGCAGGCGCATAAGGCGGACGAATACGTGGCGCTCGACCAGTTGCGCGCCTGCGACGATTTCATCGAAGGCGTCGTCCGGCATCTTTCGACCTGAAGACGGCTGGCGACCTGAAGACGGCTGGGAGAAACGACAATGGCTGCAACACGCAGCATCGAAAATCGAGCCTCCTGGCTCGCGGCGGTGGCCGCCCTCGCGGTGCTCACCGTCACCTATGGCGCGCCGCTGATCATGGTGGTCGGGCTGAAGCCGATCGCAGCCGACCTGGATCTGCCGCGCTCGGCCCCGGCACTGGCGGTGTCGCTGGCCTATTTCGGCACCGGGCTCGGCGGCATTCCGATGGGTTGGGTGGCCGAACGGATCGGCATCCGCCTGACCGCCCTGATCGGCGTCGCCTCGGTCGCGGCCGGCATGGTGGTGTCGACCTATGGCGGCGTTTGGGGGCTGTATGTCGGCTCCGGGCTGTTGATCGGCCTGTTCGGCAACGGCAGCTTCAACGCACCGTTGATGACCTATGTCACCCGTTGGTTCGACCGGAGGCGTGGCACCGCGCTCGCCTTGATCACCAGCGGCCAATACATCGCCGGCGCGTTCTGGCCCTCGGTGTTCGACCGCGGCATCGAACAACTCGGTTGGCGCTGGACCATGCTGAGCTTCGCCGCCATCGAACTCGTGGCGATCGTGCCGGTGGCCGTGTTCTTCCTCCGTCCGCCGCCGCCCGCGCCCGCGCATGGCAGCTTCGGCGCCGGCCCGCCGCCGGGTGGGCGCGTGCTGGGATGGCCGCCGAATTTCGTACTTGGGCTGATGTCGCTGGCGATTTTCCTGTGCTGCGTACCGATGGCGATTCCGGCCGCGCATCTGGTGTCGTTCTGCACCGATATCGGCCTCAGCCAGGCCCATGGCGCGGCGATGCTGTCGCTGCTGCTCGGCTGCGCCTTCCTCAGTCGGCAATTCTGGGGCTGGGTGGCCGACCGGATCGGCGGCATGCGCGCGGTGCTGCTGGGATCGCTGTGCCAGGCGATTACCCTGGCGTGCTTCCTGCTGACCCAGGACGAGGTCGGGTTGTTCACGGTGGCGGCGGCATTCGGCCTCGGCTTCGCCGGCATCGTGCCGTCCTATGTGCTGGCGGTGCGGGAGTTGTTCCCGGCCAGCGAAGCCAGCTGGCGGGTGCCGGTGCTGCTGTTCTTCGGCCTCGGCGGCATGGCCGCCGGCGGCTGGCTCGGCGGCGCCATCTACGATCATTACGGCAGTTACGCGCCTGCCTTCGCGGCCGGCGTCGCCGCCAATATCGCCAATCTGCTGGTTATCTTCTCACTCGTCGGCCGCGCACGTCAGGTCCGCCCGCAGCGCTCGCAGGCATTGGCCGCCTGATGCCTCAGGGCAGCCTGATGTCGTGGCGCGGCCGGCACCAATCCGCCGCCGCGGCCTCGGCGCGGGCGACGTCCTCTTCCAGCAGGAATCCGGCCTCGACCAGCTGGCGCGCGGCGGCACCGATCGCCGCGACATAGGCGCTCGCGTCTGGATATCGCTCGGCGACCGCCGGGCGCGGGTCGCCGGTGATCGCACGCTCCTCCGCGGTGTCGGCGAATGGGATCGTGCTGCCGGAAAACTCGTGCATGGCGCCGGTGCCGAAGCCGCGCGCCCGCAAGTTCCAGCCGGTATAGGTGGCGAGCGGTGCGGCCACCATCGGCGCCCGCACGCCGGCCACCTCGTTGCCGTCGGCGTCGACCGCGGGCACCAGCACGGCATATTCCGCATTCGGCACGATATCGGGCGGCTCGTGCGACAGGATTCCGGCGGCGGCATTCGGGCCGTGATCGATCAGCTCGAACCGGCTTGGCCCCGATGGCAGGGCGTGGCCGGAAATGCGGGGAAATTGCGCCCGCCATTCCTGCATCGTCACCAGCGTTCCCTGCGCGCGCGTCGGGATACGACTGGGCGGCGGGGGTGCGTCGTCGCTGACCCAGCGGTCCATGGCGTCCAGCGCGGCGCGGAACAATGCCGAGGTGGCAACCACGTTCTGCGGATTCTGGCAGATGCCGCGTGGCGGCGCGCCAATGTTCGGGTCCGCCGCGTGCTGGGACGAGGACCAGAGATAGATCCGCACGCCCTCCGGCACCGGCAAATCGTTGCCCTGCGTGTCCGTGTGCACCAGCGATCCGCGACGTTGCCAGTATTCGGTCGCGGTCTGGGTATGGATCACCAACGGATCGGTTTCGGGCCGCTTCAGGATCGAATCCGTCTGTCCCGTCAGGTGGTCGGTGGTTGGTGCGTAGGCGAAGGGGAAGTGGTCGGCGGGATTGAAATGATCTTCGTATTGCTGGCCCGCCGGCACCGTGAGGTTGGCGAAGCGCGCGGTGTTCAGCCGCCCGGCGCCCGAGACATGCGGCAACAGCCCGTCGAACACCCGCCGCCCGCGCGTGTCGGCATTGAAGCCGTGATAGATGAAGTCGCGGATCGCCCGCCCGGTCTGCGAGCGTCCCCAGCCATAGGCACGGTCGACGCCGAACGCCAGCGGATTGCCGCTGCCCTCGTCGTAACGCAGGAACGACACGAGGTCGCGCACCGCCGCGTGCCCCAGCCCCAGCACCAGCGGCGCGTGACCATCATAGACGAGTTCGTAAATCCAGCCTGGCTCGAAGCCATCGCGCAAGTGGATGTGCTCGCGCGACGGCACCAGCGCGCTGTCCGCACCCTGGTTGTCCAGCCCGACGCCGTGCTCCCCGCGGGCGAAACGCCATTGCTCCGGCAGAATCGGAATGCGCTTGCTATCGGCGTAGCGCCGCCGGGTCAGGCGGGCGCGGGCGGGATCGGCCGACAAGGTGGGATGGCTGCGGGTGGAAACCCAGCCGGACAAGGGCAAGGTGGTCACGTCGCGGCCACCGACATATTCCACCCGCACCGGCCCGGCGATTAAGCCGCTATTGCTGGCCTTGGCCACCGGCAGGTCGAGCAGCATGCGCCCGTCGCCTTCCAGCAGGTCGCCTTGCCACGCACCCCAGACCACCGCGTAGCCGCGACGCAACAGGAAGAGATTGCCGGCATCGGCGGCGCCGCGGGGATCGTTGCCGTAGCGCGCATCGTTGAAATAGGTCAGCGCCCGCTGGTTGCCGCGATTGCCCCAATCGAAGAACAGCCGGTGGTTGCTGCGCGCCGCGTCCGGTTTCAGGATTCGGACATCGCCGGCGAAGACCACACGGCCCTCGGCATTGCGCGGCGCGAGATCGATGTCGGTGATGCAGCGCTGCGCCGCCGCCGCGGGATCGACCGAGTAGGTCGCGCGGCCGATCAGCATCTCATAGCCTTCGGCGAACGGCCGCCGCTCCGTGATGTCGAGCTTCATGGCGGCTGGCCCTTTCCACGTCTGTCCCACTCAGCAACCAACCGGTTCAGTTCGGTTGCTCAATGTCATGCACTCTTGGCATCGTCACCCATTCTTGCCGGTAAGCATAGCGGATTGGAGAACGATCGTCCGACTTCAAACTGAGACACCACCGAAAGGGTGCTTGTGCGTGCTCGGCCTGGAGAGGCTTTAGGCAGCGTCACCGACGCGTTCGACCTTGCGTCCTCAGGCCGCCAGCGCCGCCCTTACTGCCGCCAGCGCCTCGTCGGCTTTCGCCGCATCCGGCCCGCCGGCCTGTGCCATGTCCGGTCGGCCGCCGCCGCCCTTGCCGCCCACCGCCGAACTCGCCGCGCGAACCAGATCCACCGCGCTGAACCGCGGCGTGAGGTCAGCCGAGACGCCGACGACAATGCTGGCCTTTCCTTCCGACGTTGAAACCAGCGCCACGACGCCGGACTCGATCTGCTTGCCGATCGTCTCCGCGATGCCCTTGAGGTCGCGCGCCGGCACGTCGCCGAGATGGCGGGCGGCGAACTTCACCCCCGCCACCGTCTCGACCTCCGCCGCCGTACCGCCGGTGGCGAGCTTCTTCTGCAGCTCGCTCACCTGCCGCTCCAGCCGGCGGTTGTTCTCGACCAGCGAGGCGACCCGCTCCGGCACGTCGGCGGGGCTCGATTTCAGCACGCCGGAAACCTCCAGCAGGCGCCTGTCGAGTTCGGCGATCGCCGCCAGTGCCGAGGCACCTGCCACCGCCTCGATCCGCCGCACCCCGGCGGAGACGGCACTTTCGCCGGTGATGCGCAGCAGCCCGATGTCGCCGGTGCGCCGCACATGCGTGCCGCCGCACAGCTCGATCGAATAGGCCGGCTTGTTGCCCTCGCCTTCGCCCATCGAGACGACCCGAACCTCCTCGCCATATTTCTCGCCGAAGAGCGCCATGGCACCTTCGGCGACGGCCGCGTCCGGCGTCATCAGCCGCGTTGTCACCTGGCTGTTCTCGCGGATGCGCGCGTTCACCTCGGCCTCGACCCAGGCGAGGTCGTCGCGGGTGATCGGGGTCGGCTGCGACACGTCGAAGCGCAACCGGTCGGGCGCATTCAGGCTGCCTTTCTGCGCCACGTGTTCGCCCAGGCGGCGGCGCAGCGCCTCGTGCAGCAGATGCGTCGCCGAGTGATGCGCGCGAATGGCGCCGCGCCTCGTGTGATCGACCTCGGCCAATACGGCGGCGCCGACCACCGCCTCGCCCACGGCGACGCGTCCGAGATGGATAAACAGGTCGCCGAGCTTCTTCTGCGTGTCGGTGATTTCGATGCGAAAGCCGGGGCCGGAAATGGTGCCGGTATCGCCGACCTGGCCGCCGCTCTCGGCATAGAACGGCGTCTGGTTGAGGATGACCGCGACTTCGGTGCCCGGCCCTGCCCGTTCCACCGGCGCGCCACCGGCGACGATCGCCAGGATTTCGGCCTCGGCGGTTTCGGTCGAGTAGCCGAGGAATTCGCTGGCGGAGAATTTCTCCTTCAGCTCGAACCAGACCTGCTCGGTGGCGGCTTCGCCGGTGCCGGCCCAGGCGGCGCGGGCGCGCTTGCGCTGCTCGGCCATCGCCGCCTCGAAGCCCGCGATGTCCACCGCGCGGCCTTGCTCGCGCAAGGCGTCCTGCGTCAGGTCGAGCGGAAACCCGTAGGTGTCGTAAAGCCGGAACGCCACCTGCCCCGGCAACGCCGCACCGGAGCCGAGCCGCGCCACTTCGTCGGACAACAGGCCAAGCCCGCGATCGAGCAGGATCTTGAAGCGGGTCTCCTCCAGCCGGAGCGTCTCGGTCATCAGCGCTTCGGCGCGGCCGAGTTCGGGGTAGGCCGCACCCATCTGGCGAACCAGCGCCGGCACCAGGCGGTACATCACCGGCTCGCGCGCGCCCATCATATGCGCATGCCGCATCGCCCGGCGCATGATCCGGCGCAGCACGTAGCCGCGGCCCTCGTTGCCGGGCAGCACCCCGTCGGCGATCAGGAAACAGGTGGCGCGCAGATGGTCGGCAACCACCCGGTGGCTGGTGCGGAACGGGCCGTCCGGGTCTTGCCCGGTCGCCTCGGCGCTCGCCAGGATGAGGGCGCGCAGCGTGTCGGTGTCGTAATTGTCGTGCTTGCCCTGGAGGATGGCGGCGAAGCGTTCCAGCCCCATGCCGGTGTCGATCGACGGGCGCGGCAGCGGCACGCGGGTGCCGGGCGGGCCCTCCTCGTACTGCATGAACACGAGATTCCAGATCTCGATGAACCGGTCGCCGTCCTCATCGGGGCTGCCGGGCGGGCCGCCGGGAATCTCGGGGCCGTGGTCGAAGAAGATCTCCGAGGATGGGCCGCATGGGCCGGTGTCGCCCATGCGCCAGAAATTGTCGTCGGTTGGGATGCGGATGATCCGCTGGTCGGGAAGCCCCGCCACCTTGCGCCACAGGGCGGCCGCGTCCTCGTCCTCGCTGTAGACGGTGACCAGCAGCCGGTCCTTCGGCAGCGCGAAATCGCCGGTCAGCAGCGACCAGGCGTGGACGATCGCCTGTTCCTTGAAGTAGTCACCGAATGAGAAATTCCCCAGCATCTCGAAAAACGTGTGATGCCGCGCGGTGTAGCCGACATTGTCCAGGTCGTTGTGCTTGCCGCCGGCGCGGACGCATTTCTGCGCCGAGGTGGCGCGCGAATAGGCCCGTTTCTCCTGCCCGGTGAAGACATTCTTGAACTGCACCATGCCGCTGTTGGCGAACATCAGCGTGGGGTCGTTGCGCGGCACCAGCGGGCTGCTCGGCACCACCTGATGGCCATGGCGGGCGAAGTAGTCCAGGAAGGTTGCGCGGATGTCGTTGCTCGAAGTATGGGCGCTGGAAGAATGGGACATGGCCCGAATTAGCCCAGCGCCGCGCAACTGTCACCATGGCGGGCGGTAGCCAGACTTGGACGCCAGAACTCGAACAGGATCCTGGAGCGATGCGGACGATGGAATACGTGATACGCGGTGTGGCGCTGACGGCCGCCATCTCCACCCCGGTGCTGGCGGAAGTGACGCCACCCGAACGCGCCGCCGCCGAACTCGGCGATCCCGCGGCACAGATCCGCCTCGCCCAGCGGTACGAGACCGGCGACGGCGTGCTGCTGGATTTCACCCAGGCGGCGATGTGGTATCGCCGCGCCGCCGAACTCGGCAATCCGGAGGCGCAAACCAGCCTTGGCACGCTCTATTGGCGCGGCAGCGGCGTCCCGCATGACGACGTCGAGGCCTTGCGCTGGTACCGGGCCGCCGCCGACCAGGGTTGGGCGGTGGGCCAAAGCAGCGTCGGCCAGATGTACGCGAATGGCTGGGGCACGACGCAGGACGACGCCCAGGCCGTCGCCTGGTACCGCCGCGCCGCCGACCAAAATTACCTTGATGCCATGCAGGCGCTGGGCGACGCCTATTATCGCGGCCGCGGCGTGACGCAGGATTTCGCGGAGGCCGCTTCGTGGTTCCGCCGTGCCGCCGACCAGGGCTACCCGCCGGCGCAGAACACCCTCGGCCGGCTGCACCAGGAGGGCAACGGCGTCCCGCGCGACGCTGGCCTGGCCGCCGAGTGGTTCCGCCGCGCCGCCGAGCGGGGCATGGCGGAAGCCCAGTCCAGCCTCGGCCTCGCCTACCGCAACGGCGCCGGCGTGCCGAAGGACCTGCGTCTGGCGATGGACTGGTTGCAGCGCGCCGCCGCCCAGGACTACCTGCCGGCCATCCACCTGATCGGCACCATTTATGAAGACGGCGCGCCGGACGCCGCGGGGCCTGATTATGCCAAGGCGGCGGAGTGGTACACGCGGGCGGCGACCGCCGGTTCGGCGCTGGCGCAAAACAGCCTCGCCGGATTGTACGACGAGGGATTGGGCGTGGCGCTGGATCGCGCGGAGGCGGTGCGCTGGCTGCGGATGGCCGCCGACCAGGGTCTGGCGGCGGCGCGGACCAGCCTCGGCACGCATCTGCTGAACGGCGAGGGTACGGCGCCTGACCCTGCCGAAGGGCTCCGCTGGCTGCTGCTTGCCGCCAACCAGGAAGACGGTTTGGCGCAATTGCTGGTCGGCGTGATCTACCTCGACGACAGTGTGGTGCCGCAGGACCGCGCCGAGGCGATCCGCTGGCTCAATCGCGCCGCCGCCAGCGATGACCCTGACGCTCGTCGCGGCGCCGCCGATTTCCTGCGGCAACTCGGCCAATAGCGGCAATCCTCGGGATCATGCAGTATGCAGCCCTGTTGCCCGGAGTGAGCGATTTGCGAGTGAGCCATTTGCGTGTCCGCGTCCCACGTTGCGGCGTTTCCCTCGCCTGCTTGCTCGCCGCCGGCCTGCTGAGCGGTTGCGCCACCCCGCCGCCGCCGCCCGCCCCGCTCAGCACCGCGGAGTCCCTGGCGATCGGCAATGCGGCGATGCAGCGCGGGGACACCGACGCGGCCGTGGCGGCCCTCGGCGCCGCCGCCAACCAAGGCAGCACCGAGGCGCAGGTCAATCTCGGTATCCTCTACCAGACCGGCAACGGCGTCGCCGCCGACAATGCGGAGGCTTCGTACTGGCTGTCCAAGGCCGCCGCCTCCGGCAGCGCCGAGGCCGAGTACCGCATGGGCATGCTGTCCGAGCGTGGCGGGATGGGCGTGGTACAGGACCCGAAGGCCGCGTTGGATTGGTACACACGCGCCGCCGAGAAGGGACTGCCGGAGGCGCAGTACAAGGCGGGCCTGCTGTTCGCGGTCAATATCTTCGGTGGGCCGGAGGATTATCCCCGCGCCCTGTCGCTGTTCCGCAAGGCCGCCGCCGCCGGCTACCCGCCGGCGCAGACGGCGCTCGGCATGATGTACGATCAGGGCCGTGGCGTGCCGCCGGATTCGGGCATTGCGATGCAATGGTACCGCCGCGCCGCGACCGCCGGGAATGCCGACGCGATGCTGGCGATCGGCGAGATGTATCAACGCGGCGACGGCGTGCCGGTCAACCCGAGCGAGGGTGAACGTTGGATGAAGCGCGCCGCCGCCGCCGGCTCGGACCGTGCGCAGCAACGACTTCTCGCCCCGTCATTGTGATGCCGGCCGCCCGCATCGTTACGCCGGGATAAACACCTCGCCCGGGCGAAGTGCCCGGAATCGCTCGGGTTCGATGCCGCAAGCCGACAATGCGCTGGCCAGTTCGGCGACCGGCGCCTCGATCGCTTCGTCGGTGAGTTGGAACGTGCCCCAGTGATGGCCGAGTGCGGCGGTGGCGCCGCAGATCCGGAAGGCTTGCACCGCTTCGGCCGGGTTCATGTGCTGGGCGCCCATGAACCAGCGTGGTTCGTAGGCGCCGATCGGCAGGATCGCCAGTGTCGGCGGCCCGTGCTTTTCGCGAATGGCCGCGAACAGGCTGCCGTCGCCAAAGGCGGTGTCGCCGACATGGTAGATCACCCCCGCCGGCGTGGTCAGCACGAAGGCGCCCCACAACGCCATCCGCCGATCGCCGAGAGTGCGCGCCGACCAGTGCAGCGCCGGCTCCAGATGCGCGGTCACGGTTGGGCTGAGCGCCGCGGCTTCGCCCCAATCCAGCACCTCGACCGCGATGTCCGGGTTGCTGCGCTGGATGACCGCGTCGTTGCCGAGCGGTGCCACCACCCGCGGCAGGAAGCGCTGCCACAAGCCTTGCAGCGTCGCCAGGTCCAGGTGGTCGTAATGGTTGTGCGTCAGCAGCACGCAGTCGATCGCGGGCAGGTTGTCCCAGGCGATACCGGGCGGATTCACCCGAAGCGGGCCGGCCCAGCTCAGCGGGCTGGCGCGCGGCGAGAACACCGGATCGATCAGGATGTTCAGGCCGCCGACCTGCAGCAGAAAGCTGGCATGGCCGATCAGGGTGATGCGCAGGGCATCACTAGCCGGCTGTGGCTGGGCCGCCGCGAACGGGCTTGGGAAGCTGGCGGGCCAGGCGGCACGGCCGCCGCGCCATGTCGCGTCCCAATGCCAGCGCAGCAACTCACCGAGCCGCTTGTCGGTGGAGTGGCCGGGAACGAAGAAACGGGTGCCGTCGAAATGCGACGAAACCGAGCCGCGGTAATACGGGCGACGGCGGCCGATCACCGCTGATACGGCAGCGGCAGCAGGTTCCGCACCGGCAGCTTCATCGGGCCGGCCGGACCCGGCACGATGATCAGCGCATCCGGGGAGTAGTCGGCAATCAGCTCCCGGCAGGCGCCGCAGGGCGAGACGATGGCGATGTCGCGCCCGTCTTCCTCGGGCTTCGGATGGCGCACCGCGACGGCGGTCACGATGCTGCCGCCGTGCGACAAGCCGCCATCCATCACCGCCCTGCCCATGGCGATCGCTTCGGCGCAGATCGAGAGCCGGCCGACGGTCGTGCCCAAATGGACACCGGTCCATATCCGCCCGTCGCGACCGCGCAGGGCCGCCGCGACAGTGTGCCAAAACGTCCGATAGTTATCACGCATAACGATCGTGGCCGCCTCGATCAGCGCCAGGTCATCCGCATCGAGAGGACCGGAGGCCAGTTGCAACCGGCGGCTATTCCGCGGCCTCGGCGTCGTCCGTCTCGGGCGGCGCCAGCATCGAATTGGCGACGACCCCGGCCGAGTCCCTGATCTTCTTTTCGATCGCGTCCGCGATGGCCTTGTGTTCGCGCAGGAAGGTCTTGGCGTTCTCCCGCCCCTGCCCGATCCGCTGGCTGTCATAGCTGAACCAGCTGCCGGACTTCTCCACCACGTTGGCCTTGACCCCGAGATCAAGCAGCTCGCCGACCTTGGAAATGCCCTCGCCATACATGATGTCGAACTCGACCTGGCGGAACGGCGGCGCCAGCTTGTTCTTTACCACCTTCACCCGGGTCTGGTTGCCGACCACTTCCTCGCGGTCCTTGATCTGCCCGATGCGGCGGATTTCCATGCGGATGGAAGCGTAGAACTTCAACGCGTTGCCGCCCGTCGTTGTTTCGGGGTTGCCGAACATCACACCGATCTTCAGGCGGATCTGGTTGATGAACACCAGCATGGTGTTGCTGCGCGAGACGCTGCCGGTGATCTTGCGCAGCGCCTGGCTCATCAGCCGGGCATGCAGGCCCATGTGGCTGTCGCCCATCTCGCCCTCAAGCTCGGCCCGCGGCACCAGCGCCGCCACGCTGTCCACCACCAGCACGTCGATGGCACCGGAGCGCACGAGCGTGTCGGCGATCTCCAACGCCTGCTCGCCGGCGTCGGGCTGGCTGATCAGCAAATTGTCGACGTCGACGCCGAGCTTGCGGGCATAGATCGGATCGAGCGCGTGCTCGGCATCGATGAAGGCGCAGGTGCCGCCGCGACGTTGCGCTTCAGCGATGGCGTGCAGTGCCAGCGTGGTCTTGCCCGAGCTTTCCGGCCCGTAGATCTCGACGATGCGGCCGCGCGGCAGGCCGCCGATGCCCAGCGCCAGGTCGAGGCCGAGCGAGCCCGAGGGGATCACCTCGATCTGTTCGTCACCGGCCCGCGCGCCCATGCGCATGATCGAGCCCTTGCCGAACGCCCGCTCGATCTGGACCATTGCGGCGTCGAGAGCTTTGTTCTTGTCCATTACACCTGACATTCAAAACCAACCTTCACGAGGATTCGCGAACCATAACTAGAGTTTGTCACTCCCGCGACGCAGCCGCAATCAGCGCCGCGGAGTCGGGTGGGCATATCGGCGTTATACGCGGGCGATCCGCCGCATGACAAGAACAAAACGTGAATTTATTGCCTCAGACGACATTCACCAACGCCCCGCCATCCACCGGCAGCGCCACGCCGGTGACGAAATTGGCTTCGTCGGAGGCGAGGAAAAGTGCGGCGTTGGCGACATCCCAGGCGGTGCCCATCTTGCCGCGCAACGGCACATGCGCATCGCGTTCGCGCGCCACCTCCTCGCGGCTGCGGCCGGTCGCCCGGGCGCGGGTGTCGACGGCCATCGGCGTGTCGATCAGGCCGGGCAGGATGACGTTGGCGCGGATGCCGAACGGCGCGTTCTGGATCGCCAGTTGCTGGGTGTACGCGATCATCGCCGCCTTGGTCGCCTTGTAGGTCACCAGCGGATAGTTATGCGCCGCGGCGGCGGAGGAAATATTGATGATCGCGCCGGATTTCTGCGCCCGCATGATCGGCAGCGCATGTTTGGCGGCCATGATGCAGCCGCGCAGGTTGATGGCGCTGACGCGGTCGAACGCCGCCTCGGTGATCTCGGTCGGCGCGGCATCGCCGCCGGCAATGCTGACGCCGACATTGTAGTGCAGCACATCCACCCGGCCCCATAGCCGCATCGCCTCCGCCATCGCCGAGGCGAGCGTCGCCTCCCGCGTGACATCGGCCGCGAACGCCGCACACTCGCCACCCTGAGCGCCAACCATGCCGGCGGTTTCCTCCGCCGATGCCAGCGCCAGATCGACGGCGAGGATTTTTGCCCCCTCCTGGCCAAAGCGCAGCGCCGTCGCGCGGCCATTGCCAAGCCCGGTCCCCGGCCCCTGCCCGGCGCCAATGATGACCGCGATTTTTCCCGCCAGCCGCATGCGCTGTTTCCTCACCCTGTTCCATCCCCTCTAGCACCTCGTGAGGACCATGCCCACGGCCCGACGCGCCGGGCGATTTTGATTGCGTTCAGACGCGACGCCCTCAGATGACGCCTCTCCAGCCATTCCGCCGACCAATTTTTCGGCAGCCGCCGATCCGCTCACACCTGCTTGTGACCACATCGGCTTGCGACAACACCGGTAGCGCCCCGCCCCGCGAGCCAAAATGGCGCGTCTGCCGATGGCGTTGCGCCGGCGAACGCCAACGCGGCACCGCCCACCTTCGCTGCCCTCGCAAACGCCGCCGGCGCGAGTGGCGCCGCAAATCCGCCACCGCACACCGAAGGTCAGGGCGCGACCTTCGCCGATATCGCTCTTCCAGATGGAACTGGGTTTGGCTTGCGAATTAGCAAGGAATTTGGACCGGCGATTGACTTCGATGATCCAGCTCTCTTACCTAATTTTAAGGTGCACCAAAAATGATCGACTGCGTTCGCAATAAATTCAGTGGAGAAACAGTATGCGAATGGATAGCGGATCTACCATGTGAACTTCCTTTTGATGCCGTAGGGCTATGGCAAATCATCCCTACTGGCCGGCACAGCTTCCAACTGGAAGGCGGCGATCTGATCGAATTCACCCGTCGCAGCCTGCGCATTCTGTTGCGCAAGGGTGCGAGACCCGGCTCCGGTGCAAATAGCCGGCACGAGCAAACTCTCCCTGTTGCGCCATGCAGACTTCAGGGCGCGATGCAGTCCGGCTCCGCAATCGGCGCGGTGACCAGCGACCCGTTTCCGGCGAGCTACAGCAACCGGGTTAGGCAGATCGGCGTTGTCAACCGGAAGAACCGGCTTATCACCGGTATTTTCAGCCGCCTGCTCGACGGTCCGGCGGTACTGCGCTCCCGGTTGATCCGCAAGTTTATTGTCGAAGGGAGAAGCTTCGAGGAATTCATGCGCGATGACAATGCTGCGGAGGAGTTCATCCGCAAGGCCGTGATCGGCGTATGGCACGCCTCGTGCAGCTGCCGGATGGGCCACGAAGGCGATCCGGTGGCGGTGACCGATGTCGGCGGGAGAGTGCGAGGCGTCGCAGGCCTTCGGGTAGTTGATGCTTCGAGTTTTCTGGTTGTGCCCTGTGGCAACACCAACATCCCGGTGCTGATGACCGCGGAGAAGATCTCTGAGGCCATCCTCTCCGAGCATTAGCTGCAGAGCAGTCTCACGACCAGTCGAATGCGCCCGGTGCAACGTGTCCCGCCGGCCCTCCCCATCCAACGTCGTACTCGCTTCAGGAAATGACGTCCTCGGCTGCGCCCGACGATGGTAATTTTTCAAACGACGTGAGACTGAAAAGTCTTCCCTCCTACGGCAGGCGGCAGAGGGTGCGCACGAGCGGGATGAGCGGTGCCGACGACGTCTCGCGCCTCGGCAGATCAATATAGAAGCCTTCTGCGTCCGCCCCGTGGTCGGCGCGGTGACAGTTCGATCGAGCCGCTACTGGAGCCGTCAACCTCAATACGCGAGAAGGCGCATTATCGCGTATTGACTCGCCGCTCGCCACGAAGCGCAGCGTCGGTTTGTGCGCCGCCTTATAGGTCGCTTCAACGTCGGCGACATGTTCTTCCGCCTCTTCACGAACGGATCGCATGAGCATGGAAATCGACTAGGTGATGTGGACAAACGGGATTCCCAAATCGGCTGCCCCGTGATTCAACTCTGGTCTTTGCGGAGGGCGGCGTTGGTTCGGGGACTTCTGACAGATGAGGAATGGGCCTTCTTTGCGCCGTTCCTGACGGAGAACCGCTCGCGGGGCGGGCGGCGTCCGGTTGTACCATCGGCGCGTGTTGGATGCGATCTTGTGGATCACCCGCACCGGCTGCGCCTGGCGCGATCTTCCTTCGGAACTCGGCAACTGGAACTCGGTGTTCCGACAATACCGCCGCTGGACGGAGGCCGCCGTCTGGGACGTCATACTGGCGGCACTGACGCAGAGCGAAGCCTCTGACAACACGATGCAAATGATCGACAGCACAGTCGTCCGGGCGCACCAGCACGCTGCCGGAGGAAGGGGGTATTCATCGCAACGATATTGGCCGTTCGCGCGGTGGCCTTACGACCAAGATCCATGCCCGGACGAACGCGCCAGGCCTCGCGATTGGCTTGTGCCTGGCGCCCGGCCAAGCGTCGGACATGACTACCTATGCCGACCTCATCGACACCGAGGCTGCAGCGCCCAAGGCAATGCTGGCCGATAAGGGATACGACAGCGACGCCATCCGTGCCGACCTCGAAAGCCGGGGCACGGAGCCTGTCATCCCAACCAACTCCAACCGCCAAGTGCAGCGCCCAGTCTGCCGGGAGACCTACGCGCTGCAAAACCGCATTGAGCGCTTCTTCAACAAGCTCAAGCATTCACGCCGCGTGGCAACAAGATATGACAAACTCACCAACAGCTTTCTCGGCTTCGTTCAGCTCGCAACCATCAGGATTTGGACACGGTTTGTCCACATCACCTAAGTACGGAAGTGATTGCGGAATCCACAACTACCCGCGCGCTTCCAAAACCATATTGAATGGTCCAGCAGTTGCTCTTCGCACGTGTTTCCATCCGCCCGCACGTATGACTTCTGTCAGCTTTGTCTCTCCCGCTTGAGCGCCCAAACCTTCTGCTACTTCCTGATCGAGGGATGTAGGCACGCAGATCATTGTCGATGCGTTGTAGTAGAGCCTCCCGACTGGATTCATATTTTCTTCCGGCCGATCGCCGGCGATCGGCTCGACAATCATCCATGTCCCGTCGCTCTTAAGGATCTGCCGCATATGGCCTGCGCAGCCGCGGGGGTCGCCCATGTCATGCAGGCAATCGAAGCTCGTCACGAGGTCGAAGTCGGCTTCCCTGATGTCCTTTGCGCTCGTCGCAATAAACTTCACCCGATCGCCCAATCCGTGCGTTTTCGCATGGCTTCTCGCCTCTTCCACCGAAGGTTCATGGAAGTCGTATCCCACAAAATGAGAATTGGGATAAGCTTTGGCCATCAGGAGAGTTGAGAAGCCAACGCCACATCCAACATCGGCTACCTTTGCTCCCGTCTTCAGTTTGTCCTCAACACCAGCGAGAGCAGGCAACCAACTCTGAACGATATTATTTACATAGCTTGGCCTAAAGAAAGCGCCGGTCGCGCAGAACAGGCATCCAGCGGAATCGCCCCAGCGCACGCCGGTGCCGGTCCGAAAGGAATGTTCGACCTTCGGCTCGCCTTCTATCATCGCCGCGACCAGATCGAAGGCACCTTCAAGGTAGACGGGACTGTCCTTCGTAACGAACACCATGGCCTGTTCAGCCGTCAGGCTAAATTTCTGCGAGACGCTGTCGAATTCGATGTAGCCATTGGCCGCCTGAGCGAATGCCCACTCGCGCACGTAGCGCTCGGTTAGCGCGCCAGCGGCACTTGCCAATTCCGCGGCAGTGACCGGCCCGTTCTGGTGAAGCGCTTTGAAAAGACCGAGCCTCAAACCAAGTCGTACAGTCGGTACGCTGAAGGCTCCACCAAGGTCACCGAGCATCTTGCCGACGAACGCGTGAAGCTTGTTCTCATCAAGTTGTGTCATGCCGTTCCCTCCATATGAGCCCGCCTATTGGCGGTGGACTTGAAGATGGGATGCTGTCGGCAGGGCGCGCCGCGCGCGAAGACGACATCAAGGCAAGGAATTCGTAGCAGGCGCGCGCCGTCCTGTCACGTCACTCAGCCGCTAGCACACGAGCGGCTCGGATCGCCCGCAATTGGAATCATCGGGGAGCAGGACCACGAAATCGAACAGTGCATATGTCGAGAGAATTTCGGAACGCCTGGCGGCCAAGATCGGGGGTTTGCAAAATTCATATGTGGATGGCCCCGGCCTGCAGGGGTTTTCGCGGCGGCTTTGGCGAGATGGTCAGGTGCAGTCATATGTCCGGCCTTTCGGTGCGGTGCATATGACCGCTGGCCCTGATGGAGTTCGCGATCGGGTCCCTATCAATAATACGCGCTGCGTTGCGCCTTGAATTATTCGGGTCTTCCCGATCTGCGGCTCGACCGCTCGCCATCACTTCCTCTCTTCACCCTCGCATGCTGTGCAGGCCGGGCCGAATTGCTGGCCGGGCAGAACCACGACGCGTTCTGGCTGGACAAGTACGGTGAACCGCTGAGCGCCGACAACATCGGCGACATGATCCAGCGCAAGTCCAAGCAGGCCTTCGGCAAGGGCTTTGGGCCGCATCGCTTCCGGCATGCCATGGGCACCACTGCGCCCTTGACGGACCCTGCCCATCCCGGCGTCGCCGCAGCAATCCTCGGCATTTCGGGGCATATGGTGGAGGACCATTACAACCGGGCCACCCAGGCCGACGTGGCGAACCAATTCCATGCCTCCTTGCACAAGGAACGCCTCAGTCTCCGGTCGATAGCTCGCTGGGAATTCCGTCGGCGGGAATAGTAAAACTCGGCGTGGCATGGTGTTCGAATCATACCTGAGAGACGGATCCCGTTGAATCATCAAACCAACGTTTACAGTTTGTCTACAAGCCTCAAAGGGACCCCTTTTAAAGGTTGTTCAATGCCGCCCATCGTCAGCTACCTTCGTGTCTCGACCGCCCGGCAGGGGCGCAGCGACCTGGGTTCGTTGAGCTGAAGGGGTCGCGCTGTAGCGCAGCACGTAACGAGGCTCCAGCCCCAGGCAGATGCTGGGACCGAGGCCCACGAGTCCGGTATCGGCTGGGGAGGCCTTGTCTAGGCAGACATCGATGCCAGTCGAGGCAGCGATGGTCTGACGCGTTAAGTCGCGATAGGGGCGCGAGAGAAGTCAATAAATCGGTGTCGATCACCATATCCGCGGGATCGGATGCCGATAGGGCGGCAAGCAGCCACGATGCAAGAAAGGCGCGATAGCCATCTTCCGGTGAAAGCTGTGCCATGTGGGCGACACACAAAGCGAGATCCTCGGCGATGTTGCAGCCTGCCAGCAGAGGAAGCCGGACACGCAGCGCGTCGGTAACGGCGTCGACAGCCTCGGAACCCCGATTCGCCGCAAGCGTGCGCAACGAGGCGGCCATGAAATACAGATTGTCGTGGCGCAGATACTGCCGTCGGGCCGAAGCCCATTGCGACGCCGGGTTGCGCATCACCGCGATATGCACAGCACTGGGGAAGTGCCGGCGCATCCAGCCAAAGCGCCCCATCGAGCGACAGAATTTCAGCACCGGGATGGCGTTCTTAGCCTGGGCCAGGCCGATCAATGTGCCGAGATAGCTGCGCAATCCGGCTAGCCTCGTCTCCGGCGGACACAGGAAGCGGTCGATTGCGAAGCTTTCGTGATAGCGGCGCACGCCGACGCCACAGGGGTTCAGCAGGTCCATGTATTCGTCATAATAAGGGCGGGTGAGTGGGGGGTAACCGGATGCCCAGCTATTCGGCGAGGCCAATGCCGACGCCTCCGGTGTCGCGCGGACGGGATTCGTCGACGCGGTAAAATGGGTCAAATAGCGTGTCAACGTTACGCTCCGTACCAGCCACGTTCCCTCGCCCTAGAGGGTGTTATGTACTTTCGCTCGGGTCAGGGCTAATGGGTATGGATGCCCGATGCTCGCAAGCCTTATCCGTCTGATGTCACTGACGAAGAATGGTCGTTGGTGATTCCGTATTTGACGCTGATGCGTGAGGACGCGCAGCAGCGTCAACACTCGCTGCGGGAGTTGTTCAACGGTCTGCGCTACGTGATCCGCTATGGCATCGCCTGGGGGGCGATGCCGAATGATCTGCCCGCTTGGTTTGCGGTATATCAGCAAGCGCAACGCTGGCTGGCGGCGGGGTGTTTCGAGGCGCTGGCGCATGATTTGCGGGCGGTGCTGCGTCTTGCCTCTGGCCGCCGCGCGGAACCGACGGCGGCGATCATCGATAGCCGGACATTGCGCTCCACGCCCGAGAGTGGGCAGCGGGCTGGCTATGACGGCGCGAAGCGCAAGCGTGGATCGAAGGTGCATTTGGCCGTCGATACGCTCGGCCATCTGCTCGCCCTGCACGTCACACCGGCTACTATCGATGATCGAGCCGAGGTCGGGCGTCTCGCCGAGGCCATTCAGGACGCCACCGGCGAGACCGTCACGCTCGCCTACGTCGATCAAGGCTATACGGGGGACAAGCCGGCCGAGGCCGCGCGTGAGCAAGGCATCGCCCTCGAAGTCGTCAAGCTTCCAGAAGCCAAGCGGGGCTTCGTCCTTCTTCCCAGGAGATGGGTCGTCGAACGGTCGTTCGCCTGGGCCACTCGATGCCGCAGATTGGTTAAGGATTACGAGCGATACGCCACGACCTTGGCCGGTCTCCACGTCGTCGCCTTTGCATGCTTCATGCTCAAGCAAGCCGCTACACTCGTCGCAGGTTCATAACACCCTCTAGGTATGGGAAACTTGCAGCGAAAGCAGGCGCCAAGGATTGGACAAGGAAATCCGAGAATGCCGATCGACCCGTCTGGGGAACTCAAACGCCGTGCGCTCACTAAATCTCCGGTCCGCCGACCAGAGGACGATGGCGGACGGAAAAGGCGCCGATTGGCGCCCGTCCCCGAACGCGAGCCTGCCCTTGAGCAGCCAGATGTCCGCGTGACCAGCAACGCCGACGTGCCACCACCGGGTGTCCGTCCTTGCAGGCACCAGCCCGAGCACTAATGAGGCGCGACCATCCTCCACCTCTGAGCGCGCTTTGGCCGTCCATTTCTGGATAGTCCGCCCGTAGGTCCCGGCCACATCGAGGGTGACCGCGGTGGTCAGGATGATAAAATAGACGGTTATGTCGGAGTAGAACATGCCGCTCAAGGCAGCATATTCGCGGTGCCCCAGGCGCGTTGCCACGCCACCGTCGCCCGTAGGTCTCCTGGCTTGAGTTAGGACAAGATGAACTCCCGCATCAGCGCAAACGCGCGTTCGGGGTCATCCAATTCGACACTATGACCGCGGTCCGGGAACCGCTCGAAGCGGACAAGTCCCTCGGGCCGGCTGGCTGCTATAACTACGCCAGCGGTGTGATCGGGTCTAACTCACGAGCCAGAATCAAAGTCGGGCAGCGGACTCCGCCGAGTGCAGCGCGGAAATCCATGCGGGCGCCCTCCTGGCCGGTCGCGAAAAAGGCCTTGGCGACATCATTATTCGTGACCGTGCGAGCCGCGGCATCGCGGTTGGGGCTGCGTTTGGTGTTGTAAAAGGGAAAACATTTCTCGCGATAAAGCGCGATGACAGCGTCAGTTGGGTTTGCCCACCGCCACTCGGCAATGGCGCGGATTCCGGGACCGCCCAGGCGTTCAAACGCGTCGAAGATTGCTAACTCATCCATCCACGCGGCGGTGCTGGACAGGATCAGTTTTGCGGGGTCGTTGGGATAGCGGATAGCGTACGATTGCGCGACCATGCGGCATTATGGAGCTGTTGCCACCGGATGAGTGTGCCGACTGGAAATTCCAAAACAATTTCAATGCACAAGGGCACTCCCAGTAGTTAAGACTGCCCCGGGAGAGAATGCTGCCTCAAACTCAGCCCAAGAGGCGAGAACCCGTCAAAAGACGATTCTGGTGTCTAACAAACTACGTCGCTACCACCACCGGCATGTCGTCGTAGATATGTGTGATTTCCCGGCGTCGACGGAGACTACGATACGGGAAATCACCGGGTTCGGATCTGAGAATGAACTCCCTTGAAGATCGCTATCGAAAAGCGTTGTTTTGTCAGCACGAATGGTGATGTAGGCCAACTCGTCCTGCCCATACCTGCCCCAGGTTACACCTGAGATGGTTACCTCGTAGCTCGCCCCCTGCAACTTACAGATACGTTCAATCTTCTGCGGTCCCCTTGGGACTCCCTCGGCGTCGACTATCATCAAGGTTCTGTGGAGTGCGCCCCTGTGGGCGGACAATTTCAAGCGACTATTTTGACCGTCTGCCGGGCGTGTTGATCTTCGAACTGCGCGGGGCTGAGATAGCCCAAGGCCGAATGTAGGCGTTTTTCGTTGTAGACCTCGTCGATGAACCGCGGAAGGTCAGCGGTGACGTCCTCGAATGTCTCGTAAGCAGCCAAGTAGACGGCCTCGACCTTCAGCGTCTTCATGAAGCTCTCTGCTTTGGCGTTGTCATAGGGGTTGCCGCGGCGGCTCATCGACCAGACCAGACCATGGGCGGTCAGCAGCGCGCGATAGATCTCGGACGCATGTTGCGAACCCCTGTCGGAGTGGTGGATGCAGCCCTTGGGCGGGTTGCGGCTTCTGATCGCGGCTTTCCGCGCAGCCACGGCGATGCGGGTGTCCATCGAGCGACTGATCGCGTAACCGACGACCTTGCGCGACCAGGCGTCGAGGATGGCGGCCAGATAGACGAAGCCGCCGGGGATCGCGACGTAGGTCAGGTCGGCCACCCACAGTTGGTTGGGTCGATCCGGAACGACAGCCTTAGCCAGGTCCGGGAAGATCGGGCTGGCATGATCGCTATCGGTTGTAACGACGTAGCGTCGACGCCGCTTAGGCTGAAGATCGTGCTCGCGCATCAGGCGGCGCAGCTTCTTGCCGTTCACCATGACGCCCTGGTGGCGCAGCGCGGCACCCACGCGTCGATAACCGTAGCACTCGAACTCGTCGCAGATCACGCCGATCCGGGCGAGGACCTCCCCGGAATCCAGCACTGCTGCTGGCGCATCATCGAACGTGGATCGCGAGAGGCCCATCAGCTCGCAGCCTTTGCTGACGGAGATGCCGCGGGGCCGGTGACGACGGAGGTGCTCGCGCTTCTCGGCCGGGGAGCATGCTTCAAAACCCCCTTTAGCAGTTCGATCTCCAGCGCCTGGCGACCGACCATCCGCTCGAGCGCCACGATCTTGGCCTCATACTCCTGGAGCAGATCGGCCGCCTGCACGTCTTCATCCAGAGCCCCAGCCTCGAACTTGCCAACCCAGATGCGGATCAGCTGCCGCGAGATGTCGTGCCGCAGCGACAGGGCGTGCAGCGTCAGCGTCTCCCCCGCAATGAACTCCTCAGCCACCTGCCGCTTGAACGCGGCGCTGTGTGATCGAGGCTTCGTCATGGCTTCCATCCTCCGGAAGCCCAGCAAGGGGGGGGCAATTCAAATCGCCCGTTCTGTCCACCCACAGGGGCGCACTCCAAACACCCAGACGTCGCAAGGGTAGTGTCCGTGGTTGTGGTGGAAATTTTCTAACGAGGCCGGTGTGGTTGAGGTGGCCATCGGATCGGCTGGCTAAGGTGGAGTTGCGACGCTTCACCCTGATGCCAAGAGGACCCGATGACCGAGGAGACATTACCGCTTGCCGAGCTTCTGGCCAAAGCCGGGGACGGCGACTTCCTGCGCTGCGTGGCTGAGGCCGTGGTGCAGCTTCTCATGGAGACCGATGTGGAAGGACTGATCGGCGCCGGTCGGCACGAACGTTCTGGCGATCGCACCACATACCGGAATGGCTACCGGGACCGAAGTCTGGACACACGGCTCGGCGCCCTGCAGCTGCGCATCCCCAAACTGCGGCAGGGCAGTTACTTTCCACCCTTCCTCGAGCCCAGGAAGACCTCCGAGAAGGCGCTGGTGGCAGTGATCCAGGAGGCGTGGATCAGCGGCGTCTCGACCCGCCGTGTGGACGACCTGGTGCAGGCAATGGGCCTGGCCGGGATCAGCAAAAGCACCGTCAGCAAGCTTTGCAAGGACATCGACGATCGTGTCGGCGCCTTCCTCGATCGTCCGCTGGTCGGCGAATGGCCCTATCTTTGGCTGGATGCCACCTACCTCAAGCAGCGCGAGGGCGGCCGCATCGTGTCGGTTGCCGCGATAGTCGCTGTGGCCGCCAATACAGAGGGCAAGCGGGAGATCGTTGGCCTGCACATCGGCCCGTCCGAGGCAGAGACCTTCTGGGCCACATTTCTCAAAAGCATGGTCCGACGCGGCCTGCACGGGGTGACGCTCGTCATCTCGGATGCACACGAGGGGCTGAAAGCGGCGATCCGCCGGGTTGTCGGCGCATCATGGCAACGCTGTCGCGTTCATTGGATGCGCAACGCGTTGTCCTACGTTCCAAAGGGCCAGCAGAGCATGGTGTCGGCGGCACTGCGCCAAGCATTCACTCAGCCTGATCGCACGCAGGCGAGCCTGACGTTGCGGCATGTCGCCGACCAGGTGCGGCAGAAGTGGCCGAAGCTCGCCGCGTTCATCGACGAGAGTGAGACCGACGTCTTGACGCACATGGACTTTCCTGCCCAGCACCGCACCAAACTTCACAGCACCAATCCATTGGAGCGCCTAAACAAAGAGATCAAGAGGCGTGCTGATGTCGTCGGCATCTTCCCGAACGAAGGTGCCATCATCCGCCTTGTCGGCGCCGTTCTGCTGGAGGCCAACGATGAGTGGCAACTGCAACACCGCTATATGCAAACCGAAGTGATGACCGAATTCACGCCGCCGCTGATCGAAACCAACCCCACACAACTTTCCACCGTGGCCGCCTGACCCGTGGGTGCCTCAATTCATACCGAAATTTCCACCACGTTGACGGACGCAACCGTCGCAGCCAAACTGTCCCTTGCGGATGCGATGCATCAGCTCGATGCCGGTGATCGCGATCGCCGCATTCCGGAAAACCTTGAAACCGAGCATCACGGCAATGCGCTGCTTCACCCCCCGATGGTCCTGCTCAATCAGGTTGTTCACGTACTTCGACGAGCGGAGCTTCGCGTCGGCGGGCAGCAAGCCCTCGGCTGTTAGCTCGCGTCCCGCGCGGTGACATGCAGCGTAGCCGTCCAGCGTGATTGTCTGCGGGGCGCGCTGCTGGCCTTTGATCGCTTTGCGAAAGAACGCCTGGGCGGCCGCGACATTTCACGTATGTCTCGTCGACCCGCCATGACTGGCCCACGGCCTAGGCATACCGTCTCCAGCGTTTCTCGAACTCCGGTGCGTAGCGCTGCACCCAACGCATTATGGTCGTATGCGCCATCGACAAGCCCCGCTCGGCCATCATCTCCACCAGGTCTCGCAGGCTCAGCTTGAAGCGAAGGTACCAACGCACGCACAGGATGATGATTTCGCGGTCGAAGTGGCGACCCTCGAACAGCTCCTCCACGCCCTTCAGCTTACCCATTGCCGACCCTCAGCCAATTTTGCCGCCAACATAGCCGATCGGATCGGCCGTTTGCACCAGAACCGTCCAGCGCATCAAAGGCGATGAGCTGGATGACGTGTGCTACCTAGTCTTAGCTCCGAGCAAACTGGCTGCAACGGTGGAGTCTCACCATGACGGGAACTAACCTCGCGGATGGGGCGGCGCAGGTAGTCGAATACCATTGAGAATGGTCCGTTCTATATAGGATCCAGTGGACCCTTCTATACGGACACCAACTTCCAAGGCATTACGCAACTGAACTTCGGGTGCGGATATAATCTTACGGCAAATGGAAGTTCGGGGATTGCCACGCTTGAGGCAACGGACTTCCTCAAGCGGTAATAACGTACCTTACTCAGAACGGTACGTCGGGCTTTACTCAATCTATGGTTAACCAACTGAATGCGCTTTCCGCTGGTCAATATTGGCAAACAGTGGTCGAGGATGAGCCCGAGAAGGAACAGGAGACCGCCCTCACCGTCAATCTATCGGTCAAGGACGACTTTGAGCCCGTGTGGAGGCTGGTATCCGACCGGGCAACTGCGCAGGGCGTAACCCGGAGCCTCAGCTGGGCGGACCGCTTGCGCCTCGCTCCTACGGTCATCGGCACCATGGCGGATCACAATCTGGGCTGGCGGCGCGGGTCGGTGTTGAACCGGTTGACCGATGAAAAGGCTGATGCGTCCGCGGCACTGGTAGCGGCGGCCCGCCACGCCCGCACGAACTTCGATAATGAGGCCGAGCCGCAGCTGGCGGCGACGTTGGCAATCGTAAAAAGCGTGGCGAGCGATCTTAGCATCGGTGTCGGCAGTAAGGTTCAGGCGCTCCTGGATGCTCATTCGGTCACGTTCGGGGGTGGCAACCTCACCCCGGCCGATTCTACTTGGGACGGGGTCAAACCATCCTCCTCGATCGCGAACGCATCAATTGACAGACCATCCAGGAGCGCCGCTTGATCCACCAGCAGAAAGCCGGCTAACCTCAATCAGCAGATGGGCCAAAGCCTCCGTTAAACAGCCCCAGCCACCTGTCTCAAAACATTCGACGACGGACAATCGCTTAAACCGCCACTGGGACGGCGCCAGCCCGGCGTGCTGCCAATGTTGCGGCCAATTGGATCGCATTCAGGGTACCACCTGTGTTCGCGACACCTTGACCCACGATGTCGAAGGCTGTGCCGCTTGCCGGTGTGGTGAAGATCGTCTGCAGCCCCGCTGTGACGGTCACGCCTCGACCGAAGCCTTTGAGCTTGGTCGCGATCTGCCCCTGGTCATGATACATCGACAGCACGCTGTCGTACTCCCCCGCAAACGCCTTGATGTAGACCGTGTCCGACGGGAATGGTCCGTGGCAGTCGATGCCGGTAGCCGCCATCTCCTCCACTACCGGGCGAATGATTTCGATCTCCTCCATGCCGAAAAGACCATTCTCGCCGTTGTGCGGGTTGAGCGCGGCAACCGCGATCCGCGGTTTCTCGAACCCGGCTTGGCGCAAGGTCGCGTCGGCGAGCTGAATGGCGTCGCGGATGCGCTTGGGCGTGATCTGCTCAACTGCCTCGCGCAGAGAGACGTGCGAGGTGACGCGGGTCATCCACTGGCCGTCAAGCACGTTCATCTCGCTGAAGTGGCCGTTGTGGCCAAGTAGGTTAGCAAACATCTTGTGCTCGTCCGGGAACTTCCAGCCGCCATCATACATTGCGCGCTTGTTCAACGGCGCGAAAGTAATCCCATCGACCTCGCCGCGCTGCGCGAGCTCGATCGCTCTTGCCAACGTTTCTCCCGTCAATCGCCCGGACTCTGCCGACGCCGCGCCGCGCGGGAAGCGAGCGGGATCGACATTGCCGAGATCGATCAGCGGAACGGAGGGTTCAGACCAGTCGATCGCTCCCACACCCGCGACTACGCGATAGGGCACGCGAAGGCGCGCATCTTGCATGCCGAGCTCCAGCACGCGTGCATCCCCCACCACGACCAGCCTAGCACATGCCGCTGCTTTGCCTTCGTGTAGGATCTTCACGACGAGCTCCGGGCCGATGCCGGTGCAATCGCCCATTAGCAAGGCGATGCGGGGGCGGGGGTCGGTTAGGAACGTGGTATCGGCTTTTTGGGTCATGGTTGTTTGGTGTCCTTCCTTGATGCCCAGGAGCAGCTCTGCCCGGGGGGCAGTGTTCGCCGGTTGGCGCCTGACCAGCGCCGGCTGGCATCGATTCGTCCTACGCCTTCCGCGGACGCGGCGCGTGCAGCCCGTCCATTTCGCTTGCAAGGCTATGCGGCCGTTCTACGAGCCCCTGGTCGGCGTCGATCGACGGATCCAACCGGATCATCATTGCAAACACCGGCCCGAGCAGCAGCACCACGATCGAGGCGATGAAGGCTAGCGACCAATCGCCGCCGGACACGTCTAGGAGCTTGCCTACGACGATGGGGGAGATAGCGCCTGCGATCGCCATGCCTGCAAAAACCAGGGCGCTGGCGCTGCCGGCATGACGCGGGGCGATCTCCGACCCCACAAGCCAGAGCGGGGAGTCCGAGAGTTCCGACAGGAAAAAGGCAGTCCCGAGCGCGACGGCCGTCACGGTCAGGTCGTCCGTGATCAGCAGGGGCACGAGCCCCAGGATCGACGTGAGAAAGCCGAAGATGATGACATCGCGCCGGGAGCGCAGCCGATCCCCGGTCCGCTTGAACCGCCAATCCGCCAGCATGCCTCCTGCAAGCGTCCCTACCGTGCCGCCGAGCAGCACGAAAGTGGAGAACAGCGCTGACGTCCCGATGCTCATGCCGTATCGGATGACGAAGTACCGATGGGATCCAGTTATTGAAGAACCACAAGACCCAACCATGGCAGAAGCATGCGGCCGTCGCGGGCCATACGCGGCGCAGCAAGACGGTCCAGTGCAATGGAGCGGCGCCCGCCGCGCGGTCCGGCGAGAACGGGCCAGACAGGCCAAGCTCCGCCCGCTCCGCCGCGGATACGCGGGGGTCGGTCCGTGGATCGTCGCGGATCACCCAGTAGAAGACAGAGAAAAAGACCAAGGTGATCACACCCAAAGCGACGAACGTTTCGCGCCAGGCGAACGCCATCATCAGTGTGCTGATCACAAGCGGCGCCATTGCGTTCGCGAGGCGACCGCTCGCGTGCATTGCGCCCTGCGCCGCGCCGCGCCGGCGCACAGGGATCCAGGTGGCAATGACCCGCGCCGCGCTCGCGTAGATCGGCGCCTCCCCGACACCCACCATAAAGCGCACAGCGACCAGCCCGGCTAGGCTGCTCACTTTGCCAGTGAAGATGGTTGCAAGCGACCACAACGCACCAAAGGCGGTCATCCCACGTCTGGCACCGATCCTGTCGGTCAGCCAAGCGCCCGGTACGCCGAAACAGGCATATGCGACGGCAAAGGCGGAGAAGATGAAGCCTAGATCTGTGTTGGATAGCTTCAGCTCGGATTTTAGTAGCGGTGCCACGACCGAGATATTGGTCCGGTCGATATACATGATGAAGCCCATCGCACAAAGCACAACAAACACGCGTGCCCCGACGTTGCTTCGCGTCCGCTCGGACATGTTCCACCCACTTTTTTTGTTATTGTGCCGCGGTCCTGGCTAGGCAGCGCTAGGCAGCTTTGCGGTCGCCCGGAGCGATCACCGTGTGGCTAGCGAAGAACTCTCGCAGCGCGGCATAGGTCTCGTCCGGGCACTCCTCCTGCAAGTAATGGCCAGACGGCACCGTCTTGGCAGCAACGATATTGGTAGCGTATTTCGACCAGACCGCAGCAGCGTCATGGTTGCGGCCAACGCCGCCCTTTGCGCCCCACAGGATCAGTGCCGGCATGTCGACCCGGCGCCCAGCCTCGTAGTCGACGGTGTCCATATCGAGGTCGATCCCGAAGGTGGCGCGATAATCCTCGCACATCGCGTGCACAACCTCTGGATTCTTGATGCAGCGTATGTAGTTGGCAAGGGCCTCCGGGTCGAAGAAGCTGGTGCCTTGCGGCGTCTTGGAAAGCTTGCGGCGGATGAAGAACTCGGGATCCGCGTTCATCATCGTTTCCGGCATCGGATAGGGCTGGATCATGAAAAACCAGTGCCAACTGAACGTACCCCATTGTCGGGTCACGTTGTTCAGCAAGTGATGTTGAGGAAGCATGTCGATGAAGGCCGCGCTCGACACAGTGTTGGGATGGTCGAGGCACATGCGGTGGAGCACCCGTGCGCCGCGGTCGTGCCCGCCCGCATGGAAGCGGTCAAAGCCGAGGGCGCGCATGACTTCGACCTGGTCCTGCGCCATCGAACGGAATGAGTATCCGCTATGGTCGTCACCGCCCGGCGGCTTCGAGCTGTCGCCATAGCCGCGCAGGTCAGTGCAGACCAGGGTGAACTCCTCGGCCAGTTTCGGGGCAATTTTGTGCCAAGTCATGTGGTTGAACGGGTTGCCATGCATCAGTAGCAATGGGGGACCCTTACCAGCATATACCGTTACGATTTCGGCACCGCTTACCGCAATGCGCTCCCTTTTGAATCCCTCGAACATGTGACCCCCGTCGCTGACGAGAAAAGCTTCTACCGCGGTTGGAGAAGTGTCAATCGCCAATCGTCGACGATTAGATGTAGAAGCTACCCTAGGTCTCTCCGTTGTTGGATGATATCACCCACTTGATGGCCCCTTCTTCAACGACGATGGACGCGCTGCGCGCGCGTCGGCAGACCTCCCTTCCCGCGATCGTCCGGGACGAGGTCGCTCGTATGATCGAAGCGGGCGAGTTGTTACCCGGCACCTGGGTCAACGAGGCGGAACTCGCGGCGCGCATTGGCGTTAGCCGCGGCGTCGTGCGCGAGGCCTGCCGCGGGCTGGAGCAGCACGGCCTGCTGCACTTCGTGGTCAATCGAGGCGCCTTCGTGCGCAAGATCGACCGCACGGAGGCAGCCGAGCTCTATGACATCCGGGCAGCGCTGTTCGGGGTAGCCGGACGCATGCTTGCGCCAAAGCTGGACGCGAACGGCGCCGCGGCGCTGGACAAAGTAGTCGCTTGCATGGAACGGGCCGCAGGGACGGGCAACCTCGATACTTACTACCCTCTCAACCTGCAGTTCCACCGGGTCATCTTCGACCTCGCCGGCAGCAGGCGGCTGCTCGCTATGTATCAGAGCTGCGTCCGGGAGTTGCACCTGTTCCGGCGTCACGCCCTGGTGGCGCCGGATCGCATGGCGCAATCTAATGCCGAGCACGCGGCGATCCTTGCCGCGCTCAAAGCGCATGACGCCGCGCTGGCCACTCAGCTGATGGAGGCGCACGTCCTCGGAGCGAAGTCCCGCGTTCTCAGCGGGATGGACTGATTGGGACCACCTCAGTGCCTGGGTTCGGCTTACCGGCTGCTTACGCCTAGCTGGCTGATTGTCTAAGAGTCTGGCTGCGATCTTTCTGAGTCGTTTGAATCACTTACCGATGGGCTGGATTGGCGTCCCCGGTGGCCGGGAAACCTGGAGCTTTGAATTGGCCCACAGAGGCCGTTCTGATTATGACTTCCGGTGCAAATAGCCGGCACGAGCAAACGCTCCCTGTTGCGCCATGCGGACTTCAGGCCTCAAGCACCGCGTTCCAAACGTCAGGCACAACTCGACCGTGAACGCCCACACGTCGCAAGCCAAACTGTCCCTTGCGGATGCGATGCATCAGCTCGATGCCGGGTATCGCGATCGCCGCATTCCGGACAACCTTGAAACCGAGCATCACAGCAATGCGCTGCTTCACCCCCCGAGGGTCCTGCTCAATCAGGTTGTTCACGTACTTCGACGAGCGGAGCTTCGCGTCCGCGGGCAGCAAGCCCTCGGCTGTTAGCTCGCCTCCCGCGCGGTGAGATGCGGCGTAGCCGTCCAGCGTGATTGTCTGCGGGGCGCGCTGCTGGCCTTTGATCGCTTTGCGAAAGAACGCCTGGGCGCCGCGACATCGCGCCTGGCACTCAGCCTGAAGTCGACGGTCCGGCCTTCCCGGTCAACGGCACGATACAAATAGCACCATTTGCCTCGGATCTTCACGGATGTCTCGTCGACCCGGCATGACTGGCCCACGGCCTGGGCATACCGTCTCCAGCGTTTCTCGAACTCCGGTGCGTAGCGCTGCGAGTGCATTGCGCTAGTTGGTAGCTCAATCACGTAGCCGCAAACTTGTATTTCTCTCCTTACGCTTCCTTAATGTTCCCCGTCACTGAATTTTACCCACTGAAGGGATGACGCAGGCAAGGTGATGGCGAAGCACGACAAACTCGCGGTCGCAGTTGCGCCGAACCAAATGCTCGGAGCATTCGAAATCGACATCTGAAGGTGAGATCTTTGAATTGGCCCGGTTCAGGCCACCCCGCATAAATTCACTCCTGCTGCAATCGAAGCCGGCCGTCTTTCGTACGATCGGCAAATCGCCACCGGCAGCTGACAACCGACAGTTGGCCAAAGGAGTGATGAAAGGCCTTGGTGCAAACTTCGCAAGGATCCGGGCTGGATCTGGTCACCAAGCAACGAACTGAAAAGCTGGGAGCCCTCCTGAACTCGTGTCCGTATTCTCGCTGCAGCGGCAATTCCATTGCAGGGCGAGCCGGCGTGGCTAGCGACGATGGCGGGGCAACTATCAGCCAGAACTGATGCGGGGGCGGTGCCACTCGTTCCGACGGTCCCTCGGGACGGCGGCTAAAGGGCAGCGCTCGCCCGGTCGAATGTGGGTGGGGTCAGGCCACCTGGAACCCGCGGTCGAGAAGACCGCAGTTTGTATGAGGAAAGAACAGATGCGAGTAATTCATATGTTAGCTGGCACCGGGCTGTTGCTGTCGGTGTCGGGTGCCGCATTCGCCGACTCCACAAATCACCGAGGCTCCGCGGCCACTCACAGGACTACCGCTGAGGTCGTTAATGCTGCCGGCGAAGGCGGTATCGTGAAAGAATCCGCGGGCGAAGGTGGCACCACCAAGCAGGCGGCCGGTGAAGGCGGCGTCGTGAAGGAATCCGCAGGCGAGGGCGGCATCGTCAAGCAGGCGGCCGGCGAAGGCCGCATCGTGAAGGAATCCGCAGGCAAGAGTGGCGTTGCGCAACTGGCGGGCGGCATCGGCGAGTGATGGCCTGAAGCTGCGCACCGCGGAATGAGGAGAGCGGCGGGTTACCCAAGGTGAACCCGCCGCTTTCGCACCGTCTCGCGATCCCATGTTCGCGAAGCAAATGAGGTAGCAGAGCTTCGTCGCCATTCACGATCGGCATTTCGCACTGTTCTCAATGCATTTGCCGAGATGGGCCACCTGGCATAATTCCGAGGCGGAGGTCATCATGATCGGCATTGTCAGGCTCGCGCTTCAGCGTCCGTACACATTCCTCGTCATGGCGCTGCTGATCTTGATCTTCGGCATCTCGTCGGCCATTCGCACGCCGACCGATATCTTTCCGAACATCAACATTCCGGTGATCAGCGTTGTCTTCAGCTATACCGGTCTTCCACCCGATGATATGGCGGGCCGCATCGTCACCTACTACGAGCGCTCGCTGACCACCAGCGTGAGCGACATAGAGCACATCGAGTCGCAGTCGCTTCCCAATTATGGGATCATCAAGATCTTCTTTCAACCGACTGTGGACATCAATGCGGCGCTGGCCGAGGTTTCCGCGATGTCGCAAACGGTGTTGAAGCAGATGCCGGCCGGCATCACGCCGCCGCTGATATTGAGCTTCAATGCGTCCAGCGTGCCGATCCTGCAGCTCGCCTTGTCAAGCGCCAAGCTCTCCGAAACAACCTTGTTCGATGACGCCAGCAACTTCATCCGTCCACAATTGACCTCGGTCGCCGGTGCCGCGATTCCGCTTCCCTATGGCGGCAAGATCCGGCAGGTCCAGGCCGATCTCAACCAGCAGGCGCTGCACACCTACGGCATCTCGGCCAACGACGTCGTTAACGCGTTGTCGCTCCAAAACCTGATCACCCCGGTGGGAACCCAGAAGATCGGCACGTTCGAATACACGGTGAATTTGAACGATTCGCCCAGCACGATCGCCGCCTTCAATGATCTGCCGATTAAGAACGCCTTTCAAAACCCTTGGTACTCGGAGCTGGGCTGATTTATGAGAAGGGATGCCCACTCCCCTTGTTCCCGAATCGCTGTGGCTGATCGTCGAGCCACTGCTGCCACCTGTTTCTTTGAAGCCCAAAGGCGGCCGGCCGCCTGTTCCGGCGCGTGCGGCGTTGAGCGGCATCCTGTTCGTCCTGCGTACGGGCATTCCGTGGGAGATGCTCCCGGCGGAGATGGGATGCGGCTCGGGCGTGACCTGCTGGCGACGGTTGCGGGATTGGCAGGCAACGGGCGTGTGGGACCGGCTGCATCGCGAGCTGCTCCGGCGGCTGCGCGACGCAGACCGGATCGACTGGAGCCGGGCCTGCATGGACAGTTCGTCCATCGCGGCGAAAAGGGGGGTGCCGCGACAGGCCCGAACCCGACGGATCGCGGCAGACCAGGCACCAAGCGTCACCTGATCACTGATCGCCGCGGTATCCCGCTCGCCTTCATCCTGACCGGGGCCAACGTTCACGACAGCATACCCTTCGAAGACCTGCTCGACGCCGTTCCGCCGGTTGCAGGCAAGCGCCGCCGACCACGGCGCAGACCAGATAAGCTGCACGCTGACAAAGCCTACGATCACCGTCGCTGCCGCCGCGCTTGCTTGCGCCGCCAGATCCAGCCCCGCATCGCCCGGCGCGGCATTGAGACCAGCCAGAAACTCGGTCGCCACCGCTGGGTAATCGAGCGCAGCTTCGCCTGGTTTAACAAATTCCGACGGCTCACCATTCGCTACGAATGCAGGATCGACATCCATCACGCCTTCACCTCCCTCGCGTGTTCACTCATCTGCCTGCGCGCATTGCAGGGCGGGTTTTGAAAGGCGTTCTAAGACCGTCAACGGCACAATCATCTATATGCGCGACGTCGCCCATGCGCATGACGGCAGCCCACCGCAGACCAACGTCGTCCATGTAGACGGCAAGAGTGCAGTGCTGTTGGGGGTGGTGAAGGCGGGCGCGACCTCGACGCTGGCAATTATTTCCGGCATCAGACAGCTGCTTCCAGGCGTTGCCAGGACACTCCCGGCCAGCCTGAATCTGACCGCTGTCGGCGATCAGTCGGTCTTCGTCACCAGTGCCGTTTCCGGCGTGATCCGCGAAGGCGCAATCGCCGCCGCGCTGACTGGAATAATGATTCTGCTGTTTCTCGGCAGCTGGCGCTCAACGCTGATTATCGCCGTCTCAATTCCGCTTGCTATCCTGGCTTCGGTGACGACGCTTTCTCTCCTCGGTGAGACGATCAATGTGATGACGCTGGGTGGACTGGCGCTCGCCGTCGGAATCCTGGTCGACGACGCGACGGTGACAATAGAGAATATCAATTGGCATCTTGAGCATGGCAAGGAGATCCAGACCGCAATTCTGAATGGCGCCCGACAGATCGTGGTCCCGGCTACAGTGTCGCTGATGTGTATCTGCATCGCCTTCGTGCCGATGTTCGGACTGGGCGGCGTCGCCGGCTATCTGTTCCGCTCCCTCGCGGAGGCGGTGGTCTTCGCGCTTATCGCGTCCTATGTCCTGTCGCGCACGCTCGTGCCGACATTGGCAAACTATCTGCTACGCAAGCAGGCGCATGCGGCGCATGATGGCACGGAACGCAATTCGGCCCCTGTGCCTGCCAGGCCCAGCCGCAATCCCCTGGTGCGATTCCAGCAGGGCTTCGAGCGCCGCTTCGAGGCGATCCGTGGCGTCTATGTCAGTCTGCTCCAGCTCTCCCTGCACAACCGCAGCAAGCTGATTGCCGGCTTCATGGGGTTCACCCTGCTGTCATTCGCGCTTGCGCCTTATCTGGGCCAGGACTTCTTCCCGACCGTCGATGGCGGGCAGATCAAAATGCATGTGCGGGCGCAGACCGGGACACGGATCGAAGAGACTACAAAGCTTGCCGACCGGATCGGCGATGCGGTCCACAAGATTATCCCACCCAATGAGCTGGCCGGCATCGTTGACAATATCGGCCTGAGCGTCAGCGGCATCAACATGGCCTACAACAACTCTGGGACGATCGGGGTAGAGGACGCCGATATCCTGATCAGCCTCGAGCCGAACCACGCGCCGACGGCAGACTACGTCAAGACGATGCGCGAGCAGCTGCCGCGCCAGTTTCCCGGTACCTCCTTCGCCTTTCTGCCAGCCGACATCGTGAGCCAAATTCTGAATTTCGGCGTGCCCGCTCCGATTGATCTGCAAGTGATCGGCAACGACGTGCAGGCGGATAGGACATATGCCAATGCTCTGCTGGCTCGGATCAAAAGAATCCCCGGCATCGCTGACGCGCGGATTCAGCAGGCATTCCAACAACCTACTCTGACCGTCAACTTCGACCGTTCGCTGGCCGGGCTGGTCGGTCTCAGTGAGAAGGACCCGGCCACCGCGATGCTGACCACCCTGGCGGGCAGTTCGCAGACCTCTCCGACCTACTGGCTGAACCGCACGACCGGCGTCTCCTATCCGGTCTCGATCCAGACTCCGCAGCGCGACATCGGCACGATAAGCGGGTTGAAGAATATACCACTGACCACCAGCGCCGGCACCGGGGCCCAGCTGCTCGGCGGCCTGGCCACGACCCAGCGGACACTGAGCGACGCCGTCGCCTCGCATTACAATGTTCGCCCGGTCATTGACATCTATGCGACTCCGCAAGGACGCGACCTCGGTGGCTTGGCTGCCGACATCAGGAAGGTGATGCAGGATATGGTCCATGAGGTCCCGGCCGGTGCCAGCGTCGTGCTCCGCGGACAGGTGACGACGATGACGACCGCGTATCAGCAACTCTTCGTGGGCCTCGCCTTCGCTACCGTCCTTATTTACCTGCTGATCGTCATCAACTTCCAATCCTGGCTAGATCCGCTCGTAATCGTTATGGCGTTGCCGAGCGCGCTTGCCGGCATTCTCTGGATGCTTTTCACCTCCGGCACGACGCTCTCGGTCCCGGCACTCACCGGGGCCATCATGTGCATGGGCGTCGCCACCGCGAACAGCATTCTGGTGATCAGCTTCGCGCGTGAGCGTCTGGTGGCCGGCGCCGATGCGCTTGCGGCGGCCCTCGATGCCGGCAGCACGCGGTTCCGGCCGGTGCTCATGACGGCGCTTGCGATGATCATCGGCATGGCGCCGATGGCGATCGAACCCGGCCAAAACGCGCCGCTCGGCCGCGCGGTGATCGGCGGCCTGCTGTTTGCCACTTGTGCCACGCTTTTCCTGGTGCCGACGGTGTTCAGCCTCGTCCACAGTCGCGACCGGCAGAAGCCGATCGGCTCGTCGTCCAGCAGCCCCTCCCACGCCTGAACCAACCGGAAATTACCTATGCCCTCCGAACCTGTCAGACCCCCAAGCCGCCGCCGGCTCCTGCTCCTCGGAGCAGCCGCTCTCGTCATCGCAGGCACCGTTGCTACGGAGGGTATCGTCGAGTCGGACCGCTGCCCACCGGCAGCTGGTTCAGTGGACCGATCAGCAGGCGATACCGACCGTGCAGCTTGCGAAGCTGGAGCATGGTGCGGCCGGGCAGACCCTGGTGTTGCCCGGCAATGTGCAAGCCTATTTCAATGCGGCAATTTACGCGCGGGTCACCGGCTATCTCAAAAGCTGGCAGCAGGATATCGGCGCCAAGGTCGAGGCCGGGCAGCTCCTGGCCTCGATCGACGCGCCGGAACTCGACCAGCAGCTCGATCAAGCCCGGGCTAGTCTGGCGACCGCCGTGGCCAACGAGCAGCTCGCAGCGGTGACAGCGCAGCGCTGGGGCGTTCTGGTCGGCAAGCAATGGGTATCGCAACAGTCTAACGATGAAAAGGCCGGCGCTGCAGCGTCGACAAAGGCGCTCGCCGATGCCGCCCAGGCGAATGTACGGCAGCTTGAAGCGCTGGAATCGTTCAAGCAGATTGTCGCCCCGTTCGATGGGGTCGTCACTCAGCGCAACACCGATGTCGGAGCTCTCGTGAATGTCGGGAGCGGCAGCACCGCGGGGCAGCCGCTGTTCCAGGTTTCGGACCTGCACAAGGTCCGCATCTACGTTCAGGTGCCGCAGGCGTTCTCAGCCGGACTGATCCCAGGGCTGAAGGCGACGTTCGAGATGCCGCAATATCCCGGTCAGCACTTCGACGCGACCCTGACCACGACGTCGCACGCGATGGACCCCACTTCGCGCAGCATGCTGGTCGAGCTGCAGACGGATAATACGGACGGTAAGTTTGCCCAGGGCACCTATTGCCAAGTGCATTTCCAGCTGCCTGCCGATCCAAACATGGTGCGCGTGCCGGCCACGGCACTCGTGCCGGTCAACAACGGCGCGCAGGTCGCGGTTCTGGGTGAGGGAAACAAGGTGGTGCTAAAGCGCGTCCAACTTGGGCAAGATTTCGGAGACAGCGTCGTGGTGATGGCCGGCGTCGCTCCGCAGGATCGGGTGATCGACAACCCCCCCGAAACCTTGCAAGGCGGCGACGTGGTCCAGCTGGCGAACGCGGTCCAATCGTCAACTTCGGCGCAGGCTGGGGCGTGACACCGAAGATAACTGGCAATACCGGTGCAGTTCGTGGCGGACTTCCGGGTTCGACCGGCTGAACCGATGACTTCCAGACAAGGAAGGCCGGGCTATGCCCGGTCCCGGCAGGGGCCGAGTCCCTGGACACAAACCTTTCAGCGAAGTTTCGAGAGGAGGCGTATGTGGCAAAAGTTCTTTGTCTTCTGTATGACGATCCGGTGGGAAGTCATCCTCTCGCCTATGCAAGGAACGGCATTCCCAATATCGAGCTGTATCCCGACGGTCAGACCTTGCCGTCTCCGATGGGGATAGCCGGTCGGCCGGGCCAACTCCTTGGCGACGTATCCGGCCGCCTTGGTCTGCAAGGGTTCTTGGAAGTCTGCGGCCATACGTTGGTCGTGACATCGGATCAGGACGGTTCCGATTCGGTGTTCGACCGGGAATTGTCGGATGCGCAGATCGTCATCTCGCAGGCGTGCTGGCCTGCATATTTGACATCGGAACGGATTGAAAAAGCGCACAAGCTCAGGCTGGTGATCACGGCGGGCGTAGGCTCGGATCATGTCAATCTCGAGGCAGCCGCGGGACGCGGCATCACGGTGACGGAAATCACCTACTCAACCAGCGTCAGCGCCGCCGAGTACTCGGTGATGCTAATCCTCTCTTTGGTTCACAACACCCTCCGGTCGCCCGTCCCAACGGCTAGGCGGGATCGAAGCATCGCCGACTACGCCCAGCGCGCGTACGATCTGGAAGGAATGCACGTAGGAAGCGTTGGCGCCGGACGCGCCGGCTTCGCTGTCTTGCGTCGGTTGCGTCCGGTTTGATGTGCGGCTGCACTACACCGATCCGCAACGTCTGCCGCTGGCAGTGGAAAACGAGTTCGGTCTTACCTATCACCCGAATGCGGCGACAATGGTACCGTTCTGCGGCGTGGTGACGATTTATTATCCGCTACACGAGGGGACGGCGCGATTGTTTGACACGGGCATGATCGGGCGGATGAAGCGCGGAACCTATCTTGTCAACACGGCCCGCGCCGGCGTGTGCGATCGCGATGCTGTTGCACATGCCCTGCAGACCGGGCGTCTTACGGCTTACGCAACGGATACCGGATTGCTGCCGGATATGCCGACCGAGATTGCTGGAGCCACGCTGTCGGCGCAGGCACGCTATGCAGCGGGGACCCAGGAGGTACTGGAGTGTTGGTTTGACGGTACGCCAATACGTGACGACTACCTCATCGTCGATCGCGGCAAACTGACCCGCGTTGGAGCTCGCTCCTACAGCATGGGTAGACAGTCGCATGCGGCGGCTCGCGACGTCCATGTTACGCCCCTATGACCGCCGTCCGCAGCGTTCCGCGCAGCCACCGATGCGCGGGATGACTGTCCAGCCGGCGGTGCCAGATCATCGAAAGTGCGAGGCGCGGCGCAGAAAACGGCAAAGCCCGCATCGTCAGCGGGCAAATGGCGATGAGGTCTGCGGCAACCCGCCGCGGCACCACTGCGAGTGCTTTGGAACCGATCAGCACGGATACCAGCGAATGTAGCGGCACCTTTGCGCAGACCAGGCGCGCAAGACCAAGGTCGGCAAGGGCGTCGTCGATGAATTGCGTATCGTCACCGCTGGAGGTGACGGTGATATGTTGCAGCGTAGCGAATTTCTCGATGGACAGCTCGTGCTGAGCGGCGGCGTGGTCGCTCGACAGGAGCGCCACGTATTCGTCCTCAAGAAGGCCGACGCACTTGAAACGATCACCCCCCTCGGTCAGCGCACTCAAAGCAAGATCCACGCCACCACTATCGAGTTGGTCCAGCACATGCTGCATTCCGACCGGCCGAACGTCGAGAACAACCGATGGCGCCAGCTTCGCCACCCGACGGAAGAGTGCCGGCACAACCGCACGCGCAGCGTAGTTATTTGTGACAATCGTGAAACTGCGCGATGCCTGTGATGCATCGAACTCGTCGGCCTCCAGTGTCACTTGCAGCTCTTGCAGTGCGGCGCGGACCGGCTCGACCATGCGCTCCGCACGCGGCGTTGGTCGCATGCCGTCCGGGGTGCGCACAAACAGCTCGTCCTTAAGCATGTGCCGCAGGCGCGCCAGCGCGTGGCTCACTGCAGGCTGACTCATCCCAAGCCGCTGTCCGGCTCGGGTAAGGGTCTTCTCCTGGATAATCGCATCGAAGATGACCAGGAGATTTAGAACGCCTTTCAAAACCCGCCCTGCAATGCGCGCAGGCAGATGAGTGAACACGCGAGGGAGGTGAAGGCGTGATGGATGTCGATCCTGCATTCGTAGCGAATGGTGAGCCGTCGGAATTTGTTAAACCAGGCGAAGCTGCGCTCGATTACCCAGCGGTGGCGACCGAGTTTCTGGCTGGTCTCAATGCCGCGCCGGGCGATGCGGGGCTGGATCTGGCGGCGCAAGCAAGCGCGGCGGCAGCGACGGTGATCGTAGGCTTTGTCAGCGTGCAGCTTATCTGGTCTGCGCCGTGGTCGGCGGCGCTTGCCTGCAACCGGCGGAACGGCGTCGAGCAGGTCTTCGAAGGGTATGCTGTCGTGAACGTTGGCCCCGGTCAGGATGAAGGCGAGCGGGATACCGCGGCGATCAGTGATCAGGTGACGCTTGGTGCCTGGTCTGCCGCGATCCGTCGGGTTCGGGCCTGTCGCGGCACCCCCCTTTTCGCCGCGATGGACGAACTGTCCATGCAGGCCCGGCTCCAGTCGATCCGGTCTGCGTCGCGCAGCCGCCGGAGCAGCTCGCGATGCAGCCGGTCCCACACGCCCGTTGCCTGCCAATCCCGCAACCGTCGCCAGCAGGTCACGCCCGAGCCGCATCCCATCTCCGCCGGGAGCATCTCCCACGGAATGCCCGTACGCAGGACGAACAGGATGCCGCTCAACGCCGCACGCGCCGGAACAGGCGGCCGGCCGCCTTTGGGCTTCAAAGAAACAGGTGGCAGCAGTGGCTCGACGATCAGCCACAGCGATTCGGGAACAAGGGGAGTGGGCATCCCTTCTCATGAATCAGCCCAGCTCCGAGTACAAGGGTTTTGAAAGGCGTTCTAAGGTGGAATGCATTCCAGGTCATTGGGACTTTTCAATGGATTGAGGGTTGGCAGTCGGCAAGCTGAAGAGCGCGGAGGAGCTGTTCTAGGGTCGCCACTTCGACCGCGAAGTCATCATTTTGTGCGTGCGCCTGTATCTTCGAATGAAACTGAATGTGCGTCGTCGGAACATTTGGGACAGAAGGTGGCGTGACTTAGCGGAGGATCGGCCTCATCTGGGGGTTGATGTTATGCGGCGAGCTTGCGGTGCTGCAAGCGCCGATGCTGAATGGTTTTTCGCTTGATGCGGGCCCGTTCGGCAAGAATGGCGTTGCCTTTGCCGAGGTAGACGTCGGCGGGGGTCAGATTATCCAGGCTCTCGTGGTAACGCTGGTGATGCTTTCCTATGGGATAAGCGTTTGGGCTCAGCCGACATACTCGATCAACTGATCGGCGAATTTTTAAGTGAAGAAGCCCGGACTGAATGTGACGGACGGTGCAGGTCGATCTGAAAACTACAGCGGTTGTCTGGGGCAGCGTCCGGCGTCGGCGGCATGGAAAGCAAGCTTCCGGCGGCAACGTGCGGTCAAGCCCCAGAGCCGCACAGCGGTGCGCCGAAGGCGCAGGGCTTGACGGCAGCGCAGCCGCCCGGGACACGCTCGGCCAGCCGCCTCGCGCGACCTCGCCGGACATGTCCGACGACAGGTCGAGTGCCGATTTGTACATTTTAAGAGATACAGATGCTATCCATCTGAACTTTTGTAGGGACTACTGCGGTCTAATGGATCTTGCTGCCACGCATCCGCCGTCGTCGCTCGCTCGTGCGCAGCTTCTGTTCTTGCGCAGGACCCCGCACCTTCGTACAGGGCCCTGCACCAACGACACCGGCCGCCAAATATCGGCTTACCGGGGAGTCATCACTGTGGTCGTGCTGCCATTTGCGCGCATGATCGTACTGGTGCCGTTTCCATTCTCCGTCATGATGCCCTGCACACCACGGGCGGATAGGGTGGTCTGGGTCTGAACCATGCTCCCGGTCACCACAACCGATCCCCGCGGTGACAGCACGCGCTGGCCATATCCCGGAGAGGTCGCAAAACCGGAAGTAGTATTCGAGGTCCCGGAATGCATTGCATACGCGAAGGCACTTCCAGCATACAGGCTTAGGATCGCTGCGGCGGTTGACAGGAGCTTCTTCATAATCATTCTCCAGTGCGAGGGGAGCCCACGTCGTGCATGGGCCAGGTTCTGCTTTTTCGATGATGCGCAGCCCGACTGTAGAGCGGCGCATTCCCGTAAATGGGGCGGCGACGCTCGCGCAGGCCCATCGATTACGACAGGCACCCATGCCATTCTGTAATTGGTCGATAAAAGCGCAGTCGGCAGGTGTTTTTTGAGCCGACCTCTAAACGCGTCATGGGCAAATTCTCGCTACGAATGGGTCGGGACTATGGTCCGTGGCCACCTCGACGGCACCCTGCGTGCATCAGCTGCGACTTCGTCAGCCGGTTGCGTCCGTCAACGTGGTGGAAATTTCGGTATGAATTGAGGCACCCACGGGTCAGGCGGCCACGGTGGAAAGTTGTGTGGGGTTGGTTTCGATCAGCGGCGGCGTGAATTCGGTCATCACTTCGGTTTGCATATAGCGGTGTTGCAGTTGCCACTCATCGTTGGCCTCCAGCAGAACGGCGCCGACAAGGCGGATGATGGCACCTTCGTTCGGGAAGATGCCGACGACATCAGCACGCCTCTTGATCTCTTTGTTTAGGCGCTCCAATGGATTGGTGCTGTGAAGTTTGGTGCGGTGCTGGGCAGGAAAGTCCATGTGCGTCAAGACGTCGGTCTCACTCTCGTCGATGAACGCGGCGAGCTTCGGCCACTTCTGCCGCACCTGGTCGGCGACATGCCGCAACGTCAGGCTCGCCTGCGTGCGATCAGGCTGAGTGAATGCTTGGCGCAGTGCCGCCGACACCATGCTCTGCTGGCCCTTTGGAACGTAGGACAACGCGTTGCGCATCCAATGAACGCGACAGCGTTGCCATGATGCGCCGACAACCCGGCGGATCGCCGCTTTCAGCCCCTCGTGTGCATCCGAGATGACGAGCGTCACCCCGTGCAGGCCGCGTCGGACCATGCTTTTGAGAAATGTGGCCCAGAAGGTCTCTGCCTCGGACGGGCCGATGTGCAGGCCAACGATCTCCCGCTTGCCCTCTGTATTGGCGGCCACAGCGACTATCGCGGCAACCGACACGATGCGGCCGCCCTCGCGCTGCTTGAGGTAGGTGGCATCCAGCCAAAGATAGGGCCATTCGCCGACCAGCGGACGATCGAGGAAGGCGCCGACACGATCGTCGATGTCCTTGCAAAGCTTGCTGACGGTGCTTTTGCTGATCCCGGCCAGGCCCATTGCCTGCACCAGGTCGTCCACACGGCGGGTCGAGACGCCGCTGATCCACGCCTCCTGGATCACTGCCACCAGCGCCTTCTCGGAGGTCTTCCTGGGCTCGAGGAAGGGTGGAAAGTAACTGCCCTGCCGCAGTTTGGGGATGCGCAGCTGCAGGGCGCCGAGCCGTGTGTCCAGACTTCGGTCCCGGTAGCCATTCCGGTATGTGGTGCGATCGCCAGAACGTTCGTGCCGACCGGCGCCGATCAGTCCTTCCACATCGGTCTCCATGAGAAGCTGCACCACGGCCTCAGCCACGCAGCGCAGGAAGTCGCCGTCCCCGGCTTTGGCCAGAAGCTCGGCAAGCGGTAATGTCTCCTCGGTCATCGGGTCCTCTTGGCATCAGGGTGAAGCGTCGCAACTCCACCTTAGCCAGCCGATCCGATGGCCACCTCAACCACACCGGCCTCGTTAGAAAATTTCCACCACAACCACGGACACTACCCTTGCGACGTCTGGGTGTTTGGAGTGCGCCCCTGTGGGTGGACAGAACGGGCGATTTGAATTGCCCCCCCCTTGCTGGGCTTCCGGAGGATGGAAGCCATGACGAAGCCTCGATCACACAGCGCCGCGTTCAAGCGGCAGGTGGCTGAGGAGTTCATTGCGGGGGAGACGCTGACGCTGCACGCCCTGTCGCTGCGGCACGACATCTCGCGGCAGCTGATCCGCATCTGGGTTGGCAAGTTCGAGGCTGGGGCTCTGGATGAAGACGTGCAGGCGGCCGATCTGCTCCAGGAGTATGAGGCCAAGATCGTGGCGCTCGAGCGGATGGTCGGTCGCCAGGCGCTGGAGATCGAACTGCTAAAGGGGGTTTTGAAGCATGCTCCCCGGCCGAGAAGCGCGAGCACCTCCGTCGTCACCGGCCCCGCGGCATCTCCGTCAGCAAAGGCTGCGAGCTGATGGGCCTCTCGCGATCCACGTTCGATGATGCGCCAGCAGCAGTGCTGGATTCCGGGGAGGTCCTCGCCCGGATCGGCGTGATCTGCGATGAGTTCGAGTGCTACGGTTATCGACGCGTGGGTGCCGCGCTGCGCCACCAGGGCGTCATGGTGAACGGCAAGAAGCTGCGCCGCCTGATGCGCGAGCACGATCTTCAGCCTAAGCGGCGTCGACGCTACGTCGTTACAACCGATAGCGATCATGCCAGCCCGATCTTCCCGGACCTGGCTAAGGCTGTCGTTCCGGATCGACCCAACCAACTGTGGGTGGCCGACCTGACCTACGTCGCGATCCCCGGCGGCTTCGTCTATCTGGCCGCCATCCTCGACGCCTGGTCGCGCAAGGTCGTCGGTTACGCGATCAGTCGCTCGATGGACACCCGCATCGCCGTGGCTGCGCGGAAAGCCGCGATCAGAAGCCGCAACCCGCCCAAGGGCTGCATCCACCACTCCGACAGGGGTTCGCAACATGCGTCCGAGATCTATCGCGCGCTGCTGACCGCCCATGGTCTGGTCTGGTCGATGAGCCGCCGCGGCAACCCCTATGACAACGCCAAAGCAGAGAGCTTCATGAAGACGCTGAAGGTCGAGGCCGTCTACTTGGCTGCTTACGAGACATTCGAGGACGTCACCGCTGACCTTCCGCGGTTCATCGACGAGGTCTACAACGAAAAACGCCTACATTCGGCCTTGGGCTATCTCAGCCCCGCGCAGTTCGAAGATCAACACGCCCGGCAGACGGTCAAAATAGTCGCTTGAAATTGTCCACCCACAGGGGCGCACTCCAACACCGTGTCCTACTTGATGGCGAAGATGACGATGGGAGGAGACGACCTGAAGCAGAAGATCGCCGACGTCGGCCACATCACGGTTTGCGATCCGTGCGTCGGCGCCGGCGGCATGATGATCGCCGCCGCGCAGGCGTGTGAGGAAGAAGGCATCGACCCGAAAAAATCCATCCACATAACTTGCGTCGACATCGACCCGTTATGCGTTTGGATGACCTACGTGCAGCTGGAGCTGCGCGGCCTCCCGGCGGTCGTCATTCTCGGCGACTCGCTGCGGATGGAGTTCAAGGAACACTGGTTCACCAGTGCCCACGTCGTTGATGGCTGGGGCCGTCGCCTGATCAACGGACGCGCCTATGAAGACGTGTCCTGGTGGCGGGCCAGCCCGTTGGCGGGTCGTGTCGCATTCATCAAGCGGCACGGCCTCGACCTGTCGCTGGCGCGCGAAGCAGAGCCAACTCCCGCGATGCTCCAAGCAGCTCGTGAGGAAGGGCCACCCGCGCCAGCCGAATAGCTCCTGAAACCGGCTCTGCCGGTTGCCTGCACTTTCGCAGGCTGGAAAGGAGACCCCATGGCAAGACCACGGAGCAGGGCTCCGTCGGATCCGAATGGACCGGTGGACTACCTCCGCCTGCTGCCACGGTGTAAGCGGCGCGGCGGCAGCACCGATGGAGTTCCTGGCCGCCTTCCGTCGTGTAACGGGCGGCTACGCGGGCTTCGCGCTGCTTGTGCCGAGATTCGTTGAAGTCCAGTTCCACGGCAGCAATGTGTGCAGTTCGTGCGCCCTGGTTTGTCCCGAGACGACGCGCGCGAGCACGTCGGTGAGCCAGGCCATCGGGTCGACCCCGTTGAGCTTGGCCGTCTGGATCAGCGTCATGGCGATGGCCCAGTGCCGCGCACCGCCATCGGAACCGGCGAACAACGCATTCTTGCGCGTCAAGGTATGCGGCCGGATCGCCCGTTCGACCACGTTGGTGTCCATTTCGACGCGGCCATCATCCAGGAACATCACCAAGCCCGGCCAGTGCCGAATCGTGTAACGGATGGCCTCTGACAGATCGGAGACCGCAGACACCCGCCCGACATGGTCGTGCAGCCAAACGTTCAAGGCGTCCACGATCGGTCGACTTCGCTCTTGCCGGACCTGCCTCCGGTGCTCGGCCGGATGTCCGCGGATCTCGGCTTCGATGGCATAGAGCGCACGGATGCGCGTCAACACCTCGGCGGCAAGCGGCGACTGCGTGGAAGTATAGAACTCGTCGAAGTACCGCCGCATATGCCCCTCCGCTGCCATTCCACCCGCTGCGCGGGCGGAACCTTGGGCAGCTCCGCCCAGCAGAACGCCAGGCGGACAGTGCCATCCTGCTGACTTTCCGCCAGCCGCTTGAACCCGTCGTAGCCATCGACCTGCAACACACCGCGGAAGGCTGACAGATGTCCGGCCGGGCGTTGGTTCTTGCGATCCGCCGAGTAGACATAGGCCGCCGCCGGATACCCCGGCCCGCACCAGGGCCGATCGTCCCTGGCATAGCACCACAATCGCCCGGTCTTGGTCCGGCCGCGCCCGGGATCGAGTACCGGCAACGTCGTGTCGTCGGCAAAGATCTTGGTCGAATCCAGCACCGTCCTGGCCACCAGGTCATAAAGCGGCGTCAGCCACCAGCAGGCGCGACCGACCCAGTTGCCCAGCGTGGAGCGATCCAGCGAGATGCCCTGGCGTGCCAGCATCTGTGACTGGCGATACAGCGGCGGGGAGTCGCAGAATTTGCTGACCACCACGTGCACGATCATCGCCTCGGTGGCCATGCCGCCGTCGATCGGCCGCTCCGGTGCCGGGGCAACAACAATGGCGCCCTCGCAGGCGCGGCAGGCATAGCGCGGACGCCGTGTGACCCGCACCCGCAGCTGTGAGGGCACGATGTCGAGTTGTTCGGTGCGGAGTTCGCCGATGGCGTGTAATGCGCCGCCGCAGCAGGGACATGCCTCGTGCTCGACGTCGATGACGACCTCGTCGCGCGGCAGATGCGATGGCAGGGCGCCATGGCTACGCCGCGGTCGCGCGGCCCGACGCGTCTGCCGCTGCTCCTCCGACTGGGCAGCTCCATCCTGCGCCGCCTCGCTCTCGGCGATCGTCTGCTCCAGGTCCTCCAATCCGAACTGAAGCTGGTCCGGACTCAGCTGCTCCGACCGACGACCGAACCGGTTGCGCAGAAGCCGCTGGATCAGCAGCCGAAGTTTATCATTCTCGGCCTCGCGTTCCTGCGCGGCACCCTGCAATGCCGTACGCTCCAGAACCGCGGCGGCGACCACGTCGCGCAGCATCTGCTGCAAGATGGAAAGGTCGTCCGGCAGGGTGGAGAGATCGATCTGCACGCCAGCATGATGGAAGACGCGGCCGCGCCGACGCCACCATTTTGCGTGCGTTCACGGCAGCTTTTTGTCCCGCCAGCTCCGGCCTGCGGCGAGGCTGTGGCGCCCGCCACTCGCATCCGTCAAGCAGTGCCGCCAGCTGGGCGGTAGACAAGGCGATCCGCCCCGTCGTGGTGGTCGATGGCCACGGGAACTGACCCTGCTCCAGTCGTTTGGTCAGCATGCACAGCCCGACGCCATCATGCCAGATCAGCTTGATCAGCCCGGCGCGACGCCCGCGGAAGGCGAAGACGGCGCCGCCGAACGGATCCTCCGACAACGTCTGCTGCACCAGCATGGCCAAGCCGGTCATTCCCTTGCGCATGTCCGTGACCCCGCAGGCGAGATAGACGCGCAGACCCGAGGCGAGCGCGATCATCGCCCGTCCAGCACACTGAGAACCTGGCGCAGTGCGCGCGCGTCAACATGGGCGTCCATGCGCACCATCGTGCCACCCGGTAGCACAATCTCGATCAAGCCTTCCGGCCGCGCCGATGCCGATCCGGTCGATAGCGGCGACGTCTCCTGGCGTCGTCGTTCGACGTGCGGCGCCGACGGGGCGGCGTCCAGGTCAACCTGCGCAAAATGCGGCGCCGGGCGCCTGACCAGCGCGGCCCGCACGCCCAGCAATTGCTGGCGCCAGGTGTAGAGTTGTCCCGAACTGATCGCGTGCTTGCGCGCGATCAGTCGGGGGCGACTCTACACCTGGCGCCAGCAATTGCTGGGCGTGCGGGCCGCGCTCGTGCGCCCCGGCGCCGTTTTGCGCAGGTTGACCTGGACGCCGCCCCGTCGGCGCCGCACGTGCGAACCACGACGCCAGGAGACGTCGCCGCTATCGAGCCGGATCGGCATCGTCACGTCCGGATGGGCTGATCGAGATCGCGCTGCCGAGTGGCGTCTTGGTGCGCGTCGATGCCGCGGTGGACGGCAGAGCCTTGCGCCGCGTTCTCGGTGCCCTGGATGATCGATGATCGCGCTGTCGCTCGGGTGGCCGCGTTTATTTGGCCTGTGGCGTCACGGACATGCGCAAAGGTGCGGATTGGCGATGCTGGTGCAGCAGAGCCTGGCGGAGAATCCGTTCGATGGCGCGGTGTATGCCTTCCGCGGCCGTCGCGCTGGACTGATCAAGCTGATCTGGCATGACGGGATCGGCCTGTGCATGCTGACGAAGCGGCTCGAGCAAGGCCAATTCCACTGGCCCTCGGCCAGCACGACCGGTCGGATCGCATTATCATCGGCGCAGTTGGCGGCGTTGCTCGACGGGTGCGAGTGGCGGGCCCCGGCTCGCGCCGCCGGCCGGAGCTGGCGGGGAGAAAAAGCGCTGACCCAGGCAAAATGCTGGCGCCGACGCGACGGCGTCGTTCATCATGCGGCGTGCAGATCGACCTCCACCGTTGCCGGACGACCCACCCCTGTTGCAGCAGATGCTGCGGGATGTGGTGACCACGGCGGCGCACCAGCAGCGCGAGGAACGCACGCCGAGAACGACAAACTCCGCCTGCTGATCCAGCGCCTGCTACGCCATCGGTTTGGCCGCCGCTCTGAGCAGTCGGGAGCCGATCAGCTGCAGTTCGGGTTGGAGGATCTGGAGCAGAAGATTGCCGAGCGCGAGGCGGCGCAGGCTGCTGCGCAGTCAGAGGAAGCGCGGCGACGCGCCGCGACGCCCGCCCGCGACGCAATCTCGGAGCGCTGCCGGCGCATTTGCCACGCGACGAGGTGGTGATCGACATCGAAGCAAAGAGTGCCCGTGCTGCGGCGGCGCGCTGCACGATCGACGAACCCGCACGGAGCAGCTCGACATCGTGCCCGCGCAGCTGCGGGTGAAGGTCACCCGACGTCCGCGCTATGGGTGCCGCGCCTGCGAGGAGGCCGTGGTGCGGCGCCGGCGCCAGAGCGGCCGATCGATGGCGGCATGGCAACCGAAGCGCTGATCGCGCATGTGGTGGTCAGCAAGTTCTGCGACTTCCTGCCGCTGTATCGTCAATCCGAGATGCTGCAGCGCCAGGGCATCACGCTCGACCGCTCGACGCTGGTGACTGGGTGGGCCGGACCTGCTGGTGGTTGACGCCGCTCTATGACCTGATGGCTCGCACCGTGCTGGTCCGGCCCAAGCTGTTCGCCGATGACACGACGCTGCCGGTGCTCGATCCCGGTCGCGGCCGGACCAAGACCGGGCGGTTGTGGTGCTATGCGGTCGACGAGCGGCCCTGGACGGCCCGGGGCATCCGGCCGCTGCCTATGTCTACTCCGAGGATCGCAAGGGCGAGCATCCCGCCGAACATCTGGCGACTTCAACGGCGTGCTGCAGGTCGATGGCTACACCGGGTTCAAGCGCTGGCGAAACGCGCGACGACGGCACGATCGAGCTGGCGTTCTGCTGGGCGCACATGCGGCGGCACTTCTACGAGTTCCACGCCTCCACCAAGTCGCCGCTCGCCGCCGAGGTACTGGCTCGCGATCGCCACGCTCTACGCGATCGAGGCCGAGATCCGCGGTCAGCCGGCCGAGCACCGCCACGCGTGCGCCAGCAGCGAAGTCGTCCGATCGTCGAGGCACTGCAGACCTGGCTGAAAGACCATGCGGGCGCGTGTCGAGCGCCTCGCCTCTGGCAGACGCCATCCGCTACACGCTGCGGCACTGGTCCGGCCTGGTGGTGTTCCTCGATGACGGCCGGCTGGAGATCGACACCAATGTCGTCGAGCGCGCCATGAGGTCGATACCGTGACTCGGAAAAACGCCTTGTTCGCCGGATCCGACGGCGGCGCCGATCATTGGGCTATCGCAATGACATTGATCCAGACAGCCAAGCTGAACGGCGTCGATCCGATGGCCTATCTCACCGACGTGCTCGAACGCCTGGTCTCCGGCCGCACCAAGACCCACGAACTGCACAATTGCTGCCGTGGAACTGGACTTCGACAAAATCTCAGCACAAGCAGCGCGAAGCCCGCGTAGCCACCGTTACACGACGGAAGGCGGCCAGGAACTCCATCGGTGCCTGCGCCGCGCCGGCGCCCGTGGCAGCAGGCGGAGGTAGTCCACCGGTCCATTCGGATCCGACGGAGCCCTGCTCCGTGGTCTTGCCATGGGGTCTCCTTTCCAGCCTGCGAAAGTGCAGAGCAACCGGCAGAGCCGGTTTCAGGAGCTATTCGGCTGGCGCGGGTGGCCCCTTCCTCACGAGCTGCTTGGAGCATCGCGGGAGTCGGCTCTGCTTCGCGCGCCAGCGACAGGTCGAGGCCGTGCCGCTTGATGAATGCGACACGACCCGCCAACGGGCTGGCCCGCCACCAGGACACGTCTTCATAGGCGCGTCCGTTGATCAGGCGACAGCCGCGACAACATGGGCACTGGTGAAGCCGTGTTCCTTGAACTCCATCCGCAGCAAGTCGCCGAGGGACAACCGCCGGAGGCCGCGCAGCTCCAGCTGCACGTAGGTCCATCGGAACGTCTAGACGGGTCGATGGGAACGTGCCGTGTGGATGGATTTTTTCGGGTCGATGCCTTCTTCCTCACACGCCTGCGCGGCGGCGATCATCATGCCGCAGGCGCCGACGCACGGATCGCAAACCGTCATGTGGCCGACGTCGGCGATCTTCTGCTTCAGGTCGTCTCCTCCCATCGTCATCTTCGCCATCAAGTAGGACACGGTGTTGGAG
>CAVTKE010000018.1:0-60666 GCA_963735225.1 uncultured Alphaproteobacteria bacterium
GGCCTATGGCCGCGAGGGCGTCGCCAATCTGCTGGCGGTGATCGCCTTCCACTCCGGCCTGCTGCTGCCACTCGCGACCATCCTCATCGAATTGGACCCGCATGAGGGCGCAGGCGGCCGTGGCTGGGCCCACGTGATCCGGACGGCCGTGCCGGGCATCGCCCGCAACCCCGTGGTGGTTTCGATCGCGCTGGCCTTCGCTTGGCGCCTGACCGGATTTTCCCTACCCGGGCCGGTCATCCGCTTGCTCGGTCTGCTTGGCGCCGCCGGTCCGCCGCTGGCGCTATTCTGCCTCGGCGCCACCCTGCCGCGACCGAATGGCTGGTCAGACCTGCGCGAGGTCTCGCTCGCCGCCGCGCTGAAACTGGTGGTGATGCCGGCGCTGGTCGCTGGCCTCGCACATCTGGCTGGGGTCACCGGTGTTGCCTTCGCCGTGGTGGTGATGGCCTCCGCCCTGCCGACCGGCGCCAACGCCTTCCTGCTGGCCCGCCGCTTTTCGACCATGGCACAGGAATTGGCCAGCACGGTCGTGGTCAGCACGGCGGTTTCGGTCCTGACGCTGACGCTGCTGCTATCCTGGCTCCAGTAGCCGCGCCAAGCGGTCGAATTCCTCGATCGCCAGCGTCTCCGCCCTCCGCTCCCCAGCGATGCCGGCGCGCGCCAGCAGCGCCTCTCCACCGAGCGGTTTCAGCGACCCGCGCAACATCTTCCGGCGTTGCCCGAACGCGGCCGCGGTCAGCCGCTCCATCGCGCGGAACAGGTCGCCCGGCGGCTGCATGGCATGTGGGGTCAGCACCACCACCGCGGACCAGACTTTCGGCGGCGGCACGAACGCGGCCGGCGGCAGCCGCAAGCGCAGTTCCGCGGTGCACAGCCATTGCGCCAGCACCGATAGGCGGCCGTAATCGGCGGTCCCGGGCGCGGCGCAGATTCGCTCCGCCACCTCCTGCTGGAACATCAGGGTAAGCCGCTCCCACGCGCTCGCCTGCCGCAGCCAACCGATCAGCAATGGCGAAGCGACGTTGTAGGGCAGGTTGGCGACGATCTGCCGCGGCGCCGGCACCAATGTCGCGAGATCCAGCCGCCTGGCATCGGCCGTCACGATGCGCAGCCGGTCGGGGTCGCTTGCCCGCAACTCCTCGATCGCCGCGACGGCGCGGGCGTCGACTTCGATCGCCACCAGGCCTTGCGCCTCGCTCGCCAGCAGCGCCCGCGTCAAGCCGCCGGGTCCGGGGCCGACTTCCACGACATAGCGCCCGGTGAGATCGCCCGCCTGGCGGACGATCCGCCCGACCAGATTGGCATCGAGCAGGAAATGTTGGCCGAGGGATCGCCGCGCATCCAGGCCGTGCCGCGCGATCACCTCGCGCAGCGGCGGCAGGGCCATCGCGGTCAGGGCCGCGCCCGGCTGGCCATTCAGACGCGCCGATCGATCAGCGCCCGCCGCTGCAGATCGCGCATCAGCTGGCGCGAAGCGAGCTCGACGCGTTCGCTCAGGATGTGCTCGCCCAGTTCCTTGCTGTTGGGCATGCCGACGTTCTTCTGTTCGCGCGAGCAGATCATCAGCATCGCCACGCCGTCATCGGCGATCAGGGGTTGGCTGATCTTCTCCAGCGGCTGGGTCGCCATCAGCTGGCGCAGCGCCGGCACGCCGACCGTTTCCAGCCGCACCTCACCGGGATCGCCGCCCCGCGAGTTGCCGGCGGCCTTGGCTGCGGCCTCCATGCCTTCGCAGTTCTTGATCTCGGCGACCGTCCGGCGGGCATCCTCAATGGTCTGGCGTTGCTGTGGCGTGGGGTTGGTGGGATCGAGCTTGCCGTTGAATTTGAAGAACAGCTGCCGCACCGACAGCACGGTCGCCAGGTCGCGGCCGATCTCGCGCTTGGCCCGCAGCGTCACGATCGAAAATCCGCCCGGCACCGCGATCGGGTTGCTGATGGCGTTGGGGGGCATCTCGTTCAGCACTCGCAGCACCGCGTTGTCGAGCTGGTTCTGCTGCACCCAGCCGAGGTCGCCGCCTGCAAGTGCCGTCTGGCTTTGGCTGAACTGCGCGGCCATCACCGCAAACGGCGCTCCAGCGCGCAACTGCTCGATCACGGTATCGGCGAAGCGGCGCGCATCCTCGGTCTGGGAGGGTTCGGCCACCGGCACGAAGATCTCACCGACGCGGTATTCGGGCTGCCCGATCTCCTTCTTCAGCAGCTCCTCCTGCTGCTTGATGTCGTTGTCGCTGATCACGGTCTGGGTCCCCAGCACCTCGCGCAGCACCCGGGTCCAGCCGATCTGCACCCGGATCTGGTCGATCAGCGTGCGCAGCTCCACCCCCTGTGACGACAGCTTGCGGCGCAGCGTGCCCGGTTGCATGCCGTTGCGGGTCTCGATCTCGGTAATCGCGTCGGCGATCTCCTTGTCGCCCACGACGATGTGGCGGCGCTGTGCCTCCTGCAACCGCAGCCGCTCATCGATCAGCTGGCGGATCACCTGCGGCGTCAGCCGGTTCAGCACGTCCTGCGTCACCGGCAGGCCGGTGGACAGGGCGAACAGCCGGCGGCGATGGTCCACGTCGCCTTGGCTGATCACCTCGCCGTTCACCACCGCGACGATCGCGGTTCCTTCGGTCGGCGCCTTGCCGACGGCCGTCCGGCCCTGCGCCGACACCTCCGCACCGCCAAGCGTGCATGCCAGGAGCCCGAGGGCGAGGCCGAGGAACACCCGGCTTGGCGCCACGGGGCGAGGGCGAGGCATCGGCAGGTTGGAAACACGCGGCATATGCTTACTCCGGAGTGGTCGCCGATCCGGATGCGACCGGATCGGGAAATAGCCCGTCATACTCGAAAGTTGCGATCACAGGGCATGAAAGCCGAACTGCCCCACGGTCTTGAGGGTAATCTGGAAGAGGATGGTGCTGGCACCACGGTCGCCGTTGATCGACGTGTAGCGCCGGAACGCGTTGACGTCGAAGATCAGGCACTCGTCCTCGTATGTCGCCTTTACGCCGGCCGCAACCATCTTGCTCTGCTCCAGATCCCGTCTGCCGTTCATGCTCAGCTTCCAGTGCCCGAACTGGGTGCTGGCGCCGAGCGCGATCTCGTTGCGCGGCGGGGTCGGGACCGTCTGGGACAGCGGCACCTGGAAGAGGTTAAACGGATTGGTGGCCGTGTAGATATATCCGCTGCTGACCCTTAGCCAGCTTGGCCCGGCGGAGGCGATGGCATCGGCGAAGTTCACCTTCGCCGTCTTGTGGTCGAAGCGCTCCCGCGTGGTCACGTCCAACCAGGTGCTGGGCGTGAATGACAGGTGGCTGACGACATCGGTGGCCGTCTGGTCGAGGCCCGACCCCGCGGCGAAGGCAGTGTCTTTCTGGGCGCGGTATCCCTGCCCGATCAACCCGTCGACCGTGGCGCCGCCAGGAAAATACCAGGCGCCGTGCAACGCGACATTGGCCCGCACCCCGCCTTCGAGCCGGTCCACGCCGGTGAAGCGATTGATGGCGAACAGGTTGGCGTCGGTGAATTCGAAGTCGAGCTGAATCCTCGTTCGGCACCTTGGTGTTGACGTAGTTGCTGCCGCGCGGCGCCACCAGAAGCTGCGCGATCGGCTCGATCAACTGGGTGCCCCAGGTGCCGGCGTCGCGCGAGAACGGCCAGTGCAGCTCGGCGTAAGCGGTCGGCATCGCCTGCGCCGCGGCGACGGTACCGGTGGCGCCGAAATTCGGCTGCTCGTTGAACTGGCTGGCGGTGTAGGCCGCGCTGTCGACATGCACGCCAAATTTCCAGACGTCACCCAAACGGCCGATCTCGGGTCGCTCCCAGCCGAGGCTCAGATTCGCGCGCTGGGTGGACGTGCCCTGATTGCGCAGCACGTTGAAGGCGCCGGCGTCCACCATGACCCGCCCGCCGAGCACCGCGGGCGGGCTGACGAAGCTGTATTCGTAACGCGGGAGCACAAAGGGCAGTTCCTCGGACTTCACCACATCGGTCAGGCCCTGATAGGCGCGCGCGTCCAGGCGCGAATAGGAGCCTTCGCCGAAACCCTCGATATAAGCCTGGCTGGTCAGCACGTCCTGGCGGCCGACGACCGCATAATCCCTGAGGTAGTCGGACGAGCTTGCCCGGTTGATGTCGAAGCCCCAGCGGAAAGTATCGTCGAGCGCGAACTGCCCCTTGGAAAAGACGTGCCCGCCGAGCGATCCGCGGTCGTTGGCAAGCGAGGCGTTCACCGTCACGGCGCCGTCGTTGAAGCGCCGGCGATATTCGCCGAACACGCGCCGGGCCGTTGCTGGAGGCGACGATCGGCGTGATGGTCGCATCGGATTGGGGGTCGATCACCCAATAATAAGGCACCTCGGCGAAGGCGCCGAGATGCTTGGTATAGCCGATGCTCGGCACCAGCAGTCCGCTCGCCCGCTTCTGCGAAGGGTCGGGATGGGTGAGGTAGGGCAGGTAAAGGACCGGGATGCCGTAGATATCGACCACCGCGTCGCGGTATTCGATGAACTTGTTCTCGGTGTCCTGCACCGCCTCGCGGGCTCGGATCTGCCACAGCGGCGCCTGCTCGGGATGCTGCGCGCACAGGTTGCAGGTAGAGTAGACGGCCCGGCGTCAGCTCGTTGATGGTGCCGTCGGTGCGACGGGCCGCCATTCGCTGCCAGCCGGCCATTCTCGGCCAACAGCGACCGCATGCCGGACAGCACGCCGTTCTTCATGCCGCCGCTCAACTCGGCATAGTCGGAGAACACGGTCTGGCCGGTCGGCTCCAGCAGCACGACGATGCCCGGTGGCGGCGGCGACGTCGGTGTTGCGGTCGTAGGTGACGGTGTCGGCAAGCAGCATCCGATCGTTCTGCCAGAACTCGACATGGCCGCTCAGCGTCACCACGCCGGCGTCGCGATCGTAGGTTGCGGTGTCGGACTGGTAGATACACCGGCTGGTCGCGCTGGAGCGGCGCCGTTGGCGTGCCCCGGGCGCCACCGAGCTGGGCCTGCGCCGACGGCACCCCGCCCAGCGCCAGCGGCAGCGCCATCAGCAACGCCCGCCAGATGGAGGACGGTTTCATGCGGATATCCATGCTAGCCGTCTTCCAGATGCAGCAGCAGCGCCAGCGACAGCATCAGCCCGGCCGCCGCGGGCGCCCAGGCGGCGAGCAACGGCGGCAATGCGCCGGACTGGCCGAATTCTTCCGCGACCTTCGAGACGACGAACAAGCGCGAATCCGGCGGCAACCCCGCTGCCGATCATCCGCGCGACACCGCCGCGCCGCGCCGGGCGCATCGAGAACCCGGCGGCCAGCAGCGCCATCGTGCCGGCGAGCAGCGGCAAGGCGAGCAGCGACTGGAACTGCAGGCGGTGCCGGATCGCCGAGAAGCCGGACCGTTCCAGCAGGTCGATGAAGCCGGGCAGCGCCCAGACCGAGAAAGTGTCTGGCGGTGCAAAGCTTTCCTGCACCCGGTCCACCGTCATGTTGGTCGGCAGGCTGACGCGGCGCGGCGCATCGGGCAGGTGCCCGGGCACGATGCTGCGCGCGTCCTCAAGCGTCCAGGCGCCGGCATCCAGAGTGGCGCCGCTGGCCTCGATCCGCTGCAGCAGCCGGTCGCCGCCGTCGAGGCGGAACACGCTGATGCCCTGCGGCGGTCAGCACGCCGCCTTGCAGCGCGACCCCGCTGGCGTGCAGGATCGCGACGCCTTGCGGGTCCAGCACACGATCGGACTGGCGCAGCCACAGCTGGCCGCCGCTCAGCGCCAGCGGGCCGCCGCCGGTCTTGAGATAGGTGTTGTCCATCGCCTCGGCGCGCGCGCGCATCACCGCCGAGACCGGGCTGACGGCGGCGGTGGCGAACGCGCCGAGCGCCACCGCGCAGAGCACCGGGGCGGCAAGGAACTGCCAGGCCGAGACGCCGGCGGCGCGCGCCACGATCAGTTCGGAGGAGCGGGTCAGCCGCCAGAACGCCATGATGCCGCCGAGCAGCACGGCGAAGGGCAGGATCTGCATGGCGATCCAGGGCAGCCGCAAGGCCGCGATCTCGGCCACGATGCCGAACGTCGCGTCCGGCTTGGTGGCGGAGCGGCGCAGCAATTCGATGAAGTCGAACAGCGCCACCAGCGCGGTCAGCGCGCGCCAGCATCGCCAGCACCGCGAAGCTGAACACCCGCGCGACGTAGAGCGACAGCGTCGCGGCGATCGGCACTAGGTCACCCCGAGCCGCGCCTGCAGGCCGATCGGCACCAGACGCAGCTGCGGCCCGAACAGCACCCAGCCGCGATAGCAGGCCGGGAACCATCGCATGCAGCCAGATCAGCGGCAGCAACGCCGGCTGCGCGGGCTGCCAGGTTGTCGATGGCGAGTCCGGACGCCACCAGAGCCACCACGGCCATGATCGCGAGCGAACGGCCGCATCATGCCGCCATGTCGCCGGAACATGCCCATCAGCACCGACGACCAGCGCGACCAGGTGAAGCTGAAGGTGGTCAGCGGCGCCGCCAGCCGCCGATGCGCCTCCGCCCGCAGCTTGCCGCAGTCGCGCTCCTGCACGGCCGATCGCCGGGATGCAGCAGTTCGCCGATCGACATTTCGGTGGCGTCGCGGAAGCGCTGCTCCTCGCCGTGGCCGGATTGCGACAGCTCCACCGTGTATTCGCCGAAGGTCAGCACGTGCAGGCGGCCGGTCCGGCGATCGATCTCCTGGCGGCTGCCGTTGATCAGCAGCACCCGTGGCGCCGCGCCATCGGGCATCAGGCGGCCGCGCTCGGCCAGGATGGTCGCATGCGCCGTCCTTGTTGCGGGCGTCGTCCACCAGGATGCCGCGCAGGGTGCCGTCGCGCTCGCGGCTGCGGACATAGACGGTGAGGTCGTCCGAAACCGGGGTGAACACCCCCTCCTGCAGCAGGAAGGCGGCGACCCGGTTGCGAATCTCGAACTGATATTCGCGGAACGCGCCGAACGCGGCCGGCACCACCCACAGGTTGAGGGCGTAGCACGCCATCACCGACAGCGCGGCGAGCAGCAGCGCCGGGCGGGCCAGGGCGAGCGGGCGACAGTCCGGCGGCGCGCATCACCGTCAGCTCGCGGTCGCCGGCGAGGCCGATGATAGATGAACTGCACCACCACGAAGGTGGTGATCGGCAGGATCACCGCGACGAAGCTCGGGATCAGCAGGCTGGTCAGCTGCAGGAACACCCGCAGGACAGGCCGCGATTGACCACCAGCTCGACGAACCGCAGCGACTGGGTGAGCCAGATCAGCGCCACCAGCCCGCCGGTCACCGCCACCAGCGCCAGTAGGAGCTGGCGGAGGATGTAGCGGTCGATCCGGTTCGCGAATACGCCTCGCGGGGATTCCAGTTTGCGCATCAAAGTCACGGGTCTCCTGCAGGCGGCCGCAGTTTAGCGACCCCGGCGCGCCGCGCCAAACCGCGCCACGGCACGACCGGCTTTTCCGCAGGGCGGCTCACGGCGGAAGCACCTTGCCGGGATTCATCGTGCGGCCAGGGTCGATGCGCGTGCTTGATCCGCCGCATCAGGTCCAGTTCAGCACCACCGCGCCAGTCCGGCATCATGTAGGGTTTCAGCTTGCCGACGCCGTGCTCGGCCGAGAAACTGCCGCCGAGTTCGCGCACCACGGCGCAGACCGTGTCCATGATCTCATGGTCACGGGCCAGGAAATCGGCCGCCGCCATGCCCTCCGGCTGTTCCAGGTTGAAGTGGATGTTGCCGTCGCCCATGTGGCCGAACGGCACCACGCGGATGCCGGGCAGCAGCGCCGACGCAGGCCTCCGAGGCGCGGCGGATCAGCTCCGGCACCTTGGAGACCGGCACCGAGACGTCGTTCTTGACGCTGGCGCCCTCGCGCTTCTGCGCCTCCGAATGCTCCTCGCGAAGCCGCCACAGGGCGGCGCGCTGGGCGGCACTTTCGGCGATCACCGCATCCAGCACCAGGCCGGACCCGAGTGCCGCCTCCAGTATTTCTTCCAGAGCTGGCCCGCAGACCGGCCTTCGGCCGCGGGGTCGCAAGCTCGACCAGAACGTAATGGTCTGCGGCGGCCGCCAATGGCTGCGTCGTGCCGGGGATGTGCTTCAGCACAAAGCCCATGCCGGTGCCGGACATGTATTCGAACGCCTGCACCGCTGCCGGGTCATGCGTCTGGAACTGGCTGAACAGCGCCAAGGCCGCGTCCGGCGAGGCCACCGCGCAGAGCGCCACCTCGGTTTCCAGCGGCCGCGGCACCAGCTTCAGCACGGCGGCGGTGATGATGCCCAGCGTGCCCTCGGCGCCGACGAACAATTGGCGCAGGCAGTACCCGGTGTTGTCCTTGCGCAGCCGCCGCAACCCGTTCCAGATCTGTCCGTCTGGCAGCACCACCTCGAGCCCCAGCACCATGTCGCGCGCGTTGCCGTAGCGCACGGTGTTGTTGCCGCCGGCGTTGGTCGCCAGGATGCCGCCGACCTGCGCCGTGCCCTCCGACCCGATGGACAGCGGCAGCAGGCAGCCGGCCTCGGCCGCCGCATCTTGCGCCGCTTTCAGGGTGGCGCCCGCCTCAACGGTCAAGGTCAGATCGACCGCGTCGATGTCGCGCACCCGGTTCATCCGGGCCAGGCTGACCACGAGTTCGCTGCCGTCCGCCGATGGCACGGCGCCGCCGACCATCGATGTGTTGCCGCCTTGCGGCACCACCGGCACCCGCGCCTCGGCGCAGGCGGCGACCACGGCGGCCAATTCCCTGGTGTTTGCCGGCCGCAGCACCGCCGCGGTGCGGCCTTGATACAACCCGCGCCAGTCCTGCGCGTAGGCGGCGGTGTCGCCGGGGCCCGTCAGCATCCCACGATCCCCGACGATGGCGTGCAGGCGCGCCAGCAAGGTCGCAGGTGGCTCACGGACGATGTCGAGCATGGCGGAACCTCAGCCGGCGGGGTATCCCGCCAAACGCGTTTCGGCGGGAGACCGGTGAATGGAATGTGGGCAATGACGGCGGCACTCTACCTCTTGGCCGCTTCGGGCGAAATCGCCGGCTGCTTCGCCTTCTGGGCATGGCTGCGGCGCGGTGCGTCGGCGCTGTGGCTGCTGCCGGGACTGGCGAGCCTCGCGGCCTTCGCCTGGCTGCTGACCCGGGTGGAGACGAATTTCGCCGGCCGCGCCTTCGCCGCCTACGGTGGCGTGTATATCGCGGCGTCGCTGGGCTGGCTGTGGGCGATCGAAGGTGCCACCCCCACACGGTGGGATCTCGCCGGCGGTGCCGTCAGCCTGCTCGGCGCTGCCATCATCCTTGCCGGCGCCCGGAGCTGAGCCAAAACGCCGACCTGAACGGAGAAACCGATGCTGGAGATCGTCACAGTGGCCGAGCGCCCGGATCTTGCCGCCACGGTCGCGCCGTGGACGTGGGAGGAATGGGGACGCCGCAAGGGCCGCACCCTGGCACAGGTGACGTCGCGCATGCTCGCGCGCCGCGCCGCCATCGGCCCGGAGCAACATTTCTTCCTGTTGGACAACGGCGCGCCCGTCGCCACCGCCAGCCTGGTGCATGACGACCTCGACGAGCGCCCGGACCTCACGCCCTGGCTCGCCAGCGTCTTCGTCCAAGCGCCGCATCGTGGTCGCGGGCATGCGGTGCGCATGGTCCGCGCGGTGGAGAACGCCTGTGTCACTGCCGGCATTCCAACGCTGTGGCTGCACACCGAGCACGCCGCCGGCCTCTATGCGCGGCTGGGGTGGGAGGCGGTGGGTCCGGCGGATGATTGGGGGCATGCGGTGACGCTGATGCGGCGCGATCTCGCGGCCCGCTAATCCTCGTCGCCGCGGCGACGGACCAGGACCTCGCGCTTGCCGACATGGTTGGCGGCGCTGACGATGCCCTCGCGCTCCATCTGCTCGATCAGCTTCGCCGCACGGTTGTAGCCGATCTGCAGATGGCGCTGGATGAAGCTGGTGCTGGCCTTGCCCTCGCGCGAGACCACGTCGACCGCTTGGTCGAACAGGCCCTTCTCGCCCTCGCTGGCACCGGCGATACCGGTCATCGCGGAGATTTCGGCGTCATCCTGCGGCTCGGTGACCTCCTCGACATAGGACGGCTCCCCTTGTTCGCGCAGGAACGCAACCACCTCCTCCACCTCGCGGTCGGACACGAACGGGCCGTGCACCCGCAGGATGCGGCCGCCGCCGGCCATGTAGAGCATGTCGCCCTGACCCAGCAGCTGCTCGCTGCCCTGCTCGCCGAGGATGGTGCGGCTGTCGAACTTGCTGATCACGGTGAAGCTGATGCGGGTCGGGAAATTGGCCTTGATAGTGCCGGTGATCACGTCCACCGACGGCCGTTGGGTCGCCATCACCACATGGATGCCGGCGGCGCGGGCCATCTGCGCCAGCCGCTGCACCGTCGCCTCGATCTCCTTGCCGGCGACCATCATCAGGTCGGCCATTTCGTCGATCACCACCACGATGAACGGCAGTGGCTCCAGCGCCAACGGCTGGTCCTCGTGGATCGGCTTGCCGGTTTCGCTGTCGAACCCGGTTTGCACGCGGCGCGTCACCACCTCGCCCTTCGCCCGCGCATCCGCCACCCGGTCGTTGTAGCCGCCGATGTTGCGGACGCTGAGCTGGCTCATCGCGCGGTAGCGGCGCTCCATCTCGCGCACCGTCCATTTCAGCGCCACCACCGCCTTTTTCGGCTCGGTCACCACCGGCGCCATCAGGTGGGGAATGCCTTCGTAGACCGACAATTCGAGCATCTTCGGATCGATCAGGATCAGCCGGCACTGGTCGGGCGAGAGCTTGTAGAGCAGCGACAGGATCATCGCGTTGATGCCGACCGACTTGCCGGAGCCGGTGGTGCCGGCGACCAGCAGATGCGGCATCCGCGCCAGGTCGGCGATGATAGGGCCGCCGCCGATGTCCTTGCCGAGCGCCAGCGCCAGGCGGCCGGGGCCCTGCTGCTTCGTCCATTCCTCGGAGGCCAGCAGCTCGGACAGGTAGACCGTCTCGCGCCGCGCGTTCGGCATCTCGATGCCGATCACGTTGCGGCCCGGGCACGGTGGCGATGCGCACCGCGGTGACGGACAGGCTGCGGGCAACGTCGTCGGCCAGCCCGATCACCCGCGCGCTGCGGATGCCGGCCGCCGGCTCCAGCTCATAGAGCGTGACCACCGGGCCGGGACGGATCTCGACGATCTGGCCCTGCACGCCGTAATCCGCCAGCACCGCTTCCAGCAGGCGCGCATTGGCCTGCAACGCCTCCTCGCTGGGCGCGCCGATGCTGGACCGCGCCGGCGCGGGCGCGAGCAGCGACAACGGCGGGAATTGCCACGTCCCTTCCAGTTTGAGGCTTTCCTGATGCGCCGGCGCCGGCCGGCGGACCGCCCCGGAAATCTTGGTCCGCGCCGCCGGCGTCACCGGCTCGGCCGGCTGGGCCGCCGATCGCGCCACCGCGACGCGGGGCTCGCGGCGCGCGGGCTCAGGTTCTGGTTCCTCGTCGATCTCGGGCATGATTGGCTGCTTGTCACCATTCAAGCGCCGGACCACACCAATGCCGAACAGGCCGACGTGGCGAAACGCTCGGCCGAACAGCCCGGCGGTGTCGCGCCCATGTGTGACCGACCGCCGCGCCACCCGACCGGCCGCGCGCCATTCCCCGGCGGTCAACCCCAGCGCCAGCAGCACCAGGACGATGGCCAACGCCGCGCCCAGCAACCAAACTGCGACCCCGCCATAGGGACCGAGCATCTCGCGTCCGGCGGCCAGTGCGTTGTCCGCCACCAGCCGCCCGCCGGCCCCGCCCAATCCGGCCGCCCCCGGCCACGCCAGCTTCACGCCATGCGGGCCAGGGATCCCCGCCAGGACGGCACCGGCCACCGGCAGGGTGGCGAGCAGCGCCGCCAAACGGAAGGTCAGCCCGCCGCCGCCGCGATGCAGCCCGATCCGCCACGCCCAGGCCAGCAGCGCAAATCCCGGCAATACGCCGGCAAGCCCGAATCCTTGCAATAACAGATCGGCGATGACGGCACCGGGGGGCCCGACCAGATTATGCGCGTGGCGCGCGGTCGCGGTGTTCAGCGATGGGTCATTGCCGTCGTATGTGGCCAACGCCACCAGCAGCGTCACTCCGGCCGCGGCCAACGCCATCGCGCCCAGCTGCGACAACCGGCGTCGGATCAAATTCTGCACTGCCGGAGACGCCAGGCGCCTGTTTTGCGCGGCAACGGCCATCCTCATCGCTCCTATCTGGCAACCTCGTGGCCAGAGCGAAGTCTACTAGATAACTTCCTGACAAAAAAGAGGAACCTGCAAGCGAGTCCTCAGCCAGCGTCGTGCGGAACGGTCCGGCTTATACCCGAATTCGCCGAAAACGCTTGCCACCAGGCGGCCAATTGCGGGTTCGCGCCGCGCCACGGCTCGGACGCGAACCGGAAATCGAGATAGCCGAGCGCGCAGGCGATCGTGATCGAGCCGATATCGACGATCTTGTGCGGCGGATCCGCCTCCAGCGCATCGAGCGTGCGGTCCACCGCCGCCTTCTGGCGCGCGATCCACGCCACGCGCGCCGTCGTCCTGCGGCTTGCATCTGTTCCACCGCGACGCGGCACCGACGCATCCAGGATGCCGTCGCCCATCGCCTGGAAGCTGCAGCGCCCGCCATCGCGCCGCGCCATGTGTCGGGAACATCGGCAGCGCATCGCCGACGCTGTCGAGGTACTCGCAGATCACCGGACTGTCGAACAGCGCGACGCCATCGTCGGTCACCAGGCCGGCACCTTCGACAGCGGATTGATCGCGACGAACGCCCGGCGGAGACATGCGGGTCGGTCGGCACCAGCTCGATCTGGCCGTCGATCTCGCGCGTGATGGCGCAGGCGATCACCTTGCGCACATACGGGCTGGTCGGCGAGAAGCAGAGCTTCACGGAGGTCCTTTCGGCGAATGCGCTTGCCGCACCTCAGAACTTGTCCTTCTTCGCGCGCAGATCGGCGAACGTCGCCACATCGGGCGCGCGCAGGAACGGATTGGCCTGCAGCTCGTCGCCAGCCGGGGCACGCTCGGCTGGCCGGCGGCGCGCTGCTGATGCGCCTTCGCGGTGCGCCTTCAGCGCGGCGTTGTCCGGATCGACGCTGAGCGCGAACCGCGCGTTGCTCTCGGTGTATTCGTGGCCGCAGCACACCTTCGTGCCGCCCGGCAGCGCGGCGAGCTTGCGCAGCGAGGCGAACATTTCCGCCGGCGGTGCCTTCGCTCAGCCGGCCGCAGCCGAGGCTGAACAGCGTGTCGCCGGACAGCAGGATCTCGCCGTCGGGGAAGAAGTAGTTGATCTGGCCGCGCGTGTGGCCCGGCGTGTCGATCACCCGCGCGCTCGCGTTGCCGAACGCGACGGTGTCGCCCTCCTTCACCGCCTGGTCGAGCTTCGGCAGCCGGTGCGCATCCGCCGCCGCGCCGACCACCTTGGCGCCGAACCGCGCCCGCACCTCGTCCACACCGGCGATGTGATCGGCGTGGTGATGCGTCAGCAGGATCAGGTCGAGCCTGCCCGCCAGCCTTCTCCAGCGCGGCGATGATCGGCTTCGCGTCGGCCGGATCGACGATGCCAACCGCGCCGGTAGCCGCTGTCGCGCAGCAGCCAGGCATAGTTGTCGGACAGGATGGGGACGGGTTGTGCTGTGACTGTCACGGATGTAGCATTGCCCGGGACCGGCGCAAACGCAGGATCGCAAGCGCCCGCTACGGTACCCGTGATGCCGGCACGTACGGCACCGGCACGCATGGACCGGCGCTCGTGCTATAAGCCGGGCATGGCAGCCGACACCCACGCCGCCGCCGACTTCTACGCGACCCGCGCAGGGCAAGGTGGCAGCGCACGGCTGCTGCGCGAGCGCCTGGCACTGCTGTGGCCGCGCTGCACGGCCAGTCGGTGCTGGGCATCGGCTTCACCGCGCCGTATCTGCGGCTGTGGCGCGAGCAGGCGGCGCGCTGCATCGCGCTGACCCCGGCGCAGATGGGGGCGACGCGCTGGCCGGCCGGTGCGCCCAACCTGTCCTGCACCGCCGAGGAGGATGCGCTGCCGTTCCCCGATCTGATGCTTCGACCGCGTGCTGCTGGTGCACGGGCTGGAGGCGGCGGAAAGCGCCCGCCGGCTGCTGCGCGAGACCTGGCGGGTGCTGAAGGACGACGGGCGGCTGCTGGTGGTGGCGCCGAACCGCAGCGGCATGTGGGCGCATGGGAGAGCACGCCGTTCGGCCACGGCCAGCCCTATTCGTTCGGCCAGATCGGCCGGCTGCTGGCGGCCGCGCTGTATCGGGTGGAGCGGCGCGACACCGCGCTGTATGTGCCGCCGTGCGACTGGCGGCTGGTGCTGCGCAGCGGCCGGCTCTGGGAAAACACCGGCCGGCGCCTGCTGCCGCAACTGGCCGGTGTGACCATCACCGAGGCCGTCAAGGATCTGTACGCCGCCATGCCCGTCAAGGCGGCGCCGCGCCGCCGCATGGTGCTGGTCGAAACGACGTAGCGGCCCTTGAAGCGGCTCTATCCGCCGTTCACGAAGCGTTCCAGCCAGTGGATGGTGTAATCCCCGGCCTGGAACTGCGCGTCCTCGACGATCCGCTGATGCAGCGGCAGCGTGGTCTTGATCCCAAGGACCGCGAACTCCGCGAGGCTGCGGCGCATGCGGGCGATGGCTTCGGGGCGGGTCGGCGCGTGCACGATCAGCTTGGCGACCATGCTGTCGTAATAGGGCGGCACGACGTAGCCCGCATACATCGCCGAAATCGACCCGCACGCCCAGTCCGCCGGGTGCGTGATAGGCCGTGACGCGGCCGGGCGTCGGCAGGAAGGTTTCGGGGTCCTCGGCATTGATCCGGCATTCGATGGCGTGACCGCTGAAGGTCACGTCGCCCTGGCCGTAGCCCAGCTTCTGGCCCGAGGCGATGCGGATCTGCTCGCGCACCAGGTCGACACCGCAAACCATCTCGGTGACCGGGTGCTCGACCTGCAGGCGCGTATTCATCTCGATGAATGAGAATTTGCCGTCCTGGTAGAGAAATTCCAGCGTGCCGGCATTGCGGTAGCCGAGTTTTCCGAGTGCCGCGGTCACGGTGGCGCCAAGCGCGTCACGCTCCGCCGCGGTGAGCGCCGGCGAACCCGCCTCCTCCAGCAGCTTCTGGTGCCGCCGTTGCAGGCTGCAATCGCGCTCGCCGAAATGCACCACGTTGCCGAACGAATCGGCCATGACCTGCAACTCGATATGGCGCGGCCGGTCGAGGTATTTTTCCATGTAGACGGCATCGTTGCCGAAGGCGGCGCGAGCCTCGCCGCGGGCCATGCTCCAGGCCTCTTCGAGCTCGCCGGCGTTCTGCGCCACTTTCATGCCGCGACCGCCGCCGCCGGCTGCCGCCTTGATCAGCACGGGATAACCGATCTCCGCCGCCACCTTTGCCGCAGCCCCGAGATCGGTCAGTTCACCATCCGAACCCGGGCACCAATGGCACCCCTAGAGAGGCCATCGCCGTCTTGGCCTGGATCTTGTCGCCCATCATGCGGATATGGGCCGCCGAAGGGCCGATGAAGGTCAGCCCGTGCGCCTCCACCATCTCCGCGAAGCCGGCATTCTCCGCCAGGAAGCCGTAGCCCGGATGGATCGCGTCGGCGCCGGTGATGGCGGCGGCGGACAGGATCGCCGGCACATTCAGGTAGCTATTCGCGGGCCGGCGGCGGGCCGATGCAGACACTCTCGTCGGCCAGGCGCACATGCATTGCCGCGGCGTCGGCGGTCGAATGGACGGCGACGGTCGGAATGCCAAGCTCGCGGCAGGCGCGCTGGATGCGGAGCGCGATCTCGCCGCGATTGGCGATCAGGATCTTTTGGAACACCGGCGCGGCTATTCGAGGATCAGCAAGGGCTGGCCGTATTCCACCGGCGACCCGGCGGTGATGAGAACGCGCAGAATGGTGCCGGCCTTGGTCGCTTTGATCTGGTTGAAGGTCTTCATCGCCTCGATCAGCAGCAACGTCTGACCCACCACCACGGTCTGGCCGGGAGCCACGAAGGCGGCCGCCCCCGGCTCCGGCGACAGATACGCGATGCCGACCATCGGGCTGAGCACCGCGCCAGGATGGTTCGCATCGTCCGGCGCCGCGACGGCCTCGACCATCGGCGCCGGCAGGGCCGCCGGCGGGGAAGCGGCGGGCGGCGGCGCGGCAACCGAGGCCATCACCGGCGCCGGCGACCGGGCGACGCGGATGCGCAGGTCCTTGCCTTCGATCTCGATCTCGGTCAGACCGGAATCCTTGAGAATGGCGGCGAGTGCGCGCACTGCCTCGGCGTCGAACGGCACAGAACTCATGCGGCTTCCTCCAGCAATTCGGCCATGGCACTCAGTGCCAGCGCGTAGCCGCGGATCCCCAGCCCGCAGATCACCCCGACCGCCGCCTTGGAGACGTAGGAGTTCTGGCGGAATTCCTCGCGGCGATGAATATTGGTCACGTGCACCTCGATCACCGGCAACTCGCTGGCCAGCAGCGCGTCCATCAGGGCGATCGACGTGGTGGTGAAGCCGGCCGGATTGATAATGATGCCGGCGGATTTGCCGCGACATTCCTGCACCCAGGACACCAGTTCGCCCTCGCCGTTGGTCTGGCGAAAATCGATGGCCAAGCCAAGCTGCTCGGCCGCCTCGGCGCACAGCGCCTCGACGTCATCGAGCGTCGCCCGGCCGTATAGATGCGGCTGGCGCAGGCCCAGCATGTTCATGTTCGGTCCGTTGAGGACCGTGATCAAAGGCAGGATTGGCATGGTGGCGTGCCGTAGCATGTCCGGTCGCGCCGGTTCAATGCGGCTTGATTTCACCCATGTGCCACCCATGCCCCTTGCGCGGGGCTGGGTTTCTTGTCGGCATTGGCCTGCGTGCCCATACTCGCGGCATGGAAACTGCACTGACCCTGACGCTCAACGGTGACGCCAGAACGTTCGATACGGCGCTGACGGTGGCCGGCCTGTTGGCCGCGATCGGCCTCGACAAGCGCAAGGTGGCGGTGGAGCGCAACGAGGAAATCGTGCCGCGCTCCGCCTACGGCGAAACCTGGCTGGCGCCGGGTGACGCGCTGGAGATCGTGCATTTCATCGGGGGAGGCTGACATGGACGGCGTGATCCAAACCGAAGCAGATGATGTCTGGGTCGTCGCGGGGCGGCGGCTGCGCTCGCGCCTGGTGGTCGGCACCGGCAGGTACAAGGATCTGGAGGAGACCGCGGCCGCGATCGAGGCGAGCGGTGCCGAGATGGTCACCGTCGCGGTCCGCCGGGTGAACCTGTCCGATCCCAAGGCGCCGATGCTGCAGGATTTCGTCGACCCGAAGCGCTACCTTTACCTGCCCAACACCGCCGGCTGCCATACCGCCAAGGATGCGGTGCGCACCTTGCGGCTGGCGCGCGAGGCCGGCGGCTGGAATCTCGTGAAGCTTGAGGTGCTCGGGCCGCCGCCGCATCTGTATCCGGACATGGCCGCGACCTTCGAAGCCGCCGAGGCGCTGATCAAGGACGGGTTCGAGGTGATGGTCTATTGCGCCGACGACCCAGTGGCCGCGAGCCGGCTGGAGGCGATGGGCTGCGTCGCCATCATGCCGCTCGGCGCGCCGATCGGCTCGGGGCTCGGCATTCAGAATCCGGCGATGATCTCGATGCTGATCGAGCAGACCAAGGTGCCGCTGCTGGTCGATGCCGGCGTTGGCACCCCGTCCGACGCGGTGATCGGCATGGAACTGGGCTGCACCGCGGTGCTGGTGAACTCCGCCATCGCTCATGCCAAGGACCCGGTGAAGATGGCGCGGGCGATGAAGCTCGCCGTCGAGGCGGGCCGCCTGTCCTTCCTGGCCGGGCGCATGCCGCGGCGAATGGGCGCCGATCCCTCAAGCCCGCTGACCGGGTTGATCCGCTAAGGTTTCGCGGAGCCGGTTTCGCCGCTCTGGCCCCGCCTGCATTGCAAAAAATTATCTTGCGGTGCGGGGTGGGCGGTCCTATGTCCCCCGTCACGCAGCAACGCACGTGCCTCTGGCCCCTAGGGTTACGCAACGACGTCAAGCGTTCTGGCAATCCGGATATCCCTCAGGGGATCGTCGGTTTCGTTTCGCTGGTTCGTTGGACCGTTTCGCAATCTACGCCCGTTGCCGTTCACAGGCGGGTGTCCCATCAGGGGAGGCACCGTGCGATGACCCCAAAGGTCGCTCGTTTCCTTGCTGACCATCAGCCGGCAACGCCGTGTCTGGTCGTTGACGTCGACCGTGTGGAAAGCAATTTCCGCCGGCTGGGCAAGGCTTTGCCGTTGGCCCGCATCTATTATGCGGTGAAGGCCAATCCGGCGCCGCAGATCCTTGAGCGCCTGGTGCGCCTGGGCAGCAGCTTCGACGCCGCGAGTTTCGAGGAGATCGACGCCTGCCTGCAGGCCGGCGCCGAGCCTGCACGCCTGAGCTACGGCAACACCATCAAGAAATCCGCGGCGATCGCCCGCGCCCATGCGGCTGGCGTGACGATGTTCGCCTTCGATTCCGCCGAGGAGCTGGAGAAGCTGGGGCAGCATGCCCCGGGCAGCCGCGTCTATTGCCGCATCCTGGTGGAAAACACCGGCGCCGATTGGCCGCTGTCGCGCAAGTTCGGCACCTCGGTCGAAGCGGCGCGCGAGCTGATGCTGCGCGCCGGGGAGCTTGGACTCGATCCGTTCGGCCTGTCCTTCCATGTCGGAAGCCAGCAGACCGACACCGCGACCTATGAGGCGGCGATCGGGCGGGTGGCGATGCTGTTCACCGATCTACGCGATGCCGGGGTGGATATCCGCATGGTCAATCTCGGTGGTGGCTTCCCGACGCGCTACCGCGACGAGGTGCCGGAGATCGATGCTTTCGCCGATGCCATCATGCGCGCAATGACCGCGCATTTCGGCAATGCGCTGCCGGAGATCGTGATCGAGCCCGGGCGCTTCGTCGTCGGCGACGCCGGCGTGGTCAGCGCCGAGGTGGTGTTGGTCAGCCGCCGCGACCGCAACAGCGAGCTGCGTTGGGTGTACCTGGACATCGGCCGCTTCGGCGGCTTGGCGGAGACCGAGGGCGAATCGATCAAATACCGGATCACGACCCCGCATGACGACGGCGCCCACGGCCCGGTGGCGATCGCCGGCCCCACCTGCGACGGCGCCGACATCATGTACGAGCGCAGCAACTACCGTCTGCCGCTGGCACTCACCGCCGGCGACCGGGTCGAGCTGCTGGCGACCGGCGCCTATGTTTCGACCTACGCGAGCCAGCGCTTCAACGGCTTCGCACCGTTGGCCGAGCACTATATTTAGACCGTGGCCGAAACGCGGAGTCGCGCTATCTTACCTGCAGGAATCAGGAGAATAGCGCGATGTCGAATATAAAGATCACCGCCAGTGACGGGTCCGGCAGCTTCGACGCATGGCTTGTCGAACCGGCCGAGAAGCCGGCCGGGGCGGTGGTGCTGATCCAGGAAATCTTCGGCGTCAATCAATCGATGAAGGAAATGGCGGCACAGGTCGCCGATCTCGGCTTCTTCGCCGTCGTGCCGGACCTGTTCTGGCGGATCGAGCCGAATGTCGACATCACCGACAAGACCAAAGCCGAATGGGACAAGGCGTTCGCGCTGATGAAGGCGTTCGACCAGGCCCGCGGCGTCGAGGATCTGAAGGCCACCCTCGCCGCCGTCCGCAAGCTGCCCGGCTGCAACGGCCGCGCCGGCACCATGGGCTACTGCCTCGGCGGACGGTTGGCGTTCATGATGGCCGAGCAATCCGACGCGGACGTCAATATCTCCTATTACGGCGTCGGCCTCGACGGGCTGCTGGGCGATATCGCGAAGGTGAAGAACCCGCTGGTGGTGCATATCGCCGAAAAGGACGCGTTCTTCCCGGAGGAAGGCCGGCGCAAGCTGCTGGAGGGCATCGCGGGGCATGACCAGATCCGCGCCTATGTGTATCCCGGCGCCGACCACGCCTTCGCGCGCGTCGGCGGCACGCATTGGCACGGCCGCTCCGCCGTGATCGCCAACGGGCGCAGTGCCGAGGCGCTGGTCACGGCCCTGGGATAGACCGAAAGGCTTTTCACCGAAACATGCTTTGAACGGGAGCGGCCGGGCGCGCTCAATCCCTGTGGATCAATCAGGGGAGAACGCCGATGGCCAATCCGTTCGTGCATGTCGAACTCGCCACCACCGATATCGGCAAAGCCCGCTCCTTCTACCAGTCGCTGTTCGACTGGAAGCTGCGTGACGAGGACATGGGCGACATGACCTACACCATGATCGATGTCGGCGGCGGGACCGGCGGTGGCATGATGGCCCATCCGGTTCCCGGGGCGCCTTCGGCGTGGCTTCCCTATGTGGAAGTCGCCGACATCGTCGCGGCGACGGCCAAGGCAAAGTCGCTCGGCGCCACCATCATGCGCGATGTCATGGAGGTCGGTGAGGCCGGATCGCTGTCGATCTTCGTCGACCCGACCGGCGCCCATCTCGGACTTTGGCAGCCGAAGAAATGATCCGCCAAATCTGATCCCTGTCAGCGTGGGCCCAACGCTGGCCCCGCGCGGCGAGCGGGCATAGGATGGAGGCCCCGTTGCGGAGGCCGTCCATGACACCGGCTGAACGATGACACCGATTGCGCTTGAGGCGCTCGCAGCCCAGGTTCCGGATGGCGCATTGCTGGCGCTGCCGCCTGACAACTCGCTGTCCCCGGTCGCATTCGCGCGGGCGCTGATCCGGCGCGGCGTGCGCGGCTTGCGATTGCTCGGCGTGCCGGTGTCGGGGTTCGCCACCGACCTGCTGATCGGCGCCGGCTGCGTCGCCTCGGTGCAGACCAGCGCCGTGACCCTCGGCGAAGCCGGCACCGCGCCGCGATTTTCCGCAGCCGTCGCGGCCGGCGCGATTGAGGTGATCGACGCCACCTGCCCTGCGATCCACACCATGCTTCAGGCCGCCGAAAAAGGCGTGCCGTTCATGCCGCTGCGCGGGGTGATCGGCAGCGATGTCCTGGCGCACCGGCCGGATTGGAAAGTGATCGACAATCCGTTCGCGCCGAGCGGCGACCCGATCCTGCTGCTGCCGGCGCTGTCGCCTGATATCGCGGCCTTCCACGCGGTCTGCGCCGATGCGCAGGGCCACGTCTTCGTCGGCCGGCGCGGCGAGCTGGCCACCATCGCCCACGCCTCTCGCCGCACGCTCGTGACGGTGGAGCGGATCGTGAGCGGAAGTCTGCTCGAGGACGAGCGCCTCGCCGGCGGTGTCATCAATGGCTTGTATATCGAGGCCATCGCGGTGGCCGAGCGTGGCGCCTGGCCGCTCGGGCTGCTGGACGAGTACGGCGCCGATGCCGCGCATGTGGCGGAATACGCGCTGAAGGCACGCAGCGCCGAAGGCTTTGCCGCCTACCTCGCGGAACATGTCTTCCCTGCCTGCGCCAACGCCGCGCAATGACCGGGATTCATCCGCAGGAGCGGCTGATCACCGCGATCGCCCGGCTCATCCTCGACCCCGCTGCGCCGCCAGCGCGCCATATCGCCGTCGGCGCCGCCAGCCCGATTCCCGCCGCGGCGAGCTGGCTCGTGAAAAAGCTCGGGCATCCCGTGCGGCTGTCGCTGCTGCACCGGCCGCACGGCAATCCGTTCACGGCCGGCAGCCGGGAACTGTTCGACCTCGCCGGCCAGGGACGGATCGATCTTTTTTTCCTCGGCGGCGGCCAGATCGACGGTCAGGCCAATCTCAACCTGATCGGCACCGGCGGCTGGCCCGGCACGGCGGCGCGGTTCCCCGGCAGCTTCGGCTCCGCCTTCATGTATTTCATGACCCCGCGCACCATCCTGTTCCGCGAAGAACATTCCACCCGCGTGCTGGTGCCACGCGTCGACATCGTCTCCGCCCCCGGCGTCTCCCCGCCGGGCGTGTTCCGGCGCGGCACTGCGCAGGCCCTGGTCACCGGCAAATGCATCTTCACGTTCGACGCGACGGCCGGCAGGTTCCGCCTTTCGTCGCTGCATCCCGGTGAGACCGTGCAGAGCGTGCGCGCCGCCACCGGCTTCGATTATGACGACGCCGACGCACCGGCGACCGCCGACCCGACGACCGTGGAGTTGGCGCTGCTGCGCGGGCCGGTTCGCGCGGAAATGCTGGAAACCTACCCTGAGTTCTGCCGCCGAGTCTGGAACACGACCGGCCCAACCGAAAGAGTCGCGTGATGGATGCAGTTGTGCCTGATGCAGTGGGCAAGGGTCTCGCCGCCTCGCCTGGCGCGTTGGCGGGGATGAAGGTGATCGACCTCACCCGCGTTCTCGGCGGCCCGTACTGCACCATGATCCTGTCCGACCACGGCGCCGAAGTGATCAAGATCGAGCCGCCGCAGGGTGACGAGGTACGCGATTGGGGCCCCCCGTTCGACGGCGACGACGCGAGCTATTTCATCGGCGTCAACCGCAACAAACGCTCCATCTCACTCGACCTCGGCAAGCCCGCCGGGCGCGAGGTGCTGCTGCGCCTGCTGGAGGGTGCGGACGTGCTGGTGGAAAACTTCAAGCCGGGCGGAATGGAGAAATGGGGCCTCGGCTATGAGCGCGACCTGTCCCCGCGCTTTCCAGGGCTGATCCATTGCCGCGTCTCCGGTTTCGGGGCCGACGGTCCGCTGGGCGGCCTGCCGGGATACGACGCCATCCTGCAGGCGATGACCGGGCTGATGAGCATCAATGGCGATCCCTCCACCGGCCCGATGCGGATGGGCACGCCGATCGTCGACCTCGCGACCGGGCTGTATTCGGTGATCGCCATCCTGATGGCGGCACAGGAACGGCAGCGCTCGGGGCGTGGCCAGTTCCTCGACATGACACTGCATGATTGCGGCATGGCACTGCTGCATCCACAGGCGGCGAATTTTTTCCTCAACGGCAAGCGGCCGATGCCGATGGGAAACCCGCACCCGAATCTCGCCCGTACGAAAAATACCAGACGCGGACAGGTGAAATCTTCCTCGCCTGCGGCAACAACGCGCAGTTCCGCAAGCTGTGCGAACTGCTCGGCCGCGGCGAACTCGGAACCGATCCTCGCTTCCTCAACAACGGTGACCGGTTGGGCAATCGGGCGGCGCTGATCGAGGTCATCGCCGCCGCCGTCGCGGATGCGGATGGCCACGCACTTTGCGACCACCTGCTGCGCGCGGGCCTGCCCGCCGGGCCGGTGCTGGCGGTCGACGAGTCGATGGCCGCCGAACACACCGCGGCGCGGGCGATGGTGACGGAACTCGGCGAGTACCGTGGCCTCGGCACGCCAATCAAGCTGTCACGCACCCCCGGCGGCACCCGCCGCCCGCCGCCGCGCTTCGGCGAGCATGCCTGCGAAGTGCTGGCCGAGCACGGCTTCAGCGACGCGGAGATCGCCGCACTCGAAACCGACGGGATCCTGCACAGGAGCCGAAGAGTTTAGACCGGCGTCGATGCATCAACGACGCCGCGATATATAATCTTTTGTTTTAGGCGAGCAATTTTATGGAACGGTGATTCCACCTAAAGCCATATTGCTCTAGCGGCGTCCGACGCGCTCGGGCAGCAGGCCCGCGGGTCGCAATAGCAGCGTCAGCAGCAAAACCACGGCAATCGCGATGACGCGGATGGCGCCGGAGCTGGCCTGCGCCTGCGCCGGCAGCATTGCCGTCAGCACTTGGCCGCTGGTGCTCCACAGCAGCCAGACGATGGCCGTTCCAAGTACCGCGCCGGCATGTCGGCCGGCCCCGCCGACAATGACCATGGCGTGGAGCTGGAAGGTGAGGATCGGCAGGAAATCCTGCGGACTGATGAAGCCTGCGGTGTGGGCGTAGAGGGCGCCGGACAAACCCATCAGCGCCGCGCCGACGACGAAGGCCTGCAGCCGGAACGCCGCGACATGCTTGCCGGCGGCGGCGGCGGCCTCGGCGTCCTCGCTCACCGCACGCATGTCTCGGCCCCAGGACGCGCGGTCGAGCCGTCGCAACGCCAGGAAGGTCAGCGCCGCGAGCGACGCGCAGAAGCCGAGCCATGCGGCATTTGACCAACCGGCATCCAGCGACGATTGAGAGAACCGCAACGGAATCCCCGACAGCCCACCCGGGCCGCCGGTGAGGGCGCCGGCATTGGTTGCGGCGGCCTGAACCACGGCGGCGAGGCCGAAGCTCGCGATGGCGAGATAGTCGCCGGCCAGCCGCAACACCATCGCCGCCACCAACAGGGCAAGTGCCGCACTGGCAGCGGCGGCGGCAGCGAGACCCCATGGCAGTGCCAGGCCGAAGCCGCCCAGCCCATGGGTGAATACCGAGCCGGTGACGATGGCGCTGGCATAGGCGCCGATCGCGATGAACGCCGCACATCCGACATTGAACATGCCGCCGACACCGAACTGCAGATTGAGCCCGAGTGCCGCAATGGCGTGAATCGCTATCATGGTGGCGACAGAAACGAGATACGGCGCGATACCCCCGGTCATGGGAAACCCCCGGTCATCGCCGGCCGAACAGCCCGGTCGGGCGGAGGAACAGCATCGCGCCGACCATGGCGAAAGCCGCTGGCTGACGCCATTCGGCGAAACCTGTGTGCACGGTCAGCGACTCGACCAGACCGATCAGCAATGCCCCGGCCAAGGTGCCCCAGATCGAACCGAGGCCGCCCAGCACGACGGCGGCCAGCGCCGGCAGCATGAACTCGGCGCCGGTCTCCGGCCGTGCCGGACCAACCAGGATGATGGCCAACCCGGCGGCCGCACAGAATACGCCGCACAGCAGCCAGGCCGCGACGCGGATGCGCGGCACGAGCAATCCGGATAGCGCGGCGAGCTGCGGGTTTTCAGCGACCGCACGCAGATCGCGGCCGGCGGCGGTGCGGTGGAGAAAGCCATGCAAGGCCAGAACCAGCGCCAAGGTGGCGAAGATAATGCCGGATTCGGTGGCGGTGAGCCGCCCGGCGGATAGGCCCGGCAGGAACGTCACGGGCCGGGCGATCTCGATGTCGCGCTCCAGCGAGACTTCGGCGGGACCGAAGATCAGCACCAGCAGGTTGCGCAGCAGCAGGCCGATCGCGAAGGCGGCGATGATGACCGAGGCCGATTGTCGGCGCGCGAGAAGGGCCTGGAACACCAACCGGTCGGCTACCAGTATGACGGCGGTGCAGGCGACGATGCTGGCGACAGCACCTGCGGCAAGCGACAGCGCCTGTGCGTGGTCATCACCGGTCAGGGGTGCGCCGGTCAGGGTCGCACCAGACCACGCCGCGAAGGCACCGACGGTCAGCAAGTCGGCATGGGCGAAATTGGGAAAGCGGAAGACCGCGTAGGCAAGCGACAGCCCGAGGCTGGCGAGGCTGAGCAGGGTGGCGAGGAAAACGCCGTCGACCAGGATGCTGCCGATCATGCCGCAAGCCCACCGGTCAGCATCGCGGCGATCGCCGGGTCGTCCGGCGTGGTCGTCAGCCTCAGCTTCCCTTCGGCCATGACCAAAGCGCGGTCGGCGACCGCCAGGGCGGCACGGACGTTCTGTTCGACCAGCAGAATTGGAATTTGTTGCTTCAGTGCAGCCAATGCGGCGAATAATCGGCCGGCGAGCTTCGGTGACAGGCCGGCGGCGGGTTCGTCCAACAGCAGCACAAGCGGCGCACCAAGCAGGGCGCGCCCGATCGCCACCATCTGGCGCATGCCGCCGGACAGCACGCCGGCGCGGCTGCCCAGGCGCGGCCCAAGCTCGGGAAACAACGCCAGGACATCGGCGAGGTCGAACCCTTGGCGGCCGGCGCGGGCGCGCAGGCCGACGCCGAAATTCTCCTGCGCAGTGAGGTCGGCGAAGACGTTGTTGCGTTGGGGGACGTAGCCGATTCCGGCCCGCGCCACCTGCCAAGGCATCGCGCCGGCGAGATCGGTGCCGGCGAAGATGATGCGACCGGAGAACGGCGTGATCACGCCAGCGACGGCGCTCAAGGCCGTCGATTTGCCGCAGCCGTTGGTGCCGAGCAGTGCCACGATCTCACCGGCATGCAAGGACATCGACAGGCCGTGCACGATCGCCGAATTTTCGGTGTAGCCGGCGCGCAGCTCCTCCAGGCGGAGGATCGCCTCAGGCATAGGCGGCGCCGAGAAACGCCTCCTGCACGGCCGGGTCGCCGCACACCGCGGCCGAAGAGCCCTGGGCCAGCACGCGACCCTGCGCCAATGCCACGATCCGGTTGCAATGCCGGGCGACGAAACCGATGTCGTGCTCGACGATCACGATGGTGACGCCTTGGTCGCGCAATGCCGCCAGAGTGGCGGACAGCACCTCGATCAGGGCTGGAGTGACGCCGGCGCATGGTTCGTCGAGCAGCAGCACGCTTGGCGCGGACATCAGCGCGCGGGCGATGTCGAGCAGCTTGTGCTGGCCGCCGGACAGCTCGCCGGCAGGACGATCGGCATGGCCGAGCAGACGCATGTCACGCAGCAGGGCGTCGGCGCGCTCGCGCGCCAGGATCTCCGCGCCGACAGCATGGCGGCGGAATTGGAACGGGGCGAACCAGCTTGTCGCCTGCAGCGGATCGGCCAGCAGCAGGTTCTCGCGCACGGTCAGCCGGCGGAACGGGCGGGCGATCTGGAAGGTACGGACCAGACCGCGGGCGGACCGACGATGGGGCGGCATGCGATCGATGCGCGTGCCGCCAAGTGCTATGGTGCCGGCGTCCGGGCGGAGCTGACCACCGAGCAGCGAAAGCACGGTGCTCTTGCCGGCGCCATTCGGGCCGATCAGGCCAATCGCGCCGCCCTCACTCACCTCGAACGATACTGAGCGGACCGCGGCGACTCCCCCGAACCGGCGTGTCAGACCGGCAATTCGCAGCACAGGCTCTGGCATAGGCAACGTTTAGCTACGTTGCGGCGATCAGGCCAGACATCTAGTTTCGCAACTGCCTTTAACGAGAGGAAAGCTTGATGTTTCGCCGCATGAGCGGGCTGGCCGTCATAATATCGTCAATCCTGGCGAGCCTGCCGGCAGCGGCGGCGGCGGCGGAGTGCCCGGTGAAGGTCGGCTCGGTGAAGGTCGGCGCGGTGATGCCGCTGACCGGGCCGTTGGCGCCTGTCGTGGCCGGGATGCTGAAGGCGGCGCAACTCGCGGTAGAGCAGCTCAATGCCGCCGGCGGCATCCTCGGTTGCCCGCTGTCGCTGGTGGTGCGCGACAGCCAGGCGCAGCCGTCGCTGGCGGTGGATGCCGCGCATCAACTTATCGACCTCGAAGGCGTGCGGGTGATCGTGGGCGAGGTAACCAGCGGCGGCACCGCCGCGATGCTCAGTTCCGCAACCGTGCCGGCCAAGGTGGCGCTGATCTCGCCGACCGCGTCCTCACCGGCGTTCTCCGAGATCGGCGGACGCACCGGCTTGTTCTTCCGCACCAATGCATCGGACGCCCTGCAGGGGGTCGCGGCAGCCCAGCATGCGATCACAGCCAGGAGTGGCACGGTCGCGGTGCTCGCCGTGAACAACGATTGGGGACAAAATCTTTCGACCGCGTTCCGCACGGCGTACGAGAAGCTTGGCGGGCGAATCGCCAAAATCGTGCTGTACAATCCGGACCAGTCCTCATACCGGGCGGAGATTTCCGCGGCGATGGAGGGCGCGCCGGATACCATCTACCTGATCGGCTATGCGACCGAGGGTGCCAGGTTGGCGCGTGACTGGATCAGTCAGGGCGGCACGCAGAATTTCCTTTTCGCCCACAACATGAACGATGCGGCTTTCGTGAAGGCGGTCGGGCCCAATTACCTGAAGCGGGCGGTGTGGCTGACGCCGGGCACGGTGCAGACGCCGTCGCTGGCAAATTTCCGTGCCGAATACACCGCCAGGACCAGGCAGCCGGCGGAGGGACCGGGCAGGACCTCAACTTATGATGCGGTGGTGCTGGCCGCACTCGCGATCGAGGCGGCGAAGACCGCAACCGATGGTTCCGCGATCGCGAAGGGCTTTCGCCGCATCACCGATCCGAACGGACTCCAGGTCATCGCCGGAGAGGCGGGTTTCAAGACGGCACTGGCCGCACTCGCCGACAACAGGACGGTGAATTATGTCGGCGCCACCGGACCGCTGCAGTTCGACGCCAATGGCGACATCGCGGTGCCTTTCGTCGGCTGGACGCTGGACCCGCAGGGTGCGCTGCAGGTGGCGGAACGGATCGGGGTCGAGGACGTGGAGGCATTGCGCAACCGGCTGCTCGCAAAATAGGGCTTCCGACCCTGAGGGCTTGACGCTGCCCTAGATCGTGACGGTCGCGGGTATCAGCGACCATCACGATCTGGCCTTTTGTTTAGGCGAGCAATCTTATGGCACGGTGATTCCACCTAAAGCCATATTGCCCTAGTCGCCCGCCTCCGTACCGGCGCGGGCCCGAGAGGCGACATCCCGCCATGATGAGGCCGGGAAGTGCGCCATCTTGAGCAGGCCAGCGACCTCGGCTGCGGGTATGGGAGAGCCGATCAGGAAACCTTGCACTTCGGCGCAGCCTTGGCGCCGCAGCATCATGAGCTGCTCCTCGGTCTCGACCCCTTCAGCGATGACTTCGAGATGGAGGCGACTGCTCATTGTCAGCACCGCTTCCATAATCGCCTAAGTCCCGGCATCGTTCTGCTGCGCCTGGACGAAGGATTTGTCGATCTTGATCTTGTCGAACGGAAACCGGCGCAGATAGCTGAGGCTGGAATAGCCGGTCCCGAAATCGTCCAGCGCGATGCGCACGCCAAGCCCCTTGATTGCGCGGAGCGTTTCGAACGCCTGCTGCTCGTTGCTGATCAGCACACCTTCCGTGACCTCGAGCTCCAGCAGATGCGCCGGCAGTCCGGTCCGGCGCAGCACCTCGGCCACCATGGCCGGCAGGGATTCATCACGAAATTGCAATGGCGAAACGTTCACCGCGATCCGTACCTGCGGGTGCCACGTGGCCGCGAGGGCGCAGGCGCGTTCCAGAATGTTGCGGCCCAGTTGCACGATCATGCCGCATTCCTCCGCCACCGAAATGAATACGCTGGGCGGCACGAAGCCGCGCACCGGGTCGTTCCATCGCGCCAGCGCCTCAAAGCCGGTGATCTCCAGCGTGTCGCAGGAGAATTGCGGTTGCAGATAGATCTCAAGCTCCCCGCGCTCCAGCGCCAACCGCAGATCCTGTTCAAGCAACCGCCGTTCCTGGAGGAAACTGTCCATCCCGACGTCGTAGAACCGGAAAACCCCACGACCGTCGGCCTTGGCGCGATACAGCGCGATATCGGCATGGCGCAGCAATGTCCGGCTGTCGGTGCCGTCGGCGGGATAGCGGGCGATGCCGATGCTGGTGGCGACGTTGAAACGATAGCTGTCGACGCTCGTCATTTCGGTCGCGGCGGCCAGCAGGCGTTGCGCCAGTTTTTCGGCCGCCTCCGGCTGGTCGCCGCCAACTTGGACAACGGCGAACTCGTCACCGCCGGTGCGCGCGACGGTGTCGGTCGCCCGTGCGACGGTGCGCAGTTGTCCGGCGAAGTGAATCAGCAGCAGATCGCCGGCCTCGTGACCCATGGTATCGTTGACAGCCTTGAAGCCATCAAGGTCGAGGCAAAGCACCGCGAAAGTGCCGCCGGTGCGTTCGGCGTGTTCAACGGCCGCGTTGAGACGTTCGTGCATCAGCAGACGATTGGGCAGGCCGGTGAGCGTGTCGTGCTGGGCGAGATGGCGGATTCGGGCCTCGGCCAGTTTGCGGTCCGTGACGTCGGTGTAGGTGAGCACCATGCCGCCAACGGCGATCGGATTTCTGCGCACCTCGATGATCTTGCCGTCGTTGCGGGGGCTATCGAAGGCGGTCGAGACGTCCGGTCGCTCGGGATTGGCCGGTGGGACGCACAACGCCTGATGGTCTGCGATGCAGATGCTGGGCGAGGTCAGTGTGTCGCGCGGCAGGTTCAGCAGGTCGACGGCGCGTCGATTGACCACCTGCATCCGGTCTTTGGGATCCAGCATGATGATCCCTTGGCTGATGCTCTCCAAGGTAACCTGGAGCGACCGCCGGGAATTGATGCCGCGGCGGCGCTGGTCGATCCAGAACACTCCAAGCAGCAGCAACACCGCGGTGGACAGGCTGCCGGTGATCACGGCATTGCGGCGCGAGTTGTGATATTTCTCCAACACGTCCGCCTGATCGAAGCCGATCAGCACGACCAGGGGATAGTCATGCAGGCGGCGGAAGCTGATGATGTGGCCGACGCCATCACCGGCCTGGGTCGAGATCGTTCCCTGCGGCAGCGACTGAATGGCGTGCAGCGTCGTCTCATTGCGTATTTGGCGTCCGACACGACCATTCGCGAGCGGGCCGCGGGCACGGATGATGCCGTCGAGGCCGGCCAGCATGACATACCCGTTGCCGATCTCCAGCTTCTCGTAGAAGCGCGACAGTTCGTCGGCATTGAGCGAGACCTGCACAACGCCGGCGAAGCTGCCATCGGCATTCATCAGCTTGCGGGTGAACTGCAGCGCGGCGCGCCCGGTGGCGCGGCCGATCACCGGCTGGCTGATGAACAATTCATCCTTGGTGGGATCGAGGTGAACGCGGAAATGCTCGCGGTCGGAGATGTTCAAGGGTGGCGGATTCGGCGACATCGTCGCTTCGCCGGTCATGCCATCGGCATCGACGAGACCGATGAAGAAAGCGAATTTGTCGGCCTTGGCGCGCTTGCTGACCCAATCATTGAGGCTGAACCGGCCGTTGCTCTCCGCATAGGCGGCCCGGGCGCTGAGCAGGATCTGGTCGATGCCGGAGACGATGCGGTCGGCGTTTTCATCGAAGGCGCGGGCGAGGTTGCTGGTGTTCTCGGCCGCGGCTTGTTCGGCGCCGCGCTTCTCCTGCGCCAACGGCATCAGCAGGCTGACCCAGACCAGGGTGATGCAGACCAGCACCGCCAGACATTCCGGCAAGATGACGAGCAAATCGCGATTGGCGCCGCTGGATGTGAAATCGGCGCTTCGGCCCGCCTGGACGCGCCTTGCCGGGCTGCACCCCCTGCAACAGTGATTGCAGCCGATCACTGCGCCAGCCTTCGGCTTTCGGTCCGAGCGACATACGAGCCCCTGTCAGGCCAATCCCGAAGCTCGGGCGGCGGCTGATCGGAGCGATGTTGGAGCCAAGATTGATAAGGAAAGGTTAATCGCTGCCGACGGCACTTACGGTCAAGTCATGTCAACGAGGCAGAAGATTAATGCACCATTAACCTTTCCTGGCGATGTCTTACGGCAGCGAAACAGCCCGAGCCTCGGCTGCGCGCCACGATGGACGTGCCGGGCTGCCACCCAAAGACCAGGAGCATAGACAGATGCAGCAGCTTGTGAGGATGGATCAGCGGACCTCGCCTGCCCAGGGGATGTCCTTGCCGGGTTCGGGCATGGCTCTGCTCGCGTTGCTCGATGAGGCACGAGAGGCGGCGCGTGAGGGCGATCTGATGGGCGCGCGCGTGATCTGCGCCGAGGCGATGTTCCGGCATCAGATGCTGCTGAGCGAGGACCCGTCGCTCCTGGCCGCGATGATCGCAGCAATGGTCCATGCACGCGGATTTCAGATGATCAGCCGGTTGATGGCCGCCGTTGACGGCACGAAGATCCGCATCGTCGTCGAAGCCGGTGGCAAGTCGCGCAGCGCCGCCACACGCGTCGATGCCGACGGCGTCATCCATGCCTCGGTCGGCGAGACGTTCCTGGCGCAGGAGGCGGCAATCGCGCAGTGGAGTGCGGAACTGGCCGGGTTGCACAAGCCGGGCCTGAGCCGCCCGGCTTCGTAACGACGTCGGACGTGCTCTAACTCGATGGGCCGCGCGCCGTAACCTGGTCGCGCAGGGCAGCGATCCGGGCGAGGAAGTCGTGGCGCAGCGCGTGGGCGCGGTCAATCTCAACGGCTTCGAACCGCAAAGCGGTGCCGGGACGCATCTGCGTCAGGCGGCCGAGATCGGCCGTGATCAAAGTTGCGATCTTCGGATATCCGCCGGGTGGCTGGGCATCGCGCAGCAGCACGATCGGGGCACCGCTGCCGGGCACCTGGATGCAGCCGGGCACCAGCCCGTCGGAGATGATGTTGTAACCCTTGGCGTGCTCCAGCGTCGGGCCGCCCAGGCGATAACCCAGCCGGTCCATCTGGTGCGTTGTCCGGTATTCGGCGGACAGGAAGATGGCGACGGCGTCGGCGGTGAAGAAATCCAGCTGCGGGCCCAGCACCACGCGCAACGGGCCAGTCATCGCGGCGGGCGACGGCAACATGCGCTCGGGTTCGGCCCGCACCCAGTCGCTGGCCAGCGGCAGCACGTCGCCCTCGCGCAAGGCGCGGCCGGCGAAGCCGCCGATGCCGGATCGCGCATGCGTCGAATGGCTGCCGAGCTGGGCGGCGGGCGCGAAGCCCTGGGCGACCGCGACATAGCCCCAGACGGCATCGGGCGCGCCGCCAATCCGCAGAACCTGACCACGGATCATTGTCGTGGTGGTCAAGGCAGGGATCGGCACGTCGTCCACGAAGCAGGTGAAGCGGCCGCCGGCGACGGCGATGCGGCAGGACGTGGCGGCAAGGCGAAAGACGCCGCCGGCCTGGGCAAATTCCAAGGCCGCCATGTCAGGTGGATTGCCCACCAGGGCGTTGGCGGCGGCCAGCGCCTCCACATCCATCGCCCCGGAACGGGAGACCCCGAAGCGCTGCCAGCCCTGCCGGCCAGAATCCTGGAGGGTGACGAAGGGCGCGGGAGCGACCGCCAGCAGAGCGGGCGGCACTATGCCTCCCCGTCCAAGGTCGCGACCTGGCCATTTCGCGCGGCGAAGGCTTCAAGGTCAGAGAACTCGTCGGCATCGATCGCCCGGAAGCGAATGTGGTCCCCGGGCTGGAACATGAACGGCTCCGGCCGGTCGGGGTCGTACGGACGCACCGGGGTGCGCCCGAGCAGATGCCAACCGGTCGGACTGGCAATCGAGGTGATGCCGCTCTGCATACCACCGATGGCAACGCTGCCGGCTGGCACCATCGGGCGCGGGTTCGCACGGCGCGGAATGTGCAATTTCTGCGGCAGACCGCCGAGATTGGGAGCGCCGGGATTGAAGCCGACGAGATAGACCAGGTATTCGGCACTGGAATGGGCTGCGATCACCTCATCGGGGCTGAGCCTCAAAGTGGCCGCTACATCCTCCAGGTCGTCTCCATACTGGCCGCCATACGCCACCGGCACGGTCCAGCGGCGGCCGGCACGACGTGGGCGGCCGGTACTGCGTCCCAGCAAGTCCTTCACCAGCGCGATCAGCGCCGCGTACGACAGCTCGGCCGGGTCGTAGCAGATCAGGAGCGAGCGATATGCGGGAATCGTCTCGATGACGCCGGCGATCTCGGCCGCGGCGAGCAACAGGTCGAGCGCCATGACGCGGGCGTTCAAATCTGGATCGATGCTGTTGCCGAACTCCACGGTCAGCGCAAAATCGCCAACCGGCAGAAAACGGGGATAGCTGTCGGCGGACGCAAGGCTCATGCAAACTGAGGTACTATGACCGCCGCCCGGGATCAACGGGCAGTCGTGTGGGCCAAAGGCTGTTGCCGGGTCGTCTCCAACTGAACCCAGCAGGCGTCTTTGCATCACCAGATCGGATGCGTGTCGCAGGTCAGATTCGCCCGGGGAAATGGCAGGCAACCATTTGCCCCTCCACGCCGGGCCGCAAAGCCGGCTCCTCGGTGGCACAAATCGCCTCCGCGACGGGGCAGCGGGTACGGAACCGGCAGCCGCTCGGCGGTGAGATGGCGCTTGGCGGCTCACCCTTCATCGGCACGCGGCGGCGGCTGCGCTCGACCCTTGGATCCGGCACCGGGGCGGCGGCGATCAGGGTGCGCGTGTACGGATGCAGCGGCCGGTGGAACAGGTCCGAAGCCCGCGCCATCTCCATCACCCGGCCGAGATACAGCACGACGATGCGATCACAGACATGCCGCACGACCGCGAGGTCATGGGCGATGAACAGGTAGGTCAGGTCGAGGCGCTCCTGCAGGTCGACCATCAGGTTGATGATCTGCGCCTGGATGTTCACGTCCAGCGCGCTGATCGGTTCGTCGGCCACGATGAAATCGGGGCCGACCGCCAGCGCCCGCGCGATCGATATCCGCTGCCGTTGGCCGCCGGAGAATTCATGCGGGAACCGCTCGGCATTGCGCGTCGGGAGGCCTACCAGATCGAGCAATTCCTGCACCCGCACCCGCGCGGCGGCGGCATCGGGCACGATGCGGTGCAGCAGCAACGGTCCCGCCAGGATGTCGCCGACTGACATGCGCGGATTGAGCGAGGCATAGGGGTCCTGGAAAATCATCTGCATGCGCCGCCGCAGCGGCCGTATTTTGTCCTGCGTGGCGTGGGTGATATCGACGCCCTCGAAGACCACGTGCCCGGCAGTCGGCTCGTGCAGGCGCGTGACCAGGCGCGCCAAGGTCGATTTGCCGCAGCCGGATTCGCCCACCAAACCCAACGTCTCACCGCGCATCACCTGCAGATCCACGCCGTCGACCGCGCGCAGCACCCGGTGCGGGCCGAAGAAGCCGTCGCGGGCGAGGGCAAAATGCTTCTTCACCGCCGTCACCTCCAGCAGCGGCATCGCCGGCTCGGCGCGCGGCGGCGCCGCAGCGGAGGCATGGGTGGAGGTGGGCGAGGTGAGGTTCTGTCCCGCTTGCGTCACCCAACAGCGCGCGGCCCGGCCCGGCCCGACCGGCAGCAATTGCGGATGTTCGGCGCATTGCGCAACGGCGAACGGGCAGCGGGCGCGAAAACGGCACCCTTCCGGCCAGGCGCGCGGGTCCGGCGGCTGACCTTCGATCGTGACGAGGCGCCGGTCATGCGCCTCGGAATCGAGCCGGGGTGCGGCGTGCAGCAGCGCCCAGGTGTAGGGGTGGCGCGGGTCGGTCAGCAGATCTTCCGGCGCCCCTTCCTCCACCACTTCGCCCGCGTACATCACCAGCACGCGGCAGCACATATTGGCGATCACGCCGAGGTCGTGGCTGATCAGGATGATGGCGGTGCCGAGATCAGCATTCAGTTCGCGCAGCAGATCGAGGATCTGCGCCTGGATGGTGACGTCGAGCGCCGTCGTCGGCTCATCGGCGATCAGCAACGCCGGCTCGTTGGAAAAGCCCATCGCCAGCATCACCCGCTGGCGCATGCCGCCGGAGAACTGGTGCGGCCAGGACTGCACCGCGCGCTCGGGCGCGGAGACGCCCATCCGCCGCAGCAGGTCGATGGCGCGCGTTCGCGCGGCCTCCGGCGTGAAGCGGCCATGCGCGGTCATCGCCTCGACCAATTGCTTGGCGATGCGCAGGACCGGGTTCAGCGAGGTCATCGGGTCCTGGAACACCATCGCGATCTCGCGCCCGCGCACCGCGCGGAGGCCCTCGTCGTCGAGTGCCGCCAGGTCGCGGCCGCGAAACACGATCTCGCCGCCGACGATGCGGGCAGGCTCGTCGAGCAGGCGCATGATGGATTTGGCGCAGACACTCTTGCCCGAACCGAGATTCGCCGACGATGCCCAGCGTCTCGCCGCGATGCAGGTCGAAGCTGACGCCGTCGACGGCGCGGACGGGCCCCTGATCGGTCAGGAACCAGGTGCGCAGATCACGCACCTGCAGCAGCAACTCCGCTGATTCCAGCTGGTCGACGCGCTGCGGGTCAGCGTGTTCTTGCATGCGGGTCCAGCCAGTCGCGAATGCCGTCGCCAACGAAGTTGAAGCCCATCACCACGGTCAGGATGGCGATGCCGGGGAAGGTCGCCACCCACCATTGCTGCACCAGTTCGCGGCCCTCGGCGACCATCGCACCCCATTCCGGCGTCGGCGGCACCACGCCGAGGCCAAGGAAGGACAAGCCGGCGAACACCAGGATGGCGTTGCCAAGATCGAGCGTGACCAGCACGATCAGCGGGCCGAGGGCGTTCGGCATGATCTGGCGCAGCAGGATATGCGCGGAGCCAAAGCCCACGGACTGGGCGGCTTCGACATATTCCAGCGCGCGCTGGGTGATCACCAGGCTGCGCGCAAGGCGGGCATATTTCGGCCACCACACCACCAGCATGGCGATCATGGTGTTGACCGTGCCGATGCCGAGTGCCGCCGCGATCGCCATCGCCAGGATGATCGGCGGAAAGCAGAACACGAGGTCGGTCAGGCGCATCAGCGCCTCCTCCGCCCAGCCGCGCAGATAGGCCGCGACCGCACCCAGCAGCGTGCCGAATGCGCCGCCGACGATGCACGACCGCGAAGCCGACGAACATCGACACGCGGGCGCCGAAGATGACCCGCGTCAGCACATCGCGCCCGAGCGCGTCGGTGCCCAGCCAGTGCAACCCGGACGGTGGTTGCAGCCGGATGGCAACGTTCACCTGACTGGGATCGTGCGGGGTGATCCACGGCGCCAGGGCGGCCAACAACAGCCAGACCAGGATCAGGACGGCGCCCGCGGCCGCGAGCCCGTAGCGCTGCCGCCAACGCTCACGCGCGCCGCGGGTTTTCGGCAGCACCACGGCGGCAGTGGCGCTCATTTCTTCACCACCCGCGGGTCGAGCACCGCGTAGGAAAGATCGACCAGGAAATTCACCATCACGAACACCGCGGCGACCGTGACCGTCATGCCCATGATCGCCGGGAAATCGAGCGACACGGCGCTTTGGAAGGTGTAGCGGCCAAGGCCGGGCCAGGAAAACACCGTCTCCGTCAGCACCGCGCCGGACAGCAGATTGGCGTAGGCGAGGCCGCCAAGCGTGACCACGGGCAACATCGCGTTCGGCAAGGCGTGGCCGGTAACGACGATTCGCGCTCGCAGGCCCTTGGCGCGGGCGACGCGCACGTAGTCCTGCGACAGCGCCTCCAGCATCGCCGCCCGGGTGGTTCGGGTAATCAGCCCGAGGGTCGCGCTGGCGAGCACGATGGAGGGCAACACCAGATGCGCCGCCGCATCGCGGAAAGTGTCCCAGTCACCCTGCCAGGCGGTGTCGATCAGCAGCAGACCGGTGATGCGATCGGGCGGGAAGGAGACCGGATCGAGCCGACCCGGACCGGGTGCGATGTTCAGCGCACCGTAGAAGATCGCCAGCATGATGAACGCGAGCCAGAACGTCGGCGCCGAGACGCCGATCAGCGACACCACGCGGGCGATATGATCGACCCAGCGGTCGCGCTTCACCGCCGCCAACACACCGAGCGGCAGCCCGACAACCAGGGAAAGCACGAAAGACGACCGATGCCAACTCGATGGTTGCCGGCGCGTAGTCGGCGATGTCCTGCAGCACCGGCCGGCGCGAGGCCAGGGAGATGCCGAGATCGCCATGGAACAAGCCGCGCAGGAAAATCCAGTAGCGTTCCCACAATGGCAGATCGAGGCCCCATTTGCGCGCGGAACGCCGCCACGGTCACCGGGTTGGACGCCGCAAGGTCGCCGAGTTGCGACAGCACGGGGTCGCCCGGCACCGTGTTGGCGATCAGGAAAATGACCAACGAGGCGAGGAGCGACCATCGCCACGGCCTGCAGCAATCGCGAGGTGACGTAACGGAGCACGCGGCTACGTCACACCGGCTTGGCGGTGTCCAGCTCCGCCATCCAGCCCGCGGCCGTCAGGCGCAGGCCCGAGACGCTCTTGCGCACCGCCACCTGGTAGATCGGCTGGATCAGCACGAAATGATGCGCCGCGTCGACCATGGCCTCCTGATACTTGCGCCATAGTGCCGCCGATTTCGCCAGATCGCGCTCGGCGGAGGCTTCGTCCACCAGCTTGCGCACCGCAGGCGGCACGTCCCAATGCACCCGGCCGGCCACGCGGTTGATGGTGGCCGACGCCCAGAGCTGGTTCTCCGGCGCCGGCGGGTTCCAGAAGGTCAGCACCGCCTGCGCCTTGCCGCCGAGGAACATCGTCCGCGCGTTCAACTGGTCCATCGGCGCCAGTTCGGCCTTGATGCCGACCCGCGCCAGATCCGATTGAATTTTCTGCGCCAGGTTCTGATACGACACGCCGGCGATTGCGGCATTGCCATAGGCGAGCTGGAAGCTGAATCCCTCCGGCAGCCCGGCCTCGGCCAGCAGCTTCTTCGCGCGCGGCAGATCCTCGCGAAAGCCGATCTCCTTCGTCAGCGCCTCGGTCGAGCCGTTCATTCCGACGGGAATAAAGCTCGTGGGACGCACCGCCTCGCCACCGATCAGGTTCTTGATGATGCCGTCGAAATCGATGGCATAGCCGATCGCCTGGCGCGCCGCCTTCTTCTGCAGCGCCGGGTTGGTCGGCGCCTCGACCACCGCCATGTAGATGAAGTCGAGGCTGGTGGCGCCCTTCACCTCGATGTTGGGATCGTTCTTCAGGGTCGCGATCTGCTCGGGGATCAGGTTGAACGCGACGTCGATGTCACCGCGCTGCAACGCCAGCAACTGCGCGGCGCTCTCGCTCATGTGGCGGATCAGCACCCGGTCGTAGCCGGGCGTGCCGCGCCAGTAATTGGCGTTGCGCACCATCTGGATCTGCTGGTTGCGCTGCCAGCCCGTAAGCTTGTACGGCCCGGAACCGGCGGAGTTCTCGTTGAGCCACTCGGTGGCGGTGTCCTTGTCCTTGGCATCGGCGGCATCGGTGCCGCCATGCTGCGTCACCACCGATTTCTCCATAACCACAAATTCGGGTGCGGCGATGATCGTCAGCACCGGCTGGGTCGGGTCTTTCAGGACCATGTCGACGGTGTGGTCGTCGACCACCGCCATGTGGTCGACATGGGCGATATATTGCTGCGGCTGGTCGCGCACGTTGATCACCCGCTCGAACGAGAAGCGGACATCCTCGGCGGTCACGGGCTTGCCGGAGACGAATTTCGCCTTTGGGTCCAGCTTGAAGCGGATCGTCTTGCCGTCGGGCAGGTACGACCATTCGGTCGCCAGCGACGGCTTGATGGTGACGTAGTCGCCGGGATCGACCGTGACCAGCGTGTCCCAGGCGGCATGCGACGGCAGGGGGTTGGAGTATTGCGCGACGCGGGCCGGGTCGAGCGAGATGGCGTCGCTGATGTCGAGCCCGATCACCAGGGTTCCGCGCCGGGCGGCGCTTTGCGCGCCGGCGGGGGTCGCGTCCGCAAGCACCGCGCCGAGAAGGCCGGCGCTGCCGATGAAGAAATTCCTACGACCGAGTTCGGCACCATTGCGATCCGTCATGTTTCTCCCCTGTTTTATTTTTGGTATCGGTAACTATCCCAACAAATCGCGGCGAAAGCCAGCCGCCCGAGCGGGGCGGCCAGCTTGCACTTCAAGCCAAGCCCGGGCGTACCGTCACGCGGCGGTCTTGCTCAGAATGCGCCACGCATGCAAGAACGCTTCGGCCATGGTGTCGGCAGGCACAGCGCCGGAGAACAGCACATGGCCGAGCATGGTGAAGGTCGGCACCCCGTTCAGCCCGGCGCCACGGGCGGCGGCGTCGGCGGCCAGCACCTCCCGCCGACCTTCCGATCCCGCCAGCATGACCGCGACCTTGTCGCCGGGAAGGCCGGCGGCGCCGGCAAGTTCGACCAACGTCTCGAGATCGCCGAGGTCACGGCCCTCGGTGAAGTAGCCGCGGAACAGCGCATCCGCCACCGGATTTCCCACCCCGTGCTGCTCGGCCAGCCAGATCACCCGGTGGGCGGCGACGGTGTTCGGCGTACGGTGCATCAGGTCGTGCCGAATCTCCAACCCGACGGCGGCGCCGGCGGCGGCAACCTGCGCGTCCAGCTCCTGCGAGCGGGCGAGGCTGCCGAATTTGGTCCGACGATATTCGGTCCGCTCCACGCCGGTCTCGGGCATCTCCGGATTGAGCTGGAAGGGCTGCCAATGCACGTCGATCGCCAATCCGCCCTGCCGAAGGATCGGCATCGCCAGCTCCATTTGCCGCTTGCCGATATAGCACCAGGGACAGATGACATCGGAAATGACGTCGATCCGGGCCGTCGCGAAACTGTTGCTGTCCATGGGGGTGCCTTTCCTGCCTGACACGGCGAACGTAAGGTTCCCCAACACCAATTGCCAGGGCAGCAGCTGATGACCATGACCTACAAGACCGCGTTGATCGTCGGTGCCGGCGCTGGACTGCAGCGCCTCGCTGGCGCGTCTGTTCGCCGGCCACGGATTGGCGGTGGCCCTGGCCGCCCGCCGCACCGACAAGCTGGCCGCCCTCGGCGCGGAGACCGGAGCCAGCCTGCATGCCTGCGATGCCGCTGACCCCGATGCGGTCTCCACCCTGTTCGAAGCCGTGGACGTGCTGCACGGGCCGCCCGATGTCGTCGTCTACAACGCGAGCGCCCGGGCCAGCGGCAAACTGGTGGACCTCAATCCCGCCGACGTGCAACGGGCCATCAACATCAGCGCCTTCGGCGGCTTCCTGGTCGCCCAGCAGGCGGCGAAGCGAATGCTTCCGGCGGGGCGCGGCGCGATCATGCTCAGCGGGGCGACTGCCGGGGTGAAGGGATTCGCTGGGTCCACCGCCTTCGCCATGGGCAAGTTCGCGTTGCGCGGCCTGGCCCAGTCGCTGGCGCGCGAGTTGTCGCCGCAGGGCATCCACGTCGCGCATTTCGTCATCGACGGCGGCATCCGCAGCGAGGCACGCCGGGTGCCGAAGGAGGCGCCGGACAGCCTGCTGGACCCCGACGCCATCGCACAGACCTACTGGCACGTCATGCAGCAGCACCGCAGCGCCTGGAGCTGGGAAGTCGAAATGCGGCCCTGGGTCGAGAGGTTTTAGCTGAGCGTTACGATCCCCGTTTCACAATCAATGCATCGACGGCGAGGATGCGCGAGCCGGCGCAGATCAGCGGATTGACGTCGATCTCCGCCACCGCGTCGCGATGGTCGGCAATGAACTCCGACACGCGGCAGAGAATGTCGGCAAGCCGGTCGAGATCGACCGGTTCGCTGCCGCGAAAGCCGCGCAGGGCGGGGGCACCTTTCAGGGCAGTGAGCATCGCCATCGCCTCATGCGGCGCCAGCGGCGCCAGCCCGATCGAGGTGTCCTTCAGCAATTCCACCAGGATGCCGCCAAGACCCACCACCACCAGCGGGCCGAACAGCGGGTCAACCCGGGCGCCGATCAGCACTTCCACGCCCTGCGGCACCATCGGCTGCACCAGCACGCCGATGATCTGCGGCGGCGGCACCACTTTCGCGGCATTCGCCATCACCGCGTCGTAGCCGGCGCGCACGTCGGCGGCGGAGCGCAGATTCAACCGGATCACCCCGGCCTCGGTCTTGTGCGGCAGGTCGGGGCTTTCGACCTTCAGCACCACCGGCATGCCGAATTCCTCGGCGGCACGCACCGCTTCGTCGGCGCTGTGCACCAGGCGGTCCTGCACCACCGGAATCCCATAGGCCGCGAGCACCGCCTTGGATTCGCGCTCGGTCAGCGTCTGGTGCGCGGACCGCGCCAGTGCCTTGCGCACATCCGCCATTGCCGCGGGCGCCGCGTGGCGCTTCACCGCGCGCGGCGGCAAGGCGCGTCGCGCGTCGCGGCGGAACCATGCCGCAAGGGTCGAAAAGGTTCGGTCCATCGAGCGGAACAGCGGCACATGCGTGGTCGCCTCGGTCTCGGCCGCACCCGGCCCCTCCAGCCAGTCGGACACCCAGACGAGAATCACCGGCTTGCCGGTGCGCGCAGCCATTTCCTCGTAGGCCGGAAGGCGCTGGGCGGTGTTCGGGTTGGCGAACACCATCGGCACCACCAGCGCTGCGTAGTTGGGGTCGTCCAGCAGCGCGTCGGAGCAGGCTGGCACCAGCAGCGGCAGGTTGATCACCTGTGCCGTGACGTCGAACGGATTGCGGGCGGAGCCGAACTCCGGAATGTGCTCGGCCAGCACCGCGGCGGCGGCGGCCTCGGGCTGCGGCATCGCCACGCCGTGCAGTTCGGCTTTGTCGGCCGCCATGATCGCGGCGCCGCCCGAGGTCGCAAGCACCGCCACGCCGCGAGCGCGGGGGGCCGACACCTTGGCGAAGAAGCAGGCGGTCTCCATCACCGCCTCGACATTGTCCACCAGAACCACGCCGGCGCGCTCCAGCGCCACCCGATACGCCGCCTGCGAGCCGGCGAGCGAGCCGGTATGCGACATCGCCGCCTGCGCCCCACGCTCGCCGACCGCGAGCTTGCAGGCCACGACCGGCTTGTCGTTCGCCCAGGCAAGCTCGGCGGCGCGGATCAGCCGGTCGGGATCGGCCATCCCCTCGAAAATCAATGCGATGGCGGCACAGGCCGGATCCTCGGCGAGGTAGGCGACGTAATCCGCCACGTCGACATCGGCGGAATTGCCGCAGGTCAACAGATGGCTGACCGACACGCCGCGCAAAGTCGCCTGCTCCATGCCGAAACCCAGCGCGCCGGACTGGCTGATCATTCCGATCGCACCACGGCGCGGCGGCGGCACGTCGGCATGCGGCATGAAGGTGATGCGGGCCTTGAGAGCGTAGTTGTTGATGCCGATGCAGTTCGGCCCAACCAGCGGCATGCCGGCGGCGCGGCACATCGCCACCAGCCGGTCCTGCTCGGCGATACGATCGGGATTGCCGGTTTCGGCATAGCCGGACGCGAAAACGATGGCGCCGCCGGCGCCGACGGCGATGGCCTCCGCCACCACCGGCTCCACCGCCTCGCGCGGCAGCGTGATCACCACGCTGTCGGGAATTTCCGGCAAAGCGGCGAGCGAAGGGAAGCACGGCCGGTCGCCGATTTTCTGGTAGCGCGGGTTCACCAGATGGATGCGCCCGGCATAGGGGGCGAGGTTGCCGAGCAGCCGGTCCCCGAACGCCCCGGCGCGCGGGGTGGCGCCGACGATCGCGATGCTTGCCGGGTTCAGCAGCCTGGCAAGCTGCGCATGGCGGTAGAGGCCGCCCGTCTTTTGGCGCCGCTGGCGCCGTCTTTTGGCTGCCCGTCTTTTGGCTGCCCGTCTTTTGGCCATCGGTCGCTTGACCCTGGTCATTGTTCATTCGTGGTTCGCTCCCTCGCTTGCTGCGACGATAGACGTCGGCGCAGACCTCGTCACGACCGCGACGCATCTGTATCGTCGGCCCGACGCCCACGGAAAGCAGGAGACGTACGATGGAAGAAACCGTCCGGACCGACCGCAAGGACTGGCTTCCGCTGCCTGACGTTGAACCGCCCGGACAAGATGAACGCGCTCGACCGGCCGACGCTGATGGCGCTGATCGCAGCATTCGATGCGGCGGAGGCGGACGCCGAGTGCCGAGCGGTGTTGCTGACCGGCACCGGACGCGGCTTCTGCGCCGGCGCCGACCTCAGTGCCACCGGCGCTGGCGACGGCCTGGCGCGCGACCTCGGACAGTCGATCGAGGAAAGCTGGAATCCGCTGGCCCGCTGCCTCGCGAGCCTGGGCAAGCCGACGGTCTGCGCGGTGAACGGCGTCGCGGCCGGGGCCGGCGCCAATCTCGCGCTAGGGTGCGATATCGTGGTGGCGGCGCGCTCCGCCCGCTTCATCCAGGCCTTCGCCAAGATCGGCCTGGTTCCCGATTGCGGCGGCACCTTTCATTTGCCGCGCCTGGTGGGCGAAGGCCGCGCCCGCGCGCTGGCGATGCTGGCAGCCCCCGTCTCGGCCGAGCAGGCCGAACGCTGGGGCATGATCTGGCAGGTGGTCGACGACGAGGCGTTGATGGCGGAGGCGGAAAAGCTCACGGCGTATCTGGCGGTCCAGCCGACCCAGGCACTGGTGCTGACGCGCCGGGCGTTGCGAGCCTCGGCTGGGAACAGCTTCGACGAACAGCTCGATCTCGAACGCGACCTGCAGCGCGAGGCCGGCTACACCCCCGATTTCGCCGAGGGTGTGCAGGCCTTCCTGCAAAAGCGCGCGCCGCACTTCACCGGCCGCAAGGCATGAACCTGGCCGACCCCCAGGCGCTCGCCCAAGCCTGTGCCGACGCGATGTGGGCCGACGATCTGTCGAGCAAGGCGCTCGGCATGGCGATCGAACGCGTCACCCCGGGGAGCGCGCTGCTGACGATGACCGTCGGCGCGACGATGGTGAACGGCCACGGCATCTGCCACGGCGGCTATATCTTCATTCTCGCCGATTCCGCCTTCGCTTTTGCGTGCAACACCTACAACGAGCGCACCGTCGCCCAGCACTGCAGCATCTCCTTCCTGCGCCCGGCACGCCTTGGCATGCGATTGTCCGCGGTGGCACAGGAACGCCAGCGCGCCGGGCGGTCGGGCATCTACGACATCACCGTGACGTCGCAGGATGGCACTGTCGTGGCGGAGTTCCGCGGCAACTCACGTGCCCTCGGCCGCAAATTCTTCGAGGAGCCAGCGGTATGACCGCGCTGCCGGATCTGTCGCCGCGACCAGGCGAGCTGGAGCCGATCGAACACGCCTCACGCGACGAGATCGCCGCGTTGCAAACCACGCGCATGGCGTGGTCGTTGCGGCACGCCTACGAGAACGTGCCGCATTACCGCCGTGCGTTCGACGCCGCCGGCGTGTCCCCCGCCGATTTCCGTCGGCTGGAGGATCTGGCCAAGTTCCCGTTCACCACCAAGCATCACCTTCGGGAAAACTACCCGTTCGGGATGTTCGCGGTGTCGCGCGAGCGGGTGGCGCGCATCCACGCCTCCTCCGGCACCACCGGCAAGCCGACCGTCGTGGGCTACACCGCCAGCGATATCGAGATCTGGGCGGCGCTGATGGCGCGGTCGATCCGCGCCGCCGGCGGGCGGGCCGGCGACCGCGTGCACAACGCCTATGGCTACGGCCTGTTCACCGGCGGCCTCGGCGCGCATTACGGCGCCGAAAAACTCGGCTGCACGGTGATCCCGATATCAGGCGGCGGCACCGAGCGGCAGGTCCAGTTGATCCAGGATTTCGAACCCGACATCATTATGGTGACGCCGAGCTACATGCTGGCGATCCTCGACGGTTTCCGCGCCGCCGGTATCGATCCGCGCGGCACCAGCCTCAAGGTCGGCATCTTCGGCGCCGAGCCCTGGACCAACGCGATGCGCCAGGAGATCGAGCGGGAATTCGCGATGCACGCCGTGGACATCTATGGCTTGTCCGAGGTGATGGGTCCGGGTGTTGCGTGCGAATGCGTCGAGACCAAGGACGGACTGCATATCTGGGAGGATTTCTTCTATCCCGAAATCATCGACCCCGAAACCGGCCAGGTGCTGCCGGACGGGGAGCAGGGCGAACTCGTGTTCACCTCGCTGACCAAGGAAGCGATGCCCGTCATCCGCTACCGCACCCGCGACCTCACCCGCCTGCTGCCAGGAACGGCGCGCAGCATGCGCCGGATGACCAAGATCACCGGCCGTTCCGACGACATGCTGATTGTGCGCGGGGTGAATGTCTTCCCGACGCAGATCGAGGAGCAGGTGCTTCGATTCGATCTGCTCACCGGCCACTATCAACTGATCCTGACGCGCCAATCCCGCATGGACGAAATCGAAATCCAGGTCGAGGCCCGCCCTGAAGGATGGGGCATCGGCGCGCTGGACCAGGGTCGGGCGTTGGCGTTGCGGATCAAGGAAATCGTGGGCGTGACAGCAATGGTGACGGTCGTCGCCCCCGGCGCGATCGAGCGCTCCGCCGGCAAGGCGCGCCGGGTGATCGACCGGCGGCCGCGGGAATAGGCTTGGCCGGCAGACCCGCTACTTCGCCTTCTTCCTGGTTCCGCCGCCGCCCGATGGCGGGATCATGCCGGAGAGGTCGGTGCCGTTGACCGACACCTTGTTGTCCTCGAATTTTATGTTCCAGACCATTGCATCGCCGTCCCTTTCGCCGATGCCCTTCAGGAAGATCAGCACCGGCGCCGCCATCTTGGTTTCTTCGGCAGCACCGACCTTGCGGATCAGCGCATCGAAGCCGGTCATGCGTAGTTCCGCCTCGCCGCTGATATCGGTGGGCGACGACAGCTCAAGCTCACCGGTGCCGGTCAGCTTGGCCACGCCGATGTCCAGCACCAGATCATCGATGCCGAAGGTGAGCGGCGACGAGTCCAGCAGCGCCATCAGCTCCGCCTCGACCTGGGAACTGTCGCCGCCCGCGTTGTCGGCAGCGGTAGAGAGGAGGCGCATCAGGTCGTTCTTGGCGATTCCCGAGAGCCGTGGTGCCAGGGCGATATGCCGCGGCACGAAGTCGCGCAGCGCGCCGGGTGGAATGTCCGGCGATTCGAGGCCGTCGGCCGCGAAGCGCAGATGCATTTCGGCTTCACCCTTCGGCGCACCGAAGCCGGCGCCCATTGCCAGCCGGGCGACGCGGCCGCTGAACCCTGAGGTCTCGATGCGGACGCCCTCCATCGTCTCGTCGCCATCCACCGCCGAGAGCAACTCCCCTGCTGTGAGAAGCACCGTGCGCATTGCGTCGCGTTCGGCCGAGGTCAGCTTCTCACTTGGCTTGTGGGTGCCGTCTATCGACATCTTGCCGAGCGCCACGGCGGTGCGCAGTACGGCGCCCATCCGGCCGAAATCGGCATCGTCGACATGGCCGGCGACGCGAATCCGGTCGATCGCGAGCACCACCGGCGGCCCGTCCTTGATCGGCTGGGTGCTGGCATAGCCCTCCGTCGTGCTTTCGATGACGATTTTCTGGCGTCCATCGTCGCGCGGCTGGAACGTCTGATGCCAGCTTGTCCGCTCGAAGCTCGTGACAAACTTGCCGACGGAGCTTTCGATCGTCTGCGACATGCCGCGGATTCGGCCGTCGGAGCTGGAGGTGGTGGCAAGCCCCGGATCGAAGATCGTGTGATTTTCCTGCTCGGCGATCGTCATGAAGATGTTGCCCTGCAATTCCGCCGGCCCGATCGTGTTGGTGATCTTCAGCGGCGAGGGGAATTTCATGTTGTCGATCGCCCAGCGATTGCCGTCGAGCGGGCGGACCGCGGCGGTCCAGGCACCGCCCTCGACGGTGACACCGCTGCCGGCAACCGCGCCGGCGACATCGATCTCCAAGCGGTAATGGTTGCCTTCCGGCACAAATCGCATCGGCAGCGGCGGCACGACGACACTCGGCCCGACCACACCCGCGACCCAGTCATGCAGTTGCTTCTGCAGCACCGCCGCCTGCTCCGGCGACACATCCGCCCGCGCGGCCGGTGCCGCGAGTATGCTGAGCGCCAGCGCGCCACCGCAAAGCCTGGATGCAGACGACATGCTTCCCCCAACCAATCCGCCTTCCGCCAGTCTAGTCCCACCGCACCATTCGCGCATCCGCAAACGCAACGTCCGCACGTGGCATTCTGCCATGCCGCACGCGGCCTCACACCGCCTCGCGCGCCGCCTTGAATCCTGCCACAAACCGGGCCAGCGTGCCGGAGGTTCGGCCGCGCGGCAGCATCACCTCGATCAACTGGAATTTCCCGCGCGTCGCATGCGCGCGTTCCAGCGCCGCCTGCAATTCGCGCCGCGTGGTGACGCGCACCCCGTCGCCGCCGAGCGGGCCCGCGAGTTCGGCGAATTTCCAATCCTCCAGGTCGTTGAACCCGCTTTCCGGCTGGAACACCCGCAGCATCTCCCAGCTGGCGTTGTTGAACACCACGCAGATCGGGTCCCAGCCATAGCGGCGGCAATTGCCCAATTCGAATCCGGTCATCTGAAAGGCGCCGTCGCCGACCATGATCAGCGGCCGGCCGTCTGCCGCCACACAGGCCCCGAGCCCCGCGGGCACGCCGAAACCCATGCCCGCGTAATAACCAGGTGCTACCAGCGGGGCGCCGGCAATCTCCATGGCGGTGAACAGGCAGTCGCCCATGTCCGCCGCGATCGGCATGCGGCCGTGGCGGGCGAACAGGTCGTTGATCCCTGCCGCGATATCAGATGGATCGACCGGCGCATCATCGATCAAGAGGCTGCTGGGATGCGTCGGTGGCGGCGCCGCCGCTGCGTGGCGATGCGACGGTTCAACCCGCGCCAGCAGCACGTCGATCAGCGCGTCCAACGGAATATCGGCATAGACATGATGGCCGATGCGCATTTCCCGTCCGATCGCCAGCATCGCCCGCCGCATGTCGATCTTGCGCTCCGAGACGGCGAAATTGGTGTCCGACATGATCACGCCGAGCAGCAACAGCGCGTCCGAACCCTCCACCAGCGCGGTCAGCGCGGCGTCGCCGGCGGCACCCATATAGGTTCCGCGCACCACGTCGCCGTCTCCGCTCAGGAGGCCGCGCCCCATGAAGGTCGTCACCACAGGCAAGCCCAAGGCGCGGGCGAACCGCGCCACCTTGTCCTCGATGCCGTAACGCCGCACCTCGACGTCCACCATCACCACCGGCCGTTCCGCGGCACCCAAATGCTGCAGCACCTCGGCGGCACATTCCTCAAGCGCATCGGGATCGGTCGGCAACGGCGCCCACCGTTCTACCGCCGCAACCTCCGCATTCACCAGGTCGCGCGGCAGTTCGAGATAGACCGGCAGCGAATACGCCAGCGCGCTGCGCAGCACCCGGGCGATGTCGGCAGGCGCGCGGCCGGGGTCGTCCAGCACCGCCTGGTCACAGGTGATCTCGCGGAAGATCTTGGTCTGCGTATCCAACGCGCGCGACATGTGGTGCAAATGGAACCCCGACGACCGCTCCCGTACCCCTGGCGCACCTGATATCACCACCACCGGGGAGCGTTCGGCGTAGGCGCCGGCCACGGGGTTGACCAGGTTGAACGCACCCGCGCCCCAGGTCGCCACCGCGACCGATATCGAGGAACGAAACCGCGCGGCGGCATCGGCCGCGAAGCCCACCGCCGGTTCGTGGCTGAGGGTGTAGAACGGCAATACCCCGCTCTCCTCGATCACCTTGAAGAAGGGCAGCACGAAATCCCCGGGAATACCGAAGATTTCCTGCGCGCCATGCGCCTGCAACGCATCGATCAACGCACGGCCCAGTGTCGGCATCGGAGTGTCCCCGCGTGTTTCATCCCGCCGGCACAGTAGTGCCGCGGCGGTTGTCGTGTATCCCCGGCCCCCTCTATGATCCGGCCGTTCGTAACCAGAATTGGCGCTGCCCCGTGCATGACGGCAAACCCGAGATCTACCTCGCCGGTCCCGAGGTCTTCCTGCCCGATCCACTGCGCCGCGGCGACGAACTGAAATCCATCTGCGCCGAACTCGGCGCCATCGGCCGCTTCCCGCTCGACAACCAGGCCGATGTCGTCGATCCCGAGCCGAGCATCATGGCCGCCAACATCTCCCACGCCGACGAGGCCCTGGTTCGCCATTGCGACGCCCTCATCGCCAACATGCAGCCGTTTCGGGGGCCGTCGATGGACCCGGGCACCATCTACGAGATGGGTTTCGCCAAGGGGCTGGGAAAGCTCGTGGTCGGCTACACCGCGGATTGGCGGTGCATGAGCGAGAAAGTGGCGGAAAAAATTCACCTCACCCCGCATGCGGATGGCCTGCGCGACCAGGATGGCATGCTCTGCGCCGATTTCGGCCTGATCGACAATCTAATGATCGTCAAAGGCGCGGCGGCCGTGTTGGGTTCGTTCGAGCAGGCGGTGTCGTTCGTCGTCGCGCATTTCCGGCAACGCACATGACCGGCATGGCCGCACTGCAGGATCTCTGGACCCTCGCCGGCGGCGACCCCGCGGCGCTGGCGCAGGTGTCGTTGCATGGAAGCGATCCGGTGCTGCCGTCTTCGTTCCGCATCGGCGCGGCCGCGCAGGCGTCGATCGGCGCCGCTGGGCTCGCCGCCGCCGAACTCTGGCGGCTGCGGTCCGGCCGGAGGCAGAAGGTCTCGGTCGACATCACGCACGCCGCCCTTGCCTTCCAGAGTGAGCGCCATCTGCGGGTCGATGGCCGCAAAGCACCCAATGTCTGGGACGCCATCGCCGGCATCTACCCGACCGGCGACGGCCGCCATGTCCGCCTGCACACCAATTTCCGCCATCATCGCGATGCCGTGCTGAGCGTCCTTGGCTGTGCGGCCGAGCGTGGGCAGGTCCAGGCCGCGCTGTCGCGATGGTCGGCGGAGGAATTCGAGACCGCCGCCTACGCGCAAGGCGGCGTCGTCGCGATGGTGCGCACGCCGGAGGAATGGGCCGCGCATCCGCAGGCGGACGCGCTCGCTGGCCTGGAGCTGGTTGAAATAACCCGAAATCGGTGACGCCGATCCCCGCCCGCTCCCCAATGGCGACCAGCCGCTCTCCGGGGTGCGGGGGCTGGACCTGTCGCGGGTGATCGCGGGCCCGGTCGCTGGCCGCACCCTCGCCGCACATGGCGCGGAGGTGCTGCTGGTCACCGGGCCGCATCTGCCGTCCATCGAATGGCTGGTCATCGACACCGGCCGCGGCAAGCGATCCGCCCAGATCGACCTGCGCCGCGAGGAAGGCCGCGCGACACTGGCCGGGCTGGTGCGGGACACCGACATCTTCTCCCAGGGCTACCGCCCGCAGGCGCTCGCCAGGTTCGGCTTTGCGCCCGAGGATCTGGCCCGGCTGCGGCCCGGAATCATCGCGGTGTCGCTGTCCGCCTACGGACGAGTCGGGCCGTGGGCGAGCCGGCGCGGCTTCGATTCGCTCGTGCAATCGGCCACCGGCTTCAACGCCGCCGAGGCTGCCGCCGCCGGCGTGAGCCTGCCGAAGGAATTGCCCGCCCAGGCACTCGACCATGCCACCGGCTATCTGATGGCGTTCGGCGCCATGATGGCGCGCTATCGCCAGGCGCGTGAAGGCGGCAGCTGGCATGTCCAGGTTTCCCTGGCGCGAACCGGGCGGTGGCTGTGGCAGCTCGGGCGGGTCGCCGACGGCTTCGGCGTGACACCTCCGGCGATCGATCAATTTCCGGGTATCCTGGAGGAGACGGCGTCGCCGTTCGGCACCCTGAGTGCTGTCCGCCATCCGGCGATCCTCACGGCCACGCCCGCCCGCTTCTGTCGGGGCGCCATGCCACTCGGTCATGATCCGGCGGCTTGGCCCGCATCGACTTGACGCGGAACCGCTGGCACCGGCCAGGCGTTTATTCGATGCAGGCCGGCGCGACACGGCCCCAGATCGGATGGGAGAATACGCAGATGGCAACCGTGAAGAACCCTGACGACACCTCCGGGCGCCTGATCGCCGCGAGCAAGGTGAACGGCACCAACGTCTACAATCTCAGCGGCGAAAAGATCGGTAGCGTCTATGATGTGATGCTGGACAAGCACACCGGCAAAACCGAATACGCCATCATGAGCTTTGGCGGTTTCCTCGGCATGGGCGAGCGCTATCATCCGCTGCCCTGGCACGTGTTGACATATAGTCCGAGCCAGGGCGGCTTCGTGGTCGACCTCGACCGCACCCGCCTGGAAGGTGCGCCGTCTTACGACACCAGCAATTCCGAGCTTTGGGGCGATGACACCTGGGGCGAGCGGGTCGATGACTATTACGGCGCTCCGACCCATGAAGATCTGCGCTCTGGCATGGGCGGCGCCGGCCTCGGCGGCATTCCGCCGCGCGTCTAGCCTCCAACACCCCTCCCCCTGACCGGGGAGGGGCTTTTCCACCTCAGGCGGGCGCCACGCCGAGATACATCTCAACGATCCGGTCGTCGGCCGCCAGATCCGCACTGGGGCCGGAATGCGTGACGCGACCGGTTTCGAGAACATAGCCGCGATCCGCGATCGCCAATGCCGCTCGGGCGTTTTGTTCCACGAGCAGGATCGCAACCCCGGACTCGCGGAGCTCGGCGATGGTGCGGAAAATGTCGCGCACGATCAGCGGCGCGAGGCCGAGGCTCGGCTCGTCCAGCATCAGCAGGCGCGGCCGGGCCATCAAAGCCCGGCCCATCGCCAGCATCTGCCGCTCACCACCGGACAAGGTGCTGGCCGTTTGGTGCCGCCGCTCTCGCAGCCGGGGAAACAGCGTGAAGATCCGCTCCAACCCAAGGGTGGCCGCGGCGCGGCCTTCGGTGCGGAAGCGGAATGCCCCGAGGCGAAGATTGTCTTCCACGCTCATGCTGCCGAACAGCTCGCGTTTCTCCGGCACGAGCGACATGCCGGCCCGCACCCGCGCCTCGACGCCAATGCCTGCAAGCGAGCGTCCATCCATGCGCACCGCGCCACGCGCCGGCAGCACGCCCATGACAGCATTCAGCAGCGTCGTCTTGCCCGCGCCGTTGGGGCCGATCACGGTCACGATGCTGCCGGCCTCGACGGCGAGGGAAATCTCGGTGACGGCGGGAATGCCACCGTAGGACACCGTCAGCCGTTCGATTTCGAGCAGCGTCACGCGACACTGCCAAGATAGGCATCGATCACCGTCGGGTCGCGCCGCACGGCGGCGGCGCTTCCCTCGGCGAGCTTGGTGCCGAAATTCATCACCACCAGGCGGTCGGTGAGCGTCATCACGAAATCCATGTCGTGCTCGACCAGCAGCACCGCCATCCCCTCCTCGCGCAATCGGCGGAGCAGCATCGCCAACTCCGCCTTTTCATTGTGCCGCAAGCCGGCCGCCGGTTCGTCCAGCAACAGCAGGATTGGATCAAGGCACAATGCCCGGGCGATCTCCACGATGCGCTGCTGCCCCAGCGGCAAGCTGGTCGCCGGGCGGTCCGCCACCGCGCCAAGCCCGACGCGATCGAGCTGACGCGCCGCCTCGGCGAACAGGCGGGCCTCCTCCGCCCGATCCAACCGCAGCAAAGCCTGCAATGCGCCGGCATGCCCGCGCAGGTGCGCGCCGATGGCGACGTTCTCGATGACCGTCATGCTCGGCACCAGCTTCACGTGCTGGAAACTGCGCGCGATGCCCAACCGGGCGACGTCGCGCGCCGCGAGTCCGGTCAGGGACTGGCCGCAGAAATGCACGCTGCCCGAATCCGGCGTCGCCACGCCGGTCAGCAGGTTGAAGGTGGTGCTCTTGCCCGCGCCGTTCGGCCCGATCAGGCCAACGATCTCCCCCGCCGCCACGGTGAAAGCGACGTCGTTGACCGCCACCAGGCCGCCGAAGCGCTTGCACAAGCCGCTGATCGCGAGGATTTCGGCACCGCGCGCCGGTGGCGTGCGTTTGGCGAGTTCCGGTGCATCGGCCCGGACACGGTGCCGCTGCGGGCGGATGCGCGCCAGATGCGGCCAGAGCCCGTCCGGCGAGGTCTGCAGTACCAGCACCAGCAACGCGCCGAAGACGATCGTCTCGAAATTGCCGCTGGCACCGAACAGCTTCGGCAGAATGTCCTGCAGCCGGTCGTTGATGATGGTGACCAGGGCCGCCCCAAGCAGCGCGCCAGGCACATGCGCGGCACCACCGATCACCGCCATCAACAAATACTCGATGCCGGCATTCAGCCCGAACGGCGTGGGGTTCACGCTGCGCTGCAGATGCGCGTAAAGCCAGCCGGCGAAGGCGGCCAGCACCGCGGCGTAGACAAAAGCCAGGTTGCGCGTGCGCGGCGTATCGACGCCGAAGCTCGCCGCCGCCGCGGCCCCGCCCCGCAACGCCCGGATCGCCCGGCCGGCGCGGCTGTCGAGCAGGTTGATCGTGCCGAGGCAGGCCAGCACCACGCCGATCCAGACCACCGTGAGATATAACCGGCCGTCGACCAGCCTGGTGCCGAACGCCTGCAACGGCGGGATCGCCGCGATGCCGTCGTTGCGGCCGAACACGTCGAGATTGGCAAAACAATAGTAAAGCGAAACCGTCCAGGCGATGGTGCCGAGGGCGAGGTAGTGCCCGGACAGCCGCAGCGTCACCGCGCCGATCAGCAGCGCCGCCACCGCTGCCACCGCCAACGCCACCGGCAACGCCACCCAAGGCGACACCGCATGGGTGCTCAGCAGCGCCGTGGCATAGGCGCCGAACCCCATGAAGCTCGCCTGCCCGAACGAGGTGATGCCGCCGACGCCGGTCAGCACCACCAGCCCGATCACCAACACCGATGCGATGCCGACGTAATTCAACAGGTTGATCCAGAACAGCGGCACGCCCGGCAGCCACGGCAGCACGACGCACAGCGCCAGCGCCGGCAAGGGCCACCAGGATCTCACTCCTCGTCCTCGACCACCGGGCTCCGCCACGAGCGCCACAGCAGCACCGGGATGATGGCGGTGAACACGATCACCTCCTTGAACGCGCTCGCCCAGAACGACGAAAAACTCTCGATGACGCCGACCAGCAATGCCGCGAGGACGGCGGCGGGGTAGCTTGCGAGGCCGCCGATGATGGCGGCGGTGAAGCCCTTCAGCCCGATCAGGAAACCGCTGTCGTAATAGATCGTGGTCAGCGGCGCGATCAGCACCCCGGACAGCGCGCCGATCACGCCTGCCAGCGAAAAGGCGATCGTGCCGGACTGCGCCGTGCCGATGCCCACCAGCCGCGCGCCCAGCCGGTTCACCGCGGTGGCACGCAACGCCTTGCCGAGCAACGAAAGCTCAAAGAACCCATACAGCGCCATCATCAGCACGAGCGACAGGCCGACGATCCAGATCGCCTGCCCGGAAACCATGAGTTCGCCGAGGGAGAAACTGCTCGCGGAAAAGCCGGTGGCGCGAAATCCCTCGGGGCCGAAGAACACCAGGCCCAGGCCGAGCATCGCCAAATGCACGCCGACGGAGGCGATCAGCAGCACCAGCACCGATGCCGCCGCCATCGGCTGGAAGGCCACGCTGTAGAGGTAAGGCGCCATCGGCGCCACGATCGCCAGCGTCAGCAAGCACTCGACCAGCACCCCGGGCTTGCGCGGCGCCAGCAGCATCGCCAGCGCCAGCACCGCCGCCGGCAGCACCACGCAAGCCAGCACCACCCGCAGGATGCCGCCGGCACTGCCGCCGTGCCGCTGCCGCCATAGCCCGGCGATGCCGGCCACGGCCCCAAGGCCGCATAACAACCAGACGCTCCCCGGCAATTGCCCGGCATCCAGGGCGGCGTAGGTGAGCGCGCCGTAAGCCACGAGCTCGCCCTGCGGCACGAAGATCACCCGCGTCACCACGAACACCAGCACCAGCGACAGCGCCAGCAGGGCGTAGATCGCGCCGTTGACCACGCCATCCTGCAGAAGGATGAACAGGATCGCGAGGTCCATCAGGCGACGATCCTGCTACGCGCTGCGAAAGGATCAGGGCAGCAGCTTCCAGGCGCCGTTGCTGATCGTCACCATGACCCGGGCGCGGTCGTCGAAGCCGTTATGGTCCTGCGTCGTCATGTTGGCGATGCCGTGGGTCATCGTGAGGTTGTGCTGCGCCTCCATGGCGTCGCGCAGCCCGGCACGGAATTCGGGGGTGCCCGGCTTGCCATGTTCCAGCGCCGCCGGGAGGGCGGCGGCGAACAACGTCGCCGCGTCGTAGGCATGCGCGCCGAAGGTTGCCACCGACCCGGGCCCGTTGGCGGCCTCATAGGCGGCGATGTAGGCCGTCGCCTGCTTCTTAATGGGGTTGCTGTCCGGCAACTGGGCGGCAACCAGGATCGGGCCGGCCGGCAGGATCGTGCCTTCGACGTCCTTGCCGCCCACGCGCAGGAAGTCGTTATTGGCGATTCCGTGGGTCTGGTAGAATTTCCCCGCGTAGCCGCGCTCATGCAGCGTCTTCTGCGGCAGCGCCGCCGGCGTGCCGGAGCCGACGATCAGCACCGCATCAGGCTTCGCCGCCATCACCTTCAGCACCTGGCCGGTGACGCTGGTGTCGGTGCGCGCGAATCGCTCGGTTGCGACGACCTGCAGGTTCTGCGCCTTCGCGGCGCGGTCGAACTCCACCACCCAGCCGTCGCCATAGGCGTCGTTGAAGCCGATCAAGCCGACGCTCTTCACGCCCGACTTCACCATGTGTGCGGCGATCGCGTCGGCCATCAGGCTGTCGTTCTGCGGCACCTTGAACACCCAGTGCCGCGCCGCATCCATCGGCGCGATCAGCCGTGCCGAGGCACCGAGCGAGATCATCGGCACCTGCTTCTCGGCGGCAACATCGATCATCGCCATCGAGGCTGGCGTGGTGGAGGAGCCGATGACCACGTCGGCATGGTCCTCGTCGACCAGCTTGCGGAAATTCGCCACTGCCTTCGTGCTGTCGCCGCCGTCGTCGAGCACGGTGTATTCGATGGTCTGGCCGGCCACCTGCTTCGGCAACAGCGCGATCGAGTTGCGCTGCGGAATGCCGAGTGACGCCGCGGGGCCGGTGGTGGAAATGGTGACGCCGACATGAATCGTGTCGGCTCGCGCATCCGCGCCGGTCAGCGCGACTAGGCTCGCGGCGGCCGCGAATGCGACCATCGAGACGGCGGTGCCGATCCTGGACATGCTGCTCTCCCTCTGCGCGCCGATACGGCGTCGCCACTGGCTGCGCGCCGATGCGGCGCGGCACTTGAAGGATGTGTAGTGTCGCGCCGGAAACTCTGTCAATCAATCCGGACGTGACGAAACGGGCCCGCATGCACCGAATGACCGCAGCCCAAGCCACGATCGAAAGCGTGCTGCACCACGGCATCGACACGCTTTACGCCCTGCCCGGCGTCCCCCACACCCGCCTTGCCGCAACGAGGAGACAAACATGCAACGCCGCGACATCAACGCCCCCGACGCCCCGATGCCCGCCAGCCCTTACACCCAGGCGGTGGAGATCACCGGCGCCACCCGCACGCTGTATGTCAGCGGCCAGGTGCCCGCTGATATAAAGGGCAACGTGCCCGACGATCTTGCCAGCCAATGCCGCCTCGCCTGGGCCAACGTGGAGGCGCAACTGCGCGCCGCCGGCATGAGCCTCGACAATATCGTCAAGGTCACCACCATCCTGCCCGACCATGCGAGCCTCGGTGAGAGCCGCATTGCCCGGCAGGCGCTGCTGGGCGATCGCCGCCCGGCCAGCACGCTCATCATCGGCGGCCTCGCCAACCCGGCCTGGAAGATCGAGGTCGAGGTGATCGCGGTGGCGTAGGAGCCAGGGCGCCGCTCTCGCGTTCGCGACCTTGCGCAGAGAGGCCCTGGCTGTATTCTGCCGCTCAATGGCCACCAAGGCCCAATAAGACGGAGGAAACCACATGGCGATCAAGCGCCGCGACTTCGTACTTGCGTCCACCGGCATCGTTGCATCGACCGGCCTCGCAACCCTCGCCCGGCCGGCGCTCGCTCAATCCGGTGCGATCCTGTTCGGCCAGATTCCCGCCCTGACCGGTTCCAGCTCCGACCCTGGCATCGGCTTCAACCGCGGCGTCGAGTTCGCCACCAACGAGATCAATGCCGCAGGCGGCGTCAAGGGCCGCAAGATCGACGTCATCACCCGCGACACCCAGGGCGACCCGTCCAAGGCGGTGAACGCGGTCCAGGAACTGATCAACCGCCAGAAGGTTCATGCGATCTGGGGCCCGGTGAATTCCGGCGAGGCGCTGGCCACGACGCCGATCATGGCCAAGGCGAGCATGCCGAACCTGCATCCTTGCGTGGTCGACAGCCTGATTGACCCGGTGAAGTTCCCCAACGCCTTCCGGATGGCCACCGCCAACGCCCAGTGGGACGGCGCGGCGCGGAAATACATCCTCGACATCCTGAAGCTGAAGGACGTCGCCATCATCACCGACACCACCGGCTACGGCACGACGGCGATGGAGGCGTCAGCGACGAGCCTCGCCAAGGCCGGCGGCACCGTCAGCTACAAGGCGTTGATCGACAGCAACCAGGCCGACATCAGCGCCGACATGCTGCGGGCCCGCAACTCCGGCGCCAAGGTCATCCTGATCTGGACCGTCAGCACCGGCCTGATGTCGCGCGTCATCAACAGCCGCGGGCAGACCGGCTGGGATGTACCGATCGTCGGCCATCCGTCGCTTGGTTCCGGCCAGGTCGCCGCCCTGCTGGACAAGAAGGAATACTGGGAAAACGTGTTCCAGGTCGGCTTCCGCAACGCCAGCTACGGCGCCGACGGCAAGCTGCCGGCACGCGCCCAGGCGTTCCTTGACCGCATCACCGGAAAGATAAAGCTGGAGGACACCAATTTCTGGTGGGTCGCCGGCGGCTACGACGCGGTGAAGCTGGTCGCCGCCGCGGTCGAGGCCGCCGGCACGACCGATCCGGACGCCATCATCAAATACTGGAACAGCTTGTCGGCGTATCCCGGCATGTACGGCACCTACCGCTTCAGCCCGACCGAGCATAACGGCTATCCGAACGAGGAAGTGGTGATGTCCAAGGCCAACTCGTTCCGCAACGGCACCTTCGGCCTGGCACCCGGCTACAGCTGATGCTCCAGGCGATCGTCGTCTCGGGGCTCGCGATGGGCGCGGTGTTCGCGCTCATCGGCATCACGTACAACGTCATGTTCTCGGCCTCGCGGGTGATGAGCTTCACCGCGGGGCAGTTGGGCATGCTGGGCGGCGTGTTCGGATCGCTGTTCGTGCTGCGCCTCGGCCTGCCTGTTATCCCCGGGCTGATCGTGACGCTCGCCGCCTGCGCGGTGGTGGGCGTCGCCACCGAGATCATTGCCGTGCGGCCGGTGCTGGGCGCGTTGGACCAGCATCTCTACGTGCTCTCCACCCTGGCTTTCGCGCTGATGATCCAGCAGTTCACCGCCATCGAATGGAGCACCGAGCCGCAGCCTTTCCCGCGCCTGATCGGCCTCGGCAGCGGTCTCACCGACGAGAAATTCTGGATTCCGCTGGTCGCCTGCGCTGCCACGCTGATCGGGCTCGAACTGCTCTATCGCCGCACCCTGGTCGGCCGCGCCTTCCTCGCCATTGCCGAGGACGGCTTTGCCGCGCGCGCCCTCGGCCTGCCCGAGGGCCATCTGCGGATGGCCAGCTACGCCATGGCGGCGGCGATTGGCGGCCTCGCGGGTTTCGCCGGCGGCGAGCTTCTGCTGGCATTCTTTGCCAATGGGCCGATGCTGAATTTTTACGGCTTCATCCCGGTGGCCCTCGGTGGCCTCGGCAGCAACCGCGGTGCGGTGATCGGCGGGCTGGCGCTCGGCGTGTTCCAGCAGGCCGCCAACTACCTTGTCGGCGGATTGTTCGTGAGCGTCGCCACGTTCGCGGTGTTCATCATCGTCCTGCTGGCGGTGCCGCAAGGCCTTTTCGGCACCCGCGTCGCCAGGCGCGTCTAGATGTCGGCAAGCGCGCTGCGCCAGCCGATGCAAACCGCAGCGACGCTGCGCCACGCGTTGCCCTACATCCTGCTGTTCGGCGCCGCCCTGCTGCTGCCGCTGACCGGCGACCGCTATTGGGGCTCGATCGCCACCCGCGCCTGCATCTACTGGGTCTTGGTCTCGGGCCTCAACCTCGTGGTCGGCTATGCCGGGCAGTTGGCAATCGGCTATGTCAGCCTGCTCACCGTCGGCGCCTATGTCTTTTGCATCCTGGCGGCAAAGGCAGGATTTCCGCCCGTGGCGGCGCTGCTATGCGCAGGCACGGTGGGCGCGCTGTTCGGGGTCATCGTCGGTCTTCCTGCGCTGCGGCTGCGCACGTTCTATTTCGCCATGACCACGCTCGGTTTCGCCACCATCGTCACCCAGGTGGCGCTGGCCTGGACCGGCGTGACCGGCGGCGGCATCGGTTTGCCGGCGCCGGACCTGCCCGCCCCGTTCGACACGCCGGCGGGCTTCTACCTGCTTTGCCTTGCGTTGGCCGCTGCCTGCACCTGGATGACCGCCAATATCGGCGGCAGCCGCTGGGGGCGGGCGATGGTGGCGATCCGCGACGCCGAAGTCGCCGCCGAAGCAACCGGGATCACCAAACCTCGTCTGTTCGTCGCGATGTTTCTGTTCAGCGGCACACTCGCGGGTGTCGCCGGCGGCCTGTTCGCCTCGTTGCAATCCTACATCACCCCGGACGCCTTCACCTTCGACCTCAGCGTGCTGTTCTTTATCGCCATCCTGGTCGGCGGGCGCGGCTCCATCCTCGGGCCGTTGCTCGGCACCATCATCCTGACGGTGCTTCCCGAGATCGCGGCGCCGCTGGTGGCGTGGTCCACCTTTCTCTACGCCGTGCTGCTGCTGGTGATTGTCCTTCTCGTTCCCGGCGGCATTGCGCATCTGCTGGATTTCGCCAACCGCAAGCCGCTCGCCATCGACCGTGCCATCGGCCCGCGCCCGGAATTGCTGCCGCAATTGCTGCGGCACGGCGCCGCGCACGAACGGATCAGCCTGCGCGGCATCCGCCTTGCGTTCGGCGGCGTCCATGCGATCGACGGGCTCGACCTCGACGTGCGGCCCGGAAACGTGCACGGGCTGATCGGCCCGAACGGCAGCGGCAAGACCACCACGCTGAATGTCATCTGTGGCTTTGCCACCCCGCAGCAAGGCAGCCTCACGCTCGGCACCCGCACGCTGCCACCGGCCCGCCCGCAAGCCCGCGCCCATGCCGGCATCGCCCGCACCTTCCAGACCCCGCGCATCATCGGCGAGGCGACGGTGCTCGCCAACGTCATGATCGGCGGCAGCATCTCCGGCCATGCGAGCTTCATGGAAGCAGCACTGGCCTTGCCGCGCCACTTCGCCGACGAAGTCATGCTGCGCGAGCGGGCCCAGCTGGCGCTGGCCATCGTCGGCCTGGAAGACCTCGCTGATGTGCGCGCAGGCCGGTTGCAGCACAGCGAGCTTCGTTTCCTCGAAATCGCCCGCGCGCTGATGCTGGCGCCCCGCTTCCTGCTGCTGGACGAACCCGCCGCCGGCCTGTCCGCCGAGGAAATCCGCAGGCTCGGTGAGTTGATCCGCGCCGTCAGCCGCGCCGGCACCGGGGTGTTGCTGGTGGAACATCATGCCGACCTCATCTTCGATATCTGCGATCGGCTCAGGCGGCGGAGTGCCGGTGAAG
>CAVTKE010000019.1:0-4700 GCA_963735225.1 uncultured Alphaproteobacteria bacterium
GGCTTAGTGGTGTTCCCGGAGGTCTATGACGAATGTCGAATGCGCACCGAACGCAAACCTCGTCAGTGCCGTACCGCTTTGGCGGCTTTCGCGGAGTCGCCTTCTTCGCCGTCACCTCGCGATTCAGCACCGCGTCACGCCCGGCGGCCAAAATCTCGTCGGAAAACTCGCCGCTGCCGGCGACGCGCGCCAGCACCAGCGTTCCCATCATGGTGCCGAGAACGGCGATCGCCTGCTGGCGCGCGGCTTTACGCGAAACGTCGGGAATCTGATCGGTGAGCATCTCGATCATCTGTTCAAGTTTGGCCGCGAAGGCCTTGCGGGTCCTCGGATTCTCGCGGGCGATTTCCGCCCCAGTGTGGGAAGCGCGCAGCCATGGCCGGGATCGTCGCGATGCACCGTCGTCAGATAGGAATCGACGATGGTCGCCAGCCGCTGTTCCGGCGGCGTCTGTTCGGCGACCTTGCGCCAGCGTTCGGTGGACCGGTCCATCGCATGGGCAAACGCCTCGATCACCAGTGCTTCCCGGGAATCGAAGTGGGCGTAGAACCCGCCATGGGTCAGGCCAGCGTCCTTCATCAGGTCGGCGACGCCGATGCCATGCGCGCCCTTTTCGCGAAGCCGCACCGAGGCTTTCTTCACGATTTTGGCGTGGGTCTCTTGCTTGTGCTCTTTGGAGTAGCGCATGGAGCGTCCCATAAGATGTTCAGGGTCATATAATAGCTGATACGGCTGGAAAAAGCTGCATCTATTTGCAGGACGGGCTGTCCAGGACCAACAAGACGGTGAACGGAGGGTCCGGGAAGCTTGACAAGCCGCCGGTTTGACCGGGAATAACCTTGGCCGAACCGGTAACGCCAACGCGAGAGCTGCCATGCACATGCTCAATCCCCATTGCGGCGTCGATCGCGACCCGCGCGGCGTCGTCAAATTGACGATCTGCAATGCCGGCTCGCTCAACATCCTCGGATCCGAAGTCATCAACGGCGTTCGCGAGGGGCTGCAGGTGCTGGCGACGGAGAAGCACATCCGGGTGCTGGTGCTCGCGGGCCAAAGCGAAAAGAGCATGATCGGCGGCGCCGACATCAAGGAAATGGCGAAGCTCGACCAGGCCTCCGCCGAGAAATTCATCACCGGCTTGCGCGATCTCTGCGAAGCGGTGCGGGCCTTTCCGGGACCCGTCATTGCCCGGATGCCCGGCTGGTGCCTTGGCGGCGGCCTCGAAGTCGCAGCCGCCTGCGACATCCGGATTGCCGCGCATGACGCCAGGTTCGGCATGCCTGAAGTGCGAGTAGGCATTCCCTCGGTGATTCATGCAGCGCTGTTGCCGCGGCTGATCGGCTGGGGCCGCGCCCGCTGGCTGTTGATGACCGCCGCCAATATCGATGCGCCGACTGCACTGGCCTGGGGGCTGGTCGATGCGGTCGCGCCCGAAGGCGGCCTCGATGCCGCGGTCGAAAGCACCATAGCGGCGCTGCTGGAATGCGGCCCTGAAGCCTTGCGTGCGCAGAAGGCCCTGCTCCGGCAATGGGAAGAACTGCCGCTAAAGGAATCCGTCAATCTCAGCATCGGCGTATTCGGGCAATCGTTCCTGACCGGCGAGCCGCAGCGGCTGATGCAGGGGTTTTTGGACAGGAAGCGGTAGTCTTCTTCCTTCTCCCCCTGTGGGAGAAGGTGGCAGCCGAAGGCTGCCGGATGAGGGGTCTCTCTCCGCGAGCACTGAACTATCTTCCGGCACTGAATCCGCTGAAGCAGACCCCTCACCCGTCCGCGATGCTTCGCATCGCGTCCACCCTCTCCCACAAGGGGAGAGGGAGAAAGTTCCTCACGACAATTTATGCGGCGCCGCCGTTGCAAATTCCGCAGCGCATCATATGATGAGTATCATCCTAAAAATCAACCCTGCGATGGAGGATATTTGTCATGGCCACAGCTCCAGACCCGGTCGTCATCCTCTCTGCCGCCCGCACCCCGCTGGGCAAATTCATGGGCGAGCTGTCTCCTTTCAGCGCCCACAAGCTCGGTTCCCACGTGATCGGCGCCGCCGTCGAGCGGGCGAAGCTCGTCGCCGGAGCGCATCGACGAGGTATTCATGGGCTGCGTGCTGCCGGCCGGACAGGGCCAGGCCCCGGCGCGGCAGGCCGCGCGCGGCGCCAGACTGCCGGATGCCACCGGCGCCACCACCATCAACAAGGTGTGCGGCTCCGGCATGAAAGCCACCATGCTGGCCCATGACATCATCAATGCCGGTTCCGCCGAGATCGTGCTGTCCGGCGGCATGGAGAGCATGACCAACGCGCCCTATCTGCTGGCGAAGGCCCGCGCCGGCTACCGCGCCGGGCATGACCGCATCATCGACCACATGATGATGGACGGCCTCGAAGACGCCTACGAGGTCGGCCGCTCCATGGGCGATTTCGGCGAGGCCACCGCCGAAGCCTACCAGTTCACCCGCGCCGACCAGGACGCCTATGCGATGGAGACGCTGACCCGCGCGCGCAAGGCGGTCGAGGGCGGCGCGTTCAAGGCCGAAATCGTGCCGATCACGGTAGCCGAGAAAGCCGGCCCGCGCGCGATCGGCAACGACGAGATTCCGCTCAAAGTCGATCCCGCCAAGATTCCCGGCCTGAAGCCGGCGTTCCGCAGCAACGGCACCATCACGCCGGCGGCCTCCTCGGCCAATGCCGACGGCGCCGCGGCGCTGATCCTGGCGCGGCGTTCGCTGGCCGACCGCGACGGCCTGCCGGTGCTGGCGGAGATCAAGGGCCACGCCACCCACAGCCAGGAACCGCAATGGTTCACCACCGCACCGATCCCGGCAATTCGAAAGCTGCTCGACAAGGTCGGCTGGAGCGTCGGCGATGTCGACCTGTTCGAGATCAACGAGGCCTTTGCCGTGGTGGCGATGGCGGCGCAGCGCGATCTCGGCATTCCCCGTGAGAAGCTCAACATCAACGGCGGCGCCTGCGCGCTCGGCCATCCCATCGGCGCCACCGGCGCTCGCCTGATCGTGACGCTGCTGCATGCGCTGGAAGCGCATAATCTCAAGCGCGGCGTCGCCGCTCTGTGCATCGGCGGCGGCGAAGCCACCGCGATCGCGGTGGAGCGCATCGTGCATTACGGGACCGAGCCACTACAGCGATGTCCTGAATTGAGGGAAATACGGCCTTTCGGCCCAAACGCGATCGTGCAAGATCGCGCAATGCCCGAACTCGTCACACTTCACCGTCGTCCGGAATTCCGGCAAGGAAACTTCATGATCTCGAACTGGCTTTCCGCCGCCCTCGCCCGCCGCAATATCCACTACGGCTGGGTGATGGTCGGCGTGACCTTTCTCACCGCGCTGATCAGCGCCGGCGCGGTCGGCGCGCCCGGCGTCTTCATCGTGCCGCTGCAACGCGAGTTCGGCTGGACCACCGCGGAGATTTCCTCGGCGCTGTCGATCCGCTTCATCCTGTTCGGGCTGATGGCGCCGTTCGCCGCGGCACTGCTCAACCGCTACGGGCTGCGCAACGTGACGCTGTCGGCGCTGCTGACCGTGGTCTCGGCGCTGGTGCTGTCGCTGGCGATGACAAAAGTCTGGCAGTTGATGCTGCTGTGGGGCTTCGTGGTCGGGATCGGCACCGGCATGACGGCATTGGTGCTCGGCGCCACCGTCGCCGCGCGCTGGTTCGCGGCGCGGCGCGGGCTGGTGATCGGAATTTTGACCGCAAGTGCCGCCACCGGACAACTGGTGTTCCTGCCGCTGCTCGCGAGCCTGACCGAACGGATGGGCTGGCGGGTGGCGCTGGCGGTGATGTGCGTGATGCTGGCGGTCGCCGCCTTCGCGGTGCTGATGGTGATGCGCGACCGTCCCAGCGACGTCGGGCTGCGGCCGTTCGGCGATGAGGGCACGCAGCCGCTGCCGGCGCCGCCTCCCAACACCGGGCCGATCATGGCGGCAGCACTCGGCACGTTGCGCGACGCGGCGAAGACGCGGGTGTTCTGGATCTTGTTTGCGACCTTCTTCATCTGCGGCGCCTCGACCAACGGGCTGGTCCAGGTGCACCTGATTCCGATGTGCCTCGATTTCGGCATTCCGCAGGTTCAGGCCGCGAGCCTGCTCGCCGCCATGGGCGTGTTCGATTTCTTCGGCACCATCATGTCGGGCTGGCTGTCGGACCGTTACGACAACCGCTATTTGCTGTTCTGGTATTACGGCCTGCGCGGCCTGTCGCTGCTGTTCCTGCCGTTCACCGATTTCTCGTTCTATGGCCTGTCGCTGTTTGCGATGTTCTACGGCCTCGACTGGATCGCGACGGTGCCGCCGACGGTGCGGCTCACCGCGCAGAGATTCGGCCCCGAGCGCGCCAACCTGGTGTTCGGCTGGATCTTCGCCGGCCATCAACTGGGGGCCGCGACCGCAGCCTTCGGCGCCGGCCTGTCGCGCACGCTGCTATTGAGCTACTTGCCGGCGTTTTTCGCGGCCGGCGCGCTCTGCATCGTCGCGGCGGTGATTACGCTGATGATTTCACGGCCGGTGAAGGTGGCGTTGGCGTGAGTGCGCGAATGGCGAGTAGCGAATGGCGAATAGGGAAAAAAGAATAATCTATTCGCTACTCGCCATTCGCCCCTTAACTTTCACGGCCTGATCATGAAATTCGTCGCCAGCCCCGGCGTGCGGATCGGTTCGGCCAATCGGGCGAATTCGCACAGCAATG
>CAVTKE010000020.1:0-35496 GCA_963735225.1 uncultured Alphaproteobacteria bacterium
GATCGCCGGCGTCGATGCCGAGAAGGGCCTGCTGATGGTGAAGGGCGCGGTGCCCGGCGCCAAGAACGGCTGGGTGCTGGTGCGCGACGCGATCAAGAAGCCGCGGCACGCCGATGCGCCGTACCCCGCGGGTCTGGTCACCGCCGACGCGGCGCAGGGCTGAGGGCCAGGGACATGCAGATCGATATCAAGACCCTCGACAACGCAGCCGCCGGCACCGCCGAGCTGCCGGACGACATCTTCGCGGTGAAGCCACGGGCCGACATCATGGCGCGGGTGGTTCACTGGCAGCAATCCAAGCGCCGTGCCGGCACCCACAAGACCAAGGGCATGGGCGAGGTGCAGGGCACCACGAAGAAGCCCTACAAACAGAAGGGCACCGGCAACGCCCGCCAGGGCAGCCTGCGTGCGCCGCAGTTCCGCACCGGCGGCCGCGTCCATGGCCCGGTCGTGCGCAGCCATGGCTACGACCTGCCAAAGAAGGTTCGTCGCCTCGGCCTGCTGTCGGCGCTGTCGCAGAAGCAGCTCGAAGGCAAGCTGGTGGTGCTCGACACCGTCGCCGGCGGCAAGACCCGCGACCTAGTGGCGCAGTTGAAGCTGCTCGGCTGGAAATCGGCGCTGATCATGGACCGTGCGGTCGATGACGGCTTCCTGCGCGCCAGCCGCAACATCATCGGCGTGAACGTGCTGCCGACCGTCGGCGCCAATGTCTATGACATTCTGCGCCACGACGTGCTCGCCATCACCACCGCCGGGCTCGAGGGCCTGAAGCAACGATTTGCCGTGGAGAGCGCGTCATGAGCGAGGCCGCACCGAAGGCGAAGAAGCGGGTGAAGGTTCTGTCGCGTGAGCGGATGTTCACCATCATCCGCAGCCCGGTGATTACCGAGAAGGCGACGATGCTGAGCGAGAAAGGCTACACGGTCTTCCGGGTTGCGATCGACGCCACCAAACCGGAGATCAAGACCGCGGTCGAAGGCCTGTTCGGCGTGAAGGTCACCGGCGTCAACACGCTGGTGGTGAAGGGCAAGACGAAGCGCTTCAAGGGCCGCCCGGGGCAGCGCGTGGATGTGAAGAAGGCGTATGTGAAGCTTGCCGAGGGTCAGACCATCGACCTGTCGACCGGCCTCGCCTGAAACATACGTAGCAGGGCGCGGGAAGAGCACGATGGCACTGAAAAGTTTCAATCCAGTCACGGCCAGCCTTCGCGGCACCGTGCTGATCGATCGCAGCGAACTGTGGAAGGGCAAGCCGGTCAAGGGCCTGACCGAAGGCAAAAGCCACACGGGCGGGCGCAACAACCACGGCCACATCACCAGCCGGTTCCGCGGCGGCGGCCACAAGCAGTCATACCGCCTGGTCGACTTCAAACGGCGCAAGCTCGATGTGCCCGGCACTGTGGAGCGGGTCGAATACGACCCCAACAGGACCGCCTTCATCGCGCTGGTGAAGTATCAGGACGGCGAGTTGGCCTACATCCTGGCACCGCAGCGTCTGCGGGTCGGCGATGCGGTGATCGCTTCGGCGAAGGCCGACATCAAGCCGGGCAACGCGATGCCGCTGGCGGCGATCCCGGTCGGTACGATCGTGCACAACCTGGAGCTGAAGCCAGGCGCCGGCGGCAAGCTGGCGCGCGCCGCCGGGCAATATGCTCAGCTGGTCGGCAAGGACTCCGGCTATGCGCAGATCAAGCTGATGTCCGGCGAGCTTCGCGTCGTTCGCGGCGAGTGCATGGCGACGGTGGGGGCGGTGTCCAACCCGGACAACTCCAACCAAAGCATCGGCAAGGCCGGCCGCTCGCGTTGGCTCGGCCGCAAGCCGCATCAGCGCGGCGTGGTCATGAACCCGGTCGACCATCCGCATGGCGGCGGCGAAGGCCGCACCTCGGGCGGCCGCCATCCGGTGACGCCATGGGGCAAGCCCACCAAGGGTGCGAAGACTCGCGTCAATAAGCGGACGGACTCGCTGATCATCCGCCGGCGCAACAAGGGCAAGGGCTAAAGCGATGTCTCGTTCCGTCTGGAAAGGCCCGTTCGTCGACGGGTATCTGCTGAACAAGGCCGAAGCCTCGCGGGCGTCGGGTCGCAACGAGATCATCAAGATCTGGGCGCGTCGCTCGACCATCCTGCCGCAATTCGTCGGCCTGACCTTCGGCGTTTATAACGGCCACAAATTCCTGCCTGTGCAGGTCACCGAGAATATGGTGGGGCATAAGTTCGGCGAATTCTCGCCGACCCGGACCTTCACCGGTCACTCGGCCGACAAGAAGGCGAAGCGGGGCTGACATGAGCAAGCCGAAACATATTCGCGTGCTGGCGGAGACGGAGGCGCAGGCAGTGCTGCGCAATGTCCGCGTCTCGCCGCGTAAGTTGAACCTAGTAGCCGGGCTGATCCGCAACCGCACCGCGGCCGATGCCGTGGCGACGTTGACCTTCAGCAAGCGCCGCATCGCCCAGGACGTCCGCAAGACGCTGGAGAGTGCGATTGCCAACGCCGAGAACAACCACCAGCTCGATGTCGACCGCCTGGTCGTGTCGCGCGCCGAGGTTGGCAAATCCGTGGTGATGCGCCGTTTCCAGGCGCGTGGCCGCGGCAAGGCCGCCCGGGTGGAGAAATGGTTCAGCCACATCAAGATCGTGGTCGCCGAGCGCGCGCAGGACGCGGAGTCGGCGCCGAAGCCGCGTGACACCGCCCGGCGCAAGCCGCGCACCGGTGGCGCACCGGCAGCCACGAACGAACCGGCGCAGGGGGCCGCATAATATGGGTCACAAAGTCAATCCGGTCGGGCTGCGGCTCGGCATCAACCGCACCTGGGACAGCCGCTGGTTCGCCGGCGCGGATTACGCGAAGCTGTTGCATGACGACCTGAAGCTGCGGGCGCATCTGCGCAAGAAGCTGTCGGGCGCCGGCGTGTCGCGGGTGGTGATCGAGCGTCCGGCGAAGAAGCCGCGCGTGACGATCTATGCCGCCCGCCCCGGCGTGGTGATCGGCAAGAAGGGCCAGGATATCGAGAACCTGCGCAAGGATCTCGGCAAGATGGCCAAGTCCGAGGTGTCGCTGAACATCGTCGAGATCCGCAAGCCCGAGATCGACGCGATGCTGGTGGCCGAGAACATCGCCCAGCAGCTGGAGCGCCGGGTGGCGTTTCGCCGCGCCATGAAGCGCGCCGTGCAGTCGGCAATGCGGCTCGGCGCCCAGGGAATCCGGATCAATTGCGGCGGCCGCCTCGGCGGCGCCGAGATTGCCCGGACCGAATGGTACCGCGAAGGTCGGGTGCCGCTGCACACGCTGCGCGCCGACGTCGATTACGGCGTGGCGACGGCGAAGACGACGTACGGCACCTGCGGCGTGAAGGTGTGGATCTTCAAGGGCGAAGTCCTTGGCCATGATCCGCTGGCGCAAGATCGCCGCGCCGCCGAGCAGGCACCGCAGCGCTGAAGATGCGGTAAGGAATTAGAGACATGCTTTCCCCGAAACGGACGACTTATCGCAAGGCCCACAAAGGCCGCATCCACGGCCTGGCCAAGGGCGGCACCGCGCTGAACTTCGGCGCTTTCGGCCTGAAGGCGCTGCAGCCCGAGCGGGTGACCGCCCGCCAGATCGAGGCGGCGCGGCGCGCCATCACCCGCGCCATGAAGCGCGTCGGCCGGGTGTGGATCCGCATCTTCCCGGACGTGCCAGTGTCGTTGAAGCCGCAGGAAGTGCGAATGGGCTCGGGCAAGGGCAGCCCGGAATTCTGGGTGTGCCGGGTGAAGCCGGGCCGCATCATGTTCGAAGTCGACGGCGTGACGGCGGAACTGGCGAAGGAAGCCCTGACGCTCGGTGCGGCCAAGCTGCCGATCAAGACCAAGTTCGTCACCCGCATCGGAGACGCCTGAGATGGCCAAAGCACCCAAGTCGGGCGCCACCAAGCCCGCCGATGTGCGGCTGAAGACCCCGGACGAGTTGGGCGTGATGCTGCTTGATCTGCGCCGCGAGCAGTTCAACCTGCGTTTCCAGAGCGCCACCGGACAGACCGAAGGCGTGGGCCGCGTGCGCGCAGTGCGCCGCGACATCGCCCGCGTGAAAACCATCATGGGGGAGCAGAAGCGCTCCGCCTCGGCGGGGACCAAGTCCTCCGCCGTCAAGTCCTGAGAGGAGTTGGGCGATGCCAAGGCGCGTCCTGACGGGGCGAGTGACCAGCGACAAGATGACCCAGACCGTAACGGTTCTGGTGGCGCGTCGCGTGATGCACCCGCTGTACAAGAAGTTCATTCGCCGTTCGAAGAAATACGCGGCGCATGACGAGGCCAGCCTGTGCAAGGTGGGCGACATGGTACGGATCGAGGAATGCCGCCCGATCAGCAAGCGGAAGACCTGGATGGTGGTCGAGCGCAACGGCCAGAAGCTGGTTGAGGGCTCGCCCGACGCCGCTGCTTCGGCCCAGCCTTCGGCACCGCAGCCGGCTTCGGCTTCGGTCTAGGGGATAGAAAATGATCTCGGTCGAAAGCAATCTCGACGTCGCCGACAACTCCGGTGCGCGTCGGGTCCAATGCATCAAGGTGCTGGGCGGCTCCAAGCGCAAGACCGCGTCCGTCGGCGACGTGATCGTGGTTTCGGTGAAGGACGCGATTCCGCGCGGCAAGGTGAAGAAGGGCGACGTGCACCAGGCGGTGATCGTGCGCACCTCCTATCCGGTGCGTCGGGCTGATGGCAGCGCCATCCGCTTTGATCGGAACGCCGCCGTGCTGATCAACAAGCAGCAGGAGCCGATCGGCACGCGTATTTTCGGGCCGGTGGTGCGCGAGCTGCGGGCGAAGAAGTTCATGAAGATCATTTCGCTTGCGCCGGAGGTGCTGTGATGGCGGCGCGCATTCGCAAGGGTGACACCGTGCTGGTGATCACCGGGTCCGACCGGGGCAAGCGCGGCGAAGTGCTGCGCGTGCATCCCAAGGATGAGCGTGCGGTGGTGCAGGGCGTGAACATCGCCAAGCGCCACACCAAGCCGCGCGGCATGGGCCAGCCTGGCGGGATCGTTGAGGTGGAGGCGACCATTCACCTGTCGAACCTGAAGCTGATCGATCCCAAGAGCGACAAGCCGACGCGTGTCGGGTTCCGGGTGTTGGACGACGGCCGCAAGGTCCGGGTGGCCAAGGCCGGCGGCAATCTGATCGAGAGCTGAGGAGGCTATTATGGCCGACAAGAAGAAGACCCCCGCCAAGGGCGGGGCCAAAGGCGGCGGCGCCGCCGCACGCGGTGGCAAGGCTGCCGCCGGCAAGGCGACCGGTGCCAAGGGGCCGCCGGCCGCGATCGGCTCGTCACGCAGCGACGGCATCATCGTCGCGGCCCCGGGGGCCGCGGCGGCATCGAGCGGCGAGACGCCGCGCATGCAGCAACGCTATCTGGACGAGATCCGCGGCAAGCTGCGGACCGAGTTCGGCTACACCAATCCGATGCAGGTGCCGAAGCTTGAGAAGATCGTCATCAACATGGGCGTGGGCGAAGCGGCCGGCGACCAGAAGATCCTGGACTCGGCGCTGGCCGAACTGGCGCTGATTAGTGGCCAACGGCCGGTGAAGACGGTGGCCAAGAAGGCGATCGCCGGATTCAAGATCCGCGAAGGTCTGCCGATCGGCTGTAAGGTGACGTTGCGCAAGGCGCGGATGTACGAGTTCCTCGACCGGCTGGTGACGATCGCCCTGCCGCGGGTTCGCGATTTCCGCGGCATCACGGGAAAGGGTTTCGACGGCCGCGGCAACTTCGCCATGGGCCTGAAGGAGCAGATCATCTTTCCCGAGATCGTCTACGACAAGGTCGGTGCGATCCGCGGCATGGACATCGTGTTCGTGACCACGGCGAAGACCGACCCGGAGGCGAAGGCGCTGCTGAAGCAGTTCGACATTCCGTTCGCCAACTAGGTTTTCGTCGCTCCGCCTACGCCTACTTAACGACTATCGATGTGGAAAACCGCCGGGCAGCACCGGCAGGTTCCGGAGGATAAGACAGGATGGCCAAGACCTCACAGGTCAACCGCAACTTGAAGCGGACTCGCATGGCGGCGCGTGACAAGAACAAGCGCGGCGCGTTGAAGGCGATCGTCATGGACCGGACTCTGCCGGTCGAGGATCGCTTCGATGCGACGATGAAGCTGGCGCAACTGCCGCGCAACGGCGCCAAGGGGCGGATTCGTCTGCGCTGCGAACTGAGCGGGCGGAGCCGCGCCAATTATCGCAAATTCAAGCTGTCGCGCATCGCTTTGCGCGACCTCGCCAGCTCGGGGCAAATCCCGGGCATGGTGAAGGCAAGCTGGTAAGGGAGCAGCACCATGTCGATGTCTGATCCCCTGGGCGATATGCTCACCCGTATCCGCAACGCGCAGCGCTCGCGCCACGCCAACTGCGTGGCGCCGGCGTCCAAGCTGCGGGCCAACGTGCTCGATGCGTTGAAGCGTGAAGGCTTCATCCGCGGTTTCTCGGTCGAGGAAGTCCGGCCGGGCATTTCGCAGCTGCGTATCGAGCTGAAATACAACGAGGGCGAGTCGGTGATCAAAGAGATCACCCGCGTGTCCAAGCCCGGCCGCCGCGTCTACTCCAAGATCGCGGAGCTGCCGCGGGTGTATGCCGGACTCGGCGTGTCCATCCTCTCCACCCCGCGCGGGGTGCTAAGCGATGGCGAGGCGCGCGCAGCCAATGTCGGCGGCGAAGTCCTGTGTCGCGTGTTCTGAGAGGGGATGCAGCATGTCACGCGTAGGCAAGTATCCCGTCGAAATTCCAGCCGGTGTGCAGGTCGCACTGGCCGGCGGTCAGATCACGATCAAGGGCCGCCTCGGCGAGCTGTCGCTGCCGTTGACCGACAAGGTCGATACCAAGGTCGAAGGCAACAAGGTCAGCGTGGCGCCGCGCGACAAATCCGCACCATCGCGGATGATGTGGGGCACCACGCGGGCGCTGGTCGCCAACATGATCAAGGGTGTGTCGGCAGGCTATTCCAAGTCGCTTGAGATCACAGGCACCGGCTACCGCGCCGCGGTCACCGGCTCCAACCTCGTGATCAATCTCGGCTTTTCCCATGATGTGGTCTATGCCATCCCGTCCGGGATCAAGGTCACCTGCGAGCGGCCGACCTCGATCAAGGTGGAGGGTGTGGACAAGCGCCTGGTCGGCCAGGTCTGCGCCGAGATCCGCGCCTGGCGGCCGCCGGAGCCGTACAAGGGCAAGGGCGTGAAGTTCGAGGGCGAGGCCATCCGCCGTAAGGAAGGCAAGAAGAAATGAGCGGCAGCTTCAGCGCGAGCGGGTTTTCACAATGAGCGACAGCAAGGATCTGCAGCAGCGCCGGCGTTCGCGCCTGCGCTACCAGCTGCGCCGCAAGGCCGGCGGGCGTCCGCGCCTCTCGGTGTTCCGTTCCGGCAAGCACATCTATGCGCAGGTGATCGACGACGTTCAGGGCCGTACCTGGCGGCGGCGTCGAGCCTTGACCGCAACCTGCGCGAGGGCCTGAAGACCGGCGCCGACAAGGATGCGGCGGCGGCGGTCGGCAAGCTGGTTGCCGAGCGGGCGCTGGCCAACGGCGTCACCCAGGTGGTGTTCGACCGCGGTTCGTATCTGTATCACGGCCGCGTCAAGGCGCTGGCTGAAGCCGCCCGCGAGGGCGGACTGGCATTCTAGGAAGTATGTAGATGGCACGCGAAGCGAGGGACGGCGGCCGGGGCGGGCGCGAGCGCGATCGCCACGGCGACGGCGGCGACGACCTGATCGACAAGCTGGTCACGATCAACCGTGTGGCCAAAGTGGTGAAGGGTGGACGTAGGTTTGCCTTCGCCGCCCTGGTGGTGGTGGGCGACCAGAAGGGCCGCGTCGGCTATGGCGCCGGCAAGGCGCGCGAGGTGCCGGAGGCAATCCGCAAGGCGACCGAGCGCGCCAAGCGGACGATGATCCGGGTGCCGATGAAGGAAGGCCGCACGCTGCACCACGATGTGCAGGGCCATTACGGCGCGGGCAACGTGGTGCTGCGCAGTGCCGTGGCCGGCACCGGCATCATCGCCGGCGGTCCGATGCGCGCCGTGTTCGAGACTTTGGGAATCGGCGATGTCGTGGCGAAAAGCCTCGGCAGCCGCAACCCGCACAACATGGTGAAGGCGACCTTCGCTGCCCTGCAGCGCTGTGCCAGCCCGCGTTCGGTGGCGACGCGCCGCGGCAAGAAGGTGACCGACCTGCTGGGCAAGCGCGACACGCCTGGCGTGGTGCAGGAGGGTGCCGATGTCTGATCCGGTGAAGGGGCGCGTCCGCGTGACTCAGATCGCCTCCGCGCTGGGCCGCAAGCCCGGGCAGAAGGGGACGCTGGTCGGCCTGGGGCTGAAGACCATCCGCTCCACCCGCGAGCTGGAGGACACCCCTTCGGTGCGCGGCATGATTCGCAAAGTGGCCCACCTGATCAAGGTGGAGGAGCTGTCCTAGGCTTCCTGGGACAGCAGGGGAATTGCTATGAAGCTGAACGAACTTCGCGACAATCCAGGTTCGCGCCTGAAATTCAAGCGGCTCGGCCGCGGCATCGGGTCGGGCAAGGGCAAGACGTCGGGCAAGGGCGTCAAGGGCCAGAAGGCGCGCGAAGGTGTGGCGCTGAACGGCTTCGAGGGCGGCCAGCTGCCGATCTACCGGCGGATGCCGAAGCGCGGCTTCACCAACGTCTTCCGCCTGACCTATGCGCCGGTGAATCTCGGTGCGCTGGACAAGGCGATCGAGGCCGGGCGTCTGGACGCGACCCAGCCGATCACCGAGGAAATCCTGCGCAGCGCCGGGCTGGTCAGCACAAGGCGGGTGGCCGGCATTCGGCTGCTGGCGATGGGCGAGTTGAGGCGCGCCATCACCATCACGGTTTCCGGCGCCTCGGCGACGGCGATCGCGGCGGTGGAAGCGGCTGGCGGCAGCGTCACCACCACGGTCGCAAAAAAGGAAGCGGCCGCGGCCTGATCCGCGTTCGCTGCCCCTGTGACTTTCGGGCGCGGCGCGATAGAATTGTAGAGCGGCGCCCTCGGGACCCCCGTGGGCGCCGTTTGTGTTGAAGGAATATGCGCATGGCTTCGGCGGCTGAACAGCTAGCAGCGAACCTCAATCTTGGCGTGCTCTCCAAAGCCACCGAGTTGAAGAAGCGCATCTGGTTCACCCTGGGCGCCCTTCTGGTCTACCGGATCGGCACCTATATTCCGGTGCCCGGGGTCGATGCCTCTGTCATGGGCGAGATGCTGGCCCAGCACGGCGGCGGCATTCTTGGCATGTTCGACATGTTCAGCGGCGGCGCGCTCGGGCGCATGACGGTGTTCGCGCTGAACATCATGCCGTATATCAGTGCCAGCATCATCATCCAGCTGATGTCCGCCGCGATCCCGTCGCTCGAAACCCTGAAGAAGGAAGGGGAGAGCGGGCGCAAGCGGCTCAACCAATACACCCGCTACCTCACCGTCGTCATCGCGATGTTCCAGTCCTACGGCATTGCGGTCGGGCTTGAAGGGATGCGCGGCAATTTCGGTGCGGCGGTGATCGATCCCGGCGCGTTCTTCCGGCTGTCCTGCGTGGTCAGCCTCGTCGGCGGCACGATGTTCCTGATGTGGCTGGGCGAGCAGATCACCGCCCGCGGCATCGGCAACGGCACCAGCCTGATCATCTTCTCCGGCATTGTCGCCAACCTGCCGCACGCCTTGGTGTCGCTGCTGGAACTCGGCCGCACCGGCGCGCTCAGCCCGGTGTTCATCCTGGCGTTCCTGGTGATCGCGGTCGCCGTGGTGGCGTTCATCGTGTTCATGGAGCGGGCGCAGCGGCGCATCGTGGTGCAGTATCCCCAAGCGCCAGGTCGGCCAGCGCATGTTCGGCGGCGATTCCACGCATATGCCGTTGAAGATCAACACCGCCGGGGTCATCCCGCCGATCTTCGCCAGCTCCATCCTGCTGATCCCGGCGACCGTTGCCGGATTTTCGGGCGCCGCCGGCAGCGGCTGGATCGGCACCATCGGCAGCGCGCTGGCGCATGGCCAGCCTTTGTACATGGCCGCCTACGCCGCGATGATCATCTTCTTCAGCTATTTCTACACCGCCGTGGTGTTCAATCCGCAGGAGACGGCTGATAACCTGAAGAAATACGGCGGCTTCATCCCGGGCATCCGCCCCGGCACCGCAACGGCCGATTATTTCGACTATATCCTGACCCGGCTAACCACCGTCGGCGGCATCTATCTCTGCATCGTCTGTCTGTTGCCGGAGGTGCTGATCAGCCGCTACGGCATTCCGTTCTACTTCGGTGGCACAAGCCTGATGATCATCGTGTCGGTGACGATGGACACGGTGACGCAGATCCAGTCTCATCTGCTGGCGCACCAGTATGAAGGGCTGATCAAGAAAGCCCGGGTCAAGGGAAGAGGCAGGTGAATTTAATCCTTCTCGGGCCGCCAGGGGCGGGCAAGGGAACGCAGGCGAGGCGCCTTCAGGAACGCTACGGCATCGTGCAGATCTCCACCGGGGACATGCTGCGGGCCGAGGTCGCCGCCGACAGCGAGGTCGGGCGGGAGGCGAAGGCCGTCATGGAAGCGGGCGGCCTGGTGTCGGACGAGATCCTGGTGCGCATGCTGGCCGACCGAATCGCCCAACCCGATTGCATCAACGGCTTCATCCTCGACGGCTTTCCCCGAACCCTCCCGCAGGCGGAGGCGCTCGATGCCATGCTCAGCGCCCGCGGCAAGCGGCTCGACGCGGCGATCGAACTCGCGGTGGACGATGCCATGCTGATCGACCGCATCGCCGGGCGCTTCACTTGCGCCAATTGCGGCGCCGGCTACCACGACCAGTTCCAACAGCCGGCGAGGCCCGGCGTCTGCGATGTCTGCGGCTGCACCAATTTCACCCGCCGCGCCGACGACAACCGCGAGACCGTGACGGCGCGCCTCAAGGCCTATCACCGCCAGACGGCGCCGCTGCTGCCCTATTACGCGGCGCAGAAGCGGTTGCAGACCGTCGACGGGATGGCCGACATCGATCAGGTCACGGCCCAGTTGATGAAACTGCTCGACGCGCTGCCGGCCCGCTCCCCCGCCTGAGCGGCAAAACCCGACCTGTGCTGGCTGCATGGCTGGCACCGGAGGCGTGATGTTCACGGCTAATTGATCTGAGCGCGTTGAACTCGTGAAATTCCGTGGCTATATTCCGGCCCCTTGGCGACACCCACGGACGTGGGCGTCGGCTGCATGTTTTTTGAAAAGGCGATCAGTCGGTAGGTGGGGTCCAGCGATGGGCCGGCGCCGGACCGCCCCGGGAGTAATCCTGGCGCAACAGGAGAAAGTCAGCGTGGCGCGTATTGCCGGCGTAAACATCCCGACCAACAAGCGGGTCAAGATCAGCCTTCGTTATATCTTCGGCATCGGTCCGACCAAGGCGCAGGAAATCTGCAGCAAGCTCGGCATCCCCGACGATCGCCGGGTCAACCAGCTTTCCGACGACGAGGTGCTGCGCATCCGCGAGATCGTCGATCGGGAATACCGCGTCGAGGGCGATCTGCGGCGTGAAGTTGCCATGAACATCAAACGGCTGATGGATTTGGGCTGCTATCGCGGCCTGCGTCATCGCCGCGGTCTGCCGGTGCGTGGCCAGCGGACGCACACCAATGCGCGCACCCGCAAGGGCAAGGCGGTCGCGATCGCCGGCAAGAAGAAGGTGACGAAGTAGTCCGCCTGCCAAGGCGAGACGCTGCTTCGGCTTTTTTGAACTCGACCGCGGCCGGCCCGGCGCTTCCCGGGGGTCGCGGTCCATCGTTGAACGGGACAAGATTCCATGGCGAAGCCTGCCGTCGCCGCGCGCACGCGGAAAAAAGAGCGTAAGAACATCAGCTCCGGCGTGGCGCATGTGGCCGCCACGTTCAACAACACGATGATCACCATCACCGACGCCCAGGGTAACACCATCGCCTGGTCGTCGGCCGGCAGCCAGGGCTTCAAGGGCAGCCGCAAATCGACCCCGTACGCCGCCCAGGTGGCGGCCGAGGACGCCGGCAAGAAAGCCAAAGAGCATGGCATGGAAACCTTGGAGATCGAGGTCAGCGGTCCCGGTTCCGGCCGTGAAAGCGCGCTGCGTGCGCTGCAGGCCGTGGGTTTCGGGATTACCGCGATCCGCGACATGACGCCGATCCCGCATAATGGATGCCGCCCGCGCAAGCGGCGGCGGGTGTGACAGCATGAGACTCAGTGTCGTCCTACAAAAGAACTGGCAATCGCTGATCAAGCCGGAAAAGCTCGACGTCGAAGCGGGCTCCGACCCATCGCGTGTCGCGACCGTGGTTGCCGAGCCGCTGGAGCGCGGCTTCGGCATGACGCTCGGCAACGCGATCCGGCGGATCCTGCTGTCGTCGCTGCAGGGTGCGGCGGTGACCGCGGTGCAGATCGACGGCGTGCTGCATGAGTTCAGCAGCATCCCAGGCGTCCGCGAGGACGTGACCGACATCGTGCTGAACATCAAGCAGCTTGCGCTGCGCATGCATGGCGACGGGCCGAAGCGCATGATGCTGAACGCGGTCGGGCCCGGCGAGGTCAAGGCTGGCCAGATCCAGGCCGGTCACGACATCGACGTCATGAACCCCGACCTGGTCATCTGCACGCTCGATGACGGCGTGAAGCTTGGCATGGAGTTCACCGTCGGCATGGGCAAGGGCTACGAGCCCGCCAGCGTCAACCGCCCCGAGGACGCGCCGATCGGGCTGATCCCGATCGATGCCATCTACTCGCCGGTTCGCCGCGTGTCGTACAAGGTGGAGCCGACCCGCGTCGGCCAGCGCACCGACTACGACAAGCTGCTGCTGACGCTCGAGACCAACGGCGCGGTGTCGCCCGAGGACGCCGTGGCCCTGGCCGCGCGCATCCTGCAGGACCAACTGCAGATGTTCATCAACTTCGATGAGCCGACGCAGGTCCGCGCCGAGGAGCCGCAGGACGATCTGCCGTTCAGCCGCAACCTGTTGCGCAAGGTCGATGAGTTGGAATTGTCGGTGCGCAGTGCGAACTGCCTGAAGAACGACAACATCGTCTATATCGGCGACCTCGTGCAAAAGAGCGAGCAGGAGATGCTGCGGACGCCGAATTTCGGCCGCAAGTCCTTGAACGAGATCAAGGAAGTGCTGGCTTCCATGGGGCTGTCGCTGGGCATGGCCGTGTCGGGCTGGCCGCCGGAGAATGTCGAAGACCTCGCCAAGCGGCTCGAAGAGCCGTTCTGACGCGAATGAGGAGAGAGTAGATGCGTCACGGGGTTCACGGCCGAAAGCTCGGCGTCACCACCAGCCACCGCTTCGCCATGTTCCGCAACATGGCGCATGCGTTGATCAAGCACGAGCAGATCACCACCACCTTGCCCAAGGCCAAGGAATTGCGGCCGGTGGCGGAGAAACTGATCACCCTGGGCAAGCGCGGCGACCTTCATGCCCGCCGCCTGGCCTATGCCGAGCTGCGTGACGACGTGATCGTCGCCAAGCTGTTCACCACTTTGGCCGATCGCTACAAGACCCGCACCGGCGGCTACTGCCGCGTGCTGAAGGCCGGCATGCGCTACGGCGACGCCGCCGACATGGCGGTGATCGAACTGGTCGACCGCGATCCCTCCGCCAAGGGCCAGGATAGCGGCCCGGTGCAGGAGCGGGCCGAGGATTCCGAGAGCGAGTAATTCGCCTCGATCGCCGCGCGGCTGATCGATTCGCGGGTGAATTGTGACTGAGCATGGACCGGCCCCCCGTTTTGTGGACGAGGGGCCGGTCCTATGTCTTTGGGCGATGTGCATCGCTTCCTTCCAGCTTCGCCGCGGCTGACCATGGCGCGCGCCGCAATGCCCCCAGCCGAGACGCTTCTGACACCGATGGAGGCGCCGTCGCCGCTGGCCGACCGCCTGCGGCCGCGCGAACTCGGCGACGTCGTCGGCCAGGACCACCTGGTCGGACCCTCCGGCACGCTGACGCGCATGCTGGAGCGCGGGTCGCTCGCCTCGATGATCCTGTGGGGCCCGCCGGGTGTCGGCAAGACCACCATCGCGCGGCTGTTGGCGGATCGGGCACGGCTGCATTTCACCCAATTATCGGCGGTGTTTTCCGGCGTTGCCGATCTCAAACGCGAGTTCGAGGCGGCGCAGAAGCGGCGTTCGGCGGGGCAGGGCACCTTGCTGTTCGTCGACGAGATCCACCGCTTCAATCGCGCCCAGCAAGACGGTTTCCTGCCCGTGGTCGAAACCGGCACGGTGGTGCTGGTGGGAGCGACAACGGAGAATCCGTCATTCGCACTGAACGGCGCGCTGCTGTCGCGCTGCCAGGTGCTGGTGCTCAGGCGGCTCGACGATGATGCGCTGGAACGCCTGCTTGGCCGCGCCGAGGCCGCTTTCGGCGCGGCGTTGCCGTTGCAGCCCGAGGCGCGGGAAAGCCTGCGCGCCATGGCCGATGGCGACGGGCGCTATTTACTGAACATGGCGGAACAACTCGCGGCCTTGCCCGAAGCCACGCCCCCACTCGACGTCGCCGGCCTGTCCGAATTGCTGGCGAAACGCGCGGCGCTGTACGACAAGGACCGGGAGGAGCACTACAACCTCATCTCGGCGCTGCACAAGGCGTTGCGCGGGTCGGACGCGGATGCGGCGCTGTACTGGTATGCGCGCATGCTGGTCGGTGGCGAGGACCCGCGCTACATCGCCCGCCGGCTGGTGCGTTTCGCCTCGGAGGATATCGGCATGGCCGATCCGCAGGCGCTGGTGCAGAGTTTGGCGGCGTGGGAGGCGTATGAGAGACTGGGCAGCCCGGAAGGCGAACTGGCGCTGGCGCAAGCGGTGGTCTATCTCGGCACCGCACCGAAATCGAACGCGCTCTACACGGCGCTCGGCGAGGCGATGCGGGCGGCGCGCGACACTGGAAGCCTGATGCCGCCGGCGCATATCCTGAATGCGCCGACGAAACTGATGAAGCAGCTTGGCTACGGCGCCGGCTACGAATACGACCATGCCAGCGAGGATAGTTTCTCCGGGCAAAACTATTTTCCGGACGGTATGCTCCGGCAGGATTTCTATCAGCCGCGGGAACGCGGGTTCGAGCGCGAAATCGCCAAACGGCTTGCCTACTGGGCGAAGCTGCGCATGGAGAAGGATGGATGAACGCCATCACGCCGGTGCCGAACGACATGACGCCGCCAAAGGCCACGCCGGAAAAGGCGATGACGGGCGAGGTGCGGCATCGCGAGGTCACCGCCGACGAGGCCGATATCCGCCTCGATCGCTGGTTTCGCCGGCATTTTCCCGCCCTCTCCCAAGGGGCGATCCAGAAGCTTTGCCGCACCGGCCAGATCCGGGTGGACGGCAAGCGGGTGGAGGCGGCGACGCGCTTGCAGCAAGGGCAGTCCGTGCGGGTGCCGCCGCTGCCGGTTACCGCCACGGCGCTCGCCGCCGCCGCGCCGAAGCCGTTTTCGGAGTTGTCCCCCCGCGACCAGAAGGACCTGGAGCGGATGGTGCTGTACCGCGATGACCAACTGATCGTGCTGGATAAGCCCGCCGGCCTGCCGAGCCAGGGCGGGCCCGGCATCAGCCGCCATGTGGACGGGCTGTTGGACGGTCTGCGCTTCGGCTCCGAGCACCGCCCGCGCCTGGTTCACCGGCTGGACCGCGACACCTCAGGCGTGCTGGTGGTGGCGCGCACGCCGGGCGTTGCGTCGAAGCTGGCCGAGGCGTTTCGTGGCCGCACCGTAGAGAAGACCTACTGGGCCGTGGTGGTTGGCCGCCCGGTGCCGCCGCAAGGACGAATCGACGTGAACCTCGTGCGCGTAGACGGGTTTCGCGGCGAGCGCGCGGCGGTGGCCGGGGAGTACGACACCGACATCGCCCGGGCGATCACCGATTTCTCGACGCTCGACCATGCCGGCCGCAAGCTGGCCTGGCTGGAATTGCGGCCGCTGACCGGGCGCACGCACCAGTTGCGGGTGAGCTGTGCCGCCATCGGCGCGCCGATCCTGGGCGACCTGCCATATGGCCAGGAAGTCGAGGGCCGGAACACCGCGTTGGTCGAGGGCCTGTCCGACGCATTGCATCTGCACGCCCGCAGCCTGACCTTGCCGCATCCCGCCGGTGGCCGGCTGACGGTGGAGGCGGAATTGCCGGCGCATCTGGCGGCGACGTTCCGAACGCTCGGCTTCATCGCCCCGCCAGCCCGCGCGGTGCAGTTCCGCTGATGCAGCCGCCGCGGGCCAGACGATCCTCCGCGCCGGGATCATCTGCCGCCGGCTCGCGCCGCCGGCGGCGGCGCGAGGCCAATCGCCGCTTGCTGATGTGGATCGGCGGCGGCGTCGCCGGCGTGGTGCTGCTGCCAGTGCTGGCCTTCGCCGTCGCCATCGCCCTGGTCGAACCCGCGACCTACAAGGCGCGGATCCAGGCGGCGGCGCTGCAATCCTTCGGCCGGGAGCTGAACATCCGCGGCAATGTCTCGGTTCGTCCGTCGCTGTCACCGACGCTGATCGCCGACGACGTGACGCTGGCGAATTTCGAAGGCGGCTCGCGTTCGGACATGGTCCGGATCGACCAGATGGAGGTGCAGCTGTCCCCGGCGGCATTGCTGGTCGGGCGCTTCGTGATCGTGCGGCTGGTGCTGCTGCACCCCGACATCCTGCTTGAGACCAATGCGGCGGGCGAAGGCAACTGGCGTTTCGACCGCCCATCCACAGGCGCCCCGCCGGCCGCCGCGTTGCCGGTGCCGAAGCCGCCGCCGCCGCCATCCCAGCCGCAGACCGGCCTCGCCCAGAACACTGCCGCCCAGAACCTGTCCATTCCGGACCTCTCCGCCCAGCAGGCGCCGCGGCGCGCCACGGCAGGCGGTGCCGCGCCGCTGGCATTGCAAACCTTGCACATTCGTGATGGCCGCCTGGTGTATCGCGACGGCCAGACCGGGCGCAGCATCGTCTTCGAGATCAAGCGCGTCTCCGCCACCGCGGCCACCGTGGATTCGCCGGTGCGGCTGGAATCGGAGATCGGAATCGGGCGCCAGCGCGTGATCATCTCGGCCCAGACCGGCCCGCTTTCGCGCCTGCAGGACCCGGCGGCGCAGACGGCATGGGGCCTGTTCATGAACGTCGACGTGTCCGGCGCCAAGCTGACGGTGGCGGGCTCGATGACCCGGCCGCTGGAAGGCCGCGGCTACTCGGTGCGGATCGACGGCGCGGTCCGGGACCTGGTGTCGCTCGGCTGGCTGTCGCCGGTGGACCTACCGCCGCTGCACAACGTGACCTTCACCGCCAAGCTGCTGGACCAGGGCACCGTGCTGCCGGACATCTCCTCGGTGGTGGTGCAGGCGGGGCTGACCAATCTTGACAAGATCTCTCCGGGCTTCACGCTGGAGACCGCGCGGATCGAGATGCCTCGGCTCAGCGAACCGGTGGTGGCGACCATGGAGGGCACGTTCGCGGCGCTGCCGTTGAAGCTCAACGCCACCATCGGCGCGCCATCCCTGCTGCTGCCGGGCAACAAGACCAACCTGCCCTTCACCATCGACGCCACCGCCGAGGCCGGCGGGGCCAGCGTCGCGGTGCGCGGCGCGATCCTGGAGCCGGCAAACCTCACGCGCATGGACATCGCCCTCGGCGCGCGGGTGGCCGATCTCAGCACCCTGTCGCCGCTGGCCGGAAGGCCGCTGCCGCCACTGAAGTCGATCGCCTTCACCGCGCATCTGGTCGATCCGCCGCCTGGCGCCGGCACCGCCGGCCTCGTTCCGGCCGGGGTGATGCTGAAGGGCGCGATTCTGACCCTGCCGCAAGGCGATCTGTCGGGCGACGTTACGCTGAGGCTGGGCGACCGGCCGAGCCTGGAGGCGAATTTCGAATCCAGCCGCATCGATGTCGATGGCCTGCGGGCCGTGTGGTCGGCGCCCGCGCGCGACGAGCGGCCCGTCACGCCGCAAGCGAACGGCGACCCGGTGGACGTAACCTCGCCGCAGCCGCTCCCCCGACGCAGCAACGCATTGATCCCGGATCGGCCGTTGCCCATGGCGCTGCTGGACCGCGGCGACGGTGATCTGCAGATGAGCGTCGCCGAAGTGCAGGTGGGCGGCAGCCGGTACCGCGACGTTTCCGGCCACGCGGAACTGCACGCCGGCAAGCTCGTGCTCGACCCGTTCCGTGCCGAGGTGCCGGGCGGCCGGCTGGACCTGGCGGCGTCGGTGGATTCACGGCCCGAGGCGAGTCCCGTGACCTTGTCGCTGCGGGCGCCAGCGCTGGACCTGAAGCCGTTGCTCGCCGCCTTCGGGATCGACGACCTGGCGACCGGGAGTCTGTTGGCGGAGGCCGACCTGCGCGCCGCCGGCCGCAGCCTGCACGCGCTCGCAGCGACGCTCGACGGCAAGCTCGGCGTTGGCCTGTCCGATGCCGCCGTCGACAACAACGTGCTCGGGGCCTTGCTGGGCGACGTGCTGCGCGCGGCCCACCTGCCGCAACCCCCGGCCGAGGCCGGAACGACGAAGCTGCGTTGCCTGGTGTTGCGGATGGACATGGTGCGGGGGGCGGCCGCGATCGGGCCGGCGGTGCTGGACAGCCCGCGGGCATTGGTCAACGCTTTCGGCCGGGCGAATCTGGGCGAGGAGACTCTGGCTCTGCAGGTTCGGCCGATGCTGCGCACCGGCGGCCCGGGAATCGTGGCACCTTTGCGGGTGGAAGGCAGCTTCAGGGAGCCGAAATTCAGCCTCGACAGCGGCGGCACGGTTCAGTCGGCCCTGGCCGCCGTCACCGGGCGCAAGGGCGCGGTCGATGCGGCAAGCTTCCCTGGCGAGCGTGGTGGCGATTCCTGCACCCCCGCCTTGGCCAGCGTGCGCGGGTTGGCGCCGCAGCTTTCATCCCTCGCCACGCCTGCCCCGGCGGCGACGCCTTCCGACACGGCGGCGGCCATCGCGGTGCCTGGCACCCGCTAGCGATGAAGCGGTTTTGGGACAACGCCGAGGTAACGGCATCGGGAGAAGGCTGGCAGGTGTTGCTCGATGGCCGGCCGGTGCGCCTGCCCGGCGGCCCGAAGCTGCTGGTCGGCCAGGTCGCGCTGGCCCAAGCGGTCGCCGCGGAATGGCAGGCGGCCGGCGGCGCCAAGGGCGGTGAGATGAGCTTCGCCGATGTGCCGCTGACCCGCCTGGCCGGCACCGCGCAAGACCGGGTGGCGACCAATCGCGAGGCAATGGTGCTGGAATTGTCGCGCTACGGTGAAAGCGACCTGCTGTGCTACCGCGCGACCGACCCCGAGCCGCTGGTGCGGCGGCAGGCGGAAATGTGGCAGCCCTGGCTGGACTGGGTGGCGCAGCGCCATGGCGCCCGCCTTGTCGTGACCTCGGGGGTGATGCCGGTGGCGCAAGACCCGGCGGCGCTGGCGGCGCTCGCCGCCGCGGTGGCGAAACTGGACATCGCGGCGCTCGCGGCGCTCGGCGTCGCGGTCCCGTCGCTGGGCAGCCTGGTGCTGGGCCTGGCGATGGCCGATTGTGCCCTGGATGCGACGGAAGCGCACGCGCTGGCCACACTCGACGAGACGTTCCAGGAGGAATTCTGGGGCCGCGACGACGAAGCCCTCATCCGTCGCACCAGGGTCGCGGAGGAAGTGGCGGTGGCCGGGCGCTACCTTGCCTTGAGCCGGCCATCACCTTTGCCCGCGTCCCGGCCGGAGCCGCAGCGATGAGCGCGCATCGGCTGCGGATCCTCGGACGGGTGCATGCGGTCGGCTATCGCGACTGGATGGTGGCGCAGGCGCAGGCGATGGGTATTTCCGGCTGGGTGCGCAACCGCCGCGACGGCAGCGTCGAGGCGCTGGTGGACGGCGAAATGGCGGCGGTGGCCGAGTTGTTGCGCGCCTGCCGCCGTGGGCCGCGCGCCGCCGACGTGACGGAGATTATCGAGGAACTGGCCGACCCGCCGGAACAACCGGGTTTCTTCCGCCTGCCAACGGTCTGAATGGCGCTCATTCACGCGTGGCTCACCGAATTGGTCGCGTTCATCCAGGCCCATGCCGAATGGGCGGCGCCGATCGCCTTCGCCCTCGCCTTCCTGAAGTCGCTTGCCTTCGTCGCGATGGTGGTGCCGGGCATCACCTTGATGGTGACCATCGGCACGCTGATCGGTGCCAGCGGCATTGCATTCACGCCGGTCTGGATCGCGGTTAGCGTGGGTGCGGCGCTGGGCGACTGGGTCTCGTTCGAAATCGGCTGGCGGATCAAGGAACGGGCGCACCATGTCTGGCCGCTGAGCCGCCATCCGGAATTGCTGCCGCGCGGGGAAGCGTTTTTCCGGCGCTGGGGGGCGATGAGCGTGCTGCTGTGCCGCTTCTTCAGCCCGCTGCGCGCGACCGTTCCGCTGCTGTGCGGGGTGTTCGAGATGAACCGCGTGGTGTTCCAGGTCGCCAACTGGATTTCCGCCTTCATCTGGGCGGCCTTGCTGCTGGCGCCGGGATCGTTCCTCGCCGGCTGGTTCAGGTGAAGACCTCCAGCCACGCCGCCTGCAATGCCGCGTCCGCCTGTGCCATGGTCGCGGGCACGCCCAGCGCGTGCAGGCTAGTGACGCCGTGCTCGCGCACCCCGCAGGGCACGATGCCGGAGAAATGCGACAGGTCCGGCGCCACGTTCAGCGCCACCCCGTGCCAGCTCACCCAGTGTGTCACGCGCACGCCGAGGGCACCGATCTTGGCCTCGCCGCCGCGCCCGTCGGCAACCCAGATGCCGATGCGCCCTTCTCGCCGCTCGCCGCGCACACCGAAGCGGTCCAGCGCGCGGATCAGCCATTCCTCCAGCCCGCGCACGTAGCTGCGCACGTCGCGCGGCCGGCTCATGCCATGCTGGCCGGTGAGATCGAGCATGACGTAGCCGGTGCGCTGGCCCGGCCCGTGATAGGTCCATTGTCCCCCGCGCCCGGCGGCAAAAGTCGGAAATCGGCCGGGGTCCTGGAGGTCTGCGGGTGCTGCCGACGTGCCGGCGGTGTAGAGCGGCGGATGTTCGACCAGCCAAACCAGCTCGCGCCCGCTTCCGTCGCGAATCGCCGCCACCCGCGCCGCCATGGTGGCGAGCGCGTCGGGATAGGCGGTGAGCCCCTCGCCAATCCGCCATTCCAGCGCCATCGGATCATCCGCATCTGGGGTCATTGATGCTGGCTGGCTCATCGGCTATATCCCGCCCCTGTCCGATGCGGTCGTGGCGGAATGGTAGACGCGCAAGCTTGAGGTGCTTGTGGGGGAAACCTCGTGGAAGTTCGAGTCTTCTCGACCGCACCAGACAGGCTCGCGGCGTCCAGCCCGGCAATGATGCGCCGGTGGAACCTGCCGGCCCCGCGCGAGTTGGATCTCTCGTCGAAACATAATTCGCACGAGAGAGAAATCCCATGGGCCTCATCCTGTTGATCCTCGTCGTCGTGTTGCTGTTCGGTGGTGGTGGTTACTACGGTTATCGCTCCGGTTACTATGGCGGCCGGCATTACGGCGGCGGGCTCGGGCTGCTGCTGCTGTTGCTGATCCTGTTTCTCCTCTTCGGCGGCGGCCACAGCTACTACTGACCTCGCTGATATGCGGTCGCGCCGCCAAGCAGGCGGTGCGGACCCAATCTTCTACCGCTTGCGGATCAACGTCGAGGCGGCCGCGACCCGGACATGCTCGGGCCGGAAGCCCATGCCCACCACCCGGGCCGGCAGGCGGCGCAGGCGCGGCCAGCGCTCCAACAGACGCAGCGGCCACGGCAGCCGGCGCGTCGAGGCGCCGGCCAGCACCCGGCTGATCACCCGGTCCTGCATGAACACCTGCAGACGTTGGGTCATCACCGTCGGAAAAGCCCGGCGCCGCTGCACCGCCGCCAGTTCGGCATCATCAGGCGAACCCCGTCGCAAGGCTGAAGACAGGAGGTTCGCGGTCGCCACCGCGTCCTGCACCGCGAGGTTGATGCCGACGCCGCCGATCGGCGACATCGCGTGCGCCGCGTCGCCGATGCACAGCAGCCCCGGGCGATGCCAGCGCCGGAGACGGTCGACGGTGACGGTCAGCAGCTTCACTTCAGACCAGTCGGCCAGTTCCGCGACGCGGTCCTGCAGGTAGGGCGCCATCTCCACAAGCGTGTCGCGAAACGCCGGCAGGCCGGCGGCGCGAATCGTGTCGAACCCGCCTTTGCGGATCACGAAGGCGCATTGCCAGTAGTCGCCACGGTTCAGCATCACCAGCAACCGTCGGTCGGCGATCCGGCCGAACGTTGTCTGCGGATCGTCCTCGTGGCGCGACAGCCGCAGCCACAGCACGTCGATCGGCGCGCCGATGTCCTGCACCTCGAGTCCGGCGGCCGCGCGCAACACCGAATGGCGGCCGTCGGCGGCCAGCACCAGATCGGCCCGCACCTCCAGATTCCCCTGCGGCGTGGTCGCGCGCAGGCCGGTGATCCGCCCGTCATGCTCGATCAAGCCGGTGGCCTCAGCCTGCATGCGCAGCCGGAAATTGGGATAGCGCCTGGCCTCGGCGGCGAGGAAATCGAGGAAATCCCATTGCGGCATCAGGGCGATGAATTTGCAAACCGTCGGCAGATGCGAAAAATCGGCGATGCCGATGGAAAAATCCCCGATCTGGCCGCTGAGCTCACGTACCTGCTGATGCGGAAGGCGAAGCAGATCGCTCAACAGCCCGAGTTCGTGCATCACTTGCAAGGTGGAAGGGTGGATAATGTCGCCGCGGAAGTCGCGCAGGAAGTCGGCGTGCTTTTCCAGCACCACCACATCCACGCCGGCGCGCGCCAGCAGGAGCCCCGCCACCATTCCGGCCGGGCCGCCGCCGGCGACGCAACATCTGGCCGTTGTTAACTCCACGCCGGTTCGCTCCACGCCGGTCAATGCGCCCTTGCCGGTTCGGTTGCATCGCGCCCGCAACCCGCCGATCCTGTGCCGACAGAGAAAGAAGGCTGAACCAGCATATGGACGACGATTTCCGCAAAGCGCGCTGGACTATCACCGCCTCCCGCGGCCCGGCAAATTGTCGGTGGAAGCCGACCAAGCGCATGGCGAACCAGCGCGACCTGGCGCTGGCCTATTCCCCGGGCGTCGCCGCGCGCCTGCGAGGCCATCGCCGCCGATCCCGCCGCTGGCGCGCGACTACACCGCCCGCGGCAATCTGGTGGCGGTGATCACCAACGGCACCGCCGTGCTGGGCCTGGGCAATATCGGGCCGCTGGCCTCCAAGCCGGTGATGGAGGGCAAGGCCGTCCTGTTCAAGAAATTCGCCGGCATCGACGTGTTCGACCTGGAAGTGGACGAGACCGACATCGACCGCTTCTGTCGATGTGGTGGCGGCGCTGGAGCCGACCTTCGGCGGCATCAATCTGGAAGACATCAAGGCGCCGGAATGCTTCGTCATCGAGAAGAAGCTGCGCGAGCGCATGAAGATTCCGGTCTTCCATGACGACCAGCACGGCACCGCCATCGTCTGCGCCGCCGCCATCCGCAACGGGCTGGTGCTGCAGGGCAAGACGCTGTCCGAGGTGAAGCTGGTGACCCGCGGCGCCGGCGCCGCGGCGCTGGCCTGCGTCGACCTGCTGGTGGCGATGGGCCTGCCGGTGGACAATGTCACCCTCACCGACATCAAGGGCGTGGTGCACAGGGCCGCGACGACGACATGCCGCCCAACATGGCGCGCTATGCCCGCAAGACCGACGCCCGCACCCTGGGCGAGGTGCTGGCGGGCGCCGACGTCTTCCTGGGCCTGTCCGCGCCCAATGTGCTGAAGCCCGAATGGCTGCCGCAGATGGCGGCCAAGCCGCTGATCCTGGCGCTGGCCAATCCCGATCCGGAAATCCTGCCCGGAGCTGGCCAAGGCGGCGCGGCCCGACGCCATCATCGCCACCGGCCGCTCGCGACTATGTCAACCAGGTCAACAATGTCCTGTGCTTTCCCTTCGTCTTCCGCGGCGCGCTGGACGTGGATGCCACCACCATCAACGAGCCGATGAAGGTGGCGGCGGTCGAGGCCATCGCGGCCCTGGCCCGCGCCGAGGCCAGCGATGTGGTGGCCAATGCCTATGGCGGCGCGCCGACCGGCTTCGGGCCCGACTATATCATTCCCAAGCCCTTCGATCCGCGCCTGATCCTGCACATCGCGCCCGCCGTGGCGCGCGCCGCGATGGAGTCCGGCGTGGCGCGCCGGCCGATCGCCGATTTCGACGCCTATCGAGAGCGAGCTGGAGAAATTCGTCTATCGCTCCGGCCAGCTGATGCGCCCGGTGTTCGAGGTCGCCGCGCCAGCATCCCGCGCCGCGTGGTCTATGCCGAAGGCGAGGAAGACCGCGTGCTGCGCGCGGTGCAGACGGTGGTGGACGAAGGCCTGGCCCATCCCATCCTGATCGGCCGCCGCGAGGTCATCCTGGAAAAGACCAAGCAGCTGGGCCTGCGGCTGGACTTCAACAAGCAGGTGCGCATCCTCGATCCCGCTGCAGGACGACGAATTCTTCGCGCCCGCTGACCGAGCGCTATCAGCGCATGGTGGAGCGGCGCGGCGTGCCGCCGGAATCGGCGGCGCGCTGGATCGCGCACCCGCCACGGCATCGCCGCCGCCATGCTGCTGGAGGCCGGCGAGGTCGATGCCGCCCTGTGCGGCGGCCTGGGCGACTGGATGCGCGGCACATGCAATACATCCTGCCCATCATTCCGCGCCAGCCCGGCGTCAGCCGGCTCTATTCGCTGTCCGGCGCTGATCCTGCCCAATGGCGCGCTGTTCTTCTGCGACACCCATGTCAATGTCGATCCGACCGCCGAGCAGATCGCGGAGATGACCCTGCTGGCGGCCAAGACGGTGCGCCGCTTCGGCCTCGCGCCCAAGGCGGCGCTGCTGTCCCATTCCAGCTTCGGCACCTCCCACTCGCCCAGCGCCCTCAAGATGCGCAAGGCGCTGGCGCTGCTCGCGCGCCGCGCGCCGGATTTCGAGATCGACGGCGAGATGCATGCCGATGCGGCGCTGAGCGAAGCGCTGCGCGCCCGCGCCGTGTCCAACAGCCCGCTGACCGGCTTCGGCCAATCTGCTGGTGATGCCGACGCTGGACGCCGCCAATATCGCGCTTCACCCTGCTGTCGGCCGCCACCGAGGCCCTGCTGGTCGGGCCGCTGCTGCTGGGCGTGTCCAAGCCGATGCATGTGATGGTGCCGATCGGTCACCGCGCGCGGTATCGTCAACATGACCGCCGTCGCCGCCCTGGAAGCGCACGCCTTGCGCGAGGCGCGCGGCTGAAGACCCGTCGTTGAAAGTCGGCCGATGATCCTCCTGCTGCTCGGCCTGGCGACGCTGCTGGTGCTGATGGCCGCTCTCGGCATGTTTTCCCGCGCCCAGGTCACCACCATCAAGCGCTTCGGCATCTGGGTCGTGGCGCTCGGCGGCCTGTCGCTGGCAGCCCTGCTGTTCCTCACCGGCCGCGGCGCCACCGCCATCGCGGCATTGGCGATGCTCGGCCCGCTGGTCTGGAGCTGGATGGCCGAGTCCAACTCCGCCGACCCTGGTGCCGGCCGGAAACGGCCAGGGCGAAAGAATGCTGGCGTCGGCCGGCTCGGCGCCATGACCCGCGCCGAAGCCTATGAAATCCTCGGCCTGGCGCCCGGCGCCAGCGAAGCCGAGATCCGCGCCGCACATTTGCGCCTGATGCAGGCCGCCCACCCCGACCACGGCGGCTCCACCTGGCTCGCCGCCCGCATCAACCAGGCCCGCGACACGCTGCTGCCGTGATCGCGGCCTTGGGTGTGGCGTAGATCCGGCCGCTACATCCGAACCACGATATCGGCCAGCGCCCGCCGCCGCCGCTCAAGATCCGCGAGCTGGGCGTCGCTCGCGTCGGGCGGCAGCGCCGCGCGGCTTCGCTCCAGCGCATCGAGATCCGCCTGGGCGCGGGCAAGGGCTGCCTGGTCGGCGGTGCCGCGTTCGCGTGCCGCTGCGAGCTGCTTCGCCAAGCCGGAGGTCTGCGCGTCAAGTGTGGCGAGGCGGCGTTGCCGTGCCGCCCGCAGCGCCTCGGCCTGCTGCGCCTGCTCGCCAGCCTCGGCGGCATTCGCCCGCTCCTGCAACGCTTGCGCGCGCGTGGCCGCGAGTGCCCGCTGCTGGGCCGCATTGCGCGCCGCATAGCCGCCGCCGGCCTCGCAGCCGATGCCGCCGAAGAAGCCGGCCTGCGACGGATCACATTCCTGCGGCGCGCAGGCGGCGGGGGACGCCGCGAGGGCGGCCGCAACCAGGGCGATTCCGCGGCGCATCACACGCCCGCCTGCGGCACGCTGGCGAGGGCTCGGCGGATTTCCTCGGAGCTGCGCGCGAGGTCGCTTTCCGACGCGCCGATCGAATCCGCGGTGGAGGCCAGTCGCGGGCCGTTGCCGCCGAAGCCGCGCGCGGCGTCTGCCCGCAAGGTGATCGCGGCCTTGCCGGCATCGTCGATCTGCTGGCGGATCACCACGTCGTCCTGCGCGTAATGGGCCAACCCGGCGCGGTATTGCGCCGCGGTGATCTGGCGGGCGCGGTACTGCGCTTGCAAGCGCTCGGCGTCGGCCAGCGCCGCCTGCGCGATTTGTCGCGCCGCATCGGCAGATTGCCGGTAGGCCGCCGCGTCCGCCTCGGCTTGCTGGATGGCGTCGTCATAGGCGGCCTCGGTGTTGGCGCGTTCGGCGTTGTTGCGCGCGACGGCGTAGCCGGCCCCGGTGCCGAGCGCCGCCCCGATCAGGCCGCCGGCGGCGGCACTGCGGGCGTCGTGGCCGACCAAGGCGCCGAGGCCGGCGCCGAGCACCGCACCCACCGCGGCCCCGGTCCCCACCGTTTCGGCGAAATGCGCGCGCGATGCCCGAAGCTGGTTCTCCGCCGGGCTCAGCGTCGCGTCGTAGCTGGGTGCGGCACACGCCGTGACCGCGAGGCCGGCGGCCACGAGCGGCGCCAGCAGCCGGTGGGGTTTCGGCATCGGCGGTGTCGGCGTGAACGCGTGCTGCATAATGCCCTCCTCCGCGGCCGAGCGATGCCGCCTCACGGGTTTTCCGGTCGAGCGCCTTCGACGGACGCGGTTGCGCCGCGTCCTCATTTGGTCCGCGCATCCTGCGGTGGCACCGCCAGGATATCGGCCAGCGCCTGCGGGCGCGCTGGCGGGTGGCCGCCGATCCAGGCGATTGCCTGGCGGTCGACGATCTCGAGGAACATGGTGAGATAACCCTGTCCACGGTCGCGCAATTGCTGGCGGACGATGTCGGCCGCGGCCGCCAGATCGTCATGGGCCGGGCCGGTGGCGATCTGGCGCAACACCCGGACATAGCCGTCCAGCGAGCCCGCCTGGTCGATGCGCCGGCTGGCGGCGGCGGCGCGGATTGCCTTCGCCTGCTCCGGATCGGTCCAGATCCCGGCCAGCGCCTCCTGCAGCCGGGCGGTGTTCTCCAGGCTCCAGACGTTCTGCGCCAGCACCGTCGCCGTCTCCAGCTGCGCGCCGAGCGCCACGCGCGCATCGTCGCCCCGCGCCCGCGCCTCGCCGGCCAGCGTCGCGGTCAGCCGGTCAAGCCCGGCGCGCAGCGTGTCGTCGGCGGCCTGCTCGCGCAGCAGCGCGATCATCTGCGTCGGCGAATCCGCCGCTCGCTGTTGCGCGCCGCTGACCGCTTCGAACGCGGCGTCGGCGGCGCGGGTCTCCTCCAGGCTGCCGACGCTGGGCGCCGACAGCACCAGCCGGAAGCCGACGGTCGCAAGCCTAGTGGGCGCGTTGGTGGCGGCGTCGAACGGGGGAATCTCGTCGCGCATCGCCGTGTGCAGGCTGGCTGGCGGCGAGGTGTAGTTGCCGCCGCGCACGACGATGCCGCCGGCCTGGCCGTGCTGCCGCCCGACGCGGTTGAGCCGGTACGGTTCCAGCATCATCTGCCCGGCATTGCCGAGCATGTCGTAAAGACCGAGTGGATTGCCCAGCATTTGGCCGACCGGCTGCACATGCCCCGCGGCCGACCGCGATCCCGCCATGGCGTAGCGCTCGATCCCTTCCGGCATCGGCCAGGTCCGCGCCAGGAAATCCTCTTCGCCGACCCGGCTGCCGCCGCGCGCCGCGTATTCCCATTCCTCCTCGGTCGGCAGCCGCGCATAGGCGTAGGCCGCTTCGCGCCGCGGCAGGCGGTCGCGCGCATTGGCCAGCAGCCAGCCCGACCACGCCGCCGCCGCGTCCACCGCCTCGAACCAGGAAATGCCGGTCTGCGGCGCGCGGCCGGCGGCCAAGGGCGTTGGGCACTGGCCGGCGCGCATCGCCGCATACTGGTCACGGGTGACGTCGTATTTGCCGAGATAGTAGCGCCGTCCGCCGGCCTCGCCAGGGAAGGGTGCTGCGAGCCAGGCCACGCGCAAATATTCGCTGTAGCCGAGGTCGCGGCCGGCATCGCCGAGGGTCACCGGGCGGTCATCCAACGGCCCGCTGCCGGCGGGAACATCCACCGGCACGAACGCCATTGCGCCGCCGCAGGGCAGCGGCAGCACGAGGTCGGAGGCGGCGGGCCTCGGGTTGGTCATGGCCTGCTCCCACGCGGGCGGCGGCGGGCCGGCGGCGACGAGGAACAGCAATGGCAGGGTGCGGATCATGCCTGGCGCACCCCCTCCCACGGCTCGATCCGCGCCGCGCGGGTGGCGGCGGCGGCGGCCACCAGCACGGCTCCGGCAACGGTGCCGAGCAGGGCAATGGCGGCCATCGCGGGATCGATCAGGCAAAGCGGCCGGTCCAAGGCGAGCATCCCGGCGAAGGCGCGGTTGATCGCAATCGAGGTTGCCAGCGCCGCCGCCACTGCCAGCGACGCGCCGGCCAGAGCCAGTGCGGCGGCCTGGGCCATCGGGAACACCCGCAACGACCCGGCCTGCAGCCCAAGGAAGCGCAGCAGCGCCAGCGGCACCCGTTTGCGCTCGACATTCGCCCACAGCCCGGCGCCGAGCGACACCAGGAATCCGGAGCCGCCAAGCCCGGCCACGACCGTGAACAGCAAGGTGAGGTTGCGGTCGACGCGCAGCAGGCTCTCGACATCGCCGGCGCGGTCGGCCACCTCGATGCCCTGCGCCAACAACGCCGCGTCGAGCGCCGGCACGTCTTCCAGCCGCACGGCATAAAGGCGGAAGCCGGCATATTCGGTCCGGTCGGGCGGGGCAGCTGCGCCAGGCTGGCAACGGCGCCGGCCTGGCCGTCCTGGAAATCCTCGACGAACACCGCCAGCGGCAAGCGCGACGAACGCGGCCTCGCGCCGGAACGCCGAGGGCGGCGCGATGGCCTGGGCGGTGAGGTCGAGCAGCGTCGTCTCCCGCCGTCCGCCGATGGAGCGTGCCAGCCGGCCGACCAGCTTCTGCCCGGCAAGCGTGTGCAGCCGTGACGCCGCGGCCGCCGACAGCACGACAGCGTCGGTTTCGGCCGGCGCCTCGGCCAGCAGCGGATCGCCGGTGCCGGACGGAATCAGCTCGACCCGCACGCCCTCGCCCGGTCCGTCCGCCGGTTCCAGCAGCAGGCTGGCGGCAAGCGTGCGGGTGCGCGGCGCCAGGAAGGCGACATCCGGCCGCGCCGCCAGCGACGCCAGCAATGTCGCGGGAAGGCTGCGATTGGCGGCGGTGACGATCTCGCGCGCGTGCGGGTCTTCCAGCAGCAACTCGCGCAGGCCTTGCACCACCCCGGCGCGCAGCCCGGCGAGCACGACAAGCGGCGCCAGTACGGCGGCGAGCGCCAGCATGGTGCACAGCGCCAGCACGCGTTCCGCCCAGAGATCGACGAGCCCCAGCCGCGCCGCCAGCGTCCAATTGGCGATCATGGCGGCCAGGCGAACCGCGTCACCGCCGCATCCGCCTCCGGCTGGCACGGCGCCAGCGCGTAGCCGGCGGCCTCGGCCCGTGCCGGATCATGCGTGGTGATCATCAACGCCGCGCCGTCCTCGGCGGCAATGGCGGTCAGCAAGGCCAGGATCTCGTCCGCCTGCGCCGGATGCACCGAAGCGGTGGGCTCGTCGGCCAGGATCACGGGCGGCCGGTGCGACAGCGCCCGTGCCACCGCCGCCCGCTGCCGCTGGCCGACCGAGACTTCGGCGGGCCGCCGTCCGAGGATGGCCGCGATGCCGAGCCGGTCCGCGAGGTGCTGGACGCGCGCCGGTTCGCGACGTCCGAGAATCAACTGCGGCAGCGCGATGTTGGTGCGCAGGTCGAGGAACGGCAGCAGGGCCGCGGTCTGCGGCACGAATCCAACCATCGCCCCGCGCAGCCGGGCCAGCGCGTCGGCCCGCGCGCCTCGCCACAACGCCAGCGCATCGGTGCCGGCCAGCGCCAGCGTCTCGCCGTGATCCGGCCGCAACGCCAGCGCCAGCAACGTCAGCAATGTGCTTTTGCCGCAGCCCGACGGTCCCGTCACCGCCACTCGCGCGCCGGCCGGCAGCGCCACATGCCCGACAAGCATGGTGAACCGGCTGCCGGCGGCATCGAAGCTGCGGGCGAGGCCGTCAGCGCGAAGCACGGCGCCGGATCCGTCGTTCACGGCAGCGCGTCCAGCGGCAACGGGTACAGCGCCTCGCCAGGGCTTCTGGTGCCTGACAAATCGACCCACAGATCAGGTTGCGCCTGCAATTCGCGGTACAGGAACAGCCGTGCCTCGACGTTGTTCAGCACTGTTCGCTGGGCGATGGCACCCATCGCCAGCCAGTCCGGCTCGGTGATGTCCATGACCTCCGAGCGATACGGCAATCCGTCGACATATTCGCCGAGATAGCTGCCGATGCGATCGACGCCTGATAGCCGCGCTGGGTCGCGCGCCGCCGCGGCGAAGGTGGAGCGCAGCTGGGTGAAGAAGCTGCGCGGCTCGGTCCGTCCGGCGTAACCGGCGTCGAGGATGCGCTTCAGTGATTGTGCCAGGTCCGAAAGCTGGTTGCGCGTCAACAGCACCCGCACGTCCAGGCTCGCGATGCTGGCATCGGCGAGGTCGCGGTCGGTGGTGAAGCTGCGCACCACGTCCGGCGCCTGCGTGCCCTCGACCCGGCCGAGATAGGCGAGCCGCATCGCCGTCGCCACCACCCGCGCCTGCTCCTGCATCTTCGCATCCATTGCCGCCGCCTTGTCCGCGGGCCTCGGCTGCGGGGCGAGGTTGCCGACCGGCTGGCCGATGGCGTTCGCCGCTTGTTGCAACAATGCGGTGGACAGCGCATCGACGATGGCGGCGAATGCGTCGGGCGAGCCCTCGGGGACCGGGTAGTAGAGCGGCCCGGCGCCACCGAAGCGGCTCAGCTCGAGATACTGCGCGCGCGCCGGATCGTGGTCGTGCCGGGCGCGGCCCTCCGGCGTCAGCAAATGGATGGTGAACAGCGCGACACCCTTGGCCGCCGCGAGCTGACGGATGTCGGCGACGTCGAGATGCGTCAGGCTGTGCGGATGTGTCGACGGCCGCGCGCCGGCATCGGTGATGAGGATCATGTAGCGTCCGGCGAACTCGTCCCAGCCGATCTCGTCGAGTGCCGCCTTGATGCCGCCCAGCGGATCTTCGTCGAAGCTGGTGGAGGAGGCCGGGCTGTCGTGGACATCGGCGATGGCGCCGTTGATGGCGTCCAGCGGTTGTCTGAAATCCGGCTTGGCATAGACGCGGGTTGGGTATTCAAGGCCGGGATCGTCGTCGAGGCTGTCGCGGTACGCAGACCAGGCCGAAACGGAAATTCTCCCGCACCGGGCTGGCGCCGATGCGCGTGACAATCGCCTTCGCCGCATTTCGGGTGCGTTCGATATACGGCTGCATGCTGAGCGTGGTGTCCAAAACGAACACCACGGCGGCCTTGTAGTCGTTCACGAGGTCTTTTGCCGGCGGCGGCTTGGCGGCCTCGGCGGGTGCCGAGATCGACCTCAAGCAGACGCAGCGGCGAGCCCACTTCGCGCTCGATCAAGTCGGCGCCAGGATCGGCAGCGAGATAGAAATTTCGCGTGATGTCGACAAAGGTTTCCGGTCTCCACCGCCACGACCGGCCCGGGGCCTGGCCCGAGGTCGCCGCCTGCCGCAGCCGCCGCGCCTCCTCGCCGAGCGCGCGCTCAGCATCACCAGTCTCGCGTCGCGTTCGGTGCGCAGAAAGAGCACGCGTTCGCGGCCGGCGCGATTGGCGAAGGCGCCGACCATGGTGTGCTTCCAGTCGATCGCCTTGGCGGCCGGCAGCCATCCCTCGGCACCGCCATCGGCCGTGCGGCCGACCTGGATCCAACCGCTGTCGCCGCCTTGGCGGGCGTAGACATAGAACACGCTGAAGCCCGGGACCGGCTTGCCGCCGCTGCCGTCCGGGCCTGGCGCAAGCGTCGCGTCCGGGCGGGCGATGACAGCGCTGGAATAGCGTCTGCTTGCCTTCGATCAGCAGCGGCGCCTTCGCGGAAGACGGCGCAGTTCGCGGCGCAGTCTGGCTTCGCGGCGCAGTCTGGGCCGATGCCGCGTGCGTTTGCCTGTGGGAGCGACAGTGCCGGCATCGCGATGCCGGCGAGAAGCAGCGTGCGTCGGTTCATGGCCAAAACTCCTTCAGCGCGAGCTCGGCTTTGCTGTCGCCGGTATCGGCCAACTGGCGCAGCCGGGCGCGCAGTGCGGCGCGTGGACGTACCACCGTGAGGTCACCGGCCGCTTCCGCGGCGCGATAATATTTTGCCGCCTGCAACGCGTCCGGTTCCGGCGGCGGCGCGCCGGGACGGTGCAGGACGGGATCGTAGAGCCTTGCCAGCGCCGCCATTGCCTTGACCGAGCCACGGTCGGCGGCAAACTCCAGCAGCAGCATCCCGTCATCCCGTGCGCCGCTGCTCAGCCGGCGCTCGCCCTCCGCGATGACATCATTGTCCGAGTGGACCGAAGCAATGATCTGCGGCGCGGTCATGCGCTCGATCGCCGGCGGGCGTTTTCCACGATCGACCAGCATCGCACCTCCGGCGACCAGCAAAGCCACGGTGCAGATCGCGACAATCACGTTCGGGCGCTGACGCCACCATTGCGGTTGCGCAATTTCCACGGTTGCTGTCTTCGTGGCCGCGTCAGGCGTCTTTTCCTCGGTCTCGTCGAAATGCGCCTCGCCGTGGCCGGCATCGTCCTTTGCGTCATCAGTCGTGGCCGCGACGCGCGCTCGTTCGCCATCTTCGCGCTGGCTCTCCCGGAGCAAACGCGCTTGCTCGTGCTCCTGCTCCGCCCGCGCCGCGCGCTCGTGCTCGGTCTCCTGCGGCAGCACCGGATCATCCTCGCGCTCCGCCTCCTGTTCCTGCCGGCGGGTGACCGCTTCCGATCTCGCTTGTTGTTCGAGCCTCGCCTGTTCTTCCAGCCTGGCCAATTGTTCGAGCCTCGCCTGCTCTTCCAACCTGGCGCGCTCTTGTTCAGCCTGCCGCAAAATTGCGTCGTCGTCCTCGTCCGGCTTCTTCGCCGCGCGGCTTTCCTCCAGCAATCGCCGCCATTGCTGCACCAGGGCCGAGACATCCCGGCCGCATTCGCAGCGGGTGGTCCAATCGTAGATTGGCCTCTCGCAGCGCGGGCAACGTCCGAGCGGCTCGGGCATCACACGGCCTCAATTCCTGCATCGCGCCACGGCATCGTTTCACGATCTTTCGTTTGCGCAATGCGCAGGTCGTCCGCGCACTTCGCCGGCGCTCATCCTCGCTGCAGCGATGGCCGGTCAAGCGCCATCCTGAACAGGATCCGACTATAGCATTCGACGTTCACCGCGTCGGCGCGGGTGGTGATGATGCCGACCGGGGCATAACGGTGCCGCACCCCGCGCGGGCCCAGCGCTTCCGGCCGGCCGCGATGGTCGCTCGGCCATTCGACGATGCCGCCATCGGCGACGCGGGCGGGAATCAGCCAGTAGTCGCCGGCGCGGTAGTGGTTATCGCTTTTCTGGAACTGCACCTGCACGCCGTCCTCCAAGGCCAGCCAGTTGCCGTCGCCCTCGCCCTCGACGATCAGCGCGGCGCCGCCCTGCAACTGCAAGCCGCGCCGGTTTCCCGGGCCCGCCTTATGGTCCCAGCGCCGCAGCAACATGTGCTCGATATGCACCGGTGCTACCGCGCCTTCCGGCAGCACCAGCGTGACCTGCCGCGCCGCCGGCTTCACGTCGGCGACCTGGAACAGCGCCCCCGCGACGCCCAGCCCGGCGTGCCTCGGATCGACGACCTCCACCCAGTCGCCGGCGGCGAGCCCGCCGCGCAGGTCGCGCCCCAACGTGCCGACCGTCAACACCGCCCCCGTGGCCGACAACACCGTAAACACCACCGAGCCGTTTTCGCGCGACCATTTGAAGGTGGCGGAGCGTGGCCCTGCATGCGCGCCTTCGGTCGCGCGACCGCCGTCATGCACCTCGACCCGGTACAGGTGGTTCTCGGTGCCGCGATATCCCGAGGCCGGCGGCAGGACGGACGGCGGCAGGTCCTCCGCCTGCGGCGGCTCGGTCACCCGCGCCTTCAGCCAGCCGCGATTGAGCGGCTGCCAGTGATGGGTGATCTCCGTCCATTCCTCCTCGATGAGCTTGTTGTGGTACTCGCCTTCCTTGTCCGGCAGGCTCAGGCGTTTGCGCCACCTTTCATCCAGCTCCCACCCGCGCACGCGCCACACCACCTTCGACCGGCCCGAGGTGTCGGCGCCGCCGAGCGCCGGCTCGCGCAGGCCATGTTCCTGGTCGGCGCAGATGTAGGTTTCCCAAACATCGAGATAGATCAATAAGTCTTGCCCGGTTGCAGCCGCTCGCCGGCGCCCTGGTGCCATTGCTGGGAGAAGGTTAGCTTCTCGTCGCGGTTCTCGCAGGGCAGGCCGCGGACATAGTAGCGGCCGGTGCCGATGCGAAAATCGCAGGCGGGCTCGGGAATGATCTCGAACCCGCAATCATCTGCGGGGCCGCCATATGGCCCGATCATGTCGCGCGTCAGTTGTTCCAGCCGGTGCAGCAGGATGGCGACCTGCTCGTTCCAGTCGGCGTCGAGCAGGACACGGCCTTGCTGCAGGAGCACGCGCGAATAGTCGCGGTCGGGATCGAAGCTCTCGCGGCTGAAATCACCTTTCATGATCGCTCCTAATCGACGAAGACCAGGCCGGCGTCGCTGTCGGCGGGAAGGAACTCCGCCATCCTGGCGCGAAGTGCGGCCTCGCGCTGCGGCTCGAACAGGTCGTGGTAGGCGCCCATTTCGGACTCGTCATCGGCGCCGTGGCGGATCTCGACCGCGCAGGCCTGCGACAATCGGGCATATTCCGCGGTCCCGTAGGTAACATTGTCGAAGGCCGGCGCCACGCGCAGCTCCTCCACCCGCGCTATCCGGCGCTCGGCGCCGGCGACCACCAGATCCGGCTGGCAGCCGTAGCGCGGCGGCGTGCGCGAACCCTGCGGTACGTAGCAGAAGCGCACGCAACCGCGCTGACGCCGCGCGACGCGCGCCAGGCCCGCGACGATGCTGTTCTCCGCCAGTGCCATCTCATGCACCGACAGCCTGCCCAGCACGGTGCTGCGGCGCAGGGTGAGGCGGACGAACGCCGCCAGTCGTTCGGGTGCCTGGATCGCCTCCGCCTCGGTCCCGAGCGCATCGAGGAT
>CAVTKE010000021.1:0-86455 GCA_963735225.1 uncultured Alphaproteobacteria bacterium
GCGTCGCCGCCCAGGAAGGGGTGAGCGGCCACGACACCGAGATCGTGGTCATCGCCGGCGTGCCGTTCGGCCAGGCGGGGTCCACCAACGCCTTGCGGGTCGCGCACGTGAAGTAGGCTGATCTAAACCTCGGCCGCCTCGCGCTCGCGTTGCAGCAGCGCCTGCTTGCGCGGCACCCCCCAGCGATAGCCGGTGAGCTTGCCGTCGCTGCCGATGACGCGATGGCAGGGCACCGCCAGTGCTACCGGATTGGTGGCGCAGGAACGGGCGACGGCGCGGACCGAGGCGGGGTTGCCGATCATGCGGGCGAGGTCGGCGTAGCTGCGGGTCTCACCTGGCGGGATCTGGCGCAGCGCCGCCCACACCCGCAGTTGGAAGGCGGTGCCGCGCAGGTCGAGCGGCAGGGCCAACGCGGCTTTCGGCTCTTCCATGAACGCGATCACCGCATCCAGCGTGTCGGCCAGTGCGGCGTCGTCGGCGACGATGTCGGCGCGCGGGAAGCGCCGGCGCAGGTCGCCGAGCAGGGCGGCGTCCGGCTCGGCGAAGCCGAGGAAACACACGCCGGTCGCGGTGGCGCCCACCAGCAGCCGGCCGAACCGGCAATCGGCAAAGGCGGTGCGGATGGTCTCGCCGGCCCCGCCGCGGCGCCATGTCCCGGGCGTCATGCCCAGCAGCTTGCCGGTGTCCTCGTAGACCCGGGACTTCGAGCCGTACCCGGCACCCGCGACCGCGTCCGCCACCCTCGCACCGCCGGCCAGCGAATCCTGCAGGCGGCGCGCCCGGATGCCCTCGGCGTAGCTGCGCGGGGTGAGGCCGGTGTGGTCGCGAAACAGCCTGAGGAAGTGGAACCGCGAGTAGCCGGACCGCTTCGCCAACGCGTCGAGCGAAGGAATGCCCTCGTCGGCCTCGATGGCGGCGCAGGCATCCTTCACCACGTCCTGCGCGATCGCGGCGCGTTCGCCCTTGGGGTCGCAGCGCTTGCAGGCGCGCAAACCCTGTGCCTCGGCTTCGGCACAGGTGAGGAAATAGCGGACGTTCTTTCGGTTCGGGCGGGGCGAAGGGCAACCAGGGCGGCAGTAGATGCCCATTGTCGTCACGCCATAAAGGAACTCCGCCTGCTGGCGGCGAGCGACCAAATCCCATCTGGTGTCGTCGAGCGTGCTCATGCTCTCAATCCCCCATGCAGCATAGTGGCTGGTGCTGACGGGGAACATGGGACGCGGGCGGCTTCGGCGCCATCCGCCGCTTGCTCTCACTCGCTTGGCGGCGGGCTGACGCTGCCCTCGATCGACACCAGGTCGACGCCGAGCATCCGCAAATGCACCGAGGCATCCACGCTCAACACATGGCGCACCAGCAATTTGCCGCGATGGGCGTGCAGCCGCGCGACCAGCTTCTCCAGCCTGGCTTCTGGAAATGCGCCGCCGCCGCCCCAGTTGCGGGCGCTGATGGCGATCAGCGGGCCGCCGGCGGTGGCGAGATCCACCGGCGGAAGCTCCAGATCCTCGATCACGAAGCCGACGCCGCGGCAAAACGGCCGCAACCGGCGCATGCAGTCCAGCACGCGGATCTGCGCCGCGTCGGCGGGCAGCCGCGTGAGCATCAGGGTCAGCCGCTGCCGGATTCCCGCGTCGAGCCTGGCGCAGCATTCGAGGAACCGCTCGGTGCTGGCCCGCGCGGAAAACAACTCGAACCCTGCGTTCACCAGGACCGGGCGGTTCGCCCGATCGGGGCCGTCCGACAGCACCCGCTCGGCGGCGAGGCCCAGGGTCAGGGCATTGATGTCGAATTCGGCCTGCTCCGTCGCCGGCAAGGCGGCGCTGGCGCACTCGATCCGCCGCAAACCGGCTTCGGGAAGGCCGGCGCAGAACGCGACGACGACGCTGCCTTCGCGGCCCATCACCGGTTCGATGTCACAGACGGCATGCTGCATCGCATCCTGCAAGCTGCGGCGGGCGGCGGCCTCGATGTCGGCGCGCCGTGTCGCCAGCCGCTCCTCCAGCATGGCGGTCATCGATGCCGCCGGGGCGGGCGGCACCTCGATACTGGCGACGATGGCGGTGACGGTGCTTGAGGCGGGATCTCCACCCTCACCGATCAGGCGGGTGCGGATCTCGCGGCCGATCATCGCCGCCCGGAACGCCGCCTCGTCCTCGGTCGCGCGGGAGAAGCAGATCAGGAATCCCTGATCCTCGGAGCGGGTGTAGGTGTCGTGCCGGCTCAGCCGTTTCTGCAGGACGTGCTCGGCGGTCGCCAACGCGCGGGTGGCCAGCTTCTCCCAGTCCCGCCCGAGCGCCGCCTTGACGTCGTCGAGGCCGATCAGCTTGATTTTTCCCGCGACCTGCACCCGCATCGGCGCCGCCGGTTCAGCCGCATTTGCGGTGCCCGTGGTCGCGGGCCTCGGCTGCTCGGTCAGGGTCACGATCCGGAACCGGGCCTGATCACGGCCCTTCGCCGCGACCGAGGTCAGCCGCGCCGCGACCACGGTGGCGTCGCCGCGCACGAGTTCGGTGTCGAGCGAATAGGGCTCGCCGTCCACCAGTTGCTTGGCGCGCGCCGCCGCCGCCGCCGGCCGCGCCGCCTCGGAAAGCTGTGAAGCGGCGAAGGTCCCTGCCAGCGATCCGGGCTTGCAGCGCATCAGGCGATCATGCCGCGGATTTGTCATCAGCAGGCGCCCGTCCGCGGCGGCGATGGACAGCGCCGCATCGGCGCACAGGAACACCTGCGCCAGCAATTGCTGAACCTCGCGCTGCTGCGCATTGGTCTGAAGGCGGACGGTGATGTCGCGGCCGAGGATGACGAAGGTGCGGGCGACATCGCGGCAGGGCATCAAATGCAGCCCGAACCAGAATTTGACCTCGGCCGCGGTGCGGCACGCCATTTCGGTGCGCAACGAGCGGCCGGCGAGGGCCGCTTCGGACAGCAGCACCCCGACATCGTGCTCGGTGCCGGGCCAGGCCAGCATCAGGAAATCCTGCCCGACCAGCGCCGCCTCGGCATGGCCGGCCATGCGGCAGAATGCGTCGTTGACACCGATGATCCGCAAGCGGCCGGGTGCGATGCCGTCGTGTTCGACCACGGCGACGACGTCGTCAGAATGGTCAAGCGCGTCGGCGACCAAGTGGATCAGGCGGTCCGGGGCAAGTGCCGAAGCGGAATCGAGGGCCGGGATTTGCATGCAACCGTGATCTTCGGCGCAACAGATGTAGGAATTGTTTCGCGGTGGTCCTCGCCCGGTCAGGACATGGGGACGCGCTTAGGCCGCCGGCGCCACACCCTGGCTTTGGCTTTGGCCTTGATTCTGGTCCTCCGCCAGCGGCCGCCAGTCGCGGAAAAACGCGGTGCCGATTTCGCCCGCAAGGAGAATGAGGTCACGCTGCACGGCGTCAAGGAACTGGTGCAGGCCGTCGGAAATGATGCCTTCGATGCCACGCCCGACGATGCCGGCGTGCAGTTCCTCCACCCGTTCCAATGCCGCGACCGTGCCGCGCAGGCCGTAGCGGCTGCGCAACTGGTGCAGGCATCAGTTCCACCTGCTCGAGGCACAGCGCGGCGCTGCGCGGGAACGAATTGTCGGTCAGCAGGAACGAGACGACGTCGGTCGGGGTGAAGCCGGCCGGCGCGACACGGCGGAATGCGTGGTACCCGGCGGCGGCGCGCAGCACGCCGTTCCACTGGGTCAGCTCCGCCAGCCGCCGTTCCTCGCCGCCGGGCGGGCACCAGCAGGTGGTAGCGGATGTCCAGCAGCCGGGTGACTTGGTCCGCCCGTTCGATCGACCGTCCAAGCTGGTAGAAATACCAGCCCTGGTCACGGAAGAACGTGCCCTCGGTGATGCCGGTATGCGCCTGCACCCCCTCCTTGATGCGGGCGCAGAGCGGTGAGAGCCGGTCGCCTTCCAGTTCCACCTCGGCGATCGCGGTCATGTCGCGGTGAAACACGTTCAGTTGCTTCCACATCTCCGTGCGAGATCAGTGGCCGCAGCGTGCGCGCGTTCAGCCGGGCGGCGTTCAGGCAGGCGGGGATGCCGCTCGGGTTGTCGTGGTCGAGCAGATAGAACCGCTTCACCGCATCGGCGGTCGGCAGCAGGCCGCGCTTGGCGAAACCCTCCTCGTCGGCGTTGATCCGGATCAGCGCGAACCAGGCTTCCTGCTCGCGGCCGGGGCTTTCGAAGGTCTGCGTCACGTCGAGCAGGCGGGCGAGATTCTCCACCCGCTCAAGGTAGCGGGCCATCCAGAACAGCCCCTCGGCATAGCGGGCGAGCAACGGCGTGTCGCGGTTCATGGCGCGATCGCCGCGACATCGTGGCTTCCCGTGAGCTGGCAATCATCAGCCAGCACCCAGGTGTCCTTCGACCCGCCGCCCTGCGAGGAGTTCACCACCAGGCTGCCCTCCTTCAGCGCCACCCGCGACAGCCCGCCCGGCAGCACCCAGGTGTCGCGCCCGGTGACGGCGAACGGCCGCAGGTCGAGATGGCGCGGCCGGATGCCGGCGTCGGTCAGGGTCGGTGCGACCGACAGGCCGATCACCGGCTGGCTGACCCAGTTGGCGGGATCGGCGAGCAAGGCCGCGCGGGCGAGCTCGATCTCGGCGGCGCTGGCACGCGGCCCGATGGTGATGCCGTAGCCGCCCGACTCGCCCACCGGCTTGACCACGAGTTGGTCGAGATTTGCCAGCGTGTAGGCGAGCCCTTCCGCCTCGCGGCAGATATGGGTCTGGCACGTTTGGCAGGATCGCGTCTTCGCCGAGGTAGTAGCGGATGATCCGCGGCATATAGGCGTAGACCGCCTTGTCGTCGGCGACGCCGGTGCCGACGGCGTTGGCGAGCGTTACGTTGCCGCGGCGAGAGGCACCGATCAGCCCCGGCACGCCCAGCAGGCTGTCCGGCCGGAACACCGTGGGATCGAGGAAATCATCGCCGATGCGGCGATAGATCGTGTGCACCGGCCGCCGGCCGCCGGTGATGCGCATGTAGACCTGGTCGTGCTCCACCACGAGGTCGGCGCCCTCGACCAGCGGCACGCCCATCTCGCGGGCGAGGAAGACATGCTCGAAATAGGCGGAGTTGTAGATGCCGGGGCTGACAGCAGCACGACCTGCGGCTCGTCCACGCCCTTCGGGCGCGATCTCGGTCATCGCCTCGAGCAGCCGGCGGCCGTAATCGTCCACCGGGCGCAGGCGGAAGCCGGCCATGAGGTCGGGGAAGGTGCGCGCCATCAGATGCGCGGTTCTCCACCACGTAGGACACGCCCGACGGCGTGCGCGCGTTGTCTTCCAGCACCAGGAAGGTGCCGTCGGCGTCGCGCACGATGTCGGTGCCGCAGATATGCACGTAGGTTCCGAAGCGGACCGGGAAATCCTCCATCTCCGGCCGGTAATTGGCGTTGCCGAGCACCAGCTCGCGCCGGGATCACCCGGTCCTTGATGATCGGTCCGGCGATGGTAGATGTCGTGCAGAAAGGCGTTCAGCGCCGCCACCCGCTGCTTCACGCCGGCTTCCAGCATGCCGCCATTCCGCCGCGGTCAGGATGCGCGGGATGCAGTCGAAGGGCAGGATCCGGTCGATCGCCGTCGCGTCCGAATAGACCGTGAAGGTGACGCCGAGATTGATCAGTTCGTTTTCGGCGGCGGCGGCCCGGGCGCGCAGGGCATCGAGGCCGATGGCGGCGATTCGGGCCATGATCGCCACACGGGTGCCGCCGTCATCCGCGCCGCGATTCGCCAGTTCACAAAAATACGGGTGGTGAACGTAGCCACGGAACGGATCGTCGACGGGAATCGTCATGCTTCGATGAGCTCGGCTGCTGGTGCGGCGGCGGAATTGCCCTTCTGGGAAAACACAGCATAGCAGGCCCGCGACAAATGCAATTCGAAGCACGCAGGCAAGACGGAAATCCTCTGGCTGCGAGGATGTTAGGGAGTTTTTCGGGTTGCCGGAATCGCACTGTTCGGCGGGGTGCCATTTTTCGCCTTTCCGGTTGCAAATCCGGGCGGAACGCGGTTTATCTCCGGCACCGTCTCAACCGAACAAACCTGTTGGACTTCGGTTCGATCCGCTTTTTCAAAGGCCTGGAGTTCCGCATGCGCGTTCCTGTCGCCGTCCTGCTCGCCGTCGCCTTGTTCGGCTGCGCCGAAAAACCAGCACCGGCACCGGTGGCGGTTTTCGTCCCGCCGACGCCGGTACCGCCGACCGAGCACGCGGCTGCCTGCGTGCGGCCCCCGGAAAAGGCCGCCTTCGATGTCGCCAATCTCAAAAGCCAGTTGATGGTGACAGCGATTTCCTGCGGCGGCGAGGACAAGTACAACGCCTTCGTCGTGCGCTACCGCCCCGAACTGATCGGCGAGGAGAAATCGCTCAACAGCTTTTTCGGCCGCGCCTATGGCCGCCGGGCGCAACAGGAACATGACGACTTCATCACCCAGTTGGCCAACTCGCAGTCTCAGCTGAGCGTGAAATACGGACAGAATTTCTGCGGCGCGAATCGGCCTCTGCTGGATGACGTAATGACTTCTGAAGAACGAGTCGGAGCTTCCGGCCTTTGCTGCGTCGAAGCCGATCCAGCAATCCCTGGCGGTGGAAGAATGCCCCGCGACGCCCACCCCGGTGAAGGCCGCCGCCAAGCCGGCGCCAAAGAAGAAGTAGGTTTTGGTTTGAGTGTCGGGATGGCCTGCAAAGGGGCGCCGCGAGGCGCCCCTTTTTGCTGCCCTCGGCCCGGCTGGATGCGACGCCCGGCAAGTTCGACTTCAGGACGAAAAGCCGATCCCGGCGGCAAACGAAGAAAGCCCCGCACAAGCAGCGGGGCTTTCAAACGACGAACCGGCCTTTTCGGGCCGGTTCGCTAGGCTTGGACTATCCAGATCGTCAGCGATTACTTCAGGACGATCTCGACGCGGCGGTTCTGCGGCTCGCGGACACCGGCAGCGGTCGGTACCAGCGGACGGGTGTCGCCGTAGGCCATCACAGAGATGCTGGCCTTCGGCACGCCGTCACGCACGAGTTCGGCGGCGACGTTGTCGGCACGGCGACGCGAGAGAACCAGGTTGTAGGCCGGGGTGCCCGAGCGGTCGGCGTTGCCGGAGACTTCGATGCGGGTGACAGCGACCTTGGTCGATGTCTGGGCCGCTTCGGCGATGATCTGGCGAGCGCGCGCCGACAGATCGGCCTTATCCCAGTCGAAGAACACCAGGAAGCTGCGCGCTGCCGGAGCAGGCGCAACCGGAACCGGCGCCGGCGCCGGCGGCGGGGCAACGCCGAAGTTGTAGCGAACGCCGATCAGAGCCGCGCTGTGGTACTGGTTGTCCAATTTCAGCGAAGCGCCCGAGATCACCGCGGTCCGCGAACCAGCGACGCCAACAGTGCTGACACCGTTGACCGAGTTATTGCCCAGGACCGCCATGAAGCGGTACTCGGCGGTCAGGGCCAGGCCGGGAACGCCGGCGATCGGCAGCGCCGCGCCAACGATGCCCTGGGCAGCGAAGTTGCCGGTGCTGCCGTTACCGAAAACGGCCTTCACTGGCGGCAGGCCAGCCGTCGGGCCGGTGCCGTTGCTGTAGATGGTGGTGTTGTTCGTCTGCGTCACTTCGTAACCAACGCCGGCACCGATATACGGCGCCACCGGGCCGAGGTTGAAGTCATACAGGACGTTGGCCATCCCGCCGTAGGTGCTGAGGTTGGTGCCACCGCCGAAGCCGGCGTTGTTGATACGCTCGTGCTCGGAGCGGATGTTGCCCTCGATCTCGGCACGCAGACCGTTGCCGAAGCCCCAGCCGAGGCTGACGAGGCCGACAGGGCCGCCCGAGCCGGCCAACGTGCCGTTCCGCAGCGGGTTGGCGGAAGTGCTGACGCCCGGGCGGACGTTCAGGTCGTGCAGATAGTCGTAGCCGGCGCCGGCGCCGATATACAGCCCCGTCACCGGTTGAGCCTGGGCGACCACTGGCAAGGCGAGCAGGGTGGCGGCCATGAGAGTATTGCGCAGCGAAGTCATTGTCTTCTCCTCGTTGTTCGGATGCGATCCGAAACCAAACCAACTTCAGGGCCACGCATTGCCGCCGAAGCCCTCTAACTGAAACGTAAACTCGTCTAACGCCCGAAACCAAGAAGCGATTGGCCGGTTTCAGTCACATGACGCAGTTCTGCAACCCGAGTTGCATTTTCGCAACAGTGTGACGTGCCAAATCTCCTCCAGCATGGCGGAAGAGAGCGGGAGTCGAACCCACCCGGGACCGCGGGGCAGCCCCAACCGGCTTTGAAGGCCGGCCGACCCACCGGGGCCGCTTCTCCTCCACCAGAAACGAAAGCGCGAGATCAATCACCCGGAAAACGGTCCGGGACAGCAAGCACTTGCTTATCCCAACTTCTCGTGCGGCACCATCGGAATGATTCGTTAAATCAGCGCAGAGTGGCCTGAAATGCCGCTTCGTCGTGGCTTTCCAGGCAGCGGCAGTCCAGCCACAGCCGGCCCTCGGCCAGTCGGCCGATCACCGGCGCGGCAGCGCCCGCAGCCACGCCGCCAGCGATCGAGCGCGGTGCCCGCCGATGGTGACGGCGTGCGACGCCAGCAGGTCCACCGGCAGCGCGCCGGAGCCGATCTGGCTGCGGCAGGTCTCGACCGGACCGTGTCGGTCCGGCCGAAAGCGGCGCACCGCCGGCAGCACCCGCGCGGCGGTGGCGCGGATATCAGCGGCCGGACGGGTCAGCAGCCGCAGCGTCGGCAGGCGCTCCGCCAGGCGATCGGGGTTCAGATACAGCCGCAGCACCGCTTCCAGCGCCGCCAGCCGCGCCTTGTCCAGCCGCAAGCGCCCGCTTCAGCGGGTTGGCGTTGAGCCGCTCGATCAGGTCGGCGCGTCCGACGATCAGCCCGGCCTGCGGACCGCCCAGCAGCTTGTCGCCGGAGAAACGTCACCAGGTCGGCGCCCGCCGCAAGCGACTCCTGCGGCGTCGGCTCGTGCGGCAGGCCCCAGCGCCGCCAGATCGACCAGGCTGCCGCTGCCCAGGTCCTCGATCAGCGGCAGCCCCGCCGCATGCGCGATCGCCGCGAGTTCCGCGCGGCGACACCGCGGCGGTGAAGCCGGCGATCGCGTAGTTGGCCTGGTGCACCCGCATCAGCGCCGCGGTCTCCGGGCCGATCGCGGCGCTGAAAGTCGCGCGCATGGGTGCGGTTGGTGGTGCCGACCTCACGCAGCATCGCGCCGGCGCGGGCCATGATGTCGGGGATGCGGAAGGCGCCGCCGATCTCGATCAGCTCGCCGCGCGAGACCGGCACCTCGCGCCGAGCGCCAGCGTGTTCAGGATCAGCAGCACCGCGGCGGCGTTGTTGTTGACGACGGTGGCGCGCCTCGGCCCCGGTGAGCTCGCCGCAGCAGGCCGCGCGACGTGCTCGTCGCGCTCGCCGCGCCGGCCGGTGGCGAGGTCGAATTCCAGGCTGGTGGCCCCGGCCATCGCCGCCGCCGCGGCCTGGGCGGCCTCCGGCGGCAGCGGCGCGCGTCCGAGATTGGTGTGCAGCACGGTGCCGGTCAGGTTGAACACCGGCCGCTGACCCACGGCGAACAGCGCCGCCAGCGCGTCGGCGGCGAAATCGAGCACGGCGGCCGCTCCGGTCGGGAATGCGCCGTCGCGCCGCAACCGGTCAAGCGACTGGCGCAGCACCGCGAGCGTCGCGGTCCGGCCGAATCGGGCCAGCAGCACCTCGGCGCCAGGGTCACGCAACAGCGAATCGACGGAGGGCAGCTTGCCGGTCATCGCCTGGGGGCACCCGTTTGGAAGCCAAAGCACCGGTCGGATGGCGCGGGATGCCGGCCAGGCCGATATAGGGCGGCATGAACCAGAATATCGATTGGAGGGCGATCGAGGCGGAACTCGACGCCGGCGGCTGCGCCGTGATCCCTGCCCTGCTCGGCGCCGCCGAATGCGAGGCGCTGATCGCCCGCTACGACGACATGGAGATATTTCGAAGCCGAATTGTCATGACACATCATGGTTTCGGACAGGGCGAGTACAAGTATTTCTCAGCCCCGGTCCCGGAGCCGATCGCGGGTTTGCGCGCCGCCCTCTACCCGAGGCTCGTCCCGCTCGCCAACCGCTGGGCCGAGCGCCTGTCGCTGCCGACGCGATATCCGCCGGCACATGCCGAATTCCTCGCCCGCTGCCATGCGGCGGGGCAGAACCGGCCGACGCCGCTGCTGCTGAAATACGGGCCCGGCGACTACAACTGCCTGCACCAGGATCTCTACGGCGACCTCGCCTTCCCGCTCCAGGCGACCATCCTGCTGAGCGATCCTGCGACCTTCGGCGGCGGCGAGTTCGTTTTGGTCGAGCAGCGGCCGCGCATGCAGTCGCGGGCCGAGGTGGTGAAGCTGCGGCGGGGCGATGCGGTGATCTTCGCCGTCAACCACCGCCCGATCGAGGGCAAACGCGGGCCCTATCGCGTGGCGATGCGCCATGGCGTCAGCCGGGTGCGGAGCGGCGCCCGCTTCACCGCCGGCATCATCTTTCACGACGCCCGCTAGTTTCATGACGCGGCCGCGCCGCTGCTATTTCAGGACGATCTCGACGCGGCGGTTCTGCGGCTCACGCACACCGGCGGCGGTCGGCACCAGCGGGCGGGAATCACCGAACGCCATCACCGAAATGCTCGCCCGCGGCACGCCGTCGCGAACCAGTTCGGCGGCGACGGTATCGGCGCGGCGCCTGGACAGGCCAAGGTTATACGCCGGCGAGCCGGACTTGTCGGCGTGACCCGACACCTCGATCCGGGTGACCTCGACCTTGGTCGAACTCTGCGCCGCCTCGGCGATGATCTGGCGCCCGCGGTCCGACAGATCCGATTTGTCCCAATCGAAGAACACCAGGAAGCTGCGCGCGGCCGTCGGTGCCGGGGCGGCGGCGGCGGGCGCCACCGTCGGCGGCGGCGTCACGTTGAAGGCGTAGCGTACGCCGACCATCAGGCTGTGGTTGTTGTTCTCGGTCACCTTGTAGCCGGCGGTCACCGGCGCGGTCGCGGCACCGGTCGCGGTGCCGGCGTATTTGCGATCGCCGGCCATGCCGAGATAGCGGTATTCCGCCGTCGCGGAGAGCCCGACCACGCCCGGAATCGGGAAGGCGAACCCGGCAATGCCCTGGTAGGCAAAGCTGCCCTGGGTGCCGCTGATATTGGTGGCGGAGGCGGCGGGTGAGGCGAAACCGGTGCTGTTTTTCTGGTGCGCCCACTGGTAGCCGGCGCCCCCACCGAAATACGGGAACGCGTAGGGCGAGCCGATATCGAGGTCGAACAGCACATTGGCCATCGCGCCGTATTTCGCCTCGCTCCCGCTCACCCTGCCGCCCGGCGCCGCGCCGCCGTCAAGGTCGTTGTGCCGGTAGCTGCCTTCCGCCTCAACGCGTACGCCATTGCCGAAACCCCAGCCGACGCTGCCGAGCGCGACATAGCCCGTGCCGAAGCGCAGGCTGGTGCCCCCCGGCACGGAACTCGTGGTCTTGCCCAGGGTCACCGTGCGAACCCGCTCGTCAGACAGGAAATTGGCGCCCCCGCCAGCGCCGACATAGATGCCCTCGATCGGCTGCGCGAAGACCGCGGACTGGCCCGCCAGGATCGGGGCGGCGAGCATCGAAGCGGCGAGCAGCATAGGTTTCATACGGTGCAGTCCCTGGGAAAACGACCTGGGCATCAGGACGTGGCGAGTTGCGGCATTAGGGTCCGAACGACCTATGTGCGCAATTGGTGCCACCGGGGCAACAGCAATCAACGACACACCGTCACAGAATCCGCCCCTCAAAGGGCGGCAGCAGATCCGGACTTTCGAATTCGAGCACCCAGAGGTCGCGGTCGAAGCCCAGCTGGCGGGCGACATAGGCATCGGCCGCCGCCTGCTCGACCGGGGCGGCGCCGGTGGCGCGCAGCCATGCCAACGCGCCGTCGCGATCGCGGGTCTGGGACAGCACGGCCAATCCGCCCTTGCCGCGCAGCACCACCAGGACGCCGCCGGCATCCTCGTCGCCGCGATGCAGCACCGCGCCGTAGCGGCCGCTGGCGTTGCCGAGGCGAAGTGCCGCCTGCACCCAGATCGCGGCCTTGACGCGGGCTTCGGACATCAAGGCGCCGTGGATGCATGCATCAGCGCAGCCTAGCAGCTTGACACCCGCGCCGCATGCATGACGGATCAGCGAGACGCAGGAGCCATGGCAATGACCGCTGAGGCCGTTTCCATTTCAATCCGCTGGCCGGTTCCCCTGCCACTTTCCGCGAACGGGTGCGGCAACGACGCCGTGCCATCGCGCCTCGCCTGTCCGAACTGCGGCGGGACGGCGAGCAAGGGTTTTGTGCTTCAGGCGAGTGCCGTGTTCGCCGGGCGGCCCATCGACCACACATGGCTGGGGTGCCCCGATTGCGGCTGCGCGTTCGTCGCCGATCCGCTTGCCTTCGACTATGTCAGCGAAGGCGAGCCACCGCGCCCGGTCATCGCCTTCTACACCCAGCAATCCGCCGGCATTGCGCAAATCGTGCAGACATTGGCGCGGGTGCGCCGGCCGGCCGGCAGCAGGTTTCTCGACGTCGGCTGTGGCTTCGGCTTCGGGCTGGATTTCGCGATTGCCATGCGCGGATGGAGCGGACAGGGCACCGATCCCTCGGGCCTCGCCCAGGCGGGCCGCGTGCAACTCGGGGTACCGATCGCGCATCGGTATCTCGGTTTGCAGGACGCGACCGGAGACGCAGACGTCATCATGGCGTCGGAGGTACTGGAACATCTGCGGCGGCCCGGCGAGTTCATCGGGCTGTTGCGATCGGCGCTGGTGCCGGGCGGCGTGCTGATCGTGACCACGCCCGACGCCGGCACCCTGCGCCCGGACGCGCCGGAGAGCTGGGTGATCCCAGCCCTGTCGCTCGGCACGCATCTGGTGCTGCAGACCCCGCATAGCCTCGAGACGCTGCTGCGCCGCGCTGGCTTCGCCCATGTCGCGGTGCGGCCCAACGGGTTCTCGCTGATCGCCTACGCCTCGGACCTCGAGCTGGAACTGGTGGAGGACCCGGCAGCCCTGGCCGCGGAGTACGGCGCATATCTGCTGCGGCGGCTGAAGATATCGGTGCCGGGGAGCGACTTGTGGCTGGGATTCGCCGGCCGCTGCCTCGCGCGGGCGCTGGAGGCGCAGGACTGGAACGGATTCGACCAGCTATTCGACGCCCTGGCCGAACAGATCGGCCGGCGGTTCGGGTTCACGCCGGACCGCCCAGAGACGCTGCCGGATTTCTCCGCGATCGGCTCGCCGGACGCCTGGGCGGAACAGGCGCCGTTCAACCTTGCGGTGCTGCTGCATGCCCGGCTGGCGGCGCGGTTGCAGCGCGGGGTGCCGATGGTCGAGTTGCTGCCGCTGTTCCAGGCCGTCACGGCAGCGGCGGCCGGTACCCGCCGCGTGCTGCAGATGATGAACGCCGACGACCCAGCCATCGAGCACATCGAGGCGCTGAGCCCCGGTCTCGCGGTCAGGGACATGGTGATGCAGGCCGTCAATGCCGGCGATTTCGAGCTTGCCCACCAGACGTTGGCGAAATTCCCGACGATCGCGATCGAGCCGGACCCGGCGGTGGAATTGACGGAAGCGGACCGCAATGTCCTGTTCGCACTGGGAATGCTTGATCTGCAACCCGGCGGCGATCTGGCCCGTGCGGCACGGCGATTTGCGCGGGCGCGCTCGCTCGGGATTGCGGAAACTCCGGCGCCGCACGACCAGAGGTTCATGTCAGCACTGCAAGGGGAGCTACAGGCTGCGGAGCTGCTGGGCGACCATGCCAGCGAGGCACGGCTCTACGCGTCGTTGGCGGCGATGCCGGCGGAGCAGTTCGTGCCGGCCGAGCTGCGGCGGATGCAGGCAATGTATGCGCGCCGAAGCAGCCTGGTGGGGCGGCTGCGGCATGGCTTGCGGACGCGGCTACCGCTTCTGGCGCGGCTCGTGCGCGGTGGATAAGCCGGTATCGGAGCGCGTGCCGCGATGCGGGCGGGACCGGGCGGCATGCGACGAAGGAACGGGCTAGGCGGCGGCGCTATCATGCGCGCGAGCAGTGACCCGGCGGAAATGCCGCGGCGCGGGAGGCTTCGGATGATCCTCGACCGGATATACGAGCTGGACATGGCGTTTCTCTATCCCCTGACCATCGTCCTGGTCGGTGGCGCCGCGGAAATTGGCAGATGGATCGGCCGGCGGCATCGCGGAGCGGAGCGGCCGGTCTCGGATTTCGGGACGTTGGCCGGGGCGGCCCTCGGCTTGCTGGCGTTGCTGCTCGCGTTCAGTTTCTCCATGGCGCTGGCACGTTACGAGACGCGCCGCGACCTGGTCCTCGAGGAGGCGAATGCGATCGGCAGCACCGCCAATTTCGCCCTGATGCTGCCGGAGCCGGTACAGCGGCCGATCCTGAGCCTGTTGCGCGACTACGTCGCGGTCCGCGTGGCGCTCGGCGTTCCCTTCGATCCGGCCAAGCTGGACCGCGAGGTCGCCCGCTCGCTGGAGCTGCAATCCCGGCTTTGGCAGCAGGCCATCGCGGTCAGCGCGGCGGCGCCGCAATCGCTGCCGGACTACCGCTTCGTCGGTTCGTTGAACGAAATGAACAACATCCATGAACGGCGGCTCACCGCGCTGCGCAACCACGTGCCGTCCGCCGTCATGGTCATCCTGGTCGGCGTCGCCACGGTGGCGATGGGCTTCACCGGCTACCACGCCGGCGCCGGCGGCGCCCAGCGGCGCATCGCAAACCTGATCATGGCCATCACCGTCGCGGTGCTGATCATGCTGATCGTCGATCTCGACCGTCCGTCCCACGGCCTGATCCAGGTGCCCACCCAGGCGCTCGTCGATACGGCCCAGGGTATCAGACCTTAGAGCAATATGGCTTTAGGTGGAATCACCGGACCATAAAATTGCGCGTGTAAACAAAAGGCTAGATCGTGATGGTCGCTGATCCAGCACCATCGCGATCTAGCGTCTGACCGGCCGCTTCATGGGTGTGCGTCGCCGCCGGGAATTTCGCGCCCGTCCCGGACGTCTCCTTGCGTCAGAGCCGCCGCCGGTGGCTTGCATACTGCAAGGGACCATGACGACGATGAACAGACGTATGCTTCTGACCACGCTCGCGGTCGGCGTTTCGCTGTCCGGTGCCGCTTTCGCGCAGAGCGGCAACGTCGCGGCGCGGCTGCGGGGAAAGATCGACGCGGTTTCGGGCGACACGGTCCAGGTGACGCTGCGCAACGGCACCAAAGCCACCGCCACGCTGCCAGCCAATGTCCGCGTGACGTGGTTGACGGTATCGCAGGTCAGCGAAATCAAGCAGGGCAGCTATGTCGGCACCGCCGCCGTCCCGCAAGCCGACGGCACGCTCAAGGCATTGGAAGTCCAGGTATTCCCACCCAGCATGCGCGGCGTCGGCGAGGGCACGCGGGAATGGGATCTCGGCGCCGGCAGCAGCATGACCAACGGCACCGTCGGCAGCCTCGTCAACAGCAACGGACGGACCATCACCATCACCTACAAGGACGGCGAGAAGCGGGTCGTGGTGCCGGACGACGTGCCCATCGTCACCTACGAGCCGGCTGATCGGACGGCGCTCACGGTTGGCGCCAACGTGCTCATCAACGGCACGCGCGGCGCCGATGGCATGGTCACCGCCGGTAGCGTATCGGTTGGCAAGAACGGCCTCGTCCCGCCAATGTGATTCGCTTGGCCCCGCTCCACCGCAAGGTGGGGCGGGCGTCGGGGTCGGCCACAAGCACAAGGATCGCCCCGCGACCATGATGAACCCGAATGCGACGCCGCCACGGCACCGGGCGGCCACTTCCTCGCGGCCCCTCGCTCCGGCCCATCCGCTTGTCGTGCGGTTGACGCATTGGGTGAATGTCTTCGCCATCGTTTGCATGATCATGAGCGGCTGGCTGATCTATGACGCCTCGCCGCTGTTCGGATTCCGCTTTCCGCTCTGGGCGACCCTCGGCGGATGGCTGGGCGGTGCGATCGCCTGGCATCTGGCGGCGATGTGGCTGCTGGTGGGCAATGGCGTCGTTTATCTTCTCCACGGACTGATTTCGGGGCGTTTGTGCCGCACCCTTCTGCCGCTCCGGCCGCGCGAAATCTTGCACGACGCGCGCGATGCCACCCTGTTTCGGCTGCGCCATCGCGTCGGTGAATACAACGCCGTGCAGCGCCTCGCCTATGTCGTCGTACTGATGCTGGGCGTGCTCGCGGTGGTGTCCGGGCTGGCACTTTGGAAACCGGTGCAGTGGCCGGTGCTGGCGATCCTGTTCGATGGGTATGACTTCACCCGCCGCGTGCATTTTGCCGCCATGGCCGGGATCGTCGGTTTCATCCTCCTGCATCTGGTGCTGGTCGCACTGGTGCCGCGCACGCTGGCGGGCATGGTCATGGGCCGCGTCGCCCGGCCCGCGCATCACGAGGAGCTGCCCCAATGAAGCGGGAAACACGGATCACCCTCGACGAGCATCGGCCGGGGCTGCGGCGGCTGGAGCGGCGGTTGATGCTCAAACGCGGCCTGTCGCTCGGCGCGCTGACCATGCTCACCGGCTGCAACCTGCAGGATGGCGACGCGGTGGATCGGGTGCTGTGGGCGATGTCGCGCTGGAACGACCGGGTTCAGGCCTGGCTGTTCGACCCCGAACCGGCTCGCGCCCACCTATCCTGCCAGCGCCATCACCAAGCCGTTCCCCTTCAACGCGTTCTACCCGGTGGACGACGCACCGGAAATCGATGGCGACGACTACGCGCTCGAAGTCTCCGGCCGGGTGGCCGACACGCAGCAGCTGGACGCTCGGGCGGCTCCGCACGTTGCGCGCAGGAGACCCAGGTCACCCGGCATATCTGCATCGAGGGATGGAGCGCCATCGGCCAATGGAGCGGCGTGCCGTTCGCGTGCCTTCCTTGAGGCGATCGGCGCCGATATGCGCGCCCGCTATGTCGGCTTCAAATGCGCCGACCGCTACTACGCGAGCATCGACATGGCGACGGCGCTGCATCCGCAGACGATCCTGGCGCTGGATTTCAGCAACGCACCACTGCCGCCGAAATACGGGTTTCCGATGAAGTTGCGCGTGCCGACGAAACTCGGTTTCAAGAATCCGAAGCACATCGCGGCGCTGTTCGTGACCAATGACTATCCCGGCGGATACTGGGAAGATCAGGGATACAACTGGTTCAGCGGGTCCTGACCCGGCGCATCGCCACCTGGCATTCGCCGCGACCCGCACCGGATCGGGTGCGGGAGCAACGAGCGGAGGGCGCAGCCTCGCCGCCACCGCCATATTGTCCGCGGGTTTGGCAAGGGTGAGCGGTTGCGGTGGACAACAGGGAATTGAACGCGGGAGCATCGGGGCCGGTGATGGGCCGGCGCGAATGGGCCATGCTGCTGGCGCTCGCCGTGCTTTGGGGCGGCTCGTTCTTCTTCAACGGCGTCGCGGTGCGGCAGCTGCCCTCGTTCACCCTGGTCTGGCTGCGCGTGGCGGTGGCGGCCGCGGCGTTGCTGCTGGCGGTCCGCCTGCTCGGCCAGCGAATGCCGCGCGACGGCCGGACCTGGCTCGCCTTCTTCGGCATGGGGCTGCTGAACAACGCGCTGCCGTTCGTGCTGATCGTGTGGGGCCAGCATCGCATCCCGAGCGGGCTCGCCGCCATCCTCAACGCCACCACGCCCTTGTTCACCGTGCTGGTGGCGCATCTGCTCACCGCCGATGAACGCCTGACCCTGCTCAAGGCGCTCGGCGCCGTGATCGGCTTCGCCGGTGCCGCCGTGATGATCGGTGCCGGTGGACAGGTCGTCCAAGCCGGGCGGATCGGCGCCGATCTGCCCGCCCAGCTCGCCTGCCTCGCGGCGGCGCTGTCCTACGCGTTCGCCGGCATTTTCGGCCGCCGGTTCCGGCGCATGGGCGTGGCGCCGCTCGCCACCGCCGCGGGACAGGTCTGCGCTTCCACAATGCTGTTGCTGCCGCCGATGCTGCTGATCGACCATCCCTGGAACCTGCCGCCGCCCGACGCCGCAATCTGCGGCGCCGTCCTCGGCGTGGGTCTGCTGTCGACCGCCCTCGGCTACTGGCTGTATTTCCGCATTCTCGCGGCGGCCGGGGCGACCAATCTCCTGCTCGTCACCTTTCTCATTCCCGTCAGCGCCATCCTGCTCGGCGTGCTGGCGCTCGGCGAGGCTTTGCAGCCGCGGCAGCTCCTTGGCATGGCGGTGATCGGCGCCGGCCTGGCATTCATCGACGGACGCCTGCCAAGACGCCTGCTGCGGCGGCGGCGCGGCGCCGCCGAAAGCCGCGTCTGACCGGCGCCTCGGCGCACATGTCGGCGCCGGCATCGGCTACCGCGTTCTTGTCGATTTCCGCGCCCGCTCTCATTTCTGGTCGAGGAAGCGGCGGATGGCGGCGATGGTGGCGGCGGGCTGTTCCTCCATCAGCCAGTGCCCGGCTTCGGGATCACCAGTTCGCTGCACGTTGGTGGCGGCGGCGCGCATCACCACGGCCATGGTCGGGCCGAAGGACTTGTCGCCGCCGATGGCCAGCACCGGCATGGTCAGCTTGCCCTGCGCGCCACGAATTCCTTGTTGTCGCTGGCGTCCTGGTCGAACGCGGCGAACTGGTTGAAGCCGGCATGCATCGCCCCGGGCCGCGCGTAGAGCCGGGCGTAGTGCTCGCGGGAGGCCTCGCGAACCGGGCCGGATCGGCCGAGAACTCGTTCCAGAACCGGTCGAGATAGATCCGCTCCCGCCCGGCGACGAGACGCTCGGCGTCCGGGCCTTGGAACGAGAAATGCCAGAGTGCGCGGCTGCGAACGATGTCGTCCCACGGGCCGACCCCGGGCAGCGGCGCGTCCATGAGCACGAAGCGGGTGACCCGGTCGGGAAACTGTGCGGCGAAGGCGTAGCCGACCATGTTGCCGATGTCGTGGGTGACGAGATCGGCCTGCTCGATATTCAACGCGTCGAGCAGGTCGGCGATGTCCTGCCCTTGGGTCTTCTTGTCGTAGCCGCCGGCCGGGTGGGACGACAGGCCCATGCCGCGCAGGTCGGGTACGACGACGCTGTGGTCGCGCGCGAGGTCGGCGGCCAGCGGCGCCCACATGTCGCCGGTTTCGCCGTACCCGTGCAGCAGGACGACCGCCGGACCCTGCCCGCCGGTGCGGACATGCAGGGTGACGCCGTCCAGTGCCACGTCCTGATCGCGGAAGCCGGCGGGGAAAGGCTGCACCTGCGCCGCCGCCGGCCACCACAGGAAAAACGGGATCGCCGCGAGGGCGCCGAAAATTCCACGTCGCATCAGACTGCCTCCATGCAGGAAAACACCAACCGCCACTTGCGGCTCCGCTGCGTCATCGAGCTACCATCATGGCATGGCCGCCTGCCGGCGCGGCATCTTCGGCGAGTCGCCGGGATTGGCCCGGAAGCGTGGCCCGCAAGCCCGGCGCGGAAACTCAGACCGATGGATCGAACGCCACGTCCCGGGCGCGGCCGCGCAGGCTCTCGCCGCCGTCGAGGCAGATCGTCTGGCCGGTCAGTGACGGGGTGGCGAGGATGAAGCGCACGCAGGCGGCGATCTCGTCCGGCGAGCTGCTGCGTCCGAGCGGGGTGGCGCTCCAGGCGCGGCGGAAGGACTCCTCGGTCTGGCGGCCGCTGATCAGCGTCAGGCCAGGGGAGATGCCGCAAACCCGGATGCGCCCGGCAAGGGCCATCGCGAGCATGTCGGTAAGGCCCGAGAGCGCCACTTTGCTGAGCGTGTAGGACAGGAAGTCGGGATTGAGGTTTTCGACCTTCTGATCGAGCAGGTTGATGATGCAGCCGCCGGCACGGTCACCGAATTGCGCGGCGAAGGCGCGCGACAACAGCAAAGGCGCGACCAGGTTCGGCACCATATGCGCGTGCAGGCTGTCCCAGGTGACCGAGGCGATGTCGTCGAAGCCGAAACGGGCGGCATTGTTGATGAGGCAGTCGAGCGGGCCGGCGAGCTCGGTGGCGCGCCGGACCAGACCGAGAATTTCGTCCTTGTCGCCAAGATCCGCCTCGATCGGATCGCAGCGATGGCCGGCGGCGCGAAGTTCGGCGGCGAGGGCTTCGGCATCGGCGCGGGAGCGGTGGTAATGGGTCAGCACATGCCAGCCATCCTGCGCCAAGGCGCGGGCGATGGCGGCGCCGATGCGCCTGGCACCGCCGGTGATCAGCACGCTACGGCTTGGCTGCGGCATCGTCAGCCTCCCCTTTCGGCAAGCGGGCTGCCTTGCGGTGGCGCGCGGCTTCCACGCCGGCGGCAGCGGCTTCGTTGAAGATGTCGGGCTTCAGGATGCAGATGCGGCAGGCCTGGACGGACGGGTTGGCGAAGCAGACCTCGAACAGCTCCTCGATCAGGGTTTCCAGCAATGGCGTGTGCTTGCGCGTCGGCCAGGTGCGCAAGGCGGCGCGTACCGGGTCGTAGTCGAGGAACGGGGCGCCTTCGCGGTCCAGGCGGCCGCCAGCAGCGGGCGCGAACATCTCGACATTGACGATCAGGCGGCTCGGCCGCTCCGGGTGCCGCTCCCACGGGTGCAATCCGACATGGCATTCAACCGTCACGTCCTTCAGGATTGCCCTGACATAGTCACCTGTCCCCGGCCAGAAGCAGGCGGGCGGGCGGGGAGGATTTCGGTTTCGTCACGTTCATGCCCCCGCTATACTTCGCTGAAGATTTTCCGTCACACGAGTTTCTGTCAGGAGCGTAGACCGATGCGATGGCATGCCGCGTGGCTGATGCTGGCCCTCGTTGTGCCCGCTTGGGCGCCCGCACCCGCGCAGGCCGAGGATTCCGTCACCATGGGCACCGATTGGCTGGCCGAAGCGGAATACGGCGGCTACTACCAGGCCGTCGCCACCGGAATCTACCGCAAGCACGGGCTGGACGTCACGATCAAGCAGGGCGGCCCGTCGGTGAACCAGACGCAGCTGCATGCTGGCCGGCCGGCTAGACTTCAACATCGCCTCAGACAGCTTCATCGCGCTGAACATGGTGCAAGGAGAACGTGCCGTTCCGCGCGGTGGCGGCGATGTACCAAAAGGAGCCGTCGGTGCTGATCGCCCATCCCGGCCAGGGCAACGATTCGCTGGCGGCATTGAAGGGCAAGCCGATCATGATCAGCGCCGACGCGCGGGTGGGCTGGTGGAACTTCCTGAAGGCGAAGTTCGGCTACACGGACGCGCAGATCCGGCCTGTACAACTTCAACATGCAGCCGTTCCTGGCCGACAAGACCGCGGTCCAGCAGGGCTATCTCGGCAGCGAGCCGTTCTCCATCGCCCAGGCTTCCGGCGAGGAGCCGGTGGTGATGCTGGTGGCCGATGGCGGGTTCAACGGCTATTCCAAGATGTTCACCGCGTCCGACAAGTTGATTGCCGAGCAATCCGGACCTGGTGCAGCGTTTCGTCGATGCCTCGATCGAGGGCTGGTATTCGTACCTCTATGGCGATCCGGCGCCGGGCAACGCGCTGATCAAGAAGGACAACCCGGAGATGACCGACGCGCTGCTCGCCTACGGGCGGACGGCGCTGGTGCGGCACGGCATCCTCGATTCCGGAGACGCGGCGAGCCTCGGGATCGGCGCGATGACGGCGGCGCGCTGGACCGCGTTTCGCAACTCGGTGGCCGAACAGGGGCTGTATCCGAAGGACCTCGATGTGACCAAGGTGTACACGCTGCAGTTCGTGAACAAGAAAATCGGCATGGAGCTGAAGAAATAGCATCCGGCGTGACGCCGTCGCCGCTGCTGTCGATCGAGCATGTCGGGCGGCGCTTCGGCAATGGCACCGAGGCGTTGCGCGATGTCTCCCTCGATGTGGCGCCGGGCGATTTCGTGGCCCTGCTCGGTCCGTCCGGCTGCGGCAAATCGAGTTTGCTGCGGCTCGTCGCGGGCCTGGACCGGCCGGATGCCGGGCGGCTCATCTGGGCCGGCGGCGCGCCCGGCCCTGGCGAAATCGGCTTCGTGTTCCAGGACGCGACCCTGCTGCCCTGGGCGACCTCGCGGGAGAATGTATGGCTGCCGCTGCGGTTGCGCGGCGTGCCGCGGAGCGAGGCGGCTGATTTGGTGGAGGCGGCCCTGGCGCGCGTCAGCCTCGAGGGCTTCGGGCAGGCGAGGCCCGCCGAGTTGTCTGGCGGCATGCGCATGCGGGTGGCGATCGCCCGCGCCTTGGTCAGCCGCCCGAAGGTGCTGCTGATGGACGAACCGTTCGCGGCCCTGGACGAATTCACCCGCCACCGGTTGCAGGAGGATCTGCAGGCAATGTGGCGCGAACTCGGCTGCACCGTGGTGTTCGTCACCCATTCGATCTACGAGGCGGCGTTCCTGGCGCGGCGGATCGTCTGCCTGTCGCCGCGGCCCGGGCGCGTCGCGCAAGTCTTCCACTCCGAGCTTCCGGCGGCGGCGGCGACCCGGTTGACCCCAGGCTACGCCGCGTTGGTGGCGCAGGTCAGCGAGGCGCTGCGCCAGATCATGGCCGCCGCATGAAACCGGCGACGCGGAACGGAACCGTCTTGTTGCCCGCCGCCCCGGCGCTGTTCGCCGTGGCGGTGCTGGCGTCGTGGGAGATGGCGGTGCGGCTGTCCGGGGTGCCGGCGTATCTCGTGCCGGGACCGTCGGCGATCGCCGCCGCCTTCTTCGAGGTGCCCGGCCTGCTGCTGGCCAGCCTCGCCTCAACCTTGCTGGTGACCGGCGTCGCCCTGCTGGCGTCCTGCGTCGGCGGGGTGCTGCTCGCGGCGGCCATGGCGGCGAGCCCGTGGGCGCGGGCGGCGATCCAGCCTTGGGCGGTGGCGCTGCAAGTGACCCCGATCGTCGCCATCGCACCGCTGATCATCGTCTGGGTCGGCGATCCGTTCTCCGCCTTGGTGGTCTGCGCCACCATCGTCGCGTTCTTCCCGATCTTCTCCAACACCGCCGTCGGGCTGTCGGCGGTGCCGGCGGAGTTGCTGGACCTGTTCCGCCTCAACGGCGCCGGGCGGTGGCAAATACTGACGCTGTTGCGCCTGCCGGTGGCGCTGCCCTATTTCCTCGCCGGCCTGCGCATCTCCGGCGGCCTCGCTTTGGTCGGCGCCGTGGTGGCGGAATTCGTCGCGGGTTCCGGCGGCGTCGCCTCGGGCCTCGCCTACCGCATCCTCGAGGCCGGCTACCGCTTGCAGATCCCGCGCATGTTCGCAGCCCTCGTGCTGCTGTCGGCGGCGGGGATCGCGATCAATGCCTTGCTGTCGGCGCTGGCGCGGGTGCTGCTGCGCAAGCGCGGGCAGATCTGAAATCTATTCCGGGCGCACCAGGTTGTGCCGCACCCCCTCGGCGGTGGTGACCACGGGGAAGCGCTTGAGGGTGAAATACACCCGCGTCGGCTCCGGCACCTCGGGCTCGACGACGTCGATCTCGTCATAATGCTTCAGCATGCCGGTGAGCACCGACGGCCCCATGTCGCCCTTGCGGGTGTCGATGAAGCAACGAAACTGGGTGCCGAGGCGGCGATGCACCGGCAATGCCCAGCTCAGCAGCACCTCGCCGGTCGGCGACAGCGACAGCCTCATCGGGATGCTGGCATAGCGCGGCCGGCCGACATTGCGGTCGGCCTCGCCGGCCATGCTGCGCAGATATTCGTCGCTGCCGTAGCGGATCAGCAGCAGCTTCCAGCCGCGGATCGCCTTGCGCACTTGTTCGAAATCATGCCGCGTCAACCCGCGGGCGATCACCAGACGGTGCCGGTTGTTCTGAATCTCAAGCGCGTCGGTGACAAACCGGCCGAGGAGTTTCAGGGTGAACCAGACCATGCAGGCGATGAAGCTGATCAGGCCGATGTCAAGGATGAAGCCGAACAACGCGATCGGCACGGGGATGCGCAGTGGGTCCAGGCCCAGCAGAGCGACAAGCACTGACGTCATGACGCCCAGATTGTTCATAGTCCCTCCAAGCCGCGCCAATGCGGCCAACTTCAGGGCCGCGCCCTTGAAGCCGCGCACACGCAATGCCAGAAACCGGGGGCGACGAACAGGTTGTTGAAGGCGAACAACCGCCATGCACGCGGATCGGGCGCACGGGGACAGGACATGACGAAGCAGATGACGGAGGGCCAACGGGCCTATGAGGCCAAGCGCGCCGCCAAGGCCGGGGTCAGCCTGGAGAAATGGCTGAGCCAGAAAGACCGCGAACGGCTGCAGGAGGAACGCGCCCGGGCCAAGCTCGCCGCGCCCCCCCAACCCCAGAAGCCGCCGGGCCTGATGGCAAGGCTGCTGAACCGGGCCAACAAGCCGCTGTAACCGCCCGCGGCAGACGCCTCACGCCTTGGCCCACCCCGTCGCGATCGCGGCGCACGCGGATTGGAGCATGTTCGCGCCCAAGCGCTGGCTCACCGCGGGGCGGCGCGACGGCGCGGGCTGGCGGTTGGCGGCGAGCGTGCCAGTCGGCGACACCGCCACCCTGCTCGCCCGCCTGCGCGCCCAAGCCGGTGGCGGCGGCGTGGCGCTGGGGGTGGATTTTCCGCTTGGCCTGCCGCGAAGCTTCGCCGCGCTGCATGCGACCGAGCCGGATTTTCCGGCCTTCCTCCGCGGCCTCGCCGCCCGGCCGGGCTTCTTCGAGGTCTGCGCGGCATTGCACGAGATCGGCCCGGCGCGCCCCTTCTATCCTGCCCGCGGGGTCGCCGGGATGACCCGCGCGGGCCATGCGACAGCCCTGTCGCTGCAGGATGCACGCGCCTTGTCCCGCCTTTGCGACCACGCCACCGCCGAACGGCCTGCCGGCGCGCCGTTGTTTTGGACCCTCGGCGCCAACCAGACCGGCAAGGCGGCGATCGACGCGTGGCGGTCGCTCCTGTTGCCTGCGCTCTCCCAGCCCCGGCCGCCGCTGCTGTGGCCGTTCGCGGGCAACCTCCACGACCTGCTCGCCCCCGGCGAGGTCGTGGTCGCCGAAACCTATCCGGCTGAGGCGCTCCGCCATCTCGGGCTGCGGCTGCAAGGCAGCAAACGGCGGCAGGCGGACCGCGCGGCGCTGGCCGCCCCGCTGCGCGCGGCAATGGGCGGCCTCGGCGTGGTCGCGGACCCCGACATGGCGGCGATGATCGCGGCCGGCTTCGGCGCCGACGCGGCCGGCGAAGATCGCTTCGACAGCGCGCTGGGGGCGCTGTGCGTGATCGGCGTGCTATCAGGGCGGCGGCCGGACGGGATTCCCAATGACCCCTGGCTGCGGAAATGGGAGGGGTGGGTGCTCGGCCAAACCGCGATGCCGGCCCACTCCCCTCTCCCGCCGTAAAGCACGCTCAGCCTGAGCGCGTCATCAACGGCCGCTCACCGCCCGATCTGCGGCATGGTGAACTCGGCGCCGGCGCGAATGCTGTGCGGCCAGCGTTGGGTGACGGCTTTCATGCGGGTGTAGAAGCGAACCCCTTCCGGCCCATGCATGTGATGGTCGCCGAACAGCGACTGCTTCCAGCCGCCGAAGCTGTGGAACGCCGCCGGCACCGGGATCGGCACGTTGATGCCGACCATGCCGACCCTGATCGCGCTGGCGAAACCGCGCGCGGCACCGCCATCGGCGGTGAACAGTGCCGTGCCGTTGCCGAAGCGGTGGGCGTTGATCAGGTCGATCGCGCCACCGAGATCCTTGCGTGCGCACCACGCACAGAACCGGGCCGAAGATCTCCTCCTGGTAGATGCGCATCTCAGGCGTCACGTCGATCGAACAAGCTGCCGCCGATGAAGAAGCCGCTTTCGTAGCCTTGCAGCGACAGCCCACGCCCGTCGACCACCAGCTTCGCACCCTCGGTCACGCCGGTATCGACGTAGCCGGACACCTTGTCGCGATGCTCGCCGGTGACGAGCGGCCCCATCTCGGCCTCCGGGTCGGTGCCCGGGCCGATCTTCAGGCGCGCGCACCCGCGGCGCGAGCTGCTCGATCAGCCGGTCGCCGACATCGCCGACGGCGACCGCGACCGACACCGCCATGCAGCGCTCGCCGGCGCTGCCATAGGCCGAGCCCATCAGCGCATCGACCGCCTGGTCGAGATCGGCGTCCGGCATCACCACCAGATGGTTCTTGGCCCCGCCCAGCGCCTGCACGCGCTTGCCGCGCATGGGTGCCGCCGCGATAGACGGTCTCGGCGATCGGGGTGGAGCCGACGAAGCTGATCGCCTGGATGCCGGGATGGTCGAGGATCGCCTCCACCGCCTCGCGCGCCGCCTTGCACCACCTGGAACACGCCGGCCGGCAGCCCGGCTTCGGCGAGCAATTCGGCGAGCAGCAGGCTCGCCGACGGGTCTTTCTCCGACGGCTTGAGGATGAAGCAATTGCCGCAGGCCAGCGCCACCGGGATCATCCACAGCGGCACCATCACGGGGAAGTTGAACGGCGTGATGCCGGCGACCACGCCGAGCGGCTGGCGCATCGACCAGGCGTCGATGCCGGTGCCGACCGCCTCGGTGAATTCGCCCTTCAGCAGATGCGGAATGCCGCAGGCGAACTCCACCACCTCCAGCCCGCGCTGCACCTCGCCCTCGGCGTCGGACAGGATCTTGCCGTGCTCGGCGGTGATGATGGCGGCGAGGCGCTTGCTGGCGCGCTCCAGCGTCTCCTTGAAGCTGAACATCACCCGCGCGCGGCGCAGCGGCGGGGTCGCGGCCCAGGCCGGCCAGGCGGCGGCGGCGGCGGCGACGGCGGCATCGACCTCGGCGGCGCCGCCCATGGCGACCTGGCCGGAAATTTCGCCGGTGGCGGGGTTGAAGACGTCGGCCGGTGGCGCCGTTGCCTGGACGATCTTGCCGCCCAGAAATGTCCGATCTGCTGCATGTCTTGTGCGTTCCTCGCCATGGCTTGCTGGGCCGGAGTTCGTGTTCGGGCAAGGATACTACCGGCGAGAGCGAGTGGCGAGCGCGGCCGAAAAAGTTTCAACCTTGAAGTATCGCGGCGGCGATGTTGAACTGGCGATCCACGAGAAGGACTCGGCCGACATGCCAGTGCATCCGATGTACGGTCCCAACCGCTTCAAGCTCGGCGTGTTCTCCGCCAACGCCGATGGCGGCCTGACATTGACGCGCGTGCCGGAACGCTGGCCGGCGCACTGGGACGAGGTGGTCGAGGTCGCGCAGATGGCCGACCGCGCCGGGCATCGAGTTCTTCCTGCCGATCGCGCGCTGGAAGGGCTTCGGCGGCGAGATGAACAGCCGCGAATGGAGTTTCGAGACGCTGACCTATCGCCGCGGCACTGGCCGGCGTCACGCGAGCGCATCGCGCTGTTCTCCACCGTGCATGTGCCGATGGTGCATCCGGTGTTCGCGGCCAAGGCGCTGGCGACGGTCGATCATGCCTCGCGGCGGCCGCGCCGGGCTCAACATCGTCTGCGGCTGGAGCCCGCAGGAGTTCGCGCTGTTCGGCCTGACGATGATCGAGGACCGCTACGCGCAGGGCCTGGAATGGGTCGAGATCATGGAGCGCATCTTCGCCGGCGGCCGCGCCGTTCGACTACGACGGGGCGGTTCTACAAGCTGCAAGAGCGTGTCCGGCCAGCCGGCGCCGTTGCAGCGGCCGCGACCGGTGACGCTGAATGCCGCGTTCTCGCCGGTCGGCCGCGATTTCGCGGCGAAGGCGGCGGATTTCCTGTTCACCACCTTCGTCGATATCGAAGGCGGCCGTCCGCACATCGCCGACATGGCGGCGCGCGCGCGGGCGGCCGGGCGCGAGGTCGGCGTGTTCACCACCTGCCACGTGGTGTGCCGCCCGACCCAGACCGAGGCCGAGGATTACTACGAGCATTACGCGGTGACGATGGAGGACACCGCCAGCGTGGACTTCTACATGGGCGCCAAGGAGAAGTTCTCCGGCTCGCACGATCCCGAGGCGTATCGGCTGCACCGCAAGCGGTTCGTCGGCGGCGCCGGCACCTATCCGCTGATCGGCACGCCGCGCATGATCGCCGAGGAGATGGTGCGGATGAGCGAGGTCGGATTCGCCGGCACCACGGTCGTCGTTCGTGAACTTCACAGACGAGTTGCCGTATTTCATCGAGACAGTGCTGCCGCTGCTGCGCGAGGCCGGTCTGCGAGAAGGATAAGGAATGTTTCCGCCGCCCGACAAAATCACCATCTGCTTCGCCCACGTCGCCTATCAGATGCTGGACCGCTTCGCGCGCACGCAACACCGGCATCAACGCCTTCCAGGTGCGCGACGCGCGAGGAGCTTGACGCCGCGCATCGGCGAGGCCGACGTACTGGTGGTCTCCGGCCTGTGGCGCAACGACGCTCGCTCGCGCGCGCAACCAGGCTGAGATTCATCCAGTCGATCGGCGCCGGCACCGACCAGTTTTCCCGCGACGCTGCTGGCGAAGCAGCGGCATACGGCTGGCCAGCGCCGCCGGGGTGAACGCGCGGGCGGTGTCCGAGCACGCGATGTCGCTGATCCTCGCGCTGGCGCGCCGGCTGCCGGAGGCGCGCGACAACCAGGCAAGGCGCGTCTGGCGCGGCATGATCGGCGACCTCACCGCAGCGCGAGGACGAACTCGGCGGCAAGACGCTGGTGATCGTCGGCATCGGGCGCATCGGCGGGCGGCTGGCGCAGCTCGCCAAGGCGTTCGACATGCGGGTGATCGGCGTCCGGCGCGATCCCGTCCGGCGGCGCCAATGGCGCCGACGAGGTGTACGGGCATGGACGAGCTGGGCGCTGTCTGCCGCGCGCCGATTTCGTGGCGCTGACCTGCCCGCTGACGCCGGAGACCGAAAAGCTGATCGACGCAGCAGCGCTCGCGGCGATGAAGCCGTCGGCCTATCTGGTCAACGTGGCGCGCGGCCGCTGCGTCGACGAGCCGGCGCTGATCGCCGGCCTTGCAGGCGAACGCGCATCGCCGGCGCCGGCATCGACGTGACCGTGCGAGGAGCCGCTGCAGCCGCCAATTCGCCGCTATGGGCGCATGGAGAACGCGCTTCGTGACACCGCATACGGCCGGCGAGACCCGGCGCTACGAGGACAAGGTGATCGATTACCTGATGGAGAACCTCGATCGGCTTTGGCGCGGCGAGACGGCGTTGCTGAACCACGTGGTGTAAGAGCAGCTTACGCCTCGGCAGGCACCGCCGCGAGCAGCGCCTTGGTGTAGGGATGCTGCGGGTGGGCAAACACCTGCTCGGTCGCACCTTGCTCGACGATCTCACCGCGATGCATCACCAGCACGCGGTCGCACAGATGCCGCACCACCGACAGGTCGTGCGAGATGAACAGCATCGCGAAATCGCGCTCCGCGCGCAGCCGCTGCAGCAGGTTCAGCAGCTGCGCCTGCACCGATACGTCGAGCCCGGAGACGATTTCGTCGGCCACCAGCAGCTCGCGGCACGGCGCAGAGCGCGCGCGCGATGTTGACGCGCTGGCGCTGGCCGCCGGAGAGCTGCGCGGGGTAGCGGTCGCGACATCTCCGGCGCCAGGCCCATCTCGCGCAGCAATTCGCCCGCGCGCGTGGCAGCGCGCGCTCGTCGCGGCGCGGCTGCCAGCCGCCTCCATCGCCTGCGTGACGATCTCGCCGACGCGGCGGCGCGGATTGAGCGCCGATTGCGGGTCCTGGAACACCATCTGCGCGGCAGCGCACGCGATGCGCGGCGCGCGGCCGCGCTGCACGCCGTCACGTCGCGCCGGCCAGGACGATGCGGCCGGAGGTCGGCGCGTCCAGGCCCATCAGCAGGCGCGCCAGCGTCGTCTTGCCGCTGCCGCTTTCGCCGACGACGCCGACGAACTCGCCCGGCGGCGATCTCGAGGGAGACGTCGCGCACGGCCTCGATCCGACCGCTGTCGCGCAACAGGCCACGCCGGCGCGGAAGCGTTTGCTCAGGCCAGTGACGTCCAGCAGCGAGCAGCCGCGTCCGCTGCGGCCGCCGGCGCGGGCGGCGCGGCTCGGGCACGGCGATCGATCCGCGAGCCCGATTCGCGGATGCAGGCAGGCGGTCGCGTGCGCGTCGCCAGCTGCGATCGGCGGATCGATCCGGCGCGGCAGTCCTCGGTCGCGATCGGGCATCGCGGCGCGAAGCGGCAGCCGGACAGGTCCGCGACAGCGCGCGCAGCCCCGGCATCTGCTCGGGCAGCGCATAGAAGCGCGCGCCGCGGCCCGCGCATCGGCGGATTGGCCAGCTGCAGGCAGCGCGTATAGGGATGGGCCGGCGCGGCGAACACGCCGCGACGCCGGACCGCGCTTCGACGACCGCGACCGGCATAGAGCACGACGATCTCGTCGCAGATCTGCGCGTGCGAGACGCAGATCATGGGTGATGAACAGCACCGCCGTGTCGTCGCGCACGCTGCAATTCGGCGATCAGTTCGATGATGCGGCCTGGATGGTGACGTCGAGCGCCGTGGTCGGTTCGTCGGCGACGACCAGGCGGGGCCGGCTCGCGAACGCCATGGCGATCAGCACGCGCTGGCACATGCCGCCGGAAAGCTGATGCGGGTAGCGTCGCAGCAGCGCCTGCGGCATCGGGCAGATGCACCGCATCGCAACGCCGCGATGCGCGCGGTCGCGGCGCGACGTGGCCGACGGTGACGCCGATATGCGTGAGGTGCTCGTCGAACTGCGCGCCGATGGTCAGCACCGGATTGAGCGCGGTCAGCGGCTCCTGCGGGATGAAGGCGATGTCGCGACCCAGCAAGCGCGCGGCGGCGTGCGGGCAGCCATGCGCGGCGAGGTCCTCGCCGTCGAACGCCAACGACTCCGCCGGTGACGCGAAGCCGGGCGGCATCACCTGGGCGATCGGCGCGGCCGATCATCGACTTGCCGGCGCCGGATTCGCCGACGAGGCCGAGCATGCGGCCCGGCGCCAGCGACAGATCGAGGCTCGCGGATCACCGGCACGCTGCGCCCGCCGAGCCGCGCCGAGACGGTGAAGCCATCGCGCGACGAGCAGGCTCATGTCAGCGCTCCGGCTCGGCCAGCCGAACGTCGAGCGTGCGGCGCAGGCCGTCGCCCAGCAGGTTGAAGCCGGTGACGGTCACGAAGATGGCGCAGATCGGGGCGAGCAGGTTCCACGGCGCCTGGTAGATCGCCTCGCGCGCGTCGGCGATCATCTGTCCCCAGGCGGTCTGGTCGGCCTCCACGCCGAGGCCGACGAAGGACAGGATCGCCTCGACGATCACGGCGATGCCCATTTCCAGGCTCAGCAGCGTGACCAGCAGCGGCAGCGTGGCCGGCAGGATTTCTCGGGTGAGGGTGCGAACATGCGAGAAGCCGACGAGGCGCGCGGCGGCGACGTAGTCGCGCCTGCGTGACGACCAGCACCTCGGCGCGCAGCACGCGGCAGAAGCGCGTCCAGTCCACCAGGACGATCGCCAGGATCACGTTGCCGCGCCCGGTGCCGAGGCCGGTCATCAGGATCAGGGAGAGGATGACCGGCGGAAACGACATCCAGACATCGACGGCGCGGCCGATCAGCCAGTCGATCCAGCCGCCGAAATAGCCGGCGATATGGGCGAGCACGGCTGCCGAAGCATCATCGCGCCGAAGGAGGCCGGCGAGGGCGACCGACATCGCCACGCGCGCGCCGTAGAGCAGGCGCGACAGCACGTCACGCCCGAGGCCATCGGTGCCGAGGAGATCGGAATGCTCACCGCCGGCCGCCATGATGCGGGACAGCAGCGTGTTCAGCAGGTCCTGCTCGTCCGGATCGTGCGGCGCGATGACAGCGGCGAACCAGGCGCGCAGGCGACGATGCAGGCCACCACGGCGAAGCCCGACGATCACGCGGCCGGAACGGCAGCCAGCGCGGCCAATTCATCGCGGCGCGCAGCCGCGGATTGAGCACGACATAACAGCGCGTCGACCGCGATGTTGATCAGCAGCACCACCACGCAATAGGTCAGGCCGACGGTCTGGATGATCGGCAGGTCGGCGTTGCGCACGGCGTCGACCATCAGATTGCCCATGCCGGGATAGGAGTAGATCACCTCGACCAGCAACGTGCCGCCGAACAGGAACCCGAACTGCACGCCCATCAGGGTCAGCGTCGGCAGGATCGCGTTCTTCAGCGCGTGGCGCAGCAGGATGCGGGATTCGCCGATGCCGCGCAGTCGCGCCTGGCGGATGTAGTCCTCGTGATAGACGTCGAGCAGGCGACGAGCGCAGCACGCGCATGATCGGCGGCGCGAAGGCGAGCCCCAGCGCGATCGCCGGCAGCACCATATGGACGGCCGCACTCGACAGGACGTCGAGGCGGCCCGACGAGCAGCGTGTCGAGCAGCAGGAACCCGGTGATATCAGGCCGTTGCAGCCCCGGGTCCAGACGGCCGGTGAATGGCATGAGCGGCAGCAGCACGCCGAAGACCAGAATGAACAGCAGCGCCCAAAGGAATTCCGGCACCGACATCAGCAAGGTGGTGCCGGTCTCGGCAATCGTCTCGAGCTGTGCGGTCGCGGAGCGCGAACAGCAGCAAGCCGCCGGACAGGCCGAGCATGGAGGCGACAGCATGGCGACAGCTGGCGAGTTCGATGGTCGCCGGCAGCGTGGCGGCCACCAGACGGCCGCACCTCGCGACGCAGATGGATGGAGCGGCCGAAATCGCCGTGCAATGCATGGCCGAGCCAGATCGCGTATTGCTCCGGCAGCGGCCGGTCCAGGCCCATGTGCGCGGCGCGCGCCTTCGATTTCGTCGCGCGTGGCGTTGGGCGGCATCGACATCGCCGCCGGATCGACCGGCAGCACGCGCAAGGCGGTGAACAGCAGGATGGAGACGACGAGCAGAATCGGCACCGCCACCAGCAAGCGCCGAAGGATGGTCGCCAGCAAGCTCACGCGTGGCGCGACTGGTTCAGGTCCAGCTCATGGTCTGGGGCAAGATCCAGCCGTTGCCGTAGGTGGTGACGGCCAGGGATCTTCTTGCGCACCAGCGTCTGCACGCTTTGCAGCAGCGGCATGCTGGCGCCCATTTCCGCCGCCTCCTGGTTCAGCGCGCGCCAGCCGGCGATGCGCGGCACGCTCGTCGGCCACGTTGAACTGGTCGATCACCTTCTGGCCGAGCGTCATGTCCTTCCACGGCGAGAAGGGCAGCTTCGGGTTGAGCAAATAGCCGGTGTAGATTTCCGGGTCGCCGGTGGCGTTGTCGAAGGTGTAGAGTGTCGCCTCCGGCAATTTGTCGCCGCGGTTGAGTTCGAAATACTTGGCGTATTCGATCACTTCCAGCTCCGCCTCGATGCCGACTTTCTTCCACATCTGCACGATGGCGCGGGCCATGTCGTAATCGCTGGGGAACTGGCCGTTGGTGCTGGCCATGCGGATCTTCGCCGGCTTGTCCGGGCCGAAGCCCGATTTGGCCAGGAGTTGCTTCGAAAGCTCGGGGTCGTAGCTGAAGGAGAACTCATCCAGGTAGCCGGGGCTGCCGGGCGTCGCCGAGGACGGAGAGCGGCACCGCGGCACCAGCATAGAATGCCTGCGACAGCGCCTTCTTGTCGATCGCGTGATGCGCCGCGAGGCGGATGTTCTGGTCGGCGAAACCTTCGTCGTTACGGATCTGCAGGATGATGATCCGGGTGATCGGGTCCAGCTCGGCGGACAGTGTCGGCATCGCCTTCAGCCGCGTGGCCTCGCGCACCGGCACGCCGATGGTCAGGTCCACCTGGCCGGACTGGATGGCGGCGACCCGGGCAGAGGGGTCCTTGATGATCTCGATGGTGACGCGGCGCAGCTTCGGCTTCGGGCCCCAATAGGCGTCGTTGCGTTCAAGGACGATGCGGGAATTCATCTGATGCTCGACCAGCTTGTACGGGCCGGTGCCGACGGGCTTGGTGGCGAACGCCTCCATGCCGATCTTCTCCATGTAATCTTTCGGCACGACAAAGCTGCCAAGGAACGCCAGCCAGACCGGCACTGTCGGCGCCGGGCTGTCGAAGCGCATGATCGCATGCGTCGGCGAGATCACCTCGATATCGGTCACTTTGCGCATGGACTGGGCGACGTCGACCTTCTGGCCGGCCTTGATGCGGTCGAAGAAGCTCCAGCGGAAATCCTCCGCCGTCATCCTGTCGCCGTTGTGGAAGGTCACGTCGTCGCGAAATTCGAGATCCAGGCTGCGGGCATCGGTCGCCATCTGCCATTTGGTGACGAGGTTCGGGATCAGCTTCAGCTTCGGGTCCTGGTCCAGCGGCTGGTCGAAGACCATCTTGAAAATGGACTGCGCATCCGGCGTGAAACGCTGGTTGGGATCCCACGAGGTGACATCGCTCGGCCACCCGATGGTGACGCCGTCCTCCGCCGCGCCGGCCGGGCTTGCCGCGACGAGCGCACCGGCGGCCACCGTCTGCAGAAGAATCCTGCGTGATAGGTCGATCATGACAGCCTCCGGTTGCTCGCGTATCAAGAGATAGTTTAAGGTTAAATTATCGCGGGAGGAAAGGGGAAATGGGCGGCACCACGGCCGCGTTGACTCCCCGAAATCCGAAGCTGAAAATATTCCCTCCGTCCCGCACAGGAGTTTCCGCATGGCCGAACGGTCGTTCGCCCGCGAAGTCCAGGACCTGCGTCTCGGCGCCGGGGAGGAATTCCGCGGTGAGGGAATCCTGGCGGTCACCAAGGCGCTGCTGCAATCCGGCGTCGGCTACGTCGCCGGATACCAGGGAGCGCCGATTTCGCATCTGATGGACGTGCTGTCGGACGCGCAAGACATCCTCGGCCGAGCTCGGCGTGCATTTCGAGACGTCGGCCAGCGAGGCGGCGGCGGCGGCGACGCTCGCCGCGTCGGTGATGTATCCGATCCGCGGCGCGGTGACGTGGAAATCCACCGCCGGGACCAATGTCGCGTCGGACGCCCTGTCCAACCTCGCGTCCGGCGGCGTGACCGGCGGCGCGCTGATCATCATCGGCGAGGATTACGGCGAGGGTTCCTCGATCATGCAGGAGCGCACGCATGCCTTCGCGATGAAGTCGCAGATCTGGCTGATGGACCCGCGGCCGAACCTGCCGATCCATCGTGCGGCGGTGGAGGACGGGTTCGCCCTGTCGGAAGCGAGCAACACGCCGGTGATGCTGGAGATGCGCATCCGCGCCTGCCACGTGCACGGCAGCTTCATCGCCAAGGACAACATCGCCGCCGCCGTTCACCCTGCGCGCAGGCGCTCGACGATCCCGCGCGCGACGTCAGCCGCATCGTGCTGCCGCCGGCGTCGTTCCTGCATGAGCAGGAGAAGATCAACCAGCCGGCTGGCCAGCCGCGCGTCGCGTTCATCCGCGACACGCGGCCTGAACGAGACGATTTGCCGGCGATGTCGAGGAGCTCGGCATCATCCTGCAGGGCGGCATGTACAACGGCGTCATGCGCGCCCTGAAACTGCTCGGGCTCGCCGACGTGTGGGGCACCACGCGGATTCCGCTTGCACGTCCTGAACGTGACCTACCCGCTGGTCGATGAAGACCTCGCGCGAATTCTGCCGCGGCAAGCGCGCCGTGCTGATGGTCGAGGAAGGCCAGCCGGACTTCCTCGAGCAGGCGTTGCACGCGATCCTGCGCAAGGCCGGCGTCGCAACGCGCGCTGTCCGGCAAGGACGTGCTGCCGATGGCCGGCGAATACACCTCGCTGGTGCTGCTCGACGGCATCAGGCGGTTCGTCGAGGCGCATCTGCCGACGTTGCTGCGACGGTGCAGCGGCGCCGCCCGATCCGCGGCCGGTGCTGGCGATAGCGAGCGGTGCAGGCGCTGGCGGAGGTCGTGCCCCCGCGGCCGCCGAGCTTCTGCACCGGCTGCCCGGAACGGCCGATCTTCTCCGCGATGAAGCTGGTGCAGCAGGAACTCGGCGCCCACCACGTCGCCGGCGATATCGGCTGCCATCTGTTCTCGATCTGAACGCGCCGTTCAACATCGGCGCGACCACGATGGGCTACGGGCTCGGGCCGTCCTCGGCGTCGGCGTTGCAGGTGAAGGCGTGCCAAGCGCGCGATCTCGGTGATGGGCGATGGCGGGTTCTGGCACAACGGCCTGCTCAACGGCATCGGCAACGCGGTGTTCAACAAGCATGACAGCGTGGTGCTGCTGGTCGACAATCATTACTCGGCCGCCACAGGTGGGCAGGACATTCTGTCCTCGCGCGCCGACAACGCCTCGCGCAGCACCCGCCATCCGATCGAGGACGCGGTGCGCGGCGTCGGCGCCAAGTGGGTGCGACGCATCGACCGACACCTACGACGTCGGCCGGATGCGCGACACGCTGCGCGAGGCGCTGACCACCGACGGAACCCGGGCCGAAGATCATCATCGCGTCCTCCGAATGCATGCTGAACCGGCAACGTCGCGAGCGGCCGCAATTCATCGCGGCGATCAAGCGCGGCGAACGCAAGGTTCGGCCGCGCTTCGGCGTCGATGAGGACATCTGCACCGGCGACCACGCCTGCATCCGGCTGTCCGGCTGTCCTTCGCTTGTCGGTGAAGCACTCCGGCGACCCGCTTGAAGGAGGACCCGGTCGCCGCGATCGACAATTCCTGCGTCGGCTGCGGCAATTGCGGCGAGGTCGCCGAGGCGGCCGTGCTGTGCCCCTCGTTCTACCGCGCCGACCTCATCAGCAACCCAACGCGATGGGATCGGCTGCTCGCACGGATACGCCATGCGGTGATCGGCCGCCTGCAGCGCCGTCGCGATGCCAGCCGCTTGGAACTGGCCTGAGATGGACGCATGACGCTCGCCGCCGATCGTCCGATCACCATCGCCATCATGGCGATGGGCGGCCAGGGCGGCGGCGTGCTGGCGGACTGGATCGTGGCGCTGGCCGAAGCGCAAGGGCTGGGTCGCGCAATCGACCTCGGTGCCGGGCGTCGCGCAACGCACCGGCGCGACGATCTACTACGTCGAAATGATCCGCCCGCAACGCAACCATGCGCCCGGTGCTCTCGCTGATGCCGGTGCCCGGCGACGTCGACGTGGTTATCGCCGCGGAATTGATGGAAGCCGGGCGGGCGATCCAGCGCGGACTGGTGTCGCCGGACCGGACGACGCTGATCGCCTCCACCCATCGCGCGCTTCGCGGTGCACCGAGAAGATCGAAGCCCGGTGACGGCGTCGCCGATGAGCTGCCGGTGCTCAGCAGCCGCGCATGGCGTGTCGCGGCGGTTCGTCTGCGGCCGACATGCAGGCGACTGGCCGAGACCAAGCGGCAGCGTGATTTCGTCCGCGCTGTTCGGGGCACTTGCCGGCAGCGGCGTTCTGCCGTTCGGTCGCGAGGCGTTCGAGGCGACCGATCCGCTGCTGCCGGCGTCGGCGTCGACGCCAGCCTGCGCGCTTTCGGCGCTGGGTTCGACGCCGTTGATGTGCCGGCGCCCGCCGCAAGACCCCGTGCAGCCGGCGCCCGAAATGCGCGGCGGAACCGCGCAGGACCGGGCCGAACTGGCACGCTGCATGCAGCGCATCGACGCGGAGTTTCCGCCGCCGGCGCGCGACATGCTGCGCATCGGCGTGCGCCGGATGGTCGATTTCCAGGATGTCGCCTACGCCCATGAATATCTGGACCGGTCGCTGCGACTGATTTCCTCGGCGATGCGGATCGCTGACCGAAGCCGCGCAAGTCAGCTCGCCGTCGCGATGTCGTACGACGACGTCATCCGCGTGGCCGACCTGAAGACGCGTGGCAGCCGCTTTGCGCGGGTGCGTAACGAGGTCGTGGCCGCGCCGGCGCAGATCGTCGAGACCACCGAGTTCATGCATCCGCGCGTGCGCAGGAGATCTGCGCCACCATGCCGGCGCGGCTTGGACTGGCGATGGAGAATTCGCCGGCGACGCAGATTGTGCTTAGACGACTGTTCGAGCATGGGCGCCGGGTGCACGCACCGACACATGTCAGCGGCTTTCTGCCACTTTACGTGATCGCCGGCCTCCGGCGGTGGCGGCGCGCGTTGCTGCGGCACGTTCGCGAAACCGGCTCATATCGACGCCTGGCTGGCATTGGTCGAGCGACATGGCGGCGATCCTGCCCTGGCCTTGGAACTCGTCAAATGCCGGCGGCTGGTGAAGGGTTACAGCGACACCCATGCGCGCGGGCAAAGCAAGTTCGACAAGGTCACCGGCGCCACCGCCATGCTGACGGGCCGCGCCGACGCCGCCGACTGGATCCGCCGCCTGCGGGACGCGGCCCTGGCCGACGAAAGCGAAAAAATGCTTGACGGGGCGCTTGCCACCGTCGCGACGCTTTAGGAGGAAACCGATGCAGCAGGATCGCGGCCTGGCAGCGGTTCGGGACCTGGTTCGTGAAGGCGAGGTCCATCGCGACGTCTACACCGATCCGGCGGTGTTCAAGATGGAAATGGCGCATGTCTTCGCCAACACCTGGGTCTATGTCGGCCATGCCAGCCAGGTTCCGAACACCGCCGACTTCATCACCACCACCATCGGCATCAAGCCGGTGGTGATGGTGCGGCACAGCGACGGCAGCATCCGCGTGCTGCATAATCGCTGCCCGCACAAAGGCACGCGCGTCGCCAACGAAATGTGCGGCAATGCCGGGCGGTTCTTCCGTTGCCCCTACCACGCCTGGAGCTTCCGGACCGACGGCAGCATTGCGGCAATCCCGCTGCCAGCAGGCTACGAGGACACGAGCTTCAGGCAAACCGAGGCGGCGCAAGGCATGTCGCCGGTCCGCCACGTGCATGTGTATCGGGACTTCGTTTTTGCGCGGCTCTCAGAATCCGGGATCGGCTTCGAGGCGTATTTCGGCGAGAGCCTGTCCAGCCTGGACAACATGGTCGATCGCTCGCCGGTCGGGAAACTCGAAGTCGCGGGCGGGGTGTTGCGATACATGCATCGCTGCAACTGGAAGATGCTGGTCGAAAACCTGACCGACACCTGCCACCCGATGGTGGCGCATGAAAGCTCCGCCGGCACCGCGGTCGAGATCTGGAAACGCCAGCCTGATGGCACGCCGAAGCATCCGGCGGTGGAAATCTACGCACCCTTCGTGGCGCCATACCAGTTCTACGAGGGCATGGGCATTCGCATCTGGCCAAACGGGCACGGGCATACCGGCGTGTCGCATTCCATCCATTCGGATTACTCGGCGGTTCCCGGGTATTTCGAGCAGATGGTGGCGGCCTATGGCGAGGAGCGCGCGAAGACGATCCTCGGCACCAACCGGCACAACACCGTATATTTTCCGAACATGACGATGAAGGGGCCGATCCAGGCGCTGCGCATCTTCAAGCCGATCGCGGTCAACAAGACGATGGTGGAATCCTGGACCTTCCGGCTGGTCGGCGCACCGGACAAGCTGCTGGAACGGACATTGATGTATAGCCGGCTGATCAACGCGCCGTCCTCGCCGGTCGGGCATGACGACCTTGAGATGTACGAGCGGGCGCAGGACAGCCTGCATTCCGACGCCAATCCGTGGGTCAACATGCAGCGCCTGTATGACAAGGCGGAATTGGAGCGGCCGACGGCGGTGGCGAACGGCACCACCGAATGGCAGATGCGCAACCAGTTCCGCGCGTGGCGACATTTTATGACGGAGCCGGCATGAACGTACCGAGCCCGCAAGAACTGATCGGTTTCGTCATCCACGAGGCGCGGCTGATCGATGAGCAACGCTTCGACGAATGGCTGGACCTGTTCACCGAGGACGGGCGTTACTGGATGCCGCTGGAATTCGGCCAAACCGATCCGGTGCTGCACAACTCGCTGTTCTACGATGACAAGATGCTCATGCTGATCCGCATCGAGCGCCTGAAGAACGCCAAGACCTACAGCCAGAAGCCGAAAAGCCGATGCCACCACGTGCTGCAAACGCCGGTGGTGGATGCGCTGGACCCTGATGCAAATCGGTACGAAACCTGGACGCCGTTCCATTACCTGGAAACGCGGATGGACGAGCAGACCCTGTTCGCCGGCTGGAGCCGCCATTACCTGACGCAGGTGGATGGTTCGCTGAAGATGCGGCTGAAGCGGGTTGACCTGGTGAATTGCGACAGCGCGTTCGGCAATATCCAGTTGTTCATGTGATGGCGGCAACGGGCAGCGTGCATGCGGCCTTTTGCCGTGCGGTCGACCAGTGGCCCGACCACGACTTCATGGCCGTGCTGCCGGAGACGGCCGCGGTCTACGCCATCCCGGCCGGCGCAATCAGTTACCGCGCGGCGGGCGCGGAAGTGGAGCGCCTGGCGCGGTTCTATCGCAAGGCCGGCTATGGGCGCGGGCATCGCGTGGCGCTGCTCCTGGAAAATCGGCCGGCGTTCCTGCTGCATTGGCTGGCGCTGAACGGGCTCGGCGTCGTCGATCGTCCCGATCAATCCGGACCTGCGCGTGACCGAGCTCGAATACCTGCTGGCGCATTCGGAGTCCGTGCTGGTGGTGGCGATTGCCGAACGCGCAGGAGGAATTGCGGCGCGCGGCGCAGGCATCCGGCCGTTGCTACCGGTGATCGGGCCGGACGATCCGCCGCCAGCTGTGCCACGGGCAGCGTCGGGGGATGGGCGGGAATGCGCGTTGCTCTACACCTCCGGCACCACGGCCAGCCGAAGGGCTGCATCCTGTCGCAGGAATATTTCCTGATGGCCGGCGGCTGGTATGTCGGCATGGGCGGATTATGCGCGCTGCAACCGGGTGAAGACCGCATGCTGACGCCGCTGCCGCTGTTCCACATGAACGCGCTGGCCTACTCGACCATGGCGATGCTGCTGACCGGCGGCTGCCTGATCCTGCTGGATCGGTTTCATCCGACGACCTGGTGGGACAGCGTGATCCGGTCGCGCGCGACGATCGTGCATTACCTCGGCGTGATGCCGGCCATGCTGATGTCGCTGCCGGCGAGCACGAACGAAACGGCGCATCAGGTCCGCTTCGGCTTCTGCCCGGGACCGGACCGGCGGCTGCATGCGCAGGTCGAGGCGCGGTTCGGCTTTCCGTTGATCGAAGCCTGGGCGATGACCGAGACCGGCGCCGGCGCGGTGATCAGCGCCCAGCGGAACCGCGCCTGATCGGCAGAAAGCTGCTTCGGCCGTACGCGATGATTTCATGCAGGCGCGGATCATCGACGACGAAGGCCGAGACGTGGCGGCGGGCGATGCCGGCGAATTGCTGGTGCGCCATGCCGGGCCCGACCCTCGGCGCGGCTTCTTCACCGACTACCTCAAGGATCCCGACGCCACCGACGCGGCATGGACGGATGGATGGTTTCACACCGGCGACATCGTTCGCCGCGATGCGAGCGGGAACATGTACTTCGTCGACCGCAAGAAGAACGTCATCCGCCGCAGCGGCGAGAATATCTCCGCCGTCGAGGTCGAGGGCGTGCTGCAGCAGCATCGGCTGGTGCGGGCTGCCGCCGTGGCGGCGGTCCCCGATGCGCTGCGCGGCGATGAAGTGCTGGCGTGCATCGTCGCCGACGCCGCGGTTTCCGATCGTCGCGCCGCGGCAGAAGAGCTGGTCGCCTGGTGCCTGGCGCGGCTCGCCTATTACAAGGCACCCGGCTACGTCGCCTTCGTCGATGCGCTGCCGCTGACGGCGACCAACAAGGTCCAGCGCGGTGCCATGAAGGCGTTGGCAACAAATCTCCTGAACGACGCCGCCTGCATCGACACGCGTCTGCTCAAGAAGCGCGCCGCATGACCACGCGCGCCGGCTATGATGGCGTCGTCGCGGCGGTCCCGGTGACGATCCCCTATGAGCGCTATTCCATTCACGGCGCGCATTGGTGGATCGGGCGGGCGCTGCATGAGCTGCTGCGCCGCACCGGGTTGCGGCCCCACGATATCGACGGGCTCTGCGTCTCCAGCTTCACCTTGGGCGCCGATACCGCGGTTGGACTGACGCAGCATTTCGGCCTGTCGCCGCGATGGCTCGATCATATTCCGATGGGCGGCGCCTGCGGCGTGGTGGCGCTGCGCCGTGCGGCGCGGGCGGTGCAAACGGGGGATGCTGATATCGTGGCGTGCGTCGCGGGCGACACCAATTACGCCGGATTCGTTTCGGCGCATGCTGGCGGGATTCAGCCGGTTCGCCGTGGATGCCAGCTACCCCTATGGCGCAGGCGGGCCAAACGCGAGTTTTGCGTTGCTGACCGATGCCTATATGCGGCGATACGGCGCCACGCGCGAGGATTTCGGGCGAATCTGCATCGCCCAGCGCGACAACGCGCTGTCCACGCCGCATGCGTTGATGAAGCGCAAACTGACCATGGCGCAGTATCTCGCCGCGCGGCCGATCGCAGACCCGATCGCGCTGTTCGATTGCGTGATGCCATGCGCGGGGGCGGAGGCATTCCTGGTGATGCGTGAGGACACGGCGCGGTCCCTCGGCCTTGCGTCGGTTCGGGTGCTGTCCACCATCGAGCGGCACAACGCGTTTGCGGAAGACCCGATTCAGCTGCGGGGCGGCTGGGCGATGGACAGCGGCGAACTCTATGCAATGGCGGGTATTTCGCCCGGAGGCATCGACATGCTGCAGAGCTACGATGACTACCCCGTCATTATCATGATGCAGCTCGAAGATCTCGGATTCTGCGGCAAGGGCGAGGCGCCGGAATTCGTCCGCAGCCACGATCTCACCACCACCGGCGATTTTCCGCACAACACCTCGGGTGGGCAATTATCCGTGGGGCAGGCTGGCGCCGCCGGCGGATATCTGGGGCTGGTGGAGGCGATGCGGCAACTAACCGGGCAGGCGCTCGGTACCGCCGTGAAGAACGCGCGGACGGCATTGGTTTCGGGTTTCGGGATGATCAACTACGACCGCGGCCTGTGCTGTGGTGCCGCCATCCTGGCGGCCGCATGAGCGGGAAGCCGCCGCGCAAGAATCCGTTGCTGCCAACCCGGCAGGCGCTGATGCCGCCGGGCGCGCGCAGCCGCACCGCAATCGGGCTTGCCGCCGCTGCCGCCGAAGGCCGGTTCGCGCTGCAGGTCTGCGACGATTGCGGAGCGGCACAGTATCCGACGCGTGAGGCCTGCCATCGTTGCCTGTCGCACCGATTGGCATGGCAGGATGTGTCGCGCCAGGGCCGGCTGATTGCCGAAACCACCGTGCAGATCAGCGCCGATCCGTATTTTCGCCAGCGCACGCCGTGGCGGATTGGAACCGTGCAACTCGCCTGCGGCCCGTTCGCGATCGCGCATCTGCACGCCCGTGTGGTGGTTGACGGCGACGTGCGCATGGCATTGCGTCTCGACAAGTCCGGCCAAGGCGTCATGCTGGCGCTGCCGATCGATGACACCTTGGATGACAGGTTGACCGCCGAAATGAGCTGCGATCCTCGGAACCGCCGCGTTCTCGTGACCGACATACGCCACGAGTTCGGGCAGACGATGGCACGTGCCATGATTGCCGCCGGAGCGTCGGAGGTGTTCGCCGGCGTCGCCGATGCCTGGAAGCCGTTTCCCGGCCAGGACCAGCTCGGCCACGGCATCGAGATCGTGAAGCTCGATGTCACCGATGCCGAAAGCGTGCGCCTGCTGGCTGCGTCCTTGGGCGGCCGCGTCGACATCCTGATCAATACCGGCATCCATATCAGGCCCGGCGGCATCATCGAACGGCGGGACAGCGTGGTCGCGCGTGAAGAAATGGAGGCGGCTTTCTTCGGCCCGATGCGGCTGGCGCAAGCATTCGGCCCTGCCCTGCGCGCGCGCGGCGGCGATGGCCCGCATGCCGCTTGCGCCTGGGTGAACCTGGTGTCCGCCCAGGCACTGGCACCGAGCCCCGGTTTCGCCGCGATGGCCGCGTCGCAGGCCGCCGCCTTGTCGCTGTCGCACAGCCTGCGCGCCGAGTTGCGCCCGCTGCGCGTGGTCACGGCGCTGCTGGGCCCGCTCGACGACGAATGGCACCAGGCCATTCCACCGCCCAAGGTCTCGCCGGCGGCGCTCGCGTCGGCCATCGTTCGGGCGTTGCAGAACGGTATCGAGGATCTGGCAATCGGCGACGTCGCCCAGGACATCCTGGCGCGCTGGAAAGACAACCCGGCCACGCTGGCACGCGAGCTCGCCGGCGGCTGAAAAAATGGAAAGAACAACATGAGCAGCCTGACCGATTTCGCCGCCGACCTCATCGCGGGCAAGATCAAGGTGATCGACCTCACCCAGACCTTGTCGGCCGACTTCCCGACAATCGCGCTGCCGCCGGAATTCGGTCAATGCGCGCCGTTCCGTCTCGAGGAGATCTCCCGCTACGACAGCCGTGGCCCGGCCTGGTACTGGAACAATTTCTCCTGCGGTGAACATACCGGCACGCATTTCGATGCGCCGATCCACTGGGTTTCCGGCAAGGACCTGCCGAACAACACCACCGACACCATCCCGGCGCGGAATTTCATCGCCCCGGCCTGCGTGATCGACTGCTCGCGCGAATCCGCCGCCGACGCCGATTTCGTGTTGACGGTCGCCGTGATCGAAGCGTGGGAGAGCAAGCACGGCCGAATCCCCGCCGGAAGCTGGGTGCTCCTGCGCACCGACTGGTCGAAAAAATCCGGCGCCGCCTACGCCAACCTGCAGGCGGATGGCGCGCACACGCCCGGGCCCGATCCGGACGCGGTGCGCTTTCTGGTCGAGCAGCGCGACGTGCTCGGGTTCGGCACCGAGACGATCGGCACCGATGCCGGCCAGGCGCATCATTTCACCCCGCCGTACCCCGCGCATTTCTTCATGCACGGCAAAGGCCGCTACGGACTGCAATGCCTGTCAAATCTCGACAAGCTGCCGCCCACGGGCGCGTTGATCGTCAGTCCGCCGCTGAAGATCAAGGGCGGTTCCGGCAGCCCGCTGCGGGTGCTGGCGCTGGTCGCGGGGTGACATCCACCGCCATCGTCACCGGCGGATCGTCTGGCATCGGCGCCGCGATCTGCCGGCAGATGCTGGACGCCGGATACGAGGTGATCTGCCTCGCGCGCACGGCACCGGTTTGGACGCATCCAAAGCTGCACTCAGTGTGCGTCGATCTGATGGATGCGCAAGCGACGCGCGCGGCGGCCGCCGACATTGCCGGGCGCTTCGCCGTCAGTCACGTGATTCACAATGCCGGGGTGATCCGCCCGGCGCTGCTGGCCGATGTCCAGCTCAGCGACCTCGATGCGTTGGTGCAACTTCATCTCGCCGCACCGTTGCTGGTGGTACAGGCGGCGCTGCCTGGAATGCGGGCGCGGAAGTTCGGGCGGATCGTGTTGCTGTCTTCACGCGCGGCGCTCGGGCTTGCGACGCGGACCGCCTATTCGGCGACCAAGGCGGGCATGATCGGTCTGGCCCGCACTTGGGCGCTTGAACTCGCGCCGGCGGGAATTACCGTCAACGTCGTGGCGCCCGGCCCGATCGCGCAGACAAGAATGTTCCATGAAATGGTGCCGGAGGGCAGCGAGCGCGAGGCGAAGCTCGCCGGCAGCATTCCCGTGCGCCGCCTCGGCACCCCCGACGACGTTGCCCGCGCGGTGCTGTTCTTTGCCGCGCCGGAAGCCGGCTTCATTACGGGACAGACGCTCTATGTCTGCGGCGGCGCCAGCGTCGGCAGCATGTCGATCTGAGGTGTCGCCGCCTCAGGGCAGCATCGCAATCGCTTCGATCTCCACACAGGCGAGCGGTTCCACCAGGGCGGCGACGCCGACGACGGCCATCGCCGGATAGTTGCGGCCCATCAGCGCGCGCCAGACGGGTGCGAGCGCCTTGGTGCCTTCGCGATACGCGTCGATGTCGGTTACGTACCAGGTCAGCCGCGCGATGTTCTCGGGGCCGGCCTTGGCTTCGGCGAGAATCGTCAGGATATTGCGCAGCGCCTGCTCCGTCTGCGCCACCATGCCGTGCGCGAAATTGCCCTCGGCATCCCAGCCGATCTGACCGCTGACACAGATGAAGGTGCCGGTTCCCATCATCGCGTTGGCATAGCCCTTCGGACGGGGCCAGCTTGGCGGCTGCAGCACGGTCAGCATTTGCTATTCCTCATCGTCGGCACGTCATGATCCGCCCTGCGCTGATCGATTCCCGTTCGTACGGATTGTTTCATGCGCCCGAGCAGGCTCATTAACTGGCGGATTTCTGGTCCGTTCATGCCTTGGAACAGCTCGGCGATCCAGCCGGCATGCACGTCGGCCATGTCGGCGAAGCTCCTGCGGCCAAGCACGGTCAGGCGCACGAAGGCGGCACGGCGATCGGTTGGATGGGGCACGCGCTCCACCAGGCCCTGCTCGGCGAGGCGTTCGACCAAGCCGGTGATGTTGCCGTTGGAAACCATCATGCGGCGGGATAATTCGCCGAGCGTCATGCCCTCGGGGACTTTTTCCAGCTGCGCCATCAGGTCGAAGCGCGGCAGCGTCACGTCGAAGCGCTGGCGCAGACGGGTGCGGATTTCGCCTTCCAGCATCGTCGTGCAGGTCAGCAGGCGAAGCCACAGCCGCAGTTCGTCCTGATGGTCGGTGGGCCGTTCCGCCGCCCGTGTCTCGGCGTCGAGCGCATGAGGTCGATGATCGCCTGCGTCCATCACATCACCTCGCCGCCGGCGACTGCGATCGCCTGTCCGGTCATCGCGTCCGAGCCTGGGCCGCACAGGAACAGCACGGCGGCCGCGACCTGCGCCGGCGTCACCAGCCGCCCTTGCGGATTGCCGCGAGTAAAATTCGCCTCGGTCTGCTGCAAGGTACGACCCGTCTTCGCCATGATCTTCCGCATGCTCTCGCGCAGGAGTTCCGTGTCGGTATAGCCGGGGCAGACGGCATTGATCGTGACGCCCGATTTCGCGGTCTCCAGCGCCAGCGCGCGGGTCAGCCCGACAACGCCGTGCTTGGCCGCGACATAGGCGGCGACATAGGGATAGCCGACAAGGCCGGCGGTGGAGGCGACGTTGACCACCCTGCCCCAGCCGCCTGAAATCAGCGTCGGCAGCAAGGCGCGCGTCGCCTCGAACACCGAGGTCAGGTTCACCGCGATCATCCGGTCCCAGCTGTCACGCTCCATGCGGGCGAACGACGCGCTCTCGGCGGCGCCGGCGTTGTTGACCAGGATGGAGAACGGGCCACGCTGCGATTGCGCGCGCTCGATCGCTGCGGACAATGCGGCCGCATCGGTGACATCGGCCTGGACATATCCCGCCGCATGGCCGGTGGCGACGGTTTCCTGCAACGGCTCCGCATTACGACCGAGCACGGTCACCACGGCACCCGCACCCGTCAGCACCTGCGAAATCGCGGCCCCGATGCCGCGGCCGCCGCCCGTCACCAGCGCGTGGCGCCCAGCCGGCTCCATCGTTCCTCCTCGCCTGCGAACTCGCGATCATTCAACCTGGATCATCCCAACATTGCGCCGCAGATCTTTCAAGCCTAAAATATATTTGGCACATTCTTCCCACGCGCAGCAGGAGCGGTAGCGATGCGGATCGCAATTCTCGGCGGCGGCCCGGCGGGGCTGTACTTCGCCATCCTGATGAAGAAGGCTTGGCCGCGCTTCGACATCTGCGTCTACGAACGCAACCGGGCGGATGACACGTTCGGCTTCGGAGTGGTGTTCTCCGACGCCACGCTGGAGACGTTCGAGAAATACGATCCCGAAAGCTACCGCGCGATCACGCGGAATTTCGCCTATTGGGACGACATCGAAATCCGCTTCAAGGGCACCAAGGCACGGATCGGCGGCAACGGGTTCTGCGGCTGCGCCCGGCGCACCTTGCTGATGCTCCTGCATGACCGTGCGCGCGCCTTGGGGGTGGAGATTCGGTTCCAGACCGACATCAAGACCATCGAGCAACTCGCCGGCGCCGATCTGATCGTCGCGGCCGACGGCATCAACTCGTTGATTCGGGAGACGTTCAAGGACCATTTCCGGCCAGAAGTTGATCTGCGGCCGAACCGCTTCGCCTGGCTCGGTTCCACCAAGCCGCTCGATGCGTTCACCTTCTCGTTCCGGCAGACCGAGCACGGCGTGTTCATCGCCCACGCCTACCAGTATGAGCCGGGCCGTTCCACCTGGGTGATGGAGACCAGTGCCGAGACCTACGACAAAGCCGGTCTGGACGACATGTCCGAGGAGGAGTCGGCGCGGTTCCTGGAGAAAATCTTCGCCGAGGATCTCGCCGGGCACCGATTGCAAACCAACCGCTCCTTGTGGCGACGCTTCCCGATGATGCGCAACGCGCGCTGCGTGATGGGAAACGTGGTGCTGTTGGGCGACGCCAAGTCGACCGCGCATTTTTCCATCGGCTCCGGCACCAAACTCGCGATGGAAGACGCTATCGCCCTGTTCGAGGCGTTCCGGGGCAACGCCGATATCGGCACATCGCTGGCCGCATTCGAGACCGGCCGGCGGGAGGATGTCGAACGCATCCAGCACGCGGCGGACGTGTCGCTGGTGTGGTTCGAACATGTCGATCGATTCTGGGACATGGAGCCGACGCAGTTTGCCTTCGGGCTGATGACCCGATCCAAATCCATCACCTACGACAATCTGCGCCTGCGCGCGCCCGAGTTCGTCGACGAAACCGACAGGATGTTCGCCCGCCACGTCGCCAAAGCCGGATTCAAACTGGAGCAGACGAAGCCATTGCCGCCGATGTTCCAGCCATTCGCATTGCGGCAGATGGTGGTCGACAATCGCGTCGTCGTCTCGCCGATGTGCATGTATTCCGCGGTCGAGGGTATGCCGACGGACTGGCACGTCGTGCATTACGGCGCGCGGGCGCTCGGCGGCGCCGGCCTGATGTTCACCGAGATGACCTGCGTTTCCGCGGATGCGCGGATCACCCCGGGATGCACCGGCATCTGGAACGACGCCCAGCAGGCGGCATGGACGCGGATCGTCGATTTCGTGCATGCACATGGCAACACCAAGCTTTGCATGCAGCTCGGCCATGCCGGCCGCAAGGGTGCCACGAAGCTGATGTGGGAAGGGATGGATCGTCCGCTCGAAGCCGGCGCGTGGGAGGTCATCGGGCCGTCACCGCTGCCGTACTATCCGGAGAGCCAGGTGCCGCACGAAATGACCCGCGCCGACATGGACGCGGTGCGCGACAATTTCGCCGCCGCCGCGCGCCGAGCCTTGCGGGCCGGTTTCGACATGCTGGAGCTGCATTGCGCCCACGGCTACCTGCTCGCCAGCTTCATCTCGCCGCTGACCAATGCGCGGACCGACGCGTATGGCGGCAGCCTGGACAACCGGATGCGGTTCCCGCTCGAAGTGTTCGACGCCATCCGCGCGGTGTGTCCGCAGGACAAGCCGATGTCGGTGCGCATCTCCGCCACCGACTGGGCGGAAGGCGGCATCACCGGCGACGATGCGGTGGAGATCGCCCGCGCCTTCACCCGCCACGGCTGCGACCTGGTGGATGTCTCAACCGGCCAGACCTCGCCCGCGTCGCGTCCGGTCTATGGCCGCATGTTCCAGACCTCGTACAGCGACCAGATCCGCAACGACGCACCGGTCGCCACCATGTGCGTGGGCAACATCACCACCGCCGACCAGGTGAACACGATTCTCGCCGCCGGCCGCGCCGACCTGGTGGCACTCGGGCGGCCGCATCTCGTGAACCCGAATTTCACCCTGCACGCGGCGGCGCAGTACGGCGTGCGGTTGACAGCCGCGCCGCAATACGAGCCGGGTGCGTCGCAGCTTTACCGCCTGGCCGAAGCGACGCAGACGGAGTTGACCGAACTGAAGCTGAAGGCGCGCCCCAAGACGCATGATCCCGCTTTGCTCAAGGCGGCGGAATAGCCTGGATTTCGGTGCGCAGCCGGAAGCGTTGCAGCTTGCCGGTCTGCGTCTTCGGCAGTTCTGCGCGAAACTCGATGCGACGGGGATATTTGTAGGGCGCGATGGTCGCCTTCACGAAATCCTGCAGCGCCTCGCACATCGCTTCACCCGCTTCGTGCCCGGGGGCCAGCACCACGAACGCCTTGACGATCGCGCCACGGTCGTCATCGGGGATTCCCACCACGGCGCATTCCGACACCGCCGGATGGCTGAGCAACGCGCCCTCCACTTCCGGGCCGGCGATGTTGTAGCCGGATGAAATGATCATGTCGTCGCTGCGGGCCTGGTACCAGAAATACCCGTCGGCATCGCGCAGATAGGTGTCACCGGTGACGTTCCAGCCCCGCTCCACGTATCGCCTCTGCCGCTCATCCGCGAGGTAGCGGCAGCCCGTGGGGCCGCGCACCGCCAGGCGCCCGATGGTTCCGTCCGGCACCGGGTTGCCGCCCGCGTCGATGATCCGCGCCTCGTAGCCCGGAACCGGCTTGCCGGTGGCGCCAGGGCGGATCTCCTCCGGCCGCGCGGCGATGAAGATGTGCAGCATCTCGGTCGATCCAATGCCGTCCATCAGGCGAATCCCGGTGACCTTCAGCCATGCCTCGTACGTCGCGCGCGGCAGTTGCTCGCCGGCCGAGACGCAGGCGCGGAGCGAGGAGATGTCGTGGTTCGCGAGCTTGCCCAGCATCGCCCGATAGGCGGTGGGCGCGGTGAAGCAGATGGTGGCGCGGAACCGCGGAATGGCGGCCAGCAAATCGTCCGGCCCCGCGCGCTCCAGCAGCACCGTGGAAGCGCCGACCCGCAGCGGAAACAGCACCAGCCCGCCGAGGCCGAAGGTGAAGGCCAATGGCGGTGAGCCGATGAAGCGGTCCGATGCCACCGGCTGCAAGATATTCTTTCCGTAGGCATCGCAGACCGCGAGCAGGTCGCGATGAAAATGCATCGTGCCCTTGGGCTGGCCGGTGGTACCGGAGGTGAAGCCGATCAGGCACACATCGTCCGCGGCACTGTCCCACGCCGCGAACCGGTCAGGCGCCGCGGCGATCATCGCCTCTAGGCCATCCGGGCCGGGATCGTTGAAATACACGATCCGCTGCAGGCAAGGTGCGAGCGGGCGCGCGGCTTCGAGATCCTCCGAGAGGCGACGGTCGCAGATCGCCAAAGCAAGATGCGATTTCCCGATCGGGTAGGCCAGTTCGCCGGCGCGCAGCATCGGCATGGTCGCCACCACCACGCCGCCGGCCTTCAACACCGCGAGGTAGCACGCCACCATCATCGGGTTGTTCGCCGAGCGCAGCAACACGCGATGGCCCGGGCGCATGCCGAGGCGATCCACCAGCACGTTGCAGATCCGGTTCACCCGCGCCTGCAATTGCGCGTAGCTGAGCGATTCCGCGGGCGAGATCAGGCATGGCGCATCGCCGTGGCCGGCGGTGATCCAGGCGTCCAGCAATTCGGTGACGCAGTTCAACCGGGGTGGATATTGCAGCTCCGGGCGCGTGAACAACAAATCCGGCCACAGCTCTCGCGGCGGCAGGTTGTCCCGCGCGAATGGGTCCATCGTGCCCTGCATGCGCCCGCCCGCCCCGTCCGTGACAATGCTTCAAGCTTAAAATATCGCCGAGTTGCCCGTCAACGTCTCCTTGGCTGATGTCGGCTTGCGCAAGCCTGCGAAAGATTGGAGGTTCGGCTTGTATCGTCCTGGACAAGCAGATGAACAAACTCCCGCTCGCCCGCTTCAAGGTCATCGATCTCACCCGCGTCCGCGCCGGCCCCACGGCGGTGCGGCAATTGGCCGATTGGGGTGCCGACGTCATCAAGATCGAGGCGCCGGCAGGCGATGCCGGATTGGGCGGCGCGCGCCACGGGCCGGATTTTCAGAACTTGCACCGCAACAAGCGCAGCCTGACGCTCGACCTGAAGCAGCCCGAAGGCCTGCAGATCCTGCACCGCCTGGTGCGACGCGCCGACGTGCTGGTGGAGAATTACCGGCCCGACGTGAAATTCCGCCTCAAGATCGACTACGAGACGCTGCGGAAAATCAATCCGCGCCTGGTCTACGCCAGCATCTCGGGATTTGGGCAGGACGGCCCGTATCGTCGATCGTCCCGGCTTCGATCAGATCGCCCAGGGCATGGGCGGCCTGATGTCGATCACCGGCCTGCCGGGCCAGGGGCCGGTTCGCGTCGGCATTCCCGTCGCCGACCTCACCGCCGGAATTTTCGCCGCCATGGGCATCCTGGTCGCGTTGCTGGACCGCGAGCAATCCGGCGAGGGCCAATGGGTGCAAAGCTCACTGCTGGCGGCGCAGATTTCCATGCTCGATTTTCAGGCGGCGCGCTGGACCATCGGGCAGGAGATCCCGGCCCAGGCCGGCAACGATCACCCGACCAGCATCCCGACCGGCGTGTTCGCGACGTCGGACGGCTATATCAACATCGCCGCCGCGGGGAACGAGATCTATCGCCGGCTATGCAAGGCGCTCGGCGTCGAGGCTCTGGCCACGCATCCCGATTACACCACCGACAAACTGCGCTCGCAGAACCGCAAGCAGCTCAACGGCAAGATCGAGGCGATCACCCGCACCAAGACCTCCGCCGCCTGGATCGCGCTGCTGAACGAGGCGAGCGTCCCGGCAGGGCCGATCTACAACATGCAGGAAATGTTCGAGGACGAGCAGGTCAGGCACCTCAACCTCACCCGCAAGGTGGCGCATCCTGCCCTCGGCGAAGTGGAGGTCATCGGTCAGCCGATCGAACTCAGCCGCTCGAAATGGGACATCCGCAGCCCGACGCCGGAAGCCGGCGAGCACACCGACGCGGTGCTGGGCGAACTCGGTTATGCCGAAGCAGACATCGCCGAGTTCCGCGCCCGCAAGGTCGTGTAGCGAGGTTATTCGATCTTGATGCCACGCGCCCAGACGAAATAGCGGTCGGCGTCTTCGGGCAGCAGCAGGCGGGCGTCGACGAGGCGTTGCGCCTCCGTCCGCACCTTCGCCACGAATTCGGCCTGGGTTCGGTAGCGTTCCACCAAGGACGGGCGCGGGTCGGCGGTGGCTTCGCGCGCGGCGGCGTCCGGCGCCAGCTTCAGGAAGCTGCCGTCGCGATCGCACATTTCGCCGGCGGGATAGGGGTCGGTGTAGAAATTGAAACCGGTATGCGTCGCCACCGGCACGGCGATATCGGGCAGGCGCAAGCCGCCGGTGGGGTTGCCGTCGGCGTCCACGGCGGGGATCAGCGGGCGGTAGGGTGACGGACCAGCCTGCGGATGCACCCAATCCCCGGAGAGGCTGTTATGCGCGTCGATGCTGTCGGCACCGCCCGGCGGCACGAAACCCGGAAGTTTCGGGAAGTGCAATTGCTCGGCCGTCACCAGCGTGTGGTCGGCGATGTGCGGCACACGGCTCTCCGGCGGTGCCGTGCCGCTTGTGACCCAGGCATCGAGGTCGACCAGCAGCGCCCGCAGCGCCGGCGCCGGATTATGCGGGTTGCGCAGATTGACGCAGGGGCCGCGCGCGTCCGACGCGCCGATGCGCCCGGTGTGCTGGGTGCCGGCGATCAGGAACACCCGCGTGGTCGGCGCCAAAGTGAGGTCCGCGGTCCCCTCCGGGTTGGTGCCGAGCAACGATGCGCCCTTCTGCCAGTATTCGGCATCGGTATTGGCCTCGATCAGCAACGGATCGAAGCCGTCGTTGCGAAGCAAAGCCGCGGGCTTGCCGGTGACCGGATCGACGGTCGCGGCGGTGGCGAACGGATGCCATTCCTCCGGCATCGCATGGTCTTCGTGCTGGGTGCGGGTGCGGCCGATCTCGGCGAACAGGGTGTTGAGGAAGACGCGGCCGGCGCCGCCGACATGGGTCAGCACGCCGTCGAACACCTTGTGTGCCGATTCGTCCTGGTTGAAGCCCTGCGCGATGAAGTCGCGCAGATAGCGGCCACTCAGCGAGACGCCGTAGCCGATGGCGTGGGTGATGCCGCGCGCCGGGTCGCCCTCTTGCCCGGAGCGCAGGAACGCCGCCACGTCGCGGGTCGCGGCGAAGCCGATGCCGCTGACCCAGGGGTTGGTGGCCTGGTAGGTGAGTTCGTAGATTGAACCAGGTTCCGGCCTGGTGCCCGGTGGCAGCAATTCGACGGTGCGGTTGTCGGCGAAGCGCCAGGCATCGGGGCCGAGCGCGCGCGGGGTGTCGGCGGCGCGGCGCTTCACCGTCAGCACGCCTGCGAAGGGGGCGGCGGCCGCGTAGCTCAGGCGGAATTTCTCCATCGCCGGCCCGCGCGTGCCGGACAGGAACTCGTCACGGATCTCCGCCGTCACGCCGGCGAGTTTCGGGACGCGCATGGCCATGCGGGCGTCGGTCGGCGCGATATCGGGATCCCACCCGGTCCAGGCGAGGGTGTAGCCGAGGCGGAACAAGAAGCCGTCCCCGGCATCATCGGCGGTTTTCGGGTCATTGAGGCTCGGCCCCGGCAGCAGCACCTGGTTCAGCGACGTGCCCAGCAATTTGTTGCCGCGATTGGTCACCTCGAACAGCAAATGATGGTTGCCGCGGGCGGGATCGACGGGGCGAAGAAGGAACAGGTCGGTCTCGTATTCGACCATGCCGCCGGCATTGCGCGGCGCCCGGTCAAGGCCGGCGATGACGGCGTTGCGGGGATCGGCGGGATCAAGCTCGCCGGCGGCAACGCCGATCACCCGCTCATAGGCGCCGGAATCGCCGAACGCGGTGCCTGCCGCGAAGGGTTCCACCCGGTCGATCCGGATGCGGGTGATCCGCGCGTCGGCGGCGATGGCGGTGGAAGCGAGCAGCAGGACGGCAAAGGCGATTCGTTTCATGGCGGTCGACCCCCGGGCATTTTCCGGGATGCTAAACCGTGGCGAGCCGATGCAGAAGCGGGTCGTTCGGGCCAGCAGGTCGGGCGCGGTATGTCCGTGGCGCGCGTCCTACGCGGGAAAACCGGCGTCTGCCCGGATTTTGGCTGGGGGGACGCCCGCGTCACGCAAGGCGCGCAGGGTCGCCGCCCGGTCGCGCTTGGCGAGCCGGCGGCCGGTGTCGTCCGTCAGCAGAGGGTGATGGGCATAGCGCGGCGCCGGCCAGTCCATCAGCGCCTGCAGCAACCGATGCAAATCAGTAGCCGGTTGCAGGTCGATACCGCGGGTCACCAGGGAAATCCCCTGCGCGGCATCGTCATGCGTCACGCAAAGGTGATAGCTGGCGGCGATGTCCTTGCGGGCCAGCACCGACGTCGCCGAAGGCTTCGGGCCGGCAGGGTATTTCGCCGGCACCCTCCTCGGCATAGGACAATTGCCCGGCTTCCCGCAGCGCCGCGCCGTATGTCCAGCCGCAGCGCGTGCGGCTCGCCGGCGGCGATTCGGCCGGCGCGTTCGGCGCCGGAGAGACGGCGGCAGGTGCCGGGATAGCGGGGTGCGCCGTCCGGATCATGCGGTGCCGATGCCGCCTGGGCGATTTCGCGCAGGATGTCGGCGCGGGTGCAGAAGCACGGATACAACAGGCCGCGCGCGGCGAGCCCGTCGAGCACCACCCGGTAATCGCCAAGATGCTGCGACTGCACCCGGATCGGGCCGTCCCAGTCCAGCCCCAGCCAGTCCAGGTCTTCGCAGGATGGCGGCGGCGAATTCCGGGCGGCAGCGCGTCGGGGTCGATATCCTCCAGCCGCAGCAGGAAACGCCCGCCGGCAGCGCGCGCGCGCCGCCAGGCGATCAGGGCGGCATGGGCGTGGCCGAGATGCAGGTATCCCGTCGGACTCGGCGCGAAGCGCGTGACAATCGCCATTGGCTGTGTATAACCTGGCTGACGATCCGCGGAGAAAAATCATGGCCGAGCTGGACGGACCGCGTTGGGGACCACGCGACCAGGGCCCGCCGAAGCAACTCGTGGTGCTCTGCCACGGCGTCGGCGCCGACGGGCACGACCTGATCGACCTCGCCCCGCACTGGGCCGACGGCGGTGCCCGACGCCGCCTTCGCCGCGCCCGATGCGCCCGAGCCTTACGACATGGCGCCGATCGGCCGGCAATGGTTCAGCGTCGCCGACCGATCGCCGCCGCGTGCTCGCGGCCGGCGTGGCGGTCGCGGCGCAGGCGCTGTACGGCTTCATCGACGCCGAACTGGCCCGGCTCGGCCTGCCCCGCCGATGCCTACGCGCTGATGGGGTTCAGCCAGGGCGCCATGACGGTGCTGTACACCGGCCTGCGCCGCGCCGTGCCGCCGCGCGCGATCCTGGCCTATTCCGGCGCGCTGATGGCCCCGGAGCTGCTCGGCGGACACCACCGCCCGGCCGCCGCGTCCTGCTGGTGCATGGCGAGGACGACGAGGTGGTGCCCGTCGCCCGATCTCGCGACGCCGAGCCGGCGCTTGCGCGCGGCTGGGGTGCCTGTCGAGTCGCTGTTCTGCCCGCGACTCGGCCACGGCATCGATGAAACCGGGACTCTCGGTCGGCGCGCTGTGCCTGCAGCGGGCGTTTGCGTGACGCTGCGGTGAAAACAATGCCCTGGCGACTTGCGGCGCATATTGACGGATGCGATAGTTTTCTTGCGGTTTACGGCGAATCACAATGCCTGGCGGCCGATGCCTCGGTCGGACACCAGAAATTGCGGCCCGCCTGACAGAGGAGCTTGATTGCCAGACGGTGGGCAACATGTCCGAACGCAAATGGCCGGGAGGCAACACTTTCCCGGCGCTGGTTCTGAACGCGGATTTCCGGCCGCTTTCGTATTTCCCGCTCTCGCTCTGGTCGTGGCAGGACGCGGTCAAGGCCGTGTTCCTCGACCGGGTCTCGCGTGTTGAGCGAATACGAGACCGAGGTCCGCTCGCCCAGCGTCACCATGCGGCTGCCGAGCGTGATCGCGCTGAAGGACTACATCCCCGCCGCCGCGCCGCCCCGCCTTCACCCGGTTCAACGTGTTCCTGCGCGACGCCTTCAGCTGCCAGTATTGCGGCGAGCGCCAGCCGGCGCCGGACCTGACGTTCGACCACGTGATTCCGCGCAGCCGCGGCGGCCGCACCACGTGGGAGAACGTCGTGACCGCCTGCGGCGGCTGCAATCTGCGCAAGGGCAGCCGCCTGCCGCGGGAATGCCGCATGTTCCCGCGCGTGGAGCCCCGCCAGCCCTCGACCTGGGAATTGCAGGATAACGGCCGTGCCTTCCCGCCGAACTACCTGCACGAGAGCTGGCGCGACTATCTGTACTGGGACAGCGAACTGGAAAGCTGAACCGCCGCGGCTGATCGAGGTATCCAGCAGTGGCTGCATTGCCTAAGGTGCTCAGCTTCCAATCCCCTCCGAGAGGCACCTGATGGCACCGCCCCCACCCGCGACCCCGCGCGCCAATTCCGCAGCCGGGCGCGACATCGCCCACGTCCTGCATCCGTATACCGACCTCAAGGCGCATCTCGAAACCGGCCCGTTGATCATCAGCCGTGGCGAGGGTGTTCGCGTCTGGGATGAGAGCGGACGCGGCTACATCGACAGCGTTGCCGGATTGTGGTGCGCGGCGCTCGGCTTTTCCAATGAGCGGCTGGTCCAGGCCGCGGCGACGCAGATGCGCAGGCTGCCCTTCTACCACAGCTTCGGCGCCAAATCGCACGAACCGATGATCGACCTGTCGGAGATGCTGATCGAGCGGGCGCCGGTGCCGATGAGCAAGGTGTTCTTCGCCAATTCCGGCAGCGAGGCCAACGACACCGTCATCAAGATGGTGTGGTATTTCAACAACTCGATCGGCCGCCCGCAGAAAAAGAAGATCATCGGGCGCGTCAAGGGCTATCACGGCATCACCCTCGCGGCGGCGTCGCTGACCGGCCTGCCGGCCAACCATCGCAGCTTCGACGTGCCGTTGCCGGGCTTCGTCCACACCATGACGCCGCATCACTATCACGGCGCCCTGCCCGGCGAATCGGAGGAGGATTTCGCCACCCGCTGCGCCGACGAGCTGGAGAAGCTGATCCTCGCGGAAGGGCCGGACACCGTCGCCGCGATGTGGGCAGAACCGGTGCTGGGCGCCGGAGGGGTGATCGTGCCGCCGCCGACCTATTACGAAAAGATCCAGGCGGTGCTGCGTAAATACGACGTGCTGTTCGTCGCCGACGAAGTGATCTGCGGCTTCTGGCGCACCGGCAACTACTGGGGCAGCCAGACTTTCAACATGCAGCCCGATATCCTGACCTGCGCCAAGGCACTGTCCTCATCATACCTGCCGATTTCGGCAGTGATGGTGAACGAACGGGTGTTCCAGGGCCTGGCCGAGGAAAGCCATGTGATCGGCACGTTCGGCCACGGCTACACCTATTCGGGACACCCGGTGCCGGCGGCGGTCGCGATCGAGACGTTGAAGATCTACGACGAAATCAAGATCGGCGAACATGTCCGCGCGGTCGGGCCGCATCTGCAAAGCGAATTGCGGCGCCGGTTCGCCGGCCATGAACTGGTCGGCGAAGTGCGCGGCGTCGGCCTGATCGGGGCCATCGAACTGGTCGCCGACAAGGCCACGCACAAGAACTTCGCGCCAGAGCAGAAAATCGGGCCGCGGCTGGTGAAGCTGCTGGAGGCCAATGGCGTGATCGGCCGTGCGCTGGCCGGCGACGGGCTGGCGTTCAGCCCGCCGTTGATCATCACCAAGGAGGAGATCGACGAAATGCTGGATGGCGTCGGCCGCGGGCTCGATGAGCTGACGGTGCAACTCCGGCGCGAGAAGATGTCCGTCGTCGCCTGAGACGAGCGAGGGCCCGGTGAGCTACCGGGCCCTCACCACCGTGTAATCCGCCACCGCACCCAGGGCGCGGCGGTACGGCGTGTCCGGAAACACCTCGAGACTCGCCTTGGCCGCGTCGGCGAAGCGGGCGGCGCGGGACAGGGTCGCGCGAATCGCACCGCTGCGCTCCATCAGATCCATGGCGTGGTCGAGGTCGGCCTCGGTCTGCTCGCTCGTCTCGATGGTGCGCCGCCAGAAGCTGCAGGCCGGCTCGTCACCGGCGGCGAACGCCACCAGCACCGGCAAGGTGATCTTGCCCTCGCGGAAATCGTCGCCGACCGTCTTGCCCAAGGTCGCCTGGTCGGCGGCATAGTCCAGCGCGTCGTCGACGAGCTGGAAGGCGATGCCGAGATTCGTGCCGTAATCCGACAAGGCCCGCTCCTCGGCTTCCGGGCGTGCGGCGACCACCGCGCCAATCTGGCAGGCGGCGGCGAACAAGGCGGCGGTCTTGCCCCGGACCACATCAAGGTAACGCTCCTCGGTGGTCGACAGGTCGTCTGGGTCACCAGTTGCAGGACCTCGCCCTCGGCGATGGTGGCAGCGGCGCTGGAGAGGATTTCCAGCACGCGGAGCGAACCGTCCTCCACCATCAGTTGGAAGGCGCGGGCGAACAGGAAATCGCCGACCAGCACGGACGCCTTGTTGCCGAACACCGCGTTGGCGCTCGCGAGGCCGCGGCGCAGCAGGCTTTCGTCGACGACGTCGTCGTGCAGCAATGTCGCGGTGTGGATGAACTCGACGCAGGCGGCGAGCTGGACGTGGCGCATCGCATCCTCGCTGCCGCCGTAGCCGCACATCCGCGCGCAGGCCAGCGTCAGCAACGGGCGCAGCCGCTTGCCGCCGGCGGCGACGATATGCGCGGCAAGCTGCGGAATCAGCGCTACCGGGCTGTTCATCCGGGCGACGATGGCGCGGTTGCAGGCGGCGAGGTCGGTTTCGACCAGCGCCACCAGCTGGCTCAGCGCATCGTCGGCGCCGATGGCGTGCAACGCCGGAACGCCCTGCATCGGGCGCGCCGCCGCGGTCAGTTCAGTCTGCGAAACTGTGGTCACCACGCCCAAAAATGCTCTCCGGTGCACCTGAACGGGCGGAGTTGCCCGCCTGTGTGGCCCTGGGCACCATATCGGCGTCGTTGAAGGAGGGTCAAGGCAAGGCGATTTCAAGGCCTTGCCAAACGGTGCGGCTGGCCGAAACTGCGCCTGCCATGCGCGTCATCGTTATCAGCAACAATCTCGTCCGGCTCTCCTTCCTGACCGCGCTGCTGCGCGATGCCGGCATCGGCTGCGTGCTGCTGGACAACCACGCGAGCGCCGTCGAAGGCAGCATCGGCGCCATTCCCCGCCGTCTCGCAGTGGCAGAGGAAGACGAGCGGCAGGCGCTGCGGGTGCTGCGGGAAGCGGGCGAGGCCTGATGGAGACGCCCCGCTGATGGAAACCACCGGCGGCAGCCTGCTCGGCGGCCGGGTGCGGCACGAGCAGCCGCGCCACGGCCACCGCACCGGGATCGAGCCGGTGCTGCTGGCCGCCAGCATTCCCGCCCGCGCCAGCGACCGCGTGTTGGAAGGCGGCAGCGGCGCCGGTGCGGCCTTGCTGTGCCTGGCGTGGCGGGTGCCCGGCATCATCGGCCTGGGCATCGAGCGCGATCCCGGCCTCGCGGCGCTGGCGAGACGGAACGCCGAGCTTGGCGGCATCGCCGGCCTGGCCTTCCGCGCGGCGGCGCTGGAGGAAGCCGACTGCGGCGGAAAATTCGACCACGCTTTTGCCAATCCGCCGTGGCACGCACCTCGCGGAACTGCCTCGCCCGATCAGGCGCGGGATGGTGCGCGGCGGGCGATCCCGGGGCTGTTCGCGACCTGGGCCCGCAAGCTGGCGGCGCCGCTGCGCCACCGCGGCACGCTGACGCTGGCGGTGGCGGCGGCCAATCTCGCGGAGTGCCTGGCCGCCTTGTCGGATTCCGGCTGCGGCGGCCTGGCGGTGCTGCCGCTATGGCCGAAGCCGGGGCGGGAGGCGAAACTGGTGCTGCTCCGGGGCATCAAGGGCGGCCACGGCCCGTCGCGGGTGCTGCCTGGGCTGGTACTGCACACGGCCGACGGTGGCTACACCAGCGAGGCATCGGCGATCCTGCGCGACGGTGCCGCGCTCGGCTTCTGAACGTCTCGGATTTCTGAAGATCCTGCAGGGCTCAGCTATTGCTGGTCATCCATGGGATGGCGCAGGTGCCAAAGCCGCTCATGTGCCGCGACCAGGCTCTCCATGGTGCGCCGGCGATTGGAATCGACGATCAACGGCCGGCGCTTGAGCATCAACTCCAGCGTATGCAGCAGGCTCTCGGCGATCTCGAAATCGGCCTGATCGCAGGCCTGGTGAAAGGCGATCAGGATCTTGTCGGAAAGCCGCCGGCTGTAGCGCGGCGCACCGGCGGCCGACGGATCGCGCATGTCGGCCTTCCTGTCGGCGTCGTCGATGTCACTCAAGACCGGCCCCATCGGATCCTCTTGCGTCACCAGAGCACGCTCAGCGTGAGCATGAGCATGCTCGCTGTTCTATGAGACGGAGCAACTTCATCAACTGCTCCAAGCCGCGCATAATGTCATGAGTTCCCGATCCTGGCACGAATTGCATTGGCCATTTCGTCGACACCGGTGCCCTGGCGGAACAGCGCCTGAAATTTTCCGTCCGGTCCCATCAGGTACAGGAAGGAGGAGTGGTCCATCAGGTAACCGGTCGCGTCCTTGGACGTTGCCTTCGCGTAATACACCCGGTAGGCGCGGGCGACAGCCGCGATCTGCTCGTCCGTTCCGGTCAGACCGACGAGGCGCTCATCGAACAGCTTCACGTAATCCGCCAGCGCCGCCGGGGTGTCGCGCCCGGGATCGACGGTGATGAACAGCGGCACCAGCCGGGAGCTTGCCGGCCCCAGTTTGTCGAGCGCCGCGGACATGGTCTGCAACTCGGTCGGGCAGACATCGGGGCAGAAGGTGTAGCCGAAATAGACCAGCATCCAACGGCCGCGATAGCTGGCATCGGTGACCGTGCGGCCCTGATCGTCCGTCAGAGTGAACGGGCCGCCCACCGACACGCCGCCGGGCACGGCGATGCCGGCGACGGGCGCCTCGAGGCCACCCTGACGCAGCCACAGCGCGCCCAGGCCCGCGAGCATGACGGCGATCAGCCCGTAGGCCAGCCAGCGGATTCGCCGCAGCATCGTCGTGGACATCACTCACCCGGAAGGATGGACCCGGTCGGCTGCGCCGTCTCGAACACCTGGTCCGAGAACGCCTCCTCCCAGGTGCCGACCGTCGAGGCGCGGCTGTATTCGGTGGAGCGATTTTCGAAGAAATTGGCGTGCTCCACCGCGTTCAGCATCTCGTCGAGCCACGGCAACGGGTTACTCTCGACATGGAACATCGGGTTCAGGCCGAGCTGGGTCAGCCGCCGGTCGGCGATGAAGCGGATATATTGCTTGACCTCGGCCGCGGTCAGCCCCTCGACCGAGCCCGAGTTCGAAGGACGAGGTCGATGAAAGCGTCCTCATGCTCCACGATCGTGGCGCAGGTGACGTAGATCTCGCGCCGCAGCTCGTCGGTCCAGATCTCCGGATTTTCCTGCACGAAGGTGCGGAACAGGCGGATCACCGACAGGCAGTGCAGCGTCTCGTCGCGCACCGACCAACTGATGATCTGGCCCATCCCCTTCATTTTGCCGAAGCGCGGGAAATTCAGCAGGATCGCGAATGAGGCGAACAGCTGCAGACCCTCGGTGAAGGCGCCGAACGCCGCCAGCGTCTTGGCGATCTCATGTTTGCTGTCCACCCGGAAGGACTGCATGTAGTCGTATTTGTCCTTCATCTCCTTGTATTTGAGGAAGGCGGTGTACTCGATCTCAGGCATCCCGATGGTGTCGAGCAAATGGCTGTAGGCGGCGATGTGGATGGTCTCGGTGTTGGAGAACGCCGACATCATCATCAGCACTTCGGTGGGTTTGAACACCTGCGAGTACTGCTTCATGTAGCAGTTGTTCACCTCGACATCGGCCTGGGTGAAGAAGCGGAAGATCTGGGTCAGCAGGTTGCGCTCGGTGGGCGTGACGTTGCGGTGCCAATCCTTCACGTCGTCGGCGAGCGGCACCTCCTCGGGCAGCCAATGCACCCGTTGTTGGGTGAGCCAGGCCTCGTAGGCCCAGGGGTAGCGAAACGGCTTATAGACCGGGTTCTCCGTCAGCAGGTCGAAATGCACGGGGCGCTCGTCGGGAGTTGTCGCGGTGCTGTTCATCGGGATTGCCTGCCTGTCGATTCGTCTCGGGTGCGCGGTGATGAGGTTAGCACTGTCGACGGGGCAGCGATAAGGGGCGAGGACCCGAAGCTGGGCCGCGCGAAGCAGATATAGTGACAATCTGCGGCAGTTCTACCAAGTGTTGTGGCCGCCGGTGATAATTTCGATGTGGCCTGCGCGAGGGACAGGGCAATCCGGCGCGGTTTTGTGACGGCCGGGTGGAGTAGCCCGGTCAGCGAACAAGCTGAGTTTGCCAAGCGATTGTTGTTATTTTTAACGTTTTATGTTAGATATACATCCTTCGTTGGAAGAGGGTCGTATACGATGGTGGAACACGATATCGCTGATCCGAACGACCCGAACACCCTGGTTGTGCCGTTCATCTTCGTGCCGCATGGTGATCCGCTGCCTGTTGAATGGACGAACGAACACCCCAGCTGGGTCCGCTCTCCCGCGGTGATGGTTCCTCGGGACCCCGCCCCCGGCGAGAACCCCCCTGCAATACGATGTGACGATCAAGTTCCCCGAGGAACCCGTGTCAGGCGATGCGTCATCCGGAGAGATTGATCCGGGCGTGCCGCCCGATCCCGCGGCCGCCCCAACACGCCGCTTGCGCCAGCTAGGTGAAAATACCGTGCCGGCTCAGCCTTACGGCCTGGTGGACGAACTCGATTAATGCCTTTCTCGCAATGCGCGACGTGTTCGACGATCCGGTCGGTACGGCCGGGTTGGACCGGCATGTGTTCCAATTGCCGCGACCAAGCAGCAACCGGCATGCTCACCGCGTGCAAGACTCGGGCGTAGCGCATGATCCGCTGGTTCTGACAGCCGTCCGTGCCCCGGCAGCAACTGGGCCGAGGCCAATGACTTCGGCGGTATCCAGCCGGACAAAAACGGCGACTATGCCTGAGCCGCCTGCCCTGCCAAATATCCAGCTCACCGCCAATAACACTGGCCTTACACAGGATCGGCACCCTGCGGAAAGTAACGTCCAGCCTGCTGCAAGTGTAGAACGGCCCGGAAACAATCAGGATCAAAACGAGCAGGTTCGAGCGGTCGTAAGGATCTTGGGCTTAAGTCCTTCTCAAAGGGAGCAGTTACACGGTGATATCGATGGTGAGAACTTTGGATTTCGCGCCCTTCTACAACATGCCAAAGACATGTTTCGAAAGTAACCGCCCATGAGCACAGGATCGATTCAGCGGCCCGAAGACGCATTCCTGCCTATGATCGGTCAGCATGCATGGTCTGTCCGGAAGGGCTACGGAACCTTCCTGACCATGGAATTTGGGTTGCCGCATCTTGCGATTAGGGAGCCCATTGTCGCCTCCGTTGATGCCTCATCGAAATCGAGGCAAATTTTGGCAAGGCGAAGGATTTCAGTTGTTGGGGATTGGCACTTCTGGATTCAATATGCGGAATGGGAAATCAACACGGCTAGCTATTCGATGAGAAGCCAGGATGCGGAGTTTGCTGCAATAGAGGAAGCTTTGAACGAGCTCGACGGCCAACTTCTCTTGTCGTCAGAAAAGTGGACAGTGTTGAATTCGGTTGTCTTGAAATTCGATCTCGGCGCATCTGTCTATCTCTGGCCGTCTCCGGAATTGGATGATGATCAATGGGGCATTTATCACCATGATGGGCTCATTGTATCCTACAGGACGGATGGCAGTTTGGTTTGCGAGGAGAATTCCGGATGAACGAACCGTCGTAGATGATGACCTTCAAATAAAGCGAAGGTTGGGCTCTGCCCAAACCCGCCAAAGGCCTGAGGCCTTTGGAAACCCAATTGTTTAAAAAAGGGGCTGAGGGCCAGGGGCTCGGCCCCTGGCGGGTCTGCGCAGGGCCCAGGCCTTGCCTTTACCCGGCTACTGACAGGCGAGGCACTCCTCATAATCAACCGGCTTGGTCGCGAGCGGCAGCAGGCCCTGGTCGTTGGCCACCGGGATGCCGGTAAATTCGGCCGGCCGCACCGCCTTCTCGCTGACGGTGTCGGCGCGTTGGATCGACAGGCTGCGGCAGTAGTACAGCGACTTCACGCCTTTCTTCCACGCCAGCATGTGCATCTGGTGCAGGTCGCGCTTGTGCACGTTGGCGGGGACGAAAATGTTCACCGACTGGCTCTGGCAGATGAACGGCGCGCGGTCGGCCGCATGCTCGATCACCCAGCGCTGATCCAGTTCGAAGGCGGTCTTGTAGACGCCCTTCTCCTGCTCGGTCAGGAAATCGAGATGCTGGACGCTGCCCTTGTTGAGCGTGATCGAGGACCAGATCTCGTCTGTGTCGCGCCCCTTCTCCGCCAGCAGCTTCTGGAGGTGGCGATTGCGCACGATGAAGCTGCCGGACAGCGTCTTCTGCAGGAACACGTTGGCGGCGATCGGCTCGATCCCCGGCGAGGAATTGCCGGCGATGATCGAGATCGACGCGGTGGGCGCGATCGCCATCTTGTTGGAGAACCGCTCCATGACGCCGTATTCGGCGGCGTCGGGGCACGGCCCGCGCTCCTCGGCCAGCATGCGGCTGGCGGCGTCGGCCTGGGCGCGGATGTGCTTGAACATGCGGATGTTCCACACCTTGGCGATGACGCTCTCGAACGGCACGTTTTCCGATTGCAGGAAGGAGTGGAACCCCATCACGCCCAAGCCGACCGAACGCTCGCGCATCGCCGAATAGCGGGCCCGCTCCATCTCGGCGGGCGCGCGCTGGATGAAATCCTGCAGCACGTTGTCGAGGAATCGCATGACGTCCTCGATGAACAGCGGGTGGTCCTTCCACTCGAACCAGGATTCGAGGTTCAGGGACGACAGGCAGCACACCGCGGTGCGCTGCTTGCCATGATGGTCGATGCCGGTGGGCAGGGTGATCTCGCTGCACAGATTGGAGGTCCGAACCTCAAGCCCAGCCAGCTTGTGGTGCTCCGGGCGAGCGCGGTTCACGTGGTCGCTGAAGATCAGGTACGGCTCGCCGGTCTCGACCCGCGCGGTCAGGATGCGGATCCACAGCGATCGGGCATTGATCTTCCGCACCACGGCGCCGTCCTTGGGTGAGGTCAGCGCCCACTCCTCATCCGCCTCGACCGCGCGCATGAAGCGCGTCGGGGATCAGCACGCCATGGTGCAGGTTCAGCGCCTTGCGATTCGGGTCGCCGCCGGTGGGCCGGCGCATTTCGACGAATTCCTCGATCTCGGGGTGGGAGACCGGCAGATAGGTGGCGGCGGATCCGCGGCGCAGGCTGCCCTGGCTGATCGCCAGCGTCAGGCTGTCCATCACCCGGATGAACGGGATGACGCCCGAGGTCTTGCCGTTCTGCCCGACTTTTTCGCCGATCGAGCGCAGGTTGCCCCAGTAGCTGCCGATGCCGCCGCCCTTGGAGGCCAGCCAGACATTCTCGTTCCACAGCCCGACGATGCCGTCGAGGCTGTCGGACGCCTCGTTGAGGAAGCAGGACATCGGCAGGCCGCGCTGGGTGCCGCCGTTGGACAGCACCGGCGTCGCCGGCATGAACCACATCTTGCTCATGTAGTCGTAGATGCGCTGGGCGTGGGCCGCGTCCTCGCCGTAGAAGCTGGCGACCCGCGCGAACAGGTCCTGGTAGCCCTCGCCCGGGCAGCAGGTAGCGGTCATCGAGCGTGGCGCGGCCGAATTCGGTCATCAGCGCATCGCGCGAACGATCCACGCGCACCTGATGACGGCCTTGCAGCTGGATGGCATCGAGCACGGTAGTGTCCCCCGGAATCGCGATCGCGTTCATATTGCTATCCTGCCCAAAGGCTTGGCGCCGTCAATTGAAATTACACTAGATGTGGGCGGCGAGTGGTCGCCCCACACACAATATGGAGGGCTGCAGCGTCGGCGCAACAGCTTCGCTTTTCGGAACAAAGATGGAACGTAGGTGCTTTTCCGCGCTTCGGCAACGCCTGCGCGTGAGCGGCAGGTCTGCGTTGAGTTTGCTGTGTGTCGTTAACCAAGGTTTAATCGGCACGGGAATAGACCACCGCGATGCGGCGGCGGTGGCGCTGGCGCGGCGGGACCACCGCGCCCTCGCTTGCCTCACGCTCGACGTCGACCATTTCAAGCAGATCAACGACGGCCACGGCCACGTCACCGGGGATTTGGTGCCGCAACGCATCACCGCCAGGTGCCGGGCTGGACTGCGCCCAAGCTTCAGGGCGGCGGCGCTGGGGACCTCCGACGCCGGTTTTGCGAGCCTCCTGTCCCGGGCCGATGCCGTGCTCTATCGCGCCAAGGCAGCCGGGCGAAATCTCGTGACGCGAAGCTGACTACAACGGCCGGGTGCCACACCAGCGCGCGATGAAGCCAGCGATCGCCAGGGTTGTCTGCTTCAGCGTCGCCAGGTCGGCCCGCTCATCGAAGGCGTGCGCGCCCTCCCCGCCTGGGCCGTAGCACAATGCCGGCATGCCGTAATACAGGCCGTAGAACCGGGTGTCGTTCACTGCCGTGCTCAACCGTGCCTCCATCTTCGCGCCGAACACCTCCTGGTGCGACGCCGCCAGCATTGCCTCGGCCTCACTGCCGGGTTCGAGCAGGAAGCCGTCCGCCTGGAAGCCGTTCCAGATCACCTCCGGCTGGTTATTGGACATGAAGCCGTCGGCCGCGGCGGCGCGCCGCACTGTGTCGATCACCTGCTGCCGGGCCGCCTCCAGCGTCGTCCCCGGCAGCAGGCCGATGCGGCAATCGACCTCGCACCAGGCCGGCGTGGAGCTCCCCCAATCGCCGCCGTGGATCACGCCGGGGTTGAACTTGATCGGATCCGGAACGTCTTTGAACCAGCGGATGCGATCTGCGCGCGCTGGTTGATGTCGGCGGTGAGCTTCTGGCAGGCCTGGATCAACGCGAACGCGGACAGGATGGCGTTGCTGCCGGTTTGCGCCCGCGCGACATGCACCGGCACGCCGCGCACCCGCAGGCGGAACCACATCACGCCCACATGGCCGCGCGGTGATGCTGTTGGCGGTCGGCTCCGGGATCAGGCAGGCATCGGCCCGGTAGCCGCGCGCCAGCGTCGAGAGCGCGCCGTTGCCGGTGCACTCCTCCTCGGTCACGGTCTGCACATACACGTCGGCGGCCGGCGCCAGGCCGGCGCTGCGCAACGCGTCCATGGCGAACACCATCGCCGACACGCCCTGCTTCATGTCGTGCGCGCCGCGCCCGTTCATCCAGCCGTCCTTGATCACCGGATCAAACGGCGGGAAACGTCCACATATCAGGCGGCCCGGGCGGCACCACGTCGACATGGCCTTGCAGGATCAGGCTTCTTGCCCCTGCCCCGCCGCCGGCGCGGACGGCGCGCGCACGCTCGCCACCACCTGCACCGCCTGCTTGTAGTCGGTGTCCATCACCGGCGAGAAGCCGGGCAGATGTGTCCATCGCCACGTCGGCCAGGGTGTAGCGATCCACCGCCCAGCCGCGGCCGGCGAATTCGCGGGCGATCCAGTCCTGGCATGGGCCTTCCTGCCCACGCAGGCTGGGGAAGCGAACCAGGTTCTGCAGCCAGGCGACCTGTCGGTCCCAGTTGGCGTCAACCGCCTTGGCAAGTGCGGCGCGGGTCGCGGCATCGGTCATGAAGCAGCTCTGTCTGTTATGGCGTCCGCGGACCCGGTTTGGCGGCTAATTCTTGTCGATGTTCCAATAGGCGATCACCGGTGAGGTCAGCAGGCCCGTGACATCGCGGCGCATCGCCACCGGCTGGTCGTACTGGCCGAGCACGCGATAGGGCTGCACTTGCGCGAGGTGGCGATGCAGCTTGTCCAACGCCGCCGGACGCGCCGCCTCGTCGGAGTCGAGGAACGCCGCGCGCAGCTTCTCCGCCGTCTCATCGCATGGCCAGCCGGCGAAGTTCTTGCCGTCGCACGCCATGTTGGTGCCGAGATTGGTCAGCGGGTGGTGCATGGTCGGGCCGGACGCACCGGTCACGAACAGGTTCCAGCCGCCACGCAGCGACGGCGTGTCCTTGTTGCTCTGGCGGCCGGCAGTGGTGCCCCAATCGGCCCAGACGATTTCCACGTCCATCCCGGCCTTCTGCATCTCGTCGGCGACGACCTCCGCCATCTGGCCGATCCAAGCGATCTCATGGGTGGAGGGGAAATACAGTTTTTCACCCTTGTAGCCGGCCTCGGCCAGCAATTGCTTCGCGCGCGCAGGGTTCGGTTTCAGGTCTTCGGCGCCGGCCTCGGTGCCGTACGGGCCGTGGCAGACGAAGAAGGAATTGCAACGCTCCCAGTTCTGCGGATCGCCGAACGCCCCGGCCATCACGTCGGCCTGGTCGACGATATAGGCCAGCGCCAGCCGCGCTTTCGGGTTGTTGAACGGCGGATACAGCGAATTCGGCCGCAGCATGGTGGTGTTGCTGAGGTCGGTCAGCTTCTGCAGCTTGATGCCCGGGCTTTTGGAAATCAGCGGCAGCAGGTCCAGCGCCGGCTGCTCCCACAGATCGACCTCACCGCTTTGCAGCGCCGCGGCGGCGGTGGCGGCCTCGGGGATGACCTTCCATTCCACCCGGTCAACCTTCACCACCCGTCCGCCCGCCAGCCCATCCGGCGGCTCCGCCCGCGGCACGTAATCCTGGTTCTTGTCAAACACCGTCAGCGCGCCGCTGATACGGGCGGCGTGGTTGAACTTGAAGGGACCGGAGCCGATGGCGGTGGTGATGCGCAAGGCAGGGTCGCCCTGCAGGTCGCGCTCACGCATGATCACCGGGATCTGCCCAACGCCCGAGCCGAGGGAGAACAGCAGTGCCGGATACGGCTTCGTAAGCTTCACTTCGAAGCTTTTCGCATCCACCGGATCGAGCGAGGCCAGCACCGCCGCCAGCTTGGCACCGACCGGGTCGCGGCCCATCCAGCGCTTTAACGAGGCGATCACGTCGGCTGATGTGACCGGCTGCCCGTCATGGAATTTCTGGCCGTCGCGCAGCGTGAAGCGCCAGGTCAGCTGGTCCGGAGAGGTGGTCCAGCCCGACACCATCTGCGGTTTCGGTTGCAGCTTGGAGTCCCAGGCGAACAGCTGCTCGTAGACCATCAACCCGAAGATGCGGGTGATCACGATCGGCGAGAACACCGGATCGAGCTGGGTAAGATCGGCGGACGGCACCACCCGCAGGATTTTCGTCTGCGCCTCGGCCGGCACCGAGGCCAAGGCGGCAGCGGCAGCGAGCAGCAGCCGGCACAACAGGGACGATCGGCTCATGGCACCCACCCTCTCTCGAACTGCCGGATGAGTGCAGCATGGCAGCCCGGCTTCTGTCCACGCCAGGGGGGACAGAAGCCGTTCGAGTTGCCGGTCAGCCGGCCTTGGCCAAGTACGCCATCGCCACATCCACCCCGCCGGGCGCGTGCGGCACGCCGTTGATCGCCAGCGCCATCTCCACCGTCGCCAGCGTGCCCAGGATCATCGGCTCGTTCAGGTCGCCCATATGGCCGATGCGGAAGACGCGGCCATTGAGGCTCGACAGCCCGCCGCCGATCGAGACGTTGAACTTGCCCAGGCAGGTCTTGCGCACCGCATCGGCGCTGAAGCCTTCCGGCATCAGCACGGCGGTGACGCTGTCGGACAGCCGCGAGGGCGTCATGCAGAACAGCTGCGGGCCGTTGTTGCCCGACCAGTGCCGCACGCAGCGGCGCACCGCCTCGCCCAGGCGCGAATGCCTGGCGAACACCTCCTCCAGGCCCTCTTCCTCCATCAGCCGCAATGATTCCTGCAAGCCATAGAAGAAGCTGGTTGGCACCGTGCCGATGAAGCTTTTGTGCGGGCGCCCCATCATCGCGGACCAGTTGAAGTAGTGTTTCGGCAACTTGCTGCTTTTATGCGCTTCCAGCGCCTTGTCGGACACGCCGGTGAAGCTCAGGCCGGTGGGCAGCATCAGCCCCTTCTGGCTGCCGCCGACCGCGGCATCGACGCCCCACTCGTCCATCCGGAAATCGATCGAACCGAGCGAGGAAATCGTGTCGGCCAGCAGCAGGGCGGGATGGCCGGTCTCGTCCAAAGCGGCGCGGATCGCGGCGATCGGCAGCGCCATGCCGGTCGAGGTCTCGTTGTGCACGCAGCCGACGGCCGTGATCTTGTGGTCGGTATCGGCGGCCAGCGCCGCCTTCACGTCGGCAATTTCGGCGCCGCGCCGCCAGTCGGCCGCGACCGTCTGCACGTCCACGCCGAGGGACGCGGCCATGCGGCCCCAATCCTGCGGAGAAATGCCCGGTCTCCACGATCAGCAGACGATCGCCCGGCGACAGCAGGTTGACCAGGCAGGCCTCCCACGCGGCGTGGCCGGACCCGGTGTAGAAAAACAGGGTCTGCTTCGTCTTCAGCACCCGCTTCACGCCCTCGGCGCAGCGGTTGTAGAGCGCGATGAAGTCGGCATCCATGAAGTCCACCGTGTGGTGCGACACCGCGCGCAGCACCGAGTCGGGGATGTTGGTCGGGCCGGGATTGGCGAAGAACAGCCGACCGCGCGCCTTGCGGTCTGTGGCAGGCGGAGCGGCGGAAGCGTCGTTCATTGCTGTGATTCCGATTCGGTCGTTTGCTGGCCGGTTCGTCCCCCAGACCGCTTGCGCGCGACGGGAACAGTTGATTGAGTTCGGCGACCTTAGCCGCAGGCGCCCCCCGGGGGAACCCTCCGGCCGGCCTCTGCGTCACCCGGAAGACCGCGATGCTCAGGGAACCGCAATGATGCAGCGCAGCGAAACCTGGCCGGACCTTCCCTATGCCGATTGGCGCGAGACGGCGCCTACCCTGCAGCTCTGGACGCAGATCGTCGGCAAGGTCCGGCTGTCGCCTGACGCCGTGGCTCAACCACAGCTGGCAGGTGCCGCTCTATGTCACCGCGCGCGGCCTCGCGACCTCGCCGATCCCGGCCGGCGGCGAGATCCTGGAGATCGAGTTCGACTTCATCGATCATCGCCTGGATCTGCCGCACCAGCCGCGGCGATCAGCGCGTTCGCTGTCGCTCGCGCCGCAGACGGTTGCGGATTTCTATCGACAGCTGATGGGCATGCTCGCCGATCTCGGGCGTGCCTCGACGATCAATGTCTTGCCGAACGAGATGCGCCGATCCGCATCCCCTTCCCGGAAGACCGCGTGCATGCGCGCCTACGATGCCGCCGCCGCCCATCGGTTCTGGCGCGCGCTGATCCAGGTCGATCGCGTCTTCAAGCTGTTCCGCACCGGCTTTCTCGGCAAGGCGAGCCCGGTGCATTTCTTCTGGGGCAGCTTCGACCTCGCGGTCGACGCGCTTCTCCGGCCGGCCGCGCCGCCGCATCCCGGCGGCGTGCCCGGCCTGCCCGACGCGGTCGACGCGCGAGGCCTATTCGCACGAGGTCAGCAGCGCCGGCTTCTGGCCGGGCAACGACGCGTTCCCGCAGGCCGCCTTCTATTCCTACGCCTATCCGGAGCCGCCGGGCTTCGCGAACCGGCCGGTCACGACAGGTACCCGGTTCGAGGAAGCCCTCGGCGAATTCATCCTGCCTTATGACGATGGTGCGCAAGGCCGTCGATCCCGACGCGCTGCTGCTCGACTTCCTTGCCACCACCTATGCCGCCGCCGCCGACGCCGCCGGCTGGGACCGCGCGGCACTCGACTCCGAACCAGGAGCGCCCGGCCGGCCGCGGCCTGTCACGAACACCTCCTAGATTGCGCTGGAGGCAAATTACCCAACGCGGGCGATCAGCTCCATGGCGGCGATCGGGTTGCGGACCTTGTGCCCGGCGATGACATACAAAAACACCTCGCGCGCTGCCGTCTTCGCCGGTCGCGTGCCCACCGTTTCCAGATCCTCCGGCACACCGCCCGAAGCCCATTTCCGGGCGCGCGCCGCCCATCGGTCGAGGGTTTCGCTGGCGTAACCGTGCGCCTGAGCTTCATGCGTGCCCATGAGGCGCGCGTAGACGAACGGCGCGGTGATGTCGGCGATCTGCGGAAACGCCGAATCGCCGGCGATCACGATCGCCACCGCGTGCTCGCGGGCCAAGCGCCACGAACTCCGCTTGCTCCTGAAGCTTTCGTGCCGCACCTCGACGGCATGCCGAATCGCCCGGCCGGCGACATGCTTCGGCAGCAACTTCAGGAAGGCTTCGAAATCGGCGGGATCGAACTTCTTTGTCGCCATGAATTGCCAGTTGATCGGCCCGAGCTTTTCCTTCAGCTCCAGCACGCCGCTCGCAAAGAAGCGCTCGATCGATTGGCCGACATCGGCAAGCACGCGGCGATTGGTGGCGAACCGCGGCCCCTTCAGGGCGAAGACGAAGTCGTCCGGCGTCTCGTCGTGCCACTTGACGAAACTCTCGGGCGTCTGCGATCCGTAATAGGTGCCGTTGACTTCGATCGAGGTCAGCTTGCGGCTGGCGAATTCCAATTCCTTCCGTTGCGCCAGGCCCTTCGGATAGAACGTGCCGCGCCAAGGTTCGTAGGTCCAGCCGCCGACCCCGATGCGAACGTGCCCCACCACCTGTTTCGCCATTCTTGCACCCCCGACGCTGGCACGCTTGCGATGGCACGAACCTAGCCGGGCGGCCAACCGGCTGTTCCAGCCTGCGCATGTCTCTGCTCATGATCATATGTATATGCATCTTTTGTAGTCACGATGTCCGCACTGCCACAAGCGTCTATCGCTCGTCACCTCCAAAGTGCAAAAGTCGTGTTAGGATGCAGCCACATCAGGAAACAGTGGGGCGAGCGACGATGCGCTAAGTCACCTTGCAGCCGTCAGCAAGCGTGGCCTCGTCTAGACAAGCAAGAAAGGTGATGCCCTTGAGCCCGTCTATCCGCACACAGATCGGGACGCTCGTCATCGCCACGAGCGTCGTACAACTCGCCAATGGCTTCTTCGGCACCTTCGTCTCATTGCGAGTGGCAATCGAGAGCTTCGACGTCCCCGGCCTGGTGCTCAGCGCCTATTTCGCCGGCTTCACCCTGGGTGCGTTTCGTTGCAGCAGAATCATCGAACGGATCGGTCACATTCGCGCTTACGCCGCATTTGCCGGCTTGGTCGCCGCCGCCGTAGCCATCATGCCGCTCCTGATCGGATCGCTCGCCTGGGTGATCCTGCGCGCGATCGTTGGCTTCGGTTGTGCCGGGATTTTCGTCACAACAGAGAGCTGGCTGACCGCAAAGGCCCTGCCATCCGAGCGCGGACGAGTCTTCTCGATCTATATGGTCGGCACGTTCCTGGCTCTTGCGCTGGGCCAGCTTTTGATAGCCCGAGCGGATATCAAGGCGGCGGCATCGTTCAATGCGATCGTCGCACTGTTCGCTGTGGCACTGATCATGGTTACCACGGCCCGAGCCGAGCCGCCCCGAGTGAGCGCCGCGGCCGTACTGCCCTATGGTGTGCTCGCGCGAGCCGCGCCTATCGCTGTGACGGGCTGCGCCTTGAGCGGGCTCGTCGGTGGTGCCTTCTACGCGCTCGTTCCGGCGTGGATGCAGGATCAGGGCACCCCACGAGCGACCATCGCGCTGTTTATGCTCGTGGCTGTGCTTGGCGGATTTGCTTTCCAAATACCGGTCGGTCGCCTCTCCGACCGGTTCGACCGTCGCATCGTGCTGGCCTTCCTCGGTCTCGGCTTTGCGGGCACTGCCTTTGTTATGGTGCTCCTGCCGCGCTCCCTGCCGACGATCCTGCCAGCCGCGGTCTTGCTCGGCGGATTTATGTCAACACTCTACCCCGTCTGCGTCGCCCACGCCCACGATCGCATGCCGGCCGATCGGGTCGTGGCGGTAAGCGGACGGCTCATCCTGGTGAGCGGACTCGGCTCGGTGCTGGGCCCGCTGATCGGTGCGAGTCTAATGGCGCGCTTTGAAATCGACGGCGTGTTCTACTTTATGGCAGCCGCGGTACTCCTGCTGGCGCTCGTGGCCGGCTTCGGAAGTTTGATGACGCAACCTCCAGTGCACCTAGAAGCACCTTTCGAGATCCTGACACCTCAGGCTGGGCCGCTCGCGCATGATCCGCTCGACCCCTTGGACGGGCCTCCGCAGCTCAATGATCCAGGATAAGTTGGGTTTCCGTCTTCGATTCGAGCAAACCATCTTGAATCATGCGAACCAACAGTTTCTTTGTGATCTGCTCCAGGGCAACGGTTTGCTTTGGGCTCAAAAACACGGTCGCCGTGGTGACTTCGCCAGACGACTCCCAGACGATATGACCGGTCTGCGAGTCCCAGAGTTGCAGCCACAGCCGCAGCGTCGTCACCCTGTTCCTGAGCAACTTTATGCCAGCCGCCTCAAACTTATCGAGTATCTCTTCGTCGAACTGTGCAAGCCCTGGCAGCAGCACGTATCGCGAGCCAAGTCCCAATCCAATCCGTCGCAGCCGCTGCCGGTCCAACATCCCATTCCGCGCGAAGCCTGCGCGCAAATCAGCATACTCTGTTGCCAATCCCTTATCCGTAAGCCGGTTTAGGGTCTCATCCGTGGGAATTTCGCGGATCGGTGGGGTTACTTCGGCAAGCGCACCGCTGAGCGCATGGGACAGGGTGGGGCTGAAGCCTTGGAGATTGCCCGGTGCCACAAATGCCAGCACCACCACCGGCATACGGGCCAGATCGCTCGTATCGAATGACGTAGGCTTTGGTGTCGAGGTGGCATACGTATCCGAAAGATACGGGGGATCGCAGCCCGCGAGCAGCATTACCGCTGTGGCTAACAACGCCCCGCCAATACGGCCTATCACAGAACTTCCGTTTCCCGCACGCTCATCAAGGCGCGAGCGCTGACATCGTGGTGGCGATCAGGTATTCCTTCTGCATCGCCAGAAGCTTCTGGCGCACTTCCTCAGCTTCGTTTCAGTCGGAAAGGGAATCACCGGAAGATCAGCCATCTTCTCCTCCACCTTGTGGGGACGCCATGGTCATTCCGCGCCCCCCGCTGATTTTTTCCGCGATCGGGGGTGTGGCCAAAAGCGCAGCCGAGGTTCGATCCTGGACGCTGCTCCGTGAAGCGATCAAGCCCAGCGGCAACAACCCAAGCGAGACGCGAGATCAGATCCTCGAGCATTCCTGGAATTGTGCAGGGCCAGCACAGGCTCGACCGCTCTCTACGCGCTAACCGGCGGGACGCGACCTATCGCGCCTGAACAGGCTCGCTCTAACGAGTTGCGCGAACACGCCCAATGCCACCCCCAGAACGCCCGCCCAACCCCTTCACCTTCCGCCCTTTTGCCCACCTCGGCGGCGGATCAGAAACCGCCTTCCAGCGACCGCATTTCCCCGGCATTTCTCCGATGAACGGCCAATTCCGCCGCTACGAAGGCAGGATAGCCACCGATCCGGGAGCCCTGCAACTAGATACCGCCGGGAAGACGGCGGGATCCTTGCCGAGTGGCCGACGATCCCCGTGAGAGCGAGAACTTGAGCCCACAAGCCTGCATCGGGACGCGCCTCTCCCGCTGATAACCAGATAGGCGAAATCTATTTTCATCCGTTTGATGCCGGCTACCGACACATGGTGCAAGCCCGACTCAGCTTGCACCGAGATTGAAGCAGACCCGATTTAGATGCCGCGCGACAGCGGCGATCGGCCACCTCAAGGCCAAGCACCGAATGGGACGCAACTATCTCGCCGGATGGACCGGCGACGACGCCAATGCCATCCTGGCAGCCGTCGGATACTACTTCCGACGCCTGATCAGCGTTCTTCACAGACGACTGGTTAATGTAATCGGATGAACGGCATGTCTCCCCCCTCCACCGAACCGGGACCGGGCCGTATCGCGCGGCCGCGCAAAGACGCACACGAGCGCGGCTGGCGACGCTGGATACCAGGGATCGAAATGTTGCGCCGCTATGAGGTGACCTGGCTGCGCCATGACATCATCGCCGGGTTGGTGTTGACGACGATGCTTGTCCCTGTCGGTGTCGCCTACGCTGAGGCGTCGGGCGTGCCTGGCATCTATGGGCTCTACGCGACAATCATCCCGCTGCTGGCCTATGCGCTGTTCGGACCCAGCCGCATTCTGGTGCTGGGGCCGGACTCCTCGCTCGCCGCCGTCATCCTCGCCGTCATCCTGCCGCTTTCGGGTGGCGATCCGCTGCGCGCCGTCGCCCTGGCCAGCATGATGGCCATCGTTTCGGGAGTCGTATGCATCCTGGCTGGTGTGGTGCGCCTGGGTTTCGTTACCGAGCTGTTGTCGAAGCCGATCCGCTATGGCTACATGAACGGGATTGCGCTGACAGTATTGATCAGCCAGCTGCCCAAGCTGTTTGGTTTTTCAATCGACGCCGAAGGGCCGCTGCGAAGCCTGTGGGCGATCGGCGAGGCGGTGTTGGATGGCAAGGCCAACTGGACGACATTCATGGTCGGCGCCGCCACTTTGGCGACGATCTTGCTGCTCAAGGGCAGCAAGCGCTTGCCTGGCATCCTGATCGCGGTTATCGGCGCGACCGTTGTCGTTGGCGCTCTCGACCTGGCAGGGCGCTCCGGCGTCGCGGTCCTCGGCCCTCTTCCCCAGGGCCTGCCCGCGTTCTCCATCCCTTGGATCACCTACACCGATCTCGCACCCGTCTTGATCGGCGGCTGCGCGGTGGCCCTGGTATCGTTCGCTGACACCAGCGTGCTGTCGCGTGCCTACGCGGCGCGGACCGGAACTTACGTCGACGCCAACCAGGAGATGGTGGGACTTGGGGCGGCCAATCTGGCCGCCGGATTTTTCCAGGGCTTCCCGATTAGCAGCAGCTCGTCGCGCACACCCGTTGCCGAGGCCGCCGGAGCCAAGACGCAGGTGACCGGGATCGTTGGCGCGCTCGCCGTCGCCTTGCTACTCGTGGTGGCACCGGATCTTCTTCAACATTTGCCCACCACAGCTTTGGCCGCGGTCGTCATCGCCTCGGCCATCGGCTTGATCGAAGTTTCCGACCTTCGGCGAATCTATCGTATCCAGCGCTGGGAATTCTGGCTGTCGATTGTCTGCTTCATCGGTGTGGCCGTGCTGGGAGCCATTCCAGGGATCGGTCTGGCGATTGTGATCGCCGTCATCGAGTTCCTTTGGGATGGCTGGCGGCCGCACTCGGCGGTCCTGGGCCGCGCCGATGGCGTCAAGGGTTACCACGACATCACGCGCTATCCCGATGCCCGTCTCATACCCGGCCTGGTCATGTTTCGCTGGGATGCACCCTTGTTTTTCGCCAACGCCGAGCTGTTCGAGGATCGGGTCCTCGATGCGGTGGCGGCGTCGCCGACGCCGGTGCGCTGGCTTGTTGTCGCGGCGGAGCCGGTGACCAGCGTCGACGTCACCGCGGCCGACGTTTTGGCCGAACTTGATGGCACATTGCGGGCGGCAGGTATCGAACTGTGCTTCGCCGAATTGAAAGATCCCGTCAAAGACAAGCTGAAGCGCTTTGGGCTTTTCTCTCGATTCGGCGAAGAGCATTTCTTCCCAACGATTGACGCGGCCGTGGATGGTTATCTCCAGACCCATGCGGTGGAATGGACCGACTGGGAGGAACGTCGCAGCTAACACATGCTCTGGTTCTTGTCCGGGCAGTTGTCCCGCTGTTCCCCGGAATCAAAGGCTGACGTCGTCATGATCAACTGGCTGCTTCTCTTTGCCCCTCTCGCGGTCGGTCTTGAGCATGTCGCGCCAGAGCGCCATCTCCTCGTTTTTCTGACGTCCGGCCTTGCCATCCTGCCGCTGGCCGCGTGGATGGGACGGGCCACGGAACATCTTGCCGAGCGTATGGGTGAAGGCGTTGGGGGCCTCCTCAATGCGACCTTCGGCAATGCAGCCGAACTGATCATCGCCCTCGCTGCTCTGCGCGCCGGCCTCTACGATGTCGTGAAAGCATCGATCATCGGCTCGATTGTCGGAAATATCCTGCTGGTGCTCGGCGCGGCGATGCTGGCCGGCGGATTGCGCCATCGCGAGCAGCGCTTCAACGCGACAGGTGCGCGTGCCCAGGCGACGATGCTGACGTTGGCGGCGATCACGTTGATTTTGCCCGCGGCGTTTCAGGTCGCGCTGGGGGCAAGTGCGGCGGCGGGGTTGATCCCGCTCAGTGTGTCGATATCGATCGTCCTGCTCGTTGTCTATGGGCTGTATCTCACCTACACCCTGGTGACCCATTCCTCATTGTTCTTGGGTTCCCATGCACCGGAGGAGGGGGAGGTGCAGTCCCCTCCTTGGTCAGTGCGTCGCGCCGCGCTGGTGCTGGGCGCCGCCACAGTGGTGATCGCGTGGATGAGCGAGATCCTTGTGGGTGCGATTCAGCCGACGGCCCGCTCCCTTGGCCTCAGCAGCGGTTTCGTCGGAGTGTTTGTCGTAGCGATTCTGGGCAACGCAGCCGAGCACGCGACGGCGATCAGCGCGGCGATGAAGAACCGTATGGACCTGTCGCTCTCGATCGCGATCGGCTCGAGTGTGCAGGTGGCCATCTTCGTGGCCCCGGTGCTGATGCTCGTCAGCCTCGTCCTCGGTCCCGCGCCGATGGACCTGGCATTTCCCGCCGGACTTGTCCTTGTCGTGTTGCTGTCCGTGCTAATCACGGGCCAGGTCGCGAACGACGGACGATCGGACTGGTTGAAAGGTGTTCAGCTGTTGGCGGTCTATGTCGTCCTCGGCCTGACCTTCTTCTTCGTGCCGGATGTTCTGCCGCGCTGACGAGTCGCGGGCGCCGTAAACAGGGGGTCATCACTGCCCGAATCATCGCGGCGCCGCAGCGCTCGACCGACGGAGGCAACGTTTGGCAGGCGCCAGCTTGCGCAAGCCGCCGCACTGGAGGACGCTCACACATGACCAATCGGGAGAATTGAACCATGGCGAACATCCACGCGCGCCTGGCCCACATGGGCATCTACGTGCACGACCGGGACAAGATGGAGCGCTTCTACACCGAGGTCCTCGGCCTGATGATCACCGACCACGGCGAGGGTCGCGCCGGCATGCACCTCACCTTCATGAGCGGCAATCCGGAGAACCACCACCAGATGGTGCTGGTCACCGGCCGGCCCGACACGTCCGGCTTCAACCCGATCCAGCAGATGTCCTTCATGGTCGACTCGCTCGCCGATCTGCGCGAGGTGCACAAGCGCGCGCTGTCACTCGGCGCCACCGAGATGCGCCCGGTCAGCCACGGCAACGCCTGGTCGATCTACTTCAAGGACCCGGAAGGCAACACGGTGGAGGCGTATCTCGACACGCCGTTCCACGTGCCGCAGCCGCACGGCAAGCCGCTCGACCTCGCCAAGTCGGACGAGCAGATCCTGCGCGAGACGGAAGCGGCGTGCCGCCAGGATCCGGGCTTCATGCCGATCGAGCAGTTCAAGAGCCAGATGGCCGCGCGGCTCGGCGCCGACCGCGTGACGATCATCGCCCTCTAGTTCTTCGACGGCGACGGCTTTCGCGATCGGCTGGCCTCGCTGGTGGCGATCCCCAGCACCTCGCAGGACCCTGGCCACGATGCCGATGTGCAGCGCTACCTGACGACGCGATCCGCCCCTGGCTGGAGCGGATGGGCTTCACCGTTGCCATCCATTCCAACCCGCGGCACGGCTTCGGCCCGATCCTGACCGCCGAGCGGCTCGAGGACCCGGGCCGCCCGACCATCCTGACCTACGGCCATGGCGACACCGTGCGCGGCCTGGAGGACCAGTGGCGCGCCGGGCCTCGATCCCTGGCGCTGACCGAGGAGCGGCGATCGCTGGTACGGCCGCGGCACCGCCGACAACAAGGGCCAGCACGCGCTGAACCTGTCCGCCCTCGAGGCGGTGCTGGCGGAACGCAACGGCAAACTCGGCTTCAACCTGAAGCTGGTGCTGGAAACCAGCGAGGAACGCGGCTCGATCGGACTGCGCGAATTCGTCGCCGGCACAACGCGACACGCTGGCCGCCGATGTGCTGATCGCCAGCGACGGCCCGCGCGTTACGCCCGAGGTGCCGACGATCGCCACCGGCACCCGCGGCACCTATCATTTCGACCTGGTGGTCGATCTGCGCCCTGGCGGCGTGCATTCCGGACACTGGGGCGGGCTGACCACCGATCCCGCCGTCGTGCTGAGCCACGCGCTGGGCACGATCATCGATCGGCACGGCAAAATCCTGGTGCGCGACTGGCTGCCGCGGAACGGCGTGCCGGCGAGCGTGCGCGCGGTGCTGGCTGGCTGCGAGGTCGGCGGTGGTGGTGAAGCCGCCACGATCGATCCGGACTGGGGCGAGCCGGGGCTGACCTCGGCCGAGAAGATCTATGGCTGGAACAGCTTCATCGTGCTGGCGATGGTGTCCGGCCGGCCGGAGAACCCGGTCAACGCGGTGGCGCCGAATGCGCGCGCTCATTGCCAGATCCGCTACACGGTGGACACCGATCCCGACACGTTTCGAGCGCTGCGCTGCGCCGGCATCTCGACGCCGAGGGTTTTGCCGTCGTGCGGATCGAGAACCCCGGTATTCGCATGCCGGCGAGCCGCACCGATCCGGCGCATCCCTGGGTGCGCTGGACCGTGGGCAGTCGATGGAGCGGACGCTGGGGCGGCACGTGCAGGTGATCCCGAATTCGTCGGGCGGACTGCCGGGCGATGTGTTCGTCGATCACCTCGGCGTGCCGCTGATCTGGGTCCCGCACAGCTACAACGGCTGCAAGCAGCACGGTCCGGACGAGCACTTCCTGATCGCCCCGGCGCGCGAGGGCATCGCGGCGTTTGCCGGCATCTGGTGGGATTTGGGGGAGCAGGGAACGCCGTAGCGAGGCAGTCGTCCCCACCGCCACTCGCATCGACGCGATGCCGGTTCCATAGCCGCGGCACTGGCATTTCGGGTTATCGCCGACCTCATCGAGAACGGCGATCCGGTTCCGGATGAGGCACGCGATCTGTTTGCGTCAACGTGAGCAATTGGCCTGCGCGTCAACGTGAGCAATTGGCCCGCCGTCCGAGCGGGCGTCGTCCTGAGGGCACTTCATCGAGTCGGCTGGACGCTCAAGCGGCAGTCCGGGCCGCACCGAACTCTGTCGCGGTCTGGCTGGCCGGATTACGTCTTCGCCTTCCACGACGCTGCGGAATCGGACCACGCATGTTGGCGCGTATCGCGAAGCATACAGGTGCTACGGCCGGACGACCTGTAGTCCATGCCTCAGGATCGGGAGGAAGCCTCCTGCTCGACTGTGTCGCTGATCAGCTCTGGGGGGCCCCGCCTCGCAGTCGGGGGCGCGCCGCCTGCGAGTCAACGAAGGCGTCATTATAGCTGCCGTGAGACCACCCTGAACCCACGCCTGCGCGCGCGCGGTGACTCCGCCGGCAGATCGAGCGGCAGCAGCGGCGCATGGTCGCGGCTGCCATTGCCGACAGTATCGGCCTCCTCGGGTTCCGCCTCGGGAATGTCGCGCCGGCCGAGGTAATTCGCCGCAAGGTGCCGGAACGTATAGTCGAGCAGCGACGTGGCGTGCGCCACCGCGGGATCGCCTTCCACCGCCCCGGCCGGACCGAACCGAGTGAAGGTGAACGCCTCGACGAACGCCTCCAGCGGAACCCCGTGCTGCAGCCCCAGGCTGACCGCGATCGCGAAATTGTCCATCAGCCCACGGAACGCCGCACCCTCCTTGTGGAGGGCCACGAACATCTCGCCCAGCGTGCCGTCCTCATACTCGCCGGTGCGCAGATACAGCCGATGGCCGCCGACCGCGGCCTTCTGTGTGTAGCCCGCCCGCCGCGCCGGCAACTCGCGTCGACTCGCAGCATAATCCGCCCGCCGCACCGGCTCGGGCCGCGCGGGCAGGGCCTGAACGAACGGCGCCACTGCATCGTGCATCGCGACATGCGCGCCGGCACTCGGCATGGGCAGCGGATCGCCGCCACCAAGCAACTCCGCCAACGCGCTCTCGGCGGTGATGCCCTTCGCCGCGAGCCATGCCCGCGAAGTCCGGCTGAGCGCGCCAGTCGCGCCCAGCGGCGAGAACGGAGGCGCGATGCCGCCGGTCTCCACACCGATCAGCGCATCGGCGGGCCCCGGTCCCGCGATCGCCGTCAGTGCGACATGGCGCAGGCCCTCCCCGGTTCCCGCCGCCTGCCGGGCAGCCCGAGCCGCCTCGGCCAGACCTGGAACCGGCGTGTCGGCCGGTGGTTCGGGCCAATCCAGCGAAGTCGGAGCGACAGTGCCAAACTGGCGCGCCAGCGTGCCGGACGCCGCCTCCGCCCGACCGCGAAGGATGGCGGCAAGCGCACGAGCGATCGCCAGCGACGCATCCGAGCCGTATTCGATGCCGAGAGCGGCCAGCAGGCCGGCGAGATCGGCCACTCCGATAGCGAGCCGAGATGCCGCGGGCGCGCTCAGGGTCAGCGCGGCGACCGCGGTCTCCACCGCCTCGGCGAATGCGGGCGCGTCGAACCCGCCGGCGCCATCCTGGAACGAGGCCAGGTTCAGCACGAAACCCGGCACGCCCGCCGTCTGCCCCTGCCAGACCGACGCGGATGGCGCGCCATGCCGCAGCAGCAGCATGCGGTGGAGCCGCTCCGACAGCGGCGTCTCCAGCCCAGCGCGCCGCGCACGTTCGGCCACCGGCCGGATCCAGGCATCGGCCGTCGCAGCCAGCATCACCGGCCCTTCACCGGGCGCTAGGCCGGCCAGCGCAGCAGCCGCCACATCGTCCCAGGCAGCCGGCAACGTGACCAGCCGCATCGGCGCGTCAGGATCAGCGCCTACCGTCACGCGGCGCATCCGCACGCCCTGCCAGGTCCGGGTGGTCTTCATGCCCCTCATGCTATGCGCGCGCCCACGGCTCGGGAAGCACATTTTGCGCCCGTTCCGCAAACCGACCACAAAATCCTGTGGATGAACCGCCGGGTGGACCAGCCTCCCACAGCTTCGTATATCGTGCGCCATGAACTTCGGCACCTGGCTGTTCACCCGGCTCAAGGGCAGGCGCGTCGGCGTCGATGCGTTCGGCAACTCCTATTTCGTGGAGCGGCGGCCGCGTGCGGGCTACCGCGTGCGGCGCTGGGTGACCTATCCCGGCCCTCCCGAAGCGTCCCGGGTTCCGCCGGAGTGGCATTCCTGGCTGCACTACACCACCGACGAGCCATTGGTGGAGCGAAAGCGGCAGCCATGGGAGAGGCCGCACCTGCCGAACGCCACCGGCACGCCGGCCAGCTACCGCCCCGCTGGCCACGACTACCAGGGAGGCCAGCGCGCCCGCGCTACCGGCGACTACGAAGCCTGGACCCCAGACGTCTGAGGCCCGAGACATGCGTCGCCGCAGTATCGCCGATGTGCTGACCGGAGCGGTCGTCCTGCTGGTCGCGGCGGCTTTTCTCGGCTACGCGGTGGCGAATTCCGGCCGAACCACGACCTCCGGCTACACGCTGCAGGCCAGGTTCGACCATATCGACGGGCTTGGCGTGGGCGCCGATGTGCGCCTGGCCGGGGTCAAGGTGGGCAGCGTCAACGAGGAGCGGATCGATCCGCGGACTTTCCAGGCGGTGGTGTCACTGTCGGTGCGCAACGACCTCAAGCTGCCGAAGGACAGCGCGGCGATCGTCACCAGCGAGAGCCTGCTCGGCGGCAAATACCTCTCGCTGCAGGCCGGCGGCGACGAGACGATGTTGCAGCCGGGCGAGACCATCACCATTACCCAGTCGTCGGTCAGTCTCGAGGAACTCTTGGGCAAGTTCATCTTCAGCATCGCCAACGTGAAGAAGGATGGCGAGGCCTCGCCTGGAGCGCAAAAGCCATGATCCCCCGTCCCCCCTCGGTCTGGCCGCAACCCGATGGCGCGCCGGTGTCCTGTCGCGAGAAGCTGCGCATGCTGGCGGAGAACCACGCCGAACTGGGCCAGGCGCTGCAGGATGCGTTCGAGGACGCCGTGCTGATGGGCGTGGACGAGAGCGCGATGCGCCGCATCCTGACCGGGATGGTCGAGGGCCTGCAGTCGCCGAAGCGCGCCGACCGATGAGGCTGCTTGTTCTGGCCATACTGGTTTTGCCGACCACGGCGCTGGCACAGGCGCCGATTACCGCCATGCCTCTGATTCCGCCCACGGCGCGGCAGCCGTTGGATCAGACGCAGCCTCCGCTGCAGGGGACACCGCCCGCCGCGCCGCAGCCGATACAACCGACCTGGCTGCCGCAGGGCACCGCGGAGCTGCAGGTGCTCGACAAGGCGAATGCCCAGAATGCGCTGCTGACGGTGAAGGTCGGGCAGGAGGGGCATTTTGGTTCGCTCAGCATCCAGGTGCAGGCCTGCAGCAGTCGCCCGCCCGATCAGCCGCGGGATTCGGCGGCCTTTCTGACGATTACCGACAGCCGCCCCGATGCGCCGGGCTTCAGCGGCTGGATGCTGGCGAACAACCCGTCGCTGTCGATGCTGCAGCATCCGATCTACGACGTGCGCGTCGTCGCCTGCCGCGCCTGACGCATGCATGTGCCTCCGCTGCCGCCGCTGAGCAACGCGGCCCTGCTGCTGGACCTGGACGGCACGCTGCTGGACCTCGCGCCGCGACCTGATGCGGTGGTGCTGCCGGCGGGACTGCCGGACACATTGTGCGCGTTGCGGCGGCTGCTGGGCGACGCGGTCGCCGTCGTCACCGGCCGCGCTGTTGAAATGGTCGATGCGCTGCTCGGCGATGCGATCTTCGCGGTGGCCGGTGAGCATGGCGGCGCGATCCGCCACGCACCGGGCCTGGCGGTGGAACGGACGCCTCTGCCGTCACCGCCAGGCGATTGGCTGGTCGAGGCGGAGCGCCTGGCGCTGGATCACCCGGGCGCCCTGCTGGAGCACAAGGCGCGTGGTTTCGCGTTGCACTATCGAGCGGTTCCCGACGCGGGACCCGCGCTGCGCGAAGCTTTGTCGCGCCTGCTGGCCGGCTCCGAGACGTTCGAGCTGCTGCCGGCGCATATGCTTTGGGAGGTGCGCCCGCGCGGTGCCGACAAGGGCAAGGCTGTGGCCGATCTGATGGACCGCCCGCCATTTCGCGGCCGGCTGCCGGTGTTCATCGGCGACGATGTGACCGATGAGGACGGTATCGCGGCCGCGGTCGCGATGGGTGGCGTCGGACTGCGCGTGCAGGATGTATTCGGCGATGCGGCCAGCGTGCGTGCTTGGCTGCGTGAGATTGCCTCGCACTGGCCGTGCAACTCTGCGACTTCAACGCCCTGAAATTCGACTGCTACGGCACGCTGATCGATTGGGAGAGCAGCATCGTGACGGCGCTGCAGCCACTTGCCGGCGTGTGTCGGACGGTCCGCTGGAGTCATTCAGGCGGCATCAGACGCGTCTCGACAGCCCTTGACAGACCGAAACATTTGGCCCCAGTTGTCATTCGTCAGAACAGAAAGGCCTCCTATGCTCCGCCACGCAATTCTATGCCTGCCATTCCTGTTCGGTGGAGTGTCCGCACACGCGCAAACCGGTTCAACAACTTCGGCATACCTCGTCGCTGAGTTTGAGGTCACGGATCCCGTGGGCTTCAAGAAGTTTGCCGAGGCGACGAACGCGCCGGTCAAGGCGCATGGTGGTGAATTTCTTGCTCGTCTCAACAAGGTGATCCCAGCGGCTGGTGATCCACCAAAGTCAGTGGCCATTATTAGGTTTCCAAGTGCCGAGAAGGCCGAGGCATACCTCGCTTCAGCCGAGTACAAGGCGCTGGTGCCGGAAAGAGATAGGTCTTCGAAGTTTCGCAGCTTCATAGCTGTCGGTGGCGACATGGCCGGAAAGTAACCGCGTCAGGGCGCAGCTCTGTGTGAGCCACTGGACGTAACGGCGATCCCGCAATCTCCATCGGGGCCCGCGCCTCAGTGGAGATTTGCTTCCCCCGACCTTCGTCGCCGAGGCCGGGGTCGCAAAGAAAATG
>CAVTKE010000022.1:0-20529 GCA_963735225.1 uncultured Alphaproteobacteria bacterium
CCAAACACGCCGATGCGGCGCCATGCGGCACAGCGACCGACCGTTTGGGGTGGTATCCGCCTCTTCGCGGAAGCGGAGAGTTTTAGCAGGGCCAAACCGGTGATGCAAGTGATCATCTCGTTCGGCGAGGCGGGGTTTAGGGGAGTAGCGAACCCCGGTCAACCCCCTTCTTCGCCGCCATATCCATTCGATGCCGTCCACGACAGAAACCACGAGGTAAACCGCGGAATTCCCACGGAAAGCGGTGTCCGCGGCGCGAATCCCGTGAGCTCCCCGATCGCATCCACGCTGGCGCGCGTCTCCGTCACGTCCGCCAAAGGCCGCGGCGCATGGTGCAGAACCGCACGTCGGCCAAGGCCTGCTTCAAGCAATTCCACCAGGGTCGACACCGCTTCGCTGCGGTTGTTGCCGATATTCAACACCCGGACCGGCGGTGCGCCGTCCGGCGGACGCTCCAGGCACCCGACCACGCCGGCGACGATGTCGTCGATATAGGTGAAATCCCGCCGCAACCGCCCCTCGTCATACAAGGTGATCGGCTCGCCCTTCATGATCGCGCTTGCGAACGAGAAATACGCCATGTCCGGGCGTCCCCATGGGCCGTAAACCGTGAAGAAACGCAGGCCGGTCTGGCGGATGCCATATAGATGCGAATAGGCGTGGCTCATCAGTTCGTCCGCCCGCTTGGTCGCGGCGTAGAGCGAAAGCGGCGTGTCCACCCGGTCCTGCTCGTCGAACGGCAGGCGGTCATTCCCCCCGTAGACCGAGGACGAGCTGGCGTAAACCATATGGTCGAGGCGCTTCAGGTGCCGCGCCGTCTCCAGCATCACCACATGGCCCATCAGGTTCGAGGCGACATACGCGTATGGGTCGACCATCGAGTGACGGACCCCCGCCTGTGCGGCGAGGTGCACGATCGCGGTGATGTCTGGATGGGCCGCGACCACGCCCGCCATGGCCTCGCGGTCGGCGATGTCGACCGGATGAAATCGGAAATCCGGGCGGTCGGCCAGCCGGGCCAGCCGCGCCTGCTTCAGCCTTACGTCGTAATAGCCGTTGAGGTTGTCGACGCCGATCACCCGCGCGCCCTGCGCCAGCAAGGCAACGGCGACGTGGTGGCCGATGAATCCCGCAGCCCCTGTCAGCAATACCGCCACGACGCACCCCGTTTGCCACGATCGGCCCCGAACACGCTCGGCCTCAGCGTGCCCGTTCTTGATAGAGCAGCTTTATCAATGCAGTCGGATCGCCAGGCAAGCAGCCTGGGTCGCGGTTATGCCCCAGCTTCCGCCCGGCACTACACTGGCGCGGCCGCAACCCGGCGAACCGCCGCCTGGCATTCGTTACACTCGCATGCGCGCCACAGCCACGGAACCAGCCGATGCGTCACTATCCTGTCTTTCTCGACCTGCGATCCCGCCGCGCCCTGGTGCTCGGCGACGGGCCAGCGGCCCGACGCCGCGCCGAGGACCTGGCCCGCGCCGGCGCCGTGGTCACGAGCGCGCCAGGCTGGGCGCCCGACCTGCTCGCCGGATGCGTGCTGGCGATCGGCGCCGACGCGCCCGAGGCGGATCTTGCCGCCTTGTCGCGCGCGGCCATCCAGGCCGGCATTCCCGTCAACATCGTCGACCGGCCGGAGCTGTGCAGCTTCATCACCCCATCCGTCATCGACCGCGACCCGCTCAGCATCGCCGTTTCGTCCTCCGGCGCCGCACCGATCCTGGCACGGCTGATTCGCGCCCGGATCGAGGCGTTGATTCCCCCGGCCTATGGCCGCCTCGCCGCATTGGCGGATCGCTTCAAGGCCGAGATCCGCCGGCGCTTCCCCGACCTTGCGGCGCGACGGCGCGTGCTCGAACGGTTGCTGACCGGCACCGCGGCCGAGCTGGTGTTCGCCGGCCGCGACGAGGAGGCCGGCCGCGTGTTCGAGGCCGAGTTGCAACACGACGCCGCGCCGAAGCACGGCATGGTCTTCCTGGTCGGCGCCGGGCCGGGTGCGGGCGACCTGCTGACCTTGCGCGCCCACCGGCTGCTCGGCGAGGCCGACGTCATCGTGCATGACCGCCTGGTGGGTGCGGAGGTGCTGGACATGGCCCGGCGTGACGCGCCACGGATCTATGTCGGCAAGGCGCGCGCCAAACATTGCGTCCGGCAGGAAGACCTCAACGACCTGCTGATCGACCTCGCGCGCGCCGGCAAGAAGGTGATCCGTCTGAAGGGCGGCGACCCCTTCATCTTCGGCCGCGGCGGCGAGGAGGCGGAAGCCCTCGTTGCCGCCGGCATCGCGGTCGAAGTGGTGCCCGGCATCACCGCGGCTTTGGCCTGCGCCGCCCAGGCGGGGATTCCGCTCACCCATCGCGACGCCGCCCGCAGCGTCACCTTCGTCACCGGCCACACCCGCGACGGCAAGCTCGACCTCGATTTTGCCCCGCTGGTGCGCGCGCGGACCACGCTTGCGGTCTATATGGGTCTGGTGTCCCTGCCCCATCTCAGGGCTGGGCTGGAGGCGCATGGCCTCGACCCCCGCACCCCGGCCGCGCTGATCGAGCATGGCGGCCGGGCGCAGCAACGCGAATTGCGCGGCACCCTGGCCGAACTGGAACACGCCGCCGCTGGCTGGTCGACCGGCGGACCGACCCTGATTTTGATCGGGCCGGCGGTGGCGCGCGGCACCAATTGGTCCGCGACCGGTCGCCGGGAATCCGCCGCCTGAGCGTGGCTTGCCTCAGCGGCGATACTGCTCGTCGCTGACCTTCTCCATCCAATTCACAGGTGAACCGTTGAGCTTTTCCTGAACGGCGATATGGCTCATCGCCGTCGTGCTCGTGGCGCCGTGCCAGTGCTTCTCGCCCGGCGAAAACCAGACCACGTCGCCCGGCCGGATTTCCTCGATCTGGCCGCCTTCGCGCTGAGCCCGTCCGCAGCCGGCGGTCACGATCAGTGTCTGGCCGAGCGGATGCGTGTGCCAGGCCGTCCGCGCACCCGGCTCGAAGGTGACGAGCGCCATGGCAACACGGGCCGGGTCCGGCGGGCTGTTCAGCGGGTCTATCCGCACCGTGCCGGTGAAATACTCTTCCGGCCCCTTACCAGACGGCTGTGTGCCGCTGCGCTTGATCTCCATTGCCGCTCTCCTTTGGCGTTGATCTCCGCAGGGTCGGCGGCCTTGATCTATCCGAAGGCGAATGATCCACGTTCCGCCGCCCTCGATCCGCCGACCTTACTCGATCACCCAGCCGCCATCCACCGACAGCGGAATGCCGGTGATGGTGCGGGCACCGTCCGAGCACAGGAACACCGCCGCGGCGCCGATTTCCTCCGGCGTGGTGAACTGGTGCATCGGCTGCTTCTCGGCGAGGAATTCGGCCTTCGTCGTCTCGATATCCTTGCCGGTCTTCGCCGCGGAATCCTCAAGCTGCTTCTGCACCAGCGGGGTCAGGACCCAACCCGGGCAGATCGCGTTGCAGGTGATGCCGGTGTTGGCGAGTTCGATCGCCGCCACCTTGGTCATGCCAAGCAGCCCGTGCTTGGCCGCGACATAGGCGACCTTCTGCGGGCTTGCCACCAGGCCATGCGCCGAGGAAATGTTGACGATGCGGCCCCACCCCTTGGCCTTCATGCCCGGGATCGCCGCCTTCGTCATGTAGAACGCGCCGGAGAGGTTGATGGCGATCACCCGGTTCCATTGCTCATCCGGGAAATCGACGATGTCGGCGGTGAACTGAATGCCCGCGTTGTTGACCAGAATGTCCACGCCGCCCAGTTCGGACTGCGCGTGGGCCACCATCGCCGCCGCCTCGGCCGGCTTGCTGATGTCGCCGCCGGAGAAGCCGACCTTCACGCCGAACTTCTCCCGCGTCTGCGCCTGCAGGGCCGCGATCGACGCGGCCTCCCCGAAGCCGTTCATCATGATGTCCGCACCTTGGGCGGCAAGCGCATGGGCGATGCCGAGCCCGATGCCGCTGGTTGATCCCGTGACGAGGGCGACTTTCCCCTTGAAGCTCATGCGGCGGCTCCTTGCATTGGATGGGGCGCATAGTGGGCCATCACCTCGGCGCAGGGCAAGGCGAGGCCAGTCGTGAAGGCAAGCCCGGCCAAAACGCATTGACCGCCGAAGCCGCCGCGCGCTGCTATGACGGCACCGGGACGCCATCTGAGATCGGCGACCTTCCCGAGAAGCAGGAGCGGTTTGGTGGACACATTGCATTCGGCGGCGCAGGCGACTGGCACATGGCGGCCCGAGCGGTGCGAGCGCGTTGCCCTGGTGTTGCAGGGCGGCGGCGCACTCGGCGCGTATCAGGGCGGGGTGTATCAGGCGTTGCACGAAGCGGGGCTGGAGCCCAACTGGGTGGCCGGCGTGTCGATCGGCGCGATCAATTCGGCGATCATCGCCGGCAACCGGCCGGAAAACCGTGTCGCCCGCCTGCGTGAATTTTGGGAGACGATCACCGCGCGCCACATCTGGCCGTTCACGCCGGATGGCGACGCCGCGCGCCGGGCCCGCAACGCCTGGTCGTCGATGCTGACCATGGCCGCCGGCCAACCCGGCTTCTTCGAAGTGAACCAGCCCGGACCGTGGTTCACCCCGCGCGGCGGCAAGCAGGCCACCAGCATCTATGACAGCGCGCCGCTGCGCGAGACGTTGTCGCGGCTGGTCGATTTCGACCTGATCAATTCGCGGCAAACCCGCTTCGCCTGCGGCGCGGTGAACGTGGCGACCGGCAACTTCGCGTATTTCGACAACGACGCCACCGACATCATGCCCGAGCATGTGATGGCCAGCGGCGCGTTGCCGCCCGCCCTGCCGATGGTGAAGCTCGGCACCGACTATTTCTGGGATGGCGGCCTCGTTTCGAACACGCCGCTGCAGCATCTGGTGGAGAATATCGGCTCGGACAACGCGCTGGTGTTCCAGGTGGACCTGTTCAGCGCGCGCGGGCCGGTTCCGCGCGACATCGCCGAGGTCATGGCCCGGCAGAAGGACATTCAGTACTCAAGCCGCACACGCCTCACCACCAGTCTCTACACCAGCATGCACAAGATGAACGTCCAGCTCCGCGACCTGCTCGGCCGCATCCCGGACAAGGATCTGAGTGCCGAGGAACGCGCGCAGAAGCAGGCTTTGCAGGACCTTCCGGAGATCGCCATCCTGCTGCTGATCTACCAGCAGGCGGCGTATGAGGGGCAGGCGAAGGACTACGAGTTCAGCGCGACGTCGATGCGCGAGCACTGGGAAATCGGCCGCGCCGACACCGAACGCACCCTGAAACACAAGGAATGGCTGAAGATGCCGCAGCCGGACGAAGGCATCGTCGTTCGCGACATCCACAACCCGGATTGAGCGAGAGGGCGCCGTGCTGGTCCGGGCCGTGCTGATTCTGTTCTCGCTGGGTGCTGCTGCCTCGGCGCTGCTGGGCGCTGCTGCTTCGGCCGCGCCGAAGCGCCTCACACTCGATGCCGCGAACACCGAAATCGGCTTTCGCGTCTATGGCTTCGGGCTGGTTCCGGTGGATGGGCAGTTCGCCCGCGTCCAGGGCGTGCTGACCAGCGACGCGAGCGATCCCGCCGCCTGCGCGCTCGAGGTGAGTGCGGAAGTCGATAGCCTGTCCATGCCCACGGCGGACATGCGCGAAACCGCACTCGCGCCCGGCCTGCTCGACGCGGCCGCCCACCCGCGCATGTCGTTTCACGGCGTATGCCGCGGCCGGGTGCTGCAGGGCGAGCTTTCGTTGCACGGATTGGTCGGCGCGATGGAATTCGACCTCACGCGGCACGGCGAGGCGCTGGAGGCGGAGGGCCGTCTGCGCCGGGCGGATTGGGGCATGACCGGCAGTTCCGCGCTGGTCGGACAAACCGTGCGCATCCGGATCGCGCTGCACAATCCTGCCACGCCAGGCGGGTAGCTCCACCTGCGAATGCGTCTTCCCCCCGCCCTGGTACCACTGCGTCACAAGCTGTTCCGCACCCTGTGGAGCGCCAACATCGTCGTCTCGCTCGGCGTCTGGATGCAGAACACCGGCGCCGGCTGGCTGATGACCTCGCTGTCGCCGGACCCGCTGACGGTCAGCATGGTGCAGGCGGCGACGATCCTGCCGGTGTTCCTGCTGGCACTCCCGGCGGGGGCGCTGGCCGACATCATCGACAAGCGGCTGTTCATCATCGGCACCCAAAGCTGGATGCTGGTGGCGGCGGCGGGGCTCGCGGTGATGACCTATTTCGGCCAGACCACCGCCGCCAGCCTGTTGCTGCTGACCTTCGCCATCGGCGTCGGCGCGGCGATGAACAGCCCGGCCTGGGGCAGCGTCATGGCCGAGGTGGTGCCGCGCAAAGATCTGGCGCAGGCGATCGCGCTGAACGGCGTCGGCTTCAACCTCGCGCGCGCCATCGGCCCGGCACTCGCCGGCTTCCTGGTGCTTGCCGGCGGACCTTCGCTGGCGTTCGGGTTGAACGCCGTGTCCTACCTCGCTGTTATCCTTGTGCTGCTGAGCTGGCATCGGCGGACCCGCCCGAGCACCTTGCCGCGCGAGCACCTGGTCAGCGCCATGCGGGTGGGCATGCGCTTCGTGCGCTACACGCCGATCATGCGCGCGGCGATGCTGCGCTCGGCCGCGTTCTTCGGGCCGGCGGCGGCACCCTGGGCGATGCTGCCGCTGGTGGTGAAACAGCAACTCGGCCTGGGTGCGGGAACCTACGGCATTTTGCTCGGCTTGATGGGCATCGGCGGCGTGACGGCCGGGCTGGTGCTGCCGCAGGTCCGCGCCGTGATGTCGCGCGGCAACACCGTTTTCGCGGCGACCTTGTGCTCCTGCACCGGCATCGCATTGCTCGCGGTCTCACGCCATTGGCTGCCGGCGGCTTTTGGCATGGTGATGTTTGGCGTCGGCTGGGTGGCGGCGTCGGCGGTGGCACAAGGCGCCGCCCAGCTTTCGGCACCGCCCTGGGTGCGGTCGCGGGCACTGGCGATCTATCAGCTGGCGTTCAACGGCGCGATGGTGGTGGGCACGTTCTTCTGGGGCTGGCTCGGCACCAAGCTCGGCCTGCCCTGGGCACTGCTCGCCGCCGCCGGCACCGGGCTGGTGCTGTCCGTCGTCGCCCGCGGCTTCGACATCGACACCGAGCAGGAGAGCGGTACGTCGCAAGCCCCGGCACCCCCGGCGCCCGAGGCGGTGGCGCCGGAGTTCATCTCGGTGATTCGCGCCACCCGCGCCAAGATCATGGAATCGCAGCAATACCGGATCGCGCCGGCGCGCCAGGAGGAATTTCTCTCGGTCATGGCGGAGGTGCGGGACGTGCGCGGCCGGGCCGGCGCGGTCGGCTGGCAACTCTATGAGGATGTCGCCCACCCCGAGGGCTGGGTGGAAATGTGGTCGGTCGAGAACTGGACCGACCATCTGCGCGAGGCGATGCGCCTGAGCGAAGACGACCGCAGCACGCTGGCGCGGGCACAAAGCTTCCAGACCGGCAACCCGCCGCCGCCCTGCCGCTACATCGCCGTCGCCCCGCACCGCCTGCCGGTGCCGGGCGGCAAACCGGCGCACGATCACGGCTGATACGCTTGAAGCGGCGCGGCCCCTGCCGGTAGAGTGCCGGGCGAAGACAGGAACACAGCATGAACGATTTGTTTGCCTCGGGCCCTCGGTCCGGCAAGCCGGACGCCGACGCCTATTCCGCCAAGGACATCGAGGTCCTGGAGGGGCTGGAGCCGGTGCGCCGCCGCCCCGGCATGTATATCGGCGGCACCGACGAGACCGCGCTGCACCACCTCGCCGCCGAAATCCTGGACAACGCCATGGACGAGGCGGTGGCCGGCCATGCCAGCTTCATCGACGTCTCGCTGGAAGCCGGCAATGTCCTGACGGTGCGCGACAACGGCCGCGGCATTCCGGTGGACCCGCACCCGAAATTCAAGAATTTGAGTGCGTTGGAGGTCATCCTGACCACGCTGCATTCCGGCGGGAAGTTCGGCGGCAAGGTGTACGAGACCTCCGGCGGCCTGCATGGCGTCGGCAGCTCGGTGGTGAACGCGCTGTCGGAGTCGATGGAGGTCGAGGTCGCGCGCGACCGCGTGCTGTGGAGGCAGAGCTATGTCGCGGGGCAAACCGACGACGAAGCTGGTCAATGCCGGGCCGGTGCAGAACCGCCGCGGCACCTCGATCCGCTTCAAGCCGGACCCGACAGATTTTCGGCGCCGCTCGCATTTCAGCCCGGCCCGGCTGTACCGGCTCTGCCGCTCCAAGGCGTATCTGTTCCGCGGCGTGCAGATCCGCTGGACCTGCGACCCGGCATTGCTGAAGCGGCGCCAAGGACGACACTCCGGCCGAGGCGGTGCTGCATTTTCCCGGCGGACTGCGCGACAGCCTGGAAGCCGATATCGGCGCCGCCGCCCGCGTGCTGCCGCTCTGGGCGGGTGAGGCCGATCTGCCGACCGGCCCGGTGGTGCCGCACCGGCCGGGTGGAATGGGCGGTGGCCTGGCTGGAGGAGGGCGAGGGCTTCCTCGCACTCCTACTGCAACACCGTGCCGACGACGCAGGGCGGCACCCACGAGGCCGGCTTCCGCAACGCCTTGCTGAAGGGCCTGCGCGCCTGGGGCGAGCAGCGCGGCAACCGCCGTGCGACCCAGATCGCCGCCGAGGATCTGCTCGGCGGCCTGGCCGCCAAGCTCTCCGTCTTCATCCGCGAACCGCAGTTCCAGGGACAGACCAAGGAGAAACTGACCAGCGCCGGAGGCGACCCGGCTGGTCGAGACGGCGTTGCGCGACCGCTTCGACCATTTCCTCGCCGGCGATCCGGCGCAGGCGGACAACCTGCTGGCCTTCGTGATCGAGCGCGCCGAGGATCGTCTGCGCCGGCGCGAACTGAAGGACACGCCGCGCAAATCCGCCACACGGCGCCTGCGGCTGCCGGGCAAGCTCGCGGATTGCACGCTGGAGGACGCCGCCCGGACCGAACTGTTCCTGGTCGAAGGCGACAGCGCCGGCGGCTCGGCCAAGCAGGCGCGCGACCGCGCGACGCAGGCGGTGCTGCCGCTGCGCGGCAAGATCCTGAACGTCGCCAGCGCCTCGACCGAGAAGCTGCGGCAGAACCAGGAGCTGAAGGACCTGATCGAGGCCCTGGGCTGCGGCGTCGGCGACCGCTTCGACCGCAGCCGGCTGCGCTACGGGCGGGTCATCATCATGACCGACGCCGATGTCGACGGCGCGCATATCGCAGGCCTGCTGATGACCTTCTTCTATCGCGAATTGCCCGAGCTGGTGCGCCACGGCCATGTGTACCTGGCGCAGCCGCCGCTGTACCGGCTGACCCAGGGCGCCAAATCGGTCTACGCGATGGACGACGCCGACCGGGAGCGCAAGGCGAAGACGTTCAAGGCCGGCGCCAAGATCGAGGTCAGCCGGTTCAAGGGCCTGGGCGAAATGCCGCCGTCGCAGCTGAAGGAAACCACGATGGACCCGGCCCGGCGCACGCCTGCTGAAGGTGATGACGCCGCCGGAGGAGCGAGCCGCGCACCAACGACGCTGGTGGAGAGCCTGATGGGCCGCCGGCCGGAATTGCGCTTTCAGTTCATCCAGGACCATGCCCGCGATGCCGCGGAACTGGATGTCTGAGAGACCGTTTGATAATTCTACTCTGCCGGCCCTCCAACGCGGCTTTCTGCGCTTCCGGTGCTCACGGACCTCATGTCCGCTCCGCTCCGGTTCTCAAAAGCCACGCCGGAGGACTCGGCAGAGCGAATTCTCAAACGGTCTCTGAGGCGGTTTGGGCGCCGCCACGGGTTTCAAAGCAAAAGGGCGGCCCCTGACGGAGCCGCCCTGTAAACTTTCCCGACAATGCGCCGGGGGTCAGCTGCGCTTGCGACGCTTGGCGAGGCCCAACCCGAGCAGGCTCGCGCCGAGCAGGGCCACCGAAGCCGGCTCCGGCACTGCCGCCGCCGAGGAGAAATCGCCGAGGGCAAAAGTGACGGGCTGGTTGCCATCGCCGTTGGAGATGCTGTCGGTGATCGTCAGTTTTTTCACTGTCGCCGGAAGGTTTCCGTAAAATCCAAAGAAGCTGTCCTGGACCCCATTGATGAGCACCGGCGTCCCGATCGTGTTGCCGCCGCTGTCAAGCTCCGCGACTGAAAAGGTGCTGCCGGCAGGGCCTTCAAGGAAGAGGCCGAACGCGAACGGGAAGAAGCCGGTCGAAGAGATCGTGATCGAGCTCCCTTCAACCGCACTTCCACTGTTGCCCAGCCACGACGCGCCGCTGATCAGCGGCTGGCCATGCGTGGTAGAGGGCACTGAAAGCGTAGAGGGGATGCTGTTGGCGAAGTTGAAGCTCTTGATGCCGAGGGTGAAGCCGCCGCTCGTCGTCGTGGCGGACTCGCTGATCGGGGCGGCGACGTTCGCGGACCATGTGGCAAATGACGTGGTGTTTTGCAGGCTGGCGTGGGCCGGCGCCGCGGCCAACCCGAGAGACAGGGCCGCGCCAGCAAGAACCGCCGAAATCCGTAAACCTGTCGCCATCGAGACCTCCATCAATCCACCAGATGGCGAACCGCCACCCGGCATTCCATCGCAACGTCGTTCGCTGCCTGCGAAATGAGTAAGCAAGTGGTGTGCCACAGGTAAAGACGCTGCGTAATCAGGGCGTTAACTTTCTGGTGAATCGGCAGTGTAAAATTCTGCGACAGCCCGGTGATGCTGGGTTAACGCGATCGGGCATTCCTTAACATCCCGCTTTTCACACCGCTCTCCCGCAGCCATGAAAAAAGGCGCGGCTGCGGCATCAATGCCGCCGCCGCGCCCTGAAATGGCCGCGAAAGTCGTCGGTTCGAACGATCAGACCGTCTTCTTCAGCGTCGGCGAGGCCTTGAAGCGGACGGTCTTGCCCGCCTTCACCTTGATCGCCTCTCCGGTCCGCGGATTCAGCCCCTTGCGGGCCTTGGTCTTGCGGACCGTGAAGGTGCCGAAGCTCGGCAGCGTGAACTTGCCGGCCTTCTTCATTTCCTTGATGATCGCCGCGATCAGGTCGCTGGCAGCGCGGTTGGCGGCGGTGCCCGTCAACGACGCTGAATCCTGGATGACCTGCGCAATGAACGCTTTCGACATGCGGTTGTGTGTCCTTTCTCGTGTGATTCCATCGAGCAACCCTGCTGCGAATCGGCGCAACAACCTCAGCGGCTCGAAAGACGCCGCCTCCTAACAGCGGATTTCGGCGCGTGCAAAAGATTTCTACACCCAGCCTGCAAAAAATCGGACGCGGCCTGGCACCGAAACGGTATCGCATGGCCACGCGCCGTTCATGGAACGTTTCATGACCAACGCCAACCCTTCTTCGACCGCCCTCCCCGCCACCGAACTGATCAGCCCGCGCTTTCGCGACCTCGATGCCTGGCCGCCCGCGACCATTCTGCAGGCGTTGTGGGAAGGGCAGATGGCGGCCGTCGCCGCGGTTCACGCGGCCTTGCCGGCGCTGGAGCGCGCGGTCGACGCGAGCCTGCCTCGGCTCGCCGGCGGCGGCCGTCTGGTCTACGCGGGCGCCGGCACCTCGGGGCGGATCGGGGTGCAGGACGGCGCCGAGCTGCCGCCGACCTTCGACTGGCCGGCCGAGCGCCTGGTGCTGCTGATGGCGGGCGGCGAGGCGGCCTTCACCCGCTCCATCGAAAATGCCGAGGACGACCGCGCCGCCGCCGAAACCGCGATCGCCAGCCACCAGATCGGGCTGGGCGACGTCGTGCTCGGCATTGCCGCCAGCGGCAACACGCCGTTCACCGTGGCGGCGGTCACGGCCGCCAGGGAACGTGGCGCGCTGACCATCGGCATCGCCAACAGCCCCGGCGGCGCGCTGCTCGGCGCATGCGACCATCCGGTCCTGGTCGCCACCGGCGCGGAAGCGATCGCCGGGTCCACCCGCCTGCAGGCGGGCACGGCGCAGAAGGTGGTGCTGAACCTGTTTTCCACCTTGGCGATGGTCCGCCTCGGCCGCGTGCATCAGGGGTTGATGGTGGACATGCAGGCGCGCAACGCCAAGCTCCGCCTGCGCGCCATTCGCATGCTGCGCGCGTTGACCGGCCGTGACGACGCCGACTTCGATGCGGCGCTCGCCGAGGCCGGCGGCCGGGTGAAGACCGCGGTGCTGGTCCTGCAAGGCCTCGACCGCGCCGCCGCGGAACGGCTGCTCGCACAGCATGGCGGCAGGCTGCGCGCGGCACTCGCGTCACTGAACGCATGATCGCGGCCGTCCCATGATCGCCCTGCACGCGCCACGCCTGTTCGACGGTGAGGCCTTCACCACCGACCGGGCCGTGCTGATCGAGGGTGGCCGGATCATCGCGGTCGCCACGCCGGGCGATCTGCCGCCCGGCACGACAATCCGGGCGCTGCCTGATGGCACGACGCTCGCACCCGGGTTCATCGACCTGCAGGTCAACGGCGGCGGCGGCATCATGTTCAACGACCAGACCGATGTGGCCGGCTTGCGCCGGATCGCCGCCGCGCACGCCCGCACCGGCACCACCGCCATCCTGCCGACACTGATCAGCGACCGCCCGGAAAAGCGACTGATGGCGCTGGACGCCGCGCGCGCGGCCATTGCGCAAGCGGTTCCGGGCATTGCCGGGCTGCATCTGGAAGGCCCGTTCCTCGCCCCCTCCCGCCGCGGCATCCACCCTGCATCCGCCATCGCCGACCTCACCGAATCCGACATCGCCCTGCTCTCAGCGCCCTTCCCCGGCCCTGTGCTGCTCACCTTGGCGCCGGAGCGGATCGGCACCGAGGCCATCGGCCGGCTGGTGCAGGCGGGCGTCATCGTCTTCGCCGGCCACACCGACGCGAGCTTCGAGGAGGCCATCGCCGGCCTTGATGCCGGCGTCGCCGGCTTCACCCATCTGTTCAACGCGATGTCGCCGCTGCTGTCCCGCGCGCCGGGCGTGATCGGCGCGGCGCTGCATCGCCGCGGCGCCTTTGCCGGCATCATCGTCGACGGCCACCATGTCCATCCCGCGGCGGTCGCCATCGCCCATGCCGCCAAAGGTCCGCGCGCGCTGTTCCTCGTGTCCGACGCGATGGCCACCGCCGGGTCGGACTGCCCCGAATTCATGGTCGGCGACGAACGAATCCGCCTGATCCATGGCCGCCTCACCAACTCAGCCGGCACCCTCGCCGGCGCCCATTTGACCATGGCCGAGGCGGTGCGCAATGCCGTCGGCATGGCGGGGATTCCGCTGGCCGACGCCTTGCACATGGCGACCGCCGGACCGGCTCGGGTGATCGGGCTGGCGGATCGGGGCAGGGTACGCCCAGGTTCTGTGGCCGATCTCGTTGCCCTTGATGGTGACCTGCGTGTCGCCAGAGTTTGGCAGGGCGGCGAAGAGGTTTCGGCGCCATAGACGCGCGCTCTCGCGCGAGGCGAGGCGAGCGACAGCAAACCACTTGGGCGGCGAAAGCGGTCTGGCGCCTTGCCTTATGGGCGAGGTCCTATCGCGCGGAGGGACTGCCGCCGCGCGATAGGACGCGAGAGCGCTTTCGTGGGTGCAAGCGCACCCACTGTCGCTGTCCTCGCCGCGCCAAGCCGGCGCGTCTGCACTGTCGCTCGCCTCGCCGCGCCAAGCGGCGCGTCAGGCCTGAGTAACAAACTTGGTATTGAGATACGCCTCGATCGCCTCGGACCCGCCTTCGGAGCCATAGCCGGAATCCTTGATCCCGCCGAACGGCACTTCGGGCAGCGCCAGGCCGATATGGTTGATCGTCATCATCCCGGCTTCCACCGCCGCCGCCACCGCGTTCGCGGTCTTGGCGGAGCTGGTGAAGGCGTAGGACGCGAGGCCGAACGGCAGGCGGTTCGCCTCCTCCACCACATCGTCGAAATGCTTGAACGGCACCATCAGCGCCAGCGGCCCGAACGGCTCCTCGTTCATCACGCGCATGTCGCGGTTGAGGTCGGTGAGAACGGTCGGCTCGAAGAAATTGCCCTTGTTGCCGATCCGCTTGCCGCCGGTCTTCACCGTCGCACCCTTCTGCACCGCGTCGGAAATGAAGCCTTCCATGGCGGTGATCCGGCGCGGGTTGGCCAGCGGGCCCATTTTCGTGGACGGGTCCATGCCGTCACCGACCTTGATCTTCTCCGCGATCGCCGACGAACTGGCCGACGAAGTTTTCGTAGACCTTTTCCTGCACCAGGAAGCGGGTCGGCGACACGCAGACCTGGCCGGCGTTGCGGAACTTGCTGCGCGCCGAGCATCGTGCTCGCCCGCTCGACGTCGGCATCGTCGAACACGATCGCCGGCGCGTGGCCGCCAAGCTCCATCGTCACGCGCTTCATGTGCAGGCCGGCGAGCGCGGCGAGTTGCTTGCCCACCGGCGGTCGAGCCGGTGAAGCTGATCTTGCGGATCACCGGGTGCGGAATCAGGTACTCGGAGATCTCGCTCGGAATGCCGTAGACGAGGTTGACCACGCCCGCCGGCACGCCGGCATCGGCATAGGCGCGCACCAGTTCGGCGCAACTGGCCGGCGTCTCCTCCGGCCCCTTCAGGATCACCGAGCATCCAGCCGCCAGGGCCGCGGAAATCTTGCGCACGGCCTGGTTGATCGGGAAGTTCCACGGCGTGAAGCAGGCGACCGGGCCGACCGGCTCCTTGATCACGAGCTGGTACACGCCGGCGGCGCGGGCCGGGATGACCCGGCCATAGGCGCGCCGCGCTTCCTCGGCGAACCATTCGATGACGTCGGCGGCGGCGCCGACTTCCATCTTCGCCTCGGCCAGCGGCTTGCCCTGCTCCTGCGTCATCAGCGCGGCGATCTGGTCGACCCGCTCGCGCACCAGGCCCGCGGCCTTGCGCATGATCTTGCTGCGGTCATAGGCGGAGACCTTGCGCCAGACCTGGAAGCCGCGGTCGACGGCGGCCAGCGCGCGGTCGAGGTCATCGGTGCCGGCATGGGCCAGCGCGCCGAGCGTGTCGCCGGTCGCCGGGTTCATCACCTGGAGGGTCTTGCCCGAGGCGCTCGGCGTCCAGGCGCCGTCGATATACAGCGAAACCGCAGGATACATGTCTTGGATCTTCCTTTTGCTCTCGGGCGATGCCGCCGTCTGGGCGGCCGTCTCGCCGGATTATGCGTCCGGCGGCAGGCTGGGTCGAGTGGCCGGCGGTCATGGCCACAACCCTGTCACGCGGATCTGGCGATGCGCCGCTCCATGCTGCGGCCATAGGCGGACATGGCGAAGCAGCAGACGAAGAAGACCGCGGCCGAGAACACATAGCCTTCGGTGGCGAAGCCGAGCCAGGCCGGATCCTTCAGCGCCTGGCTGACCACGCCGAGCAGGTCGGACAGGCCGATGATGGTGACGAGCGTGGTATCCTTGAACAGATCGACCACCGTGTTGATGATGCCCGGCACCACGATGCGGAACGCCTGCGGCAGGACCACGAAGGCCTGCACCTGCCACCAGCGCAGCCCAACGCGAGTAGGCCGCCTCCTCCTGGCCCGGCGCCACGCCTTGCAGGCCGCCGCGGATCACTTCGGCCATGTAGGCGGAGTTGAACAGCATCAGCGCCATCATGGCGCGCAGCAGCCGGTCAGCGCTGACGCCGTGCGGCAGGAACAGCGGAACGATCACGGCCGACATGAACAGCACGGTCAGCAGCGGCACCCCGCGCCACAATTCGATGAAGCCGATGGACAGCCGCCGCACGACCGGCAAGGTGGAGCGCCGGCCGAGCGCCAAGCGCGATGCCCAGCGGCAGCGAACCGGCGACGGTGACGAAGGAAATGATCACGTCCAGCATGAGCCCGCCCCAGAGGCTGGTGTCGACGATAGGCGAGTCCGAACACGCCGCCGCAGCAGCAACGCCGCACGATCAGCGGGAACAGCGTCAGCAGCAGCAGCAGCCAGATGCCGCGATGGCGGACATGTTCGCGCAGGACCGGCACCAGGAAAGCACGATCAGCAGCGAACGCGGCGCCGACGCGCCAACGTTCGGATCGGCTGGATAGCGGCCGAAGAAGAAGAGCGGCAACCGTACCTTGATGAACGTCCAGCAGGCGCCGTCCGGGCCGCAGGCGGCGCGGGTCGCGCCGGAGATCGTGGCGTTCATCACCGCCCAGCGAAACAGCGGCGGCAACGACCAGCGCGATCAGTGCCAGCACGACGATGGTCAGCGCGGTGTTGAAGGGCGAGCTGAACAGGTTGCGGCGCAGCCAGGCGGAGCGGCGCGGGACGATGCCGCCGGTGCTGCGGCGGGAAAACGCCCCGCATCCGCCCGCGGCGGCAAGCGGCATGGTCGGACGCGGCTCCACCGCGGCGTCATCGCACCACCAGGGCGACGCGCCGGTTGTACCAGTTCATGAAGGCCGACGTCGCCAGGCTGATGACGAGGAAGATCGCCATCAGGATCATGATCGTCTCAAGCTCCCGTCCCGTCTGGTTCAGCACGGTCCCGGCAAAGATCGAGAACAGTTCGGGATAGGCGATCGCCGCGCCGAGCGAGCTGCTCTTGATGAGGTTGAGATACTGGCTGGTCAGCGGCGGCACCATCACCCGCAGCGCCTGCGGCAGGACGACCTGCGCAGGATCTGTCCCGGCTTGAGGCCGAGGCTCAGCGCCGCCTCCCGCTGGCCCTGGTGCACCGACAGGATCGCGGCGCGCACGATTTCGGCGATGAAGGCCGAGCTGTAGATGCTCGAGCCGGCCCATAGCGCCACGAGCTCCGGCGGCATCTGCACGCCGCCGGCGATGTTGAAGCCGCGCAGCGACCGGAAATTCGACCCGGTCGATGCCCGGCGACGAACACGCGATCAGCCAGCAGCGGAACGACCAGCGACTTCGCGCCGAGCCGCATGCCGCGCCAGGCATCCGCCACAGCAAGCGGCGTCGCTCGCCAGCAACAGCAGCGCCAGCACGCCGAGCGTGCCTGTCCTGGGCGCCGAAATCGAAGCTCGGCAGATACAGGCCGCGGATGTTGAGAAGCGCGCCTCCCGGCAAGCACGATGCTCTGCCGCAGCGGCGGCATCGCCTGCAGCACCACCGATGTACCAGAAGGCGATCTGGACCAGCTGCGGCGTGTTGCGGACCAGCTCGATGAAGCGCGAGCGCGATGTTGCGCACCAGCCAATTGTCCGACAGCCGCATGATGCCGACCAGCAAGCCGAGCAGCGTCGCAGCGACGATCCCGGCGGCGGAGACCAGAAGCGTGTTGAGCGTGCAGACGAGCAGCGCCCGGGTGTAGGTGTCGCCGACATGCCAGTCGATCAGATGGAACGGAATATCGAAATTGGCGAGATCGGCCAGGAAGGCGAAGCCGAAGTTCATGTGGCGGAAGTGCAAGGTTGTCCGCCGACGTTGGACCAAACAGGAACCAGGCGACCGCCGCCAGCGCGAGCAACAGCAGCCATTGTGCTGCGCGCGCGCGTGCCGACGGCCGCCTGACCATGTCGGGCGAATCAGTGCCAGGTCGGCAGGGTCTGCAGCCCGCCCTTGTCGTACAGGTTGTTCATGCCGCGCGGCAGGCCCAGTCCCTTGGCGCCGAAGGTCGCGTCATAGACTTCGCCGTAGTTGCCGATATCCTTGACGATGCGCGCCGACCATTCGTTGTCGACGCCGAGCAGCTTGCCGAAATCGCCTTCCAGGCCGAAGAAGCGGCGCACATCGGGGTCGGTCGGGGTTCTTGCCCATCTCGTCGGCATTGGCCTTGGTGATGCCCAGCACTTCCGCCTCCAGCATGGCGTAGTGCACCCATTTCACCAGACGGGTCCAGGCTTCGTCGCCCTGGCGCGTAAGCGGGCCGAGCGGCTGCAGGCCGCCGATCGTCTCCGGCATGAACATCCAGTCGTCCGGCTTCTTCATCGTGGAGCGCGCGGCCGCGACCGAGCCGCCATCGTCGGTGTAGCCGTCGCAGCGCCCGGCATCGGCGGCGGCGAAGGCCTCTTCCGGCTTGTCGAACAGCAGCGTCTTGATCTGGAGGTTGTTGGCGCGGTTATAGTCGGCGATGTTGGTTTCCAGCGTCGTGCCGGTGAGCACGCAGATCGTCGCGCCGGTCAGCTCCTTGAGGTGGGCGACACGCCGAGGTTCTTGCGCACCATGAAGGTCTGGCCGGTGTAGAAATTCACGGCGGGTTCGTCGAGGCCGAGCGAGGTGTTGCGCGTGAAGCTATGCTCGGAATCGCGGATGAGCACGTCGATCTCGCCCGACTTCAGGACCGAGAAGCGTTCCTTCGACGTGATGCCGATGAACTTGACCTTGGTCGGCGACCCGAGGACGGCATCGGCGATGGCGCGGCACAGGGAGACGTCGAGACCCTGCCACTCGCCGGAGCTGTCCTGAAAGGCGTAGCCGGGAATGCCGGTGTCGATGCCGCAGATGAGCTGGCCGCGCTTCTTCACCGCGTCGAGGGTCGGGCTGCTTACGGTCTGCGCCTTGGCCGCACCGGCAAGGCCGATGGCGCCGATGAGGATCGCGCAACCGGCGATCACTCCTTGCCTCAAAGCTCGCATCGTCCCTCTCCCTCGTTTCACATTCCGTATATCTACAGGCCCGCCACATATGCGCAAGGAGCATAGCAGGTTACAAATTGAGACGTACTTCACGTCCTGTGTCCAGCCGGTGACTGTCATCAATCGGCAATCGTGCCGTCATCGCCGCGCCGCAACCGCGTGCTACCTGCCGGGCCGGCCGGAAGCACCGCATTCGGCCAGCACTTAATCCGGAGGGACCTGGGATGATGAAGATCCGCCGCCGCAACGCGCTGACCCTGGCCGCGGCCGCAGCGCTGCCGCGCATCGCCGTCGCCCAGTCCGACACGCGCCCCGTCATCACGGTCGCGGTTCAGAAAATAAGCAACAGCAATACGCTGGACAGCCTGCGCGAACAGTCCAATGTCGGCAGCCGCCTGTCGATCATGTTCGCCGAGACGCTGATCGGCGTGAACTACCAGGGCCAGCTGGAACAGATCCCCGGCCTCGCCACCGAATGGCGCCGCATCGACGACCGCACGGTGGAGCTGTCCCTGCGCCGCGGCGTGAAGTTCCATAACGGCGACGAACTGACCGCCGAGGACGTGGCTTTCAGCTTCAGCGCCGAGCGGATGTTCGGCAAGACGCGCCCATCGGTCGGCGGCAAGACCCTGCCTCTCGCCTCCGTGGTCACCACCAGCCAGTCGCGCGAGCTGCCGCCCGAGGTGCCGCCGGTGGCGCGCCGGCTCTGGCCCTCGCTCGACCGGGTCGATGTGATCGACCGCTACACCGTGCGCTTCGTCAACGCGACGCCCGACGTGACGATGGAAGGGCGGCTGGCGGCGCGCGGCAGCGAAATCGTCTCCCGCCGCGGCTTCCTCGAGGCGGCGAGCTGGCTCGATTATGCCCGCAAGCCGATCGGCACCGGCCCCTACCGGGTACGCGAATATCAGCCCGACACCATGCTGATCATGGATGCGCATGACGAGTACCGGGCGGCCGCCCGCCGATCCGGACGCTGCGGCTGGCCGAGGTTCCGGAAGTGCCAAGCCGGATCAATGGCCTGCTGTCCGGCCAATATCAGTTCGCCTGCGACATTCCGCCCGACCAGATCGGCGCCATCGAGGCGAATGCCGCGTTCGAGGTGCAGGGCGGCACCATCCCCAATCACCGCATCACCGCGTTCGACATGCACCATCCGACCTTGCGCGATCCGCGCGTGCGCCTCGCGATGGCGCACGCGATCGACCGCCAGTCGATCATCGACAGCCTGTGGGCCGGCCGCACCCGGGTCCCGCAGGGCATGCAGTGGCCGTTCTTCGCCGACATGTTCGTGAAAACCTGGAACGTGCCCGAGTTCAACCTCGCGAAGTCTCGCGAACTGCTCAAGGCCGCCGGCTACAAGGGCGACGCGATCCCCTACCGGCTGCTGAACAACTACTACACCAACCAGGTGCCGACGGCGCAGGTGCTGGTGGAGTTCTGGCGCGAGGCCGGGCTGAACGTCGAGATCACGATGAAGGAAAACTGGACCCAGATCTTCGAGGAGCCCAGCCAACGGGCGGTCCGCGACTGGTCCAACTCCGCCGCGTTCAACGATCCCGTCGGCGCCATCCTGGCCGAGCAGGGCCCGAACGGCGAACAGCAGCAGCGTGGCGAATGGACCAACGCCGAGATGAACCAGTTGGCGCCGATTCTCGAGACCAGCACCGACCGGGCAAAACGCCATCAGGCGTTCGCCAGGATGCTGGAGATCTGCGAACGCGACGACCCGGCCTACACGGTGCTGCACCAGAACGCGACCTTCACCGCCAAGCGCCGTGACATCCGGTGGAAAGCAGCACCTTCCTTCGCGCTGGATTTCCGCGCCGCGAACTGGGGGGGCTGAACATGCGCCGCGTCTCGTCCAACACGATTTCCCGGCGGTCGGCACTGGCACTTGCAGCTTGCGCCTTGCCGCGCATCGCGATCGGCCAGTCCGACACCCGCCCCGTCATCACCATCGCGGTGCAGGCGCATCGCCAACAGCAACACGCTGGACAATCTGCGCGAGCAATCCAACGTCGGCGAACGCACCAGCCTGATGTTCAACGAGCGGCTGATCGAAC
>CAVTKE010000023.1:0-13484 GCA_963735225.1 uncultured Alphaproteobacteria bacterium
CCGAAGGCCCGACGCCGGTTTCCGCCGTGCTTTCCGGTTCGATCCTGAACGTCGCATTGCTTATCATCCTGCGCGTCCGCGGATTGCTCGCGGCGAATGCCGAGGCGATCGCGCCGGGGCCGCCGATCATGGCGTTGGGGCTGCTCTCGGTATCTGCTGGCCGCGTTCAGCCTGTGGCGGCGGCGCGACGTGAAACGGTTCTTCGCCTTCTCATCGATCGAGCAATCGGGCGTCGCGGCATTCGCCTTCGGGCTCGGCGGTGCGGGCGCGATGTTCGCGGGATTGCTGCACATGACGCTGCACACCTTGGCCAAGGCGGCGATCTTCCAGTGCGTCGGGCGGGCGTGCCAGTTGAAAGGCACGCAGAAATTCACCGACATCGGCGGCCTGGTCCAAGGCCACCGCCTGCTCGGCCTGACGCTCGGCGCCGGCATCATCGCGGTCGCCGGCTTGCCGCCATTCGGCCTGTTCACCAGCGAATTCCTGATCGCCATGGAAACGGTCCGCCGCTTGCCGCTGGCGGCGATCCCGCTGGGTCTTGGGCTGGTGGTCGGCGCCTGGGCCTTGGCGTCGCGGCTGCTCGGTTTGTGCTTCGCGCCATCGATGCCCGATCGAGGCCCCGCGCCGGACGCGGCGGCCCTGGTTCCGGCCTGGCTGCATCTCGCCGCCGTGCTGGTGCTGGGATTGGCAATGCCGGGCGCCGTGGTCGGATGGTTCACCGCGATCGCAGCGGCGATGCGATGACCACCGCCAGCATCATCCGCGCCGGCACGCCCGCCGACTGCCAGCCGTGGCCGCGCTATCTGTTGCGACCGCCGGCATGGGCCGCGATGGCGGCGGCACTGGCCGATGAGCCTGATATCGAATTGCTGTCGCTGTGGGCCGACACGATGCAGGTCCATGCCTTGTTCCACATGCGTGCAAGCTCGGATTTCCTGCTGTGCTCGGTGCCGGTGGAGGCGGGAATCTATCCGGCACTGTCGCCGTGCCGCCCGGCGGCGGCGTGGTTCGAGCGGATGATCCGCGACCTCTGGGGCCATGTCGCCCAGGCGCCCGATGATGCCGGCACCGACCAGCGGCCGTGGCTGGACCATGGGCGCTGGGGTGTCCCGGCGCCGCTGTCGCCACGCCCGATCGCGACCCCGGGAATGCCGGAGCCGACGGAGTTCCTGCCCGTCGAGGCCGATGACTATCACCAGATCGCGGTCGGGCCGGTGCATGCCGGGATCATCGAGCCGGGGCATTTCCGCTTTTCCGCCCAGGGCGAGACCGTGGTGCGGCTCGAGATCCGGCTCGGCTATCTGCACAAAGGCACGCTGGGGCTGATGCGCGGCAAGTCGCCGCGCGCGGCGGCGCGCTTCGCCGCCCGGCTGTCCGGCGATTCCACCGTCGCGCACGGCATCGCCTTCGCCCGTGCCGCCGAAGCCGCCGCCGGCACCGCCGCCCCGGCCGCGGGCCGAGGCGCTGCGCGCGGTCATGGCCGAGATCGAGCGCATCGCCAACCACCTCGGCGATTGCGGCGCGATCGCCAACGACGCGTCCTTCGCCTATCCTGCCCGCCCGCTTCGGCTGGCATCGCGAGGCGATGCTGCGCCGCCGCCGCGGCCGCCTTCGGACATCGGCTGATGATGGATTGCGTGATCCCCGGCGGCGTCGCCGCCGATATCGAAGCCCGCCGGTACGGACGCCATCCTGCGCGCGCTTGGCCGCGGTGGAAGCGGAGTTGCCGGACCTGCGGCGGATCTACGACGACCAGGCCGAGCCTCGCGGACCGGATGGTCGGCACCGGCATCGTCGCACCCGGAACTGGTCGCCGATTTCGCCGCCGGCGGCTTCGTCGGCCGTGCCGCCGGCCGCGGCGTCGACGTCCGCGCGCACCCCGGGCTACCCGCCTTACGACCAACACGCCTTCGCCGTGCCGCTGCTTGGCGACGGCGATGTCGATGCGCGGGTGCGCGTCCGCCTCGCCGAAATCCGGCGAAAGCACGCAGCTTGCTGCGGGCGTTGCTGGCGTCGCTGCCGGACACGACGCTTTCGGTGATCCTGCCGATCGCCTCGGGCGAGGGCATCGGCTGGGCGGAGGGTTTCCGCGGCGACATCTGGCACTGGCTGCGGCTGGACGGCGGGTTGATCGGCGCCTGCTTCATGCGCGACCCGAGCTGGCAGCAATGGCCGCTGCTGCAATCGGCGGTGCGCGGCAACATCGTCGCCGACTTCCCGCTGATCAACAAATCCTTCAACTGTTCCTATTCGGGAGTGGACGTCTGATGTGGCGGCGCATGCTCACCAGCCTGGTGCGGCCGCCGGTGACGCGGCCGGCCACATCGGCCGACGACCAGATCACCCGGCAGCTCGCGGAACGGCTTGAAGCCGCCAGCCAGCAACGGCTCGGCCGCAGCCTGTCGATCCGGCAGATCGACGCCGGCAGCTGCAACGGCTGCGAACTGGAAATCCAGATGCTCAACAGCATCGTCTACGACCTGGAGCGATTCGGCCTGCGCTTCGTCGCCAGTCCGCGGCATGCCGACGTGCTGCTGATCACCGGCCCGGTGACGCGCAACATGCACGAGGCGCTGCTGCGGACCTGGACCGCGACGCCCGATCCGAAATGGGTCGTGGCGGTCGGCGACTGCGCCGTCGATGGCGGCGTGTTCAAAGGCAGCTACGCGATCTCGGGCGGCGTCTACGATGTCGTGCCCGTCGACCTCTCGATTCCCGGCTGCCCGCCCACGCCCGCGCAGCTTCTCGACGGGCTGCGGAGCCTGGTGGAGGCGAATGCGCGGGCTTGAGCGGGATCAACTTCCGTGCCTTTGACTTTCCCTGGGAGATCTCCATGCCGCATGCACTGACCGACGACGGCGTCAAACTCTATTTCGAGGAAACCGGCTCCGGCACGCCGGTGATCTTCGTGCATGAGTTCGCCGGCGACCTCCGCAGTTGGGAGCCGCAGTTGCGCGCGTTCGGCCAGCGCTACCGCGCCATCGCCTACAACGCGCGCGGCTATCCGCCGTCCGACGTGCCGGAGCAGTCCTCCTCGTATTCGCAAAACCGCGCGGCGGACGACATCGCATCAGTGCTGGATCATCTCGGCGTCGCCAGCGCGCATGTGGTGGGCTTGTCGATGGGCGGGTTCGCGACGTTGCATTTCGGGTTTCGGCATGCGGCGCGGGCGCGCTCGCTGACGGTGGCGGGGTGCGGCTACGGCGCCGACCCGGACAAGCAGGAGAGCTTTCGCGCCGAGGGTGCGAACACGGTGAAGTTCATCCGCGAACAGGGGATGCAGGCATTCGCCGCGCGCTACGCCTTCGGGCCGACGCGGGTGCAGTTCGAGAACAAGAACCCGCGCGGCTTCGCGGAATTCCAGCGCATGCTGGCGGAACATTCGGCGATCGGCGCCGCCAACACCCAGCTTGGCGTGCAGCGGGAGCGGCCGTCGCTATACGACCTGGTCGAGCCGATGCAGGCTTTGCGCGTGCCGACGCTGGTGCTGACCGGGGATGAGGACTGGCCCTGCCTGCTGCCCGGGCTGCTGATGAAGCAGCATATTGCTACGGCGGCGCTGGCGGTGATGCCGAATTGCGGCCACGGCATCAATGTCGAGGACCCGGACCAGTTCAACCGCATCGTCGGTGATTTCCTCGCACAAGTGGATGCCGGGCGCTGGCCGAGCCGCGACCCCAGGGCGATGGGCGGCTCGATCACCGGCATGCGGTAGCGGCGATGGACGCGGCGCAGACGGCGGGGCTGGCCGCGTGGCTCCGCCGACAATTCGGCGAGGTGGAGATCATCGCCCTGTCGCTGATGTCGGGCGGCGCGATCCAACAGAATTTCCGGCTCGATGCGCACGTGAATGGCGTGGCTTGCGAATGGGTGCTGCGCACCGACGCGCCGGCGACGCTTGCCGCGAGCCGCAGCCGCGCCGAGGAATTCCATTTGTTGCGCGCGGCGTTCACGGCCGGGGTGACGGTGCCGGAACCGCTGGCGCTGTGCACGGACAGCACGGTGATCGGGCGGCCGTTCTTCATCATGCGCCGCGTCGCCGGCGTCACCGCCGGGCACCGCGTGGTGAAAAGCGAAAGGCTCGGCGGCGGCCGCGAAAGCCTGGTGGCGGCGTTGGGCCGCGAGCTTGGCCGGATCCATGCGATCCGGCCGCCGCGGGAGGATCTCGCCTTTCTCGCCGCCGCCCAACCCGCGACGGCGCGATTCCTGGCGGAGATGCGCGCGGCGCTGGATCGCGGGCCGACGGCGCGGCCGATGCTGGAATGGGGATTGCGCCATCTTGAGTGTCGCTGCCCGCCTGACGGCGAGACCGTGCTGTGCCACAATGATTTCCGCACCGGCAACTTCATGATTTCCGAATCGGGGATCACCGGCATTCTCGACTGGGAATTCGCCGCCTGGGGCGATCTGCATGAGGATATCGGCTGGCTCTGCGCCAAATGCTGGCGCTTCGGGGCCACCGAGGAGGTCGGCGGCATCGGCCCACGCGATTTGTTCACCCGTGCGTATGAAACCGAGACCGGCCGGCGCGTCGATCCCACGGCGGTTGCGTGGTGGGAACTGGCCGCGACGATCCGCTGGGCGGTGATCGCGAGCCAGCAGGCGGCGCGGCATCTGTCGGGCCAGGAGCCGAGCCTGGAGCTGGCGCTGACCGCGCATCTGATTCCGGAACTGGAGCTTGAGGTGATGCGCAACACGGCGAAAATGCCATGACCGATATCTGGGACGGGCGGGAGAAACCCGGCGCGCAGGATTTGCTGGAGATCGCGCGCACGACGCTGCTCACGTCCGTCATCCCGCAGCTTGCGGGCGACGCGCGGTTCCAGGCGCTGATGGTCGCCAACGCCATCGCCATCGCGCGGCGCGACGCCGGCGCCGACATGCGGCAACTGGCAGAGGCGATCGACCGGCTGCGCGATCTCGCCCGCGGCGACATGCGCGAGCTCTCCGCCCAGATCCGCGCCGGCGCGCATGACCCCGGCACCGCCACGCATGCAGCGGTGGCGAGCCTGCTGACCAGGCTCGCCGAGGCCCGCTGCCGGATCAGCGCGCCAAAGGCATTGGCTTAAAGCAGCTCCTGCACCGCCGCGACCAGATTCGCGGCGCGAAACGGCTTGCGCAGGACCGCCGCATCGCCGTCGAATTCGTCCATGTACCCGGTCATCAGCAGGCACGGCAGCCCGGGCTGCAGGCGGATCGCCATCTCCATCAGCTTCAGCCCGTCGAGGTCGGGCATCGACTGGTCGGTGACGAGGGCGGCGAAGCGCTCGCCGTGGCGCAGCAGCTCCGCCGCCTGCGGGCCGCCATTGGCGGTCAGCACCTCGAAGCCGGCGTGGCGCAGTACCTCGGCCGACATCTCGCGCACATCCTCGTCGTCATCGACCAGCAGGATGCGCGGACCCGGCATTCAGGCCTCCCGATACGACAGGAGCATGAAGCCGATGAGGACGAAGCACAACGGCCAAACCCAGGCGGCGATCCGGCGGGCACGGCCGTCCAGGCGCAGTTCCAGCCAGCGGGCGGAGCCGGCGACGATGGCGGTCAGCGCCAGCGGAGTGTGGCTCAGCTCGATCAGCAGCGCGTCCTTCACATTGGCGATGGCGTGGCTGTGGGTCAGCAACGCCGCACCGCCGCCGGCAGTCACCAGGGGAAACACCAACGCCGCCCATCGGTTGCGCCAGCCGCCCGCCCGAACCCGCCATTCGAACAGGCCGAACGCCACGATCAGCAGGACGAAGAAGCGGTGTTGCACCACTTCCACGTCGCGCATGCTGTCGACGAACGAGATCTCTCCGAGTGGCCAGACCTCGGGGTCGGAACGAAAGAACAAGAACACCGCGAGGCCGAGGAACAGCAGCGGCCAATGCCGCGCCAGACGCAGCCCGGCCTGGTTCAGCAACGCGAGTACGGCGATGGCAAGGACGAAAATGCCGGACCAGTGGTGGTTGTATTCCGACCAGGCGATGTCGGCGGCATTGCGCGCCGGCAGCAGGCCGGAGCCGGGAACGAAAGCCGGCGCCGGCTTGCTCGCCTGCTGCGCCGCCTCGGCATCGAGCTGCGCCTGCAGCGCCGGCAACGCCAGCGTGTCGTAATCCGGCGAGGCAAGACGCGGCCAGACCGGGCGATTGCGTTCCATGATCTCGTGCCACGACACGCGGTCCTCGGTGAGGTCGATCGCCGGCGGCACCGAGGTGAGCGAGGCGGCGGCGAAGAAGATGCTGAACCCGATCGCCAGCTCCACCTCGGCGAAGCGCTTCATCCGCGTGACCGGGGTGGCGGGGTCCCAGCGCAGCCGCTCGACGATGCGGAAATTGCCGAAGCCGAGGCCGAGCAGCATCGCGAACATGCCGATCTTGGCGAGCACCATGACGCCGTAGGCGGTGCCGTAGAAGGCGTCCCAGGACCCGACATACAGTGACGCTCATGGTGATGCCGGAGAGCAGGATGCAGGCGACGCCGAGCATGGACATGCGCGAGAAGCGGGCGCCAACGATCCGCCAGTCGGACGCGGTGCCGATCCGCGCCAGTGCCGAGATAAAGGCCGGAATGCCACCAATCCAGATGGCGGCGCCAAGTTGGTGCAGGAAACTCACGCCGAGCAGAATGGCGCGGTCGCCAAGTCGTGCGGCGGCGTGGGTGGTCAGCGTGGCCGCGACCAGCACGACGGCCGCCGCGGCCAGCAACAGCGGCGCGTGGGCCCGCGGCCCGGCCCGAAACAGCGCCACCACCAGCACCAGGGCCGCGGCGATCTTCACGAGGCCAGCCAGCGCGAAGCTGGCACCCATGGCATTGTGCACCGGCAGGTCGATGGTGCCGACCAGGACGGAGACTTCGAGCGCGATGGTGGCGGCCTCGCAGGCGACCAGGAGGACGGCGCTCCAGGCGGCGATGCGCGCGGCGTCGCGCAGGATCGCCGGCCCCGCGGCCGCCAGCGCCCCCTGTTGCGGCCGAGCCAGGAAGATCAGGAAAAAGACCGATCCCAAGGCGATCGACTGGGCCAGGATGGTGAGGCCATGGATGATGATGCTGAGATAGCCGAACAGGTCGACGAGCAGCGACATCTCAGGGCCCGGTCACGCTGAACGGCACGTCGCCACGGGTGATGTGGCCGTCGATCGCCAGCACTTGCCAGCGCACGACGTAGGCGCCGGCGGGCAGTTGCACGTCCGCCGCCAGGGTGTCGTCGGGTCCGTCGGCGGTGATCGGCAGCACCGTCTGGGAGTGGTCCGGGCGGGTGAGCGTCAGACGGGAGCGGCCACGGTCGATGCGGCTGTTGTAGCGCAGCTGCAGCGACACGCGGCCGGCGGCGACATGGCCGGAAACGGCGGGCGTGCTGGCCACCAGGATTGCGTGCGCCTGGGCAGGGGCCGGCAGGATCAGGCAGACGAGCGTCGCCAAACAGGCGCAGACCCGCAGCACACGAAGCCACGTCATCGTCATCGCATCTTTCTCTGTCCCTGATCCGGCGCGGTGTAGCCCGGGCCGCCGCGTCGCGCCAGTATGGAGACGGGCGGCGGGCGGACGGGCGGCGGGTGGACGGGCGGCGGCAAACCTTGTGTAGTCCGGGTCATGAGCCGACCGATCCCGCGACCGCGGACCGCATATTGCCGTTTTGTCACCATCACCAGCCGCTGGGCGGACAACGACGCGTTCGGCCACGTCAACAATGTCGTCTACTACTCCTGGTTCGACACGGCGGTGAACCGATTCCTGATCGAGCGCGGCCTGCTGGATCTGGCGACCAGCGCCACCGTCGGCATCGTCGCGGAAACCAGTTGTCGCTATCTGTCGCAGATCGCCTATCCGGACGACGTGTCGGTCGGCATGCGGGTGGCGCAGCTCGGCCGCAGCTCGGTCCGCTACGAGCTCGGGGTGTTTCGCGACGATGCCGCCGAACCATCGGCCGAGGGGCATTTCGTGCATGTCTATGTCGATCGCGCCAGCATGCGGCCGGTGGCGATCCCCGATCACATCCGCGCCGAAATGGCCAAACTGCAAACGCCGAACTGAACCGGCACAGGAGAGAAGAATGGATACGGGTCTGAAGGGCAAACGGGCGATCGTCTGCGCCGCGAGCAAGGGCCTCGGCCGCGCCTGCGCGATGGCGCTGGCGCGCGAGGGGGTGGAGGTGACGATCACCGCCCGCGGCCAGGACGCGCTGGCGCGAACCGCCGACGAAATCCGCGCCGAGACCGGCGTTCGCGGTCACCACCGTCGCCGGCGACATCACCACCGAGGCCGGCCGCGAAGCAGCGCTCGCCGCCTGTCCCGATCCGGACATCCTGGTCAACAACGCCGGTGGCCCGCCGCCGGGCGATTTCCGCGACTGGGGCCGCGACGAATGGATCAAGGCGGTCGACGCCAACATGCTGACGCCGATCTTCCTGATCAAATCGGTGGTCGACGGCATGATCGCGCGCCGCTTCGGCCGCATCGTCAACATCACCTCGGCCTCGGTGAAGTCGCCGATCCCGACGCTTGGCATGAGCAACGGCGCCCGCGCCGGCCTCACCGGCTTCGTCGCGGGCCTGGCGCGCCAGGTCGCGCAGCACAACGTCACCATCAACAACCTGCTGCCCGGCCCGTTCCTGACCGACCGGCTGATCGGCACCACCCGCGCGATCGCCGCCCAGAACGGCACCACCCTCGAGCATGAGATGGCCGAGCGCGCCAAGCACACGCCGGCCGGGCGGGTCGGCGATCCGGCGGAGTTCGGCTGCGCCTGCGTGTTCCTGTGCGCCGCCTCCTCCGGCTACATCGTCGGGCAGAACCTGTTGCTGGATGGTGGCGGCTTCAACTCGATGATGGGGTAGGCGATGAAGAACCCGGCCTTCCAGTCGGCCAAGCGCCAGGCGGCGATGATCCGCCGCGGCGAGATCGGCTGCCTCGAACTGCTTGACCACTACATCGCCCGCATCGAGCGGCTCGACGGCCGGCTGAACGCCGTGGTGGTTCGCGACTTCGACCGCGCCCGCAAGCGCGCCCGCCTGCTCGACCGCCGTGGCGAGATCACCGGCAAGTTGCACGGCGTGCCGATGACGGTGAAGGAGAGCTTACGACGTCGCCGGCCTGCCGACCACATGGGGGGTGCCGGACAAGCGCGGCACCATCGCGCAGACCAACGCGGTCGCGGTGGACCGGCTGCAGGCCGCCGGTGCGGTGGTGTTCGGCAAGACCAACGTGCCGCTGATGCTCGGCGATTGGCAGAGCTTCAACGAGGTCTACGGCGTCACCAACAACCCCTGGAATCTCGAGCGTTCGCCCGGCGGTTCGTCGGGCGGCGGGGCGGCGGCGTTGGCGGCCGGGTTGACCGGGCTTGAAACCGGCAGCGACATCGGCGGCTCGATCCGCCAGCCGGCGCATGCCTGCGGGCTGTTCGGCCACAAACCCACCTGGGGATTGGTGCCGCCGCGCGGCCACGCGCCGGACCCCGGCATCGCCGCGATGCTCGATCTCTCGGTCATCGGCCCGCTGGCGCGCTCGGCGGAGGATCTTTCGCTGGCGTTCGATGCCATGGCCGGTCCGGACGACAGCGAAACCGCACTGACGCTGAACCTGCCCGCGCCGCATTTCACCAGCCTCAAGGGTCTGCGGGTCGCCGTCTGGGCATCCGACCCGGCGACGCAGACCGACGACGAAATCACCGCCAAGCTGCACGCGCTGGCCCGCCACCTGAAGGGCGAGGGCGCCAAGGTCAGCCTGACGGCACGGCCGGAGTTCGACGCGGCCACCGCCTACAGCTTGTTCGAGAGCCTGTTGAAGGCCGCCCTCAGTGCCCGCGCGCCGGCGGCGGCGAACCCGCTGCTGCACAGCGAGTATCTTCGGCTGAACGAGCAGCGGCACCGCATCCGCCGCAGCTGGAGCGCGTTCTTCCGCAACTGGGACGTGCTGCTCTGTCCGGCGCACGCGCTGCCGGCGCTGCCCCACCGGCACGACGCGCCGCCGCGCGACCTCCGCATCGCCATCAACGGCTGCGAAACCAAGTGGAATGACATGCTGTTCTGGCCCGGCATCACCGGCGCCTTCCACCTGCCGGCGTCGGTCGCACCGCTGGGGCTGACGCAGGCCGGGTTGCCGGTCGGCGTGCAGATCGCGGGGCCGCTTTACGGCGATCGCATCACCATCGCCGTGGCCCGCCTGCTGGAGAAATCCTGGCAGGGATTCGCAGCGCCGCCCGGTTGGGAGTAGTGGCGGCCATCTGAGATCTCGGGCGTCGGCATCGTACCACGCGATGTTTCGCCGCGATCGCAAATCGTTGCTTGCCCCTCGCGAAGGCGGCATTTACCGTCGCTGCTGGCAGTCGAGGGGACCTTGCGATGCGGTGGACATGGCTTGGCGCAACGTTGCTGGCCGCGACCCTCGCGGCGGCGCCGGCCCGGGCCCAGAAATCCGCCGACACCCTGCGGGTCACCTGGGTCAACGGCACCACCAACGTCGATCCCTATTACAATCAGTTACGCACCGGCCTCGTGATCGCGCACCAGGCCTGGGACACGCTGATCTACCGCGACCCCGAGACCTTCGTGCTGAAGCCGCTGCTCGCGACCGCCTGGCGATACGTCGATGACACCACGATCGAGTTCGACCTGCGGCACGGCGTGAAGTTCCACGACGGCAGCCCGTTCAGCGCCGACGACGTCGTCTACACCATCAACTCCATCCTGACCGATAAGCAGGTCGCGGTGCCGAGCAATTACCTGTTCCTGGTCGGCGCCGAGAAAATCGACGACTACAAGGTGCGGGTGAAGCTGAAGCGGGTGTTCCCGGCGGCGCTGGAATATCTCTCGATGACGCTGCCGATCTGGCCGAAGGAGTATCGCGAGCGCATCGGTGCCGAGGCCTATGCCAAGGCGCCGGTCGGCGCCGGGCCATACCGGATCACCAAGGTCGACGACCTCAGCGAACTCGACGTTCGAGCGGTTCGACGATTATTACGCCGACAGCCCCAAGGGCAAGCCCGCGATCCGCTACCTGAAGATCCACGAAGTCGCCGAACGCCGCCACGGAGCTGAACGAGCTGCTCGGCGGCCGCGCCGACTGGATCTGGAACTTCGTCGCCGACAATTTCGACAACGTGGCGCGCATGCCGAACCTGTGGCGCTGCGCGCCGAGAGCATGCGGGTCGGCTACTCTCGCTCGACGCCGCCGGCCGCACCGGCGCCGACAACCCGCTGACCAACGAGAAGGTGCGGCAGGCGATCTTCTACGCCATCGACCGCCAGGCGATCGCCAAGCAGCTTGTGCAGGGCGGGTCCCGCGTGCCGGACGCGCCTTGCTATCCCACCCAGTTCGGCTGCGACGCCGGCTGCCGCCGTGCGCTACGAATACAACCCGGCCAAGGCCAAGCGCGCTGCTGGCCGAGGCCGGCTACGCAGACGGCTTCGACACCGAGATCGTCTCCTACGTGCTGCCGCAATACGAGGGCGCGATGCAGAACTACCTGAAGGCGGTCGGCATCAACGCCAGGATCACCCACCTGCAGGTGGCAGCCGACGATCCAGCGCACCCTGGACGGCACCACGCCGATGAATCTCGGGTCCTGGGGCAGCTATTCGATCAACGACGTCTCCGCCTTCCTGCCGTTCTTCTTCACCGGCAACGACACCGACTACAGCCGCGACCCGGAGCTGAAGACGCTGGTCGAGCAGGGCGGCGCCAACACCAACCCGGACGAGCGGCGCAAGTTCTATAGCCAGGCGATCAAGCTGATCACGGAGAAGGCGTACTTCCTGCCGCTGCACACCTACGTCACCACCTACGGCCTTTCCCGCGCGCTGAATTTCAAGCCGTATCCGGACGAGCTGCCGCGCTTCTATCTGGCGAGCTGGAAGTAATCCAATCTCCGCTTGCCCGATTTTCCGTGCGGCAAGGTCGCGGCTTCGACCGGCATGACAGAATGGGATGCATGATGTTCGCTTTGGTCACGGTTCTGGACGCGGGGCATCCCGTCGGGTGCGTCGAATACGACGGCCGGCTGTATCCGGCTGCGCGACGTCGGCGCGCCGGGCGAGGTCGCGGCGCTGTTCGCGGACTGGCCGCGTTGGTCGGCGCATCTGGCCGCCGCGAAGCCGGCCAGCGGCGCCGTTGCCGGCCGGTCTGCCGGTGCTGGCGCCGCTGCTCTACCCGGGAAAGATCCTCTGCGCCGGGGCCAACTACTACGACCATTGCGCCGAAATGGGCGTCAGCGACTTGCGCAAGGAATCGCAGCGGCTGTTCTTCTTCTTCAAGCCACCGCGCAACGCCGTGGTTGGGCCCGGCCGCCACCGTGCGCATACCGATCGCGACCAAGGCGATGGACTGGGAGATCGAGCTCGCCGCGGTGATCGGCACCGCCGCGCCCGCAACGTCTCGGTCGCAGATGCGCTGTCGCACGTCGCCGCCTACACGCGTCGCCATCGACTTCTCGGCCCGCGACCACAACCGCGCACCGGACACGTTCTACAAGCTCGACTGGGTGGCCGGAAAGGCGCACGACACCTGCTGCCCGATGGGCCCGCGGCTGGTTCCGGCCAGCGCGATCGGCGATGCGATGGACCTCGGCGTTGAAGCTGTCGGTGAACGGCGCGATCAAGCAGGACGCCCGCACCTCCGGCATGATCTTCTCCATTGCCGAACAGATCGCCACCGTCGCGCATCATGACGCTGGACCCCGGCGACGTCATTCTGACCGGCACGCCGGCCGGCGTCGGCGCGCCGAAGGGAAGCTTCCTGTCGGTCGGGGACGAGGTGGTCGCCGAAATCGAGAAGATCGGAAAACTATCCGTCACCATCCAGCAGGAGGGCTAAGGATGAAGCCGATCACGCTTGCGGTCGGCGCGTGCCTGGCCGCGCTGGCGCTCGTTTTGCCGGCCCGGGCGCAGACGGTGCTGCGCTTCTCCACCGCGGCGCCGCCTTCGGATTTCCTGGCCAAGGCGCAGGTCGCGTTCAAGGACGAACTGGCGCGCACCTCGCCCAATGACTTCATCGTGAACCTGCACCCCGCCAGCACGCTGTTCCGCCAGGGCACGGAAATTCCCGCCCTCCAGCGCGGCAATCTTGAGATGAGCACCGGCACCGCCTTCGAAGTGGCGCAGCAGGTGCCGGAATACGGCTTCCTCAATCGCGGCTACCTGATCCGCGACTACGCGCATCTGCGCCGCCTGTTCGACGGCGCGTTCGGCGAGGCGTATCGCGCCAAGGTCTCGGAGAAGATGGGGATCGAGAATTCTCGCCGTCGGCTATCTCGGCACCCGGCAGATGAACCTGCGCAGCCGGCGCGACGTCGGCGGCCCACAGGATCTGGCGGGGGTGAAGACGCGCATGCCGGCCGACCCTGAATGGCTGCTGCTCGGCCAGTCGATCGGCGTCTCGCCGGTGCCGATGGGCATGCCGGAAGTATACCTGGCGCTCAAGACCGGCACGATCGACGCGCAGGAGAATCCGCTGTCGATCCTGAACGCGGCGAAATTCTACGAGGTGACGCAGCAAGTGGTCATGACATCCCA
>CAVTKE010000024.1:0-38347 GCA_963735225.1 uncultured Alphaproteobacteria bacterium
AGTGCATTCGTGGGATGTTTTTCCGTTACGTGACAGGTTGCGGCAGAGTGCGGCAGTTTCCAAGAGCATATCACAGTGAACGGCAGCGGAATGACCGTCTAGTCTATTGGAATACTCGATAACTACTTGAGAAGAGGGCGCTTAGTCGGAGGCTTCGACTCGGCCTTCGCCGCCCGTGGCTGGGACAGCAACGCGTCGATCTGGGCCTGCGGGATGAACACGGCGCGGCCCGCGTAGACCGGCTGGAGGAAGCCCTTCTCGATCCAGCTGCGGATCGTCCGCGAAGCCCGATCAAACATTTCGGAAATATCGGCCATCGAGAGCATGCGCGGCAGCTCGCCCGTGGCAGGTTTATTGGCGGAGGACATGGGGCTTACCCGCGGCCAGTGGGGCGGCGCACCGCCTTGGTCGAGGCGGTCAGGCGAGTGACCACGCCCGGGACGGCAGGCAGGGAGAAGGAGCGCGACGAGGGCGCGGGGATGGGCAGGATCCGTGTGTCGAATGGGCGGGGAGGTGTGGGTTGATGACCGTCGCTGGACGGGCGAACAGGCGTGCCCGCGCGCACCTCGGGGGCCGGTCGGCACGGCTCGAACGGCCGGAAATTGGTCCGGCTGCAGGGAGTGCAGGGGGCAAAATGACGCGCTGAGGCATCCCGCCAGGATGCCGTCACGACCTACGCGCCCAACGGACCCCCGAGCGCTCCCGCGATCTCAGCCGCCTAACAAATTGTAAACGCGGCAAGAAGTGGCGTCATAATTTTTCGCACGACGTCCGTCTGATAGCGACCGAATCGTACATGGACGGGGCCTACGAGCCTTGCTAGAGGATCTCTCCTAGAAGCTCTCTAATTTGCCGTAAAGGGCGCCCATGCCGATGGCGGCTCATACTCAGAAGACAAAAGGGAAGATCATCGAGGTGGCCACCCAGCTCCTCCTCGAGCAGGGATTCGGCGCGGCGAGCGTCGTGCGGATCAGGGCCGCCGCCAGAGTGTCCAATGGAAGTTTTTATGGGGCCTTCGCCACCCGACAGACCCTCCTCGACCACATCCTCGGCACCATTCAGGCTTCCCATCGGCCCATGTTGATGATGGCCACTTCCCGACCAGCCAAATCGGGACGGCACGTGCTTTCCGGTATCCTGCGCGCGCACCTGCAATGGCTGGCCGAGAACCCGGCCTTGGCCCGCTTGCGTGATTTACTTGCCCAGGGTCTGGCCGCTGAGGCTCCGGCAACGGCGACGCCGGCGATCGCCTGGGAGCTGGAACTCCTCGCCACCTGGGCGCGGCCACTCATGGCCGAGGGTACCATTCGTTCTTTGCCCGCGCCGCTTCTGCACGCGCTGGTCCTGGGCAACGCCGACGCGGTTGCGCGCCATTGGAATGCCGAAGGGGGCAGCGGCCTTTGTGGACACCATGGTGCCAATTCTGGCCGAAGCGGCATGGGTGGCGATCCGCGGTGCGGCCCGACCGGAACGGAATGAGGTACCTGCCGCCCCCGCGAAAGGAAAGCTCCCGCCGAAGGGGCGGGCAGCTCCAGTCGAGCAGCCACCCACACGAGACCTGTTCGCGGATAGCGACCCGCCAGGCTACAATGCTGGCGACGATAAAGTCGGAAGGCATGGCGGTGAGCACGGACGGCGACGTTGATCGATGGAGGAGGCGCTCGCGAGCGGCCGAATACGCGCTGACGATCCATGCACACCAGCGCCGCAAGGGCACGACAACACCCTATATTTCCCATCTGCTCGGGGTCGCGAGTTTGGCGTTGGAGCACGGTGGTTTTCGCGATCCGAGCCGCCGATGATTGCGGCTCGCTACATGTGACCCGCGTTTGAACCACGCCGATGGCTTTTGAGCATGAGGCCGCGCGATGGCCCGGAGCCGTTATTTTCCCGCCGGTCCGATCCGATCGAAGTGACCCGACCACACCGTGGTCCAGGGACCGTCTTCGCCGCCACGCGAGGCATATTCGGCGTCGACGCCATCGGGCCGGATGTTCCGATACGTGTACCGCCACCGCGTTCCGCCGCCTTTTGGTTCGGACGTGAGGACGAACGTCCCTGTCCGCCACCGGACCGCCCATGTAAACTGTCACGATCCTGTCCGCGTCCGCCCAAAGCTGCCGCCATTGTTTCCGTTCGCTGTCCCAACCGGAAACGCCGATACCCTGTATCTGGCCGTTTCCGCCGGTCAGCACTTCCTCGATCGCGCAGTCGCCGGCGGTGCGCCTGACTGCGTAATGCTCGGCCGCCGGTGCCGCCGGGTCATGCCATTCACCCAACCAGAAATCGAATTGGTCGTGGGGCGGGCCGGCGCAGGCGGCCCAGGCCGGCCCCCAACCAAGCAAGGCGCAAAACACCACGGCCAGCCATGGACGCATCGCAGTTGCCTCATTCCACCGCCCGAAGGGGGGCCAGAATGGCCACGCCCGGGGACTTTGCTCAGACATGGGCGGCTCACGGTTCATGCCCCGGGCATTGCCAAGTTTACAGAGAGTGGCGCCTGGATGAGAGGTGGGCAAGGCTGACGAATGACATCCGTTCGGAACTGGTAGGTTTTGCGCCTATTCACGGCCTCTTTCTCCGCCCGCGTTTATCGGGAATGCCGGGCCGAGTCCCTCCTCCCGCAAGGCCGCGAGCGGGCGGCCTCTAAGCGGCCAGCCGACCGTGCTGGCGAAGCCGGCGAACGGGCTCCGGTGCAAATAGCCGGCACGAGCAAACGCTCCCTGTTGCGCCATGCGGACTTCAGGCCTCAAGCACCGCGTTCCAGACCTCAGGCACAACTCGACCGTGAACGGTAAGCGGGGCGGCGAAGGCACATGGTGGCGCGGGGTGTTGGTGTGATTCAAGTTTGGGATGGATGCTGCCCGGCCTGCCCCGAAGCCCGCTGCGAGCGCTCATACGACTGGTCGTACGAGCGCTCGTAGCGCACAGGTGGAGGTCATCACGCGCGGCGAGCCCCGGCGGTCCTGGACGTTGGCGCAGAAGCGGGAGATCGTGGCCGAGAGTTTCGGCCCGGAGCTGACGCCGACCGAGGTCGCGCGCAAGCACGCGATCAGTTCGGGACAACTCTACACCTGGCGCCAGCAATTGCTGGGCGTGCGGGCCGCGCTGGTCAGGCGCCCGGCGCCGCATTTTGCGCAGGTTGACCTGGAAGCCGCCCCGTCGGCGCCGCACGTCGAACCACGACGCCAGGAGACGTCGCCGCTATCGACCGGATCGGCATCGGCGCGGCCGGAAGGCTTGATCGAGATTGTGCTACCGGGTGGCACGATGGTGCGCATGGACGCCCATGTTGACGCGCGCGCACTGCGCCAGGTTCTCAGTGTGCTGGACGGGCGATGATCGCGCTCGCCTCGGGTCTGCGCGTCTATCTCGCCTGCGGGGTCACGGACATGCGCAAGGGAATGACCGGCTTGGCCATGCTGGTGCAGCAGACGTTGTCGGAGGATCCGTTCGGCGGCGCCGTCTTCGCCTTCCGCGGGCGTCGCGCCGGGCTGATCAAGCTGATCTGGCATGATGGCGTCGGGCTGTGCATGCTGACCAAACGACTGGAGCAGGGTCAGTTCCCGTGGCCATCGACCACCACGACGGGGCGGATCGCCTTGTCTACCGCCCAGCTGGCGGCACTGCTTGACGGATGCGAGTGGCGGGCGCCACAGCCTCGCCGCAGGCCGGAGCTGGCGGGACAAAAAGCTGCCGTGAACGCACGCAAAATGGTGGCGTCGGCGCGGCCGCGTCTTCCATCATGCTGGCGTGCAGATCGATCTCTCCACCCTGCCGGACGACCTTTCCATCTTGCAGCAGATGCTGCGCGACGTGGTCGCCGCCGCGGTTCTGGAGCGTACGGCATTGCAGGGTGCCGCGCAGGAACGCGAGGCCGAGAATGATAAACTTCGGCTGCTGATCCAGCGGCTTCTGCGCAACCGGTTCGGTCGTCGGTCGGAGCAGCTGAGTCCGGACCAGCTTCAGTTCGGATTGGAGGACCTGGAGCAGACGATCGCCGAGAGCGAGGCGGCGCAGGATGGAGCTGCCCAGTCGGAGGAGCAGCGGCAGACGCGTCGGGCCGCGCGACCGCGGCGTAGCCATGGCGCCCTGCCATCGCATCTGCCGCGCGACGAGGTCGTCATCGACGTCGAGCACGAGGCATGTCCCTGCTGCGGCGGCGCATTACACGCCATCGGCGAACTCCGCACCGAACAACTCGACATCGTGCCCTCACAGCTGCGGGTGCGGGTCACACGGCGTCCGCGCTATGCCTGCCGCGCCTGCGAGGGCGCCATTGTTGTTGCCCCGGCACCGGAGCGGCCGATCGACGGCGGCATGGCCACCGAGGCGATGATCGTGCACGTGGTGGTCAGCAAATTCTGCGACTCCCCGCCGCTGTATCGCCAGTCACAGATGCTGGCACGCCAGGGCATCTCGCTGGATCGCTCCACGCTGGGCAACTGGGTCGGTCGCGCCTGCTGGTGGCTGACGCCGCTTTATGACCTGGTGGCCAGGACGGTGCTGGATTCGACCAAGATCTTTGCCGACGACACGACGTTGCCGGTACTCGATCCCGGGCGCGGCCGGACCAAGACCGGGCGATTGTGGTGCTATGCCAGGGACGATCGGCCCTGGTGCGGGCCGGGGTATCCGGCGGCGGCCTATGTCTACTCGGCGGATCGCAAGAACCAACGCCCGGCCGGACATCTGTCAGCCTTCCGCGGTGTGTTGCAGGTCGATGGCTACGACGGGTTCAAGCGGCTGGCGGAAAGTCAGCAGGATGGCACTGTCCGCCTGGCGTTCTGCTGGGCGCATATGCGGCGGTACTTCGACGAGTTCTATACTTCCACGCAGTCGCCGCTTGCCGCCGAGGTGTTGACGCGCATCCGTGCGCTCTATGCCATCGAAGCCGAGATCCGCGGACATCCGGCCGAGCACCGGAGGCAGGTCCGGCAAGAGCGAAGTCGACCGATCGTGGACGCCTTGAACGTTTGGCTGCACGACCATGTCGGGCGGGTGTCTGCGGTCTCCGATCTGTCAGAGGCCATCCGTTACACGATTCGGCACTGGCCGGGCTTGGTGATGTTCCTGGATGATGGCCGCGTCGAAATGGACACCAACGTGGTCGAACGGGCGATCCGGCCGCATACCTTGACGCGCAAGAATGCGTTGTTCGCCGGTTCCGATGGCGGTGCGCGGCACTGGGCCATCGCCATGACGCTGATCCAGACGGCCAAGCTCAACGGGGTCGACCCGATGGCCTGGCTCACCGACGTGCTCGCGCGCGTCGTCTCGGGACAAACCAGGGCGCACGAACTGCACACATTGCTGCCGTGGAACTGGACTTCAACGAATCTCGGCACAAGCAGCGCGAAGCCCGCGTAGCCGCCCGTTACACGACGGAAGGCGGCCAGGAACTCCATCGGTGCTGCCGCCGCGCCGCTTACCAATTGTCCGCCGGGCTGGCTGAACGGCAGGTAGCCGAGCTCGTCGATCACGATTAGATCGTAGCGCAGCGGCTTTTCGGCGAGCCGACCACTACGGCCGGCTGCTTTTTCCTGCTCGAGCTGGTTGACGAGGTCGACGAGATTGAAGAAGCGCCCCCTGGCCCGGGTGCGGATGACGGCGGAGGCGACGCCGATGGCGAGGTGGGTTTTTCCGGTGCCAGTGCCACCGATGAAGATGGCGTTGCGCTTGGCGTCGAGAAAGGTGCCAGTGGCGAGCTCGCGCACCAGGCTTGCATCCACCGGCGTGTCGGCGAAGACGAACTTGTCGATGTCCTTGAGGACCGGGAACCTCGCGCCGCCGATGCGATAGCTGATGGATCGGGCCTGGCGGTGGGTGTGCTCGGCGCGGATCAGGCTGGCGATGAGGGGGTAGATCTCGTCGCGCCGGTTCAGCCCTTTGCCAGCGATCTCGTCGAAGCTGGCGCGCATACCGTAGAGCTTGAGGCCGTTCATAGCCTCGAGGACTTCATGGCGTTCCATCAGGCGAGTGTCCTTATGCTGTCGTAGCGGCCACAATCGGCCACGGGTTCGATTTTCAGCCGCAATGCATCGGGCGTGGTGATGCTGGGCGGCGCGGCCGGCTGCCGCTGGCGTGCCAGCACGGCTAGGATCACGTCGCCGCTGGCGATGCCGGCCGCGAGCGCTTCGGCACAGGCGGCTTCGACCGCGCCGAGGCCGTGGTCGAGCACGGCACCCAACACCTTGACGAACTGACGATCGCTGTCGGCATGCTGCTTCAGCTTCGCGCGAACCTGGGCCAAGGCGGCCGGCAGGTCCCAGTCCTTGAAGGGTGCGCCGTTGCGCAAAGCGCCCGGTTTTTTCACCAGGACCGGCAGATAGTGCCAGGGATGGTAGATGATCTGATCGCGCCGGAAGTGGCGCGGATGCTCGGCCACGATCTCGTCGTTGAAAAGCACAACGATGCGCTCGGCGTGGCAGCGCACCAGAACCATTCGGCCGGCGGCTCGTGCGTCAACACTATAGCGGTTGTGATCGGCCATGATCAGGCAGGTGGTGGTGGCGCGCACCGCCTTCTCGACGAAGCCGTCGAACGGTCCGCGCAATTCCATCAGGCAGATCCGTTCGTCCTGAAACACGTCCTAGATCGTCCGGTCCTTGAACTCAGGGTGCTGGGTGCATTTGGCAAAGGCGATGCACTGGTCGGCCAGCCAGGCGTTCAGCTCCACCAGGCTCTTCACCCGTGGCTTGGGGCGGAATAGTTGGTCGCGCAGCGCGCCGACCTGATTCTCGACCTGACCTTTCTCCCAACCTGATGCCGGCGTGCACGCCACCGGCTCGATCAAATGGTGTGAGCACATCTGCAGGAAGCGCCGATTGTATTGGCGCGCTTTGCCAACGAAGATCGCCTCAACGGCGGTCTTCATATTATCGTAGATCCCGCGCCGACAAATGCCGCCGAAGAAGGCAAACGCCTTGTCGTGGGCGTCGAACACCAACTCCTGGGTCTCGCGGAAGTAGGCCGCACGAACGGCATCCGGCTGTGCGACAGCTTCATGTGCGCCGCCTTGATCACCAGCGGCAGGCCATTCAGCGTGATCGTCTCGTGGCGCCAGCCGACCTAGCACTACTTTGGCACTTGTACGGTTACGAGGCGATTGTGTAACCGACTGGGATTCAGCGGAGTATGCGCTGTGTCCCGGGCGAGCGACATTGGTGGGGATCTTGATGCGTGGCTGGCGCCGTTTCTCGGCGTGATCGGGCGCAGCACGCGGAGCAAATGGGCGCCGTTGTACGTGCAAGGATTGCTCGGGCCGGACGGACCGAAAAGTGTGCAGCCGATCGCCGCCCGGCTTGGGCTTGCTGGCCACGACCAGCTCCACCATTTCGTCAGCAGTCCGGTCTGGGATGATACGCCACTGTGGCGGGTGCTGGCCGAGCAGGCGGATCGTCTGGTGGGTGGTGACGACGCGGTGTTGGTGATCGACGATACGGCACTGCCGAAGAAAGGCACCGTTTCGGTCGGGGTAGCGGGGCAATACTGCGGCGCTTTGGGCAAGCAGGCCAACTGTCAGTCCCTGGTGTCGCTGACGCTGGCCCGCCGCGAGGTGCCCGTGCCGATCGGGCTGCGGCTCTTCCTGCCAAATGCTTGGACCGACGATCCCGCACGCTGTGTCAAGGCTGGCGTGCCCGAGGCGGCGCGCATTGCGCAGACCAAGCCGCAGATCGCGCTTGCCGAGATCGACCGACTGATGGCGGCGGGACTGCGCGTCGGCTGCGTGCTGGCGGACGCCGGATACGGCAGCGGGGCCCCGTTCCGCCAAGGGCTGAGCGAGCGCGGCCTGTCGTGGGCAGTCGGGGTTCCCCGCACCCTGAAGGTCTTCACCACCGGTGTGGGCTTGCTCTTTCCCCGAGCGAACAGGGGAAAGCCACGGCAGCATCCCGTGCCGAGTGAAGTCGCACGAGATGCCGCGGATGTGCTGGCAGGATGTCTCTGGCGGCGCGTCGTCTGGCGGCAGGGCACCAAGGGCGCGCTCGCCGCACGCTTTTCCGCTGTGCGGGTGCGGGTGGCCGATGGTCCACGTAGTCCCCGCCACGGCCATTTGCCGGGCGAAGAAGTTTGGCTCATCGGGGAATGGCGCAGCAGTGGCGAGCGCAAATACTATCTCAGCAATCTTGCTGTCCGCACCGCGCTGCGGCGGCTGGCCGCGGCGATCAAGGCGCGCTGGGTGTGCGAGCAGGCGCATCAGCAACTCAAGCAGGAGCTCGGCCTCGACGACTTTGAGGGCCGATCCTGGACCGGCCTACACCGACACGCACTCATGACCTGCATCGCGTTCGCCTATCTTCAGCACCTGCGGCTCAAGGCCGCCGGGCGGGGAAAAAAATCTGCCGCCGAACGCGCCGCCGCCGCGACCGACGCTGCCTGAACTGCGCCGCTCCATCAGCGCCCGCCTGTTTGCGCCACCACGACCGCCGTCACGATGTCCGCACTGCCACAAGCGTCTATCGCTCATCGCCTCCAAAGTGCCAAAGTAGTGCTAGTGGCCTGAGTCACTCGAACTGAGGGTATAGCCTTGTGAGGCTAACGCGGGCGTCGGCGGTTGTGAATTGCCAGTCGGCCTTGGCGTGATGTTCGTTGCGGTCTTGTTCCCAGGCTGCGACTTCGGCGATCAGTTTTGGCTTGTTGGGGATGCGGCGATCCAGGCACTGGGTCGAGAGGACTGCGAGTTCGGATTCGGCCATGTCGAGCCAACTTCCGTGCTTGGGCGTGTAATGCCATTCGAACCGTTCGACGAGGCGACGCGCTTGGGCGGCGGGGAAGGCTTCGTAGAGCGACGCGGTCGTGTGAGTGCTGAGATTGTCTTGAACCAGAACGATTTTGTCCGCGTCGGGAAAATGCGTGTCGGACAGGTCCTTGAGCGCGTGGGCGTAATCGACGGCCGCGCGACGGTCGGTGACTTTCACGTGCCGCCAGCCTTCCAGCGGCGCGAACATCATGAACAGATTGGCCACGCAATTGCGTTCGTATTCGTAGTCGTGACGCGCCGGCTGTCCCGGCTTGACGGCGATCGGCGCGCGCGTTTCGACGATGAGTTGCTTCGACGTTTCATCAAGGCATACGAGAGGGCGCTTGGGATCATGCGGCCTTTGGTAGACTTCCAGCACGTCTTCCATGTTGGCGACAAAGGCCGCGTTGGCCTCCGGCGCAATCACCCACTGCTGCTTCAGATGCGGCTTGAGAATGTTTTTTTGAGCGTCCGCCCTATCGTGTTGTCGCTGGCGCTCTCGACGATCTGCAGTTCGACGACTTTCTCCTCCAAGAGACACAGGGTCCATTTGGCGCGGCCCGCCGGGGCAGGCCCGCAAGCCAAGGCGATAAGCTTCGCTTCGGCCACGCCGTCGAATATCCGTCGCGGCGCGGAGTTGGGGTTGTATTTGCGGGTCAGAACCGCTTCGAAGCCTTCCTCGACAAGTTGCCGTCGCGTTCGCTCGATCGTCGGGATGCTGGTGTCCAGCGCCTCGGCAATTCGGCTGTCGCTCCATCCATCGCCAGCCTCCGACACGTCCGCTTTCAACAGGATGCGGGCTCTCGTCAACAAATGCCCGGCGCGCTTGCCCTTGCGGATCAACTCATCGAGTTCGAGCACGTTCCTCCCCGCTCAGCCTCACCACGTACTTCTTGACCGCAATCTCTTTCCTGGCCACGAATCATCTCCATCGCTCGATCACGATGGCACAGATTCAGAGAACGCCATCAAACGCAATGACGTAAGCCACTAGCACTACTTTGGCACTTTGGAGGCGATGAGCGATAGACGCTTGTGGCAGTGCGGACATCGTGACGGCGGTCGTGGTGGCGCAAACAGGCGGGCGCTGATGGAGCGGCGCAGTTCAGGCAGCGTCGGTCGCGGCGGCGGCGCGTTCGGCGGCAGATTTTTTTCCCCGCCCGGCGGCCTTGAGCCGCAGGTGCTGAAGATAGGCGAACGCGATGCAGGTCATGAGTGCGTGTCGGTGTAGGCCGGTCCAGGATCGGCCCTCAAAGTCGTCGAGGCCGAGCTCCTGCTTGAGTTGCTGATGCGCCTGCTCGCACACCCAGCGCGCCTTGATCGCCGCGGCCAGCCGCCGCAGCGCGGTGCGGACAGCAAGATTGCTGAGATAGTATTTGCGCTCGCCACTGCTGCGCCATTCCCCGATGAGCCAAACTTCTTCGCCCGGCAAATGGCCGTGGCGGGGACTACGTGGACCATCGGCCACCCGCACCCGCACAGCGGAAAAGCGTGCGGCGAGCGCGCCCTTGGTGCCCTGCCGCCAGACGACGCGCCGCCAGAGACATCCTGCCAGCACATCCGCGGCATCTCGTGCGACTTCACTCGGCACGGGATGCTGCCGTGGCTTTCCCCTGTTCGCTCGGGGAAAGAGCAAGCCCACACCGGTGGTGAAGACCTTCAGGGTGCGGGGAACCCCGACTGCCCACGACAGGCCGCGCTCGCTCAGCCCTTGGCGGAACGGGGCCCCGCTGCCGTATCCGGCGTCCGCCAGCACGCAGCCGACGCGCAGTCCCGCCGCCATCAGTCGGTCGATCTCGGCAAGCGCGATCTGCGGCTTGGTCTGCGCAATGCGCGCCGCCTCGGGCACGCCAGCCTTGACACAGCGTGCGGGATCGTCGGTCCAAGCATTTGGCAGGAAGAGCCGCAGCCCGATCGGCACGGGCACCTCGCGGCGGGCCAGCGTCAGCGACACCAGGGACTGACAGTTGGCCTGCTTGCCCAAAGCGCCGCAGTATTGCCCCGCTACCCCGACCGAAACGGTGCCTTTCTTCGGCAGTGCCGTATCGTCGATCACCAACACCGCGTCGTCACCACCCACCAGACGATCCGCCTGCTCGGCCAGCACCCGCCACAGTGGCGTATCATCCCAGACCGGACTGCTGACGAAATGGTGGAGCTGGTCGTGGCCAGCAAGCCCAAGCCGGGCGGCGATCGGCTGCACACTTTTCGGTCCGTCCGGCCCGAGCAATCCTTGCACGTACAACGGCGCCCATTTGCTCCGCGTGCTGCGCCCGATCACGCCGAGAAACGGCGCCAGCCACGCATCAAGATCCCCACCAATGTCGCTCGCCCGGGACACAGCGCATACTCCACTGAATCCCAGTCGGTTACACAATCGCCTCGTAACCGTACAAGTGCCAAAGTAGTGCTAGTAGGCTTCGCCCGGCGCAAACCTCATTGGCACGAACGCTTGCAGCGGAACCCGGGCGTGCTCGGCCCGCCAAGCGAAACGATGCACGCTGTCGTGCGCACCGTCGTAGCCTCGACCGCACAACTCCTCGAACAGCCGTTGCGTCGACCGCCGCTCGCGCCGCGGCAGCTTGCCCTCCTTCTCCAGTGTCTCACCCAGATCAGCGACCCACTCGCCGAGCTTCGGCACCGGCTGCACGCCATGCTCATATCTGAACTCGGTCTTCTGACCGCGAACGACCCGGCGCACCGTCGCCGGCGACACCGATAGCGTTGACGCCTTGGAGCGCGCTCAGCACGAGATCGCCGGCGTGATGATGCCGCCGCCGTAGATCAGCGCCCAGGCCGCCAACGACAGCAGGCCGATCGCGTCCGCCGCCGAAGACTGGCCGCCGACCGCGCCGACGATCGCCTGGTAGGTGTAGAGCAAGCTAGCGCCAAGGTCGCCGTAGACGACCCCCAGAACTGCCAACGCCGCCGTGGCCGTGGTGGGCCGGTCGGCCGGCGAATGGGTCTCCCGCACATCGAAGGCAACGGAGCTGTCGGTCATCGCGGCCGCGCCTCCCGGATCATCGTAGCGTCACAGCAACCCAAGAGATCCGGCTCGAAACACCGCCTCGGTGCGCGTACTGACGGCGAGCTTCGAAAAGATACGCTTGACATGCGATTTCACCGTCTCCGGTGAGATCTTCAGGAGCCGAGCGACGCACTTGTCGGCGAAGCCTTTACTAATCATTGCAAGGACATTGCGTTCCTGTGCGGTCAGCGCATCGCTGACGCGACATTTGAGCTGCGCAGGAGAGCTACTCACGTGGCGGGCGTCCCATCCCGAAAGCAAGCTTCCGACGAACGGCAGAACGTCGCGATCAGTCGACGCCGGCGCTGCTGCCCGGGCGTAGGCTCGCCTCAACAGCGTGCCAGATCCTGGCCCTCTCTCCAGGAAGACCTGGTAGAGTCCCGCTACGGCGGCTCGCCCTGACTGTGTGAAAGAACAGAGCGTCCGCTTCTTCGGATTCCTCCATGGCAACGAGCATTTCGGCAAGCTCGACCGCCAGTCCGCAGCCAACATACAGATCCCGCTTTTCAATCGCCTGATGATAGAGCTGGCCCATCCAAGCGACCGCCTCCCTCGAGGGAGTTGCGGCCCACCCCTTGAGGCGGCTCGTGTGCTGACCACGCTCGACGACAAGCCGGGCGCGCTCACGCGAGCGCCGGCGAGCGTCCTCCTGCTCGGGGGTGGGCACGTGCACGACGCGGCAGACCTATGCCTCGCCGCGCTCCAGCGCCATCAGCGTGCGCAGCAGCCCGGCCGCGTCAAGCCGATCCGTCTTGGCCCGCCGTGCCCGCCGGTCCACCAACAGGCTCGCCGCGTCCAACACCCGGTTCTCGACGCCGCCGGCGCACAGACAGCGGTGCAGCCAGAACCCGTCGTAGCCCGCCTCGAAGCAGCACGCGACGCGCAACGGTCGCCCCAGCTTCTCCTCCGCCTGCCCTCGCTTGCGCGCAATCAGCGCCAGCAAGCCGTCGGTGTCTCCGCCATCAAGCCGGTGCTGGCTCACCTTGTCGGCAATTGGCGAGTGCAGGGCAACGAGCCATGTCGAGCGGCTCAGCTCCAACGCCACGAACAGCGTCACGGGCGCCCGTGGATTCAGTGTTGGCGACAGCTTCCATGAGAGCCTCCTGGTTCAAGTGTTCGGACCCGAGCCTACCGGCGCTCAGCGGTCCGTCGCCCCCATAGGATCTTTTTAGCACCTGCCGCGTGCTGGTGAGCGCGAATGATGGTGGAATCGACGATCAGATATTCGAAGTCTGGGTCATCCGACATGGCTTCGAAGATGCGCCACCAGACGCCCTTGCGGCTCCATCGGCTGAACCGACGAAACACGCTATTCCATTCGCCGAAGACCTCCGGAAGATCGCGCCAAGGCGAACCAGTCCGTACGATCCATAAGACGCCTTCAACAAACATCCCGTTGTCTCGCCCAGTCGATCCCTTCTGATCAGGCCGGCCGATGATCAGCGGAGCCATCCGATTCCCACGCAGGGTCGCTCAACACCAGCCGATCCATGACGCCCAAAACTGCCTCCATAAAGGCAGCGTTGAATCACAAACTCAGCCGAGCCGGAATCCCAAAAGTCCACACGACCTAGAGCGTGATTGCTGCTGATAGAAGCAGCGCTCAGTCTCCCGCTCGTTGTTTGGTCGAGCAATTTTATGGCACCGTCGATTCCACCTAGAGCGATATTGCTCTAGCCGTTTCACTCGATCAGCCGCCGGCCGCCGCCGGCGGTCAAGCCGCCGTCGATCACGAGTTCGGCGCCGGTGATGTAGCGGGCGGCGTCGCTGGCCAGGAACACCACGCCGCTGGCGACGTCGTCCGGCACCGCTGCCGCACCGAGCGGCGCGGCCCGGCCGATCGCCAGCGGGTCCAGCGCCATATTCAACCCGCCGCCCTCAGGGGTTGCGGCTTTCCCCCAGAGCGGGGTTGCGATGATGCCGGGGTGCACCGAGTTCACCCGGATCCGGTCGCCGGCACATTCCAACGCCATCGATTTGGCGAACAGGCGCACACCGCCTTTGCTGGCGCTGTAGCCGGCGAGCCCGGCCGAGCCGCGGAGGCCTGCGATCGACGACATGATGACGATCGAACCGCCGCCCGCCCGGCGCATTGCCGGTGCGGCGTGCTTCACCGACAGGAACACGCCGTCGAGATTCACCGCCATCTGCCGCCGCCATGCCTGCAGCGACATGTCCAGCGCCGGACCGAAGATGGCGATCCCGGCATTGGCTACCATGATATCAAGTCGCCCGAATTCTGCTTCGGCCCGGCCAATGGCCGCCGGCCACGTGGTCTCGTCGGTGACATCATGGCGCAGGAACAGCCCGCCGCCGCCTTCCCGCTCGATCTGCGCCACCACCTCGGCGCCGCCGGTCGCATCGAGGTCCGTCACCACCACCCTGGCACCTTCGCGCGCCAGGGCAACGGCGCAGGCGGCGCCGATCCCCGATGCACCGCCGGTCACCAGTGCCACCTTGCCGTCTACCTGCCCCATATCGTTTCCCCCTGGCGTTATCCGCAGGATTGCGCCCACTTCATTGCAAAGCAAATCCGAACGGCCGAAGCACAGCACTTTGACGCGGCACCTTGACCGCCGACGCGGCCCGGCGACACACTCCGCGCACAGGACGGGGAACAAGAATGACCGCTGTCACCGCCGAGGATCGCCGCAACTGGCATGACGGCACGCTGTCATTCGACGAATCCCGCCGCCGCATCGAAGATGCCGCGCACTATCTCGCCGGCGGCGTCTCCAGCAATTTCCGTCTCGGCATTTCGCCGACGCCGCTGGTGTTCGACCATGCCGACGGCGCCTTCCTGTTCGACGTCGATGGCAACCGGCTGATCGATTACTACCTCGGCATGGGCCCGATGATCCTCGGCCACACGCCGCATGATGTGCGTGACGCGGTGGCCGCCCAGCTCGACCGCGGCTGGCTGTACGGCGGCCAGAGCGACATCGAGACGCAGGCGGCGAAGCTGGTGTGCGAGATGGTTCCGTGCGCCGAACGGATGCGCTTCAACTCGTCGGGCAGCGAGGCGGTGCAAACCGCGTTGCGGCTGGCGCGGGCGGCCACGGGAAGGCGCGTCGTGGTCAAGTTCGCCGGCCATTACCACGGCTGGTTCGACAACATCCTCTGGTCGACGGCGCCACCGCCTGACGCGACCGGCCCGGTCGCCGGCAGCCGCGGCCAGCCGCGGGAAACCCATGAGATCGTCGTGCTTCCCTGGAACGATCTGGCACAATTGCGGGCAAGGCTGGCCCAGGGCGACGTCGCGGCGGTGATCATGGAAGCGGCGATGTGCAATTCCGGCGCGATCCTGCCAGCCCCCGGTTACCTCGAAGGCATGCGCGAGGCCTGCACGCGGACCGGCACCATCCTGGTGTTCGATGAGGTGATTACCGGCTTTCGCGTCTCACCGGGCGGCGTGCAGCAACGCCTCGGCGTGACGCCCGATCTCGCGACCTTCGCCAAGGCGATCGCCAACGGCTTTCCGGTCGCCGCCATCGCCGGCCGCGCCGAGCTGATGGATCTGGTGACCCAGGGCGTGGTGCATGGCGGCACCTATAACGGCCAGGCGGCGGCGATGGCGGCGACCGTCGCCACGCTGACGCGACTGCGCCAGCCCGCGGTCTTCGCCGCCCTCGAATCGCGCGGCGCGCGGTTGATGCAAGGCATGCAGGAAGCGTTCGACCGCGCCGGCGTCGCTGCCGTCGTCACCGGCTTTCCGCAAATCTTCCACGTCGCAATCGGTCTTACCGAAGCACCACGACACTGGGGCGATTTGCTGCATGTCGACAAGCCGCGCTACGTCGCCTTCACCACCGCCTTGCTGCGCCACGGCGTGCGGGCGCTTGAACGCGGCGCCTGGTTCCTGTCCACCGAACATGACGACGCGGTGATCGACGCGACGCTCGCGGCCGTGGCACTGGCGCTGCGGGAGATCTGAGCCTTGCGCATCGCCGTCGGCGGATTGAGCCAGGAGACCAACACGTTCCTGCCGGTGCCGACCGAGATCGAGGATTTCGCGGCGTTCTACGTCCGCCGCGGTGACGAACTTCTCACCGGCTTCGGCCCGGCCCGTGTCGAGTTGCCAGGCTTCCTCTCGGTCCTGAACGAAGCCGGCATCGCGCCGGTGCCGTTGCTGGCGGCGCAGGCCTTGGCCGGCGGCCCGGTGTCGCGACGGGCGTTCGAGACGCTCGCCGGCGAATTGCTGCAACGCCTGCGCGACGCGGGCCCGGTGGACGGCGTGTTGCTGGCGCTGCACGGCGCGATGGTGCTGGAGGACGAACCGGATGCCGAGGGCGAATTGCTGGAGCGCGTGCGGGCGTTGTCGCCGCCGTCCACGCCGATCGGCGTCTCGCTTGATCTGCACGGCCATATCCGGCCGCGCATGTTGCAGCCGAACACCTTCCTGATCGGTTATCGCGAGTACCCGCATATCGACATGTTCGAAACCGGGGAGCGGGTCGCGCGGCTGATGCTCGATGTGCTCGCCGGCCGCGCCCATCCGATCATGGCGATGGCGCAACGGCCATTGCTGGTCAGCCCGATCAACGCCCGCACCGACACCGCACCGCTGTCGCGCATCGTCGCCTCGGCGCGGCAGATGGAACAGGCCGGGCGGGTGCTGCATGCCTCGCTGTTCCCGGTGCAGCCGTGGCTCGATGTGCCGCATCTCGGCTTCACCGCACTGGTCTGTGCCGAAGCCAGCGTCGACCGCGCGCAGGAAGCCGCCAACGAACTCGCCGAGGCGGCCTGGCAGGCACGCGGCGAGTTCGAGCCCGATCTCGTCGAACTCGACGAGGCCATCCGCATCGGCTTGTCGAGCGAGGGCACAACGATCGTCGGCGATGGCGGCGACGCGCCGAGCAGCGGCTCGCCTGCCGACAACACGGGCGTGCTGCGCGCCTTGCTCGCCGCCGGCGCCGACCGTGTGGGGCGGCTGAGCTACCTTACGCTATGCGACGCCGAGGCGGCTGACGCGGCGGCCAAAGCCGGCATTGGTGCGACGGTCGCGTTGCGCGTCGGCCACAAGAAATTCCGCGACGGCGAGCCGCTCGCGATCACCGGCGTGGTGCGCACCCTCACCGACGGCGTGTTCACCATGCAGGACAAGGGCATGCAGGGTGCGGAAGTACGTTGCGGCCTCACCGCGGTGCTGGCGATCGGCGACATTCGCCTCGCGATGCGATCGTTGAAGGCGCTGGAATGGGATACCGGGCTGTTCCATTCCGTCGGCCTGAATCTGGCGCATGCGGCATTGGTGTTCGTGAAGTCACCCTCGCATTTCCGCGTCTCCTTCGCGCCGCACGCCGCCCGCGTGCTGGCCGCCGACACGCCGGGCACGACGCGCGGCAACATGCGCCGGCTGGTGTTTCACAACGTCACCCGCCCGCTCTATCCGCTCGACGCCTTCCACGACCACGGCCCAGTTCGACCGACGCGCCGAGATTGATTGATGGCGGTCGGCTGCTATCCGCCGCCGATCTTCGGAATCAGACAGATCTCGCTGTCCGGCCGCAGCTCCGCCGCATAGGCGTCCTGGAAGATCTCGCCGTCGATCGCGACCGCCATGCCTTCCTCGACCTGCTTGCCCAGGCCGGGAAAGCGCTGCTCCAGCTCCAGCACCAGCCGGCGGAAGGTGGTCGCCTCCACCTCGAACTCCGTCTTGCCACCGGTGAACCGCTGGCAGGCCGAGCCCGAGAGTGACGACCTTCGGCATCAGTCGTCGCCGTTCGCCACGTCCAGCGCCGCGCGGACCTTCGGCGGCGACATCGGCAGGCTGGTCATGCGCAGCCCGATCGCGTCGCGGATCGCGTTGCCGACCGCGGCCATCGGCGGAACGATCGGCACCTCGCCCACGCCGCGCGCACCGAACGGATGGCGCGGGTTCGGCACCTCGACCAGGACCGCCTCGATCATCGGCAGGTCGGACGCGACCGGGCAGCGGTAGTCGAGGAAGCCCGGGTTCTCCATCTGGCCGTTCTTGTCGTAGATGTACTCCTCGTTCAGCGCCCAGCCGATGCCCTGCGCGGCGCCGCCCTGGATCTGGCCTTCCACGTAGCTCGGGTGGATCGCCTGCCGACATCCTGGACCGCGGTGTAGCGCATCGATCGTGACCTGGCCGGTCTCCTTGTCCACCTCCACGTCGCAGATATGCGCGCCGAAGCCCGGGCCGGCGCCCTGCGCGTTCACCGACACCTCGGCGTCGATCGGCCCGCCGGTGCGCGCCGCCTTCAGCGCGATCGTCGGCCAGCGCCAGCGGCTCGAACGCGCCGGCATTGGTGCCGGCCGGGATACGCCTCGCCGTCCCTCCACTCGACCGCATCGGCCGTGATGTCCCAGATCATCGCGGCGCGCTGCTTCAGCTGCTCGACCACCTTCTCGGCCGCCTGCGTCGCCGCCATGCCGGTCGCGAAGGTCACGCGGCGACCCGCCGGTCAGGTGGGTGAAGCCGATCGAGGCGGTGTCGGCCACGATCGTGCGCACCTTGTCGGCCGGGATGCCGCAGCACCTCGGCCACCATCATGCCGATCGAGGCGCGCGAGCCGCCGATATCCGGGCTGCCCGACACCGCGACTGACCGAGCCGTCCTCGTTGACGTGCACCGCCGCCGAGGACTCGCCGCCGATGTTGAACCAGAAGCCGCAGGCGATGCCCCGCCCCTGGCCCGGCTTCAGCGGCGACTTCCAGTGCGGATGGTTCTTCACCGCCTCCAGCGTCGGCGAGGAAGCCGATGTTCTGGTGCGTCGGCCCGTAGTGGGTCTTGGTGCCGTTCTTCGCCGCGTTCTTCTCGCGCAGCGTCGATCGGGTCCATGCCGAGCTTGCGCGCCAGATCGTCGAGCGCGCTTTCCACCGCGAAGGACGCGATCGGCGCGCCCGGCGCGCGATAGGCCGCGACCTTCGGCCGGTTGCTGACCACGTCGTAGCCGATGACATCGACGTTCGGCAGGTCATACATGCGCGAAGCCGCACATGCAGCCCGGCTCGATCGGCGAGCCGGGGAACGCGCCGGCCTGGTACTTCAGCACCTGCTTGCGCCGCGACGATGGTGCCGTCCTTCTTGGCGCCGATCTTCACCTCCATCGTCGCGCCGGAGGTCGGGCCGGAGGCGCGGAACACTTCCTCCCGCGTCATCTGCATCTTCACCGGCCGGCCGGACTTCTTCGACAGCGCGAGCGCCAGCGGCTCCAGATAGACCAGCGTCTTGCCGCCGAAGCCGCCGCCGATCTCGGCCGGCGTGACGCGGATGTTGGACATGTCGATCCCGAGCAGCTTCGCCGTGTAGGCGCGGACCATGAAATGGCCCTGGCTGGAGCTGTAGATCGTGCATCTGGCCGTCGGCGCCGTAGGTCGCGAGGCAGGCATGCGGCTCGATATAGGCCTGGTGCACCGGCTGGGTGGTGTAGCGGCCCTCGACGATGACCTCGGCCTCCTTGAAGCCGGCCTCGACATCGCCCTTCTTGAAGGTGACGACCTTGGCGATGTTGGACGGCTTGGTCGGCTTCGGCTCGACGCCGCGCGGTGAACAGGTCGTCGTGCAGGACCGGCGCGTCCGGCGCCATCGCCGCCTCGACGTCGATGACGTACGGCAGCACTTCGTACTTGACGTCGATCAGCTCGAGCGCCTGCGTCGGCGATCGCCTGCGACGATGGCGGCGACGGCGGCGACCGCGTGACCCTCATACAGCGCCTTGTCGCGCGCCATGCAGTTGCGCGACAGGTCGCGGAAATTCATCGGCCCTTCGCCGACGAACGCCTCTTCCGACGGCGATGTCGGGGAAATCCTCCGCGGTGACGACCGCCTGCACGCCCGGCAGCGCCGCGGCCTTGCTCGTGTCGATCGACACGATGCGCGCATGCGCGTGCGGCGAGCGCTTGACCTTGCCCCACAGCATGCCGGGCAGCGCCAGTGTCGGCGCCGAACAGCGCGCGGCCGGTGACCTTGTCGACGCCATCGGGACGGATCGGACGGGTGCCGACGACTTTCAGGTCTGGATGTCGACGTAATTCATCGCACTGCCTCTCCTCGCATTTCGGCGGCGGCGTCCATCACGGCGCGGATGATCTTGTCGTAGCCGGTGCAGCGGCACAGGTTGCCGGCCAGCCAGTAGCGCGCCTCGGTCTCGGTCGGGTTCGGATTCTCGTCGAGCAGCGCCTTGGACGCGACGATGCAGGCCCGGCGTGCAGAAGCCGCATTGCAGCGCCGCATGCTCCAGGAACTTCTGCTGCACCGGATGCAGCTTGTCGCCCTGCGGCGATGCCCTCGATCGTGGTGATCGTCTTGCCCTCGGCCTCGACGCCGAGCATCAGGCAGGAGCAGACGAGGCGGCCGTCGACGATGACGGAGCAGGCGCCGCAGTCGCCCGAGCGCGCAGCCTTCCTTGCTGCCGGTCAGGCCGAGCACGTCGCGCAGCGCGTCCAGCAGGGTCTGCTGCGGTCTCGCACAGGAACTCGGCCGGCTCGCCGTTGATCGTGGTGGATACGTGATGCTTGCTCATGGTCAGTGAGCCTTTCCGTTGCGTTTTGCCCATGGCGCGGTCGAACGCGATGGCGGCCACGCGGCGTGCCAGCACGCCGGCGATCTTGGTGCGGTATTCGATCGTGCCGCGCTTGTCGTTGATCGGCTTGCACGCGGCCGCGCCGCCGCGTCGAGCTTCGCCAGCGTTTCGTCGTCGAGCGTGTGGCCGATCAGCGCATCGGCCGCATCCTGCACCAGCAGCACGGTCGGCGCCACGGCGCCGAGCGACACGCGCGCCGCGGTGCAGACGCCCTTGTCGTCCAGCGTCACGCTGATGCCGCAGCCGACCACGGCGATGTCCATTTCGGTGCGCGGAATGAACCGCAGATAGGCGTCGCCGAAGCGCGCCGGCCGCGGCGGGAATTTGAATTCCAGGATGAACTCGTCCTTGGCCAGCGAGGTGCGGCCGGGCGCGGTCGGGATCTGCTCGACCGGCACCTCGCGCTCGCCCTTGCTGCCGACCACCACGGCGATCGCGCCGGCGGCGATACAGCGCCGGCACGCTGTCGGCGGCCGGCGAGGCGTTGCACAGATTGCCGGCCAGCGAGCAGCGGCCCTGGATCTGCGTCGAGCCGATCAGGTCGAGCGCCTCGACCACGCCCGGCCAGGCCTTGTTCATGCCGGCATGCGCCTCGACCACCGCGCCCGGGCGTGGCGGCGCCGACCACGAAGCCGCCGTCTTCCTCGCGGATGCCGATGATGCCGGGGATCTTCTTGGTGTCGACGATCAGTTCCGGCTTCAGCCGGCCGGACCGCATCTGCACCAGGAGGTCGGTCCCGCCGGACAGGACCTTCGCCAGGCCGGATGCACCGGCCAATAGTTTGACAGCCTCATCGACCGTCGACGGTGCGGCGTAATTGAGTTTCTGCATTTCTTCTTCCTGGTTTCGTCGTGTCCAAGGCTTGTTGCGGCAATGCTAGGCCGGGCGGCGGCAATGGTCGAGAGGCCCGCGGCGGCGGGCGGGATGGTGCGGGGCCGGCCGGTCCTCTATCGTCGCTGGCAAGGGCAGCAAAGACCGGGCCACGAGGCAGACATGCAAGCGGACACGACACTCACCGGCAGGACACGAACCGGCAAGACACTGGCGCACGCAGAACCGGCGGGCAAGATCCTGGCCCGGCGCGACGGCGTGATCGGCGCCATCATCATCGACAATCCGCAGCGTCACAATGCCGTGTCGCAGGGGATGTGGCAGGCCATCGCCGACGCCGTCGCCGGTTTCGCCGCCGACCCGGCCATCCGCATCATCACCGTCACCGGCGCCGGCATGCGCGCCTTCGCCTCCGGCGCCGACATCTCCCGCTTCGAGAGCGAGCGAGCAGGCGACCAGGCGGTGACGCGCGAAGGCGGCGCCTTCCAGGCGGCCTGCACGGCGCTGCACCAGGTGGAAAAACCGACGCTCGCCATCATCCGCGGCTGGTGCCTCGGCGGCGGCATGGCGCTCGCGGTCAGTTGCGATCTCAGGATCGCCGCCGACGACGCGCAATTCGGCATTCCCGCAGCGACGCTCAGCATTGGCTACAGCGTCGACGGGCTCCGGCGGATCGTGGAACTGGTCGGGCTGGCGGCGACGAAGGAAATCATGTTCACCGCCCGGCGCTACAACGCCGCCGAGGCGCTGCGGATGGGGCTGGTGAACCAGGTCGTGCCAGCCGCGGAGCTGGCGGAGTTCGCGCGTGACTATGCGGCCGGAATTGCCGGCAACGCACCGTTGACCATCCTGGCCGCCAAAGCCGCCCTCGCCCAGCTCGCCCGCGACCCCGATGCGCGCGACTGGACCGCTGTCGACGCTCTGATCGCCCAATGCGGCGCCAGCGCCGACCATCTCGAAGGTGCGCGGGCCTTCCTGGAAAAACGCAAGCCGGCGTTCACCGGCCGGTAGTTTCTCGGTGGACGCCCGCCAGCCGCCGAACGCTCGTTGCAGACCTGGCGGGCCGGTGCAAGAGTGGGATGGGCAAGGCGGGAGACGGACGGTGACACAGCCGACGCGGCGTTTCGTTCTGGCGGCGGGGGCAGCGCTCGGCGCGGTCCGGCCGGCGATGGCGCAGGATGATGCCGGAAGCATCACCGTGACCGGCATCTCCAGCTTCAAGCTGATCGAAACCCTACTGCCCCGCTTCACCGAGAAGACCGGAATAAAGGTCAACCTGCAAATCCTGCCCTATCCGCAACTGCGCCAGCGCGCCATGGCGGATCTGGTCGGCCGCACCGCCAACAGCGACATCTACCTGCAGGACATCATCTGGCTCGGCGAATGGGCGAAGAACGGCTACGCCCGTCCGCTGGACGATCTGTTTGCCCGCGACGCCACGGAAATCGACGTCGCCGACATCCTGCCCGGCGCCTTCAACGCCTTGTCGCGCTGGGACGGCAAGATCTGGAGCGTGCCGATCGGCGCCTTCTACTTCATCAATTATTTCCGCAACGACTGGTTCGCCGCCCGTGGCCTGAAACCGCCTGTGACGCTCGACGACGTCGACCGCGATGCGGCGGGGCTGACCGATGCCAGCACCAATCGTTTCGGCATCGCCATGCCCTATCAGCGCGGCGGCCCGGTGGCGTCGTGGTTCCTCGCCACCTACGCCGGCGCCGGCGGGCGTTTGCTCGCCGACCCGCCGAAATCGCTGCGCCCGACGCTCGACAGCGCGCGGGCGCTGACGGTGCTGACGCATTATCTCGGCTGGCTGAAATACGCCCCGCGCGGCGCCGTCGGCTATCACTGGAACGACCAGACGGTGGCGATGCAAACCGGCAAGCTGGCGATGGCGCCGACCTTCTCGGTGAACGGCGCCGAATTCGCCAAAAAGGAAAATTCGGTGATCGCCGGCGAGGTCGGCTACACCTACATGCCGGTGGAAAAATCCGGCGATGCGCCCTCGATCCCGTTCGGCGGCTGGGCGGCGGCAATCAACGCCAGGACCGAGAAGACCGAGCCGTCCTGGAAATTCTTGAAATGGCTGATCAGCACCGAAACCCAGCTCGCACTCGGCCGACTCTCCGGCACGCCGGTGCGCTATTCCGCCTTGGCGGACCCGGAGTTGCAGAAGCTGTATCCCTGGCTTGGTTTCATCCTGCAGGCCGAGCGCGATGGCCGCATCTACGCCGATTACCGCCCGCGTTATCCGTTCTACCCGCAGATCGAAGACGCGCTGGGGCTGCAGCTCAATCGCGCGGCGCTCGGCCAGGTGACGGCCGCCGAGGCATTGGCGGAATTGCAGAAGGCGATCATCGGCATCGTCAAAGAGGCAGGCTATTCCGTCGAGTAGAGCACGGCGCGGCGGCTCCTGGCTTGCCTTCGCCCTGCCGGCCGCCGCATGCATCTTTGCGCTGATCCTGGTGCCGCTGGCGGTCATGCTGGGCCTCAGCCTGGCGAAGTGGAACCTCGCGCAAGCGCCTCTGCCGGCGTTCACCGGCCTCGGCAATTATGTGCGGCTGCTGCATGACCGTGCGTTCTGGTCGTCGCTCGGCATCACCTTGCAATTCACCGCCGAGAGTGTCGCGCTGCAACTCGGCATGGGTGTCGGCATCGCCGTGCTGTTCAACCGCGACTGGCCCGGCATGGGGCTGATCCGCTCGCTGTTCCTCACGCCGATGATGATCGCGCCGATCTTCGTCGGCATGATCTGGCGGTTGATGCTGTCGGACGATTTCGGCATCGTCCGCTTCCTGCTGCTCGGCCTCGGCGTCACCCAGCCGCCGCTGTGGCTCGACGACCCGCTGGTGGCGCTGCATGTCGTGGCGGTGGTTTCCGCCTGGGAGTGGACCGGCTTCGTGGTGCTGTTCGTGCTCGCCGGTTTGCAGGCGATCCCCGGCGAGTTGTACGAGGCCGCCGCACTCGACGGTTGCGGGGCAATGCGGGCTTTCCGCCTGATCACCTTGAAGCTGCTGGCGCCGACGCTCACCGCGGTCGCGTTGTTTCGCGGCATCGACGGCTTCAAGACCTTCGACATCATCTATGCGATGACCGCCGGCGGCCCCGGCGACGCCACCGCCACCATGTCTTGGTTCGTCTACCAGCAAGGCATCGGCTTCTTCGAACTCGGCTATTCCAGCACCCTGGCGCTGGTCATGCTGGCCTGCGTGGTTTGCCTCGCCACACCGCTGTTGCGGATTTCGTCGCGATGAGGCGCCGGCTCCGCCGCGTGCTGATCTACGCCGCGGCGATCGCGGTGCTGGCGGCGTTCCTGCTGCCGATCGCCTGGGTGGTGGAAATCTCATTCAAGACCCGGGCGCAGATCTTCGTCTGGCCGCCGCGGGTGCTGGATTTCGCGCCGACGCTGGAGAATTACCGCGTGCTGTTCCAACCCGGCTCCGGCTTCGTGCGCGCACTCGGCAACAGCGTCATGGTGGCGCTGAGCTCGACGGCGATCGCCCTCGCCCTCGCCCTGCCCGCTTCCTATGCGCTCGCGGGCCGGCGGCTGCGCCATGCCGCCACGCTCGGCTGGGGCATCCTGCTGTTTCGCATGATGCCGCCGATCGCGCTGCTGCTGCCGTACTACCTGCTGTTCCGCGAGCTCGGCCTGCTCGGCAGCCTCGCCGCCATCACCATCGCCCATGTCGTGTTCAGCTTCGCCATCATCGCCTGGATGATGCGCGCGGCGTTCGAAAGCTTGCCCGGCGAGATCGAGGAAGCCGCCCGCATCGACGGCGCCAGCAATTTCCAGGTCTTCGCCCGCATCGCCTTGCCGCTGACCAAGGCCAGCATCGCCGCCTCGGCCATCTTCGCCATGCTGACCTCGTGGAACGAATTCCTGTTCGCGGTGACGCTGTCGCGGCCGCAGACACAAACGGTGCCGGTGGCGGTGTCGGGCTTCGTCGGCGATGTGTATGTCAGCTGGGGGCAACTCGCGGCGGCGACGGTGATCGGGATTCTTCCCGCGCTCGCCTTGGCTTTTGCCGGGCAGCGATGGCTGCTGGCGGGCATGGCGCCCGGGGCGGTCAAGTGACGTCGTTGCTCATCTGCGGCAGCTTCACGCTGGACAATGTCCGCACCGCCGATGGCACATTGCTGCCGCAAAGCTGCGGCGGCAACGTCGTCTATGCCGCCCTGGCCGCTTCACTCTGGTCGCGCGATCCGGTGCGGCTGGTGTCGCGCGTCGGGCAGGACTACCCCACCGCGTTCCTGCACGAATTGCGCGAACGCGGCCTCGACCTCGGCGGTGTCGCGCGGGTGGCGGCGCCGCACGGGCTGAACGTCGCCTTCGCCTATCACGCGGATGGCAGCCGCAGCCGCATTCTCCCGCCCGAGATTATGGCGACAATCCCAGCGAGCGAGCGCCGCCGCTTCACCGACCACACCACCCTGCCGCCGCTCGCCCGTGCCGCCAACTGGCAGAAATTCTCCCCCGAAGGCCGCGACATTCCCGCCGATTGGCGCGTGTCGGCACAAGGTGCCCATCTCGCGGCGATGCCGGTGCAGCGCCAGGCGTCGCTTGCCGCGAGCCTGCATGGCCGCATGCATGTCCAGCTCGATTCACCGTGGTACGACGCGCTCGACCTCGCCGCCGACCACCACGCCGCATTGCTGCGCGACATCGACCTGCTGCTGCCGAGCGAGGCCGACCTGCTCGCCTGGCGGCCGGACGAGGGTCCCATCGCCACCGCGGCTTCCCTCGCGCGACAGGGCCGCATCTTCGTTCTGGTGAAGCGCGGCGCCGACGGCTGCGTGCTGATCGATCCGGACGGCCGCAGCATCCTCGCCATTCCGGCGCTGCCGGTCGATGCGGTCGATCCGACCGGCGCCGGCGATTCGTTCTGCGGCGGCTTCCTCGCGTCCTACGTCCAGCATCACGACCATGCCCGTGCCGCCATCGCCGGCACCGTGGCCGCGTCCTTCGCCGTCGAGGCGCCTGGCATGGCCGGCCTGCTCCGCGCCAGCAGGGTGGAGGCCGCGCGCCGCGCCCGGCTGCTGCAATCCGTTTCCACGACCTGAACGAGTGCGAGAAAATGAAGATCACCATTGGCGTCATCGGCAAGAATGAGCAACACCCCAACGACAGCGTCGACGCGCGCACCATGCAGGCGGCCGAGGAGATCGGCCGGCTGGTGGCGGGGCGCGGCGGCGTGCTCGTCACCGGCGGCCGGGCCGGGGTGATGGAGGCGGCGTCCAAAGGCGCGCAACAGGCCGGCGGGCTGACCATCGGGTTCCTGCCGGGCATGGAGAAATCCGGCGCCAACCCTTATGTCGACATCATCTTCCCGACCGGCCTCGGCCGCGCCCGCAACCTTCTCACCGCCCGCAGCTGCGACGCGCTGATCATGGTCGGCGGCAGCACCGGCACGCTGAACGAACTGACCATCGCCTATGCCGAGGCGCGCCCCGTGGTGATCCTCGAAGGCTCCGGCGGCTGGGCCGACCGCATCCGCGGCGTGCTGCACAAGGGCTGCTACCTCGATGAGCGCGAGACGGTCGAAATCTGTTTCGCCGCCACCCCGGAGGCGGCGGTGGCGCGCGCTTTCGCGCTGGCCACCGACACGGCACGGATTTCCATGCCGGACCGGCCGTAATAGGCTGCGAACGCACGCGGAGGAAACCGACATGAAGTTCAACGAACAGGCGTTATTGGCCGCCCTGCGCGGCGCGCAATCGGTGGAGGAGATCTGCCGCGCCGCCGGCGCCACCACAGCGGAGTTCGCCGCCGCCAGGGGCGACTTCCTGCGACGCCGCGCCACCCTCACGGACCAGAGCATCACCGGCGCGGTCGGCGGCGCGTCGAGATCCTGCGCGACCGTGCCGGCGTGCCGCACGTCTACGCCGCCAGCACCGGCGACGCTGTATTTCGGTCTCGGCGTCGCGATGGCGCAGGATCGGCTGTGGCAGATGGATCGGCTGCGCCGCCGCGCGCTCGGCCGGCAGGCGGAGATCCTCGGGCCTGCCTACCTCGCCAGCGACATCGCGCATCTGACCGTCGGCATCGACCAGATCGCCGCGCGCGAAGCCGATGCGCTGGACGAGGCGACGCATGCGCATGATCGCCGCGTTCGTCGCCGGCATCAACCGGCAGATCGAGCTGATGGGCCGCGATCTGCCGCCCGAGTTCCGCAAGCTTGGCTACACGCCGGAGCCGTTCACCGTGCGCGATGTCGTGGCGATCGCGCGCGGCATCTGGTGGTCGCTGAACGGCCGCATCGACCGCATCGTCGCGGCCGAGGCGGCGCGCCTGCTGCCGGAGGCGTTCCGCGGCGCTGTACCTGACGCCGGAAGCCTCGGAGCATCGCGTGCTGCAGCACGCCGCCGGCACCGACGATGCGACCGGCAGCAACAACTGGGCGGTGCATGGCAGCCGCACCGCCGGCGGCAAGCCGGTGCTGTGCGGCGATCCGCATCAGCCGTTCTGGGTGCCGTCGAGCTGGTACGAATACGCGCTGCACGGGCCGGAGGACGACGCGGCCGGCGCCGGCCATCCCGGCTTCCCCGGCATGTGGTGGGGCAGCAACGGCACGCATCGCCTGGGCGATCACCAACAACATGGCCTCGACGCGCGACCTGTATGTCGAGCAGGTCGATCCGCGCGACCCGCGGCGCTATCGCGACGGCGACACCTGGCGCGACATTCGACGAGCGGCAGCGTCGACATCAAGGTGCGCGGCGCGGCGGCGCACGCACTGACCATCCGCTCCACCGTGCGCGGCCCGATGGTCAACGCGCTGGTGCCGTCGCTCGATGCCGGCCGGCGATCCGCCGCTGTCGCTGCGCTGGGTCGGCATGGAGCACATGGACGACATCCGCGCCTCCATCGCGGTAACGCGCGCGCGCGACTGGGCCGGTTTCCGCGCGGCGTTGCGCGACTGGTCGGTCGCGATCTTCAACTTCGTCTATGCCGATGCGCGACGGCCATATCGGCTATCAGATGGCGGGCCGCATCCCGATCCGTGGCCGTGTCGTGCCGGCTTCCGTGATGCCAATGCGGCGGCCGATCAGTGGCAGGGCTACATTCCGTTCGACGACCTGCCGCACATGTACGACCCGCCCAGCGGCTACGTCGCCAGCGCCAACCAGCGCATCGTGCCGGACGACTGGCAAGCAGCCGATCTATGGCGCGTATTCGCAGGGCCATCGCGGCGTGCGGCTCGACCAGGCGCTGGGCGGACACGGCGCGCATGGATCGTCGCGGCCAACGTCCGCTTGCAGAACGACGTGAAGAACTGCCGCGCCGAGCGTCTGTGCCCGCACATCCTCCGGCATCTCGCGCGGCGCCGAAGCCGACGTTCGCGTCGCGTGCTCGGCGACTGGGACTATCGCTACGCGCTGACCAGCATCGCGCCGACGCTGTTCGAGGCGTTCATGGCGCTGTGGCAGCGCGAGGTGATCAGCCAGCACCTGCCCGAACGGCTGCTCGACCTGACGCATCAGCAGACCGGTCTCGCCGCCAGCCTGCTGGAGGATCCCGACCATCGACTACTTCGCCGACGGCACCGCGCGCGCATGTGGCCGCCGTCGCACAGCAGCACGCTGGCCACACTTCGCGCGCGTCTCGGCGACGACGAGGCGGCCTGGCAATGGGGCCGCATCCACCAGGCGCACTGGCACCATCCGGTCGGGCGATGCCGCGTTCGACATCGGCCCGCGCGAGGTGGATGGCGGATCGCACACGCTGCGCAACACCGGCGGCGAACTGCCGCCGCACGCCGCGAGTTCCGGGCGCCGAGTACCGCATCGTGGTGGATTTCGCCGCGCCGGATTCGTTCCTTGCGGTGCAGAACATCGGCAATTCCGGCGTGCCGGGCAGCCCGCACTACCGCGACCAGTTCGAACCCTGGCTGCGCGGCAACTACCACGTGGTGCATCTGACGGCGCGACGCGGTCGAGCGTGACCGCGTCAGCACCACGACGATTACGCCCGGCTAACGATCCACTGAAGATCGGCCCAGGTCTGGGGTGAAGGTCACCCCAGGTGCTGGGCCGACGATCACCCCAGGTGCTTGCTCAGGAACGCCAGCGTGCGCTCCTGGGCGAGCCTCGCGTCCGGCGCGCTGAAGCTTCCGCGCTCGTCGCAGCCGAAGCCGTGCTGGGCGCCGGGATAGACGAGGATCTCCACCTGCGGCTGGGCCGTGCGGATCAGCTCGACATCGGACAGCGGAATTCCGGTGTCCTTCTCGCCGAAATGCAGTTGCACCGGGCAATTGGGCTTTTCCGTCCGCGTCGCGGCAATGCCGCCGCCGTACCAGCCGATCGCGGCCTTGAAGCTCTTGCTGCGGGTCGCACCCCACCAGGCGACGGTGCCGCCGAAGCAGTAGCCGACGATGCCGAGCATCTTGCCGGCGAGCTTGCCCGCCGCCGCCTCGACATCAGCCATTATCCCGGCCTCGGACAGCTTGCCGCGCAGCTCGCGGCCACGCGCCACGTCGTCGGCGGTGTAGCCGAGTTCGACCTTCCGCTCGGTCCGGTCGAACAAAGCCGGCGCGACCACGGCGTAACCTGCGCGGGCGAAGGCCTCGCAGACGTTGCGCATGTGGTTGTTGACGCCAAAGATCTCCTGCACCACCACGAGGCCGTGTTTGGCGTCGGCCGGGCCCGTCTGCCAGGCGGACAGTTTGTGACCGTCGGCGGCGGTCAGTTCGATAAAGCTGCCCATGTCGGTTCTCCGGCTGTTGCGACGCGATTTGCGGTGCCGCAGGATGGCGGCATGGGCGAGATCGTCAACCTCCGCCGCGCAATGAAGCGCCGTGCACGCGACGCAGAGGCGGAGGCGGCGCGCGAGAACCGGGTGCGGCACGGCCGAACCGGCGCGCAGAAAGCCGTCGACCTCAAGGCCGAGCGTGCCCGGCAAGCGGCACTCGATGGGCGCAGGCTCGATCCGCCCGGCGAAGACGGCTGATCGCGCGTTCCGGCGAATTTTCGGTTTCGTCGGTAATTTTTACAATGCCGCCCGCAAAACGAATGCAAACTTAACCAGCGGGGCTTCAGAACGCCGACGAGGCCGATCGTCTTGCCGGCAGCGGGTCGTGGATCTCGCAAAAGCGCCGCAGGTTGGCGCGATTTCCGAAGACCCGGGTCGCCTGGCGAGGAAACGTCGTGAGTCGGCAAACTTTACGTTCCCTGCGCCCCGCGATTTCACGAACGTGATAATTCATTGAAAAACTTGAACACTTCCGCCTGGCACGGTGATTGCTTCGTTCACCGCAGGTTGATCATCCGTGGTCACATCAGGTTGGCTGAAGATAAGGAGACTGGGGTTATGCGCATGTTGACCAAGACTGCGGGTGCGGCATTTTTTGCCATTGGAGGCGGCCTGTGGACTCGCACCGGATGGCGGAGGCGACGCCTTCGCTGAGCCCGCTGACCTTCAGCAATTACGCCTGCTCTGCGGGAACATGCACCGGCAGCGACTCAGTTGGAGCAACAGGATCGTACCGGGAGTTTCTGATCGACCTCGATCTGCCGAAATTTGATCAGACGCTTGGCACGATCACCGGAATGATCACTCCCTGACCGGTACGCTGAGCTTCAGCGGCCAACTCAACAACAGCCTCCGGAAAACTCCACCGCATCCGGTGTCGTCACGCTTACCTCGGTGCTTTCAACGGACCCGAATGCGCAGACGTCAGGAAGCCTTCAGCCGATCGTCGGCGTCAACAATCACGGCGATGCCAATCGCTCCTGACGCTTATCCGTTCCAAGGGCCAAAACGTCAACGTTGCTCTGGCAAGTTCGGTACCCTTCATCGGCAGCGCCACGGCTTCGCCACGGCGACTGGCATCGACAGCAATCTGCTGGGCGATGGGAGCGGGCAGTTCCCTTCACCATCAGGTTTACGACTGGCGAGTGTTCAGCAGTCGCTTTCCGGTGGCAACCTCCACAGTCGTTGACGACCAAAGATGCTCTGACCGCCATCATTACCTACACCTACACCCGGTCAGCACCGGTCTGCGAAGGCGAGAGATGCGCGGTTCCCGAGCCCGCTTCTCTCTCGCTGCTGGGCACCGGCATGATCGGCCTCGGCGCCTTCATCCGCCGCCGTCGCCGCGCCGCCTGATCCGGCACGACGCGAAACTGGAAACGGCGGCCTTCGGGCCGCCGTTTTCGTTTGTGCCTTTACCCTCGGCCCGCAGCGCCGCTCAGTTGCCCGCCAACCCGGCGAACGACACCGCCAGCACCTCATAGATCGCCCGTTTGAACGGCGGCGCCAACGCCGGCAACTCCGCGAGGTCCGCCCAGCGCCAGGCATCGAATTCGGGATGCGGGTCGGCGTCGAGCCGGATGTCGGAATCGGCACCCAGAAAACGCAGGGCGAACCAGCGTTGCCGCTGGCCGCGAAAGCGCCCGCCCAGGGCACGGCCGAGCAATTCCGGCGGCAGATCGTAGGTCAGCCAGTCCGGGTGCTCGGCGATGATCTCGGCGCGATCGGTGCCGATCTCCTCGGCCAGTTCGCGCAGCACCGCGCCACGCGGGTCCTCATTCGCGTCGATCCCCCCTTGCGGCAGTTGCCAGCCGCCTGCCGCGCCCTCGGCATTCGGCAGATCGGCGCGGCGGGCGACGAACACCCGGCCGGTGCGATCGAACAGCACGGCGCCGACATTCGGCCGATACGGCAGCATGGCTCACGGCTACGCGCGGCCCGGAGCACCAGGGCGCTCACCGGCGTCAATACCAATCCGCGCTGCGACAAGGTCGCGGCCCAGGCGGCCAGCCGTTCGGTGGTCACCGGCGTGGTGCCGCCGGCCAGCCCGATCGCCGAACCCCGATCGCGCGCCAGCTGCTCCAACTGGGCGAGCTTGGTTTCGATTTCCACCCGGACCGGCGGCTCATCGATCACAAGGTCGACGGCGCGGCGTGGTGCCGCGTTCGGGGCGTTGGTCGGGGGTGGCGGCGCCGCGTCCGGCCGAGCATCGACATATAGCAGCCCACGGGCGCCCAACTCCTCCAGCAAAGTCGGCATCTGGTCGGACGCGGCGAACCGCTCGCCGCTCATCCGCCCAAGCGCGCCGGTGGCGCCGACATAGCCGGCGAAGCGCGACATCGTCCATTCCAGCCGCGCCGCATTCACCGCCGGCGGCGCCCGCGCCAGCAGCGCATAGTTGCCGGCGTCGTTGATCGGGTAGTTCTGCGGCTCCATGGGCACCGACAGCAGCGTCTCGTGGCCCCGCGCCCGCGCCAGCGCCACCATCCGTTCGGGGTGCTGCGCATAGGGGGAGAAGGCGAGCGAAATCGCCGCCGGCATGGCGCGGATCGCCTCCTCGCTCTCCTGTTCGGACATGCCGAGGCCGCTCACCAGCACGCCCACGCGCGGACGGGTGTCGGCGGGATCGAAGCCGGCGGCATAGGCGCGCATCGCCATCCGCGATCCCGGGCCGATCCGCGGCAGGGTGGCGCCGAGATACGAGGGCGCCGGTTCCTGCAGGTCCGGGTCGGGTGCCGGCACCGGCGAGCCAGGCGCGCGCGGCGGCATGATCGGGGCGGGCGCGACAGCTTGTGGCGCGGCCACGGCGGTTTTCTCCGGTGCCGGCTTCTCCGGCGCGGGTTTCTCCGGCGCGGTTTTCTCCGGTGCCGGCTTCTCCGGTGCGGGTTTTTCGCCTTCGGCCTTGGTCGGTTCCGGCTTCGCGGGTTCCACCTTGGCGGGCTCAGGCGAAGCTGGCAGCGGCGCGGGCTGTGCGGGCGCCGGCGGCGCAGGCGCGTCGCCCACCGGCGCGGCCGGCGCAACCGTGGCCGGCTTGTTCTTTCCGTCAGGAGGTCCGAGCAGTTGCAGCGCCGCCGCCCCAACCCCGATCAGCAAGAATGCCGCGCCCCAGAAGATCGCCAGCGCACGCAGGATGGCGGATCGCCCGCCTTGTTGCGCAGCCAAGGGCGACCGCTTCAGCTCCGGCATGCCGTGCTAGCGGGCGGCGCGCTTGCCGATCGGCATGGCGCGAAGCACCACCAACGCCTGCTGAAGCTGGAAGTCGGTCTCCGGCTTGGTCGGGTCGAAGGCCGACGCAGCCTTCCGGCGGCAGCTTCGGGATGTCCTTGACGATCGGCGGCAGGTCGTTGCGCGGCGGCGCGGACTGCGGTCGGGGTGCCGCCGGTATTGCTCAGCGCGCCCTTGAGATCGGCTTCGCGCTCCGGTCCGAAATGCGGCAGCTCGGTGCGCGACTCGCGCACCTCCACGTCCGGCGCGATGCCCAGCCCCTGGATCGACCGGCCGGACGGCGTGTAGTAGCGCGCCGTGGTCAGCCGCATCGCGCCGTTGCCCGGCAGCGGAATCACCGTCTGCACCCTGCCCTTGCCGAAGCTGCGGGTGCCGAGGAGCGATCGCGCGGCGATGGTCCTGCAACGCGCCGGCGACGATCTCGCTGGCCGAGGCGGAGCCGCCATTGATCAGCACCACGACCGGCAGGCCGCCGGTGATGTCGCCGCCCTTGGCGTTCCAGCGCTGGCTGTCCTCGGTATGCCGGGCGCGGGTGGAGACGATCTCCCCCTGGTCGATGAAGTCGTCGGAGACCGCAACCGCCTGGTCCAGCAGCCCGCCCGGGTTGTTGCGCAGATCCAGCACGATGCCCTTCAGCTGGTCGCCCGATTGCTGCTTCAGCGGCCTGGAAGGCGCGGCGCAGCCCGCTATCGGTCTGCTCGTTGAAGCTGGTGAGGCGGATATAGGCGACGTCGCCGCCCTCGAGATGCGACTTCACCACCTGGATCTTGATCACCTCGCGCTGCATCGACAGCTCGATCGGCTTGTCGATCGCCGTCGCGCTTGATGGTCAGGGAGATTTTGCTGTTCGGCGCGCCGCGCATCTTGTCGACCGCGTCGTTCAGGCGTCAGCCCCTGCACGGTCTTGCCGTCGAGCGCCGACGATCAGGTCGCCCGCCTTCACCCCGGCCCGGCTGGCCGGTGTGTCGTCGATCGGGCTGATCACCCTGATATAGCCGCTCTCCTGCGTCACCTCGATGCCCGAGGCCGCCGAACTCGCCGCGGGTCTGCACCTGCATGTCGCGGAAGGACTTGGCGTTCATGTAGTTGCTGTGCGGGTCGAGGCCGGTCAGCATGCCGTTGATCGCGTTCTCGACCATCTCGCGGTCATTCGACCGGCTCGACATACTCGGCGCGAACCCGCTCGAACACGTCGCCGAACAGGGTCAGCAGGCGATACGTCTCGCCCCGGCCGCTATCCTGCGCCAGGGCCGCGGGAAAGAGGGACAGGCCGAAATGCCGCTCCAGCAGGTTGGACCCGGGGCCGACCGCCATCCCCGCGACGAACGCACTACCCAGCAGCAGACCAGTGCGAAACTTCATGCTTATGTTCCTCTCGCGCGTTCGCGCCCAGCTCAAGTTGCATTCGCGCATTCGCGCATTGCCGAATATAAGTCTCGCGCCTTCGCGCCATGGTCCGTCTTGCGTCTTCGCGCTATGTGGTCACGCCCGGCTGATGTTCCAGCGTAGCCTATCCTTTGGCCCGCAAAAAGGGTGCGGGATTCACCGCCAGGCCCTCCCGCCGCAATTCCACGTACAGCACCGGGCGTCCGGTGGCCGCGCGCGGATCCCAGCCCGGCATCACGCCCACCGGCTCGGCCGCCTGGACGGACTGGCCAACGCTCGCGTCCAGCCGCTCGAATCCCGATAGCACAAAATGATAGCCGCCGCCGCAATCCACGATCAACAATTGCCCGAAGCTGCGGAACGGGCCGGCAAACACCACCCGCCCGCCACAGGGCGACACCACGCGCGCCGACGGTGCCGCCTGGTAGGAGACGCCGCTCGCCGGCCCCGCGTCGCTCGGCTCACCGAACCCGCGCACCACGCTGCCCGCGACCGGCGCCGTCAGCCCGCCATGCGGCCCGCCGATCCCGGGCCCGGCCGGCCGCGCCAGCGCCGCCTGGCGGGTGCGGGCCGCCTGCGCCTCGGCCGTCGCGTTGCTGCCGCTCCGCCGCCTCCGCCTCGGCCTTCGCCCGCGCCTCCGCGGCGCGCCGCTCCGCCTCGATCTGCGCGATCGCGGCACGCAGCGACTGCCGCCCGCTCGGCCGACGCGGCCGCGTGGCGCGCCGCCTCGGCCGCCGCATCCTCGGCTTGCCGGCGCGCTTCGCGCGCCTGCGCGATCTCGCCGTCCAGCATCGCCCCGGCTTGCGCCTGCGCCGCCTGCGCCGCCGCGAGCGTGGGCAATTGCGCATCGAGCTCGGCTCTGCAGCGCGGCCACCTCCGCCTGCTCGGCTCGCAACGCCGCCGCATCGGCTTCCAGCGCGCGGACGATGCCGCCCAGCACCAGCACGCCGCGCACCGACTGCTCCGGGCGGCATCGGCACCGCCAGCAGCGTCTCCGCCGGATACAGCGACAGCCGCTCGATCAACGGCAGCAACGGCGCCAGGTCGGCCGCCCGCGCCGCCAGCCGCGCCTCGCGCCTCTGCCGTCGCTGCGCCAGCGCCTCGATCCGCGCCGCGACGCTCGCCGGTGCGCACTTCCAGATCGCGCAACCTGGCCGCGGCGGCCACCCGCTGCGCCCCGAGACGCTGCTCCTCCGCCGCTGCCGCCGCCGGCCCGGCGCCGCGCCGCCGCTGGCCGCTTCCATCTGCGCCGCCCGCGCCCGCTCCGCCTCCTGCAGCTGTTGCGGCGCGGCGCGGCGCGGCGGCAACCAGCGGTCAGCAACGACGAAGGCCGGCGGCGACACGCCCCGGCCTTCGCTGCCTCACGCACCGGCGCCTCCGTCAGCCGCCGCCCCGTCATCTCCGCCGGCTGCGGCAGGCCGCAGCAGATGCAGCAGGGTGGGCGCGATGTCGGCGAGGCGGCCGTCATGGAGTTGCGCACCGGGCGACGCCGGCGAGCAGGACCGGGCACCGGGTTGGTGGTGTGGGCGGTGTGCGGGCCGCCGGTTTCCGGGTCTCTCATCAGTTCGCAATTGCCGTGATCGGCGGTGACCAGCAGCGCGCCGCCGCTGCCGGCGATCGCCTCGACGATGCGGCCGAGGCCGGCATCGACCGTCTCCACCGCCTTGATCGCGGCCGGCAGGTTGCCGGTGTGGCCGACCATGTCGGGATTGGCGAAGTTCAGCACGATCAGGTCGTATTTGTCCGATCCGATCGCCGCGACCGCCTGGTCGGTCGAGTTCGGGCGCCGACATTTCCGGCTGCAGGTCATAGGTCGCGACCTTCGGCGACGGCACCATGATGCGGTCCTCGCCCGGATATTGGCGTCTTCCTCGCCGCCGTTCAGGAAATAGGTGACGTGCGGGTATTTCTCCGTCTCCGCCATGCGGAGCTGGGTCTTGCCGGCGCGGCCGACCACTTCGCCGAGCAGGTTGGTCATGCTCTGCGGCGGGAACAGGCATGCCGACAGGCGTTGCAAGGTCGTCGCTGTAGCGGGTCATGCCGGCGGCGGCGGCGAAGCTGATCTGGCGCGGCCGCGCGAAGCCGTCGAAGGCCGGGTCGAGCAGCGCGGCCAAGATCTCGCGCACCCGGTCGGCGCGGAAGTTGAAGCACAGCAGCGCCGTCGCCGTCCTTCATGCCGCGATAGTCGCCGACCACGGCGGGCATCGACGAACTCGTCGGTGACGCCGCCGCCATAGGCGGCGTCGACGCACGCTGGCGGCGTCGGCGAAGGTCGGGCCCTGGGCCTCGGCCATCGCGAGATACGCCTTGGCCACGCGGTCCCACCGCTTGTCGCGGTCCATCGCGTAGTAGCGGCCGATGACGGTGGCGATCCGGACGCCCTCCGGCAGCGCCGCGCTGCAAGCGGCGCGAGATCCTCGCCGCGCCGAGCGCGGCGGCGTGTCGCGGCCGTCGGTGAAGGCATGCACCATCGGTCGGAACGCCGGCCTGCGCGAGCGCCCGGGCCAGGGCGACCGCGTGGTCCTGGTGCGAGTGCACGCCGCCCGGGGAGACGAGGCCCATCAGATGGCAGGTGCCGCCGGAGGCCTTCAGCCTGGCGATGAAGTCCCGCAACGCCGGGCATCGCGCGAGCGTGCCGTCGGCGACCGCCTTGCCGATGCGCGGCAGGTCCTGCATGACGACGCGGCCGGCGCCGATATTCATGTGGCCGACTTCGGAATTGCCCATCTGCCCCGCCGGCAAGCCGACATCGAGGCCGGAGGTGCGCAGGAACGCGTGCGGGCAGGTCTGCCAGAGCCGGTCGAAATTCGGCGTGCTGCGCCAGGCGCACGGCGTTGTCCGCCGTTTCCTCGCGCCAGCCCCAGCCGTCGAGGATGACGAGCATGACGGGGCGCGGGGTGTCAGGCATGTTCAAGTCTCCGGCACGAGGGAAGAACGATCTCTAGTGGAGAGAGAATTCTGACGGTCAGAACCGTCGAGATACTCTCCACTAGCCTTTGTTTGGTGTGGCGATTCACCTAACGCTCGGGACAGAAGCGTTAGGATTGCACCATACAATCATGATGGTCGCTGGTACCAGCGACCATCATGATCTAGCCTTTTGTTTAGGCGAGAATTTACGGCACGGTGATTTCAACTAAAGCCATATTGCTCTAGCAGCCCTGTTCCAGGGGAAAGAGAGCGCGGAAGGGTTGGCGATGTTCGATGGCGATTTATTGGTCGCCGGCTGATGCCGTGGAGGCCGCATCGTTTCGCGAAATTCGCCTCGAAGCACTGTCCGGGCGCCCGAGGCGTTCGGCTTGACCCACCGATCGAGCACGCGCGGCCGCGCGGCATCTTCGCCAACGGCCTGAGCGCGCGCGGTGTTCGGCGCCTTCATCGGCCCGGCGCTGTTGGGCATCGCCGGATTTCACCGGATGGATGGCGCGAAGATGCGGCACAAAGGCGCGCCGTGGGGAAGGTACGTCCGCCCGCCGGCCGCAATGCCGGGGTTGGTGGCACCGGCGCGGTGGTGCTCGCCCACGCGGTGAGCGAGGTCGAGCAGGTGCGCTGAGCGTCATCAGCAGCAACGCCGCGGCGCGCCGCCTCTACGCCGGTCTGGCTTCGTCGAATACGGCGAGGAGCCGCGCGCGCTGAAGAGGACGGCGTGTATTCGACGAGGTGCTGATGCTCAGGCGTTTTGGCTGAGAACCATCGCCGAAAGCGGATGGTGGCCTGCCAGATCGTCGTCGCCGATCAGCCGCCGGCTTCGACCAGGCTTTGTAGTCGGCCTCGAAACGTCCGGGATCGTGACGAAGGCGGTGAGCGCCGAGATTTCGCGTCGGTCGTGCCAATGGGG